>NZ_FOZI01000001.1:143468-1544385 GCF_900114495.1 Dyella sp. OK004 | reverse complement strand
TCCCTACGTTATCCCCCACGTCTGGGCAGGTCCCGATGCATTACTCACCCGTCCGCCACTCGCCACCCACAGTATTGCTACTGCTGTGCTGCCGTTCGACTTGCATGTGTTAGGCATGCCGCCAGCGTTCAATCTGAGCCAGGATCAAACTCTTCACTTAAGTTTTCGACCGCATCCCCACCCGAAGGCAGGAACTTGATCTATCTTTCTGAAGCGTTAGTCCTAACCATAAAACGTCAAGCTTTTGAATTGACTCTTAGGTTAGACGCTTGCATATATGGACAGAGTTACCATCCACCGCAAGGCGCCCACACAAGTCACCTGCGCACACTGTCAAAGATCAATCACTTGCGACCATCTCTTCCGATCGCCCCGAGACGTTTCGTCCCGGGTGAGCCGCCCATTCTACATCGATCTTTCTGTCCGTCAACACCCGCCGAAAGTTTTTTTCAGTGGTGGTTGCCGTGCGAAGAAGATGCGTCGCGGCGGGGTGGCGAATACTAGGGAGGGGGTCCCACTTTGGCAAGAGATTTTGTGAAATTATTTTGAAGTTTTCCGTAAGCGCTTGTTCTTACATGAGGCGCATGCGAGCAGCGAGGCGAGTGAGCGGAAAATATCCGCCACTCAGGCTCAAGCGAGCTTCAAAGCAACACGGGCAAAGTTGCGCTTACCTACCTGCAGCACAGCCTCGAAGCCCGCCTCGAACACTCGCTGAGCATCCTCCACAACTTCTGTGTCGACGCGCACTGCACGCTCCTTGAGCTTGCGGTTCGCTTCCGAGTTGCTCGACGTAAGCCCCGCCGCCGTAAGCAATGCCGGGAGTCGGAGACCTTCCGCGGGCACAACGATCTCGGTCAGCGGCAGCAGATTGGTATCGCCCTCGCCACGCACCACGGCATGCCAGCCGGCGACAGCCTGCTCAGCAGCAGCCAATCCGTGGAAGCGCGCAGCCAGTTCGCGTGCGAGACGCAGCTTGGCGTCGCGCGGATTCAGAGCGCCGCTCTCTATGGCGCTCTTCATCTGTGCCATCTCGTCCAGCGACACCTCGAAGCTAAGCAGCTCGAACCAGCGCCACATCAGGTCGTCGCCGATCTTCATGGTCTTGGTGACCATATCGATCGCCGGCTCGTTGATGCCGATGTAGTTGCCCAGCGACTTGGACATCTTGTTGACGCCATCCAGGCCTTCCAGCAGCGGCATGGTCAGCACGATCTGTGGCGGCTGGCCGTGATGTTCCTGCAGCGCACGCCCCATAAGCAGATTGAATTTCTGGTCGGTGCCACCGAGTTCGACGTCGCACTTGAGTGCCACCGAGTCGTAACCCTGGACCAGCGGATACAGAAATTCATGGATCGCGATCGGTTGCTGCCCGGCATAGCGTTTGGCGAAGTCGTCGCGTTCAAGCATGCGTGCCACCGTATGCTGGGCCGCGAGCTTGATCATGTCGGCCGCAGTCATCTGGCCGAACCATTCGGAGTTGAAGCGCAGCTCGGTCTTGTCGCGATCGAGCACCTTGTAGACCTGCTCTGCGTAAGTTTCGGCATTAACCAGCACATCTTCACGCGTCAGCGGCTTACGAGTCACGTTCTTACCGGTGGGGTCGCCGATCATGCCGGTGAAGTCACCGATAAGAAAAATCACCTGGTGCCCCAGATCCTGGAACTGGCGCATCTTGTTCAACAACACCGTATGACCCAGGTGCAGGTCCGGTGCGGTCGGATCGAAGCCCGCCTTGATGCGCAGCGGACGCCCGCTCTTGAGCCGCTCGACCAATTCCTCTTGCTTGATGATCTCGTCGGCGCCTCGCGCAATGGTAGCCAGGGCCTGCTCAAGCTCGTTCATGTCGTCCTCAAATCTTGATTGTCTAGACAGCCAAACCACCGACGGCCGCCACGTCGCTGCGTTAATTGTGCGTTAATCGGAAAGATCGCGCAAACCATTGATGGAAAAGGCGTTGACGCCATTTACACATGGCCGTTATGGTACGCGGCATTACATAATTTGTACCGCGGGGCACGCAGGGCATGGGAGAGGAAACACAGATCGCGCGCGCGGCGCGCAAGCAGGCTATCCGCCGTAAGGCGCAGCGCCGGCACTCCCATTTCTACGAACGTTTCTCCCATTGGTCGTTCTGTAATCACGCTGACGCCGAGCCGATCCGCTGGCATCGCGAACGCTGGATGCTTGCCGGCACCGCAATGCTGATCACCGCACTTTCCGGCTTCATCATTCCCGCCTGGGCCAGCGCCATGCGCCCGGACCCGGCGCCCGCCGCCCACACCATGCTGCCGCTGGCCCTGCCCAAAGCGCTGCCAACCACCGTCCATGCTCCGACGGTGGAAGACTGGCACATCGTGCAGGTACAACCTGGCCAGACTCTGTCCGACATCTTCCAGAGCCAGGGCCTGAGCCTCACCGATCTGCAGCGCGTGATGGACGAAGCGCGCGATGCAAAGGCACTGCACAACATCCATCCTGGTCAGGAGTTCGACTTCCTGCTCGGCAGCGACGGTAGCCTGCGCGGCATCCGTTTCGACAAAGACGAATCCAATCGCGCCATCGTCCGTTTCGACGGTGACAAGCCCACGATGACCGCGCAGACGCGCGAAGTGGAGCGTCGCGAGCACGTGGTCCACGGCAGTATCGACAGCTCGCTGTTCGCCGCCGGCTCAAAGGCGGGCATGAGCAATGCAATGGTGCTCAAGCTAGCCGAACTCTTCAAATACGACATCGACTTTGTGCAGGACCTGCGCGAAGGCGACAGCTTCACCGTGATTTACGACGACGTATATCGCGATGGCGCTTACTTGCACGAGGGCGAGATCGTTGCCGCCGAGTTCGTGAACCAGGGTGACCGCTACACCGCCTACCGCTTCAAGAAGGACGACGGCAGCTACGGCTGGTTCAGTGAGGACGGCCGCCCGATCCAGAAATCGTTCCTGCGCATTCCGGTGGACTTCACCCGCATCTCCTCGCAGTTCAGCGCAGCGCGCATGCATCCGATTCTCGGCCGCATGCGCGCGCACCAAGGCGTGGACTACGCCGCGCCCACCGGCACGCCGATCCATGCGGCGGGCGATGGCGTGGTGAAGTTCAAGGGCTGGATGAATGGCTATGGCAACTTCGTGATCATTCAGCACAACAGCTCGATCAGTACGGCCTATGGCCACATGTCCAAGTTCGCCAACGTAAAGCTCGGACAGCACGTGAGCCAGGGCTCCGTGATCGGCTTTGTCGGTATGACCGGCCTCGCCACTGGTCCACACCTTCATTACGAATTCCGCGTCAACAACGTCCAGCGCGATCCGCAGAAGGTCACCCTGCCCAAGCCCGAACCCCTGCCTGGCGTGCAACTGGCTAAGTTCAAGTCGCAGGTGGTCCAGCCGCAACTGGCACGCCTCAAGGCGCTGGATGCGAACGTGAAGCTGGCTCGTGCCAGCGGCCGCAACGACGACTGAGCCCGGGTTACACGTGGATGACGCCGCAGCGCTTTATATCGGCCTGATTTCCGGCACCAGCGCCGACGGCATCGATGCCGCGCTGGTTCGCTTCGAGCAAAACCAACCGCAATTAGTGGCCGCGCTTACCCATCCGTGGCCGACGGAATTACGTACTCGCATTCTCGCTGTGGCGCAGGACGAAACCCGTCTCGATCTCGATGCTTATGGTCGGCTGGATGTCGCCATCGGCCAGTGCTTTGCGGAAGCCACGCAGCGCCTGCTTAAACACAACGGCACGCCGCCATCGGCCGTGCGCGCCGTTGGCTCGCACGGTCAAACCCTGCGGCACCGACCGCATGGCGAGCACCCCTTCACGCTCCAGATCGGCGACCCCTCGGTGATCGCCGAGCGTTGCGGTATCGATGTGGTCGCGGACTTCCGCCGCGCCGACGTCGCAGCCGGCGGCCAAGGCGCGCCCTTGCTGCCAGCCGTACATGCGATGCTGCTTTCCATCGCAGGGAAGACCCGCGTGGTACTCAACCTCGGCGGCATTGCGAACATCACCGTGCTGGGCGCCGATGGCCGAGTGTTCGGCTTCGACACCGGCCCTGCCAACGGGCTGATGGATGCCTGGTGCCTGCGCCATCGTGGCGAAGCGTTCGACCGTGACGGCGAGTTTGCACGCAGCGGTGTAGTGGATCGGGCCTTGCTTGCCGCATTGCTGGCAGATCCCTACTTTGCTCTGCCTCCGCCCAAAAGCACCGGCCGTGAGCATTTTCACCTGGCGTGGCTGGACGCTCATCCGCGTGTCGCCATGCTTGCTTTAGCCGACGTGCAAGCGACGCTACTGGAGTTTTCCGCGCGCAGCGTGGCCGAAGCGATCCAGCACTGCGCCCCGGATGCGGTCGATGTCCTTGCCTGTGGTGGCGGGGTGCACAACGGACTGTTGATGCGGCGACTCGCGGAATTACTGGCCCCGCGGACGGTAGAGAGCACGGCGAGCTACGGCGTAGATCCGGACTACCTGGAAGCCACCGCCTTTGCCTGGCTGGCGCGGCAACGCCTGTTGGGATTACCCGGCAACTTGCCGGCCGTTACCGGCGCGCGCGGGCCGCGCGTGCTGGGTGCTATCTATCCGGCTTCAGCCTAAGGGTTCGTCCAAGGCCAGGTTTGCCGGCGAAAGCTGCGTCGGTTGCGCCAGTGACAAGGCTTGAATGGCCTCCTGGAACGCCGCCTTCTCCCTGGCATCCCACTGGCCGCTCAGCACCGTCAGCTCACCAGGATCGAGCATGGTCTCGGCAAAGATGTTGCCCGTGGTCGCCATACCCAGACCGTGCCGCAATGCGTGCAGCACAACATCATTGATCGACCATTGCCTGTCTTTGGCCAACGACTTGATGCGCTCGGCCATCAGGCTGTCGATATGGCGAATGACGATGTCTGGCACAGGCGCTACTCCGCAATCCACGCATGGCCCCCTGATAGGGCATGGTGATCACGGCGCCGCCAGCTGGCAAGTCGGCCGTTTGGCTAAATTCGCGGCGTGGTTGGCAATCCCGGAATTTAGCCGGAAACCGGCACGCCTAGCCCGTTTCGCCTGCTTCCCGCGCCCGCTCGGCGCCCCGGTGATAGGGCCACAGATACAAGAACAGAAGAGTCGCCGGCAGGATCGCCACCACAGTGATGATGAAGTACGCGCCATAGCCCGTGGACATGGCGATGCCACCGGCAAAGAAACCCAGCAACTTGCCCGGCAAGTTCACCATCGAACTGAGTAGCGCGTACTGCGTAGCCGTGTGCTGGCGATTCACCAACGACGAAAGAAACGCCACCGTCGGTGGCCCCAGGATGCCTAGCGTCAGGTTCTCACAGGAGATGACCAGGGTCAGCACCAGCAGATTCCCGGGATGTGCGATCACCAGGAGGTACAGCAAGTTGGTCACGCCACAGAGCACGATGGTTACCCCTAGGGTGCGCCACGCACCCCAGCGCGCCACCGCCGCACCGCCAATAAACACGCCGACGATGCCAATCCATATGCCGTAGATCTTGGTGATGGTTCCGATCTCGGTCTTGGAGAAACCCATGTCGCGGTAGAACGGACTCATCACACCACCGATGGTCGCCTGCTCGGGAATCTTGAAGAGCAGGATGAACAACAATGTTACGCCGGCAATATGCCAGCCATAGCGGCGGAAGAAATCGGTGAAGGGGTCCACCACCGCCTCGCGCATAGCCTTGCTCCAGCTACGCGGCTTGACGCGAACCACGTCCGGCTCGCGCGACATCAGAGTGGTCGCGATTGGCAGGCTCATACCGATGGCCATGGCCACATAGACCCAGCTCCACGACACGTGGTCAGCCAGAATCAACGCGAATGCGCCAGCCACGATCAGCGCGATGCGATAGCCCAGCGAATATGTTGCTACCAACGCGCCCTGGGCTTCTACCGGTGCGATCTCAATGCGGTAAGCGTCCACCGCGATGTCCTGAGTGGCGCCGAAGAACGCCACCGTAAGCGTCGCGCCAACGAATGGCGCCAGCTGTGTCGGCGTCAGCGCCGCCATGGCGAGCAGCCCAGCCGTCACACCCAGCTGCGCGAATAACAACCAGCCGCGGCGCTGCCCGAGGCGCCGAAATCCAGGAAGCTTCCAATGATCGAGCAACGGTGCCCAGACAAACTTGAACGCGTAAGTCATACCCGCGCTCGCGATCATCGTGATGTCTTTCAGCTCGATGCCCTTTTCCTTGAGCCAGTACGCCAACGTACCGGCGACCAATAGAAAGGGCAGCCCGGACGAAAAGCCGAGCAGAAACATGGTCCAGGCCGCGGGCTGCGAAAACGCTCTCCACACTGACAGCCGCGCGGGCTTGGCCGCAGCGGCCGGTTTTGCCGCCATCTCAGTCGGCATAGTCGACAATAAACGGCGCGTGGTCGGAGAAACGTTCGTCGCGATAGACCGAGCAGGCTTTCAAGCGGTCGCGCAGCGAAGGCGTCACCACTTGGTAGTCGATGCGCCACCCCACATTGTTCTCACGGGCACGGCCGCGGTTGGACCACCAGGTGTATTCGACCGCCTCAGGCTTCAAAGCACGGAAACTGTCGACCCAACCACGCTGCTGGAACAACAGGTCCAGCCACGCACGCTCATCGGGAAGGCAACCGGAATTCTTCTGGTTGGAGCTCCAGTTCTTGATGTCGTTCTTGGTATGGACGATGTTCCAGTCGCCGCAGATCACGTAGTCGCGCCCGCTCTCCAGCCATTGCTGGAAGATCGGCGTGATCCATTCCATCACCTTGAACTTGAACTGCTGGCGCTCGTCGCCGGACGAACCGGATGGCACATATAGCGACACCACGCTGAGATTGCCGAAGCGCGCTTCGATATAGCGCCCCTCATTGTCGAATTCGTCCCAGCCCAGCTCGGTCAGCACTTTGTCCGGCTCGCGCTTGGCGTAAATCGCCACGCCGCTGTAGCCCTTCTTGCTGGTGGCATCGCGATAGAAGCAATGATGCCCATCGGGACGAAACATGGGGTCGCTGAGCTGATCCTCCTGCGCCTTGGTTTCCTGCAGGCAGACCACATCGGCCTTTTGCTTGCGAAGCCATTCGAACACGCCCTTGGTCGCGGCCGAGCGGATGCCGTTGGCGTTCAGGCTGATGATGCGCATGCGAGGTCCTCAGGTGATGCGTCATCATAGCAACCATGTCCGCCCTGCCAGCCATTCGCGTCACCCCTGTCGACGCCGCGCTTCGTTCCGCCGTACTCGGGTTGCACGTACAGCCAGAGCAGTACGCTTACGTCAGTCCCATCGACGTATCGCTGGCCGACGCCGAGCAATGTCCCGCCAGCACGCCGATGGCGATCCTGCACGGAGATACGCCGATGGGTTACTACCGCATCGAGCACAGCGCCCGCAGTGTGGCGGACCGCGATTTCGACGTGCCCGCGCTGGGACTGCGCTCGTTCTTTATCGACACCCGCTGGCAAGGCCGCGGCTTCGGCGCGCCCGCTCTCCAGGCGCTGTGCGGAGATCTGGCTACGCGACATCCAGACGCGCGCCTGCTGGTGCTGACCGTGAACTGCCGCAACCTCGCGGCATTGGCGCTCTACCAGCGTACCGGCTTCGTGGATAGCGGGGCGCTGTACCATGGCGGCCGTTCCGGACCGCAGCATCTGATGTGGCGCCCGCTCCCCTAGTTTCCCCTGCTTACGAGACCTGCCGTGCACGATTACCAGCGCGATTTCATTGAACTCACCCTGCAGCGCGAAGTGCTGCGTTTCGGTGAATTCACACTCAAATCCGGTCGCCAGAGTCCGTACTTTTTCAACATGGGCCGCATCGACTCCGGCGCAGCACTGGCACGCCTGGGCCGCGCATATGCCGCCGCCGTGGTGAATGCCGGACTTGAGGTCGACATGCTGTTTGGCCCTGCCTACAAGGGCATCGCGTTGGCGGCCGCCACAGCCATCGCGCTGGCCGACCACCATAGCCACGACCTGCCCTGGGCTTACAACCGCAAGGAAGCCAAAGACCACGGCGAAGGCGGCGTATTGGTTGGCGCACCGCTGAAGGGCCGCGTGCTGATCGTGGACGACGTGATGACCGCCGGCACCGCCGTGCGCGAATCGCTGGCGCTGATCCGTGCCCAAGGCGCCACGCCAGCCGGCGTATTGATTGCACTGGACCGCCAGGAACGTGGGCAGGGCTCGCTGTCCGCGGCGCAGGAGGTCACGGCCGAATTCGGCATTCCAGTGATCGCCATCACCAGCCTCGTCGATGTCATGACTTACGCAGGCGAGCGCCCAGAGCTGGCCAGCGAGCATGCGCGCCTGCAGGCCTATCGGGAGCGCTACGGCGTCAGCGCATGAATCCCTTCACTGGCCGCCGGAGAGAACCGCGTCACAGCGGCAACCTTGACGTCGCCGGAACCCGCGCTGGTGAAGGCTATACTCCCGCGCTCAAGGGGGAAGTCCATGCGTAAAGCCGGTTTCATGATCGCCACCGCCATACTGGCGGCCAGTTCGTTTACTGCGATGGCGCAGAGCAATCCGAACAGCAATGGCACGCGCTACAAATGGCGCGATGCCCAAGGTCTGCCGCACTACAGCGACAGCCTTACCACCGATGCCATCAAGTATGGCTACGACGTGGTCAATGACCGCGGCCTGGTGATCCAGCACATCGAGCGCCAGCTCAATCCTGAGGAACGCGCCGCCGCACGCAAGCAGGCTGACGAGCTGGCGGCACAGCAACGAGCCGCCCAGGAACGCGTCCGCAACGACTCGCAGATGTTGTCGGCCTATCCCAACGAGGCCGCCTATAAAGCCACGTTGCAACAGGAGCTGGACAACGTCGACCAGCAGATCAGTACGACTCGCCTCAACCTGCACAGCCAGGAAAAAGCGCTGACAGACCTACTGACCCGCGCTGGCGACCTCGAACGCGCCAAGCAACCGGTGCCGAAGTTCCTCAACGACAGCATCGCCAAACAGCGCAGCATCGTCGCCGGTCAACGCGGTGCACTGGATCGCCAGCAGGCCGCGCGCGACGCCGCTGCCCAGAAGATGGAGCAGCAACTGCAGCACTACCGCGAATTGAAGGCCGCTCAGGCCAAAGGCCAGTAGAAAAAACGCCACGCATCGCGTGGCGTTTCTTTTTGAAACGAAGCGGCTGCCGCCTTAGAACGGCAGCTTGAGCGCCGGATCGACCGCGTGCAGCCGTTCGCGGAACACGTTCTGGATGCGCTTGAGCGCAGCCTCGTTATCCGCGTCGAAACGCAGCACCAGGATCGGCGTGGTGTTGGACGGACGTACCAGTCCCCAGCCGTCCGGCCAGTCCGCGCGCACGCCGTCGATGGTGGTGAGCGCCGCATCGCCGAAGGTCGCGCTCTGGCGGAACTTCTCGATGAACTTGTAATGCTCCCCCTCTGCCATCTCGATCTTCAGCTCGGGCGTGGAAACACCCTTCGGGCACGTGGCGAAAATCGCTTCAGGCGTGCGCTCTTCTGGATCACTGGCGAGAATCTCGAGCAGGCGGGCCGCGGCGTAAATGCCGTCATCGAAGCCGTACCAGCGCTCCTTGAAGAAGAAGTGACCACTCATTTCGCCGGCCAACTCGGCACCGGTTTCGCGCATCTTGCTCTTGATCAGCGAGTGGCCGGTGCGCCACATCAGCGGACTGCCGCCAGCATCGAGAATCTGGCCTCTAAGGTGGCCGGTGCATTTCACGTCATAAATGATGGTGGCACCCGGCTGGCGCGACAACACGTCGCGCGCAAACAGCATCAGCGTGCGATCCGGGAAGATGATCTCGCCAGCCTTGGTGACTACGCCAAGGCGGTCGCCGTCACCATCGAAGGCCACACCCAGATCGGCGCCGGTGCTCTTCACGGCAAGGATCAGGTCTTCCAGGTTATGCGGATCCGACGGGTCCGGATGATGGTTCGGGAAAGTACCGTCCACATCGCAATACAGCTGGATCACCTCGCAGCCGATGCCTTCCAGCACCTGCGGCGCCACGGCGCCCGGGATGCCATTGCCGCAGTCGACCACGATCTTCATGCGGCGCTCGGCCTGCACGTCGGAGGTGATGCGCTCGATATAGTCCGGCACCACATCGATATGGCGCAGACTGCCCTTGCCGCCGCGCTCCAGTGCGTTGGAGGCAATGCGCTGATACAGATCCTGGATGGCGCCTTCGGACAGCGTTTCGCCACCGACCACGATCTTGAAACCGTTGTAATCGGGCGGGTTGTGGCTGCCGGTGACCGCCACACCGCTGCCGGTGTTGAAACGGTAGGCCGCGTAATAGACCACCGGGGTGGGCACCGCGCCGATGTCGATCACGTCGATGCCCGCTTCGCGCAGGCCGTCCGACAAGGCACCAGCCAGTTCGGGACCCGACAGGCGGCCATCGCGGCCCACCACGATCTCGTGCAGGCCTTTCTCGCGCATCACCGTACCGATCGCCTGGCCAAGCAGCTGGGCCACGTCCCGGGTCAGGCTCTTGCCGACCACGCCGCGCACGTCATAGGCGCGAAAGATGGTCGGATCCACGCTGACTGGCGCGGCCGGCGCCATCGCGGGCTTGGCGGGGCGGCTGGGTGCCGGCTTGGCCGGCTCGGGGGTGTTATCAATGACGTCGGACAAAATCGGTTCCTCGGGTTCGGTCTTGCGTTGGCCAGGCAAACGATCGCGCAGCCATAACAGGTAAGCGCCACCGCCCAATCCCAGCAGCGCCAGCAAGGCTGTCAGCGGCCAAAAACGCGGCAACAGGATGTAAGCGCCCGGCAAAGCCGCCACCACGTTGAGGGTGCTGCCGGCCACCGGCTTGCCTTGTGCCTCGTTGGTAGCGGATGCCGCACCATTGGCCAGCAGGCGCATATCGCCACGATTATCGCCCTGACGAAGCTCCAGTCTGCCCTCTGTCGGCAGAATGGCGTCAAAACGCGCCTGCATTGGTGCAAACGGCAGCTCGAACCAGGCCCAGGCCTGCGGTCGCTGCGCCGCGCCGACCGGCAACACCAGGGTGAGGCGACGATCGTTCCCACCTTTGGCCATGGTCTGTGCCAGCGTGGCGCCATCCGCGGTCTGCGCCGCCATCAGCTGCGCCGCCTTGGCATAGCCGAACTCGCGGTAGTTGGCATGTAGCACTTCGTCGAGGCTACCGCTGAAGAATTCCAGCACTTGGATCTGCGGCAGCTTGCTGCGTAGCGATGCCGCGGCCTGCGCGGGGGCGGCCTGCAGGGTCGCGGGATCCAGTCCGGCCAGGGCATGTTCCAGCACACCGCGTTCTTCAGCGAGTTCGCCCGCCATGGCCTGCACGACCTGATCCTGCGCCAGGTGCACACGGGCAATCGCGCTGTCTTCGTCGGCGATCAACCAGGTCTGCCAAGCACAGAACAAGCCCAGCAACATCAGCAGCGTGCCGGCTGCGAGCCATAACAGGCGCCGCCAGTCGATCTGCCGGCCGCGCAGCCCCCTTGCGATGTCTATCGCCATACCCTGTCCCCTACAGGTGGTGATTCAGTTAACGCCCGTCGAACCAAAACCGCCTTCGCCCCGCTGCGATGGCGCGAATTCCGTCACTACGTTCAAGCGCGCCTGCGCCACCGGCACCAGCAGCAGCTGGGCGATACGATCGCCTACTTCGATCGTGTAAGGCTGCGTGCCGCGGTTCCAGCAGGAAATCATCAGCGGACCCTGGTAGTCGGCGTCGATCACGCCCACTAGATTGCCCATCACCAGACCATGCTTATGGCCCAGCCCCGAGCGCGGCACGATCAGGGCGCACCAGCCGGGGTCGCCAATATGGATGGCGATGCCACTGGGCACCAGGGCGCTTTCGCCAGGCGCCAGGGTAAGCGGCGCATCGACAGCCGCGCGCAGATCCATACCGGCACTACCGATAGTGGCCGCCTGCGGCAACGGGATGCTTTGGCCCAGGCGCGGGTCGAGAATTTTCAGCTCGACGTCGACCGCCGATGACCTCACCGTCACTGGCGCACCGCCTTGTAGCGCTGCGCAACCTGCGCGACGAGCTGGTGCGCAAGCTCGGTCTTGCTGGCGCGCGGCAACTCTACCGAGCCGCCGGCCCAGTACAGGTTCAATGCGTTGTCGGCCGCCTCGAAACCGAGGCCGTCCCCCACCTGGTTGGCGGCGATCATGTCCAATCCTTTGCGTTGCAATTTGTCCTGCGCATAGGACGCCACATCATGCGTTTCCGCGGCGAATCCGACCAGGAAGGGGTGCACGGTTTGCGCAGAAAGACTGGTCAGGATGTCCGGATTCTCGGCCAGCTCCAGGGTCAGCCCGGCGCCGTCGTGCTTCTTGAGCTTCTGAGAGGCGACTGTGGAGGGGCGATAGTCACCCACCGCCGCGGCACCCACATAGATATCCGCCTGCGTGGCCGATGCCAGCACCGCAGCGTGCATCTCGGCAGCGCTGCGCACATCAATGCGACGCGCGACGCCGGGCGGCGTGGCCAGGGTCACCGGGCCGGCCACCAGAGTCACCGCCGCGCCAGCCTGCGCCGCGGCCTCGGCCACGGCGAAGCCCATGCGACCGGAGCTGCGGTTGCCGATGAAACGCACCGGGTCGATGTCTTCGTAGGTCGGCCCCGCGCTCACAACCACCTTCAACCCGCGCAGCATCTCGCTGCCAAAGGAAGCCACCAGCGCCTCACGCACCTCCAGCGGCTCGAGCATGCGACCGGAACCGATGTCGCCGCAGGCCTGGTCGCCCGAGGCCGGCCCAAGCAAGTGCACGCCACGGCGACGCAAAGTCGCCACGTTTTCCTGCACCGCCTGATGCGCCCACATCTGCTGGTTCATCGCCGGTGCCACATAGAGCGGCGCGGCACTGGCCAGGCACAGCGTGGTCAGCAGGTCGCTGGCCATGCCATGCGCGAGGCGCGCGATCAGGTCGGCGCTGGCCGGCGCGATGATGATCCGCTCAGCCCAGCGCGCCAGCTCGATATGACCCATCGCCATCTCGGCCTGTTCGTCCCACAGACTCACCCGCACCGCTTGGCCGGACAATGCCTGGAAGGTGGTGGCGCTGACGAAATGGGTGGCGCCCTTGGTCATGGCTACGCGCACGTCGGCGCCGAGGTCACGCAGGCGGCGGACCAGCTCGCAGGACTTGTAGGCGGCGATGCCGCCCGACACGCCGAGCAGGATGCGGCGATTGGCAAGTTGCATGTAAGACGGGCCTGACAAACGGGCAGATGCGTAGCTTACCGGATTCACTTCACTCCACTGCTGCCCGGACGCACCGCGATCCGGCACGCTGGGCTCATGAGTATTCGTGACTGGCCGGAGGGCGAACGCCCCCGCGAAAAACTCCTGCGCTGCGGCACCCACGGGCTTTCCGACGCCGAGTTGATCGCCGTGCTACTGGGCAGCGGCGTACGCGGCAAGGACGCCATCACTCTGGGGCGCGAGCTGATCGGCAACGCCGGCGGCCTCCACGCCTTGCTTGCCGACCCCGACCACACCACGCAAAGCCCCGGCATCGGCCCTGCCAAACGGGCTCGCCTGGTCGCCGCACTGGAGCTGGCCCGGCGCTCGCTGGGCGAACAGCTCACCCTCGGCGCCGGCCTGCGCAACCCACGCGACAGCGGCGACTACCTGCGCGCCCGCCTGCGGCATTTGCCGTACGAAGTGTTCGCCTGTCTGTATCTGGATAACCGGCACCGTGTTCTGGCCTTCGAAGAGCTGTTCCGCGGCACGGTGGACGGCGCCAGTGTGCATCCACGCGAAGTGGTCCGCGCCTGTCTCAAGCACAACGCCAGCGCGGTGATCCTGGCGCATAACCACCCGTCGGGCGTGGCCGAGCCCAGCAGCGCTGACCGCGCCATCACTCGCGCACTGCGCGATGCCTTGCAGCTGGTGGACGTGCGTGTGCTCGACCACTTGGTCATCGGTGCTGACGAGCCGGTTTCGATGGCAGCGCTGGGGATGCTCTAAGCCCTGTCCTCCGACTTCGTGCAGCTCGCTGCTTTCCTGGGGACTGGCGCCAACTCCGGAAAGAACAACGGCGCGGTTGGGGACCGCGCCGTTAGGCCGTTTTTGGGGAGGGTGAGAGTGACGGCATCTCGCGTACCCCGTCCGCGGGGAGGGTGCTTGGGGGTACGGGCGGCATTGTCGCGGCGCCGCATGACAGGAGCATGACGTCACCCATGGTGCAAGCGCCAACTTTGGGACGGCCCAACTTATGCACACGGACGCAAAAACGGCCCTTGCCGGCCACCTTGTGTCGAAGCCATCAGATTGTCTCTCTAACTATTTGATTAGATAGAATTATTTTCATGACACTTGCATTTCCGCTCGGGAAATCGCGCTACACGTTCGCCGCGCGCCAGCTTTCCTCACAGACTTATCCACAGGCCAGGCGCTCGCAACGCAGCACGCGGAGAAGCCGCGCCAGTGCAACCGCTTTCGTGTGGGGAGACGGTGATGTGGCTCTGATACGATTACTGGTTCCATCGAAGCCCGACCCATTCCCGTGAAACAACCGCTGCGCGACTTGCTGCTGCAGGCTATCCGTACCCTGCAGAACGACTCCACCCTGCCCGCCGAGCTCGAAGTGCCGAACTTCGTGATTGAGCGCACGCGCAACCGCGACCACGGCGACTTCGCCAGCAACGCGGCCATGCTGCTGGCCAAGCCGGCCCGCGCTAAGCCGCGCGAACTGGCGGAAAAGCTGGTCGCTGCGCTGCCGGCCAATGACCTGGTGGCCAAAGTGGAAATCGCCGGTCCGGGCTTCATCAACTTCTTCCTGGCACCGGGTGCCTATCACGCCGAGGTGCGTCGCATCCTGGCAGAAGGCGACGCTTACGGTCGCAACACCAGCGGCAACGGCGTCACCGCCGGCGTGGAATTCGTCTCGGCCAACCCGACCGGCCCCCTGCATGTCGGCCACGGCCGCGCGGCGGCCATCGGCGACTGCCTGAGCCGCCTGCTCGACGCCAACGGCTGGGCCGTGAAGCGCGAGTTCTATTACAACGACGCCGGCGTGCAGATCCAGAACCTGGCCATCTCCACCCAGGCGCGCGCCCGCGACCTCGGCCCTGGCGATGCCGGCTGGCCGGAGGACGGCTATCGCGGTGACTACATTGCCGACGTGGCCAAGGCCTATATGGCCGGCGAATCGGTGGTGGCCGACGGCCACACCATCACGGGCGCCAAGAACGTCGAAGACCTCGACGCCATCCGCCAGTTCGCCGTGGCCAGCCTGCGCCGCGAGCAGGACCTGGACCTGCAGGCCTTCGGCGTCGGGTTCGACACTTACTTCCTTGAGTCGTCGCTGTACTCGGATGGCAAGGTCGAGGAGACCGTGCGCGAGCTGGTCGCCCACGGCCATACCTATGAGGAAGGTGGCGCGCTGTGGCTGCGCACCACCGATTTCGGTGACGACAAGGACCGCGTGATGCGCAAGTCCGACGGCACCTACACCTACTTCCTACCCGACGTGGCCTACCACCGCAGCAAGTGGCTGCGCGGCTACGTGCGCGCCATCACCGAACTGGGCTCGGATCACCACGGTTCGCTCGCCCGCGTAAAGGCTGGCCTGCAGGCGCTGGACTGCGGCATCCCTAAGGGCTGGCCGGAATACGTGCTGCACCAGATGGTGACGGTGATGCGCGGCGGCGAAGAGGTGAAGATCTCCAAGCGCGCCGGCAGCTACGTCACTCTGCGCGACCTGATCGATGAAGTCGGCAAAGATGCAACGCGCTACTTCCTGATATCGCGCAAGGCCGATTCGCAACTGGTGTTCGACATCGACCTGGCTCGCTCGCAGAGCAACGACAACCCGGTCTACTACATCCAGTACGCCCACGCGCGCGTATGCAGCGTGCTGCGTCAGGCCGGCGAGAAAGGGTTCACCTTCGATCTGCAAAATGGTTTGACCCAGCTGGCGCGGCTGGACAACGAGCACGAGCAGATCCTGCTGACCGAACTGTCGAAGTATCCGGAGCAGGTCGAGGCTTCCGCGGTGAACCTCGAGCCGCACGTGATCGCGAACTGGCTGCGCGAGCTGGCGAACGCATTCCACACGTACTACAACTCGTACCAGTTCCTGGTGGAAGACAAGGACCTGCGCGACGCGCGCCTCGCCCTGGTGGTGGCGGCACGGCAGGTACTCAGGAACGGTCTGGATTTGCTGGGCCTCAGCGCCCCGGAGAGCATGTAAATGGCAGCACGCAAGGGCAAAGGCCGTCAGG
Organism: Dyella sp. OK004; assembly: GCF_900114495.1. Classification (GTDB taxonomy): domain Bacteria; phylum Pseudomonadota; class Gammaproteobacteria; order Xanthomonadales; family Rhodanobacteraceae; genus Dyella_D. The sequence goes on along the minus strand of NZ_FOZI01000001.1, from coordinate 1,528,213 downwards.
CCGTGCGCAACAACGGCGGTGGGTTCCCGGCCTGGGGCTGGGCCGTTATCGGCATCCTGGTGGGTGCCGTGCTGATGTTCGCCATGCGCGGCAAACTGCCGATGGGTACGCGGCCCGGCGATGCTCCGCAGCCGAACGCGCAAGCCACGGCACAGCACGGTAGCGATGCCGGCGCTGTCGAACCGGCCGCCACCGAATCCGCGCCGGCGCCGAAGAAGCCGCAGTTTGATTTCTATTCGGTGCTGTCGGAAAAGGAAGTACGCATCCCGGACGCGGTGATCAGCGCCCAGGCTCGCGCCGAGCAGCAGAAACAGCAGCAGCTTGCGCAGCAACAGGCCCAGGCGGCACAACAGGCGCAGCAACAGGCCGCCGCGCAACGCCCGCCCGCCAACACGCCGACTGCCGTGACTGAGAACGTCACCGCCGCACCCGCGCCGGCTGCTCCGCCGGCGGCGTCGGGCGGTGGTTATCTGCTGCAGGTCGGCGCCTTCCCGAGCGCCGCGGACGCGGAAAGCCTGAAGGCCAAGCTGGCCTTGCAGGGTTTTGTCGCCAACGTGGCCTCGGTCAACGTCAACGGCCAGACCTACAACCGCGTGCGCCTCGGTCCGTTCAAGTCGGCGACCGAGCTGGAGTCGACCAAGCAGCGCCTGTCTTCGGCCGGTATCAATGCCATTGCCTTGAAGGAAGGCAGGTAAAGCGAACCGCTACGGCAAACAAACATGCTGAAACAACAAGGGCGCCGATGGCGCCCTTGTTGTTTGGAATCACGTAGTCGATTTGCCCATCTTCGATTTGATCAATCCGATGATGATCATCAGGATGGCGCCGCCCACGCCGCCGCCGCCGACTTGCGTCAGGATGGATGAGAGATCCATCCCTCCTCCGGCCGCTCCCGCAGCCGCTGCTCCCGCTCCACCGCCAAGCACGGCGGACAGAATCTGTCCCCCGATACCGCCGCCGACGATGCCGGCCAACGAATTGCCAAGCGTGCCAAGGTTGAAGTTCTTGAGTGCCGCGCCGGCGACATTGCCGCCAACGGCGCCACTGACCAATTGAACAACCAAGCTGGCTATATCCATGATCCCCTCTCAGTGCAAAGTGGAGAACGGCTTGCATTCCTGCCACGGCACAGCGTCCTACCCCCGCGCAGGCGCGCCACCTATATACCCAAGCGTACCGGGCGGCAAGCCGCCGCCCGGCCTGGCGATCATGCTCCTCAGCCCTTTCGCTTGAGGCGAATCAAGGCCGAGATATCGTCGTCGCCATAGCCCTGGCTCATCAGCTCGGCGTAATCGGCCAGCGACTTCTCGATCACTGTGCGATCCGTGCCGGCGGCTTCAGCAATGCCATGCACAATGCCCAGATCCTTATGCAGCAGCGCGAGCTTGAATCCGACACTGAACTCGTTGCGCAGCATGGTGGCGCCACGCTTCTCCAGGAACCAGCTGCCAGCCGCGCCGGCGCCCAGCGTCGGCAACAGGTGTTCAGCCTCCAGACCCAGCGCCTCACCAAGCGCAAGGCCTTCGCACACCGCCTGCGCAATGCCCGCCACCAACACTTGATTCACCGCCTTGGTCGCCTGCCCCGCGCCGACCGCGCCTAGATGCGTCACACGCAGCGCGTACGCTTCCAGCACCGGCCGCGCTTTCTCCAATACCTGCGCGTCACCACCCACCATCACCGAAAGCTTGCCGTTCTTCGCACCCTCAACGCCGCCGGAAACCGGCGCATCCAGAAAACCCACCCCAACCGCCGCCAGCCTCGCCGCCGCCTGCTTCGCGGTGTCGGGAGAAACCGTGGAGTGATCGACCACCACCGCGCCCTTTTTCAGATGCGGCGCCAACGCATCCACCGTGGCAAGCACATCCGCGTCAGCCGTCACACACAGTGCGACCACATCACACTGCGCCGCCAACTCCGCCAGTGAAGGCGCTAGCACCCCCAACTCCCGCGCCAGAGCATCCGCCTTCGACTGCGTGCGATTAGCCACCGCATACAACAGCCCCTTCGACTTCAGATGCCCCGCCATCGGCGCACCCATCGCACCGAGCCCGATAAATGCCGCCTTGAGAGTCATTGAAGTTTCCTTAGGAGATATAAAGCGAACGCATCGCAATGGAGCTCGCGATTTGGACGTCTATAGTAAATGAGGTGCGAGGCAAAGTTCTCTTTACTTGGGCTCTTGCCTTTGACCTTCGCCCCTGTGCGGCCGTGAGGGATGGGCGATCAAGATTGAAGAAGGCTATCCCAACGCCTGACACTGGAAAAGTGTGTAGCTACAGAGCACACCGCCTGCTCTCAGGCCATTTCTCTTTGGTTACTTTCTCTTTGGGCCAGCAAAGAGAAAGTGACCCGGACCGCGGCAGCGGTTCGGAAGCCCGCCGCAGGCGAGCCAGAGCACGCAGACGCTAAGACCGAGCGACAACGCCACTGGATGACCAGCTTCGCTGTTGAAAAGCGCCTCCGGCCTACGCCGGAATGACGAGTAGGAAAGGGTGTCGCGAGCACCCACCCCTCAACCCAGCCCTCTCCCGGAAGGAGAGGGCGCAAACACTCAACCCCGATGAACGTCGTGGGTCACGAACGGATGCTCCGCGTCCGGAGCCTCCAGCCACCGCGGATGCGACAACGTATGCCGCATATCGCCCAATCCACTCTGCCAATGCGTATGCATGCTGCTCGCACTGAACTCGTAATCCTTGTAATGCCCTTCGTACGGCTTATCGCTATAGATCAAATGAATCAGGTTGGTCAGCGCCCCCGAGGCACGGGCCTCCGCACGGCGATAAGCCGGATCGCCGCGCCGCTCCTCTGGCACCAGCGCCATCAGGTCATGCACCAGGCGCTGATTCTCCTGCGTAAGGCGCATGTACTCGGTGATCAGGCGCGTGCGGCTGGAGTACTGGATCTCCTTGGCGCGTTCGGCCACGCCAGCGAGATCGCGCGGCAGCTGACCGGTAGCCCGCCACAGATCCACCTGAAAGATCAGCGCGTCATGGCAAGGCCGCTCCGACAACACTTTGTACAGCGGCGTGTTCGACACCATGCCGCCATCCCAATAGAACTCACCATCGATCTCCACCGCGGGGAACCCCGGTGGCAAGGCGCCCGATGCCATGAAGTGCTCGACGCGTAGCGGCCCTTGGCGGTTATCGAAATAAGCGAAGTTGCCGGTGCGCACATTCACTGCGCCCACCGATACACGCATCGAACGCTTGTCGTTGATGAGATCGAAATCCACCAACCGCTCGAGCGTGCTGCGCAGCGGTGAAGTGTCATACCAGCTGACGGTGGCAGGGCTGGCCGACCGTTGCAGAAACGGCGGCGGCACACGCGGATAGAAGAAGCCTGACTGTCCTTCCGTCAACGCGCGCCATGCCGCCATGCCGCTGAACCCATTCTGGAACGGCAACGGCCATGCGCTGTAGTCGAGCGCCGGCGTGGCGGGGAAAAACGGCGGCCGACAGATGGTTTCCCAGAACTCGCGTAACCGCTCCACCCGGTGTCCGATGGGATTGCCCGCGATGATTGCCGCATTGAGCGCGCCGATAGAGATACCGGCAATCCAGCTGGGGCGCAGATCCGCCTCGGCCAGCGCCTGATATACACCAGCCTGGTAAGCGCCAAGCGCACCACCACCTTGCAACACCAGTGCGACGGTGGGGTAGGTATCGCGCACCGCCTTCGCCACGGCCTGCGCATTCGCACTGCTCTTGTCGTCGCTCATCGAATCACGCCTCCGCCAGATAATCGTGCACCACCGTACCGAGATCGAGGGTGAGATCGGTGATGAAGTGCACCGCGGATTCGATCTTGAGTACCGGCAGGTCGGCGACCGGTGCCAGTGCGTGCGAATGCAGCTCCAGCGAGGCCGGCCCCGCCCATGCGCCCTTCAGAGTGACGTTAGTGGTGAAGTAACGCACCAGTTCGCAGATGCGCGGTGTGCCATCCACATGCGGAATGATCTTGAGCAGGAAATTCGGTGCCGCTAACGAGGCGAGCACCGCGGCATGATCCGCGTCGCGATGCTTGAAACCCATGGTGGCCTTGGCGACACGTACCTTGCCGTAGTCGAGCGTGCCCACCAGGGTATCGATCTCGGTCTCCAGCGCCGGACTGGCGAGCTTTTTGGGGAAGCCCCACAACTCACGTCCACCGGCAATCGGCGGGTGGTCGTTGAGGTACATCGAATGCACGTAACCACCGTGCTCACCACGGAAGCTGACCGGAATGACCTGCCCCGATTCGGTGTAATCACCGAAGCCGGTGGAATCGGGCATACGGATGAATTCGTACTTCACCAGCGGCTCACCGATTTCCAGCGGCTCGGGCACCACAGCCCGCAGCGCATCCGGATCGGTGCGATAGGTGATGACCAGGAACTCGCGGTTGACGAAACGATAGGGCCCACGTGGAAATGCGGGACTGGTCAGCGGCATGGCAAACGCGTTGGCTTTGACGTCGGCGATCTTCATCGGGAATCCTTGTGGCAGTTCCGCTCGGTGCGCGCCATCGGCGCGCACTCCATGCAAAGCACTGAAGCGGCGTCCCGCCAGACGTGGCGGGACGCCAAGCGCTTACTGCATGTACCAGCCGTGGCTGACCACGAAGGATTGCCCGGTCAGCGCCGCCGAGGGGAATGCCGCCAGATACAGCGCGGTTTCCGCGATGTCCTCGACCGTGGTGAATACGCCGTCCACGGTGTCTTTGAGCATCACGTTCTTGATCACGTCGGCCTCGCTGATGCCCAGCTCCTTGGCCTGCTCGGGAATCTGCTTCTCCACCAGCGGCGTGCGCACAAAGCCCGGACAGATCACATGCGAGCGCACGTTGTACGGCGCACCTTCCTTCGCCAGGGTGCGAGCCAGACCAAGCAGGCCATGCTTGGCGGTGACATACGCGGACTTGAGCTTGGACGCTTCATGCGAGTGCACCGAACCCATGTAGATCACGGTGCCGCCCTGCTTGTCCTTGTACATGTACTTCAGCGCGGCCTTGGTGGTGAGGAAGCCGCCATCGAGATGGATCGCCAACATCTTCTTCCAGTCGGCAAAGGCGAACTGATCGATCGGGTTGATGATCTGCACACCCGCGTTGGAGATCAGAATGTCCAGCCGGCCGAACGCCGCCACCACCTTGTCGGTGCCGGCGTTCACCGCCGCCTCGTCGGTGACGTCCATCGCCACACCGATGGCCTTGCCGCCGGCCGCGTTGATTTCAGCCGCGGCTGCATCGGCCGCCTGCTGATTGATGTCGGCGATCGCCACGGCCGCGCCATTCTTGGCATACAGCTCGGCAATCGCCTTGCCGATGCCACTTGCCGCTCCAGTAATCAGCGCGACCTTTCCGTCGAGACTTGCCATGACCTCTCCTTGCTTGGGGACGATTTGTAGGAGCGCACCCTGTGCGCGATAAATGTACGGAAAGGTCGTCTCGCTGCCGGTCGCACACAGGGTGCGCTCCTATAGGCTCAGCGAACGCCTTCCGACAAATAGGTATATCCGGTCAAACCTTCATTCAACGTGACAAACAACTGTTCGGCCTGATCGCCCTGCACGCCCGCGGCGGCAATGCGTTCGCGGTAACTTTGGCGCAGCGCTTCGAGATCGTAGCCCACGTAATCCAGCATCAGATCCGTAGTGTCGCCGCGGCGACGATGCGCAAAGACATACGAATCGCCATCCGCGCGCACGTTCACCGCGTCGGTATCGCCGAACAAGTTATGGATGTCGCCCAGCGTTTCCTGATACGCGCCGACCATGAAAATACCCAGGCGGTAGCTCTCGCCTTCATTGAGCGCATGCAGCGGCAGGCTCACATCCACACCTTCGGCGTCCACGTAGTGATCGATGCGGCCATCGGAATCACAGGTGAGGTCGACGATCACGCCGCGGCGCGTCGGCTCTTCGTTTAAGCGTGCAATCGGCGCGATCGGGAAGATCTGGTCAATGGCCCAAATGTCCGGCACGGATTCGAACACGGAGAAGTTGACGAAGTACTTGTCGACCAGCTTCTCGTCCAGCTCATCCATCGCCTGGCGGTGCGAGCGCTCGGCCGGTAGCAGACGGGTGCGCACGGCGTTGGCAATGGCGTAGTACATCTCGTCGAGCTGCGCACGGTCGGCCAGCGCCAGCTGGCCCAGCGCGTACAGCGTCTGGCCTTCGGCGAGGTGGTGCTGGGCCTCGTGGAACAGTTCCAGCGCCGGACGTTTGTCCAGTTCGTCATGGGTTTCGCGCAGGCGACGCAGCACGGCAGGCTCATCGTCGCGCGGCGGTGGAATCGTGCCGGCCGGCACTTCTTCCACCTCGGTCACATTGACCACCATCACCGCGTGATGCGCGGTCATCGCGCGACCGGCCTCGGTGATGATGTGCGGTGCGGCCAGGCCTTCCTCGGCCACGGCTTCAGCCAGCGACTGCACGATGGTGGCGGCGTACTGCTCCATCGAGTAGTTGATGGAGTTGTGGCTGCGGGAGCGCGAGCCTTCGTAGTCCACGCCCAGGCCACCGCCGACATCGACAATCTCCAGCGGCACACCCATCTGGCGCAGCTCGACGAAATAGCGCGTGGCCTCGCGCATACCGGAAGCGATGTCGCGCACATTGGATATCTGCGAGCCCATGTGGAAATGCTGCAGCTTCAGCGTGTGCTTGAGGCCAGCCTCGTCCAGGCGATGGATCAGCGTAAGCACCTGGTTCGGCGACAGACCGAACTTGCCCTTGTCGCCACCAGTGTTCTGCCACTTGCCAGCACCGATGGAGGCGAGGCGAACGCGCACGCCGAGCAGCGGCTCCACACCCAACGCCTTAGCTTCACTGAAGACGTGATCCAGCTCGGAGAGCTTCTCGATCACGATGTGCACGCGTAGGCCGAGCTTGCGGCCGATGAGCGCAAGGCGAACGTACTCACGGTCCTTGTAGCCATTGCAGATCACGATCGAACCGGGCCGCGCCATCGCCAGCACTGCCATCAGTTCCGGCTTGGAACCGGCCTCCAGGCCAAAGCCGTGCTCGCCGGCTGCAACCAGTTCACCGGCCACGCCGCGCTGCTGGTTCACCTTGATCGGATAGACGGCCGTATAGCCGCCTGCGTAATTCCACTCGCCGATGGCCTTGGCGAAAGCGCCCTGCAGGCGCGCCAGGCGGTCGGCCAGGATGTCGGGGAAGCGCACAAGCAGCGGCAGGCGCAAACCTTCGGCGCGAGCGCGATCGACGATCTCGGGCAGGGACAAACTGGGGCCGTTGGCGCCGCGCGGACGCATCACGATATGGCCGTTCGCGTCCACGTCCACGTAACCGTCACTCCAGTGAGGGACAGCGTAGGTGTGGCGGGCAACGTCGGTATTCCAGTGCTTCGACATGGACAGGGTTTCCTTCTACAGCGGGCGTGTGACACCCGGGGGTCATGTCGTCGCAGCGGCGAGCCTTGACGAATAACGAATCCGCCCCAGCCGGAAGCCTCGCACGCCGCGGGGCCGGAACGGACTTGTCGGCCCCGCGGGCCGCAAGTGCGGCGGGGCCAAGCGCACATTGTAATAGGGCAATGTGACGATGTGCGGCATCGGGCCCCGGCACGGTCGCGCCCGAAGCGGCTACAATTGCCGTTCTTTACTCACACTTACGCGTCGTCAGGAACATCCGCCATGTCGCAGCAGCCCAGCTGGTTCACCGAAGCCCACCAGGCTTCCGGCTCCTCCATCGGTTACCGCGTGGAGAAGCTGCTTCATGCCGAGAAAACCCCGTTCCAGACCATCGAGATCTATCAGACCACCGACTGGGGCAACCTGATGGTGATCGACGGCTGCGTGATGCTGACCAGCCGCGACAACTTTCTCTATCACGAGATGATGACCCACCCGGCACTGTTCACCCATGCCCGCGCCAAGCGTGTGGTAGTCATCGGCGGCGGCGACTGCGGCACGTTGCGCGAAGTGCTCAAGCATGAGGAAGTGGAGTCCGCCGTGCAGGTGGAAATCGACGAGCGCGTGACCCGCCTCGCCGAGCAGTACTTCCCGGAACTGTGCGATTCCAACCACGACCCGCGCGCCGAACTGTTGTTCATCGACGGCATCAAGTACATGGCCGAAGCCGAGCCGGAATCGCTGGACCTGATTATCGTCGACTCGACCGACCCGGTCGGTCCTGCCGAAGGTCTGTTCAACGCAGCGTTCTATGGCAGCTGCTTCAAGGCCCTGCGCCATGGCGGCATCCTGGTGCAGCAGAGCGAATCGCCGCTGGCGCATATCGAACTGATCAAGTCGATGCGTTCGGCCATGCGCACCGCCGGCTTCAACGCGGTCAAGACGCTGCCGTTCCCGCAGCCGTGCTACCCCACCGGCTGGTGGAGCTGCACCATGGCGCGCAAGGGTGGCGACCTGGCCGGCTTCCGCGAGCGCGGCGCGATCAGCAAGAGCTTCGCTACACGCTACTACAACGCCGAGATCCACAAGGGCGCGCTGGCCCAGCCGGAATTCATGCGCGAAGCGCTGGGCGAATAATTCGCCCTCTGCAGGAGCCCACCCTGGGGGCGACGGTGTCTCGACACCGTCGCCCCCAGGGTGGGCTCCTGCGTTTCAGAACAACGTTGAGCGCACCTTGGGCAGGATCACCAGCACCAGCGTGGCGATCGGTCCCAGCACCAGCGACAACAGAAACCACACCAGTCCGCTGCGGTTTTTGCCTTGGGCCAGGCCGGCATTGATCAATGCCAGGCTGCCCCAGCCCACGAACCAGGGTGCCCTGCCGTCGGCGATTATCGAAAGCTGATCCACGTGTTATCTCCTGTGTGGCGCAGGGGCGGGAGCGCAGGCGCCAAAGCGGCGCCGGGAAGCGACCATGCTAACAAGCTACGGCCGCTGTGCCCGCCTGGCAGAACCCATGGATCAGGCAGGCTTAATGCGCACCCGGTATCCTGCCCGCTTTGTTCCGGTTGGAGAACACCATGCGCGGATGGCGCTGCCTTGCCCTGGCCCTCGCCAGCGTGCTGACGATTACCCCGGCCCTTGCCGCCAAGTCGCCGGCCAAACCGGATGCCAAGGCCAGCCACGCCTCCAAGCCCGCCGATACCACGCAAAACCAGGCCCTGCTGGCGTTCCAGCGCGATCTGGTCAGCGTGCTGGCGCCGCGGGCGAACGCGCTGCCGCTGCTGGGCGCGGCCCTGCTGGCCCGGCCGTTGCCGAATCAGCCGAAGTACAACGATTTCCATAGCCTGATCGAGCGCGCAGCGCAGACCGACGACACTACTCCGGCGGTCAGTTGGACCCGCCTCAGCGACTGCGACGCCAAGGCCGACGCCTGCCCCAATACCGACGCGATGGCCAAGCTGGTGGAACAGGCGCCGGACAACGCCGCCGTATGGCTGCTCAAGCTCGGTTTGGACGGCCGCGACGGCAAGAAGGACGCCGCCCGCGAAGATCTGGCCAAGGCCGCCACCACCAAGCTCTATGACGACTACACCGGCATCAGCCTGAAAGCGCTGGCGACCAATGTCTCTGTGCTGCCGCCCCCGCCGTCCATCATCAACCCGCTGTCGCCCACCGGCGCCACCGGCGTGCAAGTGATGATGGTGTTCGGCCTGGCCTCGACCCAGCCGCAACCGGGTCTGCAGGCCACCGCGCGCCTGTGCGAAAGCGCCGGCGACGATCAGGCGGTGAAGGACGATTGCCTCAAGCTCGCCGGCATTCTCGACTGGAGCTCCAGCCCGCTCGCCCGCTCGCTCGGCCTGCATCTGCGCGAAGTACTGGCCACCGACCCGGCGCAGCAGGAAGCCGCCAAGAGCGCTCGCCGCAACCTGATCTGGCAGGTGCAGAACTTCGCCCAGCTGTCCGCCCGTGCGCAGGGTGACACCGCCCTTGCGCAGCATCTGCTGGCGCTGGCCCGCAGCGGCGGCACCGAGATGAGTCTGGTGCTGGCCGCCTTGCGCGACTACAACATCCCGGTGGACGCGCCAGCCGACTGGCAACCGCAGAAGGCCGGATAAAGAGAACTCATCCGGTTCCCACTTTCTCCGTCCCTGTGTACTCTTGGCCCCACCTTGAACACAGGGGCGGCGCATGCTGACGGTGCTGGTAGCAAGCAGCAAAGGCGGTTGCGGCAAGAGCACGCTGGTCACCCAGCTGGCTTCGCACTGGGCGCAGGACGGCAAACACACGACTATCGTGGATGCCGACCGGCAGGGCTCCAGCTTTCGTTGGGCGGCGCGCCGCGCCGACAACGTACCCGGCGTACTCGCGCTGGAAGGCGGGCGCAGATCCCTGGAAAAAATTCCGGCGGATACCCAGCGGGTGCTGATCGATACCCCCGCCGGCTCACACGAACGCGAACTCGAACCGTATATCGAAAAGGCCGACGTCCTGCTGGTGCCGGCCCTGCCGTCGCCGTTCGACATGGACGCCACCCTCGACTTCCTGCATCACCTGCAGCAGATCCCGCGGGTGAAACGCGGCAAGCTGCCGGTAGGCGTAGTCGGTAACCGGCTCAAGCCGTGGACCCGCGCCAGCCAGGATGCTATGGAACAGCTGGCCGGCCATTCGCCGTTCCCGCTGGTCGCCCAATTGCGAGACAGCCAGGCCTATGTGCTGTTGACCGCGCTGGGCAAGGGCATCTTTGATTACGCCTCCGAAAACGTGCGCAACCACCAGGAAGACTGGAAACAGCTCCTGCGCTGGATCAAGCGCCAACAGTGAACCACCTTGAAGCGCACCCGCCGGACGGAGTCTTTCCATGCATGAGCTGATCCTGTTGCGCCACGCCGAAGCCCAGCCTGCCCAGGCCGGGGGAGACGATCAGGGCCGGCGCCTGAGCGGGCGCGGCGAACAGGAGGCGCGGGCGGCCGGCGAGTGGCTGGCCAAGCACGGCAAGCATCCGGTACGGGTGCTGTGTTCGCCCTCGGCACGCACCCGCGCCACCGCCGAACTTGCACTGAGCTGCATGCAGAAAACCCCGGCGATCCAGCTGGCCGAGGAAATCTACGACGCCACGCCGGGCGAACTGCTCGCCCTGCTCGACCAGCATGCCGACGCGGACAAGGTCATGCTGGTCGGCCATAACCCCGGCATTGAACGGCTGGTGGCCCTGCTCGTCGAAGGCCGCTCGGATGAATTCCGCGGCATGCCGCCGGCCGGCGTCGCCGTGCTGCACCTGGAAGGTAAGGACGACTCGCTGGAGCCGGGCCATGCCCGCCTGGACGCCTTCTGGTCGCCGTGAGGTTCCGTTTTACGGGATGGCTGCTAGCCTCCTGCCTGCTCGCGACCTCCCTGCTCCATGCCGCTGACTACCGCATCGATCCACAGCGCTCGCACGCCGAATTCGGGGTGCGGCTGCTGTGGCTGAGCCAGGTCGAAGGACGCTTCGAGCACATTGACGGCGAGGTCACCCTCAGCGCGCAACACGACATGGCGATGGTGGATGCGCGCATCGCGGTCGACAGCATCCAGATGGATTCGGATCGCTTCCGCCGCTGGGTGCTGGCACCGGAGTTCTTCGATCTCGAACACTACCCGGCCATCCATTTCGTCTCCGAGCCGGTACCACTCAGCTCTCTACAGCAAGGCGGCGAGCTGTTCGGTGCGCTGACCCTGCGCGGCCTGACCCGTCCCGCGCATTTCGAACTGCTGCCTTCGTATTGCCCGCTCGATGCGCCCCAGCAATGCAAGATCGAACTGCGCGGCACCATCCAGCGCAGCGACTTCGGCATGACCGGTCACCGCACCGCTTTGTCGGATCAAGTCTCGCTAGGCCTGCTGATCGCGATTGATTACGCCCGGCCATGAATCGCGGCTGGACCGCCGTCGTTTCAAGCGCCCACCGATGCGGGACGAAATACACAAACGCTCCGTATCATCGCGCCATGTCATTGCGCTGGTCGTGGGTTCTCCTTCTCTTGCTTGCCACGGCCTTGTTGCCGGGCTGCACGGTGTCCAAAGCCAACATCCGCCGCGCGGATGCGGTGGTGGCTGCGCAGGCCGACCGCCAGCTCGACTGCACCGGCGACGATCATTGCGCACAGGCCTCGCCCTTGATGGACGCTGCCACCAAAGCGCTGGCCGACTCCACCGAAACGCAGCCAGTCCACGTCGTCACCCTGCTCAGCGACAGCGAGGCGGCGATGGTGGCGCGGATCAACCTGATCCGCGCAGCGCGACAGTCGATCGATGTGCAGACCTATATCTGGGACCAGGACGACGCCGGCCAGCTGATCCTCGACGAACTGATCAAAGCGGCGCGGCGCGGCGTAAAGGTGCGCGTCCTGGCCGACCAGCTGTTCTCCTTCAACGACGCCACCTGGCTGGACCGCATCGCCCGCGCGCATACCAACCTGGAGGTGCGGCTGTACAACCCTACCTTCCACGAAGCGCAGACTTCACCCGTGGAGTTCGCCGCCGGCATCGTGTGCTGCTTCTTCAAATTCAACCAGCGCATGCACAACAAGGTGCTGCTGGTGGATAACCGCATCGGCATCACCGGCGGACGCAATTACCAGGACCGCTACTTCGACTGGGACAACGATTTCGACTATGTCGACCGCGACGTGATGGTCGGCGGTCCCGCCGCGCAGGCGATGGGCGCCAGCTTCGAACTGTTCTGGAAACACAAGCGCGCGGTGCGGCTGACCCATCTGCGCGACGTCAATCGCCTGTTGTTGTCCACTCCCATGCAACCGTGGCCGACACCCACGTACATCCATCCCGAGCGAGTCGCGCGCGTGCAGGAAGAAGCCGACGATGCGGAATGGCTCGACGACAACCTGGTATCAGATAGCCTGCGCACTTCGCGGGTCGAATTCTTCAGCGACCTACCCGCCAAGACCGCGCAGCCGCAGAAGCGCGACGCGCGCGAGTTCACCGCCCACGTCATGCGCATGGTCGGCTCGGCCAAACAAGAAGTGGTGCTGCAGACGCCATACCTGGTGATGAGCAGCCGCGCCCGCCGGATCTTCGAGCGCCTGCATAAACAGGAAGCACCGCCGCGCATCGTGGTCTCGACCAACTCGCTCGCTTCGACCGATGCATTCGCGGTGTATGCGCTCTCCTACAAACATCGCAAGCGCTATCTCAAGGACTACGGCTTCGAAATCTACGAGATGAAGCCGCACGCCGCCGGCCCCGCCGAAGACAACGCTTTCGCCAGCGCGGATGACGGCCCGGTGATCGAACGCAAACCGACCAACATCAAACGCGTGGCCGGCACGGAAACCCGCAGCTCGCTCAGCATCCGCCGCGGCGGCAAGCGCAACCGCCCCGTACCGCTGGTCAGCGCGGGGCGCCGCTTCGGACTGCACGCCAAATCGATCGTGGTCGACGACAGCTTCGCCATGGTCGGCTCACACAATTTCGACCCGCGCTCGGATCACTACAACACCGAAGCGGGCGTAATCGTCTACGACGCCGACTTCGCCCAGCAGCTGCGCGACGCCATCATGCGCGAGACACAGCCGGAGAACGCCTGGGTCGTTGCACCGCGCCAACGCTCCATCCCGCTGCTGTCCGATCTCAGCGCGGCCATCGGCGACATCTCCGCGTCGCTGCCGCTGTTCGATTTCTGGCCCTACCGCTACGCCACCAGCTACGAACTCGACGCCGGCTGTTCGCCGATGCGGCCCAGCGACCCGAATTTCTTTAGTTGCTACACGCCCGTCGGCGATTTCCCCGACGTCGCCATCTCGTCCAAGCTGGTCTATACGCGCCTGATCACCGCGTTCGGTTCGGGCGCCAACGGTATTCTCTAGCGGATCAGGAACCGCTCGACGCTCCGTTATTCGCGTCAAAGCGCATCGGAAGCATGCCGCTGATGCCATCGGGATGATCAGCCGGCACAGCGAAACGCCAATGTTGCACGGTGCGTACGGCCTCGTCGTCCAGCTGGGGATCGCCGCTGGATTCACCCACACCGGCATGGATCACCCGACCCTGGCCGTCCACGGTAAGACTCAACACCACCCGGCCGGCACGTGCTGTGCGCCTGCTGAAGAAATCCGCGGATGCGGCAGGCATATCAATCGGGGTGAGTGCGACAGTCGCGCTTTCCACCGGTACGGTGGCGGCCTGTGCGTTCTCGATCGGCGGCAGGTGCGCTACTCGCGGTGCCGGCGCACGCGCAGGTGATGTCATACGTCGCTTTGCTGGCTCAGTAGAGGGCGCACGCGTCGCGTGTGCTACACGTCGCGCCGGTCCCGTCCAATTCGCCGTCTGCTCGCTCAGCCAGAATGTGCCCGCCACGCCCACGGCCAGCGCGAGCAAGCTCAGGCCAGTCGTGGTGCGTAGACGGAACATAAGGGGATTCGAGCGTCTGGGACGGCCGTGGATTACGGCCGTTCGAGGATGGCGGTAACGCCCATGCCGCCGGCCGTGCAGATCGAGATCAAGCCGCGGCCCGAACCCTTCTGCTCCAGCATCTTGGCCAGCGTGGCGACAATGCGCGCGCCGGTGGCGGCAAAGGGATGGCCTGCCGCCAGGCTCGAACCATGGATGTTGAGCTTGGCCGGATCGATGCTACCCAGCGGCTTGTCGCGGCCCAGGCGGTTCTTGCAGTAATCCTCGCTCTCCCACGCACGCAGGGTGCACAGCACCTGCGCGGCAAAGGCTTCGTGGATCTCGTAGAAGTCGAAGTCCTGCAACGTCAGGCCGTGGCGATCAAGCATGCGCGGCACCGCAATGGTCGGGGCCATCAGCAGGCCTTCGCCATGCACGAAATCCACCGCGGCCACTTCGGCGTCGCGGAAGTACGCCTGCACCTTCAGGCCGTGCTTGGCGGCCCATTCGTCGCTGGCCAGCAGCACCGCGGCGGCGCCATCGGACAGGCCGGTGGAATTGCCGGCGGTGAGCGTGCCATGGCCGGAAATCTTGTCGAAGGCCGGCTTCAGCGTGGCGAGCTTTTCCAGGGTGGAGTCCGGTCGCAGAAAACCGTCGCGCTTCAGGCCGCGGAACGGCACGACCAGATCCTCGAAGAAACCCGCCTCATAGGCGGCGGCCAGCTTGAGATGGCTGTCCAGCGCCAGCTGATCCTGCGCCTGGCGGCCGATGTGCCACTCCTTGGCCATCTTCTCGCAGTGATCGCCCATCGACATGCCGGTGCGCGGCTCGGCCACGCCGGGGAATGCCGGCTTTAGTTCCTTGAAGGAGAAGCCACGGGTGAAGGCAGCCATCTTGTCCTGCCAGCCCTTGGCGCGGTTGATCGCCAGCAGGCGCTTGCGGAAACGCTCGCCGAGCACGATCGGCACGTCGCTGGTGGTGTCAGAACCGCCGGCAATGCCCGCCTCGATCTGCCCGGTGGCGATCTTGTTGGCGATGATGATGGCGTTATCCAGCGAGGTACCGCAGGCGCGCGCCGTGGTGATACCCGGGGTGGTGGGCGCAAGGCCGGAAGAAAGCACCGCCTCGCGCGCCAGGTTCCAGTCCGAGGAGTGCTTGATCACCGCACCCATCGCCACCTCGCCCAGCTCCTCGCCATGCAGGCGGAAGCGTTCGACCAGGGAGCCCAGCACCTTGACCGACATGCCGAAGTTGCCGACATCGGCATAGGCGGTGTTATTGCGGCAGAACGGGATGCGTACGCCACCGATCACACCGACACGCTTCTGGGTGTTTTCCATTTCCTTCACGGTCCAAGCGAGCTAGAGCCTTCAAGGCTAACGCGGCCTGCCACGCGGCGGTAGCCCAAACGGGCGAATGTTAGACTTCCGGTTCTTTGCTGTTCGGGTTCGCTCACGTGGAAGCTCAATCGCTGGTCGCCCTGCCCATCGTGCTGGCGCTTGAACTCTCGTCCGGCGAAGCGCCGGCGCGCATCACCCTGAGCCGCGATGAAGCTGCCGAACTGGCCGCCCTGATAGCCGCCGACCTGCATGGCCTGGTGCCCCAGATCGACCAGGCCCGCTTGGCCGTCGCCGGCGCGTTGTTCGATACGGTGGAATTACTGCGCCCCGGCTTTCCGGTGTGGGCCACCCTCGACGAACTGGCTAAACGCGTACCGCGCGGCCATCTGGATAACGTAGTCGCCTTTGGTACGCACGAAGGCCATATGCCAGCCCAGCCGCTGGAACCGGAAGCGACATATGCGGACGGTCCGATGCGCTTGCTGCCGCTGAGCCTGTTGGCGCCGGAAACGCTGGCCGCCGAGCTTTCGGAATCACTGGAAGTGGAACTGGTCGGTCGCGGCGAAGCCGGTGCACGCACCGCCGACTGGCTGATGCGCACCCTCGGTGTGCGCCTCGAGCATGTGCGCTATCTGAGCCGCAACGATCTGCTCGCGATGACCTGTGTGCAGTACGAACACGTCAACCTTGCCGCGTTGTGGACACTGCTCGAGGCCGCACTGCTCACGCCCTACCGCGAGGAAACCGCGTTGAGCGCACGCGGCCTCGCCCTGCGCTATGCGGAAGGCAAGATCAGCGTGCAATCGCCAGCCGACTGGCTGCGCACCCAGTCCAGCGAGCCCGCCCAGCGCGCTCATGACCTGGCTGGCATTTTATTCGAGCTGCGCCAGTACGCCGCCCTGCTGGAAGCACACCACCTGCCCGTGAGCCTGCATTCGGAACACGCCAGCGCCACCGGCGCCGAACACGGCTACCTGCTGGAAGTGCTCGGCACGCTCGAACCCGCCTACGGCGCACCCGCCTTGCATGCTCACGAGGCACCCGGCCTTGGCGTGGTCGCCGTCACCCTTGCCCAGCGCGGCGACGGTGGCCGCGCGCGCGTGCTGGTGCACGGTTATCCGTTGCATTCCAAGGCCTTGGGCTCATTGGTGACGGCGCTGGCTGAGCGCTACGGCATCCCTGCCGAGCTGCACGCACTGGGTCGTATCGTGCTGGATGCGGACGGCCATCTGGCCGCGCCTTCGCACGCTCTTCACTAAGTCTGTCGCGAGGCTGACACAGCTTCTGAAGTCGCTTCAACGAGAGCAACTCGACCCACTGCCCAGTCACCGCAAGTTAGCGCATGATGCGGCCTTAGCGTCCTATGGAAGCGACCAGGGCGGTATGACGATGCAGCAGATCGAATCCGATCACGAGCCACGGCCGGCATCGCCCGATACCGACTGGCCGGCGCACGTCATTCACGGCGCGCCCGCGTTGATCACCTACATCGATCGCGACCAACGTTTCCGTTTCGCCAACGCCGCGCATCAGAGCTGGTTCGGCGTGCGTCCGGAACGCATTGTCGGCCGACTCGTTGCCGAAGTACTCGATGCCATCAGCCTGCAAAGCGCGGGCAACTGCCTGGAACAGGCGCTGTGCGGCTCGCCCTCCGTGTACGAGGGTGAGATGTTCAGCGGCGATGCGCGCTGCTATGTGCACGGCAGTTTCCAGCCCGACTTCGACAGCGACGGCAGCGTGCGCGGTGTGTTCACCGTGTTCATCGACATCACCGAGCGCCACGCGCTGGAAACACGGCTGCGCGAAAGCGAGCAGCGCTTCTATGGCGCGTTCCAGCACGCCGCGATCGGCATGGGCCTGGTGGCGCCTGACGGCCGCCTGCTGCGCGTCAATGCCGCGTTGTGCCACATGCTTGGTTATCGCGAGGATGAACTGCTCGCCCTCAATATCCGCGAGATCACCCATCCCGACGACGTCGCCAAGAGCCACGCCATGGCGATGGAACTGATGGACGGTCACCGCGACTCCTATCAATTGGAAAAGCGCTACTTCCACCGCGACGGCCATGTCGTGCACGTGCAGCTCAGCGTGTCGCTGGTACGTGCGCCGGATGGCACACCGTTCCATGCCGTGGCGCAGATCCAGGACGTCAGCCAGCGCAAGGCCTATGAGGAAGCGCTGTTCCGCGAACGCGAACTGGCCGAAGTCACCCTACGCTCGATCGGCGACGCGGTGATCACCACCGACCTGCAGCTTTGCATTACCTCGCTCAACCCCATCGCCGAGGCAATGACCGGCTGGAGCCATGGCGAGGCGCTCGGGCAGCCGGTCAACGAGGTGTTCCAGCTGATGGATGGCGAAACCCGGGCGCCCATTCACAACCCGCTGCTGGACGCGATCACCCGCGACACCATCGTCGAGTTGCGCGGCCATGCCATGCTGATGCATCGCAATGGCTTTGAAACGCCGGTCGAGGATTCAGCCGCCTCCATTCACGACCATGCCGGCAATGTGATTGGTGGCGTGCTGGTATTCCACGACGTCAGCGCCACCCGCGCGTTGGTATTGAAGATGGCGCACATGGCGCAGCACGACACGTTGACCGGCCTGCCCAACCGCAGCCTACTGCAGTCGCGCCTGGAACAAGTGGTTTCCGCCGCGCGCCGCCGCCGTGGTCGCGCCGCATTGCTGTTTATCAACCTGGACCACTTCAAGCAGATCAACGACACGCTGGGCCACAAGACCGGCGACCATCTGCTGCGTCTGTTCGCCCAGCACCTGCGCGGCCTGCTGCGCAGCGAGGACACTGTCAGCCGCACGGCCGGTGACGAGTTCATGGTGGTGTTGCCGCACGTGGACAGCGCCGTCGAGGCCGGCAAGACCTGCGAACTGCTGATGCGCCGCTGGCAGGAACAGCCGCCGACGGAACTGACCGAGATCATCCTGAGCTTCAGCGCCGGCATCAGCCTGTATCCCGACGACGCGAACGACGTGGAAAGCATGATCCGCCACGCCGACACGGCGATGTACGAGGCAAAGATGCAGGGTCGCAACAGCTATCGTCTGTTCGCCCCCTCGATGACCGAGCGCCCCGCCGCACAGCTGCGCATTGAGCGCGACCTGCGCAAAGCAATGCGTCGCGGCGACCTGCAACTGCACTATCAGCCCAAGGTCGACGCGCGCACCGGCACCGTGGTCGGCGCCGAAGCGCTATTGCGCTGGCAAGTGGACGGCCGCGACGTCTATCGCCCCGACCAGTTCGTACCCGTCGCCGAGGAAAGCGGCCTGATCGGTCCGCTCGGCAAATGGGCGCTGCAGGAAGCCTGCCGCCAGGCCGCCGAATGGCACCGCAGCGGGCGCAGCGTCGCCATCGCCGTGAACGTGGCACCACCGCAGTTCCTGCAGCCAGGCTTCCACGAAACCCTGCGTACTCTGTTGCATGAGAGCGCGCTGCCGCCTGGCCTGATCGAGCTGGAACTGACCGAGCGCATGGTGATGTCAGGCGGCGACCATAGCCGTGTGCTGATGCACCGGATCAAGGAGCTCGGCATCAGCCTGGCACTCGACGACTTCGGCACCGGCTACAGCAGCCTGTCGTATCTGAAACACTTCCCCATCGATGTACTCAAGATCCCGCGCACCTTCGTGCGCGACATCGCCACCGACACGGACAGTGCCGCCATCGCCGACGCCATCATCACCATGGCGCAGAGTCTGGAGATGAGCGTAGTGGCCGAAGGCGTGGAAACCGAGGAGCAGGCCGAATATCTGCGCCAGGCCGGCTGTGCGTTGCTGCAAGGCTTTCTTTATGGCGCGCCGATGCCTGCCGAAGAGTTCGCACTGTTGCTGTAGGAGCGCACCCTGTGCGCGATAGCTTTTTAGCGACGACCTAAAAGAGCATCGCGCACAGGGTGCGCTCCTACAACATCGCCTCATACATAAAGTAGTGACAGCGCTCCATTCCCAACCCGGCATATGTGCCCTGCGCCCGCTGGTTCTCCGTTTCCACATACAAACGCAGTCCCACCGCCTTGGCCTCGCGCGCACGCTGCTCCACCGCTTCATACATGTAACGGAACACGCCATTACGCCGCGCTTCCGCCACCACGTACACACTCTGGATCCACCAGAAGTCACCGCAGCGCCAGTCGCTCCATTCGTACGTCACCAACAGGCAGCCCACCGGCACGCCGTCGCGTTCGGCAACTAAATAGAAGCCGCGTCGCGGCTCATCGAACACTGCGCTCACGCCGCGCTCCAGCAGCGCCGGATCGATCCGCTTCTGCTCGGTCTCCCACGCCATCGCGACGTTCCATGCCGCGATGTTGGCGATATCGCCACGTTCCGCGACTCGTACAAGCAAAGACATGCCCTACTCCAGGATCAAGGTTTCGAAGGCCGGCGCGTACGCGAGGCGCCCAGTTTGCGGGTCAATGTGTTGCGCCCGACACCGAGCGCCATCGCTGCGTGCTGCCGATGACCACTGTGCACGGCCAGCGCGGCCTGCAACAAAGTGTGATCCATCGCTTCGCGGGCGCGGTCGTGGATATCGCTTTCGCCATCGGCGAGGGCCTGGGTGGCCCATTCGCGCAGCGCATCCGTCCAGTCGCCGAGCGCTGGCGTCGCGGTCGCGCTGCCCAGATCCGCCGGAAGAATTTCCGCACCCGGCGCAATCACCGCAAGGCGGCGGCACAGATTTTCCAGCTCGCGCACGTTGCCGGAAAAATCGCGCTGCGCGATGGCCTTCAGCGCGGCCTTGGAGAAACGTTTCGGCGGCAACTTCAGTTCCTGCGCCGCCGCTGCAAGGAAGTGTTGTGCCAGCAACGGAATATCGCTACGCCGCTGCCTGAGCGCCGGCAACTCGATGCGCACCACATCCAGGCGATGCTTGAGGTCGGCGCGGAACTGTCCGCCAGCCACGCGCGCATCCAGATCCTGATGGGTGGCCGCCACGATGCGCACGTTGCCGCGAATCAACTCGCGCCCACCCACCCGATAAAACTCGCCACCCGCCAGCACGCGCAACAAACGCGTCTGCAAGGCCAGCGGCATGTCGCCGATCTCATCCAGAAACAGCGTGCCGCCCTCGGCCTGCTCGAAGCGGCCAGCGTGGCGGCGCGTGGCGCCGGTGAACGCGCCAGCTTCGTGACCAAACAACTCGCTCTCCAGCAACTCGCTGGGAATTGCTGCCGTGTTCAAGGCGACGAAAGGCTTGTCGCGACGCGCGCTTTCCTCGTGCAGCGCGCGCGCCACCAGTTCCTTGCCGGTGCCGGTCTCGCCGGTGATCAGCACATTGAGATCACTGGCGGCGACGCGGCCGATCAGACGAAATACTTCGCGCATCGCCGCGCTTTCGCCCAGCAGCGCATGCGTGGGTGCCATCGGAGCCGCCATCGGCGCGTCCGTTGCCGGTACGTCTGCCAGCGCGCGCTGCACGGCGGCGACGGCCTGATCCAGATCAAACGGCTTTGCCAGATAATCCACCGCACTGGCGCGATACGCCGCCGCGGTGGTGGCGACGTCGGTGAAAGCGCTCATCACGATCACCGGGCCGATCCCCTGCGCCTTCAGCTCATTCAACAGAGCGAGCCCGTCCTCCCCCGGCATACGCACGTCGGTGACCAGCAAAGCTGGCCGCGATTCGCGCAGCGCGTCGCGCACCGAGGCCGCATCGCCGAACTCGCGCACGGGCAGGCCCGCATCGCGCAAAGCTTCAGCTAGCACGAAGCGCACGCCGCGGTCATCGTCGGCGATCCAGATGTCATGAGACATGGGCTCGTTACTCATGTGGACGCTCCAGCGGCAGATACAAAGAGAACACCGTCTCGCCCGGCCGGCTGACGAAACGCAGTTCGCCACCGTGCTCGCGCGCGATCTCGCGCGCCAGCGCCAGGCCCAGGCCGCTGCCATCGGCGCGGCCGGAAACCAGCGGTTCAAACAAGGTGTCGCGCAACGCCGGTGGCACACCCGGGCCATCGTCGATCACATCCACACGCAAGGCCGTGCGCAACACGCGCTCGCCAACGCGCAAGCCATGCTCGACGCGCGTGCGCAATATCAGCGTGCGCGCCCCGGCTTCGATCGCGTTGCGTGCAAGGTTGAGCAGAATCTGTTGCAGGCGATCCGCATCGCCCATCACATCTGGCAGGCTTGGGTCGTAGTCGTGGCGCAACTGCGGTGGCTCCGGCTCGGCCTGCAACAGATCGCACAGCTGCTCCAGCCGCTCATGGATATTCACCAGTGCCAGCCGCGGTGCGCCGTCGTGATGCAACAAACGATTCGCCAGCGAGGTGAGCCGGTCGGCCTCGGCAATCACCAGGCCGGCCAGCGATTTCAGATCCTCGTCGCCTACGCGCCGCTGCAATAGCTGCGCCGCGCCACGCAAACCCGCCAGCGGATTCTTCACCTCATGTGCGAAACCGCGCAGCGTCGCCGACAACGGCGAAGCACCCGGCGAGGCTTCAGCCAACGCATGCACTTCCAGCAGCAAGTGATGCTCGTCCAGCGGCTGCAGACTGATGTCGACCGATACCCCGCGCCCACGCCCCGGCACCAGGGCCACCCCGCGCAACTGCATGGCGCGCTGCTCCGCCACCGCACGCGTAACCTGCGCCAGCCAGTCCGGTTCGTGCAGCAGCAGCCCCAACGGCTGCCCCACCGCACTGCGTGGCCCCGTCTCCAGCCACTCAGCCAGCGCTGGATTGATCCAGGCCACGCGCAGCTGCGCATCGACCAAGGCCAGGCCCGTCGACATCTGCTCCGCCCAAGTGCGCCAAGGCATCGTGTCCATTGCACCATCATGGGCAATGCATCTGATTGGTGCAATAGAGGGCCTGGGCAGCTGGCCGTTAGTTCCTCTGGCCATGTTCTGGCTTCAGAAAATTGCCCTACTATCACGCGATGACAACACTCCCTCTTCCGCCATCGAACGATGCGCGCCGCGGCAGCCTGGCCTGCGTCGGCATGGGCATGACTTTGGGCTCCCACCTCACACCGCTGGCGCGCAGCCATATTGAGCAAGCGGACGTGATCTTCGCCGGGCTTTCCGATGGCGTGGTGGAGATGTGGTTGCAGCGCATGCACCCGGATGTCCGCAGCCTCCAACCCTACTATCAGGAGGGCAAGTCGCGGCTGAAGACCTATAAGCAATGGGTCAACCTGATGATGACGGAAGTCCGCGCCGACAAGCGTGTCTGCGGAGTGTTTTATGGGCATCCAGGCATTTTTGCGTGGTCACCGCACAAGGTCATCGAGGTTGCGCGAGCAGAAGGTTTCGCCGCGCACATGGAGCCAGGCATTTCCGCTGAAGATTGCCTCTATGCCGATCTGGGGATCGATCCGGGCCGTTACGGCTGTCAGCACTTCGAGGCTACGCAGCTGCTTTTGTATAAACGACGCATCGACCCCACCGGTTATCTGGTGCTGTGGCAGGTCGGCTTGGTCGGCGATCTTTCGATGACACGCTTCCAGACCGGACCAGCATATCGCCAAGTGCTAGTAGATCAACTCAGTCAGGATTATTCGCTCGACCATGAAGTGATTATTTATCGCGGAGCAACGTTGCCGATCGAGAAGCCCCGCATTCGTCGCGTTGCCCTGCGTGATCTACCTCATGTCCCATTGACCTCCGAGGAGTCAGTGGTGTTGCCCCCGGCAGAATCCTTGATACCGAATCACGCTATGCAAGAGCGTTTGGCGGCATTAGATGAGCTGAGCAAGACAGATGCTTTGGCGTAAGGCAGGGGCTGACATGGGGGTAATCCTTCAATCGCTCCAGCAATATCGCATCTTTGAAGGACAGTCCCGTCTCACACTCTGCTACCAGGAAGTGTCGATGAAGACCGACACCACGCTTTATCGATTCAAGAACCGCACGCTACCGATGGGATAGGCCCATCAAGCTGCAATGACAGGAAACAGGGGAAACACATGGCAGACACGATTGAATTGCTGGAAGCTATCGGCCGTGACGCCTCGCTGCGTCATGCATCGGCTGAAGAACTAGCCAAGGCACTTGAGCAGGCACAAGCGTCCGACGGCCTCACTACCGCGGTAGCGACTGGTGACAACAAATGGCTATTCAACGAGCTTGGACACAAGCCCATGGAGCCACCTCAAGGCACTCAGGGCCCATGCCGTGAGGAAGACGAGCCCGAGGAGGGTGGCGACACTGAGCAACCCACTGAGCCGGCTCCCGATAGCGGCCAATCTCTCCCTGATCGATAAATACAGCCCACGTGCGCCGGCTGACGCGCCACTTCTGGTCATGGTCTGCATTAATTGGCATGGCCTGGAGTGTGCTCGTGCAGCCGGCCCATGCCGTCACGCCCGCTACGAACCCGACGGCATTCCTTGAGCAGACCGAGAGTCTTCGCACGAAAGATCATCCTCAGTTCGTGCAAATGCTGGAGCAGATTCATCGAGAAACGCCGCGCCTGACTCAGCGCGAGCAATGGTATCTGCGATATCTCGATGCATGGGAAACCATGTTCAGAGGCGACTACGCCCAGTCTGAAATTCAGCTCCGCGAAGTGATTGATCACTCCGGCGACGTGACGCTGGTGGGCAAGGCGTCTGCGCTGCTCTTGTATAACCTTGGCACCAATCAACGTTACGACGAAGCCTTTGCTCTGGCCAATCGCCTGACAACTGCATTACCAAAGATTAGCGATCCTCACGTTCGCTACGCGACCCTGATGTACCTGTCGCAGATGCTGGACTTTGCCGGACAAACCGATCTCGCTATCAAGTACGCACGCATGATGGAGGACGCCATGCCTCCTGGTGAGACGGCATGCCTTCCTCTAAACCTGCAGGTCGCCGCGCTTTACAACAGCAAACGACTGATATCCTCCAGCCCGATACTCCATCAGGCTATTGATGCTTGCGTAGTGGCCGGACAACCCATCGCCACCAACAGCATGTGGCTGGTGCTAAGCAGCCTTTACCTGGACGAGAGTCAACCAGATAAAGCCTTGGCACTACTTGACCGCATCGCCCCCAGCATTCGCACCAGCCGGTACCATTTTCATCTACTGTCTTCACAGGCGGAACGAGCGCAGGCCTATGCAAAACTGGGCAACGACAACGAAGCGAAAAAGGCCGCACTCGACGCCATAGCCTTGGGCCGACCGGGTGACATAAGCGAGTGGCTGAGAGTGGTCTACGAGGTGCTGTACCAGATCGAAAAGAAGCATGGGAACGACGGCGCCGCGCTCGCGTACTACGAACAATATGTGATCCAGGACAAGGGTTATCTCAATGACGTCAGCGCTCGTACGCTGGCCTACGAGATGACCCAGCAGCACACCCTTGTGCAGAAGCTTGAGACGGAAAGCCTGAGCAAGCAGAACAGTATTCTGCGGCTGCAGCAGGCACTGGGCACCAAGGCCGTAGAGACCAGCCGGCTCTACATCGTCCTTTTGCTGCTGGTCCTGGCATCCATCGTCTTCTGGCTGCTCCGCATCAAGCGCTCGCAGCTTCGCTTCAAGAAGCTGTCCAGCCAGGACGGGCTTACCGGCATCTTCAACCATCAGCACTTCATCAGCGAGGCCGACCGCGCCCTGCGCCTGCTGGAGAAAAAACATGGTGCCGCCTGCCTGATCTTCATCGACATGGACTACTTCAAGCAGGTCAATGACACGCATGGACACGCCATGGGCGATGCCGTGCTCAAGCGCACTGTCGCTGTCTGCGAGCAGCACCTGCGCCCCGCCGATCTGTTCGGCCGCCTGGGGGGCGAGGAATTCGGCATCCTACTGCTCGACTGTTCCCGCGACCAGGGCAAGGCCATCGCCGATCGCATTCGGACGGCCATTCAAGCGGCGCCGGTCGATGCAGACGGGGGTGTCATATCGTTTTCCGCCAGCGTCGGCCTGGCCTCTACCGACAGCTCCGGCTACGGGTTGCAGCGATTGTGCAGGGAAGCGGATGCGGCGCTCTATCGTGCCAAGCGTACCGGACGCAATCGCGTCATTTCCGATACCGAGGACGGTAGTCTGGTCGAAGCCTGAAACGGCGGAAAGCGGTACCACCTCACGTCGAAAACCCGTGGGTCGCGTTTCGCTGAAAAATTGCACCTCTCTTTTCCGGAGTTCCAGAGGCCACCGCGTGGGTTATCGTCATCGCGCACTCCCCCAAACGGCTCGATGAAAGACGATGCATACCAGTTCTACATCCAGTCTCCGCCAAGGAGCGCGCGTGATGGCAAGCACACCGACCGATCAGCTCGTTGCCATGCAGGATTGGGTCGGCGCCGAACAGTCGCTCGACGCCCACGGCAATGCCGTATTGCCGCGCCTGCTCAGTGCCGCGCAATGCACACAGCTGGCCGCGCTGTACCCACGTGATGAGGTCTACCGCGCTCGCGTCGTGATGGCTCGTCACGGCTTCGGGCGCGGCGAATACAAGTACTTCGCCTACCCCCTGCCGCCGCTGCTCGACGAATTGCGCCACGCGCTGTATCCGCGGCTGGCGCCTGTCGCCAATCGCTGGAACCGGCAGCTGGGTATCGATGTGCAATATCCGGGCGACCTGGATGACTTTCTGAAACGATGCCATCAAGCCGGGCAAACGCGGCCTACGCCGCTGATGCTCGAGTACGGCGAGGGCGACTACAACTGCCTGCACCAGGATCTGTATGGTGATCATGTCTTTCCGTTGCAGGTGGCGATTCTGCTATCCGAGCCCGGCAAGGATTTCAGTGGCGGCGAGTTCGTGATGACCGAGCAGGCCGCTTCCGGGCAGCGCGCCGACGTGGTTTCGTTGCGCCAGGGCGATGCGGTGGTATTCACCGTGAACCAGCGCCCGGCCGCGGGCAAGCGCGGTGGCACCCGCAAAGTGGCCATGCGCCACGGCGTCAGCCGCATCCGCCGTGGCCATCGTCATACCGTGGGCCTGATCTTTCACGACGCACGCTGACGCAGCGGCGGATTCGACAGCAAGAGCCGGAGTTTTTGCGGAGGCAGCAATCGCTATCTTGGCTCCCATGCCAACGCCGAGATCACTTTCCGTGTCGATGACCTGGCCACCCGCTCCGGCCCGTTCCGCGGATGACGCGCAAACGACACAACGGGAGATCACGGCGCACTTTCAGGCATCCGTGGATGCCGGTTTCGCCTATTGGCGAATCAACGACCGCGGCCATACCGAGCTGCATTTCCATAGCGGCGAGGTTTTTCAGTTGAACGAAAGCGGCGTGACCCGATTGCGCTGAGGAGTGCCGTCATGAAGCTTTATCTGAGCCATCTGGATGCCCCGCTCGGCCCGATGCTGCTGGTTACCGACGAGCAGTGGCGCATTCGTGCCCTGGACTTCGCCGATCATTCGGCCCACTTGCATCGCGGTTTGCGCGAACACTACGGCAGCTACGAATTGGCCGACGCGCCGGCTCCGGTAGCCATCGCCGACGCCCTGGCGCGGTACTTTGCCGGCGAGCTCGAAGCACTCGACGGATTGCCCACGGCCACCGCCGGCACCGATCTGCAGCAACAGGTGTGGGCCGCCCTGCGCCGCATCCCGGCCGGCACTACCGTCAGCTACGGCCAACTGGCGCGCGCACTGGGCTTTACCGATCCCCGTGCGGCGATTGACATCGGCGCAGCCAACGGTGCAAATCCGATCGCCATCGTCGTACCTTGTCACCGCGTGATCGCGAGCAACGGCGACCTCAAGGGGTATGCCTGGGGCTTGCATCGCAAGCGCTGGCTGCTCGAGCACGAGAAGGCGATACAAGTACGGCCGGCCCTTCCACCGAAAACCGCTTCGCTGCCAGGATTCTGATCTTGCCGACACCCGCGATTGCCGCCGACCTTTCACCCGAAGCCTATCGGCGCGCTGCGCGGTTTCTGGCGAAACTGGATAGCGACTGGGCCCGGCTGATCAAGGCCGTCGGCCCTTGTCGCTTCGAGGCCAAGCCCGCGCGCGAGCCTTACGAGGCACTGGTGCGCGCCATCGCCTACCAGCAGCTGCACGCCAAGGCAGGCGACGCCATCCTTGGCCGTTTGCTCGCTCTGTATCCGGGCGTGGCGTTCCCCACACCGAAGCAATTGCTGGCGACCGACCAGGAACAACAGCGTGCCTGCGGCTTCTCGGCTACCAAGCTCGCCACCATTCGCGGTATCGCGCAGGCAACGATGGATGGCGTGGTGCCGGCGCGGGTCGATGCCCAGCAGCTGGACGATGAGGCGCTGATCGAGCGTCTGGTATCGCTGCGCGGCGTGGGACGCTGGACCGTGGAGATGTTCCTGATCTATACGCTGGAGCGCTCCGACATCCTACCCGTGGATGACTACGGTGTGCGCGAAGGCTATCGCCGCTTCAAGGGCCTGGCGCAGGCACCGACGCCGAAACAGCTGCGCGAGCTGGGACAGGGCTGGCGCCCTTACCGCACGGTGGCCGCTTGGTATCTGTGGCGCGCGCCAGCACATTGACGATAGGAATTCATTCGCAAGAACCGGAGTTCTTGCGAATGAATTGCCGCCTAAGCTGATCCCACGATCAGACATGCCACGACATTCGCCATGCATACCTCGACCAAAAACTCGTCCCATTACGCCACCGACACACAGCGCTGGGCCGCCGTACAAGCTCGCGACCCGGCCGCCGATGGACACTTCGTCTACGCAGTACGCACTACGGGTGTGTATTGCCGGCCCAGTTCTTCTGCGCGCCTGCCCCGGCGCGAGAACGTGGTGTTCTTCGCTACTGCTGAAGCCGCCGAAGCGGCGGGCTATCGCGCCAGCCGCCGTGTTGCCGCAGATCACACCAGTATCGCTGCGCAGCGCGCAGCGCTGGTGGCGCAGGCCTGCCGGCTGATCGAAGCCGCTGATACGCCACCGAGCCTCGACGAGCTCGCAGCACAGGCGGGCATGAGCACGTTCCACTTCCATCGCGTGTTCAAGGCGGAGACCGGCCTGACACCCAAGGCGTATGCATCCGCGTATCGCGCGCGCCGGCTGCGGGAGGAACTTGGCGACGGCGCGACTTCAGTGACGGACGCGATCTACGGTGCCGGCTTCAATTCCAACAGTCGCTTCTATGAAGCCTCCAACCAGCTGCTGGGCATGCGCCCTCGCGACTATCGCGACGGCGGTGTCGGCGCCTCGATCCGCTTTGCGGTCGGTCAGTGTTCGCTGGGCGCGATCCTGGTGGCGCAGAGCCAGCGCGGTATTTGCGCGATCCTGCTGGGTGACGATCCCGACGCACTGGTACGCGATCTGCAGGATCAATTTCCCAAGGCGCAATTGATCGGTGGCGACGCCGGCTTCGAGCAGCTGGTGGCGCAAGTGGTCGGCTTTATCGAAGCGCCTTCGCTGGGCCTGAACCTGCCTCTGGATGTGCGTGGCACGGCGTTCCAGGAGCGCGTATGGCAAGCCTTGCGCGAGATTCCGCCGGGCACGACGGTGAGCTACGCGCAAATCGCCGAGCGCATCGGTGCACCCAAAGCGATGCGCGCGGTGGCGCAGGCCTGCGGCGCCAATCACATCGCCGTGGCGATTCCCTGTCATCGCGTGGTGCGCCGCGACGGCGACATCTCCGGCTACCGCTGGGGCGTGGAGCGCAAGCGCGAACTGTTGCAACGCGAAGCCAAGGCCTGATCGCGTGAGCGGGATTTCCTCGATCGATCGGCTCGACTGGGCCGATGTCGGCACCCAGCTGGACCAGGAAGGCTACGCCTTGCTTCCCGGACTGTTCGATGCCGCCCAGGCACGCGCCCTGCCGCCATGGACCGGTACCGCGAAGGCCGGGCATCACGAAAGCCTGGCATCGGGCGATCTGGGCAGTGGCGATCTCTTTTATCTCGCGCAACCGCTGCCGGAGCCATTGGCGACATGGCAAGCAGCGTTCTATCGCCACCTCGCTCCCGTCGCCAACCGATGGAATGAAACGTTGGGGGTCGGCTATCGCTACCCCGATGAGCTGGATGCGTTTATCGCGCTCAACCAACTGGCGGGCCAGCGGCGGCAGCGATCCAGCCTGAGCCGTTTGCGCGAGCACGACTATCAGGCGTTGCATCAGCAGACAGAAGGCGAGCACGTCTTTCCGTTGCAGCTGGTCGCACTGCTGTCGACGCCCGGCGAGGATTTCAGCGGCGGCGAGTTCGTGATGACCGAGCAACGCCCACGTATGCAATCGCGTCCGGTGGTGTTGCCGTTGAAGCTTGGCGATGCTGCGATCATCACCACCGCGCAGCGCCCCTGCAAGGGCAGCAAGGGCTACTACCGCGTGAGCCTCAAGCACGCGATCAGCCGGGTGCGCGGCGGTGAGCGGATCGGCCTGGAGCTCTGGTTTCACGACGCACCCTGAGCACAGGCCCATGGCAGGCACGAAAACTTGGATCCTGATCGGCCGCGACGGCAAGCCGTACACGAGCGATGTGCCCGGGATGTTTGGCGGGCATCGCGGTAGCAAGGTGTACGGACGCCTCGACTGCCGCGCAGCTTTGCAGGCGATTGCACGCGGCGGGTACGTGGCGCATCGCGTGTTCTTTCCCGATGAGGACACCGCACAGGTTGCTGGCTATCGACCGTGCGCAGTGTGCCTGCCCGAGCCCTATGCCGTCTGGAAAGGTGAGCAGCCGCTCAAGCCACCCATGAAGAGATATCGGACATGACTCAGCAAGTTCTTCTTTTGCCGGATACAGACACCTGCTTTGGGTCAGAGCCGCTCGCGAGCACGATCGAACATCGCATCAACGCTATCGATTGGCATCGCACCGAAGTGACTCTGACCCATGATGGTTACGCCGTGCTGCCTGTCTTGCTGTCCTCCGTACAGTGCCGCGAGATCGCAGCCTTCTTCTCCGAAGAGGAGCGCTTTCGCAGCCGTATCGTGATGGAGCGTTACGCGTTCGGGCGTGGCGAGTACAAATATTTCCGCTATCCGCTGCCCGATCCGGTCGGACGATTGCGCACGGCCTTGTATCCGCACCTGGCGCCTATCGCCAACCGCTGGCATGCAGCCATGCGCATGAGCGAACGCTTCCCGGCGACGCATGCCGAATTCATGGCTATCTGCCATCGCGAAGGACAGCAGCGTCCGACGCCCTTGCTACTGCGCTACCGCGAGCGCGACTACTGCTGTCTGCATCAGGATCTTTACGGCGACCACGTTTTCCCCTTGCAGGCCGTGTTTTTGCTCGACGAACCGGGCCGCGATTTTGAAGGTGGCGAACTGCTGCTTACCGAGAGCGATCCCAAAAGGCCTGGCCGCGCGGAAGTCGTCCCGTTACGTCAGGGTCAGGCAGTGGTCTTCGCGGTCAACAGTCGCCCGGCTCGCTCATCGCGCGGTTTCTATCGCACTCAGCTGCGTCATGGGGTCAGCCAATTGCGCCAGGGTCAGCGCCATACACTCGGCATCATTTTTCACGATGCCAAGTGAGTTAACGCTCCCACTGTCGCGGTGACGGCCTTGAGCAAGTCCGGTTGGCAAGGAAAAGCAGAAGCCTTGCGCCTTGGCGCCGGCAAGTTAGAAAGACGATCGTACCCTTTCGACCCAGGCTGCATACCTCGCGTCTTCCCCAACCGGAATTCCTGCGGCCATGTCACGGATGACTTCACTGGCAGGGAAAACAGCCATCACCAGAGGTGCGAGGCACGCTGCATAGGCTTGCGCATCGATCAGGCTGCGCAGGCGTTCCGCTGCCGGACGCTCGAACTCGTCGACGATAGGCGAGGCATAGCGACGCCCCTTAGCCAACGCCGTGAAGTACATGAACTGCGCCGCCTCGTTGTCCGGCATGGACAGGGCGAGATTCTGCATCCAGGTATAGATGTTGCGCTCCCCAAACAAACGGGTGCGCTGCTCCGGGCTTTCAAGCAGCGTCAGCACCAGTGTTTGCGCCAGCCCGCTCAAGTATTCGGTGGAGAAAGCACGCGGTAATGCGTAGTACGTCACCCGACTAGGTCGCGTGCTGCCGCTGGCGTGCTGAAGCGCCTCAAGGATTTCCTCGCCCATCTCCGATACGGCCTGACCAAGCTCGCGCATGCGCACACTGCGCTCCAGGCGAAGAAGCACGTGCATATCGGATGCAGTGCGCACTCGCCACGTCACGACGAAGCCATCTTCGCGCTCACCGATATCGCCCTCGACCACATATTCATAGCCTTCGGTGACGTGCCGCAACTCATCCTCGTCCCACGGCTTACCGAACAGAACCAGGCTGTTTTCATCCGTGGTCGGAATGAGAGCTACCGATTTCAGTTCGCTACGGAAGATTAGTTGTTCGTGCAGATACAAAGGCAGCGCGCGCGAAAAACGGCCGCGCTCATCTTCGCGGCCACTGCGCACGTGGCCGTCGGTCGATTCGCCATGCGCCGAAAGCGCCAGCAGCAATACTCGGGTTTCGCGCTCTTCCATCGACGGTGCCGCCCATGCCATGTCATGCATAGCGGCCAGCCAGGGCGGCAGGTCCAGCTGGCGCATGACGATCTTCGGCATGGCTTCCTCTTTGTGCGGAGGCTGTTTCACCAGCTGATCGAACGCCTGCGAGAAATGTTGAAGCGTCGAATGCAAAGCGGGTTGCTTCAATGCGTAGAAGCGCTCCAGCAACGCCAGACCGGGTGCCGCCTCGCCCGATTGCAGATAAGCCTGCAGCAGATTGAAGCCCGCGCGCGGGTCGTGCCGCTGCGGATCGAATACCGGCGCAACGAGGTCGATCGCTTCCACCAGCCATCCCTTCTGGCCCAGCGCAGCGCCGATAATCATCAGGACGTCCTCGCCATCCGGCTGAACCGTGAGGACGTGACGAAAATACTCAACGGCGCGCTCGTGGTCGTCACGCTGCAGCAGCATCTCTCCCAGCAAAAGCTGCGGTCGCCAGCCTCCAGGCAGCTGTGCCAGGCGCGCCAGTTCGGCTTCGACGCGCGGTTCGCCGTCGCTCTCGCGCAGGATCGCACACCACCATCCCAGGCCATTGTCCTGATTCGGATCGAGCAGCAGGCTGCGCTCCAGGGTCCGCAGCGAACCCGCCTCGTCGCCGAGCTGATGCAAGGCCTTGGCCTGATTGGTCAACAGCGTGCCGGTTTCACCGATGGATGCTATCGCAGCCCGCAAGATGGCGTCGGCACCGGCGGCATCGTCCAGTTTCATCAGCACGATGGCGCGGATGACGTGCGAACGCTCCACCATCGGATCGATAGCGAGCAGGCGTTCGCTCGCCGGAGCGACCTCGGCGGCCATGTCATCGTTCACGGCATCGATGATCATCTGGTACAGCCGGTCTGGGGTGTTCCAGTGCTGCTTCAGATTCGGTTGGAGCACCTTGTCGCGCCATTCGGTACGCGTGATCTGCAACTGCCGGCCGTAACTGTCGACGACGGTGATCATTTCGGAAGCTGACGGCGATGGATTCGCCGCGGCATCTTCGGTGGTTTTCTTTCCGCGCTTCTTGAACAGTCCGAACATGATGTGTCATCCCTGGCGTGAAGGCGGCATCTTGCATCGAATCGATGACGGTTGACCACCGGCTGCATGAAACAAAACGGGCGCCCAAGGCGCCCGTTTCGTCTCTCCGCGTCTCGTCTCTAGACGATCAGAGCGCGTAGTACATCTGGAACTCCAGCGGATGCGTGCTGGCGCGATAGCGGGTCACTTCCTGCATCTTCAACGCGATGTAGGCGTCGATGAAGTCATCGGTGAACACGCCGCCGGCCTTGAGGAAGTCGCGGTCCTTGTCGAGCGCGACCAGCGCTTCGTCGAGGCTGGCGCAGACCTGCGGGATGTTCTTCTCTTCTTCCGGCGGCAGGTC
Source organism: Dyella sp. OK004 (assembly GCF_900114495.1). Lineage (GTDB taxonomy): Bacteria > Pseudomonadota > Gammaproteobacteria > Xanthomonadales > Rhodanobacteraceae > Dyella_D. Next base: position 1,494,876 of record NZ_FOZI01000001.1, on the reverse strand, counting down.
GTACAGATCCTTGTCGGCCGGCGCGCCCGGGTCGATCTTGTTAATGATGCCGTCGAGGCCGGCCATCATCAGCGCGGTGAACACCAGATAGCCGGAGTTCATCGGGTCGGGGAAGCGCACTTCGATGCGGCGACCCTTCGGGCTGGACACATACGGAATGCGGCAGCTCGCCGAGCGGTTGCGGGCCGAGTAGGCCAGCATCACCGGCGCTTCGAAGCCCGGCACCAGGCGCTTGTAGCTGTTGGTGGTGGAGTTGGCGAAGGCATTGATGGCCTTGGCGTGCTTGAAGATGCCGCCGATGTACCACAGCGCAGTCTGGCTCAGGCCGCCGTACAGGTCGCCGGCGAACAGGTTGTTGCCGTCCTTCGCCAGCGACTGGTGCACGTGCATGCCGCTGCCGTTGTCGCCCACGATCGGCTTGGGCATGAAGGTCACGGTCTTGCCGTTCTGGTGAGCGACGTTCTTGATGACGTACTTCATCGTCATCAGTTCGTCGGCCTTCTGCACCAGCGTGTTGAACTTCACGCCGATCTCGCACTGGCCGGCATTGGCCACTTCGTGGTGATGCACTTCCACCACCTGACCGAGCGACTCCAGCACCTTGCACATGTCAGCACGCAGGTCGCCCAGCGAGTCGACCGGGCTGACCGGGAAGTAGCCGCCCTTCACGCCCGGACGGTGGCCGGTGTTGTTGTCTTCGTACTTGTAGCGCGACGACCACGCGGCTTCTTCGGAGCCGATTTCGTAGAACACGCGGCCCATGTCGTTCTGCCAGCGCACGGAATCGAAAATGAAGAACTCCGGCTCCGGGCCGAAGAAAGCGGTGTCGGCGATGCCGGTGGACTTGAGGTATGCCTCGCCGCGCTTGGCGATGGAGCGCGGATCACGGCCGTAAGCCTGCATGGTGCTCGGCTCCAGCACGTCGCAATGCAGCACCAGCTGGGTGTGTGCGCTGAACGGATCGAGGTAGGCGGTGTTCGGATCGGGCAGCAGGATCATGTCCGACTCGTTGATGCCCTTCCAACCCGAGATCGACGAACCATCGAACATCTTGCCGTCCTCGAAGGTCGACTCGTCGATGGCATGCGCCGGGAACGTGACGTGATGGTGTTTGCCGAGCATGTCGGCAAAACGGAAGTCGACGAACTCGACGTCGTGTTCCTGGATCAGGTCGAGCACTTTCTGGGCGGACATGACGAACCTCGATGGGTAAAGGTGTGGGAGAACTCAAGCCTTTTGGCAAGCTTTGTGCCAAAGCACGAACGTGGCGCAATTCAATGTCTTACATCGAGCCACCTTCGATCAGTTGGCCCAATTTGCACAGATAACGGGAAAACATGGCTTGGATATAGCACCAATTTGATGCATTTCGGTGACCCGATCCACATGCCTTTCCCGTGCCAGGCATCCTAGCCGCTCAGCCGGCGGCCGGACACGTGGCCAGGCATCCGAGAACCTCGCACAACCTCATCTTGATCGTCATCCCGGCGAAAGCCGGGACCCAGCGACTTTAAGCCTTTGAAAACAGCACAGGCTTTGGATGCCGGCTTTCGCCGTGATGACGAACTTGAACCAGAGCAAGTCCGTCATTCAATCCTTGCCTTGGGAATGTCGGCGATACCAATAAACGTGCGGCGGGGAAATAGTTTCTTCCCGGTGTCGCATAGCCTTCCGATCAACGCCGGTATCGACTCGAGACTCGAAGGCACGGCTTGGCAGACGTTATGGGTGGCCACCTCCCAACGCCCGTAGTTCATCTCGCCCAGCACGCTCTTGAACTGCTCCAGCGTAATCGGCTTGCCCATGATGCCCGTCCTGGCCACCAGCGGATGGATGACGTCGAACAACAGGTCGTTGCGTATGTTGAGGTGTAGGAGGCAATCGTCGTAGCGGCGCTGCTCGCGCTCCAAGGCCATAATCAAGCCGGATTCACCGAGCTCCACCAGAAAAACCAACTCTTCAACCCGCTGTCGGATATGACTGCTGGGAGGATTGGGGAACGCACGCAAATTGGAAACCTGCTCTGGGGAGTCATTGTCTTTGAACAGCTCGGCTTTCACCGTCGACAGGTAGTTGACCTGGGAAACCAACACCAGGATGGCCCGATTGATGGCGCCCGCTCTCAACTCCTCTCGTTTGACGGCTTCGTCGATACCCAGGTACTTGAACGCGAGGAACGCACCCAGCAGTGTTCCCACGAAAGGGAAAGCCCAGGTCGCCAGCTCCGGGGGCGACAAGGCTTCATTGAACAAAGCCTCGGCAAACAGCGTCCCGATAAACAGCGACGCGAGCAGGGTGAACAACCATCCGCCTGCGCTCTGGTAGGCCCTCATGCGATCACCGCGCGACCGTCGGTATGACACCGACTGTCTGGAGGGGATACATCGGCCCACATTTCCCTGCGGGGCACCCGGCTTCGACAAGAGATGACGTATCGCACCGTCATGCCTCCTCCGCTGTGGATCGCGCGATTCTGCCGCAGCCAAAGTGAACGGTCCGCCTTTCAGCCTTCGCACGAAGGGTGCGGCCGCAGAATTTTGCGAATCTTTCGGCGCTTCGGGGTACTCCGAAAATGAGGCAACCGCCGGGACCGAGCGCCTACCATTACTCGTGACCCAAAGGCTCCGGCCTCGTGCTTTCGCGGGAGTTATGAGCAAGAGAGACACCCCGGGCTCTATCCCACGCATCAGCAAACAGCCATCTTTTGTTCGTGCACTACCCGTAAGCTATGGCGCTTTCACGGCGGCCACCCCGTCGCTTCCTCCACCTCAGCGGAGCCAGCTACCTCGTGAGCGATCTGATCAACGTCATCCTGCTTGGCATCATCGAAGGCATCACCGAATTCCTGCCCATTTCCAGCACCGGCCATTTGCTGATCGCCGAGAAGTTCGGCCTGGGCGAGCGCTCGGATCTGTTCAACGTAGGTATCCAGGCGGGCGCGATCCTCGCGGTGACCTTCATCTACTGGAAACGCATCTGGCAGTTGTTCACGCAGTGGCGCGAGCCGGCCAACCGCGACTATCTGGCAAAGCTGTTCGTGGCCTTCATGATCACCGCGGTGCTGGGTTTCATCGTGACGCACATGGGCTTCAAGCTGCCGGAGGCGGTGACGCCTATCGCCTGGGCGCTGGTGATCGGCGGTATCTGGATGATCGGCGCCGAGCGGCTCGCCGCACGGCAAGTGGATCGCACCGAAGTGACCTGGCGCGTGGCGATCCTGGTCGGCATTGCGCAGATCGTGGCCGGCGTGTTCCCCGGCACATCGCGTTCGGCCGCCACTATCTTCACCGCTATGCTGGCCGGCACCAGCAACCGCGCCGCTGCCACGGAGTTCGCTTTCCTGGTGGGCATCCCCACCATGTATGCGGCGACCGGCTACGAGTTGCTGAAGGTCGTGAAGAGCGGCGGCGTGGCGCATGAGGACTGGACCGCGCTGATCGTCGGCTTCATCGTCTCCGCTGTGGTCGCCTTTGTCGCGGTGAAGTGGCTGCTCGGCTACATCCGCAGCCATCACTTCACTCCGTTCGCGATCTACCGCATCGCGCTGGGCATCGCCTTGCTGCTGTGGCTGCCGACCGGCGGCTGAGCGCTCCGGGTCGATCCGTGAAACGATAGTCGCCGCGCTTCGGCCGGCGACTGCCATGGACCAACCCCGACATCTCCGATTGCTGGATCTGCACATCGACCTCGCCCGGCAACGGGTCAGTCGGGACGATGTGCCGCTGGATGTGCAAGGGCTGAGCTTCCAACTACTCGCCTGCCTGCTTCGCCACCGCGATGCCGTGGTCGATTTCGACACGCTGATGGCCGAAGTGTGGGCACCGGCGGTCGTCAACGAAGAAACGGTCACCCAACGCGTGAAGCTGCTGCGTCAGGCGCTCGGCGACGATGGCCGCCAGCCGCGCTATATCCGCTCGGTGCGCGGGCGCGGCTATAAGCTGTGCGAGCCACCGGTGGTCGCGGAAACGCTGATACCTGTTGAGCCCGTCGCGCCGAATCATCATCGTGGCGCCTGGATCGCCGCGCTGGGCATCGCCGTCCTTGTACTTGGTGGCGCTGGCTGGTGGGAGTGGCATCGCTCGCTTGCCGCGACCACCGCCACGACCTCGCCGACGCAAGAGTTATTACAGCGCGCGGCTTATTACGCCGGCATCGGACAACGCGACAACAACGAGCGCGCCATCGGCTTGTATCAGCAGGTGTTGGCGACCTCGCCTTCCCATGCCGCAGCGCAAGTCGGGCTAAGCCGCGCATACAGCGCGCGCGCCTGCCTCTACAACTTTCCCTACGAATGGGCGCGCTCGGCGCAGCAGCTCGCGGAAACGGTACTCAAGTCGGATACGCGCAACGCCGCCGCCTGGTCCGCCCTGGCCTATGCGCACGATTGCCGCGGCGAGATGCAGGCGGCCATCGATGCCTATCAGCACGCCGTAGTACTCGATCCGGCTGACGATGGCAGTCGTGCATCCGCCGCTTATCTGTATCAGGAGCGTGGACAGTTGGTGGATGCCCTGCGCGCCAATCTGGATCTGCATGGCGATGCATCGCGCGTGCGCTTTCGCGATGTGCAGATTGCACGCGAACTGGATCTGCTGGGTTTCACCGAGGCCGCTGAGCAGCGCTTCCGGCGCAGCTTCCAGCTCAATCCCGACAATGTGTTCTCCAACATCGCCTGGCCGCAGCATTTGTTTCTGCAAGGACGACTGGCGGAAGCACAGACCGCGCTCGATCAGGCGATGACCCGCAACACACCGCATGTTGGCCTGTACGTGTTGGCCGGCGAGCTGGCCTTGCTGCGCGGCGATCGCACCGCAGCCCACAGCACGTTCGACCAGGCCGTTCGATTGCGCCCGCAGATGAGCCTGCCCACCACGCTGGCCACGCTCTATGGCGACACACCATCCACCCCGGCCTGGCTCGATACGCGCATCGCCGGCATGAAGAGCCAGCTGGCCGAAGGTATGGGTTATCCGTCGGACCAGCTGGAACTTGCCATGCTGCAACTGGCGCGCGGTCAGCGTGCGGAGGCGCTGGCTACCATCACTGCTGCCGTGCAGGCCGGTTATAGCGACCGCGCCTATTTGCAGACATCGCCGCTGCTGCGTCCCTTGACCGGCGAACCGGCCTACGCGACAGCCATCGATACCATCAGCCGTCGCATGGCGGAACAGCGCGCGCAGGTAATGGCCGCCGCATGGCGCCCGGCCGAGCTGCGCCAGACGCCTTGAGTTATGGCAACGCCTTGAGGATGTAGTCGCGGAAGATCTCCTGCGACTGCGGATGCATATAGCGCTGGTTGTAGGCCGTGCTGGTCACCACCGCGACGAGTTTCTGCGAGGGCACCACAAACACATAGTTGCCGCCATTGCCGGACATAGCCCACGCCGTTTGTTCGACGCCCTTTACCGGGAAACGGAAGCACCACCAGAAGTAGCCGTAGTCCGCATCGTCGCGCGCTTGCGCATGCACACTCAGCATGCGATGCACCCACGCAGCGGAAACGATCTGTCGGCCTTGCCAGCGGCCGTCATCCAGCGCCAGCTCACCCAGCTTCGCCAGATCCCGGCTGCGATAGCGCGTACCACCGCCACCCATGCCGATGCCCAAAGGCGAGGTGTTCCAGTGCGATTGGGTAATACCCAACGGCTTTTCCAACACTTCGGCGGCGAACGCTGAAAGTGGCTTGTGCGTGGCGCGCTCCACCACCGCGCCAGCTACAAAGGCACCGGCCGTGCAGTAGGCAAACGCGCGGCCGTGCGGGCTATCGGCGGGTTTCGTCATCCACGGCGCAAAGCCTTTGATCGGCAAGTCGAGGGCGAACTGCAGCCAATCCTCGCTCACATACATGCGCTCCTCATTGCCGGAGGAAAACTGGTTTTCGTCGTCACATTCCCACAGCGAACTCATGGTCAGCAGGTCTTCCAGCGTGATCGCCTGCTTGCGCACATCGGGGTGTTGTACCGGTTGCTTGTCCGGGAAGTAGCTATAGACCTTGGCCTGCACCTCCGGAATCAGGCCGCGGTCGATGGCCGCCCCGACCAGCCACGCCGTCACGCTCTTGCTGGCCGAGCGGATGTCATTCAACTGCGCGGCGCTGCTGCCATTGAAGTACGCCTCATAGACCAGCTTGCCGTCTTTGGCCACCACGATGCTGGTAATGCCCTTGTAGGTGTTATCGGCGAGCTTGGCCTCCAGGGTGGCGAACCGCGCGACATCCCAATGCGACGCCCGCGCATCGGCGACCGCCCAGCCATCGCCGTCAGGGACGGGAGGCCGGTAATCCGCCGCAACAAGCGGCAAAGACAGGGTAGTCAGCAGACCAGCAACGAACAGACACAAAGGTTTGAATGACACGTGAGCTTCTCCGCTATCTAGGTGCGGAGAAGCTCAGCAGGAGGCCGAATGAAGCGCCTGAAATGCGAATGAAGAATTCTGAAGGTGCACAGAAAGACGCGCTTTCATGTCGCTGATCGGGCAACGGTGTCACGATCCGCTGCAGTTCTGGCTCAACGGGCGGGATCCATCACGCTGCGCATCTTCGCTATCTCCGAAGCGCGGGCGCTGAGCTGTCGTGCCAAGGACTGCCAGCCATCGACAGCCTTACGGACCTCGTCTGCGATGGTCTCGGCTCTGGATTTTTTCAGTCGGTAGTAGTCCGCCGTAGCCATGAGCAGATCGGAGTTCGGAGTGGTATCGGCCTCGTTGATGCCCAGAACGTGATCGTTCTTGGCTGGATTGGGATTGATGTCGAATGCGGGGGACAGCCGCCAACCATCTACGTCGCGAAGAAACCCATGGTTACGCAGATGGTCGTCGCGATTACCGACCAGAATGTTGAACAGCACCCGACGGAACAGTTGCTCCAGTTCCCTGGCTATATATGTTGGTGTGCCGACTTCCTCGATCAACAGAACCAGGTCCAGGTAACTGTGGAAATTGGCGCTGTTTGTTGCGAGCAGGGTCATGGCCGAGGCATAAGCCCGCCTACTCCCATCCACGCGATCAAAACGTGATACCGCGAAGGTATGGCCTCGGTCCGACAGCTTCATCAGTGCTGCGGGCGGCATATTGATGCCTGACTGCAGCGCCAGTTTGTAAGTGACGAACTCCCACAGGCCCACGTCGTGCTCATCGTCGTTGGACGGAAATTTGGCGATCCATAGGCTGCCGTCTTCCTCACGCATGCTCGCTTTGGGACGCGCACCGCCTAATGATGCACCTGGTGCGATGAGCTGTTTCATCCACGCGATGCGTTCTGGCGTGTCGGCTTCTTCATCACGCTCGATCATGCCCGCGATGGCCTCAAGCTCTCGCATGGAGGTGACCGGCGGTGCATTGAGGGCAGCGTGGCTCACGTACTCCGCTGACTGCGGGTCGCGCAGGCGCATGGCCCCCATACGTCCTTCATCGGCGACACCGGTAAGGTAATCCCAGTCATTGAGCGTTCGCGGCAAACGCTTTTCAGCATGGGCCTCAATGATTTCGCGCCTGTCCATGAGCAACCGCCCCCATCGGTCAGGCGAGCTATCCTGGAACACACCCGCGAGCGTCCGGGCTCCCGTATGCGCGTGATGTTGCCCCGCTCCCAGCGGCAAGTCGGGGTCGAGCTGGAAGGTCGCAACAGGTTCGCTCTTGCTTAGCCATGCAGCGGCATATTCAAAGCTCAAGACATGGCGCCCTCGGTTTCCAACTCGATCCAATCGCCCCACTCGGGCGCTCCCGCCCAAGGTGGCATCATCGATCCATACATCGAGCGTATTCATGTTTTGTCGCTCGGCTTGACGGTCGGCGCGCGCGGGGCAAGCTTCGTCCGGCGTGGCGCGCGCACACGTTTGCTGTCTTGCAACTCGCGCCCCAGCGAGTCCTGCGCCGCTATCGCATCGACATCGGCGCCCAACCCCAAGACGGTCAGCACACGCAGCATGATGGCCAGGCTCGTGGTCGGATCACCGTTCTCCAGCTTGGCCACGGTCGGGACGGACACGCCGACACGCTCTGCCAGCATTTCCTGGGTCAGATCACGACGAAGCCGCGCCGCGCGCAGGCGCTCGCCCAAAGCGGCGATCTGGCGTCGAGCCTGCGGGTGAGTTGGGGGGACTCGTTTGGCCATGACAGGCTTTAATCCCAAATAAAAGCATGCCTTATCCTAGATAAAAGCTGTTTTATTTGCAATTAACGTCTGATTGCGACGAATCCCAGCCGTGCATGCTTTTCTCCTCCCCCTGCTCGGGCCGCGAAGCGGGGCGTTATGCGCTCAGGCGCTGCGCCGGTGCGGCCGGCTTGATCACCGGCGGCTTCTTAAAGCCCGGCTCGTTGGTGCGGTCGAACAACTCGCGCACCCATTCGATGAAAGCCTGCACGCGCGCGGAGAGATGTTTCTTCTGCGGGTAGACGATCCACACCGGTTTGCCGGTGGAAATGGTGTCGGTCATCACCAGCTCGATCATGCCTTTGTCGAGCATGCACGCCACCAACATATGCGGCGCCTGGGTGATGCCCAGGCCGGCGGACACGGCCTGGATCACCGATTCGCCGTCGTTGATCAACAGGTGCGCGTCGATATCCACGCCCACTTGCCCGCTCGGCGTGTCGAACTGCCATTGGCGCTGGCGGCCGTTGGGGTAGACGTAGTTGATGCAGCGATGGTGCTTGAGGTCATCGATGCTCTTGGGCGCGCCGTATTTGCGCAGGTAGTCCGGCGAGGCGCAGACCACGTTGCGCAGGTAACCGATCTTGCGCGCGATCAGGCTGGAATCCTCCAGCTCGCCCACGCGGATGGCGCAGTCCATACCTTCTTCATTGAGGTCGGAGGGGCTGTCGGTCATCGATAGCTCCAGCCGGATATCCGGGTAGCGCTGCTCGAATTCGTCCAGGCGCGGGATGATCGCCGCCCGGCCCACCGCCAGCGAAATACCCACGCGCAGCTTGCCGGTGGGTTTGCGGGTGGCGTAGTTCAGCGCTTCGGTCGCCTCGGTCAGATCGGCAAGGATCTCCTTGCAACGCGCATGGAACGCGGCCCCATCGTCGGTCAAACGCAGGGAGCGCGTCGAACGGAACAAGAGGCGGGCGCCTAGCCGTTCTTCCAGCCGTGACACCGCCCGGCTGACGCCGGAGGGGGTCATGCCGAGCTGGACGGCGGCAGCAGCGAAGCTCTTGGCTTCGACCACCCGGACAAAGGCGGAAATTGCGGCAAAGTCTTCCATAGGGACGATTCTCTGCTGATTCGTGACTCGGAGTCACTACTGCATTGCACCATGAGGGTATTTTCTATACCGCAAGGTACACCTATTCTCTCGCGCCTCGAACGATTTTAAAGAAACCGTTCACTAATTCCCCGGAGCGCAAGATGAAGAATCGATGGATCTTCGCCACCCTCGCCGTCGTTGCCGTCGCAGGCAGCTGGACGGTGCTCAGTAACCGTGGCAGCACCCACGCCCAGATCGCTCCCGCTGGCCCGCCCGAAGTCACCGTCGCCCAGGTGCTGGTGCGCCAGGTCAGCGACGCCGACGATTTCACCGGCCGCCTGCAGGCGGTCGACACCATTGACCTGCGCCCGCGCGTGGGCGGCTACGTGGATTCGATCCACTTCAAGGAAGGCGCGGCGGTCAAGAAGGGCGAATTGCTCTTCCGTATCGACCCCCGCCCGTTCCAGGCCGAGGTGGATCGCCTTAATGCCAATCTCAGCCAGGCCAAGGCCGAGCAGGCGTTGGCCGAGGCCAATGCGGCACGCGGCCAGAAGCTGCTGGAGCAGCACGCCATCTCTCGTGAGGAAAGCGACCGCCTGAACACGGCGGGGCAAAGTGCCAAGGCCCAGGTGGCTTCTACCGGCGCCGCTTTGCAGTCCGCTCGCCTCAATCTCAGCTTTACCGAAATCCGCGCGCCGATCGACGGCCGCGTGAGCAACGCCTTGGTCACCCCGGGCAACCTGGTGACCAGCAACGACGTGCTCACCAGCGTGGTCAGCGTGGATCCGGTGTACGCCTACTTCGACGTGGACGAGCACAGCTATCTCAAGCTCGACCAGCAACGCCGTGAGAACGGCGGTGCGCCGCGGGTGGCGATGGCGCTGGCCAATGAGAAGGGCTTTCCGCATGTGGGCCGCATCGACTTTGTCGACAACCAGCTGCGCGTGGGCTCGGGCACGATCCGTCTGCGCGCGGTGTTCGACAACGCCGACGCGCGCTACACGCCGGGCCTGTACGTACGCATCCAGTTGCGCAGCGACAGCAAGCGACAGCGTGCGCTGATCGACGACCGCGCCGTTGGCACCGACCTTGGCAACAAGTACGTCTACGTGCTGACCAAGGAGCGTAAGGTGGAGTACCGCAAGATCACCACCGGCCCGCTACTGGATGGCCTGCGCGTGGTGAACGATGGCCTGGATGCCGGCGACACCGTGGTGGTGAACGGCCTGCAGCGCGTGCGCCCCGGTGCCGAGGTAAACCCCACCAAGGTCGCGATGGAAACCCGCAGCCTCGATGCGAGCAAGCAGTTGGCGCAGACGGGTGGTGGAGCGAACAAAGTGGCCTCGCAGGACTAATAGATGACTCCCTCCCCTGCATATAGCAGGGGAGGGTTGGGGTGGGGTCGAGCCCCGCAAGCCCGCAGCGTTTTCTCAAGGGCTTACCCCCTCCCAACCTCCCCCTGCTAGCAGGGGGAGGAGCAAGGACTCCAGCAACGTTACGCCTTCCCCTTCGTGTCATCGGGGAGAGCGCACTGCTACCAGGACCGATGATGAAAATCGCCCAATTTTTCGTGGACAGGCCGATTCTGGCCGGCGTCCTTTCCGTACTGATCGTGATCGCGGGCGGCATTTCGCTGTTCCGCCTGCCGATCAGCGAATACCCCGAAGTGGTGCCGCCCACGGTAGTGGTGCGCGCCAGCTATCCGGGTGCCAATCCCAAAGTCATCGCCGAAACCGTCGCCACGCCGCTGGAAGAACAGATCAACGGCGTGGAAGGCATGCTCTACACCTCCTCGCAGTCCACCAGCGACGGCGCGATGACGCTGACCGTCACCTTTGCACTGGGCAGCGATCTGGATAACGCCCAGGTGCAGGTACAGAACCGCGTGTCGCAGGCGCTCACCAAGCTGCCGCAGGAAGTGCAGCGCCTGGGTGTGACCACGCAGAAGAGCTCGCCCGACCTGACGATGGTGGTGCATCTCACCTCGCCCGATAACCGTTACGACATGCTCTACCTGTCGAACTACGCACGCCTCCACATCAAGGACCAGCTCGCGCGCCTCGACGGCGTGGGCGACGTGCAGCTGTTCGGCGCGGGCGAGTACAGCATGCGGGTGTGGCTGGATCCGCAGCGACTGGCGCAGCGACTGTTGACCACCGGCGACGTGATCCATGCGATCCAGGAGCAGAACGTGGCGGTCGCCGCCGGCGCGTTGAATGCACCGCCCGGTCCGGGCAATGCCGCGTTCCAGCTCAACATCAACACGCAGGGCCGTCTGGTCAATGAGGAAGACTTCCTCAACATCATCGTGCGTACCGAGGCCAATGGCGCGGTGACGCATCTGCGCGACGTCGCACGTGCGGAACTGGGTTCCAACAACTACGCGCTGCGCAGCTTGCTGGACAACCAGCCGGCGGTGGCGATTCCGATCTTTGCCCGCCCGGGTTCCAACGCCATCCAGATCTCCGACGAAGTGCGCGCCACCATGGCGGGCCTGAAGAAGGATTTCCCGCAGGGTGTGGACTACCACATCGTCTACGACCCGACCGTATTCGTACGCGGCTCGATCGAGGCGGTGGTGCATACGCTGTTTGAAGCCATCGCGCTGGTCGTGCTGGTGGTGATCTTGTTCCTGCAGACCTGGCGTGCGTCGGTCATCCCGCTGGTGGCGGTGCCGGTCTCGCTGATCGGTACGTTTGCAGTGATGTATCTCGCCGGCTTCTCGCTCAACGCGCTGTCGCTGTTCGGCCTGGTGCTGGCCATCGGCATCGTGGTGGACGACGCCATCGTGGTGGTGGAGAACGTCGAGCGTCACATTGAGCATGGCATGCGGCCGAAGGAGGCCACGCGCCAGGCGATGAAGGAAGTGACTGGTCCCATCGTCGCTACGGCATTGGTGCTGTGCGCGGTGTTCGTGCCGGCGGCTTTCATCAGCGGCCTGACCGGTCAGTTCTATCGTCAGTTTGCGCTGACCATCGCCATCTCCACGGTGATCTCGGCCTTCAACTCGCTTACCCTGAGCCCGGCGCTGGCCGCCATCCTGCTGCGCGACCATGACGCGCCGAAGGACAAGCTCACGGTGTGGATGGATCGCGGCCTGGGCTGGCTGTTCCGTCCGTTCAACCGCCTGTTTACGAGCAGTGCCAATCGCTATGTCGGCGGTGTGCAGCGCGTGCTGCGCTCGGGCACCATCGCGCTGATGGTCTACGGCGGCCTGGTGCTGCTGGGCTTCTTCGGCTTTGCCCATGTGCCGACCGGCTTCGTACCGCAGCAGGACAAGCAGTATCTGGTGGCGTTCGCGCAATTGCCGGATGCCGCGTCGCTCGACCGCACGGAAGATGTGATTCGCCGTATGAGCGATATCGCGCTGAAGCAGCCGGGCGTGCAGAGCGCGGTGGCGTTCCCCGGCCTGTCGATCAACGGTTTCACCAACAGCCCCAACTCCGGCATCGTGTTCGCGACGCTCAAGCCGTTTGAAGAACGCCGCGACCCATCGTTGTCGGCTGGCGCCATCGCCGGTGCGCTGAACCAAAAGTTTGCCTCCATCCAGGATGCCTACATGGCAGTGTTCCCGCCGCCGCCGGTGATGGGCCTGGGTACGATCGGTGGTTTCCGCATCCAGATCGAGGACCGTTCGGACGCTGGCTTCGAAGAGTTGTTCAAGCAGACGCAAGGGCTGATTGCGGCGAGCCAGAAGACGCCGGCATTGGCGGGCCTGTTCTCCAGTTACCAGGTGAGCGTGCCGCAGATCGATGCTGACGTGGACCGCGAGAAAGCCAAGGCCGAAGGCGTAGACCTGAGCGATGTGTACCAGACGATGCAGGCCTATATGGGCTCGCTCTACGTCAACGACTTCAATCGCTTCGGCCGCACGTACCAGGTGAACGTTTCCGCCGACCAGCGTTTCCGCCGCGAACCGGAGGATCTGCTGCAGCTGAAGACGCGCAATGCCAAGGGCGAGGCGATTCCGCTCGGTTCGTTCCTGACCGTGCATCAGGGCGCCGGTCCGGATCGCGTGCAGCACTACAACGGTTACCCCACCGCCGAGATCAATGGCGGCCCGGCGCCGGGCTTCAGCTCGGGCCAGGCGCAGGAGGCGATGGAGAAGCTGGCGCGCGACAACCTGCCCAACGGCATGTCGTTCGAATGGACCGAGCTGACCTATCAGCAGATCCTCGCCGGCAATACCGCGGTGCTGGTGTTCCCGTTGTGCGTGCTGCTGGTGTTCCTGGTGCTGGCTTCGCTGTACGAGAGTCTGACCTTGCCGCTGGCGGTGATCCTGATCGTACCGATGGTGCTGCTGTCCGCGATCTCCGGCGTGTGGCTGTCCGGTGGCGACAACAACATCTTCACCCAGATCGGTTTGATCGTACTGGTGGGCCTGGCGTGTAAGAACGCGATCCTGATTGTGGAGTTCGCCCGCGAAGCGCAGATTCTGGAAGGTCTCGATCGCAAGCAGGCAGTGTTGGAAGCCGCCCGTCTGCGACTGCGCCCGATCCTGATGACCTCGATCGCTTTCATCATGGGCGTAGTGCCGCTGGTGACCTCGCACGGTGCGGGTGCCGAGATGCGTCATGCGATGGGTGTGGCGGTGTTCGCCGGCATGCTGGGCGTCACCTTCTTTGGGTTGATCTTCACCCCGCTGTTCTACGTGCTGATCCGCGGCTGGAGCGAAAACGCCGCCGAACGCCGCGCGGCTCGCCGCGCCGCGCGTGGCCTGCCAGCACCGGCAATCGAGGAGCATTGAGATGGTTAAGTTGATGAGTACCGCCTTGGCAGCAGCGCTGTTGTTGGCTGGCTGTGTAAGCGTGGGGCCGGATTACCACCGGCCCGAACAAAAACCGCTGGCTCTGCAAGAGATTGATCAGAAGCAGGAAAGCGCGCAGGACTTCCAGACCAATTGGTGGAAGCAGTTCAACGACCCGACGCTGGATGCTTTGATCCAGCGTGCGGCAAAGAACGCGCCTGATCTGAAGATCGCTATCGCGCATCTGCAGGAATCGCGTGCCTTGCTCGGCGTCAGTCGCGCCGACCAGTGGCCTACAGTGAATGCGGATGCGAGCTATCAGCGCAGTCGCGGCCAGCAGCCGGGCTTCACCAACAAACGCACCACGGTGGAGACGTACCAGGCAGGCTTCGATGCCAGCTGGGAGATCGATCTGTTCGGCGGCGTGCGTCGCTCAGTAGAAGCGGCCGGCGCACAGGCGGACGCCAGCGCGGCCTCGTTGCAGGATGCGCAGGTGACGCTGTTCGCCGATGTCGCGCGTTACTACTTCGATCTGCGTGGCACCCAGTTGCGCATCGATGTGGCTAAGCGCGATATCGACAACCAGCGCGAATCGCTGCGCCTGATCCAGGCCCGTTCCAGCATTGGCACCGGCTCTGAGCAGGACGTGGCGAGCGCCAATGCGCGACTGAGTTCGGTGGAAGCGCAGCTGCCGGTGCTGGAAACGCAGGCCCATGCTGATGCCGCGCATCTGGCCGTGTTGCTCGGCGAGCGTCCCGGCGAACTCGACATCGATCTGGCTTCGCAGCACTTCAAGGCGATCGACGTTTCCCTGCCCATCGGTAACGCCGGCGACGTGCTGGCGCGCCGTCCCGATGTGCGTGTGGCCGAACGCGAACTGGCCGCTGCCAATGCGCGCATCGGCGTGGCCAAGGCGGACTGGTTTCCGCATATCACGCTGGGCGGTTTCGTCGGCTTCCTCGCTGGCCAGAGCAACAACTTCGGCAGTCCGTCCACGCGTGCGTGGTCGATCGCGCCGAGCATCAGCTGGCCGGGCCTGAACGTGCAGCGCGTACGCTCCAACGTGAAGGCAAGCGAGGCGCGTGCGGATGCGGCGCTGGCGAACTACCAGCGCACCGTGCTGACTGCTGTGGAAGACGTCAGCAATTCGCTGGTCGGCTTCAACCTGCAACGCGAGCGCGTGCAGAAACTGCTCGATCAGGTGGCGCAGAGCCGTCGTGCGGCTGACCTGGCGCGCATCCGCTACAACGAAGGTGCCGCCGACTTCCTGCAGTTGCTGGATGCCGAACGCACCCAGCTCACCGCCGAAGATGCGCTGGCCGAAGCGGAAGCCGCGATCAACCTGCGCGCAGTGGCCGTGTACAAGGCGCTGGGCGGTGGTTGGCAGGCCTGCGGCGATGAACGCTGCACACAAGTCGCACAGGTGCCGTGAGTGCGATGCCATGAACCCGGTACCTTTCCCGCGCCGCTCACCGCGTGAGCGTTCGCTGGGCACCGAACCGCCGCTGAGCCAGCGCGTTGCGCTGGTCAGCGGCGCCAATCGCGGACTCGGGCTTGAAGTGGCCCGTCAGCTAGGCGCCAGCGGCATGACTGTGCTGCTCGGCGCACGCAACCTCGCCGCCGGCGAAAAAGCCGCCAAGCCATTGCGGCGCGCCGGCAGCGATGTGATTGCCGTGCAACTGGACGTGACCTCACAGATCGACGTGGATGCACTCGCCGCGCGCATCGAACACGACTACGGCCGTCTCGATGTCCTGGTCAATAACGCCGGCGCTTACTTCGACATCGACGACCGCGCCTCCTCCGTCAGCCTTGCGCATGTACAAAGTGCCATCGACACCAACCTGCTCGGCGCCTGGCGACTCGGCGAAGCCGCCGTACCGCTGATGAAACGCCACGCCTACGGACGCATCGTCAATGTCTCCAGCGGCTGCGGTGCCATCGAAAGCGAGGGCGAAGACTGCCCCGCCTACCGCGTCTCCAAAGCCGCACTCAACAGCTATACACGCATGCTCGCCAGCGAACTGCGCGGCAGCGGGATTCTGGTGAATGCGGTGTGTCCAGGCTGGGTAGCTACCGACATGGGTGGCCCTGGTGGACGGCCCGTCGCCGAAGGCGCGGCCGGTATTGTGTGGGCCGCTTGTTTGCCGCCGCAAGGTTCGATCACAGGCGGATTTTTTCGGGATCGAGCGCAGATTGCTTGGTGAAGCGAACGATCGGGCCCTGGAGAAAACCCTTCCGACGCCTGACACTGGAAATGGCGCAGCTACAGAGCCCACCGCCTGCTCTTCAGGCCATTTCTCTTTGGTTACTTTCTCTTGACTCCGGGCATCCATGCCCTCCGCCCTTCGGGCCAGCTGCGCTATTCGCACCCGCTCCTGCGGGTGCGTGGGCCAGCAAAGAGAAAGTGACTCGGACCGCGGCAGCGGTTCGAAAGCCCGCGGCAGGCGAGCCCGGGCACGCAGACGCGACAACCAAGCGATAACGCCACTGGATCCCTGCCTGCGCAGGGATGACGAGTAGGTAGGGATATCGCAAGGTCGAATCCTCACCCTGACCTTCTATCCCGCGAGGGACAGATATCTCAGCGCTGCACCAACAACGCAAACCACCGCCACCCTCGCACCCGCTCAGCAATTAACTTGACGCTAGTCAGCATCGGCACGGCGAGCAGCGCACCAGGAATGCCCCACAGCCAACCCCACACCAATAGCCATAGCAAAATGGCGACAGGGCTCAGGCGCATGCGACGTCCCTGGATGAATGGCGTGATCAAATTGCCCTCAACCGCCGTGATACCGGCAAACGTCAGCGCTGGCAGCAAAGCATGGCCCGGGTCGTTGAAGTTCATCAAACCGACCAGCGCCAGCACCGTCGTGGTGGTGACTGCGCCGACATAGGGAATGAAGTTCGCCAGCATCGCCACCGCGCCCCACAGCAACGGATCAGGCACGCGATAAGCCCACAGCATGCCGGCGGTAAGCAGGCCCAGCACCAGGTTGATCAACAGTGTGGTGAGGATGTAACGCGAGACCTCGGTCTGGATGCTGCGCACGATCGCCACCGTGTGGCGCTTGTAGCGAAAGTTGGGCGCGATCTCGACCAGCCGCCGCAGCAGGGTGTCGCCGTAGATCAGAAAGAAGAACACCAGCAACACCACGGTGAGCACCGCAGCGACTACTTTGGGTGTCGTCGCCAATATATCCCAAGCATTGACCGCCACGTCGGCCGACCGGGCCGGCGCACGCACGGTTTGGCCGCTGACTAGCGTCTGTGTGGCGCGGCTGGCCGCTTCCAGCGGCTGCGTGACCGCGCGAAGTTTGGGCACGAAATTCTTGAGCGCCGCCGGAGCGTCGTGGAACCAACCTATGGCGGGTTGCGCCAACAGACCGATGCCGGTGCCGATGCCGGCAATAAGGGCGATCATCAATACGCTTGCACTTAACCAGCGCGGGATGCCCCGACGTGCCGTCGCGGCCACGATCGGGTTGAGCGCAAGGCCGATGAAGGCGGCGAGTACCAGCGGAATCAGCAGTGCCTTGATCAGGGTGATGGTGTACAGCAGCGCCAGGATCAGCAGCACATTGAGCACTACGCGGATGCCGCGCAGATGGCTCTGCGTAGCGCGTGCGATGTAGTGGCGATGATGGCGGCGCTTCGTCTGCCCGTGCACGAGCGGGTTTGTGTTCGCGCTTTCAGCGCCGGCGGTGGGTGCCGGCGGCGTCACCGGCAGCAGCGGATCGCTCATGGTGCGTCGAAACCACCTTCGCTGAACTCACGGACCAGACGCGCGCCCTGCATGACTAATTCGGCGGCGCTACCGCTCAACAGGGCACCCAGGCCCGGCACGCGCAGCGGATGGACGTTCAACTGGCCCAGGACGAAACCGAGACCCGCGGCCACACTGACGGTGCCCAGGGGATGCCGCCGGCCCCGATCCAACAGTGCGCCAGCAGGCTCGGCTACCCGCTGCCGCGCTTCGACGACATCGGCGCGCGCAACGCGCACGGCTTGTAGATGCTTGAACACGCTCATGTCCCGTCCTCCCGGCTGGCGGCCCGATCCGCATCGGCGCTCGCGGCTTCGGTGCGTTCTGCCTTGCGCATCGCCTGACGCATGGTCTCACGCCATTCACCGCGCGTAGCGGGCAGACTCAACCAGTGCATGCAACGGCAGAACAGCAGGATCATGGCGAATAGAAACACAGCTTGCAGCAGCGCCAGCACCACCAGCGCCCATGCCCAGGAGCCCAGCCACTTCGCCAGCAGCACACCGGCCAGCGCCATCAGGCTCAGGCCCAGGCCGACACCGGCCACGGTAGCGGCCAGCCCCGCCAGCAGCATCCATGAAATGGCGCTGCGTGCGAGGCCGAGTTCGGCGACCAGCAGGTTTAGCTGCGCGCCGAACAGTTGCTTGAAAGCACGTCCGGCCCGGCCAACGTCATCCAGCACACCCGGCGCCTCGGGCTGCCCAGGCGTTTCGCCGGCCGCGTCGGCGGCTTCCTCACGCCCGGAATCGTGCATCCCCTGCCCTCGCTGTCACGTTTTTCAGCGGCGCAGGATGCGGCCGAGCAGCCAGCCCGCGCCAAGCGCGATGGCAACCGACTGCACCGGCTTTTCGCGCACGTAATCGCGCGCCTTGCCTAGCCATTCGTCGGCGTGGTCCATCGCGTCGTCGTAAACCTCGCGGCTGCGCTCGCTGTATTCGCCGGCCTTGCTGCTGGCGCGCGTGGCGGCGCCGGCGGCTTTGTCGGTGGCGCGGTGCAGACTTTCTTCCACATGGTCGGCGGCACGCTCGACAGCTTCCTTGGCGCCGGCAACGGCACTGGAGGTGGCTTGCTTGACGCGCTCGGCACCTTCCTCGATGCGATGGCCCGCGCTGGCTTCATGCGCCTGGACTTGCTTGTTCATGGCGTTCTCCGGTGGACAGAGGGATGACTCTAGCGAATTTGCCGGCGCCGTGGCGCACAGCACAACGCTTTCGTTCAGTTGGTACGCCGGAAGAAAGCGATGGCGGCCAGGATCAGGAACACAACGAACAGGATTTTGGCGATACCGGCGGCGGTGCCCGCAATCCCTGTGAACCCGAACAGCGCCGCAATGATGGCGATGACCAGAAAGACCAGGGCGTAGTGAAGCATGGTGCAATTCCTCGGTGAACGGGCGGGACGGTCGCCCCGCCACCATTCATCCACAGCGCATGCCTTGCCAGCGTGAAGGCCGCACGCGGCGGCCTGCACGCCTTCACCACAATAGTGCGAAGGGAAAGAAAGGGCGCATGAAACGAGCATGTAACGCCGGCGTTTTTACCGGCGTGGAGTGCTCACTTCTCTCCGCTTATTTCCCGCTCGTGGCCGCCGGATTGATCGCATAAGTACCGACGATTTCCGCTTCGTCGAGCACGTGCCCTTCCATAGCTTTGCGCAGCTCGGCCAGGGTGAAACCGTCGGCCAGTTTCAACGACTCCACATCGAGTGCATGGATGCGGAAGTGGTAGTGGTGAACCAGCGCGTCGTTCCACGGCGGGCACGGGCCGTCGTAGCCAAGGTATTCGCCGCCCATGTCGGCGTCGCCTTTGAACCATCCGGTGAAATCGTTCATGCCTTGCACACTGCCGGGTGGTCCGTAAGGCGCGCGCTTGCCGCGGGCCACGACGCTTTCGCTGCAGGCGCCGGCCGCCAGTTCGCCGCATTCCACCGGAATGTTGGCCATCAGCCAGTGCACAAACTCCACCCGCGGCAGATCCGCCGGCACGATGCGCCCCGGCTGGTTCACATCGTCTCCACGGCTGGGTACGTCGGTGTCGATGCAAGTAAGCACGTAGGAACGTGCCGCCAGCGGCGCGTCCTTCCACGCCAGGTGCGGACTCCAGTTGTCCGACAGAGCCACCGGATCGCCGGGCTTGCCGAAGGCGTAGCGCACGGGAATCGGTTGGCCGTCCTGAAAACTGTCGCTGCGAAGTTGCACTGCGTTCTCCTGTGATCGATCCAATGCGAAGCCCGCCAGATTGGCGGGCTGAAAACTTACTTGGCGGCCTGGTAGGTAACGCGGTACACCGCGCCCGCTTCATCGTCGCTCACCAGCAGGCTGCCGTCCGGCAACGGCTGCACGTCGGCCGGACGGCCCCATGCTTTTTCGTCCTGCTGGAAGCCTTCGATCAGCGGCTCGTACGAAGCCACCTTGTCGCCGTTGAGACGCACCGTCATCACGCGATAACCAGATTTCTTGGTGCGATTCCACGAGCCGTGCTCGGCAACGATCAACGCGCCCTTGTAGCTGGCGGGGAATTGCTTGCCTTCGTAGAAACGCAGGCCCAGTGACGCGACATGCGGGCCGAGCTTCAACACCGGCGGCGTGTAGTCCTTGCAGCTCTTGCCCTTGCCGAACTCGGGATCGAGCGTGTCGCCCTGGTGGCAATAGGGGTAACCGAAATGCTCGCCAACGCGGGTGAGGCGGTTCAGTTCGTCGCTGGGCATGTCGTCGCCCATCATGTCGCGGCCGTTGTCGGTGAACCACAACTGGTTCGAGCCCGGCCGCCATGTGAAGCCGACGGTGTTGCGGATGCCGTAGGCCACGTCTTCCAGGCCCGTGCCGTCGGCGTTGAGGCGGGTGAGCTTGGCGTAGTCCTTGCCCTTGTCGCAGATGTTGCAGGGTGCGCCGATCGGCACGTAGAGCTTGCCATCGGGACCGAAGGCGATGAATTTCCAGCCGTGGTGCGTTTCGGTGGGGAATTTGTCATAGACCACTTCGGGCTTGGGCGGTGTGTCGAGATGATTCTCGATGTCGCGCAGCACCACGATCTTGCTGACGGCGGACACATACAGGTCGCCATTCTTGAACGCCACGCCCACCGGCAATTGCAGGCCGGTAGCGATTACGTGCACCTTGTCGGCCTTGCCGCTACCGGTACTGTCGGTGAGCGCATACACCTTGCCGGCATCGTTGGAACCGACGAACACGGTGCCCTTGGCACCCAGCGCGATCTCGCGCGCGTTCGGCACCTGATCCGAGTAGACGGCGATATGGAAACCCTTGGGCAGGGTCAGCTTGTCGAGCTGGGGGGCAGCCATCGCCGGAACCGCTAGCAGGCCGAGTGCGAGAGACAGCAGCAGACGCATGGGGAAAGACTCCGCGGGAGACCGGAGCGAGAGCGTATACCGACACGCGCGAAGATGCCTCTGCCATAAGCCGGCAGGCGGCCTCTGCTATTGTGCCGGCCCACGGAGGGGCGAGTTACATGAGCGAATTGCAGGACCTGACCACCTTGGTGCGCGCGGCCACGCCGCTGCTGGTCATCGAGACGGTCGACGAACAGCGTGTGATCGAATGTTTCCGCCATGTGATCTCGCAGGCGCTGCGCCCGCTATGGCGCTGGACGCTGACCGACGGCCTCACCCGGCTCGACTTCATGCAACCCGAAGAAGAGGTGGCACCGGATGCCGGCGCCACCCTGGATGCCATTCGCACCGCTAGCGAGCGCGGTATCTATCTGTTGTTCGATTTCCATCCTTTCCTACGTTACGCCATGACCTTGCGCCAGATGCGCGAGATCGTGCAGCGGCAGAGCTCTTCTGCCCACACCCTTGTGCTGGTCGGTGCGCGCATCGAGTTGCCGGAGGAACTGGAAGCGCTATCCATGCGCGTACCGCTGTCGCTGCCTGACATCAAGGAGCTGGCCGCGATCCTTCGCGCCGAAGCGCTGGCCTGGCAACGCGAACAGGGCCGCCGTGTGGAAGTGGATGGCGAAGCAGCACGCACCATCGTGCGCAACCTGCTCGGACTGGCCGCGCCGGATGCGCGGCGCATCGTGCGCAAGCTGATCTACAACGACGGCGCGCTGACCGCCAACGACTTGCCCGAGCTGATGCAGGCGAAGTTCGATCTGCTCAACCGCTCCGGTCTGTTGCACTACGAGTACGCCACCGCCAGCTTCACCGATATCGCCGGCGTCAGCCGCGTGCGCGAATGGGTGCAGCGGCGGCGCGGCGTGTTTCTCGCCGCCACGCCTGATCCCATGCTCGATCCGCCCAAAGGCGTGCTGCTGCTCGGCGTACAAGGTTGCGGCAAGAGCCTGGCGGCCAAGGCCATCGCCGGCGGTTTTGGGGTGCCGCTGGTGCGGCTGGATTTCGGCGCGCTCTACAACAAGTACCAGGGCGAGACCGAAAAGAATCTGCGCGAGGCGCTGCAGAGCACTGAGCTGCTCGCGCCCTGCGTGCTGTGGATCGACGAGATCGAGAAAGGTCTCGCCAGCGGTGGCGAGGACGGCGGCGTTTCGCGTCGCGTGCTTGGCTATCTGCTGACCTGGATGGCCGAACGCAAAGCCAAGGTATTCGCTGTCGCTACCGCGAATGCCGTGCAGGAACTACCGGCTGAGCTGCTGCGCAAGGGGCGTTTCGATGAGATCTTCTTTGTCGATCTGCCGCAGACCTCGGTGCGCACCGAGATCTTCGCGATGCATCTGCGGCGACGCAAACTGCCAGTGGAGCAATTCGACCTAGCCGCACTGGCCGCCGCCAGCGAAGGTTTCTCCGGCGCGGAGATTGAGCAGGCGATCGTCAGCGCGCTCTACGATGCCAGCAGCGGCAACGCGCCGCTGGAGCAGGCCACCTTGCTCGCCGCGTTGGAACAGACGCGCCCGCTGTCGGTGCTGATGCACGAGCAGGTGGAAGCCTTGCGGATCTGGGCGCGGGGACGCTGCGTACCCGCGGATTGAATCTCCACATCGATAAAGCTGTAGGAGCGCACCCCCGGATCAAGTCCGGGGGTGCGCTCCTACAGGAGTGCGTTGAAGCGTGCGGCGATGTAGTCGTCGGTGAAGCTGGTCATGTCGTAGCCGCGGATGAAACCGCAATGCCCGCCGTGGAGCGCAATGTCCAGCTCCACATTCGGCGGCAGTTCCAGCTTTTCAAACGCGTCGACCGGAATCACCGGATCGTCACGCGAGGTGAGGATGGTGGCGGGAATGTTCAGCGTCTTGAGCGTGTCGCCAGCCACCGAATAGCCGTCCAGATACGCCTGCAGCGAACCGAAATCGGTATGCCTTAGCACTAGCGATTCGGTAAGCCCGCGCAGGCTTTGTTTCAGTTCGTCCAGCTCGAAATACTGTCGGTGCGGAAACGCCGCCTGCTTGGCCTGCAACGAGCGGCGCCATTTGCGCAGGAAGTAGGCCCGGTAGAACCACGGTGCCGATTCCTCCAGCGAGAACAGGCCTTCGCCCGGATCGACGATCGGACACACCGCCAGCGCATAGCTCAACGGAATGCCGGCTTCCGGCGCGCGCAATGCGGCGCGCAACGCGAAGTTGCCGCCCAGCGAAAAGCCCGCCAGCGCCATCGGCCGTGCCGGCCAGCGTCGCGCGATATCGGTCAGCGCGTGTACCACTTCGTCGATGCGACAGGAATGGAACAGCGCTTCGTTGAGCGGGTGGCTGTCGCCGTGGTCGCGGAAATTCAGGCGGAACACGTCCCAGCCTTCCGCGAGCAGGCGGCTGCCGGTCTGCAGCACATAGGTGGAATCGACGCTGCCTTCCCAACCGTGAAACAGCACGGCCAGGCCGCGCGCCTGCGGCAGTTGTTTCTGTGCGGTGTAGGCGCCGGTGAGGCGCACGCCGTCGCCGCCATCGACCATTACCGATTCCGCGCCGTCCTGCACTGTCTGCGCCGCGCGCGGCAGGAGCTGGCGGCGCACGCCGCTGGACGACAGCATGGTCTGGATATGGCCGCTGCTCAGCGGCCACGGCGGACGGAAATCGATGCCCTTGGGCAAACTCATGCCGTGCGATCTTCCAGTGCAGCAGCGATGCGTTCGCGCGACAGATCCGCCATGCGGCGGCGCGCGTCCGGCATGGCCGGCACCGGTTCGAGGAAATGCACCTCGGCATCCATCGGGGCTTCGCCGAGCAGGCGCAGGAAGTTCTGCATGAAGTTCTCGCCTTCGCGGAAGCCGGCATCGACCACCCGACGGCCGTCGCGCGCAAAGCGCAACGCCACCGGCTGCACCGCGACTTCCGCATCCAGCGCGGCCTGGAAGATGCGCGCATGGAATACGCGCAGTACTCCGTTATGGCCGGTACCACCTTCCGGGAACACCGCCACCGAACGACCGCCATGCAGGCGATCGACCATCACCTGCATCACCGTCGCCAGTGAATGGTTGCTGCCGCGCCGATGGAAGATGGTGCCGCCGCTCGCAGCCAGCCAGCCCACCAGCGGCCAGTTGGCGATCTCGGCCTTCGCCACGAAGCACGCCGCGCGCTGGCTGTGCAGCAGTTCGATATCCACCCACGAGGTGTGATTGGCGACGAACAGCACCGGATCGGCCAGCGGCTGGCCGACACGCACCGAACGCAGCCCGAAGATGCGCAGCAGCGCGGTGGACCACCAGCGGATAGTGCGATGAGCAAACGGCTCCTGGCCGTCTTTCATCACGGCATGGCGGTTCCAGCTGAGGATCAGCGAACACAAGAAGATGCCGAGCAGGATGTGCAGCAACAGCAGCGGCACGCGCCATAGGTAGCGTAGGGGTCGCAAAAGGTCTCGGTCCGGGGCGGAAACGGTATCGGTGCTCATCGGTCCGGTTAGTTTAGCGTTAGTCGGGCCGCGAGTCGGCAGTACTGTGGCGCATCGATAGTTTGTGCGTTTCAAACTGAGTCGCCTGTCTTTGGTAGGAGCGCACCTTGTGCGCGACAAACCGACAATCCTGCCGGTTTGTCGCGCACAAGGTGCGCTCCTACAACGAGGCTTCGATCAGGCGGCGAGCGGCGGCGCCTAGCACACGGGCGGGGCCGCCTTCGCCAAAGGTCTGGCCCGAAACGTAACTGCCTTCGAGCAGCAGCAGCAGGCTGTCGGCCAATTCATCCGGGTCGCGCACTTTCATGTCGCGGCACATCTCGCGCAGGCGTTCGCGCAGGGCTCGCTTGCTGTCCACCGCGACCCGATGCGCGGGGTGATCGCGGTCCGGGTATTCGATGACGGCATTGGTGAGACCGCAGCCGCGGTAGTCACCGCTGCTGGCGCGCACTGAGAGGCTATCCAGGTAGGCGAGCAGCTGGCCCTTCGGGTCGCCGGGATGATCGGCGGCGGGCGCCTCGAAACTGCGGCAGAAGCGCTGGTCGTAATCGCGCAGGTAGGCCGCGGCCAACTCGTCCTTGGATTCGAAGGCACGGTAAAGGCTGGGCTTGGTGACGCCGGCCCGGGTCACGATTTCCTCCACGCCAATGGCGCGGATGCCTTCGCGGTAGAACAGGTCGAAGGCGGTGTCGCGGATGCGGTCTGCGGCGCGGCGCGGGGCTTCGACAGGGGCGGGAGTGGATTTGGGGCGATTGGACATACATGGGCCTGTTGACAATGTTACCGATCGGTACGTACTCTGCACTTCCGTCCCGTACCGATCGGTAACATGACTATACAGCGCCGCCGGCCCTTCGGCCAAAACTATGCCTTTGTAGTGGTTGCCGTGGTGTTCATGGCGCTGCTGGCCTCGGCCGGCATGCGCGCCACGCCCGGCGTGTTGATGTTGCCGCTGGGACGCGCCTTCGGCTGGAGCCGGGACGATATTTCCGCCGCCGCCGCGGTGGGCATCCTGCTCTACGGCCTGATGGGCCCGTTCGCCGCCGCCCTGATGCAGCGTTTCGGCATTCGCCGGGTGCTAGTCATCGCGCTCACGGTGATGGCGCTGGCGGCCGCGTCGAGTGCGGTGATGAGCCAGCCCTGGCATCTTCTGCTGACCTGGGGCGTGCTTTCGGGTGCCGGCACCGGCTGCGTGGCGGTGGTGCTGGGCGCCACCGTGGTGGGTCGCTGGTTCAGCACCCATCGCGGCCTGATGATGGGCCTGCTCACCGCCAGCACCGCCACCGGCACGCTGATCTTCCTACCCGGCCTTGCCGCCATTGCCGAATACGCCAGCTGGCGCTGGGTGGTGCTGACCATTGCAGCGGTCAGCGCCGTGCTGGTACCGCTGGTGTTGTGGTTGCTGCCGGAGCGCCCTGCCGATATCGGCCTGACCCGTTATGGCGCAACGGCCGACGAACCCGCCGATGCCAGCGCGCCGGCGGGCAATCTGTTCGCGCTGACCCTGGGTGTGCTTCGGCGCGCCAGCAAGCGTGGCGTGTTTTGGTTGTTGTTCGCCACGTTCTTTGTGTGCGGCTTCACCACCAACGGCCTGATCGGCACGCACTTCATCGCGATGTGCGGCGATCACGGCATTCCCGAAGTGCGCGCGGCCGGTCTGCTGGCGATGATGGGTATCTTCGACCTGTTCGGCACCACCGCATCGGGCTGGCTCACCGACCGCGTCGATCCGCGCAAGCTGCTGTTTGCGTATTACGGGCTGCGCGGCTTGTCGCTGATGTATCTGCCCTACTCCGATTTCTCGCTGTACAGCCTGTCGCTATTCGGCGTGTTCTACGGCCTGGACTGGATCGCCACGGTGCCGCCCACGCTGCGCCTGACTACGGAAGCTTTCGGCGAACGCGATGCGCCGGTGGTGTTCGGCTGGGTGGTGGCGGGACACCAGGTCGGCGCCGCAGTCGCCGCTTTCATGGCTGGCGTGTTGCGTGTGCAACTGGGCAGCTATCTGACGCCGTTTGTGATCGCGGGAGCGTCCGGTGTGGTGGCGGCCTTCCTGGCCTTGCGCATTCAGCGGCGCCGCGACGACGACACGTCGATGGTGCTGGCCAACGAAGCCGCGTGAACTAGCGCTCCAGCTGCGTCAGCGGCAACGCAGCGGAGCGTTTCACCGTACGCAGCACGAAGCTGGAATTCACATCGGCCACGCCCGAGGCGTTGAGCAGGCGATCCAGCAGAAAGCGCGAGAAGTGCTGCAGGTCGGCCACATAGATGTGCATCAGATAGTCCATGTCGCCGGTGAGCGCGTAGCAGGCGACCACTTCGTCCCACGCGTTCACATCCTCCACGAAGCGCTCGATCGCCTCGCCGTCATGTTTGGTCAGCTGCACACGCACAAAGGCCTGCAGGCCCAGGCCCACCGCCTCCGGGTCTACCTGCGCGGTGTAACCGGTGAGGATGCCCTCGCCCTCCAACCGCTGCAGGCGGCGCAGGCAAGCGGAAGGCGACAGGCTGACCCGCTCGGCCAGCTCAGCGTTAGTAATGCGCCCATCCCCCTGCAATACAGCGAGGATGCGCAGATCGGTGCGGTCCAGGTTGGCCATGCACGATACCTCGGCGTATCAAGTTTTTGACGCACGAATATTGCACCAACAGGCCTTTATAGAACAACAAAACAACCTTCATGCAGGCCATCGGCCGTATGCTGTTGATCGCCCTTCCCGGGCAGTTTTTCAGCGCACCGGAGCCACCCATGGACCACAACGCACCACGCAAAGTCGAACACCAGCAGACCGATCGCGGTTATGTGCCGGTGTATGCCACTGGTGTGGTGGAGCAGCCATGGGCCAGCTATAGCCGCACCGACCACGACGTGTGGAACACCCTGTTCCAGCGCCAGCGCGAGCTGCTGCCGGGCCGCGCCTGCAAGGAGTTCATGGCAGGTGTGGATCGCTTCGGTCTGGGCGAAGGCGGTATCCCGAAGTTCGCCGACCTCAACAAGGTGCTAGGCAAGACCACCGGCTGGGAACTAGTCGCTGTCGAAGGCCTGCTGCCCGACGAAGTGTTTTTCGATCACCTCGCCAACCGCCGCTTCCCGGTGAGCTGGTGGATCCGCAAGCCCGAGCAGCTGGATTACCTGAGCGAGCCCGATCTGTTCCACGACCTGTTCGGCCACGTGCCGCTGCTGCTCAACCCGGTGTTCGCCGATTACATGCAGGCTTACGGACGTGGTGGCATGAAGGCGTTCGGCATCGGTCCGGAGGCGCTGATGAACCTCACGCGCCTGTACTGGTACACGGTGGAGTTCGGCTTGATCAACACGAATGAGGGCATGCGCATCTACGGCGCCGGCATCGTCAGCTCCAAGGGCGAGTCCATCTACTGCCTCGACTCATCCGCGCCCAACCGCATCGGCTTCGGTCTGGAGCGCGTGATGAATACGCGCTACCGCATCGATACCTATCAGCAGACTTACTTCGTGATCGACAGCTTTGAGCAGCTGTTCGAGGCCACGCATCCAGACTTCACGCCGATCTATGCACGCCTCAAGGATGGCACCGCACATGCGGCGGCCGATGTGCTGGGCAACGACCGTGTGTTCAATCGCGGTACGCGCGAAGGCTTCGCCACCGACGCGGATACCTGAGCCCGCGCAAGGTACGCGCCAGATAGAAGCCCGCCACCTGGCGGGCTTTTTATTTGACGCGCGACACACCTCAGCGCGTCCACGACGGCCTTGATGCGGAAAATGTGATGCACCTCACGGGTGTGGCAGATCGTCGCAAAGCGTTTTCACGCGTCCTTGCAATTGACTCAGATCAGATGCGCGGCCACGGCGCTGGGCCAGCATGGAAGCGCTACCTCGATACGGACACCACAAGGACACGCCATGAAATCCCTTTTGCCTCTGCTCGCCGCGGCCAGCCTCGGCGTCGCGGCCCTGCCTGCACACGCCAATGACGATGCCTGGGTAGTGCGCTTCGGCGCGCACGCGGTCGATCCCAAGTCGAACAACGGCACCCTCGCCGGCATGAAAGCCAAGGTTAGCGGCGACCTCAAGCCGACCGCGAGCCTCGAGTACCTGATCACGCCGAATTGGGGCGCGGAACTGCTGGTTGCCGTACCGTTCCGCCACAACGTGCGCCTCAATGGCACTCAGGTTGCCGTTGCCCATCAGCTGCCGCCAGTGCTCGGCGTGAACTACCACTTCCTGACCGACCGCACGGCGTCGCCCTTCGTCGGCCTCGGCGTGAACTACACGCGCTTCTTCAACATCGACGGCAAAGGGCCGCTGCAAGGCACGCGCGTGAGCATCGACAGCAGCTGGGGCGCGGCAGCGCATGCCGGTGTCGACGTGAAGATCAATCCGCGCTGGATGATTACGGCGGATGTGCGCTGGATGGATATCGGCAGCGACGTACACGTCAACGGCACCAGGGTCGGTCACACCACCATCAACCCGCTGGCCTACGGCGTGAGCTTCGGCTATCGCTTCTGAGTTTCCGCCTTTCATGTAGGGAAGGTCTTGGCAGGCTCCACACCCCGGAGCCTGCTTTTTTGTAGGAGCCCGCCCCGTGCGTGACCGGCTGCATCGCTGCTTCGCAGGTATGTCGCGCACACGGTGCGCTCCTACCGCGATCAGCTGCGCTTGAGTTCGCTCACTTCGAGTACCTGCGCGATGCGCTTGCCATCCCAGCGGTACAGCAGGTGCTGCGCCTGCACGCACGGCGCCACGCGGTCGGGATAGAACACCGCCACGCATTCGCCGCCGCGGTGCCGCGCACTTTCGTACACGATGCCATCCGAAGCATCGGCGCGCAGTTTGCGCGCAAGGGTCACGCTGGCGCCGTAACTGTCCGGATCGTGTTCCGCGGGCCAGCCGCCGCGCAGGTCATGCAGCTTCGCCTGGATGCTGGTGCGGTAGCAGCGCATCTCTGTATCGCAGGGCGGTTCGTCGGTAGCCGCGAGAAAGCGCTCGCGGTGATACACCGTTTCTTCGACGGCGGTGCGCACGGTGCGCGCAGCGTAGAACACGCCCCAGCTTCCGTCGGAGAAGCGGCTGCCTTCGGGATTGAGGTGGGTAAACGCCGCCATGATCGGCGTAGTGCCCGGGCCGCTCACACGCCGGTCCTTCGGCACCAGCGGCAGCACACCGAGTTCGTCGCGGATGCGCGGATTGGTCAGCGCCTCGATGGCATACAGCGCGTCCAGATCGCCCGGATCGGCAATGCGGTCATACACACCCACCGGCGGAAAGCGGCTGGGCACGATGCGATATGCATGGCTCCAGCGAATGCGTTTGAGTGGGGGGATGTCGACCATGACGGGGCGATCTCGGGCTACCTGCCGGGTTCAACGCAGTATGCGGCGACGACGTATCGCCGACTGCGACGCGCTCGGCAGGCTCACCAGCCGCGCTGTGCGTCGAGATACTGCCGCACCACATACAAGTCGGCCACGTTGCCTGACAACATGCGCTGCATCGCCGACTGCCCGCCGAACAGTGGCGCCTTGTTCGTTTTATGCACCCACGCATCCGCCTGGGCAGGGTCGTTGAACAGGATCTGCAGATCCTTGTAGATGCCCAGCAGATAGCTGATGCGTTCCAGCACATCGCGACTCAGGCTGCCGGCCTGGTGGCGCTTCCATTTGTAGAAGGTGGATTCCGGCGGATCGCCGAGCAGCTTGCGCTGGTCGCCGATGCGCAGGCTCCAGCGCTCGGCCAGATTGAAGAATGCGCGCAGCGCCGGGCCACCGAGATCGGCGGCGGGGACGGTTTCAGGAAGGAGATGAGCTGCCATGTGGAAACTCTCCCTGTGAAGTTGGGATGGAGTTTACTCCATTTATAAACTTCATGCCACTTGGCCTGTAGGAGCTCACCCCCGGATCGAGTCCGGGCAGGCTCTGTGCGCGACAAACCGGCAGGATTGCCGGTTTCCCGTAGCGCGACGACCTATGGAGAGCCGGTCAAAATGGCCCTGCTGCGCAGGGCTTTCGCCCACAAGGTGGGCTCCTACAGCGCCCTGGTTGCCGGGGGTTTGGCGCAGTCACAGCCGAAATCCGGCTCCGGGCCACCCTCTGCGATAAACCGGTCGATGCGCTGCTCCAGCACCGGCAGCGGCACGGAGCCGATCTGCAGCAGGGTGTCGTGGAAGTGGCGGATGTCGAACTTCGGTCCCAGCGCCTGCTCCACTTTGCGGCGCAGTTCCAGGATTTTCAGGTAGCCCAGTTCATACGACAGCGCCTGGCCGGGCCAGCTGATGTAGCGATCGACTTCGTTGGCGATTTCGCGCGCGGAGAGTGCGGTGTTGTCGGTGAGGTAATCGATGGCTTGCTGGCGCGTCCAGCCGAGATGATGGATGCCGGTGTCCACCACTAGGCGGCACGCGCGCCACATCTGATAGGTGAGATAACCGAAGCGATCATAGGGCGTCTTGTAGATGCCCATCTCGTTGCCGAGGTATTCGGAGTACAGGCCCCAGCCCTCGCCGTAGGCGGAGATATAGCCTTCGCGGCGGAATGCCGGCTGACCCTTCTGCTCCGCGGCCAGCGCGAGTTGCAGCGAATGGCCCGGCGCGGACTCATGCAAGGTCAATGCGGCCACGTTGTAGAGCGGGCGCGACGGCAGGTCGTAGGTGTTGACCAGATAAGCGCTCGCACCGCCACGGCCGGAGGTGTAGTACGGCGCGATATCCGGCGCCACCGGCACGATGGCGAAACGCTGGCGCGGCAGGTGATCGAAGAATTTGCCGAGCTGGCCATCCACCTGTTTGGCCACCCACGCGCTGCGCATCAGCAGTTCGTCGGGCGTCTTGGCGTGAAACTGCGGGTCGGTGCGCAGGAAGTGCAGGAACTCGGCGAAGCTACCCTTGAAGCCGCTCTCCTGCATGGTCTTGACCATCTCGGCGTGGATCTTCGCCACTTGCTCCAGGCCGACCTGATGGATCGCGTCGGGGTCGAGATCAAGCGTGGTGTACTCGACGATCTGCTGGCGATACCACGCCTTGCCGTCAGGCATTACTTCGGCGGCGAGCGTAGTGCGCGCCTTGGGCAGGTATTCGTTGCGGAAGAAGGTCAGCAGTTTGCCGTAGGAGGGAATGACCTTTTCGGCGATCACCTTGCGCGCTTCGTCCTGCATCGCAGTCGCCTGCGCGGCGGGCACGCTCACCGGCATGTGCTGGAACGGCTTGTAGAAGCTGCTTTGCGTGGGGTCTTTCAGCTCGGCTACCGCCGCGATGGAAACGTCGCGGCCGTCGAGCACCGCGCGCGGCACGGTGAAACCGCGCGCCAGACCGTCGCGCATGTTGTCGATCTGCTGGTCGAAGTACGCCGGCACCTGACCGAGGCGATCCAGATAACGGCGATAGTCCTGCGGCGTGCGCAAGTCATCGGCGTTCAGCACATAACCCAGGTCGCTCCAGAATGCGGAGTCGCTGTTGAACGGCATCTGCCACTGTTTGTACTGCTGCACGGCGAGCAGGTTCTGGATCTGCGCGCGATAGACGGCGTAGTTGACCTGGTCCTCGGCGGAGAGCTGCTTGGCGTCGACGGTACTCAGATCCGCCAACACCTTCTGCCAATAATCCAGGCGACGTTGCTGGTTGGCCGCGTCCACCGTATCCAGCCGTCCATTGTTGGGCTGGGCTTCACCGGAGGTGTTGATGCCGGCCTGCCCGTTGCGCCATGCCCATTCTGTTTCATAGATCTGCTTGAAGCGCGCACCCGCGCTCTGCTGTGCCCATGCCGGCGTTGCCAACATCAGGGCGGCCAGTGCCAGCCAGCCCAAGCGTGTTGCGTTGTTCACTTAAGGGGTTTCCTTCGCCTTGGATGAGAGTGGAGCAGCCGTGACGGCATCCTCCACACTCCAGTAATCCAGCGCCTGTGGCGGAAGCTGGGGCAGTGCCATGCGCAACAGCGCATCGCGCGCGATGTCTTTCAATCGTGCCACGCGCAACTCCATGCCACGAGCATCGAGCCACGTCACCAGATCGGCGAGCGCTTCGAGGGTGGTGCCATCGAGATCGGGCGACTCCTCCAGACTGAGCACCACCCGCTTCAAGCCGGTACGCTCCTGCACCCGCCGCCTTACCTGCACCAACACCGCCTCCGCATTGGCAAAGAACAGCGGCTCTTCCGGCCGCACGATCAACAGGCCCGGCAACTCGCTGGTGCCATGCTGCGCGATGTCCACAAAATCGTGCCCGCCCGCCAGCTGCCCCAGCACGCTGAGCCGGGCAGTGGCGAGCTGACGCAGCAGCATGATCAAGCTGAAGGCGATCGCCACCAGCAATCCGTTGAGGATGCCCAGCGACAACACAGCAACCACAGCGGCCAGTGCGACCAGCCGGTCGCGGTGCCAGCGCAGATACGGCGTGAACACCGTCAGCCGCAACGATTTGCTCACCGCGTGGATCACGATGGCGGCCAGCACCGGCTCCGGAATGCGCTCGATCCAGCGCAGTAGCAGACACACCATCAACAACACGCAAGCCCCGGCGACCAGCCCCGAAAGACGCGAACGCGCACCCGCCGCCTCATTCGCCGAGGTGCCCGAATACCCCGCACCCACCGGCATGCCGTGCAGCAGGCCGGATACTGCATTGGCCACGCCGAGCACCGCGAGATCGCGGTTGGGATTCACGTCGTCGCCATGCTTGAGCGCAAAGCTGCGGATTGCGCTGTACGACTCCGCATAGAGAATCAGCAGCATCGCCGCGGCCAGTTCCACACTGGGCAGCCATTGACCGCTTTCCGGCCACGCTGGCCACGCCCATTGCGGCGCCAGGCGGATTTCGCCGGTCAGCGTCACGCCGTGCTGTGCCAGCCAACCCGATGCCGCCACGCCGAGCACGATCACCAGCAAGCTGCCGGGTAAGCGGCGCAGGCGTTCGCCGAGAAACAGTAAAGCCAGCGCGATAGCACCGCATGCCAGCGTGGCCGGCTGCATCTTGCCAAGGTCACCCAGCAGATTCGCCAGCAGCAAAGGCACGAAGTCGCCATGCAAGGTCGGTACGCCGAACAGATGCGGCAGCTGCTTCAGCGCGATCACGCAGGCGAGACCGAAGGTGTAGCCGCGCAGAACCGGACGGGCGATCAAATGCGAGAGTCCGCCCAGCCGCGCCACGCTGGCGATCAGAAAACAGCCGCCGGTGAGCAGCACCAGCGTCGCGGCCATCGCCGCGCGCGAGATCTGGTCGCTGCCGGCCATCGCCAATGTTCCCGCCGCAAGTACAGCTGCCGACGAGGACGTAGCCGACACGATGGCATAGCGGCTACGTCCCAGCAGGCCATAGCAAACCAGACCGGCAAACAACGCAATCACACCGGCCTGCGGCGGCAGGCCCGCGATGCCGGAGTACGCCACCGCTTCGGGCAGCAACAGCCCTGCGATGGACAGGCCTGCCAGGATGTCGGTACCTACGGTGTTTCCTGGCACGGCCCCTGCCGGCGTGCTCATTCGATGCTGCCGGTCCAGCCCGGCAGATAGCCTGCCTGGTGACTATGCGCGAGCAGCAGGGCTTGCTGCAGCGTCTTGGCGCCCACCTTGCCCACCTGCAACTTCAACTGCTGGCGATAAAAATCCGCCCATAGGAATTCCGCATAGGGCGTGGCGTCCTTCGAGTAGCCACCCGACACCCGCACGCGCGCCGCGAGCGTGCGATAGGGATCGTCGGCGAGCTTGGCCAGGCTGACGGGAATGGTGTCGTAGCCGGTGCGGTTGCCCTGCTCATCGTACGGATGCGCCCAGCGGTTGAATTCCATGGTGCGCCAGAACACATCCTGTTCAAGCCAGGAGAAGTCACGCTGCACCATCACCGGCACGCTCTTCACCCCTTCTTCGAGCAGGGCAAGGCCGAGATGATGGTGATCGACGATATAGACCTTGCCCTTGGGTCCGATCACGCCGGGAAACCAGTGCGCATCGATCAGCTCTTTGCGCTTCTTCTTGCCGAGGCTTCGCCACAGGTTGCGCTTGTCGGCCACTTCGGCCTTGCCGACCGTCATTTGGGTAGGACGCAGTTTGTCGGGCGCAACCGACAGCAAGGGATGGCGCACGTGCGATGTGGACATCGGCATTTCCTCGGCGAGCGGTGGCGCCGAGGTTAGCCCAATCGCGATGGGGTGGGGATGCGCAACTATTTGCGTCTCCAGGGTCGTTGTACAGCCAACGTCTCCGCACCCTGCGTTAACCTGTGGCCCTCCCCCTGTTTGTTGGCCGCCCTTATGCCTACACGCCGCTCTGCACTGTTTGTTCTCGCGCTGCTCGCAGGTCCCGCCATGGCGCAGGACCAGAACAGCTTTCAGCAATGCCTTGCCAGCCTGGCGCCGACGGCCGCACAACGCGGCGTGAGCGGCGATACCTTCCGCAAATACACGCGCGACCTGGTGGCTGACACGACGGTCATCGACGCACTCAATCACCAGCCCGAGTTCACCACGGCAGTGTGGGATTACCTCTCTGCGCTCGTTGACCAGGAGCGCATCGACGACGGCAAGGCGCGGTTGAAACAATGGGCATCCGTGCTCGATCGCGCGCAACAGAAGTACGGCGTGGATCCGGCCACGGTGGTGGCGGTGTGGGGTGTGGAGAGCAACTACGGACAGCAGTTCGGCCAGCGCCCATTGCTGCAGTCGCTTGCCACGCTCTCGTGCATGGGCCGACGCCAGGATTACTTCCGCGGCGAGTTCTACGCGGCGCTGCGCATCGTGCAGAGCGGCGACATTACCGCCGACGAGTTCAAGGGTTCATGGGCCGGTGCGTTCGGGCATACGCAATTCATGCCCTCGACGTTCGAACGTGTGGCAGTCGATTTCGATGGCGACGGCCGGCGCGATCTGATCGCCAGCGTGCCCGATGCGCTCGGTTCCACCGCGCACTATTTGCAGATGTCGCACTGGCAGAGCGGCCAGCCGTGGGGCTATGAAGTGAAGCTACCCTCGCCGTTCGACAGCAAAGTCAGCGGACGCGACGCCAAGCGGCCGATGAGCTACTGGAGCGCACAGGGCGTACGGCTGGTCGACGGTTCACCACTACCGGATGGCGATACGCCTGCCGCGCTGGTGTTGCCAGCAGGCGCGCAGGGCCCGGCCTTCCTTACCCTGCGCAACTTCGATGCGATCTACGCGTACAACGCTTCCATCAACTACACCCTGGCCATCGCACTGCTCTCCGACCGCCTGCGCGGCAAACCCGGCATGGTCGCTGCGTGGCCTACCGACGATCCCGGCACCTCGCGCACCGAACGTCGCGAACTGCAACGTCTGCTGATCGCGCACGGCTACGATATCGGCGAAGTCGACGGCATGATCGGCGACAAGTCACGCGAAGCGATCCAGCAGGAGCAGCGCAAGCGTGGCCTGCTCGATGATGGCCGGCCGGGCCAACGCATCCTGAAAGCGCTGCGGCAATCGCCTTGAGCTATTCCATGCCTTCGTAATAACCGCTCATGGCTTCCATGTAGGCGTCCAGATCACGCCCTTTTGTCATGCTGAAACGCTCGCCGGTGATCGCACAATCAGCGATGCGGTCCGGTCGGAAATTACGGAAGCCCTCGCGCAGCCGGCACCAGCTGCCCAGGGTCCAGGCGCCGCCCCAGAACGCCAGGCATAGCGGCTCGACCTCGCGCGTACTGGGACGGCCTGCTTCGTCGGCATAGTCGATGCGCAGCACCTGGTTCTCGCTGATCGCAGCATTGAGGCGGTCGATCAGTACGGCGAAAGCGGTCTTGGTTGGATCACGCCAGATCGGTGCATAGATGCGCGTGCGTGCGGCGCGATCGCGCAGTTCTGGCGGCAGCACGGCCTCGATCTTCAACAACGCGGCGCGCGCACTGCCGGCCAGTTTCTCACCCGCGAACGCACGCACGAAGCGCGTGCCTACCACCAGCGATTCGAGCTCGTCGGCAGTGAACATCAGCGGCGGAATATCCGAACCCTTGCGGAGCACGTAGCCCACACCGGCCTCGCCTTCGATCGGCACGCCGGACAATTGCAGGTCGGCCACATCGCGATAGACCGTGCGCAGCGAAACGCCCAGAGTATCGGCGAGACTCCGCGCCGGCAGCGCAGTGCGGCGCCCGCGCAAGGCGTGGATGATGAGGAACAGGCGATCGGCGCGGCGCATCCGCACATGATCGCCGAGCCGCAGCGCGACGGCCAGCGTCGGACGTCACGATGCGCGACTCTCATGGCTCAGGCCGCCTGCGACGCCTGAGCCGCCGCCAGCGCGGCATCCTTCTCGTGCGACCGCTTGATCGCGGGACGCGAGAGAACGCGGTCGATGTAGGCGCGGATCACCGGCGTTTCCGGCACCAGCTTGAACATCGTGGTCCAGTTCAGCGCATTGCCCCACAGCACGTCGACGGCGCTGAAGCGTTCGCCAAGCAAATATGGGCCGCGCTCCAGCTGTTCGGTAAGCGTCTTGAACATGGTGTCGAAATCACCATAGGGGCAGGTCGACGGTGCCGCGGGCTCGCGTTTCATCGACCGGTCCACCAGCGCCGGCTCGAAGCAGGAGCCGTAGAACACCATCCAGCGCAGGTAGGGACCGCGCAGCGGATCGCCGATAGGCGGCGCCAGCTGATGCTTGGTGAACAGATCCGCGAGGTACAGATACACCGCCGGCTGTTCGGTGATCAGCGCTCCGTCGTGGAGGATGGCCGGCACCTTGCCCATCGGGTTCACCGCCAGATAGTCCGGCTGGCGCTGCTGCTTGGCACCAAGGCTCAGCACATGCATATCGTAGTCGGCTTCCAGCTCTTCGAGCAGGGCCAGGGTGCCGCCGGAGCGGCTGTTTGGTGCGTGGAAAAATGTGACTCTTGGTTCGCTCATGACACCCTCCTCCTCGTTCGCGTTGCGCAGTACCGCCCTCACAGATGTCGTATCTCGTCGGGGGTTTCCATCCAGTTGTCGCGTCGACCATCGAAGTAACGTACGGGCGCGTCGATCAGCCCCCTGGGATCCACGTCATCCAGGCTGGCCAGGTTGACCGAGTAGTACGCGCCACCGATCTCCTCGATGTAGCCCCGATTGAACGGATGTACACCGCAGTGCGCACAGAACAAGTGATGACAGCTGTTGGTGCCGAACTGGTAGTCAGCCAGTTCACTCTCGCCGGCCAGCAAGCGGAACGCGTCGGGTTTGATCATCGCGCCCCAATCGCGCAGCTTCCAGCAGATGGAGCAGTTGCATTTTCCGGTGCCTGCGGACAGATCGATGTCCGCCTCGTAACGCACGCGCCCGCAATGACAGCTACCGTGATAGGTCTTGATCACGATGCCTCTCCGTTGGGACGTCCGGCAGCGGCAATCGCCGCGCCGGCACATAAGCCTGTCATGGCGACCGTGGCGATCGTTTGCAGCCGCGGCGGCCGGGTGGTGGAAGCGGGCCGGCCATGCGGCTTGGTTGCAGGTGGCGACGACACCGGCAAGCGGTGTTGGCCATCCAACAGCAAACCGCGCAGGTACAGCGGCCGATAACCTTGCAGAACACGTTGCAGGAAATCGCTCATGACCCGGCCCTCATGCGGCCACTGCTCTCTCGCCGGCGAACCACGGCGGCGGTACGGCGTGCTTGAACAGGCGGTACCAATGCTCGCGGTCGCTGCTACTGTACAGATCCAGCGTGCGGATCACCTCGCGGGCGAATTCCACACTGCCCAACCCGCTGGCGGTAATCACACCGCCGTCGCTCACGGCCAGCACATCCGGGTCGTACTGCTCCGAGCCCGCATAAGCCGGCACGCGGCTGCCGATGAAACCGGTGAGGTTGCCGGTATGCCGGCTGCGCTCCAGCAGGCCAGCACGGGCCAGCGCCAACACAGCGCTGCTGATCGCGGCCACCGGTGCGCCGGCGGCATGCACGCGCAGAGCGGCATCCACGGCTTCATCGCCTTCGTTCCGCTCCCACAGATGCCCGCCCGGCATGATCAACAAGGCCGCCCGGGCCAGGTCGATGCGATCCAGCGTCAGCTCCGGCAGCACACGCAGGCCGCCCATCGACACCACCGGCTGCATCGAGAACCCCACGGTTACCACCCGCCAGTCGCCCGGGCGGCGGATCTCGCACAGCGCCAGCGCGGCCTCCCAGTCGGCAAACCCGTCGAACACCAGGAAATACACGGTGTCACGCATGATGCTTCCCTCCTATATCGATACGTGTGATCAGGCATGTGCCCGTCATAACGACGAACGACAGGGGCGCCACCAGACATCGCCGCGCCCGCCTCGCTCGCCCCAACCGGGTGGGCGGGTCACTGCCGGGACCACAGCCCCACCCGGTTGCCTTCACTGTCCTTGAACTGCGCGAACGCACCGCGCCCTTCCGGCAACACCGTGCGCGGCACAATCACCGCCCCGCCGGCCTGCTCAACACGGCCCAGCGTCTCGCCCACATCCGCCACGCTCAGATACACCGTGCTGCCGTGGATCGACGGCTCGCAATGCTCAAACTTCATCAGCGCACCCGTGACATGGTGGTTGCTGTCATACGGAAACACCGCCAGCTCCATCCCGCCAAAAGGCTCCCGCTTCAGCGCCGTACCCAGCGCGGCGTCATAAAAGCGAATGGCGCGATCCATCTCATGGACCGGAATCTCAAACCAGTTGGTGACAATCGGGTTCAGCATGTCCGTATTCCTCCAGGTGCCCAGCGCACCAACACAGTCTGGGTACCCCCTGCTGCCAACGTGATGTCAGCAGGGAGGAGAAAATTGGGCGGCGCGAAGCAAGCCCGTGACCGCATCCCCTGTGCGGCGGCGAGGGCCGCACGATCAGGCCTAGAAGAAAATCATCCCGACGCCTGACACTGGAAAAAGCGTAGCTACGAAGCACACCGCCTGCTCTTCAGGCCATTTCTCTTTGGTTACTTTCTCTTTGGGCCAGCAAAGAGAAAGTGACCCGAGCCGCGGCAGCGGTTCGGAAGCCCGCGGCAGGCGAGCCAGGGCACGCAGTCGCGACAACCGGGCGATAAGGCACTAGATG
The DNA here is from genome assembly GCF_900114495.1 of Dyella sp. OK004. Classification (GTDB taxonomy): domain Bacteria; phylum Pseudomonadota; class Gammaproteobacteria; order Xanthomonadales; family Rhodanobacteraceae; genus Dyella_D. Next base: position 1,455,399 of record NZ_FOZI01000001.1, on the reverse strand, counting down.
ACCAGCTTCGCTGTTGAAGAGCTCCTCCGGCCTACGCCGGAATGACGAAATAGGAAGCGTTGAGCCGAGCACCCGCCCCTCACCCCAACCCTCTCCCCGCAGGGGAGAGGGCGAAAAAGGCGCGCTACGGCTGGCGCCATTCAGCCCCACCCCGGACAATGCCCATTCCCATTCGCCACGGACCCACCATGAAGCCCGTCTCGCTGATCCAGTTCCTGATCGAGGAACGCCGCGCCGGCCGCATCAACGCCGAACTCTCCTTGCTGATCGAAGTGGTCGCGCGCGCCTGCAAACGCATCGCCGTCGCCACCAACAAGGGCGCGCTGGGCGGCGTATTGGGCGAGGCCGGCACCGGCAACATCCAGGGCGAGGCGCAGAAGAAGCTGGACGTGATCTCCAACGAGATCCTGCTCGAAGCCAACGCCTGGGGCGGCCATCTCGCCGCCTGCGCTTCCGAGGAAATGGAAGACCCGCAGCCGATCCCGGATATGTACCCCAAGGGCAACCACCTGTTGATGTTCGATCCGCTGGACGGCAGCTCGAACATCGACGTGAACATCTCCGTCGGCACCATCTTCTCGGTGCTGCGCTGCCCGGACGGCGTGGTCGAACCCAGGGCCGAGCACTTCCTGCAGCCAGGCACCACTCAGCTGGCCGCCGGCTATGTGGTTTACGGCCCGGCCACGGTGCTGGTGCTGACCTTTGGCCACGGCACGCACGAGTTCACGCTGGATCGCGAAGTGGGCAGCTTCACCCTCAGCCGTCGCGACATCCGCATTCCGGACGAGACCGCCGAGTTCGCCATCAACATGTCCAACCAGCGCCACTGGGAAGCGCCGATGCAGCGCTATATCGGCGAGCTGCTGGCCGGCAAGGAAGGCCCGCGCGGCAAGGATTTCAACATGCGCTGGGTGGCCTCAATGGTCGCCGACGTGCATCGCATCGTGACCCGCGGCGGCGTGTTCTATTACCCGCTGGACGCCAAGATCAAAGACAAGGGCGGCAAGCTGCGCATCATGTACGAAGCCAACCCGATGGCTTTCATCATTGAGCAGGCCGGCGGCGCGGCCACCACCGGGCGCCAACGCATTCTCGAGCTGCAGCCCACTGGCCTGCACCAGCGCGTGCCGGTGTTCCTCGGTTCGAAGAAAGAGATCGAGGTAGCCACGCATTATCACGTCGAAGCGGACGGAGCGCAGGGCTGAAGCCCTGTTTGCTGCGGCATGGCTGCCAACGATTTCATCGAGGTCTACGAACAGGCGCTGTCGCCGGAGCAATGCGCGGCGCTGATCGAACGCTTCGAGCACAGTAGTCACATCGCCCCCGGCCAAGTCGGGGGCGGCGTGTATCCGGAGCTGAAGCACAGCAGCGACATCACCATCAGCGGCCGGCTCGAATGGCGCGATGCCGAGACCGCGCTGAATCTGGCGATGCTCAATGGCCTGGTGACTTACCTGCGCCGCTACCCGTACACATTGATCGCACCGCTGATGCTGCAGGTGCCCGATCCCGTTACCGGCGAGCCGAGGCGATTGGCCGAGCAGGACATCGCCGCCATGGACGACACCGCGCTGGGCAAGCTGGCGCGACAGGTGTTCGTGCCCGGCTCGATCAACCTGCAGCGCTATCGCGGCGGCGCCGGCGGTTATCCCTACTGGCACTGCGAGCTGTTCCCGCGCGATGCGACTGCGCAAACGCTGCACCGGCATCTGCTGTGGACGATCTACCTCAACGACGGCTTCGCCGAGGGCGAAACCGAATTCCTCTATCAGGGCCGCAAGGTGACACCACGCGCCGGCAGCCTGCTGCTGGCGCCGGCCGCTTTCACCCACACCCATCGCGGCAACCGGCCGAGCGGCGGCGACAAATACATCGCCACCAGCTGGGTGCTGTTCCAGCGCGCCGAGCAGCTCTACGGCGCTAGCTGACCATTGCCCCAGCGAACGCCGCAGGCGCCCCGCGCGGCGCCCGGTTTCGGCCTTACACTCGCCCGCCATCCCCACCTATTGTTGCCTGCCACCATGCGCGCCACCCGCCTACTGTTGCCCCTGCTTGCCGCCCTCGCGCTCAGCGCCTGTTTCGGCAGCAAGCCCACGCCGCCCCCGGCGGTGCCGGTGGTGGTGGTAGCCAAACCACGCATCGGGCTGGCGCTAGGTGGCGGTGCCGCCAAAGGTTTCGCGCATATCGGCGTGATCAAGATGCTGGAGGCCAACGGCATCCATCCCGACGTGGTCGCCGGCACCAGCGCCGGCAGCGTGGTCGGTGCGCTGTACGCCAGTGGCATGGATCCGTTCCAGATGCAGGAGCAGGCCTTCGCGCTGGACGAAAGCAAGATCCGCGATGTCAGCCTGTTCTCCGGCTCCGGCGGACTGGTGCAGGGACAGAAGTTGCAGGACTACGTGAACCAGTTGGTCGGCAACCGCTCGATGGAAAAGCTCAAGCTGCCGTTCGCCGCGGTTTCCACCCAATTGGAAGACGGCCATCGCACGGTGTTTGTGCGCGGCAATACCGGCCAGGCGGTGCGCGCCTCCAGCAGCATCCCCGGCGTGTTTCAGCCGGTGGAGATCAGCGGCAAGCATTACGTCGATGGCGGCGTGGTCAGCCCGGTGCCGGTGGACGCGGCACGCCAGCTGGGTGCCGACTTCGTGATCGCGGTGGATATCTCCAGCAAGGCCAGCGGCAGCAATCCCAACGGCATGCTCGGTGTGGTCGGCCAGTCGATCAGCATCATGGGCCAGAAGCTCGGCGAGCAGGAATTGGCCAGAGCGGATGCGGTGATCCGACCCAAGGTCAACCAGATCGGCGCCACCGATTTCGAGCAGAAGAACCAGGCCATCCTGGAAGGCGAGCGCGCGGCGATGGCCGCGATGCCGGCGATCAAGGCCAAGCTGGAGGCACTGGAAGCGGCTCGCAAAACGCCACCCGCCGCCGTCGCTACGCACTGAAATAGGGCTCTGCCTATGGATGAGGCCCAGACGGACTGTTAGCGTGAGAGGGTTCTGACGAAGTCCCGGAAACCTCCCATGCTGAAAACCACCCGATGGCTGCTCCCCTTGTTGGCGACGGCCTTTGCGCCACTCGTCTTCGCCGACAAGGCGCCCGCCGATCCCCGCATCGCCACGCTGCTGGGCGACCTGGCCAAGGCCCGTTCGATCAGCGCGGCGCAGCTTTCGCCGGACGGCCAGCAGTTGGCCTGGGTGATCAGCACGGGCAATAAACCGGGCATCGAAGTGGCAAAGAGCGACGGCAGCAACGCGCGTCGCATCGGAAGCGCCCCGCCCGGCACCTGCAGTTCCAGCGATATCGCCTGGGCGCCGGATTCGCAGCGCCTGGCTTTTCTTTCCGACTGCGGTAATGCGAGCCGGCGCAAGGACCTCTTCGTTGCTGATACCCGCAGCAATGAAGCCCCCAAAAAACTGGCGCCGTTGCAAGGCCTGGCGCAAGACCTGAACTGGTCGCCAGATGGCCGCACGCTCGGCTTTCTGTACGTAGAGAACGCCACCCGCCGATCCAGCGCACTTGCGGCCGCCAAACCGGCAGCCGGCGAAATCGGTGTGGATGGGATGGAAGTGCAGCGCATCGCCGCCGTCGATGCCGCTGGCGGTGCGGTGCGCCTGCTCACGCCGACCAGCCGCCATGTCTATGAATTCGCCTGGTCACCAGATGCGCGGCGCATTGCGTATGTCGCTGCGCCGCCGCCGGGCGACAACAACTGGTGGATCGCCAAGCTGCTGACCCAGGATGCGCAGAGCGGCGCCAACGCTGCGGTGGCAGTCGATCCGGCCATCACCAAGGGCAGCCTGCACGGCCTGCAGATCGCGCTACCGCGCTGGTCGCCCGATGGCAGCCAGATCGCTTTCATCGGCGGCCTGATGAGCGATCAGGGCGCTACGGGTGGCGATATCTATAGCGTCGCTACCAGCGGCGGCGAGCCGGTCAACCTCACGGCCGGCACCCACGTCACACCGGTGTGGCTGAGCTGGACCGGTGCGCAGCAATTGCTGGTCAGCCAGATCCGCGGTGGCCAAAGCGAAGTGGCGGAGTACGCCATCAGCGGCAACGCGGCCAAGCCGAGCCGTACCTTGTTCACCGTGCCGGCAAGCATCGGCGCAGGCGAGGAAGCGATGGCGCTCTCGGTGTCTGACGACCATTCGCGCATTGCCTTCGTGCAGAGTTCGTTCGACACCGCGCCCGAAGTGCATGCTGGCCCGCTGGGCAGCACTCCGCCGCCAGCCGTCACGCATTTCAATGCCGCGCTCAAGCCTTCCTGGGGCAGGACCGAATCGGTGGAATGGGAGAACCAGGGCCTGCACGTGCAGGGCTGGCTGATCTATCCGGCCAACTACGATCCGGCCAAGACTTACCCGATGGTGGTAAATGTCCATGGCGGTCCGGCGAGCGCGGTGATTCCGCGCTGGCCCGGCGTCGGGTATGGCGGCGCGCCGTTCGCGGCGCTCGGCTATTTCGTGTTCATGCCCAATCCGCGCGGCAGCTACGGCCAAGGCGAAGCCTTCGTGCAAGCCAACCGCAAAGACTTCGGTTACGGCGATCTGCACGACACGCTCGCCGGCATCGATGCCATCGAAAAGAAACTGCCGGTGGACGATAAGCGTCTCGGCCTCACCGGCTGGAGCTACGGCGGCTTCATGAGCATGTTCGCGCCGACCCAGACCCAGCGCTTCAAGGCGGTGGTGGCTGGCGCCGGCATCGGCAACTGGCAGAGTTACTACGGACAGAATCTGATCGACCAATGGATGCTGCCGTACTTCGGCGCTTCCGTTTACGACGATCCGGCCGTGTACGCCAAGAGTTCGGCGATCAACTCCATCAAGCAGGTCAAGACACCGACGCTGGTCGTGGTGGGCGACCGCGATGCGGAATGCCCGGCGGCGCAGTCGCTGGAGTTCTGGCACGCCTTGCGCGCGCAGAACGTACCTACGTCACTGGTGATCTACCCCAATGAGGGGCATCGTTTCGTGGATCCGGCGCACCAGCGGGATGTGCTGCAGCGGGCGTTGAACTGGTTCCAGAAATACCTGCCGGCAGCGCCATGATCTTGCTACGCCGTTAGCAGCAAGCCGCCTGCTATCGCTGGATGCGGCAGCAGGCGGAGCTGAGCGCACTTAGGAAACATCGTTCTCGAATGCCGCGGCGGCCAGCCCGCCGATCGTGGTCGAGGAGTCGCTCAGGAACATCTGCTCCCACCAGTGCAGCGTATTCCACTGGTCCTCGACGCCCTTGTACATGTACTCCTCTTGCAGCGATGAGTACTGCGACACCGGGCCGGGACCGTTTTGCGGAATCTCGTTCTTTTTCTTCTTGTCGAGATACGTACCCACTTCGATGTCGGCAACCTGGTTGTTGTATTTCTGCGTCTCCCAGCGTGCACGCAGGTAGTCCGCGGCGATCGCCAGATTCGAGTCGTAGAAATGCGACGGCATCCAGCGCTGGTCGCGAAGATCCTCGAACGCTTTCTGGATATCGCCGCCATGGCGATCCATCGCGCCTTTGATGTAGGCGTCGATCTTGCCGCGGTCCTCGGGCGTCCAGGTGGTGGCCTGCTGCTTGTAGTCGCCGATAGCGCCTTCGACTACTTCCTTGGTGATAGCCGGGTCGCGGTCATGGCGATCAAGAATCGACTTGCCGTAGCTGTCGACCAACTGTTGGATGGTCGGCTCGCGCTCGGTCTTGTTGCGGATGGGCAAGCCTGCGATCTGATCGCCGATCTCGGCATTGACGGCGGTTTCGATGGCCTGGCGATCGGCATTGATCACCGCCGGGTTCTCGTGATTGTTCACGTCGGTGGTGTACTTTGCGATGGCCGCGTCAGTCGTCGATACGTCGGAGGAGCCACCGTCGTCGATCGGGCGGAGATAGGCGAGACTGGAAACAGCATTGAGCGGGGCGACCATGATCGGGTGCCTCATGGTGGGGGATGGGCTTTCGAACATAACCCTCTCCCGCGCGACGTACACCTAGGGCAAACCCCAGCTTCGCGTTAATCCGAATGCTTTCGCCTAGAACAGTTGTCCCTGCGGGGAGGTTTCACGCGGCGGCATAAAGCGTGAGATATCCAGTTTCAATTCACGCGCTCTACCGAAACCATGTTTGCGACACGCCACTTCAAAGCGCTTGCGCAGCAACTCCGCGAACACGCCCTGCCCGCGCATGCGGGTAGCAAAGTTACTGTCGTAGTCACGACCACCATTCATTTGCTGCACCAGGCTCATCACATGCTCGGCGCGCTGCGGTACGTGCAGCGCCAGCCATTCGCGGAACAGTTGCTTGAGCTCGTAGGGAAGACGCAGCACGGTGTAACCCGCACAGCGCGCGCCCGCCTCGGCGGCCTGATCCAGCACCGCTTCCATATCGCGATCGTTGAGCGCGGGGATGATCGGCGCCACCAGCACGCCCACCGGCACGCCCGCTTCTGCCAACGTGCGTACGGCCTGGATGCGCCGGTGCGGTGCGCTGGCGCGCGGCTCCAGTTTCGCTGCGAGGTGGTTGTCTAGCGAATTGACCGAGACGAACACCTGCACCAGTCCTTCGCGCGCCATCGGCGCGAGCAGGTCGATGTCGCGTTCGACCATGGCGTTCTTGGTGACGATGGTGCAGGGATGGTGGCATTCGGCCAGCACTTCGAGTGCGGCACGCGTGATGCGAAAGCGCTTTTCTATCGGCTGGTAGGGATCGGTGTTGCTGCCGATATTGATCGGCTTTGGCACGTAGTTGCGCTTGGACAGTTCGTGGCGAAGTACTTCGGCGAGATTGCTTTTCGCACGCAGCTTGGTTTCGAAATCCAGACCCGGCGACAGGTTGAGATAGCTATGCGATGGCCGTGCGAAGCAATAAATGCACCCGTGTTCACATCCGCGATACGGATTGAGTGCCTGGTCGAAGGCGATGTCCGGCGAGTCGTTGCGCGTGATCACGCTGCGGGCGTGTTCCTCCGTCACAACGGTCTTCGGCCTGGGTCGCTCCTCATCCAGCATGGCGTGCTGCCAGCCGTCGTCTTCCGCGTGATGGCGGATGGTTTCGAAGCGGCCTTCCGGATTTGAGGCAGCGCCGCGGCCTTTGAAAGCCTGCACGGGATAAGGGGATTCGGACATGGCGACAGTCTGCGCCGGGTATGTCTCAGTTGGCGCGACACTAGGGAGCCGGCGACGCCCCCAACTGTTCGTCCAGCGCCTGCGTCATGCGAGCCAGCGGGTAGTTCTGTTGCAACTGCCGCCCCAGTTCGGTGAATACAGGTAGTGAAATGGTCCAGCCGAGCGGAATCGGATACTCACCAGGACACAGGCGGAAATGCCACAGCATGTCGCCGCTGGCGGGATCGTTGTCGCTGGTATGCAGCGTGCGCAGCAATTGCACGCGTGCATATTCGCCGCGCGCGTTGCGTGTATCCAACAGCGCCTTGACTGGCGCAGCGGCTTCGCCACTGAGGCTTGGATGCGATGTATCCGGTTTCTGGCACGACGCCGAGTACAGCGGTAACGGATGCGCGGGATCGTGTTGATCAACGAAGTCCGACATCTCCGGATCGTTGCTGATGTGCAGCACGATAAAGCGCAATGACTGATGCCGTTGATCCGCCACAGCGCGAAGACGTGTCATTACTTCCAGCAAAGTCGTCGTACCTGAGTTTTCGAAATAGCCGCCGTCCACCAGCTGCAGCTGCGTGGGCACGGGCGGCGTGACGCCGGGCGCCGGCGTGTTTTGCAGGGTGCCGGCCGGACTGATGTAAGTGAAGCGCGCACTGTTGAGCACCGCCTCGCTCAGCGGCACACGCGGATCGAGCCAGGCAGAGCCATCGAACGCGGCCGTCCATGGCTGCTGCTGCAACGAAGCCATGGGGCGGAAGGGATGCTGGATAAAGCGGCGCCCTTCGGCCACGCTGGTGCTATTGAGAAACAGCGCAGGTATCGACGTATCCACGCTGCCATCCGCATGCCGATAGAGATCGGCAAACGGCTGCGCCAGCGCGGGGGCGCCCTGGCGGCGCGCCGCACGCTCCCAGGCGCGGGTGAGTGCGCGCGAGCGATCGTCGAACCAGGCACCCGGCAGCCAGCGTTGGGTGAAGTCCACAAAGAACATATTGGCGAGGGTCGGCGCGAGGAAGTCGTGGCTCAGCAGCTGTTCCGTGCGACCTTCCATCGATCCTCCCGGCTGACGCAGCAACACAGCGTAGGTTGCCAGGCCAAGGCTGCCGCCGGAGACGCCACTGCCGGCGAACAGGTAATGCGCGAAGGCGGATTCGTTTGAACCGGCCAGCCTGACCTGCTCGGTCAACCGCGCCAGCACCAATGCTGTCCATGCCGCACCGCGAATACCGCCGCCTTCCGCAGAGACCATGATCACCGGACAAGTCGAACGCCCGGTGCAACGATCGTCCAGCCACGCGTTCGCATAAGCCTCAAAGCTGGGCCGCGACTCCACCGGTTCGGCAGCCGGTGTCTGGTGCGTGCTCATGACTGGGTACTGCCGCACGCGATGGTTGTCGTTGAGATGCAGCACGTGAAACAGACCGCTCGCCAACAACAACGTACTTAGCAGTGGCCATCCACGCCGGTCGGCGAACATACACAGCAGGCCACCGCTGAAACAAAGGAAGGCGGCCGCGATCAGCAGGATCGCCAGCGGTCCGATGCCGTCCAGCGCCTCGGGCCACCAGGCGATCAAGATCGTGGCGACGACGTTCAGCGCGATCACGGCGATATACCAACGCAGCGCGGTAATGCCCAGCTCACGGACGCGCACCACGCGTTGCTCGCTGGAAGGTTGCAGGCACACGGGGCCGGCACCCTCTCGCAGCGGCAACGCATTCAACAGACGACGGCGCGTGGCGAGAAACACCACCATCAGCAGAGATTCGATCAACAGTCCGGCCGCGCGCCAGACGCGTTGCTGACAGTCCGCCGTGACGCCACACGGCCCGTGCGGCACGGTGGTCAACGACACCACGTAACCCAGCAGCACCAGCAGCGGAATCGCGGCGCCGAGCAGCCGCGGCAACCAGTTGCGCAAGCCTTCGCCGCGCGGATCCTGCAGGGCCGGCCAGCGCGGATAGATCAGCCGGTAGGCGTTGCGCGCTCCGTACCAGATCGCCATGCCGGCTATGGCACTGCTCGCCAGCAGCCCCAGATAGCGGCCAGTGCTGGGGTCGGTCCAGACCGCGATAAGGAACAGCTCCGCTACCTGATCCACCCCCAATGCTGCGATGGCGCCAAAGGCGATGATCAGCAGGGATACCCGCACCGGCTTGAGATGATCGAGCAGCAGTGCGAAGGCGACGACACACCAGCGCGCTGCGCGCCATAACCAACCGGACGGCGCGGATGTAGCGGGCGAACGGGAAGTTTCCTGCATCGGCGATGCCCCTTATCCGGTCGCGGAATCTTACGCCGCCACGTCGTATGAGGTTTGTGCAGAACCCGGCAATCCGGAGCCTCCGGGATAGTTATGATCCGCTCCGTTCCGTCTCTAACCGTATCGCGAGGCACCCATGCGTTGGCTGTTTCTGACCGGCACCCTGATCGCCCTCGTCCTGTGTTTCACCCGGCATGGCGGTGGCGCCATGGGCTGGTGGCTGTTCGTCAGCATCATCGGCGCGTTCGCCACCGTGCTGGCTTTCGCCGATTCGCGCATTAACGCCAGCTCGCGCGGTGAAACTCTGTCGGAGTACGACCTGAAGCAGCTGCGTGAAGGCAAGCCACCCTTGAACGATCCGCATCGCTAGAAAAACAAAGCGCAGCCGGAGCTGCGCTTTGTCGTAGCACGTGGGTTACAGCGTCACTGCCGGATATTCACGTCCTTGGTTTCGCGCAGGAACAGCAAGCCGATAAAGAACGTGCCGATGGCGACGATGATCGGGTACCACAGCCCGTAGTAGATATCGCCCTTCCACGCGACCAGCATGAAGCCGATGGTCGGTACGAAGCCGCCGAACCAGCCGTTGCCGATGTGATACGGCAGACTCATCGAGGTGTAGCGGATACGGGTGGGGAACATCTCCACCAGCCATGCGGCGATGGGGCCGTAGACCATGGTGACGTAGAGCACCAGGATCGCCAGCAGCACCACCAGCATCGGGTAGTTCGACTGCGCGGGGTCGGCTTTCTCCGGATAGCCGGCCTCCTTCAGCGCCGCACCTACGGTGGTGCCGAAGGTCTTGCTCTGCGCGGCAAATGCAGCGCCGTCGAGCGCACCGCCCTCGAACGAATCGAGCACATGATCGCCAACCTTCACCTGAGCAACGGCACCGGCCGGCGCGGCCTCGTTCTTGTATGGAATGCCCCGCTTCGCCAGAACGGTTTTCGCCACGTCGCAGGAACTGGTGAATTTGCTCTTGCCCACCGGATCGAACTGGAAGCTGCACTTGTTCGGATCGGCGATCACTGTCACCGGCGAGCTGGCGGCGGCGCTCTCAATCGCCGGGTTGCCGTAGTGGGTAATCCCTTTGAAGATCGGGAAATAAGTCAGCGCGGCAATCAGGCAGCCGGCCAGCACGATGGGCTTGCGGCCAATGTGGTCCGACAACCAGCCAAAGAACACAAAGAAAGGCGTCCCGATCAACAGCGCGCCTGCAATCAATAGGTTCGCTGTCGTCGTGTCTATCTTCAGACTCTGGGTCAGGAAGTACAGCGCATAGAACTGGCCCGTGTACCACACCACGGCCTGACCAGCGGTGGCACCGAGCAAGGCCAGGATCACCAGCTTGAGGTTCTTCCATTGGCCGAAGGCTTCGGTCAGCGGCGCCTTGGACTGCTTACCCTCGGCCTTCATCTGCTGAAACACCGGCGATTCCTGCAACTGCATGCGGATGTACACCGACACCGCCACCAGCACCGAGGAAATCAGGAACGGAATGCGCCAGCCCCAGGCTTCGAAACTCGCATCGCCCAGGCTCAGGCGTGTGCCGAGAATCACCAGCAGCGACAGGAAAAGACCGAAGGTCGCGGTGATCTGGATGAAGCTGGTGTACAGGCCACGCTTGCCGTCCGGTGCATGCTCGGCGACATAGGTAGCCGCGCCGCCGTACTCGCCACCCAGCGCCAGGCCTTGCAACAGGCGCAAGGCAATCAACAGCACCGGCGCAATCAGGCCTACCGACGAATAGCTGGGCAACACACCGACCAGAAAGGTCGACAGACCCATGATGATGATGGTGATGAGGAAGGTGTATTTGCGGCCGATCAGATCACCCAGGCGGCCGAACACGATGGCGCCGAATGGACGCACCGCGAAACCCGCGGCGAAAGCGAGCAGCGCGAAGATAAAGCCGCTGGTCTCATTAAGGCCGGAGAAGAAATGCTTGCCGATCAGGACCGCGAGCGACCCGTAAAGATAGAAGTCGTACCATTCGAAAACCGTGCCGAGACTGGAAGCCAGCACCACCCGTCGGTGGCTGACGTCGAGCGGGCCGCGGGCGTCCGTTGCAGTTGTAGCCATGATGCTCCCCTACTGATAGTGAGACTGCCCGACACCCGCAAAGGCGATCGCGGCAGGAGACGCGCTCGTCCCTGAAACGAAGAGCGGCGGCGCACTCCCGTGCACCGCCGCGATAGCTCAGAACTTGTACAGCGCGTTGAGGCTGACCTGATTGCCGTTGATGCTCTTGCGCTCGCCGGTGGGGCCGGTCTGGTAATTGAGCACGTCGTACATCCACTCGATGCCCAGTTCGTAAGCGCCGGAGGCGTACTGCAGGCTCAGTGCCGCCTGCTGATCCTTCAACAATGCATTGGAGGTCGGCGTAGTGGCGACCCAGCGGACCACGTCGTCGCGGTTCGGTTTGCTCAGCGAGTAGAACGCGTTGAGGCTCCACTTCGGCGTGAAGTTGTAGCCCGCCTGCAGGAAGCCGCCCGCCTCGCTGATATCGCCGAACTGCGACATGGCACCGAAGATCTGGCCCAGGCCGTTGCCGGCGTAGAGCAAGCCCTTGAACGTCCAGGGTCCGGGTTTCCACTGGCCACCCACTTCGTAGCCGACGCTCTTGATGCTGTCCTTGATCGGCGTTGGGAAGGAGTTGTTCACACCCTTGAGATCCAGCGAGGCGTAGTGCGCCACGAAGTACGCCAGCCAGTTCTTGTCCGCCACGCGCAGGCGCGCTTCGACCTGCGGCTGGAAGTGCGCGTTGCCGGCGGTCAGATAGTTGATGGTGTTGGTGCCACCGGTCGGGTTCGGGCCACTCCAGTTGCCTTCGAAGGCGCCCACATCCAACCGCCACTTGGGACCGTCGGAACCGTGGTTGAGATCCTGCATCCACACCACACCCGGATAGCGCCAGCCGACGAAGCCGGAACCGAAGCCCAGCGGGAAGGCGATGTGCGAGAGCGAGGTCGGCACGTTGTCCAGCGGGAACATCAGATCCCACTGTTGGCCGATGCGGATGGTGCTGCCGGTATTCGGGTTGGTCAGGTCCATATAGGCCTGGCGCAGGCGCGGAATGGGCTGTTGCTGCGCGTAAGCGCCGGTGCCATTGAAGCCGCCGAAGAAGTCCATTTCGATGCGGCCGCCGCCGCCCCAGTTCTCATTGAACTTGGCACCGGTGAAGTCGAGCCAGAAGCGCGTGTTGCGCACATCGACGCCGCTGAGCGAACCGGAGTTGGCCTTGGCTGGCACCGCCGGAATCTCAGCGTTCTGGCCATTGCCATAAGTGAAGGTCTTGTCCTGGCCAAACGCAGTGGCATTGATGAAGCCGTGGAATGCGACCGACACCCCCGGAGCGGTGGTGAACGTCGGTTTGGTTTCCATAGCGGTTTTCGCCGCCGCCACCTTGACCGAGGTGGCCTCGGCAGTCGCCTGGGCGGTCTGCGCCGTCTGGGCCGCCTGCGTGGTTGCGGTCTTCTGCTCCTGGATCATGCTTTTGAGTTCGGCCAGCTCCTGTTCCAGCTGGGTGACGCGCGATTCAAGCTGTTTTTCGCGGGTGCTCTGGTTTGCCGTTGTCTTGGTTTTTTGCGCGGCATGCGCGCCCATGGGCAACGCCAGTGCAGCGGCGATAGCAAGAACGATCGCCGTATGGCGATTACCGTAACGTGTGAGAACCATAGTGCTTGCCTCCCCAGGCTATACCTCGGCGGAGCATGGTGATGCTGCGTTGCGGGCGCCTATTCCCCATTGGTCGAACCTCGACCAAAGTCGAAGCGCGGCCGTCGCGTCGGGTTTGCCGGGCTTTCGCTACACTCGGTGGTCACGTCGCCTGGCAAAGGGTTTTGCCGCGGCATTCAACGACCAAGGCTGCCGGATGGCCGGCCAGCAGGAGCCCCCCATGTCCAAGCTCTACCCCGTCAAGCCCGAGTTCGCCGCCAAGGCCCATGTCCGCAAGGACGACTACGAACGGCTGTATGCGGAATCCGTGCGCGATCCGGAGGCCTTCTGGGCTGGCGTTGGTAAGCGGCTGGACTGGAGCAAGGCACCAAGCAAGATCAAGAACGTCTCCTTCGACCCGAAGGACCTGCATATCCGCTGGTACGAAGATGGCGAGCTCAACGTTTCGGCGAACTGCCTGGACCGGCATCTGGCTACGCGCGGCGACAAGACCGCGATCATCTTCGAGGGCGACGACCCCGGCGAATCGCGCCACATCACCTATCGCCAGCTGCACGCGGAAGTGTGCAAGTTCGCTAACACGCTAAAGAACCTGGGTGTGACCAAGGGCGACCGCGTAGCCATCTATATGCCGATGATTCCGGAAGCGGCGGTGACGATGCTGGCCTGCGCGCGCATCGGCGCCGTGCACTCGGTGGTGTTCGGCGGCTTCTCGCCGGACTCACTGGCTGGACGCATCGCCGACTCCACGGCCAGGGTCGTCGTGACGGCCGACGAAGGTTTGCGCGGCGGCAAGAAGATCCCGCTCAAGACCAATGTGGACGCGGCGCTGGAACGCCCCGGCACCAACAGCGTGGAAACCGTAATCGTGGTGCGCCGTACCGGCAGCGCCGTGCCAATGCAGTCGCCGCGCGACCGTTACTACCACACGCTGATGGAAGGCCAGTCGGCCGACTGCCCGCCGACGCCGGTGGAAGCCGAGCATCCGCTGTTCATCCTTTACACCTCCGGCTCCACCGGCAAGCCAAAGGGCGTGCTGCACACCTCGGGCGGTTACCTGGTGTACGCCAGCTACACGCACGAACTGGTGTTCGACCTGCGCGAAGACGACGTGTACTGGTGCACAGCCGACGTGGGCTGGGTCACCGGCCATAGTTATGTGGTGTACGGCCCGCTGGCGAACGGCGCGACCACGGTGATGTTCGATGGCGTACCGAACTACCCCGACACCAGCCGCTTCTGGCAGGTGGTGGACAAGCACAAGGTGTCGCTGTTCTACACCGCACCCACCGCGATCCGCGCGCTGATGCGCGAGGGCGAAGCACCGGTGAAGAAATGCTCACGCGCCAGCCTGCGCCTGCTTGGCTCAGTGGGCGAGCCGATCAATCCGGAAGCGTGGGAGTGGTACTACCGCGTGGTCGGTGATGAGCGCTGCCCCATCGTGGACACCTGGTGGCAGACCGAGACCGGCGGCATCCTGATCACCCCGTTGGCCGGCGCCATCGACGCCAAGCCGGGTTCGGCGACCAAACCGTTCTTCGGCATCAAGCCGGCGGTGGTCGATGCTGGCGGCGGGCTGCTGGAAGGTGCCACCGAAGGCAATCTGGTCATCACCGATTCCTGGCCGGGCCAGATGCGCACGGTGTATGGCGATCATCAGCGTTTTATCGAAACCTATTTCACCGCCTACCCCGGCAACTATTTCACCGGCGACGGTGTGCGCCGCGACGAGGACGGCTATTACTGGATCACCGGCCGCGTGGACGACGTGATCAACGTCAGTGGCCATCGCATCGGTACGGCCGAAGTGGAGAGTGCGTTGGTGGCGCATCCCAAGGTCGCCGAGGCTGCCGTGGTTGGTTGCCCGCATGAGATCAAGGGACAGGGCATCTATGCCTACGTCACGCTGATCGCTGGCGAGCAAGGTAGCGACGAATTGCGCAAGGAGTTGATTGCCTGGGTGCGCAAGGAGATCGGACCGATCGCCACGCCGGATTACCTGCAATGGGCACCGGGCCTGCCCAAAACCCGCTCGGGCAAGATCATGCGCCGTATCCTGCGCAAGATCGGCGAGAACCAGCCTGACCAGCTTGGCGACATCTCCACACTCGCAGATCCGAGCGTGGTGAAGAACCTGGTGGACGAACGCCTGATCAAATAGTCACCCGTAGGAGCGCACCCTGTGCGCGATGCTCTTCCATCGCAACGCCGTTCGCGCACAGGGTGCGCTCCTACAGCAAATCGAAGCCATCCATGTCCGATGTCCTGATCGCCGACGACCATCCGCTGTTCCGCGATGCCCTGCAGCGCGCGGTGCTTAGCGCGTTGCCGCAGTCGAAGGTGCATTGCGCGGATAGCGTGCACAGCCTGCTGTCCCTGGTGGAGCAATACCCCGAGGCCGACTTGCTGCTGCTCGATCTGCATATGCCGGGCGCGCGTGGCTACTCCGCACTCGCGCATATCCGCGGCCAGTATCCGGGGCTGCCGACCATTGTGGTGTCGGGCCACGAGGAAGCGCAGGTGGCACGGCGCGCACTCGCCCATGGCGCCTTGGCGTACATCCCGAAATCCAGTTCCGGCGATGAGATCGTGCAGGCCATCCGCACCGTGCTCGATGGCGATGTCTGGCTGCCGCACGCCTTGATCGGCGATGGCGGTACCGGGCTCAAAGCGGATGAAGAGGACATCGCCGCTCGCGTGGCATCGCTGACGCCACAGCAGTTCCGCGTACTGACCATGATCGCGGAAGGTCTGCTCAACAAGCAGATCGCGTATGACCTTGGTGTTTCCGAGGCCACGGTGAAGGCGCACATGACGGCGATCATGCGCAAGCTCGGGGTGAACAACCGCACGCAGGTTGCACTGGCGGCAAGCCAACTCGCCGTCGATCCCACCGCGTTGCAGCCGTTGCCTGACGACGAAGAGTAAGACGCGTTTCTACGCAGTGGCTTGCTTGCGAAGGCGTGCGCTGAGCAAAGCGCGCAACGCGGCCGGACGCACTGGCTTGTGCAACAGGGGATAGCCGAGCAGCCGTGCACGCTGCTTCAATTCGCTGCTGCCATCAGCGGTGATCATTGCCACCGGTGGCAGTTCGCCGATCACCCCACGCAAGTACTGCAACGCCTGCAAACCATTCATGTCGTCGCTGAGATGGTAGTCCGCAAGGATGAGATCGATGCCGCCTTTCTTCAGCTCCTCCTGCGCCTGCTGCACATCCAGCGCGACGCGGCAGTCCACGCCCCAGCGTTGCAACAAGGCACGCATGCCATCGAGGATGGCGGCGTCGTTGTCCAGGCAAAGCACGACCAGCGGTAGCTGCTCGGTCGATGCGGCCGGCGGCGCAACGATGCGGCGCCGTGGTGCCACCGCTGCCACGCGCGGGACAACGACCGCAAAGCGGCTGCCGTGTCCTACGCGAGACTCGAGCTCCAGGCGATGATCGAGAATATGCGCGATGCGATCGCAGATCGACAGGCCCAGTCCCAGGCCTTTTTCGCCCCAGGGAGATGGGCGATCCAGGCGCTGGAATTCATCGAAGATGCGCGCGCGTTGTTCTTCGGCGATGCCGGGACCCGTGTCCCACACCTCGATACGCACTTCATTACCTACGCGTCGCGCACCGAGCAGCACGCCACCATGCTGCGTGTAGCGCAACGCATTGGAAATAAAGTTCTGCAGGATGCGGCGCAACAGTTGTGGATCACTGCGTACGGCAAGCCTGGTCGAAGCCATGCGTAGCCCCAGACCGCGCTTCTCCGCGATGACCGCAAATTGTGCTTTGAGTGAATCGAACAGATCAGAGAGAGCGAAGCTGCCGATGTCAGGGCGATAGCTACCCGCATCCAGGCGCGAGGTGTCGAGCAACGCATCGAGCAAATCTTCCGCGGCACGGAACGAAGCATCGATGCGTTCCGCCAGTTGTCCGGCCTCCTGATCCAGGCCGGGATGCTGCCGCAGTGCGGATGTAAACAATCGCGCTGCGTTCAAGGGCTGCAGCAGGTCGTGGCTTGCCGCGGCGAGAAAGCGGGTCTTGGAAACGTTAGCGGCTTCCGCCTCGCGTCGCGCATGTGCAGTGGCGGTAAGTGCTTCGCTCAGTTCGGCCGTGCGTTGATCGACGCGTTGCTCTAGCGTTTCGTTGGCTTCGATCAGCGCCTGTTCGGCATGTTTGTACGCGGTTACATCGGTGTACGTGGTGACGTAGCCGCCGCCTGGCAATGCACGGCCACGCATTTCGATGACCGTGCCGTCGGGACGTATGCGCTGGAACAAATGCGGCGAACCGGCACGCATGTAGCCGATGCGCTTGGCCACGTGCGCCTCGACTTCGCCCGGGCCGCATTCGCCGTGTTCGGCGTTCCAGCGGATCATGTCGGCGACCGGCACGCCGACGTAGACCATGCCATCCGGATAATCGAACAGTTCCAGGTAACGACGGTTCCACGCCACGAGGCGCATACCGGCATCGACCACGCTGATGCCTTGCGAGACGTTTTCCAGTGTGGTGGAAAGCAGTTCGCGATTGAAGCGCAGCTCCTGCGAGGCTTCATCCATCAAGGCCATTGCTTCGGCGATGTCCAGACCCGAGCCGGACAACGCGCCCATCAGGATGCGCCGGGCGCTCGCCGCACCCACCGCCGAAGCAAGCAGGCGTTCGGTGTATTGAATCAATGCGCGATCAGCTGCTTCGCCGGGCTGTAACGGGTTCCCCCTGCGCTCGCCGTATTCCTCGAAGGCGCGTTGGCTGCTGCGTTCACCCACGATGCGCTCGGCGATGGTGCGCAGATCGCCGACCATGACGCGACCGCGCCAATCACCGACACCGCTGCGATCCACCGCGTAGGGCTCGATAAACATCGCGGCGTGCAGTCGTTCTTCCAGGCTGGGGCGGAATCGCAGCGAGATGAAGACAAGGCAGCCCACATTCACTAGCAGGGACCAAAAGGTACCGTGCATCACCGGGTCCCAACCACTCAGGTGAAACAGCGCCTGCGGTCTTAGCCAACTCAGACTCAGCGGCCCATCCTGTAACCAACTTGCGTTAGGCCGCATCGCGGGGAGCAGCAAGGTGTAAATCCATACGCCGAAACCTGCGAGCAAGCCCGTGGCTACACCACGGCGACTTGCACCGCGCCAATACAAAGCTGAAACGATGGCGGGAGCGAACTGGGCGACGGCTGCGAAAGCGAGCAAGCCCGTTGCCGCGAGATTGGCCGTATCGGCGACGACCCGGTAATAGATGTACGCCATGGAGGCCAGAGCGACGATCGCGATGCGGCGAACCAACAGTACCAACTGCGAGAGATCGGCGCGCTGTTCCAGACGCAGCCGATGGATACGCAGCAACGCCGGCATTACCAGGTCGTTGCTAATCATGGTGGACAGAGCGACGGAGGCAACGATCACCATACCCGTCGCAGCGGAGAAGCCACCGAGGAAGGCCAGCAGCGCCATGCCGCTATCACCGTGGGCCAAAGGCAGGTTCAACACCCAGGCGTCGGCGTTGCCGTTACTGACCGCCGGCAGATGCAGGCCGGCAGCCACAATGGGTATGACCGCCACACTGACGATCAGCATGTAGACGGGAAACATCCAGCGGGCGCGATATAAATCGTTTGGATCTTCGCACTCCACCACGCCGATTTGGAACTGCCGCGGCAGGCAGAACATGGCACAGAACGCGAGCAGCGTCTGCGCAAGAAAACCCGGGGAAATACCTTGCGCGTACTGCTTCACCGGCAGCTGGATGGTGGCTTCGAGACCCGGCCCGTGCCAAAGCGCATACACGGCCAACGCAACGAAAGTGGCCAGTTTGATCAGCGATTCCAGCGCGATCGCCAGCATCATGCCGTGATGGTGTTCGGTCGCGTCGATGGTGCGCGTGCCGAATAGAATCGCGAACGTCGCCAGCAGGATCGCGCACCACATCGCACTATCACCGAACTGCGAGGCGCCACCGCCGAGCGCGGCATACGACATCGACACTGCTTTGAACTGCAAGGCCAGATACGGCACCACGGCGATCACCGCGATCAGAGCCACCGCGGCGGCTAGCCCGTGTGACTTGCCGAAACGCGCGCCGATGAAATCCGCAATCGAAGTGATGTTGCGCTGCCTGGCTATCAGCGTCAGGCGACGCATGAGGCCGAAGCCGAATACGAACAGCAGCGCTGGGCCGAGATAGATCGGCAGATAGGCGAGACCTTCGCGCGCCGCCGTGCCTACGGCGCCATAGAAGGTCCAGGAGGAGCAGTACACGGCCAGCGCGAGGCTGTAGACGATCGGGCGCAGGCGGGGTTGTCGCGGATACAGCGGTCGCCGGTCGCCGGCGTAGGCCACTACAAACAACAGGCCGACGTAGAGCAGCGACACGAGCAACAGCAGCCAGCCGGCGATCAAATGCGGTTCTCCCGTAATGGGCGTTCCCTTGCGTCTCGTCTTGCTTGCAAGCTGCCGGCTATCTGATGGTCGGCACGCTTGTTCGATCCTTCCCCGGCCGGCACCATGTCGCCCTATGACGACCGACGGCCAGGCTCCAGCGAAAGTAGCAGAGCCCTTGCACGATGACGAGATACACGTATGGCGGCTTGACTACGACCATCACCAGGGTCGTGCGCCGTTCCATATGTTGCTGGCTGCCTACCTGGGGTGCACGGCGGATGCCATCCGGCTGGGTGCTGGCGCCTATGGTCGCCCCAGCTTGGAAACGCCGCACGATCCCGACCTTCATTTCAATTGGACGCACAGCAGCGACCAGGCGCTGTTTGCGATCGCGCGGGGCGTCGAACCCGGCGTGGATCTGGAGCGGCTGCGGGCCCGGCCGCGCGCGCTGGCGATAGCCGAGCGGTATTTCAGTGCCGATGAATTCGTAGCGCTTACTGCGTTGGAACCCGCGGCGCGGGATGCAGCCTTTCTGCAACTGTGGACCGCCAAGGAAGCCGTCTTGAAGGCAACGGGCCGCGGGCTGGCCTTTGGTCTTCACCGGCTGAGCATCGGTAGCCGCGCCGACCAACTGGCATTGCGATTCCTCGACGGTGAGCTGCCGGCGCATTGGCAACTGCATCGCTTGAACCTGGACGATGTGCATGTGGGGAGCATCGCCTGGCGCGGTGGTCCGCGCACGATCCGCCTGCGGACACTTGCTCCGGCGGCGTGATCAGCGCAATGTTGTTAGTCCTGTCCACCGGCGGGCTGCCTGACGTCATAACTTCCCGCCGCGACATCCCTTCACGCCTGTCGATGTGCCTATGACCCTGCTGAGCGTCAATCTCAACAAGATCGCTGTGCTGCGCAATTCGCGTGGCGGCGATGAGCCGAGCATCATTCAAGCTGCGCAGACCTGCATCGAAGCCGGTTGCGGCGGCATCACCGTGCATCCGCGGCCCGATCAGCGCCATGTGCGCCCGGACGACGTCCGCACACTGGCAGCCATGCTGCGCGGCCGCGTGGAGTACAACATCGAAGGAAATCCCTTCGCGCCGGCGCGAGGCAGCTATCCGGGCCTTATCGCTTTTGCTCGCGAGGTGAAGCCCACGCAGGTGACGTTGGTACCGGATGGCGATGGTCAGATCACGTCCGATCATGGCTTCGATCTGCGGAACGACATCGAGCGGTTGCGCCCGTTGGTCGACGAGTTGCGGGAGATTGGCTGCCGCGTGAGTCTGTTCGTTGATGCCGGTGCGGAGGGATTCGAGCAAGCGGCGGCTATCGGCGTGCAGCGTATCGAGATTTATACGGGGCCTTATGCGCATGCGTTCGCGGAAGGCGATGCGCGGGAGGTACTCGCACAGTGCGCCGAAACGGCTCGTCGGGCCCAGCAAGCTGGTCTCGCCGTCAATGCCGGACATGACCTGAGTCAGGCAAACCTGGGCACGTTCCGCGCCGCCATTCCTGGCCTTGCCGAGGTATCGATCGGCCATGCACTGATTGGTGAAGCCCTTTACGAAGGGCTAGCTACTACGGTGCGTAACTATCTGCAGATCCTGCGCTAAGCATCCACCGCGCTGCATACGCACACCGAGCCCGCGTTTTCCCATTGGCCGTATGGACGGCCAAACCGAGCAAATCGACCCAAACAAAAACCCCCGCCGAAGCGGGGGTTTTTGCGGGTAGCGTTGCATTGATCCGCAAGGGGATCATTGGCCTTCCGTAAAGCCGATCTTGGTCAGGCCGTAGCTCTTCGCTTCGGCCAGGACTCGGGCCACATGCTCGTAAGCCACGCCATCGTCCGCATTGATCTGCAGTTCGGGCTGGTTGGACTGGCTGGCAATCACCGCGATCTGTGCCTTGAGGCCCAGCTCGTCGACCGGTGTGTCATTCCAGTACAGCGCGCCCGACTGGTCGATCTTGAGACGGATCGGATCCGGCGGGTTTTCCGGCTGAACCACGTTCGGGTTCGGCTGCGGAAGGTCGATCTTCACTTTGTGCGTCAGGATGGGAGCCGTGATCATGAAGATGATCAGCAGCACCAGCATCACGTCGACGAGCGGCGTGACGTTGATATCCGCCATCGGCCCCTTGCCGCTTCCAGAACTGAATGCCATGACTGCTTACTCCTTGCCGGTCGTGATGAAACCGACATGGACCATGCCTTGCTCCTTGGCGCTGCCAAGGATCTTACGCACGATCTTGTACTCCGTCGTCTTGTCGGCACGGATCTGCAGCTCCGGTTGCGGCGACTTCGCCGCCGCAACCGCAAACTGAGCCTTCAGCTCGGCCTCAGTGACTTCGACGTCATTGAGGTACATGCTGCCATCCGGCTTGACGGCCAGATCCATGGGCTCGACCTGCTCCGTATCTACAACCTTCGGATTCGCGGTCGGCAATTCGACGGTGATCCGATGGGACATCAGTGGCGCGGTGATCATGAAGATGATCAACAGCACCAGCATCACGTCGACGAGCGGCGTGACGTTGATTTCCGACATCGGACCGCCGGAACTGTCTCCAGTGCTCATCGCCATGGGTCAATCCCTCACTTGCCTTCGACGCGAGCGCCGGTGGCGAAGAAGTCGTGCAGGTCATGCGCGAACTCGTCGAACTGGGCGTAGGTCAGGCGATTCGAACGGTTGAAGAAGTTGTACGCGAGCACGGCCGGGATCGCAGTGAACAGACCGAACGCGGTCATGATCAGCGCCTCACCCACCGGGCCAGCCACCGCTTCCATCGACGCGTTGCCCGTAGCCGAGATCTTGATCAGGGCGTGGTAGATGCCCCACACGGTACCGAGCAGACCGATGAACGGTGCCGACGAACCGACCGTGGCGAGCAGGGTCAGGCCGCCTTCGAGGCGCAGGCTCTCGCGAGCCACGGCTTGGCGCAGGGCGCGATCGATGAACTCGGAGCGGCTCAGCGACTCTGCCAAGCGGCCACCGCCGGCGGAAGCCTGCTGGTGATGGGCCACAGCAGAAGCGGCATCCAGAGCGATCTTCGAGAAGGGTTCGCCCTTGGGCTGGGCTTCCAGCTCACGGATGGCGTCCTGAGTGGAGCCGGTGCTCCAGAAGCCATTGATAACTTTGTCGGCACGGCCGCGAACCATCGTGTTGCGAATGGCGTTGGCGATGATGAAGTACCAGGAGGCGAAGGACATCACCACCAACACAACGAAGACGATCCAACCAAGGAAGTCGAAGTTGTGGATGAGATGGTCGAAGCCCATCGACTTCATGGCTTCGGCGTTCGTGGTACCGCCCGCGCCCGGGGTCGGAGAAGGAGTCTGTTGGAACATAACGCTACCCTTGGAAAGTCAAGCGTGAACTGGGTCTGTAACCGAAATTACAGCTGATTGAGATTGAAGTTGACCGGAACGCGCACATAACCCTCGGTCTTCTGCCCGTTCCTGATGTTCGGATTGAAGCGCCACTTACGTGCCGTTTCAACCGCAGCCTGATCCAGCTCACGGTAACCGCTGGACGTTTCCACCTTGATGTCCTTGGGCGAGCCATCGACGCCGACCAAGATCATCAGGGTTACCGTGCCCTCGTGACGCTGGCGAATAGCCTGCGGCGGATACTTGGGCTGAATACGGCTGTTGTAGCTGATGTCCTGACTGGCGGTGATATCCGCAGGCGGAGCCGGGGGAGCAGGCGGTGCGGGCGGCGGTGCCGGGATCGCATTCGTCGACGCTTCCTCGACAGCCGGCGGCGGAGCCGGCGGCGGCGGAGTCGGCGGCGGCTTGACCTGCTGAATGATTTTCGGCGGCGGCTGCTTCGGTGGTTCCGGCGGCGGCGGCGGCGGCGGGGGAGGCGGCGGCGGCGGCTCGATGAAATTCACCTGGACAATGCGTTCCTTCTGCTTCTGCTCCTGCTTCGGCGGTGCCATTGGCGCCACCAGCAACAAGAACGCGAAAGCATGCAGCGCGATGGCAACAGCCAGCGCCCAGGTACGCCTCCAATTGAACGGCCCTTGGCCGGTTGCTTCGTTACTTGAGGCCATCTGTCACTATCTGGAGCTAGACAATCGATGAGACGTGGTCACGACGCTTGGCGGCAGATCCATCCCGAGGGATGACATTTGCCACTGGACACGAGCACGGAAAGGTTTCAACGGTACAACAGCACATGGCGTTTGTATAGCACCTGAGGGGCAGATAAATGGACGTCTATCTGCGCCATTCGGCAGCCTTGCAATCGCCACGTGCGAACTACTTGCCGGCTCCTGCCTGCGCCTGTTTCAGCCATGCCTTTGCTTTGGCGGCCGTATCAGGATCCTGCGCAGCTTTTTGCATGGCTGCGATCGCGCCCGGCTTGTCCTTGAGCCCGCGGCAAGCTTCGGCCAGCAGCATGTAGGCGGTGCCTTTGCGCTGCACGCCCTTGTCGATGCCTTGCTGGATCAGCGTCTTGGCGTCGCTGTATTTGTTCTCACTCAGCAGTAGCTGCCCAGCGCGGACGGCAGCTTCGCCATCCTTCGCCATGGGCATGGCCTTCTGATAGGCCTGGATCGCCTTGCTCGGGCTATCCGCCACGTAGGCGGCATCACCAAGCAGCTTGTAGTTGTCGTAGCTGGAAGGCACCACGCCCTTGCTCATGCCCTCTTCCAGCGTTGCAACCGCCTTGTTGGCATTTACCTTGGGATCCGAGCTTTCCTGGCCGGTGACCAGGTAGAGCTTGGCGAGGTTGACGTAATCCTTCTCAGTCTTGAACGCGCCAGCAGCCTTGCCCTTCTCCATCAACTGGATCGCTTCCGGATACTTCTGCGACTGCATCAGGACGGCCACAGCGTTGTTGAGCGCAGTGGAATCATTCGGGTTGGCAGCGAGCTGCTGCTGTGCCAGCTGGGCGGCCTGATCACCCTGACCGGATTCGGCATAGCTGGCCATCAGGATCTGGTTCCAGCTGTCGTTCGGCTTGTCGGTGAGCGACTGTGCCTTCTTGATCGCTGCGATCGCCTGCGGGTACTTCTCAAGGCGGTAGTACGCGTTGCCCTCGAGAGCGTACGACTCGGCGGTTTCCTTCTTGCCCTCGGTACGCCATTTGGTAAGCGTGTCGATGGCGGGCTGGTATTGCTCG
Source organism: Dyella sp. OK004 (assembly GCF_900114495.1). GTDB lineage: Bacteria > Pseudomonadota > Gammaproteobacteria > Xanthomonadales > Rhodanobacteraceae > Dyella_D. Next base: position 1,430,851 of record NZ_FOZI01000001.1, on the reverse strand, counting down.
TTGGCCAGATAGAACTGCGCAAGCATGTACTGCAGCTGGAAGTAGGTGTCGTTCGGCATGGTGCCGTTGTCGAGCGAGCGCTTGAGCAGATCGATGGCGCCCTTCACATCGCCATCGTTGTAGTGCAGGTTGGCCAAGCCTTGCAGGGCGAGAGCCTGGGCATACTTGCTCTTGCTGCTGTCGATGATCGGCTGGAGAACCTGGACGGCTTTGTCCTTCTCCTGCGCGTTGACTGCGTCGAGGCCTTCGTTCAGGGCCTTCTGATCTTTCTCGCTGGTGAGGTCCAGCTTCGGCTCGGTGCGCGTCGCGTTCGGGTACAGCGCTTCCTTCTTGTCCTTGGAAGCGTTGCTGTCTTTCGCGATGACCGGGCTGCTAGCCAGGGTCAGCGCAAGCGCAGCACCGGCAAGCATTTTGATCAGGGGAACGTGCTTCATGGCAGTCCTCGTGTAAGGTTTCACGCACAAAGGTACGCGGGGGATCGTTGAGCGTAACCCGATAGGGCGCCTGGAGACAAGACGCAGCGCCGCAATAAAGATTGTTAAAAATCAATAAGTTGCACCATCCACAGGCGAATCCTCGAGAAATATCTCCTGCTGGACGTCATGTAGGTCATGTCGGACAGTTCCTGGAGATATCTCCACAAAGCGATGTGACGTCCGTCACGCCGTACTATCGGCAGTTAATGTGTTCGGCTTTATTCGCGTGAATAGTACGTTTTAGCGTGCTAATGCATTAATACACGAAGCCAAAATAATAGGCCGGCAACGGACGTCGCATGAGCGACTCCGCTACCGGCCTTCAGCTTAGATATCCAGATTGGCGACTTTGAGTGCGTTTGCTTCGATGAAGTCGCGACGCGGCTCCACCGCCTCGCCCATCAACATGGAGAACATCTGGTCAGCCGCGAAAGCATCCTCAACGCCGACCTGCAGCATGCGGCGGGTTTCTGGATTTACCGTGGTTTCCCACAACTGCTCCGGATTCATTTCACCCAGACCCTTAAAACGCTGGATGGTGCGGCCCTTCTTGGCTTCATCTAGCAGCCAGGTGCGGGCGTCGGCGAAACTCAGCACGCCACGCGATGCATTACCACGCCGTGCCACTGCATCCTTCTGCACCAGACCGGCTACCTGCTGGCTGGCATGCAGGATCGGACGGAACTCCGAACTGGCGAAGAACGGTTGCGGCAGCAACCAGGTATGACTGAGACCGTGCTGATCGCGGACCACCTCGATGGCAGCCGGCTGCTCGTCATGAGCCGGGCGCAACGACAAGTGATAACGCGGTTTGCCGAGACCGCTGGCTGCAAGACGCTGAGCGGCGCCATCAAGCCAGGCCTGCATACCGGTGGCATCGGTCCAGAGCGCTGGTTCGATCGGCGTGTGCTCGAGCAAGGCCGTAAACACCGTTGCGTCGAAGCGATGACCGAGGCGCTCAATCTGGTCGAGTGCCGACTGATAGTCACGCAACAGCTTTTCCAGCGCTTCACCGGTAATCGCAGGAGCATCCGGGCTGTAAACCAGTTCGGCGTTGTCCACAGCGCTGGAAATCAGATAGCCGTTGAGCGCCGCATCATCCTTCAGATACAACTCTTGCTTGCCCTGCTTCACTTTGTACAGCGGCGGCAGGCCGATATAGACGTGGCCGCGTTCGATCAGCTCGGGCATCTGACGGTAGAAGAACGTCAGCAACAGAGTGCGAATGTGCGAACCGTCCACGTCCGCGTCGGTCATGATGACGATGCTGTGGTAGCGCAGCTTGTCGGGGTTGTATTCCTCTTTGCCGATGCCGGTGCCTAGCGCGGTGATCAGGGTGCCCACCTCAGCCGAAGCCAGCATCTTGTCGAAACGCGCCTTCTCCACATTGAGAATCTTGCCCTTCAACGGAAGCACGGCCTGGGTCTTGCGGTTGCGGCCCTGCTTGGCCGAGCCACCTGCAGAGTCACCCTCGACCAAGAACAGTTCGCATAGTGCGGGATCCTTTTCCTGGCAGTCGGCCAACTTGCCCGGCAGACCGGCGATGTCCAGCGCACCTTTGCGGCGGGTCATTTCGCGGGCTTTGCGGGCGGCCTCGCGGGCGCGGGCGGCATCGACCACCTTAGACGCGATTGCCTTCGCTTCGTTCGGGTGTTCCAGCAGGAATTCGCCGAGCTTCTCGTTGACGGCCTGCTCCACCGCGGTCTTCACCTCGGAGGACACCAGCTTGTCCTTTGTTTGCGAGGAGAACTTCGGATCCGGCACCTTCACCGACAGAACCGCAATCAGGCCTTCGCGCATATCGTCGCCGGACAACGCGACCTTGGCGTTCTTGGCCAGACCTGCCTTCTCGATATAGCCCTGCAACGAGCGCGTCAGCGCAGCACGGAAACCGGTGAGATGGGTACCGCCATCGCGCTGGGGAATATTGTTGGTGAAGCAGAACATCGTCTCCTGGTAGGAGTCGGTCCACTGCATCGCCAGTTCGACGCTGATGCCATCCTGCATGGCGCTGAGGCTGATCACGTTGGGATGCAACGCGGTTTTCAGGTGCGCCAAGTGCTGCACAAACGAGCGAATGCCGCCCTCGTAGGCAAAGGTGTCATGACGCCCCTCGCCCCGCTCGTCCTTCAGCTCGATGGTGACGCCCGAGTTCAGGAAGGCCAGTTCGCGCAGGCGCTTGGCCAGAATTTCGTAATGGAACTCAATGTTGGAGAAGGTTTCCGGACTCGGCACGAAACGCACCGTGGTACCGAGCTTGCTCGAGGGGCCGACCACCTTGACGGGGTACAGCGGCTCGCCCATCGCGTATTCCTGCTGGTGCTCCTTGCCTTCGCGGAAAATGGTCAGCCACAGGTGCGAGCTGAGCGCATTCACCACGGAAACGCCCACACCATGCAGGCCACCGGAGACTTTGTAGGAGTTGTCGTCGAACTTGCCGCCGGCATGCAGCACGGTCATTACAACCTCAGCCGTGGAACGACCTTCTTCCGGATGCGTGTCGACCGGAATACCGCGACCGTTGTCCGCCACACTGACTGAGCCATCGTCGTGAATGGTGACGTAAACGTGGTCGCAGTAGCCGGCCAGGGCTTCGTCAATCGAGTTATCGACGACTTCGAACACCATGTGGTGCAGACCCGTGCCGTCATCGGTATCGCCGATGTACATGCCCGGGCGCTTGCGCACCGCTTCAAGACCTTTGAGTACCTTGATGTTGCTCGAATCGTAGGATGTGTTCATTCGTCGACTGTTTCCTGGCGCCTTCTACCCTGCCCGACACGGCGCCATAGGGCCGGACTGGGAACACAATCTGTGATTATAGCAGGGGTGCCAGCCTGCCCTGTTCCACGTGGAACACATGCGCTGAAAGCCCCTGTAGCGGTGCTGGCAGCTCGGTCCCCGTCACCAGCACCTGCGCACTGGCTCCGTGCAGCTGGGCCACAACGGCCGTCTGGTGCGGCAGATCGAGTTCCGAGGCCAGATCATCCAAACAGACAATCGGCCATTCACCTTTGTGGCTTGCATACAAGCCTGCCTGGGCCAGCAGACACCCTAGGGCGGTCAGCTTCTCCTGCCCCCGGGACAAGTGTTCCCGCAAAGGCGCCTGCTCGAAGGCGATAGACCAATCCGCCCTGTGCACGCCCAAGGTAGTGTGACCTCGAGCGATATCACGGCCGCGCTGATCCACTAGCTGCTCATGCAGAGGACGATCTTCCGCCCACCCCCGCCGATAACGCAGTTGAAGCTCGCCAAGTTCGGGAAGGAGTCCGGAGAGGCTTGCTCCCAAGTGCGGCAACAGCAGATCCAGGTATCGCTGCCGCATGCCATGAATCTGTTCGGCTGTCTGCGAAAGCTCCGCCTCCCAGGGCAGGAACAATTCATCCGCGATCAGCGAACCGGACCGCAAGAGGCTATTCCGCTGCTTCAATGCCCTCTGATACCGCCGCCACGCCAACAGGAAATCGTGTTCCACGTGAAACACGCCCCAATCCAGGTAGCGCCTCCGTTCCTCCGCACCACCAGCAATCAGTGCATGCGAGCCGGGCTCAAAGCAAACCACTGCGCACTCGCGTACCACCTGCCCTAGCGTTGTACTTTCCCCGTCCAGTCTGGCGTTCCAGCGCGAACCCTCGCGCCCCAAGCCAACCCGGCTAAGCCGCCCATCTTCGTGCCGTAGCTCGCCGTAGACCGAAAGTGCACCTGCTCCCCGTTGCAGCAACGCCTCCTTGGCCCCGCTCCGGAAAGAACGTCCGTGCGAGAGCAGGAAAGCCGCTTCAAGCACGCTGGTCTTGCCCGCTCCGTTGGCTCCAACAAAGGCCTGAATACCCAAGCCCAGTTCGATATTGGCCCCGGACAGGCAACGCAGTCCCTCAATACGCAGACGCTCCAACCTCATTTCCCTAACCCCACAAGCAAGAACGCCGGAGTGTCTCGCGACGACTCCGGCGTTGCCTTGTTCTTCCTACGCCAATTGGCGTGCACACGCACTTCCGTCAAAGGCGCAGCGGCATGATCACGTGCCGTGCCTGCTCGCTATCGTGCTCTTGCACCAGGCAGCTGGATTGGGCGTCACGCAGGTTCAAACGGGCCTTTTCGCCGCGCAGGGCGGACAACGCATCAAGCAGATAGCCAACGTTGAAACCCACGGCCAGGTCAGAAACCACAGTCTCGGCCTCAAGTTCTTCGACCGCCTCTTCCTGCTCCGGGTTGTGGGCCACGATACGCAGCTTGCCCGGCGACAGTTCCAGCTTTACGCCGCGGTACTTCTCGTTGGAAAGAATCGCTGCACGCTGCAAGGCGCCCCGCAGTACTTCGCGATCCAGAGTGGCGCTCTTGTCCGCACCAAGCGGAATCACCGCCTCGTAATCGGGGAACCGACCATCAATCAGCTTCGACGTAAACACCACGTCACCGCGACGAACTCGCAAATGATTCCGTCCGAATTCCAGCTCGACTAGCCCTTCGCCGGTCTCGAACAAGCCCACCAACTCGTTCACGCCTTTGCGCGGAATGATGATCTGGCGACGAGTCGAAACCTTGCTATCCAGCTGGGTTTCCTTCAACGCCAGGCGATGACCGTCGGTGGCCACGCAACGTAGCGTGTGTTCCTGCAAATCGAGCAGCATGCCGTTCAAGTAATAACGCACATCCTGGTTCGCCATCGCGAAAGCGGTGCGTTCCATCAAATCGCGGAGGACTTCTTCCGGCAGGCTCACCCGTTCGACCAGCTCGATCTCATCGATGGTCGGAAACTCGGTAGCCGGCAGAGTAGCCAACGTGAAGCGACTGCGACCAGCATTGAGTGCTACACGATCGCCGTTGAGCTTCAGCTCGATACGAGCTCCGTCGGGCAGCGCGCGAACGATATCGAACAACTTTCGCGCAGGAATAGTGGTTTCGCCGTCGGTCAGCTTTTCAGCTTCCGTGGTAGCGACCATTTCCACTTCCAGATCGGTGCCGGTAAGCGAGAGTTTCCCGTCGGCGACTTTGACCAGCAGATTGGCAAGTACCGGCAGCGTTTGACGGCGTTCGACGACGCCTACGACTTGCTGCAACGGCTTGAGCAGAGCTTCTCGTTGGATGCTGAATTGCATGTAGGCGCTTCCCCTAAACCTGCTGTTCTGTTTTTAAAAGAAGTTTTGTAGTGGTGGTAGGTGCCGTGGATAACTCGAAAATTCGATTTTTTCTTTCAAAAACAAAAACTTAAAGAAATAAATCGGTGTGATCGAAAGGGCCCGCAGAGTGTGGGTCACTTGTGGATAACTGGGGAGCCCTAAACCATCCACCTATTATCCACAGCTTCTACCCCTGCTTTTCAAGCGCTTATCCAAGATCCGGCAAAATCCGAGATCAACCGGTGAGAATTCGGATGAGCTGTTCCCAGTCCTGACGCATGCGCGTATCGGTTTCGCACAGCTTCTTGATGGTGCGACAGGCGTGCAGCACCGTCGTGTGGTCACGTCCACCGAAAGCATCGCCAATCTCCGGCAAACTGTGTTCGGTCAGCTCTTTCGACAGCGACATTGCAATCTGGCGCGGACGCGCCAGGGAGCGCACGCGTCGCTTGGAGAGCAGGTCCTGCAGACGAACCTGGTAATAGTCGGCGACGATCTTCTGGATATTCGGCACCGTGACGGCCTGCGCGTGCGTAGCCAGCAGATCGCGCAGGGTTTCCTCCGCGAACTCGGTGGTGATCGGCTTGCCATAGAAATTGGCGCGCGCCGCGAGCGTGTTGAGCGCGCCTTCGAGGTCGCGCACGTTGGAGCGGATGCGCTTGGCGAGCAGCATCGCCACGTTCTCGCTCACCGCCACACCCTTGTCGTGCGCCTTGGATAGCAGGATTGCCGCGCGGGTCTCGAAATCCGGCGGTTCGATCGCTACCGACAGACCCCAGCCAAGGCGCGACTTCAAGCGCGGCTCCAGCTTGTCAACCTCTTTAGGGTAGCGGTCGCAAGTCAGGATGATCTGCTGCTTGGATTCGAATAACGCGTTGAAGGTGTGGAAGAACTCTTCCTGCGTGGTGTCCTTGCCGGCGAAGAACTGGATGTCGTCGATCAGCAGCGCGTCCACCGAACGGAAGCGGCGCTTAAATTCATCCATGCTCTTGGTGCGCAGCGCTTCGATCATCGAGCCGACGAACTGTTCCGAGCGCAGATACAGCACCTTGAACTCGGGATTGCGCTCGCGCATCAGATTGCCGGCGGCGTGCATCAAGTGGGTTTTACCGAGGCCGGTACCGCCGTACAGCAGCAACGGGTTGTACGCGCGGCCCGGATTCATTGCGACCTGCATGGCCGCCGCCTTGCCCAGCTGGTTGGACTTGCCTTCGACGAAGGTTTCGAAGGTGTAGTGCGGATCCAGGTTGTGGTTGAAGTGGACAGGTGCTGGCGGCGCAGGTTCGGCCACCGCAGGTGCGGCGACCGGGCGCGGCATGGCTGAAGCGGGGCGCGGCGGCACACGGGCCGCGCTGGAACCCACTTCCAGACGCACCGAAAGCTCGTGGCCGGTAAGTTGGGTCAGCATGGCCTCGATGCGCGGCAGATAGCGCTCGCGCACAGTGTCCAGCGTGTACGGATTCGGGGCGAACAGCTGCAGTCCCAGCGTGTCGTCGCGAGCCTGCAGCGGCATCAGCCAGGTATGCAGGTCTTCGGCGCTCAACTCGCCTTCGAGACGCTCAAGACAGCGTCGCCACAGATCACTCATGGGTATTCTTCAGCCACAGCAGGGGCGCTTGCGCGCAGGGTGGACCAGGAAGTCTAACAGCAGGTTACCGGTTCTCCGCCAGGGTATATCCACACAATTATCCACAGGTCCCGCAAACCTCGGTTTTGGCGGGGATTTGACATCTCCGCCAGATGGCCCGCATAATTTCCAACCTTTTTACCCACATACCGAATAGGAGGAAGCCATGTCGAAGCGGACCTTCCAGCCCAGCAAGCTCAAGCGCGCCCGCACGCACGGCTTTCGTGCTCGTATGGCCACGGCCGATGGTCGCAAGATCCTCAACGCCCGTCGTGCCAAGGGCCGCAAGCGCCTGATCCCGTAAGATCACTGTGATGCGTGCCGGACTGCCGCGCGAGGCGCGGATCCGTCGCGCCGGTGACTTCGCTGCGATGCGAAATGCCAGCGGCCGCCTCGGCGGCCGCTGTTTTTCTGTGCGTTATCGCAGCAACGGGCTCGATCACGCCCGGCTCGGCCTGGCCATTTCCAAGCGCGTATCCAAGCGCGCGGTCGAGCGCAATCGCATCAAACGTCTCCTGCGCGAATCCTTTCGCAAGATCCGCCACCAGCTTCCTGCCGTGGACATGCTGGTGATGGCCCGCGAGCAGGCCGCCAGCCTGCCCGGCCCAGAATTGCTGGCCGAGATCGACCTGTTGTGGAAGAAGCTGTTGTCGCAGCAGTCCCGTCTTACGTTGAAGCCAGACGATGCGGCCGGCACAATCGCGCGTTGACCTTTATTCTTCCCGCCCTTCCGCGGCAGCGTGTCGCGGCGTTACCGGATCTGCTTCGCGATGAATCAAACGCGCACGTTTCTTATCTTCGCCCTGCTTGCCGTGGCTTATTTGCTATGGATGGCCTGGGAGAAGGATTACGCACCCCAGCCGGCCCCTGCCGCCGTGGCCAGCGCCGCCAGTAGCGGAGCCGTGCCAAGCGCAGAGAGCAGCGTGCCCGGTGCGACCGCAAGCAGCACGCCCTCCGCGCCCCCCAGCGGTAGCACCACCAACGCACCGGCCCAGCTGATCACCATCAGCACCGACGTGTTGCGTCTCACCATCGACACCCGCGGTGGCAGCGTGGTGCGTTCCGAGCTGATGCACTACCCGTCGGAACCTCGCACCAAGAAGGATCCCGATCCGGCGCCGGTACGTCTGCTGGATGATGAGCAGGCGCATTTCTTTATCGCGCAGAACGGCCTGACCACCGTGCAGAACGCGAACAGCCCGGTGGCGCCGACGCATCTTTCCGTGTTCCAGAGCGCGCAGACCAACTATGCGCTCGCCGAAGGACAAGATGAGCTGAAGGTCGACCTGACCTGGCAGGATGCATCCGGCCTCAAGGTCACCAAGACGTATGTGCTCAAGCGCGGCAGCTACACCGTCACGCTGGATCAGAAGATCGACAACGGCGCCAGCGTGGCCTGGCAAGGCAATGCCTACGAGCAGTTGCAGCGCATCGCCCCGCCGAACAACCGCACTTGGTACCAGAACTACACCGACCCGGCGGCGCACAGCTTCCTCGGCGCCGCCTGGTACAGCCCGCAAGACAAGTACGAGACGCTGCCATTCGCTGACTTCCAGAAGAAGCCGCTGAATCGCGCGATCACCGGCGGCTGGGCCGAGATGCTGCAGCATTACTTCTTCGTCGCGTGGATTCCGCCGACGCAGGAGCAGAACACCTACTCCACCAGCATCGTCAATCCGGATACCGCGCAGCCGCTTTACCTGATCCGCGCCGTGGGCCCCTCGCTCAGCGTCGCGCCGGGCCAGAGCGCCACCAGCAGCACGCGCTTGTACATCGGCCCGAAACTGCAGGGCACGCTGGACCAGATCGCGCCGGGCCTTGAGCTGTCCACCAATTACGGCTGGCTCACCGTCATCGCGCAGCCGCTGCACTGGCTGCTGTCCAAGCTGCATGCGATCAGTGGCAACTGGGGCGTGGCGATCATTCTGCTGGTGCTGTTGCTGAAGGCCGCGCTGTGGAAGCTCACCGCCGCGCAGTTCCGCTCCGGCGCCAGGATGCGCAAGCTGCAGCCGCGCGTCGCCGCGCTCAAGGAGCGTTACGGCGACGACAAGATGAAGATGCAGCAGGCCATGATGGAGCTGTACAAGAAGGAGAAGGTCAATCCGATGGCCGGCTGCTTGCCGATCCTGGTGACCTTCCCGGTATTCCTTGGCCTGTACCGCGTACTGATGGAAAGCGTGGAGCTGCGCCAGGCGCCATTCTTCGGCTGGATCCACGACTTGTCCGCACCCGATCCGTTCTTTGTGCTGCCGGCGATCTATGTGGCGGTGATGATGGCCACCCAGTGGCTCACGCCGACCACCGGCATGGATCCGGCCCAGGCCAAGATGATGAAGGTGATGCCGATTCTGTTCGCGGTGATGTTCGCCTTCTTCCCGGCCGGCCTGGTGCTGTACTGGGTGATCAACGGCGCCACCAGCCTGGCGCAGCAGTGGTTCATCACTCGCCAGGTGGATCGTGCCGATCACAAGGCCAAGGCCGCCTGACCGAAAAGGCCGCGCAAGCGGCCTTTTCTTTTTGCATCGTTTGCTTCCGGGCTGCCTTGCGCAGCGATAATCCCGCCGATTCCGCTACGCGACGTTCGCTATGACTTCCGCCGTCGACACCATCGCCGCGATCGCCAGTGCCCCAGGCGCTGCTGGTGTGGGTGTGTTGCGCGTCTCGGGTCCGGCCGTACCGGCGATCGCGCGGCAACTGCTTGGCCGCGACCCACAGCCGCGTCATGCGCATTTCTCAGCGTTTCACGACGCGCACGGCGAACTCATTGATCGAGGCTTGCTGTTGTACTTCCCCGCGCCGGCCTCCTACACCGGCGAGCACGTGCTGGAACTGCAGGGACATGGCAGTACCGTGTTACTCGACGGCTTGTTGCGCCGTGTATGTCAGCTTGGCGCACGGTTGGCACGCCCCGGTGAATTCACCGAACGCGCGTTTCTCAACGGCAAGATGGATCTGGCCCAGGCCGAAGCGGTCGCTGATCTGATCGCCGCGCGTTCGCAGGCCGGTGCGCGCGCCGCGCTACACTCGATGGAAGGTATGTTCTCGCGCAAGGTCGATGCCTTGCTGCAGGCACTAATCGCGTTGCGTGTGCATATCGAAGCGGCGATCGATTTCCCGGAAGAGGAGATCGACTTTCTCGCCGATCCCGCCATTACGCGCCAGCTCGATGCCTTGCGCGAGCAATTGGCCGATTTGCTGCGCGAGGCGCAACGCGGTGTGCGCCTCAACGATGGTTTGCGTGTCGCGATCATCGGGCGCCCCAACGCTGGCAAGTCCAGCCTGCTCAATGCGCTGGCGGGCAGCGAGCGCGCCATCGTCACCGACATCGCCGGCACCACTCGCGATGTGCTGCGCGAAAGCCTCAGCCTGGATGGGGTGGCGCTGGAGTTGGCAGATACGGCCGGCCTGCGCGAAACCAATGATCCGGTAGAACGCGAAGGCGTGCGCCGCGCGCATGGCGAACTCGCACGGGCCGATGTTGCCCTGCTGGTTACCGACGCACAGCACGCCGAGCACGACCTCGCCCTGCTCAGCGATCTGCCCGCCAGCGTCGAACGCCTGGTGCTGATCAACAAGATCGACCTGGCCCAGGCGCACGCGCGTTACGAAACGCGTGCCGACGCCATCTGGGTCTGGGCCTCGGCGAAAACCGGCGAAGGCCTGGACGCGCTGCGCGATCATCTCAAGCAGCTCGCAGGTGCAGGTAGCGGCGAAGGCGCCTTCAGCGCGCGACGACGCCATGTGCTGGCGCTGGAACAGGTCGCCGTCCATCTCGAGAGCGCCGCCGATGTTCTGCTGGCTACCCGCGCCGGCGAACTCGCCGCGGAGGAACTGCGCCAGGCGCAGCATGCACTAGGCGAGATCACGGGCACCTACAGCAGTGATGACTTGCTGGGTGCGATCTTTAGCTCGTTCTGCATCGGCAAGTAGGCGCTGTCCATCGATACGTCTCAGGAATAACAGCCCGTTACAGAACAATCTGCTGACGTTCGTGACGCTGTGGCGCTAACATGCTGAGTTTGCAGGCGCGCACGAACAAACCTAGGCATGCTCACTTTTTTCTTCAGCGCCTTCGGGCTGTCCACTCTCTGGTTTATCCCGCTGATCTGGCGCGTCATCCGCGCCGCCATGGCCAAAGGCCGCCAACGCCCGGTGGGTGGCGAGGGGACAATCCGTTTCTGGCTGGGCGGGCTGCTTGTACTGCTGGCGAGTGCCACGCTCGAAGGCTTGGTCGTCGCGCATTACACCGATGATCCGACCGCGGGTGGCGTGGTCTGTCGTGCGTTGGCCCATATCTTCAGCGCCATGTTTGGCACTGCGCTGTCCGTCGTGTTGATGCTCGCGCTGCTCGTCGTTTCGTTGCGCTGGTATCCAGGCGTCTCCTGGCGATCCGCTTTCGCGCAGACCTCGGCCAAGGTCGACCTGCTTGCTGGCTTGCTGGAAAAAATCGTCACGCCGCTGAAGGGGCGATTCGGTCATCAGCGCGCGCGCGGTGCCGTGCGCCGCGCCGGCACCGCATCGACGACCCGTCGCCATGCTCAAGCAGCTGCCCGGCAACCTATGGCGCCGGTGGCTAGTGCTCCATCGCTCTCGATAGAGCGGACGTCAACGGCGTCCATCACTTCAGCGCCCACCATGTTGCATCGACCGCACGCCCCAGTTCGCGAGCGGGTCATCCGCGAGCCTTGGCTGCAGCCGAAGAATGCGCGGCCAGCTCCGGTAGCTCCATCGGTATCCACCGCCCGGATCGCTGCCGCCATGGCTGCAGCCACGGCGCGAACCGCTCCGGCCTATGACACCGAGCCATCGGTTCGCATGGATGCTCCGGTCGAGATTGCATCACCTGTGCATGCCAATACCATCCTCGATGAGGCTCCGATCTCGCTGGCGTCACCGGAGTCCGCCCATATCGACAACGAATCGATAGACACAACATCGATAGAGGCATCGGACAAAGCATTGGATTTCATGCCAGCACCGCAGGTCGCACGAGCGACCGCTCCTGTGCGTGGTCGATTTGTCGCCGCCAATGACGACGAACCCGCTGCAACCGTTGTAGAACCGGTGACGAGCCCTTCGCGTCAGCGCGCGTCAGCGATGCTGCCGCCGTTGTCACTGCTGAGCGGTGCAGCACTCGAATCCACCCTGGTCGGCGAAGCGCAGCTCGCCGAGACCAGCGAACTGATCGAGCAGCGCCTGCGTGAGTTCAAGGTGCCGGTGACGGTGGTTGGCGCGTCGGCTGGCCCGGTCATTACCCGCTTTGAAGTCGAACCTGCCGTGGGCGTGCGCGGTAATCAGATCGTGGCGCTGATGAAAGATCTCGCGCGCGGTCTTGGGCGCACTTCCATCCGCGTGGTGGAGACTATTCCAGGCAAGACTTGCATGGGTCTGGAATTGCCGAACGAGCAGCGGCAGATGATCGCGCTGTCGGAAATTCTCGACTCCACCGAATACCGCGGTTCGGATTCCCTGCTTACACTGGCGATGGGCAAGGGCATCACCGGCGAACCGGTAGTGGCCGACCTCGCGCGCGCACCGCACATGCTGGTGGCCGGCACCACGGGTTCGGGCAAGTCGGTGGCGGTGAACGCCATGATTTTGTCCATGTTGTACAAGGCCACGCCCGACGACGTGCGCATGATCATGATCGATCCGAAAATGCTGGAACTCTCGGTGTACGAGGGCATTCCGCATCTGCTGGCGCCGGTGGTGACCGATATGAAGCTGGCCGCCAACGCGCTGGCCTGGTGCGTGGCGGAAATGGAGAACCGCTATCGCCTGATGTCCGAGCTGCGCGTGCGCAACCTTGCCGGCTACAACCAGAAGATCCGTGAGGCCAAGGCTGCGGCCCTTCCATTGCTCAACCCATTCCCCGCGCATCCGGAAATCCCTGAGACGCTCGATACCCTGCCGATGATCGTGGTGGTGATCGACGAGCTTGCGGATCTGATGATGGTCGCCGGCAAAAAGATCGAAGAGCTGATCGCGCGCCTGGCGCAGAAAGCGCGCGCCGCCGGCATCCATCTGATCCTCGCCACGCAGCGGCCTTCGGTGGATGTGATCACCGGCCTGATCAAGGCCAACATTCCCACACGCGTGGCGTTCCAGGTTTCGTCCAAGATCGACTCGCGCACCATCCTCGACCAGATGGGCGCGGAAAGCCTGCTCGGCCAGGGCGACATGCTGTTCCTGCCGCCCGGCACCGGCTATCCGCAGCGCATTCACGGCGCCTTTGTGGCCGACGAGGAAGTGCATCGCGTCGTGGCCCACCTAAAGCAATACGGTGAACCCGACTACAAGGACGAGATCCTTGCCGGCCCGCCGAGCGAAGGCTCGGGCGAACTGTTTGGCGAAGACGCCGCCGATGCCGAACTCGATCCGCTGTATGACGAGGCGGCGGCCTTCGTGTTGCGTTCGCGTCGCGCCTCCATCTCCTCCGTGCAGCGCCAGTTCCGTATCGGCTACAACCGTGCCGCGCGCTTGGTGGAAGCGATGGAAGCTGCCGGTCTGGTTTCGTCGATGGGCATCAACGGCCAGCGCGATGTGCTGGCGCCGGGTCCGGCTGATTGAAACGATGGCTCAGCCCTGCCGGGCGAGCCATGTTTCCAGTTCTTTCGCGTGCGGCATGCCGCCTTGCGCACCGAGTCGCGATACCGACAGTGCCGCCGCCGCGCAGGCCTTGCGTACAGCGACGGGCAAACCTTCACGCAGGAACGTGGCGAGCGCCGCGTTGAAGGTATCGCCTGCACCGGTCGTGTCGACGACATCGATCTTGAAGCCGGGTTGGTGTGCCGGTTCGCTGTGATCGCTGTACCACGCACCTTCGGCGCCTCGGGTCAGCACCACTGGGCACGGTGCGCGCCGCATCAGTTCGTGGAAGTCCTCGTGCTCGTCGGCGCCGAGCAGGATCGCCAGCTCATGCTGGTTCGGCGTGACGTAGCGCGCCAGCTTCAACCACGCCTCCGGCAGTTTCTGCGCGGGTGCAGGATTGAGGATTACCGGCACACCCCATCGCTGGCCGAGACGCAGCGTGGCTTCCACCGACTCCAGTGGAATCTCCATCTGCACCAGCACCGCATCGGCGCGCGCGATCACGGCCTGGGCCTGCTCCACCTGCGCTGGCGTTACGCGGGCATTGGCGGCAGGCACCACGATGATCTGATTCTCGCCGCCGGCCACGGTGATCGACGCCGTGCCGCTGCCGCAATCGGCGATCTGCCGCACGTGATCGAGCTGCACACCTTCGCGGGCAAGGCCATCGCGCAGTTGCTGGCCGAAGCCGTCGTCGCCGAGCGCGCCTACCAGTGCTACTTCGGCACCAAGCCTCGCGGCGGCGACGGCCTGGTTCGCACCCTTCCCACCCGGCACGGTAACGAAGCGCTCGCCGAGAATGGTTTCGCCGGGGCCCACGAAACGCGGCGACAACGTCACCAGATCCATGTTGATGCTGCCGACCACCACCACGCGTGTCATGTCCCGACCCTTAGCTCTGCGATAAAGATCGCCGAGCATACGTGAAGCAGTGCCCGCCGTGACGGGCCCGACGCATCACTTGCCGGCGGTGTCGGGCATCGGTGTGGTGGGCTCGTTCTTGGCACCCTCCTTCTCCTGCCGACGTTCGATCATGGCTTCGCGCATGCTCAGGTAGCGCTGGCGCTGGTTGTCGGTGAGCACGGCCTGCAGCTGAGTGTCGCCATCCTTGACGATGGCCTGTGCCTTCGCGCGCCGATCTGCACCCTTCACGCTACGGTCGCTTCGGAGCGACTGCAGTTGTTGCTGGTGAGTGCCGAGAATGGCGGCAATCCGGTTCGTCTGTTCGGTAGTGAGCTGCAGATGCTTGGCGAGATGATCCGCACGCTGCTGCGGATCCATCGGGCGCTTGGCGGCATGTGTACCGTTACCGTCCGTTGCGGCAGGGGTACTGGTCTGGGCGTAAGCACCGGCACTCAGGCCAAGGATGAGGGAGGTCAGGCAGGCGAGGGTCTTCTTCATGCGGGCATCTCCACAGGGATTCAGAGGCGATGAACGTGGGCATTCGGCGCGCGTTGACCGCAGCACCGAGCCGCTTGCTGCCTTGAAAGCCCGCCTGATGCCCCGAACATCCTTGAAATCGCCCGCGCCGAAGGAATTCTCATGATCGAGCTGCACTACTGGCCCACGCCCAACGGCCACAAGATCGCCCTGTTCCTCGAGGAAGCCGGCCTGCCCTACGAGATCAAGCCGGTGAACATCGGCAAGGGCGATCAGTTCAAGCCCGAGTTTCTCGCGATCTCGCCCAACAACCGTATGCCGGCCATCGTGGATACGGCACCGGCCGATGGTGGCAAGCCGCTTAGCGTGTTCGAATCGGGCGCCATCCTGCAGTATCTGGCCGACAAGACCGGCCGCTTCTTGCCCACCGACGTGCGCGGCCGCTTCAAGGTGCTGGAGTGGGTGTACTGGCAGGTGGGCGGACTGGGGCCGATGCTGGGGCAGAACCATCACTTCAATCGCTATGCGCCGGAAAAGATCCCCTACGCGATTGACCGCTACGTCAACGAAACGCGCCGGCTCTACGGCGTGTTGAACAAGCAGCTGGACGGCCGCGCCTTTGTCGCCGGCAAGGACTACACCATCGCTGATATGGCCGCCTATCCGTGGATCGTGCCGTACGAATCACAGGGCATGTCGCTGGATGATTTCCCGCACCTGAAGACTTGGTTCGAAGCCGTCCGTGAGCGGCCAGCGACCAAGAAGGCCTATGAGATCGGCGAGTCGATCAAGGGACGTTTCGACCTGGCCCAGGACGAGGAGGCTCGCAAAGTGCTGTTCGGGCAGGGTGCAAAAACCTGATATTTCGCGGTGCATTCGCTTGAGTGCACCGCCTTCTCCGGACAGGTAATGCTGGCATCGCATCGCGTGACGCGTTCTAATCCGCGCTTGTTCTTGCGCTTTACCCGCAGCAGTCCAAGGAAGTACCCATGCGCGCCCTCCTCTTCGCCACCCTGATGACGGTGGCCCTGCCGACCATGGCCGACAAACTCACTATCGAACGCATCTTCGACGGCGGCAGCCTCGCCGGCCCCGCGCCGCGCGGCTTGCAGATCTCGCCGGACGGCAGCCGCATCACCTTCCTGCGCCCGCGCAGCGACGACCAGTTTCAGCTGGACCTATGGGAATACCGCCCCAAGGACAACAGCACGCATCTGCTGGTGGATTCGCGCAAGCTGGAGCCGCAGGGCGAGCAGCTTTCCGACGCGGAGAAGGCGCGCCGCGAGCGCGCCCGCACGGCGGGGCTGCGCGGCATCCTCAGTTACCAGTGGTCGCCGGATGGCAAACAGCTGCTGTTTCCCATCGGCGGCAAGCTCTATCTGTACAACCTCGCGGATGCCAAGCCGGCGCCGCGCGCGCTGGATACCGGCGGCGACGTGATCGATCCGAAGATCTCGCCGAAGGGACGCTTCGTGTCCTATGTGCGTGACCAGAACCTGTGGGCGATCGACCTCACCACGGGTGAAGCGAAGCAGCTCACCCACGACGGCGGCGGTACCGTGCACAACGGCGAGGCCGAGTTTGTCGCGCAGGAGGAAATGGATCGCAGCGCCGGTTATTGGTGGGCGCCGGACGATAGCGCCATCGCATTCGAGCGCTACGACGAAGCCAAGGTGCCGGTGACCAAGCGCACCGAGGTCTATGCCGATCGCACCGAAGTGATTGACCAGCGCTACCCGGGCGCGGGCGATCCGAATGTGGCGGTGAAGCTGGGCCTGGTCGCACCGGCCGGTGGCCAGCCGCGCTGGATCGACCTCGGCAAGGACACCGACATCTATCTGGTGCGCGTGAAGTGGCTGCCCGATGGCAAGCACCTCACCTATCAGCGCATGCCACGCAGCCAGCAGAAACTGGAACTGAAACTGGTCGACGCCAAGACGCTGGCGCAGCACACCTTGCTCACCGAGACCAGCGACACCTGGATCAACCTCAATGACGACCTGAGTTTCCTCAAGGACGGCAAAAGCTTCCTGTGGGGCAGCGAACGCAGCGGCTTCCATCATCTCTACCTGTACGGCATCGACGGCAAGCTCAAGCACCCAGTGAGCCAGGGCGACTGGCAGATCGACGGCGTGCTGGCGGTGGATGAGCACAACGGCACGGTCTACGTCAGCTCCAACCGCGACTTCGTGCCGGATCGCCAGATCTACGCGCTGAAGCTCGACGGTAGTACGGCAAGTGCACCGGCGCGCATCAGCCAGGGCGCCGGCACACACATGGCGGAGTTCGCGCCGAACGCCGGCTTCTATCTGGACATCTATTCCAGCGCCGACACGCCGCCGCAGGTCAGCGTGCACAAGCCAGACGGCAGCTTTGTCAGCTGGATCGAGCAGAACAAGCTCGACGAGAAGCACCCGTTCTGGCCGTACCGCACCAGCTTGATCAAGCCCGAGTTCGGCACGCTCAAAGCGGCCGACGGACAGACGCTGTACTACCGCATCTACAAGCCGGCCGGCTTCGATCCGACCAAGAAGTACCCGGTGTTTGACGCCTATTACGGCGGCCCGCACGCACAGCTGGTGGTGAATACCTGGGGCGATTACTTCAACCAATACATGGCCAACCAGGGCTATGTCGTGTTCACCCTCGACAACCGCGGCATGGCGCGGCGCGGGCGCAAATTCGAGGATGCCATCTATCAGCAGCTCGGCGCGGCCGAAGTGGAAGACCAGATCGCCGGCATCCATTGGCTGAAAGCGCAGCCCTGGGTTGACGGCAAGCACATCGGCGTATTCGGCTGGAGCTACGGCGGTTTCATGACCACCATGATGCTGTCCAAGGCCTCGAACGAACTCGCCGGTGGCGTGGCGGTGGCACCGGTGACCGACTGGCGTCTGTATGACACCTTCTACACCGAGCGCTACTTGGGACGTCCGCAGGACAATGAAGCCGGCTACACGCGCAGCAGCCCGCTCGCCTGGCTCGACGGACTCACCAGCAAGCTCTATCTGGTGCACGGCATGGCTGACGACAACGTGCTGTTCCTCAACTCCACCAAACTGATGGCGGAATTGCAGAAGCGCGGCACGCAGTTCCAATTGATGGCGTACCCCGGCGCCAAGCACGGCCTGAACCTGCCAGGCCAGCGCACGCACGTGTATCACCTGATCGCCAACTTCTTCGATCGGGAAGTGAGGGGCAGCGCGCAGCCGGTGGCACGCGCACCTGCAGCGGCGACTTCCACGGCCGCCGGCGCCACAGCACCCTGAAAACGAAAAAAGCGCCCACCAGCGTGGCTGGCGGGCGCTTTATCGAAACAGGGTTTCAGTGACCGAGCTTGGGTCCGCGGATCGGGTTGGCCTGTAGCTGCCGATCCACCTCCACACCCGCCACGCCTGGTTGTGCCTTGAAGCGGGCGATGCCCTGCTCAGCGCTCATGCCCGCTGGCAACGTGACCACGATGGCATACGCCCAATCCATGTGGCGCACCAGCGGCGCACCTACGGCCTTGCTGGCTTCCGCCATGGCGGAAGGACTGGCGTCATCCTTGAAGCTGACGATCAACTGCACCGTGACGGGTTTGGGAGCACTGGGCTGGGTATCGGACATGGTTGGCGGGTTTCCAGCAGGGTGGGCGCATGCCACACCCGTGCCCAGCGGCAGCAACAACCAAGCACGAAGCAACAAACGACGGGTGGGCATGCTGCCTCCGGTCTCAGGCGAGAGCGACCAGCGTAGCCTGCCGCGGCTTACTGCGCGTGACCGACGCCGGAATCGCCCTGCTCCAGCGGCGGCGGCATACCGGCGACTGCCAGCAGCGACTGGGCGTAGCCGTCCTCGATACTGAGGGTGGAAACCTCATCCCAGGAGAAGAACGACGCCTCGCGCAGCCACTCCGCGTCGGGGCTGATTTCCTGCATGTTGAAGCCGTCTTCCTCGACGCTGATCAGCTTGCCGATGTAGCAGACTTCGGATTCGTCTTCGCTGTCCACATGCACGCCGATCACCGGCGATTGTTTGGCGGCGGCCTGCACCACCTCGCGAATGTCGTCGAGCGGGAAGCCGCGCGGTGGGCGCGGCAGGATGTGCTTGAGCGCCAACGCCTTCTCCATGAAGGGGGCGTGCTTGTCCGGCGCCTCCAGCTCGGAGATGTCGCGGTGCCGCATGATGTACATGCCGTCGTAGGTGATGCCGTCACCCACGACCCACAGCAAGAAAAATTCGCGGCCAACCCCGCCGACGTAGCCACAGAAGCTGCCGTGTTCGAGTTCGCCGCGCCATAGACGGATCAGTTGCTGCTGTTGCTGCGCTTCGCGCAGCTGAGCCCGCTGACCCGTCGTCTTGAGTTCAATAACCTTTCCCATACGCCCCTAATTTTAACAGCCGGGGTCTTTCCCCATGTTTACAGGATGTAACGGCTCAGGTCCTCGTCCTTGACCAGGTTGCCTAGGTTTTTATCAACATATTCGGCGTCAATCACGTATTTTTCGCCGGATTTGTCTGCAGCTTCGAAGGAGATCTTCTCTAGCAGGCGCTCCATCACCGTATGCAGGCGGCGGGCGCCGATGTTTTCGGTGCGCTCGTTCACCTGGAAGGCCACCTCAGCCAGGCGATCAATGCCGGCTTCGGTGAACTCGATGCTTACGCCTTCCGTACCTAGCAGGGCAACGTATTGCTTGGTCAGCGCGTTCTGCGGTTCGCGCAGGATGCGTTGGAAGTCACCGACCGACAGCGCCGACAGCTCCACCCGGATCGGCAGGCGGCCCTGCAGCTCCGGGATCAGGTCCGAAGGCTTTGCGAGCGAGAACGCACCCGAAGCGATGAACAACATGTGGTCGGTCTTGATCGGGCCGTACTTGGTGGACACGGTGGAGCCCTCCACCAGCGGCAGCAGGTCGCGCTGCACACCCTCGCGGCTGACGCCGGCACCGCCCCACTCGGAACGTTGGGCGATCTTGTCGATCTCGTCGATAAACACGATGCCGTTCTGCTCGGCGACAAACACCGCCTGCGCACGCACCTCGTCATCGTTGAGCAGTTTGCTGGCCTCTTCGTCGATTAGCAGCGGCCGCGCCAGTTTGATGGCCATCTTGCGCTTCTGCGACTTGGCGCCGCCCAGGTTCTGGAACATTTGGCGCAGCTGCTGGCCCATTTCTTCCATGCCCGGCGGGGACATGATTTCCACGCCCACGTTCATCGCGAAATCCAGCTCGATCTCGCGGTCATCGAGCGCACCCTCACGCAGCTGCTTGCGCAGCTTCTGGCGCGTATCGCTGTCGATCGCTGGCGCCGGGTCGTGCGACCAGTCGGTAGGTGTCTGGCGGCGCGGCAGCAAAGCGTCGAGGATGCGATCCTCCGCGCGGTCCTCGGCCTGCGAGCGCACGCGCTTCACCGCCTGCTCGCGGGTGAGTTTGTAGGCCACGTCGGCCAGGTCGCGCACGATGGATTCCACATCTTTTCCGACGTAGCCGACCTCGGTGAACTTGGTCGCTTCCACCTTCACGAACGGCGCGTTCGCCAGCGTGGCCAGGCGGCGCGCGATCTCGGTCTTGCCCACACCGGTGGGGCCGATCATCAGGATGTTCTTCGGCGTCACTTCGTCGCGCAGGCCCTGCTCCAGCTGCATGCGGCGCCAGCGGTTACGCAGCGCAATCGCCACCGCGCGCTTCGCGTCGTGCTGGCCAATGATGTAGTGGTCGAGTTCGTTGACGATTTCGCGGGGAGTCAATTCGGACATGGGGTCACCGGAGAATGGGGTCTTTGTCCGGCCTGGGCCGGGATGACGTTACTGAAGAGCCGACGCCGGCCGGTGCATCAAAGCTCTTCGATCGTCGTGTTGTGATTGGTGTAGATGCAGATGTCGCCGGCGATCTTCAGCGCCTTCTCGACAATCTCACGCGCATCCATCTGGGTGTTTTCCATCAATGCGAGTGCGGCCGACTGCGCGTAAGGGCCGCCGGAGCCGATCGCGATCAGGCCATGCTCGGGCTCGAGCACATCGCCGTTGCCGGAGATCAGCAGTGAGGCGTCCTTGTCGGCCACTGCCAGCATCGCTTCGAGGCGGCCGAGGCGGCGGTCGGTGCGCCATTCCTTGGCCATCTCCACCGCGGCGCGGGTCAGGTTGCCGCTGTGCTTGATCAGCTTTTCTTCGAACAGCTCGAACAAAGTGAAGGCATCGGCGGTGGCGCCGGCAAAGCCGGCGAGGACATCACCCTTGCCGAGGCGGCGGATCTTGCGGGCATTGGCCTTCATCACCGTGTTGCCGAGGGTGACTTGGCCGTCGCCGCCGATCACGACGCGGCCGTTGCGACGGACGGAAATGATGGTGGTGGCGTGGAACGATTCCATGAGGGGCTCCGCATTAGCTTGAGCGGCAAAGGTGGGGCCGATGGACATGCCGTTCAATATGCTGGGGCTTGCAGCGTCGCCGGAGTGTTACGGCGACGTGGAACATCGGCAGGTGGCTCAGCCCTTGCGCTTGGCGCGCGGGTGGGCCGCGTCGTACACCTTGGCCAGGTACTGGAAATCCAGATGGGTGTAGATCTGGGTGGTCGCGATGTCGGCGTGCCCCAGCAATTCCTGCACGGCGCGCAGGTCGCCGGAAGATTCCAGCATGTGGCTGGCAAAGGTATGGCGCAGCAAGTGCGGATGTACGCGCTTGGCGAAACCCTGGCTCAGCGCGAGCGTCTTCAGGCGCGCCTGCACCGTACGCGGGCTGATCTGCGCACCGCCGCGGCCGCGGAACACTGGCGATTCGGGCGCGCGCCCTTCGGCTTCGCCCAATGCGCGCAAGGCGTTCACCGCATGCTTGCCCACCGGCACGATGCGCGTCTTGCTGCCTTTGCCCAGCACGCGTACTTCACCAGCGCTCAGGTCGAGATCCAGCCAGCGTAGGCCCACCAGTTCGGACAGGCGCAGTCCGGAGGAATAGAACAGCTCCAGCATGGCGCGGTCGCGCAGGGTCAGCGCGCCGCCGCTGTCGGCCTCCACCAAAGCGGTAGCTTCGTCGACGTCCAGCACCTGCGGCAGTTTGCGATGCACCTTGGGGCCGCGCACACCGGCGACGGGATCATGCTCCAGCGCGCCCTCGCGTTGCAGCTGGCGGAACAGGCTGCGGCAGGACGAGAGCAGGCGCTGCAGGCTCTTGGGCGATAACCCCGCGCGATGCTCGGCGGCGACGAAGGCACGCATGCGATGCGCATCGAGCTTTTCAAAACCAGACACCTGCTGCGCTTCCATCCAGCGCAGCAGCTTGTCCAGATCGCGGCGATAGGCATCGACGGTGTGCGAGGACGCCTTACGCTCGCCAGCGAGGCGGGCGAGCCAGGTCTCGACCTGGCCGCGCGGCTCCATGCTCAGGCGCCGTCCTGCGAGCGCAATAGCGCCGCGGTGACAGTGGCGGCAATCATCTTGAGGAACAAGGTGCCCATGCCCGGCTGGAAATGGTCCGGGTCACCGCTACCGATGGCGAGGATGCCGAGTTCGCCCAGCGGCATCAGCGCGGTCGACTGGATCGATGGCGCCTGATCGCCGAACAACCGGTACAAGCGCTCCGCCGAAAGACGCCCGGCAATGGGCTCATGGTGCGCGAGGAAATCGGCAAATTCCGGCAACTCCGCGCGACCGCCCGGGAACTGCACCAGCCAGTCGGCCGGCGGCAGCGAGACCTCTCCCAACAGCAGCAGCCGCACCTGATCGGTCTTGAAATCTTCGGACAGCTTGGCGATCACACTGCGCGCCGCGACGGCTGGCGTATTGGCGCGCAGCACGGCGACATTGAGATCGTGCACGCGCTGCATCAGCTGCTCGTTCTCGGCGGCGATGCTGACCAGTTCGGCCAAGCGCCGCTCCAGCTCCGCGTTCTTTTCGCGCAGCTGCTGCAGTTGATACACCGCGAGCGAGGCCACCGGCCCTTGCTCGCGCGGCAGGGTCAGCTGCGCGGCCAGTTCCGGAAAGTCATTGAGGAAGCCCGGATGGCGGCGCAGATAAGCGGCTACATCCTGGGCTTGCAAGGTGTCGTCGAGTGCGGAGTCGGTCATGCGCGGGTTACCTCAAAAACCGATGAGTCGGGCGGATGGTCTGGCGCCGAGTGTGCGATGGCCGTCATGACGCTTCAATGCGCGATCATGCCCAGCCATTCACCTTCGAATACGAAAGAGGCCGGCCCGGTCATCCACAACGTATGTCCAGGGCCGATCCAGTCAATTTGCAAGCGGCCGCCGGGAAGTTCGACCTGCACACTGTCGTCCACTTCGCCACGCTGGCGCATCACCGCCATCGCGGCGCAGGCGCCAGTACCGCAGGCCAGGGTCCAGCCGCTGCCGCGCTCGTGTACGCGCAGACGCAGATGGCGGCGATCGAGTACCTGTACGAAGCCCGTGTTCGCCGCTTCCGGAAAGCGCTCGTGCGTCGACAGCAATGGGCCGTGACGGAACAAGGTGGGCAGACTCAGGTCAGGCACCACCACCACCGCGTGCGGGTTGCCCATCGATACGACACCGATTTCCAGCATCTCGCCGCCCACGTCGAGTTCGTAGCGGTCGGCCGCGGCCTCGGTCTGGAAGGGAATGTATTCAGGCCGGAAATCCGGTTCGCCCATATCCACCGTGACTTGGTCCGCTGCCAGCAGGCGCACGGTGACAGGGCCGGAAGGACTTTCCAGCCGCACCGTTTCGCCGATCGCCAGCGCGCCGTCGCGATACAGCCACGCCGCAACGCAGCGCACGCCATTGCCGCATTGGCCGGAGGGTGAGCCATCGGCATTCCAGATGCCGTAAAAGAACGCGCAGGACGGGTCGCGCGCCGGCTCGATGCTGATCAGCTGATCGAAACCCACGCCGTTATGCCGGTCGGCGATCGCGCGGATCTCCGTCTCGCGCAGGCCGAAGCCATCGCGTCGCGCGTCGACCATTACGAAGTCGTTGCCGATGCCCTGCATCTTGGTGAAGCGCAGTTTCATGAAATCGCCGGGCGCCTTCAGTGTTGCGCGGGTGTAGCCGTGGTGGCGGCCGGAGCAGGTGCCACGGTTGCCGCGGTGGGTGCCGGTGCTGGCTTCGGCGGCGGCATGTACAGCGGGCCTTTGTTGCCGCAACCGGCCAGCGCGGCCGTCACGAGGCAAAGCGGGAGCAGCAGGATCGATCGACGCATGGATGTGGGTTCCTACGGAGACGGCCGCAGTATAGCGATGCTCACCCATTGCGCCGCGATAGGCCGTGCGGCCGACGGTTCAGTTGGTTTCAGCTCGGAGCGGTGCACACCAGCGGCTATCATGCGCGGGTCGCCGCCGTCTCGCGGCGTGGAGTAGAGATGTATGGATTGGACCACGCTGCTGCGCCTGCCCAGCACCCTTCTGCTGGTGCTGACGGTGATCGCACTCCTGTTCACCCTGGTGCAGCTGGTCGCTCTGCGCACGCGCCTGCACGCCGGCCAGCGGTTTGCGGCGGCGCTGCGCACCGTGCTGCTGCTGTTGGGTTTCGCGCTCACCCTGGTGTTGGCTGCCGCCAGTTGGAGTCTGCGCGGCTATCGCTTGCTGTCGGAAGAAACGCCGGTGGTGGCGATTGATGCCCGCATCCTGTCGCCGCAGCGCTGGGCACTGACCCTGCGCTGGCCCGACGGCAGTGCGCGCCAGGTCGCCGTGTCCGGCGATGCCTGGCGGGTGGAGGCGATTGTGCTCAAGTGGAAATTGCCCGCGCTGCTGGCCGGCCTGCCACCGCTGTACCGGCTTGATCGCCTGAGCGGACGCTATGACGATCCGGAGCAGGAAGCGCAGGCGCCGCGTACCGTGATCAGCTTCGACGAAGCCGGTGCCTACGACGTGCTCGACCTCAAGCGCCAGCATCCGCAATGGCTGCCCGGCGTGGATACCGTGTTCGGCAGCGGCGCCTTCCTGCCGCTGGTCGACGAAGGGCACTACAACGTGAGCCTCATGCGTACCGGTGCGCTGGTGGCGCGGCCCGACGAAGCCACTGAGCAGCGCCTCGGCCAACCGTTCGGCGGCTGATCAGCGCAACATCTTCTCGAAGCGCCAGGCGTCCGAGCCGTCCTCGTAGAAACCCCTGTGCTCGCCGATGCAGTGGTAGCCGAGCCGCTCGTACAAGCGGATGGCGCTGTGGTTGTCGGTGCGCACCTCGAGCCGCAGTGCACGGCAGTGCCGCCGCCGCGCCGTCTGCTCGGCCGCCTCCAGCAGAGCCGAGCCCACGCCCTTGCCGCGTGCTTCGGCGTGCGTGGCGATGGAATAGAGGCGCGCGCGCTGGCTGCCCTTGCGGAAAAACACCACCGCCGTGCCGAGGAAGCGGCGATGGTTGGCGCTGGCTACCAGCACCTGCGCGCTCTCGCTGTCCAGGTGACGGCGAAACTGGGCGCGACTGAGCCGATCGCTGGTGAAGCTTTGCTCCTCCAGCGCGACCAAGTCATCGAGATCGGAAAGTTCAGCGCGGCGCACGCGCACGGCGGCGGTCGCGGGCATTGGGGTCATCAGGCGGATTCCGGTGCGGCGCGGGACGCGGCGGCAGTCAGAGAAGGGACGGAGGGCGGCGGAAGCGCGGCACTCTAGACCTGCAGGCCGCGCTCCGCAATCGGCAGTTGGTCATGGCCCCAATAACGACATTTAGTCTTGCTTCAGACCATTCCCTTGAACAAAGTCTTCCATGTGCCAAACTGCCGCCCTTGTGCCGTGCCGCCCCGTTCCTCCACGTGACGACACCCCCGCGGTTCTACCGAATTTGAGGTGTCATGTCCCGTCTCGTCATCGTTGTCGAGAAGGCCTCCGACTGGGGCTCTTACTACCCGTCCGTCGACGTCGTCACTGCGATGGACTACTTGCGCGAACCTATCGGCGGCGACGACGAACGCACGCAAGTCATCAACCTGTGCCGCAGCTACAAATACCTGGGCACCGGCTACTACGTCTCTCTGTTGGGCGAGGCGCGTGGGCATAAGGTGATGCCGTCGGTGCGCACGGTGAACGATCTGCGCCGACGCTCGCTGTACGGCCTGGACATCGAAGACCTCAACCAGAAGCTCACCCACTTCCTGCCTGCCGGCGGTCGCGATACCACCGACTTCGGCATCCTGGTCTATTTCGGCGAAACCGCTTACCCGGCGCTGCAGGATCTGGCGCGCCAGGTGTTCGAACTGTTCCCCTGTCCGCTGCTGCGCATCGAGTTCGAGCGCGACCGCGTGTGGCAGGTCAGCTCGATCAAGCCGGTGGGCCTGCACACGCTGGACGACGCCCAGGAAGACGCTTTCGCCGAGACCCTGGACAGCTTCTCCAAAAAGCTATGGCGCAAGCCGAAGGCGCGCAAACGCTATCGCTACGACATCGCCATGCTGGTCGACCCCAACGAGGCCATGCCGCCGTCGAACAAGAAGGCGCTCAAGTCCTTCGTCAACGCCGGCAAGGAACTGGGTATCGAAGTCGATCCGATCGGCAAGAACGATTACCAGCGCCTGGCCGAATACGACGGCCTGTTCATTCGCGAGACCACCGCCAGCGATAACCACACCTACCGCTTCGCGCACCGCGCGGAGAAGGAAGGCATGGTGGTGATGGACGATCCCAGCTCCATCCTCCGCTGCACCAACAAGATCTACCTCAACGATCTGATGGTGTCGCGCAAGCTCGCGGTACCCAATACCGAGATCCTCTATCGCGACAACGCGAAGGGCATCAAGGATGTCGCCGCCAAGCTCGGCTTTCCCATCGTGCTGAAGATTCCGGACGGCTCCTTCTCACGCGGTGTGGTGAAAGTGGAGAACGACGCGCAGCTGGAAAAAGCCACCAGCGAACTGTTCCAGCACAGCGCCCTGCTATTGGCGCAGGAATTCGTCTACACCGAATTCGACTGGCGCATCGGCGTGCTGAATCACGAGGCGCTGTACGCCTGCAAGTACTACATGTCGCGCGGCCACTGGCAGATCTACAATCATGGCGCCAAGGGCACGGCCAAGTCTGGCGGCTTCGAGACCATCCCCGTGCGTGACGCGCCGGCCGAAGTGGTGAAGCTGGCGCTCAAAGCCACCCAGCCGATCGGCGACGGTCTGTACGGCGTGGACCTGAAGCAGGTCGACGGCAAGCCGGTGGTGATCGAAGTGAACGACAACCCGTCGATCGACGCGGGCGTGGAAGACGCTTATCTCGGCGACGATCTCTATCTGCGCATCATGCAGGAGTTCATGCGGCGGCTCGAACGCAAGCGGCTGGGTATTGCCGACTGATCCGTCGCGGAGCGGGTGACTCCGGCAGCTCTTCCCTGGGCTGCCGAAACCCATGACGCGATCCTTCGCGCCGCGTCCGACGGGTGCCCAGCCATCCTGGCTTCCGCCGTCGCTCCCAAGTGCGCTCCCTACGCACTCAAGCTTCCACTGCCAAGCGGAATTCAGTGCCAGATGGCGTGCGGCACACGGCGGCGGCGCCCCCGCAGCAGCGACAGCAGCTGGCGCGGCAGGCTCGGTTCCAGCACCAGCAGTAACGCCAGCGGTGCGCCCACCAGCCAGAACGCCGGTGTCCAGCCGAGCAGATCGGTGCGCACCGGCACCAGGGTGGTGAGCAACAATGCGCCGCCCGCCAACAGCCACAGCAAGGCGCCGGCGAGCAGACGGTAGTGGCGGCTGTTATCGGAGGCTGGCTTGCGCATGGCGGCGGTCCGTGGTGATCGAGTGAGGTGAGCTTGCCGGCGGCCCATCTCAAAACCTGCGACCCCAAAACCTGCACTCAGGAGGTGGGGCCTCCCCAGGCGCCCGGGATTAGAATGTGCGGCTGTTGCGGGTCGGCTTGTGCCCCTGCGGAGTCCTCATCCAACCAAGGAGCACGTCATGAGTGCAGGCCAGTTCGCCGTCTTCGGCCACCCCATCGCCCATTCACTGTCGCCGCAGATCCACCAGGTGTTCGGCAAGCAGTTCGGTATCGCGCTGGAGTACCGCACCATCGATGCGTCTCCGGGGGAGTTCGAGGCCAGCGTGCGCCGTTTCTTCGCCGAGGGCGGCGTAGGTGCCAATGTCACCCTGCCGCACAAGGCCGCCGCCTTCGCGCTGGCCGACCGGCGCAGCGAAGCAGCTATGCGCGCTGGTAGCGCCAACGTCCTCACCCGCCTGCCGGATGGTCGACTGGCTGCCCACAACACCGATGGCGCGGGCATGGTGCGCGACCTCACCGAACGGCATCAGGCTGATCTGCGTGGCCACGATGCTTTGCTGCTCGGCGCCGGCGGCGCTGCGCACGGCGTGGCCTGGAACCTGCTCGATGCCGGCGTGAACACCCTGACCATCGTCAACCGCTCACCCGAAGCCGCCGACGCACTGGCCGACGCCATCGGGGAACCCGCGCGCGCGCATACGCGCTATTGGGAAGATCTCGCCGATATCGACAGTTACGACCTGATCGTCAACGCCACCTCCGCAGGTGTGCTGGGCACCTCGCTGGACCTGCCCTTCAGCCTGATCGGCAACCGCGCCACCTGCTATGACCTTTCATATGGCAAGGCCGCCACCGACTTCCTCGCCTGGGCGCGAGCGGGCCATGCGCGCTATGCCTTCGACGGCCTGGGCATGCTGGTGGAAACCGCAGCCGACGCGTTCGAACTGTGGCATGGCAAGCGCCCGGATACCGATCCCGTCTATCTCGCGTTGCGTCAGCAGTACGGCTGAGCGATGACGCTCACCTGCCGCGCCGGCTGCGGTGCCTGTTGCATCGCGCCGTCCATCAGTTCGCCGATTCCGGGCATGCCGCACGGCAAGCCGGCCGGCGTGCGTTGCGTGCAGCTGACCGATGACAACCGCTGCGCCATCTTCGGTCGCCCGGAGCGGCCGGCGGTGTGTTCCAACCTGCGGCCGGAACCGGTGATGTGCGGCGCCGATCGCGAACATGCGATGGCTTATCTGCGGGCGATGGAAGCGGCGACCGCTGTGCCGTAAGGCGCGGTAGCGCCAGCGGCAAAACCGGATACCGTGCTCCGGCGCCCCGTCGAGAAGCAATGGCGGGCCGGGTCATCCTGACACCTGACAAAAAGGTCACCGCCGCATGATGTATCGACTCGCTTCTGCTACTGCCGCGGCGCTCACGATGATGCTTTCGCTTAGCGCTGCCGCTGCAGCGACGGATGAGAGCGCGGAAGCGCAGCTTACCCGTACGATCACTGCGCTCGACCGGAAGGTGTTCGATGCCTACAACCAGTGCGATCTGGAAACCTTCACACATTACTTCGTGCCTGACGTTGAGTTTTATCACGACAAGGGTGGCGTCACCTTTGACCGCGCCTCGGTGGTGGAGAACACGCGCAAGTACATCTGTCACAAGGTACGGCGCGAGTTATTGCCTGCTTCGCTGAAGGTCTATCCGATCAAGGATTATGGCGCGATAGAAGAAGGCGAACATCGCTTCTGCGAACTTGCCAGCGGCAAGTGCGAAGGCAGTGCCAGGTTCCTGATGATCTGGCAGCACAAAGATGGCGAGTGGCGAATGACTCGAGTGGTCAGCTACGGACATCGCGCACTGACCGACGAAGAGAAGGCTGCTCTCGCCCCCAAGCCAGGTGGTTGAGGCTTTCTGTCGATCTACGCGTATCGACGCTGAAAGGTGGGTCGCCCAATACGCTTCCCACTTAGTTAGACGTCTAAATTTACTTGGACGTTTAAATGCGAACCGCAAACACCTGCGGTCTTGCCGCGTGCTAGCGTGATGGGACAGGGGATCACATCATGCGGGGAGTGAGCATCATGTCGTCGAAGGGGTTCGTGCGTCTGGGTCCGGTGATTGCCGGGCTATTCGTTGGAATAGGTATTCTCGTTGCGGCCGGCACAGCACATGCCGCCGGCAATGATCCGGTGATCGGAACGAAGAATGTCGTCGTGGCCGATCCCACAGTGCCGCGTCCGCCGGGCACCCCGTGCGTGGTCCAGTTGTTCAACGATGTCACCTTTACCGATTTCAATACGCGTCCTTACGACTACACGCCGCCCGTTTCCTGCGGCAGCCGTTGGTCCAAGGTGGTACTGGAGGCGGATTTCTCGGTGACCGCGGGTCGCCAGTTCGATCGCACCGCTACCTTGTGGCTGTCCGGCGTGAACGTGTATTTCGGTACCACGCAGGAGCCTTCCGCTGCGGTGTCGCCGAGCTGGCATGTGGAGCGCGACCTGACCGACTACACCACGCTGCTGCGCCAGCCCGGTAAGGGCCAGGCGATCATCGGCAATGTGGTGAACAGCACCTACACCGGCATCATTCACGGCAGCGCGCGTCTGCTGTTCTACCCGGCCTCGCTGATAGCCCCGGCCGCGCAGGTGCCGGATGCGGTGTATCCGCTCGGTGCGGACGCGGTGGGCGACACCACCACCCTCAACGGCCCCACCGACAAGCTCGCCAAGACGCTGAGCCTGCCGCGCAATGTGGTGCGCGCGTATCTCGACGTGTTCGCGCAGAGCCAGAGCGGCGACGAGTTCTGGTACACCTGCGTGCCTGACCAGTACGCCGCGCAAGTGCAGGAGTGTGGCGGCGGCAACTTCCGCGAAGCCGAAGTAAGCATCGACGGCCAGCCGGCCGGTGTGGCGCCGGTATATCCGTGGATTTACACCGGTGGTATCGATCCCTACCTGTGGCGGCCGACGCCTGGCGTGCAGACGCTCAACTTCATGCCCTACCGCGTCGACCTGACGCCGTTTGCCGGTCAGTTGAGCGACGGCAGTCCGCATGAAGTCGCGTTGAGCGTGGCGGGTGCGCACGGTTATTTCTCCACCACCGCTACTTTGCTGGTGTATCGCGACCGTCATGCGCAGCAGGTCAACGGCCGCATCACCCGCAACACGCTGGTGGGCCAGCCGCCCACGCCGACCATTGGCAGCACGTTGGCGACCGACAACAGCGGCAATCTCACCGGTGACATCACCACGCAGCTGACGCGTCAGTTCGTGATCGAGGGTTACGCCACCGGTTCGAGCGGACGCGTGGTCAACTCGGTGACGCAGACAGTGGGCTTCAACGACGTGCAGCGTTTCACCATCAACACCAGCACCTATCGCCAGCAGACCGAACAGCTGACCCAGGTGGATAGCGTGAGCCAGAGCCGCGTCGGTCCGCTGCTGACCGTGGAATACCGAGCGCATGCCGCGTACCCGCTGAGCGTCGATTACAACCAGCAAGTTGCCAGCGACGGCAGCCTCAGCGCGGCCACCACGACGCATCAGGGCTACACCACGCATGGCGAACGCCGCTTGCTGGGCTTCCCGGTTTACAAGGCGGACATCAGCAATACGGTGGATAGTGCCGATACCTTGAACTTCGACGCCAGCGGAGCACTCACCAGCCACACCGGCCAGCAGAGTGCGCAGAGCTTCCGCTTCAACGACAGCTTCGGCAGTTGCTATCGCACCGACCTGAGCACCGCCAGCGGCGCACTGGCCACCTATGCCACCGGCCAGGGCTGCCCGGATCAGCAGAACCGCGTGTGGTGGATCGCCCATCCGGACGGTTCGCCCGACAGCCGCAACCTGCAGGTGGATTGGTAAGCGCTTGATGTCGCGCAGCCGTCTGTGTGACGGCTGCGCGACGGCTTCGCCAGGCAACATCTCCGCAATATCGCGTCACTAAGCTGGCGCGCCCCGCGGCCTCCCCGATACCCCTCTCATGCCAGCTGCCCCGCTTCAACGCCGTACTCAAGGTGCGACGCGCTATGTCCTGTTGATCCTGCTCGCTTTGTTCGCCTGCGCGGGCGGTGTCATCGTCTGGCTGTTGCGCGGTGCCGGAAGCAACGAGCACGTGGTGCAGGAGCTGGCGCCAGTGGCGGATGCCGGCCAGATCCATCGTGCCGATATGCCGGTCACCACAGCGGATCTCTTGCTGCACGCACGGGATGCGATGGCGCAGCAGCGGTTGCTGGCGCCGGCCGGCAACAACGCCATTGAGTGGTATCTGAAGGTCTTGAAGCAGCAGCCGGACAACCAGGTTGCGCAGGATGCCTTGCGCGAAATCTTCCCGTTCGCCGCCACTGCCGCCGAGCAGACCATCGGCCAGGGCAACGCCGCCGAAGCCCAGCGGGAGATCGACCTCTTGTCCAAGGCCGACCCCACCAACTACACGCTCACCATCCTGCGCGCCAAACTGCAGGCCCAGTTGCAGGTAGCGGAAGACCAGCAGCGACGCGAGCAGCAACAGGCACAGGCCACCGCGCAAAAACAGCAGGCCCATACGGCATCGGTGACGACGCCCTTTCCATCGGTGGCGGTCACGCCAGCGCCGCCCTCCGCCATCAGTCAGCCAGCGTCGCCAGTAAAACGGACCGAGCCGGAGCCTGCCGCTCCGGTAGCGGCACGACCTGCGCCCGCCGCGGAAGCCGTTGCCGCGACAGCACCCGTGTTGAAGCGCCGCATCGAACCGTACTACCCCAGTGACGCGCGGCGTACGCGCCGGCAAGGCTGGGTCGACGTGCGTTTCGTCGTCGAAGCGGATGGTTCGGTGAGTCGCGCTAGTGTGATCGACGCCGATCCCAAGAATGTGTTCGACCGCGCTGCACTGAGCGCGGTTGAGCGCTGGCAGTTCACGCCGGGCACGCGCAATGGCGCGCCGGCCTCGGCAGAGTTGCGCCAGCGCATCGAATTCCGGCTTTGAAGCAGGCCGCGGGGAGGTGCCGCTGCCTTCAACCGCATGACGCATAATCGGCGCAATCGCCAAGGAGATCCGCCATGCGCAAGGCCATGCTCGTCCTGCCCCTGCTTGCTGTCGCCATCGCCACCGGAGCCTGTCACGACATGACCCAGCCTGCGCCCAAGTCGGTGGCCGGCTTCGTGACCGACATGAAAAGCTTCGACGCCTTCATCGCCACCCATCCCACGCCGGAGCAGTTCCACGCGACCTACCCGGATGTACAGCTGGTGATGCCCGGCACCATGACCACCATGGAATTCCGCAGTAACAACAGTCGCTATTACCCGGAGCTAGACAAGGACGGCAAGATTGTTGGCGGCCACTTCGGCTGACGGATGCAGGATAAAACGCCAACGGCGTCACATAGCTGACATCTGGCGTGGCTACCGTGGCGCGCTGCTGGGACATGCGAAGACGCATGGTCCCGAATGCGGCCCCACCCCACCGGCCAGGTGTCATGTCCCGTCTGTTTTCCGCCGCGTCCTCGCGACGCGGTCTGCTTGTTGCCTCACTGGTCTTGCTGGTCATTGCAGCCGGCACCGCGTATGCGCTGATGCGCCCGGCTTCCATGGCGAATCTCGCGTCCGGCTCCTCGAAAGGCCCAGCGGCGGCGGCGACCAGTGGTGGCACTGACGACACTAGCGGCGTCGGCATCATGCTTGGCCTGGCCAAGACCGCCGTGGATGAAAAGCGGCTGATCGCGCCGGCCGGCGCCAATGCCTACGAGTTCTATCTCAGTGCGTTGCAGTTGGATCCGAACAATGCGGCGGCGCAGGACGGTTTGCATCAGCTATTCGAGCCGGCCGCCGACGACGTAGAGCGTTCTATCAACAACAACGAGCTGGACGAAGCTCAGCGCGAGCTGTCGTTGCTGCGCGAATTCGACGGCACCAATTACAAGCTCGCCCTGCTTGGCGGCAAGCTCGATGCGCAGCGCCAGATCCAGATTCGCAGCGACGAAGCACGCGCCGCGATGATCCAATCCGCATCGTCGGCCTCCACCCAGGCGCAGTGACGCCGGAGCGCTTCAGCGCAGCAACGGTCCCGCTTTCTTCAGCAGAAGCTCGACCAGCTCGGGCTGCATGAAGTCGTAGTCGTCGGGAATACCCAGCACCACTACGCGCTTGCCGTGGAGATGCCGGCCAAAGCGCGCTTGCAGGCGACGGCGATGCGCGGCTTCCATCACTAGGATCAGCTCCGCCCAATCCACCTGCTCGGCGGAAAGCAGAGTGTCCGCATCGGGCGATAGGCCGGCCGAATCCACCTCCAGCTGCGGCCAATCACGGAACACCTGCTCCGCCGTGGGGCTGCGCAGCCGGTTGCGGCTGCACAGGAAAAGTACACGGCGTGTACTCATTCCGCTGCGAGGTACTCGTCTTTCAGGCGTACGTAGTGATCGGCTGAGTAATGCAGCTGCTCGATCTGTTTATCGTTGAGCAGCCGCACGAACTTGGCCGGATTGCCCAGCCACAGCTCGCGTTCGCCCACGACCTTGCCGGGTGGAATCACGCTGCCTGCGCCGACGAAACCGTACTTCTTCACCGTGGCGCCATCGAGCACGGTGGCGTGCATGCCGATCAGGCAATAGTCCTCGATGGTGCAGGCGTGGATCACCGCGGCGTGGCCGATGGTGACGCCTTCGCCGACCAGGGTAGGGAAGCCGCCTGGCGAGTAAGGGCCATCGTGAGTGACATGCACGATGCTGCCGTCCTGCACATTGCTGCGCGCGCCGATGCGGATGTGATGCACGTCGCCGCGCAGCACGGCACCAGGCCAGATCGACACATCGTCAGCCAGCTCGACAGCGCCGATCACAGTGGCAGCCGGGTCGACGTAGACGCGCTGGCCAAGGGTGGGGGCGATGCCCCGGTAGGTGCGGAGATGATTCATCTGCCCATGGTAGCGGCTGAGGTTGTTGTAGGAGCCCCCCCTGTGGGCGCCCGCTCTGCGCCGCGGTCTTTCGGCCGCTTTCGCCCACAGGGTGGGCTCCTATCGTTGCTGGTCTTCGAGCACCTTCAGCGTATGCACGTAACCGGCTTCGATCGCGCGCTGCCAATCCTTCCAGTCCAGCATGCCGATATGTTCCAGCGGCGGTGTGATCAGCAGATCCGCGCGTTCCCGGCGATGCAGGCTTGGCGCTTCGCTATTCACCATACCCGCGCGCACCAGGGTGGAGACCAGGCCCGGGCGCTGGATGGTCTGTCGCTGTAGCAACAGTCGCCACCAGGGCGGCGTGGCGTATTCCTCGGCGGTGGTGAGCAGGGAAATCTCGGCGCGGATATCCACCGCGGTGATGTGATCGATGCCGTCCGTCGCCATCACATCGGTGGGCAGGTTATTCATCAGCGCGCCGTCGATATACACGCGGCCGTGATGCAACACGGGTGGCAGCACGCCCGGTATGGCGCTGGAGGCGCGCAGCCATAACCACAGCGGCCCGCGGCGCTGCGCCACCATGCCGTCGCCGGACAGGCAGGTGACCATGCAGAAGAACGGCAGAGTGAGGTCTTCGATATCCAGCGCGCCGAATGCGCGGCGCAGCATCAGCGCGGCGCGGCGGCCGCGGGTGAGCGCTACCAGCGGCAAGGTCCAGTCCGACAGTGGGCGGCCTTCGATAAAGGCGCGTCGGTAGACCTCGGTCATCTCGCCGAGCTCCCAACCGGCGGCTACGCCTGCGCCGATGATCGCGCCGATGCTGGTGCCGCCCACGCTGTCGAACACATGGCCGGCTTCACGCAGGGCGCGCAAGGCGCCGAGGTGGGCCAGCCCGCGCGCGCCGCCACCGGCCAGCACTAGTCCACGCGCATGGCCGCTGATCAGCCGCGCCAGCCGCGCAATGTCGGCCTGGCCGCCGACGTGGTGGTGTTGCAGCTCGCCGCTGAACTGGGCGCGCCAGCGCTGTGCCGCGCCCAAGCTGGGCTGGCGCCCGGGATGCAACAGAATCAGATGGCGCGGCCGATGCCCGGCACGCGAGGGATGCAGCGGTGCGCCTTCCGGCCAGGGCCGTGCCGGCTGCGCGGCCTGCGTGGGCAGCAACAACACGTCAGCCTGGCGCAGGCAGCGCTGGCGCCACAGCGCATCGCCGCGCGTATCCAGATAGATCACGAAGCGCACCTGCGCTTCGCGTTCGGCGAACCAGTCGCTGCCGCGACCGGCGCCGTGTTCCTCGTCGATGACCGCGCAGCTGCCATAAGGCTCCAGCGCCATCGCCAATTGCATCGCCAGCGCGCGCGCCGGCACCTCGGCATCCACCGGCAGCAGGGCGAAGGTGCGCGCGTTGCCGGGGCTGTCCTCGTTGCGCAGGCGCTTCTGCAGGCGCGCAATGGCCACGCGCGCCACGCCCAACATAGCCTGTGGATAGCGGCTGACCAACGCCTCGAAGGCGGCGCGGTCCAGCCGCAGCAATTCGGAGTCGCGCAAGGCGCGCACCGTGGCCTGACGGCTTTCCCCGCTGACCAGGCTGATCTCGCCCACGCTGTCGCCGGCCGAGATCAGGCGCGTCAGTTCGGTCGGTCCATCGAAACTGCCCAGGCTGCCGCTGACCAGCAGGTACATCGCGTCCGCCGGCTCGCTCTGCTTATAGAGCGGCCGTCCACCGGGCAGGCCGAACCACACCAGCTGGCGGCCCAAGGCCTCCAGGGCGTCCGTATCCAAATGCCCAAACACGTCGCTTTGACGTAGTAGTTCGGTGAAATCCGTCTGCAACATGGATGCGATGGTACGGCGCGCTTTGTGACAGCCAGAAGTGCGTCGCAGAGCGGCTTGATTTCGCCCCGGCCGGTCGCCACGCTGGCGGCCTTAAGGAGAAACACATGTCCCAAGACAACAAGCTGGATAACCGGCTGGACAACCCGTTGCTGGCCGACGCCACCCTGCCCGCCTTCTCGCAGATCCGCCCGGAACAGGTCACCCCCGCCATCGACACCCTGCTGGCGGATTACCGCCAGGGTATCGACGCGCTCACCGCCGCCGGCGGGCCGCGTGATTTCGACGGCGTGATGCTGACCCAGGAGCGGCTGGAACAGCGCCTGGCGCGGGCCTGGGCACCGGTGAGCCATCTGCATTCGGTGGCCGACAACGAAGCCCTGCGCGAGGTCTACGGACCGGCCGAGGAAAAGCTCACCGACCACGCCATCGAGCTGGGCCAGAACCGCGAGCTGTACCAGGTGGTGCAGGCGCTGGCCGATGCGCCGGGATTCGCCGCGCTGGCGCGGCCGCAGCGTGCCCTGGTCGAGCACGCGCTGCGCGATTTCAAGCTGTCCGGCGTGGCGCTGGAAGAGCCGGCGCGCTCGCGCTATCGCACCATCGGCGTGGAGCTGAGCAAGCTGTCCACCGAGTTCTCCAACGCTGTGCTGGATGCCACCGACGCCTGGCACGAACACATCACCGATGAGCGCGACCTCGCCGGCATTCCTGAATCCGGCCGCGCTGTGCTGCGCCAGTACGCCAAGGAACAGAATCTCGACGGTTATCTGGTCACGCTCAAGCAGCCCAGTGTGCAGGCGGTGCTGACCTATGCCGATAATCCCGGCCTGCGCGAGCGCGTGTACTGGGCCTACCAGACCCGCGCCTCCGATCAGGGCCCGCACGCCGGCAAGTACGACAACGGCCCGCGCATCGAGAAGATCATGGCGTTGCGCCACGAAGCCGCGCTGCTGCTCGGCTTCGCCAATGCCGCCGAAGAATCGCTGGCGACCAAGATGGCCGATTCGCCCACCGAAGTGATGGAGTTCCTGCACGACCTGGCCCAGCGCGCGCGTCCGGTGGCGCGCAAAGAACTGGCCGCATTGCGCGAGTTCGCCAGTAAGGAACTGAAGCTGGACAACCTCGAGTCCTGGGATGTCGGCTACGCCTCCGAAAAGCTGCGCCAGAAGAACTACGACCTGGACGAGGAACAGCTCAAGCCGTACTTCCCGCTGCCCGCGGTGATCGACGGCCTGTTCGGCCTGGTGCAAAAGCTCTACGGCGTCACCCTGAGTCCGCGCGACGGCGTCGATGTGTGGCATCCGGAAGTGCGTTATTACGACATGCGCGACGCTGA
Organism: Dyella sp. OK004; assembly: GCF_900114495.1. Taxonomy (GTDB): domain Bacteria; phylum Pseudomonadota; class Gammaproteobacteria; order Xanthomonadales; family Rhodanobacteraceae; genus Dyella_D. The sequence goes on along the minus strand of NZ_FOZI01000001.1, from coordinate 1,392,987 downwards.
CGGCCGCGTGTTCGCCGGTGCCTACGTCGATCTGTATGCCCGTTCAGGCAAGCGTGGCGGCGCGTGGATGGACGTGTGCCGCTCCCGCTTCAGCGACGGCGGCAACGAACAGCTGCCAGTGACGTTCCTCACCTGTAACTTCGCGCCGCCCACCGAAGGCCGCCCGGCCCTGCTCACGCACGACGATGTGCTGACCTTGTTCCACGAATTCGGCCACGGCCTGCATCACCTGCTCACCGAGATCGCCCTGCCCTCCATCGGCGGCATCGATGGCGTGGAATGGGACGCGGTGGAACTGCCCAGCCAGTTCATGGAGAACTTCGGCTGGAACCGCGAGGCGCTCGACCTGTTCGCGCGCCATTGGCAGACCGGCGAAAAGCTGCCGGAGGAACTGTTCCAGCGCATGCTCGCCGCGCGGCATTTCCATGCCGGCCTGTTTCTGGTGCGTCAGCTGGAATTCGCGTTGTTCGACTTCAGCCTGCATCTGGAATACGACCCGGAACAGGGCGCGCGCACGCTGGCCGTGCTGGAAGAAGTGCGCAAGCAGGTGGCTGTGCTGCATCCGCCGATCTGGCAGCGCTTCCCCAACGGCTTCAGCCACATCTTCGCCGGTGGCTATGCGGCTGGTTACTACAGCTATCTGTGGGCCGAACTGCTCAGTGCCGACGCCTTCGGCGAGTTCGAAGAGCAGGCAGCAACCAACGGCAGCGTGATCGACCGCGCTACCGGCGAGCGCTTCCGCGACGAAATCCTCGCCGTGGGTGCCAGCCGCCCAGCACTAGAAAGCTTTGTCGCCTTCCGCGGCAGAAAACCGGAGCCGGAGGCCTTGCTGCACAGCTATGGGCTGGCCTGATACACCCCCGACAAAAAAAGCCCGCTTGCGCGGGCTTTTTTTGACACATACCGGGTCGGACTTAGGCGGTCTGGACCTGGCTGGCCTGCTTGCCCTTCTGACCCTGGGTGACCACATAAGTCACCTTCTGGCCTTCCTGCAACGACTTGAAGCCGTTGCCCTGGATTTCCTTGAAATGGACGAACAAGTCTTCGCCACCTGCATCCTGGGTGATGAAGCCGAAGCCCTTGGCGTCGTTGAACCACTTGACGGTTCCGTGCTGACGATCTGACATAAAAAGTACCTTTGAAATGAAACTGAAGCGTGGGAAATTAGTGGTTTAAAATACGGTGTTCAGGGTCGCTGTGAAAGCAGTGCATCCCAGTGGCCTCAGATCCTGTACCCCCCATCCTAGCTCGTTTCCCCGTCTTGAGGGCGGTAGGTTCGGGGCAGGACCTGGCTTTGCCGGCCAATCGCCCACCGCTGGAGCGGGTTCGGGCCACGGCCAGGCTTCCCTTACAATGCCGCCCATGAAAATCGCCAGCTGGAACGTCAACTCCCTCAAGGTGCGCCTGCCGCAGCTCACGCAGTGGGCGGCCGAGGCGCAGCCGGATGTGATCGCGCTGCAGGAAACCAAGCTCGAAGACGCCAAGTTCCCGGTCGACGAACTGGCCGCCGCGGGTTATCGCGCGGTTTACTCCGGGCAAAAAACCTACAACGGCGTGGCCATCCTCGCGCGCGAAGAACCCAGGGATATCGTCACCGACATCCCCAACCTGGACGACCCGCAGCGCCGCATTCTCGCCGCCACCGTCGGCGACGTGCGTGTGGTGGATCTGTACGTGGTCAATGGCAAGGCGGTGGGCGACGAGAAATATGCCTACAAGCTGGACTGGCTGGCCAAGGTGCGCGAATTCCTGGCGCGCGAGATCGAGCGCTACCCGAACCTGGTGGTGCTGGGCGATTTCAACATCGCGCCGGACGATCGCGACGTGTACGACCCGGCGACCTGGGGCGAGGATATTTTGTGCTCGCCACCCGAGCGCGCCGCGCTCAAGGCGATCACCGATCTCGGTCTGCACGATAGCTTCCGCCTGTTCGAACAGGGCGGCGAACACTACAGCTGGTGGGACTACCGGCAGGCAGCCTTCCGGCGCAACATGGGGCTTCGCATCGATCTGATCCTGCTCGGCGATGCCCTGAAACCCGCGGCGAAGGCAGCAGCCATCGACCGCACGCCGCGTCGCTGGGAACGGCCTTCGGACCACACCCCGGTCACGCTGGATCTGGATATCTGATGAACACAACCAACCCCGACTGGCCCAGCTCGCTCAACGACAGCGAACTCGACGAACTGGACCGCTACCTGCGCGCCCATGCCGGCGATGGCGACCTGTTGCTCGATGGCGTGCACGGCATGCTCTCCGCACTGACGGTCGGCCCGATCCAGGTGCTGCCGGAAGAATGGCTGCCCGAAGTGCTGCACGAACCCTTCGCCGACGAGGAAGAAGGCAACCGCGTGCTGGCGCTGCTGGCCAAGCTCAACGACTCCATCGCCGCCGAACTGGACGTGGACGCCTACGAGCCCATTCTCGGTGAAATCGACACGGAAGCCGGCCCGGCGCTGTCGGCGGCCGGCTGGTGCGAAGGCTTCAGCCGCGCCATCGACCTGCGTGCCACCCTGTGGGAAAAGCGCCTGGCCGACGATTCCGCTCTGATGGAGCTGCTCGGCCCGGTGATGGCACTGGCGGTGGACGAAGGCATCCTCAGCGCCGAGACCGACTTCGAAAAACTCAGCGACGAGGAATACGACGAATGCCTGGTCCAGGTGCCGGCCGTACTCGGCGCAGTAGGCCAGTACTGGCACGAGCATCCAGTGACCGAGGCTGAGCTCGAAGCCATGGTGCATGACGCCGCCGAAAGCAGCGACGACGAGCACAACCCGCCACCGCGCCATCGCAGCGGGCATTGGGTGCACTGAAGTGACGGGGTGAGCGCGCCTCACCCCGTTTGGAAACAATCCGTTCGCATCACGCCGCTTGGATGCGGCAAGCCGCATAACCATCATGGTGCGCAGACCTTCCACGGGAGCCAGCCATGACTGAGCGCAGCATTGTTCGCCGCATCCGCGGCACCGACACCTCCGACGGCGCGGGCGTCAAGCTCAAGCGCATCATCGGCCAGCCTGGCCTGGACATGCTCGACCCATTCCTGCTGTTGGACGAGTTTCGTTCCGACCAGGCCGGCGATTACCTCGCCGGTTTCCCGGAGCATCCGCATCGCGGCTTCGAAACCGTTACCTACATGCTCGCCGGCCATATGCAGCACGGCGACAACCACGGCAACCGCGGCGATCTCGGCCCCGGCAGCGTGCAGTGGATGACTGCCGGTCGCGGCATCCTGCATTCGGAAATGCCGCAGCAGGAAAACGGCCTGATGTGGGGATTCCAGCTATGGGTGAATTTGCCGGCCAAGGACAAGATGACCGACCCGCGTTATCAGGACATCAGCCCTGAGCGCATTCCGATGGCGCATCCGTCGGATGGCGTCGAGGTGAAGGTGATCGCGGGTGAGTTGTTCGGTGTTGTCGGACCGGTCGCCGGTGTTGCTACGGCGCCGGTCTATCTGGATATCTCGGTGCAGCCGGGTGCGCAGTTGGAGATTCCGTTGCCGGAGGGGCATAGCGCGTTTGCTTATGTGTTTGATGGCGGTGATGCGCAGGTGGCTGGCGAGGTGTTGAGCCGGAGTGAACTGGCGGTGTTGTCCAAGGGCACTAGTGTGCGTGTTGCCGGGCGGGATGCGGCGGCGCGGGTGTTGGTGGTGGCGGGAAAGCCGCTTGGCGAAAGCGTGGCTCGGTATGGGCCGTTTGTGATGAATACGCCGGAGCAGATTCACGAGGCGATTGCGGATTTTCGCGCTGGTAAGTTTTGACTTCTTGCTTTTCCCCCTCTCCCTTCGGGAGAGGGTTCGGTCTTGCGACATCCTCTCCTTACTCGTCATTCCGGCGAAGGCCGGAATCCAGTGGCGTTGTCGCTTCGATGGTCGCGTTGTTGCGACCGGGCTCGCCCGCCGCGGGCTTTCGAACCGCTGCCGCGGTCCGAGTCACTTTCTCTTTGCTGGCCCAAAGAGAAAGTAACCAAAGAGAAATGGCCTGAGAGCAGGCGGTGGGCCTTGTAGCTCCGCCGTTTCCAGTGTCAGGCGTCGGGATGGTTTTCTTCAGACCTGATCGCTCAGCCCCACTGCCTGCTAGAGCAACATCTCCCTCTCCCCACCGGGGAGAGGGTTGGGGTGAGGGGCGGGTGCTCGAGATGACGTAGCTATCTCAGAAGCTGAAGTTTGTTTGCGAACTACAGCGCCGCCGTTACTTCGCACCCAAATCCACCACCACGCTGGCTGGCACACGCCGAATCACGATCTCGCCATCTTTCCATTCCGCAGCAGCACCATTCACCGTCACGTTCTTCGCCGGTCGCCCTGCATACGGCCACGGCAGTACCAACCCACCGGGCGGCGGTGTAATACCGCGTTCGACTTTCAACGTCAGCTTGTCGTTCTGCTCACGCAGTGAGTAGCTGAGTTCGCCGTAGGGTGTACGCAGGTGGCGGATGGCGATGCCATCGCCTTTCAACCATGCGGCAGGTATGCCGGCGGCGAGCACCAGTGCCTGGTCGCGTGGCCGTTCGTAGGCGAACAGGTCGTAGGCGGAGCGTAGGTAATCAGAGGCGATCCAGGCGTGGGGCATGTCGCCGACGAAGCGGGGTTTGCGTGGGTCGCGACCCACGACTTCGGCCCATTGGTTCCAGGCGGCAGGGCGGCGGTCGGCGAAGAAGAAGTCGAGGAGCGGTTCGATGCGGTCGCGCCAGCCGAGGCGTACGAAGCTGGCGATGGTGCGCAGTTCGTAGGGGGTGTAGTCGTCCCAGTCGAGCTTGCCGTCGCGGCGGTCGGTGAAGCCTTTCCAGTAGCGTTCGAAGGTGCTGTTCACCAACGCGGGTGGCAGCCAGGTCTGGCCGTCGCCGGGAGAGAGGGCGATGGTGGTGGAGGTGGCGTCGAAGTCGCCGAGTTCGGCGGCGCCAGGCAGGTAGTCGATGCGGTGTTGCTTCACCGCGGCGTCGATGGAGGCGTGCAGATCGGCGCGGAAGCTGTCCCGCGATTGGGCGATGCGCGCGGCTTCGTCGTCATGGCCCAGGGCCCGGGCCAGGGTGGCAGCATCGTCGTAGCCCTTGAGTGCCCAGAAGTCGTCCCAGTACGAATGCATCGGTTTGGCGGAATAGCCTTCATGGCTGATCGAGGCAGGCATCAGGCCGTACAGCGCGCGGCGTTCGGGTGTCTGATTGGCGGCACCGCGTTCGCTTTCGCGCAGCTTGTCCATGTAGGCGATGGCGCGTTCGACGTGCGGCCATTGTTGTTCGAGTGCGGCGCGGTCGTGGGTGTAACGCCAGAGTTCGGCGATGGCGAAGATCAGTTCGCCATGGCTGTCGTTTTCCGGCACCGGGTCGGAGCCGCGTGCATCGACGCAGCAGGGCACTTTGCCGTTGCTGAATTGATGCGGCGCGTACCAGTGCACGAATTCGCCGGCGGCATCGGCATGGCCGCTGCGCACCAGGCCTTCGGTCATCATGGCGCCGTCGCGCACCCAGCTGCGTGCATAGGAGCGCGTGCCGGGTTGTAGCGCTGGGCCGTCGCGTGACATCAGCATCTGGGCCAGTGCGCTGCGTGCGGTGTCGGCGATGACCTGCTGTGTGGCAGGAAGCTGCACGTTGACGCGATTGAGCTTGTTGCGCCAGTCGTCGGCGGTACGCGTCACTTCGTGTTGCAGCCACGCGCTCGCATCGCGTGGCACACGTACCTCATCGCCATGCCATGGCACCACCAGACCCAGCGTGCGGTTGCCGTGGGCGGGGAGATCGAGGTGATAGAGCAGTGCGCCCTGGGCAAAGCCGACATCGGTGTGCAGGTTGTCGACATGAGGGCGTTCGCCCTGGGCAAGCCGTTCGGGTAACGGGCCGGCCTCGTACTTGTTGGCGACGAAATCGTCAGTGGCCTGCAGCGGCACGACGCGCTGGTTCCGGTTGACGGTGAGAGTCTTGCCGTCCCACGCGAAGTCATGGATGCGATGGATGCCGCCCGGCGTGTTGAGGAACTGAGTTGGCGGATTTACCTGGAACGGACGCGCCAGCAAGGCCAGGGTAACCCGCTGCGGCTGGCTGCTCTCATTGCGCAAGGTGTAGCGCAAGACGAGTTCGGAGTGTTCGGCGCTGCCGGTGGCGAACGCGGTCGTCTCCAGCGTCAGTGCGTCGGCGTGCCAGAGCACCGAAGGAATCGGCAAATAGCCGTCCAGCAGACTTTGCGAGCTCTTTACTGTGGCCCAGTCGATCACGTTGCGACCGGAAAACAGCATTGGTTCGATTGACCAGCCGCCCTTGCCTACTTCCACCGCGCCATCTTCGGAGATCAGTGATGACTGACGTGCACCGCCATCGACGCCGATCAGGGTCCAGTAACTCTGCTCACCCGAGAAGCCGCGCGGAAAGATGCCTCGCTTGCCGCGCTTGGCCTGCTCCTGGAAAAACACGTTGGGCGAAGCGCCCCAGGCACGGTCCTTCACTTCGAGCTGCGACAGTCCATAGGCGCGGCCGGCGCCTTCCTGCCATTGCAGGCGTATATAGCGGGCTTGCGCGTCGGGCAGGAACAATGCGTTGTCGCCGCCATTGCCATCGCTGACCTGATAAGCCGTATGCCATTGCTTTGCATTATCGGAAAGCAGCACGTCGTAGCGTGAGGCGTGCTGTCCCGGTAGCCAGCGCAACTGCAGTCCGCCGAATTCGCGCGAGGCACCCAGATCCAGCGTGACGGTCTGCGCAGTGGCTCCCGAGAGATTGCTGCGCCATTCGCCCTTGCCTTCCACCATGCGCTGCACGCTATAGCCCGGCAGATGGGATGATGCCTGCGCACGCACAGGCGGAACAACCGCGGATTCTGGTGGCAGAGGTTGCAGGCGCAGATTAGAGAGGCACAGCTCGCCTTTGCCACCCTTGCCGGCATACACGCTGATTTCCAGCGCCGCCGTGTGGCGTAGCGTGCGTTCCTTGGTAGGACCCCAGGCAAATTCCACCTGCTTGCGGCGAAACTCGATGGTCTGCCATGACGTGCTGGGTTGGAACGCTTCGCGTCGATACCACCACACATTGTCGCCGCTCGTATCGGCCAGCTTTACTTGCAGGTCGTTCGGCGGCATGTCGCCGCGCACATCGAATGACAGCGCGAAATTGTCCGGCCAGTCCACCGGCAGTTGGCGACGCAACATGGCCGCGCCAGAGACGCCGTGGAAATCGAAGGACAGGCAAACGGCCTTGCCTTGCTTGCCATCCGCCACGCCAAGCGCGGTCTCGATATCGTCTGTGCCTTCGGCGGTCCATGTATTGGAACGGCTGAAGTCGTCCAGCGTGACTGGCGTGCTGACGGCATGCGCCGTGGAAGCCAGCAGCGCAGTGGCCAACAAAGCGAGGAGCGAAAGGTGCTTGATAGGGGAGCGTGACGGCATCGGCTCAGCCCTTCACACTGCCCAACAGCAATCCCTGAAGGTAGTAACGCTGCAATGCCAGGAACAACAGCAACACGGGCAGCACGGTGACCACCGAGCCGGCCATCATCAGCTCCGAATCCTGCACATGCTCGCGCGACAGCGAAGCCAGTGCGATGGGCAGCGTGTAATGCTCCTGCCCAGTCAGCGCAATCAGCGGCCACATGAAATCGTTCCATGCGGCGAGAAAGGTGAAGATCGCTAGCGTCACCATGATCGGCTTCAGCAGCGGCAACACGATCTGCACAAAAATGCGCAGCTCGCCGGCACCGTCGATGCGCGCCGCTTCCATCAAATCATCGGGAATGCCGCGCGCGTACTGTCGCACCAGGAAGATGCCGAAGATGGTCGCCATCGCCGGCACCACTACGGCCGCGTAGCTGTTCACCAGGCCGAGATACTTCAACAGCAGGAACAGCGGCAGCATCGCCACCTGTGCCGGAATCACCAGGCCGCCAAGCAACGCCTGGAACAGACGCTCGCGCCCGGCGAAACGCAGCTTGGCGAAGGCATAGCCAGCCATCAGGTTGAAGGCCAGCGACAGCAAGGTGATCGCGGTGGACACCAGCAGACTGTTGAGCAGATAGCGACCCATGCCAGCCCGCGCGAACAGCTCGTGATAGTTGTTCCAGGTGGGATGCGCGGGCAGCAGCGGCGGTGGCAGCGAGCTGGCTTCGCCCGGCTGCATGAACGATACCGACAGCATCCACAGCAGCGGAAACAGCGCAATCGCCGAGCCGCCGATCAGCAGACCGTTGATGGTGGCCTTGGCAAGCCGCGGGCTCATGCCTCACCTCCGCGCTTCGATACACGCAGCATTGCCGCGGTCACCGCGAACATGATCATGAACAGCAGGAAGGCCACGGCCGATGCGGAGCCGAGATTCCACCATTTGAAGCCTTCTTCGTACATCAGGTAGAGCACGCTCACTGTGCTTTGCAGCGGGCCGCCCTCGGTCATCACATAAGGCTCGGCGAACAGCTGGAAGTAACCCGACACGGTGAGGATGCTGACCATCAGCAAGGTGGGCCCGAGCATCGGCAAGGTGATGTGGCGGAACTGCCGTAGCGCGGAAGCGCCGTCGATGCGCGCCGCTTCGTAGAGATCGGCGGGAATCGCCTGCAGGCCGGCGAGGAAGATGATCATGTTGTAGCCAAAGTTCTTCCACACCGCGAACAGGATGATGGTGGGCATCGCCCAGTGCGGGTCGCCCAGCCAGTCCACCGGATGGATGCCGATGCCGCCGAGCACGTAGTTGGCGAGGCCGTATTTCGTGTTGAACAGATAGCGCCAGATCACCGCCACCGCGACTACCGTAGTCACCACCGGTGCGAACAGCGCGGTGCGAAACAGCGGCTTCATGCGCGCCAGCGGCGAGTTGAGCAGCATTGCTGCGCCCAGCGAGGTGACGATGGACAGCGGCACGCCGATGGCGACGAAGCACAGCGTGTGTCCCAGCGCCGACCAGAACAGGGGCCGGTGCAGTAGCTCCCAATAATTGCCCAGTGCCACGAAACGCAGGTTGCGGATATCAGCCAGCGCGTAAAGGTCGTAATCGGTGAGGCTAAGTACGAAAGCCGCAATCACCGGCAACAGAAAGAACAGGCCAAGCACCAGCAAAGCCGGGGTGAGAAAGAGCCAGGCGGCGCGTTGCGGGTTCATGGCTGGCGACTCCGGTCGCTCGGGTGCGCGCGGTCTTGTTGAGAGGTGCGGCCATGGATGGCCGCAGCTGATTCCAGCATCCAGCGGCGCTTTTCCAGGATCAAGTCGGCTCTTCGGTCGATCTCCGCCGCGGCCTGGTCGATGCTCAGTTCGCCATGCACAGCTTGTGCCGCGACCAGCTGCATTTCGGTCACGATGCGCTCCCACTCGGGAATCGGCGGTGTCGGCTTGACCCGCTCGAACTGCTCACGGAAGGCGCGCGCCTTGGGATCGTCGCGTAGTGCGCCGCTTTCCCAGGAGGCACGGCGCGGCGGCATGTCGCCGAGCAGGTCGTAGAAGCGCTGCTGGATCTCGGGGCGCGACAGAAATTCGATCAACTGCCAGGCCTCGTCCTTGTGCGGCGAGCGCCGGAAAATCACCAGGCTGGAACCGCCCGCGTTGGAGGCGCCGGGGCCATCTGGACCGGGCATCGGTGCCGTGTTCCAGTCGCCCTGCTGCGAGGCGGGCAGGCGCTTGCGGAACTCACCGATATTCCACGGCCCGGAGAAATAGAAGGCGTACACGCCGCGGCCGAATTCGGTCCACGGGTTGCCGGCTTCGACATTGGTGATAGCCGGCGCCTGGCGTTGCTTGAACGTATCCACGTAAAAGGCCAGCGCGCGCTTGAAGCCCTCGCTGCGGAAATTGCCGTAGCGATTGTCGTCGCGCAACACGGGTTCAGGCTGTTGCAGCGCCAGCACCAGCAACTGCTCGAACTCGTTGGTGGGCAGCAGGGCGCCATAGGTGCCACGTTCGGGATGACTCAGCGCGGCGAGCATACGTCGCCATTCGGCCCAGTCGCGCGGGGGCGCATTGAAGCCAGCCTGCTTGAGCAGGTCGCCGCGATAGAACAGCAGGCGTGCGTCCACATACCAGGGTACGCCGTACAGCGTGCCGTCGATCTGGTTGGTGGCCCAGATGTTGGCGAAGTAATCGGATGGCTGGATGACTTTCGATGCGGCGACGCGTGCCTGCAGCGGTTCCAATGCATCCAGCGCCGCCAGCTCCGGGATCCAGGTATTGCCCAGTTGGGTGATATCCGGTGTGGAGCTGCCGGCGATGGCCGTCAGCAACTTCTGGTGCGCAGCGGATAGCGGCAGCTGCTGCAGCTTGACGTGGACGCCGGGATGTTCGCGCTCAAAATCCGGCAGCAGCTTGGCGACGGCCTCGCCTTCGCGGCCAACGGTCCAGAACGTCAGCTCACGCGACGACGCACTGGAATCCGCACAGCCGGAGGCGAGCGCGATCGTCATCCCGACACAAGCCCAGGCGAGCGCGTGCAGTGCGTGGCGGCGCGCGCGCAGGAACGTGTGGCGCCGTAGCTTGCGGGTCATGGGGTCTTGGCGGCCTGTTCCAGCCAGCCGCCGGTGAAGCCGGCGCGTTCAAGGCCTTTGCGGATATACGGGTTCTTCTTCATCACGTTCCATACGAACTCGCTGCGCCAGTTCTCAGCCATCAGCAGGATCGGGCCCTGGTCGATGCCGAGGTGCACCGTGTCGACCCAACCCAGCTCGGGCACCAGCTTGCCGGTGCGTAGATCGGTCTGGGTGTGGAAGCTGGGATTGAAGGCATCGACAAAACCGTACTTGGTGTAGATGTGCTTGCCGTAGCGGCGCTTCATTTCTTCCAGCGCCGGCACCACGATTTCCGGCGCGAAAGCGATCGAGCCGCCGGCCGCGGTGGGCACGATGGTGCCGTCGTCGCTGATGTAGTCGCGTCCCGCGCCACGCGCGGTATAGCCGTGGAAGGTGAGTTCCTTGCCGCCGCTCTTCACCACCAGGCCGCCCGGGCCGTTGCTGGCGGTGAGGCCCCACACGTTCTCGCCGTAGCCGGTCCAGCCGCCGGGATTGGCGATGGCGTAGGCGCGCTGGGCGTAGGTGGCGCGGCGGCTGTTCTCGAAATAATCCAGATCCTTTTCGCGATTCCACGCATCGCGGATGCCGCGGAAATCCACCCACACATGGCTGTACTGGTGACCGAACAACGGCGCGAAGTTGAGGAAGGTCTGACCGTAGAACTCGCCCCAGGTGCGGTTGTATTTCGCTGACCAGGCAGCCCAGGCATCGTCGCCAACGGGATGCGTGGGCGAGCCCAGTGCCAGGATGTAAACCAGCATGGCTTCGTCGTAACCCTGCCAGTCGTGCGGAATGAACTGGCCGCCCGGCGTCCAGCCCATGCTGATCAGCGGCTTGCGCACCTGTGGCCAGGTCCAGTCGACGCGGCGATAGATATCGTCGGCAAGCTGGCGGATTTCCTTTTCCTGCGGTGTATCGCGGTCGTAGTACGACTGTGCGAACAGCACGCCGCCGAGCAACAGTGTGGTGTCGACCGTGGACAGCTCGACCCAGCGTGCCTCGCGCTTGCCGGTTTCCATGTTGAGGAAGTGATAGAAGAAACCGTGATAGCCGGTGGCGTCATCCTCGCTATCGTTCTGCGGCGCATCGTGGAAAAAGCGCAGCGTGGCGAGCGTGCGCTCGATCGCCTGCTCGCGCGTGATGTAGCCGCGCTCCGCACCCACGCCATACGCGGTAAGGCCGAAACCCACCGAGGCGATGCTGGCAAAGGACTGCGTGGGGTAGTGATCGGGGACCAGACCGTTCTGTTTGTTGGCACTGTCCCAGAACCAGTCGAAGGTGCGTTTTTCCAGATCGTCGATCATCGGCGGCACTTTCTCGCGCGCCGCAGTAGCAGCAGCGACCGGCTTGGTGTGCTTTGCTGTGTGCTTTGCCTGAGCGCCGAGCGGCGTCACGCACAAGAGCAGCGCGGCGAGGGCAAGGGAAAGTCCGGTTCGTTTGTTCGCGGGCATGAGTGCAGCCTTTCTGGTGTGAAGCGGAGCGTGGCTGGGGGAGAGCGCCACGAAACTCCTTTGAGGGTAAGCAAAGCGTTGATATAGACGTGTAAACGTTTACATGTTTGCCTTTTAAAAAGCCCGCGATGAACGGGCTTTTCGGTGAAGCCACGCTCCCCCGGTGAAGGAGGAGCGTGTCGTGCATGGTGCATCAGAAACTGTACCGTGCGCCGATCTGGAAGCGACGGCTCTGGTTCGGATCCGCACCGGTGGCCTTGCCGAAGTTGGGACTATAAAAATTCCCTTCGAAGGCATTCTGAACGTCGCGGTTGAACACATTCATCACGTCGAAGCGCAGCTCCAGGGCTTGGCTGTCGCCCCAGCGGAATTCCTTGGCGATCGACAGATCCAGGTTCACATACTTCTGACCGTACGCGCCCCAGTGATAGAACGAGCAGTTGTAGTCGCAAGTGCTGGTTGACTTGAACACTTCAAACGGCTGGCCCGAGCCGTAGGTGAAGATACCCGTCAGACGCGTATCCCAGGGGCCTGTGACGATGCCGTTGACGACAAGGTGATGCTTCTCGCCGACATGGCCTGCCGGATAACCCGCGGGACTGACGTAATCGAGCGAGTAGTTGTCGTTACCCTGAGTGCGCGCGTTCTGGTACGTGTAGGCCACACCCATGCCCCAGCCGGAGGCTTTGGTATAGGGCTTGTCCAGGCCGATCAGCACGCTGCTTGATTGGGTTTTCTTATAAGCGTTGTGCAGCACGGCCGCGTAAGGACTGCCTGCGGGCACGTCGAGGACGAAACCATTGGGCACGACCTTGCGATTCCACACCCAGGTGAACTGGTCGTAGCCGAGCACGCGGGCCAGCGTCAGAGAGCCGGTCCAGTCGCCGAATACCTGGCGCACGCCGAGACTGAACTGGTCGGTGTGCGGCGGGCGCGTTTTATTGTTGAGCACGTCGATCTCGGTACCGAGGCCGGGTACGCCACTAGCCAGCAACCCGTCGAGCCCAGCCTTGGACAGATAGGCCGGGTTCCACGGTATCTCGCCTGCCTTCGGTGTCTGACCAGGGGCGGCGAAGCGGAACGTGTAGTTGGGCACAGCCGAATGCAGTGCTTCCTGTGAGATCCAGTCGAACGGTGTGCGATCAAAGTAACGCCCTGCACCGCCAAAGATGGTCGTGCTCTGGTCGCCATCTTTGCTCACGTCCAGCGAGAAGCCCACGCGCGGCTGGATGGCGCCCTTGTATCCCGAACGTTCCTTGCCCGTGCTGATGTAGTTCTGCAAACCCAGATATTGCAGGGTCGGATACTGCTGCAATGGGGTGACGTAGGTGTTATTCAGCGCGTTGGTCTCGTAGTCCCAACGCAGGCCGAGGTTTAACTGCAAGCGCTGTGTGACATCCCAGTCGTCCTGGATATAGGTCCCGAACTGATTGGTGTGCAGATTGGCGTTGGCACCGAATGGGGAATACACCGCGCGATAAGGGGAATCGAAGCCACCGGGGTAGTTGGCACCTTCCTGGTAGAAGAAGGCAGGCACCGCATTATTGTTCTGCTCAATAGTGATGCCGTAGGCGGCGTATTTGATACCCATCTTCACGGTGTGGTCGCCGTGCCAAGACAGGCCGGTTAGCGTCAGGTCGTCGCGCAGCGTGCGCTGGGTCTGACCCTTGTTCTGTGCGTTGACGCCGCCGCCGATGATGGCGACGTTGTTCTCGTAGACCTGTTGCACCAGATCCGGTTGCGCCGCAGCGGGGTTCCACTTGGCGGTACCCGCATCGAGCATCAGGTCGTTGGTCCAGTTGTTGCCGCGCGACTGCCACTTGAGCAGCAAGTCATCCACACGATTCTTGCGGTTGCTGCGCGCGCTGTAGGCGGTGGTTTGGCCGAAACCGATCACTTCGTTATCGCGGCGAGTCGTAAGGCTCAGGTCGACGTTGTTGTCCTGATTGACCTGCCAGCTCAGCTTGCCGAAGAAGGTCTTTTCGTGGAACGGCGCAGAGAACGTGCCGTTGTATTGCTTGAAGCGCGGGTCGGCGATGCTCACCGAAGTATTGCCGGTGTCCTTGCGCTCGTCGTAGTTAACGAAGAAGGTCAGCGTGTCCTTGAGGACGGGGCCGCCCAGCGAGAAGCCGCGTTGCTGGCGCTGGTAGTTCGGCTTTTCGACCTTGTTTTTCCGGTCGAACGAGTCTTGCGAAATCATCGCTCTGTTCTGGAAGTAGTCGTACACCGAGCCATGGAATTCATTGGTGCCCGACTTGGTGACGGCGGTGATGATCGCTGTGCCCGCCTGCTCGTACTCTGCCTTGTAGTTCTGCGTGAGCACGCGGAATTCCTGCACCGCTTCCTGCGAGAACGGGTTGCCACGCGTTGAGTCCTGGCCTGCGATGCCGCCCTTGAGCACGTTGTTCTTCAGGCTGGCGCCATCGATGAAAACGTTTACATTCTCAGCGGATTGACCGCCGGCCGAGAAGCTTTTGCTATTGGGGTCGCGCGACACCGTTATGCCGGGAACGAGCTTGGCGAAATCGAGGAAGTTACGTTCGTTCTGCGGCAGCGTATTGATCTGCGCCTGGCTGATATTGGTGCCGACTTCAGAGGTGCGTGTTTCGAACAGAGTGTTGGCGGAGACCGTCACGCCCTGCAGGTTCTGTGCGTTCGCGGTGGCGGTAGCCGCAGCGGCGGCATCCAGATTCAGCACCAGCGATTGGCCGACCTGCACGGTGACGTCCTGGCTGGCGCCGGTGCCCTTGGCCTCAACGCGATAACTGCCTGGAGCGAGGCTGGGCAGCGTGTAGTTGCCGCCTGCATTCACCGGTGCGCGCACCGTAAATCCATTCTTGAGATTGGTGGCGACCACTTCGGTTGCGGCCTGCCCTTGCGGCGCGTTGACGTGGCCGCGCACGGTCGCCGTACTGTTCTGCGCGAAGCTGGCTGCTGGCAGTAGCGCCGCCGTGGTGAGCAGGCCTGCCAGGGCCAGCGAGATCTGACGGGATAATGCGTGTTTGCTTGCCATGGCGTATCACCCTCCCTCAAGGGTACGAACTGCTATTGTCATGTTGTGGTTAGCGGTATTGCGGCGAGTGAGCGCGTTGCTGTGCCACTCACGGTGAACCGGCCCGCAAGCGAGTCGGCCCCCTAGGTTGTTGGCTCAATCCGTGGCCGTCAGCTTTCTTGTTAGGTCTTGCGGCTACGTTCGTTCGTGCTCGATGCCCGGATCATCAGGTCTGCCGGCATGCGGATATGCGCAGGCGGCGTGCCGTCATGGCGGCCCTCGATCTGTGTCATGAGCTGTTCCAGCGCGGCCTTGCCGAGTTCGGCGATGCGCACGCCCACCGTGGTCAGCGCGGGGCTTACGTAACGCGCCATCGGCACGTCGTCGAAGCCGGCCACGGCGATGTCTTCCGGAATGCGCAGGCCCGCTTCGCGGATCGCCGCCATGCAGCCGATCGCCATCATGTCGTTGGCGGCAAACACCGCGTCGGGGCGCGGGTGCATCGCCACCAGCTGGCGGCCGGCGCGGTAACCGGATTCTTCGTTGAAATCGCCGGGGAGCACGATGGCTTCGCTGCCGGGTGCGCGTTTGGCCAGCGTGTCGCGATAGGCCTGTTCGCGCTCGGCCACGTCGTGGTTCTTGGCAGGCCCCTGGATGAAGGCGATGCGGCGGTAACCGGCATCGATCAGATGTTCCACCACCAGGCGCGCGCCGCCGCCGTTGTCCACCGACAGCGCGGGATAGTCGTCGCGGTCGAGCACGGTATTCATCAGCACCGTGGGCAAGCCCACCGGCAGGTTCTGGCGCAGAAAGGCGGCATCCGCATGCGGCGACATCACCAGCAGGCCGTCTACGCGGCCCTGCATGGCGTGCATCGCAGTGGCCGCCTCAGCGGCGCCATCGTGCGAACTGGATACCAGCAGCTGCAGGCCATGGGTACGGGCGGCCAGGTCGATGCCGCGGATCAACTCGGAGAAGAATTCGCCATAAAGATCTGGCAGCAACGCGCCGATAGTGTGAGTACGGCGGGTGATCAGGCTACGTGCGGCGCCGTGGGGGATGTAGCGGAGACGGGCGGCAACTTCACGAACGCGTTCCATGGTTTCAGCGGTGACACCACTGCCGCCGTTGAGCGCACGGGAGACGGAGGCCACGGAGACCTTGGCTTCACGCGCTACGTCTTTGATCGTCACTCCCACGTCGGCCCGCTCCCAGAAGCGTTCGGAAGTCCGCTATGAGCCGAACGTAAACGTTTTCATCCGAGCTTGTAAAGCTTTTGCAAATCAAGGACTTTGCTGCAGCGCAAAATATTCCGGCAAATGCGGTGAGGCCGGGATGGCCTCAACCGCTTAGAAAACCGGCATGGGAGCTAGAAAGCTGTCTCCTGCGCCGCAGCAATCAAAAAGCCTTGCCGGCCAGACGTCTAGGCCTTCAGGGGGATTGTAAAAATCCATAAGTTCGCGGTTAAATCACGGTTAATCCAAGCGGTAGCCGGCGGATGTAAGATTAACCTCCGCAGAAATTAAACAATAACCTGTAACTCACTGTTTTCATTTGCCATGACCGCCCTAATCCTGATCATTGCCTTGTTTTTGCTCGCTCTGTTCGCCAGTGCGATCAAACGCGTACCGGTAAATCAGGTTTTCAGCGTGTACCGCCATGGCAAGCCGCGCCGGCTGTTGCAGCCGGGCACGCATCTGGTGTGGCCCGGGCTGGATCGCGTAGGGCATCGCATTGATCTTGGTGGCCAGGTGCTGCGTTTCCAGGAGCCGTTGGCCGATGCGCATGATGTGCGCGGCACGGTGTATTGGCAGGTGCTGGAACCGGAACGTGCTGACGCGGTGATCGAGCAGGCGGACCAGCTGATTCGTGGCGGCGCTATCGACGCGCTGCGCGAAGAGCCCGAAGCGCTCAACGTTGACCGCCGCGACCTCGGCACTCGTCTGAAGCAGGCTATGAACAAAGCGCTCCGCGAGCGCGGCATGATGGTGACGCGGGTGGAACTGGATTTCGCCTGAGCCAAAGCATTCGTGAGGCCGCCTTAGAGCGCCCACGACAAAGGGGAACTTGAGAGTCTTGAAACCCGCTTCGGCGGGTTTTTCTTCGTGTGTCGTGCTGGCATCAAACCTCTCGCGCCGGGATACTGCCGCCCTTTCGCCTCATCAACAGGAATCGTCATGACTGCCCGTGCCGCATTGCAGACCCAGCTGGAACGGGGCATCGCCGCGCTCGGTCTGACGCTTCCCGAAGATGTCGTGCCGCGCCTGCTGGATTACCAGGCGCTGCTCGAACGCTGGAACGCCGCCTACAACCTGACCGCTGTCCGCGACCCGGCAGAGATGGTTACGCGTCACTTGCTCGATTCGCTGGCGATCCTGCCTTACGTGCAGGGCGACACGTTGGCGGATCTCGGCACCGGTCCCGGCCTACCCGGTATTCCGCTGGCTATCGCCGCGCCGGGCCGCCAGATCCTGCTGGTCGATTCCAACGGCAAAAAGGTGCGCTTCCTGCGCGAAGCGATCCGAGCCCTCAAGCTGGAGGGCGTGCGTGCGGTGCAGTCGCGCGTGGAAGAAGTGGAAGGCCAGTTCGACTGCATCACAGCCCGCGCTTTCGCCAGCCTGGAAGATATGTTGGGCTGGGGCGGTCACCTGCTGGCGCCACATGGCATCTGGCTGGCGATGAAGGGCAGGCAGCCTGATGACGAGTTGCCGGGCGTGCCCGACGGCTTCGCGGTGCGCGGCGTGCATGCGCTTGCTGTGCCGGGATTGGAGGCGGAGCGGCATCTGGTGGTACTCGGCCGGGCATGAAGCCTGTCCGCCCCGGGAACCAATGGTAATCTAGCCCTCTTTTTCCACCTTCACGGCATCGACGACACCATGGCCCGCATCATCGCTGTCGCCAACCAGAAGGGCGGCGTCGGCAAGACCACCACCGCCGTCAACCTTGCTGCGGCACTCGCCGCGGCGAAGCGCAAGGTGCTGCTGGTCGATCTCGACCCGCAGGGCAATGCAACGATGGCGTCTGGCGTGGACAAGCGCGAGGCCAAGCCCAACGGCTGCGAAGTGTTGCTGGAAGAGGCGCCGATCGAAAAGGCCATCGTCACCACCGAGGCGCATTACGACCTGCTGCCTGGCAACGGCGACCTGACCGCCGCCGAGCTCAAGCTGATGGATGCCATCGCGCGCGAAATGCGGCTCAAGGAACAGCTGGCGAAGGTCCGGGACAAGTACCACATCATCCTGATCGACTGCCCGCCCACGCTGCACCTGCTCACGCTCAACGCGCTGACTGCGGCGGACGGCCTGCTGATTCCGGTGCAGTGCGAATACTTCGCGCTGGAAGGTCTCTCTAGCCTGCTCGACACCGTCAAGGCGGTACGTCAGCGCCTGAACCCGAAGCTGGAGATCGAAGGCATGCTGCGCACCATGTACGACGTGCGCAACAACCTCGGCAACGAAGTCTCCGCCCAGCTCACCCAGCACTTTGGCGACAAAGTGCTGCGCTCGATCATCCCGCGCAATGTGCGCCTAGCCGAGGCGCCCAGCCACGGTCAGCCGATTCATCTGTATGACCGCAGCTCGCGGGGCGCCATTGCCTATATCGGACTTGCGGGCGAAATCATCCGCCGCGAACGCGGCCAGGCTGCTGCCAGCGCAAGCGAGGTAGTGACGGTGCCACTGCGCGACGAACCCGAAGCGACGCTCGACACCGCTGTCGACATTCACCAGGAGTAAGCATGGCCGCAGCGAAGAAACGAGGCCTCGGGCGCGGGCTCGACGCCCTGCTGGGTGGCGACGGCGAGGGCACTCCCTCGGTGATCGAACAGGAAGGCGAGCTGCGCATGCTGCCGATCCAGTACATCCAGCCTGGCAAGTATCAGCCGCGCCGGCACTGGAACGACGAGGCGCTCGACGAGCTGGCCGCATCGATCAAGGCTCAGGGTCTGATCCAGCCGATAGTGGTGCGCTCGATCGGCAAGAACAGCTATGAGCTGATCGCCGGCGAGCGCCGCTGGCGCGCCGCGCAGCGTGCCCAGCTGAGTGAACTGCCGGCCCTGGTGAAGGAAGTGCCCGAGGTCGCCGTGCCGGCAATGGCGCTGATCGAGAACATCCAGCGTCAGGACCTCACGCCGCTGGAAGAAGCTGACGCGATCAAGCGCCTGATCGACGATTTCGACCTTACCCATCAGCAGGCCGCGGACGCGGTCGGCCGCTCGCGCGCCGCCGTCTCCAACCTGCTGCGCCTGACCGAACTGCCCAACTCCATCAAGAAGCTGCTGGACGAAGGCAAGCTGGAAATGGGCCACGCCCGCTGCCTGCTTACTCTGCCCGAGCGCGATGCCGAAGGGCTGGCGCTGGAAGCGGCGCGTAACGGCTGGAGCGTGCGCGAGCTGGAAGAAGCCGCGCGCCGCGCGCAGACCGCGCCCAAGGGCAAGGCCAAGAGCACACCTGCGCGCGATCCCAATGTTGCCGACCTGGAGCGCGAGCTGGCCGAGCGTTTCGCCACCCGCGTCGAGCTGGCGCAGGGACGTGGCGGGCGCGGCAAGCTGGTGATCCATTACCACAGCAACGACGAGTTGGAAGGCATTCTCGGCAAGATCCGTTGATGCGCAAGCGGCGCCGGAACAGCGCCGCTTGCCTGACGCGATTCAGCCGTAGGCACTAGAATGCGTCGCCTCGCGCCGCAAGGCGCACCTGTTTCCGTAAGCCAGGGCTGCTCCCATGCCGCAATTGTCCGTCGTCGTGCCGGTGTTCAACGAGCGCGACAACATTCCCCCGCTGCTCGCCGAGATCGCCGCCGTACTGCGTGGCAAGATCGAGTTCGAGATCGTCTATGTGGATGACGATTCCAGCGACGACAGCGTGGCGGTGCTCGCGTCCGAGAAGGCCAGCTATCCGGAACTGCGCATCGTGCGCCATCTGACCCGCAGTGGTCAGAGCACCGCCGTGTGGAACGGCGTGCGCGCCGCCAAGTCACCGTGGATCGCCACGCTCGACGGCGACGGCCAGAACGACCCGGCCGATATTCCCAAGCTGCTCGCCGCGCGCGCGACTGCCGCGGAAGACGTGCGCCTGTTCGCCGGCTGGCGCACCACGCGCCGTGACAGTTTCAACAAGCGCATCTCCTCCAAGATTGCCAACGCGGTACGTTCGCGCATGCTCAGGGACGCCACGCCGGACACCGGCTGTGGCCTCAAGCTGTTTGAGCGTGACGTGTTCCTGCGCCTCCCCTATTTCGACCACATGCACCGTTACTTGCCGGCGCTGGTCAAGCGTGCGGGTTTCCAGAGCCAGAGCGTACCGGTGGGGCATCGTCCGCGCACGGCGGGCACCTCCAAGTACGGCATGCTCGATCGCCTGTGGGTGGGCATTGCCGATCTGCGCGGCGTGGCCTGGCTGATGCGCCGTGGCAAGGTGACGCGCGTCGAAGAACTCTGACGCTGCCGGGTGCGGCCTTGTCGCGCCCATCACGCTCCGGGCGTATGCTGGAAAATCGTCGCCAGCTGATGGGGCCGCTCCCATGGGCATCGCCGTCAAACGCATTTACGAACCCGCCGCCAAGACCGATGGCTATCGCGTGCTGGTGGACCGGTTGTGGCCACGCGGACTGAAGAAGGAAGACGCCGCGCTGGATGCCTGGGCCAAGGAGCTCGCGCCATCGGTCGCGCTGCGGCGCTGGTTCGGGCATGACCCGTCGCGTTGGGATGCGTTCCGGCATCGCTATGCCAGCGAACTCGACACCAAGGGCGAGTACTGGCGCGCGTTGGCGGAACAAGCCACACGCCATCGCCTGACCCTGCTATTCGGCGCGCGCGACGAGGAACACAACAACGCGGTAGCGCTGAAGGCTTACCTGGATGCCTGGCTCAAGGGCCATGGCCCGCAACATTGAACGGTCGTGGCGGTTTCCAGGCGGTGAGCACCTCTCGCGCCTGGGTGCGGCCGAGTTCGATCAGCTCGCGCGCACGGTAGAACTCATAAGCCATCGAGATATTGCGCGGCAGCTGGATCAGTAGATCGGGCGCGTAGGCCGCCAGACGCAGACGCGCCAGATTGGCCTGCATCAGATCCATCGATTGCGTCAGCAGATCCAGCACGCCAGGGTCGCGCGGTTTGGGCTCGACGTCCTTGGGTTCGCCGTGGGGTATCAGGCGGCCGATGAATTCACCGATGCGTCCGCGATGGCTGCTGTGCGCTTCCGCCGCGCGCTCGCCCAGCACGTCGGGCCTGGTTTCCTGGATGGCGCCGTCCACGCTCACCGCAAACACATAATCGGCCGGCTCGCGCACCAGTGGCGTGACCGGCACCGGATTGAGCAAGCCGCCGTCGACCAATCGCCGCCCATCGATCACCTGCGGGCGAAACACCGTCGGGATGGCGATCGAGGCGCGGATCGCGTCGAACAAGGAGCCGCGCGTGAGCCACACTTCGCGCTCGCGGTCGAGGTCGGTGGCCACGGCGGTGTAGGACAGCGGCAGATGTTCGATCTGCGCATCGCCAATCAGCCCGCGCAGTGTCTCGATGATGCGCTCGCCCTTGATCAGGCCGCCGCCGGAGAAGGTCCAGTCGACCAGCTTGAGCACGTCCATCTTGGCCAGGGCGGAAACCCAGTCGCGATACGCATCCAGTTTGCCCGCGGCGTAGATGCCGCCGATCAGCGCGCCCATCGAGGTGCCGGCGATGGCAACGATCTGATAACCCTGCCTCTCGATCTCTTCAATAGCGCCGATATGCGCCAGTCCTTTCGCACCACCGGCGCCCAAAGCGAGCGCCACCGTCGGCTTGCGCGATGACGGGACGGGTGAGGTGGCAAGATCGGTAGGACTCATAACGGACACATCGCGGAGATGGTTTGAACTAGCCTCCGCGCAGCCGCGTGCCTTTGCAAGACGCGGCGCTCTCCGTGCTCAGCGCGGGGCTTGCTGATAACCGCCCAGGGCCAGTTGCAGCTGGATCTTCATTTCCTCGCGCAAGGACAGCGGCGCCACCACTTCCGCATCTGGACCGTACTTGAGCACGTCCATCAGCAGTTCCTTGGAGTTGGAATACGGCACCTGCAATTCGTAGCGGCCATCCGGCAGCCATTCGCCTTTCTGCTGCGAATGCCAGTGTTCGTCGGCGACCCAGCGCGCGGCATGTTGGGAGAAACGAATCGTGGCCCAGGCCTTCGGCTTGCCGGCGAAAATGCCGTAGCTGGAGGCGAGCATGTCGTTGAGCTCGTTGTCGGCCACGTCGCGTGCGGGCGCATCCAGGGTCAGCGGTTCGGCGATGCGATCCACGGCGAAGCTGCGCAGCGCCTCGCGGTCGTGGTCCCACACGTCCAGGTACCAGTTGTCGCGATAGTGGGTAAGGCGCTGCGGCGACACGGTGCGCTTGCTGTCGGCATTGGTGGTGCGCGCGCGATAGCGGAAGCGCAACTGCTTCCGCTCCAACACCGAGCCGGCCACGATGCGGAACACCTGCTGATCGAGCTTGCGCTCGCCCCAGGCGATCACCCGGATACGCTCGATCGGCAGTGCCTTGCCGCTACCCTGGTCGGACAGCAGATGTTCGATGCGCGCCTTGAACGGCGCCAGCGCGCCGGCCAGCACGCCGGGACCGCTGCGGCCGATCAGTTCGTTCAAGGCCAGCAGGGCGGCCAGTTCGTCGGAGGTGAGCCATAACCCCGGCAGCTCGAAACGTTCGCCTTCGGCGGCTTCGTAGCGGAAGGCGGCATGGTCGCCACCGGCGCTTTCGATCGGCGCGCCGAGTGCATCGCGCAGAAACGCCACGTCGCGATAGAGGGTGGCGCGCGAGCACTCCAGCTCGTCCATCAGTCGCGGCAACGGCACGGGATAGTGCGCCGACTTCAACAGCCGGTGCAGAGTCAGAATGCGCTCGTAACGGTCCATGACATAAGAGCCTGTTCAAGATCCCGCTGGGCCCGTGTGATGGGTTGTGCGCGGTCAGAAGGCGGAGCGTGGCGCATCGCCGGTGGCGGCCGCAAGTACGTAAAGTCTGGCACGTCCGGTGTCCATGCCGGTGTGAAATCCCCTAGACTCCGAAGGCTCTCTCACTGGAAACAGATGCAAGAGCAAGCCGAGATGCCGGGCGATACTCCACCCACCCGTGACGACAGCCGCATGCCGCCGCGCCCCGGTCTGGTGGTCATGACCCTGCAGGTGCTGGCGATCAGCGGCTACGGCCTATGGCTGTTGTTGGGACTGGCGCTCGGTTTGGGCGTTTATCCCGCTGGCCGGGGCGATGCTTTGGTACCACTGACACTGGGCACGGTGCTGGTCAGCATCGGCCCGCTCCTGGCCTTGCCTGGCCTTCCGTGGATGCCGGACTGGCTCGGCTGGCGCTTCGGTCGTGGTAGCCGCCCCACCCGCGAAGGTCTGTTGGCGCTGGTCACCTACCTGCCGATGCTGGCGATGGCCGGCCTGGTACGCGGCGACAACGCGTTCTGGGCCACCCGTCTGTCCGGCGCGGCTCTGGCCTTCTGCAGCCTGGCTTGCCTGGTCTATACCTCGCGCGGCGCTTACCGGCAGCGCGCGCCGGCGCTGGCGCCGCTGTGGCGGCAATGGCCGCTGGGCCGGGTGGTTTCGGCGTGTTACGCCGGTGGTCTGTGGCTGTGGTTATGCCTGGTGGGTCAGGAGGGCGAGCCGACGCCGATCACTTCCACGCCCTGGATTCTTGGCTTGCAGCTATTGGCTCTGTTGCTGGGCTGGGCGGAAGGCATGCGCTGGCAGGCCTTGCAGCGTGCGGAAGACGGGCCGGAGCCAGTGTCTCCGCCGCGCCCACCCGAGCTGTGGGCGGGGCGTTTTATTGCCGCGACGCTGATCTATGTCATCCCGTGCGTGGTGCTGCTGCTGGCCCAGGTGCTTGAGCAGCGCGTGTTGTTGGTCGCGCTGGCCGCTGTCAGCTGCGTGGTGGGCAAGAGCGTTGAGCAACATCTGTACGATGCGGCGCTTGCCTTCCGACGCGATGCCGGCCATAGCGCCTGAATGGCGCTGCCAGGCCATTTCCGCCCCCTTGAGGCGGGTTTGTTCACTGCAAGTTCAAGCCCTTCCTTTAAGGTGCCTCGCTTACGTTTGTTTAACAAAATGTGGATTGTTCCCATGAGAAAACCCCTGATCGCCTGCCTGCTGCTTGCAGGCTTTGCCAGTTTTGCCGCCCAGGCTGACGACGCGACCGGCACCGATCCGGCTGGTAACCCGGCCACTAACGGCGGCTGGAGTGGTTCTGGCGAATTCGGTTTTGCCTCTGCCCGCGGTAATTCCCGCACCGAGAACGTCAACGCCAAGCTCGGCCTGAACCAGGAAAACGAGCTGTGGAAGAACAACTTCTTCCTCAACGGCATGCGTTCCAAGGGTGAGGTGAAGGTGGTCGACTCCACCGGCGCCGAGATCGACAGATTCAGCACCACGGCCAACCGCTATGACACCGGCGCCTCGGTCGGCTACAAGCTTGATCCGCGCAGCTATATCGTGGGTGCGGCCCGTTATGAGCATGACGATTTCGGCGCCAACCTGTGGCAGGGCATCGTCTCGATCGGCTACGGCTACATCGCACTAAAGACCGAAAGCACCGAGCTGTCGTTCGAAGCCGGCCCGGGTTACAAGCGCTATCGCCCGGCCGACCGCACTGTAAATATCAACGGTGTGAACGTAGAGCAGCACCAGGACACCCAGGGCGAAGTGGTGGGCCGTGGCCTGGTCAACTATAAGTACCGCCTCACCGCCAACACCGCGGTGGAAGACACGCTGCTGCTCGAAGCAGGCTCCAAGAACAAGTACTACCAGAACGACGTCGGCCTCTCGGTCAGCATGACCAAGAAGATGGCGCTGAAGGTCGGCTATCAGATCCGCTACAACAGCGACGTGCTACCGGGCACCAAGAACACCGATACGCTGATGACCACCAACCTGGTCTACAACTTCTAAGCATCGGCAAGCGCTGTACACCTACGGCCCCGTCGCTCCATGCACGGGGCCGTTTTTCTGTAGGAGCCCATCTTGTGGGCGATGACTTCTACGGAGCGCGGCGTCTTTCGCGCACGGGGTGCGCTCCTACAAAAGCGCGCTCTTAATCTTGCAGGAAAGACGCTGCGCCCTGCGCAAACAAGGCATCCGCTACCTGCCGGCCGAGCGCTTCGGCCTGATCGCTGTCGCTGCCGGCCTCGGCGTGCAAAAGACGACCGCTGGCAGCATCGCCCACCATGCCGCGCAGATGCAGGCCGCGCTCGGTGACCACGCACCATGCACCCACCGGTACCGTGCAGCTGCCGCCCAGGGCCTGATTCATCGCCCGCTCCGCGGTGACGGCGAGGCGGGTTTCGGCATCGTCCAGTGCCGATAGCAGTTTGAGCACGGCCGGCTGATCGCTGCGTGCTTCAATGGCGATAGCGGCCTGGCCCGGCGCGGGCAGCCAGTCTGGTGCTGCCAGCCGGCCGCGGATGCGTTCGGAAAGACCGAGGCGTTCCAGCCCCGCGCAGGCCAGCAGAATCGCGTCGTAGTGCCCGGCATCCAGCTTGCTCAGGCGCGTGCCGACATTCCCGCGCAGGTCGAGCAGCGTCAGATCCGGTCGCACGGCGCGCAACTGCGCCTGGCGGCGCAGCGAGGAGGTGCCCACCCGCGCGCCCAGCGGCAACGCTTTCAGATCGGCGTAGTCGTTGCTGATGAAGGCATCGGCCGCATCCGCGCGCGGCAGGATCGCCGGCAGCGCGAAACCGGGTTCCAGCTCGGACGGCACATCCTTGAGCGAATGCACGGCAAGGTCGGCGCGGCCTTCCAGCATGGCCACCTCCAGTTCCTTCAGGAACAGCCCCTTGCCGCCAATGGTGGCCAGCGGTTTGTCCAGGATTTCGTCACCGCGCGTGGTCATCGGCACCAGCTCTACCGTCAGGCCCGGATGTGCGGCGCGCAGCCCGGCCGCCACGTGCTCGGCCTGCCACAGCGCGAGGGC
This sequence comes from Dyella sp. OK004, assembly GCF_900114495.1. Taxonomy (GTDB): domain Bacteria; phylum Pseudomonadota; class Gammaproteobacteria; order Xanthomonadales; family Rhodanobacteraceae; genus Dyella_D. The sequence continues at coordinate 1,367,130 of NZ_FOZI01000001.1, read as the reverse complement.
GCTCTTGCGGGTGGCGATGCGCAGGATCGAAGGAGTCATGGAGAACGCAGCAGCTCAGAAGAGGCGACTATTGTCGCGTAAACCGCGCCAGGCCGCAGGCATCCATGCGTTACGCATCGTCGCAGGCCGCGCTATGCTCATCGCCGGGGTGGGGTTGCCGACCAAGGAAGCATTGTCATGAAGACTATTGTGCGTGCCCTTACTGTCTTGCTGTCTCTGGCCACGGCCGCGCCGCTGTTGGCGCAGACATCGCCACCTGCTTCGGGCCGGCTGCCGATTGTTCTCCCCGATGGCAAGCCGTATGCCGATCCCGATCTCTCCGCACGCGGTTTGCCGGAAGCGCCCTATCCCGGTACGCGCGCACCGATCCAGTGGCCGCAACTATCGCCGGTGCGCCGGCTGAGCTACGAAGGCTGGTGGGCCGCGGTAACCAACCGGCCGAGTGCGGCACGGCTGAATTTCGCCCGCGCACTGCGCATTACTCCCAACGACCGTCGTCTGCTGTGGAGCTATGGCTGGGCGCAACTCAACATGGGCGAGCCGGCCATGGCGATGGCCGCGTTCCAGCGCAATCTCGCGTTGCGTCCGAACGATCGCCCGCGCTGGTTGCCGATGGCGCTGGCCCTGACCTACACCGCTGCCGGCGAACGCGATGCCGCTGCGGCCTGGTACCGCACCGCGGCGCTCAGCGACCCGATGCAATGGGGCAGCGACCATCAAGTCTTGCGCACCACACTGGAATGGACGCCGCAAGAGCGCGCCCTGGTCAGCCAATTGCTCGAATACGCCGCACAGGGCGATCGCGCCGAACCGGCATCTTTCGCCCGCTTGGCCGAGCGCTGATCCACACAACGTCTTGCCCTCTCTCCTTCGGGAGAGAGGACGCCGCTAAGTCATCCGCAACAGCTTCCTCAGCCCCGGCAAATTGCGTCGACTGACCTCGGGTGTGAGCTGAGTACCACCGAGCCGCGCCAGCACCCGGCCATCGCTCAGCGTCTTCAGGCCAAGCAGCCGCTGTGGCGGCACCAGGCAATTGCGGTGCAGGCGGATCAGCTGGTCCGGGTAGGTTTCTTCCAGCTGGCGCAATGATTCTTCCAGTAGTAGCTGGCCGCCGCGGTGCTGCACCACCACGTATTTTTCCTCGGCCAGCAGGCAGATCACTTCGTCCAGTGCGATGCGCACCTGTTCGCCGCGCAGGCGGCCACGCAGATAGCTGGTGGCTTCGCGCGGTGTTGCCGCAAGGCGTTGCCGTGCGCGCGACAACGCATCGCGCAGTCGGTCGAGCCGCACCGGCTTGAGCAGATAGTCCACCGCGCCCAGTTCAAAAGCCTGCACCGCATGATTTTCGTAAGCGGTGCAGAACACCACTTGTGGCGTTGCTCTGCCGACCAGGCGCTGTGCCAGCGCCGTACCGCTGAGTCCCGGCATATTGATGTCGAGCAGCAACACGTCCGGTTGCAGGTTGCCGATGGCTTCGAGCGCGGCTTCACCGTCGCCCACGCTGCCGGTGACTTCAACGTCTTCGCATTCGCCCAATAAGGCTGCCAGGCGCGCCCGGGCCAGTGGTTCGTCGTCAGCGATCAGGACGCGCATCAGTAGGTTCCGGTAAAAGCAATCGCACTACGAAACGCCCGTCACGCGGTCCGGCCTGCACCTGCGCGCGCGGCCCGTAGCGATAGGCGACGCGCTGGCGCACATTGTCCAGGCCATGACCGTTGCCACCGGGAGCCGGCATATCGGGCAGCGGATTATCGATTTCGATGGCGATAGCCTGATCCAGCCGTTCACCGCGCAGGATCACCTCGCCACCTTCGCGCAGCGGCTGGACGCCGTGCCGCACCGCGTTCTCCACCAGCGGTTGCAGCAGCAGGCGTGGCAGCGGGAAGTCCAGCGGCAGCGCATCCAACTCGCGCCGTACGCGCAGCCGCTCGCCCAGGCGCAGTTGCTCGATCGCCAGGTAACGCTCGACCAGACTCAACTCCTCGCCCAACGTGCCGTCGCGCGAAATGGACTGGCCGAGCGCCGCGCGAAACAGTTCGGACAGATCTTCCACCGTGCGTTCGGCTGCATCGGGATCGACCCGTACCAGCGCCGCCACGGTATTCATGCTGTTGAACAAAAAGTGCGGACGGATGCGCGCCTGCAAGGCTTCCACCTGCGCATGCGCCACCGCGGCCAGTCGTGCCTGCCACTGCGCCAGCACATAGAAGTAGCGCAGCATCGCCGCGCTCAGCAGCGCGGCGATGGTGGCGTTGTCGCGCACGAATACGAAAGCGCCGTCGCGCAGCATCTGCATCTGCAATGCGTTGTCCATCCAGGCCGCGATCATGCTGCTGATCGCCACGATCAGCAGCATCAGCAACCACACCGCAGCATAGGGCAGGCGCCCGGGCAGGCGCTGCAGCGCGGGGCGCAGCTTGCACAGCGCGACGCCGATCACCATCGCCATCCATTCGGCAAACAGCATACCCACGCTGTAGCCACGCCAACCGCGGCCGCTATCGGGAGCCAGCAGCATCACCGTGACCGTAAGCGCAGCCATCACCAGCAAAGCGAACAACACCGGCAGGCTGCAGAAATCCGGCAGCGGGCTCTGTTCGAGGCGGCGGGGTGTGGTGTCGCGCATGGGCGCACAGTATGCCCAAGCGCGCTGGCGCTAGCCGTGATTCAAGGCCTGTTGCGATCAACCAGCCAGCACGCGCCCCAGCCACTGGCGCATATCGGCGATTTCCTCGGCGCAGACCGAGTGCGGCATCGGGTAGGTATGCCAGTCCACGCGATAGCCCAGACTTTGAAGCACGTCGCGCGACTGCACGCCGCGCGTCAGCGGCACGATCGGATCGCCGGTGCCGTGGCCCCAGAAGATCGGCGTGCCGGCATTGGCCTCGCTGTGCTCGTGGGCAAAGCTCTCCTGCATTGGCAGGTAGGTGGACAGCGCGATCACGCCTGCCAATCGCCGCTTGTGGCGCAGGCCACCGGCCAGCGCGATGGCGCCGCCTTGCGAAAAACCGGCCAGCACGATGCGCTCGTCCGGCACGCCGCGCTCGTTCTCGCGCGCGATCAATCCTTCCACCGCACTGATCGAGGCACGCATGCCGGTTTCGTCCTGGCGCGAGGTGAGATCCACGCCGACGATGTCGTACCAGGCGCGCATCGGCATGCCGCCGTTCAAGGTCACCGGTCGCACCGGCGCATGCGGAAACACGAAGCGCAGCCCGGGCCATTCGGGCGCCACCAGCTCAGGCACGATCGGCGCGAAATCATGGCCATCCGCGCCCAGGCCATGCAGCCAGATCACGCTATGGGTCAGGCGGGTGGCGGTTTCGTGTTCGACGGTAGGCAGGGGCATGCGGGAACTGACTGCTGGGGGGAATGGGGAGCGGCATGCATGGTGGCGGACATGCCCGGTCGCAATAACCCGAGAACGCACCATCGCGCATTCCGCTTACGCGAAGCGGACAGCCGGCGACACTACGGCTGGCAGGTCACCGTTGCGGAACGGGAAAGGGCTGGGAAAGCAGCCGGGCGCCGGGAGGCTGGCGGGCGGGCAGGCGAACGGGCGCATGGTGCCTCCTGGCGATGCGGTACGGCTGATGATCGTCCAGCCTAGTCGCCGCTCAGCCCACGGGATACAGGACCCATGGCGCTTGCCAGCGAGGCCGGCTTGGTTATGCTCCCCCGTTTTGATTAACGGAGCACCCCATGCGCCGAATGCTTCTCGCCGGGCTCGTCGCCCTCGCCACTACGCCGGCCGCGATGGCCCAGGCGCCGGCGACCGCCAGCCTCGACCTGGAAACCATCATGGCCAATCCCGAGTGGATCGGCGCGGCGGTGGAGTCACCTTACTGGAGCGTGGACGGGCACAGCCTGTACTACTCGCTCAAGCGCGACGGCAGCAAGGTGCGCGACCTGTATCGGGTGGATGTCGCCAGTGGCCAGAGCGTCAAGCTGACGCCGGAAGCTGTGGCGCAGGCGGATGGTCCGGCGGTATTCGATCGCAACCACCGTCAGGCGGCCTATATCCGCCACGGCGATGTATTCCTGATGGAGCTGGCGACGGGCCGCCGCGTGCAGGTCACGCGCACACCGGAAACCGAATCCGCGCCGCGCTTCTCCGCCGATGGTCGCGGCTTGCAGTACCGCGCGGGCAACCAGTGGTTCGTCTATGACATTGCAAGCGGCGTCGCTGCGCCGGCGGCCCTCCTGCAACTGGCGGACGACCCACAGGCGAAGCAGCCGGATGCGCTCGGCGAGGATCAGCTGCGCCTGTTCTCCACCCTGCGCAAGATCAAGGCCGACAAAGACGCCCAACGCACCAACGACGATGCGCTCGCCGCCGTCGATCCCGGCCGCGCGCCCAAGACGTTGTACCTGGGCGATATCGGTGAGCTGGTCGACACCGAGCTCTCGCCCGATGGCCGCTGGATGCTGGTGGTCACCCAGCCCAAGGGCTACAAGGCGGGCAAGGCGCCTGAAGTCACCCACTACGTCACCGATTCCGGTTATTCGGAGCAGCAGGCCACGCGCACCTACGTCGGCCGCAAGGATCCGGCACCGCAGTCGCTGCTGTTGGTCGATCTGCAAAGCCGCAAGTCGTGGCCGCTGAAGACCGATAGCTTGCCCGGCATCAAGGACGATCCGCTCAAAGACCTGCGCGCCAAGGCTATCGCCGCGCTGCAAAAGGCTGGCAAGGGCGACGATGCCAAGGCACTGAAGGCACCGGAGCAGCGCGCGGTGCGCATCATCTCCAATGCCGACGACGGCGGTGGCGGCGGCATCGCATGGAGTGAGGACGGCCAGAACGTCGCCATCCAGCTGCGTGCGATCGACAACAAGGACCGTTGGATCGCCAGCGTCGATTTCGACAAGCACGCGCTGCTCAACCAGCACCGCCTCACCGACAACGCCTGGATCAACTGGAACTTCAACGATTTCGGCTGGCTCAAGGACAACCGCACGCTGTGGTACCTGAGCGAGGAAACCGGCTGGTCGCAGCTCTACAGCAAGGCGCCCGGCAGCAAGGCCAAGGCACTGACCAGCGGCAAGTTCGAAGTCAGCCATCCGGCACTGAGCGAAGACGGCCAGTGGTTCTATCTGCGCGGCAACCAGACCGCACCCTATAGCTATGACGTGTATCGCCTGCCCGCGACCGGTGGCGAACTGAGCCGCGTCACCCAGTACCAGGGCATGGACGATTTCGTGCTCTCGCCCGACGGCAAACAGCTTGGCGTGTTGCATTCCGCGCCCTATGTGCTGTCGCAGCTGGCAGTACAGGATGCCGCCGGTGGCACACCGCGCGAGCTCACCAACACCACGAAGAGCGCTTTCAGTTCGCGCGCGTGGATCGCGCCGCAGATCGTCGGCGTGCCTTCAGCGCACGGCGCCGGCACCATCTGGGCCAAGTACTACGGCCCGGCCGACCCGGCAGCGGCCGCCTCGCGTCCCGCGGTGATCTTCGTGCATGGCGCCGGCTATCTGCAGAACGTCACCTTGGGCTGGTCCAACTACTTCCGCGAGCAGATGTTCCACAACCTGCTGGTGCAGCAAGGCTACGTGGTGCTGGACATGGACTACCGCGCCTCCGAAGGCTACGGCCGCGACTGGCGCACGGCCATCTACCGCCGCATGGGCCACCCCGAGCTGGAAGACCTGCTCGACGGCAAGGCGTGGCTGGTGAAGAACCATGGCGTCGATCCGAAGCGCGTAGGCATGTACGGCGGCAGTTACGGCGGCTTCATGACCATCATGGCCCTGCTGCGCGCGCCCGGCGAATTCGCCGCCGGCTCCGCGCTGCGTCCGGTTACCGACTGGGCCACCTACAACCACGAATACACCTCGAACATCCTCAACGATCCGCAGCTCGATCCGGAGGCCTTCACCACCAGCTCGCCGATCGAGTACGCCGACAAGCTGCAGGATGCCCTGCTGATCCAGCACGGCCTGATCGACGACAACGTGCTTGCCAGCGATTCCATCCGCCTGTACCAGCGCTTCATCGAGCTGCACAAGAAGAACTTCTGGATGTCGCTGTATCCAATGGAGCGCCATGGCTTTGTCCATCCGGACTCGTGGTACGACGAATACCGTCGCATCGATGAGTTGTTCGAAACCTATGTGAAACCAGCAAGGCAGGCCGCGCCGGCCGCCACGCAGTGATTGACGCTGCTTCGTCCAATGCACAGGCCACCTTCGGGTGGCCTGTGTCGTTTCAACGCCCGAGGGAGTTCGCTAAACATGGCCGCATCGATTTTTCACGCCGAAACCGACGAGCAGATCGCCGCAACCTTCGATGTCCTGCAACAGCTGCGCCCGCAGCTGGAGCGCGACCGTTACGTGCCGACGATCCGCGCCTTGATGGGCAGCGACGGGCTGCGCGTGCTGGCGCTGGAGGACGACGGCGTCGTGCGCGCCGTAGCCACCTACCGAGTGATGAACATGTTGTATTGCGGCCGCCTCATTTATATCGACGATCTAGTGGCCGACGAGCGCGTGCGCTCGCGCGGCTATGGCGCGCAATTGATCGCACGGATCAAGGATGAGGCGGGGGCGCTGGGTTGTAGCGAGGTGCAACTGATCTCTCGCGTCACCCGCGAGCAGGCCCATCGCTTCTATTTCCGGGAAGGTTTCGGCATCGAGTGCTTTCACTTCCGTACCCAACTTTCGTAACGGGCGGAAGGCGCCATACCGCGAGTAGACTCCGCCCGGAATGCCGCCGGCGTGGCGCCATGCAACGCCGCGCACGGCTCGTCGCAAGACCATCCAACCAACGATGAGGTACCTCCATGCTGAGGCGATGCGTTGCTGTTGTGGTTCTTCTTCTCCCCTTGTCCGCACCGGTGTGGGCCAAGGATCAATCGACTAGCCCACCGCCCATCGTCGTCAAAGCGGACGCGCCGCGAACGACGCCCGCAGGCACGCAGTTCACGGTCCCCGCCGAGTGGTCGGTACGCACCCAGGGCGCCGCGGTGTTGCTCGATCCACCGGAGTCCGGTTCGCATGTCGTACTAGTGGATGTGAAAGCTACCGACGCGGATGCTGCCGTGGCCGAAGCATGGAAGGCCTATGCATCGCCCAAGACATGGCCACTGCATGTCGCCACCGACAGTTCGCCACGCGACAACTGGGACCAGATCCGGGTGTACAGCTACGAGACTTCGGCCAACGACAAGCGCGGCGTTACCGCCATCGCTCTACGGCACGAAGGCCAGTACACCGTGCTGATCTACGACGTCGATAACGCGGTGGGCGAAAAACGCGCTTCTCAATTGCGCGCGATCTCCGACCGTCTGTTACCCAAGGGCTATCAGCGCGAAACCTTTGCCGGCAAGAAAGCGCACTCGCTGGACGCCGCGCGCGTCGAAACGCTCCAGACCTTCGTCGACAACGCACGCAAAGCCTATGACGTACCGGGCGTAGCCATCGGCTTGATCGATCACGGCAAGGTAGTGTTCGCCGGCGGTTTCGGCGTGCGCGAGCTGGGCAAGCCCGAGCCGGTCGACGCCGACACGCTTTTCATGATCGCCTCCAATACCAAGGCACTGACCACGCTGATGCTGGCGCGTCTGGTGGACCAGCACCGGTTCGACTGGAGCACGCCGGTCAGCAAGGTGATGCCCGGCTTCCGCCTGGGCGATGCCGCGACGACCCGCCAGGTTGAGATACGTCATCTGATCTGCGCCTGCACCGGCATGCCGCGCCAGGATATGGAGTGGTTGCTCAACAGCAAGGATGCGACACCGGCATCGGTGCTCACGGCGCTGGCCGGCATGCAACCCACCAGCAAGTTCGGCCAGCTGTTCCAGTATTCCAATCTGATGGCCGCCGCTGCGGGTTATGTGGGCGCCTACTCGCTGTATCCGAAAATGGAGCCAGGTGCCGGCTACGACCTGGCGATGCAGAAGCAGGTGTTCGACCCGCTCGGCATGCATCTGACCACCTTCGACTATGCGAAGGCCCTGGCCGGCGATCACGCCACGCCGCATGGCCTGGATGTAGATGGCCATACCGCGGTCGCGGGCATGGGCATCAACGATTCCATTCGCGCCGCGCGTCCGGCCGGCGCAGCATGGAGCGCGATCAGCGACATGCTGCGCTACGTGCAGATGGAACTCGACGAAGGCTCCTTGCCCGACGGCAAGCGCTATGTATCGAAGGGCGCCTTGCTGGAGCGGCGCAAACCGAATGTCGCGCTGGGCACCACCGCCAGCTATGGCATGGGCTTGATGGTGGATCACACCTGGGGTGTGCCGGTGGTACATCACGGCGGCGACCTCACCGGCTTCCACTCCGACATGTTGTGGCTACCCGAGCAGGGCGTGGGCGCGGTGATCCTCACCAACGCGGACTCCGGCGTTTTCATTCGCGGTCCGTTCCAGCGGCGTCTGCTGGAGGTGCTGTTCGACGGCAAGCCGCTGGCTCAGGGTGATATCGATGCGGGCATGAAGCGGCTCAAGCAGCAGATCGTGGCCGAGCGCAAGCGCCTGGTCGTGCCGGCCGATGCCGGTGAAGCGTCCAGATTGGCCGGGCGTTATCAGAACACGGCGCTGGGCACGATCCAGATCGATAAGAACGGCGCGACGACCCTGTTCAACTTCGGCGCCTGGGGCAGCGATGTGGCTTCGCGCAAGAACGACGACGGCTCGATCTCATTCGTGACTATCTCGCCGGGTGTGGATGGCTTCGAATTCGTGGTCGCCGGCACGCCGGCCAAGCGCCAGCTAGTGATGCGCGATGGCCAACATGAGTATGTGTATGACGAAGTGAAATAATGCAGGAAGGCCGGACCGGTCAGGCCTATCTGCCGACCGGTCCGATCCTGTCCCGCCATCGGGCAAGGATGGCCACCACTAGCAAACGGGTCTGTTTATGCCGCGTCCAAACCGCCTGCCGATGTTGATGCGCTACACCGCGTGGGCCAACGATCTGCTGTTCCAGTCGCTGGCCAAATTGCCGGAGGAGGCGCTCGTCGAAAAACGGCCGATCGTGTTCGGCAGCATCCTGCGCACGCTCAACCATGTCTATGCGATGAACTGGGTGTGGCGCTGCCATCTCGAAGGCGTGCCGCACGGGCTCACCACACGTAACCCGCCTACGGCACCGTCGTTCGGCGAGTTGCGTGAAGCGCAGGCCGCGCTGGATGCCTGGTATATCGCGTATGCGGATGGCCTCGATGATGCCGAGCTGGCCAAGATCGTCGACTTCACCTTCATCGGTGGTGGCGAAGGCGCGATGTCGCGCGAGGACATCCTGCTGCATGTGGTCAATCACACCACTTATCACCGCGGCCACACGGCGGGGCTTATGTATCAGATTCCGGTGATGCCGCCGACCACGGATCTTCCGGTGTTCCTGCGCGAGTACGCGTCGGCTTGATACGGTAGTTCACCCGCGCCGCATGTGCGCCACCAGGTCGGCCAGCTGCTTTACCGCCGCTTCCGATGCTGTGCGGTTGGGCGTGACGTCGCTATTGTTGAAATTGCCGGTATCGCCGATAACTTGCACCAGCAGGCCGTCGCTGCGCGGCACCATGCTGAGGCCGTGCATGCTCAGGCCGTAGGTCACTTCCGGCTGCGGGATCAGTCGTGCGGTCTGACCGCGCACCGGGATGATCGAGTCGTCATTGAACAAGGCCCTGGCGCCATAACCGGTAGCGTTGATCAGTGTGTGTTCGGGTAATTTCTGCAGTTCGCGCGGATGCTCGAACTCGCGCACTTCGATCTTGCCGCCGGCTGCGAGGAAGTCGCTCATCAGCATGCGTGCGTAGCTGCTGATGTTGAACATCAATGTGGTGTAGCGGCGCGTATAGGCCTGTGGGAAAGGATGACTGCCGGCCGGCAAGGTGACCGAGCGCGGGGTCAGGTCACGCACGCGGTCGTAGAGCTCACCGTATTCCGGTTCGTCGGCTGGTTCGCTGCTCGATTGGCCGGGCGGCGTGTCGGACAGGTAATAGCCTTCTATCCATTCGATCGGCTTGCCCGGCAGTCCCAGTAGGCTCTGGTATTTCGCAAAGGAGATGCGCGTCATTTCTTCCCAGCGCGCGCCGAGCGCGTCGGCATGCGCGGCGTCGCAGATGCGCGAGTCGGGCGTCCACAGTCCGGACGCGCGCATGGAGTACACATCCGGCGGCAGTTCCTTCGCATAAATGCGCACCGACAATCCCGCGCGCTGCGCCAGCAAGGCCGAGGTGAGTCCCAGCGCCCCGCAGCCGATCACGCCTAGCTCGCGCACGCCGGTGCTCTGCGCGAGACGCAACGCGAGCGTGCTCGAACCCCACGACAGCGACCAACCGCTGCCACCATGCCCGTAGTTGTGCACGACGGCCTTGTTGCCAAGGCGCTCCATCTCGATGCGCGGCCCGGCCGCGCGGAATGGGCGAGTGCAGACATATACGCCGGTGATCCGGTCCACGCTCGCCTTGACCGGCGCGAGCTCGACGCCGTCCGGGAGCATGCGGATCGGCGGCGGCGTAGAAGCGGTCCTGGTTGCGGTCGTCGGCTGCGTCGCACAGGCGGCCAGACCCGCGGTAGAGGCTACGGCCAGCGTTGCGCCGGCTTGGCGCAGAAAGTCGCGTCGTTGCATGGAACACTCCCGAATCCAGTGGAACGCGCTCCCATCCCTGTGGAACCGTTCGGCGCGGATCGGGGGGGCGTAATCCGGCTTTACTTAGCCGACCCTCGGCGCGAAAGCAAACATTCCATGGGGCGTTGTCGCCATCAAACCAAGTCGTGCGAAACGTAGGCTTCCAACGATATGCTCTACATCCATGAATATGCCCAAAGACGCATTCCGGCGCTTTCAGGAAGAGCTTGCCGCCCTGGACCGCAAGGAACTGCCGCCCGAAAAACTCACCGGCAGCGCCCGTCTGGAGCGCGCGAAAGAGGATTTCATGGCGCTGAAGAGGCGTTATGGCCTGAGCGTGGCCGATGTCGTGGCGTTCTTCCCGGAAGAGGAAGGCATCGCCTACCTGCAGCAGCTCATCGTTGCCAATGAAACCAAGCCCAAGCGCGGCAGGAAGCCCAAGGCACCCTGAGCCTCGCTAAGGTTTAGCTACACAGCCACCGTCTGTCTCGCGAAATACCGTCCCGGCGACTGTCCGAAGCTGCGTCGGAACATCGCCACAAACGCGCTCACGCTGGCATAGCCCAACGCATCCGCCACACTGGCTACCGCTTCGCCGCCGGCCAGGCGCTCCAGCGCACGGGTCAGCCGTGCCTGCTGGCGCCATTGCGCAAAACTGTTGCCGGTTTCGCTGCGGAACAGCCGCGTGACGGTGCGCGGCGACAGGCCGGCCCAATCGGCCCAATCTTCCAGCGTGCGCACGTCGTCAGGGTGTTCCAGCACCGCCAAGGCGATGCGTTGCAGTCGGCGATCAGTGGGCATGTTGAGATGCAGCGGTTCCTGCGGCGCGCGGCGCATTTCGTCCATCAGCACACTGAGCACGCGTTCCTGTTCTTCGTCCAGATCGTCCTGCATCACCCAGGTACTGGCGCGATGCACCAGGGCACGCATCAGGTCGTTGGCGCCCAGCACGCAGGTATGACTCGGCAGGCCGCATGCCGCTTCTGGCGCCACGAACACGCCCCAGCCATTGGTAGCCTCGATTTTGCGCACGGTATGCAGCACGCCGGGCGGCAGCCAGCCCACGCGATGAGGCGGCAGCATCATGGCGCCTTCGCTGGTGCGCAGGGTGAGCAGGCCCTTCTCTACGTAGAAGAACTGGCCGCGCAGATGGCGGTGCCAGTCCGACTCGGCCGCAGGCATCGGCTCCTCGGCACTCGCCTCGTCGAACACGAAGGCGATCAGAGCCGGGCCAGCGGCGCTTTCGATGCGCTGGAAGATTTCGCGACGTTTCATGGCGTGTTCTAGATAGAAATTGTCTTACTAACGATATCAGGCCAAAGCAGGCGCCGCCTAATCTTGTAAACCTGCGCCATCCCCATGGCGCCCCCTGTCCGCCAGCCGCGCGCAGTCACGCCGAAGCCACTGCGGACGTCCTTCCCTCAACAGGCAGGAGATCGGCATGTCACTCCCAGACTCGCCGTCCATTCCGATGGACGCCGCCGAGGCGCTTATCCGCTTCGTCGTCAGTGCTCAATTGATGCTCGACCCGCTGACCCCAGAGGCTATGCGCCTCCAGGTAGAGCCGCGGTTGCTGGAAACCTTGCCCACCTTGCAGGCGCTTGGTGTGTTCGAGCTGCTCGCCATCCGCCACCCGGCCTTGCAGGCGCTGGTGCAAGACGAGTTGTCGACGCGCAGGCAACTGTTGCTGCAGGAGGTTGCCGCCTGAACATTTGCTAAAACAGAGGCTGTCTGTAATATATTTGCCTTGACAAATATTCTCGCGGCAATAGAATGCGCGGCCATGAACACGAACTCCGCCCCGTCCGTCCCCCAGGAAAGCCTCGGCATGCTGCTGTGGCTGGTTCGTACCGAAGTGGTGCGCGCGATGGAGGCCGAGCTGGCTGCCAAGGGGCTGGACCTGCGTTTCACCCAGTACCTGATATTGAAGCGCCTGGGCCTGATGGGGCCGATGTCGGCCACCGAGCTGGCTCGCGCGGTGGAACTGGATGGTGGTGCGATGACCCGCCAGCTCGACCAGCTGGAGCGCAAAGGCTATCTGCGCCGCCGCCCGCACGAACAGGATCGACGCGCGCTGCGCATCGAACTCACGACGGAAGGCTCGGCGTTGCTACAGGACATGGCCAGTTGCAATGAGCGGGTGCTCGAGGCCGCGCAACGCACACTGAGCGAGACCGAACGGGAACAGCTGCACGACTACCTGTCACGCGTGCTGAAGATGCTCCGCGACAAGACCTGATATTCCCAAGCGACGCAGGAAGTGTCGCTCGCGCTTAGGCACGCAAATGTTTAGGCGACAGCGGCGAACCCGGACAAGTGCCGGATCCGCCAACTCGAAAACGGCCTGGATGGCGGCTCTTCGAGATGTCCAAAACTTTCTTCTCGGAATACGACCATGCGTCTGCACACTATGGCGGCGGCGATCGGACTGACCCTGGCCTTGGCCGGCTGCGTCAGCAGTGGCGGCATTCATCCGTCCGGTTCGCTGATGGAAGCATCCTCTCTCAAGAGCGAGCGCAGCCTCGACGGCATCACCGTGTCCCCCGCGGCGTGGCCACAGCAGGATTGGTGGACGGCGCTGGGCGACTCCCAGCTCGACGGCCTGATCACTGAAGTGCTGCACGATAACCCCGGCCTCGCCGCCGCCGATGCGCGCGCGCAGCAGGCGCAGGCTGCGGCCGGCGTAGCGGATGCGCAGCGCGGCCCGACCGTGAACGGCGGCGCCAGCGTGGCGGGCGCCCGTCTGCCGCCCGCGCTGTCTCCCGGCGGTAATAGCCATTTCTCCCTGGCCAAGTACGGCTACGCCAGCTTCAACTGGGGCCTTGATCTGTGGGGCGGCAAGCGTGCCGCGTGGGAGGCCGCACTTGGCCAGGCCCGTGCGGCGGAGATCGATCGCCAGGCCGCACGCATCGAGCTGTCCACCAACGTCGCCCGCGCCTACACCCAGCTCGGTTACGCCTATGCGCAGCAGGATGTGGCGAAGGCGGAACTGGAGCGCGCCAACCGTGCGCGCGACCTGACCCGCCAGCGCGTAAGCGCCGGCATCGACAGCCAGTTGCAGCTCAAGCAGAGTGACAGCGAAGTGGCGACGGCCGAACAGGAACACGTGGTGGCCACCCGCGCCATCGACGCCGCGCGTTCGTCACTCTCGGTGTTGCTCGGCAAGGGTCCGGATCGCGGCCTCGACATCGCCCGCCCGCAGGTACTCAAGCCGGCCGCGCTGGCCGTGCCGGGCAATTTGTCGATGGATTTGATCGGCCATCGCGCCGATCTGGTCGCCGCGCGCTGGCGCGTCGAAGCAGCGAGCAAGGACATCAAGGTCGCCAAGACCGAGTTCATGCCCAACGTCAGCATCGGCGCCATGGCCGGTCTGTTGAACTTGGGTGGCGGCAACCTGTTCACCCTGAAGAACCGTTTCTATGAACTTGGCCCGTCGCTGAGCCTGCCGATCTTCGATAGCGGCCGCCTGCGCGCCAACCTCGCCGGCAAGGATGCGCAGTACGACCTGGCGGTAGCGCAGTACAACCAGACCCTGGTTGGCGCTACCAACCAGGTGGCCGATGACTACAACGCACTGCAATCCGTGCAGCAGCAGATCGAGGCGCAGCAGCGCGCGCTGGATGCCGCCACCGAGGCGTGGCAGTTGTCCGAGCAGCGTTACAAGGCCGGCATCGGCAACTACCTGGAAGCGCTGATCGTGCGCCAGCAGTTGCTGCAGGCCCAGCAGCGCATGGCCGCGCTGCAATCGCAGCAGGTCGATCTTTCGGTGCAGCTGATCCAGGCGCTCGGCGGCGGTTATCGCCCGCAAGCCGAAGCGCATGAAGTCGCCGCCGTTTCTACTTCCCCCGTTTCCGAACGTTCTCTCTGAAGGCTATCCCCATGTCTAGCCAAACTCCGCTCGCGGCCGACAACACAGCCGCCACCCAACAGCCGCCGAAGAATCGTCGCGGCTTCCTGCTGCGCCTGCTCGGCGTCGTGGTGGTGCTCGCCATCATCGGTTGGACCGCGTGGTACTTCCTCGACGGCCGCTGGTACGAGAGCACCGACGACGCCTACGTCAATGGCAACGTGGTGCAAATCACCCCGCAGGTGCCCGGCACCGTGGTCACCATCGGCGCCGATGACGGCGACCGCGTCCATGCCGGCGACGTGCTGGTGAAGCTCGACGGCAGCAATACCGAAGTAGCGCTGGCGGAAGCCAGGGCCAGTCTCGCCAGCACCGTGCGCAAGGTGCGCGGCCTGTACAGCAATGTGTCCGGTGCGCAGGCCGATGTGGCCGCGCGCAAGATCGCCGTCGACAAGGCCCGCCAGGACTTCAATCGCCGCCGCGATCTCGCCAAGTCCGGTGCGATCTCCGCCGAAGAGCTGTCACATGCGCAGGACACGCTGACCACAGCCGAAAGCGCGCTCACCGCCGCGCAGCAGCAGTACCAGACCAGCAAGGTGCTGGTGGACGACACCGTGGTCGCCTCCCATCCGGACGTGCAAACCGCGGCCGCCAAGCTGCGTCAGGCTTACCTGGACAACGAGCGCACCACCATCGTGGCGCCGGTCGACGGTTACGTCGCCAAGCGCTCAGTGCAGCTCGGCCAGCGCATCGCTCCCGGTGCGCCGCTGATGGCCGTAGTGCCGCTGCATCAGGTGTGGATCGACGCCAACTTCAAGGAAACCCAGCTGACCCATATGCGTATCGGCCAGCCGGTGGAGATCACCACTGACGTGTACGGCAGTTCGGTGAAGTACAAGGGCACGGTGCAGAGCCTGGGCGTCGGCACCGGCAGCGCGTTCTCCCTGCTGCCGGCGCAGAACGCCACCGGCAACTGGATCAAGATCGTGCAGCGTGTCCCGGTGCGTGTGTTCTTCAGCGATGCCAAGCAGCTCGATGAGCATCCGCTGCGCATCGGTCTGTCGACCGACGTGGAAGTGAGCCTGCACGACCAGAACGGCCCGATGCTGGCGACGCAGCCGCCGACCCGGCCAGCCTTCAGCACCGACGTCTATCAGAAGCAGCTGGCCAAGGCCGACGGCGTGATCGAACAGATCATCCACGCCAACATGGCCGGCAGTGATGCGACGAAGTAATTCGACTGACTCCCTCCCCTGTGTGAAGCAGGGGAGGGCTGGGGAGGGGTGAAGCCCGCGCGCCTTGTGGCGTTGTCACAAGAGCTCACCCCCTCCCAGCCTCCCTCTGCTTGCAGGGGGAGGGGCAACTTTCCCGGAGTGTCTCTAAGTCCATGAACACCCAATTCCGTCCGCCCAACATGGTGCTGGCCACCATCGGTCTGTCGCTGGCGACCTTCATGCAGGTGCTGGACACCACCATCGCCAACGTGTCGCTGCCGACCATCGCCGGCAACCTCGGCGTGAGCGTGAACCAGAGCACCTGGGTGATCACCTCGTTCGCGGTGAGCATGGCGATTTCGCTGCCACTCACCGGCTTCCTCACCCGCCGCTTCGGCGAGGTGAAGATGTTCATGTGGTCGACCCTGCTGTTCTCGCTGGCCTCGTTCTTGTGCGGTATCGCGCAGAGCATGCCGATGCTGATCCTGTTCCGCGCGATCCAGGGTGCGGTGGCCGGTCCGATGTACCCGGTAACGCAGGCGCTGCTGATCTCGATCTATCCACCTGCCAAACGCGGCATGGCGCTTGCGCTGCTGGCAATGGTGACGGTGGTGGCGCCGATCGCAGGCCCGATCCTCGGTGGCTGGATCACCGACAACTATTCCTGGCCGTGGATCTTCTTCATCAACGTGCCCATCGGCATCTTCGCCAGCATGGTCATCGCCAACCAGATGAAGGGACGCAACGACGTCACCCAACGGCCGAAGATCGACTATGTCGGCCTGATCACCCTGATCATCGGCGTCGGTGCGCTGCAGATCGTGCTGGACAAGGGCAACGACGAGGACTGGTTCAACTCCACCTTCATCGTGGTCACCGCCATCGTCGCGGTGATCGGCATCGCCGTATTCCTGATCTGGGAACTCACCGACAAGGAGCCTATCGTCGACCTGCGCCTGTTCCGGCATCGCAATTTCCGCTGGGGCACGCTGTCGCTGGTGCTGGCCTACGCCGCGTTCTTCGCCATCGGTCTGCTGGTGCCGCAATGGATGCAGCGCAATCTCGGCTACACCTCGACCTGGGCCGGCTTCGCCAGTGCGCCGCTGGGCATCCTGCCGGTGCTGCTCACCTTTATCGTGGGCAAGTACTCCACGCGTTTTGATCTGCGCCTGATCGCGTCGGTCTCGTTCCTGGTGATGGGCGCCACGAGTTTCCTGCGCTCAGAGTTCTTCCTGGACATCGACTTCATGCACATCGCCGGTGTGCAGTTGTTGCAGGGTCTCGGCGTGGCGCTGTTCTTCATGCCGGTGACCACGATCCTGCTATCCGATCTGCAACCGCACGAGATCGCCGCGGGCGGCGGCCTGGCCACCTTCCTGCGTACGCTGGGTGCGAGCTTCTCGGCGTCGCTTACCACTTTCATGTGGGATCACCGTGCGATCGTGCACCACGCGCAATTGACCGAGCACATCACGCCTTATGACACCACTGCGCAGCAGGCGATGAGCACGCTGGGCGGCGGCGATCAGCAAACGGCAGGTGCGATGATCAACCAGATGATTACGCAGCAGGGTTACCAGATCTCCTTCAACGAAGTGTTCCACGTACTCGGCTGGATCTTCGTGAGCCTGGTCCTGGTGGTATGGATGACCAAGCCACCATTTACCGCGAAGGCTGGACCGTCGGCGGGTGGCGGGCACTGATAACGCTCGCTCAAATGACAACGGCCCCGCTCGGGGCCGTTGTCATTTCCAGTACTGGTGATGGCTTTAGATATCCAGACCCACGCCTACCAACGCCATGGTCTCGCCACGGTTGGTGCCGTGCGTACCGCCGTTGGAGATGTGACGGATCTGGAAGCTGACGTACTTGCCCTGCCAGCCGACCGTGTTGACGAATTCGCCCACGCTGCTCAGTGCCTGGGTGCGGCCGGTCTGCACCGCGCCTTGCAGGCTGTAGAAGAAGCCGTGGTACCAGTCGCTGTCGCTGCCGTAATGAAGGCGCGCGCCGCCGGCGACCAGCCAGACGTCGTCCTTCATGGTGTAGCGGGCGTGTTCATAGCGGCGGCGATCGCGACCGCCGATCCAGCCGACTGAAACATCAGGCGACCAGGTGAAACGGGTATTGCCAATGGTATGGGGTGCGAAAACGGCTTCGACAAACGCGGTATTAGTGCCAAACGTATCCATGTAGCTGCGGCCGCCCTGCACTTCGATATGGGTAGCGGAGGCGGCGGTGGCAAAGCCGATAAGCGCGAGGGCGAGGGTGCTGCGGATGAGGTTGCGAGAAAGCATGGGGATTGCCTTTAAGAACCTGGTTCTTTTTGTGAACTATATGGTTCAATAAGTGTCGTCGAAGACGGGTGAAACCGTAAATCCCTGCAGCTCAGACACAGTGTTCTTCCAGGGAGAACAAAGGCGGGAAGCCCGTTTGCCATTATTTACCCGGATTTTATTGACGGCCCGCTTTGATCCGGGCAAAATCCGCGTCGCATCATTTTGCCCGGACTAAACCATGCGCCCCCATGACAGCCAAACCTGCACTGCTTTCGATGGCCACCGCCTGATCGCCTCCGGCCCGCTGACCGACGTAGCGCTCGCCACCAAGCGTGCGATCGACGCCGGTGCAGCCGGTCCGGTACTGGTCTTCGACGACCAGAGCAGCCTGCCGGTGGAAATCGATTTCCGCGGCACGCCCGACGAGGTGTTGTCGCGGCTGGCACTCACAGCGCCGGAAGCCGACAAGCCCACCACCGCTCGCGGCCCGGGCCGTCCCAAGTTGGGCGTGGTCGCGCGCGAAATCACCTTGCTGCCGCGGCATTGGGACTGGCTCGCCAGTCAGCCGGGCGGTGCCTCCGCCACGCTGCGTCGTCTGGTAGAAGATGCGCGGCGCGGACACCACGGCCATGAACGCGCACGTCGCTCTAGCGAAGCGCTCGACCGTTTCATGCAAGCCATGGGCGGCAACCTGCCGCATTACGAAGAAGCTTCCCGCGCCTACTGGCGCGGCGAGCGCGAACGTTTCGACGAACTCCTGCGCGACTGGCCGGCGGATGTGCGCGACCATGCGCGTCGTCTCGCCGCGGCGTCATGGGATGACGCCGTCGCCACGACCTGATCCAGTCCAACCACGCACCCCTTCCCTGGAATTCTCCGCATGTCTGCACTTGCCGCGCGTCAGCCGCTGCTTACCGAAGGACCGATTGCACGCACCCTGCTGATGTTCGCCTTGCCGATCCTTGGCAGCACGGTGCTGCAGTCGCTCAACGCATCCGTCAACGCCATGTGGATCGGTCACTTCATGGGCGAATCCGCGCTGGGTGGTGTGAGCAACGCCAGTCTGATTGTGTTTCTGTTGCTCACTGCGGTGTTCGGCGTAAGCATGGCCAGCACCATCCTGGTCGGCCAGAGTCTGGGCGCGCGCAATATGGTCGAAGCCAAGCGCGTGGTGGGCACCGGCGTAAGCTTCTTCGTCGCGCTGTCGGTGGCCGTATCCGTGTTCGGTTACTTCAATACCGAATGGATGCTTCGCCAGCTGGGCACGCCGCCTGATGCGCTTTCCTACGCGGCGCCGTACCTGCGCATGATCTTCGTGGCCATGCCGTCGATGTATTTCTACAACTTCCTGATGATGACCCTGCGCGGCGCGGGTGACGCACGCACGCCACTCGCGTTCATGGCTATGTCGGTGTTGCTGGACATCGCACTCAACCCGCTGCTGATGTTCGGCTGGGGTCCCATACCGGCCATGGGCATCGTCGGTTCATCCACCGCCACGCTGATTTCGCAGAGCATCGCGTTGATCGCGCTGATCACTACGCTCTACGCGCGCAAACATTTCCTGCGCCTCACACGTGCCGAGCTGGCTTACCTGCGGCCGGATGCGACCATCCTGCGCTCGCTGATCTTCAAAGGCCTGCCCATGGGCCTGCAGATGATCGTGATCTCCTCTTCGGCCATGCTCATGATGCGCCTGGTCAACGGTTTCGGTTCGCATACCACCGCGGCGTACGGTGCGGCCTCCCAGTTGTGGAACTACGTACAGATGCCGGCCATGGCGATCGGCGCGGCAGTGTCATCGATGGCCGCGCAGAACGTGGGCGCACAGCTGTGGGATCGGGTGAGCCGCATCGCCAAGGTCGGCGTGGCCTACAACTTCCTGCTCAGCGGCGCTCTGATTGCGGTGATCTACGTGTTCAATCGCGCTGCGTTGAACCTGTTCCTGCCAGGCCATGGTGAAGCGCTGACCTTGGCGCAGCACCTCAACATGATCGCCGTATGGTCTTTCATGTTCTTCGGCGTCACCTTCGTGCTGTTCGGCGTGGTGCGCTCCACCGGCGCGGTATGGCCGCCACTGATTATCCTCACCATCTCGATGTGGCTGATCCGTCCGCCATTCGCCTATGCGCTGATGCCCAGCATCGGCGCGGATGCGATCTGGTGGAGCTTCCCTCTGGGCTCGCTGGCTTCGATGTTGATGGCCATGGCGTATTACCGCCGGGGCGGGTGGCGCAAGGCGCGTATGTTGTCGGCGCCAGTGGGCAAGCCGGCGACCATGGACAAGCCCTTGCCGGTCGGGGCGGAATAGGCACTGCCACGCCACTGTCATTTGCGTTTCCTAACGTGCGTCGCATGACCGGCGCACGTGCTCCCCGCAAGCCATCCTGCATCTTCGGCAAGGACATGCTCCGCGCATGAGTGTGTCGCGCCGCCAGTTCCTGCTCGCGACTGGCGGCTTGCTCGGCCTTCCCGCGCTCGGATCATGGCGCCCGGCATGGGCGCATGAAGGCCGCATGCTGGCCGCGCAGCTTGCCGAACCCAAGAAGCCGCTGATCAATCCGGCGACGCTGGCGCGCTTCGTCGATCCGCTACCGATCCCACTAATACAGGCGCCGTACGAACAGCGCGTGCATCCGGCGTACCCCCAGCGCAAGTTGCCCTACTACCGGATGGAGATGCGTGCGTTCCAGTCGCGCCTGCATCGTGATCTGCCGCCCACGACCCAGTGGGGTTATCAGGGAAGCATGCCGGGTCCGACACTGCAGGCGATGCGCGGCGAACCCATGTTGGTGGAATGGGTCAATGCGCTGCCGCAACAGCATCTGCTGCCGGTCGACCACCGCATTCACGGCGCTGAACGTACGAAGCCGGAGGTACGCGCGGTGACTCATGTGCATGGCGCGCGCGTACCCGCGGATAGCGACGGCTGGCCAGAAGACTGGCTCGCGCCCGGACGTTCGGCGCTGTACCACTACCCGAACGCGCAGGACGCTGCCACGCTCTGGTATCACGATCACGCCATGGGCATCACCCGGCTCAACATCTACGCGGGTTTGCTGGGCGCGTTCATCGTGCGCGATCCGGAAGAGCAGGTGCTGGGTCTGCCTTCCGGCGACTGCGATCTGCCGCTGATCCTGTGCGACCGCCTGATCGCACAGGACGGCGCGCTCTACTACCCCGTCTCCGACGATCCGGACGCGCCATGGGTGTCGGAGTGCTACGGCAACGCCGTGCTGTGCAATGGCAAGTTGTTCCCCTACGCCGAGGTCGAACCGCGTCGCTACCGCCTGCGCCTGATCAACGCCGCCAATGCGCGGCACTTCAATCTCTCGTTGACCCACCGCCGCTCATTCACGCAGATCGCCAGCGATCAAGGACTGTTGCCTGCGCCGGTCGAGCGCGAACGCATCGAGCTCTATCCAGCCGAGCGCGCCGAGGTGGTGGTGGACTTCGCCGGTATGGATGGCCAGACCATCGAGTTGCGCGAGCAGTCGGACGCGATCCTGCAATTCCGCGTGCGCGATCGCGGCCGTCGCGATGCCGCTGCATTGCCTACCGTTCTGCGCGCGGTGCCGCGCATCGATCCAGCCAGCGCTGTGCGCGATCGCGTGCTGACCCTCGGCGAGATGGACGACGCCAACGGCGGCGCGATGATGATGACGCTCGGCGGCCAGCATTGGTCCGCGCCGATTAGCGAAACGCCGCGCCAGGACAGCGTAGAAATCTGGAGCCTCGTCAATCTCACCGGTGACGTGCATCCGATCCATCTGCATCTGGTGCGCTTCCAGGTGATCGAGCGGCGGCCGTTCGATCTGTTCGCATGGAATGCGCATCGCACGTTGAAATACACCGGGCCCGGTGTACCGCCACCGCCGCACGAAGCAGGATGGAAAGACACCGTGCGCGCCGATCCCGGCATGGTCACGCGCATCGTCATGCGCTTCGAGGGCGAGCCCGGACGCTACGTCTGGCACTGCCATCTGCTCGAGCATGAAGACAACGAAATGATGCGCCCCTTCATGCTGCTGCCTCGCACGTAAACAACGCTTTTTTCTGCGTTTACGCAAAGGCTTGCGCTTTGTCGCAGCACTGTCATGCAAGGCGTCTTCGTTGTCGCGCGATCGCCAACGGAACGTCATCCACGCGGACCAGACTTTCGCGTGGCCGGCTCGCTATCCACTAGCGCCGGCCGAACCAGGGGGATCACTCGACGGCAGCCTTTCCGCAGGCCTGCAGGAGTACAAGTCATGCCCATTCCGTTCGGCCGCAAGCGTTTCCTTCCGCTCGTTCTCGGCGCGCTCGTCACCGGCCTGGCCGGCGTCGTCAGCGCGCAGGACACCACGCCACCTGAAAAAGACGCCCAGTTCCGCCACGACCTGCCGCGTGCCGGCGTCACACCGCGCAGCGGCGTGCCCGGTGGTATCCAGGCCCTGCATATGCCCGGTGATGCGCAGGATCGCAGCAACCGCACGCGCACGCCGATCAAGCATGTGATCCTGATCATCGGCGAGAACCGCACCTTCGACCATGTGTACGCCACTTACACGCCGCCGAAGGGACAGAGCGTGCACAACCTGCTGTCGGAGGGCATCGTCAAGGCTGACGGTACACCCGGCCCGAACGTGGCACTCGCGCAGCAATGGCAAGCCACCAACACCGGGGCCTACTCGCTCGCGCCCACACGCACTGCACCGTACGCGGCACTGCCGGCGATGAATACCGGTGGCGCACCGACCCAGCCCTACTTCGCTTCCGCCGCGCAGGCGCAGGCGATCGAACCGGGCCTGCCCACCGGCGACTACGAGCAACTCGCCAGCGGCGGCACGGGCCTGCCTAACCACGTGCTCGACACGCGCTTTCCCAGCCATCTACCGAACGCGCCGGTCGATATGAGCGCCTCGCTCAGCTACAACGACTACGCCAACAGCCCGGTGCATCGCTTCTTCCAGATGTGGCAGCAGCTCGATTGTTCCCACATGGCCGCCACGCCGGCCAATCCCAGCGGTTGTCGCAATGACTTGTTCCCCTGGGTGGAAACCAGCGTCGGCGCGGGCGCCAACGGCAAGCCGCTGCCGGCCGGCTTCAATGAGCAGACCACCGGCGAAGGCTCCACCGCCATGCAGTTCCTCAACATGGCCAAGGGCGACGCGCCCTACTTCGAAGAGCTGGCGCGCACTTACGCGTTGAGCGACAACTTCCACCAGTCTGTGATGGGCGGTACCGGCGCCAATCACATCATGCTCGGCTTCGGCAGCCCGATTTACTACGCCGACGCCAACGGCCGTCCCGCGGTGCCGCCGTCCAACCAGATCGAGAATCCCGATGCCCAGCCGGGCACCAACAACTGGTACGTGCAGGACGGCTACGGTGGCGGCTCCTACGTCAACTGCGCCGATGACAGCCAGCCCGGCGTCGATTCGATCAAGGACTATCTGCACGGCCTGCCGTATCGCAGCTTCCGTGGTGGCGACTGCCAGCGCGGCGCGTACTACCTGGTGAACAACTACAACCCCGGCTATCTCGGCGATGGCACGCCGGCACCGCTGGGCGCCAATCAGTTCACCATCCCGCCGACCCGGCAGGAAAACCTCGCCCTGCTGCTGAGCCGCCATCACGTGAGCTGGAAGTACTACGGCGAAGGCTGGGGCGACGGCAAGGAAAACGGCGAGGCCGGCACCTACTGCAACATCTGCAACCCGTTCCTGTATTCGACGCAGGTGATGACCAATCCCAAGCTGCGCCAGAACAACCAGGATCTCAACGATCTCTATACGGACATCCAGAACAACACTTTGCCGGCGGTATCCATCGCCAAGCCGGACGGCATCCTGGACGGCCATCCGGCCTCGTCCAAGCTCGGTGTGTTCGAAGGCTACGTGAAGAAGATCGTCGACATGGCCAAGGCTAATCCGGACGTGTGGAAAGACACCGCGATCATGGTGACGTTCGACGAAGGCGGCGGCTATTGGGATTCGGGCTACATCCAGCCGGTCGATTTCTTCGGCGACGGTACGCGCATTCCGCTGCTGGTGATCTCGCGCTACTCCACCGGCGGTCGCGTGGTGCACACGTACTACGACCATGTGTCCTTCGACAAATTCGTCGAGGCCAACTGGCGCCTGCACGAACGGATCTCGTCGCGCAGTCGCGACAACTTGCCCAACCCGATTGCGCTGGCCAGCAACCCGTACGTACCGGTGAACGCCCCGGCCATCGGCAATCTGATGAGCATGTTCGACTTTGGCTATGCCCGCGCGTCGGATCATGAGGATGACGACGACAACGATGCACGGAACTGACGCATGACGCGTCCCCGCGCATGCCAAGGGGCATGCGAGGCCACGGTGCCGGCGCCAAGGGATATGGCGCCGGCAGGGCTTATCCAAGTGTGGAGTTCAGGTATGACGATTCGTGAATCAAGACGGCTCCGACCCAGCCGCCTGCATGGCATCGCCGCTTTAATACTCGCCAGCGCTGCCTGGTTGGCGCACGCCGATTCCGGTGACTTCCAAGCCATGCCTGGCTTGTGGAAGATCGTCACGCACACCGTCACGCATGGCCGCGTGGGTCCGGATGGCGTGGAGTGGCGCTGCGTGGATGAAGACGCGGACCCCTGGGCGGAATTCGCTCGCCTCGCGCCATCCAGCGATGCCCATTGCGAGCGCGGCGACGAACAGCGCAGCCGTACGTCGCTGGTATGGAGCATGAGGTGTGCCGCACCGGCATCGGCGAAAGCGCGCGGCAGGATCGACTTCGATACGGCAGAGCACTACAGCGGAAGCGTCACCAGCAACAGCGGCGCTGAACTGGTGCGCGTCGAAGGCCGCCGCTATGCGGCCTGCACCAGTCCCAAGGATTGAGCGTCAGGCCGTCTGGCTGGCGGCCTTCAACGCGCGCTTCGCGGCCTTGCGTGCCTTACGCGCGGCCTTGCGTTCCTTGCGGTCGTGATTCCACAGGTAGATCGCTGGCGTGCTCAGCAAAGTCAGCAGCTGCGACACCAGCAGGCCACCGACGATGGCGACGCCCAGCGGCTGGCGCATCTCCGAACCCACACCGAAGCCGATGGCCAGCGGCAGCGCCGCACCCATCGCCACCAGCGTGGTCATGGTGATCGGACGGAAGCGCACCAGCGCGGCTTCGCGAATCGCATCCGGCGGCGACAGACCGCGTTCGCGCTGAGCCACCAGGGCGAAGTCCACCATCAGGATGGCGTTCTTTTTCACGATGCCGATCAGCATCAGGATCGCGATGATCGCCATCAGCGTGAGCTGAGTCTGCGTCACCAGCATCGCCAGGAACGCACCCATGCCTGCAGCCGGCAAGGTGGAAAGAATGGTGAGCGGATGGCCCAGGCTTTCGTAAAGAATGCCCAGAACGATGTACATCGCCAGGATCGATGCCAGCAGCAACACCATGCCGTTCGATTTGGCCTGTTGCAGGCGCTGGTTGTCGCCGGTGAACTCCACCTTCACACCCGCCGGCAAGTTCACCGCGATGGCCGCCTGCTGGACCAGGGCCACGCCGCGATCCTGCTGCACGTTCTCCGCCAGGTTGTAGCGGATGGTGGAGGCTTCCAGCTGATTGTGATGACGGATGCGCGTGGGGCTGATGTTGGGCTTGATGCTTGCCACCGCGGACAGCGGAATCATCAGGCCCTGGTTGTTGCGCACGCGGATGTTGAGCAGTGACTCCGGACTCAGCGACTGCGCCGCCGCGGAAGTCAGCACCACCCAGTATTGATTGATGTCGGAATAGATCACCGACACCTGGCGCTGGCCGAAGGAGTTGAACAGCGCGGTATCGATCATGCCCATGCCCACCTGCAGGCGGCTGGCGGCTTCGCGATCCACTTTCAGCAACTGCTGCTTGCCAGTGAGATCGAAATTGCTGGTGACGTCGCGCAGATCCTTCAGCGTGCGCATATAGCGCACCATCTTCAGCGTCCACGGCTGCAAGTCATCACCGCTGGTGCCGATCAGCTGGAACTCGTACTTGCCGCCGCCGTCACCGCTGCCGCCACCGCCAAGGAACTGCACCAGGCTCAAAGACACTTTGATGTCCGGCAGCAGGTCGTACTGCTTGCTCAGCCGTTCCATCACCTTCTTAGCGCTGTCGCGGCGATCGTTGGGACCGTTGCCGAGCGGCTTGAGGTCGACAAACATGCTTCCCGCATTGCCTACCGCGCCATTGCCGTCATTCGAGCCTAGCGTGGTCAGCACATCGAGCACAGCTGGATCGGCTTCCATGATCTCGGCAGCGCGCTTGGCACGCGTGGCCATCAGATTGGGCGAAATGTTGGCGTCCGCGCGGATATCACCCTGGATCATGCCGATATCTTCCTCCGGCATGAAATTGCCGCCAGCCGTTTTCACCACGGCCATGGCCAGCACGACGGTGAGGATCAGCAAGATCAGCGGCTGCCAGCGCATGATCCGGCGATGGTGCATGGCCCAGTCCAGCGATCGCTCGTAGACGCGGTGCAGGCCGCGGTCGAAACGCTCCAGCGCCCGTTCCATCCGGCCCGGCGTGCGGGTGCCCGGTTCGTCGTGGGTGAGAAAGTAAGCGCACAGTGCCGGCGTCAGTGTTAGCGACACCAGCGCTGAAATCACCACCGCCACCGTCAGGGTCACCGAGAACTCGCGCAGCAGCATGATCAGCATGTTGTTGCCGAACAGCAGCGGCGCGAACACCGCCACCAGCGACAAAGTGATCGATATCACCGTGAAGCCGATCTCGCGTACACCGATCAGCGCTGCCTGCAGCGGCGGCTCGCCATGCTCCATATGGCGCACGATGTTTTCGATCACCACGATGGCGTCGTCCACCACGAAGCCGATGCACAGCACCAGCGCCACCAGCGACAAGGTGTTGAGGGTGTAGCCGAGGAAGTACATCACCACGAAGGCGCCGGCCAGCGACAGCGGCACGCTGAGCGTCGCGATCAAGGTCGGGCGCAGCCGGCGCAGGAACACCAGCATCACCAGCACCACCATCACGATACTGATCAGCAGCGCCACCTGTACTTCATGCAGTGCCGACTTGGTGGTCTGGGTAAGGTCGAAGATCGGCGTGATCACCACGTCCGCCGGCATCCACTGGCCGAACTCCGGCAGGCGCTTGCGGATCTCGTCCACGGTGGCCACGGCGTTGGCCTCGGCGCGCTTGCTGATCTGCATCCCCACCGTCGTCTTGCCGTTGAACCAGGCGCCTTGGTAGATATCCTGCTGGCCACTGGTGACCCGGGCCACGTCGGAGAGCCGCACTGGGGTGCCGTTCTTCACCGAGATAAGCAGCTTGCCGAATTCCTCGGGCGTATGCAGCGAGTCGTTCGCGGTGACGGTGGTCTGCGTGTGACCGTCGCTGAGAATGCCCTGCGGCGAAGTGACGTTGGCCGCGCGCAAGGCATTGCTCACGTCGTCCGCGCTCAACTTTTTGGCGGCCAGCGCATTGGTGTCCAGCTCGATGCGCACCGCGTGTGGTGTGCCGCCGAACACCTGCACCTGCGCCACGCCCGGCACCTGCGCCACGGCAGGCTTGAGCAAAGTGTCGGCAAGGTCGTACAGCTTGTCCGGCGGCAGGCTGGTGGAGGTCAGCGAGACCAGCAGGATGGGAATCTGCGAGGTGTCGAACTTGAAGTATTGCGGCAGCGAGGGCATGCCCGTGGGCAGGTCCACCGCGGCGGCATTGATCGCAGCCTGCACATCGCGCGCCGCCTTGTCGGCGCTGCGCCCGAAGGTGAAACGTACCTGCACCGTGGCCGAGCCCTCGGTGGCATTGCCGTACATCTCTTCCACGCCGGGAATGCGGCCGAGATGGCGTTCCAGCGGAGCAAGCACCGTGGTGGCCATGGTCTGCGCACTGGCGCCCGGCATCGAGGACACCACGAACACGCCCGGAAATTCCAGCGACGGCAACGCCGCCACGCCGAGCAGCCGATAGGCGAACAGGCCGGCCAGCAGCAGGCCGAGGGCCAACAGCGAGGTGCCGACAGGGCGGCGGATCAGTGGCGCAAAGATATTCACGAGGTTTCCGTACCGGGCTTTCTTTGTGCGGGCCGCGCCAAGCCAGCGCGGCAAGGCAACAGGGGGAAAAGCGCGTCAGCGCGCGCGGCACCGGAGGCGTGGGCAATCATATCGACTATATGCCTGTGCCGGCATGGCGCGCGTATGTGCCGCAAGTCCGCACCCTGCCAAAAGGCGGGGGCCTTTCACCCCCTCCCAACCTCCCCTTGTCCCACGGGACTAGCTTCGCGTAGCAAGAAGGGGAGGAGTCAGGGCTGAGATCAGGCGGCCTGTCCTGCCGCCTTCAGTGCGCGCTTTTCCGCGCGCCGGGCTTTGCGCGCCGCCTTGCGCAGCTGGTGGTCGTGATTCCACAGATAGATCGCCGGCGTGCTGAGCAGCGTCAGCAGCTGCGACACCAGCAGGCCACCAACGATGGCCACGCCCAGCGGCTGACGCGTTTCCGAGCCGATGCCGAAACCGATCGCCAGCGGCAGTGCGGCGCCGATTGCCACCAGCGTGGTCATGGTGATCGGGCGGAAGCGCACCAGCGCAGCCTCGCGGATCGCCTCGGGCGGCGACAGCCCGCGCTCGCGCTGGGCGACCAGGGCGAAGTCCACCATCAGGATCGCGTTCTTTTTCACGATGCCGATCAGCATCAGGATCGCGATCACGCCGATCAGCGACATCGGCGTCTGCGTGACCAGCATGGCCAGGAATGCGCCCATGCCGGCCGCCGGCAGCGTGGAGAGAATCGTCAGCGGCTGACCGAGGCTCTCGTAGAGCATGCCCAGCACGATGTACATCGCCAGGATCGAGCCGGTCAGCAGCAGCCAGGTGTTGTTCTGGCTTTCTTCCAGTTGCTGGTTCTCGCCGGTGTAGGCCAGCTTCACGCCGGCCGGGAGCTGCGCGTGGTCGAGCACGTCCTCGATCAGCTTCATGCCCTTGTCGCGCGGAAAATCCGGCGGCAGGTTGTAATAAATGTTGGCCGACTCGAGCTGGTTGTAGTGATTGACGATCGACGGCGAGACATTGGGCTCGATATGCGCCACCGCCGACAGCGGCACCATGCCGCCCTTCATGTTGCGCACGTAGGTGTTGAGCAAGGTCTCCGGACTGAGCGAATGCTCGGCCGATGAAGTGAGCACCACCCAGTACTGGTTGATGTCGGAATAGATGATCGACACCTGGTTCTGACCGAAAGCGTTGTACAGCGCGGTATCGACCATGCCCATGTTGATCTGCAGCCGGCTGGCGGCGTAGCGGTCGACTCGCAGCATCTGCTGCTTGTCGGTGGCGTCGTAATCACTGGTGACGTCGCGGAACGTATTTATCGCCCGCATCATCTTGGTGATCTTGAACACCCACGGCTGCAGTTCGACGCTGCTATTGCTGCTGATCAGCTGGAAACTCTCGCTGCCGGTACCGCCACCACCGCCGCCGCCATTGAAGAAGCTGAGCGAATTCAGCGACACCTGGATTTCGGGTAGCACTTCAAACTGTTTGCGCAGGCGGGCGATGACTTCGTCAATGTGTTCCTTGCGCTCGTCCGGTCCGTTGCCGCGCGACTTCACGTCGATATACATGGTGGCCTGGCTGCCCACCGCACCGCCGGCATTGTCGCTGCCGAGATAAGTGGTGACGTCGCGAATGGCCGGGTCGGCCTGCACGATCGCCGCAGCGCGCTGCGCGCGTTCGGCCATCAACGTGGGCGAGATGTTGGCATCGGCGCGGATGCTGCCGCGGATCAGGCCGATGTCTTCCTTCGGCATGAAGTTGAAGCCGGCAGTTTTCACCACCGCCATGGCAAGTCCGATGGTAAGCAGCAATAGGATCAGCGGCTGCCAGCGCATCAGCCGGCGATGATGCAAGGCCCAGTCCAGGCCACGCTCATAGGTACTATGCAAACGCTGATCGAAACGTTCGACCGCGCGTTCGATGCGCCCGGGTTCGCGTGCGCCGGCGGCCTCCTGCGTAAGCAGGCGGCCACACAAGGCGGGCGTCAGGGTCAACGAGATGATGGCCGAGATCACCACTGCGGCGGTCAGCGTCACCGAAAACTCGCGCATGATCAGGGTGAACTGGCTGTTGCCAAACAGCAGCGGCACAAACACCGCCACCAGCGACAAGGTGATCGACACCACGGTGAAGCCGATCTCGCGCACGCCCACCAGCGAGGCCGGCAGCGCCTGCTCGCCGTGCTCCATATGGCGCACGATGTTCTCGATCACCACGATGGCATCGTCGACGACGAAGCCGATGCACAGCACCAGCGCCACCAGCGACAGCGTGTTGAGTGTGTATCCCAGCGACCACATCACGATGAAAGCGCCGGCGAGCGACAGCGGCACGCTGAGCATGGCGATCAGGGTCGGTCGCAGCCGGCGCAGGAACACCAGCATCACCACCGCCACCATCAGAATGCTAAGCAGCAGGGCGATCTCCACCTCATGCAGCGCCGACTTGGTAGTCAGGGTGAGGTCGAAGATCGGAGTGATTTGTATGTCGGCCGGCAGCCATGACTGCATCTCCGGCAACTTGGCGCGGATCGCGTCGGCGGTCGCCACGGCGTTGGCCTCGGGGCGCTTGCTGATGCGCACGGTGACCGAGCGGGTGCTGTTGAACCAGGCAGCCTGATACTCATCCTGCTGGCCGCTGACCACGTGCGCTACGTCGGAGAGTCGCACCGGTGTGCCGTTGTGCATCGCGATCAGCAGTGAGGCGAACTCCTCCGGTTCGTGCAGCGCATCGTTGGCGGTCACCGTCATCTGCGTCACGCCATCGGTCAACGTGCCTTGCGGTGAGGTGACGTTGGCCGCGCGCAAGGCATTGCGCACGTCATTGGCGGTCAGCCCCATCGCCGCCAGCGCGGCGTTGTTCAACTCCACTCGCACCGCCTTGGGCCGGCCACCCATGACGCGCACCCTGGCTACGCCGGGAATCTGCGACAAAGTCGGCTTGATCAGCGTGTCGGCGAGATCGAACAGTTTGTCCGGCGGCTGGGTTTGCGAGGTGATCGACAGCAGCAGCACCGGCATCTGCGCCGTACTGAACTTGTAGTACTGCGGTGGCACGGTGAGGCTCGGGGGCAGATCCGGCGCCGATGCGTTGATCGCCGCCTGTACGTCGCGCGCCAGTTTGTCGGTCGACTTGCCCGGTTCGAACAACAGGATGATCGAAGTGGAGCCGTCGTTGTTCTCCGAACTCATCTCCTTGATGCCGGGGATGCGC
Source organism: Dyella sp. OK004 (assembly GCF_900114495.1). GTDB lineage: Bacteria > Pseudomonadota > Gammaproteobacteria > Xanthomonadales > Rhodanobacteraceae > Dyella_D. The sequence continues at coordinate 1,335,983 of NZ_FOZI01000001.1, read as the reverse complement.
CCGAGGTGACGCTCCAGCGGCGCCGCCACGGTGGATGCCATGGTCTGCGCGCTGGCGCCGGGTACCTCGGCGTAGACCGACATGCCGGGAAATTCCAGCGCGGGCAGCGCGGCGACGCCGAGCAGCAGGTAGGTCCAGAACCCGGCCAAGGCCAGGCCCAGGGCCAGCAGCGAGGTGCCGATCGGTCGACGTATCAGTGGTGCAAAGATGTTCACGCGTTCCCCGGACCACTTGGGTCTTGCGCCTTCCGTTCACGGGGGTGGACGGTCTCCTTGGCGCAGCGTGGGGACTTTATGCTGGTGGGGCGGGCGGCGAATGTGCCTGAAGTCCGGGCTGCTTCGTCATCCCTGCGTAGGCTGGGATCCAGTGGTGTTGTCGTTCGGTTGTCGCGACCGGGCTCGCCTGCGGCGGGCTTTCGTCCTCCTGCCGGAGGCCGAGTCACTTTCTCTTGTTTGCCCAAGAGAAAGTAACCAAAGAGAAGCGCACCCCTCTTACGCGCCCTCCGGCTTCGCCTGCGGGTCCGTGAGGCTTGGCCGGGCTTTTCGACACGACGTCCCTGTCGTGTCGAAAAGGCGCAGGCATCCATGCCTGCGCCCCCTTCGGGGCCTGATCGTCCAACCCTCACCGCTCCACAGGGGACCCGGTTACGGGCTCGCTTCGCATCGCCCTGCAAAGAAAAGAAAGAGCAGCTCCCTCTCCCCTCCGGGGAGAGGGTTGGGGTGAGGGGTGGGTGCTTGGGATCGCGTTGCTACGTAGCGTCCCAAGCCTCAATCACCTAGCGCGCCGGGCTATACCGCAACGTCAGATACGCCGTGCGCCCCAGCTGGTTGTAAAAGCGCACCGTTTCATAGCGATGGTCGAACACGTTGGCTACGCGGCCCTGCAGGCTCCAACCGGGCTGGAAGTTCCAGCTGGCGCGGAGGTCGACGGTGGCGTAACCGCCGAGGCGTTGCAGGTTGGCGGCATCGTCGTAGCGGTAGCCTTCGCTGTTCACCGTGCCGCCGACGCTGAAGGCGCCGAGGTCGCGGTCGAGGTCGATGCGTGCGATGCGTTCGGGGCGGCGTGCGAGCAGGTTGCCTTGCTGCGGGCCGGTGCTGCGGTTTTCGGGGTTCTGGAAGGTGAGGTAGCCGCGTACGTGCCAGCCGTCCACGTCGGCGCCAAGCTGGCTTTCCAGGCCGCGGATGCGCGCCTTGCTGACATTGGTTGGCACAAAGTTGGCGTCGTAGCCGATGAGGTCGGTGATCTTGGTCTGGTAGGCGTTCACTGCCCAGTTCCACACGCCGGGGCGACCGGACAGGCCGATCTCGGCGGTGCGCGACTTCTCGGGCTTCAGGTTTGGATTGGCAGTGGGGAAGCCGAAGAAGGGCGGGAAGTACAGGTCGTTGAAGGTCGGCGCGTGGAAGGCGGTGCCGTAGGAAGCGGTGAGCTTCATGCCGTTAGCGAAGGTGTAGCCGTAGGCGGCGGCACCGGTGTTGTGGTTGCCGAACTGCTGGTTGTGATCGTGACGGGCCGACAGCTGCAGCTCATGCGCATCGAACTGGCCCTGGTAGAAGGCGAACACACCGGTGTTGTTGCGCGAGGTGCGCAGGTAGTCGGTGTCGCTGCGCAGGTGTTCCTGCTGGTAGTCGACGCCCGTGCTGAGCAGCTGGCCCGGTGCGAGCGTGACGTCGTTCTGCCACGTGGCCTGGTTGCGGCGGGAATACAGATAGCCCTGGCGCACCATGTTCGCGCCAAGGTCGGCGCGGTTGAGATAGTTGTCGGCGCGGTCCAGATTCTGGCCGGCGCTGAGGCTCATCTTCCAGGCGTCGAGCACGGCGAAGCTCAGCTTGGTGCCGGCCACTTGCTGGGAGCGGCGTGTGTAGTTCTGGAAATCGCCGTCGTATTCGATATCGCCCTTGCTCTTGAGCAGGCTCGCGCTCAGTTCGGTGCCGTTGTCCCAGCGATAGCCGCCGCTGAGGGCGCCGTTGTAAGTGCGATAGCCATCGATGTCGGGCTCATCGGTGAAGCAGCCACCGACCTTCTTCGCAGCGGCGCGGCAGGCATTGATGCCGCGCGTGTACTGGCCGCCAACGCTGGCGTTGTACCAGGCGTGCTCGGTGCCGCCGGAAAGACCGAATTGGCCATTGACCAGGCGATGGCTGCCGGCCGTCACGCTCAGCGATGGCGTCGGGCTTTCCCCGGACTGGCCGTGGCGAGTGAAGATCTGGATCACGCCGCCGATCGCATCGGAGCCATACAGGCTGGAGCGCGGACCGCGCACGATCTCGATGCGCTCGATCTGCTCCACCGGCAACTGCTCGAAGGCCGGAATGCCGGCGCCGACGGTACCGATGCGCACGCCGTCCACCAGCACCAGCGTGTGCGAGGAATTGGTGCCGCGCATGAAGAGCGAAGTCTGCTGACCGATACCGCCCGCATTGCCGAACGCCACGCCCGGTAGGCCACTCAGCAGATCCTGCACCGACTGCGGCTGCAGACGCTCGATATCCGCGCGGGTAATCACCGTCACCGGTGCCAGCGTTTCATCCAACGGCATCGCCGAGCGCGTAGCGGTCACCACGACGGGAGAGAGCTGCTGCGTGCCGTTCTGGTCGGCAGCATGCGCCATCGCGATGCACGACAGCAGCGCCATCGCCAACAGGGTCTTCTTCATCTTGCGTTCCTCGCCGCGCCACGCGCACGGCTCATGAGTTCACGAGCTGGCGACCACGCAGGAGGGAAGAACAGAACGACGGCAGGCGACATGCGCCGACACGTGGTTCGACATCGCCCGCCGCGAGTCACCAGATATGCGTTCAGGCCGGTCTCCGGGCTCACGAGTGCAATGCATCGCGCATCGCCTTCCACGGCGGCCTTCCCGTGCAAAAGCACAGTGGCGTGTCGCCGCGGAAAAAATCTCTCGCTTACCGTTGCGGGGGCAGCGCCGGCATTGCCGCCAAAAGGCAAGGCGCACCGGCTTCCCGTTTCATCCCTTGGGCGCGAAGCCCGCGGGACACCCGAACAAACGCAACTTTAACGGGCAAGAGCATGTGTGGCAACGAAAAGCCCAGCCATGAGGCTGCGGTGACGAAATTTCCTTCGTCTTCGTTTGGACGTCTATCAGTCCGATCCACATGAAATAACGAGCCACGGAAGCGTGGGTTCCTGCGCTTTATCGCAAGCCTCAAGCAAGCCAAGCGAAAGCTTAGAGAAGGCTTCATAAGTTCTTGTTTAAAAACAAAATGTAAGCTTCATGCAAGCGTGAAATTTTTGTTGACAAATAGCAAGAAATATTTGAACTTCGTAAATACTTCTGTTTTTAGGCGTAAACATTTCGCCTGCCGAGGAGTCGCACGAGTCTACGTACGTGCACCTTGCAGATACAGAGTGCAGTTGGATCTTGAAGGGGGGAAGTCTTCCAGATTCCAGACCAAAGTTTGTTGGCCAACCGGCTTTGCCGCGCAGGCCAGTCGTTTTTTTGCCCAAATTTGGGTAATTCGGGGAGGGACAATTGATGAAACTGAGTTCGTTGAACCGCAGCCTTGTGCTGCGTCGCTCGACATTGGCTGCGGCTCTGACCGTGGGACTAGCCGGTGTGGCTTTCGCCCAGTCGACTACCGGTACGATCTTTGGCCAAGCAGAAGCTGGCGAGACCATCACCGCTTCCGGTTCCACCGGCATCAGCCGCTCGGCGACGGTGGACGCCTCGGGCCGCTACCGCATCAGCAACCTGCCGCTGGGCACCTACGCGGTGACGCTGCAGAAGAACGGTGCGACGGTTGACACGCGCAACAACGTGGCCATCACGGTGAATGCGGGTACCGAGGTATCGTTCGCCTCTGCGACGAGTGCGTCGTCGCTGTCGGCAGTGACCGTGACCGCCAATGCGCTGCCGACGATCGACGTGTCGTCGGTGGATTCCCGTACCGTCATTACCTCGCAGGCGCTTGAGCGTTTGCCGCTCGGCCGCAGCGCCGAAGCGATAGCGCTGCTGGCGCCTGGCGTGGTGCAGGGCAGCGGCTACTTCCAGGGCCAGAGCGCGGGTTCGTCGACGGTGTCGTTCGGTGGCTCGGGCGTTACCGAAAATGCCTACTACATCAACGGCTACAACTCGTCGGACCCGCTGAAGAACCTGGGCGGCATAGGCCTGCCCTACGGCGCCATCGATCAGCAGGAAATCTATACCGGCGGCTACAGCGCGATGTACGGCCGTTCGGACGGCGGCGTGATCAGCCAGGTCGGCAAGCGCGGCACCAACGACTGGCATTTTGGCGGACAGGTAGTGTGGGCGCCCAGGTTCCTCGCGGAGGATCCCGATAGCTACAACTATCCCAATGCGCAGCTACCCAACAAATACGGCTACACCACGCCGGCACTGGCCGGTACCCCGTACCGTACCCGCAAGAACAACACCAGCTGGGACCGCATTGTCAGCGCCTATGCCGGTGGTCCGCTGGTGAAGGATCATCTGTACATGTTCGCGGCCGCCGAGGCGGAGAAGAGGGAGGGCAAGTCCACCTCCAGCGCCGCCGTCGGTCAGCCGAACAACAGCTACTACACGTATGACATTCCCAAGTACTACGTGAAGCTGGACTGGAACATCAACGACAGCAACATCGTCGAGTTGACGGGCATCTCCAACAAGACTTCGTACGAGGGCACGCTGTACAAGTACGACTACGCGACGCAGACCGAAGGCGCGCAGTTCGGCCACGACACCTCGACCAAGACAGGTTCGGACATCTGGGTGGGCAAGTACACCGGCTACCTCACCGAGAACCTGACGGTGATGGCCACCTACGGCCAGAACCGTGCGATCGACTACTCCACGGTGCCCGGCTCCGATCCCACGCTGCCGTTCCTCAGTGGCGTCACGGCGCAGGATCCGCTCATCACCCACGGCACGCCGATCCGCAACGGTGTGACCGTGCGCGACGTGAAGAACCCCGGCGCACACAACAAGACGCACGGCCTGCGACTGGACGTGGAATACAAGCTTGGCGATCACACGCTCACCGCGGGTATCGACAACATGCATTACGCGGCCTACAACGAAGGCGTGCAGCCGAATGGCCCGGGCTATGCCTGGTACTACTCCAAGTCGTCCAGCCCCGCGACGCCGATCAATCCTGCGCTTGGCGTGGGAGCCCCAGGTGGCCGTGGCTACTATGCTCGCCGCTACATTCTGGTCACCAGCACTAGCATGTCGGTGGACCAGAAGGCGCAGTACATCGAGGACCGCTGGCAAATCAACGACAAGGTCCTGCTGAGCGTGGGCCTGCGCGACGACCAGTTCACCAACTACAACAGCGCCGGCAAGTCCTACGTGGACAATAAGAACCAGTGGGCGCCGCGCCTGGGCTTCAGCTGGGACGTGTTGGGTGACTCGACCTTCAAGGTGTTCGGCAATCTGGGTCGCTACTATCTCGCGCTGCCCAACAGCGTGGCGATTCGTGGTGCTTCGGCGTCCTTGTTCACCAGCGAGTACTTCACCTATACAGGCATCGACGCCAAGGGCAATCCGACCGGCTTGAAGGCGATCGGCCCCGGCCCGGTATCTGCTAACGGCGAGTACGGCCAGGCACCAGATCCCAAGACTTTCGCGGCCTCCAACCTCAAGTCGCAGTACCAGGACGAAGCCATCCTCGGCTTCAGCAAGATGCTGGGTCCGAACTGGGTGGTGGGTGCCAAGGGCACGCTGCGTGTGCTGCAGACCGCCATCGACGACGTGTGCGATCCAGGTTCCATGCAGGCCAAGATCGTTGCCAGCGGCATCGACCCGAAGTCGGTCGTGGCGCCGACCGGTTGCCGCATCTTCAATCCGGGCGAGACCAACACCTTCCTGTTGAAGAACACCAATGGCAACGGCTACACCAACCTGACCATGACGACCAAGGACTGGGGCTTCACCCAGGGCGCCAAGCGCAAGTACTACGCGCTGGACCTGTTTGTGGAGCATCCGTTCGACGGTACCTGGCAGGGGCGTGTGGATTACACCTGGTCACGCAGCTACGGCAATACGGAAGGCCAGGTGCTCTCGACCATCGGCCAGGACGACGTGTCGAAGACGCAGGACTGGGATACCGCGGCCCTGATGGCCAACAGCAATGGCGTGCTGTCGAACGATCGCACGCACCAGTTGAAGGCTTATGGTGCTTATCAGATCAGCCCGGAATGGCTGGTGTCGGGTGCGCTTCGCGTCATGTCAGGCGCGCCAAAGGCCTGCCTTGGCTACTTCGGCACGAATGAGGCTGATCCGTCTGGCTATGGTTCGCGCTATCGCTGGTGTGCCGGTCAAACGACCGCGATGGGCAGCAATGGCCGCCTGCCGTGGCAGGAGATCGTCGATGTGGGCGTGACCTACCGTCCGGCGTTCGCCGACAAGAAGCTCGCCTTCACCTTCAACATCTTCAACCTGCTCAACCAGCGCAGGGCCACGACGACGGATGCGACTTACGAGACGGGCCGTTACACCGTGTCCAACTCGTATGGCGTGCCGCTGTACCAGACCACGCCGCGCTACGGTCGCTTCGCGGTCACGTACGACTTCTAAGTGGCCGTTCGGGTCTAGTCGGCCAAGCCACGCGGTCTGTCCTCGACGCCGCGTGGTGTTTTTAAGCAGGGCGAATTCAATCCTGAAATGCATTACCCGATGGGGTGAGGTGGCCCAGGCGCGGCAGCCTGGGCAGCTTCACCGCCAAGTGGAACTGCGTATGAGCTACACGCACCTGAACTAAGACGAACGCCACCTGATTCAATGGCTCCATCGAGGCGGCTTTACCTCGCGTCAGATCGGCCAGCAACTGGTACACGATGGAGGCCGACCAGTCGCGAGCTATAGCGCTATCGTCTCGAACACGGGTTTGTCGGTGCGCAGCGTGAACTACCTGCGTCCGCTGGCATTCCAGACGCCGCGCTACATCCGCCTGGGTGCCTGCTGCGACTTCATCGCTGTAAACAAGAAAGCAATCGCCGGGGCAACTTGGCGTGATCTCCCCTTTGAACGCCGCCGGTTCCCCCGGCGGCTTTTTTATGCAGAATCCTTCCCGTAAGTCTGCGTTAAGCTTTTGTTCATTCATTAAGAGCCTACGACTTATTCCTAGATACGTCGTAACTTCATGCAGTTACGCCATTCCCGGTAGGCACCTGCGGCCGGGTTGTTCGGCCTTGAAAACCCTTAATTTTTTGTTGACTCCCTGCCAAGGCGGCTCCTAAGGTCGGCCAGCGAGTCGCGAGAATTTGCGATGGCGGATGGGCAAGGGGTTGCCCTCCGTCTGTGCAGCACCTGCGCGAAGCAGTGCCGCCGCAAGTCCCCACGCCGCTTTGGGCGCACGACGCCCGTCCTTCTTGGATCGTTTTTGGGGAGATAGCACATGCACACGTTTCGACAACCCGGTTACGCGGCCGTCTGCCGCCGAACCGCATTGGCCATCGCGCTCGGTATGAGTTTCGCTGGAACGGCGATGGCGCAGTCCAACGCCTCCGGCGTTATCTTCGGCCGCTCGGCCGAGCCTGGCAGCACCGTCCAGATCCAGAATCTCGATACCGGCCTGAGTCGCGACATCGCGGTCGATGCCGATGGCCGCTACCGCGCCGGCTCGCTGCCGGTGGGCCGTTACAAGGTCACGCTGCAGAAGGACGGCAAGGCGCTGGAGACGCGCGATAACGTGCAGGTCGCACTGGGTAGCGGCATCGACGTGTCGTTTGCCGGCGGTGCCGCCGCCGGTGGCGCGCAGACGCTGGAAGGTATCCAGGTAGTCGGCAATGCATTGCCGGCCATCGACGTTTCGTCGGTGGACTCTCGCACGGTGCTTACCTCCGAGCAGCTGCAGAAGCTGCCGCTGGCGCGCAATGTCACCGCCGCTGCGCTGCTGGCGCCGGGCGTGATCGCGGGTGACGCGCGCTACGGCAACGTGGCTTCGTTTGGTGGTTCTTCCGCCTCCGAAAACCAGTACTACATCAACGGCTATTCGGTAGCGAATGCGCTGACCGGCCTCGGCTTCGTCAGCCTGCCCTTCGATGCGATCGACCAGCAGCAGATCTACACGGGCGGCTATGGCGCAGAATACGGTCGCTCCACCGGTGGTGTGATCAGCATTGTGACGAAGCGCGGCGGCAACACCTGGAAGGGCGGCGTCGGCATGTATGTGACGCCGCAGTACTTCCGCCAATCGCCGCGCAGTATCTATCGCGAGAACGGTGTTCTTTACCAATACCGCGGTGACAACAAGAGCTCCTCGACGCAGTACACCGGCTATGTAAGCGGTCCGCTCATCAAGGACAAATTGTTCTTATATGCGGCAGGGGATTTTACTCGCAGCACCGGTAAGGTTGTCAGCCCTTTTACAGCGCCACAGTTGAATAGAGAAACCTCCAAGGCCACCAAATATCTGGCCAAGATCGACTGGAACATCACCGATAGTCACATCGTCGAGCTGACCGCGCTATCGGATAAGACCAACACGGACCGAAGCATCTATGCCTACGACTACAAGACGTTGCAGGCTACCAACTACCTGGGTTCGGACAAGCTCAAGAACGCAGCATCCTTGGCCGGTTCGGAGCCTGGAGGCGACGTTTATATCGGTAAGTACACCGGCTATATCACCGACGACTTCACGGTCAACGCGCTGTACGGCACCAGCAAGACGGACCACGTGCGTAACCTCGCTTACGCCGCTAATCCAAACTGCCCATGGATTACCGATAGCCGCAGAGGAATAAGCAATCCCATCATTGGTTGTGGTCTGGTCAACGGTACCGTGCTCAATGCCGGCGCCAAGGACAAAACGCACGGCTGGCGCCTTGATCTTGAGTATCGCCTGGGGTCACATGATCTGCGGGCAGGCTTGGACAATCAGACGCTGGAATCCTACGCTGGCAACGTCTACGAAGGCGGTTATCGCTGGGTATATCGGAATGCCGGAACGGTGCCGGGTCGCCCAGATGTCGTCCCGCCTCCCGGTACGCTGTACTACGCCGAAAAACGTCTGTTTGAGACCGGTGCTTCGGTCAAAGTGGTGCAGGACGCGCAATTCATCGAAGATCGCTGGCAGGTCAGCGATCGCTGGATGGCTTACCTCGGTCTGCGCAACGAGCAGTTCAAAAATCTCAATGGCGCCGGTGATGTTTACGTCAAGCAGCGCCACCAGTTGGCTCCGCGCCTGGGCCTGACATGGGATGTGTTCGGCGATTCCAGCTTCAAGGTTTATGCGAACGCTGGCCGCTACCATCTCGCCATTCCGTCTAACGTAGCCGTTCGCGGTGCTTCGGCTTCCACCTATTACAGCGAGTACTACGCCTACACCGGCGTTGGGCCCAATGGCGAGCCCACCGGCCTGACCCAGTTGGGTAATCGCTTTATTCTCAATGGCGAGGATGGCACTACGCCAGATCCGCGTTCGGTGGCCGCGCAAAACATCAAGGCCTACTACCAGGACGAATACATTCTCGGCTTCGATAAGACGCTGGGCAGCGATTGGACCTACGGCGCCAAGCTGACCTACCGAAAGTTGAAGAGTTCGATCGACGACTTCTGTGATTCGCGTCCGTTCGAAAAGTATGCCGCCCGCAACAATATCGATATCAGCAACGCGAGCATTGCGGGTTGCTATCTGTTCAATCCGGGTCAGAGCAATACCTTCCTGGTTGACGTCAACGGGCAAGGCAACTTCGTGCCGTTCAAGCTGACCAAGGAAGACTTCACCACGCCGGAAGGCGTGAGCTTCCCCGATCTCAAGCGCAAGTATTACTCGCTGGATCTGTATCTGGAGCATCAGTTCAATCAGCGCTGGTACGGTCGCGTCGACTACACCTTCTCGCGTAGCTACGGCAACTCGGAAGGTCAGTTGAAGTCGGATATCGGCCAGCTCGATCCGTCGGTGACGCAGGATTGGGACGCCCCTGAAATCATGCAGTACACCAACGGTCCGCTGCCAAACGACCGCACGCATCAGTTGAAGGCATACGGTTACTTCCAGATGAATCCGGAGTGGCTCTTCGGCGCCAACCTCGCGGTGGCATCGGGTCGTCCCAAGAACTGCATTGGTGTCGATCCCGTTGACGCTATCGGGTACGGGGCCTCGTACTTCGAATGCGACTTGAAGGCCAGTCCGCGTGGTTCAAAGGGGCGCCTGCCCTGGACGTGGCGACTGGATCTGAATGCCGAATACCGTCCGGCTTGGGCCGGCCACAATCTGGCATTCACTGCGAACGTGTTCAACGCGTTCGGCAGCCAGAAGCAAACGGCAATCATTGAAGTCGCCGAAACGGGTTCGATTGGCTCCAACGGGCAGCCGATCAAGAGCGACGACTATCGGCGTGCCGTGGCGTATCAGACGCCGCGCTACTTCCAGTTCGGTGTTCGCTACGACTTCTCGATGTAAAAAGAGGTGAGGCGATATCGCTGAAGCGATGTCTGCAGATACCGCTGTTTTCTTTATCTGTTAATGGAGGCAAGCAATGAGTAAATGGACATTCACACTAACAAGTGCGTTAGTCGTTGGCTTGGGCTTTTCCTTTAGCGGCAGCGCGCAAGCAGCATTTCAATGTGATGTTTGCTTGATGGAGTACAAAGCATGTCTGGCATACGCTCAGAGCGGGGCCGAGCGAGAGAAGTGCCAGATGGATATGTCTACCTGTGTTGGAACTTGGTGTCGGTATGACCCAAATACCGGTGTCGGCGACAGACCAAAGCTACATCTAGAGAAAGATCGGTATGTCGTGAGTCCCAAGGTGTTCATGACCGAGGAGTTCTTGAGCCAAAGATAGAGGCTCTGAAACTTGTTGTAGCCTTTAAGCATCGGATCATGTCCCGTGCTCCTTCCCCGGCCGCCGATCAAGCATCGGCGGCTTTTTTCTCTGTGATACTGGCTTCCATTCAGCGCGGCAACGAAGTTCGATCGAGTCCTACGGAAAGGCCTCCAGCATTGCTGGAGGCCTTTCCGCTCTATCGATGTAAGCGCTTCAATCCGTGTCGCACCGATGGCTTACTGGAACTTGTACTTGGCACCAATCGTGTAATACCGCCCGATCGCACCGCTCGAATGCATCGGGTTGAAGTTCATCGCACCGTAGGTGAGCGGATCCAGCGGGGCGGTCTTGTCGGTCACGTTCTGGATCGAACCGAAGATCTCCCAGTTGTCGGCCGGCTTCCAGCGACCGGAGAGGTCGATGGTGTAGAACGACGGGATCTTGCAACCGCGCGGTGCCGGCGTGCCATCGGCGAAGGTGTTGGCGCAGGCGTCGCCTTCGAACGCCACGTTCTTGAAGCTGCCGATGTAGTTGACCACTGCGCCGAAGTTGAACGACTTGATGTCCCAGCTGGCGCCGAAGTTGATGCGGTTCTTCGGTGTGCCGATGCAGTTGGTGGTGTCGCAGTTGCCGTGGGTGCCGGCGTACTGGCGGGTGACACCGGCATCCTTGCGCTCGAAGGAGTTGGTGCGGCTCCACTGCAGGTCCAGCCGCAGCCTGCCGTATTCACCCATCTCGAAACGCTGGCGCACATCCAGGTCGACACCGCGCACCGTGGTGGAGGCGGAGTTGATGTAGCCCACCTGAGTCGCCAGCAGGCTGCCGCTGTTAGGAATGCCCGGCAGATTGTTGTCGCTGCGGATCACGTTGCCGGCCGCGATGGCGGCGGCCGTATCGCCCTGGTTGATCTCGTTGGTGCGCTTGATGCGCCAGGCGTCGATGGTCAACGAAGTGGTGTCGGTCGGATCAAGCACCACGCCAAAGGTGTAGCTCTTGGATTCCTCCGGCTTCAGGTTCGGATTCGGCGAGGTGATGATCGCGATCGGCACCGCGCAATCCGCTTGCGTCGCACCGGCTACCGGCGTGCCGCCTGGGCAGCGCACCGGATCACGGGCCGTACTGAAAGCCGCCAAGCCGCCCTTGCCCGACTCGGCCGGGTTCGGCGCGCGGAAACCTTCCGCATAGGTGGCGCGCAGCGCGATCCATGGCGCCGGTGTCCACTTGACGCCCACCTTCGGCGTGGTCGAGGTATCGCCGTGGCGATAAGCGTCGACGCGTGCCGCAGCGGATAGCTCGATGGTCTTAGTCACCGGCGCTACCAGTTCGATATAACCCGCCGCAACCTCTTGCACGCCCTTATAGGAGGAGTAGCCCAGACCAATGATGTCGCCGATATCGGTATAGGTCTGCGGCGACAGGTTGACCGACTGGCGGCGATATTCGCCGCCGATCGACAGGCCCAGCGAGCCGCCCGGCAGATCCATCAGCGAGCGCGAGACCTTGGCGTCGATCGAATCGAGCTTGCTAGTGGCGTCGGCCTGGATGTCCGGCGAGATGTAGTCGTACAACGCCCTGCTGTTGAGGTAGGCGTTCTGTCCGATGCGCCAGTAACCGACCGGACTGTTCGGGTCGGTCAACGCAGTGCGCACGTGGCTGTAGCGCAAGAAACCATGACGCTTGTTGGTCATGCTGGTTTCGGAGTGCAGATAGCCGACGTCGTAATCCCACTCGCCGAACGTGCCCTTCACGCCGACCAGGAAACGGTAGAAATCGTTGTCGGTGAGGATCCTGCGCGGACCCACGTCCCAGGCGGAATAGCGCAGTCGGGCCGCCGCACCAAACGGGTTGTCCGGGTGGCCGGCGCCAAGCACCACGGCGCCTGGGCCGCTGCTGGCATTCACCGGGCCGCCGGGATAACCCCACGAACCGGACACACCCGACGGCGTGGTCTGGAACTTGGTCTTTTTGTTCGAATAGCCAAACTCGCTGTACAGCTCAGCGTGGTCCGACAGTGCATAAGTGCCGCGCGCAAAGAAGTTGATGGTGGCGTCATTTGGAGTCAGCGTGCGGAACCGGCCGACCTGCCACAGACAGCCGCCACCCGGATCAGCCGGGGAGATGACGGGACTGAAGGTCGAGCAACCAGGCAGCGACTGATAGAGGCTCGTCGCCGGATTGCGCACGTTGCCAGTGGGGGAATTGCCGCCTACGGCGCCGCCGCCGGTGATCCCACCGCCCAGATTCGTGCTGCCGGTGAGGCTGTAACCCCACGGGCGCAGGTCGCCATTGCCGATCCACTCGCGATCGCGGCGATCGTTGACGAAGATTTCTTCGGTCTTCGAAGCTTCCAGGTTGAAGAACACGTTGTAGCGATCCTTCGCCAGGGTGCCGGTGCCCGCGGTGAGCGAGCCCTTCCACTGGTTACCGTCGCCGTAGTCGGAAACGCCGTACGAGGCTTTCGCCACCGCGCCGGTGAAGTCCTTGCGCAGGATGATGTTCACCACGCCGGCGATGGCGTCGGAACCATAGATGGCCGAGGCGCCGTCTTTCAGCACTTCGATGCGATCCACTGCTTCCATCGGGATGGTGCTGAGGTCGGTGAACACCTTCTGGCCGTCGTCGGCGAGGCCGAACGGCGCCATGCGGCGGCCGTTCAACAGCACCAGCGTGGAGCCGGCGCCGAGGCCGCGCAGCGAGACGCCCGCGCCACCGCCGGCGAAGCCGTTGCCGAACGTCTTGGGAATCGAGCCCGCGCCATCCGAGGTCAGCGTCTGCAGATATTCGGCGATGGTCGCCTTGCCGGTGCGTTCGATTTCCTGCCGCGAAATCACCTGTACCGGCGATGCGGTTTCGGTATCGATACGCGGAATGTTGGAGCCGGTCACCACGATGCGCTCGAGCGTCTTGGTGTCTTCATCCTTGGGGCCTTGTTGCGCCGCTGCCGTGCTGGCGAAAACCGTGCTGCCTGCCACAAGCGCGAAAACGATTGAATCGCGCAATAACTTTGTCTTGAAACGCATGATGCTTTCCCTCCCCAGAAGAAATAATCAGAAGCCAGCGGCTTTCAAAGGTCTCCGCAGTGGGTTGCGGAGTGGCGGAAGAATTTATCCGCAGCGGGGATGTAAGCACCGGCTAGGAAAATTTCCTAGTGCCAGGCCTGTAAATTTTCTTGATTTATAACAGACAGTTACGCGTAAGTTTCGGAGAATTAGGCAAGCTGCGCAAGAAACTTCCGCATATCCTCCCGATTATTTGGATGGATCTAATCCGGCAAAAAATAGCGGCTGAAAATCTATTTATTCGCGGCGTTAAAAGAGTGCGCAATTTCTTTCGTCATTGCGTGGCCAAATCGGGCAGAACGTGACCTACGGTACGCCCTGAAATAATCAACAAGAAATCAACACGACGCTTGCGCCGGGCTGAAGGGCGTCTCGAATAGCCTGCTATCTAGCTCGTCATCCCGGCGAAAGCAGGGATCCAGTGCCTTTGCTCTTCAAGAACCTAAAGTCGCTGGATTCCGGCTTGCGCCGGAATGACGAGCAAAAGAAGATTTATTCGAGGTGCCATGAAGCAGTCCTAGTCGGTCTGCAATTCCGCCACGAAATCGTAGATGTCGCCGCGATACCAGGAGGTGGTGAACTCCACCACGCGGCCATCGTCGAGGAAGCTGCGACGCTCGATGTTGAGCCCGGCGCTGCCGGTGGGTACATGCAGCAGGCGCGCCTGCTGCGCGCCGAGCGATACCGCGCGCAGTCGCTGCAACGCGCGACGCGGGCGGCAGCCCAGACTTTCCAGCACTTCATAGAGAGAGTCGTGCACCAGCATGGGATCAGGCAGCACACTGGCCGGTACCACGGTGCGTTCGATCGCGAGTGGTTCGTCCCTGGCGTAGCGCACGCGATGCAGGCGCGCCACCAGCGCACCGGGCGACAGGTTCATCGCCATCGATTCCTCCGGCGTCACTTCGCCGATGCCGCGCTCGAAAAATTCGGAGCGCGGATTCAGGCCGCGCGCACGCAAGTCTTCGGTGAAGCTGGTGAGTCGCGACATCGGCTTGATGATGCGTTCGGCGACGAACGTACCGGCACCGTGGCGCTGGGTCAGGATGCCTTCTTCCACCAGGCCGGCGATGGCCTTGCGCACCGTGACGCGCGACAGGCTGAGCGCGCGCGACAGATCGCGTTCGCTGGGCAGCGCCTGACCAGGTTCGATATCGCGGTGCTCCACCACATTGCGAATGGCCCGGCGCAAGCGCAGATAAGCCAGCGGCTGGTGGGTCACCGCGTCGCGGCTGAGGCGGAGGTATTCGTTGGCCAGGGCGGTTTCCATGGTGGCCACGATACCAATGACCATACCAGTTCCACAAGCGTGGGTAAAAACGGGGCGGTGCGGGGGGTACCAGTTACCGGAAAACCCAGCCGCAAAGGCCGCTGCCGCGTTCTTTTGGAAAAGTGGTGTTGTCTGGTATCTCAGTGGTACGGTACGATCCAGTGACGAATCCGATAAGCGCCCCCGGCCATAGGCCCCGCAATACGTCGAGGTGATCGAAGTGACGGCTTCTCCCCCCCCGGTCGAAGCGTTCGACCTGGTGATTTTTGGCGGCACCGGCGACCTCGCCGTGCGCAAGCTGCTGCCTGCCCTGTTCCACCGTTTTGTCGACGGCCAGATCCCGGCCGGCAGCCGCATCATCGGTATCGCCCGCGAGGCGCTGGACGATGATGGCTATCGCGCCAGCCTGCGCACCGCCCTGATCGAAGCCGGCGGCGCCAAGGCCCAGGTGGATGAGTTCCTGCACCACGTCAGCTACCGCCCGCTGGATGCGCGCAAGGACGAAGGCTGGGATGCGTTCGCCGCGCTGATCGGTGAAGAGCCGGACCACGTGCGCGTGTTCTATCTGTCGACGTCGCCCGAATTGTTTGTGGATATCTGCAACCGCCTCGGCGGCTACGGCCTCAACCGCGGCAAGTCGCGCGTGGTGCTGGAGAAGCCGATCGGCCGCGACCTGGCCAGCGCCAATCAGATCAACGACGCGGTCGGTCGCGTGTTCGACGAATCTCAGACCTTCCGCATCGATCACTACCTTGGCAAGGAAACGGTGCAGAACCTGCTGGCGCTGCGTTTCGGCAATGCGCTGTTCGAGCCGCTGTGGAACGCGGGGCACATCGATCACGTACAGATCACCGTGGCCGAAACCCTGGGTGTCGGCCGCCGCGGTGCGTACTACGACCGTGCCGGCGCGTTGCGCGATATGGTGCAGAACCACATCCTGCAGTTGCTCTGCATGGTGGCGATGGAGCCGCCGTCCTCGTTGTCGCCCGATGCGGTGCGCGACGAGAAGCTCAAAGTGCTGCGTTCGCTCAAGCCGATCGACGAGAGCAACGCCGCCCAGTTCACCGTGCGCGGCCAGTACCGCGCCGGCGCGGCCGAAGGGCAGAGCGTGCCGGGTTATCTGGAAGAACTCGACGGTGGCAAATCCAACACCGAAACGTTTGTTGCGGTGAAAGCCGAGATCGAAAACTGGCGTTGGGCCGGCGTGCCGTTCTACCTGCGCACCGGCAAGCGTTTGCCCGAGCGTGTGTCTGAGATCGTGGTGGTGTTCAAGGCGGTGCCGCATTCCATCTTCGGCGCCAGCGCGGGCCCGCTTGCGCAGAATCGCCTGGTGCTGCGTCTGCAGCCGGATGAGGGCGTGAAGCTGTGGCTCACCATCAAGCACCCTGGTCCGGGCGGTTTGCGCCTGCGCCACGTGCCGCTGGACATGAGCTTCGCCGAAGCCTTCGGCGTGCAGCAGCCGGATGCCTACGAGCGCCTGTTACTTGACGTGGTGCGCGGCAACCCCACCTTGTTCATGCGCCGCGACGAAGTGGAAGCCGCATGGCGTTGGGCCGATCCGATCCTGGCCGCCTGGTCCGCCAGCGGCGAGGCGCCGCGTCCGTACACCGCCGGCACCTGGGGTCCGAGCGCCGCTGTGGCGCTGATCGAGCGCGACGGCCGCACCTGGAACGAAGACAGCGAGTAAGCCATCGCAGGCAGCCCTGCAAGCTGTGGTTACAGATGTTTCACCGCCACCTTGCAGGCCGCTGCCTAAACTCGGACTTCCCCGCCACGCGAGTTACCCATCCACCGCTAGCCAAGTCGCCGTCATGCCCGCTTCGCTGAATGTCACCACCCATAGCTTCACCGACTGCGATGCGCTGGCCCGCGCGCTCGCCGAACGCATCGCCGAGCGCCTGCGGCTAGGTATCGCCGAGCGCGGCAAGGCCTTGCTGGCGGTTTCCGGTGGCAGCACGCCGGTGCGCTTTTTCCAGCAGCTATCCCGCATCGAGCTGGACTGGCCGAAAGTGCAGGTGGTGCTGGTGGATGAACGCTGGGTACCGGAGACGCACGAACGCTCCAACGCGCGTCTGGTGAAAAGCGAACTGTTGCAGCACGCCGCCAGCGCCGCGCATTTTGTACCGCTGTACGCGGATGCGCCGACGCCGGAAGCCGGCATGGTCGCAGTGCGTGCCCGTGTGGCCGCACTGCCGTATCCGTTCGATGCGGTGATTCTCGGCATGGGCACGGACGGCCATACCGCGTCGTTCTTCCCCGGCGGCGACCGCCTTGCCGAAGCGCTGGATCTGGCCGGCACCGCGCGCGTGTTGCCGATGCGCGCGGCCGGCGCCGGCGAACCGCGCATCACTTTCACCCTGCCCGCGCTGCTCGACACGCAGGCCTTGTATCTGCATATCGAAGGCGAGACCAAGCGCCAGCTGCTGGCCGACGCCCAGCTCGGCCTGGGTGCTGCCAAGGATTATCCGGTGCGCACCGTGCTGACTCAGACGCGTGTGCCCGTCGCTGTGTACTGGTGCCCTTGAGTACCAGGCAACCGAGGTGGGGAGCGGGCGGCCCTCAACGCCCGTTTCCCACTTCCGTCCACATTCCGGAATGAACTCATGACCACCCTGCACCCCGTTATCGCCGAAGTCACCGAACGCCTGCGTGAGCGCAGCCGCGATACGCGCGCGGCCTATCTGCAGCGGATCGATGCGGCCGGCGGCGCGGGTACGCATCGCGAACGCCTTTCCTGCGGCAACCTCGCCCATGGCTTCGCGGCCTGCGGCCCGCACGACAAGGCCGCGCTGCGCGAAGGGCATACGCCGAACCTGGGCATCGTCACCGCATACAACGACATGCTCTCCGCGCACCAACCGTACGAGCGCTATCCCGAGCTGATCCGCCAGATCGCACGCGACGCAGGCATCACCGCACAGGTAGCCGGCGGCGTGCCGGCGATGTGCGATGGCGTGACCCAGGGCCGCGCCGGTATGGAGCTGTCACTGTTCTCGCGTGACCTGATCGCGATGGCCACTGCGGTGTCGCTCTCGCACGACATGTTCGACGGCGCGCTGTACCTGGGCATCTGCGACAAGATCGTGCCCGGCCTGCTGATCGGCGCGCTGAGCTTCGGCCATCTGCCCGGTATCTTCGTTCCCAGCGGCCCGATGCCCACCGGCATCACCAACGAACAGAAATCCAAGGTGCGCCAGGCCTATGCCGAGGGCAAGGCAGGCCGCACTGAATTGCTCGAGGCCGAAGCCGCCGCCTATCACGCGCCCGGCACCTGCACCTTCTACGGCACCGCCAACTCCAATCAGATGCTGATGGAGATCATGGGCCTGCACCTGCCGGGTGCCAGCTTTGTCGCGCCGGATACGCCGCTGCGCGATGCGCTTACCGTTGACGCCGTCCTTCGTGTCGCGAAGGCGAGCGAGCACGGGCCGCAGCACATACCGCTGGGCCACATCATCGACGAGCGCGCCATCGTCAACGGCGTGATCGGTCTGCACGCCACCGGCGGTTCCACCAACCATCTATTGCATCTGGTCGCCATCGCGCGCGCGGCGGGCATCCAGTTGCGCTGGGACGATTTCGATGCGCTGTCTTCAGTGATACCGCTGCTGGCGCGCGTGTACCCGAATGGCTACGCCGACGTGAACCAGTTCCACGAAGCAGGCGGCATGGGCTTCCTGATCGATCAGCTGCTCAGCGCAGGCCTGTTGCACGGTGACGTGAAGACGATCTTCGGCACTGGCATGGATGGATATGCGCAGATCCCGTCGCTGGACGCGGACGGCAAGCTCGTCTGGCATCCGGTGTCGAAGGAAAGCGGCAACCGCGGCGTATTGCGTGGCATGAGCGAGCCATTCCGCACCGATGGCGGCTTGCGCATGCTCGGCGGCAACCTCGGGCGTGCGGTGATCAAGGTGTCTTCGGTGCCGGACGATCGTCTGGTGATCGAAGCGCCAGCCATCGTGTTTCATGACCAGGACGACGTGCGCAAAGCGTTCGAGCGCGGTGAACTCAACCGCGACTTTATCGCCGTAGTGAGTTTCCAGGGTCCGCAGGCGATCGGCATGCCGGAGCTGCACAAGCTCACGCCGACGCTGGGTGTATTGCAGGATCGCGGCCATCGCATCGCTCTGCTGACCGATGGTCGCATGTCGGGTGCGTCCGGCCGCGTGCCGGCAGCGATCCATGTGACGCCGGAAGCGGCAGCGCACGGCAACATCGCCAAGATCCGCGACGGCGACATGATTCGGCTGGATGCAGTGAACGGGACTGTCGACGTGTTGGTGGAAGCCGGCGAATTCGCGGCGCGCGTGCCGGCTACTGCCGATCTGTCGTCGCATCACAGCGGTATGGGGCGTGAGCTGTTCAGCCTGTTCCGACAGGCGGCGGCGGAAGCCGATCTCGGCGCCGGCGTTCTCTAATTCTTTGTAGGAGTGCACCCTGTGCGCGAACCGCGGCACCCATCGCGTACGGGGTGCGCTCTTACATTCAAACAACTATCGCGGGAATGCGTATGAGCACCATGGAATCCAAGCAACAGCAAGTCGAAGCCACCTTGCGTCTGGCGCCAGTGGTGCCGGTGGTGATCATCGACGACGCCAGGGCGGCGGTGCCGATGGCGCGTGCGCTAGTGGCAGGCGGCATTCCAGCAATTGAAGTGACGCTGCGTACGCCGGCTGCGTTGGATGCGATCCGCGCGATTGCTGCCGAAGTCGAAGGCGCTGTCGTCGGCGTGGGCACGGTGCTTACCGCCAAGGATCTGCACGCCGCGCAACAGGCCGGTGCGCGTTTCGCGGTGTCGCCGGGCACTTCGCCGCGGTTGCTGGATGCGGCTGACGATAGTTCGTTGCCGTTGTTGCCGGGTGTGGCTACAGCGTCGGAGGCGATGAGTTTGCTGGAGCGTGGTTATCGCCATTTGAAGTTCTTTCCCGCAGTGCCAGCGGGTGGGCAGAAGTTGCTTGGCGCGTGGGCCAGTCCGCTGCCGCAGATCCGGTTTTGTCCGACGGGTGGGATCAGTCTTGCTTCGGCGCCGGAGTTTTTGGCGTTGCCGAACGTGGTGTGTGTGGGGGGGTCTTGGCTGACGCCGGTGGATAAGCTTTTGGCTGGGGATTGGGCGGGAATTGAGGCGCTGGCGCGCGAGGCTAAGGCGCTGCGCTGAGGCTCGACTCCCTCTCCCCTTCGGGGAGAGGGTTGGGGTGAGGGGTGGGTGCTCGGTGCACCGCTCCCTACTTCGTCATTCCGGCGCAGGCCGGAGGCGCTTTTCAACAGCGAAGCTGGTCATCCTGTGGCGTTGTCGCTTGGTCTTAGCGACTGCGTGCCCTGGCTCGCCTGCCGCGGGCTTCCGAACCGCTGCCGCGGCTCGGGTCACTTTCTCTTTGCTGGCCCAAAGAGAAAGTAACCAAAGAGAAATGGCCTGAAGAGCAGGCGGTGTGCTTTGTAGCCGCGCCTTTTCCAGTGTCAGGCGGTGGGATGGTTTTCTTCGGGGTCCGATTGTCCCGTCCTTCCATCGCATAGCGGCCGGCAGATCAATAGCAAAAGCCGGAGCGGAGCAACGTGCTCACGCCAAGTGGATGCTTCCTTCAATCATCGTTTCGGTGGTTCCGCCGATCCATGGCGTGCCTGTTTCGTCGTAGCGGACGCTTAGTCGTCCATCGCGTTTGAGTGCGGTGCCCTGACGTACGGTGTAGGTGTTGCCGGGGTGTTGGTTATGTTGGTGGAGCAGGCTGGCGATGCCGGCGTTGGCGCTGCCGGTGACGGGGTCTTCTTCGAGGCCGATGTCGCCGCCGGTGATCATGCAGCGGACTTCAAAGGTGGTGGGGCCGTGTGCGGGATGGGGGCCGTAGAAGGCGAATTTGTGGATGCCGGTGTCGCGGGCGAAGCGTTCGAGTCGGGCGAGATCGGGGTGTAGTGCGAGGCAGGCGTCGGCGGACTGTATGCGCGTGACCAGCCATGCGGGGCCGTTGTTGACCAGGCACGGTGGTGCGCTGAGGTCGAGTGCGTCGGTGTGCCAGGCCTGTGCGAGTGCGGCGTGGTGTGCGGCATCCAGCGGCGTGAATGTTGCCGATGGTGCGGCGAAGGCCCAGTGGCCGGGTGCTTGCTCGGCGAGTCGCACCAGGCCGATATTGCACTGTTGCAGTAGGCGTCCCTCGTGTTTCGGGCGATAACCGCTCGCCAGCAACGCGTGCGCGCTGCCGAGGGTGGGATGTCCGGCGAATGGCATTTCATACGTGGTGGTGAAGATGCGCACGCGGTAGTCGGCTTCCGGATCGGTCGGTCGTAGCAGGAAGGCGGTCTCGGACAGGTTGGTCCAGCGCGCGATGGCCTGCATCTGCTCCGTATCGAGATCGTCAGCATCGAACACCACGGCGAGCGGGTTGCCCTTGAACGGCGACGAGGTGAAGACGTCGACCTGCATGAAGCGAACACGGCGAGTGGAAGGCATAAAGGATTGTTGCTCGTGGAGAGATCAGCGATCTTCGGGCGCCACGCCTTTCAACCTGCTTGCGAACAGTGCGTGTGCGACAAGGTCGACAGGCTTGTGCGTTTGCTTATCAGTGGCCGGATACTTGCCCAGAAAGACGCCGCTGCGCCACTCATGCACGGGCCGTATGGGACGTGCACTGAACCCCCCACCGCAGTTCGGGCAGACGTTGTGGAGCTGTTCGACGCAGTCGCGGCAAAAGGTGCATTCGAACGAGCAGATCATCGCCTCGGTGGAAGCGGGTGGCAGCGGCTTGTTGCAGTGCTCGCAGGTGGGGCGTAGTTCCAGCATGGCGGGCTCCTCGGTCGGGGCAAGTATCGTGTAGCGCGCACGCCAGCGACATCTCAGGCGCCTCGCTCCAGGCCAAAGCCCTCATCGATCCAGCCGGTGAGGCCGCCGATCATTTCCTTCACTGGCCGCCCCAGCTGCGCCAGTTTCACCGCTGCCTTGTTGGCGCCATTGCAGTGTGGACCAGCGCAGTAGACGACAAACAACGTATCGGCCGGGTACTCGGCGAGGCGCTGTTCGCTGAGGGTGCGTGTAGGCAGATTGAGTGCGCCGGGGACATGGCCTGCCGCATACAGGGTGGGCGTGCGCACGTCGAGCAGCACGAAATCCTTGGTTTCGTGGTTCGTCGCGTAGAAGACATCGGCGCAATCGGTCTCGTAGGCCAGCCGTGCCTGGAAGTGGGCCAGAGCCTGCTGGCTGGCGGCGGCAGGAATGCGCTGGACGACACTGCTCATGGTGCTGCTCCGGGTGCTGGACGATGGGTGCAGTGTGGGCACTGGCGCCTGCTTCTGACATTGGCAAGAATGCCAGTCATCATGAAAAAACCGCCAAAGCGCTCCGGACCCGCCAATCGTTCTGTCGTTGCCCTGGTCTACGACGGCCTGTGCACGTTCGAGTACGGCATCGCCGTCGAGATGTTCGGGCTGGCGCGGCCGGAATTCAGTCATTGGTACGAGTTCGCTTCCTGCGCAGTGGATCGTGGCCCCATGCGTGCCGCCGGCGGCATTCGCGTGCAGGCGGATGGTGGCCTGGCGCTGCTGGCAAAGGCGGGCACCATCATCGTGCCGGGCTGGCGCGGCGCGCAGACGGAGCCGCCACCGGCCTTGCTCGATGCGCTGCGTGCGGCACACAAGCGTGGCGCGCGATTGCTATCGTTCTGTTCCGGCGTGTTTGTGTTGGCGGCGGCAGGCCTGCTGGACGGCCATACCGCCACCACGCATTGGCGTTATGCCGACGTGCTGGCCGTGCGCTATCCGAAGATACGCATCGAGCCGGATGTCTTGTATGTCGATGAAGGCAACCTGTTGACCTCGGCGGGCAGCGCGGCGGCCATCGATCTCTCCCTGCATCTGATCCGCCGCGACTTCGGTCCGCAGATCGCCAACCAGGTGGCGCGCCGCGCAGTGGTGCCGACGCATCGCGACGGCGGCCAGGCGCAATTCATTCCCTCTCCGCTGCCGGAGCAAGGCGCGGCGCTGGGCAAGTTACTGGAATGGATGCGCCGCCATCTCGACGAGCCCCTGCCATTGAGCCTGCTGGCCGAGCGCGCGCGCATGAGCGAACGCACCCTGCTGCGCCGTTTCGAAGAAGCCACCGGCTGCTCGCCCAAGCAATGGCTGACCCATGAACGCCTGGCACGGGCGCGCGAACTGCTCGAAGGCAGCGATCTGGCGGTGGAGCAGATTGCTGATGCGTGCGGCTTCGGCAGCGCGGATACCTTGCGGCATCACTTTCGGCGCAATTTGAAGCTGAGTCCGGCACGCTACCGCGAACGCTTCGCGCATTGATGCGGGCGGTATGCTTCGCCGCTCCTTCCGACTCACCTCCTAACGGCGCCACGCTCCCATGACCTACATCTTCCTGGCCATCCTCTGCAGCGTGCTGGTTTCGGTTCTGCTCAAGCTGGCGCGCCGGCAACAGGTCGACGTGGGGCAGGCCATCGCCTGGAACTACGTGGCGACCAGCCTGCTGACCGCGTGGATCTTCCATCCTTCCATGGAGATCTTGCATGGCCCCGGCGTGCCGTGGGTGGGCCTGATCGGTCTTTGTGTGTTGCTGCCGGCGATCTTCCTCGCGCTGGCGACATCGGTGCGGCACGCCGGCATCGTGCGTAGCGACGCAGCGCAGCGGTTGTCGCTGCTGATTTCGCTGTTGGCCGCGTTCCTGCTGTTCGGCGAGGCGATCAATGCGACCAAGTTCGCGGGCATCGTGCTTGGTCTGGTCGCACTGTGCTGCATGGTATGGCGCGGTGGAGCCGACAACGCGGGAGACAGCAAGCAAGCCTGGCTATGGCCGGTGGTGGTGCTCGCCGGCTTCGCGGCGATCGATATCCTGTTCAAGCATGTGGCGCAGGCGGGCACGCCGTTCGCCGTATCGCTGCAAGCGATGTTCGCGCTGGCGCTGGTGGTGTCCTTCGCGATTCAACTGTGGCGACGCGCGCGCGGGCAGATGCGCTTCTCGCTGCGCAGCGCGCTGGGTGGCCTGCTGCTGGGCCTGGCCAACTTCGGCAACATCGTGTTCTACGTGCGCGCGCACCAGGCACTGCCGCAGCAGCCGGCGCTGGTGTTTTCCAGCATGAATCTCGGCGTGGTCGCGTTGGGCGCCCTGGTGGGCACCCTGGTATTCCGCGAGAAACTCAGCCGGCTCAATCTCGCCGGTGTCGCCTTGGCAGTGGTGGCGATTGCGCTGGCGACGCGAGCTTGAGAGCACGATGGTTGTCCCTTCTCCGACGGGGACTACCTACGGGTCGCCGAAGGGAGAAGGATTTCGAAGGTCAGGCCGGCTCCTGCTTCGGCGTCACCGCTATCGGTACATCACTACCCGGCAACACCGAATCCACTGTCATCGGCGCATCGCCTGCAAGCAATGCACGCGCTTCACTGCGCGAGGTCACCGACGGGGGCGAGCCACGCAGCGGACGGCCCGCGGTCTCGCGCACGAATAGCATGGTGATGAGGCCGATAGCGGCCGCCACCATCAGGTAGTAGGCCGGTACCAGATGATCGCCGGTCCTCTGCACCAGCCACGCTGTGACCAGCGGTGTCGTGCCGCCGAACAGCGACACCGACACATTGAAAGCAATCGACAGCGCGCTGTAGCGCACCGGGGTATAGAACAGCGCCGGCAAGGTCGATGGCATCGAACTGGTGAAGCAGGCCAACGCCACGCCCATGATCATCAGGCCGGCAAACACCCATAGCTCGCTACCACTATCCACCAGCAGCATGCACGGCACCGACAGCACCAGCAGCGCCACGCAGGCGCCGATGATCATCGGCCGGCGGCCGAGCCGGTCGCTCAGATAACCGCCCACGATGTTGAGCGGCATCATGGCCGCCATCACCACCAGAATCAGCAGCAAGCCCTTGGCTTCCGGATAGCCCAGGGTTACCGAGAGATAGCTCGGCATGTACGTCAGCAGCATGTAGTCGGTGACGTTGAACACCATCACCAGGCCGACGCATTTCAGCAGCTGACGCCAATGCACGGTAACCAGATCGCGCAATCCGCTGGTGGGCTTCTCGCGCTCGCGCTTGTCCAGCTCGTCCGCGTAGGCCTGGAACGCGGGCGTCTCTTCCAGCTTCAGCCGCATATACAGACCGAGCAGACCCAATGGGCCGGCGATCAGGAACGGCACGCGCCAGCCCCAGGCCAGCATGTCGGCCGGACTCAGCACGGTAGTGAGCAGCGTGACCACGCCCGCGCCGGCGATATAGCCGCCGAGCGTGCCGAACTCCAGCCAGCTGCCGAGCATGCCGCGCTTGCGGTCGGGCGCGTATTCGGCGATGAACGTCGCCGCGCCGCCATACTCGCCGCCGGTGGAGAAACCTTGCACCAAGCGCGCGAGCAGCAATAACACCGGCGCCCAGATGCCGATGCGCTCATAGCTGGGAATCAGGCCGATCGAGAACGTGCCGGCGGCCATCATGATCATCGTGGCGGCCAATACTTTCTGGCGTCCGTAGCGGTCGCCCAACGGCCCGAACACCGCGCCGCCGATCGGCCGCACCAGAAACGCCACGGCGAACGTCGCGAAGGTGGCCAGCAATTGTGCGGCGGGATTGCCGTCGGGAAAGAACACTTTGCCTAGCGTGACCGCGATATAGCCGTACACGCCAAAGTCGAACCATTCCATCGCATTGCCCAGCGCCGCCGCGCCGACGGCGCGGCGCACCATCGGCTGGTCGACAATGGTGATGTCGTCCACCTGCACCTGTCGTGCGCGCTTGAACCAGCCGAAATGGGAACGGTAAGGGTGATGTGGCGGCATGTAGTACTCCCTATGGCATGCGGATGAACACACCGCACTCGGGCGGTGCGATGGCATGGCCGTTCAGAGCGACCTCAACATCCCGATGAAGCGGGCCAGGTGGATGCGGCATGAAGGCATGCCAGCGAATGGGCCCGCGAAGGCGACGCTGATGCGTCGGCGTGAAGGGGATGTTACCGGACGAGTGTCAATATTTCGCAAAATGCGGACTAAGACAAAGCCCGATGACTGCGCGCGATGCGCATCGCAAAACACGCATAGCGAGGCGTTTACATGATCGCAACTGTGACTTCTGGCGTGTGAAAGCAGGCGGCCGCTACACCTAAGCTCGCTACTTCTTCCGCGAAGGAATGACTCATGCACAAGCGCTCTCTGGTCGCCGCCCTGGCTTCCTTGCTGCTGGTCAGCACCACGTACGCCGCCGACAAGCACGAGACCAAGGACAAGCCGGCGGAAGCCAAGCCCGATGCCGCGCTGCTGCAGCCGCAGTCTTCTGAAACTACCGGCTCCGTGCGGGTCGAGGGCAAGAGCATCGATTACAAAGCGGTGGCCGGCACGCTGGTGCTGCATGGCAGTGGCGACAAGGAGCATGAGCCGCAGGTCAGCGTGTTCTATACCGCCTATTTCAAGAAAGGCGCCGATGCGGCGAAGCGGCCGGTGACGTTCATCTACAACGGCGGCCCCGGCTCGGCCACCGTGTGGCTGCACATGGGCGCGTTCGGGCCGAAGCGCGTAGTGACTTCCGACGACAGCCACACACCCGCCGCGCCGTACAACCTGGTCAACAACGACTACAGCCTGCTCGATGCCTCCGACCTGGTGTTCATCGACGCGCCCGGTGCCGGTTTCAGCCGTCTGATCGCTACCGAGGAAGACAAGGGCAAGCGCGAGGACCAGATGAAGGAGCGCCGCAAAGCGATCTACGGCGTGGACGGCGACGGCCATGCCTTCGCGCAGTTCATCACGCAGTTCCTGTCCAAGTACGGTCGCTGGAATTCGCCCAAGTATCTGTTCGGCGAAAGCTACGGCACCACGCGTTCCGCCGTGCTTGCCAATATTCTGGAGAACGAATCCAGTGTCGATCTCAACGGCGTGATCCTGCTGTCGCAGATCCTCAGCTTTGATACCAGCATCGACGGCCCGCAATTCAATCCCGGTGTCGATTTGCCTTATATCGTCGCGCTGCCCACCTTCGCCGCCACTGCCTATTACCACCACAAGCTGCCGCAACAGCCTGCCGCGCTGGAGCCGTTCCTGCGCGAGGTGGAGCAGTACGCGCTGGGCGACTATGCGCAGGCACTGATGGCAGGCTCACGGCTGGATACCGCGCGCAAGCAGGTGGTGGCCGAGAAGCTGCATCAATACACCGGCCTGTCCGTCGCCTATCTGATGAAAGCCGACCTGCGCGTTGGCGGCGGCATGTTCGAACACGAGCTGCAGGGCGATGGCGATCTCACCACCGGCCGCCTCGACAGCCGTTTCTCCGGTCCCTCGCTCGACCCGTTGAGCAAGGACTCCGAGTACGACCCGCAGTCCTCCGCGATCAGCTCCGCCTATGTGGCCGCCTTCAACGACTACGTGCGCCGGCAGCTGAAATACGGCGAGGGCCAGCAATACCGCCTGTTCGCCGACGCTGACCATTGGGATTTCACGCACAAGGCGCCTGGCGTCAACGGTGAGGCCTTGCAGCAATCCACCAACGTCATGCCCGACCTCGCCATGGCGATGAAAACCAATCCCAACCTCAAAGTCTCCCTGCACGGCGGCTACTACGACCTGGCCACACCCTACTTCGCCGCTGACTATGAAATGCATCACATGCCGGTCCAGGCTGCCCTGCAGAAAAACATCTCCTACGACTGGTATCCCTCGGGCCACATGGTCTATGCCCACGAGGACTCGCTGAAGAAGCTGCACGACAACGTAGCGCGGTTTATCGGGGAAACCGATAACGTGAAGCGCTAGAAAAGAGTGTTCGGGAGTGAGAAACGAGTGGGAGTGCTGTTAGGCTTCTCCCGTCGCTCACTCCTCACCACCTATTTGTCATCCAGCCATGCGCGAACTCATCGACCGCTATATCGACGCCTACAACCGCATGGACGTGCCCGCCATGCTGGCAACCATGGACCGCGAAGTGGTGTTCGAGAACTACACCAAGGGTGTGCTGAGCGTGCGCACGCAGGGCGTCGATGAATTGAGCCATCTGGCGCTGAGTTCGCTGCATTTGTTCGCGTCGCGGCGTCAGATCATTACTGCATTCCGCGAGCACGGCGATACCGCCGCCACGGCGGACATCCTGTTCGACGGCACCTTCGCCATCGATCTGCCCAATGGCATTCGCGCGGGACAAGGCATTTCCATGACGGGGCGCAGCGAGTATCGCGTCACGAATGGGTTGCTGGCTTATATCGCCGATTACAGCGAGTAACTGGCGGCCGGAGCGGCGGGTCTGGATAAGCCCGCTTGCGATATGCTGAGCCGCCTTCATCAACGAAGCATCACTGTGACTGAATTTCCTTTCGACGCTGTCATCTTCGATTGTGACGGTGTGCTAGTTGATTCCGAACCCATCACCAATCGCATACTTGCCGACATGCTCGGCGAACTGGGCTGGGCGATCAGTCCGGCGGAAACCATGCGCATCTTTCTCGGCAAGGCTGTGAAGGATGAGGCTGCAGTGATCCAGGCACGCACGGGTTTCGCGATCAACGCAGAGTGGATGGCGCAATTCCGGCAGCGGCGTAATAAGGCGCTGGATCGCGAGCTGGTGGAAATTCCCGGTGCTCCCGCAACGGTGCGGGCTCTGCACAAAGCACTGGACGGGCGCATCGCTGTCGCTTCCGGCGCCGACCTGCACAAGGTCGAAATGCAGCTGGCGAAGATCGGCATTCTCGACTGCTTCGCGGGGCATGTTTTCAGCGGCCATGATCTGCCGCGCAGCAAGCCTCACCCGGACGTCTATCTGGCCGCCGCCGCTACGCTCGGTGTGGATCCCAGCCGTTGCGCCGTGGTGGAAGATACGGTGACCGGCGCCACGGCGGCCCTCGCCGCTGGTGCTACGGTGTTCGGCTATAGCCCGCACCATCCCGGCCACAGCAGCGCCGAAGCCTTGCGACAGATCGGTGTCGCCCACGTGTTCCAGGAGATGCGTGACTTGCCCGCCTTGCTTGCGGAATGGTCTACGCCTGATGTGCGGAACTAGCCTGCACGCGATAGTGCGGCGTCAGGTTCCGGGCGCCGCAACAGCGCATGATGCCAGCGTTGTTGCTGTTCCTTGCTGGCCTCGACCAGCCACTGCGGCTTGCTCGCCACCAGCGCGGCCACTGGCACGCCGTCTTCATATAGCACGCGCGTACCGATCAGCGCGGGCAGGCGGTTCCCGCTCAATACCGTGCCGACCAGATTCAGCGGATCGCAACCGCTCAGACAGATGTGCTGGCCATCGTTCGGCTGCTGCCGCACCTGGCGCAGCTTGCCGATGGCTTCGGGCAGGGCGAACTGTTCGCCGACCAAGCCTTCGACGAAACGGCCGCCGCGGATTTCGCCGCGCGCTTCTAGCCGGTGATACACGCGCAGTAGTTCGCGCCATGACGGGAGCCAGGAGGCTTCGCGTTCCAACAGCTTCCAGAACACCACGCCGTAGCGGCGCAGTAGTGTGCGGGCGATGTGCTCGATGGCTTCAGCTCTTGCTCCCTCTCCCCTCGGGGGAGAGGGCTGGGGTGAGGGGACACGTTGGTTTGAGGTGTCTAGTGAAGCCGTCGCACTAGGCAAAGCCTTCGCGAGCACCCGCCCCTCATCCGCCCTGCCGGGCACCTTCTCCCCGGAGGGGAGAAGGGCAATGGGCTTGGGCTCCCCGGAGGGGAGAAGGGATTTCACTAGAGACCATCGTCCGGCATCTTCGATGCCGCTCAACATATGCCGCCGCAAACGCTTATGCCGATGCGCATCGCGCTTCGCCGCAGGCAACAGCAAGGCGCGCAGTCCAGCAAAGCTATCCGCAGTAACCCGCCCGGCCGCGACCAACTCACCCAACGCATCCTCCAACTCCGTGCGCAACAGATGCGCCGCGCTCATCAGCTCGTCGAAGAACAACGCACCGTGTTCGCGCAACGCATCCGCCACCGCCTGTGCGCGCGAGGAAAGCAACACATCCTGCGGGTTGCTGGTGCCGGCCATGGCCGTCCACAGCGGCATGCTCTTGCGCGGCAACAGTACGATCGGCGTGGCGCGCACCGGGCCACCGCCACCGCCGCTGCCGCCGCGCAGGCGGTTCCAGCCAATGCGGCCAGCGCGGCACAAATCATCCAGCCAGCCGATGGCGTAGTCGTCGATGCGTGCGGGTAGGATTTCCGCCTCCCACGCACCGGCGGCGGCCTCATAGCCTTCGAGCTGGGTCAGTGCGGCCGGCAGGGCGTCGGGGCCGCTCAGGCGAGTGCCGGGCGCGACGTGCTGCCACTCGAACAGGAAGCGCATCAGATCGCGGCGGCTGACCGGTTCGATCTCGCGGCGCAGGCGACCAATGGTGTAACGGTGGATGCGTGCAAGCAGATGGCGCTCGCACCATTCGGTATCGACCGCTTCCGGCGTGAAGCGCCCCTGCATCACATAGCCTTCCGACTGCAGGCTCAGCAAGGCGAGATCGATATCCGAGGGTTCCACGCTCAGCGAAGCGGCAAGCTGCGCTACGGTCACCGGGCCGAGGCCGACCAGCCGGCCGCGCACCAGCTCCAGCAAGGCATCTTCACGGCTCCACGCCTGCGCGGCGAATTCGACAGGTGCCTCGATCGGCGGGTGCATTGCAGCGCTGGGATGGATTGTCTGCAATAGCGGCAGCTTCTCGGCGCAGACCCAGAGTTGCTGCGAGGTAAGCAAGGTGGTGCGGCGCGCTTTTGCCAGCGCGTGCAGCCAGTCGTCCCAGCCCTGATTGTCCGTCGCCTCGGTGGCGGTAACGAAGCCCAGCACGTTCAGTGCTTCGTGCATTTCATCCGCGCTGCGTACTTGCGGCCAGGCTTCTTCACGCACAGCGTCGATGGCGTCAGGATCGAGCCGGCCCAAGTCATCGGCACTCTCGGCATCGTTCCAGCGTCGCGTCTGCACCGCTTGAGTACGGCGTTCCTCCAGTGGCGCGTCGTCGAGGAAGGCGTACGGCGCGGCGCTAAGCACCTCGCTGGCAAGCGGACTCGGCGCGGTGAGATCGCGCGCCACCACTTCGATCTGGCCGCTTTCGAGGCTGCGCAGGATATGCAGCAGGCCGTCCACGTCCATCGCTTCGCGCAGGCAGTCGTACAAGGTCTGATTGACCAGCGGGTGATCGGGAATCTGCCGCTCACCGACGATGTTCTCCAGACAGGCGACCTGATCGGGGAACACCGCGGCCAGCAGATCCTCGCTGCGCATGCGCTGCAGTTGTGGCGGCACTTTGCGCCCGCCCTGGAAGCGCGGCAACGCCAGCGCGGTGGTGGCGTTCCAGCGCCAGCGCACCGGGAACAGCGGTGCATCGAGCAGCGCCTGCACCAAGACGTGCTCGGCGGTGTTGGAGTGCAGATAGCGCGCCACTTCTTCCAGCGGAAAACTGTGGCTGGTCGATAGCGACAGCACGATGGCGTCTTCCGTCGCCGCCGCCTGCAATTCGAAATTGAACTGCCTGCAGAAGCGCTTGCGCAACGCCAGGCCCCAGGCGCGATTGATGCGACTGCCCCAGGGCGTATGGATCACCAGCTGGGTGCCGCCGGATTCGTCGAAGAAACGCTCGAATACCAGCGTGTGCTGCGTCGGCAACACGCCGAGCGCGGCCTTGGCCTTGGCCAGGTAATCAGCCAGTTGTTGCGCGGCGGATTCGTTCAAGCCGAGCGTCCGCATCAGCCACTCGAACGCGGCCGCTGCGCCGCCCTCATCCAGTTGCGTGGAGACTTCTTCGCGCAGGCGCGACACGCCGAACGACAACTCATTCGTGCGCCCCGGCGCCTCGCCCAGCCAGAACGGGATGCTTGGCGGCACGCCGTGCGCGTCTTCCACGCGCAGGCGATCACGCTCCACGCGTAGGATGCGATAACTGGTGTTGCCGAGCTGGAAGATGTCGCCGGCCAGGCTTTCCACCGCGAAATCCTCGTGCACCGAACCGATCACGGTGGCCTGCGGTTCCAGCACCACCAGGTAGTCCGCGGTATCGGGGATGGCGCCGCCGGACGTAACAGCAGTCAGCCGCGCGCCGCGTCGTGCGCGCAACTGCTTGTGCACCGCATCGCGATGGATATACGCCGCACGCGCACCGCGCCGAGTGGTGAAGCCGTCGGCCAGCATGCGCACGATGCCGTCGAACTGTTCGCGTGGCAGCTCGCGGTAGGGATGCGCGCGGCGCACCATCGCGTACAGCGCATCCTCGTCCCATTCGCGGCAGGCCACTTCGGCCACGATCTGCTGCGCCAGAACATCCAGCGGTTGTGGCGGCAGGATCAGCGCATCCAGTTCGCCGCGGCGCACGCAATCGAGCAGCGCCGTGCATTCGATCAGATCGTCGCGCGTCGTTGGAAACAGTCGCGCCTTCGGCGTGCCATCCACCGCATGGCCGGAACGGCCCGCGCGCTGCAGGAACGCGGCGATGGAGCGCGGCGAGCCGAGCTGGCAGACCAGATCCACGTCGCCGATGTCGATACCCAGTTCCAGCGACGCCGTCGCGACCAGCACTTTCAGATCACCACGCTTGAGTCGTTGCTCCGCATCCAGTCGTTGTTCGCGCGCAAGGCTGCCGTGATGCGCAGCGACGACTTCCTTGCCCATGCGCTCGGAGAGATGGCGCGCGACGCGTTCGGCCATGCGCCGCGTGTTGACGAACACCAGCGTGGTGCGATGTCCCTGCACCAAGGCCGCGAGCCGGTTGTAGACCAGCTCCCAGGTGTCGTTGGACATCACTGCTTCGAGCGGTACCGGCGGCACTTCGATGGCGAGGTCGCGGTGGCGCGTATGGCCAACATCCACGATGGCGCAACGCGAACCCCCTCCCCTGCTTGCAGGGGAGGGTTGGGGAGGGGTAAGTACTTGAGAAAGCGTTTCGGGAAAGGTTTTCGCAAGAGCTTCACCCCCTCCCAGCCTCCCCCTGCTTGCAGGGGGAGGAGCAAGATCAGGCAGCGCCGCATCTTCACCCGCCCCCACCAAAAACCTCGCCACTTCCTCAATCGGCTTCTGCGTCGCCGACAAGCCAATCCGCAGCAACGGCCGCTGGCACAGCGCCTCCAGTCGCTCCAGCGACAAGGCCAGATGCGAACCGCGCTTGCTCGCCGCGATGGCATGGATTTCATCCACGATCACCGTGCGCGTGCCCGCCAGCATCGTGCGCCCGGATTCGGAGCCGAGCAGGATGTATAGCGACTCCGGCGTCGTCACCAGAATATGCGGGGGCACCTTGCGCATCAGTGTGCGCTCGACCTGCGGCGTGTCGCCGGTGCGCACGGCTGTGCGGATCGCCACGTCAGGCAAGCCCAGCGCTTCCAGTTCGGCGCGGATGCCTTCCAGCGGCGCTTCGAGATTGATGTGGATGTCGTTCGACAGCGCCTTCAGTGGCGACACGTACACCACCGTGGTCGCATCCGGCAGCGCACCGCCGCGAGCGACACCTTCGCGCACCAGGCCATCGATGGCAGCAAGAAAAGCCGTCAGCGTTTTACCCGAGCCAGTAGGTGCCGCCACCAGCGTATGGCGGCCTTCGCGGATGGACGGCCAGGCGGCCAGCTGTGCCGCGGTGGGCGCCGGGAAGGTGCGCTGGAACCACTGGCGGACGGCAGGGTGAAAATCGAGCAGGGACATGGACTTGGACCCGCGTCGAGCAAGACAGGAAGAACATTCTAGATGGGGTTGGCCCTTGCTGGCGGCAAGGCCGCGCAAGAATATTCGCTTCCGTCGCTAGCAGCTTTGCATGACAATATTGCGGCACAGCAATGCGCCTCCGTATGCGTTCGTTGCTACACCGTTGCCTTCACTTCCAGGGAAAACCCATGACCGTCGCCCACCCGTCGCGGTTCGCCGTGCTTGCCGTTTCCATTGCCCTCGCTCTGTCGGCCGCTGCCGCACAGGCGCAGGATGCCAACGCCCAGCAGGGCGCCGCTCCCGCTAAGAAGAAGCCAGTGGAGTTGCAGGCGGTGAACGTCACCGCTGAAAAGCGTGTGGAGAACCTGCAGAAGGTGCCGATCTCCATGACCGTGCTGACGCCGGAAAAGCTCGAATCCTTCGGCCAGTCCGGCGACACCGTGTTGCAGCTCGCCTCGCGTGCGCCGAGCGTGTACGCCGAGACCTCGTACGGCCGTGAGTTCCCGCGCTTCTACATCCGCGGCCTCGGCAACAGCGATTTCGATCTGAACGCGTCGCAGCCGGTATCGATGGTGTACGACGACATCGTGCAGGAGAACCCGATCCTCAAGGGCTTCCCTCTGTTCGATCTGGAGCAGGTGGAAGTGCTGCGCGGCCCGCAGGGCACGCTGTTCGGCCGTAACTCGCCGGCTGGCGTGATCAAGTTCGAATCGCGCAAGCCGAGCCAGGAAACCAGCGGCTATGCCCGCGTTTCCTACGGCACGCTGGGTACCGCCAACGCCGAAGCCGCCCTGGGTGGCGCGCTCAGCTCGCATTGGTCGGGCCGCGTCTCCGCGCTGGCGCAGCATCGCGACGACTGGATCGACAACGACTACACCGGCAAGAAGGATGCGCTAGGCGGTTACAACGACCGCGCCGTGCGTCTGCAGGCGCTGTATGAGAACGGTGACTTCAACGCCCTGATCAGTGCGCATGCGCGCTGGCTCGATGGCAGCGCCATGGTCAACCGCGCCAATGCGATCGAACTGGGCGAGAACAGCTTTGTGCCGGGCTTCGACCGCTACAAGGTGATCCAGGACGGCAAGAACAAGCAGCATCTCTTCAGCTGGGGCAGCAACCTGCACCTCAACTGGAAGCTGGGCAATTACACCCTCACCTCGATCACTGGCCTCGAGCGCGCCACCACCTACAGCCTGGGCGACGTGGACGGTGGCATCGCCATTCCGCACAACCCGAGCCAGCAGTCCGCGGTGACGCCGTTCCCGTCCGAGACCGCCGATGCGCTGCCGCACGATCGCCAGATCACCCAGGAATTCCGCCTGGCCAGCGATCCCAAGGAGCAGTTGAGCTGGCAGGTCGGTACGTACTACTTCGACGAAGACATCCAGATC
Source organism: Dyella sp. OK004 (assembly GCF_900114495.1). Taxonomy (GTDB): domain Bacteria; phylum Pseudomonadota; class Gammaproteobacteria; order Xanthomonadales; family Rhodanobacteraceae; genus Dyella_D. Next base: position 1,300,972 of record NZ_FOZI01000001.1, on the reverse strand, counting down.
AGCAACTTCTCGTACGACACGCTCAATAATCACGCGCTCAACGGCTACGCCAACCAGACCCAGCGCACCAAGGCCTGGGCTGTGTTCGCCTCCACCGACTACAAGATCACCGACGACTTCGACGTGCGCGCCGGTGCGCGTTACTCGCACGACTCGCGCACCTTCCGCGTGGATCGCCTGTTGTCGCCGATCGGCGGCGGCCCGCTGACGCTCGGTGCCGATCCGCACGACTCGCGCTGGAGCGGCGACCTCACCGGCACCTGGACCATCAACCCGAACGTCAACGTGTACGGCCGCATCGCCAACGGCTTCCGCGCGCCGAGCGTGCAGGGTCGCGTGCTGTTCGCCGACAGCATCTCGCAGGCCAAGCCGGAAACGATCACTTCGTATGAGCTGGGTGTGAAGACCACCGGCATGGACAATCGCGTGCGTTTCAACGCGGATGTGTACGCCTACAACATGCATAACCAGCAGCTCACCGCGGTGGGCGGCGACATCAACGTCACCCGTCTGCTCAATGCGCGCAAGACCAAGGGCTACGGCGCAGAGTTTGACCTCGAGGCCTACCTCACCTCGAACTTCATCGTCACCGCCGGCGGCAGCTACAACCACACCGAGCTGAAAGACCCGACCCTGGCCGTCGCGCCGTGCGGTGCCCAGTGCACGGTGCTCAACCCGCTGGACGCCAACGGCAACGCCCTGGTCAACGGCAACCCGCTGCCCAACGCACCGAAGTGGATCGGCACTCTCACCGCGCGCTACGGCATCCCCTACGGTGAGAGCGGCGAGTTCTTCGTCTATACCGACTGGAACTACCGCAGCGACGTGAACTTCTTCCTCTACGAGTCGAAGGAGTTCCAGAGCAAGCCGTTCCTCGAGGGCGGCCTGCGCGTCGGCTACAACTGGGACTTCGGCAAGCGTGAGGTGGCCCTGTACGGCCGCAACCTCACCAACAAGCGCGTGATCACCGGCGCCATCGACTTCAACAACCGCACCGCGTTCGTCAACGATCCGCGCGTGATCGGCGTCGAGTTCCGCGCCGACCTGTAAGCGCTTTGCTCCTCCCCCTGCTAGCAGGGGGAGGTTGGGAGGGGGTACGCCCTTGAGAAAACCTCTCCCGATGCTCTTTCTCAAGAGCCACCCCTCCCCAACCCTCCCCTGTCCCACGGGACTAGCTTCGCGTCGCAAGCAGGGGAGGGAGTGAAAGCAAACCCGACGTCTGACACTGGAAGATGCGCAGCTACGAAGCACGTCGCGCTCTTTAGACCATTTCTCTTTGGTTACTTTCTCTTTGGGTCAGCAAAGAGAAAGTGACTCGGGCGCCGGCAGGCGTCCGAAATGCCCGCTGCATAAGCGGCCTGGTCGCGATAATCCAATACTCAAAGTAGGAAGCTGCGAACCAAGGGCTTACCCCTCCTTTGCAAGTAGGGGTGCGCGCGTCGCCCATTTCCCGCACGCCCGCGGTGCGCCATACAAACGCCCCCGCGCCCATGTCACTATGCGCGCCAGTCCGTCGTGAGCCTGGATACCCGGAGGGGGTGCCGGCGGCGGTCTTCATGCGCGCGGGAAACGTATGCTCAAAACGAAGGGGTGGATGGGGAGAGGTCGGGGAATGGCCTTGATTCCGGTGCGCTGGATCGCAGCGCTCGTCATAAGCCTGGGTGCGTTATCGACCGCCTCGGCCGCCAGTCTGGATGCCGGCCTGCTGCCGAAAATCCAGGGCGCCACCTTCGAAGTGGTGGCCGCCAAGCCGGTCAATGACCCGCTAACCTACGAAAAGCCCCTACCGCTGGACCTGCTCCCCTTTCAGGAGCGCAACGACAAATACCACTCCATCGGCACCGCCTTTGCGATCGGCCATAACCGCTACGTGACCGCGGGTCATGTGCTGCTGGCCGGCGTGGATAGCTTGTGGGGCGCGCCCTCGTTGCGCGATGCGAGCGGCCATGTCTATGCGATCGACAAAGTCGAAAAGTTCGATCTGCGCCGCGACTTCGTGGTGTTCTCGCTGACCGGCGATCCGGCGCCTTCGCCGCTGGATGTCGACACCAAGCCGGTGCTCAACCAGGAGGTCTACGCCGTCGGCAACGCGCTGGGTACCGGCGTTGTGATCCGCGATGGCCTGTATACCTCGGACACGCCCGAGCAGGAGAGCGGCGCGTGGAAGTGGATGCGCTTCTCCGCCGCGGCCTCGCCCGGCAACAGCGGTGGCCCGCTGCTCAACAAAGAGGGCAAGGTCATCGGCGTGGTGCTGATGAAATCGGCCAACGAGAATCTCAACTATGCACTGCAGATCGGCGATGTACTGAATGCGCCGTCTGGCCAGGCGGTGCTCGACCGTCGCGTGCCGTATCAGCTGGATATTTTCAACACGACGCTGAGCAATCAGATCAAGAGCCAGTTCGCGTTGCCGCTCGGCTTATCCGAGTTCTTCACTGAGTATCAGAAACGGTTCGATGGTTACGTCGACGCACAGCTCAAGGAAATCCTGGCCAAGGATGCCGACAAGCTGTTCCCGCACGGTGAGAGTTCCAACCGGCTGCTGTACGGCGAATCCTGGACGAACACCTTGCCCGGCCTGATCGCGCGCAGCAGTACCGGCGAATGGGGCTTGAACATCAAGGAAGGCAACCGGATGTCGCTGCCTGCGAACGGCTACGTACAGGCCGGTGTGCTGAATCGCACCTTCTTCTTTCACCTGCGCCGGCCGGATACCTTGCCGGCCAGCAAGCTCTACAGCGATCCGCTGGCGCTCGCCGAACTGCTGTGCAAGCTCGGCATCTTCATGCGCCCGGTGGGTTCGGAGCAGATCCGTATCACTTCGCTGGGCAAGCCGGTGACCGACACCGTGTACACCGACCAATGGCAGCGCCGCTGGCAGTTGCGTGTATGGGCGCTGCCGTTCGCCAATACCAAAGTGGTGACTTACTCGCTGCCGGTACCGGACGGCTACGCCATGCTCATGCGCTTCGCCATGCCGGGCAACAGCTATGACACCATGGCCGACATGCGCGTGCTGACCGACTTTGTCGCGGTGGGTTACGACGGCACCCTGGCGCAGTGGAAGGACTATCTGCAGAACACTTCGCTGTTGCCGGGCGCGTTCAAGGACATTCACATCGACATCGACTACCAGCACCGCTTCAGCTACGCCTCGAAGCGGCTGACGTTCGCCTTCGCGCCCGACCTGCAGAAGATCGAGCCGGACAGCGTGCTGACCCTGGGCGCGGGCTTCCTGCCCGATCACGGCAAAGTGGTGTGGGATGTGAACACGCTGTCGATGCGAGCCAGCCAGCAGGACCCGGACCGCCTGCACATCGAGCGCAACGTGGCTCCGCCGACCGACATGGACGACAGCTTCAAGAGCTACTGGGACAAACTGCAGAAGCGCCGCCATCCCTATGAAGGCGTGGCCTATACCACCGACGGCGAAACCAATATCGCCGCGCCGGCTGGCGATGGCCAGAACGCCTCGTCCAACGTGCTGTACTCCGTGTTCTATGTCATGGCGGGCACGCAGTCGCAGGACACCATGAAGCCCAAGCTCGATCTGTTGCTCAAGGACATTCAGATCAAAGAGCATTGAACGGCGGTTCGCGCGCGGGCGACGCTTGATAGCGCTCGCCCATGCTGCGGCGGGCAACCACGGACAGCACGAACAGACCATGCAAGTAGCGACAGACAACGCAAACACAATGAGCTGGATCACCATGTCCGACGGCTGCCAGCTGGCCGTGCGCGACTGGCCGCACGCCCGCATGCGCAGTGCCGTGCTGATCGTGCATGGGCTGGGCGAGCACAGCGGGCGCTATCAGCGGCTGGCGCAATGGTTCCACACGCGCGGTTACGCGGTGCGCAGCTACGACCAGCGTGGCCACGGCCAGAGCGAAGGCCAGCGCGGCGCGCTGGATCATCCGGACGATCTGCTCGAAGACTTGGCTGTGGTCTACAACGAGTACGCCATGCAGTTGCCACAGGCGCCGCTGCTACTCGGCCACAGTATGGGCGGCCTGGTTGCCGCGCGTTGTGTGCTCGACCGCCGCATCACGCCGCCGGCGTTGGTGTTGTCGTCACCGGCCCTGCGTTGTCACGAGCCTGTGTGGTTGCAGAAATTGGCCAGCCTGTTGGCAAAGGTTGCGCCGCGTTTGCCGCTGAACAACGGCCTCAAGCTCGACAAGCTCTCTCATGACGCGCAGGTGGTGGCCGACTATCGTATCGATCCCCATTGCCATCGACGCATCACGCCGCGCATGGCTGACTTTATCTTTCGCGCCGGTGCCAGCAGCATCGCCGACGCCAGCCGGCTGAACCTGCCCACGCTGTTGCTGGTGTCAGGTCCCGACGGTCTGGTCGATTCTTCCGGCAGCCGCGACTTTGCCAGCGCCGCCTGGGCCGGCAACCATCTCACCACGCGTTTCTTCGACACGCTCTATCACGAGCTCTTCAACGAAGCCGAGCCCGGGCGTAGTCAGGTGCTGAAGCAGCTGGGCGACTGGTTGCAGAAGTTGCCGTAACCGATCGGCGAGGACGTATGGGGTCTAGCAGGGAAGCAGGATGAATCTGGCACTTTTTGATTTCGACGGCACCATCACTACGCACGAAATGTTCGCACCCTTCGTGCGTTTTGCTGTCCCGCCGGGCCGGCGCATGCTCGGCAATGTGGTGTTCGCACCCATCTATGCCGGCTACAAATTGGGCATGGTCTCCGGTAGCGCGATCCGCTCCAGCGTCGTGCGCTTCGGCTTCAGCGGTGTTGCCGCGGACACGATGCATGAAGCCGGCAAGCGATTCTCCAATGACATCCTGCCGAACGTCGTGCGCCCGCATGCGCTTGAGCGCATGCGCTGGCACCAGGCACAAGACGATACCGTGGCCGTTGTTTCCGGCAGCCTCGATGTCTACCTGACGCATTGGTGCAGTCAGCACAACGTCGATTTGATCTGCTCGCGACTGGAAACCAGGGATGGCCGCCTCACCGGCCGCTATGTCGGCGAGCAATGCGTGGGCGAGGAGAAGGCCCAGCGCGTACGCGATCGCTACGACCTTGGCGGCTTCGGGCAACTCTATGCCTACGGCGATACCCACGAAGACATGGCGATGCTCGCGCTCGCACATCGGAAGTATTTTCGCTGGGAAGAAATGGCGTAAGCAGCGCCCCGCTCATGGCGGGCGAATGCCTCGCGTCAGCTTCGTTGGCGCGGGAGCGTCTCGGTCGCCTTGATGGCGCCCGCAATAGCCACTAACGCGAAAAAATGTATCGTTATTGGCATGCCAAGAAACAGAGTGTTGTGCTTCACTTTTAAAGACACTCTCTGTGTTTGCGCGGCCTTCCCCCGGTCACGTCTTCTGGCACATGCGCGGCGGGCACCGCAGGTCGCTTACTCCGCGGTCCGACGGGTGGCGTCGGAGATGCGTCTTCAGGGATGTTTGTGGGTGTTTGGCTTGGCTTCTTTCGATGCGTTGCGAGGCATGTCATGAATTTCCGTGTACGAACCGCCAGAGCGTCTGCTCGTAAGCGACGGCTTGGCTGGTGCGGTGTGTTTGGGCTGCTGGCCCTGCCCCTTGCCGCGTGGGCGCAAAGTGCCCCGGTGGATCAGGGGCTCGAGCGCCAGTCGCGCGACAACGCATGGTGGACCGGCCCGATGCTGGCGAATTCGGCGGCGACCTTGCCGCAAGGTCACTACCTGATCGAGCCCTATCTGTTCGACGCGCACTCGAAACACTCGGACGGTTTCGGCTCGCTCACCTACATCAACTACGGCTTGATCGATCGACTGACGATCGGCCTGATCCCTGTGTTCGGCTACAACCGTGTCGATGGCGGGCCCAATGCATCCGGCATCGGCGCGGGCGATCTCAGCGTGCTGGCGCAGTACCGGCTCACGCAGTTCCAGGAAGGCAGCTGGCTGCCGACTATCTCGGTCCAGTTGGAGGAAACGCTTCCCACCGGCAAGTACGACCGTTTGCGCAATCGCCCCGCCGATGCGCAGGGCAGCGGCGCTTACACCACAATTCTTCAGATCAACGCACAGACCTATTTCTGGATGCCGACGGGACGCATCCTGCGCATGCGCTTCAATGTGTCGCAAGCGTTCTCGCGGCGAGTGGATGTCACAGGCGTCAGCGTCTACGGCACCGGTCAGGGTTTCCGCGGTCACGCCAAACCAGGTAGTTCGTTCTATGCCAACGCGTCGTGGGAATACAGCCTGACGCAGAACTGGGTGCTGGCACTGGACCTGACCTATCGGCACAACCGCAACACCACGGTGAGCGGCACCGACACTTCCGATCCGCTTGGCCTGCCCGGGCAGCAGGAAGTGCGCGCAAACTCTGGCCCCAGTGTCGCTTTCGCCTTCGCGCCGGCCATCGAATACAACATCAACGCCAATCTCGGTCTGCTGTTTGGTACGCGCGTGATCCTGGGCAACCGCCGCACCGAGCGCAGCGTCACGCCCGCGCTGGCGATCAATTACGTGCATTGAATGCGCGATCTACACACCGGGAAAACGTAGCCTGGGCGTAGGCTTGGTGCATGACCAAGACGCGCCAGGACCTGGAGATGATGCTCGCCGAAATCGATGCGGCGATCCCGACATTACTGGCGAAGTATCCCGACCCTTGCGAGTTCTGGCCCGCCTTCGATCGCATGGCCGAGGATGCGATCGAATGTTCGGGTGTGTCGGACGATGCCGAAGATGAGGACGACCATCGTGCCTGGCTATGCGGGCGACTGGACGAGTTGATGGTGAAGCACCATCTGGTGCCGCCGGAGGATCAGATCTAGGTGTGACCTAAGTAAACCCTTCTCCCTCGATGAGCACGCGAGGAGAAGTCATGGGTAACCCCGGCAGCACTATCGATGATGATTTATGTAAGCCCGAAATCCTCACTTCCTCCCCCTCTCCCGCAGGGAGAAGGCAATGTCACGCATTGGAAGGAGCCACACTAGTATCTGGCGCTTCAAGCTGTCGCACATATCCATCCGCCGCGCGCAGAAAGTCATCGATAGCCTCGGCATATTCCGTCATCCCATCCCGTTCGATGGCATGCATCAGATCTTTGGCATGCTCGGCTAAATCTTCCTCGCCGATGCTATCGACGGCACCGGCGATGCGATGGAGCCGTTCATGCACCGCGGATGCCTCGTCGCTTGTGGCTGCCTTGCGCAATCCTGCTATATCGTCGTGCATGGCTGGAACCAGGCTGTCTACGATCTCCTCCACAAGCGCGATCGAACCGAAGCGCTGCAGCAGCGATTGCCATGCGGTGCCGCTTACCGTGTCGGCATCGTCCACCTTGTGGGCGACGGCGGACTGGCGCGCTTCCTTCGAGGGCAACCAGCGCGCCATCGCTTCTTGCAATTCCACTAGGTTTACCGGCTTGACCAGGAAGTCGTCCATGCCGGATTCGCGGCACAGCTCGGATTCACCGCTTACCGCGCTGGCGGTCAAAGCGATGATCGGCAGACGCGGCATCGAGGCCGTGGCTTCTTCGCGCCGACGCTCACGCGCAAAGCCGTAGCCGTCCATCACCGGCATATGGCAGTCGGTGATCACTAGGTCGTAAGGGGTTGTGCGCAGTGCTTCCAGGGCCGTAGCGCCGTCGGCCACGACATCGCATGCGACATTCAGCTGGCTCATGCGCCACTTCATCAAGGTCTGATTGGTGGGGTGGTCTTCCGCTACCAATACGCGCAGCCCGCTCCAGTCGACCTTAGCTGTCCGGCTATCACCCAAAACGCGATCGTTGCTGGCCGAATGATCAGCCGCCGCACCGGCAATGCATACGGGCAAGTTCAGCGTGACATCGACCCGCGTTCCCTGGTGTGGCGCACTGTTGAGTTGGATATCGCCACCCATCAAGTCGACCAGCCGCTGGCAGATGCTCAAGCCAAGGCCGGTGCCGCCGTATTGTCGCTGCGTAGAGATTTCGGCTTGTGAAAACGGCCGGAACAGGCGTTCCTTCTGCTCGTCCGAAATGCCGACGCCGGTGTCGATCACCGACAGGCGCAGGGATTGATCTGCGTCGTTTTCGTCGAGCACTGTGAGCAGGATCGTCACGCCGCCATGCTCGGTAAACTTGATCGCGTTGCTGAGCAGGTTAAACAGAATCTGGCGCAGACGGATGCCATCGGCAAGATGCGTGGCTGCCACACGCGCGTCAATAGTGTTGGTGATGCGCAGCTGCTTGTCCGCGGCCTGCGCCGACAGCATCTGCTGTACGTTGTCGATTACATCGCGCATATGGATGGGCGTAGCCTCCAGTGTTAGCGCACCCGCCTCGATCTTGGAGAAGTCCAGGATGTCATCGATGATCTGACGCAGCATCTGCGCGGAGTCCTCCATGGTTTTCACGACGCGCTGTTGCTCGCCATCGAGCCCGGTATGCGCGAGCACTTCCAGCATGCCAAGCACACCACTCATCGGCGTGCGGATCTCGTGACTCATGGTGGCAAGGAACTCGGCCTTGGCAGCGGCGGCGCGCTCGGCCTCGGCTTTGGCGGCCACCAGCGCCTCGGATTGCGCGCGCGCTTCCGTTACGTCGATCCAGAAGCCACTCCACAACAGCATGCCTCGATCGGATTGATGCAGTCGCCCGCGCGAACGGATCCAGCGCCATCCTTCGCTGGACTTCACACGGAAATCGATGGCGAGGTTATCGAGTGATATCGACGCGATCTCCAGCGCCTGTTCCAGCAACACTTGGTCATCAGGATGCACCAGTGAGAACAAATAGCGTTCGTCGCGCATCGCTGCGTCGGCCGTCGCGCCGAACATCGAGGGCACATCGCCCGCTATAAATGGAAAGGAAAATGTACCGTCGGGTGTACGGCGCAGCTGATATACCACCGCAGGTAGATTGTCCGTGACTTTGGCCAGTCGCTTCTCGACGCGACGGCGTTCCTCCACCTCGCGTCGCAGGTGCCGGTACCCGATGGCGGCGACCAAGGCCGCCGCCAACAGTGCGAGGCATATAGGCAGCAACCACCGCAGCGCGACGCGCCAGTCGATGCCGCTGCGATACTCCACGCCCATCCAGGCGCCTCGCAACGACGCGCGTTCGCGCTGAGACATCATGCTGCGCATACGATCGAAGACCGCAACGGCTGACGCGTATTGGGGGCGTGCAGCGAAGGTGAATTCGTCATTGATGCTGGCGGGCGCGGCGAGGTGCAGGCTGCCGGTGTAGTGCTCCTGCACCAGCCGGTCGACCACTGCGAGATTGCCGATATACGCGTCGGCCTGCCCGCTGCTGACCAGCGACAGGCCCTCATAAACGTTGTGCGCCAGAACGAATCTTGCGCTGGGCGCCTGGGCTAGTACCAAGGGACCCAATCGGTCGGGGTCGGACAACGCAATGCGACCTTCGCCGAGATCGTGGATGTCCCGCACCGAATAGCTACCCTCACGTGTAACGATGACATCGGCCACGGTCAGGAAGGGTTTGCTGAAAATCCAGCTGTCGCTCGGAGTCGGCGTGCCCAGAGGCATACCTATTACGGCGTCGATTTCGCCCTTGCGTAACTTGTCCTTGATATCCCCCAGGTCTTTCGCTTTTACCAACTCGAACTTCGCGCCAGCATCGCGAAACCGTCGCAGATACTCCGCGGCGAGTCCGGTCGGCTCACCTTTCGGATCCGTAAACGATAAGGGTGGAAAGTTCGTTACGAAGCCAAGCTTGAGGGTGTGCTCGAGCGCGGCCGCTTCGGAAGGCGTCAGCGATGGCTGCTCGCCAGCTGTCCACGGCAGTACGGGAAGCCAGCGCTGCTTGATCGCCTGCGACTGCGCATCGGGCATGGCCGCCATAGCGGCGTCAATGGCTCCGGCTAACGGTTCCTTCGAATTCGGCACGCCATAGTGAAGTTTGGCCAGTGGTATCTCGTTCTGTTGGATCAGCCCCAATCCGTGAATGTCATGCTTACGCAGAAGGGCGTTGATGAGATACGGGTTGCCGAGATAGACATCGGCCCGTCCGCGGGACACCATGCGCAGAGCGTCGAGCGTGTTTTTGGCCTCCAGCGGAATGGCATTAGGGTAGCGCTCGCGCACTCCCTCATTGGTGTAGAAGTCGCGTTCCACGGCTACGCGCAAGCCGGTCAGATGGGCGTTGGCAGTCGGTCGTTCGTCATCAATGCGCGCAGTCAGTGCTGCGGGAGTCTGTATATAGGCCTGAGTGAAGGCCAGGCACTTCGTGCGCTCCGCCGTGATCATCAGATTCATGATGACGTCGATCTCGCCGCGGCAGGCGGCATCCAGCTCCTCGGCAAGGCTATTGTATTTGCGGGCCTCTACACGCAGACCCAGATTCGTAGCGATAGCCACGAGATAGTCGTAACTGAAACCGTCCGGTTTTCCGTTGCGGAATATTTCGAGAGGCGGCGTATCGTCGCTATACAGACCCACCCTGATTACAGGGTTCTCCCGCACCCATTGCGCCTGTTTCGGGCTGAGCGATACGTCCTTGGCCAAGGGGCTGCTCATCGCGATGAGCAGCACGAGGGCGGTAAGAAAATGACGAAAAACAGAGCGACGGGATATACGAATCGGATAGCTGAAATATCCTAAGGCCTTCCAGCCATCGTTCTTTATTCCCTTACATCTTGAGTCACTATTCATGTCTATACGTATCATTCTCGCCGACGATCATCCCGTAGTCCGCATTGGCACGCGGGCTGTCATCGAAGCCAGTGGAGTTGGGGGCATCGTGGCCGAAGCCAGCAATGTGGACGAGTTGCTCGGTCATTTGGGGCGGCATCCGTGCGACGTCCTGGTGACGGATCTATCGATGCCGGGAAGCAAGCATTCCGATGGCTATACGATGATGGAACGAATCCGACGGAGCCATCCGACTCTTCCTATTTTGATGCTCAGCGTCTCCAACAATGTCGGAATACTCCGAATGGTGTCGTCCTTGGGCGTGCTTGGCCTGATTGACAAAGGCTCTTCCATGAACGAGCTGCCTGTCGCCATTCAGACAGTGCACAAGGGCAATACCTACATCAGCACGACGCTTAAACGCCTTGCTGGGGAAGCGGGCGACGCAAACATGTCGGGCGACGGAAAAAAATCGCTTTCGCCCCGTGAAATGGAAGTGCTCAGGCTGATTGCCTCAGGTCTGAAAGTTAAGCAGATCGCTGATCAGCTCAATCGCGGTGTCACAACCATCAGCAAGCAGAAGAGCGACGCCATGCGCAAGCTCGGCATTCGCAACGACGCAGAGCTATTCGATTACTTGAGAAGGCAAGGCTTCTCCAACTGACGTCGGTCTGCATGATGTAAGGACGTTCTGATGGGTGTCGCTGGCGATGGATGGCGCCAGCGTATTGACGGATATGGGTCAGCACACTTCGACGCAGCAAGCGTCCCGGCAGTATCAGCCGGGACAGTTCATGAGGCCCGTTCGCACGGGCTGTCACAGCCGGTGCGAACGGGTTGTCACTCATCTCACATCACGGCATGTGTATGCATCTGCTCATGCGGCAACACCAGGTTGGCGTTGAGCGTGGAGGCACCTTGGGTGAGGACATCCATCCCGTCTGTCACCGCATCTTGTGTCGACATGTCGTTCACCGCAGAAGCTAAGACGTCATGCACGCTCAGCTTGGCGTTATCGCAGTGATGGTCCGCCGTGAACAGCTCGCCCTCACCCGCGCCGAGCACGTCGTTCAACGCCAAGTTGGTGGCATGATCCTGTGCGTCAGCCACGTGACCGATGGTGAGATCGAACGCGGCACTCGTTTCGCCGGTCAGATAGTTTTGCACTGTGTAGTGATGCATGCCGTCGCTCGTGGCCTGGCCGTCCGGAACACGCAGATCCCAGGTGCCCGAGGCATCCGTCAGGTAGCTGCCAAGTTTGGTGCTTCCGTCCCAGATGGTAACCAGGGTGTTAGCGGGCGCGGTGCCGTGCAAAATCAGGTACGACGGGTGATCGATGGTGCCGGGCTCGCCGGTGTAGCCATCCGGTGTCTCATAGCCGGAAATGCCAAGCACTAGTGCAGGCGGCGCATGGTTGTCGATGTTGACCACGAATGGTGCACTGATCTGGCCGTTCGCCTCGATGGTCAGGCTGTTCTGGCCTTCGCCCAACGTAATGGTTTGCTGTGACGACCAGTTGCCATGCTGATCGGCCCAGGTCGTACCGATGAGTTCACCGTTGTCGTAGATCTTCACCATGCTGCCGGCCGTTGCTGTGCCCTGCAACAGCGGATGTGTGCTGTCGGTGATATCACCCGACTCCAGATAACCGGGCTGATGGCCGTAACCGTAGACGGCGCTGATGGCCGGTACCGGCACATGCGTGTCGACGTTGAGTACGAACGGTGCACTGGTCTGGTCACCCACCGAGGCGATCAGACTGTGCATACCATCGCTCAATACGGCGACGGCATTCGGCGTGAACGTCCAGTGCCCCCCAAGGTCGCTCTGGGTTGTGCCAATGATGATGCCGTTGTCATAGATCGTCACCAGGTTGCCGGGCGCGGCCGTGCCCTGCAGCTGCGGATGGTTGTCGTCGGTAGTCGCATCCGAGGACAAGTAGCCCTGTTTGCTGCCGACATCGTCGTAGGCATAGCTGATGACCGGCGCCGGCGCATGGGTGCCGATGTTGAGCGCGAACGGTGCGCTGTTTTGCCCATCCACGTTGGCGATCAAATTATGCGGACCATCACCCAATATCACATCCAGCGTGACCGTCCAGGCACCCTGCTCATCGGCTTTTGCCATACCCACGGCAATACCGTGGTCGTAAATCGTTACCAGGCTGCCGGCTTCCGCCGTGCCATGCAATTGAGGGTGGTTGTTGGCGGTAGTCGCACCCGAGGACAAGTGATCTTGCTGGCCACCAGCATCGCCGTAGGCAAATTCGATGATCGGCGCCTCCGGCACATGGGTGTCGACATTGATCACGTACGGCGCGCTGTTCTGGCCACCCGCGCTGGCGATCAGCTGGTGAGAACCATCGATCAGTGCTGCCTGCGGCACAAACTGCCAATGCCCGTACTGATCGGCCGGCACGGTGCCAATGGGCTGACCGTTGTCGTAGATCGTGACCAGACTGCCGGCTGCTGCCATACCTTCCAATTTCGGATGGCTGTCGTCGGTAGTCGTACCCGGTTGCACATAGCCCGGATTACCCACGTCGTCGTAGACAGAGTCGATGGTCAATGCCGGTACGTCGGTATGATTGGCAACGTTGATCACGAACGATGTGCCGGACGACTGGCCGTTCACCTCGGCGCTCAGATGATGCGTGCCATCGTTCAGCGGCGTGTCCGGCGTGAACGACCATGCGCCCTGCCGGTTGGCCTGCACCGTGCCAATGGGCACGCCATTGTCATAGATCGTGACCAGACTGTAGGTCTCGGCTGTACCCTGAATGGTTGGATTCGTGTCGTCCGTGGTGGAGCCACTGGTGAGGTAGCCCTGTTCGTCGACGTCGTCGAAGACATAAGTGACTTGCGGTGCCGGAACCGACTCGATGTTGAGATCGAACGACGCACTGCTCTGGCCGTCCACCACGGCATGCAGACTATGCGGGCCATTCTCCAATGCCTGCGAAGGCGTGAATGACCAGTTGCCCCACTGGTCAGTTTGTGCCGTGCCGAGCACGGTGTCGCCATCCTTGATCGTTACAAGGCTATTGGCCTTGGCAGTGCCTTCGATAGTCGGGCGATTGTCGTGAACGACCCGGCTGTCGAAATCGTACATATAGCCGACCCGTGTACCGCCGTTTTCAAAGGCGGAGTTGATGACCAGCTGTTCCGGTTGAACGTCTGAGGTGTCGATGCTCAACGGGAAGTCGTAGTGCAGTCGATCGCTGGTGCCGGCGTCATTGGCGGCCGTGACGCTGATGTCGTGACCACCATCAGCCAATGGAGCCGTGGGCACGAATCGCCAATAGCCTTCGAAATCGGCCTGCGCCGTACCGATGGGCGTATCGCCGTCGTAAATGGTGATGAAGCTGTTGGGTGTGGCATAGCCCGAAAACTGCGGGCGCGCATCATCCGAGGAATGATAGGGCTGTACATAGCCCTGATCGTAGCCGGTCTTGTCCTGCGGACCGAGCAGGGTAAGCACGGCCGGAAGCTCGTTACCGGTGATGCTTTCTGTCATGACCTGATTAGTCATCCATGAACTCCATTCTGAAGATTGGAAAAAGTGAAACGATGCAGCCCGTTCGTTGAGGTATCGCCTTCGGGATGAAGATGGGCAACTCACCGACCAGGAGGCCCCGTTCCAGCACGATGTGCCGGAACGGGGCCGAACGCCGGGCGCATTGGCAACAACATCAGTGCGCCCGGCGTCATCGCCTGCTTACATTACGGCGTGCGTATGCGCCTGCTCATGCGGCAACACCAGGTTGGCGTTGAGCGTGGAGACGTCGTGCGTTGGCGCATTCGAGCCATTCACGGCCATGCCTTCCGTAGTGGGTTCCACGTCATGCACGCTCAGCATGGCATTGTCGTGGCCATGATCCGTCGCGAATAAATCGCCTTCGCCGGCAGCAAGCACGTCACTCAACGAATGGCCCTCGGCTTGGCTGGACGCAGACGGAGTGCTTTCGATACGGATGTCAAAATCCGTACTGCTCACCTTGCCGTTGTCTGCCTCGACGCGCAGATGGTGCTCGCCCGGCCCAAGGCTCGGTTCGATCGACCACAAACCTTGTGTGTTGACCGTGGTGGTGCCCAGCACCTTTCCGCTATCCACATCGATCAGCGTCACGACGCTGCCCTTGGGGCCTTCACCGGTGAACCTCGGTGTTGAATCCGTCGTGGATATGCCGTCGTGGTTGTAATAGCCGCCGATGTTGGAGTCGTACACTGTGATGATGTGCGGCTCCGCCGTGGCCACGGCGACATCGAATGGCTTGCTGACCGGGCCATCACCCACCTGTGCGGTGAAATGATGAAAGCCATCGGTCACCGCGGCGTCGTACGCGAACATCCAAGCGCCTGTAGGGCTGGCCTTTGCCGTGCCGATAACGTGACCATCTTCCATGATCGTCACCGTAGCGCCCGGTTCAGCGCCTTTACCAAAGAACGTAAGGCGTGTCTCGTCCGTCTTGTCGGTGTTGTACAGGAATATCTGGTCATCTCCCGCCTGGGCGCCGATAAAGAACGGTGCTTCGGCTGGCGGCGTGGTGTCCACCGTGAAATCCACCGGCGCACTGTTGGTGTGGCTGTCGGATACGGCGACAAGATGATGTGCGCCGTTGCTCAGGTCCACCTTATAGTCCGAGCTGTTGAGCACCCAATGGCCCTTGTCGTCTGCCTGAACCCGGCCAATCTCAACCAGGCCATCCCTGATCGTCACCCAGCTGTTGGGTTCGGCCGAGCCTTCGAGCCTTGGATGCCTGTCGTCCGTTTTTCCATCCGCACCAATCGCTGTTTCCACGCCACCTGTTTCGCCATAGGCGTGGTCGATTACCGGCGCCGCGATCACATGGACGTTGATATCGAACGGCGCGCTGGCGTTACCGTCGGCCGAGACGGCAACGAGGTGATGCGGGCCGTCGCCCAACGAAGCCGCATAGGTGTCGAGCGTCCAATTACCCGCCGAGTCCGCCTGGACTTTGCCTAACTCTATTTCGCCATCCTTGATGGTCACCCAGCTATTGGGAGCGGCGCCATGACCCATCACGCGCGGATGCGTATCGACCGTCGTGCCACCCTGGCCAAGGTTGTAGCCCTGAGCATCGAACACATAATCGATCTGCGGCGTCGGCTGTTGCACAGGCGTCGTAGCGACATTGAAATCGTACACTGCGCTGACGTTGCCGCTGTCCGAAACAGCCGAGAGATGATGCGTGCCATCACCCAGCGCGCTCCGATAATCGTTGTCCGTAAACATCCAGGCGCCGCCCGGGCCGGCCTTGACTTTGCCCAGTATGGTCGTGCCATCCATGATCGTCACCCAACTACTGGGGGCCGCGGTGCCAATCAATAACGGACGCGTATTGTCCGTGGTGCCATGATTAAGATCGTGGTTCGGGCCATCGACAACGTAGGTGATTTCTGGCGCCGGAATCGGCGGTGGCGTCGTATCGATATTGAAATCGTACGCCGCACTGGCGTTGCCGCTGTCCGAAACGGCGGCAAGGTGGTGCGGGCCGTCGCCCAGCGCGCTCCGATAATCGTTGTCCGTAAACATCCAGGTGCCGCCCAGGCCGGCCTTGACCTTGCCCAGTACGGTCGCGCCATCCATGATCGTCACCCAACTACCGGGGGCCGCGTTTCCGATCAATAACGGGCGCGTGTTGCCCGTGGCGCCGTCTTGACCGACATCATGGTTCGGGGCGTCGACGACGTGGGTAATGGTGGGCGCTATGTCTGGCACCTCAACGGGGACATGTGGAATTTCAGTGATATCGAAGGCATTGCTTACGGGGCTGTCCCCAAGCTGGACGGTCAAATGATGTTCGCCAAGCGACAGCGGCGATGGGAGATCGAATTCCCAGAAACCCGTGCCTTCCGTGATCCTGAATCGTCCGATTTCTACACCATCATCCAGGACCTTTACCCACAGATTGCCTGCCATGGCCGCCACCCAGGGCGAGCTCATGTCGATCGTACCGGTCAGCGTTAGATTGGGATCTTCGGTGGTCTGATGGTTGCACACCGAGCCGCCGCCGAATGCGCCTGACTCCCATAAGCCATTGATGGAAAGCGGTGGTTTATCGGCAAGCGGTGCCGCGCTTTCGCCAAACAAATCATGCATTGCGTCCCGCGACAATGGTGCAAAGTTACTTCCCGTCTTCGTCGTTTCCATGTTCATTCCTTGTTGTTGATCACTGAAGTCCTACATACATCGATGAAACGTTCTGGTTGGCGGTCCTTTGGGTGGGGTGAAACTGCTGGGATCTCATTAGCTCGAAAGTCTGTGTAAAGTCGCTGCATCACGCATGTCGAACAACGGATGTCACTGCCAAGGCATGGCTTGCACGGTGTCCCGTAACAGATGCATATGGTTTTGTGCCGGCCATCATGGCCGGCACAAAGCTCGTCTTTGCTTACATCACATGCGTATGCATCTGCTCGTGCGGCAAAACCAGGTTAGCGTTGAGTGCGGCCACATCGTGTGCGGTGACACTCGCGCCATTCGTCGCCGATGCGTTGGCGGCCACGTCGTTCATCGCCACGGCTTCGACGTCGTGAACGCTGAGCTGTGCGTTGTCGTGGTTATGGTCCATCGCGAATAGATCGCTCTCGCCAGTACCAAGCACGTCGTTCAACGACAATGTATCGGCATGATTGGGGATCCAGGAATCAAGATCGACCACCAGCGTGAACACTTGGCTGTAGTTGGAGTCGCTTGCTGCCACAGTGAAGTGGTGCGTGCCGTATTCCAGTTCGGCATTTGGCGTAAACGACCAGCGCCCGCTTCCGTCAACCTCTGCCGTACCTGCGATGCCCGTGTGGGAGCCACCGGCACTGTCCACGAATCGGTCGTAGATCGTCACGACGCTGTTGGGTGCGCCCGTGCCATGCAAGGTGGCATGGGTATCGTCGGTGGTGCCGCCGCTAGCAAGATTGCCTTGTGTGGCGCCGACATCATCATGCGCATAAGCGATCGTCGGTTGTGCAACGGAATGCTCGACCACCAACACAAACGGCGCACTGGCTTTGCCATCGGCCGAAACCACGCTGATGTTGTGCACGCCATCGCCGAGGTCGGGCAGCGTCGTCCCCCAGTGGCCGGCATTGTTCACCTTTGCCGTGCCAATCAGCGCATTGCCGTCGTAAATCGTCACGATGCTGTTGGCTAACCCTGTGCCAGCCATCAGCGGATGGCCATCAGCCGTAGTTGCGCCACTGGTCAGCTCGCCATGGTAGTTCGGAGTACCCAAATGCTCCTGCACCTGGTTGATTTCCGGTGTAGGTGTGACATAGGCCGGCTGGACGATGAACGAGAACTGCGAGCTGCTCTGACCGTCGACGGACACGGTCAGCGTATGCCCACCACTGACCAGCTCGGGCGTGTCGAACATCCAGCGACCGTTGCCGTCCACCTGCGCCGTGCCGATTGGCGTGTTGCGATCGTAGATCGTTACGATGCTGTCGGCCTTCGCCGTACCTTCCAACTTCACGTGCGAGCCGTGTGTGGTGGTCATAGCCCCGATTTCATGCGAGCCATCAGCGTCGTACAGGTGGCCGATCATTGGCGGCGGCGTGACAGGAACTTGCACGATGATCAGGAACTGTGTACTGCTCTGACCGTCGACCTTTGCTATCAACGTATGCCCGCCGTTGCCAAGCGAGGGCGTGTCGAACGTCCAGTGGCCCTGGCCATCTACCGGTGACGTACCGATTGGCGTGTAGCCGTCATAGATCGTCACGGTACTGCCGGCCTTCGCCGTACCTTCCAGTTTCACATGCGAGTCGTGGGTGGTACCCATAGACCCGATTTCATGCGAGCCATCAGCGTCGTACACATGGCCGATGATTGGCGGCGGCGTGACAGGAACTTGCACGATGATCAAGAACTGAGCACTGCTCTGACCATCGACCTCTACTATCAACGTATGCCCGCCGTTGCCGAGCGAGGGCGTGTCGAACACCCAATGACCGTTGCCGTCCACCTGCGCCGTACCGATTGGCGTATGGCCGTCATAGATCGTCACGGTGCTGCCGGCCTTCGCCGTACCTTCCAGTTTCACACGCGAGTCGTGAGTGGTACCCATAGACCCGATTTCATGCGAGCTATCGGCGCCGTCGTATACGTGGCCAATCATTGGCGGCTCTTCTACCGACCAATGGGTATCGACAAAGAGGGGAAACCAATCCGATGCACCCGCATCCGACGAAACGAAGAGAAAGTGGATGGTGCTGGGCGTTGTGTCGGCTAGCGGTTCGGTCGGCGTAAACGACCAGTTGCCATCGCCGTCGACTTGGGCCGTACCCAATGATTTACCACCATCCCAAAGTTCAACCAGGCTGTTCGGCTCGCCCGTACCTCGAAGAGTTGGGTACGCACTATGCGCCGTATCCCCTCGGCCGAGTTCTTGTGAGAGATCCGCGTCATCGTAAATATGGGTGATGGCGGGCATTTTTGCCTGTACGCCGTTCGTCACCGAGTCGTCCGTCGCCTCAACGCCGTGCGTGCTGAGCTGTGCGTTGTCGTGGGTGTGATCGGTGGCGAATAGCTCGCCTTCGCCGGTGCCGAGTACGTCGTTCAACGACAGTGATCCCACGTCGCCGTGTGCCGGCGGGTTGGGCACATAATTGATGTCAAACGACTGGCTCACCTCGTTCCCGTCTGCCGAGACAACGGTAATATGGTGTTCGCCCGGCGACAGGTCGGTATCCAGCTTGAGGACCCAGGAACCGTTGCGGTCGACCTGTGCATGGCCCAATTCATGGTCGCCATCCATTAGTGTGACCACACTGCCCGGATGGGCTTTGCCGCCGAATCCTTGGCCCGGATAAGCGATGGTGCCACCGGACTCTTGCCCGTGCTGGTTGGCCGGCGAGCCACCGAGGTTGTCGTAAACAACGACGATCGACAGCGGGATATTGACGGTGAAGTCGACCGGCGCAGTGGCTGTGCCATCGGCAAACATGGCGGACAAGCTATGGTGACCTTCACTCAGCCTCGGATCGATGATCCAGCGACCGTCGGCACCAGCCTGGACTTTGCACACCTCCGTGGCGCCATCCATGATTGTCACCCAACTGCCGGCGACGGCCGTGCCCTGAAGACTCGGATGCAGATAGCCCACCGAGTCGCCGTTGTGCAGCTCATCTCCACGCGGGTTGGTCTCGTAGCTCACCACATGCAATACCAGCTCACCTTGTTCGGTCAGCGCCGGCCCCGGCATCGTCACTGAGGCAGGTTCGACATCGATGGTGTAAGGCGCGCTCGCTGGGCTCCCACCCAGGCCATCGGGATACTTGCTGAATTCGGCGGTGAAATGATGCTCGCCCGTGCTCAATGGGAGACTGGGCTGATATTCCCAGTTACCGAAATGGTCCGCCAAGACTTGGCCCACCACGACACCATTGTCCATGATGGTGATCCAGCGATCGGCGTCATCCCAGCCGATATCGAGGATATCGGCGGTACCGACCAGGCGCGGCAGCACATTGTCGGTCGTCGTCCCGTCGGCAATGTAGCCGGGGCCAAGATCTTCTCCACCATCCGCCCTGACGATGGATACGGGTGTCCCGGGAACAGCGCTAGCTGCGGCTTCGGTGCTGTAAACATCTGACAGGCCGCTGTCGTAAATGGGCTGCGCAGGCAGCTTTGTGGGAGTGTCGCTCATGTTTCAAAAATCCTTATCAAACGGGGAAAGGGCAAATCGGTCAATCGGGTTTTTCATCAGGCAGATCTCCCAAGAACCTGGGAGGTTGTTCATCCCGACAGCATTCATTTGCTGCCGAGCCGTCGAATCAGTGGCGCGCCTGATCTCCCGCCAGCCAATCCACCAGCTTTCCTGCACCGTCATAGGCGCTGAACACCGCCTCGTACGCATCGAATCGATTACTGACTTCACCGACCATGTCGTTGTAGTGATCGGTTTCGGACGTGAGTACGTCGAGCAGGCTGCGCTTGCCCAGCTGGTACCACTGCTCGAACATCGCCTTGCGCACCTGCAAGGTTTCGTTGGAGAGATCGGCATACGCGTCGGCGCGTGCAAACGCATCGACCGCGGTCTGTGCGGCGTCGCGTACCTGGTATTCGTAGTTGCGTTTGAGCACTTCCACCTGCTGGCGATTTGCATCCGCGCGCGCAAGTGCCGCGCGATAGGCCGCGCGGTCCGAGCCGCCGCTAAACAGAGACCAGCTCAGTTGCAGCGACGTGGCCCAGGGTTGCTGCGGTCCCTGTGCATCGCGGAAAGCGGTCTTGTTGACCACCCAGTCCAGCCGCGGCCGTTTGGATGCGCGCTGCGCGTCGGCGCTCAGGTCGGCGGCATCCGCCGTGGCTTTGGCCTGCCGGATGGCGGGATGGTCCTGAAAATGGGCGAGCAGACGGTTCGCGTCAGCCGGTTGGATCGGCCATATCCCATCGGCGGGCAGGGCCACCGAATGGTCGCCGAGCAGAATGCCCATCTTGATTTCCAGCTGCCGCACCTGCGCTGCGCTGGCATCGCGGTTGGCCATGGCCTGCAGTAGCTGCGCTTTTGCCTGCACCCACTCGCTGCGCCGTCCCTGATCCGCGGCTGATATCTGCGCCAGCATGTCGACCAGGGAACGCATGCGTTTCACGTAGGCGTCGCCGATCGCCGTCATGCTGCGATAGCGGCCCAGTTCCAGCAGGGTGTTGGACACATCCAGCGCGGTACTTTCCAGCGTGGCCTGATAACCCTGCTCCGCCGCTTCCGCGAGATGCCGGGTGCTCTGTACAGCCTTGCGCCCGGTGCCCCAGTCAAACACTGGCGTAGTGACATTTACCGACACCGATGCGCCGAGACTTGGATTGCTGGCTGGCGTCGGACCACCGAAAGTCCGGGTAGGCGACTGGCCGCTGAGCTTCACCTGCGGCAGGCGTTGCCCGCGTGCGTTATTCACGTCGTAACGGGTGGCCTCCCATTGCGCCAACGCCTGCGACACATTGGGGCTGCGCTCGGCGGCGACCCGGATCGCGTCGTAAAAACGCTGCCGCAGTTGGGTTTCAGTGATACCGGGTGCGTTACGGCGCGCCGCTTCGTCGACCGGCTGGTCGTCGAGCCATTGCGAGAGCACCGCCGCTGACACGGTCTGCGATGTGGTCGCGGTCGCCGCACTCGCGGGAGACGGAGTGCGTGCAACTGCCTCTTTAGTGATGTTTGTCTCACGCGGTGCCGCTGGTGTCGGCGCGGAAGCCACCGACTCGACATTCGTGGATGGTGTGGGCGGTACCCGGCTCGCTACAGAATGTTGGGGGCTGAGGTCGGCGACAGGAGCGCTCTCTTTCGGTGAGGCTATTGTTGTGCTCACCGAAGCCATGCGCTCGTCCGTTGCGGCGGGCGAACGCGTCGTATCGTTCGGAGTCGCAGAGGTTTGGGTTTTCGTCGCCGTTGGTTGCGAAGGCGACGATGTCGCTGTTACCCGCGATGCGCCGAATCGGACAACGTCGAACTCGTCACGCCAGGAGGCGTACTTCTTTGGCGATGCGTCAGTCGCGGGTTCAGCGGCACTGATCGCGGGCAGCGCAAGACTGAGAAGCGCAAAGGCCACGGCCAGCGGTTGTCGACTGATGACCACGTTGCGGTTTGCCCATGATGTGTCGCGCGAGTTCACGTATCTATTGCTCCTCAAACCCTAGGCGTCCGTCGAACATGCGTTCAATCGACCACCCATCGAGTCTGTTTCGTTGCCTGTTTGTCGTGGTTACGCTCATCCCCTCCCGAATGATCGTTTTCGTAAAAGTCCAACTTGCGCAGCGTTGAATCTCTGCAGTGCAGCTCTCTCCATCTCCTGCGGTCGCGAGGAGGGAGTCAAGAGCTCGCATGGCCAAAATTCGACGCGGGCAGCAGCTATCGCTCGCGGAATGCTTCGCGCGCCTTGAACAGCGGTTTCAGGATGTAGTCCTGAATAGTTTTTTCGCTGGTGCGAATGTCGATGGTCGAGACCATGCCGGGGATAATCGGCAGTTGTTTGCCGCCCGCCGTCAGCGCATTGGCATTGGTGCGTACCACCACCCGGTAATAGGTGGTTTCGTCGCCTGGCTTCTTCTCGTTCTCGAGTGTGTCGGGGCTGACCCGTTCAACCTTGCCTTTCAGCGCGCCGTAGATGCCATAGTCATAGGCGGAGATCTTTATCGTGGCCATCTGGCCCGGATGGACAAAGCCCACGTCGGAAGGTTTGATTTTGCCTTCCACCAGCAACTGCTCGTCGATGGGCGAGATTTCCATAATGGTCTCGCCGGGACGCACCACACCGTCGATTGTCTTGATGCGGATGTTCTTGATGATGCCGCGCACCGGCGCAAGGATTTCGGTGCGATCGACCACATCGGCATTGCCGGCCAGCTTCTCGGTGGTCTGCGCCAGCTCCAGCTGCGCCTGTGACAACTCCGAATTGGCCGTGGCCTTGAAGCGATTACGCTGCTCCACGATCTGCATCTGAAAACTGTTGGCATCGCGGCGCATACGCAGGATCTCGACTTCCGACATCAGGCCTTTACGCATCAGTGGCTCGGACAGTGCGAGCTCCTTCATGGCCAGGTCGTAGCTTTTCTGCAGCGAGACCACGCTCTCATCCAGCGCGCGTCGACGCGCCTCGAAGGTTTGCGTTTCCTCCTTCACCACTTTGGTATCCCGCAACACATCGTCAGGAAAGCTCAGCGCCTGCCCATAGGCTTCGGCTTTCAGGCGCGCCACGGTGGCCTTCAGGCCGATGACCTTTGACTGCACTTCGCGATAGCCGGCATTGGCGCGCGTGGGATCGATCTTGAGCAGCAGCTGCCCTTTCGCCACGGTCTCGCCTTCCCGTACTGGCATCTCTTCGATGATGCCGCCGTCCAGGCTCTGGATCTGCTGTTCGCCACCGGCGGCAATCACTTTGCCTTCGGCGCGTGTGACTTCTTCGACGCGTGCAAAATGCGCCCACGTCATACCGACCACCATTACCGTGGCGATCAGATACAGCACGGCCTTGGCGCCCGGTGTGGATTGGGCGAGCATCGCTTCCTTGATATCGCCGATATAGGCAGCATCGCCCGGATGCATGAGCGTCGTGGTGCCGCGTGGCTTGGCGGGCATCTTCATGCCGCGTCCTCCTGCGCCAGGGCCCGCGCGGTCGGTACCTTTTGGGCGGCGGAAAGCTGCGCCAATACCGTGGCCTTGTCGCCATCGATCGCTACCTTGCCTTCGTCCATCACCAGCACGCGGTCAACCAGTGTCAGCAGCGAGGGACGATGCGTAACAAGCAGCAAGGTCTGCCCATGCATGACGTGTTTGAGTTGTTCGACAAAGCGCGCCTCGGTTTGGGCATCCATACCACTGGCCGGTTCGTCGAGTAGAAGCACTTTCGGACGTGCGATCAGCGCGCGTGCCAGCGCCACCAGTTGCCGCTGACCACCCGACAAACCTTCGCCGGTCTCACCGATGGGTAAATTCACGCCGAGCGGATGACGTGCGGCGATGCTCTCCAGGCCGGTCAGACGGAGCACGTCGAGAAACTCCTGCGCCGTGGCACTCGGCCGGCCGATCAGGATGTTCTGGCGTAAGGTGCCGTAGAACAATCGCGAGTGCTGGCCCACGTAACCCACCGCATGGCGCCAATCTGCCGGGTCGATCTGCGAGGCGTTCAAGCCATCAGCCAGGAGTTGGCCGTCGGTTGGCTCGTATAGACGCGCGATAACCTTGAGCAAAGTCGATTTTCCGCTACCGACCTTGCCCACGATGCCAACGCGCTCGCCCGGCGCGACCGTGAAGCTGATGCTGCTGAGCATCGGCGGGGGTGCCGGTTGCCCCATCGGTACAGGATAGGAAAAGCCGACATCCTGTAGTTGCAATTGGCCGCTGAGCTCGTGGTCGGCGAGATAGTCCTGCTCGGCGTTACGCTCAGTCGGCATCGCCATCAGCTGGTTCATGGACTTCAGCGCCACTTTGGCCTGCTGATAGCGCACCGCCAAGCCAATCACCTGATTCAGCGGCGCAATGGCGCGGCTGGCCAGCATCACTGTGGCGATTAGCGAGCCCTGGGTCAGCTCCTTGGCTTCGATCAGATACACGCCGATCACCACGATCGCTACGGTCTGGATCTGCTGAAAGAAGGTGATGAGACCAGTCGCCAAGCCAGACAGATGCCGCGACTTCATCGAGGTGGCCGCAGCCAATGCGCTGAACCGGTCCCAGCGGCGTTGCATGAAACTCTCGCCACCAACGGCCTTTAACGTCTCCAGACCTTCGATCGATTCGATCAACACGCCTTGCTTGAGCGACGTCTCACGCAAGTTCTCATTCATGATGCGCGCCAGCGGCCACTGCACCACCACGCTGACGATGATCACGATCGGAATCAGCAACAGCGGCACCCATCCGAGCGGTCCACCGACGGCAAAGATCACGCCGACAAACAACAGCACGAACGGCAGATCAGCAATGGCCGACAGCGTTGCCGAGGTGACAAAGTCGCGCACCGAATCGAACTCGCGCAACTGATTGGCGAACGTGCCAGGCGAGCTGGGTTTGTATTCCATTCGAATCGCCAGCGCCTGGCGAAACAGCATGCTACCCATCACCAGATCCGCCTTCTTGCCGGCGATATCCAGTATGTAACTGCGGATAAAACGCGAAAGACCTTCGAAGATCATGGCGGTCGCCACGCCGATCGCCAGCGACCACATCGTCACCACGGCGTAGTTCGGTACCACGCGGTCGTACACGTTCATGGTGAAAAAAATGCTGGCGAGCGACAGCACGTTGACCAGTACCGTCGCCAACGCCGCATTGCCGTAATAGCGGCGATAGCGCCACAGTGTGCTGATTAGCCAATGGCCAGCACGCTCCGGCTCCGGCGCGCCGGCACGGTGATCAACCTTGGCCTTGGGCTTGGCCAGGATCGCGAAGCCGACGTACGTCGCATCCATTTCGTCGGCGTCGATCTCCACCGCGTCATCGCCGAGTTCAGGCAGGACCACGCGATAGCGCACGCCATCGTCCGTCTTACGATGACTCAGCAGCACGCAGCCGCCGTAATCCTTTCGGAGCAAAACCACCGGCCACAAATGCGCGGAGATCTGCGCAACCTTGCGTTCCACCACCGCAGCGGACATACCCGACTGCTCGAGCGCGGCCAGTGCCAGCGATGGCTCCAGCATGCCGCCGACCGGCAGGCCGGCTTTCAGCGCCTGCGCGCTTTTATCGATTTGGTGGTGCTTGCACAGCCACATAAGGCTGGCTAGAAGCGTATCTACGACGGCCGAACGTGCCTGTAGATCAAGGCGCTTCGGTGTCGTGGAATCGGCGGCATTGGAGTTCACTCTTAGACTCTCTAAATAGAATGTGATCGCACTACAAAGGTGTGAGACCCACGAAGAAAGAGTCGATCGCAGGCTGTGACGAAGCCTGACAACAGCGCTATGCAGTGGACATAGAACAACTACGAAAGCGCGCGCCGCCGAGACTGGGCGCCGCCTTGTGTGGATACCGCCTTTAGAGACGGTTCAATTTCGTATGGGATCTACTCTTATTCAAGGGCGCACCCATAACGTCTCTTCACCAGTGGTCCACCGAAGCAACGAACTCAAAAAAGCTCGATTCCCAAGCAGAACATCCCGTAGGAGCGCACCCTGTGCGCGACCAGTTTGCGCAACAGAGTGACTTTACGTCCGCCGCATATAGGGTGAGCTCCCAAAAGGGCGCGTCCTAGTCGTGTTTGTCCTCTTAGAATCCCGACGTCATATAGATTGTCTGGCCGTCCAGATGGCTAGATGATATGACTGCTTTCGCTTGCCATGTTCGTCATGACCAAGCAAGCGGCGGGTGCCAGAAATGTTCGCCGCTATCCCAGGCGCCGTCACACTAATGCCTTCGATACATTGCAATATCCGCCGCAATGCTCAGCGCTTTTTTTCAAGCGCCTCGCGGGCTACTTCATTTTCAAGCATCGATTCGGCCAGCAGCCGCTTCAGGCGTGTGTTCTCCGCCTCCAGCTCGCGCAACCGTTTGTTGTCGGATACTTGTGCGCCGCCGAACTTATTGCGCCATAAGTAGTAGCTGGCCTCTGAGAAGCCATGCCGACGACACAGATCCTTCACTGATAAACCGCCTTCAGCCTCGCGCAGAAAGCCGAGAATCTGCGCTTCTGAGAAACGTTTCCTCACGTCCTGTCTCCTTCATTCCGTGGAAGTGGGGGCGGACTGTAACGCCTGATGCTCGTAAATTTAGAGAACGTGTTGTCTCTAAACGCACTTTAAAAGTTCTTCTATAGGAGCGCGAAATCGCGCCGCCTAGACTGGCGCCGCACTCGAGGAAGGGTGCGTTGTTGGGCGGTGTGAATACGGATTGCCACGGAGTGGCAAGGGGTTTTCAGGTGTGCCCCAAGGGATGGGGCGCCTGCTGGTTCTTCCGGTTCACGCCGTCAACATTTGTTTCTCAACAGCAAGCTCTCCGGTCGATCGACCAGACCTGCCTAGATGGCGGGACTCAATTTAAGGAATGACATTATGAAGAACTTCAAGATTGCCTCCGCCATCGCTCTGGCCATGGGTATTGCCGTTGTCGGTACGGCCAGCGCAGCTTCGAGCGCCGGCGGCACCATCAACTTCAAGGGTGCACTGACCGATACCACCTGCACCATCCAGGGTGGCGAGAACACCGACGAAGGCACCGGCAATTTCACCGTGCAGCTGACACCGACTCCGGCCTCCGACATGACCGCCGCTGGTGATGTGGCTGGCCACACCCCGTTCTCGGTGAAGTTCGGTGCACCTGGCGAAACCACCTGCCAGAACGGCAAGGTCGCCTCCCTGATGTTCGACAGCTTGGATTCGCACATCGACGCCAGCACCGGCGCGCTGAAGAACGTGCTGACCGGCGAAGCTACCAACGCCGAAATTCAGCTGACCATGGACGACAAGACGGCCATCAACCTGTCCGACGCGTCGGCCGTGGTCATGTCGCCGGCGATTGCCAACAACCAGGCGATCATCCGCATGGGTGCGCAGTACTTGGCGGTGAATGCTGCTCCGACCGCCGGTCTGGTCAGCTCGGCCGTGGTCTACAAGGTTACTTACAACTAATCCGTTGTTTGTATGAAAACGTTGGCGGCTGTGCATACGGCCGCCAACACTACGAATTCTCTTGAGGTGATGTATGTCTAACGTATTGCGCTATGCCATGTCGGGCCTGTTGCTCGCGACCGCCATGTTCGTCGGAAGCAGCCAGGCGAGCGTGGTGATCGGCGGCACGCGTGTGGTGTACCCGGCTCAGGAAAGAGAAGTCACGGTGCGTTTGACCAACGAAGGAAAAACGCCGGTGCTGGTGCAATCCTGGCTGGATAGTGGCGACGATAAATCGACGCCCGATACCGCCAAAGTACCGTTTACGATCACGCCGCCGATCAATCGCCTCGATGCAGGCAAGGGTCAGGCATTGCGCATGGTCTACACCAAAGAACCGTTGCCGACCGACAAAGAGTCGCTGTTCTGGCTTAACGTGCTCGAAGTGCCGCCAAAGGCGCAGGCGACCAATGAACGCAATCTGCTGCAGTTCGCCTTCCGCACACGCATCAAGGTGTTCTTTCGTCCAGACGGTCTATCGGGGAACGCGACTGAGGCATCTGACAAACTGACGTGGAAGCTGGTTAGCGGCAAGGATGGCAAGGGTTTTGCGCTGGAAGTGAGCAATCCCACGCCCTACTACGTCAACTTTGCCAGTCTTGGTGTCAAGGTCGGCGAGCGGAGCATTCAGGAGCAGGGGGGTGGCATGGTGGCGCCAGGTGAAAGCGCTACGTTCCCCATCAGCGCATTGGCCACGCGCCCTGGCAGCAACGCGCGCGCTCTTTTTACAGTGATCAACGATTACGGCGCGCTAGGCGAAAAAGAAGCATCGCTCTCACCCTGAGTGCGAGCCTTCCCGAAAGCCTTTTAGTTAGATCAAGTCATTTTATTCAGAAATAAATATGCCGTGCCCGTAGGGCGACGGCAGGGACAGTTGCCGCCATGTGGCAGCGCAGGAGAAGTCTGTGTCTCGAGTGGATTCCAGTAACCGTGCAACATCTTCGGTAGCGAGGAATGGCTTGCGTCTGGCGCTGTTGCCGACCTTGGTATTGGGTGCGTTGGTGCAGCCGGCCTATGCGGCAGTAGTGGATCCGATCGACCCGGCAGCTCCCGTTGATCCAGCAGCTCCCATCGATCCAGCTGCGCTCATCGATCCGGCAGCGCCGTCGCCAGCACTCAGCTTCGATCAAGAGTTCTTTCCAGCCTCGTCCGGGCAGAAGGTTGATCTGTCACGCTTCGAGAAAGATGGCATCACGGCGCCTGGTACTTACCACGGCGATGTCTATGTCAACAAAGGCTGGCGCGCGCGTACCGACATCGTTATGCGCGGCGTGGCGGGCAAGGAATCGGCCCAGCCCTGTTTCGATGCGGCCACGCTCACCAACTGGGGTGTGGACCTGCACAAGGTCGCTACGCACATGCAGCCGGAGCAGGTCCCAAGCCGGCCAGTTCCAGTCACGGGAGAGTTTTGCGGATCCATCAGCGACTATATTCCAGGTGCCTCGGCAGAGTTCGATAGCAACGAGCAGTCGCTCTCGCTTTCCGTGCCGCAGATCTACACGCTGCGCAATGCGCGTGGTTACGTCGATCCATCGCAATGGGACGCCGGCGTCAATGCGGGCGTACTCAACTACAACACCAATTTCTATCGCAGCAACCGGAATGGCCGTGCCCAGACCAGCGCCTATATTGGTATTAATGCCTCGCTAAGCCTTGGGTCATGGCATCTCGTACATCAGGGCTCGGCTTCGTGGACCGAGCATGGCGGTGCCCATTATCAGAGCAACGCCACTTACGCGCAGCACGATATTCCCGAATGGAAGGCGCAGGCCGCGGCCGGCGAAATCTACACGGCGGGCGATATCTTCGACAGCGTGCGCTTGCGCGGAGCGCGCCTTTACGCGGACCAGCGCATGCTGCCTTCATCGGAGCAGGGTTATGCGCCGATCGTCCGTGGTGTGGCGACCAGCAATGCCAGGGTGCAGGTCAAGCAGCGCGGTTATGTGATCTACGAAACAACAGTCGCGCCAGGTCCGTTCGTCATCGATGACTTGTTCCCCACCGGCTACGGTGGCGATCTGGACGTCGAGGTGCAAGAGGCCGATGGACGCATTGAGCGCTTCACCGTGCCGTACTCCGCGGTGCCGCAGCTGCTGCGCCCGGGCCAGAGCACCTGGGAAGTGGACATCGGCAAGATTGCCGAAGCGAATGCGCTCAATGCGCCCTTCATGGCGCAGGCGACATATCGGCGTGGCCTGACCAACAAGATCACCGCCTATGGTGGTGCCAACTTCGCTACGGCTTATCACGCCATCCTGGCCGGTGCCGCGCTCAATACCAATATCGGTGCGTTCTCGGCCGACCTGACCCAGGGACGCAACAAGGTACCGGGCCAGAAGGGTACGACCGGCCTTAGTCTGCGCGTGGCCTACAACAAGAACATCGCGGAAACCGGCACCAATTTTGCGGTGGCAGCGTACCGTTATTCCACCAGTGGTTTCGTTGGCCTCAATGATGCGGTGTCCATGCGTACGGCGGTGGCTCGCGGGCAGAGCGGCAACGTTGTGGCGCGTCCGCGCAGCCGTGTCGACGCCAGCATCTATCAGACGCTGGGTGGTCGTGGCGGCCAGGTGTATTTCTCTGGTTCGGCCAGTAATTACTGGAACCAGAACGGACGTCAGATCAGCTTCTCGGCGGGTTACAGCAATCAATGGAAATCGCTGAGCTACAGCTTCTCCGCACAGCGCACACGCGATACGTCGGCATACTACGTGCCGTCCTCCACTATCGGTCCCATTGACAATATTCCTGGCGCTCCCACGCCGACGGGCAGGCCACTCTTCAACACACGCCGCGATACCACCTTGTGGTTCACGGTGAGCGTGCCGCTGGGCGCGGGCGATCGCGCACCCATGTTCAATGCCATGGCCAGTCACTCGGATATTACGGGCTCCAGCGGCCAGGCGGGTATCAGCGGGTCTCTGGATAAGGACCATCGTTTCAACTACAACGCCTCCCTGTCGCACGCAGGAGGCCAAAGCAATGGCGGCCTCTATGGCCAATACAGCGGTAGCAGTGCCAACCTCTCGGCAGGTTACAGCCAGGGCAGTGGCTACCGTCAGTTCAGTGCGGGTGCCTCCGGCGCTGTGGTGGTCCACGGTGGCGGCCTGACGCTGTCGCCGTCCACGGGCGACACCATCGGCCTGGTTTACGCGCCAGACGCTGCCGGTGCAGGTGTGGGCAGCAGTCTGGGATCGAAGGTGGACTCGCGCGGTTATGCCGTGGTGCCTTACCTATCGCCTTATCAGCTCAACACCGTGTCTCTCGACCCGAAGGGCACGTCCGCGGCAGTGGAGCTGGAAGGCACCACGCAGAACGTGGCACCACGTTCTGGCTCGGTCGTGCTTCTGAAATACAAGACCAAGGCCGGTCGCGCCTTGCTGATCGACAGCAGTCTGGAAGACGGTGCGCCGATTCCGTTCGGTGCCGACGTATTCGACGAAAACGGCAATAGCGTGGGCATTGCCGGCCAGGCCAGCCGCGTATTCGTTCGCGGCCTCGAGAAGTCCGGCACCTTGACCGTGCGTTGGGGCGACGAGCCCAACGACAGCTGCCGCATCCAGGTAGCACTGCCCCCGCAGGCCAAGGGCAAACACATGGATTACGAAAAATTCCAGCTGCCGTGTACGCAGGGCGCGGGGCCGGCCGTATCCGACACCACAAGTAAATCATCCGATGCGCAAGCGGAGGCGGCCGAAAACGCTCGCAAAGGTCGCGCCATCGTCAGTGCCGTCATCGCTTCAGGTCTGGGCCTTTCCGGCGCAGCAGATCAGCTCTAACAGGAGAAAATCCATGGAACGTCGATTGAACCATTCGTGCAAGCCAGCATCGCAGCGCGCCCTGATCGGGCTACTCCTGGCCATGGGGTTGGCGGCCACGGCCGGAACCGCCGGTGCAGACACGGCAACCGTCACCATCAATGGCACCATCGATGCAGGCACTTGTTCCATTTCAGTGGGTGACGTCAACAAGAACGTGACCCTGGCTACCATCAAGACCTCCGATCTGCCGGCTTCTGGAGCAGCGGCCCTCCAGAACGTCACGCTTACCGTCGACAACTGCGATGCCGGCCTGAGCACTGCGACGTTCACTTTCACAGGTACGTCCGACGCCACCGATCTCGTGCGCTGGCAAAACACCGGAACCGCGCAAGGCGTGGCGGTGGAGCTGGAATCGAGTGCCGGAGTGCCCATCGGGGCCAATGCGACGAACAACGTGTTGACGGCGCAGATCACGGGTGGCCAGGCGGTGCTTACGTTCCAGGCGGGTTATTGGCATTTGCCGAGCGTCACTGCAACGGCCGGTTCGGTTTCGGCGGTGGCGACTGTTAATACAAGCTACAACTGATGTAATTGCATGCTTGATATTATTGCGCCGCCTCGTAATGGCGGCGATCAAGTCAATTTATGAGTGGGTTAAAATGTGCAGGCAAAAATTATTAACGACCTTTATATTATTCATGATTGCATTTGCGCTTTTGCCGAGCAAGGCAGCGGCGGGATGTATGCCTTATCTTGGTACTATAAATTACAATTTTGGACAGGTGGCAGTTTCGCCATCTCTTAAGGTTGGTGACACCATTGCCCAAATTCGGCCAGTCGGAATTGGTTCGAGTATTTATTGCCGGGGCGACACGGCAACCTTTGGTGGCTTAAAAGGGCCGTTATTTCCAACTAAGAGTGCAGTGATCCCTACAGACTCAAGTTTGAGTCATTATCAGAACCAATTGTATGAAACCAATATTCGAGGAGTTGGGATACTTGTTGCCTATTTATATGGATTGCGGAGCTTATATTGGCCGTCCGGATTTCAGACCTTTGCGGATACTAGTTCTTATTCCGTCTATTTAATTAAAACAGCAGATATTACGAGTGGAGGGGCTCTTACTTTTGGCGATATGAGCTATTTTAGCTTCGACGGAGTTAATATAATTATTCATAGAATTACTGGTGGTAATATCGTTCCGCCTGTTGTTCCAACTTGCACGATCATCGGCACTGATATCAATAAAACAGTGACCTTGCCAAAGGTGAAGAGCAGCGATTTCAATGGCAGCCCGAGTGCGGGCGATATGCCCTTTACCCTTACGGCGGGCAACTGCCAGAACGCGAGCCTGGCCACCTTTACCTTCTCCGGTACGGCCGATGCGGCCAACCCGGTGTTGTTCAAGAACACGGGAAGCGCCACAGGCGTAGGCGTTCGCATTTATCCGGGCAGCGACAGCAGCCAGACCATCGGCGCCAACGGCACCAACAACGTGCAAACGGCTCAGGTTACCGGCGGCCAGGGTGGACAAGCCGTCCTCTCGCTGGGCGCCCAGTACTACAAAACCGCAGCCACCGTTGGCGCGGGACAGGTTACTGCTATAGCAACCGTCACCATGAGCTACAACTGATGCGATTGCGTGGAACGCCACCACTAAATGTCTTGACGATGCGCAAGCTAAATAGTCGCGTTTGGCACAATTCGCCACAGTGATATTAAGTGTTTGATATGAAATTTGAATGACGGCGGTCAGTTTAAGTCTATATTTTTTATATGGCCGTAAAGCTCGCGATAGTTGAGTCTCGTCCGCAGTCGGGCGTCAATAAGCTCATGGAATTTTCAATCTTCACTGCGAGGAGAAATTGTTGTGATTAATGGTTGTCGTGGAAAAATGTGGCTGAATTTTTTACTTTTCATGGGCTTATTTTATTTTTGGCACGACAGTTTCGCCGCTAACTGCACATCTGTCACGTCGATATATAATCGAACTGAAACTCTTACTGCGAATGTGCCGAGCAATCTCGCCAACGGCCAAGTTATCGTGCGTGGTTCAGATACAATTCCGCGTACGCAGTATGGTGCATGTTCAAGTGGCCAAAGTGGGATCGCAGGAATTGGTTTTGGGCGATTGGGTTGGCAGCTCGTTCCTGGCTACACGAATGTTTACACTGCTAGCGGCATGGCGAGCGGTCTTGGAGTTAGAATCCTTGTGGATAATGCGCCTGTAGCACTGGATAGCTTAAGTGGTGTTGGTGGTTTTTTGGCAAAAACTTGGAGAATAGGTCCAGGTGGCGGAAAATTGTTTTTTCAGGGAAGTATTGCCATTGAACTTGTGAAAACGGGTGATATATCATTTATTAATTCCGGCCCTTATTGTATAACCTCAATAGTCGTAGGGCAGAACGGTAACGGCATATCCTATTGCCCCTATGTTAATGCGAGAGTAACGCCAGCTACGTGCAATGTCACTACAACGAATGTGGTTATTCCTCTTGGAAATGTGCAGGCAAGCATATTTACTGCCGTAGGTTCCACGTCTTCCTTGAGTCAAAATTATAATATCAATCTCAATTGCCAAAATTCGCCGAATGTATCCATGAGCATCAATGGCGTTGCGGTTTCGGGAAATAATAACGTTTTTGGGTTGACGGCGGATGCAAATGCTGCAAAGGGTATTGCGGTGCAGCTGGTGCGCAACAACGCCAATGCTGTGCGTGGACAAACTTACCCGATCAGTAATGCTGCTCCGGACGGCACATTGAGTATCCCGATAGCAGCGCGCTATTATCGTATCGGTGATGTCTCGTCGGGCGCTGCCAACGCCAGGATGACAGCCACGTTCACTTACAAATGAGCGGCCGTGGCGAAAAACCATCCATCAAGCCCGTTATCCCGATGGACCCCGAAAAAAGGGGGCAAGAGTCGGGCTCCTGTGACTTCAAGCTCCTGATAAACAAAGACGCTGGATAACCAGCTTCGCTGTTATGAAGCGCTTCGGCGAAAACCGGAGGCACTTCATAACAGCGAAGCTGGTTATCCAGCGTAACGAAAGGTTGTTCGTGTTCCCACAAGGAATTGGAAAGGGATTTTCATGAAGAATGAAAATTGCAGGCCGCGCATATTTAAAATTACTGTACTCGCGATACTTTTCATGGTGGCAAACGGACAGACATTCGCCACTTGCATCGCCTCATCAACGGTCGCCGTGACATTCAACATTCCGAAGATTGTTGCTTCTGTTGGCACAAAAATCGGCGATGAACTTGCCCGTCAAACCCTGCCCTACAATCCAACCAATGTCATTTGCGTAGGCAATGAAGGGGTGGCGCGCATTTATCATCGGGCGGTGACGTATACGTCCTATTCGAATCTCAATCTTGGCTCTACGCTCGGTCTGGCACTGAATACCAATGTGTCTGGCGTGGGCATGATCTTGTCGCTCAGCAGCGCCGCGGGGCAGATTGGACAGCCATTCACGGCTCCTCCCTACCCGATCGATCGCGGTTGGACGTTCTGGGGCCCAATAAACAAGCCAACCCTTTATGCAGTGAATTACACCGTTGTTTTCTATAAGACGGCGGACCCTGTCGCCAGCGGTACGGTTAACGGTGGACAAATCGGTCAAACAGGTAACCTGCTTAACTTTGGAACTTTGTCGCCTGTGGCTCTCTACCTTGGTCCCGTCGAAATAGTTGGCCCAGACCCTACGTGTTCGATTAGTGCGGGTGATGTCAACAAAACCGTGACGCTCAATTCGGCAAAAATAAGCGACTTCATCAACAGCGTGAGTGCGGCTGACAAGCCGTTCACCATCACCGTTGATAACTGCATCAACAATGCGGTGGCGGCCACTTTCACTTTCACCGGAGCCCCGGATCCGGTCAATCCGGTCATTTTCAGGAATACGGCCGGTGCCACGGGCGTAGGCGTGCGATTGTTTTCCAACGATGGCCAGACCATTGGAGCCAACGGCACCACCAATGCGCGCACGATCCCGATCGTTGGTGGCCGAGGAGTATTGCCATTGACGGCTCAGTACTACAAGACCGGAGCCTCGGTGGACGCGGGAAAAGTAAGTGCTCAAGCAACTGTCGCGATGAGCTACAACTGAGGATTGCACTACAGCCGACCGTTGCAGTTACTGTGTGCGCTATGGCGTGAGTTCCAAGCGCCATAGCGACGAACCCGCGATAAGGCGGCCACACACGTGAGGGGTAACAGATGAGGGTGGAAAAGCTTTCCTTATGGGTCGGCGCGCTGCTGTTGATGACCAGCTTCGCAGGCTTCGCTGCTTCGCCATCTACTGCAAGCGATGAGGCAGCGATACAGCAAGTGCTGACGACCACCGAAGCGGCGTGGAACCGTGGCGATATCGTCGGTTTCATGGCTACATACAAAGATGCGCCGGATACCACCTTCATCGGTGCCAGGGTGCGCAAGGGCTTCCAGCCCATCCTTGAGAGCTACAAGAAGAACTACGCCACCAAGGAGCAGATGGGCACGCTGACTTACTCCGACATCGAGGTTCGGTTATTGCCATGCGCGGACGGTCATGCCCAATACGCCACCGCGACCGGTCGTTTCCACCTCGGCCGCACGGTGCATGGTGCGGCTGCCAAGGATGACGGTGTGTTTTCGCTAGTGTGGGAGAAGACCAAGGATGGCTGGAAAGTGATCCTGGATCACAGCAGTTAATGGCTTACTTGGGGCTTTGAATCGCTTCGTGCATTCGTGAGGGGCTTGATCCCACCCCAACCTTCCTCTGCTGGACCGAAGTAGTCCCCGTGGGACACGCAGGGGGGAGTGTTTGGCTTTTTGCTCATCCACTTGTTTGCAGATAGAGATTGCAAGGGGCTCTTGAGCCGGGCTTCATTCATCTACCGGCCTACCCCGCTTCACACTAGGGCGATGGCGTGTGTGTCCGACAACTTGCTCAATCGTTGCGATAAAACACGCAATGCATCACGCAGCTCTGCCGGCTCTCGGATGTCGAAATCAAATGGCTGCCGCGCCAACTGCCGCGCCAGCCAATCGAGTTCGTCCACTTGGGCACGCAGCAGCACGCCATCTTCCACTGGTTCAAACAAGCCCATGCTGCCGCCGAGCCGTTCAAGGGCGTCCTGCAATGTGGTGCGCAACACGATCTCGGCGGTGATCGAGCGCGGCAGGGTGGCGATGCCGAACGTGAGATGTGCCACCGCGTCGAAATTGGACGGACGCACGAAGGTCGCATCGAGCATCCCTGCTTCCGTGACGCGATCCAGCCGGAACGAGCGCAGCCCCTTTCGCAGGTGGCACATGCCCACTACGTACCATTGCCCGCCGCGATGGGCGAGGCCGTAAGGGTCGAGTTCGCGCTCCGTTTCGTCGCCCTCCGCCGAGCGATAACGCATGTGTACGCGGCGATACTGCTGCGCCGCCGTGCTCAGGGTGAACAAGGTGTCGCTAGCGCCTGCGGCGGAGGAGCGCGACAGATCCAGCATCACCGTTTCCGCCACTGCGCGCGTACGGCCCTTGAGCCGCTCCGGCATCACGCGCTCCAGCTTTGCCTGCGCACTGGCCACCGCGGCGGAGGCTTCGGTGAGTCCCATGCTGCG
This sequence comes from Dyella sp. OK004, assembly GCF_900114495.1. Taxonomy (GTDB): domain Bacteria; phylum Pseudomonadota; class Gammaproteobacteria; order Xanthomonadales; family Rhodanobacteraceae; genus Dyella_D. The sequence goes on along the minus strand of NZ_FOZI01000001.1, from coordinate 1,263,903 downwards.
TGCGGCGAGCAGGCCGATCGACAGCGCCAGCGCTTCGTCGTCGGTAAACATCATCGGCGGTAGCTTGAAGCCGGCGATCAGCAGATACGCGCCATGGCGCCCGCGCTCGGCGGTGATCGGTATGCCGATCTCCTCCAGCGTGGCGATGTAGCGGCGCACCGTGCGCGTATCCACCCCTAGTCGGCGCGCGATCTCCGCACCGCTGATGCGACGGTGCGTCTGCAGCAGTTCGAGTACGGCCAGGGCGCGGGTGGTGGGGTGGTACATGGCGCGGAGCATAGCCAACAAACAGGGCTAAAGCCGCCCTGATTACCTCGTAGGCTGCGGCCATACCCAATAGAGGCCCGGCGACATGATTCCTTCGGTGCAATTGAGCCTGTTCTTCCTGCTGGTGCTGGGCATCATCGTGTTGCCCGGGCTGGATATGGCGTATGTGCTGGGCAGTTCGCTAATGGGCGGGCGACGCAGCGGGCTGGCCGCAGTGGGCGGCATCATGCTCGGCGGGGTATGCCATGTGGTGATGGCGACGCTGGGGATCAGTGTGGTGCTGCAGGTTTGGCCGGCGGCGTTTGATGTGGTGTTGTGGCTCGGCGCTGCGTATGTGGTGTGGATCGGTTACGCGATCTGGCGCAGCGACACCGCTTTTCTGCCCGCCGCCGCCGAGCGGCATTCGCGTTGGGTCACGTTTCGGCGCGGCGCGGTGACGTGCCTGCTCAATCCCAAGGCCTACTTGTTCATGCTGGCGGTGTTTCCGCAGTTCATGCGGCGGGAGAACGGGGCGTTGTGGGGGCAGGCGGTGGTGCTGGGGTTGGTGATCGTGGTGACGCAGTTGGCGGTGTATGGGGGATTGGCTTGTGCGGCGGGTGGGGCGCAGGGGTGGTTGGTGGCGCGGCCGGTCTTTGCGCGGGCGGTGGGTAAAGGGGTGGGGGTGTTGTTGGTGGTGATGGGGGTGGGGGCGATGTTGGAAGGGGTGCGTCGCTTCTTTTGACTTGTTTTCTCTTCAGTGGCCCCGTGCTCGCCTTGATCCTTCTCCCTTTGGGAGAAGATGGCCCGAAGGGTCGGATGAGGGTTCGGTCTCGCGCCATTCCCTCCCACTTCGTCATCCCTGCGTAGGCAGGGATCCAGTGGCGTTGTCGTTCGGTTTTAGCGTCTGCGTGCCCTGGCTCGCCTGCGGCGGGCTTCCGAACCGCTGCCGCGGTCCGGGTCACTTTCTCTTTGCTGGCCCAAAGAGAAAGTAACCAAAGAGAAATGGCCTGAGAGCAGGCGGTGGGCTCTGTAGCTGCGCCTTTTCCAGTGTCAGGCGTGGGGATGGTTTTCTTCGGGGCCTTATTGTCCAACCCTCATCGCCGCACGGGCGTCATAGGCTCGCTGCGCATCACCTAATGCAGCATTTCTCCCTCCCCTGCTTGCAGGGGAGGGTTGGGGAGGGGTGATGGGTGCTCGAGATAGTGTTGCTACGTAGCATCTACAGACTTCAATCGCTTCTCACGGCAACTCATAGTCAAACGTATACGTATGCTTCCCCTTCTCATCGATGTGAATCACCATCGCACCGCTCAAACCCACCAGCTCCCCCGTACCCGAATCCGGCACGACCTTCACCGACCAATCCGGTACGCCGCGATGCATGGTGGCGCTATGTACAAAGATGAAGGTGCCGCGCTTGCCGTGAAGGGTGCCGCTGACCTTTTCCAGCGCCACATAAGCGCCTGAGCCTTGCGTCTCGGTCATCGTCGCCAGCATTTCGCCCTGGCTGCTGCCTTCCAGATCGCCGTGGAAGTGTTTGTCGATGGTTTGCCGGCCCACACCGGTAGCTTCAAAACCGGGTGTGGTTGGTTGTGGCCCCATCTTGACGTCAAAATCGCCGCTGGCGTGCATGATCGTGGTCTCCTTGGAAGTGGCATGTGCGGCTGCGGTCAGCGCAAGGGTCAGCATGATCGCAGCGGCCCGTATGTGTCGGCTATGCATGGCGGTGGCCCTGCCCTATGGCGCGGCGCGCCTCGCCGCCTTGGGGTGTATGACAACAGGATCGGTGGGCCGATGATTGGAAAAACGCGACAGCATCACGCGAGGCCGCAGCCATGAATAATGCCGAAGCGGGTAAGGCGCGCGGTGTACTGCGGTCAAAGCTGGAGCATGGCAGTTTTCAGCACGAACGCCGGCTGCCCTGCCCGCCGTTGGCCTGGCTGATCGAGCATTTCTGGTTTGTAGGCTGGGATCTGCGCGGCTTGCCGCCGCAAACGCAGGAGACCTTGCCGCACCCCAACGTGCATCTGGTGATCGAGCCGCCGCAGGCGCGTATCTATGGTGTGCATAGCGGCCGCTTCACCTGCGAGTTGAAAGAACAGGGGCGCACGTTTGGCATCAAGTTCAAAGCCGGCGGTTTCTATCCTTTCCTGAAATCATCGGTCGCCACACTGATGGACACATCGCTCGCCGTGCCCGACGTATTCGGTGCTGATGCCGGGTCATTTGAGGCCGACGTGCTGGCGGCGGCGGATGTCGATGCCATGATCGCCCTCGCCGAGCGTTTCCTGCTCGATCGCCTGCCGCCACACGACGCGATGGTCGAGCGCGTCAGCACCATCGTCGCCAGCATTGCCGATGATCGCGGCATCACCTCGGTCGAGCAGGTATGCGAACAAAGTGGACTGGGCACGCGTGCGTTGCAGCGGCTGTTCCAGCAATACGTTGGCATTGGCCCCAAGTGGGTGATCAACCGCTATCGCCTGCACGAAGCCATCGCGCAATTGCAGGAAGGCCGCGCCGTTGCCTGGGCCGAGCTGGCGCTGGAGCTGGGCTACTTCGACCAGGCCCATTTCATCCGCGACTTCCGCAAACTGGTGGGCCGCACCCCCGCCGAATACGCGCGAAGCGAGGCTACGCCGTAGGAGCGCACCCGGTGCGCGAAAGGCCCGCAACGCGGGCCCATGTCTGTAGATGTACGCCCTAGCAAGTCGGGTCGCGCACCGGGTGCGCTCCTACGGGGTGACGGGGTACGGCATGTCGCCGAACGTGGTGTCGTGATATCCCTTCGCACCGACGGCTAGCGCGAGCGGGCTGCGGAAATCGCGCCCCGCCGCAAGACAAGCCAGCACCTGCGCAAAGTGATACTTCGGCTGCCAGCCAAGCTCATGCCGCGCGAGTGCGTTGACGTAGACGCGGTCCACGCGCGGAAACATGCGCCAACCGCGCGCGTTGTACAGCGCCTGGAAAGAAGGGAACAAACGTTGCACCACGGCGGGCGCATCGCGGTGCAGTAGCGCGAGGTCCTCCGGGGCGAACGGCGAGGTGGCGGAGATGATGTAACGGCCGAAGCCGACGGCTGGCGCGCGTTCTACGGCAAGCAGATGCGCGCTCACCACATCCTCGATATCGGCACGGCGGTATAGCAGCTCGTTCGCTTGCGCATTGGCGATGTCATAGGCGTCGCGCGTCCCCGCGTGGTCGTCCGCCTCGGGAAAAAAGCGCGAGGTGCGCAGCACCAGTACCGACAGGCGCTGCTTGCGGTGGAACAGTTCGCACAGGTTCTCGGCAGCGAGCTTGGTGGTGCCGTAGATGTTCTTGGGAATCGGCGCCACGTGCTCGTTGATCCACGCCGCCGGCTGACCCGTGCCGGGTGTCAGTGCAGCGCCAAAGGTGCTGGTGGTGCTGGTGAACACGAACGCGCTCACCCCCGCGGCGACGGCTTCTTCCAGTAAGGCCAGCGTGCCGCTGATATTGGTGTCGATAAAGTCCTGCGCCGAATGCGTGGCCACATGCGGCTTGTGCAGCGTGGCGGTATGGATCACCGCACGCACACCGCGCATGGCAGTGCGCACAAAGGCGCGGTCCGCGATATCGCCAACGCGTTGCGTGAATGGCGAAGCTTTGCGATCGATACCGATGGCGCTGCGCGACGCGGCATGCAGGCTGCGCATCAACGCTTCGCCGAGATGGCCGGCGCTGCCTGTCACCAGGATGGTCATGGCGTGCTCTCGTGTTGCCTGTGTGCAGATCGCCAGCCTAGCAACGGTATGTCGGCGCGGCCACGCATAAATTATGCACTGGCGCGCTCAGGCCACAGCCGTGACCAATCGGCCGGCGCTGCCGTCAGCCAGCGGCACGCGTTCCCATAGCGCCATGCCGGGGCGGATCGGCAGCGAGGCATTGGTGCCGGTGGTGATTTGCAGCGAACTTTGCATGCCTTCGTACCAGCCGCGTCGTTCCAGCGTGGATTCCGCTTGCAGGATTTCCGGTGTGGCATAGACCAGCAACGACGTGCCCAGCAATTCTGATAGCGGCCTGCGCCACTCGGCCAAGCGCGAGGGTGACACCGCCAGCAATCGGTGGGTGCGGTCGCAGATCAGATGCACCTTGTGCGTGGACGACTGGACCAGTCGCTTCAATGCCGCATCCTGTGCGGGACCGGGGTGCGCCTCCAGCAGCCGTTGCACATCACGCTGCTGCGCTGGCGACATCTCCAGCTCGCCACGTTCCCAGCGAGATACCGTCGATTGTGTGACGCACATCAACTGCGCGAGATGCGCCTGTTTCATGCCGCGCAATTGGCGCAGGCGGCGCAATGAAGATCCCCATGGACTCATGACATGTTCTCCCGGCCTGTCAGCTTCCGGTCGCTTTGGTATGCCGCTTGGCTTCCACTTCCCGCTGGATCGCTCCCATGCTCTGGATCGGCTGGCCCTTGATCACCATCGAGGCATAGCGCCACGCGCGCTGGAAGGAAATGATCAAGCTGTACCAACCCCACGGTGCTGGCTGGATCGCCGCATGCATGGCACGCGCATAGTCGAGCACCAGGCCCGGTGTCCACGCCATCGCCTCGGCGCGTTTGCGCAGCTGCGCGGCCACCCATAGTTCCGGATTCAGCATGGCGCGCAGGAAAACCATCAGCCCCGCACCATCGCGAGCCAGGCTGCCTTCCAGTGCGGCTTCCAGACAATGCGCCACCGTGCTGGAACAGTTGCGACTGGTGAGGTTGTAGGTGGTGTCCTGGCGATAGCGCAGCCAGAACGCCAGCAACCGGCCACGATCGTAATCGGTGAAGCGCACCTGGGCGGTGGAGTTGCACCAGCCGGCGGACTCGATGGCGTAGGAAGGCTGGAACTTGCCCTCCACATTGTTCTCGGTGGTTGCGCGCAGCATCCGTGCGAAGTCACCGCCGGTACGGTCGATCTCCACGGCGGGGTAGTGGCTCACGTAGATATCCGGTGCGCATTCCAGCGCGGCGTGACCGGTGGAGACCACGCCCTTGCCGTCGACAGCGGCGATATAGCGGTCCACCAGCGGTTGCGGCACCACATCTTCGGCAGAACCGGAAGGCGTCCACACATGCACCACCAGTTCGCCGGCATCGCCCATCACGGCTTCGGGTTTCAACTCACGCTCGGTCGGTGGCAGGCCGCGTGCCAGCAGCAGCGAGAGCGCAGCGTTGTCTGGCAGGCGCTTCAGGCGCACGGCCTGGCGTAGCAGGCCGATGCCGGAAAGGAACAGACCCATGCCGATGCAGTAAGGCACCGTGCCCGCATAGAAGGTGGGATACGGCTCGAACATAAAGGCCGCGAACAGCACTTCCAGCACGCCGGTCATCAACGACAAATGCCAACCGTTGAAGCGCACCACCGCCGCCGCGGCGATGCGGAAACCACCGTCGATCAGAAAGCACAGCCCGAACAGCATGGCCAAAATTACGCTGGCCGCATGGTGCGCGTCGATAATCAACAGGCCCAGCACCAGGAACGCCACGCCGCGCGCCTTGCGCAGCACTGCCGTGGTACCCGGTCGCGGCGACGACACCACCAAAGTCGCCACCGCCTCAATCAGCACTAGGTAACCGAACACATGGATGGGGAAATACATCACGCCATCCAGTGCATCGATAAAGATCGCCGCACCCAGCGCCGCCCACAGCGCACCTATCGCAGCCAGCAGCGGCCAGCGTCGCTTGATGTAATTCGTGCCCAACAGAAGCAGACCGAGTCGAACCATGCTTCGCTCCTAGTCCATGGCTCAGGTCGCGCTGCGCGAGCGCGCCAGAAACACTGCGAACACCGCGCAGCCCAGCGCGATCATCCCCGGCAGGCCGAATAGCGCATTCACGCCCATCGCCACGCCTGCCAGTGCGGGGCCGGCCAGCGCACCCAGGCCCCAGGCCATGCCCATCACTGCGTACACACCCACCAGATCGCTGCCTTCGAAGCGGCTGCCCACCATCGCCAGCATCACCGTATAGATGCCCACGAACAGCCCGCCCCAAACAAACACCACGCTGAAAGCGAGCCAGGTCTGGCTCAGCGCAAACGGCCACAGCAATGCGCCGAACGCGGAAATCAGAGCCAGCACCATCACCAGCCGCTGCTTGTCCATGCGATCCGCCAGCCAGCCGATCGGCAGCTGCAGCAGGATCGCACCCAGCATCAGCGTGGAGATCAACTGCATCGCCTGGCTCTCGGTCCAACCCTGCCCGGTCGCATACAGCGCGATAAACGACAGCCCCGCCGTTTCCACGCCGGCGTTGAGCACGGTGGTCGCCATCGCCACCGGCGCCAGTCGCAGATACTTCATGGGCTGGGCTGACTCTGGCCGGCTGCGCGCGGGTGCGGTGACCCACGGCAGCGCAAGAAACACCACTGCGCCAAGCGCGATGGCGGCGCCGATCAGATACGCCTTCGCACTCACCCCCATTACCGACAGCAGCGCCGGCCCCAGCACCATGCCCAGCGACAGCGATGCGGTGTAGATCGCCATGGTGCGTCCACGCGCCTGCTGCGTGCTCAACACGTTGGTCCAGGTTTCCGACATCACGAACAGCGCCTCGGCCGCCGCGCCAAGCAGCACGCGCAACGGAAACCACCACAGGACGTTGCTGATGCCAGTGAATAGGGCGAGCGTGATGGCAGTGATCAGTAACGCGAGCATCGCCAGACTGCGAGCGCCCAGTCGCGCTGCCAGCGCCGGCATTGCCGGTGCGATCAGCAACACGCCGAGTGCATGCATCGCCGCGTTGATGCCAATAAACGTACTGGAATGGCCGCGCTGCTCGAGATTCATGGCGATCAACGGCGCGGAGAGGCTATAGCTCAGGCCGAAGATGGTGGCAGCGGCGATCACCGCGCCGGTGGAAAAGTGGCGACGCCACGGCGTCATGCCGTTGGCGCTCACGATGGGCGCTTCAGCGGCGGCGGGCCCGGCGAACGGCATCGCCAGCTCGTCCTGTCGCTGCTGTTGTTCCTGATCGAGCCGATCGCGCATGCCATTCCCTCGGAGGCGTCGCCACGCAACGGCCGAAGCTTAGCCGATAACAGCAAGCGACTTCGCGACTAACACGACAGTGCGAGCAATCGATCAAGCGTGCCAGCGCGGCGCGCGCGCTCGATCCACCAGCGCAGCGCGGCGCCATCTTCGCCGGTGCGCCAGGCGAGATAGAAGGTTTCGGCCGGCTTCGGCTCTTCCACCTCCTTCACGATCAACTCACCGCTGCGCACCGCCGCGCGCACATACGGCTCCGGCAGAAAACCGAAACCGAGCCCCGCGCGCTGGTAGTCGTACTTGCTGCGGATATCAGGCACGGTCAGCGCATCCTGGCCGAACAGCAGGCCCACGGTGCGCGATACCAGTTTGCGCGCCGTATCGCCGACAGCAATGGCGCGGTGCTGCTGCAGATCCAGCTTGCTCAACGGATGCGGCACGGCGGCGAGCGGATGACCCGGCGCCACCACAAACACAAACGGCATCACGCCCATCGGCTCGGCGATATAGCCGCCGCCGGAAGGTCCTTCGCCGGCCGCGCCGATCAACAGATCCGCGCGCCGTTCGAGCAGCGTCTCCCACGTGCCGGACAGCGCCTCCTGGCCAATGCGCAGGCGTGTGCGATCGGCCACTTGGTAAAACGCCTGCACATCCTCCTGCAGCGCGATCGGCGCCAGCAGCGAATCGATGCCGATGGCGAACTCGGTTTCCCAGCCGGAGGCGACGCGCCGCACGCGCGCCTCCAGATCCTGCGCGGCGCGCAACAGGTGCCGGCCTTCCTTCAACAGCTCCTGCCCGGCACGGGTCAGCGCCACTTTGGGGCCGCTGCGCTCGAACACTGTCACGCCAAGGTCTTCCTCCAACTTGGCCACGGTGTAGGAGATGGTGGAAGGCACCCGGTGCAACTCCTTGCCCGCCGCCGCGAACGAGCCGCGGCGATCGATGGCGTCCAGGATCTGCAGGGCGTCGAGGCTGAGTCTGAGCATTCGAAAAATTCGATGATAGGGCGGAAATATTTCCGCTTTTTGAGAGGGAATCGGGGGTTCATACTCTCCCCATCAACCATCGATGGCAAGGTTTTTCGGGGCTTCAAGGCTCCTCTGCCGGCCACATAGGCCACCATCGACCTAATCGCATATAGAACCGGAGATATCCCATGTTGCAGGTACGTAAGAGCGAAGAACGCGGTCTGGCCGAGCACGGCTGGCTGTCGTCCCGCCACACCTTTTCCTTTGCCGAGTACTACGACCCCAAGCACATGGGCTTCGGTCCGCTGCGCGTAATCAACGAAGACCGCGTGCAGGGCGGCCAGGGCTTCGGCACCCACGGCCACCAGAACATGGAGATCATTTCCTACGTGCTCGGCGGCGCGCTGGAACATAAAGACAGCCTGGGCACCGGCTCCGTGCTGCGCTACGGCGACGTGCAGCGCATGAGCGCCGGCACCGGTGTGCGCCACAGCGAGTTCAACCACGACCCCAAGGACACCGTGCACTTCCTGCAGATCTGGGTCATGCCGGAACAGCAGGGCGTGAAGCCGAGCTATGAGGAGAAGCACTTCGACGAGGCTTCCAAGCGCGGCCAGCTACGCCTGATCGTGTCGCCGGATGGCCGCGAAGGTTCGCTGCGTATGAACCAGGATGCGTATCTCTATGCGTCGATCCTCGATGGTGCCGACAAGCTCACCCATCCGCTGGCGTCGGGCCGACTCGGTTACGTGCAAGTGGCGCGCGGCAGCCTCAGCGTCAACGGCACGCGGTTGAATGCCGGCGATGCGTTGAAGATCGAAAACGAAAGCGACATCACGCTGGAAGGCGCGGAGTCGGCGGAAGTGTTGGTATTTGATTTGCCGCGTTGATGGGGATGTCATCGAGGAGCCCCAACGTTCGGCGAAGATGATTAGCTCCCTCCCCTGCTCGCAGGGGAGGGTTGGGGAGGGGTGAGTGCTTGAGAAAGCGCTACAGGAAAGGTTTTCGCAAGGGCCGACCCCCTCCCGGCCTCCCCCTGCTAGCAGGGGGAGGAGAAAAGCTGTCTATCTGGAGCGCAATATTCATCAAAGCCTAGGGTGAGTCCGTCTTCGATGCGTGCTTGGCGCCCATATCGTCCGGTCTCTCCCCAGCCAGCGGCCGCACATACTCCACCAGCGACATCAGCGTCTTCCCCGGCTCTTCATTCATCACCTCGTGCGCGGAATCCTCGAACCACACCAGCCGCTTCGACGGCGCCTGCACTTTCTCAAACCACGCCGCGCCGAGGCTCGACGAAACGTTGTGGTCGTGCCGCCCCAAAAACAGAATCAGCGGGCAGTCGAGTCGCCTGACCTTGTCCAGATCCAGCGTAACGGCAGCGCTGAGCAGCTTGTCGACCGAGTAGCCGCTGGCCTCGCCAACCAGTGCGACATCACGATCGGTGTACTCGGGCGATAGCGACATCGCAGCACTCTCGGCCTGCCCGCCTGTTCTGCGGTACACCATGCCGCCAAACTGGTTGAGCCACTTCCGCTGCACCATCAGGTCCTTGAGCAACACCGGCTTTGTCCCCTGCGCGTACGGTGCGAGGGATTGCAGCTCCTTGATGGCTTCCGTGTTTCCCGCCTTGCGCGCCTCGGTCATGGCGAACTGCCACCCTTGGCGTTCGCTCTCCGGCATGTTGGTCATCTGGCCGATGCCGACATAGGCGTACAGCCAGTCCGGATGCCGCCGCGCCACCTCGAGCCCAAGGTACGAACCCCACGAGTGGCCGAGCACAAAGATCTTCTCTTTGCCGAACTCCTTGCGCAGCCACGCCACCATTTCCTCGGCATCGCCGACCATGCGTTCCGGCGTCATCGTCGGCGCGACCGCCGCAGGATCGTTGTCCGCGTAGGTGCTGCCGGCACCGCGCTGATCCCACTGCACCACGGTGAAGTATTCCTCCCAGCCTCGCTGGTAGTACCAGCTCACCGGCATCGACACCCAGCCGGGCCCGCCATGCAGCACGAGCAGCACGGGATTCCGCTTGTTGTTGCCGCGAATGCTCACCCATTGATCAATCCCGCCGATGCGTACCTTCTCGTGCCGCTCCACACCATCGGGGGTCACGATGCGGCGCATGTCGGCAATGATCTTGATGGCCTCGGCCCGGTTGCCCGGCGATGCCGGCTCTTCAGCTCTCAGGCATGAACTGCCGGCACATAGCCCCAGCACGGCGACGAACGATAAAAATCCAATACGCATGGACACCCTCTCTCAGCGGAAGCGCTGTCGAGCAGGGACAAGGCAAGAGGCGTGCCGTCCTGCGGTGATCGTTGCATCACGCTGTTTTCGTGGATCGCCGGATACATCGTGAGCCTCCACCTACTGTCCGCGGACAAGCGTGCGGACGCCCGGGGGCAATAGAAGCCTCGTCGCCTCAACGCGTCACAAACCCACCCTCGGGCGCGTCATGCGGGATGGACCAGCCGAAATAAACTTCGGCTTCGACGATCTTGTCTCCGCGAATGGTCAGCCGTTCCGTGTTCCGAAACCGGTGGCCACGCACGTCATTTCCTTCATAGACAACAAAAACATGTTCGCCGTGAGGCACCACTTCAATGAAATCGAACGCGCTGATGTGCTCGCTGTTAGGCCAGCACCGCTCGAAGTAGGTCGCACGGTCCAGGCGGTTATCCAGCGGGCTAGTGAAGTGAAAGCCCTCGGCGATAAGGGCTTCGATAGCTGCCCGGTCATGGTTGGCATAGGCGAGATAGCTTGCCCGTGCAATGTCTGCAGTGTTTTTCAACATGGTCATCTCCTTCATGGCTTGAGATGAATACCTCCCCGGTTGGCGAGCAGCCGTCATGGAAGTCGTGCGGCTGGTTTCACGTCCAGCCTTATCCATGCGACGAGCGGGAAATGGCTGGATCGACACGGCCAGCCGACATGCGTGAACGCAGAACTGCGCGGGACGCCCCTTGGAGCGGCTTCCTTATTTGGAAGCCAGGCAGAGCGCAATCCACGGCATCAGGTTGAACAAGAGGATCCCGATTTTGTAGACGGCAAGTCCTAAGTAGTTCGCGGCGTCAAAGGTCTCCGCCGAAAGCTTGAACCAGCGGGTGTGCACCCGGTACATCCAGCCCCTGGCGAAGATAAAGACGCCGGACCAGATAAGCAGGACGGCGTAGTTCAAGACTACGCACCAGAGAAGAACATCTTTCATCAGGCTTGTTGTCATGACGTATCTCCACCGCGCGTGGTGACATGAACACTCTACCCCTTGCCGAAGCTCGTGGTGACGCCGCATCACAACGATGGGCCGGCAGTGCCAGCCCATCGTTGCAACGGTTCGTTCAGGGCCGCTGATACGCGCCGATATCGATCAGACCCGCACTACTCACGCGTGGCTGCCCCGCGTAATCCACGGTACCGATCGTTGTCGACGGCAGCAGCAGTCCCGTGCCGCGTGCCGGAGACGTTACGTTGACGTGCAGGTCGGGTGGTGTGGTGGTGATGTTCTGGAACAGCGGATCAACCAGCACCGTCGCCTGATCGCTGTGGCTGGCCGATCGGTAAGCAGCCATGCCGGTGTAGCTCTTGCCCAGCCATACCCAGTTGGCGTTGTCGGCGCCGCCATCGGCGAAATAGAGGTTGTGGTCGATGGTGCCGGGGTTGCCATAGCCGGCATTGCCCGACGTGCCCGGCCAGAAATTCACCAGTAAGCCGTTGGCATTGGCGTAGAGCAGATTGTTCTCGAACACCGTACCGCTGGCGTGGTACTGGATCTGGAACTCGCCACTGCCCGTTGCCTGGGTGTCATTGCGGAACAGCGTGTTGTTGACGATGGTGGCGTTCTGAGTTCCGCCATTGCCGCTGCTGGCGCCGCCGATCGAAATACCCGTCACGTTGGAAAACTGCACCAGATTGTTTCGCGCCGTGACATAGCTGGTGAAGCGCCCCGAGGTCTCGCACGCCAGCTCAATACCGATATCGGCCTGCTGCACCAGGTTGCGCTCGATCACGATGCGCGTACCGCCTTCCACGTAGATGCCGTCACTGGAAAAGTCCCCGGCGGGGTACGCGGCATTGCCCTGCGAACTGATCTTGTAGACCGTGTTGCCGCTGATCACGCCATCGCGGGCCTGGCTCTGGAACGTACTGCCGCTGCTGGTCACCATGGTTTCGTAGCCGAGCGCGGCGATGCCGATATTGTCGTTGTCGTGCACCTTGTTATTGGAGATCGTCCACTGCTCCACGTTGCCGGTCAGCGACAGCGACTCACTGCAGCCAAGGCGGAGGTGATCGACTTCATTGCCGCTGATGGTCAGGCCACTGATCGACGTCAGCGGGTCGTTGGCGTACACCTCGATGCCGAAGGCGTTGCCGTTCGGGCAGCGCTCCAGTTTGTTGACGATGTCGTGGATGCGGTTGTTGAGAATCTGTACCTGGCTGCCGCCGCCGGAGATATAGATGCCGATGGGTGTCGCCGTGCTGCTGTTGGCGCTGTAGTAACCCACGTCAAAGCCCTGGATCGTCACGTAGCTGACGTTGTTCAAGTTCCACAGGCCGCGCATGTTATTGGCAGGAGCTACCAGCCCGCTGCCGTTGAGCGCCGCCGTTTCACCTGGATAGCTGGCGAAAACAATCGGCCCGGCCGCCGAACCGGACTGCCGCACATCGACTGTTTCCTTATAGGTGCCGCCGCGCACATAAACCGTATCGCCCGCCAACACACCGCGCGCCGCGCGACCGATCGTGCGCCACGGCGCGTCCAGCGTGCCGGCAGCGTTGTCGTCGCCGGTGCTGGCGACGTAATACGTATGACCCGTACCTGCCCAGGCCGACTGTGCCAGGGAATACACAGCCAATGTCGCGCACAAGCCATGCGCAAGCATCCGAACCTTGCTGCTCTTCATGCCGATCTCCATCTCTGCTTCAGGGGATGTCGCCACCCTTGCGATGGCAACAGGGGAACTGCGCAACAGGCATGGAAGAAGAGGCACGCGCCAGACGTAAGGATCGCGCAAGATTTCTTGGACACGGCGACTGCGCAGGTGGCGAAGTCTGCGCGCCTGCGTGAATCGGTTTTATGACTGTGTTCTCAAGCGCGGTGTCGAGGTGAAGCGGTGTTGTGCCTGGCTGACTCCGACGCTATCGGACGCGCGTGAAGTAATGCGTCCGCATGATCGGCAAACCGTTGTCTCCGAAATACACGGCGGTCTCGACAAGAGATTTGCCGTCCGCCGCAACGGCGTAGACACGCGTCGATGCTGGAACACCTTCCCTGGCGAGCGCCATGACCAGGACATTCGGTGCGGGTGACTTCAAGGCAACGGTGTCAGCTTCCGGGCTGCCCTGGACGGGCGCGGCCGTGCCATCGAGAGCGGTGGTCCCTACAGCATGGCTCTCCCCTCCACCGGCATCGACGATATCGACATGCGTCGTCCACTTGCCCTCGCCCGCGTCAGCAAACGCTATCGTGGCGCTCTTCGGCCGCGCCTCCGGAGGCATCGGCAAACGCGAAACATCGACGGTCCAACGGCCGATCAGGGGAGACGCGGAAGACGTGCGTGCAAGAGCCGGGGCGTTATGCATCACGCCAGCGATCAGCAGGGCGGCAAAGAGCGCTTTCATAGGAACTCCCCATGGGTTGGCGAGCGGCAGGGTATGACAACGGGGGAGTGCGGCAAAAGTCCCCGGGGCCGCGGGGTGCGCTTTTCATAACCCCCGATTAGCTCCGAATCTCAGCCGCTACATGAAGCTCTACGCCCGTCATTCCGGCGAAGGCCGGAATCCAGTGAGGTCAGTTGTGCGAAGCACTCAACATAGATTTTGTGTGCTTCGCACGCATGCTTGACTGGATTCCGGCCTTCGCCGGAATGACGACAAGGTATAGCTGAACCTCGAGGCTAATGAGGCAATAGCTTCGGATCGCAAAACAAAGAAAGGGAGCGAACCATCACTGATCCGCTCCCTTCTTATTTTCCGAGCAGAGATCCCTGCGGACGGATCAGCACAGGGGGGGCTGCAAGCTGATCCGGCTTGTCCGCCGCGCGCGTCACCGCGGGCACTTGGCCGTGTTGCTTAAACCCCACGTTTAGGCAACTGCTAGTGGGAAATGACGGTCCGGTGATACGCAGTCCCTACGTGTCATGCCGTACTGCCCTCTCTGCCTTGATAGGTTGCCGATGCGTCGGTGCCACTTGAATCGGAAGATTCCTAGCGAATGCGGGAAGCTGGCATACGTACAGCTACAAGACATTCTTGAAACAAAAAAGCGAAGCGGAGGCACTAGCCATCCGCTTCGCTCGGTCGACCGTAAAACTTCCGGTTCGAGACTTACTGGGTCAAGTCGGCCGGCAGCTTGCCGCCGTTCGCCGCCAACGCCTGCATCAGCTGCTTGTGCAACCAGATGTTCATGGTGGCCGAGTCGTTGGTGTCGCCGGTGTACTTCAGTTCCCCGGCGAGCTCCTTGCGGTGGGCCAGGCTGCTGTCGATACCCAGCGCCTTCATGGTGTCCACGATCGAGGTGCGCCAGTTCAATGCCTGACCGCTTTCACTGACCAGCTGATCCATGATTACAGCAATGTCCACATCCGCCAGCGGCGCGGGTGCAGGTGCAGCAGCAGGAGTCGCCGCCTGCGTGGCCACCGGGTCGGGTGTGGGCTCGGCTGGAGCCGGCTCGCTGGGTTTCGCTTTGCCAAACAGCTTGTTGACGATGTCGCCGAAAATGCTCACTTCGCTCTCCTCTGGTGGGTCAGCGTGATAGTAAGGAGCAGGTGATGACAACTTGCCATCAGAGAATTCTGGTGCCGGTGCTTGAGGCGAACCCGGGGTCTAGATGCGCCCTCTATGACTTCGGCCCATAAGTCCGGGATAGTCATGGGCTGGCAAAGTCCGCTCAGCCCAGGCTCCAAGTCCGCACGTCACGACACGCAAGCCTCGCATGCTGTAATAAATGGACGTCTCACGCTGGAGAACCCCATGCGCACTGCGAATGCCTTGCTTGTGTTGCTACTGCCGGTGCTGCTTCTTGCAAGCGCACCGGCCCTTTCCTCGGAGCAAGAAGACGTGCGGCAGATCCTGCAGGCCGAACGCGAGATCTGCATGGCTTTCGAGCATGAAGACGCGGACTGGCTGGAACACCATCTGGACCCCACCTTCACCTTGACCAGCTCCACCGGCAAGGTCACCACGCGGGCCGATGAGGTTGCCGATTTGCGCAGCGGCACCAAGTACGACGTATTCCGCAACCGCGATTCAAAAGTGCGCCTGTACGGTGATGCCGCTGTGGTCACCGGCATCACCCGGGTGGAAGGCAAAAGCGAAGGCAAGCCTTACGCGCTGGACTTTCAATTCACCGACACCTACGTGCGTAAAGCGGGTGGCTGGGTCCTGGTAGCCAGCCATGCATCGCGGTGGCCGGGCAAAACGTAACAGCGGTGAACGCGCGCGGCCTTTGACCCGCAGAAGCTCAGTCGCGAATCGCCCCATGCCCGGCGCTACGGGCCATCTGGCGGCTCTGCATCAACGCCGCCGCGTGCAGCATCAGGAACATCGGCACAAGGAAAGCCGGAATCAACAGTAAGGGCAGTGACGCCATGGGAGCGGTGCTGATCTCCCCGGGAGCCCCCGTAGTGAGCGTGGCACCCAGGGTGCCCAGGCTGAGAGCCACCACAAGGTCGATGATGCCAAGCACATTCCAGCGAACGAACCCGGCGCTGGCGGCGAAGGCTGGCTGGCGCGCAAGAGCGACGATGATCCAGGGGGCGGTGGCGCCGATGGCCATATCACCGAGGCCGGCCGGCAGCGCAAACATGGCCGGCAGCACGTGGTACGCGTAAAGAAAGAGAAAGCCTAGGCCAGCCCATCGCCACGCTTGGATGCCAGCGATGAGACGAAGATCGAGCGAGAGCACGAAGCCGCGGAATGATTCCGAGAGCCGCAGCCACGTAAAGAAGAACGCCAGCGGCGCAACAACGCCTATCGCAATAGCAAACGGCGGGGTGCCGGCGGGGCCGACGAATGCGCCGACGGAACCGAGCGACACCACAAGCAGGAACCAGGCAATCAGTACAACCGTGACGCTCAGGGATATGCGGTTAAGCCCGCCTGTTTGAGATTCGGCAGCGCGGGGAATGACATGGGTTGCCATAACGCTCTCCTTAGTAACTTGCATTTTGCAAGTATTGACGCAACGTAGCATCATGACTTGCATACTGCAAGTAACTCGGGCTGGCCAAGGAGAACGGGATAGTGAGTACCGCGAAGCCTTTCACGCGCTCCGCCTGTGCGGTTGCCAATTCGCTGGACGTCGTGGGCGACAAGTGGTCGTTACTCGTGGTGCGCGACTTGCTGCACGGCAAACGCACCTACGGCGAACTTGCGGGTTCGATGGAGCGCATTCCGACCAACATCCTTGCCGACCGTCTCAAGCGGCTGGAGGCTGCCGGCATCGTGCAGCGCACCCCCTATCAGCAGCAGCCGGTGAGGTACGCCTACACGCTCACCCCGAAAGGTTGTGCGCTGGGCGACGTGCTGCTCGCGTTTGTGCGTTGGGGGAAAAAGTACATACCGGGGACGCTGGCGCTGAATCAGGGGCCGGCGAGCGTTACATCTGAAGAACCGAAGGCAAGTGCGCGGCGTGTGCGGGCGAAGCGTGAGTAGTCAGACGCCCAGGGGCAGAGCGCGCCTTCATGACTTCAGCTCTGGAGTTGAAGATCGTCAGCGGCTGGAGAAGTCGACTCTGACCCTGGTTTCACTGCACAGCTTCCCCCATTTCCCTTAAAGAAGTCTGTCTGCATATTGATGACTAGTGCAGCCATCGTCATGATCACATCGGCATCTACCCTCAGGCCAATGGCTTTGAAATGCACGATGCCCGATAGGTGGATGAGGTCCGGTTGGGGAAGCTGGCCCCGCCCCCCGGTTTCGCAATAGTCAAAGTTTGGCGGTGAATGACTTGGACAAGAAGTAACCCACGACCTTCCATTGGCCTTGGTCCTTTTGGAAGATCACTTTCTCTACGGCAGTAGCGTTCGTGAATTTGGTATCGAAACCAATGGCCACATACTCCCCAGGCGGAGCATTCGCCAAGTGATGTGTAAAGCCATACCCCTTAACCTTTCGGGTGATCGCCTTACCCGAGGCGCTGCGAAGTGCTTGAAGGGTAGCGGCCCATGTCAATGAAGTGCTGGTTGCCTTAAGCGCGGGCCCTGCGTTGGCCCATGTTTCTTCCATATGGTCAGCATCGAGTTCATTGAAGAAGGCTTTGGCCGCGGCCGCGGCCTCTTGTTCTTGCGCTTCTGTTCCTGCACTAACTTCATCTTGGGTGGCTGATGGCTGGCCGGATGATTGCGGTGCGGAACAAGCTCCACAGCCGGCGAGAAACAGAATGGCAAGGACATGTTTAGCGGGCAGGCGCATATAACCTTCCTCAGTCTGATCTGGCTAAGTTACGGTGACGGCCTTATTACCTTAGCCAAACCTGGGATGGAGTGCGATTCTCATCACTTCTTCTCTGGGTGTGTTCGATAGTTGGCGCACGCACATCGTGGTCGCCACGGGAGGCTTGCAGTAGAGTCTTGGCCCATGTCACGGACGCCTCGTTATCAAGCTTCCATGCACGGTGCATCCGACCCGGAAGCGCTGCGCACTGCATCAACACTCAACCATGGACACGGCCTTGTCCGCGGTTGATGCGCCCGCGGCGGCCTTTGCGCTGGAGCACGTCAGCAAGCGCTACGGCGCAGTGCGGGCGCTGCAGGATGTGAGCTTCGCGGTGGCGCCCGGCAGCACCGCGGCGTTGATCGGCAGTAGCGGCTCCGGTAAGTCGACCGTGCTGCGCCTGTTGCTGGGTCTGGATTGGCCTGATGAGGGCGAGGTCAAGACGGAGGGATGCGCGCTGGAGCGCTCGCAGGTGTTGGCTTTGCGGCAACGCGTGGGCTACGTGATCCAGGAGGGTGGCCTGTTTCCGCACCTCACCGTCTTGGGCAATCTGGCGCTACTGCCTCGCCATCTGGGATGGAGTGCGGAGCGCATTCGCCAGCGCGCGGAAGAGCTGGCTGACTTGGCCCATCTCCCACACAACGTATTGGAGCGCTACCCCGCCGAACTCTCCGGTGGCCAGCGCCAGCGCGTCGCTTTGATGCGCGGCCTGATGTTGAATCCGGATGCGTTGCTGCTTGACGAACCCTTAGGTGCGCTGGACCCCATCGTGCGCCACGAGCTGCAGGATGAGCTCAAATTGATCTTTGATCAGCTGGGCAAAACCGTGATTGTGGTGACGCACGATCTGGCCGAGGCGGCGTGGTTCGCCGAACGCCTGATACTGCTGCGCGAAGGTCGGGTGGTACAGGACGGCCGCCTCGACGATCTGCGCGATCGGCCGGTAGACGCTTTCGTCAGCCGCTTCGTGGAAGCGCAACGGCGTTTGCCGGAGCCTTCCGCATGAAGCGCCTACTGCTGATGGCGTTATGGCTGCTGCCGTCGATGCAACTCTGCGCCGCACCGGTGCGCATTGGCTCCAAGCAATTTACCGAGTCGGTGATTCTGGCCGAGATAGCCCGCCTCAATGCGCGCGACACGGGCGTGCAGGTGCAACACCAGCGCGAACTGGGCGGTACCAGCATTTTGTGGAGTGCCCTGAAGCACGGCGATATCGATGTGTATTCCGAATACACCGGCACGCTGACCCACGAACTGTTGAAAGACGTGGCACCCGATGCCGACATCGCAACGCTGCGCGCAAAGCTGAAGCCGCTCGGCATCGGTCTTACCGATTCGCTCGGCTTCAACGACACCTACGCCGTCGGCATGCGCGAGGATCGCGCCACGCAACTCGGCATCACGCGCATCTCCGATCTGGCGACGCATCCTGAATTGCGCTTTGGCTTCTCCAACGAGTTCATGGATCGCGAGGATGGCTGGCCCGGCGTACGACAGCGCTATGGCCTACCGCAGACGCAGGTGCGCGGGCTGGATCACAGCTTGTCGTATCGCGCCGTGGCGAGTCGTGCGGTCGATGCCATCGATCTGTACAGCACCGACGCCGAGATCGCGTACTACCACTTGCGTGTGCTCGACGATGACCGTCGCTACTTCCCGCGCTACGAGGCGGTGTTTCTATATCGTCTGGAACTCGAACAAAACCAGCCGGCGTTTATCGCCGCGCTGCGCAAACTCACTGGCCGCATCGATGAAGCATCGATGCGGCAAATGAATGCCGAGGCCAAACTCAAGGGCATCAAGGAGACGGAAGTCGCCGCGCGTTTTCTTGGCGTGCAGTCGGACGGCGACGATGCGAGTCTTGGTTCGCGCTTGCTCAAGCGCACCATTGAGCACGTCAAGCTGGTGATCCTATCGCTCGGTCTGGCCGTGGTGCTGGCGATTCCGCTGGGTATTCTGGCGGCGCGGCGCAAGCGGTTGGGGCAGATCGTCATCGGCCTCACCGGCATTCTGCAGACGGTGCCGTCGCTGGCGATGTTTGTTTTCATGATCCCGCTGTTCGGTATCGGCACGTGGCCGGCCATCGTGGCGCTATTTCTCTACAGCCTATTGCCCATCGTGCGTAACACTTACACGGGGCTGGTGGGCATCCCGCACGACTTGCTCGAATCCGCCGCCGCATTGGGTTTGCCGAGCAGCGTGCGCTTGCGCCGGGTGGAGCTGCCCATGGCGATGCGCTCGATCCTGGCCGGTATCAAGACTGCCGCAGTGATCAATGTTGGTACCGCCACGCTGGCTGCCTTGATTGGTGCAGGTGGTTATGGGCAACCCATTCTCACCGGCATCCGTTTGGATAACATCGGCTTGATTCTTGAGGGTGCGGTGCCGGCGGCGCTGCTCGCCCTGATCGTGCAGGGCGTGTTCGAGGGGGTTGAGCGCTGGCTGACGCCCTATGGGTTGAGGATTGAGGCGCGGCAGTAGGCCATTGGCAGATGGAGATCCCGGCGAGGTTTGATTCGCATCGAATCTAAGCTGAGCCCCACTTCCGTCATTCCGGCGAAGGCCGGAATCCAGTCCAATGAACTGTGCGTAGCACTCAACATAAAATATGTGTGCTTCGCACGCGTACTTAACTGGATTCCGGCCTTCGCCGGAATGACGACAGGTGGCGCTTCATGCTTCGGTCGAAATTCGACGCCAGTCAGGTCACCAGAAATCCGCTACCTCGACTGCACCCAGGTCGACTCAATGTCGTCCTTCACCACTGCATCGATTTCCGCGACGGGAATGTCGGTGAGTTCGGTGATGCGGCCGTGCCGCATGCCGAAAAAGATGCCATCGCGTCGATAAGTGGCCGTCCAGGTGACACGGCCATGGTTGGCATGTTCGTAATCCCCTTCGTACATAAAGCCATTGCTGGTCTTGCCGGAAACACTGGTCATGATCGATACCCTGTCCATTAAAGAGCCATGGCGAATGCCGCTAACGCTCGTCCAGCTCCGTCCTGCCATCCACGATACCCTCTCCATCCCAGTGATCTTCCCGCACCCCTTGCGGATCGATATCCAGTCGCCCGGAGGAAGTAGCTGGCGTGGATGGCCAGCGATGATGCTGCCTGCGTTCGGCGGTTCCCTTCGCAGGCTCAAAGCGAAGCCGGTGCGGATAGAAGTACAGCGCGTTGGTTGGATTGAAAACGTACATGGTCAGGCCTGGCTATGCATAGGGCTGCACCAGCATCAGCGGGTCTTCGGCCCGCCGGCCGCCAAGCTTCCACAGGTTGTTCCGCTTGTCGCACTTCGGGCAGACGAAAAACAAGCCTTTCTCGTCGATCTCGGGAGGCGCCGATGCCACGGCAAAATCCTCACCGCATTGTATGCAGATCCACCCAGGGAGATCGGTCCGGCACTGGCTCATATCGCATGACATCCGCGCACGACTCGAAGCCCACTAGATATGCGCGCAGCCACGTTACGCGGATGTAACGCGGCCCGCCAGGATGCGGTTCACGCGGCCCTCCGCATGTCATAACAGCACGCTAATGCCATACAGCGCACTCTGGCGACAAGCACCAGATGTTTCATGGATCGATCGGCAGGTTTACCACACGAGAGCGGCAAACATGAGCGCGCACCATCCATCCATGTCACGTATTCATATCTACACCCAGGCGTTGCTCGCTCGTTTGCAGGGGGCGGCCCGCCGCATGGGCCTG
Source organism: Dyella sp. OK004 (assembly GCF_900114495.1). Classification (GTDB taxonomy): domain Bacteria; phylum Pseudomonadota; class Gammaproteobacteria; order Xanthomonadales; family Rhodanobacteraceae; genus Dyella_D. The sequence continues at coordinate 1,242,543 of NZ_FOZI01000001.1, read as the reverse complement.
CAGAAACCCGTCGCCACCCCGCCGCCGCTGACGCGAAGGCAGCTGCTGTTGATGGCGCAGGACAAAAAGAAGGCAGAGGAGCGCGCGCGTCACCTCGCGCTGGCCCGCCAGCTCAAGGCGCATGGCCACTCTTGAGCGCTCAGTGCCGGCTTTCGGGCTGGGCACGTACGAGTCCATGACCACATCCTCCGGCACATGACGGGCTTCGACCCGCGTGCCAACGTCGCTTCCGTTTGCGCGGTGTCTGTCGAGGGCTGGTCTCTCACGCAGTGATGGGACGCTGATCAGGATCGCCGCGCTATCGAGCTTCGATATCCACGGAGAGCGTTCATGACCAGACTCATACAGATGGTTTCGTTAGGCATGCTGTCGTTGCTGTTGCCCTTGTCGGCGGCGGCATGCGGCAAGTCGGCCGATCCGGCCGCGGTGGTGCAGGCGCAGGTGGAGGCCTACAACGCCCACAATATCGACGCGTTCGCCGCCTGTTACGCGGACAACGTGACCATAACCGACCTCAGCGGCAAGCGTCCCGAGATCAAGGGCATCGATGCGTTGAAGAAGGCATTCGCTTTCCTGGCCACGGTGCCCAAGGCGTTTCATGTCGAAATCGTGCAGCGCGACATTACTGGTCCGACCGTGGCCGATCACGAACGCGTGATCGGTCTCCCGCCGGAGAAGGGCCAGCCCGAGTCGCTCGCCGTGTATGAAGTGCGCGACGGCAAAATCCTGAACGTGTGGTTCCCGCCACACAGTTAAGCCGCCAGCGCTTGAATTCATCCGCGCACTTCCCAACCTGCCCGGGAGTGCGCGGAAAAATCGAAGTATGCTTCCGCGCCAGCGCTGCTTACCGAAGGAGCCAACATGGCGCACGCGGTCACTACGTTCCTGATGTTCGAGGGCGTTGCCGAGCAGGCGATGCAGCTGTATGTGTCGCTTTTCGGTCGCTCCGGCATACGCTCGATCGAGCGTTATGGCCCGGACGAAACCGGTCCGGAAGGCACGGTGAAGGTGGCGAGCTTTGCGCTGTGTGGCCGGGAGTGGCGGTGTTCCGACAGCCCGATAAAACACAACTTCACGTTTACCCCGTCCATGTCCCTGTTCGTCGATTGCGAGAGCGACGCCGAGCTGGAGCACGCGTTCAAGCAGCTTTCCGAGGGTGGCATGGTGCTTATGCCGCTCGATAACTATGGTTTCAGCAAGCGCTTTGGCTGGGTCAGCGACCGCTTCGGCGTGTCATGGCAACTCAATCTGCCGGCGTGAACCGATGACCGCATTGGTATCTAGGAACCCCATGAACGATCAGGTCACCACGGCGACGCACGCCGTTTCTATTCGCGGTATCAGCAAGACATACAAGAACGGTTTTCAGGCGCTGAAGGCGGTGGACCTGGATATCCGGCGCGGCGAGATCTTCGCGCTGCTCGGGCCGAATGGCGCAGGCAAGACCACGCTGATCAGCATTGTCTGCGGTATCGTCCAGCCCAGCAGCGGCACCGTGACGGCGGATGGCCACGACGTGCTGCGCGACTACCGCGCCGCGCGCTCGCGCATCGGCCTGGTGCCGCAGGAGCTGTCGACGGATGCGTTCGAAACCGTATGGGCCGCGGTGCGCTTTAGTCGCGGCCTGTTCGGGCGGCCGCGTAACGACCAGCATATCGAGAAGGTGCTGCGCGACCTGTCGCTGTGGGAAAAGAAAGACGCCAAGATCATGACCCTGTCGGGCGGCATGAAGCGCCGCGTGCTGATCGCCAAGGCACTGGCGCACGAACCGAGCATCCTGTTCCTCGACGAACCCACCGCCGGTGTGGACGTGGAGCTGCGCCACGACATGTGGCGCATGGTGCGCGGCCTGCGCGACACCGGCGTCACCGTGATCCTCACCACGCATTACATCGACGAGGCCGAGGAAATGGCTGACCGCGTCGGCGTGATCACGCGCGGTGAACTGATTCTGGTCGAAGAGAAAGATGTGCTGATGCGCAAGCTCGGCAAGAAACAACTCTCCATCAGCCTGCAATCGCCGCTGCAAGCGCTTCCCGCCGGCCTCGACGGCTACGCGCTGGAGCTTGCCGACGACGGCGCCACCCTGACCTACACCTTCGACGCGCAGAGCGAAGACACCGGCATCGCCGCCCTGCTGCGCAAGCTCGGCGAGCGTGGCGTGGACTTCAAAGATCTGCACACGCTGGAAAGCTCACTCGAAGACATCTTCGTCACCCTGGTGCGGAGCACGCCATGAACATCCCTGCGATCCGCGCCATCTACCGTTTCGAAATGGCCCGCACCTTCCGCACCCTGACGCAGAGCATCGTGTCGCCGGTGTTGTCGACTTCGCTCTACTTCATCGTGTTCGGCACCGCCATCGGCTCGCGCATGGGCGACATTGGTGGCACCAGCTACGGCGCCTTCATCATCCCCGGACTGATCATGCTGTCGTTGCTCAACGAAAGCATTTCCAATGCATCATTCGGCATCTACCTGCCCAAATGGTCCGGCACCATCTACGAACTGCTCTCCGCGCCAGTCTCCCCGCTCGAAGCCGTACTCGGCTACGTTGGCGCGGCCACCACCAAGTCCGTGATGCTCGGCCTGCTGATCCTCGTCACCGCCCGCTTCTTCGTGCCCTACAGCGTGATGCACCCCGGTTGGATGCTCGCCTTCCTGCTACTGACCGCTGTCACCTTCAGCCTGTTCGGTTTCATCATCGGCCTATGGGCCGACGACTTCCAAAAGCTGCAAGTGATTCCCCTGATGGTAGTCACCCCACTGACCTTTCTCGGCGGCGCCTTCTACTCCATCGGCATGCTCCCCCCGTTCTGGCAGAAAGTGGCCCTGTTCAATCCCGTGGTCTACCTCATCAGCGGCTTCCGCTGGAGCTTCTATGGCCAATCCGACGTCAACGTCATGGTCAGCGCCGGCATGACCCTGGCCTTCCTGTTGGTGTGCGCCTTCATCGTGGGATGGATCTTCCGTACCGGGTACAAGCTGCGGGCATAGCATCCATTGCTTCCGCGACATGGGTTGGATGAAAAGGTCCCGAAGAAAACCACCCCGCCGCCTGACACTGGAAAAGGCGCAGCTACAAAGCCCGCCGTCTGCTCTTCAGGCCATTTCTCTTTGGTTACTTTCTCTTTGGGCCAGCAAAGAGAAAGTGACTCGGACCGCGGCAGCGGTTCGAAAGCCCGCGGCAGGCGAGCCAGGTCGCGATAGCGCGAACATCGAACACTTCACTACTGGATCCCTGCCTGCGCAGGGATGACGAAGTAGGAGGGGGCGGCTCAAGGCCCGAACCCTCACCCCAACCCCTCTCCCGAGGGGAGAGGGGTTAGGCCACACCCTGATCAAACGCATCCAAACACCGCCCAAACAACTGCATAGCCTCCCTCAACTCCACCGTAGAAAGCGCGCAATACCCAAGAATCAACCCCGGCTGTGCCGGCCGCTTGAAGTAATGTGGCTCCATCGGATGCAGCCCCAGTCCATGCTCATGCGCATAATCGATCAACGCCTCCGCACGCGCGTAGTCATAGCCGCGTAGCCACGCCACCATATGCATCCCCGCCTGCGAGTTGGCGATCTCCACACGATCACCGGCATGACGATGCAGCCCCTCGATCAACGCATCGCGCCGCGACTTCAGCTCCTTCGTCGCGTGGCGAAGATGCCGCTCAAAACCACCACTCTCCATAAAATGCGCCAGCGCCGCCTGCTCAATCACCGGACAGAAGAAATCGCTGAGGTACTTGGCGGTAACGAAATCGTCGCGCAGCGCCGCCGGCACCACCATGTAGGCCAATCGCAGCGAGCCGAACATCACTTTGGAGAAGGTGCCGACATAGATCACACGATCGCTGTGGTCGAGCGAGCGCATCGCATGGAGCGGGTGGGAGTCGTAGCGAAACTCGCTGTCGTAGTCATCCTCGATCACCCAGCAACGATGCTCGGCGGCGTAGCGCAGTAACTCCAGGCGACGCTGCAAGGACAGCACCGTGCCGCTGGGGAACTGGTGCGAAGGCGTCACATAGATCAGGCGTGGCGCATTTCGCGGCAACGCAGAGCAGACCAGGCCGTCGGCATCGGTGCGCACAGGTACCAGCTTGGCGCCGTGGGCGCCGAAAGCCTGTCGCGCGCCGAAATAGGTCGGGTCCTCCATCACCACGCGATCGCCTTCGTCCAACAGCACGCGCGCGGTCAGCGTAAACGCCTGCTGCGTGCCGCTGATGATCAGCACATCCTCCGGCCGCGTCTGCACACCGCGACGGCGTGCGAGATAGTCGCAGACCTGCTCGCGCAAGGAGAGCAGCCCTTGAGCGCGTGAACCGCCTTGTGGCGTATACGCCGCGGCGCGGGCGAGTTCGCGCGCCCACAGGTCGTTCAAGGCCGGATGGGTCTGCGGATTGCCGTACTGCAGGTTGTAACGCAAGCCGTGATGGCGCACCCCGATGGTGCGGTCCGCCACTGCGCGGGCGCGGCGCGCATAGCGCGAAGGCGCGGCAATGGTCCGTTCGGAAGGCGGCGGCGCGGGCTTGGTCTCGATCGCTGCGACATAGCTGCCCGAGCCCACGTGCCCTTCGATAAACCCCTCCGCGCGCAACTGTTCGTAGGCGGCCAACGCGGTGATGCGGGACATCTCCAGGTCGCGCGCCAACGCGCGCGTGGGTGGCAGGCGCGTGCCCGCACCGAGGCGTCCATCGAGGATGGCCGCCTTGAGCGCCCGCGTAAGTTGGGCATAACGGGGGCCTTGGCCGTCGAGTTCCAGAAACACCGCTACACCCTCCTGGGCATTGGCTCTACAGGACGCCGGAAAATTGGATATGGATGAAAGCCATTCGGGTGCCTAGCCTGCACTCGGCGACCGGGTCGCACAAGCGGCGCCGCATGCATCCGGGATGTGTGTGGGCTCCCTTGCCGTAAGCCGCTTATCCCCCGCGGACGGGCCTCTCCCCCGGCCCTCATCCCCCACCCGAAAGTCCGCGGGGGAGTTCTTTTTTTATCGGAGACGTTGCATGAGCACAGTGTTGTCGATGAAGGCTGGCCCGGCACCGAGGTCGGCCGCAATTTTGCTTGGCACCGGTTTGTTGGTGGCGACGGTGGACGCGATCTTCGCGTGCACGTACTGGCATATGGCGGCCGGGTTGCCGGCGGCGCGCATTTTTCAGGGCATTGCGGCCGGCCTGCTGGGCAAGGCGGCGTTCCAGGGCGGTGCGGCGACGGTATGGCTTGGCGCGGCGCTGCATTACGGTATGGCGATAGTGATGGTGCTGGCTTATTACCTTGCCAGCCGGTGGATGCCGGTGTTGGCGCGCAGGCCATGGGTGTATGGGCCGCTGTATGGGTTGGTGGTTTATGCGGTGATGAATGGGGTGGTGTTGCCGTTGTCGGCGGTGGGGAAGCAGCCGCATGCGGTGGCTTGGGTGGTTTGTAGTGTGGTGGTGCATGTGTTGGTGGTGGGGGTGCCTAGTGCGTTGGCGACGCGGGCGGCGCGCGGCGGCTGAGCACGCTTTGCTCTCTCTCCCTCCGGGAGAGGGTTCGGCTCTTGCGACATCCTTCCCTACTTCGTCATTCCGGCGTAGGCCGGAATCCAGTGGCGTTGTCGTTCGGTTGTCGCGTTGTCGCGACCGGGCTCGCCTGCCGCGGGCTTCCGAACCGCTGCCGCGGTCCGGGTCACTTTCTCTTTGCTGGCCCAAAGAGAAAGTAACCAAAGAGAAATGGCCTGAAGGGCAGGCGGTGCGCTTCGTAGCCGCGCCTTTTCCAGTGTCAGGCGTCGAGATGGTTGTCTTCGGGCCTGATTGTCTATTCCTTATCGAAGCGCAACATCTCCCTCTCCCCTCCGGGGAGAGGGTTGGGGTGAGGGGTGGGTGCTCGAGATAACGTGACTACGCAGCGCTCAATCGCGACAGCGCATCACTCCTGCAAATCCATCGGCACCAACAACCCCCGCTTCAACGTTCCCAACGCCACCCGCGTCTGAAAACGCCGCACATTGCCGTTCTCCGCCACCAGCCTTTGCATCAGCGCGTCGTAATCCTCGACATCCCTGGCGGTGACGATGAGTACGTAGTCGCCTTCGCCGGTGACGTACCAGGCTTCCTGGATGGCGGGTTCGGTGGCGATCCATTGTTTGAGGCTCGCCATCAGTTCGGGGCGTTCGCGTTCGACTTCGATGTCGACGATAAGGGTGAGGGGGCGGCCGGTGCGTTTGGGGTCGACCACGGCGACTTCGGTGGTGATGATGGACTCGTCGCGCAGGCGAGCGATGCGGCGTTGAACGGCGGAGGCGGAGAGGCCGATGTCGGTGCCGATCAGTTCGGCGGAGCGGCGCGCATCGGTTTGCAGGATGGCGAGGATGCGGCGGTCGAATTTGTCGAGTTCGGTAGGCATGGCCGCGCGCTGCTCGCATTAAACGGGGAAAGAACCCACATCACGGGGTTGATACGCGGCTGCACCGCGCGGCGGAACCCTAGCATGGTTCGCCATCGCTTCCGCAACGGTGCTTTGCATGCCGCCCATCGCCGATATCGCCAACATCCTGGCCGCTGGTTCGCAGATCGATCCAGTGTTCCTCGACTCGCCACTGGTCAGCGACGAGGGGCTGGATGCGGCGCTGGGTTGCCAGCTGTTGGCGAAGAATGAAACAGCCAATCCGATTGGTTCTTTCAAAGGACGCGGGGCGGAATTGTTCGCGGCCACGGCCTTGCGTTCTGGTGAGGTGGTGGTCTGCGCGTCCGCTGGCAATTTCGGCCAGGGGCTCGCCTACGCGGCGACGCGGCGAGGGCACGCATGCATTGTGTTCGCCGCGAAGACTGCAAACCCTGTGAAGATCGCGGCGATGCGCCGTCTGGGTGCGGAGGTGCGTCTGGAAGGCGCGGATTTCGACGCCGCCAAACAGGCCGCACGCATTTACGCTGCCGCCAACAGCCTGCGTTTTGTGGAAGACGGGGCCGAGCCGGCGATTGCCGAAGGCGCGGGAACCATCGCGCTGGAACTGCATCGCACGGAGAAGTTCGACGCGATGCTGGTGCCACTGGGTAACGGCGCGTTGCTGGAAGGCATCGGCACCGTCCTGCGCCAGCTCGCACCGGCCACCGAAATCATTGCCGTCGTCGCCCAAAACGCACCGGCGATGAAGCGCTCGCTCGAAGCCAGTGCCGTCATCGAAACCGCCAGCGCCGACACCATCGCCGATGGCATCGCCGTACGCGTCCCCATCGCTTCGCGCCTGGACTACTTGCGCCGCTGTTGCGACAGCGTGGTGGCGGTGTCGGAAGCGCAGATCTTCGAAGCGATGCGGCTGACCCATCGACACCTGCAGCTGACGGTAGAGCCCGCCGGTGTGGTGGGCATCGCCGCTGTACTCACCGATCCGTGGCGCTTCGCCGGCCGCCGCATCGCCACCGTGCTATGCGGCGGCAACCTCTCCGACCAAGTACGCCGGCGCCTGCTGGCGCTTGCCTGATTTTCTTCTTCCACAAAGCCACCTCATGAAACTCCTGTACCAGACCCACTCCCCTTACGCTCGAAAAGTGCTCGTCGCCGCTCACGAAATGGGCCTGCAAGACAAGCTGGAAGTGATCCATCACGAAACCAGCCCCACTCGCCGCAACGATGAAGTCTTCGCGCTCAATCCATTGGGCAAAGTGCCCGTACTGATCCTCGACGACGGCTTCGCGCTGTTCGATTCGAATGTGATCTGCGAATACCTGGACGGTCTGCATCAAGGCCGCAAACTGATTCCCGCGGATGGCGATGCACGCTATCGCGTCCTGCGCATGCAGGCCTTGGCGCAGGGTATGGCGGATGCGGGAATTGATGTCCGCTGGGAGGCTGAACGTCGCCCCGAATCGTTGCGTTGGCCTGCACTGCACGACGGGCATCTGCAGAAAGTCGTCGCCGCCTGCGATTTCGCGGAACGGGAAATCGATGTAGAGGCACCGATCGATCTGGGCGCGATTGCGCTGGCGACGGCACTGAGCTGGATCGCCTTTCGCGACGTGCACGACTTTCGTGCCCGCCGTCCACGCCTTGCTGCCTGGTATGAGCGCCTCGCCGAACGACCATCGATGCGCGCTACCGCCTTGAGTGGCGCAACCCACGATTGACGAACACCCTTCGGAGATTTTTATGCCCTCGCTCTGGACATCGTTGTTGTTCCTGCATGGCTACGTGGCCGACCATCAACTCGCCCTGCGGCTCGCCGAACGGATCGAGGAGCCCGCTTCTTCCGAGGAGGGGAAGTCCGCCGAGCCAGCCACCTACAATACCGCCATGGACCGGCTGGTGGCGCGCGGACGCGCACTGTCGTTGCGTTTATGCCAGGGCATCGGCAGCGGACTGGTGCACATGCAGTAGCGCTGCGCTGGCCTGCTTTCCGACGCTTCATCTATGCGACACTCGCCGCCTCAACATCGAGGCCGTAGGGGGCGACGCGATGCAATTTCTAGCACTCGAGCATTTTGCGGGTCACGTCGGCGAGACGTTCACCGTGGCGCTGGAGCATGATGGAAATGCGCCATTCGCGCTGGTGGAGGCGCGGCCGCTGCCGGTACGCGAGTTCCAGGGTATGGTGCGCGCGCCGTTCTCGCTGTTGTTCCGTCACGAGGCGGCGATCGTATTCCCGCAGAAGATCTATCAGATGAAGCATGCGTCGATGGGCGAATTCGGCATTTTTCTGGTTCCGATCGCGCGGGACCAGAGCGGTTTCATCTACCAGGCGCTGTTCAACTGAGTTCAGCCGCTGCGATGAGCCAGCGCATGCGCAGATGGCTGCCGATGTCTTCCTCGACGGTGAATCCCATGCGCTCATAGAGCCGGCGCGCGCCGGCGTTGCGCTGTTCGACGTGCAGCATGACGCTTTGCAGACCATCGCGTAGCGCGGTTCGCTGCACCAGCCGCAGTAGTGACGAACCATGGCCGCGTCCGCGTACAGCGTCGAGCAGCGCGATGTCGATCACGTTGGCTTCGACAGCGTTGCGATACAGGTACAGACGGCCAATGGGGCTCCCTGCATCCTCGATCACCAGATAATCCGCCGGCTGGTAGCGCGTGGTGTAGTGCTGGTGCTGCAGTGTGAACTGGCTGTCCAGAAAGGCCTGACGCACGGCGTCCGGCCAGGGTATCGCGGCGAGTTCGGTAGCGCGGACGTCGGCGTAGAGTCGACGGAAGAATGGTAGGTCTTCGTTTCGCGCGTCGCGCCAGCTCAAACCTGGCGGAAGGTCTTTCCCTTCTGCGGGCAGCCAGGCTGCCCGCAGAAGGGGAAAGGTCAATGCTTCAACGGTACTCACGGACGCTGAGGGAAGGTACCCGACAGAGAGATGCAGAAATTCAGCGTGAGGTACGGCTGCTGGTTCTCGTGCGGCAGAGAGTTGCCCGTGATGCCGATGGTCTGGACCGGAAAGGTCGTGTTCGTCGTGGTAGTGGTGGCAAGTATCGTCACCGACTCTGGTGTGATGATGGCGTCGCCGCTAGCCGGAATGCCGCTGCGATTAGCCGTGGTCGGCTGGTTGTAGATACGGGCTCCGTGGGTGTGCGCCGGCATCTGGTTGAGCAGCAGGGTGATGTTGTCAGAGCCGAAGGTTTCGCCCACCGTGCGCGTCGTCACCCCAGGCCCCGCGCCTTGGCCGCAGGCGGCATTGCCGGTGTAGTTTGGCAGCTGGAAATTGGATGTGCCGTTGCCGCCGAACTGGGTGCCCAGCAGCGAGAACAGCGCCGTGTTCTGCTGGATCGGCATCAACTGTCCTTGGCACATGGCCCAGTTGTAGGGCGCGAAGTTGAAGCCGTAGATCTGGATCTCGCCAATGAAGGGATCGCTCATGGTGTTAGTCCTCGTAATCGATCGATGACCGTCAACCCTGCGACGGGTAGACGCCGGCCCACGCGATGCAGAAGCGCGCGACCAGCGAGGGCATGGTGTTGTCGTGAGGCAGGTTGCCCCCGGTGGAACTGACAGCCGACGGCGCCAGGTTGCCGCTGGCGATCCCGGTGGTGCTGTTCGTGTACAGCGTGTCCCCGCTGACCGAGCCTAATTGGAGATTGGCGGCCGGACTGGGCGAGCTTGCTGCCGAATCCGCGGCGTAGAAGGAGTGGGTGTGGGCTGGCAGCTGATTGGTGATTAGCGTGACCTGCTCTGCACCATCCATTTGCCCCAGCACGTAGGTTCCCAGACCCGGTCCCCTGCCCTGATGGATCGGCACGCGGCCGCACAGATTGGGCAGGCCAAACGTGTTCACGCCGTCACCACCATAGGTGGTGCCAATCAGGTTGAACAGCACGTCGTAATCGGAAATGGAAAGCAGGCGACCATCGCAGTCGAACCAACCGTTCGGCGCGAAGTTGTAGGGAAACAGACGGATTTCGCCAACATAAGGTTGCGTCATGGCAGGAGCTCCGGTCAGCTGCGCGAGGGAAAGACGCCATTGAGCGCGATGCAGAAATTCAGCACCGTGTATGGCTGCAGGTTCGGGTGCGGCAAGGTCTGTCCCGCGTTGTCGAGCACGTTGAGTGGAATCTGCGTGCCGCCGGAGCTGCCGTAAACCTTTTGCGCGCCGGTCGTGCCCAGCAGGACGTTGCCAGCAGGAATACGCGTGTTGCCCGCATCCGTGGTCGCGCTGAAAGTGTGGTTATGCCCGGGAATCTGCGAGGTCTGCAACGTGACATTCTCGACACCACCGGTCTGGGCGATATCCGTGCCGTTGTTGGATCCCACCGGTGTGCGGCTCTGCAGGTTGGGCAATTGGAAATTCGTCGTACCGTTGCCGCCGTAGTACGTGCCCAGCAGCGCGAACAGCGCCTGATACTGGTTGATGGGCATCAACTGGCCGTTGCAAAAAGCGAAGCCTTTTGGCGCGAAATTGAACGCCACGGGCATCACCTGCCCGAGAAAGGGTTGCGACATAAGTTTTCCCCCTGGTTGTGCCGGCGAAAAGAGCCCCTTGCCGGATCGCGTAACTCTGGCTCACCTTCTGGCATCTTGACAAGTCACCCATACGGCGGATCAATGGTGCGTTGATCGCTTCGCGGGAAGCGATCACGTGAAGGAAAGGTGGAGGACCGCTGGCGCAAGAAGTTGCAAGCCAGTGGAGGGGGCCGGCACCGCGACTGCTCACTACGAGTTACGGCAGCTTTCACACATGCGCCGCTAGGCGCCGTCCGTTGGGAAGCGGACACAGGGGACAATCATGTGGCATACGGAGTCGAAGCATCGCGACGCGATGCGCCATGGGCTCGGCCGTAGCGTATTCGGCCGTTGGATAGTGTTCTTGTTGCTAAGCGGCATGCTGGCAATGCCGGGCCTGTCGCGCGCAGTCTGTACGGCCTATACGCCGCCCAATGCCTCCGCCGGATCGCCCATGGCTTCCGGCGCCACGATCAGCATGAATGTCACGGCGTGCAGCTCCGGCTTCGGCATAGGCAATATCACGACGACAGCCCAGCATGGCACGGCGAGCGTGACTAACCACGCGAGCGCGGATATCAGTTACAGCAACAGTGGTGACGGCGCGACGACGGATACGTTCCAGTACGACGATGGCTCGGGCACCAATTTCGTTACCGTGACGGTGCACATCGCCCCGGCGACTTCGCCGATCGTCATTACACCGTCGAGCATGCCTGCGGGCACCGTGGCCATTGCGTATCCCTCAACCACGCTGAGCGCATCCGGCGGCACATCGCCCTACACATTCACCGTCTCCAGTGGCACTCCACCTCCCGGCCTGACGCTGAGCGGCAACACCATCTCCGGTACGCCCACTACGCAGGGCACTTATTCGTTCTCGATCACGGCGACCGACAGCGCCGGCACCCCGGTCACCGGCACGGCGAGCTACTCGATCACCATCGGGGCGCCGAACATCAACATCACGAATACGCCCACGAACGCGGTCATCGGCTCGCCCTACAGTTTCACGCTGGCCGCATCCGGTGGCACAGCGCCATACACCTATACGCTCGACGGCGGCACCACGCTTCCGAACGGTCTGGTGCTGGCGAGCAACGGCACGATCACCGGCACCGCCACCGCAACGGGCACAACGAACTTCACCGTACGCGCCACAGACAGCAGCCTGCCGACCCACTTCTTCTCGGCCAACAACTTGTCCATCACCGTGGTGAACCTGCCACCCCCGGTCGTCAGCCCGGTAGGCGCCACGGTCGCCTACGGCAGCACCAACAACCCGATCACTCTCAACATCACCGGCGGCGCGCCGGCCTCGGTTGCCGTCGGTACCCAGGCAACGCACGGCACGGCCACCGCCAGCGGCACGTCGATTATCTACACGCCCACAGCGGGCTATGCCGGTCCGGACAGCTTCACGTATACCGCCACCAACAGCGGCGGTACGTCGGCGCCAGCCACGGCGACGATCACCGTGTCGCCGCCAACCATCAGCTACACGCCGTCCAGTCCGGCGGCAGGCACTGTCGGCGTGGCGTATAGCCAGTCGGTCGCCGGTGCCAGTGGCGGCGCGGCGCCGTACACCTACGCTGTCGTTTCCGGCAGCCTGCCTGCGGGCGTCACGTTGGCCAGCAACGGCACGTTGTCAGGTACGCCTACGGCGAGCGGCACCTTCAACTTCACCGTGAAGGCCACCGATAGCAGCACCGGCACCGGTCCGTTCAACGCCACCAGTGGCACGCTGACGCTGACCATCAACGCGCCGACCATCACTTACGCGCCGGCCAATCCGTCGGCGGCCACGGTGGGCATCGCCTACAGCCAGTCAGTGGGGAGTGCCAGCGGTGGCACGGCGCCCTATACCTACGCCATCGCATCCGGCAGCCTGCCCACGGGTATCACGCTGGCGAGCAATGGCACGTTGTCGGGCACGCCGACAGCGGGCGGCACGTTCAATTTCACGGTGAAGGCCACCGACAGCAGTACCGGCACCGGTCCGTTCAATGCCACCAGCGGCACGCTGACGCTGACCGTCAACGCACCGACCATCTCGCTTGCGCCGACGTCGTTGACGAACCCGAGCGTGGGTGTGTCGTACTCACAGAGCGTAGCGGCCTCCGGTGGTACCGGCCCTTATACCTACGCCATCACCGCTGGCGCGCTGCCGGCTGGTTTGAGCATGAGCGGCACCGGCGCGTTTTCCGGTACGCCCACCAGCGCCGGCACGTACAACTTCACCGTCACGGCGACCGACAGCAGCAGCGGCGCCGGCCCCTATACGGGTAGCCGCGCCTACAGCATCGCTGTGGGCGCGCCGGCACTGACCATCACGCCTTCGTCGGGCACGACCTTCAACGGCTCAGTGGGTAACGTAGTAAACCTCACGTTCGCGGCGGGTAATGGCACGTCGCCGTACAGCTACTCACTGACGGTCAACTCCGGCACGCTGCCCACCGGCGTGAGTTTCAACAGCAACGGCACGCTCAGCGGCACACCAACGACGGCCGGCACGGTCAACTTCAGTGTAACGGCGACGGACAGTACGACCGGTACCGGCGCGCCGTTCTCCATCACGGGCACCTACACGCTCACCGTGGCCGCTCCTACCATCACGGTGTCGCCGGCCACGTTGGCGGCGCCTACCGTTGGCACTGCTTACAGCCAGACAGTCACTGCGTCCGAAGGCATGCCGACCACGTTCACCTACGCGGTAACCGCCGGTGCGTTGCCGGCGGGTCTGTCGCTGAGCGGATCCTCGGGCGTACTCAGCGGCACGCCGACGGCGGCAGGAACCTTCAACTTCACCGTCACGGCGACCGACAGCGGCAGTTTCACCGGCAGCCGCGCCTACAGCGTCACCGTGAACGCCGGTACGGTGGTGCTCAGCCCGGGCACGCTGAGCAACGCGACGGCGGAAGTGGCCTATACCCATACCTTCACCGCGAGCGGCGGCACGTCGCCCTACAGCTACTCGTTGACCGCTGGTGCGTTGCCTCCGGGCCTGGCGCTGTCGTCCGCGGGCGTGCTGTCCGGTACGCCGACGGCGGCGGGCACTTTCAACTTCACGCTGAAGGCCACCGACAGCAGCACCGGCACCGGCGCGCCATTCTCGGCTACCCAGCCCTTCACGCTGACCGTGGCGACGCCGACCATCACGGTCACGCCGACTACGCTGCCGGCCGGTAGCGGCGGTGCCCCCTACAGCCAAGCGCTGAGCGCGAGCGGCGGCAACGGCAGCTACACCTTTAGCCTCGCTGCGGGGGCACTGCCACCAGGCATTGCATTGACCAGCGCTGGTGGCCTGTCCGGCACGCCGACGGCGGCGGGCACTTTCAACTTCACCGTCACGGCGACCGATGGCCTTGGCTTCACTGGCAGCCAGGCGTACACGTTCACGGTGAACGCGCCGTCCATTGCCGTTTCGCCGGCCACACTACCGGCAGGTACTGGCGGCGTTGCCTACAGCCAGACGCTGAGCGCGAGCGGCGGTAGCGGCGGGTACACCTACAGCCTCACCTCGGGTGCGCTGCCGCCGGGTATCGCGTTGAGCAGTACCGGCAGTCTGTCCGGCACGCCGACGACGGCCGGTAGCTTCAGCGTCACCGTAAAAGTGACCGACGGTTTCGGCTTCACCGGCAACCAGGCATACACGTTCACCGTGAATGCGCCGACGATCACCATCACGCCGGCCGCACTGGCGGGTGGCCAGGTCAGTGTTGCCTACAGCCAGACGCTGAGTGCGAGCGGCGGCAGCGGCGGCTACACCTACAGCCTCACATCGGGTGCGCTGCCGCCGGGTATCGCGTTGAGCAGCACGGGTGCGCTGTCAGGCACGCCGACCACGGCTGGCAACTACAACTTCACCGTCAAGGCGACCGATGGCCTCAGCTTCAGCGGCAGTCACTCTTACACACTGGGCATTAATCAGCCTGCGCCGATCGCGGTGAACGATACCGCCACAACCGTGGCCAACGCACCGGTCACCATCGCCGTCACCGCCAACGACACCGGTCCCATCACCAGCATCGCCATCGCGCAGGCACCCGCGCATGGAAGTACGAGCGTGAGCGGACTCAACGTGATCTACACGCCGTCCTCCAACTTCTACGGCAACGACAGCTTCACCTATACCGCGACCGGCCCGGGCGGTACCTCCGCGCCGGCAACGGTGAGCGTTACGGTGACGCCGCTGGCGGTACCGGTGGCAGCGGCACAAGCGGTCACGGTGCTGGCCGGCAAGTCGGTGACTGTGCATGCGACGGCGGGTGCCACTGGCGCGCCGTTCACGGCGGCGGCGATCACTACGCCGCCTGCCTCGGGCACGGCGACGGTGAGCAGCACCGACATCGTGTACACGGCGCCGATCGACGCATCGGGTGCGATGAGTCTGGACTACACGCTGTCCAATCCGTTCGGTACCTCGCAGCCCGCGCACGTCACCATCACGGTGAACCCGGTGCCGTTGCCTGCGGCGCTGAGTGCGAACGTGGTGGCCGGACGCACGGTGCAGGTCGATCTCACCAGCGCGGCTCGTGGCGGCCCGTTCACCGCCGCCACGCTGGTCGCGGTCTCGCCGTCCACCGCGGGCAACGCTGTGATCCACAGCTCGGGATCGGGCTACTCGCTCAACTTCACCGCGAGCGGTACGTACAACGGCCAGGCGCAGGTCAGCTACACGTTGAGCAACGCTTACGCCACATCGGCCACTGCCACGGTAACGATCACCGTGACCGGCCGCAGCGATCCGTCGAAAGATGCCGAAGTGCTGGGCATCCTGCAGGCGCAGGCCGATTCGGCGCGGCGCTTGGCGGTCGGTCAGATCAACAACTTCCAGCGTCGCCTGGAGATGCTGCACACCGGTGCCGGCGGTGGCGGCTTCAGTAATGGCATCAGCTTCAATTCGGCCAGTGCGCGGCAGAACCGCGATCCACTGGCAGGCCTGCACGGACGCGACGACGACTGGAGCAAGCGTTTCCTGGTCCAGCCGGACGAGCCATCGCCGGGCCAGGGCCAGCGCGACGGATCGGCGGGAGGGCAGCCGGGTACGTGGTCGGTGTGGACCGGCGGCGCGGTGAACTTCGGCAAGACGCAGCCGGGTAGCAGCGACAACGGCATCGACTTCACCACGTCCGGTATCAGCGTGGGTGCGGATCGCGCCTTCGGTGACAAGTTCGCGCTCGGTGCGGGCGTGGGTTACGGCCACGATACTTCCGACATCGGACGCCACAACAGTCGCAGCACCGTCGACAGTTACAGCGCGGCCGTGTACGGCAGCTACCGTCCGGTACCGCTGGTGTATGTGGATGCGCTGGTCGGCTACCAGAGTCTGTCGTTCGATGCGCGCCGCTACGTCACCGACAACGGCAATACGGTGAACGGCAGCCGCGATGGCAAGCAGCTGTTCGCCTCGCTATCGGTCGGCTACGAACACCGCACGGAAGACGGCATGTTGATGTCGCCGTACGGCCGCTTCGACTTCGCCCGCGCCAGCCTGGACGCCTACACCGAGCATGGCGACAACGTTTATGCACTGCGCTACGAGCGGCAGACGGTAAAGACCAGCACCGGCGTGCTCGGCCTGCGCGCGCAATGGACCGCCAAGCGCGACTACGGGGTATGGATGCCGCAGCTGCGCGTGGAATTCCGCCACGACTTCCAGGGCGCGAGCGTAGCGGCGATGCGCTACGCGGATCTGCTGGGCGGCCCGCTGTACGAGGCGATACTGCCGAGCCAGAACCGCAACCACACACTGGTCGGCGCGGGCGTGATGCTGCAGACCCTGCATGGGTTGTCGCTGCGGGTGGAGTACCAGAACCTGCTGGACAACGGCACGAAGGACAACCAGTCGATCCAGCTCGGCATAGAGAAGAAGTTCGATCCGTAGTCGTTCGCTACCGTGGGGCGCATCAGGCGCCCCGCGGTTGGCGGGCGGGCTGAAAGGCCCATGTTGCGGCGCGGCCTATCGATAGCTTTGCTATCGTTTGAATATGCGTGCGCTGTGCGATTCGTGCGCTGGCGCTGAAGCACACTACGGCGCATGACGATCGAGCTGCCCGTAGCCCATGCGTAGCAAACTGTTCGTGCCCGGCGCACGGCCGGAGCTGTTCGCGAAGGCATTGGCGGGTGACGCCGATGCCCTGTCGTTCGATCTCGAAGATGCGGTGCCCCTGCACCTGAAAGGTGCCGCCCGCACGGCGATAGCCAGCTTTCTCGCCACGGAGGCCGCGCTGCAATCACCCAAGGTGATGATCGTGCGCACCAACGCACCGTCCACGCCGTACTTCGCCGACGATGTGAACGAGGTAATAAGCGAAGGCGTGGCGCTGCTCAATCTGCCCAAAGTGGAATCAGCGGCGGAAGTACGCGCGGCGGTGGATGTGATTGCACTGGCCGAAGCGACGCACGGCTTACAGCGGCGCACGCGCCTTTTGGTGAATATCGAAACCCCGCGCGCCCTGGCGCATGCCGCCGCTATTGCCGGCGCGCATCCGCGCGTGGCGGGTTTGCAGCTGGGGCTGGCCGACATGTTCGAACCGCATGGCATCGACCGTCGCGACCGCGCCAATCTGCATGCCATTCTGTTCGCAGTGCGTATGGCGGCAGCGCAGGCCGATGTGTTCGCGCTCGATGGTGCCTATGCGGACATTGCCGATGAAGAAGGCTTTCGCGATGAGGCGGCGATGGCGCGCCGGCTGGGTTATCTCGGCAAGAGCTGTGTGCATCCCAGGCAGGTGGCGCTGGCCAACGCGGCTTTCGCGGTGTCGGAATATGAGCTCGCTGCCGCGCAGCGTATCGTCGAGGCTGCGCAGGCACCGGCCAATCAGGGTCGCGGTGCCTTCATGGTCGATGGCAAGATGATCGACTTGCCGTTCCTGAAACGCGCGCAGGCATTGCTTGCGGCGGCGCACAAGTCGTGACGCCGCCGCAGCGTTCCGTACAGGAGCGAGTTCCGCTACAGCATCGAGAGGTTTGGCCGCGCGTGTTTCGCCTGTATCTGTTCTGCCTCGCCTGGCTTGCGCTTCCTCTGCATGCCGAGAGCCTTACTCCGTTGCGCAGCGTGAGCCTGCCGCCGCTGGAAAGCGCGCAGCCGGTGGCGGGGCTGGCGGTGATCGATGGGCAGACCGTGGCGGTCGCGCCAGGCCACGCGTGGCGGCTGGATAACGCAGGCAAGGTATGGGCCGCACTGGCCTGGCCTACGGCAGTGCCGGCAGAAAACGTCGCTGTGATCCAGGACGGCACGCGCGCCTATCTGCTGTGGTCCATCGAAGGGCATAGCGCATTGGCGGAACTGCACCTGCGCGACGATCGCCTCGATGCGAACACGCTGCCGCCGTTACCCGAACCCATCTCCGATGCACGCGGCGCCATTTCCACCGATGCGCTGTTCGTCGCCGGCATGGCCGCCGACGGCAAGCCGCGCGCTTGGCAGGCGAATCCCGCCGACCCGCGCGCGAGCTGGAAGGCAGTGCCGGCATGGCCCGGCAACGCACCGGCTCGGACCTTGGTTGCCCGCAGTCAGGACCTGTTCGTCTCGGTTGAAGCGAATGGCGCGGAACATTTGCTGCGCTGGTCCGCGGCCAAGGGTTGGAGCGAGGCAGGCGCGGTGCCCGGTGAGATCGTGCCCGGCAGTGGTCGCGCGTTGGGGCAGGCGCATCTGCTCTATCTGGTGCGCAGCGCCGAAGGCGTGCGGCCGATGACGTATCACAGCATCACCGGCTCTTGGGCGGTGCTGCCCGGTACCAGCATCGCCGGTAACGCGCTGATGGCCGCATGGCCGGATGGCCTGCTGTGGGCGCAGCCCGATGGCACGCACTACACGGTGAGCGCGGCGCAGCTGCAAACCGGCAAGCTATTGCTGAAGTGGCTGGACTGGATCGTGATCCTGGTCTACCTGGCCGGCATGTTCGGCATCGGCCTGTACTTCTATATCCGCGAGAAGCGCAACTCCACCGCGAACTTCTTCGTCGGTGGCCGCAGCATTCCGTTCTGGGCCGCGGGCGTCAGTCTGTACGCGGCCAATACCAGCTCGATCAGCTTCATCGCGATTCCGGCCAAGGCATTCGAGAGCAACTGGCAGTACCTCACCAACAATCTGATTGCAGTGCTCGGCCTAGCCTTTGTCGCAGTATGGATCGTGCCGCTGCTGCGCCGGCTCGATCTGATGTCGGTGTTCTCGTATCTGGAAACACGCTTCCACCCGGCGATCCGCATGCTGGCGAGCGCGCTGTGCATCGTCACCCAGATCGGCAGCCGCATGAGCGTGATCCTGTTTCTGCCCGCGCTGGCCATCGCCACCATCACCGGCATCAGCGTGACCGTGAGCGTGGTGCTGATGGGCGTGTTCACCATCATCTACACCGCCATGGGCGGCATGAAGGCGGTGATCTGGACCGACTTCGTGCAGGTAATCGTGAAGATGGGCGGCGCGCTGTTCGTGATCGGCTTCATCGTGTGGCATCTGCATGGCGGCCTCGGCGAGTTCATGCATACCGCCACCGTCAACCACAAGATGCACCTGCTTGATTTCAGCTTCGATATGACCAAGGCCACGGTATGGGGCTTTGTGTTCCTGGTGCTGTTCGATGTGGTGCTGACCTTTCCCAAGGATCAGGTGCTGATGCAGCGCACACTGTCCACCGAATCCGACAAGGAGGCCGGCCGCTCGATCTGGATGTTCGCGGCGATCATGATTCCCGGCGGCTTTGTGTTCTATCTGATCGGCACCGCGCTGTTCGTGTTCTACAAAGCGAACCCAGAGCGCATGAATCCCTTGCTGCCGATCGATGCGACGTTCCCGCTGTTTATCGCGGCGGAGCTGCCGATGGGGGTCACGGGATTGATCATCGCCGGCATCTTCGCGGCGGCGATGGCGACGCTGTCCGGCATCATGAACAGTGTGGCCACGCTGATCTCGGTGGACTTCTACGAGAAGCTGGCGAAGCACTCGTCGCCCAAGAAGAGCGTGTTGATGGCGGAGATCATGACGGTGGTGGTGGGGCTGGTAGGAATTTGCACCGCGCTGCTGCTATCGCGCTTCGATATTCATTCGTTGTTTGATGTGTCGATTGAGTTGGCGGGGTTGCTGGGTGGCGGGTTTGCCGGGGCGTATACGTTGGGGATGTTTACGCGGCGGGCGAATTCGCCGGGGGTGGCGATCGGGATTGGGTCCAGCATTGTGTTGACGTTGATTGCGTGGTCGTTTCATTTGGTGCATCCATATTTTTATCTGGCGATTTCGATTTTGCTCTGCATTGTTATTGGGTATTTGGCTAGTTTGTTGTTTCCGGCGCCTACACGGTCGCTGGAGGGGCTCACTATCTATTCGAGATCTCCGTCGAAGTGAGCTGCTCTCCCTCTCCCCTCGGGAGAGGGTCGGGGTGAGGGTTCGGTCTTAAGCCAATCCCTCCTACTTCGTCATTCCGGCGTAGGCC
Organism: Dyella sp. OK004; assembly: GCF_900114495.1. GTDB lineage: Bacteria > Pseudomonadota > Gammaproteobacteria > Xanthomonadales > Rhodanobacteraceae > Dyella_D. The sequence goes on along the minus strand of NZ_FOZI01000001.1, from coordinate 1,222,218 downwards.
GGAGGCGCTTCACAACAGCGAAGCTGGTCATCCAGTGCCTTATCGCTCGGTTTTCGCGTCTGCGTGCTCTGGCTCGCCTGCCGCGGGCTTTCGAACCGTTGCCGCGGTCCGGGTCACTTTCTCTTTGCTGGCCCAAAGAGAAAGTAACCAAAGAGAAATGGCCTGAGAGCAGGCGGTGGGCTCTGTAGCTGCTCCTTTTTCAGTGTCAGACGTCGGGAAAGGTTTTCCCTTGGCCTGATCGTCTATCCGTCTCGAAGCGCCACATCTCCCTCTCCCCTCCGGGGAGAGGGTTGGGGTGAGGGGCGGGTGCTCGAGATCGCGCTGCTATGAAGCGCCTCTAGGAGCGCACCCTGTGCGCGACCCGCTTCGAATACGACGCACACATACTCGCTCCTCAGCCTTCCGGCCCTTGACGCACCATCCACCCCTCTCCCATGTTGCTCTAGCCGTCTAACCGAGTGAGCTGTCGTGGAAACCCAATTCCTGAATACCTTTGTCACCGTGGTCGATCAGGGGTCGATGGCGGCCGCTGCGCGGGTGTTGAATGTGACACCGGCGGCGGTGGCGCAGCAGTTGCGGACGCTGGAGCGGGAGTTGGGGGCGACGTTGATTGCGCGGGTGGGGCGCACGGTGAGTGTGACGGAGCAAGGGTCGCGGATTCTGGAGCGGGCGCGGGAGATGCTGCGGGCGGTGGCGGATTTGCGCAGTGTCGCTAACGACAGTGCGGTGTCGGGGGAGTTGCGGCTGGGGGCGTGTCCGACGGCGCTGGCGGGGATGTTGCCGGATGTGCTGGCGCGGATGGTGGATGCGTTTCCGCAGATCAATGTATTTATCAAACCGGGGTATTCGGTGGATCTGTACCGCGCGGTGGAGGCGGGGGATCTGGATGCGGCGGTGGTGTTGCAGGCGCCGTTCCCGCTGCCGAAGACCTGTGAGTGGTTGTTGCTGCGCGAGGAGCCGCTGATTGTGCTGGCGCCGAAGAGCATGGCGGGACGCGATCCGCATGAGTTGCTGGCGACGCAGCCGCTGATCCGCTACGACCGCAATCAGTGGGGCGGGCGGCAGGCGGACGATTATCTGCGTGCGAACGGTATCGTTCCGCGCGAGCGCTTCGAACTCAATGCGCTCAATGCGATCGCGGTGATGGTGGATCGCGGGCTGGGCGTGTCGCTGGTGCCGGATTGGGCGCAGCCGTGGCCGGAGGGTTTGCAGCTCACGCGGATTCCGCTGCCGCAACCCGCGGTGCCGCGTTGCATTGGCATTGTGTGGTCGCGGTCGAGTGTGCGTGTGCGCCTGGTCACCGTGTTGCTGCAGGAGAGCAAGAAGGCGATGCAGGCGAAGTCGCGCTGACGCGATGCTGCAACGCCGCACACTTTTGCTTCCTTCGTAAGCAACAAAAACTAGCCTCTGAACATAGTCCGCATCGGTTCTATGCCGAGAGCGAAGCGCATAGGCTCGCTCACACATTAGGGCCGTCGGGACGCCGGGGGAGGCGTCGCCAGTCCAAGACGCCGCATACCGTCCCTGGTGCATCGCATGCGATGCACGGTCCAGTCGGGCGCTGGACCGAAGCGATCAGCAGAACAATGAGAAGCGACATGATCAAACCACTTTCCGCAGCGATCAGCAGCATCCTGCTGCTCTCCGTGATCGGCAGCCACGCGCAGGCGCAGGACGCCACGCCTGCCAGCAACACCGATACCAGCAAGGACGCGAAGAAGACGGATAAGGAAAAGAGCGCCGTCAATCTGCAACAGGTGATCGTTACCGGCACGCGCAGCCCGAAGTCGGTGGATGAGATTCCGGGTGCGATCACGGTGGTGTCGAAGGAGGAAATCCAGCACACCCTGTTGGTGACCGAAGACGCGACGGCAGTGCTGGCACGTTCGGTGCCGGGCTATGCAGAATCCTCGCAAGCCATGAGCAACACCGGCGAAACGCTGCGCGGCCGCATTCCGCTGCGCCTGTTCGACGGTGTGCCGCAGGGTTCGCCGCTGCGCGAAGGTACGCGCAACGGCACCTTCACCGACATGGGCATCGTCGGCCGCGTGGAGGTGATCAACGGTCCCTCCGCGTCGGAAGGCATCGGTGCGGCGGGCGGCATCATCAACTACATCTCCAAGGTGCCGACCAAGGAGGGCAACGAAACCACGCTGACCACGCGCTACCAGACCCAGGGTTACAGCGACAGCGGCAGCTGGAAGGTCGGTGCCACTTTTGCGCGTAAACAGGACAACTACGACGTGCTGCTGGCGGGCTCGTATATCGACCGCGGCATCACCTACGACGGCAACGGCCGTCGCATCGGCTTGAACACCAGCGGCTCGCTGTCCGATTCCACATCGAAGAACGTGTTCGTCAAGGCCGGCGTCAATTTCGGCGAGAACAACGAGCAGCGCCTGCAGTTCTCCTTTAGCAAGTTCCGCATCGAGGGCAAGGGCGAGTACATCCAGGTGCTCGGCTGCCGCGGACCAACCGATAATCCGCCGTGCGCCGTGCCGCGCACCAACACGTCGGAGAAGGGCCACATCTTTGGTTCGAAGGATGCCTTCAACGACTTCAAGCAGTACAACCTGCAGTACACCAATGAGAAGTTCTTCGGCGGCTTTCTGGACATCAATGCCTATAAGGCGGACCAGGCCATGCGCTACTTGCCGGAGAACACCGAGGACAAGCAGGATCCGCTGATCGCACCGCTGAATACCTTGTTCGACCAGTCGGAAATCCTGGCGCACAAGAAAGGTATTCGCACCTCGTGGACGCGCCCGGACATCTTCAACATCACGGGCCTGGAACTGCATACCGGCATCGACATCGCCAAGGATCAGGCCCAGCAGCGACTGGCGCTGACCAACCGCCTGTGGGTGCCGCCGATGAACTACAAGAGCGTGGCGCCTTACGCGCAGCTCTCATGGGATATCGGTCCAATCACCGTGAGCGGCGGCTATCGCAGAGAAGACGACAAGCTCGACGTCAACAGCTACACCACCACCTACTACCGCAACCGCGTGTTCGTGCAGGGTGGCAGCTTGAACTACAAGGAAGGGCTGAAGAATCTCGGCGCGATCTGGCGCGTCAATGACGAGTGGTCGGTGTTCACCTCGTACAGCGAGGGCTTCACCCTGCCCAACATCGGTATTCCGTTGCGCAACATCAATGTGCCGGGGCAGTCGGTATCGCGCATCCGCGATCTCAACGCGATTATCTTCAAGAACTACGAAGCCGGCTTCAATTGGCGCGGCGAGAGCGGCGCGTTCGGTGCGACGCACTATGTTTCCAAATCGCCGTTCGGTTCGTCGCTGGCGATCGATCCGCACACCAGCGACTTCATCCTGTCGCGTGCCCCGGTGCGCATCGAAGGTACCGAGGTGACCGGTGAGTGGCGCTTCAATCCAGCGTGGAAGGTCACCGGCCTGTACTCGCACATCACCGGCAAGACCTCGTTCTGGTCGGCCGACCCGGCCGGCCGTTACGGCTCGGGCGGCTTGAACAAGCCGCTGGGCGTGCTCGACATCAACCCGGACAAACTGGCCGGCGCGCTCACCTGGAAATTCCTGCCGCAGGCCGATGCCACGCTGGGCTTCACCTCGCTGTTCGGCCGCCATGTGTCCGGTAGCGATACGCGCGCCTACGACGGTGCCACGTTCAGCTACAGCGAGCAGACCCACGGCTACACCTTGTGGGACCTGGGCGTGAACTACGACTTGCAGCGCTACGGCAAGCTCTCGCTCGGCGTGGAGAACCTGACCGACAAGCAGTACATCCTCAGCTGGTCGCAGCTCGCGGGTTACCAAAACTACTGGGCCGGCCGTGGCCGCGTGACCTCGCTGACCTACACCATCACCTTCTGATCATCCGCTTTTGAACTGGCGCGCTGTACCGGCGGCCGTGACACCGGAGTCGCGGCCGCCCGCAGGAAAACTTTGATGAGCGAAGTCCGCAGAAAGGCGCATTGGGCCATGACATGGGCGGCCTTGCTACTATGCGCCGCCCTTCCATGCGCCGCCACGGCGGCGTTGCCGGAAATCAGTCCCGCCTCGCAGAGCATCTCGGCCGAACGCCTGCAGCAGCTGCACGACTACATGCGGAAATCGACAGACGCCAACGGCTATCTCGGCGGTGTCACCCTGCTGATGCGCAACGGCAAGGTCGTCGATTGGCAGGCCTACGGCTATAGCGACCTCGCGCGCCGCGTGCCAATGCGCAAGGACGCCATCTTCCGCATCTACTCCATGACTAAGACCATCACCTCGGTGGCGGTGATGATGCTGGTGGAGGACGGCAAGCTGTCGTTGGACGATCCGTTGTCGCGCCACTTGCCCGGCTTTGCGGCACCACAGGTGCTGACCGGTGGCACGGCCGATGAGCCCAAGTTTCGTGAAGCTACCAACGTGCCGACCCTGCATGCATTACTGACCCACACCGCGGGCTATCCGGCCGGCCTGAAGGGTGACGAGCAGGCGGTGAAGCTGATGGAGCGCGTCGATCCGCACGGCGCATCCGATCTGCGCGACTTCGCGGCGCGCATGAGCCGCGTGCCGCTGGCCGCCGATCCGGATACGCGTTTCGGCTACGACGGTGCGTCGCTGGAATTGCTGGCGCGCGTGGTGGAGGTCGCTTCCGGACAATCCTTCGAGAGCTTCCTGCAGCAACGCATCTTCACGCCTCTGCATATGCGCGACACCGGCTTCAGTGTGCCAACCGCGGAGCGCGGGCACGTGGCGGATCTCACGGTGATGGGCAAGGACGGCAAGCTGGCGCTCGCGCCCACGGAAAGCGCACACCATCCCGGCGTGCCGCTCAACGCCTACACCAGTGGCGCCGGTGGGCTGTATTCCACAGCCAGCGATTACGCGCGCTTCGCGCAGATGCTGCTCGACGGCGGCACGCTGGATGGCCAGACCTTGCTAAGCCGCAAGACTGTCGAGCTGATGATGCGAAACCACCTCACCATGCTGTATCCGCCCGTGACGCAATTCAGCGACGCGGAAGGCTTCGGTATCGGCGGCTATGTGGTGCTGGACCCGGTCCAACGCGGCCAGCTCGGTTCGGTGGGGCAATACGGCTGGAGCGGTGCGGCGTCGACCACGTACACCATCGATCCGAAGCAACATCTGGTGGCGATCCTGTTGTTGCAGCATCTGCCGCGCGAGGATGGCGGCAGGGATCTGCCGCGCCTCAGCCGCCCCTTCTACAACCTTGTGTATCAGGCCTTGCAACCATGACGGTGGAATCCAGGGGCAGCGTGCTGGTGGCTGGCTCGGCCAATCTCGATTTCGTGGTGCGCGCGGCGCATGTACCTGCGCCTGGCGAAACCGTGCTGGGGCGTGATTTCGATACCTTTCCTGGTGGCAAGGGCGCGAACCAGGCGGTAGCCTGCGCGCGCGCCGGCGGTGCGGCCACACGCATGTTGCTGGCGCTCGGCAACGATGCTTTCGCCGCACCGCTTGAAGCCTCCTTGCGCAATGCCGGTGTGGCGCTCGACATCGTGCGCACGGAACAAGCTACCGGCGTGGCCTTTGTCTGCCTCTCCGACAGCGCGGAAAACGCAATTACCGTCGCACCGGGCGCCAACAGCGCGTTGCGACCGGAGCATCTGTCTTCGCTGGTTGGCGTCACGCATCTGCTGCTGCAACTGGAAACGCCGCTGCCCAGCGTGGAAGCCTGGGCCTGCGCAGCGCGTGCCGCGCGTGTCGCTGTGGTGCTCAATGCGGCGCCTGCGCAAGCACTGCCCGCCAGCTTGCTGGCGCACTGCGATCTGCTGATCGTCAATGAAGGCGAACTCGCCGCGCTGACCGGCATCGCGGGCGATGTCTCCGCCGCGCTGGATGCGCTCGACGTCCCTCGCGTGGTGGTGACGCTCGGCGCGCGCGGCTGCTGCGCCCGCATCGACGGGCAGCGGCTGTTGCAGCCCGCGTTCGCCGTACCGGCACTGGATACCACCGGCGCCGGTGACACCTTCTGCGGCACCCTGGTGGCTGCGCTAAGCCGCGGCCTGCCGTTCGCGTCGGCCCTGCGCCGCGCCAGCGCCGCATCTGCGCTAGCCTGCACCCGGCTGGGTGCGCAGACCGGCGTGCCCGGCTATGACGAGGTGGAGCGACTGCTCGCCGAACGCGCGGACGCATCCACCCGAGAGCTCGCCGTCTATGGCGGCTTCGCCTGATTCCGATGTTTCAAGAGTCCAACGCATGATCCAGCGCAACGATCCGCCCGACGACGAGCAGGCCAGCAACGACCAGGCTGACAACCTCGGGCCGCCGGTGAAGACCGAGTACAAGTTCTCCCACGTCACCACCGGTCGCTACCTGCCTACGCCGGGCAAGGCACCGGGCTGGCCGTTCGCCGAAATCGGCCACTGGAAGATGGACGTGGACGGCACTTTCGACGACTGGATCGCCGAGCTGATCGACTGGCGCCGCGAACACCTCACTCGCATCGGCTACGACGACGCCAACTATCGGCGGCCCGAGTTGCAATGGGCGCAGCGCAACTTTGTGCACGCGCAGATGATGGTGGAGGACCGCTACTTCTACGACCCGCAGGCGGGTCGCTACACCGTGGACCGTTATCTGGACGATCTGGAACAACGCTACGGTGGCATCGACAGCGTGCTGCTGTGGTACGTGTACCCGAACATCGGCATCGACGACCGCAACCAGTTCGATCTCGCCCGCGACCTGCCCGGCGGTATCGAGGGTCTGCGAGGCGCGGTGGCGGATTTCCATCGCCGCGGCGTGCGCGTGTTCCTGCCCACCATGCCGTGGGACAACGGCACGCGCGAACAGGGCCAGAGCGACTGGCAGGCCATCGCCGAACTGGTCAAGGCGGTGGGTGCGGACGGCATCAACGGCGATACCTACAACGGCGTGCCGCGCGCCTTCATCGACGCTTGCGATGCGCTGGGCAGTCCGGTGGTGTTGCAGCCCGAATCCACCATCAGCGCGGAAGAGGCACTGATCTGGAACGTGCAGAGCTGGGGCAAGAAAGCGCCGAACGAACCGGTGCCGCCCGTGGCGAAGTTCAAGTGGCTGGAGCCGCGCCACATGATCAACTACGAGAATCGCTGGGGCCGCGACCGCAACCACGATCTGCAATACATCTTCTTCAACGGCATCGGTTACAACGCCTGGGAAAACGTGTGGGGCATCTGGAACCAGCTCACCTCGCGCGACGCCGAAAGCCTGCGCCGCATCGCGTCGATCGAGCGCATGTTCGCGCCATGCATGGTCAGCCGCGACTGGCGTCCTTACTTGCACACCTTGCAGGCCGGCGTGTTCGCCAGCCGCTTCCCGCACGACGGCATCACGCTAGTGACCATGGTGAATCGCAACGAGTACGAGGTGACCGGGGAGCAGATCGCCTTGCCTCATGTGGAAGGCACGCGTTATTTCGATGTGTGGAACGGCACGGGGATCGAGCCTCGTTTGTCACTCGGGAAAGCACATTTCGATTTCACGATGGAAGGCAGTGGTTTCGGCGCCTTGCTTGCGCTGGCCCCCGGCGCGTTGTGTGATGGGCTGGATGCGTTCCTCACCCGCATGCGCGCCTTGGCGGCCACGCCGCTGCGCAGCCTGTCGCGTCAGTGGAAAGCGATTCCACAGCAATTAGTGGCGATTGCAGCCACCCAGCCAGCCATCAGCGCGCTGGAAGGCATGGTGACGATTCCGGCCGGTGATTTCGATTTCGTGGTCGGTGGCGCGGCGATCGAAGGCCAGACCTGGGAAGGCGTGGATGTGCAGTACCCGTGGGAGAGCAGCGCGCGCCGCAACCATCGCCATCACATGCGCATGGCCGCCTTTCATATCGACCGTACACCGGTCACCAATGCGCAGTACCTTCAATTTGTCGAAGCCAGCAGCTACCGTCCGCGCGACACGCACAACTATCTGCGCCATTGGCAGAACGGTGCGCCACCGAAGGGCTGGGACAACAAGCCGGTGACCTGGGTTGCGCTGGAAGACGCGCGCGCCTACGCGCAGTGGGCCGGCAAGCGCCTGCCGCGCGAATGGGAATGGCAGTACGCCGCGCAGGGAACCGATGGCAGGCGCTATCCCTGGGGCGATGCCTGGTGCGAGGACGCGGTGCCTGCAACGAACCGTGGCCGCCGCCTGTGCGCGCCGGATGATGTGGATGCACATCCGTCCGGTGCCAGCCCGTTCGGCGTGCTCGATCTGGTCGGCAATGTGTGGCAGTGGACCGACGAGTATCTCGACGAGCACACGCGCGCGGCGATCCTGCGCGGTGGCAGCGCGTATCAGCCGCAGACCTCGCATTGGTATTTCCCGCAGGCCTACCGATTGGACCAGCACGGCAAGCTGCTGCTGATGGCACCATGCAAGGACCGCTCCGGCAGCGTGGGCTTCCGTTGCGTAGTCGATGCGGATTGAGCGCATGAGCATCGCCAACGACACACCCGCTGCGTCCAAAGTGCGACTCGGCGGCCTGCTGGGCGAAGCGCTGGACGCGAACGCGCGCGGCCGTCTCTCGCATTTCATCGTCGACGAACACAGCCCCGCCATCGTGATCTTTGGGCCCGAGCAGCGCGCTACCAATGCGGAGGGCGACTGGTATGGCGAACACGCGGGCAAATGGCTGTACGCCGCGGCAAAAGCCGCTGCGCGCACGGCGGATGCGGATCTGCTTGCACGCCTGCGTCGTGTGGCGGATTTTCTGGTCAGCGTGCAAGAAGCCGATGGCTATCTCGGCACCTACGCACCCGAGCGCCGCTTCATGCGCAGGCAGCGGCCCAAACCGGTGAGCTGGAACGGCGAGCCCAGCGTGCGCACCTGGGATATCTGGAACCACGCCTATCTGGTGCTCGGCTTGTTGGAAGTGCATCGGCATTTTCCCGAGCCGCGTTATCTCGACGCGGCCCGTCGCATCGGCGATCTGTGCTGGCACACGCTGATCGATGAAGGCATCGACATCACCGAGCTCGGCAATCACCACGGCATGTCCGCCACTGTGTTGATGGACCCGATGGCAGAGCTGCATCTCGCCACCGGCGAACAGCGCTACCTGGATCTCGCATTGCACGTCCTAGGGCAGGCTGATCGCAATCCCGCGCTTGCGCTGCTGCAACGCGTGGAGGCGGGTGCCGATGCGTCGGAGATCGCTACAGGCAAGGCCTATCAGCTCGCCTGGAATCTGGTTGGTCTCGCCAAGCTCTATCGCATCACGGGTGACGCCACCTACCGACGCGTGCTGGACCGCATGTGGCACAGCATCCGCGATCATCATCTGACGCTGGGCGGCGGCCCGTGGGGTGGCGTGGCGCATCGCTCGCGCGAAGTGTTCAATCCGGCCGGCGTGTTCAGTCCCTACGGTTATGTGGAAACCTGTTCCAGCCTGGCGTGGATCCAACTCAACCGCGAACTGCTGGCCATCAGTGGTGAAGCGAAGTACGCCGAGGAGATTGAACGCACCGCCTATAACGACCTGCTCGGTGCGCAGGCGCCGAACGGCGAGGACTGGTGCTACTACGTGTTTCCCAACGGGCGCCGTGTGCACACGACCTATTGGCGTTGCTGCAAGTCGAGCGGCGCCATGGCGCTGGAGGAACTGCCCGGCGTCGCCTACGCGCGCACGGAGGATGGCATCGCGGTGCATCTGTATGGCGCGGGTGCGGCGGAGTTGGTGTTGCCGGTGGCGGGCAAGGTGGTGGTGGAACAGCGCACGGCGTATCCGTTCGAGGGTGAGGTGCGCCTGAAGCTCGCGGTTGAACACGAGGCGCGCTTCGCCGTGCGTTTGCGTGTGCCGTCGTGGGCTGCTGGTGCTGTCATCGAGGTAGATGGCGATGTTGTGGAGGCGGCGCCCGGCGCTTATGCGGTGATCGAGCGGGCGTGGCGCGATGGTGACGAGGTGGTGCTGCGCTTGCCGATGGCGATCCGTACGCATCGTGCGATGAATCGCAATGTGCAGGAGTCGCGGGCGCCGGATGGCGAGGCGGTGCGGCAGCAGGTGTTGCGCTTTGATTATCTGGCGGTGACACGGGGGCCGTTGGTGTACGCCACTGGGTTGATTGATGGGTTCAAGGTGGAGGAGACGGTGCGGGTGCCGGATGGGCCGGAGTCTGAGTGGTTGGAGAGTGTGTCGGGGGATGTGCCGAGGGTTGTGTTGAGGTTGGGGTATCGGGAGCCGTTGGTGTTTGAGCCTTATTTTTGCGCTGGGGGGCGGGTGGATGGGGTGTGGCGATTGACGTGGATGTCGCTGGCGCCTGATGACGCTTCGGCTCCCTTCTGAGAGAGGGTTGGGGTGAGGATTCTGCCCTTGCGACATTCCCCCCTACTTCGTCATTCCGGCGAAGGCCGGAGGCGCTTCACAACAGCGAAGCTGGTCATCCAGTGGCGTTGTCGCTCGGTTTTGGCGTCTGCGTGCTCTGGCTCGCCTGCCGCGGGCTTCCGAACCGCTGCCGCGGCTCGGGTCACTTTCTCTTTGCTGGCCCAAAGAGAAAGTAACCAAAGAGAAATGGCCTGAGAGCAGGCGGTGCGCTCTGTAGCTACGCATCTTCCAGTGTCAGGCGTCGCGATGGTTTTCTCCGCCGTGGGGCATTGCTGCTTTGCTCCCTCTCCCCTCCGTGGAGAGGGTTGGGTGCTCGCGATGACGCAAGGGTTTGTGTCGGGTGAACATATGAAGTCCGGCTGTTTCTTTACGGGGTCTCGGCGCAAAGTTGTCTAGGCTTTGGGTTTTGGAGTTCTGCGGAAGCACGGCGTATGGAAAGCATTCCACCTGATGCGGCGGTTTCGCCGGTTTCGCGGGGGCCGCTGGATGGCATCCGTGTGCTTGATTTAAGTGCCTATATCGCGGGGCCTTATGGGTGCACCTTGCTCGCGGATCAGGGTGCGGATGTGGTCAAGATCGAGCCGCCGGGCGGGGATAATCTGCGACAGTATCCGTCGACCTTGCCTAGCGAGAGCCGAGCGTTTCTCGGGGTGAATCGCAGTAAGCGCGGGATGGTGCTGGATCTGAAGAACGCCAACGATCACGCGACGCTGCTCAAGCTGGTGCGTGAAGCGGATGTGTTGGTGCATAACTTCCGCCCGAATGTGCCGAAGCGGCTGGGGATCGATTTCGAATCGCTGAGCGTGATCAATCCGCGGTTGATTTATTGCGCGGTGACGGGTTATGGCGAGAGCGGGCCGATGAAGGACAAGGCCGGCTATGACCAGGTGCTGCAGACCATGACCGGCATGTGCGCGCTGCAAGGCAAGCGCGGTGGTCCACCGGAAATCATCTACGGCTCGGTGGTGGATTACTACACCGCGGCCCTGCTCGCGGCGGGTGTGTCGTCTGCGCTCTTCGAGCGTGAGCGCAGCGGGTTGGGGCAGTTTGTGGGAGTGTCGTTGTTGCGCAGCGCGCTAACCATGCAGTCAGCGCGGTTGATCTGGGCGGATGGCGAATCGCTGGATATCGGGCGCGATATGCGCTCCGGCGGCGTCACCGGTATCCATCCGACATCAGACGGCTACATCTATATCTCCGCCAACACGCCGCATTTCTGGCGCGCGTTATGCGAGAAGACCGGTTTGCAGGCGCTGGCCGCCAATGAGCGCTATGACAGCGTGCGCAAGCGCGCTGAGCATGCGGCGGAGATTCTGCCGAAGCTCCACGACGCGCTCGCCGCGCACAGTGCGATGGCATGGGAAAGCCTGTTCGGTGACGAGGTGCCTTGCGCCGCCGCGCGCCGTATCGAGGATATGTTCGAGCATCCGCAAGTGGTGGCCGAAGGCATCGTCGGCACGCTGGAGCATCCCACTGTGGGCCAATATCACGGCGTGGCGCAGTCTATTAAATTCGGCCGGACGCCGGGGCCGAAGCCGTTTGCGGCGCCGATGCTGGGGCAGCATACGGATGCCGTGAAGGCCGAAGTGGTCAGCGCTGGAAAAGAGCACGGCAAGACGCGTGGATAAATGGCCATACCCGGTCGCCGGGAGCGAGCGTCAGCACATCCATGCGGGTATTGATACTTCGCGGGCTTATTTCTTGCCGTAGTGAAAGCGAGCCTGAGCGATCTGGATCACCGTGATCTTCCCGGGCTTCGCTTGCCCCTTGCCTGGCTTATCCATGTCGAACAATCGGTAGACCAGGCGATGCTCGATGGTGATGCGGCGTGACCACCATCCTGCCCAATTGGCTTTGAGCGGCTCTGGCTTGCCCAAGCCAGCCCACGGATTCCGCCGGATATCTGTAATCAGGTCATTGATGGCTTCGACCTTCTTGGGATCGTTGGCCTGCCAGTAGAGGTAGTCTTCCCAGCCTTGGCCCATCCACCAAAGGTCATCCCTTTCCTTTTGGATCGCCATTTACGCGCCTTTCTTCCCGCGCGGCTTGGCGGTTGCCTTCTTGGGTGGGCGAGGAACCTTGTAACTATCCACGCGGCTCTTGCTCTCCTGCACCATCATCACTTTGCGTGGACCGTTTTTCTTGGCGGTCTTCACGGTGGGCATGCTTGCGTTGCCCTTCGGCCCCAGTATTCGCGCACCAGCCGGAAGCGATGCTTCGGCTTCCGCCATAGCGGTATGTAGGCGCTCCGCGTTGGCAGGGTTGCCAAACAGATACAGGGTTTCCTGGATGGAGTTGTAGTCGCTCACGGACATCACCACGGCATCCTCGGCGTCACGACGCTTGATGAGGGTGATGGCGTGATCCGATGCAACGTTGTCGAGCACCTCTTTGAGGTTGCCCCGGGCATCGCTGAAATTGATGGTGCGCATGGCCTGCTTTCCTACTTGTACGTGTTTTTGTACAAGTGAAGTGTAATCCATGCCTCAGGCCTCCAACAAGCAAGCCCTCATGAGGAGCCGTCCAGCGAACTCCAGAAGCCTGTGAACAGGCTTCTGGAACCGTTTCCGATTCGCTCAGCGCCCGATTTCACGCAGTCGCTTACCCGCCATCAACTTGCTCTCGATCTGTTCGAGGGTGACGCCCTTGGTCTCCGGCACCAGCCAGAAGGTCAGCACGATAAACACCAGGTTGAGGCCGGCGTAGAGCCAGAAGGTGGCGGCGTTACCGATGCCGTGTAGCAGGCTGAGGAAGGTGGCGCCGACGATCATGTTGGCGATCCAGTTGGTGAAGGTGGAGCAGCCGATGCCGAAGTCGCGGCCTTTCAGCGGCTGCACTTCCGAGCACAGCGTCCACACAAGCGGGCCGGCGGACATGGCGAAGCCGACGATGAAGACCAGCAGCATGCCGACGGTGAACAACTGCTCGACGTGCGAGGTGATGCCCAGGTGCATCATCGCGCCGACAACGCCCAGGCCCAGCGCCATCACCACGAAACCGATGTACAGGATCGGCTTGCGGCCCAGGCGATCGACCAGGCCGATAGCGATAAAGGTGGCCAGCACATTGGTAAGGCCCACGATAGCGGTAAACCACAGCTGCGCGTGGGGGTCATAGCCCATGTTCTCGAAGATGCGCGGCGCGTAGTACATCACCACGTTCATGCCGGTGAACTGCTGCATCAGCTGCAGCAGCACGCCAAGGCCGACCGAGCGGCGGAAGTTCGCGTTCTCCAGGAACAAGTGCCAGCCGCGCTGCGGCGTCTTCAGTTGTTCGGCGATGTCGGTCATTTCGCGATGCGCCACGCTTTCATCGCCGCGCAGGCGGATCAGCACGTCGTGCGCGTCGCGCTGGCGGCCGCGCATCATCAACCAGCGCGGGCTGTCGGGCAGAAAGAACACGCCGAATAGGAACAGCGCGCCGGGAATCGCGATCACGCCAAGCATCCAGCGCCAGTTGCCGGTGTAGCTGAAGGCGGTGTCGGAAAGGAAGGCGACCAGGATGCCAATGGTGATCATCAGCTGGTACAGCGAGATCATTGCGCCGCGAATATGTTCCGGCGCCACTTCGGCCAGATACAGCGGGGCGGTGAACGTGGCGATGCCGATGGCCAGGCCCAGAATCAGGCGCGCGGCAATCAGTGCTTCCGGCGACCAGGCCCAGCCGCACAGCAGCGAGCCGGTGACGAACAATACGGCGCCAAGAATCAGCGAGCGCTTGCGGCCGAGTGCGGCTGACATCCAGCTGGCACCGAGCGCGCCCAGCGCCGCGCCCAGCATCATGCTGCTCACGATCCACTCGATCATGTGATCGGAGATCTGAAATTCCTTCTGGATAAATTGGCTGGCGCCGGAAATCACGCCGATATCCAGACCGAACATCAGGCCGGCGAGCGCGGCGAGGATGCAGGTGAATACAGCAGTAGCACGCGAGGCCGCCGCTGGAACCGGTGCGGCGGAGGATGAAGCGGCAGTCGTCGGAGTAACAGTATTCATGGATGGATTCCTGCGTTCGCTGGAGACGGATCGGCCATGTGGCCTTCCGTGTTCGACTATCCGTGGTGAGGCGGTGAACCGGTGAAGCGCGGTTCGCGCAGGCCCGCCACGGGGGCGGCCAGGGCGAACAGCGCGCCGGCATGAGGGTCGTCGGCAAGTTGGGTCGCGGTAAGGCCGTCACGTGCGCTGGTGACGTAGAGCGTTTTCAAATCGGGTCCACCGAACGCCGGACGCGTCGGCTGGCGCGCCGGCAGATCGAGCACCAGGTCTTCCGTTCCGTCGGGTAGGTAACGCACTACGCGGTGCATACCCCATTGCGCATTCCATAGCGCACCCTCCGCATCGACCGCCGAGCCATCGGGCTCACCTGCGATCCCATCGAGATCGACGAACACGCGCGGCGCACCGAGCCGGTCGCCGTAGTCGCAGCAGAGAATCTTGCGGGTCAGCGAATCGCAGAAATACATGCGATCGCCGGCCGGACTGAAAGCGATGCTGTTGCTGATGGCCACGCTGGGCAGCGGTAGTTTCTCCAGCCGCAGGTCGGTATGCAGCCGATAGAAACCCCCGACGGGTTGCTTCGCACCCGCGGCAGGTTCGTGCAGCGTGCCAAACACGAAGCGGCCCTGGCGATCGCAGGCACCGTCGTTGGCGCGCGTGGACAAGCCGTGCTCGATGGCGTGCAGCGGAATCAGCAGTTGTTGTTCGAGATGGAAGAACGCGAGCTGCGACGCCAGCGCGAGCAGCAGCCATCCCTCGGCCTCGCACAACGCGAACGATGCCAGCCGTTCGGGCATGCGCCAATGCGTGATATGGCCATCGGCCGGATGCAGCCTCCACAGCGTGCTGCCAGCAATATCGGTCCAGTAAACGGCCTGTTCGCGCTCTTCCCACAGCACGCCCTCGCCGAGGATGTGCGGATGCGCATGGGCAACGCGAACCGCGAGACTCATACCCAGCCACCATCAACGATAAAATCCTGCCCCGTGCACATGCGGCTGTCGTCTGCGGCAAGGAACAGGGCGGCGCGCGCCAGATCCGCTGCGTCGAGATAGCCGGGCATGCACTGCATGCGTTTGATCGAGGCCTCGCCTTCGGCATCCAGCCACAGTCGCCGCTGCTTTTCGGTGATCACCCAGCCCGGCACCAGGCAATTGATGCGGATGCGATGAGCGCCAAGTTCGCGCGCCATGCCGTTGACGAAACCGTGGATGCCCGCCTTCGCCATGGCGTACAGCGGATAGCCGGCATTCTTCTGCATCCAGCCGACGGAGCCCAGGCAGATGATCGAGCCGCCGCCGAGCGAACGCATATCGGGGATCACCGCCTTGGTGGCGAAAACCTGGTGACGCAGGTTCACCGCTATGTTTTGTTCGAACAGCGCTTCATCGGCATCGGCTAGCGAGTGGCGCACATCGTTGGCCGCGTTATTGACCAGCACCGAGAACGGACCGGTCGCTTCGCGCAGCGTTTTGATCGTGGCCTGCAAAGCATCGAGGTCGGTGATGTCGCAATGCTGGTACACCGGTGCATGCGCGACGCCGCCAAGCTGCGCCATCAAGGCATGCGCGGAAGCATCGTCGCGGTCCATAAAGCCGACCCGCGCGCCCTGCTTCGCGAAATGTTCGACGAAGGACGCGCCGATGCCGCTGGCGCCACCGGTGATCAGCACATTGCGGCCGGCAAGGCTGGGATAGCTGGCAAAGGCCGTCATCGCCTCACCACTCCGCCACGCTGCCGTCGGCATGGCGCCAGAGCGGATTGCGCCAGCGATGGCCAACGGCGGCGCGTTCGGCGACGTACGCTTCGTTGACCTCTACGCCAAGACCCGGGCCGCCCGGGATTGTCACGTAACCGTCCTTATAGGCAAACACGCTGCGGTCGGTGACGTAGTCGAGCAGATCGTTGGCGGCGTTGTAGTGGATACCGAGGCTTTGCTCCTGGATGAACGCGTTGTGGCAGATCGCATCCAGCTGCAGGTTCGCGGCCAGTGCAATCGGTCCCAGCGGGCAATGCAGCGCCAGCGCCACGTCATAGGCTTCGGCCATCGCCGCGATCTTGCGCGTTTCAGTAATGCCGCCAGAGTGCGAGGGATCGGGCTGAATGATGTCGACGCCGCCGGTCTGCAGCAGGCGCTTGAAGTCGTAGCGCGAGTACATGCGCTCGCCGAGCGCGATGGGTGCGGGCGAAATGGCTGCCAGTTCCGGAATCGCTTCGAGATGCTCGGACAGCACCGGCTCCTCGATAAACATCAGCTTGTACGGCGCCAGTTCGCGCATCAGCACCTTGGCCATTGGCTTGTGCACGCGGCCGTGGAAATCCACGCCAAGGCCGATATGCGGGCCAACTGCATCACGCACTGCCTGCACGTTTTCCAGCACGCGCTCGACCTTGTCGTAGGAGTCGACGAAGTGCATCTCCTCCGTGCCATTCATCTTGACCGCGGTGAAGCCGCGCGCCACAGCGTCGCGCGCGGCCTTGGCGGTATCCGCCGGACGGTCGCCGCCGATCCACGAGTACACGCGGATGCGATCGCGCACCGGGCCGCCGAACAGCACGTGCGTGGGCACGCCCAAATGCTTGCCCTTGATGTCCCACAGCGCCTGGTCGATGCCGGCGATGGCACTCATCAGGATCGGGCCACCGCGATAAAAACCGCCGCGGTACATCACGCTCCACAAATCCTCGATGGGACTCGGGTCCTTGCCGATCAGGTAGTCGGACAGCTCGTCGACCGCCGCCGCCACCGTCTGCGCGCGTCCTTCGACGACGGGTTCGCCCCAGCCGACGATGCCGCTGTCGGTCTCGATGCGCACGAAACACCAGCGCGGCGGTACCAGAAAGGTTTTGATACTTGTGATCTTCATGCACTCGTCCCTAGATGTGCGAGTTCTTGCCAAGAGGTTGCGAAAGCGAGTGCACGCGTAGCCGTTTCGGCCGCGCTTCGCCCTGGCGCAAAGAGCGCCGAGCCGATGCCGAAGCCGCGCGCGCCGGCAGCGATATACGGGCGCATGTTGTCCGGCGTAATGCCGCCGACCGGGAGCAGCGCGAGATCCGGTGGCAACACCGCGCGCCAGGCTTTGACCACGGCCGGCGGAATGGCTTCGGCGGGGAAAATCTTCAGCGCGTCCGCACCTGCATGCAGTGCGGCGAAAGCTTCGGTGGGTGTGGACACGCCCGGGACGCAGTACAAGCCGGCGCGCTTGGCTTCGGCGATCACCGCGGTGTCCGCATGCGGCATCACGATCAGTCGGCCGCCAGCCTCGGCGACCTCGTGCACCTTCGCGGTCGATAACACTGTGCCCGCGCCGACCAGACAGCGATCGCCAAAGGCATCGGCCAGTAGGCGGATGCTTTCCAGCGGCCGCGGCGAATTCAGCGGCACTTCGAGTACGCGGAAGCCGGCGTCGACAATCGCGGTGCCGATCTCCAGCGCCTGATCGGGATGCAGGCCGCGCAGGATGGCGACCAGCGGAAGGGGTTGCAGCCACTGATTCATGGCGTGGGAACTCTTGTGGATGCGTGATCAATCAGGCCGGCCGCCGCGGCGACCCGCCACAAGCCTTGCGCGGTAATGTTCTCCGGTGCTTGACGTAGACGCAGGCCGAACACGCCTGCGGCATCGGCATAGCGTTGGCACAGTGCCATCGAACCCACCATCTGCACCGGCAAGGCCGCATCGGCCCAGCCGGCGGCGATGGCGGCGCGCAATTCGTCGCCAATCAGCAGACCGGAAAGATAGGAAGGCACGGCGTCGGAGGTCAGCGCACCGTCGAGCATCAATGCGCGTGCTGAGAACAGGATGGAAAGAGCGCCCGCAGCGCCGCTGTCGCGCGCGGCACGGACGCCTTGCTGGAAAGCGGCATCGTCATGCGCGGCATCCGCCGGTGCCCCGCCCAGAATGGAGTGGCGGCTCAACAAGCCGTACAGCTCGCCGGTCATCATGGTGGCGAAACCGGTAACGACGCTTTCGGTGATGCGCACCCACTTGCTATGCGTGCCGGGCAGCAACAAGGTGCCGCTCCACGGAACATCGGTGTGCTGCGCCAGCACGCCAAGGATTTGAGTCTCTTCGCCGCGCATCACGTCCGGCCGTTCGGGATCGCGCAGGCCGGAGACCAGATGCAGCGTGCGTCCATCAGGCAGGGACAACAAGGTCAACGCATGCGCCAGCCGGGATACATCGGCTGGCGTGTCTATATAAGGCGTCTCGCACCAGCCGTTGCGGCTTCCGACCATGCCGCAAGCGATCACCGGCGCCTCAGGCCAACTGGCGGTGGCTTCCTCGAAAGCCTGGGTGAAACCGCCCGATGGCAGTTGGCGGATACCGTACGACAAGGCCCGGCTTTCGAGCACGGTGCCCGCGTCGCCATAGCGATAGGCGCGCAGATGCGTGGTGCCCCAGTCCAGGCCGATAAGGCCAGGGCGACGCTGATGAAGTATCGCGTTCGTCATGATGCCAGGAAGGCTCGCAGGCTGTGTCGTGTGGCGCAGGGAAGACTGGCCGTCTTGGCAAGCCACGCGGCGCAGCCTGCGAGCCTTCCTGGCATCACCCCATCATTTGAATTTTCATGCGTTGGGGCCAGCCCTGTCTGTCCGCATGCCTTCGGTCCGCCGTCTCGACAGACGGCCAGTCTGCCTTCGCCGACGATCCTGCGGCCTGCGAACAGACAGGGCTGGTGACGATCGCGATACTTCATCAGCGTCGCCCTAGTCACGCACTCGCCTTCTTGCGTGCGCGGCCGCGGTTACGCTGCAGGTTGGCCTGGGAGTCCGCGATCATCGCCAGCATCGCCTTGCGCGCCACTTCCGGTTGTTTACGGCGAATCGCTTCCAGCACCTTCTGATGGTGCGGCAGCGAATACTTGAAGTTGCTCACGGTGCGCGCGGACAGCACAAAGAAGGTGCCCAGCGCGGTCTCGACCACGGAGAACAGCGACGACAGCAATTCGTTGCCGGTCGCCTGCAGCACCGCATCGTGGAATTGCAGATCGGCTTCGGCCCAGGCATCGAGCGTCTGTGCCGCATCCATCGCTTTGAATGCGGTTTCGATGTCCGCCAGTTGCTCCGCCGTGCGACGGCGCGCAGCGGCTGCCGCGGCCGCCGGCTCGATGATTTCGCGCATCTCTACCAGCTTGTCGACGAAATCGTCGGTGGGCATCGAGGCGCAGCGCCACGCCAGCACGTCGGCGTCGAGCTGGTTCCAGAAGCGTTCTTCCAGCACGCGCGCGCCTACGCCGGCGCGCGATTCGATCAGGCCTTTGGCGGACAGCACCTTCAAGGCTTCGCGCAGCGCTGTGCGGCTGACCAGCAAGCTTTCGGCCAGCGTCTCTTCGCGCGGCAGCACATCGCCCGGCTGTACCTTGCCGCTCACGATGCGCAGGCCGAGCTCGTGCATCACGTGGCCATAAAGGTTGCGAACGGCGTTCGGCTTCCTCATGAAGTCTGCTTCCTCTGGTGCTGCCGGCGGAGACTGATGCATCGGGGCGCCCGATCTGCGGCGCCGAGGCATTTGTCATACAAAAGGACTATAAGCACTTTCTCTTGATCCTGCCAAGCCTCGCCAGCAGCAGTTTTTTTACTGCTCGCGAGGCTTTCGTTTTCGTGGTGCCCGAAAGCTCCGTTGTCGCGTCGCGACATGTCGCGGACTCTAGTGAGCTTGTCCGACAGTCGCATTTACGAAAATTCTCAGAAACCATCACATTTCTTGCCAACCATGACCTTTCCGTCGGACCGTGACGCACCGCACCACAAAAAATCCTTCCCGGTCCGTCACTTGCAAGTTCATCATACAATATGTTTGCATGACCTTTATCTCGTCAGCGTGACGAAGGGGTAAGAAGCTCATGACACGGGTAGGTCTCTGGGGAGTAGCACTTGGCATGGCGGTTATTTCCATGACGACGGGCGCAGCCGAAGCGCGACGCGAAACCTTTGGAACGTTGGCCGACGGCACCAAAGTCGACGCCGTGACGTTGAGCAATAGCCACGGCATGAGCGCGCGCATCATCGCGCTTGGTGCCAGCTTGCAGTCGCTGATGGCGCCGGACCGCCACGGCAAGTTCGCCAACATCACGCTGGGCTACGCCAAGCTGGACAGCTATGTGCAGAAGCCGCAGTACTTCGGCGCCACGGTAGGCCGCTACGCCAATCGCATCGCCAAGGGACATTTCGTGCTGGACGGCCACGGCTACGACGTGCCGATCAACGACAAGCCCAACTCGCTGCACGGTGGCACGCGCGGCTTCGACAAAGTGGTGTGGGCCATCGGCGACGTGAAGCACGACGCCGGCAAGGCCAGCGTCAGCCTGAGCTATGTCAGCCCCGACGGCGACATGGGCTATCCCGGCAAACTCACGATAACCGCGACCTATACGCTCGACGACAGCAATCGCCTGAGCATCGAATACCGCGCCACCACCGACAAGCCGACCATCGTCAACCTGAGCAACCACGCCTACTGGAATCTGGCAGGTGAAGGCTCGGGCAGCGTGATGGAGCAGCGCCTCACCATTTCCGCGGATGCCTATCTGCCAGTAAGTGATTCGCTGATTCCCACCGGCGAGATCCGCAACGTTGCGGGCACGGTGTTCGATTTCAGAAAGGCCAAGCCGATTGGCGCCGATGTTCGCCACGGCGACGAACCGCAGTTGCTGTTCGGTCATGGCTACGACCACAACTGGGTGATCAGCCGCAGCGCCGCGAGCACGCCGCGCATGGTCGCCAAAGTGGAAGACCCGGTATCCGGCCGCGTGCTGACCTTGTCGTCGACGCAGCCGGGCCTGCAGTTCTACTCGGGCAATTTCCTGGACGGCACCACCGTCGGCACCGGCGGCCGCGTGTATCGCCAGGGCGATGCGTTTGCGCTCGAGCCACAGCTTTATCCGGACACGCCGAATCAACCGGCGTTTGGATCGGCGCGGCTGGCGCCAGGGCAGGAATATCGCAACCTGATCGTCTACGAGTTCACCACGCAGAAGCTCTAAGCCGGGCTCTACACGCTTGCACGTCCATGACGGGCGGCCCCACGGGTCGCCCAAGGGAGCGCTTTGCCCGACGCCGGGCCCGCTCAGGTCAATCAAAGGCGACACGCAAGGTCGCCCGTGTCACCGATGGGAGAGGTCATGAAGTACGTATTACTGGCGACGGCACTGAGTCTGGCTGCCACATTCCACGCACCGGCCGCAACCGCGCAGGATGCCGCGCGCTGGCCGGCCGGCAAGGCCAAGACCTGGTACGCGCAGCAACGCTGGCTGGCCGGCAGCAATTACTTGCCGGCGAACGCGATCAACCAGCTGGAAATGTGGCAAAGCGACACCTTCGATGCCGAGCGCATCGATCGCGAACTGGGTTGGGCGCAGCAGCTGGGCATGAACACCATGCGTGTATTCCTGCACGACATGCTGTGGCAGCAGGATGCGGAAGGTTTCAAGCAGCGCATCGACCGCTTCCTCGCTATCGCTGACAAGCATGGCATCAAGCCGATCTTTGTGCTGTTCGACTCGTGCTGGGATCCGGAGCCCAAACTCGGCCCGCAACACCCGCCGATTCCCGGCGTGCACAACTCCGGCTGGGTGCAGAACCCCGGCGTGGCACTGGCCGATCCCACCCAGTACCCGCGGCTCGAGCGCTACGTGAAAGACATCGTCGGCCATTTCGCCAACGACAAGCGCGTGCTGGCCTGGGATGTGTGGAACGAACCGGACAACCCCGGCGGCGGCAACTACGACGCGCGCGAACCCAAGGGCAAGATCGAACTGGTCGCCAAGTTGCTGCCGCAGGTCTTCAGCTGGGCACGTAGCGCTTCACCCACGCAGCCGCTGACCAGTGGCCTGTGGCATGACGACGACTGGTCCGCGCCGGCCAAGCTCAACGCGGTGGAACGCACGCAGATCGAGCAGTCGGACGTGATCAGCTTCCACAGCTACGACTGGCCGGAGGCGTTCGCCAAACGCGTGGAGCAGCTGCGCGGCTACGGACGTCCGCTGATCTGCACCGAATACATGGCGCGCGGTGCCGGCTCCACCATCGACGGCGTGTTGCCGCTGGCCAAGAAGCTGGATGTGGGCATGGTGCAGTGGGGCTTCGTCGATGGCCGCTCGCAGACCATCTACCCGTGGGACTCCTGGCAGAAGCCGTACACCTTGCAGCCGCCGGTGTTGTGGTTCCACGACCTGCTGCATGGCGACGGCACACCGTACCGCCAGCGCGAGACCGACATCCTGCGTTCGCTCACCCACGCGCCGCGCGGCGTGGTGCCAGCCGACGCGCAACTGTTTCCAGTACCCGCCGCCGCGACGGCCCGCTGATCCGTATCTCTGAGGGGATATCCCATGAACCGCATTCACATCACTTTGCTCGCCGCGGCCATCGCCGCCGTGCTGACGCCCGTATACGCCGCCGATACGCCCGCCAAGACCACCGGCGCGGCTGCCGACCAGGCGGCGGCCGATCCGCAGGACGCGACGGCCACCCAAGACACCACCGCCAAGAAACCGGCCACCGGTAAAGAGGCCGCTACGCAGAACGTGGTGAACCTTTCCGGCGTCACCGTCACGCCAATGCGCCAGAGCCTGCAGAGCGCGCAGACGCTGAAGCAGGATGCGCGGATGGTGGTGGATTCCATCGTGGCCGAAGACATCGGCAAGCTGCCGGACAACAGTGTGGCCGACGCGATGCAGCGCATCACCGGCGTGCAGATCGCGCAGGGTTTCCAGGGCGAGACCAATTCGGTGGTGATCCGTGGCCTGCCGAATGTCATCACGACGTTGAACGGGCGTGAGATCTTCAGCGGCGTCGGTCGCGCTTTCGCTTTCCAGAATTTGCCGGCCACTGCGGTAAAGACCGTGCAGGTATACAAGACCAGTGAGGCCAGTCTGCCCGACGGCGGCATCGCCGGCATGGTCGACATGCAGCTGTTCCGTCCGTTCGACTTTACCGGTAGCAAGGTGGCGGCGACGCTCACCGGCACGCACAGCAAGTACGGCGGCCACACCGACCCGACCGGCAGCGTGCTGCTCAGCAATCGCTGGAACACCGACTACGGCGAGTTCGGCGCGCTGGTCAACGCTGGCTATTCGCGCGACCGCTATGACTACAACGCGGTGTGGGGCGATTTCCCGAAAGTGCTCACCGGTGCGTCGGGCACGCCGATCCGTACCGGCGACGGCAACCTGATCGCGGCGCCGAACGGCTGGGGCGCCGACTACAACATCGGCGACCGCAAGCGCGAAGAATTCAATTACGCGCTGCAGTGGAAGCCGAATGACAGCACCGAGGTCTATGTCGAAGGCCTGTATACCTGGGACTCCGACAAGTACAACCAGCCGTTCTATTTCACTTTCCCGGTGGGTTCGGTTGATCCGTCGTCGCTGTCGGTCAGCAATCACTGCTATGCCAACGGGTTGACGGGTTCGCCCTTCTACGGCCAGACCATCTGCGACGCCTCGCGCGGCACCTGGACCGGCAACACCTACGCTGCCACCAGTACGCAGGCGCACCAACAGTGGGGCCATGACATCCAGAACTCGATCGGTGCGAAATGGCACGGCGATCATCTGAACCTGTCGACCGACCTGTCGTTCAACTCGTCGTCGTTCCACGACCAGACGTTCATTGTGGATACCTTCCTCAAGGGGCCGATCACCACGGTGTGGAACGGCATCGGTGGCAATCAGCAGAACTGGGGCCTCGGTGGCAACCCGCAGCTCGATCCGGCCAACTACTACCTCAACGGCCTGTTCCAGACCTGGAACAACCAACGCGGCAAGCAGTTCGCGTGGCGTGGTGACGGCACCTATGATCTCAACGGCAGCTTCTTCCAGTACCTCGATTTCGGCCTGCGCTACTCCAGGCACACCGCCGAATACACCGGCAGCGTAGAAGTCTCCACTCCACCGCCGGGCGGCACGGGCGCGATCGCGCTCAATCCGAATCCGGCCAACCAGGTGATCGCGCGCTTCCCCAATGGCTACTTCTGCAGCCAGCCAACCACTTCGGCGATCCCGGTGTCGTGGCTGAGCGGTTGCTACAACTTCCTGGTCAACAACGCCGACGCGATCCGTCAATTGTATGGCCTGCCCACCGGGTTGGCGCCGGTGAATCCGGGGCGCTTCTATCACATCACCGAGAAGTCCTACGCCGGCTACCTGCAGGCCGGCTATGGCAACGAACTGTTCGGGTTGCCGTACGACGGCGTGATCGGTATGCGCGTGGAGCGGGTGAAGCGCAACCTCAATGCGTTCTCGTATGACGCCTCCACCAACATCTATTCACCGCTCAACGCCTCCACCAATGCGCCGGTGTATCTGCCCAACGTGAGCTTCAACCTGCATCTGCGCGACGACTTGCAGTTGCGCCTGATCGCGGCGAAGACGCTGACCTATCCGGGTTTCGGCCAGCTCAACCCCTCGCTGTCGCTCAACCCCGGCACCATCAACCGCGCCGGCGTCGCCAGCAGCGGCAATCCCAACCTCAAGCCGATCCGCTCCAACAACTACGACGCCTCGCTGGAGTGGTACTTCGCGCCGGGCAGTTATGTCAGCGGTGGCGTGTTCTATCGCGATATCAACGGCTACATCCAGAACTATGTCACCAACGTCACCATCGGCGGCCAACCGTTCCAGCTGAACTCGCCGCAGAGTGCCGGCTCCGGCCATCTCGACGGTGCGGAAGTGGCGTACCAGCAGTTCTTCGATTTCCTGCCCGGTGTGTGGAGTGGTCTGGGTGTGCAGCTCAACTACACCTATATCGAAGGCTCCACGCGTTCGCCGCAATTCATCGGCGGGCCGGTGGTGTCCTCGCCGCTGCAGAACGTGTCGAAGAACAACTACAACGCCGTGTTGATGTATGAGAAGTACGGCTGGTCGGCACGTCTCGCCTACAACTACCGAAGCCGCTTTATCGACGGCTTCAACCAGCCGACCGTGGCGGGTGTGAACGACGAGATCAAGCCGGCCAACCAAGTGGACTTCTCGCTGGGCTACGACGTGAATTCGTATCTCACCGTCGTACTCAACGCCACCAACATCTTCGGCGCGGATCTGCACCAGTACTGGGGCAGCGGCGACACGCGGCCGCGAGACATCCGTTATCAGGACCGCACGGTGGGCTTTGGCGTGCGCTTCAAGATGTGAGTTTCCTCCCCCGGCGACCGGCGGCGGTTGGTAAGCCGCCGGTACGCCGATTTTTTGATCGGTATTCGATCTACATGGGGTGTTGAAAGTGAAACGACTGCTTGTCTCGCTGGGTCTATCGCTGATCGCCATGTCCGCGGCGGCCCAGTACGAAGAACAGCCTGTGCTCGGAACGCGCATGACCGACGGCACCGGTTATCCCTCGGTGGTGCGCATCGAGCACAACGCGAGCGAACGCGGCCGGTTGTTGATGGCGTTCGAAAAGCACGGCATGGATGGCATTCCGTTATGGGAAAGCCGCGACGGTGGCGAGCACTGGCAATTCATGTCCAACGTGACGGATCAAGTGCATCGCAAGGATCCAAGCTGGCAACTGCGCTGGCAGCCGCATATCACCGAAACGCCACGCGCCAGCGGCGACCTTCCGGCGGGCACCTTGCTGTTATCGGCCAACGCGACCGGCAACGATGCGCAGCATCGCGTCAGCAGCGAAGACCTGCAGCTCTACGTCTCCAGGGACGGCGGCAAGAGCTGGACCTATCGCAGCTCCATCATCAAAGGTGGCGGGCGACCTGAGGACAAGGACAACAAGGGCGTGTGGGAATCCAACGTCCACATCCTCGACGACGGTCGCATGGTCGCCTACTACTCCACCGAACAGCACAAGGCGCAGGGCTACAACCAGGCGCTCGCGCATAAAGTTTCCACTGACGGTGGCAAGCACTGGAGCGAGGAAACGCTGGACGTTGCGATACCCGGCGGCGTGCAGCGTCCCGGCATGGCCATCGTGGAGCGCCTTGCCGACGGCCGCTATGCGATGACCTACGAAAACATCGACGGCCCCAACAACGGCCAGGTCTTTATCAAGTTCAGCCGCGACGGGCTGGATTGGGGCGATCCGCAAGACCATGGCGAACCGGTAATGACGATGTCGGGCGCGTGGCCTTCAGCCTGCCCGGTAGTGCGCTGGTTTCCGCTGGGCGGACCGGAGGGCGTCATCGTCGTATCGGCTCAGCGTGCCGGCGGTGGTGGCGATGCGGGCGGACGTTCGCTGTACTGGAACAATGCGTCGGGGCGTGGCCCCTGGTGGGAAATGCCGGCGCCCGTACAGAAGCGCACCGGGAATATCCATGCCGGCTGGACGCAGGCGTTGCTGTTGCAGGACGACGGCAAGCTGCTGCACGTCACCAGTTCGTCATCCGCCGACGCGCCGCGCGAGGAAGCGCGTAACGAGATTCTGTATCGCGCCGACACACCGCATTTCGATCGTTATGAGGCGGAAGACGCCGCGCGCACGAGTGCGGTGGCGATCGGTGACATGAAGGCTTCGAACGGGCGCAAGGCGCGGCTTGGTGCGGCGCCGGAGGGGCGTCTGCGCTTCGAGGTGCATGTCGCTGCTGCGGGTCGCTATCGCTTGCGTGTGCGCTACGCCGAAGTGGGTTTGCCGGGCATGCCAACGCTGGCAGTGAATGGCGCGGTCTTGGGCAAGTCGGCAACACACGATGAGCAGGACGGCTGGCGCATCGCTGAAGTGTCCGCGTCGCTGTTGCCGGGCTTCAACACCATTGATGTCGACGGTGGCGCGCATGCGCTGGATGTCGACTATTTGCAGGTTGCACGTGCCGACGGTACTTCAGATTCGCAGTGAAGCCCGTAGGCGCGACGTCCTTCCCCCTCCCCTGCTCGCAGGGGGGGAGACAAACTTCTAAACCCGTAACGCGAAGGAGGTTGGCATGAAACGCTCAAGCTTCTGGTCACACTGGCGAAACCGGCTGTTCCTGCTTGTACTGGCGATGGTTGGCTTCGGCATCGCACCGGTGCACGCGGCCACGGGAACCGTGCTACAGGGCAGCACGCTTTATCCACGCGTGGTCCGTCTTACTCACGGCCCCTCATCGGCCTATGGCCGGCTGATCGCAAGCACCAACGGCATCATTTTCCAAAGCACCGACAACGGCGCGAGTTGGAGTCTGCTGAGCAACGTGCCCACCATCACCGGCAGCTCGGAGCGCTGTTGCGCCACGCTGTACGAACTGCCGCAGCAGGTCGGTTCGCTGGCAGCCGGTACGTTGATTTCCGCGGCGTCGTATTTCTCCAACGGCACGCCGGCTATCGAGGTCTATATCAGCACCAACCAGGGTGCGAGCTGGAGTTACCACAGCACGCCGGCTCTTGGTGGCGACAACAGCCATGGCTTGTGGGAGCCGGAGTTCTCGGTAGCCAACGATGGCGCACTGGTGATGTTCTGGTCCGACGAAACGGATAGCTGTTGCAGCCAGAAGCTCGTGCAGATCCGCAGCTACAACGGCCAGACCTGGCAAGACAAGACGGACACGATCAGAAGCACGATCCAGGGCGACCGCCCCGGCATGATTACTGTCAGCAAGCTGCCCAATGGTCACTTCTTCATGAGCAATGAGCTCTGCGGGCCGGCAGCCTGTACCGTGTTCTCGCGTAGCTCGACCGACGGCTGGAATTACGGCGATCCCACCAATATGGGCACCAAGGTACAGACGGCGAGCGGCCAGTATCTGGAGCACGCGCCGTTGAATCGCTGGAGTCCGTCGGTGTTGTCCAGCAATGGTGCGATCCTGCTGGTGGGCCAGGTGATGTACGAATCCAACGGCAGCGTGTCGGCGTCGAACGGCAAAGTGCTGTTCGTCAACACCAATGTCGATGGCACCGGCAACTGGTACACCATCAATGCACCGGTGCAGGTGCCGACCGCGTACGACAACTATTGCCCCAACTACTCCTCTGCGCTGCTGCCGGCCACGGATGGATCGAGCATTCTCGAACTGGCTTCTGACTACCTCAACGGCGGCTGCATCACCTACTTCGCCAGCGAAGCATGGAACCGGCTGCCGGCCGACAACGCCACCTACATCTTCCAGAGCGTGCAGGCACCGGCGTTGTGTCTGGACAACACCGGATGGTCCACCGCCAACAACACCAGCGCCGAACTGTGGGACTGCAACAACGCGCCGGTGCAGAACTGGACCGTGCATGCCAAGGGCGGCGGCTGGTTCAGTATCCAGAATCAGCAGACGGGGTTGTGTGTGGACAACACAGGCGGCAGTACCACGCCCGGTAACAAGGTCACGCTATGGGGCTGCGCGAACAACACCAACCAGAACTGGATGTTCTTTGATCTTGGTAACGGCAGCTACAAAATGATGAACCAGGCATCGGAATCGCTGATGCTGGATGATCCTGCGGGTTCCACGACGCACGGCACGCAGTTGCAGATATGGACGGACAATGGTCTCGCTCCACAGCAGTGGATCCTGCATTGATCAGCGCCCGCCCGAAGCGCTTTAGCCCCTCTCCCATCGGGAGAGGGGTTGGGGTGAAGGTTCAGGGCTTGTGCAAGCCTTCATCGCAGTCACTCTGCCGAACCCTCATCCGCCTGCCGGCACCTTCTCTCCCACGGGAACTATCTACGGGTCGCCGAGGGGAGAAGGAGTTGGCTTTGGAGTTGATCCATCTATGAAAGTTTTTGCTGCATGGCTGTTGGTAATCGCTACTACCGCATTCGGCGCAACCGCCTCGCGCGCCGGCCAACCCCTACTCCCCTCTGGCCCCGACCCCTGGGTAACCCAGCGCGACGGAACCTACTACTACACGCACACGCTCGGCGACCGCATCGCGCTGTGGAAGACCACTGACATGCAACGCCTTGGTGAAGCGCCATCGGTGGTGGTGTGGCGCCCTCCGGCGCAAGGCGCCAACTCTGCGTCGGTGTGGGCGCCGGAGCTGCATTTCCTCGACGGCAAGTGGTACCTGTATTACACCGCCGCCGACAAGGCGCATAACGACGACACGCATCGGCATGTGTTTGTGCTGGAAAACGCGTCGCCGGATCCGACCACCGGCGAGTGGATCGACAAGGGCATGCTGAAGACTGCGCATACCGGCATCGACGGCACGGTGTTCGAGCATGGCGAACATCGCTACTTTGTCTATTCGGCCTACGTCGACGACCACAGCGATCTGATCATCGTGCCGATGACCAATCCATGGACGCTGGGAGAAAAGCAGGTCGATATCGCGGCGCCGACCTATACGTGGGAGATGCAGGGTGGCCGCAAGATTCTCGAAGCGCCGGAGTTTCTCGCGGGACCAGGCGGCAAGGTCTTCCTCACCTATTCCGCCAGCGCCTGCTGGTCGGATCACTACGCGCTGGGTTTGCTGACGGCCGACGGCAAGGCCGATCTGACCGATCCCGCATCCTGGAAAAAGTCACCCGGGCCGGTGTTTGCCAGCTCGCCACGAAACAGTATCTACGCGCCCGGCCACAACGGCTTCTTCAAAACCGCCGATGGCAGGGACTGGATCATCTATCACGCCAACGGCGGGCCGGACTGGAAATGCACGCCGCGCCGTGCACCGCGCATCCAGCCGTTCCATTGGGACGCCAAAGGGATGCCGGTGTTCGGTGAGCCCGGTGGTGAATCGAGGTAACTCCCTGCCATGCAGGCGGGAGGAGACATGCAGCAGCTTTACGTGTGCGCCTTTTTGCGCGCCCGGCTGCGATGCTGCTGCAGGTTCGACTGGGAGTCCGCGATCATCGCCAGCATGGCTTTGCGCGCGACTTCCGGCTGCTTGCGGCGAATCGCTTCCAGTACTTTCTGGTGATGCGGCAGCGAATACTTGAAGTTGCTCGCGGTGCGCGCGGAAAGCACGAAGAACGTGCCGAGCGCGCTCTCCACCACCGAGAACAGCGATGTCATCAGTTCGTTGCCGGTGGCTTGCAGTACGGCATCGTGGAATTGCAGATCCGCTTCGGCCCAGGCATCGAGTGTCTGTGCCGCGTCCATCGCCTTATAGGCTGTTTCGATATCCGCCAGTTGTTCCGCCGTGCGACGACGCGCGGCGGATGCCGCGGCAGCGGGTTCGATGATCTCGCGCATCTCCACCAGCTTGTCGACGAAATCGTCGGTGGGCATCGAGGCGCAACGCCAGGTCAGCACATCGGCATCGAGCTGGTTCCAGAAGCGCTGCTCCAGTACACGCGCGCCTACGCCGGCGCGTGACTCGATCAGCCCCTTGGCGGAAAGCACTTTCATGGCTTCGCGCAACGCCGTACGGCTGACTTGCATGCTTTCGGCGAGCGTTTCCTCACGCGGCAGCACCTCGCCGGGCCGTACCTTGCCGCTGATAATGCGCTGACCGATTTCGTGCATCACGTGTCCGTAAAGATTGCGGACGGCGTTCGGCTTCCTCATGAAATGGCCTTCCTCGTGATGCTGCTTGCTGAGAGCGACACGCCCGGATGGTGCTTTCGTCGACACCGGGCATTTGTCATACAGTAAGCACTCTACTGTGAACTTGCCAGATGTCATGGACCGCAAAGTCTTGAAGCACAAAAACGCAGGATGACGAGCTTCGTTAGAACCTCGAAAAACCTCTCCTTACTCGTCATCCCGGCTTTCGCCGGGATGACGAGCTCGACAATTGGTTCGAGGTGTCCGGCATGGGCATCCATGCCTCTTTGCATTCAATCCCAGACTGAAGCCTTACTGCGCGGAGATGCGATACATGGCCGTCGCGTGCGGCTCCAGTCGTAGTTTGATCGAGCCGTCACCCTGCGCATCACGATGCTGCCAAAGGTCGCGCATGCGGTACTTGGTCGACGCCTGCAGACCAAGCTCCTTGGCGCTCACAGCAACGTCCTGTGCCGCATCGGCTTCGTTGAATACCGCAACGGCGCGGCTGCCATCCTTGAGCGGCTTGACGATTACATGGATACCCTTGGCATCGCTCACCTGCTTGCCCTGCACGCCGAGCGGGTCCTGATTCACCGCTATCACATCCTTGTTGAGCAGGATCTCCAGCGCGTCAGGCTTGATCTTGCGGATGTCGGTGCCGATCAGCAGCGGTGCGGCCATGATCGACCACAGACTGAAATGAGAGCGGTACTCCACATCGGTCATACCGCCGTTGCCGACTTCGAGCATGTCCGGATCGTTCCAGTGGCCGGGGCCGGCGTAGGCATCGAGCACCACGTTCTCTTTGAAGATCTTCAGCATTGAGGCGTAGTTGTCGCTGATGTCGCCGGTGGTGCGCCATGAGGATGCACCGACGGCGGGATCGGTGGCCCACAGCCAGGCTTTGTTCTCGCCCCATTCGCACAGGCTGTAGAAGATCGGCTTGCCGGTGGCGCGCAGGGCCTCGCCCATGGCGCGGTAGCGCTCCTTGGCGGGTTTCTTTTCGTTATTGCAGTTGTCGTACTTCAGGTAGTCCGCACCCACCGAAGCGAAGTACGCCGCGTCCTGTTTTTCGTGACCGAGCCCACCGGGAAAGCCGCGATTGGCCTGGTGCGGTTCGCAAGTGTTGGTGCCCGCGCTGGAATAAAGGCCGAAGGCGAAGCCGCGTTCGTGGACGTAGTCGGCCAGCGCCTTGATGCCGTGCGGGAAGCGCTTGAGGTTGGGTTGCAGGCTGCCGTTCTTGTCGCGCTTCCAGTCGGCCCAGCAGTCGTCGAGATTGATGTGGCGATAGCCTGCGTCGCGCAGTCCGGTGCTGATCAGCTTGTCGGCCACGCCGCGGATCATGTCGTCGTTGAATTCATCGCGGCAGTGCGTGGAGTTCCAGTTGTTGAAACCCATCTGCGGCGTATCGGCGTTGAACTCGACTTTCTTGGCCTCTTCCGCGCCGGCGGCAGTGGCGAATACACAGGCGGACAACATCGCCATGCGGAGCGGCGCTATACGGGCCATCGTTGACAGGGTGCCTTTCATCGAGTCTCTCCAAGCGGCTGCAATTCAAAAGGGTTGGGGGTGTGCGGGGGGCGCAGGTGTTGCTTCAGGGCGCCGCTTCCGACGGCGGCGCATCCAGGATGGGTTGTTTCACTGTCCGCAGAGTGGTGTGGTCCGTACCGAACATGTCGAACACGACGAGCTGGTTGCCCTGGTTCTTGAGCCAGGCGCCGGGTACGTACAAGGTGCGCTGCGGGCCGATCTTCCAGCTGCGCCCCAGCGGCCGCTTGTTCAACCAGACAAAGCCTTTATTGAGTCCGGCGGTGTCGAGGAAGGTATCCGCCGATGCATGCCCCGCTACCGGCGCGTTGAAGCTGCCCCGATAGAAGCACGGGCCGCGGCGGCACGGCTTGTTGCTGTAAGCAAAGCCGTCGATGTGTGCCAGCGGCAGCGAGTAGATCTTCCAGTCGTGCAGGGTTTCGCCGCGCAAGGCGACCTCGCCCAGAATGCCTTTGCGCTCCTTGAGCATTTCCGTACTGAAATTGATGCGGCCGGTGTTCTCGACAAGGATGTCCAGGGTGTCGCCCTTGGCGACCTTGATCGCCAGCGTGTCCTGCTTCAAGCGGCGGTCCAGCGTACCGGCCAATGTCTGGTTCACGTACACCGCGGCGTAGTCGTGCAGTCCGTGAATCACCAGATCGCCTGGTCGGTCGGCAGCGATGACTTTCCGATACAGGATGTAGCCGTAGGACTGATCGAGATCTTCCATGGCGCGCGGCTCGGGGGCGCTGACAGGAACGGGCAGGTTGTCCCAGAATGAGGCCGACTCGCCGAGCTTGATGCCATCGATCGCCTGCGTCCCCGGTGTCGCCGGTATGGCTGGTGGCTTGACCCCGGTGGCATCGGCGATCGCTTTGCGCATGGCGTAGTACTTCGGCGTCGGCCGGCCGCTTTCATTCAACGGCGCGTCGTAGTCGTAGCTGGTGACGTCGGGTTGATAGTTGTCCTTGTCCCAGTTGGCGCCGTTCATCCAGCCGAACGAGGTGCCGCCATGAAACATGTACAGGTTGACGGAGTAGCCGCGCTTGAGCATCCAGGATACTTCGCTGGCTTCGACTTTGGCGTCGCCGGTCTGATGGGGCGCTCCCCAATGATCGAACCAGCCAGCCCAGTACTCGCCCGCCATGTACGGCCCTTGCGGCTGTCGCTTTTCAAACTCGGCGAATTTCTTCTCGGCGTTGCCGGTGCCGAAATTGATTACCTGTAGCAGATCAGTCAAACCGTTCTTGCCGGGATCGGTGTTGTCCGAAGTAAATAGCAGCGACTTGTCGAAACCGCTCTGCATCAATAGCTGACGGATCTGGTCCAGATAGGCGTGGTCCTCACCGAAGCTGGCGTACTCGTTCTCCACCTGCACCGCGATGATGTTGCCGCCGTTGGCGAGCTGCAGCGGCGCGAGTTCCTGCCCGAGACGATGTAGCCAGCGTTGCGTCGGTTGCATAAAAGCGGGGTCGAGCGTGCGCAACTTGGCGGGCTTGTCCTTCAGCAGCCACGCGGGCAAGCCGCCGAGCTCCCATTCCGAGCACACATAGGGACCCGGACGGAGGATGACGTACAAGCCTTCCTTCTGCGCTTCGCGAATGAACTCGGCAACGTCGTTCTGGCCGGAGAAGTCATAGGTGCCGGGAGTAGCCTCGTGCGCGTTCCAGAACACATAGGTGGTGATGGTGTTGAGGCCCATCGCCTTGGCCATCTTCAGGCGCGCCGGCCAGTACTCGCGGGGGATGCGCAGGTAGTGCATGTCGCCGGAAATGATCCGGAACGGCTTGCCGTCGAGCATGAAGCTGCCGTGGTCGATGCGCATGGTGTGGGCGGCTGTGCTCACGGCCGGCGCATCGGCAAAGCTGGCGGTGCATGCCAGTGCGAGGGAAAGGCTGGCTGCTGCATGCAGCAGCCGTCGCGTCGTGGGGCGGGGAAATACAGAGCTCGCGCTACTCATGAATCGATGTCGTCCCGTCATTGGCCGTTCTGGTTGGCGTCGTGTCTCAGCTGCCATGGTTTTCTCCTCCCCCTGCTTGCAGGGGGAGGTTGGGAGGGGGTGAGCCCTTGCGAAAACCTTTCCCGATGCGCTTTCTCAAGTACTCACCCCTCCCCAGCCCTCCCCTGTGAACAGGGGAGGGAGTCAACGGCGCGCGCAGTCGAGATTCTTCAACGCTAATCAGGTTGGCCATTGGTTGCGATGCTTTACCACGAAGCCCGGACACCAGCGGAAAGCGTCCTGCCGTTGATTTCCGCATACGACGGCCGATTCGTGTAGACCTGGTACTTGGAGATCTTTTCGCGTGTCAGGTTGGTGGCGTCGAAGAACAACGACACGTTATCCATCAGCTTGTAGCTGGCGCTCATGTCCAGCTGGCCGTAGGCCTTGACCGTGGTGGGCTGGCTCTCGTCGCCGGAGATGGTTTCCAGATAGGCATCGCGCCAGTTGTAGGCCAGGCGGATCTGGAACGGACCCTTCTCGTAGTAACCGCTGACGTTGGCGGAATCGCCGATGCCCGGCACCGCGAATTTGCCGCCGCTACCGACGTCGTTCGACTTGGCGGAGGCGCTGCTGGAAACGTGGGTGTAGTTGGCGGAAGCGCCCAGACCGTCGAACGGTGCGGGCAGCCAGGTGAACTGATAGGTGGCGGCGGCTTCGAGGCCCTTGATGGTCGCCGAGTTCAGATTGATCGGCCGGGTCAGGTCAAAAGGAAAGCCGAGAATCGTGGTCTTGGTGGTGACCAGGGTGGTGAAGTTGCTCACCTTCTTCTCGAAACCGCCGATCGCCAGATAGCTGGTGTCCGACAGATACCATTCCAGCCCGAGGTCGTAGTTCTTCGACGTATAGGGTTTCAGCTCCGTATTGCCCTCGGTCACGCCCTGCGTCGCCGGTCGGAAGTTGTAGCTGGTGGCGGCGGAGAGATTGCTCAGGTCCGGGCGCGTGACGGTCTTGGAGATGGCGGCACGGAAGATGATGTCGTCGCGCAGGCTCCACTTGAAGTTGGCCGAAGGCAACCAGTTGGAATAACTGCCGGTCGCCGATATGGGTGCCAGCGAGCCATAGGTCGGAATGGAATTGCTGGTGTCGTTCGGGTTGATCGTGATGGCCGTCAACGGCACCGCATAAGCACGCGAGGTGGTGTCGGTCTGGCTATAGCGCAGGCCGACTTCCAGGGTCCACGGCTTGGCCATCAGGTTGCCCTGGAAATTGGCCTTGGCATACGCGGACTTGGTCCGTTCCTCGACCTGGCTGTAGCTGCTCGCATCCGGCCTGGCCGTGAACCCGCCGCCATTCGCGGCCAGCGCGGCAGCGAAGGCGGCCGGATTGGGCAGCTGGTTATAGGCGGCAGGGCTCGCCAGATAGGCCAGCATCTTGGGGACGTCGTAGGTGAGCCACTGGGTGGGGTAGCCCGGTGAGATGCCGTCGACCATCTTGCCCGCGTTATAGATGCGCGCGTTGATGGCGCTGCCGGGAATCGCGGCGACGTAACCGCAGTACTCACCGCAGAACAAGCTGTTCGGCGTACGCCAGGTCACCTCGGTCTTGGTGCGCTTCAAGCCTTCCACACCGAAATCGAGCTGGGCCAGCACGCCTTGGGTAAAGCTTTTGCCGAGATGCAGCTTGCTCTGCAGAATACGGTCACTGACATTCGGCGACTCGCCGCCGAGGTTGCAGCAATGCGCGCGCAGGTTTGTGGTGTCGGTGGTCGAGATGAGGTTGCTGTAGCTCGGCATCTGCGACGAGCCGTTGTTGGTCCACATCGGGTTCACACCAGTATTGCGCGTGCCGACCACAAAGAAGTAGCCATCGGCTGACGCCTTGTTCCAGGCGCGTGACACCGCCGTATCCCAGTCGATAACGGTGGAGTTGTTGATCTGGTAGGCGATGTTGAGGCCGGTCTGTTCGTTGTAGGCGTTACGGGGATTGCTCTCTTCGATGTAGTCGTTGGCCAGCACACCGGTGTTGCCGCGCGTATAACTCAATGCAGTGCCATTGCCGTCGGCAGTAAGCGCCTGCACGTCGCTGGTATTCATGTACGAGCCGAACGCGTGGAATTTCGAGTCGATCTTGTAGTTCGAGATCATCGTGTCGAGCTTGATGGTCAGGTTCTCGATCGGCTTCCAGTCGATGGCGCCGCTGATGCCGCGCCGGGTACGGGTTTGCACGAAGTCCGAGCCGGACAGCGTCTGCGGCAAGGCGATGTTGGTATAGGCCGGATTGATCTGGCTGTAGTTGAGGCCGGTGATCCAGCCCGAGGTGTTCATCGACTGCTCGCGGTGATCGCGCCGGTCGTACATGCCCGCGATCAACCAGCCGAAGGTGCCGTCCGCATTGGTATTGCTCAACAGCATCGATGCGCGCGGCGTGATGCCGCCGGTGGGGCTCGCCTTGAGGCTGTCGTTGACGCCGGCCAGGCTGGCCGACGCATGGAAGCCTTTCATGTCCAGCGGACGCGCAGTGATGATGTTGACGGTGCCGCCGATGCCGCCCTCGGCCACATCGGCCGACGCGGTTTTCCTCACTTCGGCGGTGCTGATCAGCTGCGAAGGCAGAATGTCGAAATTGAACGCGCGATCTGTTGCGTCCGTGGCCATGGTGCGGCCGTTGAGCAATACATTGACGAAGTCGGGACCAAAGCCGCGCACGGTGATGCGGCTGGATTCGCCGCCGGCGCGATCCACCGCAACGCCGGGTACACGCTGCAGAGCATCGGCGACATTAGGGTCGGGAAATTTGCCGGCTTCCTCCGCCGAGACGGCATCCACCACGCCGGTCGCGTCCTGCTTGATCGCCTGCGCGCGGCGGATGGAAGCTAGCTGGCCAGTGACGCTGACACCGTTCAACTGCACCACTTCCTTGCCATCTTTCTTTTCTTTGGCGGCATCGGCGGGCGGTGTTCCTTGCGCGGCTGCCGGTGCAGCCCCCGGGGCCGCCGCCGCATCCTGTGCGTAGGCGTTGTTGTAAGCGGCTGCGCAAGCAAAAACGGTGACTACAAACAACGCCTGCTGGATCGAGCCCGCGAGAATATGTCGTTGCATTCCACTCCCCTCTGGTTAGTCGGCTGCACGAAACTGGTCGTTTGGTTAGTTCAGTTGCGTCGCTGCGCGGCCAAAGTCATCCCTGCCCGCTATAGCGAGATTCATCGGCGCCGGAAGCGCCGTCAGTCATCAGATGCTTGTTTGTTGGATCGTGGCCGGAGCCAACTGACCTTGTCCCCTGCGGTCAGTTAATCATACAAATATGATGTAAGGACGAATCATTAGGGGGCCGAATCCACAGATCAAGCTGCGCCGCAACATCGGGGCAGCGCGAGAGAAGGCGCGCGGTGGTGGCTGCCTTGTCGCTGTGCTGATGACAGGGATGTTCGCGTGACGTTCTTTCGTTGCCTGGCAACCGTGATCGCGACGTTGTCGAAGCGATCAATTTGCGATGCGATCACGCGGACGTGCGATGAGCCTCGTGTCTGGCGATCAGGCCTTTATGGCCTCGATCACGGCGCGCAATCCTGCCGATACATGGCGACGGTTGGGGAAGTAGAGGAACAGGTTGTCGTCGGTTGCGCACCAGTCTTGCAGACAGCGTTGCAGGCGGCCGTCGTGCAGGTAAGGCGCAGCGCGCTCTTCCCACACATACGCAAGACCGAGACCGCGCGCCGCGCTGCTGGCCATCAGTTCCTGGCTGTCGACCGTGAGCGGGCCATCGACGTCCACCTGCATCGATTCGCCGTTGCGGACGAACTCCCAAGGCAGCAAGGCGCCGCTGGGAAAGGCGTAACGAATGCAGGTGTGCTCATGCAGTTCGTGCGGCGTGCGCGGCATCGGGTGCTCGCGAAAATAATCGGGCGCACCGACCACCGTGAAACGGAAGCTCGCGCGAACGCGCACGGCCACCATGTCCTGCGACAACCGCTCGCCGAAGCGGATGCCGGCGTCGAAACCTTCGGCGACGATATCCACCAAGCGGTCGGTGGCGACGACGTCGAGCCGCAAGCCGGGATTGCGCTGTAGTAGCGGTACCAGCACATCGTCCAGCAAGAAGGGCGCGATCGAGTTGGGCACATTGAGGCGCACCGTGCCGAACGGCGTATCGCGATAAGCGTTGAGCGCATCCATGGCGTCGCGCATATCGGCAAGCGCCGGCGCCATGCGCCCGGCCAGCATCGCGCCGGCTTCGGTCAGCGACACGCTGCGCGTGGTGCGATGGAACAGCCGCACGCCGACGCGGGCTTCGAGATGGCGGATCGCATGGCTCACCGCCGAGGCGGACGTACCCCGCTCCGCGGCGGCCTGGCGAAAGCTCAGATGCCTGGCGACGGCGGCGAAGGCCGCCAGTTCGGCGAGTTCAGTGGGGTCCATTACTGAATTCCAGTCAGTAGAGCATTGTCGATTACTGATCTTATCAGCGCAGTCGCGGAACTCTAGATTGGGCGGCAAGCAGGGCGCAGGCCCTTCCCCACCCCATCCCGGAGTTCCTATGAATACGCATGTTTCTTCCCCTCGGCCCGCCACCTTGGCGGGCCAAGTCGCCCTGGTCACTGGCGCTAGTTCGGGTATCGGCCGCGCCGCGGCCCTGGAGCTGGCGCGCCGTGGCGCCAAGGTGGTCGCCAGTGCGCGGCGCCAGGCCGAGATCGATGCGCTGGTGGCCGAGATCCGCCAGGAGGGTTTCGAAGCCACTGCGGTGGTGGCTGATGTCAATGACGAATCCAGCGTGGTCGATCTGATAGCCCGCGCGGTGGCGACGTATGGCCGTCTCGATATCGCGTTCAACAATGCCGGCACGGAAGGCGGCTTCACCCCGTTCGTGGAGCAGAGCAACGAGGTCTACGACGCGGTCTTCAATGCCAACGTGCGCGGTGTGTTCTGGTCGATGAAGTATCAGGCGAAGCAGATGCTGGCGCAGGGCGGCGGCGTGATCATCAACAATGCCTCGATGGGCGGCGTGATCGGCTTCGGCAACGCAGCGCTGTATATCGCCAGCAAGCATGCCGTACTCGGCCTCACCAAGACCGCGTCGATCGAATGGTTCAAGCAGGGCGTACGCGTCAACGCGATCTGCCCTGGCATCATCGATACCCCGTTCCAGGATCGCGTATGGCCCAGTGCCGAAGCCAAGCAGGCTTTCGCCAGCGGCACCGTGGCCGGCCGCGCCGGCACGCCGGAGGAAATGGCGAAGGTCGTGGCTTTTCTGGCCTCCGATGACGCGTCGTTCGTCTCCGGCCACGGCCTGCTTGCCGATGGCGGCTACTCGATTGCCTGAGTAGTGAATGATGACGGGAGCGCGCGCCGCTCCCGCCTGGCGCCGAACGAGTCAGCGCTGCTTGATCGGCAGATACTCGCCGCTGTTGCCGTAATGCTTACCTTTCGAATCGACGCTGGCGCACAGGTGGCCGTCGCAAAGCATCACGTCGGCGTTGCTATAGGCGCGCATCAGCTCAGCCGACTGCCGGTTATCGCGGATCACACCGGCGTAGTGCGCTGACAGCCAGATGGCGCCGGCAAGCAACAGCGCGAGGCAACCCGCCGTGACACCCAGCACCTTCCACATCAACAGTTGATGCGTGCGTTGCAACTCCTGTAGCTGCTGGGTCAGCGCGTGCGTGCCTTGTTTGATCTCGACGCTGGCGATGCGCAGGCGCTGCTGGTAGTCGTCGACGGGGTGCTGCAAGCCCTCTCTCACCCGGTCCAGCACCTGTAACGGCAAGGTCTGCAGTGAGCCGTCGGCGGATTGCTTGATCACCACCGGCAATTGCTGGGCAAGTCCGTGCAGCGACTGGGTCAGCGATTGCAGTTGCTGCTCGATGACACAGCAGCGCCGCTCGAACTGCGCCACCAGGGCGGTGGTTTTGCTGATCAATGGGGCTAAAGCCTCCGATTGCATCGTGTTTCTCCTTGGTCACCCGCCGCAGTCGGGCCGGTATGCATGTCCGTTCGACCGTAACAAGCACCCGCCGCATCGTCTGTAGGGGTTTACCCCAAGGTCTGAGACGCTACGGCGACATTCCCTCGTACGTTACCTCCCCGATCCAATTGCGCTTTTGCCGCGTCAATCGTTCCTGTTCGGTTTCGCCGTCGAAGTTCGCGGAGGTGTGACGCAGCAGCGACGGATCGACACCTTCAAACGTATTTACGTTGACCACGGCGTAGCGCTTGCCATCAATCTCGCTGGTGACGACAGGCACCACACCGCAAGTGGCGCAGATGTGGAAGCGCGCCACTTCGGTGCCGAAGGCATACATCGATACGCGAGACGGATCCTTGATGCTGATGCGCAGGGAGCCAGCAGGGTTGGCGGTCCACACGTTGCCGTGCCGCGTGCAGAAAGAGCAGCTGCAGGCGCGCGCGGGGATCTCGGTGGGCTCCGGGCTCCAGTCGAGCGCGAAGGTGATGTTGCGGCAGTGGCAGCTTCCTGTGATGTGCATACAACTCCCGAAAACGTGGGGTATGTAGGGGCTACGGCGCGCTGGTGAGCAAGCGCTCGCTCATGAAATCGATGAAGGCGCGCAGCTTCGGCAGCATATGCCGGCCGGAGGGCCACAGCAGGTAAAAAGTGCCGCAGGCGTTGACGTAATCGTCGAGCACGGTTTGCAGTGCA
This sequence comes from Dyella sp. OK004, assembly GCF_900114495.1. Taxonomy (GTDB): domain Bacteria; phylum Pseudomonadota; class Gammaproteobacteria; order Xanthomonadales; family Rhodanobacteraceae; genus Dyella_D. The sequence continues at coordinate 1,181,477 of NZ_FOZI01000001.1, read as the reverse complement.
CCGCTGGCGAGCGCGCTGCGCACAGCGTGTTCCGGCACGTAGGCAATGCCGCGTCCGCGCATGGCGAAACACACGCGTGTCTCGACGTCGTTGCACACCATCGAGACCGGCAGATTGTCGATGCCATCGTCGCCATCGGTAGGCAGCGGCCAGACTTCCAGCCGGCCGCTGCTGGGATAGCGGTAGTGCAGGCATTGATGCGCGGCGAGATCGGCGGGCCTACGCGGTGTGCCGGCGCGCGCGAGGTAATCCGGCGCGGCGACGATGCAACGGCGGAAGGTGCCGACGCGGCGCGCGCTAAGGCGCGAATCCGAAGGCTCAGCCACGCGCAGCACGGCGTCGAAGCCTTCGGCGATCACATCCACCATGCGGTCGTCAAAATCCAGATCGAGCTGCACGCTGGGGTAGGTGCGCATGAAGTCCGACAGCACCGGCAACACCAGGCTGCTCACCAGCGGCAGGCTGACCCGAAGCGTGCCGCGCGGCTCCCCGGCCTGTTGCGAAAGCTCGGTTTGCGCCAGCTCCATTTCGCTGAGGATGCGCCGGCTGCGCAGCAGAAACAGTTGGCCTTCCGCCGTCAGAGTGACGCTGCGCGTACTGCGATGAAACAACCGCACGCCGAGCGATTGTTCCAGCCGAGCGATGCTCTTGCCCACCGCTGAAGCCGAGATGCTGAGCAGCCGGCCGGCTTCCACAAAGCTGCGGGTTTCGGCCACCTGCACAAAGGTCTGGAGGCTGCTGAGGTTGTCCATGGGGGCTCGGTGAGTGTTGGGTTCCAGTGAAGCGCAACGTTCTCCTCCCCCTGCTCGCAGGGGGAGGTCGGGAGGGGGTGAGCTCTTGAGAAAACCTCTCCTGGGCGCTTTCTCAAGAGCTCACCCCTCCCCAGCCCTCCCCTGCGAGCAGGGGAGGGAGCTAACTACATTGCGGACACATGAGTCCGTAAAGTAACGAACTCTACCCGTCTTTTTCCTCGCTCGGCGACTGCCTAAGGTGGCGTATCCCGTCCTGAGGAACGCCCATGACCACCCTCGAAGCCGCCGTTGTACTGCGGCAACCCATTGAATCTCCGATGCAAGCCGCCGTGGACGCCGTGCTGGACCAGGCGTTGCGCGAGCAGCGCCTGGTGGGCGCCGTCGTGCTGGTCCAGCATCGAGGCCGCTTCGTTTATCGCAACGCGGCCGGCTGGGCCGACCGTGAAGCGCGCCGGCCGATGCGCGCGGACACGCTGTTCCGATTGGCCTCCGTCACCAAACCCATCGTGACGGCCGCGGCCATGGTGCTGGTCAGCCAGGGCCGATTGGATCTGGATGCACCGGTGACGCGCTGGCTGCCTGCGTTCCGGCCGGCACTTGCCGACGCCTCGGTGCCGACCATGACGCTGCGCCATCTGCTCAGCCACAGCGCGGGCCTCGGCTATCGCTTCCTCGACAGCGAAACCGATGGCCCACATGCGCGCGCTGGTGTATCGGATGGCATGGATGCCAGCAACCTGTCGCTTGCTGAAAACGTACGCCGCATTGCCACGGTGCCGTTGCACTATTCGCCGGGTGAAGGCTGGTGTTATTCGCTCGCCGTAGATGTGGTGGGTGCAGTACTGGAAGCGGCGTGCGGGCAACCGCTCGATGCGATCGTGCGCGATCTGGTGTGCGCCCCGCTGGGCATGAGCGACACCGCGTTCCATGCGGTTGATCCCGCGCGTCTTGCGGTGCCGTATGTCTCCGACACGCCAGCGCCGCATGCGTTGCGCGAAGGTGAAGTGGCCGCAGCGTTTCCCGACACCGCCGGCATCATCTACAACCCCGCGCGTGCGCTGGATCGAAGTGCATTTCCGTCGGGCGGAGCCGGCATGGTGGGTGTGGCCGACGATGTCATGACACTGTTGGAAGTGCTGCGTCGCGGCGGCGATCCATTGTTCGATGCAACCTGGGCAGGCGAGATGGGCCGCATCCAGACCGGCGATTACGGGCCGCCCGACGAGCCGGGCTGGGGTTTCGGCCTGGGCTTTTCGGTGCTGCGCGATCCGTCGTTGACCGCTACGCCCGAAGCGCCAGGCACCTGGCGCTGGGGCGGCGCGTACGGCCACAGCTGGTTTGTGGATGGCGCACTCGAGCTGAGCGTGGTGGCGTTTACCAACACCTTGTACGAAGGCATGTCCGGCCCGTTCGTGACTGAGCTGCGTGATGCCGTGTACGCCGGCCTCGCCAAGGAGATCGCGGCATGAGCGCGAACGAATGCGTGCTGGCGGATACCTCATCCACCGAAACATCGACACCTTTGCCGCTGTGGGGTCTGCTGGCCCTGGCCTGCGCCGGCTTTATCACCGTGCTCACCGAAGCGGTGCCGGCGGGTTTGTTGCCGGCGATCAGCGCGGACCTGGGCATAAGTCAGTCGCTGGCCGGTCAGTTGGTGACGGTGTATGCGCTCGGTTCCATTGGCGCGGCGATACCGCTGGTCAAACTCACGCGTACCTGGTCGCGGCGTCCTTTGTTGCTTACGGCGATCGCGGGCTTTGCGCTGGTGAATGGACTCACCGCATGGACGCATTCGTATCCACTGATGTTGCTGACCCGCGCGCTGGCCGGCGTCAGCGCGGGTCTGCTGTGGGCGCTGCTGGCCGGTTACGCGGGCCGCATCGTGGCGCCGCATCAGCAAGGCCGCGCGATGGCGGTGGCGATGGTGGGGATTCCGGTGGCGTTGTCGCTGGGCATACCGGCCGGCACTTGGCTGGGTCAGCTGCTGGGCTGGCGCTGGGTGTTCGGTTCGATGTCGTTGCTGAGTCTTGGTGTGGTGGCCTGGGCACGCGCCGCGTTGCCGCCATTGCCGGCGCAGACCGAACAGGCGCATGCCAGGTTGCGCGATGTGTTCGCCTTGCCGGGTTTGTCCTCGGTGCTGCTGGTGATGGTGTTGTTCGTGCTGGCGCACAACCTGCTCTACACCTATATCGCGCCGCTCGCTTCCCGCGCTGGCGCGGCGGATGTACTGGATCGCGTGCTACTGGTGTTTGGTGTGGCGTCGCTGGCGGGTATCTCGCTGGTGGGCAGTTTGATCGACCGCTGGATGCGTCCGCTGGCGTGGCTCACGGTGGTGTTGTTCGGCGTGGCGGCGCTGGTGTTGGTGGCGTGGCCGGGATCGATCACGGCGCTGTGTGTCGCCGCCGGTATCTGGGGTTTGGCTTTTGGCGGTTCACCGACCTTGTTTCAGACCGCGGTGGCACGCCGCTCTGGCCCGCAAGCCGATCTGGCGCAATCGCTGGTGGTGACCGGTTGGAATCTTTCCATTGCGGCCGGTGGCTTCTTTGGCGGCTGGATGCTGAAGGCTTCTGGTGAGATTGCGTTGCCGTGGGCTGCTGTGGCGCTGCTGGTGGCGGGGTTGTGGGTGGCGGTGCCGGCCAAGCGGGCGTGGGCGGAGTGAGCTGCTGGTCCGATCTGGGTTGAATCTCAGCTTTGCTCCTCCCCCTGCTTGCGACGCGAAGCTAGTCCCGTGGGACAGGGGGAGGTTGGGAGGGGGTGAGCTCTTGCGAAAACCTCTCCCCGTGCGCTTCCTCAAGTACTCACCCCTCCCCAGCCCTCCCCTGCTCGCAGGGGAGGGAGCAAAGAATGGATGTCGATCTGCCCGGATCCCATTCGTCACCTAAGGGAGACGACCTGTTTCGGCCACAGCGACCCACCATGACCCTCAAGCTCTACGCCCACCCCTTCTCCTCTTACAGCCAGAAGGCGTTGATCGCGCTGTACGAGAACGGCACGCCGTTCGAATGGCGCCTGCTGTCCGAAGAACACCCGGATGTCTTGCAGGAGTTCGCGGCGATGTGGCCGATCCAGCGCTTCCCCGTGCTGGTGGACGGCAACCGCACGGTGACCGAGGCCACCACCATCATCGAGTACCTCGGCCTGTACCACCCCGGCCCCGTGTCGCTGCTGCCCACCGAAGCGCGCGCCGCGCTGGAGGTGCGCAACATGGACCGCTTCTTCGACAACTACATTTCCACGCCGCAGCAGAAGATCGTGTTCAATGCCATTCGCCCCGAAGGCACGCACGATGATTACGGCGTGGCCGAAGCGCGGCGCATGCTGGATACCGCCTACGGCTGGCTCGACAAGGTGATGGCCAACCGCACCTGGGCGGCCGGCGACCAGTTCACCCTGGCCGACTGCGGCGCCGCGCCGTTTCTGTTCTACGCCGACTGGACCCATCGCATCGATGCATCATTGTTCCCGCATGTCATGGCCTACCGGAAACGCTTGCTGGCGCGGCCCTCCGTGGTGCGTGCTGTGAATGAGGCGCGGCCTTACCGGTCGTTTTTCCCGTTGGGCGCGCCCGATCGCGACTGAGCCTTCCCCCATGATTCTTTCCAGCTTAAGGAGACCGACGATGACCCACGCTCCGTCCCTTGTACCAGCCGCCGAACTCGCCCAGCGCAATCGCATGCGCATCCCCAACGAAAGCGCCGAGTACCGCCGTGCGCGTACCGCCTTGCTCGCCGAAGAGATCGAACTGCGGCGGCATATCGAGCGCGTGGCCGAACTGCGCCGCGCCTTGCCGCCGGGCGCCGAAGTCGCAAACACCTACCGCTTCCAGGGCGAGAACGGCGCGGTCGACCTCGCCGGCCTGTTCGGCGACAAACAGACGCTGGTGGTCTACAGCTATATGTTCGGCCCTCAACGCGAACGGCCATGCCCCATGTGCAGCTCCATGATCGCCGCGTGGAACGGCGAGGCGCAGGATGTGGAGCAGCGCGTGGCGCTCGCCATCGTCGCGCGTTCGCCCATCGAGAAACTCGTGGCGTTCAAGAACGAACGCGGCTGGCGCGATATCAAGCTGTATTCCGATATCGACGGCAGCTACAGCCGCGACTACCAGGCCATCGCCGACGACGGCAGCGAGATTCCGCAGCTACACGTATTCACGCGCCGCGACGGCACCATTCGCCACTTCTGGAGCGGCGAGATGGGCGAAGAAACCGCTGACCCCGGCCAGGACCCGCGCGGCGCACCGGACCCGATGCCGCTGTGGAACATCCTGGATATGACGCCCGAAGGCCGCGGGACAGATTGGTATCCGCGCTTGAACTACGACTGAGATGGCCGATGCGCGTTGCGTGCGTGAGGCACGCAACGCGCATCGGCAAGCGAGTGCGCGATCAGTGCAGCTCGGTGTAGCTCACCGGCAGCCAGCGATAGCCGGCGCCGTTCTTCTGGATATGGCCCAGGCCCGGGAAGGCCATATGCTCGCCTGCGATGAGGTAGCCGTTCTTGGCGGCATCCGCCAGCAGCTTCTCTCGCACGCCTTCCGCCGTGTGGCTATCGACGTCGAAATGGATGGTGACGGACGGTTGCGCAAGCTGCACCGCCTGCACGTGCATCACATCACCCCACACCACCATCTTCTGGCCTTTGCTCTCCACCACGTAGCCGGAGTGGCCCGGCGTATGGCCGTTCAACGCAATGGCGCGTACACCCGGAATGAGGTTGGTGTCGCCGTTGAACAGCTTGAAGCGATCGGCCTGGACATACGGCGTGAGCGATGCCACTGCGGCCTGGAAGTGTTCCTTCTCGTCGGCCGCAGCCTTGTCGAGGTTGGCCTTGCTCAGCCAGAAATCGGCGTCGCGTTTATCGGCGCGCACCACGGCGTTGGGAAACACGCGTTTGCCGTTGTCCGATAGGCCGCCGATATGGTCTGGGTGCATATGGGTGATGTAGATCTCATCTACCTGCTCCGGCCGGTAACCGCTGGCCTCTATGCGCTCCACCAGCTTGCCGAGATTGGCGCCAAAGAGATGGCCCGCGCCGGTATCGATCAGCACCAGCTTGTCACCGGTGTTGACGAGGAAGGCATTGAAGTTCATCTCGTAAGGCGGCGGCTGGAAAGCAGCTGCCAACGCCTGGCGGGTTTTCTCCGGCGTAGTGTTGGTCAGCAGTTTTTCGAAGGGCAGCGGCGTGGTGCCGTCGGAGAGCGCCGTCACCTCGAAATCGCCCAGCATCATGCGGTAGTAACCCGGCGCGTTCGTCTTGGCCATGGGCGCCGCGGCGTGGGCGGTATCGAAAGTGGCAACGCCTGCCGTCATGCCGAACGCTACGGCCATGGCCAACGCCGTGCGCGCAAAAGTATGTCTCGTGCTCATCGTTTTTGTTCCTTAGTTGTACGCGACAAGTGGCAACCAATACGATCTTGCGATTTCCCGATACAGCGGGATGCGACAACTTGTGGGGGTGAACGCGGTAAACCCAATGCCGGTAGGCGAGGGTTTGGTGGCTAATGTGATGTGTGCCCGCAGTGCGCCGGCTGTGTCACGAAGAGTGCATGGCCTCCAGGGCAAATGGCCTGCGTCACCGGTGCTCCCCACGCATTGATCGATGCGTTCTCATGTGCAAAATTTTTCCCGGTATGCGTCGAATTCTGGCACGCCCGTTCGTCATTATTAGGAAGGCCGGCCATCAGGCCGCCTGAAGCGGATCCAAGAGAGCAAGCACGTGCCAAGTGGCGCAAGGCCGTAGTGGTCTGCCATGCACCCGTCGAGGTGCGGGCGCTTCTTGACAGCTTGCCAGCCTCGCTACCGATGATTCTTGCCAGGAGAGCCTCACGATGACCATCACCATTACTGCCTTTGAACAGTCGCCCGATGGCGGCAAGGGGCTGGCGCGTGATACGCGCGTTCGCTGGGCGCTTGAAGAAGTGGGCCAACCCTACGAGGTTCGTCTTGTTTCATTCCGTGCAATGAAAGAACCCGCGCATCTGGGGCTTCATCCTTTCGGCCAGATTCCCACCTATGAGGAAGGCGACCTCACCCTGTTCGAAACCGGCTCGATCATCTTCCATCTCGCCGAGCACCACCCGGGTCTGTTGCCGGGCGACGCCAATGCCCGGGCGCGGGCAATCACCTGGATGTTTGCTTCGCTCAACACCGTGGAGCCGCCGATCCTCGAACTCGTCACCGTCAAGATTGTGGAGGGCGATAAGCCCTGGAGTAAGGAGCGCCTGCCTCTGGTACTGGATCGCATCCGCCATCGGCTAAACCAACTTTCTGCTCGCCTGGGCGATGCCGACTGGCTCGATGGCGCGTTCAGCGCGGGCGACCTGATGATGGTGTCGGTGCTGCTCAGGTTGAGACCGTCAGGCATTCTGGACGAATTTCCGAGCCTGGCCGCCTATGTCGCCCGCGGCGAAGCGCGGCCCGCCTACCAGCGGGCTTTCGCCGCGCAGTTGGCGATTAACGCCCAGCCACCCGCCGGCTGATGAAGTTCCTTTCTGGGTCGAAAGCGGGCAGCGCCCGCTGATCCTATGGGCCGGCGAGCCAATCAGCGGGAGTTGGTGACAGTGTTCATCCGGGTTCGGTGACGTGATCAGCGAACTCTGGTGCATGCGCTGAGTCGTTTCTCTGTTCTCAAGCCGCCGCAAACACGGATCGTCAGGCCGCCGCGGCGACGCCATCCTCACGCAATTGCCGCAAGGCGATACCCAGGGCGATCTGGTAGCTGGTGCCTAGATCGCCGTTGATGATGATGGTGGCGAGCGGTGCACTGTGCGAGCCGTCGCGGGTTTCCAGTGTGGCAACGGTATCGTCGTGCACTTCGATGTAGGGCGTAGCCAGTTTATCGAGCGCATCGCCCAGGCCGGCTTCCGGGTGCCCTTGCACTTCTTGCGTCAGCTCGCCCGGATCGAGCAGCATGAATTCCGTGCTTTGCGGCCGCACCGCGCGCACCCGGGCAACAAAGTCGCGCAGGCCGCCGCAGGGACACAGTTCCAGAGTGCGGCCCGCCGCGTGCGCCAGTTGCTGCAGATGATTCAGCAGTTCGCCGCTGATGGAGCGAGCGTTGGCGTGGGGACCCTGGATAATCATGATGCTCAAGACGGTGTGGCCGTGGCGCTAGACGAAGCGGATGCGGCATGGTGTGACCGGTAGGAGTAAAGACGCTACGCAGAGATGGCGGGTTTGCGTAAATTTTGCGCAATCTCTCGGGCGTTCCGCGGCAAATCGCGGAGTGTCATCGCCAGTTTCGGCACACTGTGCTCATACCGCCTCGATGTTTGAGGGCAACTACCGACTAGGTCGCGCGTCAGTCACATCAGAAGTGCCTTTCTTTAAGAGGCTATCTAATGCTTCGAGACTGTAGAGCCGAACGTCGGAAATGCGGTTCTCATTGCCGGGCGCGAAGTCGGTGTTGAAGGTGAGAATTGGTCCGTAGGCGACAGCAGTAAGCGATCCCAGTTCTGAAAAAGCCTTTTCGATCGTCAACCGGTAACCACGCCCGATATAGAAGGATGTTCCACCATCCGCTGGCGGCGAAGTCTGCAGGTCTGGTGACGCGTGAATTGGCTTCCGGCCAGCAGTGACCGCCTGAAAGTCATCCATCGCCTCAGTCAAGATCTTTCTATCTTTTTCAGGAAGTTTGGAGAGATCGATACCCACGAAACTTGGACATGGCTGCTCAGCGACATTCTGCGAAGAGCCGTAGGCAGATGCATTCGAGGCAGAGACGAGCAGCAAGATCACAGCAGCCGCAAAGCGCATGGATTTCCCCGTTGATGTAAGGCGAAAGACCGCCCGATCCTTCAAATCGGCTCCACTATGCGCCACCAGTCCGTCGCTCAAGTAAGTGAGTTCGCAAAGCGGCAAGCTCACTTAAGCACACCAGTGATTGCTGCGATCAAGATCAGAATGCCTGTGCACGCGACAAACAATCCTGCAGACAAAAGGCACTTTCGACGATAACGAACACCCTCGTCGGTAAGTAGTCGTGAGTCGAGCAGCACATTGGCGGGATTCCAGAGGGTATCGCGCCCCCAAAATTTGATGTCGGATCGAGCTCGCCGAATGGCTTTAATGCCGAAGAAAAGTGTTGCGAACCAAGCCACGGCGGCCACGCACCATGCTGCTACAAAGCAGAAAAGTACGGCGCCCGCAAGGATGTGATTCATATAGAAAGCTATCTCCGCCTTGGGTCTAAAGCGAGTACTCCCATTGTGCAGGACGATGCTGTCGAGAGCATCTTCTACTTTAACCGGCCACCAGTTGCGGCACACCGCCCTCATAACGCGATGCGCCGCGGGTGATCACAGGCCCCTAATCGTCAGCCAGTTTCCCTTGCTTCACTTGCTTCGCGTACTGCTTCAGAAAGTGAACCGCAACGAGCAAGCCGCCTCTGCATTCCAACGTCAGCGGATCATGCGTGGCTGTTGCTGCCGTAGGGTCTTCCTGCGTGGCAGGAAGTGCGTCGTCACGCGCGAGCACGCACGCCACCGCATCCACTGCGATAGCGATGCCGGTGAGCTTGATGGATCGGCGTTGTCGCGCCTCTCTACTCGCGCTTGAGTGTGTGCGTGCGCGGCGGGGCGAAGGGCTGGGTTGGTCGCCGGGGGGATCCGACAGGCGAGCGGGTGCCGTATGATCGGGCTTAGCCACAATCAACTCCTTAGCAGTTGGTTTGGTTAGCGGGTCGTGTGAGCTCCTACTCCCACGATCCGCGCTTCTTCACAGCATCGCTGCCATGGTCACCGACGTAGCCCTGTTAGAGACGGCGTCGGTGACTGGCCGAACGTAGCAAACGCATCGACGGATGTCTGTCAGGTTTCGCTGTCCACGCGTTGCGCCAAGTTGTGGGCACGTGCGTCGCTGCCGCTAACCCAACAACTCCTTTGAGTAGCCACCCAGCTGGCGAATCTCGACTTCAAGCGTCCATGCCTCGCCGTGCGCGAGCAGGAAGCGCTTCATCCACGCCACGGCCTCGTCCCGCGACGGCGCCTCCAGCATGAAATAGCCGCCCACCACTTCCTTGCTCTCGGTGAACGGGCCATCCGTCACTTTGATCTTGCCCTTGGTGGTGCGGATGCGCGCCGCCTCGGACGTCGGCAGCAAGCCGTCGGTTTCCACCAGCACGCCGGCGGCCTGCATCTCTTTGATCAGCTTGCCCATCTCGTTCATCAACCGCTCGTCGGGCTGCTGGCCGGAGTTTTCGTCGACTTTGATTAGGACCAGGTAGCGCATGGGGGTCTCCTTGGGTGATTGGGGGTGAGAGCCTAAGGGTGGCTTTCAGGAGGGCGACGAATGGCGCGGGGGTGGATCGACAGTGGGCGACCAGCGCGTCTGGGAGAACGAAGTCATCATTCCTTTGCAGGGTACGGAGACAATGGTGTCGGTCTCTGATCCATCGGGGACGTTCTGCGAAGTCGGCAATGTCGCGATCCCATCAAGGAGCGGGTATGAGCAGTCGAATCGTGTGGAGAGCCGGCTTGGTCTTGCTGGCGCTGGGTATAGGTCTGGGCAGCCGCCGGGCCGCAAATGCCTGTGATGTGCCTGCACCGTTGAAAACCATCGATCCACCGGGTTTCTACGATGATGCCGCCGGCTACGCGGAGGCAGTCAAGCCGATGCGCGGCTTCATCGCCAAACTCAACAAGACCGCGGATACAGGGCAATGGTCCTGCACGCTCGACCTGCTGGATGGTTGGGCCAAGGCGGACGCTCTGATGGGGCCTATCGCCGGCTACCAGGGCTACTACGAGCGATCATGGGCGGGGACGGACTTTGCGCTGGTGCTGCTGCGCATGCCGTCGGATGTCAGAGATGCCAACGCCAGCCGGCTGGCCGATATCAACACGTGGCTGACGCACATCGCCGTGGCCACGCGCGACGCGGATGCCATCAACCATCTGCACAACAACCTCGTCTATTGGGCCGGCCTGAACCTGGTCGCCATCGGCACCGTCGCCCATCAACCCGAGCTGATCGACGCCGGCCTCGCCCGTGCGCGCGAGGGCATTCACGACATCGGCCCCAACGGCGCGCTGGAGCGCGAGGTCAAACGCGGTGATCGCGCACTGCATTACCACACGTTTGCGCTGATCCCCCTCGTCTTCACCGCCGAACTCGCGCGGCGGCAACACATCGATCTCTATCAGGAAAACAACCACGCCATTGCGCGGCTGGCCAACCTGGTGACTGATGCCGTCATCGACCCCAACAGCTTCGCGAAGATCACGCCGATCAAGCAGCAGCTGTTCCCGTGGACGCTGCAGGATGAGCTTTCGTGGATGGAGCCGTATTACGCGCACACCAAGGATTCGCGGTTGCCGGCGCTGATGGCGCCGCGAAGGCCGTTTAGTGAGTGGATGCTTGGGGGTGATGTTACGGTGGCGTGGGGCGTGGCGTTGTCGGGGGGTGAAAGGAACTGATGAGCTAAGAAAGTAAGGAAGCGAGGGGATCAGAGTCCTCTCGTCCTTTGGGGTAAAAAAGGACTCTGTCGGGATGTTCAGCATTGTCATGGACATAAGGGAGTTCGTGCGCCTGTCCTGGGAGCGCAAGGAAGGCAGCAAGGCCAGAATCTCGAAAGCTATGGAAGCGCCGTTCGCGAAACCACAGGGGGCAACATGACATTGCAGTCGACGAAGCCGTACTTGATCGAAATTCTGAGCGACCAGGAGAACAAGGTCATCGCATTAACCGGCAAGTGGGGCACAGGGAAAAGCCATCTCTTGCAAGAAGTGAAAACGGCGTCGGAAGACGAAGCCATCAAAAAGGCGATCTGTGTATCCCTATTTGGCATCTCCGACATGAACCAGCTTTGCCTAAAGATCATTCAAAGCGCGATACCCACCATACAGTCGAGCCAAGCAACCTGGAACAAAGTAGCGGCCACGCTGAGTGGTTTGAGAAAGGTAGCCGTGGGGTTCAATAAAGGTTTTTCGGTGCTCGACGACCTTGCCCAACTTGCTCTTCCCGCGATCCTCAAAGACCGGGTTCTCGTCCTGGACGATATTGAGCGAAAGCACGAAAAGCTCTCCATCGATGAAATTCTCGGCTTCATCGACGAGTTCACCGAACTCTACGGGGCAAGAATCATCCTTATTTTGAACAGCGACCAGCTCTCCGACAAAGACATGTGGGAAAAGCTGCGCGAAAAAGTCATTGACCAAGAAGTTCGGCTCGACACCTCTTCCGCCGAGGCCTTTGATATTGCCTCGCGCCTTACGCCGACGCGATACGGAGGCGCAATCAAGCATGCCGTTGAAACGATCAAGCTCACCAATATACGAATCGTGCGAAAGGTCATCCGCGCCATTAACAGAATTCTCGGCACCCGTGACCAGCTACCCGAAGCCGTGCTTGGGCGCATGATCCCGTCCACCGTCCTACTGTCAGCCATTCACTACAAGGGCATTGAAGACGGCCCGCCCATCGAATTTGTATTGCAGGCCGGTTCATCGAAAGAATTGGTGGAGAGATCAAGAAAAATTGTCGCCCAGCCCGTTCAAGATGAGCACCAAGCAAAATGGAAGCTGCTCGTTCATCAGCTCGGCATCAATTCAAGCGATGAATACGAACTGCTTGTGGCCGACTATCTTGATACTGGACTACTTGATGAGGACGCAGTCGACTTGATCGTTAGTCGCTACGTCGCCGAGTCCGATGCGCTGAATATGCTTCGTCGCGTGCACCAGTTTCGCGAGCACGTGATTTGGCATCACAAGCTGTCCAATAACGACCTATTGGTTGAGGCTCGAACGCTGGCGAACGACGCAGATAGGATCGATCCCTACACGGTGACATCTCTGCACGAGCTTCTCTGCGAAATTCCCGGTGGAGACATCATTGGCGACATCATGGTAGAAAAATGGATCGCCGCATTTGCAAAGCGCTCCGACCACGGCTCGATAGATCGAGATTTCTTTCGCCGAAAACTGCATCCAAGAATTGAGGCGGAATTCGACGCATTGGCGGATGAAGTGGAGGCAAAGACCACTCTTTACGATGCTTGTGCGCACATCGCCAACCACCACTCCTGGGGAACTCGACAGGAGGTCGCCATGCGAGGATCCACGGTTCACGATCACGAAATGACGATCAAATCGCTAGAGGTCGAGGAGTTCAAGCTATTCATGTCGGCGATGATTGACATGTGCGTGAACTCAGCGACCTATATTAAGCATTTCGGAAGTGCCATGGACCGTTTTACTGAAGCCTGTCGAAATATTTGCTCAGACCCAAATTCGGGACGCCTCGCTCAGATCATCCGGTTGCTTTTTGACGATGCAAAGCTTGCATCCGCACTAACGTCATCGATTGAGAACACGGCGTGACGAATGCTAATCGGCAGCCCAACAGAGTCCAATGACTGCTCCAAAGCTGACGCACGGCAGCAGGCCGCTGCCCTACCAGTTCGGTAGGCACTCAAAAGGAAGAGTCCGAATGTTCAAGGCAAAAACGGTGTTCGTCGTGGGCGCTGGCGCCAGTGCGGAGCTTGGCTTGCCTATTGGAATACAGCTCAAAGAGCAGATATCCACCCTGCTCAACTTTCATTTTCAGAACGGCCAACGCGTTCAGGGCGGCGACGACCTTATCTATGAGGCTTGCTATATTTCTGCACGGGCTAAATCAACCCAGGTTGTAGATATCAACCCCTACATCAAAGCGGGCCGGACGATTCAGCGCGCCATGCCGGTCTCGATATCAATCGACAATTGCCTTGAACAACACAACGACGACGAAATCGTCGAGCTGATGGGGAAGCTTGCCATCGTTCGAGCGATCCTCAATGCTGAAAAGCAAAGCGCGCTCTATCTTGACCGTCGAACAAGGATCGAGGTGAGTCTCGCGAACCCGAAAATTCAGGCTTCATGGTACGTCGCCCTATTTAAGAAGCTCACAGAGAGTGTCCCAAGGGACAAGATAGACACGATTTTTAAAGACGTCTCTTTCGTCATATTTAACTATGACCGTTGTGTAGAGAGCTTCTTGCATACTGCATTGCAGGCTGCATATGGAATTGATGAGGCCCGTGCCGGGAAGGTGCTCGCCGCTGTGGAATTCATCCATCCATACGGCGCTGTTGGTGCACTCCCATGGCAATCCGAGAACATACGCAAGGTAGAGTACGGTGGCGAAGTAGACGCCGAGATGTTGCGCCGATTGGCAACTGGTATTCGGACCTACTCAGAGCAAGCGGAGTCCGGCGAAGTTCTGGAAAGACTGCATCGCTGTATGCAAGAGGCCGCGACGGCGGTCTACTTGGGCTTTGCTTTCCACCCACAAAATATGGCGATGCTTCACGTCCCAAAGGACGGGCGCGCGCAACGAGTGTTTGGGACAGCAATGGGCGCATCGAAAAGTGATCGCGAAATCATTTCGAGTGCCATCCGAAGTTCGTTAAATCCTGACCTACGAATACCAGCCGATCTCGGAGACTTTGCGTGCGCGCAATTGTTCCACGAGTACTCGCGAAGCATTGCACAGGCCTAGACGGTTGGATGAGATCATGGTGCGACCCGTTGATTCTGAGCCAACATCAACTCCGATGTCTTCGCGTGTCGTTTCTCATCAATGGAAGTCCCTTGACCGCGCATCAAGTCCTCCAAGTAGCCCACTGAGGTTCAACAGATGGTGTGCGATAAGGTGACTGATCCCACCCACCACCTGCCACTGCCCCTCGACGCCGACCGGTTGCGATTCGAGCAGTTCGCGCAGTTGCGCTGCTTTGCATCTAGGAGATTTACAGAATGCCACCACGCAACATGCTGCTAAGCGATATCCAACATGCCCTTCTTGACGGCGTGGAAGGGGAAACCATTTTTCATGGTCCTTACCTCAACCTACTCATGGAAGAAGAACATCGGAGACATAACGCCCTTCTCGCCAAGCTCGGCGCCGGAAAAGACGACAGGTCGCAGGCTATTGTCTCGGCGATGGTCTGTGAAGCGTATTTAGACCGAATGCTCGCTGTCGTTTTTCCGCGATATCACGATGACATTCTGGACGACTCGAAGCTATTCACATTCAGCATGAAGATTAGGATGTTGCAAGCGTTGTGCATCGTTCCAATATTTATCACGAAGGCCACGAATCTGCTTCGCGCGGCACGCAATGCGTTTGCGCACGATTTGGAGCTTGACCGCATTTCAGGCTTGCCAAAGAAACTGCAACAGCAGATGCGTACCTTGTACGAATCTCGCTGGCCGGGAAGTGGAGCAAGTGATTTTGATGAAGTGTTCTTCAATATTGTCGAGCTTGCGACCGCAAGCCTGATCGCTTACTACGTGTGCCTGCACGACTTCAATACCGCTGTTCGTGCGCCGTCCTTTGAAAAACGACTACGCCTTCGCAGTGAAAAGCGGGCGTCTGAAGCCACTCGCTTTATCCTAGAACACATTCGGACTCGTCCAATAAATCCAGAAGAGCCAAACACAGGAATCTTCGGTTAGTTGCCAGCACCGCAATGTCGACACGTCAAACCGTGCACTGCTATCACCGGCTTAGTATTGCTAACGAGTAACGGGGACCGAGTAACGGGGACGGAGGTAGTTAAGACACAGCCTCCATCCCGCTTCCTTGTCGTCACTACAACTTGAAATTCATACTCAACGTATAAGTCCGCCCATTCTTGTACGCGTTATACGGCTGACTCGGCGATCCGTTGTAGACGAAGTAAGTTTCGTCGAGCAGGTTGTTGCCGTCGAGTTGCACGCGCATGTGGTCGTTGATCTGGTAGCCGATGGAGGCGTCGAGCTGGCGGAAGCGGCCGGTGATCTGCTGGGACTCCAGCGTGCCGATCTGGGTGAAGTAGGGCGAGCGGCGGCTGTAGGTGACGCGCGCGCTCCACGGGCCTTGCTCGTAGTACGGGGTGAGCGTGAAGGCGTTCTTTGAGTTGTATGGCAGCGGGAAGTTGTTGCTGGTGCTGTCGTCGGAGTAGGTGTAGTTGGCGGCCAGGCCAAAGCCGTGGCCGAAGCTGGTCTGGTAGGTCAGCGATATGCCTTTGACCTTGGCTACGCCCGCGTTGGTGGGGGTCACCATCTGGTACACGGTGTTCTGCTGCTGGGTGAGGTTGTAGTAGGTGCGGTTGACGGTGGTGTACAGCACGTAGTCGCTGATGCGGCGGAAGAAAAGCTCGGCGGAGAGCAGGCTGTTTTCGGCGAAGTACCACTCGGCCGATGCGTCGAAGTTGGTGGCCTTGTATGGCTTGAGATTGACGTTGCCGGAGGAGCCGGTTTGTGTGCGGTCGTCCAGCGCTACGTAGGGCGTCATGTCCTGGTAGCGCGGGCGGGCCAGCGTTTTGGCGGCGGCGAAGCGCAGGGTGAGGTCGTCGCGCACGTCGTAGGCGATGTTGAACGACGGCAGCCACTTGCTATAGCGGTTCTTCTGATCCACCGGCTCGTACTGGTTGTTGGCGATGGTGTTGTAACCGGTGATGCCGTTGCGCGTGTGGATGTAGCGCGCGCCAATGTTGCCGCGGTAGTTCTCGCCGCCGAAGTCGCCCTGCAGATAGAAAGCGCGGTTTTGCTCGGAGATGGTGTAGGTGGCCTTGGGGTCCATCGGCGCGTCGGTGAACAGCGTGCTGACGTACTGCTTCAGGCCACCCTTGCTGATCTGCACCCAGCGCGACATGTTGCCCGCCGGGTCCAGGCCGTCGAGATAACCGCTGGGCGTCATGCCGCCTTGCAGGTTGGCCAGGGTCACGCCGCTGTTATCGAGCGTGGGAATGCTGGCGGCGTAGTTGGTCTGGCCGTTGAAATGGTTGCTGCTCTTGATGCCCACTTCCACCGTGTTCAGTGGCCCCAGCGTCAGGTCGTGGCTGAAGTCGGCCTGGAAGTAACGCTCGCGGTCGTAGCTGGGCGCGCGGCTGTAGCCGGCGCCGTGCGCGAACATCTGCGTGGGATCATTCGGGTCGGTGTTGAAGTTGATCTGCGGATGTTGGTTGGCAAGGTTCCAGTTGTAGCCGCCGTAACCGCGGAACTGCAGGCTGTAGATGCCCTGCGAGCCGCCGGAGGAATTGGTGTAGCCGATCTGGCTCGACGCGTTCCAGCCTTCACCGTGCCAGTCGGCGCGCAGTTGCAGGGCGCCGGTGTTGACCTTGGAGAAGCGTTCGTACCCGTCCAGGTAGGTGGGCGCGGTGGCGCCGTACGAACCGCCGGTGGCCACGCCGTTGTTGACGTTGACCGAGGTGGCCGCGGGCGCGCTGCCGGACCAGTCGCCGTAGCGGCTCTGGTTGTAGTTGTCGAACTTCTCGGTGACGTACAGGCCGGTGAAGTTGAGTTCGAATGCCTGGTTCGGTTTCCACTGGATGCCGGTGGCCACGCCGTCGCGCTTGCGGTGCTGCTGGAACAGCGCGGTGTTGATCGCGGTGGGATAAGTGAAGGTGGTGCCCGGTGGCACCACGTTTGGCGGGAACTGGTGATTGGGGTCGGTATCGCTCGGGTCGTTGGCGCGCTGGTAGCCGAAGATCTCCGTGCCTTCGCGGTGAATCACGCGATCGGAATGCATCAGCGAACCAAGCACACCGAAGGTGCCGGCGTCGTTCTTCCAGCTGTAGAGCAGCGAGGCGTTGGGTTTGGCCTTGTCGGCGCGGTCGTTGTAGCTATAGCTGACGGTGCCGGTGAGCGTATTGGCTTTCAGGTCCAGCGGCCGGCGCGTGTTGACGATGACGGTGCCGCCGATGCTGCCTTCGTCGATGCGCGCCTGCGGTGTCTTGTAGACCTCGGCGGTGCCGATGATTTCCGAGGTGAGCAGGCTGTAGTTGAAGGAGCGGCCGTCAGGGTGGTTCGGGTCGCTGGTCCAGTTAGTGGAAGCTACGGTCTGGCCGTTGAGCAGCAGGCGGTTCAACGCGGGATCGGTGCCGAGGATGCTGACCTTGTCGCCTTCGCCGAAGTTGCGGTCCACGCTGATGCCGGGCAAGTGCGAGAGCGATTCGGCGACGTTGGTGTCGGGAAACTTACCGACGTCTTCGGCCGAGATGGCATCCACGATGGAGTCGGCGTTGCGCTTGAGATCCAGCGACTTCTGCAGGCTGGCGCGAATGCCGCTGACGGTAACGGTGCTCAGCTGTTTGGCCTGGTCTTGATTGGCGTTCTGATCGGCGGCCGGCTTCTGTTCGGAGGATGGCTGCGCTGGCGCCTGGCTGTTGCCGGCGTCCTGCGCCATGGCTGTGCCGGCGCAGAACAGCGCGGCAAGAATGCTTATGGCGAGCGTGCTTCTGCGGTAATCCATGTTGGCGTTCCTCCCACCGTGGGTCGTTGCGGCGGCGCCGGGCTTGCACCCGATGCGCCACTCGTTTTTTAGGATGAGCGACACCGCACGGGCCGAAGCCCGCGTGCTGGTCGTTCCGTTTGTATTTGATTGAGCCCCTGATCCCGGGGCCGCTCTGCTTGCTCGTCACTTTGCCGTTGCGATGGCAAAGCGTTGGTCTGCGCTGGTGGCGCTTTCGCCTATTTCCGCAAACCGGGTGACGCGTGGATAAGGGCCACTCCCGTTCGCCCAGAGTGGGCGCAAGTCTTAGGACAGGGGGACAACGTTGTCAACGAAATTTTGTCTCGATCCAAATGGCTATTGTGGCCTTCTAAGCCTTTGACCCGGCTTTATTTAATGTCGCATCGCAATATTTTTCTGGGGCGACTTTGAATCGATCCAAGCCAGGCGCGAAAGTGTGCTTGTTGCGGCGCACAGGTGACTGGTTCTTAAAGGCTGGGAGGTTTGCCGTTGTCCATCGTTATCAATGAAGGACAGAACGGGCGGAAAAGTTGGCTGCCGTTGGCGAGTGATTACGCAATGCGGAGTGGCCTGATCGGTGCCGAATTTCAATACGCGAGCTGTTGACTCCCTCCCCTGTTTACAGGGGAGGGTTGGGGAGGGGTGAGTACTTGAGAAAGCGTTTCGGAGAGGCTTTCGCAAGGGCTCACCGCCTCCCGGCCTCCCCCTGTC
This sequence comes from Dyella sp. OK004, assembly GCF_900114495.1. Lineage (GTDB taxonomy): Bacteria > Pseudomonadota > Gammaproteobacteria > Xanthomonadales > Rhodanobacteraceae > Dyella_D. Next base: position 1,162,795 of record NZ_FOZI01000001.1, on the reverse strand, counting down.
CCACGGGACTAGCTTCGCGTCGCGAGCAGGGGGAGGAGAAAGGCGCGCTTAGCTGAGATTCGACGTTAATCAGTCTGGTGGTGGATTGTGGGCAACCCATTTCGATGGCTATGCAACCAACCGAAGTTGATGGCCACGGGTCCCAACCATCACTCATAGCGGGAGGCGAGAGCAGTAACTCTGCTCTAAAGCCCCACCTCAATGCCTTACCCCATCCACATGCGCTCGCAACGCATCCACAAACACTTTCACCTTGAGCGCTCGCTGCGTCGAGGCGGGGAACACGGCATAGATGCCACCCTCGGGAAGCTTCCATTGCGGCAACACGCGAATTAGCCGGCCGGCCTCGATGTCCTGGCTTACGGTGAAATCGGTCATGACGCCAAAGCCGGCGCCGGCCAGCACGACCTGCTTTAGCGCGACCACCGAGTCGGCGGTAAACACGGGGTTGAACACGACCTCTTCGGATTCACTCTGTGGCCCGACGAAGGTCCACTGCACGGGCTTGCTGAGTACCGAGAATCCCGCCATCGGCCGCCCCGCCAGTTCACGCGGCGACGCCGGCAAGCCACCGGCGCGCAGCAGCGCCGGGCTGGCGACTAGCCACAAGGCAAAGCTGCCTAGTTTCACCGCTTGATGACTGGAGTCGGTCAGCCAGCCGAGACGGATGCCGACGTCGACACGCTCGGCGACCAGATCCAATACGTGGTCGGCGGTGATGAGTTCGATGCGCAGTGCGGGATGTGCCTGGGTCAATGCGGCGGCGACCGGTGCGACGACGGTGGCGGCGTAATCCATCGGCGCGGTGACGCGCAGGGTGCCGGTGACTTCGCCGCCGTGGCAGCGCGCGGATTCAATCGCCGCTTCGGCTTGTTCGATGATGGCGCGGCTTGCTTCATAGAAAGCCCTGCCGGCCTCGGTCAGGCTCAGGCTGCGCGTGGTGCGCACAATCAACGTGGCGCGAAGCTCCGTCTCCAGTTTTTGGATATGCGTGGTGACCAGCGCCTTGGCGACATTGAGCCGTCGCGCGGCGCCGGCCAAGGTTCCTGCTTCGACGACGGCGACGAACACGGCCAGCCGGTTGAGATTGATACCGCTGACTTCGCTCATGGGGTCGTTCGCTCGGAGTGAATGGTGTATTCGGCGTGGGGATCTTACGGGCACCGAGCATTCTCTCCATCATGCGCGCACCTCGACGCCAAAGAATTCGCCACGATGAACATCCCGCAGATCGCCCATCACTACGTCGATGTCGACGGTATCCGTGTTTTCTATCGGGAAGCCGGCCCCAAGGACGCACCGACCTTGTTGTTGCTGCACGGGTTTCCGTCCTCGTCGCACCAGTACCGCCGCCTGATGGAGGCACTGGGTGATCGCTATCACCTGATTGCGCCGGACTATCCCGGCTTTGGCCACAGCGATGCCCCGGTCCCTGCGACGCTGGGCGGGCCGTTTGCCTATAGCTTCGATGGCCTGGCCGATGTGATGGAGGGTTTCTGTCGCGCCATCGGCTTGAGTCGCTTCGTGGCTTATATGTTCGACTTCGGTGCGCCGGTGGGTTTTCGCCTGGCGATGCGGCATCCGGAATGGATCGAGGGTCTGGTGATCCAGAACGGCAACGCTTACACGGCGGGCCTCAGCCCGATTGCGCAGGAATTCACGGCGATGAAGCCGGGCGTGAAGGGTGCCGAGGAAGGCGTGCTCGGTCTGTTGACGCTGGAGATGACGCGGAGCCAGTACCTCACCGGCGCGGCGCATCCGGAGTTGATCGCGCCGGATGGCTGGACCATGGATCAGCACTTTCTCGACCTGCCCGGCCGCGCGCAGATCCAGATCGATCTTGCCTTGAACTATCACTCCAACGTTGCCCTGTATCCGTCATGGCAGGCGTGGCTGCGCGAGCACCGGCCGCCCACGCTGATCTTCTGGGGCTGTGGCGATCCGTTCTTTGTGGAGGCTGGCGCCAAGGCGTATCTGGACGACGTGCCGGATGCCGAACTGCATCTGCTGGATACCGGGCACTTCGCGCTGGAAGAATGTTTGCCCACGATCGCTCCGCTGATGGCGGACTTTGTCGAGCGCATCGGCAAGCATGACTAACTCATTGTCAGGACCAGAGCACGGTCCTGTTTCACCAACATCGGTAGCTTGCAGCCTTTTCCCCAGAGGATTTCACACGCATGAAAGTGGTTCTTACCTTGGTGGGTGGTCCGACCGCCCTGATCGAAGTCGCCGGCACGAGACTCCTGACTGATCCGACGTTCGATGAACCGCAAGCCTACGATGCGGGAACCATCACCTTGGTCAAACAGACGGGGCCGGCGACGGATCCGGCGTCGCTGCTGCCTATCGACGCGGTGCTGCTCAGCCATGACCACCATTGGGACAATCTCGACCGTTCGGGGCGCGCATTTCTTGCGCAGGCACCACGCGTGTTGACCACGCCTGCGGGCGCGTCCCGGCTTGGCGGCAGTGTTGAGGGAATGGCGACCTGGGAAAGCGTGACGGTTCATGGGCCTGACAAGGGCAGCGTGCGCGTGACGGCGACGCCTGCGCGGCATGGCCCGGTGGGCATCGAACCGATCAGCGGCGATGTCGTGGGTTTTGTGCTGACGCCCGACGATGACAGCGGCAGCATCTACGTATCGGGCGATACCGTTTGGTATGAAGGTGTCGCCGCGATCAAGGATAGGTTCGACATCCGGCTGGCGATTCTTTTCACTGGCGCAGCGCAACCGCGCGGCACGTTCCATATGACGATGGGCAGCAACGACGCCATCGAGTTTGCGCATGCGTTTCCGCAGGCGCACATCGTTGCGATTCACAACGAAGGCTGGGAGCATTTCAAGGAAAGCCAGGGCGAGCTCGCCCGCTCGTTTGCGACGGTAGGTCTTGCCAGCCGGCTGACGAGTCTTGAGCGGGGCGTTCCGGTTGCCTTTGAGATCTGATGAGGATGGCTATGTCCTTTCCTATTTGCGCTACGTGTGGAACGCAGTTCGCCGAATCCGTCAGCCCGCCGGCCGCTTGTCCGATCTGTGAGGATGAGCGGCAGTACGTTGGTTGGTCTGGCCAGATTTGGACCAACCATGAAGCGCTGAGCGCCAAGTACAAGCTTCACCTCGACGAAGAAGCGAGGCTGCTGACGATTGGCCTGGAGCCCGCTTTCGCCATCAATCAGCGGGCGCTTTATTTACCCACGGACGCAGGCAACATTTTGTGGGAGTGCCTGAGCCTGGTAACGCCGGAAGCCGTCGCCGCGATCAAGGCGCGCGGCGGGCTGGACTACATCGTGATCTCGCATCCGCATTTCTACGCCTCCATGGTGGAATGGAGTGAGGCTTTGGGTGGCGTGCCGATTCTGCTGCATGAAGCCGACAAAGCGTGGGTGCTGAGGCCGTCGCCGCATATCCGGTTCTGGAGTGGCGATGAGTACAAGCTTTCGGACACGGTGACGCTGATTCGCTGCGGCGGTCATTTTGACGGCAGCACCGCGCTTCACTGGAAACGCGGGCGCGAAGGTGGCGCGCTGTTTCCGGGCGACGCTCTGCAGGTGGTGATGGATCGCCGCCACGTCACCTTTATGTATAGCTACCCCAACTACATTCCGATGCGGCCGGGCGATGTCAGGCACATTCAGTCGCGCATGCAGGGCTACGAGTTCACTGATCTGTTCGGCTTCAGTGCGAGGCGGAACATCATTGGCGGCGCGCGTGAGGCCGTGGACCGTTCCTTCGATCGCTACTTCAAGGCTATTGCCGAGTAGCGATGGTGCGACGCGCGCTGAAGCGGATGCCGTTGGATCGCGTCAATCGACGGCGCGATCTGCCGGGCTATTCGCTACTCCCTGGCGCGATGGGATCAAGTACGCCATCAATGACTGCAGGTGTACCGCTGGGGGGAAGCTTGTCGTGGTACTGCTGCATATAGGCGGAAGCGCAGGCCCGTTGCAGGTTGTACCCCGCCTCCATCTTCATCCACGCGGGTGGCCACGCGGCGACGGCCTGGCAATGATCCTTCAGTATCGACGGATCGGCTTCCCGCCCTAGCATGCCGCGGTAGCGCAGCGTGATGAGCTGGGCCTGGATGGTTTCAGCGATCTCGTCGTAGAACGGCTGGTTGTAGACGTAGGCATTGAATTCGGTGCTGTTCAACGCGGCGGCGATGCGCGGGTCCACCGAGAGTGCGGCTGCTTTGCGCAGGTACGTCTCTGCCTGGGTTGGGTCGGAGGTCATCATCGTTCCCCCTTTGTACAAGTAGGCCCTCATCAGGATCGGCATCTGCGACGGTTGGGGATGGTCGCCCCACCACGCGATGACTTGCTCGACGCTGCGCTCAAAAGCGGCATGCTCGGCTTCCTTGCTGAGCTTTTCGGGCAAGTAGCAACCCAGGACACAGTGGGCGACCGTCGCGGGGTCGTTTGCCTGCAGCCGGCGCCAGGTATCCGCGCGACGCGATCTGTCGCGCTGGTTGTCGATGGCATTGGACGCTAGGCCAATGGGTACCGCAGGCACGATCAGCGCGGCATACATGGCATTGCAGCCGAACGAATGGCTGGTGGAAAGGATGTTGCAGTTGTTGGTGGCGCAGCCAGCGAGCAACAGACTCGATGCGATGGCCATGCGGCGCAGGCGTTTGGAAAATCCCTTTTGCATCGTCTGGCTCACGTCTCGCATTAGTCCGTTAGGGAGAGCGGAGGCGACCGACTGCTGGCGGAGGTCCGATCCGCCGGATCATGCCGGTCGCTTAGGTGCTGAAGTTTACGGCTTGCTCAGCGCTTGTCAGGGGTCACCTGGCCGCCACAACCCGCATAGCATCGCCGATAGTCGGCATCGCATGAAAGCGTGTTGGCGGAATTGCCGCAGTAGTTGGCGCTGGAGGAGTTGTTGCAGGTTCGGGCTTCCGCGTCCGATGAGGCGCGCTCGAGGCACTTCTTCAAGGTGATTGACCGATCCACCTCGCAAGAGCGCGCCCTGCGGTCCGCGGAATACTGCGCGTCGCCGACACAGGCCTGATGCCCAGTTTCACAGGTCATCACGCATTGGCGGCCGGTTTCAGTGGTGGGCGGAACGTATTGGTAAGTAGTGCAGGCGGCCTGCGCGAGGATCAGCCCCAGGCAGCCAAGCAGACGAAAACCCAACCCCTTATTGAACCGACGAAAGATGATCTTTGCCTGATTCCGCATGGGCGTAGCTCCGTGAGATGTTCAAGAACGATCGTTGGTTTTCGATGACATCGTCTTGTGCTTCTTCAGCAGGTGTCCTTTTGCAGCGGGCGCAAGTGTGCCGCATGCGCATGTGGTGATGAAGTGAGCGGCGGCACAGGCGCTTACTTTGGCGGCAAGGACCGGACGAATTCGAGCGCGGACTCCACTAGCTGGTGACGCAGTGGGTCGTCCCCATATGCCTCCGGCGCGGCTCTTACCCAGCCCTGCATGGGCCGGTCGCGCGAGATCATCGGGGCAATGCCTGGCAGGCGCAGCGCCCAGGCATCGTTGCCTTTGCCGAGCCGTACGAGCAGGCCATCATCGCGAGCGCCGCAAAGCAGGTTGCCGTGCAGCAGCCAGGCCCAGCCGCCGAACATGGCTTTCTGGGTGAGGCCAGGGACGTCGCTTAGCTCATCGCTCAGCAGTTCTTCCAGACCTTTATCGCGGGCCATGGCCGTGCTCCGATGGTTTGGCTCTCAATCATTTCGCGCGAGCGCAGATGCAGGGCTGAGCATTGATCATCTCAGCGCCCTTACCGTTTTGAACGGCTAGAAACACAGGCGCAGCGAATGGCTCACTTTGCTTAGGTGACGCATCCAACACATAGAGATATGTCACCTGACGCTTCCCTTACAGTGTGAACAAATCAGTCAGCGATTGCCTTGTCATAGGCGATCATCCATGAGATTCTTCAATCGTATGTTCTTACGTCGCTATCTCCACGTCATCGCCTTCGCACTCATGGGTTGCTTCAGCGCCATGATGGTGGTCGCGCATGCGGCGAGCGACATGCAGGTTTCCGGGATGAATGCGGCGTCGATGTCGCTTTGCGCCGATGAATTCGCCCAGACCGGCGATCCGTCACCCGCGGAATGCCACGTCGACGACAGCTCTCCTTGCATTGATGATTTGCTGGAGAGTGTGGCGTCGGTTTTCCCCCTGAGCGTGCGCAATGAGCGTGCTCAGACGCCTTTTCTCGTGCAGTGGCGCAACGCCACCATCACGCAGCTGTCGCCACCTCCCGACGCCTGAAGCCAGCGACTGACGAGCGTTGCTGTCTGTCGCTCGTTGCCTGACGCACCACGCGCCGCATACGCGGTCATGCCCCGATGTTTCATCGATTACGACGCGACTGATTGTTGCGCCGGGCGGGTGTCTGCGTCTTTGAACTAGATCGCGCATTGATTGTTGAACAACTTCTTGAGCATCCGGTTGCCACCGGTGCGCGGTTACCGCGCACGCGTTCGAAGCGATCGGCATGCCCAACCTGCGGAGGAAGTCGCCATGCCTTCTCCGATCCATCGATAAGGAATACACGTGAAAAAAAGATCGACACTACTGATGACCGCCACGGCGCTCGCGCTCACCAGCGGCCTGGCATGGGCCAATTCGAACACTGCCAACGATCACCGGGCGGTGGATTACCCCTCGCAGATCGGCCCCAACGGCGTCGCCACCCCTGCCGATCCCAAAGGCGCTGACATGCAAGCGGAAGCGCATCAGCGCAAGGCGATGGCGGATCGTCCGCTGGCGGCTGGCGCTTTGGTACAGGAGCCTGGCTATTACCGGGCCATCGGCAGCGACGGTAAACATGGCCGTTATGTCGTGCGGCTATCCAGCGGCGAAACCGCGCCGTCGCAAAAGCAGGTTGATCAGAAGGGACGTTACTTTTCGCCCGATCACTGGCGCTGGGAGGCCGACGCCAGCAGCGTGACGCGCGCCCTGGTGAGTACGCCGTGTCCCAAGAGCGGCCAATGGTTCGCCGAAGTGCCCATCGACGTGCAGAACTACAGCCACTTTCACGACGTGACCGTTACCTGCGAGAAGGGCGCCATGCTGCCGAATTTGAATATCGGCGATCCGTACGACGAAGCGCGCGTGCGCTGGGTGTGGATCGGCCCAGCGGGCCATCTGCAGCGCGCTTCGCGCTGAAGGAAACTTCGAAGAACCTCTTCTTGCTCGTCATCCCGGCTTTCGCCGGAATGACGAGCTTGAAAGTCAGTTATTCGAGAGTCCTTGAATGAGCAAAAGGGCGCGCCTATAACGGCGCGCCCTTTTTTCTATATCGACTTCGTGCTGTTCCGAACGCTTTACCGCTCTGACGAATGAAATGGGTGTCGCGTTGTCATAACGTCCACAAACAAACGCCGCCTCGTCTGGCGGCCGGCGAAGCACCGCTCTTCGCTTTCAGTTTGAGTTTGCAGGCCGGGCAGATCAGGTGACCGCCATTCGGTTGCAGCACCGATTTCGTACCCTGCTCGTAGCACTGAACACACAGGTCGTGGGCCGCGTCGGCGCGGTCATGAGTGCCCCTGAAACGATACACCAGCCCGCCCAGGGGCAACGCGTGCAAAACATATTGCTGACGGTCCAGCATGGCCCGCTTCATCTCGCTAACTTCCTGTTTCAGCGCGTCGCGCTCATCCAGCAGGCTGGTGTAGGCGATCTGCATGGACACCAACTGTTGCTGGATGTCCGCCATAACGCCGAAGAGATCGGTGGTCCGGTGCTGGATGCCATCCAGTGTCTGCGCCGACGCAATTTCCTTGGCGATGTCCGAACCGGTTTTGATGGCGCCGAGCGCCGAGGTAATTCTTGCAAGCATGGGTGTGTCCCGATACGGCAGCTCAGATCTTGTGTTTGGTGAGTACGCCATCGCGATAGGCGTAGACCTCGAAGTAGTGTTTGCCGATCGCGTGAACCTCTTCGAGCATCACGGTATCGGCGCCTTCACTCAGCAACAGGGCGTGCTGCTGTTTGTCCCGGGGCAGTTGTTCCAGCGAAACGACGCGTTCCACCTCGAAGCCTTCGCTGTACTTGAACTCCATCGAGAACGCGGCGTCGCGCCATTGCAGCGTGCCGTGCCATCCATTCCGCTTGGCTTCCGCCTGCATGGCGATGCCTTCCTGTCTGGCGAGTCCGTTCCCTGCATGGCCCAGCATGGCGATGCCGGAAAGCACCATCGCGCCATAGCCGATGCGTTTGAAGAGATGCTCGCTCAAGTAAGGCAGCACTTTGCGTATGGCCCCTGTGGCCAACAGTGCGGCCAGGCCGATCAGCAGGCCGTAGAGCACGGCTGCTTGCGTAAGCAGGCCAAACAAGGCGTAGAGCACCACCTTGATCGCGTGCAGGATGATTTCGTTGGCGGCACGCGTGGCGATCACCTGTTCCTTGGTCAGCCCGTGGCGCAGATAAAAGCGATTGAAGAGCAGCCCTACCGCACCGGTCAGCCCCGAAACGAATCCCGCAGCAGCACCGATCAGCATCAGCGTGCCCTTTGCCGATTTGCGATCTGCTGTAGCGCCAGCGCGATCGGGTTTGATCAGTAGCGGCAAGTTGGCCAACAGGAAGACTCCCATCGCCAGCTGCAGATAGAGCGGATTGGCATAGCTCAGCAACCACGCGCCCAGCCACACCGCGGGGATGGCCGCCGGAACGAACCAGCGCACCATGGTCCAGTCAATGCGCTTGAAGAACAGCGCAAGCCGCGAACTCGAACTGATTGCACTGCCGATCGATAACGCCGCCGGCACCTGGGGTGATGGCAGGGCCAACCCAAGCATGGGCATCAGCAGCAGACCGGCGCCACCGCCGCTCAATGCGCTGATGCCGAACGCCAGAAAGGCGAGTGCGAATATCCCAATAGCCGTGACTAACACCGGCTGGACTCCTTTGCGTCGAGGCGATATTCCATCTGGATGTCACGCAGCCCTCCCCTGCCGGTGCCCATGATCAGCACCGGTAGGAGAGCGCTCGGCTAACTCAGGCGGCCTTTCTGGCCGTACCTTCCACTCGGCGTTCCAGTTCGATCCAGTCGACCACCAGTTCGCAGCCGCGTGTGCCGGCATTGCGACTCCAATCGCGCAATAGCTCAAAGCTGGCCTGATCCACGTGATGCAGTTCGTCCATCACCAGATGCACGCGCGTGTTCGGCGGCACCTGTTCCAGCGTGCGTGCCATGGACGGCACCTTGAGGAAGGTGGCGATACCGGTCAGACGCAGCGAAGCCGAGCCGGGCTCTTCGTGTTGGCCCAGGTTGACCTTGAGGCGCGAAGACAACAACGCGAGCCGGAACAGCGACAAGGCAAAGCCCACCAGCACGCCAGCCAGCAGGTCGGTGGCAACGATGGCCAAGGTGGTTGCCACGTAGATAAACGCGGTGCCTTTGCCGTAAGCCGCGAAGTGCTTCACCTGCTTGAAGTTGATCATCTTCACGCCGGTGTAGACCAGGATGCCGGCCAGACAGGACACCGGCGTCATGCGCATCAGCCACGGCAACAGCATGGCGAACACCAGGATCCAGCCGCCGTGCAACACCGCCGCCATGCGTGTGGCGGAACCCGCCTGCACATTGGCTGCGCTGCGCACGATCACGCCGGTCATCGGCAATGCACCCACCATGCCGCACAGCAGATTGCCGACGCCTTGCGCGGTTAGTTCGCGGTCGTAGTGGGTGCGGGCGCCGTCATGCATGCGATCTACTGCAGCGGCCGACAACAGCGTTTCAGCGCTGGCGATGAAGGCGAATGTCAGCGCGGCCACCAGCAGTGACGGCTCAAGCAGTCGCCCCATATCGCTGAAACCCGGCAGCGAGATGGCCGACAACAGATTGCTCGGCACATCGACCTTGTTGACGCCAATGCCCTGGAACTGCACGAACGCGGTCACCGCGACCACGGCCAGCAGCGCGCCGGGAACGAAGCGCAGCTTCTGCGGCCGCAGTTTTTCCCAGCCGAGCATGATCGCGATGGTGGCTACGCCGACACCCAGCGCGGCCAGGCCCGTACCCCCGCCGGTGAATACGTCGGCGAGTGCACCCGGTAACGCGGTGAAGTTTTCCAGGCCACGCGCCAGCGGTGTGGCATCGAGCATTACATGCGCCTGCGAAGCCACGATCAGGATGCCGATGCCGGACAACATGCCGGCGACCACGGCCGGCGATGTCATGCGGAACCAGATGCCGACGCGGCACAGGCCGGCGGCAATCTGGATCAGGCCCGCCAGCAACACCACTGGGCCAAGTGCTCCGACGCCATGTTCGCGTACCAGCTCGAACACCAGCACCGCGAGTCCCGCGGCGGGCCCGCTGACCTGCAGTGGCGAGCCGGCGATCACGCCGACCACGATGCCGCCGATGATGCCGGTGATCAGGCCCGCCGCTGGCGGCATGCCCGAGGCGATGGCGATGCCCATGCATAAGGGCAACGCCACCAGGAACACCACAATCGAACCGAGCAAGTCACGCCCGAACAGGTTCGATGAGAAGTAAGCACGCATATCGTTCTCCTCAGAGCGTGGGCGTCATGGCCATGGCGAACCGCGCATGCGGTGTCGCCTCGGGCACGTCGCGGCTGGTGGGATCGAACGGCGTGAACTTCCCGGCTGCTGCGTCGAACATCCGCAGCTCGGCATGGACAATGTCGTAAATCCAGCCATGAATGCTCAGGCTGCCGTTGGCCATGGCCGCTGCCACAGCAGGCAGGGTGCGTAGATGTTCCAGCTGACCGACGACGTTTTCTTCGGTGAGGCGCTTCAAGACTTCGTTGCCTTGCAGGTCGGGGCAGTTCTCGGCCACCACGTACCTGGCCACGTCAGCGTGTTTCAGCCATGCCGCTACGGAAGGCATGTGCGCGATTTTTTCCGGAGCCTGTAGCGCCTTCATGGCGCCGCAATCCGAGTGGCCGCAGATGACAATGTGGCGTACCTGCAGCACTTTCACAGCGTACTCGATGGCTGCCACCACGCCACTGACGTGCTGGGCATACGGCGGCACGATGTTGCCGATGTTGCGATACACGAAGATGTCTCCGGGCACTACCGAAAAAATCATCTCCGGCATCACGCGCGAATCCGCGCAGGTAATGAACAGGGTGTGGGGGCTCTGCCCGGTCGCCAGCTTTTTGAACAGCTCACGTTGTTCCGGAAACACAGTGCGGCGAAAGTGCTCAAAGCCTTCAAGTAAACGTTCCATGATGGAATCTCCGATCCAATAGGGGGCGCGACGGCTCTTTTGGCCGCCTGGGGGTGTTCAGAGAGAAGCGGGCTCTGCGCGGGGACGCACAAGAGCTCAGGCAGGTGGGGGCTGCCTGGGGGCGCACGGGAAGTTCTCCATCATCAGCTCATTGCTGCGACGGAGGCGCATGCGGAAGATCAGACGTTGGGCGGTGGGGTAATCAGCCCGTTGAGGCCGTCGTGAAGCGTGGGGGCAGGGGCGCTGGCAATGGATGGCGCAGGCACGTTCCAGGTAAGCCAGATGGACGGTTCGACCAGGATGTCATCCAGGCACTGGTCGTCGACCACGCACTTACCGTCCTGCCCAGGGGCATCGTCGTGATCCAGGGGATCCAGCGTCGATGCCGTCGACGTCAGCGTCGACGAACCGGACAAGTCCAGCTTGTTCACGCTTTGCGTCATCGAGGCAAGCGTCAGCAGCGCACCAAAAAGGCATGCCAGCATGATGACGAGAGCTTTGGGAGCGCGGCGCAAGAACATACGCAAGAAGATACGCATTCTTGCGGTCATTGTGCAAGGCGCAAGTGTCGATTTATCCCTCCGAAGCTAAACACTTCCGTGCGTCGCGCTCATCTTCGGCAGCGGCTTTGATGCCCGGATCGATCGGGAAATAAAGGCAGTTTCTCGCGTTTTCATAAAGGCATGGGCCATGGCAATGCCGCTTCCCGTTCTGCTGGAGTGTCATAAAAACGACATTCACGGCGCCTAGGCTGGCCGCCATCGAGGCGTCGCAAATTCTTGCTGATCGCGCTCGACGCAGAGGCAAAAATACATCCGGGATGGCCTCTACCCCTTCGGTTTCGATCCATGCCATGGAGGCAACCCACGCGTCGTTGGCGCCCTGGTGGTGGCCGGCGGCTTCGTCCCCTCACGAGTTGGAACCACTGTGAAGAAAAAGACCCTTGCATCCATGCTCTGGACGATGGGCGCCGCGGCCTTGTCTGAGACCTCTCCCGCAGCGGCGCTCGATCTCTACGTCGACCGCAAGACGCAACAGATCTTTGCCGAGCCGGGCCCGGGTCGCGTACGACTCGGCAGCTTTGTCCAGGTCGACGAGCAAAGCGGCGAGTCGCAGACCGCGAAATCTCCCGTTGCCACGCCGGCTACCGGAACGGCCACGGTGACTGCCGCGCCAACGGCCCCGAGCACTCCCGCGGCAAAGCCCGCTGCGAAGAAGTGGTACGACCGTATCGCGCTGCGCGGCTATATGCAGATGCGCTACAACCAGGACGTAGGCGGCGATGCGGGCCTGCTGCGCGCGCCGGGCGACCGCTTCATCGGTGACAACCAGGGCTTCGGTATCCGGCGTGCGCGCGTCGTGTTGAGCGGCGACATCACCGATCAAGTCTCGTTCTATCTGCAGCCCGATTTCGGCAGCACGCCATCCGGATCGAGCACCTCGAACTTCGCCCAGTTGCGCGATGCCTATGCCGACATCTACTTCGACAAAGATCGCGAATATCGGGTGCGTGCCGGCCAGTCGAAAGTGCCCTACGGCTGGGAAAATCTGCAGTCCAGCCAGAACCGGATCGCGCCGGATCGCGCTGATGCACTCAATTCCGGTGTGCGCGACGAGCGCGATATGGGCCTGTTTTTCTACTACACACCCAGGCCGATCCAGGAGCGTTTCCAGTACCTAGTCAAATCCGGTCTGAAAGGTTCGGGCGATTACGGCATCGTCGGGTTGGGTTTCTACAACGGCCAGGGCGCCAATCGGGCGGAGCGCAACAACAGCCTGCACACCGTGCTGCACCTGACCTATCCCTTCAAGTTCGCCAACGGGCAATACCTGGAAGTGGGCGCTGACGCTTACACCGGCCGCTTCAAGGTCGCAGCACCCAGCAGCATTTCATTCAACGGACAGAACTTCACGCCCGTCGACACCGCGCCCAAGGACGGTTCACTCGACCAGCGCGTGGCGGTACACGTGATCTATTACCCGCAGCCTTTCGGCTTGCAGGCCGAGTGGACCACGGGACGTGGTCCGCAGCTCGACCTTGGCAAGCGCCAGATTGCGACACGCTCTCTGCGGGGTGGCTACGTGCAGGCCATGTACAAGATCGACCACGGCACGATCGGCACGCTGAAGCCCTACGTCAAATGGCAAACCTATCGGGGCGCGTCGAAGTTCGATACCAATGCCCCGCGCATGTTGGTCAACGAAACGGAAGTGGGTGTGGAATGGCAGCCGTCCTCCGCGGTGGAGCTTGCCGTGGCCTACGCCAACATGCGCCGCACCAACGTCAGCGAAGCACCCTATCGCCGGGTGATGGGCGACCTGCTGCGCCTGCAGTTGCAGGTCAATTACTGAGCCGCGTCGAACGTCCGCCGCATCGAGTTCTTGTAAAGGTCTCGGTGCGGCAGGCATAGTCGTCCGGTAGCACGTGATGCCGGGAGAGTGCATGCGGGTCCGTCTGGAAGATGTAGCGCGCGCGACGGGCGTGTCGCCCAAGACGGTTTCCCGCGTCTTGAACGAGGAGCCGTCGGTCAAGGAATCCACGCGCCAGCGCGTGCTTGCCGCGATGGAATCGATGAACTATCGCCCCAGCCCCGCCGCGCGCGGTTTGGCCGGGAGCCGTTCGTTCCTTGTCGCCATGCTGTACGACAACAACGACAATCCTGCGTCGACCTATCTCGCGGAAATCCAGGATGGTGTGCTCGATGTCTGCGATGCAAACCGCTACAGCATGATGGTGTGTCCGCTGCGTTTGCGCGGGAAAGACTTCATTCGCCGCCTCGACGCGCTGGTGGCGGAGCACCATATCGATGGCGTCATCATGACGCCGCCGCTCACGGATGACGCCCCGTTGCTACACCGACTCAAGGAGCATGGCGTACCGCATGCCAGCATCTCGCCGCAGCGTCGCGAGGGCTCGATCGGCGTATGCATGGATGAGCCGCAAGCGGCCAAAGCACTGGTGCAGCATTTGATCGAGCTGGGGCACCGGCGTATTGCCCACATCGTGGGTATCGCCAACCATGGTGCGAGTCGCTGGCGATTGCAGGGGTACAAAGAAGCGTTGACCGCGGCTGGCCTGCCCTACGATCCCGACTACGTGGTCCAGGGCGAATTCACCTTCGGGTCCGGGGTGATGGCGGCGCGCGAGTTGTTCGCACTGCCGCAGTTTCCTACCGCTATTTTCGCCGCCAACGACGACATGGCCGCCGGCGTGATGTGGGCGGCGTACGAACGCGGCTTGAAAGTGCCGCGCGATCTGTCGGTATGTGGATTCGACGACACGCCCATGGCGACCCAGCTGTGGCCGCCGCTGACCACGGTGCGGCAGCCCAGCCGCGAGATGGGTAAGCTCGCCGCGTTGCAGCTCATGGAATTGCTGCGAGGGCGCGGTACGGGACTGCTGGTGCAGGTTCCCTATTCGCTGCAGTTGCGCGAATCGACAGCGGCGCCGCCACAAGCGCAAGGCTAATCCGCCAACCGGGTCGTGCACGGCTTTGGAATGGCGACATCCCTGGCCCTGTCCGCCCTGTCGTGGGGGCGGTCAATTACCACCTGTTTATCAGCGGCTTGACGGCACGCGGTGTGCTGCGGCGCCAATTGACAGCGCTGTCATTTCTGTCAGGCTGCCCAGCCTGGCGGCTCCGAGGGGTACGCTAGTTTTCTATCTTGATAGGGAGAGAAGCGTGCTGGAGTCCATCCGTCGTTTGCGTGTTGTCCCGACTGTGCTGGCCATGGCCTTGACCTGTTTGCCATTCGGACCTGCCCTGGCTGCGGAATCTACGGCCGTGCATCCCGATCAATGGCCCAGCGCCAAATGGCCGCTGCCGCGAGATGCGGCGCTCGAGCAACGGGTCGCGTCGCTGATGGCGAAGATGACCGTCGAAGAGAAAGTCGGCCAGTTGATCCAGGCCGATATTCTCAGCGTGACGCCGGAGGACATACGCAAGTATCGGCTCGGCTCGATCCTGGCCGGAGGCAATTCCAAGCCGTCCGGTCTGCGCACTGTCAACGCACAACAATGGCAGGCGTTGGCCGATGCCTTTTATCGCGCCGCGATGGACACCAGTGGTGGCCACGTAGCGATTCCGCTGCTGTTCGGCATTGATGCCGTGCACGGGCACAACAACACCATCGGCGCCACGCTGTTCCCGCAGAACGCGGCGCTGGGTAATGCGCACGATCCGGAATTGATCCGAGAGATCGGCGCCGCTACCGCTGCCGAAGTGCGCGCCACCGGTATCAACTGGACCTTCGCGCCGACGCTGGCGGTGCCACAGGACGAGCGCTGGGGGCGCGCCTATGAAGGCTATTCGCAGGATCCGCAACTCGTCGCGTCATACGCGACGGCAATGATCGAGGGGCTGCAGGGTAAGGTGGGCACGCCGCAGTTTCTCGATAGCTCGCACGTGATCGCATCAGCCAAGCACTTTCTCGGCGACGGCGGCACCAAGGACGGCAAGGATCAAGGCGACACTGAAGTCAGCGAGGCCGTGCTGAGCAAACTGCACGCCGCAGGCTACACGCCGGCGATCGATGCCGGTGTGCAGACAGTGATGGCTTCGTACTCGAGTTGGAACGGCCAGAAGATGCACGGCAACAAAGCCCTGCTGACTGGAGTGCTCAAGCAGCGCATGGATTTCCAGGGCTTTGTGATCGGCGATTGGAATGGACACGGACAGGTGCCTGGCTGCCACAACGACGATTGCCCCATTGCGATCAATGCTGGTGTGGACATGCTGATGGCGCCGGATAGCTGGCGCGGCCTGTACGACCACACGCTGGCCGAGGTGAAGGCGGGCGCGATTCCGATGGCGCGTGTGGACGATGCGGTGGCACGCATCCTGCGCGTGAAGTTCCGCGCGGGCCTGTTTGAGGCCGGCATGCCGTCGGCCCAGCCGCTCGCCGCAAAGTCGGCCGAGGTGGTCGGCAGCCCCGCGCATCGCGCGATTGCGCGGCGTGCCGTGCGCGAATCGCTGGTGCTGTTGAAGAACAACGGCGGCGTACTGCCGCTCGATCCGCGCAAACGCATCCTGGTGGCCGGCGATGGTGCGGACAACATCTCGCGCCAGAGCGGTGGATGGACGCTCACCTGGCAGGGTGTGGGCCTGAAGAATGAAGATTTCCCCGGCGCGCAGTCGATCGGTGCCGGCATTGCCGAACAGGTGAGCGCGGCCGGTGGGCAGGTGGAAATCGCGGCTGATGGTCGCTATGGAAGCAAGCCCGATACGGCGGTGGTGGTGTTCGGCGAGGACCCCTATGCCGAGTTCCAGGGCGACTTGCCCAACCTGCTTTACCGGCCGGGCGATGAACATGACCTCGAGTTGATCCGCCGTTTGCGTGGCGATGGCATTCCGGTGGTGGCGGTATTCCTCAGCGGCCGTGCGCTATGGGTGAATCGCGAGATCAATGCGGCCGATGCCTTTGTCGCCGCGTGGTTGCCCGGCAGCGAAGGTGGCGGCGTGGCCGACGTGTTGCTGCGCACGCGCGATGGCCGTATCGCGCATGACTTTCACGGCAAGCTCGCTTACGCCTGGCCGCGCAGCGGCGTGCATGGGCAAGGCGCGCCACAGTTTCCGCTCGGCTACGGCCTGAGCTATGCGGATCGCGTTACGTTGCCTGCATTGTCTGAAGTCTCCGGCATCAGCGGAGAGCAGACTTCGGTGGGCAATTACTTCGAACGCGGCAAGGCCGTACACGACTATACCTTCAGTCTTGTGGGCGCCGATGGTGCTTCGGTGGCAGGCAACGTGTCGCCGATGACGACCGCTGACGGCAGCCTGCGCATGACGGCGCTCGACTACAGGGTACAAGAGGATTCGCGGCGCTTTAGCTGGAGCAAGGACGGGGCGGAGTTGGTGATTGCCGCGCGTGCACCGATCAATCTCGATCGCCAGACAAATGGTGACCTGCTGCTGGTGACGACGCTGCGTGTGGACGCGTTGTCGACATCGGGCGCCTGGATTGGCATGGGTTGCGGCAAGGGTTGCCAGGGACATGTTGTGCTGGGTACGCAGCTGGCCACGCTGACACCAGGGAAGTGGGTGCGCATCGGCGTGCCGCTCAAATGTTTCCATGCCGCTGGTGCCGATATGCACCGTATCGACCAGCCTTTTGTATGGGGTGCGGGCAAGGGTGCATCGCTGGCGATCTCTCGTGTCGCACTGGGTGCGGACGCGGACCAGGTCATCGACTGCGCCAAGTAATGCCGCCCCGGCGTTGCCGCCGGGGCGTATGTGGCTCGGTGGTCCGCAGATAGGCAGCCATTGCCTTGAAGCCCACTTGCTGTGCGTCATGGGCATAGCTGCAAGTGGCAATAAATATCATTTATATCAATAATTTAATGAGAAAGTGACGCGTGCTGCTGCGCGTCAAGCTTCTGCGGTAGGACAGTTCTATCATTGGTAATGACAGCGCTGTCATTTTCAGGATTAAGCAATCGCGTGCCGCCGGGGGATGGTGGCAAACACCTATAGACGATCTGGAGGGGAGGCTTCCATGAAGTTGCGCTATTCGGCTTTGTATATCGCCATGACACTCGTGCTTGCACCGGGCGCAGTGCTCGCGGCAGATCCGCAGGATGCTTCACCGCAGAATTCGTCGGCGCAGAACGCGCCCTCGCCGAGCCGAGCCTCGGCGGAAAAGAAGATCAAGCAACTCGACGCGATCGAAGTCAGCGCAACCAAGCGCGAAACGCCACTACAGAAGACGCCGGTCGCCGTCAGCGCCATCACCCCGGACACGCTCGACAAGGAGCGCGTGATGACGGTGCAGGATCTGTCCAAGTTGGTGCCGGGCCTGCAAGCGACTTCGCAGGGCGACCACGGCGTAGTTACGCTGACCATGCGCGGCATCGGCAACGACAGCGCGAAGACCGAGTATGCCGATCCCGAGGTGGCCACGTTTGTTGATGGCGTGTACGCGGCGCGCGCCGAAGCGGCAGCCGGGTTGCTGCTGGATATGGACAGTGTGGAAGCGCTACGTGGCCCCCAAGGCACGCTGTGGGGCCGCAACTCCACCGCGGGCGCGATCAGCTTCCAGACGGCCAAACCCGACATCAGCGCCGGCTTCTATGGCAATGCGCAGATCGAGGCCGGCAACTACAACCTGATGAGTGCGCGCGCGGCGGTGAATCTGCCGATCAGCAACACGTTTGCGATGCGCGTGGCGGTGGTGCATGTGCAGCACGACGGCTACGTCGACTATCAGAACCCCGCCAGCCAGCTGCCCGGCGTGGCTCAGCAGCGGGCGGCATACCTTGCATCAGGCGGCAACCCTGCGAAGTTCCGGCCGATCGATCCGAGCTTGTTCGTGCAGGGCGGTAACAAATACAACTCGCAAGACCAGTCGGCTGCACGCGTCAGTGCGCTGTGGCAGCCCAATGACACGTTGAAGTGGAACGTCTCGTACGAGTACTTCCTCGATCGCGGCACGCCCAACATGAGTCTGATGCAGACGCCGCGCCAAGGGCAGGAGTTCTGGTCCGCGCTGATCGACACGGCGCCGTACTTGCACCGCAACTCTGGCACCCTGCGCAGCCGCGTCGACTGGAACATCAACGACGGCATGCAGTTCAGCTACATCGCTGGCTACAACCGCTTCTCCGGCAAGAGTCAGTTCGATCAGGATTCTGGCGTGCAGGTGCCCACCAGCTTCGCCACCGGCGCTTCGTCGCAGAATGACCGCACCAACTTTTCCAACTACAAGAGCTATAGCCACGAGTTCGATTTGAAGTCGGTCGGGCAGCAGACTGTCGACTGGATCGTCGGTGCGTACTACGGTTACGAAGATAACAACATCCGCTTCGACATCCCGATCATGAACGGCACAATGGCGTCCGAATCGGTGTCGTGGCAGGGCTCGTTTATCCAGCCCAAGGAAACGGTGAAGTCGACGGCAGTGTTCGGCCAGGCAACCTGGCACATGTCCGATCATTGGCGCCTCACCGGAGGCCTGCGCTGGTCGGACGACGTGAAGAAGAACGTCGACGGCCGTGGCTGGGGTTGGGCTTATGACGCCACGGTGCCGCAGGTGCCGATCGCGCCGAGCACTTATCCAAGCCCGGCCACCGGCTTCAACATCTCAACCCGCAACGACGCGAGATACAGTGATAGCCGGCTGACTTGGCTCGCTCGCGTGGATACCGACATCGGCGAGCACGGCTTGCTGTATGGCAGCGTTTCCACTGGCTACAAATCTGGCGGCACACAGGACGCCGGCACGCTGTACAAGCCCGAGACACTGACCAACTACGAGATCGGCACCAAGTTCGTGTTCCTCGACGGTCGCCTGACCTGGAACACCGCGGCGTATTACGAGGACTTCAAGAACTTCCAGTTGTCCGCGCCGATCACTTATCCGGATGGCAACCGCGGCCTGGGCTTCAACAACGTGAAGGGCAGCACCAAGGTGGCGGGCCTGGAGTCGGAGTTGGCGTTTCAGCAGAAGGACGATCGCGCCAACCTGATCCTCTCGGTGATCCCGAAGAAGAAGCTCGGCACGTTGATTTACGCCGGCAGCAACGACTACCAGGGCCTGCCGCGGTGCGCACCGCAGTCGGGCATCTCCGCGTGCACGGACATCTCCGGCAACGACCTGCCGCACGCGCCCACGTTCTCACTCACGGCGATCTACGAGCACGATTTCCACCTGGGCAACGGCGGCCGCCTGACGCCGCGCTTCAGCGGCCAATATCAGAGCGATCAATGGCTGAGCACCTTCAACCTGGGCGATGGCGACAAGCAAAAAGCGTATTTCCGTGGCGACCTCGCCCTGCGCTACACCGAGCCGCAGGATCGCTGGTGGGCTAGTGCGTACGTGCAGAACGTCACCGATGGTCGCGTGCGCACCAGTGCGGGACGTTTCGCGATGCCTGACGGTAGCTTCCAGTACGTTTCCCAGTATCTGGCGCCGCGCACGTTTGGTGTGCAGCTCGGGGTGTGGTTCTGAGCGGAGGACTCGATGGATGGTGGGCCCACCATCCATCTACTTAGAAGCGTAATACCTTGTGGCACAAGGATAGTGCCGGCGCTAAAGCTTCAGATGTACCACCAAATGTACCACCCGCGGATTGATGCTTAGGCTCAATGCCTATGCCCTAGCTGGTATGGCGAGCGTCGATGATGTCTCGTGCCAACGCCCTGAGTAGCGCAGCGAATTCTCCGTGGTTTATGGCCTTATTTTTGGCCTTTCGCAGGTGCAGGCGGAGCTGCCGGTCTTGGCGCAGGAGCCGGAGCCTTCGCCTGTGGCGCACGCGGCATCTGAGCGCTCGGCGCGCCGCGCCAATTGCCACTGGGTTGGACCCTGCTCATCAGGGCCGAAGGCATGCCGTCAGTGGCAAAAACGGTTGGCGTCTTCTTTTGGGTCATGGCGTAGTTCCTTGGTACATCGTTAGGTGATGTGAGCCGTGTAAGTGGGATACAGATCTGGTCACTTGTTCGATGGCGTCGGTGCCGGTGCCGGCGAGGGGGCGGGCGCGGGTGCCTGTGCAGGTGGTGCAGGAGGCATTGCGGCGCTTTGCTGCCCTTTGTGCATCGTCTGCATGGTTGCGGATTGCATGCCTTCGTTCAGCAGCCCATTGTTGGGATTGCCGGGTGTCGTTGTTTTATCGGACATGGCGGTGTTCTCCTTATCGTGAACATTGATCCAGACGAAAGCGATAGTGAAGCTGCAGGCTGCAAAGAAGGCTAAGCCAGCCGCAAGATTGAGCCATTTGAGGGTCTTCGCCGCGGCCCCCTGCTTGTTGTGATAGTTGTTGTCGCGTTCGATGAAATACTTATGGGCAAATTCGGTGCTTTGCCGGTTTGCTTCCGAAGCAATTGGAAAGGACAGCAGCATTAATAGCATCGAGGTTGCGAACAGCACCCAAGATGTCTTGATGGTCCAAAGGTCGTGTGCCGTAGCTAGTGGCACCAGTTCTTTGATGAACGTGATGGAGAGAGCAAGCGCGCCGGTGGAGTACGCGAGAATGGTGTTGTCGTACTTGTCGCTGTTGGCACGCTCGCGCGTTTGCTGTTCGGTCCAATAAGAATCGTACATTGCACGTCGACGCAGTGTTTCGTCATCGGGCGGGTTTGCGGGGCCAGCACCGCCACCAGTGTCGTCACTCATCTGCCTATCCCTAGATTCTTCCCCTCGGACATTGTGCCAATTTTTCCAGCAGCGTAATTGGCGCAAAACCTCAGACGTGAATGTCGCGATCTACGATCAGGCCAGCGCTGCCTGATCCGTAGACTGAGGCACTTCGGCACCGAACGCCTCTGACGCCAAGGTAAGACCGGCACCCACCCGCTATCTGAATTACATATTTCGACGCGATCCTAGTCCCCGATCAACTGCAATACGAGGCAATTACTGCGCAAGCAGCTTTCATGGTCGGCAGGAGGGGGCGTGGCGCCCCTAAGGCGGATTCCGCGCGGCAAACCCACACGAAGCTGACGGCACATCGGGACTCTTGAAAATCCTCGAAGGCGCCTCCAGAAACACGGAACCACATCAAGCTAGAGCGGTGTGGGCGCTCATTACGATGTCAATCGACGTCCGGGACTCCCGGCCGCCGAGCCACATTGATCCGAGCAGCTGAGCAGCAACGAGTTGGGCAGTGATGTCCACGCGAGCGATCCTCAGTGAGCAGTTTAATACCAGTGTGATTACACCAGCGGTGACAGGGCGATGCCCCGTCGAGGGTCCCTAGGGATTCCGGAAGCTGAGGGGGCTAGTATGGGTAGCCGCGGCCCTCTCCCTCAGCTAACTATGAGCAACGATCCGCTTCGCGCCAGGTCCTATCTTCATTTGGACGAGCCACCCCGCCGAAGCGTCATCGCAGCGGCTGTCGCCGACCCTATTCAAGTTGCCAAGTGGCAGTTCTTGCCCATGATCACTCGGGTCCAGGTGACTCGTAAGATCAAACGCCAGGGCAAAGTGTTCATACGAAAAGAGAAGAAGCGTCCCATTAGCTACGCCTCCCATCGTGATGCAGCGCTGTATGCGTTCTATGCCGCCGCGCTTACCAGGCAATACGAGCATCGCTTAGGGTTACTAGGCCTTAGCGATGTCGTCACGGCGTTTCGAACTGGAGATGGGCGCTGCAACATCCACTTCGCCCGCGAAGCTTTTGAATGGATTAACTTGATACGCCCTTGCGTAGCACTCGCCTACGATATCAGCGGTTTTTTCGACAATCTTGACCACCGGATCCTGCGGGACAGGTGGGCCGACATCCTCGATGAACGTTCGCTACCGGCGGATCACTACGCGTTGTTTCGATCGCTTACGCGTTATACGTGGATCTGGCAGGTCACGCTTTATGCAATGTTTGGAATCAGTCCGTATGCCCCCAAGGCGTCCGGGCGCACACGCATATGCAGTGCCTTGGAATTTCGAAACAAGATCGTTCGCGGAAACCACCTCAACAAGCACTTGCTCGACAAGGGCATTCCTCAAGGCACCCCTATCAGCGCGGTGCTGTCCAACATCTACATGCTCGACTTCGATCGCGTGCTCAACGAGAAAATCAAAGCATGGGGCGGCCTCTATCGCCGCTATTGTGATGACGTGTTATGCATCGTGCCGCCGCAGCACGCAGTCGCCGCAAAGGATTACATAGAAGAGCTTGTCGCTTCGATCAAGCTGGAAGTGCAGCCTGACAAGCTTGAAGAGTGTTACTTCGGTCCCTCGGGGACAGTGACGAAACCAGCCTTGCAGTACCTTGGACTCATCTTCGATGGGCGAAAAGTTCGACTTCGAAATGGTGGCGTCGCGAAGTTCTATAGTCGTATGCGCCAAGGTGTTCGTCAGGCACACCGTGCCCGCACGAAGGAAGCACGCATGAAAGGTGTTCCTGTTACATCGGTCCCAATCAAACGAGGAAAGCTCAATCGGTCCTACCTATATGTAGGACCGAGGAACTTTGTGACCTACGCAACCCGCGCCGCTCGCCTTACCCAGAGCGAGGCGATAGACAAACAGATCTCACGCCGCACGCGCGCTATTGATGAAGCCATCGAACGAGCCAGCGAGGAAGATTAGTTCATAAGCAAGCGAGAAATGCACTGGTAGCCTGGAGCTTCGCTGCCCGATAACGGATAGGTGACCCCATGGATGTTGGGCAATTTCATTGGGCGATCCAATGACATCCTGGCCGTCTACCTTGGAAGAAGTTCAGGCGTCGCTGGGCCATCCGTTGATGAGCGGGCGCCGAGGGCCTCAATGGCCCTTCTTTCGGACCGCGCGCTCACCCGGAAACCTCAGCTGGGCCAGCCTGCTCGTGAACCCCGAATCGGCCATGCCCAGCACGTCCTCCCAGAGCGCTAGGTGCATTTGTGTGCGAGGAGTATTCCACGATCGGTCATAGACCTTTGGCGTTAGATCCCCCGACATCACACGATCCAGGCGTTCACCGGTCCGCTTGACCATCAGGTTGCTCGCCTGGGTGGCGCTGGTCGGGTACTTGGTTTTATTGTCCGCGGCGGACATGGCGCCCATGTAGATGAGACTGTACGCCTCAGCCACGGACACGCGCTCGACCAAGAGCGCCAAGAGTTGTTGAAAACGATCATCGCGATCGGGCTTAGGCCAGTAGCGAGCCGCCGCTTGCTCGTCTAGATACGCCGCAATTTCCTCGCGCGCGAAGTCGACGGCCAGCAAACGCGCGGCGCCCGCCCAGTGCTTTGGCCATAGTCCGCCGTGTGGGATGGCGCGCATCTCGTCCGCCAGGGACAAGGCGTGGGGATTGATATGCCAATCAATCTCAGGAAAATCCCACGCGTACGAGCCACTTTCCTTTCGCTGGATGCTGGCAGAATCTGTCGTCTGGCCAGGTGAAATCAATCCATGCTGCATTAGCCCGAAGAAACCGTGCCGATGCTGCATCAGACGCGCGAACGGAATGCTGCCCTTGCTTACCCGGGGAAGGAACAGTTGATCGCCCGCCGGGGGTGCCGTCCTCAAGAGCGCCACGAGCGTTATCGCGTCTAGCAGCGACAAGTTCTTCAGCGTGGCCGATCGATCGCCAAATTGGGCATAGCCACGCATCGCCTCGGTGAGGGTCTCCGTCAGCCGCGATCGCTTGCTGAGGCAACGCCGACGTGCGGCTTCGAATGCCTCATCGACCTTAGTGTAACGCTCCCGGTCATCGACAGCGGCTTTGAAGGTGGCAACCCGTTGCCTCACCTGGTCCAGCTGACCGGACATGCTCTCGTGATCGCACATCAGGAGCGCATTGGTGATGGCGACGACGGTGTTGGGTTCCTGGTCCAAGAGGTCGAAGTACGCACGGAAGGCTTCCGAACGAAGATTCACCGTCTGGGCCGACCATCCGAGGAAAAACAGGGGATCCGTGCGGTCGTCATCGATGCAGATGCTGGCCAGCATGTCGTATAGGATCCGCGCCATCTTCTTGTCGACCAGGTACGACACGATCTCCGCCGCCTCGAGAGCATTGAAAGCGTGAGGACCCGGACTGGATGCCTTCAAGGCCTTGGCGATGCCGGCGAAGAACAGGTCACGCTGGTGGGCGTGAGCGTATAGGTGGCTCGGAAGATCGGTGGGATCCGGAGTATTGCCGTCGGCGGCATTGATAGCGATCCAGGCGCTCATCCAGCGACAACCAAGCTCGCCCCAGTCGGCGTCAGGCAGTTCGCCCCGCACGCGAACATCAAGGGCTTCTACATGTGGGTGATGCTGTGTGAGTTGTGCTGCGTTGCCGAGAATGCGGCCCAGAGCGGCCCAGTCGTGCTCCACGTTGTCGCCTTCACCGGTGGCATCATCCATGACTTCGCAGGCGATGAGATAGCGAAACCACCCTGCATGCATGGGATCGCCCAGGCGCTCCAGTTTCCCGGCAAACGCCGTCATGGTGAGGTCGAAGTGGACGATCTCGAAACCGGACCAGTTCTCGCCCCCCATGCGGCCATGGAGTTCGGCGGCGGTAAACCAGGGCAGCTGATTCTCCGCGAAGAGCGCATCAAGGAACGCAGCGGCGGCCTCGTCGGCGGCGGCACGCTGATCTGCTTTCAGGGCGGCCAGGCAAGCGATTAGCGCCGACGCCATCCGCTCATCATGACTCGTACAAAGCGCGCCGGCGTCGCCCGCATCCGCGATCGCCTCGGCATAGCTTTCGGCCTGAAGGTGCATCTGGGCGCGCTGCGCGAGAAGGACGCCTAGGGTGTCTCTGGTACCGTTCTGCCGTCGCTGGCAATCGATGGCTTCGGTCAGCGAGCTCAGCGCTTCCTCTGGCCGCTGGAGCTGCCGGTAGCGCCAATGGATCGTCCAAAGCAGCCGTGGGGTGACTCCGACGTCGATCGAGAATCTGAGTAGGGGTTGGATGGACTCGGCTGGGTCCACCTGCGCGCTCTGCCGTATGCAGTCGGCATCGAGGAGCAGCAGCTCGGACCTTGGATACAGATGCGCGCCGCGAATGATCTGGTCACCGATGCTGGCCCGGCCCCCGTCGCCTTTCCAGTGGTAGCGGTTCCGCGCAGCGACAACAAACGCGAAGTGGGGTGGCACATCAAAATTGAGCACCGACTCAAGGACGCGAATGCCCTCCTCGGGCTCCGCGTCATATCCTTCTCGCCCTCCCCAACTCGAGACCGAGGCAAACAGGGTCTGGGCGTAGATAGCCTTACCGATGGGCGACAGGTCGTCTTCGATGGGGCGGAATATATGCCTCGCTGCAAGATGGTCCCCGGTGTCTTCAAGCGATGCACCCAGTTTCTCTTGAATGCGCGCGCCGTTGTCTTCTAGCGCGCGATACGCCGCCGCCGCGGCTCGGTATTCCCTTTGCATATAGAGCCGGTCCGCTGCAGCCTCCGGCGAGGTCGCTGGCGGTGGCTCGATGGTGTCGATCAGTTCCTGAAGAGACAGTGACATCGGCGGTGTAGGTCGGTGGCATCCAGGATGACCATTGTGGGGAGCAGCCAGGGGAATCGATAGTGGCAACGCATGCCACGATGGATCCGGGGAAGCGCAGTGAGATGGACGGAGGGTGGCCGTCGCACGCGAATCTCAGGCGGAGCGACACCCGCAAGACAGACTTGACCTACCTGCCAGATGCTTCTTTGTTGGCCACACGTTCGAGGGTCTGTGTGGCTTGGCGGACCAGGCGGAGTGCCTGCTGGATGGCCGGGTTGCTTCCCGATTGAAGCTGTGCCGAGATGCACACAAGGCAGACATTGAGCACCGCGGTTGGTATGCCCAGCTGCTCGCTTTCGTACCTCGACAACGACGACCGATTGATGCCCAGCCGCCGCGCAAACGCGGCCTGGGTCTCTTGCCCCCGGGCGGCAATGAGGAGTTCGCGCTGGGATGAGGGAAACGAGATCAACGTCATGTTGCGACTATCGCACATCATTGCTATAACAGCACAGGCGAAGTTTCACCGGTGCTCCGGTTACCATTCGGGATTGGAGGACGTCGTATGGCGCGAGCCGATCAACTCATAGCTCTATTGCGTGCCTACGCCGGCGAGCAGGATGCGCAGTTCACCGCCGTCGCGCTGCAGATGGCGGCCGGCGAAGCCCAGAAGGGCCATACCCGCCTGGCAGCCGAACTGAAGGCGCTCATCGAGGCCGCTCAAGTGCGCCAGGTGAGCCGGCCTGCCGTGCGCCCAGTGCCGCTGGCTCAGCCCAAGGGCGAGCTGGCTGAGCTACTGACGGTCCAATACCCCCGTCACCATCTGACTGAAATGGTGGTCTCGGCGGAGGTCGCGCTGAAGCTGGAGCGCGTGCTTCGCGAACAGCGCTATCACGAGCGATTGAGTGGCCACGGTCTGGTACCGCGCCGCAAGCTGCTGCTGGTCGGCCCCCCGGGCACCGGAAAGACGCTGACGGCCAGTGTGTTGGCGGCTGAGCTTCGCCTTCCTCTGTTCGTTGCCCGCTTCGATAGCCTTATCACCAAGTTCATGGGTGAGAGTGCGTCGAAGCTGCGCCTGGTGTTCGAATCCTTGAAGGCGACGCGTGGCGTCTACCTCTTCGACGAATTCGATTCGCTAGGCCTGCAACGTGGCAGCCAGCACGACGTCGCCGAGATGCGGCGCACGTTGAACATGTTCCTGCAGCTCATCGAGCAGGACGCCTCGGAAAGCCTGATCGTCGCCGCGACAAATCACGGAGAATCCCTGGATACGGCGCTCTTCCGGCGCTTCGACGACGTCATCCGCTATGAAGCGCCTGATGTTTCGCAGATCGAGCGGTTACTGCGTAACAGCTTGGCGCTCTTCGACGGGCCGACCTTGGACTACACGAGGTTGGTGGCCGCGGCGAATGGCTTGTCGCACTCGGATATCGTGCGCGCCTGCCAGGACGCGATGAAGGATGCCGTCCTCGAGAACCAGACGGGTGTCAGCCAGGAAAGTGTCCTGCAGCATCTCGATGAACGTTCTGCTAGCCTCCGCCACATGAAGTTCAGCTAAGGACAGGCTGACATCGTCTGTCCAGGGAAGGGGGCAGTCTGTGGCAGAACCGCTCAAACATCTGGATGCGTCGGCCTATGTTGAGGCTCGACCGTTCAAATCGACCCTTATGGTCCAGCGGCCGCCGGCGCCAGCCCGCGAGCGACGCACGCATGGGCAGCGCCTTCTCCAGCAGCTCCAACAACTGCATCGCGCGGAAGCTGATTTCAAAAGGCGACGGGAAGCGCTGAACCTTCCGGCCGCCGTCGGCCTGACCGTCGCGGTGGAGCTTCGTCCGAAAGGCTTTCTTGATTACAAGGCCATGGATTGGAAGCGCGACGGCATCGAGGTGCTGAACGTCACTTCGCATGACGACTTTGATCTCATTGTCGTGCATATCCCCGACGGGCGACTGGGGGCCTTCGAGAAGCGCATCCGCGAGTACATCAGTGAGGACACCAAGTACGGCAAGCCCAAACACGCAGCCCTAGTCAATGTGATCGAGAGCTTCCGCCAGGCGGCCTTCGATGAGTTATGGACGGATCCGATCAATCCGCCGCCGGCGCAGGTCGAGCAATGGTTCCAGCTGTGGTTGCGCGTCAAAGCCGGTGATCCGGCGGCCACACAACGCTCCTTCGCTCAGGTGGCTGAGCGGTTGGGTATCATCGTTGAAACCGGCTACGTGCCGTTTCCCGGGCGCATTGTCGTCGCCGCACGCACGACCCGCGCCGCGCTCGAACAGGCCATTGAGCTGTTGGATGTCATGGCGGAGATTCGCTCCGTCCAACCCACGGCCGAATTCTTCCTCTCTGACTTGAATCCGGTCGATCAAGTGCAGTGGGTGCGCGATCTCACCGGGCGCCTGGAGGCCAACGGATCGGCGGAGGCGGCCTATGTGACGCTGTTGGATACGGGCGTCGCGCAAGCTCACCCCCTCATTCAATCCAGCCTCGATGCCGCGGATCTGCATGCGCTGGTGCCCACGTGGAATGGCGCTGATGCCGATGGCCACGGCACGCAGATGGCCGGCATTGTGCTGCATGGCAACCTGACCCATCCTCTGGCTTCCACGGAGGCCCATGCGGTCCCGCACCGTCTGGAGTCGGTCAACATCTATCCTCCCCAGGGACAGCATCCCTATCACCTGTATGGCTGGGTGACCCAGCAGGCGGTCGGCGTCGTCGAGGGTGTTGCGCTCGATCGCCGGCGCACGTTCGCGATGATGTCCACCTGTACGGAAGCCTCCACCGGCCTACCGTCCGAGTGGTCGGCGACCATCGATCGCCTGGCGGCGGGTGGTCGTGGGACGCTGGAGCCCGACAACGACGAACCGCGGCAGCGACGCCTATTTGTGCTGTCGGGCGGCAATATCCCGTGGCCCAAATGGGACGGCTATCCCCACATTAACCATGTGGAAAGCATCGAAAGCCCTGGCCAGGCATGGAATGCCCTCACTGTCGGCGCCTACACGGACCTGACCTTCATCGACCACGCGAAATGGCCAGGGCTTCAAGGCATTGCACCCATGGGGGCGCTTTCCCCCTGCTCGACCACGACGATGCTCTGGCAGCGTTCCTGGCCATTCAAGCCGGATGTGGTGGCCGAGGGCGGCAACGGCTCGCTTGATCAGGGACAGCCCCTGGTCGGTCCGGAAAGCCTGCGGCTGCTGACCACACATCGCGACATGGCTCGGGCGCTCCTCAGCGAAACCGGAGACACCAGCGCCGCCGCCGCGGAGGTATCGCGACTGTGCGCGCATTTGAGCACGCGCTACCCGGACTACTGGCCGGAAACCCTTCGTGCCCTCGTGGTGCACGGTGCGCGGTACACGCCGGCGATGAGCGCGCAACTCCCTTTGAATCGGGCTCGTGACGACAAGGAAGCACTCCTTCGTCAGTTTGGGTACGGCGCTGTCAATGGCTATAACACGCTCAACTCCGACACGTGGAGGCCGACGCTGGTCCTTCAGGAAAGCTTGACGCCGTATCGACTCGATAGGTCGGACATCAAACTCAACCAGCTCAACATGCACACCTTGCCGTGGCCCTCTGACGCACTGGCGGCGTTGGGCGAGGCACTCGTTGAGATGCGCATCACTCTGTCCTACTTCATCGACCCCAATCCGAGCCAGCGTGGTTGGCAGAGCAAGTTCCGTTATCAGTCGCACGGACTCCGATTCGCGGTGAAAGGCGCGACGGAAACAGCGGAGATCTTCGGGCAGCGCATCAACAAGATCGAGCGCGAGGACGCCGAAGCCGCAGATGGATTGCACCGACAACCCATGAACGACCCGGACACCGAGGGGTGGCTATTTGGGAGTCAGCTGAGGGCACGCGGATCCATTCAATCCGATGTGTGGCGTGGAACGGCCGCACAGCTCGCAGCCAAGTCGCACTTGGCGGTGTTTCCCGTGGGTGGGTGGTGGAAGGATTGGAGGGACGCTTGTCAGAGCACAAACGCAGTCCGCTACGCTCTCATCGTTTCCCTCGAGGTCAATCAGGAGCTTGAAGTAGATCTGTATACGCCTATTCAGGCAGCGATTGCGACTCCGATCGAGACGACCATCCCGAGATGACGCCCCGGGCGCCGGTGGCATCAGGCTTAGATATTCGCCATGCGATTGACCAACGAAGGAGTCGCCATGTCCCCAGCAACTCGCGTGAAAGCTACTCGCACGAAGACCTCCAGCTGATTTCTGAGGCGTTGCACGGTTGGTCTTCCTGGTTGCGTGTGCACTAGAGTAATCCGGTAATGGCCCCCAGCGCCGATCGGGATCGCTTTTAAGCCGCAGACTGGCTTCGAACCATCGGCCGGATATCCGCGTCAACTTCATCCGCCTGCAACTGATCGAGATAGTCGGACCACGCCTGAAGCATGTCCTTACGACCCTTGAGATATCGCGCCTGATTGTAGATATCGCGGACTGTATCCTTGTCCTTGTGCGCAAGCTGTCGCTCCACCCAATCGCCTTCCCAGCCCGCCTCGTTAAGCAGCGTGCTAGCCATGTGCCGATAACCATGTGTGACGATCTCGCCCTTGAAACCAAGTCGTGCAATCGCAGCGTTAAGAGTGTTCTCTGACATGGGGCGGCCGCGGTGCACCGCATTCGGAAACACATGCTGGCTATGGCCAGTAATCGGCCGCAGCTCTCTGAGAATTGCAACGACCTGCCGCGATAGAGGGATGATCAGTGGCGGCGCAATAGCTTTTTGCTTTTTACGTCCTTTCAACTTCGCGCCCGGCACAGCCCATTGACCTCGCTCTAGATCCATTTCCGTCCACTCAGCAAAGCGAAGGTCACCAGGGCGGCAGAAGACGCGCGGACTAATCTGCAGCGCAGCGCGCACGATGTACGTCCCTGTGTAGCCGGCAATCGCTCGCAACAGTTCACCAATGCGGGCTGGCTCCGTGATGGTGGGAAAGCGTCCAGAGATCAGCTCAGGCAGCGTGTCTTTCAGATCCGCTGCCGGATCTCGATCTGCGCGCTCGGTGGGAATGGCGTACCGGAAAATTTGGCTCAGATGCCGGCGGATCCGGTGCGCCGTATCGAGAGTGCCGCGCGCGACGACGCGCTGCAGGACAGCGAAGATTTCCGGCGCGGCGATTTCCTTCAGTGGGCGATCGCCGAGCCAGGGAAACACGTCGTTTTCTAGCCGCAGTACGACCTTCTCGGTATAGCTATCAGCCCAGCCGATCCGCTTGACCTCGATCCACTCGCGCGCGACAGCCCCGAGGGTATTTTCGGCCGCAACAGCCCGAGTCAGCTTTTCGGCCCGTCTCTGCGCCACAGGGTCAACACCGTTGGCCA
Source organism: Dyella sp. OK004 (assembly GCF_900114495.1). Classification (GTDB taxonomy): domain Bacteria; phylum Pseudomonadota; class Gammaproteobacteria; order Xanthomonadales; family Rhodanobacteraceae; genus Dyella_D. Next base: position 1,131,426 of record NZ_FOZI01000001.1, on the reverse strand, counting down.
GGTGGCGGCGCTTGTCGTCAGCGGCCTCGCGCGCTTGAGCCAACGTCATGGGGGGATAAACGCCGAGGCCAAGCATCTTGGGCTTGCCGGCGGGATCGCGGTATCGCAGGCGCCAATACTTTGATCCGTTCGGCTCCACTTGTAGGTTCAGCCCCTTGCCGTCAGGCAAGCGATACATCTTCTCGCGCGGCTCCGCATTACGAACCGCAAGCACAGTCAACTTCGACACGCTGTCTCTCTCCGTGAGGCCGCCTTCCGGTGCGCTGTGAGTACTTCCCTCGAAGCGCTGCCCGGAGGCCGCTTTGTACTCACAAATATACTCACAACATGCGTGCGCTTTGCTGCGATCAAGCGAGTCTACGTGAGACCACAGATCGACGAAAACCGCGCCAGAATGCGCCCTGCGGGGCGTTTCCGAGATCGCGTGAGATCGTATGAGAAGAGAGAATGGTGGCTAGAGGCGGGATCGAACCGCCGACCTCAGCATTATGAGTGCCGCGCTCTAACCATCTGAGCTACCTAGCCACGGTAAGGTCGTCGCTGCCAGGCGGGATGTGCCTGGGCGAGGGCCGGGCAGTTTAGTTGCGACGCCCCTTCGGTTCAAGTCTTGGCTTGCCGCCTGTTCGCGCGCTGTGGTTGAATCGTTCGCGGGAACAAGGTGTTGCTGGTTTCAGGCACGCACCGGCAGGCCCGAGGAGAAGACATGATCGACGTCGATGGCTACCGTCCGAATGTGGGCATCGTGCTGCTGAACGCAGACGGCCGCCTATTTTGGGCGCGCCGCGTCAATCGCGACGGCTGGCAATTTCCCCAGGGCGGCATGCGCAGCGACGAGACGCCGCTGGAGGCCATGTACCGCGAACTGGAGGAGGAAACCGGCCTCGCCGCATGCGACGTCGAGGTGATCGGCGCTACCCGCGGCTGGCTGCGCTACAAGCTGCCCAGTCGTTATATCCGCCACCATCAGCGCCCGACCTGCATCGGCCAGAAGCAGGTGTGGTTCCTGCTCAAGCTGGTCGGCGGTGAGGATGCGCTGCGTCTCGACGCCAGCGAGAAGCCCGAATTCGATATCTGGCGCTGGGTGGATTTCTGGTACCCGGCCAATCACGTGGTGAACTTCAAGCGGCAGGTCTACGAGCGGGCGCTGCGCCAGTTCGCCCCGCTGGTGGAAACCCTGCTCAGCGTGCAGCTCGGCAATCTGCCGCAGCCCGACGAGGCGGGCCCTGGCCCAGGCCCGCGCGGGGGGCGCGAGGCTGCCTGAACGCCTTTTGCGGCACTTAAGCCTAATTGTTGACAATCATTCGCATTTGCGTTCCCATATGCCGCATGTATATCTGCATGTGCAACGCCGTCACTGATCACGACATTCGCCGCGCCGCGGCCGATGGCGTGCATAGCTTTGCCGAGTTGCAGGCTCGCACCGGCTGCTCCGACTGCTGTGGTTGCTGCGAACAGGAAGCACGCGCCACGCTCGGCAAGGCAGTAGAGCAGGTACTGCTGCAGCTCCCCGTCGTCACGGCCTGAGCGCACTCCTTCCGTTATCTTTTTTCTTCACGTCCACTGCCCGGGCGCGCGTTCGCATGAGCGAACCATTTCCATTTGCGTTCCGTCATCCCCGCGCCTAAATCCGTATAGTTACCGGCTGTTAGCTATCGGGAGAAAGGACCATGAAGGGCGACGCCAAGGTCATCGAGTTCCTCAACAAGGTGCTCTACAACGAGCTCACCGCGATCAACCAGTATTTCCTGCATTACCGCATGTTCAAGGACTGGGGTTACGGCGAACTCGCCGAGCACGAGTACAAGGAATCGATCGAGGAAATGAAGCATGCCGATCACCTGATCGAGCGCATCCTGTTCCTTGAAGGCCTGCCCAACCTGCAGCATCTGGGCAAGCTGCGCATTGGCGAGAATGTGCTGGAATGCCTGCAGGGCGACCTGGACCTGGAAATGGCCGCGGTGAAGGACCTGCGCGAAGGCATCGCTTACAGCGAAGGCATTGCCGACTATGTCAGCCGCGACATGTTCAAAACCATCCTGCACGATGAGGAAGAACATATCGACTGGCTGGAAACCCAGCTCAGCCTGGTCAAGGACATCGGTGCCGAACGCTATCTGCAGAGCAAGATGTCGAGCTGAGCGGTAACCGTTTCGCAATAATCCAGGTAATCCTCCGAAACTGCCGCGCGCCCTGCTGAAGCGTGCGGCGGTTCCTTGACGGTCTCGACGCGGCACGGCTATACCGTGGGTTTTCCCGGGAGGCCCCGCATGGCTTCACGCCCACCACCGCGCTTTGTCGTGCGCTCGCACGACGCAACCGGCCAGCGCCGCCTGTGGCTATGGCTCGGATTGGCGTGGCTGGGCAGCCTGTTGCTCACGGGGCTGGTCACCGGCCTGCTGGTACGACACGCCACTCCTGCCGCCTCGGAACATCGCCAGCTCACAACGCTGTCCGAACAGAATGACGATCTCAAGCAGCAAGTCTCCAACCTGCAGCGCTCCGCCCAGGTCACTGAGATCGCCACTAAGGCCCTGCGCGGCACACTGGCCGAGCGCGAGGAAGAGATCAGCGGCCTGCGCGCGGACCTGGGCTTTTATGCGCGCCTGGTCGGCGGCGATGCCCAGCGCGAAGGGCTCAAGGTGCAGGAAGTCAAAGTGCAGCCGGTGGCCGGCACGCACGGCTGGAACCTCACGCTCAGCCTGACCCAGAACGCCAGACGCGGCGAGGAAGTCGCCGGCAAGGTGCAGGTCAGCGTGGAAGGCCTGCGCGCCGACAAAGTGGTGCAGCTCGACTGGCCTGCACTCGGCGCCACCGTGCAGAAGGATGGCCTGCCGTTCCGCTTCAAGTACTTCCAACAACTCAATGCCACCATCGTGCTGCCCGCCGATGTGCGACCCACCCGCGTGCATATCACGGTGCAACCTGCGGGCGACGAGGCCGTGAGCCGCACGGTGGCCTGGAACGATGCCCTCACCGGCAATATCACCACGATACAAGGGGACCACGATGCTCAGCCGTAAGCGCAATGAACGCGCCAGCACCAGCCACGACACCAGCCTGATCGCCCGCGGCACCGTGATCCACGGCGACCTGCGCTTCAGCGGCGCACTGCATCTCGACGGCCGCATCGAAGGCGCCGTGCTGGGTGAAGGCCCGGATGCGGTGTTTACCCTGAGCGAGCATGGTCATGTACAGGGTGAGATTCGTGTGCCGCACGCCATCATCAACGGCCCGGTGCAGGGCAATGTGCAGGTCAGCGAGCGCCTGGAACTGGCGCCGCAGGCGCGCATCGTGGGCGACGTCAGCTACAGCACGCTGGAGATGTCGGCCGGTGCGCAGGTGAACGGCCGCATGGCGCACCAGACCGGCGAACCGGTCCGCGGCGAACTGCCGGCGCCGTCACTGAACGAGGCGGAGGCCGTGCCGGCCTGAGAACGCGGTATCCTTGTCGGCGTGCCTCAACGGCCCCATCTGAACCCCCATGGATACTGTCGTCCCCTTTCCTACCGTTCCCGATTACCGCAGCGCTGGCGCCCCGCTGGTGTTCACCGAGGCCGCCGCGCGCAAGGTGCACGAGCTGATTCTGGAAGAGGGCAATCCCTCCCTGAAGCTGCGGGTGTACATCAGCGGTGGCGGCTGCTCCGGCTTCCAGTACGGTTTCACCTTCGACGAAGCTCAGGCCGAAGATGACTTGGCGCTGGAGCGCGAAGGCGTCACCTTGCTGGTCGACCCGCTCTCGCTGCAGTACCTGACGGGTGCGGAGATTGACTACGCGGAGAGCCTCAGCGGTTCGCAATTTGTCATCCGCAACCCCAACGCCAAGACCACCTGCGGCTGCGGTTCCTCCTTCTCGACCTGAGCACACCATGGGCATGGACAGCACGCCTCTTCCGCGCCCCAATACTTTCGCCGGTCTGAGCCTGATCCTGGATCGCGTGGCCGAGCGCCGCGACGAAACCGCCTGGGTCAACGCGCAAGCCGCTTCGGCGGATGCGCGCTACATCCTGCTCGACGCTCTGGGCGAAACCTACCTGCAGCACGATCGCGAAACACTGCGCTGGCTCGATGCCCGCGAACGCGAGGATCTGCTCGGCGACCTCAAGGCCAGCCTGCTCGGTTTCGCCGATGAGCGCCCGCATTTCATGTTGTCGGTGGACGATAGCGACCGCGCCGCTGCGCTGGAGACTCAGCTCGGTGCCCGTCGTGCCGGCTTGCGCGATGCCGGTCTGCACCTGCCCGCCGACGAAGCCGGCCTGTTTGCCTACGCCAAGGGGCTGGCACATTGGCAGCGCGAAACGCAGTTCTGCGCCCGCTGCGGGGCACCGCTGGTATTGGTCGCCGCCGGCCATCGTGCCCAATGCACCAACACCGGATGCGGACGCCTGCATTTCCCGCGCACCGATGCCGCCATCATCGTATTGGTGGAACACGAAGGTGCCTGCCTGCTTGGACGTCAGGCTGGGTGGCCGGAAGGCCGTTATTCCACCCTGGCCGGCTTCGTTGAACCTGGCGAAGCACTCGAAGACGCGGTGCGACGCGAAGTCGCCGAAGAGTCAGGCGTCGTGGTCGGCGATGTGCATTACCACTCCTCGCAACCCTGGCCTTTGCCCGCCTCGCTGATGGTCGGCTTCTTCGCCAAGGCCATCTCCCCGGCGATCCGCCTGCGTGACGACGAGCTGGAAGACGCGCGCTGGTTTACCCCGCAGCAGATCGTCGACGGACTGGCCGACGGCAGCTTCCTGCCTTCGCCGCCGCTGTCGGTGTCGTATCGCCTGCTGTCGCACTGGCTGCATCTGCGCGCCGGCCTGGATCTCGACACGCTGAGCAAAGAAGCGCGGCAGGCGCGCAAGACCACCGCCCAGCGCTGAGTCCAAACGCTTCGTCCAGTGGTGTTGGCCGCTGTTCGCGCAAAGGGTGCGCTCCTACAATGCGTGCATCGCTAGGGAGTCCGCATACATGGCCGTCAGCCTGCTCACCGCCCTTATCGCCCTCGGCCTGCTGCATCTGCAGCCCCAGCTCGCGCATTGGCGCGGCGATGGCGGCTTCCGGCGCTGGGTCGCGCAACTCGCCGATACCAGCGGCCCTGGGCGCGTGCTGGTCGCCTGGCTGGTACCCATCGTGTTGTGCCTGCTGGTGATCTGGCTGATCAGCCTGCCGCCGATGGCCGATCTGCTGCGGCTAATTTTTTCGCTAGTGGTTTTGCTCTACTGCTTCGGCCCGCACGCGTACGAGGCCGATCTCGAAGCCATCCTGAAAGCGCCCGACAGCTCCAGCCGCGAAGCGGCTGCACAAGCTCTTTCGGACGACGGCGAACCGGTGGCCTGGAATGCCGTCGCCGTGGGCGAGGCCGCAGCCTACGCTGCGCTGCATCGCCGCTTTGGCGTGCTGTTGTGGTTCTTCATTCTTGGTCCGGCTGGTGCACTGATGTACCGACTTGCGCAAACCTTGAACCACGATGGGTCACTGGGCCTCGACAGCAACGCGCGTTCATTCGCGCGCACGCTGGCTCATGGCCTGGATTGGCTGCCAGCCCAGCTGATGGTGCTGACCCTGGCCCTGGTCGGCCACTGGGACGCGGTGATCGGTGCATGGCGCCAGTGGCATCAACAGGCCGTCCCCGGCAGTTGGCTCCGCGAAGGCCCCGGTTTCCTGGGCGCCGCCGCGCGCGCGGATATCCAGGTCGATATCGAGGCCGGCGACGGTTACGTCGAAGAACGCAGCGACGTCCTGGCCGAATTGCGCCGTCTGCGCAGCGCGCTGGTGCGGGCCTTGCTGGGCTGGCTCAGCGTGGTCGCGGTGATCGTGCTGGCCGGCTGGATGGGCTGAGCCGGCCCGACCGCACTACGCAAGATCGCCGCGCAGCTCGCGCACGCGCGACTCCAACGTCGCCACTCGCGCATCGGTCGCGGCGATCGGCTCATCCACCACCAACTCCACCCGCGCCCTGAAACGGCGCGGCAGCCGCGCGCGACGCAACATGGTGTCGCGCCGGCTCCATACGCTGCCCCATAGGCCGCGCAAGGCCATCGGCACCACCGGCACCGGGCGGCGTTCGAGAATTCGCGCCACACCCGGACGGAAGGGCGCGATTTCGCCATCCTTGGTCAGCCCGCCCTCGGGGAAAATGCAGACCACCTCGCCATCGGCAAGCGCGGCATCCACCTCGTCATAGGCGCGCTGCAGCACTTCGGGGTCTTCCTTCTGCCCAGCGATCGGAATCGCTTTAGCCGTACGGAACACAAAGTTGAGCAGCGGAATATTGAAGATCTTGTAGTACATAACGAATCGCGCCGGACGGCGCAAATTCGCCATCAGCAGCAGCGGGTCCATGAAACTCACGTGGTTGCATACCAGTAGCGCCGGACCTTCCTCCGGGATGTTCTGCGTACCGTCCACGCGTACCCGGTACAGCGTATTCACCAGTACCCAGGTGATGAAACGCATCAGGAACTCGGGCACCAGGGTGAAGATGTAGACCGCGACGACCACATTGAGCAGCGCGGTGATCAGGAAGATCTGCGAGGGATGCAGGCCCAGCGAGTTCAAGCCAAGACCGAGGCCCGAGGCCAGGCAAATAAACAAGGCATTGATAATGTTGTTGCCGGCGATCACTCGCGACAACTGTTCACGCGGCGTGCGACTTTGCACAAAGGCAAATAACGGCACCACAAAGAAGCCGGAGAACACGCCGATAAGCGTCAGGTCCATCACGAGTCGCCAGCTGCCGGACGCCTGCAGGAAAGCCATCCAGTCGAGTCCGTGCGCTGCCGCCATGCCGGTGCGTGCGAAGTAAAGATCTACACCGAATACAGTGAGACCAAAGGCGCCGAGGGGCACCAGGCCCACCTCAACGCGCCGGCCCGACATGCGCTCGCACAACAACGATCCCAGGCCGGTTCCGAGCGAAAACAGCGTCAGCACCAGAATGTATACCGAGCTGTCGCCGCCGAGATGGATGCGTGTGTAGTTCGGTAACTGCGTGATCAGCATGGTGCCGAAGAACCAGAACCACGAAATACCCAGCACCGCATTGAACACCGCCTTGTTAGCGCGGGTCAGCTTCAGGACTCTTACGGTTTCCGAATACGGATTCCAGCTGAAACGTAGTTCCGGGGCAGTGGCCGGTGCCGGCGGAATCTGCCGGCAGGCCAGATAACCCAACAGAGCCACCATGATGGTGGTCACTGATGCCGCCATCGGCCCGAAGCCCGAAATACGCATCAATGAGCTGCCGACGATCATGCCGATCAGCATGGCCAGCTGCGTACCCATCTCCACGAGGCCGTTGCCACCCACCAGCTCCTGCGGCTTGAGCGCCTGCGGCAGGATGGCGTACTTGATCGGGCCGAACACGGTGGAATGCACCCCCATCAGGAACAGCACCACCAGTAGCAGATTGACGTGGTGTGTATAGAAACCGATCGCCGCCAAAACCATCGCACTGATCTCGAACAGCTTTACGAAGCGAATGATGCGTGTCTTCTCGTACTTCTCCGCCAGCTGTCCGGCCGTGGCCGAGAACAGGAAATACGGCAGGATGAACAGCGCCGGCGCTAGACTGGAATACAGCGCCACCGCGTGATCATCCAAGCCCATCTGGAAGGCCACCAGGACCAGCAACGCATTGCGAAACGCATTGTCATTGAATGCACCCAGCGCCTGGGTCCAGAAAAACGGCGCAAAGCGGCGACTGCCTAGCAGGGCGAACTGGCTCATGCATGTCCTTGGCGAAAAGCGTGGCGGCTAGCGTAGCTTGAACGCTTCCTGGCCGTCCCCTGTCTTCCCGAAGCCACTTCGCGTGGCGGATCAAATGTGGCACAACTAAAGACCGGGTTCCTGCCATTGGAGCAGATCATGGACCGTCCCATCGAAGGCGGCTGTTTGTGCGGCGCTGTCCGTTATCGCACCAGCGGTGCGCCGCTCGCGCGGACTCTTTGCCATTGCAGAAGCTGCCGCCGCGCCAGCGGCGCGGCTGCCGTCGCCTGGGTGGTTTTCCGTACGGATGACTTCGCTTTTGTGGAGGGAGCACCCGCCGAGTTTTCGTCATCTCCCGGCGTAGTCCGCGGCTTCTGTTCCCAATGCGGCACACCGCTGACTTACCGGCGTGCCACCAAGGGGGACACCATCGATGTCACCACGGCGACACTCGACGCCGCGAACGATTTCGCGCCGACCAAGGAAATCTGGGTCGAGCACAAGCTGGCATGGGCATGCCTCAATGACACCCTTCCTCACTACGCGGGAAGCAGCACGGGGGCATCGCCGTTGCCTTCAGGAGACACCCCATGAAAGTCATCGGCCTGATCGGCGGCATGAGCTGGGAATCCACCGTGCCGTACTACCGGCAGATCAACGAAACGGTTCGTGAGCATCTGGGCGGCCTGCACTCGGCAAAGATCGTGCTCTACAGCGTCGATTTCCACGAAGTGGAACGGTTGCAACACAGCGGCAACTGGGAGGCCGCGGGCAGCATGCTCGCCCAGGCTGCGCGATCGCTCGAATCCGCCGGCGCCGATTTCCTGGTCCTGTGCACCAACACCATGCATAAGGTCGCTGCCGCCATCGAGTCCGCGGTGCGTATTCCTTTGTTCCATATTGCAGACCCCACCGCTGAAGTCATCAAACAGGCGGGCCTGACCACCATCGGTCTGCTCGGTACCCGCTTCACCATGGAACAGGGGTTCTACAAGGACCGTTTGCGTGAGCGGCACGGGCTGCACGTTCTGGTGCCCGAAGCCGAGGATCGCGACATCATCCATCGCGTGATCTACAAGGAGCTTTGCCTCGGCAAGGTGCTCGATGCGTCGCGCGACGAATACCGCCGCATCATCGCGAAGCTGGCCGAACAAGGTGCGGAAGGCATCATTCTCGGCTGTACCGAGATATCGCTGCTGATCGGCTCGCAGGATGCGACGCTGCCCCTGTTCGACACCACCGGCATCCACGCCCGCAAGGCAGCCGAACTGGCCCTGTCATCCCGGGAGTCATCGTGACCACGCCGCGGAACATCGACGAATACATTGCAGGGTTCACGCCCGACGTGCAGGCGATCCTTGAACAGGTAAGGGCAACGATCCACCGTGCCGCGCCCAATGCGCAGGAAACCATCAGCTACCGCATTCCTGCGTTCACCCTGCACGGCACCCTGGTGTACTTCGCGGCCTTCAAGAAGCACATCGGGCTCTATCCGCCGGTGCATGGCGACGCCAGGCTCGAGCAAGCCGTGTCAGCCTATGCGGGCGAGAAGGGGAATCTGAAATTCCCCTTCGATCAACCGATCCCTTACCGACTGATCGAACGCATCGTGAAACTGCGCGCGAAGCAGAACCTGGCGAAAGCAGCGGCAAAAAAGCCATCTGCCCGATAGGGGCGCCGCGTTATGTCCTGTGCAATGCCCGGTGCGCGATATCGCGCCGGCAGAAGGCGCCGTCAAAACGGATCTTCGCCACCGCGCCATAGGCATGCTCGCGTGCGGCGGCAATGTCCTTGCCCAGCGCACACACCGTGAGCACGCGCCCGCCGGCCGTAACGGCATGACCTTGCGCGTCCAGCTTGGTGCCGGCGTGGAATACCTTCACGTCAGCACCGAAGTCCGCATCGAGACCGCTGATCACGTCGCCGTTCTTCACCTTACCCGGATAGCCGCCAGCCGCGACCACCACACCAATCGATGGACGCGGATCCCAGTGAATGGATGTGTGATGCAGCTCGCCGTCGAGTGCGGCTTCGATCAGTTCGACCAGGTCCGACTTCAGGCGCAGCATGATCGGCTGCGTTTCGGGGTCACCGAAGCGCACATTGAACTCGATGACCTTGGGTGCGCCGTACTTGTCGATCATCAGGCCGGCGTAGAGAAAGCCGATGAAGGGCGCGCCCTCAGCGGCCATGCCATGCAGGGTCGGCTCGATCACTTCCTTGAGGATGCGCTTCTCCACTTCGGACGTGACCACCGGCGCTGGCGAATACGCACCCATGCCACCGGTGTTGGGACCAAGATCACCCTCGTCGCGGCGCTTGTGGTCCTGGCTGCTGGCCATCGGCAAGGCATGGTTGCCGTCGCTCATGACGATATAGCTGGCTTCCTCGCCATCGAGGAATTCCTCGATCACCACGCGGGCGGAGGCGTCACCGAAGCTGTGCGCACCGAGCATGTCGTGCAGCGCCTGCTCGGCGTCGGCCAGCGTCAGCGCCACCACCACGCCCTTGCCGGCCGCGAGGCCGTCGGCCTTGATCACGATCGGCGCACCGTGCTTCTGCACATAGGCCAGTGCCGGATTGAGCTGGGTGAACACCGCGTAGCGCGCGGTGGGAATGTTATGGCGGAGCAGGAAATCCTTGGCGAAAGCCTTGGAGCCTTCAAGCTGCGCGGCAATGGCACGCGGCCCGAAGATGCGCAGGCCGGCGGCGCGGAATTTGTCGACCACACCGGCCACCAGCGGCACTTCGGGGCCGACCACGGTGAGCGCGATCTTCTCATCGCGGGCGAGCTTGAGCAGGCCTTCCAGATCGTTCACAGCGACATCGGCGTTGCGCACGCCGCGCTCGTGCGCGGTACCGGCATTGCCCGGCGCCACGATCACTTCGCTGACCCGCGGCGACTGCTTGAGCTTCCACGCCAGCGCGTGCTCGCGCCCGCCGTTGCCGATGACCAGAACCTTCATGCCTTGCTCCGCTGCTGAGGAACGCCCCGCCGGGCGTAGCTCGCTATTGTACCGGCTGCTTGCCTGCTCACGGCCAGATTTGCGCCCGCCCGTCGCGCGAATGGCCGCCTATGCTCCCGATTCCCGAACCGGGGCATGCCCAAGGAGAGACTCATGAAGCGCTTCGTCTGGCTGTACTCGTTGTTGTTCGTGCTGATCGGCCTTGGCCGGCCGGCGCAAGCGGCAGTGTGGCAGGAGCACCCGGAATGGCGTGCCCTGTTCACCAAGGCTGGTGTGCCGCCGGGCACCATGCTGGTGTACGACGAGAAGGCCGACGCCTGGCACGTGCTGGATGCACAGCGCGCCCGCCATGGCTACCTGCCGGCCTCCACCTTCAAGCTGTTCAACGCGCTGGTAGCGCTGGAAACCGGCGCGGTGAAGGACGAGTACGAGGTGATCCGCTGGGACGGCAAGACACGCGGTCCCGCTGACTCGCCCATCGCGGAATGGAATCGTGACAACAGTCTTGCCAGCGGTATGCGCTATTCGACGTTGTGGTTTTATCAGGAAGTTGCCCGCCGGGCGGGTGAGCAACGCATGCAAGCGTGGATCGACAAGGTCGGTTACGGCAATCGCGATATCAACGGGGGCATTGACCATTTTTGGCTCGGCGGCAAACTGCGTATCTCTGCCGAACAGCAGGTGGACTTCCTGCGTCGGCTTGCCGACAACAAACTGCCGTTCTCCTCGAGCGCGCAGGAAGCCGTACGCCGCATCAGCATCACCGAGTCACAGCCGGGCTATGAGCTGCATGCCAAAACGGGCTTTGGCAACGACGCCGCGCAAAATGCGGCGCATGACGGACTAGGCTGGTATGTAGGCTGGATCGAACGCGACGGACGCCGCTGGTTCTTTGCTTTGAACGTCGACATGCCCCGCTTCAGCGATGCACCCAAGCGAGTGGCGCTGGCGAAGCAATTGCTGACGCAGCTTGGGGCATTGCCGCCCGCCGACTGAGAATCACTGTAGGAGCCCACCTGTGGGCGACAAACCGGCAGAACTGCCGGTTTGCACGGCGTAAGCCGTCCGTAAGGTGAGGGCCATGGTTGGCCCGAGTGAAACAGCCTTCCACATCGGCCCCGCTGGCGCGAGGCTTTCGCCCGCAGGATGGGCTCCTACGCGCGCTGGCCGAGCAGCTCCAGCAGCGCAGCGCGCGGCAGCTTGCCCGTTTCATTACGGGGCAAAGCATCAACCAGGCGCAGTGGGCGCGGCAGGAACACCGGCTCGATGGAATGGCGCAGGGCTTCGAGAATGGTGTGTTCGTCCAGCCCCGGTGCAACGGCCAGGGCAGCGATGCGTTTCACGCCGATCACATCGCCGTCCAGCTGGAACACCACACCATCCTGCACGCCCGGGATGGCCAGCAGGCGGCGAGTAAGGTCGCCGACCGACGCACGCTTGCCGGCGATTTCCAGCAAGTCCGCGTGCCGGCCGCACAAACGGAAACGACGCCCCTCATCCTGCAGGCTGACAATGTCAGCCAGGGTGATCGGCGTCTCCAACTGCGGCGCTTCAACCGCAGTGCCATCCGGCTGCGGATGTAGATGCACGCCTTCGTAGAGCGCCCACGGCTCGTCATCCGCCGCGCGGCGGGAGGCGATCACGCAGGTTTCGGTGGAGCCGAAGACTTCAAGCATCGGCGCACCGAAGCGTTCTTCGGCGGTGCGCGCCAGCTCGGGCGGCATCGGCGCGGTGGCCGACATCATCGCAGCGATCGGCGGCAGCATCACACCGGATTCGACCAGCGCACGCAGATGGATCGGCGTGGTCACCAGAACACGTGGACCGGGCATCTGGGCCAGCGCGGCCGCGATATCGGCGGGGAAGAACGGACGCCCCGCATGCACGCCCACGTCGCTGAGTAAGGGCAGCAGCACCGAGGTTTCCATGCCGTACATATGCTGCGGCGGCACCGTGGCCACCACATCAAAATGACCGCCGACCACAGCGCGCAAGGCGCGCAGGTTGCCGGCATTGCTGGCGTGGAAGCTGCGCCAGGTCTTCGGATACGACTTGGGCACACCGGTGGAGCCGGAGGTATAGCCAATCGCCACCACATGATCCGCGGAGATCAGAGGCACCACGAACAGATCGCCCTGTGTCGGCGCGGCATCCAGTGCAGGCATGCGGTGATAGCCGGGCGGCGCCGGATCCAGCACCTGCTCGCCTACCGCATAGCTGCCGTGATAGCCGGCCATCACGTCGTCCACCGCCTGCGGCGCGCGCGACGACGGCAGCAGGTTGGCCTGGCCGCGCAGCACGATGGCGCAAAAGGCGACCAGGAAGGCATAACGGTCTTCGCACAGATTCACCGCGGCCGAGCCGCTGGGCAGCACCGCCGCCACCTGCTGCACATGCGCCAGGAACTGCGCCGCGCTGACTGGCTGGCCGTCATGCCAGGCCACGGTGCGCGCGGGATTGCCGGCGGCAAGCAGCGGCAGGCCGGTCGCGGCAAGATCGTGGCGGTAGCTGTCGTAGACGATGGCCAAGCAATGTCTCCCTGTAGTCCGATGCGGCAAATCATGCCTCGTCGAGCCGGCCCCTACAGGCCGGCAACGCTGGGTACGAATGAAAACCCAGGCGAGGATTCCCCCATCCTCGCGATGACCGCTGAATCACTCCCCACTGGCGCCAGAGGCGTGCAGAGCGCGTTCATGGTGGCCGGCAAACCGGCACGGGTCAGGAGCGGATGATAGCGCCGGTCAGGGCGTCGCGTATCGCCGTGGGGCGTTCCAGGCCACCCAGTGGCGCGTCCAGCACACCGTCCAGGGCTTCGCCGAAGTAGGTCGTCACCGTTGCTGCCGAACGTGCCGGCGGCGACCCGTGCGGGTTGGCGCTGGTGGATACCAGGGCACAACCGAAGGCTTGGCATAGCGCCGCGGCCGGCGGATGCGCCGTCACACGCAGCGCGATGCCGGCGTGTGCACCAGCCACCCAAGCCGGCACGGCGGCCGAACGGGGAAAGATCCAGGTATTTGGGCCGGGCCAGCTGGCCTGCACTTGCGCCAGCACATCGGCCGGCACGGCGGCCAGATCGATGTAGCGCTCGACCTGGGCGAAATCGGCGGCGATCAGCAGTACGCCCTGCGTAGGTGGTCGCTGCTTCAGCGCAAACAGTCGCTCGAAGGCCTGCTGGTTATGCGGGTCGCAACCCAGGCCATAGACCGCTTCGGTGGGGTAGGCCAACACGCCGCCGCCGCGCAGGAGCGCGGCGGCGTCATCGAGCTGGGTGAGGGTGAACGACCGTGCCACCTCAGGCGTCGGCTTTCTTGGCCGTGGTCTTCTTGGCGGCGGCTTTCTTGGTAGCCGTTTTTTTCGCTGCCGTTTTCTTGGTGGCGGTCTTCTTCGCCGCGGCCTTCTTGGCAGGCGCTTTCTTCGCGGCCGCTGTCTTGGCCGCGGGCGCAGCCTTCTTGGCAGCGGCCTTTTTTGCTGCCGTCTTCTTGAACGCCCCGCGCCCCTTCTTGACCGGGGCAGCGGCGAGCAATTCGAGGCACTGTGCCTCGGTCAGCTCCTTCGGCTCCTGGTCCTTCGGAATACGCGCGTTCTTCTCGCCATCGGTGATGTACGGTCCGAAACGGCCGTTGAGTACCTGCACGCCGTTACCAAAGTCCTGGATGATGCGGTTGGCCAGCATCTCCAGCTTCTCCTGCACGATCTGCACGGCGCGCGGCAGCTCGATGGTGTAGGGATCGTCCTCGGGCTTGAGCGAGGCGTAGGTGCTGCCCTGCTTCACGAATGGGCCGAAGCGACCCACACCCACACTCACCTCATCGCCGTTCTCGGCCTGGCCGAGCTTGCGCGGCAGCTTGAACAGCTCCAGCGCATCTTCCAGCGTGATGGTGTGCATGCTCTGACCAGTGCGCAGCGAGGCGAATTGCAGCTTCTCGTCCTGATCCTTGTCGCCGATCTGCGCATACGGCCCATAGCGGCCCAGGCGCACGGAGACTGGCTTACCGGACTTCGGATCCGTACCCAGTTCGCGCGCACCGGTGGCTTCGCTCCGGTCGACGGTCTCAGTTTTCTCGTCCACCTGCTGCTTGAACGGCAACCAGAAGCGCTCCATCAGCGGCACCCAAGCTTCCTCGCCACGGCTCACGGCGTCCAGCTCGTCCTCGAGCTTGGCGGTGAAGTCGTAGTCGACGTAACGCGTGAAATGCTGGGCTAGAAACTTGCCCACCGCACGACCGATGTCCGTCGGCTTGAAGCGGCGGCTATCGAGCAGTACATATTCGCGGTTCAACAGCACCTGGATGATGCTGGCGTAGGTCGACGGACGGCCAATGCCGTGTTCTTCCAGCGCCTTCACCAAGCTGGCTTCGGAATAGCGCGGCGGCGGCTCGGTGAAGTGCTGGTCGGCGACGATGTCGTGCAACGCCACCTGCTCGCCCACTGCCAGTCGCGGCAGGCGACGGCCTTCGTCCTCGTCTTCGGCGCTCTTCTGGTCGCGGCCTTCCTCGTACACCGCCAGGAAACCGGGATCGACCACCGTCGTACCGGTCGAACGGAACGCCGCATGGCCGCCGGCCACCTGCTGGAGATCGAAATCCACCGACACCGTATTGAGCGTGGCGTGCATCATCTGGCAGGCCACCGTGCGCTTCCAGATCAACTCGTACAGCTTGCGCTGCTCCTCGTTGAGGAAGCCGGCAACTTCGCGCGGCGTGAGCATGGCCGAGGTCGGGCGTATGGCTTCATGCGCTTCCTGCGCGTTCTTGGACTTGGACTTGTAGACCTGCGCATGATCCGGCAGCGCCTTGGCACCATAGTCGCGTGCGATCAACTGGCGCATTTCCGCAACGGCATCTTCCGACAGCGCCACCGAGTCGGTACGCATATAGGTGATCAGACCGACATTGCCCTCGCTGCCGAGCGAGACGCCCTCGTACAGACCCTGCGCGATCTTCATCGTGCGGCTGGTGGAGAAGCCCAGCTTGCGCGCGGCTTCCTGCTGCAAGGTGGAGGTGGTGAACGGCGGCGCCGGACGGCGCTTGCGTTCCTTGCTACCCACTTCGCTGACGGTAAGGTGGCCGTGCGCGGCCTCCTTCAACGCTGCGCGGGCAGCTAGGGCATCGGCCTCGTTGGTGAGGTCGAACTGCTCGAATTTCTTGCCGTGGAGTTTGGTCAATCGGGCGCTGAAATCACCATCCGGGTGACGGAGAGCCGCCTCAATGGTCCAATACTCGCGCGCGGTGAAGGCTTCTATCTCTTCCTCGCGCTCGACGATCATGCGCAACGCCGGGCTCTGCACACGGCCGGCGGACAGGCCGCGCTGCACCTTGCGCCACAGCACCGGCGACAGGTTGAAACCCACCAGGTAGTCCAGGGCGCGGCGCGCCTGCTGGGCGTCGACCAGGTCGTGCGACAACTGCCGCGGCTGGGCCACAGCGGCCTTGATCGCTTTTGGGGTGATCTCGGAGAACACCACGCGATGCAGCTGCTTGCCGGCAGTCAGCCCGCGCTCCTTGAGGATCTCGCTGATGTGCCAGCTGATCGCCTCGCCCTCGCGATCCAAGTCGGTCGCGAGATAGATGTCGTCGGCCAACTTTGCCGCCTTGGCGATGGCGTCGACGTGTTTCTCGTTGCGGTCGATCACCTCGTAGGCCATGGCGAAACCATGCTCGGTGTCGACGGCGCCCTCCTTCGGCTTGAGGTCGCGCACGTGACCGTAGGAGGCCAGGACCTGAAAGTCCTTGCCGAGGTATTTGTTGATCGTCTTGGCCTTGGCCGGCGACTCAACGATAAGCAGGTTTTTTGCCATGAAGCAGGGTTTCCAGAAGCTAATGGCCCGCCACGTGGGGCGGGCCTTCCTATATCTAGTTAAAGGCATGCCCCGCCAGCGCCGTCAAGCTGGACCTCGTGAAAACGAGGTGCAGAGCGACTTTGCGGGGCCAGTCCAGCGGAGTCAGTCGGGGTGGGACAGCCGTTGATAGCGGCCGCCGGGAAGACCTTCGACCACGCCTTCCAGTTCAAGCATGAGCAACATCGATGACAAAGCCGGGGCTGGCAGACCGGTACGTTCAGCCAGCTCGTCCAGCGAAGCCGGATCATGACCCAGCGCCGCCAGCAGCTGCCGATACTCCGGATCACCGCTCCAACCAGGTGCCTGGCCTGGTGACCGGCCGGATGGCGCCTCTTCCATGTTCAGGCGGCTGGCTAGCTCGACACCCAGCGCCTGCGCTTGTGGCGCCAGTAGCTCGATCATCTCACTCGCGCTTTCCACCAGCCGCGCACCATCGCGGATCAACCGATGGCAGCCACGGGCGAGCGGATTATGAATGGAGCCGGGCAGGGCGAAAACCTCCCGCCCCTGTTCCCCGGCCAGCCGGGCGGTAATCAGCGACCCGGACTGCAGGCCGGCCTCCACCACCAGGGTGCCCAGCGACAGGCCCGCCAGCAGGCGATTGCGACGGGGAAAGTGGTCGGCGCGCGCCGGTGTACCAAGCGGAAACTCGCTGACCAGGGCGCCATGTTCGGCGATACGCCGCGCCAGCGCATGGTGTTTGCGTGGATAGACACGATCCGCACCGGTACCGATCACCGCGACCGTCGGTCGCCCCAGCTCCAGCGCTGCTTCGTGCGCGGCCCCGTCGACCCCGTCTGCCATGCCGCTGGTGATGGTGAAACCAGCAAGCGCCAGTTCGCGCGCGAAGGCCCGAGCATGGCCCAACCCGGCCGCCGTGGCGCTGCGCGCGCCGACGATCGCTACCTGCGGATGCAGCAGCAGGCTTGGATCGCCGGATACAAACAAGGCCGCCGGCGGCTGGGGGATGGCTTCCAGCAGCGACGGAAAATCCAGCTCGTTACAACGCAACAGCCGATGGCCCGGCTCGTTCAGCCAGGCCAGATCGGATTGCAGCAATGCTTCGTCCGGTTGTTCCAGCCAGGCACGCGCCTCGTTATCCATGGACCCGTGGTGGCGCTGCAGGTGGCTCAGCACCGCCTCGATTCGTCCGCCATGGGCGACCAGACCCTCGCGCAGGCGCCCTGGGCCAAGTCCCGGCACACGCAGCAGGATCAGCCAGGCGCGCAGTTCTTCCTGTTCACTCATTCGGGCAGTCTAAGCGGAGCCCGTAAACAAGAACGGCGCGGATCATCCGCGCCGTTCTGTCAGGCGATGCCGATACGTTATTCGGGCAAGGCCAGGCGATCGCCCTTGTGCACCGGACGCAGGCCATCCATCACCAGGCCGTAGCTGACGCGATCAAAGGTGCGGAACACCATTACGTGACCGATGAACTCATCCGGCAGCGTTACGCGCTTGCCGACGCCGCGGTTCCAGCTGTTGCTGGCGACGTCATCGTGGATGTTCTCGCCCGGCTGGAAGATCGAGTAAGTCTGACCGTTCTCCGCGCCGTCCTTCGCACCGATGGAGAGCGCCACGACCTGACGCGGACCGACCGCATCCATGGCATCGGCGAAGGCGATCACGCGAGCGTTATCCGCCACCGTCTTCGGCGCATGGGGGTAGTAGTAAGCGTCGTACGGCTTATCGTCGATCGGCATGACGCGATCGCCCTTGCGGATCTCCTGCGTGGAGTCGAGCAGCAGCAGGGTCGAAGGATCGCCGGTGCGCAGGGTCTCGGCCGTGCCGATCACCGCCACTTCCACACCAAGGTCGTTGCCGCGGCCGTAATGGCCGTCGTTGCGGAACTCTTCCTTCCACGGGCCGTTGACCATCGACACATCGCTATCGATATCGTGACCGACGATCCCATTGCTCGGATCGCTGTGGTCGTCTTCCTTGAAGCCGCGGAACACGTGGCTGGGGCGCACGATGGCCCAGCGCTGTCCCGGCTCGCCCTTGAGGTTGCGCACGTAGATGTTCTGGCCGACCGCACCGCGCAGACGCGCCTCCTCGAAGCCGACCACATACGGTGAGTCGTTGACCTCGTTGGAGTTCATCACGCGCAGATCCTTGAGGAACATGCGCAGCTCGGATAGCGGAATGGCGGGAATCGCCTCACCCTCGGCACGCACGCGCGGCTGCAAGCCGAGACGCGGACCGTTGATAAAGGAAAGATTGAGCACGTCACCCGGATAAATCAGATGCGGATTCTGCACCTGCGGGTTGGCCTGCCAAATCTCCGGCCACAGCCAGGGTTTGGACAGGAAGCGCGCGGAAATTCCCCACAAGGTATCGCCTTTGCGCACGGTATACGTGTCGGGATGATCCGCACGTAATTGGGCTCCAGCAGCGTACACGGCAACAGTGACCAGCATGCCGGCCAGCAGCCCGATGGACTTTCTGATCATAAACGGGATTCCCCCATCCCCCGATGCTCGGGCGAGTGTAACCGAAGGTTTCACGCCTGCAACCAGAGCCAGTTGGCAAATTCGCCTGCCAGACACGGGCTTGCCGACGTACAATAAGGCTCATTCTAGATCGCGCCCGGGCTTGGTTTTCACCGATTCGCCCGCAATTTCGGCGCCAAGGTAAAAGCTGATGTCGACCCTGACCATTATTGAGTTCCCCGATCCCCGCCTGCGTACCAAGGCCGAACCCGTGCGCGTGTTCGACGCCGAACTGAAGCAGTTCGTGGCCGACATGTTCGAGACCATGTACGCCGCCAACGGCGTCGGCCTCGCCGCCACCCAGGTCAACGTGCATCAGCGCGTGCTGGTGGCGGACATGAGCGACGAGCGCAACCAGCCGCTGGCTCTGATCAATGCCGAGATCCTCGAGAAGGACGGCGCCCAGGTGTATCAGGAAGGCTGCCTGTCCTTCCCCGGCATCTATGCCGACGTGACCCGCGCGTTGAAGGTGAAGGTCAAGGCGAATGACGTCGACGGCAATGAGATCGTGGTCGAAGCCGAAGGCCCGCTGGCCGTGTGTATCCAGCATGAGATGGATCACCTCGCCGGCAAGGTGTTCGTCGATTACCTGTCGCCGCTCAAGCGTTCTCTGCTGCTCAAGCGCATGGAGAAACAGCGCAAGCAGGCGGCCAGCGCTTGAGCGCCGCCGCCCTCCGGGTGGTCTTCGCCGGCACGCCTGAATTTTCCGTTCCCTGCCTCGAAGCTTGCCGTGCCAGCGGCGTCGAAGTGGTGGCCGTCTACACCCAGCCTGATCGCCCGGCCGGTCGCGGCCGCAAGCTCACGCCTAGCCCGGTGAAGCAGGCTGCCGCCGCGGCGGGAATCCCGGTCGAGCAACCCGAATCGTTGAAGAGCCAGGAAGCACGCGACACGCTCGCCGCGTACCGCGCTGACCTGATGGTGGTGGTGGCTTACGGCCTGATCCTGCCGCGCAAGGTGCTGGCGTTGCCGCGCCTGGGCTGCTGGAACGTGCATGCCAGCCTGTTGCCACGCTGGCGCGGCGCCGCGCCGATCCAGCGCGCCATTCTTGCCGGTGACGCCGAGAGTGGCGTCGACCTGATGCAGATGGAGGCGGGCCTCGATACCGGCCCGGTGCTGCTGGAGCGGCGCACGCCGATCGGCCGCGACGACACCGGCGGTTCGCTACACGACCGCCTGTCCGCACTCGGTGCCGACGTACTCGCTGAAGGCTTGCGCCGCGTCATGGCTGGCGAAACCCTCGCCGCTACGCCGCAACCCGAAGCCGGCGTCATCTACGCCCACAAGCTGGACAAAGCTGAGGCGAAGCTCGATTTCCATCGCCCCGCCATCGAACTGGAACGCCAGGTGCGCGCCTTCGATCCCTGGCCGGTCGCCGAAGGCGACATTGCCGGCGAGTCGCTGCGCATCTGGGCCGCGCAGGCCGTAGCGCGCGAACATCACGCGGCTCCCGGCAGCGTGCTTTCGACGGGTCGGGATGGTATCGAGATCGCCTGCGGTGAAGGCAGCCTGCGCGTGACCTCGCTGCAGCGGGCCGGTGGCAAGCGCATCGGCGCCACCGACTATCTCAACGCGCGGCCCGACCTGCGCACCGCACGATGACCGATACCCGCGCACTCGCCGCGCAGGCGCTGGCAGAAGTGGCTTTGCGTGGCGCCTCGCTGCGCGACGCGATGGAGCGCTACGCGCCCAAACTGCAGGACTCACGCGATCGCGCCCTGCTGATGGCCCTGCTCAGCGATGGCGCGCGCTGGTGGCTGCGCTTCGACGCTGCCCTCGACCGTCTGCTGGAAAAACCGCTGCGCCAAAAGGAGCCCGCCATCCACGCCTTGCTGGTACTGGGCCTGGTGCAGCTGGAGATCTTGCAGCTGCCTGAGTACGCCGCCGTCGCCGCCACCGTGCAAGCGACGCGCGCACTGCAACGCCCGCGCATGGCTGGACTGGTCAATGCAATCCTGCGTCGCTGGCAGCGCGAGCGCGCGGAACTGCTTGTCGCGCTCGACGCCAAACCCCAGACGCGCCACGCCCATCCCGCCTGGCTGGCAAAGACGATCGCCCGCGACTGGCCGGAACACGCCGACGCCATCATGGCCGCCGACAATCGCGAACCGCCCCTGATGTTGCGCGCCAACGCCCGCCGCACTCAACGCGATGCGCTGATCGAACGCCTGCAAGCGGATGGCTATAGCGCCGAGGCGCACCCCTGGCTCGCCGACGGCATCGTGCTGCCGCACAGTGCCGACGTTACCCGCATGCCGGGTTTCGCCGAGGGCCTGTTCGCCGTGCAGGATGGGGCCGCGCAGGTCGCCGCCGACCTGGCCGATGTACACGATGGCCAGCGCGTGCTGGATGCTTGCGCCGCACCCGGCGGCAAGGCCTGCCACCTGCTGGAGCGCGCCGATATCGCGCTCACTGCGCTGGAATTCGACGCTGGCCGCGCCACGCGCATACGGCAGAACCTGGAGCGCCTGGGCCTTCGCGCGGACGTAGTGATCGGCGATGCGGGCGAACCTGCCAACTGGTGGGACGGCCAAGCCTTCGATCGCATCCTGATCGACGCGCCATGTTCGGCCACCGGCGTACTGCGCCGCCGCCCGGACGTGCGCCTGCACCGCCGCGACAGCGACATCCCGGCAATGGCCGCGCAACAGCAACGCATCCTCGATGCGCTATGGCCCCTGCTGGCGCCGGGCGGGAAGCTGGTCTACATCACCTGCTCGCTGCTGCGGGCGGAGAACGAGGCCATCGTCGAGGCGTTTCTGGCCGGGCAGGCAGATGCCGAAGCCGTCGCATTCACCTTACTGGCCGGGCACCCCGCCAAGCCTGGTTGGCAGATTCTTCCCGGGGATGGCGATCTCGACGGCATGTACTATGCCGTGCTCGGCAAGCGCTGATCGCGCTGCTCAGCACCGGGTAAGCCCACCGGTTTAGAACATCGATCCTGCTGCCACGCGGCACTGCCGCCGGAAAATACGCATGTCCGTCGCCACCCCAGCCACCTCCCAGGAACGCCGCTATTTCTGGCTGCTGCTGATCTTCGCCATCGTGGTGATCGGCGCCGGAATCGGCCTGCGCGACCCGTGGCCCTCGGACGAACCACGCTTCACGCTGGCCGCCAAGCACATGGTGGAAA
Source organism: Dyella sp. OK004 (assembly GCF_900114495.1). Taxonomy (GTDB): domain Bacteria; phylum Pseudomonadota; class Gammaproteobacteria; order Xanthomonadales; family Rhodanobacteraceae; genus Dyella_D. Next base: position 1,109,304 of record NZ_FOZI01000001.1, on the reverse strand, counting down.
GCGGCGATTGGCTGTTCCCGCATCGCGGCAGCGAACTGTATTCGGACAAGCCGCCCATGCTGATGTGGACGGAAGCGGCCAGCTACGTCATCACCGGCAGCTGGCGCGTGGCTTTTCTGTTGCCCTCGCTGCTCGCCGCGCTTGGCACCTTACTGCTGGTGTACGACCTCGGCCGGCGCCTGTGGAACCGGCAAGCCGGCCTTTACGCCGCCGCGGCGCTGTTACTTAGTTTCCAGTTCGTCTACCAGGTGAAGCGGGCGCAGATCGATCCCTTGGTGCTGTTCTACATCACAGCGGCCAACTGGGGCCTCCTAGTGCATTTGCTGAAAGGACCGAACTGGCGCGCGTACTGGTTCGGCTGCTTCTGCGCCGGCCTGGGCGTGATCACCAAGGGCGTTGGCATCATCAGTCTGCTCATGCTGTTGCCTTACCTGGTGGCATGGCGCTGGCAATGGGAAGGCGTCTCGCGCATGGGTGCCGGTGCGTGGTGGCGCTGGCCGCTGGGACTGGTGGCGCTGCTCGCGGCCATCGCACTGTGGCTGCTGCCGATGCTGCTGGGCGTCAAGGCGCACGGCAACGATCCCGCCTATACCGCCTACCTCAACGACATCCTGTTTCGCCAGACCGCGCAGCGTTACAGCAATGCCTGGCACCATATTCATTCACCGCTGTACTACATCCCGATCATGATGTTCAGCTGGCTCCCGCTTTCGCTGATCTACCCGGGGGTGATACCGCGCTGGTGGCGGCAGCTGAAAGCGAAAGACGCACGGCAGCTCTTGCTGCTGGGCTGGCTGGTGCTGGTGCTGCTGTTCTTCAGCGCATCGCCCGGCAAGCGCGATGTGTACATCCTGCCGATGTTGCCGATGATGGCGCTGGCTGCCGCACCGTTCCTCGGCGAGCTTCTGCAAACCCGCTGGCTGCGCAGCCTGGGCTTGTTGTTCATCGGGGTGCTGGGCGCGGCGCTGCTGTCACTGGGCGCGTACGCACTGATCGCTCATCCGGCCTTCGCCGCCAATCTGGCCGCCACTCGCGGCTTTGACGAAGGGGAACATTCGCTGTGGTGGATGTGCATCACCATGGGCGCCGCGCAACTCGTCCTGATCGTCGTCATGCGCCTGCGCCATGCCGCATGGGCTGTGGCAGGTGGCATGGCAGCCATCTGGCTTGTCTGGAGCCTATGGGCCTATCCCTTGCTCAACGACTCCAGCTCCTCTGCAGGCTTGATGCGTGAAGTGCGCGCGCACGTTCCTGCGCATGACGAGCTCGGCATGATCGCCTGGAAAGAGCAAAACCTGCTGATGCTGGAACGCCCCGCCACCGACTTCGGCTTCAGCGTGCCCTCGCATGAGCAATACGCAGCGGCGATAAAGTGGCAGTCGCAATCACCGGCCACGCGCTGGCTATTCGCTGTGGATACAGCGATCGGTAATTGCGTGGATCATGCCAAGGCAGTCAGTCTTGGCAGCGCCAATCGTCGCGAATGGTGGCTGTTCAAGGCGGATGCCGTGGTGCCGGGTTGCGTGCCGAGTGAAGACGTGGAACCCGCCACTCCCGGCACGGTCGACTGAGCAGGCCAACCCTACCGATACTGTTTTCATCCACGCGTAACGACATGCATACACGTAGCATCAACCTGATCGTGCGCAGCAATGGCGCCGGCCTCACCCGCGACATGGAGCTGTTGGCCGGCATCCTGCGTGGTGCCGGCTACGACATCACCCTGACCCAGCTCGGCCATCGCGCCCGGCTCAGCAACCGCATGCGGCGATTGCATGCGCGCGTGCGCCGCCTGTGGCGTGGATGGATGCGCGGCGTGCTCAACGCGCGCTATGACATCAACATCATGATCGAACATGTGCGGCCGGAACTGTTTCGGCATGCGCATCACAACGTGCTTATCCCCAACCCCGAATGGTTTCATGCGGAGTGGCTGCCGGAGCTGCCACATTTCGATCGCGTCTTTGTCAAAACCCGTCATGCCGAACGGATTTTCGGCGAACTGCAGTGCAAGACCACCTACATCGGCTTTACCAGTGAGGACTGTCGCGTCACTGGCATAGCGCGCCAACCCGGCTTCTTTCATGGCCCGGGGCGCAGCGGAAACAAGGGTACGCTTCCGCTGATCGAACTTTGGTCCAAACATCCGGAATGGCCCACGCTCACTGTGGTGTGGCGGCGCAAGCGCGTACAGATTCCGGAATTGCCGTCCAATGTGCGGTTGATCCGTCACTACATGAAAGAGCAGGAACTGCGCCACCTGCAGAACGCGCACGCATTCCATCTCTGCCCATCGCAAACGGAAGGCTACGGCCATTCGCTGGTGGAGAGCCTGAGTCTTGGTGCGGTCACCGTTACGGTAAACGGCGAGCCGATGAACGAACTGATCACCGCCGAACGTGGCGTACTGGTTACGGCACATGTCGCGGGAAAGCAGGAACTGGCGACGCTGTACGACTTCGATACAGACGCCATGCAAGCCGCCGTAGAGCGCTGCCTGACCATGCCTGACAGTGAGCAGGCCAAACTGGGGCAGGCGGCGCGCGCCTGGTATGAAAATAACCAGCAAGCTTTCCCGCGTAGATTGCTGGATGCGATCAACGGCTTGAGCGGCATGGCAACCCATGAAAAGTCCTGACCGCCACAAGAAACTCAAGATCAACCTGGTCGCACGCGACAACGGCTTCGGCTTGTCGCGCGATATCACGCTATTGAAAAATGCACTCGAAGCGAACGATTGCGAGGTGCATGTCACTGCGCTCGGCGAGCCCGACGAGAGGCGCCGCTGGAAACTCGGCAAGACCTGGCCCGCCCTGCGCAGCCGGCTCGCGCTTGCCGCCTCTCGTCCGTTTCGACAACCCGCTTTCGATATCAGCATCATGTTCGAGCACCTCTGGCCCGAACACTTCCATCTTGCTCGTACCAATGTCGCCCTGCCCAACCCCGAGTGGTTCGATAAGCGCGACCTTCGTCACCTTGGCCGCATCGACCATGTCTGGGTCAAGACCCATCATGCGAAACAGATTTACGACGGCCTGGGCTGCGCCACATCACTGGTGGGTTTCGACAGCGATGACGCATGGCAGAGCGGCCTGCCCAAGCAGCAAAGTTTCTTTCACCTTGCTGGTGGCAGCCAGATCAAAGGTACTGACCGCCTGATCGCTTTATGGGGTCGTCACCCCGAGTGGCCGCTGCTGGTCGTACTGCAGCACCCGTCGCGTGCAGGAACGGCGCCTTCGGCGGCAAACATTCAACTTCGAGCGGAGCATCTGTCTCAATCCCATGCTGCCGATGCGCTGGAGTTGCGCCGTTTGCAGAATACGCATCGATTCCATATTTGCACCTCGGAAATCGATGCATGGGGCCATTACGCTATCGAGGCTCTCAGTGTCGGAGCCGTGGTGTTCGCCACAAACGCCCCGCCCATGAATGAATTGATCGATGCGTCGCGCGGGCTGCTAGTGGACGCTCATGTGGCGGGCGATATGGGCCTGACCAAGACCTGGCACTTCGACGAAGAAGCCATGGAGCGGATGGTCGCCAACGCATTGAGCATGGGCGATGCCGAATGCAGCGCCCTGGGTCACCGGGCGCGTGACTGGTTCCTCAAAAACAAGGCCGGTTTCGCCAGCCGCATTGGTAAAGCGCTGAGCGAAATCGGGCGCTGAGTCTCACCGGCAACCACACCGTGGTGCCAAAACTTGCATCCACTTAGGTAGATCCATGTCCCATCCGCCGCGTCGCTCTCTCGACATCCACAGCCTGCGCCGCCGCGTTGCGCGTCGGTTGATGCGCCTGCTATTCGGAAAACCGGTCCAGCAGAGCAATGAGCCGCTGCCCCTGACTGGCATTCATCGGATCCTGATCTGCCACATCAGCCACACGCTGGGTAACGCTTTGTTGCTGACGCCGCTGATCCAGGAGCTGGAGGCCACTTATCCCGGCGCGGAGATCGATATCGCCACGCGTAGCGGCGTGGGACAAGCCATCTATGGCAGCTACTTTGGCGTCAGCCGTATTTTTCGGCTGCCCGCCCATGGCGTCGGTCATCCGCTACAGCTCCTGCGCGAGCTACGCGGCTTGCGCAAGGCCCACTACGACCTGGTCATTGATCCCGATCCGCAGTCCCAGACCGGCCGCCTGTATCTGCTGATGGCCAAGGGCCGATGGAAACTCGGCTTTGACAGCCCAAAGAAAAGCGGCAATGTGACCCATGCCGTCCCGATCGATCTTGCACCGGAAAGCAAGGGCAAGCGCCCGGTGTTCCTGTTGCGCAGTGCGCTTGGCAAGACCGCCGACAACACCTGGCCGATTCCCGACATTCGCTTGAGTCCTAGCGAACGGGCGCAAGGACGCGAGGTGCTGCTTCGCTTGTTGGCACCCTATCAAGCGAAGCACGAGAAGAAAGGCGTTATAGGTGTCTTTGCCAACGCTACCGGCGACAAACTGCTTGGTACCGATTGGTGGTCCCCGTTCCTTGAAACACTGGAGTCGGTGGGCAGCGACTATCACATCGTGGAAATCGTGCCGATGTTCGGCCGCTCCATGCTCGGTTCGCGCTACCCGACCTATTTCTCGACCGATCTGCGCAAACTCGCCAGCGTGCTTTCCGCCTTGACCGCATATACCAGTGCAGACTGCGGCATCATGCATCTGGCCTGCGCTTCGGACGTGCCGACCATGGGCATCTTTACCCGAACGAGTGCCAACGAATGGGGCCCCTATGGCGCACGCAACCGCACTATCTATGCCTACGAGCGAGCCCCGTCGGATGTCGCCCTCGAAATCCTGAGCACCCTGACCAACGCAGAATCTTCTCGTCCGGCTTAAATCAGCGCCAGCTGCACCTGGTCACGACTTGACCAGGTGCAGCTCGGCCAGATGGCGGTCGATACCTTGCTCGCAACGTGTGATGCGCTCCACCACCGTGGCCCGGAAGAAGCGGTTGTTCGGCAGACTCATGTCGTCGACATCGGGCTGGGCACGCGAAGGATGATCGAGATGCGCGGCCAACGCAGCCCACTTGAGCTGACGGCGGCGCACGCCGGCATTGCCCAGACGGGCGGCGAGCTCGCGATCTTCCGCGCCATAGCCTTCCATCCGCTCGTCAAAGCCGTTGACGCGCACCAGGTCGTCGCGCCAGAAACTCATATTGCAGCTCATCACGCGGCCACCATTGCGTGCGCGCGATTTCCAGCGCGCCAGCAACAAAGAATGGAACGCATACAAGCGCTTGATCCCGTCGAACACATGGAAGTCGACATCGGCCCAGGGCGCGAACACCGGCTTCCCCCCGGCCAGCAAACGCTCGGTTTCTCGCGGGTGCGTCTTGAAACGCCCCCCCTGCAGGAAATAGCCACGCTCGGCCAACGCCAGGTGATCGGCCACGAATTCCGGATGCAACACCATGTCGCCATCGATCAGGATGATGTAATCGCCGCGGCTGGCTGCCATGCCGCGGTTGCGGCAGCGTGCGGCACGAAAGCCGAGATCTTCCTGCCAGACATGGCGCAGCGGCACGGGGAAGTCTTTTGCCGCGCGCTCGATCAAGGCGCGCGTGTCTTCCTTGGAGCCGTCGTCGGCCACGATGATCTCGTCGGGCAGGCGACGTTGCGCAGCGATGCTCGTCAGCACCCTGGCCAGCGCCTCGGGCCAGTTGAAGGTCAGCACCACCAGCGACACCATCCGAGGTGAGCCCGCGCCCGGCGCGACCGAATTGGGCCGATCACGGATACGCCACGCCAAGCCCATGCTCATCGCCAGCGGAAGCCAGCCGAGCAGCCATTCCACGTCCGGACGACGCAGCAACTGCGGCGCATCGAACTGCCAGGCGACGCTGGAGTAAACCCACAGTGCCAGCAGAGCGCGACCGATGGCCACGTGGCGATAGCGCCAGGCTCGCCAGCCCACCACCAGCCATAGCGCCGCCCACAGCAATAGGCCAGGCAGGCCCAGCAGGATCGCCAGGTGACTAAAGACGTTGTGACTGTGTTCCCACGTCTGGTCGCCTACCTGGATGGTGTAGTGGCTGCCCATGCCAAGACCGATCCAAGGATGTTGGCGGAATAGGTCGAACGCCTGCTCGAGAATCTGCGGCCGGTACGAAAGACCGCGCTCCTCCATGTACTGCCAGCCGCCGAGGACGATGATCACCACGGCGAGCGCCAGGATCACCCCGGCTCGCCGGCGAATATGCCGGTGGGTAGCCGCGAGCAGCATGAAGGCCTGGGTCACGATCAGCGCCAGCCACGTGGCGCGACTGAAAGTAAGCACCACAAACAGCAATAGCACGACGACAGCCAGCGTCTGCAAGATGCGCTGCCAGCGGATGCTCACCGTGAGCTGGGTCATCCACACCACGGCTGCGCCGAAAGCGAACGCGGCCAGGTTCGGGTTGTTCAAGGTACCGAAGGCCATCAGGCGATCCATGGACTGCCAGATCACCGAACGCAGCGGAAACACCGCCATGCTGACCAGGGCAGCGCCCCCCAGTCCGAGTCCTGCCCAGAACAGCAAGCGGCGGAACCGCCGCGGCTCGGCGGCCAGCAGACTCGCCCATACCCCCACGAACACCAGAACGTAGACCACGACGATGGCCGCGTCGCCAAGCTTGCCGTTGGTTGCCCATGCCACCGAGAGCGTCGACCAGGCCATAAAGGCAAGCAACAGCACACCTTCCCAGGTATGCAGAAAACCCCGCACCAATGCGCGCCCACACTTCCACACCAGGTAGAGCGAAGGCAGGGCAAACAGAACCAGCAGGCTGTCGTGATACGGCTTGCCCGGATTCCAGACCTTGTGTCCGGTGGGGCTGGCGGCCAGACCTACCAGCAGCCACCACATGCCAAGCAACAGCCAACCACGGAACCACGATGGCAGCGTCGCCCAAGCCTGGCGGAAATTCACCGCCCGTCCAGGTGCCAGCTCGCCCCGGCCCGCTGCCTCATTCAAACTTTCAATCCGCATAGTTGGTCGGGAACGTTCCAATACCGCCAAAGTGATACAACCCTGACCGCCTCGCCTTTGGGGATCGGTACAGCTGGCGCGGCAGAATACCTGTTACACGTAGTTCCGTGCGCGAAACGGACCGTGGTTTGTACGGATGGTTTTGCCACCCTTTAACCGGCCTGTACGGCACGGCTTCGGATCATGCCGCGGCGTTGGTGAATCCAGCGCCACGGCGCGGGCAAGCCCATGGCCATCGGCTAGAATCCCTTGCATGCAGACCCTACCGATCACCCTCGTCGTGATGACCTACAACGAGGCGAAAAGCATTGCCCGCTGCCTCGACAGCGCGCCCTTCGCTGCCGAGAAGCTGGTGATCGACAGCGGTAGCACCGACGACACCGTGGCGATCGCTCAGGCCCATGGCGCGCGGGTGGTGCACCAGGATTGGCTCGGCTTTGGGCCACAGCGGAATTTCGCCACCACCCAGGCCAGCCACCCATGGCTGCTTGCCCTGGATGCTGACGAATACCTGACTCCCGCCCTAGCTACCGAGCTGCAGCAAAAACTGCCGGCACTGATGACCAGCGACGTCTGCGCCGCCTACCTGCGCCGGGCCACCATTTATATGGGTGCGCCCATGCGCTGGTACCTGCCCTCCATGGGCGAGAAGATGGCCCGGTTGTACCACCGCGACCGCGCACGCTGGACCGATGCGCGGGTACACGAGTCACTGCGCTTCGACGGGCCATCGATCACGCTGGACGCCCGCTTCAACCACGAAAACAATCCCAGCCTGCCGGAGAAGCAGCTGAAGGTTCTGCGCTACGCCGAACTGAAATGCCGCGACTGGCTGGAAAAAGACAAACCGGTGCGCATGTGGCAGACGCCGTTTGTGTTCCCGTTGGCCTTTATCAAGGACTACGTGTTCCGGCTCGGCTTCCTGGATGGCTGGCGCGGCTATGCCATCGCGCAGACTGCCGCCTCGTACGCCGTCTACAAACGCATGCGCTACTACGAAATGCGCCACAACCCAGCCTCGCGCGAGAGCGCGGCCAACGCCCTGCACCGTCACGGACTCGATCGCTGACCCATGAGCAAAAAGCACTACCTCCTGTACGGCTCCGAACGCTATGCGTTGGCCATCCTGCGCCCGTTGCAGGAAGCGATCCGTGCGCGTGGCGATGAAGCCGCATGGTTCTTCGACGGCCCAGGCGCCGAAGATCTAGCGGAGGGCGAGCGCCTGCTCACCGTCGGAGAAGTGCGCAAATGGAAACCGCGCGCGGTGATCACCTCGAGCAACGCCTTACCGCATTTCTTCCCCGGTGTGAAAGTGGAAACCTTCCACGGTTTCGACGCCGGCAAGCCGCGGCATATCTATATCCGCGGCTTCTTCGACCTGTACTGCACCACCGGGCCACGCGACACCGCCAAGTTCCAGGCCATCTCCGACAAGCTGGGCCACTTCGCGGTGGCCGAAACCGGCTGGCCCAAGCTCGACCCTTTTATGAAGGAAATCGCCGGCCCGCTGCCGCCCGTGCGCGAAACACCAGTGATCCTTTACCACTCCACCTTCTCGCCCTCGTGGAGTGCAGCTGAAACGCTGTACGAGGAAGTGAAGCGGCTGTCGCGTGACGGCCGCTGGCGCTGGATCGTCACCTTCCATCCCAAGATGAGCCCGGAGACGACAGCCAAGTTCAAGGCGCTGCAGAACGAGCACCTGCGCTTCGCCGAGAACGACAACATCCTGGAGCTGTTCCCGCAGGTGGACATGATGTGTTCGGACACCTCGTCTGCGCTCAACGAGTTCCTGCTCACCGGCAAGCCGGTGGTCACCTTCAAGAACCGCCGTCCAGGACCGCAGCTGATCGATATCGACGACCCGGCCCAGTTCGAGCCGGCGATCCAGCGCGCCCTTTCGCGGCCACCTGAGCTGATGCAGGCGATCCGCGAGTACGCCGACACCATCCACCCGTACCGCGACGGCCATTCCAGCGAGCGCGTGCTGGATGCGGTAGAAACCTTTATCGCCGCCGGCGGACGCAACCGCCGCCGCAAGCCGCTCAACCTGTGGCGCAAGCTCAAATTGCGTCGCCGTATCGGCTACTGGGGTCCGGCCTGAACTTAGCTGGCAGCGGCCGCGGTCTCTCGCGCCGAGCCAGTAAGCGTTGAGCAAGGTCCGCCCGGATTAGAATCTCCCCCATCTTTGAGAAAGAAGCCCGCCAGTGCCCTCCAGCGCCTACAGCCGTTCCGAACATCTGCGATCCCTGTGGCCATGGCTCCCGCTGTGGACCGTAGTCGCTCTGCTGGCGATCTTTTCGCACGGCCCGATGCCGCTGTATTCCACCCGCACCCTCGCCGTGGCCTGGGAAATGTGGAACCACGGCCACTGGCTGGTGCCGCACATCAACGGGCAGCCCTATAGCGAGAAAGTGCCACTGCTGTTCTGGCTGATTCACGCCGGCTGGTTCGTGTTTGGCGTCAACGACGTCTGGCCGCGCGTGCTCGAAGTGATCCTCGGCGGCACCCAGCTGGTGCTGCTTGCCACGCTGGCGCGCCGGTTGTTCCCCAACCGCCCGTGGGTGGCCAAGGGCGCGCCCTGGATGCTGCTGGCGCTCGGCTACGCCTTCCTGTTTGGCACCCAGATCATGTACGAGGTGCTGCTGGCTGTATGGGTGCTGGCGGCGCTGCTGTGCCTCACGCCAAAAGCGGAGCGCGAGGAGCCGCGCTGGCTGTGGTTCGGCCTGTGCATCGGCGCCGGCCTGATGACCAAGGGTCCGGTGATGTTCCTGCACATCGCCTTCCCCTGGCTGCTCGGCCCGCTATGGAGCGACTGGGCGAATCGCAACCGCGCCCGCTGGTACGGTCGCGGCGTACTGGCCATGTTGTTGGGCGGGGCCGTTCTTCTGGCCTGGGCATTGCCGGCGGGTTTCAGTGGCGGTGAGGCATATCGCCAGCGCCTGTTCTTCACCCAGACCGCCGGCCGCGTAGTGGACGCGTTCGACCACGCCCGCCCGTTCTGGTGGTACCTACCGATGATCCCGGCGCTGCTGTTCCCGTTCAGCGGTTGGCCGCGCGCATGGGCCGCACTCATCACCCTGCGGCGCCCGCTCGAACCGGGCCTGCGCTTCTGCCTGTGCTGGCTGCTGCCGATCCTGGTGGCGTTCTCGCTGATCAGCGGCAAGCAGCTGTATTACCCGCTACCTGAGTTTGCTGGCGCCACGCTGCTGCTGGCCGGCGCCATCGCGGTGCTGCGCGAAAAACGCCCCGCGCTCGCGGACAACCCATGGCTGGGCACCTGGCCGCTGGGTATTGGCGGCATCTTGTTCGGTGTGCTGCTGTTCCTGCTGCCCGTGCTGGTCAGCCACGACATGATGCATGGCGAGTATGTGGACAACAGCTCGCATTACAGCCGCTTCTTCAGCGTGGTGTTTATCGTGCTCGGCGCCTTCCTGCTGCTGCGCGGTCGTGGCGAGATGCGCCGGCTGGCGATCGCCGGCCTGGTCGGCACGTTTACCCTCAATACGCTGTTCACCCTCACCATGTGGCAGAACTTCGACCTGCGCCCGTCTGCACACCTGCTGGGTGCCGCGGATGCAGAGGGCAGGGCGATCGGCTACCTGGGCAACTACGAAGGCCAGTTCCATTTCGAAGGCCGGCTGACCCGTCCGATCGAGCGTCTGTCTGAAGGCGACTCGCTGCAGGCTTTCGCGCGCGAGCATCCCGACGGCCTGATCGTCGCCCGCCCCGAAAAGCTTGAGGCGACCGACCTGCGCTACCCGCTGCTGGTACAACCGTTCCGTTCCAGCTGGGTGGTGATCTGGCCGGCCACATCCCTGGCCGAACTGCGCGCCGGCCATATTCCGCCGGAACCGCCGCACCCGACCCGCGTGCATCAGGTCGACGACTGGCGCTTCCGCTCGCTGCAATGAACGCGACGCTGATCGCCAGTCTACGTGCCCAATGTGGCGGGCCACGCGATGGCGCCCTGCTGCGCTTTTCCCTGGGCAATGCCTTGCTGGGCACCGGCGACGCGGCCGCCGCCGCCGAGGAGCTGCGCCGCGCCGTAGCTTTCGATCCCGGCTATTCCGCCGCGTGGAAGCTGCTGGGCAAAGCCTGCCTGGCGATGGATGACCGCGATGGCGCTACCGCAGCGTGGCGCCAGGGTATCGAGGCCGCCCAGCAGCGCGGCGACAAGCAGGCGGAAAAGGAAATGGCGGTCTTCCTGCGCCGTCTGGAGAAGCCGTAGGAGCGCTATCAGTCGTACGGGCTTGGCCGATCGCCCGCCGTATAGCGCTTGTAGTGCCACTGATACTGCGCCAACGCCTGCTCCACGCAGGCCTCCACGCCCTGATTCAACGCCGTGCACGCCACGCGCTGGTCGGCATCGGCGAGGCCTTCGGGCGCCGGCAGCAGATGGATGCGATAGCCCTCGCCTTGCGGCAAACGTTCGGCGAATGCGAACAGCACCGTCGCCCCCGTTCGCGCCGCCAGCCGCGGCAGCAGCACCATCGTCAGGGCATCGCGGCCAAAGAACGGCGCGAACTGGCCTTCGCCTTCGCGTGGCTTCTGGTCCGGCAGGATGCCCACCGTGCCACCCGCACCCAACCGCTTGAACAGCGTGCGCACGCCTGCGCCTTCGGCGCGCACCTGCTCCGGTGCCAGCGCACCGCGCGCCTTGCGCAACAAGCCTTCCACCGCAGCGATACGCGGCGGCCGATACAGGATCGCCATCGGCGTCTTGCGGCATAGCCAGTAGTTGAGCAATTCCCAGCAGCCCAGGTGCGGCGCAGCGATGATCACGCCCTTGCCAGCCGCCAGCGCCGCGTCGAACAGGGCCTCGCCACGCACCTCGCGCACCAGACCAAGCGCGCGCTCGGCGTCATTGCCCCAGATCTTGGCGATCTCGGTGATCGACTTGCCGCTCTCCATCATCACCTCGCGTAGCAGCGCCGCGCGTGCGGCCTCGTCCAGTCCGGGCCGGACGATGCCGAGGTTGGTGTCGGTATTGCGCACCATCTTGCCGCCGCGCCACAAAGAGAATCGCCCGATCACCGCACCGACTCCATGCAACACACGGAGGGGCAAGCGGCCGAGCAGGCGCAGCAGGAAGTACAGAAGATAGATATCGAATCGCATGAGCGGCGCAGTGTACCCGCCGCCGCAACCTCACTGTAGGAGCGCACAGAGTGCGCTCCTACACGGGCGGGCTTAAGCTAAGCCGCCGCCGCAAACCCGTCCTTCATGATCTCTCTGATCCAGCGCGTCCAGTCCGCCCGCGTCGATGTCGACAACGAAACCGTCGGGGCCATCGGCCCCGGTCTGCTCGCCCTTGTGGCCGTACAGCCGGAAGACGATGAGCCGCGCACCCGCCGCATGCTGGAGCGCCTGCTCGGCTACCGCGTATTCGGCGACGAGCAGGGGCGCATGAACCGTTCACTAACCGACACTGGCGGCGAGCTGCTGCTGGTCAGCCAGTTCACCCTGGCCGCCGACACCCGCTCCGGCATGCGCCCCAGCTTTACCAGCGCCGCTTCGCCCGAACACGGCCGGCGCTGGTTCGAGCGGCTGGTGCAATTGGCCCGCGCGGCGCACCCGAGGGTGGAAATCGGACGCTTCGGTGCCCATATGAAGGTCCATCTGGTCAATGACGGGCCGGTCACCTTCTGGCTCGAAGTGCCGTGACTGCGTCACTACGCAACACACCTGCAAAACCCTCGAAATATCCCGGATAGGTGCCTGTTTGGCGCGCTTTTTGCGTGTCCCTTTCTTTAGTTTTTTCACTTGAAAACTGGTCAAAAAAGCATCACATCGCTATACTGATCGGTTCCTGCATATGCGGCGGTAGGTATGAATAGCAAAGCTCCTGAGCAACAGTCTGAAATCAAGGCGCTCATCTCCAAAGGTCTGGAGCAGGGCTACCTGACCTACGCCGAGATCAACGACCACCTGCCCGACGACATCGTCGATCCGGAGCAGATCGAAGACATCATGGCCGTGCTGAAGGGCGTGGGCATCGAAGTACACGATGCCGCCCCGGATTCCGACCCGCTTTCCGACACTGCTTCCAGCGGCAGCACCGACGACGAGGCCGCGGCCGAAGAAGCCGTCGCCCTGCTCTCGGCCGTGGACGCCGAAGTCGGCCGCACCACCGACCCGGTGCGCATGTATATGCGCGAGATGGGCACCGTCGAGCTGCTCACCCGCGAGGGCGAGATCGCCATCGCCAAGCGTATCGAGGAAGGCCTCGGCCAGGTGCAGACCGCGCTTGCCAGCTTCCCGCTCACCATCGAGCTGTTGCTCGAGGAATACGACCAGCATCTGGACGGCAAGCGCCGCCTGAGCGAGATCCTGGCCGGCTTCGCCGACCTCGAGGAAGCCGCCGACGCCGCCCTGGCCGCCGCTGAAGAAAACGCCAGCGACAGCGACGCCGAAGCGGAAGAGGAAGACGACGACAACGCCGCCGAGGACGAGGAGGCTGGCCCGACCGGTCCCGACCCGGAAGAGGTCAAGCGTCGCATGGAGCTGCTGCGCGACTACTACGGCAAGTTCCAGAAGGCTGCCCCCAAGGCCGTCGGCATCACCGACAAGAAGGTGACCAAGCTGCGCGACCAGATGGCTGAGGAATTCCTCAAGCTCAAGCTGCCTTCCGCGCTGATTGACAGCTTCGTGCGCAAGCTGCGCGAAGTGGTGAACGACATCCGTCACCACGAGCGCTTGCTGATGGACATCTTCGTCAAGCAGGTGAAGATGCCCAAGGCCGAGTTCCTCAAGGCGTTCCCCAGCAACGAGGGCAACCTCGAGTGGGCCGCCGAGCTGGGCCGCAAGCGCCAGAAGTGGTCGCCGAACATCAAGAACTACAAGGAAGTGATCGATGCCGAGCAGGAAAAGCTCGCCTCCATCGAGCGCCAGCTGTTCCTGCCGCTGACCGACATCAAGGAAATCAACCGCACCATGTCGGTCGGTGAGGCCAAGGCCCGCCGCGCCAAGAAGGAAATGGTCGAGGCCAACCTGCGTCTCGTCATCTCCATCGCCAAGAAGTACACCAACCGCGGCCTGCAGTTCCTCGACCTCATCCAGGAAGGCAACATCGGCCTGATGAAGGCCGTGGACAAGTTCGAATACCGTCGCGGCTACAAGTTCTCCACCTACGCCACCTGGTGGATCCGCCAGGCCATCACCCGTTCGATCGCCGATCAGGCCCGCACCATCCGTATCCCGGTGCACATGATCGAAACGATCAACAAGCTCAACCGCATCTCCCGCCAGATGCTCCAGCAGTTCGGCCGCGAGCCGACGCCGGAAGAACTGGCCAAGGAAATGGAGATGCCGGAAGACAAGATCCGCAAGGTGCTGAAGATCGCGAAAGAGCCGATCTCGATGGAAACCCCCATCGGCGACGACGAAGATTCGCACTTGGGCGACTTCATCGAGGACACCAACGCCAGCTCGCCCATCGAGTCGGCCACGGAAACCGGCCTGATGGAAACCGTGCGCGACGTGCTCGCCGGCCTCACCCCGCGGGAAGCGAAGGTACTGCGCATGCGCTTCGGTATCGACATGAATACCGATCACACACTGGAAGAAGTCGGCAAGCAGTTCGACGTCACCCGTGAGCGCATCCGTCAGATCGAAGCCAAGGCACTGCGCAAGCTGCGTCACCCGAGCCGTTCGGAACAGCTGCGCTCGTTCCTCGACATCGACTGATTGCATCATCGAACGTTTCAACAAAAAGCCCCGCGAATGCGGGGCTTTTTGTTTGTGGCCAGGGCGCGAGTGATCAACCCACGTCGTAGAAGAACTGCTCTTTGTCGATCTTGCCGTCCTTGTTGACGTGATAGACGCAGACCTCGCTCATGTTCACGCGGCCGTACTGCTTCATCGTCACATCCAGCGTCATGATGCAGCTGAACCAATTACCCGCCACGATGGGATCGCTGATCTCGCCACCATGCACCTGCTCGATCGATTCCTGAAACTTCTTACCCTTTTCGAAAATCGCATCCAGCCCTTTCACGTTGCCCAGCGCGCCCGGCGGCAAACCGTCCGGCTCGATGCTCTCCGCATCCTTTGAATACAGCTCCTTCTGCGCCTCCTCGTACTTGCCCTCGCGACACAGCGCCACCAACCGCTTCGCTACCGTTTCTACGCTCATGACCTTGCTCCGCACGCCGAAAGGAATAATCAGCGTACGCCTAGCCATGTGACGGAAGAATGTGCCACTCCTACCAACCGACGCCCCTCGACGCTCCCATCCGGCGCCGCTACCATGACAGGCTTCACCTCGCCCGGGCGCGCAATACGCCCGGCGCCAGCAAGGGCCTATAGCTCAACGGTTAGAGCAGAGGACTCATAATCCTTTGGTTCCAGGTTCGAATCCTGGTGGGCCCACCATCTATTGCCCTCAGGCAATCTCACGACATCTCGTCACGACTGGTGCATTGGCATTTTTAGGCCATTTCTTGCTCTTTCTCGTCTCACGTCGTCGCAAATCACCTCACCACAGCGCACTACAGCTGGTGGTATTTTTGGTGGTACATATGCGTCAATGTCGCAAGAATTGGCGATATACCACCACTGAGCCGCTGGTGGTGTAGTTAGGAGATAGAGATGACGGAACTGACCGCGCTGGCAGCACGAAACGCGAAGCCACGTGATGCAATGTATCGACTAGCAGCAGGCAAAGGCCTGTACCTGCAGGTGATGCCGAACGGCGCCAAATACTGGCGGCTGAAATATCGGCACCTGAAGAAGCAACCGAAGATGATCAGCCTTGGCGTGTTCCCGCAGGTCGGCCTGGCTGAGGCTCGTGCCGAACGCGATCGCCTACGCCAACTCATCAACACCGGCATTGACCCCAGTACGCAGCGCCGCGCTGATCGCCTCGCACGCGAACTCGCCACTGAAAATAGCTTAGAAGCTATCGCCAGGGCCTGGTTCACCGAAAAGAGAAGTAGCTGGGTAGAAAGCTACGCACGCGGTGTAATCAGTCGGCTTGAAAACAATGTCTTTCCATGGCTTGGTGCATTGCCCATTACCGAGGTCATCGCGCCACAGATCCTCACCACAATGCAGAGAATCCACGAGCGAGGGGCCACCGAAACCGCACATCGCACTCGCAACTATCTCAGCGAGGTTTTCCGCTTCGCCATCCGCAATGGATTTGCGGAACGCGATCCGGCCGCCGATGTCGTAGGCGCCATTCCCGCGGCAGAAACCGTTCATTTCCCTACCCTCACTGAACCCTCGGATATTGGTGGATTGCTTCGTGCAATTGACGGATACCGTGGCACCCATATCACTCGGTATGCGCTGAAACTCTCACCGCTGGTATTCACCAGGCCCGGCGAATTGCGTTATGCCGAGTGGCGCGAGATAGATCTCGCGCATGGCGTTTGGACCGTGCCAGGCATGCGACTGAAGATGCGAAAGGCAAAGAAGGCAAAGGCTGAACCCCATGTCGTGCCTTTGAGCAAACAGGCCACTCAACTTCTGAAAGAGCTCCACGAACTGACAGGCGCAGGGCGCTACCTTTTCCCTGGCGAACGCTCTTCTGATCGACCCATGTCCGAGAACACTGTCAACGCCGCATTGCATGCGCTGGGATACAAGGGACAGATCGTGGCGCATGGATTCCGTCACATGGCCAGCACTGCACTCAATGAAGCTGGCTGGGACAAGGATGCAATTGAGCGGCAGCTAGCCCACAAAGACCGGAATCGCATCCGAGGCATCTACAACAAGGCTCAATACATCACCGAGCGACGGCAGATGATGCAGGCATGGTCTGACTACTTGGACAGGCTTCGCCTCGGCGATGGATCCGCCGAGATGCGACGTATGAGAGAGAGCAAGAAAGCCGACGCATGAAAGGGGTGCCGACGCATCACGACCGGCGACCGCGGTGGTCAGCTGGTCAGAGCCGCTTCGGGTCGAAAGCGGACTTTGTGGATTGAACAGCCAGCCCGGCATCACGATCTGCTGCCATGGTTTCCAATCAGGTAACCGACAAGAATGAGGACGCCCACCACCAACCAACCGAGCCACTCGCGTCCAGTAAAAAGGCACCCGTTACGTCTTTCTTTATCTGCGTCGAGGATGGCCGGCCAGAGCAAGGCAAATGACAACCAAGAGCGCCTTTGGGTGTCGTCCGGCTGACGGCGCGCCCAATAGATAACAAGGCCAAGAAGGCCGCAAGCACCTAGAGCTATTTCCGCGAAAAGCCAGATGTACCTAGTCATTGCCCAATCCCTATTCCCAGCAGATCTCCTGTCGGGGCATATGTGATGACTCATAACACATGTCCGACGGCCGATTCTTGCAATGTCCACTTTGGGTCGGAAGCGGACAGTTTAGGATCATCGACCTTCGCAGAATCTCAACCCGCGCCCCAACTCCGCGGTACCGTTAAAGATCCTCGGATCGGGATTTGCCGCGATGTAGCTAGCGGCTAGCTCTAGAGCTTTTCTGTCCTGATCGCGGCACTTCACAAACGGTACCGCTGACGAATAGCTATCTAGAGAAAAAAGCGCAACACGAAGATCCGTAGCTACTTTCCGCCTGACTAGATCCGAGTCGGCTGCTTCGAGTACCGACACAGACCTTCTCACATCACTAAGTGAATCGAACACTCGGTTCTGGCTGGCGAGAGTAGCCATGATGTTGGCGCCCTTGCCAAACCCGAAGTAGAAGCCGATCCCTCCACTCAGGAAGACAACCAGTGCGCCAAGAACGATAGTCTTTAGGCGTCCTCTGATGATCGGCATCCGCTAGTCCTTGATGTTAATGGAGTGTCCGCTCCGGGTCGGAAGCGGACAGTTCAATCATTGTCCGCCCGCGTGCTATGCCCATCGAGAGGGACATCGCAGTTCACGCACTTGGGAGAGAAACCGCTCCAGTACCACGAGCAATAGAACAGCTGCTTGCACCGTGGGCATGTACTAAACGACCAACCAGCAACAGGAACGATCATCAATCCCAAGGTTACAAGCGCAACGTACGGAAAGAGTTTGGGCAAAATCGCTGACGCCAGGACGAAGATCAGAGGGGCGCATAGCATGGCGCCGAAGGCGAACATTTTCCTTCGACGTATCCGCGAAAGCCCCTCAGCGATGACTGGAGGAATCGGGTCTCCATACATGTACTTTCCAGGCACTTGAGCCTCCTGTTTGAGATGTCCGCTTCGGGTCGGAAGCAGACACTCCGAACGAACTAAATCCGTACGTAGACGATGTCTTCATATTCACTTCGTCCATAGGCATCCGAGTTCGTGAGGTGGCCGTCATATGGACCGACTTTGGTTATCCAGCGCCCACCCCGGAGAACAATTAGAAGCCCATGCTCACGTTCCCAGTCGCAGTTGCACTCAATTGAGACATACACGCAGCGATCACCATTTCCCCTTCGACTCACAATGACTTCGCTGCCGAATTGAACATGGCTCCACACGTCAGCCGGCGTAGCAATGTTTAAATTCGCCAGGTCACTCGGGGATAGATATGGCCTCACATCTTCGTAGTACGCGAAAACAGAGGGGGAAGCCGCCGATAGGACTCTCTCATCAGCGGACAACAGGTTTGCTATCGCCTCATGGAAAGCGTCCTTGTCGTGATCGCCGGCGTAGCCCTCCACACAAACTCGACACGCCTGCCCACCGAAGGCCTCGATCCTGACCTCGTCGCTTATGTACCAGCCGAGGCCGTCATCCTTCGTTACCACCCCAAGTCCTGGGATCTGCATGCGTCCTTCCCCTTCATCCTCGTCCAGTTTGCAATGTCCGCTTCGGGTCGGAAGCGGACCTTTCTGACCGTCGACTACTGTCCTACTTTCTCTCCGATGTAACGCAAAAGCGGTGCTGCATGGATAAGCATCAGTGAGGGCCCGTTTTGCTTGATATCGTCACGTTGCATGTTCAACAGGAACTCCCAACTATCGCCGAGGCTTCCTACTAAATCGACGTTGGCCACCTGCTTCGTGACGTCGTACATGACCTCGCTACCCAAGTCCCAGTAGTAGTCCTGATCAAGTCGAAGCTCGGGCCCATTCACGGATTCAACGTGATCCAGTAGATCATTCACGATGCGACGCAAATCGCCAATATTTACAACGGGGTACTTGACCATTTGTCACCGGGGGCAAGATGAAACAGTTTGGCGAATCGCCTGGCGATGAAAGCCCTTTCAGGATGTCCGCTTCGGGTCGGAAGCGGGCATCTTAAGTCGCCTATCGGCGCGCGCTTAGCTCAGTGCTTCCTGAGCATACTGATGCCCAATAGCACGAAACCCACGACCATCATTACGAGGTAAAGAATCGAGCGAATCTGAGCAAGTCGACGCAGATTCTTAGATTGCAATGGAAACAAGTTCCCTCTCCCCTAAAAGGCAACAATCCCTAATTTAGACGATGTCTGCTTCGGGTCGGGAGCGGACATTGTCTACCGGTCGGCCAAACCGCCCGAAGGTCCAAACTTGTCGGCCTCTCCCAGGCGGCGGCGCCAGAATCGTTTTTCAATGTTGCGCACATTTGGATGCAGAGCCAACTGCTCCAAGTAGCGCCGTAAGTAAGGCAGCTCATCATCATCTAAGCTTCCATGATAGGGCGACACCGCCACCAAGTTTCCGTAACTGCGGGTGTACTTCTCAGGGTTGTCGTCCACTGCAAGGACTCGACGCAAATCAAAGCCGCGACGCTTCACTTTGTGAAGAGGCTTTGAGTCCCACCAAACGTCCCGTTCAAAGTCTCGGCGTGGCGTACACCTGTCCCTGGCCCATACAAATTCGAGCTTTGACAGGTCTTCAAATAAGAGGCTCGTGACAATCTCCGCATACTTCGGCGACGACGATGTCCACACGGCAACTTTGAACGTCGCCAAAGCCCAATCAAGGAACTCGCCAACCCCTGGCCGAAGATAGAGTGCGTAGGGAGGCACTTGAAAGTCTGGGGCGCGCGAAAGTGGTGCATTGGTTGCGTGAACCAATGTTTCGTCCAAATCCAGTATCAGTAGGTGCCGTTGGTCCACGCCGCCTCAACTGTCCGCTGCTCAAGTTCTTCGTTATGTCTGCTCTGGGTCGGAAGCGGACCTTCCGAGATCAACCGCTTGTATCGAGCACAGGCTGCCAGATCTTGAACGACGAAGGGGCGTCGGGGTCCCAAGGCCAAATGCCAGTCGTGGTCGGATATACAAGCTGGAGCACCCTAAAGTTGCTCCCCCCGTAAAACCAGAGAGCCCAGCCCAGATAGTTTCGATAGTGCGAGAGATCCATTGCTCGAAGTTCACAATCGAAACCTTCGATGAAATCGGAGACACGTTGGTGGGGACGATACTGCTCTCCGTCCCGAGCGCGCCGGTTGTATTCATTGACAATGAAATGGGATAGCGACTGCTCAAGGCCGACAACAATGATCTCCGGAGAGCCACTCGAGCGCTCGATGCCTATCGAGTAGCTAAAAGGAGGTGAATCGCCCTCCGCCATCACATGCCGGACTTGGCAACCATACTTTTCGACATCTGACAAACATTTATTCTCAGCTTCGTCCATAGGTGACACGGTTCTCAACAATGCGAATTGTGTACTCCTGAGATGTCCGCTACGGGTCGAGAGCGGACCTTTCGTGCTTACGTCCGTTGATCTAAATAGGCCACGCCACGAGCCGAAAGCACCAGAGGTGTAGGCCCACCACCTTCGACGAAATCCGTCAGGCGGCCTACCGGCCATTGGTCGCTTTCCCCAGTTACAAAATCTATACCGTGCTCGTCGCCTCGATAGTCATGCCAGTAGCGAGCTACCAGTTTTCCGTCCTTGTAGATCCGGAAGCGATAGTTGCCGAATTGATCGCGACCAGATTCTGATTCAATCCTGTAAGCCATATTCCCCCCGGTGAGACGAACCTCGGCAATGTCTGCTTTGGGTCGGAAGCGGACATTAGCCAATGCTATTTGCCACTACACCTGCGACTAGTACGGCGACCCACATGCCGATTAGGGTCTTGCAGAAGGCACTACGGAACCTGAGCCCTTCAAGGGTCAAGAGACGCTCGATAAAGAGCGCAGTCAAAGGATTCCCCCTGGTAAGGCTCGGGTAGTCAGGGTCCGACAATTCCTTGTATTTCGCCCCGCGTGCGATGAACACCGTGAAGAACACAGATATGCAAGCGAAGGTCGCGACAACTCCACCAAAGAGAATGTACGCAGCGATCATCTAAACCCCTGAATTCGTATATCGCATCACCATCTGCTTGGATTTACCGCAAGGTCCGCTTTGGGTCGGAAGCGGACGTTACGACGCCATGTTTACACGGACCGATCGCCATCCAATCACCAGTATCAATCCAACGGCGGCATAAAGTGCGTCGACGAGAAATGCCTGCCAAACAAAAGCATCGGCAACGGAATCGCCTAGCACCAGCCCGGCCATCGATTGAATTGCTTCCACGGCAAGGAAAACAATCACTACATGGGCCAGAAGCCTCTTAGTGATGGGCCAGAGAAGCCATACGTAAGTAAGGCCCGTCGCCGCACCGGTAGCGATGTGGTCGATCAATCGAAAGCTGACACCCATTTCATCCGGCGTATGACCAAAAAGCAGGGGTTTCCACCCCAGCATCATGGCAAGGATCAGCCCCGGAACAAGCAAGGCCAGAAGCACCAGCATCGAGAACGCCCCCATGCGTCGATAGTTCATAGCATCCCCAACGCTTTATTTGTTCTTCCCGTCTAGGTCCGCTTTGGGTTGCGGCTTCAGCCGGTCGATTGATCATCGGATCTAGTTTGCACTACCGACATCAGCCAACTGTAGCTTGGCGTACTCGGGCGCCAACGCCTTATAGCCTGCGGTCACGAATTCGACCCCGATGGAATGGCCGCCACGATGGAACGCAAAGAGCGCTACAACGGTTCCGGTGCCAAACATAGGGTGAACTACTCGGAGTCCCTTTTTGACTAGGCCAAGGCCATCGACGTCCAGCGATTCCAGTTCTGTTGCTTGGATACCCTTCTTCATCGCCATCTCCTTGGCCCAGTATTTGAAAGCGCCTGCTTTGGGTCGAAAGCGGACGTTCCAATGGCCACTTATTCCTCACGCTTAGATGGCACGACATCTTCGCCGAAGTGCATTTCTATAGCCGTGGGTATCCTTGGCGAAGTGCTGCAACGTAGGCCATACATTGAAGATGGCGTCCGGCCGCACTTTGCAATCCATTCAGACCATGCGGGGCGAGAAACGCCTGCGAACCAGTTTCGCCGCCCCGGCTTGTGCTCTGCCGATATCGGCGCTAAGGAGACGTACGGGCGTAGCCCAGCGGATTGCCTTGGTTTTCAACTGTTGTCCCTTCACACTTTGGGTCGGTAGACGCAAAGTGATCACCATTTACATTGTTGCAGCGATAGATAGCCACAGTATTCACGTCTTGTGGTGGCGCAAGATAAATCCACCCTGCCACGCCCAACGGCAGTTGACTCTCGCAGCCCTGGTCCATCGAAAGGAAGTGATGGATGCCATCGAGTAACTGACAGCTATAAATTGGGCGAGTACCTGGCATCTGCGTCATGTAGAGATAACCCAGCGTCGACTCGAGCGTATAGCCAGGATCTACATACCCCGTGCTGACCCAATGGCCGTACGGATATTGGACGTATCTGTTGAGCGCAAAAGTATTAGGACTGGGTACCCAGCCGACGGTGGACAGATTCCAGGTGCTGGGATCGTTCGTGCCACCCGCAAAGTAGACCGACACCAGAGGCAGCCAGGCGGTTGAATTGCCAAAGCCATCGCGCCTCAGGCCGGGACTGTGGTTGACGGAAAAACCCGTCATCGCCGAGTTGATGTAACCAAGGGGCTCCCATGCTCCCTGGCCTTTCAGTAAATCAGCCCCTGTGATTCTGTATAAGCCAAACTGGTAGTGCACGCTTTCCCCAGCACGCTGAAAGTCGCAACTTTCAATGGCTCCGTAGAAGTAACCCGTTTTCCAGTCGTAGGCGAAGTCATCATTGGGGCATAGAGCGATGTCGTCGCTGCTGGTATTGCTTATAAGCGTTGGCGAGCCGAAATGGATTCCGTCAGTCGTGCTGCGTAGCCAAACCCTCCTTCCATTACTAGTTGTGTCGTCAGTGTAGAAGAGATAGAGACCCGACTTGCCATCGTAGTTGTATGTGGCAGCTTGACCGGCTCCATAGACGTCCACTTTCGACGGATCCTGCTGCGTAATAACAGGGTTTTTGCTGTATTTGACCCAGCTGATACCGTCGTTTGAGAATGCCACGCCGATGCTGTTGGCCGTTCCAGCGCCAGCCGTCGTATTCGTGGCCGTGTAGTACATGGCATAGGAATACGAAACGCCATCGTCAGGGTTAACAAAAGTCCCCTGTATCACTGACGGATCACAAGTGAATGCCCACTCCCACGTACTTCCTTGTTGTGAAGATTGATTCCATCTCCCTCCGTCCGGAGCAAGTACTTGAACAATGGGGCCCCACTTCCCAGCCGACCATGAGTAGGTGGTGTAGTAGATGACATCAGTTTTCCGGCCATTCTCGTTCGTTGCTGTCCCATACCCACACCACCAAAACTTCTCAGTGACTCCATCGTCAATGACGGACGGAACGTAGTTGTAGCCTGGCTGGGTAAACAGGTAAGCACGGTCCGGTAGATATTCGTCTGCAACCACGGCGGTCGTGGCAACAACCAAGAGAACTGCGAAAAGAATTTTTTCTAGAACGCGGATGTAATTGGAATTCATTGGACTACACCATCTCCATTTCCATAAAAAATAGCTAGCGGCTCCGGCCTCACTCAAGTCGGAGTGCCTGGGCGGCCAAGTGCATCCCTTGGGGTCATGCCCATGCTCGCGACTCACTTTGTCTCTTGCCACCGGTCAACAGGGTCTGCTTTGGGTAGGAAGCGGACCTATCTAAACAGCATTGCCAGTAACTTCGGAGGTAGGCGAATCCCACTCCGCCTCGAACAGCGTTTTGATTCGAGCGAGAACTGCGTGTTTATCCATACCGCGTTCTTCGGCGTAGAAGGTCGCCACATGTTTCGCCAGATCTACGAGCATGACTCCCCAGGTCGCCGGATCGTCCCAGACATCTGGTGAGATGGAAACGTGCTGATTGCCGTCAGCGGCCCACACCCGAATGAGCTCGATGGCTCTTGGGTCATTCTTGGCAGCAGGTGGCACGAGTAGTTCCTTCGTCTTCCGTCCGAACATAATTTCCTCCCCAGGAATCCCCACGCGTAATGTCCCCTGCGGGTCGGTAGCGGACATTTACGTCCGAATAGAAATAAACTCACGATCTCGCTTGGTAGCAAGAGCGGCAGCAATTGCTTCGAGCCCCATACCTTCAAGACGGATACCAGCGGCATGGCCGTTCGGGATCACTTCCAAGGAGCGTCGGAACCATTGAACTTCGGTGAGTCGAAGCTCGATAGTCGCGACATCCCCTAGATCCACAGTAGACAGTTCCGGCGATTTTCCATCCACACGGCACTTAGTTACCGCAACGAACACCGTTCCCAGCGGAATGTCCGCATAGCCATTACGTCCAACGATAAGTCCACTCGGCTCGAATCGGTCTATCTGAAAGTCCAAGCTCTTTCCTCCCACTGAGTGAACTGTCCGCTATGGGTCGAAAGCGGACACCATCGAACGACCTAGATCACGCTCGATTTCGGGCGCTTCGCCACAGGCAGAGACATCTCCAAGTGATAAACCAAATGAATGTTGCCGCTACTAGCGAATTAAGTACCAATGACGCAAGGAACAAGGACTGAAAGTGTCCGTCCAATCCAAGTAGATGAGTAACGGTAAAGAATGGGAAGCTCAGGGTTGCCTCTATCACCTTACTGGTCGGGGTCACGCACATTGTTTCGGGACCCACGTTGCATGAAGCACGTGAGAGTCGGTCCGCAATCAAGGTGAACATGCAGAGCAGATGACCAAGTCCGACGACAAGAATGAACAAAGCTGTCTTCAACTTAGACATGAACAGTCGGTCCCTCTAGCCTTCTGAAATTGGTCCGCGCACGGACTGAAAATGCTGCACAAATGACCATGTCCGCTGTGGGTCGGGAGCGGACCTAAGTTACCGCTCCACACCATCAAAGTGCTCGCCGATGTCAAGGTTATCCGGACAGTTCACTGCCTGGCTGTGCCTGCCTAGCCCAATCGTCAAACCATTCAGTAGGCAACCTGACATCATTGAGATTGAGTGTTCGAAGCTGCTCGAACGTGTAGGTATTGGCGAGAAAGAGATCCCACTGGACGTCAACATCAGCAAGTACGGGCAGGAGACGCTCGATTTCAGCGGGCGCGTCGACATCCATGAAATGGCACCAGAATTGGTCGCACCATTCGGCGATCTCCCTGTGCGTATGCGGGGAGCTTTCGGGAATGGAGCCCCAACGCAGCGCTGTTAACACCGATTCCGGGATGTAAGGCAAGTTCAACATGTTCCTCCGGGCTGAGCGTTGAATGTCCGCTATGGGTCGAAAGCAGACATCCCATTGAACCCCTAGCACTCAGTATGGCAACTCTCTAAACCGCCGGGGAGTATCGCCATGTGCATGCAGCCAACTGGCCGTCCGCCCGTCCCATGGAATCGGGGAAGAATCGTCGGCCAGAAGCTGCCACTAAAGCTTAGGGACATCTTTGGGATAAGGGTCCGGCTCCAGTTGCAGCGACGTACTCGCGACCTGGCGCTCTTCAACTTGGCGATCGACAGCAAGCTTCGCGGGTGTGACCTGATCGCCATCAAGGTATGCGATCTGGCGCGCGAGGGCGGCCTGGGCGCCAGAGCTCAGATCATCCAGCGCAAGACGGGGAAAGCGGTCCAGTTCGAGCTAACCGAGCAAACCAGGCAGGCGGTCATGGAATGGATCAACAAGAAGGGCCTTACCCGAGAGGACTATCTCTTTCCCAGCAGGCAGCGATCAGGATTTCATCTATCAACCCGTCAGTACGCGCGGGTCGTGAAGCGTTGGGCAGCCAGCGCAGGGCTTCAACCCGCCGACTACGGCACCCATTCGATGCGGCGCACCAAGCCGACCCTGATCTATCGTCGCACCCACAACCTGCGAGCGGTCCAGCTACTGCTTGGCCACACAAAGCTCGAGAGCACGGTGCGGTACCTGGGCATCGAAGTCGAGGACGCTCTTGCGCTGTCCGAGGAGACTGAGGTCTGATGAGCAGGGTAACGTCGAGCGCTGAGTCCGCTTCCGACCCAAAGCGGGCATCCTTCTCGGACGTTCTGTCACGAGCTTGACCACCTGGCGCGACGACACAAAGTGCACAGGATATTCGCGGTTCGCGCTGGCGTTGCATTACCCCTCACGTCGCCTTATTGGACGATGTGATAACCACTGACTCAACCATAGCCGAATGCGCTCGGGTACTGCGGAGTGCTGGGGCAGAAGGGATGGATGCCTAAGTGGTAGCACGGGCGTCGCAACGGGGATTGCCACACGTGCTTGATGTCGGCCCGTATTTCATCCGACTGAATCAAGGACATTGGAACCACCGGCGCAAATTGCCGCTGCCTCCCCCGATATTGTGACTAAACGCAAGTTTTTGTCCGCTTCTGCCCTTGCATCTCCCTGACCTTCCTGCCTAGATTGCCCCCATGCCGTAAGAACTTGCAGGGGTGCAGGTTGGCGCGCGGCATCTGCAAGGGGACAGAAAGATGCCGTTTCGTAGTGCACGCGCATTCATGCGCGCGTCGTTGATCGTGCTCGTCTTCGGTTTACATGTGGCTGGCGTGGGGGCGCAGTCCATCGAGATTCCAGAGGATTACTTCAAGCAGCTGCGCCGCGCCGAGGACGCTATCGTGCTGGGCGGAGCAGACCTGGGTGATCGGGCCGATTTCTCCACTGGCAGCACGTATTTCGAGCGCACCATCGTCAGCCTGCCAGGAAACAACGCGCTGCCGGTCAGTGTGGCGTTCCGCTACAGCCCTCAGCCCATCTACAAGAACATCTCTTTCCAGTTGGATCTGGTGCGGCCGTACATCAGCGGTACCTTCAGCACGAGGACCGGCTGGGTGGCGACGGCGTCCGGCGGCGGTGCCACCAAGGATCGCTGCTCGGTAGTGCCCGTTCTTGGCCAGCCGCCGGAAACGGCCAACACAAGCGGCAAGGCGAGCACGTTCTTCTCCGAGGAATACTGGCACGGCAACAGCATCACGCTGGCGGATGGCTCCTCAGAGCTGATGTACCAGATATTGCCGTCGGCACCCCAGCCCACCGACGGCAAGGCCTACCACTGGACGACGCGCAACAACTGGTATTTTTCGTGCCTGAGTGCGGTGGAAGCCGGGTTCACCGAGGGTGAAGCCTTTGTGGGTCACGCGCCAGACGGCACACGCTATTACTTCACCGATGTCGCCAACACATTCGCGCCCGCCATCACCAAAGTGGCCGAACTCGGCGGCAATACGGTGCTGTCGCGCGCGGAAGTGCGCTACTACGTCAGCCGCATCGAGGACCGCTTCGGCAACTGGGTGAAGTACGACCACGTGGGCGACTCCCTGGTCATCAGCTCGAACGACGGCCGGCAAGTTACTGTCACCACCACCAGCACTGGCTACACCGTGGCCGATGGCACGCGCACCTGGACGCTCACCAACGGCACCACCGGCTCAGGTGGGCTGTATGGGTTCACCGTGACCGACCCCATCGGCGGCGTGTGGGCGTTGTCACGCACCGGCGACATTACGGACAACGGCGCATTACCAAGCTGTGATGTCCTGAGCCCCACCTACAAAGGCCAGGCCAACATCCATGTCACCACGCCAAGCGGTCTGGTGGGCGATTTCGTCCTGGCGCCGATGCGCTTCGGGCAGTCGTTCGTCACCTTCCAGTGCAATTACCCATCCACGCACGGCGCCTACAGCATCATCTCAACGCCCGCGTTCTACGACAGCGTGGCGTTGACGCAGAAAGTGGTCACCGGTGCAGGCCTGTCAGCGCAGAACTGGACTTACGACTACGGTTCCTCCAACGGGTGCTATAGCGGTGCACAGACACCGGCATCGGTGCAGTGCAATGCCGGGTCGCCCACGTGGCGCAGCGTCGTGGTCACTGCGCCCGATGGTTCGGTTACGCGCTATACCATGGACAACCAGTACAGCTCGGCGACACAAGGTTTGGTACTGAAGACCGAAACCGGCTCCTCGCTGTCGAGCATCGCGCGTGTGGAAAACAAGGGTTGGTACACGCACCTGGTGCCGTACTCCGTGGGCGCGGCGTCCGGCATGAGTTCTGGCGATAACTACTATCGCTGGCCCTCGTCCCGCTCCATCGTCCAGGAAGGCGACACTTACACTTGGGAAGCCCCTGACTTTGACGACTACGGCAATCCGCTCCACGTGTCCCGCCACAGCAGCGCCGGTCAGGCTACCTATGCCGAAGCACTGACCTACCACCACGACACCACGCTATGGGTGTTGGGCCAACCGGATCAGCGGATGAATACCTCGGTCAACCCGAACGAGGTCACCGAGAAATACGTTTACAACAACTTGGCACAGGTCACCGAATACTGGCGCTTCGGGCAGAAGCAGTTCACCTATGGATGGGGTGCGGATGGCAACCTCGCCTCGGTGACGGATGGCAACATCCACACCACCGCGTTCTCCGACTACTACATGGGCATTCCCCGCCGCGTCGATTACGCGGACACCACGTTTGAAACCGTCACAGTCAGCCCGATCGGCCAGATCCTCACCGCGACGGATCGCGCGGGCGCCACCACGACTTATCACTACGATCTTGGTGGGCGTGTCACTGGTGTCGACTATCCGAGCGGCGACGAGCAGCCGTGGTACTCAAAGGGTTTCCGGTACGACTACGTGGGCGCTGACGAGCGCGGTATCAGCGCCAACCACTGGCGACGCACGGCAAGCAAGGGCGCCTCGCGCGTGGTGACCTACTTCGACGCCATGCTGCGCCCGGTGTTGTCGGAAACGTACATCGATAATGTCGCCGGATCGCTCAGCACGAGCGCGACGCGCTTCGACTGGAAAGGTCGCACAACCTTCCAGTCCTATCCGCGGGATACGGCGACCAACGTTGATGACTTCGCCGCTGGCGTCACCACGCAATATGACGTGCTCGACCGCCCTACGGCCACCATCCAGACGTCCGAACTAGGTGACCTGACTACCACCATCGAATACCTGTCCGGCGCACGAAAAAAAGTGACCGCCCCGCAGGGTACGGCCACTCCGGCCGATCCCAACGACTACGTCACCATCACCAGCTACCAGGTCTTCGATGTGCCGTCGATGGACGCGGTGATCGGCGTGCAGGCGCCGGAAAGCGTCAACCAGGCGGTGACGCGCGACATCTACGGCAACCCCCAGGCCATCCGCCAATGGAGCACGTCCGGCACGGTGGTCGATACTACGAAGTTCCTCTACTACGACGGCTTCCATCGCCTGTGCCGGACTTACGAGCCGGAGTCGGGTAGCGAAGTCATCGCCTATGACAATGCCAACAACGCGGCATGGACGGCTTCTGGCCTGGACATCGCCGGCACCGCGTGCAGCCAGGATCAGGTGCCGGCGGCGGCCCGCACCACGCGCAGCTACGACGCGATGAACCGGGTGCTTTCGCTCGTTCCGCCTGCGGGCACGCCGAGCACGGTTTACACCTATGACGCGGTGGGTAATGTCCACACGGCCGACTCGGGCATCACCAGCTGGATTGGCACGCGCAACAAGCTCGGGGTGCTGACGAAGGAACAGTTGGGCGTCACCGGCAACGGCATCAACGTGATCAACTACAGCCATGACGCCTATGGCAGCCTCAAGACCATCACTTACCCGGACGCGACCGTCATCGACTACGCGCCCGACGCGCTTGGGCGCCCGAGCCAGGCGGGCGACTTCGCTACGGGGGTGAGCTACTTCGCCGATGGCGACGTGAAGAGTTTCAACTTCGGCAACGGCACCAGCTACGTGGCGGATAAGAACGCGCGCCAACTGCTGCAGAACTTCATCTATGGCCGTAGCGGTACGGTGCTCAACCTCAGCCTGGACTATGCCTACGATCGCAACGGCAACATCACCGGTATGACCGATGTGGTGACCGGCCAGCGCAGCAAGAGCATGACCTACGACCAGCTCAACCGTCTGAGCTCCGCCAGTGCTAGCCAGCTTTGGGGCACGGAAAGCTACACCTACGACGCGCTCAACAACATCCGCAGCCGCATCAGCGACGGTAGCACGTTCACGTATAACTACGATGGGGCGAATCGCCTTACGAGCATCTCGCAAGGTGCCGCCGACGTCATGACGCTGGGTTATGACACCCGAGGCAACGTCACTAACAAGAATGGCAATACGCTAGTTTTCAACGACAAGAACCAGCTCACCAACATTCCGAACTTCGGCAGCTACAGCTATGACGCCAGTGGCCGCCGCGTGCTGAAGGCTAGGCCCAACGGCAGTCAAACGTACTACTTCTACAGCCAGGGCGGGCAGTTGATGTACACGGTGGACACGGCCACCGCCAAAGCCACCGGCTACATCTACCTCGGTAAGCGCATGATCGCGCGCAACGAAACGCTGCAATTGGCAGCGCCCAGCGGCATCAGTTTCGACGCGAACCCGAACAATGGCAGCTACACCGTGAGCTGGACGGCCTCGACGGGCGCCACCAGCTACCAGCTCGACGAAAGCGGCGATGGCGGTGCGAGCTGGAGCACTGCCGGCGCAAGCATCACGGGAACCAGTTTCGCTATCGCCAACAAGCCCGGCGGAAGTTACCTCTATCGTGTGAAGGGTTGCGTCGGCATGCAATGCACTGGCTGGGCCTTCTCGGCCACGTTGGGTGTGACGCCGGAACTGCCGGGCATCTCGGTCCCCACCGGCGCCCGCAGCGGCGCTTACGACATCACGTGGACTGCGCCGATCTCTGCGACCAGCTATGACGTGCAGGAACAAGTCAATGGTGGTGCATGGACCACCATTGTCAGCGACACCACCGCCAATGCGATCAGTCGTCCCGGCACCACCAGCGGCAGCTACAAGTACCAAGTGCAAGCGAAGAGCGCGTACGGCATGCGCGGCTGGGCAGTATCTGCGACCGTCATCGTCGATACCACGCTAGGCCAGCCGCCTGCCGCGCCGGCCGCGCTCACGGTGCCGGCGACCAGCTATGACGGCAACGCCACCATCGCCTGGAGCAGCACGGCGCGCGCGAGCAGTTACGTGCTGAAGCAAAGCTTCAACGGCGGCGCACCGACGCAGGCTTATGCCGGCGCGGCCACCGGCACCGTGCTTGGCAATCTCGCGGCAGGCACCTATGCCTTCCAGATCCAGGCGTGCAACGACAACGGCTGCAGCCTCGCCACCAGCGGCACGAACCTGGTGGTGACGCGCGCTCCCACTGCCGTGCCCACCATTACCGCGCCGGCTAACAGCACCAACGGCGCCTACACCATCAGCTGGACCACGGTAGCCACGGCCACCAGCTATACCGTGCAGGAGAGCGCCAACGGCGGCGCGTGGACACAGGTGCAGGCAAACGGCAACACCAGTTGGGCAGCCAGCGGCAAGGGTAACGGTAACTATGCCTACCGCGTGCAGGCATGCAACGTCGCCGGTTGCGGCGCATGGAGCAGCATGGGCACGACCAGCGTGTTGCTGCCGCCTCCGACACCCACTGGCGTCACTGCGCCGGGCACGGCCTACGGGCCGTTCACCGTCACGTGGAACGTCAGCCCCACTACTACCAGCTACGACGTCTACCAGAGCTTCAACGGCGGCGGGTGGGTGCGCATTGCTAGCGTTGTCGCCAATGCCGTGGGCGTCACACCATCCGCTAGCGGCAGCTACCAGTTCTTCATCACGGCCAACAATGCCAGCGGATGGAGCGGCCAAACCGGCGCGAGCAACGCCGTGTCCGTAACGCTCGCACCCACCGCCGCCCCTTCGCTTTCGGTGCCCGCCAACGACACCACGGGCAGCTACTGGGTGAGCTGGACCGGCGTAGGCGATGCGGCCTCCTACCAGCTGCAGGAGCAGGTCAACGGCGGCGGCTGGTACACGGTGCAGAACAACGCCAGCGGCAGCTGGCTGGCGAGCGGCAAGGGGGGCGCCACGTACAGCTATCGTGTGCAGGCATGCAACGCCGCCGGTTGTGGCCCATGGAGCAATACCGGCTCCATTACCGTCACGCCCATTCCGGCTATGCCGTCCGGCTTGCGGGGAACCGTCTGGGTCTTCTCCGGAGGAGCCCTGGCCGCGGCACGCAATACTGGCAGTGCTGACGCCAAGGGCTTCTCGACGGTGATTCCCAACCGCCCGCCGGATACCTATCAGCTCGATGCCTTGTGGAACGCCTCAGCGGGCGCGGCCAGCTACGACCTTCAGTACTGCCGAACGGGTGTCTGCCTGATCAAGAACACCGCCGCCACCTCGATACTTTCCATTCCGGTGAACGGCACGAACTACACGATCAGCGTGCGCGCGTGCAATGCGGCGGGGTGCTCCGCTTGGAGTGCTGCCGTCACGCCTACGATCTCCAACGGGTGAGGGCCATGGGTATATCAAAGGGCATTTGCATGCACCTTGGTTTTCGGGAGAGCATGCGGCGTCACCCACCAGGAGGTGAGATGGGAGGACGTCTTGGCTGGTTTGTCTTCCCGCTATTCCTGGTGCTGGGCGTCGCCCATGCGCAGCCAGGCACCGTCACGTACGTGTACGTCGATCCTCTGGGCACGCCTCTCGCAGAGGCTGATGCCAATGGGAATATCACTGCTACCTTCGATTACAGGCCTTACGGAAGCCAGGCACTAGGTAGTCCGCCAGCCGGCCCCGGATATGCGGGCCATGTGAATGACCCCGATACCGAGCTCGTCTACATGCAGGCACGCTACTACGACCCTGCTGCAGGGCGCTTTTTAAGCCGTGACCCAGTGTCGCCAAGGTCAGGAGACCTCTTCAACTTCGGCCGATACACATATGTTAATAACAACCCCGCAAGATTCATTGATCCGGACGGCCGGGTGTGCAAGACGACGGATGGAAAGGTGGAGTGCACATTCGATTCGTTCAAAGACAAGGGCGGGAACACAATCTCGAGGGAGCAAGCCCTATCGAGCGGGAGCGGATTTGCCAAGTTTTTCCATGCAGACATGGGAAGTCGCATACTTCGCGCGGAAGCCGTGATGACAGCCAAATATTCGGCTGCCAAGGATCTGGCGGCCAAAGGAGGGCAAGTCACGATCAAAGGGAGCGAGAAGCTGGCAATTCCTGATCAACAAATATCCGGAACCAGTATCGTCAGTCATATGGAGACCATGCAGACCATTGCGACTGCTCAAACAAGTCCCATCGTGATCGCCTCTACGCCTCCTGGGCCAGACGGTGCGCCCTCAGACGGTCCAATTACGTTCTTCAACGGTGGCGGCAAGTCGCAGAATCTAGGCCAGATTTTTGGGCACGAAATTCTCCATACACTCTATTCCGGCGTCGATCTGCCAAATCACGGTTGGGCCAATCCTCAATTCAACCTCGATCATCAAACACCTTTCAATGATGCCTCCGATGCGATTCAGTAGACACTCTCACTCTGGTGATTCTTCCGTATGCTTCGGATTCATCGCGGCCATCACCGTCGCTTTCGCGATTGCCGGCTGCGCTTCTGCGCCGACAGCAGTAAAGATGGAGCCAAGATCGATTGCCAAACAGCTGGGCTTTCCGAGTTGCCTGGTATCGGTTCCGCTGAGTCAGTCGGAAGTCATCGAAGACGCAAAGAGAATGGGTAATCCAAAGCCGGAACACTATCCGGAGTGGATCGAGATGAGCGCGAGCATCCAGCCAGGAGATCAATTGCGTCTGGTGGATTGTTTAAGGGCGAATCGATCCACGAATGTTGGTGATCCGTATTATTACGCATTGATCCGCGACGGCAAGATTGTCTCCGAATTCCACTTCATACTTATCAATTAGGGACGCTCTGATCCATCCCCCGACTGAGGCATCGTCGCGGCGATGCCCCCCGAAAAGCGCATCCCCGATGAAGCGACGTTCGTTGGCCTCCTTAGATTTCGAGGCCAAGAAGAAGCCAGCACGGCGCGAGCGATTCCTTGAAGAGATTGACGAGGTGGTGCTGCGGGCCGAGCTACTAGCGCTGAGCGAGCCGGGTACCGCCGGTTCCAGGTGGAGCATCTCAATCGCATCAAGGGTATCCAGAGCGTTAAGACGGAAATCCTCATGCAGAAGATCGAGCAAACGTCCGAGCTTCCGTTGTGAGGTGTCGCTCCTATGGGTTCTGGTGCGGATAGACTGAATGTTTGCTTCCGACCCGGAACGAACATTCACGCATCGCTATATCACGCCAAACAGCATATTGATGACTGTGAGCCCTTCACTAGTGAGGAGTCGTGAGTGATTCAAGCTTCGTGATGGCTATATCCAGCTGGCCAGCCACTGCCTGCAGTAGATGGTAGACGCCGCTTTCGTCGGCAGAGCCTGTGTGCAGGCTGGACGCGATGCCGGTGGCGGCCATCTGCAGGGCCTGATACGGCGCACGCAAATCTTCGACGGCGCGCGACAGGGTGCGGGGATCGGGGGCGAAAGTACGAGAGGTGACTGCCATGTACGGATTTCCTATGAAGCTCTAGAGGAACCCGACGCATCGGTTCTAAACGATGGCGACGGGTGACGCGCGGTTAGAACTCCGGCCAATAGGAAACCGGCGAGCCCAAAGGCTCCCGCGCGCCACCCGCCATAAAACTGGCAGGCAAGGGTCGACAAGATATGCCGCCCCTTTGCGCCGCACCGCAGGCACAAAAAAAGCGCCCATGACATGCCGGCGCTGGTGCGCCTATTAGATTTCGGGGTTCTAAGCCCGGCGGCCGAATTGGCGGCCACAACATCAAGATACTTCGATCGGAGCGGAATTTGCAAAGGACCGTTGCAACATGTCTTTCGTGTACGCGTGTTGCCACCCCTCTGCAAAGACAAGAAAACCGGTGGCGACTTCAAAGAGATCGACTTGCTCGGTCGCCAGATTGAGCGACTGGCACGCGTGCGGTGCTATCAAGAACCCGGAGGCAACGAAGCCGACATGAACTCCAACGTTGACGCGCGCAACGCCGGCTCCAAGGATGAGTTTTTCAGCATCAAGAACGTCACGCGGGACGATGCGCTCGCTGCGCATCGCGTACCACCACAGTTGCTTGGCTTGGTGCCCACGGGCACCACCGGATTCGGATCGGTGGTGCCGGCAGCTCAGGTGTTCGCGATCAATGAGCTGCTGCCGCTGATGACGCGCTTTCAGCAGCTCAATGATTGGCTTGGCGAAGAGGTGGTGGAGTTCGGTGACTACGCCGTTACCAACGTGGATGGCAATGGTGCAAAGGCGGCCGATTGAAACTATGAAGGCGACCAATTGGTCGCCTTCATGTTTACTGCTTGCCAGGACTCGCTTGCTCCGCTGAGGAGCGAATCTCACTAACCCTCTCTCTTATCCGACCGCATAGCGCTGTCGCTTCAGTCGGG
The DNA here is from genome assembly GCF_900114495.1 of Dyella sp. OK004. Lineage (GTDB taxonomy): Bacteria > Pseudomonadota > Gammaproteobacteria > Xanthomonadales > Rhodanobacteraceae > Dyella_D. Next base: position 1,073,855 of record NZ_FOZI01000001.1, on the reverse strand, counting down.
CATGATTTTCCTGCTTGAGAATCGATTGATTCCAACTGTGAAGGAGTCATCAGCCAATCAATATGTTTAATAACAAAATCACCAAACTTTTTATCCTTGGTGACCATTCTGTTAAGCGAGACAACGTCACTCCAATCGGCCAAAAGAGTGGCGACGGAGTTACTGTACCCCTCAGCTATGGCGCCATCATCACAGGCAGCATACCGTTTGAAGGACTGATGGAGCGCACTCCATGTTTTTAGTGTGGACGCCTGCTCTTCAGCTTTCTTGGCCATCTGGGAATTACAGGCAGCAATTGCTGGTGAAAGGCAACAAAAAAAATAGAGCGCGAAAGCAAGGCATGCAAGCCTATTCATTGTGAACACTCCTTAATGTGACACCGTCATTCTTCGTACCGGATCGCCATCGCGATCCAGCTGCCCAATCAAATCAGTGGCCGCATCCGTGGTTCTGATACATCCACTTGTTGCATGTTGTGGTCCTGTGCGGCCCAGTTGATCGGGTGTGCTCTGCCGCCCGGAATGCACGCCACATCCCGAGCAACCAGGGACGCGGAATACGTAGTTTCCATTCGACCCATAAGCGCTGTCAGCAGCGTCGTCGTTATGACGGGTGTGGTAGTCATAGTCATATGTGCCGTCCGCCCATTGTCCTCTGCTCCCTCGCTGCGCATTGTTGTATGCAGGAAAGGACCCACGCACATTTCCGGAGCCGTCCACAACCTCAATCGTATGGGTGGTTTTATTCACTCTTAAGTCGGTAAGCCCAAGCGCATCCGTGCTATCTAGTGGCCCGCCACTTGCGTACAGGTAAGTACTGATGCCTCCATCCAACCCAAGTGGATCGCTTTGGATATAACGCCCTGTCGCTGGGTCATAGTCTCGATTTACATTGTATGCCGTACCAAGTTCGGCATCGAAGTACTGTCCTGCGAACCGAGGATTGAAGACAAAGCCGTTGCTCGACGTCGGTTGCTGCTCGCCGAAAGGGTTGCCCTGGTAAGTCCATTGCCAGATCGCGGCACCCGCGCTGTCGGTGATTACACGTGGTGTATTAAGCCCATCCGCATGGATGTAGCTCACGGTGCTTGTCGTTCCCGTCGTATCCACCACCGCCACCGGCAGATCCCCCAACCAAATGTAGTCGCGGTTGGTGGTCCCGTACTCACCAATCAGCTGGCTCCCTTCGTCATAGGTGAAGCGCTGACTGACGCTCTGCGGGAACGTACTGCTCTTGGCGACGCGCTGCCCCATCGCGTTGTAGGTGTACTGCCCCACCGTCTGGTTGTTGAGCTGCACCACGGTCAGCCGGTTGCGACCGTTGTAGCCATAGCCGTAGGTGTTGCCGGCGGTGGCATTCCCGGTGGTGTTGCCGTTGGCATCGTAGGTGCGCGCACTGGTGCCAATGCTGGTCAGCCTATGCGTGCCACTCTGGTAGCCGTAGGTGCCGGTGGCGAGACCATTGGCGGTCTTGCTCAACCGATCGCCGGTCTTGCTGTAGGTGTAGCTCTCGATGGCGTTACCGCTGGCGTCTTTCAGTCCGGTGAGCCGGTACAGCGGGTCGTAAGCATAGGTTTCGCTGGCCGGGTTGGTGCCGGCGGCGTTGCCCAGTGTCGTGATGTTGCCCATCGCATCGCGGGCGAAGTGCAGGTTGAGCGCGGGGCTGGTGACGTCGGTCAGCGCGTAGTTGGCGTCGTAGCTGCGGGTAATCGTCTGGCCGTTGCCCAGGGTGTAGCTGGTGATGGGGCCGAACGGTAGGTACGTGATACCGGTGACAACATTGCCTGCGCCAGCGCCCGTCACTCCTGGTGGCAACACCGTCACACCACTGATTCGACCGATGGCGTCACGGCTATACTGAATAGACGTGCCGCTGGGGGTCAGGATGCTGGCGAGGCGACCGGCTCGCGAGTAGCTATAAATGGTCGCGTCCGTATGGGTGCCCTGCGTCTGACGCTTTTGCACCACGTTACCGAGGGCGTCATAGCAATAAGTGGTCGTGACCGCGTTCTCCACGACTCTGGTCAGCTTGCCGATCGGATAGGACGCGGTGCAACCCGTGGCGCTATTGGGCTCGTCATAAGAGTACGCCACATTGAGCGAGCTATCGCCATAGGTCGTGGTCGTCCGGCGATTTAGCGCGTCGTAGGTGCTCGTGCTTATACCGCCTTTGGCGTCGGTGCGCTGGGTGGCATTGCCCGCAGCGTCATAGGCGTAGATTGTCGTGCCGGTATCCGGACTCTGTACCGACTTGAGATCGTCGAGACCGTTATAGCTATAGATCGTATTCAGGCCGTCGGGATCGCTCACGCCTTCCAGATGGTCGCTGGCGTCGTAGGACGACACGCTCTGCGTGTCCTTGGTCGCTGCGTCTGTGCCATTGTAGTTGTCGATGGTGCTGACCAGGCGGTGCAGCGCGTCGTAACCGCGCTTCCGCTGGACGCCTGTTGCGTCAGAACTGTGGGCTGGATTACCCGCTGCATCATAGCCATCAGGGTAGTTGTAGTTGAGGATGGTCCGATTGAAAGCGTCGACCACCGTCAGAAGTTGGCTGAGGCTGTTGTACGTGTGCGAGATGGTCCGCTTCAACGTGTTGGGGCTATCGAACGTCTCCTCCTTGAGGCGATTTCCGGCAGCGTCCAAGGTGTAGTGGATGCGGTTGCCGAAAGCGTCCGTGATGTCCGTCAGGCGACGGGCATCGTCATAGGTGTAGCTCACCACCACGCCATCAGCATCTGTGGTCTGAATCACATCCCCGACCGCGTTGTAACTCATGGTTGTGGTTGCAGGCGTCCCTGTACTGTCCCGTGTGGTGGACTGAAGCCAACCTTCCGGGGTGTAGGTCATGGTCGTCACGACCCCGTTAGGGTCAGTCGAGCGTCCCGGATGGCCGTATGTGTCATACGTGTCAAACGATGTCACGTGGCCCTGGGCATCGGTGACGGTCGCCAGACGGCCCGACGCATCGTAGGTGTAGCCGGTGACGTCATTGACGTCCGTTCGTGGACCATCAACGCTCGCGACCAAACCTTGAGCGTTATAGGCCCTCGTAGAGATTCGGTCTGGGGTTGTGGCATGCACTGCCGACGCCGACAAACTCAGCGCGACGAGACTGCAAAGAATCCTTTTCTTCATGTCTGTCATTCCTTGATAGCGTGAACGTTGCTCGAAAGCGGACGCCCCTGGTCGTCATAGGTATACGTCGTCACACGGTCTGGCGTAGTGACCGTCAACGGAAGGAAGCGCGTGGCGTCCCAGGTCGTCGTCGTCGTGCGCTCCTGCGGTGTTCCCTTTGCTTCCACTCGCTTGGTCTCACGGCCCATCGTGTCGTACTCGTAGGCAGTCACCGTACCCAAGGCGTCGGTTTTGGTTTCAACCTGTCCTCGCGCTGTGTACGTGTACGTGCTGTTGCTAGCCGGACACCCGGCTGCGGGCTCGCCTTCAATGGCGGTGACGCGCTTTATGCCCTGAATAACCTGATATCGGTACGTGACGTTGTGACCTAGCGCGTTGGTCACCACCACCGAGCCATCATCCTGATAGGCCAAGGAAACCTTTTCCGCTCCATTGGCATGCTCGCTCGATATGGCCCTGCCTTGGCTGTCGTAGTGCCAGGTGGCGAAGCGAACACCGCGCTCATCGATGATGCCGGTCAGAAGATCGGGATTGTTCGCGTCTTCGTAGACATAGCTTCGAGTGATGGTGTGGTCACCCCATGACTTCACGGCCTTGGTGATGAGGTACGTTGCACCGGCGGTCGTATAGGTGATGGTCATGCCACCCGTCGTCAGGCTTTCGAGCGGGCCGCGGTACCAACTCGTGACGTACCGAAGCGTCCGTCCACCCGAGTCGGTGACGGTGAATGACATCTTGCTGGGCGCCTGAAACGTGTAGGTGATGGTTTGCGCGCGCCCGTCGGCGAGCTGTTTGCGCACGAGAAAACCCATCGCATCGAACGTATAGATCGTGTTATCTGCGGCGGTGTAGATCCACTGTTGGTTGCCCTGCCGAAGACTTCCTTGCTCTGTTGGTTCGCCGACTGGCACGCCGTTGGTCAAAGTGAAAATGGAAGAGCGACCGTCGTCAGACGTGAGAAGCAGCGTATTGCCGTTGATAGCCAGCGTCATGCCATAGCTGTGCGTCCAAGCTCGGCTGTAGCCGTTGTAATAGCGCTCGAATGCTAGCTCGCCATTGGCATCGCGAAAGTCTTCCTCGTTCTGGAACTTATTTCCCGATGCAATGCTGACAGGATTGCCAGCGCAGGTAATGACGCCTCCGAGCGGCAAGTCCGAAGGATCGCCGACCTCCTTGCGGTCCTGATCCTCATTGGGGTTCTCGCACTTCCCAGTAAATTCATTTTTGATCTGACCGTCAGGACAGGGAGTATCCTTCTGTACACCCTTAATGAGATGGCTAAACTGCAAATCCTCAACGTGACCATTCGCCGTATAAATGAGCTGATATGAGGTGGTGCAGGCGTAGTACATCAGTTTCGGCGGATTTGAGGACGCCGCATTGAAGATCGGCGATTGGTAAGGAAGGATGTTTACCGTGTAAGCGCTGCTTCCTGGCGTGTTCTGATGAATTAACGCGACGTCGTCCGAATAAGCGGCCTGACATGCGTCGTCTGCATGCGCGTATACCGTTCCATCGCCACCCGCGATGGTGTACGTGTAGGGATCAGGGTCGTCTTGCGCATGGGCCAAAGAAACCCCTAACACAAGAAAAATACACGCAATGAACGTCGTCGCTCGCTCCATCAAAGTGAGGCCGCGCGGCGACATGCGGCCATCAAGCAACAGAATTGGTTTCGCTTTCCTTGCCATGAAGTTCTCCATTGGACACGGGTGAATCGATGCCACGAGATGAACGTGTCATGGAAGGCATCGAAAGATGAGCTGGCGGTAATCGGGGAGAGCCGTTCGCCGGATATCCACCCCCGCCATGCGGAAGGGGGGAGTAGCGAAGAAGGCTTTGTTTGGGGAGGCGTAACCGCCCAGTGGGCAGGTAGGCGCACCATTCCTTGGTGATCATCCTTGTTCCTTAAGTTGGCGAGTCTCATCCCTGAGTACTCATAGCGCTCCTGCGCCATGGTGCCGTCCATATCATCACCGATATGTTACCGCCGGTGTGTTCTTAGCCACGGTCATTTCTAACCATGTGCTCCTATTAAGGTTCTCCAGAAACCATGTCAAGGAGATGTGAAGTATCCCGAGGTGTTCATGCTCGGGCGAAGCGCCTCTTTGTGATGGGAGGCGCTCCTCTCCGCTGCGCACGCGGCTACCCATGCCGCACCCGCTTGGGTGGCGGTTTCGAGGCGATCACGCACAGTCAAACTAATGGGTAGAGCGCGCATCACTAGAATGCAATGCACCAAAGAATGGCCCCTTGTGGGGGCCAATGGGCAATCAGGGGGACTGATTTTCCCAGTGGGGGCGCCCGGGTCACCGGTCCGTGGGCCTGACTCGCCGTGCGGGGTACAGATTGGCGAATCAGCGACGTGAAAGAAGTCGGTAGTGGCCGCGTAGCCATGTAGGCCGCGGCCGACCGCCGCCGTGCGGTTACCCCCGCCGCACCCGCGCAGCCTTTCTGTGGCGATTTCGACGCATTGATCCACAAGCCTCAGTGGTCGCTCGCGGTCGACCGCATGGCCGACGGGTAAGCCGGAGAAGGACATCGATGGCGACGCAAAGTGACGCGCGCATACCCCCCTTGGGGCGCCAGTACGGCGAGGGTTTCCAGGCAATGGGAGGGTGGGGCTAGGAAAAAGGTAATCCAGGTAATCGACGCCATTTTCGCGCATAAGGCGTTGTTTATATTTAGAATAAAGATTACCTATCAAAGGTAATCTGCGGTAACCCAAAAGGTAATCTATGCGTAAGTCATTGATTTTATTAGATCGACTTATTGCTCAGGATTACCTTTTAGAGAGGTAATTAGTTACCTATTGATTACCCAATAATTACCTTTTGCCATGTCGCATAAATGCATGTTTACATTGGTGAAATAGGCGATCTTCAGAGCATGGTTACCTAAATTACCTTTTTCCGAATGCCCCTCACATTTTGGGCTGCCGAATAGGTGCTCCTGGATCTTGCCCATAGCTTCAAGTACATCCTGTGAGTACAAAAGTGAGTACCTGTCACGGCGATATCAATCAAAAACTATCTGTATCAATAGATTGTGTGGAGTCTTCGGTGGCGCCTCTAGCCACCATTCTCTTTTCATATCGTCTCTCGCCATCCCGTTGAATCCGCGCGGCGCATGGCGATACCAGACAGACGAGCCAGCGATTCAATGACCCATCGGGACCAGACGCAATTGGTAGCCGAGCGCATTGGCGACCTTCATGGCAGTGGCCAGGCTGGGATTTCCGTCGGCCGATAGCGCTTTATAGAGTCCTTCGCGCGTAAGGCCGGTATCGCGGGCCAGCTGACTCATGTTTCGTGCGCGCGCCACGGCACCGAGTGCGGCCGCCATCAGGGCTGGATCATTCTCTTCGGAGCACGCCTCGAGATAGGCCTTGATGTCTTCCTCAGTATTGAGGTAGTCGGTTGTGTCGTAACGGCTGAATTTCTCTTTCTTCGCTGCCATTTCAATGCTCCAGAGCCTCGGCGATGTGTACGGCGTTGGCGATATCTGCTTGCTGAGAACGCTGGTCATCGCCGCACAGCAGGATCACCAGCCAGTTGCCGCGCATCGTGTAGTACACCCGATAGCCAGTGCCATGATCGATCTTCATCTCGTTGATGCCGCAAGCCAGGTAGCGATGCTGGCCCGGGTTGCCAAGGCTCAGGCGATCAATCCGCATCTGGATGCGTGCCTTGGCGCGGCGATCCTTGGGGGCACGCATCCATGCGTCGAAGGTTTCGCTTTTGACCAGCTCCAGCACGAGCGTGACTCACTGTGAATTTTGACTATCACAGTGTCAACCATGGTTGACAGGCATTTCAGTCAGCCAAGAACTCCGCATTCGGGCAAAAGGTGCGATCACCCACGTCGGGATAACCCTAGCCTAGGGATCGACCTAGCTGGCCGGCAGCGACCGGCTGCGGATACTCCACGCCACGGCCCGAAAGCTACGGCAGTGCGTGGAGACGGATTTCCCACTGCGCGGGGCGAGGCCACCAAAGCATCCCGGGATGCGGCGGTTGGGCCATCCACCACTCATCCCATCGATTGCAGAGGTATCGCCATGTCGCACGGAATCAACTTTGACTCGATCATGAGCCTGGCCGTCAACGCGGTCTCCACCTATTTCACCGGCGGCGCGTCGCTGCTCGCTTCGTCCGCGTTCTCGCAGGTGGTCGGCGACGCCTTCTCCTCGGCCGCCACCTCGGTGCTCGGCGATAACGCCGGCAGCATGGCCTCGAGCGCTTTCAACGGCGCCATGAACGAAGGCTTTTCCCAGTTGGAAGGTTGGGGCAGCAATGAACTCGGCAATGCCACCAGTCAGGTACTGAACCTCGCCAACCATCAGGGCCAGAACGGCGCCTATACCGGTGACCTCGATCGCGCCAAGGCCGATCTGCAGGACACCTTCGCCAACCTGATCGTCAACAGCGCCAAGGACAACGCTGTGGATCTGGACGGCCCGGTGCAGGCCAAGGGCGGCAAGAACAGCTGGTTGATGGCGATGGCCATCGCGCTGGGCAAGCAGGCCAACTCGCTGGCCAATCAGATGACCAACGCGGCCAACCATCTCGACGGCAAGGATCCGAAAGCCTCGGCCGAATTCCAGACCCTGTCGCAGCAGTTCGGCATGATGATGAATACCATCTCCACCGCCATCAAGAGCATCGGCGATGGCCTGTCGACGGTCGCGCGCAAGCAGTGATCGTGGTGCAGGAACGGCGCAGCCTTCACGCTGCGTCAGGCAAGGATATGCACGATGGGCGGGCCGCGTTGTGGCCCGCCCAAAGTCGTTTCCGGAGAAAGGCAATGATCTGGCTCAAGAGAACCTTGCTGCTTTCGCTCGCGCTCAGCGCTCCGCTGGCCGCGCAGGATTTTTCAGGCATGGACATGCCGATCTCGCCGGTACAGAACGTCGGCCTCACCAATATCGGCACTATCTCCGTGCTCAAGGCGGCGGAGAACCGCTCGCGCGGGCGTGTATCGAGTGGGCTGCCCGGCTTCTCCAGCCATGCGTCGATGCGGGCGCAGGCAGCGGATATGCCGGCACCGCCGCCAAGCGCCGTCGCCAAGCTGAGTTTCCAGCCTGACCGCGCGGTGAGCGAAAAGGTGTTGCAGGACGTGTCTCGCTCGTTTTCAGGCGGCGACGCGGCGAAAGCCCAGACGTTCCAGCGCTCGCTCGCGGGCGACAACGTGATCGGCAAGTTCCGCAGCCTGCTCGGCAAATACGGCTATTCCAGCGACAACGTGGCCGATGTGCTGACCGCGTATCTCGTGCTCTCGTGGGAAGTTGTGAATAACGGCGATGCCATGCGCTATCCCTCCGGCGTAGAAGCGCTGCATCGGCGCATCCAGGCTGGCCTGGCCGGCAACCCGCGCTTGCTCGCGATGACGGATGCGCAAAAGCAATCGATGTCCGAAACCTTTGGTTATCTCGCGATGATCGCCTCGGCGACCCGCAACGAGCTGGAGCGCAAGGGCGACCAGATGGCGCTGGCCAAGCTGCAGGATGGCGTCAACAGCACCACGCGCAAACTAGGCATTGATCTGCGCACGGTGAAGATGACCGAGCAGGGTTTCGTGTCGCTGCAATGAGGTTTTCCTAAACCACAGGTGCAAAGCTAGGGAAATCCCCAGCTAGCCAATGGCGCGAACGCCGGGCCAGAGTGTCACAAGCGACTCGGGACTGCGGCCATGGGCGAAACCGCGCAACGTCAACCACAGGCAGCGCGGCCCCGGGCCGCCGCCGGCACTCACGCATCGGGCGAAGAAGTCGCGCGCAGCCGGCGTATCCGTCTGCGCCAGCTGTCCTACGGCGACATTCCCTGGCTTAGCCGTCTATACGCTCACGCCGAAGTGCAGCAACTGTTGCTGGACGACAGCCCCACCCGCTTTATCGAGGTGGCCGCGCTGGTGGCGTGGGTCAATCAGATCTACGAGAAGCATCGCGGGCTGGGTATCTGGCGCGCCGATTCGATCGATGGCGAATTCCTCGGCACCTTCTCGTTGATGCCGATAGAAACCTCCGGCGAAGTGGAGATCGGCGTGCGCCTCACGCCCGAAGCCTGGGGCCGCTGGTATGCCATCGAGGGTGGTCGTCTGTTATGCCGGCATGCCTTCGCTGTGCTGGGTTTGCCCAAGCTGGTCGGTTATTTCCATCCCGACAACGAAGTAGTCGCGCGTATTCTCGCGCGCATCGGTTTTCGCGAAACCGGCCTGCGCGACTACGGCGGCAATCAGGCGCGACGTTTCGAGCTGGAAGCGGCGCACTGGGGCGCAGCCGAAGCCATCGTCGAACACGCTTAGAGCCGGTGCACGATCCAGCCCGGCGGCACCGGGCCACTGGGCAGATCGCCGCGCAAGGCCGCGCGCACCACGTCGTCCGGCGTGCTGTCTTCGCGCTGCCAACGTTGTGCGAGCCGGCTCAGGATGTCGCGGGTATCACGCGTATACGTGCCTTCCAGTTCACCGCCCGCATCGGAGCCGAGCTTGCTGGCATATAGCGCGCGCAACTGCGGATTGAGGTCAAACAGGGTGAGCAGCTTGCGCATGGCGTCGGCGTAAAGCGCTTCTTCCAGCATCGGGCGCTGCGTCTGCTGGCAATGCCATACCGTGAGGTATTCGAGCGGCCCAAGCAGGCGCCGCCGGTTCATCGGGCTGAAGGCGGGCGCGTCCTCGCTCTCTGTGCGCGCCGAGCTGCCCCACGCGCTCAGTTGGCCGCTGGGCAGATCCATGCGTTGCGCAGCGGCCGCGAGCAGGTCGGCCACCAGTTGCTTGGCCGGCAGATCCTCGCTCTCGGCAACGATCAACAGGATCTTCAGGAATACCGGATAGGCCTCGTCGCCCAGCTGGCGCACCAGCCGCTTTGCCAGCACCAGCCGCAAATCGGTGGAAGGCTCCTGCTGCAGCGCGCCGATCAGTCGCCGGGTGGTCTCCAGCAGCGGTTCGGCCAGCGGTTGCAGTTGGGCGCTCATGACATGAGCTTAGCGGCAGCGCGCCGGCTCAGCCGAGCGGCGCGAGGATGTGGCTGATCACCTGTTCGAGTTGCGCGCCGGCCGGGCCGGTGGCCGCACCGGGGCGGCTGAGCAGGCGTTCGGCCGCGCTGGTGCCGGCCCATACGTCCAGACCCAGCAACTGATTGCCGTGCGCCGCCTGCAGTCGGGCCGAGCCGCCCTGGCCCGCGAGGGCGTGCGCGGCACCGATCCCTGCAAGGGAGGGCGTCAGCGATGTCGACGGTAGCTCGGAAAGGTTCATGGCACCTGGTGGCGGATCGATGCGTGGCATCAGTCTAGGTCTCGCGTAAGCATCGGAGCAGCTGGGGAATTCCCTAGGTGGTGGCATGCCCGGCGCTTGATCACACTGGCATCCGGGTCACGGTGAACGGCGAATGCATGGCCGTAGCATGAGTTGACCGCGTACACAGGCGAACGACTCATGGCCGGGCAGAACAAGGACAGCGGGGACCGCACTGAAAAACCCACCCCCAAGCGCCTGCGCGACGCCCGCAAGGAAGGCGATGTTCCCAAAAGCCGCGAGCTGACCAGCACGGTATTAGTGCTGGCCTGGCTGCTGATGCTGATGATGGGCATGCCGCTGGTCCGCGCTCGATTGAACGGATTGTTCGACACTGCCCTACTCGGGCTCAATCAGCCATTTGGCCAGGCACTGCATACGGTAGGCCTGGCCACGCTGGAAGGCTTCCTGTGGCTCACCCTGCCCTTCCTGCTCGGTGCCGTCGCCATCGGCGTATTGGTGGAATTTCTGCAGGTGGGGCCGGTATTTGCACCCAAGAAGCTCAAGCCCGATGCCAGCCGCATGAATCCGGCCGAAGGCATCAAGCGGCTGTTCTCGCAAGAGAACCTGGTGGAGGTGATCAAGGCCATCGCCAAGAGCGGCCTGCTGATCGGCCTGTTCGTGTGGGTGCTGTTCGCGCTGATCGGCCAGTTCGTCCTGCTGCCGTATGCCGCGCCGGAAGCGCTGGGCGAAGCGCACTGGGTCGCAGTGAAGCGCCTGGCGGCGGGCGTGATCTTCGTGTTCTTTTTCGTCTCGGTGCTCGACGCGTTCTATCAGCGCTTCGCCTTCACCAAGAAAATGAAGATGAGCCGGCGCGACATCAAGCAAGAGCTGAAGGACAACGAAGGCGACCCAATGATCAAGGGCCGTCGCCGCCAGCTGCATCAGGAGTGGTCGCAACAAAACACGCTGGCCGGTGTGCGCAGTGCCAGTGTGGTGGTAACCAATCCCACACATCTGGCGATTGCCATCCGCTATCAGCAAGGCGAGGACGATCTGCCGGTGATCGTCGCCAAGGGTGAGGACCACGAGGCCGCGCTGATCCGCCAGGCCGCCGAAGAGGCTGGCGTGCCGATCATGCGCAACGTCACCCTGGCACGCAGCTTGTACGAGAAAGTAGATGTGGACGACTACCTGCCGTCCGATTTCTTCGAGGCCGTGGCCGAACTGCTGCGTTGGGCGGAGTCGATCCGCGAATCGCGCGACGGTCTCTGACTCAGAGAATGTGCTGCAAAGCCCGCAGCAAACCACGATTCTCAAACAGCTTGCGCATCACCACTTCCACCATCGCGCCCAGCGCCAGCAGCAAGACCCAGCTCGACAGCCACGCTTTGATCGGCATCGCCAGCGCAAACACGTTGAGCTGTTGCGCGTAACGGTTGACCAGCCCCAGCGCGATATCCACCAGCGACATCACCACCAGCGCCGGCGCCGACAGCACCAGCACCGCCGTCATGAAATAGCTGAACTGGCCGACAAAGAAGTTCATGCCGCCCGCTTTCAACGGCGGCAGCATGCTCGCCACCGGCCAGATCGCATAGCTCGACATCAACAGATCAAGAAACACGGTGAACGCACCGCTCACCATGAACAGCCAGGTCGCCAGCTGCATCAGGAACACGCTGGTCAGCGTGCTCTGCTGGCCGGCGATCGGATCCATGTCCATCGCCATCGAGGCGCCAGCCTTGGTGTCCATCACGGCGCCGGCTGCGCCCAGTGCCCAGAACACCATGCCGAAGCAGAAGCCGATCAGCAGGCCAAGGAAAAATTCCTTGCCAAGCACCATGATCCAGGTGCTGCCAGTCATCACGGTCAGACTGGGGCTGGCCGCGGCGGCCAGTGGATAAACCAGGATCGCCAGGCTCACGTAGAAGCTGTTGCGCACCAGCGAAGGTACCGTGTCCGACGTCATCAACGGCAGCACCAGAAAGGCCGCGACGATCCGCGGCAGCGTCAGCGCGATACCGGTGAGTTGATTGCCGAGGGCCTCGATCGAAAAAACCATCATCGCGGCGCAGCGCTCAATGCAGCATGCCGGGGAACCCGCTGAACAAGCGGTCGGCGAACTTATACAGCGTGCCGCCGAGCATGGCCGCAGTGCCCAGCAGCGCGATCACCACCACGATGAATTTCACTGCGTAGGGAAAGGTCTGCTCCTGAATCTGCGTGGCCGCCTGCAGAAAGGCCACCAGCAGGCCGGCGATGGCTGCTGCGATGATCGGCGGCGCGGACAGCACCAGCACCAGCCATAGCGCTTCGCGGGCGAGCTGTATTTCCTGGTCGTACATATCGCCCCCTTACTGGTAGGTCAGCACGAGGCCGTGAATCAGCTTGGCCCAGCCGCTGAGCAACACGAACAGCAGCAGCTTGAACGGCAGGGAGACCATGGTGGGCGACAGCATCATCATGCCCATCGCCAGCAAAATGTTGGACACCACCAGGTCGATCACCAGAAACGGCAGAAACAGCAGAAAGCCGATCTGGAACGCCTGCGTCAGCTCGCTCACCGTGAAGGCCGGCACGATCACCATATAGTCCTCGGCGGTGAGGTCTGCCTGGCGGTCGGCCGGCAGCAGGCGCTTGGCGCTCTGCAGAAAGAAGCCGCGCTCGCCTTCATTGCTGTGCTTAATCAGGAACTGGCGCAAAGGCTCTTTGCCGGATTGCACGATCTGGCCAAGCTTTTCCATACTCATCGGCCCCGGCGCCTGCGTGCTCATCTGCGTCTGCACGTCCTTGTAGCTGTCCATGATCACCGGGTTCATCACGTACACCGACAGGATGATCGCCAGCCCGTTGATCACCACATTCGGCGGCACCTGCTGCAGGCCCAGCGCGTTGCGCAACAGGCTGAGCACCACCACGATCTTGGTGAACGACGTCACCATCACCGCCACGAACGGCGCCATCGCCAGCGCCACCACCATGGTGATGACAAGCGCGGGCGAGAAGCTATTGAAGTCCATGTTCACCTTCCCTTTGCGCGATGCGTACGCCGAGCCAGTCGCCCAGCGCCACCAGTACGCCCTCGCCGAAGCGCCGCCCGCCGAGCATGATGCCCACCGTGCTGCCGATCAGCGGCGCGTCGTGATGCAGCGTGCTGCCGGGGCGCAAGGCGCCGACGTCGTCTAGATCCAGCGTGAGGCGCGTCAGCAAAAACAGCGGGCGTGCCGTGTCGCTGCCGACGGCGATCAGCGGCCGATTCGAGATGGTCCATTCGCCCTGGCGGCGCTGCACCGCCCAACCTTCCGGCAGGCCGTAGATGTTGCGCACGGTGTCCTCGTCGGGTTGCAGCCGGCCTTCGCAATCGGCTTCGTGGCCCACCAGCAGCACGTCGCCGGGCTTCAATGCCGTCACCGTGGCGGCGTCGAGCGTGCGTCCGGCCACGATCAGCCGCAGCGACAGCGATGTCGCATCGCTCACCAGGGACGGATAAGTGGCATCACGCGTCCACTCCTGGCGCGCTGCCAGCGTGCGCAACTCAGCGGGACCCAGCGCCAGCCAGCCTTGCAACAATGCGCCCTGATGGTCGCGGAATATCAGCGCCAGCCACAGCCGCTCAAGATCGCCTCCAGCGGCAAGGAACGCCGCTGGCAGCAACTCGTGACCGGTCAGCCGCGCCAGTGCGCTCACCAGCGATTCGTGCGCCAGCGTCCACGCGAGCAGGCGCGCTTCGCCTTCATAGTCCTGCCAGCGCGCATCGCCCAGATTGCTTTCGCCGCTCTCCTGTTCCAGCGCGACCAGCACCGAGCCGTAAGCGTGATCCAGCCGCACACAGGGCAGGCTGGCGGCATGCTGTTGCCCGCGTCCGGCATACAGCATCAGCACGCTCTGCTCGGAAGCTAGTTGCAGAAGATTGCCGCGCGCCAACAGTGCACGCGCCGCGGACAGCAATCCATCGCCAGGTACAGAAGCGGCCACCACGGCCTCCAGGGCGGCCACGGCTTAGCCCTGGCCCAGCACAGCGCGGGTCAGCTCGACCACGTTGTGCGCGCCCAGCTTCGCCATCAGGTTGGCGCGATGCAGTTCGACCGTCTTGGGGCTGATCTTCAGATCGTCGGCGATCACCTTGTTGAGCTTGCCGCTCATGATGCCGTCCAGCACCTGCCGCTCGCGCCGTGTCAGATGCCCCAGCGCGCTGGACGCGGCCTGTGGCGCGTGCGAAGAAAGCGCGGTCTGGATCGCTTCGATCAGCAGCGGCGCATCGAACGGCTTCTCGATGAAATTGGCTGCGCCATGGCGCATCGCATCCACGGCAAGCGGTACATCGCCATGGCCAGTGACAAAGATCAGCGGCAATGCCAGCCCGCGATGCGACAACTCACTCTGTAATTCCAGCCCGCTCATGCCGGGCATGCGGATGTCACTCACGATGCAGCTGCGCGCCGTCGGCGCATTGCGCGACAGCTCCTTGAGCAACGACTCCGCGCTCGAAAACGCCTGCACCTCAAAGCCGGTCTGTTCGAGGATCCAGACGCAGGATTCGCGAAACTCCTGATGGTCGTCAACCAGATAAATACGTGTCCCATTGGCTGGGGTCATCAGACGGTCCCTCGTGGCACGGTGAACACCATCGCGCAGCCGCACCGCCCTTCCGGGTTGGGTTCAGCGAACAGGCGTCCCTCGTGGTACTCGATGATCGAACGGCAGATCGCCAGGCCGATGCCCAGTCCGTCCGGTTTGGTGGTGTAGAGCGGCGTGAACAGGCGGCACAAGTCATCGGCGCCGATGCCGCAGCCTTGGTCGATTACGCGGATCTCGACCATATCGTCGTAATCGAGGCGCGCCGTGACGCGGATACGCCGGTTCGACGGCGGCGTCTCGCGCATGGCCTCGATCGCGTTCTTGATCAGGTTGAGCAGCACCTGCTCGATCATCACGCGGTCGGCGAAGATCGTAGGCAAAGCTTCCGGCAAGGTGTTGGTGATGCTGACCTGGTGTTGTTCGGCCTCCAGTCGCAGCAGCTCGATCACGCCGTGAACCAGGGCGCGCGCATCCAGATTCTGCCGATGCGGTTCGCGACTGCGCACAAACTCGCGGATGCTGCCGATGATCTGCGCCGCACGTTCAGTCTGCCGGCGCGCCAGGCGGATGCCGCGCAGTAATTCCTCGCCGCGCGGATCCTGGCTGATGATCTGCTCGCAGCCACCCAGGTAGTTGATCGCTGCCGCGAGCGGCTGGTTCAGCTCGTGCGCCAGCGTGGTGGCCATCTCGCCGACGCTCATCATGCGCGAGGTCGACAGCAGCTGCTCGTGTTGCTCCTGATGGCGGCGCAAGGCGTCGATGCCTTCGCTCATATTGATAAGGAACACCGCCTCCGCCGCACCATCCAGCGACAGCTCGCTGCGCTCGAGCCGATACCAGCGCCGGGTGTCGTTCGCGTAATAGATCGGGCAACGGCCTTGCTCGCCCACGCGCTCGAACGAGGCGTCGAAGGTGTCGCGTGAAGGCATGTCGTCAAATTGCGGAAACTCGTTGCGGAAGGCGGCGTTGTCGGCCAGTGCGAGTCCGTCTTCCTGGGCGAACACGATGCACGGCCAGGGCAATGCATCAATCCACGCGTATCCCTGCGTATCCTCGGCGGAGGCAATCCCTGCATGCGTCGGCTTGCGGTGAATCCGTGTCACAGGCATCGTGACCATCCCTCGATAAGGCAGGTGTCGCGCTTCGTCCCCCAACGAAAGACACAGTGGCCAAGTTCGGATTGTTCGATAAGGAATAATGCCATGAAGAGATTACTGTGCAACGTCATGGCCGGATTATCTGTGCCGGCCTCCGCATGGGCCGCTGATACTCCCGACGGCGGCAGTCTTTGGTTGGGCCTTTTGTTACCGCTCATTGCAGTGTCGGCGGCCCTCTTGGCGTGGTTATGGTGGTTGCGCAAGGGGCAGTCCCTGCGGGGCCCTGCGGGGCCACTGAAAGTGGTGCAGGCGGTGGCCGTTGGTGCCCGTGAACGCGTGGTAGTGCTTGATGCACAAGGGCGGAGGCTGGTGCTAGGGGTCACTCCGAACCGGGTCGAGCTGATCGCGGAATTACGCAATGATGACATCGCTAAATAATGTGACGAATATCACGATGTAAACGTTATTCAAGCAAACGTTTTGAATATGTCTGTCAAATGATCTTCATATTCACAACGCTGAATTTGAAAACCTAGGGTTTTCCCTAGGTATCGATTTTCCGGGGCGCTGTGTACGTTCCCACTTCACCGAGCGCCGACAGGGGGCGACGGCTGAAGTGGATCGCGTGCTTTCTGTGCGCGGCGGCATCGGCAACGGCAGTGGAGAGCGTGATCGCACGCTCTAGGGATGAGTGTGTCCGGCTGCCGGAGTGGTGTGTTTTGCGTAGCGTTGTCGCACCAGCATCGTGTCGCGTCACGGGTCGTCGCCATGGCATAGGCGGTGATGCCGATAGAGGAGCATCAAGCCATGGCGCTTGAGGCGATCCTCGCGCGCCTGGCGCCCGGTCCGGGCGGCTCGCGCAGCTACAGCGACCTCGTGCTCGTCGCGGGCGTGGTGGCGATCATCGGCTTGATGATCCTGCCGCTGCCTATGGTGGCGATCGATGCGCTGGTCGCGCTGAACATGCTGATCGGCGTCGGCCTGCTGCTGATCGCCATCTATATCCCTGCGCCGGTTGCGTTCTCCAGTTTCCCCAGCGTGTTGTTGCTCACCACGCTGTTCCGCCTCGCGCTGTCGATCGCCATCACGCGCTCGATCCTGCTCAATGCCGACGGCGGCCACATCATCGACACCTTCGGCAACATGGTGGTGGGCGGCAACCTGATCGTGGGCCTGGTGGTGTTCCTGATCATCACCGTTGTGCAATTCATCGTGGTCGCCAAAGGCGCAGAACGCGTCGCCGAAGTCGCCGCCCGCTTCTCGCTGGACGCCATGCCCGGCAAACAGCTATCGATCGATTCCGATCTGCGCTCGGGCCTGCTGGAAAAGGACGAGGCCCGCCGTCGCCGTCGCCTTCTGGAAATCGAAAGCCAGCTGCACGGCTCGCTTGATGGCGCCATGAAGTTCGTCAAGGGCGACGCCATCGCCGGCATCGTGATTATCGTGATCAACCTGCTGGGCGGTCTGGGCGTGGGCGTGATGATGCACGGCATGAGCCTGGGCGACGCAGTGCATACGTACAGCGTGTTGACCATCGGTGACGGCCTGGTGGCGCAGATTCCGGCGCTGCTGGCGTCGATCTCGGCCGGCCTGATCGTGACCCGCACCGCCGGTGATGAGGAAGAACGCAACCTTGGCGCGATCATCGCGAAGCAGATTTCCAGCGAACCGCGCGTAACCATGATCGTCGGCTGCATTGCGCTGGGCATGATGCTGGTGCCGGGCTTCCCGATCATCGTGTTTCTGCCGCTGGGCATGGTGCTGGTGGGCATCGCGGCGTGGCGCATGCGTGAGCGCGTAGGCTTTCTTCGCCGGCTGTTCAAGGTGCCGGAAAGCCAGGCGGAACTGCTGCCGCCCGATGTGGCCGATAGCGATGCACTGCTGCCTTCCGCGCCCTTGATGCTCGAAGTGCACATGTCCGCGTTGCAATCGCTGGGCAGCACCCAGGTGCGCAATCTGTTCCGGCAAGTGGTGGGCAGCTTGCGCGAGGAATACGGCGTGCCGCTGCCCAAGCCAGCCCTGCGCGCCGGATTGAATTTGCCCGAGCACGGCTATGCGCTATACGCCTACGGCGTGCGCATCGCCCATGGTGTGCTGAGACCTGGTCAGTTGTTCCTGCCTGGTCGCGCCGCCCTGCCTTCCGCGCCGGAGGGAGAGGCCAATGCGCTGACTGCCGAAGGCACGCATGGTTTCCCTGGGCGCTGGGTCGCGCGCGACAGCGCGCGTCATGCGCAGGCGCTGGAAGCGCCGCAGATGCTGCACGAACACATCCGCATGGCGCTGGAACGGCATCTGGCCCTGTTCGTCGGCATCCAGGAAACCTCCAATCTCTCCAACGGCCTCAGCCGGGACTATCCGGACCTGGTGCGTGAAATGCTGCGCGTGGTCTCGCCGCAGCGCGTGGCCGAAGTGCTTAAGCGTCTGGTGGAAGAGCGCGTGCCGATCCGTCAATTGCGCGATGTGTTCGAAGCGATCACCGACGCGGCGAGCCGCGAGAAGGACATCGTGCTGGTCGCCGAATACGTGCGCATGGCCCTGCGTCGCCACCTCAGCTATCGGTACTCCGACGACGGTCAGGTGCTGCGTGTGCTGGTGGCGCGTCCGGAATTGGAAGAGCGCCTGCGCCGCTCTGTGCACACCGGCCCGGCTGGCACCCAGCTGGCGGTGGAGCCGGATCTCGCCGCACGCCTGCTGGCGCAGATCGGCGAAGTCGCGCGCGGTGAACACGGCAACTCGATGGTGCTGCTCAGCTCAATGGACGTGCGGCGCCATCTGCGCAAGCTCACCGAAGCTGAGTACGCCGACATCCCGGTGCTTTCTTATCAAGAGCTGGTGCCCGACCTGCGTCTGGTGCCAGTGGGACAACTGGCTGCCTAAGGCGGCCCTCAATCGATGACAGGCAAGGAATCCAGGCAGATGGGCTACATCAGGGGAAGGATGGTCGGCATGGACACCAGGCGGGCATTGACCTGCGTGGTCGCGCTCGGCCTGATGCTGTTCGCCGCGATGACGCAGGCGGCAGCCATACCGTTCAAGAAGAGCACGACGGAGATCCAGACCGATAAATCTTTGCGCGAGATCCTGCCGGATTTCTTCCACGATCAGGGACTGGAGGTCGTGCTCAGTCCGCAGGTCGCCGCGCGCAGCGGTACCGTCAATGGCAGCTTCAAGGGCACCTATGCGCAGGTATGGCGCAAGATCGCCGACACCAATGGCCTGCTCGCCTATTGGGACGGTTCGGCCGTCTATGTCTATCTGGATTCCGAGCGCATCACTGACTACACCAGCGTGCCACTGCCGCTGGAGCAACAGTTCATGTCGGCCATGGCCAGCGTGAACTGGGCCGACTCCGCCAGCGGTAATGTGTGGAAGCTCGAACCCAGCACCGGCCTTGTCACCATCACCGGCACCAAGCGCTTCGGCGAGCAAGTGAAGCAGATGTCGCAGACGGTGGCCGGCCTCGGCCAGAACGTCAGCACGCGCTTCAAGTTCTATCCGCTGAAATATGCCTGGGCCTCGGACACCACCATGACGCTGGGCAATCGCCAGGTCACCATTCCAGGTGTAGCGAGCGTGCTGCGCGCGCTGGTGAGCGAGCAGGGCTCCGGCCAGTTCAGCGGCGCCAGCGAACGCCTGGCCTCGCCGCGCATGCGCGGCCTGCGGGGGCAGGGACTGGCTGGCGCGGGCCAACAACCGCCGCCGCCGCTGGGTAACTACAGCGTGCCGGCACAGGACAATAGCGACGATGGCCTGACACCGCCCAACGCGCCGCTGGGGCCATCCAGTCAGCGCGGCAGCCTGGAGGAGGTATCGGGTGGTGGCGATACGCGCATCGTCGCCGACAGCTTCCGCAACGCCATCATCGTGCGCGACACGCCCGACCGCCTGCCGATGTACGACGAGCTGATCCGCCAGCTTGATATAGCGCCGCAGATGGTGGAGATCGAAGCCACCATCATCGACGTCGACAAGAGCAAGGCGCGGCAGCTCGGCATCAACTGGTTCTATCGCAACCATCGCACCACGGTGGGTTTCACCAGCGGTAACCAGACCCAGGCCGACTCCGTCGCCAACAAGGCGCTGTTGCTGGCCGCGCTTGGCCTCGGCGACACCAGTGGCCTGCCCAGTCTGTTCAACAACGGCCTGCAGATCGGCACGATCCTGGGCAATCCGGCCAAGTTCGTGGCCAACATCAATGCGCTGGAAGACGATGGCATCGCGCATGTGGTCACCCGTCCGCAGGTGATCACGATGAACGATGCCGAGGCGGTCATCCAGAGCAACCAGACCGTCTACGTGCCGGTCGCGGGCGCGTACAACTCCGATCTCTACAACGTGATGGCCGGCACCACCCTGCGCGTAACGCCGCACGTGGTGCAGGAGAACGGTGCGCCGCACATCCGCATGATGGTGCAGATCGAGGACGGCAATATCACCTATTCGCCGAAGGATGCGCAGAACATCCAGTACCCCATCGTCAGCCAGAACGCGGTGAACACGCAGGCATTCATCCAGGACGGACAGGGCCTGCTGCTGGGCGGCCTGATCCAGGATCAGTCGAAGAACAACGAGCACAAGATTCCGCTGCTCGGCGATCTGCCGCTGCTGGGCTATCTGTTCAAGACCGTGGAGAAGCAGCGCGCACATACCGAGCGCCTATTCCTGATCACGCCGCGACTGGTGATGCTCAACCACATCACCGGTCAACAGACGCCGAGTTCACCGCAGGTGAGCATGGAGAGCCAGGAACAGATCGACAAGAAGCAGGCC
The DNA here is from genome assembly GCF_900114495.1 of Dyella sp. OK004. Classification (GTDB taxonomy): domain Bacteria; phylum Pseudomonadota; class Gammaproteobacteria; order Xanthomonadales; family Rhodanobacteraceae; genus Dyella_D. Next base: position 1,053,043 of record NZ_FOZI01000001.1, on the reverse strand, counting down.
AGCGACGAGGCCTGGTGGAACCACAAGAAAAGCAACGTGCAACAGCCCACGCCGGTGCCGGTGATCGTGCAGCCGATACCTGCGGCGCCCGCGCCCGTTCCTGCCGCCAAGAATCGCTAGCCCGAGTGATGTCGCCATGAGCGCCCTGCCGACCGCCAAACACCGCCCACCTAGTTCACCACCCAAGGTGCAACTGGCCCTGCGCGTGTTCAGTGGCCTACATGCGGGTGCCGAGTTGCGCCTGCCGCAGCGCGGCATCCTGATGATCGGCCAGGCCGACGACTGCGATCTGATGCTCGGCGATGCCAACATCGCCAACCATCACTGCGTACTCACCGTGATGGGCGACCAAGTGCTGTTGCGTGCGATGGATGGCGCGGTGGAAACCCACGACGGCCATGTGGCGGTGGGCGAGAACGTGAGTCTGGAACACTTCGCCATGGTGCGCCTGGGCGACGTGCAGCTCGCCGTCGGACCGCACTGGAGCGAGCGCTGGCAAGCGCTGGCCGACGCGGCCGATGCAAAGGTATCGGCATTGACCGAACGCCAGCTTGCCGGCCGCCGTCGCGGCGTGCTGGTGATGGCTGGCCTGTTGCTAGCGGTGGCGGGGCTGGTATTGATCGGCAGCTGGAAAGTCACGCATCCCACCGTGCAGGTGCGCAGTGCAAGCGTCGCCGACCAGCTCGACAAGGTGCGCGCCGTGTTGCGTGGCATGTCGTTGATGCATGTCAGCGCCAACAGCGGCGAAGGCGGTCGCCTGATCGTGCGTGGCGTGGTGGGCAACGTGGCGCAGCTGCCCGAACTCAAGCGCAGACTGTCGGACGCCGGCCTGATCACCGAACTGACCGTGCGCGATTGGCCCAGCGTGGAGAAGCAGGTCAATGACATCTTCGCCATGCACGGCTACACGGTGGAAACCAAGCTGCTCGACCAGGGCGGGGTGGAAGTCGGTGGCCATTTCGGCGACATCGCCAAGGCCGAGCGCGTGCAGAAAGACGTGCTCGGCTCCAGCGATATGCAGAACCTCAACACCGATGCGCTGGGCCTCAGCCTGGCGCTGAAGAACTACGACGAGCGCACGCCGGAGCCGGTCAAACCCGATCCGGGCAAGCGCATCCGCCACGTGGTCAGCGGCCACGACCCGTACCTGATCACGCGCGACGAGTCGCGCTACTACCCGGGGAACCTGCTGCCGCAGGGCGGTGTGTTCCTGAATGTCAGCGCGGAGGGAAGCATCCTCATGCGCATGCCCGACAACCGATACATGCAATTGAACAAGCACGACGACTACCAGGTGCCACAACCGCTGGACGACGAGGCCGCGTCGGTATTGCTGCCGCCGGCCAACCCGGCCGCGGCGGTATCGGCGGCAGCGCCTGCCGATACCGCGGAACCTGTGGTTGCCGCGAAACATCACGGCAATGGCAGTCGTTGAAACGAGCAACAGGCGGGCTTTGCAGCCCGCTGGCGCTGGACGGCATCGCCGCCCGACGCCGAACGCGGTGGCCCTGGCCGCCGCATCATCCGGAGCCCACCGTTCGGCGCGGCCCCGTTATCACCTAGGGAGACGAGCATGAGCAGCAACAACTCAATTAATGGCAACGGTAGCGTCAGTCAGTTTCCGAGCATCAACACCACCATCGGCGCCGGCAGCGCCGCCGCGGGCCAGTCGGCCAGCGTCGATCAATCCAAGAGCTGGTTCGAAGCCATGGCCAAGGCCTGGGGCAACGCGCTCGATCAGCAGGCGTCGAAAGTCACCGATCTCTCGTCCAAGGTGAGCGACGGTGGCGCGGATCAGCCGTCGGTGATGACCCAGCTCACCGCCGAGAGCCTGAAGATGCAGTTCCTTTCCACCAATGCCGCCACCTCGAACAACGCCGTGGGCCAGGCGCTGGAAACCCTGGGTCGCAAGCAGTAACCCGGCGCGATGCCAGGAGGGATGACCATGAATGTGCTTCCGACCCAGATGGTGAACGTCGCCCATTTCGCGGCGACCGAACCCAAGGCCGCTACGCCTGCGCACGTCGACGACGTGGCCAAATTCCGCCAGACTTTTGCGGACGCCACGCCCGCCAACGTGGTGCAGAACGAGCAGGTGACGCCGGTGTCGCACGAAATGTCGGCGGGCTTCAAGGCGGTGCTCAGCCAGTTTGACTCGCTCAACGGTCGCGCCAACCAGCTTGGCCGTCTGTCTGAGGCGATGAAGGCGAACGGGCGCGACCTGTCGCCCAGCCAGGTGATCGACATGACGCTGAAATGCCACGAGCTGGTGTTCCAGGCTGAGCTGACCAGCAACGTGGCCAACCGCAGCTCGGAAGGTGTGCAGCAACTGTTCCGGCAGCAGTCCTGAGGCGTATGCGATGACCAAGCCGTGGAACATCGGCCGAATGGGACGGCTTGCGGCCCTGGCACTGCTGCTGGGGCTGCTGGCCGGCTGCAGCCGGGATGTGCTGTACGCCAGGCTGGACGAGCAGCAGGCCAACGACGTGGTGGCCGCACTGATCAACGGCGGTGTCGACGCGGAGAAACGCCCGGCCGAGCGTGGCGAAGGCTGGCAGGTGTTGCTGGATCGCCACGATATGCCGGCGGCGGTAGCAATACTGCGCGACGCCGGCCTGCCGCATCAGGGTGTCGACAACATCGGCCAGATGTTCAAGAAGGACGGCTTCGTGTCGTCGCCGATGGAGGACAAGCAGCGCTTCATCTATGCCCGTGAGCAGCTGCTGGGCAACACGCTGCGCAAACTCGACGGTGTGATCGACGCGTATGTGTACTTGTCACTGCCGGACAAGAGTCCGCTCGACGACAAGCCAGCCAGCGGATCGGCCTCGGTGGTGATCATCGCCCGACCCAACGCCGGCATCGAGAGCCGCGCGCCGGATATCAAGGCGGCGGTGATGACCGGTACCGAGGGCTTGAGCGACCCCAGCCGCGTCACGGTGCAGTTCTTTCAGCGCGCGCCGACCGAGGTGACGCCAGCACCAGCCCACGCTGGTGTGATTGCTGGCGGCATGCGCGGCGACGTGGCCTCGCTGTTGCTGATCGGTTTCGCGGCGTTGGCGGTGTTGCTGGCCGGCTTGCTGCTGTGGCGCAATCGCAACGCGTTGATGGGGCATCCATCGCGCGCGATGACGCGCCGCGAGGCATCCGGTGAACACTGAGCAAGCCATGCGCCGGCAGCATGCACAGGCTTTGCTCGATGGCCTGCATGCGGAGCGTTGCGCTGGTGTGCCTGTCGCGTTGTTAGAACAGGCACGGCGCTCCGCGCTCGGTCGCAGGCATCTGGCGCGCGCGGCATGGCGAGCCGCGCCGACGGTCTTCGCCCCCGATCATGAGCGTTGGCAGGCCTGGATCGAGACGGAAGACTGGTTGCACTGGCCACATACAACGCTGGAAAGCTTCACTCACGAACTGGGCGCCGTTGCTTTCGGTCCCGCCCTGCGTGTCGCGGTGGAGCGCAGCGAAGTGTTGTTTTTGCGAGAAGCCTTCGGACTGGATGCATGGCGCCGCGCGCAGGCAGCCGACCCGTGGCGCGGTGCTGCACCGGAAGCTGTGCGTCATATGGGACGTGCGGCTATGCAGCGTTGCGAGCGTGATGCGCAGGCCTTGCGCGATGCGGTGTTCGAGCGCGGCAAGATCGAGTTCCTCGGTCATGCCGGCCGTAGCGATGCCCGGCTTGCCGAGCGATTGGCGCTGGCTTACGCGAGCGCGCCGGCCTTGCCTTGTATCAAAGAGTGCTGGCTGCCCGCCGGTACCGTGGCCGAATTGCTGGCTTCTTCTCGCGAGAGCGACGAAGCCGGCGCGGCAGAGGCTCCGCCGGAATGAATGCCTTGTTTGCCGATAGCGATCGCTTCCATTTGTACCTCGACACCGGGGTGATCCCCGCCGAGTCCTGGACGCCTTTGCAGGAAGCTCAGCGCATCCTGGATCAGGCGAACGCCGTACTGCGGCAGGCGCAGGCAGAAGTGGAACAGATCCGCGCACAGGCCAAGTTCGAAGGGCTGGTGGAGGGGCGTGAACGCGGCCTGCGCGATTGCGCGCAAGCGCTGGAAGCGCTGGTGGTGGCGCGCGCCGCCGCCACCGTTGAACTGCGCCGCCGCGCCAGCGAGATCGCCATCGCGGTGGTCAAACACATCGCACCGGTCATCGGTGCGGAACGATTGGTCGCTTCGCTGGTGGCCGAGGCGATGCAGAAGCTGGTGTTCGAGCCGCACCTGCTGGTGCGCGTGCATCCCGACGTGGCGGAGCAGGCGCGTGCCGAAGTCGCGGCACTTGGCGCGGCGGCCGCGCCGGATACCGAAATCATCGGCGATCCGGAACTGGATCGCTTCGACTGCATCATCGAATCCGCCGGCGGCATGGTGCGCGCCGGCTTCAACGAACAGCTCGAACAGGCGCGGGTGATCCTTGCCGCCGCCGAGCAGACGGGAGGACGCCGTGAACGTCCCGACGCCTGAAAGCCTCGTGGTGCCTGGCGACGATCCGCTGCTGCTCGCCCTGAGCAAGCGCGACACCCTGCAGCGCGTGGGGCGCGTAGCCGAGGCCTACGGCACGCTGGTACGCGCCACCGGCGTGCGCGCGGCGATCGGTGAACTCTGCCTGCTCGAACAGGCCGATAGCGGTTTCTGCCTGCCGGCTGAAGTGGTCGGCGTGTCGCAGCAGCAGACGCTGCTGACACCGCTGGGTCCGCTGGAAGGTATTTCCACCGCAACGACGGTGACGGCGACCGGTAAACAGGCCACCGCGCCGGCCGGCGTGAGCCTGCTCGGTCGCGTGATCGACGCGCATGGCGATCCGCTCGACGGCCTTGGTCCGCTGGAGCGGGTGGAGCGCGTACCGCTCTACGCGGCATCGCCTAACCCGCTGAGCCGGCAAGCGATCGACGAAGCCATGCCGACCGGCGTGCGCGCCATCGATGCCACGCTCACCATCGGTCGCGGCCAGCGCACTGGCATCTTCGCGGTGGCCGGCGGCGGCAAGAGCACTTTGCTGGGCATGCTGGCGCGCAATGCGCAGGCCGATGTGAACGTGATCGTGCTGGTTGGCGAGCGTGGGCGCGAGGTGGGCGAGTTCCTGCACGACAGTCTGGGCGAGGAAGGCCTGCGGCGCAGCGTGGTGGTGGTGGCTACGTCCGACCGGCCCGCGCTGGAACGCAGCCGTGTTGCCTGGCTGGGTACGGCGATTGCGGAGTACTTCCGCGACCGCGGCATGAATGTGTTGCTGATGATGGATTCAGTGACGCGCTTCGCGCGCGCCTTGCGCGATGTGGGCCTGGCCATGGGCGAGCCACCATCGCGGCGCGGTTTCACGCCTTCGGTGTTTTCCGCGCTGCCGCGGCTGTTCGAGCGCGCCGGTACCAATGAGAAGGGCGCGATCACCGCGTTCTACACCGTGTTGATGGAAGACGAAGACGGCAACGATCCGATCGCGGAGGAAGTGCGTTCGATCCTCGACGGTCACATCTATCTCTCGCGCCGCCTGGCGCAGGCCAACCATTACCCAGCCATCGACGTGCTGGCCAGCGCGAGCCGACTGATGCCGCGCGTTACCCAGGGCACCCATCAGCGCGCTGCCGGTCTACTGCGGCGCTATGTGGCCAAGTACCGCGAGATCGAAATGCTGTTGCAGCTGGGCGAATACAAGCCCGGCGGTGATGCCGACGCGGATACCGCCATCGCGCGCATCGATGCCATCAACCAACTATTGCGCCAAGGCACGCATGAGGCGGCCGATTTCGCTGCCACTCGTTCGCGTCTGGCTGGAGTATGCACATGAGCACCACTTTTCCGCTGGAGCCTTTGTGCGCCGTGCGCGGCATTCGCCTGCGTGCGCTGGAAAGCGAACTCAAGCAGTGCCGCGAGCGCTGGCAGCTCACCGAACAGGAGCGTGCCGCGGCCGACGAGCGGCTGCAGCAGGCCCAGTTCAAGCGGCAGGATTTCGCTGATCGCGCGTGGACCGGCATGTTCGCAACGGGTCAGCCCACGGCGCTGGCGGTGGAGCGCTACGAGCGCCACCTGGCTTTGCTGGATCAGCACATCAGTCAGCGCCGCATCGAACTGGAAACGCGCGAACGCGACTGCGCGGAAGCACAGGCCGCACTCGATCTCGCGGCGACGGCATGGCGTCAGGCGCGCAATAAGCTCAATGCGGTGGATGAAATGAAACAGGGTTGGCTGCGCGAGATGCGCAACCGTGTGGAATTGCGCGAGGAGCACAGCCTGGAAGAGCTGTCCCTGCGCCAGGCCCACCTACGCTGAGGTCGCTATGCGCAATGAATCCAGCTCCACGACGACGCGCGATGTTCATCCCGTGCATCACGCGCATACCCCGCGCGGCGCGAAGGACAAACAGGATCCGGTACGCGGACGTGAAGAGGTGCAACGCTTCCGTAAGCTGATGGACGGTACCGTCACTCAGCACGGCAAGGATGGCGAAGAGACGGTATCGGGCACCACGGTAACCGGGCACAAGTCGTTGCAAGAACAGGAACAGGCACTGCGGGATCTGTTGCAGCGTCAGCTGGATGCTGCAGGTGATGAGGCGCTGGCGCTGCCGCCGCGCGGCGACGGCGACGATCATCAGGAAGCGGACGCCGATAGCGGTCAGGACAATGACCAGGGTTTTGCCGCCGCCGGCCCGCAAGCTTTGCATCAGGCGCAACAAGTGCTGCTGCAAACGGCGGAACAGCCCGCGCCGGCCATGCAGGCGGCATTGTCACCGGCGCTCGCGGAGTTGATCGAACGGCACGTCAAGCAATTGCTGGTGCCGGACGCGAACTCGCGCAGCTCCGCGCAGGCACGCGAGATCATGATCACCCTCAAGAACGGCGTGCTGCCCGGCGCCGAACTGTGGCTTAGCCGTACCGACAAGGGCTGGAAGCTGCGCGCCGATATGCGCGGTACCGAGGCCTACCGGCAATTGCTTGAGAGCGCGCCGCAGCTGATCGAACGCTTCGCCAGCAAACAGCTTGGCGAGCTGGAGATCGACCCCGTGCTGTTGAGCTGAGGTGCCGTCATGGGTATCGAAAGCCTCCTCAAGAACGATCCGGTAATCCAGCTGCTCGGTGGCGGCGGAAGCCACGGCGCGCAAGGCAATGGCCATGTGCTGCTCAACTTCGCAATGTCGCCCGGCGACACGATCAATACCATTGCGGAAAAACTTGGGCTGCCAATCGACGGCCTGCTGCAGTCCAATCCCGGGCTTCGCGCCGACACGCCGCTGACCCCCGGCCTGACCGTGCAGCTGCCGACGTCAAACCTTGGGGATATTCGCAGCGCACTCGGTGGCGACAACGGTCATGGCTACGGCCGCGAAAATAATGATGGCGCGAATGGTCCGTCGAGCCCGCGCGAACTGCCGCTGCCGCCCGATCTTGCCGATGCCCTTCGCGGCAGCGACAAAGTCGATGGTTTGCGTCTCGGCCTATCTTTGTCGCTGGGTGCGAATGCGCAGTCGGTGCCATTGATTGCCGCCGGCCTGCTCAACACGACCGATACCGCGCTGATGGTCGGGCGCGAGCAGCCGCTCGCAGGCAGCGTCTGGCCGGGCGCTACCGGTCCTGGTACCGCGCCGGTGAACTATGTGCCGAGCGCGGATCGTGGCAGCGTGGTGGCCACCGGCCTGCCTTCGTCCTCACTGGCGACGGCGCGCGCTGATGGCGTGATGCTTAGCTTCGCCCAGGTGGCCGGCGCGATGGCGCAGGCAGCGATGAATCAGCAGCACCATTCCGAATCGGTGCCGCCACCGCCGCCCATGCCATGGCTGGATGGCACGCGCCCGAATCTCCTCGCCACGCCGATGGCTTCGCCGGTGGCATTCGCGCAAGTGGCGCCGGCGGTGAACTGGAGCGTCGCGGCGCCGGTAGTCGACGGCAATGAAGCGAAGCTGCAGATCATGGCCTTGCTGGCGGCACAGTTGGGGCAGGCTTCGTCCGGTGGTACCAGTGTGGCGAATGTGCAGGCGCCGGGATTCATCGATCCACAGGCCGTGGCAGCGCATGCAGCGAGCATGCGTGCAGGGCGCAGCATCAATCTGGGCGCGGGGCGCAGTCTTGAGTTCACGCTGGTCAACGATCGCATGCGTCGTGTGGGTGCTATTGGCGATGAAGAGCGCACCTTGGGTGGCCGCCGTGGCGGCAAGACTGAGGTGAATTCGGCGCGTGGCAAGAAGGCCGAAGCGGAAGAGGAAGCGCAGCGGGGGCAGGATCATGATGAGGGGCGGCGTCGGCGTGCGGCGGTGGCGGCGATGCGTCGGCGGCGGCGGAAGTTGAGTGTGCGGTGTCGGCCGCGGAAAGGGGGGCGGTTGCCGTTGCGTGAGGTGGGGAGTGGGCGGTATCCGGCCGGGGTGGATTGGGCGGAGTTTCGGGGGCGATTGCCGCCGAGGTATTTGTGGGGCGATTCGTCGCCCGATGCTTGAAGCCTGCGCCTTTCTTCAGAGGGTTGGGTTGAGAGTTCAACCCTTGCGATATCCCTTCCAACTTCGTCATTCCGGCGAAGGCCGGAATCCAGTGGCGTTATCGCTCGGTCTTAACGTCTGTGTGCCCTGGCTCGCCTGCCGCGGGCTTCCGAACCGCTGCCGCGGTCCGGGTCACTTTCTCTTTGCTGGCCCAAAGAGAAAGTAACCAAAGAGAAATGGCCTGAGAGCAGACGGTGTGCTCTGTAGCTACGCCTTTTCCAGTGTCAGGCGGCGGGATGGTGTTCTTCGGGTTATCCAGGCCTCGCCATCGCACGGACTGCCCGTGCGACGGCTCGCTGCGCATCGCCTTTATGACATCGCCAGAAAATTTCCATCAATCGCGTGGGTCCAGCCACCGGCGTCGAGTTGTACCCATTGGCGGGTGTTGGTGTCTTCGTAGACGCGGGTGCCGTCGTCGGTGGCCCAGTCGAGGAGGCGGCCGAGGATGGGGGTGTTGATGATGCTTAGGGGTTGCGTGCTGTTTTGGTTGAGGTGGTCGACCACGATGGCCTGGTCGCCTTGGGTGATGGTGAGTTTGCTGGAGTAGAACTCGCCGTTGCCGGCGGGGGTGGTGTTGATGGTGAGTTTCGTGCCGTCGTCGAGGCTGAGTGTGAGTGTGCCTTTGAAGGTGCCGATGGCCTGGCCGTTGTTGTCGAAATGTGGATCCCCCCAGATGCGTGTGACTTCGCCGGTGGCTTTGTTGGTCAGCACGAATTGCGAGCTGCTTTGATCGATGTCGAGCGTGTAATGGCCGAGGTCGATGCGTGCGTGCTGGCCGTCGTTGGCTTCCACGTTCCACGGTTGCGTGGTGATGTTGCCTGGGTTGCCGCTGGCGAATTGAATGTAGTCGATGATGATGTTGGCTTCGGCGCGACTGATGTGACCGTCGGCGGAGGCATAGCCGATCAGGCTGAGTACGAAGCGGCGATCATCGGCGCTGAAGTTTGAGAGGTCGGCGTTGTCGAGGGCTTGTGCCACGCGCTGCGCGCCAGTGCTTTGGTCGGTTTCCGCCAGCATGTTGGCGGCGCTGCCGAGAAAGGCGGCGTTGCGGAAGCTCTGCACGGCCTGGTTCACCAGTTGCGTGAAAATGTTGGCGAACAGCGCGCTGCCGGGATACGCGACCGGCATGCGGATCGGTGCGTTGATCGGGGTATGCGCGGGTGTCAGCGCAGGCAGGCCGAAGCCGCTGTTGGGTGTGGCGTAGCCGTGGATCAGGCTGACCAGTGCATCGGCGTCGTTGCCGCTGATGTAGCCGTCGGATGAGAGCGAGCCGGCCAGGCTCTGCAGTACGCGTTTCTCGCTCGGCGAAACCTGGTTCAGATCCACCGAATCCAGTGCGGCGTGCACGCGCTGCGCGCCCAGGCTGGCGCCGGCACGGTCGATAGTGGCGTTGAAGTTGTTGCGGAAAAGCGCATTGTCCAATGCATCGAAAACGGTCGTCATGTCCTTCCCCTTCGCGCGTGATGTGTTGCGGTATCACGGATGATGGGTACGACCGATGCAGCGCGATACTTGGGAAAACCCTTGACTGGGGAAAGCCCTAGGGTGGAAGCAAGAGGCAGGGCGTCACGCTCTCTCCCTGTTCCTGCGTTACTGCACGCCGCGCTCCACACTCACGCCATGCTGGCGCAGCCACTGATCGACCTGCTCATGCTCGGCGCGCGCGGCAGGATTAAGGCCGCCGGCAGGCAGGATATTGAAGTAGGTCTGGAAGGTGGCGCCCTGCTGATTGCGGCGAGTGGCATCCGCGCCGGCCTGCAACAGACGCAGCACGCAATGGGTCTTGTGCACCTTGGCGGCGACGTGCAGCGGTGTGTTGCCGAGACGGTCGGCGCGATTGGGATCGGCGTGATGCATGAGCAAGAGATCGAAGGCGTCGTCCTTCGGGTTCATCAGCGCAGCGGCGAGCGGGGGTGCCTGGGTGACGCCGTGCGGTGCATTGGGATCGGCGCCGTGATCAAGCAGGGATTTCAGGTAGGCGGGATCGTTGGCCATGGCAGCGAGATGCAGCACGGTGGCGCCGCCGACGCCGGGGCGCGTGGGATCGGCGCCGGCCTGCAGCAGGGCGTTCATGCCGCGCAGATCCTGGTGCAGCAGGGTCCACTCCAGCGGCGTGACGCCGCGGTCGCCTTGCGCATTGATGTCGGCGCCAGCGGCCGCGAGTGAGCGCACGCGGGCGGCATCGCCGGTGGCAGCGGCATCGAGCAGCGCGACCACGCGGCTGTCGCTGAAAACCTTGCTTGCGTCCGTGTCGCTCATGGCTTCTCTTCCCGCAGCGGCACCGCTAAGCGCCAGGCTGGTCAGCAGGCACCAGGCGTAGTGCCTGGTGCGTTTGTGCATACGCATCATGCCGGGTTCTCCGGTGTCGGCCCAGCGCCAAACGCCGCACAAGGCGGCGTGGGCGAAGGCAAGTACATCACGGTTGATGTCACGATTTCATGGCGAGGCGCGCAAACCTACGCACGTTGTTCACGGAGACCAGGGGTGATCCTTCTCCATGGCGGCGATGACCGCATCGTCCATGTGCAGATCGACCGAGTGCTTGGCGACGTCAATGGCGTATTTCGCTTCCAGCACTTCGGCCTTGCCGGTGGCCCAGTCATACCAATGGATGTCGGGCTTGGCGACCGGCGCGGGATCGTTGAGCGTGATCTTGTGACCCACGGCATCCGGCAGCGGCGTGTGTTCCTGCGTGGTGGTGAGGATTTCGCCGTTCACGGCGTAGCGGCGGATCAGTCCGTTCTCCGCCTGCTGTTTCAGGGCGGCCGGATCGCCTTCGGGAATGAGCCGGCGGATGGTGGCGTCGTTGAGGCCCGCGGCATTGAACGTGACGCCGGCCGAATCCGTCGCCAGCGAAGCGATGGAGGCGAGACCGCCGCCAAGCGAGTGGCCGGTGATCGCCAGGCTATTGCCGAAAGCAGCTTTGGCCTCGGTGGCGAGCGAAACGGCCTGGTTGTATTGCGCGGCGGAAATGCCGAGGCCCTGTTCCGCGTTGTTCAACCAGTCCTTGGCGTCATTGGAGCCGGCGAAGGCCAGTACATGGTCACCGTTCTTGTCCTGGTAGATCGCTGCGCGAAAACCGGTGGTGGGATCTTCCAGTGAGGCGGGATCGATGCCGGCCCGCATCAACTGATCGTTATTCAGTCGCGTCCAGCCTTCGATGCCCTTGCTGTTGGGGTCGTACACATCCTGGCTGAGCTTGGCCAGCTGCAGATCGATAGCCTTGGCGACGGTGCCGCGCACTTGCGCGTCGAAGTTCGGCGCGGCAGCGGTGGCGGAGTTACCGAACATCGCGTGAGTCAGCCCAGCCAGCTGCGGATTGAACGCGAACTGCGGCAGCGATACGTGCGCATCGGCGCTGGCGACATTCGAGGCGGTGGCGGGTGTCTGTGTGTTGGCGTGATCCACCGGCAATGCGGCGCTGCTGCGATTGGACTGAAGTTCCAGATACATCGCGTCCACCTCCCATGGCGATGCGACGACGATAGCGGCGTGTCTGCAGCAGGCGTCAGCTAGGTCGCTCCCTAGCCTGGGGTTTTCCCGAGGTTAGGGTTCCACCTAGCTCGGGAAAGCCCCAATGGGAGACGGGTGAAAGGCGGTGCTCCAATTCGGCCGCCGCATTTCATTTTCTTTACCGTCCGCGAGGCATTCCATGACTGCTGTCAGCGCTGTCCGCTCCACCCAGACACTCGCCGCAAGCGGCGACAACTCGGCCACCTATACCGTGCAGCATGGCGATTCGCTGTCGGGTATTGCGCAGCGTTTCGGCGTATCGCTCGCGGCGCTGGAGGCAGCCAATCCGCAGATCAGCAATCCGGACCGGATCTATCCAGGCGATCGCGTCACGATTCCAGGTGACCACGGTGGCGGCACGCCAGCGCCGGTCGGCGGCAGCACGCCGCCCGCGGGCAATGCCGGACCGGCCTCGGGGTTCAGCATCAGCCAGAACGGCGTGAAGATGATCGAAGGCTTCGAGGGCTACAGCGAAAAGGCCTACCCCGATCCTGGCACCGGTGGTGCGCCGTGGACGATTGGCTACGGCCATACCGGCGGCGTGCAGCCGGGCCAGACCATCACCCGCGCGCAGGCCGAGGAATATCTCAAGCAGGATCTGGGCTGGGCACAGGATGCCGTGCGCAAGAACGTGCATGTGCCGATCAACCAGAACCAGTTCGACGCCTTGGTCAGCCTGACCTACAACCTTGGTGCCAACGGTTATCCGGGGTTGCTCTCCAAGCTCAACGGCGGCGATTACGCCGGAGCGCAACAGATGTTCGGGCAATACGTACATGGCGGTGGTCACGTGCTGCCGGGGCTGGTGAGCCGCCGTGCGCAGGAAGCGGCACTGTTCGGCAGCTCCGCGCCTGCCGGTGCGCCGGCTCCCGCACCAACGCCTGCTCCCGCTCCTGCACCGGCTCCTGGTGGTGCGCACGGTGGGAGTTACACCGTGCAGCCGGGCGATACCTTGTCGGGTATCGCACAGCGTCAGGGTGTGTCGTTGCAGGCGCTGGAAGCGGCCAATCCACAGATCGGCAATTTCAATCACATCTATCCGAGGCAGGTGATTCATTTGCCTGGCGGCGGCGGTAGTGCGCCGGCGGGTGGAAGCTACACCGTGCGTTCGGGCGATTCGCTGTCGGGTATCGCGACGAGCCATGGCGTATCGCTGGCGGCGCTGGAGGCGGCGAATCCGCAGATCAGCAATCCGAATCGCATCTATCCGGGGCAGGTCATCCACATTCCCGGCGGATCGAGTGGCAGTGCGGCGCCCGCGCCCAAGCCGGCGAGCCACGACTACACGGTGCGTTCGGGCGATACCTTGTCAGGCATCGCTGCACGCAATGGCGTGTCGCTGGCGGCGCTCGAACGGGCCAATCCGCAGATCAGCAATCCGAACCGCATTAGCGTAGGTCAGGTCATCCATGTTCCTGGCGCGGGAAGTACGGGTGGCAGCACAGGTCCGGGTCCGGTGCAGGGATCGAGCGGCGCCAGCGGCAGCAAGGTGGTGGATCTGGCGAAGCAGTTCCTTGGCCGCAATGCCTCCGATCTGAAGCGCAGCGGTCAGTTGCCGATGGAGAGTTGGGTGCCCTCCGACCTGTGCTGCGCCAACTTCGTGACGGCGGTGCTGCAGAAGGCGGGCGCGATCAACTTCCACAGCAACCAAGTGTCCGAAGTGGCTTCCAAGCTACAGGCGCAGGGTTGGCACAAAGTCGACGCGGCGCATGCCAAGCCGGGCGATGTGTGCATCCTCAACAACGGCGGCCACGTCGAACTGGTGGCCAGCAACAACGGCGGCAATGTGCAGCTGATCGGCTCCAACAACTCCAATGCCGATGGCACGCAGAAAGTGGGTTATGGACATCCCTACGGCGGCGCGTGGTACCTCACGCCTCCGTGAGCCTTCGGGCGATGGAACCGATCAGGGGCGGCCATGTGCCGCCCCTGGTTTTTCTGGAAGGCTGAAATCAGTGGTCGAAGATGGCGGCGGGCGCGCCGTATTGCGTGGCCCAGTTTCCCCATGCCACGTCGGTGGGGCCGATCGCTTCGGCTTTCACCGTCCACTGCTGGCCGGAGCGTTGCAGCAGGGCGGCGTAGATGTGGGATTTCATGCCGGCTTGCGCCGCTTCGGCGTACTCGGTGCCGGTGTAGTCCAGCGGTTTGCCGCCTGCGCCCTGCATATGAGCCTGCAGAAAAGCCCAGTCGCCGGAGGTGTTCAGTTGGTCGACTACGAGCAACACGGGCTGGTGCAGGCGTTGCTCCAATGGCGTGCGGGCTGCGTCCAGCAAAACTTTGCGCTCGGCACTGTCGGCGGCGGGCGATTGCACGGCGCTTTGCGCGTGGTTGGCATTCATGGCGGTCACGCTCATCAGCAGAGTGGCGAGAAGGGCAGGAAGGCGTGCGGACATGGCTCGAGTATGCCGCCGGTCTGCCGGTGCCGGACCTGGGGTTTTCCCCAGTGGCGTGGGCCGTAACGGGCGGGGCGTTAGAATGGGCACATGCATATCTTCAAGATTTTCCATATCGAAGCCGCCCACCGCTTGCCGAACGTGCCGCCAGGCCACAAGTGCGCGCGGCTGCACGGCCATTCTTTCCGCGTCGAGATCCATGTAAGCGGCGAACCCGACCCGACCCTGGGCTGGGTGATGGATTTCGCCGACGTGAAGGCAGCGTTCGCACCGCTGTACGACCAGCTGGACCACCACTATCTCAACGACATCGAGGGGCTTGAAAACCCGACCAGCGAGATGCTGGCACGGTGGATCTTCCAGCGCCTGGAGCCGCGCCTGCCGGGGCTGGACAAGGTGGTGGTGCATGAGACCTGCACCTCGGGGGCAAGTTGTAGCCGAAGCAGTTTTTGACGCGTCGCCACATTTCATGGCTTTGTCATAAATAGCCGTGTTACGTGAATTTTTTCCTCCGTGTCAGCTTCTTCACAAAAAATATATTGCACTGCACAAAATGACTTGCTAGGCTTGCTCCACTACCCTAATTCCCGCCGAGGGAGCCAGTCATGACTCAGCAATTCAATACCCAGATTTTTGCCTACGCCAAGCAACTGACCGACAACGCCTTCAAAGCGCAGTCGGTAGCCCTCAAGGGCCTGGAGAAGGTCGCCGAGCTGCAGATGAAGGCGCTCGAGAAGCACTCGCAGGTCACTGCCGATTTCATCACCGAAGCGTTTGAAGCCCGTGACGTCGACGGTCTGCGTGGCCTGTGGGAAAAGGGCACCGCGCTGAGCCGTGAGAACGCCGAGCGCGCCGTGGCCGTGACCCAGGAAATCATCGCTGTGACGCAGAAGACTGCCGAGTCGCTCAATGCGCTCGCGCAGGAGCAGCAGCAGGCCGCCAACGACGCTGTGGCCGCCCCGGTTGCCGCGGTCAAGAAGGCTGCCGCCGGCAAGTAATACGCTTCAACGTCGCTCTCCCTCAGCGACGCCCGAGGCCGGACTGGTTTCCAGTCCGGCCTTTTTCTTGTCCGCACGCCGGGCAGGACAAGTTGTCGCAGGGTGCGCGGCTTGTCGCTCTAAATGCCCCACTGATATACTTTTTGGGATTGGACCGTGGCCCGCAGCTGGATCGGTGCCGCCTAGTGCGAAGCCGCGCGGGGACCTCACGTGCTCAACAGTCTTGCCTCCGGACGTCGTCTTGCGCTGCGCATTGTCTTGCTGCAGCTGCTGGTAGCGGCGTTCGTTGGCCTCGCCTTCCTGACGCAGGGGGTTCGCGATGCGGTCGCGGCCTCTGCGGGTGCCACCATCGTGGCGCTGGGTACTGCGCTGCTTGCGGCGCGTACGTTCTCGGGGTTGGGTGGTGGCGGCATGACCGTGGGGCGCATGTTGTCGGGCATGGTCTTGAAATGGATCGTAATCGGCGGGGGGCTGATCATGATCCTGGGTCAATACAAACTGCCGCCACTGGCCGCTATTACGGGGCTGGTGGCTGCGTACGCAATAAATCTGCTGGCGTTCAGATTCAAGGGTTGAGACATGGCAAGTGAGCCGCAGGGCGGTCTAACCGAATATATCCAGCATCACCTTCATCACAATGTGGTGAGTTTTGGTGACAGCAACTTCATGAAACTGAACCTCGATTCGGTCGTGGTGGCGTTTCTGCTGGGTGCGCTGTTCTGTTTGTGGTTCTGGCTCAAGGCGCGTAAGGCGACCTCAGGCGTACCGTCGAAAGGGCAGGCGTTCGTCGAGTTGATCGTCGAATTTGTCGATACCCAGGTGAAGGACACCTTCCACGGCGACCGTCGCACGGTAACGCCGCTGGCGCTGTCGATCTTCATGTGGGTGGTATTCCTCAACGCGATGGACTTGCTGCCGCTCGATGCGCCGGGCTGGGGCGTGAGGACCGTGGCTGGTGCTGAGACCGCGCATCACACCTTCTTCCGCTGGGTACCGACCGCTGACATCAATACCACGGTGGGTCTGGCGCTGGCTGTGTTCTTCATTGTGATCGGCCATGGCATCAAGGCCAAGGGTGGCCTGGGCTTCGGCAAAGAGCTGATGACCGCGCCGTTCCATGCGCACAACCCGATCGTGGTTGCGATCCTGGTGCCGTTCAATTTTCTGCTCAACGTCGTTGAATACCTGTCTAAGCCGGTGTCGCTCGCCATGCGACTGTTCGGCAACATGTACGGCGGCGAGTTGGTGTTCATGCTGATCGCAGGTTTGTTCGCGAGCTGGTTGAGCTTCCTGCCGGGTGTGATCTTCAACACCGCGTGGGCGATCTTCCACATCCTGATCATCCTGCTGCAGGCGTTCATCTTCATGATGCTGACGATCGTCTACATCGCCACGGCACGTGAACACCACTAAAGCTTTTCGTTTGATTCTGTTTTTTGCTTCATCTTCTTTTGTACTAACTAACCCGTTACCGATTTACAGGAGATCACCATGGAACTCATCGCACACGTGCAGGGCCTGACCGCCATTGCCATCGGCATCATCATCGGCCTCGGCGCTCTGGGCGCTTGCTTGGGTATCGCCATCATGGGTTCCAAGTTCCTCGAGTCCGCTGCCCGTCAGCCGGAACTGGTTCCGCTGCTGCAGGGTCGTATGTTCCTGCTCGCCGGTCTGATCGACGCCGCGTTCATTATCGGTCTGGCCGTTGCACTGCTGTTCGCGTTCTCGAACCCGCTGATCGCGGCGCTCAAGACCGCCGCTGGCGGCTGATTGACGCGAAGTGAGTCGCCGCAGCAATCAGAAGTTGCTGCGGCGATCGGCGGTTTAACGCGTTACCGGAGTTAATTGGAAAGCTCATGGATATCAATCTGACTTTCCTGGGCCAAATGGTGTCGTTCGCCATCCTGGTCTGGTTCACCACCAAGTTCATCTGGCCGCAGCTCAATGCCGCGATCGAAGAGCGTCAGAAGAAGGTTGCCGATGGTCTGGCCGCCGCCGAGAAGGCGCGCGCCGAACTGAAGGATGCCGACGCCAAGGTGGCTGTCGAGATCAAGCAAGCTCGCCAGCAGGCCGCCGAGATTATCGAGCGGGCTCAGCAGCAGGCCAATCAGATCGTGGACAAGGCCCGCGAGGATGCGGTGGCCGAAGCCGTCCGTCTGAAGGCTGCCGCCGCCGACGAGATCGTCAGCATGCAGCAGCGCGCTCGTGAAGAATTGCGTGGCTGGGTGGGTCGTCTTGCGGTGCAGGGCGCCGAGAAGATCGTGCAGCGCGAAGTCGACGCGACGGCCCACAAGGCCATGCTCGACCAACTCGCCGCCGAGATCTAAGCCATGGCCCAGGCAATCACTCTCGCCCGTCCGTATGCACGCGCCGCTTTCGAGCTGGCGCAGGCATCCGGTGCGCTGGCTGCGTGGTCGCAGGCGCTGGCCTTCGCCGCCGTGGTGGCGAAGGATCCTCGCGTCGCCGGCCTCGGCAACGATCCGCGCGTGCTGACTTCGCAGCTGGTCGCACTGCACTTGCCGCAGGGCATGGGCAGCGATACCCCCTTCGCGAAGTTTCTGGGCGAGCTGGCCGAGCATCGCCGTATGGCGCTGCTGCCGGAAGTGGCCGACCTGTTCGAAACCTACAAGCGTGAGTCCGAGTCGCAGCTGCTGGTCAAGGTGACCAGTGCTATGGCTTTGGACGCCGCGCAGGCCGAGCAGCTGAAGACCTCGTTGAAGCGCCGGTTCAAGCGCGAGATCGAACTGGAAACCCAGGTCGATGCCTCGCTGCTCGGCGGCGTGGTGATCGACACCGGCAGCGAAGTGATCGATGGCTCCGTCCGTGGCCGCCTGGCGCGCTTGTCCAGCGCGCTGACGGCTTAGCTTTACGCGAAGTCCATTTCGCGAAGAGCAAAACCGGCCATCCGTGGCCGGACTCTTAAGCAAAGCGACTTTCAAAATTTCAGGATAACGACCATGTCCAGCACCACTCTTAATCCGTCTGAGATCAGCGAACTGATCAAGACCCGCATCGAGCAGTTCAAGCTCGGCGCAGAGGCTCGCAACGAAGGCACGATCATCAGCGTGTCCGACGGCATCGTGCGCATCCACGGCCTGGCCGATGTGATGCAGGGCGAAATGATCGAGCTGCCGGGCAATGCCTATGCGCTGGCGCTGAACCTCGAGCGCGACTCGGTCGGCGCCGTGGTGCTGGGCGAATACCAGCATCTGCGTGAAGGCGATACCGCCAAGACCACCGGCCGCATCCTCGAAGTGCCGGTCGGTCCGGAGCTACTCGGTCGCGTCGTCGACGCGCTCGGCAACCCGATCGACGGCAAGGGTCCGCTCAACGCCAAGCACAGCTCGCCGATCGAAAAGGTCGCGCCGGGCGTGATCTGGCGTAAGTCGGTCGATGAGCCGGTGCAGACCGGTTACAAGTCCGTCGACTCGATGATCCCGATCGGCCGTGGCCAGCGCGAGCTGATCATCGGCGACCGCCAGACCGGCAAGACCGCGCTGGCCATCGACGCGATCATCAACCAGAAAGATTCCGGCATTAAGTGCATCTACGTCGCCATCGGCCAGAAGCGCTCGTCGATCGCCAACGTGGTGCGCAAGCTCGAAGAGCACGGTGCGCTGGCCAACACCATCATCGTGGTGGCTTCGGCCTCCGAGTCGGCCGCGCTGCAGTACATCGCGCCGTACTCTGGCTGCGCCATGGGCGAGTACTTCCGCGACCGCGGCCAGGACGCGCTGATCATTTATGACGATCTGTCCAAGCAGGCCGTGGCCTACCGCCAGATCTCGCTGCTGCTGAAGCGCCCGCCGGGCCGTGAGGCTTACCCGGGCGACGTGTTCTATCTCCACTCCCGTCTGCTCGAGCGCGCTTCCCGCGTGTCCGAGGAGTACGTCGAGAAGTTCACCAACGGCGAAGTGAAGGGCAAGACCGGTTCGCTGACCGCGCTGCCGATCATCGAAACGCAGGCCGGCGACGTGTCAGCGTTCGTGCCGACCAACGTGATCTCGATCACCGACGGCCAGATCTTCCTTGAGACCGACCTGTTCAACGCGGGTATCCGTCCGGCCGTGAACGCCGGTATCTCGGTGTCGCGCGTGGGCGGTGCCGCCCAGACCAAGATCGTCAAGAAGCTGTCCGGTGGCGTGAAGCTGGCCCTGGCGCAGTTCCGCGAGCTGGCTGCGTTCGCGCAGTTCGCTTCGGACCTGGACCCGGCCACTCGCGCCCAGCTGGACCGCGGCCAGCGCGTCACCGAGCTGATGAAGCAGAAACAGTACGCGCCGCTGTCGATCGCCGAACTGGCGCTGTCGGTGTACGCCGCCGAGAAGGGCTACCTCGATGACCTGCCGGTCAACAAGGTGCTGCCGTTCGAGAAGGGCCTGCATGCTTTCATGCACCAGAACCACGCCGAGCTGATGAAGAAGATCGTCGCCACCGGTGACTGGAACAACGAGATCGAAGGCGTCTTCAAGTCGTCCCTGGACGAGTACAAGAAGACCGGTAGCTGGTAAGTAGCAACAGGGTGTACGGCCGTTCAAGCGGCCGTACCGCACTCCGACCGAGCGGTCGGGATCGCAATAACCCAAAAGGTTGAGGCAAACGTGGCAAGCGGACGCGAAATCAAAACCAAGATCAAGAGCACGCAGAACATGCGCAAGGTGACGCGCGCGCTCGAAATGGTCTCGGCCTCGAAGATCCGCAAGGCGCAGGATCTGATGAAGGCGTCGCGTCCGTACGCGCGCCAGATGCGCAAGGTGATCGCGCACGTCGCCCAGGCCAGCACGGATTTCAGCCATCCGTTCCTGACGCAGCGCGAGCCTGTCGCGCGCGTGGGTTACATGGTGATCTCGACCGATCGCGGTCTGTGCGGTGGCCTGAACTCCAACATGTTCCGTCGCCTGCTGCCGGCTATCCGCGAGTGGCAGGACAAGGGTGTTGAAGTCGATGTGGTGGCGGTCGGCCAGAAGGCCGTGCAGTTCTTCCGCCGCATCAAGGGCGTCAACCTGATCGGCAGCATCACGCATCTGGGTGAGAAGCCGAAGGTCGAACAGCTGATCGGCGTCATCAAGGTGCTGCTGGACGCCTATACGGCCGGCAAGCTCGATCGTGTGTTCCTCGCCTACAATGACTTCGTCAACACCATGACGCAGAAGCCGTCGATCGAGGCGCTGTTGCCGCTGCCGCTGGTGGCTGCCGAGTTGCAGGCCGCCGAAGGCACCGGGGAGTCCGCGACGCCGAGCTGGCCGGTGGCTGGTTTGAAGCTGGAACAAACCCACGACTGGGACTACATCTACGAACCGGATGCGGCGACCGTGCTCGAGCACGTGCTTGGCCGTTACATCGAGTCCGTGGTGTATCAGGGCGTGCTGGAAAACCTCGCCAGTGAACATGCCGCGCGCATGGTGGCGATGAAGAGCGCGTCCGACAACGCCAACAAGGTCATCGGCGAACTGACACTGGTCTACAACAAGGCCCGTCAGGCAGCGATTACCCAGGAAATCTCGGAAATCGTCGGCGGCGCAGCGGCTGTATAAGTGCGGTCATCCATGACCGCGAACATCAAAAGCGGTCATCCGTGGCCGCACTGTTCACTAAAAGCACGCGACCGTGATTGGGCGCGAGTAAAACAAACACTTAAAGATCCATCCGGAGCACATCCATGAGCCAGGGCAAAGTTGTACAGATCATCGGCGCGGTTATCGACGTGGAGTTCGCACGCGATCAGGTGCCGCAGGTTTACGACGCGCTGAAGATCGACGGCACCGAGATCACGCTGGAAGTCCAGCAGGTCCTGGGTGACGGTATCGTGCGTACGATCGCCCTCGGTTCCACCGACGGCCTGAAGCGTGGCCTCGTGGCCCGCAACACCGGCGAAGGCATCAAGGTGCCGGTCGGCAAGGCCACCCTCGGCCGCATCATGGACGTGCTCGGCAACCCGATCGACGAAGCCGGTCCGATCGACACGAAGGATCATTGGGTCATCCATCGCGAAGCGCCGAGCTACGACGACCAGGCTGCTGCGAACGACCTGTTGGAAACCGGCATCAAGGTCATCGACCTGGTCTGCCCGTTCGCCAAGGGCGGCAAGGTCGGCCTGTTCGGCGGCGCCGGCGTGGGCAAGACCGTGAACATGATGGAGCTCATCAATAACATCGCGAAGGCTCACTCGGGTCTGTCCGTGTTCGCCGGCGTGGGTGAGCGTACTCGTGAAGGCAACGACTTCTATCACGAGATGAAGGACTCCAACGTTCTGGACAAGGTCGCGATGGTGTACGGCCAGATGAACGAGCCGCCGGGCAACCGTCTGCGCGTGGCACTAACCGGCCTGACCATGGCCGAGTATTTCCGCGACGAGAAGGACGAGACCGGCAAGGGTAAGGACGTTCTGCTGTTCGTCGACAACATCTACCGCTACACGCTGGCCGGTACCGAAGTGTCCGCACTGCTCGGCCGTATGCCGTCCGCCGTGGGTTACCAGCCGACGCTGGCCGAGGAGATGGGCGTGCTGCAGGAGCGCATCACCTCGACCAAGACCGGTTCGATCACCTCGATCCAGGCCGTGTACGTGCCTGCGGATGACCTGACCGACCCGTCGCCGGCCACCACCTTCGCCCACTTGGACGCGACCGTGGTGCTGAGCCGTAACATCGCTTCGCTGGGTATCTACCCGGCCGTGGATCCGCTGGATTCCACCAGCCGCCAGCTCGATCCGAACGTGATCGGCGTGGAGCATTACGAAGTGGCGCGCAAGGTGCAGGGCACGCTGCAGCGCTACAAGGAACTGAAGGACATCATCGCGATTCTCGGCATGGACGAGCTGAGCGAAGAAGACAAGCAGGCCGTGGCCCGCGCGCGTAAGTGCGAGCGCTTCTTCTCGCAGCCGTTCCACGTGGCGGAAGTGTTCACCGGTTCGCCGGGCAAGTACGTGTCGCTGAAGGAAACCATCCGCGGCTTCAAGATGATCGTGGAAGGCGACGTGGACCACCTGCCGGAGCAGGCGTTCTACATGGTCGGCGGTATCGACGAGGCCATCAAGAAGGCCGAGGACATGGCAGCCAAGAAGGCGGCCTAAGAGCGGTAGGGAGGTGAAAGGCGAACCGGCGAGAGCCGTTTGACCATCATCTCCTCACTCCCTCACTTGCTTTAAGAGTAGAAGCGCATGAGTCATACCCTTCGTGTCGACATCGTCAGTGCTGAAGCCGAGATTTTCCATGGCGAAGCGGTCATGGTCGTCGCCACCGGCGAAATGGGCGAGCTGGGCATCGCGCCCCGCCACGCTCCGTTGATCACCCGCCTGAAGCCGGGCCATGTGGACGTGGTGCTGCCGAACGGCGAGCGCCAGCAGTTCTGGGTTTCCGGCGGCATCCTGGAAGTGCAGCCGCAGGTCGTGACCGTGCTGGCCGACACCGCCGCACGCGCCTCGGATCTGGACGAGGCCGCTGCCCAGCGTGCCAAGCAGGAAGCCGAGGACGCCCTGGCCAATCGCACCGACGCGATGGAAATCGCCGAGGCGCAGGCCAAGCTGGCCGAGGCTCTGACCCAGCTGCAGGCGCTGGAGCGCCTGCGCAAGAACCTCAAGCACTGATTCCCGTCCGCCACGCGCGGACTGTGGAAACATAAAAACGCCAGCCTTGTGCCGGCGTTTTTGCTTGGGCATCGTTGCTGCCATCGTTCTTCATAGGGATAGCGCGCGTGGCAGGGATACGTACCGTTATATGCCTGGGACTAGGCAGTCTGCTGCTCGCCGCTTGTGCCACGACAAAGCGGAGTGCGGATATTCCTGCGCCCCCTGCGAGCGGGGACGCGACATGGCACATGGTGCTGCCGGAAGGCACCCAACGCTATGAGCTGGCCATGGGCGACGTATCCAGCGGTGCCGCACCCTTCCATCGCGTCGCGCCGGTCTACCCGCCATCGCTGCTAGCGAGTTGCCCGAGTCCGGTAGACGTTCAAGCTCTGCTGGTCGTCAATCAGGCAGGCAAGGTCGACGATGTCCGCGTGGCCGATGAAGCCACGGCCGATACCGCGCGTCGCCTGTACATCGATGCCGTCCGCGTAGCCGCGCGGCAATGGGACTTCAGCCCGCTCCTGATCACGCACTGGGCGGCCAACGCCAACGGCGAGAGTCACGTGGTCGACAGCGAAACGCGTCGCTTCAGCCTCACTTATGCCTTCCATTTCGAATGCCATGGAGGCCGGGCCGAGGTATCGACGAGCGATGCCCCGCCGGCTGGTGTTCATTGAGTCCGCCACGCGACTGCTATCCTCCACCGCTGACGTAAACAGCCGATATCGCCATGAAGAACATGCCTCTGCACGTCATCGTCCTCGCCGCCGGCGAAGGCAAGCGAATGAAGTCCAAGAAGGCCAAGGTGCTGATGCCTTTGGCCGGGCGTCCACTGCTGGAGCACGTGCTGACCGCCGCGAGGGCGCTGCAGCCCGAAGCGATCCACGTGGTCTACGGTCATTGCGGCGATCAGGTGCTGGCGGCATTCGACGGCCAGGCCGATCTGCGCTGGGTTTTGCAGGTGGATCGCCTCGGTACGGGGCATGCCGTGGTGCAGGCGCTACGCAACGTACCCGACGGTGCCGCCGTGCTGGTGCTTTACGGCGACGTGCCGCTGACTCGCTCAGAGACCTTGAAGCGTCTGGTGAGTACGGAAGGGTCGCTGGCGCTGCTTACGACCCGCGTATCCGATCCCAAGGGCTATGGCCGCGTGCTGCGCGATGGCAACGGCCTTGTGCGTGCGGTGGTCGAGGAGAAGGACGCCGATGACAGCCAGCGTGCGATCAACCTGGTCAATACCGGCATCGTCGCCGCCGAATCCGATGCGCTGAAGCGCTGGACCAGCAAGCTCGACCGTAACAATGCGCAAGGTGAGTACTACCTCACCGATATCTTCGCGATGGCGGCGGAAGAGAGCCGCGCCGCGCAGAACGTCGAATCCGACGATGCGATGGAAGCCGCCGGTGCGAACAATCCCTGGCAGCTGGCCGAGCTCGAGGCGGTGTTCCGCCAGCGTGCGGCGCAGGCGCTGGCGCTGGAGGGTGTGCGCATTGTCGATCCGGCGCGTATTGACGTGCGAGGCACAGTGACCGCAGGCCGCGACGTCGAGATCGACGTCAACGTTATTCTCGAAGGTGAGGTGGCCTTGGGTGAGGACGTGCGCATTGGCGCCTTCACGCGGCTGAAAAATGTGAAGCTCGCCACCGGCACCGTAGTGCAATCACATTGCGATCTGGAAGGCGTGGTCACTCATGGTCCTTGCGTGATCGGCCCCTTCGCGCGCCTGCGCCCCGGCACCGAACTGGCTGCTGGCGTGCACATCGGCAACTTCGTCGAGACCAAGAAGGCGCGGCTGGGCGAAGGCAGCAAGGCAAACCATCTCAGCTATCTCGGCGATACCGTGGTCGGCAGCAAGGTCAACATCGGCGCTGGTACCATCACCTGTAACTACGACGGCGTGAACAAGAGCGTCACGCAGATCGACGATGGCGCTTTCATCGGCTCCAACACTGCGCTGGTGGCGCCAGTGCGTGTCGGTGCGCAAGCCACTATCGGTGCGGGGTCGGTGATCACCAAGGATGCGCCTGCTGGCGAACTGACTATCGCGCGCGGTCGCCAGGCGACGCTGCATGGCTGGCACAGGCCGGAAAAAAAATAATGAGTGGAGAGTAGTGAGAAACGAGAAGAGCGCTTGAGCGGCTCCACTCGTTTCTTCCACTAGGCATAACGCCAGCCGTCGATCTCCACCAGCAATTCACTGCGGCATACATCGCCGTGCAGCATCAGCACCGGCACACCGGGCAGACGGGTTTGCAGAAACTCGAGTACGCGCGGCGCGTCGATAGCGTGCTTTACGTAGGCTTTCAGTGGTGAACGCGTATCGAAGCCAGCGGGCATGCCGGCGCTGGCCAGCAGTGCCTCGAGGTTGGCCAGGGTTTCGTCCAGCTGCGCGTCCAGATCGTCCTGGTGCGCGGAGCTGTGGCCGACGACGGCGGCCGTGCCGGAGATAGCCAGGACATCGTGCGACGGCAGGGACATGGCGCGGGCGAAGCTCGGTGGCGTGCGGCCGTACTGACGCGGGTAGCGCCAGGCGCTGACTTGTCGAGGGTTCTCCACGCGTACGCCCGGGCGGTCGCAGGCCAGCAGGTAAATCTGCAGGGTGTGTGCGTCCGCGTGATGGCCGATGGCCGTGGCGGCGGGAAAGCCTTCGGTGAAGAAATAGCCCATGCCGGCCGCGCGGCCGTCGCAGAACAGCTTATAGCGTTCGCCGTCGCCATCGCCCTGGTTGATCGCGCCCAGGTAATTCCAGATGCGCTGTACGTGCCGCTCCGGGCGTCCGTCGACGAACTCGCGCAATTGCCGGTAGGCCAGTTCGGCGGTGTCACGCGGGCCACCGTGTTTCCGCTCGTCCAGTTCGATCGCGACGAACAGCCAGCCGTCACCGGCAGACCAGCGCAGATCGCCTTCGCGTGCGTGGGTGACCTGGCCCTCGACCTGCCAGACCTCCAGCGGTGCGGGCGCGTCCAGGCACTCCAGCGCGATGGCCATCCAGCGCGGATCGTCGTGTTCCTGCACGCCGGCGCCAAAGCCGAGTACGGCAAGCGTGCCGGCTTCGTTCAGGACGTCCGGAGACGCCGCATTGCGATAAGACACTTGCGGTGCGCGTCGCCTTGGCGAGACGGACAGCGCACTTTCTGAACCGTAAGTCATGCAACTTAGCCCAGGGAAAGTGGGTCGCTATGTTACACTCCACGCCCTGTGCCGACCGGGGGGAGGCATGTTTTGGCAGTACGGAACGAGCATGGCAGAGCAGACCGCGGCACAACATGAACTGGCGACCCTAATCGTGGAGAGCCTCAACCTGGAAGCGGTCACGCCCGAGCAGATCGATCCGGAAGCTCCCCTGTTTGGCGGCGAGCTGGGCCTGGATTCGATCGACGCCCTGGAGATCGCCCTGGCTGTGTCCAAGCGCTACGGCTTCCAGTTGCGTTCCGACAATCCGGACAACGGCCGCATCTTTGCCAGCCTGCGTGCGCTGTCCGAGCACGTCGAACAGTACCGAACTCCCGTTTGAGTCCTGACACGGTGCCTTGCATGGATGGCATCGCCCGGTTGTTTCGCCGTCTTGTGCAGATAGCTGCGCGATGAACGCGTCGACCTATCGCGCCACATTCCGCATCGCTCCCGATCATCCGAGCCTGCCCGGGCACTTTCCTGGGTATCCGCTGGTACCTGGTGTTGTGTTGCTGGAGCAAGTCGCGCTGGCTTTGCGCGCCTGGCGCAACCAGCGTCTGGCCAGGGTGGTGGAAGCCAAGTTTGTCGCGCCACTACTGCCAGCCGAGCAGGCCGAGTTGAGCCTGATCGAGAATGGCACGCGCGTTCGCTTTGAGATCCTCCGCGGTGAGGTATTGCTCGCGCGCGGCATCGTGGAAGGCGCTGAGTCGTGAGCGCGCACTGGCAAAGCCGGCCGGAAGGCGGCGGGCGTTTCGCGCTGTGGCTGATCCGCAGCATCGGCCTGCATGGCGGGCGGCGTTTTGGGCGGCTGTTCCTGTATCCGATCACGCTGTATTTCTTCTTGCGCCGTAAGCCGGAGCGAGAGGCTTCGCGGCAATACCTGGAAAAAGTGCTGCCGCACCCGGTGACCAACTGGCAAGTGATGAAACACATCCACTGCTTTGCGGCGACGATGCTGGATCGCATCTTTCTGCTGGCGCACGGCGAACGTGACTTCCAGATTGAAACCGAAGGGCTGGAGCTGCTGATTGAGCGCGTCGAGCAGGGCAACGGTGTGCTGCTATTTGGTTCACACCAGGGAAGTTTCGAGGCGCTGCGCGCGCTTGCATCACGTCGGCCGGATATAGCGTTGCGAGTACTGCTCGATAAACAGAAGACACCGGCCCTTACGGAACTGTTGGAGGCGCTGGCACCCGACATCGGGAACAAGGTGATCGACGCCTCGAAAGATGGCGCCAGCATGGTGCTGCAGATAGCTGAAGCTTGCGCAGAGGGCGCGATGGTGGCTCTGCTCGCCGATCGTGGCCGTGAGCACGAGGTGCTGCGCCGCGCCGAATTGCTTGGTCAGCCGGCGCCGTTCCCGGTAGGCCCCTGGCTGCTTGCGCATACGTTGCAGGTGCCGGTGGTGCTGTGTTTCGGCTTGTACCTCGGCGGCAACCGCTATCGCCTGATTTTCGAGCCGTTTGCCGAGCGCGTGGACATCCCGCGTCATGATCGCGCGCCGGCGCTGGACGCGGTCATTGGCCGTTATGCCCAGCGCGTGGAGCATTACATCCATGTCGCTCCCTACAACTGGTTCAACTTCTATGACTTCTGGCAGCAAGATCTTTGCGCTTCTGCTCGGCCTCAGCCTGCCGTGGCTGGCGAACGCCTCGGCGGCTGAAGGCGATGCTGCGGCGCAGTCGCTGATCGCTTCGCTGGGCCGCCCGGCACCCGCGCGTACGGCCTTCGCGGAGGTACGCTTCATGAAGATACTGGAGCAGCCACGAGTGTCCTCCGGCGAGCTGAGCTGGCTGGGCGGCGACCGGCTGGAGCGCCGCGTGGAACAGCCGGCCAAGGAAGTGGCCACCATTGCCGACGGCGAAGTTACGCAACAGCGCGAAGGGCGCAAGCCGCGCAGCTTTTCATTGAATCGAGCGCCGCAACTCCAGGTGTTGCTGGACAGCTTCGTTGCCTTGCTCGGCGGTGATGCTTCGCGCCTGAATCAGGCATTCGCCATTCATCATGATGGCAATGCGGAGCGCTGGACGTTGATCCTTACACCGCGCGATACACGCGTCGCCAAGGTGATCGCCAGCATCCAGATTGATGGTCGCGGCAACGAGCCTCGTTGCATGCGCATGCAGGAAGCAGATGGCGATCTGGCTATCGATTTGCTGGGCGAGCTTGCCGCGCGCATGCCGGCCGCGCCGACGCGCGAAGCGCTGGCAGCCTTGTGCCAGGGCGGCTGATCATGCCGCGTCGGGGGCAGGCCATCTTGCTGGCGCTGTGGTTGCTGGCGCTGGCGGGGCTCGGCGCGCTGGTCGCACAACGGCTGAAGGTCAGCACCGATCTGCGCGATTTCATGCCGGCGCCAACCACGCCAGATCAGCGGCTGTTGATGGAGCAAGTGGGTGAAGGTCCGGGTTCGCGCCTGTTGTTGCTGGCGCTGAGCGGCAAGTCCGATGCGGAGCTGGCGGCGCTGAGTCAGGGCCTGGTAGCCGCGCTTCGCAAGGATCCGCGTTATAGCCAGGTGCTCAACGGCAGCTTCGATCTCGCGACGCTGGACGAACGCTTGTTGCCGTATCGCTATCTACTGTCACCGACGCTGGATAGCGACTCGATGGACGAGGCTTTCCTGGCGGATCAACTACAGCAGCGATTGGACGATCTCTCATCGCCGGCTGCCAGCTTGTTGAAGGGCTTGTTACCTCGAGACCCAACGCTAGAGGTGCTGAAGCTGGCGGAGCGCTGGACGCCGCCGAAATCTCCCGAGTTGCGCGAGGGTGTCTGGTTCTCCGCACAGCACGAAGCGTTACTGCTGGTGCAGACGCGTGCTGCGGGCTTTGATCCGGATGCGCAGGTAGATGCGGTCGCCGGTATCGAGCAGGTATTCCACGCTTTGCCAGGCAGCGCCGGCGCAAAACTGATAACCAGCGGACCTGGCTATTTCAGCGTGGTGGTGAGCCAGCAGACGCGTGGGCAGGCGGAGTGGATCGGCAACGTCTCCACTGTCGGTTTCATCCTGCTGCTGTTGCTGGCTTATCGCAGCGTGAGTTCGTTGTTGCTGTCGGCCTTACCTATCGCCAGTGCGGCGCTGGCAGGTATTGCCGCGCTGGTGCTGCTGTTTCCGCAAGTGCACGGCATCACGCTCGCCTTTGGTTTCACCTTGCTGGGCGTGGCGCAGGAATATCCCATCCGCGTGCTGAGCCATCGGCGCGCGGGAGAGGATGCGGTAGCCAGCGTACGCGGGCTATGGCCGCTGCTGCTGACCGCCATCGCTTCGGCCTGCATCGCCTATCTCGCGTTCTATGCGTCCGGGGTGAACGGCTTGAAGCAATTGGCCGTGTTCACCATCACCGGTTTGCTGGTGGCGGGATTCAGTACCCGTTATTTGCTCCCGCATTTGTTGCCGGGCAGAGTGCGTGATGTGGCAGCCATGCCATGGCTGTTGCGCGCGAGACGTTTCGTCGATCACTTGCCGCGGCCGCGTTGGGTGCCGTTGCTGGTAGCCGCGGCGACGGTGTTGATGCTGGTGCTGGCCCCCGGCTCGTTCTGGCAGAACAACCTCGCTGCATTGACGCCGCTGCCGCAGGATCTGCTGCAGCGTGATGCCCGGTTACGCGAAGCGCTGGGTGCGCCGGATGTGCGCTACTTGTTGATCCTGCAGGCGGCGGATGCGCAGGGGGTGTTGAAGCTCTCCGAGCAGATGGAGCCGAAAGTCGAGGCATTGGTGGCCCGCCATGCAGTGGATGCGGTAGAGCTGCCGTCACGCTACTTGCCCAGCGAAGCCACGCAGCGTGCGCGCCAGCAAAAGTTGCCGGATCGGGCTGTTCTACAGAAGGCGTTGGACGATGCCACCCAGGGGTTGCCGTTCCGCAAGGATCTGTTCGCGCCGTTCGTTGACGATGTGGAAACAGCACGTCATCTGCCGCTGCTGACGCCGGAGGTATTTGCGCAAAGCACGCTGGGACAGCGCCTGTCCGCCATGCTGGTGGCGCGTGATGGTCACTGGCTGGGTCTGGGTACACTCAGCGGCGTGCACGACGTGGCGGCGCTGGAGCACCTGGCGAACGAGAGCAATGGCACTATGCGCCTGCTCGATCTGAAGCAGGCATCCGAATCGCTGGTGGTCGATTACCGCACACGCATCCTTCGCGCGTTGCTGGTTGCCACCGTATTGATGGTTCTGACCATTACTTTTGCACTGCGCAGCCTGCGCCGCGCCTGGCATGTGCTGGCGCCGATGACTCTGGCGACGTTCCTGGTGCTGGCGGTGGAACGCGCGATGGGTATCGAGATATCGCTGTTCCATCTTGTCGCGCTGATTCTCGCCGCCGGCCTCGGGTTGCACTATGCGCTGTTCTTCGAGCGCGACACAGGCGACCCCGCCGAGCAGCGCCGTACCCTGCATGCCACTCTAGTCTGCGTGCTGTCCGCCTTGCTGGTGTTTGGCATGTTGGCGTGGAGCAGCATCCCGGTACTGCGTGCGATCGGCCTCACCGTAAGTCTAGGTGTGGCCTTTCATTTCTGCCTTTCCATTCTGATGGCACCGCATGCGGGACATGGGCATGCTCGACAAGACTGACTGGGCGCATCTGATTCCGCATGCGGGCACGATGTGTCTGCTGGATGCCGTCGTGGCGTGGAGCGACGCCTCGATTCATGCCGTCAGCGGTGGTCATGCCGATACCCTGCATCCATTGCGAACAGACGAGGGCCTGCATGCCGTGCATCTGGCCGAATACGGTGCTCAGGCCATGGCGGTGCATGGTGCTCTCGGTCAACGCGTGCGTGGCGTCGAAGTGGCGCGCGGGGGGCGGCTGGTCAGCCTTCGCGATCTGAAGCTTGAAGTGGAGTACGTCGATGCCGGTGCGGGGCGTCTGGACGTCCATGCGGAACGCTTGGCCGCCGATGACAGTGGTGCGCAATATGTTTTCCGTGTCGAGCAAGCCGGCCAGTTGCTCGCGAGCGGCCGTGCCGCCGTGCTCTACGTCGACGCTTAAGTCTTAGTGCTTCAGGCCGACGCTGCGGTGTCGAACACCACTGGCTGGCTGGCCCGGGAACGCCGATAGCTCGCCCACGCGTCGCCATAGTGCAGGATGCGACCCACCGTATAGATAGTGATGCGCGCCACGTCGCGCACCGGGTTGAAATGACTGATGCGGAACTCGCCGTTATAGCGGGATGCGATGGGTACCGAGGCGACGCCCAGACCTTTCTCGCGCGAAGCGGCGATCAGGATCGCGGCCTCGAATACAAAGTTTTCCGCCGGCAGATCCACCAGGTCCAGCGCCGCGCGCGGATACCAGCGCTGTCCGCTCTGCGTATCGGCCACCGGTTGCGCACAGGCCCAGGAGATACCCCAGTCGGCCACGGCGTTGGCATGGCGGCGAGCCTTGGGTTGCTGTTCGCGATCGATCAAGCGCGCGCCGATCACGATGTGATTGGGATAGCGCTGCGCGGCCGCCACGATGCGCGGCACGTCGCTGGCGAGATGCTGGCCGTCACCGTCCATAGTCACCACGGCATCGAAGCCCTGGCGCAACGCTTCGTGGAAACCGGTGCGCAGCGCTCCGCCTTTGCCGCTGCGTTGTGGATGGCGTAGCAGGGTGACGGGCATCGCCCCAACGATATCGGGTGTGCGGTCGTCCGAGCCGTCATCCACCACGATCACCGGCACGCCGAGTGCGAGGGCTGAATTGACCACGCCCTGGATGGCCGCCTCTTCATTGAGGCAGGGAATCAACACGCACCATCGGGCGGTTGGTGAACTCAAGCAACCTCTTCCAGATGAATGTCCAGGCCGACCGATCCGGCTGTAGCCAAAGTGTAATGAGCCCCGTGGCCGGCCAACAGCAGCAATAAAGGCAGCGCTGCGGCGGCAGTAACGTTGGCTTCATGCCAGGTGGCGGGCAAAGGCGAGGGAGCTGCGGTTGCCGCCGACTGCCTGGTGGGCGTCAGCTCGAGGCGGGCGAGGCTGTGTGGGCTTGCTTGCGGGACCAGCACCAAGGCGCAGCCAAAGGCCTGGCGGCTCTCGGTCATCGTGCCCAGCGGGCCGGTGCCCGCGATATCGCTGCATACCAGCAGTACCGGCCTTTGGTCGGCGATGGTTTGCATCGCGGCTTCCAGCAAACCGGCCCCAAGGCTGGCGCGATAGCCGCAGACGGCGGCCGAAGGCGCATGGCAGTCGGTGGCGATGGTCCAGTAACCGGCTGGCGCGTTGTGTACCGAATTATGAAAACGAGTGGGCGATAGCGCTGAGGGGTCCCGCGCCAGGGTTTCGCACATGTAGTCGGTGATGGCTTGGTCGCCGTAGGCGGAACTGAACACGCAGGCCAAGTCGCTGGCCTGGCGTCCGCTCATGGCGACGGCCTGGCCGGCGACTTCGGTGGCAAGCAACACGCTTTCCGGTGCACGGCGGCGTTCGTTGGCCGGCAACACGTTGGCGGCCGGCCGGGCGGCTGGTGGCGGCAAGGGGGCGCCGGCGAGCCAGGCGCGTAGGGCGGCGAAATCCGCCAGTTGTGGCGACCACAGGCCAACACCTTCCACATAAACCGGCCAATGGCTCATGCTGCGGCCTTGCCGAACGCTAGGCAGGCGTTGTTGCCGCCGAAGCCGAACGAATTGCTGAGGGCGATATCGATACGCTTCTGCTCGTTGCGCCACGCGAACTGCGGGCCGCAGGCTGGATCGGGATCGTTGCAGCCCAGGTTGCCGGGCACCAGCCCATGCTCCATGGCGAGCAGGGCGAACGCGGCTTCCAGGATGCCTGCTGCGCCCAGCGTATGTCCGGTAAACGCCTTGGTGGAGCTGGCGCGTGTGGTGGCGGGAAAGGCACGGGAGACCAGCGCGGCTTCCACCTCGTCATTCTTCTGGCTCGCGGTGCCATGCAAGTTGATGTAATCGACCTGTGCCGCTTCCAGGCCGGCGCGCGCCAGCGCATCGCGCAGCGCGAACTCGGCGCCAAGACCTTCCGGATGCGGTGTGGACATGTGGTGAGCATCGCTGGATTCGCCGTAGCCCAGCAGGCGTGGCGCATCGGGATGGGCGTCGGTGCGCTCGAGCAGGGCGAAGCCCGCCGCTTCGCCGATGGATATGCCGCGCCGTGCGCGATCAAACGGCTGGCACGGTTCGGGTGAAACGAGTTCCAGTGCGTTGAAGCCAAACAGCACGCTGTCGCACAAGGTGTCGACGCCACCGACCACGGCCGCATCGACCAGGCCGAGACGGATCATCCGCTCCGCGCTGGCAAATACCTTGGCGCTCGACGAGCAGGCGGTTGACATGGTCAGTGCCGGGCCTTCCAGCCCGAGTGCCTCCGCGACAAAGGCCACCAGCGAATGCGGCACATGGATGGCCGGGCGGCGCAGATCCGCCGGCATGCGACCGTCGGCGTCGAGGCGGCGGTAGGCCTCTTCCGTGGCGCCGATGCTGGCGGTGGACGTGCCCAGGACCAGTGCGACGCGCTCCGCGCCGTAGCGTTCGCGTGCCGCGCGGACGCGGTCGGCGAAGCCGTCCTGGTTCAACCCTAGCCACGCCAGGCGGTTATTGCGGCACTCCCAGGCGGCAAAAGCGCTGGGCAGTGTGATGTTCTCCACGCCAGCGACACGGCCGATCCAGCATGCCAGTGGCGCGCTGCTGAAATCATTGGCGCGCAGGTCGCTCCGGGCGGTATCGAGGGCGTGCAGATGGTCGTGGAGACCGTGGCCCAGCGCGGAGGTGACGGTATACGCGCTGACGGCGAGCGGATGGATGGGTACGGACATCGCGGGAGCCTAGCGAGCGACCCTAACCCTGCCTAGTCTGGCGAGGTCTTGCGGCAGCTTGCGTTCATTTTTGGACGAAGAAAGACTGCCGATTGCAGCTTTCCTGGCGCTTGCCCACACTGCGGCACCTTCCTGCCGCCCATCACCGTGTCCCGCCTTATCGTCCCTTTGAAACGCGGTCCCTGGCGCTATCTGAGCGATCGCGATGTATTGCATGCGGCGGTCGTGGCGGTGCTGGCCGTGGTGTTGACGGGTGGTCTGGTGTGGGTGGCTTATGCCATCCATGTCTGGCGGATCGCCAGGCGCAGTCCGGTGGTGCCGCCCGGGCGCATGACCTTGCTGGTGTTCGGTCGTCGGCTGGTGCAGGACTGGCCCGAACGCGATTACCAGCAACGCCTGGAGCGCGCTCTGGCGCTGATCCGCCAGGAACTGGCTGACCCTGTGTTGTTGTTGGGTGGGTGCAGCGGCGGACGGATCACTGAAGCCGCTGCCGGAGCGGCCTGGTTGCGGCAGCGGGGTCTCCCGGCGGGAGTCGACCTTAAGCTTGAACAGGCGTCGGTCGACTCGTTGGAAAACCTGCGCCACGCACGCAGTCTGCTGCAAGAGAGCGGGCCGCTGTCGGGCGGCCTGCCGCCGGTGGCCCTGGTCACCAATCGCTACCACCTGGCGCGCTGCCAATGGCTTGCGCGGCATCTGGGTTTCGCTGAATGCGTGCCGGTAGCTGCCGAACCGGAGCTGCGTCTGGATCGACGCTATGTGCTGCGCCTGTTGCTGGAATCGGGCTATGTGATGTGGATCGATCTGGCGCTGCGCTGGGCGCGTCTGATCGGCCATCGGCGGATCGCCGCAAGGTTGAGTTGACCGCCATCAGCATCGCGCGACGCCCCGCCACATCGGCGCACGGCGGCGGGCTTGCTAAGCTCGCGCCGTTGAACCGACCAAGAGCGTTGCGATGAGTCAGCAAGCCGATCAAGTCGAACTGTTTCTGCGCGAGTTGCAGGATCGCATCTGTGCCGCCGTCGAAAAGCTGGATGGCAGTGCGCGATTCGAGGAAGACGCCTGGACGCGTGCTGCCGGTGGTGGCGGGCGAACGCGCGTGTTGCGCGAGGGCGCGGTGTTCGAGCAGGCGGGAGTGAACTTCTCGCGCGTCTATGGCAACAAGCTGCCGCCCAGCGCCACCGTGCATCGGCCGGAGCTGGCTGGTGGGAGTTTCGTTGCGACCGGGGTTTCCCTGGTGCTGCATCCGCGCAATCCGTATATGCCGACCACGCATGCGAATGTGCGTTACTTCGAGGCGAGCAAGGAAGGCGTAGAGCCGGTGTGGTGGTTTGGTGGTGGCTTTGATCTCACGCCCTTCTATCCGTTCGACGAGGATGTGGCGCACTGGCACACCGTCGCGCGCGATGTCTGCGCGACGTACGGTGCGGATGTTTATGCGCGCTACAAGCAGTGGTGCGATGAGTACTTCTATCTCAAGCATCGCAACGAGACGCGCGGCGTCGGTGGCTTGTTCTACGACGATCTCAACGAGGGTGGGTTCGAGCGTTGCTTTGCTTTCACCCGTGACGTGGGGCAGGGCTTTCTTGATGCGTACCTGCCGATCGCCGAACGCCGCAAGGACACACCTTATGGCGAGCGCGAGCGTGAGTTTCAGCTGTACCGTCGCGGCCGCTATGTGGAATTCAACCTGGTCTACGACCGCGGCACCTTGTTTGGCCTGCAGTCCGGCGGGCGCACCGAGTCGATCTTGATGAGCCTGCCGCCGCGCGTGCGCTTCGAATACGCATATACGCCGGAGGCTGGATCAGCGGAAGCGCGACTTAGTGATTACCTGAAGCCGCGCGACTGGGTCTGAAGCGGAGCGTTGGCGGCAACGGCAGAGCGCCGCGCCGCCAACACGTCGTCAATCCACCGAGGGCGCGTCACCGCTGAACTTCGCTGGCGTGGCGCCCTTCACTGGGCCGATCTGTGCGCTGTCGCTCACCTGCAGCACCACTTCGCGGCGGAACTCCAGCGTGCCCTGCACAACGGCATGCGGCCCGATCACAACATGCGGCGGACGGCTGTTGTTGTTGAACCAGCCGCCGGGCTTCTCGACCAGGATGCCGCCCTCGACCCGCGAATTGGCACCGACGTAAATGCTGCCGCTGACCGTCTCAATGCCCTTGGCCACATGCGCAGCATCAAGGCTGATGGTGCCGTTGACGTTGGCGACCTTGCCGGCCACCTCCGCGCCCTTGCCGAGCTTGATGGTGCCGTTGGTGGTGCCCACCTCGCCAGTGATGCGGCTGCCGGCACCCAGGGTGGCCGAGCCGTTGACGGTCGAGATCTCTGTGGCCTGGGACTTCTCGCCCAGCTCCACCGAGCCATTCACGGTGCTGGCCTTTTGCACGGTGGCGTTGTCGCCAATGCGCACCGAGCCATTCACGGTGCTGACGTCGCCGACCTGCTGGCCGTTTTCGACGCGCACGGTGCCGTTGATCTTGTCGATATCGTTGTCCCGGGCCAGCGCGGCCAGTGGCAGGACGAGGGCAAGGGCGAGCAGGGTACGGCGCATGGTGGACTCCATAAGGTGGATGTATCAGTCCATAGGATGCTCCAGTGTCTCGCTGGGTTTAGCATGACCTTCGACAGGGGCGCATTTGACGGCTGCCGGGCCGGGCCTCACCATTTCGGGTTTCCCGCCTACCATTCGCCGCCATGCACAAACTCGTACTGATCCGTCACGGCCAATCCCAGTGGAACCTCGACAACCGCTTCAGCGGCTGGGCTGACGTCGACCTCACCGAACAGGGCATGGCCGAGGCGCAGGAAGCGGGCCGCCTGCTCAAGGACGCCGGCTATAGCTTCGACGTGGCGCATACCTCGTTGCTCAAGCGCGCCGTGCGCACGCTGTGGGGCGTGCAGGACGCGATGGATCTGATGTGGATTCCGGTGCTCACCGATTGGCGCCTCAACGAGCGTCACTACGGTGCGCTCACGGGCCTCAACAAGGCGGAAACCGCAGCCAAGTACGGCGACGACCAGGTCAAGATCTGGCGCCGCAGCTATGACATTCCGCCGCCGCCGCTCGATCGCGCGGCCAACGAGTCGGTGCATGATCCGCGCTATGCCACGCTGGATCCCAAGGACATTCCCGATACCGAATGCCTCAAGGACACCGTGGCCCGTGTGTTGCCGTACTGGCATGAAGTGCTGGCACCGGCGATCCGGGCCGGGCAGCGCGTGGTGGTCGCCGCGCACGGCAATTCGCTGCGCGCGCTGGTGAAGTATCTGGACAATATTTCCGATGAAGCCATCGTCGAACTCAATATCCCCAACGGCGTGCCGCTGGTGTATGAATTCGACAGGGAGCTGAAGCCGCTGCGCAGTTACTACCTCGGCGATGCTGACGCGATTGCCGCCAAGATGGCCGCGGTGGCCAATCAGGGCAAGGCAAAGTAAGCGTTCGATGCGCGGGTGACAGGCGTCACCTGCGATGGTTGTGTGGCGTCAATCGTTACGCGTTGGCTCGTCCGCTAGCCTGATGCCACTTTCCCACAGAGTGTCCGGTCATGGCGCCCACCGTGTTTCCCCTGATCATGGTCCCGTTGATGGCTTACGCCGTATGGCGGCGCGTGCGCGGCAACTTCGGGCCGCAGCCGATCAGGCGCAAGCGCATGGTGGCGCGCATCGTGATTTTCAGCCTGGTGGCCGGCCTGATGGCACTGGGTGGGCTGTACAACTTCAAGCTGCTGGAGGGCTTGCTCGGCGGCTTGGTCGGCGGCGCGGCGCTGGGCTTACTTGGCCTGCGCCTGACCCGTTTTGGCCAGGATCCGAAGGGAGTGGACGTCTACATCCCGAATCCCTGGCTCGGCGCGGCACTGACCGCACTGCTGGTCGGCCGCTTGGCCTGGCGTTTCCTAGTGGTGGTGCCGCAGATGCAGGACCCCGCAGCCGCTTATGCAGGCCCTCCGTTCGGCAATAGTCCGCTGACGGTCTTGGTGTTCGGCTTGATGATTGGCTACTACATCACCTACTACGCCGGCCTGCTGGTGCATCACCGGCGTTTTCAGCGCGAGCACGTGCCGGTTACTTCGGACTGATCAGAGCGCGTCGTTGTCGAGCTCGCCGGTGCGGATCCGGATGACCTGCTCAAGCGTACTGACGAAGATCTTGCCGTCGCCAATCTTACCCGTACGGGCCGACTGCGTGATGGCTTCAACCACCCGTTCCAGTTGATCATCGGCCACGGCCACTTCCACCTTGATCTTGGGTAGGAAATCGACCACGTACTCGGCGCCCCGATAGAGCTCGGTGTGCCCCTTTTGACGACCGAAGCCTTTTACCTCGGTCACTGTGATGCCCTGCACGCCAACTTCGGCCAGCGCTTCGCGCACATCGTCCAGCTTGAAGGGTTTGATGACCGCGACCACCAGCTTCATGGGTATTCCTCGTTAAAGAGTCCCGGGCGTTTCCCGACCCGATACAGACAGGCATTTTGCCTGCCATGGATGTCATTTGTCGCCTAGGCCAACCCTGTGTAGGAGAATGCCTACACATTTCAGTGGAGCAAGCCGATGGCGCCTGAATTTCACATTTATCTAAACTTCTCCCTGACGAGTTCGAGGTGCTATCCATGATGGATAGGCAGGATATCGATCAGATTGCCTTACGACTTGCCTCGTTGGTTCCGCCAGGATTGGCTCAGGCGCATCAGGATCTCCGCGCCAACTTTTCCGATGTCCTGGCGCAAGGATTGCGCCGCCTTGACCTAGTCACCCGCGAGGAATTTGAAGTTCAGAGTCTTTTGCTGGCGCGTACCCGCGCCAAGGTAGATGAACTCGAACGGCGTGTCGCTGATCTTGAGGCGAACGCCACGGCCCGCGGGAACTAGCCAGTCTCCCTCCCGGGAGCCGTCCCCGATCCGTCACCCTCACCCCGAGAACGATCGGGGGCGGTCATTTTTCACCGCCTGCCGAAGGGAGTCGCCCATCTTGCCGTCTGGACGCGACTTCATCCTGTCTGCGGGCTCGTTACGCCGATGAGTCTCGCCGTTACCCTCAGCCGGGCTCAGGAAGGCGTATCCGCGCCGCAGGTGATGGTGGAAGTGCATCTTTCCGGTGGACTGCCGGGGACCAATATTGTGGGTTTGCCCGAAGCGGCCGTGCGTGAAGCGCGGGATCGGGTCCGTGTAGCGATTCAGAACACGGCGTTCGAATACCCCAACCGCAGAGTCACGGTGAATCTGGCGCCGGCCGAGCTGCCTAAAGACGGTGGGCGCTTCGATCTGGCGATTGCCCTGGGCATTCTGGCTGCGGGCAACCAAGTACCTCGGGAAAAGTTGGACGACTGCGAATTTCTGGGTGAACTGGCGCTGTCAGGTGCCTTGCGTGGTGTTTCCGGCGTACTGCCAGCCTTGCTGCGCGCCCGTGCACGTGGCCGCAAAGTAGTTGTGCCGCGGGCGAATGCCGCAGAAGCGGCGCTGATTCCCGATGCCGATGTGCGTGTGGCCGACACGCTTGCGGAGGTTTGTGGCTGGTTGCGCGGTGGGCAGGACCTCGCGCCTCCGGTAGGGGCCGAGATTGCTGTTGACGCCACGTACGGTCCGGACCTGATCGATGTGCGCGGCCAGCGGCAAGCGCGCCGGGCACTGGAGATCGCTGCTACCGGCGGACACCACTTGTTGCTGATGGGGCCGCCGGGAACCGGCAAGACCATGTTGGCCGAACGCCTGCCGGGCGTTCTCCCTCCGCTGACGGAGTCAGAGGCGCTGGAGAGCTGCGCGATCTTGTCGGTGGCGGGGCAGGATGTAGACCCCGCGAGGTGGCGCCGACGTGCATTCCGCGCTCCGCACCACACGGCTTCGGCGGTGGCGCTGGTCGGTGGTGGATCGCAGCCTCGGCCGGGCGAGATCTCGCTGGCACATAATGGGGTGCTCTTCCTGGATGAGTTGCCGGAATTCAGCCGCCATGTGTTGGAGGTGTTGCGCGAGCCGTTAGAGTCCGGCTCGATCGTGATTTCGCGAGCCTTGCGCCAATCGACGTTTCCGGCGCAATTCCAGCTGGTAGCGGCAATGAATCCTTGCCCCTGCGGTTACGCGGGCGATTCACGTAACCGTTGCCAATGCACGCCTGATCAGATCCAGCGTTATCGCGCGCGTATCTCGGGTCCGCTGCTGGATCGTATCGACATGTGCGTGGACGTACCCCGCCAGCCATTGACCGAGTTGGGCGCCAAGCGCGGTGCGCACGACGAGGATTCCGCAACGGTGCGCGCTCGCGTAGTGAAGGCGCGCCACCAGGCTCTGGTGCGCGCAGGCCGTTCCAATGCGGAGATCAGTACACGCGAACTTGAACGGGATTGCGCGCTGGGTCCGGCGGAACGTGCCTGGTTTGAAGGGGCGCTCGAGCGCCTGGGGCTATCGGCGCGGGCCTATCACCGTACGCTACGGGTGGCGCGCACCATTGCCGACCTTGATGGCGGGGCAGCTGCACTGGATCGAGTTCATCTGGCCGAGGCGCTGCAGTACAGGCGCTTCTAGGGCTTTGATAAACAAAATTTAATCTTCAGATAGGCAATTTCTGTACCGATAGGTATTGACTTGATAGAGGATGATATTAATATCTGCACCGACTAGTTCTCTTATGGACTTAGTCCCGCCACCCCGGTATCGGCCCCCCTCCCTCCCCCCGTCCGATACCGGGGTTTGGCATCTCCCGGAACCCCCCTCGCTCGATTTCGCTTTCGGATGTGTCCGATAGATGGCTTTGCGCGACACTCGGGATACTGCGCGGCTGCTGGCTTCCCCAAGCCCGGTTCGTCCAGACATCGCAAACGACATGACGTCGCCCAGGGGGCAGTAAATGACGCTTCAAATTGGCCTGATGCTCGTGGGCATGCTCGGCATCGGCTTTCTGGCGCAATGGCTGGCCTGGCGGGTTCGCCTGCCGGCGATCCTGTTTCTGCTGCTGGCCGGTATTCTGCTCGGGCCGGTAAGCGGTGTGCTGAAACCTGACCATCTGCTCGGCGACCTGTTATTTCCAGTGGTTTCGCTTTCAGTGGCGCTGATCCTGTTCGAAGGCAGCCTGACCCTGCGCTTCCATGAGTTGCCTGGCATCGGACGTGCCGTGCGCGGCTTGGTGTCCTATGGCGCCGTGGTGGCAGTGGTGTTGCTGGCTGTCGCAGGGCATTACCTGGCGGGGTTGCGCTGGGAAATCGCCTGGCTGTTTGGCGCACTGACCTGTGTGACCGGTCCGACGGTGATCGCACCGATGCTGCGCACCGTGCGCCCCAATGCGCGTATCGCCAATACGTTGCGCTGGGAAGGCATCGTGATCGATCCGCTTGGCGCGTTGTTTGCCGTACTTATTTATGAAGCCATCGTGTCGCGACATCAGGGCCACACCATCGGCGTGTTTCTGGCGACCATTCTGTGTGGTTGTCTGATTGGCGCCTTGGCCGCCTGGGCACTCGGCTTCCTGCTGCGCCGCCAGCTGATTCCAGATTACCTGCAGAACTACGGCACGCTTGTCACAGTGCTGCTGGCTTTCACCGTATCCAACACCATCACGCACGAATCGGGCCTGCTCACCGTGACCATCATGGGTATCGCACTGGGCAACATGCGCGGCGTGCATATCGATGACATCCTGGACTTCAAGGAAAGCCTGACCACACTGCTGGTCTCCACCTTGTTTATCCTGCTGGCTGCGCGACTGGAATGGCCATTACCGGATGGCATGCTGTGGGCCGGCATCGCGGTATTTATCGCGGCACAGGTTGTCGTGCGTCCAGTGACTGTAGCGATCTCCAGCATCGGCAGTGCCTTGAGCTGGCGCGAACGCGCCTTGATCGCCTGGATCGCGCCGCGAGGCATTGTGGCCGCCTCAGTATCCGCTCTGTTTGCGCTCAAGCTGGAAGCACTGGGCATGCACGACGGCGCCGCGTTTGTCCCGCTGGTATTCATTCTGATCATCGGTACGGTGGTACTGCAAAGTGCCACTTCGAGACCTTTGGCGTTGTGGTTGAAGGTGGCCGAGCCCGAGCCCAATGGCGTGCTGGTATTCGGTTCCGATGGCGTAGCACGAGCCATTGCCAAAGTGCTCAAGGACGCTGGCTTCCGTGTCGTAGTGGCTGATGACGAGTGGGATGGCGTGCGCCGCGCGCGCATGGAAGGTCTGACCACGTTCTACGGCAATCCAGCATCCAGTTACGCCGAGCGCAATCTCGATCTCACGGGCATTGGCCGCCTATTGGCGATGTCGACGCATCGCGAACGCAATTCGTTGGTGTGCGTGCATTATCGCCAGGAATTTGGCCGCGAAAGGATCTACCGCCTACGCAATCTTCCACAGCAGGAAGGTAACAACGATCGCACCATGCTGGCTGGCACGCTGCTGGCGCCGCCGTTGTTCGCCGAGGACATGACGCACGCGCGCTTTGCCGAGTTGCTTGAGCAAGGCTGGCGCATCAAATCCACCCGGCTCACCACCACCTTCGATTGGCCGCATTTCATTGAACAGTACGGCTCGGACGTGGTGTTGCTGTTCGGCGTGGAAGAGAAGGGCGCCCTACGGGTGGCTTCCGCCAAGCGTACGCTGGAACCCCGGCCTGGCTGGCTGGTGATTGCGCT
This sequence comes from Dyella sp. OK004, assembly GCF_900114495.1. Lineage (GTDB taxonomy): Bacteria > Pseudomonadota > Gammaproteobacteria > Xanthomonadales > Rhodanobacteraceae > Dyella_D. The sequence goes on along the minus strand of NZ_FOZI01000001.1, from coordinate 1,010,585 downwards.
GGTGCCCGCGGAAACCGCAAAAGCACCAGCACGCACTGAATAGTCCGCGCAGTTATTGCTCCCTACGCAGCGAGCGCCGACAGGGAGCCCCTGTCGGCGCTCGCGCCAGCGTCCATGCCGGCCAGGCGTCAACACTCAGGCTGCGGTGGCCTGTTTGTGGAACTGCGCTTCCTCAGTGGAGCCCTTCAGCGCGGTAGTCGACGACAGACCCTGCTGAATCGCCTGCGTCACCTGATCGAAATAGCCGGTGCCCACTTCACGCTGATGCTTCACTGCCGTGAAACCACGTTCGGCCGCAGCGAACTCGCGTTCCTGCAGTTCGACGAAGGCACTCATCTGGCGCCGGGCATAACCATGAGCCAGATCGAACATGCCGTAATTAAGGCTATGGAAGCCGGCCAGGGTGATGAACTGGAACTTGTAGCCCATCGCGCCGAGTTCCTTCTGGAATCTTGCGATCGTCGCGTCATCCAGATTCTTCTTCCAGTTGAAGCTGGGCGAGCAGTTGTAGGCCAGCAACTTGCCCGGGAATCTTGCGTGGATCGCCTCGGCGAACCTGCGCGCCTCTTCCAGATTCGGCTTGCTGGTCTCGCACCAGATCAGATCGGCATACGGTGCGTACGCCAGGCCGCGGCTGATCGCCTGCTCCAGTCCCGGACGCACGCGGAAGAAGCCCTCCACGGTGCGTTCGCCAGTGATGAATGGTTTGTCGTTGTCGTCGACGTCCGAGGTGAGCAGGTCGGCGGCGTCGGCATCGGTACGCGCGACCAATAGCGTCGGCACACCCAGCACGTCAGCGGCGAGGCGCGCGGCATTCAACTTGTCGACGGCTTCGCGCGTCGGCACCAATACCTTGCCACCCATGTGGCCACACTTTTTGACCGACGCCAGCTGATCCTCAAAATGCACGCCAGCGGCGCCCGCTTCGATCATCGCCTTCATCAGCTCGAAAGCGTTCAGCACACCACCGAAACCCGCTTCCGCGTCAGCCACAATCGGCACCATCCAGTCGGTGTCGTCGTTGCCCTCGGCGTGATGCAGCTGGTCGGCCCGCAGCAGCGTGTTGTTGATGCGCTTGACCACCTGCGGTACCGAATTGGCCGGATACAGCGATTGGTCGGGATACATCTCGCCGGCGAGATTGGCATCGGCCGCCACCTGCCAGCCGGAGAGATAGATCGCCTGCAGCCCTGCCTTTACCTGCTGCATGGCCTGATTGCCGGTAAGGGCGCCCAGGGCGTTGACGAAGTCTTCCTTGTGCAGTGATTTCCAAAGACGCGCCGCGCCGCGGCGCGCAAGCGTGTGTTCCACCGCTACCGTGCCGCGCAAGCGCACCACATCCTCGGCGTTGTAGTTGCGCTGGATACCGGCCCAACGCGGATTGTTCTTCCAGTCGAGCGTGAGTTGTTCGGCGGTGGGGAGTTGGTTCTTCATGACGTGACTCCGTGGCATTCGTAGGTCTGCGGCGCGACTGACGTGTGCGATTAGGCCAGACGGTCATAGGCAGGCAGGGTGAGGAAGTCGCCGAGTTGGTCGGCGTGAGTCAGGGAGGTGAGCAACGCGGCGGCTTCATCGGCACGTGCGGAGCCAGGAAGGCCGCTTTCGCGCAAACGATGTGTATGGGCGGCCAGCGCGTGATCGAACAGCGCAAAATTGATCGGCGCGTGATCGGTGAATTCGATACTGCCGTGGTGCAACCACTGCCACAGCTGTGCGCGAGCAATTTCGGCGGTGGCGGCGTCTTCCATCAGGTGATGGATCGGCACGCAACCTTGGCCATCCAGCCAGGACGCCGTGTAGCGCAGCGCCACCTCAACGTTGTTGTCAAATCCCGCACGGCTGATCGAACCGGCGCAGGGTGCGATCAGCTGATCGCGGGTTACCTTCACATCGGCCCGTTCCACGCCGAGCTGGTTCGGCGACGGCATGTACTTGTCGAAAATCTCCTGCGCCACCGGCACCAGTGCGGGATGTGCGACCCAGGTACCGTCATGGCCGGCCTGCACTTCGCGCAGCTTGTCCGCGCGTACCTTGGCCATGGCGGCTTCGTTGGCGGCCTCGTCACCCTTGATCGGAATCTGCGCGGCCATGCCGCCCATGGCGAAGGCGCCGCGGCGATGGCAGGTCTGGATCAGCAGTTCCGAATAGGCCTTGAGGAAAGGCACCGTCATCAACACCTGGCCGCGCTCCGGCAGCAGGCGATCGCGATGGCCGCGCAGGGTTTTCAGGTACGAGAAGATGTAATCCCAGCGGCCGCAGTTGAGGCCGACGGCACGGTTGCGCAGCGCATGCAGGATCTCGTGCATCTGGAACACGGCCGGCAACGTCTCGATCAGCACCGTGGCCTTCATGCAGCCGGACGGAAGGCCAACCTCATCTTCCGCGGCGGACATCACGTCATCCCATAGCGCGGCTTCTTCCATCGCCTCCAGCTTGGGCAAGTAGAAGTAAGGGCCGCGATCGAGTGCCTGCAGCGTGCGCGCGTTGTGGAAGGCGTATAGACCGAAATCGACCAACGCTCCTGCCATCGGCTCACCGTCGACGGTGATATGCCGCTCCGGCAGATGCCAGCCGCGCGGGCGCACCACCAGCACGGCAGGATTGCCGTTAACGCGGTACACCTTGCCCTCCGGGGAAGTGAACTCAATGCTGCCGTTCACCGCGTCGCGCAGATTGATCTGGCCGTCCAGCTGATTGGCGAAGGTGGGCGCGCTCGAATCCTCGAAGTCGGCCATGAACACCTTCGCGCCGGAGTTCAGCGCGTTGATGATCATCTTGCGCTCGACCGGGCCGGTGATCTCCACACGGCGGTCCTGCAGGGCGGCCGGGATCTTGGCTACGGTCCAGCGGCCTTCGCGGATCTCGGCCGTATCGGCACGGAAGTCGGGCAACACGCCGGCGTCATAGCGGGCCTGCCGCTCGCTACGGGCCGCCAGCAAGGCGCGCCGGCGGACGTCGAAGCGGCGGTGCAGACCGGCCAGGAAAACCAGGGCCTCGGGGGTGAGGATGCGGTCGTGCCCGGGGCCGGTCTGGCCCTCGATGCGGGCCGGCTGGGTGATGACAAGTTCCTTGGGAACAGCCATGGCGATCTCCGTGATGACGATGGGATGACACTAGGTCACGGAGGTTTACTTTGACAAAGCAAATGTTTCAATTTTTGATATTATCTATGTCAATGTTACTTGTAACTCATTGAGTACAAAGCATTGAAAAGCGCATCTGACAAGCTGAATAAGTCGAAGAAGCCGCGAAAAACGACCTCGAAGCGACGCGTGGGTGAAGAAAAGTCCGCCGCCGAAACCGGGCGCTTCTACTACAAGGGCAACCGCCAGAAGCAGCTGCGCGCGTTCGTTTACACCGTCAAGCTGGGTACTTTGACCCGCGCCGCGGAGGCGCTCTACCTGTCCCAGCCCAGCGTGAGCCTGCAGTTACAAGCGCTGGAGCGCGAGCTTGGCGTCCAGTTGCTGGAGCGCAGCCGGCGCCGCATCAATCTCACCGATGCCGGCGAGGCGCTCTACGAGCTGGCGCGGCCACTGGTAGAGGGCTGGGAAACACTGGATCGCGACTTCCAGGCCAAGGTCAAAGGCATGCAGGCTGGCCGCCTGACCATCGCGGCCGGAAGCTCCACCATCCAGTACCTGCTGCCAGAGTTGGTGCGTCGCTATCGCGAGCGTTTTCCAGCGGTGCAACTGCAGTTGGCCAACGTCACCGGCAAGGATGGGATGGCCCTGCTGCGCGCCGATCAGGCGGATTTCGCCGTGGGGTCCATGCTCGACGTGCCCAACGACATCGCCTGGGCGCCGGTCTACCACTACGACCCGATGCTGATCACGCCGCTGGATCACCCATTGGCCAGCAAAACCAGCATCACGCTTGAGGATCTGTCGCCCTATGGCCTGATCTTGCCGCCGCAGCGCCTGTCCACCTATCGCCTGGTGGATCTGGTGTTCCAGCAGCGCCAGGTGCCTTATCACGTAGCTATCGAAGTGGGCGGCTGGGATGTGATCAAGGAGTATGTCGCGATGGGCCTGGGCATCTCCATCGTCACCGGCATCTGCATCACCGAAGCCGATCGCAGTCGTCTGGCCGTCCGCAATCTACGCCAGTACTTCCCGCAGCGCAGTTACGGCGTGGTGATGCGCAAAGGCAAATTCCTCAGCGCGGAAGCGCGCGCCTTCGTGGACCTGATCCGGCCCGGCCTGTTGACCCATCGCGACTACGACGAGTCGGGGCATTCCGAGCGTTGAGACACACGCATTCGTAGGAGCGCACCCTGTGCGCGACCCGGGGCTATCGCTACGTGAGGTCGCGCACAGGGTGCGCTCCTACAGGATCCATCACTGCTGTCGCTGCAGCGCCAACCTGACACCAAAGCCCAGCAACACCGTGCCGCACACGCGGTCCAGCCACTGCCCAAAGCGCGGGCGTGTCGTGAGCAGGCGATGGATATGCCCGCCGAGCAACGCCAGCATCATCGACCAGACCATACCGGTGCCGATGAAGCTCAGACCCAACACCAGCAAGCCGAGTTGGGGATGAGGCGCCTGCATCGATACGAACTGCGGCAGGAAAGCGAGAAAGAACAGCGCCACCTTGGGATTGAGCACATTGGTCAACATGCCCTGGCGGAAAGCGGCGCCCAGTCCCCGGCCGCGCGTCACAGTCGATTGCCGCGCGGTGGCGCGCGACAGCAGCATGCGCAGGCCGATCCACACCAGATACGCCGCGCCGAGATACTTCAGCACACTGAAGGCGATAGCCGATGTCATCAGGATCGCTGAAATGCCCAGCACTGCTGCCAGCGTGTGCACGATGCAGCCGGCATTGATGCCCAGTGCAGCGGCCACGCCGACGGAACGGCCTTCGCGGCCGCTGCGCGTGAGGATGTAGAAGGTATCCAGCCCGGGCGTCAGGTTGAGCGCGATGCAGGCGAGCAGGAAGGCGTCAAAATGCTGGATGCCAAGCGCAGTCATGTGATCCCGATCCCCATCAAGAGTGCAGCCATGGATGGCTGCTTTTGGATTCTCGCGATCAGGGATGATCGCACTCACTAAGCATTGCGATGCTTGCCGCGATACGGCGTGAACAATGCGCGAATCCGCACCATGTCGGCTTCATGATCCTCGGTGGTGCGCACCACGGGACCTAGCGTGAAGGTCTTGGTGGGATAGTCGATAAACAACGTCTGGATCGGCACGTTCGCGTCTTGCGCGATGCGCAGGAAGCCTGACTTCCAGTGCGTCACCTTTTTGCGCGTGCCCTCCGGCGTAATGCCCAGCCACATCCGCTCGCGCTCGGTGAAGCGCACCACCATCTGATCAACCACATTGAGCGCAGCCTTGCGGTTGATCGGGATCATGCCGATCGGGCGCAGGATGATACCCAGCGGTCCATCCAGCACCTCGCGCTTGATCATGATGTTGATGTCCACGCCCAGGCCGATCTTCATCAGCAGACCCCACACACCGTCCCAGTACGAAGAGTGCGGCGCGCCGATCAGAATCAGTTTGGGCACATCCGGCAGCTCGCCGACCAAACGCCAACCGGACAAGCGCAGCAGACTGCGCGCCAGCCACGGCCAGAATCGGCTGTTGAGCCGGGGTGCCGACGGTGGGGAAGGCGGCAGGATGGCTTGGCTCATTCGGGGCTCCATGAACGCGAACGCGTCTGCTTGATCTTGCCGCGTTGCTGCTTGCCGGCGAGGCGGCGTTCTTTTGAGGCGCGCGAGGGCTTAGTGGCGACGCGTGCCTTGGGGACCACCAGTGCGGCGCGGATGACCTCAACCAGTCGGTCGCGTGCATCCTCGCGATTGCGGCTCTGGTCGCGAAAGCGGCGAGCCTGGATCACCAGCACGCCATCGTCGGTCAGACGGCGGTCGCGCCTCGCCAACAAGCGTTCGCGCACAGCGTCCGGCAGCGACGGCGAGCGCGCTACATCAAAGCGCAGTTCCACCGCGCTCTCGGTGCGATTGACGTGCTGGCCGCCCGGACCGTCGGCACGCAGGAAGCGCTCGGTCAGCTCGGTTTCGGGCAGGACAATGGATCGGCTGATGGTGAGCATGGCGCGCAGTTTAGCGGGGGCATGGCCCGCCGCGCTTGCCCGGGATCACTCAGCGGAAGGCAGGGACCAGCCGAAGCGCTCCAGCACCCCGGTGAACGCCGGGTCTAAAGGCGCTTCGATCAGCATCGGCGCACCGCTTAGTGGATGACGGAAGCGCAGGCGCCAAGCATGCAGCAGCATGCGATGGCAGCTGAAATACTGCTTGTACAGGCGATTGTGATCACCGCGGCCGTGCTGGCAATCGCCGATCACCGGGTGATGGATGTGTGCCATGTGCTTGCGGATCTGACGGAATCGCCCCGTTTCCGGTTCGGCCAGCACCAGCGCATAGCGTTGCTGCGGATAGCGGCCCAGTGCGATGGGAACTTCCACCGTATCCAGCCGACGGAAACGGGTGCGGGCATCGCGACGCGGACCGGTTTCGCGGGAGCCGGGTAGGGCGTAGTCGATCAGTGCTTCCTCCGGCTCCGGCCAGCCGCGCACGACCGCGAGGTACTGCTTATGCACGTCGCGGCCCATGAACTGCTCACCCAGCGCGGCGGCGATCTCGCGGGATCGCGCTATCAGCAGCACGCCACTGGTCGCGCGATCGAGCCGGTGTGCCAGATAGGTGATGCCACCGACCTGCTCACGCAGCATGTCGATGAGGAATTCCTCTGCGTTACCGACCATCTTGGAGCGATGCACAGCGAGACCCGCAGGCTTGTTCACCGCGATCAGCGCGTCATCCTGATAAAGGATCGGTAGGAGCGCACCTTGTGCGCGACTGGAGCTGGTGTCGTCGTGGTCGCGCACAGGGTGCGCCTCTATAGGCTCAATCACGTTGCCGAGGCCAGCCGGCAACGAAGGCCAGCACGCCGGCCGCACCCAGACACAAAGGTGGCCATGCGCCATGTTGTGGCGCCATTGACCACAGCAGCGTTGCACTCACGATCAGGGCACTACCAAGTAGGCCGGTGCCGATCACGCGCTGTTGCCGGCGCGCATCCTCGCGCATCTGCGCCAGCGCCAGCGGGTCGCCAAGCTGCCGTTGCTCACCGCGCGCCACCTGGCGCAAGGCATCGCGGATCAGCTCAGGGAACTGCGGCGCGGCATGGAACCACTCCGGCAGGCGCTTGCGCACCTCGCGCAGCGTGCGGCGCGGACTGTAGCGTTCGAGCAGGATGCGCTTGAGTACCGGATGCGCCACCGCCCAGATATCGATCTGCGGGTCGAGCATGCGGCCCACGCCTTCGATGTTCAGCAGGGTTTTCTGCAGCAGGATCAGCTGCGGTTGCAACACCAGCTCGAAGCGGCGCGCGGTCTGGAACAGCTTGACCACGAGCTCGGCCAAGGAGATCTGCGACAGCGGTCGGGTGAAGTACGGCTCGCATACCGTGCGCACGGCAGCTTCCAGCTCATCCACCCGCACCGTGCCCGGCATCCATCCGGCATCGATATGCAGCTGAGCGATGCGCGCGTAATCGCGCTCGAACAAAGCGATGAAATTCTGCGCCAGCCAGTACTGGTCGGCCTCCGGCAGCGAACCCATGATGCCGAAATCGAGAGCGATGAAGCGCGGATCGCTGGGCCGGGTGATGTCGACCCAGATATTGCCGGGGTGCGCGTCCGCATGGAAAAAATTGTCGCGGAACACCTGTTCATAGAACACGCGCACGCCCTTGATCGCGAGCGCCTTGCGGTCGATGCCGGCAGCATCGATGGCAGGGATATCGTCGCAGCTCACCCCGCTCACCCGCTCCAGCGTCAGTACGCGCTCGTTGGTCAGTTCCCAATGCACCTCCGGCACATACAGGTCGACGCCGCTTGCGAAGTTGCGCCGGAGCAGGCTGGCGCTGGCGCCTTCGCGCTGCAGATCCAGCTCGTTCTCCAGCATCTTCTCGACTTCGGCCACCACGTCGAGCGGGCGGATCTTGTCGGCATTGGGATGCCAGCGCTGGGCCAGTTCGCCCAGCGAATGCAGCAAGCGGATATCGCGCGCAATGCGAGCATCGATACCGGGCCGCAGCACTTTCACCACCATCTCGCGGCCATCGGGCAACACTGCAGCGTGCACCTGGGCAATGGAGGCGGAGGCTAGCGGTGTCTCGTCGAAACGCGCGAACAGTTGCGTGACCGGCGCCTTCAGCGCGCGCTCCACGATCGCGCGCGCTTCGCTGCCGGGAAACGGCGGCACCTGGTCCTGCAGCAGCGCGAGTTCGTCGGCGATGTCCGCCGGCACCAGATCGCGCCGAGTCGACAGCACTTGCCCGGCCTTGACGAAGATCGGACCCAGTTCGGTCAGCGCCAGGCGCAAGCGTGCGCCGCGCGGCAGTTTGCTCACGTCCTCTCGCGGACGCGCCAGGAACGGACGCAGCAATTTAAGCGGGCGGAACAGATGCGCGGCATCCACCAGCTCGTCGAGCCGATAGGCCAACAGCACCGAGGCGACGCGCAGCACGCGCGGCACGACTTTCAGCGGCGTCACGCGGCGTTTCCTTTCAGTTTCTGCTCGAGTCGGGCCAGGCGGGATTCCAGGCGCTCGCTGCGTTCGCGCAGGGTGTCGACGCCGTCGAGGAAGCCTTCCACTTCACCCGGTGCCATGGCGACGCGCGCTTCTTCGCGCAGCCAGTCGGCGGTGTCCTCGGTCAGATGACCGGCGCTTTCGCGTGCATGAGCCAACCCCTTGCGCACCGCTTTGGCCAGCGGCACGCCGAGCACGTCGCCGAAGCTGCGCGCGAACGCTTCCTCGAAATCCGGTGCGAACTTGCTCGCAAGTTTTTCCAGGCGTCGGGCGAGCTCCGCGTCGCCGGCGATATCGACCTTGCCGGGCGCGACGCCGTCGTCATCGCGCTTCAGCAGCATCGCCAGCAGACTGCCCGGCGTCGCGCTGACGCGCAGATGGCTGTCGTCTTGCGCAGGGCCGACTTTGAGTCGGTTGTCTTCCACGCTGATTGCCAGCGTCAGGTTTGGCCCCTGCAAGTGCAGCTGCACACTGCGCCCATTCAGCGCGGCCAGGCGCTGCACTGTGTCGGGATCGAGCGAAAGGACATGGTTCAGCGCGGTCTCCAGCGCGTGGCCTGCGATAACCCGCAAGGGACGCGGCAGGAAAGAGCGGGAAGCGGGATCAGTCATGCCCGCATTGTAGCGGCAGGGCGGTGCGGGTCACTCGTCGATGCTGGTTTGCGTGACCTACAGGCCGACCAGATAAGGGCTGGGGTCGACCCGCTCGCCGCTGCGATGCACTTCGAAATGCAGGTGCGAGCCGGTGGAGCGACCGGTCGAGCCGACCCTGGCGATCGTGTCGCCGGCATGGATGACCTGGCCGGCCTTCACCAGCAACGTCGAGTTGTGTGCATAGAGCGTTCGGTAGCCATGCTCATGCTTGATCACCACCACCTTGCCGTAACTGCGCTGGGTGGTTGAAGTGACCACCACGCCGTCGGCGACGGCGCGCACCGGTGTGCCCCTCGGCGCGCCGAAATCGATGCCTGCATGGAACGCACGCTTTTGTTTGAAAGGATCGGTGCGATGGCCGAATTGCGAGGTGATGTGCGCGAGGTCGACCGGCATCAGGGTCACGATGGGATCGAGTCCGCCCAGGCCGTCGATCGCCAGCGGCTCGCTCGCGTCCTCGTGCCCATCGTCGCCCGGCACGATCCCGGCGAGCGCGGCCGGGCGGACCACCAGGATGTCGGTGCCAGTCTGTTCGCTCATGCTGGTCGGCTCGCCGGTCATTGCAGCCGCTTCCCGCAGTGTCGAGGCATTCGCGATCGCCAACGACACCAACAACAGCATGCCGAGGTGGAAAAGGGTGGATTGCGTCGGAGTGGCGGAGCGATGCAGGCGTTCGATCAAAGACATGGCGTTCTCCGCGCGCACGCGGCCGGTGCCCGGCATGGCCGGACAAGTGACGGTTCTCGATGAATGAGCTGTGCGGCGCCCCGGTTCCCGAGGGCCAGCGCCGGCCAAAGACCATCCCCGGCGCGCTAAGTATTTGAGCCGGAAAGGGCTCAGAGGGCTATGAGAAGAATCTCAAAAGACCGGCAGGCTTTCAGGCCGTGCCGGTGAAACCCAGCTGGCGCCACGCTTCGTAGACGGCCACGGCGACGGTATTGGAGAGATTGAGGCTACGGCTGTCCGGCCGCATCGGCAGGCGCAGGCGCTGCGCTTCGGGAATCGCATCGAGTACCTGGCCCGGCAGGCCTGCGGTTTCGCAACCAAACAACAGGGCATCGCCTTCGGCGAAACGCGCGTCGACATGCGCTACGCGTCCCCGTGTGGAGAAGGCGAATACACGCGGTTTGCCGATGCTTTCCAGGCAGCTGGTCAGATCGTCGTGCACGGCCAACTGCGCGTATTCGTGATAGTCCAGGCCGGCGCGTCGCAGGCGCGCATCGTCGAGCTCGAAGCCCAGTGGCCGGATCAGGTGCAGCGAGGCGCCGGTATTGGCGCACAGGCGGATCACGTTGCCGGTGTTCGGCGGTATCTCGGGGCGGAAAAGAATGACATGCAGCATCGGGCCATTATCAGGGCATCGTGGGCCGATGCGAAAACGGCGTATCGGCGATCAGCCGCCGATACGCGGGCAGACCACACCGTCCGGCGGCAGCATGCATTGTGCATGGGCCGCCATCACCACTTGGCCGGCGCTGCCATTGGCGGCCAGGCGAATTGCGTCGGGCGAGGCGGTGACCATCGCGCCCAGGATCAGTCCGCATACCAGCAGGCAGGCAACGAACAGGCCGCGCAACATCAAGGCTTCGAATTTCATGATCATGTCTCCGATGAATGAGTGGGTCCTACACCCCCTCTATGGCAAGCGCCGTGCCAACCCATTCGGTGATCACAAGGCATTGATTTGGCGACGATTGGCGTAAAGGCGTCGCCGCACTTGGCTGTCCGCGGACAGCGGCCGGCGCCGAGCGGACAGTGTCCGGACGCCGCCTTCATCCCTGTCGATCGTCATTTGCGGTTCCCCAACGCGACCACTAGCCTCGGGGGTTCCGTGAAACAGGAGGTTCCCATGCGCAAGCCCCTTGCCATGCTTATTGCCGGGCTACTGACGTTCGGTGGTGTGGTCTCGGTGCCGGCTGTCGCCGTGCCCGCGTCCGCCACCCAGACCACTCCCGAGATCGCTTTCACCCGCTTCACCTTGCCCAACGGTCTGACCGTGGTGGTGCACGAGGATCACAAGGCGCCAGTGGTGGCGGTCAGCATCTGGTACCACGTCGGTTCCGGCGACGAACCCAAAGGCAAGACCGGTTTCGCACATCTGTTCGAGCATCTGATGTTCTCCGGTTCGGAGAACCACAAGGGCACTTATTTCGCGCCGTTTGAACTGGCCGGTGCCACCGACATGAACGGCACTACCTGGTTCGACCGCACCAACTACTTCGAGACAGTGCCGACCACTGCGCTGGACATGGCGCTGTGGATGGAATCCGACCGCATGGGCCACCTGCTCGGCGCCATTGGTCAGAAGGAACTGGATACGCAGCGTGGCGTGGTGCAGAACGAAAAGCGCCAGGGCGAGAACCGCCCGTACGGCCGCGTAGACCAGAACATCCTCTCCAACACCTATCCCGGCAATCACCCCTATCAGCACGACACCATCGGTTCGATGGCTGATCTCGATGCGGCCTCGCTGGGCGACGTGAAGCAGTGGTTCCACGACTATTACGGCGCCGCCAACACCACCATCGTGCTGGCCGGTGACATCACCGTGGCCCAGGCCAAGGAAAAGGTAGCCAAGTACTTTGGCGATATTCCGGCGGGCCCGCCGGTGCCGCGCCAGCAGGCGTGGATCACGCCGTTGGAGAAATCCTCTCGCGGCGTCCAGCACGACCACGTTTCGCAGCCGCGCATCTATCGCACCTGGGTCGTGCCGCAGCTGGGCACCGACGATATGATCTCGCTCGACCTCGCCTCCACCGCGCTCGGCGGCGGCAAGACCTCGCGTCTGTATCAGCGTCTGGTCTATCAGGACAAACTGGTCGATGACGTCTCCGCCAGCGTGTCACCGTTCGCGCTGGCCAGTCAGTTCCAGATCCAGGCCGATGTAAAGGAAGGCGTGGATCCGGCCAAAGTCGAGGCAGCCATCGCTGACGAACTGAAGAAGTTCCTCGCCGAAGGCCCGACCCAGGACGAACTCGATCGCGCCAAGGTGGGCAACCGTGCCTCCTTCGTGCGCGGCCTGGAGAAGGTTGGCGGCTTTGGTGGCAAGGCGGTGATCCTGGCCGAAGGTCAGGTTTATCGCGGCGATCCGGGCGCGTACAAAAAAGATCTGGAGCGCATCGATACGGCGACCATCGCCAGCGTCAAGGCGGCCGCCGAGAAGTGGCTGAGCAAGGGCGACTATCTGCTCACCGTGCTGCCCGCGGGCAAGGACTTCAATCCCGAGTCGGAAGACGCCAAGGTGGCCGCGCTGGGCGATGCCACCGGCCGTCCGCAGGCGAAGCTGCCGGCCGCGCAGAACTACAGTGTCGGCAAGAACGACGTCGATCGCGCCAAGGGCGTGCCCGAGGTCAATCAGTTCCCTGACCTGAGCTTTCCCAAACTCGAACGCGGCAAGCTGAAGAACGGCATCGAAGTGGTGCTGGCGCAGCGTCATACCATTCCGGTCACGCACGTGCAGCTGCAGTTCAACGCCGGCTACGCCGCCGACCAAGGCCACAAGCTCGGCACGGCCAGCTTCGCCACCACGTTGATGAACGAGAGCACCAAGAGCCTCGACTCGGTGGAAGTGGCCAAGCGCAGGCAGCGCCTTGGCGCCATCACCAGCGTCGGTTGCGGCCTGGATACCTGCACGGCATCGCTCAACGCGCTCAACGATCAGTTGAAGCCGTCGCTGGAACTGTTCGCCGACATCGTGCGCAACCCGGCCTTCAAGGCGGACGACATCGAGCGCGTGCGCGGCCAGTGGCTGGCTAACATTGCACAGGAAAAGACCCAGCCCACCGGCCTGGCCCTGCGCACCTTGCCGCCGCTGCTGTATGGCGCAAACCACGCCTATGGCATTCCGTTCACCGGCAGTGGCACCGAGGCCGCGATCAAGTCGCTCACCGCGGCGGATCTCGCCGCGTTCCAGCATGCCTGGTTGCGCCCGGACAACGTGAAGATCCTGGTCGCCGGCGATACCACGTTGTCGCAGATCATTCCGCAGCTGGAAGCCGTGTTCGATGACTGGAAGGCACCGGCCACCCCGCTGCCGAAAAAGAACATCGCCACGGTGGCGGCACAGCCGAAGCCGCGCGTGTTCCTGATCGACCGCCCGGATGCACCGCAGTCGCTGATCCTGGCCGGCCTGCTGGCACCGTCGAGCAAGGCGCCCAACGACATCGACATCGATGTCGCCAACGGCGCCTTCGGCGGCAGCTTCACCTCGCGCCTCAATATGAATCTGCGTGAGGACAAGCGCTGGGCCTACGGCGCAGGCAGCTTCCTGCGCGATGCCCTCGGCCAGCGCCCGTTCCTGATGTTTGCACCGGTGCAGACCGACAAGACCGCCGAATCCGCCCATGAAGTACTCAAGGAATCGGTGGCCGTGGTCGGCGACAAGCCGCTGACCCAGCAAGAGGTGGACAAGATCAAGGCCGCCAACATCCGCGGCCTGCCCGGCAGCTTCGAGACCGCCTCGGCGGTGCTCAGCGCGGTCAGCGAGATCGTGCAGTACGGCCGTCCCGACGATTACGTGCAAACGCTCAAGCAGCGCACCGAAGCGGTGGAGCAGCCGTCGGCGGAAGCGGCGATCAAGGAGATTGTGCATCCGCAGGCGCTGACCTGGGTGATCGTGGGCGACCTGAAGAAGATCGAGCAGCCGGTGCGCGCACTGAAGCTCGGTGAGGTGCAGGTGATCGACGCCGACGGCAAGCCGGTCAAGGCGAAGGCCAAGTCCGGTAAGTAAGCAGGGCGACAGGCTCGGGATCGCGCCTGTTCAGCCGTGCTTGGGTTGTCGATGCATCCTCACGCTAGGATGTGGGCCGGGCAGGGAACTGCCCGGCTTTTCTTTATGGCTGATATCCGGAGTGACTCATGCGCAAGACCCTGCTGCTGCTCGTTCCCATCGCGCTGCTCGGCGCCTGCACCTGGGGTATCACCCTCGACGATGCGGCCAAGAACGTGCGCACCGCCTGGAGTGGCGACGTGTCCTCCTGCAAGGAGCTAGGCAAAGTCACGGTGTCGGTGATGAACCGCGTCGGCCCGGTCAATCGCAACGACATTACGGTGCGCGACGAGCTGGAAGTGATGGCCCGCAACGAGGCCGCCAAGATGCACGCCGACACCGTCAAGCCGCTGGCCGAGCCCTCCGAAGGCTCGCAGCCGTGGGGTGCTTACCAGTGTGGCGCCAACCGTCCGGCGCCGAGTCACCCGGCACCGCCGCCGGCAGGGCAATCGGCCACGCCGGGGAATGCGGAGACTTTCCCCGTAAAGGGCTAATGCCTGCTTCCGCTGGTCACCTATAGATCCAGGCAACGCAAAAGCGCCCCGCAAGGGGCGCTTTCTTTTTGCGCGCTTGCGAGCCGGCTTCGATCGGCATAATATTCACAAATTGATTGTACATTTATGTACTAAATACACAGTCGTCACCCAGGCCCATTCCCATGAGCAGCTTCCTCCCCACCGAACAGCGACTGGCGATCACCTGCCGGCAATACCCGGCCTTTCCGCGCGACCCGGCGGTGCTGGTGCGCCTGGTCAAGCACATCTACAAGCGTGTGCACGATGACGCCAACGCCATGCTCAAGCCCTGGGGCATCAACCACCCCGAGTACAACATCCTGATGATGCTGTACGGCACCGAGGGCTACACGCTCAACCCCTCGCAGCTGGCCGATGCGGCCGGCGAGAAGTCGGCCAACATCACGCGGCTTACCAATGAGCTGTGCGATAAGCGCCTGATCGAGCGCACCGCCAGCGACGAAGATCGCCGCAAGGTCACGCTCACCCTGACGGCGGAGGGGTTGGCGATGATCGAAGGCTTCCTGCCCGATGTCTGCGCTCTGCTGGAGCGACAGGCCGGCGGCCTGCAGCCGCGCGAAGCAGCGCAGCTGGAAAAACTGCTCAAGAAATTCCTCGATCACCTCGATCAGGCCTGAGCCCTATGTCCGCCGCGACACAAGCAACTCCGGCATCCGCACCGCGCTGGCCATGGCTGGCCGCGTTCATGGCGGAAGAGCGGGTCGCGTGGATCTTCGTCGCCAAGACCGTGCTGGCGATGTACATCACCTGCTGGCTCGCGATGTTGTTCCAGTTGGAGCAGCCGGCCACGGCGATGATCACCGTCTCCATCGTCATGCACCCGCAGAGCGGCATGGTGCTGGCGAAGAGTTTCTATCGCGCGCTGGGCACACTGGCCGGCAGCCTGTTCGGGCTGACGCTGATGAGCCTGTTTCCGCAACAGCGCGAACTGTTCCTGCTGAGCCTATCGCTGTGGGTGGCGCTATGTGCCGGCGGCGCCACGCTGTATCGCAACTTTGCTGCCTACGGCTTCGTGCTCGCGGGTTATACGGCCGCGATTGTCACGCTGCCGGCGGTAAGCAATCCGCTGGCGGTGTTCGACTCGGCGGTGATGCGCGTGAGTGAAGTGCTGCTCGGCATCATCGTCTCCGGCGTCGTCAGCGACGTGGTGTTGCCCGAACGGCTGCGCCTGCTGCTGCGGCGGAGCGCGCGCGAATACTTCGCGCATTTCATCGATTTCGCCCGCGGCAGCACCGGCGGCAGCATTCCCCGTCGCGAGATGGAGCAGGCGCACATGCGCTTTGTGCGCGCCGCCGTGCAACTGGAAGACCTGCGCGCATCGGTGATCTTCGAAGACCCGGAGGCGCGCGCCCGCAGCAGTCGCATGCGCCTGCTCAACCAGCGCTATATGGCGGCTTCGACCAGCTTCCAGTCCGTGCATCACTTGATCAACCGTCTGCAGCGCAGTGACCACGACAAGGTGGCGGCCGCGCTGATCGCTCTCTACGCACCCATCGGCGAAGCATTGTCGCCAGAGCCGGCCATGCAGCAGGATCCCGCCTCGCTGGCGCCGCGCTTGTTGGCCTGCGAAGAAGTATTGCCGCCACTGGCCGCGAACTTGCGAGCGAATCTGCCGCAAGCCACCTGGCTGGAATTCGACACCGGCGCCAACCTGCTGCGCCGCTTTGCCAGCGAGATGCGCGACTTCACCTCGCTCGAAGCCTCGCTGCGCGCCGGCAACCTGAGCGGCAGCGTGGAGACGGTGCACTTCCGTCGTGGCAACGATTATCTCGGCGCCGGCGTCAGCGTATTGCGTACCTTCCTGACCATGTCCGCGCTGAGCGTGTTCTGGCTGATGAGCGGCTGGCCGTTTGGCTCCAGCGCGATGCTGTTGGCGACCATCTTCAGCGGCCTGTTCGGTGCGTCGGCGCATCCGATGACGGGCATCGTCAATACCCTGATCGGTTATGTCGCCGGCATGGTCGCGGGTTACGTCGTCACCTTCTGGCTGCTGCCAGGCGGCGACGGCTTCACCATGCTGATCATCGCCACATTGCCGTTCCTGCTGATCGGCCCCTATCTCACCACGCGCAACGCACTGCCAGGCGTGGGGGCGGGCTACACGCTGGGTTACGTGTACATCCTCGCCCTGAAGAACCCGATGGTGTACGACCCCACCCACTTCCTCAACGACGCCATCGCGCAGGTCGTGGGTCTTGGTCTGACCGCGGTGGCGTTTGTGTTTGTACCGGCAGTGACAGGTTCAGGCTGGCAGCGCCGCCGCCAGCTGGTGCAGTTGCGCCGGCAAGTGGTGCAGGCCGCCACGGCGCCGCTGGAAGGTCTGCTTTATCGCTTCGAGAGCGTCAATCGCGACATCTTCCAGCAGGTGGTTGCGTATACCCGGCAGGACAGCGACGAGTCGCGCAGCCTGCTGGCCTGGGCCTTGTCGGTGCACGAATGCGGCCGCGCCGTGATCGAGCTGCGCCGGGACATGGCCCACGTGAATTTCCCAGCTGCCGTCGGCACGGTGGTGAGCGGCGCAGTGCAGGCGATTGCGCGCCTGTATCAGCAGCCTGGTGCGGAAGCCTGGCGGCAGGCGGATGCCGCAGTCGATCGTGCCATCGCCGTCACCTCGCAGCATCTGGAGCACGCGCGCGGCAGCTGCCAATCAGCGCTGGCGCATCTGCATTTGCTGCGCAGCGCGCTGCGCGATGACGAATCGGCCATGGCGCCTTACATCCAGTCCTCAGCGGAGCCTAACCATGCCTCGTGAAATCGCCCTTGCTGACGCCCTGGTGCCCGGCCTGCTGCTGGTGTTCGGGGCCTGCCTGCTGTTGCTGTGGCTGGTGGACACCCTCGTCGGCCGCTTCGGTCTCTATCGCTTCGTCTGGCATCCGCCGCTGTTCCGGCTTGCCTTATTCGTCTGCATGTTCGGCGCCGCCGGACTATGGCTATTCCATTGAGCTGCGTTACTGAGTCACGATCATGAAGATCCAATCACTGCTCCGTTTTATCGTCACCGCCGTTGTAGTTGTGGTCGCGCTGTTGCTCGGCCACGCGCTATGGCGTCACTACATGTATTCGCCGTGGACCCGCGACGGCCGCGTGCGCGCTGAAGTCGTGCGTATTGCGCCGGATGTGTCCGGGCTGGTCACCCGCGTCGCGGTAGTCGACAACCAAGTGGTAAAGAAGGGCGATCTGCTGTTCGCCATCGACCAGGAGCGTTTCAGGAACGCCGTCGCCCAGGCTGAGGCCAATCTCTCCGCCTCCGAAGCGAGCGCACGCGCGGCCGGTGCCAACATCAATGCCGCGTTGGCGAGCGCCGCCGCACGCAAGGCCGATTACGACATGCTCGCCGAGCAGGCGCAGCGCCGCCAGAAACTGGGTGACGTGGTGTCGATGGAAGTGCGCACCGATGCGCTGTCATCGGCCAACGCCGCTCGCGCCACCTGGCAACAGGCCCAAGCCGGCGGCAACCAGGCCAGCGCCTCGAAGCAGCAGGCCGAGGCGGCGGTGGAACAGGCACAGGTTGCGCTCGACCGTGCCAATCTTGATCTGCAACGTACCGAAGTGCGCGCGCCCGTAGACGGCTATGTGACCAACCTCGATGTGCGTGTGGGTGACTACGCCGCTACCGGCAGCCCGCGCCTCGCGCTGATCGACAGCCATAGCTACTACATCTACGGCTATTTTGAAGAAACCAAGCTGCCGCACTTGCGCGTGGGCGACCCGGTGACGATCCGCCTGATGGCCGGCGGTGTGCATCTCAAGGGCCAGATCACCGGCGTGGCGCGCGGCATCACCGATCGAGACAACCCCACCGGCAGCGACTTGCTTGCCGACGTCAATCCCACCTTCAACTGGGTGCGGCTGGCGCAGCGTGTGCCAGTGCGTATATCTATCGATACGTCCGATCTACCTACCGATGCGGTGTTGGCGGCCGGCATGACAGCGACGATCGAAGTGCAGCCGCGCGACGACGGCCGCAAGCAGGTGAACTAATACGCCGTTGTAGGAACGCACTCTGTGCGCGACAAACCGGCAGGACTGCCGGTTTGCACGGCGAAGCCGCCCGAAGGGCGAGGGCCATGGATGGCCCGAGTGAAAGCCCTGCGTAGTGGTGTGCGATCAGCCGGGCTGCCGCAACGTGCCGAGCCGCTCCAGCCGCATCCCCAACCAGCGCGAGACATCCGGCCACTCGCCTGCAAGGATGCTGTAACACACCGTGTCGCGCAGCGTGCCGTCGGGGCGGCGCTTGTGGGCGCGCAGTACGCCGTCCTTGTGCGCGCCGAGGCGTTCGATAGCGCGCTGGGAATCCTGATTTCGGCCATCGGTGTGGAACTCCACCGCCACGCAATCCAGGGCTTCGAAAGCATGTCCCAGCAACAATCGCTTGCAGGCGGTATTGAGATGGCTCTTCTGCCAGCGCCTGGCGTACCAGGTGTAGCCGATGGCGATGCGCGGCAGCTCAGGCGCGAAATCGTAATAGCGCGTGGTGCCGACGATCTCACCGGTGCTTTTTTCGCGCACCGCGAACGGCAGCATCACGCCTTTGGCCTCGCCTTCCAGCGCCGCGTCGATATAAGCCGCGGCTTGACCGGGTGCCGGGGCGCTGGTGAACCACAGCTTCCATAGCTCACCGTCAGCTGAGGCGGCTTCCAGGGCGGGGGCGTGTTCGGGGCGCAGGGGTTCGAGGGAGACGTAACCGTCTTCCAGGCGAGTCGGGACAAGAGCGGGCATGGGGAGTCCGGAGCGGAGACGCGTCAGGCGTCGAGATCGGGGATCAGCCTGCTTTCCAGGCGCGCGATGGCGTCTTTAAGCAGCAGTTTGCGCTTCTTCATGCGGGTGAGCTGCAGCTCGTCGCGGCCAATGATATTGGCCAGATGTTCGATGGCCACGTCCAGGTCGCGGTGTTCGACGCGCAGTTCGGCCAGCAGATGGGCAATCTCGGCGGGATCCTGGACCTGCATGGGCGACGGGCTGTCAGTCAATGGACGGACCCTGAGTGTAGCGCCGCCAGACCCCGGCCGGTCAGCCCGTTACAATGGGCAGTCTTTCAGTACGATTCACGCCCCATGTCCGCGCCGCCCGACCCCGCCCGCAAGCAGCTGTACGAAGCCGGCAAGCTGGCCAAGCGCCTGCGCCATCTGGTGGGCCAGGCCATTGCCGACTTCAACATGATCGAAGAAGGCGACAAGGTGATGGTCTGCCTGTCCGGCGGCAAGGATTCCTACACCTTGCTGGACTTGCTGCTCCAGCTGCAGGCGAAGGCGCCGGTGCGCTTCGAATTGATCGCGGTGAACCTGGACCAGAAGCAGCCGGGTTTTCCGGAGCACGTACTGCCGGATTACCTGAGCGCGCGCGGCATTCCGTTCCACATCATCGAGCAGGACACCTACAGCACGGTCACGCGGGTGATCCCCGAGGGCAAGACCATGTGCAGCCTGTGCTCGCGCCTGCGGCGCGGCGCGCTGTACCAGTGGGCGGCAGATAACGGCGTCACCAAGATCGCGCTGGGCCATCACCGCGAGGACATCCTCGGCACCTTCTTCCTCAATCTGTTCTATCAGGCGCAGCTCAAGGCCATGCCGCCCAAGCTGCGCTCGGACGATGGCCGCCATGTGGTGATCCGTCCGCTGGCGTATAGCAGGGAAAGCGATATAGCCGTCTATGCCGAGCAGCACCAGTTCCCGATCATTCCCTGCAATCTGTGCGGCTCGCAGGAGAATCTGCAGCGCAAGGCAGTCAAGCGCATGCTGGAGGATTGGGAAAAACAGCAGCCGGGCCGCAGCGAAAATATCTTCCGCGCGCTCGGATCTGTGGCACCCTCGCAGCTCGCCGATCGCAAGCTGTTCGACTTCGCTTCGCTCGGCACCCGCGACGGTATTTCCCGCGTCGATGCACACGACTGGCTCGCCGGCGCGCCGGACGAGTCGTAGCTTCACTTACTACCCCCTCCTTCACTAACCCCAATGAGTAACGCCGTGTCTCACTTTGCATCCGTTGAAATGACCCCGGGCGATCCGATCCTGGGACTCACTGAGGCCTATCTGGCCGACTCGCGTCCGGGCAAGGTCAACCTGGGCGTGGGCATCTATTACGACGAACAAGGCCGCATCCCGCTGCTCCGCGCGGTGCGCGAAGTGGAGCAGGCGCTGGCGCTGGAAGCCAAGCCGCGCGGCTATCTGCCGATCGATGGCCTGCCGGCTTACACCCAGGCCACGCAGAAGCTGGTGTTCGGTCCGGAGTCGCCGCTGCTGGCCGCCGGCCGTGTGGCGACCTCGCAGACCATCGGCGGCAGCGGCGCGTTGCGCATCGGCGCTGACCTGCTGAAAAAAGTCCTGCCCAAGGCCAAGATCGCCATCAGCAACCCGAGCTGGGAAAACCATCGCGTGGTGTTTAGCGCGGCCGGTTTCGAGGTGGTCGATTACGCCTATTACGATGCCGCCACGCATGGCCTGGACTTTGCCGGCATGCTTGCCGACCTCGGCAAAATGGAGCCGGGCACCGTGGTGCTGCTGCACGCCTGCTGCCACAACCCGACCGGCGTGGATCTCACCGCCGAACAGTGGAAGCAGGTGGTCGCACTGGTGAAGGACCGCAACCTGCTGCCCTTCGTCGATATGGCATACCAGGGCTTCGACAAGGGCATCGACACGGACGCGACGGCGGTGCACCTGTTTGCCGAATCGGGCATCGAGTCGTTCGTGGTGGCCAACTCCTACTCCAAGTCGTTCTCGCTCTACGGCGAGCGCGTGGGTGCGCTGTCCGTGGTCGGTGCCAATCGCGAGGAGGCACTGCGCGTGCAGTCGCTGGTCAAGCGCACCATCCGCTCCAACTACTCCAGCCCGTCCACGCACGGCGGTGCGCTGGTGGCCGGCGTACTCAACAGCGTCGAGCTGCGCGCCATGTGGGAGCAGGAGCTGACCGAGATGCGCGAGCGCATCCACGCAATGCGCGCCGGCATGGTGCAGAAGCTGGCCGCGAACGGTTCACCGCAGTTCGGCTTTATCCAGCAGCAGGCCGGCATGTTCTCGTACTCGGGCCTGAGCAAGGCGCAGGTGGACAAGCTGCGCGAGGACTACGCGATCTACGCCATCGGCACCGGCCGCATCTGCGTGGCTGCGCTGAATCGCGCGAACCTCGACACGGTGGTGTCTGCCGTAGCCGCGGTCAGCAAAGCCTGACCGACAGCGACAAGCGTCAAGCAGAAGGGCGGCCTTGGCCGCCCTTCTTTTTTATGCCGCGCTGTCGCGTACTCAGTAGTCGTAACTCACACTCAAACGCACATACCGCGGCAACTGCCGCGATGTCGGTGTTCCATACAACGGATTCGCCTTGTTCGGTGAGGACTCCGCATTCGGGAAAATCCCGATCACGCGCTGTTCGTTGAGCACATTGAACACGTTCGCATTGAGCGCCAGCCGGCTTGCAGCAAACGCCGGCCGATAGCTAACACCCAGGTCGATCTGGCGGACCCACGGCAGGCGGCCGTGGCTGCCGGGCGGTGACGGTTCGCCCAGGCAGTAGTGGTAGCTATTGCCATAGCCGGCCGGATCGGCGTGCGTGGGGCCGTAGTAGCCCAGGCAGGGCTTGGGCGCGCCGGAGATCAGGCTGAGATTGGCTGATGCCAGCCACTCGGGCGTGATCTGGTAGTAGCCGAACAACTTGATCTGATGTTTATGATCGTTGTTCTGCACACCATTGGTGTATTCCATGATGTACGAGTTATCCCAGTCCTGCGTGGTCGATACCGCGGTCTGGCCGGTGCCGCGCGACTCGCGATACAGGTCCGAACGCAGCTGCCCTTCGGTGTTGCCGTAGCTGCGTGAGAACACATAGGTGAGTTTGCCGTACCAGCGACCGTCGAACGGATGCTCGAGGAAACTCTCCAGGCTGTAGTAGCGGCGCTTCAGCTGCTCGAAGCCGAATTCCTTGTTGTTGAGCGGCACGTTGACGTAATGCCCGGAGGTGTCCACCAGCGTGAAGGTGTTGGCCTTGCCGGGGTTGAACAACCAGCAGCTCACCGGATTGCTATCGGTGGTGACGTCGTAACCCAGCGCCTTGGACTTCGCCAGTACCAGATCGATATCGCAGTAATCGTCGATCGCATTGCGCAGGATGCGCTGGGTCAGCTTGGCACCGTAGACCCAGTTCGGGCCGGCAGTCTTGGTAAAGCCGAGGATGAACTCGTCCTGGTATTCGGATTTCAGATTCTGCGCCGACACGGTCTTTGGATCAGGCAGGACACCGAACGCGTTGTTGGCCGAGACCGGTCCGGACATCTGGGTGAGTCCGGTCGGCGTACCGTCCGCGGCGATGCCGCTATAGGTGTAGTACTGCGAGGTGCTGACATAAGCGCCCGCCGCGTTGAGCGAGGGATTCAGCGGCAGGCCCAGGTAGTAGCGGCCGGCGTTGCCATACACCTTGAAGCTGGAATCGCCATTCACGTCCCACGCAAAGCCCAACCGCGGCGCCCACTGCGGCTTGTGCTGGGTGATGTAAGCGTTGCCGTCGCTGTTGAAATTCTTGAACTGGTCGTTGCGCACGCCGATCGAAACCAGCCAGCGGTCGCTCACCTGCCATTTGTCTTCGATGTACTGCGCGCGCTGGCTGGAGCGCACCGTGGCCAGGCTGGTGGCGACGTTCTTCACCACGTAATAGCCCTGCGCACCGTTCGGAAAGCCGATCGTGGCCGGCACACCCAGGCCGGTGGAGATCGGCGTGTTCGGATCACCTTGGCCGTAGCCCCAGTAATAGCCCGGACCCGACGTGGCCGAACCCTGGTTGATCGCCTTCGTCATCTGGTTATCGATACCCGCGCTGAGCGTGTGATCGCCCAGCTTGTAGCTCAGGTCGATGCGGGTGCTGCTGGTGCGGTTGCTGCGACCCGGATCGAACAACGACACGATGGTCTGGCTGTTGCCGCGACCCACGCCGCCGTTGAGCGCGGGATTCTGCGTGGTCAGGCCATCGACATAAGTGAGACTGGGGTCGTAGCCACCGGGCACATCGTAAGACGTGGTCTCCATCTTGCCGTACTGCGCGGTCAGGGTCAGCGCGTCGGTGAGATAACCGGTGTACTTCGCGGAGTAGGCATCGCCACCGTTCTTGATGTTGTCGTCCGCACCGATGAACGCGCCCCGCGTGTGATGCACGTAGTCGTAGCGATAGATCGAGCCCGACGTCTTGGCTTTGTCGGAAAGCCCGGTCAGTTCAAGGATGTGATTGTCCGTGATGTTCCAATCCAGCTTGGCGTACCAGCGCGGATCGTTCTGGCGGTACTGCACGTAGGGCTTACCGGAGAGGAAGCCACTGACCGGGTTGACGGTGTTGCCCTCCTGACGCTCATACTCACCGGCGAGGAAGAAGAACAGCTTGTCCTTGATCAGTGGGCCACCCGCGTAAGCGCTGACGGTAGTGGTCCATTGGCGATCCGCACTGTCCGGCGCGTACAGGTTGCCTGCGGTGGGCGTGGCCGGCAGGCCGTTGGCGTAAATACGGTCGCGCTGGCGTGCGCGGGCGAACGCCGGTTCCCACAGCACCTGTGTGCCGAAATGCCACTCATTGGTGCCGCGCTTGCCCACCACGTTGATCACGCCGCCGTCGGAGCGGCCGTACATGGCGCTATAGCCGCCGGTGTAGACCTCCTGCTGATCGATCGCACCGTACGGCAGGCTGAGGCCGCCGAAACCGCGCAGCGGATCGGTGGTGTTGAAGCCGTTGACGTAATACGCGTTCTCGCTCGCCGATGAACCGCCGAAGCTCACCAGCGAATTGCCGGTGGGTCCGGTGAAGCTGCCGCCGTTGTTGACCACGCCCGGCGCGAGCAGCGCGATCGCTTCCGAACTGCGGCCCAGCGGCACCTTGGCCAGCTGATCGGCGGTGACCACGGTGCGCGAGTCCACGCTGGACACGTCGATCGCCGGCAATGCGTTGGCGGTAACGCTGACACCCGTGAGATTTTTTGCAGCCTCCGCCTTCACGAAGGACACCTCGGTGCCCGCGCCCAGCTTGATGCTGATGTTGTCGCGCGTTTCCACCGGGTTGCCGCCACGCTGCAGGCTGACCGTGTAAGTGCCCAGCGGCAATTGCCCGACGCTGTAGCGGCCTTTGTCGTCCAGCGGCACTTCGCGGCTGAGGCCGGTACTGCTCTTGATCAACACGCTGTCGCCCTGGCCGGAAGCGACCTGGCCGAAGATGCTGCCGGTGGTGGACTGTGCCAGCGCGGTGTTCCCCAAACCCAGCGCGACGGCGAATGCCAGGCTATGCCTGACCCATGTGCTGCGGTTCTTCATGTGGTCTTGTTCTCCCCGTGATGGCTCGCCGAAAGGGGCTGACGCGGACAGTGACGCACCGCGGCATATCCTGCGGTTCGCGCAAGTGCCTGTAAGAGTCGTCAGATGCTTGGTGGAGTCGTCAGAACGCTACCGTAGGGCCTCTGGAGGCACGGTGCGCTCGAAGGAGCATGTCGCCGCAACTCGTTCCCTTCGATGCTGCAATGCGGCATGCAGGTCTGTTATAGCGAAATCTTTTTTGGATGTATAGATGTCCAAAACAGTTTCTTGCGAAACGCTTGGATCGCCTGGCGAAGATCCCGGTCGGGTGTCGAAAGTCGTTGCCGGGAGATTCCACCAGCGCCGCCGGCCGCCCGGGCAGGGGCGGGGCATCCGGTATGATGGTCGTTTCGCCGTGCCCGCTCCGCGGACATGGACCGACGTGGACCCGGATAAAAACCATCTATGTTTTTTCGCAATTTGACGCTGTTCCGCTTTTCCCCTGCCGTTGCCGAAGATCTGAACCGTCTCGATGAAGTCCTGGGCGAACACCGCCTGCGGCCGTGCGGCCCACTGGAAATGGGCACCAAGGGTTTCGTGCCCCCGGTGGGCCGCGGCGAAGAGGCCGCGCTGACCCACGCCGTCAAGGCCTGCACCCTGGTCACCGTGGGCAGCGAGGACAAGCTGCTGCCTGCCGCCGTGGTCAACGACGAGTTGTATCGCAAGGTGCAGAAGATCGCCGAGGAAGAAGGTCGCAAGGTCGGCGGCCGCGAGCGCAAGCGCATCAAGGAAGACCTGCTCACCGAACTGCTGCCGCGCGCCTTCGTGCGCAGCTCGCGTCTCTCAGCCTATGTGGATAAGCGCCACGGCTGGCTGGTGCTGGACAGCTCCAGCCGCAAGTCCGCCGAAAATGCCCTGACCCAGATGCGCGAAGCCCTGGGCAGCTTCCCCGCGGTGCCGCTGGCGCCGGAGGAAGGCCCGCGCGTGCTGATGACTGATTGGCTCGCCACCGGCAACCTGCCGGCCGGTCTGGCCCTGGGTGACGAGTGCGAACTGCGCGATCCCGCCACCGCCACCGGCGCTATCGCGCGCTGCCGCCGGCAGGAGCTGGACAGCGAAGAAGTCAAGGAACATCTGCGCAATGGCAAGCAGGTGTTCCAGCTGGGTCTCACCTTCGACGACCGCATGTCGTTTGTCCTGGGCGAGGACCTAGTGGTACGCAAGCTCAAGTTCCTCGACGTGGTGCTGGACGAAATGGGCGACAGCCACCAGGACGCCGCCGCCGAGATGGACGCCCGCTTCGCCCTGCTGACGCTGGAACTGGAGCGCCTGCTGGGCAAGCTGGAAGAGTGGTTCGGCCTGCCGCGCCCCGCCGACGCCTAAGTTCGTCTGTAGGAGCGCACCTTGTGCGCGAAAGCCCTGCAAAGCAGGGCCGCTTTTGCCACACGGGAAGTGAAAGACAGCCCTGCTTTGCAGGGCTTTCGCGCACAGGGTGCGCTCCTACACCCCTGATACCCGGGTGTTATTGCTCCTGAATAGCCTGAACAACACCTCGAAAAACGTCGAAGTGTCACCTGCCAGCCCCCGCCACTGCGTGTGTGCCGCCCCGCATCCCGCGCCACGCCTGATTCGGCCGCACTGAAGCCAGTCTGCAGGCGGCCTGCCACAGAAACCCCTGTTTTTACGGCCTCTGGTGATCGGCGCGTCACCGGAGAGTCTTGCTAAGTCTGCATGCTCTCCCCACATTGGCGGGGGGAGAATGGCGGCAGGAAGCGCCGGCAGAACCGACAGATAGCACACGGATAAGAGTAGGCAGGCGGTACCAAGTAGTAAGGCGGAATCATGGCGCAGCACCTGGAAGGCGATTGGCTGGAATTGGCGACAGCGAGCGGCGGCACGATTCGTGTGCTGAAGTCCGCGCATCCGCGCGCGCGCCGCTTGCGACTGACGGTGACGCCGAAAGGTGCGCGCGTGTCGTATCCGCATGGCACGCACCCCGCGCAAGTCAGCGCATTTCTGCGCAGCCATGTCGATTGGCTGGAAAAGAAACTCGACGAACTCAATCTCATCAGCAAGCCGTTACCGCCGTTGCGCGTGGGCTTCGCCACCGAGTTTCCGTTGCGCGGCGAACTCACTTTGCTTGACTGGGCCGAAGGTCCGTATCCCAAAGTGGAACACTACGACGGCGGCATCACCCTGGTGATACCGCGTCCGCACACGCGTGCCGTGCCGGTGGCGCGCGGCTTGCTCGCATCGCATTTCGAATCACTGATGCGTCGCGATGTCTCGCGCTGGATGGCGACCTACGTGCCGCAACTCGGTCTTGCACCTACCGCGCTCAAGATCCGTCCCATGAAAAGTCTGTGGGGCAGTCTCGATACACGCGATCGCATCAATCTCGATCTTGCCCTTGCGCTGGCACCGCCCGCGGCGTTGCGCTACGTGCTGGCGCACGAGCTGTGTCATCTGCGCGTGCGCAGTCATGCGCCGCGTTTCTGGGCGCAAGTGGAGAATCTCTTTCCCGACTGGCGCGAGCAGCGCGACTGGTTGCGGCAGAACGGTGCGATATTGAAAGCAGAGTTGGATCGTTTAGTGGCTGACGTCGCCGATTGATGATCAATCGTCGCTCTTTCGACGATTGAGACGGCTGATTCATGGTGGCCAGGGCAAAAGCAGTCATACTGCCTTGTGAACACTTCCCCCGATCCCTACGCCGAGCGCGTGGACCCTTCCGTCAGTTGCGATCGTTGCGAGGCAGTTTGCTGTCGTCTCACCGTCGTATTGATGCCCGACGACAACGTTCCCGACTGGTTGATCGACCGCCACACGCACGGCATGGAAACCCTCGCCAAAGGTGATGATGGCTGGTGTGTCGCCGTCGACCGCAACACTTTTCGCTGCACGATCTACGACCAGCGCCCCGGCATCTGCCGCAAGTTCACCACGGGCAGCCCAGGCTGCCGTTACGAGCGCGAGCAATGGTTCGACCGCCCGGCTCCTGTTGGGTCGTGGCGGACATAAAACGCCCGCTGTAGCGCGTTCCAGTTTCCCTCTTTGACGAAATCCTTTGACGATTTCCCTCTTTGACGAAATCGCGATGCGCTTCGCCCGGGTGGCCTGTTCGTGATCATCGATCACGCGGCCGAGGCCAGTTCGGACATGCGCGATACCTACGCTGCATCGCATCGATCCGGCCATCGTCAAAAAGCATGTCGAGGCGGCGGGATTCGTGTTCGATGGTGAGTCGACCGTGCTGCACCATCTGGCGGATACCCACACCAAGATGGTGTTCGACAAATCCATTCGCGGCCAGGCCGACCAGTTCATCTATCGCTTCCGCAAGCCGGCGACCTGACGGCACTCCGCGATGACCTTGTAGGAGCGCACCCTGTGCGCGACAAACCGGCAGGATCCCGGTTTGCACGACGAGGTCGCCCACAGGGTGGGCTCCTACAGAGGCGCGCCATCAAGCAGAACTCATGTTGTCCAAATCCCGGACGCTCGCGCGTCATAGGATAGGCGGCGCATCATGCCCGCCGAAACTCTATCGAGGAGAAGGCACATGCAGTACCTACTGATGACCTATGTGAACGAAGGCGGCTGGACCCAGCTGACACCGGCCGAGCAGGAGCAGGGCGTGGCGTCGTATAGAGCCTATGTCGAAGCCCTGGTAAAGGCGAATGCCTTCGTAGGCACCAATCGCCTGCAGCGCACGTCAGCGGCCACCACGGTGCGTGCCGTGAACGGCAAGACCCAGGTGCTGGATGGACCCTATGCGGATTCCAAAGAGCAACTCGCCGGCTATTTCCTCATCGATGTGCCCGACCTCGATGCCGCGCTGGCGTGGGCCGCGCGCTGTCCGGCGACGAGCCACGGTGTCGTCGAAGTGCGTCCTATCTGGGACATGACGGCGTAAGCCGATGAGCCCGCGTGCGAACGATGCGCAACGTACGGCGGATGCAGTAGCGCGCCACAGCTACGGCAAGCTCGTCGCCTTTCTCGCGGCACAGACCAGGGACGTCGCGGCGGCCGAAGATGCCTTGTCGGAAGCGTTCGCCGCGGCGCTGGCCACCTGGCCGCAAAGTGGTTGCCCATCGAATCCGGAGGCGTGGCTGATGACGGTAGCGCGCCGACGGCTGATCGACGGCGCCCGTCACCGTCGTAGCGGCGAGACGGTGGCTGCGCAATTACAGATTCTCGCAGGCGAACCGGAGGCGGTGGCGGCCCCGGAGATTCCGGACCACCGCCTCGCACTGATGTTTGCCTGCACCCATCCCGCCATCGAAGAAGGCATTCGCGCGCCGTTGATGTTGCAGGTGGTGCTGGGACTGGATGCCAAGAGCATTGCCTCGGCCTTCCTCACCTCACCGGCCGCGATGAGCAAGCGTCTCGTACGCGCCAAAGAAAAAATCCGTCAGGCCGGCATCTCGTTCAATATCCCTGAGCGCGAAGAACTTCCCAGCCGGCTCGATGCCGTGCTCGACGCCATCTACGCTGCCTTTGCGGAAGGCTGGAGCGATCCGGGCGGCACCGATGTGGCGCGCCGCGATCTCACTGAGGAGGTCATCTATCTCGCCCGCTTGATGACCGAGCTGTTGCCGCAATCCCCCGAAGTGCTCGGCCTGCTTGCGCTCATGCTCCATGCCGATGCGCGACGCAGCGCAAGACGCGACGCTTCCTGCGAGTACGTACCGTTTACCGAGCAGGACATCGCACGTTGGGATGCGTCGATGATCGCCGAAGCCGAAACCTTGTTGCGGCGTGCCTGTGCCATGGGCTCCATCGGCCGCTACCAACTGGAAGGCGCCTTGCAGTCGGCTCATGTCGATCGCCGTCGCACCGGCAGGGCCAACTGGGCGGAAGTCGTGCAGCTTTACGATGCGTTGATTGCACTCGCCGACTCGCCAGTGATGGTGGTCAATCGTGCGCTGGCTATCGCGGAACTGCACGGTGCCATTGCCGCGCTTCAGTCGATGCAGGCGCTGACGGCGGATACGCGCCTTGCCGAATATCAGCCCTACTGGGCCGCACGCGCTGAGTTGCTGGCCAAGACCGGCGCCTACGACGAAGCGCGCGATGCCTATGGTATGGCGATAGGTCTGGAGCGCGATCCGGCCGTCCGAAACTTCCTCCTGCAACGCCAGTCAGCATTACCCAACTGATTTATTTCAACGACGACGGTGCTGAGAGAGGCTTCGATCACCTCACCTCCCGCTGATCGCGTGGTCTGAAGCTCCTCCACTCACCTGCAAAAAGCCCCTGACGGTATCCAGCCGTCAGGGGCAAGGCTCGCTTGTTGCAAGCGATCAAGGCACGTTGATGAATTTCTTCCATGCCGTGAAGAGGTTCGAGGCGTTCACCGAGCCAAGGCCGGTGGCAAAACTCCAGCCCGGCTGGGTCGCATACGCTTCGGTCTTGGGTGTGAACTTGGTGGCGCTGGTGGACGTCAGGCCGACCTGGACCGGGCCGAAAAAGCCCAGGTAGTTGTTGACGGTGCCGTAGAAGTAGCAATCAGGCGTGACCATGCCAGGCAGCTGCTGGATGCACTGAGTAGTGATGCCGCTGGTCGTAATGTTGTGGAACACGCATTTGCCGGTTCCCTTGGGGCCGTTGTCGGCACTGCAGGTTTCGAGACTGGGCGGTGTGCTGCCCGTAGCGCCGCCGTATTCCTCCGCGGCCAGCGCATACAGCGTGGGTGCCGCATTACCCTGGCTGGCGGGCAATCCCTTCGCGGCGAGTCCCTGATCGATCAGGGCCTGGATGCCCGCAAACATGGGCGAGGACAGCGACGTGCCGCCGACCAGATACACCGGCGCGCTGAAGCCGGAGGTGCATGGGTAGGACGCCGTGCAGATGATCACCCAGGTGTAGGAACCATAAGAGCCTGCAAACAGCGATACATCCGGCACGTCACGTGACTGATCTTTGGCCGCGCCATGGACCTGACGCTGCCAGGCCGGCTTGCGATCGACGGAGGAGGGGCCACCGCTGCCGGCTTCCGAGGTGATGTAGTAACCGTACGGGTCGTACTTGAGGTACTCCTTGCAGAAGGCGAGCGCGGTGGCAAAGCCCATCGATTTGGCTGCCAGCGTGTTGCCGCAGGATTGGTTCCACGGGATTTCCGGCACGTATGAAAGTGCTGAGCCGTAGGCCGGGTTCAAGATCTGGCTGAAGTATTTTTTGCTGGTGCCCTGGAGTACATCGGCCGTATCCGTGCCACCTACCACGGTGACATTCGGCGACGTGCCGAACGAGTTGGCATCAACGCCGGCACCGCCAATCACGCTGCCGTTGAAGCTCGGATTGGAGCCCGAGTCACCACTGGAGACGAAGACCGAGATGCCTTCCGCATCGGCCTGTGCCCACATAAGGTCGATCGCCGTCTTGCTGGCCGCATCGGTGAAGCCCTCGCCGTAACCGTAGCTGGCACTGATCACATTCGGTCGCGACGTACCGTTGATCAGATTGGTGGCTGCGGTAAAGACGCCGCCGAAGAAGTTGGTGCCATTGGAGTCGTCGCAGCTGGCGACCTTGATGTTGGCGCCGGGCGCGATAGCGGTCGACCATTCCGCGTCGAGCAGCGTTTCAATGCCGTCTTCACCAGGGTTGGCGATGGTCGGGTCGATGCAATTGGTGAAGCCTGTGGCTTGCGGCTGGATCTGCGCAAACGTGCCGCCATAACTGCCGAGGCTGAACTGACTGACGAAGTTGTCCCAGTCGCCGGGCACCATGGAGGCGTCCTCGACCACGGCGATGGTGATGCCAGTGCCGGTGAGGCCGCTGGCGTAGAGCTGTTCGACGCCGTAGATCTTTGCCAGGTCATAGGGCACCAGGCCGCGCACGCCGCCGGTAAAGGAAACGGCCTCGGGGTTGGCGATCGAAGAAGCGGCTGCGGTAGCCGGCTGTTTGACCTTGAATTTCTGCTTGGAGGCGTCGAACTGGGCCACCTTGGGCGGTATATGCATGGCCTTCGGGTGCACATCGTTGAGGCCGGCAACGCCAGTGACGACGTCGCGCAAAGCGGCTGGAATGCTGATGTCGCTGGCGTTGGCGATGTGGCTGACCTGGTTGATCGTGTAATGGTTCTCCTGGGTGTGGAACGCGGCCTTCACCTGACCTGCGGTGCCACTGAAGTCGATCTGCATCTTGTTTGGATACACGCCATTCACCGTGAAACCCTGCGAGATCAGCCACGTTTTCGCCGCGGCGATATCGGCATCGGCAACACCGAATGCCTGGCCGTACTGCGCTGGCGTGAGCCAGCGATGGAACTTGACTGAGCTGGGATCGTGCTGTTCGGCAATCAGGGCTTCGAGCGCGGTCTGGCGCAGGGCGCTGCGCTTGAGCACGAGCTGCATATGGTTCATCGCTGTGTTATCAGCAACGGTTCCGGTGGATGCTGTCCGCGTAAGGAGAGGGAGGTGGCTTTGAGGGAGTGTTGTAAGAATTTTTGCATCGATCGTTTGCGCTACGCGCGGTGCTTCGGTGGTGTTGATGCCCGCGATGGCCGTGTTGTCCTCGGCAGTGGAGGTGGCATACACGGAGGCAGCAGTAGCGAAACCCAGAGCGATAACCAAGGCCTTGATAGGAAGATGGCTCGGCATGGCTGATTCCTCGAAAAGCAGGGACGAACGACCCCGATGAGGTCGCATGTACCCCATGACAGATCACGCCGCGCTCGCGCGCGGACCCGTTTGCTTCGATGGTTGCCCAGCGATCCCTCGAGCTTCGGCGAATGCTGCTCCCCCTGCATCTCCCTATGGCGGGCAATGCCGACGCAACGCTCGGACGACGCACGATTCCCACATCAAACGCGTCGTCGTGGAATCATTCGCCGCGTGCTCCCTGCAGCGAATGTCCTGGACCATATGCCTCGGCGTTGATAGACGTCAAGGCGAACAACATGACGCAGTTCATGAGTTCATCAAATGCCATGGCGTGAATGTTGCAGACGTTTAGACGTCTAAATGTTGATCATGTTGCGCATGAATATGCGGTGGCTTGTCGATGAAACTTGCGATGATCCCGCCGCAACGCGGCTGCGGAGCCTCTTATTTTGAGTGGGCGCCCGCGTCCGGTGCCTCGCGATGGTCACGCCATCGCCGTGGCAGCCGCACGTCGCTTCGCCTTGTGGCGCCGGAAGAAGCGATACACCCCATAGCCGATACCCGCCAGCACCGCGAGCGCGCCAACGAGCAGCGCCAGCAACACCCGGTTCTGGTTCATCATCACGAACATGCCGTGGGTGCTGTAGAAGCCGTTGAAGTCGGCAACGATGGCAGGCAGATCGAGCAGATCCTGCTTGCTCATGGGCAAGGCGCGTTCATCGGGATGGTAGGCCGTGCCCAGGCCGCTCAGTGCACCGTTTTTGTCCAGTTCGATATGGCCGCCCAGCACATAGCTGACCGGGCGATCCTTGAAGAAGTCCGCGACGCGGTGGGCGCTGGCCAGATCCGCCGCGCGATCTTCGATCAGCAGGCGTCCCGGCAATAGAAAGTCGCCGGAGAAAACCAGTCCGGTCTGACGATCGTAGTAGAGAACATGTGAGGCGTAGTGGCCGGGCGTGGGCAGCACATCAACCACGCGACCACCAAGGTCGAGTTGAGCCGCGCCGTTGGGCCAGTCGGTAAAGCCGAAGAATTGTTTGACGTGATCGAGATCCGTGCCGACGACCTGAGTATTCGGCTGCTGCGCAAACTGGCTATCGCCGGTGCGGTGATCCAGATGCCCGTGGGTGTGCACCACGATCAGGGGCAAGGTCGAGCCGTTCGCCTGTGGCAACAACGACATCACCGTGTTGCCCAATGGCACCCGTTGCGATTCGGCAACGTCGCCGGTGTCGATCAACAGAGCCTTGTCCGTACCGACCAGCAGGTACATGAAAGGCGCCTCAACGGTTTCGCACAGGCTTTCGCGCAGCACGAAGGTTGTAGCGTTGTACCGGTGTACCTGGAGCGAGGGTGGCGCCTTGGTCTCGCAATGCGTGGTGGCCGTACTCCACTGGACATCCATCGAGCCCGGCGCAAGCTGCGCGCGGGCCGGCGACATGAAACACAGCGTACTGATGACCAGCCCGGCGCAAACCAGTGACTTCATATGGATCTCCCCCGAACGATGGATGATGCGCGCATTCGGATGCGCGGATCATGGGGAGGGTATAGCGTCGTGGAGAAGTGTGAGTAGTACTGGTTCAAAGTGCCAGCGCATCTGCTCCTAGGGCAACCAATGCGCGAAGCAGGCAAGTTCTTGCGCGCGAGGAAAGCCTCCCCGACGATCAATGGGACAGAGCGAAACTCATCAGGATGCGCTCGGTTTCTTCCGGCTTTTCCACGATCGGCAAGTGGTTGCAGCCGTTGAGGATGGTGGAGCTGATCGCGCTGGCACGGGTAACACCATTACGCAAGTTGTCCAGGGCGAAAATGTGGGTGGCTTAGGCACCTTGCTGCAGAGGCCCAAGTTCTTAGCATGCGCATGGAAAGACACGGATTCATGACGTTAGCTGCCACTCCTTGGCAGTGCAATGCGCTACAGCGCAACATTACAGCGCTGTAATAAAAGTCTCATGGCATTCGCAAGCTTCGCGTATGCGAGGTGCTGCATATTTCCCCGAAATACCTCCTCTTGATCTCTCTAGCGGCTTTACCGGTGGATACGCGTCGCATGTGAGCGTTGGTCCGCTAACGTAAGAACTCCTGATCGTTCTTTTGGAGGGCTATGGGAGGCTTACGTAATGGAAAGGTAGATGCCCGTGGAAATAAGTCGTCGCCAGTTCCTCCGCATGAGCGGAGCGGTTGCCGCTGCATCGGTTTTGGGGTCGTGCGGTAAGGATAGTGGTCTCGTAAGCGGGGCGCCTCCAAATATCATCTTCTTTCTCGCTGATGATCAGCGGAACGATACGCTGGGTTGTACCGGCGATCGCATAGTGAAGACACCTCGCATCGATGCGCTTGCGTCTGCGGGCACCATCTTCGAGAACATGTTTGTTACCACGTCCATCTGCCCATCCAGTCGCGCCACGATATTCACTGGTGTGACCGAGACGAAACATCGCTTTACTTTTGGCACGCCCCCACTTTCGAAATTTTTATGTCAGTCGAGCTACCCAGCGCTTCTGAAAAAGGCCGGATATCACACTGGCGTTATCGGCAAGTTTGGTGTGGCGATGGATGGCGATATCCAGAAGACGTTTGTCGATCAGTTCGAGGATCGTGACCGGCCTTACACGCAAATCATGCCGGACGGCACAAAGAAGCACATTGACGAAATCAATGTGGAAAGCGCGCTGAAGTATCTCAAAGGATGTCAATCCGGCCAGCCCTTCTTGTTGTCACTTAATTTCAGCTCTCCACATGCTGAGGATAGCGATAGGGAGCATCAGTACCATCCGATAGATTGGGCCAAGGATATGTATGCGGATGTTGTTTTTCCGCCGCCAAAAATTAACGACAAAGAATACTTTGAAACCCAGCCGGATTTTCTGAAGCACTCTATGAATCGCGAACGCTATATGTGGCGCTTCGATACGCCGGAGAAGTATCAGAAAAACATGCGCGACTACTATCGGATGCTAAGCGGCGTTGATCACATGGTCGGCATAGTCATTGATGAACTGGCGCGCCTGAACTTGCTCGACAATTCGGTTGTTTTCTATGCCGCAGACAATGGCTACTACATGGGTGATCGAGGCTTCGCTGACAAATTCACTCACTATGAAGAATCACTGCGTGTGCCTTTGATCATGGCAGACTTCAGGCCTCATAGGGCGGCACCCACGAAGGTCGGGGAGATGGCACTCAATGTGGATATCCCAGCCACATTTCTTGAGCTGGCTGGAGTAGATCGTCCGGCCCATTATCAAGGGCGTTCATTGCTTTCGCTCGTCAACAGAACGTCGATGCAAGGATGGCGGAAAGACTTCTTCTGTCAGCACACGATGAACGAGCCGACGATTCCCAAGTGGGTTGGGGTTCGCAGCGAACGTTATATGTATGCTTGTTACTACGAGCAATCGCCACCCTTTGAATTTCTGCATGACCTCGTTAAAGATCCCACGGAGTTCAAGAATCTAGCCAGCGATCCCGCCTATGCTTCTGCTCTGAGTGAGCAGCGTGCGCGTTGCGATGCATTGCGGCAAAGCTTGAGCTGACAGACGCAATTTTTGACGATTGTCGGGTCGAGTCGATGAGTCTTGCTTCAGGAGGGTAAGTAACGTCGACTTGGCTGTGCCCGCGTCTCAATGCGACAGCGCGAAACCCATCAGGATGCGCGCGGTCTCCTCCGGCTTTTCCACGATCGGCATGTGGTTGCAACCGTTGAGGGTGGTGGCGCTGATTGCGCTGGCATGGCTGAGGCCGTTGCGCAGGCTGTCGAGTGCGGAGATGTCGGTAATCTTGTCGTCATGGCACCACACGCCCATCACCGGCATCTCGAGTTTGTCGAGGCGATTCTGCAGCGAGAGGTATTGCGAGGGATCGCGCAGCTCGTTGAAGGTGCGGTCGATGAAGGTGCGGTCCTTCTGGTTCTTCTTCACCAGCACATCGATGAAGCGCCCCGGAATCGGTGGGACCTTCTCAAAGGCCAGCGCAGTGGCGCGGGCGAAACCTTCGCGATTATCGAAGGTGAAGGGGTTCTTGCCGGCCAGCGCGTCGCGCGCAAAGCCGTTCTCGTTGGCCTTGAGGCCGAAGGAGTCGATCAGCACCAGCTCGGCCACGTGTTCCGGATGCTCGGCGGCATAGACGCCGGCGATGGCACCACCCATGGAGTGGCCGACCAGCACCACGCGCTGCAGGCGCAGCGCGGTGATGAAACCCTGCAGGCGCGCGACCTGCGCATCGACGTTGTAGCTGGCGCCCTCCACGCGGGTGGAGTCGCCCCAGCCCGGCAGGTCAGGTGCGATCACGTGGAATTGCGGCGTCAGCAGCTTGGCCTGTTCCAGCCACACATTCTTGTCGGCGGCGAAGCCGTGCAGCAGCAACAGCGTGGGACCCTGGCCGCCTTCGTAGTACGACCAGGTGGTGTCGCCCACCTGCACTGAGTGCTTCTCTACGTGTGCGGTCATTGCCTGCCGCGCGATCTCCGCGTGCAGCAGCCATTGCGGCGCGAACAGATAACTGCCGCCCAGCGCCACACCGATCACCGCCGCGACGATGGCGAGGAACTTGAGGCGACGGATCAACAGGCGCTGCCACAGCGGGCGGGCGTTCGGGGCGGTGGGCGTAGTCATCGGCACGGTTCGCTCTGGAGTGACACAGGCATGTCGGGTCGTGTGCCGCTCCGATCAAGAGCGGAGCGGCACACGCAGGCTTACTTCTTGGCCTTCTTCGCCTTGGCGAAAATGCCTTCGACGGCATCCTGGGTCATCGGGTGATAACCGGCCTTGGCTTTGGTGTAGACCTGCTCGGCATAGGCGAGACCTTCCGGTGTCTTAGCGAAGGCCTTGTACAGCGGTGTGGTGAGGTACAAGCGGCCGATGCGCGTCATGTGTTCGGCGGCGGCGCTCCACACATCCTTGTCGCCAGCGGCAATGGCGTGGCTATACCAGCGCATGCCAATCTCCGCGTTCGGCGTGCCGGTGAGATGCCATGCTGCATCGAGCTGCTTGAGCTTGTCGAGCGGAGCGACATCGGGCATGCCGTCGAGGAAGTACATCCACTCCTGCGTGTTCCAGCCCTTGGCGTCGAGCTTGTCGGCGACCAGCGTGCCGCCGAGGAAGGCGGTGCGTTCCTTGTCGATGGCATCAAAGCGCGGTGAATCCGGCAGCGGCGCATTCTTCGGAACGCCCGGCTGGTACACCCAGGCCTTCACCTCTTCCCAATCCATCTTGCCCGGGTTCTTGTCGAACAGATTGGCCTTGAGATAGTCCAGCATCTGCTCGGTGGTGATGCTCTGGAACGCGAAGTGGGCGAAGTAGCCCTTCAGGTAGGCATCGAAGGTTTCGCGGCCGAAGCGCTGCTCCAGCGTGCGCAGGAACCATGAGCCCTTGTCGTAGGCCACGCTGGACAGCGCGTCGTCGGCGTCAATGCCGCGCGGCTCCGGCGCGAGGCGCTGCGCGTTGGGCGACATGGTGCCGAGCTCTTTCTGCAGCGCGCGTGCGGAAAGCAGCGCTTCCTCGTCGGCCAGTGCCTTGCCGTACACGGCTTCGGTGATGCGGCCCTGCACGTAGGTGGTGAAGCCTTCATTGAGCCAGATGTCACGCCAGGCGGCGCTGGTCACCAGGTTGCCCGACCACGAATGCGCCAGCTCATGCGACACCAGCGAAACCAGGCTCTTGTCGCCCACCAGCACGGTCGGCGTGGCAAAGGTCATGTTGGGGTTTTCCATGCCGCCGAACGGGAACGACGGCGGCAGCACCAGCAGGTCGTAGCGATCCCAGGCATACGGGCCATACAACTTCTCGGTGGCCCCGATCAGCTTTTCGGTATCTTCGAATTCATGCGCGGCCTTGCCGACCACGCTGGGTTCCGCGTACACGGCCGAACGCGGGCCGGTTTCTTTCACCGCGAGATCGCCAGCGGCGATGGCCAGCAGATACGATGGAATCGGATGCGGCTGGTTGAAGCTGAAGTCACCATCCAGCGGATGCTTGGCGTCGTTGATGGCGCTCATCGTCACACGCACGTCCGTGGGTGCCGTGACGTGTGCTTTATAGGTAAAGCGGATAGCTGGGGAATCCTGCAGCGGCACCCACGAGCGCGCATGGATGGATTCGGACTGCGAGAACATGAAGGGCAGTTTCTTGTCCGCCGTCTGCTCCGGTGTCAGCCACTGCAGGCCAGATGCCGTCGGCGCGGTGGTGTAGACGATGCGCACCTGCGCCGGATGCTGCGGTGTGGCGATGGTGAGCTTGCTGCCGAGCTGCTTGTCGCGCGGCGCCAGCGCGTACTTCAGCGTCGTGGCCTTGCCGTTCGCGTCGAGCGCTTCGACCTTGGCGATCTTCAGGTCGCGCGTATCCAGCACCAGCGACTGCGCCTTGGGGTTCTTCCAGTCCAGCTTCAGCGTGGCCTGGCCGTCGAGCTGCTTGTGCGGGAAATCGACCTTCAGGTCCAGATCGAGATGCGTCACGCGCACCTGGTCGGGCTGGGCGTAGGAATGCGGGTCGGTGGCGAAGGCGGTCAGCGGCAGCGTGAACGCGCCGACGGCAAGGGCGGAGAGCAGGCGCATGAGGAAGCGACTCCAGAAACGGGAATGCCGAGTATGCCATCGGCGTTGCCGGGGAGGCTTGTGGCGGTGGTCACTGGGGCGCCCGTTGTGTTCTGCCTCCATGAGAGGTCACTGCTACTGGATTCCGGCCTACGCCGGAATGACGATAGATAGGCAGCTAGCACTTTTTGCTCGTCATTCCGGCGCAGGCCGGAATCCAGTAACGAAAACCTGCACTTGTGTGAAGCGCCTCAGCGCAACTCCCTGCCCGCATGCGGATCGATTGAATATGGGTACATCGTCGCCAAAAACTCCGGTTGCCCCTCCACCCGCGCCATCCACGCACGAAACTGCGGATAGAGCCCCAGCGCAAAGCCAGCTTCCTCCGCTCGGCTGGCATAGGCGAACACCGCGATGTCCGCGATGGTGTAGCTGTCGCCAGCAAGGAAAGGCCGCGTCGCCAGTTCGGATTCCAGGATGTCCAGCGCGCGCTGCCCCTGTCGGCGTTTCAGGTCGATCAACGCCTGCGGCCGGTGCGGCAGCTTGCCGGTGAGGGTCCAGAAGCGCAGCGAGCCGATCACTGACTCCACCCGTTCCTGTTCAAAGCACAGCCATTGCAGAACTTTAGCGTGTCCGAACGCATCGGCGGGCAGGTAAGGCGTGCCTTCGGCCAGATAGGCAAGGATCGCGTTGGACTCGGCCAGTACGCGGCCATCCTCCAGCCGGATCGCAGGCACGGTACCGGTAGGGTTGATGCGCAGATACTCCGCAGTCTGTCCCTCACCTTCGAAGATGCTGATTTGCACACTCTGGTAGGGTCTGCCGAGTTGTTGCAGCAACTGGCGCACCTTCCAGCCGTTCTGCGAGGGCAGGTAGTCGTACAGGGTCAGCATTGGGGGACTCCGCATGAAGAAACACAGTCAGTCTGACGAAAACACATGCCACCCGCTCTCCGTTTCTTGCGGCCTGGTGTCAACCGGATCGCGCCCGGCGCGTCATCTTTTGGACATCCGCTTGCACGACACCTCCATGCCGCCACGTTCTGTCGCGATTTTGAAATCCTGCCTCGGCCTGGCCGTGTTCCTGATGCTGCTTGGCGCCTGGCTGGCCTCCACCGCCCATGCGCAAACCGCGCAGCCGGCGAACTACAGTGGTGCATGGCGGCTGGATGATCGCAACAGCGACAGCGCCGACACCGTCACCGGCCTGATGCGCGACGCGGCACGCAAGGAAGCGCCGCCGTCAACGGACAGCACCCCGGCGACAACGCCCTCAGCCGATCACCCGCAGGGCGGGCACCGGGGCGGTGGTATGGGCCATGGCGGGATGGGCGGCGGTGGCATGGGTGGTGGTGGCCATGGCATGCGCGGTGGCAAGGGCGGCAAGTCCGCATCGACAGACGACAGCAGCGGTGAAAGCTTCCACAAGGACTATCCGCTGCCGCCGTTGCTGAAGACCGATTCGGTGCTGCTGGTGCAGCAGGATGCCAAGGCCATCCAGCTGCGGCTCAACGATGGCCAGGTACTGGACGTGAAGCTGGACGGCCAGACGCGCCAGGCCTTGAACGGCAACGCCATGGTCAGCGGCCGCCGCGAGGGTGATCAGCTGCTGATCTCATTCCGTTTCGCCGACGGCTCGCAGCTCAACCAGAGTTGGGCGATGTCGCCTGATGGCAAACAGCTGACCGTGTCCGCCGAGTGGCGCGTGCCGGATCTGCAACCGGTGAACTTCAAGCGCAGCTACGTCGTGCTGCGCTGAGATTACTTACTGTAGGAGCGCACCCTGTGCGCGACAAACCGGCAGTCCGTGCCTCAGCAGTAGCGGTCGGCCAGGTGGTCGGTGGCCTGCACCAGCACGTCGACGATCGCCGGCTCTGAGGCCGCATGACCCGCCAGCACCACATGGAAATCCGCCTCGGGCCATGCTTCCGCAAGGTCATAGGCGTTTTTCACCGGACAGATCAGGTCATAGCGCCCATGCACGATGGTGGCGGGGATGTGGCGTAGCTTGGCCGCGTCGCGCAGCAACTGGTCCGGTTCGAAGAAGGCGCCGTGGCGGAAATAGTGCACTTCAGCGCGCGCTTTGCTGATCGCCGAGGCTTGCGTATCGGGCTCGCTGGTGTCGTAGGGCGTGTCCTCCAGCGCGATGCAGCTGCTCTCCCACGCATCCCAGGCCAGGGCGGCGGCGAGGCGCACCTGCGTGTCTTCGCTATCGAGGCGCCGCCAATAGGCCTCCACCATGTCGCCGCGTTCCGCTTCGGGAATATGCGCTACATAGCGCTGCCATTCGGCTGGCCGGATTCGCGCGGCGCCGGCCCCCAGCTCGTTGAACCACAGGGTTTCTTCCGGACGCGCCAGATAGATGCCGCGCAGCACGAGACCCAGCACGCGCTGCGGATGCGTCTGCGCGTAAGCCAGCGCCAGCGTGGACCCCCACGAGCCGCCAAACACCACCCAGCGCTCGATACCCAGCGCTTCGCGGATGGTTTCGATATCGGCCACCAGATGCCAGGTGGTGTTGTCGCGCAGCTCGGCGAACGGCGTTGAGCGGCCCGCGCCGCGCTGATCGAACAGCACGATGCGATAGCGCTGCGGATCAAAGAAGCGGCGGTGATAAGTAGAGATGCCCGCACCCGGGCCGCCATGCAGAAAGATCACGGGCAGGCCGCTGGGATTACCGCATTCCTCCACATGCAATGTATGCAACGCATCGACGGCGATGCGTTGAGTGCGGTAAGGCTCGATCTCGGGATATAGCTCGCGCATGCTCAAACTCCGTGTGGCCTGCGCGAGCATAGCAATGCATGGCGCGCTCAGGCGCCGGGCGATACGCGGTGCCACACCGAAATCGCCGTGGCGGGATTGCCCGGTGTCGGCGGTACCTGGTAGCTGAGATCGTCGCCGTTAAGGGTGTAGGGCCGCGTTTGCATCGTGCCGTTCCAGTTCGGCGTGTAGTTGCCGCTCTCGTTCGAATGCGGCGAGTACGCCGCGTCGATGCTGAAAGTGAGCAGATGCTGCTGCGGATCCAGCGTGATGTGGCCGTAGTGCGCGCTCACCAACTGCGCGGCCTTGAATACCTTCGCGGGTTGTTCCTTGTCGGCTGGCTCGGCGCTGCCGCGATAGATCTGCAGGGTGTAGCGGCCGTTGGCATCCACGATGAGCCGTCCCTCTGCATTCGGGCCGAAGGCGGGCACGTGCTTGCCGTCGCTGGTGATCGATCCGGCGGCGGTCAGTGTCCAGGTGCCCTGGAGTGGTGATGCTTCCGCTGCGAGTGCGGGTCGCAGGGTAGCGAGGCCCAGAAGCAGGGCGGACACGGCGAGCGGCAGACGCATGGGGGGAGTTCCTCGGTGGGGTGATGACCGGGAACATCTAGCCAGTATGGAACGCACGCCGACAGGTCGTGGATTGAATATCAGTGATGACAAAAAGCCATCGTGCGGCGAAGCGGTGTTTCAAGGGCTTACCCCTCCCCAGCCCTCCCCTGCGAGCAGGAGAGGGAGTGCGTTATCGCGAGCTCTAGCTCCTCCCCCTGCTTGCAGGGGGAGGCTGGGAGGGGGTAAGCCCTTGCGACAACCTCTCCCCTCGACAAACTATCGCCCTGCCACCGCCGCATTCCGCATCGCCAGCGTCAACGGCCGGTTCTCATGCGACGTCTGCAACACGATCAAGGTGGTCGTGCTGATGCTGGAATGAATCTTGAGCAGGCGATCGAGCACCGTTTCCAAGTGTGGAATGGACATCGCCACCACCCGCAACAAAGCCGAGTCCTCACCCGCAAGGCGACGGCAATCCAGCACTTCGGGCACGTCCGCCACCAGCGCGCCGACGCGGGCACAGGTACCGCCGTCGCAACGCAGGCGGATCATCGCCTCGATCTCATAGCCGAGCCGGCGCGGATCGATAGCGGCTCGGTAGCCGGTAATCACGCCGGCCTCTTCCAGTCGCTTGACCCGCTCGGCCACCGCCGGCGCTGAGAGACGCACCTTGCGCCCCAATTCGGCGTAGCCCTGGCGGGCATCCTGTTGCAG
The DNA here is from genome assembly GCF_900114495.1 of Dyella sp. OK004. Taxonomy (GTDB): domain Bacteria; phylum Pseudomonadota; class Gammaproteobacteria; order Xanthomonadales; family Rhodanobacteraceae; genus Dyella_D. Next base: position 967,643 of record NZ_FOZI01000001.1, on the reverse strand, counting down.
GGCCTCCAGCAGCTGCCAATCCTTATTGTCCCATATGGGTTTCGATTCAAAGGTCAGTGCGTTCATTTTATCCTTCGATCGTTAGCGAAACATCCCCATCGTACGCTGATTCAATATTCCTGCATGCTCCTGCCAGAGCTACGATTTCGCACGTTTATTCCTACGGAATCATCCCTAATGTCCTCCCCGGAACGCCTCGACGGGCGTGCCCTTACCTATATCGGCATCGCCCTGCTTACCTGGTCGTCGGCTTATGCCGCGATCGCCTATGCGTTGGCTTCGTTCACCCCAGGCGAAGTGGCGCTGGCGCGTCTTTCCATTGGCACGCTGTGCTTCGCCGTGCTGCTCACCGTGAAGCGCGTTGCACTGCCGGCCCGTCGCGACTGGCCGCAGCTGATCGTGCTCGGTGTGATTGGCCTGACTACCTATCACCTGTGCCTCAATATCGCGGAGACACGCGTGGCCAGCGGCACGGCAGCCATCCTGATTTCGCTGGTGCCGGCGGCTACTGCCGCGGTGTCCGCGATCTGGGTGCGCGAACGTTTGTCGCCGCGCACCTTGACCGGACTTGGCGTAGCGCTAGTGGGTGTGGTGATGGTGGTGCTGGCCAGCGGCAAAGACGTGAAGTTCGAGCCGATGGCGGCGCTAGTGCTGGTGAGCGTGATGGCCTCAGCGATCTTCTTCGTCGGCCAGAAGCCGTTGTTTGCGCGTAACAGCATGCTGGGCGTCACCGGGTTTACTTTCCTTGCCGGCACGCTGGGCGCACTGCCGTTCGGGTTGGGTCTGCCGCATGCGCTGGCTGCGGCGCCGGCTTCGCATATCGGTGCGCTGCTGTGGCTGGGCATTGCGCCCACTTTTATCGGCTACATCGCCTGGAACGCCGCGTTGCAGCGCGCTACCGCCTCGCAGGTGAGCAGCTTCATCTACTTCTCGCCGCCGATCGCGGTGCTGATCGGCTGGGTGTGGCTGGGCGAGCGGCCGACCGTGCTGACCCTGATCGGTGGTGCGATCACCGTGGGTGGCGTGGTACTGGCCAATGCGCGCCGCCGTCCTCCGGCTCCCGCCGCGGCGGTGGTGGCGACGCCCGTCAAGCAGAGCTGAGCCATGGCGTTGATCCGTTTGAGCGAGGCGGCGGCACAGCTGCCGCAGGCCTGGTCATCCAGCGTGCTCGCACAGTTCGGCGAGGGGCGGCTCAAGCTGCTGCGCATGGACGCGCGCGCCTACCTGGAGGAGTGTCACGGCTACGCCGAGGGTCTGCTGGTATTGGACGGCGAAATGGTGCTGGAGATCGAGGGCGGTACCCAGCGGGTCGGCGCCGGCGAGATCTATCTCGTACCTGCAGGCGTGCCGCACAGCGTGGGCGAGGGCAGCTACGGTACGCTGTTGATCCTCGACACCTGACCGTGACGGAGCCCGTCGATGTACAAGCTCTACATCGCCAACAAAAACTACTCGTCATGGTCCATGCGGCCCTGGGTACTGATGAGCGAGCTGGGCATTCCATTCGAGGAACGCCTGGTGCCGTTCGGGCAGGGCAGCAATTGGGAAAGCTTCCGCACGTTCGCTCCCAATGGCAAAGTGCCGTGCCTGCATGACGGCGACACCGTGGTGTGGGATTCCCTTGCCATTACCGAATACCTGGCCGAGCGCCATCCCGGCGTATGGCCAGCCGACGCCACGGCGCGCGCCTGGGCGCGTTGCGCGGCGGCGGAAATGCATTCGGGTTTCGGTGCGCTGCGCCAGCATGCGTCGATGAACTGCGGCGTGCGCGTGCGGTTGCATCACATCGATGAGGCCTTCCGCACGGAACTGGCGCGCCTAGGTGAGCTGTGGAGCGAAGGCTTGCGGCGTTTCGGCGGCCCCTTCCTGGCCGGTGCTGCGTTCACCGCTGTTGATGCGTTCTACGTACCGGTGGCGTACCGCATCCAGACCTACGGTTTGCCGGTGTCATCGTCCGCCGCCGACTTTGCGCGACAGTTGCGTGAGCTGCCATCCGCTCGCCGTTGGTACGCCGACGCCTTGCGCGAAACCTGGCGCGATTGCGCGCACGAAGACGAAGCTCATCTCGCTGGCGAATGGCTGGAAGACCTGCGCAAAAGCTGACGGCTTACTTGGTCACTCGCGCCAGTGTCGCCATCGCCTGCACTGGCGCATCCGGTGACACTGCCGTGGTCAGGGTAAACACCAGCTTGGTGCTGTCGCCAGAACGCGCCCACGCATAGCTCAGCGTATGGATGGGACCGGTCGGCGCCATACCGTGATCGTCCTGCTCGCGTGATGACGTGAGTGGCGCAGGACTGGTAGCGACAAGCGCAGTGAACTGCTGCTCGACATTAACGGTGTCGGCGTACTGCGCGAACACCGCGCAAACACCATCGTCCCGCAGCGACACCACGAACTTGCCCTCGCCCGGCCCACGCTGCGGCCACGCCTTGCCTGGCATGCCGCCGAGGAAAGCGCGCGCAGTTTTGTCCGGCAGGGTCGGCGTCTTCGCGGCGGTGAACTCCGCACTAAGCGCTTCCGGCTTGGCGTAGTGCTTCATGCAGGTCGTGGTGTAGAGCTTCATGAAGAACGCGGAGACTTCAGCGTCCTGTGTCTTGGCGTTGGCCGATACCAAGAGCAAAGCGACAACAGCTGGCAGCGAATAGACACGCATGGCGATTCCCGTGGATGGCGATGGCCGCATCGCATTTTGCCGCAAGCCCATGACGACGTGTTTCAGGCTGGCTGCACGACGGTCCGCCGCGCCTGCCAGCGACCCAGGCTTACCAGCACCAGGGCCACTGCGATAAAGAACAGCAGTACCAGCAGGGCATCACCCACCACGCTGGCGTAGCCCAGCGCGGTCACGTCGAGAAACGGATAGGGATACCAGCTGTTGAACGCCCCGCGCACCAATACATACGCAAAGTAGCCTGCTGGATAAACCTGCCACACCAGCACCTGCGACCAGCGCAGCGACTGCTTGGGCACGGCCAGCCACCAGTACAGGAGGAAGATCAGCGGCATCGCGTCATGCAGCGTCATGTCGGCAAACAACTGCCAGCCTTCCGGGTTCCACAGCTTGCGTAGCAGCACGTTATAAATGACACCCACCACAGCGATGCTCATCGCGATAGCGGTGTTGACGCCGGGGCGGCCAAAGAAACGCGTGACCGCGCCGCGCGGCCCAATTGCGCCTGCGGTGAAAGCAAGCGCCACCAGGATATTGGTAAGCACCGTATAGAAGCCGAAGTAAGTCCACACGCCAGCCATCGCACCCTGACCGTTGGACTGGGTCAGCTGGATCGACAACAGCAATTGCAGAACAAGTGCGAACCAGCCGAGCACGGCGGCGCAGGTGGCGAACCAGCGATAACGCGTAGGCATATCGGCTCCGGAATTCAGGCGTTGTCGGGCGCCGTCTGCAAACGCAGCGCATGACGCCGGCCCGCCGCAGCATACAGCCGCACCAACACTGGAATCCCGAGAAACAGGAAGTCATTGAAGCCCGGTGCGAACCACGCCGCAATCAACGCCAACGCCGCCGTGGTCGGCATGCCCCAGGCACGCCAGCGCGTGGCGGCGACTTCTTCCGGCGGCACGCCTTCGCGCACGTAAGGGGCGCGCAGCGCCACCGCAAACAGCCACCGCTGCAACAACCCGGCCAGCAGCAAACTGCCTGCGTAGAAAAGCTGCGGCACCCGCGCCAACGGATTCGAACTCATCAGCGCCGTAACGAACGGCATGAATGCCACCACCATCAACAGCAGCATGTTCGGCCACATGATCTTCGGGCTGTAATCCGCCAGCATGCCGAACACCCGGTGATGCGCCATCCACAACGCGCCGATCACCAGAAAGCTCAACATGAAACCCATGATGTTCGGCTGCAGCTCCCGCAACGCCTGCCAGTAGGCCGCATCGTCCCGCACGCTCAGATGCGGCACATGCACCTCGATGATGAGCAGGGTGATGGCGATGGCGAAAACCGCGTCGGAGAAGAAGGTGAGGCGCTCGAGTTGTGAGGCGTTGGTGCTCATGGAGAAGGGCTGCTCCTAAGTTCGACACAGGATGCTGCGTTAGCTTGGGTGGGTTGTCTAGGGGATGATGGGCAGGAGGGATTTAACTACCTCCGTCCCATTTTCGGTCCGTTTTTGAATGCCAGCGTCGCTACGCCGCATTGCCTGAAAGTGGCTATTGGGTGCCAAGCCTTAGCGGGTGCATGATGCCGCCGGGAGGACCGACAAATGCATGGGATACCTCGTGTCAGGGTAGCTCGCGGCAAATCCGTAGCGATCCACCGCGCTGCCATCGCATGCATGTTGTGGCTGGTCTGCGCAGCATCGGCCGTCCATGCGCAGTCGGCCGAAGCATGGCGGGCACAACAGACTGCCGCCATGGAAAAGGCCGACGATATTCTGGCCCAGGCAGGCCGCCAGAAGGGCTTGCTGACGCAGTACCTGGTGATGCGCCGGGCCGCCGCGAGCAATGATTCGGCAGCGTTTCGCCTGATCTTTGGGCAGTACTTGAGTTGGTATCAGAGCTTTTTGGGCGACTATCCGGCTGCCGTAAGGAGCTTCTCGATCGCGCAGATCCCGCAAGCGGATGACCTGCCTTCGCCATTGACTGAAGGCGGCTATACGGCTCGTCCGGCGCTGGACGCCATTCCCGAGCTGGCCAGGAATTACCAGATCGTACTTCTCAACGAAGCGCACAACGTGGCGCTCACGCGCAGCCTGAGCGTGCAGCTGCTCAGCCGCCTGTATGCGGAGGGCTTTCGTTATTTCGCTGCCGAAACGCTGATGCAAAGCGATACTGGTTTGCAGGCGCGCGGTTACCCCACCGAAGACAGTGGCTTCTACACCGAAGAACCCATCTACGGGGAAATGGTGCGCATGGCGCTGAAGCTCGGTTTCAAAGTGATCGCCTATGAAGCGACTTCGGATGCCAGCAGCGCCGATGCGCGCGAGGCGGAACAAGCGCGGCACCTCTACGAGAGCGTATTCGCGCACGATCCGCGCGCGCGGCTGGTGGTCCAGGCCGGCTACGACCATATCGTGAAATCGGGCAGCTACCTCGGTGGCCGATCCATGGCAGAGCATCTGCACAAGCTCACGGCCGCACCGATGCTATCGATCAATCAGACCGCGATGTATCCGCGGCCCAAGAGCAAGAATGATCATCCCTACTACACGGCGGTAATGAAGCAACTGCAACCCGAGGCACCGATCGTCTTCATCGATGCGGAAGGCAAGCCGTGGTCGCTTGGCGCTGCTTATGACGTCACCGTGTTCTTTCCGCCGGAAAAGCTGCAGCGCGGACGCCCTACCTGGCTGAGCCTGGGCGGCTTGCGCCGTACACATCAGGTGAATGCCAATGCTTGCCACGGGCGGTACCCCTGCCTAGTCGAAGCGCGTTACGCCGGTGAAGGACCGGATGCGATACCCGCTGACCGCCTGCTGCTGGACTTGTCACGGGTCGCGCTGTCCATCGGCCCGATGGATGTGTACGGCAGCACGCAAGAGGCGCCTTCCGGCGAGCTCTATCTTCGCCCTGGTGGCTATCAGTTGAGCTTCATCGTCGACAAGGACAAGGCGCCGCAGCGGGAAACCATCGTGGTGCAGGACGCACCATCAAGGGAACCCGAGCAGCGCTAGTGCATCGCGCTTAAAGCTTGTACGCCCGATGGATCGCCACGATGCCATTGGTGAGGTTGCGCACCTCCACCTTGCCGAAGCCCGCACGCTCCATCATGCCCTTCAGCGTTTCCTGATCCGGATGCTTTCGGATGGATTCGGCGAGGTATTGGTAGCTGTCGGCATCACCCGCAAAGAGCTGGCCGAGTTTCGGCAGCACTTTGAAGGAATGGAAGTCGTAGAGCTTGCTGAAGAGGTCGCTCTGCACCTTGGAAAATTCCAGCACCAGCGCGCGGCCGCCGGGCTTGAGCACGCGGCAGATGTCGGCGAGCGCTTTGTCTTTATCGGTAACGTTGCGCAGGCCGAAGGCCATGGTGACGGCGTCGAAGCTGTTGTCGGGGAAGGGCAGTACTTCGGCGTTGAGTTGGGCCCAGCGCAGGCCGGAGACGAGGCCACGGTCGGTCATGCGATCACGGCCGACGCCGAGCATGGCGGCGTTGATGTCGCCGACGACCACTTCACCTTCGGCGCCGACGACGGGCTTGAGCAGCGCGGCGATGTCGCCGGTACCACCAGCCAGGTCGAGCACGCGGTCGCCTTTGCGCACGCCGCTGATGGCGACAAAGTGACGCTTCCACAGGCGATGCACGCCGAACGACATCAGGTCGTTCATCAGGTCGTAGCTGCGCGCCACCGAGGTAAACACCTGGCCGACCAGCTTTTGCTTGTCGCTGACGGGGACGTCGCGGAAACCGAAATGGGTGGTTTTGGGTTGCTGTTCGCTCATGCGCACATGCTACAGGATGGCCCTTGCCGGCGCCCTGGCCTGCGGTGATAGGCCGCCTATTCGCCCACTGTTGCGCCGTTCTGTTTGTAGACGACACCGTCCTTCATGACGAAGCTCACCCGCTGCATGGCGGTGATGTCGTCCAGGGGGTTACCGGGCACGGCGATCACGTCGGCATGGCGGCCGACGGCGATCTGACCCAGCTCGTTCGACTTGTGCAGCAGTTCGGCGGCATGGGTGGTGGCGGACTGCAGCGCCACCATGGGCGGGATGCCGGCCTCCACCATGTACTGGAATTCGCGCGCGTTCTGGCCGTGCGGATAGACCGCCGCATCGGTGCCGAAGGCGATCTTCACACCAGCCTTGTAGGCCTTGCCGGCGGTGGCCTGGATGATGGGGCCGACCTGTTTGGCCTTGGCCGCTACCTGGGGCGGGTAGTAGCCCGGTTTTTCGGCCATTTGCTGCACATATTTGCCGGCCACGATGGTGGGCACGTACCAGGTGCCGTGTTCCTTCATCAGCTTCATGTCTTCGTCGTTCATGAAAGTGCCGTGCTCGATTGAGTCGACGCCGCCGATGACGGCGCGGCGGATGGCTTCGGCGCCGTGCGCGTGGGCGGCCACGGTGTAGCCGTAGTCATGCGCGGCGGTGACCACCGCCTTGATTTCCTCGATGGTCATCTGGGCGTTGTCCACGCTGGCGCTTTCGTCCAGTACGCCGCCGGAAGGCATGATCTTCAGCAGGTCTACGCCTTCCTTGTAGTGCTGGCGCACGGTTTTGATCGCGTCTTCCGGGCTGTTGATGATGCCGTCCTTGCTGCCGGGGTCGCCGGCCAGATCCATGCGATAGCCGTCGGTGGGGTCGGCGTGGCCGCCGGTAGAGCCGATGGCTTTGCCGGCGGTGTAGATGCGTGGACCGGGGACGATGCCGGCGTTGATCGCGTTGCGCAGCGCGATCGATTCATTCTGGTTGTCGCCGAGATTGCGCACGGTGGTAAAGCCGGCCAAAAGGGTGCGCTTTGCGTAGACAGTGGAGCGGATGGCGTAGTCGGCGGTGTTCCAGCGGAACTGGTCGGTGTAACCAGTGGGGCTGGTTTCGGAGGTCAGGTGGGTATGCGAGTCGATCAGGCCGGGCAGGCAGGTGGCGTCGGTGAAATTGACGTAGCTGAAGTGGCCGCCGGTGGCGGCCTGGCGATAGGACTCGGGATCGACGGCGCCTGCGCGGATTTCCTTGATGCGATCGCCCTCGACGATCACCGTGGTCTCGCCCAGCATTTTTCCGGCCGAGGGGTCGAACAGGCGTGCGCAATGCAGCACGCTGATGTCATGACTGCTTGGAGCATCTGCACCCGTCGCGACAACGGGCAGGGCGGCGGCTGCGACAAGTGCAATGGCGAGACGTGCGGACATGGCGACCCCCTTGGCGGAAGCCGCATCCTAGGCAGACTCGCGGGCCGCCGTCACCCGTGACGAAAGTCAGCGTGCGTGGAATTTCATCTGCGTGGGCCGTTGGCCCCCTCCCCTGCTCGCGACGCGAAGCTAGTCCCGTGGGACAGGGGAGGGATGGGGGGGTGAGTACTTGAGAAAGCGTTTCAGGAGAGGCTTTCTCAAGGGCCTACCCCCTCCCGGCCTCCCCCTGCGAACAGGGGGAGGAGAAAGTCATTCGGCGCTAATCAGACTGCGTGGACTTAGGACCCGGGCGTTTCGCGCTCACCGTCTTTCGATTCGGCAGACGCCACATGATGCGCATGCGCTTCGTGCTCGGCGCGCACGTGGCGCTCGTGCAGGGCTTCGCTGGAGATGTCTGCTGGCAAGTGGTCAGCCTCGGGTGCCGGCGCGGGCGTTTCTTTCTCGCCGTCGCCGCCCGGGGTGATCTTGAGGATCGAGTGGCGCACTTCGCGGGCAAGGATCACGCGCGCATCGCGCACCATCACTTCCAGTGCGCTGTCGTAGTCGAGCTTGCCGGCTTCGTCGGTCCACACGATGCGGCTTTCGCGCAGCTTCTGGATGAAGCCGCGGAACAGCGCCTTGTCGAAAAATTCCGGTGCCGACAATTCGTTGAGCAGGGCCAGGCGCTGCGCGGTGAGCGTGCAGGCGTTTTCCAGCTCGGCGCCGGTGAGGGTGTGCGGGCCGTTCTTCACCAAGGCGGCGATGGTGATGTAGTAGCGCTCGAAGGCCTGGATCAGGCTGCGTGCGATCACCTTGAGCTGATACGCCGCATCGTCCTGGCCGGGGCCGCGTTCCAACAGGCGGCCTTCGCCGCCGGATTCGAGCAGGCCGCGGCGCACGAAGAAATCGATGGTGGCTTGTAGCTGTGTACCGAAACCTTCGGCATCCCACGGCAGGAACAACTCACCCTGGATGAACGGGTAAATGATCTTGCCCAGGCGCAGCACCGAGGCGCGCGACATGCGGCGGTTGTTGAGGAAGCAGCAGGCTACCCACGCCGCGGTGGCGGTGAGATGCAGCACGTTGTTGCGGAAGTAGCTGAGCAGTACCGCCTGCTCGCCTTCGGTCACCAGCACATCGCCGAGCGGGTGGCGCACGCGGCGGATCCAGCCCATCTGCTCGCCGTAGGCGATGACGCCGGCCGGGTCCATCGGGGTGAGCGTCATGCGGTCGGAGTAGGGCAGCTCTTCCAGCAGCGCCTTCATCAACTCGATCTGCGCGAGCAGGTCGTTCTCCGCCATCGCATGCTTGGGTGTGGCCAGCAGGGCCAGTGCGAGCAGGTTGATGGGGTTTACGTCGGCGGCGCGGTTGATGTTGATCTGGATCTTGTCGGCAAGATCGTCCACCACGCGGCCGAGCCATTCGGGCTTGGCATCCGGATCGGTGGTGGTCGCACGCCACTCGGCACTGGCCGCATCGAGCAGGGGGTTCAGTTCGATCGGTTCGCCGAAGTTGAGTGCGACGTGGCCGTAGCGCTGACGCAGCACTTTGAGGCCGCGCAGCAGTCCGATCAGCGATTCCTTTTCCTTCGGTTTGCCGGAGAGTTCGCCGGCGTAGCTCTTGCCCTCCATCAGCTTTTCGTAGCCGATGTATACCGGCTGGAACAGCACTGGTCGGCGCGGTGCGCGCAGGAAGGCGCGCACGGTCATCGCCAGCATGCCGGCGCGTGGCGCCAGCAGGCGGCCGGTACGCGAACGGCCACCTTCGATGAAGTACTCGATCGGCACGCCGCGGTCGATCAGCTGCGCGAGGTATTCGTTGAACACCACCGAATACAGCGCATTGCCCTTGAAGCTGCGGCGCAGGAAGAACGCACCGCCACGGCGCAGGATCGGGCCAATGCCGGGCAGGTTGAGGTTCACGCCGGCGGCGATGTGCGGCACCACCACGCCGGCCTGATGCAGCTGGTAACTCAGCAGCAGATAGTCGGCATGGCTGCGGTGGCAGGGCACGTACACCACTTCATGACCCGGCGCCGCGGCGCGGGCCTTGTCGAAGTGGTGCATGGCGATGCCGTCGTACAGCTTGTTCCAGAAGTTGGAGAGCAGGAACGACACCGAGCGCACCACCGGGTGCGAGTAGTCGGCGGCGATCTCCATCACCAGGCCCTGCGCCTTGCGCCAGGCTTTGGCGTGGCTGATGTTTTCTTTTGCGGCGGTGGCGGCAATGGCTTCGCGCACCGGCTCGGCGTTGAGTACGGCGTCGACCATGGTGCGGCGATGCGAGAGATCGGGGCCGATCACCGCCGCGCGGATGCGCCGGAAGTGGGTGCGCAGCACGCGGGCGATCTTGCGCGCGAAACGTTCGGGGCGAACGTCGCCGGCTTCGTTCAATACAGTGCGCAACGACACCGGCGCAGAGAAATGCACCACCGTGTCGCGGCCGTTGAGCAGCATGGCAAGCATGCGGCGGAAGCGGCCCACCATTACCCAGTTTTCGGAGAACAGCACGCTGAACCAGCCGGATTCGCGGTTGGGCGCGCGGCCGACATAGATGGAGACGGGCACGATCTGGATATCGCGCTCCGGATCGCCTTCCAGCGAACGCACCAGTTGCCCCAGCGGTTCGTTGGGCGCGCGCTTGCGGTTGCGGCCAAACAGCCAGCCGTCGCGGCGGGCCAGGGCGAACACCGAGCGCTTGCGGCGCGTGCCGCTGAGCGGCTGCATCGGGCTAGGCAGGCCAGCTTCGCGGCAGGCGCGCTCCAGGATCAGCGCGTCGGAAAAACCGTCGCGCTCGATCACGTAGCAAATGGGCGCGCCCGGCTGCAGCAAAGTGGCGGGCTCGGCCGGATCGCGCCGGATGCGCACCCAGGGTTCAAGCAGTTGCCCGGCCAGGTTGAACCACCAGGGCGCGCGGCTGCGGGCGGGAGATTCCGCGGTCGACATATTCAGCATCCGCGCATTGTACTGGGTGGGCTTAGCGCTTCGCTGCCGCCGCCGGTTTGGCTGTGCTGCTGGCGGTAGCCGGCGCCTGGGCGATCACGTGCGTGCTGCTGGCCGGGGCAGGTGTGCTGCCGGCGGATGCGGGTGCCATCAGCCGCGCATGCGCTTCTCGCACGTTTTGCAGCATGTCCTCGCTGTACCAGCGGCCGTCCTGCTGGATCAGGGTGGATTCGGTGCTGACCGGCTTGCCCAGCAGGGTGTAGTCGATCTTCACCCGGGCGTGGCCGTTGGCGTTTTCCAGGGTGCTGACCTTGACCGAGTTCAGGGTGTCGTCCACTGATAGGCCATAGATATTCAGCATGTCTTTCAAGCCGAGGTAGCCGACGTTGTACTTCTGCATGGCGGTGTCGAAATCCATCGCGCGCAGCTGGTCGGCACTCTTGAGATCGAGCTTGCGGGCGGTGGCGACGAAGATGCCGATCGATTGCTTGGCTTTGGCCTGATCGAACCACGGCACCTGCTGTGCCCAGGGCGCGACGATATTGAGGATGTCGGCGGCCTGCTTCTTCTGCGGAGCGCTCATGTCCTTGCCCTGCTCGATGCTGGCGCGGGCGATGCCTTGCATGATGCCGATCATCACCGGCAGCTGGTCGCTGTATTGCTGCTGCAGCTGGGTCAGCTTGACCTTGGCCTGGGCGGACAGCTTGTCCTCCGCGCCCGGCTCGGTGAATTCCTTGAGCTTGGCGGCGAAGTCGGCGCGGTCTTCAGCGCTCAGCGGCGGCTGGTCGGGACGCTCGCGCGGCCAGTCGGTGCGCAGGGTGGCGTAGTCGGCCGGTGGCAGGGCGTGCTTCCAGAAGCCGGCGAAATCGCCGGCCTTGATCAGAGCCACCGACTGCTGCACGGCAGCCTCCGGCGTTTCGCCGCCGGGCTGTGCGGCTTGCTGCTCTTTGTCCTTGTTGTGGCAGGCGGCCAGGGCCAGCAGGGCGAGCAGCACGTACAAGGTGCGGCGAAAGAAAGTGGGACGCATGGGGCGGATCTCGCGATAGGTGGCGGCAGACGCCAGGCGGGATAGGCGTGCGGTGAGCGGCGGAGCGTAAGCGGCGCGGCTGATGACAGACAAGGGCCACGCATCCGAGGTTCGACCGGGGCCACAAAAAAGAAAACCCCGCGGGCGTTTGGCCTCACGGGGTAATCCGGCAGAGCCGGAAGGGAAATGGCCTTGCCCGCAGAATTTTGAAGGTCAGCAGGTGTTGGCGGGGTCGATCTTAACCGCACCCGCAAAGCTAAGGCAATACTTTATGTTCTATCGCATAACTTATTGATTTATATGAATTGTAAATGTCAGTCGAAGCGTAAGCCATTGACCTTCAAGCGGTGACGCTCGTCGCGCGGCGCGCTCCAGTCGTTGTTGAACATGGCCGGCTCCCACGAGCCATAAGTGGCATTGGGTAGCACGAACCAGCGGCTGCCGATCCACGACATGTAGGGGGCCATGGCCTTCTGGCGGCCTCCAGCGTTATTGGCCAATACGGTCACAAAATCGCCGATCTGGTCGCCAAACTGCATCAAGACGCGGTATTTGCGGCTAACCAGCTGGCGGCGGCAACCCTTCTCGGTGCCGACCTGTTCGCAGTCCTGCACAAAGGTGCCCAGGCCTAGGAAGGCTTCGGGACCGGAAACCGGCAGGCCGGCCTTGCGCAGATTGCCCAGGGTGGCCTCGTCCAGATCTTTGGCGCGGTTGGAGATGTAGATGACGGCGATGCCGTGCTTGGCGGCGAACTGGGTGAATTCGACCACGCCGGGCAGGGCGCGGGCGTTTTGTTCCTTGCACCAGGCGGCCCAATCGGCTTCGTTGAATTCACCGCCGCTCTTGATCAGGCGGGCTTGATAGGGTGAGTTGTCCAGCACGGTCTCGTCGATATCCAGTACCACGGCGGGCTTGAGGCCCTTGGCCGGGGCGACGCGGTCGTCTTTGGGCAGGGCGTCCCAGGCCTTGTCCTTCATCGCGGCCAGCAAGCGGGCCTGGGCATCGCGATAGGTCTGCAGGTAGATCAGGTCATGCTCGATCGCGGTCTGGCTCCAGGCCACCGCGTTGAGATTGTCGTCCGCCACGGGCGCGGCTAGTGCGGTCGCGCTGGTCTGAGCGGCGGCGGCCGGCTTGACCGGCGTATGGGCCGAACAGGCGGCGAGCAGGGTGAAGGCGAGCAGCGTCGCCGGCAGACGTAGATGCATGAGGGTCCCTGTAGATGCGTGCAGACAAACAGAATCGCGGAAGTTTACGACAGGGCCATGTCCAGGGCGCCCGCCCCTGAACGTGCAATCGATAGGGGTAGCGGCTGCCACACGCTGCTGACAGACTGCGGGCTCCCCGGACTGCCGCAAGATTTCATGGAATCGTCGCTGCCCTTACCGCGCCAGCCCACGCCGGTGATTCGCGCCGTCACCTACGCACTGATGGCGCTGGCCCTGCTGCTGGTGTTGCACCTGCATCTGCTGCCGGCGCTGCTGGCGGGTTTGCTGGTGTATGAGTTGGTGCAGTCCACCGCGCCGCTGCTTGGCAAACGCGTGCCCAGCGACCGCGCCCGTGTGCTGGTGGTGGCGCTGCTGGCGGCCATCGTGGTGGGTCTGCTGACCTTGCTGATCCTTGGTGCGATCAGCTTCTTCCGCAATGAACTCGGCAACCCGGAACTGCTCTGGCAGCAACAGTTGATGCCGCTGGTGGAGAAGGCGCGCCAGCAGCTGCCGGCCGCGGTGGTCGGCTGGCTGCCGGACAGCGTGGACGATCTGCGCGTGATGGCGCTGGAGCTGACCCGCAAGCATTCGGTGAGCCTGCAATCGCTGGGCAAGGAAGCCGCGCGCGTGTTCGTGCACATCATCATTGGCATGGTGCTGGGTGCCATCGTGGCGCTGAGCCGGGCGCGCCCGCCGCATCAGGTGGGGCCGCTGGCCGCGGCGCTTGGCCAGCGTTGCCAACGACTGGCTGAGGCCTTCCACAACATCGTGTTCGCGCAGATCAAGATCTCGCTGATCAACACCGTTTTCACCGCGATCTTCCTGCTCGGCGTGTTGCCGCTGATGGGCATCCACATTCCGCTGGCCAAAACACTGGTGGTGATTACTTTCATCGTCGGCTTGCTGCCGGTGATCGGCAATCTGATTTCCAACACCGCCATCACCATCGCCGGCCTGTCGGTATCGCTGGGCGTGGGCGTGGCGGCGCTGGGCTTCCTGATTCTGATCCACAAGCTCGAGTACTTCCTCAACGCGCGCATCGTCGGCACACAGATCAAGTCGCGCGCGTGGGAACTGCTGATCGCCATGTTGCTGATGGAGGCCGCCTTCGGCCTGCCCGGCCTGGTGGCGGCGCCGATCTACTACGCGTATCTGAAGAGCGAACTGGAAGCGGAAAACCTGCTGTAGGTCTGCCGCCTCCTGCGCCTAGAGGACTGGCGCGGCTTCAGGAATGTAGCGGTGGTGGCGTGCCCGCGGCGGCGCCACGCCGCACGCTGCGATAGAAGACATGCATCCACAGCCCATAGCTGCCGACGATGCCGGCGAGCAGCACGATCACGCACAGCGTTGCCGCCACGCCGCCCGACAGGCCGAGTTGGGGCACCAGCAGATCCGAAGTCAGCACGAAGCAGCCATAGGACAGCAGGCCGGCAGACACCATGGCCGCCAAGGTGGCGCCTAACATGCGCCCGCCGTACACGGCATGCACGCCGCTACGCAAGCCAAGCAGCGCACCCACGAACGCGAGGACCACGGGCAGGATGGCGCTGCTCCAGTAAGCAAGCAGGCTCATGCCGGCATCGGGGATGGCGAGCGTAAGGGTCGGCAGCGCGAAAGACGTGGCGCAGAGCAAGACAACAGCCAGGCCCAGCGCGGCGAGACCGGCGATGCGCGGGGCCATGTTCGGCTGCGCCAGTGGCGGCAGCACATCGTTGCGCAGCAGTCGCGTGGCGATCGACCAGGCCAGCCAGATCCCGAGGGTGTTCAACAGCGGGGTCAGCAGGGTCGACACCACATTCATCAACGAGATGCTGCCGCCGGATCGATGCAAGGCCACAAAGGCGACCTGGTAAAACAAGGTGGTCAGCGCTATCCACACCAACAGGCCGACGGCGAAAGCGAGCATGAGGAGCGCGGGCCGGCGAAAAGCCAGTTCACCCCGCCGCTCACCCCTCCATTGGGCGATCAGAAAGGCGACCCACCCTTTGAACAGCAGGCCGCTGCCGAACGTTGCCAGCATGATCCACAACACCGCTGGATCCTGGCCTTCAGCGCGCCGGGCCAGCATGAATTTCAAGGTAAACAGGAACGGCAGTATCGCGATCAGTACAGCCGTAGCGGCGGCGAGCCAGGGCAGGTTGGTGCGTTGGAGCTGTGCGCGATTCATTGAACTTCCTTGTAGGGGCGAGTCGCCAGTGTCACATCAACGTGGCTGTGCGATCAGGGTTGTGTGTCTGCGATGGCATCGAGCAAGGGCGTATCCAGCAAGGGCTCGCCCCAGCGATTGCCGTGCATCAAGCTATCCAAAGGCAGGCGCGAGCGCCATCCGGCTGTTTCAAGTTCGGGGCGTGGCAGGAATTCCGTAACGTAACCGATGCACAGATACGCCACTGGGACGACGTTCTCGGGCAGACCAAGCAGATCGGCCAGCCGCGCGGGCGAGAGAATGCTGACCCAGCCCACGCCGATGCCTTCGGCACGTGCGGCCAGCCACAGGTTCTGCACCGCGAGGCAGGTGCTGAACAGGTCGGCGTCGAGCACGGTATCGCGCCCCAGTACATGCGGGCCGCCACGTGTACGGTCGCAGGTGATGCAAAGGTTGATCGGGCTGTCGACGATGCCTTCGAGCTTGAGGCGCCGATAAAGCGCGGCGCGTTCGCCGTCGTAATGGCCCGACGCTTCGGCGTTGGCATGGTCGTACAGCGCCTTGATCGCCTGCTTGGTCTCCAGGCGATCGATCACGATGAAATCCCACGGCTGCATGAAGCCGACCGAGGGTGCGTGATGCGCCGCGCGCAGCAGACGCGCAAGAACGTCGGGCGGGACTGGGTCGGGCAGAAATTGCGAGCGCACATCGCGGCGTGCGTGGATGGCGCGGTAAAGACCTTCGCGCTGCGGCTCGGGAAAAGCGTGCTTGCTCATGGGGTGTCCTCGCCGCGAGGGTTCAACCGCCCGCCAGCATCGCGGCGATCTTCGCCATATGCGATTCGGCGGTTTCGCGCACCACTTCCTTGTCCGCTTCGGGATCCTTGCCCTGCCAATGCAGGTCGTCCTGCGGCAGTTCGTGCAGGAAGCGGCTGGGCTGGTTGCTGTGCACTTCGCCGTAGCGCTTGGTCTTGGCTGACCACGACAGGGTGAGCATTTCCTTGGCGCGGGTGATACCTACGTACATCAGGCGGCGTTCTTCATCGATGCGGCCTTCGTCGATGGCGCCTTCGTGCGGCAGGGTGCCTTCTTCGCAGCCGACGATGAAGACGAAGCGGAACTCCAGCCCTTTGGCCGCGTGCATGGTCATCATGCGCAGCGCGTTGCCGGGTTCGTCGCGGTCGGCATGGCTGAGCAGTGCCAGCTGCGCGGCGAGGTCGCCGGCGTTGTTGCCCTTCTGCATGGCGCGGAACCAGTCGGCCAGTTCGCGCAGATTGCCCAGGCGGCGTTCGCGCATCGCGGCGTCGGTGGTGCTGGCGGCGATCTGCGCCGCGTAGCCGGTGCGCTTGAGCACGGTTTCGACCAAGTCGGCGGCGTTCTCGTGCAGCGAGGCACTGCGCAATTCGTCGAGCAAGGTGGTGAAGGATGCGAGCGCGGCGGCGGGGCGCGGCGTGAGCTGGCGCAACACGGCATCGCTGCGCGCGGCGTCGAGCAGCGATGCATTGCGCGTCTGCGCGATCTGGCCGAGCTTTTCCAGCGTGGTGGCGCCGATCTCGCGCTTGGGCACGTTCACCACGCGCAGAAAGGCGGCGTCATCGCTCGGGTTGGTAAGCAGGCGCAGGTAGCACAGCAAGTCCTTCACTTCGGCGCGATCGAGAAAGCTGAGTGCGCCGGTGAGGTGATAAGGAATGCGCGCCAGGCGCAGCGCTTTTTCCAGCGGGCGCGCCTGGAAGTTGCCGCGATACAGGATGGCGATGTCATGCCAGCGCGCCTTGTGCTTTTCCGCGAGCGTGGTGGCGATGGCGGCGACGCGCTCGGCCTCGTGTTCGTTCTCCTTGCACTCCAGTACGCGGATCTGCGGGCCTTCCGGGTGCTCGCTCCACAGTTTCTTTTCGTGCAAATGCGGATTGTTGGCGATCAGCTTGTTGGCCGCGCGCAGAATGCGCTTGCCGCAGCGGTAGTTCTGTTCCAGCTTGATCACGCGCAGGGTCGGCCAGTCCTTACCGAGCTGGTCGATGTTTTCCGGGTTGGCACCGCGCCAGGCATAGATGGACTGGTCGTCGTCGCCCACGCAGGTAAAGCCGCCGCGCGCGCCGGTCAGCGCCTTGAGCAGACGGTACTGCGCGTCGTTGGTGTCCTGGTATTCGTCCACCAGCAGATAGCGCAGGCGCTCCTGCCAGATGGTGCGGCACTCCTCGTCGGTTTCCAGGATGCGCAGCGGCAAGCGGATCAGGTCGTCGAAATCCACCGCGTTGAACGCAGCCAGGCGCGCCTGGTAGAGCTGGTAGATCATCGCCGCGTCCATCTCGCGCGGACTGCGCGCGGCGGCCTGTGCTTCTTCTGGCGACAGGCCCGTGTTCTTGGCGCGGCTGAGCAGGTTGCGGATGCCGAACAGCACGTCCGACTTGGCGCCCTTGGGGGCCAGTTCCTTGACGATGCTTTCGCTATCGTCCGCATCCAGCACGGAGAAGCCTTTGCGCAACCCTGCGCGTGCATGCTCCATCTGCAGGAACTTCAAGCCCAGCGCATGGAAGGTGGACACCGTGAGTGCGGCCGCGTCTTCCGTGCTGATCAGCTTGGCCACACGCTCGCGCATCTCCTTCGCCGCCTTGTTGGTGAAGGTGATCGCGGCGATCTTGGACGGCGACAGCTTCCGGCGCTGGATCAGGTACGCGATTTTCTGCGTGATCACGCTGGTCTTGCCGGAACCGGCACCGGCCAGCACTAGCAGGGGGCTGTCGCAGTGCTCGACTGCGGCCAATTGTTGGGGGTTGAGCATGGAGCGTGCGTGCGGTGAAGTGCGGTGCGTGATGGTAGCAGGGCCAGCTCTGACATAATCCCGCTGGGGGACGCTTCAGGGTTCGACCACTTAACGGGGAAGGGTATGACGGAACATACGGTCCAGGCCGCACAGGAATGCGACGTGGTGGTGATTGGCGGCGGCCCGGCCGGCAGTACGGCGGCGGCCATGCTGGCGCGCAAGGGCTACAAGGTGATCGCCTTGGAGAAAGACCGCCATCCGCGCTTTCACATCGGCGAGTCGCTGTTGCCGATGAATCTGCCGCTGTTCGAGCGGCTGGGCGTGATGGACAAGGTGCGCGCCATTGGGGTGTTCAAGCCTGGCGCGGATTTCGAAGCGGACAACGAACGCGGCTACAACACCTATGCCTTCGCGCGTGCGATCGGCAACAGCCCGCCGCACGCCTATCAGGTGTGGCGGCAGGATTTCGACAAGATGCTCTACGACCACGCGCGCGAATGCGGGGCGGATGCGCGCGAGGGGCATGAGGTAAAGCAGGTCGCGCAGGCTGGCCCGCGCGAGTCGGTGATCGATGTGGCTACCGATGCTGGTGAGAGCTACCGCATCCATGCGCGCTATGTCGTCGACGCGAGCGGGCGTGACGCCTTTCTGTCGTCGAAGAAAAAGCTCAAACGCAAGAACGACGAACATCAGAGCGCAGCCATTTTCGGCCACTTCCGCGGCGCTGAACTGCGTCCGGGTGAGGACGCCGGCAATATCAGCATTTACCGTTTCGAGCACGGCTGGATGTGGATGATCCCGCTGCCGGAAGGCGTGATGAGCGTGGGGGCGGTGTGTCGTCCCGAATTTCTCAAGCAGCGCAAGGGCCGCACGGTTGAATTTCTGCTCGAAACGCTGCGCCAGAACACTGACTTGTGGAAGCGCATCGAGCAGGCCGAGCTGATCGGCAACGAGGTGCGCGTCACCGGCAACTACTCGTATGACTCCAGCTGCATGGGCGGCCCGGGTTGGGTGCTGATCGGCGACGCGTTCGCGTTTCTCGATCCGGTGTTTTCCTCCGGTGTGTACCTGGCCATGAGCGGAGCCGAACAGGCGGTGACGCTGGTCGATGAATCCTTGCGTCACCCGCAGCGCGAGGCCGGCCTGTTGCGCCGGCTGGAGCGTCGTCAGCGCCGCGGCATGCGCCGTTTCGCCTTCTTTATCTATCGCTTCAACGGCCCGGTGATGAGCCAGATGTTCCGCTCGCCGCGCAATACCTGGCAGATCGAGCAAGGGGTGATCTCCATGCTGGCCGGCGATGTGTTTGATTCGTTCAAGGTATGGAGCCGTATCCAGGCGTTCAGGCTGGTGTATGCGGCGTGCGCGCTGCGCGACTGGCGGCGCTGGTGGAATGAGCGGCGGTATCGGCTGGGCCAGGCCCGGTCCCAGTTCACTGGCGGCAATACCCCGCTGGATCGGGCTTGAAGCACTGGGCGGGGTGACCGAGTAACATCGTCGCCCCGCCGAGAGAACGACCATGGCCAAGCTCTATTTCTATTACTCGGCAATGAATGCCGGCAAGACCACCACGCTGTTGCAGAGCGCCTACAACTATCACGAGCGCGGCATGCGCACGGTGATCCTTACGCCGGCGCTGGATAACCGCTTTGGCGACGGCGTGGTGGCCTCCCGCATCGGCTTGAAGGCGAACGCGCGGCGCTTCGGGGCTGAGGAAAACCTGTTTGCCCTGGTCGAGGCAGACATCGCGGCGCGTGGCCCGCTGCATTGCGTGTTCGTGGACGAGGCGCAGTTTCTTACCAAGGCTCAGGTGTGGCAGATCAGCGATGTGGTCGACCGGCTGAATATCCCGGTGCTGGCCTACGGCCTGCGCACCGATTTTCGCGGTGAGCTGTTCGAGGGCAGCAAATACCTGCTGGCCTGGGCCGATAACCTGGAAGAGATCAAGACCATCTGCCATACCGGCCGCAAGGCGACCATGGTGGTGCGCGTGGATGGGCAGGGGCGGGCCGTGACCGAGGGCCCGCAGGTTGAGATCGGCGGCAACGACCGCTATGTCTCGGTGAGCCGGGCCGAGTTCAAGAAAATTACCGAAGGACGCGGCCGGATCGAACTGCAGCAATCCGTTCTGCCGCTGGGCGAACACTGAGCCGCGGTGGAGGTGGCATGGCCGCTTCCGCGCTGCCCAAGCACATCACAAGGAAACCCCCGCATGGCCAACCCGATCACCATTCCCGCCTGGCAGCGCCCGCATTGGCAGCCCAGTGATGAAGAGATCGTTCTGCAGTTCTATGTGTTCGGCCAGTTCGAGGCAGTGCGCGTGCCCTCGGCCGATTACGGCAGCGATGGCCTGCCGCACGGCGTCGAGCTGACCAGCCATCACCATGCGGCGCTGCGCCAGTGGGAGGGCTATCCGCTCAAGGGCCAGATCGGCGACATGTTCAAGGAAGACGCGCCCGAGGCTTATCAGGCCGCGCTGGGCGCGCCGCAGGTGCTGGTGGTGCGCGGGCGCATCAAGGACAGCGGTGACGTCGGCTATTTGCGCGACACGCTGGGTGTACTGGCTGGCCTGCTCGATATCGGCGGCGTCGCCATCCTCGATCCGCAGATCCTGACCATGTTCGACGCGGTCACCTGGCGCCGTCATTACCTGGTGCGTGACGGTGCGCCGATCCGCAATCACGTGCTGATCCTGCGCGACGCTGAGGAAGCGGAAGGCCGCAACTGGATCCACACCCGCGGCATGCGCAAGTTCGGCCGCCCCGACGTGAGCATCCGCAACGTACCGGATAGCGATACCGACCGTGCCGGCATCCTCGGCGAACGGCTGGTGGAATTGCTGGCGTTGGGTTCGCATTTCAACGACGGCCAGCAGCTGGATGCAGATGGTGTGCTGGGTGGGCTGACCGCGAAGCTGGGCGGCGGCGAAGCCGATCCGGAGTTCAACAATACCTACGTCGAGTTTCGCTGGCCGGACTGAGCCTGGACGGCGAACAAAGGCGAGAGTGAAATGCGCGCTGGTGTCTGACGCCAGCGCGTTTTTATTTCTGGCACTTCGAGCACCAGAATGTTGAGCGCTGCCCCAGCACCACCTGCCGTATCGCCGTATCGCATACCTTGCACGGCTCGCCTTCGCGTCCGTACACCATCAATTCCCGGAAAAAATAACCGGGCAGGCCATCCGGTTTGATGAAGTCGCGCAGCGTGGTGCCGCCGCGCTCGATGGCCCAGGCCAGAATGCGCTTCACCTCAGCGGCCAGCCGCGCGTAACGGGCGCGGGACACTGAGCCGGCCGGGCGGCGTGGATCGATGCCAGCGGCGAACAGCGCTTCGCTGGCGTAGATATTGCCCACGCCCACCACGATCGCGTTGTCCATCAGGAACAGCTTCACCGCAGCGGTACGGCTACGCGATGCATGCCATAACAAGTCGCCATCGAAATCGTCGGTGAGTGGTTCCGGGCCAAGGTTCGCCAGCAATTCGTGCACCTCTCCCGGTGGCTGCCACAGCAGGCAACCGAAGCGGCGGGCATCGGTGAAGCGAAGCACGCGCGGGCCTTCGACTTGGGTGGGCTCGAGTTCGATATCGACATGGTCGTGCTTGCCGATCAGTGCATCCGGCGGCAACACTCGCAGCACGCCGGTCATGCCCAGATGCAGCAGCGCGCTGCCGATCTGCGTATGTAGCAGCAGATACTTGGCACGGCGCTCGACTTCTTCGATGCGCTGGCCGGGCAGCAGCTCGCTCACCTCCGGCGGGATCGGCCAGCGCAGATCCCGTCGGCGCAGGGTGACACCAGTGATGCGGCGGCCGATCAGGTGCGGAGCGATACCGCGGCGGGTGGTTTCGACTTCGGGGAGTTCAGGCACGAAGCATCGGCTCCTTACGCCCACTCCGCGTGGAAACTGCCCGGCTTGTCGACGCGCTCGAACGTATGTGCGCCAAAGTAATCGCGTTGTGCCTGCACCAGATTTGCCGGCAGCTGTTCCGCGCGATAGCTGTCGAAATACGCGATGGCGGAGGCAAAGCCCGGCACCGGGACGCCGGCCTGCACGGCCGCCGACACCACGTCGCGCAGGGCTTGCTGATATTGCGCGGCGATATCGCTGAAGTACGGATCGAGCAACAGATTGGCCAGTGCCGCGTCGTGCGCATAGGCGTCGGTGATCTTCTGCAGGAAGCGCGCGCGGATGATGCAGCCGGCGCGGAAGATCTTCGCGATCGTGCCGTAGGGCAGGTTCCAGTGGTACTCACTGGAAGCGGCACGCAGTTGCGCGAAACCCTGCGCGTAGGAAACGATCTTGCTGAGATACAGCGCGCGCCGCACGGACTCGACAAATGCCGTGCGGTCGCCGGCGAACGGTTTGCTGGCGGGGCCGTTCAGCACCTTGCTCGCGGCGACACGCTCGTCCTTCAGCGCGGACAGCAGTCGCGCGAACACCGATTCCGTAATCAGCGGTAGCGGTACGCCGAGGTCCAGCGCACTCTGGCTGGTCCATTTGCCGGTGCCTTTCTGCGCGGCGCGGTCGAGGATGATGTCGACCATGTCCTTGCCGGTCTCCGGGTCCTTCTTGCCAAAGATGTCGGCGGTGATCGAGATCAGGTAGCTATCCAGTTCGCCCTGGTTCCACTCTGTGTAGACCTTGGCCAATTCCGCGTTGGAAAGCCCCAGCACCTGCTTGAGCACGGCATAGCTCTCGGCGATCAGCTGCATGTCGCCGTACTCTATACCGTTATGCACCATCTTCACGTAATGGCCGGCGCCGTTCTCGCCCATGTAGGCCACGCAGGGCTCGCCATCAGGTGCGCGCGCGGCGATCTCGGTGAGGATCGGTGCCACCAGGTCGTAAGCGTCACGCGGGCCGCCTGGCATGATCGATGGGCCATGCAGCGCGCCCTCCTCGCCACCGGAGACGCCGGTGCCGATGAAATGCAGGCCGGCCGCGCTGAGTTCGCGCTCGCGACGGATGGTGTCCTGGAAAAAGGTGTTGCCACCGTCGATCAGGATGTCGCCCTTGTCGAGCAGCGGCTTGAGTTCGGCGATGGTGGCGTCGGTGGGTTCACCGGCCTTGACCATGAGCAGGATGCGGCGCGGCTTCTGCAGGCTGTCGACGAACTCCTTCAAGGTGTAGCCCGGTATCAGGCGGCGACCCGGATGCTCGGCGAGCACTTCGTCGGTTTTTTCGCGGCTGCGGTTGTAGATGGCCACCGTATGCCCGCGGCTCTCGATGTTGAGCGCGAGGTTGCGGCCCATGACGGCCATGCCGACGACGCCGATGACGGGGTGCTCGCTCATTTGGGTGCTCCGGGGGCGGATAGGGATTTCTTGAATATGGGGAAAGGGGGTGGTCATGCAAGGTGTTTTCTTCTTCTCCCTCTGGAAGAGGGCTCGGCCTTTGCGACATCCCCACCTACCCGTCATCCCTGCGTAGGCAGGGATCCAGTAGTGAAGCGCTTCGATGGTCGCGTCTGCGTGCCCTGGCTCGCCTGCCGCGGGCTTCCGAACCGCTGCCGCGGTCCGGGTCACTTTCTCTTTGCTGGCCCAAAGAGAAAGTAACCAAAGAGAAATGGCCTGAAGAGCGGGCGGTGTGCTCTGTAGCTACGCCTTTTCCAGTGTCAGACGTCGGGATAGTTCTCTTTTGCTCTGATCGTCTATTTCCCCATCGAAGCGCCACGCCTCCCGCTCCCCTCCGGGGAGAGGGTTGGGGTGAGGGGTGGGTGCTCGGGATATGGCGGCTACGTAGCGTTGTTGCTTTGAAGGACTGAATAGAGCGGCGTCCCGGCGATTCATTTCTACAACTACTGGGCCTTCTTCGCCTCGCTCTGCATGGGCCGTGGCGTATACCGCACGGAGACCAGTGCAACACGGTTGCCGCTGCGCACATAGCGCTGGGGGCCGGTCACCGCTGTTTCGCCGAATTCGAGGCGTTGGCCATCGAGGGTGAGGATGGCTATGGGTGGGTTGAGGCCGATTTTGGCGGGGTCGAAGTCGCTGGCGGGGCGCCAGCTCAGGACGTTGGCGGCGGCGATTTCGGTCAGCTCGGTGAGGCGGCCGTTGTCGGCGGGGGCGCCTGCGAGGGTTTGCCAGTGGCCGTCGTGTTTTGCGTAGTGCTCGACGGCGGCGCCTGCGAGTTGGAGGTCGATGCGCTGGATGGAGGCCGGCTCGGAGGAGAGCAGGGTGCCGGGGTCGGTTTGCTGGTCGTTGTGCCATTGCCAGCCGGCCAGTGCAGCCAGGGCGATGGCGCCGGCGATCAGGACCAGGTGCTGGCGCGTCGCGCGTTTCATGCGCGGCGACGGCGCCAGACGATGACGCCGCCGATGATCAGCAGCAGCAAGGGTAGGCCGATGAGGAAGCTGAGGGAGACGGCGTTGAGCTGGCCTTGGCTGATTTGCAGCATGCGGTCCGGTGCGCCGCGTGGCGGCAGGTTGACCAGAGCGTCGTCGCCGAGCAGCCAGTCGAAGATGCGTTCGCCCAGCGCGCGATTGCCGCCGTTGCCGAGGAAGGTGTTGGAGAGGAAGTCGCCGTCGCCGATCACCACCACGCGCTGTTCGCCTTTGTCGGGGCTGGGCGAGAGGCGGGTGAGGGCGAAGCCGAAGTCGAGCGGGCCTTTCAGTTCGCCGGCATCGGCGTTGTAGCGGATGTCGGAGGCGTGCGCATTGTCGATGGACTGGAATTCGGTCCAGCTCTGCGGGCCGGAGCGCAGGAAGGCGTTGACCTCCCAGCCGCTGCGGTTGACCTGGGCCAGCGCGGAGACCTGTGGAAACAGGGTGGTGAGGTTGAAGCCGCGCGTGATGGCGTGCCCCGGATAACCACCCAGCGCGATCATGCGTGGATCCTGCAGGCCCAGCGCCGCGCCCTGGCCGTCCACCAGCACGCCGGGCAATACACGCACGCCGAGGGCGTCGGCGAGCGGCTGCAGGCCGAGATCGTCGTTGGCGGGCTCGGTGAGCCACAGCAGGTTGCCGCCGTTGGCAACGTAGTCGGTCAGTGCTTTCACTGCGCCGGGCGGCAGCGCCAGCGTGGGGCTGGCGAGTACGACGAGGTCGGTGTGCTGCGGCACCGCGGTGACCTGCGAGAACACCAGCGGCACAGCGCGCATGCCCCGTGCTTCCAGCTGCGTCATGAAGGTGCCGAGATCGGCATTGGCCTTGCCATCGGCGCGACGCTCGCCGTCGCCACTGACGAAAGCGACGAGACGCTCACCGCTACGCGCGAGGCGTTCAAGCGCGTTGGTGAGGCTGCGTTCGGAGAGCTCGTCCAGCCGCTGTTCGCGCTTTTGGTAGTGGAGGATCAGTGCGCCGTCGACCGTGATCCCCAGTTCGCGCATGGCGGCCGGGTCCTGCTGCGGGTCGACGAAGCGCAGGCTGAGGTCGGGCTTCACCCGGCGATAGCGCTCGATAAAGCTGCTGACCGTCTGGCGCAGGTCGCCCTGCGGGTTGGCGTAGCTAACTATCTCGACCGGGCCGGCGAGCGTGGCGAGCACGGCCTGGCTTTCCGGTGACAGGCTGGCGCGGCCATCGTGTGTCCAGTCGGCCACATGATCGTGGCGCGCGGTGAGATAGCCGATGGCGCCCGCGCCCACCAGCAAGGCCAGCGCGAACAGCCAGCCATCCAGACGTTTGAATCCACGCGCCATCAGTCGCGCTCCTTGTCGGCCGCGAGACGGCGTGTGGCTAAGGTCAGTGCCACCGCGATCACCAACAGAAACCAGATCACGTCGGAGCTGGAGACCAGTCCGCGCAGCAGGGCTTCCAGGTGGGTGCTCAGCGCCAGTTCGTTGATCAGGCCGTTGTCGACGCCGGCCTTCTGCGCGGCAAGGTTCACCGTGAACAAGGCCAGCCCCAGCGTCAGCGCGGCGGTGGCGGCGATGGCCGGCAGCGAGGCGAAGGCGGAGCAGGCGATACCGATGGCACCCAGGGTGGCCAGTGTCAGCAACAGGCCGAGCGTGGCGGCGGCGAACTTGCCCCAATCCAGATGTGTGCCGTGGGCCAGGCTCAACGGCATGGCCACGGTGAGCACCAGCCAGAGCATCAGCCACAGCAGTACCGCGAGGTATTTGCCGAGCACGATCTTCGATGGTGCCAGGCCGCTGGCATACAGCAGCGGCAAGGTGCCGTTGACGCGGTCGCCGGCCAGCGACGACATGGTGAGCAGCGGCACCACCAGCAGCGCCAGTTCGGTCAGGCCAAATGGCAGGATGCCCACGGTGAGCGTGCTGCTCAGCAACGGCACGCCGACCAGATCGGTATAGCCCGGGCCGCCCGGCAGGGCGGCGAGCTTGATCTGGTTATCCAGAAAATTGCCGAGCAGCAGCACGAAGCGCCACGCAAGCTGGGCCAGGGTCAGTGCGGCGAGTACCCAGGCCAGGGGGCGGACGAACAGCCGGCGCAGCTCGAGCCGGGTCACCGCGAACATCGAACTCATGCGGCCTGGTTCCTTCCGTCATTCATGGCGATATCGAAGAAGGTGCGCTCCAACGCCTTGTGATCGACGTCGGTCACGGCGGCATCGTGGCGCAGGCCGCCCTCATGCAGGATCGCCACGCGATCGCACACGGCGGTGACTTCGGCCAGCAGATGCGTGGAAAGAATCACTGCGGTGCCGGTGGCGGCTTCCTCGCGAATCACCTTGCGCAGCGAGGCGACCTGCACCGGATCGAGCGCGTTCGCCGGCTCGTCCAGCACCAGCAGCGCCGGGCGATGCAACAGCGCGCAGGCCAGGCCCAGTCGCTGGCGCTGGCCTTGCGACAGCACACCCGCCAGGCGGCGCAGCAGCGGCGTCAGTTCCAGGCGCTGGACGATGGCGTCGCACGCCGGCTTGAGTGCGGCGCCGCG
Organism: Dyella sp. OK004; assembly: GCF_900114495.1. Taxonomy (GTDB): domain Bacteria; phylum Pseudomonadota; class Gammaproteobacteria; order Xanthomonadales; family Rhodanobacteraceae; genus Dyella_D. The sequence goes on along the minus strand of NZ_FOZI01000001.1, from coordinate 940,938 downwards.
CAGGCCGTGCAGGCGGCCGTGCGTCACCAGATGTTCGTGGACGGTCAGTTCCGGCCACAACGGGGCACGTTCGGGCAGCCAGCCGATCAGGCGGGCCAGCTCCGGATGCTCCAGAAAGTCTTCGCCATTCAGCTGAATGCTGCCGCTGTCGGGGCGCAGCGCGCCGGCAATCATTGACAGGGTGGTGGACTTGCCGGCCCCGTTGACGCCAAGCAGGCCAAGGATCTGGCCCTTGTCCAGCGTCAGGCTGAGACGCTCCACGGCGGGTCGCCCGGCACGCTGCCGGCGAAGCTGATCAAGCTTTAACAGGGGTTGTGGCAAAGTCATTGCTTGATTGTCACGGTGCCCCCATGGTTAAACAACCAGTGGGGCCTGTTCCTGCGTGCGAAGACACGTTCCGTTCTGTCGCGCGAGGGAGTAGTGCGGCCGTGCTGGTGGGTATGGAAACCCTCAATTAGACTCGCTTTCAACCTATCTGAGTGTCTCTCATGCTCGACACAGTGCTGAACTTCCTGTCCAACGGCCTGACCGGTGCCAGTTGGGTCACCATGCTGGTCTACGTGCTGGTGATGACGCAGATCACCATCTTCACGGTGACGCTGTACCTGCACCGCAGCCAGACCCATCGCGGCGTGGATTTCCACCCGGCGCTGGCCAACTTTTTCCGTTTCTGGGGCTGGCTCACCACGGGCATGGTCACCAAGGAGTGGGTGGCGATCCATCGCAAGCACCACGCCAAGGTAGAGACCGAGGAAGATCCGCACAGCCCGCAGATCTTCGGCATCAAGAAGGTGTTCTGGGACGGCGTGTCGCTCTATCGCGAGGCCAGCTACAACAGGGCCGACATGGAGAAGTACGGCCGCGGTACGCCGGAAGACTGGTTCGAGCGCAAGCTGTTCAGTGGTCACCCGTACTGGGGGCCGACCCTGATGCTGCTGATCAACCTCGCCCTGTTCGGTGTGATCGGCGCCGCCATCTGGGCCGTGCAGATGATCTGGATCCCGTTCTGGGCGGCCGGCTTCGTCAATGGCATCGGTCACTGGTGGGGCTACCGCAATTTCGAGAGCGCCGACACCGCGCGCAATCTCTCGCCGTGGGGCGTGTGGATCGGTGGTGAAGAGCTGCACAACAATCACCACGCTTTCCCGAGCTCGGCGAAGTTCGCCCTGCGCAAGTGGGAGTTCGATATCGGCTGGGCGGCCATCTGCGCGCTGCGCGCCGTTGGTCTGGCCAAGGTGCTGCGCGTGGCGCCGACGCTCGACGTGCGCCCGAACGTGCACCTGCCGGATGCCGAAACGCTGAAGGCCGTGCTCACCCATCGCTTCCAGGCGATGACCGACTACTACCGCGGCGTGATCGTGCCGACCCTGCGCGACGAAGCGCAGCATGCCGGCGAGAACATCAAGTCGATGCCGCGTCGCCTGCGTCGCTCGCTCGCCGACGGTGGTCGCTGGCTCGACAGCGAAGGTCGCGATCGCATGCAGGCCGTGCTGGCCAAGCGTCCCAACCTGCGCGTGGTATGCGATTTCCGCACCCGCCTCGCCGACCTGATGGAACAGCGCGGTGCCGACCAGGCGCTGAAGGGTCTGCAGCAGTGGATCGCCGAAGCCGAGCAGAGCGGTATCCGCGCCCTGCAGGAGTTCGCCCAGCGCCTGAAGACCTACGCGGTCAGCAGTGCCGGTGCCAGCGCCGCCTGATTCACGACGCTATCAGTACGAACGAAAAGCCCGCCTTCATGGCGGGCTTTTTCTTTTGGTCGAGCGCTCAGTCGATAAAGCGCCACGCCTGTGTGGGATCAGGCAGCCGGCATTGAGCGCGCTTGCCGAACAGGCGGTAGCGATGCCGTGCGGTCCATCGATAGCCTGCATTGCGCAAGGCGCGAGGGACGGCCCGCATGGTGATGCCCGCCACACGCCAACCTGGCCCTAGCTGGCTCAGTACGCGCGCGATCGCATCGGTATCCGTATAACCGCGTTGGCCCTGCACCAGCAGGAAAGACGACGGGTCATCCGGCGAGAGGCCATGCGCCAGCAATAGCGCGCGCCCGTGCTCGCCTTGCATGGCGGCGAGGCGGAAGCGTCCCTCGCGATCGTGTTGCAGGATGAAATCCACCCAGCGGCTGCACAGCACGCATACGCCGTCGAACACGATGACGGGCGCGGCGTCAGCGCTCATCGGTGATCTCCAGCCAGCCGCGATACGCGATCAGTTGGCCGAGCAAAGGCAGTCGCGTGTCGATATGAAAGACATAGCGACCTTGCTCCGCGGTGCTGCGCGAAAGCACCTGGCCAAGCAGCGCCCGCGGCACGGGCAGGCCAAGAAAGCGCCCCTGTCGCAGTTGCCAGTCGATCGCTTCGCCGTCCCGGTGCAAGGTGAAGTACAAGGCTATTGGTCCCAGCTGTTCGCGCAGGCTCGCGCCGTCGGCGGTGCGTTCAAGTGTTGAGCGCATGCGTCCGTGTTCGAAATGCCGCGTCCAGATTTCGCGGGGTCCGTCGCGCTCGATCGTCAGTGCGAGCGGCTGGTCATCTCCTGGTTCGGGAAGTCCCAGCAAGCGTCGCAGCATGCGAGCAGGCCAATGATTCGCACCCTCGACCTTTGCGATGCCTCTGGCGTGGAGCAAAGGCGTGTCGTCATGCATGCGCTGCACGGCGGGCGCCAGGCAGGGCCAGTCGGCCGTGCCGATAAGGGCGGGGAACAGCGCAAGGGGTCGCATGAGGCGATCATGCGTGGCGGGCATGGTCCGGGCAAGTCGGATCCCGGCCACAAAAAAACCCGCCACAAGGGCGGGTTTCTCGGTAAGGCATGGATCAATTACTTGATCTTGCCTTCCTTGTAGATCACATGCTTGCGGACGACCGGATCGTACTTCTTGAACTCGAACTTTTCCGGCGTGTTCTTCTTGTTCTTCTGCGTGGTGTAGAAGTGGCCGGTACCGGCCGACGAGATCAGGCGGATCTTGTCTTGCTTGCTGTTAGCCATGACTTACTCCTCAGACCTTTTCGCCGCGGGCACGCAGGTCGGCGATCACGGCCTCGATGCCCTTCTTGTCGATGGTGCGCAGCGCCTGGTTGGAGACGCGCAGTTTCACCCAGCGGTTCTCGCTGGCGACCCAGAAGCGACGCTCATGCAGGTTAGGCAACCAGCGGCGACGGGTCTTGTTGTTAGCGTGCGAGACGTTGTTGCCGGTCTGCACACCTTTTCCGGTGACTTGGCATACACGGGCCATGATGACCTCCGTAGATTCGTTTACCGCCCGTTGGCCAGGGCGACATCGGCCCAGCGGCGCCTTGCGCCACGCGATGCTGGAGGGTGCTGCTTTCGGGGGCTGCCGTAAGGTCCGCATCGCGTCGCGAACGTGCCCGAAGAGTCGGGCCGGCATGGCCGAGCCGTGCATTCTCCCAGAAAAACAGGTCTGTGCGCAATCTTTGACCAACTGAGCTGCCAGGTCAGGGGGGCCTTTCCGCATGGCGGCTGGCGGGGATGTATGGAACAATCGGCCTCTTTGTCGTTTCCGCATACATAAGATAGCGAGGGGTTTCCGATGGCAGACGTCACCGCCAATGGCCAGGCTGGCCAGCCGCAGCTCGTGCTGCAGAAGATCTACGTCAGGGATGTGTCGTTCGAGGCGCCCAACGCGCCGCAGATCTTCCAGGAGATTGGCGAGACCAACGAGCAGCCGCAGGTGCAGTTGAACCTAGGCCAGAAGGCCACCGATCTCGGCAACGATATGTACGAGGTGGTGCTGAGCCTCACCCTGACCTGCACCCTGGGCGAGCGCACCGCTTACCTGGCCGAAGTGCAGCAGGCTGGCGTGTTCGGCGTGTCCGGTTTCAACGAGGCCGACCATGCCGGCATCATCGGCAGCTACTGCCCGAACCTTCTGTTCCCGTATGCCCGTCAAGTGATCTCCGCGCTGGTGATGGAAGGTGGTTTCCCGCCGTTCCTGTTGCAGCCGATCAACTTCGACGCACTCTACGCCGAGCAGGCACGCCGCCTGACCGACGGCGGCGAAACTCCGGTGCTCAACAGCTAAGTCCCCGACATGGCTGCATATCCGACTCTGGCGGTGCTGGGAGCCGGTTCGTGGGGCACGGCGCTCGCGGCGCTGGCCTCACGCAATGGGGTGCCTACTCGCCTGTGGGGACGCGACGCCAGTGCGCTGGCGGCGATGGCTGATGCTCGCGAGAACCAGCGCTATCTGCCGGACATTCAATTGCCGGTAGAGCTGCAGTACCAGAGCGATCTCGCCGCCGCCGTGCGCGGCGCCGGGATCGTGCTGCTGGTGGTGCCCAGCCATGCCTTCGCCAGCATGCTGGACGAGATCGCGCCGATGCTCGATCCCGGCACCAGCATCGCCTGGGCCACCAAGGGCTTCGAGCCGGGCACCGGCCGCTTCCTGCATGAACTGGTCGCGGAAAAGCTGCCCGGCCGCGCCGCGGCGGTAGTCACCGGGCCGTCCTTTGCCAAGGAAGTCGCCCTGGGCCTGCCCAGCGCGGTCACCGTGCATTCGGACGACGATGCCTTCGCGCACCAGCTCGCCCTGATGCTGCACGCGCCGAACTTCCGCGCGTATTCCGGCAGCGATGTGCTGGGCGCGGAACTGGGCGGTGCGATGAAGAACGTGCTGGCGGTCGCCACCGGCGTCGCCGACGGCATGAATCTGGGCCTCAACGCCCGCGCCGGCCTGATCACCCGCGGCATGAACGAGATGCTGCGTCTTGGCGTTGCCCTGGGTGCTCGCCCGGAAACGCTGATGGGCCTGTCCGGCCTCGGTGACCTGGTGCTGACCTGTACCGGCGACCTGTCGCGCAACCGCCGGCTTGGTCTGGCGCTAGGGCGTGGCATCGCCATCGACGAGGCCGTGCGCCAGATCGGTCAGGTAGTCGAAAGCGTCGTTACCGCCGATGAAGTCGCGCGATTGGCCGCCAAACACGGTCTGGACCTGCCGATCAGCAACGGCGTGCGCGCCGTGCTGCACGGTGAGGTCACACCGGTGGAAGGCCTGAAAGCGCTGATGGCGCGCGAGCAGAAGCCGGAATACCCGCAAGGCCTGTTCGGCCCGTTCTGAACCATCCCGAGCATCCCTGGCTGCCCGGTGTGAAAAACCGGGCGGCGAGACGCGCATCTGTGCATGGGCCTTGCTAAGCTCGGTCTTTTGGTTGCCCCGGCGGACCTCACGCGCATGCAGCAACCCGACGAGAAACAGCTTGGCGATCCCATGCCGCCGCGTCGCGACGACAGCGGTGAGCCGCTGCCGCCCGTGTGGTGCAAGCTGCTGGCCGAAACCGCGCTCGCTGCAGCGCATGAGCGTGGTGTGCTCGGCTTTTTCCTCGATGTGATTCCGGAAGAAGGTGTGCCCTTCGTGCGCATCGATGTGGCGCCGGTGTTGCTGGCCGTCGCTGAGCAGGGCCGTTTCGTGCGGCCGGCGCCGCTAGACAGCCGCCATCTCGCACAACTGCCGCTGGAGCCGCACGAACAGCGCCTCGCCGCCACCATGCTCGGCCTGCCGCAGTCCGTGCGCAAGAGCCGCAGCTATGCGCGGCTCGCCGGGCACGTCGGCGATACCTTGCTAGCGGAAATTCTCGACACCGCACCATGCTTTCTCGGCGGCCTCGCCGGCCTGCGCCTGTCGCGCGGCAAATCGCATCAGCTCAACTGGCACTGGCAACTGGAGAAGGACGGCAGCCAGCGCCTGCTGCCGTCACTGCCGCAAAATCAGCGCCTGCTGCGCGTCGATTCATTGTGGTATCTGGATCCCGAGCGCGCCGAACTCGGTCATCTCGAAGCGCCGGTGGAAGAAACGCACTGGCTGGATCTGCCGGCGCTGAAGCATGAGCATGGTCGCCGCCTGCGTGACGCGTTGCCGGGTAGCCGCTTGACGCATCGCATCCCGCTGCCGCAAGTCTTTGCCGAATTACGCCGTGCCGAGCTGGCGCCCAAGCCGATACTCATCCTGCATGCGCTGACTCGCCACGCGCGCCTCGCTGCGGGCACGCCGCCACTCGCTTATGCACGCCTGGCCTTTGATTACGCCGGCGAACGCCTGCCCGGTCGCGGCGGCGAGCCGCTGGTGCGCCGCGTGCGCAACGGTGTCCTGGTGGAAATCGCGCGCCGTCGTGCGGAAGAACTCACCGCGATGGAGCAGCTTGAACGCGCCGGCCTCACCCCCGGCGTGGATACCGAAGGCCTGCCGTGGGATCTCGCTGACACCTTGCCCGAAGACGCGTGGCTGTTCCCCGGCAAGGGCTACGCCGGTGCACTTGAAGTGAACACCCCGGCCCGCTGGCTCTCGCTGCGGCCGAAGCTCGAAGTCGAAGGTTTTCAGCTCGAATACGCGCCCAGTTTTCCATTTGAAGTATTGGAAGGCCCGGTGCGCTGGTATGGCAACGCGGTGGAAGACGCCGACGATCATGCCTTCGACCTGGAGATCGGCATCGAGGTCGAAGGCAAGCGTCACAACCTGTTGCCCGCGGTGGCGCAGGCATTGGCCGAACATCAGCTCAATCTCAGCCCCGCGCCGAACGAGCCGGAAGACGCCGTGTGGTACGCGCCGGTGGACGAGCGCCGCCGCGTGCCGGTGCGTCTGAAAGAATTGCGTGGCCTGCTGGCGCCGTTGGCGGAATACCTGGAAAAACCCAAGAAGAAGTTGCACCTGCCGCGCGTGCAGGCGGGTCGTCTCGAAGAAATCGTTGAAGCGCTGCCCGCTGGCGGTGCGCTGGAAGCGCCGGAACAACTGCGTGGTTTTACCGCGCGACTGCGCGACGCCGCGGAGCGCGCCAGCGATGCGGTGCCCGACGGAATCACCGTGGAGCTGCGTCCTTATCAGCGCGAAGGTCTGCGCTGGTTGAACGCGCTCGCCGAAGCAGGCGTCGGCGGAGTGCTCGCCGACGATATGGGTCTGGGTAAAACGCTGCAGCTGATCACGCACTTGCTTGCGCTGAAAGAGCGCGGCGCGCTGACACGCCCGGCCCTGATCGTGGTGCCGACCAGCCTGATCCCGAACTGGCAGGCCGAAGTCGCGCGCTTCGCCCCGTCACTGAAAGTGCTGGCCCTGCACGGCCCGCAGCGCGGCGGCGATTTCTCGCAGCTGGGTGCGCAGGACATCGTGCTCACCAGCTACGCGTTGTTGCCGCGCGACGTGGTGACCTTGCGCAAGCAGGCGTTCGAACTGATCGTGCTGGACGAAGCGCAGCAGGTGAAGAACCCACGTACCCAGGCCCGCCGTGCGGTGTTGAGCCTGCGCGCGCCGCGTTGCGTCTGCCTCACCGGCACGCCGCTGGAAAATCATCTCGGCGAACTGTGGTCGCAGGTCGATCTGGCCGTGCCCGGCCTGCTCGGCGATGAAGGCGCGTTCCGCCGCCACTATCGAGTGCCGATCGAAAAGCAGCGCGACACCGAATGCCAGGATCGCCTCAACCATCGCCTCGCACCGTTCATCCTGCGCCGTACGAAAGCCCAGGTTGCTTCCGAGCTGCCGCCGAAAACCGAGATCACACGTCGCGTGGTATTGGAAGGGCGCCAGCGCGAACTCTACGAAGGCCTGCGCCTGTCGCTGGCTGAAGAGTTGCGCGAAGTGATTTCCCAGCGCGGTATCTCGCATAGCGGCATCGTGGTGCTCGATGCGCTGCTCAAACTGCGCCAGGTTTGCTGCGACCCGCGTCTGGTGAAATTGGAAGCCGCGCGCGGTGTGCGCGATTCCGCCAAGTTCGAGCTGCTGATGGACATGCTGCCCGCGCTGTTGGCGGAAGGGCGCAAGGTGCTGCTGTTTTCGCAGTTCACCGAAATGCTCAAGCTGATCGCGCACGAACTCGATCGTCACCGCATTCCGTACGTCACCCTCACCGGCGAGACGCGTGATCGCGCCGAACCGGTGCGCCAGTTCCAGGAAGGCGACGTGCCATTGTTCCTGTTGTCGCTCAAGGCCGGCGGCGTGGGTCTCAACCTAACCGCCGCCGATACAGTGATCCACTACGACCCATGGTGGAATCCAGCCGCCGAAGCGCAGGCCAGCGACCGCGCGCATCGCATCGGCCAGGACAAACCGGTGTTCGTGTTCCGCCTGATCACCTCAGGCACGGTCGAGGAACGCATCGAGGAACTGAAGGCGCGCAAGGCCGAACTGGCCGAAGCTGTGCTGGAAGGCGGCGGTACGCGCGAGCGGTTGAGCTTCGATCAGGAGGACCTCGACGCGCTGCTCGCACCAGGCTGAATTCGTCCCCCTGCGGCGCTGCCTGATGCGCGTATTCTTTGCGGATACGTAGCTAGGTGATCACCATGGTCGACATCACGCGCAAACAACATTGGGAACACGCCTACGAAACCAAGGCGTCCGATGCGGTGAGCTGGTATCAGCGCCGGCCCGACGTTTCGCTGTCGATGATCCGGGACGCTGGCCTGCCGCTGGAAGCTCCGCTCATCGACGTTGGCGGTGGCGCGTCCACCTTGATCGATGCCTTGCTGGATGAGGGCCGCGACGATCTGTCGGTGCTGGATATTTCATCTGCCGCGCTGAGCACGGCGCAGGAGCGTCTGGGGTCGCTGGCATCCCGCGTCGACTGGATCGTGGCTGACGTACTCGGCTTTGCTCCGTCGAAGCGCTATGCCTTGTGGCACGACCGCGCGGTCTTCCATTTCCTGGTCGACGCGCATGACCGTAAGCTCTATCTGGAAACGTTGCAGCGCAGCCTGCTGCCGGATGGCCAGATGGTTATCGCCACCTTTGCGGAAGACGGCCCCGAGAGTTGCAGCGGATTGCCGGTGGCGCGTTATGGCGTGGCGAGTTTGCAGGCGATATTCGGTGCCGCCTTCGGGCTGGTAGAGAGCACCAGGGAAACGCATCACACTCCCGGCGGTGCGGAGCAGCACTTCACCTACGCAAGGCTGCAGCGGATCTGAGTCGCTCAGTGCGACTGGACGCGTGTGCGCAGCAAGGCATCCACCGCCTGCTGCCACTCGGGTGAACCCGGCTTCGACTGTGGCGCTTCCTGTCCCAGCTTGTGCTGCACGGCGAGGTTCCATTCGTCGGAACCAAAGTCCGGGCCATGCGCCTGGTCGTCGCTGACGCCAAGGCGCTGATCGACCCATTGATACCATTCGTGCGAGCCCAGTGAGGCATTGGCCGGTGCCGCGGCGGCGGCCTGTGGTTTGGGCGGCTGATCCGGTTGCGGTGCCTGCGGTGACGAACAGGCAGCAACGATCACGGCAAGCGGAAGACTGATAAGGGCGAGTCGGCGCATGATGCGGCTCCGGCCATCGGGTGGGGTCTTCGAGACTAGCGCGAGCCCGTGCTTCCGCGCTGAATCGCGCCTGACACGTGACGCGCGAACCACGCCGCGGCCGGGCTCAGGGCCTCGCCGCGACTTCGTCGATATGGCGCAGCAGGTCAGCCGGATCGTCATACACGCGGAATGCGCCGGAACGGGCCAGCTCGTCCTCGCCATAGCCGCCGGAAAGCAGACCGACACCCAGCGCGCGTGCACGCTGCGCGGCGAGCATGTCCCAGATACTGTCGCCGATCACCAGCGATTGCTGGATATCCACGCCAAGACGCTCGGCGGCGGCGAGGAACAGGTCGGGATCGGGTTTGGCATGCTTCACCTGGTCGCGCGTCACCACCGGTACTTTGGTCGGATCGACACCGAGCGCGGCGATATTGTGCGCGGCGGTCTGCATGCGGCCACTCGTGGCAATGGCCCAGGGATAGCCCTGCTCAGTGAGATAGGCGAGCAACTCGCGCGCGCCGGGCAACGGCCGCACCAATCCCTGCGTGTGCTGTCGGTTGAACGCTTCCGCGTGTCGCTGATGTAGCCGCGCCAGCCGTTCCTCCGTGATCTCCAGGCCGGTTTCACGCAGCAGGATGTTGGTGAACAGCCCGCCGCTCATACCGATCTTGCGATGGATGCGCCACACCGACAGCTCCACGCCCTCGGAGTCCAGTGCTTCCTTCCATGCCAGTACGTGCTGATAGACGCTGTCGACCAGCGTGCCGTCGAGATCGAACAGGAAGGCCGTGCTGCTGCGGGGCATGGGGAATCTCCAGATCAGTCGAACGCGAAGTGTCGCTTATCCCGCGTGACGGTAGCGACCACGTACTGATGATGATGGTAGGAGCGCACCCCCGGATCGAGTCCGGGGCAGGCTCTGCGCGCGACAAACCGGCAGTCCCGCCGGTTTGCACGGCAGAGAACGAGGGTATGGATGGCTCTGCGAACACCTGCGAGGCGTTTTGCCATGCCGGTCGCGCACAGGGTGCGCTCCTACAGGCTTCCGCCGAGGAAGCGATAACCCACACCGGGCTCGGTTTTCAGCCAGCGTGGCGCTGCCGGATCGTCACCCAGTTTCTGTCGCAATTTGCCGAGCACGATGCGCAGGTAGTGCGTGTCCTGCACATGGGTGGCGCCCCAGATCTCGCGCAGCAGTTGCTGCTGCGTCACCACGCGGCCGGCGTGGCGGAACAGCATGGCCAGCACGGCGTATTCCTTGCGGGTGAGCGAGAGTGGCTGGCTATCGAGATGCACTTCGCGTCGCGCCAGGTCGATGGCGAGGTGGCCATCGTCGTAGCGTTGCGGGGCCGGCTCGGGCTCGTCGGGACGATTGCGCAGCAGCGCGCGCAGGCGCGCCATCAGCTCCTGGATACCAAACGGCTTGGTGACGTAGTCATTGGCGCCGGCGTCGAGCGCGCGCACCTTTTCGCTCTCCGAATCGCGTACCGACAGCATCAGCACCGGCACCTGACTCCACTGGCGCAGTTCGGCCAGCACCTCATGGCCTTCACGATCGGGCAAGCCGATATCCAGGATCACCACGTCGGGCGTGCGCGTGGCAGCCTTGGCCAGACCCTCGGCCGCGTTCGCCGCCAGCACGACCTCGTAACCCTCGGCGCGGAGACCGATATCGAGAAACTTGCGGATCTGCGCTTCGTCGTCGATTACCAACACGCAGGGGGCGGCGGCAGTCATGGGGTTTCTTCAGGAGGTGGTGGCAGGGGCAGGGTGATGCGAATGGTGGTGCCGATGCCATCTCCGGGCAAGGCCTCCACGCTTCCCCCATGCGCGCCGATCATGCCGCGGCAAATCGCCAGCCCCAGTCCGGTGCCCTGTGGCGCGCGGTCACCGCGTGCCACCGAATAGAACATATCGAAGATAAGCGCACGCTCATCCTCGGGAATGCCCGGGCCGCGGTCGATTACATCGATCTGGAGTTTTTCCGCCGCGCTGCGCACGATCACCCGCACCGCCTCGCCCGGCGGCGAGAAGCGCGCGGCGTTCTCCAGAATGTTGAACAGCGCCTGCTCGATCAGTGCGGGGTGCACATAGAGCAGTACCGTGCCCGGCGGCAGCATGGTGTCCACCTTCAGCTCCGGGAACAGCTTGTGCAGGCGCGTGACGGCGGCGGCGACAATCTCGGCGACATCGGTCCAGTCGCGGTTGAGCTTGAGTGTGCCGTGCCCCAGCTTGGTCATGTCGAGCAAGTTCTGGATATAGCGATCGAGACGCTGTCCTTCGCCAAGGATCGCTTCGAGCAGCTCCTTCCGCTCGCCCGCCGGCAACTGATCGCCATAGCTGGCCAGCGTGCCGGCGGAACCGATCATCGAAGCGAGTGGTGAGCGCAGGTCGTGCGATACCGATGAAAGCAGCGCGTTGCGCAAACGCTCGGTCTCGCCCTGCACGCGTGCGCCTTCCAGTTCGTCGGTCAGGCGTGCGCGCTCCAGCGCCTGGCCGATGTCCTGCACCATCGCCAGCGCCAGGCTGCGCTGATCGGGCGACAGGTCGTGCGCTTCAGCCGGAAAGCGCAACGCGGCGACGCCGAGCCGATGATTTTCGCCGCCCAGCGGCAGCGCCCAACATGGCGCGGCATTCAAGGTGTCGGTGTAGCGGCCCGCAGGTTCAGCGTGCTGCTCGCACCAGTCGGCAGCGGCCAGATCCTGCGGCGTGAGCCGCACATCGCGCGGCGACGTGGCAACGGCGTGCAATACCCGGCTCGGGTCGCGCATCAGCACGGCCACGTCGCAACGCAGGGCGTGCGCCAGTGCACCGGCTCCAACATCGCGGATACCGGCCGCATCAGTACTGGTGGCCAGCCGCTGCCCGAGCGCAAGCAGGGCGCGTGCATGCGCGTGCGCCGCGCGCATCGATTCCACCTGGCTGGACAGCTGGGTTGCCAGCCGGCTGCACACCAGTGCAGCGACAAAGAACAGGCACACCGCCAGCACGTCGTCGAAGTTGGCGATGACCAATGTGTAGCGCGGCGGCGCGAAGAAAAAGTTGTAGCCGAGGAAACACAGCGTCGCGGTGTATACCGCTACCGCCATGCGTGTGCGCACCGCCACCACCAGTACGGCCGTAAGGAAGATCAGCGACAGATTGGCCACCGACAGATAGCGGTCGGCAACAAAGGAAAGGCCGAACGCCACCAGCGTGGCAAGGGTGGCGTAGATGTACTCGCTGCGTCGCCCGCGTCCACCCGGCATGCGCAATCGACGACGCGACTGCGCGCGTTCCGCCGGCGTCGCGATGATGGTCAGTTCCAGGTGCGCGCCACGGCGCAGCAACAACTGCGTCAGCGAGCGCCCCAGCATGCGCGCGAGCGGCCGCTCGCGTGTGCGGCCCAGGATGATCTGGCCGATGCCTTCACGGTCCGCGTGCGCAATCAGCTCGTCCGCGACGGCATGGCCGCGCAGCACGATGGTGTCGCCGCCCAAGCGGCGCGCGAGCCGCATGGCTGCATCGAGTTGTTCGCGGCGGGTCTTGTCCAGGGTGGCGCCGGTGTCGACAAAAGCCACGCTCCATGGCGCGCCACGCCGCTCGGCGATGCGTCGCGCCACGCGTACCAGGTATTCGCTCTGGCTGTGGCCATCGATGGCGGCGAGCACGCGCCGCCGCACCGGCATCGCGCCGCCACGCGCCAGCATGTGATCGCGCAGATCGCTGTCTACATGGCCGGCAACCGTGTCCACCGCCAGCTCGCGCAAGGCGGCAAGGTTGGTCGGAGAGAAAAACGCATCGAGCGCTGCGGCCGCGGTTTCCGGCACGTAGACCTTGCCCTGCTTCAAGCGCTGGATAAGCTCGCGCGGCGGCAGGTCGACCAGCACGATATCGCGCGCACGATCCAGGAACGCATCCGGCACCGTCTCGCGCACGGTGACGTTGGTGATGCGCCGCACCTGATCGTTGAGGCTCTCCAGGTGTTGCACGTTGAGTGCGCTATACACCTCGATGCCGGCGTCCAGCAGTTCGGCGATGTCCTGCCAGCGGCGCTCGTGCCGCCCCCCTGGCAAATTGCGGTGCGCCAGTTCGTCGACCAGGATCACCGCGGGCCGTCGTGCCAGCGCGGCGTCCAGATCGAACTCAGTGAAGTCGCGCCCGCGGTAGTTCACTTGCCGGCGCGGCAGTACTTCCAGTCCTTCCAGCAGTGCCGAAGTCTCGGTGCGGCCATGCGTCTCCACCAGGCCGACCACCACATCCACGCCTTGCCGCTTCAGTTCGCGGGCGGCGGAGAGCATGGCAAACGTCTTGCCCACGCCGGGCGCGGCGCCGAGGAAAATCTTAAGGCGGCGATGGCGCTCTTCCTGCACGCTGTCGAGCAGAGCGTCGGCGCGTGCTTCCCGGTTAACGTCGGACATGCTTCTTTGCCTGTGGAGAGCGTGCGTACTATCCCCGAGTAACCACCTGGAGACCAGTGTAGGAGCGCGCCCTGTGCGCTCCTACGGGAAGTCTCGGTTCAATGGGGCTGCAGCGCGTCCAGCGCCAGATTCAACTGCAGCACATTCACGCGCGACTCGCCGAGCATGCCCAGCTGCCGTCCCGACGTAGCCTCCGTCACCAGCTTCTGCACCTGCGCCGCATCGAGGCCGCGCGCTTTTGCCACGCGCATCATCTGGTACTGCGCGGCGGCCGGGCTGATCTCTGGATCCAGGCCACTACCCGAGGCCGTCACCAGATCGACGGGCACCGGCGCGTTGTTGCCGGGATCGGCAGCGCGCAATGCGTCGATGCGCTGTTTCACAGCATCGGTCAGCGCCGGGTTGGTCGGACCCTGGTTGGAGCCTGTGGAAGATGCACCATTGTTGGCCATCGGTGTGGTCACCGACGGCCTGCCCCAGAAGTACCTGGATTCCGTGAACGACTGACCGATCAGGCTTGACCCGACCGTTTTGCCGTCCTTGGTAATCAGGCTGCCGTTCGCCTGCGAAGGGAACAGCACCTGGGCCAGGCCGGTCGTGACCAGCGGATACAACACACCGGTGATGGCGGTCATCAGTACCAACATGACCAATGCGGGACGAATCAACTTGCTCATGGCCGTTGCCTCAGTAATGCAGGATCGCGTCGACGAGCGCGGTCACCTGATGGTTCTTGGTGCCGCCGTCGTAGGCGGGGAAGTCGTAGGCATGCTCGTAGCGCAGCTCCGGACGGATCTCCAGGTCCGGCGATACCCAGTGCGTCATGCCGATCGTGTGGCTCGTATAGCGCGTGGCGAAACCGGTGCGCTGTCCCTGCGCGTCCTTATAAAACTCGTTCCGGATCGACAGCATGTTGTTCGGGTTGAGTTCGATATTGAAATAGTTGACGACGCCATAAGCCGGGTTGTTGCCCAGCGGAAAGTTTGGCGCCTGACCCAGCGGGTAGCCCGGCACGCCAGTCGGAGCGTGTGACTGCGACGGGTCCGTGGCCAGGGCCTGGTCACGCACGTAAATGCGGTAGGCCTCGGTCAGCATGTGCACATCGGGGCTGAAGCGATGGCCCCAGGTAAGCACGAATTCCTGCAGGTTGTTGTAGGTCTGCTTGGAGTGGTTGTACGACTCCACGCAGGGATACAGCATGTCGTTGTTGGACTTGGACACCCAGCGCACGCAGCCCTGCACGGAGAGCCGGCTGGTCTTGTCCCAGATCGCCGAATCGTCGCCGCCATGCACACCCAGCTGTATCGTCCACTGATCGTTGAGCTTGGTAGTGGTGATGACGCCCATGTTGGTATAGGCATCGACGGTGTACAGGATCGAGTGCGTCAGCAAGTAGTTATTGGGCGAGAACTGCGCCTCGATGTCCGGCAGCGACAGATAGCGGCCCGCCGTGATCACCATGCCCTGCGCCACCCACGGAATGTACAGGTCGACGTAGGCAATCATCGGATCGTTGCCATAGACCTTTCCGTTCAACGCGCTGTTCGGTCGCGGGTTGTGCAGCAGCTGGTCGCTGGTGATGCCCTTCATGGTCGTGTAGTGGTAGTCGTAGCCATACAGATCGTCGAAGTGGAAGCCCCAGTCGATGTGATCCGTCTGCACCGTGTCGGGCACGCGCTGGATGCGGAACAGGAACTGGTCGAACTCGACCCGGTTCGGCCGCGTGGCGTACGACAGCGGGTAGTTCGTATGGCTCGACGAGCTGATGTTCATCGAAGGATTGATCCAACCGTACGTCTCAATGCGGTTGTCCTGCATCCAGTGGCCGAGCTTGGTGCAGGCGAGCGCTTTCTCCAGCGGGTACTGCGAGTTCTCGTTAGGCACGCCGATCGGGTAGTCGACGCCACCGAGCTGCCATTCGGCGGAGGGGAACGGTGGCGAAGAGAACGGCGAATCCATCCCACGGCGCTTCGCCGCCGGAGCATTCGGGTCGGCCGGCTGTGCATCTTCGCGGTAAGCCGCGGCCAGGCGCGAGAAGAAGCCACTGGAGCAATCGCCGCTGGCGACGGGTGACGGTGTCGCCGGCAACTCTGCCGCCGCGGGAATGGCTACCTGGTCGATCGCCGCCATGGCCTTGCCGGCCGGAGCCAGGGCAAGAAGAACGGCAAACGTAAGCGCCTTTTTGTATTGCATGACTATTCCTGAAATCCGGTCCGGGGCGGACCGCCTTATTGTTGATAACCGATAGATGAGAGGGTCGTGACGCCGGTCAGATGCCGGCGTAACCCCCAAGCACGTAGTCGTCGCTCTCGCCGCCCTGCGCCTTGGTATCGCCAGGTTGCTGGGTCACTTGAACTGTCCTGTTCGGCTGCATAGGCAGGGCGATGATCACATCGCACGCCGAATCATTCGCTGACAGCCGTAGCTCCATGTCGGGATGCGTGTCGTCAGGCAGTGAAACGGAGAGCTTGAGCGTCTGCATAGCGAAAACCTCTCTTAGGCCAAACCGCAAAGGACCAGCAGCATGTCGATCAGCTTGATGCCGATGAACGGCACCGCGATGCCGCCCAGGCCGTAAACCAGCAAGTTCCGGCGCAGCAGCGCACCTGCGCCCAATGCGCGGTACTTCACGCCCTTCAGCGCCAACGGAATCAGGAAGATGATGATCAGCGCGTTGAAGATCACCGCCGACAGGATCGCGCTCTGCGGCGTCGCCAGCTTCATTACGTTGAGCGTGTTGAGCGCCGGGTAGGTGGTAGCGAACGCGGCCGGGATGATCGCGAAGTACTTCGCGATGTCGTTGGCGATGGAGAAGGTGGTCAGCGAACCGCGCGTGATCAGCATCTGCTTGCCGATCTCCACTACCTCGATCAGCTTGGTCGGATTGGAATCCAGATCGACCATGTTGCCGGCTTCTTTCGCCGCCTGCGTACCGGTGTTCATCGCCACTGCCACGTCGGCCTGGGCCAGCGCGGGAGCGTCGTTGGTACCATCGCCGCACATCGCCACCAGACGGTTCTCGGCCTGGATGCTGCGGATCAGTTTGAGCTTGGCTTCCGGCGTCGCTTCGGCGAGGAAGTCATCCACGCCCGCTTCGGCAGCGATGGCGGCAGCAGTGAGCGGGTTGTCGCCGGTGATCATCACCGTCTTGATACCCATGCGGCGCATCTCGGCGAAGCGTTCGCGGATGCCGCCCTTCACGATGTCCTTCAGCTCGATCACGCCCAGCGCGGTGGTGCCTTCGGTGACGATCAGTGGGGTGGCGCCGCGGCGGGCGACATCCTCGGCCATGCGCTTCACCAGCGGCGGCAGATGGCTGCCGCCGCTTTCCAGGTAGCGCTCGACCGCATCCAGCGCGCCCTTGCGGATCTGGCGGTCACCGATGTTCACGCCGCTCATGCGGGTTTGCGCGGTGAACGGCACGAATTCGGCGTGGCCTTCTTCCAGCTGGCGCTCGCGCAGGCCGAAGCGCTCCTTCGCCAGGATCACCACGCTGCGGCCTTCCGGTGTTTCGTCGGAGAGTGAGGCGAGCTGCGCGGCATCGGCAAGGATCGATTCCTCCACACCCGGGGCCGGCATGAACGCCACGGCCTGGCGGTTGCCGAGGGTAATGGTGCCGGTCTTGTCGAGCAGCAGCACGTCGACGTCACCGGCGGCTTCCACCGCGCGGCCCGACGTGGCGATCACGTTGGCGCGGATCATGCGATCCATGCCGGCGATGCCGATGGCCGAAAGCAGAGCGCCAATCGTGGTCGGGATCAGGCACACCAGCAATGCAACCAGTACGGTCAACGTGATCGGGCTGCCATGACCGGTCACCTGCACGCTGTAGATGGAATACGGCAGTAAGGTGGCGCAGGCGAGCAGGAAGATCAGCGTGAACTTGGCCAGCATGATGGTCAGCGCGATCTCGTTCGGTGTCTTGCGCCGCGCGGCGCCTTCCACCATCGCGATCATGCGGTCCAGGAAACTCTCGCCCGGGTTGGCGGTGACGCGCACTACCAGCCAGTCCGACAGCACACGGGTGCCACCGGTAACGGCACTGCGGTCACCGCCGGATTCGCGGATCACCGGCGCGGATTCGCCAGTGATGGCGCTTTCGTCGACGCTGGCGGCGCCCATCACCACTTCGCCGTCGCCCGGCAACTGCTCGCCGGCTTCAACCAGCACAAAGTCACCGGTGCGCAGTTCGCTGGAGGGGGTGAAGGTGATAGCCGCGTTGCGATCGGCCTCGGTGAGCTTCTTAGCGATCACGTCTTTACGCGAGCTGCGCAGTGCGGCGGCCTGCGCCTTGCCGCGGCCTTCGGCCAAGGCTTCGGCGAAGTTGGCGAACAGCAGGGTGAACCACAACCACAGCGTGACCCAGAAGATGAAAGCGGTGGGCGCTTCGCCGTGACCGGCGAGGGCCTGAGCCCATAGCAGCGTGGTCAGCACGCTGCATACGAACACCACGAACATCACCGGGTTGCGAAACTGCTGCCGCGGCGAAAGCTTGCGGAACGAGTCCGCGATGGCCTTGAGGATCAGTTCGCGATCGAAACTGCGAACTGCATGCGTATGAGTCGTCATGAATCTATGTCCCGAAGGGTGCGATGGGCCGGATCAATGAGCCGACATCAGGAATTCGGCGATCGGGCCGAGAGCCAGCGCGGGCAGGAAGGTGAGCGCGCCCACCACAATCACCACGCAGGCCAGCAGGGTCACGAACAGCGGCGTATGCGTCGGCAGCGTGCCGGCCGACGGCGGCACATGGCGCTTGGCGGCCAGTGAGCCGGCCATGGCCAACATCGCGATGGCGAGCAGGAAGCGCGAGAAGAACATGCACACGCTCAACAGCACATTCCAGAACGGTACGTTGGCCGAGATGCCGCCGAACGCACTGCCGTTGTTGTTGGATGCCGACGAGACCGCGTAGAGGATTTCGCTGAAACCATGCGCGCCAGGGTTGGCGACCGCCGCCGTGCCGGCCGGGACCATCACCGCGATGGCGGTGCACACCACCACTAGGGCGCAGGGCACCAGCACGGCCAGGCTGGCCATCTTCATCTCGTGCGCTTCGATCTTCTTGCCGAGGTATTCCGGGGTGCGGCCCACCATCAGTCCGGCGATGAATACCGCGACCACGGCAAAGGCCAGCATGCCGTAAAGGCCCGAGCCGACACCGCCGAAAACTACTTCACCGAGCTGCATCAGCCACATCGGCACCAAGCCGCCCAGCGGAGTGAGCGAATCATGCATGTTGTTCACCGCGCCGCAGGACGCAGCGGTGGTGATAGCGGTGAACAGGCCGCTGGCAGCGATGCCGAAGCGCGTTTCCTTGCCTTCCATGTTGCCGCCGGCCTGCAGGGTGCTGGCTTGCTGGTCGATCGACAGTCCATGCAGCGCCGGGTTGCCGGCCTGCTCGGCGGCGACGGCGCCGATGGTGAGCGGGATAAAGATCAGCAGCATGGTGGCGAGGATCGCCCAGCCCTGCCGCCGGTCGCCCACCATGCTGCCGAAGGTGTAACAGAGACCGCCGGGGATCAGGAAGATCGCCAGCATCTCCAGAAAATTGCTGAAAGGCGTCGGGTTCTCGTACGGATGCGCAGAGTTCGCGTTGAAGAAACCGCCACCGTTGGTGCCGAGCTGCTTGATCGCGATCTGCGACGCGGCCGGGCCCATCGGCAGGGTCTGCGTATCGACCGGGCTTTCCTTGGTCACGTCGTGACCCTGGGCATCCTTGAGCACATTACCCGCGGCGTCCTTCATCTGCTCGACCTGAGTGATGTGCTGCGTAAGCGGCACGTCGACATAGGCCTTGAAGTTCTGCACGACGCCCTGCGAGGTCAGCAGCAACGCCAGGATCAGCGAGAACGGCAGCAGGATGTAGAGCGTGCTGCGCGTCATGTCGACCCAGAAGTTGCCGATCGACAGCGAGCTGCGCCGCGTAAAGCCGCGCACCACCGCGATCAGCACCGCGATACCGGTAGCTGCCGACAGGAAGTTCTGCACCGCCAAACCCAGCATCTGGGTCAGGTAGCTCATGGTGCTTTCGCCGCCGTAGCCCTGCCAGTTGGTATTGGAGATGAAGCTGATGGCGGTGTTGATGGCCGAGTCCGGCGTCACCGCACCGAAGTGCTGCGGATTCAGCGGCAGCCACTGCTGCGTGCGCTGCAGGATGTACACCGCCAGCATGCCGGTCATGTTGAATAGCAGCATGGCCAGCGCGTAGCGGCGCCATGTCATGTCGTCATCCTGGCGCACGCCGGCCACGCGGTAGAGCACGCGCTCGATGCCGCCGCCGAAACGCGTGACGCGGTTCGGCGTATCGGCGAACACGAGTGCCATATAGCTGCCGACCGGCTTGATCAGCAGCAGGAGTACGACCAGATAGAGGGCTATCTGGAGAAAGTCATTGGTGGTCATTCGAACCACTCCGGCTTGAGCAGGGCCACACACAGGTAGCCCAGCAGGGCTACCGCGATGACGGCAGCCACGGCGTAGAAAATGTTCATGGTGAGATTCCCGCGAAACGCGTGATCGAGAGAGGGCCGCCGCAGTGCGCGGCGGCAGTCGTCAGGGGCGCCGGCCCAGGCGGTCGCAGATCATCAGAAAGCCGATCGACGCCCCGCAAAGCACGAACGAGAAGAGTAGGTAGATGACATCCATAGGTCGCGAAACACCGTCATTGCAACGATGCGTATTGTCGAAACCGGCCTATAAGAAAGGGGTAGCGAATTGGGGTGGGGGCGTATAGAACGCGTAAATTTTGGAGAGCGTCGCAAGGGCTTGCCCTCTCTCAACCTCTCCCTGCAAGCAGGGGGAGGAGTTAAAGCTCGCGACACCCTGCTCCCTCCCCTGCTTGCAGGGGAGGGTTGAGCCCTTGCGACCCCCTTCATGCCAAAGGCTCTCCGCGCAACACATCTCCACTACGCTCCCCGCATGACGGAACCCGCCTACACGCCGATCCGACGTGCCCTCGAGGTCTTCGGCGTCTTCCTCCGCCTCGGCCTCACCTCCTTCGGCGGCCCCATCGCACACCTCGGCTATTTTCGCCGCGCCTTTGTCGAGCAACGTCGCTGGCTGGACGACACGCGCTATGCACAGTTGCTGGCGTTGTGCCAATTCTTGCCGGGGCCGGCGAGCAGCCAGCTTGGTTTCGCGCTGGGCCTGCAGCGCGCTGGATGGCTGGGTGGCCTGGCGGCCTTTATTGGCTTCACGCTGCCGTCGGCGTTGTTGATGTTTGCCTTCGCGGCCTGGGCGCCTTACTTGCAGGGGCGCATCGGCGAAGCGGTATTGCACGGTCTCAAGCTGGTCGCTGTCGTCGTGGTGGCGCAGGGCGTGCTGGGTATGTGGCGAACGCTTGCGCCGGATGCGCCACGCCGCGGCATGGCAGTCGCCACCGCAGTCTTGTTGCTGTGGCAACCCCACGCGTGGCTGCAGTGGCTGGCGGTGGCCACGGCGGCGCTGGCGGGGCAGTGGTTGTGCCGCGGCGTACCGACGATGCCTGCCGGCGATACTGGCGTCGCCTACGGTAGGCGCACAGGTGCCTCGTTATTGCTGGCTTATGTGTTGGTGTTAGTCATGGCACTGCTGGTCGGCGCGGATGGGTCGCCGTTGGCGCGCACGGTAGCGGCCCTGGCACGCGCGGGTGCGCTGGTGTTCGGCGGTGGGCACGTGGTGCTTCCGCTGCTCAAGCAATCGCTGGTGACGCCGGGTTTGATTGATGAGGGTAGCTTCCTTGCCGGCTATGGCGCGGCGCAGGCACTGCCCGGACCGATGTTTTCGCTGGCGGCCTTTCTCGGCGCGCATGTGGGTGGTGCGATGGGTGCGGCGGCTGGTCTTGTTGCCTTGTTCCTGCCAGGCCTATTGCTGGTCGCTGGTGTATTGCCGTGGTGGCAAACGCTGGCTGCGCGCGAAGGCGCCGTGTGCATGATCGCCGGCATCAATGCTGCCGTGGTGGGCCTGCTGGCGGCGGCATTCTGGGATCCGGTATGGCGCGGCGCGGTGCGTGCGCCGCTGGACATCGCCATCGTCGCGCTCGGCTTGCTGCTGATGATGCGGGTGCGCTGGCCAGCCTGGGCCATCGTGGTGTACTGCGTGGCTGCGGCGGTAGGTGCCGCAGCATTTACGTGAAGTTCTGTAAGAATCATGAACCTTTAGTGCCAGGCGTGGGTCCGAGACCGGTCCCCCACGCCGCGCCACCCGGAGCTTCTCCCATGCGTTTTGTCCCCGCTGTCTTGTGGCTGGCCCTATGCGCCGCCTCGCCGGTTTTTGCGCAGACCGCGCCAGCGCCGGCTACCTCGGTTACCAATCTCGAATCGGTGGTCGTCAGCGGCGTGCAACCCGGTCCCGGCCTGTGGAAGGTGAGCAAGGGCGATCACGTGATGTGGGTGCTTGGCACCTTGTCGCCGCTGCCGGATCACATGCAGTGGAAAACGGATGAAGTCGAACAGACCATTGCTGCTTCGCAGGAAGTGCTGAGCGCACCGTCAATCAGCATCAAGCCCAAGGCGGGCTTCTTTGGACGCATGTTCCTGTTGCCGTCGCTGATCGGCGCACGCAAGAACCCGGATGGCGTGACCTTGCAGCAGGCCTTGCCGGCGGCGGAGTACGCGCGCTGGGAGACGCTCAAGCAGCAATACATCGGCAGCGATCGCGGCATTGAAAGCTGGCGTCCGCTGTTTGCCGCCGTTGAGCTTTACGAGAAGGCGGTGAAGCGCAGCGGCATGAATGCATCGGGCGGGGTGAAAGACACCGTGCGCGAGCTGGCCAAGAAGCATGGCATCAAAATGACTTCGGCCCGATACGAAATGCTGATCGAGCAACCGCGTGCCGCGGTGAAGACGTTCAAGACCTCGACCATGGAAGACAAGGAGTGCTTCAGCCAGACCCTCAACACGGTTGAGCATGGTCTGGGTCAGGTGGCGGCGCGCGCGAATGCGTGGGCGGTGGGTGACATCGAGGCGCTGCGCAGTCTGCCGATGGGCGATCAGCGCGAGGCGTGCATCCAGGCGATTACGGGTGCGGGTTTTGCGGAGAAGCTGGGCTTTAAGGATGTGCCGCAGAAGGTGGAGGCGATCTGGATGAGTGCGGTGGATCGCGCGATGGGGAGTAATGCGCAGACGTTTGCGTTGTTGCCGATGGAGGAGGTGTTGTCGGCTAAGGGGTATTTGGCGAAGTTGAAGGCCAAGGGGTATGTGGTGCAGTCGCCTGAGGAGCAGGATGCGGCGGCGCCTTGAGCTTTTGCTTTGCTCCCTCTCCCTTTGGAAGAGGGTTTGTTCTAGCGATACCTTTTCCTACTCTGTCATTCCGGCGCAGGCCGGAATCCAGTGCCTTGTCGCTCGGTTGTCGCGTTATCGCGACCGGGCTCGCCTGCCGCGGGCTTCCGAACCGCTGCCGCGGCTCGGGTCACTTTCTCTTTGCTGGCCCAAAGAGAAAGTAACCAAAGAGAAATGGCCTGAAGAGCAGGCGGCGGGCTTTGTAGCTGCGCCTTTTCCAGTGTCAGGCGTCGGGATGGTTTCTTCGGGGCCTGATCGTCCGACCCTCACCGCTCCGAGCTTTTGCTCCCTCCCCTGCTTGCAGGGGAGGGTTGGGGAGGGGTGTGGGTGCTCGAGATAACGCTCCTACGGGTGTTGTCTGTCAGGCGCTGGCTTGATCCAGTTTCGCGATTTCATCGCGCGTGAGTTGCAGCTTCACCGCACCAAACAAATCGCTCAGCTGTTCGACGCTGGTTGCGCTGGCGATGGGGGCGGTGATGCTGGGGCGGGCGATGAGCCAGGCGAGGGCGACTTGTGCGGGTGTGGCGTGGTGGGTGGTGGCGACTTCGTCGAGGGCGGCGAGTACGCCGAGGCCGTGGGGGTTGAGGTATTTCTTTACGGCGCCGCTGCGTGCGGCGCTTTTGCCGAGGTCGGCTTCCGTGCGGTATTTGCCGGTGAGGAAGCCGCTGGCGAGGGCGTAGTAGTTGATGACGCCGATGTTTTCGGCGGTGACGAGAGGCTCGAGGTTGTTCTCGTAGTCGCCGCGGTTGACCAGGTTGTAATCGGGCTGCAGGGTTTCGTAGCGGGGCAGGTGGTGTTTGGCGGAGACGTTGAGGGCTTCGGCGAAGCGGTCGGCGTTGTAGTTGGAGGCGCCGATGACCCGCACCTTGCCTTGTTCGATCAGACGGCCGAAGGCACCAAGGGTTTCTTCCAGCGGCACGCTCGCATCATCCTCATGCGCTTGATAGAGGTCGATGTAGTCGGTCTGCAGGCGTTTGAGTGAGGCGTCGACGGCTTGCAGGATGTTGACTGGGGAAAGGCCGGGGTGTTCGGCCCATTTCGCCACCTTGGTCGCGAGCACGACCTTGTCGCGCTTGCCGCTCTGCTTCAGCCATTTGCCGATGATGGTTTCGGATTCGCCACCACGGTTGCCGGGCACCCAGGCGGAGTAGACGTCGGCGGTGTCGATCAGGTTGAAGCCGGCGTCGACGAAGGCATCGAGCAGTTCGTGCGAGCGCTTTTCATCCGCGCTCCAGCCGAAGACATTGCCGCCGAACGCGAGCGGGGCGACGGAAAGGGATGACTTGCCAAGTTGACGCAGTTGCATGAGGCGGTTCCTTGCGGGTGGATCAAAGCGTGTGAATCAAGCCGGGTTGGCGACGCGCACCAGCAGCTTGCCGAAGTTGCGGCCCTTGAGCAGACCGATGAAGGCCTCTGGCGCGTGTTCGAGGCCGTCGACGATGTCTTCGCGGTAGCGCACCTGGCCATCGCGCAGCCAGCCGCCCATCTCGCGCAGGAATTCCGGATAGTGCTGCACGAACTCGCGCTGGATGAAGCCGCGCAAAGTAAGGCTGCGCGTGAGCACGCTGCGCATCAGTGCGGGCAAGCGATCGGCGGCCACCGGCAGTTCGCCGTTGAAGCCGCTGCGGTAACCGTCATCGTTGTAGTGCGCGATCAGGCCGCAGACGGGGACGCGTGCGTATTCGTTGAGCAACGGCCACACGGCTTCCCAGACGGCGCCGCCGACGTTTTCGAAGTACACGTCGATGCCGTTGGGGCAGGCGGCTTTGAGCTGTTCGGCGAAGTCGGGCGCGCGATGGTCGATGGCGGCGTCGAAGCCGAGTTCATCGCGCAGGTAGGCGCATTTCTCCGCGCCACCCGCGATGCCTACGGCGCGAGCGCCGCGCAGCCGCGCGATCTGCCCCACGGCAGAGCCGACCGCGCCGCTGGCGGCAGCAACTACAAGTGTTTCCCCGGGCTTGGGCTTGCCGATCTCACGCAAGCCGGCCCACGCAGTGAAGCCCGGCATGCCATAGACGCCCAGCGCCGTGCTGAGTGGTGCGATGGCGGGATCGAGCCGACGCAGGATCTGTTTCGGCGTGACCACTGCATGGGTCTGCCAGCCAGAATGGCTCAGCACAAATTCGCCCGCGCGGTAGTCCGGGTGATTTGAGCGCAGCACCTGCGCGACGGTGCCACCTTCCATCACGGCGCCCAGCGCCACCGGCGCGGCGTACGACTTGGTCGCACTCATGCGGCCGCGCATGTAGGGGTCCAGCGACAGATAGAGCACGCGCAGCAGCATCTCGCCGTCGCCGGGCTCGGGTATGCGCACCGATTCGAGACGGAAGTTTTCCGGCGTCGGCTCGCCCAGCGGGCGCGCCGCGAGCACCCAGCGCTGCGCGGTGGTATCGGTCATCGGGTTCCCTGCCTGCTATACCCCCGCTGCAACAGCGCAGCGGTGTTGTCAGTTCGACGTGGTAGCAGGCCGGGACGGAATCAAGTCGGGACGCAGGCTTTCCCGCAAGGCGTGATCGGCGGCAGCACGCTGGCGGCGGCGTGCACTTTGAGCGGTGTGGCGCTGCGCTCGCGGCGGCCGCGCGGCTTGTCTTGCGGCATCGGCGCGTCGGCCAGGCGACGCGCCAGTTCGGGGCTGGCGATATGGCCATGCAGAAACAGCAAGTCGGTCCAGAGCGAACTCATGACGGCCTCCCAAGTAGTGTCTGCCATCAGGCAGGTGGCTCAAGATAAGAGCCTTGGATGGCGCCAAAAAGCGATATATTCGCAAGCCAGACTTGAGGATTATTCAAGATGGCGCGGATTTCCCTGGACCTCCTTCAACACTTTGTCGCGGCTGCCCGGCTGGGCAACCTGTCGCGTGCGGCGGAGCAGGCCAACCTTACGGTGAGCGCACTCAGCCATCAGATCCGCCAGCTGGAGCAGCGGGTGGAGCGCAAGCTGTTCGATCGTGGTCCGCGCGGCGTGCAGTTGACCGCCGAAGGGCGCCGGTTACTGGAAGCAGTGGGTCATCATTTCGAGGGCATCGATCGCGCGATGTCCAGCTATCGCTGTCGCCGCGAAGAGGCGCTCACGCTCAGCACGATTCCGGGCGTGATGTCGAGCTGGCTGGTGCCGCGCCTGGCGCGCCTGGTGGCGGCGCATCCGGAGTTGGAACTGAATCTGCAATCCAGCGTGACCCTGGTCGATTTCGAGCGCGATCCGGTCGACGCCGCCGTGCGTTACGGGCGCGGGGTATGGAGCGGTGTGGAAACCGAGCAGTTGTTCGGCGAATGGATCGCGCCGGTGGTTTCCACCGCCTTGCTTGAACGCATGCGCGACGCCGATTCCGGCGATCTGGGCAGCTGGCCGCTGCTTGGTGATCCAGGCAACCGCTGGCGCGACTGGTTTGAGACGTTCGGCGGCACGCCGCCGCGCCGCTACGTGGCGCAGTTCGACACGACGGATGCGCTGCAGCGCGCGGCATTGGAAGGCATGGGCGTGGCGCTGGGCCGCATGGTCACCGCGCGGCCGCTGGTCGAGGCAGGGTTGCTGCATGTGCTGGGCGAGCGCTACATGCATATCCCCGAGGCGTATTACCTGGTGTATCCGCCGCGCTCGCGCGATCACGCCGGGCTGCGCGTATTCCGCGACTGGATCCACTGCGAGGCGGAGGCGTATGCGCAGAGCATGGCGTACGCGGCGGGACAGCACGCCTGATTTCGGATCAATAGTACGGGCACATACCGTAAAATCGGCCGGCTGGCCGCCTATGGGCCGGCGTTTCCCCATGTATCGATACGCACGACTTTAAGGATTTCCTATGTCCAGTACCGCCATCCTGGTCGACGGCGCGTTTTTTCTTGCCCGCTATCGCAAGGTTTGGGGTGAGCGCGACGCCAATGACGCACGCACGGTCGCCAAGACCGTTTTCGGCATGGCGCTGGAACATCTCAAGGCGCTGGATCGCCCGCGCGAAGCGCTTTATCGCATCTTTTTCTACGACTGCCCGCCGCTGGAAAAAAGCTTTATCCGGCCGGTGAGTGGCGATACGTTCGATTTCTCGCGCACCGGTGCGGCGACCTTCCGCCGCGAGCTGCACGATCAGCTGCGCCGGCAGCGCAAGATGGCGCTGCGGCTGGGGCGTCTCGCCGAGCGCGGCGAGTGGAAGCTGAAGTACCACGCTTATCAGCAGCTGCGCGACGGCTCGCTGCAATGGGACGCGCTGGGCGATGAACACTTCGAGCCCGACATGCGCCAGACCCAGGTGGACATGAAGATCGGCATCGACATCGCCGCGCTCACCTATAAGAAGCTGGTCGATCAGATCATCCTGGTGGCGGGCGACGCCGACTTCATTCCGGCCGCCAAGCTGGCCCGCTATGAAGGCATCGATTTCATTCTCGACCCGATGTGGCAGGGCATCGCGCCGGATCTGCACGAACATATCGATGGTTTGCAGTCGGTATGCCCGCGGCCGTTCTGATCCGCGTCGGGCTGTCTATCCACCAAACGTATACGTGGCGACCACAAAATGACGTGTTAGCCTGCGCGGGCATTTGGGGAAGAGAACTGCAGATGAAACGCCATGTTGTCTTTGGCTTGACCGCCTTTTTGCTCGCCGCATGCAGCGGTAATTCCGTCCCGGCCAGCACCCTCGCCGCGCAGGACCAGCCCGTCGGCGGTCTGGTGCCGCCCACCAGCGCCAGCGATTTCACCTCCAGCCAGCTCGACACTGTGCTGGCCGGCAGCTGGCGCTCGGAAAAGAATCGCGCACGCGATACGTACCGCCACCCCAAGGCGACGCTGCAATTCTTCGGTGTGCGCCCCGACCTCACGGTGATCGAGATCACCCCGGGCGGCGGCTGGTACAGCGAGATCCTGGCGCCGCTGTTGCAAGACAACGGCAGCTATATCGCTGCGATCCAGAAGCCCGCCGACGTTGGCGAGGCGCGTCAGGACGCCAGCGGTCTGCATGCCAAGTTCGCTGCCGATCCGGCGCATTACGGCAAGGCGCAGATTGTGGAGTTCGACCCCAAGGCGCCGGCATTCGGCAAGCCTGGCGCGGCCGACATGGTGCTCACCTTCCGCAACGTGCATAACTGGGTGATGGCCGATACCGCGCCGGCGATGTTCAAGGCGTTCTACGCCGCGTTGCGTCCCGGCGGCGTGCTCGGCGTGGTCGACCATCGGGCCAGCGAAGGCGTCAAGCTCGATGCCATCAAGCAAAGCGGCTATCTGCCCACCAGTTACGTGGTGAAGCTCGCCACCGATGCCGGCTTCAAGCTCGATGGCGAAAGCGAGGTCAATGCGAATTCGAAGGACACCAAGGACTATCCCAAGGGTGTCTGGACCTTGCCGCCCACCTTGACCCTGGGCGATCAGGACAAGGCCAAGTACCAGGCCATTGGCGAGTCCGATCGCATGACGCTGCGCTTTGTGAAGCCGGAGACGCCGGCCGCGGCCGCGCATTGAGCGGCCCGCGCCGCGTATGCTGATCGCGCTCAACAAACCCTTCAACGTGCTGTGCCAGTTCACCGCCGAAGGCGGCAAGCGCACGCTGGCGCAGTTCATCTCGCAGAAGAACGTATATCCGGCCGGCCGGCTGGATTACGACAGCGAGGGCTTGCTGCTGCTGACCGACGATGGCCGGCTCGCGAACAAACTCACCGATCCGCGTCACAAGCAGCCGAAGACGTATCTGGTGCAGGTGGATGGCGCGGTTACCGATGAGGCGGTGGCGGTGTTGTGCCGCGGCGTGGTGTTGAACGATGGTCCGACGCTGCCTGCCGGTGTCGAGCATGTGGTGGAGCCGGAGTGGCTGTGGCCGCGGGATCCGCCGGTGCGGTTTCGTAAAAATATTCCGACCAGTTGGTTGAGTGTCACTTTGCGTGAGGGGCGCAATCGGCAGGTGCGGAGGATGACGGCGGTGGTGGGGTTTCCTACGTTGCGGTTGATTCGGGTGAGGGTGGGGGGATATGGGGTGGAGGGGCTTGCGCCTGGTGATATGCGGGTGCTTTTGCCTTGATTTTCTCCCTCTTCTTTAGGGGAGAGTTTGGCTCTTGCGACATCCCTTCCTACTTCGTCATCCCTGCGTAGGCAGGAGGCGCTTCACAACAGCGAAGCTGGTCATCCAGTGGCGTTATCGCTCGGTTTTGGCGTCTGCGTCCCTGGCTCGCCTGCCGCGGGCTTCCGAACCGCTGCCGCGGTCCGGGTCACTTTCTCTTTGCTGGCCCACGCACCCGCAGGAGCGGGTGCGAACAGCGCAGCTGGCCCGAAGGGCGGAGGGCATGGATGCCCGGAGTAAAGAGAAAGTGACCAAAGAGAAATGGCCTGAGAGCAGGCGGTGTGCTTTGTAGCTACGCCTTTTCCAGTGTCAGGCGTCGGATCGTTTTCTTCGAGGTCTGATCGTTATTCCCCGTCGAAGCGCCACATCTCCCTCTCCCTTCCGGGGAGAGGGTTGGGGTGAGGGGTGGGTGCTCGGGGTTGCGCTGCCACGGAAGTGGGTTGCGCACTACAACCCAAAAAACGCTTCCGCCGTCGCCGTGCTATTCGCCGCAGTGATTTCCACCGGCTCGCCACGGTCACGCGCGACTTCATAGCAAATGTGCCGCAAATACATCGGCTCATTGCGCCTATGGCTTGGTTGCGGTTTGACGGTGCGCGGTAGCAGGTAGGGGGCGTCGGTTTCGATCATCAAGCGGTTGGCGGGGATGTCGCGGACGAGTTCGCGCAGGTGGGTGCCGCGGCGTTCGTCGCAGATCCAGCCGGTGATGCCGATGTGGCAGTCGAGGGCGAGGTAGTCGCGTAGGGCTTCGCCGGTGTCGGTGAAGCAGTGGACGACGGCGGCCGGGACTTTGTCGCGGTAGCGGCGCAGCAGGGCGATGAAATCCTCGTGGGCGTCGCGCTGGTGGAGGAACAGGGGTTTCTGTACGTCCACGGCGATCTGCAATTGGCGCTCGAATACGGCGAGTTGCACGTCGCGAGGGGAGTAGTTGCGGTTGTAGTCGAGGCCGGTTTCGCCGACGGCGCGAACTTCCGGCTGCTGCGCAAGTTCATGCAGCAGCGTATGGGTGGTGTCGTCGTAGTCGATGGCGTGATGAGGATGCACCCCGGCGGTGGCGTAAAGCTCGCCGGGATGGCGGCGGGCGAGGTCGAGCGCGTGGGTGCTGCCGTCGCGGGAGGCGCCGGTAACGACCATGCGGGTGACGCCATGGTCGCGTGCGCGCTGCATCACGGCGTCAAAGTCGTGATGGAACGATTCGTGGGTGAGGTTGGCACCGATGTCGAGCAACTGCATGGTCTGGCCGATGGGGCAAAACATGCATTGTCCCAGAGCGCCGGGATCGATCAAACCGCGCTTGCGGCAGGCTCGCGACAGGGACGGTGACGTGGTTGTGATGACCGCGTGAATTTGCGAATGGCGCCGTTATTTCATGCGAGGATGAATTGCTGGCGTCAACTAGGGTGGGATCGACCAGGGTTACCCGGCATTCCATAGAAGGTCCACCTCTGGGGGTGGTGGCCGGTCCGTGCTCTGGGGAGGGCACGCTGGTTGGTTCCTGACGGATGACGGTGAGGGACGCCTTCGCTCAGCCAATCCATGTAGAGGGAGTTCGAATGAAACAGCGTTCGCAAGTGAAGTTGCTCGCCGCCTCGATGCTGCTGGCCTTGAGCCTGCCGGCCGCCGCCGCGGATATCTCGGGCAATATCAGCCGCTTCGATCTGAGTTCGGTCCAGGAAGGCGAGTCGTATAACCGTTTCATCGTGGTCTATCGCAATGGCAGCACGGAGCACGCCAATCCGTCCGCCGCCGTGCAGGCGGTGACGGTTGCCGCCGGCAAGGCCCAACTGATGGAACAGAGTGGCACCACGCTCTCAACCAACGCGCTGCGCTCAGGCGGCCGCATGCTGGGAGTGAACTACAATCGCAAGCTGGCTATCGGTGGTGATCTGGTAACCACCTCGCGGCGTCTATCCGCCACGGAAACGCGCCAGTTCGTGCAGCGGATCGCCGCCGATCCGGCGGTGGAATTTGTGCAGCCGGACTACATGCGTCATGCGTTGAGCAAACCGGTGCAGGCACAGCCGGCTGGTGCGGCCACCTTCACCACGCCGAATGATCAGTACTACGCCGCCTACCAATGGGATTACCTGGCGGCGAACGGTACGGCGTTCAGTGACAGTAGCCTCGGCACCTCGGTGGCCAACTGGGGCGGCGCCAATATCCAGCAGGCCTGGACCTTGGCCGACGGCACCGGCATCACCATTGCCAGCCTCGATACCGGTGTGACCAATCACCCGGATCTCGACCTGACCCTGGCTGCCTCCGGCTACGACTTCATCAGCACCGCGCTGGTCTCCGGTCGTGCCGCCGACGGCCGTGCGGCTGGCGGTTGGGATACCGGCGACTGGACCACCGGCAGCAAGTACCTCGCCAGCAACGGCGGCTGCGTGGATTCCACCCATCCGGCGGAGAACAGCAGCTGGCATGGCACGCATGTGTTCGGCACCGCTGGTGGCGAGAAGACCAACAACGGCACGGGCATGGTCGGCACGGCGTTCGGCGCCAAGGTGTTGCCGGTGCGCGTGCTTGGCCACTGTGGCGGCTACGACAGTGATATCGCCGACGCCATCACTTGGGCCTCGGGCGGTCATGTGAACGGCGTGCCGGACAACACGCATCCGGCGCAGGTCATCAGCATGAGCCTGGGCGGCAGTGGCACCTGCACCTCCAGCACCATCACGGGCAAGGCGATCTCCGGCGCGATCAGCCGCGGCGCCACCGTGGTGGTAGCGGCGGGCAACAGCAACGCCAATGTGTCCGGCTTCTCGCCGGCCAGTTGCCCGGGCGTGGTCGCGGTGGCTGCCACCGGCATCACCAGCCGTCGTGCGTACTACTCCAACTACGGCGCCGGCATCACCCTGGCCGCACCGGGCGGCGGTGTGTATGCCAACGACGGTTCCAGCGGCACGCAGGCGACCACCGGCTTCATCTGGTCGACCATCGACTCCGGCACCACGTCGCCATCGGGTTCGACCTATGGCGGCATGGCCGGTACGTCGCAGGCCACGCCGCATGTGGCCGGTGCCGTGGCACTGATGCAAAGCTATCGCCTCGCTCTCGGCAAGGCCCTGCTCACCTCGGCGCAGATCACGTCGCTGCTGAAGTCTTCGGCCACCAAGCCGCACGTGGCGGCCAGCCAGACCAAGCCGATCGGCGCAGGCATCCTCAATACCTATGCGGCAGTGCAGGCGGCGGGCGCGCAGCCCTGATCGCCATGGTTTGATCGGTGTACCAGGCAACCGGCGCCCTTCGGGGCGCCGGTTCTTTTTTCTTTCATATGGCGTGCCACCGTAACTTCACACGCCGGCAAATATCGCCCTTCAGAATCGGGCTTTCATGTGTATCCGCCGTCCAGTCTCGCAACCGTATTGGAGGATGTGCTACCAATGTGGGCTGATGCGCCCTCCAGGGGCGGTACCTCAGGTACCGTGGGCGAATATGGACTTGAGAAGTGCGGGGTGAGTGCATGTCGGCAGCGGCAAGGCCGGCGGCCAGCGAGGCAGGGATAGCAGGACAGGATCGCGAAACGGCGGTCTGCAATCTGCTGGTTGCGCGCGGACGCTTGAAAGACAGTGACCTGGCACGAGCCCGGCGGCTGCACGAGGAGTCGCCCGAAGGCACGTTGACGGCGCTGATGGCACGGCTTGGCCTGGTTTCCGAGCGAGACCTGGCCGAAGCCTGGTCCGAATTGCTGCACACGCCACTATTGGCCTCGCGCGAAGCGCCGGAGCTGCCGCCCGCCGAACTCGATATGTCGGTGCGCTTCCTCAAGATGCACCACGTGGTGCCGGTGCGCGACGGCGAGGATGGGGTGGCCTTGCTGGTCGCCGATCCGGCCGATGCGTATCCGCTGCAGGCGGTGGAGCTGGCTGTCGGTCGCCCGGTAACGCTGCGCATCGGCCTGCGTTCGGAGATCGATGATCTGATCGAACGCTATTACGGCTCCGGCCGCTCCGCCATGGGCACCATCGTCGAGAACCTCGACGGCAGCGCCGCGGTGGAGGATGACGTGGAGCATCTGCGCGACCTCGCGTCGGAGGCGCCGGTCATCCGCCTGGTCAACCTGATCCTGCAGCGTGCGGTGGAACAGCGCGCGTCGGACGTGCATATCGAGCCGTTCGAAAATCGTTTGAAAGTGCGCTACCGCATTGACGGTGTCTTGCACGAGGTGGAAGCACCGCCATCCAGCTCCACCGCTGCGGTGATCTCGCGCGTGAAGATCATGGCCAAGCTCAACATCGCCGAGAGGCGGTTGCCGCAGGACGGCCGCATTCAGTTGCGCGTGCAGGGCAAGGAGCTCGACCTGCGCGTATCGACGGTGCCGACCAGCTTCGGCGAGTCGGTGGTGATGCGTATCCTCGATCGCGAATCGGTGGTGTTCGATTTCGCCTCGCTCGGCTTCACCGACAATTTCCAGCAACGCTTCGTGGATGTGCTGGAGCGCCCGCACGGCATCCTGCTGGTGACCGGCCCCACCGGCTCGGGCAAGACCACCACGCTGTATACCGCGCTGTCGCAGATCAATACGCCCGACGTGAAGATCATTACCGTCGAGGATCCGGTCGAATACCAGATCGAAGGCATTAACCAGATCCAGGTGAAGCCGCAGATCGGCCTGGACTTCACCGGCGCCCTGCGCTCGATCGTGCGTCAGGATCCGGACGTGATCATGATCGGCGAAATGCGCGATCTGGAAACCTGCCGCATCGCGATCCAGTCCGCGCTCACCGGCCACTTGGTGCTGTCTACCCTGCATACCAACAGCGCCGCCGGTGGCATCACCCGTCTGCTCGACATGGGCGTGGAGGATTACCTGCTCGGCTCTACCGTCAACGGCATCCTGGCGCAGCGCCTGGTGCGCCGTCTCGATCAGGAAACGGCGACGCCGTATGAAGCGCTGCCCGAGGTGATCGAGCAGTTCGAGTTGCACAAGTACACAAATGAGCGGCCTATTCGCCTGTGGAAGCCGGGTAGCAGCACGGCCAATCCCACTGGCTATCGCGGCCGCCGCGCGATCATGGAATTCCTGGTGATGAGTGACCCGCTGCGCCGACTGGTGATGCAGCGCGCCGACGCCGGCGAAATCGAACGCCTGGCGCGCGCCGAAGGCATGCGCACCATGTACGAAGACGGCATTGCCAAGGCCGTGGCGGGCATCACCACCATTGAGGAGGTCCTGCGCGTTACGCAGGAGAGCTGATGCAGTTTCATTACCGCGCCGTCAGCGACGCCGGCGAGTTGCTTCACGGAGAGATGGAAGCTGCCAGCGTCGAGGAAGTCATCGCACGCCTGCAGGATCAGGGCCACACCCCGCTGGAAGCCAAGCCGGCTAACGAGGCAGTCAGCGGTAGCGGCTTGGCCGCCTTGTTCAAGCGTGGCCCCTTCACTGGCGATCAGCTGGCGCAGTTCACCCATCAGCTGGCGACCCTGCTGGGCGCCGGCCAGCCGCTGGATCGCGCACTTGGCATCTTGCTGGATCTGCCAGAAGGCGAACGTGCCAAGCAATTGATCGAGCGGGTGCGCGATCGCGTGCGTGGCGGCACGCCGCTGTCGCAGTCGTTCGATGAAGAACACGGCGTCTTCCCCAAGCTCTATATCAGCCTGGTGCGCGCGGGCGAAGCGGGCGGGTCGCTGGAAGATACCTTGCGCCGCCTGGCGGATTACCTCGAGCGCAGCCAGCAGCTGCGCGGCAGCATCGTCAATGCGCTGATCTATCCGGCCTTCCTGATGGTGGGCGTGTTTGGCTCGCTGGTGCTGCTGCTGGCCTATGTGGTGCCGCAGTTCGTACCGATTTTCGAAGATATGCAGGTGCCGATCCCGTGGATCACCCAGGCGGTGCTGGCGCTGGGCAACCTGTTGCAGTCGTGGTGGTGGCTGATGCTGGGAGTGCTGGTCGGCGGCATTGCTATGTGGCGAGCCCGCCTGCGCGATCCGGTAGCGCGGCTGGCCTGGCATGCCCGCCTGCTGCAGATGCGTCTGATCGGGCCGCTGCTGCTGAAAGTGGAGACGGCACGTATCGCCCGCACCCTGGGCACCCTGCTCAAGAACGGCGTGCCGCTGTTGTCCTCCCTGACCATCGCCCGCCAGGTCACCTCCAACCGCGCGCTGGACGAAGCGCTGGCCCATGCCGCGGAACAAGTGAAGGGTGGTTCGGGTCTCAGTCTGGCGCTGGCGCAGTCGCAGCGGTTCCCGCGACTAGCCCTGCAGATGGTGCAGGTGGGTGAGGAGGCTGGCCAGCTGGACACGATGTTGCTGAAAGTGGCGGACACCTTCGAACTGGAGAGCAAGCGTGCCATCGATCGCCTGCTCGCCGCCCTGGTGCCGGCGCTGACCATCGTGATGACGATTCTGGTGGCCATCATCATGGCCGCGATCCTGCTGCCGCTGCTGAGCCTGACCAGCAACATCCAATAACAACGTGGCCTGCCACTTCCATTCCACTTTGCCGATGACCAGAGGTTTCGCTATGCAACACAGGCACATCCGACTCCAACGCGCCGCCCGCGGCTTCACCCTGCTCGAAATGCTGGCGGTCATCGTGCTGATCGGCATCATCGGCGCGGTGGTGGTGACCCAGGTCGGCAAGAACGTGGACAAGGGCAAGTACGGTGCCGGCAAGGCGCAGCTCACCACGCTCAGCCAGAAGATCGAGAACTACGCGCTCGACAACGGGGCACCGCCGGCCCAGCTCAGCGACCTGATGGCCAAGCCCGCGAATGCGCGCAACTGGCAGGGTCCGTATGCGAAAGAGTCGGAACTGAAGGATCCGTGGGGCCATGCCTTTGGCTACAAGTACCCGGGCGACCACGGCAGCTTCGATCTGATCTTCTACGGCCAGGATGGCCAGCCCGGCGGCGATGGCTATAACGCCGACATGGGGAACTGGCAGTAATGAAGCGGGAGCGGGCCACGGCGAACGGGGAACGGAGGGCTGCCGCAGCGACGCAGCTTTTCGTTTTGCCCCGTGCTCTGTTCCCCGCTCCCTGTTCCCGGCGCGCTTCGCGCGCCCATGGCTTCACCCTGCTCGAAATGCTTGCGGTGATTCTGCTGATCGGTATCGCGGCGGCGGCGGTTTCCGTCTCCGTGTCGCAGGGATTGGCCAGTGCGCGCGTCAACGCCGCTAGCGGCGAACTGGCTGCCGCGCTGCGCGCCACGCGCGCGCAGGCGATCGTGCGTGGGCAGGAGCAAGTGTTTGACGTGGACACGCGCAAGAACACCTATCGCGGCAGCGATCAGCGCGACGTGCGCTTACCGCAGGGCATGCGCCTGAGCATCACCAGCGCCAAGGAAGATCAGCCCAACGCCACCACCGGGCGCATCCGTTTCTTTCCCGATGGCAGCTCCACCGGCGGGCATATCACGCTGCAGCGCGAACAGCGGCGCTGGCAGGTCAATGTGTCTTGGCTCACCGGCGCCGTGAGCGTGGTGGTGTCGTGAATCCCCGACAGGCTGCGCGAGCCAGGGGCTTCAGCTTGCTGGAGGTCATCGCCGCGATCCTGTTGCTGGCGATCACTTTTACGGCATTAATGCAGGTCGCGGGCGGTTCCATCGGCCTCACTAACAACGCTGCCGATTACAGCCGCGCCGCGATGTGGGCGCGTAGTGTGCTCGACACCGCGGACGTCATGGCGCCATTGCGTCCCGGTCACAGCGAAGGGCGCTTCGATGAGCAATACCGCTGGCGCCTCAGTGTCACGCCGTGGCGTCCCGCCGACGCCAGCCAGCAACCCTCGCCGCTGCAAATGGTAAAGCTCGACCTCGACGTGCTGTGGGGTAAAGGCAGTCGCGAACGCTCTGCGCATTTCAGTACTTTGCGGCTGATCGGGCAGAACAGCGGTAACCCGCCGGTGGTGACGCCGTGAACGGCGAGCGCGGCTTTAGCCTGCTTGAAGTGCTGGGCGCACTCGCGCTGATGGCGCTGCTGCTGCTTGGCGTTTACTCCGGTGTGCGCACGGCGACGCACAGTGTTCGCTCCGGCACGGCATCGGTCGAACAGCTCGACAAGCTGCGTTCCACCCAGCAATTCATGCGGCAGGAGCTGGCGCAGATCCAGGCGGTGCCGTTCGGGCGCGACGGCAATGGTGACAATCTTTATTTCAGCGGCGATGCGCAGACCATGCGTTTTGTCGCGCCCTTGCCCGGCTATCTCGGCAAGCTGGGGCCGCAATTGCAGGAATGGAAGATCGTCTCCAACGGCAAGGGTGGTTCGCAGCTGGAGGCAAGCTTCGCGCTGCTGCCGCCGGATGGCAGTCCGCCGCATGCATTGAGCGAGCCGGAAGTTTTGCTCGATAACGTGCGCGAAGGTCACTTCAGCTATCGCACGCCGGATACGCAGGAACAGCTCGGCACCTGGCAGGGCAAGTGGCAAGACGAACGCCTGCTGCCGCGCGTGGTGCGGGTTGAACTGAAACTGGATGGCCGGCAGGAGTGGCCGCGTCTGGATGCGCCGCTGCGCATCGATCCCACCGCCGCGCTCGGTCAGCAGATGGATCTGCTGCAAGGCATCCGCCGCCCGCAGGTGGTGCGATGAAGCGCAGCTTGCATCGGGCTGGCACGCACGCCCAGCGCGGCGTGGCACTGCTGGTGGTGCTGTGGGCCTGCACCTTGCTGGCCATCCTGCTCGGCGGCTACGCCACGCTTGCGCGCACCGAAGGCATGCAGGCGCGTTACCAGTTCGCGCAGGTGCGCGCGCACTACGCCGCGGAGGCGGGTGTGATGCGCGCGATCTATGCGATGCAGGATCCGTCCATCCGCAACCGCTGGATACCGGACGGACGCAACTACGATTTCCAGTACGACGACGCCAAAGTGAAGCTGGCTGTGGTCGACGAAAGCGGCAAGGTCGACATCAACGCGGCTTCGCCGGATGTGCTGCAGGCGTTTTTCCGCGCCGCCGGCCTCAACGACAACGCCGCCAACGAGCTGGCCAAGCAAGTGGTGAACTGGCGCAGTTTCGGCCGTGGGCCGGACGATCTGAACCGGGCTGCGGCCGCCTATACCTCGGCCGGGCGCGACTATGCTCCGCGCCATGCACCGTTCGCCAGCATCCAGGAACTGCAAATG
The DNA here is from genome assembly GCF_900114495.1 of Dyella sp. OK004. Taxonomy (GTDB): domain Bacteria; phylum Pseudomonadota; class Gammaproteobacteria; order Xanthomonadales; family Rhodanobacteraceae; genus Dyella_D. Next base: position 902,951 of record NZ_FOZI01000001.1, on the reverse strand, counting down.
GTGCTGGGTATGGACCCTGCCATCTATCGCAAGATCGCGCCGCAGGTCACTCTGTGGTCGGGCCGCAACGCGCCAGACCCGACCTTTGCGCCGCCGCTGGCGCTGCAGGCGATCCCCGGCATGACGCCGGAACAGGCAAACGCGCTGTATGCCGCAAGACAACAACGACAAGGGCCGACAGGCCTAGGCGGGAGTCAGGGAGTGACGCATAGTATTCGTTCGGAGGCGACATTGCCGGATGGCACGCGTGCGATTTTGCGCGCCACGGTACGTCTGCAAGGGGCCAGGGCGGGGGCACAGCCCTACGCGGTGCTTCGCTGGCAGGAGGGAGACGGGGAATGACCATGACGAGCTCGCTGCGACCGCAGCTCGAACGCGTACGCCGCGCATGGCGCGCTTCGCCGTTGCCGCGATTCTTTGCGTGGTGGGGTGGCGAGCTCGCCTTCCTGGTGCCCACGCGCTGGCATGCCCTGTTTGGCGGCGGTGCCGCGTGGCATTTACTGGAACGCGCCGGCGATGACTGGCGGCTGCGCCGCGCCGGCTCGCACGACACGCTGGCGCAATGGCCGGACAGCCTCGACGCAGCCAGTCAGCAGGTAGCGCTGGCCGATGGTCTGCGCGGGGTGGATCGTGAGGACTTGCGTCTGGCGCTGTGCCTGCCGGCGAGTGCCGTGCTGCGGCGCCCGCTGATGTTGCCGGCGGCGGCGCGCGACACCTTGCAGCAAGTGGGCGCGTTCGAGATGGATCGGCAAACGCCGTTCCGTGCCGAGCAGGTGCGCTACGACATCCGCGAACTCGACGCGCCCGCACCCGCCGGCCGTCTCGCTGCGGAACTGGTGGCGGTGCCGCGCACCACACTCGATCCTTTGCTGGCGCGCCTGGGCCAACTCGGCATCGCGGTGGATGCAGTGGACCTGGGTGTGGACGGTGGCCGCCTCGGCGTCAACCTGCTGCCGGCGGAACTCGCGCCGCGCCGCACGCATCCGCGGCAACGCTTGAACCTGGCACTGGCGGCGGCGTGCGTACTGCTGCTGGCGCTGGTGCTCGGCCAGTGGCTGCACAATCGCGAAAGCGCGCTGGCGCAAATGCAGACCCAGGTCGAAACCATGCGTGCCGAAGCGCAGGAAGTCGGCGGCTTGCGCCAGCAATTGCAGGACAACGCCGGCGCGGCCGGTTTCCTGGCCGCGCGCAAGAAGAGCACGGTTTCCGCACTGGCCGTATTGCAGGACATCACGCAGCGCCTGCCCATCACCGCCTGGCTCGAACGTCTCAGCATCGACAACGCGGGGCAGGTGGGTTTTCAGGGGCAGAGTCCGCAGGCCGCGCGACTGGTCGATGCGCTGAAAGACTCCACCGTCATCAGCAATCCCAATTTCCAGGGCACCATCCAGGCGGACCCGTCGACCGGCAAGGAGCGTTTCTACATGGTGGCGCAGATGCGCAAGCCGACAGCCGCCAAGGCCGCTCCCGCCGTGCCGGCGAGCAATGGGGGCAAGCCGTGAAGCTGGTCGCGCTGAAGCCGCGCGAATCACGCATCGCGGCGATCCTGTTGCTGTTGCTGGCACTGGTGATCACGTATTTCGTGCTGCTGCATTGGTGGTTCGTCTCGCCATTGCTCAATGTCCGCTCGCAGATGGCCGACCTGCGCGACACGCAGGCGCGCTTTGCTTCCGCCATCGCGGAAAAGCCGGCGCTGCAGCAACGCATCGCCACGCTCGGCCAGGGCCAGGCGGCGAGTAATGCATTCCTTCCCGAAGACGATCCGAACGCCGCGGCCGCTGGTCTGATGCAGCGCGTGGTGGACGTAGTGGCGGCGCATCCCGATGGCGGCAGCTGCGAAGTCAGTCAGAAGATGCCGGTACCCAATCCGCCTGCCGCCGATGGCGAGCCCTATCGCAAAGTGGCGGTGAGTATCAGCCTGCGCTGCGATATGCAGCCGCTGGCAGCGGTGATGCAACAACTGGAGCAGGGTACGCCGTACTTGTTCATCGATGACCTCAGCGTCTATCGCAATCCGGTCGCCGCACAGCAAGCCAGCGCACCGCCGCTGGAAGTGCAGTTCACCCTGAGCGGCTACGTGCGCCAGTCGCGCGGTGCCGCACCGGCTGCCGCCGCACCCGCGGGAGATGCCTCTTGAACGCCGCCGCGCAACGTCGACTGACGCCCGTGCTGGCCGGCGTAGCGATCGCATTGGCCGCGCTGCTGATGGTGTTACTCGCCGGTGTAGGTCGTGGTGTGCACTGGGATCCCTCGCGCCCCACGCCGCCGCTGCCGGACACCCGCGAAGGCAGCAACCTGCCGGTCCCGGTACCGCTCGCGCAGTTCGCTACGGTGTGGCAGCAGCCTGTGTTCAATCCCGATCGCAAGCCAGCGACGCGATCGGCCAAGGGTGGTGCCAGCCTGGGCGAGATGCAGCTCACCGGCATCATCCTTACGCCCGCGTTGCATATGGCCCTGCTGCATACGCGCGGCAGCGACAGCGATGTGCGTGTACGCGAAGGCAGTAGCCTGCCGGACGGCAGCTGGAAGCTGGTGGAACTGAAATCGCGCTCAGCGATCTTCGAGTCCTCCAGCGGCCGTACCGAACTGGAGCTACCCGCCGGCGCGCCGATCGACGCGCCGAAGAGCGACGCGCAGGCGCAGGCACCAAATCCGAATCAGGGCAGCGCCATGCCCGGACCCATCACCGTGCCCGCGGGCGCGATACAGCGTGTGGGTCCGGCGGGCAGCAATCCCGCCATACGCATGCCATTGAAACCCGGTGGCGAAGGCACGCCGCCGCCCAACGCCGACAGCAACGCGCCGCGTCCGCAGCAGGACGACGGCGCGCTGCAGGCCGAGCGTATCCGCCAGCTCAAAGCCGCCATCCAGAAGCGTCGCGCCGAACAGGCCGCCGGCACCCCCGAAGGAGCACACTGATCCATGTCCCGTCATCTCACCAAGCCGACGTTCCGCTACGGCACCCTCGCGCTGGCGCTCTGGATGGCCGGTTGCTCCACGCTGCCGGCACCACACGATGACGGAGCGCTGCAGCGCGAAGCCATGGCGGGGACGGAGAAGCCCGCGCCGGAGCCGCAGCCGCTCAACGGCGGGATCAATGCGCCCTCGGATACCCTGTCCCAGCCGCAGATCAGCCAAGGCAGCGGGACTTTCATTCATCCCTCCGCACTGGCCACGCCGCGCGCACCGGCGACCGGCGACGGCGCCGTGACCTTCAACTTCGAAAACCAGCCGGTGCAGGCCGTGGTGAAGGCGATCCTCGGCGACCTGCTCAAGCAGAACTACACCATCGCACCGGGCGTGCAGGGCAACATCTCCTTCGCCACCGCGGAGCCGGTGGATTCCAGCCAGGCCATGCCGATTCTGGAGACGCTGCTGTCGTGGACCGGCAATGCGCTGGTTAAGCGCAACGGCGGCTACGTGGTGATGCAGGCGAAGGAAGCCGTGGCCGGCAACCTCGTGCCGAGCCTAGGCGCTTCCGCGCCGCAGGAAGGTATGCAGGCGCGCCTGTTCCCGCTGCGTTACATCTCGGCTACCGAGATGCAGAAACTGATCAAGCCGTTCGCGCGGCCGGAGTCGATCCTGCTGGTCGACCCTTCGCGCAACGTGATCGTGCTGGCCGGCTCGCCGCAGGAATTGGCCAACTACCAGCGCACCGTCAGCACCTTCGACGTGGACTGGCTGCGCGGCATGTCGGTCGGCGTATTCAATCTGCAGCACGCCGGTGTCGCCGAGCTGATGCCCAAGCTCGACAGCATGTTCGGCGCCAAGGGCGATACGCCGCTGGCCGGCATGTTCCGTTTCATTCCGATCGAGCGCACCAACGCGCTGGTGGTAATCAGCACCCAGCCCAACTACCTGCAGGAAGTGGGGCAGTGGATCGAGAAGATCGATCGCGGCGGCGGCAACGAGCCGCAGTTGTTCGTGTATGACGTGCGCAACATCAAGGCGTCCGATCTGGCGCAATACCTGGGGCAGATTTACGCGAGCGGCAACGGCGGCAGCAACGCAGGTGCCAAGGTGGGGCCCGGTTTGAATTCCGGCACCCTGGGCAACGCCGACAATGCCTATGGTTCGGGTAGCGGCATGGGCAGTACGGCCGGCAGCTTCGGCAGCAGCACCACCGGTGGAATCGGTGGTGGAATCGGCGGCGGCATCGGTGGCAACTCGGGTCTCAATTCCGGCATCAACAGCGGCGCGGGCTTCGGTAACGGCACCGACAAGAGCAGCGGTTTCGGCGGCCCGGGCACCAGTATCGGCAGCACCTTTGGCTCCAATCCGAGTAGTGGTGGCGGTGCGCAAAGTCCGCAGCAGTTCGTCTCCGAAGACGGCAGCGTGCGCATCAGTTCGGTGGATGCCAACAACCAGTTGCTGGTACGCGCGCGTCCTTCGCAGTGGGCGGAGATCGAGTCGGCCATCCATCGCCTGGACAACACGCCGCTGCAGGTGCAGATCGAGACACGCATCCTGGAAGTAAAGCTGACGGGGGCGTTCCAGTTTGGTGTGCAGTGGTATCTGGAGGGGTTGCGCAACCTCAACCAGACGACAGACGCCAATGGCAACACCACTTACACACCGGTCGATACCTTCCGTCATCGGGCAATCGGCCTGGGCGGCGGTGGCAACAAGTTCAATGGCGAGCCGTTCTTCTATTCGTTCATGAACAGCAATATGCAGGTCGCCGTGCGTGCGCTGGAGACCAATGGCAACACCAAGACGCTGTCGGCACCATCGCTGGTGGTGTTGAACAATCAGGTCGCGCAGATCCAGGTCGGCGATCAGGTGCCGATCAACCAGACCAGCGTCAATCCCGGTGTCGGCACCGCGACCTACAACCAGGTCAACTACCTCAACACGGGCGTGATCCTCAACGTGCAGCCCCGCGTCAATCCGGGTGGACTGGTGTACCTCAGCGTCCAGCAGCAGGTGAGTCAGCCGAACTACCCCAGCGGTCAAACCAATCCCACCATCTCACAGCGTTCGATGGGCACACAGGTAGCTGTGCAGAGCGGGCAGACGGTGCTGCTCGGTGGTCTGATCCAGCAACAGAACACCGATGGCGACTCGGGCATTCCCGGACTGAATCGCGTACCGATACTCGGGCGCCTGTTTGGTACCACCAGCAAAAACCGAACGCGCACCGAGCTGATCGTGCTGATCACGCCCAAGGTGATCAGCAGCAGCGAGGAAGCCAAGCAGATTACCGACGAGTATCAGCAGAAGTTCGAGTCGCTGAAGCCGTTGCACGAAGGTATGGTGCCGCCTGCTCCAGCTCCAGCTCCGGCGCGCACATCGAAGGTCACGACCACGCCGATCAAGTGAGTCCCGCTGCGCTCCGCCGCCGACTGGCGGCGGAGCGCAGCTTTCGTTTAGAGGCAACAGCCGGCCCGGTATCATCGCCACGATGAATACCGCCGCCCCTTCCTTCCCCATCACCCCGTTGTTGCCGGATATCTGCGCCGCGCTTTCGGCGCAGCCCCGCCTGGTGCTCGAAGCGCCACCCGGCGCTGGCAAGACCACCCAAGTCCCGCTGGCACTGCTCGATCAACCCTGGTTGGGCACTGACAAAATCCTGATGCTTGAACCTCGGCGCATTGCCGCGCGCGCGGCAGCGCAATTCATGTCGCGCCAGTTGGGTGAAGAGGTCGGGCAGACCGTTGGCTATCGCATCCGCTTCGAGTCGAAGGTGAGTGCGGCGACGCGGATCGAGGTAGTGACGGAGGGCATTCTCACGCGCTTGATCCAGGATGACCCCGAACTCACCGGCATTGGCGCGATCCTGTTCGATGAGTTCCACGAGCGGCATCTCGCCGGCGATCTCGGCGCGGCGCTGGCGCTGGATGTGCAGGCGACGTTGCGGCCCGAACTGCGCATTGTGGTGATGTCGGCCACGCTGGATGGTGAGCGCATCGCCCAATGGCTGGATGCGCCGCGCATCAGCAGCCCAGGGCGCAGCTTTCCGGTGCGCGTCGAGTATCCGCCGGCGCGCACGCAGGAGAACGTGGAGCATCAGCTTGCCCGCATCGCCCGACAAGCGCTGGAGGAAAATGGTGGCGACGTGCTCGCCTTCCTGCCAGGACGGCGCGAGATCGCGCGCACCGAGGCGGTGCTGGCTCAGACGCTGCAAGATGATCATGTGGAAGTCGTCGCGTTGCATGGCGAACTGTCGCTGGCCGAGCAGCAGGCGGCCTTGAATCCTGCCGAGCCGGGCATGCGACGCATCGTGCTCGCCACCAATGTCGCCGAGTCGAGCGTGACCTTGCCAGGGATTCGCGCGGTGGTGGATAGCGGCCTAGCGCGCGAGCCGCGTTTCGATCCCAACTCCGGTTTTACGCGGCTGGAAACGGTGAATATTTCACAGGCCTCCGCCGATCAGCGTGCGGGTCGCGCGGGTCGCGTCGCGGAAGGCACGGCGTATCGCCTGTGGCCGCAAAGCAAGCGATTGGACGCAGCGCGTACAGCGGAGATCACGCAGGCCGAGCTGTCGGGGCTGGCGCTGGAACTGGCGGCCTGGGGCATCACCGCGGATAGCCGCAACGATCTGCCGTGGCTGGACACGCCGCCCAGCGGCGCGCTGGCGCAGGCACGCGAGTTGCTGATGGTGCTGGGTGCGCTCGATGCCGGTGGGCGCATCACCGCGCTCGGCCGCCGCATGCTGGAACTCGGCGCCACCCCGCGTCTCGGCGCAGCGGCCTTGCGTGCACCGCCGGAGCTGCATGCGTTGGTGGCCGATCTGCTCGCCTTGATGGAGGCGCGCTCGCCACTGCGTGGCGAGCAGGCGCGCAGCGACGATTTCCGCGCGCGCGTTACGGCGCTGCATGCATGGCGCGATCGCCGTACTGCTGGTGCGCGCGGCGGTGCCGACGCAGGTGCGCTGGCGGTGATCGAGCAGGCCAGCAAAGGCTGGCGCCGCCGTCTGGACGTGCGCACTGCGGCAAGTGGTGTGCCGGATAGTCATGCCGTGGGCGATCTGCTGTTGCATGCCTATCCCGATCGCGTGGCGCGCCGCGATGACAACAATCCGCTGCGCTACACGCTGGCGAATGGCCGCGGCGCACGTCTGCACGAAAGCACGGCCTTGCTTGGCGAGCCGTGGCTGGTCGCGCTGGATTTGCGCTTCGAGGCGCGCGATAGCCTGATCCTCGCTGCGGCACCGCTTGATTCGAGAGTCCTTGAGCGCGACTACGCCATGCAATTCCGGCGCGAACGCACGCTGCGCTGGAATGACGAACGCAACGCCGTCGAAGCTTTCGAAGAGCAGCGCTACGCCGCCATCGTGCTGTCGCGCCGCAGCGTGCCGGTGCAGCCTGAAGATGCCTTGCCCGCACTGCTCGCGGCGGTGCGCGCGAAGGGACTGGACGTGCTGCCGTGGAGCGAGAACGCGCGCCGCCTGCGTGCGCGCATGCAGGCGCTGCGCGCGTGGATGCCGGAACTGGGGCTGCCCGATATCTCCGACGAAGTCTTGCTGGATTCGCTCGAAGCGTGGCTCGCGCCTTACCTCAACGGTAAACGGCGACTGGATGCCTTGAGTGCCGAAGAGCTCTCGCAGGCACTGGCCGCACTGTTCGACTACGAGCAGCGCCGTTTGCTCGACGCGCAGGTACCCGAGAGCATCACGGTGCCCAGTGGCATGGCACGCCGCATCGAATATGTGGCGGGCGAGCCGCCGGTGCTCGCGGTGAAGTTACAGGAGCTATTCGGCCTGGCCGACACGCCGCGTGTGGGTGGCGGGCGTTTTCCGGTAACGCTGCATCTGCTCTCGCCGGCCGGCCGCCCGATCCAGGTGACGCAGGACCTCAAAGGTTTCTGGGAGCGCACCTATCCCGAGGTGAAGAAGGAATTGAAGGGCCGCTACCCGCGGCACCCATGGCCCGATGATCCGTGGAGTGCGACGCCCACGCATCGCGCGAAGCCCCGCGGCACGTAACGTCTCGAAGGACCTGTAAGAGCGCACCCCCGGATCAAGTCCGGAGCAGGCTCTGTGCGCGAAAAACCTACGAAGCGAGAACTCCGCAGCGTCTGTCGCCCACAGAGTGGGCTCCTACGCGTTGCTGCTGGGTAGCAGTGACTTGCCGCTTTCCAGCACCGCAATCGCCGCCGCACCCAGCAGGCCAGGCTCCGGATGCATCATCGCCACCGTCGGTACCTGCTGCATGGTTTCCTTGAAGCGACCCTTGGACTCGAACCGTTCGCGGAAGCCGCCGTGCTGCAGCCACGGCAGCAGGATCGGCAGCACGCCGCCAGTGAGGAATACGCCGTCCCAGCCGCCAAGGCTCAGCACCAGATCGCCAGCCACGCTGCCGAAGATGCCGGCCAACGTTTCCACCGTGCGCACGCACAGCTTGTCAGTGCCTTCGACCGCGCGCGCGGTGATGTCTTCCGGCGTGAATTCCTCGGCCGGCAGGCCTTCGATATCGGCCAGTGCGAGATAGAGATTCACGATGCCGTTGCCGCAGATCATGCGCTCGTTGGACACGCGGCCGAAGCGCGCGTTGAGGCGGTGCAGGATCTCTACATCCTCAGCGGTATGCGCAGCGAAGCCGGCGTGGCCGCCCTCGGTTTCCAGCACGGTCCAGCGGCCGTCGCGCAGCAGCAAGCCAGCAACGCCGAGGCCGGTACCGGGGCCCATCACCACGAAGGTCTGCGTCTGGTGCTCACCGGTGTTGGGCAGCTTCTGCGGGCCCACCGCCTGCAACTGTTCGTGACGCAGCAGCGGCACGGCCATGCCTTGCGCGGCGAAGTCGTTGACCAGGCGTACCGAGGTCAGCCCCAGCGCGTCTTGCAAACCATGCGCCGAGACCAGCCACGGATTGTTGGTCACCTTCACCGTTTCGCCGTCGACGATGCGGCCCGCGGCGGCAATCACCGCGCGCGAGGCCGACAGGCCGGTATCGGCAAAGTACTGGCGGATGGTGTCCGCCATCGAAGGAAAGTTGCTGACCCGGTAGCGCTTCACGCTGTCCAGCAGTAGCGGCGAAGCGAGCGAAGGATCGGCAAGGGCGAAGCGGACATTGGTGCCGCCAAGGTCGGCGAGCAGGGTCGTAGCGGCGCTAGAGGTAGAGCTCATGAACAATCCTGGCAACGGGTCACGCAAGCCTGCCGGTGGGGGGACTTATTCGTCCAGCACCGTACCGTTGCTCTCGATGACCTTGGCATAGAGTTTCGCCGTCGCCTTGGGCGTGCGCTTCTGCGTGGCGAAATCCACATGGTACAGGCCAAAGCGCTTGGAGAAACCCAGTGACCATTCCAGATTGTCCATCAGCGACCAGGCGTAGTAGCCCTTGAGGTTCACGCCGGCCTCGATGGCCTTGTGCAGCGCCCTGAGATGCTTGCGCAAGTAGTTGGTGCGCAAGGGGTCGTCGAGTACATCGCCTTCGGCCACCGGCGGATCGTAGAAGGCCGAGCCGTTCTCGGTGATGTACAGCGGGATGTCGCCGTAGCGCTCCTTGAACCAGGTGAGGGTGTCGGTCAGGCCCTGCTCGAACACTTCCCAACCGGTCTCGGTGTAGGTCTTGTTGGGCTGGCGCACCGGCGAGGCCTTCAGCGGGTACTGCGCCGGGTCGTTCTTCACCACGGCGCGGGTGTAGTAGTTGATACCGACGAAGTCGACCTTCTGCTGGGTCAGCTTGAAGTCGTCCGCGGGGAAATCCGGCCACGCGTCACCGAAGATTTCTTTCAGTTCGGGCGGGTAGCTGCCGAGCAGCGCCGGGTCCGCGAACTGCTCGTTCATGTAGGCATGCGCGCGGCGGGTGGCGGCCAGGTCTTCCGGACTCTGTGAGTGCGGGTACTTGGGCTCGATGTTGAACACCACGCCGATCTGATGTTTGCCGTGCGCGCGGTACGCCTGGATGCCGGCGCCGCTGGCGCGCATCAGGTTGTGCGCGGCGATGGGCGCCTCGTACTTGCTACGGTGGCCGGGGGCCAGCGCGCCGTGCAGATAGCCGCCGTCCGTCACCACCCACGGTTCGTTGAGGGTGGCCCAGCGCTGCACGCGGCCGTCCAGCGCCTTGAACATCACCTCGGCGTATTCGGCGAACCAGTGCGCACTGTCACGGTTGAGCCAGCCGCCGCGGTCGTCCAGCGCCGCCGGCATGTCCCAGTGGAACAGGGTGGCGTTCGGCGCGATGCCGTTCTCCAGTAGCTCATCGACCAAGCGCCTGTAGAAATCCAGACCCTTCTGGTTGATGCGGCCGGTGCCCTCGGGCAGCACGCGTGCCCACGCGATGCTGAAACGGTAGCCGTGCAGGCCCAGCGCCTTCATCAGCTGCACGTCGCCCTGGTAGCGGTTGTAGTGGTCGCAGGCGATGTCGCCGGTGTCGCCGCCCACCATCATCCCCGGCGTATGCGCGAAACGTTCCCAGATGCTGGGGCCGGCCCCATCGGCCAGCGGCGAGCCTTCGATCTGGTAGGCGGAGGTGGCAGCACCCCAAAGAAAGCCTTCGGGAAAACGGTAGCTACGAGTCATGGCGGGAATCTCGATATGCCGCATCGCGGCTTGATGTAAACGTTTACATTGGAGAATATCCGAATGTTTCCCGCTTGTGCAGCCCGGTTGGTCACAAGCTGGCCCCACCCCCGCCGATGTGGTTCGATCCCGCCGGCCCCAGGAGAGAAATCCGCATGGCCCAGGTCCGCCTCGACAAACTGCGCAAGGTCTACCCGAACGGTCACGTAGGCGTGGCCGAGGCCAGTTTCGAAATTGCCGACGGCGAACTGCTGGTGCTGGTGGGGCCGTCCGGCTGCGGCAAGACCACCCTGCTGCGGATGATCGCGGGGCTGGAATCGATCAGCGGCGGCACGCTGTCCATCGGCGATCGCGTAGTGAACGACGTGGCGCCGAAGGATCGCGACATCGCCATGGTGTTCCAGAACTACGCGCTGTATCCGCACATGACGGTGGCCGAGAACCTCGGCTTCGGCTTGAAGCTGCGCGGCCAGGCCAAGGAGCAGATCGAACGTCGCGTGGCCGAGGCGGCGAAAATGTTGGAGCTCGACCAGCGGCTGGATTCAAGGCCCGCCGCGCTGTCCGGCGGCCAGCGCCAGCGCGTGGCGCTTGGGCGCGCGCTGGTGCGCGACCCCAAGGTGTTCCTGCTCGACGAGCCACTGTCCAACCTCGATGCCAAGCTGCGTCTGTCGATGCGCGTGGAGATCGCGCGCATCCACCAGCGCCTGAAAGCCACCATGGTCTATGTCACCCACGACCAGATCGAAGCGATGACCCTGGGCCAGCGCATCGTGGTGCTCAACGGCGGCGTGATCCAGCAGATCGACACGCCGATGAACCTGTACGACAAGCCTGCGAATCTCTTCGTAGCCGGCTTCCTCGGCAGCCCGGCGATGAACCTGCTGCGCGGCACCCTGCATGTGGATGGCGGCTGGAAACTCGCTACGGCACAGGGTGTGCTGACGCTCGGCGAACTGCCGCAGAGTGAGGCACTGGAAGCGTGGCGCGATCGCGAGATCGTGATGGGTGTGAGGCCGGAGGATTTGCTCGCGCGGGCGGACGTCGGCAGTGCCGTGCTCAGTGCCGAACTGGAAGTGGTCGAGCCGGTAGGCAACGAGATCTTCCTCAACCTGCGTCACGGCGATCAGGCGCTGGTATCGCGTACGGCATCGCGCCATTTACCGGCGGCGGGCAGCACGCTGCATTTTGACTTTGTGCCGGAGCGGCTGCATTTCTTCGATGCGGAGAAGGGGACGCGCATCGTCGCTTAGAGCTAGCTCAATATTTCCTGAGCATCGCTGTGAGTCGCACACTTCGACGAACGTGGTCAAACCGTCCAGTCTCGCCTGATGCTTTGGTTTCCTGACCAATAACACCACTGCTTATTTGCCAAGCATGACCATCTCTGGCGGCACCTCGTCTGACGAGCAGACGTGTTGCTCCTGGAGAATTCTTGCGGATATTGCAAATTGTGGGAGGGAGGCGAGGGAGGCTATGGTCGGTCAAGCGATGGCTCGCTGCACCTCACGTCGCGAGCCATTGCTTCCAAACCAAGCAAATGCCAGGAGATGCGTCATCGCGGCCAACTCAAAGTGCATCAGAACGGCGTAGGCAGGTTTGGCTTGGTGTTTGCAGTTAGGAACAGCGATTGATCAAGGAGCTATCCGTAAAAAAACAAACTGTTTTCACCTCTCTGTTGGCAATATCCTCCCTCGCCATCCCTTCTTTAACTTTGAGCGAAACGCCAGCCTCAAAGGCTCCCGCCACCAGCTCGTACAACCAGAAAACCATAGTCTTTAGTCCAGGAGCAACTGGCTATGAGGCATGGAAGACTTGGATCGACGCGCAGAATCAAAAGAACCCCACCCTGAGGCGCGGCGATGGGACCACCGCAGTCGGTCCTGTCGGACAGATAACAGTTAATTCTGGGATAGAGGCTTCCACAAGCATCGATCAAGTTTCGGCACTATCAGTTCCCCCTGACAATGGCCCTCCCACTCCTCTCCCTACGACAGGTAGTCCGGGACAGAAGCTCACCATCAAAAATCAAACAGAAACCCTCTATCAGCAGTGGACATTTGTTTGGGTGGCTGGTGACGCTGGTTTTGGCGGTTGGGATCAACAAGGCTATTTCGCGAATACCTGCGCACCAAAACCTGGAATGACTGGAGTCTTATGTGCTCCGTCGATAAATTGAGCGCGATAATCCAATCAAGGAAGCAATGGCGCTCGGAGGCGCCATTGCTTCCTTGGGCGCGCTGAACACCCCTTTGTGCTGACGCCCTCTCGCCGATCGGGCAAGTGTGAAATACGACGTGAGCAGGCGGAACTCGCGCAGTGACAGGTAGAGATCGCCATCGCCATCGTCACGCGGCGGGCTGCAACGCCTTCAAGGCCTGAAGCATCGCCTGTCCATTCGGCGTACCGAGTCCGGTGCAGGCATCCCAGCCCGGGCCCGCCTGATACGCGCCGTTGTCGCCCTCCGTGATATCGCGGAACGCGCCGCCATTCACCTGGTACAGCGCTGCATGCGCATCGCCTAGCGGCGCGCCGAGGGATTGGTTGAAACACGCCACGAGCGCCGCCCACAACGGTGCTACCGCACTGGTCCCGCCGATCACTTGGTCCTGGCCATCCACGCGCACCTGATAGCCGGTCATCGGATCGGCGTTGCCGGCGACATCCGGCACGCCGCGGCCGACGAAACCGCCGGGCGCGGTCGGCACACCGGCATTCTGCTGAAACGCGGGCCGCGCATAGTCCATGCTGACGCCGCCGCCGGTGGCGCCCTCGTTGGTTGCGGTTTCATTCCACACCGTTTCACTGGCGATGGTGGTGCCGCTGGCGTCGAGGCGGGTGCCGCCGCAGCCGAGCGTGTAGACGCTGGAGGCGGGGTAATCCACATGCGGCTGTCCATCCGTTTCGCCATCGCCTGAACCGCTGTCGCCGCTGGCCGCGGTGATGGTGACGCCGAGTGCGGCGGCATCCTGTAAGGCCGTCTCCATCGCGGCAAGGGTGGAGGCGCTCCAGCTGTCTTCCGGGCCGCCCCAGCTGATCGAGATCACCGAAGGGTTGTGCGTGGTGTCGTGCGCCGCCTGCGAGATGGCTTCGTAGAAACCTTGGTCGGTGTTCGGTGCGAAATAGATGACGATGTTTGCGCCGGGCGCCAGTGCGCCGATCACTTCGGCATCCAGCATCACCTCCGCATCGGCAGCGCCCGTGGTGCTCTTGCCGCCGGCTACCGAGACGATGGTGACCGAGGGTGTCTTCGTGACGCCGAGTGTTTTGAAGTACTGCGTGAAATCAGTCTGGTTGAACGCGCCGCCCAGCTCGATTACTGCAATGGTCTGGCCCGTGCCGTCGGCACCATTGGGAAATTGGTAAAGCTGGCCGACCTGCATGGGCGTGTAAGTGGTGCCAGGCTGAGCCATGGGGCGCAGGAAATGCGGGCGCGCCACCGGACGATGATCGAGGCCCAGCACGGCGATGACAGAAGAGGAAATGGCGCCAGATAGCGCGGGTGGATGACGACAACCCATCACGGTGTCGCCGGAAGGCAGCAGCTGGTACCGCCCCAGTTCGACGCCGAAGGCCCGCTGCATCGCCTGCGGCGTGCCACGCAGATGCATGACGCGGCGGCAGGTATTGCAGCCGGTTTCCTGCAGTCCGTGTTGGCGGGCAAAGCCGCGCAGCTCGTCGACTTCTTGCGTGTCGGCGCCGTAGGCGCTGTCGAAGTCCTTGCGTTGCACGGCTGCCGCATGCGGCCACACCGCTGCCTGCGGGTGGGCGCCTTTGCGGCGCATGACCAGGGTGACATCGATCGGGCTCGTATCTTCGTGCGGTCCGAGGTAGCGCGATTCGGTGGCCAGCGGCCAATGCGTGCGCCGGATGAAATGAGTGCCTGCGCTCATGGTGCGCTCCTTCTGCAAGGGGCTGCAGGCTGCACCGTCCGACGTTTCGAGAACGTGTTGAGCGCGCTAAGCGTTTGCCAACGCCGCGGCAAAGTGACCGGGCACGCGGCGCCACGCCGGTGTGGCGCTAAAATGCCGGTTATTGCCCCGAGAGAATCCGCCATGAGCTTCCCTGCCATCCGCATGCGCCGCATGCGTCGCGATGCCTTCTCCCGCGCACTGATGCGCGAACATACCCTGTTGGCGAGCGACCTGATCATGGTCGCGTTCGTGATCGAGGGCGAAGGGCAGCGCGAGCCGGTGCCGTCGATGCCGGGGGTGGATCGGCTTTCCGTCGATGAGCTGCTGAAGCTGGCCGGCGAATGCGTGCGTCTGGGCATTCCGGCGCTGGCGTTGTTCCCGTCGCCCGGTGCGTCGGTGAAGACCGAGGATGCGCGCGAAGCGTGGAATCCGGATGGCCTGATGCAGCGCGCCACCCGTGCATTGAAGGCGAAGTATCCCGAGCTGGGCCTGATCGGCGACGTGGCGCTGGACCCGTACACCACGCACGGCCAGGACGGCCTGATCGACGAACACGGTTACGTGATGAACGAACCCACTGTCGAAGCGCTGATCAAGATGTCGCTGGCGCAGGCCGAGGCCGGCATGGATTTCGTGGCGCCGTCGGACATGATGGACGGCCGCATCGGCTCGATCCGCGATGCGCTGGAAGAGGCCGGCTATATCCACACGCGCATCCTGGCTTATTCCGCCAAATATGCCTCCGCGTTCTATGGCCCGTTCCGCGATGCGGTGGGCTCGGCGGCGAATCTCGGCAAGGGCAACAAGCACACCTATCAGATGGATGTGGGTAACAGCGACGAAGCCTTGCGAGAGGTGGAGCTGGATATCACCGAGGGTGCGGATGCGGTGATGGTGAAGCCGGGGATGCCGTATCTGGATGTGTTGCGACGGGTGAAGGATGCGTTCGGGATGCCGACGTTTGTGTATCAGGTGAGTGGTGAATACGCGATGTTGAAGGCGGCTTCGCAGAATGGGTGGTTGGATGAGCGGGCGGTGGTGTTGGAGTCGTTGACGGCGTTCAAGCGGGCGGGGGCGGATGCGATTCTTACTTACTACGCGGTGGATGCTGCGCGCTGGTTGCGCGGGGAGTAAGTACGCGCTTTTCTTCCTCTCCCGTCGGGAGAGGGCGGGGTGAGAGTCTGGCCCTTGCGATATCTCTTCCTACTTCGTCATTCCGGCGCAGGCCGGAATCCAGTGGCGTTGTCGCTCGGTTGTTGCGTCTGCGTGTTCTGGCTCGCCTGCCGCGGGCTTTCGTCCTCCTGCCGGAGGCCGAGTCACTTTTCTTTGCTTGCCCACGCAGCCGCAGGAGCGGCTGCGAACAGCGCAGCTGGCCCGAAGGGCGGAGGGCATGGATGCCCGGAGTAAAGAAAAGTAACCAAAAGAAAAGTAACCAAAAGAAAAGGCACCCCTCTTGCGCGCCCTCCGGCTACGCCTGCGGGTCCGTGAGGCTTGGCCGGGCTTTTCGACACGACGTCCCTGTCGTGTCGAAAAGGGATCGGCATCCATGCCGATCCCCCTGCGGGCCTTTTCGTCCAACCCTCACCGCTCCACAGGGGACCCGTGCACGGCTCGCTTCGCATCGCCCTGCAAGAGCAGAAAAGCCGTGCTCCCTCTCCCCTCCGGGGAGAGGGTTGGGGTGAGGGGTGGGTGCTCGGCATAGCGTTGCTACTTGCTGGGTTGATGCACCTGCACGCATCAGTCAATCACTCACACGTACTGCGCAATCCCATTCCCAAACGACCAGTTCTCTTTTGCCGTCTCAAGCAGATTGATGAAGAGATCTTCCGGCCTCAGCCCCGGCTCTTCCGCAAGCACTTCCGCCATGCGTTTGTAGAACGCCTGTTTCTGTTCGACGGTGCGGGTGTTGTTGCAGGCGATCTGCACGATCACGAGCTTGTCGCTGCGTGAGATGCCGAGGTAGTTGGGGTCGTAGTCGAATTCGTCGGGGTCGTGTTGGTTGATGAGGATGAAGCGGTCGTTTTCAGGGACGTTGAAGGTTTCGCGCATGGCGCGGTAGATGCCGTTGCGCAGCGCGGCGAGGTATTGCGGGGACTGGCCGCGGCGGAGGGCGATGCGAACGAGTGGCATGGAAGAGGACTCCTAGGGTGTGAGTTCAGCGAGTGTGCGCTGGGGCAGGGAGACGTGGCCGACGTCGTAGAGCTGGCGATGGTCGCGTGCCAGTTCGGCGCGCAGTTCGCCCCACAGGCGAAAGCGGATCAGGTTCCACTGGGTGGGTTCGAAGGCGCTGACGGCGGCGAGTGCGCCGTCAGCGATGTCGTTTTGCGCGAGCTGGCGTTCCTGTTCGCGCAGTTCATCGAGATCGGTATAGGGCGGGATCGCGACGATGTCGCGCGAGGCGCAGATGGCCTGGGTGGCATCGGGCGAAACGTGGGCATGCCATACCGACCACATTTGTATGGTGGGCCAGCCGAAGGCCTGGGTGAGGCCGGCGAAGCCGCTGCTGCCGAGGAAAGCGTTCATGCCGTCGCTGTGGTTCCACAGATAGAACGGGGCATACAGGTTGTGCCGGGTGCTCAGTCTGCCGCCGCGCCGGTCGGCGCTGAGGTAGGCCTTGAAGCCAAGGCCGGGGAAGTGGTCGAGTAGATGGCCTTTGTCCGCGATGCGCTGGCGGATGACCGCCATGTCGTAGTCGGCGGGCAGGACGAAGCTGTATTGCATGGCGAGCATGGGGAAGCCCTTTCGCGGCATTGACGAGGCGTACCGTAGCGCGGCAATGTTGTCCTGAAAATCGGGAAATATGGGATTGATAATCCATTAATTTGGGATGGTCATGACACGGCGGATTCATTTCGACCTTGACGTACTGCGCAGCTTCGCGCTCGGCGTGGAGCTGGGCAGTTTCGCCAAGGCGGCCGATCGGCTTGGCCGCTCCACCTCGGCGGTGAGCGCGCAGTTGAAGAAGCTGGAGGAGCAGGCGGGTACGCCGCTCTTGCGCCGGCAGGGCCGCGGCATGGCGCTGACCGACGCGGGCGAAACCATGCTGGGTTATGCGCGCCGCCTGCTCGAACTCAATGACGAAGCCGCGGCCGCGATTCACGGTGCGGAACTCGAAGGCTGGATACGGCTGGGTCTGCAGGAGGATTTCGGCGAGTCGTTGTTGCCGGATGTGCTCGGCCGTTTCGCACGCGCGCATCCCAAGGTGCGCATCGAGGCGCGCATTGCGCGCAATGCGGAATTACTCGATCGGGTGACCACTGGTCGGCTCGATCTGGCGCTGGCATGGGATGCGGGCGTCGCTACTCCGTATGTCGAGTGTCTCGGCGAGACGCCGATGTGCTGGATCGGTGCGGCGGATGGTGAGCCTGGCTGGTCGCGCGATAGCGGTGAACCGTTGCCGCTGGTTTCGCTGGATGCGCCATGCCTGATGCGGACGGCGGCGACGGCGGCGCTGGATCGCGCGGGGGTGCCTTGGCGGATTGCGTTTACCAGTGCGAGCCTTGCCGGGATATGGGCGGCGGTGGCGGCGGGGTTGGGGGTGGCGTTGCGGACGCGGGTGGGGTTGCCGGGGGCGGTGCGGGTGTTGGAGGTGGGGGAGGTGGGGCTTCCTGTGATGCCGGTGCTTGGGCTTTGTTTGCATCGGGCGGAGGCGGAGTTGGCGCCTGCGGTGGCGCGGTTGGAAAGTATTTTGAGGCAGCGGTTGGACGGGTTTCCTTTGCACGGTTGAGCGGTGCTGGCGATAATCCAGTGGCGTTGTCGCCTGGTTGTCGCGACCGGGTTCGCCTGCGGCGGGCTTTCGTCCTCCTGCCGGAGGCCGAGTCACTTTTCTTTGCTTGCCCAAAGAAAAGTAACCAAAAGAAAAGGCACCCCTCTTACGCGCCCTCCGGCTACGCCTGCGGGTCCGTGAGGGTTGGCCGGGCTTTTCGACACGACGTCCCTGTCGTGTCGAAAAGGAACCGGCATCCATGCCGGTTCCCCTGCGGGCCTTTTCGTCCAACCCTCACCACTCCACAGGGGACCCGTTACGGGCTCGCTTCGCATCGCCTTTTAGAGCCGTGCTCCCTCTCCCCTCCGGAGAGAGGGTTGGGGTGAGGGGTGGGTGCTTGGGATGACGCTTCTACCTGGTCATTCCGGTGTGCAACGGAATGACACGCGGCGCGCAATTTCATGCGCCCTCGGCGTTCGCTGTGCGCAGCCGCGTGGAATAATCACCTTATCCCTCCGCTGTCGGGCGAGTACGTGGAAAGCCATTCTTTTCTCAATGCCGCGCTGGTGTTTTTGCTGGCGACGGTGATTGCCGTGCCGCTGACCAAGCGCTTCCGTTTGGGCGCGGTGCTGGGCTTTTTGTTGGCGGGTATGGCGATCGGGCCGCAGGTGCTTGGGTTAGTCAGTGACACCGAGGGTGTGGCGACGATCTCTGAGTTTGGTGTGGTGCTGATGCTGTTTGTGATCGGCCTGGAGTTGTCGCCGCAGCGTTTGTGGGTGATGCGGCGTTCGGTGTTTGGTGCCGGTGTATTGCAGGTGCTGTCTTGCGGTCTGGCGATTGGCCTGGCCTGTTTTTATCTGTTCGGCCTCACGGCCAATGCCTCGGCTATTGTCGGCGGCAGCCTGGCGCTGTCGTCCACCGCGTTTGGTTTGCAGATTCTGGCGGAGCGCAAAGAGGCTGGTTCGGCTTATGGGCGGCAGACCTTCGCCATTCTGCTGTTTCAGGATCTCGCCGCTATTCCGCTGATCGCGATGGTGCCGCTGTTGGCGAGCTCCGCCTCGCCGCACGGTTTGGACTCGCGAGCGATCCTGCAGACGATCGGTGCGATCGTGGCGGTGGTGGTAGGTGGCCGTTATCTGCTGCGTCCGGTGTTCCGCTTCGTGGCGCGTGCGAATGCGCAAGAGGTCTCCACCGCGACAGCCTTGCTGGTGGTGTTGGGCACGGCGTGGTTGATGGAAGAAGTTGGCGTGTCGTCGACGCTGGGCGCGTTCCTGGCCGGCGTGCTGCTGGCGGATTCGGAGTATCGGCACGAGCTGGAATCGCATATCGAGCCGTTCAAAGGCCTGCTGCTTGGTCTGTTCTTTATCAGCGTCGGCATGTCGATGGATGTGGCGACGCTGCTGCACAAACCCTTGCTGGTGCTGGGCCTGACCCTGGGCGTGCTGGCGGTGAAGGGGCTGCTGCTGTGGCCGCTGGGGCGCATCGTCGGCGCGCTCAATAACGCCGATACCCTGCGCATGGTGGTGTTGCTGGCCTGCGGCGGCGAATTCGCTTTCGTGGTGTTAAAGCAGGCGGCGGAACAGCGTTTGATCGGCGAGTCGCTACAGAACCTGATCGTGCTGGCGATCACCTTGTCGATGGCAGTGACGCCATTGCTGGTGGTGATGATCGCCAAGCTGATCGACGTGAAGGCGAAGAAGCCGGAGCGCGAGTACGACACCATCGAAACCGACGCGCCGCGTGTGATCATCGCCGGCTTTGGCCGCATGGGGCAGATCGTCGGCCGCGTGCTGCGCGCGCAACGCATTCCGTTTGTGGCGCTGGAGTCGTCGGTGGAGCAGATGGATACGCTGCGCCGCTTCAACAATACGTCACTATTTTTCGGCGATCCGGCGCGACCTGACCTGCTGCGTGCGGCGCAGGCCGATCAGGCCGAGGTGTTTGTGCTGGCGACGGATGATCCGGAAGCCAATCTGCGTATCGCGCGCCTGGTGCGCCGCCAGTATCCGCACCTGAAGATCATCGCGCGGGCACGCAATCGCCAGCACGTGTTCCGTCTGATGGACCTGGGGGTGGAGGAGCCGGTGCGCGAGACCTTCCACTCCAGCCTCAAGATGACGCGCAAGACCCTGGAGGCGCTGGGCCTGTCCAGCGAGCTGGCGGCCGACCGCGTGGAGCGCTTCCGTCAGCACGATGTGAAGCTGCTGAAGGCGCAGTACTTGGTTTACGACGACGAGACCCGTCTGGTGCAGACCTCCAAGGAAGCACTCAACGACTTGCTGCATCTGTTCGATGCCGACGAGGAACCCACTGCCAAGCAGGAACTGGAGCAGCCGCCGGCGGAGCTACTGCGGGATCAAAGCTGAGCGTGAATCCGCGCTGATGGCGCGGCAAATTGCGTTATTTCCGTAACTCATTTCGACACATAACGGGTAAACATAGCGGGGTCGCGAAGCCGTGCTGCCGGGGGGTAGGCCGCTTCCGGGTCGGGCCGGTCCCGATGCTTGCATGTGTCCCGTGTGCCTATGCCTGCAACCCAATCTCCGGTAGTCATCCGGTTCGGTCGCCTCGGCGACACGGTGATGTTGCAGCCGCTGTTGCACAAGCTGCGCCAGCGCTACGGCGCGCCCTGCCGCCTGGTGGCGATAGGCGATTGGTCTCGGGTGTTGTACGAACCCAATGACGACGTGGGTGAAGTGCTGCATTTTCCGAGTCAGCACGGATCGCTCTGGTTACATCCGCAGCGTCTGCGCGTCGCCCTGGCATTGCGCCAAGTGAGTGACGCGCCGTTCTATATCTGCGAGCCCGATGTGCGCACTCGCACCAAGGTGCGTCCCATGCTGGCCCTGGCGCGCGTGCCGCCAGAGCAATGCGTGTTCATCGAGGACATTCCAATGCAGGAGGGCGAGCATTGGGTGGACTGGCTGCTGCGTTTCGCCGATCGGACACCTGCGGCTTTCGAGGGCACCGCGATGTGCCAGGCTGTTTTATCGGCTGCGCCACAGCTCCTTCCCACGGCAAGTGAGCGTGCCGACGTACGCGTCTGGCTGCGCGCGCAGGGTATCGACGGCCGCCCGCTGGTGCTGCTGCAACCCGCGAACAAACGCACCATGCGCTGGAACGGCGTGCGTGCCGCTAACGACGACGACAAATCATGGCCGGTCGAACGCTGGGCGGGGCTGGCGCGCGCCATCCTGCAATGGCACCCGGAGGCGCGCGTGTTGCTATGTGGTTCGGCGGCGGAAGCGGGTTATCTGGAGACGATCCGCTACGCGACGAATCACCCGCATGTGATCGCACCCGCCGGCGGCCTGCCGCTGGGCCATTTGCGAGGCCTGCTGGAAATCGCGCACAGCATGGTTTCGGTGGATACCGGGCCGGCACATCTTGCCGCGGCCGTTGGCTGCCCCTTGGTGGTGCTATTCGGCAATCGCTGGCCTTGCACGTGGGCGCCACGCAGTGGACGCGGCAGTGCCGTCACGGTTATCGGCGGCCTGCCGAAGACTGGCCGGATCGATCAGATCGACATGGAAACCGTCGTACAGGCCTGGTGGCACCTACCTGTGGGAGCGCACCCAGTGCGCGATGCGGCCCCCCGTGAGGGCCGTGCTCTTGCCTCGTAATTGCATCCAACACAGCGGCCCTGGCGGGCCGCATCGCGCACAGGGTGCGCTCTTACCTTAATCGGCTGGTTGGGCCGGCTGACGCAGGGTCTGCCGCACGCTGGGCATCGCACCGCTGCGCGCAGCGAGTTCGTGCGCGATATCGACAAAACCAAGCTGGCGCGCCACGTCCGCGGCAGAGCGGCCGAACGCATCGACTGCCGCGCGGTCGGCGCCGCGCGCAAGCAGCACGCG
Source organism: Dyella sp. OK004 (assembly GCF_900114495.1). Taxonomy (GTDB): domain Bacteria; phylum Pseudomonadota; class Gammaproteobacteria; order Xanthomonadales; family Rhodanobacteraceae; genus Dyella_D. Next base: position 881,012 of record NZ_FOZI01000001.1, on the reverse strand, counting down.
GGCCGGCGGCAACAAGGCGTGCATGGCACACGCGTGTAGCGCGGTGACGCCGCGCTGATCGGCGTGCTCAAGACGCGCGCCGGCATCCAGCAGCACCGGCACCAGGGCGCCGATGTGGGTGGCATCGCAGTCGCTGCCCGGGCGCATATGCGCACCGAGCAGCAACAGCAGTGGTGTCTTGCCTTCGGCATCGGCGCGGTTCACGTCGGCGTCGCGCTTGAGCAGCGTGTCGAACAGGCGGCGCGCGCGTAGGCTGTCGTTGTGTTCAAAACCGAACTGCGCCGCGGCATGCAGTGCGCTATGGCCGCGCGCGTCGACGGCGTTGACGTCGGCACCGGCATCCAGCAATTGCTCGGCGATCTCGGGGTAGCCCATCGCCGCGGCCACCATCAGTGCGGTGGCGTCGCCGGGCAGGCGCTGGTCGGCGGCTACGTCATGCGCCATGAGCAGGCTGACCAGGGTGTCACGACGGGCGGCGACGGCAGCGGCCAGCGGCGTCATGCCATTGGCGGCAGCGAGCGTGGTATCAGCGCCGGCATCGAGCAGGCGTGCGGCGATGTCGCGATGGCCGGTGCCGCAGGCGTGCAGTAGTGCGCTGGCGCCCTGGCGATCCTGTGTGTTCACCGCGTAGCCGAGATCGAGCAGGCGTTCTACCGCGGCCAGAGCGCCAACGGCAGCCGCGGCCGGTAGATCGTCCGCGCGTAGCGGTCGGCGCGGGCGTGTCCAGTCGCCCCAGTCCAGCCAGCGCTCGATTTCGTCGTGTTCAAAGGCCAGGCCCAGCGGCGTTTCGCCGTTGGCGTCGGTGGCTTCTGCGTCGGCGCCATGCGCCACCAGTGCGCGCACCAGCGGCAGGGCCTTTTCACCATGCTCCAGCGCGGCGAACAGTGGCGTGCGGCCTTGCGTGTCGCGCGTGTTTGGATTGCAGCCGCGCGTGAGCAGCGCCTGTAACACCGGCAACTGTCCCTGCGCGGCGGCGAGATGCACCGGTGTGCGCTCGCGCGTATCGGTGCCGAAGGGATCGGCGCCGCGTTCGAGCAGATTCAGAGCCAGCGCGATAGTGGCCGCGCTGTTGTTGTCGAGGCGTTGCAGTGCCTGGGCCAGCAGTCCCGTACCCGCCGGCGTGGCGCCGGCATCGAGCAAGTCCTCGATGGCTTCGCTGGATGCGGGCAATTGCAGCAGCAGGGCATCGAACAGGCGGCGGCCGAGTGGCGGCAGCGCGGCGTGCGGCACGCCTTCGGCGACTTCGGCATCGTCGACCAGTTGCGGTTGCAGGCGTGCCTCCGGCGACAGTGCGTGGTCGAGCAGCCAGCGGCGGGCGCTGCCGAGACCGGGGCCGGCCAAATCCAGATAAAGCTGGGCCAGCTGCGATTGCGGCCATTCGCGCACGCGCTGGGTAAAGGTGGACACCACCGCCCAATGGCCAAAGCGCAGCGCGTCGAGCAGATGTGCCGGCGTGTCGGCGCCTTCGGGCATGGCTTCGTCGAAGCGCAAGTTGGTGGGCAGCGGCGTTTCCGGATCGAGCAGCGTCACCAGATCCCAGCGACCCGCGGCGGCAGCGTGGTCGAGCGCACTGCGGCCGTCGCTGCCGACCGCCTTGGGCTCGGCGCCCAACGACAGCAGCGCGCGCACGGTTTCCGCATGCGCGTGCGGCGACTGGCAGGCCAGGGTCAGCGCGTCGCGTCCGTGGCTGTCACGCACGCGCGCATCGGGCTGCGCTTCGGCCAGCAACTGCACGATGCCGACGGCGCCGGCACGTGCGGCTTCCATCAGCGCGGTGCTGCCGCGATGGTCGGCCAGTACGACGTCGGCACCGGCGCCGCGCAATACGCGGGCGATCTGTTCGTGGCCTTCGGCGGCGGCTTCCATCAGGGCGCTGCGATGGCGCGCATCGACCGCATTCACCGCGGCGCGATGCTTGAGCAACAGGCGCACGCCTTCCACGTCGTCATCGGCGATGCCGGCGGCGGCGACCAGAGCCGGCTCGCCATCCGGCGGTGTCGGCTTGGCGCCGTGTTCGAGCAGGAATTTCACCAGCGGCCAGTTGGCCGCGCGGCAGGCGGCAGCGAGTGGGCTGACGCGGCTGCGATTGAGCGCGTTCACCGGCGCGCCGGCGTCCAGCAGCATTGCCGCGACCATGGGCTCGCCGGTGAGCACGGCGCCGTGCAGCGCGGTGTTGCCGTCGGCATCGGTGACCAGCGGGCTGGCGCCGTTGGCGAGCAAGGTCATGACGGCTTCGGCGCGGCCGTGCCAGCTATCCCGCGTCACTGCGAGCAGCGGCGTGAAGCCGCCACTGGTGCGGTTGACGTCGGCGCCCTTGGCGATGAGCGCGCGCAGCAGCCGGGTGTCGGGCAGCAGCGCGGCGAGCATCAGCACCGGGCGCTGGTCGCGGTCGCTCGTGGGTGGGGCGGTGTTCGGATCGGCGCCGGCTTCGACCAGCGCAAGTGCGCGTTCGATGTCGCCGTCGCGCGTAGCGGCAAGCAGGGCCTGCGCCTGTTCGGGCGTACCGGCGGTGCGTTCCTGCTCATTCAATACGGGCGGAGCGGGCTTCGGTTTCGGCGCTGGCGTAGGGCGGGCCTCTTCGACGCCCGCGGCCGGCTGGCGCAGCGGACGCCGGCCTTCGCACAGCAGCGCGCGCAACGTGCGGTTGGCGATGACCAGGCAACCCAGCGGCAACAGCACGACGCCGTAGATGGCCAGCGCGGTGATGCGCAGCTCCGGCGGCAGCACGCCATACAGGCCGGACAGTACGATGGCGGTGAAGGCCAACACCAGCAGCGCGAACGCGGCCGGCAGGTAATGGGTGAAGAAACGCTCTTCGCGCGACAGATGGCGGCCAAAGGCCACGCTGCGCGCGGTCGCGGTGAAGATCCACGAACCGTCGCTCTGCGGCGGGTAGGCATCGTCCCAGACATAGACCAGTCCGAACGCGGGCCAGACGCGCCATAGCGCGGTCAGCGCGATCACCAGTGCCGCGGCCAGCATCAGGGTCGCGCCGAGGCTGTGTTCCTGGTTCAACTTCAGCATCGGCCAGGCGATCAGCACGAACACCAGCACGACATAGCCGGTGAACATCACCAGATGCGCCGCGCCCCGCCGTAGCACCGTGCGCCCGTACTGCGGCTCCGGATCGAAGCCGATCGCGTGGCACACCGCCGCCATGGTCAGCGCATTCGCCAGCAGCAGCGGTATCAGCGAAAGCGGATGCGCGCTGAGGGCAGCTACCGCCACGGCCAGCAGACCGGGGACGAACCAGAGCAGGGCCTGCAGGAAAGGCGGCGGGCGACGCGTTTTGGAATAGGACATAGGCGGGGAGTATAGGAATCGTCAAAACGGCAGAAGGTAACCCGGCGTTAACGGCGGCCGGATACGGACGAATTCATTCGTCGTCGCTGTCGTGCGGTGTGTGATGCGTGTAGGCCGGATGGTTGGCGGCGGCCAGCGTTTCCGACGGCGGTAGCTGCAAATGCCAGCCTTGCGCAACGAGGTGTTCGACTACGGTGCGGGTGTCTTCCATCGGCAGGCGGCGCCCGGGGTGCAGCTCCACCTCCAGCACAAAGCGCAGGTCGCCCAGCATTAGCACCAGGGATTCGGGCAGCACGCCGAAATCGTCGCGGCGCGCCAACCATAGATAGGTATCGACCTTGCGCAGGCTAGCGTAGACAAAACAATGCATGGGACACCCGGCGACTAAAACTAGGAAAGGCGCACGTGTATCGGCGCAAACGGCAGACCGACATAGTCCTCAGATAAGTCACTGCGGTCAACGCGTGGCGTCGTTATCTCCCGGCATTGGATGGCAAACGGTGGGTAATGGCATGTATCGCCTCGCAGATTGCTGCGACCGCACTTGCAAGCCCTCTATCGAGCCGGCACAGTGCCGGCCGGGGATGTCAAACGCGCGTATGAATTTTCTTGCCGGTCAGCCCCTTACTGTGACCCGATTCGGACCAACGATAAGCAGGAGCTATCCGATGCAGAAGTCTTTCCGTTCCTTTTCGCGTGCGGCGCGTCCGCTCGCGTTCGCCGCGCTGAGCCTGGCCGTCGTCGGTGCCCTGACCGCACCGAAGAGCGCCGAAGCCAGCGCGTTCCAGCTGCATGAGAACAGTGTGAAGGGTATGGGCCGTGCCTATGCCGGTTCGGCGACAGCCGGTGACGATGCTTCCGTCGTGGTGAACAATCCCGCGGCGATGAGCGACCTGAAGGGCACCTACTTCCAGGCAGACATCACCGCGATCAATTTCGGTGCCAAATTCAGTGGCTCCGCGCACGACGCGCTGGGTCGCCCGATCAGCGGCGGCAACGGCGGCGACGCCGGTACCACGCTTCCGGTTCCCTCGCTGTACTTCGCCACCCAGGTCGGTGACCGCTGGCACGTCGGCGGTGGTTTCTCGGTGCCGTTCGGTTTCCAGACCGAGTACGACAAGAACTGGGTCGGCCGCTACAACGCCGTCAAGACCAAGCTCGAATCCCTGGATGCCACGCTATCGGCGTCGTATGACGTCACCGATACGTTCGCTTTGGGCGCCAGCGTGGTCGCGCAGCGCACCAGCGCGACGCTCACCAGCGCCATCAACTTCAATAGCGTGGGCCTTGGCGTGGTCCAGCAAGCCGCTGCGGCCGGCAAGATCACCCCGGCGCAGGCGCAGGGGCTGGCTCAGCAGGTCAGTGTCATCGTGCCCCCGGGTTCGGACGGCTACGCCACCATCAAGGGCGATGACTGGGCCTATGGTTGGCAGTTGGGTGGTTACTGGAAGCTCAGCCCGAATGATCGGCTGGCGCTGAACTACCACTCCAAGATCTCGCACACGATCCAGGGCACCGCCAACTTCACCGTCCCGACCAACGTGCAGGCCCTGCTGGCCAGCCCGCAGGTCGGCGCGCTGCTCGGCGGCGCCGTGCCGTTCCAGCACACCGGCGGTACGGCCGCGCTGACCACGCCGGCTTCGGCGACGGCCAGCTATTGGCATCAGGAAGAGAAGTTCGGCCTCGGCATGGACGTGGCATGGACCAAGTGGGATGTGCTGAAGCAGCTCACCGTGAAGTACGACAACCCGGCTCAGCCGCCGACGGTCGAGCCGTTCAACTGGCGCAACACCTGGTACATCTCGGTGGGTGGCGATTACTACGTCAACGAAAAGCTCACCCTGCGCGCCGGTGTTGCGGTGGATACCACCCCGACCCGCGCCAGCAACCGCGATCCGCGCGTGCCTGACTCGACCCGTCAGCTGGTTTCGCTGGGCGTTGGCTACAAGGCCAGTGAGCATTTCGAGATCAATGCCGGCTATACGCATATCTTCGTCAATAGCGCGCACGTCAATGGTTCGGTCAGCTCGACCGGCGATGTGTTGACGGGTAGCTATGACGATTACGGTAACTTGCTGGGTGTTTCGGCGCAGTACAAGTTCTGATCGCGATTTAGCGGTTGGAGTTTTGGATGGATGAAGCCTCCCCGCGAAAGCGGGGAGGTTTTTTTGTGCTGTGTGAAATGTTGTGGATTTCGTGGTGGTGCTTTGCCTTCGCCCACCGGGAGAGGGTCGTGAGGGTTCGGTCTTGAGCCATTCCCCCTACCTCGTCATTCCGGCGAAGGCCGGAGGAGCTTTTCAACAGCGAAGCTGGTCATCCAGTGGCGTTATCGCTCGGTCTTAGCGTCTGCGTGCCCTGGCTCGCCTGCCGCGGGCTTCCGAACCGCTGCCGCGGCTCGGGTCACTTTCTCTTTGCTGGCCCAAAGAGAAAGTAACCAAAGAGAAATGGCCTGAGAGCAGGCAGTGTGCTTTGTAGCTGCGCCGTTTCCAGTGTCAGGCGTCGGGATGGCTTTCTTCTAGAACTGATCGTCGAACCCTCACCGCTACGCAAGGCGTCGGTCACGGCTCGCTTCGCGTTTCAGTGCTTTTGCTCCCTCCCCTGCTTGCGACGCGAAGCTAGTCCCGTGAGACAGGGGAGGGTTGGGGAGGGGTGATGGGTGCTCGAGACGGCGTTTTGCTCAACCGCGTTTGAGCATGATGCTCAGCATGTGCTTGAAGCGCTCGCCATATGGCGGGTTGAGTAGACCGGCGCCGTTAAGGCGCGCCTGGTGGAAGACGGGTTTCATATGCGAGAAGGTGCGGAAGCCGGCTTCGCCGTGGTAGCCGCCCATGCCTGAGGGGCCGACGCCGCCGAAGGGGAGTTCGTGCTGGGCGATGTGATACAGCGTGTCGTTGATGCTGACGCCGCCGGCGAGGGTGCGGGTGAGGACGTTGTCGATGATGCGGCGATCCTGTTCGAACAGATATAGCGCCAGGGGATGGGGGTGCGCGGCGACGTAGGCGATGGCCTGGTCGATGGTGTCGTAGGGCACCAGCGGCAGTAACGGGCCGAAGATTTCTTCCTGCATCACGGTCATGTCGTCGTCGACATTAGTGAGCATGACGGGCATCAGGCGGCGGCGCGCGGGTTGGTCGTTGCCTTCGCCGAGCGGTTCGGCGCGGGCACCGTCGCGCAGGGCGTGGTCGCGCAGCGTGGCGAGTCGTTCGTATTGGCGGTCGGAGACGATGCTGGCGTATTGCGTGTTGTCATGTAGCGCTGGATAGAGACGCGCGACGGTGTTGCGCGCGGTGGCGACGAACGCTTGCAGGTGTTCGCGCGGCAGTAGCACGTAGTCGGGGGCGATGCAGGTCTGGCCAGCATTGAACAGTTTGCCGAGCAGGATGCGTTCCACCGCATGGTCGAGCCGCGCGCCGGGACCGATGATCGCCGGTGATTTGCCGCCGAGTTCGAGGGTGACGGGCGTGAGGTTCGCGGACGCTGCGCGCATCACGTGGCGGCCGACGGCGGTGGAGCCGGTGAACAGCAGGTGATCGAAGGGCAACGCGGAAAAAGCCTGCGCGACGCTGGCGTCGCCGTTCACCACGTGCACTTCGTCGGGCTGGAAATAACGCTCGACCAGCTTGGCGAACAAGGCCGAGAAGTTCGGCGTGAACTCACTCATCTTCACCATCACGCGATTGCCGGCGGCAAGCGCGTCGACCATCGGGCCGATGGCGAGATAGAGCGGGTAATTCCACGGCACGATCACACCCACCACACCCAGTGGCTGTGGGCGTACTTCATTGCGCGCGGGCATGAACAGCAGGCCGGGCAAGCTGCGCTTCGGTTTCATCCAGCGACGGCCGTGGCGTAGCGCATGGCGAATCGCGGACAAACTGGGAAACACTTCCAGCAGATCGGTTTCTTCCGCCGGCCGGCCGCCGAAGTCGTCATTGATCGCTTTGGCGATATCGCTGCGATGCTCGGTGATCAAGGCTTGCAGAGCACGCAGTCGCGCAGCCCGCGCGGACCACGCGGGCATGGGGTCGCGCGCATGGGCATCGCGCATGCGTTGCAGCGCGCTGGTGAGCATCGGAGTGGTCTGGTCGATATCGTTCATCGTGTTTTAGAACTTGGCCCGGAGTTCCACGCCCCACATGCGCGGTGGCGTGATGCTGGCGTAGGGGGTGCCGAATACGGTAGAGCTGATGTTATCCACGCCCCTCACGTAGCGGTTGTTGAACAGGTTGCTGGCAAACAGCGCGACGCCCCAGCGATCGCCGGCCGAACGCCAGTCGATCCGCGCGTCGGTGCGCTGCTGGCTTTCGCCGATCTTGAAATTGGGGCTGATCTGGCAGGTGCCTTGCAGCAGTGAATCGTTATTGCAGCGGGTAGGGCCGCGGTAGGCATAGTTGAGGTCGAATTCCAGCGAGCCGTTCGCCACGTTGCGTATGGTGTAGGCGAGGCCGGCGGTGTACGAGAAACGCGGTTCGCCGGTGGGCTGGCCAGTCAGGTCAGCGCCGGAATCCGCCACCGCTTTACGATACGTGGCGTCGATGTAAGCACCGGTGAAATTGAGGCGGAGATCGGTGATGGGCTGCCACTGTGCTTCCAGTTCCAGGCCCTTGGCCTCCTGGTTGGTGCTGTTGACCAGGTAGCGCGGTACGCCGGAGCCGGCGCTGTTCGGATCGAGCGTGAGCGACTGCTTGTTGTCGTAGCGGTAGTAGTACACCGAGCCGTTGAGCAGCAGGTTGTATTCGGGAAGCGTGGTCTTGAGGCCCGCTTCGTAGTTGATGACCTTTTCCGGCGCGAAGCGCGAACCCACCTGCACGCTGTTGTAGCCGCCGGCCTTGTAACCCTTGGTCACCGAGGCGTAGCCCATGATGTCCGGCGTGAACTTGTAGTCCACCACCACACGCGGGCTGAAATTGTTCCAGGTGTTCTTGAATCGCACCGGCACACCGACGGCGTCGGTGAAGATGATGTTGTTGCCGAACGCGGCCAAAGCCATCTGCGCTTCCGGCGGCAGTGCGGCGAGGATGCCGGCCTGGTCCAGAGCCTGCACGGTGCCGTCGAACTGCGGCGCGCTGCGCGGCATGTTGTACCAGCTGAAGGTCTTCTGGTCGCGCGTGTAGCGGATGCCGGTGGTGACATTGAAGCGGTCGTTGATATGCCAGATCACGTCGCCGAAGGCCGCGTAGGCTTTGAACTTGCCGACGTTGCTGATCGCTTCGTGCCACGGGTCGCCGAGCAGCGTATAGGGCAGGCCCATGCCGGCCAGCGCATTGCTGATATCGGTAAGCGGCGTGCCCACGCCCATCACGTTGTTGGCGAGCGTGTCGAGGCTGTCGGTGAAGATGTTGGTCTGGCTGGTCTGGCGCGCCTGCTCCTGGTAGTAGCTGACGCCACCGACCCAGTCGGCGATGCCGGTGGTGCCCGACAGTTTGAACTCCTGGTACCAGCTGTTGTTGTGCTCGATGTTGGTGGTATCGAGATAGCTGACGATGTGGTTGGTGCCGTCGTAATCGCCGCGGTTGAACGTGTCGAAGCCACGCCATGCCGTGGTGGAAACCAGGCTGCCCCAACTGAAGGAGTGATCCAGCGACAAGGTCACACCGTCGAAGGTGCGTGACTCGCGACCGCCCACTGCGTCGTTGTATAGCGGTGCGTGCAGCGGGTTGAGATAGGTGGTCGGATCAGGCGGGAAGGGCGGCCGCTGGTTGGTGTCGTTGGAGAGCGGAATCAGGCCGATCGCCGGTTTCGGCGGCTGATTGAGCTTCTCGTGATCCCACGACAGCAGCATGCGGGTATCCGGCGTGATGTTCCAGCGGAACACGGCGCGAGTGCCCCAGTCATTGTCTTCGCCATAGCGCTTGCCGGTGGTGGCGTCTTTGATCCAGCCGTCGCTCTGGTTGTCGTAGGCGCTGACGCGCAGGGCCATGTCCTGGTTGATCGGCAGGTTGATCAGCGCGTCGCCGTAGACCTTGCCGTAGTTGCCGACGCGCAGGCGCGCCTTGCCTTCGAAGCGGTCGGTGGGTTCGTTGGTGATGATGGAGATGGCGCCGGCTGCCGCGTTACGGCCAAACAAGGTGCCCTGCGGACCCTTCAGCACTTCCACGCGTTGCAGGTCGTTGAAGGCGAGCAGTGCGCCGCCGGAGCGCGCGGCGTACACACCGTTGATGTACACACCCACGGCCGGTTCCGTACCGACGCCGAAGTCGCTGGTGGAGATGCCGCGCAACTGATAGTTCGGCTGCGTCGGCTGATCCGCGCTGACCACCAGGCCGGGCACGAACAGATCCATCTTGCTGAGGTCGGTGGCCGCCAGCATGTCCACCTGTTTCGCAGTGATGATCTGCAAGGGGATCGGCACCGACTGCATTTCCTGGTTACGGCTTTGCGCGGTGACAGTGATGTTGCCGAGCAGCTTGGCCTTGGCCGGGTCGGCGGTATCGTTCGGGTTGGCCGGTGGCGTGCTCTGCGTCTGGTCGTCAGCGAACGCGGGTTGCATGCAGAGCAGCAGGGCGGTGCCGCCCAGCAACTGACGAAGGCTGATGGACAGCGGACGTGGACGGATGCTCATCACCGGTTTCTCCCCTCGATGGTGAAGCCGTGGCAAGACGGCCTCGATGCGTTTTTCGTTAGTGGTGCTGCAGGCCTCGCCCGTGGTTGGGCGAGGCATCACTTCAGTGAATCGCGACGCAGCTCCCCGGCTGCGCAGCGATCCATGCCTTGATCAGTTCAACGCCTTCGCGATGCACCGTGCTGCGTCCGATCTCCGGCATCATTTCGCCGGGGTCGGCCGAGTTCATGCGGTACGACAGGATCGAGTCGTCGGGCTTGCCGGGCACGATGTCGAACATGTGGTCACCGGTACCGCGGCCCGCGGCCACCGGCGGTTTGCAGATACCCAGGTGGCGGTCTTCCGGCGCGCTGGCGTCCAGCGTCAGCGCGGTGGTATTGGCCGCGCCTTTCGGGTTGTGGCAATGCCCGCAGTTGATGTCGAGGTAGGCACGCGCGCGGGCGTCGAGCGATGCGTGCTCATCCGACCAGTTCGCGTTGCTGGGTGCCTGCGCGGGCGCCGGGGCGCCAGTCAGGTAGCCCACCTTCATCAGGTGCTCGAGCTGGTTCTCGTCGCCACTGGCGTAGTGATAGTTGCGATTGAGATGGCGCGCCTTGGGGCCGATCGGGTGGATCTTGCGCGTGACCCAGTCTTGCGCGTGGCAGCTGGAGCACTGGCTTTCGTCAGGCACGACGTAGTTGAAGTCCTCACGCGAACTGTCCGTGGCGACCAGGGTCAGCGGCAGCACGGCGCCGGTGCGTGCGAGGTCGGCTTCGGTCTGTGCGTCGTTCCACACATAGGGAATCGCGGCCCAGCCATCGGCGCGACGCACCAGGATGCGTGTTTCGACCAGATGGACCTGGACGAGATCCAACCCTTCACCGGCGAAGTCGTGCGAGCTGTCGTAGGTGCGGGCAACATCGCCGGCTTTGCCGTCGGCAGTCTTCGGGTAATAGAACGTCTTGCTGATCACCGTGCCGACCGGGAAATCAAACGTGTCGTTCGAGTCGTACTTCGCCGCGACGCCCTTGGGCATCCAGATCGTGCGCAGTTTGTGGGCGTAGTCGGTGAACAGTGGCGTGTTGAGGTCGTAGGGCACCACGCCCTGGTTGAGTTGCAGCTTGCCGTCGCGCACTTCCACCACATGCCAGTCGCTGAGTTTCGGTGGCCGTCCATCAGCGTGGAAGGCCACCGGATCCATGCCGCTATGGCAGGCGCTCAGGCAAAGCACGGCGAGCAACGCGGTGACGCGTATCAAGAACTTCTTCGACATCGATACGCGCCTCAGGCTTTCGGTGCTGGTTCAAGTACGACCGGCGGCAGCTTGGGCAGGGTGCACTCGTAGGCCTTGGTGTCGGTGCTGGGATTCTTGTAGTCGTTGGGGCCGTCGGCGTTGATCACACCGTTGGCGCCCTGGATGCAGATGCGGTCCTCGGCCGGCAGCTGGCCGTTCACCATCGACTTGGCGTCGGTGTAGCCATCCCACAGCACGTCCGGGAATTTGCCGCTCATGCCGTACACGGCGGTCTTGAGCATCTTCAGCTTCATACCGTCCGGCGATTCGCCGCCGCCCTTGAAGCGGTTGTCGTAGACATAGATGCCCTTGGGGTACGGGTTGTAATCCGCCGCAACGCCCTTGGTGTTGTAGTAGTTGGTGGAGAAGTAGCTGGAGATGATTACGTTTGCCGTCTGGTGGTTGGCGACGTCGTTGTCGAAGATCTCCACCTTGTCGTTGGAGTTCACCACCACGCCCGAGCCGGCCGGCACGCTGGCTACCGCCGCACCCTTGGCGGCGAAGTTGCCCAGGTTGTTCTCGATCACCTGGTTCTTGAACACGCGCGTCGCTTTGCCCGCTTGCGACAGGTTGGGCATGTTGAACACCAGGATGCCGCCGGTGTTGTGGGTGGCGACGTTCTCGTAGACATCAGCGTTGATCGAGTTCTCGATCTCGATGCCGGCCACGTTCTGCTCGGCGCGGTTGTGGCGCACGATGATGTTGCGCGACTGGCCGACGTAGATGCCTGCATCGGAGGCGCCGATCACCACCGAGTCTTCGATCAGCACGTTCTCGGTCTTCACCGGGTACAGGCCGTAGGCGCCGTTGGTGGTCTGCGGGCCGCCGGTCCATTCCACGCGCACGCCGCGGATGGTGATGTTCTTGCCCTGGTTGATCTTGAGCGCGTCGCCCTTGGTGTCTTCCAGCGCGAGGTTCTCGATGGTGAAGTCGTTGGCATTCACCAGCAGGCCTTCCGGCCCCACCACCTGGCCCTTGAACGACAGTACGGTTTTGTCCTTGCCGGCGCCGCGGATGGTGACGCCGTCGGTACGCAGGCTCAGCCCACGCTTGAGCGAGTAATGGCCGGCGGGAATCTCGATGACGCTACCGGGCTTGGCGTCCAGCAGCTGCTGCTGGAGCTTGGCCTGGAAAGCGTTGTCGGCTTCGCTCTGTGGTGCGCCTCGATCGTGGCTGCCGCAACCGGCAAGAGCCGCGCCCAGCGCGGCGGTGAGTAGCAATTTGCGCATGTCCGGTGAACCTCCCCAGGAACCGAAAACATAAGGTGCCGCGCGGATGCGGCCCAGCTGTCACTGTTGCGCATCGCGCCCGGGGGAGGGAGGGCAAAACGGCCAACCACAGGGGGGCAAATCGGCCAGATTCGTCCCGATGGGGGCTTTATGCGGCAGCCCTTCGCGCCGCCTGTGGCGGCATGCCGGTCCAGCGCTTGAAGGCACGGCGGAACTCGCGCGGGTCGCTGAAACCCAGTTCGCTGCCGATATCGGCCACGCTCAGTGCACCGGCTTGAAGCAGTTCAAGCGCGCGCTCGGCGCGCACGCGATCGTGGATCTCGCGGAAGATGCGCCCGCTCTCGGCGAGTTTGCGGCGCAGTGAGCGCTCGCTGAGGTTGAGTGTGCGTGCCACGTCCTGCAGCTTGGGCTGCTCGCGCAGCTGGCTGCGCAGCAGGCGTTCCACCGCGGCCACGATCTCCTGGTGCGGCTCGCCACCGTCCGGTGTCATCTGCTGCGCGCACAGCGCCAACGCCTGTCTGGCGGTAAGCGGGTTGTGGCCGGGCAGCGGGCGGGCCAGCCATTGGGTATCGATCACCAGGCGGTTCTGCGGCATGCCAAAACGCACGTCGCTTTCGAACAGCCGCTCGTATTCGGCGGCGTAGGACGGCCGCGGATAGCTGAATTCCACGCGCACCGGGTGCAGCGCGGGGCCGACCAGCTCGCGCGCGATCATCAGGCAACTGGCGAACAGCTCCTCGCAGAAAAACGGCAGCAGTTCGGTGTCGCCGAAGCGCGGCCATGCGACCAGCGCCACCTCGCGCTCGCTCAGCGCCTCAAAGTTCAGATCCAGCAGGCAGCCGCAGATCTTGTGATGCGCGACGCCGGCCATCATGGCGTCGCCCAGCGTGCGCGACGTCATCATGGCCAGCCCGAGCAGGCCGAAACCGCCGATGGTGCCCTCGCGGCCGATGCGCAGGCCGGCGTCCGGTACATCCAGTGCCTGCAGCGCGCGCCGCACGAAAAGGCAGGCCTGGCGATACGACACGCGCAGCGCCGGGTCCGCGATCTGCGCACGCGTCAGCGCGAGCCCGCCGTACCAGGTGCGGCTGTCGATGCCACGGGCGTCGGCCAATTGCACCAGATACAACAGCTTGTTCGGCGGAAACTCGGCCGCGGTATAGCGGGGGTCGTCCGCGAGCAACGGATGACTGTCGGTCGGCGTTGAGCCGACCAGGGCGGCGGGACGTGCCATCGTGCCTTGAGCTCCAACGCGATGCCGGCGGGCGCCGGCGAGGAAGCCGTTTCTATAGCACGCATACTGCGCTGCTGTTTGCGCGATGCACAACAGGCATCCTGCTGCTGGCGCGTTTTGCCTCTTGTGAGACAGTCGCTAGGGCTGCTGTCATAACCCTCACCATAGACGGAGCAGGCCATGCGCAAGAACACGTTCTTATCCACGCGCCATGGCGCGGCGGTACTTTTGGCATTCGCCCTCGTGGGCTGCGCCGCGCCGCAGGCCAGGGCGCCTGCGCTGGCCGCCACAAAGAGCGACGACAAGGGCTATCTCTCCGATGCCAGCGCGCTGCGTATGGCTGAGGTGTTGCCGACAGCGCCCAAGCCGGGGTCTGCGCGTTACGAAGCTGATCGCCGGGTGTTCCGTGAGACACGCAAGCTGGAAGGCACGCCACGCTGGGCGCTGGCGACCAGCGACGTGAATCTGGACGTGCCCGACATGCTGCACGACTTCAGCTGTGCGATGGGCGTGTCGATGGATGCAGCCCATCTGCCTCGATTGGCCGCGCTGCTCAAGAAAGTGGACGACGATGGCGTGCGCGTCACCGAGCCTGCCAAGAAGGCCAACCAGCGGCAGCGTCCGTTTCTGATCGACGAGGGTGCGGTATGTCAGTCGAAGGAAAAGCTGGCGCGCAGTTTCGATTACCCCTCTGGTCACGCCACCTGGGGCTGGACCGTGGGCCTGATCATGACCGAGCTGGCGCCTGATCGCGCCAACGACGTGCTGCTACGCGCGCGGTCTTTCGCCGACAGCCGCGTGGTGTGCGGCGCGCATAACCTCAGTGCGATTCAGGCGGGGCAGATCAATGCTTCGGCCATTGTGGCGAGGCTGCATGCGGAGCCGGCGTTTGCGGCGGATATGGTGGCGGCGCGCAAGGAGCTGGATGCCTTGCGTGCATCTGGTGCGCCGGTACAAGGTGCGCAGTGCACGGCGGAGCGGACTTTGATTGAGCAGGCGCCGTACTGAGATGGTGTTTTCATGCTGGGGAGGGGGTAAGCCCTTGAGCTAACCTGCCCGTAAAACGAAGACATAAAAAAAGCCCCGCGCGGATCCGCGCGGGGCTTTCTTCCATCAGCGTTTATTCGCCGATCGTCAGCAACGATGCGTTACCGCCCGCCGCCGTCGTATTGATGGTGAGCGTGCGCTCGCCGGCGAAACGGAACAGGTAGTGCGGGCCACCGGCTTTCGGACCCGTACCCGACAGACCTTCGCCACCGAACGGCTGCACGCCGACCACCGCGCCGATCTGGTTGCGGTTGACGTAGCAGTTACCGACGCGGGCACGGCTCTGGATGAATTCCACGGTGTCGTCGATACGGCTGTGGATGCCCAGGGTGAGGCCGTAGCCGGTGGCATTGATGTCGTCGACGACCTTGTCGAGCTCATTGCCGTTCCAGCGGATCACATGCAGCACCGGGCCGAACACTTCGCGGGTCAACGTGGATAGCGACGGGATCTCATAAGCGCGCGGCGCGAAGAAGGTGCCGTTACCGGTGGCGGCGGGGTCGAGCGCGACTTCGCCGATCTTCTTCGCTTCCTTGTCCATACGCGCGGCGTGGTCGACCAGGATTTTCTTCGCATCCTCGTCGATCACCGGGCCTACGTCGGTGGACAGCTGGGCCGGGTCGCCCACCTTCAGCTCGGTCATCGCGCCGGCCAGCATCGCGCAGACCTTGTCGGCGATGTCTTCCTGCACGAACAGCACGCGCGCAGCGGAGCAGCGCTGGCCGGCGGACTGGAAGGCGGAGGAGATCACGTCCTTGACGATCTGCTCGGGCAGGGCGGAGGAGTCGGCGATCATCGCGTTCTGGCCACCGGTCTCGGCGATCAGCGCGGCGATCGGGGCGTTGCGAGCGGCGAGCGCGCGATTGATCGCCCAGGCGGTTTCGGTGGAGCCGGTAAAGGCGACGCCAGCGATGCGCGGGTCGCGGGTCAGCGCGGCACCGACGGTGGCGCCGTCGCCCGGCAGGTACTGCAGCACGTCAGCCGGCACACCGGCGTCGTGCAGCAGCTTCACCGCGGCGTGGCCGATCAGGCTGGTCTGCTCGGCTGGCTTGGCAATCACGGCATTGCCGGCAGCCAGTGCGGCGCTGACCTGGCCGAGGAAGATCGCCAGCGGGAAGTTCCACGGGCTGATGCACACGAACACACCGCGGCCGTTGAGGAAGAGCTGGTTGCTCTCGCCAGTCGGACCAGGCAGCTGCTCCGGCTGGCCGAAGTAGCGGCGCGCCATGGTGGCGTAGTAGCGCAGGAAGTCGGCAGCCTCGCGGATTTCGGCGATGGCGTCGGGCAGACTCTTGCCGGCTTCGCGCACGCACAGGGCGATGAATTCGCCGCGACGCGCTTCGAGCTGCTCGGCGGCGTGCTCAAGGATGGCGGCGCGGCTGGCGGCCGGCAGGCGATCCCAGCCATGCTGCGCGGCGACCGCGTTGCTCAATGCCTTCTCGACGGTGGCGCTGTCGGCGGTGACATAGCTGCCCACCACCTGGCGGCGATCGGCCGGGTTGGTCACCTGCACGGAAGCGCCGGTGCTGTTAGCGCCTGGCACCAGCGGTGCAGCCGTCCACGGACCGGACTTCGTGTTGACCGCCTCGGCGAGGGCCTTCAATTCGTTGTCGTTGGAGAAGTTAACGCCCATGGAATTCTTCCGAAGTTCACCGTAGAGATTCACCGGCAGCGGAATGCGCGGGTGGGGGATGGAGGCGAAGGAACGCACCGTTTCGCAGGGATCGGCGACCAGCTCGCGCACCGGCAGGGTTTCGTCGACCACTCGATTGACGAAGCTGGTGTTGGCGCCGTTCTCGAGCAGGCGACGCACCAGGTAAGGCAGCAGGTCTTCGTGCGTGCCGACCGGTGCATACACGCGGCACGGCACATCGAGATTCTGCTTGCCGATCACTTCGGCATACAGATCCGTGCCCATGCCGTGCAGGCGCTGGTACTCGTAAGGACGGTTCTTGGCGAGGTGATGGACAGCGGCAATGCTGTGCGCATTGTGCGTGGCGAACTGCGGGTAGATCAGTTCGATGCCGGCGTCGAACAGTTTGCGTGCGCAGGCCAGATACGAGACGTCAGTGTTCGGCTTGCGCGTATACACCGGGTAGCCGGGCAGGCCGTTTTCCTGCGCGCGCTTCACCTCGGCGTCCCAGTAGGCGCCCTTCACCAGGCGCACGTACCAGCGGCGGTTGGCGGCGCGCGCGGTTTCGATCAGCCAGTCGATGACGAACGGGGTGCGCTTGGAATAGGCCTGCACCACGATGCCGAGACCGTTCCAGCCTTGCAGTGAGGGATGCGCGAATACATCGCCGAGGATGTCCAGCGAGAGTTCGAGGCGGTCGGCTTCTTCCGCGTCCACCGACAGCGCGATGCCATACTTCATCGCCAGCTGCGAGAGCTCCAGCAGCTTGGCGGTGAGGTCGCGGCGGGCGATCTCGCGCTTGGCCACTTCATAACGCGGATGCAGCGCGGAGAGCTTGACCGAGATCGACGGCGCGTCGGTGTGATTGGCGAACGGGCCGCGCGCACCGATGGCGGCGATGGCGTTGCGGTAATCCTGCTGATAGCGCTCGGCCGTCTCGCCGGTCAGCGCGGACTCGCCGAGCATGTCGTAGGAATAGCGATAGACCGCGTATTCCTTTTGTGCGCAGCGGTCCAGCGCTTCGCCGATGGTGCGACCCATCACGAATTGGTGGCCCATGATGCGCATGGCCTGGCGTACCGCGAGGCGGATGGCCGGCTCGCCGGCGCGGCCGACCAGGCGGCGCAGCGCGCCGGTGAAGTCGTGGCGGGTTTCTTCGGACAGCGTGACCAGCTTGCCGGTCAGCATCAGGCCCCAGGTCGACACGTTGACGAACAGCGACTCGCTCTGGCCCAGGTGCTTCTTCCAGTTGGCGTCACCCAGCTTGTCGCGGATCAGCTTGTCGGCCGTGGTGTTGTCCGGAATGCGCAGCAGCGCTTCGGCCACGCACATGAGAAGCACGCCTTCCTCGCTGGAAAGATCGTACTGGCGCATGAAGGATTCGACCGCGCTCTGGTCCTTGGCGCGGGCGCGCACGCGGGTTACCAGGTCGGCGGCAAGGTCGATCACCTTTTCGCGCTCGGCCGGCGGCAGGGTGGCCTGGGTGAGCAGGTCGTTGACTGCTTCGGTCTCGTCGCGCAGCCAGGCGGCAGTGATGCGCGCGCGGGCCGGCTCGGCGCCGGTGGGGAGTTCGGGGCTGAGAATAGGCTGGGTCACAGGGGCGTCAACAAGGTGGGAAAGCGCGGAAATTTCCGGATTGTACGCGCTCGCCAAGAGCGGACGCACCCGTACGTGAGGTTTTGCGCTGGCCACTGATGTTGTGTCGGTGCGATGTCAAGCACCTGCGTCATTCTTGCCCGTTCGGACGCTGCGGCCTATCATTCGCGGGTTCCAGGCACGCCGGTATTCCCATGATCGTGCTTCGACCAGCTGCGGCCGGCCTGCCGTGCGCGACGATGTGGCTCAAGCCCAATCGCGCTCTGAGCCGGCGTGATCTGCGTCGGCTGATCGGGGTACTGGCGGCTTTGGCGCTGACGACGGCCGGGTTGGGTGCGTGGCAGGGGAATGTGTTCGCCCCGTTGTTCGCCCTGGTCGAGTCCTCCGCGGTGGCTTTCGCCTTGGGCGTGGCCTGGCGGGCTGGCGATCGCAGCGAGCGCATCACCCTCGACGCTTCGTCGCTGGAGGTGCAATCCCTGCCAGGCCGGCGCTGCACACGCTTCCAGTCGTATTGGGTGCGGGTGCAGCTGAAGGACGGGACGGATCGCCGTCGTCTGCTGCTGACGTCGCATGGGCGCGAGCTGGAGATCGGGGCCTTTCTCGCCGATGAGGAGCGCGCCGAGTTGTCGAAGAAACTCATGGTGCTGCTGGCCGATCTCAACCGCCAGCCGCGCAGGTAGGTTCAACAAAGGTGCAAGACATGACATCTGGCGGCATCAAGCGAGCAGTCACAGCGTTGGCAACGATCGCCTTCGCGTTGTTCGGCGGCGTGGTTCAGGCGAACCCCGAGCCCGGACAACTGAACATGCCACGCGGCGTGACCACGTATTCACACGTGCCGTATTTCCTCAATAACGTCGCCCTTGGCGTCTGCGTCGTCATCGGCATCCTGGTGTTCGGCGCGATGTTCATCGCCATGTTCCGCTTCCGCAAATCGCGCGGCGCGGTGGCGGAGAAGTGGTCGCACAACACCACGCTCGAGATCGTGTGGACCACCATCCCGGTGATCATCCTGATCGTGCTGGCCTACCTGGCCACCGGCGGCCTCAAGACCTTCGCCGACACCACCGGCTCGCAGATGACCGTCAAGGTCACCGGCTACCAGTGGAAATGGCGCTACGACTATGTGGACTATCAGGGCAAGGCGATCGACAAGGTCGGCTTCATGTCCAAGCTGGACCGTGAGAGCGACGAGACCCGCCAGCTGAAGTCGGGCCTGGACCCGAGCGCGGTCAAGGTCGACGGCTACAACACCTACCTTATTAATGTGGATGAGCCGCTGGTCGTGCCCATCAACACCAAGATCCGCTTCGTGATCACCGCTGGCGACGTTATCCACTCCTGGTGGGTGCCGGCGCTGGGCTGGAAGATGGACGCCATCCCGGGCATCGTCAATGCGGCCTGGACCAACATCAATGAGCCGGGCGTGTACCGCGGCCAGTGCGCCGAGCTGTGCGGCCAGGATCACGGCTTCATGCCGATCGTGGTGAAGGCGGTGCCGAAGGCCGAGTTCGAGCAGTGGCTGGCTTCGAAGCAGCAGCAGTCGGCGCCGCCGGCTCCGGCCGCTGCTTCCACCGCCGCTGCGCCTGCCACGGCTCAAGTTGCTCCCGCCCCGGCCCCCAAGGGTTGATCCGGCTGCTCACGCAGTTTCACGTTATTCGCATTAGGTAGAGGTGCAAGGCCATGGCCCACGCAGCCACTCACGATCACCACGACGACCATCACGGCGCGCCGAAGAATTTCTTCGTGCGTTGGTGCATGTCCACCAACCACAAAGACATCGGCACGCTGTACCTGGTCTTCTCGCTGCTGATGTTCTTCATCGGCGGCAGCTTCGCCATGGTGATCCGCGCCGAGCTGTTCAAGCCCGGCCTGCAGCTGGTGCAGCCGTACTTCTTCAACGAAATGACCACGATGCATGCGCTGGTCATGATCTTCGGCGCGGTGATGCCGGCCTTCGTGGGCCTCGGCAACTGGATGATCCCGTTGATGATCGGTGCGCCGGACATGGCGCTGCCGCGCATGAACAACCTGTCGTTCTGGATCCTGCCGTTCGCCTTCGCGCTGCTGCTGTCCACCCTGTTCCTGCCGGGCGGCGGCCCGGCCGGCGGCTGGACCATGTACCCGCCGCTGTCGCTGCAGGGTGATTCGGTCGCCTACGTGGTGTTCGCGGTGCACTTGATGGGCATCAGCTCGATCATGGGCGCGATCAACATCATCGCGACCATCCTCAACATGCGCGCGCCGGGCATGGACCTGCTGAAGATGCCGGTGTTCGTGTGGAGCTGGCTGATCACCGCCTTCCTGCTGATCGCCGTGATGCCGGTGCTCGCCGGTGCGGTGACCATGCTGCTCACCGACGCCTACTTCGGCACCAGCTTCTTCAATGCCGCCGGTGGCGGTGACCCGGTTCTGTTCCAGCACATCTTCTGGTTCTTCGGGCACCCCGAGGTCTACATCATGATCCTGCCGGCCTTCGGCCTGGTCTCGGAGATCATCCCGACCTTCGCCCGCAAGCCGATCTTCGGCTACAAGGCGATGGTGTACGCGATTGCCTCGATCGCCTTCCTGTCGTTCATCGTGTGGGCGCACCACATGTTCGCGGTGGGTCTGCCGCTAGGCGGCGAAATCTTCTTCATGTACGCGACGATGCTGATCGCGGTGCCCACGGGCGTGAAGGTGTTCAACTGGGTCAGCACCATGTGGGGCGGCTCGATGACCTTCGAGACGCCGATGCTGTTCGCGGTCGCCTTCGTCATCCTGTTCACCATCGGCGGCTTCTCCGGCTTGATGCTGGCGCTGGCCCCGGCCGACTTCCAGTACCACGACTCGTACTTCGTGGTGGCTCACTTCCACTATGTGCTGGTGACCGGCGCGATCTTCGCCATCATCGGCGGAACGTACTACTGGCTGCCGAAGTGGACCGGCCACATGTACAGCGAGTTCTGGGGCAAGGTGCATTTCTGGAACAGCGTGATCTGGGTGAACGTGCTGTTCTTCCCGCAGCATTTCCTGGGTCTGGCCGGCATGCCGCGCCGTATCCCGGACTACAACGTCGCGTTCGCCAACTTCAACATGATCAGCTCCATCGGCGGTTTCCTGTTCGGCGCCGCGCAGCTGATCTTCCTCGGCGTGATCGTCCACGCGGTGTGGTTCTCCAAGAAGAAGGCCGCCGACCGTGTGTGGGAAGGCGCCAAGGGTCTGGAGTGGACCGTGCCGTCGCCGGCGCCGTATCACACCTTCGAGCTGCCGCCGGTGATTCACGACGACGAGCTGGCTCACGGCCACGTTGAAGACTGATCAATGAAAGATGCTCCGGCCCGGGCCGGAGCATCCGGAAACTGCGTTCCATGACTCAGCAACATCTGGATTCGATCAAGGAAGCACGCCGAAAGGGCGTGAAGCGCACCGCCCTGGTGGTGGGTGCCATCGCCTTCGCGATCTTCCTGCTGTCGATCTATCAGGCGCTGCGAGTCAGGTAAGCCAGTCATGTTTTGCATTTCCCCGTGCTGTACGGCGGGGTGGAAGTAACAAGAGAAAATCCACGGGGATTTCACCATGGGTCATCAGCAAGGCGCTTATTTCGTTCCGTCCAAGAGCTATTGGCCGATCGTGGCCGCGGTCGTCATGTTCATCACCGTGTTCGGTGCCGCGCACTGGCTGAACGCGCAGCCCGGTGAGGCCGGCTTCGGCAAGACCGCGCTGACGATCGGTTTCGTCGGCATCCTGCTGATGTTCTTCGGCTGGTTCCGCTCGGTGATCCGCGAATCACTTGCCGGCAGCTACAACAGCCAGGTGGACACCTCGTTCCGCATGGGCATGATGTGGTTCATCTTCTCCGAGGTGATGTTCTTCGCGGCCTTCTTCGGCGCACTGTTCTACGCGCGCATGTTCTCGGTGCCATGGCTGGGTGGCGAAGGCCACGGCGTGCTGACCCATCAGTTCCTGTGGAGCGAATATGCCGCGGCATGGGGCGCCAACGGTGGTGGCGGCCCAGCCAAGATCGGTGGCGATTTCCAGACGGTGCTGCCGTGGGGCCTGCCGCTGCTGAACACGCTGATCCTGCTCAGCTCCAGCGTCACCGTGACCATCGCGCACCACGCGCTGAAGGCCGGCCATCGCGGCAAGATCCTGGTGTTCCTGGGCCTGACCGTGCTGCTGGGCGCCACCTTCCTGTACTTCCAGGCCCACGAGTACATCGAGGCCTATAAGGACCTCAACCTGACCCTGCAGAGCGGCGTCTACGGTTCAACGTTCTTCATGCTCACCGGCTTCCACGGCATGCACGTGACGCTGGGTACGATCATGCTGGCGATCATCTGGCTACGCTGCGCCAAGGGCCATTTCACCAAGGAACACCACTTCGCCTTTGAAGCGGTGGCCTGGTACTGGCACTTTGTGGACGTGGTATGGCTGGGCCTGTTCATGTTCGTCTACATCCTCTGAGGCGCCTGGGCGCCACAGCAAAAAGCCCGCCTTCCGGCGGGCTTTTTTGTTCCTGTAGGAGCGCACCCTGTGCGCGAACCTCAGGCCATCGCTTCGTAGGTTTTTCCGCGCACAGGGTGCGCCCCTACAAGGGCGCCTTGGCCGCGACATCGCGTGCGAGGCGCTGGGCCTGACGGCCCGCTACAATTACTGACCCACGCCGTGCGGGTGCAGCCAGCCCATCCAGATGCCGAACACGACCATCAGGATGAGCAGCAGCGAGAGTCCGATACGGCGGGTCAACGCCCATACCGTGCGCTTGCTGCCGTCCTTGTCGGTCATCATGAAATACAGCGCTTGACCGAGATTGAACAGCACCACCAGCAGCAGGATCACCAGCGCATATTTGTAGATGGTTTCCACGTGATTGGTCCAAGCGACGACGATATCCGCAGTATAGCGTTCGCCTGTGGTGGCTCTGTATGAGCCTGCTGCGGCGTCCTGCCTGGTGGGCCGTGCTGCTGACGCTGGCCGGAACCTTGCTGTTCCTGCGTTTGGGCGTGTGGCAGCTCGATCGCGCGAACGAGAAAGAGCAGCTTCTGCGTCGCTATGCCACGTCGGCGACTGCCCCTGTGCGCGAATTTGCCGCAGCGGTGGATACGTCGACGGCAGACGCTTATCCGCACGTGCAAGTGCATGGCGAATACCTCGCCGATCGCATCTATCTGCTCGACAACCCCAAGCACGATCAGCGCGGTGGGGTGGAGGTCTACGTGCCGTTCCGGATGTCCGGCCAAAGTCGCCTGCTGCTGGTCGACTTGGGCTTTCTGCCAGGCAATGGCACGGATCAGGCGCCGCAACTGCCGCCGCTCCCCACGGGTGAGCGCGAACTGCAAGGTCTCTATCAGCCGCCGCCGGGTGTGGGTTTCGAGATGGGCGGTGATGCGCTCGCGCGCCAGTCGAGCTGGCCCAAGACCACGGTTTATCTGGACGTGCCACAACTGTCCAAAGACCTCGGTGCGCTGCTCTATCCGCACGTGCTGTTGCTCGATGCCGATCCTGCCGCGATCTACGTGCGCGAGCACACGCCCGACTTCAGTTCGATGCCGCCGGCGCGACACCGGGCCTATGCCTTCCAATGGTTCACCTTCGCCGTTGTGGCGGTGGTGATGTTTTTCATCCTGCATCGCAGGCGCAAACCGAAAGCCTCGGACTCGCCATGACCCAGCCAGCCAGCGCGGCACAACGCAGTAGCCGCATGAAACTTCTTTTGATCATGGCGGTGTTTGCCGCGCCGATCATCGCCGCCGGGCTGCTGACTTTCAGCGGCTGGCAGCCGACCGGCAAAGCCTATGGCGAACCGATCATGCCGCAGCGCAACTTCGCGGACGAAAATCTGCGGGTGCAGACGGCGGACGGCCAAACCTGGACTTGGCGTGCCGCCGAACCGAAGCTCACCCTGATCGCGCTGCCGGGTCCGGGTTGCGCCAAGCAGTGTATGGATACGCTGACCAAGATGGCCGCCGCCCGTATCACGCTCAATCGCAACGCACCGCGCCTGCGCCTGCTGTTCATCGGCACGCCGCCTGCCGATGCCGACAGTGACGGCATGAAAACCTTCTGGCAGATCGGCAACGACAGCGACGGCAAACTCGCCAACTGGCGCCCGGCCACGCCGGACAGCGTGAGCGCGCTGCTGGTCGAATCCAACGGCACCGCGCTGGCCTTGTATCCTGCCGGCTTCGATCCGACCGGTCTGCGCAAGGATCTGCAGA
The DNA here is from genome assembly GCF_900114495.1 of Dyella sp. OK004. Classification (GTDB taxonomy): domain Bacteria; phylum Pseudomonadota; class Gammaproteobacteria; order Xanthomonadales; family Rhodanobacteraceae; genus Dyella_D. The sequence continues at coordinate 856,935 of NZ_FOZI01000001.1, read as the reverse complement.
AGGTGATCCGCTGATGTCGTCCCGTTCCGTGAAAATCCTGCGCGGCCTGGCGCTGCTCGCCGCTGTGTTCGCGTTCGGCGTGGTGATGTTCGGCGCCTTCGTGCGCCTGTCCAACGCCGGTCTGTCCTGCCCGGACTGGCCGACCTGCTACGGCAAGGTCAGCTGGCCGGAACACCAGCATGAAATCGCCCAGGCCAACCAGGCCTTTCCCGATCGCCCGTTCGAAACGCATAAGGCCTGGCGCGAACAGGTGCATCGCTTCCTCGCCGGCACGTTAGGTGTGCTGGTGCTGGCCTTGGCGCTGATCGCAAGCTGGCGGCGCCCGTGGGCGCGCTATGCGGTGATTCTCGGCGCGATCTTCGCGGCTGGCGGCATCAGCTTCTATATGCATGGCGAGCACATGTGGTCGTCGGTGCTGTCAGCCTTCGCCATCGGTTTGCCATTGTTGGCTGCCATCGGGCTGGATCGCCCCGGCGCGTGGCGCATCAGCGTGCTCGCGCTGGCGGTGATCATCTTCCAGGCCATGCTCGGCATGTGGACGGTCACCCTGTTGCTGAAGCCCATCGTGGTGATGGGCCATCTGCTGGGCGGCATCACTACATTCGCATTGCTCGCTTACGCAGCGATGCGTTTTGCGGGCGTCGGCGCACAAAGCGATAGTCACGCTGCGCTGCGTCGCCTGGTAGCGATCGGTATCGTGCTGTTGATCGCGCAGATCGCTTTGGGCGGATGGACGTCCGCCAACTACGCCGCGCTGGCCTGCGGCACGGATTTCCCCAAATGCCTGGGCCAATGGATGCCGCCGACCGATTTCAAGGAAGGCTTCGTGCTGTGGCGCGGCATCGGTGTGAACTACGAAGGCGGCGTACTCGATATGGCCGCGCGCAGCGCGATCCAGATCGCGCACCGCATCGGCGCGCTGGTGGTGTTCTGCTATCTCGCCTGGCTGGCGCACAAGGTGTCGCGTCGCGGGCTGCGTGGTTTCGGATTCTCCATTGCGGTGGTGCTGGTGTGCCAGGTACTGCTCGGCGTGAGCAACGTGCATTTCGGCCTGCCGCTACCGGTGGCGACGCTGCACAACGGTGTGGCGGCACTGCTGTTGTTTGTATTGCTGGCCACCCTGGCGCGCACGCAGCGCAAACCGAGCGACACCATGTTCCAGAACCTGGGACGACCCGTATGAGCCGTTTCAACGAATACCTGGAATTGACCAAGCCGCGCGTGGTGGCGCTGCTGGTGTTTTGCGCCGTGATCGGCATGTTCCTCGCCGTGCCGGGCATCCCGCCGTGGCGTGCATTGGTGTTTGGCACGCTGGGCATCTGGCTGGCGTCGGCTTCGGCGGCGGCGTTCAATCATCTGATCGATCAGCGTATCGACAAGCTGATGGCGCGTACTGCTCATCGGCCGCTAGCCACTGGGCATCTCACGCCGAATCAAGTGATGACTTTCGCGTTGGTGCTGGGCGTCGTTTCCATGCTGGTGCTGGTGTTCCTGGTGAACCCGCTGACCGCGTTGCTTACCTTCGGCGGGCTGATCGGCTATGCGGTGGTCTATACCGCCTACCTCAAGCGCGCGACGCCGCAGAACATTGTGATCGGCGGCCTCGCTGGTGCGATTCCGCCGGTGCTCGGCTGGACTTCGGTGACCGGAGAGATGCACGCGTTCGCGTTGCAGCTATGCCTGATCATCTTCGTGTGGACGCCGCCGCATTTCTGGGCGCTGGCGATTTTCCGTCGCGACGATTACTCGCGTGCGCAGGTGCCGATGTTGCCGGTGACGCATGGCGTGGTGTACACGCGCTGGCATGTGTTGTTCTACACGATCCTGCTGGTGCTGGTGACCTTGTTGCCGGCACTCACGGGTTATAGCGGGATGGTTTATCTCGGTGGGGCGGTGGTGCTTGGCGCGGGCTTTCTTTATTACGCGATCCGGTTGCTCAATCCGCCGGATGAGTTGTTTGCGATGAAGGTGTTCAATTATTCCATCGTGTATTTGATGGCGTTGTTTGCTTTTCTGTTGGTGGACCACTGGGTGGTGGAGCCGTTGGTGCAGCAGGGGTTGGCGTTTCAGCGCGCGGTTTGAGGTCGGTTGTCGTATCCAACTTTGGGTTGGCATTCGTCATTCCGGCGTAGGCCGGAATCCAGTGGCGTTGTCGCTTCGATGGTCGCGTTGTCGCGGCCGGGCTCGCCTGCCGCGGGCTTTCGAACCGCTGCCGCGGTCCGAGTCACTTTCTCTTGTTTGCCCAAGAGAAAGTAACCAAAGAGAAGGGCACCCCTCTTACGCGCCCTCCGGCTTCGCCTGCGGGTTCGTGAGGGTTGGCCGGGCTTTTCGACAGGACATCCATGTCCTGTCGAAAAGGCATCGGCATCCCTGCCGACGCCCCCTTCGGGGCCTGATCGTCCAACCCTCACCGCTCCACAGGGGACCCGTCACGGGCTCGCTTACGCATCGCCTTTCGGAGCAACTGCTCCCTCTCCCCTCTGGGGAGAGGGTTGGGGTGAGGGGTGGGTGCTTGGGATCGCGTTGCCTTGAGAAGTTGGGTTCACCAACAACACTTCCCGCAAAAACTTTCGTCACCCAATTCAGTCGCTTTGGGTTGACACTCCCGCAATGCAGCAAGACAATGCGCGCGCCACTCGGCGCGCTGCGTCCCGTGGCATCCCTGTCCGACCAAACCAAGGCATATGGACGTTTACCCTAGTCGCAACGTCGACATCCGCGAGCATCGGGTGCCGGCATTGCATAACAAGCTGATTGCCTGCGGCGACCGCCTGCGGTCGGCTGGTGCTTTCCTAGACTAGGGAAGACCGGCCCACTCCTGACGGCTGCCAACGGCGCCGTTACGAGGAGATGGGCTATGAAGCTCCTTCGCGATTTTTTCCGTCTGCGCACCGCGGGTCGTGCTCTATTGGGCCGCCGTGATGCTTCCCGTCGTTCCTGGACCATCACCGTGCCCGAGCCGCTGGTGAAGCCGGTGCCGAATAACGTGATCGACATGCACTGGAACGCCGACCCGGCCCGTGGCCGCCCGGTCGCGCATTGGCATGACCATGCCGCGTCGCAAGCACGCGGTCATCTGCAGCTGGTATCTAGTCACTGATGTCGACATCAGCGATCAGCAAGGCTGCGCCCCGCAAGGGATGGCCCCCGCCAGTGCCCTGGTGTGGACCGCAAGTGCGGTCGTAGCAAGGCGTCAGTGCACGCGGGCGAGGCCCGCCGACTCGCTGATCTGCCCCAGTACCAGGAAATCCACGGAAGCGAGTCATGATCAAGCATTCCACCCAGACCGTCGCCAGCAAGACGGCCGGCAAAGGCGCAGCCGCACCGGTTCGCGTCTCCGTTGCCATGGAAGCGTTCCGCCACAACGAGGCCTTGTTCGCCGCGTTGGATACGAGTGCCGCCGGCCTCAATGAAGAGCAGATCGCTGAGCGGCTGGACCGCGACGGCATCAACGAGGTGTCGCACGAGAAGCCGCCGCACTGGTCGTACCAGCTGCTGCGTGCATTCAAGAACCCCTTCATCATCGTGTTGTTGGTGCTGGCCGCCGTGCAGTTGTTCACGGATGGCGAGGACCTCACCGGGCCGATCATCATCGCGGTGATGGTGAGCATCAGCGTGCTGCTGAGCTTTACCCAGGAGTACCGTTCCTCGAAGGCCGCCGAGAAGCTCAAGGCGATGGTGCGCAATACCGCCACGGTGACGCGCCGTGCTTCGGACGGCCATAGCGAGCGCATCGAGGTGCCGGTAGGCGAGCTGGTCGCGGGCGACATCGTGCACCTCGCCGCGGGCGACATGGTGCCGGCTGATCTGCGTCTGTTCAGCGCGAAGGACCTGTTCATCAGCCAGGCCATCCTCACCGGCGAATCGCTGCCGGTGGAGAAGTCCGCACCGACGCCAGCGCAGACCAGTGACGAAAGCGCGCACAACGCGCTGGACAATCCGCTGGACCTGCCCACTGTCTGCTACATGGGCACCAACGTGGTCAGCGGTACTGCCAGTGCTGTGGTGGTGGCGACCGGCTCGCGCAGCTATCTCGGCTCGCTGGCGCGCACCATCGTCGGTCAGCGCGTGCAGACCAGCTTCGACCGCGGCGTGAACAGCGTCAGTTGGCTGCTGATCCGCTTCATGGCGGTGATGGTGCCTATCGTTTTCCTGATCAACGGCCTCGACAAGCACGACTGGCTGCAGGCGTTCCTGTTCGCACTTTCCGTGGCGGTGGGCCTTACGCCGGAGATGTTGCCGCTGATCGTCACCGCCAACCTCGCCAAGGGCGCCTTGGCGATGTCCAAGCGCAAGGTGGTGGTGAAGCGCCTCAACGCGATCCAGAACTTCGGCGCGATGGACGTGTTGTGCACCGACAAGACCGGCACACTGACGCTGGACAAGATCGTGCTGGAACGCCACCTCGATCTGTACGGCGAGGAGTCGGATGAAGCACTGGAGTACGGCTACCTCAACAGCCGCTTCCAGACCGGCCTGAAGAACCTGATGGACAAGGCGGTGCTGGAGCATCGCGACCTGGAGCAGGCGGCCGCGCACTACCGCATCGTCGACGAGATCCCGTTCGACTTCCAGCGCCGCCGTATGTCGGTGGTGCTGGGTAACGGCGACGGCAACGATCTGCTGGTGTGCAAGGGTGCAGTCGAGGAAATGCTGTCGATCTGCGACTACGCCAAGGCCGGTGACGAGATCCTGCCGATGACCGACGCGCAGCGCGCCGACATCAAGGCGATGACGCGCGGCCTCAATGAAGACGGTCTGCGCGTGCTGGTCGTGGCGATCAAGCATCAGCCGCCGGCCGGCCGTGCCTACGGCGTGGCCGACGAAAGCGGGCTGACCGCGATCGGCTGCCTGGCCTTCCTCGATCCGCCGAAGGACTCGGCCGCCACCGCGATTGCCGCACTCCACCACCACGGCGTGGAAGTGAAGGTGATCACCGGCGACAACGAAGCGGTGACGCGCAAGATCTGCCGCGAGGTAGGCCTGGACGTGGAGCATTCCGCACAAGGCAAGCACATCGAGCCGCTGAGCGACGAAGAGCTGGACGTGCTGGTCAAGCGCACCACCGTGTTCGCCAAGATGTCGCCGCTGCAGAAGGCGCGCGTGGTGAAGTCGCTACAGCGCCAGGGCCACACCGTGGGCTTCCTCGGCGACGGCATCAACGATGCGCCCGCACTGCGCGAAGCCGACGTCGGCATCTCGGTGGATACCGCCACCGACATCGCCAAGGAGTCGGCGGACATCATCCTGCTCGAAAAGAATCTGATGGTGCTGGAGGAGGGTGTGATCGAAGGCCGCATCACCTTCGGCAACATCATCAAGTACATCAAGATGACCGCCAGCTCCAACTTCGGCAACATGTTCTCGGTGCTGGTGGCGAGCGCATTCCTGCCGTTCCTGCCGATGCTGCCGCTGCAGATCCTGGTGCTGAACCTGTTGTACGACATCTCGCAGCTGTCGATTCCGTTCGACCGCATGGACGATGACTATCTGCGCAAGCCGCGCAAATGGGACGCCAGCGACATTGGCCGTTTCATGGTGTGGATCGGCCCGGTGAGCTCCATCTTCGACATCACCACCTTCCTGCTGCTGTGGTACCTGTTCGGCGCCAACAGCACGGGTCACCAGTCGTTCTTCCAGTCCGGCTGGTTTGTGGAAAGCCTGCTTACGCAGACGCTGATCGTGCACATGATCCGCACCAAGCGCATCCCGTTCCTGCAGAGCGTGGCGGCGGCGCCGGTGCTGGCGCTGACTACCGCGATCATCATCATCGGCATGCTGGTGCCCTATAGCGGGCTCGGCGCGAAGATCGGCATGGAGCCACTGCCCGGCGTGTACTACGTATGGCTGGCTGCCACGGTGCTGACGTATTGCGTGCTGACCCAGCTGGTGAAGCTGATCTACATCCGCCGCTACGGGCGTTGGCTTTAATCTCGCCTACCTGTCGACTTGGCATGGCTTAGCGCCAAGTCGCGGCTACAGAAGCGATCGGCTCCCTCCCTGCATGCAGGGGGAGGAGTAAGTCGCGCCATAGGCATCTACTTTTCAAGGAGCGGCACATGAAAGGCACTTTCGCCTTGCTCGACATTGCCGGCTACGTCGCCCTGCTGCTGTGGGGCACGCACATGGTCACCAGCGGCGTGCTGCGTGGCTACGGCAGCATGCTGCGCCGCTGGCTGGGGCGCTACCTCGGGCATCGTCCCGCGGCGTTCGCTTTTGGCATTTGCATCACCGCGCTGTTGCAGAGCAGTACCGCGGCCGGCCTGATGGCCACCTCGTTCGCCGCCAGCGGCTTCCTTGGCCTGGCGCCGGGGCTGGCGGTGATGCTCGGCGCCAACGTCGGCACCACGCTGATCGTGCAGGTGATGTCGTTCGATATCTCAGTGGTGGCGCCGATGCTGATCCTGCTCGGCTTTGCGATTCATCGCCGCAGCGATGACGCGCGCTACGAAAACCTGGGCCGCGTGGCGATCGGGCTGGGCCTGATGCTGCTCTCCCTGCATCTGCTGGTGACTTCGCTGGCGCCGGTGGAGAACGCGCAAGTCATGCGTGCGATCGTGCAAAGCCTGGCTTCCGAGCCGGTGCTGGCCGTACTCGTGGCGGCGCTGCTGACTTGGCTGTTCCACTCCAGCGTCGCCATGGTGCTGCTGATCGCTTCGCTGGCCAACGCGGGTGTAGTGGACGCGGCCGGTGCGCTAGCGCTGGTGCTTGGCGCCAATCTCGGCGGCACGCTTCCGGCACTGCTGGAAGCGCACACGCCGATGGCGCGGCGCCTGCCGCTGGGTAACCTACTGGTGCGCGCGTTTGGCTGCATCGTCTGTCTGCCGCTGTTGCATCCGTTGACGCAGTGGCTGGCACCGCTCGGCGCGTCGCCAGCGCGCATGGCCGTGAACTTCCACACCGCCTTCAATCTCGCTCTGGCGGTGTTGTTCATCCTGCCGGTCGAGCGCATGGCGCAGTTGCTGGTGCGTCTGCTGCCCGATCCGCCGCGTCCGGATGATCCGGGTGTGCCGCAGTACCTCGACGAAGGCGCACTGGAATCCGCCAACGTGGCGCTGGCCAACGCCGCGCGCGAATCGATGCGCATGGCTGACATGGTCGAGGGCATGCTGAAGGGCTTGGTGGAGGTATTCGGCAAGGACGACCGCGCCCGCGCGGCCTCGATCAGCCGCATGGACCCGTGGCTCGACCGCCTCGGCATGGCCATTCGCGAATACCTCGCGGACCTGGGCAGTGAAGCCTTGAACGAAGAGGACGGCGAACGCAGCCAGGAAATCCTGGCCTTCGTGATCAACATCGAACACATCGGCGACATCACTGCCAACAACCTGATGGAGTTCGCCGCCAAGAAGGCGGAGCGCGGACAGGATTTCTCCGCCGACGATATCCAGGACCTGGCGGCGATGTACAACCTGGTGATGGAAAGCCTGCGCCTTGGGCTCACCGTGTTCCTGCGCGGCGACCTGCGCGCGGCGCAGCAGCTGGTGGCACGCAAAGAGGCGCTGTGGCGGCTGGAGAACGAAGCTTCCGAGCGGCACATCCGCGCGCTGCGCGAGCGCCGCGATGGCGGCGGCGGTGGCGATGTCTACCTGCGCATCCTGCGCGATCTCAAACGCATTCACTCGCATCTGGCGGCGCTGGCTTATCTGCCGCTGGAACGTGCAGGCCTGCTGCAAGACCGGCTGGTGCGTGAATCCGTCACACCGCGCGCAGCCGTCTGAGCGGCCCCGACGAACAAGGAGAGATCCGACCTTGGACTCAGACTCTACAAGTAGCCATTCAAGCCTGAATCACCGATCGCACTGAACGTCGCCTCCGCGCAGCTCTCATGAGCCATCGCTCATGAATGCAGCCCGGACGCGGCGGCCGGTGACGGTCCGACCGCGGACGGGTAGCGCCCGCAGCCTGAATCGGGCTGCCAGCTTTCCCTTCTGCACGCATGCCTTGTGGTCATACGGCCACGGCAGGCTTGCGCGTGCCATATGCCTATAGGGGAAACCCCATGCTGTTCCGCTCAAAGAATCATCCGGCCCGCCCGATTTTTGCCCTCGCACTGTCTGTCTTGTTGAGTGCGTGCGGGCACGGTGACAAGCATCAAGAAGCCGCTCCCGCGGTAGTCGACGATCACGGTGTGCTGCGCGTGCCGGAGAAATCGCCGCTGCGCGCGCGCCTGAAAATACAGCCGGTGGAGCAGCGCGACCTCGCGCATCCGCTGTCAGCACCCGCCATGGTCGAGGCCGATCCAGCCCACACCGTAAACATCCTGCCGCCCGTGACCGGACGCATCGCGGAGTTGAAAGTAGGGCTGGGCGACCGCGTGACGCGCGGCCAGGTGCTCGCGGTGATCGCTTCGGGTGACTACGCGCAGGCGATGTCCGACCGGCAGAAGGCGAGCGACGCGCTCGCATTGGCAAAGAAGACGCTGGATCGCGCGGAAGGCGTGAAGCAGGCCGGCGGCGCGGCGCAGAAGGATCTGGAAACCGCACGCAGCGCGTTCGTGCAAGCACAGGCCGAATACGACCGTGCCGACACGCGCCTGACCTCGCTGGGTGCGCTGGCCCTGGGCAAGGGTACGGCGCATTGCATGGTCGTGGTCGCGCCAACCGACGGCAGCATCACCGCGCTGTCCGCGGCGGCCGGCGCATTCGCCAACGATCCAAACGCGCCGCTGATGACCATCACCAACCTCGACCACATCTGGGTCACCGCCAACGTTGCCGAGAACGAAGCCCGGCAGATCGCGCCGGGGCAGCAGGCCGACGTCGTGCTGCCGGCCTGGCCGGGTCGCAGCTTCCACGGCACGGTGCAATCGGTCAGCGACGTGCTCGACGCCGATTCGCGCCGCGTCAAGGCACGCATCGTCATGCCGAATGTCGACGGCGCGCTGAAGACCAACATGTTCGCCACGGCCACCTTCCAGGTGCCGCAGCCGAAGGTGCTGCTGGTGCCGCAATCCGCGCTGCTGATGAACAACGACAGCGTCACCGTCTTCGTCGAAATATCGCCGTGGGCGTTCCAGCGTCGTACTGTCGAGCTGGGTCAGGACGAGGGCGGCGAGACACGCATCACCAAGGGCCTGCAGCCGGGCGATCGCGTGGTCGCGGCGGGCGGAGTGCTGATCAATGATTGATAAGCTCATCGCATGGTGCCTGCACAAGCGCACGCTGGTGTTCGGCGTGGCGATCCTGGTGATGATCTACGGTCATTACGCCTGGACCCAGCTTGCGGTGGAGGCCTATCCCGAACTCAGCGACGTCACCGCCCAGGTCACCACCCAGGTGCCGGGCCTCGCCGCGGAAGAGATCGAACAGCAGATCACCATTCCACTGGAGCGCGCGCTGGCCGGCACGCCCGGCGTGGTCTCGACACGTTCGAGCAGCACCTTCGGCCTGTCGCTGATCACCCTGGTATTCCGCGACGGCGCGGAGGACTACTGGTCGCGCCAGCGCGTGATGGAACGCATCGCTGGTGTCACCCTGCCGGCCGGTGTGACACCTACACTGGATCCGGTTTCTGGCCCGGCCGGCGAGATCTATCGCTACACGCTCGAGTCCGATACCAGGAACCTGATGGAGCTGTCGGAAATCCAGCGCTGGAAAGTGATCCCAGCGCTGCAGCAGGTGTCCGGCGTGGCGAATGTCGACAACTTCGGCGGTTTCACCAAAGAGTTCCAGCTCGAGGTGGATCCGCAGAAGTTGTTGCAGTTCGGCGTCGGCATGAACGACGTGATCACTGCGATCAGCGCCAACAACACCAATGCTGGTGGCGGCCGCGTGACACGCGGCGAGCAGTCGTACGTGATCCGCGGCGAAGGTCTGATGCGCACGCTCAAGGACATGGGCGACATCGTGGTGACGCAGCACAACGGCAACCCGATCCGCGTGAGTGACCTTGGCAAGCTGCAGTACGGCCACCAGATCCGCGAAGGCATCCTGGGCAAAGACAACAACCCGGATACCATCGAAGGCATCGTCAACCTGCTCAAGTACGAGAACCCCTCACTGGTGCTCAAGGGCATCCACGCCAAAGTGGATGAGTTGAACAAGCGGCTGGACGCGCAGGGCGTGCGCATCGTGCCCTTCATCGATCGCGACGATCTGGTGCAGGCCACGGTGAGCAAGGTCTCGCACACCGTGATCGAAGGCGTGGGCCTGGTCTGCATCGTGCTGATCCTGTTCCTGGGCAGCCCGCGCAGCGCGCTGGTGGCGGCGGTGACCATTCCGTTCGCGCTGATCACTGTGTTCATCGTGATGCATTTCACCAAGATGCCGGCAAACCTGTTTTCGCTGGGCGCGATCGACTTCGGCGTGATCGTGGATGGTGCGATCGTGGTCACCGAGGCGATCCTGCGCAAGCGCGAGGCGCGCCCGAATGCCTACCTGCACGAGGCTGACGTACTCGGCGCGACCAAGCAGGTGGCGCGGCCGATTTTCTTCGCCACGCTGATCATCATCACGGCGTATGCACCACTGCTCGCGTTCGAGCATGCCGAAGGCAAGCTGTTCTCGCCGATGGCGCATACCGTGGGCTATGCCTTGCTTGGCGCACTGCTATGCGCGATCACCCTGGTGCCGGCACTGGCCTGGCTGGCGCTGCGCAAGCCGCGCAAGATGTTCCACAACAAGCCGCTGGAGCGTTTGCAGGCCGCTTACCGGCGCATGCTGGAACGCCTGCTCGGGCGTCCGCGCATCACCTATGGCATCGCCGGCATTGCCCTGGTCGCGGTGATCACGCTGGGCATGAGCATCGGGCGCGAATTCCTGCCCGAACTCGACGAAGGCTCGCTGTGGGTGCAGGTGCAGCTGCCCAGCGGCCTGTCGCTGGAGAAGGCGAGCGAGATGGCCAGCGAGTATCGCCGCGTGGTGGGCGAGTTTTCTGAGGTGAGTTATGTCGTCACCCAGCTTGGCCGCAATGACACGGGCAGCGATCCATGGACGCCGTCGCACATCGAATCCGGCGTGGGCCTCAAGCCTTACGACGAATGGCCGTCGGGCGAGAGCAAGGCCGAGTTCGTGCGCCGCCTCAACGCGCGTCTGCAACAGATTCCCGGCATCAGCGTAGGCATCAGCCAGCCGATCATCGACGGCGAGAACGACATGGTCGGCGGCGCGCACAGCCCCCTGGTGCTGCGCATCTACGGCGATGACTTCAAGGAACTGCGCCGCATCGGCGGCGAGATTGTCGATGTGCTGAAGAGCGTGCGCGGCACCGCCGACGCGTCGATCTTCCAGGAGCCGCCGATCCCGCAGCTGACGGTGAAGGTGGATCGCGATGCCGCCGCGCGCTATGGCATCAACGTGGCGGATATCAACACGCTGATGCAGACCGGTGTGGGCGGCTCGCCGATCACCCAGGCTTATGTGGAAGATCGTGTGTACAACGTCACGGCGCGGGTGCCGCATCAAGTCGCCGCCAATCCCGAAGCGCTCGGCAAGCTGGTGCTCACCGCGCCGTCTGGCGCACGGGTGCCGCTGGCTATGCTGACGCGGATCACCCTGCAGTCCGGCGAAAGCACCATTGCGCATGAGAGCGGGCATCGCCAGATCACCGTGCGCATCGACAACCGCGATCGCGCGCTTTCCGAATACCTGGCCGACGCGCAGGACAAGATTGCCAGCACGGTGCATTTCGACGCGCAGCAGTACCGCCTGGAGTGGGCCGGCCAATTCGAGAACCAGCAGCGCGCGCAGTCGCGCCTTGTACTGGTGATGGGGCTGGTGCTGGCGGTAATGGCGGTGTTGCTGTTCGCCGAGTTTGGCAATCTGCGTCAGGCCTTGCTGGTGCTGGCGGTAGTGCCGTTGGCGACGCTGGGCGGCCTGATCTCGCTGCACGTGAAGGGCGAGACCTTGAACATCGCCACGGCGGTGGGCTTTATCGCGCTGTTCGGCGTGGCGGTGCAGAACGGCATCATCATGGTAGCCAACTTCAATCGCATGCGGCGCGAAGGCCATGGCGTGCGCGACGCCGTGCTGCTCGGCGCCACCGAGCGTTTCCGCCCGGTGCTGATGACCGCCACCGTAGCAAGCGTTGGCATGCTGCCCGCCGCGCTCGCCACCGGTATTGGTACCGATGTGCAGCGCGGTCTCGCCACGGTAGTGGTGGGCGGCCTGGTGATCGCCACCTTGCTCACGCTGTTCATTCTTCCCGCGTTCTATGACGTGCTGGAGCGCTTCGTCGAGCGCCGCCTGCGCCGTCACTCGCATCCGGCCAAGGAGATCTGACCATGCGTATCGCATCCATGACGTCGAACGGATGGCAGGGCGGTCGCGCCCTGCTGGCGCTGGGCATCGCCATCGCGCTCGGCGGCTGCGCCGTCGGTCCCGATTACCGCCGGCCGGAGGCGCCCAAGGCGCAGACCTACGCAGCCACGCCGCAGGCGGAGACAACAGCTTCCACTTCCGCGCCGGGCGGTGAGGCGCAGCGGCTGGTGAAGTCGATGGACATCCCAGGCCAGTGGTGGACGCTGTTCCATTCCGAACCGCTCAATGCCTTGATCGCCGACGCGCTCAAGCACAACGCGGATGTCGACGCGGCGCATGCCGCGCTGCAAGTGGCGTGGGAGAACGTCTATGCACAGCGCGCCGCGTACTTCCCGTCGGTGAGTGCGGGCGTCAATCCGACACGGCAGGACATCGCGAAGGATCTGGCCAGTCCGGCCGCGTCGGGCGCGAGCCTGTATAGCCTGACCACGGCGCAGGTGAGCGTGTCCTACGCACCCGACCTGTGGGGTGGCAATCGCCGCCAGGTGGAATCACTGGTGGCCGACGCCAACGCGCAGCGCTTCCAGCTGGAAGCTACCTATCTGACCCTGACCAGCAACTTGGTCAACGCGGCGATCGGAGAGGCCTCGCTGCGTGCGCAGATCGACACCTCGCAACGGATCATCGATCTGCAGACGCAAGTGCTCGACACGCTGAAGCGACAGTACGCGCTCGGCGATGTGGCAGAGACGACGGTGGCCGCGCAGGTGGCCACGCTCGAGCAAAGCCGCGCCACCTTGCCGCCGCTGCAAAAGCAGCTGGCCCAGCAGCGCGATCTGATGGCGGCGCTTAGCGGACGCACGCCGGACCAGGCGATCGATGCGAGCTTCACCCTGGACAGTCTGCAACTCCCCGCCGAGCTGCCGATGAGTCTGCCGGCGCAATTGGTCGAGCAGCGCCCCGATGTGCGCGCGGCAGAAGAGCAACTGCACGCGGCCAGCGCGGATGTCGGCGTCGCCATCGCCAACCGCCTGCCGAATGTGCAGATCAATGCGAGCTTCGGCCGTGCTTCGGAGAAGGCCAGCCAGCTGTTCTCTGGCGGTGCCGGTTTCTGGAATCTTGGCGGCAGCATCACCCAGCCGCTGTTCGACGGCGGCGCGCTGAAGCACAAGCAACGTGCCGCTGAAGCCAGTTACCGGCAGGCGGCGGCGCAGTACCGCGGCGCGGTGCTCGGTGCGGTGCAGAACGTGGCCGACACGCTGCATGCGATCCAGGCCGATGCGGACGCACTGGTAGCAAACGAACGGGCCGAGCGCGCGGCTGCACGCAGCCTGGACATCGCCAGGCGCCAGCTGGCGCTGGGCGATATCAGCGAAAGCGCCATGCACACCGCCGAGCTGACCTGGCAGCAGGCCAGCCTGGCGCTAGTGCAGGCCAGGGCGGCGCGTTATGCCGATACGGTGGCGTTGTTTCAGGCGCTGGGTGGCGGCTGGTGGCATCGGGATGATGCGACGGCGTTGACGTCAAAGGCAGAGTGAGTAAGCAAGGTGTCCGGCCTACGGGCCGGGCACCTTCGCCTGCTGCGCCGTCGAGGGCAAGTCGGTGAACTCCTCGTTGATCCAGGCCGCCAGCACTTTCATGTCCTGCGGGCGGCCAAGGAAGTTTTTCACCAGCTCAGCCGCGGGTCGCGTCGCGCCGGGCTCGATCACGGTTTGCCGGTAACGCGCGGCGACCCAGCTGTCGAAGGGATGGCTGGTGTCGAACTGCCGGAAGAAGTCCACGGCGATGACCTTGTCCAGCAGATAGGTGTAGTAGTTGGAGGTATAGCCGGTTAGATAGGTAAAGCTGGCATAGGGATGCGCTGCGGGCAGGCTCTCATACGAGGCGAAGCGCTTCTCGTCGTCCATCCAGACCTTGCCGAAATCGATCTTGTTCGCCGGCAGATCGTGCATCTGCAACGAATAGGTGGCGTAGACCATTTGTTGTTGCAGCCATGATCCGCGCCCGTAGGCCGTCGAGCGATTCATGGCCTGGATGCTGGCCAGTGGCAGCACTTCACCGGTCTTGTAGTGCCTGGCGAAGCCTTGCAGCACGGAGGGTACGCGCAAGAATTCCTCCAGCATCTGCGACGGTGCCTGGATGAAATCACGCTCGACATAGAAGGCGGACTGCGCGGACCAGCGCGTCTGGCTGCCGAGGATATTCTGCATCTGCAGGCCGACGTCGTGGAAGAACGCGACTACGTCGCCATAGTCCATCAGCCCGGGGTCGTCCGCGTTGCCGCCGGCAACATTTCCAACCACGACTCCTTCCGGCGGCTGCCGGCCGCCGATGCCCGGTACGAGGGCCCAGGCGGAGGCTCCCTGATACTTGCCGTCACGCGGGTGCATGTCGAGATAAATGCGGCCGATCTTTTTCTGGCCATCGAGCACATCGAAGGCAGTCACGCTTGGGTGCCACACGATGGCATTGCTCACCGGATGGAAGCTGACATGGAAGATGCGCGAGGCGGTGTCGAGCACGCCCGCCTGTACGGCCTGGAATGGGAAGTACGGTCGCATCGTCTGCGCGTCGAAGTCGTACACGGCTTTGCGATACTGCTCCTGCCAGTAGCTGAAATCGGCGCGGGTGATGTGGGCGTCCGGTTTTTTGCCATGCACGAAGTCGCGTAGAAGCTTGGCTTCGCGGTCAGCGGCGGGACCGGCTGCCGCCTGCAGCCGGTCGAGAAACTGCATGGCTCCGGCCTTGCTGCCGATCATCTGATCCGCCATCGCCAGGTCGGCATACGTATCGAACTTCAGCAGATGAGCCAGCGCTTCGCGTGATTGCAGCAGCTCGCGCAGCACCTTGTCGTTGGCTGGCCAGCCGCGATTGAGATAGGCGGTAGTCAAATCGTTGCGCAGCTGCGCATGACTGGCGAACTTCGCTACGGGCACCACATCGGGCTGGTCAGTGGTGAGGATGACGTGGCCGCTGGCATCCGGCTTGTGTTGAGCGATGAAGTCGCTGGGCATGCCCGCCAACTGGTCTGGAGTCACACTCAGCGTGCGTTTGTCCTCCTGCACATGGCGGCTGAAGCTCAACTCCAATGCGGCGATCCGGTCGCGCAGTTGCCTGATGTGTTCGCGGGTGGCGGCATCGCGATCGACGCCGGCCAGCCGGAACTCGAGCAGGCTGTGATCCAGATAGTGCCGCGTCGCGGGATCGGCGGCTTTGCCCTCACTCGATTCCGATAGCGCGCGCAATGCCTGGTAGATGGCGACGTCGAGCGTGATGTCGGTATCGACCGACGAGAGGGTTTGCTGCAGTTCCTCCCCCTTGTCGCGCAGGGCCTTGTCGGCGCTCAGGGCGTTGAGCATATGCGCCTGCCCAAAGGCGAGGGCGAGCTGATTGAGTGCCTCGTCATAAGGCACCAGCGTGTTGTCGATCGTGCGCTGGCCCTGCACGGCATGCAGCTTCGCGATCTGCGCCTTGATGCCGTCCATCCGGGCGTGCACCCACGCATCGAGACTGGCGCTGTCGCCGCCAGTCCAGCCGTGTAGCGGGTCGGTGGAAGGAGCCGCCTGTGCGCCGGCGGTAACAAGCAGCGCAAAGGTTGCGCCAAGCCACGGCCTCGTTTTCATCCGGCGGAGCCTAGTGCGCGGGCGACGGCCAGTGCCATGTGTCCAAAGACATGGGCGGCTTGATGCGCGCAAGTTATAGCGATCTGCATCAAATGGACTTCCAGACGTCCAAACCAGCGAAACTTTCGCGAGACTGTCGCAATAACTTTCGACACCTCTGTCCCCGTTATGTGCGCCCTGTCACGGGTAGAGAGGCCCCCGGTCATACCCTTGTCAGCTGGGCAAGGAAGATAAGCCCGGGGGAATTCTTCATACGACTGGGGAAGGGTACATATGGAATTGAAGCGAATGATGGTGGGCGGTCTGCTGGCCGCCGGCATGATGGTGCTCACACCGGTGATGGCCGGCTCACTGCCGGATCACGAGGAGTTCGAAGCGGCGCTGCATGTGCCGTTCAACGCCACCGGGGCACGCAATATCACTTTGCACTTCTCGTATCCCGGTGCGGCGCAGGGCACGCCGGTAGCCTGGGAAGTCGAGCTGCTCAGCCCTAACGGCGCCGTGGTACGCAGCTGGCAGGGCCAGGGTGCGATCCGCGCGGGCGGCACGCAGGCGCAGGTGGCCTGGGACGGACGCGATGCTTCGGGCCACGCGTTGGCGCCGGGCTACTACACGGTGCACATGCGTGCGGTTGCGCTGGACACGAATGCGGTCGGCGCCATTGGCACCGGCTTGCCGCAGAACGCGCTGGCCGCGGCTCGCAGCAAGGCGCCGCAACTGATCGAAGAGCAGCGCTACGACATCCTGATCGGTTCGGTCGCCGCACCGCAGATGCCGCACTTCACTGCGCTGCGCCACGCCGGCAGTGCCAGTGCGGGTCCGATGATCCAGGCGCAATCGGTGGGCGCGGGCGGTCTGCCGTACACCATCTACTACGGCAACCTGCACAGCCAGACCAACCACAGTGATGGCGGCGGCGACCTCTCCACTTGCGTGGGTGCGCAGAACCCGCAGAGCTCGGCCTATGGTCCGGCGGATGCTTACCAGTACGCCTTGAACGACGGCCTGGACATCCTGATGACGTCTGAGCACAACCACATGTACGACGGCTCGACCGGCACCAACACCTCGGCCAGTCCGACCACCGCGCACAACCTGTTCCAGTCCGGCCTGCAGGCCGCCAGCACGTTCAACGCCGCGCACTCGAACTTCCTGGCGATCTATGGCCTGGAGTGGGGCGTGATCAGCAACGGCGGTCACCTCAATATCTTCAACACACCGAGCCTGCTGGAGTGGGAATACAACAGCTCCAATCAGCTGATCGGCGACGTGTTTACCGCAAAGAGCGATTACGGTTCGCTGTATACGCTGATGAAGAACAACGGCTGGGTCGGCCAGTTCAACCATCCGGCCAGCAGCGGCCAGTTCAACGTAGGCGGCACGGATCTTGGTTATTCCGCCGACGGTGATCAGGTGATGGCACTGGCGGAAGTGCTCAACAGCTCGGCGTTCTCGCACAACACCACCGAGACCGAAACCAGCCACACCAGCTACGAGACGGCCTTCAACATCCTGCTCGAGCGCGGCTATCACGTGGCGCCCAGCTCCGACCAGGACAACCACTGCGCCAACTGGGGCGCCAGCTACACCAACCGTACCGGTGTGCTGATTCCCAACGGCACCACGCTCAGCCTCAACGCCTTCCTCGACGCCGTGCGCGCCCGTCGCGCGTTCGCCACCGAGGACAAGACCGGCCAGATCGTGCTCACCGCGAATGGCCATGTGATGGGCGAGCGCTTCAGCAACAGCGGCACGCTGACGCTCACTGTCAACTACGCCAGCAGCGCCGGCCATACCGCCCAGCGTGTGCAGGTGTTCGAAGGCGTGCCGGGCAGCAACGGTACGGTGGCGACCACCTCCAGCACGGCGACCACCACCATCACGCCGAGCAACGGCGATCACTTCTACTACGCCAAGATCACCCAGGAAGACGGCAAGCAGTTGTGGTCCGCGCCGGTATGGGTGACCCAGGGTGCGGGCGGTGGCGATACCACACCGCCGACGGTGAGCGCTTCGGAAAGCGGCAGTTCGGGCACCATCACGCTATCGGCGAACGCGACCGACAACGTGGGCGTGACCAAGGTGGAGTTCTATGTCGACAACGTACTCAAGTCGACCAGCACCACCTCGCCGTACCAAGCCTCACTCGACTCCACCACGCTGAGCAACGGCTCGCACTCGTTGGTCGCCAAGGCTTATGACGCAGCCGGCAACGTGGGCACCAGCAGCACGGTGAGTTTCAGCGTGTCCAACAGCACGGGTGGCGATACCACGCCGCCAACGGTGAGCGCTTCCGAAAGTGGCAGTTCGGGCACCATCACGCTGTCGGCCAATGCGTCCGACAACGTGGGCGTGACCAAGGTGGAGTTCTATGTCGACAGCGTACTCAAGTCGACAAGCACCGCTTCGCCGTACCAGGCCTCGCTCGACTCCACCACGTTGAGCAATGGCTCGCACTCACTGGTCGCCAAGGCTTATGACGCAGCCGGCAACGTGGGCACCAGCAGTACGGTGAGCTTCAGCGTGTCCAACAGCAGCGGCGGCGGCGCCACCGAGTTGGTGACGAACAATGGCTTCGAAAGCGGCACCACGCCGTGGACGCAGACCAGCGGCGTGATCAACAACAAGAGCGGCGAGGCGGCTCATACGGGTAGCTATAAAGCCTGGCTGGATGGCTACGGCAGCGCACATACGGACTATGTGCGCCAGTCGATCACCATCCCGGCGACCGCCACCAAGGCGACGCTCGATTTCTTCATGCACATCGACACCGCCGAGACCGGTACCACGGCCTATGACAAGCTCAGCGCGCAGGTGATCACCTCGGCAGGCAAGTACGTGACGCTGGCCACCTGGTCCAACGTGGACGCCGCTACCGGCTACCAGGAACATACTGTCGATCTGTCGGCCTATATCGGCCAGACCATCCAGATCAATTTCTACGGTGTGGAAGACAGTTCCAACCAGACCTCGTTCGTGATCGACGACGTCAGTGTGAAGGCGCAGTAAGCGGAACAGCGGGAGGCCGTTTGGCCTCCCGCTTTGCCGGTATTCCGGTGCGGGGCATCGCGCCCGAGCGGCATCAGAACGCAGTTGCAGCCGCTACGGATTCCCACGCGGCGAGATCCGCCAGCAGGTTTTCCGAGTGCGCGCGGATCGCATCTACCGAGTCCTGGCCGAGCTGAAGGCGCAGCGGCGTGTTCTCCGCTTCGATCGCTTTGGCGATGGCGGCCGCTGCCTTCAGCGGATCGCCTTGCTGGGTGTGGTGCATGGTGTGGGCGAATTCGCGGGTGGCGCCGACGGTATCCCGATAGGCTTCGTTGGCCGGCATGTGACGCATGGCGCCACCGGCAAGATTGGTGCGGAACTGCCCCGGTTCCACGATCAGCACCTTGATGCCGAACGGCGCGACTTCGGCGGCGAGTGCTTCCGACAGGCCCTCCAGTGCGAACTTGCTGGCGGAGTAGGCGCTGAAGCCGGCGAAGGACATCTGGCCACCCATGCTGGAGATATTGACGATGGCGCCGGCGCGTTGGGCGCGCAGGATCGGCAGGGCCGCGCGGATGACTTCCGCCGCGCCGAAGAAATTGGTGTCCATCAGCGCGCGCAGTTCTGCGTCGGGTGTTTCTTCCACCGCGCCGACTACGCCGTAGCCGGCATTGTTGATCAGCACGTCGATGTGGCCGAAACGGTCCACTGCAGCCTTGAGTGCGGCATCAGCTTCGCCATGACGGGCCACATCCAGGCGATGCGCTAGCACGCGATCAGGCGCCAGTTCGACCAGCGATTGCAGCCGGACTGTATCGCGCGCGGTCGCAACCACACAGTGACCTTGCGACAGCGCATAGCGCGCGAAGGCATCACCGAAACCGCTCGATGCGCCAGTAATGAACCAGACCTTGGACGACATACCGCTCTCCTTTGGGGGGGGCGCCCCGCGCGCTCCGGAGGCCGGATGCTAGCCGGGCCCCATGACGGCTGTGTATGGGCCGTCTGGCAGGGTACTCAGGGTTCGGGGCTCTGCTCGTACTTGCCCAGGGTTAGCCAGATGCTGTCGAGTTCGCGGGCCACGTCTTTGCGGTCGATGTCGCTGATATTGGTGATCAGGATGCGGCCCGTACTGGTGATGGAATTGAACCGCATTTCCGCGGTGATGCCCTGGTCACCGCCCGAGTGACCGAGCTCGCCATGCACCGAGCGCTGCCAGAAGAACGCATCGTCGAGGCCGCCGCCGGGACGCACGCCCTTGGGCTGCTGTTGCTTTGGCCATTGCGGCGTGAACATCTGGTGGAACGACGCCGGTTTCAGCAGCCCGGGTTGTCCCTGGTAGCCGCGAATCATCGCGGAAAGAAAGCGGCCCAGATCATTGCAGGTCGTAATGAGTCCGCCATCGGGGTAGCTGGGAGACGTGTAAGGAGCCATAGGATTGCGCTGCTTGTCGTAGAGCGTCGCCCCCGGCTGCTTGATCTCGCCGGGCGCCCATCCGGTCGACTGCATGCGCAACGGATCGAAGATATGTTCCTGCGTGTAGGCGCGGTAGGTCGTGCGTGCCTTGGTTTCGATCATGAGGGCGGCCAGCGTCGCGCCGAGGTTGCTGTATTTGTAGGTGGAGCCGGGGCGGGCCTTGATGAAGTTGGCCGGTTGGTAGCTGGCGCCTTTGGGATCCAGATACGACTGCAGGAAGGTTTTGATGTCGAAGGCCGTCTGCGCGCCTTTGACGTAGCTCTGGTTATAGAACGGTTCGCGGTCGGTGATGCTGGAGGTATGTGTCGCCAGCTGTCTTAGCGTGATTGGTGTTGCCGCGAAGCCTGGATTCCTGACTGCGAACGGCAGCGCCGTGTTGACGTCGGCATCCAGCGTGAGTGCACCGCTTTCCACCAGCTGCATGGCCGACACCCCGATCAGGGTCTTGCTGATCGAACCGACCGGCTGCGGAGTATCCGCGGTGTAAGGGCGCCTCTGCGTGATGTCCGCATAGCCAAAGCCCTTGGCATAACGCACGCCGCCGCCATCCACTACCGCCACGCAATAACCGGGCAATATCGATTTGGCCTGCATGGAGGTCAACGCGCGCTCCAGCGTCATCGGCCCCTGCTGCATCTTGCCGGCTGCCTGCGCGGGCAGGCCGATGGAAAGGGTGGCCCAAACGGATAAAACCAAAGCAGCAGACTTGCCCATACGTCGTTTCCTTCACATCCATCGTGTTGTTCACCCATGCGGCCGGGGCACGGCCGCGCGGTCCTGCCGGGCTGGGCTCTACTCGTGTCCTTCTCTGCCGTTACGTAGCCGGCTGGCGCGAATCCCGCGCTATCGGCAGTCGTATCCCTGGGTGCAGAGGGCTCTAGTCTGCCGTCTGCCGCGGTCCGCGGCTAGGACGTTTTTGTGACGGCATCGTTGCGCCCGGCCCGAGGGACCCTCTGATCTATTCCACGTAGGCGGCATGATCTCCCGAAGGCGCGCTGCGGCCACCGCGTGGTGAAGCGCCTGACTGGCCGTCAGGTCGAGCCGCGCGGTGACCGCAGCGCGCCTTCGGGAGATCACCCATTCATCTAAAAAAGTTGGGCCGTTGTTGTTTGCGCGTAGCTCGCCGCCGCGCTGGCTCGACAGACATCCAGTCTGCCTTCGCCAACGCAACGGCCATCTGCGTGCAAACAACAACGGTGACGCCTGCGTGGAATAGATCAGAGGGTCCCTAAAACAGCTTGCGATAGACGATAAAGCCGGATTTCTCGGCCACCTGGTCGTACAGCTTCATTGCGGTGGCATTGGTTTCATGGGTCTGCCAATAGACGCGCGGCGAACCCTCGCGCTGGGCGCACGCGTAGACCTCGTGGATGAGTGCGCGCCCCACGCCCTTGCCGCGGGCCGCTTCCGTAGTGAACAGGTCCTGCATGTAGCAGCTCATGTCGATCTGCGTGGTGCTGCGATGAAAGAGATAGTGCGCGAGGCCGAGCAATTGGTCATCGCTTTCGGCGACCAGGGCATATACCGGTTCGTTATCGTCGAAGAAGCGAGCCCAGGTCGTCTGGGTGATCTCGTCTGGCAGGGCCGTTTCACCGATTCTGCCGTAGAAGGCGTTGTAGCCATCCCAGAGTGGTTTCCAGGCGGCGAAATCCTTGTGGGCGACGGGGCGGATGATGACGGGATGGCTCACGGCGATAGCTACCGGTGGACGCGATATGTGAGTCCATAGCGTAGCGATAAGCAGGGCGAGGCGTAGCCTTCCTCGTGTGGTTCAGTCCGGTGCGTCCTGCCGCACCGGACTGAATTCATGTGGCATCAGAGGATGGTGAGCGTGGCGGGGCCGCTGGCATTGGCGACGCCGGCCGGCGAGCTGCACAGGTTGTTCAGCGTTGCGCCGAGATTGAGCAGGATAAATTCCGCTTCCGCGGTGCGGCCGCTGTAGCGCCCGGCCGTGATGCTGCCGGGTGCCGTCACGACGAGATTTCCGCCTTGCGGAATAACGGTTGCGGTGAACGTGAAGGAGCTGGTGCTTGGGGTACCACCATCCTGCCAATGAATGGTCCAGGTGATCGGCGCTGTCGAAAAGAGATTGGAGCAGGAGAACGGTGCCGAAAACTGTTCGTGTGAGGATGCGGTGGCGATCAGGCTGTAGGGAGTAAGAAGCTGCGTACAGGTCCAGCTCGTGTCGGTTGTCACGGTATGCATGGCAACGGTATTGGTGACGCCCGGTGCCCAATTGGCTTGATGGTTGCCGATGGCGCAAACAGCGACGTTAGCGTGCGCGTTCGCCGGTATGAAGGCGCTGAAGGTAATCCCAAGTAAGGCCACAAGCAGGAACAGGGAACGTGAACCGAAAGCCGACCTCATTGCATGTGATGCGGACATGGCAGTCTCCTAGCGATGACGGTTACGTGATTGGCACGGTGGCTCGATAAGCCTTCTCACCCTTTTCTGTGGCGCGCCGGGTGTCTGGCGCGATCTGCCTGGGGCGCGTTTGCGCTCAAGGCGGGATACGTGCGGCGATGCGGCTCAATGCAGGGAAGCGGCGTCCCGCGTGCTGGTGGAGGCCACGCTTACCGAGGGGTTGGCGCTTCTAACTTTGCCGGTCAGGAAGTCGCCTAGCTCGCTGGCGTCGTAGGCGTTCTCCCAATGCTCCACGATGAGACCGTCGCGAAAGCGCCATAGGCCGCAGAACGGCATGCCGATGCTGCTGCCGTCGCGGTGTGTGCGCAGGATGCCGAGTACAGCGCCGAAGTGGTCGTTGGCGATGATGTCGTGGACTTCCATTACCAGCGTGTCGCCGCTCAGGCGGATCAGGTCCAGCTCCTTCGCCTTGACGGCTGCTTTGCCGATTACTTGCGCGGGTCCGCCGGAGGCACCGCGATCGGCGGTATGCAGAACGACGTCGTCGGCGACGTAGCGATCGATGCAGCGCAAGTCGGCATAGATGGCGCGCAGCTTTTCGATATTAGGGTGCGGGTTCGACATGCTGGCGATTCCTTTGAGAGTGGATCGACGATGGATGTTCAAAGTCAGCTGACTCGAAACGTAGTGTTCGTCTCCGGCTTGTGACCGACGACGGCGCCGTTGGCGGCAGGCGCTTCGAAGCGGATGGTTTGCAGGCCGGTGAAGCCGACAGCGGCGAGCCAGCTGCGGTATTCCGCGGCGGTGTAGTTGCGGCCCCAGGTTTCGATGAGCATGTTGAGGCTCATCAGCGCGGCGTCGACGGGGCCATCTTTGTTGTCATCGACGAACAGGTCGGTGACGACGATCTGCCCGCCCGGAGGTAGTGCCGTGAAGCACTTATGGAGGATGGTGAGGCAGTCGCTCTCTTTCCAGTCGAGCAGGATCTTCGACAGGAGGATGGCGTCGTGTCCGTCAGGCAGCGCGGCGTCGGCAAAGAAATCGCCTTCAGCCAGATCGATCCGGTCGCTCAATCCAGCCTGCTCGATCTTTGGCCGGGTCAGCGCACAGACAAACGGCAGGTCGAACACGGTAGCCCGCAAGTGCGAATGGCGCCGGCATAGCGCGATATCGTTGGCGCCGCCACCACCGCCGACATCGAGCAAGCGGGTCACGCCGGAGAGATCGACTGAGTCGGCCAATACATCGGCGGTGGTGATGGAAAGCGCATACATAGCCTCCCAGAAAGTAGCTACGAGTGCGGGATCCTCACCGTCGAACAGCGACGCCTGGCGATCGGGGTCCCAGGTAAGCGGGCGGTTGCTGTGCAAGGCCTCTTTCAGGTGTAGCCAGGCCGGATACTCGCGGCGATCGGCCATGGCGATCCATCCGCCGAAGTAGAGCGGCCGGCCGCGAACCAGATAGGTTTCGGCCAGGGGCGTGTTGCCGTAGTGCTCGCCGTGCCGCTCCAGTAGCCGCAGCGCGGCGCACGCCGTCAGCAACATCTCGGCGGGGCGGTGCGCGATGCGATAGTGCGCCGCGCATGCCTCGATGGTGATGCCGGCGGTGCCGGACAGGTGCGTGAACAGATCCAGTTCGTGCGCCAGCGCGAGCGTTTTCGATGCCCACAATCCTGTCACGAGCGCCATCAATGGCCGGGCATCCTGTGGGGGCTCCGGCGGTTGGTGTGGACTCGGCGGCGAGCGATCAGGAAGCGAGGCGAGCATGTTCTTGTGTCCCGTTGGCGGTAGGAGCGGGAGCTTGCGCGGCACGATCGGGGCGCCAGGTCGGCAACTGTTCGCGATCCACCGCTTCCACGATGGCGCGCATGTCGGCTGGGTCTAGTTCGACGCTGACGGCCGCCGCGTTTTCGTCAAGATGCTTGATCGAGGTGGTGCCTGGGATCAGCAGCGTGGCGGGCGAGTGATGCAGCAGCCACGCGAGCGCCAGCTGCGAAGCGGTGAGGTTGTAGCGCTTGGCGATGGGCGCCAACGGGTTGTCCGCGCCGACCAGGCCGCCATGCCCGAGCGGGAACCATGGAATGAAAGCGATGTGCTGTTGCTCGGCGTGGCGGAGCACATCGTCGTCCGCACGGTCGGCGATATTGTAGAGATTTTCGATCGCCACGATGTTGGCGTACTGCTGCGCCTGCATCAGCTGATCGATGCTTACGCCCGGCTGGTTGGACAGGCCGAGGTGATGGATCTTGCCCTGCCTTTGCAGACGCACCAGTTCGCCGAGGGTGTCAGCCAGCGGCACCATCGGGTCGATGCTGTGCAGCTGATAGAGGCTGATGCGCTCCACGCCCAGGCGGCGCAGGCTCATTTCCACTTGCTGGCGCAGATATTCCGGCCGGCCCAGCGGCATGATGTAGGGCGCACCAGGCGCGCCATGGATCCAGTCGAGCTTGCCGGAGCGAAGCATGCCGCCCTTGGTGGAAATCACCAGGTCGGCGGGGTACGGATACAGCGCTTCGCGGATGATCTCCTCGTTGTCGCCGGGGCCGTAGGAGTCGGCGGTGTCGATGAAATTGATGCCGAGATCGTGCACGGCATGACGCAGCAGGGCGATCGCCCCTTTCTTGTCATCGGGCGGTCCCCACATACCGTAGCCGGTGAGGTGCATGGCGCCGTAGCCAAGACGATTGACTGTAAGGTCGCCGCCGAGCGTGAACTGTTTGCTGTTGAGTTGAGGGTGGTTCGCGATCATGTCATCGCCTCCTTCATGGCGAGGTTCAATGCATCGGTAACGGAAGGTGCAGGGTGGGTGGCCCAGGTGCCGAGCGAGATCTCGGCGGTGATGCCGGGACCGAAGCCGGCGACGATGCCTTGTGCACCGTCATGTACGGCACCGGCTTCAAACAGGCGCCGCAGTGCGTCGAGGACGACGGCGGACGCGATGTTGCCGTACTCGGTGAGCGTGGCCCGGCTGTAGCGGAACATCGCCGGATCGACGCCGAGGTAGTGCGAGAGATCGTCAAGAATGCGCGGACCGCCCGCGTGGATGATGTAGAAGTCGAGATCGCTGGCATCCCAGCCGAACTCGCTGGCGACGGCGCACAGTTCGGGCGCCAGTTGCTCCATGGTTCCCGGCACACGGCGATCCAGGCAGAAGTGAAAGCCGGTGGCTTTGACGGCGTAGGAAATCCAGTCCTCGGTACCGAGCACCAGTCGCGAGCCGTTGCCGATCAGACGCAGGCCGGTGCCGCCGTTGCCGCGCACCACGGCGGCCGCGACGGCGTCGCCGAACAGGCCATTGGAAAGCAGGTTGCCGACGCTCAGGTCGGTGGGCTGATAGCACAGCGAGCAGAATTCGCAGGCAACGATCAGTACATGTGCCCCGGGATACGCGAGGCAGAAGTCGTGGGCGCGATTGATGGCCGCACCACCAGCGGCACAGCCTAGCTGGGCAATAGGCATCTGCCGGGTGTCGCTGCGAAAGCCCAGCTCATTGATCATCCATGCGATGGGCGAAGGCATGGTAAAGCCGGTGCACGACACATAGATGATGGCGTCGATGCGATCAGCGGTCAGCTCGGCGTTGGCCAGCGCTTGCTCGACGACGGCGGGTACGCGCGCTCTCGCTTCGCGCACATAGGCCAGATTGCGTGCTTCGAAACCGGGATGCCGCAGTGTGATGTCGATGGGTTGCACGATGTGGCGCCGTGCCACCCTGGTGTTCTTGATCAGCCGCAGCACCAGAGGCAGCTGTTCGTGCTGCGCATGCAGGCTGCGTGCGAGGTCCAGTGTCTCTTCCAGACTGATGGTGTGTTCGGGGACGGCGACAGCGGGACGGCAAAGGGTGGGCATCACACGTTCTCCGGTGTGAATAAACATCGCGCAGGAGGGAACGTCGCAGGGACGTTACGTCCTGCTGTCCAGGGGATAATGGAAGGGGTGCGACGAGATAATCCTCATCCATGGATGAGGATTAATGTGGATCTTGTGATTACTTCATCGTAGTCGGCCGAATGGACCACGATGGCTCAGGGCGGGATTGATCAGTGATTCCATCAAAATAATTTCACTGAGCACGGTCTTTCTTGAAAACAAAATTTGGTGATTGTGTTGTCGGCTCATGACGGCGTGTGCGGTCATGTTTTGCAAGGCATGAAGGGCGTACCAGGACACGACGAAAGTAAGCTGGCCCGGCCGCCGGCGCCGATGTGCGCGTATGGCGGCCATGGTCCTGCACAAGCACGCGCGAATCAGCCGGAACAGCATGGCAGCGATTCCCCTTGAGACTTCGAGAGTACTCAAATGCGTAAAACCAATCGTTTGGTTTTATACGCGGGCGCTACTCGACATGTATCTATTCCGCGTCAAGATAAGTGTGAATGCGTGGAATATGTGATGCGGGTCGCGATTCGTGATTTATTTCTTCGCGTTATGGCGAATGGCAGATTTTTTGCCGTCAATTAATCGCCGAGCTCAATATCGAGGCTGTCGAGCAGTGCGATGGCATCGGGCAATGAGAATTTCGCGCCCTTGATGTCGTTATTGAAGATATTGATACGGTAGTTCTGTGCTTCGGAGAAATTGGCACGGGCGAGACGCGTCTTGCGGAACAGCGCATCGCGGAAGTCCGTGCGGCGAAAGTCGGCGTCTTCGCAGTTAGTGTCGGTGAAGTCGGCATCGAAAGCGCGGCTATCGATCAGCTTCAATTCGCGCAGGTCGAGGCCGAAGAAGCTGCAGTCGTTGAGTACGCAGCGATCGAACGCCAGCGCGCCGGGAATGCGCACGGCCGACCAATAGGCCGCGGTCCAGTCGACGCCGACCAGCTTGCAGCCGGTGAACGTCACGTTGGTGAAGCCGCTGCCGGTCAGCCGGGCCAGGCTGAGGTTGCAGTCGATGAATTCGCAATTGTGGAAGCGGCAGCGCTGCAGGAGAATTTCGCTGAAGTTGCAGCGGGTGAAGCGGCAGTCGTGGCATTTGACCGACTCGAGCGTTGCGCCTTGCAGGTCGAGTTCGCGGAAGTCTTCGTCCTCGTACTCGTGCTGGTCGGCGATGCGCGATGACATGAGTGAGTCGCCGACGCTGTGCTGTTACTTGGATTCGTTCGCGGCGCGCCGCTTGTGCCGCCACCACAGCACCAGCACCACCAGCAGTACGATGCCGCCGAGTACCCACAGACTGCTCTGGCCGCGGCGAATCCACATCACCAGCCATTCGTGGTTGTTGGCGCCGAAATAGCCCAGGTAGACCCAGATCGGCACACTGATCAGTGCCGCAAAACCGTCCAGCAGAAAGAAGCGCAGGAACGACACGCGGTGCGTGGTACCTGCGGTGATGTAGACGGCGGTGCGCATACCGGGAAGGAAGCGGGCGATGAACATCAGGCGGTTGCCGTAGCGCTCGAACTTCTCTTGCACTTTGGCGTAGCGCTCGGGCGTGAGTACGCGCGCGACTACGCGCCATTGCAGGATGCGTGCGCCGTAGTGGTGGCCCAGAAGAAACATGCCGGCGTCGCCCAGCAGCACGCCCACCATCGACACCGCGAACATCACGTGCACGTTGGCGTAGCCCAGGCCGGCGATGACACCGCCGGCGACCAGGGTGATGTCCTCTGGCAACGGCGCGCCGGCACCGCACAGCATCAGTGCGATGAAGACAGCGGCATAGCCGTTTTCGGCAAACAGCGTGATCAGTCGTTCAAGCAGGTCCATCTACATCCTTGCCTGTCGTGTCCGGCCCACCGGGGCAACGAGGGGGCGATGATCCCACAGGCCGGCGACTCCATGTGCGCCGGCCGGTGAGTACGGAACGGTCAAGGATAACCGCATGCCGGTTTCAGTCCGAAGCCACCGGGCGCTGTACCCGTGCGGCCAGTAATTCGCGCAGCTCGGCTTTCTCGGCGCTGTCGAGTGCGCCTTCGCGGCTCTTGGTGGTGAGTAGCGTGCGGCGCTGCTCGATCACTTGTTGCTCCATGCGTTGCAGCGCATCGAAGAACTCGACACGTTGCGTTTCCGGCTCGCCGACGACGGTGGCGGCCATCAATTTTTGCAGTGCGGGATATTCCGGACGCTCGGCGTAGTGCTCCACCAGCATCGCGGGATTGATGCCGGGCCGCGAGCGGGCCTGGTCGATCAAGTCGGCGAGCAGGTCCACGCCGGGCTTGTCGAGGCGAAGGAAGCGATACGGGCGCTCGACCTGATCGGCCATGCCGGGCTGTGCCAGTAGCAGGGCGATCGCACTGCGTACCAGGCTGCGCTGCACCGCGACCGGGCGCTGCACCGGGCGTCGCGCAGCGGCGTCAGGCTCCAGTAGGGCGCGGGCGCCGGTGCGTTTTTCCAACTCCTGCGCCATCAGATCGCGGAAGGCGCCGTCGGGCAGACGCGCGATCAGCGGCCGTGCGCGTTCGGCGAGACGTGCTCTGCCATCGAGGCTGCCGGTATCGACGTCGTGCGACAGCTCGCCGAAGAAGTATTCGGACAGCGGCGTCGCGTTTTTCAGGCGCTGCTCGAATCCTGCCTTGCCTTCCTTGCGGATCAGTGTGTCCGGGTCCTCGCCATCGGGCAGGAACAGGAAGTAGGCCTGGCGTCCGTCGCGCAGGCGCGGCAGCGCGGATTCCAGTGCTTTCCACGCAGCGGCGCGGCCGGCGCGATCACCGTCGAAGCAGAACACCACGTCAGGCGCGGCGCGGAACAGTACTTCGGTATGTTCCGGCGTGGTGGCCGTGCCCAGGGTGGCTACCGCGATGGGCAGGCCGGCCTGGTGCATGGCGATCACGTCCATGTAGCCCTCGACTACCACGATGCGGGCGAGGCTGGCGTTGGCCTGCCTCACCTGCCACAGCGCGAACAGCTCGCGGCCCTTGTGGAAGAGGGGTGTTTCCGGTGAGTTGAGGTATTTCGGTGCTTGATCCGGCTGTAGTACGCGCCCACCGAAGGCAATGACACGCCCACGGCGATCCAGGATCGGAAACATCAGCCGCTCGCGGAAGCGGTCATATTTGCTGCCGCGTTCGTTGCTGGCCACCATGCCGGCTTCGTTGAGCAGCTGCATGCGCCGCGCTTCATGCGCACCCAGCGCCTTCATCACGCCGTCGTAGCCGGCTGGCGCCCAGCCGATGCGGAAGCGTGCGATGGTCTCGGCATCGAGGCCGCGTTTCTTGCAATACGCCTGTGCGTCGGCATTGCGCGGCAACTCGCCTTCATACCAGCGCGCGGCGGCATCGAGCAGGCTGTAGAGATCGGTCTTGTCTTCGCGCGGCGCGTTGTCGCGGCCGCCTTCGAAGGGGACTTTCAGGCCGACCGACTGCGCCAGTTCTTCCACCGCATCCGGAAATTCCAGGCGGTCGTAATCCATCAGGAATTTGATCGCGCTGCCGTGCGCGCCGCAGCCGAAGCAGTGGAAGAATTGTTTGGTGGGGCTGACGTAGAACGAGGGCGTGCGCTCGTTGTGGAACGGGCAGCAGGCGGTCCATTCGCGCCCGGCTTTTTTCAACGGCACGCGCCGCTCGATCACGTCGACGATGTCAACGCGGGCAAGCAAGTCGTCGATGAAGCTGTCAGGGATACGGCCGCGCATAAGAGGCTTAGTCTACCGGGGGTGGCCCATGCTGCGGGGACTCGCCTTATGCTGCGTGGATACTCGGGGAGGGGTGTTCATGGCAGCTAGTGCGCAGATCCGTTTTCGACCAGCCAGTGCCAATGACGTCGAGGCGGCGGTGCCGCTGATCTACAGCTCCGGACCTGCCGCTTTTGATTATGTGTTTGCGGTGCCGGGGCGCAGCGATGCTCAAGCTTTCCTGCGACATGCCTTTGTCGATGGCGCGGGTGAGTTTGGCTGGCGCAACCACTGCGTGGGTGAGTTCGATGGCCAGGTGGTGGTGGCGGGTGCGGGCTTTGGCGCCGAGACGCACTGGCCCTTCACCCTGGCGGCGGCGCGCCAGATTCTTGGGTATTACGGGCTGCGGCACGCGCTTGGTGTCATGACGCGCGGTTTGCGGGTGGAGTCGGTGATTCCACCGCCTTCGGGCGATATGCACTACCTGGCGCATCTCGGTGTGGCGCCGACGTTGCGCGGGCAGGGCATTGGGCGCGCGTTGATCAACTATCTGGTGGCTGCGGCCCGAAGGCAGGGGCGGGAGCGCATGGTGCTGGATGTGGCAGTCAGCAATCCGCGTGCCGAGGCGCTCTACGCGCGCTGCGGCTTCACGGTGACGGGCGAGCGGCTGTCCGAGTTATCGAACGCGCAAGGCAGCGTGCCCGGCCACCGGCGCATGGAGCGGTGGTCGGGCTGAGTTGCCGTCTACACGATATGAAACAGGCCGATCGCCGCCAGCACGGCGATGATGAACAGGATCAGGAAGATCGCGAACAGGATCTTGGCGATGGTGCCGGTGACGCCTGAAATCTGCGAAAAACCCAGCCAGCCGGTGACCAGCGAGATAATGGCGAGGATGATGGCCCACTTGAGCATGCTTGCCTCCGTCATGCTGTCATGCCGTCGAACGGCGGACGCTCACGGTGTAGCGGGCAGGGTGTGAAGAGGGTGCCTCGATAACGCTTGCGCGGCGTCATGACGCGCCGCGGGCTTCACGATCCATTCGAGGAGATGACGATGTTGCTGACGTTGGTGTTGCTGCGCGCACAGCGTGACATCGTGCAGCACTTCGAGCAGGCCGGCGCGACGGCGGCCGATAGTGCCCGCACGGCGGACGAGCTGAACTTGAAGCCGGGCATCGCCTGGCATCAGCTAGTGGGACATGTCGTGCTGCGTTGCCCCGGTGAGGGGCGCTATTACCTGGATCTGGCGAACTGGGAGCGCCTGCGCCGGCAGCGACGCCGCAGTGCCTGGATGGTCGGCGTCGCGGTGCTGGTGCTGCTGGCGCTGCTGTTCTGGCTGCGCGCGGCGGCGGCCTAAAGCGGTTAACCCGCCAGGCGCGCCTTGATGCGTGCCGAGACGGCGCCCATGTCGGCGCGGCCGGCAGCCTTTTCCTTCACGGCGGCGACCACCTTGCCCATGTCGCGGGCGGTGCTGGCGCCGGTGTCGGCGATGGCGGCGGTGATCAGCGCGTCGACTTCCTCGTCGCTGAGCTTGGCCGGCAGGTAGGCCTCGATCACCACCATCTCGGCGCGCTCGATGTCGGCCAGGTCAGTGCGGTTGGCGGCGTCGTACTGGCTGATCGAGTCGCGGCGCTGTTTGAGCATCTTTTCCAGCACGGCCAGGGTCTGGGCATCGTCCAGCTCGATGCGCTCGTCCACTTCGCGCTGCTTGACCGCGGCCAGCATGAGGCGGATCACCGCCAGGCGCTGCTTGTCGCCGCCGCGCATGGCGGTCTTCATGTCTTCGGTGAGCTGCTGCTTGAGGGACATGTCACTCTCCGTCGGGGTGGTGGCGTGAAGGAAACGCATAAAGCCGGCGTTGCACAGGGCAACGCCGGCCTATGTTGAAGCGGAAGGCAGCGGCGGCGGATAAACGCGCCAGCTGCCGGGCCGTGTCTGTAACCTTGAGGCTGGGCGCCGGTGGCGCCTGCACTCTGGATCGTCCGCTGGGCGGACGAAAGGCTCAGTACAGGCGGGTACGACGCGAAGTGTCGCGCGAGAGACGACGCAGGTGACGCTTCACCGCGGCGGCACGCTTGCGCTTGCGCTCCTGGGTCGGCTTTTCATAGAACTCGCGCTTGCGGGTCTCGGCCAGAACGCCGGCCTTTTCGCAGGTGCGCTTGAACCGACGCAGGGCAAGCTCGAACGGCTCGTTCTCGCGAACTTTTACGCTGGGCATGGAAACTCCGAATGGTAAACTAGCCCGTCTGATCGGGCGAGCCGCGAAGTATAGCGTGGACACGAAGCAATTTTCAAAGCCCATTCTGGGCATCGAGACATCCTGCGACGAAACCGGCGTGGCCCTGCTGCGCTGGGAGCCGGCTGCGCCGGGCCGCGGGCTGCTTTCCCACGCGCTTTACAGCCAGATCAAGCTGCATGCCGACTACGGCGGTGTGGTGCCGGAGCTGGCCAGTCGCGACCACGTACGCAAGCTGCTGCCATTGGTGCGCGAGGCCCTGGCCGAAGCCGGCCTGACCCCGCAGGACCTGGGCGGCGTAGCTTACACCGCCGGCCCCGGTCTGGTCGGTGCCCTGCTGGTGGGGGCGGCGGCGGCACGGGCTATGGCCTGGGCGCTGGGGGTGCCAGCCATCGGTGTGCACCACATGGAGGGCCATCTGCTGGCCCCGTTGCTGGAAGATGACCCGCCCGAGCCGCCGTTCGTGGCCCTGCTGGTGTCCGGCGGCCATTCCATGCTGGTGGAAGTGAAGGGTGTCGGGCAGTACCGCATTCTGGGCGACACGCTGGACGATGCGGCCGGCGAGGCCTTCGACAAGACCGCCAAGATGATGGGCTTGCCATATCCAGGCGGCCCGGCGCTGGCCGCACTGGCACAGCAGGGCAGACCGGGTGTGTTCCGTTTCTCCCGGCCCATGACCGACCGGCCGGGGCTGGATTTCAGCTTTTCGGGCTTGAAGACCCAGGTGCTGCTGGCCTGGCAGCAGTCGGACAAGAGCGAGCAGACCCGCGCGGACATCGCACGCGGCTTCGAGGAAGCCATCGTCGACACCCTGGCGATCAAGTGTCGCCGCGCGCTGCAGGCCTCCGGCGCCAGGCGGCTAGTGATTGCCGGCGGCGTGGGCGCCAACAAGCGCCTGCGCGAGGAGCTGGCGGAGGCCGGGGCGAAGGAAGGCTTTCGCGTGTATTTCCCGCGACTGGAATTCTGCACCGACAACGGCGCGATGATCGCCCTGGCCGGCGCCATCCGCCTGGCCCATGGCCAGCATCAGGATGAAACGGTGCAGGTATTTCCGCGCTGGGATCTGGAAAGCCTGCCAGCCGCCGTGTAACGGCGCTTGCATCGGGGCGGCTTCTTGCCGACCCTAACCGCATGGATATCGTTTTCATCGAAGACCTGCGCATCGACACCGTCATCGGCATCTACGACTGGGAGCGGCGCGTGCGCCAGACCTTGTCGTTCGATATCGAGATGGCGTTCGACAACACCCGTCCCGCCGCGACGGACGACATCGCCGACACGCTCAACTACAAGGATGTGTCCAAGCGCCTGATCGATTACGTCGGCGCCTCCAGCTTCGGCCTGGTGGAGACGCTGGCGGAGCGCTGCGCCGCCATCATCCGCGAAGAATTCGGGGTGAGCTGGGTACGCCTGAAACTCTCCAAGCCCGGAGCAGTGCGTGGCTCCAAGGCGGTGGGAGTACGCATCGAACGCGGGCAGCGGCCGGACTGATGGCGCGCGCCTATTTGAGTCTCGGCTCCAATATCGAGCCGCAACGCTACCTGCGTGCCGCGCTGGATGAGTTGCGCGCGCGCTTTGGTGCGATCGTGGTGTCGCCGGCCTATCGCAGTAAATCGGTGGGGTTCGACGGGCCGGATTTCGTCAACCTCGCGGTGGGGCTGGATACCGATCTT
Organism: Dyella sp. OK004; assembly: GCF_900114495.1. Lineage (GTDB taxonomy): Bacteria > Pseudomonadota > Gammaproteobacteria > Xanthomonadales > Rhodanobacteraceae > Dyella_D. The sequence goes on along the minus strand of NZ_FOZI01000001.1, from coordinate 822,826 downwards.
TCGCCGGAAGCCTTGAACGACTGGCTGCATGCGCTGGAAGACCGCCATGGCCGCCGCCGCGATGTGCCTCGTTATGCGGACCGCACGCTCGACGTGGACATCGTGCTGTACGACGACCTGGTGCGGCAGGGCGCGGGGCATCTGGAGATCCCACGCAAGGAGCTGAAGCACGCCTTTGTGCTGCGTCCCATCGCCGACATCGCCCCGGAGCTGCGCCATCCCGTAAGCGGCGAACGCATGGCGGCGCTGTGGGCGGCGTTCCCGGCTGAGCACGAGCTGCTGACACCTGAGCCGCTCTGAACCTCGCACTATCGCCCATCACGCGCGGGTGCTAGAACACGCACCTCAATCACCACGGAATGAGGTAGGGGGCATGGCTGGGAAGTTCGCACGTAGTTGGAGTCTGATGAGGTCGAGCGCGGCGGTACTGCGTTCCGACAAGTCGCTGATGATGTTCCCGTTGCTGTCGGGTCTTTGCTGTCTGCTGGTGGCGGCAAGCTTTTTGATCCCGATCGGCATGGCGATGATGGGCGCGGAGCGCGCGGGCGTGGGTGAGCGCGGGCTTTCCGTCGGTGCCTATGCGGCGCTGTTCGTGTTTTATCTGGTGCAGTACTTCGTGATCATCTTCTTCAATACCGCGTTGGCTGGCGCGGCGCTGCAGCGGCTGCGTGGGGAGCCCACCAGTCTTGAGGCCGGTTTCGCGGTGGCGAAGTCGCGCGTGGTCAGCATCTTCGGCTACGCGCTGATCGCAGCCACGGTGGGTCTGGTGCTGCGTGCATTGCAGGAGCGCCTGGGGCTGATCGGTCGCCTGGTTGCCGGCTTCCTCGGCCTGGCCTGGACCGTGGCTACTTTCCTGGTGGTGCCGGTACTGGCCAGCCAGGACATCGGTCCGATGGACGCGGTGAAGCGCAGCGTGGAACTGCTCAAGCAGACCTGGGGCGAGAACCTGATCGGCAACGCCGGTCTCGGCGTGGTGTTCGGCATCGTTACCTTTGTCGCGGCATTGCTCGCCGTGGGCCTGGTCGTGGCAGCAGCGAGCATGCAATCGGCCGCCGTGTTGATTGCGGTCATCGCGGTGGTGGTGATCAGCTTCACGCTGCTCGCGTTGATCCAGGCTTCGCTGCAGGGCATCTATGCCGCTGCGCTGTATCAGTACGCGGAAGAAGGCAAGGTCGGCGGCGGTTTCGATCAGGCGCTGCTGGAGCGGGCGTTCCAGCCGAAGAGCTGAACTCAGCGGTGACACGATGAAAAAGGGCGGCAGCGATGCCGCCCTTTTTTTATACGGCGAGCGAGCGACCGCCGTCGATGCGGATGATCTGTCCGGTGACAAAGGGCGCGTCGCGTAGCAGCCACAGCACGGCGCCGGCGACATCGTGCGGCGAGCCAGCGCGTTGCAGCGGCGTGCGCGCGAGCATGGCTTGCTGATCGTCGTAGGGTTTGCCGTCGCTGGGCCACATCACAGCACCAGGTGCGATGCCGTTGACGCGGATGTCGGGGCCGAGATCGAGCGCGAGTGATCGTGTCATGGCGGCCAGCGCAGCTTTCGCCATGCAATAAACCGGGTGCCTGGCGAGCGGTAGTTCCGCGTAAATGTCGACTAGGTTGACGATGGCGCCGCGCGACTCGCGCAAGGCAGGCACGGCGGCCTGTGCCAGAAAGAATGGCGCCTGTGCATTGGAGGCGAACAGCTCGTTCCATTGTGCGGATGTCGCCGTGCCGATCGGTGTCGGGTAGAACGCGGACGCGTTGTTGACGAGTGCGTCGAGACGGCCGAATTGCGCGACAGTGGTATCGACCAGCGCTGGCAAGGCATCGAGATCGGCGAGCTCCGCCTGCAGCACCAGGGTGCTGTTCGAGCGTCGCTGCTCCAGTTCGGCAGCAAGCGCGCCGGCTTCGTCGACCGAGCGGCGGCAGTGCAGGGCGAGGTCATAGCCTGCCGCATGCAGCGTGCGTGCGATCTCCGCGCCCACCCGTTTGCCGGCGCCGGTAATCAGCGCGACCGGACGTTCCTGGTGTGAGTTCATGCGCGGCTCCTGCGTGCGTCGGATCAGCGCGCAGCTTGCCGCAAAGCGCCTGGGGCGTCATCCCGCAGGCGCACGCGAAGTGCAGCTATTTGGGCGGATGCTCGCGCTTGACCACTTTGCGCGCGACACGGCCGACAGTGTGCACCACGCCGCGCTTGGGGTGCTCCTTCGGCAGGACGGCTGTTGGAGCCTCATCGACTTCCGTATCGAAATCGCCGCCGAACATGGCGATCGCCGTACTCGCGACCTGTCCGGTGTCGTAGTACGCGTAGGCGCCGACGCCAAGCGCGCCCACTACCGGCAGCCAGCGCGACAGACCTTTGCCAACGGTGCGCTGGGTGACTTTCACGCCGATGCGTTTGGCGACGCGCTCGGCCACCGCGTAGGACATGCGCCGGAACAGCAGGCGATCGCCCATGCGCACCACCAGATCGCGAAACGCCTGCGCGGCGGTGTGACGGAACAGGCACCACAGCATCTGCTCGCGGCCCAGCGCGGGGTGTTTGCCGTAAGCGGCGGCGATATCGCTGACCATTTGTGCCTGGATTTTCCAGATGGCGATCAGCTCGGGCAGCACGGTAAGCCAGCCCAGCGGCCCCGGCGGCAGCGCCAGCGAGCCGGCGGTGAGCGCGGCGCGTTGTGCTGCGCGATTGGCCAGCTTGCGAGCCTCGGCCTCGGGATCGCTGCTGGTGTCCACCTTGCTGTGCGGGATCTGACTGACGAAATCCAGGATCGCCTGGGTGATGCGGCTGTGTTCGTCCGCACCGATCACGGCGGGAAGCTGCTTGTTGCCCTCGGTCATGCGGGAGCTCCTGACGGTCGCGCGCAAGGGAGTCTAGGTGGCTTTGATGAAAATATGGCGAGTGGGGGCTGGGGGAGAGCGGTATCGGTCAGGTTGGGGTGTTTGGACGTCCGCAGACGATTGTTTTCGCAAGATTATGCGACGCAGAGGGTGACTTCTGGGGCAGGCGTTGAGCTTGGTTCAATGGCAATGTTATAACGTATCGAAAAACACAGCCCCCTTCCCGCCCGAGTCCCCGATGAAGCCCACTCTGCTTGCCTTCAGTCTTGCCGCCGCGTTGGCTGCCGTATCTGCGCATGCGACGGAACCCACCGCGCAAACCCCCGATACCGCCAGCCCTTCCGTGAAAGACGACGCTCCGGCGGATGCCGCGAGTGGCGCTACCCGCAACAAGCCAGCGAACAAGGTCCAGCAACTGGGCGCGATCGATGTGACGGCGGCGCTGGATCAGGCACGCAATGCACTGTCGCCGGATACCGGCAGCAGTCAGTACGTGATCGACCAGAAGGCGATCCAGGCCATGCCGCTGGGCGAATCGACGCGGCTGAACCAAGTGATCCTGCAGGCGCCGGGCGTCGTGCAGGATTCGTACGGCGGACTGCATGTGCGCGGTGATCACGCGAACCTGCAATACCGCATCAATGGCGTGATCATTCCCGAATCGATTTCCGGCTTCGGCCAATCGCTGGACGCGCGCACCATCAAGAACGTCAAGCTGCTCGACGGCGCGCTGCCGGCGCAGTACGGCCTGCGCACGGCGGCGGTGGTGGACATCACCACCAAGAGCGGTCATGACCTGGGCAACGGCGGCAGTGTCGGCATCACCGGCGGTTCGTTCGGCACGCTCAATCCCAATGCTTCGGTGTGGGGCAGCAGCGGCGCGTGGAGCGGTTTCTTCACGGCCAACTATCTTGAAAACGATGTCGGTATCGAGAACCCGACCTCCAGCCGCAAGCCGATCCACGATCACACCAATCAGGTGAAGGCCTTCGGCGACATCTCGTACCTGATCAACAACGAGACCCGATTGAGTTTTCTGTTCGGTGTCAGCAACAACCGCTTCCAGGTGCCGAACAATCCGAACCAGACGCCGCAGTTCGGTTATCTCGACACGGTCGACTTCGACTCGGCCAAGCTCAACGAACAGCAGCGGGAAAAGACGCGCTTCGGTGTGCTTGCACTGCAAGGCAAGCTGGGCAGCACGGACTATCAGGTGTCGGTGGGGCAGCGCTACACCAGCGTGAATTTCCAGCCGGACTTTATCGGCGACCTGATGTTCAAGGGTGTCGCTTCCGACGTCACGCGCACCAATCGGGCCAGCACGCTGCAGGCGGATTTCGCCACGCCGATCGGCGACAACAACACCTTGCGCTACGGCGTCTACGGCAGCTTCGAGCACGCCAGCAGCGGCAACAACGCCTGGGTCTTTCCGGTGGATGCCAACGGCAACCAGGCCAGCACCACGCCGTTCAACATCATCGACAACAACCGCCTGACTGCGAAAACCTGGTCTGCCTATGTGCAGGACGAATGGAGCATCGGCGAGAAGTGGACGGTGAACTACGGCGTGCGCGGCGACAAGTACACGCTGGCGCGCACCGAGAGCCAGCTGAGTCCGCGCCTGGGTGTGGTTTATCAGGCCACGGACAGCACGACAGTGCATGCCGGCTACTCGCGCTACTTCACGCCGCCGGCGACGGAGATGGTTACCATCTCCAATATCGCCAAGTTCGATGGCACCACTAACGCCGTGTCCAATCCGGGCAACGCCACGCCGCTGTCGGAGCGCTCGGACTATTTCGACGCTGGCATCGCGCAGAACGTTACCCCCGCACTGACCCTCGGTCTGGATACCTACTACCGCAAGGTGACTCGTCTGCAGGACGAGGGGCAGTTCGGCGCTGCGCTGGTGTACTCCACCTTCAACTATGCGCGTGGCCATATCGGTGGCGTCGAGTTCACTGCGAACTACGATGAGGGTCCGATCTCCGCCTACTTCAATTTTGCCTACAACCGTTCGATGGGCAAGAAAGTCCTCACCAGCCAGTACAACTTCTCGGTCGACGATCTCGCCTATATCGACAACAACTACATCCACCTCGACCACGACCAGAGGTACACCTCGTCGGGTGGCATCAGCTATGCCATCGACGGTGCCACCAAGGTGGGCGCGAACTATCTCTACGGCAGCGGCCTGCGCCGTGGCGGCGCCGTGCCGAACGGCGACTCGATGCCGGACTACTTCCAGCTCAACCTGAGCCTGTCGCACGACTTCAACTTCGACAGCGTGGGCACGCTGCATACGCAATTGGCGGTCATCAACGCGCTGGATCGTACCTACCAGCTGCGCGACGGCACCGGCATCGGTGTGGGTGCGCCGCAGTTCGGGCCGCGGCGCGGGTTGTATCTGAGTCTGCAGAAGGACTTTTGACCGGCCAGCCCCTCTCTCCGCCGAGGGAGTGAAGGGCCGCTTCGGCTATCCTTGGCGGGATGAATCCAAGCAAGTCATCCCGTCTGCCTGCCCCGGGTGCCGAAGAGCGCGAGCACTCCGACCGTCTATTGCAGCGCCTGCGCGAAGAGATCGCCTCACACGGGCCGATGCCGTTCTCGCAATACATGGAGCGTTGCCTCTATATGCCGGGGCTGGGCTACTACAGCGCGGGCGCGACCAAGTTCGGCGAGGCTGGCGATTTCGTCACCGCGCCCGAACTGGGGCCATTGTTCGCCCGCTGCGTGGCGAAGGTCGTAGAGCCGGTATTGGAAATGCTCGGCGAGACGGCCGATTTCCTGGAGCTGGGCGGCGGCAGCGGAGCGTTCGCGGAAGCCGTGCTGTTGGCACTGCATGCGGAGAACGCCGCGCCACACCGTTACTTGATCCTTGAGCCGAGTGCGGACCTGCGTGAGCGCCAGCACGAACGCCTGGCTGCCGCTTTACCTCCCGCGCTGTTCGCAGGTGTGCAATGGCTGGATCGCCCGCCGGAAGAAGACTGGCAAGGCGTGCTGTTCGCCAATGAAGTGATCGACGCCTTGCCGACGACACGATTTTCCATGCGCGACGGCGAGGTCTATGAGGAATACGTAGCGCTCGATGGCGAGGGACGCCTGATGCGCACGGATCGTCCGGCCGACGCGCTGGTTTCCGGTGCGGTACGTCACGTCGAGCGCGATATAGAGACCGAATTCGCGGATAGCTATCGCTCCGAGATCCTGCCGCAATTGCCCTACTGGATGCAGGCGGTGGCCGCATCGCTCACAAGCGGCATCATGCTTTTCATTGACTACGGTTACGTGCGGCGCGAGTTCTACCAGCCCGGCCGTACCGACGGCACGCTGATGGCGCACTACCGCCACCATGCACACAACGATCCGCTATATCTGCCCGGTCTCAACGACCTTACGGCGTCCGTGGATTTCACTGCACTGGCCGAAGCCGGTAACCAGGCCGGCTTTGGTGTCGCCGCCTATCTGCCGCAGGCGCATTTCCTGATCGCCGCCGGCCTGCAAGAGGTGTTCGAGCAGGCCTACACCGAGACCGATGACGAAGCGACGCGCTACCGGCTATCGCAGCAGGTGAAGCGTCTTACCCTGCCGGATCAGATGGGCGAGCGTTTCCAGGCCATGGTGTTTGCACGTGGCATGGATATGGTGCCGTTGCCGGCTGACCTGTTGGCGGCGGATCAGGGTGAGCGGCTATAGGCGAGCCGCATCTCGCCGGTAGCGTTGCCAGGTTTCCGCCACCATCGCCCAGGGGTGGAAGCGAAATTCCAGCGTGTGCTGACCTGCCGGAACGCACACTGCCCGGAACATACCGTTGGCACGATGAATCGGTAGTGGTGCGCCGTCGACCTGTGCATGCCAGCCTGGAAAATCGAGTTCACTTACCACCAGCCAGCCAGGGCCCTCTTCAGAGCGTGTCCGAACCGTCAGTGATGTTGGCGTGGTGGTGGCGTCCTGCAGCTGCAGGCGCTGGTTGCAGCTGGATGACTGAGCTTCCGCAAGTTGGCGATCTTGTGCGTCACGAGGAGTCAGCCAGAACGTCTGGTTGAAGTCGGTTGAGGCGAACACCTCCGGTGATGGTGGTGCCTCGGATGTGCGCATTTCAACGGGCGTCAGGAGGCGCGGATAGGCACGGCTATTCCGCCAGACCTCACCGTGGCGTCCAGTGAAGACGCGCTCGTAGCCGGTGGATGGCATCCATAAGGCCGACTTGAGGGTGGTGTCCCGCACGAGGTACTCGGCTCCAAGCAATGCGCTCATCGCGCTACCTGGCGCTGTGTTGTAGAGAGTAACGGGCCAGGCCTGATTGCTGCTTTCGCGCGCGCCATACCACTGCTCGTAGAGCGCATAGCGCAGCGGATTGTAGCCTTGGGTGGAATGCAGGCCGCGAAGCGCAACCAGGTTGTCCCAATACGGACGGGTGTCCACCGGTTCGACGCGGGGAGGCAGCAGCCTGCCGGCGGCGCGGGTCTGATCTGTGATGAATGCGGCTGCATCGTCCCGCATCCATGCACGGACGCTATCGGGAGCTTGATTGAACACGCCGTTGAGATTGAAGCACCGGTAGTCGACCACCAGCAGTGCCAATAACCATGTGGCCCGACCCGCGTTGGTAATGCCGGAGCGCCGAACCCGCCACAACGCAATTATGGCAAACAGTGAAGCTGCCAGAGTGGCTGTCTGCCAGCGCGCATGCGCGTCGCGCATAGCGAAGCTGGCGAGCAGTAACCACGCGGCGGCAACCATCAGCAGCCACGTGAGGTGACACCGCGATTCCAGCTTGAAGTGTGAGGCGGATAGGCCGACAACGATCGCGAAAGAAAAATTGAGCAGGTAGGCCCCGTCCGAGGGGCGTCTGAATTGCTTGATCCCCGGCAACCATGAGTACAGCCATCCATAGAAAGGCGTGTTTACGCCAAGCATGTACAAGATGGCGATCAATCCCACGACGCCAAAGAACAGCATCTGCCGACGTTGTTGCGGTTGTCGCCAAGCCAGTCCACATCCTGCGAGCAGCAGCATGGGCATGACGCCAATGTAGAGATAAGCCTCAACTAGAGAGGTCGGCCCTGCATAGGTGCCACGCAATGCATGCAGTGCATTGGGGTTGAGCAACGTGAGGAAGGCGCGCAGATCCAGCGATGCTGGAGCCGCGGCGGCCAGCGGCAGTTCCGCACGATTCGACAGGACGGTGAACGCGAGGCTCAGGACAAGCTGCGGTAGTCCTACGGCAAGCGCAAGCAGGAGCGCGAGGCCCATGCCCGTGCACCATTGCCGGCGATCACGGGGGGTGTAGTAACGCCAATGTGCCACGGTTGCCGCCGCACCGTACGCCGCAAGCATGAGTGCCAGGAGATAGGTGAGCTGCACTAGCTGTGTAAGCATGGCTCCCGCAGTCAATCCAAACACCAGGCCACGCTGCCATCGCGGCCGCGCTAGGAAATGGCGAAGCGCGAGCAGTACGACGGGCGCGTAACCGTAGGCCAGGACAATGGGTACATGCTCAAGGCGCGATGCAGCGACGCCACCGGCCATAAAGACCGTAGCGCCCATCAGGCCACCGAAGGGGTTGGCACCCATCTGACGCAACAGGGCCAGCACAGCAGCGCCGCCCATCAGGACATGCAGCAATACACCCCACGCAAACCAAGTGCTGCCCGGAGAGGAGGGCAGCATCATCCATGACATCAGCAGTGGCGAGAAAAGCATGCCCTGTGGATCGGCGATCTGCGGATAGCCGCCGTAGATGTGCGGATTCCACCAGGGCGCCAAACCGTGACGCAAGCTGTGCGCGTTGAAATAAACGGTGGGATAGAACTGATCGCTGGCATCCCATGGCAAGACCTTGATACCCGCCAGCACCGGCAGATTCAGAAGCAGCCATATCAGCAACAATGCGCCGAATAGGCGAGCGCCAGGACGTTGCCACCAGGTCATGAATATCCCTTTCTTGATGGGCGCGTCGCTACGCGCCCTCCTCGAAGGCGTGTAGCGACGTCCGGCGGTTTAGCGTGAGACAGGCGTAGCTTCAGCGGGATTCTGGCTGGTGTCCAGGAGCGGTTGCACCGGCGTGCTGTCCTCCTTGCGCCGCCCCAACTGCTGGTTCTTATACATATGCGCTGCCACCTGGTAATACGCAGTGGCCTGATCCACCAGCGACTGATCGACCGGGTGCACTGGGGTGCCGTCGCCGGTGTCGAAGTCGGGTTTCATCTGTTCCAGGCGGCGCTGCGGCTCGAGCACGGTGAGGATGTCGCCGTGCAGGTAGCCAAGTTTTTCGTAGGTGGCGGGGAAGGCGCGTTCGCGGCCGGGTTCGAGCTGGAACAGGTCGTAGCCGAAGAAGCGGCTGCGGTAGCTGAAGTTCAGCAGGCCGAGCACGGTGGGCACGATGTCGATCTGGCTCATCAGCCGGTGCACGCGCTGCGGCTGGATGTGCTTCGGCGCATAGATCCACAGCGGGATGTGGTAGCGGTTGATCGGCACGCTGGTGCGGCCCGCGCTGGAGGAGCAGTGGTCGGCGGTGATGACGAAGATGGTGTCGTCGAAATACGGCTTGCTGCGCGCGCGCTTGATGAAGTCGGCGATGGACCAGTCGGTGTAGGCCACGGCGGCTTCGCGCGTGCCGTTCTTCTGCGGCACGCGGTCGGCGGGCACGGTGAATGGGCGGTGGTTGGAGGTGGTCATCACGTGCAGGAAGAACGGCTTGCCTTCCGCGTAGCTGTTGTCCATCTGGTGCAGCGCGAGTGTGTACAGATCCTCGTCGGCCACACCCCACACGTTTTCGTGGTGGATGGGGTCGCTCTTGGCGATGTCGTTGCGGTCCACCGCGCGATAGCCGTTGTGGTTGAAGTAGTAGTTCATGTTGTCAAAGTAGCCGTAGCCACCATAGACAAAATCGGACTGATAGCCGCGGTCGTTGAACACCGTGGCTACTGAGAACAGGTTTTCGTTGTTGTGCGCCTTCACCAGCGAATCGCCCGGCGTCGGCGGGATCGACAGCGACAACGCCTCCAGGCCACGAACGGTGCGTGTGCCGTTGGCGTACAGGTTGTCGAAGAACAGGCTCTGGTCGACCAGTGCGTCGAGGTTGGGTGTGATGTCGCGCTTATCGCCAAAGGTCTTCATGAAATCGGCGGAGAGGCTTTCCACGCTGATCAGCACCACGTTGAGGTGTTTCTCCGGTCCGGCGTGGCGAATCTCGCGGGTAAGATCGCGCGGATCGTCGCTGACGAAGGTGGCCTCGGGCGTCTTGATCAGGGCGCGCACATCGCGGAACGCCCGTTCTTCCGGCAACGTGGTGTAGAAGCGCGAGTAGTCGAGATGACTGCTGCGGAAGGCGGCGAAGAATTCGTAGATGCCGTTACCGGAGAGTTCGTTGACGAAGACGTTGTCGGTGCGGTCTTTCAGCGTGCCTTTGAACGCAAAAGAGATCAGCACGGTCAGTACCAGCCAGGTCAGCACTACCTTGCCGCGCTGCAGGAAGCGGGTGCCGCTGTCGCGCACACACAGTCCCTTGCGGCTGAGTACCAGCACCACCAGCACGGCGAGGGCGAGCAGGCCCAGCCACGCGCCCAGCGGATACGACTCGCGGATATTGCCGATCACCTCGGTGGTGTAGACGAGATAGTCCACAGCGATGAAGTTGAAACGTGTGCCGAACTCGTTCCAGAACACCAGTTCGGAGACGGCGACGAACATCAGCCAGTACAGCAGCACCGCGCCCAGCCCATACAGCACCCACTGGCCAATGCGCGATACATAGGCGCGTTGCGGCATCAGCCACAGGAACAGCACCAGCGGCCAGGCCACGTAGATGAAGGTGACCAGGTCGTAACCCACGCCCACGCCGAAGGCATAGGCCCAATACAGCGGGTTATGCGGCACACCGCTGCCAGCCATGCCCAGGAGGACAAGGCGGGTAATGGCGCCGAGCAGCACGTAGACGATGCCGAGCCACCACAAAGGGCGAAAACGCTGGCGCAGCGGCGAAGCAGAAAGAGTAGTGGCTGACAAAGGAGGCTCCGGGCGCAAGATCATGAGAACGCCCGACTTTACCGAAAAGTGCCAGGCAGCCGCGTTTTATATAGCGGATTGGCTTAGCGGACGCTGGATTTGACCCCGGCAATGGCCGCTACGCGGGCTTTTTCCAGCGCGGCGCCCACTTCCGGCCCCTGCAGTCCCTGGGCCACGAAGGCCGCGGCGCCGATCCCCGCTGCCGCCGCACGGGCCGCGCGCAGATAGTCAGCCTGGGGATAGTTGTCGTTCTCGTGACCCAGGCGGCCACGCTTGTCCGCCTCGCAGGCGGCCAGGAATACATCCAGCCGCTCGGGGCGGCGCAATGCATCCAGCGCGCTCAGCAGGCGCAGCACAGTTGCCGGCTTCAGTTCGAGGGCGCGGTGCGCGTTGAGGTGTTCGCGGCACACCTGTTCGGCCAGCGCCGCGTAGTCGGTGGGCACGCGCAGCCGCGCTGACAGTTGGCGCAACGGTGCGATGCCGGCCTGTTCGTGGCCGATATGCCGCGGCAGGACATCGGCTGGCGTCAGCGCCTTGCCGAGATCATGGGTGAGCGCGCAGAAGCCGACGAGGTCGTTGCCGGGCGCGATGCGCGCGGCCATGTCGAGCACCATCTCCAGGTGGATGCCGGTGTCGATTTCGGGGTGGAATTCTGCGCGTTGCGGCACGCCATACAGGGCGTCGATTTCAGGAAACAGCACCGCCAATGCGCCGCTTTCGCGCAGCACCTGCAGGAAAGCCGAGGGACGCGGTTCGGCGAGTGCCTTGCGGGTTTCCTGCCATACGCGCTCCGGCACCAGATGATCCACTTCGCCATCGCGCACCATCTTCTGCATCAGGGCCATGGTTTCGTCGGCAACGTTAAAGCCGAGAGGTGCGAAGCGGGCGGCGAAACGTGCCACGCGCAGCAGGCGCACCGGGTCTTCGACGAAGGCCGAAGAAACATGCCGCAGCACGCGTTGCTCGATATCGCGCACGCCGTGGAAAGGGTCCGCCAATACGCCGTGCTCGTCTTCGGCGATGGCGTTGATGGTGAGGTCGCGCCGGGCCAGATCCTGTTCCAGCGTCACCGAGGGGTCGGCCTGGAAGGCGAAGCCGTGGTAGCCGCGGCCGGTTTTGCGCTCGGTGCGGGCGAGTGCGTATTCCTCATTGGTCTGTGGGTGCAGGAAGACGGGGAAGTCTTTGCCCACGGGTTTGTAGCCAAGTGCGAGGAGGTCGTCGGGCGTGGCGCCGACGACGACGTGGTCGTGGTCGACGACGGGGCGGCGGAGCAGTTTGTCGCGGACTGCGCCGCCGACTAGGTAGGTACGCATGAGGGGATTCTGCCACGTTGCTTTGCTCCCTCTCCTCTTGTGAGAGGGCTGGGGTGAGGGTTTGGCTCTTGCGATATCCCTACCTACTCGTCATCCCTGCGCAGGCAGGGATCCAGAGTGGTGCGCTCCGATTGTCATGTCTGCGTGCCCTGGCTCGCCTGCGGCGGGCTTTCGAACCGCTGCCGCGGTCCGAGTCACTTTCTCTTTGCTGGCCCAAAGAGAAAGTAACCAAAGAGAAATGGCCTGAAGAGCAAGCGGCGGGCTTTGTAGCTACGCCTTTTCCAGTGTCAGACGTCGGGATAGTTTTCTTCGGGGCCTGATGGTCCAGCCCTCACCGCCGTATAGAGGGAAAGGTGGTCAAGGGCAAAAGCGGCGCGCTCTTAGCGCGCGCGGTAGGTGATGCGGGCTTGGTCTAGGCGGCGTTGGCGGATTGATCCTTGCAGCAGCGCAGGCAGCCATGGTGTGAGGGGTTGGGGGTGGATGCCCAGGGTGGCGTAGCCGTCTTGTTTGCCGACGGAGTCGGTGCGCAGGGAGAGGAAGTTGTCGCGGGAGAAGGGTTTGCCGGGGAGGAGTTCGGCGAAGGTGGCCTGCAGCCGGCCCAGGCTGTCGGGTAGGGGTAGGATGGGGGTGTGCAGGCCGGCGGTGTCGCGGATGTTGCGCACGATCTCGCCCAGGGTCAGGACTTCGGGGCCATAAAGTTCGAAGGTGCGGTCGATGCTTAGTGCGTCGTCGGCGACGCAACGGGCGATGGCTTCGGCGACGTCGCCGACATAGGTGGGCGCAAGCCGTGAGGGTGCGCGTGCGAGCGGTAGCACGGGCATGCTTCGCAGCAGTTTGGCGAAGCGGCTGACGAGGCCGTCGCCAGCGCCGAACATCACGCTGGATTGGTAGATGGTCCAGTCGAGGCCGGATTGGCGCACTACGGTTTCGGCTTCGCCGCGCGTCTTCAAGTATCGCGACAGGCCCTGGCCGGCTTTGAGCGAACTCATCAGGTGCAGGCGCGACACATTGGCGGCCTGGCACGCAGCGATGACACGCCGTGGCAGATCCACGTGTGTTTCCTGGAAGGTGTGACGGCCTTGCGGGTTGAGGATGCCGATCAGGTGGATGACCGCATCGGCGCCTTCGAACTGGCGCCGCAGAGCATTGCCGTCGTAGACGTCGGTGCTGCGGATTTCCACCTGGGGAAGCACGGAGAGTTCACGGTGGCGCTCGCGGTTGCGCGAGAGCAGCACAATGCGGTGGCCATCGGCAGCCAGACGCGGTACCAGGTAGCTGCCGAGGAAGCCGGTGCCGCCGAGAATGACAAGTTGCTTGGGTTTCATGGCGATTGCACCTTCATGCTTAACGCGCGGCATCGGTAGCCGCTCCCGGATTGGCCGCCACCGGAGCGGCAACGGAGCTGGTATCGGCCGGCGCAGCGGGCGCGGGTGTTACCGGACAGGCGGCCACGCGTCGTGGCGTCTGGCCATCCGGAAGTCTATACGCCTGATCGATCGCCGGCATGCGTTCGGCCAGCGGCGTGGCCTTGCCGTTGAGGCGCCAGTCGTAGATCACGGCGAAAGCCATCACGCGCGCCACGTACTCGCGCGTTTCCTTGAACGGCATGCTCGCCACGAACAGGTCGGGTGCCAGTGAGCCGCGTGCGGCCAGCCATTGATCGACGCGGCCGGGGCCAGCGTTGTAGGCGGCACTGGCCAGCCATGGCGCGCCGTTGAAGCGCTCCGCCATCTGGCCCAGGTAGCGGGTGCCGAGTTTGATGTTGACCACGGGATCGTAGAGCGAATCGCCGCCGCTCCAGTCCAGCCCGTTGCGCTTGGCGACCAGGACCGCAGTGCTGGGTAGCAGCTGCATCAGGCCGCGCGCGTCGGCGCCGGATCGCGCATCGGACATCCAGGCGCTTTCCGCGCGCAGGATGGCGTAGGCCCAGGACGGATCGATGCCGGATTCGCGCGCCTGCGGTACCACGCCATCCTGGCTGGCCAGCGGAAAGCGTTGCTCGTAGTAGCGCAACGCATCGCCATTGTTGAAAGTGAACACGGCACGGTCGTACCAGCCGCGGCGATAGGCGAGATCCACGGCCTGTTTCAACGTGGCCTGGTCGGCGCCATCCAGGGCCTGCGTCCACTCGCGGCGCGCTGGCTTTGGCAGATCCACTGCGTACAGCTCGAACGCGCGCTGCAGGCTACGGTTGGCCAGCAGCGCCTGCTCGCGCTGCGAATCCGTGGTGAGGGTGAGCGGGCAGATACCGTAAGGAGCATCCAGGCGATCGGCGGCGAGGAAGCCGAAGTACGTGGGTTCCAGCGCCAAGGGGGCGAGCAGCTTGCGTGCTTCGGCATCGCGATCCAGTGCAGTCAGTGCGCGCGCACGGAACCAGCGCCACTCGCCGTCCTGCTGCTGTGTGGCGGGCATCGCGTCGATAGCGGCGAGTACGGCCTTCCAATCCTGCTGGGACAGTGCAACGCGCACGCGCCATTCGCGGCTGGCATCGTTCTGCGCCGCGGCTGGCAGGGCGGTGAGTCGTTGCAGGGCGTCCGCATCGAAATCGGTGGCGTGGAACACCGCCAAGGCGTTCAAGATGCGCCCGTGTTGTTCGGGGGTGAGGCTGAAACGGTTCTGCAGTTTCTGCCACGCGGTGTCGGCCACGGCGGACTGGCGTCGCGCCAGGCGTTCGAGTGCGAGCATGGCGGCTTGCCGATGACGCGGCGTGTCGGGCCAGCTATTGGCTGCTACGACGGCGCCGCCTGGATCGCGCAGCGCCATGGCCAATCGCTGTCCGGCCTGCACTTCATCCGCCGGCAGCCAGCCGGCGAGCGCGGCGATGGTGCCGCCCTGGCCCGCGTCCGCGGCGCGGTCGATGCGTGCCCATACGCGCGGGCCGGTCAACAGGCCCTGATCATGTGCCGTGCTGAGTACGGGGTCGCAGGCATTGGGCAGGTTGGGTTTGTTCCACAGCGTGGACAGGTCTCGGTCGAAATTCAGCGTGCCGCCGTTGGCCAGTTGAGCCTGCAGCGCGTAGCAGCTCAGCGCATCGCCCATGCCGGGCTGATAAAGCGAGAGGAAGTTGCCCCAGTCCTTGCGGCGCGCCAGCTCCAGCAGATAGTCGCGGCGCAAATCGTTGGCGGGGATCAGATCCGGGTAGCGCTTGAGGTACGCGTCGACCGGCGCACGATCGAGTTGGCGCAGGTCGTGGGTCAGCGCGGCCGCTTCGAGGTAGGGATACAGCGGATAGTCGGTCAGTCCCCTGGCGACATTGCGCCAGCCATCACCGCCTTGCTGGGCGGCGGCATAGGCCTGCTTGAAGGCAGCGCGCTGGGCGGCGCCGGGTTCGGCCGCTGCGACGGCGCCGACGGCCAGCAGGCAGATCGAGGCGAGAGCGAACAGTGGGCGAGAAAGGCGCCGCGGCGCTGCGGGATGGGGCATAACAACTCCTTGAACCGATCGAGGCGCAGTGTAGATCGCCGGCCAGCTCCGGGCCGCGACGTCGAACGCGCCCGGCAGAGTGGCAAAGGGCCGCTGAGCGTGGCGTTAAAACACGGCGGGCGTGACGCTGGCAAAAAGCCTTGCCCTGCTAGACTTCCGGGCTTTCCAGGCGCCGCGGCTGGCGCAAGCCCTATAGGTAGCGCATGTCGTCATCGCCCTCGTCGTCATCCCGTGTGCGCTTTTGCGTGTGGCTGGTGCTGGTGTCTGCCACGGTCGCGGGTGCGTTGTGGTGGTGGCTGATCGGCCGGCCGGTGCAGATGCCGGAAGCGCAGTCGGCGCGCATCGCCTGCGTGTCGTATGCGCCGTTCCGCGAACTGGGCGAGACGCCGTACGACTTGAATGCCTTTATCAGTCCCGAGCGCATCGACGCGGATCTGCGTGCCTTGTCGGAGCGCTTCGATTGCGTGCGCACGTATTCGCAAGGCCAGGGTCTGAGCGCAGTGCCAGAGATCGCCGGGCGCTACGGCATGAAAGTGATCATGGGCATCTGGCTGGGTCGCGATCCGGTGGCCAATGCCAAACAGGTCGAGCTCGGTATCGCTTCGGCCAAGGCGCACCCGGAAGTCCTGCGCGGCGTGATCGTCGGCAACGAGGTGTTGCTGCGTGGCGAGCTGTCGTCGAAGGCTTTGACGGAGTACGTGCGCCAGGTACGCGAGGCGCTGCCGAAGTCGGTGCTGGTGAGCTATGCCGATGTGTGGGAGTTCTGGCTGCGCTATCCCGAGATGGCGAATGCTGTGGACTACCTCACGATCCACATCCTGCCGTATTGGGAAGACGAGCCGGTGCCGCCCGAGCACGCGGTACGTCACGTCGCCGAGGTGTATCAGTGGGTGAAGCAGGCGTTTCCTGGTCGCCAAGTGATGATCGGTGAAACCGGCTGGCCCAGTGCCGGACGTCCGCGCCGTGCGGCGAGCGCCAGCGTGGTGAACGAAGCGCGCTATCTGCGCGAGTTCCTGCAGTACGCCGGCAGCGTGTCGATGCCGTACAACGTGATCGAAGCCTTCGACCAGCCATGGAAGCGCGCGCAGGAAGGCACGGTCGGCGGTTACTGGGGCATCTTCGATGTCAACGCGAAGCCGAAGTTTTCGATGCAGGGCCCGGTGACCGAAGAGCCGCGCTGGTGGCTGGGCTGGGTGGCTGGCGTGGTGGGCATGTGGGTGTTTGCGGCAGCCGGGTTGTGGCGGCGCGATTGGCGTGGCCTGCGTGGCTGGGCGGCGTTGAAGTTCGCCGGCTTTGCCAGCGGCACCGCGCTCGCCTGGCAGTACCGGCAGATGCTCTATGCCTGCCGCAATGCCTTCGAATGGGTTCTTTCCATCAGCGCCTGTCTAGTCGCGCTGGGCACGGCGATCATGCTTGCGCGCTGGATCGCCGGTTGGCTGGCCGGCGCGACGCGCCGTGCGGCACCGGGTAGCTGGTTGCGGTTTGGATGGCTATTTGTTTTGGCGCTGGAAGGTTTGCTGCTGGTATTCGACGGTCGCTATCGCGATTTTCCGCTGGGCCTGTTTGCGCTGCCGTGCATCGGCTTCGCGCTGGTCGGCTGGCTGGCTGGCTGTCGCGAAACGCCTGGCTTGGCCGTAGAGGAGCGCTTCCTGGCGTTCTGGCTGCCCGCGCTGGCGGCGGTGGTCGTGTTTCAGGAGCTCGGACTGAATACGGTGGCCTGGTTATGGCTGGGTCTGAACGTCGCGATCGCCTTGCCCGTCCTCGTCGGCTGGCGACGTGCCCGCCTGCTGGCGCAATAGGCGAAGGCAGCCCACCAGCACGGCAAACGCGCCCGCTTCATAGCAATACATCTGCAGCGCGAACAGGCCGGCCGCCGCGGCCAGCCACGCGGTAAACGGATGTTTCCAGGCCAGCGCCAACAAGGCGGCTACCAATGCAGCCCAGCCATAGCCATAGTTGAGAAAGCCCATCACCGCAGCCTGCCGCCACTGGCACCAGGCCGGGTTGGTGGCAGCGCCGTCGCACAGATGCGCCATGTCGCTGGGTTCGATCAGGCCGTAACGCAGGGCGACAGCGAGCAGGCCAACGACGGCGAGCAACAGCCAGGGCAGGGACAGGCGTAGCAACGAAGGTTTCATCGGCGAAGTTTATGGGCGCGCGGTGCGACGTGAGTGGGCAGGCGGATTTCAGCAGCCAGCGGCAAGTGATCCGAGAAGGCCTGGGGCAGCGCCCACAGCTTATCCAGATGGATCGCTTCGGAAGTGAGGATGTGATCCAGCGCGCGACGCGGCTTCCAGCTTGGGAACGTCGGCGTGGGCTGTACAGGTGCGATCAGGCTGCACTTGGCGAACAGGTGCCGCATCTCGGCGCTGTTCGCCTCGGTGTTGAGGTCGCCCATCAGGATCGCATGCGGATAGTCCTGCAGCACTTCGGCGATAAAGGCGAGCTGGCGCGCGCGTGCCGGTGCGCTGAGCGAAAGGTGCGCGATCATCACCGCCAGCGAATCATTGCCTTCGCCGAAGCGCGCCAGCAGCGCACCACGACCGGGGATACGGCTGGGCAGTGGATAGTCCAGCACGGTGCTGGGCTCCAGGCGGCTGATCAGGCCGTTGGCTGAGTGCGCCAGGCGCGCCATCGGCCGATTCGGCTGGTGGCTCCAGAACGGCATGCCGGCGGTCTCGGCCAGGTAGCGTGTCTGGTTGAGGAAGCCGGAACGCAGGCTGCCGGCGTCGGCTTCCTGCAGGCCGATCACGTCGAACTGCGGCAACACTTCGGCTAGGCGGTCGAGGTTGTCCAGCTTGCTGCGACCGGGCAAGACCGCGTTGATGCTGCGTGTGACGTATTCGCTGTAACGCTGCACGCTCGCGCCGGCGAGAATGTTGCAGCTCAGCAGCCGCAGGCGGCGTTCGGTGGTAGCGGCTTGGGCGGGGGCGGCGCGGGTCATCGGGTCACGGTGCACGGAGTGAGGCGGAGCATCGGTAATGCCGGCAAGCATGCCCACCCGGACGTGAATGCGGAGCCGTCAGGCGACGGCCCCGCGCGGCGCGGCTTACTTGCCGTTGAGTTCGCGCTTGGCCAGCCACTGGGTGAGGGCGGCCAGCTGATCCAGCGTCTTCACGGTGTTGCTGCGGTACTTGCCGTCGACCACGATGGTCGGCGTGCCGTCGATCTGCCACTTCTGCACGAAGGCCATGTCGCGCTTGATCTGCGCGGTGACTTCGTCCGAGCTGGCGATGCTGAGGAATTTGGCGCGGTCCACACCTTTGGTGGCGTAGAAGTCGGCCAGTTCGTCCAGGGTCGAGATCGGATAGTGGTCGCCGAACTTCGCCTGGAACAGCGCCAGATGGGTCTGATCGAGTGCGCCGAGTTTCTGTGCCGCGTAGAAAGCGCGCGCGAACGGCACCCACTGATCGTTGAACGCCGCCGGCAGCAGCTTGAACACCACGCCAGCCGGTAGCTGCTTGCGCATCTCCTCGGCGATCGGCGCGAAATGTGCGCAGTGGATGCAGCCGTAGGAGAAGATCTCGACCACTTCCACCTTGCCATCACTGCTGTAGCGCTGCGCGGGGGCGGGCAGGGTCACGTACTCGGTGCCCTCGGTGTAGGGCGCCGGTGCTGCGGAGTTGGACGCCGTGCAGGCGCTGGCCAACAACAGGCCGCCGAGCAGGGCGGCGATGCGCAGGCGGGCGAAACGCTTGAACATGGATATCTCTCCGGAAAAGCGGGACTGGGTAGCCATACGTGTGCCTTACTTGCCGGCGGCTTCTTTGGCGATCAGCCACTTGGTCAGCTCGATGATCTGCGGATAGCCACCTGCGCTGGTGACGTCGTAGCGGTACTTGCCGTCCACGATCATCGTTGGCGTGCCTTCGACACCATAGGCCTTCACCAGTTCATCGGCGCGCTTGGCTTTGGTGTTGATGGTGAACGAGCTGGCGACTGCGACGAATTCCTTCGGGTCTGCGCCAAACTTGGCATAGACCTTGGCGGCATCCTCAAGCGTGGGCAGCGCCGACATCGGCTTCAGACCCTGGCCGCCGGGCTTGTACGAGGTGAGCTCGCCGCTCTTCCACACGGCGTCGTACATCGCGTCGTTGGCCTTGTCCGCTACGCCGAGCGCCTGCGCCGTCAGGAACGCACGCTGCAGCATCGGCCAGTTTTCCTGCGGGATGAACGAAGCGGGCAGGTAAGCCATCACCGCATTGGCCGGCAAGCTTGAGGCCAGCTGGTTCACCGTGGGATGGAACTGGTTGCACGCCGGGCAGCCGTACGAGAACACCTCGACCACTTCGACTTTGTCGGTGTTGGTGATCTTGGGTTGTGCCGGTTCGATGCGGAAATAGTTCTTGCCTTCGACCCACTTGCCGTCGTCAACGAACGGCTCGGTCTTGGCAGCGGCGCTGGGAGTTCCGGCGGGAGCGGCGTCCGGCTTGGCGCTGTCGCTGGCCGGTGTGGTTGCAGCGGTGCCGGTGGCTGCCGGTGCGGGCGCAGTGGCAGGCGTCGCCGGTGCAGTAGCGGGCTGGGCGGGTGCGCTGGCGGCAGGCGTCGGCGCGGGCGACTGAGCAGCCCCGCTGGTATCGCTGTTGTTGCTGCAGGCGGCGAGCGCGAGCAAGGAGACGCACAGGAGGGGCAGACGCTTCAGCATGGATACCTCGGGAACAATGTGGCGTAAAAACGATAACGCCGGCTCGGGGCCGGCGTTGGTCGATCAGGGCGTGGCCGGCTTGCTGCTGGTGCCCTCGGCGGCGTGCAGGCCTTCGATATAACTGGCCAGCGCGGCGATGTCTTTGGGATCGAGCTTCTGCGCAATGCCCGGCATGATCTTGGCGTGGGCATCGTCGCCCCAGCTGCCGCCATCGTGCATGGCTTTCAGTGTGGCCTCGATGTACTGGGCGTGCTGGCTTGTCAGCTGCGGATACATGGCGCCCGGGTTGCCGCGGCCATCGACGCTGTGACAGGCCATGCAGGCCGGAATGCCGCGCGTGTTGTCGCCCTCGCGATACAGCTTCTGGCCCTGCGCGACCAGCGCGGCGTCGGCCACGCCCGGCAGGGCGGTCTTGGTGGCGAAGTAGGCGCCGATGTCGCGCATGTCCTGCTCGGACAGCGGGGTGGCCATGCCCATCATGATCGGGTTCTGGCGCTTGCCGCTCTTGAAGTTGGCGAGCTGATGGGCGATGTACTGCTCGCTCTGGCCGGCCAGCTTGGGGTACTGCGCGTCGCTGGAGTTGCCGTCCATGCCATGGCAGGCACCGCAGGCGGCAGCCTTGCCGGCACCGGCGCTGGCGTCGCCCAACTGCACGCCAGCGGGCGCCTCAGCCGCGGGCGCGGCGGCTTTTTCGGCGCTGGCGGCAGCTGGCTGTGCAGCGGTGGCCGCGGCGGCGGGCTTGGCTTCCTGCGCCGAAACGACACCGGCTGCAAGTGCGAAGACGAGGGCTACGGCATAACCAAAAACAGCGGGCCGGGAACCAGCGGGCCGAAAACTCATACACTTGTCTCCAGAAAAACTGCTATGGCTGCACGGCGCGCGGCGTGGTGGCGCCCGTAACTGGCAGAAACCTTGGAATTATCCCTGCCGCATCGTAGCCGGTCAAACCAGAAGAATCCTCCAAATGAGCCCCAATCCTCTTCAGGGCGCCCAGTTCGTGCTGGCCGCCCATCGCATCAATCAGTTGCCTGCCGATGACGGCGGGGAAGTGGCGTTCGCCGGGCGCTCCAACGCCGGCAAGTCCAGCGCGCTGAACGCGCTCACCGGACACAAGGGGCTGGCGCGCACCTCGAAGACGCCAGGCCGCACGCAGCAGATGGTGGCGTTCTCGCTGCCGCCGCTGGTGCAGGGTGAAGGGCAGCCCCCGCTGCAGGTGCGGCTGATCGATCTGCCGGGCTATGGCTATGCGAAGGTGCCGCCGGAGCTGCGCGATCATTGGAAGCAGGAGATCGATGCCTACCTGCACCAGCGCCGCAGTCTGCGCGGTGTGGTGCTGATCGCGGATATCCGCCATCCGTTGAAGGAGTTCGACCGGATGATGCTGGAGTTCTGCTTCCAGACGCACTTGCCCTGCCTCTTGCTGCTGACCAAGGCCGACAAGTTGTCGCGCAACCAGGCTTCGCAGGCGCTGGCAGCGATGCGCAAACAGTTCGCGGAGCAAGGATTGCAGGCGACGGTGCAGGTGTTCTCGTCGTCTGAAGGGACGGGCGTTGAGCCTGCCCGCGAAGCTGTTATGACGTTGCTGCGTCAGCCACGCGAGTTAAGAAGTTAGCCGTTCACGGCCTGCATAAAGACCGCACACAGCGCTTCCATGCCGGCGCGGTCTTCGTCGTCGAAACGGGCGACCAGCGGGCTGTCCACATCCCATACGCCGAGCAGGCTGCCATCGGCCTTGACCAGCGGCACGACGATTTCCGAATTCGACGCGGCGTCGCAAGCGATGTGCCCTTCGAACTCATGTACGTCGCGTACCAGCTGGGTCTGTCGACTCTGCGCCGCGGTTCCGCATACGCCGCGACCGATCGCGATGCGCACGCAAGCTGGTTTGCCCTGGAACGGACCGACCACCAGCTCCTCGCCGTCGAACAGATAGAAGCCGGCCCAGCTCAGATCCGGCAGGCTGTTGAAGACCAATGCGGCGAAGTTCGCGGCATTGGCGATCAGATTGGGTTCGTCGGCCAGGATGCCGCGCGCCTGCGCACATAGATCTTCGTAATGTTCGCGCTTGCTGGCATAGGTTTGCGTGGCAACTTCAAACATGGCGCGGGTCCGCACGGAAAGGCCGTATTATGCGCTCACGAAGGGCGAGGGCGCAGGCATGAACGCGATCGTGCACCGGGAGGGCGTGGAGGCCGGACGCCTGGATATGTTCGTGGACGGCGCGTTCGCCTTCACCCTGACCCTGCTGGTAATCGGCGGCGATGTGATTCCGGACAGCACCGCCAAGTTGTTGCATGCGCTGGGTGGTATTCCCGCGTTCGCCGCCTGCTTCTTCCAGATCGCCTTCTTCTGGCACGGTCATGTGCATTGGCGCGAACGCTGTCCGGAAAGCGACGCACCGAGCCGCTGGCTGTCGCTATTACTGGTATTTTTCGCGCTGATCTTCATCTACCCGCTGCATATGGTGTACGCCAGCGTATTCAACGGCATCAGCCCGATCTTCCCCAGCGAGTTCCGGCCGGCGAACACGTCGGACATGCGCATCCTGTTCACTTGCTTCGGCCTTTGTTACGCCTGCATGGCGGGAACCCTGACCATGCTGTTCCGTCACGCCGCCAAGCGTGCGGAGCGCGAAGGTTTCGATGCGCGTTTCGCGCAATTGGGTCAATGGAAGTGGAGCGTGCCGGCGGCGATTGGTCTTGCCTCCGCGCTGGTGGCCCTGCTGATTCCTGATAGCGCGCCAGGCATTTTGTGGATGCTGCCGGGCACGATGTACGCCTTGTTGTTCCTGATCGGCCCGGTCACCACGCGGTTCCGCCGCAGGCACGGTCTGGCATGAACGCGTCGGCCGTCTTTATCGCGGGCACCGATACCGGTATCGGCAAGACGCACGCCGCGTGCGCGCTGTTGCATGCGCTGCGCCGCACCGGCGATTCCGCGTGCGGCATGAAGCCGGTGGCGAGCGGCTGCTTTCCTACGCCGGACGGCCCGCGCAATGAAGACGCGCTGGCGCTGCAGTCCGCCAGCAGCGTGCCGGTGCCGTATGAGCTGATCAATCCGATCGCCTTGCGCGAGCCGCTGTCGCCGCATCTCGCCGCCATGCACGAAGGTGTGACGATCTCGCTGCCGCCGCTGCGCGAAGCGTTCGAAGCCCTGCTTGCCAGTCACGACAAAGTTGTCGTCGAAGGCGTCGGTGGCTGGCTGGTGCCGCTGGCCTGGGGGCTCTCTGCCGCCGACATACCGAAGGCGTGGCGCCTGCCGGTGATCCTGGTGGTTGGCCTGCGCCTGGGTTGTCTCAGCCATGCCTTGCTCACTGCGCGAGCGATTGTGGAGGACGGTTGCGAATTGCTGGGCTGGATCGGCAATCGCGTCGATCCCACGATGGCGGCGGTAGAGGAAAATGTGGCGACACTGCGCGAGCTGTTGCCGGCGCCGTGTCTGGGCGTGCTGCCGCACGGCGTCGAGCCAGCGCTCGCGGCGCGTCACCTCGATGTGGGCGCGTTGGTCGATTAGGTTTCAGGTATCTCAGCGGAGGAATACAGCCATGGCGGGTCGCAATCATTACTTTCTTTCCATCGACGATCTGGCCCACGCACGCGGTCCGGAGCCATCGCTGAGCTACGACGGCGCCGGCCCCAGCGATTTCGCTGCTGCGCTGCAGGAGGCGCTGCGCTCACCCGTGCTGTTCGAGCGCTGGCGCGCCATGCAGCCGGAGCCGGACGAAGTGGACCCCACCCTGGGCGCCACCGATCCGGCGGCCGAGTCGAGCGCTCGCGTAGCCGACCTGCACACCGACGTCGACCTGATCACCAGCCTGCCGATGCGCATCGTGCGACACCGGCTGAACCTGCTGATTGGCCCCGGCTGGCAACTGCGCGATATGCGCGCCGCCTGACCTCGCTGACTTCATGCCGTTGACTTCTGGCTCTTGGAAGAAAGCGCCGGCTGTGGTTAGAGTCGAGGGCTGTCATATCAGCGCCCGTGCCGCGGGCGTGCCACCCTGGGAAGCCTGATGCCTCGTCTCCGCGCACTTGTGATCGCCACTTCGATCGCCCTCGCTGCCTGCTCGCAGCCGTCCAACGACACCGCCAAGACCGCCGGCACGCCGCCGGCGGCAGCCTCTACGGCGCTGACGGTCGCGGCTGCTTCCACGGCCAATCCGTTCTTCGTGGCCAGCACGTTGCCGTTCGAGGCACCGCCGTTCGACAAGATCAACGAAGCCGATTACCAGCCGGCGATCGAGGCGGGGATGAAACAGCACCTCGTCGAGATCGAAAAGATCGCCGATAACTCGGAAGCGCCGACCTTCGACAACACTTTTGTGGCGATGGAGAAGTCGGGTGCCTTGTTGACCCGCGTGCAGCACGCCTTCGATGCCATCACCAGCGCCAACACCAGCGATGCGCTGCAGAAAGTGCAGGAAGAAGAGGCGCCCAAGCTGGCCGCGCACCAGGACGCGATCTACCTCAACGAAAAGCTGTTCAAGCGTGTCGAGACGATCTACCAGCAACGCGAGTCGCTGAAGCTCGATCCGGAATCGCTGCGTTTGGTGGAAGTGACTTATAAGAACTTCGTGCACAACGGCGCCAAGCTGTCCGAGGCTGACAAGACCAAGCTGAAGGAACTCAACAAGGAAGAGTCCACGCTCAGCACGCAGTTCACCAACAAGCTGCTGGCCGCGACCAAGGCCGGTGCGGTGGTGGTGGACGACAAGGCGAAGCTGGCCGGTCTTTCCGACGGCGACCTCGCCGCGGCCGAGCAGGCCGCCAAGGAGCGCAAGCTCGACGGCAAGTGGGTGCTGCCGCTGCAGAACACCACTCAGCAGCCGGAACTGCAGAGTCTGGACGATCGTGCAACCCGTGAGGCGATGTTCAAGGCTTCGTGGGAGCGCGTCGAGCATGGCGACGCCAACGACACCCGCGCCATCATCGAGCGCGTTGCGCAGCTGCGCGCGGAGCAGGCCAAGCTGCTCGGCTTCCCGAACTACGCGGCGTGGAAGCTGGAAGACCAGATGGCGAAGACGCCGGAAGCGGCCATCAAGTTCATGCAGAACCTGGTGCAGCCGGCTACGGCGCGCGCGCAGACCGAAGCCAAGGACATCCAGGCGGTGATCGACCAGCAGAAGGGCGGCTTCAAGGTCGCGGCCTGGGACTGGAGCCATTACGCCGAGCAGGTGCGCAAGGCCAAATACGATCTCGACGAGTCGCAGATCAAGCCATACTTCGAACTCGACAACGTGCTGCAGAACGGCGTGTTCTACGCTGCCAACCAGCTCTACGGGCTGACCTTCAAGGAGCGCAAGGACATCCCGGTGTACCAGTCGGATGTGCGTGTGTTCGAGGTGTTCGACAAGGACGGCACTTCGATGGCGCTGTTTTATTGCGACTACTTCAAGCGCGACAACAAGAACGGCGGCGCCTGGATGAGCAACTTCGTCGACCAGTCCAAGCTGCTCGGCACCAAGCCGGTGATCTACAACGTTGCCAACTTCACCAAACCGGCACCGGGCCAGCCAGCGCTGCTGTCGTTCGATGATGTGATCACCATGTTCCACGAGTTCGGTCACGGCTTGCACGGCATCTTCGCTGACTCTGAATATCCGAGCCTGTCGGGTGCCAACACCGCGCGTGATTTCGTGGAGTTCCCGTCGCAGTTCAACGAACATTGGGCGACCAACCCCAAGGTCTTCGCCAACTACGCCAAGCACTATCAGAGCGGTGAGCCGATGCCGCAGGCGCTGGTGGACAAGATCAAGAAGGCTGCCACCTTCAACAAGGGCTACGACATGACCGAGCTGGTGGCTGCCGCCCTGCTCGACATGAACTGGCATAGCCTGAGCGCGGATGCGCCGAAGCAGGATGCCGACAAGTTCGAAGCCGACGCCCTGAAGAAGGACAAGATCGACCTCAGCTATGTGCCGCCCCGCTACCGCTCCAGCTACTTCCAGCACATCTGGGGTAACGGCTACGCCGCCGGCTACTATGCCTACCTGTGGACGCAGATGTTGTCCGACGATGCCTTCGAGTGGTTTAAGGAGCACGGCGATCTGACCCGCGAGAACGGCGATCGCTTCCGCGCCATGATTCTTTCGCGTGGCAACACGGTGGAGCTGGGCAAGCTGTATCTCGATTGGCGCGGCAAGGAGCCGAGCGTCGAGCCGATGCTGATCGACCGTGGCCTTAAGACCGAAGCGCCGAAGAAGAAGTAAGTATTTTGGCGATGGATGGAAAAGGGCCGGCTTATGCCGGCCCTTTTTTTGTGTGCGTGGCGTTGTTACGCAAAGGCAGCGGCAAACACAGGCCATCTTGCGCGACCTCTACAGGGCCGCTATAGATCGCGCGGATGATGCGCAGCGATTCCGGCAAAGCTTGCTCGGAGCGCTGCATCAAATGCGAAAGCAGCAGGCGCCGCGTGCCCGCGCGTTGGGCCAGCGAGGCGATGCGGGACGGCGGCGCATGCAGGCGTGACGCGACGCTGTCATTGCTGTGCTCGGAAATCGCCAGGTTGGCGATCAGCAGGTCGGCGCCCTGCGCCAGTTCGAGCAGGGCAGGTGCCTGCGCATCCGTGTCGCCGAGATAGACCACCGAGCGTCCCTGTACATCGATGCGCCAGGCGAGTGCTGGGATCGGTCCGTGTTTGACGGGTGTTGCGCGTACGCTGAAATTGGGACCGGTGAATACCGTGGCGATGTCGCCATCGCTCAGTTGCAATGTAGCGGGTCGAAGTCGATACGCAGCGCCCTCGGGTTGCAGGAATCCAGCGAGATATGGATAGGCGGCGTGCTCGCCGGTGAAGAGTGCGGCGAGCCAGGCTTCGAGCGAGGGGAATACGTTATTGCCGGGTGGTCCGAGGATGGGTAGATCGCGTCGTCGTTCGCCGAAGAAGGAGGCTTTGACATAGGCGGGCAGGTCCGCACTGTGGTCGGTGTGCAGATGCGACAGTGCGATCAGATCCAGGTCCTCGATACGCCCTCGCGCCTTGCCGAAGGCGACGGCGGTACCGGCGCCGGTATCAAAAACCGCGCGTGCCTTGCCGTCGATCCAAAGTACATGGCCGCTTTGCGCGCGCTGGTTGAGTTCCGGGCCGCCGCTACCTAGCACCTGCCAGGCAACGCCGTGGTCGCATGCGGAAGGAGCCTCTGATGCTGTTGCGGATAGCGCGATCGATGCGAAAGCGAGAACACATGTAAGGCGGCGTAGCGTCCAGGCCATCATGCCGCTCGCGCTTCCGCTCGCACACTACCAGGGCTGACACCGCTCACGCGTTTGAACAGTCGGCGGAATGCAGCCTCGCTGCCATAGCCCAGCCGCTCGGCAATGGTCGCGACGGACAGTTGTCGGTCGCGCAGCAGTTGTTCGGCGAGACTGACCCGCCACTGCGTGACGTACTGCATTGGCGGCATGCGCATCAGCTGGGTGAAGCGTTCGGCGAAGGCCGAGCGCGACATGCATGCCAGCGCGGCCATCGATTGCATGGTCCAGCCCTTGCCCGGCGCCTCGTGCACGGCATGCAACACCTTGCAGATGCGTGTGTCCGCCAGCGCAGCGAACAGGCCGCAGCGCTCGGTGTTGCGGCTGGCGTAGTCGCACACGGCCAGGGTGAACAGGGTATCGGCCAGTTTGTTGAGCAAGACCTGGCGGCCGGCCAACCCCGAACTGGAGACCTCGACCATCATGGTTGAGAGCTGGCGAAAGGTGGAGCCAGCTTCGCGCGAACGCACCACAAAGCAGGCGGGCAAAGCATGGCTCAGCGGATGATGGGCGCGGGTGGAGAAATGCAGTTCGCCGCAGATGAGGCTGGTCGCATCGGGATGCGCGCCACCGGCGGCACTGAGGCGATGTGCATGGCCATGCGGCAACACCACCAGATCACCGGCTTCCAGATGCAGCGCGCGCGCCAGCGCTTCGCTTTCGACCCGGCACTCGCCGGCGCCGACGAGGTGAAACAGGCCGCAGTCGAAGCGTGGTTCATCGAGGAACCAGGAACCGCAATGCGCTTCGTCGGCCACGATATCCACGCGCAGCGTCGACTGGTTCAGCAAGGCCTCGAGGGCCGGCGCCACCGATGAGCCGATGCCGGATGGCTGGGGAGAAGAGCCGGTTGCGGCGAGCATGAGCGTCCCTTTCGTTGATCGTCTAAGCGTTCATTCGAAGGGGAAGGGCTTGGGGTTACCTGTGGGTATGCCGATTTCTTCTGAGCGGGTCACCCATCCAGCGACCAGGACTGGATCAGCCCGGCCTCCAGCCATCCGTGGAGCAAGGTGGCGAGGCGCGGCATGGCTTGCTCCGCATCGCTCAGCCCGGCCAGTCGGTCGCACAGGGTCGCTACGGTTTCGCCACGTGCGGCGCTTCCCAGCAGCTGGCGCTCGTCGTCGGTGATCCAGCGATAACGCACGGCTAGCGCCTGGCGCCATACCAGCAGGTGACGCGGATGCTTGAATCGGCGCAGATGCGGGCGTGGTCCGCTCTGGTCCGCAGCGCGGCGGAAAGCATCGGCATTGCAGGAGAGCATCAGTATCTGCAGGTTGATTTGCGGTTGCAGGGAGAGGGACGCCCAGCGTTCCGGCGGAATCGAGGCGAGGTCGGCAGGAGCGACGCATGCCTCATCGGCCGCGTCGAAGGCGGTGGAGATGGCCCAGTCCAGTCGCGCCATGTCAGCCAATTCACGCCGTTGCAGCCAGGGGTGCGCATAGTCGAGGAATGCGGCGAGACCCGCGCCGTGCCAGCGGATGTTGTAGTGCGTGGACGGGTGGGCCTCGATGTAGCGGTCCAGCAGGGAGTTGAAGCGGCGACTGGCGAGGCAACGCAGACCAGGGAATTCACTGGCAAGCGCGTCGCGCAGGCGTGCGCGGTAGCCATGCCGATAAATGCTGAGCCTGGCTTGTGCGTCGGCGCTGGTGTCGCCGCGTATGTCATCCAGCTGCAGCGGTTTGTCCGCCAGTACAGCCTGCGCCATACGCTGTTGCAAAGCTTGCAGGCTACTCATGCCGCGTTCCTCAACAGCGGTTCGGCCAAGGCGCGAGCTTGCGCCAGTTCGGCGAGCAACTCGGCGAGCGGCGGCATATGGTCGTCGCGTTCGATCATGGTGGAGACTGCGCCGAACCGGCGCACCGCTTCCGCGTAGAGTTCCCACACGGGCGAGGCGACCGGCGCGTCGTGGGTATCGATGATCAGCGCCTCGCCCTGTTCATGCCCCGCAAGGTGGAACTGCTGCACGCGATGCGCGGGGATGCCATCGAGATAGCGCAGCGGTGCAAAGCCATGGTTCTTCGCGCTGACATAAATGTTGTTGATGTCGAGCAGAATCAGGCAGTCGCCGCGCTCAGCCACGGCGGCAAGAAACTCCCATTCGGTGAGTTGTGCATCAGCGAAGCTGACATAGCTGGAGACGTTCTCCAGCAGGATGCGGCGACCGAGACGGTCCTGCACCTGCTTCACGCGCTCCACCACGTGGGCGAGTGCTTCTTCGGTGTACGGCAGTGGCATTAGATCGTGCAGGTTTACGCCTTGCACGCCAGTCCAGCAAAGGTGGTCGGAGATCCACGCCGGTTCGATACGGCACGCCAGTGCGGCGAGGCGCGACAGATAACCTTCGTCCAGTGGATCGGTGCTGCCGATGGACATCGATACGCCGTGCATCGCCAGCGGGAAACGTTCGCGGAAGCGTTCCAGCCAGACCAGGGGCAGGCCGCCAGGCACCATGTAGTTCTCGGACACGATCTCCAGCCATTCGACGCCTTGTGGATGTTCGAGCAGTTCCTGGTAGTACTCGACGCGCAGGCCCAGGCCATAACCAA
Source organism: Dyella sp. OK004 (assembly GCF_900114495.1). Lineage (GTDB taxonomy): Bacteria > Pseudomonadota > Gammaproteobacteria > Xanthomonadales > Rhodanobacteraceae > Dyella_D. The sequence goes on along the minus strand of NZ_FOZI01000001.1, from coordinate 792,813 downwards.
GCTGAGGCAGGCGGGCGGAGATATGCATGGCGCGGTCTCCTCGATGAAGAAAAACTGGCGGGGTTTCGCGTAAGTCGAAACCCCGCCGGGACTATCAACCAGCCTTCTTGGCTTCTGCCTGGGCAGCGTCGCAAGCCTGCTGGCTCTTCTGCATGGTGAAGCCCTGGCCCTTGCAGGCGTTCTGGCCCTTACAGGCATTGCTAGCCTGCTTGCAGGCGCCGTGGCCCTTACAGGCCGACGAGTTCATGCATTTCACCTCGGCCTTGTCGCCGGCGGGGGACTGGTCAGCAGCGACAGCGGCGGTGGCTGCGGTCATCGCAAACAGGCCTGCCACCATCGCGGCCATCGCACCACCATTGAATGTCTTGGTCTTCATCTGTGACTCCTTGGAAATGTCAGGGCCGCGGCTTGCGGCGGAAATGTCTCGTCCGGCATGGGGTGATGGGTTCCGGTCTCGACGCAGGCATTGTGCGAAGCGAAAAAGACGCCGGCTGCTTCCGAGCATCCCGCGTTTATGACTAATCGTCCGAATGCGCAGCTTAGCCAGCAGGACAGGACGGCGGGCAAGAAAGCGCGGACGGTGGGACATGGAGACGGCTATCTGCAGCGGACATCATGCGGGAACTCTCTCCAAGGAACGAAAACGATGCGACAGTTCATTGCCACACGCGCTTCGCGCCTGCTCGATGCTTTGTATGCGGTGCGCTGGACCGGCCCGTTGGTGCTACGACTAGTGTTCGGTTATTTCTGGCTCGAAACCGGCATTGGCAAGGTGCAGCACCTGGATGGCTTCACCCAGCGCTTCATCAGTTGGAACATTCCGTTTCCTGTCTTCAGCGCGACGCTGTCAGCGTGGACCGATCTGATCGGTGGCGTGCTGTTGATGCTCGGCCTGTTCACTCGGCTCGTTTGTGTGCCGATGATCATTAACATGATCGTGGCACTCGCGCTGGTCGTATCGATGGATCTGGCAGGGATCGACGATCTGGTGGAGACCTCAGAGCTCACTTACATCCTGATTTTCTTCTGGCTGCTGGTGGCAGGGCCAGGCAAGGTCAGTGTGGATACGTTGTTGGCGCGCTGGCTGGGCATCCGCACGCACACATAAAAAAGGCGGACCTCTCGGTCCGCCCTTTTGATTTATTGCGGCAGGTGAATTCGCTTAGTACGCGAATTCGCGAAACACCGGATCGACGCTGCCGTTCCATGCGCCATGGAACAGCTCCAGCTTGCGTTCGGCCGGCGTCTGATTGGCTTCGACGATTTCGATCAGCGGTTCGAGGAAGATGCTTTCATCCGCGCCGTTGCGATTGAGCTTCTGCCGACGTTTGAGGCCGTGCGCCGCGATCTTCAAGGTTTCGGCAGCCAGTTCGCGCACGGTGTAATTGCGGAACGGCAGCTTCAATGCGTGCTTTGGCACGCCGTCGCGCAGCGCATGACGTTCGGCGCGACTGAAATCCTTCACCAGATCCCAGGCGGCTTGCAGTGCTTCGTCGTCATAGAGCAATCCCACCCACAGCGCGGGCAGGGCGCACAGCCGATTCCATGGACCGCCGTCGGCGCCACGCATTTCCAGGTACTGCTTGAGGCGCACTTCGGGGAAGGCGGTAGTGAGATGGTCCGCCCAATCTTTCATGGTGGCCTTCACGCCGGGCAGGCCCGGCAGGTCGCCTTGCATGAAGCGCTTGAAGTCCTGGCCGGAGAGATCGATGTAGCGGCCGTCCTGGTAGCTGAAGTACATCGGCACGTCGAGGATGTAATCGACATAGCGCTCGTAGCCGAAGCTGTCTTCGAATACGAAGTCGAGCATGCCGGTGCGGCCGGCATCAGTGTCGGTCCACACATGGGAGCGGTACGACAGGAAGCCGTTGGGTTGTCCTTCCTTGAACGGCGAATCCGCGAACAGCGCGGTGGCGATCGGTTGCAGTGCGAGGCTGGTGCGGAACTTGCGCACCATATCCGCTTCGCTGGAGAAATCGAGATTGACCTGCACGGTGCAGGTGCGCGTCATCATGTCCAGGCCGAGCGAGCCGACCTTAGGCATGTACTCACGCATGATCTTGTAGCGGCCCTTGGGCATCCATGGCATCTCGTCGCGACGCCACTTGGGCTGAAAGCCCATGCCGAGGAAGCCGATGCCGAGGTCATCGGCGATCGAGCGCACTTCCTCGAGGTGGGAATTCACTTCGCAACAGGTCTGGTGGATGGTTTCCAGCGGTGCGCCGGAAAGCTCCAGCTGGCCGGCGGGTTCCAGCGTGATCGAGGCCTTGTCGCGCGATAGCGCCACCGGGTTCTCGCCTTCGCGCGCCACATCCCAGCCGTAGCGTTCGGCCAGGCGTTCCAGCAAGACGCGGATCCCGCGTTCGCCATCGAAGGTGGGCGGACGCAGGTCATCGGTCAGGAAACCGAATTTTTCGTGCTCGGTGCCGATGCGCCAGTCCTCACGGGGCTTCTCGCCGGCGGCGAGATAGTCGGTGAGCTGCTGGCGGTCGCCAATGGGCGTGCTCTTGACGGCACTGGGTATAGACACGGGTGGCTCCTTCACGAGGGTCGCCCCACTTTGGGGGTGTTCCTGCCATTTTCAAAGTGCCAGGTTTCAGCTTGTAGGTGAGGAGCGCCGGGCATCGCTCTCCATGGCCGGAAAGTCGATACGCATGCGCGTGCCGCGGCCGCAGCCGCCGTCGAAGATGCTGAAGGTGGCGCCATGGGCGCGGGCTGATTCGTCCACGATGGACAGACCCAGGCCGCAGCTGTCGTTGCCGCTGTTCTGGCCGCGATAGAAGCGTTCTTTGACGCGTTCGCGCTCCTCCGGCGGAATGCCGCTGCCGGTGTCGTCGACCTCGAGGAATGGCTGGCTCTGTACCACGCCGCAGCGCAGTGTGATGTGACCGCCGGGTGGCGTATAGCGAATGGCGTTGTCGACCAGGTTGGTCAACAGCTCATGTAACACCCAGTACACGCCGGAAACGTCGGCGGGCTGGCAGTCGGCGCCCAGGTCGATGTCGTGCGCCAGCGCGCGGTCGAGCGACGCGCCGATCACCTCGGCCACCAGATTGGACAGATCCACCGGCAGGAAATGACTGGAGCCGTGCGCCGATGGCTCGGCGCGAGCGAGCGCCAGCAACTGGTTAGCGGTGTGGGCGAGCCGGTCGATGCCGCCGTGCAATTGATCGATGCGCGCCTGCAAGGGCGAGCCGCTGGTCTCGCGGCCGAGCACTTCGAGTTGGGCTTTGAGCCCGGTCAGCGGTGTGCGTAGCTGGTGTGCTGCATTGGCGAGAAAGTGCTGTTGCGACAGCGCCGATTCGCGCACGGTAGCGAGCAGGGTGTTGAGCGAATCGACCAGCGGCAGCACTTCACTCGGCACCCGCTCCGTCGGCAAGGCGGTGAGGATATGCGCAGGGCGGCCGGTGATCTGGTCCCGCAAGCGTTGCAGCGGACGTAGCGCCACACTGATGCCAAACAGGGCGATGCCGAACACCAGCAGCATCTGTACGCTGTCGTTGATACCGAAGGACACATCCATCCGATGCACGGCGAGATCGCGGCGATGCGGTGTCTCGCCCGCCGTGATGACCAATGCTTCTCCCGCTTCGGTGAGGCGGTAGCTCACGAGGCGCAGATCCATGCCGTGGTATTCGGCATCCTGATAGGTGAATTCGTCGTTGCGGTGGGCGGGCACAACAGGGAGATCGGCCGAGCCGGCCAAGGTGGCGCCCTGCTCATTGCTGACGCGGTAGAAGAATTTCTCTTGCGGCAGCGCGCGCAACGGCGGCGGTGGGCGGTCAGGCAACATGATGTCTAACTGCCCGCCGGGCTGCCGATGAATCTGCGCGGCAATGGCCAGCACGGCGCGCGACAGCGACCGGTCGAAGGCGGCGTAGATCGGGCTGACGATGGAGTGGTGATCGACGGCCACTCCGATCACCAGCATCAGTGTCAGAGGGGCCAGCAGATAGCCCAGCAGACGGCGGCGGACGCTGGGACGGAACCGCTTGATATCAGTTGTCCTCGAGGCGATAGCCGAGTCCGCGGATGCCGCGTATCGAGGCGGACTCGCCGAGCTTGCTGCGCAGGCGCGAGACATGCACCTCGATCGCATTGCCGGAGATGTCCTCGCTCCAGCCGGCGATGGCCTGGGTCAGGCGTTCCTTGCTCACCACTTTGCCGCTGTGATGGGCCAGGCATTCCAGAATCGACCACTCGCGGCGGGTCAGTTCCAGCGCCTCACCAGCGGCATTGATCGCACGGCGTCCGGCCAGGTCGATGCGCAGCTTGCCAACCGTCAGCTCGTTGGAGGTGGCGGCGCTGGCGCGGCGGATCAGGGCACGGCAACGCGCGGCCAATTCCGGCAGGGCGAACGGTTTCACCATGTAGTCGTCGGCGCCCAGGTCCAGCGTGCCGACGCGGTCGTCCAGGCTGTCGCGAGCGGTGACGATCAGCAGGGGCAGGGCCTTGCCGGCGCGGCGCAGCCGGCGCACCAGGCTGAAGCCGTCCTCGCCGGGCAGGCCAAGGTCGACGATGGCCAGATCGTAATGAGCGCTTTCCATCATGCCGGAGACTGGCTCGGCCATGGCGGTGTGGTCCACTACATAACCCTCGCCGGAGAGGCCGCGGACTATGCCATCGGCAACCAGGGGATCGTCTTCGACTAACAGGATGCGCATACGGGACACAGTGGACGGATTCCGCGCCATGCTAGCAGTTGCGCAGGCCAGCGAAATAGCGGGGGCGGAGCGTCCAGTGCAAACGAAAGGCCGGCGCAAGGCCGGCCTTTCGGAGTGCGGCGATAGGCGGTGGCCTCAGCGCTTCATGGAGTTGAAGAACTCGTCGTTGGTCTTGGTGTTCTTCATCTTGTCCAGCATGAACTCCATCGCCGACAGCTCGTCCATCGGATGCAGCAGCTTGCGCAGGATCCAGATCTTGGCGAGCAGGTCCGGATCGATCAGCAGGTCTTCGCGGCGGGTGCCGGAGCGGTTGATGTCGATGGCCGGGTACACGCGCTTCTCGGAGATGCGGCGGTTCAAGTGCACTTCCATGTTGCCGGTGCCCTTGAACTCCTCGTAGATCACCTCGTCCATCTTGCTGCCGGTGTCGGTCAGCGCGGTGGCGATGATGGTCAGCGAGCCGCCTTCCTCCACGTTGCGCGCGGCGCCGAAGAAACGCTTCGGACGCTGCAGGGCATTGGCGTCGACACCACCAGTGAGCACCTTGCCGGAGCTGGGTACCACGGTGTTGTAGGCACGGGCGAGACGGGTGATCGAATCGAGCAGGATCACCACATCTTTCTTGTGTTCGACCAGGCGCTTGGCACGCTCAATCACCATTTCGGCGACCTGCACGTGGCGCACGGCCGGTTCGTCGAAGGTGGAGCTGATGACTTCGGCGCGCACGGTGCGGGCGATTTCCGTCACTTCCTCCGGGCGCTCGTCGATCAACAGCATGATCAGATGGACGTCCGGGTGGTTGTACTGGATGGCCTGCGCGATGTTCTGCAGCATCATCGTCTTACCGGACTTCGGCTGCGACACGATCAGGCCGCGCTGGCCGCGACCGATCGGCGCCACCAGGTCCAGGATGCGGCCGGTGATGTCTTCGGTGGAGCCATTGCCGCGCTCGAGATGGAACGCCTTGCGCGGAAACAGGGGCGTCAGGTTCTCGAACAGCATCTTATTCTTCGACGCTTCCGGCGGATCGCCGTTGATGTCGTCGACCTTCAGCAGCGCGAAATAGCGCTCGCCTTCCTTCGGGTGGCGCACGCGTCCGGTGATGTAGTCGCCGGTGCGCAGGTTGAAGCGACGGATCTGGCTGGGCGAGACATAGATGTCGTCGGGGCCGGCCAGGTAGGACTCGTCGGCCGAGCGCAGGAAGCCGAAGCCGTCCTGCAGGATTTCCAGCACGCCCTCGGCCCAGATGCCGCCGCCGGAGCGGGCGTGGGCCTTGAGGATGTTGAACACCACGTCCTGCTTGCGGGCGCGGGCGACACCTTCCTGGACGCCCAGCGACTCAGCGAATTCCATCAGCTGGATCGCGTTCTTGCGCTTGAGCTCGGTGAGGTTAATCAGGCGATCGTTGCTACCGGCGTCGGCGTACTCGTCGTCCACCGGCAGGCCGTTGTTGTTGCGCGGATGCTGTTGCTGCCCGCCGCCACCGCCACCGCCACCGCCACCGCCACCACTTGGGCCGCCGCGCTGCTGGTTGCGCTCGTGGCGACGCCGACGGCCACGGTCGTTGCGGTCATTGCGACGATCGTTGTTGTTTGGGTTATTCGGGTTGCCGCCCTGGTTGGGCTGGCCACCTTCGCGCGGCTGCTGTGGTGCAGTGTCGCGCGGCGTGCTATCGCCTTGAGAGGAACCACCGCCATCCACCGGCAGGCTGGCCTGCACAGGGGCTTCGTAAGACGGGGCTGGCCGCTCGACCGGAGGCAGCGGCGGCGGAGGGGTGTACTCCGGCTTATCCGCCTTCGGTGCGCTATCGGCGCTGGCCGACGCGGCAGCCGACTTGCGTGGCGCTCGCGTACGCGGCGCGTCGGCCACGGTCTTGGGTTCGGCGCTCTTGGCGTCGGTCTGGTCTTTGCTTTCGATATCGGACACGGGCAAACCTCACGGGGCGCCGTTGATTACAGGAGGGAGGTGCGCTCAAAGCGCGGAGGGCGCGGGGGACAGCGTCCCAACAGGCCAAGTGAATCTAGCACCCGCCGCGTAACGCCGTAAAGCGGTGCGGCGGATGCGAGGAGGCGAATCAGATCGCCTTGTCGATCATCTGGGCCAGCTGCCCCTTGCTCACGGCGCCGATCTGGGTGGCCTCGACCTTGCCGTTTTTGAACACCATCAGGGTGGGAATGCCGCGCACGCCGTAATTGCGCGGGGTCTTCTGGTTGTGGTCGATATTGATCTTGGCGATGCGCAGCTTGCCTTCGTACTGCTTGGCCAGGTCGTCCAGGATTGGCGCGATGGCCTTGCAGGGGCCGCACCATTCGGCCCAGAAGTCGAGCAGGACGGGGGTATCGGACTTCAGCACTTCCTGCTCGAAGGCGTCATCGCTTACATGGGTAATCAGGTCGCTCACCGGGGTCTCCGAATCTGGGCGGGGGGGAAGGTTTGACGACCGCGCGGCCAGCATCGGCTACACTGGGGCGCCCATGAAGCGCGGGTCGGACCGGAAAAAGGAAGTGGTGCCGTTGCGGCAAGCCTCCATTCCAACGTAACTCAGGGCACGATTCAAGCGATTCAAGGGCTGCATCGGACAGTTCCGTTGATATAGGTGAAAAGGCTCCCGTACAGCCTGTTCACCTATGTCAGCGGGACTGCCGGTTCCAGAGCCCGCCACCTCGGCGCCAGCCGCGAAGCGTACCGCGATCCACCGCGGCCTTTGCCGCTGCCCGGCCATCATTCGCTTTTGGCCCGCGCCGCCTCATCCACCCGTCCCGGGCTGCCGACCGCCGCGGGGCTGGGCGCGCCGCTATCGCGGCCGCCCTACCGCTGACTACATATCAATGTCCCAAACTGTACTGACCGATACCTTCTTTACAAATTTTGAACTTCATCCGCTGCTGCAGCAGGGTCTGGACGAAAGCGGTTTCACCCGCTGCACACCGATCCAGGCGCTGACCCTGCCCATGGCGCTGACCGGCCGCGACGTCGCCGGCCAGGCCCAGACCGGCACCGGCAAGACCTGCGCCTTCCTGGTCGCGATGATGAACCGCCTGCTGACTCGCCCGGCCGTGGCCGAGCGCAAGGACAGCGACCCGCGCGCCCTGGTGATCGCGCCGACCCGCGAGCTGGCCATCCAGATCGACAAGGACGCGCGCAACATCGGCCGCTACACCGGCCTGAAGACCGCACTGATCTACGGCGGCGTCGACTACGACAAGCAACGCCAGCAGCTGCACGATGGCTGCGACATCATTATCGCCACTCCTGGCCGCCTGCTCGACTACTACAAGCAGAACGTGTTCGGCCTTAACGGCGTCGAAGTGATGGTGATCGACGAGGCCGACCGCATGTTCGACCTCGGCTTCATCAAGGACGTGCGCTTCATCTTCCGCCGCCTGCCGGCGCGAGAGCAGCGCCAGGTGCTGCTGTTCTCCGCCACGCTCAGTCATCGCGTGCTGGAGCTGGCCTACGAGCACATGCACAACGCCGAGAAGCTGGTGGTGGAGACCGAGAACGTCACCGCCGACCGCGTGCGCCAGCAGGTCTACTTCCCCTCCAAAGAGGAGAAGATGCCGCTGCTGCTCAACCTGCTGGAGCGTACCAAGCCCAGCCGCAGCATCGTTTTCGTCAACACCAAGGCCGCGGCCGAGCGCATCACCGATCGTGTGAAGCGCCAGGGCTACCGCGTGGGTGCCCTGTCCGGCGACGTGCCGCAGCTGAAGCGCCAGAAGCTGTTGCAGCGCTTCCAGGAAGGCCAGCTCGACATGCTGGTGTGCACGGACGTCGCTGCGCGCGGCCTGCACATTTCCGCGGTCAGCCACGTCTTCAACTACGACCTGCCGCAGGACGCCGAGGATTACGTGCATCGCATCGGCCGCACCGCGCGCCTGGGTGCCGAAGGCGACGCGATCAGCTTTGCCTGCGACCTGTATGCCATGTCGCTGCCGGACATCGAGACTTACATCGGCCAGCGCATCCCGGTGGCCAGTATCGATCCCGAGCTGCTGGTGATGCCGAAGCCACGCGAGATCGACCCGCAATACGCCGCGGAAGCAGCGGCCGACAGCGCGGCTTTCGGCGACAAGGTCGAGAACCGCGAAAAGAAGGAAGGCGGTTCGCGCGGTCGTTCGCGCAGCCGTGACGGGCGCGAGGGCGAGCGTAAGCCTCGCGACGGCCAGCCGCGCAAACCGCGTGCGGAGCAGCCGGCCAAGGCTGTCGCTGCGAGCGAGCCGGTTGAGGCAGTACCCGCAGCGGGCCAGGACGCAATCACTGGTGAGGGCGAGCAGAAGCGTCGTCGTCGCCGTGGCGGCCGCGGCCGTCGCCGTGAGGGTGCGCCGGGCCATAACGAGCATGGCGCCAACGTCACCGCACCGAACGAGAACGGTCACGGCGCGCGCGGCGAGCGCCGTCCGCCGCGCGAACGCGGTGGTGCCGATGCCAACGGTTCCCGCCCGTCGCGCCAGGTTGCCCTGACCGCCGGTCACAACGCGGAAGCGGCGCCGAAGAAGCAGGGCTTCTTCCGTCGCCTGGCGCGGCTGTTCACCGGCCGCTGAACCGAACTCCGCCGCGCGTAGAAAACGCGCGGCGGGGGATCACCTTGGCGGCGCCATCCCTTATCCTTGCCGCCAGTGCGGCATCAGGGATCGAGGAAACGCAGTGATCCGCTTCGACCAAGTCAGCAAACGCTACGAGGGCGGCCATGAGGCGCTGTCGCAGCTTTCCTTCCATGTCGCCCCCGGCGAAATGGCGTTCGTGACCGGACACTCGGGCGCGGGCAAGAGCACGCTGTTGAAGTTGCTCGGCCTGATCGAGCGACCGTCGCATGGCGTGATCACCCTGGACGGGCAGAATCTGTCCAAGATCGGCCGTGGCGGCATTCCTAAGTTGCGCCGGCGCATCGGCATGGTGTTCCAGGACCATCGCCTACTGATGGACCGCACGGTGTTCGCTAACGTTGAACTGCCGCTGGTGATCGGTGGCATCGCGCCAGTCGAGCGCGGCCGTCGCGTGCGCGCGGCGCTGGAAAAGGTGGGGCTGCTCTCTTATGAGCGGCAACTGCCGGTCACGCTGTCTACCGGTGAGCAGCAGCGCGTGGGCATTGCTCGCGCCATCGTCGCCAAGCCGACCCTGCTGATCGCCGACGAGCCTACCGGCAACCTCGATCCGCAGTTGGCGGTGGAGATCATGGGGCTATTTGCCGAATTCCAGCAGGTCGGTACCACGGTATTGATCGCCAGCCATGATCTGCCGCTGATCAAGCGCATCAAGAAGCGGGTGGTGGTGCTGGATCACGGCCGCCTGGTCGCCGATGTCGCCGCGCAGGAGGTGCTGTGACCACACAGCCGGAATTCCCTAACGAGATGCCGATCGTGCCCGAGGCCGCGCCGCGGGTAGAGCGCAGTCGCGCGCGGCCCGTGGCGAGCTGGCGTGAGCATCATGGCTGGAGCGCTGCGGCCAGTCTGCGCCGCCTGATGTCGCGTCCAGTCGGCACTTTGTTGACCGTGGCCGTGATGGCGCTGGCGCTGGCATTGCCGCTGACCTTCTACTTGTTGCTCGGCAATGTGCAGAAGCTGGGCGATGTACTGGGGCAGAATCAGACGGTCTCGGTGTTCCTGCAGCCCAGTCAGAGCGGTCCGGCGGTGGAGCTGCTTGCCACCAAACTGCGCGAGCGTGCAGACGTGGCGACAGTGACGGTGAAGACCCCTCAGCAGGGCATGGATGAGCTGGCCAAGATGCAAGGCTTCTCCGGCGCGCTGCATACCCTGGACAACAACCCGTTGCCCTACGCCATCGAAGTACTGCCGAAGCAGGGCCTCGATGCGGACGCGGTGGCGCGCCTGGTTGATGAGCTGCGCGAAACGCAGGGTGTGGATCTGGTGCAGGACAGCGGTACCTGGCGCCAGCGTCTGGATGCCTTGCTCGGCGTCGGAAACCGCGCCGTACTGGTGCTGGCCGTGCTGCTGGCGCTTGCGGTGTTGCTGGTAGTGGGCAATACCGTGCGCGTGGACATCGCCAGCCGCAGCGAAGAGATCAGTGTGCTGATGCTGGTTGGCGCGAGCCGGGCGTTCGTGCGGCGGCCTTATCTTTATGCGGGTATCTGGTACGGCCTGTTCAGCGGCGTGCTCGCTGCGGGCGTGGCGGTGCTGGTCGAAATGGCGCTGGCCGAACCGGTGACACGGCTCAGTCATGTGTATGACGGCAAGCTACAGGTCGGCGCGTTGCCGCTGTGGGTGCTGGGCGCTGTGCCGCCGGTTGCGGCCTTGCTGGGCTGGCTGGGCGCGCGCCTGGTCAGTGCCTGGCAGTTGCGCAAGGCCGCCTGAGTGGAGCCGGACCGGTAGAGGTGACGCCGGTCGCAGGCACCGCACCGACATCGGTGCAAGATGCCTGGAATGCGGGGCGCAGGGGGCGTCCGTCGAATCTTCGGCACGGACGCTACGAGACGCGTGGATGGGTGGGAATGAGTGCAGGTTTCAGTAACCGTATCGTCAGCGCTGCACCGCGTGTGCTGGTGGTGGACGGTTCCAAGGTAGTGCGACAACTGATCAGCCGCGTGCTGCAGGCAGAGTTGCCTGCGGCCGAGGTGATCGGCTGTGCGTCGGGCGCCGAAGCGCAACAGCTGCTGGAAGGCGGTGTGTTCGACTTCATCACCATTGCGCTGCGGCTGCCCGATATGGATGGCCTGGAGCTGGCGCGCTATGTGCGCGAATCGGCACCGCAGATCTATGTGCCGATCGTGGTCGTGTCCGGCGACGTCGATGACCGCCTGCACCGGCGCGTGCTGGGCGAACACGTTACCGACTACTTCGACAAGTCGCTGGGCTTTCAGGCGCTGGCCGAATTCATTCGTGGCTACGTGAAACCGGAAAGCAGCGCCGAAGGCGAAGTGCTCTACGTCGAGGATAGTCGTGTGGTGGCCTTGGCGACGCGCCGCATGCTGGAAAAATATGGCCTCACCGTACGCCATGTGATCAGCGCTGAAGATGCGCTGGCCTGGCTGGAGACGGCGCACGCACAGGATCAGGTGGGTGCCGATATCGTGCTTACTGACGTCAGTCTCAAGGGTGAGCTCACGGGCGGCGATTTGCTTGAGCGCATCCGTCGCGAATACGGTTACAGCAAAGGGCGCCTGCCCGTGCTGGTGATGACCGGGGATGAGAACCCCGTCAACCAGGCGGCATTGCTCAAGGCCGGTGCCAATGACCTGGTCGAGAAGCCGATCGAGGAGAAGCTGTTGATCACCAAACTCCTGTTCCAGTTGCGTGTTGCGCGGCACCTGCGACTACGCGACGAAGCGGTATGAACGAAAGTCGCGTCAAGCTGGAGCCTTCCTGGAAGGAGCGCATCGGCGGCTATCTCGAGCGGCCCGAGATGCAGGCGTTGTCGCAATTCCTGCGCAAGGAAAAACAGGCCGGCAAGGTGATCTATCCACCGGGGCCCGAGATCTTCGCCGCGTTCGATCACACGCCGTTTGACGCCGTGCGTGTCGTCATTCTCGGCCAGGACCCGTACCACGGTCCGGGGCAGGCGCATGGTTTGTGCTTCTCCGTAAGGCCGGGCGTACAGCCGCCGCCCTCACTGCAGAACATCTTCAAGGAAATCCAGCGCGATCTCGGCATCGCACCACCCGACCATGGCTGCCTCACGCCCTGGGCGGATCGCGGCGTGCTGCTGCTCAATAGCGTGTTGACGGTGGAGCGGGGATTGGCGGCTTCCCACCAGGGCAAAGGCTGGGAGGGGTTCACCGATGCGGCCATCGATGCCCTCAACCGGGAGCGCGAAGGCCTGGTGTTCATGCTGTGGGGCTCGTATGCCCAGCGCAAAGGCCAGCTGATCGACGCGGGGAGGCACCACATTCTCAAGTCGGTGCATCCGTCCCCCCTCTCCGCGCACCGCGGCTTCCTCGGTTGCGGCCACTTCTCTGCCGCTAACAGCTATCTGGAAGCCCATGGCCAGGCGCCGGTGGACTGGTCGTTGCCGCGGCGCGCTGAGTTGATGCAGTCGGCGACCTCTTCAACGTGAATCCGTGGGCCGTGGTTGGCTAGGCAAATCGGCCGGCAAGTACAATGAAGGACTGCCACGATGCATGCGTGGACCCACGGACAGATTGAGAGATGCGGCGCGTATGAGCGGAGTAGACCCAGTGGCCGGTAGTTCGGGCAGTGTGCCCATAGCAGCAGGAAGGCCGAAGGTCGTCGTTTGCATGACGACCCACGAGCGTGCGGATTGCGCCCGGATCAACATGGAAATCGTCAAGCTCAATTACCCGGAGCAATGGCCGATCGTGCATGCCTGCTCGGGCTCTTCCTACGAGAAATACATCGAGGACGAACTGGTCTCGTGCCAGCCGCTGACCATCATCGATGGCGCGCTGAATCTGGTGAGGAAGTCCTTCCGAGCCGCGGCCGACAAGTACAACCCGGACTACATCATTCATCTCGATGCGGACACCTGGGTTTTCGACCAGGGTCTGTTGCAGCGTTATATCGAGCTGCTCGCTCGCGACGACAAGGCGATCATCGCGGCTTCGTCGTGGAGCACCGACCAGCGTCCGAAATGGCGGCAGTCGAAAAATCCGTTGGTGCGCCTAAAGGGTCACCTTGCCAAGCTTATGAATGGCGTCGGGATCGATTTCGGCATCAGGCGCAAGGACACGCTGTCCACGCAGTTCTTCATCGCGAAAAACGATCCGCGGTTTCTGGAGCTGCTGGAAACGCTGGCGCCGGTTGAAGGGCATACGCTCGAAACGGACTTCTACGCCGCCGTGGTCAAGAACTTCGGGCCCAAAGCCATCATCGGCATGGTCGAGCGGGAGCCGGTCCATCCGGAGAACCGGCACTGGTGTCCCCAGATGACCTTGCATTGCCAGCATTGGCCGGAACAACTGCCGCGCCCGGCTGGCATGGCCGCCGGTGTCGTGGCGGATGGCAGGTATGCTGACGGCGTCTCAGGGCAATACGATATTCCCGGCAAGAAAGACGTCCTGAAGGCCCGCGGTTTCAGTCACCTGGGACCGGCCATGCGCCGCCTGCTCGAATCGACCGATCTGAGCTACTACAACGCCAAAGCCAAGCGCTATTGATCGCCGGGCCTCGTGCCCCCAGGGTGGTGTGGCCGACGATGGACGAACCTATCTGATTCGTGTACTATTCGGTTCACTAAAGCGGCTGGAACTCTTGGCCGCTTTAGCACTCTCATCCCCAGAGTGCTAAGCTGACCCCATATCAGGAGGTTCCACACATGTCTCAAGCCTTAGTGACCGCCAACCTGCCGGTTCCTAGTGTCGTTGGCAGTCTGGATGCCTATATCTCGGCGGTGCATCGGATTCCGGTGCTCAGCCAGGATGAGGAGCAGGCGCTGTCGCGCCGCTACAACGAAGAAGAAGATCTGGCCGCCGCCAGGAAGCTGGTGATGTCGCATCTGCGTTTCGTGGTGCACGTGGCCCGCGGCTACAGCGGCTACGGACTGCAGATCGCCGACCTTATCCAGGAAGGCAACATCGGCCTGATGAAGGCTGTGAAGCGCTTCGACCCCGACCAGGGCGTGCGCCTGGTGAGCTTCGCGGTGCATTGGATCCGTGCCGAAATGCACGAGTTCATCCTGCGCAACTGGCGCATCGTCAAGGTGGCCACCACCAAGGCGCAGCGCAAGCTGTTCTTCAACCTGCGCAAGAGCAAGAAGCGCCTGGGTTGGATGAACGCTGAGGAAGTGCGCACCGTGGCGAAGGAGCTGGGCGTGCCGGAAGCGACGGTGCGCGAGATGGAGTCGCGTCTGTCCGGGCGCGATATCGGTTTCGAAGCGCCGGCCGATGCCGACGATGATGCGAAGCCGGCACCAGCGGCTTTCTTGATTGACGAGGGCGCCGATCCGTATGAGAACGTCGCTGACGCCGATCATGCGGACAACCAAATGGAAACCCTGTCGGCTGCGCTACAGAACCTGGATAAGCGCTCGCGCGACATCATCCAGCGCCGCTGGCTTAACGAAGAAAAGGCCACGCTGCAAGATCTGGCTGACGAATACGGCGTTTCCGCCGAGCGCATTCGCCAGGTCGAGGCGAATGCGATGAAGAAGATGCGCGGCCTGTTCGCCGCCTGATCGCCAGCGCAGGCGTTACCATGCCAACGGCCCCGCAGCGGGGCCGTTGGTTTTTCCGCTTTCCATATTCGTAATTTCGCCATGCCCAGAGTGCTGGTCATCGAAGACGACGAAGTCACGGCCCGCGAGATCGTGGCCGAGCTGAGCGTGCACGGCATGACCGCCGAATGGGTGGCCGATGGCAAGGAAGGCCTGTCGCGGGCAACCGCGCAAAACTACGATCTGATCACGCTCGATCGCATGCTTCCCGGCATGGACGGCATCGAAGTGGTGGCTGGCCTGCGCCGCCAGCAGATCGACACGCCGGTGCTGATGATCAGCGCACTCAGCGATGTCGACGATCGCGTGCGCGGCCTGCGTGCTGGCGGCGACGATTACCTCACCAAGCCGTTCGCCCCGGACGAGATGGCCGCTCGCGCCGAAGTGCTGCTACGCCGCCGGCAGCCCCAACAGAACGACACGCGCCTGCGCGTCGGCGATCTTGAGCTGGATCTGGTCCGCCACGTCGCCTACCGCAACGGCCAACCGCTGACCCTGCAGCCCACCGAATACCGATTGCTGGAATGCCTGATGCGCAACTCCGGCCAGGTGTTGACCCGCAGCATGATTTTCGAAGCCGTATGGGGCTTCCACTTCGATCCCGGCACCAACGTGATCGACGTGCATATCGGCCGGCTTCGGCGCAAGATCGACGGTGCCGGCCAGCCACCGCTGATCCGTACCGTGCGCGGCACCGGCTACATGATCACCTCGGCCCCCCAGAACGCATCGGCCCCACCATGAACGCCCGTCCCAGCGCCTGGCGCTCCGCCACCTCTCGACTAATCCTGATCTACGGCGCGTTGTTTGCCGCGTGGGGTTTGGTGTTAGTCGGCGTGATTCAGTGGGAAAGCGCGCGCTATCTCAACACCGTGATCGACCAGATGCTTGAGCAGCGCATGCATTATCTGGAGGCCACCGATGCGCAGCGTCTGCCGGCAACGGTGGATGCGGCGAGCACCATCGACCCGCACGGCATCATGTCAGTGGGTCTGTTCGACGCCGGCGGACACGCGATTGCCGGCAACATCGCTCACATTCCCACAGAGCTTGCCATCGATGGCAAGGTGCGCCTGCTGGCGCAAGGCATGCCGCGCCCCGACCGCGATGCGACGCGCACGCGTGCCCGCGCGATGGCGACACGTCTGCCCGATGGCCGCCTGCTGGTGATCGCCAAGGACACCAGTACCCTCGACGGACTCGGCACCATCGTATGGCGCGCGCTGCTGTGGGCTCTCTCCCTGACCATCATCCCGGGACTGCTTGGCGGCTTCCTGCTGCGGCGCGGACCGGAAAAACGCATCCGTGAGCTGCAACAGGCAACCGACCCGATCCGCCAGGGCGATCTCTCCAAGCGCTTGCCTATGAATGGGCGTGGTGACGAACTGGACATACTTGCCGGCATCGTCAACACCATGCTCGGCGAGATCGAGCGCCTGATGAACGAAGTCAAAGGTGTGTGCGACAACATCGCACACGACCTGCGCACGCCGCTGACGCGCCTGCGCGCGCGTCTGTATCGCGCGCAGCAGCAACTGTCGGGGCAGTCCGAGGCGGCACTGGTGGAAGCGAGCATCGTCGACATCGATGCAGTGCTGGGACGCTTCCGCGCCTTGCTGCGTGTTTCCGAGCTGGAAGACAGCCATCGCAACGCCTGCTTCGCCGAAGTGGATCTGGGACAGGTCTTGCAGCAGGTGCATGAGTTTTACGCACCCGTAGCGGAAGATCGAAGCCAGCCGTTCGTGCTGGAGGTCGAGCCCATGACCGCCGTGCGCGGCGACGCACACCTGCTGTTCGAAGCGCTGGCGAACCTGGTGGGCAATGCCATCAAGTTCACCCCGAACGGCGGCCAGGTGCGTCTGCGCGCGCGCATGGACAGCCGTGGCCCGCGCGTGGACATTCTCGACAGCGGTCCCGGCATTCCCTCGAACGAGCGCGACGCCGTGACGCGAAGGTTCTATCGCGGCGATAACAGCCGCACGACACCGGGTTCGGGTCTTGGCCTGAGCATCGTCAGCGCGATCGTACGCCTGCATGGCTATGCCCTGGATATCGGCGATGCGCCCGGTGGCGCGAGGATTACGCTGTACTGCTATCCGGTGGCGCCGGGTGAAGTGCCGGGCACCTGTCTTTCGCGCTCGGTTACCGCGTAGCTCACCTGCTGGTGATCGCTGAGGGGTGTCGAAAGTCATGACATCCCCATGACGCCAAGTGCCGCGCAGAGTCTGCCGAGCTGGGCGCATCCAAAATGAAAATATCTTCATCCGTTTAGCCGGCCGTTCCATCAGGCCACATGCGAAAATTTGTGGCGACGCATCATTCGCGCACGGAATCCCCCGCATGCTTGGCATCGTCCGGATCGCGCTTTCGCGGCCCTACACCTTTGTCGTTCTCGCGTTGTTGATCCTGATCATCGGCCCGCTGGCTGCGGTCAGAACACCGACGGATATCTTTCCGGACATCAAGATTCCGGTGATCAGCGTGGTGTGGCAGTACACCGGTCTGCCGCCTGACCAGATGGCGGGCCGCATCGCCTCGCCGTTCGAGCGCGTGCTGACCACCACGGTGAACGACGTGGAGCACATCGAGGCGCAGTCGATCGCCGGCTTCGGGGTGATCAAGATCTTCTTCCAGCCCACGGTCGATATCCGTACGGCAAACGCACAGGTGACGGCGGTTGCGCAGACCCTGCTGCGACAACTTCCGCCGGGTATCACGCCGCCTCTGATCCTCAACTACAACGCATCCACTGTCCCCATCATCCAGCTCGCGCTATCGGGCAAGGGCCTTAGCGAACAGAACCTGGGTGACCTCGGCATCAATGCGGTGCGTCCGGTGCTGACTTCGGTGGCGGGAGCGTCGATTCCATATCCGTTCGGCGGTAAAACACGCCAGGTGCAGATCGATATCGATTCGGCGGCACTGCAGGCGCGCGGACTATCGGCGCAGGACGTGGCCAATGCGCTGGCCGCGCAGAACCTCATCGTGCCGGTGGGCACGCAGAAGATCGGCTCCTACGAATACACCCTGCAGCTCAACAATGCGCCGTCGGACATCAACGCGCTGGGCGACCTGCCGGTGAAGACGGTGAATGGCACCACGGTCTATATCCGCGACGTGGCTCATGTGCGCGATGGCAACCCGCCGCAGACTAATGTCGTGCATGTGGACGGCGGCCGTTCGGTGCTGATGACAGTGCTGAAGAACGGCTCGGCTTCGACGCTAGCGATCATCGAAGGCGTGAAGCAGAAGCTCGCGGCGGCGAAAGATTCGTTCCCAGACACGCTGGAAATCGCTCCTATCGGCGATCAGTCGCTGTTCGTGCGCGCGGCGATCAGCGGCGTGGCGAAGGAGGGCATCATCGCAGCAGCGCTGACCAGTCTGATGATCCTGCTGTTCCTCGGCAGTTGGCGCTCCACCGTGATCATCGCCACCTCGATTCCTCTGGCGATCCTGGGCTCCATCGCCGCGTTGTCGGCGGTGGGCGAGACCATGAACATCATGACCCTGGGCGGCCTGGCGTTGGCGGTGGGCATCCTGGTGGACGACGCCACGGTGACCATCGAGAACATCAACTGGCACTTAGAACATGGCAAGGATGTGGAGACGGCGATCATGGATGGCGCGCGCCAGATCGTGACGCCGGCATTCGTCTCGCTGCTGTGCATCTGCATCGTGTTCGTGCCGATGTTCTTCCTGCAGGGTGTGGCGCGTTTCCTGTTCGTGCCGATGGCCGAAGCGGTAATGTTCGCCATGATCTGCTCGTTCATCCTCTCGCGCACCCTGGTGCCGACGATGGCGATGTACCTGTTGAAGCCGCACGCGCCGCACACCGACGAGCACGGCACCAATGAAGCCTTGCCGCCGTCGCGCAATCCGCTGGTGCGTTTCCAGCGTGGTTTCGAGGCGCGTTTCGAGCGGGTGCGTTCGGTGTATCACGACCTGCTGGCGATGGCGCTCGAGCACCGGCGCGTGTTTGTAGTGGGCTTTCTGAGCTTCATCGTGCTGTCGTTCGGGCTGGTGCCGTTCCTCGGGCGCAACTTTTTCCCGTCGGTGGACGCGGGCCAGATCCTGCTGCACGTCCGCGCACCGGTCGGCACGCGCGTGGAACAGAGCGCGACACTGTTTGCTAATGTGCAAGCCTCGATCCGCCGCATCATTCCGCCGGATGAGCTGGGCACGGTGGTCGACAACATCGGCCAGTCCATCAGCGGCATCAACACGGCTTACAACAACACCGGCACCACCGGCTCCTGGGATGGCGACATCCAGTTAAGCCTGAAAGAAGGACACCGCCCCACGGCGGACTACGTACGCGAGATGCGTGAGCGCCTGCCGCGTGAATTCCCCGGCGTGACGTTCTCGTTCCCGCCGGCGGACATCATCAGTCAGATCCTTAACTTCGGTTCGCCCGCGCCAATCGACTTGCAGATTCGCGGCAACAACTTGCCGAAGAACTTCGTCTTCGCTAACCAGCTGTTGCGCGGAATCAGGCGCGTGCCGGGCGTGGCCGATGCGCGCATCCAGCAGTCGCAGTCGAACCCGACCTTCGCCATCGACGTGGATCGCACGCGGGCGCAGCTGCTCGGTGTTACCGAGCGCGACGTTACCAACAGCCTGGTGGTGAACCTGGCGGGTTCCAGCCAGGTGGCGCCAACGTTCTGGTTGAACCCGGTGAACCAGATTTCCTATCCCATCGTGATGCAGACACCGCAATACAAACTCGATTCGCTGTCCGCGTTGGAGAACCTGCCGGTGACGTCGAGTGGCGGCGGCCAGTCGCAGATTCTCGGTGGCCTCTCCACTATGACGCGCGGCGCTAGCAATGCGGTGGTGAGCCAGTACAACATCCAGCCGATGGTGGAGATCTTCGCCACCACGCAAGGGCGTGATCTTGGTGCGGTGGCGGCCGACATCCAGAAGATCATCGACGCGCACGCCAAGGATCTGCCGAAGGGGTCGTCCACCGCGTTGTTGGGTCAGGTGCAGACCATGAACAGCGCCTTCTCCGGCCTGATCTTCGGCCTGCTCGGCGCAGCGGTACTGATCTATCTGCTGATCGTGGTGAACTTCCAGTCGTGGAGCGATCCCTTCGTGATCATTACCGCGCTGCCCGCCGCACTGGCTGGCATTGTGTGGATGCTGTTCGCCACGCACACCACGTTGTCGGTGCCCGCGCTCACCGGTGCCATCATGTGTATGGGTGTGGCCACGGCCAACTCGATTCTGGTGGTGAGTTTCTGCCGCGAGCGTCTGGCCGAGCATGGCGACGCGCATCAGGCGGCGCTGGAAGCCGGTTTCGTACGCTTCCGCCCGGTGCTGATGACCGCGCTGGCCATGATCATCGGCATGGCACCGATGGCGTTGGGCCTGGGCGAGGGCGGCGAGCAGAACGCGCCGCTCGGTCGTGCCGTGATCGGCGGCCTGATCTTCGCCACCGTCGCCACCTTGTTCTTCGTACCCGTGGTGTTCCGCATCATTCACGCGCGGCATGGCCGCGCCTCTGCCCCGGCACTTGCTTCCGGAGAGCCCGCCCATGTCGCCTGATACCCACAAGCCCGCCCCCATCTCCCCGCGTCGCCTCAAGCGCGCCGGGTGGGTCGCCGTCATCGTCATCGTTGTGGTGGTGGTGAGCGGCGTCGCTACCCGCGCCAACGACGCACGCAAGCTCAAGAGCTGGACCGAGGCGCAGGCCGTGCCCACGGTCAGCGTGGTGGCGGCGGAGCGCAGCGACAAAGGTTCCTCGCTGGATCTGCCCGGCCGTCTGGAGGCCTATTCGCGCGCGCCCATCTATGCGCGCGTCAGCGGCTACCTGAAATCCTGGAAGGTCGATATCGGCACGCCGGTGAAGGCCGGCCAGTTGTTGGCGGAAATCGAAACGCCGGATCTCGATCAACAGTTGTTGCAGGCCAAGGCTGATCTCGCCAGCGCGGAAGCGAATTCCGCGCTGGCCGCCACTACCGCCAAGCGCTGGCAGGCCATGCTCGGTTCCGACTCGGTATCGCGTCAGGAAGTGGATGAGAAGAGCGGCGACTACACCGCCAAGCAAGCGATCGCCAAGGCGGCAAAGGCCAACCTGGACCGCATCGAGGCAATGAAGGGTTTTGCCCGCATCCTGGCGCCGTTCGATGGCGTGGTCACCGCGCGCGAGACCGATGTCGGTGCGCTGATCAACGCCGGCAGCGGCAGCGGTCCCGAGCTGTTCGTGGTCTCCGATATGCGCAAGCTGCGTGTGTACGTACGCGTGCCGCAGAACTACGCGCCATCGATCAAGCCCGGTGCCATCGCCCAACTCACCGTACCGGAATATCCGGGCCGTACCTTCCAGGCCAAGGTCGAAGCATCGGCGGGCGCAGTCAATGCGGAGTCCGGCACCACGCTGATCCAGCTCGCCGTGGATAACGCCGACGGCAAGCTGATGCCCGGCGGCTTTGCCGGCGTGAAGCTGGAGCGTCCCGCCGACGTTGCCGCGCTTCGCGTGCCCGCCAGCGCGCTGATCTTCGATGACCAAGGCTTGCGCGTGGCAACGCTGGGCGCGGACGGCAAGGTGGCCTTCAAGAAGGTCACCATCCTGCGCGACTACGGCAAATCGGTGGAGATCGGTACCGGCCTTGCCGAAGGCGATCGCGTGATCGAAAGCCCGCCGGACGGCCTCGCCGAAGGCGACCACGTGCAGACCGCCACCAACAACACCGAGCTGGCCAAGGCCCAGGGTCGTACCAATGAAAAGAAGGCCTGAACTGGCGTTGCTGATGCTCGCCCTGGGCGGATGCTCGCTGGCGCCCGCGTACAAAGTGCCGGAAGTGCCGGTGGCGGAGCAGTACCAGGAACACGGTGCCGCGTTGGGCAAGAGTTGGGTCGAAGCCCAGCCGGCCGACCATTTGCCGCGTGATGGCTGGTGGAAGCTGTACGCTGATAAGCAACTCGATCAGTTGCAGCAACGCCTGCTGGCCAACAACACCGATCTCGCCGTTGCGCTCGCGCACTATCAGCAGGCGCAGGCGTACAGCATGCAGGCGCGTGCCGGGTTGTTCCCGCAGATCGGCGCGAATGCCAATGCGCAGCGTGACCGGCAATCGGATACCCGGCCGCTGCGCGGCGCAACCTCCCCGGCCTATTACGACAGCTACGCGCTGGGCGCCGAACTCGATTACGAGCTCGATCTGTGGGGACGCGTGCGCAACACGGTCGAAGCGGGCAAAGACGATGCGCTCGCCGCCGCTGCCGATCTGGCTTCCGCGCGCCTCAGCCTGCAGGCGCAGCTGGCCGACAACTACATTGTGCTGCGCGGGCTGGATCAGCAGATCCAGTTGTTGAAAGACAGCGTCGGCGCATATGAAAAAGCGCTGGAGCTGACCAAGACGCGCCACGGAGGCGGCATCGCTTCCGGCCTGGACGTGGCACGTGCGCAGACGCAGTTGTCTTCGGCCAAGTCGATGTGGTCGCAGACGCTGGCACAACGTGCCATGGCGGAGCACGCGATCGCGGTGTTGGTGGGCGAGTCGGCATCCAACTTCAGTCTGGCGGCGGAGACGAATGCGTTGCCGTTGCCGGCGGTGCCGGTCAGTTTGCCGTCCACGCTATTGCAGCGTCGCCCTGATGTGGCGGCCGCCGAGCGACGCACCGCCGCAGCGAATGCGCGCATCGGCGTAGCGCGCGCAGCCTATTTCCCTTCGTTGAGTCTGAGCGCGTTGGGTGGTTACCAGAGCGCGGAGTCGGCGGGACTGCTTACTGCGCCGAATCGCTTCTGGGCGATCGGACCCACTTCGCTTCTCACGATCTTCGACGGCGGCCGGCGCAAGGCCGGCGTGGAGGCGGCAAAGGCAGCTACTGACGAGGCCGGTGCACGCTACCGTGGCGTGGTGCTCGCGGCCTTCCAGCAAGTGGAAGACAACCTCGCCCAGCTGGATCACTACGGCACGGCGCGCTCGGACCAGAAGGACGCTGCCGAAGCCGCAGCACATTCGCTGGATCTGGCCATGGACCGTTACAAGCAGGGCGCCGTCGGTTATCTCGATGTGGTGCAGGCGCAGACCGTGTCGCTCGATGCGAAGCGCAGTTTGCTCGATCTGGATACGCGGCAGTTACGCGCGAGTGTGCAGTTGGTGCGTGCGCTCGGTGGTGGATGGTCGACGGAGCAATGGGCAGCAGCGAATGGCGAGCCGGCATCCGGCACCCGTTGAAACCTTGCTGGAATGCGAGTCGTCGCGATAGCTCTCGCGACGACTCGCTAGGCCGGCCTTACAGTTTGCCGGCTAACAGGGTTTCCAGCTTGCGCTGATCTGCCGCGAACTTGCGGATGCCGTCGGCCAGCTTGTCCGTCGCCATCGCGTCTTCGTTGTGACCCCAGCGGAACTGAGCTTCGCTGATTGGTGCGGTTTTCGCTTCGCGCACGCCGTCATCGTGCAGCGCGCGCGGCAAGGCATCGTGGCTCGCTTCGAGTTTTTCCAGCAGGTCGGGGCTGATGGTCAGGCGGTCACAGCCGGCCAATGCTTGGATCTGGCCGATATTGCGGAAGCTGGCGCCCATCACCACCGTTTCGAAGCCGTGGTGCTTGTACCAATCGTAGATGCGGCGCACAGACTGCACGCCCGGGTCTTCTTCCGGTGCATAGCTCTTGGTGCCGGTGTTAGCCACGTACCAGTCCATGATGCGGCCCACGAACGGCGAGATCAGGAACACGCCCGCCTCGGCGCAAGCCTGCGCCTGCTCGAACGAGAACAGCAGGGTGAGGTTGCACTGGATGCCGCGGCGCTCCAGTTGCTCGGCGGCGCGAATGCCTTCCCAGGTGGAGGCGATCTTGATCAGGATGCGGTCGCGTTTCACGCCTGCCGCTTCGTACAGGCCGATCAGGCGCTCGGCCTTGGCGATAGTGGCGTCGGTGTCGAACGAGAGACGTGCATCCACTTCGGTGGAGACGCGGCCAGGCACCAGTTCCACGATTTTGCGGCCCACCGCCACGGCGAGATGATCGCCGGCATCGACCAGTTGTTGTTCGCGCGAATGGCTCTGCGCTTTTGCCCACCGCACCGCTTCGTCGATCAGCGGCGCATAGGCTGGCAGCTCGGTCGCTTTCAGCAGCAGCGAAGGGTTGGTGGTGGCGTCCACCGGACGATAGCGGGCGATCGCCTCGATATCGCCGGTATCGGCGACCACGGTGGTGTACTGGCGCAGTTGTTCGAGTTGGTTGGACACGTCGGAATCCGTCAGGGGGAACAGCCTATTGTCGCTTTCAGACGTCCTTGGGCAAGCAAGAATCGCTTTCGTCTGTCTGGTCGGAACCGATGACGATGCGGGCGTGGCGCTGGTAGGTCCAGTAAGACCAGGCCCAGTCCAGCAGCACCACCAGGCGGTTCCGGAAGCCGATCAGGAAATACACGTGGGCCACCAGCCACACCCCCCATGCCAGCAGGCCGGAGAACTTCATCCGCCCGAACTGTGCCACCGCAGCCATGCGGCCGATGGTGGCGAGTGAACCATCGTCGCGGTAACGGAAGGGTTGGACCGGTTTCCCGCCACGCAGGCGGGCAAGAATGCATAGGCCCGCATAGCGGCCCATCTGCTTCGCCGCCGGCGCCACGCCAGGTACGGGTTTGCCGTCCGGCTGGCTGACGCTGGCCAGGTCGCCCACCACGAACACCTCAGGGTGATCGGGCAAGTTCAAATGGGGTGACACCTGCACCCGTCCGGCGCGATCCAGCGGTACATGCAGCTTCTGGCCCAGCGGCGATGCCGCCACGCCGGCCGCCCACAAGACGGTGCGGGCAGGCAGGGGCTGATCACCCAGGATGACGCCCTTGTCGTCGATGGCAGTGACCGCGGTGCCGGTACGCACGTCCACGCCCAGCTTCTCCAACTGGCGCTGGGCCTTCTCGGAGAGGTTGGGCGCGAACCCGGGCAGCAGCCGCGAGCCCGCTTCCACCAACAACACATGGGCGCGGCGCGGATCGCTGCGACGGAACTCGCGCGGCAATGTGTGGCGTGCGATCTCGGCCAGGGTGCCGGCCAGTTCCACGCCGGTGGCGCCGCCGCCGACCACCACGAAGTTGAGCCACTCCTGCCGTCGCACAGGATCGTCCTCGCGCTCGGCGTGTTCAAACGCCAGCAGCACGCGACGGCGGATGGTGAAGGCGTCGTCGAGCGTCTTCAGTCCGGGCGCATGCCGTGCCCAGTCGTCATGGCCGAAGTAGGCATGGGTGGCACCGGTGGAGACGACCAGGAAATCGTAGTCGAGCATGCCGTGCGCCAGCTGCACCTGGCGCTTCGTCAGATCGATGTCGAGCACCTCGTCCAGCAACACTGTGGCGTTGCCCTGCTTGCGCAGGATTTGCCGTAGCGGCGCTGCGATAGAGGGCGCGGAGAGTCCTGCGGTAGCGACCTGATAGAGCAGGGGCTGGAACAGGTGATGGTTGCGCCGGTCGACCAGGGTGACGCGGAGCGATGGATCGTCAAGCTGGCGGGCAGCGGCGAGGCCGCCGAAACCACCGCCGAGGATCACGACATGCGGTCGTGCATCGGTGTCTGCCATGAGCTACCTCGAAGCGTGGAGCTTTCCGTAAATAGGGGGACGGAACACGTCCATGGTAGAGGCAACCCATCGCGACCGCGCTTCGGTGCGGCGTTTTTTCAGTACAGGTCGATGGGATCCACATCCAGCGACCAACGCACGCGGCGTGCCGACGGCAGCGCTGCCAGAGTGCGTTGCCATGGCTTCAGGACCGCATGCAAGGCGCTGCGGCTGGCCGCTTCGATCAGTAACTGTCCGCGATGGCGCCCCGCGCGCAGCGGCATGGGGGCGGGCATGGGGCCGGCGATCTGCAGCGAGTCGCTGGTCAGCGCACCGTGAGCTTCTCGCAGGAAGGTATCGACGTGGTCGCGTTGGAGGGCGTCAGCGCGCAGCAGCACCTGGTGATGGTAAGGCGGCAGTTGTAGCAGTTGCCGTTCGGTGAGCAACTCCTTGGCCGCGGCAGCGTAACCCTGTGCGAGCAATTGGCGCAGCAACGGATGTTCGGGATGATGCGTCTGCAACAGTACGCGGCCGGGCTTGCTGGCGCGCCCCGCACGGCCGGCCACCTGCACCACCAGCTGCGCCAGGCGTTCGCTGGCGCGAAAATCCACGCTATGCAGGCCTTCGTCGACGCCAACAATGGCGACCAGGGTGAGGTTGGGCA
The DNA here is from genome assembly GCF_900114495.1 of Dyella sp. OK004. GTDB lineage: Bacteria > Pseudomonadota > Gammaproteobacteria > Xanthomonadales > Rhodanobacteraceae > Dyella_D. The sequence goes on along the minus strand of NZ_FOZI01000001.1, from coordinate 766,856 downwards.
GGTCATGACCCTTGGCCAGCATCTGTGTACCGACCAGGATCGCCGCGCCTTCGTCGCGCAAGCGATCCAGCAAGTGCTCGAAAGCATCGCGCCGGCGGGTGGTTTCACGATCGATGCGCAACACGGGTACCTGAGGAAACTGCGCGGCAAGCGCTTCTTCCAGTCGCTCGGTGCCCTGGCCCTGCGGCTTCAAATCCTTCGCGTCGCATGAGGGGCAGCTTTCCGGCACACGCGCGTGGTAATCGCAGTGGTGGCAGATCAGCTGCCGGCGTCCCGCATGCAAGGTCAGCGGATGCTCGCAACGCGGACATTCGGCATGCCATCCACACTGATGGCAGAGCAACACCGGCGCATAGCCGCGGCGATTGCGGAACACCAGCACCTGTTCGCCGCGCGCCACGGTATCAGCCACCGTGCTCAGCAGCGTAGGCGATAAGCCGTGCTCCAGGCGTTGCGCACGCATGTCCACGATCTGCACCTGCGGCGCATGCACCGCTCCCGGGCGCGCACGCAGATGCAGGGTGCGATAGCGGCCCACCTCTACGTTTGCCAGCGATTCCAGCGAGGGCGTGGCGGAGCCGAGCAGTACCGGGATGCCCAGTTCGCGGGCGCGCAGCAGAGCGAGGTCGCGTGCGTGGTAGCGGAAGCCTTCCTGCTGCTTGTAGGCGCTGTCGTGTTCTTCGTCGACCACGATCAGCCCGGCCCGTGGCAGGGGTGTGAACACCGCCGAGCGCGTGCCGAGGATCACTTTGGCCTCGCCGCTGCGCGCGCGCAGCCAGGCGCGCGCACGATCGCCCTCGGAGAGATTGGAGTGCAGCACCTCGACGACCACGCCCAGCCGTTCGCGCACACGCCGAACGGTCTGCGGCGCCAAGCCGATCTCGGGCACCAGCAACAAGGCCTGCTTGCCTTCCTTGAGCACCTGCTCGATCAGGGCGAGGTAGACCTCGGTCTTGCCGCTGCCGGTGACGCCGTCGAGCAGAAAGGGTTGGAAGCGATCCAGCGCGGCCGCGACCGATGCCACGGCCTGCTGTTGCTCGGGACTGAGTGCGGGCGGCGTGGTGTTGGGCGAGGGTGCGTCAGCTGCACGCTCCACGCGTTCGATCAGGCCAGCGCTGGACAGCCGTCGCGCGGCTTCGCGCCAATCGGGGAGTTGTTCGTGCAGCTCTGCCGCACTCAGGGGCGTGGGGGCCAGCGTTTCCAGCAGACGGCGGCTGCCTCCCTTGCGGCTGCCCGCGTCCAGGGCGCTGTGGCCGGCCACGGTCAGTGCCCAGGCTTCCTCGCGGGTATCCGGCAATGGCTTGTCTTCGCGCAGCGCGAGCGGCAAGGCATTGGCATAGGCTTCGCCGGGCGCGCCGAGCCAGTAGTCGGCAGCCCAGGCCAGGGTCTTCATCAGCTCGGTGTCGAGCAGAGGCGCGTCGTCAAGCAAGCGGATAACCCGCTTCAGGCGTGCCCCGCCTACCGTCGCCTCAGCACCGGTGTCCACCACCACGCCGACCGCTTTGCCGCGGCCGAATGGCACCAGCACGCGACTACCCGCCTGCGCGTCACCCGCCGCGGGCGGCAGGTAGTCGAACAGGGTCGGCAAGGGAACGGGCAGGGCGACGCGAAGAACAGCTGGCATGCAAACCTCGTGGCGGGCCAGTGTAACGGCGAGCCGAAATCCGAGTGAGAGGGCGTCGGGAAGCAGTCGTGGCTTTTGTCACTCGGGCGGATGTCCCGCCGTGGTTGGCGCTTGGCTGTGCTTGCTGCTCCGGGGTCGAGGAGTGGCAGGTAAGTGGTTAAGTCCGTAAGAAATTTGCCCTTATCCACAAGAGCTGTGGATAAGTCTGTGGATGTAACGGGGACGGGGGCCCTTCAGGCCCGTATTCAAGCCCTTCGCGACTCAGTGAACAAGTTTTAGCCATGGATTAATGGCTTTATCTATCAATGAGTTGCGGTTGTCGCTTGGCTGGTGTTCATACAACTGCCATGAAGCCATGGCCTGTCTTGACAGCTTTGTGATGCTGTGCAAAACCCGCTTTCACGGGGTTGCAGTCGGGCCGCGAATCTGCTGGATTGCACGGCCTTTGTGTGATGCGAGTCTCAAAATAGAGGGCTGCTCAATGCGTGATGCCAAGCACTGCGGCGAAGCCCAGCGCGAACCCCAGCAGCCACGTGTAACACCAGCCTACGAACAGGTACTTGAAGACGGTCATGACCCATCCCTGGCGGTAGATGCGTTTCTGCATCCATAGCAGATAGACCGGCGCCCACAGGGCCAGGCCCCATTCGATCCAGCGCAACGGATAGCCCGTCCAGGCCGCATGGGGTTCGATCCACGCCTTGAGTAATGCAACTACGACTGCGAGCAAGAGCGTCAGGAACAGGAAGGCGTGGCTATGCAGCGCCACGATCAGGTGCTCCATGTAGAGCCGGCGCTTGAACACGTAGACCAGTTTCAACAGTAGGGCGAACAGCGGCATCATCAGGAACATGGTTTGCGGCAGTACACCGAACAAGCCGGCCTTGATGCGTTCGATGGCCTCTTCCTTGGCGGCACCGCCCTTGTTGATGCCATCCAGGTTGGCCTTGAAATTAGCCGCCGCATGGGAGAGTCGGGCATTGGCGAATTCAGGTAGCCAGGCAATGTGGATACCAGAGGGATTGCGAAGCCACTCACTGTTAGAGGTGTCTTCTTCAGTGTCGTCCTTGCTGGATACCGTGGACGCCGGTGCCGGAGTCGTGGCCGACGTGGCGCCCGCCGGTGTTGCCTGTAGCTTGGCGATGCGTTTAGCGGCCTGCTTCCGTAGTTTCTTCTCGGCTGCATCCAACCCGCCATAGGCTATGGAGGGGCTCGCCTCCCTGGCTTTGTGCAGATCCGCCAGTTTGTGGTCCAGCGACTGCTGTACCTCCTCGACGGTACCCAAATCGTCAAATTCCGACTTGCCGATATGCGCCGTAGACGTAGCGTTATCTCCCAGGCGATGCTCTCCCAGCACGTCGATGGCAATGTGCGTCAGAAAAAACGCCAGCAGGCACAGGATGAACATCAGGCGGAACGGCGCGATGTAGCGCTGGCGCCGGCCAGCAAAGTATTCCAGGGTGAGAAAGCCGGGTTTGGTGAATAGCGGCGGCAGCGTGTGAAACAGGCGACCGTCTACGTGCAGCACCGTTTCCAGGGCATCTTCCGCCATGTGGTGCACCGGCTTGAGCACGCTATGGATGGACTGCCCGCAGTGGTGGCAGAACTCCCCCTGCATCGGCGCGCTGCAATTGGCGCAATGCACGCCGTCGTAGGAAACGACTTCCTTCATGCCCTGACCCCTCCCCATGAAGCGGGCGATCTTGGCACAACCTGATGGCGGCGACAGCTCCGTCAGACGACTCCTGTAGAATCGCAAGTTCTGGAGTCTCTGCTTATGAATTTGTTCCGTTCCGATCGCGCCCGCATCGCGCATGAGATCGGCGCCACCGTTCGCCTCGCGCTTCCCCTGATCGCCGCCCAGCTCGCCGCGGTGGGCACCAATGTGGTCGACGCCGTGCTGGCCGGTCATTACAGCGCGCACGTACTTGGCGCGGTCGCCGTGGGCGCCAGCATCTGGGCGCTCGCCATCGTGTCGGGCATCGGCATGATGATGGCGGTGCCGCCCTCCGTCTCGCAGCTCGATGGTGCCGGCCGGCGGCATGAGGTGGGCGCAGTGTTCCGTCAGGCGCTATGGCTGGCTGTCGGCATGGGCGTCCTGCTGTGGGCTGGCGTGCGGCATGCCGCACCGCTGATCGACCTCATCGGCGTGGCGCCGGGCCTGCGCGCCGACGTGGTCGAATTCCTGCACGCGATCAGCTGGGGCGCGCCGGCGCTGACGACATACTTCGCCTTGCGTGGGCTGTCGGAAGGCCTCTCGATGACCCGGCCCTCGATGTACTTCAGTCTCGGTGGCCTCGCCGTGCTGGCGCCGCTGGGCTATGTGCTGATGTTCGGCAAGTTCGGTCTGGAGCCGCAGGGGGCGCGCGGCTGCGGCATCGCCACGGCGCTGGTGCTGTGGATGGAAATGCTCGGCTTTGCCTTCTACGTGTCGCGCCATCCCAACTATCGCGGCCTGAATCTGGGCGAGCGCTTTGACCTGCCGAGCCCGCACCGTATCCGCGAGCTGATGTCGGTCGGTCTGCCGATGGCGGTGACTCTGCTGGCCGAGGGCGGACTGTTCGTGGCGGTGGCCCTGGCGCTCGGCACCCTAGGTGAAGACGTCGTGGCCAGCCACCAAGTGGCGCTGAACATCGCCTCGTTCTTCTTCATGATTCCGCTGGGCCTGGCCATGGCGATTACCGTACGTGTCGGCAATGCGGTGGGCCGCGGCGACGCTGCGGGCGTGCGTTATGCCGGCTTCTGTGGCATTGGGCTGACCCTGGTGACCCAGCTGGTGTCGGCGGGATTGATGCTGAGCCTGCCGCATGTGATTGCCTCACTGTATACGCGCGACGCTACGGTGATCGCGCTGGCGACCCAGCTGATCGTGCTGGCCGGCATTTTCCAGTTCTCCGACGGCATCCAGGTCGCCTCCAACGGCGCCCTGCGCGGGCTCAAGGACACGCGCGCCCCGATGGCGATGACGCTGTTTGCCTATTGGGTCATCGGTATGCCGGTGGGCTGGTGGCTGGCGTTCCGCCACGGCCTGGGCGCGCGTGGCATGTGGATGGGGCTGGTGGCCGGGCTCAGCGTGGCAGCGGTATTGCTGTTCACCCGCTTCTGGCGCAGCTCGGCCACTGAGCGTTGGCGCCGCTATGCCGAGAGACCCACATGACCGCAGCAGCCTGAACGGTTACGCTGCCACTGTCTTGGCGAGGAATGACGAATGACGGAGCGCAGCGGTAACGGTTTCTGGAATTTTCTCTGCGTGTTCGGGCGCGGTATCAATGTGGTCAGGCTGGTCATCATCAACCTGATCTTCTTCGCGTTCCTGTTCGTGTTCCTGCTGATCGTGCTGGGTTTCACCCTGGGCAGTCGCAGCGAGCGCAACATTCAGAACGACAGCGTGCTGGTGCTGAAGCCGCAGGGCGAGCTGGTCGAGCAATACAGCATCGAGCCGCTGCAGCGTGCGCTGGCCGGACTCTCCGGCAACCAGCCCAAACAGACTCAGCTGCGCGATCTGATCGGCGCTATTGATGGAGCGGCCAAAGACAGCCGCATTAGCCGCATCTTGCTGGAACCGGGCGAATTGCATGGCGGCGGTTTCGCCGCGTTGCGCGAAGTGGGCGCGGCGCTGGATCGTTTCCGCGCCAGCGGCAAGCCGGTAGTGGTGTGGGCGGTGAACATGGACCAGGGCCAGTACTACCTGGCTTCGCATGCCGACCGCGTGCTGCTCGATCCCAAGGGTGGCGTGGTACTCACCGGCCTCGCCAACTATCGGCTGTTCTACAAGGATCTGCTCGACAAGCTGGGCGTTGACGTGCACCTGTTCCGCGTCGGCCAATTCAAGAGTGCCGCCGAGCCTTACATCCTGGACCACGCCTCGCCCGAATCGAAGGAAGCCGACAGCTACTGGATGGGCGGTCTGTGGAACAGCTACATCGACGAGGTTGCCAAGGCACGCAAGCTGGAAGCCGCCAACCTGCGTACCGACATCGATGGTTTGCCGGAAGCCATCGCCAGCACTCAGGGCGATCTCGCCCAGCTGGCCTTGAACGAACACCTAGTCGACGGTCTTGCCACGCGCGCCGAACTCGAAACCATGATGCGCAAGGAAGGCGTGCCGGCAGGCAAGAAGGGCCAGGGTTTCCGACAGGTTGAGCTGCAGCGCTATGCGGCGAACTTGCCTGCCAGCAGCCTGATGGCGTCGGGTGTCTCTGTGGTCGTGGCCGAAGGCGAGATCACGGGTGGCAAGCAGCCGCAGGGATCCGTCGGCGGTGAGTCCACCGCCGCGCTGATCCGCGCCGCGCGCGAAGATCGCCGCACCAAGGCACTGGTACTGCGCGTGAACTCGCCGGGTGGCGAGGTGTATGCCGCAGAGCAGATCCGTCGTGAAGTCGAGTTGACCAAGGAAGCCGGCATTCCTGTGGTGGTCTCGATGGGCAATGTCGCCGCCAGCGGCGGTTACTGGATCTCGATGAATGCCGATCGCATCTTCGCCGAACCCAATACCATCACCGGCTCCATCGGCATCTTCGGCATGTATTTCACCGTGCCCGGCACGCTGGACAAGCTGGGCGTGAAGAGCGACGGCGTCGGCACCAGTCCGCTGGCCGGCGCCTTCAACATCACGCGTCCGCTGGATCCCAAGGTCGGCACCTTGATCCAGGCCATTATCGACAAGGGTTATCACGACTTCGTCGGCAGTGTGGCCAAGGCACGCGGCAAGGATTACGACGCTATCGACACCATCGCGCAGGGGCGCGTGTGGACCGGTCAGCAGGCACTGGAGCGCGGCCTGGTCGACCAGCTCGGCGGCCTGGGCGATGCGATCGCCGATGCGGCCAAGCGTGCCAAGCTCGGTGGCAACGCGCCGGTGCACTACATCGAGGCGCCGCTGGGTGGCTTCGAACAGTTCCTGGTCGGCCTCAACGACAATGCGGCGACAGCTGCTCTGCAGGCTTACGGTGTTCGCCTGCCGTCGTGGGTGGCGCAACTGCCGGCCATGGCACCGGAGCTGAAGCTGCTGCGCACGGCGCAGTCCGGAAGTCCGAACATTTACGCGTATTGTTTCTGCGAGCCGCGTTGAGCCGGCGTCGGTAGATTCGGGGAGCGCGGGTTACTCGAGCGGGACCGCGTTGTAGTACTCGCCATGCCGTTGCACAGTCATCGGCATGGCGAATGCCTCGGTAAGCAGGTCGTCGGTCAGCACATCATGCTTGTCGCCACGGCGCAGCACTTTGCCCTCGCGAAGTAGCACGACCTGCGAAATCTCCGGCACGATCTCTTCGATGTGATGTGTCACTAGCAGCAGCGTGGTGCCATCCCGCGCAAGTTGCCGCAGGCTCTCCAGGAAGCGCCGGCGCGTAGCCAGATCCAGGCCCGCGCTAGGTTCGTCCAGCAGCAGTGCGCGTGGCCGGTGCACCAGTGCGCGGGCGATCAGTACGCGCCGCGCCTCGCCGGTGGAAAGGCTAGACATGTGGCGCCCGATGAGATGGCTTACACCCATCTGCTCTAGTGCTTCCTGCGCGCGCTGGTGCATGGATACCGTTACACGATGATCCAGGCCCACGCCGCGCGCGGCGAAGAAACCGGAAACCACGGCATCGAAGACTTCAAGCGGTGTTTCGGTGGTGTAGTCCAGTTGCAGGGCCGGCGACACCATGCCCAGCAGCCCGCGCAGCTCAGTGACATGCCAGCGATCACGGCCGAACACTTGCACGCTGCTGCCGCCATGGTCGTGGGCCAGCGGATAGATCTGGCGCGCCACCAGCTTGACTAGGGTGGATTTGCCCGAGCCATTGGCGCCGAGGATCGCGGTGTGTTGCCCGGCCGCAACATGCAGGCTGAGCTGGTCGAGGATCAGCCGGCCACCACGCAGCACGCTGGCGTGATTGAGTTCCAGCACGGGTGCGTTGGCTTCCGTGGCGGTGCGGATATTCGCTGAGCTCATGCCGTCACTGTTCGGCGGCATCGATCTGCTTGTGCTGCTGCTCGGCCTGCTGGTCTACCGTCTTCTGCACGTCCTTGGCTTTCTGTTCGTCTTTCTTCAGGTCGTCCCAGGGCGTGGCGGTGCGAGCCTCGGCTTTGGGTACGGCCTGCGGAGCCGGCGGCTTGCCGGAACAGGCCACCAGCGCGAACGTGCACAGAGGAAGGATGAGCCACTTCATGGACGATTCCTGCCGTAGAGACAAAGCGAGTGTCACCCGCAGGCAACGTGCCGGCAAGCGCGTTAAGCTTCCCGCATGAACAGCCGCATCGACGCCTGGCAGTTGCAGGGACACACCGCTTTGATCACCGGTGCCAGCAAGGGCATCGGCTACGCCGCCGCGCGCGAACTGGCTGGTCTGGGTGCCAACCTGTTGCTGGTGGCGCGCGACGAGGACTATCTCGAGCAGGTGCGGGTCGAGCTGAGCGACGATTTCGAGGGTATCGAAGTGCTCGCCTTTGGCGCCGATCTGAGCCAGCAGGAAGAACGCCTCGCGGTGTTCGACTGGATCGCCGATCTGGGTGCCCCGCTGTCGCTGCTGGTCAACAATGCGGGCGGCAACATGCCGGCGCCCACGCTGGAGTACAGCGAGAACGACTATCGTGCGATCTTCGAGCTGAATATTTTTTCCGCCTTCGAGATGTGCCGGCTGGCGCATCCGCAATTGGTGCAGCATGCCAACGCGGCGATCGTGAATGTGGGTTCGGTCTCCGGCGTCACCCATGTGCGCACTGGTTCTGCCTATGGCATGAGCAAGGCGGCGCTGCATCAGCTCACCCGCAATCTCGCGGCGGAATGGGCTGTCGACGGCATTCGTGTCAACGCGGTGGCGCCCTGGTATATCCGCACCCAGCGTTCTGAGCCTGCACTGGCCGACGACGACTATCTCGACGAAGTACTCGATCGCACACCACTGCGTCGCATCGGTGAGCCCGAAGAAGTCGCCGCGGCGATCGCCTTCCTGTGTCTGCCGGCGGCCAGCTACATCACTGGCCAGGTGCTCGCGGTGGATGGTGGTTTTCTCAATTACGGCTTCTGAAGTTTTCCACAGCGGCTGGGGAAAGCCTGGTGACAAGCCTGTGGATGACTTGCCGATCGCCTTATGCCACCGGCACTTGGCTTACATTGAGTAGAGCTTGACCAGTAGGAGCGCACCCTGTGCGCGATGGCTTGTCGCCAACAAGTCGCGCACAGGGTGCGCTCCTACAGTTGCCGTGCTCAGCAGTTGCCGAGCTGCGCGCGCAGTTCGTTGTCGCGCTGTTCCAGCGGAGGCCGGTCGCTCTTGAACGCGCGCCTCAGCTTGCGGGCGTTCTCGTCATAAGCGTCTTGCAGTGCGTGGCAAGTCTCCTGCGCGGTCAGCGGACGGCACTGGTCCTGCACCCACACATAGTTGCCGGCGACCAGGCCGGGCGTGATCTTGCTGCGATTGACCTCCGGCGCCGAGATGCCTGCGCCGCCCGAAGGGCCATAGGCCTGCGCGAGCGGCATCTGCACCGCACCGAGCATGCCGAACGGAGCGAGATAAGGCTCGGGATAACCGTGGCCGCTCAGGTAAGCCTTGCCATCGGTCGCGCGGATACAGGCATACATGCGCGGCAGCGGCGCCGCCGGTTCGGAAGGTGGCGGTGTTGGCGCAGCGTCGGCGCGGTCCATGGTTGCCGAAGGTGGCGACGCTGCTGCCACTGGCGTGGGCTGGGTCGCTACGTCGGGCAGATCTAGCGTCTGCTGTCGCTGGGCCTTGCCGCAGGGCGAATCCTGAAAGGTCACCTTGCCATCGCTGCCCGTGCATTTGTACACAGTCGTACCACCCATCGGCAGGGCGACGCAGGGTAATAGCCACAGCAGCAGGGCGAGGGAGCGGCGCATGAGCGGATTCTAGTCCCGCCGCGGATTCAGAACTCGGCCACGTGCTCCTCGGCGGCAAAGCCCAAAGTCACGGCGCCTTCGCCTACGTTGACCATGCCGGTGATGCTCATCGGCGCTTCCATCAGCGCGACGCCGCATTCCTCGCAGGCCGTGCGTAGTCCGGCGTAGCCCGGCAGCTTGGGCAGCTCGGCCAGGTCACCGCCATAGCTCACGCAAACCACCGGCACCAGCAGGCCGGCGTGCACGCGTTGCGCGGCGTAGTTGAACAGGGTTTCGGCGCCATGCTCGAAGCCGCGCACCTTGCCGACCGGACCGGTGTCGCCGCGGTAGCCGCGCAGCAGCGGCTTGATATCGAGTGCAGAGCCGAGCATCGCGCTCAACAGGCCGACGCTGCGATCGCCCTTTTTTTTGGCGCGTGCGCGCAGGTAGTACAGATCGCGCGGCAGCATGTAGCCATAGGAGTTGTTGGCGATATGGGTGAGCCGTTCGCGGATCGCCGGGGCCGATTCGCCGGCCTGGATCAGCCGCGTGGCTTCGACGATGCACGGTGCCGCACCGGCGAACAGGTTGCGCGTGTCGATCACCCGCATCAGGAAGGGGCCGGGGATGCCTGCCTTGTCGCGCACCTCGCGGTAGTGCTTGAGCACGCCGAAGCTGGCCTTGATCACGTGCTCGTTGATCGGGCTGCGGGTCGCCGTGATGGTGAGGCAAAATACGCAGTCCTGCTCCAGCACCAGCTTGTCCAGGAACAGCTTCTGCACCTCTTCGACCGAACAGGGCTCGGTCTCGGCGGAATGGCTGCGGTCGCCCAGCTTGCGGTCGAGGAAGCGGTGGATCTCGGTCTGGCTGCGGTTGTCCAGGAAGACGTCGCTGTCGACCCGGACCGTAATAGGCATCACCGCGATACGGTGTTCCTGCAAGAAGGCCTGCGGAATATCGCAGGACGCATCGATAGCCAGTCCCATGCGCATCCGTTCTTCTCCCCCGTGATAGATGGCGGGCGCAACATAGCATGGGGCGGACGTGCTGCCGACTGGGTCACAGGGAGGCGGTGCTGGTGGTGGCCATGCTCCCCCACACGATCCATACAGGGCCAGGCAAGCCGCGACAGGTAGAATAGGCCGAATTAACTGGCATATCGCCGGCGTGGCGTCGCCGGTAACGCGCAGCGGAAGGCTCCCTGCGCCGACCTCAAGGGGTCTTATGAAAGACAAGCATGAAATCGTCTCCAACTGGCTGCCGCGCTATACCGGCACGCCGCTGGAGCAGTTTGGCGAGCACATTCTGCTCACCAACTTCGGCCACTACGTGGACCTGTTCGCGGAGTGGCATGGCGTGGAGGTGCAGGGACGTGACAAGCCCATGCCCAACGCCACCGCCGACGGCATCACCCTGATCAACTTCGGCATGGGCAGCCCCAACGCGGCCACCGTGATGGACCTGCTCAGCGCGATCGAGCCGAAGGCGGCGCTGTTCCTTGGTAAATGCGGTGGCGTGAAAAAGAAGAACGCGATTGGCGACCTAGTGCTGCCGATTGCTGCCATCCGCGGCGAAGGCACGTCCAACGACTACCTGCCACCGGAAGTGCCGGCGCTGCCGGCGTTCCAGTTGCAGCGTGGCGTATCCACCATGATCCGCGACCTGGGCTACGACTACTGGACCGGCACGGTGTACACCACCAATCGCCGTGTGTGGGAACACGACGAAGCCTTCAAGGATTATCTACGCCGCACTCGTTGCATGGCGGTGGACATGGAAACCGCCACCATCTTCGCGGCGGGCTTCGCCAACAAGATTCCATGCGGTGCGCTGCTGTTGGTATCCGACCAGCCGATGATTCCGGAAGGCGTGAAGACCGAGGCCAGCGACCGCAGCGTGACGGCGCAGTACGTGGAGCGCCATATCCGCATCGGCATCGAGGCGTTGAAGCTGGTGCGTCGCAATGGCCGCAGCGTGAAGCACCTGCGTTTCGAGGAAGGCGCGGAGTGAGTCTGAGCCGGTGCGCGTCAGACGCATCGGCCGCCCCCGAAGTAAACATTCCGAATAAAAAAAAAGGGCCGCCAGCGAGGCGGCCCGGATTGGGGAGATTCCAGCTGTTTTTGGTGTGGAACCCCCGTCCAGAGATTCCACACACTTTGTTGATGACTTAACTCAGAGCGAGAAGTCGTAACGCGCGCCGAGGCGGACGTAACGCGGATCCTGGAACGAACGCGGGCGGAAGCAGTTGATCGAGGTGTTGCCCGACGGGTCTTCGCAGGATTCGAACAGCTGGGTCACGCGCTGCTTGCCGAGCAGGTTGAAGACATCCGCCGACAGGGTGAGCTTGTGATCCAGGAAGGCCGGCTGCCAGGCAGCGCTCACATTGAACGTGTAGGTCCATGGCGTGCGGCCGCGGGAGCCGCGCGGCGACGGCTGGCCGTTGCACCAGAAGTAAGCGGCGCCATAGCTGAAGGGATCGCCACCTGCAGACAGCGGACGGGCACCGATACAACTGACCGGCGTGCCGGAAGCGATACGGGTCACTGTGGAGACGCGCCATTCCGGCGTCGGCTGGTACATGCCGATGACGCGGATCTGATGCGTCTGGTCGTTGGCCAGCGGACCATTGGTGTTTTCCATGACCTCCGGGAAGTCCCAGCTCTCGGTGGTCGAAACGTCGGCCTGCACGATGTCGGAGTCGAGCTGGCCTTCCGAGTTGCCGTAGCTGCGCGAGAAGGTGTACTCGAACTTGCCGTACCACTTGTCGCTGAACTGATGCTCCGCATACATGTCGAGCATGTAGTAGCGGCGCTTGGCGTGTGGTTCGCCGATTTGCGCAGCATTGAGCGGCACGTCGAGGTATTGGCCTGGCGCGGGCGATAGCACGAAGGTGCCGTGGTTACCCGGGTTGAACAGCCAGCAGCCCGTACTGGCGTTGAGGCCGGCCAGCACCTGGTCGTGCAGACCATGCGCATCGCCCCAGGCTTGCAGCGGACGTGAGTCGCAGTCGTCGTCGATCAGGTTGCGCAGGACACGGAACATGGCCTTGGCGCCGACCGTCCAGTTGTTCGGCAACTGCTTGTCGAAGCCCAGGATGTATTCGTCCTGGAAGTAGGTCTTCATGTCCTTGATGGAGACAGTCTTCGCATCCGGAGGCGTACCGTTGGCGCCGTTGGCGTAGAACGTGCCGGAGAACGGCTTACCTACGCTCAGACCCGTCGGGATGCCAGTGGCCGGGTCGATGCCGGTGAAGCTGTAGTAGGTTGTCGGGAAGGTCGACGGACCGGCGCCGCGCACGGCCACGCTGGTCGGCAGGCCGAGGTGGTAGCGGCCTGCGTTGCCGTAGATCTTCAGGCTGCTGTCGCCATAGACGTCCCAGGCAAAGCCCAGGCGCGGATCAAGCTGATTGCGCTCTTTGGCGTAAGGCTGACCAACACCGTTGTAGTTGGTGAACTGCTCGTTGCGCAGGCCGAGGTAGGCGTGCCAGCGGTCGGTGATCTGCCAGTTATCTTCGATGAACTCCGAACGCTGCGCGGTGCGCGCCGAGGTGCCTGTGCTCAGACCGGTGGATTCGACATACCAGCCGTTCGGGAAGTCCGCCGGGTTGTACAGGGTCGGGCTGAGGCCGAGGTTGACCAGGCGGTTAACGATGGCCTGGCCGTTTCCGACGTCGAAGTAGCGATAGCCGGTGCCGCTGACGGGTGCGTTGCCCCAGGTCGCGCGCAGGTTGTAGTTGTCCATACCGGCACGCAGATCATGGCTGCCCAAGCGGTATTCGACGTTGAAGCTCCAGCCCGAGGTCCGGTCTTTCGAGCCAGGCATAAGGATGGAACCATTGCCGAAGCTGCAGCTCGGCGCTGGATTGCTGGATGCGATAGCGCGGTTGTCAGTGATGGTCGGGCAGGCGGTGCCGCCGCTACCCGTAAGCGTCTGGACATGGTCCGAATTGCTCTTGCCGTACATGGCGTTCACGGTCAGGTTGTCCGTGATGTAGCCGGTGTAGTGGCCGATATAGATGTTGCCGCCCGGCGTGCCGTTGGTCTGGGTGCCGTTGTAGTTCTTGGTGTACTGATGACCGAGGAACTTGGTGGTCTGACTGGTGAGATAGTTGTAGCCGTAGATCTGCGAATCAGTCTGCTCGTCATCACCGATGCCGGTGAACTCGAGGATGTGGTTATCGGTAATGTTCCAGTCCAGCTTCACCAACCAGCGGCTGATCTTGTTCTTATCGTTCTGGACAGTGGAGCCTGCGGTCTGCGCGGTATAAGCCTGATCCGTCGAATGAATCGCGTCGGCCGCGCCGAAGAAGAACAACTTGTCCTTGATCAGAGCGCCGCCGATCGAACCGGAATACTGCAGCTCGTCACGATCACGGCCGGCGAAGCCATTGCCGACCTGGTACAGAGTGCCGTTGCGGCGACGCACGTTGCGCGGTTCTTGCGCCAGATCACTAGGCGACCACAACACCTGCACATCGCCCTTCCACTCGTTGGTACCGCGCTTGCTCACCACGTTGATGACGCCACCGGTGGATCGGCCATATTCAGCGCCGTAGCCGCCGATCAGCACCTGCTCCTGATCGATCGCGTCATACGGCAACTGGCGTGAGCTCACGCCGGTCAGCGGGTTGGTCGCGGAAAAGCCGTTGATGTAGTACGAGTTCTCGGAGGCCGACGAGCCACCGAACGACAACGCGTTGCCGTAGCCACGGGATGCGGGAACCGTGCCCGGCGCGAGAAGGGCGACCGAGCTGATCGAGGTGCGGGCAATCGGCAACTTGGCGAGCTGATCGGCAGTGACAACGGCGCGCGAGTCCACCGACGATACGTCGATGGCCGGGAGTACGTTGCCCACGACCTGCACGGCGCCGAGGTTCTGCGCGTTGGCAGAGCTTGCTGCATTGACGAAGGAGACCTCGGTACCGCTGCTGATGGTGGTCTGTACGCCGGTTCGGCTATCGACGACCTTGCCGTCCTTGATGATCGACACGGAGTACACGCCAATCGGCAGCGAGGCGGCGCGATAGCGGCCCTGCGAGTCGGTAGTGAGATCGCGCTTGAGGCCGGTCTGTGTGCTTTCGACGTGAACCGTTTCCCCCGGAGCGGCTTGGCCGAAGATCACGCCTGTCGCGTTGGACTGGGCAAACGAAGCGCCACTGGCAAGGCTGAGGCATAGCGCCACGGCAAGGGCTATCTGACGTCGCGGCAGTGCGTAACTACCCGGACGGTTGGCTTTGCTGGAAGTCATGGTCAAACCTCGGTTGATGATTGTTCTGGCTACTGAGCGATGTCATCGAACCGGAATGCCGCCCACGGCAAGGCACGCATGGACGCGTTCTACTCCGCCATGCGACGTGCCAGCCCTGGTAGGTGTACTCCCCCGATTCGTCCGGATGTCCCCACACCCGGAGGCCCGGTCCGACATAAATGCCGTGACTTATGGCCTAGGTTGAAACTACGAAGGGGGTATTTGTTATGCAACGGTTACGGTGTGAAGGTGAGATCTTGCGATCGGGCCTTTGGCTTGGTTTTTGCGCAACCGCAGCCCGTTTGAAAGTTCGAAAGTTATTTCGAAATAATGAGATTTAGACAGCTATGAGCAAGCTTTCAGCAAAATCATGTGTCCTGATTTCGCCCGAATTTTCGTTATCCCCGGAAGGCATCATGCTTACGTGAAGCCGTCATTCGAGTTTTATAAACGAACCATGAACGATGAGTCACGATTTTGAAATTTTCTGGGCTGGATTTCGCTAGGTGTCCGGTTTTTCGACACAAAAAAACGGGGCCGAAGCCCCGTCTCCTTTGACCGATGAGCGTGTGGCTCAGTACCGCGGCACGCTCGAATCGATCTCCGCCGCCCACGCATCCATGCCGCCCTCGACGTTATAGATGTTGCTAAAGCCATGCGCCGCGAAGCGCTCGGCTACGCCGCGGCTGGAAACGCCGTGGTGGCAGATGAAGGCGAGGTGGGTGTCTTTGGGTAGGGCGGCCAGCGTCTCGTAACCCTCTTCCTCAAGCACACGGGCCTGGGCTAGTGGCGCGGCCTGGGCGCGGCCGTGAGCCGGGCGCACGTCGATCAGGGTGATGTCGCCGGCGGCCAGACGGGCCTTGAGCTCGTGCACGGTCAGCGATTTGATTTCCTGGGCGCCGGGGAATTTCAGGCTGAGGCCTTCGCCCTGCACGGTGGACACCCAGTCAATCACGATGCCCTTGGCGCGATGAGCGCTGGCCGGGTCGAAATGGACCTCGATGCCGTTGCTGCTGACCATGATGTCGTGGTCGCCGGCCGGGGCCAGCTGAAAGCCGGCGCTATGGTCCGGGCCGATCTCCAGATGCAGGGCCAGGCCCTGGGCGTTGGTCGTGCCCTGGCGGATGGCCTCGGCAGCCTTGTCCGTAATGGTGATTTCCGGCGGCGTGCGGTCCGGCGCGGCAGCGCCAAACAGCTGGTGCAGCTCGCCGCTGGTGTACATCTGGCGAATGATGTCGGCGCCGCCGACCAGCTCGCCTTCCACATAGAGCTGAGGGATGGTCGGCCAGTCGCCGTAAGCCTTGATCCCTTCGCGGATCTCCGGATCTTCCAGCACGTTGACCGTGTGGTATTCCGGCAGCAACTCATTGAGCGTGTTGGTGGCTGCGGCGGAGAAACCGCACATCGGCTGTTGGCGGGTCCCCTTCATGAACAACACCACGCGGTGGCTCTTGAGCAGGGATTCGATACGGTCGCGGGTGGCGCTGTCGATGGACATGAGGGACTCCGGCAAAGGGGCTTAATAATACGCCCCCCTCCATATGCCGTCGCCGCCGGGGTGCTTCAAGCGTGCCGGCGATGAGAACTCAAGCCGCCGGCCGCAACTCCGCGAGATCGCGCCGATGCCGGGCCAGCGGCGCCAGCGCCAGCGCCGCAGCCGGCGAGGGCAATACCAGTTCGCGGCTGGCGCGGCCGAGGGCGGCGGGCTGCTCGCTCCAGTGGATCAGCTCCATGGCGCCGGTGTGGTCCTCGACCAGCGCGGTGCAGTGTTCCACCCAGTCGCCGTCGTTGAGGTAGAGCACGCCATCCATTTCGCGCACGTGGCCGAAATGGATGTGGCCGCAGATGTGACCGTCGAAGCCACGCTCGCGCGCGTCGTCGGCCACGCGGTTTTCGTAGGCGCGGATGTAGGCCAGCGCCTTGCCGATATGCGACTTCACGATGATCGACAGCGGCAGGTAGGGCAGCTCCATCCGGCGCCGCATGGCGTGCACACGGCGGTTGGTCCAGCAGATGAAGCGATGCATCACTTCGCCCAGGTGCAGCATCCAGGTGCGGCCGACCTGCTCGGGGTCGAATTCGTCGCCGTGGCTCACGTGGTAGCGCCGTCCGTCGGCGCCCTCATGCACGGCGTCCAGTGCAATGCGCACGCCGCCGAAGCTCTGCCCGGCCAGCCCGCGCAGTGGGGCATCGTGATTGCCGGGGATGTAGGTCACCTCGACGCCGCGGCGAGCCATGTCCAGCACTTCGGCCAGCACGGCGCCATGGTCGGCATGCCACCAGGTGCGGCGCGCCAGCGCTTCCATGTCGATGATGTCGCCGACCAGATAGAGCTTTTCGCAACGCAATTTGCGTAGAAAGTCGAGCAGGTAACCGGCCTTGCAATCGGGCGTGCCCAAGTGCACGTCGGAGATGAAGGCGCTGCGGCAGTGGAAGGTCGCCATGGCTGTCTCTCCCGGTGTTATCCGGGATGTCAGTGTGGTGCGCTTGCGTCACCGTGCGATGGCGGAATGGTTGCAGTGTTGTTGCGCCGCGCCAAGGCGATGTGATGACTCAGAGCGAAGCGAGGGCGGCCTGGGCCGCCGGCAATGCCTGCTGCATCCACTGGGTGTATTGCGCGGCAGAGGGGTGCAAGCCGTCGTCGGCGAGCAGGCCGGGGTGCTGGCGGGATAGTGGCGTGATATCGACCCAATGAGAGCCTGCGCGCCGTGTCTCGTCGCGGGCGACGGCGTTATAGGTATCCAGTTCCGCAGCGATGCGGGCCACATCTCTGCCGCTGTTGTGGCCGAACGATGTGACACCCCAGTCGGGGATCGACAGCACCAACAGCCGTTGCGGACGCGCCCCGGCCAAGGCGATGGCGCGGTCGCGCAGACGGAGAAATTCCTCGCGGTAATCCTCCGCGCTACGCCCGCGGTATTGGTTGTTCACGCCGATCAGCAGGCTTACCAGGTCGTACGGCGGTGAGACGGTGGCGGCGTCCATCGCGGCCGACAGCTCATCGGTAGTCCAGCCGGTGACGGCAATGATCTGTGGATCACCCAGCGGCACACCTTCGTCGCGCAGGCATGCGGCCAGTTGCATCGGCCAGCGGCCGTCGGCAGGCACGCCTTCGCCGATGGTGTAGGAGTCGCCTAGCGCGAGATAACGGAGCATCGCGAGGGTCAGGCCACCGCGCGGGTTTTCTGCTCGCTGGCCATGCGAGCCAGCACGCGCTCAATGCGCACGAACACCTCGCGCATCTGTTCCGGCGGCGGCAGCAGGGTCAGTCGCAGATGGCGGCTGTGCGGCACGTTGAAGCTACTGCCCGGTACCACCAGTACCGATTCTTCTTCCAGCAGGCGCAGGGCGAAGGCGTTATCGTCGAATTCGGCCAGGTGATCGGCACGCACGCGCGGGAAGGCATAGAGCGCGCCGCCCGGCGTGACCAGATCCAGATAATCGCTGGCGGCCACGCCTTCCAGGATCATGCGGCGCGCCTCGTGCAGGCGGCCGCCGGCGCTGGTCAGGCTGCCGATGGTGGGCGCGGTCTCCAGTGCCGGGAGTACCGCCCATTGCGCGGTGACATTGGCGCACAGGCGCAGCGCGGCAAGCAATTGCAGCGCGTCGCGGTAATCCGCCGTGCGCGAAGGGTCACCCGACAGGCTCATCCAGCCCACGCGGTAGCCGCAGGCGCGATGCACCTTGCTCAGGCCACCAAAGCTGACGCAGGGCACGTCACCGGCGACTTCGGCCAACGGCTGGAATAGGGCGCCGTCGTAGAGGATCTCGTCATAGATCTCATCGCACAGCAGCAGCAGGCGATGGCGCGCGGCGACCTCGACGATGCGTTCCAGCAGTTCGCGTGGATACACCGCGCCGGTGGGATTGTTCGGGTTGATCAGCACCAGGGCGCGGGTGCGAGGGGTGATCAGCGACTCGATCTCGGCCGGGTCGGGGAGGTGCCCGTTCTCGGCGAGGCAGCGGTAATAGCGCGGCTTGCCGTCGTTGAGAATGGTGGCCGCGCTCCACAGCGGGTAGTCCGGGCTGGGCAGCAGCACTTCGTCGCCGGGCTGCAACAGGGCGCGCAGGCTCAGGTCGATCAGTTCGCTGACGCCATTGCCGATAAAGATGCGCTCCACTTCCACGCCACGCGCGCCGCGAAAACGCTGCTGGGCGGCGATGGCCTCGCGCGCTTCTTCCAGGCCCTGTTCGTGGCCGTAGGCCTCGCTGTCGCGCAGATGCTGGCCGATGGCCTCGCGCAGATGCGGCGGTGTTTCGAATCCGTAGCGGCCCGGGTTGCCGATATTCAACTTGATGATGGGCAGGCCGGCGGCCTCCAGCTCGCGCGAGCGCCGGGTGAGTGCGCCACGGATTTCATAGCGCACGTCCGCCAGGTGCGCACTGGGTTTGATCGAGGCCAAGATTCGCGTCCTTCCTGTGCTTGCCGGCCTGAAAAATGGCCGCTGTCATCGTCGAGGCATGCTAGCAGCGTCATGCTGCACTGCGCGAGGCGCCTGAATGCCCGATTCCTGACGCGAAGCGGGCAGGGCATAATCGCCCGATGAGTGAGGCCGAGATCATCGAACGGCTGCGCCGCGTGGGCTGGCGTGGCGATGCCCTGCCGGGCGGCGGCCTGCGCCTGGCCCGTGTAGTGGCCCAGCACCGGGCAGGCTACGAATTGCACGACGGCGAATCGCTGTTCGGCGCCCAGCCGGCCGGCTATTTCCTCAAGCGCAACCTGGATCCTTCGGAACGTCCCTCCGTGGGCGATTTCGTGGAGCTCGAACCGGGCAGCCCGCCGCATATTGCCAAGGTGCTGCCGCGCCGCACGGTACTATCCCGCGCCGCAGCCGGCGAGCGCTACGAGCGCCAGATCATCGCCACCAATATTGACTACGTGCTGGTGCTGACCGGCCTGGACGGTGACTTCAATCCGGCCCGCATCGAGCGTTACCTCTCGCTCACCGAGGACTCCGGCGCGCAGCCGGTGGTGCTGCTCAGCAAGCTGGACACGCGCGCTGATGCCGACGAACTGCTGCATGCCCTGCGTTCCCGCTTGCCGGCGGGAACGCCCGTGCATGCCATCAACGGCAAGGATCCGGCCAGCGTGGCGTTGCTGACGCAATACCTGCAGCCCGGCGACAGCGCGGTGCTGGTCGGTTCTTCGGGCGCGGGCAAATCCACGCTCACCAATACGCTGCTCGGCACCGACCGCATGGCCACCAGCGAGGTGCGCGCGCACGACAGCCGCGGCCGTCACACCACGACGCATCGCGCCTTGCTGCAGCTGCCCAGCGGCGGCTGCCTGATCGACACCCCCGGCATGCGCGAACTCAAGCTCACCGGCGAGGAAAATCTCGACCTGTTTGCCGATATTGAAGCCTTGGCCGAAACCTGCCGCTTTGCCGACTGCGGCCACGGCAGTGAGCCGGGCTGCGCCGTGCAGGTCGCGCTGGACAGCGGCGATCTGTCGGCCGAGCGCTGGCGCAACTATCTAAAGCTGCGCGACGAGCGCGAGGAACAGGCCGCGACGCTTGAAGCCCGCCTGCGCCGTCAGCGCGGCGGCCGGCCACCCACCCGGCCGCATAACCAGCGCGGCACGCGCGAACGGGAATAGGGCGCCACAACGGGTCAATGGAGACAGCCATGAACGCAGCCACCCCTCTTGCCCCCGAACTACAGCGCTACGCGGACCTCGATCAGCGTCTGCTGGGCGCCGTCAAAGGCATCCGCATCCTGCCCACCGTGGCGTGGCCGGCGACAGTCGAGAACCGCATGATCGAAGCGTTCGGCAAGGGGCAATACAGCCTGCCGGAAGTGAGCTACCAGCGGCCGGATCTGTCCGAGGCGCGTGCTGAGCTTGCCGCGATCGAGCGCGAAGCCGGGCATGACGACCCGATGGGCGAATACCTGTGCCGTACCGCCGAGTCCTGGCGTATTGCGGCGGAGATGCTGGAAGCCGTAGGCACCGCCGAAGTCACGGCACCTTCCATCGTGCTGTATGGCCGCCCCGGCGATCCGATTCCCGGCAGCGATCGCAGCAATCTGGATGCGGCGCGCTACTTCGTGGAGCTCTCCGATGAGCTTGGTGCCGACCTGCTTGCCGACGACGTCAACACGAACCTGCCAGCCGACGCATTGCGTGCGGATCTGGCCAAGACACTGGATGACTTTTTCGGCGCCGGCACCATCAGCGTCGAAGTGGACGATGAGCTGACCGCCAAGGCGGCCGCCGGTGCCACCCGCATCCGCCTGCGTGGCGGCACCAGTTTCAGTGAGTACGACCGTCATCAACTCTTGGCGCATGAGGCCTTCGTGCATTCGCTGACCGCCTTGAACGGTCGCGCCCAGCCGGTGTTGGCCTCGCTGGCGCGTACCTCGCCGCGCGTCACAGCGACCCAGGAGGGGTTGGCGGTATTCGCCGAGTTGATGTCCGGGGCGATCGATATTGCGCGGCTCAAGCGCATCAGTCTGCGCATTCTGGCTATCGATATGGCGCTCAATGGCGCCGATTTTGTCGAGGTCTACAAGTACTTCAGCAGTTGCGGACAAAGTCCCGGCGACAGTTTTCACTCGGCACAGCGTGTATTTCGTGGCGTGCCGCTGACGGGGGGTGCGGCCTTCGCCAAGGACAACGTGTACCTCAGCGGGCTGCTCACGGTGCACACGTTTTTCCGCTGGGCGCTCAAGCAGCGGCGCATGGATATGCTGCGGCATCTGTTCGCTGGCAAGTTGTCGTTGCACGATGTGATTAGCCTGGAGCCGCATTTTGAATCCGGCGCTATCGCGCCGCCGCGCTGGTTGCCGCCGTGGATGCAGCATGTGCACGGGCTGGCGGGGAAGTTGGCGTTTTCTTTGTTCGTCAATCGCATCCATATGGGAAGGGTGCAGGCGGATGCGCTTTCGTTGAGCCTCTGAGTGGCGATGCTTTTCTTTCTCTGCCCCTTCAGGGAGAGGGTTGGGATGAGGGGGCGGTTCTTGCGATATCCCTTCCTACTCGTCATTCCGGCGAAGGCCGGAGGCGCTTTTCAACAGCGAAGCTGGTCATCCAGTGGCGTTGTCGCCTGATTGTCGCGTCTGCGTGCGCTGGCTCGCCTGCCGCGGGCTTCCGAACCGCTGCCGCGGCCCGGGTCACTTTCTCTTTGCTGGCCCAAAGAGAAAGTAACCAAAGAGAAATGGCCTGAGAGCAGGCGGTGCGCTCTGTAGCTGCGCCTTTTCCAGTGTCAGGCGTCGGGATCGTTTTCTTTGAGAGCTGATCGTGCAGCCCACACGCTGCACAAGGGCGGAGATCAAGAGCCAAGTGCAAAAAACCGCCTGCCCGGCTTCGTCATTGCACGCTGTTAGCTCTAAAGCATTAGTTGTCACACCTGCGGGCCATATCTACGCTCGTGTTCTTGCGGCGCAGCGGGTTTGGCTTGCTAACACGGTGCTAACATGCCCGGATGCCGCCGTCGCGGCACTTTATTCCCTCACCCGATAGCGCATCCCATGGCACTCCCCGAAGAACTTCGACTCGCCGCTCTCGAATATCACCGCTTGCCGCATCCCGGCAAAATCAAGGTAACGGCCACCAAGGCCATGGTTACGCAGCGTGACCTCGCCCTGGCGTATTCGCCGGGCGTGGCTTATGCCTGCGAGGCGATCGTGGAGGATCCCAACGCCGCCAGCGAGATGACGGCGCGCGGCAATTTGGTGGCGGTGATCACCAACGGCACGGCAGTGCTGGGCCTGGGCGATATCGGGCCGCTGGCGGGTAAGCCGGTAATGGAAGGCAAGGGTGTGCTGTTCCAGAAGTTCGCCGGCATCGACGTGTTCGACATTGAGTTGAACGAGCGCGATCCGGACAAGCTGGTCGACATCATCGCCTCGATGGAGCCGACCTTCGGCGGCATCAATCTGGAAGACATCAAGGCACCCGAGTGCTTCGTGGTCGAGCGCAAGTTGCGCGAGCGCATGAAGATCCCGGTGTTCCACGACGATCAACACGGCACTGCCATCATCGTGGGCGCCGCCGTTTTGAATGCGCTCGAGGTGGTCGGCAAGAAGATCGAGGACGTGAAGCTGGCCACCGCCGGTGCGGGTGCGGCCGGCATCGCCTGTCTCGACATGCTGGTGGCTCTGGGTCTGAAGCCGGAGCACATCCTGGCTTTCGATCGCGAGGGCGTGCTCTACACCGGTCGCGATCACATGGATCCGGACAAGCAGCGTTATGCCCGCGACACCAAGGCGCGCACGCTGGCGGAAATCGTTTCGGGCTCGGACGTCTTCCTCGGTCTTTCCGCGGGTGGCGTGCTGAAGCCGGAGATGGTGGCGACGATGGCCGACAAGCCGATCATCCTCGCTCTGGCCAACCCGAATCCCGAGATCTCGCCGGAAGACGCGAAGAAAGTCCGCCCGGACTGCATCATCGCCACCGGCCGTTCGGACTACCCGAACCAGGTCAATAACGCCCTGTGCTTCCCGTACATCTTCCGCGGTGCGCTGGACGTCGGTGCCACCGGCATCAATGAGGCCATGAAGCTCGCCTGCGTGCGTGCCATCGCTGAGCTGGCACGGATGGAGGCTGGTGATCTGGCCAGTGCCTACGGTGGCGATGTGCCGACTTTCGGCGCCGACTACCTCATTCCGCGTCCGTTCGACCCCCGTCTGCTGGTCATGCTGGCTCCGGCCGTGGCGCAGGCGGCGATGGATTCCGGTGTGGCTGCGCGTCCCATCACCGACATGGATGCGTACAAGGAAAAACTCGGCCAGTTCATCTACCGCACCGGTCTGCTGATGAAGCCGGTGTATGAGCGTGCGCGCGCTGACCGCAAGCGTGTGGTCTATGCGGAAGGCGAGGAAGAGACCGTATTGCGTGCGGTGCAGACGGTGATCGACGAGCGCCTGGCGTTCCCGATCCTGATCGGTCGCCCCGACGTGATCGAGACGCGCATCCAGCGCCTCGGCCTGCGTATGCGCGAGGGCACCGATTTCGAGTTGACCAATATCAATGACGACCCGCGCTTCAATGACTACTGGCAGCAGTACCACGCGCTGACCGAGCGCCGCGGCGTATCACCGGCGGCGGCGAAGAACCTGCTGCGCTCACGCCCGACCCTGATCGCTTCGCTGATGGTGGAGCGTGGTGAGGCCGACGCAATGATCTGCGGCCTGGTCGGCCGCTTCCACAAGAAGCTCGGCTATATGCGCAGCGTGTTCGGTCTCGACCCGGGTGTGCAGTGCACCTCGGCGATGACCGGCGTGATCAATGACCAGGGCGCGTGGTTCTTCCTCGACACCCATGTGCAGATCGATCCCTCCGCCGAGCAGATCGCGGAAGCGACGTTGCAGGCCACCTACCGCCTCAAGCTGTTCGGTATCGAACCGAAGGTGGCGCTACTGTCGCACTCCAATTACGGCAGCCACGACAATCCGAGCGCCCAGAAAATGCGCAAGGTGTACCAGTTACTGAAGTCGCGCATGCCCAAACTGGAGGTGGATGGTGAGATGCAGGCCGATACCGCGTGGGATGAAGGGCTGCGTACGCGCATGTTCCCCAACACCACGCTGACCGGCCGCGCCAATCTGTTTGTGATGCCGAACCTCGATGCGGCCAACATCACCTACAACATGGTGCGTGTGATGACCGATGGCGTGGCCATTGGTCCGATCCTGATGGGCCCGAACAAGTCGGCGCACATCCTCACCCCGGCCTCCACCCCGCGTCGCGTGGTCAACATGACGGCCATTGCCGCAGTGGATGCGCAGATCCGCGCCGTGCAGAGCGACCGCCGCAGCTAATGTAGGAGCCAGCCCCCGGATCAAGTCCGGGGCAGGCTCTGTGGGCGAAGCGGCCCGCAAGGGCCGCTTGTTTTGGGCGAGCCCTAGATAAAAGGCAGGCCGGCGTTGCCGGCCGTTCGCGCACAGGGTGCGCTCCTACGGTCAATCCTAGAGTGGGGCAGGAAGCCGCTCTCGACCAAAGTCGAGTGGCGGCTTTTTCATGGGTGTGCCGCGATCGCCACGCGCCACCATGCGCCAGCGCACGGGCCTGTACGAATTGTCGGCCAGCCGTGCGGAGGGCTAAACTCGGGCGTTAAACCGTCGCATCCCCGGCGACCGGTATTCACCTCAAGCCAGCGCCGCACAGCGCCGCGGAGATTTTCATGGATCAGCTCGACGACATCCTCCACCAGGACCTCGACCCCACCGAAACCCAGGAATGGGTCGACTCGCTCACCGCGGTCATCAACCATGACGGCACCGAGCGCGCGCACTACCTGCTGGAGAAGATGGTCGACTCGACCCGCCGCGCGGGTGGCTATCTGCCGTTCAACCCCACCACCGAATACGTCAACACCATCTCGCCCGGCAACGAGGCGAAGATGAGCGGCGACGCGGCGATGGAATGGCGCATCCGCACCCTAGTCCGCTGGAACGCCATGGCGATGGTCGTGCGCGCCAACCGCAAGCCCGGCGAACTGGGCGGCCATATCGCCAGCTTCGCCTCTTCGGCGACGCTGTACGACGTGGGTTTCAACCATTTTTGGCGAGCGCCGAGCGCCGAGCATCCGGGCGATCTGATTTTCCATCAGGGCCATTCCAGCCCCGGCATCTATGCGCGCTCCTTCCTCGAAGGCCGTATTGGCGAAGAGCAGCTTGATCTGTTCCGCATGGAAGTGGCCGGCCACGGCCGCGGGCTTTCCTCGTATCCGCATCCCTGGCTGATGCCGGATTACTGGCAGGTGCCCACCGTATCGATGGGTCTGGGTCCGATCCAGGCGATCTACCAGGCGCAGTTCTGGAAGTACCTGGAGCATCGCGGCCTGATTCCGAAGTCCGACCGGAAAATCTGGTGCTTCATGGGCGACGGCGAGACCGACGAGCCCGAGTCGCTCGGTGCCATCTCGCTGGCCGGCCGCGAAGGCCTGGACAACCTGGTGTTCGTGATCAACTGCAACCTGCAGCGCCTGGATGGTCCGGTGCGCGGCAATGGCAAGATCATCCAGGAACTGGAAGGCGTGTTCCGCGGCGCCGGCTGGAACGCCATCAAAGTGATCTGGGGCAGCTACTGGGATCCGCTCCTCGCCCGCGACACCAAGGGCGTGTTGACCAAGCTGATGATGGAAACCATCGACGGCGAGTACCAGGCGTGCAAGGCCTTCGGTGGCGCGTACACGCGCGAGCATTTCTTCGGTAAGTACCCGGAGACGCGCGAGATGGTCGCCAACCTCAGCGACGACGACATCTGGCGCCTCAACCGCGGCGGCCATGACCCGCACAAGGTTTACGCGGCCTACCACCAGGCGGTGAATACCAAAGGCATGCCCACGGTGATTCTTGCCAAGACGGTGAAGGGTTACGGCATGGGCGCGGCCGGTGAGTCGCAGAACCCCACGCACCAGCAGAAGAAGCTGGACGACGAGGCCGTGCGCCACTTCCGCGACCGCTTCAACATCCCGGTGCCGGACGACAAGCTGGCCGACGTGCCGTACTACCACCCGGGCAAGGATTCGCCGGAGGTGCAGTACATGCTTGAGCGCCGCCGCGCGCTCGGCGGTGCGCTGCCGCAGCGTCGCCGCAAGACTGACGTGAAGATCACCGCACCGGAACTGTCGGCGTTCGAGCAGATCACCAAGGGCACCGGCGAGCGCGAGATTTCCACCACCATGGCGCTGGTGCGCGGCATGAACCTGCTGCTGCGCGACAAGCAGATCGGCGAGCGCATCGTGCCGATCGTGGCCGATGAGGCGCGCACGTTTGGTATGGAAGGCATGTTCCGCCAGATCGGCATCTATGCGCCGTTCGGCCAGAAGTACCGTCCGCAGGACGCCGACCAGCTGCTGTACTACCGTGAAGACCAGAAAGGCCAGGTGCTGCAGGAAGGCATCTCCGAGGCCGGTGGCATGGCCGCGTGGATGGCGGCGGCCACCAGCTACAGCATCAGCAACGTGCCGATGCTGCCGTTCTTCATCTACTACTCGATGTTCGGCTTCCAGCGAATCGGCGACTTGGCCTGGGCCGCCGGCGACATGCGCGCGCGCGGCTTCCTGATCGGCGGCACTGCCGGCCGCACCACGCTCAACGGCGAAGGCCTGCAGCATGAGGACGGCAGTTCGCACCTGATGTCTGGCGCGATCCCGAACGTCAAGTCGTATGACCCGACCTTCTCGTATGAGGTCGCGGTGATCATGCAGGACGGTACGCGCCGCATGTTGCAAGAGCAGGAGGACGTGTACTACTACATCACTGTGATGAATGAGAACTACAGCCACCCCGACCTGCCGCAGGGCATCGAGGCGGACATCATCAAGGGCATGTACCTGTTCAAGGATGCCGGCAAGCCGAAGAAGGGCGAGCCGCGCGTGCAGCTGCTCGGTTCCGGCACCATCCTGCGCGAAGTGATCGCCGCCGCCGAATTGCTGGAGAAAGATTTCGGCGTCACTGCCGACATCTGGTCGGTGCCTAGCTTCAGCGAAGTGCGTCGCGACGGTTTCGACGCCGAACGCTGGAACCGCCTGCATCCGGAAGCGGAGCAGCGCGTACCGCACGTCACCGCTCTGTTGCAGGGGCGTCAGGGTCCGGCCATCGCGGCCACCGACTATGTGCGTGAATTCGCCGACCAGATCCGTGCCTTCATGCCGGACGGCATGCGCTACACCGTGCTGGGCACGGACGGCTTCGGCCGCAGCGACACGCGTGCCAATTTGCGCGGCTTCTTCGAGGTCGATCGTTACTGGATCGCCCAGGCTGCGCTGACCGCGCTGGCGAAGGAAGGCAAGGTCAACGCCAAGGATGTCAGCCGCGCCATCAAGACCTACAAGCTGGATCCGGATAAGCCGAATCCGATGACGGTCTAAAGGTCCAAACAAGAAACCCGCCGAAAGGCGGGTTTCTTGTTTGGTGAATCGAACGGATCGAAACGAGTCGATCAATCCTCGTCGCGACTGCGAAACGCGCGGCGCAGCAGCAGGAACGCACCGATGGTTCCAGCCACCACAGCCGCGGTCGCTACCGGATGACGGCCGACGTGGCGGCGCAGGCGGCGGTACTGATAGTTCGCCTCGTCGGCGAAATCCTCGGCCGCGTGCGACAGGCGCTGCGCATAGTCGTAGCGCTGGCGGCCGAAGCGGCGGCGGATCTCGCGGCTGCGCTCCAGCAGGCCGTCGGCGCGGTCACCCGCTTCGCTGGCGTAGTGACGCACGCGTTCGCGCACTTGCTCACCCACGCCGTTGATGCTGCTTTCGATGTCGCGGTTCCGGGCCATGGTTGCTGCCTCCTTGTGTTCAGAACTGCAAACTTGCCAGCGCGCGCGTGAGCGGTGCGTAAACAGCAGTCGTCGCGGTTCAGCTGCGGTCGTCTAGCCGACCATCTCGTAATCGCCGCCGCGTTCGATCGCACGTTGATAGGCGGGGCGCGCGCGAATGCGCTGCAGGAAATCCCACAGGCGCGGCCTTGTAGTGGCGTTGAGTCCGGCGCGGGCCGCGGCGGCCTCCAATGGAAAACTCATCTGAATGTCTGCAGCACTGAAAGCATCGCCACCGAACCACGGCGACTTCGCCAGTTCGCCTTCGAGAAAGTCGAGATGCAACTTCAGCTGCGGATCAACGAAGCCGCGCAGCACCTTGCCGGCAATGCCGCGCAGCAGCGGCTTTACGAAGAACGGCGCGGGACTCGTGGCGAGCCGGTTGAAAACCAGCTTGAGCAACAGTGGCGGCATGGCCGAGCCTTCCGCGTAGTGCAGCCAGTAGCTGCAGCGCAGCCGTGCGGGTGTGCCGGGGGTGGGCAGCCACTGATCCTGGCCGTAACGGTCGGCGAGGTACTCGATGATGGCGCCGGACTCCGCTGTGGTCACGTCGCCATCGGTGATCACCGGCGATTTGCCCAGCGGGTGCACCTGACGCAGCTCTGGCGGCGCCAGCAGCGTTTTCGGGTCGCGCTGGTAGCGCTTGATCTCGTAGGGCAGGCCCATTTCTTCGAGCAACCAGAGAATGCGCTGCGAGCGAGAGTTATTGAGATGGTGGACGACGATCATGGTGAGCTCCGAAGTGGTGCTGCTTCTGCATCAAAGTGCCTGTGCCGCGGTCACGGTTGTTGCAGATGTTTTTCCCACGGCAAGTCGTCGCTGAAATGTTCGGCGAGGAAGTCGATGAAAGCCTGCACTCGCTGCGGCACCATGCGTCGCTGCGGCATCACCGCATAGATGCCTGTATCGGGCGGCGGGTAGTCTGGCAGCACCACGCGCAGGCGGCCCGCGCGCAGTTCACCACCGATATGCCAGGTGGAATGCAATGAAATACCCAGCCCGGCGAGGGTGGCGTCGCCCAGCAGCTCACCAAAGTTACTCTCGAAACGCCCGTTGACGCGTACGGCTAATGGGCGCCCGGTGGTGTCGCTCAGCGTCCAGATATCCTGCCGACCCTGGCTGCCTACCTGCAGCAGGCATTCGTGGTGTGCCAGATCGGCCGGCGTGCGCGGCGTGCCGTGTTGTTTCAGATAGGTGGGCGATGCGCACAACACGCGCTTGTTGGTCGCCAGCCGGCGGGCCACCAGGTTGGAGTCGCTCAGCATACCGATGCGGATGGCCAGATCGAAACCGGCGGTGACCAGATCGACCACCTGATCGCTCAGGTTGACGTTGAGCTTGATGCCTGGATGCCGCGCCAGAAACTGGGGCAGCAGCGGCGAGACGTATTGACGTCCAAACGCGGCGGACATGGTGACCCGCACCGGGCCACTGACACTGCTGCCTGACTTGCGCAGACCGGAGGTCAGCGCCTCTAAGTCCTCGATCAGCGCGCGGCCCTGCTCGGCCAGGGCAGTGCCCTCGGGTGTGGCGTGCAGCTGGCGGGTAGTCCGGTGCAGCAGGCGCACGCCGAGATCGCGTTCGAGCCGCTTCAGGCGTTGGCTGGCCACCGCCACGGAGAGATCGAGACTGCGCGCCGCGGCGCTGATCGAGCCCAGATCGAGCACGCGCAGGAACAGGCAGATGTCGTCGATGCGGTTCATCATTATCAATAATATATTGAAAGTGATTCTTCGATCTGGTGGTTGTTGAAGAATATGGCTGGGCCTAGGCTGCCGCATCTTTTTTGCGGACCTTATCTATGGCCAGCACCGTTCCCGCCAAGCCACGCATACCCATCGGCCTGTACTCGCTCACCGCCGGTGCCTTCGGCATCGGCACCACTGAATTCGTGATCATGGGCCTGCTGCTCCAGGTGGCTGCCGACCTGCACGTGTCGATCACCGCCGCCGGCTTACTGATCTCTGGCTATGCCCTGGGCGTGTTCGTCGGCGCGCCGTTGCTGACCATGGCGACCAGCCGCATGCCGCGCAAAGCGGCGCTGGTTGCGCTGATGGTGATCTTCACTATCGGCAACCTGGCCTGTGCGCTTGCGCCCAGCTACGGCTTGTTGATGGTTGCGCGCGTGATCACTTCGCTCGCGCATGGCACCTTCTTCGGCGTGGGCGCGGTGGTCGCTACCGGCATGGTGCCTGCGGATCGCAAGGCGTCGGCCATCTCGATCATGTTTACCGGCCTGACCGTGGCGACCCTGCTTGGCGTGCCCGCCGGTGCCTGGCTGGGGCTGCATTACGGCTGGCGCGCGACGTTCTGGGCAGTCGCGGCGATTGGCCTGGTCGCCACGCTGATCATCGCGACGCTGGTGCCGGCCGATGCGGGCAAGCGCGAGCCGATCGCTTTCGCCGAAGAGCTGAAAGTCATCGCGCGGCCGCAGGTGTTGCTTGGCCTGTTGATGACCGTGCTCGGCTATGCCGGCGTGTTTGCCGTGTTCACTTACATCCAGCCGATTCTCACGCAACTGAGCGGATTCGCCGAAAGCGCGGTATCACCGATCCTGCTGGTGTTCGGCGTGGGCCTGATCGTTGGGAACCTGCTCGGTGGTCGCCTCGCGGATCGCCGGCTGGTGCCGGCATTGCTCGGCACGTTGATGGCGTTGGTACTGGTGCTCGGCGCCATGAGTTTCGCGTTGCATAGCAAAGTGGCGGTGATCGCTTTCACTGGGCTGCTTGGTGTAGCTGCATTCGCCACCGTGTCGCCGCTGCAGTTGCGCGTGCTGCAAAAGGCGGAAGGGGCGGGCCAGAGCCTGGCTTCCAGCTTCAACATCGCGGCCTTCAATCTTGGCAATGCCATCGGTGCCTGGCTGGGCGGTGCCGTGATCGATCGTGGCCCGGGCCTGGGCGCAGTGACATGGGTCGCGGCGCTGGTCACGTTGTCCGGATGGCTGGTGGCATGGTGGAGCGTCCGTCTCGATGGCAGTCGTCGCACGACGGTCGCCGCGACAGCAGCTTGCATGCCCGGCCAGCTGTGATCGCTGTCGTTCTCTACGCGCGTTCTTTCTCTGAGGTCATCATGTTCAACCATCCATGGTTTCGTCGTTCGGTGTCTGTTGTGTGCCGGCGTTTATTGACGGGGTTCGCTTTGGCCTTTGTGGTCATGGGGGCGCTGCACGCGGCACCCGCGCCGAAAGCCCTGCAGCGTGACGACGCGCGCTGGATAGCCACCTGGACCGCCAGTCCCGAGCCGCGCTGGGATGGCGATTTCGCGCTGCCGCTCAATCTGCCTTCGAGTCTGTGGCACCAGACCGTGCGCCAGTCGGCGCGCGTGAGCGTGGGTGGCGAGCGGGTGCGCGTGATGCTGACGAATGAATACGGCACGCGCCCGTTGGTGATTGGCGCCGCACATATCGCTCTGGCAAGCGAGGGCGCCACGATTGCTGCCGGTTCGGATCGTACGCTGACCTTCAACGGCCAGCCGTCAGTGACGATACCGCCGGGTGCGCCGATGCTCAGCGATCCCGTCGATTTGAACGTGGGGGCGTTGGGCGATGTCAGCGTCAGTTTGTACCTGCCCGAGCCCACGGCACCCGCGAGCTTTCACTGGGATGCGCGCCAGACGACTTATGTAGCGACAGGTAATCAAGTCGGCGCACAAACGATCAATCCGGACACAACACTGACCTCACGCGTCTTCCTGCGCTCGATCCTGGTGGCCGACACGGCGGGCACGCGCGCCGTAGTGACGCTGGGTGATTCGATCACCGATGGCAACGGCTCCAGCATGGATGCCAACACACGCTGGCCGGACTTTCTCGCCAAGCGTTTCGCCGGGCAGCATGTCGCCGTACTCAATGCTGGTATCTCAGGGGCGCGCGTGTTGCGCGACGGCATGGGCGAGAACGCGCTGGCGCGCTTCGAGCGGGATGTGCTCAGCCAGCCTGGTGTGTCGAGCGTGATCGTGATGATGGGTATCAACGACATCGGCTGGTTCGGTACACCACTGGGACCCAGGGATGACGTAGCGCCTGCCGAAATACTGATCGCTGGCTATCAGCAGTTGATTGCCCGTGCGCATCTGCATGGCGTGCGCATCGTTGGCGCCACGTTGACGCCGTTCGAAGGTGCGCTGGAAGACACGCCAATGAAGGGCTATTACAACGCTGACAAGGAGCGTGTGCGCCAGGCCGTCAATCGCTGGATCCGCGAAAGCGGAGCGTTCGATGCCGTGGTGGACTTCGACGCGGCGCTACGCGATCCGGCACACCCGCAGCGTTTTCTGCCAGCCTACGATTCCGGAGATCACCTGCATCCTGGCGACGCTGGTTACAAGGTCATGGCCGACAGCGTCGACACGCGAGCGGTGCTTGGCAATCCGTGATGGAAGTCGGCCTGCGCAGCGACGCATGCCGCGCAGAGATATCAGGCTGGCGCTCAGGGGGGGGCTCTTCTATTCGCGTCAATCGCTGCGCTATCGCGACCTGGCCGCTTATGCAGCGGGCATTTCGGACGCCTGCCGGCGCCCGAGTCACTTTCTCTTTGCTGACCCAAAGAGAAAGTAACCAAAGAGAAATGGTCGGAAGAGCGTGGCGCGCTTCGTAGCTGCGCATTTTCCAGTGTCAGGCTACGGGATGGTTTTTCGCCTTGCTCCCTCCCCTGCGTGCAGGGGAGGGTTGGGGAGGGGTAGGTACTTGGCTCGCGGCTTCCTACTTAGAAAAGTTGGACAGGCTCCAAGGTCACAGCGTATCGGCCGCCGGTTCCGACAATTCGCTGGGCTCCGCATGCAGGCGTTGGCGACGACGCAACGTGGGGAACATCCACATCCACAGGCCAACGACCACTAGTGTACCGATGCCACCCAGCAACGTAGCGTTGATCGCACCGATCCACGCGGCGAGCAGACCAGATTCGAACTCGCCGAGCTGGTTGGAGGTATTGATGAAGATCGCGTTCACCGCACTCACGCGGCCGCGCATATCGTCCGGCGTATCCAGCTGCACCAGCGCGCCGCGGATCACCATGCTCACCATGTCGAAGGCGCCGAGTGCGAACAGCGCGGCAAGCGACAGCCACAGCGTGCTCGACACCGCGAACACCAGCGTGGCGAGACCGAAGCCGGCCACCGAGGCGAACATGATTGTCCCTACGCGACGCTCCAGGTTGTGTCGCGCGAGCCAGAACGACATCAGCAGCGCGCCCACGGCCGGCGCCGCGCGCAACAAGCCCAGGCCCCAGGGCCCGGTGTGCAGCACGTCCTTGGCGAAGATCGGCAGTAACGCAGTGGCGCCGCCCAGCAGCACCGCGAACAGATCCAGCGAGATCACGCCAAGCACGTCCGGCCGCTGGCGGATGAAATGCACGCCAGCGAACAGCGTTTTCAATGTGGCTGGTTCGCGCCGCGGCGGCGCCTGTTCGTAGCGCAGGCGGCTCATCAGCGTGGCCGCGATGAGGTACAGCACGCCCGAGACCACATACACCGTGCCGGGACCAGCGATATAGAGCAGGCCGCCGAGTGCTGGCCCCATGATCATCGCCGCCTGACCGGCGGAGCCGTTTACCGCCATCGCACGCGCCAGCATCGGCGGCGGCACCAGGGCCGGCAGCATGGATTGCATGGCGGGGAATTCGAACGCCTTTGCCACGCCGATGGCGAACACCAGGATCAGGATGCCGGCTTCATGCACCGCGTGCATCAGGCTGAGCGCCGCCAGCACGACGATGGCCAGCAGCTCAACGATCTGCCCCAGCAACACGATGCGCCGCCGTTCGAACTGATCGGCCACGTGTCCGGCGGGCAGGGCCAGCAGCACTGAGGGAATGAACTGCACCAGGCCGATCAGGCCCAGATCGAAAGCGCGGCCGGTGATCTCGTAGATCTGCCAGCCCACCGCGACGGAAAGCATTTGGAAGCCGAAACTGGAAGCGATGCGCGCGAACCAGAACTGGACGAAGGCGGGATGTTGGAACAGCGAATCCGTCGTGACAGGGGATGGGGACGACATGAGGTTTCCCGGAGGCGAGCGCGCATTATCAGGCTCGCCTCCGGGCTCGGCAAAACCTTCCTCAGGCGATGTCGTCGGCCGGGCGCAGAAGGGCCTGCGATGTGCCGCGGTGGTTCGGGCTGGCATCCAGTCCGAATAGCGGCCGCAGCCAGCGCGTGCGGCGAATGACGCATTCGTGCAGCAACGCGCAACCGCCTATCGTGCCGAACACAACCAGCAGCGGTTCCATCACCGGTCCGAGATGCATCTGCATGATCCACCACGCGACCAGCAACAGCAGGCTCTGATGCAGCACGTACCAGGGGTACACCGCCTCGCGGGCATAGGGCAGCCAGCGGAATGGCCGGTTGAGCAGGGCATGGCCCCAGCCCAGCACCGCGGCGATGGCCGTCCAGCAGTACAAATAGCGCAGGCCGTCGATCGTTGCCTTGGCGATCAAGGCTTGGGCGAGCGTCGGTGGCTTGCCGCCGAGCAGGTCAGGGCCGAATTTGTCGAGGAACAGATAGAGCGCGAAGCAGCTCAGTGCCAGCGTCAGCGAGAAACGGCGCAGACGCGCCAGTTCGCTCCACAGCCCAGTGTCGGTGCCGAGCAGGTAGCCATAGAGAAAGCAGGTGGCATACAGCGCATGCGCATACCAGTCGCCGACCAGGGCGTGGGTTTCCGGGAAGCGATGGCGCAGCACGAAGCCGATCACGAAAAGCGGCAAAGCTGGCAGCAGCAACAGAGGGGTTCCCCGCAATTGGCGCATAGACGCGCAGAAGCGCTTCCCCGGCGCCGATTCAAACACCGGCAGCAGCGCCAGCAGGCCCATGGTGTACAGCCACAGATAGGGCAGGTACCACAGGTGGTTCCAGGTCAGCCCGTAGTCGCGGTAGCCGTGCGTCCAGTAGTGCGGTAGGAAGGCCAGGAAGCCCGATTCGATGCCGTGCTCGGCGAGCCCCTGCACGTAGGGCTGGATCGGGATCACCACCAGCATGCCGAACACCAGCGGCAGCAGCAGGCGCACCGTGCGCTTCCAGGCCAGCCCGGGCAGGCCGGTCTTGCCTCGCAGGAAATGCACGGCCAGGCCGGAGATCAGGAACAGCAGCTCCATGCGCCAACGGTTGAGGAACAGCATCGGGTACTGCAGCCATTCGGCCAGGTGAGTGCTCTTGAGATGAAAGCCCCAGTCCGACACCGGTGCCACATAGAGCATGGCGGCGTGGTAGAGGATCAATAGGCCGAAGGCCAGCGCGCGTAGCGCGTCGATGTCGTGGCGGCGGTTCATGACGGGACTCCATCGGGAAAGTGCATCCGATGCTGAGCCCCGGCTTTCGGCGAGTCGCCCGCTAAGTGACTGATCGCGATGTGGTTGGGACAAGCGGTGGATAGATGGGACGAATAGGGACGGCACGGGTCGGCCCTGTGCGTAGAATCCGCGCATGACGAACCGGCCCGGCTTCAGCTACGAGTCCTTCCAGCCCTGGCGGCGCACCTTCGAGGTGGGCTTCTGGGTGGCCGTGTACGTCTTGAATGCGACGTTCAATAGCGTGGTCTCGCAGATCGACCATCCCAAGGTGGCCGCCTGGGAGCCCTGGGTATGGGAGTGGAGTAGTGCGCTGGTGATGCTCGCCCTGGTGCCAGCGGTGATCGCCATCGAAAGGCGCTGGCCGATCCGCTTCGATACGTGGCGGCGCAGCCTTCCCATCCACCTGCTGGCCAGCGTGCCGTACAGCCTGATCCACGTGGCTGGGATGGTGGCCTTGCGCACACTTGTCTATGCCAGCCAGGGCGGGCGCTACGACTTCGGTCCGTGGTTGCCCACCTGGGGCTATGAATATCTCAAGGATGTGCGGACCTATCTTTCGGTCATCGCCACCGTCACCTTGTACCACCTGTGGCTGATGCGCCTGCAAGGCGAGGCCCGCCTGCTGGTCGCCCCGGACGACGGCCCGCCGGTGGAGCCGCTGGAGCGGCCGGAGCGTTTCCTGGTACGCAAACTCGGCAAAGAGTTTCTGATCAACGCGCGCGAGATCGAGTGGCTGCAGGCGTCCGGCAACTACGTGAACCTGCATGTCCGCGGCCGCGACTATCCGCTGCGCACCACCATGGCGGGGATCGAGGATCGCGTGGATCCGTCGCGCTTCGTGCGGGTGCACCGCAGCTACATGGTCAACCTCGACTACCTGGCCGAGATCGAGCCGCTGGATACCGGCGATGCCCGCTTGTCGCTGCGCGATGGCGCCAGGATTCCCTGCAGCCGCCGCTATCGGGCGCAATTGCGCGAGCGCTTCGGTGAGGCGATGCCGACGCCATAACGGGCAGCTTTGCTTTTGTAGGAGCACACCCTGTGCGCGAGCCTACGAAGTGCCGACGCCTGGTCGCCCACAGGGTGGGCTCCTACAGGAGGCACTTGTCGGTTGCACCATCCTGGCCACCCGTTCCACTCTAGGTACCTTCCCGTCACCGGACTTCGCTGATGAACCTGCCGCGCTTCCGCTCCGCCGTTACTGTCCTGGGGGTCGCTCTCGTCCTTGCCGGCTGTTCGCAGTCTGGCGACCAGGCCCCAGCAGCCCAGGCGTCCGCCCAGGCCCAGGCCGACGAGGCGGCGAAGAAGCTGGATACCTACCATCAGCTGCTTCGTATCAACAACGACGAAATGGCCGTCACCATGGGCAAGGACGTCGTCAGCCGCTATCCCGATAGCGCAGCCGCCAAGGAAGTGCAGCAGAGCCTGCCCGAGATTGAAAAGCGCTGGAAGGAAACTAGCGAGAAGAATCGTTTGCAGGGCTTGTGGCTGTATCAGGTGTCGCCGATGCAGGGCGGCACACAGTCCACCGCTACCATCTACAGCAGCCAGCCCTCCGGCAACGATCGCGTGCGCCTCGTACTGCGCCGGCATACCGAGTGGGGGCAGAACGCCTTCCTCTACAGCGGCGGTGCCCACGGCTTTGTGTGCAAGGCCAATTGCACCTTGCATACGGTGGTGGACGGCAAGGAGACCGGCATTAAGGCGTTCGCGCCGAGCACCGGCGAGCCGGCGCTGATGATCCGCGACGACAAGGCTTTTATCGCGATGCTGGAGAAGGCGAAGAAGATCGCCATCGACGTCACCATGCAGGATGGCGAGAAGAAGCTGACACTGGTGTATGAGGTCGGCGGGTTCGATCCGGCGAAGTGGCAAAGCGTCGGCAAAAGCAAGAAGAAATAAACGCCCGCTCACAAGGGCGTGAACCGATCGGGTCGTCGAGCGTTCTTACGATAGTCCCCACATGGAGGTTGTCTTATGTCCGCCAAACGTTTGTTGATCGGTGCGATGCTGGCCGCATCGCTGGTTGCCTGCTCGAGCGTGCCTTATGCGCAACGCATGAGTAATCGCCAGGCTGCCTATGCAGCGGCGGCCGGCGAGCCAGTGCGCAACTTCCGCTTCTTCGATCTTTATTCGTGGGAGCCGCTGGGCGACAGTCAGTTGGCCGTCTATACACGGCCGAACGAAGCCTGGTTGCTGACCGTATCCGGACCGTGTCCGGATCTGGAGTTCACCAACGCCATCGGCCTCACCTCCAATTTGCACGAGGTGTCGATCAATTTCGACAAGGTGCTGACAGGCCGTACCTTCCCTTGCACCATCGCGCAGATTCGCCCGGTGGATGTGGCCAAGCTGAAAGCGGTGGAGCACGAGCAGCGCAAGATCGAAGCCGCCGAGCGTCCGAAAGAGCCCGCGAAGAACTGATGTCAGAGACATGAGCGAGCCGGAAATCTACTGCCCGCTGTGCACTTGGCGTCCGGCAGGCAGTAGCCGGTGGCTGTGCGCGCCCCGCATGGGAGGCTGCGGCACGCAGTGGAATACGTTCTGGACCGGCGGCGTCTGTCCCGGCTGCAGCTATCGTTGGGAAATCACGGTGTGCCTGACCTGCAAACAGTTCTCGCTGCACGAGGACTGGTATCACTGGCCTGAAACGGCATCGGACGAACGTCGTCGGCAACTAGAGACGGAACAGCCGTAGCCGTGCTCGCACGGCGCGGCCATCAGTTCAATTGAGGAACAGCCGCTCCGCGATGCGGGCCAGCGGCTTTTCCACCATGTTCTGCACGCGCGGCGGCAAATCCAGTGGCTTGAGCAGCATCTTCACCGTCATCTCGGCCGGGATATTGCGACGGAGCAGCGCCTGCGCGCGGCCGGTGATACGCCGGAACTCGGCCTGGTTCTCCTTGTGCTGCGGGTAGCACTGGTTGAACACGTGGCGCAGCGCGATATCGCTGTCTTCGCTCTTGATCTCGTTCACGCGCTTGAGGATGGTGCGGAACACCTTGTAGCGGCCGAAGCCTTCCCGTTCGCGATATAGGCGGAAGTGCTGGTAGAAGTGCTTGTAGTGGCGCACTTCATCGCTCTTGATGTGATTGGTGAGCTGCTTCAGCACGGGCTCGTCAGTGATGTCGTTGAGCGCGCGGTACAGGCTGGCGGTGCCGGTTTCCACCACGCAGCGCGCGGCCAGTTCTAGTCCGCGGCTGGTTTCCAACTGGTCGCTGGTGCACACCGCACCGTATTCCTGCCAGAACGCCTGGAAGCCGCGCTCCCAGTCGAATTCCGGCCATACCTTCCTTACGTAGGCGGCGAGGGCGTGGCCGTGTTGCAGTTCCTCCTGCTCCCAGTGCTGGCTGAGCCAGGTCTGCAGAGCCTCGTCGCCGGCGAAGTGGTCG
This sequence comes from Dyella sp. OK004, assembly GCF_900114495.1. Classification (GTDB taxonomy): domain Bacteria; phylum Pseudomonadota; class Gammaproteobacteria; order Xanthomonadales; family Rhodanobacteraceae; genus Dyella_D. The sequence goes on along the minus strand of NZ_FOZI01000001.1, from coordinate 728,230 downwards.
ACCAGATTATGCGTGTAGAGATCGGAGCCACTCTCGACGAAGGAGGAGCTGCACAGTAAAAAAAACAGGTCTTCGTTGTGGCGGATGCGCTCGAGTTCGATCCGATCGAAGTCCAGGCTTTCCAGAGTCCAGGGCAACGGGGTGTTGTAGCTCACGCGGGGGTTCCTGTGCGGGGCATGGGCCGGTTCGTTGCGGGGCTTACGCCGGCCTGGCATGACTGTTCTATGACAACAGGATACGACGAGTCCGCCCAGGCGGATTAACGTCCGCCGACCTATAGTGTGGACAGGGTCATAACAAGCAGGTGGGGGCGGGGATGGCGCGCAGCGAGGCGGTCACCGTAGAAACTTACCTTGCCGCATTGCCCCCGGCCCGGCGCGAGGCATTGGCCGCTGTGCGTAGCCTGGTCCTCAGGCATCTGCCGGCGGTCTACGAGGAGGCCATGGCGTGGGGCATGATCGGCTATGGCGTGCCGCTATCCCGCTATGCCGACACCTACAACGGGCAGCCATTGAGTTACCTCGCGCTCGCCGCGCAAAAGAATTACCTGGCGCTCTATCTCACTTGCGTCTACATGGATCCGGTACGGGAGGCGGCATTGCGCGATGCGTTCGCCAAGGCTGGCAAGAAACTGGATATGGGCAAATCCTGCCTGCGCTTCCAGACGCTGGACGATCTGCCCTTGCTCTATCTCGGACAGCTGGTGGCATCCCTATCGGTGGACGCCTATATCCGTCTGTACGAGAAAGCGCGCCGGCGCTAGCGCACCACCGTCACCGGCACGTGCGAGCCGGCCAGCACGTCGGTGGAGACCGAGCCGAGCAGCCAGCGCGCCAAGGCGCCGCGCTCGGTATGACCGATCACGATGTGGTCGACGCCGTGCCGCTGCACTTGCTGCAGTAGCACGTCGCCCGGGTTGCCGGAGACGACTTCGACGTCGATCAGCTCGGCGGCTTCCGGCGCCATCGTTTTCAGTTCCGCCATCAATTCATTGGCGCGCCGGGCGCCGGAGTCGGCCATCACCAGTGCACACGTGTCGGCGGCACCTTCGATCAGCTTCACCGCGTTGACCACGCGCACCCGTCCACCGCAGGTGCGCGCCAAGTCGATCGCGAGCCGGAATGCGCGCTGCGAAGTGACGGAGCCGTCATAGCCGACCAGGGAATACTTGAACATGGAACGCTCCTTGGACCGGCGCAAACGTCATGGAGTCACTTCGCGGCAGCGGCGCTCGACATGAGTGTTCTTCGCCTGCTGGTTTTCCTGGATCTTCTTGCCCGCGTAACCGCCACCGACCGCGCCGGCCACGGTGGCCAACGTACGGCCCTTACCGCTGCCGATCTGGTTGCCGAGCAGGCCACCGGCCACACCGCCGATCGCCATGCCGGCGAGCTGGTTGGAGTCCTTGGGCTGATCCTGCACGGTTACGTCCTCGCACACCGTGCGCGTCTTTGGTTGGGCGACGGCGGTGTGTTTGGTGGTCTTGTGCTTGGTCGTGGTGTGCTTGGTCGTGGTTTGTCCACTGCTCGTGGAGCTTTGGGTGCTCGGCTGGCTGGTCTGTGCAAAGGCGGCGGGGCTACTGACTAGGGTTAGTACAAAACCGAGACTGCAGACGGTGCGCATGCTCATGACATCCCCCTTCAGTGCATGTGTTGGGTGGCTGCAGTTTGCGCGGGAACTTGTTAGCGGATGATCAAAAATGCCGGATGACCCCGGGCACCCTTTTCTATCCACGCCACGCTCATGTGCAATGACCAAGGCTGAATGCCTCCGAGCGATCTTGCTGATTCGTTCAGCAGACCGGTCTAGCATGTATCGCTGCAGGACCCCTCACTACGCGAAAGGAGACGACGATGATCAAGCGCTCTATGGCAATGGCGGCGTTGGTGCTGGCAATGGCCAGCAGCGTGGCAATGTTGCCGGCGGCACATGTGCAGGCTGCCGAGTCGAAGGTGGATTGCGATCTCAAGTTCAACCTCTCCGGCTGGTCCATTCTGTACAAGCACGCCGAGGGTTCCGGCACCATCACCTGTAACAACGGCCAGAGTTCGCCGGTGAAGATCACCGTGGTGGGCGGTGGCCTGACCGCCGGCAAGTACCGCATCGATAACGGCAAGGGCGAGATCACCCACGTGCGCAGCATCCAGGATGTGTTCGGTGACTACGTGCAGGCGGGTGCCGAAGCTGGCATCGTTAAAAGTGGCACTGCACAGGTGCTGACCAAGGGCACTACCTCGCTGGCGCTGGCCGGTGCGGGCGAAGGTATAAATCTGGGCATATCGGTGGGCAAGTTCACCATCAGCAAGCCGTAAGCCAAGGCAAGTCGATTCGCAAAGGGCGCCGCATGGCGCCCTTTGTTGTTGCTGCGCGTACACTTTGCGCGTTATCCCCCACCCCGGAGTACCGTCATGCGTCGCAACGCCTTGCTCCTTCTGCTGACCTTGCTGGTTGGCATGATCGCGCCCGCATTTGCCGACACCCCCAGCACCTTGCCGCAGGCAGGCCAGGCCGCGCCGGATTTTCGCCTGCAGGACCAGAACGGCAAATGGCACACTGCGGCTGAGCATCGCGGCCATTGGTTGGTGCTGTACTTCTATCCCAAGGATTTCACGCCGGGCTGCACCACCGAGGTCTGCACCTTCCGCGATGACATCGCCAAGCTCCGCCAGGCCGGCGCGGATGTGGTCGGCGTGAGCCTGGACGACGTGAAATCGCACGCCGAATTCGCGGCCAAATACAAAGTGCCGTTCCCGCTGCTGGCCGACTCCGAGCACAAGATGTCCGAAGCCTACGGCGTGCTCACTTCCAAGATGGGCATGCACTACGCCAAGCGCACCACCTTCCTGGTCGATCCGCAGGGCAAAGTGGCCAAGGTCTATCAGGACGTTGACCCGGAGAAGAACTCCGCTCAGGTGCTGGCCGATCTCGCCGCGCTGAAGGCTGCTTCCTGATGCTATTGAAGGTTCGCCGTGATGCGGCACATGCCGGTCGAGGATTTGCCGCGTGGCGCATCGCGCTATGGTTGTTGCTTCTGCTGGCGGCGTTCGGTGGCGTGCAATATCTGCGTTACGCCCAATACCCGTACCTGGTGGGTGCTTTCGCTGTGATCGTGGTGTGCGTCGGCTGCATCATGCAGCAGGAATGGGCGCGCCGCGCTATGCGTGTGCTGGCCGTGCTGCTGGCTCTGTGGTCGCTGGCTACCGGCGGCCTGATGCTCGCGCAATGGGGCCAGTTCGAGCAGGCCAGGCAGGCGGCACAAGCTCAGCCGCAACTCGCCGAGCTGGCGACGATGATGATCGAGCACGCCAAGCGCATCTTTGAGATCGTGCTGGTCATCAAGGCTGTCGCCGTGCCGGTGTTGTTGTGGCTGTCCTGGCAACTGGGCTTGCCTGCCGTGCGCAAGGAATTCCATACGCGCCCGGTGTAAGAGCTGGAACAAACTCAAAGCGGATTCAGCGGGGGTTGGCGCGCAGCGGGGTATCGCTGCGGCCTTCCTTATCGAGGATGCTTCATGCGCCGCCCTCTGCTTCCGACTGTTTTGATGCTGGCTTTTGCTTCCACAGGCCTGCACGCCCAGGACCTCGCGACCACCTGCCAGGCCAGCAGCAGCTACGACCTGACCTTGAAGCCGGATAGCGTGATGTTCGATCGTCCGCAGCCGGCGCCATTCCATGTGGAGTTGCACGACGGCGGCCTGCGCACGGATGGCGCCGCCGTGCGCCTGAGTGCTGAGGATCAGGATCGCCTGGCCTTATTCGAGCGCGAATTGCGCGCGCTGGCCCCACGCGCCAAGGGTGTCGCCCAGAATGGTGTGGATCTGTTGGCGCAGGGCATGCGCGAGGAGGCGGCCGGTATGGGGCTGGGGGCTGACACCCAGGCCGAATTGAATCAGCGTCTGGCTTCCCGCGTCGCCGAGTTGAAGCAGCGCATCGCCGCCAGCAATAGCACGCATGACTGGCAGGGCGACATGGCCGATCAATACGCCAACCAGATCGCCAGCGATCTGCTGCCCCTGCTGGCTGGGGATCTGGGGCAGCAGGCCGTACAGGCGGCGGTGAGCGGCGATCTGCAGGCGGCTGCCAGCTTGCGCGACCGTGCCTCCGATCTGGCTACCCAGCTACGGCCACGGCTGGAGCGCCGGATGCAGGCCCTGCGTCCGCAAATCCAGGCCCTGTGCCCCTCTATCCAGCGCCTGGCCGAGCTGCAGCAAGGGGTGCGTGGGAGCAATGGCCAGCCTTTGAACTTGTTGCGGATCGGTCAGTAGCAACGGCGGCTGAGCGCGCAGGCGCGGCTAATGACAAATTAATGTCCGGCTAAGCGGGCGGGCCCGAGGATAGCAACAGTTCGAACCCCACCCCTCGAACCGCCCGGAGGCGGTCGCCGTGTCCTCTCTTAATCGCCCGCTCTATAACGCCCTGATCCGTCGCGGTATTGACGACCGTGGCCTGCATCGGCGGGCGATGGCCCAGGTCCGCGACCCGGCCCTGCAGATGTTGCTGTTCGAAAACCTGCAGACGCTGGACTCGTTGATCGACGACCTACAGGGTCTGGTGCGCGCCGACGGTGGCGCGCCAGCGCAGCACGGCACGGTGACGGGCAAGCTGCGCAACGTAATGGCGGATCTTTCCACGCGCTTCTCCGCGCATCGCGATACTGCCTGGGTGCAGTGGCTAGCCCGCAACGAATGCGATCTGCTGCATAGCTTCGAGCGGCGCATGCAGCGCGCGCTACGCGAAGCCGGCAGTGTGCCCGGTAGCCAGTTGAGCCGTCTCTACGGCATGCACAAAGACATGCATTGCCTTGCCGGAACCACTCACGGTTAAAGAGCCAGCCATGCCTACGGCCAAGGATGTGCTGGATTTCTGGTTCGACCCCGCCAACGAGCCGCGCTGGTTCGAGCGCGACGACGCTTTCGATGCAGAAATCCGCGAACGCTTTGGTGCCTTGCAGGGCCGGGCGTCATGCGGTGAACTCGACGCCTGGGCCGAAACGCCTGAAGGCTGGCTGGCCCTGCTGATCCTGCTGGATCAATTCAGCCGCAATCTTTATCGCAATGATCCGCGCGCCTTCGCCAGCGATTTGCACGCGCAGGCGCTGGCCATAGCCGGTATCACTCGTGGCTACGATGCAGCGTTGCCACCGCTATGGCGCGCGTTTGCCTATCTGCCGCTGGAACATGCCGAAGATCCAGCTTTGCAACAGCACTGCGTCGACTTGTTCGGCGGTCTTTGCGCGCAGGTGCCGGACGAAGCGCGCTATGCCAACTATCTGGACTACGCGCGTCGTCATCAGGCAGTGATTGACCGCTTCGGGCGCTTCCCCCATCGCAACGCCGTACTCGGTCGCCGCTCGACGCAAGATGAGGAAAGTTATCTTGCGCAGCCCGGCGCGGGCTTCTAGCTTCACCGTCCCCCACCCCAGGAAAGGAGATCCACCATGCGTCGTTCTCTGTTGTTTGTGCTGTTGTCGGTCAGTGTTGCCGCTCATGCCTCCGGCACGTTGCGCATCGGCAGTCAGGTACTGGTGGTTGGTGACAGCGTTTCGCGCGCCGTGCAGCTACTGGGCACGCCTGGTTTCAAGGAGCCGATCGAGAACGATAAGGGCGCGTATGTCGGTGAGCGCTGGCAGTATCAGCGTGATGATGGCCATGTCGTGACCATCACTGTGATCCACGGCAAGGTGGGTTCGATCGAGGACCGCGCGCGCTAAGCGTGTCGGCCAATCCTTACAGCTTTGGCTGGCGCGGCGGGGATGCCGTCGCGCCAGCCTGCATCGCTATGGTTTCCGGCAGGCGGTTGAGCCGCGGTCAACGGGAATCTTCATGCGCAAAGGCTGGGTAATGGGTTTATTCGTATGGGCTGCAATGGCTCATGCGAGCGATACGCTGCGGGTAGGCAGCAAAGTGTTGAGCAGCGGAGACAGTGCGGCGCGGGTGGTGGAATTGCTTGGCAAGCCTTTGCATAAGGCGCGTGGCAGCAAGCCGGCCAGTGGCAAGTCGGCCCGCAGCAAGTCCAAGGGGCAGGCGGCGCGAGCGGATACCGGCGGTGAGCGCTGGCAATATCGGCGCGGCGGCCGGACCGTCATGATCACCCTGACCGATGGCAAGGTCAGTCGCATCGACGACGGCGGCTAGACATGGAATCGGTAACCCGTGGCGGCCCGTCGTGCGCCATGCGATAAAAGTGCCGGTTCCTGGGGAGGTCTTCCATGTCGCAGCATCCATCTACACCGACGACACCGGCCGGTAGTCTGCTTCGCGCACGCGTGGCTGGCGGGCACGGCAAGGTCACCAATATCGAGCTGTTCTTCGATCTGGTGTTCGTCTACGCGATCACCCAGCTTTCGCACACGCTGCTGCATGGGCTGAATCTGGCGGGGGCAATCCAGGTGTTGCTGCTGTTCCTGGCGGTGTGGTGGGTGTGGGTATTCACCAGTTGGATCACCAACTGGCTGGATCCCGAGCGGCTCGCGGTCCGGGTGATGCTGCTGGCGTTGACCTTCGCCGGCCTGCTGTTGTCGACGTCGTTACCGCAAGCCTTCGGTGAACACGGTTTGCTGTTCGCCGGTGCCTATGTCGCCATGCAGGTGGGGCGCACGTTGTTCATGCTGTGGGCGATGGGGCGCGATGCGCCCGCGGCGAACCGGCGCAACATCATCCGCATTGCCGTGTGGCTTTCCACTGCCGGTGTGCTGTGGTTACTCGGTGGCACGCAAGAGGGTGACGCGCGATTCGCCCTATGGGCGGCGGCACTTGCCATCGAATATCTCGGACCCGCCGCTTATTTTTTTGTGCCGGGACTGGGGCGTTCGAGTACGTCCGAATGGGATGTCGAGGGTGGCCATATGGCGGAGCGCTGCAGTCTGTTCGTGATCATCGCGCTGGGTGAATCCGTGGTGGTGACCGGGTCCACCTTTGCGGAGAGCATGCGGCAGGCGGACTCTGTATTCGCGTTCGCGTCGGCATTTCTAGGTTGCGTGGCGATGTGGTGGATTTACTTCGACCTGGGCGCCGAGCGTGGCAGCCATTCGATCCGCCACGCCACCGATCCGGGGCGTACTGCGCGGCTGGGTTACACCTATCTGCACCTGCTGATCGTCGCGGGCATTGTGGTGAGCGCGGTGGGCGACGAGTTGAGCCTCGGTCATCCACATGCGCGCGGGGATCTGGCGAGCATGGCGGTGTTGGTGGGTGGGCCAGCGCTGTATTTGCTCGGCAATGCGTTGTTCAAGATGACGGTCAATCGCATCAACTTTCCGTTGTCGCATCTGGTGGGGCTGGGGTTGCTGGTGTTTTTGGTGGCGCCGGCGTTTTTGTTGCCGGTGTTGTGGTTGGGGGCGCTGACTACGGGGGTGTTGGTGGTGGTAGCGGTTTGGGAGACGGTGTCGTTGAGGGAGGTGAGGAGGATGTTGGGGGAGCAGGCTGAGCTTTGATCTCGTTTTTCTCCGGCTTCCTTCGAGAGATGGTTGGGGTAAGAGTTTTGTTTTAGCGATATCCCTTCCTACTTCGTCATTCCGGCGAAGGCCGGAGGCGCTTTTCAACAGCGAAGCTGGTCATCCAGTGGCGTTGTCGCTTCGATTGTCGCGTTGTCGCGACCGGGCTAGCCTGCCGCGGGCTTCCGAACCGCTGCCGCGGTCCGGGTCACTTTCTCTTTGCTGGCCCAAAGAGAAAGTAACCAAAGAGAAATAGCCTGAAAGCAGGCGGTGTGCTTTGTAGCTACGCCTTTTCCAGTGTCGGGCGTTGGGATCGTTTTCTTCGAGGCCTGATCGCCTAGTCCTCACCGACGCGCCAAGCTATTACTCCCTCCCCTGCTTGCGACGCAAAGCTAGTCCCGCGGGACAGGGGAGGGTTGGGGTGGGGTCTGGGTGCTCGGGATCGCGTTGCTACTTCATCGGTTGAAATGGCGGGCTTGTACTTGCGCACGCTAGCCTGCTTTTGATTGCGCTTCGCGAAGCTCTCTCAACAACCGTTCGGACGTCCATTCAACTGGCGCCTTTTCCGCCTCTCGTATCAATTCAATGATGCGCTGGTTAACCGGCGCCCGCTTTCCCATCATGGCGGCCAGCTCCACGATCGCACCGTGCAACACATCGACCTCTGTACGCCGCCCTGCCTGCAGATCTTCCCATGTAGATGAGCGCGCAAGCGGGTCGATGGCCAGCATGCGCGGTGCGATGCGGGCGAATAGGGCGTTGGGTAGGGTGAGGATGTTTGGTAGCCAGTGCGGGGGGAGTGGAGTGAGTCGTGCGACGGGCAGGTGTGCGGCGGCGAAGATGGCTAGGGCTTCGCGTTGGGCCAGTGCGAGGCAGCGGCGCCAGCCGCGTTCGGCGAGTTCCTGGCGTAGTGGCCGGTTGGACAGAGCGTTGATGGCGTTGTTGAGGTTGAACAGCAGTTTGGCGCGCTGGATGGCGGGCATGTCGGTGTGCTGTTGCAGCGGAAGTCCGGCAGCGGTGAATGCAGGGAGGTAGGGGGCGAGCGCGGGGTGGGCTTCGACCATGAGTTCGCCACCGGAGCCCTGATGGAAGCGGCCGGGTGCGTGTTGCAGCACGTTGAACGGCACCATGCCGGCGAGCACGGTGCGGCCGGGCAGGGCGGTGCGTAGCAGGTCGGCGTTGTGCAGGCCGTTCTGGAAGCTGATGACGATGGCGTCGGGCGGCAACACGTCGGCCAGTTCACGGCCGGCCTGGGCGGTATCGGCGGATTTCACCGTAACCAAGGTCAGTGGTGCGTTGGCGTTTTGTGCTTGTATTTGAACGTCCAGCGCTTTGGCGGGAATGTGTTGTTGAAACCCCTGCAAGTCGCTGAGTGTGAGGCCGTGTTCGTGCAGCACGTCAGCCATACGCGGTCGCGTGATCAGCCGCACGGCAATGTGCTCATGCAGGCGGCCGCCGAGATAGCAGCCCACGCTGCCGGCGCCGTAGATAACGATCGCCGGCTGGTCGTTCATGCTGTCGCTGCGGCGGCGGCACGTCCCGCGACGCGGCCGGAGAACAGGCAGCCGCCGAGGAAGCTGCCTTCGAGCGCGCGATAGCCATGCAGGCCGCCGCCGCCGAATCCCGCGGCCTCGCCTGCGGCGTACAAACCGGGTAGCGGCTGTCCATCGTGGCCCAGCACGCGAGCCTGCAGGTCCGTTTCGAGTCCGCCCAGGGTCTTGCGGGTAAGTATGTTGAGCCGCACCGCGATCAGCGGGCCGTTCGCGGGATCGAGCAGGCGATGTGGCTTGGCCACGCGCACGAGTTTGTCGCCGCGATAACGGCGTGCGTTATGGATGGCCATCACCTGCCCATCCTTGGCATACGGGTTGTTGAACTGCAGGTCGCGCGCTTCGATCTCGCGGCGGATCAATGCGGCATCGAGCAGGCCATTGCCGGCCAGCGTGTTCATGCCGGCGACCAGCTCTTCCAGCGTGTCGCGCACGATGAAGTCGCGGCCGTGTTGTTTGAACGCCTCCACTGGTGCGGGCGCGCCTTTGCCGACAGCGCGCTTCGCCACCTGCCGCCAGCTTTTGTTGGTGAGGTCGGGATTCTGCTCGGAACCGGACAGCGCGAACTCACGGCGGATGATTTGCTGGTCAAGGATGAACCAGCTGTAGTCATAGCCCGTGCGGCGCAGGTACTCCAGCGTGCCGAGCGTGTCGAAGCCCGGCCATAGAGGACCGGGCAGGCGCTTGCCGGTGGCGTCGAACCATAGTGAGGAAGGGCCGGGAAGGATGCGGATCGCGTGCATCGGCCAGATCGGGTTCCAATTCTCGATGCCTTCCACGTAGTGCCACATGCGGTCGCGATTGATCAGTCGCGCACCCGCGGTTTCGCTGATGCCGAGCATGCGGCCATCCACATGGGCCGGCACGCCGCACAGCATGTGCGCGGGCGGCGCACCCAGACTTTGCGGCCAATTGCGGCGCACCAGTTCGTGATTGGCGCCGATGCCGCCGGAAGCGACGATCACCGCCTGCGCGCGCTGCTCGAACTGGCCCGCGACTTCGCGCGAGCTTGGCTTGCCGCGCTCCATCGCATCGGCCGCCAGCACGCTGCCGCGCGCGCCAGCGATAGCGCCGTTCTCCACGATCAGCTCATCGACGCGGTGGCGGAAGGCGAAGCGCAACAGGCCTTTCGCCTGTGCTTCGCGCGCGCGCCGCACGAACGGTTCGATCACGCCGGGCCCAGTGCCCCAGGTGACATGGAAGCGCGGCACCGAATTGCCGTGCCCATAAGCGCCATGCCCGCCGCGCTCGGCCCAGCCGACCACCGGAAACCAGCGCATGCCCATCGCGTACAGCCACGAGCGCTTCTCGCCCGCGGCGAAATCCACATAGGCTTCGGCCCAGCGGCGTGGCCAGTGATCCTCGGGCCGGTCGAAGCCGGCGGTGCCCATCCAGTCGGCCAGGGCCAGTGCGTGGGAGTCGCGCACGCCCATGCGGCGCTGCTCTGGCGAGTCCACAAAGAACAGGCCGCCGAATGACCAGAACGCTTGGCCCCCCAGGCTCTGCTCCGGCTCCTGTTCCAGCACCAGCACCCGCTTGCCTGCATCGGCCAGCTCGGTGGCGGCCACCAGGCCGGCCAGCCCGGCGCCGATCACGATTACATCGCACCCGTCCTGCATGGCTTCCCCCTCATGAGCACAGGTGCCGAACTTAGCCTGTTGAAGCGTGACTGCCTATGCGCATTGCGCCATCGGGATGGCTATGACCGATGGCAGGGGATGACGCCTGGCCCATGTCTGGCGCGCGGCGCAGCGCGATGGTGTCGACCACGTGCCGAGGGGATCAGTCGGCCGGCGACGAATAGGGAGGCAGTCATGCGTATAGCGTTTACCGCAATCACTTTGGCACTGGGCCTGGCGCTTGTTGCCCCCGCGCCGGCACATGAGATCCATGTCCACCACCAGTCCTGCGAATACAGCAGCGACTACGACGTGCAGGTGGATGCCTCGGGCATTCGCTTCGACCGCGACAGCGGCACTCCCGCCAAGGTCTTCATACACGACGGCCGTTTGCAGGTGGATGGCCGCGACATTGCGGTCTCCGCCGGCGACGCGACCCGTTTGCGCGAGTACGAAAGCAACGTGCGTGCGCTGCTGCCCGAGGTGGCGGGCGTCGCGCGCGAAGGCGTCGATGTTGGCTTCGCCGCGATGCGGGCGGTGCTGATGACGTTTGCCGAGAACGATAGCGAACGCCGCCAGTTGATCGGCCGCCTCGACGACAACCATCGGCGCGCGATGGCCCAGGTCGAGGGTTCGCTTGACCAGGGCGTGTGGAAACACGCCGCGATGGGGCGCGCGCTGGGCGACAGCATCCAGGACACCGTGTCCGACCTGGTCAGCAAGGTGACGGCCAGCGCGGTCAAGGCGGCACTGAGCGGTGACCAGAGCAAGGTGGCGGCGCTGCAGGCGCGCGCGGATTCGCTGGACAAGACCATCGATAAGGAAATCAACACGCGCGCCGACCGGCTCGAACAGCATGCGCAGGCACTGTGCCCGCGCCTGCAGTCGTTGGCGCAGTTGCAACAGCAGTTCCAGTTCCACCTTGTCGACGGTTCCCGCCTCGAGCTGGTGACGAAGGACAAGGATGACAACAAAAAGGCGAACGGCAAGAGTTCCAATGTCGCCTCGCGCTAAGAGCCTCTGAGCGGGCTCGCCGCGCTTGCAGGGCCGGCAGTTTCTCCCTCGTGTACGGCCCTCCGTGCCGCGTCCCTTCCCCAGGGCGCGGCTTTTTTGTTTCGGAGCGATCTTGTCAGGGATGCAACAGAACCTTGATATTTTGCCTGCTAGGCTTCGCAGCCTTGCTTTACCGATCAAGGCTCTGTTCGATGCATGATTTTCTTCTCCAGAGGCTGCATTTCTCCGAAGGCGTCATCCAGCTGATCCTCAACGTGGGCAGCGCGCTGCTGATCCTGCTGATCGGCATCTGGCTGGCCGCGCGTATCGCCAATTTCGCGCAGCGCGCGATGCGGCGCGCCAACGTCGATTCCACCCTCAGCGGCTTCCTGCGCAACCTGATCAACGGCGTGCTGATCGTGCTGCTGGCGGTGATGGCTTTGCAGCAGGCCGGCATTCCGTCGGCGCCGCTGATCGCCGCCCTGAGTACCGCCGGCCTGGCCATCGGCCTGGCACTGCAGGGCTCGCTGAGCAATCTCGCCTGGGGCGTGCTGTTGATTGTGTTCCGCCCCTTCCGCGTAGGCGACTTCATTCATGCCGGTGGCATCGACGGCACAGTGGAAAGCGTCAACCTCATGCACACCTTGCTGGTGCTGCCGGACAACCGCGAGGCGGTGGTGCCCAATGGCAAGATTGGCGCCGATTCCATCATCAACTTCAACCGTCGCGGCACGCGCCGCCTCGAGGTGAAGGTGGGCATCGGCTACAAGGACGACATCGGCAAGGCGATGAGCGCGGTGCAACAGCTGTTTGCGGCCGACTCGCGCATCCTGCGCGACCCGGAGCCGGGCGTGTGGACCGAAAGCCTGGGTGACAGTGCCGTGAACCTGGTGGTGCGGGCTTATGTGCGCAGCGGCGACGTCTGGGCGGTGCAGACCGACCTGCTGCGTTCCATCAAGGAGCGTTTCGACGCCGAGGGCATCAGCATCCCGTTCCCGCAGCGCGAGCTGACGGTGGTGCAGGGCCGCCTGCCGGAGTAACAAAGCGGCCCGGCCGGGCGCCTGCATACGTATGCGCATGGTGCCCAAGACCAAGGTCGAGCCTCACGGAACTGGCACTCCTTCGCTATGATTGGACTCTTGCGCGCCGCCATCCCCGGGCGTTGCGCCATCGCCATCCGCAGGAGAAACCATGGCCGACCTGAAAGAAGCCCGCGTTCCGGACATCGGACACGACAATGTCCCGGTGATCGAGGTTCTGGTGAAACCCGGCGACAAGGTCGCGAAAGAGCAGAGTCTGATCACCCTGGAATCGGACAAGGCCACCATGGAAGTGCCGGCCCCGTTCGCCGGCACCATCAAGGAAATGAAGCTCAAGGTCGGCGACGAAGTCTCCGAAGGCGCGGTGATCGCCATCATCGAGGCCGATGAGGCCGGCGCCGCGCCGGCCCAGCCGGAAGCGCCCAAGGCCGCCGCTCCGGCGCCTGCCCCGGCGCCCGCCAAAGCGGCCGAGCCCACCCGCGCCGAGCCAGTCAAGGCTGCTGCCACCGGCGGCGTGCGCGAGGCGCTGGTGCCGGACATCGGCGGCCACGACGGCGTGCCGGTGATCGAAGTGCTGGTGAAGGTCGGCGACACCGTCGCCAAGGACCAGAGCCTGATCACCCTGGAGTCCGACAAGGCCACCATGGAAGTGCCGGCGCCGTTCGGCGGTGTCATCAAAGAACTCAAGGTCAAGGTGGGCGACGAGCTCTCCGAGGGCAACGTGATCGCGCTGATCGAAAGCGCGGACGCCGCTCCGGCAGCAGCCCCGGCACCGGCCAAGGTCGAAGCGCCCAAGGTGGAAGAGAAGCCGGCACCGGTCGGCGGCCGCAGCGTGTTGCCGGGCAATGCGCCCGAGGGCGACGTGGCGCCCGCCGCGCGTCCGCCGTTCGACTCGCGCATCGTCATGCCGGGCGACGCCCCGTACGCCAGCCCGGCCATCCGCGCCTTCGCGCGCGAGTTGGGTGTGGATGTCCAGCAGGTGAAGGGTAGCGGCCGCGGCGGCCGCATCATGCGTGAGGACGTCACTGCCTACGTGAAGCATGCGCTGGCCTCCGGTGCGCGCCCGACAGGTGCCCCGCAGCCTACCGGTGGCGGGCTCAACCTGCTGCCGTGGCCCAAGGTCGATTTCGCCAAGTTCGGCGAGATCGAAGAGAAGCCGCTGTCGCGCATCCAGAAGATCTCGGGCGCCAACCTGGCCCGCAACTGGGCGATGATCCCGCACGTCACCCAGCACGAAGACGCCGACATCACCGAGCTGGAAGCTTTCCGCAAAAAGCTCGGCGAAGAGAACAAAGACCTCAAGGTCACCCCGCTGGTGTTCCAGATCAAGGCGGTGGTTGCGGCGCTGAAGAAATTCCCGCAGTTCAATGCCTCGCTCGACGAGAGCGGCGAGAAGCTGATCCTCAAGAAGTACTTCCACATCGGCATCGCGGTGGACACACCGGATGGCCTGGTGGTGCCGGTGATCCGCGACTGCGACAAGAAGGGTTTGTTGGACCTGGCGACGGAGCTGGGCGAGATTTCCAAGAAGGCGCGCGACAAGAAGCTCGGGCCGAGCGAAATGTCCGGCGGCTGCTTCTCGATCTCCTCGCTCGGTGGCATTGGCGGCACCGCGTTCACGCCGATCGTCAACGCGCCGGAAGTGGCGATCCTCGGCGTTTCCAAGGCACAGACCAAGCCGGTATGGAACGGTAAGGAATTCACGCCGCGCCTGATCCTGCCGCTGTCGCTGAGCTACGACCATCGCGTGATCGACGGCGCGCTGGCCGCACGCTTCGCCTCCTTCCTCGCTACCCAGCTCGGCGACATCCGCCGCCTGCTGCTCTGACTGAGACGGTGAGGCGGTGCTTATGCGCGCCCACCAGACCACGTCCGCACTGACCACATGGGCCAGTGCGGGCGTGAGCGACGCGCCCGGCAACTGGTTCGGTACGCGTTTGATCCATACCGAAGAATTCGACCTTTCCCTCGGTGCGGTGATCGCCGCGTGTCTGCTGTTCCTGGCCTGCCTGGTACTGTCGGCGGTGCTGCGCTATCTGCTGCGGCGCTATGCGCGCAGGCACGACAACGTCAATCAATCGGCCGTCTATACCGTTGGCCGCTTGACCCACTATCTGTTGCTCACGCTGGGCGTGCTGCTGGCGCTCAACGCCACCGGTATTCCGATGGCGCGCTTCACGGTGTTCGCTGGTGCGCTTGGTGTCGGCCTGGGTTTTGGCTTGCAGGCAATCTTCAATAACTTTGTCTGTGGCCTGATCCTGTTGTTCGACCGCAGCTTGAAGGTGGGCGATTTCGTCGAGCTGGCTTCCGGTGTGCATGGTGTGGTGCGCGACATCCACATCCGGGCCACGCGGGTCACCACCAATGACGATCTCGACATCCTGGTGCCGAACTCGGAATTCGTGAACGGCCAGGTGGTCAACTGGACCGTGCGCGAGGGCCTGCGCCGCCTGAAGGTGCCTTTCCATGTCGCTTACGGCAGCGACAAGGAACAGGTGAAAGAAGCCGCCCTGGACGCCGCGCGCGCCGTGCCTCACACCCATACGCTCGAAGGGCCGCGTGCCCCGCAGGTATGGCTGGCGGAGTTCGGCGACTGGGCGCTGAAATTCCAGCTGGTGGTATGGCTCAACGCCGACGCCACCCGCCGGCCCGGTGCGGCGAAGGCAGCCTACAACTGGGCGCTGCATTCGGCGCTGCAGGCTCACGGCATCCGCATTCCGCTACCCCAATACGACGTGCGCATGCGTGACCCGCAGGCCGTGACGGCGACTGATCGTTCTCCCCATTGATCACACGGTGGTTGCCGGTTGCCGGCAACCACCCGAACACCCAAGGAAACAGCATGGCCAACACCATTGAAATCAAGGTTCCCGATATCGGCGGCCACGACAACGTGCCGGTGATCGAAGTGCTGGTGAAGGCCGGCGATAGCGTGACCAAAGATCAGAGCCTGATCACGCTGGAATCCGACAAGGCCACGATGGAAATCCCGTCGAGCGCCGCCGGCACTATCAAAGAGCTGAAGGTGAAGGTAGGCGACGAGCTTTCCGAAGGCGCGGTGATCGCTGTGCTCGAAGTGGCCGGCGATGCCGCCGCACCCAAGGCCGAAGCGCCGAAGGCCGCGCCGGCTCCCGCGCCAGCACCAGCTGCTGCATCGGCACCCGCGAAGGCTGCCGCACCGGCGCCTCAGGCGGCCGGCGCTTCCGGTCGCACTGCCGACATCGAGTGCAAGCTCGTAGTGCTCGGCTCGGGCCCGGGCGGCTACACCGCCGCCTTCCGCGCGGCCGATCTCGGCGTGGACACGGTGCTGGTGGAACGCTACGCCACTCTCGGCGGCGTCTGCCTCAACGTCGGCTGCATTCCGTCCAAGGCGCTGCTGCATGCAGCCGCTGTGATCGACGAGGCCGAAGCGATGGCCGCGCATGGCGTGAGCTTCGGCAAGCCCAAGCTCGATCTCGACAAGCTGCGCAGCTTCAAGAACAAAGTCGTCGGCCAGCTCACGGGTGGTCTCGCCGGCATGGCGAAGCAGCGCAAGGTGCGTACGGTGCAGGGTGTCGGCACCTTTGTGTCACCGCATGAGATGGAAGTGGCGACGGCTGAGGGCAAGAAGCTGATCCGCTTCGAGAACGCCATCATCGCCGCCGGCTCGCAGTCGGTGAAACTGCCGGCATTCCCGTGGGATGACGAGCGCATCGTGGATTCCACCGGCGCGCTCGAACTGAAGGACGTGCCGGCCAAGCTGCTGGTGGTCGGCGGCGGCATCATCGGCCTGGAAATGGCGACGGTGTATGCCGCGCTCGGCAGCGAAGTGACCGTGGTCGAGTTCATGGATCAGCTGATCCCCGGCGCCGATGCCGACCTGATCAAGCCGTTGGCCAAGCGTCTCGGTGGCAGGCTCAAGGGCGTGCACCTCAAGACCAAGGTGGTTGACGCCAAGGCCACCAAGAAGGGCATTGAGGTCAGCTACGAAGGCGACAGCATTCCCGAGACCAAGCTGTTCGATCGCGTGCTCGTTTCCGTGGGCCGCTCGCCGAACGGCGCGAAGATCGGCGCCGACAAGGCCGGCGTCGCCGTCACCGATCGCGGCTTCATCAACGTCGACACGCAGATGCGCACTAACGTGCCGTACATCTACGCCATCGGCGATCTGGTCGGCCAGCCGATGCTGGCGCACAAGGCCACCCATGAAGCCCGCGTGGCCGCGGAAGTGGTTGCCGGCATGAAGAGCTACTTCGACGCGCGCGTGATTCCGTCCGTCGCCTTCACCGATCCGGAAGTGGCATGGGTCGGCGTGACCGAACGCGAGGCGAAGGAAAAGGGGCTGAAGATCGGCGTCGGCAAGTTCCCTTGGGCGGCCAGTGGTCGAGCCATCGGCATCGACCGTACCGAAGGCTTCACCAAGTTGCTGTTCGACGAAGAAACCCATCGTGTGGTCGGCGGCGCCATCGTCGGCCCACATGCGGGCGATCTCATCGCTGAGATCACCCATGCCATCGAGATGGGCAGCGAAGCTGCCGACATCGGCCTAACCATCCATCCGCATCCGACGCTCAGCGAGTCGGTGGGTATGGCGGCCGAGGTGTACGAGGGCACCATCACCGATTTGTATATCCCGAAGCGGAAGTGAACTTCGGTGACGCAAAAAAAGCCCGGGCATGCCCGGGCTTTTTTTCTATCGGTGGAGCGCGCTACGCGTAAGTATCAGCGCGGATCAGGAAGCGGGCGACGGCTTCGTATCCGCAGCGCCATCGTTCGGCAGGGCGGTCATGAGCTGCTTTTCCAACGCGCCCAGTGCGTTCACTGTCTGCTGTTGAATGGCGATCATCTGGCTCACGACATGCAGGAATTCGCGGGGCTGCACTTCGTTGGTCTGCAGATCGGCGACCGTGTCGACCAGACGCGAGCCACTCATCAGGATGGTGGTGTTTTCGGTCATGTTGGTAATGGAGTCGCGCTGGTTGGCATAGGCAGCGGCGTAGCGCTGCAGGCGATCATCCTCCATCCAGCTCGCCGCCTGGTTCGCCACGCTCACGTCCCAGGCTTCGTGGCGCAAGGTGGGGAAGCTCAGATTCAGGTCGAAGCGATCCTTGGTCAACGCCAGAATGCGCTGCTTGATCGTGTCGTCGGCGACGCCTGATTTCAGATTGTCGATGACCGCCTTGCGGATCTCACTCAGGCGTTTCAGTTGCTCGGTGTCCTGGTGCAGGGAGGTACGCGTCTCGCTCAGGTTGGTGCGGATCTCCGCCTCGATTCGCTGGCTGGCCGCGTTGGCGGCATGGGTGCGGTGTGAATGTTCGATCCACGCCTCCAGGCCCAGCGCGGTGAGAATACTGAGCACGATCATCAGATAGTGCTTGGCAAAATCCTTGAGCGAGTGAAGGCGCACTTTCGTCACTTCGAGATGCATGGTGCGAATCCGGGCTGGTGGGCGGAGATCAAGGAGCCGGAGCGTACCTGATTGGCTTCGGGAATCGCAGTACGGCACGCTGAGCCGGCATGGCTGGTGTCGCGCCGCTGCTTCGGCGCATTGAGTATCCCCAGGAACAGCCCAATCTCCCTGGGTTCGACGAGTGCGATAGCCAAGGAAATCGCTATGACCTTGAACGTTTGTCTTGCTGGTGCCACTGGATGGGCCGGTTCCGAACTGGCCCGGGGTATCGCGGCAGCCGCCGACCTCAAACTGGTCAGCGCGATCTCACGCAAACAGGCGGGCCAGAATCTCGGTGCGGTGCTCGGCGACAGCCGCCTGGATACCCCGATCTTCGCCAGCGCTGCCGAAGCACTCGCACAACCTTGCGATGTCTTCATGGAATACACCAAGCCCGACAGCGCCAAGGCGAACATCCTCGCCGCGCTGGCGCACGGTGCGCATGTCGTGGTGGGCACCTCGGGACTGACCGACGAGGATTACGCACAAATCGACGAGGTGGCGCGCAAGCATCAGCGCGGCGTGCTGGCTTGCGGCAACTTCGCGCTCACCATGGTGCTGATGCAGAAATTTGCCGAGATGGCGGCGAAATACATCCCCAGCTGGGAAATCATCGACTACGCCTACGAAGGCAAACCCGATGCGCCGAGCGGCACCGTGCGCGAACTTGCAGGTCGCCTAGGCAAGGTGCGGCAGCCGGAACTGGCGGTGCCGGTGGAAAAGACCGGTGGCGTGCCTGAGACGCGCGGCGGCAATCTGTCCGGCACCCAAGTGCATGCGATACGCCTGCCGGGTTTCGTGCTGGGCGCCGAGGTGATCTTCGGCATGCCCGATCAGACGCTGACGCTCAGGCATAACGCGGGCGCTAGCGCGAAACCTTACGTGGACGGTGCGCTGCTCGCCATCCGCAAAGTGTCCACTCTGGTGGGTGTGCACCGCGGCCTGGACGCGGTGCTCGACATTTAAACGATCTGACTAGCCTTGCGCCTTGCCCGCTTCGGCGGGTATGGCTTTGACCAGATGATCTTCCAGTTGCTTGAGATGCGACTGGGTTTCCCCCGCAGTGTTGATCATCTGACGTAGCACGGCTAGGTATTCGACCGGATCGACTTGCATGCCCAGGTTGATCCGCGTGCGCAGCGTGGACATATGCGGCGCGTCGAGGGTGATGGTGCTGTCGTGCGTCATCCACGACGAGGCATCGCGCAGGTCGGCATAGGCGGCGGAGTACTGGCGCAGTTTGGCCGGATCGATCCAGCTGGCGGACTGATTCGCCACGGCCACGTCCCAGGCCTGGCTGGCGAAAGCTGGCCAGTTGAGGCTGAGCCGAAAGTCGTCTTTATGGGCCTGGATATGCTGATTGATGGTGGCCGTCGGCAGGCCATCGTGGATGTCCTTGGCGATAGCAGTGTCAAGTTCGCGCATCGGTCGGAAGCGCCCCTCGTTGGTTGTGATCGAGCTGCGCACGTCGGCCAGGGTAGCGCGCAGCTCTTCATCGATCTGCGCGCTCGCCGATTCGGCGGCATGTAAGTGATGCGTGTGTTCGATCCATGCCTCCAGCCCCAGCGCGGTCAGGATACTGAGCACGATCATCAGATAGTGCTTGGCGAAATCCTTGAACGAGTGCATCGGAACCTTGGGAACTTCGAAGTGCATGAGGCGCTCCGGATGGGTGGGGTTGAAGGACGCGCAGCGTAGCCTATCCCTCGCCGCGTCAGCGAGTGCTGGCGTTTGGCTGTTGAGGAGGTGGGAGGATTTGCGCGAGCCTTTATTGCAGACCTCCTTTGGAGGAAAGCCCATTAAGCGTCTGACACTGGAGAAGACGCTGCTACAAAGCCCGCCGCCTGCTTTCAGGCCATTTCTCTTTGGTTACTTTCTCTTTGGGCCAGCAAAGAGAAAGTGACCCGGACCGCGGCAGCGGTTCGGAAGCCCGTGGCAGGCGAACCAGGGCACTCAGACGCTAAAACCGAGCGACAACGCCACTGGACCCCGGCCTACGCCGGGGTGACAAAGTAGGAAAAGGTGTCGCAAGAATCGAACCCTGGAGACAGTTGCACCCCTGCGAGCAGAGAGGGAGTCGAGAGCTCGCATAGCTGAGACTCGACACTAATCAGGTCCCGAAGGGATAGGTGAGCAGCGTCTGTAGCGCAACGTTCTCAGGTGCGATCTTCAAAGAGATCGCGCTGCGCAATAAAACTGTCCAGTTCCACAAAGCCCGACAGCCCCACGCCTACCAGTCGATAGCGGCTCTCGGCCGGCCGTTCCACGCGGGCACGCAGGGCGCAGGCGAGATCGGCCAGTTCGGTCGCCGACGTGGGCCGGGTCGACGGCGTCAGGCTGCGGGTCAGTGTGTGGAAGTCGGAGGTTTTCAGTTTCAGCACCACGGTGCGCGCAATGCGGCCATGGTCGCTCTGCGCCTCGCGTTCGTGCGCGGCCCAGGCTTTCTCGGCAAGCCGGCGGATATGCGGTTCCAGCTCGTCGAGTGTCAGATCGTGTTCGAACGTATCTTCGGCAGAGACCTGCAGGGTCGGGCGATCTGGCTGTACCGCATGGTCGTCGATGCCTAGCGACAGTTCGTGCAGGCGCCGCCCCCAGCGGCCGAATTGTTGTTCCAATTCTTGCAATGACCGCGCGCGCACATCGCCCACGGTGGCGATTCCCAGCGCGGCCATTTTTGTTTCCATCACTTTGCCTACGCCGGGCAGGCGACCGACGGCGAGCGGAGCGAGAAAGGTCAGGACTTGGTGCGGACGAATCACAAACAAGCCATCGGGCTTGTTCCAGTCGGACGCGATCTTGGCGAGGAACTTGTTGGGTGCGACACCGGCGGATGCGGTGAGCTGTGTCTCTTCGCGTATGGCCGTGCGAATCGCTTCGGCGGTGGCGGTGGCGGAGGGCAGGCCGGTCTTGGTGGCGGTGACGTCGAGGTATGCCTCGTCCAGCGATAACGGCTCGATCAGGTCGGTATGACGCGAAAAGATCTCACGTACCTGCCGCGACACGGCTTTGTAGCGCACGAAATCCGGTGGCACGAAGATCGCCTTCGGACACAAACGCTCCGCGCGTACCGCCGGCATCGCCGAACGCACGCCGAACTTGCGCGCCTCATAGCTCGCCGCGCACACCACCGAGCGAGCGCCACGCCAGGCCACCACTACCGGCTTGCCGCGCAGCGAAGGATCGTCGCGCTGTTCCACCGACGCGTAGAACGCGTCCATGTCGACATGCAAAATCTTCCTGCTATTCATGCTTGCCCTGGCGTATGCGCTGAATCACTTGGCAAACGGTGCGAGCCATTGCAGCAATGCGCGCGAGAGTTTCGTGCGCTGATCGGAATACGCGTGATCGGCAGGCAGGTGCAGGGTGGTTACCTGGGTGTTTCCCGCTCGGCGAAGCGCGGCGGCGAAAGCTTCATTAGGGTTCGTCAAGCCGTCGTCTGATGTGATGACTAGTGCGGGCCGCTCCTTGAGCGCACCCACTTTTGACTGGAACGACCAGCCAGAGGCGTGGTCGGCGAGCTCTTTGGCCAGCCCATCGGGGGTGCATCCATTGAGCGGGGCCATACCTTCCTCGGCCAAGCCTGTGCTCATCTTTCGCAGGGCCGTCGCTCGAGAGTCCTGTGTCAGCATCTGTCCGAAGATACCTCCCATATCAGCCGCGGAGATCATGGCGATGCCTTTGACGGCGGGGTCCACCGAGGCCGCCTGGACAGCCATGAATCCCCCCATGCTATGTCCCACCAACACAATGCGTGTTGGGTCCAGCCGAAATCGCTGGGCATTCGCGGGTTGCCGCACAAAGGCGAGCACCGCTGCTACGTCTTCCATGGCATGCGAGAAAGAAAAGTCGCCGGGGGTGCCCCAGGACCCGCGGTAGTTGAAGTAGACAACGTCCCATCCTGCGCGACGCATGTCCTGCGCCAAGTCCAGGTTGCGCTCATTGCCTGGAAAGCCGTGCAAGAGGATCACCGCCGGATGCGGCCCAGCGCCCGCCGCGACGTAGATCAACGCGTTCATTCGCGTCCCGTGGCTGGGTATCTGCATGGTCTCCATAGAAGCGCGGTCCGCGTTCTGTGGCTTGGACACGATGGCTGCTTTGGCGTTGGCGGTATTTGGTATGGCTTCCCCTTTCGCGCGGGAAGGGCACAAGGCGAGGCACGCGCACAAAC
Source organism: Dyella sp. OK004 (assembly GCF_900114495.1). Lineage (GTDB taxonomy): Bacteria > Pseudomonadota > Gammaproteobacteria > Xanthomonadales > Rhodanobacteraceae > Dyella_D. The sequence goes on along the minus strand of NZ_FOZI01000001.1, from coordinate 706,001 downwards.
AAACCATCAAGAACACAGATGCCGAGTAAGTCTTCATGTAGTCCCCGCTAAATGGATTGCCAGACTTCTGATGAAAATTCACACGTAAACACCAGATGCGCTGTGTGCACCAGGAAGTGCTCGTTGAACCGATGCTCCCGATCGAAAGCCGATCGTATCAAGTACTGCGCAGCTGGCACGCCCTGACCTTTCACCGCGGCGCAGGTCGCCGCGGATCAATTGGCTTCTAGAGATTCGCGTGAATTGGCTATGTACCGCCCGAGTGGCGCACGCCTATCTTTGCTTCCAGGCGTACATAACGAAAAGTTGATGGTCCCCACCTCAGCGGCTTAACGCCGATGTACGGCTCGCCGGGAGATCCCCACTTCCGCGCGAGTCCTTTTCCAACTCTTTTGATCCGGAGTGAACCCTGTGTCCGCTTTGGTATCCATGCCCGATGATGCTCTGACGGTTGCGGCCAGAGAGAGGCCGCCTGGTCCCGCCGCGTCCACCTATCCTTATGCATTCGCCACCGCTCCCGGAAAGGACGAGCTGGGCGAGGCCGGCGGCCCAGCTGCGGCTGTCGCGTCGCTTCCGCCGTCGGCGCCAGCTGACGCGCAGGATTTTTCCGCCCGCATACACCTGTTGATCAAACACGCGGGAGGTGCAGGCGCGCTCGCACGATGCTGCGGTGTCACCGAGCGCACGGTGCGCAACTGGTGTCATGGCCGCAGCGACATCTCGCGCGAGCGCTGCCTCGTGCTCGCTCGCGCACTTCGCGTATCGCCGCTCTGGTTGATCAGCGGCGAGGGCTGCATGACGGGTGGCCCAGCGAAGCATTCGCCGCCAGTCGTCGACGCGCCGGACCGTCGGTCGAGCGTCGACTCCGAACGGCTCGCTGCCGCCTTGCAAGTGCTGCAGTCGTACATCGTGCTGGCCGGCGGCTCGCTGGGTGTCGCGCAGCGGGCCGAAGCGGTCGCCGAACTCTACGGCATGCTCGCTCAGCCGGGGCCGAGTGATGCCGGGCGTCTCATCGCGTTCCACAAGATGCTTGCTGCCTATCTGCGTAGCAATCGTCAAGCGTTGATCACGTGATCGACAGGATCACATCCGTATTTGCGCATGCAGGCTTCCGCTCGGGAGGGCGCGGAGTGCTGTGCGCGGAGATAGCCACCCAAGGGTGGCTGCAATTGGTGCAGTCGGCACCACCAGAAGCCTTTCGCGGCGACGTGGCCTGCCCGGCCTTCGCTCTATGCCGCAGGCATCCACGAAGCTATTGAGAGGGGAGTTGCATGAACGACCAGCGTCAGATTCGCACAGATCGTGCGGCCCGATATACGTCGAGTCTCGGTATGGCCCTAGCGCTAGCGTTGTACGGCGCAAGCCCGATGCCAGCGCATGCTCAGGCCACGACTGGCAGCATCTTCGGCCAGGCGCCCGCTGCCACGGGGGAAACCGTGAAAGTGCAGAACGCGTCGGGCGTCACTAGACAGGTGACGGTCGATGCGTCCGGCCGCTATTCGATCGGCGCGCTGCCGCTGGGCAGCTACACCGTCACTCTGCAACGCGACGGGCAGACAGTCGATACGCGCAACAATGTCGAATTGCGCGTGGGTGCGGGTACTGAAGTCTCGTTCGTGCCGTCGGCGAACGCACAGAACCTGTCGTCGGTGACGGTGACGGCTAATAGCCTGCCGGCCATCGACGTGTCCCAGGTCGATTCGCGCACCGTGATCACTTCGCAGCAGCTGGCCAGGCTGCCGCTGGTGCGCAGCGCCGAGGCGATCGCGCTGCTCGCGCCGGGCACAGTGGAAGGTAGCGAATTGTTCATGGGCATGGGCATGGGTGCGTCGTCGCCGCGCAAGTTCGTGTCGTTCGGTGGCTCGTCGGTCACCGAGAACGCGTACTACATCAACGGTTTCAACACCACCGATCCGATCAGTGGCTTCGGTGGCCTGACGCTGCCTTACGGCTCGATCGACCAGCAGGAAATTCTCAACGGCGGCTATGGTGCGGCGTTCGGGCGTTCCGACGGCGGTGTGATCAGCCAGGTGGGCAAACGCGGTACCAACGAATGGCACTTCGGCGGACAGGTGCTGTGGAAGCCCTCCGGCTTGCAGGGCAACCCGCGCGATATCTATTACGGCCAGGGCAGCCCCAAAGCGGGTCAGTTGTATTGGCGACGCAGCGACAACAAATCCACCACCACCACCGCCGATGCGTACGTTGGCGGCCCGCTGATCAAGGACAAGCTGTATGTGTTCGCCTCGGTGGAAGGCGAGCGTATCCAGGGCACGGGTGCGTCTGCCGGCACGCCTTCGGGCGCGGTCGGTTCTGTCGCAGGAGTGGGCTTCAACGCGCCGCCCACCTACAACAACCATAGCCGGCTAAACGACCCGAAGTGGTACGCCAAGCTGGACTGGAATATCTCAGACAGCAACTTGCTTGAGCTTACCGGCGCCTCGAACAAGTCGTCCTATCGTGGCGACCTGTACCAGTACGACTACGCGACCGGCAAGCAAGGACCGTTCGACCACCACGATTTGCACGTCAAGGACGGTTCCGATCTGTATCTGGGCAAATTCACCAGCTACATCACCGACGCCCTGACCCTCTCCGTGCTCTACGGAAAGATGAAGGGCACGCACTACAACGAGCTGCCCGGCTATGACCCGACACTGATCCCGATCATTACCCAGACATCGCAGAACCCCGACCTCACTGGCGGCCAGTCCTTCGGCAATGCGCAGTCACTGACGCAGTTGTTCGATCCGAAGCACATCACCAAGAACACCAATCTACGCCTGGACCTGAGTTACAAGCTGAGCAACCACACATTGACTGTCGGTATCGACAATCAGGACGTGCGCGACATCCACGACGGCCAGTTCACCTCCGGTCCCGGCTACGGATGGGCGTATGCGTCCGGCGACCCGAACTCATGGATCACCGGCGGCCCGGATGCGAATGGACCCGGCTGGCAGGGTTATCCATGGGTGCGGCCACCAAGCCAGTATCCCGGGGGCTCGACCGGCTACTACGTCTCCAAGCAGATCTTCGCCAACAGCGCTTCGGTGCGCGTAAAGCAGCAGGCGCAGTACATCGAGGACGCCTGGCAGATCAACGATCGTTGGTTAGTCAAAATCGGCCTGCGCAACGACGAGTTCACCAACTACAACGCTGCCGGCACACCCTACCTGCGTCTCACCCATTCGCAACTGGCGCCCCGGCTGGGTTTCACCTGGGACGTCAATGGCGACTCCAGTCTGAAGGTGTACGGCAATGCCGGTCGCTACTACCTGGCGGTACCTGCTTCGGTGGCGCTGCGCTCAGCGGGCTCATCGACATTTACCAATGTGTACTACACGTACACCGGTATCGATCCGAGGACCGGCTACCCTACCGGTCTGACGCCGATCGACACCTACCGCGGCCTGGAGCAACCAGTCTCGGCCAATCTGGAGTACGGCCAGCCGCGCGATCCGAAGACGGCCGCCGCCACCAATATCAAGTCCGAGTACCAGGACGAGTTCATCCTGGGCTTCGATAAGAAGCTCGGCGACGCCTGGGTGTACGGTGCCAAAGCCACGTACCGCGATCTCGGCCGCGCCATCGACGACTGGGGCGACACCGGCCGCATCGCCACCAAGATGGCGGAGCTGGGCATGGACGATTACGACAAGGTCAACGGCATCCAGGGCAGCTATTTGATCAACCCTGGCAGCAACCCGATCATCCAGATTCCGAAATTGTCCGGCGGCTACTACCAGGTGCCGCTGGACTGGAAGAAGGACATGGGCTTCAACACCTCACTGAAGCGCAAGTACTACGCGCTGGAGCTGTATCTGGAGCATCCGTTCGACGGCAAGTGGTACGGCAAGCTCGACTACCTGTTCTCGCGCAATTACGGCAACACGGAGGGCCAGGTGCGCTCGGACATCGGTCAGACCGACGTGTCGGCGACGGTGGACTGGGACTACACCCAGGTCATGGACTACGCCAATGGCGCTTTGTCCAATGACCGTCGCCATCAGATCAAAGCCTATGGTTACTATCAGGTCGCACCGGAGTGGCTGGTATCGGGCAACGTCGCGATTCTGTCCGGCGCACCCAAGACCTGCCTAGGTCTCTATGGCGCGGACCAGACCAACCCCGGTCTGGGCTACGGCTCCTTCTATCATTTCTGCGGCGGTGTGCCGATATCGCCCGGCTACAAGCGTGAGGCATGGACCTACTTGCTCAGCCTCGGTGCCGAATACCGTCCGGACTGGGCGAGCCGTCGACTGGCCTTCCAACTGCAGATCTACAACGTGCTCGACAAACAGCAGATCACGCAGACCAACGGACGCTACGGCAGTTCGGCGAAAGTGCGGCCGACCTACGATCTGCCGCTGTCCACGCAGGCGCCGCGCTATGTGCAACTGGGCATAACCTACGACTACTGAGTTTTCGCTACAGGTGCCGATGCCCGTCCCGGGCATCGGCACACCTCCTGCCGGAGTCATGGCGATGAAAAAGCTGATGCTGTTTGCCGGACTACTGCTCGGCGCCATGTCCAGCAGCGCAAGCGCGCCCGCGCTCACGCAAGCCCCCGAGTTCGCCGGCATCGATCACTGGTTCAACTCGCCGCCGCTGAGTATGTCCGACCTGCGCGGCAAGGTAGTGCTGATCGATTTCTGGGCGTATTCCTGCATCAATTGCGTCCGCGCCATGCCGCATGTCGAGCATCTGTACGAGACCTACAAGGACAAGGGCCTGGTGGTGATCGGCGTGCACTCGCCGGAGTTCGACTTCGAGCATGACCCGGCCAACGTGCAAGCGGCGATCGGACAGATAGGCGTTACTTATCCCGTGGCGATGGATAGCCGCCTGGCTACCTGGCACGCTTGGCATAACCAGTATTGGCCGGCCGAATATCTGGTCGACCAGGATGGCCGGCTCATCGGCCACCACTACGGCGAAGACGGCTACGACAAGATGGAGAACGCGATCCGGCTGCTGCTCGGTTTAAATATGCTGCCGGCCGGCAATGCCGCGGACGTCTTCAAACCTGGTCCCGGTGACACGCCCGAGCTGCACCTGGGCAGTTCAGGCCAGGAGGGCTTCGGTAGCGTGGAAAGTGGTAGCGATGGCACGCGCCGCTTCAGCGTCCCCGCGCAGCTGGCGGTGCACAAATTCGCGCTGGCCGGCCAGTGGGAAATCACGCGCCAGTACGCCCGCGCAGTCAGCGCGCAAGTCGAGCTGCAGCTCCGCTTCAAGGCCGCGAAGTTGTACATGGTCGCCAGCGCGGATCGTGCGATCCCGCTCGACGTGACGGTCGACGGCAATCCGCAGCCGCCGGTGATCGTGCAGGGTAGTCGCCTCTACACACTGTTCGACAGTCACGACGACCGTGAGCATCTGCTACGCCTGCGCGTCTCGCAGGCGGACCTGCGCGTGTACTCCTTCACCTTTGGTTGAGCCGGGACACGATCGGCGTCTGCGCCGCTCGACGGAGCATCCAGGCCGGCGTGAGAGTGATGCGTGCTTTATCCCTCTTCGACCGTCCGATCTCAGAGTGCGCCGGCATGTTCCTCGAACTTGATGGTCACGGTCCCCATTACGCGCAGCTGATCCGCGCTCTCAAGTCCGCCATCCTCGACGGCCGCATGGTTACCGGTTCGCGTCTGCCGCCCACGCGTGACTTCGCGCTCGACCTGGGGCTGTCGCGCACTACCGTGCTGGCTGCCTACGAGCAGCTGCGCGCGGAAGGCTTCATCAATGGCCGTGTTGGCTCAGGCAGCTACGTGACCAGCCTGCAGCTCACGCCGTCGTTGCGGCAGGTCGCGAACACGACCGACACAGCCGACTCACGTTACGCAGAGCGGGCCCGACAGTTCCGCGAGCGCTGGATTGCGCGCATGCATTTTGGTCTGCGCTACGACATGCGCTACGGCGATCCACTCACCAACCCGGCCTTGAACGCCGCGTGGGGGCGCGAGCTGGCTCGCGCGGCCGCCTACTCGCCGCTGACTGTGACCGGCTCATGGGGCTTGCTGGCGCTACGCCAGCAGATATGCGAATACCTTGCGCGACGACGCGGTCTGCAAGCTCAGCCAGACGACATTCTGATCGTCACCGGCACTCAGCAGGCCTACGCGCTTTGCGCGCGCGTGTTGCTCAATGAGGGTGATACGGCGGTACTGGAGGAACCACATTACTTCGGCGCGTATCACATCCTGGCTGCGCACGGTGCTCAGCTGCGCCCGGTGCGCTCCGACGATAACGGACTGGTTTGCGACGAGTTGCCGGATACGGCGCCGAAACTTATCTGCGTAACGCCCTCACATCAGTTCCCCACCGGTGCCGTGCTGTCGTTGTCGCGCCGACTTGAGTTGCTGCGTTACGCCGCAAGCAAGCGCTGCTGGATCATGGAGGACGATTACGACGGCGAGTTCCGCTACGACGCTTATCCACTGGCTCCGCTGCGTTCGCTCGATGAAGGTGACCGCGTGATCTATGCAGGGACTTTTTCCAAGACGCTGTTTGGCGCGCTGCGCATGGGCTATCTGGTGCTGCCGGTGGCGCTGCGCGAGGACTTCATTACCGCCAAGTACCTCAGCGACGTTTCATCACCCGGTATAGAACAGGCCGCGCTGGCGCACTTTATGGAAAGCGGCGGGTTCGAGCGGCACCTTCGCCATGCTCGCAAGGAGCTGCACGCGCGCCGTGAGGCACTGATTGCGGGACTGCATCGCCATGCCGGCGAACGTGTGCGGATTGTGCATTCGCCGGCTGGGATGCATGTCGTAGCCTGGTTGAACGGTTACGACCACGATCGTGCCGAGGCGCTGATTGCGCACGCGCACGATCGGGGGCTTGGGCTATATCCCATGGCGCCGCACTATTTCGTGCCGCCGGCTCGCCCAGGTCTGCTACTGGGCTACTGCAGCCTGTCGGTCGCCGAATTGCGCGAGGCAATGCAGCTGTTTGGCGAGTGCCTGGACGCGATTCCCGCGTGAGCATGCTGACCTCGGCGTCACAAGCCCAACATGTCGCTGGCGGGCAAAATATCCCGCGTTGATCGGGCGCCGCGAGAAGCCATCCATCCGTTTGGCGGGCAGCAAAGATAAGCGCGGAACCACTGCAGCTTGCCTGATCCAGCAGATGGCTTGCCCATTCCTTCGGAGGGTATTGAACGCGCCTGCCACATCCCACAAATCACGCTCGCTTGCCGCTTTCGCTGTCAGCATAGGCGGTCCATAACGAGGAATGATCCATGAAGATCTTGATGGTGCTTACGTCGCACGACCAGCTCGGCAACACCGGTCACAAGACCGGTTTCTGGCTGGAGGAATTCGCGGCACCGTATTACGCGTTCAAGGATGCCGGGGCCGAGATCGTGCTTGCCTCGCCCAAGGGCGGCCAGCCGCCGCTAGACTCCAAGAGCGATGCGCCTGAGTCGCAGACCGAAGCTACCCGACGCTTTCGCGCCGACGCCGCGGCCACCGCTGCACTCGCCTCGACGCTCAAACTCGCCGACGCAGCGAAAGGCCAGTACAACGCGATTTTCTATCCGGGCGGCCACGGTCCCCTGTGGGATCTGGCGGAAGACGCGGATTCGATCCGGTTGATCGAACGCACCTATGCCGCCGGCAAGCCAGTCGGTGCGGTGTGCCATGCACCGGCCGTGTTCCGCCATACCAAGCGCAGCGACGGCCAGCCGTTGGTGCAGGGCAAGTCGGTCACCGGCTTCACCAATAGCGAGGAAGCGGCGGTCGGCCTGACCGACGTGGTGCCGTTCCTGGTCGAGGACATGCTCAAGGCGAATGGTGGCAATTATTCGAAGAAGGCCGACTGGCAGGCCTACGCCGTCACCGACGGCAACCTGGTCACCGGTCAGAATCCGGCGTCATCGGTAGATGCGGCGAAGGCCGTGCTGGCCCTCCTTCGCGCCGAAGGCTAAGCACCCTTTGTAGGAGCCCATCCTGTGGGCGACCCAGCCCGCGAGGGCTGCAGTTGCCCCTGTTGCCCCGAGCCTTCGCGCACAGGGTGTGCTCCTACAATGAATGGCAGCGCGGGGCTTCGTGCAAGGCATGAGCCCCGCCCCCGCGAATGTGGCAGAGGTCATCGGTTCTTCCGCCGCTTCTCGGGTTATCGTCGGCAACCATGACCGATAACTCATCCAGCTCGTATCTGCGCCGCCTCGGCACCTGGGACGCCGCCGCCATTGTGATCGGCGGTGTGATCGGTGGCGGTATTTTCCGCAGCGCCTCAAGCGTGGCCGAGAGCACCTCGTCAGGCGCGCAACTGCTGACGCTGTGGGTCATCGGCGGCCTGCTCACCCTGGCTGGCGTGTTGTGTTACGCGGAGCTGGGTGCAAGGCGCCCGCATGCGGGCGGCATCTATATCTATCTGCGCGAGGCCTTCGGCCAATTACCGGCGTTCCTGTTCGGCTGGTGCATGGCCTTGATCAACTACCCCGGCAGCGTGGCGGCGGTGGCCACTACCTTCGCAGATTATTTCTGCGCGGCTGTCGGGTTACCGCTGCAGTGGGTGAAGCCGGTGGCGGCGGGCGCCATCATGTTCATCGTTGGCGTGAACTTCTTCGGCATTCGTGCCGGTGCACGCATGCAGAACCTGTTCACCGTGCTCAAGTTGGGTGCCATCGTGGTGCTGGTGGTGACGGGCCTGGTGCTGGCGCGCGGACACCTGGGCCTGGCATTGGAGCCGGATACCTCGCATCCAGCGGCGCCGTGGGCGTTCCTCGGCGCCTTGCTGCCGGTGCTGTTTACCTATGGTGGCTTCCACTATCTCAACGACCTGGCTGGTGAAGTGAAGGAGCCGCAGCGCACTCTGCCACGCGCGCTCGGTCTCGGCATGGCTGGTGTGGTGGTGTGTTACGTGCTGGTCAATCTGGCTTACCTGGCCGGTCTCGGTCACGCCGGGCTCGCCGCCAGCCATGCGCCGGCGGCGGATTTGATGCGCCGGTTGTTCGGCGAATCCGGTGCGAAGCTGATCGCGGTGGGCATCGCGTGCTCAACCTTCGGCTATTGCAGCATTGCGATCGCCGGCGGTGCGCGCGTGCTGCAGACGATGGGTGCGGACGGTATGTTTTTTCGCGCGGTCGGCCGCATCGAGCCGCACGCGCGCGCGCCGCAGGTGGCGTTGGCGGTGCTGGGTGGGTGGGCGATCGTTCTGGTGTTGTCGGGCAGCTTTAATCAGTTGCTCAATTACACGACGGTGGGTGAGTGGTTGTTCCATGCGTTTGGCATCGCTACGTTGTTTTGGTATCGCCGCCGGTTTGCCAATGAGCCTTCGCCGTATCGGGTGCCGTTGTATCCGGTGTTGCCGTTGGTGTTTGTGGTGACGGTGCTTGGTGTGATCGCCGCTACTACGGTGGGGTCGCCTGGGGATGCGGGGATCAGTTTGTTGTTGGTGTTGATGGGGGCGCCGGTTTATTTCGTTTGGCGGGCTTGGCAGGGGCGGCGGGCGGTTTGAGGTTTTGGGTTCGCGGTAACACGCCCTCCTATTTCGTCATCCCTGCGAAGGCAGGGATCCAGTGGTGTTGTCGCTCGGTTTTAGCGTCTGCGTGCGCTGGCTCGCCTGCCGCGGGCTTCCGAACCGCTGCCGCGGTCCGGGTCACTTTCTCTTTGCTGGCCCAAAGAGAAAGTAACCAAAGAGAAATGGCCTGAAGAGCAGGCGGTGCGCTCTGTAGCTACTCATCTTCCAGTGTCAGGCGTCGGGATCGTTTTTTGTCTCGGCCTGATCGTCCGGCCCTCACCGTCGCACAGATTCCCCTAATCAAAAGCCGGAGCGAAAGCTCCAGGCCGATGCGCTGGTGCATGGCAAGCCGCGCTTCATGCGGTAGGGGCATACTTTGGCTCTCTTTGCGGGAAGGATGTCGCATGAACCGGGTTTGGGTGGTTGGTGTGCTGAGCCTTGCTTTGCTGGCGGCGTGTCATGGGGCGGCGGATGTGCCGGTGGCTGATCTTGGGCAGGCGGCAGCGGGGTCTCGTGTGACGTTGGATCAGGTGCAGCGGGTGGGTGCGCCGGAGAAAACGGCGGATGGGCAGATGCTGCAGCGCTATGCGTTCCAGCCGACGGTGCAGCCGCAGGTGGTTTTGTCGGCGGAGCATGGCGGGTGGGATTGGTCGACGCAGGGTGAGTTGCGGGTGCGTGTGCAGAACGCGATGGATTGGGCGGTGACGCTGACGGTCGATATCGATGGCGCGGGCAAGGATCAGCATCTGCATGCCACGGTCGGTTTACCGGCGGGGCCGGCGCAGACGGTGGTGGTGCCGTTGCATGCGGTATCGCCGCGCGCGCAGGGTATGCAGGTGGGGCCGCCGATGCCGTACGACGCGAACGGGCAGCGCATCCTGCTGGCGACTACGGTGGAGGGAGTGCTGGATCTCAAGCAGGTCGTGGCGATGCGGCTCGGCATGCCCGCACCGCAAGCGCCGCAAACCTTGTTGCTCGGTCGCGTCGAAACAAAGGCGGGCAACGCCGCTTTGGCTGATGCCTATAGCGGCATCGTCGATCGCTATGGTCAGTACACGCGTGGGAAGTGGCCGGAGAAGATCGAAACGGACGACGCCTTGCGTGTCGCGCAGGCGAAGGCGCAAACCGAGCTCGCCGCCGTACAGGCTGCATCAGGCGGCTACGACACGTATGGCGGGCGCACCGATGTCGCTTCGTTCAAATCCAGCGGCTGGTTCCGGGCCGAGCAGCGCGGCGGACGCTGGCAACTGGTGACGCCCGAGGGGCATGCGTTCTTCTCGCTGGGCGTCAACGCGGTGGTGCCCGATGGCGGCCGCAGTTATGTGGAAGGCCGCGAATCGATGTTCAAGGATTTGCCGGCGGATGGCGGCGAGTGGAGCGCGTTCTACGGTAGCAGCGATAACCGCCGGCCCGACGCGGGCTCTACCGCAGGCATCGGCTACAACCATGGTCGCTGGTTCGATTTCTATGCCGCCAATCTTTATCGCCTCGGTGGTAAGGATTGGCTCGCGGCGTGGCGCACGCGCACGCTGGATCGCCTGCACGGCTGGGGTTTCAACACGCTGGGCAACTGGAGTGACGATGCTTTAGGCAAGGCGCACAAACTGGCCTATACGCGTTCGATCAATATCGATGGCGAGTTCGGCAATGTGTCCAGCGGTTACGACTATTGGGGCCGCATGCCCGATCCGTTCGATCCGCGTTTTGCGCAGGCGACCGAGACCGCCGTGACGAACGCGGTGAAGGATGTGCGCGACGATCCCTGGCTGCTCGGCTATTTCGCCGACAACGAACTGGCCTGGGCGGGGCAGGGGCTGCAAGGGCGCTGGGGGCTGGCGCAGGGCACCTTGCATGGCGAGGCGCGCAGTCACGCCAAGCAGGCGTTTATCGCGACGCTGAAACAGAAGTACTCCGAGCCTGCGAAGCTGGCGGCGGCGTGGGGTGTCGCGGTGCCGTCGTGGGATGCATTGAATGCCACCAACTTCCCGGCGCCCGATCCCAGCGAAGCGCATCCTGCCATCGCGACCGACTACAGCGCGTGGTTGCGGCAATACGCCGACCAGTATTTCCGCGTCGTCGCCGAAACCATTCGTCGGCACGATCCGCATCACCTGTTCCTGGGCGGTCGCTTTGCAGTGAATACGCCGGAAGCGGTGGGCTCGTGCGCGCAGTACTGCGACGTGATGAGTTTCAACAGCTACACCGACGTGCCGCAGCATGGCGTCGACATGGCGACCGTGGCCAAACTCAACAAGCCGGTGCTGATCACCGAGTTTCACTTCGGCTCCGACGATCGCGGTCCGTTCGGCAAGGGTGTGGCGTCGGTATGGAATGAGCAGCAGCGAGGCGAGGCCTATGCGCGCTATGTCGATGCCGCCGCCAAGGATCCGAACATCGTCGGCGCCCATTGGTTCCAGTACGCCGACCAACCGACCAGCGGCCGCCTGCAGGATGGCGAGAACGCACACATCGGCTTGGTGGGCATCACCGATGTGCCGTTCGATGGTTTCGTGAAGGCGGTGCGTGAAGCTAATCGAGGAAAGTAGGAATACGCCTAGTCCTATGGGTGTGGCCGTTGCGCCGTTTGGCCGACTCGAAGCGCATGAAGCGCTGCGTTTTAAGTAAGAAATATCCGGTGCGTGTCGAATCTACCGCCTGATTGACAGCCATCAAACGCGTTGTCGAATATCGAACGCGCCCGCTATTTCGGGGCGCGTCTTTAAGGACGATGATTCGATGAGCAAGGGAAAGCTGGGGTTTGTCGCTGTCGCGCTACTGGTCGCCTTGATGGGAGGCTGGTTCCTTTCCAACTATCTGGTTTTGCTCTTTCTCGGTCTGCACGATGAGCCGCAGTCCTGGAGCACGTGGTGGCAGTATTTCCAGGCGCTTGGTCTGCCGCAGTTCGCGCCCTACGCGGTCAAGATCAAGCTCAGTGGCGGCGTTGGTTTCGGTTTGCCGCTGTTGGCCTGGGTCGGGTTATTGATTCCGCTCTTCAAAGCCAAATCCGAATCCCTGCATGGCGATGCCAGCTTCGCGGAATTGTCGGACCTGAAAAAGGCCGGCCTGCTCACGCAGACCCCGCAAAGCATCCTCATCGGCAAATTCAAAGGCCGCTACTTGTGGCTGGGTGGTGCGCAGCACGTCATCACCATCAGCCCTACAAGGTCGGGCAAGACGACCAGCATCGCCATCCCAGTACTGCTGTCGTACTTGCACTCGATGATCGTGCTCGACCTGAAAGGGGAGTTGCGGAAAGCCACCAGTGGCTGGCGTGAAGCACAGGGCCAGGGCATTTTCGTGTGGGCGCCCTACGACGAAGCGGGGAACACCCACCGCTTCAATCCGTTCACCCTGTTGGCGGGGATGGACCCTGGCAAGCGCATCGGGGAAATCCAGACCATTGCCGCCATCTTGTATCCAGACGAACCCGGCAGGGACCCGTTCTGGACCTCGCAGAGCCGCGCGGCGTTCACCGCCTTTGCCTCCTACATGTTCGAGGTATGGGATCACGAGGCGATTCCGCTGATCGCCGGCAAGGCGCCCGCCTTATTGATACCCGATGTCAACACCGCGCCGGACTTCCCCAGCTTCGAGCGCATCCTGCGCTTCTCCAGCGGCACGAACGATCAAGACACCAAGACGATGCTGCAAGACATCCTCAAGGACCCGAGGTGTGCATTTATTGGCCCACAAACGCGCACCGTGTTCAGCAACCTCGTTGGACTGGCCGAACAGACCTTCTCCTCGGTGATCGCCAGTATGCAGGCGCCGTTGCAGCAATTCCTGAGTCCGATCCTGGCGGCTGCCACCAACGCCACCGACATCGACATCACCGCGATCCGCAAGCGTCCCACCACCCTTTATGTGGATATCCCGACCAACAAACTGGACGAGAGCAGCAAGCTCTTGAACATCTTCTTCAGCACCGTGATTGGCAACAACCTCGGCAAACAGCTCGGAGAGGAACCCGATCTGAAATACCAGATGCTGATGCTGATGGACGAATTCACCGCCATGGGCCGGGTGGACGTATGGGCCAAGCGCATCTCGATCGCGGCCAGCTACGGCGTGCGCGATCTGTGCATCGTGCAGAGCCGCGCCCAATTGCGCGCAGCCTACGGTGACCACGACGCGCAGAATTTCATCACCAACCACGGCGCGCAGGTGGTGTTCGCGCCGCGTGAGCAGAGCGACGCCAACGAATACAGTGAAATGGCGGGTTACAAGACGATCCGCAAGCAGCATCGCAGTACCAGCCGTGGCGGCGGTTCGAACCAGGTCTCGATCAGCTACACCGAAGAGCGTCGTGCCCTGTTTCTGCCGCAAGAGATCAAGGAACTGCCCAGCGACGACGAACTGATCTTCTACGAAGGCTGCAGGCCGATCCGGGCGAAGAAGAACTGGTTCTTCAAGGACAAGATGTTCAAGGAGCGGGCGAGCCTTGCACCAGTGAAGATTGTGCGGGTGGAGCAAAGTCCGCAGCAGGCGGCGGCGACGAAAAGCGTGCTGCGGCCGCGGAATGAGCAAGCCCTCGCGGCATTGCGCCAATGAACAAGAGGCTGCCTTCTATGCCTCACCCGATCATGCGCGCGCACCCCTTGCGATTCGCTGCTGCGTTGCTCCTCGTCGTGACTTTGATCACAGGATGTTCGCAGACCATGAACAAGCTCGATCCTAAAAACGTGCGTATCAAGCAGAACCCTAACCCCAAAGAGCGCTACGAACTGACTTTCACTATTCACGATGCGCCTGGCCCATTTGATTCTGCAGACGCTGATATTCATTACGAGGTGAGCAACGAAGCGTGCGTGCCTACCGATGCCATTAGCGGTGCCAAGAGCAAGACACCCAACCTAATCTTGCCGATTCCATTGACGCGTATTAGCGATACTGTTTATCGAGGCGAAGTCGCGCTCGATCTGCCTGTTGCTGAGAATTATTTCGGTCTCGGTGTTTGCCATTGGATGGTTCATGGGGCTGGCATTAGCCTAAAGATTCAGAGCGCTGAATTCGGGGCGGGCATTGGTCGAGCCGATATCGAGGCCCAGAACACTGTTCCGTCGTTCTTATGGAAAGAATATTACATTCATCCGCCGATGGAAAATTATTCTGAAGCCGGTGTTCCTTACTCAGTTTATTCTGGCGCGCCAGATCGCACGAAATATTTTTCCATTGATGTGGCGGCCAGAAAGGCGGTGCTATGACCATTACATCAGATGATTGCGACCATCTTGCCAAAGTGCTTCGCCGAGCCAACAGCCACGCTATCGAAACGAGGTTGGCAAACACGCCCCCGCACGTCCTGCCGCTGCTGGAGATGTCATGCGCCTATGTCTGATTGGCTCGTTGTTTTTTCCCCTGATTCTGACTACAGGATGTTCGCAGACCATGAACCAAATCGATGCCGTCAGCGTAAAAGCCAAATTCAATCAGCACCCGCAGCAGCGCTACGAACTCATCTTTACTATCCACGATGCACCAGGGCCTTTCGGCTCGGCGGACGCAAATATTCAATATGAGGTCTGGAATACCGGTTGCGTGCCAAGCGACCTAATTAGTGGCGGCAAGAGCAAAACCCCGGGTTTCACCCTGCCAATTAAATTAACGCGCCTAAGCGATACTGTGTATCGGGGCGAAGTGGCGCTCGATCTGCCGATGGATGAGGATTATTTTGGGCTGGGAGTCTGTCATTGGATGGTTCAAGGGGCAGGCATTGGGCTGAAGGTGCGTGGTGTCAACTTTGGGGCTGGCCTCATTGCGAAAGATATCGAAGCTCAAAGCATGCGCTCTCTATTTTTTCCAAAGTCAGATTATTTTGATCAAACTCATTCCATTTATGGGGATGATGAGCGTTATTTGACGCCTTTTGAGAAGTTGCATCCAGATAAATTCTTTTACGTGTCTATAGTCGTAAAAATGATTTAGTCATGACTATTACCACCAAAGACAATTCCTTCCTTGCTAAAGATGCGTATACCGAGGATAAAAATAGGCCATTAAATGACCTAAGTCATCCGTTCGTAATAGATGGGCATTCGTATATAATTATAGACGCCATCAACAATGCTCAGACCGGTTATCAAGCCCGCGCCTATCAGCGCATTGATACAAAGGAGGTCGTTATTGTCGAGCGCGGAACTGACCCACGCGCTAATGATGCAGTCGCCGATTTCAAGATGGTGCGTGAGCGGACCAATCTGCAATGGCCAGAAGCGGAGCAGTTTGCAAAGCGTGTCATCAACAACGTGGAAAAAGACGCAGCCGAGCGGGGCTATTTTCCACAGATCACCGTCACCGGCCACAGCCTAGGCGGCACGCTGGCGGAACTGACAGCAGCGAAGTACCACCTCAAAGGCGAGACCTTCAACAGTTACGGAGCAGTTGATCTCGCTTACGGCCTGCGGCCGGATAGCGCGCAAGTGGTCAATCATGTCCTAGCCGGCGATGTGGTGAGCGCGGCCAGCCGTCATGTCGGTATGGTGAAGGTGTATGCAACCGAGGCCGACATCGTCAGCCTGCATCAGAGCCGCTACCTCGGAGGTGACAGCCACCCACCCAATCCCTTGTTGGCAATGCGTTTGGGCGATCACGGCATCGGCAACTTCGCGCCCGACCCTGGTGGCTCGAACGTCAGCGTTCTCACGGCGGCCAATGAAGCACGCTATCAGCAGAACCAGATCGCTATCGATGCGTATCGCGGCGACATCGAGCGCGAGCGTGCCGAACTCGGCGAGGTATTGCGCCGGACGGATAGCCGCACTGTCGGAACGACGCTGGCGAACCTGCCCCCGCACATCCAGCAACAGTTGGCGGAACTGCACGCTGCCAAGGTGGATGCGCCGCTGCAGTCAGCAGTGGAACATCACCCCATGATCGAAGGCGCCAAACAACAGCTGGACGTCGCCAGCGCCGCCCTGCACGCAACCGGACAGACGGTGCACGGACTGGATGAGCGCATGGCAAGCGGCGTGCGCCAGGCCAGCATGTATGCCGCACCCGTCCTGCCAGCGGCGCCAATGGTTGGCGGCGCCCTCGCCGAAGGCGCACACCTGCATGGGCAGGCTGTCCAGGCGGCGGGCCAGTACGCGGCGGAGGGTATGCAAGGCGCCAAACACGTGGTGGAACAAGGTGCCCAGTTCGCCGGAGTGCAGGTCACCGCGGCCGTTCATGCGCAGGAGGCGCGACTGGTCGCCGCCGCCGATGTCGCGACCGAGACGTATCACACCGCCCGGGCCACGGGGAAGGCGATTCACAAGGGCATGACCCATGCCTATAACACCGCCCATCATGCGGTGTCGCACGGCATCGAGGCCACCGAGCAGGCCGCCAGCCGGGCCTACGAGACGCTTAGCCATCCGTCGCAGTGGTTCGACCACACTTCGGCGCCATCGCAAAATCCTCAGGCAAGCACACCAGCACAGACTCACGCGCAGGACATCACGCCACCCGGGTCAACCTATGCGCGCAATGATCCGCGCCATCCGGAGAATTCGGATCACGCGTTGTACAACGAATTGCATCGCCGTATTCCCGATGCGTCGGAGAATCGCCTGTTGCAATTCACCGCCGCCTGTCATTCAAACAAGATCACGGCGGACAATCTCTCCATCATTCATCTGGACGAGGCAAACCTGAAGCTGAGCCTGCATGGGACGGGGCTGCTGACAACCCCTGCGCTGGTCGACTTGAACACCCCACCGCCACAGCCCCAGCAGGCCGTCCAGCAGATCCAGCAATTCGATCAGCAGCAGGCGCAGATGATGGAGCAGATTCAAGCGCAGAATGCGCAGGTCAACCAGCAGGGGACGATGCGGTGATTCGCGGGGCGGCTTCAGGGAGAAGCCCGGAGAGGGTGTCACGATGCTGCCTCTAGAGCCACGGCTTCATGAGCAGATTGCGCCATGGCTGGAGGCCGAGCTTCGACAGCTGACCGGCGGTATGGTCCGCCTCAGTCAGCAGGTACGCGCTCATGAATATGTGTTGGACATGCTGCTGCTTTCGCATCCCGACCCCGAGCGGGCATTGCACATGTGGCAAATGACGCAACCGCAGATGATCGACACCATGATGAAGGTGCCTACACACGACGGCGAAGGTGGCTTCAAGCAGGTTGTGGTGGACGCTTGGCAGGAAATCATCCTGCACTACACGGAGTTGCTTGAGCAGGTTGCCGAGTTCAGGCGCGATACCCAGGGCGATGACTAGGGGGGCTTAAGCAGTGGCGCATGCGTGCGCCTCGGATGGGTAGGGCGTTGGTCCGGAGTTAACGGCGGTAGGCGATGCGAATCGAAAGGCGAAATAGCGCGCGCTCAATGCACGCGCTGCTGCCAGTGAGCGATCCCTTGCGACAGTCCGACGCAACAGGCAAAAGCGAGCAGCCAAGGGTTGGTCAGCACAGCCATCGGCATGGCAGCGGTGAATGAGGGCAGCCATTCGCGGGCGTGGCTGGCGGCAACGACGATGGAGCCCACCATCAGTACCGCGACAAGAATGCGCTGCAGGTAGCGTTCAAAACCGGGATCAGCGCTGGCCTTGTTGGCAGTGCTCAACTCGACCTGGCGAGCGATGCGCTGCGCGAAATCGGCTGGCAGCGCCTGTTCCGGCGGTTGCTTGAGTGCCCGCGCAAGGACGCGATAGCGCAATACCCTGGCATCGTCGCCGGCAGGGTCCAGGCCGGCCCGTTCTCGTTCGACGGCCCGTTCCTGTGCCTGCCATTCGCGCTCGGCGGCGTCGTTGCCGGGTGGGGGTGTATGGGTATTCATACGGTGGTTCCTATCCGGGGTTCGAGCACACTGCGCAAGCGCAGCCGGCTTCGAAACAGATAGCTTTTGATCGTGCCCTCAGCCAGGCCGGTGATCTTCGCTATCTCGGGGATGGTCATCTCTTCCAGGTGATACAGCGTCAGCAGCGTGCGTTGCAATGGGGGCAGGGTTTCGATGGCTGCGTGGAGGTGACGTGCCACTTCCTGGTCCGCGCAGGCCGCCTCCAGATCGAAGCCGTCGCCATGGTTTTCCAGCAGATCTCCATCTTCCTCTCCCTCGGTAGCTTCAACCAGCGGGATGCGCCGCCGTTCGAGGTGCCGCAGCGCGATCGAATACGCCACCTGGCCGATCCAGGACTTCAGCGCGCTCTCGTAGCGGTATTGATGGAGACACTGATGCACCCGCAGGAAAGTGTCCTGGCAAAGCTCGCGCGCGTCCTCCGGGTGGCGGACCATCCGGTAGATGATGTGCCAGCACAAGCCCTGGTATTCGCGCACCAGGCGCTCGAACGCGCCTGGCCGGTTGGCCAGCACGGCTTCGACCAGGTCCCGGTCCTGGTTCATGTAGCTTTGTCATCCATGGGGTACGGGATACGCGCAAGGCGGGAACGGTTGCAAGCCCTGTGGATGCAACCGTCGAGGCCGGGGCCGTATCTATAGCCCCGACTGTCCAAGTTCCGTGGAGATCGACATGCAACAGATCCTGGTTCCGCTCGCGCTGTTCATCTGCGTCACCTATACGATCAAGGTATTGGTTGAGGCGCGCCTGCGCCATCAGCTCTTCAAGAACAATGGTTCCGAAGAGTTGGTGCGGTCGATCCTGCAGGCCGAACAGATCCAGCGCCGGCACGCATCGCTGCGCTGGGGGCTGGTGCTGGTGGCGCTGGGCATCGGGTTCGGCTTGATCCAATGGTTCGGCTGGCAAGAGATCAATCCCGGCGTGGTGGCCGTACTGGCGAGTGTTGCGGGGTTGGGCAATCTGGCTTTCTTCGCCATCTCGCGACGCGAGAGCTGAGCCGCTCACGGTTTTCATCGCCGCCGCTTAAACCCTGAGTACGCCGCGACGCATCACGACGATGCATGTCGTGATGGGGGGGCTGCATTCCATTCCTGCGGGTGGGGGTTCTTTATGCGCGCGTGGTTACTTGCAGCGCTATTCGTCAGCCTTCCGGCCACTGCATCGGTCGATCGCGTGTGTTACGTGTATCTGGTCAACGATGCGAAAAGTAGCGTCGTTTCATTCGAAGCCGCACCCACCAAGAGTCAGCAATGGGTGCGGCTGCCCATCGGCGAGCAGCCGCTGGCGGGTGGTGGGGCGGCGACCATGCTCGGCATACGCAAAGGCACGGACTGTCTGCATGATTTCCGTATTGCTTTCGCGGATGGCCGCGTATTGATCCAGCGCGGTTTCGACATCTGCCGATTCGGCAGCTTTCATCCGGATTTTTATCTGCGGCATAGCCAGCCCGTGCGAGATGGCGAACCGGAGATATAGCTTGCGGCTGTCGCGCCGACTTAGCCCAGCAGGCTGCTGACCGCACCAAATACCACAAGCATGATTACCGCCACCGCGAGGCAGGCGCTGGTGGGCTTGATGCGGCGCGCGTCGATACGCGGCACTAGGCGCCACAGCAAGGCGGCGCCGAGCAGCATGTTGGCGACCATGAAAACGCGCCACCAGACGGTCTTCAGCACGGCAGCATCGAACTGCGCACCGCTACGCACGAACACGACGGCGATAACCACCACGTCGATCATCATCCACAGCAGGCAGGCGAGGTAGGTGCGGTTGAACACCACCGGATAACGCTCGATCCAGCGCAGCACCGCCCACGCGATGATGGCGATGAACAGCGCGCCGATGCTGCTGTAAAGCACCCACCACAACAAGCTGCTGAGCAGTACCAGTAGCGTGTTCATGCGGCATCTCCCAGGCCGAGCCGACGCAATAGTTTGTCCATCAGCCAGGCCGGGCCGATCAACAGATAGGCGAGGTCGGTGAGAAAGCTGGGGCGTCGCCCTTCGATGGCGTGGCCGATGAACTGGCCGACCCAGGCCACGGCGAATACGCCGAGCGCGCTCCACAGCAAGGTCATCGGACCAAGCTGGCGATAGAGCAGTTCGGTAAGCAGATCGAGCAGGACGAAAACGATCAGCAGCGCGCCCGCAAGCCTGCGCGAATGCTTCCAGTACCACGCGAACGCCAGCACCTGCACGCCCACCGACCAGAATCCCGGGCGGCCGAGCATCGACGGTACCGGCACGGTCCACAGCATGGCTACGGCGCACCACACGATCAGTGGCACGCAGATCCAGTGCAGCAGCCGGTTGGTGGGGTGCTGATGATCGCGGCTGTAGCTGTCGAGCCAGTCGCGCATGCTGCGTGGGCCAGGTGTGATGTCCATCAGTGCGCGCTGCTCTTGGAGAACAGGTTGAGCACCAGCACGCCCGCCACGATCAGGCCGATGCCGAGCATGGCGGCCGGATCCAGTTTCTGCCGGTAGGCCACCACGCCAATCAATGCGATCAGGGCAGTACCGGCACCCGACCACACCGCGTAGGCGATGCCGATCGGGATCTGGCGCAAGGTGAGGCTGAGGCAATAGAACGCCACGCCATAACCGACCACCACGGCGATACTTGGCAGCAGCTTGCTGAAGCTATCGGAGGATTTCAGCGCACTGGTGGCGATGACCTCGGCCACGATGGCGAGGCTAAGAAAAAGCCAGGCATTCATCGACTCAATCCAGCACGATGCCGGCAAGGCGCTGCAGTGCCTCGGCGTACTTGGCGGAGGTGCCGGCGATGACCTCGGCGGGCACGCGCGGACCCGGCGCCGTCTTGTTCCAGTCCAGCGTTTCCAGATAGTCGCGCACGAACTGCTTGTCGTAGCTCGGCGGGCTGATGCCCACGCGGTACTGATCGGCCGGCCAGTAGCGACTGGAATCCGGCGTCAGCATTTCGTCCATCACGTACAGCTTGCCGTGTTCGTCGGTGCCGAATTCCAGCTTGGTATCGGCGAGAATGATGCCGCGCTCCGCCGCATACGCGGCGGCCCACTTGTAGATGGCGAGCGTCGCGGTGCGCACCTGCTCGGCGAGCTCGGGGCCGACGGCGGCAACTACCGCGTCGAAGCTCACGTTCTCGTCGTGGTCGCCCACGGCGGCCTTGGTCGACGGGGTGAAGATCGGCTCCGGCAGCTGCTGCGCCTGCTGCAGGCCGGCCGGCAGCGTGATGCCGCACAGCGAGCCGGTGGCCTTGTAGTCCTTCCAGCCCGAGCCGATCAGATAGCCGCGCGCGATCGCCTCCACCGGTACCGGCTTCAGGCGGCGGGTGACCACGGCGCGCTTCTCATACAACTTCAGATCGGTGCCTTCCGGCAGCACTTCGCTCAGCGGCGTGTGCAGCAGATGGTTCGGCACCAGGTGTTCGGTCTTGCCGAACCAGAAGTTGGAGATCTGCGTGAGCATCTCGCCCTTGCCCGGAATCGGGTCGGGCAGCACCACGTCGAAGGCTGACAGGCGGTCGGTGGCCACGATCAGCAAACGGTTGCCGGCCAGCGCATAGACGTCGCGCACTTTGCCGCGATGGATCAGCTCCAGGCCGGGCAGGTTCGATTGCAGCAAGGTGGTGGGCACGGCGGGCTCCTGGGCGATCCGATGGGGCAGGGGAATCGCGACATTGTACTGGCAGGCAGCTGCCCGACGGCCCACAAAGACTGAAGTCGGCCGCCGCACAAAGGGGGAAGGCAAATCCGACATGCGCTGCTGCCGCAGGCCGACTCCGCGCGGTAGGGGCTGCTAGAATCGCCAACCTTTAACCCCATGTGTGGCCGATGCGAATCGTACTGACCGCGGCACTGAGCCTGGCCGCCAGCCTGCCCTCTCTTGCCGCGCCGGTCGCCAAGCCTGCCCGCCTCGGCCTGTGCGCGGCCTGCCACGGTGAAACCGGCATCGCCCAGATTCCCGGTGCTCCCCATCTGGCCGGCCAGAAATTCGACTACCTGCGCGAGGCCCTCAAGCAGTATCGCGATGGCCGCCGCAACGTGCCGCTGATGCGCGCCGCGATCGGCCCGGTCAGCGATACCGATCTGGAAGAACTGGCCCGCTGGTACAGCATCCAATCGCCATCGCAGCCGCAGGCCAAGCCATGAACGTGTCCTGGACCCTGCTGCTGGCCTTTCTCGGCTTGATCTTCGGCCACGGCCTGCCCGGCGCCATCGTGGGCGGCATCGCCGGTTTCATCATCGATAGCCTCAAACAGGGCCAGCGCCGCCGCGCGACGCCCGAGGCCGGCGGCTATATCAGCCCGCTGTTTGCCTTGCTGGGCGCGGTGGCGAAATCGGATGGCCGCGTGTCGGAAGCGGAGATCGCCATCGCCGAGCGCGTGATGTCGCGCATGGGCCTGGATACCGAGCAGCGCAAGCAGGCCATCGGCAGCTTCAACGCTGGCAAGCAGCCCGAGTTCGACGTGACGCCGGCCATCGACGGCCTGCGCCAGTGGGTGGGCATGCGCCGCGACCACGCCTTCCCGGTGCTTGATGTGGTGATCGAAACGGTGCTGGCCGAAGGCAACCCGCCGCCGGAAAAAATGGCCATCCTGCGCCAGCTCGCTTTCGCCCTGCGCGTCAGCGACATGGAGCTGATGGCGCTGATGGCGATGAAGGGCTACGCCTGGAACGCCGCCACCGGTGGCGGCTATCGCGGCAACGCGCATGGCGGTGGCTATGTGCCGCCCCAGCGCAACACCAGCGGCCCCGATCCCTACACTGTGCTGGGTATCTCGCGCAGCGTCGACGACCGTGCGGTCAAGCGTGCCTATCGCAAGCTGATTTCCGAGCACCACCCTGACCGCCTCGGCGATTTGCCCGAAGATATGCGCAAGCGCGCTGAAGCCCGCGCCAGCGAGATCAACGCGGCGTACGAGCGGGTCAAGTCGGAACGCGGGTTTAAATAAGCCTGTTCAAATAATCTCGACATGTAGGAGCCCAGCCTGTGGGCGATGCTCTTACGCGGCAATGTCACAACCTTGGATCGCGCACAGGGTGCGCTCCTACAGGACTTACACCATGAGCAAGCAAAGCCCCGTCATCGCACCTTCGATTCTTTCCGCCGATTTCGCCCGTCTCGGCGAAGACACGGCCAAGGCGCTGGCGGCCGGTGCGGACTGGGTGCACTTCGACGTGATGGACAACCATTACGTGCCCAATCTCACCATCGGTCCGATGGTGCTCAAGGCACTGCGCGGCTACGGCATCACCGTGCCGATCGACGTGCATCTGATGGTGAAGCCGGTGGATCGCATCGTGCCGGACTTCGCCAAGGCCGGCGCCAGCCTGATCAGCTTCCACCCGGAAGCCAGCGAGCATGTCGATCGCACCATCGGTCTGATCAAGGAGTCTGGCTGCCAGGCCGGCCTGGTGTTCAACCCGGCCACGCCGCTGAACTGGCTGGACCACGTGCTCGACAAGCTGGACCTGGTGCTGATCATGTCGGTGAACCCCGGCTTCGGCGGCCAGAAGTTCATCCCCGGCGCGCTGGACAAGCTGCGCGAGGTGCGCCGCCGCATCGACGAAAGCGGCCGCGCCATCCGCCTGGAAGTGGACGGCGGCGTCACTGCCGAGAATATCGGCGAGATCGCCGCAGCCGGTGCCGACACCTTCGTGGCTGGCTCGGCCATCTTCAACGCACCGGACTACCGCACGGTGATCGAAGCCATGCACAAAGCCATCGGCTGAAGCAGAAATAAAAATCCCGGCGCAGGGGAGGCGCCGGGATAAAGGACGTCGGAACGACGTTCAGAGGAGACCACGCTGGCCGGCACCCGGCGCTCCTGCGTGCTCCACGGCAATGGAACGGGTGCCTGCCGCAAGTTCAGACAGGCTTGTGTCGGATTGGTTCCCGCTCGCCCGCTATTTTTTGCTGAACAAAAAAAGCCCCGCGGGGGAGCGGGGCAAGAAAGCATCGTCCAGAGGGGCATCGCAAAAAAATGGTTGTCGGTGGGGCGTTTCCTTGCCCCTGGCGACCGGCGCGCTTCCTTGCACACCGGCCGCCACCATGCCTTCCACGGCAGCTCACAGGAGTCGGATCAGGTCGGACCCAAAGCCATCAATGGATGCTCATGACCAGGCCAAGCAGCAGTGCGCCTACGGCCAGCACCACGCGAAGGGGTTCGAAGCTGCGCAGCTCGGCATTGGGGTCGCGGTCGGTCGATTCGGGCGTAGTCATGGGCGTTGGGGTCCAGTGGGGCTGGAGCCTATGGGGCGCCCGGCTGGGGCGCGCCGCACGGCAGGGTGCGGGCGATCGCGCGATGGCATCTGGCAAAACGCGGGCAAAAGCGATCGCTGGCTTGCGCACAATGGGGCCACATAGCACCCTGCGCAGCACTGACTACAGGGAACCGCCATGGGCCGCAGTATTGCCATCGTCGAAGACGAACCGTTGATCCGCGCCAATTACGTCGAGGCGCTGAACCGCTTCGGCTACGACACGCGCGGCTATGGCTCGCGCCAGGAGGCCTCCAACGCCTTCGCCATGCGCCTGCCGGAGCTGGTGATCATCGACATTGGCCTGGGCGATGAGCCCGAGGGCGGTTTCGACCTGTGCCGCGAGCTGCGGGCGAAGTCGGCCACGCTGCCGATCATCTTCCTCACCGCGCGCGATTCGGATTTCGACGTGATCTCCGGCCTGCGCCTGGGCGCGGATGACTACCTGAGCAAGGACACCAGCCTGCATCAGCTGGCCGCGCGCATCGCCGCGCTGTTCCGCCGCATCGAATCGCTGAAGGCGCCGGCCTCCAGCGAAACGGTGATCGCGCACGGTCAGCTCAAGCTCGAATCCGAGCGCATGCGCATTACCTGGAACGACGAGGAAATCCCGCTCACTGTCACCGAGTTCTGGATGGTGCATACCCTGGTGCGTTTCCCCGGCCACGTGAAGAACCGCGACCAGCTGATGCGCGAAGCCGAGCTGGTGGTCGACGACGCCACCATCACTTCGCACATCAAGCGCATCCGCAAGAAATTCATCGCCATCGCGCCGGAGTTCGATGCGATCGAAACCGTGCATGGCGTCGGCTACCGCTGGCGGCCGTGATGCGAGCTTTGTTGTTGGGTTTTCTGTTCATGCTGGTATCGACAGCGCATGCCGCAGCAGCAGTCTCGGGCGAGCAAACCGCGACTGCTAATGGCAAACCGGATGGCGCGGCACCAGGCTGGGCGATCGCCACGCTGGTGCCCCAGGGCTGGACGCAGGATTGTTGCCAGTACGCCAAGGCGATCGGCGTCAATCTCGTGCTCTACCGCGGCGAATGGAGCGGCGAGCCGGACCGGGTGATGGTGCTCAATGTATGGCCATCAAAGCTGCCGACGCTGGCGGCGGAGTGGCAGGACGACAAGAAGCACTATCTGCAACGCGATCCCGCCGGCAAAGTGGCGGCGTTTGCGGTCAGCAACCCGAAGATGACTTGCCAGGGCGGCTTGTATCAGGGCACGGATCACGTCGATGACGTGGTGGTGTTCTGCGATCCGGGCAAAGCCAGCGGCATTCGCTTCAGCTGGTCGATGACGGTGGCGGCCAATGATGCATCGCGCGATGAAGTGCTTGAGCGCTTCAAGCGCGTGGTTGAGCAATCTACCTACACGACTGGGAACGCTCCGGCACATGCGGCCAAACATTGATTAGTCGCTTGGTACCGGCGGCCGGCGATACAGTGGCGCCATGACTCTCCGCCGCAAACTCCTGCTCGTCGCGCTTTGCACGCTGGCGCTGCCGATCGCCGGGTGGCTCTACGTGCGCCAGATGGAAATGCTGCTGCGCGAAGGGCAGGAGCAGGCGCTGGTCGCTTCGGCGCGCGCGGTGGCGCGCAGTCTGGTGGTGACGCATGCACCGCTGCCGCAAGGCGATACAGGCTGGTATGTGCAGGAGGCAGCCAATCCCATCACCGTGGACGGCTATGGCGATGACTGGGCGCCGTTGACACCGTGGAGCCAGCCGCTGGGCGGGCGCGGCAAACTGCTGCTCGCCGAAGACAAGGATTGGCTCTATCTCTACGTCGACGTGCGCAGCACCCATCGCACGCGCGCCGACGCCGGCGACGCCAATGCACTGGCCGCCGATCATCTGATCCTCGGGCTCGACAAGGGTGGGCAGCAGCGCCGCTATCTGCTGGCCAGCATGGCGCCGGGACCGGTCACTGCGCGCCCGCTCGATCCGCCCGCGCAGAAACTGCCCGACCTGATCGTGGCGCAATGGCAAGAGGACGGCAGCGGTTATCGAATCGAACTGCGGCTGCCGCGAAGCCTCGCCCTGGATGGCCTGGGCGTGGGTGTACATGACGCGTCGACCAATGCCGGCGACGATCCGCAGTCGGTGGAAATCCGTCCATTACTGAGTTACTCCGGCGTGCTGTCGAAGGAGCTCGCTCAGCTGGCACCCGATAATGTCCGCGCGCGTGTGCTGGCGCCGCAAGGCTGGCTGTTGGCGCGCAGCGGCCGCCTCGGCGCTACCGCGGCTACGGTCGCCGAGCAGCCGGGCTGGTTTGCATCGATGGTCTATCGCCTGCTGCTCGCCAATCGCCTCGAGAGCGCGGAGCCGTGGACCGATGAAGCGCCACGCCTGGATGTGCCGGAAGTGAAAACCGCACGCAACGGCAGCCCGGCCACCTTGTGGCGCCGTGGCGAAGCGCGCGGCAGCGTGGTGCTCGCCGCGGCGGTGCCGATCGGGCCGGCGAACGATGCGCAAGGCGTGCTGCTGCTGGAACAGGCCAGTCGTGCCGTGCCGCTGCTGGCCAATCGCGCCCTGCTGGGTCTGCTCGCCATCAGCTTCGGCGTGTTGCTAGTGGCCGGCGCGATCCTGCTGGCCTTCGCCACCCGCCTGAGCATTCGTCTGGCTCGTCTGCGCGATGCGGCCGAACGGGCACAGGCCAACGATGGCCGTCTGGACGGCCAGATGCTCGGCAAGTTCCCGATGACCGACGCCGAGGACGAGATCGGCGATCTCGCGCGCAGCTTCGAGCGCTTGCTGGAAGTGGTCGGCGGCTATACCGATTACCTGCGCACGCTGGCGTCCAAGCTATCGCACGAGTTGAATACGCCGCTGGCGATCGTGAAGTCGTCGCTGGACAACCTTGAGCATGCCGCGTTGCCCGCGGATGCCGTGCCCTATCTGGCGCGTGCGCGTGATGGCGTGGCGCGCCTTGGCACGCTTGTGCGCGCGATGAGTGAGGCCACGCGGATGGAGCGCGCGATCGCCGCGGCCGAGCCGGAGGATGTGGATCTGGTCGAGGTGGTGCGCGGTTGCGCCGAAGCGTATAGGCCGCTGGCTGGTGCGCGGCGGCTGGATTGTGTGTTGCCGGATGGGCCGCTGCGTCTGCATTGCGCGCCGGAGTTGATTGCACAGGCGCTGGACAAGTTGTTCGACAACGCGCTGTCGTTTACGCCGGAAACGGGGTGGCTGCGCTTGAGCTTGCGTGCGTCGGGCGATGGTGCGGAGATCGAGCTGGCGAATCAGGGGGCGCCGTTGCCGGCGGCGATGCATGGGCGGTTGTTCGATTCGCTGGTGAGTTTGCGCGATAAGGCTACGCCGGGGGATGCGCCGCATCTGGGCTTGGGGCTTTATGTGGTGAGGTTGGTGGCGGAGCGCCACCATGGGGTGGCGTTGGCGCGGAATCTTGAGGATGGGAGTGGGGTGGCGTTTGTGTTGCGGTTGCAGGGGATGCCGCGGCAGCGCTTGTAGGTTTTGCTCGTCATCCCTGCGTAGGCAGGGATCCAGTGGCGTTGTCGCCTGGTCTTAGCGTCTGCGTGCTCTGGCTCGCCTGCCGCGGGCATCCGAACCGCTGCCGCGGCTCGGGTCACTTTCTCTTTGCTGGCCCACGCACCCGCAGGAGCGGGTGCGAACAGCACAGCTGGCCCGAAGGGCGGAGGGCAGGGATGCCCGGAGTAAAGAGAAAGTAACCAAAGAGAAATGGCCTGAAGAGCAGGCGGTGCGCTCTGTAGCTACTCATCTTCCAGTGTCAGGCGCCGGGATGGTTTTCTTCCAGGCGTCACCGTCCCACCTTTACCGTTCACAGGGACCTAAGAGCATCGCGGAACAAAGCTTTGCTCCCTCCCCTGCTAGCAGGGGAGGGCTGGGGAGGGGTGTGGGTGCTCGGGAGGGTGTTGCTACGGAAGCGCTTTTAAGTCTTACGGCGTCGGCAGCGCTGCCCGCTTGATGATCCAGCCACCCGCTTCGTGCAGCACTTCAATCTGCTTGATGCTCGGCGTTCCGCAGTCGCCGCCTTTTTCATGGCAGGCGGCGAGAGACACTCGCAGGTGTTGTTCGTCACTGAGTTCGAAGTCGTTGAGGTGGGTGCTGGCTTGGGCGACGGTGTTTTCCAGGGCGGTGCCGATGAAGACGCCGCGGCGGAAGATGTAGAGCTGCAGGTTGTCGGGGTGGCAGGTGCTGTCGTAGCCGGAGGCGGCTTCGGCGACGTAGGTGTCGCCTTTGCGTTGGGCGCGGCCGGTGAGCAGGCGCTGGCCGCCGGTGAGCAGGAAGCGGTCTTCGTCGTTGCGCGGTGTGGGTGTCGTGGCGGGGCATGCCGTGGTGTCGGCGCGGACGGCGGTGGCGTCTTCGGGTTGCTCAGTGTGTAGCGGCTGTAGCGGGCGCGGGACATAGGGCTGTTGCGCCAGTTGGGTGGGTGCGGTTGGCGTCGGCTGATGCAGCCACAGCGTCAGGGCGACGGCGCCGATCAACAGGCTGGTGATGGCCCAGCTGCGGCCACCCACGGTGGGATGCCGCAGCAGCCATAGCAGGATGCCGAGGCCCAGCAGCAGCGCGATGGGTGCGAGGGCGTGCCAGAGCAGGGCGAGTACGGAGAGGACGACCGCAGCGATGGCCCAGCGCGAAACAGCGGCGCGCGAGGTCTTGGGCATCGGCGGTGGCGTTGCCGCGGTGGCGGTCGGCAGGGGTGGGGGGAGCGGGGCTTCGTGCGTGGTGGACGCGGCTTCCCACGGAAACCATTGCTGTCCACCGTCGTGGCACCACTGGTCGCCGGTGTGGGCATAGCGGGACAGTGCGGACTCGGGCAAGGGACCGCGCAGCTGGCCTTCGCGCAGCAGCCAGATCAGCGGTGCGTCGTCGGGAATGACGTGGGCTTCCACCCCCATCTGTTCCAACTGGGTGGCCTGGGCTTGCGCGGCGGCTTCGTCCAGTCCGCGCCGGATCAGCAGCGGCGCGCGCTCGAACACGCGCTGGCGGAAGTCGGTGCCTTCCATGCCGAAAGCCGCCGCCATGCGTGCCTGCACGCTGGCGGAATCCTGGCCATCCAGCAGGCGGCCGGTGAGCACGAGGCAGTAAACGGTCATGCAATTCCCCCAGGCGCCGGTTCCTGCGCCGATACCACAAGGGTAGGTGTGGCACCGGGGACACACAAGCGGATTTCGGTTCGCAGCCGGGGTATGCCTAAAATGCCTCTCTCAAGCTTCCCCCGATTGGCTTTCTGGATCTCCACTACGTGATCTCCCGAGACGAATTCGACGCGCTGGCCGCCCAGGGGCACACGCGCATCCCGCTGGTGCGCGAGGTGTTTTCCGACCTCGACACGCCATTGTCGGTGTATCTGAAACTGGCCGATGGCCCGTACACCTTCCTGTTCGAGTCGGTCGAAGGCGGCGCCACCTGGGGACGCTATTCGATCATCGGCCTGCCCGCGAAGCGCGTGTATCGCCTGCGTGGACACGAGCTTGAAGTGGAAGACTCGGGCGAAGTCACCGAGCGCCGTCACCTGGACGATCCGCTGGGCGAGATCGAAAAGCTGCGCCAGCAGTACGACGTGCCGCGCCTGCCGCAGCTGCCCGCCTTCAGCGGTGGCCTGGTCGGCTATTTCGGTTTCGAGACCATCGGCTACATCGAGCCGCGCCTGGCCCAATGGGATCGCGCCGACGAGCTGGGCACGCCCGATGTGTTGCTGATGCTGGCCGAAGAAGTGGCGGTGTTCGACAACCTCAAGGGCCGCCTGTACCTGATCGTGCACGCCGATCCGTCGCAGCCGCATGCCTATGCCGAAGCGCAGCGGCGGCTGGATGCGCTGGTGTATCGACTGCGCCAGGGTGGTGCCTCGTATCCGCAGCTCACGCAATCCATCGCGCTGGACGAGGGCGACTTCAAATCTTCCTTCACCAAGGAAGAATTCGAGGCGATGGTGGAGCGCGCGAAGGAATACATCCGCGCCGGCGATATTTTCCAGGTCGTGCCGTCGCAGCGCCTGAGTATCGGTTTCCATGCGCGACCGGTGGATGTATATCGCGCGTTGCGCGCACTCAATCCATCGCCTTACATGTACTTCGTCGATCTCGGCGCAACGCAGATCGTCGGTTCCTCGCCGGAAATCCTCGCGCGTCTCAAGGACGGCAAGGTGGTGGTGCGCCCACTCGCCGGCACGCGCAAGCGCGGCGCCACCGAAGAGGAAGACCAGGCGCTGGAAGCCGAACTGCTGGCCGATCCGAAGGAGCGCGCCGAGCACGTGATGCTGATCGACCTGGGCCGTAACGACATCGGCCGCATCAGCGAAACCGGCAGCGTGGAAGTGAGCGAGTCCTTCGCGATCGAACGCTACTCGCACGTGATGCACATCGTGTCGCAGGTGCAGGGCAAGGCGCGTCCCGGCCTCGGCTATATGGATGTGCTCAAGGCGACGTTCCCCGCCGGCACGCTCAGCGGTGCGCCGAAGATCCGCGCGCTGGAAATCATCCAGGAGCTGGAGCCTTACAAGCGCAACATCTATGCCGGTGCGATCGGCTGGATCGGCTGGTGGGGCGATGCGGATACCGCCATCGCCATCCGCACCGCGGTAATTCAGGATGGCCGTCTGCATGTGCAGGCCGGCGCCGGCATCGTCTACGACTCCGATCCCTCGGCCGAGTGGGAGGAGACCATGAATAAGGGACGCGCACTGTTCCGCGCGGTAGCACAAGCAGCGAAGGGGCTGTGACCGGAAGGTCCGGCCCGACTACAGGGATGCCATCGTGAGCCTTTCCATCATGCGGTACGGCATCGTCGCGCTGCCGTTGCTTTGTTCCCTCACTGCGACCGCGCGCGAACCTGCTGACATGCACTGGACGGACGATCCGCTCAGCCGCATGAAGGCGATGGCGATGCTGCAATCGCTCAATGCCGACCTGTTGAGTCATCCGAGTGCAACGCTGACCTTGGAGCGCTGGTGCGGTGCGCATCATCTGGCGCGGGATGCCAAGGTGGTGGCGCGTCGCGTGAAGGGTGTCGACAAACCTCTGCCGGATGGTGCGCGTGAGCAGCTTGGTATCGGTGCCGACGAGGCTGTGAGCTATCGGCAGGTGCAGTTGGTGTGCGGCAATCTGGTGCTGTCCGAAGCTGACAACTGGTACGTGCCTGCGCGGCTTAGTGCGGAGATGAACCACGAGCTGGACAGCACTGATGTGCCGTTCGGCAAGGTGGTGCAATCGCTGCACTTTCGTCGCCAGACGCTTTCCGCCGAATTGTTGTGGTCGCCGTTGCCACAAGGGTGGGATGACGGGGTGGCGTTACCGCCGGGCACGCATGGGCCGCTGGTGATTCCGGCGCATGTGTTGCAGCACCGGGCGGTGTTGGTGGGGCAGGATAATCGGGCGATCAGTTTGGTGGTGGAGAGTTATACGTCGAATGTGTTGGCGATGCCTTCGGCGGTGTTGGCGCCGACGCCCTAGCTTTTCTCCTTCTCCCTGCGGGAGAGGGCTGGGGTGAGGGTTCAGGCCCTGAGCTATTTCCTCCTACTTCGTCATCCCTGCGCAGGCAGGGATCCAGTGGCGTTGTCGCCTGGTTTTAGCGTCTGCGTGCTCTGGCTCGCCTGCCGCGGGCTTCCGAACCGCTGCCGCGGTCCGGGTTACTTTCTCTTTGCTGGCCCAAAGAGAAAGTAACCAAAGAGAAATGGCCTGAGAGCAGGCGGAGTGCTTTGTAGCTACGCCATTTCCAGTGTCAGGCGTCGGGATGGTTGTCTTCAGGCCTGATCGTCTATTTCTCATCGAAGCGCAACATCTCCCTCTCCCCTCCGGGGAGAGGGTTGGGGTGAGGGGTGGGTGCTCGGTTCAATGGAGCTATTGGCAAGCCTTTCCACAAGAACTTGCACCTCAATTCCTGCAAGAATGCCCCGGCGCATGCATTGGGGGGTGGATGCGCCATAGCGTGAGTGCATGCCGGTTTGGCGTGCTGCCCGTGCAAGCGGGCCACGATGTCTACACGACCTCCAGTTGATCCCCGCCGTACGGACGCCGTGGGGGCGGCCCGGTGAACGTGCGGGTGGACATCGTCAGGGGAAAGACATGAATCGTCTGTTGAAGAACGGATGCACGGTGGTTTGTGTGTTGGGTCTTTCGGCGTGCGCAACGATTGTGGGTGGGCGGTATCAGCATGTTGCGGTGGATACCAATGCCGCGGATCAGAGCAGTGTCGGCGCCAATTGCACGTTGACCAATGATCGCGGCACGGTGCGGGTGACGACGCCTGCTACGGCGACGGTGCATCGGTCCAGTGGGCCGCTGGATATCAGTTGCAACAAGGATGGTGCACAGGTCGCGCAGCAGACGTTTCATGCGAATGTGCGGCCGATGGTGTGGGGCAACATTCTGTTCGGCGGCTTGATCGGCATCATCGTCGACTTCTCTAACGGCGCTGCGCATCACTATCCCGACCACCTGAGCCTGACTTCGTACTCGAAGTCTGCCGATGCGATGGTTGTAACACCTGCGGCTGGCGGTAGCGGGATGGGCGCGACGGACGTCCAGGGTCAGGCGCCGGTCGGCGCGCAGCCTCCGTCAGGTGGTCTGGCGAGCCTGGATCGCCGTATCAG
The DNA here is from genome assembly GCF_900114495.1 of Dyella sp. OK004. Taxonomy (GTDB): domain Bacteria; phylum Pseudomonadota; class Gammaproteobacteria; order Xanthomonadales; family Rhodanobacteraceae; genus Dyella_D. The sequence goes on along the minus strand of NZ_FOZI01000001.1, from coordinate 672,943 downwards.
CCCGGGCATGTTCAATGCCGCGCAGAACGTGGCGGCCGCACAGCGTTGCGAGCGCAGCCTGCGCGTGCTGATGGCGGAAGGCGAAAGGGCGTTGCTTGAGTCGGAGTGCCCTGGCGCAGAGCCCATTCATATCGAATGCCAGGGCGCGAGCTGCACGGCGGTGCGTCCAGCGGCATCCTGATGCCGGAGGTGCGGCGGCATCGTGTCCGGTGTCGCCGCTCCCAGCGTGAAGACGTGCCGCGTCAGCGTTTGTCGAGGGAATACTTTCCCGGGCCGATTGCGCACAGCAGCAAGAGTCCGCCCACGATGCTGATGTTCTTGTAGAAGTTGATCATCGCCATGTACTGCATGTCTCCCGACATGTTCCAGTACGGATGGCCGATGAGTGCCGTGGCGAAGGTATACACCGCGAGGATCAGCGCTAGCGGCCGCGTGAAGTAGCCGAGTGCCAGCGCGATGCCCACCGCGAATTCCATCACGATGGCGATGATCGTCGATAGCGTCGGCGCCGGCAGGCCGGCCGAGGCCATATAGGTCACGGTGCCCGAGAAGCCGATGACCTTGGACCAGCCGAACTTCACGAACAGGATCATCAAGAGAATGCGGGCGACAAGGATGACCTCGTCTCTGTGTTTCTCGAATAACGTGTAGCGCATGATGTTCTCTCCAAGCCGTCGAAGTCGGTGCTGTGGATAGACATGCTGCTCGTCTGGGTTCGCCGGACCCACCGTGGCGAAGCATTCGTCGAGGGCGTCGCCCCTCGTGAGCCATGGTACGTCCGCGCGAGGTGGCTTTTCCATCGCTGGATGATGCATTTCGTCATGGTTTCGATCAGTCGCCCAAGGCGTCGTCGAGTGCCCGGTAGAACCGGTCCGGCGCTTCAAGCATCGGTGAGTGACCCAAACCGTCGAGCGGGATCAGGCGGGCGCCGGGAATCGCCTGCGCCGCCTGCTTTCCCAGCACCGGATAGTCGCCGAGCGTGGCAGCAACGGAGGGCGGGGCGATGTCCCGGCCGAGCGCGGTGCGGTCGCGCTGGCCGATGATCAGCACGGTGGGCACTTTGATCTGGGGGAACTCGTAGATCACCGGTTGGGTGTAGATCATGTCGTAGGTAAGTGCGCCGGCCCAGGCCGAGGTCTCGCGTCCTTCACCTTCGTATTGCCCGGCCTGCAGGTTCACCCAGCGGTCGTAGTCGGGTTTCCAGTGGCCGTCGTAGTAGCTCTTCAGTTGATAGGCCTTGATGCTGGCGGCGCTGGTCTTGAGCTCGTTCCGGTACCAGTCGTCCACGCTGCGCCAGGGCACGCCCTTGGCCTTCCAGTCTTCCAGGCCGATCGGATCGACTAGCACCAGTTTTTCGACTGATTGCGGAAACATCAGCGCATAGCGCGAACCGACCATGCCACCCATGGAGTGCGCAACCACGATCGCCTTGTCGAGGCCAAGGCTTGCTAGCAGGGCATGGGTGTTCGCTGCCAGCTGGTGCAGGCTGTATTGATAGCCGCGCAGCTTGGAGGATTTGCAGAAGCCGATCTGGTCCGGCACCACCACGCGGTAGCCATGGTCGCGCAGACGTTCGGCGGTGGCGGTCCAATACGGTGCGCAGAAGTTTTTGCCATGCAGCAGTACGACGGCATGGCCGTTGGGCTTCGCTGGTTGCAGATCCATATAGGCCATCTGCAGGGATTGGCCCTGGTTCTGCACGGCGAACTCATGCACGGGATAGGGATAGTCATAGCGTTCCAGGCGCGCACCGAGATCGGCCACTTTGGCTGTGTTCTCCGCGTGGCTCACGGAAGCGACCGACAACGCGGCGATCAATCCAGTGGCGATAAGGGCGCGATGCATGGCGATGCTCCTGTGGGGACAGGTCATCGAGCGTAGCGCATGCTTCGTAAGATCAGTGGCCAAGAAATGGTTGCGCGACAGCAAGCGCGGTGCGATACGGCTCGGGATCGTTGCGATTGCTGAGCAGGATCACCGTCACGTGGTGTTTCGGCCAGCGCACGATCACGTTGCGAAAGCCGATGCTTTCGCCGGAGTGCCAGCGCACGTCGCCGTGGATTCGCCAGCCGTAGCCGTAGGCATCGACGTCGTCCTCGCCGTTGACCTTGTTCTGTGCGGCGAAAGCGAGTTTGCGTGAGGCGTCGCTGAGCAGGCGATGGTCGTATAGCGCCGCGTCCCAGCTCGCGAGATCGTCAATGGAAGCGTAGACGCCGCCGTCGCCGCGCGTGGCGCTGGTCAGGTCCTGGTCGGTGCGGGTCCACTTGCCGTCCGTTTCGCTGTAGCCGAAGGCGCGGTGCGCGGGCTCGGGGCCACTGGGTTCGCGCAGCAGGGTGTGGTCCATATGCAGCGGTTCGAAGATGCGCTGACGCAGGAACTCCGGCAGGCGCTGGCCGGAGGCGCGCTCCACGATCAGCCCGAGCAGCACGTAGCCGCTGTTGCTATAGCGATAGCTCGTGCCGGGCGCAAAGTAGCTGCGGTTTTCGGCGGAGAGCATGCGCAGCACATCGTTGTCGTTGAGTTGAGCGGTCGTGCCGGGCGGAATCAGATCTTCGTAATCGATCAGGCCGGAGCTGTGCGAGAGCAGGTGATGAAGGGTGATCGCCTGGTCGGTGGCGGGCAGTGATGGCAACCAGCGGCGCACCGAATCATCGAGCTTCAGCTTGCCGTCTTCCGCCAGCAGAAGGATCGCTGCCGCGGTGAATTGCTTGCTGACCGAGGCCAGCCGGTAATTGGTGGCCGGCGTCGCTGCCTCGTCGCTTTCGAGATTGGCGTAGCCGTAGGCCTTGCGCAGCACCGGCTTGCCGTCCTTGAGCACCAGCAGCGAGGCACCTGGCACTTTTCCGGTGTAGCGCTGCATCAGTGTGTCGGCGTTGTCGGCGCGGACACCGGTGGAGCCGAGGAGGAGTAGCGAGGCGAGCAGGCGGATGATGGAACGCATGGTGTCCTCGAAGCCGTGCTCAGCGCACGGGCAAGTCGTAGTAGGTGTCAGGCGATGGCTCGGGGTTGAGCGTGTAATGCCACCACTCGAACGGATAGTTGCGGAAGCCGCCGCGCGTCATGGCATCGCGCAGGCGGTCGCGATTCGCGCGCTGCGCGGCGGTGACGACGGGCGAGTCGGTGTTGGCAAGCGGGTCGAAGTAGTCGAACGGCGTGCCCATATCGAGCGGTTCGCAATGATCGCCGCCGGCATCGCATTGCATCAGCGTCAAGTCCAGCGTGGCGCCGCGGCTATGGCCGGAACGCGGCGCGATGTAGTCGCCGAGCAGCATGCGCTTGTCCAGGTGCGGATAGTGCGCGGCCTTGGTGCGCTGGTCGGCGAGATCGCCGCCCCAGCGCACGAAATGCCGCACAGCGCGCGCGGGGCGATAGCAATCCCACAGCAGCAGGCGTTGATGGTTCGCGCGCAAGGCCAGCTCGACTCGTTGCAGTGCTTCCGCCGCCGGACGCAGCAGATAGCATTTCGGTGACTCGTAGCCGTCCACCGGCGCGCCGACGAAATTGTCGCTGCCGGCGTATTTGATGTTTTCGCTGATATCCGGCACCAGGCTGCGGACATCCACCAGTCCCGCTGCCGCCAGCGTGCCTGTGGCGAGTGGTGGCTTGTCAGCTTGCGTAGCACAGCCGCTGGTAAGGACGGTCATTGCCACCACAGTGAGCCAGCGGAAGCGCGTATGCCTATTCACAGCCGCGCACATGCTTGAAGGCGAGGTCTTCATAGTCGTAGCTGAAGTCCGCATCGGGATCGATCTTGCTTAAATGCAGCAGGCCGGTCTTGCCGGTGGGCGGCGCTAGCCAAGCCTCTTCATCGCCGTGTTCCCACTGCACCAGATAGCGCTGACCCACGCGCATCACGGGGCCGCGCAATCGAGGCGACTTGGCGGCCGCAAAAATCACGCCGCCGTCGCGCGGGCAGAGTGTGATATCGCCGAACCACGGGTCGCGCCACACGCCCAGCTGGCTGCGTAACTCGGTGGCTGAAGCGGGGCGCCGGGTGGACGTGTCCGGCACATGCGAGGTGCGCCGGGAGTGTTCCTTGGCAGCGAGCTCATCGGCATAGCTGGCCACGCTGCGCGCCTTGTCCTGCGCGGTGAAGTGCTTGAGCAGCACTTCGATCAGCACGGTGCGCGCGTCATCGGCGTCGCCGTTGATCAGCACCACGAAACCGCTCTGGCGATCCGGCAGCAGATACAGCGCGGAATACATGCCCGACAGCGTGCCCGTGTGCGACACCGTGAGTGCGCCGTCGACATCGGCAATGCGCCAGCCGTAGCCATAGGCGTACAGGCGCGTGCCGTCCCAGGCGCGACGTTGCGCGGAGATCGGCATCGGGGTGTACGGCGTCCACAGCTTGTCGCGCTGTGCCTGCGGCAGCCAGGCCAGTTGCTGTGGCGTCGGCGCCAGCCATTGGTGGGCCCAGATCAGCATGTCGTTGAGACTGCACTGCACACCGCCCGCGGCTTCCATGGTGCTGGCATGCACGACCGGATCGTCTGGTAAGGAAGGCATATACGCGTCGTCGCGCTTCGCATGCGGGAGCGCGACCGGCGCCATCGCATCGCGCCGCCATTCACCTACCTGGCAGCGCGAGAGTCCCAGCGGCTCGAAGACCTCGCGCTTCAACAGTGTTTCGTACGGAGCGCCACCCGCCACAGCGGCGACTTCACCCGCGACGACGTAGAGCAAGTTGTCGTAGGCGTAACCGGCGCGAAAGCTGTAGGCCGGCTTCAGCCAGGCCAGCGCAGAGACGATGTCGGTGCGGGTGAAGTGGTTCGGTTCCGGCCATAGCATCAGATCGCCGGCACCTTCGCGCAGGCCGCTGCGATGCGTCAGCAGGTCGCCGACCTGCATGTGCTGCGTCACCCACGGATCGAACATGCGGAAGGCAGGCAGGTAGCGCGTTACCGGATCGTCCCAGCGCAGCTTGCCCTGCTGGACCAGCCGCGCGAGCAGAGTCGCGGTCATGGCCTTGCTGTTGGAGGCGATTTTGAACAACGCATCCGGCGTCACCGGCTGGCCGGAGCCGCGCGCGAGTTCGCCAGCGGTGCGCTTGTAGATCACTTCGCCATGGTCGATTACCCCCACCGCAAGACCGGGCAGGCGATAACGTGCCATCACCGCATCAATCAGCGGGTCGAAGGTTTCCTTCGGCGTCTGCGCGTGAGCCAATCCCGTCGCCAGGGCCAGCGCGACGGCCAGCCACCGCTTAGCGATGCGCATCGGCATCCTGTTCCACCGCACGCCATACGCGCAGCAGGTTGCCGCCCCACAGCTTGGCGATGTCGTTGTCGCTAAAACCATGGCGGCGCAGTGCTGCGGTGACGTTGCGGGTTTCGGTGGCGTCCTGCCAGCCATCGATACCGCCGCCGCCGTCGAAGTCGGAGGCAATGCCGACGTGATCGATGCCAGCGACATCGACCATATGGCGGATATGCGCCACGTAGTCGTTCAGCGTGGGCAGCGGGAAGGCTGCATCGATGCGGCGCATGCCTTCCACATAAGCGGGCAGGAAATCGTGCTTCTCGCTGTCGTAGCTCTTGTCGCCGGCCTGTTTTGCTACCTGCGCCTGCAATGCCTTCTCAGCCAGCTCGCGACCGGGGTCGAGTTTCAGGAAGCCTTTGTACGCCACGGCCTGCACCACGCCGCCTTTGGCCGCGATGGCGCGCAACAGATCGTCGGGCAGGTTGCGCGGGTGATTGATCAGCGCATGCGCGGCGGAGTGCGAGGCGATGATCGGCGCCTTCGATACCTGCAGCACATCGCGCACACAAGCATCGGAGCTATGCGAGATATCGATCATCATGCCCAGCTGGTTGGCGCGCTCGACCACGCTGCGGCCAAACGGGCTGAGGCCCGCATCGCTGAGCGGTGGATCGCCCAGGTCGGCGGTGGGCATGGAGCTGGTGCACAGATCGTTATGGCCGACGTGGGTCAGGCCGATATAGCGGGCGCCGCGCGCGAAGGCCACGTCGAGGTTCTTCAGATCGTGGCCCAGCGAGTAGCCGTTCTCGATACCGATCATCGCCGACAGCTTGCCGGCCTTGCGGTTGACCAGCACCTGTTCGGGCGTGGTGGCGAGCCGGATACGCTGTGGGTAGCGCTTCACCAGCAGATCGATATCGTCGTATTTCTGCCTGGCCTGCGCCACGGCTTTGGCATAGCCCTCGGCCGTCAACGGGCCTTGTTCCACATAGATCACGAAGAACACGGCATTGAGGCCGCCGCGCTCCATCTTGCCCAAGTCGACGCGCAGTGGCGTGTCCTTGCCTGCATCGAAGCGCGCCTCGCGCATATACGCCAGGGGGATATCCACATGGGTATCGATGGTGATCGGTGGATCTTGCTGTGCCTGGACGCCGATGCTCCAGCAGGCGAGAAGCGGTGCGAATGCGATGCCGATACGCGAAGCCTTCGTGCGCCAGATCTTCATGCGATGTCCCAGTCCCGGGCCGGCTGCTCGCCGGCGACCATGTCTTCGAAACGCTGCCTGCGCCGCACTATGGCATGCCGGCCCTGGTCCAGCAGCACCTCGGCCGCGAGCGGGCGCGAGTTGTAGGTTGAAGCCATGGAGGCGCCATAGGCGCCGGTGCCGCGGATCATCACCAGATCGCCGGGTCGCAACTCGAGCAGTTCGCGATCGCGCGCGAAGGTATCGCCGGTTTCGCAGACCGGGCCGACCACGTCGTAATGCGTACGCTTTCGCTGGCCATCGACCAACGGGACGATGTCGTGCCAGGCGTCGTAGAGGCTGGGGCGCAGCAGGTCGTTCATGGCGGCGTCGAGTACCAGGAAGTTTTGTCGCTCGCCGTGTTTGATGCGGATCACCCGCGTCAACAACACACCCGCCTCGGCCACCAGGTAGCGGCCAGGTTCGAGCAGGATGCGACCGCGGAAGTCGGCCAGCGCGTCGCGGATCGCTGCGGTGTAGTCGGCCGGCGCCACCGGATGATCCTGCCCGGCGCGATAGCACACGCCCAGGCCACCGCCGACATCGATGCTGGCGATGGCGTGGCCATTGGCTTCCAGCTCGCGCCAGAACGCAGCGACGCGCCAAAGCGCCAGACGGAACGGCTCGACGCTGAGAATCTGCGAGCCGATATGCACATGCAGCCCATCCAGTCGCACATGGGTGAGTTGGCCTGCATCGGCGAACCAGCGCCGTGCTTCGGCGATGCTCACGCCGAATTTGTTTTCGGCCTTGCCTGTGGAGATTTTCGCGTGGGTTTGTGCATCCACGTCCGGATTGATGCGCACTGCGGCGCGAGCGTTAATGTGCAGGGCGCTGGCGAGACGTTGCAGCATGTGCAGTTCGTCGATCGATTCGACGTTGAAGCGCAGGATGCCGGCGGCGAGCGCTTCGGCGATTTCCTGCTCGGTCTTGCCGACGCCGGAAAACACGATGCGCTCCGCGGGAATGCCGGCGTGCAGGCTGCGCCATAGCTCCCCGGAAGACACGATGTCGGCGCCGACACCGGCCTCGGCCATCAGTTGCAGGATGGCCAGGGTGGAGTTGGCCTTCACCGCGTAGCAGAGGGTGGCGTCGAGACTGTGCAGAGCCTGTTGCAGACCGGCGATGCGCTGACGGATCGCATTCGCGGAGTAAGCGTGAAAGGGTGTGGGCAGGCGCTCGGCGAGACGACGCAGATCCACGCCGTCAAGGAAGGCATTGGCGTCTGGCGCGTCGGGATGCGAAGAGGGAAGGGTCTGGGGCATGGCCTAAAAGAAGGCGGCCCGCAACACGCGGGCCGCCGTGGGGAGGTAACTCAGAAATCTACGGATACCGTCAGCTGCATGAAGCGCGGCGCCTGGAAGCGCAGCGGCTGGCGGAAAGTGGAGTTGGTGCCATCGCCGATGGAGGTCTGCAGATCCTGATCCACCGCCACCGTGCGCTGCTGGTTGAGCAGGTTGTAGACGGCGAACTTCGCGCGCAGTTGACCCTTGTCGCCCAGCGGCATCAGGTAGGTGATGCTGGCGCCGAGGTTGTAGGTCCACGGCATGGTGCCGTACTTGCCGCGCGGTGAGCGTTCGTAGACGCGGTCTTCCGATCGATCCGACGAGCAGTTCTGCACGCAGATGTAGTAGCTGTGATAGTTGGTGGCATCGTAAGGGTTACCTACGCCGAAGCCCGTGATGGGGCCGCCGGACAGTACGGTGAGGTCACCGCCCAGTTGCCAATGCGGCGTCAGCGAGTAAGTGCCGCGCATCTTCAACTGATGGCGATGGTCGTTCGGCAGGTAGCCGTTGCCGCCCAGGTTGACCCATGGATTATCGAAGTTCTCGGTGCGGCCAGTGTCGTCGAAGTTGGTGTCGGAGTTGACCGGGCCTTCGGCATTGCCGCGGTTCCACGACAGCGTGTAGGAGGCATTGAACGCCCACTTGGCGTCCCATGCGCGGTCGATCTGGAACTCCAGTGCGGTATAGGTGCGCTTGGGTTTCACCCAGCCGCGTTGGCCGAGGTAATTGCCGTCGGCGTCGTACATCGCCCAGCCTTCCTTGGAGGTGTCGATGGTGACCCAGCCATCCCGCTTGCCGGTGCAGTTGGTGTCGCCCCATACCGTGATCTTCTTGCCTGGGTTGGCCATCACCCAGCCGATATAGCCGTCGCCGCCGCATTTGCCGGTGGCGCTGATTTCCATGTCGTCGATGGCGTTGTGCAGGCGGCGATAGGTTCCCTTCACCCCCCATGACCAAGTGGGGCTGAGGAGCTGCTGGAAGCCGAGAATGGCTTCGTCCTGGTAGACCTGATCCATGTCGCGGGCCACCTGCGAGCGGAAATCGCCGACCTTGCCGTTGCCCTGCGAGGTATCAACACCGCCGAGCTGTGGGCCGAGCTTGGGCACGGCGAACTGGTTGCCGTTGCGGTCCATGATCTGCCAGCCATCGAACGCGTAATAGGTGCGCTCATCGAGCAGGCCGCCGGCCTGCTTGATGTTGATCACGTTGGCCACCGGTAGGAAGTAGCGGCCGAGGTTGCCGAACAGCTTGGTGGTGCCGTCGCCCTTGATGTCCCACGAGAAGCCGAAGCGCGGCGCCCACATGTTCTTCATCTTGATATAGCTGGCGCCGTTGGCCGCCTTGTTGTCGAAGCCGTCGTTGCGGATGCCGGCGTTGAGTAGCAGGGTGGGGGTGATCTGCCAGTTGTCTTCGAGGTAGTAGGCCGAGTTGGTTGTCTCGAAGGTGCCGGCGATCTCGTAGCGGCGGGCGCGCACATAGGCGGTATAGCCGGGCGGCAGTACACCGCCGGTGTTGTTGATGGTGGAGCCCGGCGTGGCGAAATAGACGTTGTAGTAGATGGCGCCGGGGCCGGTGTAGTGGCGCTGGTAGATCGACGTGTCTTTCTCGTGGTCGTAGCCGAAGCGCAGCAGATGGTCGCCCAACTTCCATTCGAAATCCGCGCGGGCCTCTTTGCGCGTGTCGTTGCGCTTTTCCACGGTGGAGTTGGTGGTGCAGCCCAGTGGCGCGTTGCCGGGCACGGGCACCGCGTCGGTGACCTTGGTTTCGGCGACGACCCGGTTGCATTCGATGTCGCTGAGCGAACGGGTGAACGACTCGCGCTTGTTGCTGCCGTAGAGCAGTTTCATCGATAGATCGTCGGTGAAGTAGTTGGTATAGGTCAGCGCCCAGTTCTTGCCACCGGTATCGGAAAAGATCTGGTTGGTCTTGTCGCCGATCGTGCGCGAGCCGAAGTCGTAGTTGTAGACGTCGCCGGTGTTCTTGCTTTTGTCGGAGAAGGCCATCAGCGACAGCAGGTTGCTGTCATTGATGCGCCAGTCGATGGTGGTACCCCAGAAGCCGGTCTTGGCGCCGTTGCTGGTCAGCGTCGTGCCGTCGTCGCTGGTGTTGCGCGGGGTGCTGCCGCGCGCCTCGTACATGGCGAAGAAGAACAGCTTGTCCTTCACGATGGGGCCGGAGGCGTAGACGTTGGTCTTCATGAGCCCATCGCGGTCTTCGCTGGAGGCAAGATAGCGATTGCCTTCGGCGTCGTAGCGGTTCTTGGGCCGGTAATGCCACGCGCCGGGTTCGAGCGTGAACTCCGCGCCGTACTTGAACTCGTTGGTGCCGGAGCGCGCGACGGCGTTGATGACGCCGCCGGTCGTGCGGCCGAACTCCACCGAGTAGCCGCCGGTCTTGACCTGGAATTCCTGATAGAACGCGAACGGCGCTTCGGAGTAGCCGTTGCGGTTGTAGAAGTCGGTGACGTTGAGGCCGTTCACGTAGATCGCGTTCTCGGCGATCGACGAGCCGCCGAAAGTGATGCCGCCGAATGAGGCGTTACCCTTGTTGACACCGGGCGCCAGCAGCGCCACCGATGCAATGTTCTGATCCACCGGCAGGCGGCGCAGTTCCTCGCGGCTGATATTGGTAGCCGATTCGGTAGAGCTCACATCCACCGCGGTGATCACGCTGGTGGCAGTGACGCTGACGCCTTCCAGATCCTTCACGCCGAGGTTCACCGTGGTGGCATTGCCCAAGGTCACGGTGATATCCGCAGGCTGCGTGGTGAGCTTGCCGTCCTTGCGGCTCTCCAGCACGTACTTGCCTACCGGCAGGAACGGAATGCGGTAGTTGCCTTTCTCGTCGGCGGTGACCGTGCGTGTGAAACCGGTGGCCGGGTCGCGGATGGTCACCGCGGCACCCGCCTGGGTGCGGCCGACCACCGTACCGTCGTTATTGGCCGCCTGCGCCATCGGCGCTAGCGAAGCCAGGGCCAACCCCATAGCCAAACAAAGCGCACTCTTGCGCCATACGCGGCTGCTCATCTCCCCCATCTCCCCGTCTCCCCGACGATGCTGTCGATGCGTGTGTTGTAGAAATCCCTACCCGCCGCTGCGCCCCTGTGCAGCCGGCAAAACATCCCATTTGAAGCTGTAATCCCACTGGTTGAAGTACAGGTTGCCGCCCTTCCACTCGACCTCGCCGCGTTGCGAGTCGACGTTGTCGGAGCGGAAGTGCTGCTTGGGCGGCACGAAGGACTGGCCGTAGTCGCTGTTGAAAGCGATGCGCCATGCGTCGAGGCCTCCCACGTAGAACCATTGCAGCGGCGCATCGGCCGGCTGCGTGGGATGCAGCTGGCCGGTGGTGACGTCGATCGGCACCCAGCCGTAGGGCGCGAGATAGACCTGGCCCCAGTCGTGGATATTGCTGTAGCCGTTTTCCGCGAAGACCATGCCCGACTGCCAGCGCGCCGGAATGCCGTTGAGGCGTAGCAGGGTGATCAGCAGCAGCGTCTGTTGCCCGCAATCGCCATGGCCGGCGTGCAGGGTGTAGTCGCTGATATTGGAGATGGTGGAGTACTCGCGCGCGCCGGCCCACGGGATCTGGTCCACCGCGGCGAACAGTTTCTGCGTGATGCGATAGGGATTCTTTTCATCGCCCACGACTTTGCGCGAGAACGCACGCATGGCATCGGTGAACACTACGTGCGGCGCGCGTTCGGCGAGGTAGGGCGCCAGTTCCGGCGAGATGTGCGGCGCGACCACTTTGTCCGCATCGATCACGTGGTACTGCGCGGAAAGGGTGAGCTCGTAGGTAACGGAGAACACCGTCTTCTGTCCGGCCTTGGCCGGCTGCTCCAGATAGACGGTGCGCTGCATGGCCGACGCGGGTGCGATGTCATGCTTCGCGGGTGCACTGGCGATGTAGCGGATGTCGTCCTGCTGACCGGGTAGCTCGCGAGGATACGGAATCCATGCGCGTACGGCTTCGCCGGCCGGGACGGCGTCGGCATCGACCGTGACGGTCTGGGTCATGCGCACGCGATGCGGCAGCACACTGCTGCGATGTTCGGCCAGCGCCGCCTCGCGCACCTGCCGATGATACGCATTGAGCGTTTCCATCGGGCCGTCGGTGATCGGCGTCTGATCCTTGCGCCGCTTTACGGCTTCAGGGCTGAGGCGGAACAGGTTGCCGGGCGAGCGCTTGAAGTAGAGCGTCTTGCCATCGATCACCTGATGCTCGAACAGGTCGGCCGCATTCCAGCGTGCGAACTCCGCGTCGCTGAGGTCCGGAATCTGTTTGCGCACGCGCGCCTTGACGGCGTCGGCGTCGAGGGTGAAGTCGAGCAGGATGCGACGCATACGCTCGCGCTGGAACAGCCAGGCATCGCGCGTCTGCGGCGACAGGCCGGGTTGTTCCAGCGCGCGGCTGATGTCCTCTTCGGCGGCCTTGAACTGGCCGGCATCGATCTGCGTGATGGTGTGGTCGAGCGAGGCCGGTACGGTCTGCGCGGCGAGCTGGCCCGCCAGCGACAGTGCGAGCGCAAAGGCCGTGACGCGAAGGCGTCGCCCTGTCATGGTGCGTCGTTTGGAGCGAGCCGTGATCACCGCGAAAACTCCCCGCAAGAAATCGCCGAAATCGCTGTGTAGCACGCTTGCAATCCGCGGTCAATAATTTATGCTTCAATTGAGCTTTGCAGGAATTAGCTATTCCGTGGGGACGGATCGGCGCCGGCGCAGAGCCACTGAGGGGGTGCAATGATCCACACGGTCTGGCCTTACCTGGCAGTGATGTTGTTGGCCGCTGGGCTGTTTCCCGCGATCGAGCGGCGCTTCGGCTGGCGCATCTTCAATGTGCTGCCGCCGATCGTGCTGACCTACCTGCTGGTCACCGCCCTGGCTGTCACCGGGCTGTGGCAGAACAACGCCGAGATCCAGGGCGCGCAGTCCACCCTGGTGACGCGATTGGTGCCGGCGCTGTTGTTTCTGCTGATGATCAATTGCGATCTGCGCGCGATCTTCCGGCTCGGGCCGCGCGTGCTCGGCGTATTCGCCTGCACCTCGATCAGCCTGTTCGTGGCCTTTATCACTACCTATCTAATGTTCCGGCGCTGGTTGCCCGGCGATGCCTGGCATCCGCTGGCCGCGCTCAGCGGCAGCTGGGTAGGCGGCACCGCCAACATGATCGCGGTGAAGCAGGCGATCGGCATGTCGGACACACACTTGGCGATGAGCCTGCTTACCGATGCGCTGTGCTACTCGATGTGGGTGGTGGTGCTGTTCTCGGTGGCGAAAATGGCACCGGCCTTCAATCGATGGACGCGCGCAAAGTCGAGTGGCGATCTGGATGTCGCCGAAACGCCAAACACCGGTCCGACTACGCCGGACACCGTGCTGCTATGGCTAGGCATGGCCTTGCTGATCGCGGCGGGTTCCAGCTGGCTGGGTGAACTACTGCCGACGTCGAGCATGGTGAGCGCGTCCACTTGGTCAATCCTGCTTGCCACGGCGGCGGGCCTCATCGCAGCGCACACGCCGCTGGCGCGTTTCCCGGGGGCGAGCAAGATTTCCAGCACGCTGTTGATCAGCGTGGTGGCGGTGCTTGCTTCGCAAAGCAATTTCGAGGGCATCGCCTCGGCGCCGGTGTACCTGATGTGCGGCGTCTGCATCATCGCTATCCATGCGGTGCTGCTGGTGATGTTCGCGCGGCTGTTCCGCTTCGACCTGTATCTGTGCGGCATCTCCTCGCTGGCGCATATCGGCGGCGTGGCGGCGACGCCGGTGCTGGCCGCGACGTATTCGCGCTCGCTGGTGCCAGTGGGCATTTTGCTGGCGCTGCTGGGCTATATCCTCGGCACCGGCTTCGGTCTGGTGGTGGCGTCGGTGCTGTCGCGGCTGGCGTTGCCTTGAGCCTGCTCTTGTCTGGAAACCGAACCATGCGCTATCCACTTGCCGCCGCGATCGCCTTTGTCCTGTTGCTGGAAGCCGGCGCGCTGCATGCACGCGAAGCAAACGCTACGCTGCCGGTGCCGCCCTCGGGAGTGATCGGTGTGACACAGCAGCAGCTTGATCCGGAGTTCTGGGTACGCAAGGCGTCCCAGCCGGATGCCATCGTGTTGAGCGCCGATGCCATTGCGGCACAGAACGCGAAGCTGCTGAAAATTGATCCCACCATGCACGACCTGCATGCGCTGCCGGCCACGCTGGACCAGGCGCAGGTGTTGGCATGGATCAACGGGATTTCCAGGCGCCCCAAGGGGTCGCTGTTTGATGTGGATGGCAAGCCAGTGCCGGCGGCCACGCTCGATGCACTGAGCGCGGACCTTGCCCTGGATCGCGTCCCCAAGCAGCAGGCCACGCGCTACGGCATGGTGGTGCGTCGCGCCGATCTGCGTGCCTTTCCCACGGCGCTGCGCGTGTTTAGCAGCAAGGGTGATACCGATATTGACCGCTTTCAGGAAAGTGCGGAATTCCCCGGCACGCCGATAGTGATTGCGCATACCAGCCAGGACGGCCAGTGGCTATTTGTGGTGAGTCCGCGCTACGCCGCATGGATGGCGCGCGAGGATGTGGCCGAGGGTACGGCGGCGCAGGTGCTCGGCTATGTCGACAAGGCGCCTTACCGCGTGATCACCGGCGCCACCGAGCGCACCGTGTTCACCCGCGAGCAGTCCGGGGTTTCACAGCTGCAACTGGACATGGGCGTGCGCCTGCCGCTGGCGACGGGGCTGGCACCGGACCAGCCGGTCAATGGCCAGTCCGGCTACACCTCGTATCCGGTCGAACTGCCGTTGCGCGCGGAGGACGGCACGTTGGCATTCACGCCGGCGCTGCTCCAGCACAACACCGACACCGCGCCGGACTATCTGCCGCTGACGCGTGCCAACATCATTCGCCAGGCCTTCAAGTTCCTGGGCGAGCGTTACGGCTGGGGCCATGCCTACGACGCGCGCGATTGCAGCGGTTTCACCTCCGACGTGTATCGCAGCATGGGTGTGCAGATGCCGCGCAATACCAGTGGACAGGGCGTGAGTCCCGCGCTCGACCACACGTTGTTAACGGCGGCCGACGATCATGCAAAGCGCGAGCGCGCCATCGATGCGCTGGAGGTGGGCGACCTGATCTACATCCCCGGTCACGTGATGATGATGATCGGCCGCATCGACGGCGAACCCTATGTGATTCACGACACCACCGGTATCAGCTATCGCGAGAGCGGTGGCGCCATGCGGCGGGTCAAACTCAATGCGGTATCGGTGACGCCGCTGCGGCCGCTGATGTTCAACGGCACGCAGTCGTATATCGATCGCATGACCAGCATTGTGCGCATCCGTCAGGCGCATGCAGAACCGCAAAAAAACTGACCAGACAATCAGCCAGACGGACCTCATGAAAATTACCGATATCCAGTTCGGCATGCTGCGGGTGCCGCTGAAGACACCCTTCAAGACCGCGCTGCGCACGGTTGACCGGGTCGAAGACATCATCGTCATGGTGCATACCGACTGCGGTCACATCGGCTATGGCGAGGCGCCGGCCACGGCGGTGATCACCGGCGATACGCACGGTTCCATCGTCGACGCCATCCGCCACTACATCTCGCCGCGCGTGATCGGCCAGGACATCGCCAATCTCAATCGCATCACCCAGCTGATCCAGGGCTCGATGGAGAAGAACTCTAGCGCCAAGGCGGCGGTGGAGATCGCTGTTTATGACCTGTGGGGCCAGCTCTACCAGGCACCGCTGTACAAACTGCTGGGCGGCGGCGACCCGGTGATCACCACCGACATCACCATCAGCGTGGACTACATCGACAAGATGGTGGCCGATTCGATCAGCGCGGTGGATCGCGGTTTCGAGTCGCTGAAGATCAAGGTGGGCAAGGACATCGGCGTCGACATCGAGCGGGTCAAAGCGATCTATGCGGCGGTGGAAGACCGTGCGCTGCTGCGCCTGGACGCCAATCAGGGCTGGACCGCCAAGCAGGCGGTGTATGCCTTGCAGACGCTGGAAGATGCCGGCGTGAAGCTGGAACTGGTTGAGCAGCCGGTGAAGGCGCGCGACCTTGAAGGCATGCGCTACGTCACTGAGCGCGTGCATACGCCGGTGATGGCCGATGAGAGCGTGTTCGGACCGATGGAGGTGATCGAACTGATCCGCCTGCGCGCGGCCGACATCATCAATATCAAGCTGATGAAGACCGGTGGCATTTCCAATGCGGTGCGCATCGCCGACATCGCCGGCATGCACGGTATCGAATGCATGATCGGCTGCATGCTGGAAAGCAGCATCAGCGTGGCGGCGGCGGTGCACCTGGCGGTAGCCAAGGCCGACGTGATCACCAAGGTGGATCTGGATGGCCCCTCGCTGTGCCAGTACAACCCGGTAGATGGCGGGGTGAACTTCAACGAATCGGAGATCTCGGTGAGCGATGCGCCGGGACTGGGCATCCGCGAGATTCGTGGCTTGGAAAAGATCTAGTTATGTCTGCTCTGGTGAAAATCCGTTCCGAACGCGACCAGATGTCGGCGGTGGAGCGGCGCATCGCCGATTTCATCCTGGAGAATGCGCAGTTGCTGCGCGACTACTCCTCGCAGCAGCTGGCCAACGCGCTGGGCATCAGCCAGTCCAGCGTGGTCAAGTTCACTCAGAAGCTCGGCTTCAAGGGCTACCCGGATCTGAAGTACTCGGTGGGCGAAGCGATTGCCCGCGCGGATAACGGCGATGCGGCGGTGGTGTCGCGTCACGTTGCCGATGACGCCGCCGCACAGGCGAGCAGCCTGTGGCGGCGCAAGTCGGAAGCGGAGGAGGCAACCCGGCTGATCAATCCGCCGGAAACGTTGCAGGCGGTGCTGGGTGCGCTCGCTGACGCCGGCAAGGTCTTCGTGATCGGTGTGGGTGAAGACGACATCTATGCGCGCGGCTTTGCCCTGAAGCTCTCGATGCTGGGCATGACTACCGTGCAGAGCTTCGACATCACGCGTATGACGGTGAGTATTTCCGGAGCCGGCGCAGGGGATGTGCTGCTGGTGTTCTCCGAGCACGGCAACCATCCGGCGCTGTGCAAGGTGGGGCGCTTCTTTCGCGAACAGGGCGGCCGTCTGCTCACGGTAACGCGGCATACCTCGAATCCTCTGCGTGCGCTGGCTAACATCGCGTTGCTGGTGTCAGCGCACGATGATCGACCGTATATCCAGTCGCTGCTGTATCAGTCCGCCCTGCAGCAGTTGCTCGATGGCATCTTTATCCAGTTGTGCGAGGGCGACGAACAGCGCCACGCGCAGTTGATCGCCAATCTGGAACGCATGCAGTTGTTGCTCGAACCCTAGGTGTTTTCCTCTGTCGACAGGTCCGCATGGTCAACGCATCTCTTCGCTCCGCGCTGCGCTCAGTTTCTTGCCTGGTACTGGCGGCCACCTTCGCCGGCTGTGTGCGGCAAGTGCCAGAGGCACCCGTGAACACCACGCCCTGGCAGGACGCGCACCAGCTCGTGCTGGTGACCATCGACGACTGGGATACGGATCATGGCGACCTGCGCACCTATGAGCGCGGTGATGGCGCCTGGGAGGAAGTGAGCGAGGGTGTGCCGGTAAGCATCGGCCGCTCCGGTGCTGCCTGGGGCGAGGGCCTGCAGCCAACACAGACCGGCGGGCCGGTAAAGAAGGAGGGCGATGGGCGTAGCGCGGCCGGCGTGTTCAGCATCGGTCAGGCCTTTGGTTACGCCGCACGCTCGACCACCGCGTTGCCCTATCGCGCGCTGCAGGAGTCGGACTATTGCGTCGATGTCGACGGTTCGCCGCTCTACAACCGCATCGTCGATGCGCGAGAGGTAGGCCAGCAGGCGGTGGTCGATTCCACCGAGCCGATGCGGCGCGACCTGCATGCCGACGGCGACATGCGCTACGAGCTCGGCTTCGTGATCGAGCAGAACCCCAACGGCAAGCGCGGCGCGGGTTCCTGCATTTTCGCGCACCTGTGGCAGATGCCGATGGAGACCACGGCGGGCTGCACGGCGATGGACGAAGTGGAAATGCAGATGCTGCTGACCTGGCTGAAGCCGGAGGAAAACCCGATCTTCATCCTGCTGCCGCAAAAGGAATACGTGCGCCTGCGCAAAGACTGGGCGCTGCCGTGAGCGCCACCACGCGGGTCCTGATCGGCCTGGCGGCTGGTGCGGCGCTTGGGCTGACGCTGGATGCATGGCATCCGGTAACGGCCTTGCGCGTGGCGGATGTGGCGCAACCGTTTGGACGGCTATGGTTGAACGCCCTGCAGATGACGGTAGTGCCGCTGGTTTTTGCGCTGGTGATCGTGGGCGTCAACACGGCCACCGATGCGGCGGCATCGGGCCGGGTGGCCCGCCGCGCCATTGTGGTATTCGTGGTGTTGCTGGTGGCGGGAGCGTTGTTCGCGGCGCTCGCCGCCCCTTTGCTGTTCGCGTTGTTTCCGCGCAGTCCGGCGTTGACCGAAGCCCTTGGCCGTGCGGTGGCCACGCCGGTGGCGGTGGCGCCGATAGGCTGGGCCGAATGGTTCAACGGCATCGTGCCCAGCAACGCGATCATGGCGGCGGCGCAGAGCGCCATGCTGCCGCTGGTGGTGTTCGCGCTGTTCTTTGGCTTTGCGTTGACGCGGATCGAGTTGAAGCGGCGGGCGCTGATTGTGGAATTCTTCCAGGCGGTCGCCGACGCGATGATCGTGGTGGTGCGCTGGGTGTTGTGGGTAGCGCCGCTGGGTGTGTTTGCGCTGATCCTCGCGGTGTGCGCACGGGCCGGGCTGCATATGCTCGGCGCGCTGGGTATCTACGTGCTGGTGGAATGCCTGCTCTATCTCGCGGTGACGGCGATGATGCTGCCGGTGGCGCTGGTGTGGGGCGGCGAGCGCGTACGTCGTTTTATCGCGGCGCTGGTGCCGGCGCAGATCGTGGCGGCCAGTACGCAATCGTCGCTGGCGTCGATGCCGGCGATGCTGGAAAGCGCGGGTAGTCGGCTGGGCTATCCCGCGCACGTCACGGCGCTGGTGCTGCCGATGGCGGTGAGCCTGTTTCGCCTTACCAGCCCGGTGCAGTACGTCACTTCCGCCTGCTTTATCGCGTGGGCATTTGGGATGGACCTGGGCGTAGCGCAGCTAGTGGCCGGTGCGTTGCTCGCGGTGGTGATCAGCCTGGGTTCGGTAGGTTTGCCGGGGCAGGTGAGTTTCATGGCCACCAACCTGCCGGTGGCGCAGGCGATGGGTGTGCCGGTGGGGCCGCTGGGTCTGATGCTGGCGGTGGACACGCTGCCGGATGCGCTGGCGACACTGGGCAATGTCACCGCGGATCTCACCGCGACCAGCGTGGTGGCGAAGCAATCCGCGGCGGATGCGTCATGAGCCGGGTGATGGATATCGAAGCCATCGTGATCGGCGCTGGCATGGCCGGCGCTTCGGCGGCTTATTTCATGGCGCCGCATGCGCAGGTACTGGTGCTGGAACGCGAGGCGCATGCCGGCGTGCATGCCACTGGGCGATCGGCTGCGCTGTTTTCCGAGACCTACGGTTCGCCGCAGGTACGCGCGCTGACGCGCGCAACGCGTCCGTTCCTCAACCGTCCGCCGGCTGGCTTTGCGTCACAACCTATCCTTACGCCGCGTGGCGCCACGATCATCGGCACCGAGGCACAGGTGGAGCAGGTGATGGCGATGCATGCGGCGATGCTGCCGTTCACGCCGGACCTCGTTCTGCAAACCGGTCGCGAACTGCGCGAGCAGGTGCCGGTGTTGCGGCCGGAGGCGGCGCATATCGGCCTGCTCGAACCCGGTGCGGCGGATATCGACGTCAATGAATTGCATCAGGGGTTTCTGCGCGGGCTGCGCGCGCGTGGTGGGCAGCTGCGCGTGAATGTCGAGATTGCTGCCATCGAGCGCGGGCCGGGACACTGGTACGTGGACACTGGCGAGCAGGTCTATCGCACGCCGCTGTTGCTCAATGCGGCCGGCGCCTGGGTGGATCAGGTCGCGATGCAGGCCGGCGTGGCGCCGCTGGGTATCGAACCGCGGCGGCGCTCCGCCTTCCTGTTCGAACCGCCACCAGCATTGCCCACCGCGCACTGGCCGTTCGTGATCGACGTCGACGAGAGCTTCTACTTCAAGCCCGACGCCGGCCTGTTGCTCGGCTCGGCCGCCAACGCCGACCCCGTGCTGCCGCACGATGTGCAGCCGGAAGAACTGGATATCGCCCTCGGTATCTACCGCATCGAAGAAGCTACCACCCTGAGCATCCGCCGGCCGACCCGCACCTGGGCCGGCCTGCGCTCCTTCGTCGCCGATGGCGATCTGGTCGGTGGCTTCACCAAAGATGCGGAGGGGTTCTTCTGGGTTGCCGCGCAGGGCGGCTACGGCATCCAGACCAGCGCGGCGATGGGCGAGGCTTGCGCCAGTCTGGCGCTGGGGCGGGCGCTGCCGGCGCATCTGGCGGATGCGGGGTTGTCGGCGGCGATGTTGGCGCCAAGACTGGCTGTGTAGACATCCGTCCGGGCGGTCCGTCGCACCACACAAATGGCCGGCTATACTGCGGACTCCCCTGCGGCCACGGGGCCGCATGCCTGCAGGCTTGCCATGCTTTTGATGATCGACAACTACGACAGCTTCACCTTCAACCTCGTGCAGTATCTGGGCGAGTTGGGACAGGAGGTGAAGGTGGTGCGCAATGATGCGCTGGACGTGGCCGGCATTCGTGCGCTGCGGCCGTCGCACATCATGATTTCGCCGGGTCCGGGTACGCCGGATGATGCGGGGGTGTCGCTGGACGTGCTGCGCGAGCTGGCGGGTGAGATGCCGGTGTTCGGCGTGTGCCTGGGGCATCAGGCGATCGGGCAGGCGTTTGGCGGCAAGGTGATCCGCGCTAAGCAGATCATGCACGGCAAGACCTCGCCGGTGCGCCATCGCGGCCAGGGCGTGTTCGCCGGGTTGCCGAATCCATTCGAGGCGACGCGCTACCACTCGCTGGTGGTTGAGCAGTCTTCGCTGCCGGATTGTCTTGAAGTGACGGCGTGGACGGAGAACGCCGATGGCTCCATCGACGAGATCATGGGTCTGCGGCACAAGACGCTGGCGGTGGAAGGGGTGCAGTTCCATCCGGAGTCCATCTTGACCCAGCACGGCCATGATCTGCTGCGCAACTTCCTCGGCCTGCCGTTGAAGCTGGCCGCATGAACGGACAGGGGCGCAGCATCACCATCACCCCGCAGGAAGCACTGCAACGGACCATCGAGCATCGCGAGATCTTTCATGACGAGATGATCGAGCTGATGCGCCAGATCATGCGCGGCGAAGTGAGTCCGCTGATGACGGCGGCGATCATTACCGGTCTGCGCGTGAAGAAAGAAACCATCGGCGAGATCACCGGCGCGGCGCGTGTCATGCGCGAGCTGGCGTCCAAGGTGGACGCGCCGCCGCACGATCACTTCGTGGATATCGTCGGCACCGGTGGCGATGGCGCTTCCAGTTTCAATATTTCGACCGCTTCGATGTTCGTCGCGGCAGCGGCCGGCGCGCGGATCGCCAAGCATGGTGGGCGGAGCGTGTCGTCCAAGTCGGGCAGCGCGGACGTGCTGGAGGCGCTGGGCGCGTCGATCGATCTGTCGCCTGAGAAGGTGGCGCAGTGCATGGCTGAGACTGATATCGGTTTCATGTTTGCGCCCAATCACCATCCGGCGATGAAGGTGGTGGCACCGGTGCGCAAGGAAATGGGCGTGCGCACCCTGTTCAATATTCTCGGGCCGCTGACCAACCCGGCGGGCGCGCCGAACATCCTGATGGGCGTGTTCCATCCTGACCTGGTCGGCATCCAGGTGCGCGTGTTGCAGCAGCTGGGCGCGAAGCATGCGCTGGTGGTGTGGGGGCGCGACGGCATGGACGAGATCTCGCTGGGTGCGGCAACTCTGGTCGGCGAGCTGCGCAACGGCGAGGTGCGTGAATACGAAGTGGAGCCGGAGGATTTCGGTCTGGCGATGGCGTCCAGCCGCAATCTGCGGGTGGAGAACGCGGAGGAGTCGCGTGCAATGCTGCTGGACGCGCTGGATGGGCGCCGCGGCGTAGCGCACGATATCGTTTGCCTCAACGCGGGCGCGGCCCTGTATGCGGCCGACGTGGCCGGTTCCATCGGTGACGGTATCGAACTGGCGCGCGCCACCATTGCCAGCGGCGCGGCTCGTGCAAAAATGGACGCCTTCGTGACAACCACCCGGCGTCTTGCTCAGGCATAGGCCGAAGGCTGTAGGAGCGTACGTTGTGCGCGACAAGCCAGCGGAGTGGCGACGTTGTAACCTTGTTCGCACACAGAGTGCGCTCCTACTGAACAAAGACGATCATGACTGACATCCTTC
Organism: Dyella sp. OK004; assembly: GCF_900114495.1. Taxonomy (GTDB): domain Bacteria; phylum Pseudomonadota; class Gammaproteobacteria; order Xanthomonadales; family Rhodanobacteraceae; genus Dyella_D. Next base: position 650,869 of record NZ_FOZI01000001.1, on the reverse strand, counting down.
AACGCATCCTGACGCGGAAGACGGAAGAAATCGCGGAGCGTAGCGCCAGGCTGCCGCTGGCCGAGCTGACCGCGCGTGCTGCCGATGCGCCCGATACACGTGGCTTTGCCGCGGCGATCGAGGCAAAGATCGATGCCGGTCTATCGGCCGTTATCGCCGAAGTGAAGAAAGCCAGCCCGAGCAAGGGCGTGATCCGCCCGGATTTCGATCCGGCGGCGATTGCGCGCAGTTATGAGAAGGGTGGGGCGGCTTGTCTCTCAGTGCTGACGGACAAGGATTTCTTCCAGGGCAGCGAAGATTTTCTGCGCCAGGCACGCAATGCCTGCTCCTTGCCGGTGCTGCGCAAGGATTTCGTGATCGACCCGTATCAGGTGTACGAGGCGCGTGCGATCGGTGCGGACTGCATCCTGCTGATCGTCGCGGCGCTGGGCGATGCTGCCCTGCTGGAGCTATCGCTGCTGGCGGCCGAGCTGGACCTGGATGTGTTGTGCGAAGTGCATGACGCCGAGGAGCTGGAGCGCGCGTTGGTCCTGCCCGTGCCGCTGATCGGCGTGAACAACCGCAACCTGCGCACCTTCGAGACCAGTCTGGATACCTCGATCGAGCTGCAGGCGCTGATGGAGTACGACCGCATTCTGGTCAGCGAGTCAGGCATCCATACGCGCGACGACGTGGAGCGCCTGCGCGACGCGGGCATCAGTGCCTTCCTGGTAGGCGAGGCCTTTATGCGCGCCGAGGATCCCGGTAGCGAGCTGAAGAAGCTGTTCGCTACGCGCTGAGGTTGATGGTGACAGGGGATAAGGTGGAAATAGTGCCCGAAACGGTGGAGGCGGCTGTGTGTGCGCCGCGTACCGTGCTGTTCGATTTCGATGGCGTGCTGTTTCGCGGCGATTCGTTTAGCGTGTTCATGCGCGAACGTTTCCGCGACTCGCTGCTGCGCCGTCTGCTGTTGCTGCCGGCACTGCCGTGGATGCTGGTGACATGGCCGATTTCCTGGCGCATTCCGGTCCGCACCGCGGTGCATGTCGGCCTGCTCGGGCTGAGCGAGCGCCGCTATACCCAGGCGGCTACGGCCTTCGCCTCGGCGCTGGTGCGCCGGCCGAGCCAGTTTTTCCGTGACGGTCTGAGCACGCTGCGGCGTCATCAGGCCGAGGGCGATCGGGTGATTGTGGTGACCGGCTGCGAGCAGACGGTGGCGAAGGCGATCCTTGCGCAGCTGGGTCTGGAAGAGCTGGAAGTGCTCGCCTCGGAGTTCAAGCCGGGGCTGTTGGGCATGCGCGTCAAGTTCCATAACGTGGGGCGGCGCAAGCTGGTGAAGTTGAAAGCCGCCGGCGTGACCGAGTGGCAGCTGGCCTATAGCGACTCGCTGCAGGACATTCCGATGCTGAAGCCGGCGGCCGAGGCGGTGCTGGTCAATGGCACGCCTAAGGTATGCAAGCGGCTGGAGAGGGCGCTGGGGCGGAGCGTGACGCGCGTCGACTGGTTCTGACCGACCGCTTGGATGGGTTTTGTGTGCATGAGTGGCCGGGCTTGTCCCGGCCACTTGTTTTTCTGGTCCCTGGCGAATTATGTTAGTACTTACATAATTTCCTGAGGGTAATCTCCATGTACCTCGCTTCGCTGGCCGAGCTGGCGCTCGGCAGCCGCCTCAAGGCACTCAGCGATCATTTCTATGGCGCGGCCGACGAGGTCTATCGCACCTGTGGCGCGCAGATCGAATCGCGCTGGTTTCCGGTGCTGCGCTACTTGTGGGAAAACGGGCCGAGCACGGTAGGCGACGTCGCCGCCGCGATTGGCCAAACCCATTCGGCGGTCAGCCAGCTGGCCGACCGGCTGGCGCGAGCCGGGATGATCCGCCGCAAGCGCGATCCGGCCGATGGCCGTCGCAGCGTGCTTACCCTGACCGCCAAGGGCACGGACTCGCTATCGCAGCTTGGCGTGATCTGGTGCTCGATCCGGCGCGGTGCCGTGGCGGCGCTGGGTGACGAGGGCGAGCGCTTGCTGGCGGCGATGGCGGCTTGCGAGAAGGCGCTGCAGGAACGGCCGATTGTCGAGGCGATCCTGGCCGAGCACGCGGCTCTACGCGCCGCCTCGTTGGAAATCGTTCCCTACGAGCCGGCCCTGGCTGAACACTTTTATCGCCTCAACGCGCAATGGCTGCAGAGACACTTCCGGCTGGAAGAGATCGACAAGCAGATGCTGCGTGATCCCGAACGCTATGTAGTCGGCCCGGGTGGTGCGCTGTTGTTTGCGCGGTTGGGCGGGGAGGTGATCGGCACCTGTGCGCTGCTACAGGAGTCGCCGGGCGTCTATGAGCTTTCCAAGATGTGCGTGGACGAGAGCTTTCGCGGGCTCGGCGCTGGCCGCAAGTTGCTGGATGCCGCCGTCGCCGAATTCCACCGGCGTGGCGGCAAGGAGTTGTTCCTTGAGTCCAACAGCCGGCTGAAGACTGCGCTGCGCATGTACGAGCAGGTGGGTTTCGTGTTTCAGCCGGGGACACGGTCGGGCTCGCATTACGAGCGGGCGGACGTGTACATGATTTACCAGGCGCCGAAGAAGGCGCGCAAGCGCTGAATGTCTTTCCCCTCAAAAGCGACATCCCGGCATGCGCCGGGATGTCGGATGAGGCAGGGTGGCGGCGTTATCTCAGCGGGTGCCACGCACCACGATGGTCTTACCGGCCACATCGATCATGCCCTGCTCCTCCAGTTGCTTGAGCACACGGCCCACCATTTCGCGCGAGCAACCGACGATGCGGCTCACTTCCTGGCGCGAGATGCGGATCTGGGTGCCTTCCGGATGGCTCATGGCGTCCGGTTCCTGACACAGGTCCAGCAGGGTGCGTGAGATGCGGTTGGTAACGTCCATGAAGGCCATGCGGCTGACCTGGCGCGAGGTGCGCAGCAGGCGGTGGGTCAGCTGCGAACCGATGGCGAACAGGATCTTGGGGCATTCCTCGCGCAGCGGGCCTTCCATCAGATGGAACAGGCGCTCGTAGCTTATCTCGGCCATTTCGCACGGGGTACGGGTACGCACCATGGACTCGCGCTGCGCCTGTTCCACGAACAGCCCCATTTCGCCGATGAACTGGCCGCGGCTCAGATAGGCCAGGATCAGCTCGCGACCCTGCTCGTCCTCGGTGCAGACCGCCAGCGAGCCGTCGACGATGTAATACAAAGTGTTGGCAGGATCACCGGGCCGGATGATGGCCGTCTTGCCCGGATAGCGCCGGCGGTGGCAAAGAGCGAGAAAGCGCTCCATCGACGCCGGATCGGGAGCGAAATTGGCGGGTGCCTGGGAGCGTTCAAAAGCTTGTTGGAGTTGGTATTTGAGTTGCGCCACGGTCTGTCCCAGCTAAGTAAGGTCGGGCCCTCCGCCAAAGCGGAAGGCTGACAGGTCTTAAAGCAGTCCCCGCGGCATTATGGCAAACAAGTCCGGCCTGCCAAGGTTCAGTTTTTCCAAATTTTGCCGCATACTTCACGATCTTTCGGATGCGACTCCCTGTCGCACGCCCGTCACAAGGGTCGCGGAAGCTTGATGCTTTCGCGTCGTATTATCCAGCGGGGACCCTTGTCGCTAACCCGCCTCTACTGCTGGCCGAGCAACGGTCATGGAGAGTCGCTGTGGTGAAACCACTCCCGCGCCTGCGTCTGCAAGGCTTCAACAACCTGACCAAGGCCCTGAGCTTCAATATTTACGACATTTGCTATGCGGTGTCGGAAGAACAGCGCCAACGCTATATCGAGTACATCGATGAGCAGTATGACGCCGATCGCCTCACCCAGATCCTGACGGATGTGGCGGAGATCATCGGCGCCAACATCCTCAACATTGCGCGTCAGGACTACGATCCGCAAGGTGCATCGGTCACGATCCTCATTTCCGAGGAGCCGGTGATCGAGAAACTCGGCCGCGACACCATCTCCGGTGCCGTGGTGGCGCACATGGACAAGAGCCACATTACCGTCCATACCTACCCGGAAACGCATCCACACAACGGCATTGCGACCTTCCGCGCGGATATCGACGTGGCCACCTGCGGCGTGATCTCGCCGCTGAAGGCCCTGAACTACCTGATCGACAGCTTCGAGTCGGACATTGTGGTCACCGATTACCGTGTGCGCGGCTTCACCCGCGACGTGAAGGGCAAGAAACACTTCATCGACCACAAGATCAACTCGGTGCAGGACTACCTGGCCAAGCACATCCGCCAGAAGTACGAGATGTTCGACGTGAACGTGTATCAGGAAAACATGTTCCACACGAAGATGCACATCAAGGACTTCGACCTCGACACCTATCTGTTCGAGGCGCATGCGGACGATCTCTCGTTCAAGGAGCGCCAGCGCATCGAGTCGCTGCTGCGCCGCGAGATCGAAGAGCTCTTCCACGGCCGCAACCTGATGTAACGAAAAAACCCGCCGAAAGGCGGGTTTTTTTTATGGGTATATGGATTCGCGCTGCGTCAGATGCGGTAGGCGATCGTCTTCATGACTAGTGAGCTTGCGTGCATCAGCGAGGGGATCGGGAACGGCAGGTCGATGCCGCCGCGCTCCTTTGCGTTCTCGGCGTGGCGCACTTCATCGGCCTGCATCTGTACCAGCACGGCGCGCGAGCGATCGTCCTGTGGCGGCAGGCGGTCCAGATGCTCCTCCAGGTGCGCCTCCACCTGACGCTCGGTTTCCACCACAAAGCCCAGGCTGACCGGGTCGCCGGCCAGTGCGGCCAGTGCGCCGATGGCGTAGCTACCGGCGTACCACAGTGGGTTGAGCAGGCTGGGGCGGCTGTCCAGTTCCTTCAGGCGCTCCGCGCACCAGGCGAGATGGTCGGTTTCTTCGGCGGCGGCGTGCTGCAGGTGGTCGCGATTCTCGTCGCTGCGTGCCAGTGCGGCCTGGCCGTCGTAGAGCGCCTGCGCGCACACCTCGCCGGTGTGGTTGATGCGCATCAGGCCGGCGGCGTGGCGGCGTTCGGCGTCGTCCATCTCCGCTTCGTCAACGTTGGCGGCTGGCGAGAGGCGTGCCGCCTCCGGGCTGCCGGCTACGGTCTCCAGGGCGCGCTCCAGGCCGATCAACAGGCGATCGAAGGGTGAAAGGATGCGGGCGTTCATGGCGGCCTCCATCAGGTTTCCAGTTGCTGAGCGAGCAGGACGAGTGGATGTTGGTGCGGCCAGCTTTGACCCACGGCGCCCATGCCGGCGGCGAGATGCAGCCGGCAACCGATATTGGACGACAACAGCCGTTGCGGTGCCAAGGTGGCGGCCTGCCGCAGGGTCTCGTCACGCAGACGGGCGGCGCGCTCGGGGTATTCCAGCATGTGGGTGCCAGCGGCACCGCAGCAGTGCGGCGGGCGCGATAGTGCCTTGGCGTCGAGTTTGGGAACGCGCTGCAGCAATTTCAGTAGTGCGGTATCGCTGCGCGTCACATTGCTCTGTGTGCAGGGCAGATGGACGGCGACGTGTTCCGGTAACGGGCGGAACGACAGGCGATCGGCACGGGAGGCGAGCAGGGTGACGGGGTCGATAACATCTGCGCCCGGCAGCGCGTGGCGCAGGGTGCCGATGCACCCGGGCGTGACGGATACCAGGTGATCTGCGCCGGCCTTTTCCCAGGCGGCGCGTACCTGCCGGGCCGCCTGCGCTGCGTGTTCCGAGTCGCCGCCGTGCAAATCCATGGCGCCGCAGCAGAAGGCCGGCAACTTGGTGACCCGGTAGCCCGCGGCGCGCAATAGAGTGATGGCGGCTTGCTGCGCCTCAGCGTCTTCGACGCTGGCGATACAGCCGGGAAAGAGCGCGACCGTTTCGCCCGCAGTTGGATTGCTGAGCGGCAGTGGTGACTGCTTTGGCAGGGGCTGCCTGGGCCAGAGCGCCAGGGCGGCGCGCATGGGTGAGTCCGGTGGCAAGAGACTCTGTAGTAATGGTTTCCAGTGGGCAAAGCCGGTCCATCCGGCGATCCGCCGTAGGCGTCGCCAGCGGGCGGGCTGGCGGATCAGCGCCAGTTCGCGTTCTGGCCGCCCGGGCGACGGGCCCAGCATGGCCCGTGTTTCGATCAGCAGCTCGCCATATTGCACGTTGGCCGGGCACACCTTTTCGCAATTCAGGCAGCCCAGGCAGTGGTCCAGATGCTCGCGCAGCGCAGGGGTGGTGGACACCTGCCCGCGGGCCAGTGCGGCGGCGATCGCGATGCGGCCCCGCGGCGACTCCGCCTCGTTCCGGTCCAGCGCATAAGTAGGGCATACCGGCAGGCACAGACCACACTGCACGCACTGGTCGGCCAGTGCCGCGATGCGTATGGGGGGCTTTTCATCGGGCATGCCGATCATGCTATCATCGACAGCTCGCAGCCCGCCGGTCGGTGGGCTTGCGCGATAGATGAAAGCTCCGCTATCATCTCGCGCCTTTGCTCCACCGATTATGCCAACCGCCACTTTGGCGGCAGACTAGGTATTCCGAAATGAAAACGTTCAGCGCCAAGCCGGAAAGCGTCAAGCGCGACTGGTTCGTGATCGACGCCACGGACAAGACGCTCGGTCGTCTGTCGACCGAGATCGCCCGCCGTCTGCGCGGCAAGCACAAGCCGGAGTTCACCCCGCACGTCGACACCGGCGATTACATCGTCGTGGTCAACGCCGAGAAGGTGGCCGTCACGGGTGCCAAGCTGGACGACAAGAAGTACCACCGTTTTACCGGCTATGTCGGCAACCTGAAGACCACCAGTCTGAAGGACCTGCTGGCTACCCACCCGGAGCGCGTGATCGAGATCGCCGTGAAGGGCATGCTGCCGAAGAACCCCCTGGGCCGCGCCATGTACCGCAAGCTCAAGGTCTACGGTGGCTCCGAGCATCCGCATACCGCACAGCAGCCGCAGGCGCTGGAACTCTAAGGAATCATGATGGCGATCCAGCAGAATTACGGCACCGGCCGCCGCAAGACCTCCGCCGCTCGCGTGTTCCTGCGCAAGGGCAAGGGCGACATCACTGTCAACGGCAAGACTCTCGACCAGTTCTTCGGTCGTGAGACCTCGCGCATGATCGTGCGTCAGCCGCTCCAGTTGATCGAAGCGACCGACAAGTTCGACATTAACGTGACGGTCGCCGGCGGCGGCATTACCGGCCAGGCCGGTGCGATCCGCCTCGGCATTGCTCGCGCACTGATCGAGTACGACGAAAGCCTGAAGTCGCAGCTGCGCAAGGCTGGCTTCGTGACCCGCGACGCCCGTGAAGTCGAGCGTAAGAAGGTCGGTCTGCACAAAGCCCGTCGCGCTACCCAGTTCTCGAAGCGCTAATCATCGCGCTTCGACAGTCCGACGCCCCAGGTCAGAGCGCGTCGTACTGCGAGTTATTGGGAGATCGTCTAACGGTAGGACAACGGACTCTGACTCCGTTTATCTAGGTTCGAATCCTAGTCTCCCAGCCAAAATAAAAAAGCCCGCCTTCACGGCGGGCTTTTTTATTTTGGGCTGTGGGGACAGGAGTCGAGCCACGTTCGACAAATTTGCCGGGAGCAAATTTGGACAGCGCGCAGCGCTGGCCTCGCGAAGCGAGGTTTGCCCCATGGATGGGGCAAACAATCCTAGTCCCGCACGCTGGAAAGGCCGCTCTTGCTAGGGGAGGGCATCAGTTTCTGCCCGAAAACCCCATCACACCCCCGAAACCCCCACCCAGAGTAACGTTCCCGTTTGCCGCTCGCGCATGGTGCGCGACAAGGAGGCAAACATGGCTACGCGAAAGAGGGTGGTCCCGAACCAGGCCCTGACGCTTGAGGGCCTGATCGAGAAATACGGCATTGCTGCCCTGGGGGCGCTACGCAATCCGGCGCTGTGGGACGTCATCGTTCCGATGGGGCCGGGCAAGAACGGGGTGCTCTCGGCGGCGGCGAAGAAGCAGCTGCAGGGCGAATTGAACGCTGTCTACGGTGTTCTGCTGAACAACGCCAAGGCAGGGGACGCTATTTCGGGGGCTTTCGCCGCGCAGGTGGCGATGAGCAAGGCGGTCATCCATTGAGACCGCATGGGTCGCGTCCGCCGCATGGCGGACGCGACCTCGTCGCATTACATCTCTCGGTCGCCGATCAACACGACATCCGCCGCGCGCTGCGCGAACAGGCCGACCGTCACGATGCCCGGGATCTGATTGAGATCCTTCTCCAGCGCGACCGGATCGACAATCTGCCAGCCATGCACGTCAATGATCCAGTTGCCGTTATCGGTAACCACGCCATCGCGCCACACCGGATTGCCACCACGCTTGACGATCTCGCGGCCGACCAGGCTGCGCGCCATCGGGATCACCTCGATCGGCAGCGGGAACTTGCCAAGCAAATCCACGCGCTTGCTCGAGTCGATGATGCAGACGAACTTGTCGCTCGCTGCTGCCACGATCTTTTCGCGGGTCAGCGCAGCGCCGCCACCTTTGATCAGGTGCTTGTGCGGATCGCATTCGTCAGCGCCATCCACATAGAGCGACAGGGGGCCGGTGGCGTTGAGATCGAGCACCGGAATGCCGAGCTTCTTCAGCTGGGTCGTCGATTGCTCGGAGCTGGACACGGCACCCTGGATGCGATCCCTGAGATCGGCCAGCGCATCAATGAAGAACGCCACCGTTGAGCCAGTGCCGACGCCGACGATGGCGCCGTCCTCGACATAGCGGATGGCGCTTTCACCGGCCAGACGTTTTTCGTTTGCGTTGCTCATGAAGTGGGTTCCGGATATCGGTAAGGAATTATTCGAGCGTGAGGATGTGCCGCCACTCGGCCGCGCCTACCGGCATCACCGAAAGACGGTTGCCTTTGCGCACCAGTGGCATCTCCACCAGGGCGGGATCGGCTTGCAGCTCTTTCAGCGTGATGGCGCGCTTGAGCTTCTTCACGAACTTCACGTCCACCAGCATCCAGCGCGGATTGTCGCGAGAGCTGGCGGAATCGAAGTATTTGCTCTTGGGGTTGAACTGGCTGGGGTCGGGATAAGCGTCGGTCGCGACTTCCGCGACGCCGACGATGCCCGGCTCGTCGCAATTGGAGTGATAGAAGAACACCTTGTCGCCGACGCGCATGCCGTCGCGCATGAAATTGCGCGCCTGGTAATTGCGTACACCGTCCCAGGCTTCCTGGCCCTTGCGCTTCAGGTCGTCAATGGAAAACGCGTCCGGCTCTGACTTCATCAGCCAATAATTCATGCGTGGTTTTCTCCGTCCTCGCCAGGGGTGTGGCAGTCGATCAATTCCTGATCCGTGGCGATGTAGTCGAGTGGCACGTCCCAGCGCTCGGCCTCGATCTCGGGCAATTCCTGGAAGGCGTAGCCGATGCCGACCAGCAGCGGTTCGGTGGGGCGCACCTGTTCTTTCAGGAAGGCGAAGCCGCGGTCGTAATAACCACCGCCGTAGCCAATGCGATGCCCGCGGCGGTCGAACGCCACCAGCGGCACCAGCACCAGGTCGAGCTGGAACGGTTCCAGCAATTCTTTGGGCGCAACCGGCTCGGGAATGCCGTAGCGGTTCGGCTGGACCTCTTCACCGGACTGCCAGGGGGCGAAACGCAGGCGCTTCCCCGGGCCGATTACCGGCAACAGGAACTGCTGGCCGCGCGTCGCCAGGGGCGGAATCACCAGATTCAACGGCAGCTCGCCGTTGCTGGCCCAGTAGCCGGCAACGCGCAGATCGGTGAAATATTCGGGGAGTTGTTCCAGGCTGCGCCGCAGCCCTTGGGCGGCGGCAATGCGCTGGGGTGGCGTGAGTGCGCGGCGGCGTTCGGCCAGCTGCTGGCGCAGTTCGCGGCGCTGGGCGGTGGCGTCCACGGTGACGCGTCTCCTCAAGAGAACGCCCGCAGCGGTTGCTGCGGGCGGTTCCGCGGGCCCGGCCGATGTCGGAACAAACTCGGCCGTAGCGGTAAAGGGGTGGCGTTCACCGCGATGCCGCTGCCCACCAAACGACCTTGATCCACGATGGATCAGGTGGGAGGGCCACATGGTCTCAAGGCTTTCCGCACGCAGCGGACATGCACAACAACCGATGAAGAGCCGACCCGGGGCCGTATTTAGGAACAAGGCAAATGTAAGAGTGTGCTGGCGCACACCGCAGTAAACGCCGAGGACTATTTTAGGGGTGCGTCGAGTGCGGCAGCAAGCTTATGTCGCAGCGCGGCCAAGCCGTCGCTAACGCTCTGGTCATGACCACTGTGTTGCTTGCGCAGCGCCAGGAACTCATGCGTGATGCTGATGGCCGCCAGGACGGCCAGGCGGTCGAAGCCCGGTGTCTTGGCGTTGGCACGAAGTTCGCGCATCTTGCGGTCCAGGTAGGCCGCCGACTCCAGTAGGCCCTCGCGTTCTTCCGGTGCGCAGGCAATCAGGAATTCGCGGTCGATCAGTCGCAGCGCGACCGGTTCACTGGGAGTGCTCATCGGGATACTCAGCCGTTGTTCTCGAGCGCCTTCAGGCGCTGGATCATTGCCTCGACGCGACTGCGCGCCTGCTCATTGCGGGCCATCAGGCCGGCGCGTTCGCTGGCCAGTTGTTCCTGGCTATGCCGCAGGCTGCGGTTTTCCTCGTTGAGCCGGCGCACCATGTCGAGCAGGCGGTCGAGCTGCTCGCCCAGCGCGGCGATCTCTTGCTTGACGGGGTCAGGCTTGACGGTATCAGGCGTGCTCATGCGAGGAACTATAACAGGAGGTTTGGCGAAGTCTGCAGGTGCTTCGGCGCTTTGCCAACCACTGCATTAAACTGCCTGCTTGCCCTTTGAGGAGTACCGCCATGGCGGCTATGGAGCTGATTGGCCACGAGGATTTGGACGCCGTCGCAAGGCGCCTGCAACTCGGTGTGGATGCCAGCGAACTGCACGGTTCCGTGTGCGGTTATTTGTCCGCAGGCGGGCGTCCCGGCAAGCAGTCGCTGCTCGCCTTGCTGGAGTTGGAGGGCACCGAGCCGGTGACGCCATCGCCACTTGACCAGGCGCTCCTGGATCGTCTGGTCCAGCAAAGCGAGGCCGAACTGGCCGACCCCGAACTGGGTTTCGAACCCCTGCTGCCCGCCGACGATCGCCCGCTGTCGGAACGTGTCGAAGCGCTGGTCGACTGGTGTCGCGGTTTCCTGGGTGGGTTCGGGCTGGCCGGATCGGACAAACACGGCAAGCTGTCGGAGGATGCGCAGGAAATCCTCAATGACCTCGGTTCCATCGCCAAGTCCGAGTTCGAGTTCGGCGACGAAGCCGAGGACGAAGATGCCCTGATCGAAGTGCATGAATTCGTGCGCGTCGGCGCCATGCTGTTGCACGCCGAATGCGTCGGAGGCCGCAACAAACCCAATAGCGACACCGTGCATTGAATATCCTGCCCGACGAATTCGCCCGTCGTCGGCGCCAGCTGATGAAGATGGCTGGCGAAGACGCCGTCCTGTTGATCGCTGCCGCACCCGAGCGCATCCGCAACGCCGATGCCACCTGGCCGTATCGCCAGGACTCGGACCTGCATTACCTCTCCGGTTTCCCCGAGCCAGGCGCCGTCCTGGCCATGCTGCCCGGCCGCCGGCACGGCGAGGCTGTGCTGTTCTGCCGCGAGCGTGATATTGAGCATGAGCGCTGGCATGGCGAATCCATTGGTACCGAACGCGCCGTCAGCGATTACGGCATGGACGACGCGTTTCCCATCGACGACATCGACGACATCCTGCCCGGCATGATCGAGGGCAGGGCGCGCGTGTACTGCCACTTCGGGCGCGAGCCGGAATTCGACGCGCAGCTGCTGGGCTGGATGCGCCGCCTGCGCCAGTTGCGCGGCGGTGGTGTGGTGCCGAAGGAGTTTGTCGCGCTGGGGCATCTGCTGCATGACCTGCGCCTGTACAAGTCGCGGACGGAACTGAAGTTGATGCGCGCCTCGGCAGCCATCGCGGCGGAAGCGCATCTGGCGGCGATGCGGATCGCGACGCCTGGGCGCCATGAATACGAAGTTGAAGCAGAGCTAACGCGCGTCATGCGCAGCCACGGCGCGGTGCCCGCTTTCCCGCCGATCGTCGCATCCGGTACGAACGCCTGCGTCATGCACTACCAGGCGAACCGTGCACCGTTGCGCGAAGGTGACTTGCTGTTGATCGATGCGGGCGCTGAGCTCGAATGCTACGCCTCGGACATCAGCCGCAGCTTCCCCGTCGGTGGCCGCTACAGCCGCGAACAGCGCGCGCTCTACGAAGTCGTGCTGGCCGCGCAGCAGGCCGCCATCGACGAGGTGCGGCCGGGGCAATCTTTCAGCGCTGCGCATGAAGTGGCAGTACGGATGATCGTGGAAGGCCTTTGCTCGCTCGGCTTGCTCAGGGGCGACGCTGACACGGCGATCGCCGAGGGCAGCTACAAACTGTTCTTCCCGGCCAAGACCGGCCATTGGCTAGGCCTGGATGTGCATGACGTCGGTGACTACCGCGTGGATGGTGAGCCGCGCTTGCTCGAACCGGGCATGGTGGTGACCGTTGAGCCGGGCATCTATGTTCCGGTCAATGAGCGCTCCGTGGCAGAGCGTTGGCGTGGCATCGGCATTCGTATCGAGGACGACGTGGCGGTAACGCGCGATGGGCATGAGGTGCTTACTGCGGCTGTGCCGAGAGATCCCGAGGAAATTGAAGCGCTGCTCGCACGGCGCTGAAGCAAGCGGCATTTGGACGTACAAACGGCCCGCATCTGGCGATGCGGGCCGTCGTTCTTTCAGGCGTCGTTCTTGCTTTGGTCCCTGCGCCGATCCGCTTCATCCGTCGCATGCACCTCGTACCACATCGCATTGAGGATGCCGAAGGCGCAGGCCAGGCCGAGACCGAGAATCCAGGAAAAATACCACATGGTTTTAGGCTCCGGTCAGTAGGTATGGCTGGAATCGCGGACGTGCTCGAGCGTCACACGCCCGCGCAATACCCGGTAAACCCAGCTGGTGTAGAGAATGATCAGCGGCATGAAGATCGCCGTGGCACCCAGCATCAAACCCAGCGTGGTGTGGCTAGACGATGCGTCCCACACGGTCAGGCTGGAGCGTGGGTCGAGCCGTGACGGCAGCAGAAACGGGAACAATGCGAAACCTGCCGAGAGGATGGTGCCGGCCACCATCAGGCTGCTGCTGATGAAGCCTGCCAGGCCGGTCTTGGCGACGGTGAGCTGCACACCTACCGCACCCAGGATCGCCAGCAGGGGCGCCGACCAGAACCAGGGATGCTGCATGTAGCTGGCGAACCAGCTGCTGCCGCGCGCGACTTCCTTGTACAGCGGGTTGGATACGCCGTCAGTCACCACCGGGCCGACGATGGCATAGCCGGGTACGCCGTAGGCGAGCCAGATGCCGGCAATGACATACAGCACCACATAGGCCAGCGTGAACCAGCGGGCGAGGGTGGCGGCGCGTGTTGCAATGCTTTGGTCGGCCTTCATCGCCGCCCAGCAGGCACCATGGGCCAGCAACATGCTCAGCGACACCAGGCCGGCCACCAGCGCGAACGGATGCAGCAGCTCAAGGAAGCTGCCGTGCCAGCTCATGCGCAGGTCGCCGTCGAACTGGAACGGTACGCCCAGGAACAGGTTGCCGAACGCCACACCGGAAATCAGCATCACCACGACACCGGATAGCACCAGCACCCAGTCCCACAGGTTGCGCCAACGCGTGTCATGGATCTTGCCGCGGAAATTGAAGCCCACCGGTCGCAGAATGAAGGCGAGCAGCACCAGGAAGATCGCCAGGTACATGCCGGAGAACGACACCGCGTAAAGCATCGGCCACGCCGCGAAGGCCGCGCCGCCGCCGAGGATGAACCACACCTGGTTGCCTTCCCAGGTGGGCTCGATGGTTTCCAGCAAGACCAGGCGTTCTTCGTCATTGCGGCCCAGCACGCGCAGCAATGCAGCGATGCCGAAATCGAAGCCGTCCATCACGGCGAAGCCGATCAGCAACACACCGAGCAGCGCCCACCAGATCACTCGCAGGGTTTCATAGTCGAACATGACGTTCTCCTCAGGCCTTGGTCGCGGTGGTGGAAGGCCAGAGGCCTAGGCCATCCGGTCCCTTGCGGGCGAATTTCACCATCAGCACTGCATCGACGACCGCGAGCGCGGTGTAGAACAGCACGAAGCCGCCGAGTGACGTCCACACCTGACCAGACGTCACCGAAGACACGCCCAGCGCCGTCGGCAGGATGCCCTCGATCGCCCAGGGCTGGCGGCCGTACTCGGCCACGATCCAGCCCAGCTCCGCGGCGACCCACGGCAATGGCAGGCTCCACAGCGCGAGCTTTAGATACCAGCGCTTGTGATCGAGTTTGCGCTTGCTGGATAGCCAGAACGAATACGCGAACAGCGCGATGAAGTAGAAGCCGCAGGCCACCATGATGCGGAATGACCAGAACAGTACCGGCACATTCGGAATGGTGCTGTCGGCGGCCTTCTGGATGTCCTCAGGTGTGGCTTGGCGCGGATCATCGATGAAGTGCTTGAGCAGCAGCGCATAACCCAGGTCCTTGTCGTGCGCCGACAGAATGGCCTTGGCCTGTGCGTTGTTCTTGTCCTCGCGCAGCACCAGCATGGCGTCATAGGCCTGGATGCCGTTGTCGATCTTGCCCTTGGTTTCTTCGACCAGGTTGGCGATGCCGGGAATGGGTTTGTCGATCGAGCGTGTGCCGATCAGGCCCATCACCCAGGGCAGGCGCAACGCATAGTGTGTGGTGCGATTCTGCACGTCGGGAATGCCGAACACGGTGAACGAGGCCGGCGCGGGTTCGGTTTCCCACATGGCCTCGATCGCGGCCATCTTCATCTTCTGGTTTTCTGAGACGGCATAGCCCGATTCATCGCCCAGCACCACCACCGACAGCGCTGCGGCAAGACCGAAACTGGCGGCCACCGTCATCGAGCGCTTGGCGAAATCCACGTTGCGTCCGCGCAGCAGATACCAGGCGCTGATGGAGAGTACGAACATCGCGCCCATCACGTAGCCGGCGCTCACCGTGTGCACGAACTTCGCCTGTGCCACCGGATTGAACACTACTTCGGCGAAGGAGGTGACTTCCATGCGCATAGTTTCAGCGTTGAAGGCCGAGCCTACGGGGTTCTGCATCCAGCCGTTGGCGATCAGGATCCACAGAGCGGAGAGACTGGTGGCCAGCGCCAGGAACCAAGTGACCAGCAAGTGCTTCACCCTGGAAATGCGCTTCCAGCCCATGAAGAACAGGCCGACCAGCGTGCCTTCCAGGAAGAACGCCATCAGTCCTTCGATGGCCAGTGGGGTACCGAACACATCGCCCACGTAGTGAGCGTAGTAGGCCCAGTTCATGCCGAACTGGAACTCCATGGTGACGCCGGTAGCGACGCCCATGGCGAAGTTGATGCCGAACAGCACACCCCAGAACTGGGTCATGCGTTTCCACACTTCGCGCCCGGTCATCACGTAGACGCTCTCCATGATGGCAAGCATCCACACCAAGCCGAGCGTGAGCGGGACGAACAGGAAGTGATAGAGCGCTGTCAACGCGAACTGCAGGCGTGACAGGGTGACGACATCGGCATCGATGATCATGGCTGGCCTTTGTGCGCAGCGGAGGATGAGGTGGCGGGAGCGAGCAGTTGTTCGATCGCGGTCGGACGGGTGTCGGGTCGTGGATGCGGGGCGATGGCGATCCACCAGATCAGTGTGAGCAACACGATCTTGACGATCACGATGAGGATCAGTTCGCGCGCCAGCCGTCGCAGTGGGCGGCCTTGAGGTGCGCTGCTGGGTTGGGCAGACGACATCGACATCTGGTGTTCCCCTGGATCAGCTGCGGGGCAGGATAACCATTGGGGATGTGGATGTCGCGCGAAGTGTTGTCGCAGAGGTGGGATGTCGCAGGGGGATGATCTGGATCAGGTTATGCAGCTTCGCGCCCTCTCTCCGACGACCCGAAGATAGTCCCTGTGGGAAAGAGGGTTGGGGTGAGGGTTCGGCCCTTGCGATATCTCTACCTACTCGTCATCCCTGCGTAGGCAGGGATCCAGTGCCTTGTTGCTCGGTTGTCGCGTCTGCGTGCTCTGGCTCGCCTGCCGCGGGCTTCCGAACCGCCGCCGCGGTCCGGGTCACTTTCTCTTTGCTGGCCCAAAGAGAAAGTAACCAAAGAGAAATGGCTTGAAGAGCAGGCGGTGTGCTTTGTAGCTGCGCCTTTTCCAGTGTCAGGCGTCGGGGAAGTTTTTTCCTTGGCCTGATCGTCTATCCGTTTCGAAGCGCCGCATCTCCCTCTCCCCTCCGGGGAGAGGGTTGGGGTGAGGGGCGGGTGCTCGGGATCGCGTTGCTACTTTCGAGGTTGGGGTGAATTGCTGGACTTCAGCGGGTGCTGGATCAACGCGCGTCGTCTTCGCTCACTTCATCATCCAGCGTCAGATCAATGCTGGAGCCGTCGGCCATCACCAGCCTGCCGCCGTCGATGCGTTCGTGATCGTCGTCTTCGGTGAGGAAGCGCGCTATCACAGTGCCGTTGCCGCGATCACCGGTGACATGGAAGGCGAAGGTGTCGTCATCGGGCTCGTCGGTGGTGGTGGACCAGTCGACATCGACGCGACGGATGTGGCCGATGTGTTCAGCGACGACGGGATGTTCGTTCATCTCGGCGGTGGCCTGAGTGACGAATTGGTGCCAGCCCCACCACGCGATGCCGCCGATGGTTATGGCGAGGCCGAGCAGCAGGCCGACGGCGAGCATGATCCACGGCAGGGCACGGCTTCGCTTGGCCGCGCGTGGCGGCAGCGGGGCGGGGCCGAGCAGTGGGGGCATGTTCGCCGACATGATCAGAGCTGAGCGAAGGCGTCGCGGGTGAGGTTTTCGGGGGTGTCGGTGGTGCAGACCACGTCGTCTTCGATACGGATGCCGCCGTAGGGGCGGAAGGTCTGCACTTTGGTCCAGTCGATGTCGGCGGCGAAGGGCTTATCGCGCAGTTCGTTGAGCAGCATGTCGATGAAGTAGAGGCCGGGTTCGATGGTGACCACCATGCCGGGTTCGAGCACGCGTGTCATGCGCAGATAAGGGTGGCCGTCGGGGCGAGGGATGTTGCCGCCGTGTTCGCTTTGCTGGAAGCCGGCAACGTCGTGAACCTGCAGGCCGATGGGGTGACCCAGGCCGTGCGGGAAGAAGGCGGCGGTGACGCCGGATTCCACCGCGCTTTCGGCACTCATGCGGATAAGGCCATGCTCGCGCAGCACACCGGCCAGCACGTGATGCGCATGGATGTGCAGTTCGGGGTAGCTTTGCCCGGCGCGCACTTTCGCGACGAAGCTAAGTTGGGCGGCTTCGACACTGTTGATCAACGCCTGGAACTCGTCCTCGCCTTTGCCGGCATAGGTGCGCGTGATATCGCTGGCATAACCCGCGGCGCTGGCGCCGGCGTCGATCAGAAAGGAGCGGCTATAGTCGGGGGCGGCGCGATCGAAGTGGGTGTAATGGAGCACGGCACCGTGTTCGTTGAGGCCGACGATGCTTGCGTAAGGAAGCTCTGCATCGATGGCGCCAGCTGCAGCCAGATAGGCCTGATGGATGCCGAGTTCGCTGGCGCCGTTACGGAATGCATGCTCCGCCGCGCGGTGCGCGCGTGCGCCGGTGCGGCTGGCGGCACGCATCAGTTCCAGTTCGTAGGGTGTCTTATACGAGCGGTGCCAGTGCAGGTAATCGACTACGGCCTGCGGGTTGTTGGCTTCCACACCCGGTACGCTCGGGCATTCGGGGGCGATGATCGCGCGGCGCGCAGTAGCACCCGGCAGCTGCGCCACGGCTTCGGCCGCGCTGCGCACGATCACGATGTCGAAATGTTCCACCCAATAGCCGCGCGGCGCCTCCGGCACCACGTGCCAGTAGTCGCGCGGCTGCAGGAACACCAGCTTGGTCTTCCGTCCCGGCGTATGCACGATCCAGCTGCCCGGCGCATCGGTCAGCGGTAGCCAGTGTTTGAAATGCGGGCTGGCGACGAAGGGGTAATCCTGGTCGTCGAGGAACTTGCGCAGCGGCGTGCCGGCGGCGATCACCAAATGGTCGTAGCCACCGAGTACAAGCGCCCGGTCGGCGCGTTCGCGCAGGGTGGCCAAGTGCTGGGGATAGAGCGGGGCGAGACGGTCGGTCATGGATGTTCCTGGCGTGGGCCCGCCTCGCTATCATGGTGGAGGCAAGCCGATCAATGCACCGCATGCGCAGCGCTGGGGACTAGCCCTACATGATCGCGCGCAGGTGTTGCGCTGCCAACCTTGGCTATCCGTGCCCGCCCGGTAGCGCCAGCCAGGCATCGAGCAGGGCGGCATCGGTCTGGCTGATCGCCACGATGCGATAGCCGGACCAGATCTGGCCCGGGTTGGCCGCAGCTTCGTGCCATTGCTCCTGGATACCGAGCTCGATGGTCTGCGCATGCGTGCCCAGACCCGGGAGTGGCAGGCTTACCTGGTAGATCGCTTCGCGGTGCGGCGGATACACGCTGATCAGCAGCATGCCAGTAGCGGAGAGGTTGCCAAGATGGCCAAGCGGTCGGTCGTTGATCGCGTCGGTGACGACCACGGTGAAGTTGGCGCGTTTGCGCTGGGCTCGGCGCTGATCGATGGAGCTGACGTTCGGGTTCATCGCCGGTCGCCCTCCGGACGGGTGGCAGGTGGCTGGCGCAGATTGCCGGTGAGTGCGTGCATGGCGCGGTCAAGCAGGCTATCGCGGCTGGGCGGTGCCTCACGGACACGGCCGCAGGCGATTTCGCGGGCGAGTTGTTCCAGCGAAATTTCCTCGCTGCGCAGGCCGCGCCGGGTCACGAACAGACTGTTGCCCGAGATCGGCGAAAACCACGCGAGCTTGCGTGGCGTGATACGGCCGCTGGCGGGATCGATGAACTCGAACCAGCTGCCGAAGGGCAATTTGAGCAAATGGTCGTGGATGCGTTGCTCTTGCGGCGTCAGGTGATGCGCGGGCAGTACGGGTGTTGCCGTCGCTGAGATCGCTGCAGTCGGCTCCGCGCCCTGATGCTCGCCAAGGCGCTGGTGTTGCTTGAGCTTTAGCGCCAGTCCGGTCGCGGTGGGCGTGTTCTCGCCAAGGCTGGCCGGCTCGGGCGTACCGAGCAGGCGCTGCGCCACCTGGCTGGCTTCGTCGGCGTGCATGCCGATCTGCTGCAAGCCAGTTTCCACCTCGAACAGCAGCTGCTCGCGGTCATCCACCGGCAGGCGTCCGAGCAACTGATCGGTAATGCGTAGGCGTACGGCGAAGACTTCGCTGTCTTCGCCATTGCGCAGCAAGGTCAGCGCAAGTACGTCCGACCAGGCGCGTTCCA
Organism: Dyella sp. OK004; assembly: GCF_900114495.1. GTDB lineage: Bacteria > Pseudomonadota > Gammaproteobacteria > Xanthomonadales > Rhodanobacteraceae > Dyella_D. The sequence goes on along the minus strand of NZ_FOZI01000001.1, from coordinate 631,610 downwards.
GCAGGGTGCGTAGCAGACCGCGTGGCGGCGAGGCCTCAAAGCGGTCAGCGATTAGTTGGGCTGCCTGCCGACGCGCCTGCTCCAGCCGTTCGCGGCCTTGCATGGCTTCGACCTGACGACGCTCGGCGACCTGTGCCTTGCGATGGAGCATGGACAGATGGTGTTCGATATCGGCGAGCAGGCTGGTGTAAAGCCCTGCGCTGGGCGGCTCGCGCCGTGCGCGCTCCACCAATTGGCTGAGTTTGGCGGCCAGCGAGCGGTCCGGATCGCCTTCGCCACCGTCGAGCCAGTCGTTGGCGGCCTCGGCTACGGTGCCGAGCAGGCGGCGCGCCGGGTGCTCATGGTGGTCGAAGAAGCCGCGATCGCTCACTGCCATGCGCAGCAACGGCAATTGCAGATCACCCAGCAGGGTGTGTGCGTTGCCGCCCTGCTGCAGTTGCTGCGCGACCTGCTCGAACAACATGGCGAACAGTTCCACCGTGTCGCCTTGTTCGGACGAAAGTTGCGTGCGTTGTACCTCCGCGCTTTTGCCGGCGTTGAGTTGCATCATCAGCTCTTCGCGCAGTCGCTGCGCGCTGCGCAGTTCGCGAGTGGCTTGATGCGTCATGTCGGTCAGATGCTGCTGCAGCGCGCCGAGGGCGAGTTGCAGTTCTTCGGCCGTGGCAGGCCGGTCGCCTGCCGGGCCGACGCCGTAGCCGCTGCGTTGTTGCGCGAGCAGATCGCGCAGGGTCTCGAGTACGGCGATGGGTTCGCTGCGTTGGGTTGTCGCCGCCGCATGGTCCGGTGCGGCGGCACGCTCCGGTTCGCGTGATGCGGCCGCAGGGGGTGCGGCGCGGTTGCGCTCGCCGCCGTTACGCGCCACGCGAAAAGCGCGCAGCTGCGGCAGGATGCCGTCGCAGCTCAGGTGCTGGTTAACCGTTTCGTAGAGCGTCGCCAGATGGCGGATCACCAGACTGTCGAAGCTCTCCAGCATCAGCAGGCGATGCCGTACCGGCATGTCCAAAGTATGGCTGGCTTCGAGAAAGGCGCGCGCCAGAGCTTGAGGCCCCAGCGGCAGGGCATCGCCTTCAAGCGGTGGCTGGCTGACCAATACGGCGAAGCGATAGCTCAGTTCGAACAACAGCGATCCATGGCGTGCCTCGCTGCGCGCGCCGGCTTTTTCCAGGGCGGCGGCCTGTTCGTGTTCAGTCTGATCGAGCAGGGCGAGCGGATGCTGCTGCGCGCTGGCAACGTCCTCCGGGGCAGCACCCAGGCGGCCGAAGCGCCGGCGCACCGCGGTAAAGAAACTTTGCTCGAACTGTGCACGATGCAGCTGCAATTGCTGGCGCACGCCCATATGCAACTGCTGATCGAGATGGCTGTGGCTGCGCTCAGCCAGTATGTAGAGCTGCTGCTCGGCGTCGGTGAGGCAGCTGCGCAGCGGCGCTTCCAGCCAGCTGTTGCACAAGGCGTGCGTTTCTTCGATCAGGCGACGTGCGCGCGGACTCCAACGTTCGTTGTCGAGACGATCGTTGCGTCCGGATGCAAGCGGCTGACGTCGACCCTGTTCGACATCCATGGCAGTTCCGCCGATTTCCCCCTGGGGACCCCAGTCTATGCCTTGCCCCGCCCCGCCGGCCATCGGCCGGACGCGCTAGTCGAGAAAACTGGCGATCACGTCATTGAGGAAGCGCTGCCCCAGCGGTGTGGTCTGCAGCCGCTGAAGGTCCGGCGTAAGCCAGCCACGCTGGCGGGCCTGGGCCAGTGGTTCAGCGATGCGTTCGAGGGGCAGGCCGGTGCGCTCAGCAAATTCGGCCATGGGCACGCCGTCGATCAGGCGCAGGGCGTTGAGCATGTACTCGAAGGGCAGCTCGCCCCCGGCCACAGGGTTGTCGCCACCGATGCGGCCAGGGCCACCGGCGGCATCCAGCCAGGCGCGCGGGTGGCGGGTCTTCCAGCGGCGCTGGACGTTGCCGCCGGTCGTATCGCTGAGCTTGCCGTGGGCGCCGGCACCGATGCCCAGGTAGTCGCCGAACTGCCAGTAATTGAGGTTGTGCACGCAGCGCCGGCCGGGGCGCGCGTAGGCGGAGATCTCGTACTGACCGTAGCCGGCAGCGGCCAGGCGCTGCTCGCAGGCTTCCTGCATGGCCCAGGCATGGTCGTCGTCGGGGAGCGGCGGTGGGTTCGCGGCAAAGGCGGTGTTGGGTTCCAGGGTGAGCTGGTAGTGGGAGATATGCGTGGGCTGCAGGACAACGGCGCGCTCAACGTCAGCCAAGGCGCCTTCCTGCGTTTGCTCCGGCAGCGCATACATCAGATCGAGGTTGAAGTTGTCGTAGCCGGCGTCCTGGGCCGACTTCACGGCGGCTTCCGCCTCGGCGGCGGAATGGATGCGGCCGAGGCGCTTGAGCTTGTCATCGTCGAAGCTCTGGATGCCGAAGGAAAGGCGGTTTACGCCAGCGGCGAGATAGCCATCGAAGCGACCATGCTCGACCGTGCCGGGGTTGGTTTCCAGGGTGATTTCGGTGTTATCGGCGAGTGGCAGCCGCTCGCGCACGCCATCAAGAAAACGGGCAATCAGCTCTGGCGCGAACAGGCTCGGTGTACCGCCGCCGAAGAAGATGCTTTGTACGGTACGGCCCTCCAGCGCGGCGCCGAAGTCCGTGCGGTCGGCATCCAGATCGGCCAATAGCAGATCGGTGTAGAGCGCATACGGCGGTGGCTCATCGCGCAGGCCGTGCGAGTTGAAGTCGCAGTAGGGGCACTTCTTCACGCACCACGGCATGTGTACGTACAGCGATAGCGGTGGCGCGAGCAGCGACATGGTCAGGCGTGCAGTTCGGCCAGTCGCGCATGCAGTGCGGCAAGCGCCTGGCCGCGGTGGCTGAGATGGTTTTTCACGGCGGGCTCCAGCTCGGCGGCGCTGCTGGTGTGGCCGTGCGGGAGAAACAGTGGGTCGTAGCCGAAACCCTGTGTGCCACGCTGCTCGGTGAGCACGCGGCCGTGCCAGCGGCCTTCGGCGATCAGCGGTGCCGGGTCGTCGGCATGCTGCACCAGTACCAGTACGCAGATAAAGAAAGCGTCGCGTTGTTCGGTCGGTACGCCATCCATCTCGTGCAGCAGCTTGGCGTTATTCGCGGCGGCATCGCCATGGATGCCGCTGTAGCGCGCCGAGTACAGGCCGGGCGCGCCACGCAGGTGGTCCACGCACAAGCCGGAGTCGTCGCCCAGCGCGGGCAGGCCGGTGATCTGTGCCGCGTTGCGCGCCTTCAGCAAAGCGTTCTCGACGAAGGTCAAGCCGGTTTCTTCTGCGTCCTTGACGCCCAGGCTGCCCTGCGTGACGACTTCAAAGCCGCTGTCGGCAAATAGGTGATTGAACTCGGCAAGTTTGCCGCGGTTGCTGCTGGCGAGAACGATGCGTGACATAGCTCAGTCGGTGAGGTTGGCGAATTCGGGGGCGTAATCGATCTGGCCGCGATAATCGTGCAAGCCGCCTTCACATAGCGCCAGCGCCATAAAGGCATCACCGCCACCGTAGATGTCGTGCAGATGAAAGGCGGAGGCCGGGGTGAAGCCGAAACGGCCGTAGTAGGCGGGGTCGCCGAGTACGACGACGGCGCGGAAAGGGCTTGCGGCCAGCGCCTGCAACGCATCGTGGATCAGCGCCGTGCCCACGCCGCGGCGCTGCCATGCGGGCAGTACGGCCATCGGTGCCAGCCCCAGCGCCTGATTGTCGTCACCGTGTTCGATGCGAATCGGTGAGAACAGCAGGTGCGCAACGATTTCGCCATGCTGTTCGGCGAGCAGCTCAAATGTGTTGCGCCCGGAAGCACGCAACTGTTCCACCAGCCGCGCCTCGTCCTCACGCCCGAAAGCGGCGCGATGAACCGCGAGAATCTCGTTGAGATCGTCGGGATCGGGGCGGGGCCGGCGGATCAGCAGCGACATGTCAGCTCTGTTCGAGCGCGGCGCGCTGCGCGGCGACCAGCTCGCCGATGCCCTTCTCGGCCAAGCCGAGCAGAGCGTCCATTTCGTCGCGGCGGAAAGCGTGGCCTTCGGCGGTGCCCTGTACCTCGATAAAGCCGCCGCCGTCGTTCATGACGACATTCATGTCCGTGTCGCAGTTGGAGTCCTCGGCATAGTCGAGGTCCAGTACCGGCAGACCCTGGTAGATGCCGACGGAGACCGCCGCCACCGCACCGAGGATCGGGTTGCGGCGCAGGTTCTCGCGCTTCATGAGCAGGTTCACCGCATCGACTAGGGCCACGTAGGCGCCGGTGATGGCGGCGGTGCGGGTGCCGCCATCGGCCTGGAGCACGTCGCAGTCAAGGGTGATTACGCGCTCGCCCAGGGCCTGGCGGTCCACGCAGGCGCGAAGGCTGCGGCCGATCAGGCGCTGGATTTCCATGGTGCGGCCACCCTGGCCGCCGCGCGCGGCTTCGCGCTGGGTGCGGCTGGATGTGGCGCGCGGCAGCATGCCGTACTCGGCGGTGACCCAGCCTTCGCCCTTGCCGCGCAGCCACGGCGGCACGCGGTCTTCGATGCTGGCGGTGCAGAGCACGCGGGTATCGCCAAAGCTGACCAGCACCGAGCCTTCGGCGTGGCGGGTGTAGTGGCGCTCGAGGGTGACGGTGCGCAGCTGGTCGGCGGCGCGGCCGCTAGGGCGGCTGACGGAATTCATGGGAGGCAAGGGGCCGATTGGGCAAGGCAGGGTGGGAGAGTTTACCATTGCGGCCTTTCAAGCCATCCGCAGACTCAGGTTTCCATGATCAGCAGCATGACCGCCTACGCTTTCGCCGAGACCTCCGGTCCGGTCGGTACGCTCAGCTGCGAGCTGCGCACGGTAAACCACCGTTACCTGGAGCTCAGTCCGCGCCTGCCGGATGACCTGCGCAACTTCGAGTCGGCCTTGCGCGAGCGCATTGCAGCCCGGCTGTCGCGCGGAAAGGTGGACCTTACGGTGCGCCTGCGCAGCGAGGCCAAAGGTGACAGCCTGCAGATCAATCACGCGGTGCTTGGGCGGTTGTCCGAGCTGGCGATGGATCTGGAGTCGCGCTTTCCCAGCCTGCGCATCGAGTTCACCGAACTTTTGCGTTTCCCTGGCGTGATGCAGCAGGCCGAGGTCGATCAGGACACTCTGCAAGCCGCGCTGTTCGGTGTGCTCGACGACGCGCTTGCCGCACTCACCGCGACGCGCGAACGCGAAGGCGCCAAGCTGGGTGAACTGCTGAAGGAGCGCCTGGATGGCATCGAGCGCATCGTCGCCGACGTACGCACCTGGATGCCACAGATCCGCGAAGGCTTGCGTACCCGGCTGGAAACGCGCCTGGCCGACCTGAAACAGCCGGCCGACCCCGGTCGCCTGGAGCAGGAGCTGGTATTGCAGATCACCCGCGTCGACGTGGACGAGGAGCTGGATCGCCTCACCACGCATATTTCTGAAGCCCGCCGCGTGCTGGGCCTGAAAGAGCCGGTCGGCCGCCGCCTGGATTTCCTGATGCAGGAATTCAACCGCGAGGCGAACACGCTCGGCTCCAAGTCGATCGACGCGCGCAGCACCAATGCCGCGGTGGAGCTGAAGGTACTGATCGAGCAGATGCGCGAACAGGTGCAGAACATCGAATGAGTGCGCCTGCTTCCGACGTCGGCACGCTGGAAGGCACCCTGTTCGTGGTGGCCGCGCCTTCGGGTGCGGGCAAGTCCACCATGGTTAACGCGCTGCTCGAGCGCGAGCCGGCGATTTCGCTGTCTGTTTCGCATACCACGCGCCCGCCTCGTCCGGGTGAGCAGTACGGGCGGCACTATTACTTTGTCGAGCGCGTGGAGTTTGAACGCGAGATCGCCGAAGGTATTTTTCTCGAGCATGCCGAAGTGCATGGCAACCTCTATGGCACCTCGCGCACTACCGTGGCGGAGTTGCTGTGCCAAGGCAGGGATGTGCTGCTGGAGATCGATTGGCAGGGCGCGCGGCAGATCCGCAAGAGCAAGCCCGATTGCGTCAGCGTGTTCATCCTGCCGCCGTCGCGGGTGGAGCTGGAGCGGCGGCTGCGTGGCCGCGCCTCGGACAGCGCTGAAGTGATCGAGCGCCGCCTGCACAATTCGCGCGAAGAAATCGCCCACGCGCACGAGTTCGACTACATCATCGTCAACGATCGTTTCGAGGATGCGCTGGGAGACTTGCAGTCCATCGTGCGGGCGGTGCGTCAGCGCAGTGCCTTGCAATGGCGGCGGCACGAGACCCTGATCGCCGAACTCCTGGCCTGACGGCCTTGCCTTATAGGTAGGAGCCCACCCTGTGGGCGACTCATCCTGGCAACGGTACCTCGCAGGTTTGTCGCGCATGGGGTGCGCTCCTACCGAGATTTATGTCCGGATGTATGTGCGCATGAACCGGCGCCAAGCGGCAAAGCGGCGCCCCGCATAGCCTTCGGGGCCGTCTTCGGCTACTTTGATCGCCTTTCGACTGGCCATTCCGCCCATGACCGACTCCGTTCGTGCCAAGCCCGATGACAGCGCCATCGTGCGCGTCCGTGGCCTGACCACGGTGCTCAACGGCAAGACCATTTTCGATGCGCTGGATCTGGATATTCCGCGCGGCAAGGTCACCGCCATCATGGGCCCCAGCGGTACCGGCAAGACCACCCTGCTCAAGCACATCACCGGGCAGATGCGCGGCCAGGTCGGTGAGGTGGTGGTGGATGGGGAGAACGTGGCGACGCTGAGTCGCGAGCAGTTGTTCGAGCTGCGCGAGCGCATCGGCTACCTGTTCCAGAACTCGGCTTTGCTGACTGACTTCGATGTGTTCGAGAACGTGGCGTTTCCGCTGCGCCAGCACACCGAGCTGCCGGAAGTACTGATCCGCAACATCGTGTTGACCAAGCTGCAGGCGGTTGGCCTGCGCGGCGCCGCGAAGCTGATGCCGAGCGAGCTTTCTGGCGGTATGGCGCGGCGCGTGGCGCTGGCGCGTGCGATCGTGTTCGATCCCATGTTGATTCTGTACGACGAACCGTTTGTCGGTCTCGATCCGATTGCGTTGAACCAGGTCCTCAAGCTGATCCGCACGCTCAACCAGACCCTGGGTATCACCAGCGTGCTGGTAGCGCATGAGCTGGCGGCGGTGCAGCAGGTGGCGGATCACGTGTACCTGATCGCCAACGGCAAAGTGGTGGCGCATGGCGATCCCAAGACCATCGCCAGCGATGGTTCGCCGTGGACGCGGCAGTTCTTCGGTGGCGAGGCCGATGGCCCGGTGCCGTTCCAGTATCCGGCGGGCGATTACGCGGCCGCGCTTGGCTTCAAGGGGGGCGCATGAGCGCGCAGCCGGCACGCGACAATATTGTTATTCGATCGCTGAGCCAGATCGGCGACTGCGCGCTGTTCCTGTTGCAGATTCTGGCTGCCGTCCCGCGCAGCTTGAAGCACGTGCGCGAGACCGTGCGCCAGCTTTGGTTCGTCGGTGCGATGAGCCTGATCATCATCATGGTCTGCGGTCTGTTCGTAGGCATGGTGCTGGGGCTGCAGCTGTATGACGTGCTGTCGATCTTCGGCGGCACCTCGGCTACCGGCACCGTGGTGGCCATCGCGATCTACCGCGAATTGGGTCCGGTGGTGACGGCGCTGCTGTTTGCCGGTCGCGCGGGCACGTCGGTGACCGCGGAGATTGGCCTGATGCGTGCCACCGACCAGATCGCCGCGATGGAAATGATGGCAGTCGACCCGATGGCCTACGTCGTTGCGCCGCGCTTCCTCGCCGGTGTGATTGCCATGCCGCTGCTGTGCTGTGTGTTTTGCGCGCTGGGCATCTTTGGCGGTCATCTGGTTGGCGTGAGCTGGCTGGGTATCGACAACGGTACCTTCTGGTCGAACATGACCGCGACCGTGGATCTGGTGAAGGACGTGATCAATGGCGTGCTGTGGAAGAGTGTGGCGTTTGGCGTCGTGGTCTCGCTGATCGCCGTGTTCCAGGGTTACACCACGCCGCCGACCAGCGAGGGCGTGGCCTATGCCACTACCCGTACCGTCGTCGCTTCGTCGATCGCCATCCTGGCGCTCGATTTCGTGCTCACCGCGTTCCTGATGTGAGCCCCGATATGAAAACCGTATCCCATCACTTTTTACTGAGGATCGTGCCGTGAGCCAGAGACAATCCTATGCCGTCGGCACCGGCCTGTTCATCGTGCTCGGCTTTGCCGCGCTCGGCTATCTCGCCACCCAGACCACGTCGGTCGCCAACACCAGCCGCGGCCCGAGCTACACGGTGGAGGCGCACTTCGCCAACATCGGCCAGCTCAAGGAGCGTGCGCCGGTGAAGGTGGCAGGTGTGCGCATTGGTCAGGTGCAGTCGATCGTGCTTGATCCGGGCAAGGAGACGGCTGACGTCAAGCTGGCCATCGACAAGCGTTACGACAAGATTCCTGACGACTCCGTGGCGACGATCTTTACCAGTGGCCTGCTCGGTGATCAGTACGTGGGTATCCAGTACGGCAGTTCTGCAAAGACCATGGCCGATGGCGGCACGCTGGCGCTGACCCGTCCGGCGCAGCAGCTGGAAGAGATGCTCGGCAAGTTCTTCGGCGCTGGCGGCGCGGCGGACAATCTCTCCGGCAGCTATACGGTCAAGGCGCGCTTCACCAATGTTGGTGCGCTGTCCATCGGTGCGCCGGTGAAGATGGCTGGTGTGGCGATCGGCAGCGTGCAGTCGGTGAAGGCCGACCCGGTCAAGCTGGACGCCGAGGTGATGCTGGCGATCGACAAGAAATACAGCCAGATTCCCGACGATTCGGCGGCGGCGGTATTCACCAGCGGTTTGATCGGTACTCAGTATGTTGCGATCCAGCCCGGCGGCTCGCCGGACATGCTCAAGAACGGTGACGAGTTGGTGTTGACGCAGTCGGCCCTGCAGCTCGAAGACCTGATCGGCAAATTCCTGGTCAATGGCTCGCCCAGCGACAAGAAGCCTGCCGACAACTCCGGTTCGACCACTCCCCCGGCTGGCAAGCACTGAGCCAGCCCTTCCCCGAGACAGAATTTCCAGGAGTTACCCATGATGTTGCGTAGTCTGGCTCTTGCCACCGCCATCGCTTTCAGCGGTGTGGTCGCCGCACCGGTTTTTGCTCAGAACGCCGCGCAGACGCCGGCTGCGGGGCAATCCCCCGTGCAGGTGGCGCAAACCATCGTCGATCAGTTGGGCAATGCTATCGATGGCCATCAGGCCGAGCTGAAGAAGGATCAGGAGAAGCTGATCTCGGTGATCGATGATGTGTTCCTGCCGCACTTCGACATTGATTACGCGTCGATCCTGGTGCTTGGCCAGCACGCCCGCGACGCCTCGCCGCAGCAGCGCGAGCGTTTTGCCAAGGCCTTCTACAATTCCATCACCCATCGCTATGCAGAGGGTCTGGTCAACTACACGCGCGGTCGCGTAAAGGTGCTGCCGTTCAGTGGCGACCTCAACGACAAGCGCACCGTGGTGCGCACCCAGGTAGTACTGGACGACGGCAAGACCGTGGCCGTGGATTATGCCTTCCGCAAGAGCCGCAGCGGCGACTGGAAGGCTTACGACGTGATCATCGAAGGCATTTCCTACGTCACCAATTATCGCAACCAGGTCGACGCCGAGATCCGCAAGGTGGGCCTCGACAAGCTGATCACGAACCTGGAGACCCAGGGCTCGAAGGCGCTGGAAACCTTGGAAAAGGACGGCAAGGCCGCGCAGTGATGACGACCGCCGCCAGCGCCTCGTTTCAGTTGAATGCCGCGGCACCGGATACCTTGAGCGTATCCGGTGCGCTGACGTTCGTCACGGCGGCGAATGCGCTGTCGGCCATCACCTCCGCCGTGGCGGGCAACGGTCATACGCAGCTCGATCTCTCCGGTATCCGGCATAGCGACAGTGCGGGTCTGGCCTGCGTGCTGGCGGTGCTGTCCAAGGCGGCAGAGCAGGGGCGTCGGCTCCACGTGCGCAACGTGCCCGAGGGCATGCGCGTGCTGGCGCAGGTCTGCGAGGTGGATTCGCTGCTGGCGTAGAACGTGTGGTGCGGAAAGGAAAAAAGGGGCCTTGCGGCCCCTTTTTCGTATCTCAGTTCTTGGTCGGTTGCGGCTGCCCGGACTGACTCTTTTCCCATTTGTGCTGCTCGTCCAGCAGTTCCTCGGGATCGAAGTTCTTGTCCTTCAGGCCCTGCATCTGCTCGATCACATCAGTGGGCGGGTTGCCGTCGTAGATCTGATAGATGCGCTGCTGGCGATAGGCGTCACGCAGGAATGCGTACGGATCGTAGGCCGACTGCAGGAAGCTCTCCGCGTCGATGGCACGTGCGCGTAACGTGACCAGGTACAGCATCGATGGCAGGTAGTACTGACCGGCCTTGAAGCTGTGGTTGCGCGAGTAGTAGCTCAGTGGATCGAAGAAATAGCTGTCCACCGGGAGGCGCCATACATCGCGCACCGTGGTCGGGCCGATGAGGGGCAGCATCAGGAAATCGCCCTCAGGTACGCCCCAGCGGGCGAGGGTGATACCGAAATCGTTGTCTTCCAGCGGCAGGCCGAGCTGGCTGGCAGGGTCAAAGAAGCCGCCGACGCCCAGGGTCAGGTTGACCAGGAAGCGTCCGGTGCTGCGCGCGGCCTGCATCGGGCGCGCCTGCAGCAGATCGTTCGCCACCGTGATCGGCATGCGGATATTGGTGAAGAAGTCGCTCACCGCACGACGTACCGGTGGATTGGTGACCTTGCGGTAGCCCACGGCCACTGGACGGATCACGGCCTTGTCGACTGAGTCGTTGAAGGCGTAGACCTTGCGGTTGAACTGCTCGTGCGGATCGTCTGTGCGCGGTTTGGCGATACTGCAGCCGGCCAGAAGCGCCACGGCCAGCAACGGCAGGCAGCGCAGGGAAAGTCGAATGAGGGGCTGCATCGGCATCAAGGGGATCCGCTGGGGTCCAAAAAGTGTACTTCCTAGTACTTGAATTGTGTACCGCCCGGCAGTCTGGCCGGCTGGCGCTGCAGGCCTGCTGAACTGCGCATCATACGGGGATGCTGCATTGCCAGCAAAGCGCCCGATGGCTACACTGGTGACCTATAAGTCGTTTATTCCCTAAGGATTTCACATGGCACGCATTACTGTCGAAGACTGCCTCGAGGTGGTCGACAACCGATTCGAACTGGTGCTGATGGCGACCAAGCGCGCCCGCCAGCTCTCCAAGGGTGCCGAGCCGGCAGTCAATCCCGACCATGACAAGCCCACCGTGCTCGCCTTGCGCGAGATTGCGGATCGCCGCATCGACCAGGCCACCATCGACGAGATCGACAAGGCCGAGCGCGAGCGCGCCGAGCGCGAAGCGCTGGAATGGGCCGCGGCCGAGGTCGATGACGACCTTTCCAAGGGCGGCGACGACTGATGGATGGCGCCGGCTGTAAACGATGCTCCACGCGCACCGGCTCAGCCGGTGCCATGCGATGGTGCGTCGAAGCCGGCCCCCTGCTTTCCCTGCCGCATCGTGAGGAGGCTGCCTGAGCGGCGGCCGACCTACCATGCCGGCGGCCACGCATCCCGAGATTGTGGATACGTCGGCCCTGCCACCGTATGTGTTGGCTCTGAAAGAGCGCGTGGCCTACCTGCCCGAGTCGCAGGTGGTGCGCGTGACCCGCGCCTATGAGGTTGGCGCGCAGGCCCATGAGGGCCAGGCGCGCAAAAGCGGTGAACCCTATATCACCCATCCGGTCGCCGTGGCCGGCATCCTCGCCGAACTGGGCCTGGATGCCGAGACCATTATCGCGGCGATCCTGCACGACACGCTGGAAGATACCGAGCTGAGCCGTAGCGAGCTTGCCAGCGAGTTCGGCGAGACCGTGGCCGAGCTGGTCGACGGTGTCACCAAGCTGGACAAAATGCGCTTCAGCAGCCGCCAGGAGGCGGATGCGGAAAGCTTCCGCAAGATGTTGCTGGCGATGGCGCGCGATCTGCGCGTGATTCTGATCAAGCTGGCCGACCGCCTGCACAACATGCGCACGCTGGGTGCGAAAGATGCGCCATCGCGTCGCCGTATCGCGAGCGAGACGCTGGAGATCTACGCGCCCATTGCGCAGCGCCTGGGCATGAACAAGTTCAAGGCGGAGCTGCAGGACCTGGGCTTCCGTGCGCTGCACCCCGATCGCTATCGTGTGATCAGCGAGCGCATCCGCGCGGCGCTGGGCAATCGTCGCGAGGCCATGGGCAAGATCGAAGCGGCACTGTCCACGCGCCTCACCGCGGAACACATCGGTTCCAGGGTGATCGGCCGCATCAAGTCGCCGTGGAGTATCTATTCCAAGATGCGCAACGAGCACAAGAGCTTCGCGCAGCTGATGGATGTGTACGGCTTCCGCGTGGTGGTGGACAACGCGATGAGCTGTTACATGGCGTTGGGCGCAGTGCACTCGCTGTACAAGCCAGTGGATCGCCGTTTCAAGGACTTCATCGCCATTCCCAAGGCCAACGGCTACCAGTCGCTGCACACCGTGCTGCTCGGGCCGTTTGGTGCGCCGATCGAAGTGCAGATCCGCACGGCGGAGATGGATTCGGTGGCCGAGCGCGGCGTGGCTGCGCACTGGGCCTACAAGACCGACAGTGGTCCGGCCAACAGTGCGCAGGCGCGGGCACGCGAATGGCTGTCATCGCTGGCCGATAGCCAGGCGAATACGGCGTCGTCGTCGGAATTCATCGAGAACGTCAAGATCGATCTGTTCCCGGACGAGGTCTATCTGTTCACGCCGCGCGGCGACATTCTTTCGCTACCGCGCAATGCGACCGCGCTCGATTTCGCCTATGCCGTGCACACCGACGTGGGTGACCACGCGGTGGCCGCACGCGTGGACAAGAAGCTGCTGCCGCTGCGCACACGACTGGAGTCAGGGCAGCTGGTGGAAATCATCACTGCGCCGTCCGCCTTGCCGAATCCCGCATGGCTGGAATCGGTGGTTACCGGCAAGGCGCGCACCGCGATTCGCCAGTATCTGAAACATCTACAGCACGAAGATGCCGTGGATTTCGGCCATCGTATGCTTGATCGCGCACTCGACGCGCAGGGCAGCAGCCTCGATGCGATTCCTGCTGCGGTGCTGGACCGTTTCCTTGAAGCGTCCAAGCTCAAGCGCCTGGAAGAGCTGCTTTCCGACATCGCTCTCGGCAATCGCATGCCGGACGTGGTTGCTGGCCAGTTGCTGGCAGCGCGGGGCAAGCAGAAGGGCGGAGCATCGGTGCCGTCGCCGCATGTGACGGAAAAGATCCGCATCACCGGCGCTGAGCGTGGTGTGCTGAGCTTTGGCAATTGCTGCCATCCGCTGCCGGGCGACGAGATCATCGGCTATCTGTCGTCGGGCAAGGGCATCGTGGTGCACCGGGTCGAATGCCCGAATGTGGTGGAGCTGCGCAAGTCCCCGGAACGCTGCGTGGCGATCGAATGGGATCGCGACGTGCAGGGCGACTATCGCGCCGAATTGCGCATCGAGGTCATCAATCGTCCAGGTGTGCTGGCGACGGTAGCTGCCGCGATCGCCGCCGCCAACTCGAACATCGAGAATGTGGAGTACGTCGAGCGCGATGCTGCGGCGGCGACTTTGCTGTTCGCGCTGGAAGTGAAGAACCGCAAGCACTTGGCCGATGTGATCCGGCGCGTACGACGCACCGGCGTGGTCAGCGGCGCCTATCGCTACCCTCTGTAGGAACGCACCCCGTGCGCGAAAGGGCGCGATGAGCGTCCTACCAGCACGATTCTTCGCCTCCCGCTGTGCACCCCGGTGTCCGCGTTCGTAGTAGCCGGCGTCAATGGAGTCGAGTGCCGCGCTCCACAGGCTTTTCGCCCACAGGGTGGGCTCCTACACTTGGCGTTTTCTGCCTGAGGTTTGTGCCATGTCTCGCAGCATCATCTCTACCGATAAAGCTCCTGCCGCCATCGGCCCATATTCCCAGGCAGTGCGCGCCGGCAGCACGGTGTACTTCTCCGGCCAGATCCCGTTGGATCCGGCTACCGGCAGTCTGGTCGGGGGTGATATTGCCGCGCAGACCCGCCGGGTGTTCGATAACTTGAAGGCTGTGGCCGAGGCGGCGGGTGGTTCGCTGTCGAAGATCGTGCGCGTAGGAATCTATGTCACTGACCTGGCGAACTTCGCCACCGTGAACACGGTGATGGCCGACTATTTTCAGGCGCCGTATCCCGCACGCTCCACCATCGAAGTCTCGGGTCTGCCAAAAGACGCCGAGGTGGAAGTGGATGCGGTGATGGTGCTGGACTGATCCAGCTATCAGGCCGGCGCTGACGCGAATTGCCGCGGTGCCGGCTACGCGAGCGCCATGTGCTCGGGTAGGCTTGCGGCAATGTCTGTTTCATCTGACAAGCTTCTTATCGCTGACGCAGCCGGCTTGAGGCCGGTCGCTTCGCTGCCGGGTATCGGGCCGGCCCTGGCCGATGCGCTGCGGCGCCTGGGACTCGAGCGTGTGCAGGATCTGTGGTTCCACCTGCCGTTGCGCTATGAGGATCGCACGCGTATCAGCACCATCGCCGAGCTGCGCGCGGGCGATCAGGTACAGGTGCTGGGTGTGGTGGAGGCGGTCGAACGTGGTTTTCGCTATCGGCCGCAATTGAAAGTCGCCGTCAGTGACGACTCGCGACAAACGCTGCTGCTGCGTTTCTTCCATTTTCATCGTGCCCAGGTCGATCAGCTGCAGCCTGGGCGCCGCTTGCTGATTTATGGCGAAGTGCGCCTGGGGTCGCAGGGGTTGGAAATGGTGCATCCCCAATACCAGCGCTTGGCTGACGATGCGGAGCCAGTGGTCGAGGATCGCCTCACGCCGGTGTATCCCACCACCGAAGGCTTGGGTCAGAAACGCATCGCCGGTGTGATTACCAAGGCATTGGCGCTACTTCCGCCTGACGAGCAGCTGGAGCTGATACCTCCGGAGCTGGCCGCGGAGCATGGCCTCACTTCCTTGCGCGATGCCTTGCTCTACGTCCATCGGCCACCGGCGGATGCGCCTGTGGAGCAGCTGACGCTCGGCCGCCATTCGGCGCAGCAGCGCCTCGCTTTCGAGGAATTGCTTACCCAGCACCTCAGCCTCAAGCGGATGCGCGCAGCGGTGCGCCGCCGGCATTCGCCGGTATTGGGTGGCGATGGTGTGCTGCGCAAACGTTTGCTGGTTGATTTGCCGTTCTCTCTGACCGGCGCGCAGCAGCGCGTGTCTGATGACGTCGCCGCCGATATCGCGAAGCCTCGCCCGATGCTGCGTCTGGTGCAGGGAGATGTGGGCAGCGGCAAGACCGTGGTTGCCGCACTGGCGGCGCTGGCCGCGGCGGAGACGGGTTATCAGGTGGCACTGATGGCGCCCACTGAATTGCTGGCTGAGCAGCATCTGCGGAACTTCCGTCATTGGTTGCAGCCGCTGGGTATCGAAGTGGAGTGGCTCGCTGGAAAGGTCACGGGGAAGGCGCGACAGCAAGCTCTCTCGCGCGTTGCGTCGGGTGCGCCGGTTGTGGTGGGCACGCATGCTCTGATGCAGGAGGGTGTGGCTTTTGCGCGGCTCGGGCTGGTTATCGTTGATGAGCAACATCGATTTGGCGTGCAGCAACGCCTTGCCTTGCGCGACAAGGGGCTGGAGGGCGATCAGGTGCCGCATCAGCTGGTGCTCACCGCTACGCCGATCCCACGCACTCTGGCCATGAGTGCGTATGCGGATCTGGACGTCTCTTCCATCGACGAACTGCCACCTGGAAGAACACCGGTACAGACCATCGCGATTTCCAATGCGCGCCGTATCGAAGTGATCGAGCGTATTCATGCAGCTTGCAGCGAGGGGCGGCAGGTGTACTGGGTCTGCACCTTGATCGAGGAGTCCGAGCAGTTGCGTGCGCAGGCCGCCGAGGTGGCGCATGCCGAGCTATCCGCGACACTGTCTGACTGCAAGGTGGGGCTGATTCATGGCCGCATGAAGCCCAAGGAAAAGCAGGCGGTGATGGATGCCTTCAAGGCGGGCGAACTGGCCGTGCTGGTGGCAACTACGGTGATCGAGGTCGGCGTGGACGTGCCCAATGCCAGCCTGATGGTAATCGAGAATAGTGAGCGGCTAGGTCTGGCCCAGCTCCACCAGTTGCGCGGGCGAGTGGGGCGTGGCGCGGTCGCCTCCAACTGCGTATTGCTCTATCAGCCACCGTTAGGTCAGCTTGCGCGTGAGCGCTTGCAAGTGATGCGGGACACGAATGACGGCTTCCGCATTGCCGAAAAGGACCTGGAGCTGCGTGGCCCAGGTGAAGTGCTGGGTACCCGTCAAACCGGTCAGCTCAGTTTCCGCATTGCCGACCTGTCCCGCGATGCGCATTTGCTGCCGGCTGTGCAGCAAGTGGGTGCGAAGATGCTGAGCCACCATGCAAAGCGCGCCGAGCAATTGATCGAGCGCTGGGTGGGTGGCGCTGCTCGCTATGCACACGCGTGAAACAGGTTGCGAAACTACGTGGCCCGCTTCTGTTCCCCGTCTCCTGATCCCAATAAGCTAGAGGGCTCACCCAAGGAGCCTTCATGACCAAGCCACAACTCCTCATCGACACCGATCCGGGCGTAGACGACGCTCTGGCCATTTTGATGGCACACGCGCATGCCGATATCGCCGGCCTTAGCATTGCCGCCGGCAACGTGGGGCTTGAGCACACCGTGCGCAATGCGCGTACGTTGATGGATCTGGTGGGTGCGACAGCGCCGGTGTTCGGTGGTTGCCCGACGCCGCTGGTGCGCGCGCCGGAGGAGGATGCTGCATTCGTGCACGGCATGGACGGTTTCGGCGATGTCGGCTTCCCTGAGCCTAAGGTCACCGCGTCGGACGAGCAGGCTGCCCTGGCGTTGTTACGCCTGACCCACGAGCGTCCCGGTGAGCTGACCCTGGTTGCACTGGCACCCCTGACGAATGTGGCGCTGGCCCTGCGGCTAGATCCCAGCTTGCCGCAACGGGTGAAGCGCCTGGTCGTGATGGGCGGTGCAGTGACGGGTCACGGCAATACCGGCAATATCCCGGCGGAATTCAATATCGGCTTCGATCCCGAGGCGGCGCATGTCGTGTTCGAGGCCTTCCCGCATTTCGATCTGGTCGACTGGGAAGCGACGCTCCGTCACGCCTTCGATGAAACCGAGTTCGACGGCTGGCTCGCGGCGGGTGACCATCGCGCGGCGTTCTTCGGCCAGGTATTTCGCACGGCCCGCTCGTTCAATGCTAGGAGCAAGCGGCGCGGCATCATCGCTGCGGACGCGTTGGCCATGGCGGTGGCGATCGATCCTTCCATCGTCACCCGCAGCGAAGAGCGGCACGCCGCGGTGGAGCTAGATGGTCGCCTGACCCGAGGTGCCACGGTGGTGGACTGGGCGGGACGTCTGGGGCATCGGGCCAACACCCGGATCGTGCTGGAGGTGGACCAGGCGCGGTTCGCAGCCATGGTGAGACGGGCGCTGGGCGCTGCCTGAGTCCGATGGCATCGACAAGTCCCTGACCGACTTGCCAATGCCGGCCAGTCGTCGTTACAATGCCGCTCTTTTCACCCACCGCTTTGAGTCCGTCATGAAGCCCGATACCCATCCGAATTACCGCCCGGTGGTGTTCCAGGACCTGTCGTCCGAGTTCGCGTTCCTTACGCGTTCGACGATTGCCAGCAAGGAAACCGTCAAGTGGGAAGACGGCAACGAGTACCCGCTGATCAAGGTGGATATCTCGAGCCATTCGCACCCGTTCTACACCGGCAAGCAGAAGACGCTGGACGTGGGCGGCCGCGTCGACAAGTTCCGTCGTCGCTACGCGCAGAAGTAATTCGCGCTAGACGCGTTCGCCGGGCCTGACGGTCCGGCGTTCTGTCATACGGACATGGGGCGAGCGAGAGCTCGCCCCATGTTTTTTCGTGTCCGCCATCCGACCATGCGCTAGGGGATGTCCGCCGGATCGATGTGCGATAATGGTCGGTGTTGCATCGCCGCCATCCCCCGGCGCGGTGTCTCTACATTCCCTCGCCGGCAGGCGCCGCCAGGTGCCCCGGTGGTGACATTCGTGAAGGAGGTTTCCGTGTCCGATACCAAAATCGTCAAGCTGGTGGATGAGTCGAGCAACCGCAGCAGTGAGCTGCCCCTGCTGAGCGGTACGCTCGGTCCGGCCTGCATCGACATCGGCACGTTGTACAAGGACACCGGCCACTTCACCTACGACCCGGGCTACGGCAGTACCGCCAGCACCAAGAGCGCCATTACCTACATCGACGGCGACGAGGGTGTGCTGCTGTATCGTGGTTACCCGATCGAGCAGCTGGCTGAGAAGTCGAGCTTCCTTGAAGTGGCTTACTTGCTGCTCAACGGCGAGCTGCCGAACAAGGCGCAGTTCGACAACTTCGAGCACCAGATCACGCATCACACGATGATGCACGAGTCGCAGAAGGACTTCTTCAAGGGCTTCCATCACGACGCCCACCCGATGGCCATGCTGGCTGCTTCGGTGGCGTCGTTGTCGGCGTTCTATCACGACGATCTGGACGTGGATAACGCCGAGGACCGCAAGCTCGCTGCTGTGCGCCTGATCGCCAAGATGCCGACCATCGCTGCGGCCTGCTACCGCTACTCGATCGGCTGGCCGATGCGCTATCCGCGCAACAACCTCGAGTATGTCGATCGCTTCCTGCACATGATGTTCGAAGTGCCGAGTGAGCCGTTGGAGATGAGTCCAGTCGCCGCCAAGGCACTGGATCTGTTGTTCATCCTGCACGCCGACCACGAGCAGAATGCATCGACCTCGACGGTGCGTCTGGTTGGCTCCACCGGTGCCAATCCGTACGCCTCGATCGCCGCCGGCATTACCGCGCTGTGGGGCCCGGCACACGGCGGCGCCAACGAGGCGGTGCTGAAGATGCTTGAGGAGATCGGCACGCCGGACAAGGTGGAAACCGCGGTCAAGCGCGCCAAGGATAAGAACGACAACTTCCGCTTAATGGGCTTTGGCCACCGCGTGTACAAGAACTTCGACCCGCGCGCGAAGATCATCCGCGAGATGTGCCACAAGGTGCTCGCCGAGCTGGGCGTCAATGACCCGCTGCTCGACGTCGCCATGAAGCTGGAAGAGGCTGCGCTAAAGGACGATTACTTCGTCGAGCGCAAGCTGTATCCGAACGTCGACTTCTACTCCGGCATCATCTACAAGGCGCTGGGTATCCCGACTGAGATGTTCACCGTGATGTTCGCTATCGCCCGTACCGCCGGCTGGATCGCGCACTGGATCGAACAGCACGAAACCCCCGGCGCGCGCATCGGCCGTCCGCGCCAGATCTACACCGGTGCTGACGTGCGCGACTATATGCCGGCTAGCAAGCGCTAAGCCGCACGCACCGATGCAAAAAAAGCCCGGCTCTCGCCGGGCTTTTTTTTGTTGGGTTTCGAGTATGCCGGTCAGCGCAGTGCGGCGGCCAGTTTGCGTTCGAAATCGTCGCCCTCCTCGCCCTCGGCGAGCAAGGTCTCCACGGTTGCCAGTGATGCGCGTCGCATGGGTTTCTCATCCACTCGATCCAGTGGCGGCTGGCGCAGCGCATCGAGTGGCAGCACGGTAATGTCGAATGGTAGCTGGTCAGCAGCGAACAGCAGCACCGGATATTCGGCTTGCTCGTCGCGACTGGTGCGCAACCGGCGGGTTTGCGTTTCGACCGGCACGCCGTGCTCACGCAGGAACAGCGTGACGGCTTCTGGATCGTCGCTGAATACGTGCAGGCAGATCGCCGAATGGCTGTCCGCAGTGCCGTCGAGCACGGTACCGACCAGGCGTGGTTCGTATGCGTGCAGGAAACGCATGGCTTCAATCGCGGCTTCGCGCCGCTCCTGCAGCAGTTGGGGTTGGCTCTCCGCGTGGAATATGCGCTGGTGCTCGCGCAGCGCATCCTCGATTTCGTTGTTGCGGGGCAGGGCTTGCGCGTCGAGGATGCCAAGCCGCTCGGCGGCCTTGAGTTTGGCGTGGTGGAAGTCACGGATCCCGTGTTCGCTCATCAATCGCGCCGCTTCCTGGGCGATACGCAAGCGATTGCGCTGAACGCGGTCCTGTGCGTGGATGCGATGGTGTTCGCCTCGCGCCATGGTCGTAGTCCCTCCTCGGTCAATATTGCGGACGTCTGTATGGGAGGTGCGGCCGCTGTGCGGCCTTGCGTCGAGCCGGCAGGGTCACTGCCGGCTGTCGCCGTCAAAAGATGTCGTAGGCGTGTTGCTGGTCAGGGTCCTCCTGCTGCTGGCTGGCCTGCTGGCGCAGGCGGTCCACGTCTTCTACTTTGAACATCTCGGGCATGCTGTTGGGGTCGCCGGCAGCGGAAGGTAGGCCGCTGGCCCGGTTGATCTGCACCGTACTGATACCAGGCGGCATCGACAAGGTGGCCGAGGGCCGATCCTTGAGCGCAGCGCCCATATAGCCCATCCAGATCGGCAGGGCAGCCTTGGCGCCAAACTCGCCGCGACCCAGCGAGCTGAAATCGTCGAAGCCGACCCACACCGCGGTGGACAGGTCGCCGTTGAAGCCGACAAACCATGCGTCGCGATGCTCGTTGGTGGAGCCGGTCTTGCCGGCCAGGTCGTCGCGGCCAAGGGCCATGGCGGCCGAGCCGGTGCCGCGCTTGATCACGTCCTGCATCAGCGAGGTGACCAGATAGTCGTTGCGTACGTCGATCACCTGCGGCGCGAGTACCGGCGGGTGAGCGCCGTTGCCGTGGGCGTCGGCCGGTAGCACGGCGCCGCCAATGTCGCTGCTGGTCGCGGTGGCTGGTGCGCCAGCCGAGCTGGCGCTAGCCACGGAGTTGGCGGGCGCCGTGCTGGTGGTGGGCGGCGGACCCGGCGGGCGCGTATCGAGCAGGCGCTCCTGGCAGGTGCGGCAAGCGCGCGCCGGGTTGGCTTGGTACACCGGCTTGCCATCGCGGTCGTCGATCTCGCTGATGAAATAGGGCGTGACCAGATAGCCGCCATTGGCGAATACCGAGTAACCACGCGCCATGCTCATCGGCGACACCGATGCCGTGCCGAGCGCCATCGACAGATTGCCGGGCAGCGCATCAAGCGAGAAGCCGAAGCGGGTGATGTAGTCGCGGGCGAAGCGCACGCCGATGGCGTCGAGCAGGCGCACCGAAACCAGGTTCTTCGACTTCACCAGCGCTTCGCGCAGGCGGATGGGGCCGTCGAACTTGTCGTCGTCGTTTGACGGCGTCCATAGCCCATCGGGACGCGACGGATCGGGCAGCGCCAGCGGCGCATCGTTGATGATGGAAGCCGGGGTAAAGCCACGTTCGAACGCGGCCGAGTAGATGTAGGGCTTGAAGCTGGAGCCCGGCTGGCGCGCGGCCATCACGGCGCGGTTGAACTTGCTGCGCAGGAAGTTGAAACCGCCGACCAGTGCCTGTAGCGAACCGTCCTCCGGATTGACCGAGGCCAACGCGCCCTGCACCTTCGGGATCTGGGTCAGTTCCCACTCGCCCTTCTCGTTGCGCGACAGGCGAATGATGTCGCCGCGCTTGAGCACGGCGCCGACGCTCTTTGGCGCCGCTCCGATACGGGTCTCACTGATATAAGGGCGCGCCCATTCCATGGTGCTGAAGCCGAGTTTGGTCTGTTCGCGGCTAGACAAATACACGGTGGCTTCGTTGCCGGACACCGCTGTAACGATGCCCGGATGCATACCGGCGATATCGGTATAGCTCGACAGCACACGGTCGTAGTCCTCATTACCGGCATTGTCGGCCAGTTCCTGATGATCCTCTGGGCCGCGCCAGCCATGGCGTCGGTCATAATCGATCAGGCCAGCGCGCAACGCATCCACAGCAGCCTGCTGTCGCATGCTCTGCACCGTGGTCTTGATCACGTAGCCTTCGGTCAGGGCATCGTTGCCCAGGCGGTCCAGTGCCTGCAGACGCACCATTTCGGCCAGATAGGGTGCGTCCACCTCGATCGGCGGCTCATGCGGATAGGCATGGTTGGGTTCGGCAATGGCCTGCTCGTACTCGGCCTTGCTGATGTAACGGTTCTGCAGCATCTGGCCCAGCACCCAGTTGCGGCGCGTAATGGCGCGCTTGGGGTTGTTAAGTGGGTTGACTACCGACGGCAGCTGGAAGGTGGAGGCGATCAACGCGCACTCGGCCACGCTCAGCTGATCCAGTGTCTTGCCGTAGTAATACGAGGCTGCCGCCGCCACGCCGTAGGAGCGATGGCCCAGGAACATCTTGTTGAGATAGAGCTCGAGGATCTGATCCTTGCTCAGCTGGTTCTCCATACGCAGGGCGATGAAGATCTCGGTCAGCTTGCGCGAATACAACTTCTCGGGGCTAAGGAAGAAGTTTCTCGCAACCTGTTGGGTAATGGTCGAGCCGCCGGGCCCTTTATCGCCACCCGAAACAATCACATGCCAGCCGGCGCGCGCGATGCCGTGCCAGTCCACGCCAGGGTGGCTATAGAAGTCCGCATCTTCGGCGGAGAGTACGGCGTGCTTGAGCCGTTCCGGCACGTCGGCGATCCCCACCGGGATTCGCCGGGTTTCGCCGAAACTTGCGATCAGCTTTCCATCCGCGGTGAGTACGCGCAGCGGAACCTGCATGTGGTAGTCCTTCAGCGCGGCGACCGAAGGCATGCGAGGGGAAACCAGCCAATAAGCCACACCGACCGCGGCAACGGCCAGCAGTAATCCGGTAAAGGCAAGGATCAGTACCCAGCGCAGCAGACGCTTGAGAATTTGCATGGTGTGGATATTGCGAGACCTGAGTCAAAACACGACAGAGTATAGATGTAGCAGTATCTGCAGAACGGGTGCTGACCGGCACATTAGAAGAGCGGCGAGCAAGAATCAGGCCATCGGGGGCGATGCCCCTAAGTGTGCAAGCCGTCACGCCAATCAGTCGAGAAAGTTGTTGTAGGCCGTTGCCATTACGTTAATTTTTGGATTTAATGCCGACGCGTACTCACCACACATACGGTGCAGGCGCCCAGGGGCAAGGGGGAAAACCAGTGGGGCTCTTTACACCGAAGAAGCCGCCGCTTGTTGGCGTCGACATTAGTTCGACGGCCGTCAAGCTGCTGCAGCTCAGTCAGGCCGGTGGCCGCTATCGCGTGGAACACTACGCGGTGGAGCCATTGCCCCCTAATGCCGTGGTCGAGAAAAACATCGTCGAGGTTGAGGCGGTGGGCGAGGCGATTCGGCGCGCACTCGCGCGATCCGGTTCCAAGCTCAAGCATGCGGCGGCCGCCGTGGCCGGCTCGGCGGTGATCACGCGCATCATCCCGATGTCGAGCGATCTCTCCGACGATGACCTCGAAGGCCAGATCCAGGTCGAGGCTAATCAGTACATCCCGTATCCGATCGAAGAAGTGAGCCTTGATTTCGAGGTCCTCGGTCCGGTGCGCGACAACCCTGAAATGAATAACGTGCTGCTCGCTGCCTCGCGCACTGAGAACGTCGACATGCGCGTTGCTGCGCTGGATCTGGGTGGGCTTTCCGCCAAGGTTGTCGATGTCGAAGCGTTCGCAATGGAAAACGCCTTCGCGATGGTGGCCGATCAGCTCAACGTCGGTCGTGATGCGCTGGTAGCGGTGGTCGATATCGGCGCCACCATGACGACGCTGTCGGTGCTGCGCAATCAGCGCACCATCTATTCGCGCGAACAGGTTTTCGGCGGCAAGCAGCTCACCGACGAAATCATGCGTCGCTATGGCCTTTCCTATGAGGAAGCCGGCCGCGCCAAGCGTAAGGGCGGTCTGCCCGAGTCGTACGAAAGCGAGGCGCTGGAGCCGTTCAAGGAGTCGCTGATCCAGCAGATCAGCCGACTGCTGCAGTTCTTCTTTGCCGGCAGCGAATACAGCAAGGTCGACCAGGTCGTGCTGGCCGGCGGCTGCGCTTCCATCGAGGGCATCGGCCCAATGCTTGAAGAACAGCTTGGCGTGCCCTGTGTGGTGGCCAACCCGCTGGCGCGCATGTCGCTGTCGCCGCGCGTGCAGGCGCAGCAGCTGGCCCAGGATGCGCCCGCGTTGATGATCGCGGTCGGCCTCGCCATGAGGAGCTTCGACTGATGGCACGCATCAACCTACTTCCCTGGCGCAACGAACGCCGCAAGCAGCGCGAGCGCGAGTTCTTCATGCAGCTCGGCGCGGCGTTCGCCGCGGCCATCCTGTTTGTATTGCTGTGGATGTTCTGGATGGATCAGCGCATCGACAACCAGAACGAGCGCAATACCTATCTGCAAGGCGAGATCAAACAGCTCGACGACCGCATCGCCAAGATCAAGGATCTGGAAAAAGTGCGTGAGCGCCTGCTGGCACGCAAACAGATCATCGAACAGCTGCAGGCCAACCGTTCGCAGATGGTCCATCTGTTCGACGAACTGGTGAAGACCATTCCCGCCAGCGCGCGCCTCAGCGGTCTCAAGCAGAGTGGCGAATCGATGACGCTGGACGGCGTAGCCCAATCCAATGCCAGCGTCGCCGAGTACATGCGCAATATCGAGTCGTCGCCATGGATGGGTCATGCCGATCTGCGCAAGACCGAAAATACCCACGGCGATTCGCGCATGCCGTACTCCTTCGGCCTGGATGTCGCGCTCAGCCGGCCCAAGGCTGACGAGAACGCAGACGCCGATCACACCCCGATCCTGCCCGCAGGCAGCAGTACAGCGGCTGCCCCCGCAGCGCCTGCCGCAGCGGGTACGGTCGCTGCACGTCAGGCTCTGACGGCGGCAGCACAAGCTGTCACCGCGACGCCGGCCAAACCTGCGCCGGCTGCTCAGGAAGCGCCGAAGCCGGCGAGCACGGCAGGTAACGGAGGAGCCAAGCCATGAAGTTCCTCAATGACCTGCGCAGTCTCGATCGCAATAACGTCGGTGGCTGGCCGAAATCGATCAAGTTGTTCTTCACCGCGCTGCTCTTTGGTCTCGTCGTACTTGCAGGCTGGTACTTCGTTGTAAGCGATCAGCAGGATTCGCTGACGCAGCTGGTCGGCAAAGAAGAGCAGCTCAAGCAGGAATTCGCGACGAAACAGGCCAAGGCGGTCAATCTCGAGGCCTTGCAGCAGCAGCTCGACGAAATGCAGGACATGCTGCGCCAGTTGCTGCGCCAGCTGCCCAGCAAGACCGAAATGCCAGAGCTGTTGGTGGATATCTCGCAGACCGCGTTGTCGGCTGGCCTCGAGACCGAGCTGTTCCAGCCGGGCGCCGAAGTGCCGAAGGATTTCTACGCGGAGAAGCCGATCCAGCTGCGCATGGTGGGCACCTATCACCAGTTCGGCACCTTCATCAGCGGTGTGGCTTCGTTGCCGCGCGTAGTCATCCTGACCCTGCACGACGTCTCGCTGACGCCCAAGGACAAAAATGGTCAGCTGGTGCTGCAAGGCACAGTGAAGACCTATCGCTATCTGGAAGACGACGAGAGCGCTGAAGCCAAGGCTGCCAACGCCAAATCGCCGTCGGCTGCCAAGAACGGGGGGCGGAAATGAGCAAGTCGATAGCCCTCAGACCTTTGCAGGTGGCGCGCGTCGCGCTGATGCTCGGTGCCGTCCTGGTGCTCGGTGGTTGCACACGCGGCATGTCCGATGTGCGCGACTGGGTTGCCCAAGAGAAGCAGAAGAAAGGCGCACCGATCCCGCCGTTGCCGGTGATAAAAACCTTCGAAACCTTCTTGTACAACGATCAGGGTAGGCGTGATCCGTTCAGCCCGAGCACGGCCGAACTGGACAATGGCGGTGCCAATGCCGGTCCGCGTCCCGACCAGGACCGCACCAAGGAGCCGCTGGAGGTGTTCGCGCTGGACAGCCTCAAGATGGTCGGCACCGTGGGTACCGGAGGGGGTACCGAGGTACTGATCAAGGATCCGGGTGGCGTGATCCATCGCGTCCATCGGGGCGAATACATGGGCCAGAACTACGGTCACGTCACCGCCATCAGCGAAGACCACATTGAGTTGGTCGAGCTGGTTTCCAACGGAAACGGCGGCTGGATGGAACGCTCAGCCAGCATCGCGCTTGGCGAGAAATAAGAATCACAGGGGCTGATGCAATGACCAACCTTATCCAACCTGTTCGGGGCCGTGTCATGCGCCAAGCGAGTCGTCGAGTGGTCACCGGATTGCTGATTGCCAGCGCCGCGTGGTCCGGCATCGTGGCCGCCGCTACCAATACGCTGAAGGACATCAGCTACGACACGCTGCCTGGTGGGCGTATCGAGCTGCATCTGAACTTCAATGGGCCCGCGCCGGAACCAAAGATCTTCACCACCGGCAATCCACCGCGCATCGCGATCGATTTCGCCGACACCGATAACTCGGCTGCCCGTCATCTCGACATCGGCAAGGGTTCAACCTCGGGCGTGTCCGCTGTTGCCGCCGGCGGGCGCACCCGTGTGATCGTGGAGCTGATGCGCGACGCCACTTACCGCACCCGCGCCGACGGCAACAGCCTTGTGTTCACCGTTAACAACGGCACCGAGGCACAGACCGTCACCACGGCATCCACCATCGATCCGTCGAAGGCGCTGCCATCGTCGGCAAGCGGTCCTGCGGTGTCGAATATCGACTTCCGTCGCGGTCCGAACGGCGAAGGCCGTGTGCTGATCAACTTCAGCGCTGCTGGCGCCAACGCTGACATGAAGCGCGAAGGCGACAAGGTGGTGGTCAATCTCGATCACGTGAACCTGCCGCAGAATCTGGCGCAGCGCCTCGATGTGCTTGACTTCGCTACGCCGGTGCAGTCCATCGTGACCAAGGCCGGCCCGCGCGGCGGCGCCCATATGGAAATCGCCACCAAAGGCAGCATCGAAACGTCCGCTTACCAGACTGCCGACCAGTATGTGGTCGAAGTCGCGCCGAAGAAGAAGGATCCCAACGTGGGTCCCAACGGCAAGCCGCTGCGCGGACAAGATCCGGTTTATAACGGCAATCGCGTCACCTTCAATTTCCAGGACATCCCGGTCCGTTCGGTGCTGCAGCTGATCGCCGACATGTCCGGTCAGAACCTGGTGGCCTCCGATACCGTGGGCGGTGCTATCACCCTGCGCCTTATCAATGTGCCGTGGGATCAGGCGCTGGACGTGGTGCTGCGCGCTAAGGGTCTGGACAAGCGCCGCAACGGCAACGTGATCTGGATCGCGCCGCAGGAAGAGCTGGCGAAGTACGAACAGAACGTGGCCGACGCGCGTATCAAGGCTGAAGACAGCGCGGAACTGGTCACTGATTACGTGCCGATCAGCTATGGCAAGGCGCAGGACATCGCCAAATTGCTGACCCAGGGCAGCATGGCAAGTGGTGGTGGCGGCGCTGGCGGTGGCACTCATGGCTTCCTGTCTGCGCGTGGCAGCGTCTCGTTCGACGAGCGCACCAACACCTTATTGATCAATGACAACCCGCAGAAAATCCGCGAATTGCGCGATTTGATCGCGGTGCTGGACAAGCCCGTGCAGCAGGTGCTGATCGAGTCGCGCATTGTGGTCGCCACCGACAGCTTTACTCGTGAATTGGGTGCCAAGTTTGGCCTGCAGGGTCGCGCCAACAACACACAGTTTCAGAACGCAGCCGCCGCTACTCCTAACCTGCAAGCGGGTCTTGGTGGCGGCAATGTCACCTCGATAGGCGGCACGGCCAACGGCAATGGTACGGCCAGCGGTATGAACGTGAATCTCCCCACCACTACGAAGGGTGGAAGTTTTGGCTTGGCCATTCTCGGTGCGAATTACGCGATCGATCTCGAACTGTCTGCAGCGCAAACCGAAGGTCGTGGTGAGGTGGTGTCCAGTCCGCGTGTGATTACAGCGAATCAGCAGGAAGCCGTGATTCGCCAGGGCCAGCAAATCGGCTATGTGACCTATCAGAACGGCGGTGCAACCGGCGGTGCTGCGCCAACCGCCTCGGTGCAGTTCAAGGACGCCGTGCTGGAACTGAAGGTAACGCCAACGATCACGGCTGATAACCGCGTCTATCTCGCGATCAACGTAAAGAAGGATGCCCTGGCCCAGTTCGTCGACACGCCGAATGGCAAGGTGCCGCAGATCGATACGCGTGAGATCAATACCTCGGTGCTGGTGGACAACGGCCAGACCGTAGTGCTCGGCGGCATCTATGAAATCACCAAGGCCAATTCCACCACCAAGGTTCCGGGTTTGGGTGACATCCCTGGAGTGGGAATACTCTTCCGCAAGACATCTCGCCAGAACGACAAGGCGGAGCTGCTGATCTTCGTGACACCGCGCATTTTGAGTGAAAGCCTGCGCTGATCGTCATGCAGGGCAAGATGAAAAGGGCGGCCTAGGCCGCCCTTTTTCTTTGCGCGGGAAAGGCTGTATGCCATCAGTTACGCGGCGCCAATGGCTGCAATGAGTAAACTTCCATGGAAAGTTGCGGTCTGTAGCCGCACGAAATACACCGGAAAACTCGATGGACATGCCCCAGCCTCATCCCGCCTCCCATCTGCAACAGGCATTCACCAAGCTGCGTGAGGAATTGCAGCGAAGCATCATCGGTCAGCCGCACCTGATCGACTGCCTGCTGGTGGCGCTGCTGGCCGATGGGCATCTGCTGGTCGAGGGCGCGCCGGGGCTGGCCAAGACGACCGCGGTGAAGGCGCTGGCCGCTTGCATCGAGGCGGATTTCCATCGCGTGCAGTTCACCCCAGATTTGCTGCCAGCCGATCTCACCGGTACCGATATCTTCCGTCCGCAATCCGGCAGTTTCGAGTTTGAGCGCGGTCCGCTGTTCCATAACATCGTGCTGGCCGACGAGATCAACCGCGCGCCGGCCAAGGTGCAGTCGGCACTGCTGGAGGCGATGGCGGAGCGGCAGATCACCGTCGGCCGCAGCACTTGGCGCCTGCCGGAACTGTTCATGGTGATGGCGACGCAGAATCCGATTGAGCAGGAGGGCACCTTCGCCCTGCCCGAAGCGCAGCTGGACCGCTTCGTCATGCACGTTACCATCGGCTATCCGGACGCATCGTCCGAACTGGCCATCCTGCAACTGGCACGAGAGCAGGCGCGCCGCAGCTTGCATCCGCAGCCGCCGGAACGCGCCACGCTGAGTCAGGCGGATGTATTCGCCGCGCGCGAGGCGGCGCTTTCGGTGCATATGGCGCCGGCGCTGGAGTCGTATCTCGCACAGATAGTGCTGGCGAGCCGCGACGCCGGCGCCTATGGCCCCGAACTGAAGCGCTGGATCGCCTGGGGTGCCAGCCCGCGCGGCACCATTGCGCTGGATCGCTGTTCGCGCGCGCATGCCTGGCTGACTGGGCGTGACTATGTGTTGCCGGAAGACGTCCATGCGATAGCGCACGAGGTGCTACGCCACCGCGTCCTGCTCAGCTACGAAGCGGAAGCGGAAGGTATACGCAGCGACCAAGTGGTCTCTCGCCTCCTGGATCTCGTGCCGCTGCCGTGAATGCCGTGTTGTCACCCCATGGCGATGGCGATGGCGACGGGCGCGTCAGCATCTCCTTGTCCGAGTTGCTAGCGCTGCGTGCGCGAGTGGCGCGCATCGCTTTGCCGAAACGCGAAAGCAGAGTGACGCCGGCCGGGCAGCAATCCAGCCGGCTCCACGGCCGCGGCATGGATTACGCGGAGTCTCGTGCTTATCAGCCCGGTGACGATGTGCGCCGGCTCGACTGGCGGCTTACTGCGCGCAGCGGCAAGCTGCATACCAAGTTATTCCAGGAAGAACGCGAAGGTCGCGTATTGGTGCTGCTGGATACGCACGCCAGCATGCGCTTTGGCACCCGCGCTCGCTTCAAATCGGTGCAGGCGGCGCGCGCCGCGGCGATGGCCGCCTGGCTGGCGGTGCGCGCAGGTGAACGCGTCGGTGCCATGGCCTTCGGTGAGCGCACGCACATGCTGCGGCCTCAAGGTGGCACACGCGGTGCCCTGGCGTTCTGCGGCGCGCTTGCCAATGGGGGCGCTGACGTTGAAGGGCGTAACGAGTCCTTGTCGGAGGCATTGTTGCGCGCCGGTCGATTGGTACGCAGCTCAAGCCGCGTACTGCTGATCAGCGACGGTCTCAGTTGCGACGAACTTGCACGCGGCCGCCTGCTCGATCTGCGCCGGCATGCCGATATCGGCGTGCTGATTGTCGGCGACGTACTCGAATTGGCCACCGCGCCAGCGGGGCGCTACCCGCTTGAACATGACGGTGTGCGCCGTGAAGTGGTGCTACAGGCAGAGCGTCAGCGCCGTGAATTTCAGCAGGCGCTGGGTGTTGGTCAGGCAAAGCTTGCGGCATTGGCGCAGGCGCTCGGCCTGCGTCAGCGCACCATTGATACGGTGGTCGATCCGCTCGATGCTGTAATCGGTTTGCTAGCTGGCGTAGGGCAGGGACGATGATGCCTGCCGCTCAGCTTCCCACACCGGCCGATGGCCCAGTGCTGCGCGATATCCACCTGCCGCCCGATCCGTCCTGGTGGCCGTTGGCACCCGGCTGGTGGGCCATTGCAGTGCTGATCGTGCTCGTCTTGTGTGTAGTTGCATGGATGAGCTGGCGCCGCCGACGCTGGCGCCGTCGCATCGATACCGTGATGGCGGACATCGATGCTTTGGAGCAACGCCACGCCCGGCAACCCGAGGCACTGGCCGCCGCTCTGCATCAATGGCTACGCCGCGCCGCGCGCACCTACGATACGCAGGCGATCCACCATCGCGGCGACAGCTGGCGCGATTGTCTGGCGCGAGTTCCGGTCGACGCTTCCACGCTGGATCGGCTGATGGCGCTGGAAACGGCGATGTACCGTCCAGCTGCCGATGCAGAGATGGACGGCGTTGCCGATGCCGTGCGTCGCTGGCTTTCGCTGGCATTGAAGCCTCGGGGAGTGCGCGCCCATGCCTGAGTTCGCCTGGCCCTGGATCGCGCTGGTTTTGCCGCTGCCCTGGCTGTTGCGTCGCTGGCTGCGTCCGGCTGCACCGGAGCAGGCATTGCACCTGCCACATCCCGGCCTGCACCTCGCTAGCGTGGCGGAGCAGACATCAACTGGTATACGCACCTGGCTACTGGTGCTTGCATGGTTGTGCCTAGTGGCTGCGGTGGCGCGGCCGCAATGGGTGGGGCCGCCGCAGGCGCAGCAGCGCAGCGGTCGCGCGATGATGCTGGCGGTGGATCTCTCCGGCAGCATGCGCACGGACGATATGGAGCTCGCCGGACAGCCGGTCAGCCGGTTCGGTGCCGTCGAGGCGATTGCCGGCGATTTCATTACCCGTCGCGCTGGCGACGAACTGGGGCTGATTTTGTTCGGTAGCCGCGCCTTCCTCGTGACGCCACTTACCTACGATCTGTCCGCGGTGAGTGCCCAGCTGCAGAGCGCAACTGTTGGCCTGGCCGGTACCGAAACCGCCATCGGCGATGCGGTGGCGGTAGCGGTGAAACGTCTCTCCGCGTTGCCGGAGCCGGCGCGTGTGCTGGTACTGCTTACTGACGGTGTGAACAACGCAGGCAGTATCGTGCCGCTGGATGCGGCGCGTGCGGCCAAGGCCGCCGGTGTGCGTGTTTACACCATCGGCATCGGTGCGACGGAAATGCGTGTGCCTGATCTATTTGGCACACGTACCGTCAATCCGTCCGCCGATCTGGACGAAGGCATGTTGCGCACCATGGCGACAGAAACCGGCGGCCGCTATTTCCGCGCTACCGATACGAATGAGCTGGCCTCGGCCTATCGCGCCATCGACGCGCTGGAACCGATGCCGCAGCAAGGGCCGGAGTTGCGGCCACGACACGAACTATTCCGCTGGCCCTTGCTGGCAGGTGCGTTGTGTCTCCTGCTTGCCATGCTTCCGCAAGCGCGTCGCCGCACGCAGGCGGCGAATGCATGAGTGAGTTCTGGAACCAGTTTCATTTCTTGCGGCCCTGGTGGCTGCTCGCCCTGCTGGCTGTTCCTGTGTTGTGGGCATTGGCAGCGCGCGGCAGTCAAGCGCAGCGCGAGTTGTCGCGACTGGTCGATCCCGAGTTGTTGCCGCATTTGCTGCAAGGAAGGGCCGGACATCGTCGTCTGCCGCCGCTGTTGCTCGCGTTGGGGTGGGCTCTATGCGCGCTGGCGCTGGCGGGTCCGACCTGGAGCCGCGTCGCGTCGCCGCTCTACGCCAATCGCGCAGCTCAGGTCATCGCCATCTCGTTGTCGCAGCACATGCTGTCGAAGGATGTCGCGCCGTCGCGCCTGGATCGCGCACGCTACAAGGCGCGCGATCTGCTGGCAGCCAATCGCGATGGCCTGAACGGACTTATTGCCTATGCGGGTGAGGCGTTCGTGGTTGCGCCGCTGACTTCCGATGCCAGCAGCCTTGACGATCTGCTCGATGCACTTTCGCCCGACACCATGCCCACCGACGGCAACGATGCGGCACAGGCCATTCAACGCGGCGTCGCGTTGATTCGCGACGCGAAGGCCGGTGGCGGTTCGGTGGTCCTGATGACCGATAGCGCTGATGCGGCTGCGGCGGCCGCAGCGCGCAAGGCGCGCGCCGAAGGTGTCAATGTGTCCGTACTCGCGGTAGGTACGACGCAAGGCGGGCCAGTGCCCATGGGCGACGGCGGACTGCTGCGTGGCGAGCACGGCGATGTAGTGCTCGCGCAACGCGATGACGCATCGCTTCAGGCGGTAGCCGAAGCCGGTGGCGGGCGCTTCGTGCCAATGAGCGACAACAACACCGACATCGAGGCGTTGCGTCCATCGGCGCGGGCGGCCGGTCAGGGTGCGCTGGCGAGCGGCCTTGTCAGCGACCAGTGGCAG
This sequence comes from Dyella sp. OK004, assembly GCF_900114495.1. Taxonomy (GTDB): domain Bacteria; phylum Pseudomonadota; class Gammaproteobacteria; order Xanthomonadales; family Rhodanobacteraceae; genus Dyella_D. The sequence goes on along the minus strand of NZ_FOZI01000001.1, from coordinate 598,906 downwards.
GATCGCGGCCCCTGGTTGTTGTTGCCCTTGTTGCCCATCGTGGCACTGGCATTTCGTCGTGGCTGGTTGCTGTTGTTGGCGTTGATCCTGTTGCCGGCGTTGCCGGATACGGCGCAGGCCAGTACCTGGAGTGATCTGTGGCGACGTCCGGATCAGCAGGCGGCGCAGGCGTTGCGGCAAGGGCAGGCGAAACAGGCACAGCAATTGGCACACGATCCAGCGCTGCGCGGGGTGGCCGCCTATCGTGCTGGCGATTACAGCGCTGCCGCACAGGCGCTGCAGGATGCAGCGGGGCCAGATGCTGCCTACAACCTCGGCAATGCGCTGGCCAAGCAGGGCCACTATCAGGATGCACTGGCTGCCTACGATCGCGCATTGAAATCGAGCCCTGCGAACGAAGACGCCAAGGCCAACCGCAAGGCAGTGGAGGACTGGATGCGCAAACAGCCGCCACAGCCGCCAGAGAACAAGCAGGGCGGTAAAGACAAGTCGGCTAAGGACAAGTCAGACAAGGGCGACGATCAATCTTCGTCACAGCCCAAGAACGGCGAGCAGGGACAAAAGCCATCCTCGGGCGAGCAGGGTGAGGGACAGTCCGGTAAGCAGGGGCAGCCGTCCGATCAGTCGCATGATCCTTCCGGCAAGGGCAAGGATGAAGCGCAGCCGGCGGGCGCCTCGTCATCCGGCGCGGCCAAACCGATGTCGGCACAGGAGCAGGCGGAACAACAGGCACGCACCGAGCAGGCAAAACAAGCCTTGCAGCAGCAGATGGATCGCGCACTTCAGGCGCAAGGCAAAGCAGCAGACAAGAAGGACAGCAGTCACGAACTGGGTGCCGTCGCCGCCGACGGTCCGCAGGCCAAGCTGCCTGCCGATGTCCGTCGCGCCTTGCAGCGCGTACCTGACGATCCGGGTGCGCTGCTACGGCGCAAGTTCGAACTGGAATACCGGCAGCGCCATGGCGCCAGCGCCGGAGAGGGTGATTGATCGTGCTTGCTCGCCGCGTGTGCCGTTATGTGCTTCTTCTCCTGTGCTGCCTGCCTTGGTGGGTCTCGGCTGCTGAGGTGCAGGCAACACTGGATCGCAACAAGGTGGAACTCGGTGAAACGGTGACCTTGAATCTGCGCGTGGCTGGCGGCGGTGCCTTAAACGCGCCGGATCTGAGCGCGCTGTCCAACGACTTCGCCGTACTCGGCACCTCGAACAACACCAGCCTGAGCATCGTCAACGGCCGGCGCAGTGCGGAGCTCACCTTTGGCATTGCGCTGCGCCCGAAACACATCGGTCACCTGACCATTCCTGCGCTGAATTTCGCCGGTGGTACGACAGCGCCGTTGCCGCTGGAAGTCGTGGCGCCAGACAGCCAGGCCGCCGCTGCCGGGAACAAGGATGTGTTCGTCGACGCTTCGGCCGAACCGCAGCGTGCCTATGTCGGTGAGCAGATGACGTATGTGGTGCGCTTGTACTTCGCCACCAGCCTCAGCAATGGCGGGATGGACGAGCCGCAGGCGAACGGTGTGGAGCTGAGCAAGCTTGGTGACGACCTGAATTACCAGGCCGAGCGTGGTGGCCGCCGCTTCAACGTGATCGAGCGGCGCTATGCGCTGATTCCGCAACATGCCGGCCATATCGAAATCGCGCCCGTGTCGTTCCAGGGCGAGCTGATCGATATGGCCGATCCCAACAGCTTTTTCGGCAGCACACGGCCGGTATCCGCGGTCTCGCCGGCCGTCTCGATCGACGTGCGTCCGGTGCCCGACAACGCAGGCAAGACAGCGTGGCTGCCTGCGCGCGAACTCCAGCTCAACATGGAAGGTGGTCCGGCGCAGAACGACGTGCGTGTTGGTCAGTCGATCAACCTCACCATGAATCTGCAGGCCACTGGCCTTCCGTACGAGGCGCTGCCGGCACTCAGCCTGCCGTCGCTCGATGGCGCCACGGTTTATCCGGACAAGCCGGTCACCGGCACTCACGTCAGTGGCCCCTGGCTGATCGGGCGACGCCAGCAGTCGTTTGCCGTCGTGCCCAATCGGGCCGGCGAGCTGACCATTCCCGAGACCACCTTGACCTGGTGGAACGTGCAGACCGACAAGCCGGAAGTCGCGCGCATTCCGGCCCGCCACTACACCGTGCTGCCTGCGGTGGGCACAGCCTCGACGCAGGCGAACGCCGCATCGGTAACCAAGCCCGCCGACGAACCGTCGGCTGCGGCACCTGCCACACAGCACACGGTGCCGTGGCGCTGGATAGCTTTGGGCAGCGGCGGCTTGTGGCTTGTCAGTGTGTTTGGGTGGCTCAGCTGGCGCCGCCGCAAGCCTGTGCTCAAAGTGGCGCCGATAGCCGCCGCCGCACCGACGACCTTACGCGAGTTTCGTGCAGCCTTCCTGCTTGCGGCGCGTGGCGATGATGCCCCCGCCCAGGCGCATGCCTTGCTGGCCTGGGCGCGTGCGGAGCGACCAGGATTGGCGAATCTCGGCGCCCTGGCGGCGGCACTGTCGTCGGCATCGCAGCGCGAAGTGATCGATGCGCTGCAACGCAGGCTCTATGCCGGCGATGCAGAGCGTGCGCTAGGTGAGCGTCTGGCCGCCTCATTCCGCGATGGCTTCCAATGGCATGCATCGGGGAGTGAGCGGGCATCGTCTGTGTTGCCGCCGCTGTATCCGTTCAAGCTGGATTGAGCGCATGCCGCCAGATCGCGGCCATGCGCGTATCGAAACAGCACAGCTGCACTCGCATGTCGGTGTGTTCCTGCAGGGTTTCGCGTAGTGCGGCCAGCGCCACCGGGGCCGCGCGTTCGGGCGGATAGCCGTAAATACCGCAACTGATCGCCGGGAATGCCACGGTGCGCAAACCATGCGCAGCGGCCAGTTGCAGGCTTTGCCGGTAGCAGCTCGACAGCAAGGCGGGCTCACCGCGATCGCCGCCATGCCACACCGGCCCCACCGTATGGATGACATAGCGCGCTGGCAGCGCAAAGCCCCCGGTCATGCGCGCCTCGCCCACGGGGCAACGTATGCCCGGGCTGCTCTCCGGCAGCTGGCGGCAGGCCTCAAGCAAGCCCGGGCCGGCAGCGCGATGGATGGCGCCATCGACCCCGCCACCGCCCAGCAGGGTGGGGTTGGCGGCGTTCACAACGGCGTCCACGGCCAGTCGGGTAATGTCGGCGGTGATGATCTCGATAGGCATGGCGTGGTGTCGCGGTTTCTTGCGGCTTATGCTTGCCGATGGGGCGCTAGAGGGTTCAAAGGGTCATGACCAAAACAGAAGACATCTCGTTCGGCTATTTGCTCAACGACGTGACCCTGCTGTTCCGCAAGCATTTCGATCGGCGGGCCGTGAAGTTCGGCCTGACCCGCGCGCAATGGCGCGCGACCAAGGTGTTGTACCACCGCGAAGGGCTGCGCCAAACCGAGCTGGCCGAATTTCTGGAAATGGAGCCGATCGCGGTAGGGCGGGTGATCGATCGCCTGCAGTCCGCCGGCTTCGTCGAGCGACGTCCCGACCCGCGCGACCGCCGTGCCTGGCGCCTTTATGTCACCGAGCAGGCCCGCGACGTGATCGCCGACATGGAGCTGATCGGACGCGGCCTGCGTAAGGATGCCACCAAGGGCATCGAGTTGGCCGAAATGCAGCAGGCCATGGACGTGCTCAATCGCATCAAGGAAAACCTGCAGGCGCTGGACCAGCCGACGGACGGCGACGTGGTCTGATTGCGGCGGTGCGGTCTCGCCGGGGACCGACCAGTGCCATTAGTCCCTGTCATGGCCGTGAATTCTCGCGGCATAGTAGGGTCCATTTGTCCTGTGCGAAGGTGCGCGGACGGGGTCGCCGGGCGTTTGGAGAAGGAATGCGGGCATCCTTGCACCTCCTCGCGCCCCATGCCGGTGTTGCCGGCCGAATAGCCTGAAAGCGGAACCCCATGTCCTGGAAGAAATTGCTCCTGATCGTGCTGGTGTTGGCGCTGCTTGCGGCGGCAATGCTGGTATTCCGCAGCGGCCACGATGCCGCGTCGACGCCGAAGGCTGCTTCGTCGGCCAATGCCGAAGTGCCGGTGCAGGCCGCCACCGCGACCCGCGGCGACGTGGATCTCAGTCTGAAACTAGTAGGGCGTGCCGAAGCCTGGTCCACCGTCACCCTGCGTTCGCGCGTGTCGGGCCAGCTCGAATCGCTGGGGTTCACTCCCGGCGCGCAGGTGAAGAAGGGCGATCTGCTGGTGCAGATCGACACGCGCCTGCTCAAAGCCCAGCTGGATCAGGCGCGCGGCACCGTGGCGCGAGACCAGGCGCAATTACTGAAGGCGCAGGCGGATCAGCAGCGCTATAGCGACATGCTGGCCAAAGGCTTCGTCTCCAAGGCCGACTACGACACCTATCAGGCCAATCTCGGCGTAGCGAAGGCGGTGCTGCAAAGTGATATCGCCGCACAGGAGCTGGCCCAGACCCAGCTGGAATACGCGCGTATCGTGGCCCCGTTCGACGGCGTCATCGGTTCGCCGCTGGTGTGGCCCGGCGCGCAGGTCACCGCGGACAGCACCGACCTGCTGGTGCTCAACCAGATCCATCCGATCCGCGTGGCGTTCAATATTCCAGAGGACAGCCTCGCCGCCGTGCGCGCCTCGCGGGCGCGTGGCGATGTACCGGTGACAGCCACGATTCCCGGTGACAAGGGCAAACCGCTCAGTGGCGCTTTGGAATTCATCGACAACGCTGTGGATGCCACTACCGGCACCATCGTGCTGAAGGGCCGCTTCGACAACGCCGATGCGCGCCTCACGCCGGGCCAGTTCGTGCAGGTGATCCTGCCCACTGCGCGCATCGCCAACGCGGTCAGTGTGCCAGTGGAGGCACTGCAGAGTTCGTCCAGGGGTAGCTTCGTATTCGTGCTGGGTCACGACGGCAAGGTGGAACAGCGCTACATCACGCCCGGCCCAACGGCAGCCGGGCGAGCGGTAATCGACAAGGGCCTGGAAGCGGGCGAGCAGGTGGTGACGGAAGGCCAGATGCTGCTGATCGATGGCAGCCGCGCGCGCGTGAAGACGGGCGGCTGACGCAATGAATCTGCCCGAACTTTGTATCCGACGGCCGGTGATGACCACGCTGCTGATGGCGGCGTTGCTGGTATTCGGTATCGCGGCTTACCCGCGCCTGCCGGTGAACGAGCTACCGAACGTCGATTTCCCCACCATCAACATCAGCGCCAGTCTGCCCGGCGCCTCGCCGGAAACCATGGCGTCGGCGGTAGCGACACCGCTGGAAGCGCAGCTGTCGACCATCGCCGGCATCAGCTCGATGAGTTCGACCAGTGCGCTGGGCTCCACCAACATCACGCTGACCTTCGAGCTGGAGCGCAACATCGACGGCGCCGCGCAGGATGTGCAGTCCGCGATTTCCGCTGCGCTGCGTCAGCTGCCGAAAGAGATGACTACGCCGCCCACCTTTCGCAAGGTGAATCCGGCGGATGCTCCAATTCTGTTCCTCACCATGACCTCATCTACCCTGCCGCTATCGCAGGTAGACGAGTACGCCGAGACCGAACTCGCGCAGCGCCTGTCGATGGTGGACGGTGTGGCGCAGGTGAACGTGTACGGCTCGCAGAAATACGCGGTGCGCGTAAGCGTGAATCCGGAGCGGCTGGTCGGCAGCGGTGTCGGTATCGATGAGGTGCAGAGCGCCATCGCCAATGCCAACGTCAACCAGGCCACCGGTTCGCTGTACGGCAGCCGCCAGCAGTTGCCGATCCGTAGCGAAGGCCAGTTGATGCGCGCGGATGCGTACAACGACGTGGTGGTGGCCTATCGCAACGGTGCGCCGGTGCGTATTGCCGATCTCGGTCGGGCGTTTGACAGCGTGCAGAACGATCAGGCGGCCAGCTGGTACAACGGCGAGCGCGCGATCGTGCTGGCCATCCAGCGTCAGCCCGGTGCCAATACCGTGGAAACGGTCAACCGCATCAAGGCGCTGCTGCCGGGCTTTACGGCGGGGCTGCCTCCCTCAGTAAAGCTCAACACGTTGTACGACCGCTCGCTGTCCATTCGTGCCTCGGTGGACGACGTGCAGTTCACCCTGTTGTTGGCTGGCGTGCTAGTGGTGGCGGTGATCTATCTGTTCCTGGGCAATCTGTCGGCCACGCTGATTCCCGCGGTAGCCCTGCCGATCTCGGTGATCGGCACCTTCGGCGTGATGTTTGCGCTGGGTTACAGCCTGGACAATCTTTCGCTGCTGGCGTTGACACTCGCGGTGGGCTTCGTGGTGGACGACGCCATCGTGATGCTGGAAAACATCGTGCGGCATATGGAGGCAGGATTGCCTCCATATGAAGCGGCGTTGAAAGGCGCCAGCGAAATCGGCTTCACCATTTTCTCCATGACCTTGTCGCTGATCGCCGTGTTTATCCCGGTGATGTTCATGGGCGGTATTGTCGGACGCCTGTTCCACGAATTTGCGGTAACCATCAGCGTCTCCATCCTGATCTCCGGCATCGTGGCGATCACGCTCACGCCGATGCTGTGCAGCCGCTTCATCAAGGCTCACGACCATGAGAAAAAGAACTGGTTGATTGCCGGCTTCGATCGCGGCTTCGGCGCCGTGCAGCACGGCTATGCTACGAGTCTGCGCTGGTGCATGGATCGTCCGCGGGTGGTGCTGTTCGGTTTCGCGCTGAGCCTTGCGGCCACGGTGCTGCTGTTCTACATCGCGCCAAAGGATTTCATTCCCGCCGGCGATACCGGCCAGCTGCGCGTCACCACGGAAGGCCCGCAGGATGTTTCCTTCGACAGCATGGCGGCACGCCAGCAGAAGCTGGCGGAGATCGTCGCCACCGATCCGAATATCGCCGCCTATATGTCCAGCGTCGGCGCCGGTGGTCCGCGCAGCACGGTCAACAACGGCTCGCTGCTGCTACTGCTGAAGCCGGCGAGTGATCGCAAGCTCGATCCGGACGGCATCATCCAGGAGCTGCGCAAGAAGTTTGCGCAGGTACCGGGCATCCGCACCTATATCCAGAATCCGCCGTCGATCCAGATCGGTGGCCGCCAATCGAAGGCGCAGTACCAGTACACGCTGCAATCGATCGATCTGTCGCTGCTATACGACTGGAGCGGCCGGGTGACCCAGGCCTTCCAGCAGATTCCGGGTTTCCAGGACGTCACCAACGACCTTGACCTCAACAGTCCGGCGATCATGGTGGAGGTCAATCGCGAAAAGCTCGCGCCACTGGGCCTGACCATGGCGCAGGTGCAGTCCGCGCTGGGCTCGGCCTTCGGGCAGAACCAGATCTCCACTATCTACGGTGCGGCCACGCAGTACTGGGTGATCCTGCAGGTATCGCGTTCACTGCAGAGCGACCCCAATGTGCTTTCGCAGCTTTACGTCACCTCCAACAATGGCAAGCTGATACCGCTGGATACCGTGGCGACCTTCAAGCGCAAGCCGCAGGTGCTCACGGTGAATCATCAGGGCCAGCTGCCCGCAGTCACGGTCTCGTTCAATCTCGCGCCGGGCGTGAGCCTGAGCGAAGCGGTGACGCGCATTGATGCGGCCATGAGCAAGATGGGTCTGCCGGCCACCATCACCGGCAGCGTGCAGGGCACCGCGCAGGCGTTTCAGGATTCCATGCAGGGCATGGGGTTGCTGTTGCTGCTGGCGGTGTTCGTGATCTATCTGGTGCTCGGCATTCTGTACGAGAGCTTCATTCACCCACTCACGATTCTTTCCGGTCTGCCTGCCGCGGCGGTGGGCGCGTTGCTGACGCTGGTGTTGTTCCATGCATCGCTGGATCTGTTCGCTTTCGTCGGCATCGTGATGCTGATCGGTATTGTGAAGAAGAACGCGATCATGATGATCGACTTTGCGTTGGAGCGGCAGCGTGATGAGGGGATGGCGCCGGCAGTGGCGATCTATGAAGCGTGCCGTGTGCGTTTTCGGCCGATCATGATGACGACGATGGCGGCGTTTGCGGGTACGTTGCCGATTGCGTTGGGGATTGGTGCGGGTGCGGAGACGCGGCGGCCGTTGGGTCTGGCGGTGGTGGGTGGGTTGGCGGTGTCGCAGGTGTTGACGTTGTATTTGACGCCGGTGATTTATCTTTATTTGGATCGGTTGCAGCAGCGGTTTTCTAAGGGTGGGAAGGGGGCTTCTGCGGAGGCTCACGCAAGCTGACGCCTTTGCTCCCTCTCCCTTCGGGAGAGGGTTCGGTCTCGCGCCATTCCCTCCTACTTCGTCATTCCGGCGAAGGCCGGAATCCAGTGGCGTTGTCGCCTGGTTTTAGCGTCTGCGTGCTCTGGCTCGCCTGCCGCGGGCTTCCGAACCGCTGCCGCGGCTCGGGTCACTTTCTCTTTGCTGGCCCAAAGAGAAAGTAACCAAAGAGAAATGGCCTGAAGAGCAGGCGGTGTGCTCTGTAGCTGCGCTTTTTCCAGTGTCAGACGTCGGGATGGTTTTCTTTGGGCCTGATCGTTCAGCCCTCACCATCGCGCGGAGCTTCTGCCCCCTCCCCTGCTTGCGACGCGAAGCTAGTCCCGTGGGACAGGGGAGGGTTGGGGTGAGTGCTTGAGATAGCGCTTCAATCACTCGCAACAAAAAAGGCGGCCCATGGCCGCCTTTTTTGTTGGTGAGGTAAAACCGATCAGTCGCTCGCGCCGTCCTTCGCAAACGCGCCCGGTGCCGAACCGAAATCACCGTCGGCCTGTGCGGCCATGTACGAGAACGCTGCATAGACGGCTACGTTCTGCGCCAGTTCCTTCGGGTCGATTTTGTCGAGGGTGTCGTTGGCGGTGTGGTGGTAGTCGAAGTAGTCGGTGCCGTCCTGGGTAAGCGTCAACGCGGCCATGCCTTTGCCGTGCATCTGCGAGAGGTCGGAGCCGCCGCCACCCGGACGCTTGGCGTCGTAGGCGACGCCGATGGGTTCGATCACTTTGGCGATCTGTTCGATGGCGCCGACGGCGCTCGGCTTGACGCTGGCGGTCATGCGCCAGATTTTGCGGGCGCCGAAGTCGGATTCGGTGCCGAGCTGGTGCTTGCCGACGTCTGCCGCATGTTTGTCGGCGTAGGCACGGCCGCCCCACAGGCCCATTTCTTCGTTGGCGAAGGCGATGACGCGGATGGTGCGGTCGGGGCGCTGTGGCAGGTCGCGGATCATTTTGCCGGCGGCCATGGCGATGGCGACGCCTGCGCCATCGTCGATGGCACCGGTGCCCGGATCCCACGAGTCAAGGTGGCCGCCGATGGCGACGACCTGGTCGGGATGCTTCTTGCCGGTGATTTCGCCGATGACGTTGGCGCCGGTGTAGCTGCCGTTGAAGCCGACGTCGAGGTCGAGCTTCACCTTGACCGGCTTGCCATAGGCCAGCACGCGGTCGAGCTGGTCGGCGTCAGGGTTGGAGAGCGCGGCGGCGGGGATCGCATCCTTCGGATCGCGGAAGCCGGTGACGCCGGTGTGCGGTGTGCGGCTATGCGCGTCGGTGCCGGCGGAGCGCAGCAGGAAGCCGGCCGCGCCCATCTTGGCAGCGATCACCGGGCCGCCCACGCGCACGCCCGAACCGATGCCGTAATCGTGGCCGTCCTTGTGGCGCTCCATGTGCACGGTGACGTAGACGATCTTGCCCTTCACGCTGGCCGGGTCGGCTTTCTTCAACGCGTCGAGGCTGTCGAACTTCACCACTTCGGCGGTGAGGCCGTCCTTGGGCGTGCCGGCGGAGTAGCCCAGTGCGATCAGCGACAGCGACTGCGGGAACGGCGCGACGATTTCCGCGTGCTCGCTGCGGCGTTCCCACAGCGGGTAGGTCACGGTCTCGGTGTAGACCTTGTCGTAGCCCAGCTCCTTGAACTTGGCCACCGCCCAGTCGCGGGCGCGCTGGTCATTGGGGCCGCCGGCGATGCGGGCGCCGATTTCGGTGGTGAGCGATTCGACGATTTTATAGCCCGTGTTGTCGTCCATGGCTTTGTCGCGCAGCTGCTCGGCGGTCTTCACCGCGGCCTGCGGAATCACGGTGGCCTTGTCGGCGGCGCTGGCGAGGCCAGTAGCGAGAGCGAGACTGGCGGCAAGCAAAGTAAGAGGCAGACGGCGCATCGGGGACTCCTCGGGGGAAACCACGATTATGGCGCCGGGCCGTTCAGGCGCTTAGGCCAGAAGTCATGTTTATGTTTATGAGCAACAAAAAGGCCGGGCATCTGAGCATGCCCGGCCTTCTTGGCTGACGACTGCCTTACTTCTTCAGCAGATCGCGGATCTCGGTGAGCAGCACCTCGGTCGGCGGCGGCGCGGCGGGCGCGGCCTCCTGCTTGCGGGTGAGCCGGTTGATGGCCTTGACCACCATGAAGATGGCGAAGGTGATGATGATGAACTGGATCAGCACGTTGATGAAGGAGCCGTACTGAATCGCCACCTCGGCGATCTTGTGCTTCGGATCGCTGTCATCGCCGGGCTTGAGCACCCACTTCATGGCGGAGAAATCAATGCCGCCGGTGAGCATGCCGATAGGCGGCATGATGATCTGGTCGACCAAGGAGGTGACGATCTTGCCGAAGGCACCACCAATGACCACACCGACCGCCAGGTCGATGACGTTGCCGCGCATGGCGAATTCTTTGAACTCTTTAATCATGCTCATGCTGCTCTCCCTTTGTTTGCCCCGTATGGCGGGGCGACTGTAACGCAGCGCTCGCGCATACGAATAGCGCGCAAGCGCTGATCTAGACGGGGGGATTCAGGCAACCCGGCCATCCAGCGTGGCGATGCCTTCCAGCTCGGCATGAAAGCGGTCGCCGCGTTGCAGCGCGGCCACACCGGCGGGCGTGCCGGTAAAGATCAGGTCGCCGGCTTTCAGCTCGAACAGGGTAGAGAGGATGGCGATGATCTCCGCCACGCTATGCACCATGTCACCGAGCCGGGTCTGCTGGCGCACGCTGCCGTTGATGCTCAGGCTGAGCAAGGTGTTGGCGTTCGGCTGCGCTTCTGTCGCTGAGCGCAGGGCCGAGACCGGGGCGGAGTGATCGAAAGCTTTTGCGACGTCCCAGGGATGGCTCTTGGCTTTGGCTATCGCCTGCAGGTCGCGGCGGGTCAGGTCCAGGCCAACGCCGTAGCCCCAGATCAGCGAGGATGCGTGCTTGACCGGCACGTCGCGGCCGCCGGCACCCAACGCCACCACCATTTCCACTTCGTGATGCAGGTCGGCGGTGGCTTGCGGATAGGGCACATCGGCACCATCGGTTACCACGGCGTCGGCCGGCTTGCAGAAGAACAGCGGCGTGTCCTTGTCCACGGTGGAGCCCATTTCGCGGGCGTGCTCGGCGTAATTGCGGCCGATGCAGAACACGCGGCGCAGCGGAAAGCGTTGGTCGCTGCCGATGATCGGCAGGCTCGGAACGGCAGGGGTGGGGATCACATATGACATGGCGCGCAAGGTTAGCAGCAGGGTGAGTCGATAGGATGTCGTGGCAGGTATCGCCTGTGTGCTTTATCGATGTCGATTCCGGGGGTACAAGTTCGACGATAAGGAGACAGCTGCTATTCGAGTGGGCGTCCTGCCGCTCGTGTGACACCTGTCATCGCTAACGGTTGATGCGGTGCTCTGGCTGCCATGCTGCCCGTCCATCATCGTGTCGACCATCGTGCAACTGGCTGGAGCCAGGCGGGGAGTGGGTGTGAAGAACGCGGATCTTTTAAAGGAACTACGCATTGAACGCCACCAGCGCGAGGACCACGCGCAGGGACCGGGCCGTTGGCCCTGGATAGTGGCGGCGGTGCTGGTACTGCTGGTTTTACTCGGCGGCGGTGCCTGGCTGCTGCTCGGCCGCGCCAGCGCGGTCGAAGTGCAGACGGCCACGGCGATCGCGCCCAGTGCGAATACCGGTGCCGGCGCAGTGTTGCAGGCTACCGGCTATATCACGGCGCGCCGCCAGGCCACCGTCTCGGCACAGATCACCGGCACGCTGACCGAGGTGCTGATCGAGGAGGGCGATCACGTGGAGAAAGGGCAGGTACTGGCCCGCCTCGACGACAACGGTTATCGCGCCGGGCTGGATTCGGCCAAGGCCAATGCCCTGGCAGCGCATGCACAGATCCTGCAGCTGCAGGCGCAGCTGGACCAAGCACAGCACGACGCGGCGCGCCTGCGCACGCTGGTGGCCAGCGGCTTGGTGAGCAAGCAACAGGAAGAGCAGGCGCGCACGCTGGTGGCGAGCACCGCGGCGCAGCTCAATTCGCAGCGCAAGCTGGCGGCTGCGGCTGATGCGCAGACCACGCAGGCGCAGGTGAACTTCGACTACACCGTGGTGCACGCGCCGTTCACCGGCGTGATTACGCAGAAGGCGGCGCAGGTCGGCGAGATCATCTCGCCGCTGTCCGCTGGCGGCGGCTTCACCCGCACCGGCGTGGGCACCATCGTCGATATGGATTCGCTGGAAATCGACGTGGACGTCAACGAGGCTTACATCGGCCGCGTAAAAGCCAGCATGCCGGCCGAGGCCGTGCTCGACGCCTACCCTGATTGGAAGATCCCCGCCCACGTCATCGCCATCGTGCCGGCTGCCGACCGCGGCAAGGCCACGGTGAAAGTGCGCGTGGCGCTGGATCAGAAAGACCCGCGCATCGTGCCCGACATGGGTGTGCGCGTGTCATTCCTGGAGCAGGCCGCCAAGCAGGCAAGCGCGCAGCTGCCGAAAGGCGTGCTGGTGCCGGCCAATGCCATCGCGCAGCGCGATGGGCATGCGGCGGTGTTTGTGGTGAGCGACGAACGCGCGCATCAACGCGCAGTGGAGCCGTCGGCGCAGGCATTCGGCGATCTGCGTTTGCTACCCACGGCGGTACAGGCTGGCGAAACCGTGGTGGTCTCGCCCCCTGCAGCATTGAAAGACGGCACGCCTGTGAAGCAGGCCGGCAAGCCGTAAACATCAACGCACGACATTGACGGTCAACAAAGCATCAGGAGAGCAGGCATGGGTATGGGCACGCTGATTGAAGTCCGCGATCTTTCCAAGGTGTACGAGCGCGGCAAGCAGAAAGTGGAAGTACTGCATCACATCAACCTCGACATCGCCGAGGGCGATTTCCTCGCGCTGATGGGGCCGTCGGGTTCGGGCAAGACCACCTTGCTCAACCTGATCGGCGGGCTGGATTCGCCGAGCGGCGGCAGCATCACCGTCGGCGGCCAGCGCATCGACCAGCTTGGCGCGGGCGCGCTCGCCAAATGGCGTGCGTCCAACGTGGGCTTCGTGTTCCAGTTCTACAACCTGATGCCGATGCTGTCGGCGCAGCGCAATGTGGAACTGCCGCTTTTGCTGACCAAGCTTTCCGCCACGCAGCGCCGCAAGAATGCCAGCATCGCGCTGCAGCTGGTGGGCCTGGACGAACGCGGCACACACAAGCCGTCCGAACTCTCCGGCGGTCAGCAGCAGCGTGTAGCCATCGCGCGCGCCATCGTCTCCGACCCGACCTTGCTGGTCTGCGACGAGCCCACTGGCGACCTGGACCGTCAGTCGGCGGAAGACGTGCTCGGTTTGCTGCGCACGCTCAACCGCGAGCATGGCAAGACCATCGTGATGGTTACCCACGATCCCAAGGCGGCCGAGTACGCCAACCACACCCTGCATCTCGACAAGGGCACGCTGGTCGAGCAGGTCACGGCGTGAGGATGCAGCGATGAAATATCTTCATCTCATCTGGGCGGCGCTGTTCCGGCGCAAGACCCGTACCATTCTTACGCTGGTGTCGATCATTGCGGCGTTCCTGCTGTTCGGCTTGCTCGACGCAGTGCGCGTCTCGTTTGCCGAAGCCGGCCAATCGGCGAATGGCGCCGAACGTCTGCAGACCGGTGCACGGCTGTCCTTTATCCAGCCGTTGCCGCAGGGACTCGGTGCGCAGATCGCCGCCATCAACGGCGTCAAGGACGTGGCCTACGTCAACTGGTTCGGCGGCGCCTACCAGGATCCGCACAACCAGGTTTTTACCTTCGCGACGAGTCCGAACTATCTGGATCTCTACCCGGAGGTCGAGGTCGCGCCGGATCAGCGTCAGGCATACGACAAGAACCTCAACGGCATCCTGGCGGGTGAGGTCATTGTCAAGAAATACGGTTGGAAGGTCGGCGACAAGATTCCGCTGCAGTCGCAGATTTTCCCCAACAAGGACGGCAGCAAGAACTGGAACTTCGAGCTGGTCGGCGTGATGCATTCCAAGAATCAAAGCGCCTTCCAGAGTCAGATGATCCTGATGCACTGGAAGAACTTCGACGAGTCCACGCCTTACAACCGCGGCATGGTCGGTTGGTACGTCAGTCGTGTGACTGACATCAATCAAGCCGATCGCGTAGCCAAGAGCATCGATGCGCTGTCTGCCAATTCCGATCATGAGACAAAGACGCAGACCGAGCAGGCCGCGACCAGGAACTGGATCAAGCAGATGGCTGACGTCGGCCTGATCGTGACGTCGATCATGGGTGCGGTGTTCTTCACCCTGGTGCTGTTGACCGGCAATACGATGATGCAGGCTGTGCGCGAGCGCACCTCGGAACTGGCCGTGCTCAAGACCATTGGTTTTTCCAGCCATAGCGTGCTGGCCATGGTGTTGGCGGAATCCGTGCTGCTGCTCTTGCTCGGCGGGGTGATTGGCCTGGGGCTGGTGAGTTTGCTTGCGCCTATCCTGACATCGTCGAGCGGCGGCATGATCACTCACGCCGAAGTCGGTCCCAAGAGCTGGGCACTGGGCATCGGGCTGGCCATCGCGATCGGATTGATTATCGGCGGCCTCCCCGCGTGGCGTGCGATGCGCCTGAATATCGTCGACGCATTGGCCGGGCGCTGAGGAGCGATGCCATGAAATTTTTGATCGGTCTTTTTACCTTCCTGGTCGTTGTCGCGGGCGTGGCTTTGTTCCTCTGGCTGCCCTGGCAGGGTCTGCTGGTGTTGCTGGTGGCGCTGGCCCTGTGGCTGTTGCTGAGCCGGCGCGGCCGGCAGACGGCGTCGATCACCGCCGTTGGCGTCAGCACCATGGCGCAGCGTCTGGGATCTTCCGCGGTCATCGTCATCGGCATCGCCGGTGTGGTCGGGGTCCTGGTGGCGATGTTCGCGATGGCCGAGGGCTATCGCGAAACCCTGCGCCGTACCGGCTCCGAAGACACCGCGATCGTGATGCGCGGCGCTTCCTCGGCAGAGGTCTCCTCCGTACTGGATCACGACAACACCGTAGTTATTGCGCAGGCACCCGGCATCGCCAAGGACGATAAAGGCAAGCCGATTGCCTCGCCGGAGCTGGTCGTCGCCGCCAATCTGCCGATGAAGGGCGGCAATCCGGAAGAGGATTTCGGTAGCGTGCAATTGCGCGGCATCGGCGACGAGGCCTGGCAGCTTCGTCCCAACGCGAAGATCATCGCCGGGCGCAAGTTCGAACCGGGCAAGTACGAGCTGGTCGCCGGCAAGGGCGCGCAGCGTCAGTTTGCCGGGCTGGAGCCGGGGAAAGAGATCAAGCTGGGCAACCAGAAGTGGACTGTTACGGGCATCTTCGCTTCCAACGACGCCATGGATTCCGAGTTGTGGGGCGACGCTGGCGTGATCGGCCCAGCCTATCGGCGCGGCTCCAGCGTGACGACGGTGTTCGCACGCCTCACCGGACCTGCTGCTTTCGATCAGTTCAAGGCAGCGCTGACGTCGGATCCGCGTCTGCAGGTTGATGTAACGACCACGCTGGACTACTTCAGCAAACAGTCCGAAGGCACCTCCAAGGCGATCACCGTCATCGGCATCGTGGTTGGCGCGATCATGGCCATCGGTGCGGTGTTCGGCGCGCTCAATACGATGTTCGCGGCGATCGCTGCACGGGCACGCGAAATCGCCACCTTGCGGGCGATTGGCTTCCGCGGGCTGCCGGTGGTTATGGCGGTCATGCTGGAGACCATGCTGCTTGCTCTGATCGGTGGTGCGCTTGGCGGTGCGATAGCCTGGTTGATCTTCAACGGCTATACCGCGTCGACACTGGCGGCTGGCACGACGGGCCAGCTGACGTTCGAGTTCAGGGTGACGCCGGCGCTGCTTTGGGTCGGTCTTAAGTGGGCATTGGCTATCGGCTTTATTGGTGGCATATACCCAGCGCTGCGCGCTGCGCGATTGCCGGTGACCACGGCATTGCGCGAGTTGTGATCGAGAAAGGGGCTGCTGCAAAGCGGCCCCTTTTTTTTGTAGGAGCGCACCCTGTGCGCGATGCACACCGATGAACACATCGCTTCGTCCGGTTATCGCGCACAGGGTGCGCTCCTACGTTCAATGCATCACTGATGTGCTGTTGCTATGGATGCGGTTGCTTCTGTTTTTGCTCGGCCAAGCGCCAGCGATAGCAGCGTATTGAGCACCAGGGCCGCGATGTTGCAGCCAAGCCCCAACGCAAAGGCGTGCGCATAGGCGTCCACGCCAGTGTGTTCGCCCAGCGCGCTGTAGAAGACGCCGCCGATGATCGCCACGCCGAGTGCGGCGCTGATCTGCAGCGAGGTGATCACCATGCCGGAGGCGAGGCCCGCATGATGGGTATCCACGCCGCTGATCACTACCTTCATCAAGGATGGCAGTCCGATGCCGAAACCCAGTCCGGCAATCACCAGCCCCGGGATCAACAGAGCATCGGGAAGCGCATGCGTTACTGAGGCCACTACGATGCCGAAGCCCCATGCCTGAGCCGCGCAGGAAAGCGGCAGGGCGCGATGACCCAGCCGGTCCATCAGCGGTGCGGCGCTCATCGAGCCCACGAAATAGCCGAGCGTGAAGGGCAGGGTGGCAAGTCCGGTTTGCAGCGCGTTCCGCTGCAGGCCGCTCTGCATATACACCGCGTAAGTCAGAAAGAACGCGGACGTCAGGTAGAAGCCCAGAGTGATGAGGATGCCGAGGGAGAAGTCGCCATGGCGAAACAGCTGTACGTCGATCAGTGGTGTGCCGCCACGTCGTGCGACTCGCGCTTCGAAGCGGAAGAAGATGGCAAACGTCAGCAAGGATGCCGCCAGCATCAGGTAGGTCCACACCGGCCAATGTTGTTCGCGCCCTTCCACCAACGGATACACCAGCAGACCCAACGCGAGCGAAAGCAGGCCGACGCCGCCGAGATCCAGGCGCATCGCCTGCGTGGCACGTGATTCGCGCAACAGCAAGGCGCCACCGATCAGCGCCGCGATACCCACTGGCAGATTGACCAGGAAGATTAATTGCCAGCTCAAGCCCCACCAGTGCGTCGAGATCAGTACGCCGCCCAGCAGCTGGCCGAGCGTGGCGGCCAGGCCAAAGGTGGCGGCATACAGGGCTAGTGCGCGTGGTTGCTCGGCGGAGGGAAACATGACGCGGATCGAAGCCAGCACCTGCGGTGCGAGCGCCGCAGCCGTCACGCCCTGCAACATGCGGCCGGCGAGCAAGGCTTGAGGTGACCACGCCAGACCGCACAGCAGCGAGGCCAGAGTGAACCCTGTGATGCCAAGCAGAAACATGCGCCGGCGACCGAACAAATCACCTAGACGACCGCCGGTGATCAGGAACACCGCATAGATCGCCGAGTAGGCGGAAATCACAAATTGCAGTTGTGCCGCGCTGGTGTGCAATGCCGTGCGGATGGACGGCAGCGCCACGTTCACGATGAAGAAATCCAGCGGCGGCAGGAAAGCGCCGGTCAACAAAACAGGCAAAGCCAGCCAGCGCCGCGGATCGCCCGCGGCGTCATGTGTGCTCATGGTTTTCTCCGGTGATCGGCAACCAGGCCGTTTCGGCCGGTGCCCGTTCAAAGTGATGGCGGAGATGCTAGTCCCGGCCTAAGATAAGAAAAACTCATGGTCGGATATTTCAGTCATGAATGTTGAAAATGGTTATCTCGCCCGGCCGCTGGATCTGGATGCCGTGCAGGCCTTTGTGCTGGTGGCCGATCTGAACAGCTTCACCCGCGCCGCCGAAGCGCTGGACACCACCCAATCCGCGGTCAGCCTGAAGCTGAAACGGCTGGAGGATCGCCTCGGCCGGCGTCTGCTCGAGCGCACGCCGCGGCGCGTGCGGCTATCGACGGAAGGCGCGGAATTTCTCGGCGCGGCGCGCGAATTGCTGGATGCGCACGAGCGCGCGGTGAATGGTCATGTCGGCACGCGGATGAGTCTGCGCATCGGCATCAGCGATCAAGCGGCGGGTACCGATCTGCCGCTTCTGCTGGCCAAGGTGGGCGCTTATGACCGCTCGCTGCGAATCGAGGTGCGCATCGGCCCTTCCTATGGTTTGGTCAGCGCCTTCGATCGCGGTGAAGTGGATGCGGCCTTTGTATGTCGCGATGGCGCACGCACCGATGGCGAACGCCTGTTTGTGGAGCCGTATGCCTGGTATGCCGTGCCCGATTGGGAGCAGCGGGCGGATGAGCCGCTGCGCATTGCTTCCCTGGCGGCGCCGTGCACGGTGCGTGCAGGCGCGCTGAAAACGCTGGACGACGCTCATATTCCGTGGACCGAAGTTTTCGTAGGCGGTGGCTTACCCGCCGTGGTCGCCGCCGCTTCCGCGGGACTTGCCGTGGCGCCGCTGCCGCGACGCGTTTGTCCGCCCAACCTGGTTGATATCGGTGATCGTCTGGGCTTGCCGCGCCTGCCGATGACCGAGGTGGTGCTCTACAACCGCGCTACCGATACGCGCACGCGAGAAGCGGTGAGAGTGCTTGCTGCTGCATTGCGCGCGGCGACGGGTGGTTAGGCAGGTTGTGTCTGGTTATCGCGCACAGGGTGCGCTCCTACACCACCTATAGGAGCGTACCTTGTGTGCGAACCACGCCATCAAGGCATCACCGGCGGCACATACGTCAGCGTCAACCCAAGCAGCCACAGCAGGCCAAGCACCAGCGGCACGTGCACCACCAGCTGCATGAAGGTGAAGCCGACCACGTCGCGCGCTTTCAACCCCAGCACGCCAAGCAGGGGCAGCATCCAGAACGGATTGATCAGGTTCGGCAGCGCCTCGGCGGCGTTGTACACCTGTACTGCCCAGCCGAGATGCACGTGCAGATCGTTCGCAGCCTGCATTACATAGGGCGCCTCCACCAGCCACTTGCCGCCGCCAGAGGGTACGAAAAAGCCGAGTACGGCAGAGTAGATACCCATCACCAGTGAGAAGGTATCGGTCGAAGCGATATGCACGAACAGACCCGACAGCCGATGGGCCAGCGTTTCGTCGGCAAAGCCGGGTGCATGCGTGAGCAGTGCGGCGATGCCGCCGTACAACGGAAACTGGATCAATACGCCGGCTGTGCTCGGCACTGCGCGTGCCACGGCGTTGAGAAAGCTACGCGGCCGCCAGTGCAGCAACAAGCCCACGGTGAGGAATAGAAAGTTGTAGGTGTTGAGATTGGCGATCGCCGTCACCGCCGGCTTGGTGGCGAACTCGTAGCCCAGCCAGCCAAGACCGAGCAGGCCGATCAGTACTGATAGCAGTGGGCTGTATTCGAGCCACTCGCCGGGCCGCGTGCGCGGCGGCAGCGGAGGTGTGGCGCTTTCAGTGACGCCAAAGTCCTGCGCCGTGCGTGCACTTGCATCCGAGGGTGCGGTGAACCAGCAGATCAGAAGCGATACGGCGATCAGTACGGTGGTTAGCACGACTGACTGCCACAAGAAAATCGTCTGG
Source organism: Dyella sp. OK004 (assembly GCF_900114495.1). Lineage (GTDB taxonomy): Bacteria > Pseudomonadota > Gammaproteobacteria > Xanthomonadales > Rhodanobacteraceae > Dyella_D. The sequence goes on along the minus strand of NZ_FOZI01000001.1, from coordinate 579,302 downwards.
CTGAAAGGCAGCACGCCAGTGATATTGAGCAACCCGGGCGGCATGCTTTTCGGGTTGGCCTGCAACTGCGCGGCCGATGAGGAAAGACCCATCGCCCACACCGCACCCAGACCCAGGTAGGCCGCCGCGCCGGCAGCGCGATAATCCATGCGCAAGTCGTCGCGACGCGCGAGCGAGCGCACCAGCAATCCGCCGAATACCAGCGAGAAGCCCCACGACAGCAGCGACGCCAGCATGCTGATCAGACCCACGTAGCAAATCGCACCGCGCCCGGTGCGCGGCACCCGCGCCAGCAGGTCTATAAAGCGCGCCACTACGGGTGCGGTGGCAACTACGTAGCCGCCGATCACCACGAAAGCCATCTGCATGGTGAAGGGGATCAGGCTCCAGAAGCCGTCGCCGAAGGCATTGACCGTCACCGTGGGTGTTGCGCCGAAGCCCAGTGCCGCAGCCGCCACCACCATGACACCCAGGGCAGCGAACACCCAGGCATCCGGGAACCAGCGCTCAGCCCACGCTGAGCTGCGTAGGGCCGCACGTGCCAGTGCGCCTTCTTTCGCGGTTTGCATAGCCAGTCTCCCCAAATGAGCAGATGGTCAGCCTATGGGGAAACGTGGGCAATACGATCTTGGTCGCAGGTATGTTGCTTAGATCAAGAACAGCTTGGTCCGTGCCTTGATAGCGCCAAATGCTGGCTTAAAGAAGCCTGCTACGCCTTTGCCCGCTGCTTGAACATGGTGATGATGCCCACGCCGACCAGAATGACCGCCATGCCGGCCAGATCGTACGGTGCGACATGCTCACCGGCAAACAGCACGCCGAACAACACAGCTACCGGCGGATTGACGTAGGCATAGCTGGTCGCCACGGCCGGCCGTGCATGTTTCAGCACATAAAGGTAGGCGCTGAAGGCGACAAGCGAACCGAAGACCACCAGATAGCCCGTTGCCAACGTGGCGCGCAGCGTCGGTTGCGCCGGGAAGTGTTCGCCGGTGCCAAAGCCCACCAACAACAGGGCGACGCTGGCGCAAAGCATTTGCGCGGCGGTATTCATCGGACCCGCGGGCATCTCCTGGCGCTTGCTCCAGATCGAGCCGAAGGCCCAACTGCCGGCCGCCACGATCAGCGCCAGCGCACCCAGGCGCGATGCCGACAGTCCGGTGCCGAGGTTCAGTACGACGACGCCGGCGAAGCCAATCAGCAGGCCGATGCTTTCGCGCCGGCTCGGCCATTGCCCGTACATGCCCGAGAATAAGGCGGCGAACAGCGGCATGCTGGCGACCGCGACGGCAGAGATGCCGGAACTTACACTCTGCTCCGCGAAACACACCAGGCCGTTACCGAAGCCGAGCAGGAGAGTGCCGGTGATCGCCGCGTTACGCCATTGAAGCGGTGTTGGTCTGGCCACGCCGCGCAGTCGCAGGAAGCCGAACAGCAGCACGCCGGCGCAGAGGAAGCGCATGCCCGCGAGCAGAAACGGCGGGTAGCTTTCCAGCGCGTAGCGGATACCCAGGTAGGTCGAGCCCCAGATGATGTACAGCGCAAACAGCGCGAGCGGAATCAATACGCGCGAATCGGCGACGGGGGCTGGCACCGCGCTGGTGGCGGGTGTAGGGGACGAGTCAGTCATGAGCGAGGACGGGGAAGTAGACATCGCGGCGCGGATGCTCGAACTAGTCTAACGGTTAGCCAAGATAATTCGTGGCGAAGCGCGGCAGTAGTGAGCTCTTTGCAAGACAGGCTTGAGATGCGATCAAGGCGGCGCGCTCCCAGCACGCGGGTACGCGTCCTTCCATCAGTCTTTTGGATGCCGCGCTATCGGAGCCAGGAGTCGCGACGCAACAACCGCAGGCGGCGGCAACCCAAAGTCGGCCTGGCGGTGTATCCGCTATGTTGTGCTGGTATGTAACCGCACCGCGAGCCGGATGCCGTCAGGCTGATAACAGGAACGGACGAGCGCGCTCCGGGCAGCGCTTAGTGAGCAGCCGGGCCGGTTTGGCGCAGCACCACGAACTCGCCTTCCAATACTTCCGGCTTGTGCGTGCCTGCCGCGTTACGCTTCGCGCCACGGCCGCGCGTCCACTGACGCACTGCCAATAGCAAACCGCCACCGACCAACAGCACGCTGACCACCACCAGCCCGAACACCAGCAGTACGCCTATCAAGGCCACGCCCACCAACAGGGACAGGGCACGGACCAGCGGGTGGCGGGAACGACGCGGAGAAGGCAGCACGAAACGCATGTGTTAAAAATCCGTGTGGTAAAATCAATGACTTACGTGCGTAACGATGGGGCTTTCGGGCCGGAGAGACAAGTGCCGATGGATACAGCGAACCCGATACAGCCCCTTTGCCGGCTGGACGATATTCCCGATGGCGAAGCCATTGCCGTAGACGCCTCCCTGCCCGAGGGCGAGGAAAGTCTCATCCTTGTCCGCAAGGGTGAGGCCGCGCATGCCTATCTCAATATCTGTCCGCACGCCGGGCGCAGGCTGGATTGGGCGCCGGGGAAATTCCTGTTGAAGGACGGCATCCTGATTTGCGCTGCGCATGGCGCGAGCTTCCAGATCGGGGATGGTTTGTGTGTGGGCGGACCGTGTCGCGGCGATCGTCTGCGTGCGGTGGATGTAGCCATCGTGGATGGTGAAGTGCGCCTCGCCTGATCGTGTCGGGCCGTCAGCGGAACATCAGGTTGATCACCACCAGGGTGATCACCAGCACGATGGCGGTCAGCGGCAGGCCGACGCGCAGGAAGTCCTTGCCGCGATAGCCGCCGGGGCCAGCCACCATCATCAAGGCCGGGTGGCCCGAGCTGAGCAGGAAGGTGTTGGACGAGGACACCGCAACGATCAGCGCGTACGCCGATGGGTTGCCGCCGGTAGCTACGGCCACGCTGATGGCGATGGGCACCATCATCACGGTCGCACCGACGTTCGACATCACCTGCGAGAACAACAGGGTCAGCACCGCCAGGCACAACTGCAGCAGCCATGGCGAGGCGCTGCCGAGATGCTGCAGTACTTCCTGTGCGACCCACGCGGCGGTGCCGGTGGCGTCCATCGACCAGCCCAGTGGAATCAGGCAGGCGGTGACGAAGATGGTCTTCCAGTTGATCGCTCTGTATGCCTCATCCATGTTCAGCACACCAGTAAGCAACATGCCGATGGCACCAGTCATCATGGCTACCGACAGGTCGAGGTGGGTGAACAGGGCCAGGCACTTGGCCAGTACGAAGAAGCCGACGGCCTGCCAGATCTTGCCGGGGCGCTGCTCTTCTTTCGGGATGTCGGTGACAACCACCAGGTCCTTGTCTTCCGTAGCCAGTCCCAGATCGCGCCAACTACTGTGCAACACCAGCGTGTCGCCTGCGCGCAGGCTGACCGAACGCACGTCGTCGCGAAATACCTGATCGCCGCGATTCACCGCCAGCACCGAAATGCCATAGCGTTTGCGCAGTCGCAGCTCGCCCACGCTCTGCTTGATGAAGCGTGAACTCGGTGGAATCACCGCCTCGGAAATACCCGCGCGGGTCGGATTGAACAGCTCGCCCAATTGCCGCATGCGTGGCGAGAGTCTGCACAGCTGGTTGTTGGCGAACTGGTTGAGCTGTTCGCGCGGACCCAGCACGCCGAGCACGGAGCCGACCCAGATCACGTGATCCACCGGCGGTGCCATGCGCGATTCGGTGCCGCTCTTGATCGCCAGGATCAGCGGTGCGCCGTACAACTGCTCCACTTCGCCGATGCTCATGCCAACCAGCGGGCTTTCCGCGGTGACGGTCAGCTCAGCGGTTTCGCCGACGATGCCGTAGGTCTCGGCAAAGTAGCTCTCGGTGCGGCCCGGCGTGACCTTCAGTCGCTCATCCTCGCGCTCCGGCAGCAGCTTGCGCGAGAAGAGGTAGAAGAACAGCACGCCCGTCAGCGCCAGCACCAGACCGACCGGGGTCACGCTGAAGAGGCCGAACTTCGGGATCGTATGCGCGCCTGCCGGCAGGTTGGCATTCGCGCTGGCGATCAAGTCGTTGAGCACGATCAGCGGCGAGTTCGCGATCAGCGTGGTGTTGGTCGCGGTAAGAATGCAAAACGCCATCGGCAACAGCAGCCGCGATATCGGCACGCCGGTGCGCGCGGCCAGGCGGCTGGTCACCGGGATCATCAGCGCAGCCAGCGCCTGGCTGGGAATCACCGCACTGAACAGGCTGGTGACCAGGTTGATCACTACACCTAGGCGCGACTCGACGCCGCGCGCCATGCGCATCACGAAATTAGCGGTGAGGCCGAGCACGCCGGCGCGGTCCAGTCCCGCGCCCATGATCATGATCGCGATGATGGCGATAACCGCGTTACCGGCGAAGCCGTTGAACACGCGTTCGGAGGGAATCAGCCCGGTGAGGCCGATCACCACCACCACCAGCAAGGCCACCATGTCGGCGCGGATCCACTCCAGCACCAGCATCAGCATGGTGAAGCCCACCAGCCCGAGTACCAGGATCATTTCGGGGGTGAGCGAGAGTCCCACTAGCTGGCGCCCTTGAGAGCCAGCGGACCACGGTGGATGCGATTGTGCAGTGGGTGCTTCACGCTGCGACGGCTCGTCCCTGTTTAAGGGGCGAGTATAAGCGTGGCGACGTGATAGCTGGTGAATCGATGCCTACGCTGTGAGGCATCTCGCGCTTATACCTTGCGGTAAAGCAGATCCCACACACCATGCCCCAGCTTCAGCCCGCGACGCTCGAAGTGGGTCTCGATGCGCCACTCCGGCTTCTCGGCGTACTGGCCTGGGCCAAGCTGATTGCGCCAGTCCGGTGCGGCTTCCATCACTTCAAGCATGTACTCGGCGTACGGTTGCCAGTCGGTGGCGAGATGCAGCAGGCCATCGGGTGCCATGCGCGAAGCGAGCAGGGCGACGAATTCGGGCTGGATGATGCGGCGCTTGTTGTGGCGTTTCTTGTGCCAGGGATCGGGGAACCAGATGCGTGCCTCAGCCAGCGTGCCGGGAGCGATCTCATGCTCCAGTACTTCGACGGCATCGTGCTTGTAGAGGCGCACATTGCTCGCGTTGCGGGCGGCGAGCGCATTCATCAGGCGGCCGACGCCGGGGCCATGCACTTCGATGCCGAGATAGTCGCGCGCCTGGTCGTGCTCACTGGCCCAGGCCAGCGCCTCGCCATTGCCGAAACCGATCTCCATCACCAGCGGCGCCTGGCGGCCAAAGCGCGCGGCGTAATCCTGTGGCGTGTCGGCATAGTCGATGCCAAAGCGAGCCCAGTACTCGTCGAATGCTCGCTGTTGCGCGGGTGTCATGCGTCCTTCGCGCAGCACGAAGCTACGGATGCGGCGCATGTACTCGGGCTTGCTGGCGTCGTCGTGGGTCATGGGAGCTCGAGGCGTGTAACTCCCCCCCTGCTAGCAGGGGGGGGAGGGGTGAGTACTTGAGACAGCGTTGGGAGAGAGGTTTTCGCAAGCGCCTACCCCCTCCCAGGCTCCCCCTGTCCCACGGGACTAGCTTCGCGTCGCGAGCAGGGGGAAGAGCAGAGCTTCAACCAATCGTGCCGTCGATCGGGCTGGATGCCGAGGCAAAGCGCTTGCGCGGAATGCGCCCGGCCCGGAACGCCGCGCGGCCGGCCTGGATCGCCAGCTTCATCGCATGCGCCATCAGCACCGGATCCTTGGCGCCAGCGATGGCGGTATTCATCAGCACGCCGTCGCAGCCCAGCTCCATCGCGATCGCTGCGTCCGAAGCGGTGCCCACGCCAGCGTCGACGATGATCGGCACCTTGGCGTTCTCGATGATCTCGAGCAGGTTGTAGCGGTTCTGGATACCCAGGCCCGAGCCGATCGGCGCGGCCAGCGGCATCACCGCTACGCAGCCGATCTCTTCAAGGCGCTTGGCCAGGATCGGGTCGTCGCTGGTGTAGACCATCACGTCGAAACCATCGGCGACCAGGGTCTCGGCGGCCTTGAGGGTTTCCACTACGTCGGGGAACAGCGTGCGCTGGTCGCCCAGCACTTCCAGCTTCACCAGTTTGTGGCCGTCTAACAGTTCGCGCGCCAGCTTGCAGGTGCGCACGGCGTCGACCGCGTTGTAGCAGCCGGCGGTGTTGGGCAGCAGGGTGAATTCTTCCGGCGGCAGCGCATCGAGCAGGTTGGGCTGGCTGGCGTCCTGGCCGATATTCACCCGGCGGATCGCCACCGTGACGATCTCGGCGCCGGCGGCCTGCGAGGCGCGGCGGGTCTCATCGAAATCTTTGTATTTGCCGGTGCCAGTGAGCAGGCGCGAGCCATAGCTCTGGCCGGCGATGATCAACGGGTCGGTGGTATCGAAAGTCTTGGTATTCATGGCGTGATCTTGGGGCAGGGCGACGAGGGGCGCGGCTGGGTTCAGCCGCCGCCGATGGCGTGGACGATCTCGATCTGGTCGCCTTCGGCCAGCACCCATTCGATGTGCATGCTGCGGGGGACGATCTCGCGGTTCACTTCCACGGCTACGCGGCGGTCGCCGTAACCGGCTTCCTGCAGCAATTGGGCGACCGTGGTTCCGTTGGCGCAGTCACGTGGGCTGCCATTGAGCGTGATTTGCATCCGCCTATTGTAGCCGCTAAGGCTGGGAATGCCGGTTTCGCGCAGAAAAAAGGCCCGGCGCAGGGCCGGGCCTTGGTCTCAGTTGTGTTGTTCGTCCTTGTTGTGGGGACGGTGTTCATCGCGATTCGGCGGTGGGTTGTTATGCGGCTGCTCGCGAGGTTGCGGGTTGTTCTGCGGCATGGGTTGTGGACGCGGCGGCGGTGGCGGCGGCTGGTAGGCGCGGGGTTGGGGTTGGGGCTGCGGTTCGCGCATGCGCGGCATCGGCGGCTCCACTCGCTGCGGGGCCTGTTCCACGCGCGGCTGCGGTTCGGGGCGCTGCTGCTGAGCCTGATAGGCCGGACGCGGCGCCGGGCGGTCGATGCGCTGGTTCTCAATAGGGGCAGCATTGCCCATATCCCGACCGCGAGGCTGCGGCACTGGCTCGTTGCGCGGCACGGCGGGAGCGGGCCGGCTCCTGTCGGGCATGTTCTGCCCGGGAATGTTTTCCAACTGCGGGTTGCGGGCCTGCGGATTGTCCTGTGCGTGGTTGTAATGCGGCACGTCGGGCAGGGTGCCCCGCGGCTGGGCCTGGGCGGCCTGTTGCGCCGCACGGGCACGATTTTCCTGCGCATTGGGGATATAACTCACGCCCGGTCGCGGTGCCTGGTTCTGTGGCGGCGGAGTGCGGTCGCCACGATTCGGCACGGCTTCGCGCCCGGCTACGTCCTGGTTGGCATTCGGGTGAGCAAAGCGTGCCGAAGGCAGTTCGTTCGGGCGCATGCTCGGACGGTTGCCGGCGGCGTCTTCGGCGCGGCGCAGGTCTGCTGCGTTGGCGGCGGGCGGCAGTGCGGCCGTGTTGGGCATCTGACGATTACCCACTGGCGGCAGGCGTGCTGGCACCGTGGCTACATTGCCGGGCGCCGGTGCAGCGTTGCCTAGTGCGGGACGTCCGGGATTTGGCTGCGTATTGAGCAAGCGCACGTTGGTGGGTGCGGCAACGGCCGTCGGACGCTCGAAGCGGTTGGGGCGTGCATTATCCGGTCCGCCCAACGGGCGCGTCGCGGCGCTGGGGGGCGGCGCGCGACGGGCCACCACCTCACGCTGGAAGCCAGCCGCCGGCAGCGGCCTCGCCTGCGGGTTGCGCGGCGGTGCAAAGCTGGCCTGATTCGGACGGATGGCGATGCCTCGCGGCAGCACCGGCGCCGCAGCCAGCTGGTGCGGATCGACGTGCATCAGGTTGCGCTGCACATTCTTCGCCGAAGCGAAATTCTGTCCAGATACCGCAGTCAGGCCGCGGGGCGCGTCGCGGTTCGCATAGGCCATGCGCGGCTGCGGTTGCCCGTTGCGGAAATAGTTGTACTGGTTGTTGATGTTGTTGATGACCGTGGTGCGGTTATAGGTGTTGTGGACGTTGATATTGGTGACGTTGACGTTGGTGTAGTAGTTGCGGCTGGCGCGGTACCACGGGTTGTAGACCTCGCGCGGTCCCAGCGGGAACCAGCCCACCGGCGCACCGCCGCCGATGCCGATCGACACGCTCCAGTTGTTGCCGCCGACGAAGGCGACCAGCGCTGGCGCATATACCGGACGCACCGCGATCGGCCCTGGCACCCAGCCCCAGGCGTCGCGCACATAGGCCCAACGGCCGTAGTGGTAAGGCGCGAAGCCCCACGGCGAGTCGTCCACCCAGGTCCAGCCCCACGGCGCCACATAGGCCCAGTGGCCGGTGCGGTAGGGCGCCCAGTCGACCGCGACGTGAGAGGGGTACCAGACGGCGCCGTAGTCGGGGTCGTCGCGCCAGTCGCCGTTGTTGTCCAGATCCTGGTAACCCACCACTTCTTCCGATACGTAGCGGCGGCTGGGTGACTGCTCGTAGCGCTGATCGCGCTGATAGCTCCAGTCATCGAAAGCATCGCCGCGGCTACCGATATCGTTGAGCGTCACGTTATTGAGAGAGGAGTCGGCAAACTCATAGCGCGTACCGGCATCTACTTGGCGCTGTGCGTTGTTCTCGCCATAAACCATGGCGTGACCGCGGAACGCGGTGACTTCCGTGGTGCGGCCGTCACGGTCGACGTCCACGCGGAAGGTGCCGGGCTGATTGACCACCAGGGCCACGGTGGGTGTGTCGATTTCGTAACTCTGCCCCTGGCCCAGATTGCGCACGGCGAGATTGAGCGAGCCCTGAGTCAGTTCGACTTGGGCCACCTGGTCATTGAGATCGAGAAAACCGAAATCGCTGCCTTCCGCCATGCGCAGGCTGCCGCCGCCCAGTTCCAGTTCGGCCCGGGCGCCCGGGCCGGTGGAAAGACGGTCGCCGGTGGTCAGCGGGCGATTGACGCTGGCGTCGCTCCACTCCTTGGCGCCGGCGGGAAGCAGGCCAAGATCGCCGGACATATAGGAAAGACGTGCAACACGCGAAGGCGGGTCGCCGGCGCCGTTATCGGTCTGTTGTGCCTGCGCCAAGCCGGCCGCGCAGAACAGCAGCGAAGTGGCCAGCAGCGGCAGGGCGCGCAGAGTGCGGGAAGAGATACGCATGACGTGCTCCATGGACGCGATGCATTTGACAAGGTTCGCCCGGAGAAACGTGCGTGGGGTGCCGGGCGCTGACGGCCCGATTATGCGCATGCGATTTTCCGTACAGCGCATGCTGACCCGCTGCGCCGGCGGCATGATTCAGCCAGCCGCCATGTCCGGTTCACCACGCATTAGGTCGCGCCTCAGCGGCGGCAAAGCATTGCCGCCGGCAGGGGATGGTTCCAAACCCCGCAGGTCCCGGGTTACCATCCGCCGACGTTGCGGGTGTAGCTCAATGGTAGAGCTGTAGCTTCCCAAGCTACTGACGAGGGTTCGATTCCCTTCACCCGCTCCAACTCCGCTCCGTTCCCCACTGAGCTCTTCCTTCCCCCGAAACCCTGCGTGCGCTGACGATGGCGGATGTGATTACCCCGTGTCTTATGACTTTGGGTTGGCGGGAACGTTTGGCGTTGCCCGAACTCGGCATCGCCACGCTCAAGGCCAAGCTCGATACCGGTGCGCGCAGCAGCTCGCTGCACGTGGACACACTGGAAAGCTTCGAGCGCGATGGCGCCACCTGGTTGCGTTTCACCGTCAGCACCGGCCGCAAGCATCACCTGAGTGTGCAATGCGAAGCGCCAGCGCTGGATCGCCGCGTGGTGACCGATACTGGTGGCCGGCGCACCCAGCGCTGGTTCATCCGCAGCGAGGTGTCGCTGGCCGGCCAGCGTTTCAGCGTCGACATCAATCTGACCGACCGCCGCCATATGCTGTTTCCCATGCTGCTTGGCCGTACGGCCCTGCTGGGACGCTTCGCGGTGGACCCGGCACTCTCCTATACCCAGCCGCGTGCGTTGCATGCAGCCACGGATGCCCCATGAAGATAGCCATTCTTTCCCGCAACACTCGGTTGTATTCCACCCAGCGGTTGGTGGAGGTGGCGCGTGAGCGCGGCCACGTCGTCCGTGTGCTCGATCCGTTGCGCTGCTATGTGCGCATAGCACCGGGTGATGTGGCGATCCGCTACAAGGGCAAGCCGCTGCGCGACATCGACGCGGTGATCCCCCGCATCGGCACCACCAGCACCTTTTATGGCACCGCCGTGTTGCGTCAGCTGGAAATGATGGGGGTGTACACGCCCAATCCGTCCGATGCGGTGCTGCGCGCGCGTGACAAGCTGCGCGCCTTGCAGATCCTGGCCGCGCAGGGGCTGGACATGCCGGTCACGGTGTTTGGCGACAACCCGGACGACACCTCAGACGTGCTGGCCATGCTCGGCGACCCGCCGCACGTGATCAAACTCAACGAAGGCAGCCAGGGCACCGGCGTAGTGCTGGCCGAAAAGCGCAGCGCCTCGCAGAGCGTGATCGAAGCCTTCCGCGGTCTCTACGCCAACTTCCTGGTGCAGGAGTTCATCGGCGAAGCCAACGGCAGCGATCTGCGCTGTTTCGTGGTGGGTGGCAAGGTGGTCGCCGCCATGCAGCGCGATGCCAGCCCGGGTGAGTTCCGCGCCAACCTGCATCGCGGCGGCACCGCGTCGGCCGCCGTACTCAGCACCGAAGAAAAGCAGATCGCCGTGCGCGCCGCCAAGGCGCTAGGGCTGGGCATCGCCGGTGTCGATCTGCTTCGTTCCAAACGTGGACCGCTGATTCTGGAAGTGAATGCCTCGCCTGGCCTCGAAGGCATCGAGGCGGCTACCGGCGTGGACGTATCCGCCCACATCATCAAGCACCTGGAACAGCACGCGAAAAAGTGACGCGGTAGTCGTGCGTCGTACGGGTGCTGAACGGTTAACAGCGAAGTGAGTACGGGTTAACTCCACCGTAACTCCGCCCACCCTATAAAGACCCCACTGCAATTTGCTCGGCACTTCAACCGCTAAGGTCTAGTGACAGCAGATTACGGTATCGGGGCAGTAGCTTGGGCCCGGGTGCAGCGGCTTCGCCGCGTGCCCGGGCCTTTTTCTTTGCCGGCATTCAGCTAGCCGTTCGCCCGGCGCCACCTACCGCGATGCAAGCTTGTTAAGCTTGTCGCCATGGCCGGCTGGGTGCCGGCGGCGACACGGAGTGGCGTATGCGCGTACTAGTGATCGAAGACAACAGCGATATCGCTACCAATATCGGTGATTACCTGGAAGATCGCGGCCACGTGGTCGATTTCGCCGGTGACGGCGTGACCGGGCTGCACCTTGCGGTAGTTCACGATTTCGATGTGATCGTGCTGGATCTCACTTTGCCCGGCATGGACGGCCTGGACGTAGCGCGCAAGCTGCGTCACGAGGCGCACAAGCAGACTCCGGTGCTGATGCTGACCGCGCGCGACGCGCTGGAGCAGAAGCTCACCGGCTTCGAATCTGGCGCCGACGACTACATGACCAAGCCATTCGCCCTGCAGGAACTGGCAGCGCGTCTGGAAGTGCTGGCGCGCCGTGGCAAGGGTCCGCAGAGCCGCGTGCTGAAAGTGGCCGATCTCACCTACAACCTGGACACCTTGACCGTCTCCCGTGAAGGCAAGTCGATCCAGCTCAACCCGATCGGCCTGAAGTTGCTGCAGGCTCTGATGGAAGCCAGCCCCTCGGTCGTCACACGACAGGATCTGGAGCAGCGCGTATGGGGTGAGGAATTGCCCGACAGCGACAGCCTGCGCGTGCACATCCATGGCTTGCGTGCGGCGATCGACAAACCTTTTGACAAGCCGCTGATCCATACGCGGCACGGTATCGGATATCGCATGGTCGAGCCGGATGCGGTCCAGGCGTAAGCTTCGTTTTCGTCTGGTCCTGAGCTTCGCGCTGTTCGGTTTCGGCCTCAGCGCGTTGTTCGCCGTAGCCTCGTTGGATATTCGTTCGAGGGTAGAAGATCAGCTCATATCCTCGTCCCTGCAGCAGGACATCGACCAGTCGGTCGATCAAGCTATCAACCATCCCGATGAGCCGCCGCACTCGCGCATGATGGAGGCGTGGGTCAAGAGCGAGCGCACGCTCTACAAGATGCCGTTGTCCTGGCAGAACCTGGACACGGGTGTGCACGATGTTTTCGAGGCAGGCGACGACGGCAAGACCCATCACTACAAGCTGGCGGTGCGACGCAAGGACGGCGTCATCGGCTTCCTGCGCTACGACGTCTCGCGGGATGACCTGGGCAAGCAGCAACTGCTGCTCGCCGTTGTCGGTGCAGTCTTCCTGTTCGGCCTGCTGTCGCTTGCACTTGGCCTCTGGCTGTCACGCAAGGTGCTCAAGCCGGTGACGCAACTGGCGGAGCGCCTGCGTCACTTCCGCAAGAATGGCAAGGCCGAACCGCTGGCACCGCATTTCGCCGACGACGAAGTCGGCGAGCTGGCACTGGCGCTGGACGAATACTCCACCCGCCTCACCGCCATGGTCGAGCGCGATCGGGAGTTCAACTCCGATGTAAGCCATGAATTGCGCACGCCGCTGGCAGTGATCGCCAGCACCACGGAATTGCTGCAAGGCTCGCCCGATCTCACCGACAAGCTGCGTGAGCGCCTCAAGCGCATCGAGCGCGCTTCGCGCCAGGCCACCGAGATGATCGAGGCATTGCTGCTGCTGTCGCGTGCGGAGCGCCGCGGCCCTACGCGCGGCGAAACCACCGATGTCGCCAAGGTCGCGTCGGACGTCATCGAAAGCCAGCGTCCGCAGATGCGCGACAAGCCGCTAGAGGTTGAGCTCATCGTGCACGGGCCGCTGAGCGTCAACGCACCCGCGTCCGTGCTGTCAGTAGCGCTCACCAACCTGATCGGTAATGCCATCAAGTACACGCTCGAAGGCACGGTGACGGTGAAGGTGGAAAAGGATCGCATCGACATCATCGACACCGGCCCCGGCATCAAGCCGGAAGATGCCGAGCGCCTATTCCAGCGTGGCGTGCGCGGCGAAGGCGCGGGCGGCAGCGGTGCGGGTCTTGGCCTGGCGATTGTGCGCCGCCTATGCGAACTCTATGGTTGGGACGTATCCATGCGTCCGCGCGCCGACACCAATGGCGCCGTTGCTAGCATCGTATTTCAATAATGTTTCGCCCGATGCGATACGCCGGGCGTATGTGTCTTTGAAATGCATTAATCGCTTGACAGGCATTTCATGTTCGATCTGTTAATGCGTTGAGATAATGTATTTCTTGACGTGAATTTCATGCTAATGAAAATCGCGTGTATTGATTTGATTCGTCATTGACGAATATTTCGCCATTAATTTCGCATTTCGAGAAACAAATACTGCTGCGTTGCACAAAGTGTGATTCGACGCACATTTGCCCCAATGGACAAGCTCCGGGCCTGGCATAGACACTCGCTATCGAGAGCGGTTAGGGCCTTTGTTCTGGCGTATCTCCATTTACGCAAGGCGGAATCCCCGTTCCGTTGTCGAGTAGCTATCCAGCGACCAGTCTTGGCTAATGCCGACGGTTGAACGGCAGCGGCGCGGGCGGCTGCGTGCATCAAGAAAACAGTAACAGGCAGGATTTTGAAACTTGGCCGATATCGGCCAGGGCGGCTTCGTTCGGCCGCAGTTATGAGCGCGATTCCCGGCCAAAGCAAATCCACGGTCCGGGCAAATACAGCCGGTAGTAGCGGTTGTTTTTCGCGGCGCAGCGGATGCGTGCGGCGATGGCGGCTGCAGGGGGTAATGCGATGAATGACGAACGTGACAATACTCTGCCTTTGACGATCGCCCAGCGCGGCCTATGGGTGAACAACAAAATCGGCGCCGGCGGCGCCATCATGAATATCGCCGAGGCCGTGGAAATCTGCGGGCCGGTCGAGCCTGGGCTGTTCCGCCAAGCGCTGCATAGCCTCGTCGACGAAGCCGAGATGATGCGCACGAACATCGTCGAGCGCGACGGCAAGCCGAGACAGGTGATCCGTCCGGTTTATCCGGGCGACTTCCCATTCTTCGACATGAGCGGTGAGGCCGATCCGCGCGCCGCCGCCGAAGCATGGATGCAAGATGAGTTTTCGCAGAATCCGGACCTGGCGCAGGACCCGCTGTGGGCTAGCGTCCTGTTCAAGCTGGCCGACGATTGCCACATCTGGTACCAGCGTGCGCATCACATCGTGCTGGATGGCTACGGTGGAGGACTTCTGGCGCGGCGCCTAGCAGAGCTGTACACGGCGCTGGTGGAAGGACGCGAGCCTGCGCCGTGCGAGTTCAGTCCCGCAGCGACTGCCGTCGAGATGGAAGCCGCGTACCGCAACTCGGACCGCTTCCGCCGCGACCGCGAGTACTGGATGGAGCAACTGGCCGGACTGCCTGAGGCAGTCACCCTGTCGCGTCGCCACCAGCGTCCAGGCCTGGGCGACCGCCTGTGTCGCAGCACGGGTTACCTGTCGCCGGAGGCTACGAGGCGGCTCAGAGAGCTGGGCAAGACAACAAGCGCGAGCCTGCCGCAGGTTTTGATCGGCCTGGTAGCGGCGTACTACCACCGCGTCACCGGCGCCGACGACCTGGTTTTCGGCATGCCTGTGTCGGCACGGCTCAACGCCGCAACGCGTCAGGCGCCGGGGATGTTCGCCAATGTGGTGGCGATCCGCCTGCAGTTCGCGCCGGACATGACGGCCGCCCAGCTATTCGAACAAGTGTCGCGCGTGGTGCGTCAGGCGCTGCGCCATCAACAGTACCGCTACGAAGACTTGCGCCGCGATCTTGCGCAGGTCGGCCAGGGGCGCAGCGTGGCCTGGTTGGGGATCAATATCGAGCCTTTCGACTACCAGCTCGATTTCGCCGGCGCCGGCACGGTATCGCACAACTTGTCGAACAGTTCGGCGGAAGACCTGATGGTGTTCGTCTATGACCGCGGCACTGATTCCGGCCTGCGGTTTGACCTGGACGCCAATCCGCTGCTGTACGACATGGAAGAGCTGGATGAGCACCGCCGGCGCCTGTGCCGCCTGATCGAAGGCGTGCTGGCTGATCCATCCTTGCCTTTGCAACAGATCGATCTGCTGGGCGAGGACGAGCGGCATCGCCTGTTGGTAGCGTGGAATGACACGGCCGGGCCGGTCGAGCCGCACAGCTTGCCGGCGCGGGTCGCGCGGCAGGCTGTGCTGACGCCCGACGCGCCCGCGGTGATCTTTGGCGACATCGTGTTGAGCTATCGCGAACTGCGCCAGCACAGCCTGCGCCAGGCACAACAGTTGATCGCCGATGGCATCGAGCCCGGCGACATCGTTGCAGTGGCGCTGCCGCGCAGCGAGCAGCTGTTGGTCGTGCTGCTGGCCGTCATGCACGCCGGCGCGGCCTATTTGCCGATCGACCCGGACGGCCCGGCCGAGCGCATCGCCATGGTGCTGGACGATGCCGCGCCGATCGCCTTGATCGCTACTGGCGAGATCCATGAACGCCTGACCATGGGGGGCATGGCACGGCTGTTGCCGGAGCAATTCGACACAGTCGCGTTGGAACAGCGGGACGAACTGGATTTCAGCCAGCTCGATGGTGTCGCCTATGTGCTCTACACCTCCGGTTCGACTGGCCGCCCCAAGGGTGTGGAGGTGACGCACGGCAATCTGGCCAACTTTCTGCAGGGCATGATGCAACAGCTCAAGCCCGCGGTCAGCGACCGCTTCCTCGCTGTTACTACGGTGATCTTCGACATCGCGGGACTCGAGCTGTATTTGCCGCTCATGGTGGGTGCCTGTGTAGTGATGGCAGGCAGCGGCGCTGCACAGCAGCCGCTGGAACTGGCGCGGCTGATCCAGCGCAGCGGCGTCACGCATGTGCAGGCTACGCCCTCGCTATGGCGCATCTTGCTGGCCAGTCCGGAAACCCGCCTGGCACATGTGCACGCGCTGGTCGGCGGCGAGGCCCTCGGCGCGGAGCTCGCCGCACGGCTCAAGGCTGCTGCGGCGCGGGTGACTCAGTTCTACGGTCCCACCGAAACGACAGTGTGGTCTACGGCCTACGAACTGGAGGAGATCGGTTCCGGCACACCACCGATCGGACGCCCTATCCTCAACACTCGCCTGTACGTTGTCGATGCCGCACGGCGGCCGGTGGTAACGGGCGCCGTCGGCGAGCTGTGCATCGGCGGGGCCGGGGTGGCCAAGGGCTATCTGCGTCGCCCGCAGCTGACCGAAGAACGCTTTCCGCTCGATCCCTTCGCTGTTGACGGCAGCCGCATGTATTGCACAGGCGATCTGGTGCGTTGGCGCGACGACGGGCTGCTCGAATTCATCGGACGCGCCGACACCCAGGTGAAGATTCGTGGTCATCGCGTCGAACTGGGTGAGATCGAAAACTTGCTGGCCCAGCACTCTGCGATCGCGGCGGCGGCGGTGACTGCACCGCGCGACGCCCATGGCACCGTGGTGCTGGCCGCCTATGTCGTGCCACGCGAAGCTTCTAATCTGAATATTGATCAGCTCCGCGTGTTTCTGGGCCGCTGGCTGCCGGAGCATATGCTGCCGGGCAGTTTCACCGTACTGGACGCTATGCCGCTGACACCCAACGGTAAGCTCGATCGTCGCGCGCTGCCGACGCCAGACCGTGTCGCCCGTACCACATTCGTTGAGCCGGGCACGCCAGTCGAGCACAAATTGGCCGGGTTGTGGCAACGCCTGTTGCGTGTCGAGCGGGTGGGCCTGCACGACAATTTCTTCGAACTTGGCGGAGACTCGCTGACCGCCGTCGAGATGGTGGCGAGCTTCCCCGAGGAGTTCGGCATGGAGCTGCCCTTGGGCAGCCTGTTCGAAGCCTCCACCGTGGCCAGTCTGGCGGTCTTCGTCGAGCGGCTCAGCGGCGGGCACAACGATCCACTGGGTGAGATGCTGGTGTTGCGCGCGCCGCCCAAATTGCGCGAGGTCAGCAAAGCGCAGCCGCGGCCGTTGTTCTGTATCCACCCCATGATAGGTCTCAGCCTGGGCTTCTCCAGCCTGTTGCGCCACCTCGATCCCGCCGTGCCGGTGTATGGCCTGCAGTCACGCGGTCTGCGCGGAGACATGCGTTTGCCGGGCAGCATCGAGGAGGTGGCGGCGGATTACCTGGCGCAGATCCAGCGCATCCAGCCGCAAGGGCCGTACCGTCTGGTTGGGCGTTCGCTGGGCGGCCTGATCGGCCACGCCATGGCTGAGCAATTGCTGGCGATGGGTGAGAGAGTGGAGCTGCTGGCCATGATCGACAGCTACCTGTTTGCCGCAGGCGAGCGCTCTCGGCCGCGCGAAGAGGCCAAGGAGGTGCGTGCTGCTCTGAGTTTCCTCGGCTTGCATGAGCACGTGCGCGAGAACGCGCCGCAGACCCTCAAGGAGCTGGCCGCTCTGCTACTGCACAGCTACAACGCCCGTTCGATCCCGCTCGTGCAGGAAGTCATCAAGAGCCATCCGCAATTTATCGAGCACTTGTTCGCGGTAATGCGCAACAACCTGGAACTGGCGCGGCAATACGCGCCGCACAGGGTGGATCTGGATCTGCTCTATTTCCACGCGACCGAGAGCGAAGGCGACCTGGATGGCATCCTCGATCATCGCCCCTCGGCGTGGCGCGCCTTCATCGGACGGCGTATCGAAGTGCGCGAGCTGGCATGCCACCACGAGGCGGTATTGGATCCCGCGCCGGCGGCACAGATCGGGACGGTCTTGCGGCACCGTCTGTCCGACATCCTGGATGAGCGCCTGCCGGTACTGCCGTCAGCGCAGCAGGACCTCGCTGCGGTGTATGCCTGAGCGGGCCGGCCATGCATAAACCCATCGTGATCTTCACTATCGGCACTCAGGGTGATGTGCGGCCCTGCGTGGCATTGGGACAAGGGCTACGTCGCGCGGGCTATCCGGTGCGTATCGCGACCAGCAGCAACTTCGCCGCGCTGGTGCGTGAGGCGGGTCTGGAATTCTTCCCATTGACCGCCGATTTCCAGGCCATGCTGGAGGCCGACCGCAGCATCGCCGATCAGGGTCTGAACCTGCGTGCGATGGCGCGCATCTTTCGCGAACGCTACGCGCAATGGGCCGTGCACTGGGTCGACGAAGGACTGGCGGCGAGCGAGAACGCCGGCCTGCTGATCGGGGTGAGCAATAGCACCTTGCTGGCCAAGGCGCTGTCCGAACGATGCGGAGTGCCGTTCGCGATCGCCCGGCTGCAGCCGCTGACCCCTTCGCGTTTATTGCCGCCCATGGTGCTGAGTGGTTCGCGCGAACGCTTGCCCGGCGCGCTCAGCCTTGCAGCACATCACTTGCTGTATCTGCTGGTGTGGCATGTGATGCATCCGGCGATCAACGACATCGTGCGGCCGCGGCTGGGCCTGCCTCGCTATCCCTGGCACGGTCCTTATCTCGGGCGCATGGCGCTGGACGCGAAGGTGATCAACGGCTTCAGTCGGCACGTACTGGCGCGGCCGGCAGATTGGCCTGACAGCTCCCAGGTCACCGGCTACTGGTTTTTCGATCCGCCGGCATGGACCCCGCCGGCCGACCTCGGCGACTTCCTCGCCGCAGGGCCGAAGCCGGTCTATATCGGCTTCGGCAGCATGGTCAGCAATCAGGCTGCGGCGTTCACCCGCATCGTGCTGGAAGGGGTGCGCAAGAGCGGCCGGCGTGCGGTGCTCGCGGCCGGCTGGGGTGGACTGGAGATCGCCGAAGGAGCGCTGGACGAACAGATCTTTGGGCTGCGTCAGGCGCCGCACGATTGGCTCTTCCCGCGCATGGCCGGCGCCATGCATCACGGCGGCGCGGGCACTACGGCCGCGGCAGTGCGTGCGGGTATTCCTTCAGCCGTCGTGCCGTTCTACGGCGATCAGCCGTTCTGGGCGCGCTGCTTGCAGCGCCGTGGCGTGGCGCCGCCTGCACTGGACCGCGAGCATCTTGATGCGAATGTCCTGGCGACAGCGCTGGCCGCGATGCAGCAGCCATCCATGATGCAGGAAGCAGAGGCGCTGGGTCGGGCGGTACGTGCCGAAGACGGCGTGGGCGAGGCTCTGCGTCATCTGCGGCGCTGGGGCCTGCTCGGCGAACCCGATGTCGTTGAAGTGTCCCAAGGAAAGGAACGGAGCGTGGCATGACGGCAAAGCGTCCCTTCGCGTTGTTTGAGCGAGGCATGTATCTCGACGGCCAGCGGCCGGTGGCATTTGTGCTGCCGGCAACGCTTGCGGGCACGCTGGACGAGGCGCACCTGCGCGTTGCCCTGGACCGAGTGCAGGCCAGACACGCCGTGTTGCAATGCCTGGTAGAGCAGGGCTCCGACGGCCGCCCATGGTTCGTGCAGCAAGCAACGCCACCGCCCATTGCCGTACGCATTGTCGAGCGACAGAGCGACGACGATTGGCAGGAGCAAGCGCGCTTCGAATGCGAGCGCTTGTTCGACGGCCGGCTCGAACCGTTGGTCCGGCTGGTGTGGTTACGTGGCGATGGACGCAGCGACGTGCTGCTGAGTTGCCATCACTGCATTTGCGACGGCCTTTCGGCCGTGGGGCTGCTGCAGGACATCCTGACCGTTTGCGGTCGCCCCGAGGCCAAACTCGGGCGCCGCTTCGCGCTGTATAGCGGTGCAGACGTGGTGCCGCCTGAGGCGCAGGGCGACCGTTGGCTGCAACGGCGCGCACGCTGGAAGGCCGCACTTTTCACATGGTTGATCCGCTTACAACGTATCGGTCCGCCATTGAGCTACGGTCCGGTGTATACCCTGCGCTGGTCGATCGAGCCCGCGACGGTGCAGGCTTTGGTCCGGCGCAGCAAGGATGAAGGCGTCGGCATGTTCGCCGCCTTGTGCACCGCCTTCATGCTGGCCTGCTGGTCGGTGCGCGGCGTTCGCGGCGTGGACAAATTCGTTGCGCCGGTCGACGCGCGCCGCTACTTGCCGGCGCTGCAAGGCGGTGCGCTGTTCACCATGGCACCGACCGTGCGGCTGTCGTTTGGCAGCCGCAAAGCCAAGGCCGGCAGCGCCGACTTCTGGACTCTGGCGCGCGCGTTGCACGAAGACATGCGCCGCAAGATCGATCGCCTGGCGCCAACGGTCTATGAGCAACTGCTCGGCCTTGAGCAGCTACACCCGCTGTTCGATCGCTTGGTTGCCTATTCGCGCTCGCGGCGAAGTGGTCGTAGCGTTTCGCTGTCCTATCTGGGACGTCTGGATGCCCCGGCGCAGAACTACGGCAGTTTCCGCCTGGAAGCCATTCATGCCCCCTCGGCCTTGCTGGAGCCGACTCCGGCGAACCTGATCACCATCGCTGGTTTCGCAGAGGGGCTGGATATCGCCTTCATCTCGGACGAGAGCTCGCTGTCGCGCACACAAGCGGAGCAGATCCGCCAATTAGCAATGGAACTGCTGCAGGCCGCCGCGACGTTGCCGGCGTCGATCGCTTCTGGCACGGGCGCCGCCATCCCCTTGCCCGCGGAGAGCCTATGAAAAGCTACGGCCTGATCTTCGTGCTCTACCACCCCACCGAAGCGTTTCTGCGCAATCTGGACAAAGCGGTGGTGGCGCAGAACCTGATCGTCGTGGACAACTCGCCGCAGCCCAACCCGGCGCTTTACGAAGTGCTGCGGCAGCAGGGCACGACGGTGCTGCACAACGCCAATCGTGGCGGGCTCGCCGGAGCCTACAACCGCGGCGCCGAAATTCTGCTCGAACGCGGCTGCGAGGTGATCTTCCTGCTCGATCAGGATTCGGACATCGGTGAGAATTTTTTCGGCGCGATGATGCAGGCCTGCGAACGCATGGAACGCGAGGCATTCATCCTCGGCCCGAAGATCTACGAGATCAACCTCGAAAAGTTCATGGTGGTGTTGCCGCCCGGGCGACGCTGGCCCAAGCCATTAAAGATGAGCGAGCCGACGGAGGGACTGTTCGAAACTCTGTTCGTGATTTCCTCTGGCTCGGCGATTTCTGCACAGGCCTATCGCCGCCTGGGTGCGTTCCGCGAGGACTATTTCATTGAGTACATCGACATCGAGTACGGGCTGCGCGCCAACAGTCAGGACATCCCGGTCTATATGAATGCGGCGGTAACGATGCGCCAGACCACCGGCGATATCGAGCGCCACGGTCGCATGTTCACCACCAATCATCCGGCCTGGCGGCGCTACTACGGCGCGCGCAATGGCGTTGTCACCCTGCGTTTGTACCGGGCGCACTGGGCGCTGCATTGGCTGGGTGGCCTGCTGGCGCTGCACCAGTCGCTCAACGTCCTGCTGTTCGAGCCGCAAAAACTTCGCAAGGTGCTGGCAGTAGCCTGCGGCTATATCGATGGACGCCTGGGGAGACTGGGCACGTTCGAAAGCCTGCATCCGCACATCGCCGCGTTCTGCAAAAAAATGCCGGCGCGGGGTGGATCGCTCGCCGGCGGCCCTTCGGTCGCCGCGGAATAGGGGCCATGAAGCGAAAGCTCACCACGATCGAACGCCTGATCGACGGCAACCTCACGTATCGGCTCGTCATCACCGGTACGCTGCCGGTGGAGCGCCTGCGCACCTCGCTGGACCGTGTACAGCGCAAGCATCCGGCACTACGCATGCTGATGCGCGAAGAGCGCGACGGGTTGTACTACGAACTGGATGTGGCCGGTCCGGTGCCATTGCGCACGGCAACATGCACGACGGAACAGGATGTCGCTCGCGAAATCGAGCGCGAAGAGTCCGCTGCCTTCACCCTCGACGAGCCGCAGCTGCGCGTGGCCTGGCTGCGCACAGATCACGGTGGGCTGTTGCTGATCACGGCGGCGCATCGTATCTGCGATGGCATGAGCGTTTTGATCGTGGCGAAGGAATTGCTGAGCGGATTGCATCGCGAGCAGCCGTTGTTGCCTTATGCGCCGGTCAGTCCCCTGGACATCGCCGGCAAGTCACGCAGCTCAGCCGAACGCAAGCGCCGCCTGGTCGCTGCAGCGATCAATGGTCTGGTCAGCTTGGTCCCGCCTTCGCGCCAGGCGCTGCGCCGTGATCCGGTGCGGCGGGAATGGCACGCGGATGCGGCGCTCACTTCCATCTTGAAGCACCGCTGCAGACGTGAGCAGGTGTCGATGCATGCGGCGTTGCTGGCTATCCTCGATCAAGCCTTGCAGGCGGCGCTGGGCAAGCGGGTGCCCACGCGCATCGACAGCCCAGTTGATGCGCGGCGCGGCAGGTTGTCCCTGCTCAAGGACGACACGCTGTTCTTCGGTGGTGGTAGCTTCAAGATCGCGGTCGGCCGCGAGCGCGGCGCCGATCTATGGGCGCGGGCGCGGGACATCTATCGGGAGATGGGCGAGAAGATCGAGCAGGAGCTGCAGGACATTCCCGACAAGTACCGCTTCTGCGAGATGCTCAAGCCGCCCTCAGACGGCAAGGTCCGCTCCATCGTGCGGCTCGGCGATGCGTTGAGCCGCAACGGCAACTGGAACCAGTTTTCCTTTTCCAACCTGGGATCGATCGAGCTGCTGGAACCGGACGCGCCGTTCCATCTGGAGGAATTCAGCCTGTCCGTGCGCTCCTTCGGCGTGCGCGTCCTCGGCATCCTGGCCTTTTCGTTGCACGGTCGGCTGCGCTTCGTCTACGTTGGCGAGGAGCAGTGCATGAGCCTGGATGAGGTTGATGCACTGGAGCGTGTCTTCATGGAGCTGTTGCGTGAGCAGGTCACGCGTGGCGAGCGGGCGGTCGAGCCTGCGGGGATGCTGGAGGTAGCAAGCGAGTAGATGGACCGCTGTGCTCACGGTCCACCTCCCCTGCGAGCAGGGGAGGGAGTGTCGTGCGATGACGTGACGGAGCTGCTTACAGCGGCTCCAGCCAGCCCCACTGATCGTTGGTCTTGCCGTTGAACAAGCCGAAGAACAGTTCCTGCATGCGACGCGTGACGCGCCCAGCCTTGCCGGCGCCAACTTGTTTGCCATCCACGGAGCGGATCGGGGTGATCTCGGCAGCGGTGCCGCACATCAGCAGCTCATCAGCGAGATACAGGAATTCACGCGGGATATCGCGCTCGATCACTTCAATGCCGTCTTCGCGCGCCAGCGTGATCAGCGTGTGGCGGGTGATACCGGTGAGGATCGAGGCGCTGGCCGGCGTGGTGTGCAGTACGCCGTCGAACACCAGGAACAGGTTCTCGCCCGCGCCTTCGCTGAGCAGGCCGGTGGAGGCCAGCGCAATACCTTCGCCGAAACCGAGGCGACGCGCCTCACGTGCGATCAGCTGGCCGGAGAGATAGTTGCCACCGGCTTTGGCGCCCGCCGGAATGGTGTTGGGTGCAAAGCGCTGCCAGCTCGACACGCAGGCGTCGATGCCGCTTTCCAGTGCCTCCGGCCCGAGATAAGGGCCCATCGGCCAAGCCGCCACAGCCACATCGATCGGTGTTTCCGCCGAGAGGCCGAAACCGCCCAGACCGCGGTAAGCCACCGGGCGCAGGTACGCGGCGCCAAGGCCGTTCTTCTTGATTACGTCGCGACAGGCGGTAGCGATCTCGTCCTGCGTATGTGGCAGCACCATGTCGTAGATCTTGGCCGACTGGTACAGGCGCTTGAGATGGTCGGTGAGGCGGAAGATGGCGGCACCGTCCGGAGTGGCATAGCTACGGATGCCTTCGAACACCGACGAGCCGTAGTGCAGCGCATGCGACATCACATGCGTGGTGGCTTCGCGCCAGGGCTTGATCTGGCCGTTCTGCCAGATCCATTCGGGATACTGCTGCGCCATGTCGGTTCTCCGGAAAAATGAGCGACATGATAGCCGCTGCCGCGGTAGCGGGCCTTTCGGCCAGCTTCCGCAGGGTCACTCGGCGTTACGCAGCCACAGGCAGCCGGATTGGCGAACGATGGCAAAACGGGTCTCGTGCGGCACGCCGCTGCCGTCGCTGGCAGCGGTGCGCACCACCAACCGGTGTTCGGCTGGTGCGGGCGGCGGCGGAGGCTGGGCGCTGCTGCTGCCAGCCATCGGTGTTGTATCAAGGTTGTACAGATCGTTGGCGGGCGCCGGGGCCGGCGGTTGCCCGGCCCGGTCCTCGCCGAAATCCAGCAGCGGCCGCTGCATCAACGCGGTCAGGGTGCGGATATCCGCCACCGCGGCATTACGCCCATAGCCGCCCCACAACATCAGCCCCGCCAGGCGATTGGGATCGCGAGTGGCGAAGGCGTCGGTGACGCTCTGGCGCAGCTCAGCAACGTTGGAAGCACACAGAATCGGCGGTGGCTCGCTGGCGGGCGTGGTCGTAGCGCTTGGCGTCGTGGGGGGCCGGGGTGCCGGCTGCACCGGCGTTGCATTCAACGCGGTGCATTGCTGGTCAGTGAAAAGCGGATGGCCATCGGCACTGATGCATCGATGGATGCCGGCCTGGGCAAAGCTGGTGGCGGGATGCAGTGACACGCATAGCAACAGCGAGACAACGAAGAAGGGAAGGCGCATGCCGGCAGCATACGCTGGCCGCACGGCGTCAGCCGTGCAGCCGATCCAGAATCGCCTGCGTCGCCTTGGCGCGATTGAGCGTGTAGAAGTGCAGCCCCGGCGCGCCGCCTTCCAGCAGGCGGCGGCACAGTTGAGCAACCACGTCGGCGGCGAGCTCGCGGATCGATTCGACATCGTCCCCGTGCGCTTGCATGCGCTTGGCAATCCAGCGCGGAATCTCGGCACCGCAGGCGTCGGAGAAGCGCTTGAGCTGACTGAAATTGGAGATCGGCATGATGCCCGGCACGATCGGTACCTTCACGCCCAGTCGCCGCACGTCGTCCACGAAACGGAAATACGCATCGGCGTTGAAGAAGTACTGGGTGATCGCACCATTGGCGCCTGCATCCACCTTGGCCTTGAAATGGCGCAGGTCGACCAGCGCGTCATCGGCCTGTGGGTGGGTTTCCGGATACGCCGCCACCTCGATATGGAAGTGATCGCCGCTGTGCTTGCGGATAAAGCTGACCAGTTCCGAGGCGTAGTGGAAATCGCCCGGCGAGGCCATGCCTGAAGGCAGATCGCCGCGCAGTGCGACAAGACGGCGATAACCGGCCGCGCGATAGCTATCCAGCAGGTCGGCAATCTCCGAGCGCGTGCCGCCCATGCAGGATAGGTGCGGCGCCACGTCCAAACCGTGTTCGCGATGCAGGCGGGCCACGGTTTCGCCGGTATAGCTCAGAGTGGAGCCACCCGCGCCGAAGGTGACGGACACGTAGTCAGGCTTGCGCGATTTCAGCGACTTGGCGGCGCGGTCCAGCTGGTCGCGTTGTTCTTCGGTCTTGGGCGGAAAGAATTCGAAGCTGATCGATGGCATTGCACGGATCCGACGGGCAGTGTGCGGAGTATATATCTCTCTCTCGCGATAAAGCGATATATGTCCCGTCTTGAGGACTGTAGGAGCGCACCCTGCGCGCGATTCCCGTGCTCACTGGTCTCGCTCCGATCGCGCGCAAGGTGCGCTCCTACCGGCGCCGTTTCAGCTGTTGTGAAATCACCTGTCCCGCGAACCGCAGACCCGGCTGCGGGTCGTCCAGTCGGAACGAGTGGAAATGGGCGCTCGCCCATTGCCCCAGGATTTTGATCATCGGTCCGCGCGCCGCCGACGGCTGGGCCCGCACCGTGCTGAGGTCGCGATAAAGATCCACACAGCCCGCGCCGACCGGATAGCCGGCAGGGGCCCGGGTCACCGGCAGGCCCAGCGCATCCTGGTAAGCCATCTCGCAGACATTCACGCCGCAGCGCGCGGCGAACTCCACGTACGTCCACGCGCGTGTATTCACCTCCAGGATGCGGAACACCCCGTCGCGCGCGTCGCGCTTGAACTCAGCGCTGAAGATGCCGCGGTACTGCAGGCTGGCCAGCAATGCTGTCATGTACTCGATGGGCGCCTGCACCTGATCCAGTGGAATGCTGTGGCAGTAGGAGCTATTACCGAAATCCGGCGGCGAGATGCGGATGCGTTGCCGCGCGAACAAACCAGTCAGCACGCCCTCGCGGTCGCGGAAGCCATCGACAAAATAGTGATCGGCTGGCGTGCCGGGTACGTACTCCTGCGCCATCAGAGTGAAGCCCTGCGTGTGCAGGCGCTGCCAGTTCTCGCGAAGATCTTCCCGGCGTTTGACCCAGACACCTTTGACGCCAGTAACTTCGCTGAACTGCTGCGAGTTCACTGGCTTGATGAAGACGCGATCCAGCGACTCGAACGGAATTGCCTCGATATCGGCGACCGAATCAATGCGGTAGGTGCGCGGCTTGGGAATACCCAGTGTGTCGAGGTGGGCTGAAAAACGCGCTTTGTCCTGCAGGATTTCCTGGGTTTCGCGTGAGCTGGTGCTCAGCGAAAAGCGCGCACCGAGATCGCTTTGCGGCAGATCGGTCAGCCATAGCGCGGCGTCGTCGGCGCCCGGAATCAACACGGCCTGGTCGAGCGGCATATGGCGCAGCGCTTCGT
Source organism: Dyella sp. OK004 (assembly GCF_900114495.1). Classification (GTDB taxonomy): domain Bacteria; phylum Pseudomonadota; class Gammaproteobacteria; order Xanthomonadales; family Rhodanobacteraceae; genus Dyella_D. The sequence goes on along the minus strand of NZ_FOZI01000001.1, from coordinate 552,925 downwards.
AAGCCTGCGATCCCAGCGTCCCATCCCACGGCGCGGATCCCGGTGTGGGACGGAACCAGCGCGAATGCGTCGTCAGATCACCGGCAGGGCAGGCGACGTAGGTAGGAATGCCGGCGATATGCAGGCAACGCAAAATGCCCAGCGCTGTGGCGCCGCGGCCCAGCACGATCGCCGGCACTCGATATTGACGGAGCTCCCCCATAGGCACCATCCGCTTGCGCGACGAAACATGATGGCGTCGTCGTTTGGACGGCCATGCTAGCACTGCATTCCGGGGCGGATACCGGGCAAGTTCATAGCGTAAGAAAGAGCGGCGTAAGAGCCGCCCTGCTGGAGGGGTGTTGCAAGGGTTCACCCCCTCCCGGCCTCCCCCTGTCCCACGGGACTAGCTTTGCGTCGCAAGCAGGGGGAGGAGCTAAACGCTTGCGACGCCATGCTCCCTCCCCTGCCTGCAGGGGAGGGTTGGGGAGGGGTAAGCCCTTGCGACACCTCTACCAACAAAAAAGCGCGCGGCTGATGCCGCGCGCTTCGCTTTGCTACATGCCCTGACGGCAGCCGATCAGTAGCGGTAATGGTCCGGCTTGTACGGACCTTCCACCGGCACACCGATGTAAGCGGCCTGTTCCGGCGTCAGCTTGGTCAGCTTCACGCCGATCTGCTCCAGGTGCAGGCGGGCGACTTCCTCGTCCAGCTTCTTCGGCAGGCGATACACGGTCTTCTCGTACTTGTCCTTGTTCGCCCACAGGTCGAGCTGGGCCAGCGTCTGGTTGGAGAAGCTGTTGGACATCACGAAGCTCGGGTGGCCATGCGCGCAACCCAGGTTCACCAGGCGACCTTCGGCCAGCATGTAGATGCTATTGCCGGTGGGGAAGGTGTAACGGTCGACCTGCGGCTTGATGGTCTCGCGGGTCACGCCCTTGGCGGTGTTGAGGCGATCGATCTGGATCTCGTTATCGAAGTGACCGATGTTGCAGACCAGGGCGTTGTTCTTCATCGCCGCCATATGCTCCAGCGTGATGATGTCCTTGTTGCCGGTGGTGGTGACATAGATGTCACCCAAGCCAAGGGTGTCTTCGATGGTGGTGACCTGGAAACCTTCCATCGCCGCCTGCAGGGCGTTGATCGGGTCGATCTCGGTGACGATCACGCGCGCGCCGAAGCCCTTCAGCGAGTGCGCGCAACCCTTGCCCACATCGCCGTAACCGCAGACCACGGCCACCTTGCCAGCGACCATCAGGTCGGTGGCGCGCTTGATGCCGTCAGCCAGCGACTCGCGGCAGCCGTACAGGTTGTCGAACTTCGACTTGGTGACCGAGTCGTTGACGTTGATCGCGGGCACCAGCAGCTTGCCGGCTTCCATCATCTGGTACAGGCGATGCACGCCGGTGGTGGTCTCTTCGGACACGCCCTTCCATTCGGCGGCGATCTTCTTGAACCAGCCCGGACGTTCGGCGTGCACGCGCTTGAGCAGATCCTTGATCACCTGCTCTTCGTGGTTGCCGCTGGGGGTGTTGACCCAGTTGTCGCCATCTTCCAGTTCAACGCCCTTGTGGATGAACAAGGTAGCGTCGCCGCCGTCGTCGACGATCAGCTGCGGGCCGAGGCCACCCGGGTGGCTCAGCATGTCCAGCGTGCATTCCCAGTACTCCTCCAGCGACTCGCCCTTCCAGGCGAACACCGGCAGGTCACCGGCGGCCAATGCGGCGGCCACGTCGTCCTGGGTGGAGAAGATGTTGCACGAGGCCCAGCGCACCGAGGCGCCGAGCGCGCGCAGCGTCTCGGCCAGCACGGCGGTTTCCTTGGTGACGTGCAACGAGCCGGACAGGCGCACGCCCTTCAGCGGCTGGTCCTTGGCGTAGCGGGCGCGGATCTGCATCAGACCCGGCATTTCCTCTTCGGCCATGCGGATACGGCGGCGGCCGAGTTCGGCGAGAGACATATCGCGGACTTTGAAGTCCTGCGTGGCGGAATCTTTGGTGACTGCGTTCATGGCGTAGCTCCGGTGATCGCGACGGGTATGTCGCATCGTTGACCGGGCGCCGTTACAAAGGCTATCCGCCGAGCCTGGCCGTGGCTAAACCGTCCACGGTCGCAGCGCCCCTCGGCGACAGCCGCAGATTATAGCGTCAGTCCCGTCCGGGTTCTCGGGGGGGATTTGATGGCCCGTACTGGCGGACATGACTGATGGCCTAGGGTCTGGCACCCGCGGCACCGCTAAGGTCGCAAATTCCTTCGGCTACGGTGCTGCCTCGACATGGATAGAACCCTCCCACGCCGCGTTCTTGCCGGCCTCCTGCTCGTGGCGCTGCCGCTGGCGCTGCACTCGCCGGTGTCGTACTCGCAGGCCGCACCAGTCGCTGCCACGGCGGCGCCAACCAGCGGGTATCAGTTGCCGCCCAAGCCGCTGCAGGCGCTGGTCGACGCGCCCCGCCCGCCGCAGCTGTCGATCAGCCCGCATCGCGATCTGCTCGCGCTGACGCAAGCGCCAGCGTTGCCCGGCATCGATGTAGTCGCCCAGCCGGAATTGAAGTTGGCCGGCTTGCGCATCAATCCGCGCACCTATGCTGAAAGCCGCTTCTTGTTTGGCAGCGACCTGTGGTTGATGGATATCGCCAGCGGCAAGGAGATCCGTTTGCAGGGCCTACCGCAGTCGTTGTCCATCGCCACTTCCAGCTGGTCGCCGGACCAGCGTTACCTCGCCTTCAATCAGGTCGACGCCAAGTCGGGCAGCAATGAGCTGTGGCTGGTGGACGTGGCCGCGCACAGCGCGCGCCGACTCACCACGCTCCCGCTGAACACCGTGGCGGGTCGCGGCTATGTCTGGATGCCGGACAGCCAGCAATTGCTGGTGCAGCTACGCCCCGAAGGGCAGGGCGCAGCGCCGGCCTCCAGCGACATTCCTGCCGGCCCCAACGTGCAGGAGACTCAGGCTGGCGGTGGTGTCAAAGCGATCCGCACTTACCAGGACATGCTGCGCAACGAGGACGACGCACGTGTGTTCGAGCACTACCTGCGCTCGCAATCGGCCCTGGTCGACCTGCAAGGCAAAGTAACCCGCGTGGGCGAGCCGGCGCTGATCCTGTCGGTCGACGCATCGCCGGATGGCCGCTATCTGCTGCGCGAGCGCGTCGCGCGTCCATTCTCCTATCTGGTGCCGGTCACCGAATTCCCCCGCCATATCGAGGTACTCGATCTCAGCGGCAAGCTGGTCAAAGAGATCGCCAATCAGCCGCTGATCGAAGGCCTGCCCACCGGCAACGATGCCGTGCGCACCGGCGTGCGCGACATCGAGTGGCGCAGCGACGCGCCGGCCACTCTGGTATGGGCCGAAGCGCAGGACGGCGGCGACCCCGCGCGCAAAGCCGACATCCGCGACGCCGTGCTGATGCAGCCCGCTCCGTTCGATCAGGCACCCGTTACCTTGGCGAAGCTGGCCACGCGCTACGCGGGCACTTATTGGGGCAATGGCAATCTGGCTTTGATCAATGAGTTCTGGTGGAAGACGCGCCAGGTGAAAGAGTGGCGCGTGGCACCCGATCATCCGGAACAGGCGCCCAAACTGGTGCGCGAAGGCTCTTCGGAAGATCGCTACAAGAACCCCGGCAAGCCGGTCACCGTCAAGGACGAACACGGCGAGTCGCGCTTGCTGATCGCGGCCGATGGCGAAAGCATCTTCCGGCTCGGCGAAGGCGCCTCGCCGGAGGGCAATCGTCCCTTCGTGGACAAGGTCAATCTGCGCGATGGGCAGGCCGCCCGCCTGTTCCATTCGCAGGCACCGTATTACGAAGCGCCGCAGGTGGTGCTGGATACCGAAGGGCAGCGTCTGCTTACCTCGCGCGAGTCGCCCGAGGAGCCGACCAACTTTTTTGTTCGCGATATGAGCGCCAAGGTTTCGACGCCGCGCGCACTCACGCATTTCCCGCATCCCACGCCGCAGTTCAAAGGCGTGAAAAAGGAACAGATCCGCTACAAGCGCAAGGACGGTGTGGAGCTCACCGCCACGCTGTATCTGCCGCCCAACTACGATCCGAAGAAAGACGGCCCGCGTCCGATGCTGATGTGGGCCTATCCCACCGAGTTCAAATCAGCCGAGGCGGCCAGCCAGGTCACCGATTCGCCGTACCGCTTCAACCGCATCGGCTTCTGGGGACCGCAGGCCTTCCTTGCGATGGGCTACACCGTGCTCGACAACTTCGCGGTGCCGATCGTGGGCGAGGGCAACAAGGAGCCGAACGACACCTACATCCCGCAGTTGGTGGCGAGTGCGGAAGCGGCAGTGGATGAGGTCGTGCGCCGTGGCGTCGCCGATCGCAATCGCATTGCGGTCGGCGGCCACTCCTACGGCGCTTTCATGACCGCCAACCTGCTTGCGCACACGCGCCTGTTCAAGGCCGGCATCGCACGCAGCGGCGCCTATAACCGCACCCTCACCCCGTTCGGCTTTCAGTCCGAAGAGCGCAACTACTGGCAGGCGGAGGACGTGTACAACACGATGTCGCCGTTCAACTATGCCGACCACATCAAGGACGCGCTGCTGATGATCCACGGCGAGCAGGACAACAACTCCGGCACCTTCCCGATCCAGAGCGAACGTCTCTATGCGGCGATCAAAGGCCTGGGCGGTACCGCCCGACTGGTGCTGCTGCCGAACGAAGCGCATGCCTACCGCGCACGCGAATCGATCATGGAAATGCTGGCCGAATCGAATCAATGGCTGGAACGCTATGTGAAGCCGGCGAAGCCGGCGGGTGATGCCGGCAAGTGAGTCCCCTGGGGCACCCCGTTCCCTTTTGTAGAAGCCCATCCCCGGATCAAGTCCGGGGCAGGCTCTGTGGGCGACCGGCGCTGCGAAGGTAGGCGCGGTTCGCGCACAGGGGGCGCTCCTACAGGGGCGGGAGGCGTTTGTGGCAGTGCACAAAAGCCCGGAATCTTGGAGTAGTCTTGGCCGTCCAGACATCCAATCCGTGGCATCGATGAGCCAACAACGCAGTCCTGAGTTCGCCCCGCACGACACCCCACTGCGCGAAGACGTACGCCGACTCGGCACCCTGGTCGGCAACATGCTGGCCGAACAGGTCTCGCCGGATTTCTTCGATGAAGTCGAACGCATCCGCACCGCCGCCATCGCGCGCCGCCACGAAGGCGCGCCGCTCACCTTGCTGGCGGGCTTGCTGACCGGACAGGACACGCAGCGCGCCGAAGCACTGGCTCGCGCCTTCGCCACGTATTTCCAGGCCGTCAACATCGCCGAGCGCGTGCACCGCATACGCCGCCGCCGTGACTATCAGCGCACTGACGGCGCGCCGCAGCCGGAATCACTGCTGGACGTGCTGGCGCGATTGAAAGAGCAGGGCGTCGGCGCCGCTGAACTGCTTGAATGGCTGGCGCGGTTGCGCGTGGAGCCGGTGTTCACCGCGCATCCCACCGAGGCGATGCGCCGCTCGCTGCTGGAGAAAGAACAGGCGATCGTGCGCGCGCTGATCGACAACTTCGATCCCAGCCGTACGCCGCAGGAGCGCAAGGAGGACGACGACCGCATCTTTATGGCGCTGTCTTCCGGCTGGCAGACGGCGGAGGCTTCGCCGATCCGCCCCAGCGTGCAGGACGAGCATCATCATGTCGGGTTCTATCTGGCCAACCCGATCTATCGCATCGTGCCCGCGCTCTACGAGTCGCTGGCCGATGCCTTGCAGGAAGTCTACGGCGTGGCCGTGGCGCTGCCGCGCCTACTCGCCTTCGCCACCTGGGTAGGCGGCGACATGGATGGCAACCCGAACGTGGGCGCCGACACCATCGCCGCCAGTCTGGGTACTCAGCGTGCGCACGTACTGGAACATTACGCCGCGGACATCGCCGGCCTGGCGCGTTTGCTCAGCCAGACCGAAGGGCGGGTCGCAGTGGACTCGCGTCTGGCGCAGCGCCTTGCCGACTACCGCGAGCGCTTTCCTGAAGCCGCGGCGCAAGTGCGGCCGCGCCACGCCGACATGCCCTACCGCAGCTTCCTCACCATGGTCGGCGCACGCCTGCAGGCCACCCATGATGACGACCATCCGGAAGGCTATACCTCCACCCAGGAATTGATCGGCGACCTGCAGTTGATCGCCGACAGCCTGTTCGACCATCGCGGCCTGCATGCGGGTGCTTACGCCGTGCAGCGCCTGATCTGGCGCGTGCGCACGTTCGGCTTTCATCTGGCGCGGCTGGATGTGCGGCAGGATTCGCGCGTGCACGACGACGCGCTGGCGGCGCTGACGGGTGATGCGGATTTTGTGTCGCTGAGTCCGGCGGTGCGCATCGAGCGTCTGCATGCCTATGCGAGTGGCGAGCGCGCTTTCGGGGAAAGTGGCGACGAGGGCGCCCAAGCGTTGAAAGCGGTTTTCGCTACGCTGCATGACGCGCGACAGCGCTACGGTGCCGAAGCCCTGGGGCTATACATCATCAGCATGGCGCGTTCGGCAGCGGATGTGCTGGCAGTGCTGGCGCTGGCGCGGCATGGCGGGCTGACCTCGGACGGTGGTGTGCCGCTCGATATCGCGCCCTTGTTCGAAACCGTCGACGACCTCGCGAACGCGCCGGCAACCTTGCGCGCCTTGTTCGGCGACCCCGTCTACCGCGCACATCTCGAATCGCGCGGTGGCCGCCAGTGGGTGATGCTCGGTTACTCCGACAGCGGCAAGGATGGTGGCACCCTGGCGTCGCGCTGGGGATTGCAGCGCGCGCAAGTCGAATTGCTGGAAGTGGCGGGCGAGGCGAGCGTGCGCCTGTCCTTCTTCCATGGCCGCGGTGGTTCCGCCAGCCGCGGTGGCGCGCGCATCGCCCCGGCGCTGATGTCGTCGCCGCGCGGTTCGGTCGCTGGTGTGCTGCGCGTGACCGAACAGGGCGAGGTGATACATCGCAAGTACGGCATCCGCGCGCTGGCATTGCGCAATCTGGAACAGACCGTGGGCGCGGTGCTGCGCGCCAGCCTGCGTCCGCGCGAAGTGGAGCAGCGCGAGGCGATCTGGCGCGAACGCATGGCCGCATTGTCGTCCATCAGCCGTCAGACCTATCGCGCTTTTGTGGAGCGCGACGGATTCATCGACTACTTCCGTTCCGCCACGCCGATCGATGTGATCGAACGCATGACGCTCGGTTCACGCCCATCGCGCCGCCGCAGCATGCGCGGCGTGGAAGATCTGCGCGCGATTCCCTGGGTGTTCGCCTGGACCCAATGCCGCTCCATCATCACTGGCTGGTATGGCCTGGGCACAGCGCTGGAGCACGGCGCCGCTGAATTCGGCGAAGCCGCGCTGGCCGAGATGGCGCGCGACTGGCCGTTCTTCGCCAACATGCTGGACGACGTGGAGATGGTGCTGGCCAAGAGCGACCTCGATATCGCTGAGGCCTTTTCGCGTCTCGCCGGACCGCTGCACGAGCCGTTCTTCGGCCTGATCCGCGACGAGTTCGAGCGCACCAGTCGCTGGCTGCTGCGTCTGAAGGGCAGCGACGAATTGCTGCGCGATACGCCGAAGCTGGCGGTATCGATCCGCCTGCGTAATCCCTACATCGACCCGATGAGCCTGTTGCAGGTAGATCTGCTGCAGCGCTGGCGCGCTTCCGGCAGCGAGGACGACGCGTTGCTGCGGGCGCTGGTGGCTTGTGTGAACGGCGTGTCGCAAGGCTTGCAGAACACGGGCTGAGCCAGGGCCGGATACGTATTGCGTAATTTCTTGCGGAGCCGCTAGGCTGGCTGATCTCCAACCGCACAGATGCTTATGCAACCCTCGAATAACCCGCGTCTCGGCCCACTGCCGTTCCTCATCTTCAGCTCGCGCTGGCTGCAGTTGCCGCTCTACCTCGGCCTGATCGTGGCCCAGTGCGTCTATGTCTTCTTGTTCGGCAAGGAGCTGTGGCACTTGATCCACGAGGCGCCGAAGCTGGGTGAGCAGGAAATCATGCTGATCGTGCTCAGCCTGATTGACGTGGTGATGATCTCCAACCTGCTGGTGATGGTGATCGTGGGTGGCTACGAGACGTTCGTGTCGCGCCTGGGTCTGGAGAATCACCCCGACCAGCCGGAGTGGCTGTCACATGTGAATGCGTCGGTGCTGAAGGTGAAGCTGGCGATGGCAATCATCGGCATCTCTTCCATCCATCTGCTGAAGACTTTTATCGCTGCTGGCTCCCTGCGAGGGCTGCCGTTTTGTTCGGCGGACGTGTTGGCCGCCATCGCGGAGAACGCAGGTGGTGGTGCTGCACTCAAGTGCGCCACGCTGACGCCGGAAGGCGTGATGTGGCAGACCATCATCCATGTGGTGTTTATCGGTTCGGCGATTGGTATCGCGTGGACGGATCGTTTGATGCAGTCGCACGCGGCGAAAGTTCGCGACTCGCATTGATTGCGCCCTTTGCTCACTCTTCGGGAAAGGGCTGGGGGTGGGATGCTGCCCTTGTGATATCCCCACCTACTCGTCATTCCGACGAAGGCCGGAATCCAGTGCCTTATCGCTCGGTTGTCGCGTTTGCGTGCCCTGGCTCGCCTGCCGCGGGCTTCCGAACCGCTGCCGCGGCTCGGGTCACTTTCTCTTTGCTGGCCCAAAGAAAAAGTAACCAAAGAGAAATGGCCTGAGAGCAGGCGGCGTGCTTCGTGGCTGCACCTTTTCCAGTGTCAGGCGTCGGGATAGTTTTCTTCCGGCCCCTTCGTCTATCTCGGCGACGCGCAACATCTCCCTCTCCCCTTCGGGGAGAGGGTTGGGGTGAGGGGCGGGTGCTCGCGATAACGCTTCTACTGGCCGCTCGAGCGCACGACTAACCATCCAACTCCGACCACCGCGCATACGCGTGGTCGAGTTCCGCCTGCACCTTTGCCAGTGCTTCATTGGCTTGCAGGATGGTTGCGCTGTCTTGTTGATAGAACGAGGGGGCGTTCATGGCTTCGGCTCGCGCTGCGACATCCGCTTCGAGTTGTTCGATGCGTGCGGGGAGTTGTTCGAGTTCGCGCGCATCCTTGAAACTCAGCTTGCGCTTGGGTGCTACCGGGGTGGCTGGAGTCGGCTCGTTGCGCACCAGGCCCGGCTTGGCCACGGCAGCAGCGAGTTCAGCCGCCGCCGCGGGGCGCTGCCGCAGCCAGTCGCTATAGCCGCCCACGTATTCGCCGATCTGGCCGTTGCCTTCCAGCACCAGTGTGCTGCTGACGACGTTATCGAGGAATTCGCGGTCATGCGAGACCAGTAGCAGGGTGCCCTGGTATTCGGTCAGCAATTCTTCCAGCAGTTCCAGGGTCTCGACGTCGAGATCGTTGGTCGGTTCGTCCATCACCAGCAGATTCGACGGCTGCGCAAACAGCTTGGCCAGCAGTAGGCGGTTGCGTTCGCCACCGGAAAGGCGGGTGATCGGTGCGCGTGCGCGTTCCGGTGAGAACAGGAAGTCCTGCAGGTAGCCGATGATGTGTTTGCGCTGGCCGTTGAGTTCGATGTACTCGCGGCCTTCGGCCACGTTGTCCAGCGCGTTGAGCGTGTCGTTGAGCTGCACGCGGTGCTGGTCGAAGTAGGCGATCTGGATGCCGGTGCCGATGCTCGCTTCGCCGCGCTGCGGCTTGAGGTCGCCGAGCATGATCTTCAGCAGCGTGCTCTTGCCGGCGCCGTTCGGACCGATAATGCCGACGCGGTCGCCGCGCATGATGGTGGTGGTGAGGTCGTCGATCAGCACACGGCCACCGTAGGCTTGGTGCACATGCTCCAGGTCGATCACCTTCTTGCCGGAAGACTGCGCATTGGCGAGGGTCATCCTGACCGAACCCACCAGATTGCGGCGCTCGGCGCGCTCGTTGCGCAGGGCCTTCAGTGCGCGCACGCGGCCTTCGTTGCGAGTACGCCGGGCCTTGATGCCCTGGCGGATCCACACTTCTTCCTGCGCCAGTTTCTTGTCGAATAGCGCGTTGGCCTGCGCTTCGGCGTGCAGGCGCTCTTCGCGGCGGCGCAGATAGTTGTCGTAGTCGCCGGGCCAGCTGGTGAGCTGGCCGCGATCGATCTCGACAATGCGTGTCGCCAGCGAGCGCAGAAAGCTACGGTCATGGGTGATGAACACGATGCTGCCGGCGAACTGCTTGAGGAAGTTCTCCAGCCAGGCGATGGCCTCGATATCGAGGTGGTTGGTCGGCTCGTCCAGCAGCAGCACGTCCGGCTTGCGCACCAGCGCCTGCGCCAGCAGCACGCGACGCTTCATACCGCCCGAAAGCGCGGCGAAATCGGTGTCGGCCGGCAGTTCCAGCTTGGTCAGCACTTCGGTGACGCGGCGGTCGAGATCCCAGCCATGCTGGGCTTCGATCTGCGTCTGCACTTCGCCCAATGCGTCGAAGTCATGCTCGGCCAGCAGGTGGTGGTAGCGCGCCAGCAAATGGCCGAGATCGCCGAGGCCTTCGGAGACCACGTCGAACACGCTGCCGGACGTATCCTGCGGCACCTCCTGCGCCATGCGGGCGACGACCACGCCACTCTGCACACGCACTTCGCCGTCGTCGGCTTTCAACTCGCCGGCGATCAGTTTCATGAGGGTGGATTTGCCTTCGCCGTTGCGACCGACGATGCACACGCGCTCGTTCGATTCGATCGACAGATCGACATGTTCGAGCAGGAGGGGGCCGCCGATACTGAAGTCGACGCGCTGAAGCTGGATCAGGGACATGGCTACATTCTAGTGGATGCGCGGACTTTCCCCGCGTGGGTTACAAACAAAAACCCCGCGGCAAGCCGCGGGGTTTTATAGGCTGGCAAGCGAAAGCTCGCTCGCGCTTCGCCCTTACTTCAGCTTGGCATCCGCGCGCAGCGCCTCGGCCTTGTCCGTCTTCTCCCAGGAGAAAGCGGTGTAGGTCTTGCCGTCCGGACCCTTCACTTCGTACGGGGTGCGGCCGAAGTGACCGTAGCTGGCGGTCTGCTGGTACATCGGGTGCACCAGGTCGAGCATCTTGATGATGCCGTACGGGCGCAGGTCGAAGTGCTTGCGGATCAGCTTCTCGATCTTCTCGTCGCTGATCTTGCCGGTGCCGAAGGTGGTGACCGAAATCGAGGTCGGCTCGGCCACGCCGATGGCGTAGGAGACCTGCACTTCGCAACGGTCGGCGATGCCGGCGGCGACAATGTTCTTCGCCACATAGCGCGCCGCATAGGCGGCCGAACGGTCGACCTTGGACGGATCCTTGCCCGAGAACGCGCCGCCGCCATGACGGGCCCAGCCGCCGTAGGTGTCGACGATGATCTTGCGGCCGGTCAGGCCGCAATCGCCCACCGGGCCGCCGATCACGAACTTGCCGGTCGGGTTGATGTGGAACTTGGTGCCCTTGTGCAGCAGCTTGGACGGCAGCACCGGCTTGAGGATGTGCTCGCGCACAGCCTCGACCAGGTCCTTCTGCTTCACGCTCGGATCGTGCTGGGTCGACAGCACCACCGCGTCGATGGCGACGGCTTCGCCGTTCTCATAGCGCAGGGTGACCTGGCTCTTGGCGTCCGGGCGTAGCCACGGCAGCGGCGAGTTCTTCTTCTTGCGGACCTTGGCCTGCTGCTCGACCAGGCGGTGCGAGTAGTAGATCGCCGCCGGCATGAAGTCCTTGGTCTCGTTGGTGGCATAGCCGAACATCAGGCCCTGGTCGCCAGCGCCCTGTTCTTCCGGCTTCTTGCGGTCCACGCCTTGGTTAATGTCCGGCGACTGCTTGCCGATCAGGTTCAGCACGCCGCAGGTCTCGCCGTCGAAACCGACGTCGGAGGAGTCATAGCCGATGTCGACGATGACTTTGCGGGTCAGCGCTTCCAGGTCGATCCAAGCGCTGGTGGTGATCTCGCCGGCGACGATGGCCACGCCGGTCTTCACCATGGTCTCGCAGGCCACGCGAGCACGCGGATCCTGCGCGAGGATCGCGTCGAGGACGGCATCGGAGATCTGGTCGGCGACCTTGTCCGGATGGCCTTCGGAGACCGATTCGGAAGTGAAGAGGAAGTTGCTCATCGCGGGTTATATCCTTCCTTACGGATAGAGAGATGAAAGAGGTCCGCCATGATACATGCCGTGCCCCGGTTTTGCAGCTACAGCATGTGGGCCGGAGATGACGATTTCATGCCGATTCAGCCGTTTGGACGGCCATGAGGCCGGCGCCAGGCCCAAAACGGGCCGGCTTAAAGCGCCGGAGAATAGCTCAGACGGATCGCAATGCCGCTGCGATCAGGGCTGGATCCATCGGCCAGATCCACGCCGGCCAGGGTGTCCCGGGGCGAAAGCCGTCCGGGCGGAGCCGATGGCGACAGCAAGGCACGGCGATAGGGGAAGGCATAATCGATCGGCGACCCCGTAGAAAGCCGAAGAGGTGACGACAGTGCGATGGTTCAACAGCGCGGATAAGCGCTGGATGCTGATGTTGGCGTGGCTGCTGCTGGCGGTGACAACCGCCACGGAAGCGAGAGAGGTTGGCCCCTCACAATGGCATGACGCGATGGATGCCTTCGCTGCACAGGATCAGGCGCACCCGCCGCCGCAAAAAGCGGTGCTCTTTATCGGTAGCTCGTCGTTCAACTACTGGCACACGCTGGCGCAGGACTTTCCGGGCATCCCGGTCATCAATCGCGGTTTCGGTGGTTCGGTCATCGCTGACAGCACTTATTACGCCGACCGCATCGTGTGGCCTTATCACCCGCGCCTGATCCTGATGTACGCCGGCGACAACGACATCGCCGAAGGCGCGACACCGGAGCGTGTGCTGGCCGCGTTCCAGGCCTTCGTGGCAAAGGCGCGCAAACGTTTGCCCGACGTGCCGGTGGTTTATGTGTCGATCAAGCCCAGCGTGGCGCGTTGGGCGCTATGGCCGCTGATGCACGAGGCAAATGAAAAGATCCGCGCGTGGGCGGCGACGCAGCACGGGCTGCGCTATGTCGATATCGGCCCCGCCATGCTCGATGCGCAGGGCAAGCCACGGCCCGAGCTGTTCATCGCCGACGGCTTGCATATGACCCCGGCGGGCTACGCGTTGTGGATTGCCGCGCTCAAGCCGGTGCTGGCCGAGTACGGCTTCCACACGCGCTGACTGTGTCAGCGCGCTGCCGTCGCGCTGCTCGCCGCCGGATGTGAGCGGATAAAGCGCATCACGTCGGCCAGGGTCGGCGCATCGCCGCGTAGCGGGTGGGATAGCGCAAAGACCAAGGAGTTGTGGCCCAGGCCCGGATACAGATCCAGCGTCACGTTCTCATGCTGTGCCTGCAGGGCATGGGTCAGCGAGATAGCGTTGGAGGGATCGACCTCGTGATCGGCGCTGCCCTGCAACAGCAGCATGGGTGGTTCCTTGCCGCGCACGAAGCGCACCGGTTGTGCGCGAGCCTGCTCTGCGGCATCGCGACCGAAGATAGCGAGCATGTCTTTTTCCCTGGCGGGAATCGGCATGAAGTCGTAGCAGCCCGCCAACCCTATAAAGCCGGCGAGATCGGCGGGATGCATGCCATACGGCGCCAGCCATGACGGATCTGTGGCCAGCAAGGCGCCGATCTGGCCGCCGGCCGAGTGACCCATCACGAATACTTCATCAGCGTCGCCGCCCAGCTCTCTGGCGTGATCGTGCGCCCATGCCAGCGCACGGGCCGCGTCCTGCATGAAGCCATCCATGGTGACCTGCGGATATTTGCGGTAGTCCGGAATGACGGCGATGGCGCCTTCATTCGCCAGGGCGGTGCCGACGAAGCGATACCAGGCGCGCTCGCCGCGCACCCAGCTGCCGCCGTAGAAAAACACCACGATCGGTGCATGCACGATGCCGACAGGTCGATAGACGTCCAGACGCAGTTGGTGTGCCGCGTCGAACACAATGTCACGCGAGGCATCGATGCCCACGCGGCGATCAGTGGCATTCAATCCGGCGAACAGGCTGGCTTCGCAACCGCCAAGCAAGAGCGCACAAGCCAGCACGGCGAGACGCAGCAGGATGAGCGAGTGGTGAGTACGGGAACGGATAAGCATCGGGCCAAGGGAAAGGCAAAGCCCCGATGATGCATGGATCGGTGTCGCAAGGGTTTGCGCGGAATTGGTGTGTAGGAGCCCACCCTGTGGGCGACCACTCAGGCAGCAACCTGCAAGCCTTCCGCCACCTGCACATCGAAATACTCACGCGTCAGCCGTAGCTGCTCCTCCGCCGTCTCCGCCCGGTTCACCACGTGACGGAAGGCGGCATTCTCCGGGCGATCCTTGGCATACCAGCCGAGGTGCTTGCGGGCGATGCGCACACCCTGCAACTCGCCATAGAACGCGTACAGCTGCTCGAGATGGTCGACCAAGATCGCGCTGACTTCGGCCGGCGTCGGCTCCGCCAGCATCTGGCCGGTGGCGAGGTAGTGCGCCACTTCGCGGAAGATCCACGGCCGCCCTTGCGCGCCACGGCCGATCATCACCGCGTCGGCACCGGTCACGTCCAGCACGTGCTTTGCTTGCTGCGGTGTCATGACATCGCCGTTGGCGAGTACGGGGATACGCACCGCGCGTTTCACCGCGGCAATCGTTTCGTACTCCGCCTCGCCTTCGTATTTATCAGCGCGGGTGCGGCCATGCACAGCGAGTGCGGCAATACCGGCGTCTTCGGCGATGCGCGCGATGATGAGCGCGTTCTTGTTCTGGCGATCCCAGCCGGTGCGGATTTTCAGCGTTACCGGCACGTCCACCGCATCCACCACTGCCTTCACGATGCGCGCCACCAGCGGCTCATCCTGCAGCAGAGCGGAGCCGGACCACACGTTGCACACCTTCTTGGCTGGGCAACCCATGTTGATGTCGATGATCTGGGCGCCATTGTCGGCGTTGTAGCGTGCCGCCTCGGCCAGCATGCCGGGGTCGTAGCCGGCGATCTGCACACTGACCGGCTCCGGCTCGCCGGCATGGTCCATGCGGCGCAGCGATTTGCGGGTCTGCCACAGGCGCGGATCGGACGCCGTCATCTCCGACACAGCCAGACCCGCGCCCAGCCGTTTGCACAGCAGGCGGAAAGGCTTGTCGGTGACGCCGGCCATGGGGGCGAGCACCACGGGCGGGTCGATGCGGTAGGGGCCGATCTGCATTCGCCTAGTGTACCGGTGACGGCACTTGTGCGCTGCGTCACATGTTTCGATGATGGTGGCGATTGGCACTTGTTGGGGGAATGAGTTGCCGGGTCGCGGGGGTTTCATCGTGGTGGTGTGGTTGCTCGCGGCGTTGGCGCATGCCGACGGCGTACAGGAGCGCTATGCCCAGCGTTACCGCGCGGTGAGCGATCCGCACGGCCTGATCGAGGACGTGCGCAAGCAACTCGATACACACAGCGAAACACCGCCCCCGGCGCAGGAGCGCGAGCTGCTCTGGCTGATGGGCAACGCCGCGATCAACGGCAACGACGATGCCGCACTGGCCGAGGCGACCCTGCGCCTGGACAGCCTGGCCGCCGCGCGTGACGACACCGTCGCTTCGGCCGCGGCCGGTTTCCTGCGCTCGCGCCACGATATCGAGAATGGCGATGGCGACGGCCTCAGCGAAGCGCTGAGAGCGGCGGCGAAGATGCAGGATCTGCATGATCCCGTAGTCGCAGCCTGGGCCAAATTTGCGTTGTGTGATTCGTATACCCTGGTGGAAGACGCGCGAAACGGCCTGCCGCTATGCCAGCAAGTGCAGGCGAATTACCGCGAGCTCGGCGATACCTGGGGTCTTGCCGAAGCGGAAAACGACGAGGGCGCCAACCTTGCCACCCTGAATCGCGCGGCGGAGGCGGCCAAAGCCTACGAGCGTTCACGCGCGCATTTCCGCAGCGTGGGTGCCGACCAGCTGGTGGTGATGGTCGGCGACAACCTGGCGCGGATGTATCTCGACCTGGGGCGCGCTCATGAAGCGCTGGCCTTGTCACAGGCGTCACTGGCGCAGGAGCAGGCGGCCGGGCGCGTCAGCGACGCTTTGCTTTCGCGCGCGAACATTGCGCGTGCCTATGAGGCGATGGGGCGGCGCGGTGATGCGCTGGAGCAAATGAAAACCACCATCGCCGACGCCCAGGCCGCCGGCAAGGACGGCCTGCTGCCTGATTTGCTGCAGACCCGTAGCGGCATGGCTGAGAAGGCCGGCAACAGCGCGCTGGCGCTGGCAGACGCGCGCGAAGTGATCCGCCTGTTGGCCGACCGCCGTTCGCCGGCTCTTCGCTCCACCGAGTCCGCGCTGGAAGCGCGCTATGTGACACGCGAGAAAGAGCTGCGCATCCGCGACCTGGAGCATCAGAACCGCCTGAAAGACCTGGCGTTGAAAGCGGCACAGGCCGAAGCGGAGCGGCAGGACGAGGCACGCCGTCGGCAAGCGCTGAGCGGCCTGATCGCCAAGTTGATTGCCGGTGGCGTGATCCTGATCGCGGTGTTGCTCTATTTGCTATTGCGTGCGCAGCGCCGGCATGCGGTCGAATTGCGCGATCAAGCACTGCGCGATCCGTTGACCGGCATCGGCAATCGCCGCGCTTTTCTGCAACGCGCCTCGGCACTAGTGCAGGACCGGGGCGATCCGCGTCAGGCATCGCATGTGCTGATGCTGATCGACTTCGATCATTTCAAGCGCATCAACGATAGCGCGGGCCATCCGCAGGGTGACCGCGTGTTAGCCGTCGTGGTGGATTACATGCGCGAGACGGTCGGCAAGTTTGGCCATCTGGCGCGTATTGGCGGTGAGGAGTTTGCGGTGTTGTGTCCGCGGTTTGGGGCGGAGGCGGGGTTGCGTCTGGCTGAGGTGTTGCGCGCTGGTGTGGCTGCGTTGCCGTTGCCGCCGGATGTGCCGGTGGAGCATGTGACGGTCAGTATTGGCCTGGCGTTGTTGGATGGGGTGCGGTGTGGTGATTTGGATGGGTGGATGAGGGCGGCGGATGCGGCGCTTTATGCGGCGAAGTCGTATGGGCGGGATCGGGTGGTGGCGAGTGCACTCGTGTCTTGATCCTTCTCCCTCTCCCAGCAGAGATGGCCTTGGTCCTTGCGATACCGTCTCTACTTCGTCATTCCGGCGAAGGCAGGGATCCAGAGTGGTGCGCTTCGGTTGTCGCGTCTGCATGCTCTGGCTCGCCTGCCGCGGGCTTCCGAACCGCTGCCGCGGCTCGGGTCACTTTCTCTTTGCTGGCCCAAAGAGAAAGTAACCAAAGAGAAATGGCCTGAAGAGCAGGCGGTGTGCTTCGTAGCTGCGCTTTTTCCAGTGTCAGGCGTCGGGATGGCTCTCTTCTCGGCCTGATGGTCTAGTCATCATCACCGCATCGAGCTTTTGCCCCCTCCCCTGCTTGCGACGCGAAGCTAGTCCCGTGGGACAGGGGAGGGTTGGGGAGGGGTAAGGCTCTTGAGACAGCCTTACCTACTTCAATGGCATCGCTTAAAAATCCACAGAAGCCTGCACGAAATACGTGCGCGGCTGCCCTACGTACAACCCGTT
The DNA here is from genome assembly GCF_900114495.1 of Dyella sp. OK004. Lineage (GTDB taxonomy): Bacteria > Pseudomonadota > Gammaproteobacteria > Xanthomonadales > Rhodanobacteraceae > Dyella_D. The sequence goes on along the minus strand of NZ_FOZI01000001.1, from coordinate 535,513 downwards.
GTTGTTGTCTGTGGAGCGGGTGAAGTAGCGGCGGTCGAAGAGGTTTTTTACGCCGACAGCAAGTTTGAGGTAGGAGAGCGAGGGGCCGAAGCGGTATTCGGTGCGGGCGTTCCAGGTGGTCCAGCCGGGGATATCGCCGTAGTCGCCAGCGGGCGTGCCGATGGTGATGTAGTCGGCGGGTTTGGTGGGGTCGAAGCTGGGCGTGCCGGGGGAGTGTTGGCGCGATTGTGAGAACGCGTCCAGGTTGAAGGCCCACTGTGCGTGTTCGTAGCGCAGGCCGAGGTTGGCGGTGCGGCGGGAGTAGAAGGGCAGGTCGCGGCCGGCGAAGGAGCCGTAGTTGTAGGTGGCTTTGGTGAAGGTGGCAGTGCCCCACAAGCTGAGGCCGCGCAGGCGTTCGTCGAGGGTGGAGAAGTCGAGGTGTGCGGCGGTTTCCAGGCCCTTGTGGGTGGTGGCGCCGAGGTTGGTCCAGCCGTCGTGGGAGTTGGCGACGTTGGCGATCTTGCCGACCAGTTGCAGCTCATGATCGAAGTTGATGCGGAACGCAGTGGCTTCCGCACCCCACACGCCATTGTCGTAGCGCGTGCCGATTTCGTAGGTGCGCGCCTTTTCCGGTGCGAGGCCATCGGCGAACTGGTTCTGTGCGTTCTTCTGGCCGATCTGGAAGTACTGCAGGCTGCCGAAGGAGGTTTCGGCGTCGGCATAGAGCTTCCACTGCTCGGACAGGTGATAGACCACATTGAGCGACGGCAGCGGCTTGGAATATTTTTCGCGCCGGTAGGTGGGACCTTTCACGATGACGGTGGCATCCGGCAGCGCCTGCCACCAGGTGTTGATGCGCTCGTAACGCAGGCCGGGCGTGATGGTCCAGTGGCCGGCGTTGATGGTGTCGTCGATATAGAAAGCGTGCGCTTCGGTGCCGCCAATGTTGTTGCCGGTGCGCACATAGAGTCCGCCGTAAGGGGAGGTATCGAACGGTCCGCTCTCAAAGGGTGTGTAGTAGAGCGGCGAGGTGTACTGGTTGTTGCGCAGGGTGCGCTCGTGCATCGCTTCGTTGAGGTAGCGGTAGCCCACGCTGATTTCGTGCTTCCAGTCACCCAGGTCGAACAATTGCGAATAGCGCGGCTCGATGGCGAAGGTGTGGTAGTTGCGCGGGTAGGCGTTGAGCTGGTGCGAGTACTGCCCGGTCTTGCTGTTCAGCGCGATGGTTTCGATATGGCTGCCGCGGAAACTGTCGGTGTAGTAGGCCTGCACCTCGAAACTGCGGCGGTCGTCGACATGGCTGTACTTGAGTACGGCGTCCTTGCGCAGGCCGCGGAAGTCGTCGAACGGACGGCGCGACTGGAACGGATCGGCGTTGTAGTCGGCCTGGCTCAGCCCGCCGGGCATGTCCGCCTGCCCGCGGTAGTAATGCAGGCTGCCGCTCAGCGTGTCGGTGGGACTGAAGGCGTAGCGCGCCTTGAGCATCACGTCGTCGATGTTGGTCTGGTTGTGGCGCTCGCGGTAGCCCGGGCCTTTCACGCCGGAATAGAGCAGGGCGATGCCCAGCCCCTGCGCGGTGGTGCCGCCCACGAAGGCGTTGCTCTGGGTCAGGATGCCGCCATGTGCGCCACCCTGCAGCATCACGCCGGCCGTGCCGCCGAAGGTTTCCGGAATCTCGCGCGTCACGAAGTTGATGATGCCGCCCACGTTCTGCGGCCCGAAGCGCACCGAACCGCCGCCACGCACTACGTCAATCGCGTCCAGGTTGCCGACCGCCATCGGCATCATCGACACCTGCGGCTGGCCATAGGGCGCCACCGCCATCGGTACGCCGTCCAGCAGGATGGTGGAGCGTGGCGACAGCCGCGCGGTAAGGCCGCGCACGCCGACGTTGAGCGAGATATCGCTGCCGCCGGTGCCGTTGCTTTCCTGCACTTGCACGCCGGGGATGCGGCGCAGCATGTCGCGCACCTGCGTGGGCGCCGCCTCGATGATCTGCTCGCGACGGATCACGGTGCGGGCGCCGGGGTGGTTCTGCACATCGCGGCTGGTGGCATCGCCCAGCCAGTCGCCGGTGACGTGGACGCCTTCGAGATTGGTGGCGGCCGGCTTGTCGCCACGCTGGGTGTTGTCGACGGGAGCGGTCTGGGCGTAGAGCGGGGCGGCGCTGGCCAGCAGGGCCAGAGCGATGGTGCGGGAAAGAGACGGCATGAGCGGCTTCGGGGAAGGGCAAAGCATGCAGTTTAAATGAGAATAATTATCATCTCAAATTCTTGCGATGCCCTAAAAGAAAAGGGCCGCAGCGGATGCGGCCCTTTCCTGAAAAACCCGGGCGGTCGCTCAGTGGGCGGCGTTGCGTGCCGACGCGCCCTGCACGGCCGCCGGGTCGTGCTTGTGCTTGAACAGGAACACGAACAGCACCGCCACCACCAGCGAGTACAGCGAGAAGGTGGTCCAGATGCCGTGCCAGTCCTTACTGTTGTCAGGGCGGGTGAAGAAAGCCTCGATCACCAGGCCGCTGATCGAGCTGCCCAGCACGGCGCCGACGCCGTTGGTCATCAGCATGAACAGGCCTTGCGCGCTGGCGCGGATCGACGGATCAGCCTGGCCCTCCACGAACAGCGAGCCGGAGATATTGAAGAAGTCGAAGGCCATGCCGTACACGATGCACGACAGCACGATCATCCACAGCCCCGCGCCCGGGTCGCCGTAGGCGAACAGGCCGAAGCGCAGCGTCCACGCCAGCATGCTGATCAGCATCACCGTCTTGATGCCAAAGCGCTTCAGGAAGAACGGAATTGCCAGGATGAACAGCGTTTCCGAAATCTGCGAGATCGACATGATGATGGCCGGATAGCGCACCGCTATCAGGTCCTTGAACTCTTCGTGCTTGGCGAAATCGTGCAGGAAGGTATCGCCGTAGGCATTGGTCAGCTGCAGCGCCGCGCCCAGCAACATCGCGAAGATGAAGAAGACAGCCATCTGCGGATTGCGAAACAGCGCGAACGAGGTCAGGCCCAGCGTATCCAGTAGCGACTGGTGTTCCTTGCGCTCGAACTTCGGCGGGCACTTGGGCAGGGAGAAGGCATAGAGACCCAGCACCAGCGCCGCGCCGGAAGCCACGAAGAACTGGCCCTCGGTGGTTTCCAGATGCAGCAGGCTCACCGTCCACAGCGCCGCGATGAAACCCACCGTGCCCCACACGCGGATCGGCGGGAAGTCCTTGATGATGTCCTTGCCGTCGCCCTTGAGCGCGTTGTACGCCACCGCAATAGAGAGCGAGATGGTGGGCATGTAGAACATCATGTTGATCAACATCACCCAGAACATCAGCCCGGGCGAATTGATCATCGGCACGATGAACAGCACGATGGCGCCGCCGATATGCAGCAGGCCATAGAGCTTTTCCGCGTTGATCCATTTGTCGGCGACCACACCCATGATCGAGGGCATGAACAGCGAGGCGATGCCCATGGTGGAAAAGATCGCGCCGAACTGCGCGCCCGACCATTGCTTGTTCTGGAACCAGTAGGCGCCGATGGTCAGCAGCCACGCACCCCACACAAAGAACTGCAGGAAGTACATGATGATCAGGCGGAGTTTGATGCTCATCAGGGTGTCTTGATCCAATGAATGCGGTAGCTTTTACGCGATGGCCACACCGGGCACACGGACGCCGGGCAGCCAACCTTGCTGGTCCCGCCCGTTCCGGCGACTCGGTATTCCCCCTAAGAGCCTGTCCTCATAGTCTGCATAGCCCGCGTTGCTTGTCGGTGGGCGCCAGCCGGTGGTGCGTGGTGCAGCGCATGGCTGGCTGCCAGGCCAAACCGCGCGGCACCGGCTGGCGCCCACCGACAAGCAACCCTTCGGGCCGGGTCTGTTTGCCCGCAATCCTGCGTCATCACTCGGTTGTGTACGGACGTACACGCCCTCGTTCTTCCTGGTCTTGCGTGCAAACAGCTCCCGGCGAGGGCCATGCAGACTATGAGGACAGGCTCTAAAGTGGCCGTGGAAAGCCAAAACGTTGGCAGCGTAGAGGAATCGGCTCCGTCGCGACAAGTTGCGGGGCCGCAAATATCTAGTGATTCACTGTGTCGGAGCGTCCCATGAGCCTGTTCCTGACTATCGCCTTCGTCCACCTGATCGCCCTGATCAGCCCGGGGCCGGATTTTTTCTTTGTCTCGCAGACTGCGGTGAGTCGCAGCCGCCGACAGGCGCTGTTCGGCGTCGCCGGCATCGCGCTCGGCGCGATGGTGTGGTCGGCGCTGGCGCTGCTTGGCCTGCAACTGTTGCTGCACCGCCTGGCCTGGCTGGGCCGCCTGATGGCCGTGGCCGGCGGGCTCTACCTGGCCTGGATGGGTGTGAAGATGCTGCGCGGCGCCTGGCGCGCGCCGGCCGGCGGCCCATCGATGACACCCCAGGTCGAGCGCAGCGACTTCGCCACGCTCCGTGCCGGCCTGCTGACCAACCTCGCCAATCCCAAGGCCGTGGTGTACTTCGGCAGCGTGTTCTCCGCCCTGATCGGCGACGGCGCCAGCGCCGCCACCCGCTGGGGTCTGTGGACGCTGGTCGCCGCCGAAACCTTCCTATGGTTCACCGTGGTCGCGGCGTTCTTCGCCCTGCCGGCCATGCGGCGCGGCTACCTGCGGCTGTCGCGGTGGATCGATGGCGTGGCGGGAGCAGTATTCGTCCTGTTCGGCCTGCACCTGATCATCAACCGCCAAACCCGCTGATTACCTGTAGGAGCGCACCCTGTGCGCTTCTACGGCAGCAGCTTTCCCGGATTCAAAATCCCGTCCGGGTCGAACGCAGCCTTGACGTTGTGCATCAGTCCCAGCGTTGCCGGCTCCAACGCGAGCGGCATGAATTCGCGCTTGATCAGGCCGATGCCGTGTTCACCGGACAGGGTGCCTTCCAGGCGGATCACCAACGCGAACACTTCAGCGAGGCAGGCATGCGCACGTTCGCGCTCGGCGTCATCGCGCGGCAACAGGTTCACGTGCAGATTGCCGTTGCCTGCATGGCCGAAGCTGACGATCAGTACGTCGTGCTTGGCCGCAAGCTGCTTGATGCCGTCCACCAGTTCCGGCAAGTGGCTCACCGGCACCACCACATCTTCATTGATCTTGTTCGGCGAGATGGTGCGCTGTGCGGGTGATAGTGCCTTGCGCGCAGACCACAGTGCCTGAGTTTCCTCCGCGGTCTGGGCGACTTTGAGTTCTTCCAGCCCATCGCCGCGCGCCGCGCACGATACGCCCTCCACCGCGCTGGGCAGCGTTTCCGGTTCGCCGTCGACTTCGATCATCAACATCGCGCCGGCCAGCGGCACGCCGTCGCCACCGTAGTCGTGGGCCAGCTTCAGTGCGACGTCATCAATAAACTCCAGTGCGCATGGCGTGACGGGTTGGGCCATGATGCGTGCCACCGCGCGCGCAGCGGCGCCAACGTCGCGATAAGTAGCGCGCAATGTGCGCAGCCCGCTCGGCTTCGGCGTGAGTTTCAGCGTGGCTTCGGTGATCAGCGCCAAGGTGCCTTCGGAACCGATCAGCAGACGGGTAAGGTCGTAACCCGTGGAGCCCTTGCTGGTGTAGGTGCCGCAGCGAAAGCCTGCGCCCGTGCCAGCCACCGCGCGCAAACCCAGAGTGTTCTCACGCGGACTGCCGTACTTCACCGTGCGCGGTCCCGCCGAATTACAGGCCAGGTTGCCGCCTATGCTGCACCAGGGCGACGAGGTCGGGTCGGGTGGCCAGAAGAAACCATGCGGCTTCAGCGCGTTCTGCAGGTCGCCATTGAGTACGCCCGGCTCGACCACCGCCAGGCGGTTATCCGGATCGATGCGCAGAATGCGGTTCATCCGCTCAAAGCTCACCACCACGCCACCTGCCACCGGTACCGTGGCGCCGGTGGTATTAGTGCCGCGTCCGCGGGCCACTACCGGAACGCGATGTTCGCGGCATGCGCGCACCAGCGTTTCGACTTGCTCATGTGTGGTGGGAAACACCACCGCATCGGGCAGTGCGTTGCGGCGCGAGTTGTCGTAGGCGTAAGCGAGGCGCTCACCTTCCTCCACCGACAGGGCGTCGGCGGCAAAAGTGGCGCGCAGGGTATCGAGCAGGGCGGAAGGCAGCGTCATGAGCCAAGTCTAGCTCTGAAGCTGCCCCGGGGCCGTGGCGCCCATAAGGGCGCCAGGTTCAGATGGCCAGAACGGGAATGTCCACCTTCGGCAGCAGGCGGGCGGTGAAGTACTTGTCCTGGTAGTAGCGGATCTTTTCGCACATCACTGGATGGGGGATGCCTTCATAGAGGAAGACCTCCTTGTCCGTACCCATCGCCTTCAGTTCCTGCGGCAGCATCAGGGCGCGGCGTTCCTCGGTCTGGCTGCGCGACACGTCGCCACGACCCTTGCCGCGCGTGACGTTCTCCTTGCGCACGGTGGTGTAGCCGAGCATGTCGGAGTAGTCGTTGGCATCCTGCTGTTCGCGCGGCGCGTAGATGATCTGCAACGCATGGTTGGTGATCAGCGTGCGCGAGACATCCTTGCCGTAGGTGGCGTCCAGCTGCGCCATGCTCTGGATGATGGGCAGCAGGCGCACGTTGTAGCCCGCCATATACGACACCGCCGTAGCGATGATTTCCACCTTGCCGATCGAGGTGAATTCGTCCATCAATAGCAGGCACTGGTGCTTCAGCGCAGGGTTGTTCTGCGGCAGCTCCTTGGTGTTCTGGTTGATCAACTGGCTGAAGAACAGGTTCACGATCAGCCGGCTCTCAGCCAGCTTGTTGGGCTGGATGCCGATGTAAATCGTCATGCGCTTCTTGCGCACATCGGTCAGCAGGAAATCGTCCTCGCTGGTGGCTGCGTCCAGCACCGGGTTGATCCATGCGTTCAACGGCTCCTTGAAGGTGCCTAGGATGGAGGCGAAGGTCTCGTTGGCCTGCGAAAGCAGATTGGCGAAAGCAGATTGCGCATGACCGCTGAGGAACGGCTGCTGCGACATCATTTGATAAAGCTGGCGAAGATCCGTACCGTCGCCGGAAGAGAGGCGATAGACCATGCCCAGCGTCGGCTTGTCCCGCAGCATCAGCGGAAAACCTTTCTTCTCGTCGTGCTCCCATTTCTCAAACATATACAGGGTGAAAGCCATGAATGCATTGCGTGCCTGGCTCACCCAGAACTTCTGATCGTCCGAGCCATCGGGATACAGCATCGCCGCGATGCTCATCAGATCCGATACACGGAAGGCCGGGTCACTCGACACATAACTCAACGGATTCCAGCGATGCGAGCGCCGGTCTTCCGCGAACGGATTGAACAGATAGATTTCCTGCCCCTGGCTGGCGCGCCAGCCGCTTGTCAGTTCGTAGTTCTCCTGCTTGATGTCCAGAACGACCATCGACTCCTGGTACTCGAGCAGGTTGGGAATCACCACGCCCACGCCTTTGCCTGAGCGCGTGGGCGCAGCGAGGATCACAAACTGCTGGCCGCTCAACCGCACCAGATCGCCCTTGTACTTGCCGACCAGAACGCCGTTGTCTGACGGCTTGAACATGCCGTGCTTGCTCAAGTCGCCGGCGTTGGCGAAGCGAGCGTCGCCGTGCATGGATTGCTTCTTGCGCTTCACCAGGAAGTACAGGGCGATCAGCCATAGGAGAAGCGGAATGCCAAAGCCGATAAAGCCGGCGGCCTGAATGCGCAATAGGTAAGGCTGATACTGAGGCAGATTGAGAGAGCGAAGGTAGTTCCAATACAGGCCGAAACCGAGGTCGTGTTGCCCCAGTCCCAGGAAGAGCAGGGTTAGAAATCCGGAAAAATACTCGCCTACCGCCACGGCGGCCACTGCGAGGCCTACCGCACAAATCCATCGGCTCTTGCTCATTAGATCTACCCTGTCGAGATTTCTTGGCGGGACAGGCCGTCGTAGCCTATCCATTTCCTGCCGCGAAGCGAGCGGGCCACGGTGGCTCCGCCCGCTTCGTCGTTTCCTTCTTCGTACGCTTACTTTGACATGCCAAGATTACCCGCGTGCTATGCGGTTCGCCCCGGCATGGCCTGGGATTGCGACTGCTCCTGAGCGATCTGGGCAGCATGCCGTTCCCTGGCTTCATGAGCGGCTTGTACCCAGGCCAAGCTGCTTTGCTCCACCGAAGTGTTGACCGCCTGTTGCGTCGACACTTCGGCGATGCGCCTGAAAGGCGATTGTGGATCACCTTGTATGGCATAAGCGCTGGACCGATCATCACTTAGCGAAATCAGATCGATCTGTTCCATGCCATGCCTCCGGGCCGCGACTACCAACGTCGCCGCCAGATTGTCACTCAACTGGTCAGGGGCGCGGCGATGTTGCGCGTCCAGGTGATGCACGGCTCCGAGCACCTGGCGATACATGGAGTGATCAGGATGCGTAGTGCTGTCCAGGCGGGCGGGTGGCGTCTTCGGGTCAGGTGCGTGCTCGAACCATGAGCCGGGATGCCGTAAGACATCCAGCGCGTGGGAGGCCCGGTCTCTCAGGGACTCGGCGGCATGCTCGATGGCATGTGCTCCCTCAGAGATCTTCTCGCCTACTGCTTTACCTGCCTCCTCCAGCGTCTGTTCGACGCGATGGACCGTTTCCTTCACTTTCTCGGCGACCTGGTGAATATGCTCGTTGGCTACTTCGCGGACGATCTCGTACGTCTTGGCGATCCGCTCGCCAGCGGTGCGGCCAAAGTCTTCCGCGGTGTGGACGATCGCCTTGGGCAGCTCCCAGGAAACCGAGAGCCCGGTGCGAGCCAGCATGATGTCGTCACGGTAGCGGTCGATCATGCCGTGGTGGGCGCGATAGCGGGCGGCGTCCTCAGCATTCATGATCGAGGCGCCGTGCTCCTGGTTGTCCGGCGCGAAATTGGTGATGCGATGCGCGTCGAAGCTGATGCCCTTGATCGGATTGCGCAGGCTTAGCGGGCCACCGTCGTCGCGGTATCCCGCCTTGGTTAGTTGATCGATGTCTTCCTGGGTGGCATAGACGCGCACCTCGCCGAAATGGCGGCTGGCCGCACTGACGAAATCGGTGGCACGCACGTGATCGATCACCTGCGAACCGCCCTCAGGAATGTCGTACAACAGCCCCGCTGCACCATAGGCATTGAAGGTCTCACCGTGCAGGCCGAGCCGGTAAGCCGTGATCTCAGCGAGGGTGCCGCCCAGTGAGTGGCCGGTGACGGTGACATCCAGCGGATGCCCATATTGCGGCTCACGGTCTTTCGCCATGGCCGTGACTTGCTTGGCGAAGTCCATGGCGTCGTCGGCCTGCGAGTTGTAGCCAGTGAAGACCATGCCGCCATCCGCGATCACGCCATCGCGCAGCGGCTCGCGACCGAACTCGGTGCCGCGGCTGGCGATGACGATCTCGCCGGTGTCGATGCGTTGATAGGCGGTGCCCTGATAACCAGACGGACGGTCCACATGGGCGATGGCTTTGTACTGCACGCTATCGATGTAGAAATTTTGCTCCAGCGCGCGGTCGTTATAAGCATCCTTGGCGAGTTCGGCGTAGTCCATCGAGCGCAGGGTCATGGGAAGACCTCCCTGGCTTCGAGCGTCACCGAGAAGAAGTCATCGCGGTGCGCCTTGATGTGATCCGACAGCGGAACGCCCGCGAAGACCGAATCCTTCACGCTGTTGTGCGAGTAGTTGCCCTTGTAGAAATAGAGCGTCTTGCGTTCCTGCGCCACGAGCTCGTCAAGGCTGAGGTCGGGTGAGAAGGTGGCCTCCTTGCCCTGCAGGCGGCCGATAGCGGACACCAGCGACCACTTGCAGATGCCAAGACCGTAGTAGTCCTCGTTCTGCAGCAGATCGGCATAGACGACGCCCTTGTAGACGTTGTCGGAGACACGCTCGAAATGAATCGGCGGGTCGGTCATCGGGTGCTTCTTGGCGCCGCTGATCGGGTCCTGCATGGGCAGGCAGCGGTCATCGAGCACTTCGTACTGCATGAAACCGGTCACGGTTTCGAACGGGCCGGGCGCACCTTCGATGGTCATAGTGACCTCGTAGCGCATCTGCGGATGCGGGTTCTGCTTGATGTCAGGAGTATTCATGGGCGAACCATAAGTGGAGGTGGCGAGAGTCAGAGCGAGGGCGAGCGCCGCGGAGGGCGTAGATCGCTTGCTTGGCATAAGGTTTTCCTTCTGGACACACATCGTCTTCGCGGAACGGTTGCGCTAATAGCGGCAATTCGTTGCGCAGGAGCGATGGCCGATGGATGACGGGCATGCCGAAGGAGCCGGTTTGACCAGCTCCTTCGGTGCGTGACTTGGCCAATGAAAGGGCCATGCGCGCTACATGCCGTGCGTCTGCGCTTGTGCTTGCGTCTGCTGTGACTGCTGAGGCTGGGTGGTCTGCTGTTGCTTCGCGGCCTGTTCCCACATCTGGCTGCTTTGTGCGATGGGAGTATCAAGTGCCTGCGTAGTGGGTACGCCCGCCACCTGCTTGAACGGAGAGTTCAAGGCGCCCTGCGCCGCATAGATATGTGATGCGTCCTGCCCCGGGACCACATGGTCGATCCGCGAAAGGCCGTGTTCGCGCGCTGCCACGACCAAGGCTGCGGCAAGTTGTTCGCTGCGTGTGTCGGGAGCGCGGCCGTGCTGTGTGTCCAGTTTGTGCACGCCATCCAATGCTTGCTTGTACAGCTCATGGTCGGGATGGCGGGAGTCGTTGAGTTGGGGTTTGGATGCCTGCGCCAACTCATGGATCTTGGCCATGGTCTGCTTGCCAGCCACGCCATCCGGAGTCAGGCCATGGGCGCGCTGGAAGTCTTCGACCGCATGTTTGGTATTGGGGCCGAAATGGCCATCGGCTTTCAGGGGCGGTTGCTTGCCGCCATAGCCGAGCGTGTGCAGTTGATCCTGCAATTCGCGTATGGCGGGTCCTTGGTCCTTTTCGCGCAACGATGCGCCAGTAGCGTGGTGTTCGCTCTTGGAAGGGACTGGAGCGGAAGGCGCGTGCGGCAGGCCTACCTGACCCTTGGTCAGTCGCTCCATCACTTCAGGCGTTAGCTTCTTTTCCCATTCGGCAAAGCGCGTCTCGCGATCCGCCAGGCCGTTGAGCTTGCCGTTGACGGCGCGGGTTGCGGCACGAACATCTTCGTGCGCCTTTTCCGGTACGCGATTTTCCCAGTACCACACCGCAATCTTGGCGGCATTCTCGGGTTGGGCGGCCAGCTCCGGATGCTTGACCAGATCCAGTTGCAGCGCCTCGCCCGCAGCGCGGTAATTGTCCTTGCCGGTGAGCTGGATGTAGCCGCGGCCGTGATACTTGTAGCCGTCACCCGGCTCGTCATTGCCGTTGCGACCGCCGTACATCAGTTCGGCCAGATGCTCCGGCTTGCCTTGCAGAGCTTCCTTACGCGCTGATTCCAGCGCGGCTTCGCCCTGACGCCACGCCGACTCCACCGGAATCTGGTTGACGCTCTTGGTGTAGCGGAAACTTTCGTCCAGACGGTTCAGTCCGTTGGATTCATGGGTGACTTGCGCCATGAAATTCGCCAGCTCTCGGGGTGACGTGATCCCGGCCGCGACGGCGTCGTTCAATACCTGTGCTTCTCGATCCATAGCCATGGTTACAACTCCTGGTTGGCTTCTTTAAGAGCGACTTCATTCCATGTCTTTGCTCATGCCGCCTGTCCTGGCGGCATGCTTCAGGGCAATACGACCTCGGGCAGCTTGGCCGGGTCGAAGTCCTTGAAAGTGATGCTGCCGAAATCCTTCGGCGTGAGTTCGAGCGTCTTGTGCGCTTCGGTGTCCTGGTCGGTGACGCGGCGCGTGGCCTTGTCCAGTAACCAGTCCTTGCGATCCGCCGAGTACTTGAAGGTGAATTCGTCGCTCCAGTGCTCGCGACTACCGCCGCCATTGCGGACGGTGAACTGGCCGGGCTCCACGCGGACAAAACCGTACGGGTCTCCCGATACGCCGCCGCAGGTCGCACACGGCACTACCTTCTGGTTGCTGGCGGCTTCATGAAGCTGGTCATCCTCGCCGCGGATCAGCACCAGCACGGTGCGCGGCGCGCCTTCGCCGAGCTTCTGCGAACTGTCGGCGGGCGGGTCGAGCACCAGCAGAACATCAGGCTTGCCGTCGTTGTTGAGGTCGCCCGTGAGCGAGTCCATGATGCGGGCGCCATTCGTGGCGAATGCCTTCAAATCGTCCATCTTGGATCCTTGCGATGCAGAAGCCGAAGCGGCGGGGGCGGGGGAGGCAGCCGCCTTTGGCGCTGCCGTGGTTGCCGTAGATGGCGCGGAGGAGGTGGGAGGCTGGCCCGAGGCGGAATTGCTGTCGTTGCAGGCGGCAAGCGCCAGCGTGGCGATGGCCGTGGCCAAAAGTGATGCTCGATGCCTCATGGTGAAACTCCTGAAATAAAAGGAACTACAGCAATCAAAATGCCGCCATGTCCGCGCCTCACACGGTGTGAGCTTGGGACTGCTGCTGTGCTTGCTGATGAGGTTGGCTTGTCTGCTGCACCGATGACTGCTGGAGTTTTTCCCATTGCTGGCTGCTAAACGCCATCGGTGTCTCCAGTCCTGTCGTCGTGGGCACGCTGGCAACACGCTTGAATGGTGAATCGAGCAGCCCCTGCGCGGCGAAGACATGTTCTCCGTTTGTACCGAGGACAACCAGATCGATCCTGCTGAGGCCTTCTTGTTTAGCGGAAACCGTCAGTGCGGCGGCTAGTTGCTCGCTGCGCATATCGGGAGTTCGGCCATGCTGGGCATCAAGCTTGTGTACGCCGTCCAGCGCCTGTCGGTACATGGCGTGATCGGGATGGGCGGAGTCATTGAGCAGTGGCGCAGGCCCCATCTGGGCGTGCCGTTGGCGCAAGGTCTCGCTCAGCTTCTCCAGGGTTTGCGGTCCGGCGAGACCGTCGATCTTCAGACCATTCGTTCGCTGGAAGGCTTCTACGGCATGTCGTGTATCCGGGCCGAAGTGCGCATCGTCCTTGAGAGGCTTGCCATCGCGTCCCTCGTAGCCGAGTTCAGCCAGTTCGCGTTGCAACGCGCGCACCGTTTCACCCTGGCTGCCATGGCGCACCACACTATCTGGATGGCTGGGTATTGCCGTACCTTGCCGGGCCGGCGGATGGATCGGAGCATCATGGGTGCGCTGGGCCCAGAATGTCTCCGGATTGACCGGATGTCCCTGGCTGTCCTTCATCTGGTAGTGCACATGCTGCGCATACTGCGTCGCGCCGTGCGGGCCGCGGCCGCCCATGGCGCCGATGACGTCGCCGGTTTCGATACGCTGGCCGACGGTCACGGATTGGCTTTGCGTGTGCAGAATTTCGTGACTATTGCCCTCGGCATCGCGGATCTTGATCGTGCCGTACTGCCCGCCCACAAAGGTCACCACACCGGCCACCGGAGAATGCACGGTCGGGTGTTCCAGGTTTGCACCTTGCTGGCCGCCCTCGTAATTGAAATCCGAGCCGCCATGCGGGCCATTGGCGCGGTGCTCACCGTAATGGCCGGTGATGTGGGCCGAATGATTGCCCTGCCGAGGCAGGATGGTGTTCATCACGTCTTGATACGGCATCGTGAGTGCTCCTATCTCCGTTTAGAGCGAGTCGTCCCGCGTTTGATACAACTTCCAGCAGCCGTCGTTCTGGAACAAGAATGTCAGCTGATAGTCCGTATCTGGCTTGACCAGTTTGACTTCGATATGGGTAGGGTCCGTGACGGTTTTGCTTAATTGCAGCCCGTCCTGCGCTTGTTGCTGCGGAGAAAGCATCAGCGGGAATTTCAGATCTGCCAGGGGCAGCATCTTGGTCACGGGCTTCGGTTCCGGTTCGGCGTTGGGGTCCACCGTTTCGCTTTTCAGAGGCAATGCGACGTGGGTCTTTTGTACTTCAACGTCGCCCATGAAAGCGGTCAGAAACTGGTCGAAATCCTGCGCCAGGCACGATTGTGCCGCACCTGGTGTCTTGGTATCGGCGGCAGAGCCGGTTGTGGCCAGGGGCGTGCGATCCCTCGACGCTTGCTCCCCCGCATTGCAGGCGGTGAGCGCGAACGCCAGAACCGAGGTGACTAAAAGAGATGTTCTGTTCTTCACGACAAAGCTCCTACAACGGCGAGATGCCGCGGGTATTCGTGAATGCTGCGATTCATATCCGTTTGGGGCCAACTTCATGGTGCTTTCAGGCGTGGTTGGATTTACTGCTGGTAAGAGGCATGCCTTTGCCTATATCTCAATGCTGTACCGGAACTTGGCTTCCGTCGCCAGGGCCTGTCCAGGCGCCCGGCGTCATGGCAAGTGGGCACACACTCTCATAGAGGCTGAGCGCCAGCCAGTCGCGGTCTGTCCATGAACGCCCGTAGTAGTTCGGGGGGTCGCATAGCCAGGTGTAAGTCCAAGCCGCTCCGCCGGTAAAGGGGGGTAACGGCTTCCAACACATCTGAGCTACGGTGAGCTCATAGCCCTGAGTGCAGAATACGAAAGGGTCGTTGCCACGAAAAGGCGCGACAGATTGGGCGCCGACCGGTAGCGCGATGCCCAGTGCAAACAAGACCATCCATGCCTTCTTCATTGTTCAGTCCTTAAAGGTGAAGGTTCCATCGTTCGTGCGGTGCGTAAACGGCCAAACGCATTTCGACGCGGATGAGCGATCGCGACGAGTCGGAGATAACCGAGAGCCATGATCCATGGCGGTGTTCATGGGGATCTCGCTTACATCGAAGGGCCAATATGGTGCGGTGCTGGCTGCTGCGCTATCTGTTGTGATTGCGCGCGCGCTTGCTCGGAGGTTCGTTGCTGTGCGGCCTGCTCCCACTGTGTGCTGCTCTGCGCCAGCGGTGTGTTTAGCGCGTTCATGGTCTCCACATGAGCCAGCTTCTGATCGATCCCTTCGATGCCTCCTTGCAATCTGCCCTGTACGGCAAAGGCGCGAGTCGCGTTGTCGTTTAGCACCACGTGATCAATGCGCGTGAGGCCTTGCGTCGTGGCAGCCACGGCGAGGGCGCCGGCAAAGTTGGTGTCGCGGGAGGTGGGCGCGATGCCGTGCCTGGCGTTGAGTTGCTGAACACCCTGGAGGCCCTGTTGGAACATGGCGTGTCCCGGATGGCTCGGGTGATCCAGCGAAACAGGTGCGACTGGTGCCGCAGGCTTATGGTCGAACCACGAGCCGGGATGGCTCAGTGTATGAGCGGCGTTTGACATGCCGTCGCTTATCGCCTGCTTTGCCAGGTGCGCCTGCTGCCCCAGCACCTGCGCTCCGTGGGTCACTGCCTGGCCAGCTTGATGTACACCTTCTCCGATCTGACTAGCGGCTTGCTTAGCGCCTTGCTCGATGCGGTGGCCCACTTGCTCTGCGGTATGTGCTGCCGCCTGCGCGCCGCGTATTGCGGCGTCGCGCGTGGCGTCATAAGCCTGATCCGCAGCATGGGCGGCCTGCTGAGCGGTATGCTTGACCTGCTGACCCGCATGTTCGGCGGTGTGCACCGCGACCTTTGCACCCAGGCTCGCTGCTTCGTGGACCTGCTTGTAGGTTTCGGCCAGTTTCTCGGCGGCTGCGTGACCAGCGGCCTGTCCTGCTTCGTAGGCGGCCTTCGGCACCTCCCACTTGGCTGACACTATGGTACGTGCCGTCAGGACATCGTCCCGGTAGCGATCCACCATCGCGTGATGGGCGCGATAACGCGCTGCGTTTTCGGGATCTAGTGCCGAGTGACCCTGTGCATCCGGTACAAAATTGGCGATGCCATGGGCGCCGAAATCGACAGCCTTGATGGGATTGCGCGGGCTCAGCATGCTGCCTTCGTCGCGGTATCCAGCATGCGACAAGGTATCGATATCCTGTGCGGTAGCCACCACACGAGTTTCGCCGTAGTGCTTGCTCGCAGCGCTGACCACATCGGTCGCGCGTACATAATTGACTACCTGTGAGCCTCCTTCGGGCACGCCATGCATGAGGCCGGCTGCGCCATAGGCGTTGAAGGTTTCGCCATGCAGGTGGAATTTATAGGCGGTGAGTTCGGCTAAGGTGCCGCCGAGGGAGTGGCCAGTGACGGTGATGTTGAGGGGTTTGCCATCTTCATCCGCCTTCTTCTGGGCCAGCTCAATGGCATGCTTGGTGAATGCCTCGGCGTCACCCGCTTGCGCATTGAGTCCGGAGAGCACCATGCCAGCGTCAGTGCCAATATCGGTTGCCGCTTTCTCGGTGCCCCGATGGGCGATCACCACCTCGCCGGTGTCCACACGGCGATATACGGTGCCCTGATAGCCAGTGAGAGGATTGCTGCGGGCATCGAGAACTTGGTAATCGACGCCATCAATGGAGACGGGATTCTTGCCTACGTTCTTCGAGCGATCCACGTAGGAGTCTTGCGACAGGATGGCATGTTCGTTCGCGCCAATAGTCATTCGAAGCTCTCCTTGGCAGCGATAGTGATCAGGAATCGCTTGTCCGGATGCTGCTCAACGTATTCGGCGGCGGGAGTGCCCGGAATGCGCGGCAAGGCAGCACCTTCCTTGCTGGCATCGCCGCTGTAGTTGCTTTTGAGGAAGTACTGCACTGACGGTCGCTGGGCGATGATCTGGTCCACGCCGATATAGGGGGTAAAGATCATCTTGCCGGCTTTGAGTTCAGCGGCGACGTTCACCAGCCCCCAATGACACACGCCCAGGCCGTAGTAATCCTCATCCTGCAGCAGATCCAAATAAATCGTGCCTTTGTACTCGTGCTCGCTGACGCGATGAAACGTTACGTGAACATCTTCTTCGGGTACCAGTCGTGCCCCGCTAACAGGTTGCAACGGAACGCAGTCGTCATTCTTGACTCGATATTGCACTGACCCATTCACCGACTCGAACGCCCCCGGTGCATCCTGGATCATTATGGTGATTTCATAGCGCATCTTGGGGTGTGGGTTGTGCTTGATGTCAGGCGTATTCATGGGTGATCCACAAGCAGAAAGTGTGACTAGCAGCAAAAGAAGAGCGGCGAGGGTTTCAGGTCGTCTCACGGTATGAACCTACCTGGCCAGTACTGGTTGAGTACAGTTGGAGTGGTAGATGTGGCAGTTCTGGTCCTTGCCACTGAATGCTTGAAACGCTGTTTTTTTTGTCATCCATGGTGTCTTCCGCATCTACGCTGAGACCATGGTCGCCAACGAAATTCGCCTCGCAGGCGTTTCCATAGGAGACATTGAGTACGCACTGAGCGCCCCTTTGTCCCGACAATCCTTGATTGCGGCTTTTTCAGCGCCGGCTTTCGTCGCCATGTCTCTTGCTGCGCCAAGAGTTCCACGGGTCCCATCCGTCGCAATAGTTGCCCAGCGTGACTCCCATTTACCTAGGGCCGTAGAAGGAGTGCTCTGAGACTGCTGCTGTTGGTTGTAGTTAGGATCCGGCAGGCACGTGAATACGCCATTGCCGCTCCAGGGATACGTGCCGGATGGGCAGCCTTGCGCATATGCCGGTGCATAGTGGAGCGCCAGAACACTCAGCGAAAACAATGTCAGCGTGAGTCGCTGCATACTCGAATCCCTAATGAAGTGATCCGCACTTAAGAGCTACCGGACAAGCACTGCTTGGCTGCAACTAGAGAAGTAAACGTGGCAATTGGTGTCTTCTGCACTGCAGGCTTTCATGCTCAATTTAATGGCTTCTTGCTCTGTTGCTGCGCGATCAACATTGAATCGTTTGTCGCCGACAACCATTGCTCCACAGCCGTTGGCATACGAAACCGCAAACTTGCAAGTCGCACCGCCCTTTGTTTTGCAATCGGCTATCGCGGCGTCCTTTGCCTGTTGTTCTTTCAGCATGCCGGTAGATGAACCGACAACGCCGTTCGATTCATCAGTGGCGATTGCGCCCCAGCGTGACTCCCATTTACCTAGGAGTGTGGAGGGCGTGCTTTGCGGCTGCTGTTGTTGGTTGTAGCTAGGATCGGGCAAACAGGTGAATACGCCATTGCCGCTCCAGGGGTACGTGCCGGCAGGACAACCTTGCGCAAATGCAGGCGTCTGAAACGCTAACAGACCAAATAGAGTGGTCAAAATGAGGAGCTTCATACCTACGCCCTATGTCCGATACTTCATTTCGTCTTTGTTGACAGCGGCTTGAGCGTAGCTGCGCGGCGGATTGCTAGCGTGGTTGTTGAACACACCTGCATTTCCGCTACTGCCGCTACCCGCATGACCATGATCACTCGATGGCGGCGGACTCCAGTTGTAGGAACCTGCCGGCTGTCCCTGAGGCCCCGGTCGGCCAACACCACCGCCGCCTACCTGTGCAAACGGAACGAATTGTCCCAAGGTGCCGTTGAACAGCATCCCCGCCATCGGCGGTGTGGAAATGATCAACACCGTCATCAACAAGCCAACGCCACCCTGCTGCAGAGCCTGACTATTGAAACCCTCAGCTGACAGATTGGTGATGTGGGTGATGGCCTGTGAAACCCATAGCGCTTCGGCGGTGTTGATGCTCGCCTTGAGTGCGATGGCTACCACGGCGTTGAGCACTGCCATGGAAAATAAGGTGCTCACTGTGAACATGACCCATCGTTTGAACAGGTCCTTGGTCTGGTCGAAGATCAGGCAGAGGATGAACAGTGGGGCCAGGCCGATCACCAAGGCAATCGCCACCTGATAGAGCAGCAACATCGCGCCAGCCGTCATGGCCGGGCCCGCAGTACCCAGGGTAGCGATCATCATGGTGCGTGCTTTTTCGCTGGCGGTGTTCTCGTCGCCATACGGCACCTGCACGGTGTCGATGGCGGCCATCGCCATCTGGGTATAGGCAAGGTTCTTGTCGATAGTGTCGGTCATCGAGGAGGACGAGCCGTTGACCATGTAGTTAATGGCGTTGCTCATGTCCTGGGTGACAAAGGTGCGCACATCGTTGTTGACCAGCGAGACCGTGGTAGCGAAGGTGACCACCAGAGCGATCTTTATCATGTTGCTGACGACTGTCATGGCCGACTCGCGCATCTGGCCAGTGACTAGGCGGTATCCCTGCAAGAAGACCCACAGCGTTACCAGGATCAGCGCGAAGAAGCTGATCCACTGGACGGTGTTCTGCACCATCTGCTTGCTCAGGTTGTCGATTTCCACCCCCATCCAGTTGTAGATGAGGCGGAAATACAAGTAATCGGTGAGATTGGTGGGAGTCATGGCGTCCGTGCTCCGGGATCGGAGTGTGCTGTTGTCCGACGTCGGGCAACGGTGTCGAGGCGATCAGTGGTCATCGACGGTCCGAGTGGGATCAATGCTGCGTGAAGGCGCCGGCGAAGGCGCCGGCCTGGATGAGCTGGCCGCCCAGGGCGCCCAGGCCGCCTGAGTTGCTGCCCTTGAGGGCGACGTTGGCGAGGAGCGACTGCTGGTCCTTGAGTGCGGAGATGGTGGCGTCGACGGCGCGCAGGTGCTGTTCGACGTTGGCCATTTCCGTGGACAGGCTGGCCTGGGTCTGGGTGGTCTGATTCTGCAGGGCCTGGCGGTCACCGACGGCATTGGTAATGGCGCCGATGGTTTTGTCCGCCGTGCTGGCAAGCTGATTCAACCCGGCGAAGTAGTCGTTCATGTGGTTGAGCATCTTGGCGACGGTGTTGTACTTGTCGACTTGCAGCAGGACGATCTTGGTGCAGATGGAGCGCTGCTGGGTCACGATCTCGCCATCGATCATCGACGTGTCGATACCTAAAGCGCCGGCCACCATGCCTGGTACCGAGCTGGAGCCCGGGCAGGCCTGCTGCACCTGGGAGCTCGGATCATTGATCAGTTGAAGCTGGTTGTTGGTCGGAATGATGTTGAGGTTGAGGCTCTTCAGCGAGGTCAGCAGGGCCTCGTACTGCGTGATCATTTGTCCGTACTGTTGAACCATTTGAGCCAGTTGCTCGGCCTGCCCTTTCTCGTTGCTAGCGATCGACGACTCGTCAATGACGTGCCATTGCGCATGGACCTGGCCCGTTAGAACGCTGGTGACCAAAAGAACTGCCAGCGCTGCGCCGGCTTTGCGCATGATGCGTTGCAGAAGCTGGTTGATCATGGTGAATTCCTTTCTTCGAAATAAGTAAGTAGTCACGAGGTGGGCTCAGCTTGCCGTGCGTCGCTGCGGTTGGGGTTCCAATTTCGACTTGCCGCTGCCCTTGCGCTGCTCGTAGAACGTGGTGAGCCACTGTTCGGGTTTCAGGTCGCCGATGCCGACATTTTCTGCGGCCGCGCGTTCGTCGAGGATGCGATGCATGATCTCGATGTTGTCAGTGGATGCCGAGATCACTGAGAGCGCGTCGTCCATGCCTCGCAGGTTCAATTGACAGACTGCGGAAGCATGGCCCTGCTTGACCAGGAAGCAGCGCGAGCGCTCGTCCAGGCTCACTACCACACGATATTCGGCATCGGTGAGTTTCAGGCCATCCACATAGTCTTCGCGACTGGCATTGGGGTTGGGCAGAAGAATCATGGTGGCTGTCTGCTCGATCAGTGCCGCGGCGATATCGCTGGCCAGCGCATCCTCCGGACTCTGGGTAGCGAAGATGCCGAGACCGTTCTGCTTACGGATGGTCTTCTGCTTGTTCTTGGCGAATTCCTTGAGGCCGCCCGCACCGTCCAGGATTTTCCAGAACTCGTCCATCACATAGATGAGTGGGCGGCCGTCGATCAGATCCTCGAGGCGATGTAGCAGGTAATTAATGACCGGCACGCGCACTTCGGGGTTATCGATGATATCGGTGTAGTCGAAGCCGATGATCGGCGCCTTTTTCAGATCGATCGTATCCACCGGGTTATCGAACACCCAACCCAGCGAGTGACCGGCCGTCCACTTGCGCAGACGGATGAACAGCCCATCGTCGCCCATGTTGGGTAGGCTCTTCTGGAAGTTGGTCATACTGCGCAAGTGCTGCGGCGTGTCCAGCATGTTCTCCACCGCACGGTGGATGTCCTCTTCTTCACGCGAGCTGTAGACGCTCTTGCCCGCCAGCACCTTGATCAGGTCGGCCAGAAACTGCACGTTGGCTTCGTTGCGTTCGCAGTGGAACGGATTGAAGCCGGTGGGCTGGCCGTTCTCCAATGCCAGGTAGTTGCCGCCGCAGGCACGCACGAAGATCTCTGCGCCGCGGTCCTTGTCGAAGAAGAAGATGGTCGGCGTGGGCGACAGCTTTTGCACCTGACTCAACAGGAAGTTGATGAGAGCGGTTTTACCGGTACCCGATTTACCAATCACCATGGTGTTGGCGATGGCTTTTTCACCCAGCGAGTTTTCACCGGGGTGAGTGGCGTGGAAGTTGAAGTAGTAGGGCTGGCCGTTCGTGGTCTGCAGCGTAGTGACGCAATTACCCCAAGGGTTGTTTTCTTTTTTTCCGAGGGCGAAGTTGTGCAGCGGCGAGAGACCGAGGAAGTTGAGCGAGCTGACGTTGGCCAGTCGCGTGCGGTACTTCCAGTTGCCGGGGAACTGCGCGTAGAACGCGGAGGTCACTGCCAGATCTTCCTTCACCGTCACGAAGCCGGCGTTGGATAATTCTGCGCGGGTGGCAGCAAGCTGCTGGGCGAGCTGTTCCTGGCTCGGCGCATAAACCGCTAAGGAGAAGTGGTACTCGCCTAGTACGAAGTTTCCCGAGGCCAGCTGATCCATGGCGTGGTCCATCTCGATGATCTGGCTCACTGCCTTATCACCGGAGGAGATCATCATGCCCTTGGTGCGCTCCAGCGCTTTCAGCGCATCCTGCCTTCCCATGGGGCTGAAGGAGTGGGTCATGACGTACTCGAAGTCCAGGTACTTCATACCGTTCAAGATACCCGGGTAGGTTCCGTCCGGGTATTCCTTGAGGTTCAAGATGGCGCCGAAATGGTTGACGCCGTTCGGTGCGGTCAGCACGAAGTCGCCACTCTTCGCCGAAAAGCGCTGGCGGCTGACCGGAAGATAGGCCGGCACCGGAGCGGACAGCACCGGTACGGGTTCGTCGATGCGGTTGAGCAAGTAGCCGAAAAGCTCCAGCGTTTCGGAGAACACCAAGCCATTGGCGGCTTCGTACATGCCGAGGCGGTGCGGAGCGTAATCCTTGAGTACCGCCTCCACGTTGCCGGCCAGTTCGTTGACCGTGGCCACGGCATGGGCCTGTTCGGCCTCAAGCTGACTGACATTCGCGCTCTTGTCGACCATACGCTTGCCGGTGACGACAGGTCGGTAGATCAGCGTGAGGTAGAGTTCATTCTGCATCAACTTCTGTGTCGACAGCGCGTTGTAGTACGTGTCAGACATCTGCTGGTTGAAGGCTTGGCCGAACTTGCTGCTGTCGGTCAGTCGCCGGCGACGGCGCACGTCATGCACCCAGAAGGCGACGTTGGTGAAATCCGGCGCACGCAGGGTTTGCAGCATGCGGTTGAAGCTGTTGTGGCGGTGCTCCAGCTCCCACTCCTCGCGTCCGACGAACGGCAGGCCCTCCAGACGCCACGTCATCAGGTAGTCGCCGCCGGTGGTCTTGAGCACGGTCGGTGATACATGGGCGGATAGCGGGATGAAAGCGCTAATTGGGGCGTCCGGGGTATACATGGAGGGTTACCAGTTCGTGGATCCGATGGAGGTTCGTTTGATCCGCCAGGTCGATAAAGCCCGGAGACGCCGCTATGCATTGCGGCATCTCCGGGAGGTCTGGCTCTAGATCGGCTTACGCTCAGGGAGCATGCACGGACCTTGGCCAGGTACTCGTGCAGCGCGCTGCTTGCCGCACGAGCATGTATTGCATCACTTACTTTTTCTTAGCACGCGGGTCGCGGGACTCGTTGGGGGTGAACGCCCACATTCCGTCGTGCAGCGGCAGGTTCCTCACGCGTGTGCGAAATTGCAGGCGTAGGCCAAGCAGGCGAAAGATCATTTCGTCGCGCTTGGCCATATGTCGCATCACCATGATGACCGGCGGTATCAGCAGCAGGAACAGAAGATGGAAGTACATCGCCAGCAACAGGCATCCGCCCGCACCCATGAAGAAGGGCACATAAGGCACGCCCATGAACATGGGGGGGCGAGTGCAGCCGCGAAAGAGCGCGTTCTTATGCATAGTGCTGGATGAACTGCACGGTGGAGTGCAGGTGGTCCATCAGCATCGCTTGATTAAGCGACGTACCACCGCACTGGGTGCCGGTGTTGGAGCCACCGATGACCATTTTGGCGATCTGGGCGGCAGCGCCGATGAGCACGCCGCCAATAAGTGCCGGAGCGACGTCCGAGATTCGCTTGTGCGCAAAGGCGATCTGGTAACCCGAGAAGATGATGGCGATGGTCACTACGACGATCGATGCCACGTTTAGCAGGTTGTTGATGGTGCCAAGAACGCCGCAAATGTTTGACTGGGCATCATCGGCTGAGGCGATTCCGGGAAGGATGATCGCTGCCGTAACGGCCATGAGAACTGCACGGTTGAGCATCTGCTTGCGCTGAGCGGTCGTGCTGACGAAGGGCTTGATCTTGATTGTCATGGTGAGACTTCCTTTTTCGGTCGATTAGGGTGGATGTGTCGGGTTTGGTGACCGGTTGCGAATGGCTCCCGTAACACCGACCTTGCTTGCTATTGCGGCTGTTTCAGTAGTCGCCGAAGTGCTTCCGGCGTGTCGATCGAAGAAACGATGTGGTCCGTGCGATAACGCCTCCTCATATTTCATTGGCGCATACCCGTGTCAGAAAACGAATGCGTCGTCACGTCCCTGAAGCCGCAGGTCGGCCTGGTCTATGGCGGGCTGGGATGGTTGGTTGTTTTGCTTGGCAGTGGTGGCGCCGTCATTCGGCCCACGCACCTGCGGCACGAAAACTTCGTTGGCAGGTGCCGCCGCAGCTATAGGCAGGTCGTTCGGCGACACCGGAGTCCCCATGGGCGACGGTGCGGATGCGGGCATTGCAACCGGGGCCGCGGATGGGACAGATGCGACGGGTTGGCGATTCTGCAGCACGTTGCTGGCCAGCGCGGCGCCGAGGTTGTCGATGGCCGAACTACGCATGCTGACGAGATATTGTTCCGCCGACACGGGCTTGGGTGGCCTGGTCTGCGCCAATTGAATCGGAATGGCGCGCGCTGCGGTTGCACTGGACGGCGATGCGCGGTTGATGGAGTCGTAAACCTTCTGTACGTAGCCGTCGTCATAACCCTTCGAGAAGTTGCCCGAGTAGTAGCAGCTGAACGACTTGCCCCAGTCGCCGCCAGCCTGGGCGTAGCACTGCGCGAGAATGCGCGCGCCAGCAACGAGGTTTGGACAGGCATCGAATGCCTGCTCATAGGTTCCCAGGCCGTACTTTGCCAGGTTGTATCGATTGATCTGCGCGATGCCAAGCGAGAAGTTGTATCCCTGGCTCTCCAGCATCTGCGCAGTGGCCACGGCCTCGTCTTTGTTCTGTGGCTGCCGTTCGAGGTGAGCGCCGACGACGCCGATGGCAAACGGGTTGCTACCGGATTCTACGTTGACGATGTGCTGCATCACCTCGGCCGGTACGGCAAGGTTGGGGCAGGTCGCCATGTCGATTGCGAAAGGCATCATGGTTTCCCTTAACCGTTGATGCCGCTCAGGAGGCGGCCCGGATTGAAGTCGATGCCGGTGATATAGCGGCGTCCGGCGTGCGCTTTGATATGCACCAAAATGTCGATGGTCATCATCAGCAAGCGCTTGATGGTGGAGAACTCAAGGCCTGAGCCTTCTGCTGATGCCTTGACCATCAGAGCAAGCTGGTCCCAAGTCTGGTCGGTGCTGCCGGCGTGGCAACTGGTGATGGAGCCCGGGTGGCCCGATGCGCAGTTGCGGATGAAGTAGAACGACTCATCGCCGCGAAGCTCCGCCAGGATGATGCGGTCAGGCTTCATGCGAAGACAGGCTTCCATGCAGCTCTTGGCGGTGACGTTGCTGGCGCTTTGCCCGCCTTTGGAGTAGAGCAGGTGCACCACGTTTGGCTGGTCGATGAATAGCTCGCGGGCATCTTCGATGGTGACCAGCCGCTCATTGGCAGGAATATGGTGGACCAGCGACTTCATGAAAGTCGTCTTGCCGCTACCGGTGGCGCCGGACACGACAATGTTCTTCTTGTTGAGCACGGCTTGGCGGAAGAAGTCCGCATAGCGGCGCTCCGACCGCAGTTGCAACAATTGGCGGTCCTGTTCACTGATGCCGGCGACGTCTTCGAGAATCTCGTTGAAGAAGCCGTCGTCCTGATATTGGGCCAGCGTCTTGGTCTGCTTGGATGGCAAACGGATCGTGATCGAGATGCTTCCCGCTTCAACCGCCGGCGGTATGACGAACTGCGCGCGCTGCCCAGTGGGGAAGGTGAGGGATACCACCGGGTCGACGTCAGTGATGCGCTGGCCGGTGTTGCTTTCGTTCACCACGGCCGTACAGAACTGTCTTGCACGGTCAAAAGTGAGCGTCGGCAACTCCACCCGCTGCCAACGCCCACCTGCTTCCAGATACAGCTCGCCCGGACGGTTGACGCAGATCTCCGTGACCTCCGGCGAGGCCATGAACTCCCGGATGCCCAGCACGGAATACTGGTAATCCAGAAATTCGTTGGGGATATCGGCAATGGTGTCGTCAACCATGGGCTCGGATCACTAAGGTCAGTTACGGGCGAGCACGCCGGTGAAGTCCACGTCTTTGGCGACGTAGATGGTCACGACGGTGCCCTGGTTGATCGTGACTGTGGCCGGACGGTTGGCGGCACGCCGCACAGCCTGGTCGGCAAGGTTTTGTATGGTTTGCGCCGTGTTGCTCTCGAACGGCTGCTGCACCACGGTGCCGTTGGCGCCGACGGTGCTGGCCTTGGGACCATGCTCGGCGGCTTCATACTTAAAGGCGTCACTGAGCAAGCTGATCAACAAGGCGGAACTGATGCGACTGCCCCAGTGCGCGTTGTAATAGCCCGGATGCCCGGCGCCGCCGAGATTGTCGATGCCGGGGCTCGCCATGGTCACGTCGATGCCGGAAGGAGTGACGATGCGATCCCAGATCACGGCTACGCGGGGGCCATTCGGCTCCTGGCTGTATTGGCCGAGGACTTTAGAGCCCTTGGGCAGCAACAGGTGCTTACCGTTGAACGAATACACCGGTTCGGTAACGATGCAGGAGGTGAAGCCCGGGATGTCAGTGATGATGCGGGTTTCCAGCACGCAGCGGACATAGGTGCCCCGCAGCATGAGGTTGTCCGGGTGTGTGAGCGGCTGTGCGTTCGAGACGTCCGGCAACTTATTCGCACTGGTGTAGTTGGCATTGGCCGGCATGCGGAACTGGTTGGTACCATCATTCATGCCGAGCATGCCGACGGTAGCGGGTGGGGCCCCATTGTTGCTTCCCTGGCCGCCGCCATTGCCGGAGCCGCTGTCACCGGCATTGCTGGCCGAACCGCCGGCGGCAGCAGCGATGCGACGCTCCACCAAACTCGGACCCTTGGGTTCATTTTGAGCAGTGGACTGAGTATTGGATTTGGGCAGCGGTGGGGCCAGTGGGATGGGTTGGGCCTGCTGCGCCGTCGGTCGGACGGGCATCGGCAAGGGCGGCGGAGCTGCCGGGGCTTCCGGCACGCTGACGGTTTCCTCCTTCTGCGCTTTGTTGGGCTGCGCGTTGTTGCGCGAGCTGGTGGCGAAGAAGGCCCATAGCACACCGAAGACGAGCAATGCCGCTAGCGTGCCCAGCATGAGCATGGCGTTGCGGTTTGTGCGGCGTGCATCGTTGCCTTTCAGTTGGGGCGCACCCGCGTCGAGATCCGGTGCGGCTTGTTGCTGGTACTGCGCGGCATATGGGTTGCTCGCGCCACCTTGTTCTTGCGGAGGTACGCCCTGTCCGGGCGCGCCGTTACCGGGTTGCTGTGCTTCGTACTGGTTCATTTGGCGACGTTCCTGCGCAGGCCCACGACGTTGTCGCCGTGACGAATGACCAAGTAGGGATAGGTCCCATGGACGATGATGGTGTTGCCTTCCACGGTTGTGTTGATCACGGAGTCCTCGCCGTGTTCTTTCTCGCGCATGTAGACGGCGGGGAAATCCCCAGTGGGGAACTTCGTCATGTCACTCAACTTGATGTAGGTGAACTGGCCATCGTCATACACATTGACAGGAACTAGCCACGGTGGTGTACGGCTCCGCATCGCATAGTCGTAGCTGAAGTTGTAGTTGCGCCCCTTGACTAGCGCGGTGCTGAGCTCCGGCGCATCCGCGACCTTGGTGGCCTCGTTGGCGAAGGCCGTGTCTGCGGGGTAATTGAAGGCGATCTTGTATTGCACACCCTTGATTCGCGCCTGGTCGAGGGTCCGCCAGTCGGTGGCCACTACCTTGAGCTCGAAGATGTAGGAATGCGTCGCCGTGCGGATCATCAGGTTTGTATCGACGTCGACGTTCTTGGGTTTGACGTAGAACACGTTGTCGCGACGGGACAGTTCCCAGCCGCTGCTGAAGCCGGTGCTGAAGTCGAGGATTTTTTCGTTGGGGCTGAGTTCGATCTGCGTCGTGATGCCCAAGCCGGTGCGTACCTGGTATACGCGGTCGGGCTGGTACTCGTATTGCTGCACAGCCTGGGCGCTGGCGCCGCGCGGAGCGGCAGCTGCCGCAATGCACAGGGCAACGGATAGGGCGAGTTGGCTAGTCCGGTTCATTAGCGGCGCGCTCCTTGCGCATCATTTCGCGGCGCGGCAACAGGCGTGCGTGCCTGCGCCGGCGTCTGCGCGGGCACGCCGTTCTCGGATATCGGCGGTCGCGGGGCTAGATTTGACTGCAGCACTTCGCCAGTGCCCGTTTCCGGCGGTGGCGCTGCTGCAACGGGTTCGGTGGGTTGTGTGGAGGCTTCGTCGCCGGTCGCCTGAGGCGCGGCTGGGGTTTCTTCCGGAGGTGCTGTGTCGTAGTCGCTGTCCACGCGATAACTGGTGACTTGGAAGCCAAGCGGATTCTCAATGCGGTACTTCTCGTCCATCTTGAGGTTCGGCTTATAAGTGAACTCCATCGTGGCGATCTTGCTGTCGAGCGGGCGACTGCTGCCGTTTACCTTGTCGTACAAGCTGCGCTGGAAGCGCACGGTCGCGCCCTTCGGGGCGATATTGGGACCACCACCAATGAGCACGGTGCTGAGGATCTTCACGCGGATCGCGGTATTTCGGCCGTAGATCTTGTAAGGGTTGTTTGGATTGTTGGTCGCATATAGGCCCGTATAAGCGGCAGCCACGCTGGGTGACGCCATCGTCAGCACCGTCGTCCAGTCGCGCAGGTTCATCATCGCCACGTCATAGGACTCGCGTGCGAGGATGAAATGGGCGATGTTGCTGCGATTGATCGCTTCGCTGGTGGTGATGCGATTGTCGAGGAAGTCCTGATTGAGGCGTGCGACGGTGCTGGTGCCGGTATAGGCATCAGCCATCACGATATACGGGACCTTTTCCTTCAGTGGCAGCATGTAGAAATAGCCACCGGCGAGGATGAGCGACATCACAAGTGCGGTGAACGCAACCCACCAGGCGCGACGTTCGCTGCGCTTGGCGAGGTCCGCCACGGTCACCTCGAAGTTGACCGACTTGGCTACTGCCTCGTCGATTTTTTGGCTGGAAGTTCTCTTGAACATCAGTGCGAGCCCGGTTCGGTAATCACAACGTTGGTTCCTGGTGTCGTCATTTGGCGGTAGCCGGAGCTTCGGCTGGTGGCGTGGTCGTAACGGGCTCGGGCAGCGGCGTTGCTTCTGCGCGCGCGGCGCTGGCCGATCGGACTCGGATCTGGCTGTTGTCGGCGGTGACGAAGACGTCCTGCGTCACATAGATCGAGTTCAACTTCGTCACGGCGTCTTGGATGTCCGTGGTCTTGAGCTGGGACACCGGCTTGTAGAGCGTGAAGTCGGCCTCAAGCTGATACGAGAGCTGCAGGCCAGAGTCCTTTGCCCAGCGCGTGAGCATGGTCTTGAGCGTGCCGTCCATCGGCGCTGCGTAGAAGGTGTATGTCTTGGCCAAAGGGATTTCCGTTGGCGCGTCCTGGAAGCGGTTCACTGGCTTCCAGCGGCCACCGAAATCCTTGGCTGGCGGTGTTCCGCAACCTGCAAGCGCGAGAGTTGCCAGTAGCGAAGTGCCCATCAGGGCTCGTTTGAAGAAATCCGTTTTCACGTCATACCCGCAAGTTGTATGGAGACTGCAGAAGTCGCGTAGGGTGTTCGGGCACGCGTTTCGCACGATCCAGATGCTCTGGACACGCAAAAGGCGCCTACCGGACCCGGTGGCGTTGAATCAGTGCAATAGAGGAGGAGTCGCGGCGGAATGCGGCGACGGCCGTGGATGCGAATCCCGGATCACGCTGGCGAAATGCCTGCATGCATCCTGATGTCGCGTCACGGCTAATGCGGGCGGCGTAAGCGCCCGCGAGGCGAAATGTGTCGATTCCATTCAGACTCCCTGTCTAGTCTGGCTTCTTGCTACCGATATCAACCATCGATCGGTTCGTTGTGCGCTCGGGATTCGAGCGCATGCACAATCGTTGCTCAGTAGAGCGCACTTGCTCGTCGAGGAGCCAGACCTCGATGGGCAAATTGTGACGTGGCGCGCTTAATTTTGCCAGATTTAGGACGTCTGGATGATTGTGTTTTTTGTTTCAAACGATGTAGCGAAACCGCAATAAACAAGGGCTTTTCGTCATGAAGGAATTCCCCTACACGGCATTGCGGCATTGCCTTACATGACCCG
Organism: Dyella sp. OK004; assembly: GCF_900114495.1. Taxonomy (GTDB): domain Bacteria; phylum Pseudomonadota; class Gammaproteobacteria; order Xanthomonadales; family Rhodanobacteraceae; genus Dyella_D. The sequence continues at coordinate 505,897 of NZ_FOZI01000001.1, read as the reverse complement.
CACGAAAATCAAAACGCATCGAATGCACTGCGCCACCAGGTCATGCGTGCGTCGTTTGTGGGGCCGTCGTAACTCACGACGTCGAAGCGACAAGGGTGTTGCGCTTGTTGTGGGTGAGCGGCCAGCCATAGTTCCGCGGCGCGGATGAGCTTGGCCTGCTTGCCAGCGGTTACGGAGTTGGCCGCGTCGCCATGACTTGCGTGAAGGCGATGGCGCACTTCGACGAACACGATGGTGTCGCCGTGGCGCATGATCAGATCGAGTTCGCCGTGGCGAGTGGTGTAGTTGCGCGCGATCAGGGTGAGGCCGGCGCGCTGTAACTCATCGCAGGCGCGTTGCTCGAATACCGCGCCTGCGGAACGCATCAACCCTGATTCGATTGATCACTGGAGGCCGGGGGCGATTGCACCGGTGCGCTATCCATCTGCAGGCTGCCGTTGAGCGGATGGGCCAGGCCATCTTCGAACTTCGCCCACACCAGCACGCGACGCACGCGGCCGAACTGGTCGGCAGTCAATTGCCCGCTGGCGCCGGGAAGGTAGCTGCCGGCGTGATCGCGCAACCAGTCGATATAGGGTGCGAGGTTCCATGCGTCCATGCCGAAGGCGAACAGCCGCGCCGCCGTACCGCGTGCGGCGGGCAGCTGCGCAGCGATGTCGGCGTGATTGGGCAGGCCGGGCTGGGCGTCGAACAGCCAGGGGGCGTCGCAGAATTCCACGCCGTCCAGGTCGCGATTGGCGCCCGCGTCATCGACGCCGCCATAGACATGCGAGGTGGCAAACACCGGCAGGTTGATGCGAGCCAGCTTCAATTGTGGCAGCAGCAGGCGGGCCTGTTGCGGACGCATGCTGATGAAGACGCCAGCATCGCTGTCTGCATTGGCCGCATTGAGGCCATTGATGAGCGAGGCGTAGTTGACGCCGCTGCCGCTCAGGGTGGCCGTGCCGGCGACCTTGCCGCCGCGCGCTTCCAGTTCGGCCTTGAACGCGTTGGCTGCACGCTGGCCGAAATCTTCGCCGGCCACGATCACATAAGCGGTATGCAGTCCACGTTCGATCATGTGGTCGGCGGCTTGTGCGCCTTCGGTTTCCGGCAGCAGGCCGAATTCGGCAACGCCGTTGGCGGGGAGGCTCTTGTCGTCGGGGTGGTTCAGCGCAAGCAGTTGCACTGGTAACTGTTGCAACCCGAACAAGGCGGAGACTTCGCCGCGTGTCATCGGACCGATCACCAGTTTGGCGCCATCGCTGACCGCTTGCTGATAGGCCTTGACTGCGCCAGCCGCGGTGCCGCCGCTGTCGTAGACGCGCACGGGCGGGCGCGGTGCGCGGTTACGCGCCGCATCGGCGTAGGCGGCGAAAAAGCCTTCGCGAATAGCGGTGCCGGCGGCGGCGTAATTGCCGGTGGCAGGAACGAGCAGGGCGATGCGCTCGGGCATCTTGAAGCCCTCGCGCACGTTGGCGTCCTGGCCGGGCATCACCGTGCCGACTTGTTGCTCAAGCGTGGGCTGTGGGCGCGCTACCGCTACACCGAGCTGGCTCAGTGCTTCATTGACCCAGGGCAGCATGGCATCGCCCTGCTGCATGGCGGCGGCACGCTGTTTCAGCGGATCGGCGCCGAGTTTGGTGAGCTGAGCCAGGATCTGCTTGCGGTTCTGCGCCTGATCGAGCCCGCTTAGTTGGCCGTCCATTTCCACGCGGCTGCGCGCCGCGCCCCAGACGTCACCGCTGGCATCCATCGCTTTGGCGCGCAGTTCGAGCAGGCGCAGCCGCAGTTTCGGCGGCACGGCCACGTCGGGCTGCGTGGTGAGTTGAAGGGCGCGGTGTGCGTCGTGCTGGTTCAGTGCCCATTCGGCCTGCAGCAGGTCAAGGCGCACCGGTTCGTCGTCGGTGAGGCGCTGGCGCTTGATCTGGGTCAGCAGCGGAGCAGCCTGGTCCAGGCGGCCCTCCTGCCGGTAAGCCTCGGCGGCTAGCAACCGGTACTGGTCGCCACGGCCGGGCGTGGTTTGCGCCAACACGAGGTAAGCCTGTGCGGCCTGTTCGAACTTGCCCTGGCGCGCCAGCGTGGCTGCATCCTGTTCGGCGGAGATTTCGGCCGGAGTGCGTGCTATTTGGGGTGGTACGCAGCCGCTGAGAGCCAGCGAGATCAGCAGGCCGATACCTGCGGCGCGAATCAGGCGCATGGGACGTCCCTTGGATCTGTGGACACGATGAATAGATAAGCGATCATAGCCGATCGTATCGCTGGCCCGCCGTCGAGGAACGCCGCAGATGTCACATGTTCAGCCCGGCTGCTTGTGGGTAGTCGCCACACCTATCGGTCATCGCGATGACTTTTCCGTGCGCGCCGTCGAGACTTTGCGTTCCGTCGCCGTGATTGCTTGCGAGGACACCCGGCATAGCCGGCCGCTGCTTATGCACTACAACATCGCCACGCCATTGATGGCGTTGCACGAGCACAACGAGCGTGAAGTGGTGGATGCGGTCGTTGAGCGTTTGCTGCGGGGTGAGTCGGTGGCGCTGATTTCCGATGCTGGTACGCCGTTGATCAGCGATCCGGGTTTCCGGCTGGTGCGGGCAGCGCGCGCTGCTGGCATCCGTTGTGTACCGGTACCTGGTGCGTGCGCGGCAATTGCGGCGCTGTCGGTGTCCGGGCTGCCTAGCGATCGCTTCGTGTTCGAGGGCTTCCTGCCGCCCAAGGCGGCCGCGCGCCGCGCGCGGTTGGAGGAGTTGGTTGGTGATTCGCGCACCCTCATCTTTTATGAGTCGTCCCATCGTGTTGCCGAAAGCCTGGCTGATATGCGCGACGTTTTTGGCGCAACGCGCGAGGGTGTGCTCGCACGCGAGCTGACCAAGTTGTTCGAAACTGTGCTGGGTGAGCCGCTCGAAACGTTGGCTGCGCGTGTAGCCAGTGACCCGGATCAACAACGCGGTGAGTGCGTGGTTCTCATCCATGGCCGGGGTGAAGAGGTTGATTCGCGCGTGGTCGAGGGGCAGCGCATTTTTGCGATCCTGCGCGACGAACTGCCTCCAGCCAAGGCGGCGAAGCTCGCGGCGGCGATCAGCGGCGCGCCGCGCAAGGCCTTATATGAGTGAGTGCGGCTGGCTTCGTCTATAATTCTCGGCGGAGTCGGCCGGGCAGTCGCGTCGCGCGTAAGCGCATCGAGGAAAGTCCGGGCTCCATAGGGCAGAGTGCCAGGTAACTCCTGGGCGGCGTGAGCCGACGGCCAGTGCAACAGAAAGCAAACCGCCGAACGGCATCTCCGGATGTGCGTGGTAAGGGTGAAATGGTGCGGTAAGAGCGCACCGCGCGCGGGGCTAACGCCGCGTGGCACGGTAAACCCCACTCGGAGCAAGACCAAATAGGGGAACGATAACGCGGCCCGCGTTGTTCCCGGGTAGGTTGCTGGAGCCTGGCGGTGACGCCAGGCCGAGAGGAATGACTGTCGCGCTGCAAGGCGTACAGAACCCGGCTTATAGGCCGACTCCACCTCTTTTCGTCCACCACACCCTCGACATGAGCCTTCATGTCGAGGGTGTGGCGTGGGATTTATCGAAGGGAATCGGCGCATGAACGGAGATTCATGCGCCGCCGCCTTGGGCGGCGTTTGTAGAGGCTTTATGGAGCACGGCTGCGCACAAAAAATCTCCTGTATTCAAGCACCTTTGGTTAGTTCCTCAGAAAAGGCTGGAAATAGTGCCACACCATTGCCTTTCTCATTGATTCACAAGCAAAAATCCCTTGACAGTCTCAAGGGGCGAGACTATCGTGGATTCCTGTGTGAAATCGTGGGAATTAGTGGAGTCTTACGGCCGTGTTCCAGGGCGAAACCGCCATCACCGTTGACGATAAGGGCCGCCTGGCCATTCCGACCGCGTATCGGGAGCAGGTGGCCGGCGAGTGCGCCAATCGTCTGGTGGTCACCTACAACCCTTTTGAGCCGGGCTGCCTGTGGCTGTTCCCGTATGCGGAGTGGGAGCAGGTGCGCGATCAGGTCAACGCACTACCCAAGGTCAAGGCCGCTCATCGCGACATGCAGATGAAGCTGGTGGGTGCCGCGGCCATCGTTGAGCCGGATACGGCGGCGCGCATCCTGTTGCCGGCCAGTCAGCGCGCGGCGGCTGGCATCGAGAAGAAAGCGGTTCTGCTGGGCATGGGCAACAAGTTCGAGCTTTGGAGCGAGCAGGCCCACCTCGCCAAGATCCGCCAGACCATCGGCGAAGACGACATCACCAACGAAATGGCAGACCTGCGCCTGTAACCGGCCACGGTAGCGGCGTAGAGAAAAGCAAGAAAACGGGACGGGACGGGAGCGGGAGTGCGGCATGGCCGAGCAAGTTTTGCGGCACATCCCGGTGATGCTGGGTGAAGCAGTGGAGGGTCTCGCCGTGCGTGCAGGCGGGCGTTATCTGGATGGCACCTTCGGACGCGGCGGGCACGCCCGCGAAGTGCTGTCGCGCCTTGGTCCGGATGGCCGCCTGCTGCTGATGGATCGCGACCCCACCGCCATTGCCGCTGCGCAGAAGGCATTCGCCGACGATCCGCGCGTGTCGATCCGCCACGCCAATTTCTCCAGCCTCGCCGAGTGGGAAGAAACCGAGGCTGGCCTTGACGGCATCCTGCTCGACCTTGGCGTCTCCTCGCCACAGCTCGACGAAGCCGCCCGCGGTTTCAGCTTTATGGCTGATGCGCCGCTGGATATGCGCATGGACACCACGCAGGGCGAAAGCGTCGCGGATTTCCTTGCCCACGCCGGCGAGCGCGAGATCGCCGATGTGCTCTGGATTTATGGCGAAGAGCGCTTCAGTCGCAAGATCGCCCGCGCCATCGTGGAGCGCCGTGCCGAACAGCCGATCACCCGCACCGGCGAGCTGGCCGCGCTGATCGAGCGTGTCGTGGGGCGCCGCGAGCCGGGCAAGCATCCGGCCACGCGCAGCTTTCAGGCCCTACGCATCCGTGTGAACGGCGAGCTGGATTCGCTACAGCGGGGGCTTGAGTCAGCCCTGGATCGCCTGAACGTAGGCGGCCGTCTTTCAATCATCAGCTTTCATTCGCTGGAAGACCGCGCGGTGAAGCTGTTCATCCGCGATCACTCCGGCCGTGTGCAGGGGAGCCGTCGCGGCCCGCCGGTAATGGCCGCGCCCGCGCGGCTGGCGCCGGTCGGCAAGGCGCAGTTTCCGTCCGAGGCCGAGTTGGCCGCCAACCCCCGCGCCCGCTCCGCGGTGCTGCGCGTGGCGGAGAAGCTTTTGTGAGGGCGATCGGTGTCGCCTTCCTGCTGATGCTGCTCGCAGCCGTGCTGGTCAGTGCGGTGGGCGTGGTGTGGACGCGCCATGAGAGCCGCGTGCTGTTTGTGGATCTGACCCGCCTGCAGAACCAGCGCGACGAGCTGAATATCGAATACGGCAAGCTGGAACTGGAGCAGGCCACCTGGGCCGAGCCGCGTCGTGTGGACAGCGAGGCGCGGCAGAAGCTCGGCATGGTCAATCCCAAGCCGCAAGACATCCAGCTGGTGCGCCGATGAACATGCGCCCGCGCTTTCCGACCCAGCCCAGCTCGCGCCGTCGCGGCCTTGGCCCCAGTGCGCGCCGCCGCATGGTGGTGGTGGTGGGTGTGTTGTCGCTGGCCTCGCTGGGTCTGGTAGCGCGCGCGTTCGACCTGCAGGTAGTGCGCAAACAGTTCTATCAGAACCAGGGCGATGCGCGCTTCCTGCGCGAAGTGCCGATTGCGGTGTCACGCGGCACCATCTTCGATCGCAACGGCGAGCCGTTGGCGGTGTCTACGCCAGTGATGTCGATCTGGGCGAATCCGGCGGAAGTGCTGGAGAACGAAGACCGCATCCCGCAGCTGGCCAAGGCCATCGGCGCGGACGCCAGCGAGATCAAGCAGTACTTGATGCAGCGCTCCGAGCGCGAGTTTGTCTATCTGCGCCGTCAGATGAGTCCGGACGCAGCACAGGCCGTGCTCAGCCTGGGTATTCCCGGCATTAACGGCCAGCGCGAATTCCGCCGCTTCTACCCATCGGGCGAGGTCACCTCGCACATCCTCGGCTTCACCAACATCGACGACCACGGTCAGGAAGGTCTGGAGCTGGCGTTCGACGACTGGCTGGCTGGCAAGCCGGGTGCGAAGCGGGTGATCCGCGATCGCATGGGGCACGTGGTAGAGGATGTGGAGCAGGTGCGCGCGCCGCAGCCGGGCAAAAACCTCACGCTGAGCATCGACCGCCGCATCCAGTTCCTCGCCTACAACGAGCTGAAGAACACCATCGAGCAGTCGCAGGCCGATTCGGGCTCGATGGTGATCCTCGATGTGCCCACCGGCGAAGTGTTGGCGATGGTGAATCTGCCCACCTACAACCCGAACGCCGTGCGCGGCAGCAAGCCGGATCAGCGCCGCAATCGCGCGATGACCGACGTAGTGGAACCAGGTTCCACCATAAAGCCCATCGTGATGGCTGCTGCTCTGTCCAGCGGCAAGTACACCCCGACTGGCCCCATGGTCGATACCGGCAACGGCCACTTCTATTACATGACCCACGACATCCGCGATACGCATGCCTATGGCTTGCTGTCGCCGACCGGGGTGATCCAGAAGTCCAGCAACATCGGCGCCGCCAAGATCGCGATGACGCTCGATACCGGCCTGATGTACGACACCTATCGCGCTTTCGGCTTCGGTAACAGCACCAATAGCGGTTTTCCTGGTGAAGCTTCGGGCTACCTCAAAGTGGGGCGTGACTGGCGCGCGCTGGAAAAGGCCATCATGGCCTACGGCTACGGCCTCAACGTCACACCGCTGCAGCTGGCCAATGCTTACGCCACCATCGGCGACGGCGGCCTTATGCATTCGCCCTCGTTCGTAAAGAGCGCGGAGAGCGAGACTAAGCAGATCATCGCCCCCGAAATTGCCGGCAAGCTGGTGCAGATGCTGGAGTCCACCACCCAGCCGGGCGGCACCGCGGCGCCGTATGCCTGGATCGCGAACTACGCGGTGGCGGGCAAGACCGGCACGGCGCACAAAGCGACGGCCGGCGGCTATTCCAAAAACAACTACAGCGCTGCCTTCGCCGGCCTGGTGCCGGCCAGCAACCCCCGTCTCGCTGCGGTGGTGGTGGTGGATAACCCCAGGAAAGGCAGCTACTACGGCGGCCTGGTTTCCGCGCCGGTCTTCGCCAAGGTGATGGATGGCGCGCTGCGCCTGCTCGACGTGCCGCCCGACAATATCGGCCGTTGGTATGTCGGTGGCCCCTTGCAAGGCAACAATGGTCTGGTCGGCTCCAAGCCACCTGACGCGCCAGTAGTGGATGACGCCCCCGTCGAGGAGGCCACGCCATGAGCCAGCGCCTCGACCAACTATTGAAAGGTATCGCCGACGCCCCGAGCGCTGGCGATATTGTCGTTTCGGGCCTGTCGCTGGATTCGCGCCACGTGCGCGACGGCGATGCTTTCTTCGCCCTGCGCGGTACGCGCGGGCACGGTATCGAGTTCGCCGCGAGCGCGGTGCAGCGTGGTGCGCGTGTGGTGCTGGCTGAAGCGCCACACGCGACAGCGCCGGCGCTGGACGTCCCGGTGCTATGGATCGAAGACCTGCATGCACAGGTTGGCGAGATCGCCTCGCGTTTCTTTGATCGTCCGTCGGAAGCGATGCGCGTCATTGGCGTCACCGGCACCAATGGCAAGACCTCTACGGTGCAATTGCTGGCGCAGGCGCTGGAACATCTTGGTCATCGCGCGGCGACCATCGGTACCTTGGGCGCCGGCCTGCACGGTCAGCTGGAAGAAGGTGAGCGCACCACGCCGGATGCGATCAGCGTGCAGGGTCTGTTCGCTTTGTTCCGCGAACAGGGCGCCAGTCATGTAGCGATGGAGGTTTCCTCGCACGCCCTCGAGCAGGGGCGCGTGGCTGCGGTGGCGTTCGAAGTGGCGGCGTTCACCAATCTCACCCGCGACCATCTCGATTACCACGGCAGCATGGAAGCCTACGGCGACGCCAAGGCCAAGTTGTTCGCTTGGCCTGGGCTGAAGGTTGCGGCGATCAATATCGATGATGCTTTTGGCCGCGAGCTTGCAGCGCGCCTGCCCGCCGATGTGAATACGCTGCGCATCAGCGCGACCGGCGATCGCGACGCCGATATCACCGCCGCGGCCATCGCCACCTCAGCCGAAGGCCTGTCCTTCGTGCTGCGCACGCCGTGGGGTTCGTATCCGCTGCAGAGCCGGCTGCTTGGCCGCTTCAATGTGGAGAACCTGCTGACCGTGGTTGCCTGTCTTGGTGCGCTGGGTGAATCCTTTGAGCGCATCGTGGCGGCGGTGGAAGCCTTGCAGCCGGTCAGCGGGCGCATGAACCGGCTCGGTGGCCTGCATGGACTGCCGCTGGTGGTGGTCGATTACGCACATACACCGGATGCGCTGGAGCAATCGCTGTCGGCGCTGCGCGCGCATTGCGCCGGCCGGCTGATCTGCGTGTTTGGCTGCGGCGGCGAGCGCGATGCCGGCAAGCGTCCGCTGATGGGTGGCATCGCCGAGCGTCTGGCCGATATCGCCATCATCACTGATGACAACCCGCGCGGCGAAGATGGCGACGCCATCGTGGCGCAGATCGTTGCTGGTCTGATGCATCCACAGAATGCCCTCATCCAGCGCGATCGCGCCGAAGCGATCCGGCAGGCTCTGACGCTGGCGAAGACCGGCGACGTGGTGCTGATCGCTGGCAAGGGCCACGAAACTTACCAGGAGGGCGCCGCTGGCAAGCGGCCCTTCGATGATCTTGCAGTCGCTCGTGCAGCGCTGGAGGTGCATGCATGATGCGATTGAGCGCCATTGCGCTATGGACCCGCGGACGCCTGGTCGGCGCTGATGCCGACATCACGGGCGTCAGCATTGACACGCGCAAGCTCGGTCCGGGCGATCTGTTCGTGGCAGTCAAGGGTGAGCGCGTGGATGGCCATGACTTCCTGGCCCAGGCGGCGGCGAGCGGTGCAGTGGCTGCGCTGGTCGAGCGCAAAGTGGATGCGCCGATTGCCCAGGTTGTGGTCAACGATACGCAACTGGCGCTGGGCGACCTGGCCAGCGCGGTGCGCGCGCAGAGCAATGTACGCGTGGTCGGCATTACCGGTTCCAACGGCAAGACCACGGTGAAGACGCTGACTGCGTCCATCCTCTCGCGCCATGGCCGTACCCACGTCAACGCGGGCAACTACAACAACGAGCTGGGCCTGCCGCTGACCTTGCTGGCGATGCCGCAGGACACGGACTACGCCGTGCTTGAGATGGGCGCCGGCAAGCCAGGCGACATTGCGTATCTGGCTGCCATTGCGCGGCCCGATATCGGTCTCGTCAACACCATTGCGCCGGCGCATCTTGAGCGCATGGGCAGCGTGGAAGGCGTGGCCGAAACCAAGGGCGCGCTATATCAGGCATTGCCGGCGGACGGTGTAGCGATCATCAACGGCGACGATGCGTTCGCCAGTTTCTTTGCCGGTCTGGCGGCGGGCCGACGTCAGTTGCGCTTTGCGCTGGACCATAAGGCCGATATCGGCGCCGACATTGTCGAGCAGCGCGTGGACGGTTCGCGCTTTGTGCTGAGCACGCCGGCTGGCGATGCCGAAGTGGCGTTGCCGCTGGCGGGTCGTCACAACATCGCCAACGCTATGGCTGCCGCAGCGATCGCACTCGCGCTCGATGTGCCGCTGGACACCATCGTCGACGGCCTGGAGCAGGTGCCCGGCGTCGCCGGCCGCCTGAAGCAGGAGGCGATGCCGGGTGGCTGGACGCTGATCGATGACAGCTACAACGCCAATCCCGGCTCACTCGGCGCGGCGATCGACACGCTGGCGCTGGCTGCCGGCGAGCGCTGGTTGGTGCTAGGCGACATGGCCGAGCTGGGACCCACAGCGCGCGCCTTGCACGCCAGCATGGGTGAGCGCGCAAAACAGCACGGTATCGATCGCCTGTTCGCCGTCGGTCCGCTCAGTGCGGCGACGGTCGAGGCCTTCGGTGCCCAAGGCGAACACCACGCCGACAAGGCGTCGCTGATCGCGTCGCTGAAGCAACAGCTGCATAGCGGCGTTACCTGTCTGGTGAAGGGCTCGCGCTCAGCCGGGATGGAGCAGGTGGTCGCGGCACTACATGACAACAAACCGGTGGAGGGCGCATCCGATGCTGCTTGAACTCGCAGACTGGATGGCTCGGCACTTCACCGCCCTGCATCTGTTTCAGTACATCACCTTTCGCACCATCATGGCCGCGCTTACGGCGCTGTCCATGTCGCTACTATTTGGCCCCACGCTGATCCGCAAGTTGGCGGACCTGAAGGCGGGGCAGGTCGTGCGCAAGGATGGCCCGCAGACGCATCTATCCAAGGCCGGCACGCCGACCATGGGCGGCGTGATGATTCTGCTCGCGGTGGCTATCGCCACCTTGCTCTGGGCAGACCTGCATAACCGCTATGTGTGGGTGGTGCTGGCGGTGCTGATCAGCTTCGGCGTGATCGGCTTCTACGACGACTACAAGAAGCTGGTGCTGAAGGACAGCCGCGGGTTGGCCTCGCGCTGGAAGTACTTCTGGCAGTCAGTGTTCGGTCTTATCGCAGCGCTGTTCCTGTACTTCACTGCGCCCACCACGCCGCCGCCTTGTGTGAAGCCGATACCGGCGGTGGTGCAGCATGTGGAAACCACGGCGACTGCGCTGAGTACCCGCCTGACCACGGAGCCTGCAGCGGCGCCGGTCGCTTGCGCCAAGGAAGTGGCTGAGACCGCGCTGTTCGTGCCGCTGTTCAAGCAAGTGGCCCTGCCGCTCGGTTTGTTCTTCGTGGTGCTGACCTATTTCATGATCGTGGGCTTCTCCAACGCGGTGAACCTCACCGATGGCCTGGATGGGCTGGCGATCATGCCGACGGTGCTGGTGTCCGGCGCGCTGGGTGTATTTGCCTACCTGGCCGGTAACCGCGTGTTCTCCGAGTACCTAAGCATCCCTTCGATCCCTGGAGCCGGTGAGCTGGCGATCGTCTGCGGCGCGTTGTCCGGTGCGGGGCTGGGTTTCCTCTGGTTCAACACCTACCCGGCGCAAGTGTTCATGGGTGACGTCGGCGCGCTGGCGATCGGCGCGGCGCTGGCGGCCATTGCGGTAATCGTCCGCCAGGAAATCGTGCTGCTGATCATGGGCGGCGTGTTTGTGATGGAAACGGTGTCGGTGATGCTGCAGGTGGCGAGCTTCAAGCTCACCGGCAAGCGCATTTTCCGCATGGCACCGATCCATCATCACTTCGAGCTCAAGGGCTGGCCCGAGCCCAGGGTGATCGTGCGCTTCTGGATCATCAGCGTCGTGCTGGTGTTGATCGGCCTTGCCACGTTGAAGGTGCGCTGATGCTTTTCGACGCCACTCAGGCAAAACGTCGACAGGGACCACGGGGCAGCTTCGATCTGCCGCTGCTGGTCGCGCTCGTCGGTCTGGCCTGCGTGGGTCTGGTGATGATCACCTCCAGCTCCATCGCCGTGGCGGATAGCCAGCACCTGGGCGCGTTCTACTTCCTCAAGAAGCATTTGCTGTTCCTCGGCCTGGGTCTGGTGCTGGCCGGCGTAGCCATGCGCACCGAGCTGAAGGTGCTGGAAAAGAACGCCTTCCTGCTGATGATGTTGGCTTTCATTCTGCTGCTGGCGGTGTTCCTGCCGGTCTTCGGCATGCGCCTCAATGGCGCGCGGCGCTGGCTCAACCTGATGGTCACCAGCTTCCAGCCCGTGGAGGCGGTGAAGCTTATCCTGGTGATATACATCGCCAGCTATCTGGTGCGTCACCGCGAAAGCGTAGAGACGCGCTTCCTCGGTCTGCTCAAGCCGATCATGGTGGCCGGCATCATCGTGCTGCTGTTGTTGGCGCAGCCCGACTTCGGCTCGGCGACGCTGGTGATCGGCGTGACGATCGCGATGGTCTGGCTGGGCGGCGCGCGGCCGATCTTCCTGTTCGGCATGGGCTTGCCTCTGATGCCGTTGCTGGCGATCGCGGCGACCAGTGAAAGCTATCGCGTGAAGCGCCTCACCTCATTCATGGACCCGTGGAAGGATCCGTTCAACGACGGCTTCCAGCTGACCCAATCGCTGATGGCGATCGGCCGTGGTGAGTGGACCGGCGTGGGTCTTGGCTCCAGTGTGCTGAAACTGTCATACCTGCCGGAAGCGCATACCGACTTTATCTTCGCGGTGATTTCCGAAGAACTCGGTCTGGCCGGCATCCTGTTCGTGATGAGCCTGTTCGCGCTGACGGTCGGGCGCGGCCTGTATATAGGGCTGAAAGGTGTGGAGCTGGGCCAGCGTTTCGCCGGCTATGTGGCTTTCGGTATCTCGCTGATGGTCGGCCTGCAGACCATGGTGTCGATCGGCGTGAATCTCGGCGCGCTGCCGACCAAGGGTTTGACCCTGCCGCTGATCAGCTATGGTGGTTCGTCGATGGTGTTGACCTGTGCGATGGCGGGTGTGTTGTTGCGCGCCACCTACGAGATCAACCGTGCCATGGACGCACGCCAGATGGCGACCCGCATGCCGGCGGCCTCGGTACCGGATGCGAATGCCGCTGTCGCCACGGCCGCCGCGCGCGAGCGCGAGGCGGTGAGCGCATGAGCACGAACGCACCCGTGCTGATCATGGCCGGCGGCACCGGCGGCCACATCTTTCCCGGCCTGGCCGTGGCGGAGACGCTGCGCGCTCAGGGCGTGCCGGTGGTGTGGCTGGGTGCTGTGGGTGGCATGGAAACCAAGGTGGTGCCGGCTCACGGTATTCCGATGAAAACGGTGCCGGTGGGTGGCTTGCGCGGCAAGGGTGTAGCGACGCGCCTGCTTGCGCCGTTGATGTTGGCGCGTGCATTGCTTACTTCCATCGGCGTGCTGCTGTCGGTGAAACCGCGCAGCGTGCTGTCGATGGGTGGCTACGTGGCGGGTCCCGGCGGTGTGGCCGCGCGGCTGCTGCGTTGTCCCTTGCTGGTGCATGAGCAGAACCGCGTTGCCGGATTCACCAACCGCAAGCTGGCGGCTCATGCGCAGCGCGTGATGCAGGGTTTCGACGACACACTGCCGAATGCCGAATGGGTCGGCAATCCGGTGCGTGTCGCGATCGCCGCTTTGTCGGAACCGGCCGTGCGCATGGCCGGACGTGCTGGGCGCGCGCGTCTGTTGGTGCTCGGCGGCAGCCTCGGCGCGCGCGCGCTGAATCTGTCGTTGCCGCAGGCGCTTGCACAGATGCCCTCCGCGCAGCGTCCGGAGGTGCTGCACCAGTGCGGCAACCGCGGCCTTGATGAGGCGCGTGAGGCGTACGCGAAGGCCGGTGTGGAAGCGCAGATTGTGCCTTTCATCGAAGACATGGCTGGCGCGTATGCATGGGCCGATCTGGCCGTGTGCCGTGCCGGCGCCTTGACCTTGGCCGAACTCACCGCGGCCGGCGTCGGCTCGGTACTCGTGCCTTTCCCTTATGCGGTGGATGACCACCAGACCCGCAACGCCGAAGCCCTCGTGGCTGCGGGTGCGGCTGAAGTAATGCAGGAGCGTGATCTGGACGTACAGCAACTTGCGCAGCGCCTGGACGCGCTGCTGGAAAACCGCCCGCGGATGCTCGCCATGGCCGAGGCTGCGCGCACCCTGGCCAAGCCGGATGCGGCAGCGGTGATCGCCCGTGCCTGCATTGAGGTGAGCGCATGACGCCGCGTCGCCTGCTCGCACACGAAGATCTGATGGCCACGTTCCAGCGCGTGCATTTCATCGGCATTGGCGGTGTCGGCATGAGCGGTATCGCCGAGGTGCTGCACAACCTGGGTTATGCCGTCTCCGGCTCCGACAAGTCGAACTCGGCAACCGCGCAGCGACTGGCCCAGCTCGGGATCACAGTGCATGTTGGCCATGCCGCTGAAAACGTCGGCGATACGGACGTGGTGGTCACCTCGAGTGCGATTCGTCAGGACAACCCGGAGCTGACGGCCGCACGCGCCGCGCGCATCCCGGTGGTGCCACGCGCCGAGATGCTCGGTGAGTTGATGCGCTTCCGCCGCGGTATCGCCATCGCCGGCACGCATGGCAAGACCACCACCACCAGCCTCACGGCGAGCGTGCTGGCGGAAGCCGATTACGACCCGACCTTTGTCATTGGCGGTCAGCTCAATGCGGCGGGCGCCAATGCGCGTCTCGGCACCGGTCAGTATCTGGTGGCGGAAGCCGACGAATCGGACGGTTCGTTCCTGATGCTGTCGCCGGTGGTGGCTGCGGTCACCAATATCGACGCTGATCATCTGGAGAACTACCAGGGTGACTTCGCGCTAGTAAAGAAGGCGTTCGCCGACTTCCTGCATCGCCTGCCGTTCTACGGCTTGGCCGTGTTGTGCGTGGACGATCCCGAAGTGGCGGAGCTGGCCAAGGCTACGCCGCGTCGTGTGATGACCTATGGCATCGATACGAAGGATGCTGACGTACGCGCGGCCAACCTGTCGCAGCACGGTTTCGAGATGCATTTCGATCTGATATTGCCGGGGCGTTCGGACGCGCTGCACGTCAAGCTGAATCTGCCGGGTCACCACAACGTGCTCAACGCGCTGGCCGCCGCCGCGATTGGCTGGCAGTTGGGGGTGGAGGCGGAAGCCATCGCCCGCGCGCTGGAGAAATTCCAGGGAGTGGGGCGTCGCTTCCACCGCCGTGGCGAGATTGCGCTGGATAAAGGCACGGCGTTGCTGGTCGATGACTACGGCCACCATCCGCGTGAGTTGGCGGCGGTCTTTGCCGCGGCGCGCGGCGGCTGGCCGGAGCGGCGGCTGGTCGTGGGCTTCCAGCCGCATCGTTACAGCCGCACCCGCGATCTGCTCGACGACTTCGCGAATGTACTGGCTGAAGCCGATGTGCTGGTGCTGACGGATGTCTATCCGGCTGGCGAAGTGCCGATTGCCGGTGCCGACGGCCGTGCACTGGCGCGCGCAGTGCGCGCGCGCGGCAAGGTCGATCCGGTGCTGATCGAGCATCCGCGCGAATTCAAAGACACCCTGCCGGCGCTGTTGCGCGATGGCGATCTGTTGCTGCTGCTCGGCGCCGGCGATATCGGCACGGCAGCGGTGGAGCTGGCGAATGCCGGCAACCTGAGGACGCACAAGTGAGCAAGACCATCACCGATCCCGCACAGTTTGGCCGCGTCGCCGTCGTGATGGGTGGCAGCTCGGCCGAACGCGAGGTGTCGCTGAACTCCGGTCGCGGCGTACTGGCCGCGTTGCAGGCGCGTGGCGTGGATGCGCATGCCATCGATGGCATCCCGGCTCTGCTCGACGCGGTGCGTGCCGGTCACTTCGCCCGGGTGTTCAACATCCTGCACGGCGGTGGCGGTGAGAACGGTGAGCTGCAAGGTGCGCTGCAGTCGCTGCGCGTTCCGTTTACCGGTTCGGGCGTGCTTGGTTCCGCGCTATCGCTGGATAAGATCCGCGCCAAGCAGGTGTGGCTGTCGTTGGGCCTGCCGACTCCGCGCTTCAAGGCGCTGCCGCGCGGTGCCGATGTGCATGCCGCCGCCCGCGAGATCGGCTTTCCGCTGATCGTGAAGCCGGCTTGGGAAGGTTCGAGCGTTGGTGTGACGCGCGTATTCGATGAGAAGGATCTGGATGCGGCGGTCGAGCTGGCGCAGCGCTACCCCGGCGATATGTTGATGGAAACGCTTATCGAGGGTGATGCGAGTGAGGGCGGCGAGTTCACCGTCGGTGTTCTCGGTCGTGAAGTGTTGCCGAGCATCAAGATCGTGCCCAAGGGTGAGTACTACGACTACAACGCCAAATACATCGCCGAAGACACGCAGTACATCTGCCCGGGCTTGAGCGGCGCCGCCGAGCAGGAGATGCGCGAGCTCGCTCTGGTTGCGTTCGATGCGCTGGCTTGCAGCGGCTGGGGACGCGTGGACGTGATGCGCGATCGCCATGGCAAGAACTGGCTATTGGAAGTGAATACCGCGCCGGGCATGACCTCGCATTCGCTGGTGCCCAAGGCCGCCAAGGCGGTGGGCATCGACTACGAGACATTGTGCTGGCGTGTACTGGAATCGAGCTTCCAGGAGGGTGCGTGAGGGGAGCTATCCGCCTCGTTGCCTGGTGTCTGGCCATCGCGCTGGTGGTGCTGCCGATCGTCGGCGTGCTGCGCGGGTGGTTCGCGGCCAATCGTTGGCCGGTGACTCAGTTGACGGTGCAGGCCGAGTTCAAGCACGTGAGCGCGGATGAGGTCCGCGCCGCTGTGTTGCCGCGTCTCGGCAAAGGCTTCTTCGCGCTCGATCTGGATGGTGTGCAAAAGGCGGTCGCCGCGCTGCCGTGGGTAGAGTCGGTGGAAGCCCGCAAGCGCTGGCCAGACATGTTGCTGTTGCGCATCTACGAGCGCCAGCCGTTTGCGCGCTGGAACGACAAGCAGCTGATCAGCCGACAGGGTCTGGTGTTCGATGCTCCTCAGGCGGACCAGGACGAGAGTCTGCCCAACCTGCACGGCCCGGATGCGCGTCTGGCTGAAGTGGTGAGCTTCTATGCCGAAACGCAGAAGGCGTTCGGTGGCACGCATTTGAATATCACCGGCGTGTCGTTGTCCGAGCGCGGCAGTTGGAGTCTGACTACTTCTACCGGCGCGCAGATTGTGCTCGGCGACCGCGACCAGGCTGGCCGCCGGTTGCGCCGCTTTCTTGATGTTTATCCCCAATTGATGGCGGGCCGCACGGATGGCTTCGCCTATGCCGATCTTCGCTACACCAACGGATTTGCCGTGCGATGGCCGCAGTCGCAAGCACCGGCCGCCGTCACTACCAGAGGCACGCCACGCACATGAAAACCCGTAACGACAAGCAGCTGGTCGTTGGCCTGGATATCGGCACCTCGAAGGTGGTGGCGATCGTGGGCGAGTACGAGCCGGGCGAGCCGATCGAGGTGATCGGCATTGGCACCCACGTGTCGCGCGGACTCAAGCGCGGCTCGGTGGTGGACATCGAATCGACCGTGCACTCCATCCAGCGTGCAGTAGAAGAAGCCGAGCTGATGGCCGGCTGCGATATCCGTTCGGTCTACGCCTCGATCTCAGGTAGCCACCTCGAAACCAAGAACTCGCACGGTACCGCCGCAATCCGCGACCGCGAGGTGACGCCGGGTGATCTGGAACAGGTGCTGGAGGCTGCCAGCGCGGTGGCGATCCCGGCTGACCGCAAGGTTCTTTATAAGGAGTCGCAGGAATACCGCATCGACGGTCAGGATGGCATCCGCTCGCCGGTCGGCATGAGCGGTGTGCGCCTGGAGGCCAGCGTGCATCTGGTGACGGGTGCGGCCGCGGCAGTGCAGAACATCAGCAAGTGCATCCAGCGCTGCGGTCTGACCGTGGACGAACTGGTGCCGTCTTCGGTGGCGAGCGCGAAGTCGGTGTTGACCGATGACGAGCGCGAGCTGGGCGTATGTCTGGTCGATATCGGTGCTGGCACGACCGACATTGCGATCTATACGCAGGGTTCGATTCGCTACACCAAGTCGCTGCCGGTCGGTGGCGATCAGGTCACCAACGACATTGCCTATGGCGTGCACACGCCGACCGCGCACGCGGAAGAGATCAAGATCAAGTACGCCTGCGCGCTGGCGCAGCTCGCTCACGCCGAAGAAACCATCCAGGTGCCGAGCGTGGGCGATCGCCCACCGCGCCGGTTGGCTCGCCAGTCGCTCGCGCAGAGCGTGCAGGCGCGCTACGAGGAAATCTTCGAGATGGTGCAGGACGAGCTGCGCCGCTCCGGCTACGAAAGTCTGGTGGCGGCCGGTGTCGTGCTCACCGGTGGCGCTTCGCGCATGGAAGGTGCGCTGGAGCTGGCTGAGGAGATCTTCCACAAGATGGTGCGCATCGGCGTGCCGCAACACGTCAGCGGTCTCGGCGAAGTGGTCGCCAATCCCTTGCATTCGACTGGTGTGGGTCTGCTGCTACACGGCGCGCGTTCGGGCGGCATGCGCTCGGGTGGTACGAGCGGCGGCAGTGTCGGTGGGCTGGTGGACAAGCTGCGCGGCTGGCTGACCAAGAATTTCTAACCGGACAAGGGCATAGCTCTTTCCGGATGAAGGTTTTCAGGTGGCGCAGGAGGCGCCGCCACGGGTGAATGGATGTTCGCCCACCACCACCGGCCGACAGGAGATGGACCGCGTGGTTACAACGACAACGAAAGCTCTACGGAGGACGGGAAATGTTTGAACTGATCGAAAAACTCGCACCAAATGCAGTGATCAAGGTCATTGGCGTCGGCGGCGGTGGTGGCAATGCCGTGGCCCACATGCTCAATGCAAACATCGAAGGCGTCGAATTCGTCGTCGCCAACACCGATGCGCAGGCCATGAAAAGTTGTGGTTCGCGCACCCACCTGCAGCTCGGCGGCAACGTCACCAAGGGTCTCGGTGCCGGCGCCAATCCGGAAGTGGGCCGCCAGGCCGCGCTGGAAGATCGTGAGCGCATTGAGGAAATGCTCGAAGGCGCCGACATGGTGTTCATCACCGCTGGCATGGGTGGTGGTACTGGTACCGGCGCCGCGCCGGTGGTGGCGCAGCTCGCCAAGGAGAAGGGCATCCTGACCGTGGCCGTGGTGACCAAGCCGTTCCCGTTCGAAGGCCGCCGCCGCATGCAGGTCGCCATGAAGGGCATCGAGGACCTGTCCCAGCACGTCGACTCGCTGATCACCGTGCCGAACGAGAAGTTGCTGTCGGTGCTTGGTCGTGAAGTCACGCTGCTCAATGCGTTCAAGGCTGCCAACGACGTGCTGCAGGGCGCCGTGCAGGGTATCGCCGACCTGATCACCGCTCCTGGCCTGATCAACGTCGACTTCGCCGACGTGCGCACGGTGATGTCCGAGATGGGCATGGCGATGATGGGTTCTGGCACCGCGCGTGGTGATGATCGCGCCCAGGCTGCCGCCGAGGCCGCCATCAACAACCCGCTGCTGGAAGACGTCAACCTCAATGGCGCCTGCGGCATCCTGGTGAACGTCACCGCCGGTCCGAACCTGACCATGCGTGAGTTCGACGAGATCGGCCGCGTGATCCACGACTTCGCCAGCGAAGACGCCACGGTAGTGATCGGCACCTCGCTCGACCCGGAAATGCAGGACGACGTGCGTGTCACCGTGGTGGCTACCGGCCTCAACCGTGCGACCACCCGTCAGGTGCAGCGCCCGGTGGTGACCCAGCAGGTGGAAATGCGCCAGCGTCCGCGTCCGGTCGTGCTGCGTACCGGTACCGGCAATGAAGTGGTGGATTACGCCCAGCCGGACGTGATCGCCACCACTACTAGCCGCAACGATACGGCCGCGCCGGCCAAGGGCTCGGATCCCAGTTTCGACTATCTGGACATCCCGGCCTTCCTGCGTCGCCAGGCCGATTGACAAAAAAATGTTCAAAAAGGAGTGAACAAACGTCAGATTGACTTGTCAGTCACACAACCCGTTGGGCGCGTACTGCAAAGTTTGCGTTCATTCCGCCCTGGTTTGACGTGGGGAAAGGGCTGACGCCAGTCTGGATTGCTCCTGGAAGAACATGACAAGACTGTGCGTCTGGGATGACGCATGACCCACCAGAACCTCGTTTTCTGGCAGGTCCGATGCCTCGCCGCCGGCTTCCCGTCCCGGTGCGAGGCATTGTGTTGTGCCTAAGGCATTGACGGAATTGAGGTATTTACCTGTTCGCGGCGCGAGTGGCTCCCATTCAAGGATGAAAGGAGAATGAAAGCGTGAACAGACTGTACGGGCCGGTTTGCTTTTTCAGTGGTTAAGACTGTGTTAGCATCCGTCCCCTGTTGGCTGCTGCCCTTTGCAGGTACCAAATAAAATGATCAAGCAGCGTACGCTTAAGAACATCATTCGTGCCACCGGCGTTGGTCTGCATACCGGCGACAAGGTGTACATGACGCTTCGACCGGCGGCGCCGAACACGGGCATCGTGTTTCGTCGCACCGATTTGAATCCTCCAGTGGAAATCGCCGCTCGCCCCGACAATGTCGGCGACACTCGTTTGTCGACCACGTTGGTCAATGGCGATGTGCGTGTGTCCACGGTGGAACATCTGCTTTCCGCGATGGCGGGCTTGGGCATCGACAATGCTTACGTCGACCTGTCCGCGCCGGAAGTACCGATCATGGACGGCAGCGCGGGTCCTTTCGTGTTCCTGCTGCAGTCCGCTGGCATCGAAGAGCAGACTGTCGCCAAGCGCTTCATTCGCATCAAGAAGCCGATCAAGGTGCAGGAAGGCGACAAGTGGGCCAGCTTCGAGCCGTTTGAAGGCTTCAAGGTGGGCTTCTCGATCGAGTTCAACCATCCGATCATCAGCAAGCGCACCTCGCGTGCCGAGATCGATTTCTCGACCACGTCCTTCGTGAAGGAAGTGAGTCGCGCGCGCACCTTCGGCTTCATGCGCGATATCGAGATGCTGCGCGAACACAACCTCGCGCTAGGCGGCTCGATGGACAACGCCGTGGTGCTCGATGACTACCGCGTGCTCAACGAAGACGGCCTCCGTTACGAGGATGAATTCGTCAAGCACAAGATCCTCGACGCGATCGGCGATCTGTACCTGCTGGGTCACAGCCTGATCGGCGCCTACTACGCGCACAAATCGGGTCACGAACTCAACAACAAGCTGCTTCGCACCCTGATGGCCGATGCTTCGGCCTGGGAAGAGGTTAGCTACCAGGACGATCCGGCCACTTCGCCGATCTCCTATGCCCATCCGGCTCAGGCCATCTGAGCCCTCAGATTTCAGTCCAAATCTGAACAAACTGAACGGCCGCGTCGAAGGACGCGGCCGTTTGTTTTGTGATACAACTCGCCTCTTCGTGTTGCCGTGCTTCACGTACTGGAGATGTCACCGTCTTTCGTACCCCTGAGGGCATGCTATAAACCCGGCACCGCCAGAATGCGTCGGTGTGGTAAGGGCGCGCGGCGGCAGCACGATCTGCAAATACAGGGGGAGCGGTTCAAGATCGGCCGCCCCGGTTGTTCCGGGAATCAGATGTTTCGGCGATGGACGCCAGCTCGAGGAACAGACGCCGCATTTCGGGGTCTGAAATCGAGATTGCTGCGGCCTTCAAATGGTCTGCGGCAGCGGGCGAAAGCGGTTTCGACCGATCCGGTGCGGTATCGACCGGCGGAGGGGGGGCCACTTTCACGGTTACATATCCGGCGCGCACGCCAATGGCGTGTGCGGCAGCGAGGATTTGCGCCTGCATCAGGCGAAGTCTCGAAGCCAGCGCCGGCGAAGGAGCCAGGAAAACGAGACGGCCGTCGTGCAGGTTGGCAAAACGCACCTGTTCGCGGAGTGGTGACGGCAACGTCTGGCGCAGTGCGCGATCAAGCGCTTCCAGCTCACGGGCCTTACGGGCAAGTGAGGCGAAGGAGCCACATTCGGTGAGGGATTTCGGTCCTGATCCGGTGCGGCGGGGAGCGTGTGGTACGTCGCGCTGCATGGGTGCCGACATCTTCGACGTGGAAAAACATGCAAATCATACTAGTCTCACGCACCAAACGGGTGCCGAAAACCTTCAATCTCGCAGATCGGCGCCTGCGCTATCGCTTGATGGGTATGGCCGCCGCCGCCGTTCTGGGGTGTGCCGGCCTGGGGGCTGCGGCGGCCCTAGCGGTAGCCAGTCCGCGTGACCAGGCGTTGTCCGAGATCCGACGTTTGCGCCAGCAGGTGTCGCAGCAGAATGGTCAACTCGGCGATGTGCGCAAGGATGCTCAGCGTGAGATCGATGCTCTGGCGATGAAGCTAGGCCAGCTGCAAGCGCAATCGACCCGTCTCAACGCTCTGGGCGAACGCCTGACCCAGGTCGGCAAGCTCGATGACGGTGAGTTCAACTTCGATGAGCAGCCCGCAGTAGGCGGTGTGGAGGACACGGGTGACAGCGCCTACGCGCTCCCCCAGGCACTGGATACCAGCATCGGCCAGCTGGCCAGCCGTTTCGATAGCCAGCAGGCGCAACTCTCAGCGCTGCAGAGTCTGCTGCTCGATGCCAAGATCGAGTCCAATCTCAAGCCCACCGGGATGCCGGTGCAGGGCTACATCTCCTCTTATTTCGGCGGCCGTCCCGACCCGTTCAGTGGTCATGCTGCGCGCCATACCGGCCTCGATATTTCCGCGCCCACTGGCACCCCAGTGCAGGCAGTGGCCGAGGGCATGGTCACGTTTGCCGGCGTCCGCAGCGGCTACGGTGACGTGATCGAGATCGATCACGGCAACGGGTATATGACCCGTTATGCCCATAACAGCGAGTTGATCGTGCGTCCTGGTCAGCGTGTGCACGTGGGCGACGTGATCGCCAAGGCTGGCTCCACCGGTCGTTCGACTGGTTCGCACGTGCATTTCGAGGTCTGGTACAAGGGCAACGTCGTCAATCCGCTGGCGTACGTGCGCAACCACCGCTGAAACCCTGGGCCCTTTCCGGCCCGGCCTCTTGAAACTCTTTCCCGGCGCCGCCAGTCAGATGAGCCGGGAACGATGACGGGGTGCCTCCGCAAGAGGCTGCGGGATATCTAGCCTGATTCCGATTGGGACGGGCGCGAGCCCGGCCTTGGTTTGGGATCGCCGACCGACCCTAGTATCATCAATCCTTTCGTCCCGCCCGTTTTTACGTAGGCGGGCCGCCAACGACTCCAGGATTCGGAAGATCGATGCTCAATCGCGCCCTGACCAGCCTTTTCGGTAGCCGCAACGACCGCGTGCTGCGCCAGCTTTCCAAGTCCGTTGCACGTATCAATGTGCTCGAGCCCGAGTTCGAGAAGCTGAGCGACGAAGCTCTTCGCGCCAAGACCGATGAGTTCAAGCAGCGCATCGCCGCCGGCGAATCGCTGGACAAGTTGTTGCCGGAAGCCTTCGCCACCGTGCGTGAAGGCGCCAAGCGCGTGCTCGATATGCGCCACTACGACGTGCAGATGATCGGCGGCATGGTGCTGCATTCCGGCCGTATTGCCGAAATGCGCACCGGCGAAGGCAAGACTCTGGTGGGTACGCTGCCGGTGTACCTCAATGCGCTGGAAGGCAAGGGCGTGCACGTCGTTACCGTGAACGACTACCTAGCCCGCCGCGATTCGGCGCAGATGGGCAAGCTGTATAACTTCCTCGGTCTTTCGGTGGGTGTGGTGTGGCCGGGCATGGACCATGCCGACAAAGGCGCGGCTTACGCTGCCGACATCACCTACGGCACCAATAACGAATTCGGTTTCGACTATCTGCGCGACAACATGGCGTCGAGCAAGGATCAGCGCTACCAGCGCGGCCTGAATTACGCCATCGTCGACGAAGTCGACTCCATCCTGATCGACGAGGCTCGCACCCCGCTGATTATTTCCGGTCCGGCCGAGGATTCCCCGCAGCTGTACATTGCGGTGAACAAGATCGTGCCGAAGATGATCCGGCAGGAGAAGGAAGACGGCACCGGTGATTACTGGGTCGACGAGAAGCAGAAGCAGGTGCATCTGTCTGAAGAGGGCATGTCGCACGCTGACGAGCTTCTGCGCCAGGCCGGGGTGATCGACGCCGACAGCGGCCTGTATGACTCCAAGAACCTCGCAGTCGTGCATCACCTCAACGCCGCGCTGCGCGCCAACGCGATCTATCACCGCGACGTTGATTACATCGTGCGCGATGGCGAGGTGGTGATCGTTGACGAGTTCACCGGCCGTACCCTGCCGGGCCGCCGCTGGTCGGATGGCCTGCATCAAGCGGTGGAAGCGAAGGAAGGCGTGCCGATCCAGCGCGAGAACCAGACGCTGGCGACGATCACCTTCCAGAACCTGTTCCGCATGTACAAGAAGCTGGCCGGCATGACCGGTACAGCGGACACGGAAGCCTACGAATTCCAGCAGATCTACGGCCTGGAAGTGGTGGTGATCCCCACTCACAAGCCGATGATCCGCCAGGACAACCCGGACATGGTTTTCCTTGGTCAGCAGGCCAAGTACGAAGCTGTGATCGAGGACATCCAGGATTGCCACAAGCGCAAACAGCCGGTGCTGGTGGGCACTACCTCCATCGAGGTGTCGGAGCTGCTGTCCAGCCTGCTCAACAAGGCCAAGATCCCCCATGAGGTGTTGAACG
The DNA here is from genome assembly GCF_900114495.1 of Dyella sp. OK004. Classification (GTDB taxonomy): domain Bacteria; phylum Pseudomonadota; class Gammaproteobacteria; order Xanthomonadales; family Rhodanobacteraceae; genus Dyella_D. The sequence continues at coordinate 481,823 of NZ_FOZI01000001.1, read as the reverse complement.
CGAAGCAGCATGAGCGCGAGGCACACATCGTGGCTCAGGCTGGTGCGCCGGGTTCGGTGACGATCGCCACCAACATGGCCGGCCGCGGCACGGACATCGTGCTCGGCGGCAGCCTGGAAGCCGCGCTTGCCACGCTGCCGGAAGATGCCAGCGACGCCGACAAGGCGCGCGCGAAGACCGAATGGAAGAAGCGGCACGAGCAGGTGCTGGAAGCTGGTGGCCTGCATATCGTCGGCACCGAGCGCCACGAATCCCGCCGTATCGATAACCAGCTGCGTGGCCGTTCCGGCCGCCAGGGCGATCCGGGTTCGTCGCGCTTCTACCTGTCGCTGGAAGACAACTTGCTGCGTATCTTCGCCGGCGACTGGGTCGGCCGCTGGATGCGCATGTTCGGCATGAAGGAAAACGAGGCGCTGGAAGACCGCATGGTCAGCCGCCAGATCGAGAAGGCGCAGCGCAAGGTCGAACAGCACAACTTCGACATCCGTAAGCACCTGCTCGAGTTCGATGACGTCGCCAACGATCAGCGCAAGGTGATCTACAGGCAGCGCGATGAATTGCTGGAAGTGGATGATGTCTCCGACACCATCACCGATATTCGCGACGACGTGGTTAGTGATGTGGTGCAGCGCCATGTGCCGGCCGACAGCATCGACGAGCAGTGGGACATCGCCGGACTCGATCGCGAGCTGGAGAGCGAGTTTGGTTTGTCGCTCGACCTGAAGCATTGGGTGGAGCAGCAGCACGAGATTGATGCGGGCATGATCCGCGATCACGTGCGCGAGGCTGTCGAGCACCTGTTCAAGTCGAAGGAAGAGCAGATCGGGGCCGATACCATGCGCCAGCTCGAGAAGCACATCATGCTCAGCGTGGTGGATAACGCCTGGAAAGAGCACCTGGCCAGCATGGATTACTTGCGCCAGGGCATCTACCTGCGCGGCTATGCGCAGAAGCAGCCCAAGCAGGAGTTCAAGCGCGAGTCGTACGAGCTGTTCTCCAGCATGCTAGAGCGCATCAAGACTGAAGTCGTGCAGATGTTGGCGCGCATCCGTATTCGTAGCGAGGATGAAGTCGCTGCGATGGAAGCGGAGCAGCAGCGTATGGCCGAGCGTCTGTCGCGCCAGATGCAAGCCACGGGCGGTGGTGCGCCGGTCGGTGCGCTCAATGCGGATCCGGAGGCCATCGCAGCAGGCAGCCTCGCCGTCGCGCCTGCGGCGACGCAGGATGGCCCCAAGGTCGGCCGCAACGATCCATGTCCCTGCGGCTCAGGCAAGAAGTACAAGCATTGCCACGGTCAGCTGAGCTGATTGTTGCCGGCAGTGCGATAAAAAAGGGCGGCCTGAGGGCCGCCCTTTTTGTTTTCCGTTCTTCCGCGGGAAAGTCAGTCGCCGCCACCCGGTATGCGCTGCCGATAAGGCTCGGCATCCACCGCGATGTACTGCGGCTCTTCGCTATCCAGGCGAAGCGCGGTGAGTTGACCACCCCATACACAGCCGGTATCGATGGCGTAGATGCCCAGGCCGCTGAAGCGGCCCAGTGCCGACCAATGTCCGCAGACAATACGTGTCTCTCGCCGGCGCATGCCGGGCACTTCAAACCATGGATACATGCCAGGTTTCTGGGTGCCAGGTATGCCCTTGCTTTCGAAATCGATGCGTCCGTGGATGTCGCAATAGCGCATGCGCGTCAGCGTATTGATCGAGGCGCGCAGGCGCTCAATACCTTGCAGTCGGCTCGACCACGCCGCCGGCCGGTTGCCGAACAGATTCTTGAGAATGCGCGCATGACGCGGACCAGATAGCTCACGTTCCACTTCCACCGCAGAACGCTGAGCCTGGCGCAGCGTCCACGACGGTGCCATGCCAGCGTGTACCATGGTCCAGCCAAGCTGCTCGTCATGATGCAGCAGTTTCTGCGAACGCAGCCATTCGAACAGCACCGGCGCGTCGTCGGCGAACAGCACTTCGCGCAACTCCGGATTGACCTTGGACTGCGCTTCAGGGCGACGCTGCGCAATGGCCAGCAGACTCAGATCGTGGTTGCCCAGCGTCACCACCACCTGCTCGCGCAGGCTGTGGATCAGGCGCAGGGTTTCCAGCGACTGGCCGCCGCGGTTGACCAGGTCACCGCAAAACCACAGACGATCCGTGGACGGATCGAAGCGCAGCTTGTCGAGCAGGCGTTGCAGCTCGGGGTGGCATCCCTGCACATCGCCGATGGCGTACGTAGCCATCAGTGCAAGGTACGCGGAATAGACAGGGTGAACGGCGGGATCGTGGCCTCGAAGCGGGTACCGTCGTCGGCCAGCATGTCGTAGCTGCCCTGCATGGTGCCCACCGCCGTTTCCAGCACCGCGCCGGAGGTGTATTCGTAGTCGTCGCCGGGGCGCATCCACGGCTGCTCGCCGACCACGCCATCGCCACGCACTTCTTCCACCTTGCCGTTGGCGTCGGTGATTACCCAGTGCCGTGACATCAGGCGCGCCGGCACATCGCCGTCATTGCGCAGCGTGATGGTGTAGGCGAAGACGTAGCGATTGTCACCGGGCTTGGACTGGTCGGGGACGAAGCGTGTTTCGACCTGCACATCGATCGTGTAGGAGGCTTTCTCAGTCATGGCGGGATTGTAAAGCCTGCCGTTGCGCAATGGGGCAAGCCTGCCCGCCGGCGGCTGAACCTCGACTCAGCTGTTGGGTAGCACCTTGGCCAGCCGTACAAAATCTTCAGGAGCAAGCGTCTCCGCCCGCGCCTTGGGATCGACGTCGGCAGTCTTGATGGCATCGCTATCCATCAGTTGGCGCAGTGCATTGCCGAGGGTCTTGCGACGCTGCGCAAAGGCGGCCTTCACCACCGCGTGAACACGCGCGGGATCGGCATCGTGCCGCTGCTCCGGCAGTAACGGGATCAAGCGCACCACAGCCGAATCCACCTTCGGCGGCGGACGGAACGCGCCCGGCGGCACCGTGAACAGCGGCTCCACACGACAGGCCAACTGCAACATGACAGACAGACGTCCATACACCTTGCTGCCTGGCTCGGCGGCCATGCGGTCCACCACTTCTTTCTGCAGCATGAAATGCATGTCCTGGATGGCCGCGGCGTGTTCCACGCAATGAAACAGGATTGGGCTGGAGATGTAGTAAGGCAGGTTGCCGGCGATGCGCAGACGCTCCACGCCATGTCGATGGGCGAGGGCTGTGAAGTCCACTTTCAATACATCCGAATGGATGATGCTCAGCTCACCCACGCTGGCGGCGCGCGCGATGAGGTCGGGAATCAGGTCGGTGTCCAGCTCGATGGCCGTGAGCTTGCCCGCCGCGGCGAGCAGGGGAAGGGTGAGCGCTCCTTCGCCTGGACCGATTTCCACCACAAAGTCATCCGGCTTGGGCGACACGGCACTCACGATGCGCTCGATATAGCGCTTCTCGTGCAGGAAATGCTGGCCGAAGCTTTTTTTGGGGCGGGCGTTCATGGAATTCCTGAAAAGAAGGCCGCGGGCTTAAGCCCGCGACACAGATGCATTGCGGCGGGCCACCAGCTCTAGCGCCATGCGTGCGGCTGCGATGAGGCTGGACGGATCGGCGCGGCCGCTGCCGGCCAGATCCAGTGCCGTCCCATGGTCCACAGAGGTGCGGATAAAAGGCAGGCCAAGAGTCAAGTTGACGGTGCGATCGAAGGCTTCGCTCTTGAGCACTGGCAACGCCTGATCGTGATACATCGCGACTACGGCGTCGTAGCGTTCGCGCTGGGCGGGGACGAATGCCGTGTCAGCCGGCAGCGGGCCGATCAACTGAAAACCGCCAGCGCGAAGTATTTCCAGCGCAGGAATCATCACGTCGATTTCCTCGCGCCCGAGGTGGCCATCTTCGCCGGCATGCGGGTTGAGCCCGAGCACCGCGATACGCGGCTCCGCGTAACCGAACTTGTCGCGCAGCTCGGCATGCACGATGCGCAGCGTGCGCATCAGTGCTTCGGCGGTGATCGCCGCAGGAACCGCCGAAAGCGGCAAGTGCGTAGTGGCTAGAGCGACGCGCAGTTCCGGACTGGCCAGCATCATCACTACATCGCTACGGCTGCGCTCAGCAAAGAATTCCGTGTGCCCGCTGAAGCGGATGCCGCTGTCGTTGATCGAGGACTTCTGCAGCGGTGCCGTGACTACTGCTTGATAGCGCCCGCTCATGCAGCCGTCCGCGGCTTCCGCCAACGTCGTCAGCACATGGCGCGCGTTGTCTGGATCCGGGCGACCGGGTTGTTCCAGCGCGGCCAGCGGCACCTGCTGTACGCGCAATGTGCCAGGACGGCGTTCAGTGATTGCGCCGCCATCATCATCGATCAGTTCTACAGTGGTTCCGCAGCGCTCTGCTGCGCGCTCCAGCAATGCACGATCGGTGATCGCAACGAAATTGGCCGCCAGCGAAGTGGCGGCCAATCGGATCAGCAGTTCGGGGCCGATACCCGCTGGCTCGCCAGCGGTGACGGCGAGCCGAGGTAGCGCGCCTGCGTTCAAGGCATCCCTCAGGAGGACTTGCCCTGCGGGTTGGGGTCGCGCAGATCCGGCACCAGGATGTTGACGTAGGCGCCGGAGCGCATCTCGCGCAGGTAGTCTTCGTAAGCCTGTTCCGCCTTGCGGTTGCCAATGATCTGGCGTGCCTGGTCCTTGGCTGTCTGGTCGGTAAGGTCGCTCTGGCGCTCACCCAGGCGCTGCAGGATGTGCCAGCCGGCTTCGCTCTGGAACGGCTGCGACACCTGGTCGTCCTTCAGCTGGGTGATCTGCTGGCCGATGATCGAACCCCAGGCCTGCTGTGGGAACCAGCCCATATCGCCGCCGAGGTTGGCGGTGGTGTTGTCCTTGGAGTTGTCCTTCGCCAGTTTGGCGAAGTCCTCGTGCTTGTTGACGATGCGGCTGTACAGCTCCTGCGCCTTCTGCTGGGCCTGCTCCGGCGTCATCAGCTCGCTCGGCTTGATCAGGATCTGGCGGGCGTGGAACTCCGGCACCATCTGGCGGCTCGGCGCGCGCTGCTCGATCAGCTTGAGAATATGGAAGCCGGTCGGACCACGCAGGGCAGGGCTGATATCGCCCGGCTTCATGCCGGAGACGGCGTCGGCGAAGGCCGGGGGCACTTCGTCCATGCGGCGCCAGCCGAGGTCGCCGCCTTCCAGTGCGTCCTGCGCATCGGAGAAGCGGATCGCCGCGGCGTGGAAATCCATGCCGCCCTTGGCGGCTGCGATGGCCTCTTCGGCCTTGCGCTGCGCTGCCTGGATATCGGTAGCACCCGCGCCGGACGGCAGGCTGATCTGGATATGCGCCAGATGGATCTCGCCGGCCTTATAGGTCGGGCTGGCCAGCAGATTGTTGATCTCGCTGTCGGTCACGTTCACCGAGTCGCGCACCACACTCTCATGCAAGCGCTGGGCAATCAGCTGCTCGGCCAGCTGCTGGCGGAACGCGGCGAAGCTGGAACCTTCCTGCTCCACGGCGGCGCGCAGCTGCTCTGGCGACATCTTGTTCTGCTGCGCCACGGCGGCCACGGCCTGGTCGATATCGGCATCGGAGACGCGGATGCCCTGATCGTTGGCGCGCTGCACCTGCAGCTTCATCAGTACCAGGCGGTCCAGCACCTGACGCTGCAGCACGTCCATCGGCGGCAACTGGCCGGGCTGGCTGGCGTACTGCTGCTGCACTGAGCGTACGGCTTCATTGAGCTCGCTCTGCAGGATCACGCCATCGTCCACCACCGCCACGATGCGGTCGAGCGGCTGCTTGCCTGAAGCGGCGGCCTGCGGCAGCAACTGGGCATGGGCGGGAAGGGCGGTCGCGGTCGCGACCGCGAGCAAGAACAACGCGAGAGGCTGCTTCATTCGGAGAGGGCCTTCAATCGCCTCTGGCGACCGGAAAGTTATTGATAGCCAAGGATACCACGGCGCAGGAAGCCTTCCGTTTGGCCGTTGAACGCGCCCAGGCCCTTGAATTGCAGCTCGAACATGATGGCGTTGTTGGTATCGGCACGGTTGGTGGTGAAGTTGTAGTTGCGTACGTAATGGCGGCCGACCAGGCGTACAGCCACGCAGCAACTGTCGTATTCAATGCCGGCCAGCGCCTCTACGGTGGTCTTCTGCAGCACCGAATAGGTCCAGCGCCCCAAAATGCGCCACCGGTCGGAAATGGGGTAGACCACGGAAGCGTCGTATTGTTCCAACAGTCCGCGACGGTAGCGGTAGGAGAAGTTGAGGATGCCGTCCGTACCAATGCGGCGCTGCAACTCCACCGCGGCCAGGTCTGTGCTGCGGCCGGTGAAATAGGGTTTGCCGGTGATGTCGTAGCCACCCAGCATGCGGCTGTGGGGATTCCACTGGTACTGCGAATTCACACGCCACTGGTCGTTGAGCTGCACGCTCAGTTGGGCGACGTAGTCCGAGCCGGACCAGTCGGTCGGTGCGGCGGTTGTGTTGTTGCTGCCGGGCAACTGCACCCGCTGCTGGCTGAAGTAGCGGATCTGGCCAACGCTGGCCGAAACCCGTTCCACACCGTTGTCGTCGAGCAGGCGGGTGGTGACGGCGGCCGTCAGGTTATTCGCGTTCATCTGGCGGTCCGCACCGGAGTACTGGTTCGGCGAGAACAGCTGCCAGTAATCGAACGACATCAGGTTGGTGTCGAACAGCGGCAGGTTGCTCTGGTTGCGGTACGGCACGTACAGGTAGTACACACGCGGTTCCAGGGTCTGCGTGTAGCTGTTGCCGAAAAGCGAGGTATTGCGGTCGAAGATCAGTCCGCTGTCCAGGCTCACGATCGGCAGCGAGCGGCTGGGCGAGCTCTGTGTGAACGGAGTAGGTGCGCCCGGGCTATTCGGATTGGCCGGATTGAGGAAGCCGTAATAGCCGTAGCGCTCGTAGCCGCTGCTGAGCTCATAGCCCGTGTAGCGATAAGCCACCTTGGGCCGCACGAACCACGACGCGCCTCGGAAATCCGCCATCAGATAGGGATATAGGTCGAGGCGGTTGCCTTCCACCACTTCGCTTTTGCGGAACGCCACTGCTTCGGTATTTGCACCGAATTCCAGCCACTTCTGCAGCGGGATATTCAGATTGAGCGTGGCGCGCGGCCAGCGTCTGTACTGCACAGACGTGTCGGGCAGGTTCGGATCGACGTTCTGATAGATGTCGGCGCCGAACGAGGCATTCCACCATTTGCCGCCGCCATTCACATAGGCGCTGGACGCCAGTGTGCCGATCGCTGCGGTATACAGGTCATTGCCGAAATCGCGCAGATAGTTGCGGTCTGACGCGCGGTTAATGCTGGTGTTGAACGACCATGGCCCATACAGGTGCGAGTTGTCGATGAACTTCACCAGGTAGCGATTGGTGCCCTTGGTGTTCTCCACACTGTCCGGATCGCTCTTGCCCTGGTCGTTGGGCAGATATTCGATGTTCAACTGGCCGCTGGAGCCCGGGATCAGGTTCAGATAGCGGAACTCGCCCGCCAGCATCGCGCCGCGTTCGGTATAGATGCGCGGATCGAGGGTGGCGTCGTAGTTCGGCGCCAGATTCAGGTAGTACGGCGCACTGACCCAGAAGCCCGAACGGCTGGAGGTGCCGAAGGACGGATAGAGGAAGCCGCTCTTGCGCCGGTTGTCCACCGGGAAGGTGAAGTAAGGCAGATACAGAAACGGGACGTTGGCGAAGCGCATCGTTGCGCCGTGCGCCGTACCCACGCCGCTCTCCTTGTCGATGCGAAGATCCTTCGAGCGCACTTCCCACAAATGATGGCCGACGTCGCAGGTGGAGTAGGTGACCTGCTTGTAGTGCGTGCGCTGGGCATCCAGCATCTGGCCTTGCCTGGCCACGCCGTTGCCGCGCGATTCCAGCATCTGATAACGCACATCGTCAGCGATGCCGGTGCTGGCATCGGTGTTGCCGCGCATGTGATCGGCGGACATCAGCTGGCCCGCTTCCTGGTAGCGCACGTTGCCGCGCGCATCGTAATCGGTGGTGTCGCTGTTGTAGTCGGCGGTGTCCGACTGCATGCGCTGGTCGGCGCGCTCCAGCTTCACGCGGCCCTGCAGGTGATACACCGTCTGGTCCGAGCTATCCACCTGCTCGGCGTAGACCTCGGTATTCGCGGTGTCGCGCAGCGTGCTGTCCTTGCTCATGGTCGGGTCGTAGAACTCGAGCATGGCGTTGGGGCGGCACATCGTGAAATTGTCTGGCCGCGGCGCGCAGCGGAACGAACCCAGCGGGCAGGTTGGCGTGGCATTGGCCGCGGGCTTGGTGTCCTCTTCGGGCGAGGTCGACTGGGCTTCGGCCTGGCCGCCGATCAGGGCGAGGGCTGCAGCTACCGCCAGGAGGCGGCGCGGGGGCAGGTGGCGCAAGGTCGGCTTGGGCGTCACGATGGCAGTCTTGTTGGTCCAGAAGGGTCGTTAAGCTAGCAGAAAGACCCCATATCCGGGCAGGTAAAGACTTCTCTCCCTAAGCGTGAGGATTCAGCATGAACGACCCCAAGCTGGGCAAGACCGACGCCGAGTGGCGCGCCGAACTCACTCCGGAGCAGTACGCCGTGTGCCGTTGCTCGGCCACCGAGCCGCCTTTCAGCGGCAAGTGGTACCGGCACAAGGACGCCGGAACGTACGTTTGTGCGGCCTGCCACGCCAAGTTGTTCGCCTCTGAAGCCAAGTACGACTCCGGCTCCGGGTGGCCAAGCTACTTCCAGCCGCTGGTCCGCGACGCGGTCAGCGTGCATTCGGACGACAGCCATGGCATGAGCCGCACGGAAGTGCGGTGCACGGAATGCGGCTCCCACCTCGGGCACGTGTTTCCGGATGGCCCCAAGCCGACCGGCCTGCGCTACTGCATCAATTCGGTGGCGCTGGATTTCGTGCCGGCCGGGAAGTAATCAGGTCAAAGCATCAGCTCGCCGACATGCGCGCTGGCGCTGGCGGCCAGGGCCTGCAGGTCGTAGCCGCCCTCCAGGCTGGAAACCAGCCGTCCGCCGGCATGGGTATGGGCCAGGTCGACCAGGCGGCTGGTGACCCAGGCGTAGTCCTCGGTGCCCAGCCGCAGGTCGGCCAGCGGATCGTTGCGATGGGCATCGAAACCAGCAGACACCAGCACCAGCTGCGGCTTGAACGCATGCAGGCGAGGCAGCAGGGCGCCTTCCCACAGCTCGCGGAACTCGTACGAGCCATCGCCGGGCGACATCGGGGCATTGACCACGTTGCCCACGCCCCGCTCGTCCTCGCGCCCGGTTTCGGGATACAGCGGCGATTGATGGCTCGAAATGAACAGCACGCGCGGCTCGCGTTCGAAGATGTCCTGCGTGCCGTTGCCGTGGTGCACATCGAAATCGGCGATGGCCACGCGCTTGAGCCCATGTTCGGCCAGTGCATGCGCCGCCGCGACCGCGATGTTATTGAACAGGCAGAACCCCATCGCCTGGTCCGGCGTGGCGTGATGCCCCGGCGGGCGAACCGCGCAGAAAGCATGCCCGCCGCGCGGCCCCATCACCGCATCCACCGCAGCCACTGCCGCACCGGCGGCGCGCAGGGCAGCCTCGGCCGAAGCGGGAGACATCAGAGTGTCCTCATCCAGCCTCACCGTGCCGCTAGTGGGCACGGTGCCGAGGATGCGGTCGACATAAGCGGCGTCGTGTACGCGCAGCAATTGTTCGCGGGTAACGCGCGGTGCCTCGACGCGATCTATCGCCGCAAAACGGTCCTGATCCAGCGCCTGCAACACCGCGCGCAGACGCGCCGGCGACTCGGCATGACCCGGGCCCGGATCATGTTCGAGACAACTGGGATGGGTATACAGCCGCAGCATGCGGCGCTCAGGCTTGCGGCTTGCGGCGGCGTTCGTGCTGCCACAGGACCTCGCCATGGCCGCTGGCACGGGCCAGCACGCGCGAGATCACAAACAGCAGATCAGACAGGCGATTGAGATAGCGTTGCGCCTGCGGCCGCACTTCTTCCACACGGCCCAGCGCAATCACCTCGCGCTCGGCGCGGCGGCACACCGTGCGTGCCAGGTGGCAGCAGGAGGCGGCCATGCCACCACCCGGCAGGATGAAATCCTTCAGCGGCGGCAGCGGATCGTTGAAGCCGTCCAACACCTGCTCGAGCCGATCGATATCGGCGTCCTCGACCATCGCCATGCCGGGAATGCACAGCTCGCCGCCCAGGTCGAACAGATCGTGCTGCACCTGGGTCAGCACTTCGCGCACGGCTTCGCCCACACCATCGGCGGCGAGCACCATACCGATGGTGCTGTTGAGCTCGTCGACGGTGCCGTAGGCGGAAACGCGCAGCGAATCCTTGGCGACGCGCGAGCCGTCGCCGAGGCCGGTGCTGCCGTCGTCGCCGGTGCGCGTATAGATCTTCGAAAGACGATTACCCACGCGTTATCTCAGCGCGACAACTTGGACGAGTCGGCGTCGTTCAACGTGCGCCCCAGCTGCACAACCAGTGCATGCACCACCAAACCCAGCGCGACATACAGCGCCATCGTCTGCAGGAAGAACAGGTACCAGTCACCCAGGTTCGAGAGCCACGCGGCGACGCTGCGCGGCTGCGGCACGCTGCTGCTCAGCCAGTAGAAGCTGCCGTTGGAAATCACGTAGCACGCGGCAAAGCTGGCCAGCACCGCCACGGCGGCGAGACCCAGGCCGCGCAGGTTCAGACCGGCCTTCTGGCGAGCCATCCAGCTGCCGCCCATCCACAGGCTGAAATACGACGGCACCAGGAACCAGTAGGCCGCCGACACGCAGTAGTGATCCCAGAAATTGATGCCCTGGTTGCTGATCACCAGATAGTCGACCAGCACCGCCTCGGCCATCAGCAGCGGGAACGCCCAGCGCACCGAGCCGCGCAGCCAGAAGCCCGCGAGGAAGAAGATGCCCCAGGAGGCGTCCCACACGTCGTGATGGAACAGCGAGAGATGCACGCGGGTGGCGGCCATCACCAGGGCGAGGGCCAGGAAAATGCCCAGGCGCTGGGTTTGCGTCGTAGCCATGACTTGCTCCAAATATGTTGCGCAAAGTGCAGATTGCAAGTCTATCCCAACTGGGCGCGACCCTGATGAGGGCGGGCGCCCACAGCGCGTATCATGCGGCCCCATGACTACCCCACCCACCTCCGCTGGAGTACCCGCCCGGCAGCCGGTTCTCATCGTTGGCGGCGGCCTGGTCGGCGCCAGCCTCGCCATCGCGCTCGACGCTGCAGGCATTGAGGCCGTGATGGTCGAAGCGGCTGCACCGCGCGTCGATGCCCAGCCGAGTTACGACGAACGCAACCTGGCCCTGGCCCGCGCCACGGTGAACGGTCTCGATGCCATCGGCATCTGGCGCCATGCCGCCGCACTGGCCACGCCGATCCGGCACATCCATGTCAGCCGCGCCGGCGATTTCGGCAGCGCCCGTATGGATGCCGCCCGCGAAGGTGTCGATGCGCTCGGCTGGACCCTGCCAGCTCGCGAGTTGGGCGCGGCGCTACTGCGCCGCCTCGACGAGTGCCGGCATTTGAAGCGTCTGGCCCCAGCCAAGCTGGAAGCGCTGGAGCCGCTCGCCGATGGCTGGCGCGCACAGATCCGCACCGCCGAAGGCACGCAGGCCGTCGATGCCTCACTGCTGGTCGGTGCAGACGGCACGGCTTCGTATGTGCGCGAACAACTGGGCATCGAAGCCGAGACCCACGATTACCATCGGACCTTGTTCGTCTGCACCGTGACCCCCGAACGCGATCATGCCCACCGTGCCTACGAGCGATTCGCCGACAACGGCCCCGTCGCCATGCTTCCGCTGGCGGAGCGTCGCTGTGGTCTGGTCGTGACGGTACCGACGGAAGAGGGCGACGCCGTCGCTGCGATGGACGACGAACAATTCATCGCCTGGGCACAGCAGCGCTTCGGTTGGCGTCTCGGCCGTCTTGGTCGTCCAGGCAAGCGCCATCCCTATGCGATCAAGCGCGTCGCCGCGCAGCGCCTGATCGGCCCGCGTGCCGTGCTGGTCGGCAATGCCGCACAGACCGTGCACCCGATCGGCGCCCAGGGTTTCAACCTCGGCCTGCGCGATGCACTGACCCTGGCCGAGCTGGTGGCCAGTGCGGAAGACCCCGGCGCAGCCGACTTGCTCGAACGCTACGCCGCGCGTCGCGCGCCGGATCGCGAAGGCACCATGACGATGAGCCACGGCCTCGTCCAATTGGCTTGCCTGCCGCAGCCGTTATTGGGGCCGCTGCGCTCGCTCGCCCTGCTTGCCTGCGATCGCGTGCCGCCGCTGCAACGCCTGCTGGCGAAGCGCGGCATGGGCTTCCGCGGCGACCCGCCGCGCGCCGTATTGGAGCGTTTGCCATGAGCACGCCGTCCACGGTTCGCAACCGGCGCGGCCCTGCGCTCGATGTCGCCGTCGTCGGCGGTGGCATGGTTGGCGCCGCCGCCGCGCTCGCGCTGGCCAAGGCCGGTTTCGCCACCACACTGCTGGAAGCGCGAGAGCCGTCACCCTGGTCCGTCACTGACGAAGTCGATCTGCGCGTCGTCGGTCTGGCCCCATCTTCCATCGCCTTGCTCGATGATCTTGGCGTCTGGACGTCCATCCGCGATTCCCGCGCCGGCCCTTATGCCCATATGCATGTGTGGGATGCCGAGAACGGCGCAGCCATCCATTTCGATGCGGCCGACGAAGGACGCGAGCTGCTCGGCTACATCGTCGAGAACAATCTGGTGCAGTGGCGCTTGTGGCAGGCACTCGAGGCCGCCGGTGTGCGCCGGCTTTGCCCGGCCGATGTGCGCGGTTTCGAAGCGCAGGAAGATCGCATCCAGCTCGAACTGGCCGATGGCGATCTGCTTGCCGCGAAGCTGCTGGTGGCCGCGGACGGCGCCGGCTCCCCGCTGCGCAAGCTGGCCGGCATCGAGACGCGCGGCCGCGATTACGAGCAGCGCGCCGTGGTGGCGCATGTCACTACCGAGCGCGCCCACGAAGGCACCGCCTGGCAACGCTTCATCGCCACCGGTCCGCTGGCGTTGTTGCCGCTCGCTGATGGCCGCAGTTCCATCGTGTGGTCGCTGCCGGACGAGGAGGCGAGACGCGTGCTCGCGCTCGACGATCAAGCCTTCCTCGCTGAGCTGGGTGTCGCCAGCGATTTCCGTCTCGGCCGCATCACTGCCACCACGCCACGCGCGGCTTTTCCGTTGCGCTTGAAATTGGCCGAAAGCTATCAAGCCGAACGCTTTGTGCTGCTCGGCGATGCCGCGCATGCGGTGCATCCGCTGGCCGGGCAGGGCGTGAATCTCGGCTTGCGCGACGTTACCGAGCTGCGCGACACCTTGGTCGCCGCGCGCGATGCCGGGCGCGATATCGCCGCCGAACATGTCTTGCGCCGCTACGCGCGTCGTCGCCGCAGTGCGGACACGCTCGATGCGATGAGCTTCGACACGCTGGCACGCATTTACAGCTGGCAGTCCGCGCCGCTGGTCGCCGCGCGCGGCCTCGGCGTGCGCCTGCTCAATCGCCTGTCACCCATCAAGCGCCGTCTGGCGGAGCACGCCGCCGGACTCTGAGCCGGGCACACCAGAACCATTTCAGTCACAACAACGTAAGGGGTGGATCATGCGTATCGCACAACTTGCTTGCCTGCTGTTGCTCTCCGGCGCCGCCTTCACCGCGCAGGCGAAGATGGTGCATAAACCGGTGGAATGGACCCTGGACGGCACGCGCTTCCATAGCGTGCTGGTCTACGACGACGCGGTGACCGCGAAGCGTCCCGGTCTGGTGATGGTGCCCAACTGGTACGGCGTCAGCGACACCGCGCTGACCAAGGCTGAAGGCATCGCCGGCAAGGACTACGTCATCCTGGTCACCGACATGTACGGCGAAAAAATCCGCCCGGCCAGCGACGATCAGGCCATGGCCGCGGTCAAGCCGCTCTACGCCGACCGTGCCCTCATGCGCAAACGCATCAGCCTCGCGCTGGATCAACTCAAGGCGCAGACCAAGACTGCACCGATCGACGTCAGCAAGCTCGCGGCCATCGGCTTCTGCTTCGGGGGCTCTGCTGTATTGGATCTCGCCCGCAGCGGCGCCGACGTCGCGGCCGTAGTGTCCTTCCACGGTGCTCTGCAAACCGATAATCCCGAACTGGCCAAGCAGATCAAAGCGCGCGTGCTGGTGATGAACGGCGCCGACGACAAAGGCACCATGCCCGATGCTGACAAGTTCATGGACGAGATGCGCGGCAGCAAGGCCGACTGGGAATTCGTCGTGCTAGGCAACGCGGTGCATTGCTTCACCGAAACCGACCAGCATAAGGAAGGCTGCGCTTATGACGAGCGTGCAGCCAAGCGTAGCTATCGGTTGATGAATGACTGGTTGCACGGAGCCTTCAGCGGTACCCCGTGACGAGTGTGGCCCCAGTCGTCCTGTGGACGGCCGGGGCCACCGCTTCAGGCGATCTGCGCCAGGCGAGCCTTCTGGCAAAGCGGATAGCTCGCCATGAAGTCGGCAACCAATCCACGCATCTGCTCGAACGACGGGCCATACAGATACAGCGCTGTCTCGGTCGGCCCCTGCCACCAGCTCTGGATGACGCCGGCTTCGCCCAGGAGCTCGACGAAGGTGCTGTACACCGCGTTTGAATCGCAGTTCGCATAGACCTCGTCGGGCAGGTCAGTGCCGTTGAGATAGATCGCCAGGCCCTCGTTGCGACCAATCGGTATCTCGCGCTTGCCTTCATCGAGCATCAGCTTCGAGCCTTTGGGAGCGCCCAGATTGTTCAGGGTGCTTGCAAGTAGTGCGAGTTTGTCTTCACCGATGTCCGTCAGGTTGATCTCAACATCGCAATGGTCGATCTCGCCATGCTCAGTCAGCATGGTGCCCCCGCCGTCGACTTCGCCTAGTTTGTGTTCGCGTAGGAACGCATCCAGCGGATCCTCGTATATCTCGCCGCGGTGGATCGGTTGCACGCGGGCATTCAGCTGCGCGGTGACGTGACCACTCCGCGTGGGTGCCTTGGCGAAGGAGAGCAATTTGCCGAGCATCGTACGTCCTTGTCGTCGACGGCAGGTGGGCTGCCTGGAGCTAGAATTTGCGTTCCACCGAGTAATCGGCCAGCGCCGCGAGGGCGTCTCGGTGGGCGGACGGCGGCAGTACCTTCAACGCAGTGCGCGCAGCATCAGCATGCATCACGGCTCGCTCGTGCGTACGCTCCAGCGCACCCGAATCACGGATCGCCGCAATGATCCGATCCAGCGAATCCAGCCCGCCATGCTCAATCGCATGCCGCAGCGACTGCGCCTGCTCGGCGCTAGCGTTTTGCAGCGCGTAGATCAGCGGCAGGGTCGGTTTGCCTTCGGCGAGGTCATCACCGATGTTCTTGCCCAGAGTATCGGCATCGCTCACATAGTCGAGCAGGTCGTCGGCAATCTGGAAGGCGTAGCCCAGTTCCATGCCGTAGCGGCGCAGCGCGGTGACCTGATCCTGCGGCAACCCACCGAGGATGCCGCCCAGCTCGGTGGCGGCGGCGAACAGCACTGCCGTCTTGCGTTCGATTACGGCGAGATAAGCGGCTTCGTTGACATCGGCATTGCCGATATTCAGCAGCTGCAACACTTCGCCCTCGGCGATGGTGTTGGTGGTGTCGGCGAGGATGCGCATGATGCGCATGTCATCCAGTTCCACCATTAGCTGAAACGAGCGGGAGTAGAGGAAGTCGCCCACCAGCACGCTGGCAGCGTTGCCCCATAGCGCATTGGCGGTCTTGCGGCCGCGGCGCAGATCTGACTCGTCCACTACGTCGTCGTGCAGCAAGGTGGAGGTGTGGATGAACTCGATCACCGCCGCCAGTTTGATGTGTTGCTCGCCCTGATAACCCGCCGCGCCCGCAGCCAGCACATGCAGCATCGGGCGCAGGCGTTTGCCGCCGCTGGCGATGATGTGGTCGGCGATCTGGTTGATCAGCACCACGTCGGAGGAGAGGCGCTGGCGGATCAGGCCGTCCACCCGCTGCATGTCGGCAGCAGCCAGTGCGCGCACGGCGTTGAAGTCGGTGGGGCGGATGGCGGCGGCAGGCATCGTGGTCATGGGGGTGTCGCGGCTTCGTAGCGACCGATTATAGGGGCAGCGCGATGTCGTTTTCCCGCACCGGCGCTTTCGGCGCCGGCCGCGACGCGTGGCCGCAGGGCCGGAGCATGGGCGATCCGTATAATCGAAAGCGTGCCGCGCACCGCAGCGGCGCGTCTGGCCGCTTCCTTCCCACAAGTGATTCCCCGGTGAGCAAACTCTCCCGCCTCGAACTGCGCAGCGCGCTGACCCTGGCCTGTGTGATCAGCCTGCGCCTGTTTGGGCTGTTCCTGATCATGCCGGTGTTTTCGCTGTATGCGCAGCAGATGCCGGACGCGACCCCGCTGATGATCGGGCTGGCGCTGGGCGTCTACGGCCTGGGCCAGGTGCTGCTGCAGATCCCGCTGGGGCTACTGTCCGACCGCATCGGCCGCAAGCCGGCGATCACCCTCGGCTTGCTGGTATTCGCGTTCGGCGGGCTGGTTGCCGCGCTGTCGCACTCGCTGGCCGGCATCGTCATCGGCCGCGCGCTACAGGGCATGGGCGCAGTAGCCGGTGCCGGCACCGCGCTGGCGGCGGACCTCACCGCGGAGGAAAACCGCGGCAAGGTGATGGGCATCATCGGCATCTCTATTGGCGTGGCCTTTTTGCTGGCCCTGATCCTGGGGCCGCCGCTGGAGGCGTGGCACGGTCTGTCCGGACTGTTCGGCGCTACCTCGATCCTGGCCCTGGCTTCGCTGTTGTTGCTGTGGCTGATCGTACCCACGCCAGCCAGGCGCAAGGCTCCGGCCGCGGCCTCGTTCGGCCACGTGTTGGCGATGCTGCGCGACGGCCGCATGCTGGTGTTGAACGGCTCGGTGTTTTTCCTGCATGCCTTGCTTACCGCCAGCTTCGTCGGGCTGCCGCTGCTGTTGGCGGACAAACTGCACCTGCCGGTGAACCGCCACTGGGAGTTGTATCTGCCGGTGATGACCATCGCGGCTTTCGTGATGGGCGCCTGCATGCATCGCATGCGCGAGGTGGCGCAAAGCCTGCGCATCGTGGCGATCTGCGTGGTCGCCATCGGCCTGTCGCTGCTCGGCTTTGCATTCTCCGGCGAACACATCGCCGTGTTGGGCGCGATGGCGGCCGTGTTCTTTTCCGCCTTCAATCTGCTCGAAGCCGCTTTGCCCAGCTTGGTCTCCCGGCTGGCGCCGGCCGCCCTGCGCGGCGCGGCGATGGGCGCCTATTCCACCAGCCAGTTCATGGGTGCCTTCATCGGAGGCGCCATCGGCGGTATCGCGCTGGGCAAGCTGGGCACGGGCGGCGTTTTTGTGTGCGCGGCGGCGCTGACCCTGGTGTGGCTGCCACTGGTTCTGGCGGGCGCCCGGCGCATGGCGGTGACGCACGTCACGGCCCATGTGACGGCCGAAGCAACTTCATAAAAAGCGTTTGCAAACCCCCGGGTCCGACCCAATCATGAGCCTCCTAGACGGTGCGGCGCCGGATGCCGGGGTTACGTTCCGATGGCTCATGAAATCATTGCTCTGCTGGCCCAATACGGGCTGATCCTGGTCTTCCTTAATGTGCTGGTGGAGCAGGCCGGCGCGCCGGTGCCGGCCGTGCCCACGTTGGTGGTGGCCGGCGCGCTCGCCGCGAACGGCCAGTTGCCGCTGGTCGGCGTGCTTGGGGTGGCCCTGCTGGCCTGCCTGATCAGCGACCTGGCTTGGTATTGGGCGGGCCGCCGCTTCGGCTCCGGCGTCATGCGCACCATCTGCCGCGTCTCGCTGTCGCCCGATTCCTGCGTCAAGCAATCCGAGCTGCATTTCCAGCGCTGGCGCGGGCAAGTGCTGCTGGTGGCGAAGTTCGTGCCCGGGCTGTCCACCGTGGCGCCTCCGCTGGTGGGCGCGCTGGGCCTGCGTCCGGCGGCCTTCCTGTGGCTGGATGGCCTCGGCTCGCTGCTGTGGTTGGGCGTGGCTGTGGGTCTTGGCTACGTGCTGGCGCCGGAAATCGACAAGGTGCTCGCCGCCCTCGGCAACGCCGGCACCATTGCGCTTGAACTGGTCGGCAGCCTGCTGGCGCTCTACATCCTGGCCAAATGGTGGCAGCGCCGCCGCTTGCTGGTATCGCTGCGCATGGCGCGGATTACCGTGGACGAGCTGGCCCAGGCGATCGAGAAAGAGCCGCTCCCAGTGCTGGTGGATGTGCGCTCGCAGGCGGCACGCATGGTGGATACACGCATCATCCCCGGCGCACTGCTGTCCGATCTCGGCAGCATCGACCTCACCTTGCAGGGTGTGCCGCTCGAGGCCGAGCTGATCATCTACTGCAACTGCCCCAACGAAGCCTCGGCCGCGATGGCCGCCAAGCGCCTGATGGAGCAGGGCTACCGCCGCGTGCGGCCATTGCTTGGTGGGCTGGATGCGTGGGAAGCCGCGGGCTACACCATTCACCGCCTGGCCCCGGTAGACACCGACACTCTGGGCGGCAACCTGCCCACGCAAAACGCGGCCTGAGAGCCCCCTGCGTTTGGGAGGGTCGGCCGGTATGATAGCCAGCCACCAACAACCCCAGCCGTAATTACCCCTCACGTACGGCCGGCAACCACGGGAAACACATTCATGGCACGCGGCATCAACAAAGTCATTATCGTCGGCAACCTCGGCGCAGACCCGGAAACCCGCTACACCGGCAGCGGCACCGCGATCACCAACCTGCGCATCGCCACCTCCGAGCAGTGGACCGACAAGCAGACCGGCGAAAAGCAGGACCGCACCGAGTGGCATCGCGTGGTGCTGTTCGGCAAGCTCGGCGAAATCGCCGGCGAATATCTGAAGAAGGGCCGTCAGGTCTACATCGAAGGCTCGCTGCGCACCAGCAAGTACACCGACAAGGATGGCGTCGAGCGCTACACCACCGACATCATCGGCAATGAAATGCAGATGCTCGGCGGTGGCGAAGGCGGCGGTTCGGGTGGCGGTGGTGGCAGTGGCTATCAGCGCGCGCAGGGCGGCGGTCAGCGCCAGGGCAGCAGTGGCGGCCAGCAGCGCAGCGGTGGCGATTACGGCAACCAGCGCGGCGGCAACGACTACGGCAACAACCAGCGTCAGTCCACTCCGCCGCCGGTTGAGAGCAGCAGCTTCGACGATGACGATATTCCGTTCTGAGCCGAAGCCTCACGCAGAATATGACGATGGCAGGGAGTCCGCTCCCTGCCATTTTTATTTGCCTTACGCCGCTACGCCTTCATGGCGGTGATGATTGCGATCATTGCGTCGCGCTTTACGCCGATGGAGGCCAGCATCACAGCGATCAACCGCATCGCGCGGCAGTTCGTCGGTGGCATCGCGCGACACGTCGCGCTGATTGTAGCAGCGCGTTCTTGAGGTACCGCGAGGCGTAGACGCAGCTAGGAAGGGCGTAACAAGCGGAGCCAAGAAAGCCTATGAAATTCGGTCTGCGCCAGCCAAATCCGGAGGCGCTCCCACTCGTGGCTTGCGGCCATCGAGTGTTCTTTAGTCGCCGACAGCTGCGATCTGCGATGAAGCCTGCCACCAGGCCACCGTCCGATCGATGATGACGGGCAGTGGGTCGGTGCCGTTTACGGTCAGCACATGAGGTTCGCCGGTCGGAGGCTCCAGGTCGCGGAATTGGCTGTCGACCAGGGCGACCGGCATGAAATGATTCGGGCGCTGGCCAACGCGTTCCGCTGCCGCTGCCAATGGCAGCTCAAGAAACACGAAGCCAAGATTCGGTACGGCGGCGCGCAATGCGTCGCGATAACGGCGCTTGAGCGCAGAACAGGTAAGCACGGCGATCTGATTGCTAGCGACTGCCTGCGCCAGCCCCTGACCCAATTGTTCAAGCCAGCCTTGGCGGTCGGCGTCGGTCAGGGCGATACCGGCTTTCATCTTGTGGATGTTCTGTTCGGGGTGGAACGCATCGCCTTCTATCAGATGAGCGCCGATGCGTTCGCACAAAGCCATTGCGACACTGGTTTTGCCGCAACCGGATACTCCCATCACCACGATGGCGCGCATGTTACTCGACATAACCGCACTTCCCTGAATCGGATGGCGCCGCGCAGGGCACATCATGGTCATGTGCCCTGGTCCATGCTGGAGCCTGTTTGAAATCTTCCAAGCAGCAGGGTGAGAAAGGCCAGATGGACGAATAGCCGGCTGCGGTTGAGCTTGCGCCTGGCGTTCTCCCGACAGGTTTTTTTAGGGCACTCCGCCCGCGCGAATCAACTCCATCACCTCATAGCACGCGCCCATGGTGTGATAGTCGGTTTTGCCCGCCGGACTTTTTTCATCGTCGTACTTGCGGTTGTCGCGGGTGAGGATGCGGTACCACGCCCCATAGCGGTGGTCGATGAAGTGCTGCCACGCATAACCCCATAGCTTCTCGTACCACTCGTCGTAGACGGCCAGGCCGGTGCGCGCATGCAGTAGTGCGGCAGCAGCCAGCGACTCCGCCTGCACCCAGAAGTACTTGTCGTCATCGCAGACATTGCCGTCGGGCGCGAAGCCGTAGCAGATGCCGCCGTGTTCGCTGTCCCATGCATGCGCAAGCGCGGCGTCGAAGAGGTGCTTGGCGGTGGGTACCAGCCAGTTCTCTTCGCGCCCGCGCTCCAGGAGCAGCGGCTCCATGATCAGCAGCAGCTTGGCCCACTCGGTCTGGTGGCCGGGCTGGAAGCCCCACGGGCGGAACAGGTGTTTGGGATCGTCGCGGTGGTAATCCCAGTCGATATTCCACTGTGCGTCGTAGTGCTCCCACACCAGCCCGTCACCCTTCGTGGCTTGGCGGCGCGTGATGTGATCGGCCAGCATCAGTGCGCGGTCGAGATAGCGCGGATCGTCGCTGGCCTGGTAGGCGGCCAGCATCGCTTCGCACATGTGCATGTTGGCGTTCTGGCCGCGGTAGCTGCTGAAGTTCCAGTGTTCGTCGGCTTCATCGCGGTAGAGGCCGGCGGCGGCATCCCAGTAGCGGTGCTCCAGCAGGCTCCAGGTTTCGTCCATCCATGTGGCGGCTTCGGTGATGCCGGCCTTGAGTGCGGTGGAGTAAGCGAGCAAGACGAAGGCGACACCGTAGGCATGGTTGGTGCGATCTTCCGGCTTGCCGTCGCGGATGGTCCAGGCGTAGCCGCCGGTTTCAGCGTTGCGATGCACGTCGCGCAGATAGCGCAGGCCGTGACGCACGGCTTCGAGATATTCAGGTTTCTCGAACTCGCGCCACGCCATCGCGTAGTTGAAAACGAAGCGCGTGCTGCTCACCAGATGGCGATGGCTGCGGTCGTAGATCGTGCCGTCGTCCTTGTAGTAGTGGAAAAAGCCGCCGGTGGGATCGATCGCGTGCGGATGGTAGAAGGCCATGGTCTGCGCGATGTGTTCGCGCAGAAACGCTTCGCTGCGGAAGTCGGGGCGGGCAGGGACGTTCATGCGTGTTGGTCCATGAAGGCAAGTACCTCGGCTTCGTCCGGCATGGCCGTGAACGAACCCAGGCGGGTCACAGTGAGGGCGCCACAGGCAGCGGCGAAGCGCAGCATCGCGTGCAGGCGCGGCAGTTCGGTAACGAGGTGGTCGAGCTGATCGGCGCCGGGTTCGATGGTGGCGAGGCCATGCAGTAGGCCGCCGACGAAAGCGTCGCCGGCGGCGGTGCTGTCCACCGTGGGCACGGCGTAGACCGGCATTTCGCCTTCCGCATCGGGATGGAACCAGCGCAGCGGTTTACCGGCGTCAGTGACGACGAGCAGGCGCGCACGGCCGCTCCACAAGCGTTCCAACGTGGCTTCTTCGCCATCAACGGCGAGCCACGCGAATTCTTCCGCGCTGAGCTTCACCACGTCGGCGAGATGCAGTGCGGGCCACAATAGCGGACGCGGGTCGACATCGCTTGGCCACAGTGCGGGGCGCAGGTTGAGATCGAAGCTGACCAACGCGCCGCCCGCGTGCGCGCGGCGCATGCCTTCGCGGGTCGCTTCGGCCAACGGCATCTCAGTCATGCTGTTGGAGCAGACGTGGAATACCGCGGCATCGCGGAAGCTTTCTTCGCGAAAGTGGGCAGGGCGGAACAGCAGGTCGGCCGAAGGCGGGCGATAGAAGCTGAAGCTGCGTTCGCCATGGCTATCGAGTGCGACGAAGGCCAGCGCCGTGTTGGCTTCATCGGTGCGCGCGACCGCGGAGGTGTCTACGCCCGCGCGCTGCAAGCTGTCCAGCAGAAAGTCACCGAACATGTCCTGCCCGAGCATGCCGGCGAAGGCTGCCGGCCCGCCGAGGCGGGCCACCGCGACCGCGACATTGGCCGGCGCACCGCCGGCGAAGGGAACGAAACTACGCGGGAAGCCCTGAGTGTCGCGGCCTTCGCTGTGAAAGTCGATCAGTGCTTCTCCGAAGCACAGGATGTTGCGTGACATTTAGGGTCCCTAGGTCTCAGTAAGAAGCGGCAACAGGGGTGTCGCTTTTGATCCGCGAACCGCGCAGACCGTAGAACACGATGTAGGCGTAGCAGAGCAGTGGCAGGAAGAACGCGTGCTGCACGCCGATGCGATCGGCGAACAGACCCTGCACATACGGCACGATCGCGCCGCCGACGATCGCCATGATCAGCAGGCTGGACGCCTTGCCGGTGAGCGGCCCCATGCGCTCGATGCCGAGCGAGAAGATGGTCGGGAACATGATCGAGTTGAACAGGCCGATCGACACTACGCTGTACACGGCAAGCTGGCCCTTGGTCAGCATGGTGGTGAGTACCAGCAGCATGTTGATAACCGCGAAGATCGCCAGCAGCTTGCGCGGCTGCAGCTTGGCCAGGAGTGCCGAGCCGATGAAGCGGCCGACCATGGCGCCACCCCAGTAATACGCCACGTAATTCGCCGCAGCTTGTTCGGTCATGTTGCCGATGTCCGGCGAGGACAGGTAGTTGACCAGGAAGCTGCCGATGGAAACCTCGCCACCGACGTAAAAGAAAATGCCCAGTACGCCGAACAGCACGTGTGGATGGCGCAGCGCGTCGAGCAGGGTGTGATGGCCGGTGTCGGCCTGCTCGGTGTTTTCCCTGAGCGTCGGCAGGCGGAACAGCCAGACGAAAACCGCGAGCAGGAACAGCACAATGGCCAGGCCGATATAAGGCCCTTGTACGACCTGTGCCTCGTGCGCGCGATAGGCGATTTGTTCGGCGGCGGGCAGCTGCGCGACCTGGTCGCCGGTCTTGATCACGGCGGACAGAATCAGCAGGCCGCCGAGCTTCGGCGCGAGGAAGGTGCCGAACGAATTCAGCGCCTGCGCCAGCGTGAGGCGGCTGGAGCTGGTCTTCTCGGGACCGAGCAGCGCGACATAGGGATTGGCCGCCACCTGCAGCACGGTGATGCCAGTGGCCAGCACGAACAGCGCGCCAAGGAACGCCGGGTAGGAGTGCATGCCCGCCGCCGGCCAGAAGCCCACCGCACCGACGCCGGCGATCGCCAGACCGGTGACGATGCCCTTC
Organism: Dyella sp. OK004; assembly: GCF_900114495.1. GTDB lineage: Bacteria > Pseudomonadota > Gammaproteobacteria > Xanthomonadales > Rhodanobacteraceae > Dyella_D. The sequence continues at coordinate 458,321 of NZ_FOZI01000001.1, read as the reverse complement.
TTGTAACCGAGATGCGCCACCACACGTCCCGCCGGTAGCGACATCAGGAAATACGCGCCGAAGAAAGTGAACTGCACCAGCATCGCCTGCGCGTAGTTGAGCTCGAAGATCGCCTTCAGGTGCGGAATCAGAATGTCGTTGAGGCAGGTGAGAAAGCCCCACATGAAAAAGATCGTGGTGAGTACGCCCATCGCTACCGGGTAGTCGGTATAGCGCTCGTTGCCCACTCCCGCGACATTGGATGGGGAAGAAGGGGGCGGTGAGGCAAAAGCCATGGCGTAGTCCTCGTTCGGGGTCAGGATTAGCGCGGTGCGGCGCTGCTTTCGCGCACCACCAGGGTCACTGGAGCGACCGTGGTGGTGGCATCGGCTTGCGGTTTGCGCAGTCGGGCCAGCAATAGTTGCGCGGCCTGGCGGCCGCGGGCGCGTGGATCGGTGGCAAGCGTGGTCAGCGGCGGTGTGCTGAAAGCGGCTTCGGCCACGTCGTCGAAACCGGTAATGGCGAAGTCGCGGCCGGGATGCATGCCGCGCTGGTTGAGGCCAAGCATCAGGCCCAGCGCAACGGCGTCGTTGTAGCAGACCGCCGCAGTGGGTGCGGGCGTTGCGGTGAACAGCTCGCCGCAGGCGCGCACGGCATCCATGCGGGTAGGTGCGGTTTCCACGCGCCAGTGCGCCGCGATCGGCAGGTGGGCTGCGTTCATCGCATCCACGTAGCCGGCGTAGCGCTGGCGGCACGAGCTGGAATCGCGGTGACCGCCGTAGAAGGCGATGCGCTGGTGGCCCTGCGCAATCAGGTGTTGGGTGGCGAGGCGCGCGCCATGCTGGTTGTCCAGCATCAGGCGATCCCAGTGCGCGTATTCGGGCAGGCTGCCGCCAAGTTCGCGGTTGAACAGCAGCACCGGCGTCTGCGCGCCGACCGCGGCGAGCACCTGCTTAGCATCGCTGCCTTCGGCGGGCGACAGGATGATGCCGCCCGGGCCGTGTTCGATCAGCGAGCTGAGCACGGCCTGCTCGCGCTCCACCGATTCGCCGGTGTTGCCGAGCAGGGTGACGAAGCCGGCTTCGCCCAGGGTCTCGTCCACGCCGGACGCGAATTCGGCGAAGAACGGGTTGGCCAGCTCGTTCAGCACCAGGGCGATGCTGGACGACGTGCGGCGGCGCAGATTGGCGGCGGCACGGTTATAGACGTAACCTTGGCGGCGCAGCTCATCTTCCACCCGGGCACGGGTGTGTTTGTTCACCAGAGGGCTGCCGCGCAACACCAGGGACACGGTGGCGCGCGAAACGCCGCAACCGGCGGCGATGTCATTCAGGGTGATCTTGCGGCGGATCGAGGCAGTGCTGTCCATGGCCGGCTTTAGGTTGGTTAGAACGATCCAAAAGTAGTCGATCCGCCGCCGATAGTGATCTCGCACCGCAACATGCGGCCGGCTGGCCCCCAATGGTAGCTTCCATTCTTTGGAACGATCCAAACCCGTTTGGGGACATAGGGGAGAAAACGATGGCGAAGTTCCTTTCCCGGGCCTGCCTGCCAGCTTTGCTGGCCGCCGCAGTGTCGATGACCGGCCATGCTGCTACGCCCGCCGGACATGCGGCCGAGGTCGATCCGCGCATTGGTACCGGTGGCGATGGGCATACCTTTCCAGGCGCGACGGTGCCGTTTGGCATGATCCAGCTGTCCCCTGACACCGCCATGCCGGACTTCAAGCACGCCTATAAATGGGCGGCCGGTTACCAATACAACGACAGCAGCCTGCTGGGCTTCTCGCACACGCATTTCTCCGGCTCCGGCCATTCGGACCTGGGCGACGTGCTGGTGATGCCGATCGCCGGCGAGGTGCGGCTCGAGCAGGGCGACGTGGCCAAACCGGGCAGCGGCTATCGCTCGCGCTTCAGCCACGACAGCGAAAAAGTAGAAGCCGGCTACTACGCCGTCACCCTGAGCGACTATGGCGTACGCGCCGAGCTCACCGCCGGCCGCCGCGTCGGCTGGCATCGCTACACCTTCCCGGTAGGCAAGCCGGCGCATCTGCTGCTCGACTTGCGCCCGAGCATCTACGACTACCAGGGCAAAGTGCTGTGGTCGAACTTGCGCGTGCAGGAAGACGGCACCGTCACCGGCTGCCGCCAGACGCGCGGCTGGGCGCCGGGGCGCGAGCTGTGCTTCGCCATGCGTTTCTCGCAGCCGTTGCAGTCGCGGCATCTGTTCAACCGCGAAACTGACGTGCCGTATAAGGGCTTCAAAGGCCCCGGCTATCAGCCCGAGGACAAGGATGCGGAGCAGGGCCGCGCCTTGGTCGGCGTGTTCGACTTCGGCGCGCTGAAGCAGCCGCTGGGCGTGAAGGTGTCGATCTCATCGGTGAGCGAAGCCAACGCCATCGCCAATCTCGACAGCGAAGGCAAGGGCTGGGATTTCGACGCACGCCGCGCCGAGGCGCGCAGCGCCTGGGACAAGGTGCTGGCGGTGATCGACATCGACGCGCCGAAGGATCAGCGCACCAGCTTCTACACCTCGCTGTACCACGCGATGCTGTCACCCACGCTCAGCATGGACGTCAATGGCGACTATCGCGGGCCGGATAACGCCGTGCATCGCGCCGAAGGTTTCGAGTTCCATTCCACCTGGTCGCTGTGGGATGTGTATCGCGCGCAGCAGCCCTTGATGGTGCTGTTGCAGCCGCACCGCAGCGTGGACTTTGTGCGTTCGCTGATCGCCGCGCGCGAAGCGAGTCCGTTTGGCATCCTGCCGGTATGGGCCTATCAGGGCCTGGAGACGTGGTGCATGATCGGCTACCACGCCGTGCCAGTGATCGCCGACGCCTACGTCAAAGGCATCCGCGGCTTCGACGCCGATGCCGCGATGAAGGCGATGGTCGCCAGCGCCACCTACGCACCGTACGGCGGCCTGGGCGAATACATGAAGCTCGGCTACGTGCCGATCGACAAAGAACCTGAAGGCGCCTCCAAGACCCTCGAATATGCCTACGATGACTGGTCCATCGCACGCATGGCGAAGGCGATGGGGCGCGACGACATCGCCGCCACCTTCGACAAGCGCGCCGGCAACTGGCGCAACGCCTACGACCCGAAGACCGGTTTCATGCGCGCGCGCAAAACCGACGGCGCCTTCCGCGAACCGTTCAACCCCGACACCGCGGGCTACGGCAGCGACTACACCGAAGGCAACGCCTGGCAATACTCCTGGTACGTACCGCAGGACGTCGCCGGGCTGATCACGGCGATGGGGGGCGACGATGTCTTCGTAAAGAAACTCGACAGCGTGTTCGAGGCCAAGGTCGATCCCTCCCACTTCGCCAACGTCGAAGACATCACCGGCCTGATCGGCTGGTACGCCCACGGCAACGAACCCAGCCATCACCTGGCCTACCTCTACGACTACGCCGGCGCGCCGTGGCAAACGCAGAAGCGCCTGAAGCAAATCATGGACAGCCAATACGTCCCGCGCCCCGATGGCCTCGCCGGCAATGACGACCTCGGCCAGATGTCCGCCTGGTACATCTTCACCGCGCTCGGCTTCTACCCGGTGGCACCCGCCAGCGATGAATACGCCATCGGCCGCCCCTTCCTCTCACGCGCCGCACTGCATCTCGCAGACGGCAAAACCTTCACCATCACCGCCGCCCCCCTCGATGACGCCCACCCCTATATCGGCACCGTCACCCTCAACGGCAAACCGCTCGACCGCGTGTACCTTCACCACGGCGAGATACTCGCCGGTGGCGAACTCCACTTCACCATGCAGGCGGAGCCCAACCGTAGCTGGGGACAGAGCGCCGCCGCACGTCCTTCAGCGATGAGTGCATACAAGCCCTGATTGCAAGCGTGGAGGCGTAGTCGCAAGAGCGTTACCCCACCCCGACCCTCCCCTGCAAGCAGGGGAGGGAGCAAAGCTCTGCACAGTGGTGAGTGCTGGACGATCGGGCCAAGGAGAACCCATCTCGACGCCTGACACTGGAAAGGGCGTAGCTACGAAGCCCGCCGCTAGATCTTCAGGCCATTTCTCTTTGGTTACTTTCTCTTTGGGCCAGCAAAGAGAAAGTGACCCGGACCGCGGCAGCGGTTCGAAAGCCCGCGGCAGGCGAGCCCGGGCACGCAGACGCCAACCCGAGCGACAACGCCACTGGACCCCGGCCTACGCCGGGGTGACGAGAATGAGAGGCCATCGCAAACACCCACCCCTTTCCCCAAAAGAGAGAGGAAATACAAAAGGCTAACTGGCAGTCCCAAGACGATTCTGCAACCATCCCCCGCATGCCGCACCCCTCATGGAAGCACATGCCGGTCCCGCGCCCCCGCATGAGGGACCAGGTCGCCCTGCGCTGGCGTCTGGGAGGCCTGCTCGCCGCGGTACTGGTGATCGTGGCATTGCCCTACATCGTGACGCGCAGCGGCTCGCGCGATGCGCTCGAGGCGAACGCGCGCGTCACCCATTCCTCCGAAGTAAAGTCGCTCACCTATCGCATCGCCTACGTCACGCGCGATGGCGAGGCAGCCATGTATCGCCTGCTCGACGGCGACAAGAACCCCCAGGTGAAGCTGCGCGCCGACCGCGCCGGCAAAGAGATTCCCGAACTGCTCGCGCAGCTTCGCGACATGACCCGCGACAGTGAGGATCAGCAGTCGCGCATCGGTGCGCTGGGCAGCACCGTGAGCGGGCGCCTCGCACTGATGGACCAGTCGATGCTGCGCTTCCAGCGTGGCGACCTGCACGGCGCCAACGATGCACTGCACGACTCCGGCACCTTGTTCAACATGGACGACCTGATCGACGGCATCGTGCGCAGCGAGGACGCCACCTTGCTGGCGCGCCGTCAGGAGGCGCAGCAGGCCACCTTCAACAGCGGTCTCGCGCTGGCGATTACCGCGGCGGCGCAAATCCTGTTGCTGGCTATCGTGGTGATCGTGTCAGAGCGGCAGATCAGCCGCCGCCTGCGCGCGGAAGAACGCGAAGGGCAGGCAGTGCAGCGCTCGCAGCTGATCGTGCAGGCGGTGCGCGAACCGATCGCGCTGCTGGATGCCAGGCTCAGCACCCTGCTGGTCAACGCGGCCTTCGGTGAACTCTACGGATTGCCGTCGAACCATCCGCAATCGCTGTCGTTGACCGAGATCGGCGAAGGCGCCTGGCGCGACAGCGCGTTGCTGCAGCGACTCAACGACGTGCTCCTGCTCGATCGCGAGCTGTGGGACTACGAACTGATCCAGCGCACCGTCGATGGTGTCGACCGCCATGTGGTGATCAATGCGCGGCGCCTGCAGCAGGGCGAGGGCGGTGAGCCGGTGCTGCTGCTGACAGTGAGCGACGTCACCGCGCGCGCACTGGTCGAGCAGCAGGTGAAGGAACTCAACCGCCAGCTGGAAGGCAAGGTGGCGCAGGTTTCCGACGTGAACCGCGAGCTGGAGGCCTTCAGCTATTCGGTGTCGCACGACTTGCGCGCACCGCTGCGGCATATCGCCGGCTTCACCAGCAAGCTCAGCCAGCATCTAGGCGAGCAGGCGGACGAGAAGAGCCACCATTACATCGAGGTGATCAGCGACGCGGCGCGCCGTATGGCGCTGCTGATCGAGGATCTGCTGGTGTTCTCGCGCCTAGGCCGCGGCGCGCTGCGCCTGCAGCCGGTGGACATGCAATCGCTGGCCGAAGAGGCCCGCGTGCTGGCCGAGTCGGATGCGCCCGGGCGGCGTATCCACTGGGCCATCGCGCCGCTGCCCATCGTGATCGGCGACGAGAACATGTTGCGCACGGTGTGGCAGAACTTGCTGGGCAATGCGGTGAAGTACACCGGCAAGTGCGATGTGGCGCGCATCAGCGTGGACATGCACCGCAGCGGCAACGGCGACTACGAGTTTGTGGTTAACGACAACGGCGCCGGTTTCGACATGCAGTACGCCGGCAAACTGTTCGGCGTCTTCCAACGCCTGCACCGCGCTTCGGAGTTTCCCGGCAACGGCATCGGTCTGGCCAATGTGCGGCGCATCGTCTCGCGGCATGGCGGCAAAGTGTGGGCGGAAGCGCAGCCGGAGAAAGGGGCGCGTTTCCACTTCACCCTGCCCGCCTCCGATCTGGCGGACGCTTTCGCGCAGGAGCGGCAATGAACCAGCGCCACATACGTCCCATCCTCCTGGTGGAAGACAGTCAGGCTGACGCCGAGATGTCGATGGAGGCCCTGCGCGAAGCCAACCTGGTCAACGAAGTGGTCCATGTCGAAGACGGCGTGGACTGCCTCGACTATCTCTATTGTCGCGGCACCTGGGCCGATCGCGAGCCACTGGATCCGGCGGTGGTGCTGCTCGACATCAAGATGCCGCGCATGGATGGACTCGAAGTGCTCACGCATATGCGCGCCGACGAGCGCTTCCGGCGCGTGCCGGTGGTGATCCTGTCGTCGTCGCGCGAAGAGCGCGACCTGGCGCATAGTTGGGATCTGGGCGTGAATGCGTACGTGATCAAACCGGTCGACGTAGACCAGTTCTTCGAGGCGGTGCGCACGCTGGGCCGCTTCTGGGCTGTGTTGAACCAGGGGCCCGACGCCGATTGAGCGGCCGATTGAGTGGGTAGGGGATAGGTTTTCGTATGCCGGACAAGTTGAATCAGAGCCAGCCCAAGATACGGGTACTGCAGATCGAAGACAGCCTGCCCGATGCCGAGCTGGTGTTGTCCGAGCTGGAGGCCGATGCGATCGACTTCGAAGTGCGCCTGGTCGACGATGAGGTGAGTTATCTGCAGGCGCTGGAGCAGTTCAGGCCGCACATCGTCTTGTCCGATCTCAGCATGCCGGTGTTCTCCGGTGAGCGCGCGCTGGAACTGCTGCGCGATCGCGACCGCGATCTTCCCTTCATCTATGTCTCGGCCACGCTCGGTGAGGAAGCGGCCATCGCCGCGCTGCGCAACGGCGCCACCGACTACATCCTCAAACAAAACCCCGCGCGTCTCGCCAGCGCGGTGCGGCGCGCCCTGCGCGAAGCCGAGGCGCAGCGTGCGCAGCGGCATGCCGAGGCGGAGCTGGTCCGCGCGCAACGTTTCGAAAGCCTGGCGATGCTGGCCGGCGGACTCAGCCACGACTTGCGCAACCTGTTACAGCCGCTGCTGCTCGCGGGTGAAAGCCTGCAGGACTACCAGGACGATCCGCGCCTCGCGCGCCTGGGCAAGCTGGTGCGCGATTGCGGCAAGCGCGGCCTGGATATGGTGCAGTCCATGCTGTCCTTTGCGCGCGGCGCGCGGCGTGCCGAACAGGTGCGGCTCGGCGGTCTGCTCGACGCGCTCAAACTGCTATTGCAAGGCAGTGTGCCGAGGACGGTCAGTCTGGACGTAGTGGTGGACGATCCGGAGCTAAGCTTCTCCGGCAACCACACCGAGCTGCAGCAGTGCCTGCTCAACCTCTGCCTCAACGCGATCCAGGCCATGCCCGCCGGTGGCCGGTTGACGGTCGAAACCGCGCAGGCCTGGCTGCCCGCCGATTTCTTCCGCGAAGACGAAAACCGCGAAGAGTGCCGCTACCTGCGCCTGAGTGTGATCGACACCGGCGAAGGCATGGACAGCGAAGTGCTCGCCAGATTGTACGAACCGTTCTTCACCACCAAAGAAAGCGGCACCGGCCTGGGCTTGGTCTCCTGTCAGCGCATCATCGCCAGCCACGGCGGTGTGATGCGCGTCGAGAGCTCGCCCGGATCGGGCACGTGCTTCCATCTCTACATCCCGCTGACTGAGCTTGATGAAGGTACGGACAGCGCAGACGACAGCGGCCTGCAAGGCGAAGCCGAGCGTGTGCTGGTGGTGGTGGAGGAAGCGGCGCAGCTGTCGCTGCTGGTCGACACTCTCGATGCCTGGGGCTATCAGGCGCATGCCAGCCAGAGCGGTACCGCGGCGCTGCAATGGATCGAGGCGCATGGTGTGCCGGATCTGGTGGTGATGGATGCGGACATGAATCTGTTCACCGGTGTGCGCACGCTGGCGGCGTTGATCGATCACGGCTACCGGCGCGCGGTGTTGTTGTTGGCGCGGCCGGATGCGCCGCCGGATCTGGATGAGATGCCGGTGGTGGAGCATTTGTATTTGGTGGATAAGCCGGTGGCTACGGTGAGGTTGTTGAGGGTGGTCAGGGAGGCGTTGGAGGCTAGTGAGGGGGATGGGGTGCGCATCAACTAGCGTGTCTCTCTCGATGTTTTCCTTTTCCCTTCGGGAGAAGGTGGGTCTTAGGGCCGGATGAGGGTTCGGTGCTTGAGTCATCCCCCTATTTCGTCATTCCGGCGTAGGCTGGAATCCAGTGGCGTTATCGCTCGGTTTTAGCATCTGCGTGCCCGGGCTCGCCTGCCGCGGGCTTTCGAACCGCTGCCGCGGTCCGAGTCACTTTCTCTTTGCTGGCCCAAAGAGAAAGTAACCAAAGAGAAATGGCCTGAAGAGCAGGCGGTGTGCTTGGTAGCTGTGCCTTTTCCAGTGTCAGGCGTCGGGATGGTTTTCTTCGAGGTCTGATCATCTATCCCTCATCGAAGCGCAACAGCTCCCTCTCCCCTCTGGGGAGAGGGTTGGGGTGAGGGGTGGGTGCTCGAGATAACGCTTCTATTGCCGATGCCCGGCTTCAAGCGCATAAAAAAACGCACGCTTTCACGTGCGTTTTTTTGTTGCTGGATTCGTTTGCTTCAGTCGATACCCAGCTTCTTCAACTTGTACCGCAGCGCTCGAAACGTAATACCAAGCTTCTTCGCAGCGGCCGTCTTGTTGTATCTCGACTCTTCCAGCGCCTTGATGATCGCGGTGCGCTCGATGTTGCTGATGTAGTCGTCGAGGCCGCCGTCAGCGGTGGGGGCGGGTGCATGCGCGGGCGGTGGTGCGGTGTGTGTTGGTGCTGCAGCATGGGTCGCCGGTTGTTCGGCACGCGGTGTGCGCTGGGGCAGCATCAGGTCGATGGTGTCGATCTGGTCGCCGTCGCACATGGCCATGGCGCGTTCGAGGACGTTTTCGAGTTCGCGGACGTTGCCGGGGAAGTCGTAGGACTCGAGTGCCTGCTGGGCGTTGGGTAGCAGGCGGCCGGGGGCGCCGCCGCTTTTGACGGCGAGTTGGCGCAGGATGAAGTTGGAGAGCAGCGGGACGTCGCCGCGGCGTTCGCGCAGGGGCGGGACGCGCAGTTCGATGACGTTGATGCGGTAGAACAGGTCCTGGCGGAACTGGCCTTGTTCGACGAGCGCCGCGAGGTTTTTGTGGGTGGCGGAGAGGATGCGCACGTCCACCGGGATTTCTTCGCGCGCGCCGATGGGGCGTACAGCCTTTTCCTGGATGGCGCGCAGCAGTTTTACCTGCATGTGCAGCGGCAGTTCGGCGACTTCGTCGAGGAACAGGGTGCCGCCGTTGGCCGCCTGGAACAGGCCTTCCTTGTCGCTGACCGCGCCGGTGAAGCTGCCTTTGCGGTGGCCGAAGAATTCGCTTTCCATCAACTCCGACGGAATCGCGCCGCAGTTCACCGGCACGAACGGGCCGCTGGCGCGCGGACCTTGTTCGTGAATGAGGCGGGCGACGAGTTCCTTGCCGACGCCGGATTCGCCGGCGATGTATACCGGTGCCTGGTTGCGCGCGAGCTTGGTGATGGTGGAGCGCACTTGCTGCATGGCGGGCGAGTCGCCGATCAGGCGATCGCCGGAGCCGCCGGTCTTGGCGGTGGCGGCGTCGCTGCGCTTTTCTTCGGCCAGCTTCAGTGCGGTACGCACCAGCTGACGCAGCATCTGGATGTCGACCGGCTTGGAGACGAAATCGAAAGCGCCGGCCTTGAGCGCACTCACGGCGGCGTCGACGTTGCCGTAAGCGGTGATCATCGCCACCGGCATATCGGGATATTTGGTGGCGATCAGTTCGATCACTTCGTGCCCGTTGCCGTCGGGCAGGCGCATGTCGGTGAAGCAGAGGTCGTAGCTGCGATCTTCCAGCGCACGCCGCGCGTCGGTCACGGTGCCTACCGCATCCACCTGCAGGTCCATGCGACCGAGGGTGATGGTGAGCAGTTCGCGAATATCGCGTTCGTCGTCGATGACCAGAACGGTCTGTTGGCTCATGTCTTCAAGCTGGGCAGGGATTTGGGCTAGGAGGATACCCGCCGCTTCCCCCAGGGGCAAAGGCTGATTCCCTGCGGAATCAGCCTCATTCGCCTTAGTGCCCCAAATGGCGATCGAAGAACTTCACCATCACGGCGTAGGCGTCCCTGGATTCCGGCAGTTCCGGGTCGGAGAAGAAGGAGTGCCACATGCCATCCCACAGGTGCAGGTCGGTCTCCACGCCGGCCTGGTTGAGCAGCGTCTGGCTGCGGATCACGCTGCTCATGGCGAAATCGCGCGTGCCGCTGATCAACAACGTCGGCGGGAATTTCGCCAGCAGCGCGGGCGACACGCCGGGCATCACCAATGGGTCGGTGGGGCTCGCACCTTTGAAGTAGGGCAGGGATTCCAGCTTCAGCGGTGCGGTGGGCACAGGAGCGCCGTTGAGCAGCGGACCTACGTACGCAGAGTCGCCATCCATATTGACCACGGCGCCGCAGAACATGCCGATGGCGCCGGGCACGGGTAGTTTGCGGCTGATCAGGCGCGCCACTACTTCGCCAGTGAGTACGCCACCGGCGGAGCAGCCGTAGATGCCGATATTGGCCGGTTTGTACTGCTTGAGCAGTTCGCGATAGACCGCTTCCACGTCTTCACTGGCGGCGGGAAATACGTGTTCCGGGCCTTGCCGGTAATCCACGCTGATCACCTTGATGCGGCCCAGGCTGGCGACCGGAATCGCTTCGACGAGAGCACCACTGTGCGCGCCCCACAGAAAGCCGCCGCCATGCAGATTGATCAGCACGCGTGTGCGGTTGCTGGCGGCGATGCCTTGTTCTGGCTCCACTACATCCGTGCCGACACCCGCGATGCGCTCGGTGTGGATGCGCACGGGGTAGAGCTTGCGCATGCGTTCGGCGCGGTCGCTGTTGATCTTGTCGTAGAAGGCGCGGTTTTGTTCGATGGGGGCGGTGATGGGTGGGGCTTTGCTGCCCGTGGCCAGCATTTTGGGGAAGAAGGTGCGGGCTTCTTGGGAGGCGAAGGCGGAGTAGGGAATGTTTGCTGGTGTGACGGTGGTCACATTTGCGGTGGGGTTTGGGGTCGGGATGGACTCCTGGGCGGAGGCTGCGGGGGCCAATGCGGTGGCTATTAGCAGGGTTGCTGAGGCGACGATAGGAAGGTGGCACATGGTGGTTCCTCGTGAATGCTGAGGGCTTGCGATAGGCCCTCCTACTTCGTCATTCCGGCGAAGGCCGGAATCCAGAGTGGTGCGCTTAGATTGTCGTGTTGTCGCGACCGGGCTCGCCTGCCGCGGGCTTTCGAACCGCTGCCGCGGTCCGAGTCACTTTCTCTTTGCTGGCCCAAAGAGAAAGTAACCAAAGAGAAATGGCCTGAAAGCAGGCGGTGTGCTTTGTAGCTGCGCCTTTTCCAGTGTCAGGCGTCGGAATGGTTTTCCTCACGCTTCACTGAGGACTCGTCGCGGGCTCGCTGACGCATCGCTATTTGCTTGTGCTCCCTCCCCTGCTTGCGACGCGAAGCTAGTCCCGTGGGACAGGGGAGGGTGGGGAGGGGTAAGCCCTTGCGACAAGGCCACGTCATTTCTGCTCTTGCTCTCTCCCTCTCAGGGCAGCGTCATTTCGCGTGTTCTGTCACCTCGGCTTTCTCCGCAGGCTTCGCTTTCTGCAGAATTTCCTGCAACTTCAAATACACGCCATTGCTCCACCCAAAGCCCACCACGTTCTCGGTGTAGCCCGAGGTCACGCGCACGTCGGCGTTGCCTTTGGCCATGTTGTATTTCTCGCGGATGGTGCCGTCGGTGGCGTAGCTGCGGTCGAGGGTGGCGTTGAATTTGGCGGCGAGGCGGCGGGCGTCGTCGTGGAAGCCGTAGGCGTCGAGGCCCGAGATGGTGAGCCAGTTGGTGGGGGCCCAGCCGAAGGGGTCGTTCCACTGGGCGCCGCTGGGCTGGTTGTCCATGGCGAGTCCGCCCATGCGTTCGAAGACGGCGAGTTTGTCGCGCACGGCGGCGGCTTGTTCTTTGGAGGCAGCGCCGGCCCATAGCGGGTAGTAGGTGGTTAGATACGGCGCGGCGGAGGGCTTGCCGGCGATGAAGTCGTAGTCGCGATACATGCCCAGCTCGGGACGCCACAGGTATTTGTCCATCGCTTGCTTGCGCGCTTCGGCGGCTTTGGCCCAGCGTTCGGCGTCGTCGACTTTGCCGAGTTGCAGGGCGAAGTCGTGCAGATCGCGTTCGTAGCGGTAGAGCAGGCTGTTCAAGTCGACGGCGGCGTAGTGGTGGGTGGAGCCGCCGAAGGGGCCGAAGTGGAAGTTGGTGTCGAAGCCGGATTCGCGCATGGCGCGGTCGCCGTGGAAGTAGTCGACGCTCAGGCGGCGGCCGTCCATCCACGCGCCGGCGCAGACTTTGGAGGCGCGCACGTCGCAGCTTTCTTTCTTCAGGCGTGCCGCTTCGGCGTCGTCGGGATGTTCGCTGCCTTTGACCAGATAACCGGGATCGTCGGACGGGTGCGCGAGCAGCCACTTGATCACGCCGAGGTAGAAAGAGCTGTCCTGCGCTTCCAGCACGGGGCCGTTGCCCAAGTCGTAGTAGCGCGCGAGACCGGTGTCGCCGGCGCGGTGTTCCGGGCGGATCCAGATGTCGTGGTTGCGCACCGCGAGCGGGTAGGCCTTGGCTAGCCAATCGCGCTTTTCGTCGTCGCTGCGGAAGCTTTTGGGATCGGACAGCACGACCGCCATCATCGCGGAGAGGAATGGCGGCTGTGAGCGGCTGAGGTAATAGGTGCGGTTGGCGTTGAGCACGCCGCCGTAGTGCTCGACCTCGAACAGCGCGTTGTCGGTCATGTTGCGCGCCAGCTCGGTGCGATGGTCGGCATTGAGGCCGAGCACGATGAAGTAACTGTCCCAGCCATACATCTCGTTGAAGAAGCCGCCGGGTACTACATACGGATGCGGCAGATAGAGCAGGCCCTGTGCGGGCAGTTGCGTGGCATCGATATCGCCCAGCTGCCGGATCGGGTGCGGCAGCGGGCGCATGTCGACTTTGCAGCGTTTGGCGACTTCCACCATCGCTGCGGGGGCAGGTAGCTGGGCCGGTAGATACAACACCGGTTTCGCCTTGATCTTGGGATCGCCCAGTGCGGCGCAGTCATCCATCGAGCGCGTGAGCGTGGTCCAGGTCCGGTCGATGTAGCTACGCGTCTTCGCCGGGTCCGGTGCGTCCTTCGCCACCGCTGTAGCGGCGAGGGAGCAGGTGAGTAGCAGTGCGGCGAACCGCAGGCCGGTGTTCGGGGATGAAGCGCGTCGCTGGTTCATGGCTATAACTCCTTGCGGACTAGCTTGGCTTTGCCGTCGGCAGCATGGTCGATGCGGATGTCATAACGCTTACCGCGGAAATGGATGTTCTTGAGCGTGAGCGATTTCCACTCCGGCGGTAGCGTGGGTGCATAGGCCTCGGTAAGACCCTTGTCGTCGACGCGCAGGCCGCTGAGGCCGTACACGAAGCTCTGCACGAAACCGGCCGAGGTGGCGAGGATGTAGCCGGCGTTGTTGGCGACGGTCTCGGTGCGGACATTGAACGGCGGTTTGAGGAAGCCGATCAGGTTGCGATGGATCCATTCGCCGGCGCTCTTGCCATCGCCCAGCTGGGCGGCACCGACAGCGAGCATCACCATCATCATTTCGTTCGGGTCGTCGCCATGCACCTTCAGTTCGTGCAACTGGAAGTCGAAGTTGTTGCGGCGTACCTGCGGCGACATCGGCAGGTCCAGATTGGGGTACATCAGCCACACCAGCGAGGAGCCCATCCAGGTGATCTTGTCGTGTGGCACCGAGGCATCGAAGTCGAGGTGGCGCTGTTCCTTCTCGTCGAACGGGATGTACATCTTGGCGACGATATCGGCCCACTGCGGTTCTGGCGTGGCGCCGACTTTCTTGGCCGCCTCTATGGCAATGGTCAGCGCCTTGCGCGCGGCAGCATTGGTGAAGGAGTCGTTCGGCACGTCGTCGTAGGCCTCGTCGGGCGAGGTGACGTGATGGATCTCGTAGCGGTCGTGCGCCTTGTCGTAGGTGACGCGACTGCTCCAGAACTCGGCGATCTCGCGGATGACCGGCCAGCCGTACTGCTTCAGCCACGCGTCGTCGCCGGTGGCGAGGTAGTACTGCCACTGCGCAATGGCGATATCGGCGTTGACGTGAATTTCGCGGAACACGCCGTAGGCGAAGTGCGGCGTGTAATCCACGCCGGTCTCAGGATCGGCCTCCCACGGATACATGGTGCCCTTCACGCCGTACTGCTTCGCGCGTTCGCGTGCGGGCTGCATGGTGCGGGCGCGGAACATCACGATCGGCTTGGCGCGCTCGGGATGCAGCAGGAGCAGGGCAGGGAATACCCACGAGTCGCTGTCCCAGAACGCATGGCCGGCGTAGCCTGGCGTCAGCGCACAGGCGCCCATCGGCCAGGCGGTACCGCTGGTGGAGTTGGAGAGCAGGTAATACAGGTCGGAGTGAACCGCCTGCTGCACCTTGGCATCGCCTTCAATGACGATGTCCGACTTCCACAGTGCATGCCATGCCGTCTGATGTGCGGCGAGCAGCTTGTCGAAGCCGGTCTGGCGCGCAGTTCTGGCCATCGCCACGGCGTCCTTGGCGTCGCCGCCCCAGTTCTGGCGGGTCAGTGCGACGTACTTGGTGAAGTCGTAGGTGTGGCCCTTCTGCACCTTCGCGGTGATGTTGAGCGAAAGACGGTCCGGGCCTTTTTCCAGCTTGGCGCTTTCGATGACCAGATCCTTGGGCAGGCTGATCGCTGCGGCCTCGGCCATGCTCAGGCCCTGTTCGGCGCGGCCGTCCAGCCATAGCGTGAGGTCCTTGGCGTCGCCGTCGCTGGAGAGCACATGCGTCATGCCGCGATACCACACGGCGGCGCGGTCCGGCGTGGGCACGGGTTTGTTGTCCAGGCTCTGTCCGCTGGCGATCACGGCAGCGATCATCTCGTCGCCGGTCATCTTGGCGATGGGGAAGCGCGGCTGATACTCCGACCACAGGCGGATCGGAAAGGTGATCTGCACGCTGCCATCAAACTGGGGCGTGATTGAGAGTCGCGTGGCGGCCAGGTGCTGCGCATCCTGGCTGACGAAGGTGCTGACTTTCACGTCGGTGGACTTATTGGCGTATGCGAAGCGGTAGCGCGTGCTGAGCGTGCCGTCGTGCATGTCCAGGGTCTGTGCGTAGTCGGTGAAGATTTCCTTGGCGAGGCGCGTGGAGTTGAGCCAGCCGCCGCCCTGGTTGTAGTCGATCTCGCTCCAGCCGGGGATGGCGGCGGGGCGCGCGATGTCGTCCTTGGCGTAATCCATGAATGCGACCATGTAGCCCATGTTGGGCTCGGTGCCGCGCGGCGAGGTCATGGTGGAGAAATAGCCGTTGGCGAGATAGCTGGGGAAGTAGCTGTCGAAATTCGCCGCAGTCCCGGTGAGCACGAAGCTCGGATCGGTCTGGCTGGATGCCGGTGCGGCAAAAGCGGCCGTGAGTAAGAGCAGGCCGGCAAGGCCCAGGCTACGACGTTTCATCACATCTCCCATCAGTAGTTCCTTGTTTGCCCGAACTGGTTTGTAGGTAGCGCTATGACGGCGCGCGGTTTACTCCGCGGCCAGGTCGACGGTGGCTGGCGCCACCGCGTTGGCGCGGTCGGCTTCGCGCTTGAAGAAGAACAGCGCGATCAGCACCAGGGTCATCGGCACCAGCGAAAAATAGAAGGCGTGAATGCCGCCGAAGCTGGAAAACACCACGGCGGTGATGCGCGATCCCAGCGTGCCGCCCAGCGCGGAGAAGATCACAATTAGTCCGGTCATCGCCGCATGCATCGGCTTGGGCAACGAGCTGAGTGCGACGGAGTTGATCACCGGATAGATCGGCGCCATCAGCAAGCCGATCAGCGGCAACAGATAGGCGGCCAGTGGCGCATTGAGCCAGCCCACGTCGGGGCGGGCCACGGTGTGCTGCGCCAACGGCAGCGCGATGACCACCAGCAGACCCATGCCGATCACGCAGATATTCAGCAGCGTGTGCCAGTGCATGCGGCGCAGCACCTGGCCGGCAGCGATGCGGCCGATGGCGGTGGTGCCGGCCAGGATGCTGGCGACCTGGATGCTCATCGCATTCGGCAGCTTGAGGATCTCGTTGTTGAAGGTCGGCAGCCAGGTGCCGAAGCTCTGTTCGATCAGCACATAGAGGAAGGCCGAGATCAGGAACACGTAGACCAGCGGGCGCATCAGCAGCCGCATCATCGCGGCCACCGAGCCGCCCAGCGAGTCGGTGCGCGCGCTGTGCGCGGCGGACTCGTCGAGCCGGGTGGTGGAGAGCAGCACGAAGACCAGCACGCATAGTACGGCGAGGACCCAGTACACGCGGAACCATATCGGATTGGCCGGCTCGGCATGATCGATGAAGGCGCTGAACAGCCAGCCGCTGATCAGCACGCCGAACATGAAGAGGCCCTCGATGGTGTTGGTCAGCCGGCTGTGCTCGGTCTTGTTTGTTGTGAGCAGGCCGATCGAGGAATACACCGAGACCTTGGTCAGGGCGAAGGCAATGCCGACGCAGGTAAACAGCAGCTCAGTGGTATGGAAATTGGGGTAGAGCGGCATCAGTGCACAGGCGCAGCCGACGATGGCGAGTGCGATCATCATCGCGCGCCGATAGCCGATCAGCGGCAGGAACGAGGCGACCAGGAACGAGGTGATCGCGATCGGCAGATCCTTGAAGAACTCCAGCAGGCTCGCCTGCGGCTTGTCGATGCCGAAGGTGTGGATCGACTGCAGGATCACCGTGCCCACGCTGTTGAGCAGGATCGCGAACAC
Organism: Dyella sp. OK004; assembly: GCF_900114495.1. GTDB lineage: Bacteria > Pseudomonadota > Gammaproteobacteria > Xanthomonadales > Rhodanobacteraceae > Dyella_D. The sequence continues at coordinate 441,418 of NZ_FOZI01000001.1, read as the reverse complement.
GATGTAGATGAGGGACAGCGCGGCGATCATGCGGAAACGGGTCATGGGTGTCTCTGCGGTCGGTCGAGCATGGTGGTCAAAAACATGGCCCGGATCGTGAGGGGAGTACCGCGATCCGGGCCATCCGCCGCGAACGGCGAACCTGAAATCAATCCATCGGAGCCATCTATAGCTCCTCCCCCTGCTCGCAGGGGGAGGTTGGGAGGGGGTAAGCCCTTGGGATAGCGCTGCACACTTGAGGGCTTCACCCCACCCCAGTCCTCCCCTGCTGCACGCAGGGGAGGGAGCGTCGAGCGATTGCTTAGAACTTGTACTTCACCTGGAAATTGACTTCACGTCCCTCCAGCGGGCGGGCCAGGATCACGCCACTCGAACCGGCCGCGGAACCGAAGATGCGCGAGTTGCTCTCGGTCAGGCCCAGTTCGTTGGTGATATTGGTGCCCTGCAGGCGCAGTTCCCAGTTCTGTTCCACATTCGCCACGATGCCGAAATCCCAGGTGTTATACGAGCCCAGCTGCTGCAAGGCCGACTGGTCCTGGGTATGCGGACCGACGTGGGTGTAGGTGACAAAGGCCGTGATGTCGCCCCATGGGAACAGGAAGCGGTAGCTCGGCATCAGCATGTAGCGGAACTTCGGCTGGCGCTGCAGCTGCTTGCCGTTGATGAAGGCACAGCCGTTGCCGACCACCTGGTTGACGTAAGGGATGCAGGCTGAGTAATGCGAGTAGTGGCCGTCGAGATAGTTGGCGACCACCTGCACTTTCAGGTTGTCGATCGGCATCACCGCGCCGCTCAGGTTGATGCCCTTGGAGTCCGAGCCGTACAGCAGCTGGCTTCCATTGGGGGCGCCGGCGGCATTGGTGGGCTGGTACGGCAGGCCGCTGAACTGGCGGTGGTAGATGGTGATGTCGGCGTAGACCAGCTGCGACTGGTATTTGAAGCCCGCCTCGAAGTTCTGCACCTTCTGCAGCGGCGGCGTGTTGCCGGTGGTATTGCCGCGCAGCGCGTTGTCGAAGTCGCCGAAATGCACGCCCTTGTTGACGCGGCCGTACACGCTCATGTTGTCAGCGAGCTCGTAGTTCGCGCCGACGGTCCACGAGGTATGGGTCTTGTCGTACTTGGTGGTGGCGAAGGTGCCGTCGCATACCGGCGTCTTGTTGTCGTACAGCGTGTTCGGATTGCCATCCAGGTCGACGTTGTGGAGGTTGCACACGTTCAACGTCGAATCCTGGTTCTCGACGCGCGCGGAGGCGTCGAACAGCCAGGGGCCGACGCGCCAGGAGTCGGACAGGTAGAACGCCTTGTTGGTCGATTTGCCGTTCTGCGCGATGTTGTACGCGCCGTAGTCAAGGAAGCCCTGGTAGTCAGTAACGGCCTTGCCGTTGCCGACGACCTGGATCGGCCGCGCATTGGGCGTATTGGTCATCAGCATCTGATTACCCAGCGCCCACTTGTCGTTCATGGTGTAGTGCGCGAGATACACGCCTGCGGTCAGCGTATTGCCTTCGAATATTTCCTTGCTGAGGCGGAAGTCGTTGTTCATGTTCTTCAGGTGCTTGTGGATGTACCACCAGCCCTGATGGATCACACTCTGGTTCGGATCAACGACGCCGCCACCATTGACGTAGGTCGCCGTGGCCGACCCGACCGGTATGCCCTGGGCTGGCAGGCCCAGCCCGCCAAGGTCGGTCGAGGTGTTATAGAGCATGTTGTTGAGCGTGTCCGGATTCGAACCAGAGAACAGCGCGTTCGTATCCATGTCGCCCTGGTTGAGCAGGAACTTGTCAGAGATGCTCCAGCCGCCGCTCAGGTCGTAGTCGAAGTTGCCGCCGAAGAAGTTCATCTTCGCGCCGCGGCCGTTGGCCAGGTTGGCGCTAGTGCCGCCGCCGGGATAGCCGGGCAGGTTCACGTGCTGGATGTACTTGCTGTAGTACGTGTCGGTGAGCGGATCGAAGCCGGGATAGGCCGAGAACTGGTCACTGCCGTGCTGAATCAGCGGGATCGGCGTGATGAACTGGTTGCGGTCGTTGAGCACGCGCGCGTACAGCATCAACGAGCCGTTATCCATGGTGTGCGACAGCGTGGCGGTGAACTGGCCGCCCTTGTCCGCGCTGAACTGCGGGCTGCGCACGCCGTCCGACTTGCGCCAGAAACCACCGACGCTACCGAACCAGTTGTCGGCGACCTTGAAGCCGAGGAAGCCGTCGCCGCGCCACAGACCTTCATTGCCGTAAGTAAGGCCGATGCTGCCGGATGGCTTGGCGGTGCCCTGCTTCAACATGAAATTGGCGGTGGCGCCGACCTGACCGTCGCCGAATACCACCGACGGACCGCCCTGCAGAATTTCCACGCGCTCGATGGTGTCGTCGAGTCGGAACATGGACGTCTGCTCGAAGAACGACAGCGTCGGCATGCCGTAGAGCGGCGAGCCCATCAGCTGGGTGGTGAAGTAGGGCGCGTCGCCGCCACCGGGGAAGCCGGCGATCTCGATGTTGGCGCCAGTCTGGCCGCCAGTGGATTCGGGCCACAGGCCGGGCGAGATCTTCAGCAGATCCGCGGTGCTCTTCGGGTTGGCTTCCTTGATCTGCTCCGCGGTGGCGGCGGTGATCGAGTAGCTGGCATCGATCTTCTTTATGCCGCCCACGTTGGCCGCGCCGGTGACTACCACTTGTTCCAGTGTTTTCGGCGGTGCCTTGGGTGCCTTCTGGTCCGGCTGTGCGTTGTTCTGTGCGTTGGCTGGCGGCGGTGTCTGCGCGCTGTCCTGCGCATAGACCGGGCCTAGCGTGAGCGCGGTGACGATCGCCGCGGCCAACAACTGTCGAGTGAAGCCTTGACTACTCATGGTCGTACCTCCCCACCCTTGGAATCGGGCTTTTATGTGGTGATATGGCTGGCCACGTCCCCTGCGACGGCCAACCACGGTTCTTCACTGCTGATGAAATCGTCGATACGGAAAGCGTCCAGGCCGGTCAACACCGTTTCGGCCTGCGCCAGTGCTGCCGGCTGGCCGATACCGACGGCGGCCATGCCGGCGGCGTGGATACTGGCGATGCCCGCGGCGGCGTCTTCCACGCCGAGGCAGGCGGCCGGCGGCACGCCGAGTCCGGCGGCGGCGGCCAGGAAAATCTCCGGGTCGGGCTTGGAGCGCTGGACGTTCGCGGCGTCCACGATGTAGTCGAACAGGCCAGCGATGCCCATGCGTTCCAGCAGCAGCGGCGCGTTGCGGCTGGCGGATGCCAGGCCGATCTTGAGGCCGGCGGCGCGCACCGAGGCGATGGCTTCGTAGGCGCCGGGCAGCAATTGCTCGGGCCCGAAGCGCTCGATCTGTTCGCGGTAGTAGTCGTTCTTGCGATCGCTGAGCGCGAGCTTTTCCTGCTGCGAGTACGCGCGGTCCGCGCCTTCCAGCAGAATTTCCAGCGAGCCGAGGCGGTCCACGCCTTTCAGGCGTTCGCCGAGGTGGCGGTCGAACGGCAGATCGATCTCGGCGGCGAGCTTGCGCCACGCGGCGTCGTGCACTACGGCCGTGTTGGCGATGACGCCATCGAGATCGAAGATCACTGCTTGCAGCGCCGGCAGCGGCGCGCGACGGTTCGGGATCGCATCAGCGCGCGGCAAGTGCAGCGTTTGGCCGGCGCGTAGGTATTGCTTGCGGCCATCGTGATGGAAGTGCAATGCATCGCCGTGCAGCAGGGTGTAACGCACGCCATCGGCGCGCACCTCCACGCGCAATTGCGCATCGCGCCAGCGCAGGCCGAAGCGGTAACTGTTCCATGCGGCCGGCAGTCGCGGTGCGAGCGATGGTTGACCGTCGATCACGCGCAGGCCGCCGAAACCCCAGCTCATGCCCAGCCAGCTACCGGCCATGGCGGCCATATGGATGCCGTGCGCGGCGTTGCCGTGCGAGTCGTCCAGATCCACGCGCAGACTGTCCTGGAAATATCGATATGCCTTGTCAGCCTGGCCCACTTCGGCAGCGATCACGCCGAAGGTGGACGCCGACAGCGTGGAGTCATGCACGGTGACGCTTTCGTAGTAGTCGAAATTGCGCCGCTTGGCTGCACGGTCCACATCGTCGCCGGCCAACATCAGGGCGAGCAGGGTATCGGCCTGCTTGCACACCTGATGGCGATAGATGCTCAGTGGATGCAGGCGCAGCAGCAGCGGGCGCTTGTGTTCGTCGCTGCTTTGCGCGGTGAGGTGGTCGGGCAGGCGCGGCTTATCGAGAAAGCCGTCGTCCTGCGGAAAGATGCCGAGCTGCTGATCGACGGGCAGATACATCGCGTCGGCGGCGCGCCGCCATGCGGCAACCTCGTGCTCACCCAGGCCGATGCGCGCGCACAGCGCGGCGTATTCCATCGGCGCCGCGCCGGCCATCCACACCGCGGTTGCCGCCGCATCGCGCAGATGCCGCTGCGCCATGCGATTGGTGTAGTGGTTGTTGTCGACCAGGGCGGAGTATTCGTCCGGGCCGGTCACTTCATGAATGCAGAAGGCGTCGCCGCGCCGTGCATTGAAGTGGCCGATATCGAGCCAAATGCGCGCGGTTTCGAACAGCATCTCGGCGCCGTGATCGCGCATGAAATCGTGATCGCCGCTGGCGTCCACATACAGGCGGATCGCCCACGCTACTGCCGCGTTGATGTGGTACTGCGCCGAACCGCCGGGGTAGTAAGCCGAGCACTCGTCGCCGCTGATGGTGCGCCAGGCGAACAGTGCGCCGCTGGCGTGATTGAGCTCGCGCGCATGCAGGCGCGAGCGGTCGAGTGTGCGATAGCGGTATAGCAACATGCCGCGCGCCAGGTCCGGCGTCAGAGTCGCCAGCACCGGCAGCATGAAAGCTTCGGCGTCCCAGAAATAGTGGCCTTCGTAGCCTTCGCCGGTAAGGCCTTTGGCGGCAGTGCTGCTATGGCCGTCGCGGCTGCTGGACTGGAAGAGATGGAATAGGTTGAAACGCAGCGCCTGCTCGGTACGCGGGTCGCCGTCGATCGCAAGATCAGCGTCGCGCCATAGCGTGGCCAGTGCTTGCGTCTGGCGTTCGAGCAGGGTGGCATAGCCGAGGCTGGCGGCGCGCTGCAGGCAGGCTTGCGCGCGGGCAAGAAGCGAGGCATCTGCGTCGCGGCTGTTCGGCTGGGTCCATGCGTAGGCGACGTACTTCTCAATCGTCACCGCCGTGCCGGGAGTGAGCACGCCGGTATAGGTCTGCACCACGCCATGCTGGGCGAGGTTGGCGAAATGGAAGTCGAGACTGTCGTCCTGCACGCGATGACTCTGCGCGCAGGCCAGGCGGATACCGCTGTGCGTGGTGTGCTGACGCACCCAGGCCACGGCTTCATCCGCACCGGCGTCGGCCGTATGCAGCCCGCCGTCGAGGCGAGTGCCAATGCGCGGATCGGCACCTTGCTCGGCCGCATCGCGCGCCGTGCTGATCGAGGACTCCAGGGTGATCGGCCCGTGGTAATCCACCGAGCGCACCCGGTAGCGCAGCGCCAACAGCCCCGGTTCCTCCAGGCTTACGATGCGCTCCGCTTCGATCTCCAGCGTTGCACCTGACGGCGAACGCCAGTGCAGTCGGCGGCGATAGCAGCCAGCGCGCAGATCCAGTGCGCGTTCGAATGCCAGCCATTCCCCTTCGCTCAGCCGCACTGGCGTATCGCCTAGCCGTAGCTGGATGCGCGTGGCGTCGGCGACGGGAATGCGTGTGTCGGTATGCGCGGCAAAGCCGGGGAAGCGCTCGTGATACTCGATCGGCGTGCGTTCCCACGCTGCCGACAGGAAGCTCGCCTGACTGGGGCTTTCGCCCTCCTCGAGACCGCCACGTACCCCCAGCGCACCGTTAGCCAGCGCGAACAGACTCTCGTCCTGGGCAAAGCCCGCGGGATCGGTGCCATCACGGGTCAGCACCCAGGGATCGGTCGATGCGCCGTCGTAGGGCACAGGTGCAGCGGCGGCCGACCCCGTCTCGTGGTGATCCAACATGCGCTCCCCAGTGTTTCTTGTGATTGTTCGGTGGCTCGCGGCGTACCGCAGGAGCGTCCGGTGGCTGGTCGGGGCGGAGCTTCGCAGCAAATGATATCGATATCAAGATATCGATATCATTTGCTGCAATGCAGTAATTTCAGGGGGTTAGGGTGCTTCCGGGGTGCCGGGAGGGCGCTGGTCTTCAATTGGCTCAAGGAGCGAGCGCGGCGCCCGGCAACGTTGTGCCGGGCGCCTACCCTTCGCTCCAGAGAGGAAGGGAAAGCGAGCCCCTCATCACTTACAAGTCGACACCGACTAGCGTGTTCGTCTCACGCCGTCCGTGAGGACTTCGGTCGGTTGCCGACGTAGGCGGCGAGATGTTTGCCGGTGAGGGTGGCGCGGGCGGCGACGAGGTCGGCGGGCGTACCTTCGAAGACGATGCGCCCGCCGTCGTGGCCGGCGCCGGGGCCGAGGTCGATGATCCAGTCGGCGTGTGCCATCACCGCCTGATGGTGCTCGATGACGATGACTGACTTGCCGGCGCCGACGAGCCGGTCGAGCAGGCCGAGCAGTTGCTCGACATCGGCGAGATGGAGGCCGGTGGTCGGTTCGTCGAGGATGTAGACACCGCCCTTCTCCCCCATATGCGTGGCGAGCTTGAGCCGCTGCCGTTCGCCGCCGGACAGCGTGGTGAGCGGCTGGCCGAGACTGAGGTAGCCAAGCCCGACATCGACGAGCCGCTCGAGGATCTTGTGCGCGGCCGGCGTCGCCGCTTTGCCTGCGGCGAAGAACGCCTCGGCCTCGGTGACCGGCATCGCGAGCACCTGGCTGATGTCTTTCCCGCCGAATTTGTACTTCAGTACTTCGGCCTGGAATCGCTTGCCCTCGCACTCCTCGCAGAGGGTGGCGACGCCGGCCATCATCGCCAGGTCGGTGTAGATGACGCCGGCGCCATTGCAGGTCGGGCAGGCGCCTTCGGAGTTGGCGCTGAACAGCGCCGGCTTCACGCCGTTGGTTTTCGCGAACGCGGTACGGATCGGGTCGAGCAGGCCGGTGTACGTTGCCGGGTTGCTTCGCCGTGAGCCGCGGATCGCGCCCTGGTCGATCGACACCACGCCCGCGCCAGCAGCCGCTTTCTGTTGAGGCAGCGACCCGTGCACGAGCGAGCTCTTGCCGGAGCCGGCGACGCCGGTGATCACGCAGAGCACGCCGAGCGGGATATCGACGTCGACGTTGCGCAGGTTGTGTGTCGTCGCACTACGGATCGGCAGCTTGCCGGTGGGCTTCCGCACGGTCTTCTTGAGCGCGGCCCGATCATCGAAGTGGCGGCCGGTGACGGTGCCGCTGGCGCGCAGCTCTTCGACAGTGCCCTCAAAACACACGGTGCCGCCCGCCGTGCCAGCGCCGGGGCCGAGGTCGACAATGTGGTCGGCGATCGCGATCGCCTCCGGCTTGTGCTCAACCACGAGCACCGTGTTGCCCTTGTCGCGCAGCCGCAACAGCAGCTCGTTCATCCGCTGGATGTCGTGAGGATGCAGGCCGATGGTCGGTTCGTCGAAGACGTAGGTAACGTCAGTGAGTGATGAGCCGAGATGGCGGATCATCTTGACGCGCTGCGCCTCGCCGCCCGAGAGCGTGCCCGACGGGCGGTCGAGCGAGAGGTAGCCCAGTCCGATCTCCACGAACGAGTCGAGGGTATGCGCCAGCTTGGCAAGCAGCGGCGCTACGGACGGCTCGCCGAGCCCGCGGACCCATTCGGCGAGGTCGCTGATCTGCATGGTGCACGCATCGGCGATGCTGATCTTCTTGATTCTGGAGGAGCGGGCGCCCTCGCTGAGCCGGGTACCGTTGCACTCAGGGCAGATGGTGAAAGTCACTGCGCGTTCCACAAACGCGCGTACATGGGATTGCAATGAATCAACGTCTTTCGACAGCATCGACTTCTGAATCTTCGGGATCAGACCCTCATACGTCAGGTTGATGCCGTCGACCTTGATCTTGGTCGGCTCCTTGTAGAGCAGGTCGTGCAGCTCTTTCTTGGAGAACTTGCGAATCGGTTTGTCCGGATCGAAGAAACCGCAGCCGTTGAAGATGCGGCCAAACCAGCCATCCATGCTGTAGCCGGGAATAGTGAGCGCGCCTTCGTTGAGCGACTTGCTGTCGTCGTACAGCTGCGACAGGTCGATATCGTTCACGTTGCCCATGCCCTCGCAGCGCGGACACATGCCGCCGGTGCGGGTGAAGGTTTCTCTCACCGTCTTGGTCTTGGCTCCGCGCTCGACAGTGATCGCACCGGCCGCCTTCACCGATGGGACGTTGAAGGCGAACGCGCTGGGCGGGCCGATATGCGGTTTGCCAAGGCGACTGAAGAGAATGCGCAGCATCGCGTTGGCATCGGTGGCGGTGCCGACCGTGGAGCGCGGGTCGGCACCCATCCGCTGCTGGTCGACGATGATCGCGGTGGTCAGACCATCGAGTACGTCGACCTCGGGTCGCGCCAGCGTCGGCATGAAGCCCTGCACGAAGGCGCTGTAGGTCTCGTTGATCAGCCGCTGCGATTCCGCCGCGATCGTGCTGAACACCAGCGAACTCTTGCCCGAGCCGGAGACGCCGGTGAACACGGTCAACCGGCGCTTCGGCAACTCGACGCTGATGTCCTTGAGGTTGTTCACGCGCGCACCTTGCACGCGGATCAGATCGTGGCGGTCGGCAGTGTGCGGCGCAGGCGACTGCGCGTCCTGCTTCATGACCTTTGTCTTCATGACCTTGCTCATCGTGTCTCCGACCGTCGAATGGTTCAGCGCAGCTGTTGGATGCGGATCATGTTGCCCGCGGGATCGCGCACGGCGCAGTCGCGAACCCCATACGGCTGGTCGGTAGGTTCTTGCACGATGTCGGCGTCGCGGGCCTGCAGCCGCTCGAAGGTGCTTTCGAGTTCCTTGGTGGCCAGCAAGAGAATGCCGAAAGTGCCCTTGGCCATCATCTCGGCGATGGTGCGTCGCTCGTCATCGGTGACACCAGGGCTGGCGTCCGGCGGATACAGGACGATGGAGGTGCCGGGCTGACCCGTCGGCCCGACCGTGATCCAGCGCTTGCCGCCATAGCCGACGTCGTTGCGGACCTCGAAGCCGAGGGTGTCGCGATAGAAGGCCAGGGCGGCGTCAGGGTCGTTCTGCGGAAGGAAGCTTGAGTGAATGGTGAGGTTCATGGCGTCTCTCTCAGTGGTGGTCAAATCCATGGCGCTCAGTCTATTTCCGGCTCCGTGGCCGGCGCTTCTCGATTCCTGATCGGTTTAGTGACCTGCTTCGCCACACACGAAGGCATCCCCGCCGTCGCGAGCCCCGCCTCGCGCCGATACACACTGGGTGGCACACCGACTAGCTCAGTAAAGCGTGTACTGAAAGTACCCAGCGACGAACAGCCCACCGTGAAACAGACCTCGGTAACGTTGAGGTCGCCACGCCGCAACAGCGCCATCGCCCGCTCGATACGCCGCGTCATCAAATAGGAATACGGCGACTCGCCGTAAGCGCTCCGGAACTCGCGGCTGAGATGCCCAGCCGACATATGCACACCACGGGCAAGCGCCTCAACATCCAGCGGCTGCGCATACTCCCGATCAATCCGGTCGCGGACGCGACGAAGCCGCGCGAGGTCGCGCAGGTGTAGTGCTGACGCGGGTTTGCTGGTCATCGGCAAGATCGTGTCACGTGGGAATGGAGGGCTCAAGCTTGGAGTGGTTTGGGTGATCTCTGCGCAAAGTAGTAACGCGATCGCGAGCACCCACCCCTCACCCCAGCCCTCTCCCCGAAGGGGAGAGGGGGCAAAAGTTATGCGCAGCCAGTCTGCGGTCGGCGATCGGGCCGAGAAGAAAGCCATCCCGACGCCCGACACTGGAAAAGGCGTAGCTACAAAGCGCACCGCCTGCTTTCAGGCCATTTCTCTTTGGTTACTTTCTCTTTGGGCCAGCAAAGAGAAAGTGACCCGGACCGCGGCAGCGGTTCGGAAGCCCGCGGCAGGCGAGCCAGGTCGCGACAACGCGACAACCGAGCGACAACGCCACTGGATTCCGGCCTACGCCGGAATGACGGAGTAGGAGGGGATATCGCAAGAGCCGAACCCTCATCCGCCTGCCGGCACCTTCTCCCGAAGGGAGAAGGATTTAATAGAAGGCGCACCGCAAAACCATGCGCAAACGAAGAGGCGCGAAACACAAAGTTGGACGCGCCCCCCACAAACCGACAAACTGCACCCCGCCGCAGCCACCCCGGCCCCCCAACTCAGGGCCCCCGGCCGCAGAACCACTCATGGAGACAGCCGAGGCTTAGGTTTTGAGTCGAAGCAAAGGTAAGCCCCCGCGCAAAGCGGCATCGACAAGCCTCACCATGGCCGACCTGGCGAAACTCGCCGGGGTATCCAAGATCACCGTATCGCGGGCGCTCAGCAACAGCCCGCTGGTCACCCGCGACACCCGCGAAAGCATCCAGGCACTGGCGCGCGAGCAGGGCTACAAGCTCAACGTCAGCGCGCGCAACCTGCGCCTGCGCCGCAGCCACACCGTGGCGGTGATCGTCGAAATGAAGCCGAGCACGGATCGCACCATGTTCGATCCGTATCCGCTGGTGCTGCTCGGCGGTATTTCGCAGGAGCTGACCGCGGCCGGCTACAGCGTGCTGCTGACGACCCGCCAGGGTGCCAGCGCGGCGGCGGTGCAGGCGGCGGACGGCATGATCCTGCTCGGTCAGGGCGTTCGTCAGGATGCGGTGCGCCGTTTCGACAAGCTCGGACTGCCGATGGTGGTGTGGGGCGCGCAAGCGGATCACGACGATCACATCGTGGTGGGCAGCGATAACCGTCAGGGCGGCAAGGCGGTGGCCGAGCATTTCATCGCGCAGGGGCGGCGCAATCCGGTGTTCGTGGGTAATCCCGGGCACCCGGAAATCTTCGAGCGCCTGAGCGGTTTCGTCGATGCGCTGGCGGAGCACGGCGTGAAGCCGCTGCTGATCCGGCGTGATGAATTCACCCTGGCCTCCGGTGATGACGCGGTGCAATCGCTGGCCGCGCGCGGTGTGGCCTTCGATGCGCTGTTCGCCTGCAGCGATCTGCTGGCGATGGGCGCGGTGCGCGCCCTGGAAGCGCTGGGCCGCAAGGTGCCGCACGATGTCTCCGTGGTGGGTTACGACGACATGCCCTTGGCGGCGAGTTTCCAGCCACCGCTGAGCTCGGTGCGGCAGGACTGGCAGGAAGGCGGCAGCCTGTTGGCGAAGAAGATGCTGGCGCTGATCCACGACGAGCCGGTGGGCTCCGAAGTGTTGCCAGTCGATCTGATCGTTCGGGCAACTTAAGAGCGCGAACTCGCTCGTTCTTCCGCGGTGCTCTGGTTCAATTCGCCGGGGCCGCGTGCTGGCGGCGTAAGCACCAGGCGGAAGCAGCTGCCACCACCAGCCACGCGCACGTATTCCAGTGCGGCCTGATTTGCTTCGCTCATCTGGCGCGCAAGGTACAGGCCAAGGCCGGTGCCATATTCGTGCGTGGTGTAGAACGGCTCGAAGATCTGCGCGGCCACTTTGGGTGCGATGCCAGGGCCGCGGTCGATCACTTCCAGAATCGGCACGCCGTGTTCGCCGTGCCGCGCTACCACCATCACCCGCGCCGGCTCGCTTGGCATGCGGCCGTAGCGCAGGGCGTTCTGCACCAGGTTCCACACCACTTGTTGCAGCTGCTGCGGATCGGCGACGGCGGCGACCGGCTCATTGCCGTTGCTGATGACGCGCAAGGTATCGCTGCCGAGGTCATTGCCCTGGCGGTATTCATCCACGAAGCCCTGTGCCCAGCGGCCGAGGTCGAGCGTTTCCGGACGCGAGCGTTCGCGCCGCGACAGTTGCAGGATATTCTCGATGATCTCGTTGAGGCGCACGCAATGGTTGTTGATGATCTCGACCATGCGCTGATCGGTGGCGCCCAGGTCGTGCGATTCCGCCAACAGCTGCGCCGAGTAGCGGATGGCGGCCAGCGGGTTGCGGATTTCGTGCGCGATCGAGGCGGAGAGGCGGCCCAGCGAGCTGAGCGTGAGTTCTTCCGCGCGCCGCGACAGCAGCGAGGTGTCGTCGAGGAAGATCAGCACGTGCGAGTCGTCGTTCGGCGCCAGGCGGCTGAAGCGCGGCACCACTTCCGGCACGCCGTCGGCGAGCTGGGTGGCGGTTTCGTCGAGCTTGCCGGAGGTGATCCAGTGATAGAGACGGCGCGACAGCTCTGGCGCCACACGGCCCAGGTCGCGCTGATCAGCAGTGGGATTGCCCAGCAGCATCCACGCCGATTCGTTGATCTGGTGGATACGGTTGGCGTCGTCCACCAGCAGCACGCCGGTCTTCATGCGGCGAATGATCAGCTCGTTGACCTGGGACAGGTTGGCCAGGTCGATGCTGCGCTGCTCGGCCAGCGCTTCGGTCGCGCGCAGCTGCCGGCTGAGCACGTAGCACAGCATGGTGATGGCGAAGTAGGCGAGGCCGAACAGGCCCGATTCGAGCAGCTGGCGGTCGGTGGTTGTGCTGTCGCTCTGCGTGTCCAGCAGCGAGTGGCCAAGCATGCCCAGGGTGGCCAGCGCGGCGAAGAACAGCGCCAATCGCAACGGCAGCATCAGCGCGCCGGCGGCCAGGTTCACCGCCAGCATCATGGCGATGCCGATGCGTGCATCCTGCATGGCGCCGATGGCCAGCACTGCGGCAACGATATCCACCACCAGCGAGGCCGAGGTCACCAGCTTGGTCCACGGCATCGCACGCCGGGTCATGACGGCGGCGATGATCGCGAAAGCCAGATAGGCCAGCGCCACGATGCGGGCGGAATCGGCGTCGCCCAGGCGCGGCCAGCCGAGTGCGGGCGGACTGAAGGCCAGGCCGGCATACACCAGGGCCTGGGCCAGCCGGAAATAGTTGAGGAAGAACAGCTCGTGCCGGACCGATTCGGTGGCCGTGCGGGGATTCAGAAAAGCGGGTGGCGCGGTTTGGGGCACGTGAGCTGCACTCTGCCGCAATAGAGGTGGGCGATGGTTGGCGGGAGTATAGACGGGGCTTTGGCGGTGCGAAGGGGGCAGGAGCGCCTTAGTCCCCTACCTCGTCATTCCGGCGTAGGCCGGAATCCAGGATGGAGAGTCTCGATTGTCGCGCCGTCGTCACACGAGCCAGACATGAGGCATCGCGCGACAACCCAATGGCTATGCCCTGGATTCCGGCCTACGCCGGAATGACGAGGTTAGAGGCGTAAGCGCCCGTTTGGCTTGGCTTTCCCGCCCGTTCGGACAAGCTTCCAGGGAACCGCCCCTTTCCATCGGGGCCTGCTTCCGCGAAAATACCCGGCCGTATTGCGCAGTTTTCGTCATGCCAAGGCATGGCGGCGGCGCACTGCATGCCGGTAGTGCATACAGACCTTGTGTCCGTTCGCCGTCCGCTTCCCCCATGCCCGCCCAGGTTTCTGGACGCGGCCGCCATGTTTTTCCCCGTTCGCTCGAGGTATCGAATGAATTTCCACGAGTACCAGGCTAAAGAATTGTTCGCGCAGTACGGCATTGCCGTGCCGCCGGGCAAAGTTGCCAACTCTCCCGACGCCGCCGTCGACGCCGCCAAGCATCTCGGTGGCAACCAGTGGATGGTCAAGGCGCAGATTCATGCAGGTGGCCGCGGCAAGGCCGGCGGCGTGAAGTTCTGCAAGAGCCTCGATGACGTCCGTGCTGCCGCCAAGGGCATGCTCGGCACCAACATGGAGACCTACCAGTCCGCCGGCCGTGCGCTGCCGGTGAATCTGGTGCTGGTCACCGACGCTACCAACATCGCCAAAGAGCTGTACCTGTCGATCCTGGTGGACCGCGATACCAAGTCCGTGTCGTTCATCGCCTCCAAGCATGGTGGCGTGGACATCGAGCAGGTCGCCAAGGACACGCCGGAAGACATCCACACCATCGTGGTGGATTTCGTCGAAGGCCTGCAGCCGTACCAGTGCCGCCAGCTCGGCTTCGCGATGGACCTCAATCCGAAGCAGGTCGGCCAGCTGACCAAGATCATGCTGGGCCTGTACAAGCTGTTCAATGAGAAGGACCTGGCCCTGGTCGAGCTGAACCCGCTCGCCATCCTCGAGGACGGCAACCTTGCCGCGCTCGACGGCAAGGTCAACTCGGACGACAACGCCGAGTTCCGTCATGCCGATCTGGCCGCCATGCGCGACCTGAGCCAGGAAGACGCCGCCGAGGCGGCTGCCGTGCAGCACAACCTCAACTACGTGACCATGGACGGCACCATCGGCTGCATGGTCAACGGCGCCGGTCTGGCCATGGCCACCATGGACGTGATCAAGCTGGCAGGCGGCGAGCCGGCCAACTTCCTCGACGTGGGCGGCGGTGCGACCAAGGAGCGCGTCACCGAGGCGTTCAAGCTGATCCTGTCCTCCGACAAGGTGAAGGCCATCCTGGTCAACATCTTCGGCGGCATCGTGCGCTGCGACCTGATCGCAGAGGGCATCATTGCCGCGGTGAAGGAAGTGGGCCTGAAGATCCCCGTGGTGGTGCGCCTGCAGGGCACCAACGTCGAGCTGGGCCGCGAACTGCTGGCCAACTCCGGCCTGGCGATTACGCCGGCTGATGATCTCAACGACGCGGCGCAGAAAGCCGTGGCTGCGGCCAAGGCCTGAGGAGCAATCGAATGAGCGTTTTGGTCAATAAGAACACCAAGGTGATCGTGCAGGGCTTCACCGGCCAGCAGGGCACCTTCCATGCGCAGCAGGCGCTGGATTACGGCACCAAGGTTGTCGGTGGCGTCACCCCGGGCAAGGGCGGCAGCCAGCACATCGGCCTGCCGGTCTTTAATAGCGTCGCCGATGCCGTGGAAGAAACCGGCGCCGACGCGTCGGTGATTTTCGTGCCGCCGCCGTTCGCGGCCGACTCGATCCTGGAAGCCATCGACGCCGGCATCCGCGTGATCGTGGCGATCACCGAAGGCATCCCGGTGCTCGACATGCTGCGCGTGAAGAACGTGCTGCAGCAGCATCCGGAAACCGTGCTGATCGGTCCGAACTGCCCCGGCATCATCACTCCGGGCGAGTGCAAGATCGGCATCATGCCGGGCCACATCCACAAGCCGGGCAAGGTCGGCATCGTGTCGCGCTCCGGCACGCTGACCTATGAAGCCGTGTTCCAGACCACCAACGAAGGCCTGGGTCAGTCGACCTGCATTGGCATCGGTGGCGATCCGATCAACGGCCTGAGCTTCATCGACTGCCTGAAGCTGTTCCAGGACGATCCGCAGACCGAAGGCATCATCATGGTCGGCGAGATCGGCGGCAGCGCTGAAGAAGACGCCGCCGAGTTCATCGGCGAGTACGTCAAGAAGCCGGTGGTGTCGTTCATCGCAGGCGCGTCGGCTCCGGCCGGCAAGCGCATGGGCCATGCCGGCGCGATCATCTCGGGTGGCAAGGGCACCGCGGCGGCGAAGTTCGCTGCGCTGGAGAAGGCTGGCGTCACCACGGTGAAGTCGCCTGCCGATCTGGGCAAGACGCTTGCGAAGCTGATGAAGTAAGTCGATCGGCAAGATCGATCAAAAAAAGGGCCGCAGCGATGCGGCCCTTTTCTTTTGGTTATCGCATCGCAGCAAGTGTTTGCGATAGCGCGCCAATACGCGCATCGATGTGCATGCGATGCGAATACACACGCTACGTTGACATTTGACGCACGTGGACAAGGGGTCTACATATACCCACGCATGGATTCCGGAACGGCGCATGGATCGCCGCACTCCGGATGCAGAACCATCGCTCTTCGCCACAACCCCAGGGGGTTTTCATGAAGCGCTGGCAACTCTGTTCCGCTTGTCTCGCCGCCGTCATGGCCGGTTCCGCCGCTCCGCTAGCCGATGCCGCCGTCTACACCAACGGCACCAGCACCGCTACATTCACTGTTACGCTCACCTTGCAGGCGAATTGCGCGATCACCGCCAATCCGCTGAATTTCGGCACCGCGGGTGTACTGTCCGCCGCCATTTCCCAGCAGACCACGGTCTCGGTGACATGCACCAACACCACGCCGTATAACGTCGGCCTCGATGCTGGCACGGTCACGGGCTCCACCGTGGCGAATCGCCTGATGGCCGGTACGGCCACCGGCAACACGGGCACAATGGTGGCTTTCGAGCTTTATCAGGACACCACGCGCAGCACGATCTGGGGCAATACCCAGGGTACCGACACCATTGCCGGCACCGGCACCGGTTCCGCACAAGCGATCAATGTCTACGGTCAGGTGCCGAGCCAGGCGACGCCGAAGCCCGATACCTACCAAACCACGGTAACCGCGACGGTTTACTTCTGACGTGCCGCCTGTCATGCGGCGGATGGCATTAGGCGTCGCGCTGTCGCTGGCTGCCGTGTTGGCTGTGCACGCTTCCTCACTGCAGATCTCGCCGGTGATGGTGGATCTGCCGGCGGGGCAGGCTGCGACCGGTATCAGCTTGCGCAATCCGGGCGACCAGCCGCTGTTCGGGCAAGTGCGCGTGTTCCGCTGGGACCAAAGCGGCGACGACGACGTGTTAGAACCCACCGAAGAAGTCGTGGCGAGTCCGCCGCTGATCCGTATTCCGGCTCAGGGCGAACAGCTCGTGCGGTTGATTCGCCAGCAACCGGGCAACGCAGCGGGTGAGCGCAGCTATCGCGTGCTGGTCGACGAGATTCCCAATCCTGAGAACAACACGGCGAGTGGCGTCACGATCCGCCTGCGCTACTCGGTTCCGGTCTTCGTCGAACCACCTGGGCAACCAGGTACGCCTCAATTGACCTGGCATTTGCAGCGCGACGCGCAGGGCTGGCTGTTGCGGGTGAGCAATCGCGGCAATCGGCGCGGGCAGTTGAGTTCGGTGCAACTGGTGACCGCCGATGGCAGAGCTCATCCGATCAATCAGGGATTGCTGGGTTATGCGCTGGCCGGAAGGACGCGGCAGTGGCGCGTTGCCTTGAAGGAGGATATCGACTTGCAGGCACCTTTGAAGATCCGGGCGAACATCAACGCGCAGCCCGCCGAGGCAGGGCTGAGTATCGATCCCCGGCAATGATCCATGCTCATGCTGCGCGGACCTGACCATGGGCATGCGCGGGATAGAAGGAGCGAGCGGAATGACGGTGCCCGGACGCTGCGCCGCTGCGTGCTGGCGCTGTCGCTGCCGATGGTCCTGACCGGCCGGGTCTGGGGTGGCGACATACCCGAGTCGCTGGTGCTCGGCATGAGCCAGCCGCAGGAGGTGTATCTGGAGGTGACCCTCAACGGGCAGCCCACCGGACAGCTCCTGCGCTTTCGCGCCACCGGCAATGCGCTGTCGTGTGTGGCGCACGATCTGTCCGCGATCGGCATCGATACCGACAAGCTCGGTGTGGAGCCGTCGAGCGAGGTCTCGTTGAATGCCATCGATGGCCTGCGCTATCGCTATGACGCCGCGGCGCAGCGCGTCGAACTGGAAGTACCGGATCGGTGGCGTCGCCCTTACACCGTAGATGCCCGCCAGCTTCCTGGTGTTGCGCCGGCCAGCGCCGACCGCGGCCTGCTGTTCAACTACGATGCCTATCTGCAAAGCGACAGCGGCTCGCGCCTCGCGCTGTGGTCGGAGCTGCGTTACTTCGCGCCTTCCGGTGTGCTGGACAGCACCGGGACGTTCTATGCGAACAACCGCGATCGGCGCTATGTGCGCTACGACACCTCATGGAGCCGCTCCGATCCGGCAACGCTGAGCACGCTGCAAGTGGGTGACGCGATCACATCTTCGCTGGCGTGGTCGCGCTCGGTGCGTTTTGCGGGGTTCCAGTGGCGCAGCAATTTTGCGTTGCGACCGGACCTGATCACCTTTCCGCTGCCGTCGCTCAGCGGTTCCGCCGCCGTGCCTTCCGCGGTGGATCTGTACGTCAACAATGTGCGCCGTGCGAGTGTGGAGGTGCCCAGTGGCCCCTTCGTGCTGAACAACGCCGCCGGCATCACGGGTGCCGGTCAGGCCACACTGGTGACACGCGACGCCTTAGGGCGCACGGTGACAACGTCGCTGCCGCTCTATATCGATACCCGCATGATGAGCGAAGGGCTGTCCAGCTATGCGGTGGAAGCCGGCTTTCTGCGCAGGCGCTACGGCGAGGTGTCGTTCGATTACGCGCCGAACCTGGCGGGCAGTGGGTCGTGGCGGCACGGCATCAGCGATGCGCTGACCCTGGAGGCGCATGCGGAAGCTACCAGTGGCCTGTTCAACGGCGGTGTCGGTGCGCTGGTGCGGCTGGGGCAGGCGGGCGTGCTCAGCGGTTCGCTGGCGGGTAGTGGCGGTAGTAGATTCCAGGGCGAGCAGGCGAGTGTCGGTTACCAATGGATCCAGCCGAGCCTTTCGATCGATGCGGAAATAACGCGAAGCTTCGGTGATTACGGCGACCTTGCCACGCGCGAAGGCTCGCCGACGCTGCGCTCGCTGGACCGGCTCACCTTTTCGGTGCCGCTCGTCGGCGGCCAGAATCTCTCGCTGAGCTATATCGGTCTGCACCAGCGCGGTACACCAGCATCGCGTATTGGCTCCTTGTCATATCTATGGTCCGTCGCAAGACGTCTGTCGCTAAACCTCAGCGCGTACCGCGACTTCGCGCAACACCATTCGCATGGCATTTTCTTCAGCGTCAATCTGTCGCTGGACCACCAGCAGACTGCCAGTGCGCTGGTCGGTAGTCAGAGCGGGCAGTCGTACTACAACCTGCAGGCATTGCGTCCCGCCGATTACGCCGGAGGCTGGGGCTGGGGTGTGCAGGACGGGCGCAGCGGCGGCATCGGTTTCCGCCAGGCGCAGTTGCAGTATCTGGGCTCGGCCGGACAAGTGACTGCGCTGGTGCAATCCGCCGCCGGCCACACGGTGACCTCGCTCGACGCATTGGGCTCGGTGGTGTGGATGGACGGCAGCCTGCAGGCTGCGCGGCATATCTATGACGGCTTTGCCCTGGTATCCACCGATGGCGTGGCGAATGTGCCGGTGCTGCACGAGAACCGTGTCATCGGGCATACCGATGACGGCGGGCATCTGCTGATTCCCGATCTCAACGCCTACCAGAACAATGCGCTGGCGATCGATAGCATGAAGCTGGCGCCCGACATGCGCGTGGATACCACCACCTTGACGGCTGTACCGCAGTCGCAGTCCGGTGTGTTGGCGCATTTTCCGATCACGCGTTACGCCGCTGCGTCGATTGTGCTGCGCGATGGCGAAGGCAAGTCGCTGCCGCCGGGCACGCGCGTTCATCACGAAGAGAGCGGCGCCGATACGGTGGTGGGTTACGACGGGCTCACCTTTATCAGCGAGCTGCGCGCCGAGAACCATCTGCGTCTCGAAGGCGCGGATTGGCATTGTGCGGTGAGCTTCGCTTATCAGGCACCTGCCGATCACTCGTTACCGGTGATCGGTCCGCTGGTCTGTCAGCGTCAGGCGGGAGGAGCGCCATGAAGGCGATGTTCTGCCTGCTGTTGATGGGCCTGTTACTGTGCTGCGGTAACGAAGCAAAAGCGCAGACCTGCACAGCGGCCCCCAGCAACATGGTGTTCGGTAGCGTCAGCCCGATCAGCGGCGCCGCCGTTCAAGGCACCGCTACTATTACCGTCACCTGCAACTGGACCATTATCTCGCTGCAGCCGAACGCGCAGGTGTGTCTGAACCTGGCTGCGCCCAGCCCGCGCCAGCTCAGCAATGGCAGCAACACCATGCAGTACGACTTGTATCGTGACAGTGCCCGTACCCAACCGTGGGGTTCGACCACGAATGGCACGACGCCGATCTCCCTCAGTATCGCCAAGCCGTTGATTGGCACCACGGCCAGTCAATCGGTGACGTACTACGGGCTGATTGCCGCCAATCAGCCCACTGTGCCATCGGTGGGAAACAGCGATACGGTCTATAGCCAGAATTTCACTAGCGCCCAGACCGTATTGGCGTATCAGTACTACCTGTTGATTGCGCCGGCATGCACTTCGATTGCCGCTTCGGGCGGTAGCTTTCCCTTCACCGCTACCGCCACAGTGGTGAACAACTGCAACATCAGCGCTAGCAACCTCAATTTCGGCACGGCCGGGGTGCTAAAGACCGGGCTTTCCGCAAGCAGCAATTTATCCGTCAAATGCACCAATAACGATGCGTACCGCATCTCGCTCAACGGTGGCGGCAGCACCAACGTCGCCGCGCGAGTGATGCAGCGGCAGGGTGGCGGCGGTTCGGTGAACTACCAGCTGTACACGGATCTTGCGCACACTCAGGTCTGGGGTGATGGCAGCGGTAGCACCACCCGCGTCACTGCCACCGGTACGGGCAATACGCAGGCCATCACGGTATACGGCAGCGTGCCGGCACAGACCACGCCGATGCCGGGCAACTACAGCGACACCATTACGGCCACCATCGAATTCTGAGGGACACTCAGAATGTCACTTGCCACAGGCTCGGAGTGATAGGTACGGAAGACCGGGGAGCCTTGGCATGCGGCGGACGATGCGCGCCGGGCTGCACGCCGTAAGGCGAATCCAATGCGCACTCCACCGATGGAGCGGTCTGGTCGGCCTGCTCTCCGTCAACCTGCCGCACTACGCAGCTTTCCTTGATCACGAGACTGACCTCGACAGTTGCGGTTTCGTTGGATGAAGCCTGGTATGCAACCGACATCAGGGACAGAGTGGCCACGCTAACGAACAAACATTTGAGCATACGGCGGAAGGCTGGATGAGAAGCGGTTGGCGGGATGATGGGTGGTTATGACATCAGGTCGGCCGCGGCCGGAAAATCTTTAAGAAGGGCGGTGTCCGGCGATGGGATTTAGGCCGAATTCGTCACAGATGGTGTTGATTAAGTGCAAGGCAACGTAGGTATGCCTTGATAGCTTGAGTGGATGCCTGCCACGCCGGCTGTCATCTATCCAGGGAGCTACCCGATGTATGCCAAGAGAAACCGCGTCCGTCCGCAAGGAATTTTCTTTGCCTTGCTTGGATGGATATGTCTACTGTGCTCTTGGCTACCTACCGCGGCCGCGCAAACGCCGCCCGGCGACGAACCCGGCAGTCAGAAGGTCTACCGCACGGAGTTCGGTCCGAACAAATCGATCTTCCGGCCCTCGCGCGATCCTGCGCGCACGGCCAACGGCCTGGCACTGACGCCGCCGATGGGATGGAACAGCTGGAACAAGTTCGGTTGCAAGATCGACGAGCAAGCCGTGCGCAACGTGACCGACGCCATGGTCAGCAGCGGCATGCGCGATGCCGGCTACGCATACGTCGTCATCGATGATTGCTGGCAGAGCGGGCGCGATGCGGACGGCAACATCGTGGCCGACCCGGTGAAGTTTCCTTCCGGCATCAAGGCGCTCGCCGATTACATTCATTCCCGGGGATTGAAGTTCGGGATCTATTCGGACGCCGGCACCAAGACTTGCGGGCGCCGCCCCGGCAGCCTTGGGCACGAATACCAGGACGCACTCACCTATGCGCGCTGGGGTGCCGACTATCTCAAGTACGACTGGTGCTTTACCGGCACGCGCGACAGTGAAGAGGCCTATACGACGATGGCGGATGCGCTGCGTGCCACCGGGCGCGACATCGTGTTCTCGATCTGCAACTGGGGTGTCAACCGGCCGACCATGACCGACAAGTCGATGCCCTGGGAATGGGGCGAGAAGGTTGGCAACCTGTGGCGCACCACGGAAGACATTTACGACACGTGGGCGGGCCGCAAAGGTACCAGCCTGGGCGTGGTGAATATCCTCGACCTGACCGAGCCGCTGTATGCCTATGCCGGACCGGGTCACTGGAACGATCCCGACATGCTCGAGATCGGCAATGGCGGCATGACCGACGACGAATACCGTTCGCAGTTCAGTCTGTGGGCGATCATCGCCGCGCCGCTGCTGGCGGGTAACGATATTGCCGCGATGGATGCGAAGACCAAAGAGATTCTGCTCAATCACGAGATCATCGCCGTCGATCAGGACAAGCTTGGCGTGGCGGGCCATCGCGTGCGCGATGACGGCGACCTGGAGGTGTGGGCCAGGCCATTGGCGAACGGCGATCGCGCCGTTGTGCTGTTCAATCGCAGCGACAAGCCCGCGGACATCACCGCGCATTGGACCGATCTCGGTTTTCCGGAGGCGCTCTCGCTCAACGTCCGCGATCTTTGGGCGCACCGGTCGCTAGGTCGTGCTGCCGGGCACTTCTCTGCCCGGGTTCCCTCGCATGGTGTGGTGATGGTGCGGCTGGCGTTGTAGGACTGATTCCGGCGACGGTGACGCCGGTACTCCAGACTCAGGTGTGCCGGCGTGTTGTATCGGAGAGGCGCAGGCCCTGAGCGGCGGCGGCGATCAAGGCATCGGTAACGTGAGACAGGGTGACCGAGCGGATCGACCAGTGCTGCCAATACAGCGGCACATCCAGCCAGCGTCCGGGCTCCAGCGCCTGTACCGTGCCCTCGCCAAGCGGGCGCTTCAACATCGATTCCGGTGCCATCGCCCAACCCAGTCCAAGTGCGGCGGCTTCGACGAACCCAGTCGACGAGGGCAGGTAATGCATCGGCGGCGCTAACCGCGCGCGCGTGACGCTACGCATGAAGCGCCATTGCAAGGCGTCCTTGCGATTGAACACCAGCATCGGCGCATGCCCCAGCGAGGCGGCATCGAGGCCTTTGGCGAAATGCCGGGCGACGAAGGCCGGCGAAGCCACCGGCAGATAGCGCATCACACCCAGCTTGCGCACCGTGCAGCCCTGCACCGGATGCGCATCGGCGGTGATGGCGCCGAGCACCGAGCCGTCGCGCAGCAGGTCGGTGGAGTGGTCCTGATCTTCCACGCGCACATCGAACAGGAGCCGATGGCGCTGATGCAGTTCGGCCAGCGCACCGAGGAACCACGTCGCCAGTGAGTCGGCATTGACAGCGATCGCCACCGTGGTGGGGTTGGCCTCGCCGGTACGTTCGACAGCGAAATCGTCCAGCGTTTCGGCTTCCAGCAATTGCAACTGCTGCACGCTGCGCAGCAGGCGTTGCCCGGCTTCGGTGGCGCGGCAGGGCGACTGGCGCAGGATCAATATCTGCCCGAGACGATCCTCCAGCGCCTTGATGCGCTGGGAAATGGCGGAAGGGGTGATCGACAGGCGGCGCGCCGCGCTTTCGAAGCTGCCTTCGCTGAGCACGGCGGCGAAGGCGGACAGCTGTGGATTGAGCAGGCTCATCGGCGTCATCCGGCGACATTAGAAAATCTAATGGTGACTAAGGATATTTAGTTTTACTGAATTGATGAAATCCTCGACATTGGCGGCCTTCCTGTCGAGGTTCCCCATGCAGACGTCCGCCTACTTCGCCGGCCTCGCCGCTGGCGCCGGTCTTATCATCGCCATCGGTGCGCAAAACGCCTTTGTTTTGCGCCAGGGTCTGCAGCGCCGCCATGTCGGTTCGGTGGTGCTGGTCTGCGTGCTGGCCGATGTGGCGCTGATCCTGCTGGGTGTGGCCGGCATGGGCCTGGCGGTGAAGAGCCAGCCGGGGCTGATGCAGGTGCTGCGTTTCGCCGGGGCTGCGTTTCTGGCCAGCTACGCCTTCCTGGCCGCACGGCGCGCCTGGCGCGGTGAAAGCGGTTTGCAGCCGGCCGGGAATGGCACCTCCGGCCGCGGTCGCGTCGTTCTTGCTTGCCTCGGCTTTACCCTGCTCAACCCGCACGTTTATCTGGATACCGTGGTGCTGCTCGGCAGCCTGTCCACGCATTACGAGGGGCAGGGTCGCTGGGCTTTCGCGTGGGGTGCCTCTACGGCGAGCGTCATCTGGTTTGTCGCGCTGGGCTATGGCGCGCGCGTGTTGTTGCCGGTATTCCGCAGCCCGCTGGCCTGGCGCGTGTTCGACGTGCTGGTGGCCGCTTTCATGCTGCTGCTGGCGGTACTGCTGGTGGTCCAGCCGATGGGCTAGCAGGGGTGCTCGGGTATCATAGGCGGCCTCCCCCCGCAGTGGACCCGAACGCATGTCCTCCCTTCGTCTGGCGCTGGCGCAGTTCGATTTTCCGGTAGGCGCGGTCGCGGCCAATGCCGCGCGGGTCGGTGACCTGCTGGCACAGGCGCGCGAAGGTGGTGCGGATCTGATCGTGTTTCCCGAGCTGACCCTGAGCGGTTATCCGCCGGAGGATCTGCTGCTGCGGCCGAGCTTCCTGGCTGCCTGCGACAGTGAGCTGCATGCGCTGGCGGCGGCCACCAATGGTGTGGCGGCGCTGGTTGGCCATCCGCACAGCGAGGGCGAGGTGTACAACGCCGCCAGCCTGTTGCGCGCAGGCCGCGTCGAGGTGACCGCGCACAAGCAGGCGCTGCCCAACTACGGTGTGTTCGACGACAAGCGTTATTTCCGTCCAGGCCATGAAACCGCCATGGCGACGATCGAAGGCGTGCGTATCGGCCTGCTGATCTGCGAAGACATCTGGCAGCCCGAACCGGCGGCGCGCGCCGCGGCGGCCGGCGCCGAATTGATCGTGGTGATCAACGCGTCGCCCTGGGACAACGCCAAGCAGGCCGAGCGCGAAGCCGTGCTGCGCGCCCGCGCGCAGGAAACCGGTTGCGCCGTTGTGTATCTGAATCTTATCGGCGGTCAGGATGAAGTGGTCTACGACGGCGGCACGATCCTGGTGAATGGCGACGGCGAGATTGCGGCCCGTGCGCCGAGTTTCGCCGATGCCTTGCTGTGGGCCGGCTTCGATGCCGACACCCGCACGCTGACGCCGGAAAATTGGCCGGCGCTGACGGCCGATGCGCCGGAAGCAACGCTGTATGCCGCGCTGGTGCGCGGCATCCGCGACTACATCGACAAGAACGGTTTCGGTGGCGTGCTGCTGGGACTTTCCGGTGGCATCGATTCCGCGCTGACGCTGGCGCTGGCGGTGGATGCTCTGGGGCCGCAGCGTGTCACGGCGATAATGATGCCTTCGCGCTACACCTCGCAGCTATCGCTGGACGGCGCGCGCGCGCAGGCGGAGCAGCTCGGCGTGGAGTACCACATCATTCCGATCGAGCAGACTTTCCAGAGTTTTGTCGACGCGCTCACGCCAGCCTTTGCTGGCAAGCCCGCGGACATCACCGAGGAAAACCTGCAGTCGCGTACACGCGGCGCGATGCTGATGGCTCTTAGCAACAAGCACGGCCGACTGTTGCTCGCCACCGGCAACAAGAGCGAGATGGCCGTGGGCTACGCCACCTTGTATGGCGACATGTGCGGTGCCTATGCGCCGCTGAAGGATGTCTACAAGACCGTGGTGTACCGGCTGTCGCGCTGGCGCAATGGCCATGCCGCGCGCCTGGGCGAGAACGATGCGATTCCTGCCGCGGTGATCGAGCGTCCGCCGTCGGCCGAGCTGCGCGACAACCAGACCGATCAGGACTCGCTGCCGCCTTACGACGAGCTGGACGCGATCCTCGAGCGTTTTATCGAGGGCGAGCAGTCGCAGGCCGAGATCGCCGCGCAGGGCTTTCATGCCGATACCGTGCGCCGCGTGGTGCGGCTGGTGTTGCTCAACGAGTTCAAGCGGCGCCAGTCGGCGCCGGGTCCGCGCGTCACTACGCGGGCCTTCGGGCGCGAGCGGCGCTATCCGATTACGTCGGGCTGGCGCTGAGAGCAGCAAGTGTTGAGCAACGACGTATGCGGCATCTTAATTGCTCGCGACTTTGGCCCGTTTCATTGCGACGTGCCATCGCGCACTTGACAGTACGCGGTCAACTTGAAACGATCCGCGGCCGATTCAAGAGGAGTGCGCCAATGATTGTCATCGCCTCGCACAACCCCGCCACCGCTGCTGTCGGGCAGATCGCCGCCTGCTAAGGCCGCTCTCGTTTTCCGAGCGGGCTCTTATCTCGCCGGCCTCCAAGCACGCCTGACGGCCGCCTTGTCGCGGCCCCGTTCCCTGGACTGAGTCTGGATGTTCTTGTGCGCCCCCGTGGCGCCAGCAGAGTGCACAACATGACATTTCAAAGCCGCACGACCCTGGGTCGTGTCTCTGCTTACTTGCGTGCCCGCATGGCACTGCAAGGAAGCGGCCTGCGCGTGGCCCCTTTTACCCTGACCTTCGATACGGCCAGCGCCGAGCCATCCCGCAACTACGCTACGCCGGACGACGGCGCGACACCGGATGCCGCGGCATTGTCGGCCCTGGTTACCGCGTTCAAGCGCCGGCAACGCACACCGCGGCTGGAGTACATCGGCGAGCTCGCGCCCGCGGTGCTGCCGTTTCTGCTTACCGAGGGCTTCGCGGCCGAGCAGCCCCTGTCGCTGATGACCTGCACGCGCGACACCCTTGCCGGGGATGGTGATCTGGCAGGGGTCGAGTGGCAGCTGGCCGAATGCGAAGCCGATCTGCGCGCCGCCGCCCATGTGCAGAACCTGGCGTTTGGCGTCGCTGAAACCACGCCCGCGGACGTGGAGCGTCTGGTGCGCGTGGTTGGCCAGGGTGGCGCGGTGGCGCTGGCGCGTGCCAGTGGCAGCCGCGAAACCTTGGGGGCTGGCCTCTACTCGCCGCCGCTCGGGGGTGTCGCCGAGATTGCCGCCATCGGCGTACATGCGGAAGCACGTGGTCGCGGTGTCGGTCGCGCGATGGCCGCCCTGCTGGCCGAGCACGCGCTGGTGCAGGGTATTGAACTGCCGTTCCTGATGACGGCCCGCGAGAACGAGGACCGAGTTTACGCCAGGGCCGGCTTCAGTCGCTTCGGCGAGCTGGTGGCGATGATGCGATGAAAACAAAAAAGCCGCGATCCTTGCGGGTCGCGGCGTTCTTTGTGGAGCCGGTCTGGCTTAGTGGTGGCCGGAGAACGGCACCATCTTGCGCAGGATCGACGGTGCATGCGGCCACTTGGCGTCGGTCAGGTAGGGGTGGTCCGGATAGTTCAGGGCCAGCACCTGGCGAGTCTGGTCGGCCAGCTTGGGCTGCTCCAGGCCGATGTAGCTGCGGGTGAGGATAGCCAGCGCGTCGCCAGTCTGCGGCGCCTGCTGGTAGTGCTCGATTACGTACTGGGCGCGGTCGGCCGAGGCGACGAAGGCCTTGTTGCGCAGATAGAACTCGGCCACGTTGACCTCGAACTGGGCCAGCACGTTGCGCAGGTAGATCATGCGCTGGCGGGCATCGGCCGAGTAGGCGCTGTCCGGGAAGCGGCGGGTCAGCTCCGAGAAGTCGTCAAACGCCTGCAGGTTGTAGCCCTGGTCGCGGCGCGACTGCGACTGGGTGCGCTGGAAAACGCGCTCCACGAAGCCACCGGTACGGTCGAAATTGATCAGGCCGCGCAGGTAATAGGCATAATCGACATGTTTGTGGGTCGGATACGTCTTGATGAAGCGGTTGATCGTGGAATAAGCGTCGTCCGGCTGGTTGTCCTTGTACTGCGAATAGGCCAGATCAAGCTGGGCCTGTTCGTTGTAGTCGCCGGACGGGAAGCGGGCGATCAGGCGCTGGTAGGCCTTGGTCGAAGCCGCATAGTCGGCGTGTTCCAGCGAGTTGTGCGCGTTGGCGTACAGCTTGTCCACCGGCATGGTGTCGATGGTGTCCTTCTTGTGGCCGAACATCGAGCACGCGCTCATCGAGGCGGCGACGGCGAGCACAAGGAGTACTTTGAGGGTCTGCAGCTTGGTTACGCGCATGAGAAAGGGTTCAGATGTTTGATCGAAAAGGGATGATAGCCGAAACCGCCGGGCACTCGGGCAGGCAGCTATGACGACCATCCGTCATGAGGCCACCGTGCCGCTGTCCGCCGCAGGTTGGCGTTTCGACCGGGCTTTGGCCGAGATGTTCCCGGAATATTCGCGTTCGCGCCTGACCGCCTGGGTCAAAGCCGGCGCGGTGACCCTGGATGGCGCCCTGGCGCCGCCCCGCCAGCTCTTGCGGGGTGGCGAGCAGGTGAAGCTGGAAGCCGTGCTGGAGGCTGAAGTGGAGCTGGCCCCGGAGGCCATCGACCTGGATATCGTCCACGAAGACGATCACGTCCTGGTGCTGAACAAGCCGGCCGGCCTGGTCGTGCATCCCGGCGCCGGCAATCCCGCCGGCACCTTGCTGAACGCCTTGCTGCATCACGATCCGAAGCTGGCCGAACTGCCGCGCGGCGGCATCGTGCATCGCCTGGACAAGGACACCTCAGGGCTGATGGTGGTCGCCAAGACCCTGCCGGCTCATACGGCCCTGGTCGAAATGCTGTCCCGCCACGACGTGGAGCGCCAATACGAAGCTATCGTGCTGGGCACCCTGGTGGCTGGCGGAACCGTGGACGCGCCGATCGGCCGCCATATGGGCGACCGCCTGCGCCAGGCCGTGCGCGACGAAGAAGACGGCAAGCATGCCGTCACCCATTACCGCCTGCGCGAGCGCTTCCGCGCGCACACCTTGCTCCAGTGCAATCTAGAAACCGGGCGCACGCATCAGATCCGTGTGCACTTGGCACATATCAACCATCCGTTGGTGGGCGATCCGCTCTACGGCGGCGGCCTGCGCCTGCCCAAGGGCGCCACGCCGGAACTGGTCGTTGCCCTGCGCGGCTTCCGCCGTCAGGCGCTGCATGCGGAGCGGCTGGCCTTCGAGCATCCGGTCAGCCACGAGCCGATGTCGTTCAGCGCCAACCGCCCGTCGGACCAGCAGGAACTGATCGATGCCCTGCGCGCGGATACGCAGCAGGCCGATCCGGACGACTGGAGCTGAGCCGGTGGCGAACACCGATTGGGTGATACCCGACTGGCCGGCGCCGCCGGGCGTGCACGCGGCAGTCAGTACGCGGCAGGGGCCGGGTATATCGGCGCCGCCTTACGATCGCTTCAATCTCGGTGCGCGCAGCGGCGATGCGCCGGAGGCAGTCGTCGCAAATCGCGCTGAAGTGCAACGTTCATTGGAGCTACCGCGGGCGCCGCACTGGCTCCAACAGGTGCATGGCATCGATGTGGCCGACATCGACGAACCTGGTTCACCCGGGGTCGAGCCGCGTGCCGATGCGGCGGTGACACGTATCGCTGGCGAGCCGCTGGCGATTCTCACAGCCGACTGCCTGCCGGTGCTGTTTTGCGCCGTGGAAGGCGGCGAAATCGGCGCGGCCCACGCTGGCTGGCGTGGGCTGCTGGCTGGTGTGCTGGAAGCGACGATTGCGCGCATGCAAGCGCCGTCGTCGTCGCTGATGGCCTGGCTCGGGCCATGCATCGGCGCAGCGTCGTATGAGGTGGGCGAGGAAGTGCGCAGCGCCTTCGTCGATACCGATGCCGGCGCTGAGGCGTATTTCGTACCGACGCGTCCCGGCCACTGGTTATGCGATCTCGCCGGGCTCGCACGGCGACGACTGGCGCAGGTGAGCGTGGAGCGGGTCTACGGCGGTGGTTTCGACACGCTGACCGATCCGCGCTTCTATTCCTATCGGCGCGATGGGGCGAGCAGCGGTCGTTTCGCCAGCCTGATCTGGCTGAGCTGACTACATCTATAGGAGCGCACAGGGTGCGCTCCTATAGGGCTGATCAATCCGTCAGCGCACTGAGAAACGATTGCCGCCACGCGGTGATGTCCTGCCGTTCCAGCACATCCATCATGCTGCGCCAGCGGCGGCGGCGTTCGGCCAGCGGCATGCTCAATGCCTGTTGCAACGCATCCGCCACTTCTTCGGTATCCGCCGGGTTGACCAATAGCGCCTGCGTCAATTCCTGCGCCGCGCCGGCGAAGCGCGAGAGCACCAGCACACCAGGGTCGTCAGGGTTCTGGCTGGCGACGTATTCCTTGGCCACCAAATTCATACCGTCCCGCATCGGTGTCACCAGGCCGACCTTGGCATGGCGGTAGTAGCCGCTGAGCAGGCTGTGTGGAAAGGAGTTGTTGACGTAGCGGATCGGCACCCAGTCCGGCGCCGCATAGGTGCCGTTGATATGGCCGGCGCTGCGCTCAAGCTCGCGGCGAATCTGGCGGTACTCCGGCACGGTGCTGCGCGACGGCGGCGCGATCTGCAGGAAGCTCACCTTGCGATGCAGCTCCGGCGCGCGTTCGAGCAGGCGCGCGTAGGCGTCGAAGCGTTGCGCCAGGCCCTTAGAGTAATCCAGCCGGTCGACGCCGATGATCAACACCCGTCCATCCAGACTCGCGCGCAATTGCGCGATCTCCTCCAGCGACTCGGCCTGCTTCGCGTTCAGCGCAACCTGCCGCGTGTCGATGCCGATCGGGAACACGCCGGCGCGGAAACGCCGGTCGCCGTAGCGCAGGCGATGGCCGCGCCGCAGGCTGGCGCCGAGTTCGTGTACGAAATAGTCCTCCAGCGAACGCAGGTCGCGTGCGGTGTGCAGGCCGATCAAGTCGTAGCTGGCCAGGGTTCCCAGCAATTCGCGATGGCGCGGTAGCGCAATCAGCAGGCCGTCCGCGGGCAGCGGTGTGTGTAGAAAGAAACCCATGCGGTTGCGGATATGCCGTTGCCGAAGCATCGCCGCCAGGGGGATCAGGTGGTAGTCGTTGATCCAGATGATATCGTCCGGTTCGATCAGCTCCGCCAACCGTTCGGCGAACAGATGGTTGACGCGTAGATAGCCGTCCAGATGGCCACGATTGTAGTCGACCAGATCTGGGCGGTAGTGCAGCAACGGCCATAGCGTGCGATTGGCGTAGCCATCGTAGAAATGGTCGTGATCGCTGCGCGACAGATCCATGGTGACGTAGCGCACCGGCCCGTCCTGCAGATAGCGCAGGGTACCGGCGGTCTGGTTGGCGACCTTGCCGCTCCAGCCAAACCACAGGCCACCGCGCTCCTGCAGGGCGGCGCGCATGGCGGAGGCGAGGCCGCCGGTGGCGGTTTGCCGCGGCAGCGCCACGCGATTCGATACCACGATCAGGCGCCCGCTACGCGAGGGCGATACAGCGCTCACAAGGCATCCTCCCAGCGGCGCGACAGGCGCATCGCCGTCTGGATCAGCCCCACCAGCGAATAGGTCTGTGGAAAATTGCCCCAGTGCTCGCCGGTCGCTGGCGCGATGTCTTCCGACAACAGCCCGAGCGGATTGCGCATGGACAGCATGCGTTCGAACATCACCCGCGCCTGTCGCTTGCGGCCGATTGCGGCAAGCGCCTCGATGTACCAGAAGGTGCAGATGTTGAAGCTGGTTTCTGGCGTGCCGAAATCATCGGGCGCGATATAGCGGAACAGATAGTTGCCGCGCCCCAGCGCACGGCCAATGGCATCGACGGTAGCGATGAAGCGCGGATCCTTGCCGCGCATGAAACCGATGTCGGCAAGCAGCAACAGACTCGCATCGAGATGCTCGCCGTCATACGCATCGACGAAATGGCCCAGCTTTTCGTTCCACGCGCGCGCCGAAATGCGCGCATGCAGTTGCACAGCTTCGTCATGCCAGTAGCGCGCACGGTCGCGCAGGCCAAGCTGGGTGGCGATGTGCGCCAGGCGGTCGCAAGCCGCCCAGCACATCGCGGCGGAATAGGTATGCACCGCGGCCCGGCCGCGGAATTCCCACAGGCCCGCGTCCGGCTCTTCGGCCATGCGCAGCGCCATGCGGCCCATGCGCTCCAGGCGCGCGAAGGCGCGTTCATCGCCGCGATGTTCCAGGCGATGGTCAAAAAACAGCTGCGCTGAAGCCAGCACGACCGAGCCGTACACATCGTTCTGGCGTTGCCGCCAGGCATCGTTGCCCACGCGCACCGGGCCCATGCCGCGATAGCCGGCGAGGCCGTCGGCGTGGCGCTCCAGCAATTCGCGCTCAAAGCTGATGCCGAACACTGGCCCCACCTCGTGATCGTTCTCGCCGGAGATGATGTTGAACACGTAGCGGATGTATTCCTCCATGCTGCGTGTCGCGCCCAGCCGGTTCAGCGCGCGCACGGTGAGTGCGGCGTCGCGCAGCCAGCAATAGCGGTAGTCCCAGTTGCGCTCGGTGTGCGCGGCCTCCGGAATCGACGTGGTGAGCGCGGCGACAATGGCGCCGGTGGCTTCGTATTGGCACAGCTTCAGCGTGATCGCAGCGCGGATCACTGCCTCCTGCCATTCATAAGGCACCGATAGATAGCGCACCCAATCGCGCCAGTAGGCAAGGGTGTATTCCAGCGTGTGGTGGATGAAATCGGCCGGGCTATGGGCCAGCGTTTCGTCTGGGCCGAACACGAAATGCGCGGGCCGGTCGAGGTGGAAGAACAGGCCGCGCTCGATCAGCGGCGCGGCCACGTCGCTGGTCAGGCGCTGGGTAACGTCGCTCAACAGATAGCGGATGTGGTTGCTGCCGGTGCTGGTTTCCGGTGCGCGCTGGCCGTAGTCGCACAGGGGGCGCAGCAGCACGCGGATGCGTGGACTGCCGTTGAGCGGGCGCACGCGGCGAGCGAGCAGTACGGGGTGGTAGAAGCGGCCGTGCGAGCGGTAGCGCGGCGCGAAGTCGACAATCTCGATGGCGTTGTCGTGGCTGTCGTAGAGGTGCGTAACGAGGACCGCCGTGTTAGGGATGTAGTGCTGTTCGGCGCGCACAGCATCTTCCAGCTCGATGCTCCAGTCGCCGCCCTCGCGTTTGGGCGAGAGCAGGGCACAGAAGCTGGCATCGCTGTCGAAGCGCGGTAGGCAGGACCACACGATGCGTCCGTATCCGTCGATCAGCGCGGCGACGCTACCGTTGCCGACGACACCCAGGGACAGGCTGGACTGGGGGCTGAGCCCGGGGTTGTTAGGCGTTCCCTCCGAAGGGGTAGGCATGGGGGATGGCTCCTTGCTTAAGCACATTCAACACGCGGAACAGCCAGGCCTGCGCGGACGAAGGGCCTGGCAAGCTGTATTGGGCGAGGGTCGGCTCGCGTGCGCCGACACGCACGCTGATGCCGTTTTCGAGATTGGTGGCGGCAAAGCCGTGCTCGTCAGTGAGGTCGTCGCCGAGATACACCGGCAGCCGGCCGGCGAACGGCGCGCGTTCGAGCAGCTCGGCCACCGCTGTGCCCTTGTCCATGCCGGATGGCTTCAGTTCCAGCACTTGGCTGCCGGCCTGCAACTCATAGCCGTGCAGTTCGGGCAATAACCGCTTTATCTCGTCATGCAGCGGATCGAAATGCTCCGGCACGCTGCGGCAATGCAGCGCTACCGCCATGCCTTTGTTCTCCAGCAGCACACCAGGATGGGCGCGCGCCAGCACTTCTGCCGTGTGCAGTACCAGGGTGCGGCGGCTGCCGCTGACCTTGGTTTCACGCATCTCGCCATCGGCGTGGCGCAACTGCAGGCCGTGCAGGCCAGCCATGGCCCAGGGCGGCGAACCGAACAGCGCGTCGAGATCGCTCAGGCGGCGGCCGCTGACCAGGGCCAGCGCGCCGTCGAGCCGCGCATACAGTTCGGCGAGCAGGGCATACAGTGCGGATTCGACCCGCACTTCATCTGGCCGTTCGGCGAATTCGAGCAAAGTGCCGTCGACATCGAGGAACAGCGCCCAGCGGTCTTCGGTACCCGGCAGGGGCGGTGCCGGCAAGGGCGAAACAGGCATGTCGGAAGCGGGAAAAGACACGGACATCGTAAGAAGCCTAACAGGACGAATGTGAAAATCAGCGTGGAATCGAAGCATGTCTTTGCTGTCGCCGGGCTGAAAATACGCGCTGCTTACACACAGATAACGCTTGAATCATGATTCGGTGCCCGCACCTGTGAGGACAGTGGCGGCGAGGCCGCCAAAACTTTTACGCGGGGGTTACATCAATGCGGATGGACAAGCTCACGTCGCGTTTCCAGCAGGCGTTGGCCGATGCGCAATCACTTGCGGTCGGACGCGACAACAACATGCTCGAACCGGTCCATGTCATGGCGGCGCTGCTCGACCAGCAGGGCGGCTCGACAGGACCGTTGCTGACTCAGGCCCAGGTCAATGTGCCGGCCTTGCGCCAACGCATCGGCGAGGCCTTGGAGCGCCTGCCTCGCGTCAGCGGGCAGGAAGGCAATGTGCACGTCGGCAACGAGCTGACGCGCCTGCTCAACCTCACCGACAAGCTGGCGCAGCAGCGCGGCGACCAGTTCATTGCCAGCGAGCTGTTCGTGCTTGCAGCGCTGGACGACAAGGGCGAGCTCGGCGCGGCGCTCAAGGCCGCGGGTGCCACCAAGGCGAATCTCGAAGCGGCCATCGACAAATTGCGCGGTGGCGAGAAAGTACAGAGCGAGAACGCGGAAGAACAACGCCAGGCGCTGGAGAAATATTGCGTCGATCTCACCTCGCGCGCCGAGAGCGGCAAGCTCGATCCGGTGATTGGCCGCGACGAGGAAATCCGCCGCACCATCCAGGTGCTGCAACGTCGCACCAAGAACAACCCGGTGCTGATCGGCGAGCCCGGCGTAGGCAAGACCGCCATCGTCGAAGGTTTGGCCCAGCGCATCGTCAAGGGCGAAGTGCCAGAAGGTCTGCGCGATCGTCGCGTGCTAGCACTGGACATGGGCGCGCTAATCGCGGGCGCCAAGTTCCGCGGTGAATTCGAGGAGCGTCTGAAGGCGGTGCTCAACGACCTCTCCAAGCAGGAAGGCCGCGTCATTCTTTTCATCGATGAGCTGCACACCATGGTCGGCGCCGGCAAGGCCGACGGCGCGATGGATGCCGGCAACATGCTCAAGCCAGCACTAGCGCGCGGCGAACTGCACTGTATCGGTGCGACCACGTTGGATGAGTACCGTAAATACATCGAGAAGGACGCCGCGCTGGAGCGCCGCTTCCAGAAAGTGTTCGTGGGCGAGCCCAGCGTGGAAGACACCATCGCCATCCTGCGCGGCCTGAAAGAGCGCTACGCCGTGCATCACGGTGTGGAGATCACCGACCCGGCCATCGTCGCCGCGGCCACGTTGTCAAACCGCTACATCACCGACCGACAGTTGCCGGACAAGGCCATCGATTTGATGGATGAGGCGGCCTCGCGCATCCGCATGGAGATCGACTCCAAGCCGGAGGAGCTGGATCGTCTCGAGCGCCGCCTGATCCAGCTGAAGATCCAGCGCGAGATGCTGAAGAAAGAAACCGACGAGGCATCCAAGAAGCGTCTCGCCGATCTGGAATCGGATATCGAAAAGCTGGAGCGCGAGTTCTCCGACCTCAACGAGATCTGGAAATCCGAGAAGGCTGCGCTGCAGGGCACGACCAAGGTCAAGGAGCAGATCGAGAAGGCACGCCTGGAACTGGAGGCAGCACAGCGCCATCAGGACTACGCCAAGATGAGCGAGATCCAGTACGGCCGCTTGCCGGAACTGGAGAAGCAGCTCGCCGCCGCGCAGGCTGCCGAGAAGCAGGAATTCAAGCTGGTGCAGGACCGCGTTACCGACGAGGAAATCGCCGAGGTCGTGTCGCGCTGGACCGGTATCCCGGTCAGCAAGATGCTCGAAGGTGAACGCGACAAGCTGCTGCACATGGAGTCGTCACTGCACAAGCGCGTGGTCGGCCAGGATGAAGCTGTGCGCGCGGTGTCTGATGCGATCCGCCGTGCGCGTGCGGGCCTGTCCGATCCCAATCGTCCCTATGGCTCGTTCCTGTTCCTCGGCCCCACCGGCGTGGGCAAGACCGAGCTGTGCAAGGCGCTCGCTGAGTTCATGTTCGACACGCAGGACGCGATGGTGCGCATCGACATGAGTGAGTTCATGGAGAAGCACTCCGTGAGCCGCCTGATCGGCGCGCCTCCGGGCTATGTCGGTTACGAGGAAGGCGGCTATCTCACCGAGGCGGTGCGCCGCCGGCCGTACAGTGTGATCCTGTTGGACGAAGTGGAGAAGGCGCATCCGGATGTGTTCAACATCCTGTTGCAGGTGCTGGACGATGGTCGCCTCACCGACGGCCAGGGTCGCACGGTCGATTTCCGCAACACCGTGATCGTGATGACCTCCAATCTCGGCTCGCAGTTGATCCAGGAACTGGATTCGGACAACAGCGAGGAGAGCTACACCAAGATGAAGGCGGCGGTGCTCGGTGTGGTGCAGGCGCACTTCCGTCCTGAGTTCATCAACCGCCTCGACGAGCTGGTGGTGTTCAAGCCGCTGGAGAAGAAGGAGATCCGCAAGATCGCGCTGATCCAGCTGACCTATCTGGAGAAGCGCCTGGCCGAGCGTCAGCTGCGCCTGGAGATCAGCGACAAGGCGCTGGACCTGCTTGCCAACGTAGGTTTCGATCCGGTGTACGGCGCGCGGCCGTTGAAGCGGGCGATCCAGCAGCAGCTGGAGAATCCGCTGGCAAGGGAGATTCTGGAAGGGCGTTTCGCACCGGGCGACACCATTGTCGTCGATGCCGAAAGCGGTCACCTGGCGTTCCACAAACAGTCCTGAGGTCGTTCACCCTGTAGGAGCGCACCCCCGACTCGATCCGGGGGTGCGCTCCTACAGCGATATTCAACGAGGCTCGCTGAAGCTGGCTGCACCATTTTCCATATGGCCGGCGACGCGGCGTAGCCATCCGCTGGCTTCGGCGACCGTCGCTTTCAGGTCGTACCAGTTGGCTACGCTGCCGAGATCCCAGTGGTCAGTGACGCTGCCGTGTGCCGCCACCGAATAGATGCGTACGTCCGCGCCGACATAGCCGTTACTGACGGTGAAGGTGCAGGTGCTGCTGCCGGCATTGGTCATGGTCAGTTGCACGCGATGGTTCGTCGGGTCGTAGCTGAGCGCGATCTCCGGCATCGCCGCGGCGTTGGCCACGCTGCCCTGGAATACGCGCAGGAAGCCGTTGGGGCCGTGTGCTTCGAGCTGATAGATGCTCTTGGTGTAGGTCTTGGCGCTCCAGTAATCGGACAGTGTCTTGCCGGCTTCCACCGTGTAGCGCCACGGGCCGTCGCTGCGATTGGCGGCATACACCTGGAACACTGCGCCGGTGGTGCCGGTGTTGTTGAACTGCAGTACGTAGCGGCCGGTGGAGGTGTTCACGCTGCCCTTGATGTCCAGCTCATACGGCAACGCACGCGCCGGGCGGGTGGCGTTCGATTCCGCGCCAGGCATGCTCTGCGTGCCCGGGACGGTGGGCGCGGGCAGGGTGGAGCACTGCTGGTCGGCCTGCGCGGGATAGCCGCTGGTTCCCGGCAAGTTCGGCCATGCGGTGTTGCTGCCGCTGAAATCGAACACTGAGGTCAGGTCGCCGCACACCGAGCGGCGCCACGCGCTGATATTCGGTTCGGCAACGCCGAAGCGTTTTTCCAGGAAGCGCAGTACCGAGGTGTGATCGAACACTTCCGAACAGACCCAGCCGCCGGTGGACCATGGCGAGATCACCGTCATTGGCACGCGGAAACCCAGGCCGATTGGTTTGCCGTTGCTGATCTCGCCTGTGGTGCTGACGGTGGAAAGGCCGTTGGCGGATGACGACGGCGGCGTCGGCGGCGGCACGTGGTCGAAGAAACCGCCGTTCTCGTCGTAGTTGAGGATGAACACCGTCTTGGCATACACGCTGGGGTTGGCGACCAGTGCGGCCAGCAACTGCGCGCTGAGGTTTTCGCCGTAAGCCGGCTTGTAGTTGGCATGCTCGGAGAGGTAATCCGGCGCCACGATCCATGACACCTGCGGCAGCGTGTCGTTTGCCACGTCGTTGGCAAAAGCCGTCACCAGGCTCTGCACGGTCGCCATGCCACGGTCGTATAGCGGCTGGCCCGGCGATGAC
The DNA here is from genome assembly GCF_900114495.1 of Dyella sp. OK004. Classification (GTDB taxonomy): domain Bacteria; phylum Pseudomonadota; class Gammaproteobacteria; order Xanthomonadales; family Rhodanobacteraceae; genus Dyella_D. The sequence continues at coordinate 403,850 of NZ_FOZI01000001.1, read as the reverse complement.
TTCTTGAAGTTGCTGAACCAGGCCAGCGCGTTGTCGTCAAAATTGTTGCTCTGCTGATAGACCTTCCAGCTGATACCCGCCGCTTGCAGGCGCTCGGCATACGTCGTCCAGCTGAAACCTCCGCTCGGCTCGGTGTTGTCCAGCACCGCCGACTGTCCCACCGAAAGCCCGTTGCTGCCGGTGAAGAAATGCAGGCGATTCGGGTTGGTCTGCGTGAGCGTGGAGCAGAAGTACTGGTCGCAGATGGTGAAGTTATCGGCCAGCGCGTAATAGAACGGCAGGTCGTTGCGCGCGAAGTAACCCATGCCGAGGCCGGGCGAGCGCGCGGTGTTCCACGAGTCGAATTTGCCGTTGTTCCAGATCGCCGTGTCCACTGGATAACTCATCGCCGGCGCATTGATGCAGATGCCGCTGGTGGTGGTCGTGTCCATGTGGAACGGCAGCATGTAGCCGGCCGAGTTGCCGGTGTACGGCTGGTGCCACACGTTCTGCGTACCGCCAGGCAGCGGTGCCGGCACGCGATCGGCGAAGCCGCGCACGCCGGCCATGCTGCCGTAGTAGTGATCGAACGCCCGGTTCTCCTGCATGAAGATCACCACGTGCTGCACGTCGGTGATGGTGCCGTTGACCGATGCGGCGGGAGTTGACAGGGCCTGCCGGATGGCCGGTGGCAGTGCGGATATCGCGGCCAGTCCACCGGCGGAGGCGGCGGCCATCTTGAGGAAATTGCGGCGTTTGACGTCGTGGTTCTCGCTCATGCCGGGGCTCCTGGTGGGGCCGGCATGGGTGGCCGGCGGCAGGTGGGGACCTGTCGCCTAGGACAGCGGATGGGTGTTGCAGGGGTGTGCTGGTTGTTGGTCAGTTTCGGGACGGTTGATGGGTGGGTGGCTGAAGGTGTCTAGGTTTTCTCCCTCTTCCTCAGGGCGAGCTCCGAAGGTTGTTCCTGCATGAGAGGTGCTCGGGGGTGAGGGTTCGGCTCTCGCGAAATCCCCTCCTACTTCGTCATTCCGGCGAAGGCCGGAATCCAGTGGCGTTGTTGCTCGGTTTTAGCGTCTGCATGCCCGGGCTCGCCTGCCGCGGGCTTTCGAACCGCTGCCGCGGTCCGAGTCACTTTCTCTTTGCTGGCCCAAAGAGAAAGTAACCAAAGAGAAATGGCCTGAAGAGCAGGCGGTGTGCTTTGTAGCTACGCCTTTTCCAGTGTCACGCGTAGGGATGGTGTTCTTCTAGGCCTGATCGTCTAGCTATCACCGCCGCGCCAAGCTCTTACTCCCTCCCCTGCCTGCAGGGTTGGGGAGGGGGTGGGTGCTCGGGATCGCGTTGCTACTTGGCACCCGCTGTGTGTGTTGCCCATAAACCCCGACATATCCCGCGCTCTGCGCTAAGATCGCCCGGCCTGAGGTGACTGCCGGCTTGGTCGGTGGTTGAAACGGGAATCCGGTGCGCCGTTTTTATGGCTATTCCGGAGCTGCCCCCGCAACGGTAGGCGAGTCAACGATCAGCCATGACCACTGTGCTTCGGCATGGGAAGGCGCTGGTCGGGAAAGCATCTGCTTTCGCTCGTGAGCCCGGAGACCGGCCTTGAGGTGAACCGGACATGCGGTGGGCGATGTCGTGGGTGGTGTGCGTCAGCACGCCGGCCAAGCCTCCTTCCGTCTGTCCTGACCCCATGCGTTCCGCGCGGGCAGGCGCGGTGTAGGAGCTCTCAGTGTCATTGCATGTTTCTTTTGTGCGTCGGTCTGCGTTGGCGGCCGCGTTGTCGTGTGTGTGTGGGTCGGTGTTTGCCGCGGACGTGGCGGGCGATTCGGCGAGTGATCTCAATAGCGTGGTGGTGACGGCCACGCGTACCGAGCAGACGCAGGTGAATACGCTGTCGGCAGTAACGGTGATCGATCGGGCGGATATCGAGCGCTTGCAGCCGCAGTCGGTGCAGGATCTGCTGCAGGGCACGCCGGGCCTGTCGATCGCCAACAACGGTGGGCCGGGCAAGGCGACTTCGTTCTTCCTGCGCGGCACCGAGGCCGATCACGTGCTGGTGCTGGTGGACGGCGTGAAGATCGGTTCGGCCACGCTGGGCCAGGCGTCGATCCAGAACATCCCGGTGGAGCAGATCGAGCGCATCGAGATCGTGCGCGGACCGTTTTCGAGTCTGTACGGTTCGGAGGCGCTGGGTGGTGTGATCCAGATTTTCACGCGGCGTCCGCAGGGTGCGTTCGTGCCGAATTTCAATCTGGGCTACGGCAGCAACCAGAGTGTTCGCGCGGGTGCCGGCCTGGCTGGCAAGGTCGGTGACGGCTGGTATGCGGTCGAGGCGACGCACGAGAACACCGACGGCATCAATGCCTGTCGTGGCAAGCCCTCGCCGGGCGGTGCGGGTTGTTTTGTCTATGAGCCGGATCGCGACGGGTTCCGCGACAACTCGGTGTCGCTCAAGGGCGGCTACCGCTTCAGCGAGGCCTGGGATGCGGATGCGCAGTGGCTGCGCAGCTGGGGCTATAACGAATACGACGGCTCGCAGACCAACCAGTCCGATGTGGTGCAGCAAGTGGCGGGCGCGCGGGTGCATTACCGTCCGAGCAAGCTGCTGACGCTGACCTTGAACGTAGGGCAGAGCGCGGACCTCAGCGACAACTACAAGGACGGTGTGTTCTCCAACACCTTCAATACGCATCGCGATCTTGGCTCGCTGCAGGGTGATCTTGCCTTAGGTGGCGGCTTATGGAGCCTGGGCTACGACTGGCTGCGCGACCGTGTGGACAGCACCACCACCTATGCGCGCGATCGTCGCCTCAACCGTGGCGTATTCGGCCAGTGGCAGCAGACCTTCGGCGCACATTCGCTGCAAGCCAGCGTGCGGCGCGACGACAATCAGCAGTTCGGCGGCAAGACCACCGGCAGCGTGCTGTGGGGCTGGGATTTCACTCGCGCCCTGCGCCTCACTGCGAGTGCGGGCACGGCGTTCAAGGCGCCGACCTTCAACGAGCTGTACTACCCCGGCTATGGCAGCCCATCGCTGCGGCCGGAGAGTTCGCGCAGCTACGAGCTGGGCCTGCGCGGCACGCATGGCTGGGGTGGCTGGTCGCTCAATGCCTTCGAAACGCACATTCGCGACCTGATCGCCTATGACGCGTCGGTGGGTCTGCCGGGCAATGTGGAACGCGCGCGCATACACGGTGTTGAAGCGGTGGCGAATACCACGCTGGCCGGCTGGGATCTGCGCGGTACCGCAACCTGGCTCGATCCGCGCAATGAGAGCGTTGGCCCCAACCGCGACCGTCTGTTGCCGCGCCGTGCCGGACGCAGCGCACGCATCGATGCCGATCGCCGCTTTGGTGCTTTCAGCATCGGCGCCAGCGTGTACGCCGCGGATCATCGCTATGACGACATCGCCAACCGCACGCGCCTTGGCGGCTATGCCTTGACCGATCTGCGCCTGGCTTACGCGCTGGATCGCGACTGGAAGCTGCAGCTCAGTGCACGCAATGTGTTCGACAAGCGCTACGAAACCGCAGCGTTCTACAACCAGCTCGGGCGCACGGCGATGGTGAGCGTGAGTTATCAGCCGGCGCAATAAACCTTTCGACCCTTCTACGGAATACTGACTATGAAACCACCGTCCTCGCGTTTATCCGTCCTGCTGCTGGTGTCGCTGGCTGCCGTGATGATCGCTACACGCTTTCATCATTTCGGCACGGCCTTGAACTTGCCGGATGCTTCGATGGCGGTGTTCTTTCTCGGCGGCCTGAGTCTGCGCGAGCATCTCTACTTCGGCATGTTCATGGTGCTGGCGGTGGTGCTTGACTGGATATCGGTGTCGTACGCGGGCGTCAGCGATTTTTGCGTGACGCCCGCGTACTCCTTCCTGCTGCTGGCCTATGCGGTGCTGTGGTACGGCGGCCGCTGGTATGCCGGCCGTCTGCAGGCGAGCGTGGGTTCGCTGGCCGGCGCGCTCGCCGTGGCGTTGCTCGCGGCGGCGTGCTCCTTTGCCATTTCCAATGGTGCGTTCTATTGGCTGGGCGGCCGCTATGCGCAGCCGCATATGAGCGAGTACCTCGTGCGGCTGTGGCAGTGGGGGCCGCTGTTCGTGCGCACCACGATGACGTATGTCGCTATCGCGCTGGCAGGCTTCGCTGTCTATCAGCGCGTGGTGGTGGCGCGTAGCACAGCGGTGGAGCGCTGAGCATGACAAGCCGTGATGAGATGACCCCGGAAGAACGCCACCGCGAGCGTATGCAACGCAAGAAGGAGCTGGTGGATCGCAAGATTGCCCGCGCCACCATCGAGCGCGGTGTGCTGGTGGTGAATACCGGCAACGGCAAGGGCAAGAGCTCGTCCGGTTTCGGCATGCTGGCGCGCTCGCTGGGGCATGGCTTCCGCTGTGGCGTGGTGCAGTTCATCAAGGGCAGTTTCTCGACCGGTGAAGAAGCCTTCTTCCGCCGCTTCGCCGACGAGCTGGACTATCACGTGATGGGCGAAGGCTTTACCTGGGAGACTCAGGACAAGGCGCGCGACATCGCCGCAGCGCAGGCCGCGTGGCAGATTGCGGCGCGCATGCTGAGCGATGCGAGCTACGATTTTGTCTTGCTGGATGAGTTGAACATCGCGCTGGTCAAGCAATACGTACAGCTCGAGCAGGTGTTGGCCGCCGTCGCGGCGCGCCCGCCGAACCAGCACGTCGTCATCACCGGCCGTGGCGCGCCGGGCGGTCTGGTCGAGGTGGCCGACACAGTGACCGAGATGCGCGTGGTCAAGCACGCTTTTGAAGCAGGCATCAAAGCGCAGAAGGGTATCGAGTTGTGAGCGCGCCGCGCCATTGCCCCGCGCTGTTGGTTTCCGCGCCTGCCTCGGGACAGGGCAAGACCTCGTTCACTGCGGCACTGGCGCGTGCGCATGGGCGGCAGGGGCGGCGTGTGCAGGTGTTCAAGACCGGGCCGGATTTTCTCGATCCGATGGTGTTGGAGCGTGCCAGTGGCCGGCCGGTGTATCAGCTGGACGGCTGGATGGGTGGGGCGACGGATGTGCGCGCGCGTCTTTACCGGGCGGCCGGCGATGCCGAGCTGATCCTGGTGGAAGGCGTGATGGGTCTGTTCGACGGCGGTGTTTCCAGCGCCGATCTGGCCCAGCAATTCGGCCTGCCGGTGCTGGTAGTGATCGATGGCTCGGCGATGGCGCAGACGTTCGGTGCGGTAGCTACCGGCCTGGCACGTTATCGCGAAGGGTTAGCAGTGCACGGTGTCGCGGCCAACCGCATCGGCAGCGCGTATCACGCCAAACTGCTGGCCGAGAGCCTTCCGCCAGATCTGCACTGGCTCGGCGCGCTGCCGCGCGATCCTGCGCTGGCCTTGCCGGAACGGCATCTCGGTCTGGTGTCTGCGGGCGAGCTGGCCGATCTCGATGCGCGTGTCGACGCGCTGGCCGATGCACTGGAGGCGCATGTCTCGCTGCAGTTGCCGCCACCGGTGGCGTTCGCCGCCGAAGACGTCGCGCCCATCGCACCACGCTTGCAGGGGCGGCGCATCGCTATCGCGCGCGACGACGCATTCTGTTTTATCTATCCCGCCAATCTGGATGTATTGCGCGAGGCAGGGGCGGAGCTGTGCTTCTTCTCGCCGCTGGCTGGCAATCCGCTGCCGGCCTGTGATGCGGTGTGGCTGCCAGGTGGGTATCCCGAGCTTCATTTGCCAGCCCTGTCGCGACTGAGTGAGCTGCATGCGGACCTGCACGCGCATGTCGATGCTGGCAAACCCTTGCTGGCCGAATGCGGCGGCATGTTGTTTGCGCTCGATACGCTGGCGGCCAGCGAGGGGCCGGCGCATCGCATGGCGGGTCTGTTGCCCGGACGGGCGACGATGCAGCAGCGCCTGTCGGGTCTGGGCATGCAGTCCGTGGCCTTGCCCGAGGGCGAGTTACGCGGCCATACCTTTCACTATGCACAGGCCGAGATCGATCATCCGCTGCTGGCGCAGGCCGCCAATCCCGACCGCGGGCCGGGGCGCGAAGCGGTGTATCGCCGCCAGCGCATGACGGCGAGCTTTGTGCATTTCTATTTTCCGTCTCATCCGGATGCCGCCATGCGCTTGTTCCTGTCATGACCACCGCGCTCGCCATGACGCTGGCGGTGCTGCTGGATGCGTGGCTGGGCGAACCGCGCCGCGCGCATCCGCTGGTCGGCTTCGGACGCGTGGCGAAATGGGTGGAAGCAAGGTGCTATCGCGACCGTCGCCGTGCCGGTGTGTTGGCGTGGAGTCTGGCGGTGCTGCCATGGGTCATTGCGACCACAGGATTCATGGGTGCGCTATCGCCATGGCTGTTCTGCGTGACGGGTGCTGCGTTGCTGTATCTGGCGATTGGCCATCGCAGCCTCAGTGAGCATGCGCAGCCGGTAGCCGATGCCTTGCAGTGCGATGACCTGTCTGCGGCGCGCATGGCGGTGTCGCGCATGGTCAGTCGCGACACTGCGGTACTGGATGAGCGTCAGGTCGCAGCCGCGGCCACCGAATCCGTGTTGGAGAACGGCAACGATGCCGTGTTCGGTGCGCTGTTCTGGTTTGCGTTGCTTGGTGCGCCGGGAGCGGTGCTGTATCGGCTCGCCAATACGCTCGACGCGATGTGGGGTTATCGCACGGCGCGCTATGAGCATTTTGGCTGGGCGGCGGCGCGTATCGACGATCTGCTCAACTGGGTGCCCGCACGACTCACCGCGCTCACCTATGCATTGCTCGGCGACGCCACCCGTGCGTGGCGCTGCTGGCGCAAGCAGGCGCCGCTGTGGGACAGCCCCAATGCAGGGCCGGTGATGGCGGCCGGTGCGGGCGCCATCGGCGTGCGGCTCGGTGGGCCGGCGCCGTATGACGGTGCCTGGGAGTCGCGCCCCGAGCTGGGCGAAGGCGGCGAGCCCGGTGCGGCATCGATCGTGCGCGCCTTGCGACTGGTGCGGCATGGCGTCTTGCTATGGCTGTCCGTGGTGTGGGTGTTGGCGTTGGCGCGGCACGGAGGCTGGCATGCTTGAACATGGAGGGCGCCTGTTGCGCGCCGCGCGCGAATACGGACGGCCGCCGGAAGACTGGCTGGATCTGTCCACCGGCATCAGTCCGTATGCGTGGCCGGTGCCGCCGATTCCCGCCGAGGCCTGGCATCGTTTGCCCGAGCATGACGATGGCCTGATCGACGCGGCGCGCGCGTACTACAGCACATTGTCGCTACTGCCCGTCGCGGGTTCGCAGGCGGCGATCCAGGCGTTGCCCGCGTTGCGCGAGCGCTCCCGTGTGGGCGTGTTGTCGCCGGGCTATGCGGAGCACGCGCATGCGTGGCGGCAGGCCGGGCACCGGGTCGAACCGGCTTCGGCGACGGAACTGTTCGCGCGTGCCTCGAGTTTCAACGTGATCGTGTTGATGCATCCGAACAATCCAGGCGGCGAGTGCTTCAGCCAGGAACAGTTGCTCGGCCTGCATGCCAGCCTCGCTCGTCGTGGCGGCTGGCTGGTGGTGGACGAAGCTTTTATCGATGCCACGCCGGAAGCCAGCCTGTGCATGCTGCCGGCGAGGACGGGCCTGGTGGTGCTGCGTTCGGTCGGCAAGTTCTTTGGTCTGGCCGGCGCGCGGGCGGGTTTTGTCAGCGCAACCACCGATCTGCTGGTAGCACTGCGTGAGCGACTGGGGCCGTGGACGCTGAGTGGGCCGACGCGACATGTGCTGAAACTGGCGTTGGCGGATAGCGACTGGCAGGCGCAGGCGCGCGAGCAGTTACACGCGGTCAGTACGCGTTTGTCTGCCTTGCTCGGCCGTCATGGCCTGGCGCCTGCGGCGGGCACTGCGTTATTTCAGTGGTGTCGCGACGAGCGGGCGCCGTTGTTGGAGCGCGCGCTGGCGCGACAAGGCGTGTTGGTGCGGCGCTTCGATGCGCCGGCCAGCCTGCGCTTCGGTCTGCCCGGTGATGATCGGGCTTTCGTGCGACTGGACGTGGCGCTGGAACACGCGCTTTCCGGCGAGGCGCTAAGGGAGTCCACGCGATGACGGCACGTGTACTGATGGTGCAAGGCTGCACTTCTGACGCCGGCAAGAGCACGGTGGTAGCGGCGCTATGCCGCTGGCTGCGTCGGCGCGGCGTGGTGGTAGCACCGTTCAAGCCGCAGAACATGGCGCTGAATGCGGCGGTGACGGTGGATGGCGGCGAGATCGGGCGCGCGCAGGCCGTGCAAGCGCAGGCCGCCGGTGTGCCGCCACATACGGATTTCAATCCGGTGCTGCTCAAGCCGAATTCGGATATCGGTGCGCAGGTGATCGTGCATGGCCATGCCATCGGCAGCATGGATGCGCGCGACTATCACGAGTACAAGCGCGTTGCGATGAACGCAGTGCTGGCCTCGCATGCGCGGCTGGCGGCGCAGTATCAGGCGATCGTGGTGGAAGGTGCCGGCAGCCCGGCCGAGATCAATCTGCGCGATCGCGATATCGCCAACATGGGTTATGCCGAGGCGGTGGATTGCCCGGTGCTGCTGGTCGCCGATATCGATCGCGGCGGAGTATTCGCGCATCTGGTGGGTACGCTGGCCTTGCTGTCGGAAAGTGAGCGTGCGCGCGTGGTGGGCTTCGTGATCAATCGCTTTCGCGGGGATATCGCGCTGCTGCAACCGGGACTCGACTGGCTGGAGCGCGAGACCGGCAAGCCGGTGCTCGGTGTGCTGCCCTATCTGCACGGGCTGCATCTGGAGGCGGAGGACGCACTGCCGCGCGAACGCGAAGTGCGCGAAGCAGCGAAGCTGCGCGTGGCGATTCCGGTACTCCCGCGTATCAGCAATCACACCGACTTCGATGCCTTGCGCGCGCATCCGCAGCTGGACGTCCATCTGGTCGGGCCGGGCGAAACACCGCCGGTTTGCGATCTGATCGTATTGCCCGGCTCCAAGTCGACGCGGGCGGATCTGGCATGGCTGCGTTATGCCGGTTGGGATGCGGCCATCACAAAGCATCTGCGCTATGGCGGCAAGGTGATTGGCATCTGCGGCGGCTTCCAGATGTTGGGGCAGGCCATCCATGACCCGCTGGGCATCGAGGGTGAGGCGGGTTCCAGTCAGGGCCTCGGCTGGCTGGCGATGGAGACCACGCTCGAGAGCGGCAAGCAGTTGCGCCAGGCTGCCGGGCGGCTGGTGTTCGACGGCGCGGCGGTCAACGGCTACGAAATCCATTGCGGGATCAGTCGCGGGGATGCCTTGCGTGCGCCAGTCTGTGTGCTGGATGGCGGCCGTTGCGACGGTGCGCTCTCCGCCGATGGACAAGTACTCGGCACCTATTTGCATGGCTTGTTCGACGAGCCGGCCGCGCTACAGGCCTTGCTGCATTGGGCGGGACTGCGCGATGCCGCTGCCGTGGATATGCGTGCCTTGCGCGAGGCGAGCATCGAGCGTCTGGCCGATGCAGTCGAAGCACATCTGGATACGGATATCTTGTCGCAACTGTTGGGGGTGAACTCATGCGCAACCTGATTCTCGGTGGCGCGCGCTCGGGCAAGAGCGCGCTGGCCGAACGGATGGCGACGGCGTCCGGCAACGACGTGGTCTATATCGCTACCGCGCAGGCGCATGACGAAGAGATGGCGGCGCGCATCGCCCATCATCGTGCGCAGCGGCCCAAGTACTGGCATAGCGTGGAAGAGCCGCTGGCGCTCGCCGATACCTTGCGAACCCATGCGCGCCCGGGGCGCTGCCTGCTGGTGGACTGCCTTACGCTATGGCTCAGCAATCTCCTGGGCGATGCCGATGCGCAACGTTTTGAACGCGAGCGTGAAGCCCTGTTGAGCACGCTGCCATCCTTGCCGGGCGAGGTGCTGCTGGTGAGCAACGAAGTCGGTCTTGGCGTGGTGCCGATGGGCGAGTTGAGCCGGCGCTTTGTCGACGAGGCGGGACGTTTGCATCAGGCGCTCGCCGCGCACTGCGAGCGTGTGTTGTTTGTGGCTGCGGGTTTGCCGCTGGCCCTCAAAGGAAATCTGCCGTGACTATTGAGTTCTTGAATCAAGCTTGTGCCGACGTCAATCGCACCATCGAAGAGGCTGCGCGAGCCCATCAGCAACAGCTGACCAAGCCGCCGGGCTCGCTGGGGGCCCTGGAGTCGGTGGCGATACGGCTGGCTGGCTTGCAAGGTGACGTGCGGCCGCAGGTGGAGCGGGTGTGGATCAGCGTGTTCGCCGGCGATCATGGCGTGGCGGAGGAGAGCGTTTCCGCGTTTCCGCAAGCGGTGACTGGCGAGATGGTGCGCAACTTCGCCCATGGCGGCGCGGCGATCAGCGTGTTGGCAAGTGAGTTGGGTGCATCGCTAGAGGTGGTGAATCTCGGCACGGTGAACGACCCCGGCGAACTTCCCGGCGTGCGCCGTGCCTTTATTGCCAGCGCCACGGCGAATTTCGCGACTGGTGAAGCGATGACGCCGTCGCAGTTGCAGGCAGCCCTGCAGGCTGGTGCGGATAGCGTGCATGCCGCGAAGCAGGCCGGTGCGCAGTTGTTTATCGGCGGCGAGATGGGCATCGCCAACACCACGGCGGCCACTGCACTGGCTTGCGCGCTTCTGCACGAGTCAGCGGCAGCGTTGGCCGGTGCGGGTACGGGACTCGATGACGCGGGTATCGCGCGCAAGGCGGCGGTGATTGAGCGTGGCCTGGCGCGACATCGCGAAGCAGTATCGCCGCTGGAGCAATTGCGGTGTTTCGGCGGTTTTGAGATAGCGGCTTTGACTGGCGCCTATATCGCTGCGGCGCAGTGCGGCTTGCCGGTACTGGTCGATGGTTTTATCACCACCGCCGCGGCGCTGGCGGCAGTGCGTATCCAGCCGGCATGCAGGCCATGGATGTTGTTTTCGCATCGTTCGCATGAGCGCGGACATGCGCGTTTGTTGGCCGCGCTGGAAGCCGATCCGCTGCTCGATCTCAACCTGCGGCTGGGTGAGGCGAGCGGTGCTGCGGTTGCCGTGCCGCTGCTGCGGCTGGCCTGCGCCCTGCATAACCGCATGGCGACCTTCGCGCAGGCCGGGGTGTCGAACGCATGAGCACCACCATCGAGCTGCTGCGCCATGGCGACACCGGGCAACGCAGCTATCGCGGGCAACTGGATGACCAGCTCACTGCGACGGGCTGGGCGCAGTTGCGCGCCGCGGTGGCGGGGCAAAGCTGGGATGCGGTGGTGTCGTCGTCACTGCGGCGCTGTGCCGATTTCGCACGCGAACTGGCAGCGGCGCGCGAGTTGCCACTACGGCTTGATGCGCGGCTGGCGGAATATCACTTCGGCAGTTGGCAGGGTGTGCCGATCGAGACGCTGGCGCAGGAACAGGGTGATGCACTGGGCCGGTTCTGGGTCGATCCGGTGGCGCATCCGCCGCCAGGCGGAGAAACCTTCGGACAGTTTCGTGCGCGCTTGAGCGACGCGTTGAATGATGTCGTGCGCGAGGCGAAGGGCCGGCGCGTACTGGTGGTCACTCATGGAGGCGCGATCCGCCTGCTGCGCTGCCTGGTGGAAGGGCGTAGCTATGGCGATATGGCCGGTATCGATGTGCCGCATGCGTCATTACATCCACTGGCGTGGCCCATCGGCGAGGCTTTGGCCTGATGCGTGGTCTGCTGATCGCGATCGGTTTTCTTACGCGCATCCCGGTGCCGGCGAGCGTCTTTGACGATGCGCAGGGGAAGGCGCGATCGCTGGCGTGGTATCCGCTGGTCGGCCTGTTGATCGGTTTGCTGCTTTATCTGCTGCAGTGGGTTGTGCAGGCCTGGGCGCCGTTGCTCGTTGCTGCGTTGCTGTTGTCGGCATGGGTGTTGATCACCGGTGCGTTGCATCTGGATGGTCTTGCTGACAGCGCCGATGCATGGATCGGGGGAATGGGTGACCGCGAGCGCACGCTGACGATCATGAAGGACCCGCGCTGCGGGCCGGCGGGTGTGGTGGCGTTGGTGTTGGTGTTGCTGGTGAAGTTTGCTGCGTTGGCTAGCGCGCCGATGGGCGTGTGGCTGTTGCTGGCGCCGGTGCTCGGAAGAGCGGTGTTGACGGTTGCGTTCCTGACGACGCCCTATGTGCGCAGTGGCGGCCTGGGTAGCGGTTTGATGGATGCGCCGGCACTGGCATGCCTGTCAATGCTGGCGATGACTGTGCTGTTCTGTTTGTCGGCTGGTTGGCGTGGGGTGTGGGTGTTGGTCGCCGTTGCTGTGCTGTTTCTGTTGTGGCGGCGTGCTTGCATGCACCGTCTTGGCGGTATGACCGGTGATACCTGTGGTGTGCTTGCCGAACTTACCGAAGCGGTCGTGCTGGTAGTGCTGGCGGTGCCGCACTGAGAATTCCTGTTCGCGAAGGTGGGCCTTTGGTTCGCTTTGATGTTGGGCTACCGCGACCTGGCCGCTTATGCAGCGGGCATTCCGCCTCGCTGCCGCGAGCCGGGTCACTTTCTCTTTGCTGGCCCAAAGAGAAAGTAACCAAAGAGAAATGGCCTGAGAGCAGGCGGCGGGCTTTGTAGCTGTGCCTTTTCCAGTGTCAGACGTCTGGAGGGCTTTTCTTCCTGCCCTCTCCTTTGGATCTGATTGGCGTCGTGTCAGAGCGACGCGTGTTTTTCTCCTCCCCCTGCTTGCAGGGGGAGGCCGGGAGGGGGTGAGCCCTTGCGAAAACCTCTCCCGATACGCTTTCTCAAGTACTCACCCCTCCCCAACCCTCCCCTGCGAGCAGGGGAGGGAGCAGGGCGCAAAATTCCCAACGTCTGACACTGGAAAAGGCGTAGCTACGAAGCACGCCGCGCTCTTTAGACCATTTCTCTTTGGTTACTTTCTCTTTGGGTCAGCAAAGAGAAAGTGACTCGGGCGCCGGCAGGCGTCCGAAATGCCCGCTGCATAAGCGACCAGGTCGGGATAGCCCAACACTTCCATCACCAGCGATAAGCCACCTTGCCGTAGACATAGGCGCCGTTGAAGCCAAACGGTGAGAACACCGAATAGGGCAAGGTGCCGCTATTGTCGTTGGCGGGAATCACCCGATCCGGATAGGTGTTGAACACGTTGTCCGCACCGAGGCTGAAGGTCCAGCGGTCGAGGTTGTAGTTCACTGCCAGATCCAGCAGCCACTTGCTGCCGAAAGTCTGGTCGAACTGCGCACTGGTTGAGTTGTACGAGGTGAACTTGCCGTAGCGGGTCAAGGTGCCGCTCACACTCCAGCGATCGATGCTGTACAGGCCGTTGAGGATCAGCTTGCTGCGCGGTGTGGTGTCGGCGAGCAGGCCGTACTGGTCGCGGCGGTCGATGCGCTTGAGGTTGAGGCCAAGTGTGTTGAGGATCGCCGGATTCGCCTTGACGTCGGTGACTTTGTTCTTGTTGTAGTTGTAGCTGAGCGTGGTTTGCAGCGTGCCGTAGTTGCCGAGGTCGAAGCGGTAGCTGCCGACTAGGTCCACACCACGCGTGCGCGTGTTCACCGCATTGGTGAAGTAGGCGATGCCGCTGTAGTTGAGATTGGTGACGCCGTTGGCGACCAGATAGTTGTGCACCTTGGCCGAGTTGGTGGCCAGGTTGCTGGACAGAACAATGCGGTTATCGATGGTGATCTGGTACAGATCGATGCTGATGTTGAGCGGGTCGATCGGGTTCCACACCGCGCCTACGGTGTAGTTGTGCGACTTCTCCGGTTTGAGTGCTTGACCGCCGAGCAGTGTTGCTACCTGGCTGGTCGAGGGCACGATGCCTGTGTTGTAGATGCCGGGCGGCAGGCCCAGCGAATTGCCGGCACCGAAGAACAGTGACGAGATGTACGAGTAATTCTGCTGGGCCAGCGACGGTGCGCGGAAGCCGGTCGATGCGCTGGCGCGGAGCGCGAAGCGGTCGGTGAAGTCGTAGCGGCCGGCCAGTGCGCCGGAAGTGGTGCTGCCGAAGTCCGAGTAGTTCTCATGCCGCACCGAGAGCGAGCTGCCCAGCTTGTCGGTGAGATTGGTTTCCAGGCTGATGTACTCGGCCACGTCATGGCGTGCATGCGCGCCGGCGTTGGCAGGCTGGAAGCCGCCGAAACCCTGGGCGCCGCCGGATACGCCGGAGGTGCCGGTGTAGTACGAGGGCAGGTCACCCGCGACGATCTTGTAGGTCTGGCGCAGGTATTCCGCACCGAACGCGAGTGTCACCGGATTCGGCAGCCAGCCGGTGGAGAACTCCTTGGCGATGTCCACGTCGAAGGCTTGCTGCGAGGCGGACAGGATGCCGTCGTGGAAGCTCGTGGGGCTGTAACCGAAGTCGTGCAGGAAGGCACGGTTCACGCTCTGGTTGGTGGCGTAGGAAACGCGGTTGCCGCCGTAGTTGGCGCTGACGTCCCAGCGCCAGCCGCCGCTGGTCTTGCCGCGCACGCCGAGTACCAGCGAGCGGTCGAGCGAATCGGAGTTCTCCAGCGGCAGGTAGCCGTTGGGATAGATCGAGGGTACCGAGTTGCTGTTGGCCAGGTTGCGAAAGAACGCGGGCGAGGTGCTGTCGCGCTTGCCGATGTGACCGAAGGCGTACAGCTCCACGGCCGGCGTGATGTTGTACTGGCCGTTGAGGAACAGGTTGTGGTCGCCCACTACCGGATCGCCGTAGCGCTGCGTGGTGCCTTCCCACGCACGCGTGCGGTTGGGACCGGCGCGGTTGGTGTAATCCTGATGACCGTTCTGCACGGTGAAGCGCAGCCAGCCCTGATCGTTGTTGAGCGGCAGGGCGAAGTTGGCTGAGCCTTGCCACAGCCGGCCGTCGCCGGCCGAATACTGGCCGCCGCCGAGTTCGACCGAGCCGCCCTTGGCGCCGCCCTTGAGCACCACGTTGATCACGCCCGCGATGGCGTCGGAGCCGTATTGCGCCGAAGCACCGTCGCGCAGCACTTCGATGTGATCGATGGCGGCCATCGGGATGGTGTTGAGGTCGACCGCCTGCGAGCCACGGCCGAGTACGCCGTTGGTAAGCAGGATCGCGCCGGGATGCCAGCGCTTGCCGTTCACCAGCACCAGCACTTGGTCGGGCGACAGGCCACGCAGCTGCGCGGGGCGCTGCGAGTCGGCGGTGTCGGCGGCCGCCGGGCGCGGGAAAGTGAGCGAGGGAATGATGCGCGCGAGCGCGGTGGTGAGTTCGGTGGTACCGGTTTCCTGCAGCACCTTGGCCGAGACCACATCGATCGGCGTCAGCGAACTGCTCTCGGTGCGATTGTCGGCGCGCGTGCCGGTAACGATGACGGGGCCGAGGTTCTTGGCCTTGTCGGCGGCGGGCGCGGGCGTGGCGTCCTGTGCGTGTGCGCCGGCGGCAAGGGCTAGCAGCAGTGCGAGCGAAAGCGACGTCGGTGCGATGTGACGGTGTAGTTGGTACATCCGAACTCCCCAGTGATGCTGTGATGCAGCAAAGGCAGGCTAGACCCCGTGGAGTTGTCGCGTCAATAGCCGTCTAGACGTCCAAGTGCGAGGCAGGCTCCTGCGGGAGGTGGCGTGCGGCCGTGGGCGAGGGGGTGTTTTCGAGGTTCCCCGGGGCGTTGAAATCCCGCCGGCTGACTCGATAATGGTGGATTGCCGGTGTGCACGCCGGCCTGCAAGTACTGGAGTTTCCATGCCGATCTATGAATTCGAATGCGGCGGCTGCGGCCACCGCTTCGACCGTCTGCAAAAGCTGTCCGACCCCGATCCGACGGACTGCCCGGTGTGCGCTGTGCCCAAGGTGCAGCGCAAGCTCAGCGCCCCGTCGTTCCGCCTGGCCGGCAGCGGCTGGTACGAAACCGACTTCAAGAAGGACGGCGACAAGAAGCGCAACCTGGCCGGTGACGCCGGCGCGGCGCCGAGCGCCGCGGCACCCGCTCCAGCGCCTGCTGCGGCACCCGCTCCGGCACCTGCCAGTAGCTCCGGTAGCTCCGGCAGCAGCGACTGAATGATGTCCTACCGGTCGCAAGTTCATGGTGGCCGGATCGCAAAATATTCAATTCCGGTTGCCTGAGTTCCGGTAGCGTGACGCCACCTTCAACACTTGGTGGACGACGATGAGCGCGATGAGCAGGGGGCTATGGGCAATGGTGGCGGTAGGTGTTGCCGGCCTGGGTTGGATGACGCCTTCGCCCGCGCAGGCCCAATGGGGCGGTCGCGAGCCGCAGGCGGTTTACTGCGCCGGCGATGACGGCCGCCCGGCCCGCTGCCCGGTGCCGTGGCGCGGGCCTTCGGACATGGTGCAGCAGCTGTCCAAGGCGGACTGCGTCCGGGGCCGCAGCTGGGGTGCCGACGATGGCTCGGTCTGGGTGACCGGCGGTTGTCGCGCCAACTTCCTGCCGGCGCGCGGTGGCTGGGGCGGTGGGCGCCCGGATCGGGATGATGATGACCGGCCCGGCTGGGGCAACGGCCGCCAGGATGATGGCGGCTGGCGCCCGGGTCCGGACTGGAATCGCGAGATCCAGTTGCGCTGCGATAGCAATGGCAGCCGCTATCAGTTGTGCCAGGTCGACGTGGGCCGCAATGGCCGTGTGCGCCTGGTCCGCCAGATATCGGACACCCGTTGCCGCGAGGGCGACAACTGGGGCTGGAACCGCGCCGGCGTGTGGGTGGACAACGGTTGCCGCGGCATCTTCTCGGTCGACCGGCGCTGGTAAGCGTCTGATGGCCCGGGGCCGCACGGCCCCGGGCGACGGCGTTCGGCCGTCGCGGTGTTAACATTCCGGGTCTTTTCCATGTCTCATGCCGCCGCGGCGGCCCGGAGTTCCAAGCGCATGCGCACGCATTACTGCGGCCTCATCGACGAGGCGCTGGTCGGCCAGACCGTCACCCTGTGCGGCTGGGTCAACACCCTTCGCCTGCAAAGCCACGTTGCCTTTGTCGACCTGCGCGACCACGAAGGGATCGCCCAGGTGGTGGTGGAGCGCGAGAACGCCGACGCATTCGCCGTGGCCGGCGGGATCGGCTACGAGTACTGCCTGCGCGTCACTGGCACCATCCGCAAGCGTCTGTCGGTGAACGACAAGCTCAAGACCGGCACGGTCGAACTGGTGGCCGATAAGGTAGAAGTGCTCAACGCCGCGAAGGATCTGCCGTTCGCGCTGCACGAGAATCCCAACGAGGACATGCGGATGACCTACCGCTACCTCGACCTGCGCCGTCCCGAGATGCAGCGCATGATGCGCACCCGCATCAAGCTGGTGCAGACACTGCGCCGCTACCTCGACGCGCGCGGTTTCCAGGATATCGAGACGCCGATTCTCACCAAGGCCACGCCGGAAGGCGCGCGCGACTATCTGGTGCCGAGCCGCGTGCATCCAGGCCAGTTCTACGCGCTGCCGCAGTCGCCGCAGCTGTTCAAGCAGATCCTGATGATGGCCGGTTTCGACCGCTACTATCAGATCGCCCGCTGCTTCCGCGACGAAGATCTACGCGCGGATCGCCAGCCGGAATTCACCCAGCTTGACCTTGAGTTCGCCTTTGTCGAAGAGAAGGACGTGCAGGATTTCGTGGAGGAACTGATTCGCCACGTATTCAAGGAAGTGCAGAGCGTCGAACTGGCCGAGACCTTCCCGCGCATGACCTGGGCGGAAGCGATGCGTCGCTTCGGTTCCGACAAGCCGGACCTGCGCATTGCGCTGGAACTGGTCGATGTGGCCGACGCGCTGAAGCAGGTGGAGTTCAAGGTGTTCGCCGAGCCGGCCAACGATCCGGCCGGTCGCGTTGCGGCGCTGTGCCTGCCGGGCGGCGGCACGTTGACCCGCAAGGAAATCGACCAGCTCACCGAATACGTGGCCAAGTACGGCGCCAAGGGCCTGGCATGGCTGCGCATCGACGATCTGTCCAAGGGGCGCGAGGGCATCAACTCGCCGGTGGCGAAGTTCCTCGATGACACGGCGCTGGACGCGGTGCTCAAGGCAACGGGTGCGCAGAGCGGCGACATGGTGTTCGTGGGTGCGGGCAAGTGGAAGACGGTCACCGATTTCATGGGCGCGCTGCGCCTGAAGGTCGGCAAGGATCGCGGCCTGGTCGAGAACAGCTGGAAGCCGCTGTGGGTGACCGACTTCCCGATGTTTGAATACGACGAGGAAGAAAAGCGCTTCGTCGCCCTGCATCATCCGTTCACTGCGCCCAAGGTCGACGACATCGGCGAGTTGCGCGCGAACGCGGCGAATGCGGTGAGCCGCGGCTACGACATGGTGCTCAATGGCGCCGAGATCGGTGGTGGCTCGATCCGTATCCATCGCCCTGACATGCAGAGTGCGGTGTTTGAGTTGCTGGGCATCAGTGCGGAAGAGGCGGAAGTGAAGTTCGGTTTCCTGCTCAAGGCACTGAAGTTCGGCGCGCCGCCGCATGGCGGCCTGGCTTTTGGCATCGACCGCATTGCTGCGCTGATGGCCGGTACCGAGTCGATCCGCGACGTGATTGCTTTCCCCAAGACCACCAGCGCGCAGGATCTGATGACCGACGCGCCGTCGATGGTTTCCGAGCCGCAGCTGAAAGAACTGCATGTGCGGATTGCTGCCGCGGACAAGCTTCACGGCTAAGGCGCCACGGCATCGGGAAACGGCTGGTTTTGTGACGAGCAGGCTTGCTCCTTGGGAGTAAGCCTGCCTATCGTGCTGCTCCCTTGTTTCTCCTCTCCCTCACCGGCTTTTCGATGACCGATCACGTGATCTTGTTGCATGGCCTGTGGATGCGCGGTTTCGCGCTGGTCATGCTGCATCGCCGGCTGATGGAGGCGGGATTCCGTGTGCATCGCTTCGACTATATGAGTGTGGCGGCGACGCAGGAGCGCATCCTCGGCCGCCTGCACGCGCGCATGCAGGAACTGGCGCCGGACGTAGGTTCGGTACATCTGGTGGGACACAGTCTGGGCGGTCTGCTCGCACTACGCGCCTGCGCTGAAGAGGCGCCGCTGCCACCGGGCCGCATTGTTTGTCTTGGTTCGCCGTTGAAGGGCAGCGCGGCCGCACGGGCGTTCGCGGATCTGGGCGGACGCGGCGGCATGGCGCTGCTTGGGCACAATCGCAGCCTGCTTGAGCATGGCTTCGATCAATGGACGGGCGCGCGCGAAGTGGGTGTGATCGCCGGCCGCCTGCCGATCGGGCTGGGCGCGATACTGAAGCCGCTGGCGGGCGAACATGACGGAACCGTGGCAGTGGCGGAGACGGAGTTGCCGGGTATCGCCGCCCATTGCGTGGTTGAGGCCAACCATACGGGCTTGCTGTTTTCGGCCGACGCGGCACGGCAAATTGCCCGGTTTTTGCACCAGGGGCGCTTCGATCGCGTCGCGACTTCCGTGGCAGACCGCCCCGGGTGAGCAATCCTCTGGAATCTGGCCGGCTTGCCAGCCCTCCGGGCGAACGGGATAAAATCCGCCCCTTGTCCGTACGCAAAGGTTCAGGAACACGCCATGGGTAGAGGCCCGTCCATCGAAGGTCGCAAGAACGCCGAAGACGCCAAGCGCGCCAAGGTGTTCACCAAGCTGATCCGCGAGATCACGGTGGCCACCCGCGCCGGCGTGGCCGATCCGGCCGCCAACCCGCGCCTGCGCGCGGCGGTGGACAAGGCGCTGTCGGCCAACATGACCAAGGACACCATCGAGCGCGCGATCAAGCGCGGCTCCGGTGCGGATGGTGGCGCGGCGGAAGAACTGCGCTACGAAGGTTATGGTCCGGGCGGCATCGCGTTGATCATCGACTGCTTCACCGACAATCAAACCCGCACCGTCGCCGACGTGCGCGCCGTGCTCAACAAGAACGGCGGCAATCTGGGCACCACCAATTCGGTGGCATTCCAGTTCACCCGCTGCGGTGAACTGGTGTTCGCCACTGGCGGCAATGAATCACAGGAAGAAAAGGTGCTTGAAGCGGCACTAGACGTCGGTGCCGACGATGTCATCAATGAGCATGGCGAGAGCACGGTGATCTGCGCGCCAGAAAATTTCGAGTCGGTGCAGCAGGCTTTGATCGCTGCCGGCCTGCATGCCGAGCATGCAGGCGTGACCATGCGCCCGAACAATCGCGTAGCGGTGACGCCCGAGAACGTCGAGGCCCTGCAGACGCTGCTCGACAAGCTCGACGCGCTGGACGATGTGAGCGAGGTCTCGCACAACGCGCTGCTTCCGGCCGAGGCCGTAGGCTAAGTCCGCACGGGCCATTGCGGCCCGTGGCTAGCACACGCTCATGACCCGCATCATCGGCATCGACCCCGGCAGCCAGCGCACCGGCGTGGGCATCATCGAGGTCGATGCGACCGGGAAGTTGTCTCATGTTTTTCATGGCGCGCTGGCGGTGGCCGGCGAGGCCAGTTTTCCACTGCGCCTGAAACGCATCTTTGACGAGCTGTGTGCCATCATCGCCGCGCATCGGCCGGACGAGTGCGGCATCGAGCGTGTGTTCATGGCGCGCAATGCCGATTCGGCCTTGAAACTGGGGCAGGCGAGAGGCGCCGCGATCTGTGCGGTGGTGAGCCAGGGGATCGTGGTGCACGAATACGCAGCGACAGAAGTAAAGCAGGCAGTGGTTGGCAGCGGCCGCGGCGACAAAACCCAGGTACAGCACATGATCGGCGTGCTGCTCGGCCTCAAGGGGCCGTTGCAGGCGGATGCCGCGGACGCGCTGGCCATCGCGGTAACCCATGCGCATACCCGTGCCAGCCTGGCGCGCGTGGGGATTCCGCGCACCGCCTGGAGGCGCCGCCGATGATCGGTCGCCTGCGCGGCATTCTGGTTTCCAAGCAGCCGCCATGGTTGCTGGTCGAAGTGGGTGGTGTCGGCTATGAGCTGGAAGCGCCCATGTCCACCATCTACGACTTGCCGGCCACCGGTAAGGAAGTGACCCTGCTCACCCATTACGCGGTGAAGGAAGACAGCGTGGCGCTGTACGGCTTTCTGCACGATAGCGAGCGCGCGCTGTTCCGCAATCTGCAGAAGGTGAGCGGCATCGGCGCGAAAATCGCGCTGTCGGTGCTGTCCGGCGTTTCCGCCAGCGACTTTGCGCGGCTGGTACAGGCGGGCGACGTGGTGGCACTGACCAAGATTCCCGGTATCGGCAAGAAGACCGCCGAACGCATGGTGGTGGAGCTGCGTGATCGCGTGGATGGCCTGGCGATGAGCCTGCCAGGCGCTTCCGCCAAGGCGAACGGCGCGCCGCTCGATCCGGCCGGCGAGGCTACCGTGGCCTTGCAGCAGCTCGGCTACAAGCCCGCCGAGGTGACGCGTCTGGTGCAGAAAGTCGCCGCCGAAGGCGACAGCGCCGAATCGATCATCCGCAAGGCGCTGCGCGCCGCATTAGGAAACTGACGTGAATCCAGCCTCCATGCATGGCAGCGCCGACACTGAGACCAAGCGACGCTTGGCCACTCTGGCGCTAGGTGCCATCGGTGTGGTCTACGGCGACATCGGTACCAGCCCGCTGTACACCTTGCAGACCACGCTCAGCCACGATGGCATGAAGCCGACGCCGGAGAGCATCTTCGGCGTGCTGTCGCTGATCTTCTGGGCCCAGATCATCGTGGTCTCGCTGAAGTACGTGGTGTTCATCATGCGCGCCGACAACAAGGGCGAGGGTGGCATCATGGCGCTGCTCGCGCTGGCGCTGCGCAGTGCTAGAGGCGATGCGCGCATGCGCTGGATCCTGGCGATCCTCGGTATTTTCGGCGCCGCTTTGTTCTATGGCGATGGCGTGATCACGCCGGCCATTTCGGTGCTCTCCGCGGTAGAAGGCATGAAGGTGGCCATCCCCGACTTGCCGCACTGGGTGGTGCCGGTGACCTCGGTGGTGATCCTGTTCTTTTTGTTCGCCTTGCAGCGGCATGGCACCGAACGCGTGGGCAGGCTGTTTGGTCCGGTGATGGTGATCTGGTTCGTGGTGATCGCGCTGTTCGGCGTGCGCATGATCGCGGTCAATCCGCAGGTGTTGCATGCGCTCGATCCCACCTATGCCGTGAAGTTTTTCATCAGTCATGGCTTGCAGGCTTTTATCGCACTGGGTGGCGTGGTGCTCGCACTGACCGGTGCCGAGGCGCTGTACGCCGACATGGGGCATTTCGGTAAGAAGCCGATTCGCCTGGCATGGTTTAGCTTTGTGCTGCCGGCGCTGGTGCTCAACTATTTCGGTCAGGGTGCCTTGCTGCTTTCGCACCCCGAGGCCATCGATAACCCGTTCTTCAAGCTGGTGCCGCAGGCCTTGCTGTATCCGATGATCGGCCTGGCCACCCTGGCTACGGTGATCGCCTCGCAGGCGGTGATCTCCGGCGCGTTCTCGATGACGCGCGAAGCGATGGCGCTGGGCTATTCGATGCGCATGCCGATCGTGCATACCTCGCGCGAGATGTCAGGGCAGATTTTTGTGCCGTGGGTGAACGCGTTTCTGCTGGTGATGGTGCTGCTGGCCGTACTCGGTTTCCGTAGCTCGGAGAATCTGAGCGCGGCCTATGGCATCGCGGTGACCGGTACCATGGTCACGACCACCATCCTGGCCCTGGTGGTGGCGCGCTATCAATGGAAGTGGAGCCGCATTACGGTGGCGGTGGCCGGCATCCTGCTGCTCACCATCGATCTGGCTTTCCTCGGCGCCAACCTGATCAAGATCGAATACGGCGGCTGGTTCCCGCTGGTGCTTGGCGTAGGTGTGTTCATCGTGATGACTACTTGGCGTCGTGGCCGCGAGCTGGTGGTGCGCGAGATCAAGCAGTCCGGTCTGGCGCTGGCGCCATTTATCGAGAATGTCAGTGACCATCCGCCGTTACGTGTGCCGGGTTCGGCGGTGTTCCTCACTGCCAACCAGCATGCCGTGCCGCACGCGCTGCTGCACAACCTCAAGCACAACAAAGTGCTGCATCAGCGCAATGTGCTGCTAACCGTCGATATGTTGGAAACGCCGGTAGCCGATGCAGACGAACGTATCCACATCACTTCGCTCGGTCACGATTTCTATGGCCTGGAATTGCGCTTCGGTTTTGCCGAGGATCCCAATATTCCCGAGGCTCTGTCCAAATGTTCGCGCAGCGGCCTGCCGTTCGACATGATGGACACCACGTTCTTCCTGTCGCGCGAAACCATCATTGCGGACGATCGCCGGCCGGGCATGGCGTTGTGGCGTGACAAGCTGTTCGCCTTCATGGCCCGCAACGCGCTGCCGGCCACGGCCTTCTTCCAGATTCCCGGCAACCGGCTGATCGAGCTGGGTGCGCAGGTAGAGATCTAGGTAGGAGCGCACCCTGTGCGCGAAAGCCCTGCGTGAGCAGGGCCGTTCTTTCTTCCTCATATGGCAAAGCAGCCCTGCTCGCGCAGGGCTTTCGCGCACAGGGTGCGCTCCTACAAGCGCCCGGCCCTGCCATAATGCGCGGCATGACCGAACACCGCATCATCACCGCCGCCG
Organism: Dyella sp. OK004; assembly: GCF_900114495.1. Taxonomy (GTDB): domain Bacteria; phylum Pseudomonadota; class Gammaproteobacteria; order Xanthomonadales; family Rhodanobacteraceae; genus Dyella_D. The sequence goes on along the minus strand of NZ_FOZI01000001.1, from coordinate 380,539 downwards.
CACAGATGGACGACGAGGCCCTGGAGGCATCGATCCGTCCCAAGCGGCTCGCCGAGTATCTCGGCCAGCAGGCGGTGCGCGAGCAGCTGTCGATCTATATCGAGGCGGCGAAGAAGCGGGGTGGGGCGCTGGATCATGTGCTGATCTTCGGGCCGCCTGGTTTGGGCAAGACCACGCTGTCCCATGTGATCGCCAACGAGCTGGGCGTGAATTTGCGTTCCACCTCGGGTCCGGTGCTTGAGCGTGCTGGCGACTTGGCTGCACTGTTGACCAACCTCGAAGCGCATGACGTGTTGTTCGTGGACGAGATCCATCGTCTGTCGCCGGTGGTGGAGGAAGTGCTCTACCCGGCGATGGAAGACTTCCAGATCGACATCATGATCGGTGAAGGCCCGGCCGCGCGCTCGATCAAGCTGGACCTGCCGCCGTTTACCCTGATCGGCGCAACCACCCGCGCTGGCCTGCTCACAGCGCCGTTGCGCGACCGCTTCGGCATCGTGCAGCGTCTGGAGTTCTATACACCCGAAGAGCTGACGGCGATCGTGCGCCGCTCGGCACGCATCCTCGGTATTGCCTGCGATGCGGAAGGCGCGCAGGAAATCGCCCGCCGTTCGCGCGGCACGCCGCGTATCGCCAATCGTCTGCTACGCCGGGTGCGCGACTACGCGGAAGTGCGTGCAGGCGGCCACATCGACCGCGCGGCGGCGCAGGCGGCGATGGATATGTTGAAGGTCGATGCCGAGGGTTTCGACGAGCTGGACCGGCGCCTGCTGACCATCATCATCGAGAACTTCGACGGCGGACCGGTGGGCGTGGAGTCGCTGGCAGCGGCGCTCAGCGAAGATCGCGGCACCCTCGAGGACGTGGTCGAGCCGTATCTGATCCAGCAAGGCTTTCTGGTGCGCAGTGCGCGCGGGCGCATGGCCAGCGCCAAGGGCTGGCGCCACCTGGGGCTGACCCCGCCACCGCGTCAGCCACAGCCGGCCGATCTGTTCACTGCGGGCGAATCCGATGTCTGAAGCCACCCCGTCGTCCGCCCCGGACAGCTTCCGCTGGCCGGTTCGCGTGTATTGGGAAGACACCGATGCGGGTGGCGTGGTCTACCACGCCAGCTACCTGCGTTTCATGGAGCGGGCCCGCACGGAATGGCTGCGCGCGCAGGGCATCGACCAGTCGGCTGTCAAAGAGACCACCGGCCTGGCCTTCCTGGTGCGCGAGATGCAGATCGATTTCTTGCGGGCGGCCCTGCTAGACGATGAACTGAGCGTAACAGTCGCGGTCCAAGAGCGGCGCGCTGCCAGTATCCTCTTCGCCCAGACGATCAGCCGGGCCGACGGTACGCAGCTGATCCGCGCGCAGGTGCGCGTGGCGTGCGTAGACATCCGTCGCATGCGCCCGGCCCAGATTCCGGCCGGGATGATTCCTGGCCTACCCCCACATAAATAACCCGCGGCGGAGAACGCTCAAGCAATGAACGGTGGACTGAACATTTTCAAGCTCGTCGCGGAAGCGAGCATCCTGGTGCAGCTCGTGCTGCTCGTGCTGCTGGTGTTCTCCTTCCTGTCCTGGGTGATCATCATCCGCAAGCACCAGCAGCTGCGCACCGCGATGGACGAGGCCGAAGGCTTCGAGGAGCGTTTCTGGTCCGGTGCCGACCTGGCCCAGCTGTTCCGTGAGGTGAGCAACCGCGGCGCTATCGGCGGCGGCATGGAGACGGTGTTCGAATCCGGCTTCCGCGAATTCGCCCGTCAGCGCCAGCGCAAGACGCATGACATGCGCGTGGTGATTGAGGGCTCCGAGCGCGCCATGCGCGTGGCTGGCACCCGCGAGATCGGTCGCCTGGAGCGCAACCTCGAGTTCCTCGCCAACGTGGGTTCGATCAGTCCTTATGTGGGTCTGTTCGGCACCGTGATCGGCATCATGGGCGCCTTCCAGGGCCTGGGCGAAATGAAGGACGTGACCATCGCCGTGGTGGCGCCGCACATCTCCGAGGCGCTGATCGCTACCGCCATGGGTCTGTTCGCCGCGATTCCGGCGGTGTGGGCGTACAACCGTTTCGCCAACAAGGTCGATCGCGTGGCCTCGCGCTACGAAGTGTTCCAGGAGGAGTTCTCCTCCGTGCTACAGCGTCAGATCCAGACCGACGACGCGACGGCCTGAGGGCATGGCGATGCGTAGTTCCATGCGCCACAAGCGCTTCAAGCTCAAGTCCGAGATCAACGTCGTTCCCTATATCGACGTGATGCTGGTGCTGTTGATCATTTTCATGGTCACCGCGCCCATGATGAATCTCGGCGTCGATATCCAATTGCCGCAGACCCAGGCCAAGTCGCTGAAGGACAAGAAGGACCCGGTGGTGGTCTCGGTCGACGAGGCCGGCCAGATCTACCTCAGTGCGGAAGGGTCCAAGCGCGAGCCGGTCAGCGCCGACGACTTCAAAGCGCGCATCACCGCCTATCAGAAGGCGAACCCTGAGCTGCAGGTGTTGGTGGCCGGCGATGAGCGGGCCAACTACGGCAAGGTGTATCTGATCCTGCCGATCCTGCAGGAGGCCGGGGTGTCCAAGATCGGCCTGATGAGCCAGCCCGAGTCGAGCGGGAAGCATGGACGACCGTAAAGGCACGCCCAAGGCGGTCATTCTTTCCGCCGTTCTCCATCTGGGCATCGTGGCCTTCCTGGCTTTGGCGATTGTGCCGTGCTCGTTCTACGAGAGTCTGTTTGAGACCCTGCATTTGCCAGCGGGCTGGAATCCGATTGCCTGTGCCAAGCCGTTGGAGTTGCCAGGCCAGATCATCGAGGCCACCCTGATCGGCCCCACCGGTGCGCCGCCGCCGAAGGCCCAGAAGGCTAAGCCGGTGCCGGACTCCACACCGCCACCGCCCACGGTGCCGCCGCCGACACCGCAGGAGCAGGCGCCCGTGGTGAAGACCTTGCCGCCGCCGCCCGAGCATCCAGACACCAAGGATCAGGAAAGGGTCGTGGCCGACGCCTTGCAGAAGGCGGAGGACGCCAAGCGCGAGCAGGAAGAAAAACAGCGCCAGCGCCAGTCCGAACTGGACGCCCAGGCGGCCAAGCAGAAGCAAGAGAAGCAAAAGCTCGATGAGCTGTTCGCCAAGATGGATGCGGCTGCCTCGCAGCGCTCGAAACTGGAGAACAGGGCCAAACAGGCCAAGCAGCAGATGGAAGAGCTGAAGAACGCTCAGGACAATGGCGAAGCCAATCTGCCAAACGCGGAGCAGCGCCAGACGGGCACCAATGGCCCCGACAGCCTGCTGGCGCAATACCAGGCCGCGATTCAGAACGCTGTCACGCAGAATTGGCTCCGCCCGGATAACATGCCGAGCACGCCATGCGTGGTGCACATCGTGCAGTTGCCGGGCGGCGACGTCATGAGCGCCAAGGTCGATTCAGCCTGCCCCTACGATGATGCCGGCAAGCGTTCTATCGAGAACGCCGTGCTGCGCGCTCAGCCGCTGCCCTACAAGGGCTTCGAGAGCGTGTTCAAACGCAATATTGATTTCACCTTCAGGCCGCAGTGATCAGCCCATGCGCAAATTGAGCTCTGTCTTCGCATCCGTCCTGTTGTCCGTATCGGCCCTGTTTGCCGGTACGGCCACAGCCCAGTCGCTCAACGTCGATATCGTCGGTGGCCTCAAGACCGCCACCCCGATCGCCGTGGTGCCGTTCGCCCAGGCGGGCGGCGCACCGCTGCCCACCGACGTGGCCGACGTCATTCGCAACGACTTCAACCGCTCGGGCAAATTCCGCTCGCTGGCGAAGAGCGAGATCGTCGAGACCCCGTCCAAGGGCTCGGACATCAAGTTCCCGACCTGGCGTCTGCTCAAGCAGGACTTCCTCACCATCGGCCGCATCAGTGATGCCGGCGGCGGCATGCTGCGCGTCGAATACGAACTGTGGGACGTCAACAAGCAGCAGAGCCTGCTGGCCCAGGCGTTCACCGCCCCGGCCGGCGACCTGCGTGGCGTGGCCCACCAGATCGCCGACCAGATCTATGAAAAGATCACCGGTGTGCGTGGCGCATTCTGGACTCGCATCGCCTATATCACCGCGGTCGGCCTGGGTAACAACACTACCTACGCGCTAATCGTGGCCGACTCGGACGGCTACAACCCGCAGGTAGTGGCCCGTTCCCGCGAATCGTTGCTGTCGCCGCATTGGTCGCCGGACGGCAAGAAGATCGCCTATGTGTCCTTCGAAAGTGGCAACTCGGCCATCTATGTGCAGGACATCACCACTGGCTCGCGCCAGCTGGTATCGGCCCGTCCCCGCGGCATCAACAGCGCCCCGGCCTGGTCGCCGGACGGCAGCAAGCTGGCTATCTCGCTGTCGTACTCGGGCAACCCCGAGATCTACGTGATGGATGTCGGTAGCCGCCAGGAAACCCGCCTGACCAAGACCCTGTCCATCAACACCGAGCCGGTCTGGTCGCCGGACGGCCAGAGCATCTACTTCACCTCGGATCGCTCGGGTCGCCCGCAGATCTACCAGATGCCCGCCTCGGGCGGCGGTGCCACCCGCATCAGCTTCCAGGGCCAGAACAACTTGAGCGCCGACGTCAGCTATGACGGCAAGCAGATCGCCATGGTGCAGGGCAACGGGAACGTGTATCGTATCGCGGTCATGGACCGCAGTCTGGGTGGGCAGGTGCGCTTCCTCTCGCCGGGCCCGATCGACGAGTCCCCGAGCTTTGCACCCAATGCAAGCATGCTGTTGTACGCCGCAACCGAAGGACGTCGCGGTGTTTTGTATGCCGTCTCGGCCGACGGTCAGGTTCGCCAGCGCCTCGTACTTTCCGATGGTGATGTGCGCGAACCGTCCTGGGGCCCGTACCGGCAGCGTTGAGTTTTGTGGCTGCGGCGCGCAAGCGTCGCGGCCGAACGATTAGGGTCGACAGGATGGGCCTTGGCCTGGCTGTCGGTCCAGTCACCGACCGGGCTTCGCGGCCCTGGCTGGTGAGGCCGGCAGGGCAGAGCAGCGCGCTGCCGGCGCCAAGGTGTCAAAATAACAGCCGGTCCACCGGCGATCACTGTCCTGTAACCGCAATCGTTATTGACTGTCGGAACTCAAACCCGTTTGAAGGAACGTCCACCATGAATAAGACCGTTCGCGTCGCTCTGGTCGCCCTGCTCTGTGTTGGCGCGGCCGCTTGCTCCAAGAAGCAGGAAGTCAAGCCGCAGCCGCAGGCTGAGCAGACCCCTGTGACCGAGGCTCCGGCCACTGGCGCCGGCAAGTACACCCCGGAAGATCTGGACCGTGACGCGTGCCTGCGTCAGCGCGTCGTCTACTTCGACTTCGACAAGACCGAGATCAAGCCGGAGTTCCAGCAGATCATGGCGTGCCACGCCAAGTACCTGCAGGACCGTCCGACCTCCCAGGTCCGTCTGGAAGGCAACACGGACGAGCGCGGTACCCGCGAGTACAACCTGGGCCTCGGCGAGCGTCGTGGCAATGCCGTCTCCAGCGCGCTGACCGCTGCCGGTGGTTCGGCCAGCCAGCTCAACGTGATCAGCTACGGCAAAGAGAAGCCGGTGTGCCGTGAGCACAACGAGGACTGCTGGAGCAAGAACCGTCGCGTCGAGATCGTCTACACGGCGAAGTAAGCATGACGAAGCGACTGGCTAACAGCTTCACAGCCAGGCTTGGCATGGCGGGCGCAATTGCGTCCGCCATGCTTTTTGGCCTGCCGGCGATGGCCCAGGATTCCCGCCTCAGTCTGGCCGACCGCGTTTCGCGGCTCGAGCAGCAGGCGCAGAACCAGGACCAGGGCGGCGTCGGCATGGTCAACCAGATGCAGCAACTGCAGGCGCAGGTGCAGCAACTGCAAGGCCAGATCGAGGAACTGCAGCATCAGGCGCAGGAACTCCAGGACAAGAACAAGGCGCAATACGTGGATCTCGATTCACGTATTGGGCGTCTTGAAAGCGGTGGCGCAGCAGGTGCCGCCGCTGGTAACGCTGGCGCTGCCAATGCTGGCGCCAATCCGGCAACAAATTCGGGCACGCCGGCGCCTACGACAGCTCCGGCTCCGGCGGCTGATGCCGCCAAAAGCAAGGGCGGCAAGCCTGCTCCGGCGGCGGCAAGTGCAGCTCCGGCTGCCGACGCGGCGGGTGCGCAGGCCGCTTATGACGCGGCCTTCAAGTCGCTGCGTGGCGGTGACTATGTGCAGGCTTCGCGTGGTTTTCGCACCTTTATCCAGCAGTATCCGGACAGCCCGCTGACGCCGAACGCGTACTACTGGCTGGGCGAGTCTTACTACGTGACCATGAACTACCCGGTTGCGCTGGAAGCTTTCCAACGCCTGCTCAGCCAGTTCCCGCAGAGCGACAAGGCGCCCGACGCCATGCTCAAGCTCGGCTACAGCCAGCTGGAGTTGAAGCAGGGCGATGCGGGCAAGGCGACGCTTAAGTCGGTGACCACCAAGTACCCGGGTTCCAAGGCTGCCAGCCTGGCCCAGGAGCGCCTGCGCCGGCTGCAGCTGCAGCCGGCCAACTGAGGTTTGTGTGGTGAGTGGCAGTAACGCGAGCGTGGCGCCCACCACGTCGACACCGGCCGTGGCCGAGCGCCTGCGCATCACCGAGATCTTCCATTCGATCCAGGGTGAGGCCGACGCGATCGGCTGGCGCACCGTGTTCGTGCGCCTCACTGGCTGCCCGCTGCGCTGCGTCTGGTGCGACACCGAGTACTCGTTCTACGGCGGCGACTGGCAGGCGATCGACGACATCCTCGCCGAAGTCGCCACGCATGGCGCGAAGCATGTTTGCGTCACCGGCGGCGAGCCGCTCGCACAGAAACGCTGCCTGATCCTGCTGCAGCGCCTGTGCGATGCCGGCTACGACGTGTCGCTGGAAACTTCCGGTGCGCTCGACGTTTCCGTCGTCGATCCGCGTGTGCGCAAGGTGATGGATCTAAAGGCGCCCGATTCCGGCGAGAGCAAGCGCAACCTTTGGTCCAATCTCGATCACCTGCTGCCGCACGACCAGGTAAAGATCGTGATCGCCAGCCGCGCCGACTACGAATGGGCGCGCGGTGTCGTGGCCGAACACGCCATCGATCGCCGCTGCATGGTGCTGTTCTCGCCGGTGCACGGCAAAGTGCAGCCGCGCGAGCTGGCCGAGTGGATCATCGAGGACAAATTGCCGGTACGTTTCCAACTGCAGCTGCACAAGCTGCTATGGAACGACGCACCGGGTCATTGATGGATCACGCCTCCCGCATGCGGGGGCGTTGCTGCACGGCGAGCCGTCGTAGCCTGTTTCACGCGCGCCGGCCTGTGTTGCCGGTGGCGCTTTCCGGCCGGTGATCGGCCTGACTCCAGTGTGGATATCACTCATGTCCGAAGCTTCTCCCCGCAAGGCCGTCATCCTCGTTTCCGGAGGCATGGATTCGGCAGTCACCATCGCTATCGCCCGCGAGCAGGGCTATCAAGTGCATGCCCTGAGCGTGGCCTATGGCCAGCGTCACAGTTCCGAGCTGGAAGCCTCCGCGCGCGTCTCGCGTCTGCTCGGCGCGGTGGAGCACAAGACCGTGCACGCCGACCTGCGTTCTATCGGCGGCTCCGCGCTCACCGCGGATATCGACGTACCCGAGGAGGGCGGCGAAGGCATTCCGGTGACCTATGTGCCGGCGCGCAACACCATCATGCTGTCGATCGCGCTGGGTTGGGCCGAAGTGCTCGGTTCCAGCGACATCTGGTGTGGCGTCAACGCGGTGGACTACTCCGGCTATCCGGACTGCCGCCCCGCCTTCATCGAGGCTTTCGAGCAGCTCGCCAATGTGGCGACCAAGGCCGGTGTGGAAGGCGCGGGCATCCGCATCCACGCACCGCTGATGCGCATGAGCAAGGCCGACATTGCACGGGAAGGACTGCGCCTTGGGGTCGATTTTGCCGAGACCGTCAGTTGCTACCAGGCCGATGCACAAGGCCGCGCCTGCGGTCACTGTGATGCCTGCCGCCTGCGCGCGCAGGGCTTCCGCGAGGCGGGGCTGCCCGATCCGACGCGTTACGTTTGAATCGGCTTGGGTTGTGTCGCAGGCCCGCAGACCTTAAAATTGCGGGCTTAGCTTGATGCCGGGTCGTTAGCTCAGTCGGTAGAGCAGTAGACTTTTAATCTATTGGTCCCGAGTTCGAATCTCGGACGACCCACCAATGCAAAGCCCGCCTGGTTTGATCCAGGCGGGCTTTTTTTTGTGCTTGCGGCAGCGCGTGTGCTGGCTCAGTGCGAACCAGCCACCAGCAAGGTGAAACCGGTCACAGGCGCACCCTTGGCCGCGGGATTGGCGGCGACCAGATAGACAAGATGTTGCTGCGCATCGAGCGCCATGGTGCGTGCGCCCTTCTGCGTGGGCACGTTCGCGGCGACGGTGTAGTGATCCGCATCGTCTTGGCGAACTACGGTCAACGTACCTTCGCCGTTGGAGCTGAAGACCAGCTTCGCCTGCGGATCGAACGCCGCCGCATCGGGACCCTTGCCGATCGGCAGCTTGGCAACCTGATGGCCGTCGCGCGCATCGGTCACCACCATCAGCTGGTTGTCGCATACCGAGAATAAGCGCTGGTTGGCGGCATCGAAGGCGAGGCCGCTAGGCGAGTCGCAAGGTGCCAGGGGCCACGTATGCGCGACCTTGCCGGCTTTCAGGTCGACGTGCACCAGCTGGCTGGTGTCTTCCAGGTTCACATAGAGATTGCCTTTGCCATCGCTCACCGCGAACTCCGGTTTGCCGGACAGGGCGATGGTGCTCAGCTCTTTGCCCGCGGCGGGATCGATCACGCTGATGTTGTTGCTGTGGCCGTTCATGGTCAGCACGTGGCCGCTGGCGTCATCGAACACGATGGCGTCCGGGTTCTTGCCGCTCAGCGGAATCTGGCCCACGACTTTCAGTGCATCGAGATCAATGACGCTGACGTTGTCGCCCTTGCCATTGCTCACGTAACCACGTCGCTGCGCCGTCGCCAGCGCCACGCCATGAGCGTGCTGCATGCCGGAGATCTCGCCCGCGAGCTTGCTGGTATTCGCATCCACCACCATCACGCGATCGTTGCGGGCGATGAAGATGCGATGTGTCGTGGGATCGAGGCTGAGGTAATCCCAGCCGCCCTCGCCGCCGAGCTCATGGCGCTGCTGGATGGTATAGGCGGGCACAGCGTGGCCCGCAGGTGTGGAGGCTGCCGAGCCGATGGCTGGCAGCAGGGCGGAAAGGACAGCAAGCATGATAGGAGAGGCTTTCATTGCGGGCTCCAGAGCCGGTAATGGCAGGTGGCGCGGAGCATGGAGCCGGATGATTAGCGCTCGCTGTGGTGGTCAGCTGGCACGCCGCCAGATGGGAGTGGGCTTGCGGCCACGCGGTGCCTGGCTGCGTTCCGCGACCGGCGCTTCAGGCAGATCGAACCAGAAGGTGCTGCCCCGGCCAGGCTCCGAGCGAAGGCCGATGCGGGTGCCGAGCAGGCGCGCCAGCCGGTCGCCGATGGCCAGGCCCAATCCGTAGCCATCGCGGCGCAGCGCCTCGGCAGCCGGCAATTGCACGAATTCCTCGAAGATATGCTGCTGCTGATCGGCGGCGATGCCGGGGCCGTTGTCGCGCACCTCGATGCGTATCGCCCGGCCGCGCCGCCGCGCCGCGATCAACACACGCCCCAGCGGTGCGTTGGCGATGGCGTTGCTGGCGAGCTGCAGAAGTAGGCTGGCGGCCAGTTCCGCATCACCCTGCAGGTGATGGTGGCTGTCGTGCCAGATCACGGTCGCGCCACGGCGGGAGGCCTCCTCGTTGAGCCATTGGCGGTCATGCAGGAACAGGTCGGTGACGCTGAACTCCACCGGCTTCACCGTCACCACGCCGGCATCCAGTCGCGACATTTCCAGCAGCGCATCCAGCAGCCGGGTCATCGAGGCAATGCTGGCGCGCATATGCGTCAGCAGCGCCTGTTGGTCGATATCGGCGCTGGGATGCAGGTTTGCGGTGAACAGCTGCAAGGCCTGCAACGGCTGGCGGAAGTGATGGTTCACCAGTGCGATGAAACGCGCCTTGCTGTGTGTGGCGGCCTGGTTCTGGCGCGCATCCTGGGTATCGAGTGCGAGTGACGTCTGCTCACGTCGTCCGGCGAGTACCGGCAGAGCCTGCTCGATGTGAGCGAACGCTTCCGGCAAGCCGGCGCTGCTTGCCGGCAGGGGTAGCCCGTCCAGGCAGGCATCGAGCATGCCTTGCACTTTCTGCAGAGGCTGGGTGACTTGGCGGTGCAGTGTCCAGCGCGCCATCCATGCCAACAGCAGCACGCCTGCGGCGCACAGCGCACCAAGCAGCCAGGTCATGGTCTGCGCGCGGCGTAAGGGCTGCAGGTCGGCCTGCATGGTCAAGGCAGGATGGCCGCCACCGATCGCGGGAAGAGCGCGCCGGTAGTTGCCGCTCTGCTGGTCGGCTACCGGTTGGCCACTGCTCCAGCGGCGACCATCCGGATGCTGCAGTTCGACATGTCGCAGGCCGCCTTCGCGCAGGGCGGCGTCGAGCAAAGGTTGCGGTGCGTCAATGCCAGCCGCGATCGTCCCGGCCAATTGTTCGATGCGCCAGGCCAGCTGGGCGTCCAGGCGTTCGCCCTGCACGTTGGCGACCTGCGCGGTCAAGGCCAGCACCAGAGCCAGGGCGGCGAGAGTCACCGGTAATACCGCATCGAGAAACAGGCGGTGCAGGAGCTTGGTTCGCGGATCCATGCGCTCAGCCTCCCGGGATGTAACGCGGGGCGGCCGTCCCGGCGGGCGAAGCGGGCAAGGCGGGTCGATGCAAGGTGACGGCACAAGTCTTCGGCATGACGCTGCCTTGGCTGTCGTTGCGGGGTAGGGCGCGCAAGCGCTGTCTGCCGTCCCTGGCACCTTGCATGCACTCTAGGAGAGTCCGCGCGGGGGTTCGATACGCTCTTTGAACTAGCTATCTCGGATATAGAGCGAATGGGGTAGGGCCGGTTACCCGTCCGCATGACGCCGTCACGTTTTGTCGCTACCTTGAGCGGCCTGTGGCCCGCCATGGGCTGCCCGCATCGTCACCAGGGAGATCGCCATGTCCGCTCGTTTCCGTCTGCTGCTTGTCCTGCCCATGCTTTGTCTCGCCGGTACCGCGCTGGCGGTCGAGCTGCCGTCCAACCTGCCCAAGCGCAAGCCCGGTCAGTGGGAAATGCAGATGAGCGGGATGGGCGGCCAGCCGCAGGTCGTGAAGCTGTGCGTGGACGAAGCGACCGACCAGACCATGTACCAGATGGGTGCGCAGATGAGCGGCTCGATGTGCAGCAAGTACCAGCTCAACGTAAAGGGCAGCACGGTGCTGGCTGATGGCGTCTGCTCGATCCCCGGTCCGCAGGGCAACGTCACCATGACAAGTCATAGCGAGACCGTCTTCGACGGCAGTACGTCGTACAAGACCGAAGGCCACATCAAGTACGACCCTGCGGTAATGGGGCGCTCCGAGGCCACGGTGAGCAGCAGTGGTCGCTGGGTTGGCTCATGCGCCGCCGGGCAGAAGCCGGGCGATATGGTCATGCCGAACGGTACGGTGATGAACATCAAGGACATGGGCGGCAAGTAATCCGCATCGACGGGCGCAGGCGACGGTGCAGACCATCGTCACCTGCGCGGCACTTCACGGTCGCGCTTCGTAAATCAAATTGAACGGCGTTTCAGTGGCACGCCGGAAGCGCCGGAAGCCACCCTCGGTTACCACCTTGCGCATGCGCGCCTCGCCGGCCTGGGCACCCAGGCACAGCCCTACCTCCTGCGCACGCGAGGCCGGCGTGCAGATCATGGTGGAGGCGGAATAGAACACGCGCCCCACGGGATTGAGATTGTCCTGCAGCGCGTCGTTGGCGAACGGCTCGACGATCATCCAGGTGCCATCGGGTTTCAGTGAGTCGAGCACATGACGCGACGCACCGACCGGATCGCCCATGTCGTGCAGGCAATCAAATACCGCCACCAAGTCATAGTCCTCGCCCGGATACGCCTTGGCCGCCGCCACCTCGAAACGCACGCGGTCGGCCACACCCGCGCGCTCGGCGGCACGGCTGGCCCATTCGATCGATGGTCCGTGATAGTCGTAGCCGACAAAGCGCGAGGCCGGATAGGCCTGCGCCATCAGCAGGGTCGACGCGCCGTGGCCGCAGCCAACATCGGCCACCGTCGCGCCGGCTTTCAGCTTGGCCTCGACGCCGTCCAGCGAAGGTATCCATTCCGATACCAGGTGCGCGGCATAACCCGGGCGGAAGAATTTCTCGGTGCCGTGGAACAACCAGGCGTCGTGCTGATGCCAGCCATAGCCGGCGCCGGTACGGAAGGCATCGATCAGTTGCGGTACCGACTTCAGCGCACCCAATGAAGCGAGAAACGCACCGGGGAGATAAGCCGGACTGTTCTCGTCGGCGAGCGTGAACGCCTGTTCCTCGCTGAGGCTGAACTGCTGCGTCGCGGGGTCATACATGGCGTAGCCACTGGCCGCCTGCGCGCTGAGCCACTCACGCACATAGCGTTCGTCAGTGTGTGTTTTGCCGGCCAGTTCGGCCGGCGTCATCGGGTGTTCGGCGAGTGCCTTGTACAGCCCCAGCGACTCACCGATCACCACCGTGCCGGCGTGTAGTGAGGCACCAAAGTCCTGCACGAACTTGCCGACGAAGTCGTTGAGCTTGTTCATGTCCAAAGCCATGGCAGTCTCCTGCGTAGTGGAAGGGTGCTGAGCATCCTTTCCCGGCAGGTTGCGGGCGTGGCGAGGGGCGGGGTCGATCGCGGGTCACACGGAATAAGCATGATTGACCCGATCAGGCGCGGGTGCCATACCACCGAAGCGCTATGCGTTTTACGGCTGCGGAGAGGCGATCAGCTGGTGCACCAGTGCTTCGTGATCGCCGTCGAGCTTCTTGAGGCGGGCATTGAGTGCAGCGTCATTGACCCATTGCGCGCTGAGCGCGCGACGGCGCTCCAGCGTGTAGGCCATGTCGGCGAAGGGCACCAGAGTCTCGTTGCCGGCGGGCGCGAAGCCGCTGATGTCGTGAATCAGCTTGAGCTTGGCCCGTTCCGCTGTGGCGTTCTTGCCCTTGGCATAGCCGGTGATAAAAGCGGTGACGCGCTGGCGCAGCTCCGGGGCAAGGTCGGTGCGCATGATCACTACCGCATGCGGAATCAGGCTGGAGGTCCACAGGATCCGCAGTCGCGCGTACTGCTCTGGGAAGTGCGTAGCGAAGCGTTCCAGGTCGGCGGTGTTGTTGGTGGCGATGTCGGCTTCCTTGTTTGCCACCGCCAGCGCGTTGTTCTGGTGGTTGTCCACGGTGACGCTGGCGAAGAAGGTGTCCGAATCCAACTTGCGGTTGGCGAACAGCTGAGTCTCCGGCACCACGTAACCGGACACCGACAACGCCTCGCCGCGCGCATAGCGCCAGCGCCCGGCACGCCGGAAGACGTCGTCCAGGCTGTGGATGGGCGAATTCTTTTCCACCAGCAAAACGGAGTAATAACCATGCGAGCCGTCGCCGCGGGTGAGCTGGGCGATCACCTGCATCTGGTCGCGGCTTACGGCGTCGAGTGCGAGCTTGCCGGAGACGAACGCCAGGTCGATGCGATTCTCCGTCAGCGCCTGGGCCAGACCCTCGTAGGTGCTGACCGAAACGCTGCGCACCGGACGGTGAAGGGCGTACCCCATGTCGTCCAGCAAGGGGCGCCACGCTTCCAGTGATTCGGAAGGCCCGCCAATGGGAAGGATGCCAAAGGTCAGCGGTCGTTCGGTACCGGGCGTCGCGGCCCATGCGGTCCATCCGGACAGGGTTAGCAGTGTCGCCAACAGTGCACGCAAGACCAACCCCAGCGCACCTGACGATGCGCGACGGCACCTGACGTCGGCGGCCCATCCCCTGCGCAAAGCTTCGTCTCCCCGGATGGCTGCCGAAGCATACGCCATGCAGGGATAGGGAGTACTGCCGCGTGGATCTCTTGCGACCCTCGGCACGGCCATCCTGGCCTCAGGGGGGATGCTCAGATACCGCTGATGCGGCGTGAGGCGACCACCGCCTCGACCCGGTTGCGCACGTTGAGTGCGCGGAAAATCGCTGCCAGATGGATTTTTACCGTGCCTTCACTGATACCCAGATCACGGGCGATCAGCTTGTTGGGCTTGCCCTGAGAAAGCAGCCGCAGCACATCGATCTGGCGTTCGGTGAGCAGCTTGCGCAGGCGCTCCTCCAGCGAGCGTGAGGCTTCCGCGAGCGTGCCACCGAAGCTGGTCGGAGCCTGCGTGGCCACATGGTTTTCTTCCAGCATCATTGGCGGCACATAGGTGCCGCCGGAAAGCACCAGGCGCACAGCGGAGAGCATCACTTCGGGCGAATAGGCTTTGGGAATAAAGCCGTGGGCGCCCATCCCCAGCAGTTCTTTCATCAGTGTCGGCTCTTCCGAGCCGGACAGCACGATCACCCGTAGTCGCGGCAGGGTCTCGATGATCTCGGCCAGATGCGCCGTGCCGTGTCCGCCCGGCATGGCCAGGTCGACCAGGGCCAGGTCGAAGCTGTCAGCTTCGTCGCCGTGAATGGCGCGGCGCAGTTCCTCCACATCCATCGCTTCCGCGAACTCGACGTCTGGCCCCAGCTCGGCGAGCTTGAGCTTGACCCCCTCAACAATCAGTCGATGGTCGTCCGCGATCAGTATCCGCATCTCGCTCCCCAGTGCGTCCGCACAGATCCTCTGTTGCGGTATGCGCCCTGGCAACATAGTCCCGGCAAGGTCCCACGGCAACAGGGTGGGGGATTTCCATACGGCCTAGGCTCTAGGTGATAGATAAGTAGTGGCGCTCAGACCTCGTGTTTGGCGGCGTTCCAAACCGACACCATGGCCTCACGCAGCTGCTCCGGCGATACCGGCTTGTAGAGCACCGGGATCTTGGCCGCCATGATTTCGCGCAGTCGGTCGCTGCGTGTTTCGCCAGTAATCAGCAGGCGGGGGAAGGGCTCGGCACCGTCGCGCAGGAAGTATCGGTCCAGCGCAGCCAGTACATCCAGGCCGCTTTCGTTGTTGCGCAGGCGCAGGTCAGAGATCACGATGTCCGGCGGTTGCGACCACGACTCCACCGCTTCCAACGCCTGGGTACGATCCTCCGCCACCGCCACATCGCAGCCCCAGCCGCGCAGCAGATAGCGGATACCGGAAAGGATGGCCGGTTCGTCGTCGATCACCAGTACGCGCATGCCGGTGACGTCCAGCGCGGCCTGATCCACTTCGGGTTGCAGCGGATGCTGCGGTGGCACTTCGGGCAGATGAAAACTGAAAACACTGCCGCGCCCCGGCGTGGACTTCAGTTGCACGCGCGTGTCCAGCAATTCGGCCAGACGCTGCACAGTGGCGAGACCCAGTCCCAGGCCGCGACGCGGGCCGGAATCGTGTTCGCCGGTGCCATGGCAGTCGACGCGATAGAACTCGTCGAACACGCGCGCCTGATGCTCGGGTTCGATGCCGCTGCCGGTATCCCACACATCCACCCGCACCGTGCCGTCCAGCCGATGTCGCGCGACAACCAGCACGCCGCCCTGGCGCGTATAGCGCAAGGCGTTGCTGACCAGGTTGTTGAGAATGCGCGCCAACATGGTGCGGTCGCTGCGCACCCATAGATGGGTGGCACGCATCACCAGCCGCAGGCCGTGCTGCTCGGCGATCATGCGGAAGTTGCGGCTAACCTCCTCGAACACATGATCGAGCGAGAACTCGCTGATCTCGATCTGCATCGCGCCGGTTTCCAGTCGCGACAGATCCAGCAATTCGCTGAAGAGATGGTCCAGCGCTTCCACGCATTCCTGGATATGCGCGATGCGATCGAGTCGCACCGGGTCGCGTTCGTCCACCGCGAGCGATGAGGAAAACAGCGTCAGCGCATACAGCGGCTGGCGCAGATCGTGCGAAGCGGCGGCCAGAAAACGCGCCTTCGCCACACTGGCCGCTTCCAGCGCAGCGTTCTTGCGCGCCAGCTCCACCGTGGCGTGTTCGATTTCCTGTTCCATGCCGCGCTGGATGTCGTACAGCGCCGCGGCGGCGGCATTGAAGCCGCGCTGCAGTTCGCCGATCTCACTCTGATCGGTGACCTCCACCTCCACCCTGCGGTCGCCACGTCCGAGTTGATGCACGGCGCCGGCGAGGCGACGCAATGGCGCGCTGATCCAGTGCGCGGCCTGCCAACCGATCACCCCGGCAATAAACAGACTGAG
Organism: Dyella sp. OK004; assembly: GCF_900114495.1. GTDB lineage: Bacteria > Pseudomonadota > Gammaproteobacteria > Xanthomonadales > Rhodanobacteraceae > Dyella_D. The sequence continues at coordinate 364,308 of NZ_FOZI01000001.1, read as the reverse complement.
CGCGAGCGCGATCAACGCATTGCGCAGGCTTGCGCGCTGCGCCGCGATGGCCTCGCTCATGCTCACATCGACCAATACCGAGCCGATCGTTGGCTGCAGCGGTTGATCGCTGTCTTTCACGTCGTGCACCACCGTCAGCACATCGCTGGGGCGCTTGCTGGTGTTGCCACGGCTATCGGCCAGGATCTCGCCGTCGCTGGCGCGGATCTGCACGTGAGCGACGTGCGGCAATTCACTGATCGATTCCGCGATGCGTTTGATATCGCGCCGCTGCATATCGCGGATCGGGTCCACCGAGATGGAGGCGGCCTGGGTGGCGATGGCGTCGGCGGTGCTCTGCGCCATGCTGCGCAGGCTGTTCAATTGATAGCGGGTGAGCATGATCACCAGCAGTGCGGCGGTGACCAGCGTGGGCACAAGGGCGATGAAGGCAAGCCGCTGCATCAGCGACGTGCGCCGCCACAAACGTATCGCCCACGAGTTCACCCCTGCACTCACCGGCCCTCATCCCCATGCGGCGCGTCTTGCACCGGCATGGGGGAGCCTAGCGCGAATTGGGGGAGGCGGGAGCTAGGCCATACGGGTTGTGGCGGGGGTACTCCCTCTGCCTTCCGGAGAGGGTTGGAATGAGGGTTCGGTTCTTGCGATATCCCTTCCTATTCGTCATCCCTGCGCAGGCAGGGATCCAGTGGCGTTATCGCTCGGTTTTAGCGTCTGCGTGCGCTGGCTCGCCTGCCGCGGGCTTCCGAACCGCTGCCGCGGTCCGGGTCACTTTCTCTTTGCTGGCCCAAAGAGAAAGTAACCAAAGAGAAATGGCCTAAGGGCAGGCGGTGCGCTCTGTAGCTACGCCTTTTCCAGTGTCAGGCGTCGGGATGGCTTTCTTCTCGGTCCGATCGTCGATCTCTCATCGAAGCGCAACAGCTCCCTCTCCCCTCCGGGGAAGAGGGTTGGGGTGAGGGGTGGGTGCTCGGGATAACGTGGCTACTTGCTGTCGCTGTCTCGCGAACCACCCAGCCTGCGCTTGCGTGTCATCCGCTCGATCAACAGGGGTAGCAGGGCAAGCAGGCCGATGGCGCCGAGTGGTAGCAGGATCTGTCGCTGCATCAGCAGGGAGGCTTCGAAGTGGCCGCTGGTGCGGGCGAGGGCGTCGCCGAGGCCGGCGCCGATGGAGGTTTCGAAGATCAGGGCGACGGTGCCGCCGAGCCAGCTGGCGCCGAGGAACAGCCACAACGGGCAGCGCAGCCAGGCGAGGCAGACGGTGATGAGGCCAAAGGGGGCGATGGGGACGAAGCGCAGGAACAGGGTGTAGCTGACCGGGTGGCGCTCGAAGCCGTGATGCAGGCGGTTGACGAAGGCGGGTGGGTGTTTGCTGCCCGTACCGAAGGCGTAGCGGCTGGCCAGGAACAGGATCAGGGTGCCGAGGGTCAGGCCGATGGAGGCGTAGAGGGTGCCTTCAAGGGCGCCGAAGGCGAAGCCGCCGGCAAGGATGATCACCACCGTGCCGGGGATGCCGGTGGACATGGCTAGGGTCAGCAGGCCGATGAAGGCGATGCGGCTGAGCCAGGGGCTATCGGCGATCTGGGCCTGGAGTTGTGCCTGGTGCCGCACCAATTGTTCCGGGTGCAGTTGGTCGAGCGCGCCGGATGCGAACAGCACGATGCCGGCGAGCGCCAGCAGGAGCAGTGGCAGCGCGGCGCGCAGTCGGCTCAATAGCTTTGGCCGCGGGCGCCGTAGGTGGCTAGCACGCCGCGCGCCTGCTCACGCAGGATGTCGCGGCGCACGGTGATGCCACGGCGCTCCAGTTCACCGATCCAGTCGGCCGGCAGCGGGCCTTCGTCGAACTCGGTGAGTTCTTCAACGTCCTCGGCGCGCGCGCCGATCAGCAGTTCGTCCACCCCGGCCCACACGGTGGCGCCGTAGCATTGGCAGCACGGCTGCGCGCTGGTGGCCAGGCTGTAGCGGCCGCCATCGGCATTGATGCGAAAGCTGGCGAGGCGCTGCTGCGCGCTCATGTACGCCATCATTTCCGCGTGCGCCACCGAGCAGGTCTGTGGCACCACACGGTTCACGCCGACCGATACGAGGCGTCCTTCCGCATTGAACACGGCCGCTCCAAACGGGCCGCCATGGTTATGTTCGATGTTATGGCTCGACAGCATGATTGCCAGACCCACGCGTTCTTCGTCGGTGACATAGCGTTTGCCGGTGTCGACGATCTCGCCCAGCCATGGTGGCAGGGTGAGGTGGATTTGCAGCGGCAGCAGCATGCTTAGCCTCCTTGCTTGGCCCAGGTGTCGCGCAATGTCACGGTGCGATTGAACACGGGCTTGTCTACATGATGTTCGACGCGGTCCGCCACAAAGTAACCCAGACGCTCGAACTGGAAGCGCTGCTCCGGCGCCGCAACGGCAGCGGCCGGTTCCAGCCACGCCTGCACCACGCGCTTGGCCTCGGGATTGATGTGTTCGATCCAGCTCTTGCCGTCGCTTTCGTCATCCGGCGCTGCCACGTTGAACAGGCGATCGTAGATGCGCACCTCGGTAGCGACGCCATGACGCGCGCTGACCCAATGGATGGTGCCCTTCACCTTGCGGTCGGCGCCCGGCATGCCTTGGCGCGATGCCAGGTCCAGCGTGCAGCGCAGTTCGATCACGTCGCCAGCGGCATCCTTGATCAATTCTTCGCACTTCACGATGCCCACACCGCGCAGGCGCACTTCGCCTTCCGGCTTGAGTCGATGGAAACCCTTCGGCGGCACTTCGGCGAAGTCTTCGCGCTCGATCCACAGTTCGCGTGAGAACGGCACGTTACGCGTGCCGAAGCTCTCGTCCTTTGGATGGTTGGAGAACACCAGCGATTCTTCATGGCCTTCCGGCAGGTTGGTGATCAGCAGCTTCAGCGGATCGAGCACGGCCATACGGCGCGGCGCGCTGGAGTCGAGATCCTCGCGCACGCAGTTTTCGAAGATGGCGTAGTCGATCACGCTGTTCTGCTTGCTGACGCCGAGGCGCTCGATCAGCAGGCGGATGCCGCCCGGCGTGAAGCCGCGGCGGCGCAGGCCGCGCAGCGTGTTCATGCGCGGATCGTCCCAGCCGTCCACCAGGCGCTCGTTCACCAGCTGTGCGAGCTTGCGCTTGCTGGTGATGGAGTAAGACAGGTTGAGGCGCGAGAACTCGATCTGTCGCGGCTTGGCCGGCTCGGTCTTGAAGCCGCCTTCGCGCAGGTGCTGCCACAGCTCGGGATGGTTGACCAGGTCGACCTTGTCGACGAACCAGTCGTACAGCGGGCGATGGTCTTCGAATTCCAGCGTGCACAGCGAATGGGTGATGCCTTCCAGCGCGTCGGACAGGCAATGCGCGTAGTCGTACATCGGGTAGATCGGCCAGGCGTCGCCGGTGTTCTGGTGAGCGATCTTGCGGATGCGGTAGATCGCCGGATCGCGCATGTTGATGTTGCCGGAGGCCATGTCGATCTTCGCGCGCAGGGTCTTGGCGCCGTCGGCGAACTCGCCTTCGCGCATGCGGCGGAACAGGTCGAGGTTTTCCTCCACGCTGCGCTCGCGGTGCGGCGAGTTGCGGCCCGGCGAGGTCAGGGTGCCGCGGTATTCGCGCATCTCGTCGGCGTTGAGGTCATCCACATAAGCGTGACCATCGCGGATGAGCTTGACCGCAGCGTCGTAGAACACCTCGAAGTAGTCGGAGGCGTGGCGCAGATCGTGCCAGTCGTAGCCGAGCCAACGCACGTCGTCCTTGATGCCTTCGACGAACTCGGGGTCTTCCTTGCCCGGATTGGTGTCGTCCAGGCGCAGGTTGCACCAGCCGGTGAATTCGGCGGCGATACCGAAGTTCAGACAGATCGCCTTGGCGTGGCCGATATGCAGGTAGCCGTTGGGCTCGGGCGGAAAGCGCGTACGGATGGCGTGATGCTTGCCGCTGGCCAGGTCGTCGCGAATGATCTGGCGCACGAAGTCACGTTGACCCTCGGCCGGTACGGCGGTGGCGGACGTGGTTTCGGCGGCGGAATTTTCGGTCGACATCGGAACGGGGCTCGCAAACGGTGGCTGAAACAGCCAAGTTTACCTTGTCCCTGCTTCCTGTCGCTGAAAGGCGCTCAGACCGTGGTGGGCTGCGCCGTGGTGCCGCCGCCGCGCCCCGGCGAGGCTACGCTGACCCGGTTGCGGCCCTGCGATTTGGCCCGGTACAGGGCCACGTCAGCTTGGCGCATCCAGGCGCCGACATCCTGGATATCCTCGCCGACCGCCGCTACGCCCAGGCTTATCGTCCACGGAATGTGCTGGCCGTGCCGGTTGGGGCGGCTGTTCTCGGCCAGCAGGCGGATGCGTTCGGCCACCGCGCTGGCGCGTTCCAGATTGGTTTCCGGCAGCACGATGCCGAACTCGTCGCCGCCGAGGCGGCCGGGCGTATCCACGTCGCGCAGGCCGCGCTGCAGCAGGCGGGCGAGATCACTCAGCAACTGGTCGCCAGCGGCGTGGCCGTAGCGGTCGTTGATCTGCTTGAAACCGTCGATGTCGAGCAGGATCAGCGCGGCCGGGCGCTGGTTGCGCTGATAGCGCAGCCATTCGTTGCCGGCGACTTCGAGCCAGTGGTTGCGGTTGCACAGGCCGGTGAGGGCGTCGGTACGGCTGAGCTGGTCGAGCTGGCGATTCTGCTGGCGCACGCGCTGGGCCAACGAGTAGTTCACCAGGCTCATCCACACCGGGTAGATCAACAACATCGGCAGGCAGGCGATCACGTTGAGCATGGTGCTGGCGGGCTGCAGGCGAAAGCCGTTGATCCACCACGTCGCCAGGCACACCGCTACCTGCAGTGCGAACGACTTGCTCATCAGGCGCCAGCCGCCGGCGCTCATGCGGTCCATGGCCATCATGGCGACCAGCAGCGCACTGGGCAGCAGATTGAACTGCATCAGTGCGATCCAGACGCCGCCCATGGCGGCATCGATCACCAGGTTCACGTATTCGGTACGGATCGGTTCGGCCGAGCGCCTGGACAGCGCGTACGCCAGATGCGGCCAGGCCAGGCCGCTGAGGATCAGGGCCGCCCACAGCCACAGTGAGGCGTGCAACTGGTACAGCACGCTGGCCACGGCCAGGCCACCAAGGGCCAATCCCAGCACGCGCAGGCGATAGACCCGCGCCACGAATCTCAGGTGTCCATCCTGTGCCACCGTCATCATCCTGCTCCCTCCCCTGTGGAGAGCCGTTCTCATACGCGACCTTAGTGCAGCCACCATGGGCTTGCCACTATTCCAAAAGACCAAGCTTGGTATCGGCAGGCGTCGCGAAATCTTCACGTACACACAGCTCTTGCGGCGTTCTGGGGCAGGGGTTAGCGTGCGGACATGCGCATCGTCTACCGTGCCGAATCCCTGATCGACGCCCATCTGGTGAAGGATGCGCTCGACCGCGCCGATATCCCGGCGTTTGTTTCCGGGGAATACCTGACCGGTGCGGTGGGCAATCTGCCCGCGCTGGACTACGTGGCCGTGCAAGTCCCCGAGGCCAGCTTTGCCATCGCCGAAGGCGTGGTGCGTGGCGTCGAACGGCAGTTGGCCGATGCGCGCCAGGCCATGGACGAGCTGGGCGACGACCCAGATGCACCGGCCTTCGTCTACGCCTAGCCGCCTAGTCGCGCCCTTTTTCTTCAGACGGGATCCACCATGAAACAGATCGAGGCGCTGATTCGCGCCGTGCCGGACTTTCCCCAGCCCGGCGTCGTTTTTCGCGATATCACACCGCTGCTGGCCGATGCCGGCGGTTTCGCGCGCTGTATCGACGCGCTGGCCGAGCCGTGGCAGGGCAGTGGCGTGCAGGCTGTCTGCGGCATCGAATCGCGCGGTTTTATTTTCGGTGCCGCGCTGGCGCAGAAACTGCACGCGGGCTTCGTGCCGCTGCGCAAGCCCAACAAGCTGCCGCCGCCGGTGGTGTCAGTGGATTACGCGCTGGAATACGGCAAGGATCGGCTCGAGGCGCGTAACGATGCGCTGCGTCCCGGCGAAAGGGTATTGATCGTCGACGACGTACTCGCCACCGGTGGCACCCTGGACGCCGCCTGCCGGCTGGTCGACATGCTGGGCGCTACACGCGTGGGCGCCAGCGTGGTGATCGAGCTGGAGGCCCTGCAAGGGCGCCTTCGAGTGCCGGGAGATACGCCGCTGCATGCCTTGCTGCGCTACTGAGGCGCGGAAGGCGTGCTGGCGTTGTGGACATGCCAACGAGCGCGTGCCCATTGAGGGCAAGCCCATTGAGAGCATGCCGGATCGACGCCATCTCAGAAGCTCGCAGACAGCAGGAGACTAGCCATGCTCGGTATTGGTGCCTGGAAACAACGCATGCCCCATCGCGAAGACGCTTTGCCCGGTCGCGAGCAATCGATCGTTCCGGCGCATGCGCATCATGTGCATGGGCGTTCCTTGCTGGCGGAAGCATTTCCCGACAGCGAAGTGCTGGTGCTCGGCATGGGCTGCTTCTGGGGCGCGGAACGCAAGTTCTGGAAGCTGCCCGGCGTGCTGACCACGGCAGTCGGTTACGCCGGTGGCTACACCGCAAACCCGACCTATCGCGAAGTGTGTTCCGGCCAGACCGGGCACACCGAGGTGGTGCGCGTGGTCTACGACCCGAAGCAGATCGACACGGAAACGCTGCTGCAGACATTCTGGGAAAGTCACGATCCCACCCAGGGTATGCGCCAGGGCAACGACACCGGTACGCAATACCGTTCGGCCATCTATACGTCCAGCGTGGCGCAGCTCGCTGCCGCCGAAGCTTCCGCACAGCGTTATCAGGCCGAACTGGATCGCGCCGGCTACGGCAAGATCACTACCGAGATCGGTGCTGCCGGGCCGTTCTACTTTGCCGAAGACGAGCACCAGCAATATCTCTCCAAGCATCCGGATGGCTATTGCGGGCTTGGCGGCACCGGCGTGAGCTGCCCGATCGGGCTCGGCGCTACTTGATGCCCTTGAGCATCCGCTGTTTCAGATAGAAGGGAAGGGTGGGGTGATACCACTGGCGCGAGGGGCCTTCGCCCTCGCGCGGTGACAATCGCTGCACCGCCACGTCGTGCAACGCCGCCTGCATCAGCGGAATCGCTTTCGCGATCTGGTGGATGGGATAGGTAGCGAAGTTGTCCTCGACTTCGACGTCGACGGTGGCCTGATAAAGAATGCCGCCGGTATCCACGCCCTGATCGACCAGATGCACAGTGACGCCGCAATGTGCGCGGTCGTCCATGGCCAGTGCCCAGTAGCCGCCGTGCACGCCCCGATAGGCGGGTGTGATGCCCATATGCGTGTTGAGGAAGGGTGCCTTGATCGAGGTCAGCAGCTTCTTCGACAGGATGCGGGTGCCATTGACTACCACGGCATCCGGTGCGAGCTCGCGCAGCAGGCGGATCACCTCGCGCTGATTTGCACTCGTCACGTTGGTGATGGCCTGCGAAGGGATGGGCGCATCATTCAGGCCATAGCGTTGCAACAGCTGCTGCACTCGCGCGTGGGAAGCCTTGCCCAGCCAGCGGCTGAAAGCGATGAAGGCGATCTGCCCCAGGGTTTCGCTCCAGCCCAGTTTCTTCGCACGGTGCCGGATCATCTTTGCGGAAGAAGGCTTTTGCTCCACCACCACGGCCGCGATATCGAACCCGTCGGACAGGCCGTGGTACATCAGCTGAGTGGAAAGGCCGGCGCCAGCCAGTATCACGATGCGCGGCTTAGCCGGCATGGAGACCTTCCAACAGTGCCGACACCTCACCCATATTCAGCGACTGCATGCCATAGCGCTGCCTGAGCTCGGCGTAATAGGCGAGTACCCGCGCGAGAAAGCGTTGGTTCTGTTCCACATGCGCGCCGAAGTTGTGAGGGTGCCACCACAAATGGAACAGCTGCTGGTTGACCGCCGCGTGATGCATCGCGCGCTTGATGCGGCGCAGGCGCAGGCCGTCGAGCCAGGCGAATACGGGCGAATACGGCCGCAGGAAGCGGCTGGATGGAATGTTGAACGGGCGGCTGCGTGCGCATTCCTCAAGCGTGTGCGTGTTGTATCCGGTCACATTGAAATAAGCGTCGAGCAGGCGCGAGCCGCGCACCAGTGCATTTTGCTGCCCGTGAATCTTGGGCCGGTAGAACGGCGCGCTCTCATTGCCGCGATAGCACTGGATGCCGAACTCCTGCAGCACCGGCAGATACGCCGGGTTGCCCTGGTTGCGCGGGAACACCAGGCTGCCGACATCGATGCCGTGCGCTTTGGCGGTATCGACCGCGGCGCGCAGATCCGCCCTGAACGCATCGATGGTCTGCCCATCCTCCAGGCAGTAATAGTGCGAGAACGTGTGGGTACCGATTTCCTGACCAGGGTAGCCACGGATCAAATCGATCATCTCGGGCGCGAAATGGTATTCATCGTCGCCGCCCCAGGCGTGCTCGTCGATATAGCGATACGACGACAGCTGTGGCTTGGTATAGGCCGGTGTGTCGCGCGGAAGCTGCGGGCGCAGTTCGGCAATGTCGGTGAAAAAAACGAAACCCAGCGTGGCCCAGGTGGCGTGCACGCCGTGCACATCGAACAGCGCCAGCATTTCGCGGATGGCCTGGCGCTCGCCACGAAGATTCTCCTCGTAGTCCTGGATGCTGCGTACATCGCGCACGCCCCAATACAGTTCAAGATCCAGTGAGACGGTAAAAATACCCGGCATATGCTCGCACCCACCTCATTGATCCGATGTCAGTCCCCCGTTCACTGGCGGCCTAAGACGCCGCGTTCAGCCTTCACAAGATCCACATGTTTCGGGCGAATAGGCGGGATTGTTCGGGGATAAATCTGAAGGGCGGATGAGGCAGTTGTTACCGCGATTCATGTGCAGATGCACATGCCGGTCAGTGCGCCAAATTCAGCGCAGGTTGCATTCGCTATGGATGACAGAATCAGCCCGCCGTGCGACGGCGGCCGGTCGGTTTGGCCTCGCCGATCGCGGGACGCAACAGGTCCGCCGGCATGCTGCGGATCACTTCGGCGAAGCTTTTGAGGAAATGGCCCATCGACGAACTCTTGCGCCAAACCAGGGCAATGCGGCGGCTGGGTGGATGGCCTGAGAATTCGATCAAGTGCACGTTGTCGGTGCGTGCCATCGGCGGTTTGATCGCAAGCGTGGGCAGCAAGGTGATGCCGACATTGGCCGCCACCATCTGCCGCAGCGTTTCGAGACTGGTCGCGCGGAAGCCGGAACGCTCGCCCGCACCGGCCAGATGACACACTTCCAGCGCCTGATCGCGCATGCAGTGGCCGTCTTCCAGCAACAGCAGGCTTTCGTCCTCGAGATCGGCGAGCTTCAGGCGCTGCTTCTTGTGCGCCAACGGGTGCGCCTCCGGCACCGCCAGCACAAACGGTTCCTCAAACAGGAATTCCGTATACAGGCTGTCCTCATGCAAGGGCAGGGCGAGTACGCCGACATCGAGCGAACCCTCGCGCAGCATCCTGATCACCTGCTCGGTCTTCTCCTCCACCAGCAGCAGTTCCAGCCGTGGAAAACGCTGGCGTACCAGCGGAACCAGATGCGGCAGCAGATACGGGCCGAGGGTAGGGAAGATGCCAAGGCGCAACGTGCCTGATTCCGGATCGCGCGTGCGTTGCGCGATGGCCTTGATCTCGTCGACCTCGGCCAGCACGCCACGCGCGCGGCGGGCGATCTCGCGGCCGGTCTCGGTGAGCAGCACCTTGCGCGGCGTGCGTTCCACCAGCGGCACGCCCAGCTCTTCTTCCAGCTTCTTGATCTGGGTGGAGAGGGTGGGCTGGCTGACGAAACTGGCCTCGGCGGCACGCCCAAAATGGCGATGTTCGGCCAGAGCCACCAGGTAGTGCAGGTCGCGCAGATTCATGGCGAGGGTCCGTACGGGTTCGATAGCTACTATCTATGATTTCGATGCTAACAATCAATTGGAGCAATACCGAAGAGCGGCGTAGATTTCCTCCCGTGGCCGCCCCCCGGCCATTACCGCGCGCACTTCTTGCCCCTCCCCCCGCAAGCGCGCGGCCTCCCACGGTGGCGAAGCCCGCGCTTCGCCACCGTTTTTTTTGCCTCATAACAGAACACCCCGGCACGACGGCCGGGGTGTTGGTTGCAACACAGCCTTGTGCGGTTACTGCGTATAGGTCGCCAGCACCGACACCTTGTCGAAGGCCTGCACGGCGAGTACGCGGATGTAGTACGTGGTGGTCTGCGGCTGCGCGACCACCACCGCCTCGCTGTTACCCGGCTTGACCGAGCGGAAGTCGGCATTGCCACCGTCGCTCGCCGGTGCGGAACCGGCCTTCACGAACAGCGACACATCACCCGTGCCACCCAGCGTGCGAATGTTGAGCGAGCGTGCGCCGGCCGGCACATCGATCGAGTACAGGATGCTGGCACCGGTACCGCCGCTCTGGCCGCCGAGCAGCACGCCCTTGGTCAGTGCCACCACTGGCTCGTTGCCCGTGTCGTTGCCCAACGCCTTGTTGACCGCGGCGAAGGCGTTGACGATGCCGGCGCCGATCGGCTTGTCGATGGTTGCAGGGAAACGGCGTGCGGTGCTGGTGAGCAGGTTCTTGATCTGCGCTGGTGTCGGCGTCGGCAAGCCAGCCTGCTGGGTGGCGCCGAGAATCATCGCAATGGTGCCGCTGACGTGCGGCGTCGCCTGCGAGGTACCCGCCATGCCGCCGTAGGTCGCGTTGGCCGGCACGGTGGTGCCGCTGTTGATCGCCGACCACACGAACCCTTCCGGGTTGGCCTGCGTGCCCGTGTTGGGATCGTCGTTGGTATACACGCCGCCGCCCGGTGCCGAGATCAGCACGCCACTGCCGTAGTTGGAATAGAACGCGCGCTTGCCGGTAATGCCGTTGGAGGCCACCGCGATCACGCCCGGGCAGCTCGCCGGCGAGTAGTTGGCGACGTCGGCATTGTTGTTGCCCGCGGCCACTACCACCGAAGCGCCGCGGCTGATCGCACCGGCAATCGCCTGCCCGGTCACGCTGTCGGCCGTGCAGTTGCCGCCGCCGCCGAGACTCATGCTGATCACTTGCGCCGGATGCGTGTTGTCCGGCACGCCATCGACGTGTCCACCCGAAGCCCACACGATCGCGTCCGCGATATCCGAGGTATAGCCACCGCAGTGACCGAGCACGCGCACCGGCAACACCTTCGCCTTGTAGGCAATGCCAGCCATGCCGGTGCCGTTATTGGTGAGCTCGGCGATGGTGCCGGACACGTGCGTGCCGTGCCAGCTGCTGTTCTCCCCGGGATCGCCCGCATTGCGGCACTGGGCATAGGTGTCGCCGGTGGTCCAGTCACCGTTATCCCAGCCGCCGGGCACGCGGCCGTCGGCGCTGCGGCCAGAAACGAAGGCATCGATGATGAAATCGTAGCCGGCATCGGCCAGGCTCAGATCGATATCCGGATGCTGGGTGATGCCGGTGTCGAGCACCGCCACGGTCACGCCATTGCCGTCGGCGATGTCCCAGGCATTGTTGATGTTGGCGCCACCGGTAGCGTTGGAGAAATGCCACTGGTACTTCGCGTAGTACGTGTCGTCAGGCGTGAATGTCTGCGGCGTGACATTGGTCGGCGCGGCGATGTCGCGCACCGCGCGCATCATCACATCCGGCTCCACGTGCGCCACCGCCGGATCGGCGGCGATCTGCTGCATCAGCGCGCTCGCTTCGGACGCGTTGAGCTTGCGCGAGGTGCGCACCAGGTCGGAGCCGATCGCCAGCTTGCGCTGATAACTCGCCGACACCGGCACGCTGAAAGCCGAACGGTTGGCGCGACCGACGGCGGCTTTCACGTTCTGCAGTGCGGCGCTGCGGTCGAGGTGTTCAGTGGTGCCGTTGCGATAGGTGACGATGAAGCGATCGAATCCCTTGGCGGTGGACAGGCCGCTCACGGACATCTTCGCGATGGACGGCTGGGCGACGTCGGCGGCGTGCGCGGCTGGCACGGCCAGGACCATCGCGGCGGCGATGGCGCTGAGGCGGAAAGAGCGGAACGACTTCATGCGGTAAGACTCCCCAAAAGAAAGTAAGTCATGAGACGGAACCGGGCGGCCCCGCGAGGATCCCGGGCAATGCGGCGCCCGGGCTCCGCCATGCCGTTGCGGGTGCATGGCGGAGTAAGACAGGCCGGTGGCGCCTTCCTGTGTCTGGGCAGGTCGGCGCCGCCGCATCACCAGCCGAAGCTGACGCCGACCGTTCCGCTGGATTCACCGCCCCCCGCGACGGTTCCACCGACTAGCACGCTGCCGTTGCCCGCAATGCGATGGGCGTAACCCACCGCCAGTGCTCCCTGGCCGCGATAACCGCCCACCGCCGCACTGACCTTGTTGTCGGTGCCGGGCGCGGCGGCGATCGCGCCGGCCATGCCGGCCATCGCGGTGCCCATGGCACCCACGCGATCCAGACGAGTGTTGATCGTGTGGAACTGGTCGTTGACCTGGTTACGGAAGGAATTGAAATCGGTGCTGCTCACCGCGTTACCGAGCTTGGTGTCGGTATAGGCCTTCGCATCGCTCAAGGTCTTCGCATTGCCGGCATCGCTGTAGCTCTTGGCCGTCTGCAACGCTTCATCTACCTGGCCGACGTTGGCTGCATCGGTGGCAGCGGTGCCGGCTGCTACGTTGGTGACCTGCCGTTGTGCGCTGGCAGTACCTACCGAGACGCTGTTGGCGCGATCCGCTACGGAGCCCGCACCGAGCGCCACACTGTTGGCCGCCGTCGCCTGTGCGCCCTGGCCGATGGCGCTGGCCGATGCAGCGGTGGCCGAGCTGTCCGCACCGACGGCGACGGCGTTGGTGGCCGCTGCGCTGATGGCGGTGTTATTGCCCAGCGCGGTACTGCCGTCGGCATGGATGATCGCGTTCTGGCCGACCGCCGTATCGCGGCTATCGGTGGCAAGGCTGCCTTGGCCGATCGCCGTGCCGCGACCATCTCCTGCGGCCACATGGCTGATGCTGGCGCTGGCATTGGTGTTGCCCTTGCCCTTGCCCTTTCCATTGCCATTGCCATTGCCAGCATTGCTGTTGCCCGGTTTTTGCTCGATGGCATCGACGCGACTGGTGAGTGCGCCGATGGAGCCGTCCAGCGCGCCCAGTGCATCGCCGACGCTGTAATAGCGACTGCCCTGGATGTTGTAGACCGGCCCGAACAGGCCGCTGGCATTCATGGTTGCGCCGCCGCCCAACATCTGCGCGATGCCATCGCCCAGGTTATAGAGCTGGCTGCCGTTGATCGCATCGGTGCTGCTGGCCGACAGTGCGCCGGCACGCAACTGCGTAAGCGTGGTGCCGCCGTTGCCTTGCAAAGTGATCGTTGACTTGTCAGCGCCGTCGTACTTGACGCTGCTGGCGATACCGCTGCCCACCGTGCTCACGGCATCGTTGAGCTGCTTCACGTTAACCGCATCGGTCGCTTCGGTGCCAGCAGCGACGTTGGCGATCTGGCGGTCGATTGCCGGGTGCGTGGTGACGCCGTCGAGATCGGTCCACGGTTTCGCCGAACCGACCGACACCGTATTCGCGCGATCCGCATACGAACCCTGGCCGAGCGCGACACTGTTGTCGGCCATCGCACGCGCATTGCCACCCACCGCGGTGCTGTTGTCGTTGGCGCCATAGCTGTTGTAGCCGATGGCGGTGGCGACATTGCCGGTGGCCCAGCTTTCCAGGCCTACGGCGACCGACTGGTTCTTCGCCCAGGTGTTGATGCCGAGCGCGGTGCCGTTGTCGTCGGAACGACTATTCGTGCCCACGGCGGTCGCCACTGCGCCGGCGGTGCTGCCATTGCCGACAGCGGTACTGACTTCACCGGCCTGCGACGACGCGCCCAGCGCGGTACTGAACAAGCCGTTGCCCCAGGCGCCGGCACCCACCGCTGTGCTGCCCATGCCATCCGCCGTCGACAGGCCGCCGAGCGCCGTGCTCTGCCATCCCCTCGCCAGCGAGAACATGCCGATCGCTGTGCCAAACGGTCCTTCCACATCGGCGACATTGCCGATGGCGACGCCACCGAAACCATTGACCTTGGTGCCGGAGCCGATCGCGACGCCGCCGCTGCCATTGCTGACTGAATTCATACCCATGGCGATGGTGTTGGCGCCGTTGGCCTGGCTGGCGGGACCCATGGCGATGCTGTTGTTGCCCTTGGCCAGCGCGCCGGCGCCGACGGCCGTCGCTTGCTTGCCCGAGGCGACGGTAGGCGTGTAGACCGGATTGCCATTCGCATCGACACCTGTCTGCGTCTGGCCGCCGAGTGCCACGCTCGATTCGCCGGTGGCTTGTGCGGCCGAACCCATCGCTGCGCTGTTGTTGCCGGAAGCAACGCTGCCATAACCAGCGGCGGTGCTCTGCGTGCCAAGTGCATTCGCGCCGCTGCCGAACGCGGATGAGCCCTGGCCTGCGGCATAGCTGCCTGCACCTGCGGCGGTGGCGTACTCGCCGTCGGCAATGGCGTCATCGCTACCGTCGCTGTTGCCGTTGGCCTTGAAGTAATGGCTGGAACTCGCCGTGGCGGCGTTGAGCTGCGATACGTTCACCGCATCGGTGGCTTCGGTGCCCGCAGCGACATTGGTGATCTGCCGATCGATCGCCGGATGCGTGGTGACGCCATCGAGATCGGTCCACGGTTTCGCCGAGCCGACCGACACCGTGTTTGCGCGATCCGCATACGAACCCTGGCCAAGCGCAACGCTGTTGTCCGCCATCGCACGCGCATTGCCGCCGACTGCGGTGCTGTTGTCGTTGGCGCCATAGCTGTTGTAGCCGATGGCCGTAGAGGTCGCGCCAGTGGCCCAGCTTTCCAGGCCCACGGCGACTGACTGGCTGGTGGCCCAGGTATTGATGCCTAGCGCCGTGCCGTTGTCGCCGGACAAGCTGTTGGTGCCAAGCGAAGTGGCGCCGATACCGGCGATGCTGCCATTGCCGACCGCGGTGCTTACTTCGCCGGCTTGCGAGGACGCACCCACCGCCGTCGCGAAGATGCCATTGGCGAACGCGCCGGAACCCAGCGCGGTGCTGCCCATGCCATCAGCTGCCGACAGGCCGCCGATCGCCGTGCTCTGCCAGCCGTTGGCGTACGAGAACATGCCGATGGCGGTGCCGAAGGGACCTTCCACATCGGCGACATTGCCGATGGCGACACCACCAAAACCATTCACTTTGGTGTTGACGCCGATGGCGACGCCGCCGCTGCCATTGCTCACCGAACCCGCACCCATGGCGATGGCGCCACCGCCATTGGCCTGGCTGGCAGTGCCCATGGCGATGCTGTTGTCACCCACCGCCTGCGCACCTTGGCCGATCGCACTCGACTGTTTGCCGGAGGCGACGGTCGGTGTGTAGATCGGATTGCCGTTGGCATCGGTCGCCGGATTGCCGGCCGCGTCCAGCTGCTGTGCCTGACCACCGAGCGCGAGGCTCGATTCGCCGGTGGCCTGCGCGGCCGAACCCAGCGCCGTGCTGTTGTCGCCGGAAGCCACGCTGCCATAACCGATCGCCGCACTTTGCGCACCGAGCGCATTCGCGCCGCTGCCGAAGGCGGCGGCACCCAGTCCCGCTGCATAGCTGCCCGCGCCAGCGGCAATAGCGTACTGGCCGTCGGCAATGGCGTCGTCGCTGCCATCGTTGTTGCCGTTCGCCTTGAGGTAGTGATTCGCGGTGGCGGTCGCGGCGTGGAGTTGCGACACATTCACCGCGTCGTTGGCTTCGGTGCCGTCCGCAACGTTGGTGATCTGGCGATTGACGCCGGTGAAGTCGTTGCCCACCGACACGGTATTGTCGCGGTAGGCGACCGAGTTGATGCCAATAGCGGTCGAGTTGACACCACCGGCCATCGCACCCGCACCCAGTGCGAGCGCGCCATCGGCCTGCGCCGACGAACCCGCACCTACCGCGACGCTGTTACGCCCCCACGCACCGACGTTCTGGTCGAAGCCGATGGTGCCGGGGTCGAGCGCGTAGGAGCCACCAATAGCCACCGAGCCATCGCCAGCAGCGGTGCTGTAGTAGCCGATAGCGACGCCGTGCTGGCCGGTGGCAGTGGAGATCGAACCGATCGCGATGGTGTGATCGCCGCCGGCCGCGAACGAATCCGTACCGATGGCGATGCCACCGGTCGATAGGGAAGTAGAATTGGTGCCGACGGCCAAAGCGAGGCCGCCATTGGCCATCGCTCCGGCGCCAAAGGCGCTCGAGCCGTATCCGGAGGTATGACTGAAGGCGCCAACCGCGGTGTTGTAGTCGCCTTCGGCGATGCCGTTGGCACCGAGTATCACGCTGCCCGTGCCACTAGAAACGCTGTCACCGCCGATCGAGATGGCGTGATCGCCAGTGGCCTGGCTATTGCCGCCTTGCGCGATCGCATGATCGCCGCTGGCGACGCTGGCATAGCCTTCGGCCACACTGTAGTCACCGATGGCATTGGCGCCGCTGCCATGTGCGGACGAACCTGTGCCGAGCGCGAGACTGCCGCTGCCGGTCGCCGTCGCGTAATCGCCTTCCGCATCGCTTTGATAGCCATGCGCGCTGCTTTGCGCACCGTTGGCGATGCTCAGCGCGCCGGTGGCCGTGCTCGCCGCACCATTGGCCAGGCTGCCCGCACCGGTCGCCGTGCTGTTGTCGCCGCGTGCGATGGCGCCGGCACCGACCGCCTGTGCGCCTGCGCCGCTGGCGCCGGCAAGGTTGCCCAGGGCAATCGCGTTCTGTCCTTCGGCGAACGTGGATTCGCCCAGGCCGGGCATGCCGTCGCCGTTGCTGTCAGTCCACTCGCTACCGCCGATGGCGATCGCGCCGTCGCTGTTGGCGGCAGCGTTGTATCCCAGCGCGAGCGCGTGCTGGCCATACGCCAGACTGTTGCCGCCCACGCCGATCGCGCCGACGCCGATGGCGGTGCTGTAGCCGCCAACGGCCACATTGAAACCACCGGCTACCGCGCGCGAATTCGCGCCCAGCGCCACACCGGCCTCGCCATTCGCGCCGCTACCGAAGCCCGCCACCAGGCTGCCCGGTCCATAGGCTTCGGCGCCGCCGCCAACGGCGGTGGAACCCATGCCTGCGGCAACGCTCAGCGCGCCCAGCGCGGTGGCTGCCTGTTCTGCCTCGGCGCTTGCGTGCGCACCCACGGCGGTATTGCCGAAGCCACCCGAGTACGCGCTCTGGCCCACGGCGACGGCGGAGTCGCCGAACGACATCGAGCCCTGGCCGACCGAGGTGCTGCCGATGCCGGCCGCGATGCTTTCGCCGCCGATGGCGACAGAGGCATTGCCTATGGCCTGCGCGCTGGCGCCCAGCGCCATGGTTTCCCAGCCTTGTGCGTTCGCACTCTTGCCGGCGGCGAGTGCGCCGTCACCACTGATGGCAGCATCGTCGCTGCCGTCCTTTGCGCCGTCGGCCTTGAAGTAATGCTGTGCGTCCTTGGTGCTATCGCTCAGCGCATCCAGTTGCGCCTTGTTCACCGCGTCGGTGGCCTGGGTGCCGGCAGCAACATTGGTGAGCTGGCGTTCGTTGCCGGCCGAGCCGATGGACACAGTGTTGGCGCGCGTCGCCTTGGAATCGGCGCCGAGCGCGACGGCATTGGCCGCCGATACGTTGCTGCGCGTGCCCAGCGCGGTGCCATTGCTCGCCGCATCCATCACGCGTGCGTCATAGCCCAGCGCGGTAGCGCCCGTGGCGCGCGCCTGTGCGTTGGAGCCGACCGCGGTAGCAGTCGCGAGAAGTGCCTGGGTGTTCGCACCGAGCGCGGTGGCATTGGTATCGGCGGCATTGGCGTTGCTGCCGAAGGCCGAGGCGCTGATCTTCTTCGCCTTGCTGTTGGCACCGACGGCGGTACTGCCAGCGGCGCCGGCCTGGCTGGTGTTGCCGATGGCGGTGGCGTCGGCGCCCTGGGCTGTGCCGCCGCCGGTGGCGAAGCTGCCATCGGGGTTGGGTTGTCCGTCGCTGGCGGAAGCGGGGGCGATCGCGGCGTTCGCGACGGTGGGAGCGGCAACGGTTTCGGTGGCGTGCACCTGGCCAGCGCCAAGACCGGCAGCCAGCGCAATCCCAATCATCATCGAGCGAGCGCGTTTCGTCGCGCCGCCCTTGCCGCTGGCGTGCGCCAGTTCGGAGGCCACCACCAACATGCCAAGCGACTTGCTCCAGACCTTGCTATAGATCGTGTTCACTAGCTGACTCCCCAGGGCGAATTGGATCAGGACGAATCGGATAGGCCAGGCAGCGCTTGGCGTCCTTGCGGACTGCCTGGTCGAAGTGGCATCGCACCCTTCGTAGGGCGTCGCTCCCCCAAGCGCGGCCAGTACGAATGCCGGGGCCTCTCCCAGGCCCCGTCGTCCGTCGAGATTTGGTGAAGCGGCGGCGCCAGTCACGCACGCTTTCCAACGACCTAACCAAACCTAACCAGACCCATCCCTTGCTCTCTCTTCACGCGAATGCGACAAATACAAAGCTCAGCGGCATCGCTACGCACCGAAGGAGTGGTTGTGTTACGTCGGCTCTGGCTCTCAGCGAAACACTGGCTCGAACGCGCGCCAGTCAGCGATCCGGTGGATCGGCGCAATGCCGTGGTGATGCAGCTGGTACTGCTGTTCATCGGTCTGATGCTGCCGATCAACTGGGCCTACCACCTGCTGGTGGTGGGCATGAGCAAATGGCGCGGACGCGATCTGCTGCTGACGGCTGATATGGCGACGGCACTGGCCGCGCTGGTAGCGTTCTTCCTGATCCGCACGGGCCGCTTCCGTCTGGCCATCCAGCTGTTTCTGGCGGTGATGCTGCTGGGGTTGCTAGCCGATTCGACCGCGATCGGCTTTACCACGCTGATGTTCGACCAGACCTTTATCGTGCTTAGCCTGGTAGTGGGCGGCTTGGTGCTGGGGCGGCGAGCACTATGGGTGATCCTGGCGATGCTGCTGGCGACCTTCATCTTCGCCATGCTGGTGGACGCGCAGGCGCTGGCGAATGAAGGCAAGCCGAGTGCCACGGCGTTCGGCAACCTGCCGTCGACGATGATCAGCTATCTGTTGATCACCATCGTCATCGACCGTTGCGTCAATGCATTGCGCGAGAGCCTGGACGAATCGAACGAGCGCGGACGCCGCCTGCAGCGTGAGATGGTTGAGCGTGAACGTGCACAGGCGCAGCTATTGCATGCGCAGAAGCTGGAGGCGGTGGGCCGCGTCGCCAGTGGCGTGGCACACGATTTCGACAACGTAATCGGCGTGATCCTGGGTTTCTCCACGCAGCGCGAGCGGCTGGCCGAGAAGGGCGAGGGGGCGCTGGTCGATGCGCTGGAAGGGGTGGAGCTGGCCGCGCGACGCGCTGCCGCGGTCAGCCGCAAGCTGCTCACTTTCAGTCGCAACGACGTCGCCGCGCCGCAGACCTTCGATGCGGCCGAGGCCTTGCGCGAACTACTGCCGATGCTGCGCCAGCTGTTCGGCGCCACCACACGGCTGCGCCTGCATGCGGACATGGGCATCGCCTTGCCGGTGCGCATGGATCGCGGCCAGTTCGAACTGATGCTGCTCAACATCGCCGCGAATGCGCGCGATGCGATGCCGGCGGAGTCCGGTGTGTTCGAGATCGATGCGTATCGCGAAGACGCCGCGTCCTGCGTGCTGATCGCGTTGCGCGACAACGGCGGCGGCATGAGTGAGCAGGTGCGTGCGCGCGTGTTCGAGCCGTTCTACACCACCAAGCCGCCGGGTTCAGGCACCGGTCTCGGGCTGGGCGTGGTGTACGACCTGGTGACCGGCGCAGGTGGCAGCATCGCGGTGGACAGCGCGCCGGGGCAGGGCGCCTCGTTCTCGATCAGGTTGCCGCTGGCTGCGGGTTGAGAGCCTGCTCTTGGCCTTCGGCGGTCGCGTTCTTGTCGGCCGCGCCCTCGCTGACGAACACATAGCCGGCGCCGCGCGCCGTCATCAATGGCAAGGCGGAACCGATCTGCTCGCTGCATTTGCGGCGCAAGCGATACACCAGCATTTCCAGGCGATGCGGATCGAACTCGTAGACGTCTTCGGAGAGTGCGCCGATTAGCGCCTCGCGCGATACCGGATGGCCGTGCGCGGCGAACAGCCGCTGCATCACGCAACGCTCCGGCACCGACAGCGCGACCATCGCGCCCTCCGGTGAAATCAGGCACCAGCCGTCCGTTTCCAGGCGCCAGCACTTGCCCGGCTCATCGACTGCGCCCAGGCGCTGCAAGCTGCCGCGCAACGGAATCTGCAGGCGGCGGGCCAGGCTGTGCAAGTTGGCAGCGAGCAATTCCACGTCGACCGGTTTGGACAGGAACAGATCGGCGCCGCCGCTGAGCGCGCCGATCTGGTCCGCGCGCCGCTTGCTGCCGGTGAGCATGATGATGCCGATCGACGACAGCTTGCGCAGATGGCGGGCGACAGTAAGGCCGTCTTCGTCGGGCAGGCCAATATCGAGCACGATCACGTCGAAGTGCTCGGTCAGCATGCGCCGGTACAACTCCGCGGCGGAGCGCGCGCCGGTGACGTTGAAGCCGAAATCCGTCAGCCCGGGCAGCAGGATGCGCTCGCGCAGCAACTCGTCGTCCTCAAGCACCATCACGCGCAGGGTGCGCGGAGGCAGCACGTTCATTCGGCTCAGATACGACATGGATACCTGCCATGGCCCCCGCAACAGCGCTCATCGACTATAGCAAGCAGCCTAGGAAATATCGCAAGATTTTATTGGCGATTTCGCGAGTTCCATCGCTGATGCTGCGTCGCCGCAACCGAGGCTGCCGCCATGTCTTGGTCCCAGTCATGCCTTTTGGCACTGGGTCATTCGTCATGGCTGCTCCTAGTTTGACGGCTCTTTTTGCATTCCCCTGGGGAGTTCCATCCTATGCGCCGTGCTGTCCGCCCACTCGTTCTTACCGCCCTTGCCATGTGCTGTGGCGCGGCTTTCGCCGCCACCGCCTCGGACCAGCCCCAGGGCAAGCTGCCGCGCTGGGCGATGCCGGAGTCCTACCAGCTGGCCTTTAAGGTCGATCCTAAGCAGCAGGACTTTTCGGGCACCACCACCATCAAGCTCAAGCTGACCCAGGCCTCCGATCACATCTGGCTGCATGGTCGCGAGCTGAAGGTGTCGAAGGTGACCATCACCGACGCCAAGGGCAAGAAGCACGCCGGCAAGTACGAGGACGTGGCGCCGAAAGAAGGCGTAGTGCGCGTCGACCTCGGCGGCACGCTGCAGCCGCAGGAACTGAGCGTGGCGATCGAATACACCGCGCCGCTCAACCAGCAGCTGCAGGGCCTGTACAAGGTGAGCCACGAAGGCCAGCCGTATGCGATGACGCAGATGGAGCCGATCAGCGCGCGCTTCGCGTTCCCGGGCTTCGATGAGCCGTCGTTCAAAACGCCGTTCGATCTCACGCTGACCATCCCCAACGATGAAGTCGGCATCGCCAACACCAAGCAGGTGAAGGAAGAGAAGGCCGGCGACGGCTGGAAGACGCTGACCTTCGCCAAAACGCAGCCGCTGCCGACCTATCTGGTCGCGTTTGGCGTGGGCCCGTGGGATGTGGTGAACGGCCCGACCATTCCGGCGTCGGAATACCGCGCGCAGGCCACTGACCTGCGCGGCATCGCTGCAAAGGGCGAAGGCCACCGCATGCAGCACGTGCTGAGCGAGACGCCGAGCATCATCAAGACGCTCGAGGATTACTACGGCTTCGGCTATCCGTTCGACAAGCTCGACCTGCTCGCCGCCCCCGACTTCTCCGCCGGTGCGATGGAGAACCCGGGCCTGGTCACTTTCCGCGACTGGCTGCTGCTGCTCGACAAGGATTCCGCCGCGCAGTACGTGCGCGGTTCGTTCAACGTCACCGCGCATGAGCTGGCGCACCAGTGGACCGGCGATACCGTGACCATGGGCTGGTGGGACGACCTGTGGCTCAACGAAGCGTTCGCCACCTGGATGCAGCAGAAGGTGACGCAGAAGGTGCACCCGGAATACCGCGCCGACCTCGACCGCGTGCGCGGCGCGCAGGGTGCGATGAATGGCGACAGCCTGGTCACCACGCGCAAGATCCGCCAGCCGATCACCGGCAACGGCGACATCGAGACCGCGTTCGACGGCATCACCTATCAGAAGGGTGCGGCCGTGCTCGGCATGTTCGAGGGCTACGTGACCGAGCCGGTGTTCCAGAAGGGCATGCGCGCGTATATCCAGGATCACAAGTTCGGCAACGCCACCGCCGACGATCTGGTCGACTCCATCGCCAAGGCCGCCGACAAGGGCAACGACTTCAAGGAAGCCTTCAAGAGCTTCCTCAACCAGCCGGGCGTGCCGTATGTGCAGACCAAGCTGGCGCAGGAAGGCGGCAAGACCGTGCTGCACCTGAGCCAGAGCCGCTACCTGCCGCTGGGCAGCACCGGCGATGCGAACCATCTGTGGGGCGTGCCGGTGTGCGTGCGTTACGGCACCGCCGATGGCAGCAAGGTGAGCTGCGAATTGTTGAACAAGGCGCAGGGCACCATGGCGCTGCCGGGCGCCACCGCGCAGAGCTGGGTGATGCCGAACGCCAACGGCAGTGGCTATTACCGCTTCGGCATGGAGAAAGCTGACCTGGGCAACCTGGGCAAGCAGATCGGCAAGCTGGACGATGCCGAGCAGCTGGCATATGCCGATGCGATCAACGCGTCGTTCAAGCGTGGCGATATCGATGCCGGCACCGCGCTGGCCGCGCTGAAGCCGCTCACCGGTTCCAAGGTGCGCGAGGTTGCCACCGCGCCGATCAGCACCTTCAACTGGATCTACAACCAGCTCGCCACCACCGACGCGCAGCGCGCCAAGCTAGTGGCGTGGGCCAAGTCGTCGTACCTGCCGGAACTACAGCGCCTGGGCTACAAGCGCAAGGATGGCGAGCCGGACGGCGACTCGCTGCAGCGCGCCACCCTGGGCAACTTCCTCGGCCTGGATGTGAAGCTGCCGGAAGTGCGTGCGGAATTGCTCAAGCAGGGCGATGCGGTGCTCAAGCCGAATGCCGATGGCCGTCTGAATTTCGCCGCTGCCGACTCCAACTTGCTCAGCTCCGCGCTTGGCGTGGCGGTGCAGCAGCACGGCAAGCCGGCGGTGGATGCATTGATGGCCGAACTGCCCAAGACCAGCGACCCGGCGCAGCGCAATGCGATCCTGGCCGGCCTGGCGCAGGCGGAGGATCCGGCACTGGCCGAACGCGTGCGTGATTTCTCGCTCGACAAGCAGGTGAAGGTGGGTGAGATGGTCGCGTTGCTGATGGGCAACCGTGATACCCAGACCGGCCGCGATGCGATGTGGAAGTGGTCGGTGACGAACTACGACAAGATCGTGGCGCGCACGGGCAGCTTCGCCGGCGGCCGTCTGCCGGGCCTGATGGGTGGCGGTGGCTGCTCCAAGGCCGAGGCCGATCGCCTGCAGGAGTTCTTCAAGACGCGCGCCAAGGAAGTGACCGGCGCCGAGCGCGGCCTGGCGCAGAACAGCGAGGCGACCTTGCTGTGCTCCGCGTTGAAGGCCAAGCAGGATCCGGCAGCGATCCTGCGCTGATAGCTTTTGGGGAGTGAAGAAGGCCGGGCGGTGCGAACCGCCCGGCCTTTTTTTTTGCCCCATCGATATGGGGCGTTATCACAAATGCTTACCCCCCAGCCCTCCCGTGTCCCATGGGACTAGCTTCGCGTCGCAGGCAGGGGAGGGAGTTGGATGTCGCAAGCTCTGACTCCTCCCCCTGCTTGCAGGGGGAGGCTGGGAGGGGGGGCTTGAGCCATCCTTTCCCGCGCCAAAAGCTCTTTTCTCTTCAATCCAACCCCATTCGCCTTTACATCCCGTTCTATCCCCAGCAGTGCTTTTCATCACGCCGCCGAATCCACCTACACTGCACGGCGGCCACTGACGGCTACAGGGAGACAGGTATGCGTCGATGGGGATGGTTGTTCGGAGGGCTGGCGATCGCCGTCTCGGCATTCGCGCAGGACGTGCCGCCACCGTTGCGCGACTGGAAAGACTGGGCGCTGCACGACGTACCGCAACATGCTTGTCCGTTCCTCGCCACTACGGCGCCTAATGCCGGCAGCTATCAGTGCGCATGGCCTGGCCGCCTGGCCCTGGATGCGGGCAAGGACGGCGGGCGTTTCAGTCTCGACGTGCATGTCGACGCCCCTGGCTGGGTCAGTCTGCCCGGCGACGAGCGCAACTGGCCGCAGCAGGTCACGGTGGGCGGCAAGCCGCTGACCGTGCTTCATCGCAACGGCCAGCCGATGCTGTGGCTGGAACCTGGCGATTATTCACTGCACGGCGTGCTGCCCTGGGATGCGCGACCGGCGCGGTTGCGCGTACCGAATGCCATCGGCCTGGTGGCGCTGAATCTGGATGGCCATACGGTGAATCGCGTGGAGCGCAACGGTGAGCAGCTCACTCTGGGCGAAGCGGCCGAAGCACAGCGCGCGGCCGATGCGCTATCACTGCGGGTCTATCGTCGTCTTGAAGATGGTTTGCCCGCGACCTTGGAGACGCAGCTGCAATTGAATGTCACCGGCAGCGCGCGCGAGCAGTTGCTGGGGCCGGCGCTGCCGAAGGGTTTCGTCGCAACCGCATTGAGCGGTGATCTGCCGGCACGGTTGGAGAACGATGGACAACTGCGTATCCAGCTGCGTCCCGGTCAGTGGACGCTGCATCTGGACGCGCGCAGCACTGACACCTTGCAGCAGGTGGCGCTGAAACTGCCGGCGCAGCCGTGGCCGCGTCAGGAAATCTGGAGCTATGCCGACGATCCCGGCTTGCGCAGCACGCGTGTGCAGGGACAGGCGACTGATGCGTCACAGGCTGGTGTGCCGGGCGACTGGCAGGAGCTGCCGGCCTTTGTGCTGGACGATGACAGTGGCCTTGCTGTGGAGCAGGGCACGCGCGGCGGCGAAGGCGGGCAGGGCGACCAGATCCAGGTGCAACGACAGATGTGGTTGGACTTCGATGGCCGTGGCCTCAATGTCAGCGATCAGCTCAATGGCACCTTGCGGCAACGGCAGCGCCTGGATGTCGCCGCGCCGTGGCAACTGCAGCGCGCGACGCAGGGCGAAACGCCCTTGCTGATTACCGCGGCCGGTGAGGGCCGCAGCGGCGTGGAGCTGCGCGAGTCGGAATTGAATCTGCAAGCGGGCATGCGCCTTCCGTCGCACAGCGGCGCGCTGCCCAGCGGCGGTTGGCAGCTGCCGCTGGAAGGGATCGATGGCACTTTGCATCTTCCCTATGGCTATCGCCTGATCGGTGCGAGCGGTGCGGATCGTTCGCCGGATTCGTGGATCGCGCAATGGAGCCTGCTCGATCTTTTCATCGTCGCTTTGATGGCTTTGCTCGCGGGTCGCCTGCTTGGCTGGCCCTGGGCTTTGTTGGCGGTATTTTTCCTCGCACTGTCGCAGCATGAATCAGGTGCACCGCGCTGGACACTGGGCGTAGCGCTTGCGCTTGGGCTGCTTGCGCGTGCGCTGCCGGAGGGAAGGTTGCGTCTGGGCGCGCGCATCGGTGCGGGCGCCACCCTCGCGCTCGCTGTGTTGTGGACGCTGCCGTTTGCTGCCACACAGATGGATTACGCCTTGCATCCGCAACTGGAAGGCCAAGGCATCAATATCGGCCACGAAGTTTTGTCGCAGGAATACGCGCCGGATCGGCGTACATCCAAGGCCAACGCCCAAGTGGCGCCGGCTGTCGATGAAGCGTCGACCAATGCAATTCCCGCACCGAATCAGCCGCCGCCGAAGATCGTCGCGATGAGGGCGCCACCTGCGCCAGCGGCTCCCGCGGCTGATATCGACAGTGCAACGGAAGGTTATGCAAATGCTTCACCCTCGCTGCAAAGCGTCGTGGTCACCGGCTCCGTGATTCCACCCGGCAACCGCTTCGCCCACGCCGCGGATAACCACAGCGTGATCCAGGCCGGCCGCGGCGAACCTTCGTGGAATGTCGGCAACAATTATCGCCTCGGCTGGTCCGGCCCTATCGCCACGGAGCAGACCACACGCCTGGTCATTGCGCCGGCATGGCTGGTGCGTCTGTTGCGTGTGCTGATGCTTGGTCTGCTGGTGGCCTTGCTGGGCAGGATCGTGCTGCGGCTGTTCGCGTCGGCGGGTAGTGCGTGGCGCTCATGGCCGTTTGCGCGTGCTGGCGCGGCGCTGCTGCTTTTCGCCGTGTTGCCGCATGCGCAGGCACAGTCACTGCCCAGCGATGAATTGCTGCGGCAGTTGCAGGGCCGTCTTACCGAAGCGCCGAAGTGCGTGCCGGATTGCGCGGTGGTCGCATCGGCGGCATTGCAGGCGAACGGTGAGCAGATCCAGCTCGATATGGAAGTGCATGCCGGCGCGCCGGTGGCGGTACCGCTGCCGCGTGCGGATGCGGCCTTGCAGTTGCTGGATGTGAGTGTCGACGGACATGCCGATGCGCCACTCGCACAGCGCGGCGAGCAGGCCCTGGTGCGGCTGGAGCGCGGCGTGCATCGCATCGCTTTGCGCTACCGCGTGGACAACACCGATACGGCCAGCCTGCGCTTTGCATTGCGGCCGCAGCACGTGACCTTCAGTGGCCAGGGCTGGGTGCTGGACGGTGTGGACGCGGGGCGCGTGTTGGGCGATAGCCTCGCGCTGCATCGCGTGCGCGCCGGTGCCGATGGCAAGGAAGTGGCGGCCGCGGCGCAGACGTTCCCGCCGTATGTGCGCGTTACCCGCACGCTGGTGCTCGGCGTGGACTGGACGGTGGAGAACACGGTCGAACGCATCGCGCCACGCGACGGCGGTTTCAGTCTCGAACTTCCGCTGCTATCCGGCGAGCATCCGCTGGGCGACGATGCCCGCGTCCATGACGGACGCATTGGCGTGACCTTCAATGCGGGTCAGCAGCAAGTGAGCTGGACCAGCCGGCTGGACCACACCGACAAGCTCGAACTGAAAGCGCCGGCACTTGGCGAGCGCGCCGAGCAATGGCAGTTGCAGGTCGCGCCAATCTGGCATGTGGACAGCAGCGGCGTGCCGATGACCCAGAACGATGGCGGCCTGGTGTTCCAGCCGCTCCCAGGTGAAACCTTGCAGCTCGCGTTGACGCAGCCGAAGGCGATGGCAGGCGACAGCCTGGCTTTCGACAGCGTGCAGGTAAGTCATGCAGTAGGCGATCGCGCGACCGAAACCACGCTGAGCTTGCTCGCGCGCAGCACTCGTGGCGGCGAACACGCGATCAATCTGCCGGCAGGCGTCGAACTGCTGGAAGCATCGCGTGACGGCGACACTCTCAGCCTCGCCATCCGCGACAACAAGCTCGGTCTGCCGATGCTGCCGGGTCAGCATCGCTTTGAATTGCGCTTGCGTGAGCCGCATGGCGTGTCCGTGGTGACGCGCACCTCGGTGCTGGCCCTGCAGGCGCCAGTCGCGAATATCTCGCTCGACCTGAACCTGCCGGAAGACCGCTGGGTGCTGTGGACATGGGGTCCGACCGCCGGTCCCGCCGTGATGTATTGGTCGCAGTTGGTGGTGTTGCTGCTGGCGGCATGGCTGCTCGCGCGTTTTGCGCCGACGCCGCTGCGCTTCCATCACTGGCTGCTGCTGGGGCTCGGCTTCTCCGCGTTCGCGTGGAGTGCCTATGCGCTGGTGGTGGTGTGGCTGATTCTGCTGGGGCTGCGCCTGCGTCTGCCGTCCGAGCGGCTTGGCCGCGCCGGTTTCAATCTGACGCAGGCAGGGCTCGCGGGACTCACCCTGATCGCGCTGGCGGTGCTGATCTCGGCAGTGCCCAAGGGGTTGCTGGGCCTGCCGGACATGCATGTCGCCGGCAATGACTCCGCCGCGTGGCAGTTGCGCTGGTTCGCCGATCAAACACTGGATGTGCTGCCGCGCGCGGGCGTGTTCAGCGTGTCGCTGTGGGTCTACAAGATCGCCATGCTGGCGTGGGCGCTGTGGTTGGCGAACGCCTTGATTGGCTGGCTGCGCTGGGGCTTCGAGGCGTGGACGAAAGACGGCTACTGGCGCAAGGCCGCGCCGAAGCCGAGTGCGCCGCCGGAATCGCCGACGCAACCGGAGGGGGCCGCAAACGATGCCTGATGTCCGTGGCGTACTGGCCGCTGCCACGCAGCGCCTTGGCGAACGTGTCGATGCTGAGGCGCTGTTGCTGCATGTGTTGGAAAAGCGGCGCAGCTGGCTGATTGCGCACGACACGGATGTGCTGGATGCAAAAGTCATCGCGGTCTATGACGCGCTGGTCGCGCGTCGTGCCGCGGGTGAGCCCGTGGCGTACATCACCGGCCGTCGCGGCTTCTGGTCGCTGGAACTGGAAGTAACACCGGCCACGCTGATTCCGCGCCCGGAAACCGAGCTGCTGGTAGAACTCGCGCTCCGGCATTTGCCATCTGACCAGACGCTGCAAGTCGCCGATCTCGGCACCGGCAGCGGTGCCATTGCGCTAGCTATTGCGCATGAGCGGCCGCGAGCGCAGGTAAGCGCCGTGGATGTCAGCGCCGAAGCACTGAGCGTGGCGCGCCGCAATGCGCAGCGGTTGGGTATCGGCAACGTCCGGTTCGTGCAGGGCAGCTGGATGACACCGTTGTCTAACGAGTCCTTCGCGGTGATCGTTTCCAACCCACCCTATATCGAAGCGGACGATCCGCATCTGGGCCAGGGCGACCTGCGCTTTGAGCCGGCCGGTGCCCTGGCGTCGGGTGCGGATGGTCTGGATGCGATCCGCCAGATTGTGGCGGCGGCGCCCGCCCACTTGCAGCCCGACGGCTGGCTGCTGATGGAGCATGGTTGGGATCAAGGCCCGCCAGTGAGGGCTTTGCTGGCCGCGGCCGGCTATGTCGACGTCGAAACCGTTCGGGATCTGGAAGGCCGCGACCGCGTCAGCGGCGGCTGTTATCCCGGCCGAGCAAGGCCTTTCTCGATCTAATCGATGTGCTCGTTGACGGCCCGGAGGGCGGACTGTGTTCGCGCGCTCAGCCTTCCAAATGTCCGATTGACAACGTTGTCAACTGAGAGTCAAGTGACGCGGCTGGCGCCCGGGGTGTCAGCACTGGCGGGGGCTGGGGAGGGGCGTCACACACCGTTGGGGAGGGCCCGGCAGGCAGTACCGGCGGGGACCGGAGTCGGGCGGCATAACGGGCACTGACAGGGATGTTTGAACCATGTCATCCAGAACCTGGCTGCATGGTGTGCACGTATCCGGCGAACTGTGTCGCGTCGTCCAGCTGTTCGAACTCTCATTCGATCACTGGAGTCATGTCATGCGCATCCTGTTGAGAATATTTTTGCTGCTGGCGATCGTGCCAGCGGCCTTGTGGAGCGGAGCGGCGCAGGCGCAGAGCGCGACCTGTGCCGGCGTGGCGGCGTGGAACGCCACCACCATCTACAACGCGGGCGACAAGATGGTCTACAACAACCATCTGTATCAGGCGCTCACGCAGATCTGGAATACACCGCCCAACTACTGTGCGAGCTGCGGCTGGTATCAGGACCTTGGCCAATGCGGCGCCACCACCAATCAACCGCCGACCGCCACGCTCACCGCACCGGCCAACGGCGCCACGTTTACCGCGGGCGCGAACATCACACTGACGGCGACCGCTGCCGATAGTGATGGCACGGTCACCAAGGTGGAGTTCTTCAATGGTTCCACCTCGCTGGGCGCAGCTACGGCGTCGCCTTACTCGATCACGTGGAGCAACGTCTCGGCCGGCAGCTACACGCTGAAAGCCGTGGCGACCGACAATGGCGGCCTCACCGGCACCTCGGCTACGGTAAGCATCACGGTGAATCCCGCCAGCGGTGGTGACACCACGCCGCCGAGCGTGCCCGCGGGACTCGCATCTACCTCGCAGACTTCCAGCACCATCTCGCTGTCGTGGACGGCCTCGACCGACAACACCGGCGGCAGTGGCGTGGCGGGCTATGACGTGTACCGCGGCGGCACCCTGGTCGGTACGACCAGCGCCACCAGCTATACCGACACCGGTCTCGCGGCGAACACCAGTTATAGCTACACCGTGCGTGCGCGCGACAACGCCGGCAATGCCTCGGCGCAGAGCTCGGCGATCAGTGCGAAGACCGCAGCCAGCGGCGGCGGCGGTGGCAAGCGCGTGCTTGGCTACTTCACGCAGTGGGGTATCTACGGCCGCAACTATCAGGTGAAGAACATCGACACCAGCGGCTCGGCGGCAGTGCTGACGCACATCAACTATGCGTTCGGCAATGTGCGCAACAACATCTGCGAAGTGGGCGTGACCCAGGCATCGGACCCGAACACCGGCGTGGGTGGCGATGCGTATGCCGACTACACCAAGTCGTATGACGCCTCCAGCAGCGTAAGTGGCGTGGCTGATACCTGGAACCAGCCGCTGCGTGGCAACTGGAACCAGCTGAAGGAGCTGAAGGCCAAGTACCCCAACCTGAAGGTGCTGATCTCGCTTGGCGGCTGGACCTGGTCGCGCGGTTTCGCCAGCGCGGCGACGGCGGCCAATCGGCAGTCCTTCGTCGCTTCGTGCATCGACGCGTACATCAAAGGCAACCTGCCGGTGACCGACAGCGCGGGTGGTGCTGGCGCGGCGGCCGGCGTGTTCGACGGTATCGACATCGACTGGGAGTATCCGGCCGCGTGCGGCCTCAGCTGCGGTACCAGCGCTGACACCGCGAACTTCAACGCGCTGCTGGCCGAGTTCCGCCGCCAGCTGGATGCGGTGCGCCCGGGTCTGTTGCTGACCATCGCGGGCGGTGCGGGTGTCGACAAGATCCGGGTCACGCAGCCGAATCAGTATGCGCAGTACATCGACTTCGTGAACCTGATGACTTACGACTTCCATGGTCCATGGGAGAGCCCGACCAACTTCCACTCCGCGCTGTATGCGCCGCTGGGCGATCCCTCGACCGGTGACGCGGCGAAGTACAACACCAACGATGCAATCCAGGCCTTGATCGCGGCCGGCATGCCTGCGTCCAAGATCAACCTCGGCATCGGTTTCTACGGCCGCGGCTGGACCAATGTGCCGAACGCCAACAACGGCCTGTTCCAGACCAGCACCACCGCGGCACCGGGCACTTATGAAGCCGGCATCGAGGACTACAAGGTGCTGAAGAACCTGGGCTACCCGGCGTTCGACAACACCAGCGCCGGTGCGCACTGGATCTACAACGGCAGCACGTTCTGGAGCTTCGATGATCCGGCCAACATCCAGCGCAAGATGAGCTATGTGAAGTCGCAGTCGCTCGGCGGCGCCTTCTCGTGGGAGTTCAGCGGCGATGACTCCACGGGTACCTTGATCAAGGCGATGGCGAATGGGCTGAAGTAAGCTCGCTCGTTCCGTACAAAAAAGCCGGCCTGAAAAGGCCGGCTTTTTCTATGGCGATTCGATCCGGGTTTTAGCTGACGCTAGTGACTGCGGACGATGCCAGCATCGGGAACCGTGCGCGAATCGCGTTGCGGATGCCAGGCAGATCAAGCCCGGCCATGGTCAGCACTTGCTCGCGGCTGCCATGTTCCAGATAGACGTCCGGAAGGCCGAGATGCAGGATCGGCAGAGTTACGCCATGTGCGGCGAGACATTCCGCAACACCCGAGCCGGCGCCGCCGGCGACGGCGTTGTCTTCCAGCGTGACGAAAGCTTCGTGGGTCTTCGCTAGCTCGAGAATCATCGCCTCATCCAGCGGCTTCACGAAGCGCATGTTGACCAGCGTCGCGTCCATCTCGGCGGCAATCTCGGCAGCCGGCGCCAACATCGCGCCGAAGCTCAGCAGCGCAAGACGACGGCCGCGGCGGCGCAGTTCGGCCTTGCCGATCGGCAGGGTTTCCAGTTCCTTGCGCAGCGGTACGCCGGGGCCGGTGCCGCGCGGATAGCGCACGGCGGCGGGGCCGTTGTAGGCGAAGCCGGTGCTGAGCATCATGCGGCATTCGTTTTCGTCGGCCGGCGCCATGATCATCATGTTAGGCAGGCAGCGCAGGAAGCTCAGGTCGAAGCTACCTGAGTGCGTCGCGCCGTCCGGACCGACTACGCCAGCGCGGTCGATGGCGAAGGTGACGTCGAGGTTCTGGATCGCCACGTCATGGATGGCCTGATCGTAGGCGCGCTGCAGGAAGGTGGAGTAGATCGCCACCACCGGCTTGGCGCCTTCGCAAGCCATGCCGGCGGCCAGCGTCACTGCATGCTGCTCGGCAATCGCCACGTCGAAATAGCGCTGCGGGTATTCCTTGGAGAAGCGCACCAGGCCGGAGCCTTCGCGCATGGCCGGCGTGATGCCGAGCAGGCGCTCGTCGGCCGCGGCCTGATCGCACAGCCAGTCGCTGAAGATGTCGGTATAGGTCGGCTTGGCCGGGCCGGCCTTTTTCACCAGGCCGGCCTGCGGATCGAACGGACCCACCGCGTGGTATTCGATCTGCGCCTGCTCGGCCGGCGCGTAGCCCTTGCCCTTGGTGGTGATCACGTGCAGCAGCTGCGGGCCGGGCAGTTCCTTCACCGTGCGCAATGCATGCAACAGTTGCGGAATGTTGTGACCGTCGATCGGGCCGGTGTAGTGAAAGCCCAGTTCCTCGAACAGCGTGCTCGGCACGAACATGCCCTTGGCGTGTTCTTCCCAGCGCTTGAAGAAGCGGCCAAAGAACGACTGCTTGGGGATCGCACGCTTGGCGCGCTCGCGCCACACATTAAGCGTGTGGCTGGCCATCGCGCGGGCCATCATCTTGGTGAGTGCGCCGACGTTCTCACTGATCGACATGCCGTTGTCGTTGAACACCACCAGCATGTTCGGCTCCACGTCGCCGCCGTGGTTAAGCGCTTCGAAGGCCATGCCGGCGGTCATCGCGCCGTCGCCGATCACCGCCACGAATTTGCGCGGATCGCCTTTGCGCTGCGCGGCGATGGCCATGCCCAGCGCAGCCGAAATCGAGGTGGAGGAGTGGCCGACGCCGAAGGTGTCGTACTCGCTTTCTTCGCGGCGCGGGAACGGCGCCAGGCCGTCCTTCTTTTTGATGCTGGTGATGCGGTCGCGGCGGCCGGTGAGGATCTTGTGCGGATAGCACTGGTGGCCGACGTCCCAGACCAGGCGGTCGTTGGGGGTGTCGAACACGTGGTGTAGCGCCACGGTGAGTTCCACCACGCCCAGGCCCGCGCCGAAGTGGCCGCCCGAGCTGGCGACGGCTTCGATCAGATAGCGGCGCAGTTCTTCCGCGACGGCAGGAAGCTCCTCATCGGGGACGCGGCGCAGGTCGGCCGGCGTGTCGATGGTCGCCAGATGGGGGTAGTGGGACAAATCGTTCATCCGCGTATTGTTGAACCAGCGGCAGGGCGGAGCAAGGGCGGAATCGTGAAGCTGTGGTGTCATGCACTTCGTTCAGGCAGGACAAAAGCCTGTGTCACATCGTCCTGACGCGGCGGGAGCCAGTGTTTAAGCCATCCGCACACCCGGCTTAAGGAGCGTGCCATGACCGCGCAGACCGCTTTCCGCCGCTTTTCCGATGCCACCGCCCGTTACGCCGGCAGGCCCGCCGCCTTCCTGCTGGCTGTGCTGGTGGTCTTGATCTGGGCCCTTACCGGCCCGCTGTTCCACTTTGGCGATACCTGGCAATTGGTGATCAACACCGGCACCACCATCATCACGTTTCTGATGGTGTTCCTGATCCAGAGCACGCAGAACCGCGACAGCGCCGCCTTGCAGATCAAGCTGGACGAACTGATCTGCAGCAGCCGGGCGCACAACGCACTGCTAGCCCTGGAAGAGCTGGACGAACAGGAGCTGGAATTGATCCGCCGCCACTACGCGCGGCTGGCGGAAGCGGCGCGGGGCGATCTGGCGAAGTTCGAGGAAGCGGTCGAGGATGCGCGACAGGCGGGCAGGCGTTGAGCCTGCCTCAGGCCATCATCGGACGGCGGTCGCGGGGCAGGTGGTTGACCAGGAATTCCATCTGGTCAGCCAGGATGTTGCGGTTGGACAGGATCAGGTGCTCCACCCAGCTCGGCCGGTACGGCACGGCCAGCAAGGGCATGTTGGCCTGCTGCGGGGTGCGGTTGCTCTTCCTCAGATTGCAGGCGAGGCAGGCGCTGACCACGTTCTCCCACTCGTCCTTGCCGCGCTTGGAGATCGGAAGCACATGGTCGCGAGTCAGTTCGCCGCGGCTGAAGCGCTCGCCGCAATACAGACAGATATAGCGGTCGCGCGCGAACAACGCGGTATTGGTCAGGGCCGGTGCCGGGTCGATGGCGTGGTCGTGGCAATGGCCGGTGCTGGCGACGATCGGGTGCAGATGCAGACGGCTCTGTTCGCCGAGCTCGCGGTTATGCCCGCCATGCACGGTCAGACAAGGGTCGCCGAGGGTCCAGGCCACGGCCTCGCGGACGTAGAGGCAAACGGCTTCCTGCCAGCTGATCCAGTCAAGAATGCGGCCGCCAGCGTCCAGCGACAGCACCCGGGTCGAGTGCAGGTCGGCGACGCGATTCGGCATTTCAATCAGCCGCATTGGGGCTTCCATCGGCATGTAGTCGTCCTTCAGGCAACAGCGAAAGAGCGTTCAAACAATGCAACGGTGCTCGGGTTTTCCGCAGCATAGATCAACTTCGTTGCAAAACGCATGCAAATGCTTGTCAGGATTGAAAGATAGGTCCCGCGTCGGGTGGTTTCCGGGATCGCCCGGGCGCTGATATAGTGCTCATTCATCTGTAGACCCGACGCCGGGTTTGGGAGGGGAAGCCTGGGTGGCGACCCCGGCACGGCGGGGCAGAGGTAAGTGACGTGGCTGAAGTTCTTTTCTACGAGCGCCCTGTGCCGCTCAACCGTACCCAACACAAGGATCTGCGCCTCAAGGGCATTCCTAGCCTGAAGTTCGCCGCTGGCGTGCATTCGGTGCCGCTCACCGGCGTGGAATTCCCGGCCGCCGCGCGCGACCTGCCGATCCTGTTCGCCGGCCAGACCATGGAAGAAGCGGGCCCGATGGCTCTGCTTGGTCTGCGCCAGAACGAGAACCTGTTCGTCGATGCCGAAGGTCAGTGGGCCGCCAACACCTACGTGCCGGCCTTCGTGCGCCGTTATCCGTTCGTGCTGGCCGAGAAGCCGGCCGAACAGGAAGGCGATGACTTCACCGTGTTCCTCGACGAGGCCTACGAAGGCTTTGGCGATCAGGAAGGCGAGCGCCTGTTCAAGGAAGACGGCACGGACAGCGAAATGCTTTCCAACGCCGTGAACTTCCTCGGCGAATTCCAGCAGCACGTGGCCCGCACGCAGTGGTTCATGCAGCAGCTGCGCAAGCATGACCTGCTCGAGCCGCGCAACATCCGTCTCGAGAAGGACGGCAAGTCGATCAACCTCAATGGCCTGTACGTGGTCAGCGAGGAGAAGCTGCGCAATCTCGACGAAAAGACCTCGCACGAATTCCTGAAGGAAGGCGTGTTCGGCTGGATCTATGCGCACCTGCTGTCGCTGGCCAACATCGACCGTGTCGCCATGCGCCTGGACCTGATCGAACAGGCTCAGGCCACCAAGAACTGATCGCGCTTCATCGCGGAAAAACGGCATCCGGAAGGGTGCCGTTTTTTTTTGCGCAATGGGTTGGGAGCTGGGAACGAGGAACAGAAGAGGCGTTGCAGTAGTCGGTGGCACGGTAATCACCCGTTCCCCGTTCCCCGTTCCCCGTTCCCCAAATCAGGGCCGTACCGCAATCACCTCAATCTCCACCCGGTAACCTGGATTGCCCAGCGCGGCGATCTGGAATGCCGAGCGCGCCGGCAGCTTCGGTTGATCCTTGGTACCGAAGAACTGCGTATAGCCGGCCATGAAGCCGGCAAAGTCCATGCGTCCGCCGTGGCTTTCGTCGCCGACCAGGAACACCTGCATCTTCACCACGTCGCCCATGCTCAGATGCATGCTCTTCAGCTGCTTCTCGATCGCAGTGAGCACGCCGATGGTCTGGGTCTTGGTGTCGCCATAGGCGGCGACGGAATCCTTGGGCGCCTTCGCATCGACCACCGGCGGCACGTTGCCGCTGACATAGACCGTGGCCTTGCCGGCCGGTACTTCAACCGCCGCCGAGATGGGGAAATCGCTGTTGGGGATTTTGTAGCGCACCACTTCTTGCGCGGAGACCGCCGTGACGGCGAGCAGCAATAACGGTGCGAGACTGCCTGCGAGCTTGCGCATGAAACCATTCCTCTTGAGTGGGATGACGGATACCGCATCAGCGATGCATCGAGGCGACTTCCTCGGCGCTGATGCTATCGCTGTATTGATTGCCGAAGTGGGTGCGGATGTAGTTGATCACGCCGGCGATCTGCGTGTCGCTGAGTTTGGCATCTTCCAGAAAACGACCCTCCGCACCGGGCGTCGGTTTGAACGACGGCATGTCGCGGCGTCCGTGCAGGATCACGGCGGCCATGTATTGCGGCGATGTCAATCGCGGATTGCCGGTGAGTGCGGGATAGGTGCCGGCACCCTGTGCGCCTTTCGCATCAGGCATATGGCAGCCCTGGCAAATGCTGCGGAAGATGGTTTCGCCATCGGCCGCGGCCAGCTTCGAGCCGATATGCCCGGCGTTGTCGGACGACTGTGCATGCAGTGACGATGCGAAACACAGCACGGCTGCGGCTACCGCCTTGCTTATACGTTTCATACTTTGCCTCCCGCGATGGCGCGTTGATGGATGCGGCCGATGGCGTCGAGCGCGGAAGTCACCGCGCCTTCCTGCCAGGCCGGCAGATACGAAGCGTGCTCGCCGGCGAGCACGATGCGGCCATCGATCTTGCACAGGTTGTCGTAGTGCTTTGCGCGCGCTTCCTCGGTCCACACGCCGAAGCAGCCGAGAGTGAAGGGCGAGCGATGCCAGCCCACGGCCACGCCGTTTTCGAATTCCTCGCGATACTGCGGGTGGATCTGGCTGCCGTACTCCACAGCTTTTTGCACGCGCTGCTCCGGTGTCATCGCGGTGAACTCGTACGCACTGAGGCCCCAGATATAGGCGCCGAGCAACACGCCTTTGCCGCCGCTGTGATAGCCGGTACTCGGATAACTGATGTTGGCGATCGGCAGGTCGGTGTAACTGATGCCGCCGTAGATATGCTCGTCTTCTTCCCAGAAGCGCCGCTTGAACTGCAGGCCCACTTTTACGGAGGCCGCATACGGCACCGCGGCGATCGCATCGGCCATCGGCTGACTGACGTTGATCGGCAGCTGGCTGAGGATGGACAGCGGGATCGTGCATAGGCACCAGTCGGCGCTGGCGGTGTGTGTCACTCCGGGTGCGGTGGTGTCTTCGTAAGCGACGCTGACGCCGCGCTCGTCCTGCTGGATCGCGGTGACCTTGGCGTTGTAGCGGATCACATCCTTCAACTCGCGACCGAAGGCTTCGCCGATCTGGCCCATGCCGCCCACCGGCTGGAATAGCGTGGTCTGAAATTCGTAGATCTCGCCGGCGGACAGGCCCGTCCATAACCGCGAATCAAGAACATCCTTCAAGCCCATCGGCTGTGAGGGCAATGGCCGTGCGGAAAGACCGCCGCCCGGATCTTTATCGAAGCCGCGCCGGTTGCTGCTGTTGATGCCACGCGCGTAAATCAGGTTCTTTTCGAGCGCACCCCAGTCGCGCAGCGATTCCAGCAACAATTCCTGATCTTCCTTGCTCACCGCCGCGTCGAGCTTGCCTTGCTGCGTGGTCTTGGCCAGCAGTTCGGCCACGTGCCCGCGGTAGTCGGCATTGATGGCGCGATAGCGCTGCGGCTTGCCGCCGAACGCCTTGCTGTTGTGCAGATAGGCGTTGTGGTTGACTTGTACATACGCTTCCAGCGGTACGCCGAGCTTCTTGCAGTAACTGAGAATGCCGTGATGATGATGCGGCAGGCGCCACGGCCCCGGATTGACGTAAAGCCCCTGCTCGAACTGGCAGTGCTGGGTGAAGCCCCCCAGTTCGGTGAAGCGGTCGCCGCCGCGCAGCGACCAGTTACGTCCGCCGGCGCGATGGTTGTATTCCAGCACCTGCACGCGGTAGCCAGCCTGGCGCAGCTCGTAGGCCGCCACCATGCCAGCGATGCCCGCGCCAAGAATCAGCACGGACGCACCCTTGGGGGCGCCGTCCAGTTTGATAGGC
The DNA here is from genome assembly GCF_900114495.1 of Dyella sp. OK004. Lineage (GTDB taxonomy): Bacteria > Pseudomonadota > Gammaproteobacteria > Xanthomonadales > Rhodanobacteraceae > Dyella_D. The sequence continues at coordinate 326,226 of NZ_FOZI01000001.1, read as the reverse complement.
CCGCGATAGTTAGACTCCGCCGCCATGCCCAGGCGACTCATCGCCTGGTACATCACGGCGCTGCCGGCGGTGACGCCGATCATGCGCAACAGGTCGCGCCGTTTTATCGAAAACCCGTGGCTATCGCCTTGCATCGAATACCCCTCGAACTTTAAGTGCCAGTCCGAAATCTCTCCGCGGCATGTATCGAGACAACCCGCTCCCTCCCCTGCGTGAAGCAGGGGAGGGCTGAGGTGGGGTCAAGCCCTGCATGGATGCATGAAGCTCGGTGCCAAGAGCACCCCCTCCCAGCCTCCCCCTGCTTGCAGGGGGAGGAGTAGTTATGTGGCGTGGAGAGATTCCGTCATCAGAAGCGATACGTGACCTTGCCGTACCAGTAGCGACCGTTGAAGCCGAACGGCGACAACGACGAGTACTGCAGACCATCGGCACGGTCCTCGTACACGTTGGCCAGCGACGCCTTGGTCGGGTACTGGTTGGTGAGGTTGTCCGCGCCCACGGTGAAGGACCAATCCTGCAGGTTGTAGCTGGCGGACAGATCCAGCAGCCAGCGCGCCGCGAACTTCTGATCCTGGCTTCCGTCGTCCATATCGCCGCGGCGGATCACCGAGCCGTAGCGGGTCAGGTTGGTGTGCAGGTTGAAGTCGTGGAACGCCCAGTCGCCGCTGAACACATACTTGGTACGTGGCGTCGACGAGGTGAGCAGACCCTCGCTGGCGCGACCAAAAGCCGGTGTCGAGATACTCAACACTTTGGTCTGGTTGTAGTTGCCACTGGCAGTCAGCGTCAGCTTGCCCCACGCATCCAGATCCAGCCGGTAATTGGCAATCAGGTCCGCGCCACGCGTGCGCGTGGTGGCGCCGTTGACGAAGAACTGCGCGCCGGTCACCTGGCTGTTCGGGATGCTCACCGCGATCTGGTCGGAGTAGAGGATCGCGTTGCCAATGCGGATCTGATACAGGTCCAGCGTGGTGCTGAAGTTGTCGAACGGCTGCCACACCGCCCCCAGGCCGTAGTTGGTCGACTTCTCTGGCTTCAGTGGTTTGGCGCCGAGTGCGATAGCGGCGGGATCCGACGTGCGGAAGGTGCCGATCTGCGCGAGCTGGCCGTTCTGGATCAGCGTCACCACCGACTCGTAGTTCTGCTGTGCCAGCGACGGTGCGCGGAAACCGTTCGACACGGTGCCACGCAGGGCGAACGTATCGGTGAACTGATAACGCGCAGAGAGCTTGCCCGAGCGCGTGGAACCCGCATCGCTGTAATGCTCGTAGCGCGCTGCCACGCCGGCCGACAGTTTGCTGCTGAGATCGGTTTCCAGATCCAGATACGCCGCTTCGCTGTGGCGGCCGAAACTGCCGGCCACTTCCGGCGTCAGGCCTGGATACACCTGCGAGCCACCGGCATACGGCGTCGTGGTGCCAGGAATCAGCGTCGCCGGATTGAAGAAGTACGAATCCGGATCGCCCGCATCGATCACATAGGTTTCCTTGCGGTACTCGCCGCCGAACGCCACCGTGAGTGGATTCGGCAGAAAGCCGACAGCGAAGTCCTTGCTCAGGTCCAGGTTGGCCACGCTCTGTTTGTTGCGGAAAGTGCCGGCGTGGAAATACGTCGGTGAGTGGCCCAGCGTGTAATACAGATTGGTGTTGACGCTGTTGGCGATGTCGAACACCAGGTTGTTCTCGCCATGGTCGGCCGAGAAATCCCAATGCCAGCCGCCATCGGTCTTGCCGCGCACGCCGAGCACCGCGGCGAGGTCGTTGCTGTGATTGACAATCTGCGGCAGGAAACCATTGGGATAGATCGCCGGCACGTTGCGTGCCGAGTTGTATGCACGGTAATAGCCGTTGGAAGTGACATCGCGCTTGCTGCCGTTGAGGTAGCCATACAGCTCGATATTCGGCGTGATGTTGTAGCCGAAGTTGAGCAGCAGCTGGTACGTCTTCACCGCCGGGTCGCCGTAGCGTTCGTACGGAATGCCGCTGGGGTTGGGCGCGCCGGCCAGTGTGGTGGCCCTGTTCTTGTTCTCGGCGCGATTGGTGTTCATCGCGTTCTGGTAATTCCACGCCAGCCGCGCCCAGCCGGGTGCATCGCTGCCGGTGCCACCGAGAGGGATGCCGACCGAACCCTGCACGCCGTTCTGCGCGCCGTCGCCCTTGTCCATCACGCCACCGCTGGCGGTCACACTGTTGTTGCCCGGTTGGCCACCGCGCTTAAGCACCACGTTGATCACGCCCGCGATGGCGTCGGAGCCGTATTGCGCGGCAGCGCCATCGCGCAATACTTCGATGTGATCGATGGCGGCGATCGGAATCGAATTGAGATCCACCGGTGCCGACCCACGACCCACCGACGAGTTGTAATTGACCAGGCTGGTGGTGTGGTAACGCTTGCCGTCCACCAATACCAACACCTGATCCGGCGACAGGCCGCGCAGGCTGGCCGGCCGGATCGCGTCATTACCGTCGTTGATGGCGGGTCGTGGGAAATCCAGCGAAGGGAGCAGGCTGCTGAGTGCGCTGGCGAGATCGGTACTGCCGGTGGCGGTGAGATCCGCGGGAGTCAGTACGTCGATGGGTGCGAGTGATTCGGAAGCGGTACGGTCGGTGGCGCGGGTACCGGTGACGACGACTTGCTGGAGCTGTCTTGCTTTGTCGGGCGAGGCCGCATCGGCGGCGGGTTTATCGTCGGCCCAGGCTGCGGAGGCGGCGAGGGCATTCATACAACACAAGGGCAGTACCGCGAGCGCCAAAGGGCGCCGCTTAAGTCGTTCTTTCATGGTAATTATCCCCGATCAGGCGAAAGTGACGGCTTCGTGCCTTGGGTCCTGCATCGCAGCAAATCCTCCCCAGGGCTGCGATGAATCGAGGCTATTTAAGATGGTGCGGTGCGTCAATATCTGGTCATTTGTTGGTCATTGGGTTGTAATGGTGGGCCCGGCGGGCCGTGCATCCGCGGCAAGAAATTTCGCTTCGGCGGTTATTACGTAAGGTTTTAAGGGTGTCCTAAGCGCCACCGGCCACGATGACCGCCATGTCCCCGACCCCTTCTGTTTCCCGACTCTTGCTTCGCCGGCACGCATGGCTCTGCGTAGCTGTTGCGCTCGCGCTCGCGGGCTGTGCGAGCTATGAGCCGAAGCCCATCGATACCGCTGCCACGCATGCGCAATGGCAGGCGCGACGACTGGACGATCCCGCGCTGGCCGAACGCATGCGCACGCTGTTGCCAGCTGGTCGCGAGACGTGGCCGCCGCCGGCCTATGGCCGCTCCGAACTGCTGCTGGCCGCGTTGATGTTGAATCCCGATCTGGCCGAGGCGCGCGCGCATCTGGCCGAAGCGGATGCGGCCGTCCGGACGGCCAAAGCCTTGCCCAATCCCACCGTCAGTTTGGCGCTTGAGCGCTACACGCAATCGCAGGCTGGCAGCAGCCCGTGGCTGTGGGGCATCACCACCGACATGCTGATCGACACCATGCTGCGTCGCCGTCTGCGCGCGGATCTGGCGAATGCGGGTGTACGCGGTGCGCGGCTGGATTACGCGGAGAAAGTGTGGGATGTGCGGCGTAGTCTGCGCACCGCTCTGGCCGATGTGATGCTGGCGCAGCGCCAGCAACAGTTGGCCGAACAGACCGTGGCGAAAGCGGGTGAGCTGCAGGCGGCATTGCAGCAACGGCATGCGTTGGGCGAAACCCTGCCCGCCGAAGTGCTGCAGTCCGCGCAGACGCTGGCGCAGGCGCGCAACGAATCCGCTGCCGCCGCGCAGCGCAGTGCCGATGCCAGGGCGAGGCTCGCGCGCGCCGTCGGCGTGCCGGTGCCGGCGCTGGACGATGTCCATCTGCGCTGGGATACGCTCGATACGCCTGCTGCCATTAACGACAAACTTCCCGCGTTGGCCGAGCGTGCACAGCTCTCACGCACCGATCTGGAACGCGCGCTGGTTGATTACGATAGCCGCGAAACCGAACTGCATCAGCAGGTGCGCGCGCAGTATCCGCAAGTCTCGCTGGGGCCGGGCTACACCTACGACCACGGTGTGCGCAAACTCCAATTCAATCTCAGCACCACCCTGCCTATCTTCAATCAGAACCAGGGCCCGATCGCCGAGGCCGAAGCGCGTCGCGAAGCGGCCGGCAAGCATGTGGAAGCGGTGCAGGCAACGATCGATAGCGAGATCGCCGCGGCCTCGGCCAAGTACGACGCTGCCTTGCGTGCTCTGAATGCGGCGCGCGGTGGGCAGCAGGCTGCGCAGAAGTTGCAGCGGCAGATCGAGCTTGGACATGCGCATGGTGAGGATGACCGCGTGGCGGTGCTCAATGCGCAGCTGGCGGCGTTGGCGGCGGGGCAGGCGGAGCTTACGGCGCTTGATCAGGCGCAGCAGGCGTTGGGGGCGGTGGAGGATGCGGTTAGGGCGCCGTTGGAGGGGGATGAGGTTTCTGTGCTTGGCGATTGCTCTGCGCTTCCTTCCTCCTCTGGAAAAAGGGATGGGGTGAGCGGCGGGTGCTCGCGATGACCTCTCTACTTCGTCATCCCTGCGCAGGCAGGGATCCAGTAGTGAAGCGCCCCGATGTTGGCGTTATCGCGACCGGGCTCGCCTGCCGCGGGCTTCCGAACCGCTGCCGCGGTCCGGGTCACTTTTCTTTGCTTGCCCAAAGAAAAGTAACCAAAAGAAATGGCAATACCAGCAGCGCTGTAGCTGCGCCTTTTCCAGTGTCAGGCGTCGGGATGGTTTTTTCTTTGGGGTCTGATCGTCCAGCCTTCATTGCCGCGCGGGCACCTGGAGATCAAGAGCCACGCATCGACGCGCTTTGCGCACGAGGAAATTGTGATGACTAATCGAATCCATCAGCGCGCGTTGTTGCGCGGTCTTGTCGTCACCTTGCTGGGCGGTTTCGCTGTGACGGCGGCGGCGACGGAGCTCAATGCCGAAGGGCAGGCGAAGCTTGGTTTGACGACGGCGGCTTTGCAGGCGTCGCAGGCGCCGGCGGAGTTGGCAGCGACGGCGGAGGTGTTGGATCCGTCGACGTTGTCGAAGGCGGTCGACGATATGGCGGCGGCGCAGGCGGCGGCTGAGGCGTCGGGTGCGGAGTACAAGCGGGTGCAGGCGCTGTTTGCGGCGGACGGGAATATGTCGCGCAAGGCGGTGGAGGCGGCGCGCGCGCAGTCGGCAGCGGATCAGGCGAAGCTGCGGCAGTTGCAGGCGCAGTTGCGGGTGGATTGGGGTGCGAGCATCGCGTCGCTGAGCGCCGATGCATTGCGCGCACGTGCGGAGGCGTTGCTCGGTGGGCAGGAGGTGTTGGTCAAGGCCGAGCCTTTGAGTCCACCGCCGGCAGGTTTTGCAGCGACTGGTGCGAGTCTGCATTTGTCTTCAGCACAGGCGGTGGATGCGCGGGTGGTAGGGCCGCTGCCACGCAGCAGTGCCGGACTTGCTGGTGGCTGGTTGTTGCAGGCTCCTGCGCCGGGGCTGACGCCGGGCATGATGTTGACCGCGCAATTGCAGGGCAAGGGCGAGTCGCTGTCTGGCGTGTTGCTGCCGCGCAGTGCGGTGGTGCGCTGGAATGGCGTGGCCTGGGCCTATGTAGTCAGCGACGCCACGCACTTCGAGCGCCGCGCCGTGAAAGCGCTGGCGATGACGCCATCCGGCTGGCTGGTAGGCGAACCGTTCAAGTCTGGCGAAAAAGTCGTGACGCGTGGCGTTGAGGCGCTGATCGCACTCGATGCCGCACCGGTACCCGCCGAAGCTGGCGCGGCGGCGGGTGGCGACTGATGTTGGTTGCCATCATTCGCACTGCGTTGCGTCACCCGTACTGGGTGGCGCTGTTGGCGGTCCTGTTGCTGGTCTTTGGTGTCAAGCATCTGACCGTCGCCAGCTACGATGTATTTCCCGAATTCGTACCGGCGGAAATCACCATCCAGGTGGAGTCGCCGGGCTTCACTGCGTTGCAGGTGGAGCAGCGCGTAACGCAGCCGATCGAGAACGCCGTGAATGGCGGCACCGATGTGGATGTGGTGCGCTCGCAGTCGATCCAGGGCCTGGCCGTGATCACGGTTGTGTTCAAGGAAGGCAGCGATCCGTTCCGTGATCGCCAGTTGCTGGCCGAGCGTGTCACCGAGGCGGCGACGCGTTTGCCGCAAGGCGTGCAGACGCCGACGTTGAGCCCGATGGTGTCGTCCACCATGGACCTGCTCAAGTTCGGCCTGCTCAGCGACAAGCTGGATCCAATCGCCCTGCGCTCACTCGCCGACTGGACCGTCAAGCCGCGTCTGCTCGCCGTGGCCGGCGTGGCGGACGCCACGGTGTTCGGCGGCGGCGTGCGCGAATGGCAGGTGCGTGTGCATCCCGATCGCCTCGCGGCGTTCGGCCTCACGCTGGAGGACGTGCGACTGGCCGCGGCGTCGGCCAGCGGTGTGCGCGGCGCCGGCTATGTCGATACACCGGCACAGCGTGTGGTGCTTGAAGCGGACGGCACCTTGAGCGATCCCAGCCAGCTGGCGCGCGCGGTGATCACGCAGCACGCCGGCCGCAACGTGACGCTGGGTGATGTGGCGGACGTGGCCGAGCACGCAGCGCCGGCCTTCGGCGACTCGCGCATCATGGGCAAGCCCGGCGTGCTGGTGGCGCTCAACAGCCAGTACGGCGCCAACACATTGGAAGTCACTCACGCGGTCGAGGCCGCGCTGGAGGACCTCAAGCCGATGCTGAAAGAGCAGGGCGTGACGCTGGTGGCCTCGTTGCATCGCCCCGCCACCTTCGTGGAGGTCGCGCTGAAGAACATGCGCGGCGCGCTGCTGCTCGGCGCGGTGCTGGTGCTGGTAGTGCTGGTGTTGTTCCTGCGCGATTGGCGCACCGCGTTGATCTCGTTCCTGAGCATTCCGCTGTCGCTCGCCGTCGCGGTGATGCTGTTCCCGTGGCTGGGTTGGACCGTCAACACCATGACCCTCGGCGGCCTCGCCGTCGCTTTGGGTGTGGTGGTGGATGACGCCATCATCGACGTTGAAAACATTACGCGGCGTCTGCGCCAGGCTGGCAATGCGGCGCCGCGCGTGCCGGTGATCCTCGCCGCTTCGATCGAAGTGCGCCGCCCAGTGGTGCTTGCCACGCTGGTAGTGGGCCTGGTGTTCCTGCCGATCCTGTTGCTGCCGGGCTTGCAGGGGAGCTTCTTCGCACCGCTGGCCGGCGCCTTCCTGCTGGCGACCTTCGCATCGCTGTTGGTCGCACTGACCGTGACGCCGGCCTTGTGCCTGCTGTTGTTGCGGCCAGACCAGCGTCATCGTGAGCCGCGCTGGCTCAAGCGCATGAAGCTCGCGCAGCATCGCTTGCTGGAGCGCGCGCTGCCGCACAGTCGCGCCTTGCTGATCGGCGCGTTGTTGCTGGGCGCTGCCGCGGTGGTGGCGCTGCCGTTCTTCGGTGCCTCCTTGTTGCCGGAATTCCGCGAAGGCCATTTCGTGCTGCAGGTGATGGGCCCTTCCGGCACATCGATTGAGGAAATGGACCGGCTAGGCGAAAGCATTAGCAAGGACGTGCTGGCGATTCCCGGTGTAGCCACCGTATCGCAGCAGGTCGGTCGCGCCGAGGCGGTGCAGGACACCTGGCCGCCGAACCAGAGCGAGTTCCACGTCGAGCTGAAGCCCGGTCTCGCGGCGAACGACCAGATACGTATCGAGAAGGCGTTGAAGGATGCGCTCGATAGCTACCCCGGCCTCAGCGCGGAAGTAGTCACCTTCCTCGGCGACCGCATCGGCGAGTCGCTGTCCGGGGAAACCGCGCCGGTGTCGATCAGCATCTACGGCAACGATCTGGACACACTGGATCAGCTCGCCGCGCAAGTGAAGCAAACCATGCAGCAGGTGCCGGGTGCAGGTGGCGTGCGTTTGGCCGACGCGCCGACGGTGCCCACGCTGCGTATCGCACCCGATCCGGTGCGTCTGGCGGCTTACGGGCTGCGCATGACAGATGTGCTGGATGCCTTGGCCGCATCGCATCAGGGTGTAGTGGCAGGCGAAGTGTTCAGCGGCGTGCAGCCGATCGCGATCCGCCTGCAGCTCGATCCTGCCACGCAGAAAGATCCCGAAGCAGTGGGGCAGTTGCTGCTGCGCAATCCGGCGGGCCGCAACGTGACGCTTGCTTCGGTGGCCGACACGGATCTGGTGGACGGGCGCGCGAACGTGTCGCACGAAGGTGGCCGTCGTCGTCTGGTGCTGGCGGTGACGCCTACCGCGACAGATGTCGTCGGTTTCGTCGCGCAGGCGCAGGCCGCGCTGACGAAGAGCATCAAGCTGCCCGCTGGTTACTACCTCGAGTTCGGCGGTGCGGCCCAGGGTGCGGTGCAGGCGCGTCACGATCTGCTATTGCACGGTGGTCTGGCCGGTGTCGGCATCCTGGCCTTGCTGATGATGGCTTTTCCGGATCGCCGCAGCGTGGCCCTGATTCTCGCTAATGTGCCGTTTGCCTTGGTGGGCGGCGTGATTGCCGCAGCGATCACCGGCGGCGTGCTTTCTATCGGTGCCCTGGTCGGCTTCGTCACCCTGTTCGGCATTTCCGCACGCAACACCATCATGCTGATCTCCCACTACGAGCATCTGGTGGAAGAAGAGGGTGTGCACTGGAATCGCTTCACCGTGCTGCGCGGTGCGCGCGAGCGCCTTACGCCGATCCTGATGACCGCACTGGTTACTGCGTTGGGCCTGCTTCCGCTGGCATTGGGCAATGGCGAGCCGGGGCGCGAAGTGGAGGGGCCGATGGCGATTGTGATCCTCGGCGGGCTCGCCACGTCGACCCTGCTCAACCTGCTGGTGATGCCGGCGCTGGCGGGGCGGTATCTGCGCCTTGAAACGAAGAAGGCTACCGCCGTGGCTGGCGATAACGCCTCGCTGCCTAGTCACGGGTAATTTGCCGGCGCGTCATTCGAGCGCGCCGGCGATTTCATCACCGCAAAAACAACGAAGGAGCGCCGTGCGCTCCTTCGTTACCTGCTCAGCGTAAGCGCCTTGCTTACTTGCCGATGGTCTTGCTGACTTGGTTTTCCTGCTGGTTGAGCGTCTTCTGTTCCTGCTTGGTGATATGGCCGCCGTTCTGGCTCGCCATGTCGCGCTCTTCCTGACGGATCTGATGGTCGTCCTTGTGCAGCTGCGCGGCCTGGCCCTTGCTCAGATCGCCTTCCTTCACTTCATTGTGGATGCGCTGGTTCTGGTTGTGCAGGCGGTTGTTGACCTGCTCGCGGCGCGGATGATTCTTCTGCCACTTGGTATCCGCAGCCTGTGCTGTGCACACGCCCATGCTGGCAACGATCAACGCGCCGGCAATCATCATCGACTTGATCTTCATAGCGAACTCCCCCGCGGTGGATGGTGGTGGCGGGCGGTGCGGTATGCGCCGTCCGTGATGTGCATCCTACGCAGGCGATGCGGCGGGGGAAGAGGGCGCGACAAGCAAATAGGGCGCTTGGTTCATGTCTCCAGCGGCTGTGTAAACGCAGGAAAATACGTGCCGCCGAAACGGTCAACCGAAGTGCGAATGATGCGTCTATCTGTTGCCTTTGGTGGACCGCGAAAAGGGCGCGCCGCGTCAACGCACAGGCTTGGCCAGACGCAACAGATCCGCGCCATAGCCGTTGGCTTCGTACAAAGCTCGCGCGCGTTCGTTGCCCGGAAATACGGCCAGCGTCACCAGCATGCAGCGATGCTCGCGCGCCCAGGTTTCCGCGTGGGTCAGCAGCGCGCGGCCGACACCCTTGCCTTCGTGTGCGGGCGCCACCGCCAGATCGGAGATGTGGCAGTTGGTGTGCCCGGTGAAGAAGTCCTGCGTCTTTTGCAGATGGACGAAACCGACTCTTTCGCCGCCATCGTCTTCGGCGACAAACAGAAAGCTGTTCGCCGGCTGTTCTTCGAGATGGCGCGCAAGGTCCTTGCGGATGCCGGCGATGCATTCGTGGCGCCGGCGCCAGGGTGGCAGGGTGAAGTCCACAAAGCGGGGAACCAGGGCGAGGATGAAGTCGTCGTCGTCCTCGGCCAGCCGAATCAGAAAACTTATGTCAGTCATGCGCTTGGGTGTCTGGGGTTGTAAGGCAGGTTCTACACCACGGCATGTATAGGACGGAAGTCCCACCCCTGCCATCCGGGACAGGCGGGGCCAACAGGGCATCGATAAGGTCGGCGCACCACCGTGTGCTCTGGTCACCCTGGGAGGTTCCATGCGTCTGCGCGCTCGCTGTCTGCTAGTCCTTGCGTTGGTTGCTGCATCAAGTCTCCATGCGGTGGGTTCCGTGCCCGATGGTGCCGGTGTTCCGGCCGCGAGCGATCCGTATCGATGGCTGGAGCGCGCCGACGATCCCGCCGTGCAGCAATGGATTGCCGAGCAGAACCAGCGCACCGAAGCCCTGCTCGGCGCCACCCCCGATGGCGCGGCCCTGGCGGCACGCATCAAACAGCTGGCAACCAGCGGCACCACGCTTTCCGATCCGGTGATGGCGGGCGGAACGCTGTACTACATGCAGCGCGTGCCAGGGCAAGAGCATGCCCTGCTGATGGGCCAGGCCTGGCCGGTTGGTGCGGCCAGGCAAGTGCTCGATCCGGAAGCCAGTGGCCTCGGTTCCATGGATGGCTTCTGGCCTTCGCCCGATGGCCGCTATCTGGCCTACGGCACGGAAGAGGGCGGCAATGAATTGCTCACTCTTCACGTATTCGATCTGCAAACGGGAAAGACGCTCGGCGATCAGCTGCCCTGGGCAGGCGGTGGTCCAACGCCGCCCGGTCTGTCCTGGGATGCCGACGGCAAGGGTTTTCTCTACGTGCGCTATGCGCCCCCGGCGCCGGGCAATGAGGTCTCCCTGTTCAACGCGAGTGTCGTCCATCACACAGTCGGACGGCTCGCTAACGAGGACGCGATCGTGTTCGGCGAACACTATTCGCCGGTCGCCGAATACCAATTGCTGAATTCCGGCGACGCGCGATCGCAGACCGCCATTCTCGCCATGGAGGGCGATGGCGGGCCGGTCGAAGTTTTCCTGCGTGACGGCGAGCGCTTCAAACGCGCGCTCGGCCGCGAGGCAAATGCGCGACAGGCTGCATGGGTAGGTGATCGCTTGTACGTCACCGCATTCAAGGATGCGCCGCGCGGCAAGATCGTGGCGGTGGATGGCGCTGGCCGCGTCACCACCGTGCTGCCGCAGCGCGATGGCGCGATCCAGCAAGTCGCACCGCTAGGCGATGGCTTCATGGTGGTACGCAGCTGGGGGCCGGACTGGTGGGTGGAGCACTACGACGCGAAGGCTGCGTTGGTGCGTCGCCTGCCGCTTCCCGCGCAAGGCATCGCCGTCGAAACCATCGTATCCGCGGCCGGCTCGGACAAGGCGATGCTCAGCTATCGCGGCTGGACCTCGCCGCGCCGCTGGGTTGAATACCACGGCGCCGATGGCACGCTCCGCATCCTGATTGAAGCGAAGACCGCGGCGGATTACTCGACGATCGGCGTGTATCGCATCGATGGCATCTCCAAGGACGGCACGCGCATTCCGGTGACTGTGCTGGCGATGAAGGGGGTGTCACCCAACGGGTCGCGGCCAGCCATCCTAGAATGCTATGGCGGTTTCGGCTCGCCGGTGCGCGCGACGTTCGTGGGTGCGGATCTGGCCTGGCTCGAGCGCGGCGGCGTATTGGCTTATGCGAATACGCGTGGCGGCAACGAATTTGGCGAGGACTGGCATGCGCAGGGACAGAAGCTGCACAAGCAGAACGTGATCGACGATTTCCACGCCGCAGCGCAGGCGTTGGTAAAGAGCGGCTGGACCGACAGCGCGCACCTGGGCATTTTCGGTATTAGCGATGGCGGGTTATTGGTCGGCGCTTCGCTGGTGCAGCGGCCACAGGATTATCGAGCGGCGGTGGCGCGGGTCGGCTTGTATGACATGCCGCGGCATGAGGCGCTTACGGCGAATGGTCAGTACAACCGTAACGAGTACGGCAGCGTGAGCGATCCTGCGCAAGCGAAGGCGACGTTGGCGTATTCGCCGTTGCAGCAGGTGAAGGCTGGTCTGGTATATCCGGCGGTGTTGCTGACGACGGGGGCCAATGACACTCACGTGGGGGCGTGGCAGTCGCGGAAGTTTGCCGCGGCGTTGTTGGCGGCGGGGGAGGGGGTGCCATCGGATTCGCGTCGCGCGGTGTTGTTGTTGACGCGGATGAATGCTGGGCATGGCGGTGGTGCGCCTTTCAGTCAGCGTGTGAATGACACGGTGTTGAGGTTGACTTTTTTTGCTGGGGAGTTGAGGTTGCCTGAGAAGGCGCTTTGAGGTTTGTCTCGCGCCACTCCCTCCTATTCCGTCATCCCTGCGTAGGCAGGGATCCAGTGGCGTTGTCGCTCGGTTTTGGCGTCTGCGTGCGCTAGCTCGCCTGCCGCGGGCTTCCGAACCGCAGCCGCGGCTCGGGTCACTTTCTCTTTGCTGGCCCAAAGAGAAAGTAACCAAAGAGAAATGGCCTGAAGAGTAGGCGGTGCGCTCTGTAGCTGTGCCTTTTCCAGTGTCAGGCGTCGGGATGTGTTCTTCGGCTTGATGGTCTGTCCCGCCTTGAAGCGCAACATCTCCCTCTCCCCTCCGGGGAGAGGGTTGGGGTGAGGGGCGGGTGCTCGGTTCAACGTTTCTTTTGCCGCAAACAAAAAGCCCGGCATCGCCGGGCTTCTTGCATCACATCAACATGGACCTCAGGCAATCGCCGGCAACGTCTCCACACCTGCTTCAATCGCCGCCTTGTGCATCAGGCAGCGCGGCAGGATGCGTGCGAAGTAGAAGTTGGCGGTGTCGCGCTTGGCTTGTTTGAAGGCGGCGGACTGGCTGCTTGTTTCGGCGGCGGCGACGCTGCGGGCCCACATGTAGGCGAGGGTGATGTAGCCGGAGTAGTAGAGGTAGTCGAGGGCGGCGGCGCCGAGTTCTTCGGGGTTGCTCATGACGCGCGCGGCGAGTTTCTGGGTGAGTTCGCTCCACTCCTTGGTGGCCTTGGCCAGCGGGCCGATCAGGGAGGCGAGTGCGGCGTCCTGGGCGTGGCTTTGGCAGAAGGCACCGATTTCTTCCAGGAAGTACTTGGCGCCGACGCCTTGCAGCTGGAGGATTTTGCGGCCGAGCAGGTCGGCGGCCTGGATGCCGGTGGTGCCTTCGTACAGGGTGATGATGCGGGCGTCGCGTACGAATTGTTCGACGCCGTTTTCGCCGATGTAGCCGTGGCCGCCGTAGATCTGCAGGGCTTCCTTGGTGCTTTCCTGCGCGAGTTCGGTCACCACGCCCTTGGCGATGGGGATCAGGAAGGCGACGAGGTCGCTGGCTTTCTTGCGCGTGGCTTCATCTGCGCCGCGTGCTTCGATGTCGGTCTGCAGGGCCGTGTACAGCAGTAGCGTGCGCGAGCCTTCCACGATGGCGCGCTGGGTCAGCAGCATGCGGCGTACGTCGGGCTGTACGAGCAGGTTGTCGGCGGGCTTGTCGGCGAATTTGGCCCCGGACAGGGAGCGGCCTTGCAGGCGTTCGCGCGCGTAGTTGAGGCTGTTTTGCAGAGCGCGTTCGGAGAGTGCCAGACCCTGTACGCCCACGCCGAGGCGCGCGGCATTCATCATAGTGAACATCGCGGCCAGGCCTTTGTGCGGTTGACCGATCAGGTAGCCCTCGGCGGCGTCGAAGTTCATCACGCAGGTGGCGGAGCCCTTGATGCCCATCTTGTGTTCGATGGCGCCGGCGGCGACAGCGTTGCGCGCGCCGAGCGAGCCATCGGCGTTCACCTTGAACTTCGGCACGATGAACATCGAGATGCCGCGGCTGCCGGCCGGTGCGTCGGGCAGGCGGGCCAGCACAAGGTGGACGATGTTCTCGGCCAGGTCATGTTCGCCAGCGCTGATGAAGATCTTGGTGCCGGTGATCTTGTAGCTGCCGTTGTCGACCGGTTCGGCGCGTGTCTTCAGCAGGCCGAGGTCGGAGCCGGCCTGCGGCTCGGTGAGGCACATGGTGCCGGTCCAGCGGCCTTCGACGATGGGCTTGAGGTAGACGTTTTTCTGCTCATCGGTGCCATGCAGCTCCAGCGCGTGGGAGGAACCTTCGGACAGCAGCGGATACAGGCTCCACGACAGGTTGCCGGACTGGAATATCTCGGTAGTGGAGGTGCCGATCACCGCCGGCAACGCCTGGCCACCGAATTCCTCGGCCATGGTCAGGCCGGCCCAGCCGCCTTCGGCGAACTGCTTGAAGGCTTCCTTGAAGCCCTTCGGTGTTGTCACCGTCTGGGTGGCCTTGTCGTAATGGCAGCCTTCTTCGTCGCCAGGACCATTGGTCGGCGCCAGCACTTGTTCGCTGAGCTTGCCTGCTTCTTCCAGTACGGCGTCGAGCAGGTCGCGCGTGTGGCCTTCGCCACCCTGCAAGGCGGTCAGGGTCTTCTCCGCGCCGAGCACGTCATAGAGGGCAAAGCGCAGATCGTCGAGCGGAGCCTTGTAAATCGTCATGGCGAAGTTCCTGCGTAAGTAACAGAGTGATGGCGCGTCGATCAGCGCCAAGTGTTGGGAATGCCCGGCACCGGCGAGAGCCAGTTGTTGCCGTGGAATTCGAAATCGCGCGCCTTGTCTTCCTGTTCGGGCTTGGCGTTGGCGCTGCCGATGACGCTGTAAGGCACCGAGCCACTGCTGCCCTTGGCGGCGGCGACCTTGAGCACCTGGCTCATCTCGGCGGTGGGCAGCACATTGACCCGGGTGATGTCGCCGGCGAAGGCAGGAATATCCAGATCGAAACTGCTGTGCAGGCGCACCGGCACCAGTTCGTCCACCTTCAGCTCGCCGTCGATGGAGCGGAAATTCATGCCGCCGTAGCTGTTGTTCTGGATGCGCACGGTGAGCTGCCATTGGCCATCAGGCCGCACCGTCATCTCCTGGATGCTGATGGCAGGTGGGAACACGCTCTTGCGCGGCGGACCGCAGGCGACCAGGCCAGCCACCAGGGCAAGCAACGCGGAAAGGCGGAGCAGTCGTTTCATGGAATTCCCTCAAACGATTGTTTGAATATAGCAGGGAGGGGGGAATGGGGAGCAAGAGCGGAAGGCATCGCGGCGAGGCGGTATCGTTGTTGCCGCGCAGCATTTCCCCGTTCCCATCTCCTGCCTAAGCAGGCATCATCTCCAATTCCCTGACGCCAAACTTGATACTCATGACCCGACGCATCATCGCCCGCCGCTCGCCGATCCACGGCAACGGCGTATTCGCCGCCGCCCCGATCAAGAAGGGTGAGGAACTCATCGAGTACAAGGGCACGCTGATGACCCACGCCGAGGCCGACGTGCTGTACGGCGACGGCGGCGAGACGGGCCACACTTTCCTGTTCACGCTCAACGACGATTACCTGATCGACGCCAATCGCAAGGGCAACACCGCGCGCTGGATCAATCACAGCTGCGAACCGAACTGCCAGGCGCTGGTGGTGGAAAGCGAAAGCGGCGATCCGCGCAAGGACAGGGTGGTCATCGAAGCCATCCGCAACATCAAGCCGGGTGAAGAACTCACCTACGACTACGGCATCACGCTGGATGTTCCGCACACCGCGCGCCTGAAGAAGCTGTGGGTCTGCCTATGCGGTTCGCCGAAGTGCTGCGGGACGCTGTTGAAGCCCAAGCGCGGACGCTGAGCCTCCGGGTTTTCCTGCGGTCATGTAAGTAACGTTTTCCTGGGGCGCGCGGCCCCAGGAAAACGCGTGCATCGGCTCTGGCTTTGCGCGCGCACAGAGCACTACTTTCGCCACAATTTCATACTGCGCGACGTGCATTATCTCAATGTCGCACCTGGCAGGCGCCGTGTAGGATCTGGCGATGACCCAGCCACGGGAGCGGAGATGGTGCGATGTTTCGTGAGCAATGAAAGCGGCCCATCGATGCGCTGCGCGCTCCATCCACGACATTTAGTCCTGGTCGCTTGCATGCTCGTGTCCTGGCACGCCATCGCCATGGCGGCCGACACGGATCACACTGAGCAGCGCGCTGCCCAACTGGTCGCGCACATGACATTGGACGAGAAGATCGCCCAGCTACAGAGCGCCGCGCCGGCGATTCCGCGTCTGGGCGTCGGCGCCTACGACTGGTGGAGCGAGGGCCTGCACGGCATAGCGCGCAATGGCCACGCCACGGTGTTTCCGCAGGCGATCGGCCTCGCCGCGAGCTGGGATACCGATCTGATGCACCGGGTGGGTGATGTGATCTCCACCGAAGCGCGGGCGAAGTACAACGCGGTCGGTAAGGCCGATCACCTGCGTTACGAGGGGCTGAGCATCTGGTCACCCAACGTCAACATTTTTCGCGATCCGCGCTGGGGGCGTGGGCAGGAAACCTACGGTGAAGATCCATTTCTGACCGGCAGCCTCGCCACCGCGTTTGTGCGTGGCCTGCAGGGCGACGATCCACATGTGTTGAAAACCATCGCAACGCCCAAGCACTTTGCTGTGCATAGCGGCCCGGAGCCGGGGCGTCACGGTTTCGATGTGAATGTTTCGCCACACGATCTCGAAGACACCTATCTGCCCGCGTTCCGCATGGCGGTGGTGGACGGGCAGGCCGGTTCGGTGATGTGCGCCTACAACGCGGTGGACGGCACGCCGGCCTGCGCTTCGCCGGCCTTGCTGGCCGAGCGTCTGCGACATGACTGGCAGTTCGCGGGTTATGTGGTGTCCGACTGCGACGCGGTCGACGACATGACGGCGTTCCATCACTACAAGCCCGACAACGCCGGATCTTCGGCAGCGTCGCTTGCCGCGGGCACGGATCTGAATTGCGGCAAGGCCTACGCCAGCCTGGACCAAGCGGTGCGTGATGGACAGGTTCGCACCGAAGTCATCGACACCGCGGCGCGCCGCCTGTTTGCCGCACGCTATCGACTTGGCTTGTTCGATCTGGCCAGCGATCCCTATGCGCATCTCGGTAAGCAGGACATCGCGTCGCCCGCGCATCGCGATCTCGCCTTGCGTGCCGCGAGGGAGGCGATGGTGTTGCTGAAGAACGAACACCAGACTCTGCCGTTCAAGCCCGGCACGCGCCTGGCGGTGATCGGCCCTAGCGCTGACACCGTGAATACCCTTGAGGCAAATTATCACGGCACCGCGATCGATCCGGTGACGCCACTGGCTGGTCTGACTGCGCGCTTCGGAGCGGTGCGTTATGCGCAGGGTTCGACTTTGGCGCCCGGTGTGGCGGTGCCGGTGCCATCCACCGCGCTGCGCGTAAGCAAATCGGATACGACGCCGGGTCTGAAGGGCGAGTATTTCGACGCGGCCGAGTTCAGTGCCAAGCCGAAGCTGGTGCGCACCGATCGGCGTATCGATTTCGATTGGGATGCCGTGGCGCCCGCCGCCGGTTTCGATGCCGATCGCTACGCCGTGCGCTGGCACGGCGAGCTGCTGCCGCCCGGCGCGGGCGACTACACGCTGGGCGTGCATGTGGATCGCTGCTTCGATTGCACAGGGCATGATCCGGTGCGCCTCTATGTCGACGGCAAACGGGTGATCGATGACGCCGGCAAGGAGCCCGACCTCAGCGTTGCCATGCATTTTGACGATACCCGTCCGCGTCCGATTCGCCTTGAGCTACGGCACGCCGGTCAGGATCAGGGCGTGCGCTTGCAGTGGATCGCGCCGGCAGATGCGCAGTTGCGTGAAGCGCGCGCGGCAGTCGAGCAAGCCGATGCCGTGGTCGCCTTTGTCGGCCTGTCGCCGGACATGGAAGGCGAGGAACTGAAAGTGGCCGTCCCCGGCTTTGCTGGTGGCGATCGCACCGACCTGCAATTGCCCGCACCCCAGCAGCGATTGCTGGAAGCAGCGGCGGCCTCTGGTAAGCCTCTGGTAGTGGTGCTGATGAGTGGCAGCGCAGTGGCCATCGAATGGGCCAAACAGCATGCCGATGCGATTCTGGTGGCGTGGTATCCGGGCGAAGAGGGCGGTACCGCGGTCGCCGATACGCTCAGTGGCCGCGCGAATCCCGCCGGCAGGTTGCCGGTGACGTTCTATCGTTCGGTGGATGATCTGCCGCCCTTTGCCGACTACCGCATGCAGGGGCGCACTTATCGCTACTTCAAGGGCGAGCCGCTGTTCGCCTTCGGTGATGGCCTCAGCTACACGCGCTTCGCGTATGCGAAGCCGAAAATATCGTCCGATCACATCAAGGCGGGGCAGTCCCTGTCGGTCGATGTCGATGTGACCAATGCGGGCGAGCGCGATGGCGACGAGGTTGTGCAGCTCTATCTGACCGCGCTGGATGCGCCGCCCGGCAGCCCGCGTCATGCACTAGTCGGGTTTCGGCGTGTGGCGTTCAAGGCGGGGCAGACGCAGACGTTGCACTTTGATGTGGCGCCTCGCGAGTTGAGCCTGGTCGATCCGGAAGGCAAACGTGTGATCAAGGCGGGGCGCTATGAGCTATCCGTTGGGGGGGCGCAACCGAAGCAGGAGGGCGTCAAGCTGCGGTTTGCTATCGACGGAGAAGTGGCGCTTCCGCGTTGACCTCATGGCTGGAGAGCACCTGCATGATTACGACCGCGATGTGGCGAAGGCTGGATACGCCAGGGCATGACGTAGCCTCGCTAGTTCAGAGCGACACCGGCTGGCTACTCCACGGCGTAGCCGTATTTCTGCACGAACTCGGCCCAGCCAGTGTGGAGTACTCAGTTGATCTTGACCCGACCTGGCAGACTCGCGGCGGCCACGTGCGAGGCCATGTGGCCGGCAACAAGTTCAACCACGTGATCACCCGCGACGTGGATGGCTGGTATCTCGACGGCGTGCTGTCCGCTGGCACCGAGCAACCCTGCGACCTCGACTATGGCTTCACCCCCGCGACCAATCTGCAGCAATTGCGCCGTCTTGCACTCGCACCGGGGCGGACAGCCGAGTTGTCCGTCGTATGGTTCGACATCGGCGTGACGGCACTCGCGGTATTGCCGCAGCGCTACGAGCGCCGCGGCGACACCAGTTACTGGTACGAGGCACCGACCATTCCGTACGAGGGACTGCTCGACATCGCCGCGAACGGATTTGTGAGGCTCTATCCCTCGTTATGGGCGATGGAGTCCCCGTAGATTGTTGGCGGCTAGTCGCCTCCCTTGTTGCGCGCACTGCTCAAGCGGATTCCGTAGCGTTGCAGCAAACGGCATCCGGCACGGTAGTACCTGCTCCGAACGTGACGAAGCTAGCCGCCGCCAGCACCCATGCACCGAGGTAGCCGAACAGCATTACCCAGCCAAAACCATGGACGAGCGCGCTCTGCGCCACGCCATCCGCAAGACCTGCCAGCGAGGTTTCGGTGACCGAGCCGGACGCGATCCGCTCGGCCATGCGGCGCAGCTGCGATGCATCCAGTGCACCCTGCGTCGCACGTTCGAGGTGGGAGAAGATGCCTTGCAGCAGCAGGAAACCCATCAGCGCGATGTTGATGGCGAGCGTGATCAGCCGCGCGCTCATATCGATGCCCGACGCCATGCCGGCACGTGAGGTAGGTACCGAGCCGGTGGTGGTATTGGTCACCGGCGTGTTGGTCATGCCCAGGCCGGCGCCGGCAATGACGCAGCCGGGCAGCATGCTCAGCCAGCTGGCGTGATTCGCGGCGCTGCCGAGTTTCATCAAAAGGAAACCCAGTCCGATGGTGAAGAGGCCCGCGGGAATGACGATGCGCGGCTGATAGCGAAGCACGAGACGTTCGGCCAGCGGCGGCACTACCAGGGTGGGCAGCGTATAGGCGAGCAGGGCGAAGCCGGCGGCCACCACGTCGTAGCCGAGTGCGCTCTGGAAATAGATCGGCAGATAGATCATGAAAGGCCAGAAGCTGAAGTTCATGCCCATCGAACCGTAGAGCGCGCCGGAGAATGGCCGGATACGGAACACCGAGAAGTCGAACATCGGATGAGCGCGGTGCTTCTCCACATAGACAAACGCCAGGAAGCTCGCCACGGACACAGCGATGCAGGCCATGCCGGCGGCGCTGGTGAAGCCAAGCTCCGGTCCTTGCGTGATGTAGAAGGTCAGGCTGAACACCGACAACGACATGGTGACGATGCCGGCGAGGTCGAGCGTTTTCGCTTCCGGATCGCGGGATTCATCCACGCTGCCGGCGATGAGTGCCGTGGTCAGCAGCGCCAGCGGCACCTGGATCAGGAACACCCAGGTCCAGTCCAGCAACGCCACGATGGCGCTGCCGATGATGGGGCCGAAGCCCAGGCCCACGCCAAAGATGATGCCCCACGCGGCGAACGCCCGGCTGCGCCGCGCGCCTTCCTGGAACTGATGGGACAGCGCGGCGATCTGGCAGATCACCATCACGCCGCCGCTCAGCCCTTGCAGAAAACGGCTGACGATCAGCACCGAGGTGTCGCGCGCGAGGCCGCAGATCAGCGAGGTGACACCGAACGCGAGCACGCTGATCAACAGGATGCGCTTGCGTCCGTAGCGATCCGCCAGAGTGCCCGCCGCCATCAGCACCGCGGTGCAGGCGAGGGTGTAGGCATTCATGATCCACTGCACGCTGCTGAAGCCGGCGTGCAGCACTTTTTCTACGTTGGGCAGGATCGCCGGCACGCTGGAAATCTCCAGGCCGAACATCAGCGCGGCGAGGCTGATGGCAGTGACGGCGACGATGTCTTTGCTGGTGGGCGAGAGAGACACGGTGGGCTCCTTGGGGATGGCGAGCATGGTGATCGCCCATGCGGGCGAGCCATCGCCTGTTTTCGGGGTGCGTGTTGCCAGCCGCGCAGGTGGGGCTGCGCGGGCAAGCGAACGTCGGGTTGCTGTATCAGCTGCTGGCTCCCTCCCCTGCTTCGCGTCGCAAGCAGGGGGGGGGAGGAGAAAACCGCACAGCTGAGATTCGGAACTAATCAGGACGTGGCATCGGGAGGCCACGTATTCTGCGCAAGCGGGATGCATGATGGAAATGATTTAATTTTGTGCTATCCATTAGCACCCATCATTAATCCGCCGCCATGGACTTCGATCCCTCCCTGCTGCGTGCCTTCGTTGCCGTCAAGGAAACAGGCGGCTTCACCCGAGCTGCCCAGCGTCTGAACCTGACCCAGTCCGCGATCAGCCACCAGATCCGCCGGCTCGAGGAGCAGGTGGGGCGGCAGCTGTTGTTCCGCACGACGCGCGCCATGACGCTCACCGAAGACGGTGAGGACTTTCTGCACTACGCCGAGAAAATCCTGCACACGCTGGACAGCATGGCCCAGCGCTTCAAGCCATCGCCGATCTCCGGCGTAGTGCGTTTCGGTGTGCTCGAGAATTTCCTGGGCGACCGCTTGCCGACCCTGCTATGCCAGTACGGCCGTGCGTTTCCTTCGGTGCGGCTCGACGTAAGCGTGGGTATGAATCTCGACTTGCAGCCGATGATCAAGGCCGGCGAACTCGATCTGGCGGTGGTGATGGCCGCGCCGGGAAGCGAAGAGGGCACGCCGCTGCGTCGCACCCAATTCGTATGGGCAGCGGCCGAATCCTTCGACATGGCGCCCGGCGCTTCCTTGCCCTGTGCTTTATTTCCGTCGCCATGCCTCAATCGTTTGGTGGGACAGGGTGCGCTGGATGGCAAAGGCATGCCGTGGCACGTCGTGTTCACCTCGCAGAGCTATCAGGGCATCCGTGCCGCGGTGTTGGCTGGTCTCGCCGTTACGGTGATGACACGTGAAGACGTGGAGCCCGGCATGAAGATCATCGATGGCAACTACGGCCTGCCGGCGCTATCGGAAGCGGAATTCATCCTGGTCTGGGGCGCGGGTGGCAAGACACCTGCGGCGGTGGAGTTCGGCAAGTTGATTACGCAGATGCCGGGTGTGGACGGTGCTACTCGTAAATAGTGCTTGCGCTGTTGGCTGCTTTCGAGCCATCGCGTAGGTTCTGGGTGAAGGCAGTGGCGTCATCAATCCTAGCGCCAGCCGGCGCAACCACATCCAACCGCGCGCTCCCTTCGATCGCATGCCGTTTCCTCGTGTTGATGGTGCGGTCGACTATGGGAGGTGCGTGACGCGGTACACGCCCTGGCGCATGGCATGCACGACTTGCCGCATGGCGGGCCGCTGCCTATGGCGCTGCCGTGGGACTAGGGCGAACCTGCGCTCCCCCACAACGGACAGGCCCCATGAAAACCATCATTGCTTCCGCGCTGATCCTGGCATCGTTCTTCGGTGGCATAGCGCATGCCGCCGACCCCAGCGACGATATTCACCGACTCATCGACGGTTTCCAGAAGGCGATCGTGGCTAAGGACGGCAAGGCGCTGTCGGACATGTTTCTCCCCAGCGGCGGCGCCTGGGTCACCGTGCTCTCGGATGACAGCTATGCCCGCATGAAAGCGAAGTCACCGAACGTGCCTCGCTACAAGCTCGGCAACTACGCCGATTTCGTGCAGTTCGTCGCCACGTCGAAGGTTCCGATCGAGGAGCGCTTCAACCAGGTCCGTGTCGAGACCGACGGTGCCGTTGCCTCGGTGTATTTCGATTTCGTGTTTCTGCAGGACGGCAAGGAAAACAATCGCGGCAGCGAGACATGGCATGTGGTCAAGACGGATGACGGCTGGAAGATCAGCTCGATGACTTACTCCGTCAACATGCCTGCCAAGCGCTAGAATCCCTGGCAGAAACCAGGGGAGGTCAGGTGTACGCCAGCCATTTGTCGCCGCGCGTCGAGCCGCCGTTCTGGCTTCCCCTACTTGCCGGTCTACCGATCACGCTATGCATGGTGGTGATGGCGCTGCCCGATCTCGGGCGCGGGCATTCGACGGCTTACCGCGCGTTCCTTATGGGCGCGTATGTGGTGTGGATCGTTCCGTTGTGTTTGATCCAGCGCCGCCTGTGGCGGCAGCGGGTGAAGTGGTGGCAGGCCACTCTTGCATTGCTGGTGTTGACCTATGTGCTGTCGCTGATCAATAACTCGATAGAGCTGTACATGGCGGTGACGTGGAAGCAGGTGCCGAGCTACCAGCCGGCCTTTATCTTCCGCGGCCTGGACGGCTGCTGGCTGGCGCTGATCGCGTTCTGCGCCATCCATGCCGTGGTTGCCTACTACACCGAACTACAGGCGGCGCAGGCGCGGGCCGAAAACGCCATCTCGCACGCCCGCGACGCCGAGTTGCGGGCGCTGCGCTATCAGCTGCAGCCGCACTTTCTGTTCAATACATTGAATGCCATCTCCACCCTGGTGGCGTCGGGCGAAAACCGCGATGCCAACCGCATGATCGCGCGGCTTGCCGATTTCCTGCGGGCGACGCTCGAAGGCAATGAGCGATCGCACGAAGTCGCCCTGGCCGATGAGCTGGCTTTGATGGAAGCCTATCTGGACGTGGAGAAGGCACGCCTTGGACGCCGCCTGGTCATCCGCACGCAGGTGGGACCCGATGTGCTGGGAGCCATGGTGCCGTATCTGCTGCTGCAGCCGCTGGTCGAGAATGCGATACGCCATGGCATCGCGCAGCGCACAGAACCGGGGCGACTGGAGTTGACGGTTTCGCGTGAGGCGAACCGCCTTCGCATGGACGTCGCCAACGATGGCGGCGATGATGAGATCCGCGATGTCGCCAACCGCTCTTCCGCGATCGGTCTCAGCAATGTGCGCAAGCGGCTGGAGAATCTGTATCCGAACGATCACGCGCTAGACGCGGGCCATCGGCCCGACGGCGGGTATGCGGTGCATATCGATATTCCCTATCGCGAGGCGGCGGCCTGATGCGCATCGTCATCGTCGATGACGAACCCTTGGCCCGGCACGGCGTAGCGGTACGGCTGGCCGGACAAGCCGATGTCGAGATCGTTGGCGAGTTCGAAAACGGCGGCACGGCACTCGAAGGCATCGTGCGTCTTGCGCCAGATCTGGCTTTTGTCGACGTGCAGATGCCAGGCATGAGCGGGCTGGAACTGTTGTCGGTGCTTTCGCCGGCAGAGCGCCCCATGGCGATCCTGCTGACCGCGTACGACAGCTTCGCCATTCGTGCGTTCGAGCTTCACGCCATCGACTATTTGCTCAAGCCGGTCGACGACGACCGCTTCATGGAGTCGCTCGACCGCGCGCGCCAGGCTTTGCCCTATCGCCGCAAGCTGGCCTCGCCCATGGATGCCTTCCTCAGCCGGGAGGATGCCGGCTGGTTGGAGCGCTTCACCGTCCGCATTGGAACGAGAGTGCTGCTGGTCGAGTCGAAGGACGTGGACTGGATCGAAGCGGATGGCGACTACGCGGTCCTGCACGTGGGCGACGAGTCGCACCTGCTGCGCGAACCGCTGCGCAAGCTGGCAAGCCGGCTCGATCCGGGGCAGTTCGTGCGTGTCCACCGCTCCGCCATCGTGCGCATCGACCGCGTCGCTGAAATGAAGGCGCTGGTGAATCGCGATGTGCTGCTGCGGCTGCGCAATGGTGTTCCGCTAAGAGCGAGCAGGACGTACGTGGACAGGCTGTACGAAGCCCTGCGCGTTTACGGCGGTAGGTAGCCAGACACGCCACCGTCCGCTGTCCGGTCATGTCCGGACAAACATCGCCACCGTCCGCGGACAGCGTTCCTTGCGCGGACGATTTTTACGAAATGGCTTGGGAATGCGGCTTCCCAAGGATTCTCCGGGTTGGCACGGGCTTTGCCATATCTATCTCGAAAGCCTCAAAACCTCAGCAAGGAGAACCACCATGAAATTCGAGACTGTGATGCTGCATAGCCTGTTCGCCGCCTGCCTGCTGGTCTGCGCACTGACCCTGGGTGCGATGCTCACCGCGAAGACCACCGTATCGAATGTGGCTGCGAGTCAGGCGGCGGTTGCAGTTGTGGCAAGCAACTGATCGCAACCTGCTTTATCGATACACGCCCGTGAAGGTGGTATCCGGTGCTTACGTGTCATCCCCGTAATCAATCGCCACCACCTCCACCCGCATGTCGCCCGCTGGGCGATGCCACACCACTTCCTCGCCGACGCGCGCACCGATCAGTGCGCGGGCCAGCGGCGACACATAGCTGACCAGGCCATGCTCGGCATCGGCTTCCTCTTCGCCGACGATGCGGTAGCGATGCTCGCCTTCGCCGGTGTCCACGGTCACGGTGGCGCCAAAAGCCACGCGATCCCGCGGCTGCTGGGCAAGGTCGATCTCGATGGCGCTGGAGACGCGGGTGGTGAGCCAGCGCAGGTCGCGCTCGACCGCGGCCAGTTCGCTCTGCTGGCCGAGTGCCTCCTCGGCGGCTTTGATGGCGTCGCGGCGCGTCTGAGTCGCAGCCAGGCGCTCGCGCAGTTGTTGCAGACCGCGCGGCGTGACGTAGTTGGGGTGTTCGCTTAGCGGGATGTCCGGCAGCGCGCTGTTGGCGTTGTCGTCGGCATCTTTTACAAAAGCCCGGCTCATCGGACGTTCTCCTGTGCCTGACTGGCACATCATCCGCTTGCTGACATGGCAGCGCCATAGCAAGGCATCAAGCCGTCGCGGGGTCCATTTGTTACGTCCAGCAGGTGGCCTGTAGCGCTAACGGCACGTGATATTTACGGTAGTTCTATAGGATCGTCCGTTGCTGGATCTGGCTGGAGTCGACCATGCATGGCATCGCGAACGTCCGGTGGGGGAAATGGCTGGTGTGCATGGCTCTGGCGGTCATACCGGCCGGAGCCTGGGCTGCCGATGACGCGGTGCTCCGCACCGATTTCCGCGTGACGACTGAGGATGGCGTGGGCATCCACGTGCGGCAGGTGGCCGTGCGCGGCCATGCCTCTGGCGAGCCATTGATCCTGGTGCATGGTGCGCGCGTTCCCGGCATTGCTTCATTCGACTTGCCGGTGCCGGGCGGCTCGCTGGCGGCGGATCTGGCCCGCCGCACGCAGCGCCCGGTCTACGTGATGGATGCACGCGGTTATGGCGGCTCCGACCGCCCCGTGGCGATGAGCAAGCCGGCCGAAGCGAGCCCGCCGCTTTCGCGCGGCTACGAAGTAGTGCGCGATCTCGATGCGGTAGTTCGGGCGGCAAGCCGGCGCAGCGGGCACGCCACGGTTGCGTTGCTAGGGTGGGCGACCGGAGGCATGTGGGTGGCCTATTACGCATCGCTGCATCCGGAGCGGGTCGGCCATCTGGTGTTGTTGAACGCGCTATATGGCGGCACGTCGGCCCACGCGATGCTCGGGCCTGGCAGCAGTCTCAGCGATCCACAGCATCCCGGACGCCTGGTTCCCGATGTCGGCGGCTACGCGCGCTACACCGCGGCGCAGCTGTTTCCTGTGTGGGATCGTTCCATTCCGGTGGAGGACAAGGCGAGCTGGCGCGATCCGGCGGTCGCCGAAGCGTATGGCGCGGCGGCCATCGCCAGCGATCCGGATGCATCATCGACCACCCCACCCAGTTTCCGGGCTCCGCTGGGCGCGCTCGAAGACAGCTTTTATCAAGCCAATGGGCGTCGGCTGTTCGACGCGTCATCGATCACGGCACGCGTCCTGGTCATTCGCTCGCAGCTCGACTTCTGGAGCCGGCCGGAAGACGCCACGGGATTCGCGCACGATGCATCGCACGCACGCAGCGTGCAATTGTTGACCCTACCCGATGCCACTCACCTGGTGCATCTCGATCGCGCCCAGCACGGGCGCGATCGCTTACTCGATGTGGTGACTGGCTTTCTGACAGACGACGGCAGCTAACGGCTCAGTCTTCCTCGACCTTGGGCTTCCACGCCTCGCTGAGCTGCCTTTGCACTGGCGGCGGCACCGGTTCGTAGTGGCTCAGGTCCAGGCTGTAGCGGCCGCGGCCGCCGGTCATGGCTTTGAGTTCGGTGGGGTAGTCGGTGAGTTCGGCCAGCGGCGCCTGCGCCCTGATCACCAGCTCGCCGCCGCGCTGGGTATCGGTGCCGAGAATGCGCGCGCGTTTGCCGGCGAGGCCGCCGGTGACGTCGCCCACGTTCGATTCGGGAATCGCCACTTCCACATCCACGATGGGCTCCAGCACGATCGGACGCGCCTTGCCCACTGCGTCGAGAAAGGCTTTCTTGCCGGCGCTGACGAAGGCCACTTCCTTCGAGTCGACCGGGTGATATTTACCGTCGTAGACGGTGACGCGCAGATCCTGCAACGGAAAGCCCGCGACCGCGCCATGCTCCATCGCCTGCCGTACGCCTTTCTCGATGGCAGGCAGGAACTGGCCGGGAATGACGCCGCCTTTCACCGCGTCGACGAACTCAAAACCGCTGCCGCGTTCCAGCGGTTCCACGCGCAGGAACACCTCGCCGAACTGGCCGGCGCCGCCGGTCTGTTTCTTGTGGCGATGATGGCCTTCGGCATGGCCGGCGATGGTTTCGCGATAGGCGATGCGCGGCGGGTGGGTGACGACTTCCACGCCGTAGCGCTCTTTCATGCGCTCAAGCATCACTTTCAGATGCAGATCGGAGAGGCCGCGGATCACCGTTTCGTTGAGCTCCTTGTGGTGTTCCATGCGGAAGCAGGGGTCTTCCTCGGACAGCCGCAGCAGCGCTTGCGAGAGTTTCTGCTCCTGGCCTTTGTGCTTCGGCTCCAGCGCGAGGCCGAACATCGGCTGCGGGAAGCGCAGCGGCGTGAGATGGATGCGGTCCTCGTCGTGCGAGTCATGCAGCACGGCGTCGAAGTGGATTTCTTCCACCTTCGCCACCGCCGCAATATCACCGGGAATCGCCTGGTCGATTTCCACATGCGTCTTCCCGCTGAGGCGAAACAGATGCCCCACCTTGAACGGTTTGCGTCCATCGTCGATGAATAGCTGCGTGTCTTTGCGGATCGTGCCTTGCCACACGCGAAACACGCCGAGCTTGCCCACGAAAGGATCGTTGACGATCTTGAATACGTCGGCGATCACATGCTTCGCCGGATCGGTGCTGACGTCGATCGGCTGGTTCTCCGCGTTGAGGAAGGGTGGGGGATTGCCTTCGGCCGGATTGGGCAGCAGCTTGTCTGCCAGCTCCAGCAGTTCGTTCACGCCAGCGCCGGTGCGCGCGCTGACGAAGCAGATCGGCACGAGGTGGCCTTCGCGCAGGCATTGCTCGAAGGCGTCGTGCAATTGCTCCGGAGTGAGCGATGCTTCGCCGGCATCAAGGTAGGTGCCCATCACGTTTTCGTTGATCTCAACGACCTGGTCGAGGATGCGCTGGTGCGCTTCGGCCAGTGAGGAGAAATCGGTGGTGCCATCGCGGTGGAAAAAGCAGTCCAGCACCAGCTTGCCACCTTGTGCGGGGAGATTCACCGGCAGGCATTCGTTGCCGAACTCCTCGCGCAGCGCGTCCACCAGCATGCCGAGCCGTGCGCCTTCGAAATCGATCTTGTTGACCACCAGCACGCGCGCGACGCCGCGTTCCTTGGCGCGCTCCATCATGCGGCGGGTGCCGTACTCGATGCCGTTGATGGCATTGACCACGACGGCTACGGTTTCTACGGCGGCGAAGGAGGCAAGGGTGGCGCCGCGGAAATCCGCGTAGCCGGCGGTGTCGATCAGGTTGATATGGCAGTGGGCGCGATCGATGCCGGCAATGCAGCTGTCGATGGAATGGCCGCGTGCCTTTTCCTGGCTGTCGGTGTCCGATTGCGTGGTGCCGCGCTCGACCGAGCCCTGGCTCTGGATGACGCCGCCGGCTTGCAGCAAGGCCTCGAACAAGGTGGTCTTGCCGGAACCGGCGTGGCCGGCGAGCGCGATGTTGCGGATGTTTTCCGTGTTGTACGACACGATGCGACCCTCCTCTACAGAGGCGCGGGATCGTGCCGGCGTTGACCTGCGGCGCCGCACGACGCCGCGCATGGCGGCTGACGATGGCGGGCCGTCATGGTCGTCCTGGCGTGTAGGACGCGGGGGCGGTCATGGCGGGATACGGCGCGTGGCGCCGTCCGCATAGCCTTGAGCGATCGCGTGGCAGGGTCAAGTTGCACTGCGGGGCAGGGGAACCCCAACGGCCGGGATTTGTCTTACGAGACCCGCATGCCGGCCCGGAAGGCCAGGCCCGTGCGCTCCCCATGCATCGAAGGGAAGCCCCATCGAACACCCATCGCAAGTCGAACATCACCGCTGGACGGCGCCCGATGCCGCCGCCCGCGGCCTGGCTCCCCTGGACGGCCCGACCCGTGCCCTGCTGCACCAGCTGCGCTGGCGCAAGCCGCCGCGCGATCGCCGGCGGCTGTGGGCGGGCCTTGCCATCACCTTGCTGCTGCACCTGCTGTTTGTAGGCATCATCTGGTGGGAGATGCGGCCGCAGCCATTCCTCGAAACAGTGCATGAGCGCAGAGGCGATGCGCTGCAAGTGCGCCTGATCCCCCGCCCGAAGGCGGCAGCACCGAGTGCGCCGCCTCCGGAAACACCTCTACCGCCGCCCCCGCCACCGGCACCACGTCCCGCGCCGGTGGTGCACGAGGCGCCTGCGAAGAACGCGATGAGCGTGAGCCTACCGGCATCCTCGTCGAGCACGGCGCCACGCCCGCAGTTGTTCGACGCTAATGGCAGGCCGCTGATGCCTGCGGCGAATCCGTCGCCCGCACCGACGCCGGACTACGTGGCGCGCGGGGTGGATGGCGACACCAAGGTGATGCAGCACAGCAGCCCGGTGAAGTACCAGGCCACGCGTTTCGATAAAGATTGGGACCGCGGTGAGGACATAGTCGACAGCGCATTGCGCAAGGTGGTCGAGAAGGCCACGGTCAAGCACACCTTCCATGTCGCGCCGGGCGTGCGGATTCATTGCACCGTGGCGTTGTTCGTCGGCGGCTGCGGCGGCGATCCACCGCCACCGCCTTCCGCCAAGGACGGCGACGAGCGCCTCAACATGGCACCGTCTTCATTGCTCGCACCGTCACCGAACCCGCCCAAGCCGCCAAGCGAGGCGGAATGCATCGCCATCTACCGCGATGGCAAGCCGCTGCCGCACGGGTGTCCGGTGGATACCCCGAACCGCTCGGTGGATGCGGAGTTGCGCGAGCGGGAAGCCAAGCACTGAAGCAACGTATCTATTGGAATCCTTCTCCGTTCGGCGACCCGAAGGTAGTCCCCGTGGGAGAGAAGGTGCCGGCAGGCGGATGAGGGTTCGGTAGAGTGACTACGATGAAGTCTGTCGCAAGCGCGGAACCCTCACCCCAACCCCTCTCTCCCACGGGGACTACCTTCGGGTCGCCGAGGGGAGAGGGGCTTAGCCTGACGCCGCCTGTCCAGAATCCCGGTATCGCCCGCTACACTTGCGCGCATGCCCTTGCCACCCACGGAACCCACTCGCGCCGCACGCTCGACGGTGTCGCTGCCTTCGCCGCGCGAGGCGGCTACGCAGGCGGCGGTCTATCGCCGGCGCCGGCAGGAGCGTCCGCGCGAGCGCTGGCTGCGCGTGCTCGGTTTCGTCGGTACGCTGTTGGTGCATCTGTTGGTGCTGGTCGGCATGATCCTGGGGCCGGCGTATGAGCTGGAAGATTTGCCCGAATCGCACACCCCCGCGCTGCAAGTGCGGCTGATCGAAAAGAAAAAAGAAGAACCGCCGCCGCCTCCACCGGTGCGCGGCACGCCGCCGAAGGAAGTCGGTCCGGTCCATCGCGGCAGCAGCGCGCCCAGCGTGGTGCGCACTCGCAGTAACAACGCGTCCGCCACACGCACCGATGCCGAGTTGGCGCCCGTGCCGGTGCCGGCTATTGAAACGCCGGTGGTAGTCGTCAAGGCGCGCCCGAGCGCGCCCAAGCCCGAAGCCGTCGCCGCACCGCAGCCGACCGTAACCTTGCCCAAGCCCGCGCCGGCCCCCGAGCTGCAACCGGTGCCGACTGCCGTCGAGCCGCCGCAAGTGAGTCTGCAGACGCCGCCCGCGCCGCAGCCGGTGCCACCGAAATTCCAGCCAGAGCCGGTGCGCAAGCCGCAGGTCGAAGGCAATCAACCGGTGCCACCGCCCGCGTCGCTGGCGATGCCCGAAGTGCCGCCGCAATCCGCGCCCAACGTCACTGCGCCCACCATTGCGATGGAACGTGCTGTGCCCAAACCCACCACGGCCAGTCTGCCGCAGCTAGCGCATGCGGAAGTCGCGGCCGCGCCGACCGAGCCGGAATTGCAGGCTGTTCCATTGCCTGCGCAGGCCGCGCCCACGGTGAACCTGCAGGCGCCGGCCAGCGTCACCACCGCCGTTGTGCCGCGCGAACAGCCGCGCATCCAGGCGCCATCGATCCGCGTCGCCGAAACACAATTGGAAGCCGTGCCGTTGCCGGAGAACGCGCAGCCGAGTCTGGAGAAGCCGCAGGCGCCGCGTCTGGAAACCGTCGCGCCCAAGGCCATCGCACTCGATCGCAAACCCACGCTCGAACGTCCGCAAGTCACCGTCGAGCCCACCGCCAGCGCCGAGGCCGCCAAATCGTCGAGCCAGGAGGCCGCAGCAGCCGAGACCACGGCGGCCAGTGCAGCGACAGGTCCCAAGAGCAGCGCCGCATCCAGCGAAACCGCGCAAAACGCCGACACCGGCAAGAGCACCGCACCCAATGCCACACCGCAAGGCAGCGAAACGGGTACGCCGGGCAGCTCACCCAATGGTGTGACTTCATCGCCGAGCACCGGCGGAAAAAGTGGGCTGAATCTCGCGCTGCCGCCCGGCCAGGGCGACGGCCAGAACAGCAGCGGGCAGGGTAGCGGCCAAGGCAATCAGAACAACGGCCCGGGCGGTACCTACGTCCAGCTGCAGCCGCACGGCAACACCGAAATCATGGCGCACGGCACGCCAAACATCGGCTACAAGGCCACACGCTTCGAACAGGACTGGACGCCCGAAGGCGAAAGCTCGATCGACACCGCTCTGCGCCACGCTGTTGAAAAAACGACCGTACGCCACACCTTCCACCTGCCGCGCGGCGTGCGCGTCGAATGCGTCGTGATGCCCCTGTTCCCGATGGCGCTGTTCGGTTGCGGCAACGGCGACCCACCGCCCAAGCCCGTCGATGACGAGGTCTACGAAAAAATGAAACTCGCACCGGCGAATCCGCTGGTGCCACCGGCACCAGCAAGCACCACCGCTCCTGTCAGCGCCATCAAACTCGACAACAGCGCCCAGTGCGCCACCGCGAAAGTCGCCGGCGGCCCACTGCCTCCGGGCTGCGTGGACGATCGCCTGCCGGCGGGGCGCAGCCAGCCCGCAAAAGCAACGACCGCACCCACCTCATGGGCGCCCGCAAGCGATCAGTTCCACTAATCGATGCGCAAAGCAAAACGGCGGGCAAAGCCCGCCGTTTTGCTTTTGAAGTTGGCCCCGAGCGCACTGCGTAGCGGTGAGAGCTGGACGATCAGGTCCTAAAGAAAACCATCCTGACGCCTGACACTGGAAAAAGCATAGCTACGCAGCAGACCGCCTGCCCTTAGGCCATTTCTCTTTGGTTACTTTCTCTTTGGGCCAGCAAAGAGAAAGTGACCCGAGCCGCGGCAGCGGTTCGGAAGCCCGCGGCAGGCGAGCCAGGGCACGCAGACGCGACAACCGAGCGATAACGTCACTGGACCCCGGCCTACGCCGGGGTGACGAAGTAGCGACGGTGAACCGAGCACCCGCCCCTCACCCCAACCCTCTCCCCGGAGGGGAGAGGGAGCCAGGACGCCTAAAACTTCATCGCCAATCGTGCAAACCAGGATGCCCCGTTCAACCCAAACTGCACCGCCTCATACTTGAACCCGTTGTCCGTCTCATTCGGATTCTGCTTGGTCGGGAACTTGTCGAAGATATTCGCCCCGCCCACCGTGAGCTTGATCTTGTCGTTGAAGTGATAGGTCAGACTCACGTCCGCCGATGTCTTGTCGGCGTAGTGCTGGTTCGGCACCGGCGGCCCATCGAACGTACCCAGCGTCATCGGCCCGAAGTAGATGAACTTCCAGTTCGCCTCCCACGGCCCGCGCGTGTAATCAAAGCCGAGAATGGCCTTGGAGCCGGGCGCGCCATCTTCGATGAATAAACGCTCGCGATCGGATAACAACACATCCTCGCGGCCGGCCAGCGCCGGTGGCGCATGGATGCGTTGCACACGGGTGAAGTTGCGGTTGAAGCCGAAGCTGGTGTTGAGCGTGCCGCCGCCGAATTGCAGGCGATGGTTGGCGGTGAAATCCAGGCCCTTGGTTTGCGTGTCCACGGAGTTCACGAAGAACTGCGCTTGCCCCACACCCAGTCGATCGAGAATCGCGCCGATGTTCGGATCGGTGGTGTCGAAGCGGCCGCTGAGCACGATGCGATTGGTGATGTCGATGCGGTAGCCGTCGAGCGTGAGTTGCAGATTATCGCGCGGCGCCCAGGTCATGCCCAGCGTATAACTCTTGGACTTCTCTTCCTTCAGCGGCGGAATGCCCGCGGCGTTGGCGATGGCGCCGCCGTTCGGTGCCAGCACCACATCCACCGGCTTGCCGCTGACGAAATCGGTAAAGGTGGAAGAGAACCAGCGTTGCTGTAGCGATGGCGCGCGGAAGCCGGTGGAAACGGAGCCGCGCAACAGCAACTTGTCGGTGGCGTGGAACGCAGCGGCGAGCTTGCCGGTGGTGGTGGAACCGAAGTCGCTGTAGTCCTCGTAGCGCACGGCGGCGTCGGTGAGGAAACGCTCGGTCCAATCCGTTTCCACATCGGCGTAGACGGCGTAGCTGTGGCGATCCTGGTTAGTGACGTCGCCGGGCTGGAAGCCGGGGAAGCCCTGGCTGCCGGCGCTGCCGCCACCGGGGCCATCCGCGTCGAGATAGGAGCCAGGTTCACCGGCCTTGATGCGGTAGTTCTCGTGCCGGTATTCGCCGCCGAAGGCGACGTTGAGGCCGTGCAGGATGTCGCCGTAGTAGCGCGACAGATCGAGGTTGGTGGTTTCCTGTTCGAACGAGAAACCGCCGGCATGGAAACGCCGCGGGCTGAGTCCCGGGCCGCCGTTGAGCAGGTCGCGGTTGGCGATGGATGCATTCAGCGTATTGCTGATGATGTCCTGCAGCGCGTTGTAGCCGTAGGTCTGCGACAGATCGGCGCGCCAGTCACCGAAGGTGTCCCACACGCCGAGGATGGCGTAGCGGTCCTTGATCGCACCATTGATGTAAGGCACGAACCCATTCGGATACATCGCCGCCGAATTGCGCGAAGGAATGTCGTCCGAGCCAATGCCGCCACGTGCGAATGCAGCGGAAGACGCGGAACGGTTCTGGATGCCACCGGTGAAATACAGGTGCGCCGAATCCGCGACTGGTACTTCACCGTTGACGTAGAGCGTTTCGTTATCGACCTTGGTGTCGCCGATGGTGCGCGGGTCACCAGGATCGGAGCGGTTCGAGCGGCCGCGCTTCTGCCATTCGCCGGTGATACCGATGCTGCCACCGTTGTCGAAGCGGAAGCCGCAGTAGGCGGAGGTGAGGTAGTTCTTGCCGTCGCCGCGCGTGTATTCGCCGAAGCCGGCGACACCTTCGCAGCCCGGGCTTTTCTTCAGCACGATGTTCATCACACCGGCGATGGCGTCGGAGCCGTACTGCGCGGCGGCGCCGTCGCGCAGCACTTCGATGCGCTCGATGGCGAGGGTGG
The DNA here is from genome assembly GCF_900114495.1 of Dyella sp. OK004. GTDB lineage: Bacteria > Pseudomonadota > Gammaproteobacteria > Xanthomonadales > Rhodanobacteraceae > Dyella_D. The sequence goes on along the minus strand of NZ_FOZI01000001.1, from coordinate 291,778 downwards.
GAATGGCGTTGAGGTCGGTGCCGGTGTTGCCGCGGTTGCGTGCGCCGAACAGATTCACCAGCGCCACGCTATGCCGGCGCTTGCCGTTCTCCAGCACCAGGGTCTGGTCCGAGCCGAGGCCGCGCAGCGCGGCGGAGTCGACCAGGTCGGCGTTGTCCGATCCGGTCTGTCGCACGGAGGTGAACGACGGCACGCTGTATTGGAGGTTCTGCGCTACGTCGAACTGTGGACTCTGTTCGGCGGCTTTCTGCATGGGGATGACATCGACCGGTACCGGTGTTTCGGTTTCCGAGCCGCCGACGCGGCGCGAGCCGAGCACAGTGACGCCTTCGAGATTGGTGGCTTTCTTCTGGTCGGCGGGTTTGGCCGTCGAGGTTTGTGGCGGATTAGTGGGTTCGGTGCTTTGCGCCCATAGCGGCGCGGAGATGCCAGTCATGGCCAACGTGATCGCGGTGCACAGCAACGCCTTGCGCGTGTCTTCCATATCACCCTCCCCGGTGTGGAATGTTTTTGCCCCTTGGTGGGGGAGCCTACGCGAGGGGTGTGGGGGATGGGAATGTGCGTGGTGCACAGTGTGGGGGTGTCAGGTTTGCGTAAGCTTGGGTGGGTTGCTGGACTGATCCCGCGATATCGCTTCTACCTCGTCATCCCTGCGTAGGCAGGGATCCAGTAGTGGTGCGCTCCGATTTTGGCGTCTGCGTGCCCTGGCTCGCCTGCGGCGGGCTTCCGAACCGCTGCCGCGGTCTGGGTCACTTTCTCTTTGCTCGCCCAAAGAGAAAGTAACCAAAGAGAAATGGCCTGAAGAGCTGGCGGCGTGCTCTGTGGCTGCGCCTTTTCCAGTGTCAGGCGTCGGGATGGCTCTCTTCTCGGCCTGATTGTCCAGCACTCGCCGCCGCGCCGTGCCTTTGCTCCCTCCCCTGTAAGCAGGGGAGGGTTGGGGAGGGGTGTGGGTGCTCGGGATCGCGTTGCCAGGTGAAGTTCTTTTGTAGGAGCGCACTTTGTGCCGGTCGCGCACAGGGTGCGCTCCTACAAGGAATGGAATGGCTGTGGCTGTTTAAAGCAGCCGCAACAGTTCCTTCATCAGCGGCAATCGACGCACGCGCACAGCACTCACGCGGAACACGGCATTCGCCAGCGCGGGTGCGGCGGTGGGCATGGCGAGGAAGCTGGCGCCGGCGGGGTCGCGGTCGCCGGGGACGGTGATGACTTCGACGTTGTCGGGCAACTGGGCAATGGTGGCCAGCGGGTAGTCTTTGTAGCTGCGCTGTTGCGGTTGGCCATCTTTGATGGTGATGGCGAGGTTGAGGGCGGCGGACAATGCATCCAATGTGGCGCCGGCGACCTGGCCTTCCAGTCCCATGGGATTGATCACGCGGCCGACGTCGACGGCGCAGACGACGCGTTCGATGTTGAGCTTCTCGCCTTGCATCGAGGCTTCGACCGCGTGCGCGACGTAGGTGCCGTTGATGTGCCAGCAGGCGATGCCGAGGCCGTTGACGGTGCGCAGCCAGTTTTTCCACTCGATGCGGTCGGCGACGAGCTTGAGTACGTTGATGAGTTTGCCGGTGTCGAGGTTGCCGCCGCCTTGCAACGGAATCTGGCGCGGTTCGCCGAGCAGGCGCAGACGGGTGACGAGTGGATCTTCTTTCAGCGAATGCGCGATTTCGTCGATGAAGCTTTCGACGGCGAAGGCGTTGCTGAGATGCGGCATGCCGCGATGCGGGCCGCGCGGCATGCCGGACTGCAGGCTATACCAGTCGCTGCGGTAGTTGGGCACCAGGCCGGCGGGCAGCTGGTTGGCATCGACTTCGGACGTCCACAGACGGTTGTCGGGTACGCGGCGCTGGCCGAGGGCGGAGGCGCTGGCCATGCGCTGGTTCCACGTCGCGATCTCGCGTTTGCGGTCCAGCGTGGCGCTGAGTTTGTGCACGCTGGCGGAGCGGTAAAAGTCGTGGCCGAGGTCTTCGTCGCGGGTCCACAGCAGGCGCACGGGTTTCTCGGCGAGCTTGGCGAGCATCACGGCTTCGGCGACGAAGTCGTGGTCGAGGCGGCGGCCATAACCGCCGCCGACGCGCGGTACGCGTATATCGATCTGGTCGGGTTTGAAACCGGTCAGTCGCTGCACCACGGCCCAGGCATGCTGCGGTGCCTGCGTGGGCACCACCAGGGTGGCGCGGTCCTTGTCGATGCGCGCGAGGCAGTTCATCGGCTCGGCGGTGGCGTGCGCCAGCCACGGTTGCACGTAGACGGCTTCGATGCGGCGGGCGGCTTTCTTGGCGGCGGCATCGACGTCGCCGTCGTTGCGCACGCGCGTGCTCGGCGCGGCGTCCTTGCTGTTGACGAGGTCGTTGGCCTGCTGCTCCAGCGCGGCGCTGCTTTCGCCACCGCTGGGGCCGGGCTTCCATTCCAGTTTGAGTTTGGCGCGTGCCTGCAGGGCCGACCAGGTGTCTTCGGCCAGTACCGCCACCGACGGTGCGAGCACGGTGTCGCCAGGGAGCAGGCCGGGTTCGGGCTTGAGCTCGACAATCTTCACGACACCCTTGACCGCTTCGGCGTCCTTGAAGTCTTTGCTGGCGAGCGTGCCGTCGGCCCAGGGGCAGCGCAGCAACACCGCGACCAGCGCATCACCGTAGGTGTTGTCGATAGCGAACGCGGCCTGGCCGGTGACGATGGCGCGCGCGTCTACGTCACCGGCCGGTTGACCGATCAGGGTGTAGCGGTCTGGTGTTTTCACCGCGACGGAGGTCGGCGGCGGTGCCACCTTTGAGGCGGCTTCGGCGAGGCTGCCGTAATCAAAGCGGCGGCCGTCAGGCGAGATCACGAAACCGGATTGCGTGCGCAGGCGATCCGCCGGCACGCCGAGGCGGCGCGCGGCAGCCTGCATTAGCAGCCAGCGCGCGAGCGCGCCGGCTTGGCGCAAGTCAGCCCACGCAGCGGGAATGGAGTCACCCAGGCCACCGGCCTGATGGCCGTAGATCCAGCGCGGTTCGCCGTTGCCGTTTTCCACGCCGAGGCCAAGTTGCACCACGCTGACCCGCGACCAGTCGACATCGAGTTCATCGGCGATGATGCGCGGCAGCGAGGTAGCGGTGCCGGTGCCGGTATCGGGATCACGCGCGCCGATCAGCACATTGCCATCGGCATCGATGCGCACGTAGACACCGAGGCCATACAAGGTGTCACCAAGCATCGCTGGGGGCACCGACGGTTCACCGGCTTCGGCCAGTCGGATGCCGACGATCAGCGCACCGGCGGTGCCGGCCAATACCTGCAGGAAGCGGCGGCGCGCGGGCAGGGCGGGCTGTAGGGGCGAGAGGTCGCCGTGACGCTGGCTCATGCGTGGCCTCCGCCGATGGCAGCCGCGGCGCGCTTGATGGCGCGGCGCACGCGGGTCTGGCAACCGCAGCGGCACAGGTTGGGCAGCTGTTCGATTTCGTTGTCGCTGGGTTGCGGATGGCGAGTGAGCAGATCCACGCCAGCGATCAGCCAACCGGGCGTGCAATAGCCGCAGCCGATCGCGTCTTCATCCACAAAGGCCTGCTGTAGCGGATGCAGCTTGCCGTCGTCTGCGGCAAGTCCTTCGACCGTCGTCACTTTCTTGCCGGCGAGCTCGCGCACGGGCAGGGTGATCGCCGACACGGCCTTGTTGTTCACCAGCACCAGATCGGCGCCGCCCAGTCCGTGATCGCTGCCGTACTTGGTGCCGGTCAGGCGCAGCACATCGCGTAGATACCAGAGCAGCGGCATATCGGCGTCGCCGGTGTGGCGGAATTGCCGGCCGTTGATCTCCAGGTCGATGCCTTCACGCACCTTGTCGGGGGTGATGTTGCTGGTCGGGTTGGTGGCCAGGGCCTGGGCTTGCGCCATGGTGGAACTCTCCTCGCGTATCCATCCATTGTGGCATTGCAGCGGCCTTTGTTGGGAATGCAGCAAGGCGCGGCCCGCGCCGCGGTTCATGCAGCGCGCTATGCAGGGTGGTCAGGACGAGGACGATTTATTCGGCGTGCGGCGCCGGCTGGCTGGTGGGAAACATCCGGCGCCACACGTAGTACACCGGTACGCCGGCCGCCATGATCAGCAGGCCGATGCCGGCGTTGCGCGGGTTGTCCATCATGGTTTTCACCACCACCCACGCGATCACGCCGACAAAGATCAGCGGCAGCAACGGATAGCCCGGCACCTGGAAGCTGGCCTGCCCGCCCTGTTGGCGGCGATACCAGAACAGCGTGGCCACACCTAGCGCGCAGGCGAGCCAGTCGCCGAAGGTGGCGTAATCCAGCAATTGACCGTAGCTGCCCGAGAGAGCCAGCAACACGGCCCAGCCCGACAGCAGCAGCAACGCCACGTTCGGCGTGCGGTGCTTCGGATGCAGCCTGGCCACGCTGCGGAAGAACAGCCCATCGTCGCCCATCACCTGCAGCACGCGCGCACCGGCCACCAGGGTGATGTTGCAGAAGCCCAGGGTAGAGATGGCGATACCGATGGCAATCAGCTTGGCGCCGATTGGGCCGAACACGCGATTCATCACATCGGCGGCCGGCGTGCTGCTAGCAGCGAGGCCGTCATGGCCCAGCACGGCAAGGTAGGCCACGTTGACGAGGGCGTACACCGCGATCACCAGCAACATGCCCACCAGCAGCGCGCGCGGCAACGTGCGCTGCGGATCACGCACCTCACCCGCGAGGTTGTTGAGATAAGTGAAACCCGAGTAGGCGAACAGCACTGGCAGCGCCGCGCCCATGAAACCCACGTTTGCGCGGCTGGGATCGACTGTCAGCACGCCCGAGCCGCCTGCACCGGCGAGAAAAAGACCGCAGACCACCAGCACAGCCACCGCCAGCAGCTTGAGCAGCGTGAACAGGTTCTGCACCTGCGCGCCGAGGCGCAGACCGAACAGATTGATCCCCGCCACAAACACCAGCGCACCCGCCGCCAGCGGTTTGATCGTCGTCGCAGGCAGACCGAATACCGACGATGCGTAGCTGGCGAAAATCGTCGCCACCGCTGCGCTGGAGCCGGAATAAATCACCAGCAACATCGTCCAGCCAAACAGAAACCCCGCCAGCGATCCAAACGCCTCGCGCAGATACACATAACTGCCACCTGCATGCGGCCGACGCGCGCCAAGCTCCGCATAACACAGCGCACCGATCAGCGTGAGCAGACCCGCGCCCACCCACACCAGCAACAACGCCAGCCCCGACTCCGTGCGCTGCGCAGCAATACCGGGATTGAGAAAGATGCCACCACCGATGATGCCGCCGACCACAATCATCGCCGCATCCCACGAACTCAATCGCCGCACATAACCGCCCGACGCCGGGGAATCACTCATGGATGTCGTCACCCTGTGAAATTGAAGCGAGCATGGCGGGTGTGCGGATTGGCGGCAAGCCCTGCGCGTCGCAACTCAGTGGAGCAATGCTGCTGCATAGCAACGCGATCCCGAGCACCCATCACCTCTCCCTCCCCTGTCCCACGGGACTAGCTTCGCGTCGCAAGCAGGGGAGGGAGAGGTGCTGCTTTAGGCGATGCGAAGCGAGACTGTGACGGCTTCTTTGTAGCGATGAGGACTGGACGATCAGGCCCCGAAGAAACCCATCCCGACGCCTGACACTGGAAAAGGCGCAGCTACAGAGCGCATCGCCTGCTCTCAGGCCATTTCTCTTTGGTTACTTTCTCTTTACTCCGGGCATCCATGCCCTCCACCCTTCGGGCCAGCTGCGCTGTTCGCACCCGCTCCTGCGGGTGCGTGGGCCAGCAAAGAGAAAGTGACCCGGACCGCGGCAGCGGTTCGGAAGCCCGCGGCAGGCGAGCCAGGGCACGCAGACACAAAAATCGGAGCGCACCACTACTGGATCCTTGCCTACGCAGGGATGACGAGTAGGAGGGAATGTCACTAGACCGAACCCTCACCCCGGCCCTCTCCCGGAGGGAGAGGGGGGGCAAGAAAAAGCCGGCGCCCTTTCGAGCGCCGGCCCCAAATCACAACTCAACCCACCTCAGAAACTACGCAAGAACAAATCAAAATTCGACACATTGAGCGTGCCAATACCCGACCCCGGCTCATACCCCGGCTTCCCGAAGTAAAACCAGTTATCCCCCGCACGGATATCGTTAAAGCTCGACCACTTGCCGTAGCCAAAGATGTTCTGCAACAGATACACCTGCGGATTCCAGAAGCCAACGCGATGCCCGCTGCTCTGCGTGAGCAGCGCCGAGATACCGTTGAGCTGCGGCGCCACGAAGCTGGTGCCGCCTTCGCCGGAGAACGCACCGCCATCGGTGGTGGAGACCACGATGTAGCCGGTTTCCGGATCAGCATTCAACGAAATATCCGGGATGTTGCGGCCGTGGAAATTACCCGGCAGCTTGAGCAGCACCTGCGGACCAGTGGTGTCGTTGAAGGTCAGCGTCTGGTTCTTCTCGCTGGTGCGGACGCCCTGCGTGAACAGCTGATAGAACGGCCGTTTCCAGTACACGCTCACGCCACCGCCGCCGCCAGTAGAGAACAGATCGATCACACCTTTGCCGACGTAGGTGTCGAAGTAGTTCTGGATGTAATCCCAGCTCCAGACGCTTTCCTGGGTGATGGACTGCACCGGACCTTTGCGGAAGTGATAACTGAAGGGCACGGTGGTGCCGCCTGCCGCCGTCATGAACGGATCGGAGGCCGGCGAGTCGACCGTGAGCGGAGCGTTATAAGTGCCCGGCGTGGTGCCGACGCCCAGTCCGCGCACAGTGTCGTATGCACCCGAGTCGCCAGTGGCGGCGAAGAACGACTGGCCCTGCACCGCGGCCTCGAGCAGGATCTGATGCCAGATCTTCAGGTCGCCCACGTCGGTGGTGTCAGTGTTCTTGGCGCCGGTGACGTTGAGTGCGGCGAAGTTGAAGATTTCCGGCAGGCCCCAGCTGGTGGAAATGGTGTCGGCCTTGTTGTCTGAGACCGCCTGCATCGCCGCGTTGGTGAAGCTGTTGCCGGCGTTCGGCGCGTCATACACCAGGATGTCGGCATCCGGCGCGAGACCACCGGACTGCTCCACGTCGAGTGCGGTTTCGCCGCTGCCGCCGTCGAACGCGCCGCCGCCGTCCACATGAATCTGCGTGATGCGGTTCGGCTTGGTCACCAGGCCAATGCCGGACCAGTATGTTTCCGCATCCGACGGATAGAAGTTCGACAGCGTGACGATGGCGATGGTCGAACCCTTGCCGGTCACACCGCGCGCATACAGCGGATTGATGTTGTAGAAGTTCGCCACGTCACCCACGGTGTAGCTGCCCGGCACGCCGGTCGCGGTGGGATTGCCGCTGCTCGGCGTTGCGGCCTTGGCGGAAGTGGCGGTCTTGGCCAGCGTCTGCAGCGAAGCTTGCTGGCGCACGTCGGACGGCGCACTGATGCGATGCGAGAGGAGCTGATGCTCGTTATTCAGCCCCGTAGCGTGCAGCAGCACGTTGGCAAGGCTGGACGGCAGTACTAGCGGCTGGGTGGGGCGATGGAAACTGCGCCCGTTTTCGCGCGAGACAAAGGTGTGGATAGGTGCCTGGAAGGCCGCGCTGAACTGGGCCAGGGTGCCGCTGGTCTGGATGGCCATATGGTTCGGCAGCAAGGTGCCGGCGGCGAGTCCCTGCTTCTGCAGGAATGACTGCACCTGCGCGATCTCCGCGTCGGTGGCGCCGTACTGGCTAGCGAACTGGCTGGTGGTAAGGAATTGGCGATAGTGGGCACTGCCCGGGGTGACGGTCTGCTGGACGTAATCCTCCAGCTGGTCCTGGTTATGCAGCTTCAGCACCAGGGTCACATTGACCTTTTGCGCGTTGTTGGTGGCGCCCATGTCGAGCGCGGGTTTGACATCGGCAGCGAGGGAGACCGTGGTTACGGTGCTGAACAATAGCGTCAGGGACGCGGCCAGGACTTTTTGGTGAAGCTTCGCGAGCATTTGGGAGTTCCTCCGTGGATGGGACTCTGGCTTCATGCGGAGCGACAGCGCCGACACAACAGGCGTCGCAGCCCCGCCTTCCGGCCAGGCCGTAAAGCGAGTCGACAAACCGTGTGATCTCTAATATTTCCCCACCCGAGAGGCGGCTCCCCCTGAAGAACAGCCCCGCGGTCCGGCAACGCTAGCGCGGAACGCGTGCAAGTTCTTGCGGCCGCGAGAAATGGCGGTATGACGCCATTTCTGGCCCCTTTCGATAGCCATCCGAAGGTCCTGGCTTTTTGAGGCCTGCCCGGCTTGCGGCACAATAGACAAGTTATGCGCCGCGAACAGCTTCTCCGCGGCGTGCCCCTCTCCCAGTCCAAGCCGCCGCCAATGACCATCATCAAGCAAGACGATCTGATCCAGTCCGTCGCTGACGCCCTGCAGTACATCAGCTACTACCACCCGGTCGACTACATCACCAATCTCGCCAAGGCTTATGAGCGCGAAGAGTCGCCGGCCGCGAAAGACGCGATGGCGCAGATCCTGATCAATTCGCGCATGGCCGCCGAAGGCCATCGTCCGCTGTGCCAGGACACCGGCATCGTCACCGTCTTCCTCAAGGTCGGCATGAATGTGCGCTGGGATGCGACGCTGTCGCTGGAGGACATGGTCAACGAGGGCGTGCGCCGCGCCTACAACGATCCGGACAACAAGCTGCGCGCCAGCGTGCTGGCCGACCCGGCCGGCAAGCGCACCAACACCAAGGACAACACACCGGCGGTGATCAATGTCTCGATCGTGCCGGGCGATACCGTCGACGTGATCGTGGCGGCGAAGGGCGGCGGCTCCGAAGCCAAATCCAAGTTCGTGATGCTCAACCCGTCCGATTCCATCGTGGACTGGGTGCTCAAGACCGTGCCGACCATGGGCGCCGGCTGGTGCCCGCCGGGCATGCTCGGCATTGGCATCGGCGGTACCGCTGAGAAGGCGATGCTGCTGGCGAAGGAAGCGCTGATGGAGCCGATCGATATCCAGGAGCTGATCGCGCGCGGCCCGAAGAATCGTGCCGAGGAATTGCGCGTCGAGCTGTACGAAAAGGTCAACGCGCTGGGCATCGGTGCGCAGGGTTTGGGTGGCCTCACCACCGTGCTCGACATCAAGGTGAAGGATTACCCGACCCACGCCGCCAACCTGCCGGTGGCGTTGATCCCGAATTGCGCCGCCACGCGCCATGCGCATTTCACCCTCGATGGTTCCGGCCCGGTGATGCTCGATCCGCCGTCGCTGGAAGACTGGCCGAAGCTTACCTATGACTCGTCCAAGGGCCGTCGGGTGAATCTCGATAAGGTGACCAAGGAAGAAGTGGCCAGTTGGAAGCCGGGCGAAGTGCTGCTGCTCAACGGCAAGCTGCTCACCGGTCGCGATGCCGCGCACAAGCGCATGGTCGAGATGCTCAACAAGGGCGAGCCGCTGCCGGTCGATTTCAAGGGCCGCTTCATTTACTACGTTGGCCCGGTTGATCCGGTGCGCGATGAGGTGGTGGGTCCTGCTGGTCCGACCACGGCGACGCGCATGGACAAGTTCACGGAGCAGGTGCTGGCGCAGACCGGGTTGCTCGGCATGGTCGGCAAGGCGGAGCGTGGGCCGGCGGCGATCGAGGCGATCAAGAAGCACCAGTCGGTGTATCTGATGGCTGTGGGTGGTGCTGCCTATCTTGTGTCGAAGGCGATCAAGGCTTCGCGCGTGGTGGGCTTCGCCGATCTGGGTATGGAAGCGATTTACGAGTTTGAAGTGCAGGATATGCCGGTGACCGTCGCGGTGGATTCGGCGGGGACGTCGGTGCATCAGACGGGGCCGAAGGAGTGGCAGGCTCGCATTGGCAAGATTCCAGTAGTCGTAGCCTGACGCTCCTTACTCCCTCTCCCCTCCGGGGAGAGGGTTGGGGTGAGGGGTGGGTGCTCGGCTCGACGTTGCTATACCTAGCTCGTCATTCCGGCGTAGGCCGGAGGAGCTCTTCAACAGCGAAGCTGGTCATCCAGTGTCTCGTTGCTCGGTTGTCGCGTCTGCGTGCCTGGACTCGCCTGCCGCGGGCTTCCGTCCTCCTGCCGGAGGCCGGGTCACTTTCTCTTGCTTGCCCAAGAGAAAGTAACCAAAGAGAAAGGCACCCCTCTTACGCGCCCTCCGGCTTCGCCTGCGGGTCCGTGAGGGTTGGCCGGGCTTTTCGACAGGACATCCATGTCCTGTCGAAAAGGAACCGGCATTCATGCCGGTTCCCCTGCGGGCCTGATCGTCCAACCCTCACCGCTTCACAGGGGACCCGGGAGATCAAGAGCCAGGATCAAGAGCTCAGCTTTGAAATCTCGGGATTTCCCGTTGAGCATACGCCCCCGTTTGGCCGTCCAAACCCTATCCCATTGCAATCCAGCTGCTGCGGCGCAACACTGACTGGATTGTTTCCCCGCAACCAACGCAACTGAAGGTAACCGTGAACCCGCAAAGCCCGGCGTCGCTTCCTGTCGACGCATCCTGGATCGTGATGAAGTTTGGCGGCACCAGTGTCGCTACCCTGCCGCGCTGGCAGAACATCCGTGAGCTCGTTGCCAGCCGCCGCGCCGAAGGCGCTCGCGTGCTGGTGGTCGTGTCCGCGCTCACTGGCATCACCGACGCACTCAAACATATGTGCGCGCAGGAAGACAAAGGCAAACGGGTCGAGGCTGCCAAGGCGATCGCGCAGCGTCATTACGACTTGCTCGATCACATGCAGCTGGCGGTTCCGGACACGCTCGCAACCCGCCTGACCGATCTGGCGAAGCTGGCCGATGAAGGCCCCGCGGTGCTGGGTGAGTTGGCCTGGGCGGCGCTGGTGCAGGCGCATGGTGAGTTGATGTCCAGCGCGCTGGGCGCGGCGTTTCTCAGTCATAGCGGTTTGCCCACGCAGTGGGTGGATGCGCGTGAGTGTCTTGCTGCCGTGGCGCTGCCAAATCAGAACGAGCGCACCAAGCTGCTGTCGGCGATGGTGGAGGCGAAACCGGATCCGGCGTTGAATGCGCGTCTCGCGGAGCAGGGCGATGTGTTTATCACCCAGGGTTTTATCGCGCGCGAATCGCAGGGCCGCACGGTGCTGCTCGGCCGTGGCGGTTCGGATACCTCGGCTTCGTATTTTGGCGCCTTGTTGAAAGCGCAGCGCGTGGAAATCTGGACCGACGTGGCTGGCATGTTCACCGCCAACCCGCGCCAGGTGCCGGGTGCACGTCTGCTGCAGCGTCTCGACTACGAAGAAGCTCAGGAAATCGCCTCCACCGGCGCGAAGGTATTGCATCCGCGCTGCCTGTCGCCGCTGCGTGAGCCGCGCGTGCCGATGCTGATCAAGGACACCAACCGGCCGGAGCTGGAAGGCACCGTGATCGGCCCCGAGGTTCGCGAGCACGCACCGAGCGTGAAGGCGATCAGCGCACGCAAAGGGCTCACCCTGGTGTCGATGGAGTCGGTGGGCATGTGGCAGCAGGTCGGCTTTCTTGCCGACGTGTTTGCGCAGTTCAAGCAGCATGGTTTGTCGGTGGATTTGATCGGTTCGGCCGAAACCAACGTCACGGTGTCGCTGGACCCCACCGAGAATCTGCTCGACTCCGATGCCATCGCGGCGCTGGCTAGCGATCTGGCTAAGGTCTGCCGGGTGAAGGTGATTGCGCCGTGCGCGGCGATCACGCTGGTCGGCCGCGGTATGCGCTCGATGCTGCACACGCTGTCCGGTGTGCTGGCCGAGTTCGGTCAGTTGCGCGTGCACATGATTTCGCAGTCGTCCAACAACCTCAATCTCACCTTCGTGGTGGATGAGAACGTGGTGGACGATCTGCTGCCGCATCTGCACGAACTGCTGATTGCGGCGGGTGCCTTGCGTACCGACGACAGCGCCTTGTTCGGCCCGAGCTGGCAGGCGATTTACGGCAGCGGCGAAGTGCCGGTGCCGGCGGCTTCGTGGTGGCGCACCACGGAACGCCAGCGCCTGCTCGAGTTCGGCGCAAAAGCCACGCCGCGTTATGTCTATCACCTGCCCACCGTGCGGCAGCAGGCGCGTGAGCTGAAAACGCTCGCAGCGGTCGATCGCCTGCATTACGCGGTCAAGGCCAATACGCATCCAGCCATCCTCAAGGCGCTGGCTGAGGAAGGTTTCGGTTTTGAGTGCGTGTCGCCGGGCGAGATGAAAGCGGTGATGGCGGCCGTGCCCGAATCCGTGCCGCTGCTGTTCACACCCAACTTCGCGCCGCGCAAAGACTACGAGTGGGCACTGACCACGCGCGCCACCATCTCGCTGGATGCGCTGTATCAGCTGGAAAGCTGGGGCGAGTTGTTCCGTGGCCGAGAAATCGTGCTGCGTGTAGATCTTGGTCGCGGCCTGGGGCATCACGAGAAGGTGCGTACCGGCGGTAGCGGCAGCAAGTTCGGCTTGCCGGTCGAGTTGATCGATACCTTCCTGCGCCTTGCCGATACGCACGGCGTAATCGTGCGCGGCCTGCATGCCCATCTGGGCTCGGGCATCCTCGACGAGAGCCATTGGGGCGAGGTCTACGGACAGCTGGCGAGCCTGGCCGAGCGCATCGGCAGCGTGGCCTTCCTGGATATCGGTGGTGGCCTCGGCGTGCCCTCGCATCCAGGCGAGGCGCGACTGGATATCGCGGCACTCGATCGCGTGTTGCGCGGGGTCAAGGCGGCCTATCCGCATTACCAGCTGTGGATGGAGCCGGGACGCTATCTGGTGGCTGATGCCGGTGTGCTGCTGACCCGCGTTACCCAGCAGAAGGGCAAAGGTTCGTGGCGCTATCTCGGTGTGGACACCGGCATGAACAGCCTGATCCGCCCCGCGCTGTACGAAGCCTGGCATGAGATCGTCAACCTCACCCGCCTCGACGAGCCGGCCACCGGTCTGTTCCAGGTGGTGGGTCCGATCTGCGAAAGCGGCGACGTGCTTGGTACCGACCGCCGCCTGCCCGAGCCGGAGGAAGGCGATGTGATGCTGATCGCCCAGGCTGGTGCCTACGGCAAGGTGATGTCGTCGCCATACAACATGCGTGACGAAGCGGAAGAGATCATCATTGAGTAATCAATGGCCCCACACTTCTCCCTCTCCCCTCTGGGGAGAGGGCTGGGGTGAGGGGACACTCTTGAGATAGAGCGGCAACGGAGAAGCTTCAAGGATGAAGCGCTTGAATGTAGACCGCGCCCGGGTGTTGCGTAGAACGTCGACAGATGCCGAGCAGGCACTGTGGTATCGCCTTCGCAGCCGACATTTGATGGGTTGGAAATTCCGACGGCAACACGAAATTGGCGGCTACATAGCCGATTTCGTGTGTAGCGACGCGATGCTGATCGTAGAACTGGACGGTGGACAGCATGCCGACAAAGTTGCCTACGACGAGCGCCGGAGCTGCGAATTGCAGACGATGGGCTACCGCGTGCTGCGTTTCTGGAACAATGATGTACTGACGAACATAGACGGCGTGCTTGAGGTGATCGTGGAGGCTTTAGCCAACCCGGCCCCTCACCCCAACCCTCTCCCCGGAGGGGAGAGGGGGCTGCGATAAGACAAGATTTTGGCTCCCTGCTTCCATGTATGTGGAATAGGGTGACGAGACGGAGTGACCGAGTGACCACCACCATTCAACCCCGCCTGACCCAGGTATTCCGCTTCGTGCGCTGCAGCTATGCCGATGGCGTAGCCGAGCTCGTCTATGCGTTCGACCATGGCGAGGAACTGATCGAGCGGGTGCGCTTCCCGCACGCGCCGGCGCTGCCTGCGTCACATAAGACGGCTTTCGAACGCGCTCTGAAGCTGCTGCATCTGATTGCCGGCGTCAGCTACTACAAGGCGGGTGTGCCGCCAAAGATCGAGCTGGCCGACGGCCCGCTGGACGATGCAACGGCCGACCTGCTCGACGCGCTGTACCTGCACGGCCTGGCCGAGTTCGCTTATCGCAACGGCCTTGATCTGCGCGGCCGGATCGCCTTCCCTCGTGGCGGCGTGGCGCAGCCGCAGGCGCCCGTCCTGAATCTGCCCAAGCGCACTTTGGTGCCGATCGGCGGCGGCAAGGACTCGCTGGTGGCAGTGGAGGCGATCAAGTCCATCGGCGGCGAAGCCACTGCGGTATGGGTGGGCAACTCCGAGCTGATCGCCGCCTGCGCCGAGCGCACCGGTCTGCCGACGCTCAACATGCAGCGCGAACTCGCGCCGCAACTGTTTGACCTCAATCGTCTCGGCGCGTGGAACGGGCATATCCCGGTTACGGCAGTGAACTCGGCGATCCTCGCGGTGGCGGCCATTCTCTATGGCTATGACAGCATCGCTTTCGCCAACGAGCGCTCCGCATCGGCGGCCACGCTGGAATACGAAGGTCAGCTGGTGAACCACCAGTGGAGCAAGGGCTACGCCTTCGAGCAGTCGCTGGGCGACTGGCTGCATGCGCAAGTGGCGGCGGATCTCGACTATTGCTCGCTGCTGCGCCCGTACTCGGAGCTTGCGATCACCCGTACTTTCGCCAAGCTCACGCCCTATTTCGATGCGTTCTCCAGCTGCAATCGCAATTTCAGGATTCTCGGCCCCAAGCCGGCGGACCGCTGGTGCGGGCAGTGCCCGAAATGCCATTTCGTGTTCCTCGCGCTGGCGCCGTTTCTTCCCAAGCCGCGCCTGCTGCAGATCTTCGGCCGCAATCTGCTGGACGATGACAGCCAGGCCGCCGGCTTCGACGCGCTACTGGAATATCAGGACCACAAGCCGTTCGAATGCGTGGGCGAGGGTGCCGAAGCACGTGCTGCCATGTACGCGCTGAGCCAGCGTCCGGAATGGCAGGAAGACGCGCTGGTCGCGCGCTTCCGCAGCGAAATCCTGCCGCAGCTCAGTGTCGCCGAGCTGGCGCTGGAGCCGTGGCTGGTACCGTCCGCCGAGCATCGTATTCCGGCGCGATTGCAGGCGGCGCTGGCGTTCTTCGCTTGATGCACAAGGACCGACATGCGCATCGCTGATTTGGCCGGCAAGCGCGTTGCGGTCTGGGGTTTCGGCCGGGAAGGTCGCGTGGCGATCACCGCGTTGCGCAAGCGTTTTCCCGAGCTTCCGCTCACGCTGTTCTGCAGTGAAGCGGAAGTCGAAGCCGCGCGGGCTTTCGACGGTACGCTGAGCGTGCACGGCCATGAGCCGGATGCCATCGCGCTGGCGCCGTTCGACGTGGTGGTGAAGTCGCCCGGCGTCTCCGCGTATAAGCCGGCGCTGCTGGCGGCGAAGGAAGCGGGCATTCGTATCACCTCGGGTACTGCGCTGTGGTTCGGCGAAAACCCCGAAGCCAAAGTAATCGCCGTCACCGGCACCAAGGGCAAGAGCACCACTACCGCGCTGATCGCCCATCTCGCGCGTGCCATCAATGTGCGCACTGCGCTGGCCGGCAATATCGGCATGCCGTTGCTTGAGCTGCTGGACCAGTCCGCTGATTTGTGGGCGATTGAGCTATCCAGCTTTCAGACGGGCGAGGCGAGGCCGCTCTCGCTCGGCGTCATCACCAGTCTGTACGAAGAACATCTCGACTGGCACGGCTCGCGCGAGCGCTACGTAGCCGACAAACTCAAGCTGGCGGATGTCTCGCACAAGCTGCTGGTGAACGCCCTGCAGCCGGCTTTGCTGGATAAGACATCCGGTCATCCGGACCGTCTGCTATTCGGCGTGGCTGATGGCTGGCATGTGGCGGACGGTTTTATTCGCCGTGGTGCGCTACCCATACTCGAGGTGGAGAAGCTATCCGTTCCCGGCCAGCACAACGCACTCAATGCCTGCGCCGCGCTCGCCGCGCTGGAGGCGATGGGACACGACGCCATCGCCGCTGCGCCCGCGCTGGCCAACTTCCGCCCGCTGCCGCATCGCCTGCAACCGCTGGGTGAGCGCGACGGTTGGTACTGGATCAACGACTCCATCAGCACCACGCCGCAGGCGACGCTCGCCGCGCTGGAAAGTCTGCGTGGCCGCGCCGTAACCGTGTTGGCCGGCGGCCATGATCGCGGTCTCGACTGGTCGGAGTTCGTTGCCGTCGCCGCCGTGCAGCCGCCGCACGCCATCGTGTGCAGCGGCGCCAACGGTCCGCGCATCGCTGCCGCTTTGCGTGAAGCCAGGGTGCCGACCCGGATCGTCGAAGCAACCGGACTGGACGCCGCGGTCACCGCCGCGTGCGAGCTGACGCCACACGGCGGCTGCATCCTGCTTTCTCCCGGCGCGCCCAGCTTCGACCAGTTCCACGACTACGCCGAGCGCGGCCGTCACTTTGCCGATCTGGCGGGCTTCGACGGGCGCGAGATCACGGGGATCGAGGGGTTGGGGATCGGTTGAACACTTTCGGGTAAGACGATCACCACCGGGTTTGTATAGGATCGCGGTGATTGCAGCCTGGAGCTAACCGTCATGCCACGCCTTTCCTCCGCCAACATCGTATCCACCGACGCCGACTATCTGCACCACATCCGCGCCGGCCACTTCTCGCTGGATACGGACGAGCCGAAAGTGTTGGGCGGGCAGGGTGCGGGGCCGGCGCCGTTCGATCTCTATATCGCTTCGCTCGCTGCCTGCACCGCGATCACCCTGCGCATGTATGCGCAGCGCAAGGGCTGGAATCTTGGCGAGTTCCGCGCGGAGCTGAATCTGACGCGCGACGACGACGGCAAGATCCATATCCATCGCGTGCTGCATTCGGATCAGCCGTTGAGCGACGAGCAGTGGCAGCGGCTGCTGGAGATCGTTGCAAATACGCCGGTGACCAAGGCGATGCGCGAAGGCGCCGAGATCACCAGCGCGCGCGGAGAAAGCTGAGCTTCCGTATTTAAGGCGCCTGCGTGGCGCCTAGCTGCTTGGCCAGCGCGTACAGCACGCGCATGTCGTCGGCATCGAGCGCATCGCCATCCATGCCGCGGAAGTGGTGATGGAACGAGCGCACCGTCGCCTTGCGGTCGTCGAGCGGGTAGCCCACCAGCCCGAGCGCCATCCACGGATCGAAGCCCAGCGGCGGATCGACCAGCGGACCTTGCGGCCACAGTCCGTAGCCCGCGTCGGCAAGGCGCTTCCACGGGAACAGCGGGCCGGGATCGTCCTTGCGGCCGGGCGCGAGGTCTTCGTGGCCGATGATCTGCGTGCGCGGAATGCGCAGCCGCGTAGTGAGGTCGCCGAGCAGGCGCAATAGGCTGTCGATCTGCGCGGCGGCGAAGGGTGCGTCGCCGTGGTTGTCGAGTTCGATGCCGATCGAGGCGGAGTTGACGTCGGTGATGGTGCCCCAGTGTCCCGGCCCGGCGTGCCAGGCGCGCTGTTCGTCGGCCACCAGTTGATAGATGCCGCCGTCTTCGCCGATCAGATAGTGCGCGCTGACCGGGCCGCCGCTGTTGGCGGTGCGCAGGGTTTCCAGGCTCTGCTTCACCGAACGCTGGTTGGTGAAGTGCAGCACGATCAACACCGGCCGGCGGATGTCGTGATTGGGTGATTCGACCCAATGCGCCATCGGATTGCGTGTGGGCACTGGGGCGCAGGCAGCCAGCCAGACGAGCGGCCATAGCAGCAAGAGGTGGCGGGCAGCGCGGAGCTGGCGCCAGTATCCGGGCGCGGAGAGTGGCAAGGCGATCCCTGATGGCGAACGGAGCAGGGCTGAACCTGCCGCATCGTCGAGGGCGGCGTCAAGGCGAGTGGCGCGGCCGGCTGCGACGTCACTGGTTCTGAAAGCCATTTCAGTCAACTGCTGGCCGGCCGATAGTCAATAATGGCGACATCCTCACCGGGGGTACCCAAGCGGTACGCAGGGGTAGCAATGCATCTCGACCTATTCACGCTCGGCATCATGGGGCTCGCTGTCGGCGCCACCATCTCGCTGAGCTTCACCCTGCTCGGCATGGTCCTGCGCGGTATGCCAGCCTTGCCCATCTGGGCGGCGGGTTTCTGGGTATTGACCGCGGCGGCCCTGGCGCAGGGGCTGGATGAGAAGCAGAGTCTGCTATCAGCCGTCGTCGGCAGCGGGCTGATTGCGCTGTCGAATGCGCTGATGCTGATGGGTATCGCGGTGCATGTGCGCTACCCGCTGCGCTGGCGCTGGCCAATGTTGCTGGTGGCCGTATTCCTGGTGATACAGCTGGTGTTTGTGCTGGAGCCACCCGCGCAACTGTTCGAGGCGCTGGTATTCGGCGCCAAGAGTGTGGTGTGGGATGTATGGATGATCTGGGTGCTGTTGCGGCGTTCGCCTCGAGATCTGCGCAACACCTGTGCCTTCACCGCCACCATCTTTTGCGCCGACATGGCGTTCTACTTTTTGCGCTCGGCGGTGATGCTGGCGCCGGGCACGGAGTCGCAGGTGTTGCTGGCGACTCAGTTGGTCTCGGCCAATTATCTGTTCGGCATTGTCTGCACTTTCCTGTTGAGCACCGGGTTCACCCTGATGCTGGCGCAGCGGCTGACGCTGGACCTGCGCAGCATGGCCCGCACAGACGGCATGACCGGGCTGCCCAACCGTAGGGCGGTGATCGACGAAGGGCGCCGTGCCGTGGATGCCTGTCGTGTGCGTGGCGAGACATCCTCGGTGCTGCTGCTCGACCTGGATGGCTTCAAAGTCATCAACGATAGCTGGGGACACGCGGCGGGCGACGAGGTGCTGCAGCACTTCGTGCGCCTGATGCGCGGCATCCATCTGCCCGACGGTGCGTTACTGGCGCGCTATGGCGGCGAGGAATTCCTGGTGGTGTTGCCCGCAATCGATGCGGCGCAGGCCATCGTGGTGGCGGAGGATATGCGCGCTTGCGTCGCCGCCACGCCAGCGCAGTTCGGCACGCATAGCATTCCGGTCACCACCAGCGTGGGCGTGGCAGGGGCAGCGGGGCTGGAGTTCGACGCGCTGGTGAGCGCGGCGGATGCGGCGCTGTACCGCGCCAAGAAGTTGGGACGAAACCGGGTGGAGTGGGTAGGGAGCCGCGACGAGGTGGTGAGCTTCGCCTGAGAGTCTGTTCAAGATTTTCGCGCCGGGAGGCGCTGAGGGTTGTTCTTTGTGTTTGCGACAATTGTTGAGTTGTCTCGACCTGGCCGCTTATGCAGCGAGGCGGAATGCCCGCTGCATAAGCGGCCAGGTCGAAACACCCCTACCGAATGAGCGTGAACCAAGGACTCCCGCTCCCAGTCGCCCTCTGCGAGCTGGAGCATTCCGTTTTTTCGCAGTAGCCATTGCGGTTTTTTGCGCCAGAAAAAATTGTGCACAAATAAGCATTGAATTCATAGATAAACTCACAATGCCCGTGTGATAGGAAAGATTCCTGTTGCAGCGCTACTTGTCTCGATCTAAACAAGTATGAAATATGAATTCGCCAGTAAACATTCGTGACGGAATGACTTGCTGGTGATGACAGGGGAGGGGCCAGCTCTCCCTTTGTGACAGGCGCCAACCCATTCGGACACCGCGTTTGCCCTGCTACCAGGGCGGGGTGCCGGTATTTGCGCCCATCCGCTGGACCTATGCGCGGACATTCCGTCCGCCGAACCCGTAACCCAGGAGGCATCACGCCGCTAGCGCGCAGTCACCGAACAAATCACTCGAAATATGGATCGATCCAAACGCTCGGTCGCCGGCCGCTCAGGCGAAGTCCACACACGCCACGACTGTCCGTCCTTTAGCTCATGAGGGTGGGTTAATGAATCACTGTTTAGCCAAGATCATCAGACTGACGCTTGCCACCTCCATGGTGGCCTTCACCGGCGGCGTACTCGCACAGCAGGCCGCGGGTTCGGTTTCGGATAGTCAGGGCGGCGCCTCCGGCGACGCGAAAGACACAACGGGCAAGTCGCGCAAGGCCGCCGACAACAAGAGCGCCAGCACGCTGGCGACTGTCACCGTGTCGGGCTATCGCGCCAGCCTGGACAAGGCGATCGACATCAAGCGCAACGCCAATGCCGTGGTCGATGCGATCAGCGCCGAGGACATCGGCAAATTCCCGGATACCAATGCCGCCGAATCGTTAGCGCATTTGCCGGGCATCACGGTGGACCGCCAGTTCGGCGAGGGTGAGAAGGTCAGCATCAACGGCACCGATCCGGCATTGAACCGCGCGCTGCTCAACGGGCAGACCATCGCTTCCGGCGACTGGGGCGGCAACCCCACCGACACCAGCGGCCGCACCTTCAACTACACCTTGCTGTCGCCCGAGGTCATCGGTGCGATGGAAGTCTATAAATCGCCCGAGGCGCGCATCGACGAAGGCAGCATCGGCGGCACCGTGATCATCCACACGCGCAAGCCGCTCGACTTGCCGGCCAACACGCTGCGCGGCTCGCTTGGCTACAACTACAACGACCGCTCCAAAGACGGCAATCCGCGCGGCTCGGTGTTGTGGAGCTGGAAGAACAAGGATGGGGATTTCGGTTTCCTCACCTCGATCACGCACGACAAGGCCGACCTGTCGCGCGCCGGCATCGAGTTCTTCGGCTATACCACCGGCGCGGGTATTCCGAGTACGGCCAGCGTGAGTGGCAGCGGCAATGTCGCTACCGACAAGGTGCCGGTGGGCATCAACAGCGCGTATTTCCAGCAGACCCGCGAGCGCAACGGCATCCAATCGGCGCTGCAGTGGCGGCCGGACGACAAGAACGAATTCAACCTCACCGGCCTGTACATCAAGGGCAAGTACAACAACTACAGCGAATCGCGCTATGTCTGTCCGGGCTGCGGCGACCTGGGTAAGATCACTAGTCTTACGCAGAACAACGGCTACATCACCCAGGGCACGGTTTCATCGGCGACCGGCCAGCCTTATGCCGAGCTTGATGCCAACTATCGCAAGTCGACCGTCACCACCAAGAGCATCAACCTGCGCCACGACTACAACGGCGACAAGTGGGTGCTGACCAGCCAGGTCGGTTACACCAGCGCCACCGGCGGCAAGGACCCCGAGTACCTGATGAAGTACCTGCTGCAGTCGGGCGGTTATGACTTCAGTTATGACGGCAGGAACACCGCCGTCAATTATCAGAACGGCAGCGCCGGCAACTGGGGCCTGGCTGCCTCGCCTGCCGGCTCCGCACCGGGCGCGAGCATCGACGGCAAATACCAGGCTGGCGGCATCTACTACTCAGTGACCAAGGATCGCGAGAAGTACGCGCAGTTCGACGCCAGTCGCGACCTGGATTGGGGGCCGATCAATCAGGTGCAGATGGGTGTGAAGTACATCAATCACGACAACGGCCAGAACTCGCGCGGCAACCGCATCAACACCACCGATGCGATCAGCCTCAGCCAGTTCAATCCCGGCGGCACGCCCAGCGGTCTCTTCGACGGCTTGAACGCGAGCGGCGATCTCACCAACTGGCCGACCGCCAATCTCGGTTCAGTCCAGGGCTATCTGAAATCGCAGCCCCAGGGGCCGTACAACATCGATTACCCGAGCACTTTCGGCGTCAAGGAAATCACCAAGGACCTCTACGCGCAGTTCAACTTCGAATCGAACGGCCTGCGCGGCAACTTCGGTGTGCGCTATGTCGACACCATGGACAAGTCGCGCTACTACCAGAGCAATGACGGTAGCCCGTACCAACTGGTCGAAGGCAAGACGCACTATTACAAGCCGCTACCCAGCTTCAACATCGCCTACGACGTCGACGAGTCCAAAGTGCTGCGCTTCGGTGTGTCGAAGGTGATCGCGCGGCCGCGCTACGCCGACCTCGCAGGCTCGGTATCGCTCAGCGGCACTGGCGGCAACTTCACCGGCAGCGCTGGCAACCCCAACCTCAAGCCTTACCAGTCGACCAACTTCGACCTGGCCGGCGAATGGTATTTCGCACCATCCAGTCTGCTGTCGACCGAAGTGTTCTATCGAAAGATCGGCACCTACATCGTCAACACCACCACCGATCGCGTGATGCTCGACACCACCACCGGGCAGACCAACACCTACAGCATCACCTCGCCGGTGAACGCCAGCAATGCGAAGGTGCGTGGCATCTCGCTGATGTACCAGCAGGACTTGGGCTACGGCTTCGGTGTGCAGACCAACTACACCTACAGCCATGCCAGCACCAGTCCGGGGCTGAACATGCCGTTCCTGTCCAAGAACACGTTCAACCTGATTCCGTATTTCGAGAAAGGGCCGTGGCTGTTCCGCGTCAACTACAGCTGGCGCACGCCGTACTTCACCCAAGTCGGGCGGCTCAACTCCGACGTGTTCTCCGACCAGTACAAACAGCTCGACGTCACCGCCAGCTATCAGGTCAACGACTGGATGGGCCTGACCTTCAGCGCCACCAACCTGCTCGACTCCACGTACTACTGGTACAACCAGGTGAAGTACGCACCCATCGGTATGTACAAGAACGGCCGCACTTACGCGGTAGGGGTGAACTTCAAACTCTGACCGGCGCGCAACCCTGGGGTACACCGCCGCCGCTACCCCTCGCGGCGGCATTGAAGGAGCTTGCCGACCACACCTGGCCAGCCCCTCCCTGCCGGCAGGTAAGGCAGCTCCGCCGACGGCAAGAAACAGACCAGGCTGTTTCTTGCCGTCATCTTTTGTGGGTGTGCGTTCTTTGCCTGGCGATCAACGCCTGCGACGTGAAAGCCTTCCTACGGCAACGAAGCAAAGATAGATCGAACCGACGGCCAGTCCACGCCACGGACCGGCAGCGGCGCTGTCTTGTCCGACATCGTGTCGAACCATGGTGGATGCTTGTCCACTCATCGGGTTGCTAGCCGGTGACGGTTGGTTCAAGTGGACCAAGGCGACATCGAACAACATCGCCGCCACGATCAGTCCAGTCCAGCACAACGCGCGATGGAGATGCCTGATCGTCGAGAGAGATGGAGATTTCATGGCGCCATGGTTGCGCGGACGGGCGTAAAGAAGCGATGCCGCTCGTGGTGTTCCGCTGTATAGATCGCATAAAGAAATGGGCGGCCATCAGCGGCCGCCCACGTGGATCTATATCGTGGCGTTCAACCCACACCCCACAGCCGCTTCGCTTCCTCCGCGATCACATCCGGAAACTCTTCCGGGAAGAAAAGCTTCGCGCCTTCGATACGACGCACGCCGCGCGAACCGGGAAGGATTTTGTCGAGGTAGTCTGGATCGGCGGCGGCGAAGATGGTGTCGCCGGTGCCCCAGATGATGCGGGTGGGAATGGTGCTCTTTTTAAGCAGCGGTTCGACGCCGGCCAGCGGGTTGGGCGTAAGGCCGAGGGCGTAGGCATCGCAGAGCGCCTTGCGTTCGGGCGTGGCGACCAGCGGGCCGAGGTACATGTCGAACGTGTCGTCCGCCATCCGCTCGGGATAGGTGAACGTCGCACCGCCCAGGCCTTTGGGCGAGCGGGCGAAGGTCTTGTCGGTCGCCGAGGGCACCAGCCATTCGTCGGCAAAGCGGCCGCGGCGCGCTGCCTCGAGCACGGGCAGTACCGCAGGTGGCGGGCTGTCCGGCTCCACATCGCAGTTGGTGAGCAGCACGGTGCGCACGCGTGCTGGATGGCGTGTCATGAAGAGCTGCGCAACGGCGCCACCGCTGTCACTGGCAACCAGATCCACGCTATCGATGCCCAGTTGATCGAGCAGCGTGGACAGCATGTCCACCTGGTCGGCCGGCGTTACGCTTTGGCCTGGAGCGGGGCGCGTGAAGCCCAGGCCAAGCGAATCCGGCGCCACGCAACGGCGGTAGGGCGAGAGCCGGTCCAGCGCGCCGCGCCACTGATAGCTGTTGAGCGGGAAGCCGTGCAGGAACAGTGCGGCCTGGCCGCTGCCGCGCTCTACGTAGGCGATCTCACCGAAGCGCGTGCTGGCGAAGCGGCGAGCTGCATTGAACGTGGCCACGTCGGTGGGGCGGGTTGCGGCGCCGGCCGTCAGCTGGCGCGCGGCGCGGGGAGCGCAGCCGGCGAGCACACCGGCGGCCAGGGTACCGGCGGCGATGCCAAGGAACTGTCTGCGTTGCATGGTATGTCCTTGTTGGCGGGGTAATGAGTGGGGATGAGCGCGAGGGAGCGGGGCCGATCATTCGCGCCCGAGGGCATGGCCGCAATGACGTCCCAGGTCATGACGGCTTGATCTCACAGGTCATGGTTTTTCGACAGCGGCCCGCCGTATGCTCTCGCCGTGAACCGCGCCCACGCTCCCGTATCGAATGCCATGGCCTCCGCTTCTGCGCTCGGCGCGCTGCTGCGCGAATGGCGCGCATCGCGACGCCTGAGCCAGTTGGACCTGGCATTGGAAGCCGGCGTCTCGGCCCGCCATCTGAGTTGCGTCGAAACCGGCAAGTCCCAGCCCAGTCGCGACATGCTGGCCCGGCTGGCTGACGCCCTGGGCATGCCGTTGCGCGAACGCAATGCACTGCTGGTGGCCGCCGGCTTCGCGCCAAAATACCCGGAGACCGCGCTGGCTACGCCGGAGCTGGAGCAGATGCGCCGCGCCATCGAATTCATCCTGGCGCAGCAGGAGCCGTATCCCGCCTTTCTGCTTAACCGCCACTGGGATGTGCTGATGGCGAACCAGGCGGCGGCGCGCATCGGCGATTTTGTTATGCGCGGCAAGCCGAGTGCGCACCAGAACATGTTGCGGCAGATTTTCGATCCGGATGATTTTCGTCAGGCCGTGGCCAACTGGGAAGAAGTGGCCGGCAGCCTGATCCACCATCTGCACAACGAAGTCGCCGCGTTGCCGTCAGATACGAAGGCGCGCGAGCTGCTCGAAGAAATACTCGCCTATCCCGGTGTGCCGGAGCGCTGGCGCATGCGCGACCTCGGCACGGCGCCGTCGCCTTTGTTGACCACGGTGCTACGCCGTGACGACAAGGTGCTGCAGTTCTTCTCCACCATCACCACCTTCGGCACGCCGCGCGATGTGACGCTCGACGAATTGCACGTGGAGTGCTGCTTCCCGGTGGACGAGGCGACGGCGGCGCTATGTCGTGAACTCGCGCGGGCCGAAGCGGCGGCCTGATCCGCCGCGATGTCGGCGATCTGGTGGCTTACGGGCTGCCCGCAAAAAAACTCAGGTCGATTGCATTGGCCATGGCCTGAAAGCCCGCGCCGCTCGGGTGCAGATGATCTCCACTGTCGTAGGCAGGCAGCATGCGTTCCGGACGCGCGGGATCGCGGACCGCCTTGTCAAAATCGACCACGCCGTCGAACGCGCCCGACTCGCGGATCCATTTGTTCACTGCCTGGCGCTTCGCTTCGTTGGCGCTGGAGTGATAGGGCCAGCCCGCGCCGTGAAAAGGTGTCAGCGTAGCGCCGTAGATCTTGAGGCCCTTAGCGTGTGCACGGACGATCAGCGCTTTCATGCCATCGATAATCTGCTCCGCGCTGACCCGATCCTTGTCCGCGGCATAAGGGCCCGAGCCGCCGATATCGTTGATGCCTTCCAGCAATACGATCCAGTGTGCGCCGGCCTTGTCCAGCGCATCGCGGTCGAAGCGAGCCTGCGCGCTCGGTCCGAAGTTGTCGTTCACGACGCGGTTGCCGCCGATGCCGGAATTGACCACCGCGATGGAGGCCAGCTTGGGATCAGCCTGCAAGCGCGCGGCAAGATAGTCCGGCCAGCGTTGATAGGTATCCTGCGTGGAACCTACACCGTCAGTGATGGAATCGCCGAAGGCCACGATGGCGCGGCGCGGGGCAGGGCCGGCGACTTCGACGTCGCTCAGGAAAAAACGGTTGCCGCTGACTTCGTCGCCGGGGAAGCGCGTGGCCGAAGTCGCGTCGCCGCTTTCGGTGAGGTAAGCGGTGGCGAGGCCGGCATTGTGGATCGTCGAAGGCACCGCGGCGCCGGCTGGCACGTAGAGGCTCACGGCCAGTTCCTGCAACGGCTTCACGTCCAGCGCCACCGCATCGCTCAGCACGGTGTCGCCCTTGGCGATGGTCACGGTGGGCTTGCCATGGAACCGCAGTGGGCGATCGCTGCCGGGCGCGATGGACGAGCCTTCCGTGCGCAGCGCCGCATGTACGGGACCGATGGTGATTGGCCCCGTGCCGAACAGGTTGGAGAGCCGCACGCGCACCTGCGAGCCACCTGCGCTGGTGCGCACTACTTGTCTAACCGTCTGCGCCGATAGCACCGGACCGGGCGAATCGGATGCGGCCGCCCAGGCACCGACCCAATGGGCGTCTGTTTTGGTCGAGGCGGCGAATGCCGGGCCGAGCAGGCCGCAGAGGGAGACAGCCAGGGCGAGCTTCAGTATCTGATGACGCATGCCGGGTCCTTTGTCTGGTTCGTTGAATCAACGTAGCGCGGACGTATAGCAGCTAGGCCATTCATTTATGGCTGGGGTGTTTTTACGATATTTATCGCTGCTGTGCAGCGGTAGTGGTTGCGGGGAGGTGCCATTGGCGTCGAATCCCATCTGCGCCAGCTCTTGACTCCCTCCTCTGGTCACAGGGGGGCAGCTGTGTTGAAGGGTTCGAGTCTTGAGCCATTCCCTCCTACTTCGTCATTCCGGCGTAGGCCGGAATCCAGAGTGGTGCGCTTCGATTGCCGTGTTGTCGCGACCGGGCTCGCCTGCCGCGGGCTTTCGAACCGCTGCCGCGGTCCGAGTCACTTTCTCTTTGCTGGCCCAAAGAGAAAGTAACCAAAGAGAAATGGCCTGAGAGCAGGCGGTGTGCTCCGTAGCTACACACTTTTCCAGTGTCAGGCGTCGGGACGGTTTTCTTTTGGGCGTGATCGTCCGACCCTCACCATGCCGCGCTTTTGCTCCCTCCCCTGCTTGCGACGCGAAGCTAGTCCCGCGGGACAGGGGAGGGTTGGGGAGGGGTGAGTACTTGAGGAAGCGCTGCAGGAGATGTTGTCGCAAGGGCCTACCCCCTCCCAGCCTCCCCCTGTGAACAGGGGGAGGAGTGAAGCATCAATGACAAATCAGCACCGGCACATCGCAACTCAAAATCACCTTATGCGTCGTATTGCTGAGCAACAGACGCTCAAGGTTGTTGTGCTCGTGCGCGTCCATCACGATCAGGTCGCAACCGTACTTGGTTGCCACGCCGGCAATCACGGCGTAGGGGCGGTTGTCGAACAGATATTCCACCTCGCAAGGCACGTTCGCTGCCTGCGCCATTTCGCTTACTTTGGCGAGGCTTGCTTCGGCGCGTTCGCGCGCATGCTTGCGATAGACATCGCCCTGCAGCACGTCGGCAAAAAAACTTACCGCCGGCAGTGGCGTGAGTACGTGGAGTGCGCGTATACGGGCGCCGAGTTGGGCGGCCAGCTGGATTCCGGTGGTGGCGGCGCGCATGGCGGGATCGGAGCCGTCCGTGGGAATGAGAATGTGCTTGAACATGATGGGCTCCTTGCAGCGCAAGGTTGCACGGCTTCCGTCTCCGCGCTGCGCGATCAGTGTCGCGCGGCTTGCGTGAAGAGTTTGCGTGTCTCTGGCGGACATAAAAAAAGGCCGCACTCCGGAGAGTGCGGCCCGGTTGAACCAGAGACGTCGCCTTACCAGATCTTCACGCGATCCTTCGGGTCCAGATAGAGCTTCTCGCCGGCCACCGGCTTGAACGCTCCGTACCAGGCGTCGATGTTGCGCACGGTCTGTGCGCGGAAGGTGCCTGGCGAGTGGCCGTCGGTCACGACCTGTTGCCGTAGCGCCTTCTCGCGGGTCTTTTCGCGCCACGATTGCGCAAAAGCGAGGAAGAAACGCTGGTCGCCGGTCAGGCCGTCAATGACCGGCGCCGGCTTGCCACCGAGCGACTTCTGGTACGCCGCATAGGCAATCGCCAGGCCGGAGACATCGGCGATGTTTTCACCCAGGGTCTGCTGGCCGTTGATGTGCAGTCCAGGCAGTACCTCATAAGCGTTGTACTGTTCGACCAGTCGTTGGCCCGCGGCCTTGAAATGCGCCTGGTCCTCCGGCGTCCACCAGTTGGCGAGGCGGCCCTGTGCGTCGAATTCGGCGCCGGTGTTGTCGAAACTGTGGCTGATTTCGTGACCGATCACCGAGCCGATCGAACCGTAGTTGGCGGCGGCATCGGCCTTGGGATCGAAGAAGGGCGCTTCCAGGATCGCTGCCGGGAAATTAAGGGCGTTCTGCAAGGGCAGGTTGACCGCGTTGACCGTTTGCGGGGTCATCCACCATTCGCCCCGGTCCACCGGCTGATCGAGTTTGGCTAGTTGGTGCTGGTACTCAAAGGCATCGGCACGCAGGCGGTTACCCAGCGCATCGTCCGGTCGGATGTCCAGCGAGGCGTAGTTGCGCCAGGTCTCCGGATAGCCCACGCCGACTTTCAATGTGGCGATCTTGGCTTTGGCCTTCTGCCGGGTGGCCGGTGTCATCCAGTCAATGGTGTCCACATGGTCGTTGAAGGCGGCCATGATGTTGCTGACCATCTGCTGCACTTGCTGCTTGGACGACGCCGGGAAATAGCGCGTCACGTAGATCTGGCCCACCGCATCGCCGAGGGCACCGTTGGTGGCGCCGATCGCGCGCTTCCAGCGGTCGCGCTGCTTGGGCGTGCCGTTGAGCGTGCGGCCGTAGAAGTCGAACGCCATTTCGGCGTAGGCCTTGGGCAGCAGGTTGGCGCTGCGGTTGAGTTCATGGAAGCGCAGATAATCCTGCCATGCCGGCAATGGCTCGCTGGCTACCAGGGCGGATAGCTGGCGGATGGCGTCCGGCTGCCACACGATGACCCGCTTCTGCTTGGCCAATCCGGCGGCGCCGAAGTAGGCGTTCCAGTCGATACCTGGCGCCTTCTTGCTGAAATCGCCAAGGTTCCAGGGGTTGTTTGCCTTATGAACGTCTTCGCTGTCGACAATGCTCGACTGTGCCTTAGCGATCTTGGTTTCCAGCGCAAAGATGGCCTTGGCCTTGTTCTCCGCGTCCGGTGTGCCGGCCTGCTTGAGCAGCGTCGCAATGTAGGTCTGATATTTGTCGCGGACGGCAGCCATGCTCTTGTCGTCCGACAGGTAATAGTCGCGGTTGGGCAGGCCCAGGCCGCCCTGTAACAGGTACGGCATGTTGTGGGATGGATCTTCGAGGCCCTGCGCAACGAACAACCCGAACAGGTTCTGGGTCCACCAGTTGGTGGCGTTGACCGGATCCACGTCGGCGCGCAGGCCATTGCCCAGCACAGTGGACAGGTCGCCCGTGGTCTTGATGGCATCGATTTTCGCCAGGGCGGACTTGAGCGGGTTCAAGCCTTGTTTCTCGATGGCGGCTTCATCCATGAAAGCGGCGTAGTAGTCGGCAATCTTCCGCGCGTCGGTGCCGGCGGCCGGATGGCTCTTGCCTGCATCGCGGATCAGCTCGGCGTTGCGCTTCTCGGCGAGCTCGAACACCTTCAGGAAGATGCCGGTGCTGGAACGGTCGGCTGGAATTTCGGCGGTCTTGGCCCAGGCGCCGTTGGCATAACCGTTGAAATCATCGCCTGGCTTGACCGCGTGATCGACGCCGGCCAGATCAATGCCCGAGGCACTACGGGCTTCCGGCCCGGCATGGGCTGCGGCCGGCTTTTGTTGCGGTGCGACGGGCGCTGCGGCCAGGGTCGAGGCGCCGCCGAGAACGGCGGCGGTGAAGATCCATCGGATGTGCTGCATGGCGACGTTCCCAGTCATGAAAGGGGACGCCAACGATAGCCCCGGCCCTTGAGGTTTGGGGGTATGACCAATGGGCTAGCATGCGTCTTCGTGAATTCATGCGACGCGGCAGGTGAATCCAATGGACTTGAGTCGATACGTCATGCTTGCGCTGCTAACGGCCGTGCCGGTATCAGCCGCACACGCGGCGCTCGATGCAAAAGGGCAGCAAGAAGTGAAGGCCTTGCTCGCCTTCGTAGGCAACAGCCACTGCACCTTCATCCGCAACGGCAGCGATTACAGCGCGACCGACGCACAAGCGCACCTGCAGAAGAAGTTCGACTACCTGGCGCGCAAGGATCAGGTGAATTCCGCCGAGGAATTCATCGAGCGCGCGGGCAGCGAGAGCAGCTTGAGCGGGACGCCGTACAAGGTCAGCTGCGATGGGAGGGAGCAGCTGACGGGGGATTGGTTGAGGGAGGAGTTGGAGCGGTTGCGAGGAGCTGGAGGGTGAGGTTGGTGAATTTGTTTCGTGGGCGAACCTTTGTGTGAAAGGGAAACGCGATCATGTTTACGATCGGGCAAATCGACGAACTCCACGCTCGGCTTGGTAGCGCGAAGACACTCCCGGAGTATGTGCGGGCGCTCAAGGCGCTCGGCGTCGAACGGTACGACTCCTACCTGACGGACGGCCATTCGGAATACTTCGGGCAAGGTGGCCACAGGGTCGTCTCCCCAGCGGCACACGAGGTGCTTTCTATCGCTGAAGTCAGTCAGCGCGAGGCGTTTCTTCAACACCTGCGCCGGCACGAGTTGCGCGAGACGACTTACTTGGAGATGTCCAGGGGCCTGGCGCAAAGTGGGATAGAGAAGTGGGCCGTCGACACCGGCAGGATGACTATGACGTTTTTCGATAAGGCCGGTGAAGAGATGCTGGTCGAGCAGATTATTTGATTGAGCGTTCCATCATTGGCTGCTTCGCTGATCGCTTCAAGTCTATAAAGCGGGTCCGTGCGTTTCGAATTAGTCTCCTACCAACCTATTGAAAGGAAGCTTTCTATGCACGATGAATCGAGATCGATGGTTGTGGGGAAGGCGTCTCTTTCCAGATCGGAGCGAGTCGTCGCGGCCGTCATTGCTTTGGTGAGCGGTCAGGCGCTTGCGGCGCTGTGGGCGATGCCGGGCTACGGAAAATATGCAGCTGCGGCAATCATATTCTTCGGCCTCATCGGCCTCGACTATGCCCTTGTCGCTTGGTATCGAAGAGAGGGCTGTGACATCGAGCTCGCCAGGTTGCTCTCGAGTTCGTATCTCCTGTTCATCGTGATGGTGGCGGGTGCCTGGAATCTTGTTCATGCGCTGTGGCCAACTCCATAACGCAATGGTTGGCCCTTCAGTGCGGTCTCTCTTGACTGTTGCACTGCCAAGCACAGCTCGCCAAGCGAGCTTGCAGCGCTTGCTTTCTATCTGGGCGGATATTCCTCATAGCGCCAATTGAACGCCCATTCTTTCAGTCAATGTCATTGCCACATGTCTTCACCCACGACCAATAGTTCCAGAGGGATGCCGATGAAACCTGTAGGCCAGCGTTTCTTGATGATTTATGCGGGCGTGTTGACCGCGGTCTTTGCGGTGACGGTGCTGAGCGGTTTCGTGCAGGCGCCACGGGCGATGACGCTGGAGCAGCTGGACGTGCAGCGCATCAATGTGCGTGAGCCGGATGGCACGTTGCGGCTGGTGATTTCCAACTCCGACAAGACGGCGGGGATCATCATCAAGGGCAAGGAGTATCCGCATCCCGATCGAAAAGCCGCCGGCATGATTTTCTACAACGACGAGGGCACTGAGAACGGTGGCCTGATCTTTGGTGGCGAGAAAAATAAAGATGGCACGAAGGAGTCTCACGGTCATCTTTCCTTCGATGCGTACGAGCAGGACCAGACGATGGCGCTGGACTCGCACCAGGAAGGCGGTACTCGTTACACCAAGCTGCAGTTCAACGACTATCCGGACTACTCGATTCTTGAAGAAATCCAGTTGATGGCGGCGATCAAGGATCTTCCTAAAGATCAGCAGCGGGTCAGGCTGAAGGCTTTCTTCGATCAGCATGGCGGTCCTACCCCGCGCATGGTGCTCGGGCGCGGTTCCGATAATGGCGTGCTGCTAGCGCTCAACGACACGCAGGGCCATCAGCGCATCGTGATGAAAGTCGCTCCGGACGGTACGCCTTCGCTGCAGATGCTCGATAGCGCCGGCAAGGTGACGGGCGAGCTGGTGCCCAGGCGTTGATCTTTGTGGGAGCCTCGAATAATCGACTTTCAAGTTCGTCATCCCGGCTTTCGCCGGAATGACGGGCGTTGAGAGGTTATTCGAGGTTCCCTTGAGCGTTACGCGTAAGCGGACCGGCACAAGCCGTGCCGGTCCGGTGATTGCATCTGGCGACTCAACGCCCGCCGATAAGCTCAATCTCCGCCAGCGCCGCACCGGGCTTCGCTGCCTTGCCGAAGCGCAGGCGGTAGTAGCTGTAATCGCCTGGCTTCGCCACGCCGAACACGCGCGTCTGGCGTGGCCACGGGAAGCGCTCGCCGTGGCGCGTATCGAGCGTTACCCAGCGCTTGCCGTCGCTTGAGGCTTCGAGTGACCAGTTTTCTGGCGCGGGCTGGCTGGCGGCGGAGGTGAGGGTGTACATGGCGACATGCTGTGCGCCCGGTGCATGCCAGGTCACGGTGGCGCCGGCGTCGGGAAGACTAGCTTCTGTACTGGCGTCGTTGTCGAACAATGCGGCGAGATGGTCGATGGCGGGTTCGCTGCGCAGTTCGCCTTGTCCGCCATCGGTGAGGTCGCGCGGTGGCTGGGGGGGGCCGTGTCTGGTGAGTGAGTCGGGCAGGGCGGCGGCATCGCTGGCCCAGGTGGAGGGTTGCGGCCCCATGTCGAAGTCCAGCGTGGCACCTTGCGCCAGCAGCGCGTGCGGCAGGGTCAGCCGGTTCCACGGTTTGCCGTTGACGCGAAGGCTCTGCACGTAGCGGTTGCGGTCGCTGACATTCGGCGCGTTGACCACGATGTGTTTGCCGCTGTCGAGGCGGATATCCATGTGCGGGTAGTAGGGTGCGCCGATGACGTATTCCGGCGTGCCCATGCGCAGCGGGTAGAAGCCGGCCGCGCTGAACAGGTACCAGGCGGACATCTCGCCGTTGTCCTCATCACCTGGGTAGCCCTGGCCGATCTCGCTACCGATGTACAGGCGCGAGAGCGCGTCGCGTACTTTGTCCTGGGTTTTCCAGGGCTGGCCGGCGTAGGCGTACATGTAGATGATGTGGTGCGAAGGCTGGTTGCTGTGGCCGTATTGGCCCATGCGCACGTCGCGGGCTTCGAGCATTTCGTGGATGGGTTCACCGTAGCCGCCGACATGGAATTCGCCGGGTGTGGCGAAGAACTGGTCGAGCTTGGCGGCCAATGCGTCGCGGCCGCCGTACAGCGCGGCGAGGCCGGCGCCGTCGTGCGGTGCGTGGAAGGCCATATTCCACGCGTTGGTCTCGGTGTAGTCGTCGCCCCAGCGCAGCGGATCGAAGTTTTCCTTGGTATAGCGCCAGTGTCCTTGCGCGTCGCGGCCGACGAAGAAACCGACGTCGCGGTCGAACAGGTTGGTGTAGCCCTGCGCGCGGCCGTGGTAGTAGGCCGCGTCATCGGCGTAGTGCGCACGATACGGATCGCTGGCGTCGCCTTGTTTGGCCAATGCGGCGGCGAGGTTGCCGATGGCGAAGTCGTTGATATAGCCGTCCATCGACCAGGACAGGCCTTCAGTCACGGCAGTATCCACATAGCCATTGAACACGGAGCGCTGCAGGCCTTTGCGTCCCGCGCCAGCGATCGGGCTTGCCACCGAGGCATCCTTCAATGCGGCCTGATAGAAGCTCTTCACGTCGAAGTTATGCACGCCTTTGAGCCAGGCATCGGCGAAAGCGACATCGGCGCTGGTGCCGACCATCAGATCGGCGTAGCCCGGCGATGACCAGCGCGCGATCCAGCCGCCGTCGCGGTATTCCTGCACAAAGCCGTCGATCATCTCACCGGCCTGCTTCGGCACCAGCAGGCTGTAGGCCGGCCACGCGGTGCGGTAGGTATCCCAGAAGCCGTTGTTGACGTAGACCTTGCCATCTACGACGCGCGCGCCGGTATGGGTGGCCGTGTCGGTGCCGGTAGGAGCGGAGAAGGGACTGGCGTAGCGGTAGGTGGGCTGTTCTTTAGTGCCGGTGTTCTCGTATGCCGAGTTCGGGTACAGGAACAGGCGATAGAGGTTGGAATAAAGCGTGGTCAGTTCGCTGCGGTTGGCACCCTGCACGCTGACGATACCGAGCTGTTCGTCCCAGCGTTTTTGCGCACGTTCGTGCACGTCATCGAAGCTGTCGCTGGGGGCGATTTCCATTGCCAGGTTGCGTTGCGCCTGCTCCACGCTGATCAGCGAGGTGGCAATGCGCAGCGTGACGGTCTTGTTCTTCGAGGTGTCGAAACCAAGCCAGGCGGCGACATGGTCGCGGCCTTCGCCGCTCAGGCGTCCGCTCTCGCTGACCGGTTGATCCAGCATGGCGTAGAAGAACAGGCGCGTGGCGCCGGTGGAAAGGCGGCTCTTGACGTCGGAGTAGCCGCTGAAACTGCGTCCCGCAGGATCGAGCGTGATGCCGCCCTGGTCGTTGCGGTTGTCGAACACCAGCTGCGAGCGCGCATTGGGAAAGGTGAAGCGGAACATCGCGGCGTGATCGGTCGGCGCTATCTCACTGACGATGCCGTTGTCGAAGCGCAGCTTGTAGTAGTCCGCGCGGGCGGTTTCGTTGGCGTGGGTGAAGCTCAGCGCGCGCTTTGCCCGGTTGGCGCTAGGCGCGCCGCTGGCGATGCTGGCTGGCATCAGCTGGAAGGTCTGGCGGTCGCCCATCCATGGACTGGGTTCGTGCGAGAGCGTGAAGGCTTCGATGCGCGGCCGGTTATCGGCACCGTTGCGTTGCTGGTACTGGTACATCCAGTCGGAGCCCGCATCCGTCACTGGTGTCCAGAAGTTGAAGCCGTGTGGCAGGGCAGTGGCGGGGATGTTGTTGCCACGCGAGAACCTGGCGTTGGAGTTGGTGCCGCGGCGGGTGTCGACGTAGTCGCTGGGGCGTGCGTGTTCCGGCTCGGTCGCGACGTCACCGATACGCAGATCGTCCAGATAGCCTTCCACCGAGGCCGCCGGGCCATCCTGTACCAGCAGGATGCGCTTGATGGTGCGGCCTGCCGCGACACGGCCGAGATCGATGGCGAGGTAGTTCCATTGA
This sequence comes from Dyella sp. OK004, assembly GCF_900114495.1. Classification (GTDB taxonomy): domain Bacteria; phylum Pseudomonadota; class Gammaproteobacteria; order Xanthomonadales; family Rhodanobacteraceae; genus Dyella_D. Next base: position 257,038 of record NZ_FOZI01000001.1, on the reverse strand, counting down.
TCGGGATACAGCGTGCGGCTTTCGCCCAGGGCGCGTGCGCTGGCGGCGATGTGATGCTGGTCGGCTGCCTGGCGTGTGGAGAGGCGGCTGCCATCGTCGAAGAGCAGATCGATAGCGGCGTAGGTGGATGGATTGCGTAGATCGCTGGCGTTGGAGCTGGGGAACAGCACGTAGGAGAGCTGGGTGTGTTCGGTCACCGGGATGGTTACGTCGAACACCCCGGCCTCCTGCGGCTTGCCGGCGTTGCCGCGGTAGTGCAGCGCATGCAGGCCAGTGAAGCCAACGCCGGGTTTGGCGGTGAGCGCGGCGGCTTCGCCCGGGCCGCCGGCCACTTGCAGGGTCAGCGAGCCGTGGCTTGAAGCCAGCGGCGCCGGTTCGCCGGGTTCGAAGGAGCGGAAGAACGCGCTGTCCTGTGCGGCATGGGCGCCTGGCAGGGCAAGCAGCAAGGCCCAGAGCAGATGGCGCTTGCCTTGCGCCGCGATGGATCGAAGCCGGTAATGCATTCGCCACTCCCCTTGAATGAGCGCGCCCGCCGGCCGGCGGCGGGTGCGTAAGGGTCCGATTTAAATCGTTCTAAATTTGCAGTGTCAACCCGCAACGCAGCATGGCTGGCATGGTCAACAGGGCTATCTTCACGAGTAATGTCGATTCCGGTCCGGCCGATTCGACGCACCGATGTAGGAGCCCACCCTGTGGGCAAGACGGCCCGAAAGGGCTGCGCTCCGTAACGTTTTGGACGAAATCAGCCCTGCTTTGCAGGGCGTTCGCCCACAGGGTGGGCTCCTACAAAAGAGGGACTTACATCACTAGAGAGCGATCCATGACGAGCGATTCCATTCAAATTCCCGCGACCGCCAGCGAACCCCACCGCGACCGCCGCTGGGTAGCGTTGCTGGTGTTATGCATGGGCGTACTGATGATCGTGCTGGACACGACCATCGTGAACGTCGCGCTGCCTTCGATCAAAACCGATCTGAAGTTCTCCGACACGGCGCTGGCGTGGGTGGTGAACGCTTACATGCTGACCTATGGCGGCTTCCTGTTGCTGGGTGGGCGGCTGGGCGATCTGTATGGGCATCGCCGTTTCTTTTTGCTCGGCATTGCGCTGTTTACGCTAGCGTCGCTGGCGTGCGGTTTGTCGCAGACACAGGGTTTTCTGATTGCCGCGCGTGCGGTGCAGGGGCTGGGCGGTGCGGTGACCACGGCGGTGGCGCTGTCGCTGATCATGGATTTGTTCACCGAGGCGGCGGATCGCGCCAAGGCGATGGGTATCTACGGCTTTGTCTGTGCCGGCGGCGGCAGTCTCGGCGCGATGCTGGGTGGCGTGCTCACCAGCAGCCTGACCTGGCATTGGGTGTTTCTGGTCAATCTGCCGATTGGTATTGCGGTGATCATCTTCGCGCCGCGCCTGTTGCCGGCGTCGTCGGAATCCACGGCGACGAGGCATCTGGATGTGGCTGGCGCGATCACGGTGACGGCGGCGCTGATGCTGGCGGTGTATGCGATCGTCAACGGCAATGAGTACGGCTGGACCTCGACACGCACGTTGGGCGAACTCGTCGTGGCTGTGGTGTTGCTGGGGTCGTTCCTGTTGATCGAGTCACGTGTGCACAAGCCGCTGATGCCGCTGCGCATGTTCCGGCTGCGCAATGTGGCGGTGTCGAACGTTGTCGGTGTGTTGTGGGCGGCGGCGATGTTCGCGTGGTTCTTTCTTTCCGCGCTGTATATGCAATTGGTGCTGGGCTATGGGCCGCTGGAAGTGGGGCTGGCCTTTTTGCCGGCCAACCTGATCATGGCGGTGTTCTCGCTGGGTATCTCGGCCAAGATGGTGATGCGTTTCGGCATCCGCCGTCCGATGGCGGTGGGGTTGCTGCTAGCGGCACTGGGCCTGTTGTTGTTTGCGCGCGCGCCGCTGGATGGCCATTTCGTGATCGACATCATGCCCGGCATGATCTTGCTTGGACTCGGTGCGGGCGCGGCGCTCAACCCGGTGTTGCTGGCGGCGATGAGCGATGTGGGGCCGTCGGAGTCGGGGCTTGCTTCGGGGTTGGTCAATACGGCTTTCATGATGGGTGGCGCGCTGGGGCTGGCGATTCTTGCGAGTCTGGCGGCGTTGCGTACGGAGGGGATGGTGTTGGCTGGGCATGAGTTGAACGCTGCATTGCTTGCTGGTTATCGGGCGGCGTTTTTGGTGGGGGCTTGCTTTGCGGCGCTGGGGGCGGTGCTTGGGGCGGTGTTGTTGCGGACGCGTAGTCCGGAAGCGGATGTAGAAGCGGCGGCGTCCACTTCTTGATGACATGACATCGGTGAGGTGGGTGTTTTGCTCCCTCTCCCTCCGGGAGCGGGTTAGGTTCTTGCGATACCCCTACCTACTCGTCATCCCTGCGTAGGCAGGGATCCAGTGGCGTTGTCGCTCGGTTGCCGCGTCTGCGTGCCCTGGCTCGCTTGCCGCGGGCTTCCGAACCGCTGCCGCGGTCCGGGTCACTTTCTCTTTGCTGGCCCAAAGAGAAAGTAACCAAAGAGAAATGGCCTGAAGAGCAGGCGGTGGGCTCTGTAGCTATGCATCTTCCAGTGTCGGGCGTCGGGATAATTTTCTTCCGGCCCGTTCGTCTATCTCTCAGCGACACGCAACCAGCCCCCTCTCCCCTCCGGGGAGAGGGTTGGGGTGAGGGTGGGTGCTCGGGATAGCGTTGCTACTTCAGCGCTCCGCGCTGAGTGAGTTCGAAGCGCGCTGTATCTCGTTGCACGCGGCGCCGAGAGCAATACCGCTTATTTCTCGATGCGGTAGTTGAGACTCGCGCGGCTGAAGTCGGTGGCGTTTTGGGCTTCGAAGTGCCAGCGGTTGCTGAGGCGGTAGCGCAGGGTGATGACTTGGCCGGGCTCGAACAGGCCGACGCCGTAGCTGAGGTAGAGGCGCGGTGAGAGGAATTTGCCGACGGTGAAGGCGGAGGTGCCGCCGAGGGCTTCGTTGCTGGAGACGCCGACGTCGTCGAGGCCGATCTTGGAGCCGATGCTCTTGGCGAGGAAGTCGCCGGCGGCGGAGCCCAATGCCTGTGCGGCGGCACTGACGGCGCTGCCTTCGCCGCCTTTCGCTTGCGACAGCGGTTTGCCGGTGATCAGGTAGGAGAGTGCGTCGGATTGCTCCATTACCGGGTTGGAGTAGACGGTGAGCACGGGGCGCTGCGCGGTGCCGGAGACGTAGAGGCCGACTTTCTGGCCTTCGTCGATGGTGGCGTTGGGGTTGAGTTTGCGCGCGGCGCGGATGTCGAGGCCGGGGTTGTCGATGGGCGTGCTGGCGAACAGTAGGCGGCCTTGCTCGATCTGCAGGCTCTGGCCGTAAGCCTTGTAGATGCCGTCGACGGTGATCTGGCCCTGGCCGGTGGTGGTGCGGCCGGGGCGTTCGGTGACGGTGAGGATGCCGCTCAGGCGGCCGTCGAGGCCAAGGCCGACCAGATGTGTCTTGCGGCCGAGATCCACTTTCACTTGTGCGGTGATGGGCAGGCTCTTGGCCTGTTCCTGCGCCTGTGCCTGATCGACGATGACGACATCTGACGACGCTTTGGTGGCGCCGCCGCCGGGGAGTTTGGAGACATCCACATCGGCTCTGTCCAGCGTCACGCTACCGCCGACGTTGATGCCTTTGTCGTCCTGGGTGAGTTGCAGGTCGGGGGAGATGATGACCTTGGCGGCGGGAATATCCGCGGCGGTGAACTGGCTGCCTTTGAAGGTGAGCTCGCTGCGCGCGTCTTGGCCGATGCCGGCGTAGCCGCCGATCTGCAGCGTGCCCTTGCCGGACTGCACACTGCCACTGATCAGGAACTGTTGTGCGTTGGTGGTGCTGACCACCAGCTTGCCCTGGCTCAGCTTGAGGCCGGCGACGGGCACTTCCGCTGCGAAGCCGTTGACGTTGGCCTGGCCGGCGACCGACGGTTGCTTGAGCGTGCCGCCGAAACGGAATTGGCCATCGATGCCGCCTTTCACGTTGGCGATTTCGTTGGTGAACAACTCGATGAAGGCGAGGTTGTTGAGGCGCAGTTCCAGCTGGCCGTCCAGCGCCTGCTGTGCGCCAGTGATACCGATCTGGCCGTCCAGACGGCCGTTGTCGTTGAGGTTGGCGCGCAGGGTCGCGCGCTGGCTGCTGGGGCTCAGTTCGGCTTGCAGGGCCAGATCGTTGTAGGCGAGCAGGGGGCGGTCGGGGTGCTCGACATAGGTCACGGTGCCGCGGGGGGAGGTGATCGACGCGGTGCCGCTGAGTGCACCGGCGGCGTTGCGGCGGATCTGGCCGCTGCCGCCGAGCGTGCCATCGGCGCGCATCGGCAGGCCGGAGGAACTGGCGAGCGTCATCAGCAGCGCCAGCGGCAGGTCGCGCAGGCGATAGTTGGCGTCGAGATTGCCGGCCTTGTCCTGCTTGGCGGCCAGGCATAGTTGCGGCTCGCCAGCGCTCAGGCACAGCTCGGAAAGATTCATCGCGCCGTCGTTGTAGCCGAGCTGCGCCGGTTGCTGCAGCCGCCAGCGCGGCAGGCCTTGCGGTTCCAGATCGAGCGTGGAGAGCGTGCCGTTCCAGGCGGAACCCTTCAAAGCGCCGTTGAGCGCGAGTTGAGTAGACAGCTCGGTGCCCTTGGCCTGCAGGCTCAGGCTGTGGCGCGCCGCGGTGCCATCGCCGCGCAGATCGATGCGCTGGAAGGTGAGGCCGCCCAGGTTGGCGTGGCCGGTTTCGAGATCGAGCTTGCCGCCGGGGTTGCTGAGATCGGGCACGTCCGCGATGAGGTGCAGGCTATCGATCTTCTGGTCGGCGTAGACGACGCCCTGGCCCTGCAGGTTGCCGTTGAGCGAAAGCTTGGGCTGCTTGCCGCGCAGGCGGAACTCGCCATTGAGGCGGCCTTGCGCATCCGGCAACCAGTCGCCGAGCGAGGCGATGGCGAGGGTGAGGTCGATGTCGTTGGTGCTGCCCGGCTTCGCCGCGATCTTCACGGTGCTGCCGCCGGACGCAAGATCGAGCTTGCCGTCGATCACCTGCTGCGGGGTGAGATGCAGCTTGCCTTCGCCGCGTACCTGGCGATCGCGTAGGCGGCCGGCGAGCTTGCGGATCTCGATGGTGGCGTCCGGCTGGTCCTTGGGCAGGGTGCCGGCGGTGGTGATGTCGAAATCCAGCGCGCCGTTCCAGCCAGCGAGGAGCTGGCCGGGGTCGAGCTTGTTGGCGGTGGCGTTGAGCTGCCAGGCCAGCGCGGGTTGCAGGGTCAGTGTGCCCTTGGCCTGCACGTTGCCCTGCGCTTGCTTGAGTTCCAGCGTGTGCAGGGTAATCAGCTTCTGCGTGCCATCGAGGTTCAACGCGAGCTTGGCGAGTTTGCCGGGCGGCCCGACATCGACATCGCCTTCGGCATGGAAGGCCTCAGCGCTTCCGCGCGCTTTCAGGCTGCCGCGGCTGGCGAGGTCCTGGCCGACCAGCGAGGCGGGCAGGGCGAGATCCTTCCACTGGATCTGCAAATCGCCGCTGACCGGTTGCGCGCCGAGCTGCACGATACCGCTCGCTTCGACGGTGCCCTTGATCTGCGGCGAGCCGAGCGTGAGCTGTTCGAGATTCAGGGTTTTGAAGTCGTCGCTGAAATGCGCGCGCAACGGTTTGAGCTGGAGCTGATAGTCGTTGAGGTCGACTTGTCCGTTGAGCGTGCCGCCGCGGCGATCGCCACTGCCTTGCAGATCGAGGCCGAGCGCATGCAGCGAGCTGTCACCTAGCAAAGGCTTGGGATCGAAGCGCAGCGCATCGAGTTTCGCAGTCCACGCATAGTCGCCGCCTTGCGCCACGGTGAGCGTGAGCTGCGTGGCCATCGGTTGGGTGAGCTTGAGCTCGGTCTTTACGTGCTTTCCGTCACCGTGCGCTTCGAGGCTGCCGGCGTATTCCACACCGGCGACCTTCCAGCTGAAACCGGCGGCGCCGTCGCCTTGTTCGCCCGCTTCGATGGCGAGCGTGCCGGTAAGGTCGGCGTGGCCGTCGGGCGCGCGCAGCATCAGCTTGCGCAGCTCGATGCCCTTGCTGGTCCACTGGCCGGCGAGATCGAGGCTGTCGGAAGCGAACAAGGGCTGGCCAGCTTGGGCGATGCGCACGGTGCCGACGTGCGCCTGGTTGATCATGAAATCCAGCGGTGGCTTGAGCGAGAAGCTGCTCTGGGTGGCGGGCTCTTCCTTCGACTTGGGCAAGGCAACGTCGACGCCATCTATCTGCAGGTCGAGCACATGCAGGCGTTTGCGCAGGAGCGGCCACACGCGGAAATCGAGCCGCGCGCTGGCGACTTTCGCGTCGAGGCCCTCGCCATTCGCGTAACGCACGCCAGTGAGTTGCAGTGGGCCGATCAAGCGTCCCTGTGCCTGTTGAACGCTGAGCGCGCCGTGGGTGATCTGTTCGGCGCGGGCAAGGGCGAAGCGCAGGCCGCTGGCGCTGCCGAGCAGCCACCACAAGACAGCCACCGCGAGCAGCAGCAACACGCCAAGAACGATTGCGATGCGCTTGACCCACTTCAACATGACGGTTCCCGATGCTCCCTGCGTCATAGATCCGGCCCGATCACCAGATGCAGTTCCACGCCGTGCTTGTCCTTGTCATGGATCGGCGTGCCCACGTCCACCCGGATCATGCCCACCGGCGATAGCCAGCGTACGCCGAGGCCGGCGCCGACGCGCGGACGGTAATCCACGCCGCTGAATGCATTGCCTGCGTCGACGAAGGCAGCCATGCCCCAGTTCTTGGTGAAGTAGTGCTCCACCTCGGTGCTTGCGACCAGCAGGCTTTTGCCGCCGATCACGCGGCCAAAACTGTTCTTCGGGCCGATCGACTGGAAACTGTAGCCACGCACTGAGCGGTCGCCGCCGGCGAAGAAGCGCAGCTGCGGTGGCAGTGCGTCGAAATTGTCGGTCCAGGTATAGCCGGCACTGCCACGCAAAATCAGGCGGTCGCGACGTGTGAAGGCATGGATCCATTTTGCGTCGGCGGCGAGCTGGCTGAAGCTGGCGTCGGACAGCAGCGTGCCCACTGTGCTGCGCGCATAAATATCGATCGACCAGCCGTTGCGCACGAAGGTCGGGTTGTCGGCTTTTTTGCGCGACAGCGAGGCTTCCGGATAGAGCAGCGTGCTGCGGCCGTGTTCCAGGCCCTGGGCATTGTCCTTCTCGCCGCTTTGCTTGCCGACGGTAAATGTGCCGGAGAGCGCGTGCAGGCCGATGGTGCGGGTCCAGCCATGCCATAGCCGGGTTTCATTGGCGACCAGTTCCAGTGTGCGCGACTGCGAGGTGGTGGTGTTGGCGTCGCGGTAGTTGGCACCGAAGTTGAAGCTGCGCTGGTTGTCGCCGGGCATCGGAATCGAATACAGCGTGGACAGCGTTTTCAGGCGCTGCGCCAGCACGATCTCGTTCTTCCATTTGTGGCCGCGGCGGTTGATCCAGCGGCGCTCCATGCCAGCACGCAAGCCCACACCGGTGTCAGTGCCGATAAAGGGGCCGCCGGTGTAGATGGTGCGCTTGGCTGGTGCCAGCTGCACCGTCACGTCGATTACGCCCTCTTTCGCTTCATCGATATCAGGCAGCACATTGACCACCGAAAAATAGTCGGCGCCGTTGAGTGCCTGCTGCAGTTGGAGCAACTGATCCTGCGAAAAATAGTCGCCGGACTTGAAGGGCACGTAGCGATCGAGAAAGCCTTCGCGGAATTGCGAGCCTTCGAAATGGATCTGGCCGTAGCGGTAGCGCTGGCCGGCTTCCCACGCCAGTTTGATCGCGGCGCTGTGCTCCCCGCGATTCACTTCCACGCGGCGGGTGACCAGACGGGCATTGAGAAAACCGTTAGCGGTAAGCGCGGAACTCAGCGCGTCGCGCGCGGCATCGTAGGTGCCGTCGTTGAGCTGCTGATCCTTGAGCCGCTCGATCGCGCGCTTGGCGCGGCGAATGCCGGGAATGTCCGCGGCCTGCTTGTCCAGCGCGATATCGACCGAGGTGATCAGCACCGGCTCGCCGGGCGTGATGTGCAGCGTGACACGCCAATCCGTGCCGACCTGTTCGATGCGCCCGATCGCGCTCGCGTCGTAGAAACCGTAGGGCGCCAGCACGGCTTTGACCTGATCCGGCGCACGTTCGTACAGACGCTGCACCTGTGCTTCGCTGACCTCGCGTGTGGCGTATTGGGACAGCTCGAGGCCCGCGATTACCGGCCCTTTGAGCGTGTCGTCGACGCCATCCACCACCAGCTGCACACCGGCATGCGCGAGTGTGGTGAGCAACAGCAAGGGCAGGGCGAGCAAGCCCAGGCGTCGGCGAAGGCAACGCTGACTACGTATCGCCATCTTCACCCGCCCTGTCTGTTCGCAGGCCGCAGGACCGTCGGCGAAGGCAGACCGGTGGTCTGTCGAGACGGCGGGCCGAAGGTATGCGGACAGACAGGGCGGGCCCCGCGTATAAAATTTAAGGATGGGGTGATGCCTGGAAGGCTCGCAGGCGTTGCCGCGCGGCTTGCCAAGACAGCCAGTCTTCTCTGCGCCACGCAGCAACGCCTGCGAGCCTTCCAGGCATCATGACGATGGCGATACGTAGTCAGCGTTGCCTTAGGGCGCATGCACAGGTTCCATCCAATGAGGCGGCGGGCGAACGCATCACCCAGGTCCGAGCTTAACGGGTGAAAGCTGGACCGCAAATGGACGGAGGTAGTTCTCGGAATATGCCGAAGAGGTGTTTGGGGCTCTTTAGTTCGTCATTCCGGCGCGGGCCGGAATGACGAACACTCAGCCCGCCTTGTCACCGGCCTTATGCGCAATCCATGCGCCAATCACGGCCGATACATACGGAATCGCCTGCGCCGACAGGATGAACATCCACAACTTGCCTTCGATGTACTGCGTACCGAAGCTCATGGCCATGCCGGTAACACACAGCGTCAGCGCGCAGGCCATCAGCAGTTCCTCGCGCACCGGTGCGAAGGCGGCGAAATTGCTGCCGCCGAGGCGACGGCTCTTAGCGGTCACTACGAACGAGGTCTTCTCGCGCGTGAGGCCATGCAGGATGCCGCGCGCAATGGCGTGCGACAGGCCCATGCTGGCGAGCGAGGCCATCAGCGTGTCGTACCAACTGCAGGGAACGCGGGCGCGATACAGCACGATGCCGAAGATCGCCTTGGCGAAGAAGAAGCCAATCACCGGGATCAGGAACAGCTGCATCGGCAGGTTGAACAGATTCGGCGCCGCGATCATGCCGGCGGTCCAGAAGATCGCCATCAGGGTGAAGATCAAATGCAGCGCATCGGCGAACCAGCTGAACCAGCCGGTGAGGAAGTGGAAGCGCTGGCCGGCGGAGAGCGGGCCCTTCTTGGTCATCCAGTCCCAGCGACCCTTGAGGATCTGCATGGCACCGAAGGCCCAGCGGTAGCGCTGGCTCTTGTACGCCTTGAAGTCGGCCGGGGTGAGGCCCTTGCCCATCAGTTCGTCGACGTAGACCAGCTCGTAGCCGGCGTGCATCAGGCGCAGGCCGAGCTCGGCGTCTTCGCAAATGGTCCATTCTGACCAGCCGCCAGTGCCTTCCAGCGCCGAGCGGCGCACCATGGTCATGGTGCCGTGCTGGATGATGGCGTTGCGCTCGTTGCGGTGATGCATGCCGATGCGGAAGAAGCCGTCGTATTCCCACGCGGTCATGCGGCGGAAACGGTTGTGCTCGAATTCGCGATGCGCCTGCGGGCACTGCACCACGGCCACCTTCGGGTCGTGGAAGTGGCCGGTGAGGGTGGACAGCCAGTCGGAACGCACTTCGTAGTCGGCGTCGATCACCGCCACCACGTCCGCGCTCGGGTCGGTTTCCTGTAGGCCGAAGTTCAGCGCGCCGGCCTTGAAGCCAGGCCATGGTTCCAGATGGAAGAAGCGGAAGCGGCTGCCCAGCTTCTCGCAATACTCCTGCACCGGTTTCCAGACGGCCGGATCCTTGGTGTTGTTATCGATCACCAAGACTTCGTAGTTCTCATAGTCGAGCGCGGCAAGCGAGTCGAGCGTGACGATGACCATCTCCGGCGGCTCGTTGTAACAAGCCAGGTGGATGGACACGAACGGCTGCTTGGCCGGCGGGTCGGGGCGCAGCATGCCGGCCTGGCGCACCCAGCCGCGGCGCCACAGCACCTCGGTGAACTCGAAACCGTTGATCAGCAGGATGGCGAGGATCGCGATCTGGGCCGGGAACAGCAGCACCAGCATGGTCCAGTCGATCCAGCTCAGGTAGAAATTGAAGGGCAGCGTGGCCGACCACACGATCAGGCCGCAGGCCAGCTGGATCAGCGCGGCGAAGAAGAAGCGGCCCATCAGCTTGAAGCGCGCGTAGCGGCGCGCGAACCAGATCATCGGCAGCAGCGCCAGCAGGCTGGCGGCCAGTGCCTTCCACGGCCAGCCGGTGTCTTCGGTCACCGGGCCTTTGAACGGGAACTTCGGCTGGCGATCGGCATTGAACATGCCCCAGTAGGCTTCGGTGCGGCCGGAAAGCTTCTCTTTCCACGGCTGGTCGAAGGCCTCCATCACGTAGTAGTCGATCTTGCGTTTCTTAGCTTCGTTGAACCATGTGCGCAGGAAGATCGCTTCGTTCGACACCGACGGGTCGGCGTATTTGAAGCGGTCGCCGTTGGATGGCCAGCCGATTTCGCCGATCACGATGTGCTTGTTGGGGAACATCTTCTGCAGCGTTTCGTAGCTGCCCATCGCGTCGTCCAGCGCCGGAAACGCTTGTCGCCCCCGGCCGGGACCGGTCACGGGAATACCGTTCCAATAGGGGAACAGATGGACGGTAATGAAATCGACATGGTCGGCCAGTTCCGGGTACTTGGCCCAGATGTGCCAGGGCTCGGCGATCGACACCGGTTGTTTCAGCGCCGCGCGGGCGCGGTCGGCATAGGCCATCAGCTGTTCCGGCGGGATGTCGTTGCGGAACAGCACCTCGTTGCCCACGATCACGCGGGTGATCGAGTTGGGGTAGCGGCGCGCCTGGGCGATCAGCGCCTGCAGTTCCAGCTCGTTATTGTCCAGGCGCCTGTCGATCCAGGCGCCGGCCAGGACGTCCAGGTCTTCCTTTTCCGCCAGGCGATAGGCCTGTGCGTTCTGCAGCATTGAATAGGTGCGGATACGCGGGGTGTAGCGGCTGATCAGCTTGAGGTCGCCCTCGATCTCATCTTCGCTGGGGAAATCGTTCTTCAGCGGGTTCTGGTAGCGCTGGAAGGCGGAGAGCGCGAAGCCGCCGATCGGGCCTTTCCAGTCTTCCGGGCCGTGCGGCAGGTTGCTCCACCACCACAGGCCAATGTTCATCGCGGCCACGATCAGCGCGAGCAGGATGGCTGCAAGCAGCGGGTGCCGGCTGTGGTGGGTGGCTGCTGCTGTGTCGCTCAAGAACGATCCCCGTGGTTGCCTCTCAATACGAGGCCCTAAAGCTCGAGGAGCTTACCGATGCACAGCGGCCGGCTCAACAAAAGCCGGCCGCTGTGGTCAGCGCGAGGTCAGGCCGGAAGCGTGTTCCGGCGCTGGTTGACGGTCACTTGAGCAGCGAGCGGAGCATCCAGGCAGTCTTCTCGTGTTCCTTGAGGCGGCCGGTGACCATGTCTGCGGTGCCTTCGTCGCCGGCGCCATCGGCGACTTTGATGGTCTCGCGGGCGGTGTGAGCGGCAATCTCATGGCCCTCGACCAGCTGCCCGACCATGTCTTTCCAGTCCGGCACGCCGACTTCTTCCTTGATGGTGGTGAGTTTGCCGAATTGGCTGTAGGAGCCGGGGGCGAACACATCGAGGGTGCGGATGCGCTCGGCAATCTCGTCAGCGGCCAGCCACAGCTCGTTGTACTGGGTCTCGAACATGGTATGCAGGCTGTTGAACTGCGGGCCGGTGATGTTCCAGTGGAAGCTGTGGGTCTTCAGGTACAGGGAATAGGTATCGGCCAGCAGCTTGGACAGGTGCTTGGCGACCTGTTCGCGATCCTTTTTGGCGATGCCGATGGAAATGGCCATGCGAGTTCTCCTTAATCCTGAGCTTGTGGGGGCTGTCGACGAGCTTAGCGGCCTGTGATGTTAGGAAGAAATGAATCCTTCCGATGTCGCCGATAGTCACAAGCTATCGGCCCGCCGGCAGCGGTTATCATGTGCGGTCCGATGAGCGACACACCTGCCACCCGCCCCCTCAGACCCGATGCCCGCCTGCGCACCCTGCGCCAGGCGCTGGACGGGGTTGCCAGCCGTGATTTCGGCCGCCTGCTGGGCCGCTGGCGCGGTCTGTCGCGTCGTCCCGACGATAAAAAGCTGGAGGCGCTGGCTGCCGATATCGAGCGCTCTGCGGCTATCCGTCGCGCCCGCGCCGCCGCCAAGCCGGCGATCCGGCTGGACGAATCGCTGCCGATCACCGCGCGCGCCGACGACATCATCAAGCTGATCCGCGACAACCAGGTGGTGGTGATCGCCGGTGAGACCGGTTCGGGCAAGACCACCCAGTTGCCCAAACTGTGTCTGGCGGCCGGGCGCGGCGAGGCGGGCATGATCGGCTGCACTCAGCCGCGTCGTCTGGCCGCGCGTTCGGTGGCACGCCGCGTGGCGGAGGAGCTGGGTACGCAGCTGGGCGACCAGGTCGGCTTCCAGGTGCGCTTTACCGACCAGGTATCCGAGCGCAGCCTGATCAAGTTCATGACCGACGGCATCCTGCTCGCCGAGACGCAGGGTGATCCGTGGTTGTCGGCTTACGACACCATCATCATCGACGAGGCGCACGAGCGCAGCCTCAACATCGACTTTTTGTTGGGCTATCTGAAGCGGCTGGCGGTGAAGCGGCCCGAGCTGAAGATCATCGTGACCTCGGCGACGATCGACACCGAACGCTTCGCCGAGCATTTCGAGAGCGCGCCGGTGGTGTCGGTGGAAGGGCGCGCCTATCCGGTGGAAGTGCGCTGGCGTTCGCTGGACGAAATGGGCGCGCGCCGCGGTGGACGCGAGATGCAGCAGGGCAGTGCGGATCACATCGCCGCCGTGCTGGACGAGATCACCCATGACGATCCGCGCGGCGACGTGCTGGTGTTCCTGCCCGGCGAGCGCGAGATCCGCGATGCGCATCTGCTGCTCTCACGCCGGCAATACCGCGAGACCGAGATCCTGCCGTTGTACGCGCGGCTGTCAGCCGGCGACCAGGATCGCGTGTTCAAGCCCGGGACGAAGCGGCGTGTGGTGCTTGCCACCAACGTGGCCGAGACCTCGCTCACCGTGCCGCGCATCCGCTACGTGATCGACACCGGCAGCGCGCGCGTGAAGCGTTACAGCCAGCGCAGCCAGCTGGAGCGCCTGCATGTGGAGCCGGTCTCGCAGGCCGCCGCTGACCAGCGCAAGGGCCGCTGTGGTCGTGTGGGACCAGGCATCTGTTATCGCCTGTATGACGAGGCCGATTTCACCAGCCGCGTCGCGTATACCGATCCGGAATTGCTGCGCTCCTCACTGGCCAACGTGATTCTGCGCATGCTCTCGCTGCAACTGGGCGAGGTGGATGAGTTCCCGTTCCTGGAAGCGCCTGATCCGCGTGTGGTGGCCGATGGCTACCGCCGGCTGGCTGAAATCTCCGCCATCGATGAGCAGCGCCGGCTGACGCCGGTCGGTCGCACGCTGGCGCGTTTGCCCATTGATGTGCAGCTGGCGCGCATGCTGGTGGAGGCCGAGCGGCTGCATAGCCTGCGCGAGCTGCTGGTGATCGTGTCCTTCCTCAGCATCCAGGATCCACGCGAACGCCCGTCCGATGCGCGGCAGCAGGCGGATGCGGCACACGCGGCGTTTACCGATCCGAAATCGGATTTTGTTGGCGTGCTGAATTTGTGGCGGGAATACCACAAGGTGCACGAGGAGCTGACGCAGTCGAAGTTGCGCGACTGGTGTTCGCGCAGTTTTCTCAGCTTTATGCGCATGCGTGAGTGGCGCGAGTTGCATCGGCAGTTGTTGCTGGTGGTGCAGGAGTTGGGATGGACTCTCACTTCTCCTTCTCCCCTCGGGGGAGAAGGCCGGGAAGAGGGGGCAACCTCGCGACAACCTTCCCGCAGCGCGTCGGCGCCGGCAAAGAAGGGCCGGGATAGGCGAGGTTCTCGCGAGCACCCGCCCCTCACCCCAGCCCTCTCCCCGGAGGGGCGAGGGGGCGATGATGCTGAGCGCTTGTATGAGTCCGTACACCGCAGTTTGCTTGCGGGTTTGCCTACGCAAATTGGGCATAAGGACGAGAAAGGCGTTTATCGCAGCACGCGCGAGCGTCGTTTCCAGGTGTTCCCTGGCTCGGCCTTGGCCAAGGTGCCGCCGAACTGGGTCTTCGCCGCGCAGATCCTGGATGTGGGTGGCAAGGTGTGGGGCATGATGTGCGCCCGCATCGAGCCGCTATGGGTCGAACAGCAGGCGGCGCATCTGTTGCGCTCCACGTGCCGCGATGCGCATTGGTCGCGCAAGCGCGGCACGGTGGTGGCTTACGAGCAGGTCAGTCTGTTTGGCCTCACTCTGGTCGAGCGGCGGCCGGTGACGTTCCAGCAGCAGGACCCAGTGCTGGCGCACGAGATCTTTTTGCGCGAAGCCTTGGCGCGGTGCGATATCGATACGCGTGCGGATTTTGTGCGTGCCAACCAGCGGGTGCTGGAGGACGCGCACGGTATCGAGGCCAAGCAGCGCCGCGAGGGGTTGATTCGTCACGAGGACGAGCTGGTCGGTTTCTTCGAAGGCAAGCTGCCGCAGGACATCGCTAGCAGCCGCGCACTGGATGCATGGTATCGCCATGCGCGCCCCGCCGAGCAGGCGGCGTTGCGCTGGTCGATTGACGATGTGATGGCGGGCGGGGCGGGACTCGATCCGAAGGCCTTTCCCACAGCGATGGATACTCCGCCGCAGCGTTACCGCCTGGAATATCGCTTTGTGCCCGGCGACGAAGCGGATGGCGTGACCCTGCATCTGCCGTTGGCGATGTTGAACGCGTTGCCGTCGGCGCGTTGCGAATGGCTGGTGCCGGGGCTGCTGGGCGAAAAGGTGGCCGAGCTGATCCGTGGTTTGCCAAAGGCGCTGCGCCGCAACTTTGTGCCCGCACCGGATTTTGCGCGCGCCTTTGTAGAGGCAGAAGCGCCGCGTGATGAATCGTTGACCAAGGCACTCGCCGCATTCCTCAAGCGCGCTACTGGCGTAGAGATTGGCGCTGGCGAGTTCGACGCAGCGGCTTTGTCCGTCCATTTCGCCATGCGTTATCGCCTGCATGACGAGAATGGCCGCACCCTGGCGACAGGACGCGATCTCACCGCGCTGCGCGGCCAGTGGGAAGGGCAGGCGCGCGAAGCGTTCTCGCGCAAGACCGATATTGAGCTCACCCGCGAGGACGTCACCAGTTGGGACTTCGAGGACATCCCCGCTCAGGTGCGGTCCGAGGGCGGGCTGATGGCTTTCCCGGCGCTGGTCGATCTGGGCGAGGCCGTCGCGCTTCGTGTGTTCGAGCGCAGCGACGAGGCGCGCGAAGCGCATCGCCTGGGCGTGATTCGTCTGTTGCGCAATGCCATCGCCACCGACATGAAGCAGGCGCGGCGCCGTTTGCCCATCGCCAATCCGCTGGCGCTGAAGTACGCGCCGCTCGGCAGTGTGGACGGCTTGCGCGAAGACTTGGTGGAAGGCGGCTTCGCCGACCTGCTGGAGCGCTACGAACTCAACGTACGTACGGCCGGCGCTTTCGAGGCATTGCGCACGCAGGCCGCGCGCGAGTTGTTCGCGGCGGCGGTGGAGCGCCTGAAGCTGGCCGAACCCACGATCGAGGCGCAGGCGGAATTGAAGCCGTGGCTGGAACCGCCGCTGATCGGTTTCGCGCGTGCCAGCTACGACGATTTGCGCGAGCAGCTGGACGGCCTGCTCACGCCAGGCTTCCTGCGCGAGTTGTCGACGTCTCGCCTGGCGCACTTCCCGCGCTACCTTAAGGCGATGCGTCTGCGCGCGGAGCGCCTGCGCCAGGACCCGGCCAAGGATCAGCAGCGCATGCTGCAAGTGCTGCCGTATTGGCGCGAGTACCTCAAGCATCGCGCCGCCGGCACCGAGCCGGAGGCGCTGGCCGAGCTGCGCTGGCTGATCGAGGAATGGCGCGTGTCGCTGTTCGCGCAGGAGCTGAAGACAGCCGAGCCGGTATCGGCCAAGCGACTGGCACGCGCCCTGGAAGCGTTGTTGTAGGAGCGCACCCTGTGCGCGAAAGCGGTCCGCCAGGACCACGCTCTTGCTGTTTGTAAAGCAGCGGCCCGTCAGGGCCGCTTTCGCGCACAGGGTGCGCTCCTACAGCGAGCGCAAGCACGGTGCCTCGCAGTACTAGAATGGCTGCACCGCCGAGGATGGAACGCTTCGTGGTTCAGGCCGCTCCCACCGCACAATCCAGTCTGGCCCTGTGGCTCAGCCGCTCGGGCTCCGTGTCGCCGTTGCTTGTGCAGGCGCTGGACGCCTGTGCCGGACGCCCGGTGCATCAGGCCGAGTGCGTGGACGTGCTCGACCTGCTCGGCATGCTGGGTTGCGATGCGCAGACACAGGCCGCGGCGCTGTGGTTCGAACTGGCGCGGGTCGATCCGGCGTTCTGGGCAGAGCGTGAAAGTGCGTCGCCCGCTGAGCTGCAACGACTGGTTGCGGGCCAGCTGGCGGCGGAGAAGGTGTGGGCGCTGCACGCGCAGCAGGCGCCGGAGAGCGGTGCGGAAGGTCTGCGCCGTCTGTTGCTGGCGATCATCCGCGACCTGCGCGTGGTGTTCATCCTGCTGGCACGTCAGCTGGCGCGCATGCGCGCGGCTGGTGCCTTGCCGGAATCTGAGCGGCAGGCGGTGGCGCGGCTGACCCGCGACATCCATGCGCCACTCGCCAATCGCCTTGGTATCTGGCAATTGAAGTGGGAGCTGGAGGATCTGGCGTTCCGCTACCTGCAGCCGGATACCTATCGCCGCATCGCGCGCCTGCTCGACGAGCGGCGCACCGATCGCGAGGAGTTCATCCGCGATTCGCTGGCGGAGCTGAAGCGCTCGCTGGACGCAGCGGGCATTCGCGCTGACCTGGCCGGACGCCCCAAGCACATCTACTCCATCTGGAAAAAGATGCAGCGCAAGGAGCTCGAGTTCTCCGATCTCTATGACATCCGCGCGATACGTGTGCTGGTGGACAGCGTGGCCGACTGCTACGGCGCACTGGGCGTGGTGCATTCGCTGTGGCCGCATCTGCCGGGTGAGTTCGACGACTACATTGCGCGCCCCAAGGGCAACGACTACCGCTCGCTGCATACGGCGGTGATCGGGCCGCACGGCAAAACGCTTGAAGTACAGATTCGCACGCACGAGATGCATCGCATCAACGAGCTGGGCGTGGCTGCGCACTGGCGCTACAAGGAAGGCGGCAGCGGCGATAGCGAGTTCGAGGCCAAGATCGCCTGGATGCGTCGCCTGCTCGAACCGAAGACGGACGGCGAGAGCGACCTGGCCGCCGAGCTGCATACCGAGTTGATGGAAGATCGCGTCTACGTGCTCACCCCTCGGGGCGAGGTGGTGGACATGCCGCGTGGCGCCACCGTGCTGGACTTCGCCTACCACGTGCATACCGAAGTAGGGCATCGCTGCCGCGGTGCCAAGGTCAACGGGCGCATTGTGCCGCTGACGTTCCAGCCGCACAGTGGCGACCGCATCGAGATTCTTACCGCCAAGACGGCGGAGCCGAGCCGCGACTGGCTGTCAGCGCATCACGGTTACCTCCATACCTCTCGCGCCCGGGAAAAGGTGCGTACCTGGTTCCGACGTAGTGCGCACGACGCCAATCTCGCCGCGGGGCGTGCGATGTTCGAGCGCGAGCTCAAGCGCCTGGCGCTGCCGGCGGCGGATACGGGCAAGCTGCCCGCGCACTTCCACCTCAAGCAGTTGGACGACGTGTTGGTGGCGCTGGCGCTTGGGGAAATTACGCCCGGCCAGATCGCACGTGCGCTGCAGGAAACCGAAACGCCATCGGCGGAGATGACCCAGTCATCCTTCCCGGTGGCGTCGCGGCATAGCACGCTGGATCACAGCGCGCTGCGGATCGAAGGCGTGGGCAACCTGCTCACCACCCTGGCGCGTTGCTGCCAGCCGTTACCCGGCGACACAGTTCGCGGCTTTGTGACGCGCGGTCGCGGCGTGTCGGTGCATCGTGCCGACTGCGTCAGCCTGGCGCGGCTGGCCAAGCGCGACCCGGATCGCGTGATCGAGGTGGAGTGGGGCAAGGCCAATGCGCAGGCCTATGAGGTAGATGTCGAACTGCACGGCTACGACCGCAAGGGCCTGCAGAAGGACGTCACCAGCGTGATCAGCAACTCCGGCACCCACATCATCGCCTCGTCCAGCCGGGTGTTTACCCGTACTGGCGAAGTGGAGATGCGCTTCACCCTGCGCGTACGCGACTACGAACAGCTTTCCACCCTGTTGGGGCGCCTGGTGGCGCTGCCGAACGTGGTGGAGGCGCGTCGCGTCAGTGGCGGCTGAACGCAGGAGCTTTCGACCCCAGGCTATACATGGCGCGATGCTAAGCTGGCTTGATTGATCTCAATGTGTGGACTATGAACGGACGCAAAGACCAGCACGAACACGGCCCGCACGGGCGCACGGAACCGACCCTGGGTGATATCGATCATCTGGATGCGCCGGCGCCATCGTCGTCGGGTCCAGATGACGGCCTGCCCAAGGTCACGCTGGATCCGGAGCGCCGCCGCCCGTTGGGGTCGTCCGCTTCGCGCACATCGCGCACATCGTCTGGCAAGCGCGGCTGGCTGTGGCCGCTGCTGTTGCTGGTGGTCATCGGGCTGGGCGTGACGTTCTGGCTGCAACAGGATCGCCTGCGCGGGCTGATACCCAACACAGAACTCAATGACGTACTCGGCCGTGCCGAACAGTCGCTGCAGGATGGACGTCTGGACGGCACTGACGGCAGCAGCGCGCGCGAATTGTTCGAGGCCGCACGTGCGCTGGAACCGGACAACGACCGTGCCCGCGACGGCCTGCGCAAGGTCGGCCTGGCCGAAGTGGCGCGTGCCGATGCCGCGCTCAATGCCGGCCAGGTCGATCAGGCCGAGCAGGCCACCAACAGCGCACGCGAGCTGCTTGGAGGCGGCAGTGACGTTGACCGTCTCACCCAGGCGATCGCGAAGGCACGCGGCGCCAGTGTGGAAACGGGTGCGTTGGTCGACCAGGCCCAGCAGGCCATGACCGACGGCAAGCCCGAAGAAGCCGGCAATCTCTATAAGCGCGTACTCGCCGCCGATCCGGGCAACGCGGTGGCGCAGCATGGCCTGGACAAAGTCGGTGATGCACTCGCCGTGCAGGCACGCAAAGCCATCGAAAGCGGCGACCGGGCCGCGGCCAGCACCAGCGTCGACCGACTGGGCGCCTTGTTGCCGAACTACGGCGAGCTGCCTTCGCTGCGTGCCGCCCTGGTGCAGGACCAGAAAGCCGACAACGGCGAACTCGCCGATGCGCTCAAGCAAGGCCAGGAAGCGTTGCGCGCCGGCCATATCACCGGTGCCGGTGACGATACCGCGCTGGCGCGTTTCAAGGTGGCGCTCGCGATCGATCACGATAACGCCGACGCCAAGGCCGGGTTGGGCCAGGTCGCGCAGGCGCTGATCGTGCAGGCGAGTGCGGCGATGGACAGTGGCGATAACGCCCAGGCCAGCAAGTTGCTCGACCAGGCCGCCGAGTTGGCGCCCAAGTCGGCAGAGCTGCTGGCTGCTCGCGCACACCTCGCCGACTCGGCCAAGCGCGCCAACACAGCGCCGCGGAATGTGTCAGGTGAGGCGCCGGTGGCCGAAGAAGCTCCCGCTGCAATCACGCCACAACAGAGTGCTGACCTGGCGCGCATGATCCAGCGCGCGGACGCCGCGGCACGGCATGGCGACATCATGTTGCCGCCCGGCGAGAGTGCCTATGACCTGTATCGCGGCGCGCTGGCCATCGACGGCAACAGCGAAGCCGCACGGCGTGGTTTGCAGGCCCTGCCTGGGTTGGTCACCAGCCAGTTCAATCAGGCGCTGGCCAACGGCAATCTCGCGCAGGCCGGCGAGCGCTTGTCGGATCTGGGCGATCTCGCGCCGGGTGAAGCGGGGCAGGCGGAATTGCGCCAGCGTCTGGCGGGTGCATGGATGGATCAGGCGGAACAACAGCTGGCCCGTGGCGATCGCGCCAATGCGACGCAGGCGTTGAATCGCGCACGCAAACTGGCACCGGACAATCCGCGCCTTTCCGTGATCGCCGCGCATCTCCAGGCCGGCGGCTGAGTCGGGTTGTTGCATGAGTGTTCTTGTCTTTGGTGCCAGTAGCCAGATCGGCCATTTCCTGCTGCCGCGATTGCATGCGCGCGGTGACACGGTATTCGCCGTCAGCCGACAGATACGGTCGCCGCAAGACGGCGTGACCTGGCTGCAGGGTGATTTGCCGCATGTCGTTCCGCCGTCGCAGCCGCTCACCTCGATCATCAGTTTTGGCCCGTTGCAAGGGCTGGCGGATTGGCTGGGACAGGCTGCGATCCAGGGCCGTCCGCATGTGATCGCTACCAGCTCGATGAGCGCTGAGAGCAAACGGCAGTCTGAAGTGCCGGCCGAACGTGCGCTGTCACAGCACCTGCGTGATGCGGAAGCGGCACTGGCGGTGGCCTGCGAACGACGCGGCTACACCTGGACGGTGTTCCGTCCCACGTTGGTGTACGGCGCCGGCCTCGACAAAAATCTGTCGCCGATTGCGCGGCGTGCCAGTCGTACCAAGGTCTTTCCACTCCCAGCTGGGCGTGGTCTGCGTCAGCCGGTGCACGCGGACGATATCGCCCAGGCTGCCGTCGCAGCGCTGGTGACTCCCGATGCCATGGGCAGAATTCTTTCCATCGGCGGCGGTGAACGTCTGACGGCGGGTGAGATGTTCGCCCGTGTGCGTCGCAGCCTGCCGATGGCGACTTTGCCGGTGCCGCTGCCGGCTTGGCTATTGAAGCTGGGACGTCATGCGGCGCCGCATCTGCGTGGTCCGCTCAGCCGGCTGGAGGGTGATCTGATCGCCGACAACAGCGAGTTGCAGCGCATCCTGGGTGTGTCGCCACGTCCGTTCCGGCCCGATATGGCGAGCTGGGGTATGGACCGCCGTTGAGCGGGTGCTGTCTCTATTTCGCTCGATGACGGCCTCATTTCCGCCCCAAACCGTGGCCAGCGTTCATATGCCCGCCGGGCGGCAGGCCCTATGATCCCCGCCACACTGTTGTTCAGGATTCCTTCCCGTTGGCCTTTCTGACCCGACTCCGCTCGCTGGCAAGCGCCGCCTGGCCCTGGCTGCGCATTCCGTTCTGGATCTGCATGGGCCTGCTGTTCGGGTTCGTGCTGCCGTACACGCTGGTGCTGAACAAGCGTGTGCAGGATCGCTTCAACGATCTGGTGTTTGCAGTGCCCACGCGCATCTATGCGCGTCCGCTGCCGCTGGAGCAGGGTGCGCCGATGACGCCGGCCGCGCTGGAACTGGAGCTGACCTTTTCCGGCTATAGCAATGACGGTCATGGCCAGGTCGCTGGCAGCTGGGCCAAGGATGGTTCGACCTACATCATCTCTTCGCGCGGCTATGCCGGCCCGGACGGCGGCGAGTTGCCCAAGCGCGTTCGCGTGGCGCTGGGCAAGGGGCAGGTGAGCAGCCTGAAGGATGCGGCCACCGGCAAGGCGATCGAGCTGGCGCATGTGGACCCGGCGCGTATCGCCACCTTGTATGGCGCGCAGCAGGAAGAGCGCCGCATTGTGCGCCTCGCCGACGTGCCGCCGCTGCTGATCGGGGGCCTGCAAGCGGTGGAAGACCGTGACTTCAAGCATCACATCGGTATCGATTTCTCGGCGATCCTGCGCGCATCTTTTGCGAACCTGCGCGCCGGGCACACCGTGCAGGGCGGTTCCACGCTGACCCAGCAGCTGGTGCGCAACCTGTTTCTGGATCGCGATCAGAACTTCACGCGTAAATTCAACGAAGCGCTGATGTCGATCCTGATCGAGGCGCACTACGACAAGGGCCGCATCCTGGAGGCTTACGTCAACCAGGTGTTCCTCGGCCAGCAGGGCAGTCAGGCGGTACATGGTTTCGCCGCAGCGGCGGAGTTCTATTTCGGCCGACGCATGGAAGACCTGCGTCCGCAGGAGATGGCGCTGCTGATCGGCATGGTGAAGGGGCCAAGCTATTACGACCCGCGCCGCTATCCGGACCGCGCACTGTCGCGCCGCAATCTGGTGCTGGAGCAGTTCGCTACCACCGGGCTGCTGCCGCCGGAGCAGGCCAAGGCGGCCGAAGCGACGCCGCTGGGCATCGTCAGCAACGGTCAGTTGCCGCATAACCGCTTCCCGGCTTTCATGGAACTGGTGCGCGCGCAGATCATCAGCGACTTTGACGACGCCACGCTCAGCGCTGGCAACCTCAGCGTGTTCACCACGCTCGATCCGGCCGCGCAGCTATATACCGAGCAGGCCATCACCACCACCATGAAGAGCCTCGGCAAACG
Organism: Dyella sp. OK004; assembly: GCF_900114495.1. GTDB lineage: Bacteria > Pseudomonadota > Gammaproteobacteria > Xanthomonadales > Rhodanobacteraceae > Dyella_D. The sequence continues at coordinate 234,520 of NZ_FOZI01000001.1, read as the reverse complement.
TGGCGAAGCCGCGCAGGCGGCTGGCGTGGTGACCGATGCGCAGACCGGCAGCGTGTTGGCCATCGTGGGTAGCAAGGATCCGGGCGATCAGGGCTTCAATCGCGCGATGGACGCGCGTCGCGCGATCGGCTCCACCATCAAGCCGCTGGTCTATTTGGTGGCGCTGGCGCAGCCGGAACGCTGGAACTTGGGCTCACTGATCGACGATGTGCCGGTGAGCATGCGCCAGCCTGACGGTACGCAATGGACGCCGAAGAACGACGAAGGCGATGTGCACGGCCAGGTGCCGATGGTCGATGCGCTGGTGCATTCCTGGAATCTGGCGACTATCCATCTCGGTCTCGAAGTCGGTGTGCCGCGAATCAAGGCGTTCCTGGAATCCTTCGGCCTGACCAATGTGAATCCCAGCCCGTCGCTGCTGCTTGGTGCGCAGGATCTGGCGCCGCTGCAGGTGGCCCAGCTGTACCAGTACATCGCGGCCGACGGCCATGCGCTTCCCCTGGTGGCGGTGCGCGGCGTGGTGGACAACAAAGGTCAGACCATCAAGCGTTATGAAGTGAAGACCGGCAACGGCGAGTACCAGCCGGCGGTGCGTCTGGTGACTTGGGCCATGCAGCAGGTGACGCGCTCGGGTACCGCGGCTTCAATAGGCAAATCCGGTCTCGCTTACCTCAATGCCGCCGGCAAGACCGGCACCAGCAACGACATGCGCGACAGCTGGTTCGCCGGCTTTACCGGCGATCACCTGGCGGTGTTCTGGATGGGCCGCGACGACAACAAGCCGAGCGGCCTGTATGGCGCCACCGGTAGCCTGCGCGCCTGGCAGGAGTTGTTCCGCAAACTGCCTACGCGTCCGCTGTCTGCCGCGCCGGGTGAAGGCCTGGAGATGGCGTGGATCAACCCTGCTACCGGCAAGCGCTCCGATCCGCAGTGCGAAGGCGCGCGCCAGTTGCCGGTGGTTGCCGGCTCGCTCGCGCAGGATGCGGAAGGCTGTTTCTGGCAGCGCGTACAGAATTGGTTCGGAGGCGGCGATAATGCGCCGGCTCCCACGTCCTCCTCCGCTATTCGAGATTGATCATGTCGTACCGTCGTCTTGCCTGCCGCCCTGTTCTTTTCGCTGCGCTCGCCGCTCTGATGCTCGCCGCCTGCACTCAGCCCAGCGCGCCGCAGGCTACCCGCCCGACACGTTCGGACAACGACATGCTGGCCTCGATCCGCGCGGCCGGCGAAAAAGAGAAATCGGTGATCGACGTGAACCCGCTGCGCGATCCCGGCGTGGCGTCGCTGCAGGATGCAGCGCAGGCCGATATCCGCGGCGCTCAGTTCGATGCGGCTGCGGCCAAGCTCGATCAGGCGCTGAAGTTGAGTCCGACCTCGCCCGATCTGCTGCAGGAGCGTGCCGAGGTGGCGATCCGCCTCAAGGACTATGCGCAAGCCGAGCAGTTGGCCAAGAAATCCTGGGAGCTCGGTCCGCGCTTGGGCCCGCTGTGCGCACGCAACTGGCAGACCATCGCCGAACTGCGTCAGCACGCCGGTGACGATGCGGCAGCCACCACGGCCGACAAGTGGGTGAAGCAGTGCCACGTGGAAGGCGTGCCGCGCTACTGATTCCTTGCGCGAGTGCACGGCCCTGCCGGTAGGTCAGGGCCATGCACTTCCTATTCCCACCATGGTTTTGAACGACGCGTCAGTGAACGTGCTTGCGGTCAGCGGCTGCTTCCTTGGCCTGATCAGCGGGTGACTCCTTTTCGTTCGAGACGATCTTGCCGTCGATGGCATCTACCTGGATTTCGGTGATGTCTTTCGATCCGGCGGTCTTGATGTCGAACGACCACACCAGCTTGCCATGCTCGCGCTCAAGCTCCGAACTGGCGATGCTGCCGCCGGGTGCGGCAGTCAGCGCGGTGTCGCGGGCCTGCTGCTCGGTGACTTTGGCTTGCGCCATAAGCTTGGCCTGACTCGCACTGCCAGCCATGGCGGCGCCGGTGCCGAGTACGGACACAGCTAGAAGCGAACAGATGAAAACGTTGCGGAAACGCATACGCATACCTCTCATTGGAATGAGCTGCCTCATACAGTGACGGGCAGTGTGCTGGCAGTGTTTCGCGTCTGCGTTTGGCTTCCCTTAGCTTTGGTGCGCGCTTGTTGTGTCCGCGTCCAGCAGGCCTTCGTAGGCCAGCAGCACGCCCAGTACCGGCAGGGCAAAGCTCACGGAAAAACGATAACGGCCTTGTTCGATGCGCTTGTAAGCGTTGCTGCGCGGCAACAGCCATGCCGGAAGACGCAAGGATCCCCGCTGGGCGCCGATGCAGCGCCAGTACCAGCCGCCATCGATGACGTCGACCTGCAGCAACAAGGCCACGACGCTGGTGTCTTCGATCCAGTAGCCGGCGGGCCATTGCCCTGACGGCCGGAACGTCGATGGGAAGCGGTGCGCTTCATCGAAACGGCGATCCCAGTGGAGTTGCCCGTCCGCGTGATGGATGGTGACTTCCAGCGTATGCGTACGGTGATCGTCGACCGGCACACCGAGCTTGCGGGCGAGCCGGCGTCCTATCCATCCGCCAATGCCCCGGCCCATGCGGATCTGCACGGGGCCGTGCAATCGTCCGCCATGCCGATGCAGGTCTTGCAGCAGCGGGTGTAGTTGCGCGAAGTCTGGGCCGAACCATGTACTGACTGCGGTTTCTGTCACGGCACTACTCCCCCAATAGGCCGGCGCAGTCTAGGGCATCGCCCCTGCCGGCAGAGTCGGCGATACTTGTCCGCATGACTGATACCGACGTATCCGCGCTGCTCGGCGCGGATGGCCCCTTCGCCCGTGAATTGCCCAACTTTGCGCCGCGCGCTGCCCAGCAAGCAATGGCGCAGGCCGTGCAGCACGCTATCGCCGAGCGTGAAACATTAATCGCCGAAGCAGGTACGGGTACCGGCAAAACCTACGCGTATCTCGTCCCGGCCTTGCTGTCGGGCGATCGAGTGATTGTGTCCACCGGTACCAAGGCGCTGCAGGATCAGTTGTTCTTTCGCGACCTGCCCAAGGTACGTTCGGTGCTTGGTGCGCGCTTGAAGACCGCGTTGCTGAAAGGGCGCGCTAACTATCTGTGTTTGTATCGCCTCGATCAGACGGTGCGCGAGGGCGCCAGTTTCGATCGCACGCAGGCGTCGCAGCTGGCTGCGATCCGCTCCTGGTCGGCGCGCACACGCCACGGCGATCGCATGGAGCTGGCGGAAGTGCCGGAAGAGTCGCCGATGTGGCCGCGAGTCACCTCCACACCGGAAAACTGCCTGGGGGTGGAGTGTCCGTTCTACGACGATTGCCATGTGGTGAAGGCGCGGCGCGAAGCACAGGAAGCCGACCTCGTGGTGGTCAACCATCACCTGTTATTCGCCGACCTCGCGTTGAAGCAAGAAGGCTTCGGCGAAATCCTGCCGGGTGCGCAGGCTTTCATTCTGGATGAGGCGCACCAGATTCCCGAGCTGGCCGGCCAGTTCTTTTCGCAGAGCATCAGCGCGCGCCAGCTGAGCGAACTGGCGCAGGATGCTCTGGGCGAATGCAATGGCATTACAGGCGCGATCGGTCTGGTGCTGGAACCGGTTGAGGCTTTGCAGGAGGCGATCCGCAAGCTGCGCCTGGCGATGGATGTGTTGCCCGAGCGCGGGCCGTTCCATGCGCTGGAAAGCGCATCCGCGATCCGCGATGCCTTGCACGATGTGCGCGAACTGCTTGCCGCGCTGACCGATGTGCTGGCCTCGCAGGCAGAGCGCTCGCGTGGTTTCACCAATGCGCACGAGCGTGCGGCCAACTTCAGCGAGCGGCTGGACCGCATCGTGGAGCAGGCCAACGAGCAGGATGTGCGCTGGTACGAAACCTTTCCGCGCGGCTTCGCCTTGCATGCCACTCCGCTCGATCTTGCCGCGCCGCTGCGTACCTTGCGCGAACGTACTCAAGCCGCATGGATCCACACTTCGGCCACTTTGTCGGTGGCGGGCAATTTCGATCACTTCGCGCGGCAGCTCGGTCTGGATGATCCGCAGACGCTCACCCTGGAGAGTCCGTTCGACTATGCGCGGCAGGCGCTGTGCTATCTGCCGCCCGGTCTGCCTGATCCGGCGATGCGCGACTACACCGAACGCGTGATCGATGCCGTGTTGCCGGTGTTGCACACCTCGAACGGTCGTGCGTTTCTGTTGTTCACCTCGCATCGCGCCTTGCGCCGTGCGGCGGATCTGTTGCGCGAGCGCGTGCCATGGCCGTTGTTCGTGCAAGGCACCGCGCCACGGCATCGCCTGCTCGAAGAATTCCGTGCCAGCGGCCATGGCGTGCTGCTCGGCGCCGCCAGTTTCTGGGAAGGCGTGGACGTGGCTGGCGAGGCACTCAGCGTTGTAGTGATCGACAAGCTGCCGTTCGCCGCGCCGGACGATCCGGTGTTGCAGGCGCGGCTGGATGCGCTGGAGCAATCGGGCATCAATCCCTTCATGGGCTGGCAGGTGCCCAGCGCGGTGATCGCACTCAAGCAGGGCGCGGGGCGATTGATACGCGATGTGCATGACCGTGGCGTGCTGGTGTTGTGTGACCCACGGTTGCTCGGCAAGGGCTACGGCAAGTTGTTCCTCGCCAGCCTGCCGGCGATGCCGCGCACGCGTGAGCTTGCTGACGTCCAGGTGTTCTTCGAGGCGGCCGAAGCCTAGGCAGAACTTACACAGTGCGGTTCGTTATGCTCTCCCCCATCTTGGCGGCGGGAGGGCAGGTCATGGCAAAGGCGATCGGGCTGGGCGGTATCTTCTTCAAATCTCGCGATCCGGCAGCATTGGCTGCCTGGTATGCGCAGTATCTGGGATTGCCGGTGGAGGAGTGGGGCGGAGCGCGCTTTGTGGAGGATGCAAAGCATCCGGGCTATCTGCTGTGGTCGCCGTTCGCGGCGGACACTTCGTACTTTGCGCCGAGCACGCAGCCTTACATGATCAACTTCCGCGTCGATGATCTTGATGCGCTGTTGGCGCAGTTGCGTGCTTCGGGTATCGAGGTGGATGAACGCGTCGAGGAAAGCGAATACGGCCGTTTCGGCTGGCTCATGGATCCCGATGGCACCCGCATCGAGCTGTGGCAACCGCCGGCGGCCTGAAGCCGGACATCAAGGGCCGGCCGGGTCGTCCGTCGTCTTCGCGCAGTCCGCGGCGCGGTCCAGCAGCAGTTCGCGCTCGCGCGCGTTGCGGGTGAGCGAGGCGGCGCGTTCGAACTCGATTTTCGCTTCGCTGGTCCGTCCCAGTTTGCGCAAGAGATCGCCGCGCACGCTGGGTAGCAGGTGGTAGTTGGCCAATGACGGCTCCGTCGTCAACGCGTCGACGATGGCCAACGCGGGCACCGGCCCGAATGCCATCGATACGGCGACGGCGCGATTGAGATCCACCACCGGCGACGGCGCGATCTGCGCCAGTTCGCCATACAGCGTCACGATGCGCCGCCAGTCGGTGGCCTCCGCGGTTCGCGCACGCGCATGGCAGGCGGCGATGGCGGCCTGGCTGGTGTAGATGCTGCGCTGCTCGCCGAGTTTTTCGGCGCGTTCCAGCGATGCCAGACCACGCCGGATCAGCAAGCGATCCCAGCGCGCGCGATTCTGTTCCAGCAGCAGGATTGGTTCGCCGGAGGGGCCGGTGCGCGCACCGGCGCGCGAAGCCTGGATTTCCATCAGGGCGACCAGGCCGTGCACTTCGGCTTCCTGTGGCGCCAGCTCGGCGAGAATGCGGCCGAGGCGCAGCGCTTCCTCGCACAGTGCCGGACGCATCCAGTCGTCGCCGGCGGTGGCGGAATAGCCTTCGTTGAAGATCAGATAGATCACGCCGAGCACGGAAGTCAGGCGCGACTGCAATTCCTCGCCGCGCGGCACTTCGAACGGCACCTTCGCCTCGCTCAGGGTGCGCTTGGCGCGCACGATGCGTTGGGCGATGGTGGGTTCGGGGACCAGGAAGGCGCGCGCGATCTCGTCGGTGGTCAGGCCGCCGAGCAGGCGCAGGGTGAGTGCGACGCGCGCCTCCATCGACAGCAGTGGATGGCAGGCGGTAAACACCAAGCGCAGCATGTCGTCGCCGATGTGGTCGTCGGCGGCCAGTTCGACTTCGGAGAATGCGAACGCTGGTTCGTCCTCCATCTCCCGCACGATCTCTTCGTGCTTGCGCTCGATCAGCTTGCTGCGGCGCAGGCGGTCGATGGCACGATGCTTGGCGGTGGTCATCAGCCAGGCGCCGGGGTTGTCCGGCACGCCTGATTGGGGCCATTGTTCCAGCGCAACTACCAGGGCGTCCTGCGCCAGTTCTTCGGCCAGGCCCACGTCGCGCACCATGCGTGCGAGGCCGGCAATCAGCCTGGCCGATTCAATGCGCCATACGGCGTCGATGGCACGATGGATATCGGTCGCAGTCATAGCGGCCGATCACACCATCACCACCGCCCGGGCGCAACCGCCGGAAGGCATCGTTCCACTAGGGACCCTCTGATCTATTCCGCGTAGGCGGCATGATCTCCCGAAGGCGCGCTGCGGCTACCGCGTGGCGAAACGCCTGACTGGCCGTCAGGTCAAGCCGCGCGGTAGCCGCAGCGCGCCTTCGGGAGATCACCCCGTCATTTGAAAACAAGAAGTTGGGGCCGTTGTTGTTTGCGCGCAGCTCACCGTCACGCTGTCTCGACAGACGTCCAGTCTGCCTTCGCCAGCGCAACGGCAATCTGCGCGCAAACAACAACGGTGACGCCTGCGTGGAATAGATCAGAGGGTCCCTTGGGCGGAACGATGCCCGCGTCGATTTATTGCGGCGATGCCAGGATCATCCAGGACACGCCGAAGCGGTCGGTGACCATGCCGAAGCTGGAGGCAAAGAAGGTCTTGGCCGGGGGCATCGTCGCCTGTCCGCCGTCGGCCAACGCATCGAAGCAACGCTTGACCTCGGCATCGCTGTTCACCGTGAGCGAGAGCGAGAAGCCGCTGAATTTCGTTTCGCCGGTGTTGTAGCCGTCCGTGGCCATGACCATGGTTTCGCCAATGCGGAGGGCGGAGTGCATCACTTTCTCGGCGGCGTCAGCGGCGGCGGCCGGGTCATGCGGGCAATCCGCGGACAGTGGCTCCGGATTGTCCTTGAAGCGCATGAGCATGGTGACTTCGGCGCCGAGGGTTTTCTGATAGAAGTCGATGGCTTCCTGACAGCGGCCGTCGAAGTTGAGGTAGGGCTGGGCCAACATAGGTCTCTCCTTAGGGGGTGGGGCTGAATCAATGATTGGTGCGGGCGGCTATTTCAGCGCGCAGGCGCTCCTCCTGTTCGCGCAGCTCGGGAGTGAATTCGGCGCCGAAGTCCTCGGCTTCGAAAACGCGACGGATCTCGATGTCCGATTCGCCTTCGAACGGGCAGGGGCAGCGCTTGACCCATTCGATGGCTTCCTCCAGCGACTTCACCTGGATCAGCCAGAAACCGGCGATCAACTCCTTGGTCTCGGTGAAGGGGCCGTCGATCACGGTGCGTTTCTTGCTGGAAAAATGGACCCGCGCGCCTTTGGAGCTGGGGTGGAGGCCTTCGCCGGCCAGCAGCACACCGGCCTTGACCAGCTCTTCGTTGTACTTGCCCATCTCGGCCAGCAGCTGCTCGCTCGGCATCACACCGGCTTCGGATTCTGCGGTGGCCTTGATTATCAGCATGAATCGCATGGTCGTATCTCCTGAAGGTGGAATGGGGAGCCCAGCCACCGGATCGGGTGGGTCTCTTGCTTAGGTGACGAACGGTGCGGCCAGGAATCGACAGGCGTCCGCAGAAATTTTTCACCGGGCCGGGAGCGGGGGATGTGAAGGCGGCGCGGAGATATGACACGGGCTTTTGAACCGGGCCGGTTGGCGCCCTTCCTTCGCCTGTAAATGGGCTCAGTCCGCCCGGTCATTTCCCGCCTGGCGTGTTGCCATGCAGGCTCCCACGACTATGGAGCCGACTGAAATGGGCAAATGGATGCAGAGCCCGACCGGAAAAGTACTGGGCATAGGCCTGCTGGCCTTGCTGATGCTGATCCCCCTGATGCAGGTGCGCTGGCTGGTGCAGGAACGTCAGGGCATGCGCGAGACCGCGATTGCGCAGATTGCGCAGGGCTGGGGCGGGCGTCAGGTGATCGGTGGCCTGGTGCTTGCGGTACCGACGCGCGAACTGATCGCTGCCGACGAGAAGGAAAAGCCAAGGGTACGGCTGGCCTCGGAAACTGTGCTGGCGGACGAGGTGCAGGTATCGGCGGCGATGCATGTGCAGATGCGCCGCTACGGCATCTACGGTGCGCCGGTGTTTACGTCGACCGTGCAGTTGAGCGGGCGTTTCCTGCCGGAAGACCTGGCCGGCTACCAGCGTTCGAGCAGTGCCGAGTGGCTGGCCGACAAAGCAGAACTGCGTTTGCTGCTCAGCGATCTGCGCGGGCTGCAGGAGGTGACGGCGCTGAAGATCAATGGCCGTCCTGCGCGTTTCGTTTCATCGACCGATCGCATCGGCGATCTGGCGAGCGTTGCTGTACCCATCGATCTGAAGGCGCTGGGCGGAGAGTCCATCACCTTCGAGGTCAGCCTGAAGGTGGCCGGCACCGAGTCCTTGCAGGTGCTGCCGCTGGCGCGTGCGACGTCGGTGGAAATCAGTGCGCCATGGAGTGATCCCAGTTTTATCGGTGCCGCCTTGCCGGGCGAGCGCAAGCTGGATGCGGACGGCTTCAGCGCGCACTGGCGCATGCTCGATCTCAATCGCAGTTATGGCCAGCATTGGGTCAACGGGGATAGGCGCATCGAAGCCTTGCTTGGGGCTTCCGCGTTCGGTGTGCAGCTGTATCAGCCGGTGGATGTTTATCAGCGCAACGAGCGCGCGGGTAAATATGGCTTGCTGTTTATCGCTATGACCTTTGTGGCGTTCTTTCTGTTCGAGGTACTCAAGCGCCTGCGCGTGCATCCGGTGCAATACCTGCTGGTGGGCGCCGCGCTGGCGACGTTCTATGTGGTGTTGCTGGCCTTGTCGGAGCAGATCGGCTTCGGTCCGGCGTACGCCCTGGCTGCGGCGGCCGTGGTGCTGATCGTGGGTGGGTATGCCGCTGCCGTGCTGCATGCGCGCCGGGCCGGTCTGTTGCTCGGTGGCGTGCTGGCGCTGGTATATGCCTTGCTCTATGGCTTGATCGCCGCCGAACAATACGCGCTGTTGATGGGCGCGGGTGTATTGCTGATCACCGTGGCCTTGCTGATGTATCTCACCCGTCGCATCGACTGGTATGGATGGTCGGCTGCGACTGAGCCACCGCGCGGCGAAGCCGCTACCATGGAGCGATCATGAATCTGCTCGCCATCGAAACCTCTACCGAAGCCTGCTCCGTCGCCCTGGTCCATGGCGACGAAGTGATTGTCCGCAGTGAAATCGCCCCGCGCCGTCATGCCGAGCTGGTGCTGCCCATGGCCGACGCGTTGCTCGCCGAAGCTGGTCTGGGACGCCATGCACTTGATGCGATTGCGGTCGGGCGCGGGCCGGGTGCGTTTACCGGTGTGCGGCTGGGCATCTCGCTGGCGCAGGGCATGGCGCTGGCGCTGGATCGGCCGGTGGTTACGGTGTCTTCGCTCGCTGCGCTGGCGCTGGAGGCGCCGGAGGACGAGGCCGTCATTCTCGCGGTGATCGATGCACGCATGGGCGAGATCTATGCGGCGAGCTATCGCCGCGATGACAACGGCGGGCTAGTGGCGCTGGACGAGGAACGCGTCTGTACCGCCGAATCACTAGTGTTGCCGAAAGCAGCGGCATGGCATGTAGTTGGTACCGGCTGGGCCACCTATGGCGCCGTTCTGGGAGCGCGACTGACCGGTGCGCTGCTTACTTCCGACGGCGCGTGTTTCCCGCAGGCTGAACATGTGGCCGAGCTGGCGGTGCGTGAGTTCAAGGCGGGCCATGCACAAGCGCCGGAGCTGGCGCTGCCGGTTTACCTGCGTGACAAGGTGGCGCTGACGCTGGCGGAGCAGGGGCGCTAAGCAGCGGGACCAGAAAAAAGGAAAGGCGCATCACGTGCGCCTTTCCGGTTTCTCATTTTCTGCATTTCAGAGCTGTCCAATCACTAGCTGCACCAGCAGGCTGCTCACCGATACCGCTATCCATACGCCTAGCCCCAGCAGGATCGGACGTGCGCCGGTCGCGGCCATCTTGCGCAGGTTGGCCGAGAGGCCGATGGCGGTGAGTGCCACGATGATCATGAATTCCGCCGCCATGTGAATCATCGGCTGGATCGCTGCCGGTATCAGGCCTGCCGTACGCACGCCAGAGGCGACCAGGAACCACAGAATGAACCAGGGGAAGATTTTGCGCAGGCTGAAATCGCTGGCGCCCTGCTTCTTTTCTTTCCATGCCACGGCGAAGGCCAGCGCCAGACAGACCGGGATGATCAGCGTGGCGCGTGTGAGCTTGACGATGGTGGCGTAGTCGCCGGCTTCCTTGCTGAAGCTGTAGCCCGCGGCCACCACCGACGAGGTGTCGTTGATCGCCGTGCCGGCCCATAGGCCGAAACCGAGGTCGGACAGATGCAGCAAGTGGCCCAGCAAGGGAAACAGCAGCACCGCGACCAGGTTGAACAGGAAAATGGTGGAGATGGCGAACGCGGTGTCGTGTTCGTCGGGCTTGACGATCGGGGTGACCGCCGCGATGGCCGAGCCGCCGCAAATGGCGGTGCCCACCCCGATCAGGATCTTCAGCTTGTCATGCACCTTCAGTGCGCGGCCCAGGCCCCAGGCGGCCAGGAAGGCTACGGTCATGGTCACCAGGGTCACCGACAACGATTCCAGGCCGGTCTTGGCTACTTGGTCGAGGCTCAGGCCAAAGCCGAGCGCGATGATCGACCACTGCAGCACCTGCTTGCCGGCGAACTGGATGCCCGGCGTGAATTGCCCGCCCGGTGCCATGACGTTGCGTACCAGGATGCCGAGCACGATGCCGAACACCGGCCCACCTATCAAGGGAGCCGCCCTGCCGAGGCCGAGCGCTAGCAAGGCGATGCCCGTGGCCAGCAGTAGGCCGGGAAGGCGCTGGCCGAAGGTTGGGCCGGCAGGGGTGGAAAGGGTGGTGGCGCTCATGGATGGACTCCTTAAATCTCCGGTCATTGTCCCGGCGGCCATCCATAAATAAAATTTTAAATATCTGATTCGATGTATAAGATTGACTGATGATAAATATCAGCCCGCGTCAGCTTGAAGTGTTCGTGCAAGTGGCACGCCTGGGTAGCGTGCGTGCGGCAGCGGAAGCGCTGCACCTGACCCAGCCCGCCGCCAGCATGGCGCTGGCCGAGATGGAGCGACAGCTGGAAGCGCCCGTGTTTGCGCGCGAACGAGGGCGGTTACGCCTGAATGCGCGCGGCCGCGAATTGCTGCCGCTCGCCCAGGAGTTGCTGGAGCGGTACGCCGAATTCGGTCGCCTCGGGCGTGGCGGTGCGGCATCTCTTGCCGGCGAGTTGCGTATCGGTGCGAGCAATACCGTGGGCAACTATCGCGTGGGTGAGTTGCTTGGGCGTTTTGTGCGGGCGCATCCACAGGTGGCGATCCGGTTGCGCGTCGCCAATACGGATGCCATTGCCACCGCGTTGCTGGCGCACGAACTGGATGTGGGTTGTGTGGAAGGCCCGGTGGCACATCCGGCGCTGGCGATGGAACCCTGGCGTGATGACGCCTTGGTGGTTTGTGCGCCGCCCGATCATCCACTGGCGCGTAAGCGCCGCTTGCAGCCGGAGGATTTCGCCGGTGCGCGCTGGGTATTGCGCGAGCCGGGTTCGGCGACCCGTACGACCAGCGAGCGCGTGCTGGCGCAACTGCCGCCGGGCGAGATGGCGCTGGAGCTCGATCAGATCGAGGCGATCAAGCAGGCGGTGGTTGCGGGTCTCGGTATCGCATGCTTGCCTGAGGTGGCGGTGATCGACGCATTGGCAGCGGATCGCCTGAAGGCATTGAAGACGCCCTTTCTCGACTTGCGGCGCAAGTTGTTCCTGCTGATGCATCGGGAAAAATATCGAGGTGCCTTGCTTGACGCCTTCCTCGCCGACGCCCGAGGCGACTGAGCCCCGGAATCTTTTTCTTGCGCCACGGTCCACAGGATTCCGCCGCAATGGGGATGGCCGGTGATGGCGAAGGTGCAGGGAGGCCCGGCTAGTCAGCGCTTTCGGCGACGGATTGTCGCCGCGTGGGCGGTGGCGCTGGGACTGCATGCCGCGCTGTTGCTGGTGATGCTACGTCCGGGGCAGGGTGGTCTTGTTGCCTCACCGCGTGCCTTGAATGGCGAAGACCGTTTGCGGGTCCGCATGCTGGCGGCGAATCCGCTGGTGCAGGCGCCACCGGCGATCGTCATGCCTGCGCCAGCTCGCATTGGGATTCGTTCGACTACGCCATCGACAGCGAAGGTTGCTACCTCGGCACCCAGTGGTGTCACGGCAAATCAAAGTGAAGGGAGTGCGAGTCCTGCGCTTCAGCTACGCAATGTGGATGGTTCGATCCACCTGCCAGCGAAGTCTGCGCAAACACGCGATACCGGCATCGCCGACATGCGCCATTTTCAGGGCCAGCCCTGCCGTGGCACGCGATTCGCGCGCAGTTATAGCCGGGCTCAGGACGAAACGCTTGGCGCCGAGGTGGCGCGTAAGTATCTGTCGTGGATCGGTCTGTACAACCCGCTCAAGGAGCAGCAATACCGCGAGCGCCGCGAGTGGCATGACCGGGCTTGTGCACCGTAACGGGTGAAACGCTTAGCAACTGATCTGCGACAACAACAGCTCTGCTTCCTCATGCGTGCGTGTGCGCAGAATGGCGGGCGCCAGCTTGCGTAGCTCGAGATAGTCGAGCGCCGCAATGCGGTCACGTACATGCAGCAGCTGGCTGGAGTGCATGCTGAATTCGCACAGGCCCAAGGCCAGCAACAGGGCGGTGAAGCGGATATCGCCACCGATCTCACCGCACAGACTCACCGGCTTCTTCGCACGGCGTCCGGCGGAAATGACGTACGAGATCAGGCGCAGCAGGGCCGGCTGCAAAGGGTTGTAAATGTTGTCGAGCGCGTCGTTGCCGCGGTCAGCCGCGAGCACGTACTGCGCGAGATCGTTGGTGCCGATGGCGAGGAAGTCGGCGTGGTCAAGCAATGAGCGCACGTTGATGGCGGCGGCCGGCACTTCGATCATCGCGCCCAGCGGGAGTTTCTCCGGCAGGTCGACGTTCTCGCGTTTGAGATCCTGGCGCGCCAGCTTGAACAGCGTGCGCACAGCGATCAGTTCGTCCGGCTGGGTCACCATCGGTACCAGCACACGCACCGGGCCGTAGCAGGCGGCGCGCAGGATGGCGCGGATCTGCGTGGTGAAGACGGCGGGGTAGCGCAGTGACAGGCGCACGCCGCGCACGCCGAGTGCGGGATTTTCTTCGCCGCGCAGCGCGAGGCCGGCGGCGTCGGCTTTGTCCGCGCCAAGATCCAGCGTGCGGATAGTGACGGGTAGGCCGCCCATGCCCAGCACCAGATCGCGGTAGGCGATGAACTGCTCGTCTTCCGACGGCAGATCCTTGTGGCGTAGGAACAGGAATTCGGTGCGATACAGGCCCACGCCATCAGCACCACGGGTGCGTGCCATGGCGATATCGGTAGGCGTTTCGGCATTCGCCAGCAGGCGGATGTCGGTGCCGTCGCGGGTGCGCGTCGGTGCGTTGGCGAGTGCCGCGAGACGCCTGCCTTCCAGCTGAGCCTCGCGCTGCCAGGCGCGATAACGGGCCAGGTCCTGCGCGGTGGGATGCACCACCGCTTCACCGCGCTCGGCATCGAGCAGGATCAGGTCGTCGTCATGAATGGTCGATAGCGCATCGCGCGCGCCCACCAGCATCGGCAGGTCCAGGCTGCGCGCAAGGATCGCGCTGTGCGAATACGCACTGCCGGAACTGGCGACCACGCCAAGCAGGCCGTTGCCGGCGAGGTGCGCCATATCTGCTGGCGCGATGGTGTCCGCGATAAGGATCTCGCCCACGCGTGCGGCCAGTTTGCGTTCTTCGCGGCTGGTCTGCCGTTGCAAGGCGGAGATGACGCGACTGATGACCTGGTCGACGTCTTCCTTGCGGCTGCGCAGGTAAGGGTCGTCCATCGCCTCGAACACGGCGGCCAGCCGATCGCGCTGTTTCTTCAGCGCGGCGCCGGGGCGGTAGTGGCCGATGCGTACCAGATCGTCGAGGCCACGCAGTAGTTCCGGATCGTCCAGCAGCAGGCTGTGCGCGTCGATGAACTCGTTTACTTCACGGGCCAGTGCGCCGTGCAGCTTGCCGCGCAATTCGCGCAGCTCTTGTCGTGCGGTGTCGAGCGCGCGATGCAGACGCTCCAGTTCGACCTCGACCTCTTCTTCGGCCAGGGGGCGCGTGTCGACCAGGTAGCGGCTGGGCTGCACCAGACGCGCACGGCCCAGGGCCATGCCGCGGGAAGCATTGGTGCCGGAAAGAACGTGTCTCATGTACGCCCTCCGTGGCGTGGCACGGTGTGAAGAGAGCGGTGGAAGTGGGGCTGCTCAGTCGCGATGGCAACGGTGATGCCGGACGTCGCACGGCGATTTGCGCCGGACGTCACATTTAGCTGCGGCGATGGACTGGCGAATGCTTTCCCCACCTAAGGACCCTCTGGTCTATGCCACGTAGGCGACATGATATCCAGAAAGCGCGCTGCCGCTGCCGCGTGGCGAAGCGCCTGACTGGCTGTCAGGTCGAGCCGCGCGGCAGCGGCAGCGCGCTTTCTGGATATCACCCTGTCATTTAAAAACATAAGTTTGGGCCGTTGCTGTTTGCGCGCAGCTCACCGCCGCGCTACCTCGACAGACATCCAGTCTGCTGTCGGCAGCACAGCGGCGATCTGCGCGCAAACAGCAACGGTGACGCCTGCGTGGCATAGACCAGAGGGTCCTTAAGCTCCTTCGTCGAATTTGCGATCGAACAAGGCGACCACTGCACTCAGGGCTGTGTCCTCATCCGGTCCTTCGGCGCGCACCGTCAGCGGAGTGCCGATGCCGGCGGCCAGCATCATGACGCCCATGATGCTCTGGGCGTTGACCTCGCGCCCCTTGCTGACCAGCCACACGGTGGATTTGAAACCCTGCACGAGCTGCACCAGTTTGGCCGATGCGCGGGCATGCAGGCCCAGCTTGTTGGATACGACAATCTCTTTTTCAAGCATGATCGATGAAAATTCCTCCGCGGCCGCCGCTGGCGGCAACTTCCGCCAGTTCGTCGAGCGGTTTTTCCGCATAGTTAAGTACGCGCAGCAGCATCGGGAGATTGAGTCCCGACACGCAGCGCAGGCGAACGCCCAGCGCGCTGAGCGACAGGCCGATATTGCAGGGGGTGGCGCCGTACAGGTCAGCCAGCACCAGCACGCCGTCGCCGTGGTCAAGCTCGCGCGCGTGCTTGGCGGTGAGTGTGCGCATCACGTCCGGGTCGGCGGAGGGCGGCACTTCCACCGCTTCCACCGTCAGCGGCAGCTTCGGCAGCACGTGGTGGGCGGCTGAAATCAGCGCCTGGCCAACGGCTTCGTGGGTCATCAATAACACGCCAACGCTCATGGCCGGGTGCCTCGCGGATGTGACGGGAACGCTTGCATCGGAATCACTCGAGTTCGCGATGAAATGTAAGCGCCCCTTCGTGACGGGCGCGGTAGTGAGCGGCTAGCCGCTCCACCAGATAAACGGAGCGATGCCGGCCGCCGGTGCAGCCGATGGCGATGGTCACGTAGCTGCGATCGTCGGCTTCGAAGCGCGGCAGCCAGGCGTCCAGCCAGCGCACGGTGTCGTTGAAATACTCTTCCACTAGCGGCTGCGACTCGAGGTACTCGCGCACCGGACCATCTTTGCCGGACAGCGGGCGCAGGCGCGGCTCCCAATGCGGGTTCGGCAGGCAGCGCGCATCGAACACAAAATCCGCGTCCAGCGGCAGGCCGCGGCGGAACGCGAAGGACTGGAACATCAGGGTCAGGCCCTCGGTGGCCTCCGCGTAATCCGTGGCTACCAGACGGCGCAACTGATGCACGTTGAGCTCACTGGAGTCGATCACTTTCTCGGCGATGGCGATCAGCGGGCGCAGCAGCTTGCGTTCTTCCATGATCGCGTCGGCCAGCGACAGGCCGAGCGCGGAGAGCGGATGGCGGCGGCGCGTTTCCGAGTAGCGCTTGATCAGCACTTCGTCGCGGCAGTCGAGGAAGATCAGGTGCACCTGCACGCCCACGGCTGCCAGTTCGGACAGTACCGTCGGCATGCGCAGGAAATCTTCGCCGCGGTTGCGCACGTCAACGCCCACCGCGATGTTGCGTCGCTTGCCGGGAGCGCTGCCGTGACTGACCGCAGCAACCAGTTCCGGCAGCAGTGCGGTGGGCAAGTTGTCGACGCAGTAGAACTCCAGGTCTTCCAGCGCGCGCAAGGCCACGGTCTTGCCGCCGCCGGACATGCCGGTCAACACGACCAGATGGATGGCGTCGGGTTGGTGGATTTCGGTAGGCGGAACGGGTTGATTCATGAGGTCACCACGGCGGCAGCCGGCGCATCTGGTGCGCCTGGCGGTCGATGAACGTCTGCGCAGGGTCGATGCCCTTGCTCTTCAACATATGGTTGCGCACCGCGGCTTCCACCAGTACCGCAAGGTTGCGGCCGGGTGCAACGGGAATGGTGATCATTGGCACCTGCACCTCGAAGATTTCGCGGTGGCCGACGTCGCCGGTGAGGCGGGTGAGGCCATCGGTGTCTTCGCCGTCGCGCATCGGCTTGAGGTGGATCACCAGGCGCAGGTACTTGGATGGTTTCACCGCGGTATGGCCGAACATTTCACGCACATTGAGCACACCCAGGCCGCGCACTTCCAGCAGATCCTGTAGCAGTTCGGGGCAGTTGCCGTCGATCACGTCCGGAGCGATCAGCGTGAATTCGGTAGCGTCGTCGGCCACCAGACGGTGGCCGCGGCTGATCAGTTCCAGGGCTAGCTCGCTTTTGCCTGAGCCGGATTCGCCAGTAATCAGCACGCCGATGGAAAACACTTCCAGAAATACGCCGTGCAAGGTGACCTTGGGGGCCAGCATGCGCGCCAGGTGATATTGCATCCAGGTCAGCAGTTCGTGGCCGCGCTTGGAGCTGATCCACAGCGGCGTATTGGTTTCTTCGGCAACTTCCCGCAGGTCGGCCGGGATGGTCTGATCCTTGGTGACGATCATCGCCACCGGCTGATAAGCGGCAATCTTGTTGATCGCCTCCCAGCGCTGGCGCGAATCCAGGCCGTCGAGGAAGTTCAGCTCCTCGGTGCCGATGATCTGGATCTTGTTCGGATAGATGACGTTGAGGTAGCCGATCAGCGAAGGGCGGCGCGAAGTGGTGACGCCGCGTTCGAGCACGCGCGACTCGCCGCGCATGCCGGAGACCCAGCGCAACGCCATGCGCTCGTGAACACCATCGTAGAGTTGTCTTGCGGTGAGCCGATCCAAGCCTTGTCCTTTGCGCCGCAGGTTGGCCGGGTAGGGCGAGCGGCGGCGGCAGGGGACATTGTGCCAGTTCGGGAGGGGGTGTGCCCCGGCGGGTGGGGCGGACGCTTCGGGGGAATCGTCTGACTGGGCCCGCCCCGGATCGGGGCGGGCCGGAAAGCATCAGCCGTATTGCCGCTCCTGGCGGACTTCACGCTGATGCTTGTCACAGATTTTGTCGCGATGTTTGCGCAGTTGGGTCACCAGCTTATCGAACAGCATTTCAATGGAGGCGTACAGATCCGACGTAAGTGCTTCGGCGTGCAGCGTGGTGCCGGTGACATTGAGCGTACCTTCCGCTCGTTGTTGAAGCTTGTCGACCGAGAGCACGACACTGAGGCTGATGGCTTTTTCGTCGAGGCGGGTAAGGCGATCGATCTGGCTGTTCACTCGCTCGCGAAGGGCGGGGGTGATCTCGATCTGCTGGCCGCTGAGCTGGACTTGCATGTTGCGCCTCCTCTGGTACTGCCGCCGCTGGCGGCGTGGGTCGATGTGCCAGTCACGTGAGGGTTCACGTTGTCATAGCATCGGCACACCACTGTCATCTCTTGGTATGGGGACGCTTTCCATCCCGCCAAGTTCCCGAGATCGGTGAAATCCGCACAGCGGGCTGAGCTAAATCAGCCGGCGCGCTGACGTTCGCTGGAACTCGGAATTCTCAATGCCTCCCGATATTTGGCGACGGTACGACGGGCCACCTGGATGCCCTTGCGGTGCAGTTCCTCGGCGATGGCTTGGTCGGAGAGCGGTTTGCGCGAATCTTCCGCGTCGACGAGCTTGCGCAGCATGGCCTGGATGGCCGTGGCCGAAGCACTGCCGCCATCTTCAGTGGATACACCGCTGGAAAAGAAGTGCTTCAGTTCGAAGGTGCCGCGCGGCGTATGGATGTACTTGCGCGTGGTCACGCGGGAAATGGTGGATTCGTGCATGCCCACTTCCTCGGCGACCTCGCGCAGCACCAGCGGGTGCATGGCTTCGGGACCGTAGTCGAGGAAGGCGCTCTGGCGGCGCACTATGGCATCGGCCACCTTGAGCAAGGTTTCGGCGCGCGATTCCAGGCTCTTGATCAGCCAGCGCGCTTCCTGCAGCTGGCCGCGCATCCAACTGGCGTCGTCGCCGCGGGCCTGTGCGATCAGGTTGCAGTAGTGCTGATTGAGGCCCAGGCGCGGCTGGCAATCGGGATTGAGGCTGACACGCCAGCGGCCGCCGTCCTTGCGCGCGTAAACGTCCGGCGCGACGTATTCCACCGGAGTCACGTCCAGCGCGGCGCCGGGGCGCGGATCCAGGCTGCGGATCAGTACGGCGGCAGCGTGAGTCTCGTCTTCGGTAGCCCGCAGGCGGCGTGCGAGGCGCGCGATGTCATTGCGCGCCAACAGCTCAAGCTCGCCGTCGACAATGCGCAGCGCCAGTTCACGCTGTGGTAGCTCGGGATCGAACTGTTCCAGCTGTACGCGCAGGCAATCGCGCAGGTCCAGGCTGGCGACGCCGGTGGGATCGAAGCGCTGCAGCAGGCGGCGCACTGCATCCACTTCCTCCATACTGGCCTTGAGGTCGGTGGGCACGGCGGCGGTGACGGCATCCAGACCTTCGGTGAGATAGCCGTCCGCGTTCAGTGAATCGATCAGGATCGCGGCGATGGTGCGCTCGCGCAGGCTCAGGTGCGTCAGGTTGAGCTGCCACAGCAGATGTTCCTGCAGCGTTTCGGGTGCGGCGTTCTGTGGTTCGAAGTTGTCGTCGTCTCCGGAGCCATTGGTGCGGCTGCCGCCGGCGCCATTGCCGCCAGAGAAGTCGATGGGTTCTTCTGCGGGGCCGGTGGATTCGCTCCAGTCGGCCGCTTCGTCGACATCCACATCGCTGCTGGTAGAGGTTTCGGCGGGTGCTTCGAACTCGCTGCTGTCGCCGTCGGTCTCGGCGGCGCTGTCTTCAGAGAACTCGAGCAACGGGTTGCTCTCGGCGATCTGCCGCAATTCAGCCTCCAGCTCCAGCTGCGACAACTGCAAGAGGCGAATGGCCTGCTGCAACTGTGGCGTCAGGGTGAGCTGTTGATTGAGGCGAAACTGCAGTCCGGGTTTCATGCCAGCCGGTTAGGAGGAACTCGGCTTCATCCTAACCCCTAGCCGGGAGGGCGGCCATAGGTCCGAGCGTTTAGGCGCGTAGGCCGGATGGCCGAATGTGACGGAGTAGAAAAGTAAGGCGGCGAAAGACTGTCGCTCCACGGCGTCAAGCCGCCTGCGCGGGTGGTCGGCCACCTGCCGCACACCCTTGCCTGACTTGCGGTTACAGCCTGAACTCGCGGCCCAGGTAGACCTCGCGCACTTTCTCGTCCGCGAGAATATGCGCAGGTGTACCGCGCGACAGCACTTCACCGTCGTTGAGGATGTAGGCGCGGTCGCAGATGCCGAGCGTCTCACGTACGTTGTGATCGGTGATCAGCACGCCGATGCCGCGCTCTTTCAGGTGGCGCACGATGCGCTGGATTTCGCCCACCGAAATCGGGTCGACGCCAGCGAACGGTTCGTCCAGCAGCATGTAGCGCGGTTCCGCAGCTAGTGCGCGGGCGATTTCCACGCGGCGGCGCTCGCCGCCTGAAAGGCTGATGCCTTTCTGATCGGCGATGTGCGAGATCTTCAGTTCGTCGAGCAGGCTTTCCAGTTCGGTAGCGCGCTGCTTGGCGTCGAGGTTCTCGCGCAATTCCAGCACGGCCATGATGTTGTCGGCCACGCTGAGGCGACGGAACACCGAAGGCTCCTGCGGCAGATAGCCAATGCCCAGCTTGGCGCGGGCATGCATCGGCAACCCGGTGATGTCGTATTTGTCGAGCTTGATCGTGCCGGCATCGGCTTCGATCAGGCCCACCACCATGTAGAAACAGGTGGTTTTGCCGGCACCGTTGGGGCCGAGCAGGCCGACCACTTCGCCTTCACGAATCGAGAAGGCGAAATCGCGCACAACCTGGCGCGTGCGGAAGCGTTTTTGCAGACCCTCGGCAGACAGCATCGATTACTTGCCCTCGGCCGGCGCAGCGGCGGGTTTGGGAGCGGCGGCAGCAGGCTTCGGCTTCGGCAGGAACGTGCCGTGCACCAGGCCGTCGCCGCCGGCTTCGCCGGTGATCAGGCTGGTGTCGGTGTTGTAGGTGAGCTTGTCGCCGTGGAATTCGCCGCGGCCCTGCTGGACAACCTTGGCGTTGCCGGTGAGCACCGCGATGCCATTGATGTTGTCGTAATCCAACGTGGCGGCGTCGCCCTGCATCAAGTTGTTGTTCTCGTCCAGCTGCTGGATATGCGCCGGGTTGCCGGTGACGACCACGCGGGCAATCTGCGTATCGGCGTCTAGATGCACCTTGGCTTCACCGCCGGTGATCAGCAGTGTGCCCTGAGTGAGCTTCACGTTGCCGCTCAGGGTGGTGATCGTGTTGGGTGCGTTATAGGCGTTGGTCGTCTTGGACGTGAAATCCATCGGCTTGGTGCGATCGTCCTTCTTGGCGAAGGCGATGGCTGGCAGCAAGCAAAGCGCAGCCAGCGAAAGCAGGCCGATCGCAGTCTTACGACTTCCGTTTGCGCGGCGGGAACGAGCCGTGGCTGTCATTGAGCAGCTCCAGATGATTGTCGTTGAGGTTGGCACGCATGCCGATCCCTCGCATTGTAGTGGCGCCTTGGTTCATCTGCGCTGCCTCCGCAGTTTCCATGCGGTTTTCCTTCGGCCAGGCGGTCACCTCGGAGGTGTGCAGCTCGGCCTGGGGGGTGTCTTCAAACGCCGCGCGGTGCATATAGACCGGACCCTGCAGCTTGAGCAAGGTACCGCTCTTGTCGACCCAGCCGTACTCCGACTCGCCCAGCCACGGCGGTATGCCCGGCGTATTGGAAGGCATCTCGAACCTAGGGGCGTCGATATAAAGCGATTCGTCACCCTCGCGCCGGTCCAGGCGCGGACCGGTGACACGGAAGCTTGGCAGCCCGTCCTCGCCGTAGACGTATCCCTTGAACTGGGTGAGGGTGTAGCCGGAGCGCGGCGGACCGACAAAATCGTTGGTCTTGGCCGCGGGAGCGATCCACCACAGCAGCAACTGGCTGACGCCGGCGGCCAGGCCGACCAGGACGATCGCCGTGGTCAGGCGGCGATCGCGCAAGTACTCGCGGATGCTCACTGCCAACGCTCCCGTTCGGCGTCGAGCTTGCCTTGGGCCAGCAGTAGCAGGTCGCACACTTCGCGCGCCGCACCCATGCCGCCGCTTTTGCGGGTCTGCCAGTGCGCCTGCTCGGCCACCCAGGGGTGCGCGTTGGCGACGGCCACGGCGAGACCGGCAATGTGCATTGGCGGCAGGTCGGGCAGGTCGTCGCCGACGAACGCGGCCTGTTCGGGAGTCAGGTTCAGCGCTTCCAGTAGTTGTTGAAGGCAGCCACGCTTGTCGCTCTGACCCTGATAGACGTGTGCGATATCCAGCTCCTCCGCGCGCAGCGCGACCGGGTGGCTGATGCGTGCAGTGATGATGGCTACCTGGATGCCGTTGGCCTGCAAACGCTTCAGGCCCAGGCCGTCATGGACGTGGAACACCTTGGTCTCGTGCCCGTCCTCGGCGTACCACAAGCGGCCGTCAGTGAGAGTGCCGTCCACGTCGAATACCGCCAGGCGGATTTTCGCGGCGCGGGCGAGCAGGTCGGCGGGGAGATCGGCGAGGTAGCTGGAGGGCGGCACAGGGGCAATCTGGATAGGGAAGGGGAGATAGCTGGAAGCTTGGGAAACGGATGAGACCGGAGAAGGCTGACCTTGGCCTTATCGGTGACGGCCTTGTTCCCGTAGCTTCGCTGGATGACGCGCCATCAGACCACGCGGGCACGGAGCAGATCGTGAATGTTCAGAGCGCCAACCACGCGCTGCTGCTCGTCCACCACCAGCAGGGCATGGATCTGATGCTTCTCCATCATCTGCGCGGCCTCGATGGCCAGTTTGTCGGCACCGATGGTCTTGGGGCCGCGGGTCATCAGTTCGGCCACGGTGGCGCCGCGCAGGTCCACACCATCATCGTCCAGGGCGCGGCGCAGGTCACCGTCGGTGAACACGCCGAGCAGGTGGCGGTTGGCGTCGATCACTGCGGTCATGCCTAGATGCTTGCGGGTCATCTCCATCAACGCCTCGGTCAGGCTGGCATCCGGAGCCACCGCCGGAATGCCATCGCCGGTATGCATGACATCGCTGATGTGCAGCAGCAGGCGACGGCCGAGGCTGCCGGCAGGATGCGAGCGGGCGAAATCCTCGGAGGTGAAGCCGCGCGCTTCCAGCAGGGCGATGGCGAGCGCGTCGCCCATCACCAGGGCCGCCGTGGTGCTCGCCGTCGGAGCCAGGCCCAACGGGCACGCCTCGGCGGAGATGCTGGCATCCAGGTGCAGGTCGGCCTGGTCGGCCAACGAGGAACGCTCGTTGCCGGTAATCGCGATCAGCGGGATGCCCTGGCGCTTGATCACCGGCAGGATGAACAGCACCTCGTCGGTTTCGCCGGAGTTGGACAGGGCAAGCACCACATCCTGCGGCAGGATCATGCCCAGGTCGCCATGGCTGGCTTCACCCGGGTGCACGAAGAACGCCGGCGTGCCGGTGGATGCGAGGGTGGCGGCGATCTTGCGTGCCACATGCCCGGATTTGCCCATGCCGATTACCACCACGCGGCCGGCACAGCCAAGGATCAGGCGGCAGGCCTCGACGAACTCCGGTCCGATACGCGGTTCCAGTGCGCGGATGGCGGCCGCTTCGGTGGCGATCACCGTGCGGGCGCTGCGTACGATGGCCTCGGCGTCGAGCGCAGCGGGTTTGGTGGGGTGGGCGACGTGGGCGTTCATGCGTCCTCGGGAGTGATCGGGCCGGGCTGTCCTGGGCATCGTTGCCTCGCCCGGCCTCATTTTATCTTTTTGCTCAATGTCTTGGGTTGATTCCCAAGGCTGGTGCCAACGGCCGGAGCCGGGCTGTGTCGTTTCTGCGACAGGAGATTTCCATTAACATGGCATATTCGCATTTTACCGTCACGGTCGGCGCCATTGGATCCCGCAGGGAGTCCGTTCACGGCGTCGCCGCCCAGTCGCAAGTGGAAACTCAAAAATGGACGCTGCCACCATCCAGGCAATGATCGAAAACGGCCTGCCGGGTGCGCGGGCGCAAGTCAGCGGCGACGACGGTGTGCATTTCGAGGCGGAAGTCGTAGCAACCCAGTTCGCTGGCAAGTTGCCGCTGGCCCGCCACCGTCTGGTGTACGCCACCCTGGGTGATCTGATGGGCGGCGCGATCCACGCGCTGGCGCTCAAGACCCTTACCCCCGAGGAAGTCGCGGCGCGCCGTTGATGGCAGCGACCCGGCCCTCATCTCACTTTTTGCAAGGACAACCATGGCCAAGATCCTGATCAGCGGCGGCGAGCCGCTCCACGGCGAGGTCGGTATTTCCGGCGCCAAGAACGCTGTGCTGCCGATTCTCGCTTCCTGCCTGCTGGCCGATGAGCCGGTGGCGATCAGCAACGTGCCGCACCTGCACGACGTCACCACCTTCATTGAGCTGCTCGGCCAGATGGGCGTGCAGCTGGTGCTGGACGACCGCATGAAGATGCACGTCGATCCGCGCTCGATCGAACATTGCGTGGCGCCTTACGACCTGGTGCGCACCATGCGCGCCTCGATCCTGGTACTGGGCCCGCTGGTGGCGCGCTTCGGCCAGGCAGAAGTCTCGCTGCCGGGCGGTTGCGCGATCGGTTCGCGTCCGGTTGACCAGCACATCCGCGGCCTGCAGGCGCTGGGTGCCGAGGTCACGGTGGAGAACGGCTACATCAAGGCCAAGGCCAATCGCCTGAAGGGCGCGCGCATCGCGATGGACATGGTTACCGTCACCGGTACCGAGAACATCATGATGGCGGCGGCCCTGGCCAAGGGCACCAGCATCATTGAGAACGCCGCGCAGGAACCCGAGGTGGTCGATCTGGCCAACTGCCTGATCGCCATGGGCGCGCAGATCGAAGGCGCCGGTACCTCGACGATGATCATCCACGGTGTCGAGCGTCTGCACGGCGCCGAGTACGAAGTGCTGCCGGATCGCATCGAGACCGGCACCTTCCTGGTTGGCGCTGCGATGACCGGCGGTAAAGTGCGCGCCCGCAACGCGCGCGCCAACACGCTGGACTCGGTGCTGGCCAAACTGGAAGAGGCGGGAGCGCATATCTCCACCGGTCCGGACTGGATCGAGCTGGACATGCAGGGCAGGCGGCCGAAGGCGGTGAACATCACCACCGCGCCGTATCCGGCATTTCCCACCGACATGCAGGCGCAGTTCACTGCGCTGAACTGTGTGGCCGAAGGCGTGGGCATCATCACCGAGACAGTGTTCGAAAACCGCTTCATGCACGCGCATGAGCTGCAGCGCCTGGGTGCGGATATCCGTCTTGAAGGCAACACCGCCATCATCCAGGGCGTGGCGAAGATGAGTGGCGCCCCGATCATGGCGACCGACCTGCGCGCATCGGCGTGCCTGGTCTTGGCCGGCCTGGTGGCGGAAGGCGACACCACGGTGGATCGCGTGTATCACATCGACCGCGGCTACGAGAACATTGAAGAGAAGCTGGGCGTGCTGGGCGCGAAGATCCGTCGCCTGCCGTCGTAAGAGAAAACAGTGAAGGGGCGTGGGAAACAGGTGGGATCAGCCACCACTTGTTTCCCACGCCCCTTCATCGTTTTTAGGGTTGCTTGTAGCTCACCAACTGCAAGGTGAGATTGCCGCCCTCGCTCTGCGAAAGCTTCACCGGCACCGGGTACTTCTGCGGCACATACCAGGCGTTGAACGCCTTGTCGGAATCGCTGCGCTCCACGCGTTGCGCCTTGAAGCGGCCCGCCGGAATTTGTACATCGTCGCTGCCGGCTACCTTGAACTGCTGGTTCTCTACGTTGCGCCTCACAGCGACCGGTAGCGTGATGGCCTGCTTGCCGCTGCGCAGCGCGAGGCCGATTGCGTAAGGCGCTGTGTTCCGGTCGACCAGGCCGGGTGTTGCGGCGTAGGTATCCGCGCCTTTGCCCTCATCCACCGAGACCTGGTTGGTCGACCAGTTCACTTCAGTACGCCGCTGCTTCACTTTGAAGGCGTTCACGCGGGAATCGTAGGCGATGGTTTCCGGCGCATTGTTGTTCCAGCGAAAGCGGGTGGTCTCGCTGGAGTTGGCGCCGAGCGCGGCAGCCAGTCCGGAGGTGCCATGCGTCTGGTTGCTGTATTCCCATTGGCCGCTGCCGGCAGCCTTGAGGCTGACCACGGCCTCGCCAATCACCTGGCCGCCTTGCAATACCTGATAGGTCGCCGTGAACGGCGAGGGTGTGGCGGCGATAGCCGCAGAGGTCGAGACGGCCAGTGCGAGACCGGCGATGAATTTGCGCGCGGGAGTGAAGGTAGCCATGGCGCCGGAGTCTACCCGGCTCGGCTGAACGTGGGGAGGACACATGGATGTGCCCAGCTTTGAGGAGCGAAGAACGTCTCGTTGGGTGCGTGAAATCAGCCGGTCAACGCGTCGCCGGCAAGGCGTAGCGGCGTCGCCAGCCGCTCGCCATCCAGCTCGACGCCGTCTGGCGCAGCGAGGGCCAGGCGGCCTTCGGCGATAAGCCGGGTTACGGCCGTAAGCAGGCGATGCTCTTTGGCGAGCAAGCGCTGCGCGAGGCTGTGCTCATCATCGCCCGCGTGGATGTCGATCAGCGCCTGCGCGATCACCGGCCCGCCATCCAGTTCCGCAGTCACGTAATGGACGCTGGCGCCATGCTCGGTATCGCCGGCTTCGAGCGCGCGACGATGCGTGTGCAGGCCGCGGTACTTCGGTAGCAGCGAAGGGTGGATGTTGATCATCCGCCCGACCCATGGCTTCAGTGCATCGCCATCGATAATGCGCATGAAGCCGGCGAGTACCAGCAGGTCGGCGCCGATGGCATCGAGGCGTGCAAAAAGCTCGAAGTCGTAATCGCGGCGCGTGGCAAAGTCGCGCGGGTTCAGCACGAAAGAGGGAATGCCCGCCGTTTTCGCCAGGTCGAGTGCGCCAGCGCCGGCCTTGTCGCTGCCGACCGCGACGAACTCCACCGGGAGTTCGCCCGCATCGCGTGCGGCGATCAGCGCTTGCAGGTTACTGCCGCGTCCAGAAGCGAGTACGGCGATGCGAAAAGGTGAGGGCATGCTAGGCAGCAGTCGTCTTCGATGCAGCCATCCCGACATGCCGTTGAGGTGGGCCGGGATGACGCGATGGGATCATGCAAGATGGAATCGGGCAGGTGATCGAAACGCTTGTGCGCCTCAACCGATATGCACACGCTCGTCGCCCTGGGCCGGCACCACTTCGCCGATCACCGAGCTTGCCAGGCCATGCTTCGCCAGCAGCGCGGACGCCGCCGGCACCGCTTCGCGCGACAGGATCACGGTAAAGCCAACGCCACAATTGAAGGTGCGCCACATTTCTTCGCGCGCCACATTGCCTTCGCGCATCAGCCACTCAAACACCGGCGGCAGCACGATGGCGGAGGCGTCGAGAGCCAGGCCCAGCCCATCTGGCACAACGCGGATGATGTTTTCCTTCAGACCGCCGCCAGTGATGTGGGCCATGCCGTGCACGGGTGCCGACTTCAACAGTTCCAGCATCGACTTCACGTAGATGGTGGTGGGCGCCATCAGCGCGTCGGCCAGCGTCACGCCGCCCAGATCCAGGTCCAGCGGACGGCCGGCGCGATCCACGATCTTGCGGATCAGCGAGTAACCGTTGGAGTGCGGGCCGGAGGAGGCCACGCCGAGGATCACGTCACCCGCCTTGATCGCCTCGCCACTCAGCAGCTGCGATTTCTCGACAGCGCCAACGGTGAAGCCGGCCAGGTCATATTCGCCCGGCGGATACATGTCGGGCATTTCCGCCGTCTCGCCGCCGATCAGCGCGCAGCCCGCCAGTTCGCAGCCCTTGGCGATGCCACCGACCACGGCGACAGTGGTGTCCACGTCGAGCTTGCCGGTGGCGAAATAGTCGAGGAAGAACAGCGGCTCGGCGCCTTGCACCAGCACATCATTGACGCACATGCCGACCAGGTCGATGCCGATGGTGTCGTGGCGCCCCAGCTGCTGCGCGAGCTTGAGCTTGGTGCCCACGCCGTCGGTGCCCGAAACCAGCACCGGTTCCTTATAGCGGCCGGCCAGATCGAACAGGCCGCCGAAACCGCCCAGACCGCCCATCACTTCCGGACGGAAGGTGCGCTTGACCAGGGGCTTGATGCGTTCGACCACGGCATTGCCCGCGTCGATATCGACACCGGCGGCGCGGTAGGTAAGAGCGTCGGACATGGCAGGAACCGGCGTGGAGAAACGCGTAATGATAGACGCTGAGGGCCGGATTGGGCAGACTTCAGACCGTTTTCCCTTGAGCCATCCGAGCTTATGCGCCTCTCACGCCTGCTGATCGTCGGTCTTCTGCTGGCCCTTCTGCTCCCCACGGTCCATGCGCAGGGCCAGGTTTCGCCCTATACCGTGACAGTGCCGGTGAATGACACCAGCGAAGCCCAGCGTGATGAGGCTTTCGGCGTGGCGCTGAGCCAGGTGCTGGCGCGTACCGCCGGCGGCCAGGACCTGCGCAGCAAGCCGGGCTACACCGATGTGCTTAAGGGCGCGCCGGGCATCGTGCAGCAATACCAGTATCAGCGCGGCGCCGCTGGTGCCGGCATGAGCCTGCAAGTCACTTTCGACCAGGGTGCGGTCCAGCGCGCCATCGCCCAGATGGGCGTAGCAGGCACGACGGGCAAACCGCCGGTATTGCTGCTGGTGCGCGATGAGGACGGCAGTGTGCTGACCAAGGATGTGCTGGCACCGCTGGCCCAGGCCATGGTGTCGCGCGGCTACAACGCCGTACTGGCCGACCCGGGCAAGACCGCTGAGTCGCCCACTGTGGCATCGGCCGATCCCGAGCAGATTTTCAATCTGGCGCGCCAGTACAAGACCGGCCTGGTGCTGCTGGGCCAGGTGCATGGTGACAGCGCGGACTGGAATCTGGTTTCCGGTGGTCCGCAGCAGCGCTGGAGCGGCACCGGCACCAGCAGCGCGGCGTTGTTCACCGACGCAGGCAATGCCTTGGCCGATCGTCTCGGCAAGCAGCTCAACGTGATCGGCTCGGGCAATATCGACGGCAAGCTGTGGGTGAGTGGCGTCAATTCCGCCATGGATTACGCCAATCTGCTCGCCACCTTGCGTGCGGACCCGATGGTCCGCCAGGTGGTGACGCTCAGCGCGCAGGGCGACGGCATGATGCTCGCCATGAAGACCGGCCTTCCCTTGAGCGCGCTGGCTAACAATCTCGCGGCCGGTGGCCGGCTCTTGCAGGCCGACGCCCATACTGGCGCCGATGCCAGCCTGCGCTGGGTGCACTGAGCAGGTGATCCAACGGAGCCTGCGGTGATGTCCGACACGCGGCTCTCTCCCTGGCGCCATCTGCCCAATGCTATCTCGCTGCTGCGCATGGCGCTGGTGCTGCCGGTGGCCTGGGCCATCCTGGTTGAGCAGCCGCGCATGGCCCTGGGGCTGATCGCCATCGCGGGTGTTTCCGATGGCCTAGATGGTTTTGTCGCGCGGCGTTACGGGTGGCAGAGCCGGCTCGGCGGCATCCTGGATGCGCTCGCTGACAAGCTGTTGCTGGTCGCCTGTTTTCTGCTGCTGGCCTGGGTGGGTTTGACGCCGTGGTGGCTGGCCCTGCTGGTGTGCGGGCGCGATGTGGTGATCGTGGCCGGTGCGCTGGCTTGGCGGCTGTTGATCGGACCGATCCGCCCCGAGCCCAGCCTGCTTTCCAAGGCCTGCACTCTGGTGCAGATCGTGTATCTGCTCGATGTACTGGTGGCCGCTAGCGCGTGGTCGGCGTTGCCGCAGCCGCCGCTCGAAATCGTTGTCGCGCTGCTCTGTGTCGCCAGCGGTATCCATTACGTGCTGCACTGGTCGCTAAGGGCTTGGGCCATCAAGCATCCCTCTGGCGAGGGCGGCGCGCGCTGACAGCGGCCCCCCGCATGGGTCACACTTGCGCATGCCTACGCCCGCTCCGGCCAGGCAGTACTCGCCCCCGCCCCGACGAGCCGAGACGATGACCCAAGACAGTTCCCGCCGCTGGCAGATGCTGGCGATCACCGCAGGCTTGCTCTATGTGCTGTGGCTATTGGCCCCGGTGCTGATGCCGTTCGCCTTCGCCGCGATGATGGCTTACCTCGGCGACCCGCTAGCCGATCGCCTGGAGCGCTTGGGCATGGGGCGCACCTTGGCGGTGAGCGTGGTGTTCATCCTGTTGGTGCTGGTAACAGTCGGCGCGCTGTTGCTGTTGATCCCGCTGATTTCGCGCCAGGTCGATAGCTTGGTGCAGAGCCTGCCGCATTACGTGGACTGGGTGCGCAACACGGCGTTGCCCTGGTTGCAGGCCAAGCTGCGACTGGATCCGGCCTTCTTCGATACCGATCGCCTGATGACCGAACTCAAGGACAATATCGGCTCCGTTGGCAGCGTTGCGTCGTCGGTGCTGGGCAAGCTCACCCGCTCCGGTCTCGGCGTCGTGGCGTGGCTGACCAATCTGGTCCTAATCCCAGTGGTGGCGTTCTATCTGTTACGCGACTGGGACCGGCTGGTGGCCTGGATCGACGACATGCTGCCGCGCTCGATCGAACCGACCATTGCCCATCTCGCACACGAATCGGATCTGGTGCTTGGCGCCTTCGTGCGTGGTCAGCTGCTGGTGATGCTGGCGCTGGGCATTTTCTACGGCGCTGGCCTGACGCTCGTCGGGCTTTCGGTCGGGCCGTTGATCGGCATGGTGGCTGGTCTGCTCAGCTTTGTGCCCTACCTCGGTTTTATCGTCGGCTTCGGCTCGGCCATCATCGCAGTGCTGGTGCAGTACGGTGACTGGAGCCATCTGTTGATGGTGGTGGGCGTGTTCACCATCGGCCAGCTGCTGGAAGGCTATGTGCTGGTACCGCGGCTGGTCGGCGAGAAGATCGGCCTGCATCCAGTGGCGGTGATCTTCGCTGTGCTGGCGGGTGGTTATCTGTTCGGTTTCCTTGGCATCCTGCTGGCATTGCCGGCGGCCTCGGTCATCCTGGTAGTGCTGCGCTACCTGACCCAGCGCTATCGCCACAGCCTGCTGTATACCGAAGAGGGCAGCGAGGATCCGGTGGTCGCTGAAGCGAATAGCGCCGCAGCGGCCGAGGCCGAAGCCGAGGCGCTGATGTCCGCCTCGGCCGCTGAGCACAACAAACCACAGCCATGATTCCGCAGCTCCCGCTTGCCCTGCGCTGGCCGCGCCGCCAGCGCTTCGAACATTTTCATGCCGGAGCGAATGCCGTTGCGGTTGCCGCGCTACATGAGTTGGCCACGATGCCTCAGGCGCCATGGCTCTATCTCAGCGGACCCGCTGGCAGTGGCAAAAGCCATCTGCTGATGGCGACTTGCCAGGCTGCCAGCGATGCGGGCCGCGCTGTGCAGTACCTGCCGCTGGCCAGTATCGGCAACCGTGCCGCGGCGATCCGTGGCGTGGCGGGCAGCGAGTTGCTGGCCCTGGACGATCTTGGCGCCATTGCCGGTGACCGCGACGCCGAGCATGCGCTGTTCGACGTCTACAACAGCGCCAGGGCCGAAGGCAGTGCACTGCTGTTTGCGGCCGAAGCGGTTCCTGCTCAACTGGGTCTCGGCTTGCCAGACCTGCGCTCGCGCCTCAGCGCCTGCCAGCAAGCGGTGTTGAAACCGCTGGATGATGCCGAGCGGCGTGAAGTGCTCAAGGGACAAGCCGCGGCGCGTGGCATTGAACTCGACGATACCGTGCTCGACTGGCTGTTTGCCCGCTATGTGCGCGATCTTGGCGCCTTGCTCGATCTGCTCGACAAACTGGACAAGGCGTCGCTGGCGGCGCAGCGGCGCATCACCGTGCCCTTCCTGCGCGGCTTCCTGCGCGAAGCTGGCGAAACGCCGCCGGGTTGAACGGCTGAAACAAAAGAAGGCGCCCGAGGGCGCCTTCTTTTCATCATCGATGTGTGGCTCAGGCTTTCAGTAGCGCGGGCGTCGCCTGGGCACCGATGGCGTCCACCATAGCCTGCGTCACATGCAGGTTGCCGGCGACGATGTTGCCGCTGGCCGGGATGCCTTCGCGGCCGGCGAAGTCGCAATAGTGGCCACCCGCCTCGCGCACCAGTAGCACGCCAGCAGCCATGTCCCACGGTTTCAGGCCGATCTCGAAATAACCGTCATAGCGCGCGGCCGCCACATAGGCGAGGTCGAGCGCGGCCGAACCGGAGCGGCGGATGTCCTCGGCCTGGCCGAGCATCGCGCGGGTCATGTTGAGCTGCGATTCCAGATGGTCGCGCTGGCGGTACGGGAAACCGGTGGCGATCATCGCGCCACCCAGGTTTTCGCGCTTGCCGACGCGGATACGGCGGTCGTTGAGGTAGGCGCCGTCGCCCTTGCTGGCAGTGAACAGCTCGTCGCGCAGCGGATCGAACACCACGGCGTATACCGGCTCACCCTTGTCGAGCAGGGCGATGGACACGGAGAAATGCGGGATGCCGCGCAGGTAATTGTGGGTGCCGTCGAGCGGGTCGATCACCCATTGCAGCGGGCCCTTGCCGGTGGCGCCACTTTCCTCGGCGAGGATGGCGTGGGTCGGATAGGCGCGGCGGAGCTCCTTGACGATCTCGGCCTCGGCCAGCTTGTCGACCTCGGAGGCGAAGTCCATGCGTTGTTTTTCGACGACGTTGAGTCCGTCGATGCGGTTCATATAGCGCAGGATCACGTTTCCAGCGGCGCGCGCGGCGCGCACCGCGACGTTAACGGCGGGTCTTGGCATGGCTTCGGCTTTCAAAAGAACGGGATACGGCCGGCGATTCTAGCAGGGGTGGGGAAGGCGGAACAGAGAATCGCGAACGGGAGCGCCGCGATGCGGCTGCCGTTCCCCGTTATCCTTTCGCCCCCGCTCTTTCTTTGCGATCCCATGCCCATCCCCGAACTGGCCCAATTGATCCGCTTCGTCCTGGTCCGCACCTCGCACCCAGGCAACATCGGCAGCGCGGCGCGAGCCATGCGCACCATGGGGTTTGCGCGGATGGAGCTGGTGGCCCCGCATCGCTTTCCCGACCGCGAGGCCTCGGCTCTGGCGGCGGGCGCCGACGATGTGTTGGAGGGGGCGGGCGTGCATGAGGGGCTGATCGACGGTCTGGCCGGCAGCAGCCTGGCGCTGGGCCTGTCGGCGCGCCGCCGCGGGGTGGACCTGCCGGAGATATCCCCGCGCGAGGCAGCCAGCCGTGCCTTGGCGGCGGCCGCCCGCGGTGAGCAGGTTGCCCTGGTGTTCGGCAACGAGCGCACCGGTCTGGAGAACGAGGAACTGGCGCGCTGCCACGCCATGGTGCGCATTCCCAGCGTGGATGATTTCAGTTCGCTGAACCTGTCGCAGGCGGTCCAGGTGATGGCTTACGAGTTACGTGTGGCCTTGCTCGGCGGCGAGATACCGGAGGTGCCTGCGCGGGTTGATGTGGAACCGCCAGCCGATGCGGCACAGATGGAGCGCTTCTACGAACACCTGGCGCAGACGCTGGACGATATCGACTTCCACAAGGGGCGCGCGCCGACCACCATCATGCTGCGCCTGCGCAAGCTGTTTCAGCGCGCGCAGATGGATGAGCGGGAGTTGCGCATGCTGCATGGCATCCTCGCGGATGCACAGCGCATGGCATCGCTGGCGCGTAAGGAATAGTTATTGCTCGTCGTCGGCCAATTCGATCGACCGCGCCGGCGTAATCAACAGCTTGTCGATACGCGCGCCATCGAGGTCCACCACCTCGAAGCGGATGCCCTGCCAGGCGAACACCTCGCCAGTCTGCGGAATATGGCCTAGCACGGCCATCACCATGCCGGCGGCGGTGCGGTACTCGTGTTCCTGCTCGCCTGGCAAATGGTCGACATGCAGCAATTCGCGCAGGTCGTCGGTGGAGATCGAGCCATCCACCAGCCAGCCGCCGCCCTCGCGCGCCACGATGGGGGAGGTCTCTTCGCGGTTCTGGCCACGTTGCGTGGCGCCAACTACGGCGGCCAACAGATCGTTGATCGTCACCAGCCCTTCGATATCGCCGTATTCGTCCACCACCAGGGCCAGCTGGGATTCGGCATCGCGGAACTCTTCCATCAGATCCAGTGCGCGAGCCGTGGCGGGTACGAACAATGGTTTGGCCATGCGCCCGAACAGATCGGGTGAGCCATCCCGGTAATTGCGCAGCAGGTTCTTTACCTCGACCACGCCGACCACGTCGCTCTCGTCGCCGCGGTAGACCGGGTAGCGGGAGTAGGGCGTGGCGCGCAGGATGTCGTCGTTTTCCTCATGGGTCGCCGTGACATCCAGCCAGGCAATGCGCGTGCGGGGGGTCATCACACTGTCCACCGAACGGTCGCCCAGGCGCAGCACGCGGTTGACCATGTTGTGCTCGTCGGCGTCCAGCACGCCCTGCTCAGCACTTTCGGCCACCAGCAGGCGGATTTCCTCTTCAGTCACCGCTTCACTGCTGCGCTTGCCGACGCGCAGCAGGCGCAACAGCAGGCTGCTGGAAAAATTGAGCAGCCACACAAAGGGGGCGGTGATGCGCGAAAGCACCAGCATCGGCATGGCGACGTAGCCAGAGACGCGTTCCGGCGCCGACAGCGCCAGCCGCTTGGGCACCAGCTCCCCAATCACGATCTGCACGAAGGAGATCAGCGCGAAGCCCAACACCAGGCCCAGCACCTTGGCGTAGGGCTCCAGCCAGGCCGCGCGGCCGCCATGGATGGCTTCGGCAATGTGATCGCCCAGGGCGTCGCCGGCCAGCGAGCCGGTAATCAGGATGACCACGGTCATGCCCACCTGCACGGTGGACAGGAAGTGCTCGGGGGCCTCCGCGTGGCGCAACGCAACACGGGCGCGGCGGCTGGTCTTGGCCATCTGCTTGAGGCGGCTCTTGCGCGACGCCACCAGCGCCATTTCCGACAGCGCGAAGAAGCCGTTGAGTAGGGCGAGCACAAGAACAATCGCGATCTCAGTCAACATCTTGTCAAGGGGATCGGTGGGGGAAAGGCACCCAGTGTAAGGCCTGGGCGGGGCTTCCCGGCGGGAAGGGCGCTTGGTGCGGTGCGGCGGGGCAGTCTTGTAACATAGCCGTCATTTCGTCCATTCTCAGGCACCCTGCGCATGTTTTCACTGCAAACCATCTTCGGCAAAGGCGACAAGTTCTATGGCCTGCTCGAGCAAAGTGCGGAGGCAGCCAAGGAAAGCACGCGGGCGCTGCATGAGCTGGTGACCCATACCGACCATGCCCCGGTGATGGCGGCCTTCGCCGCGGCCCGCGCTCGCGAGAAGGCACTCGCCGCGCAGATCAGCGAGGAGCTGGTGAACACCTTTGTTACCGCGCTGGACCGCGAAGACATCGAGGCACTGAACTCGGCACTGTACAAAATTCCCAAGACCGTCGAGAAATTCGCCGAGCGTTACGAGATCGTGGCTTCTCGCGTTACCGATGTGGATTTCGCTCAGCGCGCGCTGATACTCGAGCGCGCCACCGCGGTGGTGTCGGAGATGATCGGCGAGCTGCGCCGCGGTCTGCGCATCGACCCGGTGAAGAAATTGCAGGACCGTCTGCAGGCGCTGGAATCCGAAGGCGACCGCATGCTGCTGTCGCCCTACCGCACGCTCTATGTCGAAGGCAACGACGCCATGCGCGCGATGCTGGCCAAGGACCTGTTCGAGCTGATCGAGAAAGCCATAGACAAGTGCCGCGACGTCGGCAACATCGTCTATTCCATCGTGCTGAAAAACTCCTAAGGCCGCCGCGATGAGCATGGTTATCGCGGTGGTGCTGGTCGCACTCGTCTTCACCTACATCAACGGCTTCCACGACACCGCCAACTCCATCGCCACGGTGGTGGCGACCAAGGTGCTGACGCCAGGCCAGGCGGTGCTGCTGGCAGCGGTGACCAACCTGATCGGCGCGTTGTGGGGTACCGCGGTGGCTAAGACGATTGCCGCTGGCCTGCTCGACACCAACGTAGTGGCGGCCGGCCCGCAGCTGCTGATCTGCGCGCTGGGCGCCGCCACGGTGTGGAACCTGATCACCTGGTGGCTGGGGTTGCCTTCGAGCTCCAGCCATGCGCTGGTCGGCGCACTGGTCGGCGCGGCGATCGCTGCATCGGGCGATAACTTTCATTCGATCATCTGGATGCAGGGCGGCGAGCATTGGTGGCAGGGCAAGGGCGTGGTGCCCAAGGTGATCGTGCCGATGGTGGTGTCACCGTTGCTCGGCTTCATCATGGGTTTCCTGCTGATGGGTGCGCTGTACGCGCTGCTCAGCTGGCTGGCCAGTCGCAAGGGGTTCCTGCGCCGCTTCGGACGCACACCGTTCGTCAACAGCTTCTTCGGCAAGGCGCAGATTGTCTCTGCAAGCGCGATGGGGCTGGCTCACGGCATGAACGACGCGCAGAAAAGCATGGGCATCATTGCGCTGGCCCTGGCCGGAGCTACCGCGGCAGGCCAGTTCGATCAGCTGCCGCATTGGCTGAGCTTCCTGCGCATCGCGGGCTCCAATGACGGGGGCTTCAATGTGCCGGCGTGGGTAGCTGTCGTATGCGCGCTGACCATGGCAGCCGGTACCGCCGGCGGCGGCTGGCGCATCATCAAGACGCTGGGCCACAAGATGGTGAAGTTGCACCCCATCAATGGCTTCGCCGCCGAAGGCAGTTCTGCCGCGGTGATTCTCACTGCCTCAGCGTTTGGCGTGCCGGTATCCACCACGCACAACGTGTCCGCCTCGATCATGGGTGTGGGCGCGGCCAAGCGCTGGAACGCCATCCGTTGGTCGGTGGTGGAGCGCATGGTGTGGGCGTGGATTCTGACCCTGCCGGTCACCGCCTTGCTGGCTTATGGTGCGGTGCGCTTCGCTACGTTGTTGTTCTAACGATATCCAGAACTACAGGTCGTCGCCTCCGTGGGCGACGACGCGCTCCAGCTGATCGCCCAGCGTGCCCAGCTCGTGGATCAACCGCTTCAGTTCCGAGATGCTGAGCAGTTCGTAGGGGCGGTTCTCGCACAGATGCAGGTAGGGCGAACCGTCCAGGTCGGCCACGGCCAGAAAGCCGGTGCGCTGCTCCCAATTGAAACGCAGGCAGCGGCGGGCATCCGAACCCGCCAGCGGACCGATGGGCGTGGAGATGCGCAGATAGCGGCTCCCTGACTCGTCTTCCAGTTCCGTCAGGTAGATGCCCTGGTGGCGTCCGTGTGGCAGCTGCATGTCGAAGCTGATCAGGTACGGGTCGTTGTGGCGTAGCTGGTGCAGGCTGCCGATGTGAGAACGCACGGCTTCGAAATGACGCATGATGCGGGTCCGCGTTGGGGCCAAGTCCCTCCACTACTCTGCCACGATTGTGTGTTAATGCCGCGACATGAACGACGCTCAAGAACGCATTTACGCCGCTATTGCCGCCATTCCGCCGGGTCGGGTCGCCAGTTACGGCGCGATTGCCGCCCGTGCCGGTTTGCCGGGGAGGGCACGGCTGGTGGGGCGTTTGCTGGGTGAGGTGCCGGAGGGTATGACTTTGCCCTGGTTTCGTGTGTTGCGCGCCAGTGGCGAGGTGGCTTTGCCGCGTGGGAGTAGGGGGTTTCGCGAGCAATGCCGGTTGCTTAAGGCGGAGGGCGTTGAGGTGAAGAATGGGCGGGTGCCGCTCTCGCGGTTTGGGTTGGATGCGGATGTGGATCGGGCGTTGTGGGGGATGCCTGGTTTTTGATCTCGCTTTTCTCCCGCTCCCCCTTCGGGGTGAGGGGGTGGGCGCTCGGTTCACGGCTTCCTACTTTGTCACCCCGGCGTAGGCCGGGGTCCAGTGCCTTGTCGCCCGGTTTTAGCGTCTGCGTGCCCTGGCTCGCCTGCCGCGGGCTTTCGAACCGCTGCCGCGGTCCGAGTCACTTTCTCTTTGCTGGCCCAAAGAGAAAGTAACCAAAGAGAAATGGCCTGAGAGCAGGCGGTGTGCTTTGTAGCTGCGCCTTTTCCAGAGTCAGGCGTCGGGTTGGAGCTTTTTCGAACTAGCTTGCCCCATCGTCGCAAGAGCATTTGCTCCCTCTCCCCTTCGGGGAGAGGGCTGGGGTGAGGGATGGGTGCTCGGAATGCCGTCACCTATGGAATCTCCTGTCCGACAACCATCTGCGACATGTCGTACCGCTTGAATGGCTGTTTGCCTGCCATTCTTGCCAGATGCATTTGCTAGCATTCCGCAGATGCCTTCGACTCCTCTCGACATTCTCAATAGCGTCTTCGGTTACACCAGTTTCCGCGGTCAGCAGCAGGCCATCGTTGAGCGGGTGGCGGAGGGGGGCGATGCGTTGGTGTTGATGCCGACGGGTGGGGGCAAGTCGCTGTGTTATCAGATTCCTGCCTTGCTGCGGCAGGGTACGGGCATTGTGGTATCGCCGCTGATTGCGTTGATGCAGGATCAGGTCGATGCGCTGCGCGAAGCGGGGGTGGCGGCGGCCTATCTGAACTCCAGCCTGGGCGCCGAGGCGCAGCGCAAGGTTGAGAGTCAGTTGCTGGCGGGTGAATTGAACCTGCTCTATGTCGCGCCGGAGCGTCTGCTGACTGGTCGGTTTCTGAGTCTGCTTGAGCAGACGGAAGTGGCGTTGTTCGCCATCGACGAAGCGCATTGCGTATCGCAATGGGGGCACGATTTCCGCCCGGAGTATCGCGAGCTGGCAGTGCTGCATCAGCGCTTTCCGCAGGTGCCGCGCGTCGCGCTTACCGCGACGGCGGATCAGCGTACGCGCGAGGAAATCGTCGAGCGGCTGGCGTTGCAGGATGCGCGGCAGTTCGTGTCGAGTTTCGACCGCCCTAATATCCGTTATCGCGTTGGGCTACGGCATAACGCGCGGCGGCAGTTGATGGATTTTCTCGAGGCGCATCGCGGCGATGCCGGCATCGTGTATTGCCTCAGCCGCAAGAAGGTGGACGACACGGCGGCCTGGCTGGCAGAAGCCGGTATCGGGGCGTTGCCTTATCACGCGGGACTGGATGCGGCGACGCGTGCGGCGAATCAGCAACGTTTTCTGCGCGAGGACGGCGTGGTGATGGTGGCCACGGTGGCGTTCGGTATGGGTATCGACAAGCCGGATGTGCGCTTCGTGGCGCATCTGGATCTGCCGCGCAGCATGGAAGGTTATTACCAGGAAACCGGTCGTGGCGGCCGCGATGGTTTGCCGGCCGAGGCGTGGATGATCTACGGCCTCTCCGACGTGGTGACGATGAGCCAGATGATTGCGCAGTCGGAATCGGCGGATGAGCGCAAGCGCGTGGAGCGGCAAAAGCTGGAAGCGCTGCTCGCCTACGCTGAAGCCACGCGCTGCCGGCGCGAGTTGTTGCTGGGTGCCTTCGGCGAGAGTTATCAGGGTCCTTGCGGTCTTTGCGACAACTGCGTGGAACCACCAAAGACCTGGGATGCCACGGTGCCAGCGCAGAAAGCCCTGTCGGCGGTGTATCGCAGCGGGCAGCGTTTCGGTTCGGGCCATGTGATCGATGTCTTGCGAGGGATTGACGGTAATCGCATGAGCGAACTCGGCCATGATCGCCTCAGCACGTTTGGCATCGGCGCCGACATGGATGAAAAGCAGTGGCGCTCGGTGTTCCGCCAGTTGCTAGCCGCAGGTTTGCTCGAAGCGGATGCAGAAGGCTTCGGCACTATGCGGTTGACCAAGGCCAGTCGCGATGTGCTCGTCGGCAATCAATCGGTACGCCTGCGCGAAGATGTGCGTCCGGAGCGCCGCTCGCGCCGCCGTCGCGACAGTCAGGTAGTGACCGGCAGCAGTCTCGGTATCGAAGCCTACGAGCAGCCGATGTGGGATGCCTTGCGCGCCTTGCGCGCGCAATTGGCCAAACAGCATGGTGTGCCGGCGTATGTCATCTTCCATGACGCCACCTTGCTGGGGATGCTGCGCGCGTTGCCTGCCAATGAAGAGGAGATGGCCTCGATCAGTGGCGTAGGCGAAGCCAAGCTGAAACGCTATGGGCACGATTTCCTCGCGGTGATCAACGCGCAGGAATAGCGGTCCGGCGGTGCTTGTGCTGGCCGCCGAATGCCCTTACAACTGATGTGGTGCAAAGCCCTGCCAGCGTCGGATGACGGTAGCCACGCTGCGCCACGCGCCTTTGTCGGCGCACGGTTTCACGCCCCCCGTTGCCTAAGGAACGCCGCCATGCATGACGCCCCGCTTATCGCCACGATTGTCGGAGGCATCGTGCTGGCCTTCCTGTTCGCTGCCATTGCCCACCGTTTGAAGCTGCCGGTGCTGGCTGGCTATATGCTTGCCGGTGTGGTGGCGGGTCCCTTCACGCCGGGCTTTGTCGCCGATGGTCCGCTGGCCCATCAGTTGGCGGAACTGGGTGTGGTGCTGCTGATGTTCGGCGTAGGCCTGCATTTCTCGTTGAAGGATCTGCTGTCGGTCAAAAACATCGCCATCCCCGGTGCGATCGGCCAGATGGCGGTAGCGACCGTGCTCGGCATGCTGCTGGGCTGGGCGCTGGGCTGGCCGATGGCGCAGAGTTTTGTGTTCGGTCTAGCGTTGTCGGTAGCGAGCACGGTGGTGCTGCTGCGCGCGCTGGAAGAGCGTCGCCTGATGGAAACCGAGCGTGGCCGCATCGCCGTCGGCTGGCTGATCGTCGAAGACCTGGCGATGGTGCTGGCGCTGGTGTTGCTGCCCGCATTGGGTGCTTCGCTGTCGAGCGATGGCGGAGTGGCGCCTTCGTTCGGCGAGATTGCGACCACGGTCGGTATCACCGTGGGCAAGGTCGTGGCCTTTGTCGCGGTGATGCTGATTGTCGGCAAGCGCGTGATCCCATGGCTGCTCAAAGTAGTAGCGCATACCGGTTCGCGTGAATTGTTCCGGCTGGCGGTGCTGGCGATCGCGCTGGGCGTGGCTTTTGGTGCGGCTGGCCTGTTCGGTGTGTCGTTCGAACTCGGCGCATTCTTCGCCGGCATGATGATGGGCGAGTCCAAGCTGGCGCATGATGCTGCGGAAGAAACCCTGCCGTTGCGCGATGCCTTTGCGGTGCTGTTCTTTGTTTCCATCGGCATGTTATTCAACTACCACATCGTGCTTACCGAGCCGCTGGTGGTGTTGGCGGCGCTGCTGATCATCGTGGTGGGCAAATCGCTGGCCGCGCTGGGTATCGTGCTGGCTTTCCGCAAGCCGCTGAGTACGGCGCTGACCATCGCGACCAGCCTGTCGCAGATCGGCGAGTTCTCTTTCATCCTGATCGGCGTCGGCGTCGCGCAGAACCTGGTGTCGAAGGAAGCTCAGGATGTCTTGCTGGCGGCGGCGATCGTCTCGATCCTGATCAACCCGTTGCTGTTCAAGTTGATGGATCGCGTGAAGGCGCGAATGGATGCACGCGAGGCCGTTGTTGTGGAAACCCATCCTGAGATGGCGCCGGCCGGCGATGTAGTGGCTCTGCCGCTGAGTACTTTGCGCGATCACGTGGTGGTCGCCGGCTATGGCCGTCTGGGGCAACTGCTGGGTGAGGCCGTGCATGCGCGCGGCGATGCCCTGCTGGTGCTGGAGGAAGAAAAGGACCTTACCGAGTCACTGCGCCAGAGTGGCATCGAAACCATCGTTGGTAACGCCTCCCGCGACGACGTGCTGGAAGCTGCCAATCTGCCGCAGGCGCGAGCCTTGCTGGTGACGGTGCCCCAAGCTTTCGAGAGCGGCGAAGTCGTGCGTGCCGCGCGCCTGTTGAATCCGGCCTTGCAGATCATTGCGCGCGCCGATTCGGACGAATGCCGTGAGCATCTATTGAAGCAGGGCGCGGATCTGGTGGTGCTCAGCGAGCGCGAACTGGCCCGCACAATGATTGACGGTCTGCGCCCGGCTGTCGCGTAAGATTTGCCGCGATTTACCCGGCGAGCCGCCAGCGGATCACCGGCTCGCTCGATACGCGCGAATGTGCCAGTGCGAGTTCCGGCAGGTAACGCCAGTCAGTGAGCCGCGCCGGCAGACGCGCGTGCGGCCAGTTGCCGCGCAGCGCTTCCAGCGCAGATTCGGCGGTGTCGTGCCGGTCGATTTCCTGCATTTCCAGCATGCTGCGCCAGCGGCGCCCATGACGAACGATGCGGAACAAGCCTGCCTTGGCTGAGTAAACGTATTGGGCCAGCATGATGCGGTCTTCGGGGAACGGTGCCGGCACAGTCTGCACGTGGCAAATGACTGAACCATGATTCGTTGAAGACGGCTTTGTGGCGGCTGTGGATCGGGCGTAAGGGCAGCGTTAAACGTGCCTATCAAGCGATCGAAAGAAAAGGTGGCACATCCTTGTGCCGAAGATGCCCCGCACGGAAACGGGGCACCTTAGGGGGAGCGTTTATGCCGGGCGGCGCAGTGGTGCGCCGTTTGCCATGTAGTAAGAAGTAGTGGCGCGCGGCAGCGGTGTGCGGCCACGGATCGCATCGGCGATCTTCTCGGCGATCATGATCGTCGGCGCATTGAGATTGCCCGTAGTTACCTGCGGCATGATCGAAGCGTCCACCACACGCAGGCCCTGCATACCGTGCACGCGGCCCTGGCCGTCGACGACGCACATGTCGTCGTTGCCCATCTGGTTCGAGCAGGATGGGTGGTAGGCCGTTTCGGCGTGGGTACGCACGAAAGCATCGAACTGCGCATCCGTCTTCAGGTCGGCGCTGGGCGAGATCTCCTTGCCGCGATAGGGATCCATCGCCTTCTGCTGCATGATCTCGCGAGTGATGCGGATCGCCGAGCGGAACTCGCGCCAGTCCTGCTCGTGCGACATGTAGTTGAACAGGATGCTGGGATCTTCACGCGGGTCGCGCGAGCGCACATGGATGCGGCCACGGCTCGGCGAGCGCATCGAACCGACGTGCGCCTGGAAGCTGTGCGTCTTGATCGGATTGGAGCCGTTGTAATTGATGGCCACCGGCAGGAAGTGATACTGCAGGTTCGGCCATTCGAATGCTTCGTCGCTGCGAATGAAGCCGCCGGCCTCGAACTGGTTGCTGGCACCAATGCCGGTACCGAAGAACAGCCATTCCGCGCCGATCTTCGGCTGGTTGTACCAGTCGAGCGCGGGCGCCAGCGACACTGGCTGCTTGCACTCCCACTGCATGTACATCTCGAGATGGTCCTGCAGGTTGGCGCCGACGCCGGGTAGGTGATGCACCAACGGGATATCCAGGCCGCGCAGCAGATCGGCCGGGCCCACGCCAGAGCGCTGCAGGATTTGTGGCGAGGCGATCGCGCCACCGCATAGCAGCACTTCGCGGCGCACGTGCGCCTCTTGTTTCTGATCGCCCTGCATCCACGCTACGCCAGTCGCCTGCTTGCCGGTGAACAGGATGCGATCGGTTAGCGCGTGTGTGACGATGGTGAGATTCGGCCGCGTGCGCGCCTGGTCGAGATAGCCGCGCGCCGTGCTGGCGCGGCGGCCCTGCGGCGTCACCGTGCGGTCCATCGGGCCGAAGCCTTCTTGCTGGTAGCCGTTGAGGTCGTCGGTGCGCGGGTAGCCGGCTTGCACGCCGGCTTCGACCATCGCATGGAACAGCACGTTATTGCCGTTCTTCGGCGTGGTGACGCTGACCGGGCCATCGCCGCCGTGGTAATCGTTGGGACCGATGTCGCGCGTCTCGGCCTTGCGGAAGTAGGGCAGGCAATCGAGATAGGTCCAGTCCTCCAGGCCCGGGCGCTTGGCCCAGTGGTCATAGTCCATGGCGTTGCCGCGGATGTAGCACATGCCGTTGATCAGCGAGGAGCCGCCGAGACCCTTGCCGCGGCCGCATTCCATGCGACGGTTATTCATATGCGGCTCGGGATCAGTCAGATAAGCCCAGTTGTAGCGGCGGCCCTGCAGCGGATAAGCCAGCGCGGCCGGCATCTGCGTGCGGAAATCGAAACGGTAGTCGGGACCGCCTGCCTCGAGCAGCAATACCGTGACGCTCGCATCCTCGGTCAGGCGCGTGGCCAGCACGTTACCTGCCGAGCCGGCGCCGATGATGATGTAGTCGTAGGTCTTGATGTCGCTCATGGGAACTCCTTGCTTGAATACAGGCAGCGCCATCGCGGCGGCCGCCCGGCGGATCGCGGGTCAGAACACCGAGGCAAACGGCCCCAGTTCCACCTGCACCGACTTGATTCGTGTGTAATGGGCCAGCGTGCTGATGCCGTTCTCGCGGCCGACGCCAGATTGCTTGTAACCACCCACCGGCATTTCCGCCGGCGACTCGCCCCAGGTGTTGATCCAGCAGATGCCGGCCTGCAGCTGATGGATCACGCGATGCGCCTGCGAAAGATCAGGCGTCATCACGCCGGCGGCGAGGCCGAAATAGGTGTCGTTGGCGCGCGCGATCACTTCCTGTTCGTCGCGCCACGCGAGGATGCTCATCACCGGTCCGAAGATTTCTTCGCGCACGATGGTCATGTCGTCGCGGCAATCGGAGAACACCGTGGGCTGCACATAAGCGCCCTTGTCGTACGGCGCCTGCAGCACGCGCGCGCCGCCGATGAGCAGGCGCGCGCCTTCGCGCTTGCCGCTTTCGATCAGCGACAGCACCTTCTCCATGTGCGGGAAGCTGGTGAGCGGACCGAAATTGGTGGACGGGTTGGTCGGCTCGCCGAGACGGATGCGCGTCACGCGCTCCAGCACGGCAGCTTCGAACGCCGCTTTGATCGACTCGTGCACGAACACGCGGGTGCCGTTGGTGCAGACCTGGCCGGAGCTAAAGAAATTCGCCATCACCGCGATGTCGGCGGCGCGGGCGATATCGGCGTCCGGGAACACGATCAGCGGCGACTTGCCGCCGAGCTCCATGGTCACTTCCTTCAGCGACGAGGAGGCGGCGCTGGCCATCACCTTCTTGCCGGTCTCGACACCGCCGGTGAAGGAGATCTTCTCGATGCGCGGATGTTCGGTGAGCCACTGGCCGACTTCACGGCCGGCGCCGTTCAACACGTTGAACACGCCAGCCGGTACGCCGGCTTCGGTATAGATCTGCGCCAGCTTGAGTGCGGTCAGCGGGGTGACCTCACTCGGCTTGAAGATCATCGCGTTGCCCGCCGCCAGGGCCGGGGCGGACTTCCACAGTGCGATCTGTACCGGATAGTTCCACGCGCCGATGCCGGCGACCACGCCCAGCGGCTCGCGGCGCGTATAAAAGAAGCTCGACTCACGCAGCGGCACCTGCTCGCCTTCGATAGCGCAGGCCAGGCCAGCGTAGTACTCCAGCACGTCCGCGCCGGTAACGATATCCACCGTCGAGGTTTCGGCGTACGCCTTGCCGGTGTTCTCGGTTTCGAGCAGAGCCAGTTCGTCGTTGCGTTCGCGCAGGATGTCCACCGCGCGGCGCAGAATGCGCGAGCGCTGCACG
Organism: Dyella sp. OK004; assembly: GCF_900114495.1. Taxonomy (GTDB): domain Bacteria; phylum Pseudomonadota; class Gammaproteobacteria; order Xanthomonadales; family Rhodanobacteraceae; genus Dyella_D. Next base: position 189,588 of record NZ_FOZI01000001.1, on the reverse strand, counting down.
GCGGTCATCGCAGCCCATACGCGCTGGCCTTCTTCAGCGCTTTCCACCGCGCGCTCCACGTCAGCCTTGGAGGCGCGCTGCACTTTGGCGAGCACTTCGCCATTGGCGGGGTTCACCACATCGAACGTCTCGCCGCTGGTGGCATCGACCAGTGCACCGTGGATGTAAAGCTTCTGCAGTTCGTACTTGCTCATGTTCGGCTTCCGTTCGTTCGGCCGTGGCGCTTTAGTGCGCGCGTGTCGGCAGGAGGTGATCGAGATAGTCGTAGGCGAGGCGTCGGGCCTGGCTCACGTCGAACTCGTTTCCGGTAAGGCTGCCGCGCAGCCACAGGCCATCGATCAGCGCGGCGAGGCCGCGCGCCGCCTGGCGCGCCATCGGCAGGGGCAGCGCGCGGCGGAACTGATGGCACAGATTGGAATAGAGGCGGCGGTCGTTGGCGCGCTGCAGCCGGCGCAATGCGGGCTGATGCATGCTCGCGGCCCAGAAGGTGAGCCAGACCCGCATCGCGGTGCCGCTGACCTGGGTGTCGTCGAAGTTGCCGTCGACGATGGCCTGCAGCTGCTCGCGCGGATCCGCCCCGGCCTCGGCGCGGCAGTGGGCTACGGCGTCGCGCAGCTGGCGCAGGATGTGGCGCATGGCCGCGTTGAGCAGGCCGTCCTTGTCGCCGAAGTAATGGCTGACGATGCCCGTGGACAGCCCAGCGCTACGCGCCACCTGGGCCATGGTGGTGTCCGCGAGTCCGATCCGGTCGATCGTCTCGAAAGTGGCGCGGATCAGCTGTTCGCGCCGGATGGGATGCATGCCGAGCTTGGGCATAGTGGCCACCGTGGGACAGGGGGTTAGCGGGCGCCGTGTCGGGGAACGCGGCGGGGTCAACTCCGGGAGCCTACGTTAAATTGATTGATCGTTCAATTAAAAATGACTAGGCTTGCCCGGATGGGGCCGGCGCGGTGGTTGGCGCAGGTGGCTCCGGGGCAGGTCCGGCATCGCGATCAGGTGTCGTCGCAGGCCTTCAATCCGTCAGCCGGGCCTCGGCTGGCGACATCATTAGGGCGACCCCAAGCCGATGCGAAGCACCCCGGTGCCCGATCGTTGGGTATCCGGAGATGCACCGATGGATCCAAGCACCCATTCGACGCACGCACGCGCGCGTCTGAACCCGGTGGTGTTCTACAGCTCGGCGGCGGCGATCCTGCTGCTGGGCACGCTCACTGTGGTTTATCCCCAGGCTTCGCAGGCTTGGCTGGCAACGGCGCAGGCCGCTGTCTCAAGGATGTTCGGCTGGTACTACATGCTGGTGATGGTGGCCTGCATGGTATTCGTGCTGTGGCTGGCAGCGTCGCGCTACGGCAGCATCCGGCTGGGCAGGGATGATGAACGTCCGGCTTTCGGCTATGCCTCGTGGACATCGATGCTGTTTTCCTCTGGCATCGGCATTGCGCTGCTTTACTACGGCGCCTATGAGCCGCTCGACCATTTCCTGTCGCCCCCGGTCGGTGCTGGCGGAACGGCGCATGCCGCGCGCGAAGCGATGGCCATCACCTTCCTGCACTGGGGCCTGCACGGCTGGGCGCTGTATGCGCTGATCGCCACGGCACTCGGTTACTTCTCCTATCGCCGCGGTCTGCCGCTGGCGCTGCGCTCCGCGCTGTATCCGCTGTTCGGCGAGCGCATCCATGGCTGGATCGGGCATCTGGTCGACGGCTTCGGCATCCTGGTCACGCTGGTGTCGATGGTGACCAACCTTGGCATCGGCGCGCTGCTGCTCAACTCGGGCTTGCACTATTTGTTCGGCACACCGGCGACGCCGCAGGTGCTGGTGGGGCTGGTGATCGTGATGATGGTTGTGGCCACCATTGCGGCAGTCACCGGTGTGGAGAAGGGCATCGCCATCCTCTCCAACCTCAATATCCGCCTGCTCTGTTTGTTGCTGTTGTTCGTGCTGGTGTGCGGCCCGACCCTGCACCTGTTCGATGGCATGGTGCAGAACGTTGGCGACTATCTCACGTCGTTTATAGGCCAGAGTTTCAACCTCTATCTGTATGACTCGGCAAGCAAGTGGCTGGGTGATTGGACGCTGTTCTACTGGGCGTGGTGGATCGCCTGGGCGCCGTTCGTGGGCATGTTCATCGCGCGCATCTCGCGCGGCCGCACCATTCGCGAGCTGGTGATCGGCGTGTTGCTGATCCCGCTGGGCTTCACCCTGGCGTGGCTGTCCATCTTCGGCAATACCGCGATCGATCTGGTGCTCAACCATGGCGCCGTGGAGTTGGGTCAGGTGGCGCAGGCCGATCCGCCGATGGCGCTGTTCAAGCTGTTCGAATATTTGCCGGGGACACGCATCGTTGCGGGCATCACGATCTTGATCGGCTTCGTGCTGTTCCTGACGCCGGTGGACTCGGGCACCTTGATGATCGCCAATCTCTCCACGCGCGGCGGCACCGGTGAAGAAGATGCGCCGATCTGGTTGCGTGTGTTCTGGGCGGTGGCAACGACGGTGGTGAGCATCGGCCTGCTGCTGGGCGGCAGCTTCAATGCGATGCAGACCGCCGTGGTGCTGTGCGGCCTGCCGTTCTCGGTCGTGTTGCTGCTTTATATGCAGAGCTTGCGCAAGGCGCTGGCGCTCGATCATCCGGTCGAACCCAAGCCATGAGGGCGGGGGCTCTGATGGGTGCGGCGCTGCTGCTCGGCGCCGCACCCTTGGCGCAGGCGCAGGACGCCGAAAAGCGCTGGAGTGGCAGCGTTACTGCCGCGTCGCAATACGTCTCGCGCGGATTCCGTCAGAGCTGGGGCCAGCCGGCCCTGCAAGGCGGTGTGGATTACGCCTCGCCGGATGGCTGGTTCGCCGGGAGCTGGGCTTCCACCGTCAGCCCTTACTTCGTCGAAGGCGGGCACGTAGAGTGGGATCTCTACACCGGTTACGCCAGCAGCCATGGTGAGCTCAACTATCGCGCTGGCCTGTACTACTACAACTATCCAGGCGCCAAAGTCAGCGCCACCGGCACGTCGTACAACTACGGCGAAGTGGTGCTTGGCGCGGATTGGCGTGGCTGGTCGCTGGCGTATTCGATCACGGCCACGCGCGATTACTTCGGCTTCAACAGTCAGACGCTTGGTGTCGGTGAGCGCTCGCATTCGCGCGGTTCAACCTATCTCGACCTGACCCGGCGTTTTGAGTTCAGCGATGGCTATACCTTGTTGCTGCATTACGGGTGGCAGCGGGTGAATCACTTCAGCGACTACAGCTGGACGGATGCCCGTGTCGCGCTGTCACGCAACATCAGCGGTTTCGACGTCGAATTGAGCTATGCGCGCGGCTGGAACGGCGCCGGTGTATACCGCCACTACAGCACCGGCGTAGCCGACAGCTTTGGGCGTGTGCGGGAATCGAACCCGATCGCGGGGACATGGTATTTCACGGTCGGTCACGCGTTCTGACTAACGTTCCAGCTCTCTCCCTTCAGGGGAGAGAGCTGGGGTGAGGCGCGGGTGCTCGGCGCACCGTTTCCGTTTAGAAGCTCAAGCCGAGTCTCAGGTCAGTCGTGCGACTGATCAGGAAAGCTTCCCCGCGTGGCAGCATCCTTGAGCGCATCAGGCAGGTGCCAGTGCAACAGTTCGCGACTACCCAGCGCCCATAGGTCGGAGCCGTTCCATGAGAAAGCCAGCGCATGCGGTTCGCCGCGCGCCGATGTGCTGAGCTGTACAGGCGTTTGCGCCTTGGCGACATCCCACAGCACGACCTTGGGGCCGCGTGGCTTGATGCCGTTGGAGCCAATGGCCAGCAGGCGCCCGTTGGCAGAACGTGCGGCGGCTCGCAAGGTGTCGGCACGGCCAAGCAAGGCGGACAGGTGCACACGACCGTCCTTCAGGTTGATCACGTGCATACCGACGAAACGATCGTTGCGGTTCGCGTCGCCGTCGAGCTTGGGCGGCATGCTGCCGTCGTCGGTCAGCATGAGTACGAAGCCACTGGCGATCCAGCCGGCCTCTGGCGAACCCAGCGGCGTGGGTACCCATGGCGCTACGCCACTGGCGTCGTTGCGGTCGGGCGTGCCGTCGCGCTGTGGTACAGGCAGCGCACGCAGCACGCGGCCGTTGGCAGCATCCAGTTCGGCGATACCGAGCTGGTCTTCGGTCCAGAACGTCTCGGCGCCGCGCCAGCGTACGGGCCAGATATAGGTGTTGCCCTTCATCCGCACATTCATCATGGACTGACGGACGGACGAGACCGAGAGCTTGAACGGCCAGGTACCGCCGGCTGCAGGTGGCGGTGTCGCCGGCCGCAGCACGATCAGTTGTTCGTCGCCAAGCTTGTTGGCGTTCGCCTTGTCGCGATCGAACAGTGATGCAGATTGATGATCGAAGATCGCGGGCAGTTGATCGTCGGCCAGCTCCCAGTGCCAGTCCCTGCCACTGGCGGTGTCGGGCAGATTCAGGGTGAAACTGGCGAGCCGGCGCGTTGCCACGTCGTAAGCGTGCATCTGCGCTGGATCGTCTTGCGCGGTGCTGCCGGAGAACCACACAGTGCGCCCGTCTGCACTGAGTGCAAGCTGGCGGGCGCCTTTGCCACCGCGCCAAACACTCTCCACTTTCCACTCGCCGTTGGCGTCGTGCAGCCGCCACACCCCTTGTGGCCGGCCGCTGTCGTCCGAAATTTCGGCACTCAGCATCAGATCGCCATCGGGCAGGGTGAGCAGGTCGTGTGGATAACGCTGGTCGCGCTCTGTACCGATGAGGGTATCCCAGCGGATTGTCTGCGCTTCCAATGCGGGTGCGTCGCTGCTTGGCGCGGTCAGTGCGAATGCCGGTACCTGCGCGGTCAGGTCGGCCGGTATCACCCAGGCCGTCGGTGTAGGCGCGATGCTCACCGCATGCCCATCGGCCGCCGCGACAAGAGCGCTGCGCACAGCTTCGAACACAGGCGCGGGCACCACGCCATCGCTCAATGTGGGTGATGGGCCTGTGCTCAGCACATTGAAGTCGCGCCAGCTCTTCAGCAGGCCGTACTTTGGGTTGGGATAGCTGTCTACGCGGCTGATGCGCACGCTGGTTGCCGGGTGTCCGAAGGCGGCCGAGACATCAAAAACGCGGATGGATAGCTTGCTGCTCCGTTTACCAGTCAGTCCGTAGCTGCGCTCCTGTTGCGCGTAGTAACTCGGATATTTGGTAGGGATCGCATCAATGGTGGTGCTGTCCTGCGGTAACGATTCGACCCTGGCGCTTGCTTGGGCGAGTCGTCGCGCCATCTCGTCAGCGGTGAGTGCGCCTTCCTTCACCGCCAATTGTAGACGAGGCTCCTCAAAACGAGTTGCAAGTGCATTGCGAATATCGGGCCGGCGCGACAGCAGTACCTCGGACCAGCCGTCGGACTGGTAGGCTGGCGTGTAGTTTCCGGTGTCAGAAGTGAATGCGCCAAACGTAGCCAGCGCCTTTTGCACGGCCGGCTGGATTTTGTCGTACGGCGCTTCGACGAGTAGATGCACCTCCGTGGCGACCTTCTCGCCATTCTTGGTGCTCCACACCAGGATCGGCTCCTTTGCCTTGGCGGCCGGCCCAAGGTCGTTTGGAAACAAGGCGGCGGATTCGATCTTCCAACTCATGCCCTCGACGGCGGTGCTCTGCGCATGGGCGGTTTGGCCGAGGCTCGTGATGACCATGAGACCGGTGGCGATCCTTGCAAGACTTGCATTCATGATGGCTTCCATTCGATGACGATGTCCGGATGCGAACCGGCCCGCGCGAGGCGGGCCGGTCTGCGAAGGGGCAGAGCAGCCCGCTCTTTATTTGCGTTCGGATGCACTCGCATCGCGAGCGGCACGGAACTCCGAGTCCTTGCTCCAGTCCGGCCAGCGATCCGAGTTGGCGAGGTCGCCGCCGAGTGTGTAGAGGATTTGCAGGTCGCGCGCCATGCCGGTGAACGACCAGCCAGCCTCCCACTCATCCGACGGCTGGTGGTAATGCTTGTCGGTGTACTCGTCTTCGGCTTTCTTGCCAGCGGCTAGGCCGCCATCCACCCAGTCGTTGCCTGAGCCGAAGGAGATGGCCGGCACGCCGCGCTTGGCGAAGGAGAAGTGGTCAGAGCGGAAGAAGTGGCCGGCTTCCGGCTTCGGATCGGGCGAATAGACCAGGTCCCATTTCTTCGCGGTGGCGATCAGCTCATCGAGCAGGTCGAGTTTGGCGCTGCCGGAGATGGTGAAGTTGCGCGCCGGACCGTGCGGGTCGAGTGCATCAAGGTTGATCACGCCCACGGTCTTGCCAAGCGGGTACAGCGGGTTCGCGGCGTAGTACTCCGAGCCTAGCAGGCCCTTTTCCTCTGCCGTGACGTTGAGAAACACGATGGAGCGTTCGGGCTTGGGTGCCTTCTTGAAAGCGCGCGCCAGCTCGATCAGCGCGGCGGTGCCGGTGCCGTTATCCACGGCACCGTTGTAGATGCGGTCTCCCTTCGCGTCCGGCGCGCCGACGCCAAGGTGATCCCAGTGCGCGCTATAGATCACGGTCTCGTCGGGCCGCTTGCTGCCGTCGATGCGACCAACCACGTTGTGCGAGGTGATCACCTTGCTGTCCACCTTGTAGTTGGCTGAGAAGGTTTCGCCTTTCAGTACGATCGGCTTGAACTCGCGCGTCTGCGCCTGCTTCTTCAGCGCCTCGAAATCCAGGCCGGCATGCTTGAACAGATCGACGGCGAAGTCGCGCTGGATCCACGCCTCGACTTGCGGATGCACCGACGACGGCTTGTCGCGCACGATGTCGAACATCGCATTGGTGTTGGAGTTCTTCACCGTGTTCCAGCCGTAGGAGGCCGGCTCGGTCTCGTGCACGATCAGCACGCCCGCGGCGCCCTGGCGCGCGGCCTCCTCATACTTATAGGTCCAGCGGCCGTAGTAGGTCATGGCCTTGCCGCCGAAGTCGCCCACGCCGGTTTCGAAGTCAGGGTCGTTGATCAGTACCACGGCGATCTTGCCGTGCAGGTCCACGCCCTTGAAGTCGTCCCAGTTGCGCTCTGGTGCCTTCACGCCGTAGCCAACGAACACCAGCGGCGCATCGGCGATCGACACGGACTTGGAGCCATCCATCGGGGCGCGCACGGCGATCTGTTCGCCCTGGGTCAGCGTCTGCGACTTGCCGTCCAGTTTTACCGACAGCGACGGCGTACCGGTGATTTCCGCACGCAGCAGCGGCACCGCCTGGGTCCAGGCGCGCTTGCCGTTCTTCAGGTCGCCGCCCGGCTGCAGCCCGGCCGCCTTGTACTGCGCGATCAGGTAATCGATGGTCTTGGTCTCGCCGGCGGTCGCCGGGCCGCGGCCCTCGAAGGCATCGGAGGAGAGCGTCTTGACGTCGGTGGAAAGGCGGTGCGGGTCGAACGTCGGGGCATCGATGGCCATCACGGCGGAGGCGATGGACAGGGCGAGCACGGAAAGGGCGAGTCGTTTCACTGGCGTTACCTGTGGGGAAGTTCGCCGCCGATAGTAGATAGCTGGTGGTGCGCGGGTCCACTTTCTTGCGAATCGGAAGCCGGGTGGAGCAGGGGTCCGGACTGCTGCATGGCAGCGGAAGGCCAGCGGAACTGCATCACAAAATGCATGCATGCCGGTTCCTACCATGCCCTCCGGGAGGCTGCGTTCGACCTCCCACGGCGTGTCGGCAGGGGTTACGGGATGTGACGGCTCGACATAACGCACATGGTTGTGCGCGCCGCCTCCGCTTTCTCTTGACCTCACGGCACGGTTCTTTTCCTAAGACCTGTCAAAGAGGTAAGCCATGGAAAACGCAGATCGCATTGCCCAGCTCCGCAACGAGGCTGATGAGCACAACCCGGCTGGCCCGCTGTTCACGGGTGGTCAGTTCGCTGAGGCCGAGATCATCAGCGAAGCGAGTTCGCTGACGACCTTCGGTGGATGCGGCACGGCCTGTACGGGCTCACACACCCGCTACTGCTGCTGACGCGTGGCGTCCGTCACGGACGCCGGCTATTTCGACGCTTCACTGGGTTGCCTGTATTCGTCCGAGCTGGACGGACTGGCAACCCAGCTAGCGGAAATCGCCGGCCTGCATGCAAGCGAGCGCGAGGTCATTCTGGCTGGCACGCGCGAGGTTCTGCTCGCCATCCTGCATGCCAAGCTCACCCGCGTACTGCTGGTAGAGCTGCATGCCGCGCGCACCGAAGGAGTGTTGCATGGTGAGAATGCGGCACAGCGGTGGACGCATTTCATCGCGCTGTCCTCGCATCCGGATTTCTGGACCGGCCTCGCCGCGCATTACCCACGATTGCTGGTGCGGGTTAGCAGTATCGTGCGCAATCGCTGCCACGCCGCGCTGCGTTTCGCGCAGCATTGGGCGCACGATCGCGACAGCCTGAACATGTTATGCGGTGGCGAAGCAGGCCGCCTGTTGAAACTGAGCTTCGGTGCGGGCGATAGTCATCGCCGCGGCCAGACCGTTGCCCTGTTGCATTGCGAAGGCGGGCGGGTCGTCTACAAGCCGCGCTCGATGGCGACGGATCGTGAGCTCGCCCATTTCATCGAAACGCTTGCCGGCGATCACGACGAAGCTTTGACCATCCGCGTGCCGCGGGTAGTGACGCGCACGGAATATGGCTGGGCCGAATTCGTTGGCCATCGCTATGCCGCCGACGATAACGAGCTGTGTGATTTCTATCGTGGCATCGGCCATTGGCTGGCGATCATGAGTTTGCTCGGCGGTAGCGATCTGCATGCGGAAAATCTGATCGCTCACGGTGGCAGCCCAGTGGTGATCGACTGCGAAACGCTGTTCACGCCGAAGCTGCCGCGCAAACCATCCGGCTATGGCCAGGCGGCCGACGGTGCCGCCGATCTGGTGGCGGGCACCGTGCTAAGTATCGGCATGCTGCCGGGACGCGGACTTGGACTAGGCTGGCGTGGCGTGGATACGTCAGCCGTGGGTTCATTGCCCGGACAACAGCCGATGCTGGAGCAGCCAAGCATCATCCACGCCGGCACGGACGAAGCGCGCCTGGGCACGATCAAGATCGCTGCACCGATAGCGCAGAACCACCCCAGCGCGAAGCCGGTGCTGTCGCGATTCTGGCCCGATGTACTGGATGCGTTCGACAGTATGACGGCGACCTTGCGTCGCCTCGACGACAACGGTGCGCTGCGTGGACGCCTGGAGCGCTTCGCTGATTGCCGTATCCGCGTCGTGCCGCGCGCGACTGAGGTTTATGCCGAGCTGGCGCGCATGCTGTGGCATCCGGTCTCGCTGCATAACGAAGCCAATGCGACCGCACGTGCGCGCGAACTGATGACGCGCATGGCGGCCAATGTCGCGGTGGCTCCGGGCGATCCGGAAGTGATCGAAGCCGAGATCAGCGATCTGCTCGAAGGCGACATTCCCTTCTTCTCAACCACGGCACGACAGGGGCGGCTGGACGGTCCGCGCGACACGCAGTGGCTGCCGCCGTTGAATCTGGTGGATGCCGCACTGGATCACTGGCGCAGCATCGATCCGCAGCTGGAGCGCAGCGTGATCAAAGCGACGCTGATCAGCGCGTACATCAATCAGGGCTGGATGCCGGGTGACGAATCGCTTTGGCCGACGCAGGCGCGACTGGGCGACGTCGATGCGCGTCGTCGCGCGCAGGCCGCGAAAATCATGCTAGATCTGGTAGCTACCGCCATCCGCGGTGACGATGGCAGCGTGGCGTGGATCGCACCGGTGTTCGACCCTGTCACGGGATGGTCGGTGCAGCCGTTGACGCAGGATCTGTACGCCGGCACGTCCGGGGTCGCCTTGTTGATCGGCGCTTATCTGCGCGAAGCCGGGGCAGGGCGCGCCGATGTCGTGGAAGGACTCGACGAACTGCTGACCGCAACCCTGTTCTCGCTCGAACTGCTCGCTGAGAAGGCAGAGCGCCAGCGCCACGACACGCTCAAGGTGCGGCCGTTGCCGCTCGGTGGTTATTCCGGCTTGGGTTCGTTGATCTGGATGTGGCTGACCCTGGCGCACTGGGGCATGGATCGCGACGGCGGTATTGCGCATGCCTGCACGCTCGCCGAAGCGATGCCGGAGGCGATAAAAGCTAGCGATATGGTGGACGTGCTCTCCGGTGCCGCGGGAGCCATTCCTCCGCTGTTGATGCTGGCGCGCCGCACCGGCGATGCGCGTTATCTGCAGATGGCGCGCGATCTCGGCGACGGTTTGTGCGCACGGGCCGTCCGCGACGGCGACAAAGCCTGTTGGACACAAGAGCAGTGGCCCGATGGCGTCGGCGGCTTCGCTCACGGCGTCACCGGCATCGCCTGGGCATTGATCCAGCTAGCGCGTGCAACGGGTGAGCAGCGATATAGCGACATGGCTACGGCAGCTTTCGCTTTTGAAGAAGCGCTGTACGACCACAGCGAACGCAACTGGCTTGACCTGCGCATGCTGCCCGGTGCCAGGACCGCCGCGGCTTGGTGCCACGGCGCCGTCGGCATCGGCCTCGCACACCTTGATCTCGATCCCTCACTAGAACATGCGCAAACACGTACCCAGCTTCAGCGCGCCGCAGCGGCGGCATGGCGTCAGGGCCTGGGCTGGAATCACTCGGCCTGTCACGGCGACGCTTCAGCGTGGGAGCTGCTGGATGCTGCGATAACGGCGGGCGAGGCGCCTGCCGGACTGTCCCACGAAGTGCTGCTGGCACACTGGCTGACCAGTATCGAAGATCACGGCCCGATCTGCGGCATGGTTCGCGATACCTTCTCTCCGGGCCTGATGCCGGGCGTGGGCGGCATCGCCTATCAGCTGCTTCGCGCACATCCCGAAAGCACGCTGCCTTCGATCCTCACACTGGGTCGGCAGGAGTGATGCGAATGCATGCCCGGAGGCGGAATGCCCCCGGGCTTCACGTTGTCAGTTGGTGCCGATCACGCGGCCGGTCTCGGGATCGATCTGTAATTTCACGTCGGCGCCGGCTGGGTTCTCGGCCTTCGCCCTCCACATGCCATCCTTGTACGCCACGTCATGCACGTGGGTGTAGCCCCCGGTCGAAAGGGCTGCGCGCACATCGCGCTCACTGAGGCGCGAGACCTGTTCGTCAGGATAAGCCTGTCCGGTCTTGGCGTCGATTTTTACTGCGACACGCGCGCCATCCGCGCTCTTGGCGCGTGCTCGCCACATGCCGTCAGTGAATTTCAGATCGTGGATCTTGGTGTAACCCTGCTGCTCGAGCTGCGTATGCACCTGACGCTCGGTGAGCGCTTCCTGCGCCATGGCGGTGGAGGCTCCCAGAGCGAGAGCGATGGTCAATGAAGCGATACTTTTCTTCATGGACAGTTCCTCGTGGTTGGCGGGGAACTGCGAGTCTCGCCAGCAAAACTCCAACCTGCGGTGAATACGGGGGCGCGCGAGAGGCGAGATTCAGCGCCAGGTAAAGGCGCGAAGTCAGCTGTCTATCACTTAACGGCTAGCGCATGCATGCGAGAGGTATGCCAAGATTCCTCACTATGGCGTCACGATCCCGACGCCATCATCCCGGCCTGAACCACGAACCTTGGAAGGGGGAGTCATTGGTATGAAAATGCGTCATGCATTGTTTGGCGTTTTGTTGCTCGTCGGTTCTCTGTTCGGAACTGCGGGTGCCACCGCTCTGGAGCAACAGGGTATGGGTGCGGCAAGGCCAGCAACGAAGGATGTGTCGCAAAGTCCGCGCTGGCACGTCTACCGCTTTATTCGTGACGGCATCAACTACGTCCAGGTCAACGATCTCGGCAATCAGGTCCGCATGGGTGTGGCTACGGCGAATGGCCTTTATCTGGCACTGCCGATGGGCAGCGATGCGGGCAGCGTATCCACGCCGGATGTGCCCATGCGTAGTGGTCCGTTGAGTCATGCCGAAGTGGTTTACAGCGATGGTGTTACGCAGGTTGCCGTGGCTGTGAATGGCAAGGGTCAGTATGTATGGAGCGTTATGCCGGCAGCAGGCTGCGATCCCAACGACTGCCCGGTTACCCGTATCCAGGCGGCGCCAGCAGCGGCGTTATGTGATCCCAACGACTGCCCAGTCAGTCGAGCTCAGTAATGAACTCCTGTTGGAGGCTCACGTGGACCTGTTTGCCGTCGATGGCCACGTCACCATTGAAGAGCTGTGCGCGGATGCGCAGCTCTTCCAATCCGAGATCGTAAGTACCCAACTCTTGCATGATCCTGTTTCGGGCAGGAGACGAAATGATTTGCCCGGCGCTTTGCACCGTAAGCGCGATCGTCATGACGTTGTCTTCGATGACAGTCTGTGTCGATAGGACAATGCGATCAGTCGGATGCTCCTTCAGAAGGTACGCCACCGCCTCGCATGAGAGGCGGTAGAGCAGGGCCAGTGTACTTTTCGACAGCAGGCTGAGCTGTCCGTGGAGATTGACTTGGTAGTCGATGCCAAGTTTGCCCAGCAACTCCGATACAGGCCCCTCAGTAAACGCATGCGGATGCCCAGAGCCCATCGGCGGCGCCAGCGAGTTGGCAAGCTCAGTCAACCGCCGTGTGGTTTTCGTCAGGTGGTGTTTCTGCGTTTCCACTTCGCCCCGGTTATGCGTATGGCCGAGCTGGATCAGCAGATGCCGGTGGGCGCGCGCCAGCTCTACATTGACGAACGAGAGTTCAAAGGAGCTGCGTTGAAGTCTCAGCTCTGAGAGGTGCTGCTCGAGTCGGGCCTTCTTCAAGTGGTTGTCTTTGGCCTTATCCGCCTGTTTGAGCTTGGCGGTCTGTTGACCAAGTACGATGAAAGCGGTCAGCGACAATGCCATCATCGTCTGCGTCATCAACGTGGCAAGATCGAACTTGGCCGGCATCAGGGCCACGATGCCGAAGCTCGACAGTGCGCCCACCGCCGCCGCACCCTTCCAGTCCCAGCGCATCAAGAAATAAGCCGCCGGCACCAACAAGATGGCCTGGCCAGCAAAGCGCAACGTGGCGTTGTCGGAGTATGAGAAGGCAAAGACTTCTACGCTCATCGCGATCAGGGCGAACGCGGTGGCTTGGAGCAACGCCTTGTTGTTTATCCAGATAGCTGTAAGCGATCGGCGCTTGTGCCACTCAAGCGCCGCTGTCAGGACCAGTGGCGTGACGGCCAGGATGCCGGTATAGATACCCAGCAGGTAATCCGCCGCCAGAACCGGCAGCGGTTTTCTTCCTACGCCGATCGGGTCAAGAATCAGTGAGGCTGAAATCAGGCTGTCGGCCAGCAGCGCCAGGCTCGAAATAAGTGTGCAGATGAGCAGGCTGCTGAGTCTGAAGTGCGGAAGCGTAAGTCCCGGCAGCCTGGCGCGGCATGCCGCCACGATGACCATAAGCAGTGCGATCGGCGGAACGATGGAGAAGAGATAGAACGCCCACCCGAAGCTCGCGATGCAGCTCTCGAGGGTATAAGCGAGAACCGACATTTCACTGATCAACAGCGCGGGCCAATAACGTCGCGGTGTTAGCAACAGCACGCTCAGCTTGAAGCCGCTGACCGGCACGAAATGCGCGAAGCTCATGCTTCGCAGCAGCTCATACACGAGTCCATACGCTACTGCCACTGCGACCTGCCGGCCGAGCCAACCCAGCTTTTGATCCATGTCCGCGCCGATCCCCATTATGTCCCCAGCCCATTTTTCAACATAGAGACAACGATGTGAAATACCTGAGAAAGCAGGTGTGATCCACTGCCGGAATCGGGTGCAGTATTTGCCGACATGACGGCGCCGCTACGGATAGTCGATGTCGGCCACTTTGTTTTTTGTGGTCGGGTTCTTGTTTTGGATTCACGGCATGGTGTTGTCTATGCATCGCGCGCTCCAGGTAGGGTTCGGCGCGTTGAGGGCGCGGACGCTTATCAGGCGGAGCAGCCACGGCAAAAACGAAAACGGCCCGCATCGCTGCGAGCCGTTCGAATTCGGTGGTGGCCGGGGACGGAATCGAACCGCCGACACGGGGATTTTCAATCCCCTGCTCTACCAACTGAGCTACCCGGCCAAGGGTGGACGACCGCTACGGTCATCGATACTGCGTGGAGCCGCGTATTAAACCGGATGTCGGGATGGGCGTCAAGATTCGCTGCCCGGCGCGACATAGCCCTCGGGCGGCTTCACCTCGCCGCCAAACAGGAATTTCTCCATCTCTCCGCTCAGGAACTGGCGGGCCTTGGGGTCGAGCGGATTGAGGCGATATTCGTTGATCAGCATGGTCTGGTGGGCCAGCCATTGCTGCCAGGCGGGTTTGGAGATTTCGGCGTAGATACGCTGGCCGAGCTGGCCGGGCCAGGGGGCGAAATCCAGGCCCTCGGCGTCTATGTCGAGCTTGGCGCAGTGAACAGTGCGACTCATTGCATGGTTCCTTGAAGACTTTGTAGCAGGCTGCGCACGGGGGCAGGGAGGCCGAGGGCGGCAATCTCGCCGATGTTGCACCAGCGCAGCGACGGATTATCGGCGATGGCACGGTGCGCTGTCGCGTCGTCGAACAACAGTGGTTCGACTTGCAGGCGGTAGTGGCTGAAAACGTGGGTGAACGGCGTAAGCGCCTGCGCGTCGTCGATGCGAGCGAGCTGCTGCGCCGCGCGCCAGGCGTCGTCGTGATCGGTAGCTTCGGGCAGGCTCCATAGGCCAGACCACACGCCTTGCGGTCCGCGCCGCTCAAGCAGCACGCGCTTGTTCGCATCGCGCAGCACCAGCATCACGGTGGAGCGGGTGGGAATGGTTTTGCTCGGTTTGGCGCTGGGTAGCTGCGCGGTGAGTCCATCGCGATGCGCCACGCAGCCCGATACCAGCGGGCAGCCGCCGCACAATGGACGCGAGCGCACACAAAGCGTTGCACCCAGATCCATGATGGCCTGGGTGTAGTCGGCGACGCGTTCGCCCGGCGTGTGCGCATCAGCGTGCTGCCACAGCACTTTCTCCACCGCACTCTGGCCGGGGTGGCCATGGATGCCGTGATAGCGCGTGAGCACGCGCTTGACGTTGCCGTCCAGGATGGGAAAACGCAGCCCATGCGCTTGCGCCAGGATCGCGCCCGCGGTGGAGCGGCCGATGCCGGGCAGGGCGGTCAGCGCGTCGAAGTCGCGCGGCAGTTCGCCTTGATGCTGTTCCACGCAAATCTGCGCGGCGCGATGCAGGAAGCGCGCGCGCCGGTAGTAACCCAGGCCCGACCACTGCGCGAGTACGGTGTCTTCATCGGCAGCCGCGAGATCGCGCAGCGTCGGCAGCGCGCCCACGAAGCGCAGGAAATACGGAATCACCGTTGTCACCTGCGTCTGCTGCAACATCACTTCCGACAGCCACACGCGATAAGCGTCGCGCGGGTGCTGCCACGGCAGATCATGACGGCCATGGCGATCGAACCACGCCAGCAAGTCGGTGGCGAAGGTGTTCTTGTTGTCGACGATCATGGCTTCTTGCGCGCAGGCGCGGGCTTGCCGGTGCTCTTGGTCGGCGCAGGCGGGGGCGGCGGTTCGACGCCGGCCTTGATGCTCAGGCCTTCCACCACGATGCCGCCGGTTTCGAGCTTCGCGATATCCGCAGTGCCGGTGCCCGGCGGCACACCGAGTCGTGGCCCCTGCGGATGGCTGAGCTGTGACCACCAGTCGGCCAATGCCAGCGGCGGCAGGCGCAGATCAGCATGGTTGTCGGGGCCGTCCAGTTTCACTGCGAGCAGCAAGGGGTCGATCTCGTTCGCGGGTGTCAGCACCAGCGAAGTGTCATACACACCGGCATCGGCATGGTCGAGCTTGCCATTGAGCTTGAGCGACGCATCGGCGGCACCATGCCAGCGCGCCTCGCCAGTCAACTGCAGAGTGAGTGTGTTGTCCTGGGCGAGATGCAGGTCGATGCCTTCCAGCCGTAACGCCTCGCCCTTGACGCGCGGCGTCGCGGAAAGCCGCAACTGCAGCGGCGTACCGTCCGCGCTGCGGGCTGAAATAGTCAGCGGAAAGGGTTGGCCCGGCACTAGGCTGCCGGCGTCCACCGCCACGTCGCTCAATAGCATTTCGTTGCCACGCACCAGGCTGCCGCGTGTGATGCGCACGCCGGCTTCGATGCGCGGAATTTCCGGCGGCGTGCTTTCCTCTCGCGGCGGCAAGCCGGCGAGCCAAGCTTGCAACGCGTCGAGGTCGACACGGGGCGAATCGATCTCCAGCCGCGAGATCGCCGTTTCACTGCCCAGCAGCGCACGCCACGGCAATTGCAGGCGGCCACGGGCGGCAAGCAGTATCGGCATGCTCGCGCCCTTCGCACTCAAGGTAAGTCCCTGCAGTTCGAGCGCGGGGCGCGGGAACAGGGTGGGGCTGGCCGGGCTGGCAAGGTTGAGGTCCAGCCCCGCCTGGCCGGCCTGCGATTGCAGCATCGCGGTGAAGCGGCTGGGTTGCAGCAACAGATAAAGCGAGATCACCACCGTGACCAGCGCCACCAGCGCGACGCCGCCGAAACTCCACAGGCTGATGCGTAGCCAGCGCGGCATGGTCTAGCTCCGCAGCCGCTGCAGGGTCTGCTCAGCCATGGCCGATATTGGCTGGCAGCAAGCCATCGACATAAGCCTCGGCATCGAACACGCGCAGATCGGTGGCAGTTTCGCCCAGGCCCACATAGCGGATCGGCAGGCCGAATTCGCGCGCCAGCGCGAACACCACACCGCCCTTGGCAGTACCGTCGAGCTTGGTCACCACCAGGCCAGAGACGCCGACGATCTGGCGGAACTGGCGCACCTGACTCACTGCGTTCTGGCCGGTGGTGCCGTCGATCACCATTAGCACTTCGTGCGGTGCGTCGGCATCGATTTTCTTCATCACGCGCGCGATCTTGCCGAGCTCATCCATCAGGCCGCCCTGCGTGTGCAGGCGGCCGGCGGTATCGGCGATCAGCACATCGGCATTGCGCGAACGCGCTGCCTGCAGCGCATCGAAGATCACGCTGGCGGCATCGGCATCCTGGCCCTGCGAAATCACTGGAACGTTGTTGCGTGCACCCCAGGTTTTGAGCTGCTCCACCGCGGCGGCGCGGAAGGTGTCGCCTGCGGCCAGCATCACGTTGTGGCCATCGTCGCGATAACGCCGTGCAAGCTTGCCGATGGTGGTGGTCTTGCCGACGCCGTTGATGCCGACGGTGAGCACCACGAACGGTGCGCGACCGCTCACGTCCAGCGGCTTTTGCACTGGCACCAGCAAGGTGACGAGTGCCTGCCGCAGCGCGGCGAGCAGCGCTGCGGCATCGGCGAACTCACGCTTGTGCATACGCTTGCGCAGGTCTTCCACCAGCGAGGTGCTGGCTTCGACACCTACGTCTGCAGTAATCAGCGTGGTTTCCAGCTCATCCAGCAGCTCGTCATCGAGCTTGGGATGACGTACGAACAGCGTAGTAAGTCCGCGCGCGAATGCGCTGCCGGCGAGCCGGTCGCGCCAGCTGCGCTTGGCCGGTGCGGCCTCTTCGCCTGGCACTTGAAAAGGCACCTCCTCACCGGGTGCTTCGGCCGGGGGCGAGGCTTCCGCCAACGCTTCGCCCAGCACCGCGACGGCATTGTCCAGCGAGGTGGCATCGGTGTCGTGCGGAAGCGCCGCTGCCGGGGCGGTTTCCGCGCTGGCCGGGGCGGCGGCGGGCTGACCCGGAGTCGTGTCGGCGGGTTTCTTCTTCCAGAACTTGAGCATTGCGGCAGCGATTCAAAGACAATAGCGCGCATGCTAACACCCCCACCTGCACTGGCCGCTGAGCCATGGCGGCGCGCATGAGCGCTGGCTCCGGCCGCATCCGCATCATCGGCGGCAGCCTGCGTAATTCCCGCCTCAACGTGCCCGAGCTGCCCGGTCTGCGCCCCACCGCGGAGCGGGTGCGCGAAACCCTGTTCAACTGGCTGGCGCCGGTCATTGCTGGCGAGAACTGTCTGGATCTGTGCGCCGGGACCGGCGCGCTCGGTATTGAGGCCCTGTCGCGTGGCGCGGCGAAGGTGCAATTCGTAGAGCGCGACGCGCGTGCGGCCCAGGCGCTGCGCGACAACCTTGTCCGGCTCAAGATAGCGAACGGCCAGGTAAGCACGACCGATGCGGGCGTCTATCTGCAAGGCGCCGCCCAGCCCTATGGCCTCGTCTTCCTTGACCCGCCGTTCGCCTTGAACCTGTGGTCGGCGCTGGCGCGGCGGCTGGAAGAGGGCGGCTGGCTGTCGTCCGCCGCCTGGATCTATGTGGAATCGCCGCGCGGCACCGTGCCGGCCTTGCCGGAAAGCTGGCTGCTGCATCGGGAAGGGCATGCGGGCGAGGTGCGTTACGCGCTCTATCGCCGAGCCAACGAGCTTCGCTAAGCTAGCGGCCCTTCCGTAGCCAGACGCCACACGCCTCGTGAACAAGCCGCCGGTCAATACGCGCCTTGCTGTCTACCCGGGTACTTTCGATCCCATCACCAACGGGCATGCCGATCTGGTCGCGCGCGCCGCGCCGCTGTTCGAGCGCATCGTGGTGGCGGTGGCCGATAGTCCGAACAAGGGCAGAGGGCCTGGTTTCAGTCTCAACGAACGCATCGCGTTGGCGCGGCTGGCGCTGGCCGACCTGCGTAATGTGGAAGTGCGCGGCTTCGATTGCCTGCTGGCGGATTTCGTCAGCGAGATCGGTGCCGGCGTGATCATCCGCGGCCTGCGCGCCGTTTCAGATTTCGAATACGAATTCCAGCTGGCCAGCATGAACCGTCATCTGATTCCGCAGGTGGAAACGCTGTTTCTCACGCCGGCGGAGCAGTACAGCTTCATCTCCTCCTCGCTGGTGCGCGAGATCGGCCGCCTCGGCGGCGACATCTCCGGCTTCGTGCATCCGGCCGTGCAGCAGGCGATGCGCCAGCGCCGCCAGTAAGCGCACCCGGCTCCATGCATTTCCCCGCCAGTGTGCAGCTGTGGTTGGGGACCCGGGCGCTCGTGTATGCTCGCCGCCATCCTGCGGACAGGCTCTTGGAGGGTCCCGTCTTCCGGGGGATCCATGTCCAGACTCCACCACTTCAGGGTGATCACCATGTACAAGTACGCACTTATCGCCGCCCTTGCGCTCACCGGCTCGCTGGCCCTTACCGGCTGCGGCAACAACGGCGACGACAGCGCCAAGCAGACTACCGAGCAGACCGCCCAGCTCTCCAAGCCCACCGATCCGAACGACGGCAAGGCGTGGAATGCCTTCCTCGGCCAGATCGTGCAGAAGAACATGCAGGGCATGACGGCCGACCGTCCGTACCCGTACCTAGTGAACGCCGGCGACGGTGAAGAGGACCAGGCCAAGCGCCAGCGCCAGCTCGAGACCGTGCAGGACACCGTGGCCCGCGGCGTGCTGCCGGGCAACATGCTGGTGTTCGCCGGCCCGGATTCCGCCAAGACCGGCGACCTGGTCATTGCCGCCTTCAAGGACGCCAAGCCGGGTTCCTTCAAGGACGTGATCGTGCTCTTCATCGGCGACAAGGCCGACCAGGAGCGCGTCACCACCGCGTTGCAGCCGACCGGCGCGAACGTGCGCTTCGTGGCGATGTAAGCCACACGCACAGCGAAGTAATGAAAGCCCGCGGCGCGCAAGCGTCGCGGGCTTTTTCGTTCAAGGCTTGCGTGTAGGAACCCACCCTGTGGGCGACCATGGTTGCATGGCGGTCGCCCACAGGGTGGGCTCCTACAAACCATGTTTCCCGATACTCGTGCCTTCTTGTGCGCCGCAGCATCCGGCGCTACCGTGTAAACTCGTCTGATGTCTCTGAAAATCCTCGACACCTGCGTCAACTGCGACGTTTGCGAACCGGTTTGTCCGAACAAGGCCATCTCGCTCGGCGAGGAGTACTACGTGATCGACCCGGCGTTGTGCACGGAGTGCATTGGGCATCATGACGATCCGCAGTGCATCGAGGTGTGTCCGGTCGAATGCATCATCGTCGACCCCGAACACACCGAGACGCACGATCAACTCGAACTCAAATACCGCCAGTTGATGAAAGAGGGGCAGGCATGAGGTTTCCGTTGAAGCGGCCGGCATTGAACTTCCGCGTTCTCTTGCTCGGCCTGCTGCTGACCAGCAGCGCTGTCTACGCCGACAATCCCCGCACCACCCAAACCGCTGCGCACAAGGGTCCAACCGCCCTGCGCGGGCCGGGTCGTGCCGCGATCGCCAGCGCCAATTTCCACGCCACCGAGGCCGGCCTCGAAGTGCTCGCGAAGGGCGGTAACGCTTTCGACGCCGCCGTGGCGGTCGCTTCCACCCTGTCGGTGGTCGAGCCGGAAAGCTCCGGCATCGGCGGCGGCTTCATGGCGGTGATCCATCGTGCCTGGGACGGCAAGAACTTCTTCATCGACGCGCGCGAAACCGCGCCAGCGGCGGTGAACGTCAAGGACTACCTCAACAAGGACGGCACGCCCAATCGCGACACCGCCCTCAACGGTCCACTCTCGGCCGGCATCCCCGGCGAGCCGGCGGGTCTGGTGTGGTTGTCCAAGCACTACGGCAAGCTACCGCTGAAGGATGCGCTGGCGCCGGCGGTCCGTACCGCCCGCGACGGCTTCGAGCCGGATAGCCGTCTGATCAACGCCATCACCGAACGCCAGAAAGACATCAACCGCTGGCCGGCCTCCGCTGCCAAATTCCTGTCGGGCGGCAATCCGCCGGCAGCAGGTGCGACCTGGCGCGATCCGGATCAGGCGCGCACGCTGGAACTGCTCGGCGAAAAAGGTCTCGACGGTTTCTATCGCGGGGAAATCGCGCAGAAGCTGGTCTCGTCCGTACGCGCCGCAGGCGGCAACTGGACCGCGAAAGACCTGGAAAGCTACCAGGTGAAAGAGCGCGAGCCGATCACGGTGAACTACCGCGGCTACCGCATCGTCACCGCGCCGCCGCCGTCCTCCGGTGGTGTAGCCGTGGCGGAGATCCTCAACATCCTCTCCGGTTTCGACCTGAGCAAGATGGACACCGCGCACCGCATGCATCTCGTCGTCGAAGCCATGCGTCGCGCCTTCCGCGATCACAACGACTACCTCGGTGATCCCGACTTCGTGAAGATGCCGCTGGACATGCTGTTGTCGCCTTACTACGCCGACGGCCTGCGCCAGACCATCCTGATGGACAAGGCCACGCCATCGTCGATGCTGCCATCCAGCGCCGGCGCCGAACCCGGCATGCACACCACGCATTTCTCCATCATCGACGGCGAAGGCAACATCGCCTCGATCACGCTGACGGTGAATTACACACTGGGCTCTGCCTTCGTGGCGCAAGGCACTGGCGTGTTGCTCAACGACGAAATGGACGACTTCGCGCTGGTGCCGAACAAGCCCAACGTCTACGGCCTGCTTGGCAGCAAAGCCAACGCGCCGGAGCCGGGCAAGCGCATGCTGTCGTCAATGACGCCGAGCATCGTGTTCGGCGCCGACCGCATCGGCGTGATCGGCTCGCCCGGCGGCTCCACCATCATCACCCAGGTGCTGGAAGGCATCATGGCCTTTATCGATGGCAAGAACGCCCTGGGCATCGCTGGCCAGAAACGCTTCCATCATCAGTTCATGCCTGATCGCGTGGACATGGAAGACGGCGTGTTTGATAAAGCCACCGCCGACGAACTCACCCGCATGGGTCACACCTTGAGACAGCGTGAGCCGTGGGGCTATATGAATGTGGTGACCTGGGACCTGAAGAGCGGCGCCCTGGACGCGGCCAGCGATCCGCGCCGTCCGTCGGGTCTGGGCAAAGTGCAATAAAGAGGTCCGGCATGCAGCTGTGGTCGATCACCGGTAACTCCCAGCAACTCGACGGTGGCGCGATGTTCGGCAATGCGCCGAAAGCGCTGTGGTCGCGTTGGATCGCACCGGACGCGCAGAACCGCATCCCGCTCGCCTGCCGCTGCCTATTGGTGAAGGATCTGGACGGCCGTAATGTGCTGTTCGAAACCGGCATCGGCGCCTTCTTCGAACCCACGCTGCGCGAACGCTATGGCGTGGTGGAAGACCGCCACGTACTGCTCGACTCGCTCGCCGCGGCCGGCGTCTCGCATGAAGACATCGACGTGGTGGTGCTATCGCATCTGCACTTCGATCATGCCGGCGGTTTGCTTGCCGCATGGCAGGAAGGCCAGCCGCCGCGCCTGCTGTTTCCCAAGGCCACCTATGTGGTCGGTGCCGAGCATTGGCGTCGTGCCGAACATCCGCACCCGCGCGACCGTGCTTCCTTCATTCCCGAGTTGCAACAGCTGCTGCTGGATAGTGGGCGGCTGGAGCTGGTCGAAGGCGAGCATTCGAAATCGCTTGGCGACGCGGTGCGCTTCAGCTATTCGGACGGCCATACGCCCGGCTTGATGCTGGCCGAAGTCGGCGGTGTGGTGTTTTGCGCCGACCTGATTCCCGGCCGCTTCTGGGTGCATCTGCCGATCACAATGGGTTACGACCGTTGGCCGGAAAAGCTGATCGACGAGAAGCGCGTCTTCCTCGACGACAAGCTGACCCGCGACGTGCGCCTGTTCTTCACCCACGACCACGACTGCGCGATGGCCCGCGTCACCCGCGACGAGCGCGGCCGCTATGGCACCGCCGACGAACAGCGTGAACTCGCCGGACTGGTGCACGCATGAACATGAATCTGCGTCAGCTCGCTTTCGGCGTTGCCGGCTCGTTGCTGTTGCTGGCCGGCATCGGCTTGGTCGCCACGACCGAGCAGGGCGTCATCCAGCATCGCGTCGCTGCGGAAAGGCATGGCGGCCAGGTGCTGGACCTCGATCCAGGCAGTTCGCCGCAGGCCGGGCAGCACGGTTACATGTTGCGCGTGAGCAGTCCCGTCGATGTGGTTGAGGAACCCTTCGATGCCGACTTCAATCTGCGCGTAAAAACGCCGGTGCTGATCCGCCATGTGGAGATGTTCCAGTGGCGCGAAGTGCGTGTTGGCGACGACGTGCATTACGAGCAGGACTGGGTGGATCGCCCGGTCGACGCCAGCCGTTTCGCACGCCCCGCCGGCCACGCCAATCCCGGTCCGTTCCCGATCCAGGGCAAGCAGTTCGACGCCGGTCTCGCCAAGGTCGGCGGTTTTGCGCTGTCGCCCGTGCTGATGCATGCGTTGCCCGGTGGCGAGCTGATCGAGCCACAGATCAAGACGCTGCCATCCAACCTTGCCGCCAGCTTCTCGCCGCACGGCAACTACCTGACCACCAGCGCCAGTCCCGAGCATCCGCGTCTGGGCGATCTGCGCGTGAGCTGGGAGGCATTGCCGGTGCAGCAGGTCACGGTGTTCGCGCGTCTGGATGGCCAGCAGCTGGTGCCGGCGAGCGACGCTGCGGATGGCAAGGGTTATGACGTGCAGGTGGGTGATCGCCGTCTGGTCGATGTGCTGCCGGATGTGCCTGAGCCTCCGATGCTTGCGACGCCAAGGCGCGTACTGGCGGTGTTGCTGGCGGTGATGGGCGCGTTGTTGCTGTTGCGGGATCGTATGGCGGGGCGGCGTGTTGCGCTGATTGCGCTTGGTGCCGGGTTGTTGCTTATCGGTGCGGTGGGTGGGGGGATGTGGGTGGGGGAGGATTTGCAGGTTGCTGCGTTTTGGTTTGTGTTCGCGGTATTGGGACTTGCGCTTGTTGTGTGGCGGTTGCACGCGCGCGCTGACTGATTTCTTTCTCTCCCTTCGGGAGAGGGCTGGGGTGAAGGTTCGGCTCTTCCCTTGTGACACCGTCTCTACTTCGTCATTCCGGCGAAGGCCGGAATCCAGTGGCGTTATCGCCTGGTTGTCGCGACTGCGTGCCCTGGTTCGCCTGCCGCGGGCTTCCGAACCGCTGCCGCGGCTCGGGTCACTTTCTCTTTGCTGGCCCAAAGAGAAAGTAACCAAAGAGAAATGGCCTGAGAGCAGGCGGTGTGCTTCGTAGCTGCGCCTTCTCCAGTGTCAGGCGTCCGGATGGTTCTCTTCGCCCTGATCGTCCAATCCTTACCGCTGCACCGTGCTCTTGCTCCCTCCCCTGCTTGCAGGGGAGGGTTGGGGAGGGGTGTGGGTGCTCGGGATCGCGCTTCTACAGCGGCATTGAATGCGTGCAAAGCCAAGACAGTACGTGCCAGTCGCACTGCCATCCCGACTTCAATGCGGCCGCTGCTCCGCAAACGAATGCACATGGTCAGCCCAGCGAATCGCTTCCAGATACGCCGTCGCCATGCGTCGAATATGTTGCGGTTGTGTCTCGCCGCCGCGCAGTTCGCCGGCTTCCCAGCGCTGCACTTGTTCGAGCATGGGGGCGAAGGGGCCTTGTTGTTCGAGCAGGGCGCCGCGGATTTCGGGGGCGAGGGGGAGGTGTTGGAGCAGTAGCTCCATCGGTGCGCACATCAGGCTTTCGAGCAGGGAGAAGAGGCCGGTGGTGAAGGCCATTTCGCGTTGCTCGCGTGGAAGTTGCTGAGCGAGCTGTTCGCACATGTGGGCGCGGATCAGGGCAGCGCGCAAAAGTTCGGGCGGGCGGTCGTCCATGCCGCTGAGGGCCATGGTGCTGATCCAGTTGCGCATGCGGGTGAGGCCGAAAAAGATCGCGGCCTGTTCCACCGACTTTAGTTGGCGCGGCAAGGCAAAGTAGGCCGAGTTTACGCAGCCGAGCAATTTGTAGCTGAGGATCACGTCGTTGCGGATGATCTGACCGAGTTCCACCGGGCCGGTGCCGTCTTCTTCCAGCGCGCGCAGCAGGCGCAGCACGCTGATGCGGTTGGCGGTGAGTACGGGGACGTCGACTTTCTCGGGGCGCAGCAGATAGGCGCCTTGCACCGCGGCAAACGGCAGAGACATGCAGTGGCCGCAGGTTTCGTGATCGTTGACGTGGCCGGCGATCACATGCAGGCCGCGCGCGTGCAGGGTCTCGCAACGCTCGCGCAGTGCATCGGGTTTGAGCCGGCTGGCATCCAGGCGCACATAGCGCACCAGGTCCAGCACGCGCAGCACTTCGTTGCTTTCCAGCGTGCCGACATCGTCAAGATCGAGCAGCAGGGCGCAGCCGCGCGCGGAGATCTGGCGCAGGCGTTCCATCAGCAAGTCGTCGTGGATCGCGTCGGGTTGCACCACCAGGCCGATGCGCGGATGACGCAACACCTGGTCGGCCTGTTCCAGCACCAGATCGCGCGGCAGGCTCAGAAACACGCGGTTGCCGCGCGCCCATTGCGTCACCGAGCCGTCGATGATGATCGACAGCATGCGGTGGGCAAGCGCGGACTCTTCTTCCTCACCGTGCTGCAACAGCAACTCGTAGGCCATCAGCTGGCGGTCGCGGTCCAGCATCGGCACGCGTAGCAGAGGCAGCGGTGCGCTGACGACGGAGGCCGCGGCATTGGCGGCGGCACGGGCGGCTTCAACAGCGGTATCGGTCATGGATACTTCATCGGGCCAGGGAGGGCGTACGAGGTGCCGCTCGAATAGATCACCTGACGCCGCAGAGCGACAGGGCCGGTGTTGCTGCATGGCTTGCCTGTAGGAGCCCACCCTGTGGGCGAAAGCCCTGCATAGCAGGGCCGTTTTTGACCCGTGGCCTTTTAGAGCGCGGCCCTTGCGGGCCGTTTCGCCCACAGGGTGGGCTCCTACAGTGATGTCTTTAAGCTTCTGCCAGCGATTGCTGGCGATGATCGGTATGCAGCGTGCCGGCCGGGCCGTATAGGGTCGACTCGCTGCCGCCGGTCAGCACGGACAAGGCCTGGCGCACCTGACGCAGGCGCTGCCCGACGACCTGTCCGTTGTATTGATTCGCGCGCTGGCAATCGGCCAGCGCCGCGACCACTTCGCTCCAGGCCGCGCCTTGCGCGGGCGCCGGGGCGGCGATGGCGCGCAGCAGTTGCACGCGCTCGCCATCGAGTTGTTCCAGCCGTTCCATCTGCGCCTGTTTGGCCGTGCCGGCAAGATGCAGCGCCTCCGCGTCCGCCTGCTCCAGCGCGCTGCGTTCCGCGGCAAGCGCGGCAGCGAGCTGGGTGACGGCTTCGCGCATGTCGCCGATCACGGCGGTCAGGGCGCTTTCCATCTCGGCGTGCAGGCCGTAGTTCATGGCTTGCCGCTGATCTGGCCTTCGAGCGAGAGCAGGCCATCGGCGATACGGCCGGCGTCGATCTTGTAGCTGCCGTTGGCCAGCGCCTGGCGCACCTGCTCGACGCGCTTGGTGTCGATGCCGGAATCCGCGCCAGTCTTGGCTGCTTCGTGCAGGGCGCGCGCAGAATCGGTGAGCTTGATGCTGTCATCCGCCGCGGCTGCCGGAGCAGCTTCGGTAGTGCCCGTGGCCGGCTGTGCCGCCGTGCCCTGATTGCCCTTGGGCTGCGGCAGTACCGGCAATCCGTTCGAGGTGATGGTGGTGTTCATAAGTGGATGTCCCAGTGGGTTTTTGGCCCCTCAGCCAGCTTATCGGCGACGGGTGGCGAAACTTTAGAAGAAGATGATGAGGCATCCGTCAGGGCAGCGCCTCCACCACCCCCGCGTCGCGCACTGTGGCGTCGATGGTGCGGCCGGAGCTGTCGTT
Organism: Dyella sp. OK004; assembly: GCF_900114495.1. Classification (GTDB taxonomy): domain Bacteria; phylum Pseudomonadota; class Gammaproteobacteria; order Xanthomonadales; family Rhodanobacteraceae; genus Dyella_D. The sequence continues at coordinate 163,168 of NZ_FOZI01000001.1, read as the reverse complement.
GCGCACGCGCAGGCGGGCGCCGGTATCGCCGCCGCCCAGGGCCACGCCGCTGGCGCGCACCTCGATGCCGTCCAGCCGCGCGATCAGCTGAACCCGGTCGCCGGCGCGCACGGCCTGCCGGCCGCCCAGTGCGCCGGGGGTCAGCACACTGCCGGCGCCCAGCGGGCGCGACAGCAGGCGGCCAGATACCTGGTCAAGCTGATCGATATACCCATAACCGAGTCGCGTGATGTCGCGCTCCTCCGCATGCACGTCCGTGGCGGTCACGCCATCGCCGCGCTGCAATGGGCGGGTCGTGACCAGCACGTTGCGAAATAACTGCAGGCGCACCGGTATCTGCATGCGCGAGCCGGTCGATGGGCAGCGCAGTTCCACACTTAATCGCGGCGCGGGGCGTGCGTTATCGGGCAGGCTGACCTGCCAGGGTTGCGGGCAGGCCGGCGGCTGCACGCGTTCGCTCAAAGCGTCGGCCTGCACCACTACGCGATTGCCGGCCTGCTCGAAATGCTGGCGCAGCCAGCTCTCCGCGGTGTGGCGGAGCAGGTCGGTGGATTCGGCATGCGCGGTAGCGGCCGCGAACAGCGGCAGCATCCACAGCCGGATCAGCCAGCCTCGCCTCACGCCTCGGCCTGTGCCAGCAACTGACCGAGCTGGTGATGGATCGCCTCGCGCTCGCGCTCCACCCGGTCGGGCAGCTGCGCGGCCTGTTCCAGCTGACCTTCGCTAAGCAGTCGCACAAAGGTGTCGGTGTGATCGCCCAATCGCTTGCCGGCCTCCAACAAGGTCGCTACCGCGGGATGCGCGGCATGTTGTTCGCCGAGATGAGCGAGCGCGTGATGAAACGCGCTGGTATCGAACCAGCGGCGGTCGAGCGCGGCCGGTTCATGCAGCGCCAGCTCCATCGCCTGGCGCAGGCCCTGGATGGATTCGCGCAAGCTCAAGCTCAGGCTGGCGGTGGAAGGTGTATCGGCATGATCGAGCCAGCCCAGGCACAGCCGATGCGACAGCACCGCCGCACGGTCCAGCGATTCGGACTGGCGTATCGCCTCGCCACTGCGCCGCTGCAAAGCGCCGAGCATGGCCTGCGCCGCGGTAATGCGCGCACTCTGCGCATCACAACCCTGCTGCACCGCCTTCACGCGCGCGGCGATGCCACGCAGCGCCTCGTCGCCCTGGCCCAGCGTGGCCACGGTGTGATCGATACGGTTCTGCGCGCGCTCCAGACGCTGCACGCCTTGGCGCACATCGCCGTCGAGCTGCTGCGAGAAATCGCCGATCGAGCTGGTCACAGCCTCGATCTCGTCAGTGGCTTGGGTGGTCTTTTCGGCCAGCTGCTTCACTTCGTCCGCGACGATGGAGAAGCCGCGCCCCGCCTCGCCAGCACGCGCCGCTTCAATCGCCGCGTTCAAGGCCACCAGGTTGGTCTGGTGCGCGATGTCCTGCACGGTCGAGGTGAGCTTGCGGATCTGCGCCACCTGTTCCGCCAGCTTGCTCTGGTTGCGGTTCATCGCCGACAGCGCGCTGCGCAGCAGGCGCAGCTGGCCGTCGAGCTCATTCACCGTGTCCGCGCCACGCCGCGTGTGTTCGCACGCCTGCGTCACCTCGCCCGAGGCCTGCTGCAGGGCCGTCGAGATCCCGGCGCCATGCTCCGTCAAGCGACCGACGCTATCGCGGGCCTCGATGGTGGCCTTGTTCAATGCCTCTTGCGCGCGCAACAGCGTTTGCGCAGTGCCCATCATCAGGCTCTGCTGCTCCACTGCCTGCAGCGCGATGGCTGCCGGTTCGCGCGGCGCCAGCTTGGCAAATAGCGGGGCAAGTGCCTGAGCCAGGCGTGGATGTTCCCGCGAAAGACGCGCGACCTGATCGGCATCGCCGTCGGCGGCGGCTTGCGCCAGCGCGGCGAGGTGTTTGCTTTGGATCAGGGGCATGGGGGTGGCGGTCCTTTTTTTGTTTGGGTCCCGGGGGTGATCGTCGGGATGCTGCGAAACTTGAGGAAGCAAGGCGCATGCCAGCTATTTTTTTCCTCTCCTTAGCGGAGTGCTTTAGCTCCCTCTCCCCTCCGGGGAGAGGGTTGGGGTGAGGGGCGGGTGCTCGGCACACCGCTCCCTACTTCGTCATTCCGGCGAAGGCCGGAATCCAGTGGCGTTGTCGCTCGGTTGTCGCGTTATCGCGACCTGGCCGCTTATGCAGCGGGCATTCCGCCTCGCTGCCGCGAGCCGGGTCACTTTCTCTTTGCTGGCCCAAAGAGAAAGTAACCAAAGAGAAATGGCCTGAAGAGCAGGCGGTGTGCTCTGTAGCTACGCCTTTTCCAGTGTCAGACGTCTGGAGGACTTCTCTTCTTGCGCTCTCTCCTCTGGATCTGATTAGCGTCGAGTTAGAGCCACGCGTGCTTTTCTCCTCCCCCTGCTCGCAGGGGGAGGCCGGGAGGGGGTAAGCCCTTGTGAAAACCTCTCCCGATACGCTTTCTCAAGTACTCACCCCTCCCCAACCCTCCCCTGCGAGCAGGGGAGGGGGCAAGAGCAAACCCCGACGTCTGACACTGGAAGATGCGTAGCTACAAAGCACGCCGCGCTCTTTAGACCATTTCTCTTTGGTTACTTTCTCTTTGGGTCGGCAAAGAGAAAGTGACTCGGGCGCCGGCAGGCGTCCGAAATGCCCGCTGCATAAGCGGCCAGGTCGCGACAGCCCAACGATTGACGCAGATCTGATTTCCGCGCGTCGGAATTCCGTCTCCTGTAGTGACAACGCGCTCCGCCGACGCTTCAGCGAACCCCGCAAACCCAGTCACTACAACGCTTCGCACCCCACTGGCATGCAATTTGCCACATCGCACCTGCGGCCCTTGCCGTGTGGAGTTTGCGATGAGTCAGATCAACGACAACTTGTTTGGTATGCACACGCAGGCGCTTGGCCTTTGGCAGAAGCGGGCGGAGGTGTTGGCCAGCAATCTGGCGAATGCGGATACGCCGGGGTATCTCGCGCGCGATGTGGATTTCCGCAAGGCGCTGGCGGATGCAAGCGGTGCAAGCGAGAAGTTGGCGATGACGGCGACGGCACCGGGGCATGTCGATGCGTCGACGCAGGCAGCGGACCAGTTGGCGTATCGGGTGCCGCTGCAGCCGACGATGGATGGCAACACGGTGGATACGCAGGTGGAGCAGTCGAGCTTTGCCGCGAACAGCGTGCACTACCAGGCCAGCCTTTCTTTCATTACCGCGCAGATCCGCATGTTGCGTACGGCGATCACCGGAGGGCAGGGCTGATGTCGTTGTTCAAGATTTTCGATGTGGCCGGGTCGGGCATGGCGGCGCAGTCGCTGCGGCTCAACACGGTCGCCAGCAATCTCGCCAACGCGGACAGCGTGGCCGGTTCGGCGGATGCGGCGTATCGCGCGAAGGAGCCGTTGTTCGCCTCGGTGCAGCGCGGTCTCGCGGCGAAGGGCGAGGAAGGCACCCAGGGCGTGCAGGTACTCGGTGTCACCGAGAGCCAGGCGGCGGTGGACAGTCGCTACGAACCGGGCAATCCGCTCGCCGACGGCGATGGCTATGTGTACGCCAGCAACGTCAATCCGGTGGATGAGCTGGTCAACATGATTTCTGCTTCGCGTTCGTATCAGAACAACGTCGAAGTAATGAACAGCACGCGCCAGCTGATGCAGAAGACGCTGGATCTGGGCAAGTAAGGAATCGCCATGGCCGACATATCGATCAACAACACCGGCTCCGCTGCGTCGCAGGCGACGCAGAAGAGCAAGAGCAATTCATTGAGTCAGGCGGATTTTCTCAGCCTGCTGATCCAGCAGATGCGCAATCAGGATCCGACCCAGCCGATGGACTCATCGCAGATGGTCAGCCAGCTCGCGCAGATCAGTCAGGTCTCGGCGACGCAGGCGCTGCAGACCTCGTTCAACAGTCTGAGCACGGCGATGCAGGGCAATCAGCTGTTGCAGGCGAGCAACCTGGTGGGGCGCGAGGTCACGGTGCCATCGAGCGCGGCCAAGCTGGAAAACAGCGCCGGGCTGGATGGTGCGATCAATGTGGCCGACGCGGGTCAGACCGCATCGGTGCAGATCGTCGACAGCGCCGGCAAGGTGGTGCGCACCATCGGTCTTGGCACGCCGGACGTGGGCCTGGCGGATTTCCATTGGGACGGTCTGGGCGACGACGGCCAGCCGTTGCCGCTGGGTACGTATGGCCTGAAGGCGCAGGTAGGCACCACCGCGGTGCAGACCTATGTCACCGGCAAGGTCGGCAGCGTGGGCATGGCGGGCACCGATCAAGGCGCCTATCTGCAAGTGAACGGTTTTGGTGGCGTCCTGCTCGCACAGGTCGCGCGCGTCAACTAAGCGTCTCGTAGAGACAGGGGAACACCATGGCATTCAACATCGCATTGAGCGGCCTCAAGGCGGCTTCTTCGGATCTCGAAGTCACCGCCAACAACATCGCCAATACTTCCACCACCGGCTTCAAGGGTTCGCGCGCCGAGTTCGCGGAGCTGTACAGCGTGGCCGGCAAGAACCTCAGCGCCACCCAGATAGGTAGCGGCGTGCGCCTCACCAACGTGGCGCAGCAGTTCACCGCCGGCAATATCGAGAACACCAACAACAGCCTCGACTTCGCCATCAGCGGCGACGGCTTTTTCACGCTGAAGGATGGCAAGGGTTTGTCGTACACCCGCGCCGGTGCATTCCGCCAGGACGCCAACGGCTATGTGGTGAACAGCGCCGGGCAGAACCTGCAGGTGTTTCCGCCGAACGCCTCGGGCGGTTTCGACAACAGCACGCTGGCCGACCTGCGCCTGATCACCTCGCAGAACGCGGCCAAGGCCACCAACAACGTGCAGCTCGCGCTGAACCTGCCGTCCAACGCCACGCCGCCGGCCAACGCATTCAGTCCCACTGACGCCACCAGCTTCAACCAGTCCACGCCGTTCACCGCGTACGACTCGCTCGGCGCGACGCACAGCGGCACGGTGTACTTCGTGCGTAACGCGGCAGCCAATACCTGGGACGCGCATCTTTATATCGACGGCAACGACACCGGCGCCGTGCAGCAGTTGAGCTTCAACAGCAGCGGCGCGTTGGCGACACCGGCCGGCGGCAAGCTGACCTTTCCGGCGATCACCGCCAACCCCGGCTCCAACCCGTTGCAGATCAACCTGGACGTGACCAAGGCCACGCAGTTCGGCAACAACTACGCGGTGACCTCGATCAACCAGGACGGTTACCCCACCGGCACGCTGTCCAGCATCGACGTCTCCAGCGACGGCGTCGTGCAGGCCAAGTATTCCAACGGCCAGTCGCAGGCGCTGGGCCAGCTCGCGCTCGCCAACTTCGCCAATCAGCAGGGCATGCGCCAGCTCGACAACACCAACTGGGCCGCGTCGTACGACTCCGGCACGGCGGTGATGGGCACCGGCGGCAACGGCACCTTCGGCAATGTGCAGTCCGGTGCGCTGGAGGCCTCCAACACCTCCGACCTCACCGCGCAGCTGGTGAACATGATCAAGGCGCAACGCAACTACCAGGCGAACGCGCAGGTGATCTCCACCGACGACAAGCTCACCCAGACCATCATCAATATTCGTAATTGACGCTTCCGTACTGAGGTAGCCCATGGACCGCTCGATCTATGTAGCCATGACCGGTGCCACGCAGATGATGCGTGCGCAAACCGAAGTGGCGCACAACCTCGCCAACGCCGACACCGTCGGCTTCAAGGCGCAGATGTCGGCGTTCCAGCCGCTGCAGGTGCAGGGCGCAGGCCTGGCGTCGCGCATCAATGGCGTCGCCCAGGGCACCGGCTGGGATCTGCGCAGCGGTGCACAGGTCGACACCGGGCGTCCGCTCGACGTGGCGGTGCAGGGCAATGGCTGGCTGGCGGTGCAGTCGGCGGATGGCAGCGAGGGCTACACACGCGCCGGCCAGCTGCAGCTCACCGCCGACGGCCTGCTCACCGACGCGCGCGGCAATCCGGTGATGGGCGACGGCGGTCAGCTCACCATTCCGCAGAGTTCGCAAATCAATATTGGCGCCGACGGCACCGTGTCGGTGGTGCCGATGGGGCAGGGGCCGGCCACCTTGTCGGTGGTCGGCAAACTCAAGCTGGTAAATCCGGCGTCGGATCAGCTGCAGCTCGGCAACGACGGCCTGATGCATCTCGATGGCGGCGGCGTTGCGCAGGCGGATGCCGCGGTCACGATCAAGTCCGGCGCACTGGAATCGAGCAACGTGAATCCGTCGCAGACCCTGGTGCAGATGATCCAGCTATCGCGCCAGTACGAGTTGCAGGTGCGTTCGATCCGCACCGCCGACGACAACGCGCAGTCGGCTTCGCGCCTGCTGCAAGTGGGCTGATCCATCCAATCATTGCGGCCTGCGCCAAGCGCATGGCCTAGTGGAGAACACGCATGTTTTCATCCCTGTGGGTTGCCAAGACCGGTCTCGATGCGCAGCAGACGCGTATGGACGTGGTCTCCAACAATCTCGCCAACGCCAACACCACCGGCTTCAAGAGTTCGCGTGCATCGTTCCAGGATCTGATCTACCAGAACGTGCGCCAGCCCGGCGGCCAAACCACCGAACAGACGCAGGCGCCCTCGGGCTTGATGCTCGGCACCGGTGTGCGTGTGGTCGGCAGCGAGAAGCTGTTCACTCAGGGCAATATCCAGCAGACCGGCAACTCGCTCGATCTCGCCCTGCAGGGCCGTGGCTTCCTGCAAGTGACCATGCCCGATGGCACCATCGCCTATACGCGCGACGGTTCGCTGCATCTCGATCAGAACGGCCAGATGGTGACGGCGGCGGGCTATGCGCTTGACCCAGCCATCGTGATTCCGCAGAACGCGCAGAGCGTCACCATCGGCACTGACGGCACGGTCAGCGCGACGCTGCCGGGTCAGGCCGCGCCGCAGCAGATCGGCACCGTGCAGCTGGCCGACTTCATCAACCCCGCCGGCCTGCAGCCGAACGGCGACAACCTGTATCTGGAAACCGCCTCCAGCGGTGCGCCGCAGATCGGTCAGCCCGGCCTCAACGGCCTCGGCACCGTAGCGCAGGGTTCGCTGGAAAGCTCGAACGTCAACGTGGTCGAGCAGATGGTGGACATGATCGAAACGCAGCGTACCTACGAGATGAATTCCAAGGCGATCTCCGCTGCGGATTCGATGCTGCAGTTCCTCACCAACAAGACTTGAGCACCGCCATGTCGATGTCCCTCCGCTTGCGCTTGTCATGCGCCCTGCTGGTCCTGGCGAACCTGGCCGGCTGCGCCGCAATGGTGCCGCAGCGCGACGACGGCGCCTTCGCCGCCACACCGCCGCAGGAGCCGGAATCCGCACCACCGGCCGACGGCGCGATCTATCACGAAGCGCAGGGCATGGAGCTGTTCAACGACCCACGCGCGCATCGCGTAGGCGACATCCTCACCATCGCGCTGGTGGAAAGCACCCAGGCCAGCAAGAAGGCCACCACCAGCACCAGCAAGAAAGACAAGACCGACATCGGCGCACCGACCTTGCTCGGCCAGTCCGTCACCCTCAACGGCAAGCCCGTCACCATCGGTACTAACGGCGATCGCAGCTTCGACGGCAGCGGCAACAGCAGCCAGAGCAACCAGCTCACCGGCCAGATCACCGTCACCGTCGCGCGCCGTCTCTCCAACGGCAATCTGCTGGTGCGCGGCGAGAAGTGGCTGACTATCAACCAGGGGCAGGAGCTGGTGCGTATCTCCGGCATCGTGCGGCCGCAGGATATTGGGCAGGACAACAGTGTGTCGTCGACGCGGGTGGCGGATGCGCGGATTGCGTATACGGGGCGGGGGTCGTTGGCGGATGCGAATACGCAGGGGTGGTTGTCGCGGTTTTTTAGTTCCAAGTGGATGCCGTACTGATGGGCGGGGGTTATGCAACTTTGAGTTGCACTTCTCTCTCCTCTCTTGGGAGAGCGTGCTGGGATGAGGAGCGGGCGCTCGGCTCAACATCCCCTACTTCGTCATCCCTGCGTAGGCAGGGATCCAGTAGTGATGCGCTCCGATTTTCGCGTCTGCGTGCCCTGGCTCGCCCGCCGCGGGCTTCCGAACCGCTGCCGCGGCTCGGGTCACTTTCTCTTTGCTGGCCCAACCCCCCAAGGGGGCCTAGAGAGAAAGTAACCAAAGAGAAATGGCCTGAAAGCAGGCGGCGTGCTTCGGGCCTGCGTCGTTTCCAGTGTCAGGCGTCGGGATGGTTTTCTTTTGAGGCTGATCGTCCGGTTCTGGTTGCCTCTTACAAATTTATGCATCGGGTACGCACTATGCGACTCAACGCTATATCTGTCGTAGCTGTGTTCTTTGCGGCTGCCGGTCTTATCGCTACGCCCGCCCACGCCGACAAAATCCGCGATCTCGCGCAGGTCGCTGGTGTGCGCACGAATCAGCTCATCGGCTACGGCCTGGTGGTTGGTCTCGACGGCAGTGGCGATCAGACGACGCAGGCACCGTTCACTACGCAAAGTTTGGAGAACATGCTCCAACAGTTCGGCATTACGGTGCCAGCGAATGCGCGGCCGCAGTTGAAGAATGCCGCTGCGGTAACCGTGACGGCGGACCTTCCGCCATTCGCCAAGCCGGGGCAGGCGATTGATGTGACGGTGGCGTCGATCGGTAATGCCAAGAGTATCCGTGGCGGGCAGTTGTTGATGACGCCGCTGAAGGGTGCGGATGGCAATGTCTATGCGATGGCGCAGGGTAGTGTGGTGGTGGGCGGTATCAGTGCGCAGGGCAAGAGCGGGTCGAGTGTGCAGGTGAATATCTCGGCCAGCGGACGTGTGCCGAATGGTGCGACGGTGGAACGCAGTGTGCCTTCGTCGTTCGATCGCGGCGGCGACCTGGTGCTTAACCTCAATACGCCGGATTTCACCACGGCTGCGCGCGTTGCCGATGCGGTGAACCGCGCTTATGGCGTGGGCACGGCGCAGGCAGTGGACGGCGGTTCGGTGGCGGTGCGCGGTCCGGTGGATCCGTCGCAGCGGGTGTCGTGGCTGGGTGCGATCCAGGGTCTGGATGTCACGCCGGGCGATGCACCGGCCCGCGTGGTAGTGAATTCGCGCACGGGCACGGTGGTGATCGGGTCGGAGGTGAAGGTCAGCGCGGCCGCGGTGGCGCACGGCTCGATCCAGGTGACGATTACTGAGCAGCCGCAGGTGAGCCAGCCGGCGCCGTTCAGTCGCGGCGGCCAGACAGCGGTGGTGCCGAACAGTACGGTGCAGATCAGCGAGGACGGCGCGCATATGTTCAAGTTCGGTCCGGGCGTGAGCCTGGATGCGATCGTGCGCGCGGTGAATCAGGTGGGTGCGTCGCCAACCGATTTGATTTCGATTCTTCAGGCATTGAAACAGGCCGGCGCGTTACATGCCGAACTGGTGGTGATCTGACATGGCTGTCGGCGATACCTCCGCCACCGGCTCACTGGGTACCTGGACCGAGCTGTCCGGGTTCCAGCAGTTGCGCGCGCAGGCGCAGGGCGACGGTGGCAAGGCGGCGCTGCCGGCGGTGGCGCGCCAGTTCGAGTCGATCTTTACGCAGATGATGCTGAAGTCGATGCGCGACGCGAGTCCGGGCGACGGCATGGGCGATAGCGAGCAGGGCAATGCGTATCGCGATCTGTTCGATCATCAGTTGTCGTTGAGCCTGTCCAACAGCGGGCATGGCATCGGCATTGCGCAGATGCTGATGCGCCAATTGGGCGGGAAGGACAGCAGTGCGGCGGCCGGTGTCGATGCCAGCAGCCCGTCGGCCTGGCGCGACACGCTGGAGCAGCTGTCGCGCAGTGCGGCCAGTGCCGCGAGCAAGGTCAGCCAGTTTGTGCCGGGCAGCGGCGACGCGGTGAGTTTCGTACAGGCGCTGGCGCCACACGCGCAGGCGGCGGCGGAAAAGCTCGGCGTATCCGTGCGTGCGCTGCTGGCTCAGGCCGCGCTGGAAACCGGCTGGGGCAAGCATCTGCCTAGCCACGGCGACGGCAGCACCAGCAACAATCTGTTCGGCATGAAGGCCGGCAGCAGCTGGGATGGCGACAAGGTCAGCGTGCCGACGCTCGAGTACGAGAATGGTGTGGCAGTGCGCAAGCGCGACCAATTTCGTGCCTACCAATCACCCGGCGACTCCTTCCAGGACTACGCCCAGGTGATCGCCAATAACCCGCGCTACTCGTCGGCGCTCGGGCGCGGCGAGGATATCCGCGGTTTCGCGCATGCCCTTGCGCGCGGCGGTTACGCCACCGATCCGGGCTACGCCAAAAAACTGGAATCGATCGCCAACAGTCCGGAAATGAAGCAGGCACTCGCCTCGCTCAAGTCCGTCGATGCACTGCCGTCACAGTTGCCATGACGCGCCCCGCACTGAACATGACCGCCTTCGCTTCAAGGATCGTTTGCCATGGCTGACCTGCTTTCCACTGGTGTCTCCGGCCTGCTCGCCTCGCAGATCGGACTCAGCACCGTCAGCCACAACGTGGCCAACGTCAACACCGACGGCTATAGCCGCCAGCTGGTGCAGTTCAACGCGCGGCCGGCGCAGGGACTGGGCAATTTCTATGTCGGCACCGGCGTCAATACGGCGGCGGTGCAGCGTGCTTATAGCCAGTACCTCAACACGGCTTTGTGGACGGCTGCCTCGGACCAGGGGCGCGCCGCGGCGTATCAGAGCCTCACCGGGCAGTTGAATAACCAGCTTTCCGGCAGCACCAATCTGCAGACCTCTTTGGATGCGTTCTACGGAGCCTTGAACGATGTCTCCAATACGCCGTCCGACGCTTCTTCGCGCGGTGTGTTGCTGGCACGCGCCAATGCGCTGAGCAGCACCTTCCAGTCGTTGTCGGGCCAGTTCAATCAGCTCGGTGCGCAGGTGCAGCGGCAGCTCGGCGATACGGTGGATTCGATCAACAGCGACAGTCAGTCGATCGCCAAGCTCAACGACCAGATCCGCACCGCCTATGCCAGCGGCAAGGGCGAGCCGTCCGATCTTCTCGATCAGCGCGATGCGCTGGTGAAGAAAATATCCAGCGAAGTCGGCGTCACCGTGGTGCCGCAGAACGATCACACCGTCAGCGTGTTCGTCGGCAACGGCCAGGCACTGGTCAATGGCGCGAACGCGTATGCGCTGAGCACGGCACCGAACGCTTACGACCCCAGCAAGCTGGAAGTCGTCGCCAAGGACAGCGGCATGGTGCTCACCGGCCAGATCGGCGGCGGCACGCTCGGTGCCTTGCTCGACTTCCGCAGCAACGTGCTCGATCCCGCGCAGAACCAACTCGGCCGCGCGGCGGTGGCGATGGCGAGCGCCTTCAATGCGCAGCATGCGCAGGGCATGGACCTCAACGGAGCCATGGGCGGCACCTTCTTCAACGTGGGCGCGCCGCAGGTGCTGGGTAACTCGGCCAACCAGGGCGGCGGTACGGTCAATGCCAGCATCACCGACGTGGGTGCGCTGACCACCAAGGACTATGTGATGAAGTACGACGGTAGCGCGTGGAGTCTGCGCGATACCGCCGGCAACAGCGTCGCTATGACCGGCACCGGCACTGCTGCCGATCCGTTTAAGGCAGATGGCATGAGTTTCGTGGTCGGTGGTGCGGCCAGCGCGGGCGACAGCTTCCGCATCCAGCCGACCAGCGCGGCCGCCGCGGGCTTCAGTACCGCGATCACCGATCCGAACAAGATCGCCGCCGCCGCACCGCTGGTCGCCGCGAAGGCATCCGGCAACACCGGCAGCGGCGTGGTCAATGGCATCAGCGTCACCGATCCCGCCAACGCGGGGCTGCTCGGCAGCACCAACATCGTGTTCACCTCGCCGACCACCTACACCATCAACGGCGGCGCGGCGCAGACCTATACGCCGGGCCAGCCGATCAGCGCCAACGGCTGGAGCCTCAACCTCAGCGGCACGCCGGCGGCGAATGACAGCTTCACCGTCAAGGCCAACAGCAACGCGCGCGGCGACAACGGCAACGCACTGGGCCTGGCCAAGGTGGCGAACCTCGGCGTGCTCGACAACGGCAACACCAGCGTCGGCCGCGCCTATGGCCAGCTCACCAGCCAGGTCGGCAGCGCGGGCTCGCTGGCGAAAGACGCGCTAACCACGCAGAACTCGGTGTATCAGCAGGCGCTGCAAACCCAGCAGGGAGTGTCCGGCGTGAACATCGACGAAGAGGCGGCCAGCCTAGTGCGCTATCAACAGGCCTATCAGGCCTCGGCCCAGGTGATTTCTACCGCCAACCAGATTTTCAGCGCGCTGCTCAGCGCGGTGCACGGCTGAGGAGCGTAGCGATGAGAGTTTCTACCAGCTGGATGGCCCAGCAGTCAGTCAACAGCATGATGGACGGGCAGTCGAGCCTTGCCGATCTGCAGAATCGCCTCAACAGTGGCAAGCGCATCAATCAGCCTTCGGACGATCCGGTGGGTGCCGCTCGCGCGCTGGAGCTGAGTCACATGACGGCCGACGTCGCGCAGTATCAGCGCAACATCAGCAGCGCGAACGCGCGCCTTGGCATCGAGGATCAGGCGCTATCCACCTCCACCGATGCGCTGAACCGCGTGCGCACGCTGGTGCTGCAGGGCATTACCGGTTCGCAGACCGACCAGACGCGTGGTGATATCGCCGCCGAGCTGACCCAGATCCGCCAGCAGTTGATGGGGCTGGCCAATGGCAAGGACGGCAATGGCGACTATCTGTTCGCCGGCAACCAGACCGGTGCGCAGCCGTTCTCCATGCAGGGTGGGGCGGTGAACTACCAGGGCGACAACGGTCAGCGCATGGTCGCGGCCGGTCCCGGCATGCAGGTGGCGACGGGTGACCCGGGCAGCGCGGTGTTCATGAACATCCCGACCGGCAACGGCACCTTCCAGGTCTCCGCCGCAGCGGGCAATACCGGTAGCGGCGTGAGCGGCAGCATCAGCGTGACTGATCGCACGCAATGGGATAACGGTACCTACAGCATCAAGTTCACCGCGCCCAATGCGTATGAAGTGCGCGACGCCGGCAACAATGTGGTGAGCACCGGCAGCTATGCCAGCGACGGCAATTCGGTCGTCGCGTTCCGCGGCGTGCAGATCGGTATCACCGGTACGCCGGCGGCGGGCGATAGTTTCAGCGTGGCGCCGTCCGGCCAGCAGGACATCTTCACCACGCTGGGCAACATCATCAGTGCGCTGCAGACCACCGGCGGTGGCACGGCGATGCAGAACACGCTCAACCAGCAGTTCTCCAACCTTGACCAGGCGATGGGCACCATCACGCAGACACGTGCCGCCATCGGCGGCCGCATGAATGCGCTGGACCAGCAGCAGTCGCTCAACGGTGATCTCTCGTTGCAATACCAGAGCTCGCTATCCGATGTGCAGGACCTGGATTACTACGACGCCATCAGCAAATTGAATTTGCAGAACACCGCGTTGCAGGCTGCGCAGATGACGTACACGAAGGTGCAGAGTTCCACGCTGTTTGATTACTTGCGGTAAAGCCTTTCGCTCGTCATCCCGGCGAAAGCCGGGATCCAGCGCCTTGTTAAGGCGTTAAAGGCACTGGATCCCGGCTTTCGCCGGGATGACGAACGGGGAAGCCTTTACTGGATCGTTATGCGCATGACATCACTAAAACATTTAATCAAGGGCATTCAAGTTTCCGCATGAAGGGTCGAAACAGTCACTGAGGCGGCGATGTTCCAGCAGGAATTCCCGCTGACATCCACCGCCGGCCAATGTCGGCTTCGAGATCCGAAACGGAGTAAATCCCATGGTCATGAGCGTCACCACCAACATCAGCTCGCTGAACGCACAGAACAACCTGTCGAAGACGCAGGGCAGTCTGGCTACGGCTATTGCGCGTCTGTCCTCCGGTATGCGCATCAACAGCGCGAAGGACGATGCGGCTGGCCTCGCTATCTCCACCCGCTTCACCACCCAGATCAACGGCCTGAACCAGGCAGTGCGCAACGCCAACGACGGCATCTCGATGGCGCAGACCACCGAATCCGCGCTGGACGAGGTCACCAACAACCTGCAGCGCATCCGCGAACTGGCCGTGCAGTCGGCCACCGGCTCCAACTCCACCACCGACCGCGGTGCGCTGGACAAGGAAGTGCAGCAGCGTCTGGCTGAAGTGACCCGTATCGCCCAGCAGACCAACTTCAACGGCACCAAGGTGCTGGATGGCAGCGCCGGTTCGGTGGCTTTTCAGGTCGGCGCCAATGTCGGCGAGACCATCAGCGTCAACTTCAGCGTCGGCATGAAGACGAACCAGGTCGGCCAGGTTGATACCGCCGCGGTCTCCGCCAGCGGTGCAGCCCCGACCTACCCGCTGACCCTCGCTGCCGACCAGACCGTGAAGATCGGCACCTCCGACATCACGCTGAAGAGCGGCACGGTGTTCAACACCGCCAGTGACGTGACGAATGCGTTGAACGCCGGCTTCAAGGATCAGGGCGTGGATGCGCAGGCCTCCGCCGACGCCACTGGCAAGATCTCCATCCAAGCCTTCGGTGCCGACGTGGACGCTTCTGGTGCCACGGCTCTCGGCTTCGCCGCGACTGACAAGGCCACCCATGCTCTCGACGCCAAGCACCTGTCGGACGCTTCGGTCACCTCGGTGGCTGGCGCCAACGATGCTATCCGCCGCGTCGACTCCGCCCTGCAGGCGGTGAGCGACCTGCGTTCGAACCTGGGTGCTGTGCAGAACCGCTTCCAGTCCACCATCTCCAACCTGCAGACCATTTCGCAGAACCTCGACTCGTCGCGCAGCCAGATCCAGGACGCCGACTTCGCCGCGGAGACCGCGAACATGTCCAAGGCGAACATCCTGCAGCAGGCCGGCGTGTCGGTACTGGCCCAGGCCAACTCCAGCCAGCAGAGCGTGCTCAAGCTCCTGCAGTAACTCCCCGCGAACGGCCGCGCCTAGTGCGCGGCCGTTCCTTTACCAAGGATTCTTTTGACCATGGCGATCACCACTTCCTCGACATCTTCCACAGGCGGCCCGCTCACCGCGGCTGGCGTCGGATCGGGATTGGACGTGAACGGCCTGGTCAGCCAGCTGGTGGCGGCCAAGAAGAAACCGCTGCAGTCCCAGATCGATACCCAGACCACCACGGCCAAGTCGCAGATTTCCGCGCTGGGCCAGGTCAGTTCGGCGCTCTCCGCGCTGCAGACGGCGCTTTCCAGCCTGAGCGATGGCTCCGCATTCGCTACCCGTCGGGCCGCAACCAGCGATGCCAGCGTATTCAGCGTCAGCACCACCTCGGCGGCGGTCAACGGCACCTACAATCTCAATGTCACTCAGCTCGCGACGGCGCAGAAGCTGTCCTCCGGCGCTTTCGCCAGCAGCACCAGCACGGTCGGCACCGGCACGCTCACCATCTCGGTGGGCAGCAAGCAGATGCAGCTGAATCTGGACAGCACTGATTCCTCGCTCGCGGGTATCCGCGATGCGATCAACAAATCCAGCAGCAACCCAGGTGTTACGGCGACCATTGTCACCGGCACCGATGGCGCGCACCTGGTACTCAGCAGCAACGCCACCGGTGTTGCCAACGCGTTCAAAGTCACCAGCAGCGGTGGCGATGGTGGCCTGGCCGCGCTCAACTACGATCCTGCGTCCACCACCAATGGCCTGAAGGTGACCACCGCCGCGCAGGATGCCAAGTTCACCATCGACGGTATGGCTGCGAGCAGTCCCACCAATTCGGTCAACAATGCTATTGACGGCATCACGCTGAATCTGTGGAAGCAGGGCAGCGCCACGCTGACGGTGAACAGCGATACCTCCACCGCCAATGCGGCGGTGACCGGCCTGGTGACGGCCTATAACAATTTCGTCAGCACCTATCAGGCCCTGACCAAGTACGACAGCAGCGGTGCCAGCACCGGTCCGCTGATTGGCGATGCGACCCTTAATAGCATCAAGGGCACACTGTCCTCGATCATGAGTGGGCCGGGCGGTAACGGCGCGATGCTGAGCTCGGTCGGCATCACTTTGCAGGTCGACGGAACGCTGAAGCTCGACAGCGGCCAGCTCACCAGCTCGCTCAGCGACGGCGGCAGTCAGTTGAATGCGATTTTCGCCGGCACCAGCGGCATGGCGACCAAGCTCACCAGCCCGCTCAACGATTGGATCGGCAGCACCGGCATTCTTTCCACGCGTACCAACAACCTCAACCAGCAGTTGAAGGACCTCGGTGTGCGGCAGGATGCGCTGAACAGCGACATGAGCGATCTCACCACGCGCTACACCAAACAGTTCACCGCGCTGGACACCATGCTCACCAAGCTCAACAGCACCAGCAGTTACCTGACGCAGCAGTTCGACGCGCTGAACAACAGCAAGAAGTAAGCGAGGGAATACGCAATGGCATTCGGATACGGCGCTGGCGCGTACCAGCAGGTGCGGTCGCACGGTTCAGTGGAAACAGCCGATGCGCATGGCCTGATCACCATGCTGATGGACGGCGCCATCGAGCGCCTGGTCAAGGCGCGCGGCCACATGGTGCGCGGCGAAGTGGCCGCCAAGGGCGAGCTGATCTCCCGCTGCATCGATATCATCGGCGAGCTCCAGGGCAGCCTCGACCCCAAGGTCGAGACCCCGCTGGTGCCCCAGCTCAACGCACTCTACGACTACATGGGCCGCCGCCTGCTGCACGCTAGCCTGCATAACGACCCCCGTGTGCTCGACGAAGTCACCGGCCTGCTACAGCAACTGCGCAACAGCTGGGCCATGATCCCGCTCGATGCGCGCCGGCCGCAGCCGGCGCAGGACGCTACATGACCGCGACGCCGCTCGAACGCGCTGTCTCGCTCAGCCAGTCCATGCTGGAAACGGCCGCTAGGGCGGACTGGGACGATTTCGCACAGCTGGAGCAGCAACGCGAGGATCTGCTGGCACAAGCCTTCCAGTCCGGCGAACGCGACGAAGCCACGCTGCGCACCCTGATCGACTGCAATCGCGAGTTGTGCGAGGAAGTAGCGCGCGCACGCGATAAAGTGGCGCTGGAGTGGCAACAGGCGAAGGGGCGGTCACAGGCGATCGCGGCTTACTCGCATAACTGAGTCGTTCGCAAGAGCAACCCCCTCCCAACCTCCCCCTGCGAGCAGGGGGAGGAGAATGGTTACTCCCTCCTCTGCGTGCAGCAGGGGAGGGTTGGGGTGGGGTCAAGCCCCACAAGAAATGCGAGGTCGGGGGCGGCAACACATATGAACATCAACGTTTGGGACGAATTCCAACAACTGCTGGCCTGCGAAGGCGACTGGCTGGCCGAGGCCGAGCCGCTGGTGCTGCCGCTGGACGAGCGCACCGCCACCGGCTATGCCGAGCGCAACCTCTCCGCGCTGACCATGATGGCGGTGTTGGAAGAGCGCCGCGCCGAGCCCCCCGACGACGACAGCCCGCTGATGCAGGAAGTGGCGCGAATGGACGCCAAGCTCACCGCGCTGATCCACATCATCAACCACGTGCTGGTACCAGACGCGCTGGTACGGCCGCGCCACGCCCTGCGTTTCAACGCCATGGGCGCCGTGCTGCCGCCCGCGCTGGCGGTGGCCGGTGACGCTTTATTGCTGCGCCTCCGTTTTGACGCCTGCCCCAGCCTGCCGCTGGAATTGCCGGCGCGCGTACAGCGCCGTTTTGATGACGGCAGCCAGTTCGTTTTATTCGAAACCATCGCCGACGCCCTGCGCGAAGGGCTGGAACGTATGGTTTTTCGTCAACACCGACGCAGAGTGGCAGTCACCCGTCAGGGGCACACTTCGTAGGCGTGATTGGCGTCGTTTTTCGAATGTGACCGTCCTCACAAAACGGGACGCCAGTTCGTTTGGTTTTTGACGCAGCCGACAGTTGTCCTGTGCACTGGCACAGATCTGGCGCTCGTCAGCTCTGGTTCATTTAACCCCCGTCGCTCAAGAGCTTGCGGCAGCCTGTCGACGTCGAATGCACGCTTTTCGTCGACGCGAGGGGACGGAAAACCGACCCTGCCCCCCGGTACTGTCGTTTCGTCGACACCTCATTGGCCTCGATCTTGCGTTACGCCACACGACGTCAGCGACGAAGCGTTGACGCGATACGCGAGAGTGACCCGGTAGGGAAATCCGGGCACACGCCATAGCAGGGGGTTGTTGTGCATAACGAAGTCCAAGACATCGACGTACTGGTCATCGAAGCGGATGCCGTCCGGGCGGAAACCGTCAAATCGGCACTGCAGTTTCTGGGTTATCGGCCGCATCAGGACGGGCACGTGGCGCCCGCCGACAGCGGCAAGCGTGACTGGTGCGCGGTCTATATCGGTGACGTGGTGGACCTCGACGATTTCCAGCGTCAGCTCGACACGCTAGGCGAGCAAGCCTTGCATCTGCCGCTGCTGGTCGCGGCTGACTCGCCGCTCGCCGCGCAGTTGCCCGGCGCGCTGCCCGGTTCGCGTTCGCGCCCGGTGGAGTTAATCAGTTTTCCGCTGCGCTACGAGCCGTTGATGGATGCGCTGCGCCGCTTCGCCGCGCCGTCGCGTGCGGCTGCCAGCAAGAGCGCTGCCGGACCGTCCGCGCTGCATCGCCTCGTGGGCGCTTCCGCGGCGCTGGGTCGGGTGAATGCCCTGATCCGTCAGGTCGCGCCGTTCGATTCCAACGTGCTGGTGCTCGGCGAATCCGGCACCGGCAAGGAAATGGTGGCGCGCGCCATCCATGAAAATTCGCAGCGTCGCGACAAACCGTTTATCGCGATCAACTGCGGCGCGATTCCCGCCGAGTTGCTGGAAAGCGAACTGTTCGGCCACGAGAAAGGCGCCTTCACCGGCGCGATCAGCTCGCGCAAAGGCCGCTTCGAACTGGCCGAAGGCGGCACGCTGTTCCTCGACGAAATCGGCGACATGAGCCTGCCGATGCAGGTCAAGCTGCTGCGTGTGCTGCAAGAGCGCGTGTTCGAGCGCGTCGGCGGCAACCGCACCCAGCGCTGCGACGTGCGCATCATCGCTGCCACGCATCGCAATCTGGAACAGGCCATCGCCGATGGCGGCTTCCGCGAAGACCTGTACTACCGACTCAGCGTGTTCCCGCTGGAGATGCCGCCGCTGCGCGAGCACCTCGAAGACATGCCCGAGCTGATCGGCGAATTCAACCAGCGCCTGTTGCGCCGCGGCTTGAGCGGCGTGCGTTTCAGCGCCAGCGCGATGAACGCACTGCGTAGCCACACGTGGCCGGGCAATGTGCGCGAGCTGTGCAACTTGGTCGAGCGCATGGCGATTCTCTATCCCTCCTGCGAAGTGCGCGCCAGCGATCTGCCGGAAAAATATCGCGGCATTCCTGCCGGCGAAGAAGTGACGGGTGCGGCGCTGCTCGCCTTGATGGAAGGGCGTTCGCCGGTGGTTGCGCCGGCGATGGCGAGCGAAGCTACTGCGATCTTGCCGGAGGGTGGGTTGGATCTTAAGGATCACCTTTCGGATATCGAGGTGGGGTTGATCCGTCAGGCGCTCGACGCGACCGGTGGTGTGGTGGCGCATGCGGCGAAGTTGCTGCGGATGCAGCGGACGACGTTGGTGGAGAAGTTGCGGAAGTATGGGTTGCAGACGGGGTTGCAGGTGCCCTGACGTTTTTCTCCCTCTCCCCTTCGGGGAGAGGGTTGGGGTGAGGGGCGGGTGCTCGGCACACCGCTCCCTACTTCGTCATTCCGGCGAAGGCCGGAATCCAGTGGCGTTGTCGCTCG
>NZ_FOZI01000001.1:73131-143353 GCF_900114495.1 Dyella sp. OK004 | reverse complement strand
CCCCTGCTCGCAGGGGGAGGCCGGGAGGGGGTAAGCCCTTGAGAAAACCTCTCCCGAAACGCTTTCTCAAGTACTCACCCCTCCCCAACCCTCCCCTGCGAGCAGGGGAGGGAGCAAGGCGAAACCCATCCCAACGTCTGACACTGGAAGATGCGTAGCTACGAAGCACGCCGCGCTCTTCCCGACCATTTCTCTTTGGTTACTTTCTCTTTGGGCCAACAAAGAGAAAGTGACTCGGGCGCCGGCAGGCGTCCGAAATGCCCGCTGCATAAGCGGCCAGGTCGCGATAACCCAACGATTGTCGCCCGCTGCATAAGCGGCCAGCTCGCGATAGCGCATCCATCAATCACACCGCACGCACCCCCATGGCACGCCTCGTGCATCTACCCCCATATTCATCATCACGCGTTGGAAAACCGTCATGAGTCAGATCGACGTCAACAGCTTGTTATCTCAGATGCGCCAGCTCTCCACGCAAGTGCGTATGCCGGAGACTTCGTTTACTAACGCGGCTTTGGCAACGCAGGGCGGGGACTTTGGCGCGTTGCTGCGTCAATCGATCGCCGCGGTGGGGCAGAACCAGATGGAGGCGGGGAAGCTTGCCGCGGGTTTTGAGCGCGGCGATGCGAATGCGGACCTCGGCCGCACGATGGTGGCGGTACAGAAGGCCGATTTGTCGTTGCGTGCGATGACGGAGGTGCGCAACAAATTGGTGGATGCCTACAAAGACATCATGAACATGCCCGTCTAGCACAGGCCGATAAAGCAGCCGGTCCGACGACTGGCATCTCCGCGTCTTCGCACGCTTACTGATATCGAGCAGTTTTCATGGCAGAAAACGCCATCGCGCAAACCGGCAACGGCTCGCGTCTGGACCCACTGAAGAACCTCGCGCAGAGCCCGGCGACGCGGCAGCTGTTGCTGCTTGTCGCGGTAGCGGCGGCTGTGGCGTTTGGTGTGGCGGTGGTGTTGTGGTCGCGCGGGCCGAATTTCGGTCTGTTGTATGCGGGGCTGGATCAGAAGGATGCGGCGGCGATCACGCAGGCGTTGCAGGCATCCAATACGCCGTACCAGCTTGGCGCGGATGGCTCCACGATTTCGGTGCCGGCGGCGGATTTGCCCAGTGTGCGGTTAAAGCTGGCGGCGCAGGGTTTGCCGCAGGGCAGCGCGGGTAGCAGTACGTCGTTGTCGGCGGGTGATTCACCGTTCGGCATGAGCGATCTGGCAGAGCGCACGCGTTATCAGCAGATGCTGGAGACGGATCTTGGCAACACCATCGCCGGCTTGCAGTCGGTGCGTGCGGCGCGGGTGCATCTGGCGCTGCCGAAGCCGTCGGCATTCATTCGCGACAATCGCCAGGCCAGTGCGTCGGTGCTGGTTACGTTGTATGCGGGGCGTCAGCTCGATGCCTCGCAAGTCGCGGCGATCGTGCATTTGGTGGCGTCGAGCGTGCCGGAGCTGGATACACGCCAGGTGTCGGTGGTGGATCAGCAAGGCCAGTTGCTGACGGTGACCGATCCCGACAGTGCGGGCGCGGTGGGCGACAGCCGCCTGCGCCTCGCCACGCGGATGGAGAACACCTATGCGCAGCGCATCGAGGAATTGCTGACGCCGCTAGTCGGCCCCGGCAAGGTGCGCGCGCAGGTCTACGCGGATCTGGATTTCAGCCAGACCGAGAAGGCCACCGAAACCTACAATCACGAAAACCCCGCGCTGCGCAGCGAACAGACCAGTAGTGAACAGCGGCGCGAAGGCAATGGCGGTGCGGTACCGGGTGCCCTGAGCAATCAGCCGCCGAGCACCGTGGCACAACCCACGGCGGCGAAGCCGAACGCAGCGGGTGCGACGGCCACCAATGCCAACACGAATGCGGGTGGCGAAAGCTCCAACAGTTCCACGCGCAATTACGAACTCGACCGCACTATCAGCCATGTCAGCGATCCGGCGGGGCGCCTTGCGCGCCTCACCGTGGCGGTGGCGGTGGACAACAAACTGATCACCGACGACAAGGGCAGCAAGAGCGTTGCCTTTACGCCGCAGGAGCTGGAGCACCTTACCGAGCTGACCAAGAATGCGGTGGGCTTCAACCAGACGCGCGGCGATAGCGTCAGCGTGATCAATCAGCCCTTCCATAAAGCGCCGGGCGACGAAGCCCTACCGGAGCAGCCGTTCTGGCAGCGCCCCGGCATGATGGATCTGCTCAAGCAAGGCGGCGGCGTGCTGATCGCGCTTATCATCGCCTTCGGTCTGTTGCGCCCGCTGTTGCGTGGTGTGTTCAAGGGGCCGGGTACTGCGCTGCAGACCTTGCCGTCGCCGATGCCGACGGTGTCGGTGCGCATCGACGATCCACAGGATGACGTCGATGGGCAGGGCCGTCTCGGCCCGCCGCCCGGCATGGCGTACGAAACGCGCGTGGCGATGGCCAAGCGCATGGTTACCGAGAATCCCAAGCAGGTCGCGCAGGTAGTGAGAAGTTGGGTGGGCGAAGATGGCGGCTAATATCGAAATCACCGGCGCACAGCGCGCCGCAATCCTGTTGCTCACGCTCGGCGAGCAAGACGCCGCCGAAGTGCTCAAGCACCTCAACGCACGCGACGTACAGGCAGTGGGCCAGGCCATGGCCGGGCTCACCAACGTGTCGCGCGACCAGGTGGATCAGGTACTGGCCCGTCTCAGTGAAGACATGGGCCGCCACACCTCGCTGGGCGTGGGCACTGAGGAATACATCCGCAAGATCCTGGTCAACGCACTTGGCGAGAGCAAGGCCGGCGGTTTGATCGACCGCATTCTGCTTGGCCGCAGCAGCAAGGGCCTGGAATCGCTGAAGTGGATGGAGAGCCGCGCCATCGCCGAGATGATCGGGCAGGAGCACCCGCAGATCATCGCGCTGGTGCTGGCACACCTCGAGCCCGATCAGGCGGCCGAGGTCATCGGCTACCTGCCGCCGCGAGTGCGCAGCGATGCGGTGATGCGCATTGCCACGCTCGACGGCGTGCAACCGCATGCGCTGAACGAGCTGGACGAGATCATGGAGCGCCAGTTCTCCGGCAACACCAACAAACTCAAGTCTGCCACCGTGGGTGGCCTGAAAGCGGCGGCGGACATCCTCAATGCGATGGAGTCCGCCCGCGAGGCCGAGCTGATCACCGCCATCCGCGGGCACGACGCGGGCCTCAGCGGCCGCATCGAAGAACTGATGTTCGTATTCGAGGATCTCGCCGAGCTGGACGACCGCAGCATGCAGATGCTGCTGCGCGAAGTGCCGTCGGCGCGCCTGGTAACGGCGCTGAAAGGCTCCGAGCAAAGCGTGCGCGAGCGCATCTTCGCCAATATGTCCAAGCGTGCCTCCGACATGCTGCGCGACGATCTGGAAGTGTCCGGACCGGTGCGCCTCAGCGAAGTGGATGCGGCGCAGAAGGAAGTGCTGCAGATCGCACGCAAGCTGGCCGATGCGGGGCAGATCAGTCTTTCCGCTACAGGTGACGACTTCGTCTGATGGCAGCCATCCTCACCCGCGAGCAGTTGCCGGGCTTCCAGCGCTGGGAGCTGCCCGACATGGGCGAGCCGAAGCCTTCGTCGTCGGAAGTCCCGCGCCCTACGGTCAGCGATCTCGAAGACCTGGAGCGCGAGGCGCGCGAAGCGGGTTATGCCGCCGGCCTTGCCGAAGGCCGCGCGGCGGCGCATGACGAATATATGCAGCGCGTGGCGCAGCTTGAAGCGATTCTGCAAGCGGCGGCGCGTCCGCTGAATGCGCTGGACGATGCCACCGAACAGGAGCTGGCACGGCTTGCCCTGGTTATTGCGCGGCAGGTGATCGCGCAGGAATTGAAGGTATCGCCGGAGCTGATCGTACAAACCGTGCGGCAGGCAGCGCTGGCTCTGCCCTCGGCAACACGTGCGCTGCGCGTCTACCTGCACCCGGACGACCTGACCTTGCTGCGCGAACACGAGGCCGCCGAACCGCATTGGCAATTGCTGCCCGATCCCTCGATGCAACGCGGTGATTGCCGTCTCGAAAGCGAAAGCTCGCGCCTCGACGCCCGCGTCGAAACCCGCCTGGCCGCCGTGGTTGATGCCGTCTTCGGCAACGACGCCGACAACGACCCCGAGACCGAGATGGCATGAACACCCACACGCCCGCGTCGACGCAGCAACGCTGGCAGCAGCGCCTGGCGCGTCGCGCGCGTCGTGCGGAAGCATCGTCGCCGCTGGTGGTGGAAGGGCGGCTGCGCCGTGTCGTGGGTCTGACCCTGGAAGCCGAAGGCTGCGAGGCGCCGCTGGGCGCGCGTTGCCTGGTCTCCACCGCCGACGGCGCGCAGCTCGATACCGAAGTGGTCGGCTTCGCCGACGATCGTCTGTTGCTGATGCCGGTAACTGAAATGCATGGCGTGCTGCCCAATGCACGCGTGCGCCCGTGTGCGCGTGCCGGCGGTCTTCCCGTAGGCGCCGCACTCCTTGGTCGTGTGATCGGCGCCGATGGCGTGCCGCTGGATGGCCTGGGTCCGCTGGAAGTCGACGAGCACGCGTCGCTCAAGCGCGAGCCGATCAACCCGATGGCGCGCAAACCCATCGACGCGCCGCTGGATACCGGCGTGCGCGCGATCAACGCTTTGCTCACTGTCGGCCGTGGCCAGCGTCTCGGCCTGTTCGCCGGCTCCGGCGTCGGTAAATCGACCCTGCTCGGCATGATGACGCGCTACACCGATGCCGACGTCGTCGTGGTCGGCCTGATCGGCGAGCGCGGCCGCGAAGTGAAGGAATTCGTTGAACACACGCTGGGCGAGGAAGGGCGCGCCCGCGCGGTCATTGTCGCCGCACCCGCCGATGCGCCGCCGCTCAAGCGCCTGCGCGGCGCGCAATACGCCACCGCCATTGCCGAGTGGTTCCGCGACCGCGGCCAGCGTGTGCTGCTGTTGATGGATTCGATCACCCGCTACGCACAGGCACAACGCGAGATCGCTCTGGCCATCGGCGAGCCGCCCGCAACCAAGGGCTATCCGCCCTCCGTGTTCGCCATGCTGCCGGCCCTGGTAGAGCGCGCCGGCAACGACGCCGAGGGGCGCGGCTCCATTACCGCCTTCTACACCGTGCTGGCCGAAGGCGACGACTATCGCCACGACCCTATCGCTGACGCGGCACGCGCGATTCTTGACGGCCACATCGTGCTATCGCGCGACCTTGCCGAAGCTGGACACTATCCGGCCATCGATATCGAAGCCTCGATCAGCCGCGTGATGCCGGCGGTGGTCGAGCGTGCGCATCTGCGCGCGGCGCAGCAGTTCCGCCAGATCTACTCCGCCTACCGTCAGCAGCGCGACCTGATCGCGGTCGGCGCCTATCAAAAAGGCTCGGACCCGCAAGTCGACAAGGCCATCACCATGTGGCCGCAACTGCGCGCTTTCCTGCAGCAAGAAGTGGACGAACCGACTGCGCTGGCGCAGGCCATCGACGCGCTTGGTGTCATCGCCGACGAGGCCGCCGCATGAAGTCGCGCGCCACCCGCCTCGCACCCGCCGCCGACCACGCCCGCGAAAAGCGCGAGGACGCGGCGCAGCGCCTCGCCGACCAACAGGGCAAATTACAGGCGGCCGAACATCAGCTCAGCGAGCTGCACCGTTATCGTGCCGAGTACGCCATTGGCGACCAGGCCGGCGGCATGTCGGTCAGCGCGCTGGTCAACCGCCAGCAATTCCTCGAGCGCATCGACAAGGCCATCGCGCAGCAACTGTTTGAAGTGGAACGCCAGCGCCGCCTGCTCGAACAGGCCGGCAATACCTGGCGCAACGCGCATGCGCGCGAACGTGCGCTGGACAGCGTGATCGGCCAGTACCGCGAGCAAGAGCGCAAAACCGAGGAACGCCGCGAACAGAACGACATCGACGAGCGCATGCAGCACCGCCCCGCCGCACGCCGCCGCGACACCTGACCTGGACCTCCCATGGCTACGACCGTTTCCCTACCCATGCCCGCCTCCAAGACACCCGCTGCCGGTGCCGCGCGCGCCGCGCATGGCGCCGAGCCGCCATCGGCCACGCCGAACCAGCCCAGCCAAACCTTCACCAACCAGCTCGACCAGGTGCTGCGCCAGCAAACAAACGTCATGCCGCTCACCGATGACGTCGCGCCGCTGACCGTCGTACTGCCCAAAGTTTCCGCATCGCTCAAAGAGCCGGCCGCCTTGCTGCAAGACACGACCGCCGACGATGCCGCAACCGATCCCGCCGCACGCAACGGCAATGTGCTGGCCGCTGCGGTACTGGCCATGCTGGGGCAAGGCGCAGCGACACCCGCGTCCACCGCACAGGCAAGCAAGTCCTCAGGTTTATCGTTAACCGGCAACAAGACCGCACTGCAACTTCATCCCGGCGGCGCCATGACAGGCAATACGGCAGATGCATCGCCAGCGGGTGCAGCTGCAGCCACTCCGATAGTCGACGTAGCCGCACTCGCCGCAAGCGACATCGGCCAGTCCAGCGCGGAGCCGCATAAATCCACCGAGACATCGGCCGTCGACTTGCTCGCCGCACCGTTGAACATTCACTCAGGCCCCGGCGGCACACCCGCACCGCACGTCCTGAAAATGGATGCCCCCGCCAACACACCCGCCTTCGCGCAGGAACTCGGCCAGCAAGTTGCGTGGCTCGGCGGCCAGGACATCAAACAGGCACGCATCCGCCTGCGCCCGGAAGAACTCGGCCAGCTCGACGTGAAAGTCAGCGTCGAACACGGCCGCGTCGACGTGAGCTTTACCGCGCAGCATCCCTCGGCCGTTACCGCCGTGCAGCAGACCCTTGGGCAGCTTGATCTGATGCTGGCCGGGCATGGGTTGTCATTGGGGCAGGCACAGGTGGGGCAGCAGGGCGGTCAGGGTGGTGGGCGTGAGCAGGCGGGGCAGGCTGGGGATCCGTTCGCGAATGAAGCGGAGTCGGTGGGGCAGGTTGCGCAGCCGGTAGTTATTGGGTTGCTTGATACTTTTGCTTGATTGGCGTGGCGGCAAGGTTGTCGCGTTGGCGGTCTGATAATGTCCGCTCTCGACCCGAAGCGGACCTAAAGCATCGATCTTTAGGTCCGCCTACCCCCACTCATGGTGGTGTCCATGGCGCAAATTCTTTCGCCCCAAGTGCTGCGATAGGTGCCCCAGTCATTCCTGCTGGCGCTCGCCCCGAATTTCACGAACGACCACATCAGCATATTGACCGTCACCTTTTCACCCCTGCACGATTAGGCGCCACGCGGCCTACGAACTAGTGCATCACTTCGGGAGACCGACGACGGGTATTCGTCTAGGCGCGCGGCTCCGTCATAGTTAGTCAGCTGCGTGAGGAACGCCTGCGGTGGCAGGCACGCCGCTGATAGCCAATGGGTTGTGCAGGGAAGCATTCTTCAGGGGGGGCGAACATGAAATGGATGTTGCCGATGGCGTGCCTCTTGGCCGCTGTTACTCCGTTGGCGCACGCCGCCACTATTCGTGCGCAAGCTGTCGTCATCGAAGAGCATGATGGCGCGATAGCGCCGCTTTCGACCTAAAGCGCACACTGATTTCGAAAACTCCCAGACAACCATCCATCATCACGAGAACACTCTATGCAGACGCGTATTCAGGGCACGGTGATGCCCGTGCTGGAAGTGCAGCTTGATCCCAACGACAGCGTCTTCGCAGAAAGCGGAGAGCTTTCGTGGATGACTTCATCGATCCAGATGACCACTCACACCCAGATGGGTGGCGGTGGGGGTCTGTTTGGTGCGTTCAAGCGCGTGGTCGGCGGCGGAAGCTTGTTCATGACCGAGTACCGGGCCATGCGGGCGCCGGGAGAGGTGGCCTTTGCCACCAAAGTACCGGGGCATATCGTGCCGGTAACGGTAAGCCCGGGTAACGAATACCTTGTGCATCGGCACGGTTTTCTCTGCGCCACGCCACAAGTCACCATCAGCGTGGGTTTTCAACAGTCGCTGGGCGCCGGCATTTTCGGCGGCAGTGGCTTCATGCTGCAGAAGCTTGGCGGCACGGGTACGGCCTGGCTGGAACTCTCCGGTGAGCTTATCCGGAAGGATCTGGCGCCCGGCGAAACTTTGCGGGTTCACCCCGGGCACGTCGGTGCGTTCCAGGCCTCGGTCAACTTTCAGATCACCACGGTGCCCGGCATCAAGAATGCGATCTTCGGCGGCGACGGCATCTTCCTGGCGTCGCTGACCGGCCCCGGCACGGTGTGGCTGCAAACATTGCCCATCTCGCGCCTGGCGCACCAGATTGCCGAGTACCTGCCAAGTAGCGAGGGCGGTGGTGGGCGAGCGACTGTCGGTGGTGCTTTGCTCGGGGGCATCGTAGGTTCCCTGCTGGGCGGTGACGACAAATGATTCCACGTTGTGAATCAAGAGCGAGGGCATGTTTGCCTTCGTGCTTCTTGGCATGGATGGCTCAGCTTCATTGCGGTACGTGATGGCTACCTAGCTTTGCGATTGGCGTACGTGCTCGGCTAGCTCGAACTGTCCACTTTCGATCCGAATAGGACATCACCGGCAATGGAAGAGCTTGATCGAAAGCGGGCTGACCATGCTGAAAACATTTTTTGACTGGCCATGCACACCGAAGCATTAGATGTCCTGACTTACTGCGCAGATTAAATAAAGCGCTATCAGGTGACCCACTACTCTGAAGGAGCTCTCATGTCGATGCCGTCCTCGGTTAACCCTCAAATCAGCGATGCCGTAACGCAAGCCAGCTCCCAGATCCCTGGCGGTGCGCTGGCCATTTCCCTGAGCCAGCTCTATCAGGGCGCGGCACAGGCCCTGGTCAATGCCGCGCATAATGCCGTTAGTAGCCAGCAGCAAAGTAACGTCCTGATGCAAGCCGCGACTACGCAAGCCGTGATGCAACTGTTGTCTATGGACAGCGCGGATAACGCTACACCGCCCGACGAAAACAAGGCTTCTGCTCTGCCGCAGACGCTGGCGGCCACAACCTCACCGGACGCCTTGGCGCACATCGAGCAGGCGATCGAGTCGGCGAATAAGCACGGACTCGATAACGCTGGTTCCTGGTCCCATGCGGCGCGGGACATCATGAACACGGTAGCCGGCGCTTTGCGCGAATTGCAGAAGGTGTCACAGGAAACCGGTATGGCCATGGTGAAGCAGGCGGCGATTGCGGCTGTATTGGTGCACATGATCAAGGCGCCCGATCACTTGGAGCAATATCAGAAGATCCTGGGGTTGATCGAGGGTCTCTAGCGCTGCAATACGGCGGCGGTTCTTCTGCTGGAGCGGACCTGCAGGTGGCTGGCTCCAGTAGGTGATTTGCCAAGGGGGGGGGATATCACGCTCATCGCGGAATACGGTTGTGAAGGTTTACGCTTGTGGATGTCCGCCTCCGATCCGTAGCGGACCTCCCGAGGAGGCAGTCGACGCCGCCTTGCGCCAGATTGTTCGCCGGAAGCGCGCGTCGATCTATTAGGTAGTTAAGCACCAACGCACATCATCGCTACCAACAGCACAAAGGAGAAATTCGTGAGCAAACGAGTGTTCATCAATCTCCCCGTCGCCAACCTCTCGAAGTCAATCGCCTTCTTCGAGGCACTTGGCTTCTCCCGCCATCCACAGTTCACCGACGACGCTGGCGCGTGCATCGTCGTCAGCGACACGATTTCCGTAATGTTGCTTACGCATGCCAGGTTTCGCGACTTCACGCCCAAGGCCATCTGCGACACGAGCAAGGCCGTCGAGGTTCTCCTCTCCCTCAGTTGCGAGAGCCGCGAGGAGGTAGACAGTCTCGTCGCCAAAGCGATCGCAGCGGGTGGCTCGACCTACGACAAGCCGGAGGATTTTGGCTTCATGTACACGCACAGTTTTGTCGACCTGGACGGCCATGGGTGGGGGCTTCTCCACATGAGCGCCATGTCGGCACAGTAGGCAGTTGGGTGATTCTCGTAAGGTCCGCTTCCGACCCATAGCGGACATACCTGCAATCAGAATGGGGCAAGCCACACAAACTCAGGGGGCTTTGATGAAGCGGCGATCGATTTTCCTTCTATGTCTAACCGTGCTTTCAATAACCGGCTTGGCGACGGCCGCATCCGCGCCTCCAGCCGGACACATCACCGGTGTCGGCGGAATATTTTTCAAGGCGAAGGACCCCAAGGCTCTCGCGGCGTGGTATCGCGATGTTCTTGGCATGCCGGTGGAAGCCTGGGGAGGCGCGGCGCTCCACTATGACGCGCCAAAGCATCCTCCCGTGCTGGCATGGAATGCGTTTCCCGCGGCGACAAATTACTTCGCGCCATCGACGAGTGGATTGATGATCAACTACGCCGTGGATGATATGGATGCGTTGCTCGCGCGGTTGCGATCAAAGGGGGTCACGGTTCTTAAGCGTGACGACAAAGACCCCAACGGCCGCTTTGCCTGGATTTTGGATCCCGAAGGAAACAAGGTCGAGCTGTGGGAGCCCAAGCGTTAGTTTCGCTCAGGTCTGCTTCCGCCCCGAAGCAGACCTTGGCACAATTTGACCTAATCACGGACAGTGAGGGGCCTGTGGACTCGATTAGGTTAATGCCGCGCCGATGCTGGTTTCTTCTGGCGTACCTATCGCTGTCGATTCCTTTGGCGTCCCATGGCGCATGCGTTGATCTCAGTGGCCCGGTTGATGTGCCTCGTCATCTCACCGTCGCAGCCGAGTACGCAAGCTCAAAGTTCGTCGTGCTCGGTCGGCCGACGCGCACCAAGAATATTTCGAGCCCAGATGATCCGGCCGGCTTTGACTGGACCATCTATGAAGTCAAGGTTTTGGCCGTTTATAAGGGTCGGCCGCCTAGATCGGTCAAGCTTGTCTCCCCGAACACGACTTCACGCTTCCCGATGGTTGAGGGAAAGGACTATCTGCTTTTTATTGAGCAATCGTCCGAACCAGAGTTTGCGGGGAAGGAGCCTCTCCCGGCGGACTTCGTAGACAACTGCGGCAACTCTGGGTTGGCAAGCGAGCGGTCGACGGCGATTCGGGTCACTCAAAGCCTTAAGGGTCGCAAGTAACGAAGAAGCACTTAGGTCGGCCTTCGCCCGGGCCCGACATAAGCCCGGCAGCCCGGGGACACTAATTGGGGCGACACTTCGGGCTGGTCAGCAGAGGGGGTGCATGGAGCACCGGATTGGATATCTGCCGCCGTTGGAGCTGTGCTTATCGCGGGAGCTGAAAGCTTCTATCTGGGGATGTCGCAATGCGGCGGTCACCGATATCCCCGTGATCTTGCATTCGCAATCGCAGTGTTATGCACGCTGGTTCTAGGCATGTTCGAACTCTATGCCACGCGTTCAAAGAAGCGGGCAACACTGGTGATTGGAAGCGGAATTTTGGGGTACTACGTTGGAGGTGCTCTAGGGTGGGTCTATTACATTGCGCCCGTGACAATCTCAGAGGCCTTTGGTGAGTTCCTACATGGAATCGCCGGTGGTTGCTGACAAAGAGGCATTTTGGCAAAGCCCGCTTCCGACTCATAGCAGACATTCTAGAGGGGGGGCAAAAGGGATTTGGGTCAGAAATCAGGGGAGAGGACATGTTCAAAAGGTTGATCGCGATCGTGATGTTCTGCGTGTTGCCATATCTGTCAGCGCAGGCAAGCGAAGAATCCTCAGTTGCTCAAAGAGAGGATGCGCCGGTCCTCCGGGCCGTTCTTCAGTCGCAGTGTCAGTCAAATAACGGCTACGTGATTCTCTCATCCAAGGCTGTCGCCCCAGGTGCAGCCGCCGACATAGGCGGTGCCGACGAGTCGGGCGCGTTCGACGATTTGAAGCGTAGAAATATGTCTGCCGTTTCTCTACCAGGGGGGCTTTCGTGTCGAGGAGTTCAGTTGCGCGAGGACAAAGAGATCCAGGCCTTCTCTGAGCCTTTGCATGAGGTTGCCGGCAAAATTTCACTCGGCGAGGGCTGGAAGAAGATGCACGAATCGCTTCCTGGAGCCACAGGTTGGATGTCCGTTAGCCTGCCCGGATATGCGCCGAGTAGAGACGTCGCCGTTGTCTATGTTGTTCTTCACTGTGGCAGCCTGTGTGGACAGGGGGCTTACGTATATCTGCACCGTATCAATGGCCAATGGAAGGCACTTGTGCGCTTTCCAGTCTGGGTGACGTGATCAGTCGGCTTCCGATCCAAAGCGGACATTCTTAGGGGGATTGATGAATTGGCATGATGTGTTGAAGGAAGCACTGTTCGTGCTCGGCGCATTGAATGTCGCCGTCACCTTGGCG
This sequence comes from Dyella sp. OK004, assembly GCF_900114495.1. GTDB lineage: Bacteria > Pseudomonadota > Gammaproteobacteria > Xanthomonadales > Rhodanobacteraceae > Dyella_D. Next base: position 131,119 of record NZ_FOZI01000001.1, on the reverse strand, counting down.
ATCGTCATCAATCAAGGCCTCAGCATCCGACAGAAAATCGGACAAGCGCTGCTTGTTTGGCTGGTTCCTGTCCTTGGTGGTCTGCTCATTGGCATGTTCATGTGGACTCAACGTGGATTCGTATCGCCGACCGGCTATCCCGACGAACCGCGTCGAGATCCCGCCGATGTCTATTTGGGCTCCCATCCGCCCAGCCCACCTGCTAACGGCGGAAATTGAGGCGACACAAACAAGATGGGTCCGGTCGAACTAGGGGAATGAATGATGATCGCCTTGGACATTTTTTCCGGTGGGATTGTGACGACCTTTATTTGCTTATCGGCGTTCTTTGTCGTGTTCATTGCTCGCGGCGCGAAGTACAAGGTACTGTCCGACCCGGAATATCCCCGGCTCACGTTGGGCAATCCTTTAACCACACTGTTCATTGATCGTCTGCTGACGCACGATGGTCTCAGGTTTAGGAGTGCGTTCTACAAGACGCTTCTGGCCCTATGGGGTGTTGTGCTCGTCGCGGGCGTGGTTGTGAATCACATTGGCTAAAGTCCGCTTCCGACCCAAAGCGGGCCCAGACGGCAAGGCCACAGTTGGATCGAAGGATCGGGCACATGGATATCAGAGCAGACGTTTGGGACCGCGTTATGGAGTTTGCGGTGCAACTGGCGAACGAAGAGCAGCGCGAAAAATATTGGTCGGCTTACAACGCGCTAAGGGACTATTGCGAGACGCAAAGCCTTGCATGGTATGACCACCCTTTCCTCTGGGAAACTCTTGCGGACTTCACCATTGACGACAGCATTGCAGTGCCGATTTACCAGAGGGCTCTCGATGGTTCCTCGGGTGAGGAAATGCGGGACTTTCGCGTATCGATCCGGTTTGCATTGGCAGAACGCCACAAAGCCAAGGGTGAGGATGAATTGGCTCGCGAATATGCAATAGCTGCGGACGACGAAGCCAAGCACATGGATGACTTGGAGTTGCGCCGAAGAATCAGTAAGTTCCTTCTCTCACGAGAATAGGAAGGTCCGCTTCCGACCGGTAGCGAACCCAATGGGTTAGGCCTCGGGGGAGGCAACTACTGGGCCATCAATTATGGATGGAACCAGATAGCGAATGCACGCTTGCGCTCTTCGAAAGAGGGCACGGCTGCCAAGCAAAGGTTCCCCAATTGATACTCTGGGAAATCCGGGACTCTGGTGGTCCGTCGGTGGACGACCGATACTGATTAGCCACTTATGCAGGTCTTTCACAGGGGAAGTCATGGCCTCATTCTTTCGCATCATGATCGTGTGCACGTGCCTGTTGTTGGCGGCCTGCAGCCAGCAGGCATTGATCGACAAGCTCACGCCTCACCCGGCAGCAGAAATCGCACGATCCGTGCTCGATCAGGTGCGGCAGGGTGATATGGAGCCCATCAAGGCCAAGCTCGACGATGCGCTTCGGCAAGACCCGAGCATCGAGGCCAAACTGAAGGAACTCACCGGATACTTTCCCGCCGGGGCGCCCCGTGCAGTAAAGCTGGTCGGCACCAATACGATGATTATCAACGGGGCCAGCCGCTATAACCTCACCTATGAGTATGAGTTTACCGATGGATGGGTGCTTGGCAACGTGGTGCTGGCTGGAGAGGGTGACGCCATACGCGTGGAGGGCGTGCATGTGCAGCGAATGGCGCAATCTTTAGAACGCCAAAACGCTTTTACGCTCAGTGGCAAAGGGGCGGCCCACTGGATCGTGTTGCTCGCTTGTATTGTTATTCCGGCTTTGAGCCTCTATGCCTTCGTGCTCTGTCTACGTACCCCGATCGCACGCCGCAAATGGTTGTGGGCACTCAGTACCCTGCTCGGCTTCGCGACGCTGCGCTTCAACTGGACCACGGGAGCCTTCGACTTTCAGTTGCTGTCGATCCAGCTGTTTGGAGCCTCCGGCTTTGGTAGCCCTTATGGCCCAGTGATCATGGGGATGTCGTTACCGCTGGGCGCCATCTGGTTTCTGGCTTGCCGCAGCGGACTGATAGCCAATGCGGCAGCGGCCAAGACGGTAGAGGTGCCCGTTGCTCGAGAGCAGGCCTGAGTGGTAAGTGTCCGCTTCCGACCCGAAGCGGACCATTTTGCTCGGAAGCGGTCGTGATCCTAAAGGGAGGGGAAGATGCGGTATGGGCATGTAGTGGATGCCTTGGGGTTGGCGATCATTTGCATCAATTTGATGACCTGGCGTGTCGCGCGACAACTCAGAGGCGTTGACCCGGGTTACTTCAAAACGCGTGATGGCTCGCTTCACTGGTGGGATATTGGTTCTTGGTTTTGCTTGACTGGCATGCTCTTTGACCGGCGACTGCCCGCCTCAAAGCATGGGCGGGAGATGCGTCGGCGCATCATCGTGATCAGGGTGCTCAATGCGTTCGCAATGGGTGCTGGACTGATCTTTCTCTGGGTGACCTTTACTCATCCGGAGCTTATTTTCGGGCAGTAACTTGGGGTCGAGCGTTCAATGAACGAATGTCCGCTTCCGACCCAAAGCGGACAAGCCACTTCCCCATCTAAGGACGGTGCTATGAAGAAGCTTCTCGACATTGCTGATGCCCTAGAGACGCCTAAGCAGGGTGTCGTCCTAGTCGGTCGTACCAAACAGAAGGACGCAATGCTTCAAGCTGGTGACCTCTTCGAACTGCGCTTACCTACCGGGCACCGACGTACGTTGACCGCGCTTGGCGTACAGCCGTTTCCTAAGTGCTTCACTGAGGCCACGACACTAGGCATCCTCGTGGGCGACCAATGGACCGAACTGGAAACCGGCATTGGTTCCGAGCTTTGGGTCAACTTGGATTCGGGACAGCATCAAGGCACCAGCTAATGTCTGCTTTCGACTGCGACTTCAGGCGGTCGTTGCAACACATTGAAACAGGTAGATCGTTCAGCGGACGCTGGAGTAGTCCATCCGTTCGAGATCGTCTAGCAGGCCTGGGCCGCTCGGATGCCATTCCAGAACCTTGCGTGTCCACGCGCTCGACGCCAATAGGTCCATGCCGACGAATCCGGCCAACCATCCGAAATGATCTCCCGCATCACTCGGCGAGATGGACTTTGCGGGCACACCCAAGCCTGCACCGATCACTTCGGCGATATCGCGAACACGAATACCCTCTTCGGCAACGGCGTGATAGCGCGCGCCCGGCTCGCATTTCTCGATCGCCAGCCGATAGAGCCGCGCCACGTCGAGCACATGCGCAGCTGGCCAATGGTTGAGCCCTTCGCCGACATAGGCCGATACACCTTTGGCGCGGGCCATGGCGATCAACGGGCTGATAAGGCCCTGCCTCACCGTGTCATGCACCTGCGGAAGCCGCACGACTGACACGGCGACACCAGCCGCGAGCATCTCCGCCCCCGCGACCTCCGATGCCGACCGCGGGTTGGGATGTTCTGTATTGAAGACATCCTCGGTCGCAGGCTTGCCTGGCATGGTGCTTCCCATGCCCGTTCCCGACGTGATCAGCAGCGGACGGTCGGAACCCGCCAGCGCCGAACCCATTGCCTTGATGGCCTGCCGATCCTTCTCGCAGTTGGCGACGAAATTGGAGAAATCATGATCGAACGCGGTGTGGATCACGGCGTCCGCCTTGGCTGCGCCGCTGCGCAGACTGTCCAGATCTTCCAGATGGCCGCGATGCACCTCGGCGCCAGCGTAGGCGAGAGCATGCGCACCCTCATCCGATCGTGTCATGCCAAGAACGCGATGTCCGGCGGCGAGCAACTCCGGCACGATCCGGGAGCCGATAAAGCCGGTCGCGCCGGTCAGGAATATGCGCATGGAGAGTCTCCAAAGATGGGTATTGGATCTAACTTATTCCAGCGCTCATACTGGTAAAGAAGTGACGTTATCAGGGTATAAGAACCAACAGGATCGCCATGTCTACGCCTATCGGCAATCAGCTCGGCACCTATTTGAAAGACCGGCGCAACCGGCTCGACCCGGCTGCCTTTGGCTTCACTGGCGGGCGCCGGCGCACGCCAGGCCTGCGCAGGGAAGAGGTCGCCCAACGCGCCAACATAAGCCCCACCTGGTACACCTGGCTGGAGCAGGGGCGGGGAGGGGCGCCCTCGGCAGATGTGCTCAACCGTATCGCCAGCGGGCTGATGCTGACCGAACCGGAGCGCGAACACCTTTTCATACTGGGCCTCGGTCATCCACCCGAAGTCCGTTACAGAGCCGTTGAAGGCGTCACGCCGCGGCTGCAACGTGTACTCGAGGCGATGGAGGTCAGCCCCGCGATCGTCAAGACCGCCCTATGGGATGTCGTGGCCTGGAACCGCGCAGCGGCGGCTGTGCTCACGGACTACGGTGCGCTACCTCCCGCAGAGAGGAATATTTTGCGGCTGATCTTTTCCAATTCACGGGTACGCGCCGCGCAGGAAGACTGGCAAAGCGTGGCCCGGTTCGTTGTCGGCGCATTTCGTGCAGACGCTGCGCGTGCGGGCGCTGTTGCGGAGATCGGCCAGTTCGTTGAAGAGCTGTCCCGACTGAGTCCCGAGTTCGAAGTGCTATGGCTGGCCAACGACGTCAACGCCTACGGAGAGGGCGTAAAGCGCCTGCACCATGCCGAACTGGGTCTCCTGGAGCTTGAGTTTTCCGCCTTCGCTGTTGATGGGCGGCCGGATCTGGGAATGATCGTGTACAACCCGGCGACCAGCGCGGACGAGGATCGGATTCGTGCGTACATCAAGTCGCGGGCAGTGTTGAGTTAAAGGTCCGCTTCCGACCCAAAGCAGACCAAAAGTGAGCCTTGGGAATCGCATGAAAGTTATCTATGACCTTCGCGACGATCGATGGACAATCGAGCATGTGCAGGAGGCGTCCCTGAGCTCGGGGCAGTCGGACTTAAGATCACGCATGGGTTGCTTGGCTCGGAAGAGTGGTGGGACAACATCTGGAACAAGGAACTTCCCACCCAAGTATTGCAAGGCACCATCGCTCAATTTTGGACTGGCCGTGCCGGGGACTTCCCGGAGGTGGAAGTGATCGATGCCGACGGTGAGCATTCGCGGTGGCTACTTCAGATAGAGACCAGCGTGGCCCAATGCGAGCTCAAAGTGGGAAGCGCGATCGAGATTTCGTACGTGAACCAGGAGTTCAAATCAGCTTTTAATGGAAGGTCGATGAATCCATTCGTCTTAATGGTCAGGGCGGAGGACAGAAGGGCGACGTTCGCGGGCTAAGGTCCGCTATCGACCCGAAGCGGACATACGGAGATGCCTGGAAACCATCAAGCGTCACCTTTTCTACAGGGGGGGAGAGTGCACAGATTTTTGGGGGTTATTTTTCTGCTTGTGCCTTGTGCCGTGTTCGCACAGAGCAGTGAGTCGGCATCGATAGGTTCACCGCCGACAGTCACATCATCCCGAGTGGACCGTTACGCAGAACATCCTCTCTCGGACTACCAAGCCAAAGTCATGAACGAGGCGACCAAACTTTCGCTCGCGTGCCGTCTTTTCCGCTATTTCTATGGCCGATGGCCCGCGAACTTCCATGAAATTTCGGAGAAGAGCACAGGCATAGATCTTGGGGTCTTCTTAGGAAGGGCGCTCGTTACGCCACTCGACAACGATGCGGCAAAGATCAGTGTTTTCGATGGTGAGAATGTGAGGGAAACGGTCGCCACGCCCATTGATTTTCACATGTCCAATAGCCAAGTCCGGGCCGCACAGGAACCAGGGTTCATGATCGACATTCCGAAGAATTGACGCTTGGGCGAAGATCGCAAGGCGTTCGCTTCCGACCCATAGCGGTCCTGGCGCAAAGCGGCTATTTGTCCGATACCACTAGGCACCGATAGGAGCAAGGGATGAATTGGAAGGGATTGTCTTGGCTACTACTTCTTTGCTGCTTGCCCGCGTTCACCGCGGCGGCACCAGGCGATAGCGAGGTCATCAGAACGAAGCATTCCTTCGCTCCAGTTGCGTTCGCCATAGGTTGTGGGGCTACGACTCGGAGTGAGGATAGAAGCGATTTGAGACGTTCCGCCCGTGCTGTGGGCTATATGCACCAAATCGAGTGCATTGACGTAGGTAAGCAGGTTGAAGGCGTGAAGCTAATCGCGATAGCTATTGGCAAGAACGAGAAACTCGACCAATTCGATGTCATCCTAAAGCTCGATCCGGATAGTGCTCTGAAGCTCGCAAAACTTACAGATCACGGAAATCCGCAGCCAATAGTACTGACGGTAAAGCAAGAAGTTGTCGTAGCAAGCTATATCCAAGTCCCCTTTCATGGTGACAAATTCTGGATATCCGCAAATACGCTGGATGACGCTCGGAAGACAGCGGATTTGTTCGACAACTAGAGTTCCGCGAGGTCCGCTTTCGACCCGGAGCGGACTTAGTCCATTGCGTGAAGCAACGTTAGGGGATTCTCAAGATGTCTAATCTGCCGCCCAATGGCTTGCCTCGATATCGCTTGCTCACGGGCAAGGATGATGCTGCATTCTGTCAACGAGTGTCCGAGGCACTAAGTCTTGGTTACGAGCTGTACGGCTCTCCTGCGGCGACATTCAATGGAGACCATGTAGTCGTCGCGCAGGCAATACTCTGGCCAGTGAAAGATTAGGGTGTCGGGCGAAGTTCGGCGGCACTTATGCGACGTCCGCTATCGACCCAAAGCGGACATCACGGGCCACCAAGCTCGCGAGCCCGAGGAGAGCCTGAATTAGGCGGCTTTCGCCTTGGCTCGCAACGACAGGCAATAGCCAAGCGTGACTGCTATACCCGCCAAGACTGCGACAGTCCCGGCCGTTGTCGCTACCGGAATGGGTGCGAACGCCCACAGTCCGGCATAGACAAGCCCGCTCAGCACCAAGGACCAGCTCGCGACCCGCCTGGCCTGGCCGGCGCAGGCAGGGACCGGGACCATGGTCTTGGGCATCCGGTTGCCATACCAGGCCATCCAGAGCCCGATAATGCCGATGACCACGCGTGTGACTGTGTCGCGGTCGATATAGCCCAGCTTGTGCGCGAAGGTCGCGCCGAGCGCCAGGGCGAGCATGACGCCCGCCCAAGCGAGACTTCCAATCAGTTCCTTTTTCATCGTGCAGTCTCCTTCTTAGGCTCCGGCGCCTCCGCGCCCAAGCCGAACGAATGGACGAAGCCCAGTAACGCCTCTTCAAGCACCGAGAGCTTCAAGTGATAGGTGACGGACTTGCCGGCCTTCTCGGCGTGCACCAAGTCGGCCTCCTTCAGCACCGCGAAGTGCGCCGACATGGTCGGCTTGGAAACGTTGAATTGGTCGCAGAGATCGCCTGCAGTCATCGGCCCTTTACGCAGGAGCTGCAGTACCCGCCGGCGGGTGGGATCGGAAAGGGCTTTGAATACCTTGCTCATGATGTGATAGTTAGCTAATCATCTAACTATGTCAGGGGGCGATCATTGCACCGTCGTATCCCGCATGCGTAACTGGAAATAGATTCGCCAGGTCTTGAGATGCCTGACGTCCGCTTCCGACCCGAGGCGGACATCACAAAACGGTCGGTTTGGCTTTTCTTGGAGGGGGTGAAATGCCGAGCGTCGAAAGTCGCTTTTTCCGAATGCTGATGGTCCTGCCGCTTTTTATCTTGTAGCCGGCGCTCTCTGCGCAAGGTGACTCGCAGCATGAAGATTCGGCAAGCATCTGTACCGTCGTCCAGCGGCCGGACGCCTTCATGGCACGCGTTGTTCGGATCCAGGCGATTTACGCGACAGACGAGATGTACTACGGGGCACTTCTTGACGACGCCTGCAATCCGCCGAGATCGATCAATGTAGTTGACCCGTTTTATACGCGCGGCGATGAGAGCGTGACTTCGTTTTTTAAACTGGCGAAGGATCGTTGCGAGAAACTCGGTCAACTGGTGTGCCCCACCAAGACCAGGCTAGACGTGGAAGCCCTGATCCGGAAAGACCAAAACGGACATCTCATCGCAGAGTTGAAGCATATTTACTCCGCACAATCGCAGTGATGCTTAGGAACAAGTATCTGCTTTTGACCCGGAGCGGATATTTCCACAAGGGGGCAATGGTGAGTCGATTACCCGCTAGGCGGATCGCCTACGAAAGGCCCCTAACCGGAGCCCTGATACACCAAGCTATGTCGAACCTCTTTCCGCGAAGGAATGACTACGGTGATGGTTCATTCGAGGAGTTGGTGACAGAACTGGGAGCGCTCGGAATCAGTTGCGTTGGAGATTTCAGGCGCCTGATGACCCACTATAGGCGCGTGCTTCTCAGCTTTGATCGAGCCCCGTTGTCGGAGTTCGAGCGCCGCTTGGCCATCAATGACTACGGTGCTGACTTCGTGACGGATGCTACGAGGCGCCAATACTGGTTTGCTTATCCGGGTTTGGTGCGAACGGCAGTCGAGATGCATTTTGGCGAGGACGCAGTGCCGTCAAAGTGCGAAGACTAGATGACCGCCGGGAGGTCCGCTTCCGACCCGAAGCGGACATACACACTCATGTGCAGTTCCGCTTGGCGGTGAAGCCGCCCAGGCTAGCGCGCCTGGGCGGCTTCACCCCATCAGGTGATGCACTTCAGAATTGAATTCGCCACCGAAGAAAGGTACGAACGATGAAAAGGCTCCATGCGATTGTGACTTCTTCGCTGATGCTATTGATTGCAGCCTTTCCTCTGCGAGCGGAGTCGCCTGCATCCCTGCATGACACCATTGCGGCGCTTGATAAAGCGCTTTTCGATGCTTTCAATACCTGCAATTTTGAAGCGTGGAAGCGCTACTTGGCGGACGACATAGAGTTCTATCAGGACAACGATGCGGTAACGACGACACGCGATCAGTTGATTCCGGCCTTCAAGGGGCGGTGTGGCCCAAACAATGTTTCCAAACTTCGACGCGAAATAGTCCCCGGGACGCTTGAGGTATATCCAATTAAAGACTACGGCGCGGTCGAAATCGCCACACATCGCTTTTGGATTGTGGAGCCGGGCAAGCCCGATGAACTTACGGCGACACCTCGGCTTGTTCACGTGTGGCGCAACGACCATGGTAAATGGCAAATCACACGCGTCATCAGCTATGGCCATTGATCCGCGAGCTCTTGAGCCTCACTCGTGATCTTCGTGAGGCCTCATCATTTGCGTAATGTCCGCTTCCGACCCGAAGCGGACGTCAGCAAGGATTTACCTGGACTCGCTAACCGAGGAGCTAGACAGCAATGGAACGTCTGCCGCTCTCCGCCACTGATGATCAGCTCATCGAGTTTGCTGATCGCTGGGCCGCGCTCATGGAGCAAGAGAACTATGAGGGCGCGTTCGCATTTACCGGCCATGTTCCTGAAATGAAATGGTCGCCCTCACTCGTGCGAGATGTAATCAAAGCCTATGACCGGCGCGATCCGGCGCAACGAGTTACGGTGTATGGCGAGCCGACTGACATCACTCAGAGAAAAGAAGTGAGTCGCTGGGCTCGCAATAGGAGAGGCGAGATCGCGGAGATCTGGTACGACCTCAATATTGATGGCCTTGCATCAGATCTCACGGCAACGTTCGTTGTCGTTGAAACTGACGCGGGCTTGGAGATAAAGCTGAACGAGATTCATGTCATGTAGCATGACGCCAAGGTCCGCTATCGACCCATAGCGGACATTGCGATACTTTTCTTAAAAACATGTAGAGAGGGCTGCATGGGGATGGCAAGGGAGTGGAACCTGAGTTGGCGATTGCGGTTGGTAATCGCCTGCTGTGCTGTGGGATACCTGCTTTTCGCCAGGCCATGGAGTGGGCTCAATCAGTCGATTGCGATAGGTGCGTATACCTGCTCGGCGGCATTCCTAACCTTGGCGCTGGTTCCGAGGCAAACGCGACTTTGGGTGGCCGTTTGTGCGGCGCTTGCAGTGCCGGTACTCGCAGAGGTCATAATCAATTTGGTTCATTTGTTGCGGTAGTCGGTGGCTTCGCATGTCCGCTTCCGGCTCATAGCGGACATTGCAAGCTCACAATGGGTCTCTAGTAAGAGACATCGGGGGGCCATGGAAGATGCGCGACGTATGGAAAATATGAGCGAGCAAACCTATTCCCTTCGCTACCGATCGGGCCGCATGGAGGTCTGGCGGTGGTATTGGCGTGTTTGGCGAGCCAAGTATTGGTGGTGGCACCTACTAAGCGCCGCAGCTGCATTTGGGATGATCGTGGCGCTGTCGGGCACCAAGCTTGGGCCGAGCAAACTCTTGGTCGGATTCCTGCTGACAGCGTTGATTTTGATCACCCTGATGGCGGCGTGGCCACAGGTGATGTTCAAGAGCAAGGAACGCATTCTAGATGTGGGGCCCGAAGGTTGGTCTACGCAGATTGGGAGAAAGTCCGGCTCGCGGTCCTGGGGGCAGGTCGCATCGATTGAGAGTGCCTTCGGCCTCATAGCGATCGTCAGTACCTCCGGTAATTCGATACTTGTTCCGGAGCGAGCATTTTCCGATCGGGCTGCGAAAGAGGCTTTTCTTCAAGACGCCAAGCGCTGGCACGAAGCGGTCGCTTCTCGTTAGGTCATCAGGGACATGGAGACAGATGGAAACTGCAGCAATTCACGAGCACGTTTTGCGCTTCCAGTCGCCTTCGTCCTTGGAGCATGAGGACGTATGGCAGAAGTTAAAGCCACTTGGCGCCCTGGTCGTGCCTCATTTTCTTGAGGCGTACCCGAAATTTCGTCAGGCACGGGCAAGAGTTTCGCTGCTGTTCTACGCAACGGGATTTGCTCGCATCAGCGAAGAGGCGTTTCAACTCGGAGTTCTTGGATGCAAGGACAGGGCATCCCTGGTGCGTTATCGCGCGTGCGGATTGCTCGCCTACTCGCTGAGGCCGGACGCATTGCCGACACTTCACGATCTGCTGACGCATACCGACAAAAAGACAGTCGAGGACGCGGTGGCCGCCATGGACGCGATACGTTCGGGGAACTACCACTACTTCATTGACCGATCCCACTCGGGCAAAACCTTCTGGGAAGTAAACCGAGGTGACATCCCTCGCTGAGATGTCCAAAGGCGGCGAAACCCGGGCGTATTGGATTTTCAGAGTTAGCTCTCCCGGAACCGCAGACTGCCCACGAAGCTCAAGTCGAATGGCTCGCAGCAGAGGAGTGGCTGGCGCTCCTATAGACAGCATTCGCAAACACCACCAGCAGCCGACACATTCCGCACGTAGCGTGCAGTCCAATCCCTACAGACGTCCATCTGATCTTTTGCTAGCTTCGTTCCGTTGCTCGCGGAGTCTGTCTCACGTCGACGCAAGCAACCATTGCAGTGATGCAGTGTAGAAGCGCGAGCCAGAGGTGTTGGAGCACCCCTGACTCGCTAACCAAACCAACTTACACAGGAGTTGATATGGCTAGGCCAGATCATACGGTACTTGCTCGCCCGCCAAACCCCTCGGCGGCACCCTCACCGATCAACCGGGCGGTTCGCGTTATCAGCGAACACGATTGAGGAACCGCGGCGCTGCCGTTTCCATGCGAATCCACTTATGCCGTTGCACCCGGCGCGTTGCCGCGTGCCTCGATGGAAAGTGCAGACGCTGCGATCCACTTCTTCAATCACACCGCACCGGCGCTCACGCATGAGCCGTCGGTGAGCCCTTGAGTCCTGTGATCGCCCCGCGGCACGTCGTGCATTGCGCACGGTGTGCCGCACCTGGGCGAAACCAACGAGTCCACGCCAAGGAGACACCACCATGGCCGGTATCGCACGCAAGCCGCAGCCCCTCGCGCTGCACTACGACCTCCCCGAGCACGCGTACCGCCGGTTATGCGAGATCCGCGACGTGCTATGGCAACTCGCTGACCTCGCTGCCAGTGCCGACACCAAGACGAGGCCACTGAAGGTCGATGCCAGGCCCGTTTTTGCGTGCTTCGCCAAGCACGCGGATGAACTTGCTGCTGTTGTCGATAGCTGCGAGTTGCGACCACCAGGAAACTAGGGCCAGGCTCCGTACCAAGATCGGGGCCAGCTCAGCCTGACCCCGCTATGCACTTAGCTCTTGCCGACCTCCGTATGCTGCGAATACGCAGCGTGCCAGCCGCCGTTGTAGTAGACGAAGACATCGGAGGACCGCACGCCTTTTTGCGGGCCGAGGGTCTGGTCGTAGAACGAGACGATGGCCACGTCGCCGCTAATCACCACGGTATGTCCGGTGGGGTGCGCTTTGAGATAGGCCTTGATCTCCTTCATGCCTTTGTCCGAATCACGATTCTTCGTCGCATGGGCAAGAATGTCGGCCTTGGCGTGAACGTTTCCGTTGAACCCGACGGAGCGGTATTCGGGAATCAGCAACTGCTCGAGATACATCAGGTCGCCGGTGCCTTCGGCCTGCTCCCAATGATCCTCCGTCGCAAGCACGGCGGCTTCGGTGTGAGCGGTTTCATCGGGCTTGGCGTGCGTGGTGTCGGCGGCATGCCCGGCAACACTGGTCAGGCCGATGGCGAGCGACGTCAGCAGCGTGCTTGCGCGACGGCTAAGGAGGGATTTCGATGGGATGTGGTTCATGGCGATGGTGGCCCTGGCTGGATGGGGACGTGGAGGTGCGCGATCCCATATTGGCGCGGGCCGGTATGCGTGACATGCGATGGGTGATGGGCGGGCGCTGGGCCGTGACGAACGGTTGCTGCGTCAAGTCAGGCGGTTGGCGTAGGCCGAGTGTGTGACATGCGCCGGCGATGGTTTCTACACTCAGGATTTAATGTTCTAGTGGTGTCGGCACTAGACGAGTAACTGATGAGTGAGATGTCCGCTTCCGACCCGGAGCGGACAGTTCTTCGCCCGATAGTTATTCCACCCGTCGGATATGGACGCGCGCTGAGCTGCAATAGCTGGGGGAATGTCGGCGCCTACTTTCGATATAGAGCGTCTGGTCCACCTATTTCCGCGCTCGATGCCTGTCCGCGGCGAATCGTGTCGGCTACGATTCTTCCGGGGTGTTCGATATCGGGGAAGTGTAATGACCAGCATTGACGTGGCCGGTCGTGCGGCGCCCAGAACGCGACCGGCGTTCTATCTGATCCTGTCGCTCGTGATGGCCGCCGTAATCATTGGGGGTTTCTCCCGCACGGTTCCGGATGACTTCACTGCGTCACCAAGCTTGCCTGTGCTCCTCTATGTCCACGGCGCAATCTTCTCGCTGTGGGTCGTGCTGTTGGTGATGCAGCCGGCACTGGTCCTTCGCGGATCGATCCGGCTTCATCGACGCCTCGGCCTGGCGGGCGCGGTCCTTGCGGCGGCTATGGTGGTCATGGCCTTAACCGCGACTTTCCTCGCCATACACGACAACCTGGTGCCATCATTTTTCCCGCCGGCTGTCTTCCTCGCCATGAACACCCTTGGCATCCTCGTGTTCGGCGTCCTGGTGACGGCGGGCGTGAAGCTTCGCCGCCAGGCTGACTGGCATCGCCGACTGATGCTGTGCGCCACGGTGTCGATCCTCGGGCCTGGCGTTGGTCGGCTGTTACCCATGGACTCGTTCGGGCATGCCGCACCAATGGTGATGTTCGGGGTGATCATGCTGTTTGCCCTCGCCGGGCCAGCGTATGACCTGTTCACGCGACGCCGGGTACACGCAGCTTATCTATGGGGCGTTGGTATCATCATGATCAGCATGCTGATTACGGGCCCGGTAGCGTTCTCGCCACCAACCCAGGCGTTGCTGGCGTGGATCCATTCGACTTAATGAATAGCAACGTTGCTGCGGAGGTTCGGCAGCGCGAGCCGATTTTCCGCACCGCAGTCGGCCTATGATTGAAAGACAGGCGTGTTTCGATGCTCCCTGCCAGGATTTGGCTGGAGGGTCGAGTGACGTGGACGCTTGGCGGAGCCTGTAACTCACGACGTCCGTTTCCGCCCCATACACAGATCGGCCGCTTGTGCGCTGTCGGGCAGTGTCCGCTTTCGACCCCAAGCGGCCTGTCGGCGGCCGCGGCTGGAGAGGGCAGCTTAGGAGAGGCGATCATGGACGCGGGAGTGGCGAATGGCAGTGCTTCGACGCACTGGCCTGGGCAGTCAGTGAAATTTCTCGCCGCGCGCGAGCATATCGATAATCAGTTTTATGCGCTTGATCTTTGTCTCTGAGCGCTTTGCTGTTTGCAACCGGTAGGCAATCGAATACAGATTGGCTTTGTTGAGCGTTGCGTAGAACTGCTTTGCCTTGGCGTTACGTGCGAGCTCCTCGATGAACTCCGGAGGCACCGTTGCGTTAGCGGAAGAATCATACGCAGTGGTCCAGCGCCCGTCAGCTTTGGCCGCTTCTACTTCCTTGAGACCAGCAGGCGTCATTTGGCCCTCCTGGATAAGCCGATCCACATGCGCAACATTTATCTTGGACCAACCGCTTTTCGCCCTGCGCGGGGTGAATTTTTGCACCCAGGAGTTCGCGTCAAACGGCAGCTTTTTCCCATCTATCCAACCGAAACATAGCGCCTGGTCAAGCGCCTCGGCATACGTGACCGATGGAACACCAGAGTCTTTCTTGTAAATTCGCAGGAGCAGACCACGGGCTCGGGCGTGCTCCTTCGCCATCCATGCGCGAAGTTCTTTTGATGACCGAAAACTCTGCGGTTCCGGCATAGCACGGGAAGGTAATTTGCCCATAGATGGCTCACTTCAGGTTCGTGCGGGTTTATCGTCGTACTGTATCAAGTCGCGGGCGTGCTTCCAGCACAAACATATGACCGCTCCTGGCCGATTCCGGCCCATAGGCCAACGCTGATCAAGATCCTGGCGCGCTGATCGCGACCCATGGCTTCGATTGATCAACTTCGTCGGTGTGTGCACGCGATGAAGCCGGGGACGATGACATTGGCGAAATCATGGAACTTGAATTGGCACGCTCGGCTTGTGATCACATGTTTCGCCTTGGAATATCTGCTCATTCTTAGGCCATGGAGTCAGTCCAATCCTTCGGCATCCGTTGATTCCTACTCGTGTGCAGGCGCCGTGTTCACCTTGACCTTGCTTGTACGAGGAACCCGGTTTTGGATGGCTATGGGAGCGGCGTTTGGCATGGGGTTATTGATCTTGATCGTGGGCTTCCATCTGAGCTAGTGCACGGTCCGCTTCCAACCCTTAGCGGACATTGTTCGATGGCTCCGCGGGAAGGTTGCAGGCAGGGGCGATCTCATGCGGTTAGCTAAGGAAGGCGAAGTGCTTGGCCCCGCTATCTGTGGCGGGATGGCCTTCATTTGCGCGCTCTGCGGCTTTGGCTTGGTGGTTCTAGCTTCCACTTATCCGCTTTCTTCCGTTGCCGTTTGTCGGAGCATTGCTGGCGATCTACGGCATCGCAGGCGGTTGGGTTGCACTGATCTGGGGGCGGGTTCGGGTTTTTCGGTGGAAGTGGAGATAGTTGGGCTTACAATCGCCCAATGGATTATCAGCTCGTCATCAAGTTCTGGCGCAAGTCTCTGGCCGACGAAGCCTTTCTCGCAGCGATTGAGGGAAAGTTGAAGGAGGCATTGGGCAATGCAGTCGAACTGGAGGGCTACGATGTCAGTCCAAAAGAGATCAATCTTTTCATGCTTGCGTCTGACCCGCGAAATTCGTTTCGGCGCGCAAAAGACGTTCTCGAAGGATTGGGCGTTCTGAACGGCGTTTCAGCCGCCTTCCGCGTGGCAGGCGGCACCCGCTTCACATCCATCTGGCCGCTGCGCACCACTCGCAAGTTCAGACTGCCGTAGTGCTATGAAAGCCCGCTAATTCGTCAGAACCGATGCCGCCGAGCAAAGCCGTGTAGCAGGGTAGGAAGCAGTCGCTTTAGCGGCTCAGAGAGTCTGTTCCCTTAGATTGGCGATGCTTGAGGCATCGTTAACGTCTGCTTTCGACCCAAAGCGGACAGTTGGTGACTAGGGGCCGCGTTCAGCAGGTGAGCGCAGATCTATAATTCGGACGTGCACGTCCGTCTATTCGGTAGTTGGGACGCGCAACGTACCCTCGGAGAAATATCATGCATAGGTGGTATGCAAGGCCGGTCCTCTTTGTCAGTGACGTCAATCGTGCATTGCACTTCTATACCGATATGCTTGGTTTCAAAAGGGCGTGGCACGAGGGCGATGGGCAGGGCAAGGTATGTCAAGTCGATAGAGCGGGCTGTGAAATTATTCTTTACGAGGATGCTGGACGTAGAGACAAAGGGCGCCTGTTTGTAGAGCTCACTCGTGAGGGTATTGCGGAATTCAAGCGCGAAATTGCTGAGCGCTCCATTCCTAGCAAGAAATCCTGGTGGGGCTACGATGTGATCCAGATTGACGATCCCGATGACAACGAGCTGCTCTTTCCGTTAGCGGATGGTGATGACGAAGCAAGTCATGCTGCCTAACTATTCGTTCAAGGCGGACGCCTCCGGCTCCACTTAACTCCAGTGTTGAATGTCCGCTTTCGACTCAAAGCGGACACCCTTGGAATGAAGCCGAAATTCCCGGGCCTATTTGAATTTGTCGGACAATTGAACAACACTCGCCGGATCGCCGCCGGCCGAGAGTAATCGCATGCCACCGCTGTCTTCGATGAGCCGCCGTTCCTTTCTGCAAGGCATGGCCTTGGCAGGGGTGATGAGTGCGATGACATTCCGCCCGCTTCGCGCAGACGCGACATCGGCAGCAGAAGCGGTTGCGGGGCGTGCGCAACAAGCGCCGTTATTTACGCAAGCGCCGTTGATGCAACAGCCCTTTGCGCTTCTGCCGACCGGTTCAATCAAGGCGAGTGGCTGGTTGTTGCGGCAGCTGCAAATCCAGGCGGGCGGCCTGGGCGGTCATCTCGATGAGTTCTGGCCGATCCTTGGGCCGGATAGTGGATGGTTGGGCGGCAAAGGCGAGTCGTGGGAAGACGGCCCCTATTTTCTCGACGGGCTGGTTCCGCTGGCATGGCAACTGGATTCGCCGAAGCTCAAGGCGAAGGCGATGCGTTTTATCGACTGGACGCTGGACCACCCTTGGGAAAACGGCATGTTCGGCCCGCGGAGCAATGACGACTGGTGGCCGCGCATGGTCATGCTCAAGGTGCTGACGCAGTATCACGAGCTCACCGGCGATCCCCGCGTTGTGCCGTTGATGACGCGTTATTTTCATTATCAGTTGCAGGCGCTGCCTGCACGGCCGTTGCGCGATTGGGGGCGCATGCGATGGCAGGACGAGCTCATTTCCGTGCTGTGGCTCTATCAGCGCACTCGTGATGCAGCATTGCTTGAGCTTGCGCATCTGCTCAAGCAGCAAGGTTACGACTGGCAAAGCATGTTTGCCCATTTCCCCTTCACGGAGAAGACCGATGCGGACGCATTACGCAAGCAAGCCGGTGGTTCCGATGCCTTTATGGAAGACCTTGGCTTGCAGGTGTATGGCGTCAACATTGCACAGGCGTTGAAAGCGTCTCCGGTGTGGTCGGTGGCGTCGGGGAGCGGGACCGATCGCGATGCCGTACATCATCAACTGAGCATGCTGGACACGTATCACGGCTTGCCCAATGGCATGTTTTCCGCCGATGAGCATCTTGCCGGCCGCAGTCCTTCGCAAGGCACCGAGCTGTGCACGGTGGTAGAGACCATGTTTTCGTTAGAGGTGGCATTGGCCATTACCGGCGATGCCGCGTTGGGCGATCGGCTGGAGCGCATCGCGTTCAATGCGCTGCCGGGTGCGCTGACCGATGACATGTGGGCACATCAGTACAACCAGCAATCCAACCAGGTCGAATGCAGTCTGCACCGTCAACCGTGGACCACCGACGGGCCGGAATCGAATCTGTTTGGACTCGAGCCCAATTTCCGCTGCTGCACGGCGAATTTCCATCAAGGCTGGCCGAAGTTCGCCAATAGCTTGTGGATGGCAACGGCCGAGCAGGGGCTGGCTGCGATGGGCTACGCGCCGTGTACGGTGACGACCGTAGTGCGTGCGGTGCCCTTAGTGGTTGAGCAGGTCAGCGATTATCCATTTCGGCAAACCGTCAGCATCACACTGAGGCCGCACCGTGCCGTTGCGTTCCCCTTGCGGTTGCGCATTCCCGCGTGGTCGCAGGGCACGCGAATCGCAGTGAACGGAGCGCCGGTCGAAACGACTCCTGGCTTCACGACGATTGATCGCATATGGGCGCCCGGCGATACGGTTGAAGTGACGTTCAACGCCGCGGTAAAGATCGAGCATGGCTACAACGGCGCGCTGAGCTTCACTCGTGGGGCCTTGGTCTACGCATTCCCCATCGGGGAGAACTGGGTCGTCTGGCGCAAGCGTGCCCCAACGAACGATTGGCAGGTGTATCCCGGCTCGCGCTGGAATATCGGCATCAAGCCGGATGTGCCTGTCACGGTGAGCGAGCACCCCGTCGGCGAAAGGCCGTTCGCAGGTGCTGCGGCTGCCGTGCGACTAGCCATGCAAGGGCGTTATGTGCCCGCTTGGAAGGCGTCGGAAGGTAGTGCCGATCCTGTGCCGGCCCATGCCGAATCATCCACCGATGAGAGCGTGCAATCCATCACGCTGGTGCCGTATGCGGGAGCCAAGTTGCGCATCACGGCGTTTCCATCACTTGGCTGATCGTCGGAGCGTTTCGGAAGCGCTCATTCGAAGTCAGCGACTGCGCCCAGTCGAGGCTCCAGTCAGGTTGAGAGACCGAATTGGGGCTCCGGCGATCCCTGGTGCTTCTAGCGTTGCGGATTCCGGGACTATGGTTAGCGGGAATGCTCGGCTGGAAGCCTCTATCTTTCGGCACCAACCCTGAACAAGCAGGTGCAGACTTCTGCGGTCAGTCGGGATAGGGCCTGGCTGTGCTAAATGAACGATGTAACCGGAGCGGGAAAGGTCCACGAGTCGCGGACTGGCTGGCCTATCTGAGGGTGTAGGTATGCGAACAGATCGTTGGGTCGTCGCGTTCGCCTTCACAATCCTTTGTGTTTTCCTTCAGGCGTGCTCCACGCTCCCGCCCAGCACAGAGAAGGCGGAGACGCACCACTTGTCGACAGCGGCCGATACCGCATCAGCGCGGTACGCCCATTCGGAGGTGGACAAGCATCCGCACCAGTCGGGCTTTCGGTTGCTGACATTGAGCACGAACGCCCTGCTAAGTCGGGTGGCGCTAGCCGATCATGCCGCGCACTCGATCGACTTGCAGTACTACATCTTTGCCAACGACATGACCGGACATCTGATGATGCAGCATCTTCTTGCCGCTGCCGATCGCGGCGTGCGTGTCCGGATGCTCATCGACGACAACAACTTCGATGACAAGGGTCATCTGTTCGAAGCGCTGGATTCGCATCCGAACATCGAGGTCCGGCTGTTCAATCCATTCCAGACGCGGGACCCGACGCTGCTGTCCCGTGTCACCCAGCTCATGTTGGAATGGCGACGCCTCAATCGGCGTATGCACAACAAGTCGTTCATCGTCGACAACAGCGTGGCCGTCATCGGCGGACGCAATATTGGCGATCCTTACTTCGACGCGGGCAGCGACACGCGCTTCCGCGACCTCGACGTGGTGGCTATCGGCCCCGTTGTCCCGCAGGCTTCCGAAGCGTTCGATGCTTACTGGAACTGCGATGCCGCCTATCCACTCAACCAGCTCAAGAAGACGGATGGCTCTGGCCAGCGCCTTGCAGCCGCGCGATTGATTCTCCAGAAGGAGGTGCGGGCATTTGCACAATCCGACTATGCGCAGGCCGTGCTGGATGAGTTGCCGGATGGGCCGACCGCCGACAGGCGAGGAGCATGGTTCTGGGGCGATGCCGAGCTCGTAGCCGATCAGCCAGAGAAGATCGAGGCCACCGGCGACGTGCCGGCGCTGCGCATCGGCCCGCGGCTAAAGACCATGGTGGACGGCGCGCAGCACGAGATACTGGCGACGACGCCATACTTCATACCCGGTGATGCCGGCACGAAGCACCTCGTGTCGCTGGCACAGAGTGGCGTGTCCATCAAGATACTGACGAACTCACTGGCGTCGACTGACGAGACGGCGGCGCATGCGGGCTATGTGCACTATCGCAAGGCGCTGGCCGAAGGTGGCGTGCAGCTCTATGAGCTCAAGCCAACGTCGGGCCAGAGTCAGTCATCCACATCTATTGGTAAATCGTCGGGTATCAGTCTTCACGCCAAGACCATCGTCGTGGACGGCCATCAGGTCTTCATCGGCTCTCTCAACATGGATCAGCGCTCCAAGTTGCTCAATACCGAAATGGGCGTCATCGTAGATTCGCCTGGATTGGCCCATGCCGTCAGCGACTTCTTCCATACGGCGACGCGGCCTTCCAATGCGTATCAGGTGACGATCGATTCGGCTTCCCACGACCTCGTCTGGCGGGCAGAGGATGATGGCAAGCCGGTCACTTATCAGCGCGATCCCGCTGCAAACACCAAGCGGCGCACGGAAGTGACGCTGCTGCACCTGCTTCCTATCGATGGCCTGCTCTAGTCGCCGCGTGGATGACGCTCGCGTCACCCGGTTCTTCCGGTACCTGTTCCAGCGCAGCGAGCAGAAAGTCCGTCCGCATCGAAGTGCTGATCCGCCGGCCTACGATTCGGCGTGCGAACACGTCGATGACGAAGGCAAGGTGGCAATATCTACTCGCTCGTAGCTCTTTCTTGAGCGAGGATAGGGGAGACCCCTGGCATACGAAGTCGGTTGGAAATGCTCGTTTCCGATCCAGAGAAGTCCGGACAGTTCCTCTACGGGAGTATCGATGGAACCTTACTCACGCCCATCCACGCACTCGGTCATAAGCACGCGACCCGTACGTACGCGTCATGAGCTGATTGACTCCTTGCGTGGCTTCGCTCTGTTCGGCGTCTTTCTGGTCAACCTGACCTATCTTTCGCTGTATGCCTTCCTTCCAGAGGAGCAGCAGGAACATCTGATTACCGCCGGGTCGGACCGGGTTGTGGCTGCTTTGATGACGTGGCTGGTGGACATCAAAGCCATCACCGTGTTCTCCCTGTTGTTCGGCCTGGGTTTCGCATTGCAGATGGAGCGCACGGATACCGCGAGCACCCGTCGTTATGTGCGGCGAATGCTTGTATTGGCCGTAATCGGCGCGATCCACGGCTGGTTCATATGGTGGGGCGACATCTTGTTGACCTATGCCGTCGTCGGTTTGTTGCTGCTCCCGTTTCGCCATGCAAGTGCGCGCATGTTGATCGGCAGCGGATTAGTATGCGCGCTGCTGCTTCCGCCGTTGCTGCTACCTTGGATTCGTCCATTGATGCAGGGGTTTCCGCGCTCGAATGACGTCTACGCCCAGGCACTGCAGGCGTTTGGCGCTGATTCCTGGTCAGTCGCCTTGTTTCAAAATATTTTCACCGCACAATGGGCGCGCACGACCAACTGGGCCCTGCTGCTATTCGTATTAGGGCGTTTTCTGCTTGGCTATTGGGCCGGCCGTGTCGGATTGCTGCAGCACCCGCGGCAGCATCACAAGTTATTGTGGCGGCTATTTCTTGGCAGCCTGGTCGTTGGCCTGTGGGCGATGCTAGTGGAAGCGTTTCAGGCAGATCTGCGTGCCGAGTTCCCCCTGCTCAACAGCGAACTCGGCAGATACGTGACCCGCGTGATTCAACGTACGGCGCCATTGGCGGTTGGCATCGCCTGGGCCTGCGGTTTCGTGTTGCTGTACCTGCTTCCATCCGCGCAGCGTTGGTTGTCTAAGCTGGCACCCGTCGGGCGCATGGCGCTAACTAACTACTTGTTGCAAAGCATCGTCGGCGTCGCATTGTTCTATGGCATCGGCCTGGGGGTAGGGCCGCGCTATGGTCTTATCGCCGTCACGCTAGTCGGTGTGATGGTGTTTTCCTTGCAGGCGATCGCCAGCTATTGGTGGTTGCGGCGTTTTCATTTCGGCCCGGTAGAGTGGCTCTGGCGAAGCCTTACCTACGGGCTGCGCCCTGCATGGCGCAAGACCGGAGGCCACATAGACGGGGAAGCATCTTCCTCAGCCGTAAGCTCGGCTATCGAAATGGAAAACAGATGACGAGCAGGGCTTCGAAGGCATAGCCGCACACCGCGCACATGACAAGTTAGGCAATCCAAGGGGGCTATGTAAGGTGATTTCCGTGCGGCTAGGGACCCTCTTATCTATTCCACGTCCGCAGGAATCCTGGACTGCCAAGCGACTGCGTTTCGACCCGAGGCGCATGTGGTATCCGCTCTCCGCAAAGGCCCCAACGAAATCGGCGCGCCACCGCCGAGGCAGGAGTAAGCTGATTGCCGTGCCGCTCGGTTTGCCTTGCTTCCGCGGAGTATGGCTATGAGTACGGAAGGCCTTGATGCAGACGTATCCCCTCCGATTCCCATGGCGGTTACGGAATCGCGCAAGGTGATCTATCGGCACCCACTGCCGATTCGGATCATGCACTGGATCAACGTTATCGCGCTGACGCTCATGCTCTTCAGCGGGCTGCAGATATTCAACGCGCACCCAAGTCTGTACTGGGGCAATCGATCCGACGAAGGAACCGAAATTCTGGCCTTGGACGCCCGCAAGGACGCGGCGGGGAACTTGGTGGGTGTTACGCATATCGGGAAGCATGAGTTCACCACTACCGGCGTTCTCGGTGTCTCGAGCGGAAAGGACGGCAACCCTCAAGTGCGCGGGTTTCCGTCCTGGCTCACCGTGCCTGGCCCGCAATGGCTGGCGATGGGGCGACGCTGGCACTTCTTCTTTGCCTGGGTGTTTGTGCTGAACGGGCTGTGCTATGTCGGCTACGCCGTGGCTACGCGACACTTGCAACGAGACTTGTGGCCCACCGGGGCAGACTGGCGCGGCATAGGGCGATCCATCGTCGATCATTTGCGCTTTAAGCACCCTCATGGCGAAGAGGCGTTGCGCTACAACATCCTGCAGCGACTGGCCTACCTGACCGTCATCTTCGTATTCGGCGTGGGTATCGTGCTGATGGGTCTGGCCATGTCGCCACGCATGGATGCCGTGCTTTCGCCCATGGTCGAAGCCGTCGGAGGTCGACAATCGGCCCGCACCATCCATTTCATCATCGCCTGGGGCTTCGTCGTCTTCGTGCTGATCCACCTGTTCGAAGTGTTGATCAGCGGCGTGTTCAACCAGCTGCGAGGCATGATCACCGGCTACTTCGCGATCAACACCACGCCGATCAATACGAGCACCCCGAGCGAGGACACGCCCAGTGAGGATGTGCCCAGTGAATCCGCTCCGACGGAGGAACGCCCCCATGACTGACCGCCGCTCGTTCCTGCATATGGCCATCGTAGGTGCGGCTGGCATCCTCGTTGCCGGCTGCGACCGTATTTCGCAAACCGTGTGGGGACCTAAAGTGCTCGGTAAGGCCGAAGGCCTGAATCGCCGCGTGCAAGCCTTGCTGTCGCCATCCAGCAGCATGGCGAAGGAATATACCGAAGCTGACATATCGGCAGTGTTCCATCCCAATGGCACCACCATGCCAACCACGCCTGCCTATCAGGCGCTGATGGCCAACCATTTTCGCGACTACAAACTTCAGGTGGACGGGTTGGTGAGCCGACCGGCCATGCTTTCCATCGAGGACCTCAAAGGCCTCGATGTGCACACGCAAATCACCCGGCACGATTGCGTAGAAGGCTGGAGCGCCATTGGCAAGTGGCAGGGAACGCTGCTTTCTGCCGTGCTCGATCATGTCGGCGTCGATCCGCGGGCGCGCTTCGTGATGTTCCACTGCTTTGACGACATGGAAGAAGACACGCCTTACTACGAGAGCATCGACATCGCCGAGGCCAGGCATCCGCAGACCCTATTGGCCTTCGCGTTGAACGGCAAGCCATTGCCTGTACCGAACGGTGCGCCCTTGCGCCTGCGGATCGGGCGTCAGCTTGGCTACAAGCAGGCGAAGTACCTGGCGCGCATCGAACTGGTCGATTCGTTCGAGGATATCGGTGATGGGCAGGGCGGCTATTGGGAGGATCAAGGCTACGAATGGTATGCCGGGATCTGATGTCCGGGGCGCCTCTCTCACCCTCCGGACCGATCGGTTGAGAACGCACCAACGGGGTCACGCCAATGGGGTCAGGTTCACTTTCCCTTGTTGGATGAGTGAATCTGACCCTGCTTAGCTGAGCCGAAACGCGCGCGGTAATCCTGTGGTGTCGTGGCGAGCAGGCGCAGGAAGCTTCTCCGCAGTGTCTCTTCCGAGCCAAACCCACATCGCTGCGCAATCCGTTTGACCGGCAGCTGCGATTCTGAAAGCAACCTGCGCGCTTCCTCGACTCGCAGCCGCTCTACGGCGCGGGCCGGTGTCAGGCCGGTGGTCTCGCGATAGTGGCGGCTGAAGCTGCGCGCACTCATTGCAACCTGCTCGGCCAGTACTTCAAGCGAAAGGTCCTGGGCCAGATGCGTACTGATCCACGCATGCAGCGCGCCGAACTTGTCATCCGCCACTTGCAACGAGAGCGCCGTACTGAATTGGGCCTGCCCACCCGGTCGCTTCAGAAACACCACCAGGTAACGTGCCACAGCTAGCGCCACGTCGCGCCCGAGGTCTTCTTCCACCATGGCTAGGGCGAGGTCGATGCCCGCGGTTACGCCAGCCGATGTCCAAACGGAGCCATCGCGCACAAAGATCGGATCGGGTTCGACGCGCACGGCGGGAAAGCGCCGCGCCAGCTCGGTGCAGAACGACCAGTGGGTCGTCGCGCGGCGGCCATCCAGTGCGCCGGCAGCGGCGAGTAGAAATGCACCGGTACAGACCGAAGTGACACGTCGCGCCGATCTGGCGCGCGTTCGTATCCAATCCACCAGCGCCGGATCCGCCGCCGCCGCGTCTACACCCGGGCCGCCGGCAATCACCAACGTATCGAGCGTCACATCCAGCGGCGACAACACCTCCGTTGTCAGCCCAAGCCCACTTGATGCGGTGACATGCACTCCCTCGCGCGCCACGACATGGAGCGCGTAGTGCGGCGCTCGACCTGCCTCGGTGAGAGTGTCGTTAGCCGACGCGAAGACCTGCAAAGGGCCGGTGAGATCGAGCATCTGCACGGCAGGAAACGCAACGACTTCGACTCGCCGTAACAAATCGGGTCGGGCCGTTTCTGGCGCGAATCGAGGGTTATTTGGCATAGGTGCCGGAACCTGTCCTCGCATGATGGGTGCGTCCAGTTTAGCCGAGCTCCCGGAGATGCCCGTGGTCGCCCACGACATCCACTTCGAGATTGGCTCCTTTTCTGCTTTTCCCACTCCCCACAAAAGTCGAACATCATGCAAACCTTTCCAGTTCACACCACCGACTCCGCCCCTGAACTGTCGAAGCCCGCGCTACAGAATCTGCAGCAGGCATTCGGCATGATCCCCAACATCGCTGGTGCGATGGCCAATTCTCCTGTGCTGATCAGCAGCTTGGTCGCACTGTTTCAAAAGGTGCACGGCGGCAGTTTTACCGAGGCGCAAATCCAGTGCGTTCTCCTCACCAACGCAGTCACCAACGCAAGCGCATGGCCGGTCGCGTTTCATACGGCGCTGGCGCTGAACGAGGGTCTCGATCCAGCCGACGTCCAAGCCATCCGTGAGCGGCGTGCGCCGAAGGACGCCAGGCTCGCTGCGCTCTCGACGCTTGCACGGACACTGATCGAGAAACGCGGACACCTTGCCGAACAGGATGTCGATCAGTTCATCGCGGCAGGCTTCGGCAAGGATCATCTCCTTGAGGTCATCGCGATCGTCGCTGCGTCCACCATCACTAACTACACGGGCAGCGTCGCCCATCCACCCGTCGAGGCACCGTTCCTGGCGCATGTGTGGCACGCCCCGTGAGGGAGCTGCCTCGCGTATCGCTGGCCAACTAAGCGCCGCACACCGGCAGAGGTTTACTTCGGTCGCATTCCAGATGCCCGCTTTCGAAAACGAACGTTGCGGGCAGAACATCGGCTCGGCATGTTGTCGCTGCCCGCTTCCGACTGCGGACACTGTCCGCAGTTTGGCGATCTAGCCGGCGCAAACCCCATTAATCAGAAGCTGAGTTTTTGCATCGCAGCGTGACACGCTGCGTCTTCAGCGTCTTAATTTGCGCCAAGGGGATTTAGATCGATCCAAGTCAAGAGTGATCCAGGTCATATCGCAGTTGCGAAGGATCCGAATGACTTGGAGAGGGCGAGGAGCTATGGACGCACGCGTCAGGCGCCGTCCGGGATGTGCTGCTTCCCGCCAAACCGGTTGAGGGGATTGGGGAGTCGCCGCATGAAACCAGAAACTGTCCGTATTCCCGTAATGACAGGCCCACACGCAGCCTGCGTGCCCGTGTTCGCGGGGGCTGTCGCCAGCCGCTGGGATAGTGGCCGCCTTGTTCCCCGCACGAATCACGGGGCGGAGGACAGCGAGTTCTGTCGATGCGTTCCATCCATCGATCGGCGACCGCAACGACGGCAACCGCTGTTTTTCGGCAGATTGCAGTGGCGTTCGGAAAATGCGCCCGGCTCCGGCTGCGCCGGTGCAAGCGGCGACGTGCCGCTTTGGCGACGCCAGACCCGGGCCTTCGCGGCAGCGCATCCGGGGCCTTAAAAACATCCACCGCTGACGAGCCGAGTGCCCGTCGGATATCGAAATTTTAGATCGATCTAATTCGAGAAAAAAGGAGGATGCCTGCTGCAATAAACCGCGCATCGCAGCAGTGATCAACGGGGGATCACCGCGCCGACTCCTGAAGGGCGCATACCAAAGTAGGGGAATCAAGAACATGACTTACCTGCCACACGTATTTACGCGCAAGCCGTTGTACGCCGCACTCGCCTTGGCGACCTTGTCATTTGGGGGCAGCCTCGGCGTACCAGCGGTCGCCTTTGCGCAGACATCTACGCCTGCTGCAACGACAACACCGGCGCCGGCACCAGCGTCCGATAGTGCAAAGGCGAAGGACAAGAAAGCCAATAAAGAGAAAACCGGGGACGCCACCAACCCCACAACGCTGCAAACGGTCGTCGTCACGAGCTTTCGTCAGTCGGTCGACCAGAACATGCAGGACAAGCGCGATTCCAATTCGATCGTCGAGGTGATCAACGCGCAGAACATCGCGCAGTTTCCCGCGAAGAACATCGCCGACGCCCTCGCGCACGTTCCCGGTGTGGTCATCACACGCGAGTCCGGCGAAGGCAAGACGGTCAGCATCCGTGGCCTCGCGCCCGAACTCACGCTGACGGAATTGAATGGCAACTACGTGGCCTCGGCCGATACCTCGGCCGGCCTGACGCGTTCGTTCAACTACACGCTGATGCCGGCCAACATGTTCTCGGACATCAAGCTGTACAAGAGCCTGGAAGCGCGCCTGGACGAAGGCGGCATTGGCGGCAACGTGGACCTGCACACACGTCGTCCGCTGGAGATGAAGTCCAATGACGGCTTCGTTTCCTTCAATGGCGCGGGCTCCGACAACAGCAGCAGGATCACCCCCCAGGCCTCGGCGCTGTGGTCCTGGAAGAACAAGGATGAGACCTTCGGCTTCCTTGTTGCGGGCTCGTACCTAAAGCGTCGCGATATCGACTACACGGCCAATGCCTCGAGCTGGCACTGGTGGGACAACAACTGCACCGACACAGCAACGTGTACCCATCAGCCGACGAACGTGCATGGCCAGGCGTACGGCCCCGACGTGGCACCCAACCTGGCCCTGTGGTCGGGTGGTGGGGTGGTCGACCAGGCCGGCAACGGCTATTCGGGCTACTGGATGCCGCAGCAGTTCGCCACCAGCCGGAACCAGTTGGACCTGAAGTCCAAGGGCGCTCAAGCCACCTTGCAGTTCAAACCCATCGACCACCTCCTGCTGACAGGCAACTACTTCCGCTTCCAGCGCGAGCAGACCCAGATCACCAATACCCTGGAGGTTCCCGAGTGGGGGCTGCCCAGCAACAACAACTTCGCGGACCAGCAGGGCAGGTTGCTCGCTCCCAACGGTCTGACGTTCGACTCGTCGCACACCATCGTCACCGGTGCGAACTACGTTCTTCCGCGCGCCGGGCAGGGCTGTAACTCAACGACGAACCCCGTCACCGGCGCGCAACGACAAGCGGTGAACGTCTGCTCCACGGAGATACCGTGGCTCAACGGCAATTACTCCGTTGAAAAGGCCACGTCGCAGACCCTCAACCTTGAAGGCGAGTGGGATACCGGCGGCAGCCTCAGCGGATCGTTCAACGTCGGCCGCACCTGGGCGACGGGTGGTCCGTCGGTAGAGCTGGGCATGGCCGCCAAGCCGCGTAACTTCGTCAACGGCCAGTGGGTGGACGGCAGCAACGGAGCCGCGTGGACGCTCAACGGCACGCCGACCATCACGGCCTCGCCTGATGTGCTGCGGAACATGCTGGCCGGCCAGGGACAGGTGGATCTTGGCTCGACCGGCTCGAACATGGTCAATACCAAGACCTCGCAGAATTTCGCCCAGGCGGACTTCACGTGGGCCTTCGACGACAGCTGGATGCAATCGCTGCAGTTTGGCGTGAAGTACCGCAACAACCACGCCGAGCAGCAGAGCAACGAACTGCGTTGGTACTG
Source organism: Dyella sp. OK004 (assembly GCF_900114495.1). GTDB lineage: Bacteria > Pseudomonadota > Gammaproteobacteria > Xanthomonadales > Rhodanobacteraceae > Dyella_D. Next base: position 102,656 of record NZ_FOZI01000001.1, on the reverse strand, counting down.
CAAAGGCACCAAGTCGCAGTTCCAGACCTGCGATCCGAATGCTGGCCAGCTGCCAGCGGGCTTCCTGCTGCCGAACCCGTTGGATGGTCATACCGAGGCTTACAACGACAACACCTTCCCGGCAATCAATTTCCCGGCCTACTACAACTATCTCAACTCGACCTACGATCGGGTGGTCTACAACAAGCCCCAGGACAAATCGACGGTCAAGGAAAAGATCGCGGCCGCCTATGTCCAGGCCAACTTCGATACGGGCACGCTGCGCGGCAACGTCGGCCTGCGTTTCGTCAGCACGAAGCAGGACCTCACGGTCGCCAACGACATCACCACCAACAACGCCGTGTATTACCACGATGCGGGCGGCAACATCCTGATCTGTCCGACCACCGGTAAGAACATCGCCGGCGGCCCATGCGCGCCGGGTGACTTCCAGTATCTGCCGCGCGAACAGTCGGTGATCGAGACATTCACCAATGCCACCACCAGCAAGCGGTACAACAAGATCCTGCCCAGCTTCAATGTCGCGTGGACGCTCCCGCACGACGTCGTGGTGCGCGTCGCCGGATCACAGGCAATGGCTCGCGCTAACTACACCGACCTGGCCCAGCTGGGCAGCCTCACCAACAACACGCAGGACTACTACAACGACCGCAAGCAATTCGGCGCACCTCTGCCCGGGTGGTACGGCAGCGGTGCCAACGCGGGCCTGAAGCCCTTTACGGCCACGCAGTTCGACGTGGCGGGCGAGTGGTATTACGCGCCCGAATCAGTGATCGGCGTGGACCTGTTCCAGAAGAAGGTGAAGAACTTTGTCGTACCAGTCACCGTCAACAACATCAACGTGAACGTCGGTGGCTCACAGCAGAACTTCATGCAGTACAGCACCAACGCCAACGGTCGCTCGGGCACGTCCAAGGGTGTGGAGATCTACACGCAGCACACCTTCAACATGGGCTTTGGCTACATCGCCAACTACACGCTCAACAAGACCAACGAAACCCCCGTTTCGCTCGGCGACACGCAGGTGGGCAAATCGGAACTGATCGGCAGCGCCAAGTTCGCGGCGAACCTTTCGGTGTTCTATGAAAAGAATGGACTGCTGCTGCGCGCCACCAGCAACTGGACGGGCCGGACCATGCAAGGGCTGTCATCGGGTCTTCCGATCTATACGCAGCCTTATCACCAGCTCGACTTGAACGGCGACTACGAGTTCAACAAGCACCTGATGTTGACCGCGTCGATCATCAACCTGACGCGTTCCACCCCTCGCCAATACCTGGGTGGCGACACCACGGCGCGGCTATACCAACTCGAATATGCCGGACGCCAGTACTACATGGGCATCACGTACAAGTTCGGAGATGGTGGTTAAAAAACGGCGAGCGGGGTCGGGCGTCCTGCCTGACCCCGCTACCCGGCCTTCTGCTTTTGCTGCCGGCACGGTAGCGGATGCGCTGATTTCCGCACCGAGGAAACCATGAACCCATCTCTTGCACACCTTCGCCGTTGCGTCTCGTTGATCCTCAACCGGCACACTGCTCTGAGCATCGTGCTGGCGATCGTCGCGCTGGGAACCATCGGCGCAAGCGACGCCCAGAGCGGCCATGCGCCTCGATCCACCACGCAGGCCGTTGATGAAGCTAACCCGCTGGTCGGTACCGCGCCGCTGGACCGGCAGGTGCTGATCGGCAACGCGCCGCCGCCGGGCGAGCCGCTGTATTCGGGCATGACGTCGCCGGGCGCGAGCCTGCCGCAAAGTTCGACCGAAGCGGCACCGGTCAACATCAACGTGGATCTCAGTTATCCCACTGGCGTCGCCACCTCTTATGACTATGGCCGCCCCACGATGATCGGTTTCACCGGCGGTGGTGGCTCGACCTATGGCGGTCGCGGCGCGCCGATGGTCATGCCGGTGGTGGGCGACTGGACCGTGCCGCCGGACTACACGCCGTCGTACTACGACAAGGCGAGCGAAAAGGCATCGCCCGGTTACTACGCAGTCGATCTCGCCACGTTCCACACCCGGGTCGAACTGACGGCGACGCAGTGGACTAGCCTGATGCGTTTCACCTTTCCGGCGAGCCACCGCTCGAACGTCGTCGTCAACCTGCGCCGTCCTGGCGGCAAGGTGGAGGTGGTCGGTGACCGCACCCTTCGCGGCGTCAATGCGGATGGAAAATCGGAGCACGACTCGAACGGCCCCTGGTTCGTTGCCGAGTTCTCGCGGCCGTTCGCCAGTTTCGGCACCTTCCGTGCGGACCAAACTAACCAGGGTTACGGGATCGGCAATGAGGATGTACAGGCTGGCCGGCGCAACGTCTCCGGCAGCTACGCGGGCGCCTACGGCACCTTCGACACGCGGGCGGGTGAGCAGGTACTGGTGAAGATCGCTCACGGCCACAGTGCTGAAGAGGCCGAACAGCGGCTACGCGCAGAGGACCCTGATTGGAATTTCGAGCGTGTGCACACGCAGGCACGCGCGGCATGGGCACAACTGTTCGACCGTGTTGAAGTCACCGGCGGCACACCGAAGCAGCGCATGCTGTTCTATTCGACGCTGTACCACGCCTTCGCCAGCCCGCGGCTGGTTGTGCGCAAGGGCGATCGGTTTACCGACACCAACGGCCACGTGCAAGTCGCCGACTACGACCGCTACGGACCGGTGCCTTTCTGGGATACCGGCCGCAACCAGGTCGCGCTGCTGATGCTGCTCGAGCCGCAGGTGGTGCAGGACATCATGCGTTCCGAGCTGGACATGGCACGCGAACGCGGTTACATGAACACGTCGTTCCATGGCGACCATGCCGTGTTCCTCTACGACGGCGCGTGGCAGCGCGGCATCCCGTTCGACTACGCCGCCGCCTATGAGTACCTGCGCAAGAACGCGACCGATCCTAACGGGCCGCGCGGTTACCTGGCCGAATACATGAAGAGCGGCTGGATCTCTGACATCGTCCCGCCGGCAAGTTCCAGTCCGCCCTATGCTGGCGGCAAGGCGGGCGTCGCCACCACGCTGGAATACGCCTGGGACGATCACGCGCTGGCGGATGTCGCCCGTCGGCTCGGCAAGACGGAAGACGCTCAAATGTTTATGCGTCGCGCGGCGAACTACCGCAACGCATTCGATCCGTCGGTGGGTTTCTTCCGCGGCCGCACCGAAGACGGCAAGTGGATTTCGCCGTTCGATCCGGGCGAGCCGTACTACAACTTCATGATGAAGGAAGCCTCGGGCTGGTCCACGCTGTGGCTGGTGCCGCACGACATGCAAGGGTTGATCGATCTGCTCGGCGGACGCGCCGCGTTCAATGCCAAGCTCGACGCATTCTTCTCCACGCCCTACCAACCCAAAGGCATCTGCCGCGACTGCACCGGCTTGATTGGGCAGTACGTGCAAGGCAACCAGCCAGACCAGCAGGCGGCCTACCTCTATGCGTGGAGCGGCCAGCCCTGGAAGACGCAGGCGCTGATACGCCGCATTCTCGCCGAGCTGTACGGTAGCGACGCCAGCGGCTACGGCTTCCCCGGCATGGACGACCAAGGCTCGACCTCATCCTGGTATGTGCTTAGCGCGATAGGCTTCTATCCGGTCGATCCCTCCAGCCCCGACTACATCCTCGGCAGTCCGATCTTCGACCGGGTCCGCCTGCGCATGGGCAATGGCAAAATCTTCGAGATCGTCGCGCACAACAACTCGGTCCGGAATATGTACATCCAGTCCGCCACGCTCAACGGCAAGCCGTGGACCAAACCCTGGTTCAGCCATGCTGACATCGCGAACGGCGGCACGCTGGTGCTCGTGATGGGGCCTGAGCCAAACAAATCTTGGGGCGCTGACGCGAGCGATGCGCCGCTTTCGATGTCGGTGGACCGGCAGTGATCGCCGGGGCTTCGCGAAGCAGCGATGTTGGGTTATCGCGAGCTTGCCGCTTATGCAGCGGGCATTCCGAACCGCTGCCGCGGTCCGGGTCACTTTCTCTTTGCTGGCCCAAAGAGAAAGTAACCAAAGAGAAATGGCCTGAAGAGCAGGCGGTGTGCTTTGTAGCTACACCTTTTCCAGTGTCAGACGTCTGGAGGGCTTCTCTTCCTGTCCTCACTCTTCTGGATCTGATTGGCTTCGAGTCAGAGCCACGCGCGCTTTTCTCCTCCCCCTGCTTGCAGGGGGAGGCCGGGAGGGGGTGAGCCCTTGCGAAAACCTCTCCCGATACGCTTCCTCAAGTACTCACCCCTCCCCAACCCTCCCCTGCGAGCAGGGGAGGGAGCAAGGCGAAAAACCATCCCGCAGCCTGACACTGGAAGATGCGCAGCTACGAAAGCACGCCTCGCTCTTCCGACCATTTCTCTTTGGTTACTTTCTCTTTGGGTCAGCAAAGAGAAAGTGACTCGGGCGCCGGCAGGCGTCCGAAATGCCCGCTGCATAAGCGGCCAGGTCGCGACAGCGCAACGATTGTCGCAACCACAAAGCAACATCTGATGAGGATGGGCAAATGACGAGCAACATCAAGGTATGGAGCGCGAGCGCTTGGATGGCTATGGCCATGGTTTTTGCGTCGATGGCCATGGCGGCGCCGGATCAGGCGACAGTCTGGAACGGCAAAGTCGCGCCATTAGCGACGCCGTGGACAGCCGCGGTGTCGCCCGGCAACGCGTTGCCCGAGTATCCGCGCCCGCAGCTGGCGCGCCCGTCGCTGGAGCATCCGCAATGGATGAACTTGAACGGGCTATGGCAGTACGCACCAGGCGACGGGAAAGGCGCACCGCCGTTCGGCCAGGCGCTAAAGAACCAAGTGCTAGTGCCATATCCGATCGAGTCAGTGCTCTCGGGCGTGCAAAAGCATTCGGACTTCATGCTCTACCGCCGGCTGGTGGACATCCCGTCTGCCTTCACCGCGCATGGCCAGCACGTGCGACTGAACTTCGGCGCGGTGAGCCACGACGCCACGGTGTACGTCAACGGTACGCAGGTGGCGCGCCATGCCGGCGGCTATACATCCTTCGGCGCGGACATTACGTCAGCGCTTCGCCCGCACGGGCCGCAGGAGATCATCGTTGCCGTGCATGCGCCGGTGGACGGCGCCAACGTGATGGTTGGCAAGCAGCGGCTGAAACCCGAAGGCATCTTCTACACCGCGGCCTCGGGGATCTGGCAGTCGGTGTGGCTGGAGCCGGTGCCGGTCACCAGCGTGGCGCAACTGAACTTCACGCCGGCAAGCAGCCTGGATGCCTTCACTGTCACTTCGAAACTGCACGGCCGCAGCGAGGACGCCACGCTGCATGTCACCGCCTACGCGGATGGCAAGGCGGTGGGTGAGGCGAGCGGACCGGCTGGCCAACCGCTGCATCTGGCCATAGCGCATCCGCGCCCGTGGAGCCCGCAGGATCCCTTCCTGTACACCTTCAAAGCGACGCTTAAGCAGGGCGATCAACGCGACGAGGTAACCAGCTATGCCGGCCTGCGCTCCATCGCCGTCACGAAGCTGGGCGGACGCAACCGCATCGTGCTGAACGGCAAGCCGACCTTCCTACTGGCTACGCTGGACCAGGGCTACTGGCCGGACGGCATCTACACCGCGCCCACCGACGCGGCGCTCAAGTTCGACATACAGAAAACCAAGGACCTGGGCTTCAACACCATCCGCAAGCACATCAAGGTGGAGCCGGCGCGCTGGTACTACTGGGCCGACCGCATCGGCTTGATGGTGTGGCAGGACATGCCAGCATTGCCGACCGGGAGCAACGACAAGCTCAGCGCCGCCGACAAGGCCAGCTTCCGTGCCGACGTCTCGGCCATCGTCGACCAGCTCGACGGCGAAACCTCGATCATCGGCTGGATCCCGTTCAACGAAGGCTGGGGCCAGTGGAGCATTCCTGCCGCCGCCGAGCTGGCTGCGCAGATCAAGCAACTCGACCCCTCGCGTCTGGTCAACGCGCGCAGCGGCCTCAATTGCTGCGACACCAAGGGCGATCCGCACGCCGGCGACGTCATCGACGTTCATGACTACCAGGGCCCTGGCCTGCCCAGCCCTGACGCAACGCGCGCCTCCATGGACGGTGAGCATGGCGGCCTGACTCTGGGTGTTCCCGGCCACGTCTGGCCCAACACGCCCATCAACCCGTACGGCGAGGTGAAAGACAACGCCGCGCTGAACGACGGCTACGTCGCTAATACCGCCGTGTTGCGTGACAAAGGTCCGGCCATAGGCGTGTCCGGCAGCGTCTACACCCAGATCACGGATGTCGAGGGTGAGCACAACGGCCTGTTCACCTACGACCGCAAGATCGAAAAGGTGGACGAGACCAAGGTGCGCGCGATCAATGAGGCGACGATACGCGCAGGCGGGAAGCCCTGAGGTCTGCGCGTGATGGATCGATGAGGCTACCGATCATCCGATAGCTCTCGTGCACACAAACAGATTCCGCTACTGGGCCTTTTTCAACCACCAGAGAGCGCGTCGCACCCATGCACCCACTTGGTCCGGGTTCCATACGAAGGTCGCTACGCTTTGCGGCGGCATCATGTATTCGAAACGGGTCAGGCCTTCCGCCACCGAGACGCGGCGCGTATCCGCATTGCTATTCACTATCACCAGAACGATCGATCCATCGGTAGCATTCTGGAATGCCACATTGTCGATGCCCTTGTCGGTAGCGGTGGATTCCACCCGAACGGCGCCGGGCAAAACGAATCTGCTGAAGTGCGCCAACGCGTAATATTCGTCGTTGCGGCTGACCGCGCCCGTCTGCGAGTCGATCATGATCACACCCTTGCAGGCATCGCATCCGCCGAAATGCGGGCCGTGGTTCTCGTCGAGCGCCAGGTTCCAGTACACGACGCCGCGAGCCCACTGCCTGATTCCGGCGATCAGCAGGTTCCGTGTAAACCAGATCAGCTCGCCGTTGATGCTCGACGCCCAATCACCCCCGGAACATTCGGTGATGTAAGTGTCCTTTTGAGGATACGCACGATGTACGCGGCTCTGCGCATAGGGGCTGCCTTGGTAGCAGTGCCAGGCAACGCCATCGATATAGCGCGCGGTATCGGGGTCGGCCAATACACTCGATGGCTGCTCGGGATGGTTCCAGTTGTGATCCCATTCCAGGATGCGCGTTTTTGGCCGGCGGCCTGCCAGCTTCGGGCCGAGATATTCCGTGACGATGCGCGCCCGCGTGGCCGCAGTCATTTCCATGCCGGGGTAGGTGATCGGTATGAAGTTGGGCTCGTTTTGCAAGGTCAAGGCGAAGATGGGGATGCCATAGCCGCGGTAAGTGTCGAGGTACTTGACGAGATAATCCACGTACGCACTTTCGTACTGCTCCAGCAACTGCCCGCCGATCAGGTTTTCGCTGGTCTTCATCCACGCCGGCGCGCTCCATGGCGACGCGATGATGTACAGCTCCGGATTGATGGAAAGAACCTCACGCACCGTCGGTATCACATCTTGCAAGTTGGACGCGACATTGAAGTGCAGCAATTGCGGGTCGGTCTGGCCGATGGGAACATCGTCCAGGGTGTACGGCTGCAACGAGAAATCAGAGGCGCCGATGGTCAGGCGCATCATGTTTAGGTTGAGGTTGGGTGGCGGGCCATACAGCTCGTGCAACAAAGCGCCGCGCTGCAGCTGATTCATTTTGTTCTGTAGCAACCACGCCGACGAGTCCGTCATCGCCGCCCCGAAACCGACCATGGTTTGATATTTGCTGTGGACGTCGATGACCACATCGGAGGACAACGAGCCGCGGGCACTCATCTCGATGTTGAGCTGCTGCATCAGCTTCAGTCGGCGATCCGCCGTGCTCAGCCACAGCTCGACGGTGGGCATGATCGGCCGCGTCGAAGGGGGAGCTTTGGGTTTTGCCGCGGGAGGCCTGAAGCGCGGCGCATAAAGGGCAGCCAATGTGACCAGAGTGATCAGGGCGATGAAGACGCCGGCCGCCCGTTTGGAGTCCGACCTGCGCTCATCCATGGCGCGCGCAAAGCCCTTCAATCACATCGCAGTTCACTTGGATCACGTGGCTCCCGGGCGTCCGTATCAAAACAGGGGGCGAGATCGGTTTTCGAAACCGGGTGGGTTCATTTCCTTCCAGCCCTGGAGTGAACCCGATACCGTTGTTGCAGCATAGCGAACCTCGGCAAAAACGGGATCGGGTTCGCCTCTCGCTGTGTCCTGATTAGCGTCGAATCTCAGCTATCAGCTCCCTCCCCTGTTTACAGGGGAGGGTTGGGGTGGGGTGAGTACTTGAGAAGGCGTTTCTGGTGGGGTTCTCGCAAGGGTTGGCCCCCTCCCGGTCTCCCCTGTCCCACGGGACTAGCTTCGCGTCGCAAACAGGGGAGGGGAAAGGCGTGCTCAGAGCTGAGATTCGACGCTAATCAGGTCTCTGTGTGGGGCGAACAGGGCGCTGGCGATGCTTCCCTTGCCTGGCGCCGGGACGGTGGCTAGCTAGCCTGGGCAGGGCCGTCGGGGCGTGTCGCCATGCGGTCTACTATCGTTTTTCTACTAATTTAGTTATGTTTTAGTAGTAAATCGACAGGTGCCCGATGAAACTACCCGTTGCCCCTCCGCCCTGGAACGAGCTGTTCGACCGGTATTCCGGCGATCTGGTCAGGATCATGTCGAAGCATCCGGGGCCGGAGGTGAAAGGCCGCTATGAGCATTGGGACCATTTGCGCCACCTTTCTCCCCCGGATGGACTGACAGCCGAACAGTGGTGGCTAGGCATCAAGATGGCGCGGATTGCGCTGCAACGCCGGCTGCCGTTGGAGGATAAGACCGACAGCGCATTCAAGGTGGTGCTCAGCGACAGCATCCAACGTAAGTTGTTTCTAGTCGCGCGCGATGCTGCGGGCGCGCTTCGCGGCCAGGACGGTGTTCAGTCCGACAGCATGCGTGAACGCTATTTGGTGCGCTCGCTGATGGAAGAGGCGATGACCTCATCGCAGCTGGAAGGTGCGGCAACGACTACCCAGGTCGCCAAGGACATGCTGCGCAGCGGCCGTCAGCCGCGCGATTACGGCGAGCGGATGATCTGGAACAACTACGTCGCCATGCGGGAGCTGAAAGAGTGGCGGCAGCGTCCGCTTACGCCCGATGCCATTTTTGAAATGCATCGCATGCTTACGGAAGGGACACTCGAAGACGAAGGGTGTGCAGGCAGGCTACGCCGCGAAGGCGAAGACATCGTGGTCGAAGATGAAACTGGCCATGTCCTGCACGTTCCGCCACTCGCCCGAGAGCTACCGGCGCGCTTGCAGGCTCTGTGCAATTTCGCCAACCAAACCGACGATGACGAGCATTTTATCCATCCGGTCGTGCGTGCCATCATCATCCACTTCCAGATCGGATACGACCACCCGTTCGTTGATGGCAATGGTCGCACCGCTCGCACACTCTTCTATTGGTCGATGCTGCGCTCTGGATTCTGGATGTCGGAATACCTGTCGATATCAAGCATTCTCAAACGAGCACCGGCTCAATACATACGCTCCTACCTGTACACAGAAACCGACAGCAGCGATACGACCTACTTTGTGTCGCATCAGCTCGATGTGTTGCTGGAGGCTATCGACGGCGTGCATGGCTACATTGCCCGAAAGCAACGTGACCAGGAAGATGCAGCTGCCTTGCTAAAGCCCGGCAGCAAGCTGGCTCGTCAACTTAATCATCGCCAGCGTGCTCTTCTCCTTAATGCGTTGAAGCACCCGGAAAAGCTCTTCACCATTGACGTACATCGACGTACACACGACACCTCCTATCAGACGGCACGCGCCGATCTGCTTGGTCTGGTTGACGCCGGTCTCATGGATCAGCACCGTCAAGGCAAGGCCTTCGTGTTCATCGCGCGGCCGAATCTCGGAAAAAAGCTGCGCGGCTGATGTTTTGTTGCGCTACAAGGAGAAAGGCTTGGACAAGGAACGGAGCTAGTTGAGTGCAACCTGATGACGATGCGCAAAAGGATGCCGCCTTCGATCAGAGGCTAGTACGACAGGCAACACAAACAGCGCCCCGATATGGAGATCAACGCATGCACGCTACTCATAACGACCATGCCGTGAAGCTTGAAGGCGGCTGCTATTGCGGCGAGGTCCGCTACGTCGCCGAAGGTGCGCCCATGTTGAAGGCGCAGTGTCACTGTCGCGAATGTCAGTACTACAGCGGCGGTGCTCCGCATATGTTCCTGCTGATGCCGCCCGATGGCTTCCGTTACACCAAGGGAGAGCCGCGGCGGTTTTCGCGAAGCGATCTCGAGTATCCCGTGACCCGGGAATTCTGCGCGACATGCGGTACGCAACTGATTACGCGGCGGCCCGGGCTGGACGCCATCATTCTGAAAGTCGGCACACTCGACGATCCAGCCGTTTTCGGCCATCCGCAGATGGCTATCTTCACGGTCGACAAGCAACCCTTTCATCAAATTCCCGATGGCTTGCCGACATTCGAGCGCATGCCGAGGCGATAGGGGGAAGGGGATTCGCGGTTTCGATCTGCCACTCTGCGTCGGGCGCGACTTTCGCGGGTTGAGTTGGACGCTCAATTACCTACTTGTCGGTCCGGCTAGCCTTTCGTGCGCTTCACGTCGCGCCCGGTGCTCCATCGACGCCTGCATCTTTAAGCGTTTTCAGCAGCGCCTCCCACGCGGTAGGGCGCATATGCATGCCAATCATGCGCAATCCGTCGGTGGCAATGGGTGTCGCCTCGACCGAATGCTTCAATTCCAGCAGCGATTCGGGTTGCAGCAGCGCACCGTTCGGTCCCAGTGGCATGACCATCTCGCCGGTATGCAGCAGGTGCGCGCCGGCGATCCAGGTCATTTCCATGGGCTGCTCACCGTCGTTCACGGGATACAGCACGATCGCGTTATGGCCCTGGCCGATGGCCGTCGCTTTCGATACCGGGCGAATGATGGGGGCGACGGGATGGGTTGCGAGTTCATCCGGTGCTAGGGTGTGTGGCGCATTGAGCATCGCGCGGATGACGGCGACGTTGCGGTCGCGTACGTAGATCGGAATACCGCGCGCTGCGTATTCGCGCACGCCGGCTACGTGCCAGTAGAACGCGGTGGACGTGATCAGTGCTTTCACCCGCATGCCGGGAAAGCGTCGCGCTGCTTCATCGAGCACCTTTCGCGAATAGCCGGTGGAGATGGGCGCATCGATGATCACCAGCCCATCGTCCTGGCGCACGATGGTGCTGAACCATGAGCCGGGGATCTGCACGATGCCGGGGGAGATTTCCGTAATGGGGGCCTTGGGATCTGGCGCCAGCGCCACGGGTTGACCGAGCGCAATGTCATCCAGCATTGCGTGGGATATGGGGACGGAGGTTACGGGCAACGCGAACGCGTTCGCATCGAGTGCCGCATCCATGTGCAGATCATTGCGGACAGTCGTTCTCAGATGGACGCCGTTGCGGTACAGGTCCGATTGCACGGGATAGCGCACGCCATCGAACAGCGCGTAGTTCATCAACTCGATTCGATCAGTCAGGTCACCCATGGCGTTATAGGCGAGGTCAACGCTATTGGCGCGCTGTAGTACGCGCGTGACTTCGATGGCGCTGGGTAGGCCGGTGGTGGCATCGAGAAAGAGGCGCACGGGATAACGCCCCACGTGGTACGAAACGACGTGCTGTGGAATGCCATGTGGCGAAGCGTCCTTCTCCCGCACGAGATCGTTGGCTTTTTCGGCAAGGAGGAGTGCGGCGATCGGCTCATCGACGTTCCACGCGGGCGGCGCGTCGTCACGCACGATCCTCAGCGGCTGGCCGGCCATGGTTCTGTCCGTGCGTTCTTCGGTTGACGTCAGCAGTGTTCGGGTGTGCAGCGAGGTAGGCTCCGCGCCGGCACCGAGCTGGGTCTCGTCGGTCAGCCGCCGGCCGCCCTGCATATCGTCCAGGACGGTCGCATGGGCGGCCCCCTGGAAAATATAGGGCGCATCGGCATGGTCGAATTCGACCGTATCCCAGGCTGCACTGATGGTTTCGGCGCGCAAGGCAGCCACCTGGTGCAGATCGTGAGTCTGGCCCATAGCCTTCAGCGCCCGGGAGACCAACGCCTGCGCGCCGGCGTCCGCGGCGTGGCCCGGCGTACTGAGCAACAGGCTGGCGGCGATGGCAAAGGAGAGCTTGATCAGTGCTTCGGATCGCATGGGTAACCTCAGTGGAAGGCACCCCTACTCACTGGCGAAGGACTCGCTTGGTGGCTTCTGCTAACTGCCAGGGGCAAACCAGATTGCGTCGCTCCTGACGAATACGCACCGGACCTGGGACAAGCGGCAACACGGCCGTGCCTAGCGGCATCCTGGCGAGGTGAGCGGTGGTTGGCCGAACGCACAAAACCACAGTTTTACGAATCCGCCGATTGGCGTAGCCTTCCACTGGCGGGATGCCTGCAAGCGCAAGCCCGAGGGGCTTGCGGACGGGGCGCTCGATGTGCGTTCAACAGACTGTAACCATGACCGGGGAATTGATATGAGCAAGGGTATGGATTCAAAGAAGAGCGATAAGAAGAAGCCGGCCAAGACCATGAAAGAAAAGAAGGCGGCCAAGGAGGAAAAGAAGAAGAACGCCAAGTAAGAAGGCTGTTCTGGTGCGGGGCACTTGCCCCGGCTGTGTTTGGTTGCCGCAGGCGACGACGAAACTCAGTACGACTTCGGCGCGCCAGGAAGGGGAAAAGCCAAGGGTCATGAGGCGAGCATTGCGAGCTCAAGCAATGCGACACCCACCGCCGCGGTGCAGCCGGTCCAGCCGGAATCACCGCGGCCACCTGCTCAAACGATATGGGTACGGGCTGTTGAGCCAGGGCGCGGCGAGCTACAGCCTCACGTAAATCCGCTTGCGATCCATCACGAAAACGATGAGCCACCAGAGCGCAACAAAAGCGATGGCGTACCCCAGCGAGAACAGCCTGGGATCGGCATGTTGCGCGGATGACCTGGCTGTCAGCAACGATTCGATGGCAGCCTGCAGGCCGCTGGCGGGAATCAGTATCTGCATGATTTCCGCGCCGGCATAAGCCGCAAGGGCATTGACTCCAAAGCGCCGGCCCAGCGGACGCCAGCCGCGCTGGTCGATCAGATAGTGGAACAGCCAGAGCGCGAGCATGGCGAGGCCGCCGGTCCAGAGTACGAACGACGGCGTCCAGAGATTTTTGTTGAACGGCAGCCAATGCGACCAGGCGAGCGCCACGAGTGATGCAGCGAGACCGGCGCCGATCAGCCTTCTGGCATGTCCGCCCCGCAACCAATGGCCGGCGCACAAGCCGAGCAGGCTGGTCGCGAGCGAGGGCAGGGTGCCGAGCAGTCCTTCAGGGTCGTGACCGCGGCCGGTGCCGGCGTCGATCTGATAGACGGCGCGACCGAACACGGTGCTGTCGAAGCGATCGACGAGGTTCACCCATGGGTCGAGGGAGCCACCCGCCCACAGCAATCCCCAATAACCCAGCAGCAGGAACACGATAGCTGTCCACCAGGTGCGCGGTTGTGCGTACAGCGCAAACAGACTGGTTCCGGCGAAACACAGGCCGATCCGCTGCAATACACCGGGCAGCCGCAAGTGCGCTTCCGGTATCAGCCACCATTCGAGCACGTTGATGGCGACACCGAGAAGCAGGATGCGCAGTGCACGCTGCATCGCCTGCCGCGTGAGTAAACCGGGCGATACCCCTTGTTCAAGTCGCGGCTCGAACGCGAGCGCGGTGGAGACGCCGACAATGAAAAGAAAGAAGGGAAAGATCAGGTCGGTGGGCGTGCAGCCGTTCCAGGCCGCATGTTCGAGCGGGGCATAGACATGGGCTTCGAGCCCCGGGTCGTTCACCAGCAACATGGCGGCGACGGTACAGCCGCGCAACGCATCGATCGATGAAAGGCGCGTGCTCGTCGTGCTCATGGACGCGGCTTCTTCAATGACGCGGCGGCGGGCTGCCATTGCAGACGGCCGACGCCGTAATACGGCGCTTGCGGTGATCCTGTCATCACAAGACATAGCGAGTGCGTGCCATGCATCGGCGGCAGTGCGGCCGTCAGCGTGAAGCGGGCCGGTGAGCTGGTCGGGTCGGGGAGGTTGGTTACCGACAAGGCGGGCCCATCGCAGCGGTCGGCGCGCAACTCGAGCTCGCCATGCTTTGTCGCCGTGGCGCGACTCGTGATCAGTTTGGCGTCGTGGGCGAGGGCGACGTTGCGGGGCAGGCGCGCCAGATCAATGTTGACGACAGCGGCGCCGTCGAGCGGCAGCGGTGGCGTGAGCCGGCAACTGTCGAAGACGTTGATGGTGTAGGTCGGCGTCAGCGACGTAGCATCCGGCGTCGGCTGCGCGCGCATCTCGTCGATGTGTTCCGACGGGCAGGCGGTCAGTTCGTTTCCTTCGAGGCTGCGCAAATGCGCTTCGTCCAGCACGCGCTCGCGGGTATTGGCCAGAAGGCTGCCGGATGTGGTCAGCGTGGCTGCGCGTATGGTCACCGGCAGGGTCGCTGTGAACGGTTTTGTGTAGACGGGTGAATGCGTGTCGGGCGGGGGCCCATCCAGCGTGTAGTGGATGACGCCGCTGCCAATCTGGTTGGAGAGCGTAACGGTCGCCTTGCTGCTGGCCAGTGCCTGTCGGCGATCCACGCCGATATCCACGGCATACGCGCTGTCCGCATAGCCAATGCCTTGCTGGCGATATCGGGCGAGCTGTGCGGGAAGGCGGGCGAGGAAGCTTTGCCAGTTCCGCTTGTCGGCCGGCGTCCACACGTTCTCCGCCAAGGCATCGAGCCGCGGGAAAATGGCGTGCTGGAGATGCGCTGCGGTCGGCATATGTTCCGTCCAGACATTGGCCTGCGCGCCCAGAATGCGCCGCACCTGCGTGTCCGCAAGCTCTGGCGGCACGATCTCGAATGCGTAGACGCTTTGCAGGCTCTGCATTGGCAGGCGCCCTGCGGTTTCGTCGTTGCGGGTGCTTTGCACGTAGTCGAGGTAGAGGAAGGGATCGGGGGCGACAACCACATCGTGGCCGGCGCGCGTGGCCTGTTCGATGCCTTTGATGCCGCGCCAGGACATCACTGCGGCATCGCCAGGCACGCCGCCTTCGAGGATCTCATCCCAGCCGATCAGGCGCCGGCCATGGTTGTCCAGGTAGTGACCCAGGCGCCCCATCAACCAGCTTTGCAGTTGCTCGGGATGTTGCAGGCCCAGTGCGCGCATGCGCTGTTGCACGGCCGGCGATGCTTCCCACTGATCCTTGATGGCTTCATCGCCGCCCAGGTGGATATAGCGCGAGGGGAACAGCGCCATCACTTCATCGAGCACGCCTTCGAGGAAATGCAGGGTCGGCTCGTCGACGTTGTAGAGGTAGGGATTGACGCCCCAGTCCGCCGAAACCGCCGGACGCTGGCCAGTGACGCCGAACTGCGGATACGCCGCGACGGCCGCCTGTGCGTGGCCGGGCATGTCCAGCTCCGGCACGACGGTGATGTGGCGCGCGGCGGCATAGGCCACGACATGCCGGATGTCGTCCTGGCTGTAGTAACCGCCGTAGCGCGCGGGCTCACCGTCCTTGCCGGCATCGGGCGGCGTGCGCCATGCGCCGGTGTGGGTCAGTTCCGGGTAGCGCTTGATCTCGATGCGCCAGCCCTGGTCGTCGGTCAGATGCCAGTGGAGTACGTTGAGTTTGTGCAGCGCCATCTGCTCGAGGATGCCCTCGATCTCAGCCACGCTCTGCATATGCCTGGCCGAATCGATCATCAGGCCGCGCCAGGCGAAACGCGGCCAGTCGGCGATATGTACGGCCGGCACATGGAATGTTTTGTCCGTGGCGTTAGCGCTGACCAGCTGCGCCAGACTCACCGCGCCGTAATACAGCCCGCTTTCATCGCGGGCGATGATGCGCGCTGCCTTGGCTGTGACGTCGAGGGTGTAACCCTCGGACTGCGTGACCGGCGCATCGGCGCGCCGGCTGATGACGATGACGGTTTGCTCCATGGCCGCCCGTCCCTGTGCCGGCGATCCTTCGCCGACGGTCAGGGATGGGCCACCGAGACGTGCCAGCATGTCCGAAAGCGCGTGAGCTACCCGAAGTGCCGCCGGGTCGGAGGGATCGACGCGAACCACGATTCGCGCTCCGATGGTCAACTGCCCTTCGTGTGTTTCCACCGTTGAGGGTCGGGGGATCAGTGGTAGCTCGGCACTTGCGGACGCGAGGCACGAATGGAAAAAGAGTGCGCTGAAGAAAACAGGAAGGATCTTCAATGGACTGATCTTCATGAGTGGTGACGACGTCTGGTGAATGACATGTCCATCTTTTCCGCCAAATGGCGTCGAATCTCAGCCGAGGCTGATGCTTGCCTTCCCGCGCATATAAGGGCTCGCTTTTAATCTCCTCCCCCTGCTTGCAGGGGGAGGTCGGGAGGGGGTGAGTACTTGAGAAAGCGTCTCACGCAACGTTTTCTCAAGTACTCACCCCCTCCCCAGCCCTCCCCTGCTAGCAGGGGAGGGAGTTAGACATCCTTAAAACTTGAAATGCAGATTCATCATGTACCGGCGACCCGTGGTGTAAGTGTTGAGTGGTTCGCGCTTGGTGTCCTGATACTGGAAGTATTTCTCGTCGAGCAGGTTCATCGCGTCCAGCGTGACGGAGATATTGGGGTTGAAGGTCCAGCCCAGGCTCGCGTCGAGTTCGGTATAGGCGTCCACCGTGGCTGGCGCGGCGCCGGCGATAAAGCCGCCTGCCAGGTATTTGCTGCGCCAGCCGTAGATCAGGCGGGCGGACAGCGGGCCTTTCTCGTAGTACGGGCTGAGATTGATGGCGTTGTCCGAACTGTAGGGCAGCGCTTGACCGGTGCTGTTGCGTGCGTGCGTGTAGGTGTAGTTGGCGGAAAGGCCAAACCCGGTGTCGCCGAACGGCTGCTGGTAGTTCAAGGTAAAGCCGCGGATCTTGCCGGCGCCTGCGTTGTAGGGGCGGATGACGGTGTAGTCGCAGTAACCGGATACGTCGCAATTGCCTAACTGGCCATTGACGTACTTCTGCACGAAGTTGGCGTGATCGGAGTCGTTGAAGCTGTTGTAGAGGCGCTCGGTTTTGGCGACCTGGTCGATGTAGTTGAGTACGTGCTTGTAGAACACCGAGGCGGCCAGCACCGACTGTGAGCTGAAATACCATTCGGCCGATGCATTGAAGTTGTAGGACTTGTAAGGCTGGAGTCCGCCGTTGCCGCCGGTGCCGTTGAGAATGTCGTCGTTGAGGAAGGTGTTGGGCACGAGCTGGTTGTAGGGCGCCCACGAAATGACTTTCGCGGCCGAGAGGCGCAGCACCACGTCATGCTGAGTGTCGTAGGCGAGATTGAAAGCAGGAAGCCAGTCGTTGTAAGTGGCCTGCGATGTCCTGCGCCATGCGTCCGGCACCGGGTAGACGGGCACGCCGACGGCCTGGATGTAATTGCCGTCGATCTTGGTGTGCACGTAGCGCACGCCGAAGTTGCCGCGGAACGAATCGACGTTGAAATTGCCCTGGGCGTACAGCGCCTCCGCTTCCTGGCGCACGCTCCAGGTGCCGTTGATGTAGTTGGCCGGGCTCACCGCCGTCCAATCGATCGGGCTGTGGTCGATCCAAGCGAGCTCGGCGCCGTCCGTTGTCTGCACATGCCGGCGCTGATCCGCCGAGAAACCGGAGAAGTGGCTGCTGGTGAGGAAGTCGGTGTAGCTGATGCCACCGACATCCGCCAGCGAACCGTTGGTGATGCCCTGCGCATACGAGCGATAGTCGGAGCCTTCGTTGTGGCGGGTATAGCGCGCGCCGATCAGCACTTGGTTCACCGCGCCGTCGAAGTCCTTGCTGAAATCGAGCTGGCCGTAGAAATCCCGCGAGGACAGCGGATTGCGCAGCAGGCTGTCGCTGCCCGAGGGCGAGATCCAGTTGGTTGGGTCGCGGGCTGCGCTGGGGTCATCGAAGTGGATGCCGTGCTTGATGTCCCAGTTGTAGCTGCCGCCGTACAAGAAGCCGAGGTAATACTCCTGCAGCGTGTTGCTGGCCTTGCTCGCGCCAGTCTGGCCGGTGAGTTCCCAGCCATCGCCACGGTAACTGCCCTTGAGATCCAGGCCCTTGGTGGTGACCACCGACTTGCGTGCGAACGAGTCGAGATAGATCGTCGGCGAGCAGCCCGCCGCGGCACCACAGACATGGCCGCCCTGGACCACGCCATGGTTGGCCGGCGTGGTGAGCGCATCGAGGTTTTGCTCAGGCCCCTGGAAATACAGCGACTGCTCGAAGTTGCTGAAGTTTTCGCGCACATACAGCGCGCTGGCGGTGAACTCCAGGCGATCCGTCGGCTTGTACTGCACGGTGCCGGTAACCGTGTCGCGCTTGCGATGCTGCTGGAACCACGCCGCGTTGAGCGAGTCGGGCATGAGGTCGCTGCCGGCCACCTGGCCGTTGGCGAGAAGGCCTGTCACCAGGGGGCTGACCTGGGAGGCATCGTTCATCGACTGATAGTTGAAGATCTCGGTGCCCTGGCGATCCGTCTGCTCTTCGTAATGCGACACCGATACCAATGCGCCGAGCGTCGATTGCGTGTTCTTCCAGCTGTACAACACGGAGGCGTTCGGGCGCGCCTTGTCGGCCTGGTCGCCATAGTTGAAACCAACCGTGCCGGTGACGGTGTTCGCCTTCAGGTCTAGCGGCTCACGCGTATGCATGATCACGGTGCCGCCGATGCTGCCTTCGGGCAGGCGCGCTTCCGGTGACTTGTAGATCTCCAGGCGGCCCAGCACCTCCGGCGCCAGCAGGGTGTAGTCAAAGCCGCGATTGGGCTGTTCGCCCACCAGCCATGGCGTTTGTGCGACCGGATGGCCATCGAGGAAGGTGAGGTTGAGGCTGGGATCGGTACCGTCGATGCTGACGCGCTCACCCTGGCCGAAACGCCGGTCGATGGTGACGCCGGGTATCTGCGCCATGGCCTCGGCGACATTGGTGCTCGGGAATTTGCCGATGTCCTCGGCGGTGATCGCATCGACGATCGCGTCCGCATCGCGCTTGGTGTCCAGCGATTTGGCCATGCTGCCGCGAATGCCGGTGACCGTGACTGCCGCGAGATCCTTGGCGTTCTTCGCCTCGGCCCTGGTCTGATTCGATGCCGGTTTCGTATCGGTGCCCGACGCCGGCGGCGTCGTACTCTGGGCCTGCGACGGCCATGGCGTGCAACACAGCCCGGCGACGATGGCGGCTGCCAGTAGAGATGTTCGATGCTGCATGGTGGTCCTCCCCTCCAGTGCTGAATTTTTGCGGTCGGCGATGACGAGTGCGGCTCCCCAGCCGCGACCTGCACGCCTTGGTCGGTTACAGATGCTGTTTGGCTTCCCTGGCCCCTGCGGATGGCTGGCTAACGGCATCCGGTGCCTCGCCCATGGATGTGTCGAAGATCGATGACGGAAGTGCCGGCAGGTCGGTAGCGCGGCGTGCCAGTTCCAGCGCGCCCCACAGCGGCGCGTCGTCGGCGAAGCGCGCGCTCACCAGGGTGGGCGGAAATGGCACCAGCCGTTGCAGTGACTGCGCGAGATTCTGCTCAAGCACGGGGTATTGCTGGTTGACACCGCCGCCAATGGCGATGCGCTCCACGTCGAAGGCGATCGACAGATTCACCAGCTGCGCCGCCAGGGCATGAAGCCGCCGCTGCAATTCGCGCTGCACGTGCGGCTCGGTGCTGCGGAACAGGTCTTTGGCGCGCTGATCCGACCCCAGCATCTGCTGCGCCAGCGCGTCCAGCGATGCGCCGGAAAACACCGCCTCCATTGGCGCGACACCTTCGCGCCAGCCACGCCACTGTTCGGGCGCGTGCTGGTCGAGAAAAGGCGTCAACTGATAGCCGATCTCCAGTGCTGCACCGTTGCGACCGCGATAGACCTCGCCATTGATGATGGCCGCGGCGGCAAGGCCGGTGCCGATGTTGAGGTAGAGCGCATGATCGGTGCCGCGCAGTCCGCCCCACGCATGTTCGGCCAGGGCGCCGGCCTTCACGTCGTTGTCCAGCGTGATGGCGGTGGTGTCAAAAGCGGCGGCGAGTTCGCCGTGCAAGTCGATGCCTTCCAACCCTGGTGTGTTGGGCGCCATGCGCAGATGGCGTTCGCGCACTACACCGGGGAAGACGGCGGCAACGCCCAGCAGGGGGCCATTGCCTTCGGATGCCGCGCAACGTTTCGCCGCGGCGATGAGTCGTTGCAGCGCGGCGCGGCCAGTGAGTTCCGCTGCGTGCGTATCCAGCCGGTCGCGATGCAGCTTGCCGGTAGCGGTGTCGTAGCTGGCGATCTGCGTCTTGGTGCCGCCGACGTCGATCGCGAGCAACACGCCCTGCGCTGAGGTTGGCAGGTTCCGGCTCATGCGTGCTTCGCCTTCAGTGCGTGCGCACGCGACCACCACAGATGCGCGATCGATCCGAGCAGCAACCACGCCAGCGACCACTGGATGGGATACGCGCCCGGCGCGTTCTGGTTCGACGCCATGTAGATGTATACCCAGCCGAGCAGTGCGATCAGCGCGGGCACGGGGTATAGCCACATCTTGTAGGGGCGCTCTAGCTCCGGGCGGTTGCGGCGCAACGCGAACAGCGCTGCGATCTGCGCCACCGACTGGACCAGGATCATCACCGTGGTCAGCAACTGGATCAGCGTGGTCAATGAGGTGAGACGCCCGACGGCGAAGCCGAGCGTAGTCAGCACACCCATCGCCAGCAGGCCCCAAGTAGGAAAGCCCAGGCGCGGGTGAATCTGCGAAAACGCCTTGAAGAAGACGCCATCGCGCGCGGCCTCGTAAGGCACGCGCGACCCGCCGAGCAAACCGGCGAACACCGACGCGGCCGCCGTGATCAGGATCAGCACGGTGACGACGCCCGCGGCGTTCGCGCCCCATGATTCATTCAGAACGACAGATGCCACCGAACTGAATGCCGCCGAGTTCGGGTCGAGCATGCGATGCCAGTCGACCACACCGAGCACGCCGATCTGCATCGTGAAATAGACCACGAACATGCCGAGGATCGACAGCACGATCGAGGCCGGTATGACCTTGCCCGGGTTCTTTACTTCGGCCGCGAGGTACGCCGAGGTGTTGTAGCCGAGGTAGTCGTAGGTGCCGATGGTCAGGCTGCCCGCGAGCCCGAACCAGAACGCGCTGCTGCCCAGATCGAACGCGCCTGCCGGAAAGCTGAAAGCGCGCGCGGCATTGAAGTGCGATAGCGAGGCAGCGATCAGACAGACGATGCTGGCGAGCATCACGATCCACAGCGCGATGCCGAGCCGGCCGATTGACCGCGTGGTGCGCCATAGCAGGCCGATGGTGATCCAGATCAGCGCTAACCCGATCAGGTTGCCGTGCAGCGTGCTCATCTTCGGCAGGAACCAGCCGAGATATTGGACAAAGCCCATCACGCCCGTGGCCATGGTCATCGGGATGAACAGCATCGCCGTCCACACGAAGAGAAAGGGCAGCAGCGTGCCGGTGCGTTTGCCGAAGGCTTCCCGCAGATAGATATAAGTGCCGCCGGCGCCGGGCAGGGAAGCGCCCAGTTCGGCCCAGACCAAGCCGTCACACAGAGCCAGCAGGGCGCCGAGCAACCAGCCGAGATAAGCCTGCGGGCCGCCCATCACCACGATCATCGCGGGAATGGTGATGAAGGGGCCGGCGCCGCACATCTGGCTCATGTTGAGGGCCACGGCCGACGCCAGGCCCAGCCGCGGTTTCAGCTGAGGTGCCTCAGAGACTGGGTGCGTCTGGCTTCGCATGCTCTCGGCGATCTCCGGAAACAGCGTGACGGTGGTGGGCAGGAGCTGGCTGAGCGAAGAAAAGCACAAGTTTTCTATTAATTCAAGTTGAAGAAATTAATTGAGTGAGGTTGTAGTGTTCGCCATGGGCGGTGCCGCCGGGGTCTAGTTGGTGTTGAGTCTCAGCAGTGCGAGCGGTTGACTCCCTCCCCCGCTTGCGGGGGAGGGTTGGGGAGGGGGAAGTACTTGAGAAAGCGCTTCCATGAGAGGTTTTCGCAAGAGCTCACCCCCTCCCGACCTCCCCCTGCTAGCAGGGGGAGGAGAAAAGCGCATAGCTGAGGCGCGCCACCAATCAGGTTGCCAGATGGGTTTCCGACGCATCGTCCATTGGAGTTGCATGAGGTCATTGCCCAGGCGGGGCGGCGGTGGCGCTTGAAGGCGGCATATAGAATCCAGTCGCCTTCCGGCTCGAACATCCGCCCCATCGTGGCGACTGACCCGCGATTTGCCTGGCGCCGCATGGCGCCGCGTATCCCGCGTCTGACTATCCTCAAATAGCGAACCGCCAGCGATGCCGATGTCTTCCAAGTCCAACAAGCCGACCACGGGGACCAACCTCGAACATGCCCGGCTGCACAATCGGCGTGTCGTGCTGGAGGCCATCCGCCAAGCCGGCAGGCTGACCCGTGCGGACCTGACGCGGCTCACCTCGCTCACCGCGCAGACCATCTCCAACATCGTCGCGGAGTTGATCGCCGAATCGAAACTGTCGGCACACGCTCCCGAAAAGATCGCCCGAGGGCAGCCGCCCATCCCGCTATCGATCAACCCCGACGGCGGTTTCTCGATCGGCTTCCACGTCGAGCAGCATCAGATCGTCGCGGTACTGCTGGACTTGAAGGGAGTCACGCGCGGACGGCGCGTCCACGCCGTGAGCTACCCGACCTTTGCCGAGGCCTTGCCGCTGCTGCTGAAATGCATCGATGCGTTTCGCCGCAAGGTATCGGCTGAGCGATTGCTCGGTATCGGCATTGCGCTGCCCGGCCCCTTTGGCGTTGAAGGCATGAGCGCGGTAGGCCCCACCAGCATGCCCGGCTGGGACGACGAGCAGAGTCTCGCCGTGTTGCGCCAGAAAACCGGGCTTCCCGTGCTGATGGAGAACGATGCGACGGCTGCCGCGATGGGCGAGCGGTTGTATGGCGTGGCCGGTGGCATGCGGGATTTCGCGTACCTGTTCGTCGGGCACGGCCTCGGTTCCGGGTTCTACCTCGACAACCGGCTCTACTCCGGGCATTGGCGCAATGCCGGCGAAATCGGCCACGTGATCGTTACGCCGAACGGCAAGCCCTGCTACTGCGGCAAGCGCGGCTGCCTGGAGCGCTACGTTTCCGGCGCATCCCTGCTGGAGCATTTGGGTGTTGGCGCCGATCAGAACCTGAGCGATCTGGATCTGACCGACCGCAAACACACCGCGGGCATTCAGCGCTGGCTGGCCGAAGCCGTACCTGCGCTTCGCCATGCGGTTAGCGTGCTGGAATCGCTGCTGGATCCGGAAACCGTACTCATCGGCGGCACCCTCTCCAACGACATCCTGGGGCGACTGATCGAACAGTCACCGCCGTTATTCCCCTCCGTCAGCGTCAGGGCGAACCGCGCCCATGCGCGACTCCAGCTGGGCACGGCGGGACCGGATTGCGTGGCGCTTGGCGCGGCCGCGCTGGTGGTGCTTGCCGAACTCAGCCCCGACTATCAGGCCTTGTTGAAAGCCTGACAGCGTCGAACTGCGAAGGCAGGCTGGTCTTCGACATGATTTTCCGATCCTCATGCGGGGAAGGGCGATGCCGACGCCGTGGCATTGCCGCGACAACCCTCCGACACGCGTCAATAAAACGCCGCGCTTCCTCGTCGGCCCGTCGCAAGCCGCACCACTAAGCCATTTCCCTAGATGGCACACGGATTGCTTTTAGACCTTGGCCCGGCACCGCGATGCATCGCTGCCGGGCATGGATCCGTTTTCTTTTAGAGGTCATGCATGTCGAACGCTGAGCAAGTTCCCGCCGAGGTTCCCGCCACGAAGGCAGGTGGCGGGCGGAGTGTGGTTTTAATTCTGGCGGTGGCGCTGCTGGTGGTATCGGCGGTGTGCGGCTATGCCTTGTACACGCTGCGTGGTCATGGCGCGGCAACGCCGGGACATGTGGCCGACGCCAAGAGTGCGGACAAGCCGAAGGGGCCGGAGCTGTATCTGCAGCTCGATCCAGCCTTCGTGGTGAATTTCCAGAAGGCGGATTCGCTCAGCTATCTGCAAGTGGGCGTGACCCTGATGGCGCACGACCCGGCCGCAATCCAGGCCGCGAAGGATGCCGATCCGGTGATCCGCAACGCGCTGGTGATGCTGTTCTCCAGCCAGGACTACACCGCGCTGGTCGATACCACGGGCAAGCAGAAGCTGCAGTCGAAAGCGCTGTCGGCGGTGCAGAAGATTGTGGAAGACAAACTCGGCCGTCCCGGTGTGGACGCGCTGTATTTCACCAGCTTTGTGATGCAGTGAGGGTGTCGTGAGCGAGCTGCTCTCCCAGGAAGAAATCGACGCGCTGCTCAATGGCGTCAACGGTGGCGAGGTGGCCACCGGTGGCGATGAGCCGCCGCCGACAGACGCGGTGCTGTCTTACGACTTCACTCAGCAGGACCGCATCGTGCGCGGCCGCCTGCCGACGCTGGAGATGGTCAACGACCGCTTCGCGCGCTACTTCCGCACCGGTGTTTTCGGCGTACTGCGCAAGACCTGCGAGGTCTCGGTGCTGGGCGTGAAGATGATGAAGTTCAGCGAGTACGTGCACGGGCTGGCGGTGCCGAGCAATCTGAACCTGGTAAGGGTGAAGCCGCTGCGCGGCACCGCGCTGATGGTGATGGAGCCGCGCCTGGTCTTCACCGTGATCGATAATTTTTTTGGCGGCGATGGCCGCTACCACGCGCGCATCGAAGGTCGCGATTTCTCGCCAACCGAATCGCGTGTGATCCAGATCGTGTTGGCGGAGATCTTCGTCGCGATGGTGGAGGCTTGGGCGCCGGTGCTGCCGTTGAACTTTGAATTCATCAATTCGGAGATCAATCCGCAGTTCGCCAATATCGTCAGTCCCACCGAGACGGTGGTGGTATCGCGCTTCCATGTGGAACTGGATGGCGGTGGCGGCGAAATTCATTTGACCCTGCCGTATTCGATGGTCGAGCCGATCCGCGTGTTGCTGGATGCCGGCGTGCAGAGCGACCGCGTCGAGCGCGACGAGCGCTGGCTGGAAAGTCTGCATCAGGAAGTGCTGGATGCCGAAGTCGAGCTCAGCACCATGTTGCTGGAAACCAGCATGAACATCGGCGACTTCCTGCGCCTGCGTCCCGGTGACGTGATCCCGGTGAACCTGCCCGAACTGTGCACGGTGTTCGCTGAGGACGTGCCGATCTTCCGCGGCCATCACGGCAAATCCGGCGGCCACAAGGCCGTGCGCTTCCAAGCTTTGGCTGGCCGCCGCGAAGTGCGCGCGTCCGCCGACTTCTCCAACGGGAACCCTTCCGCATGAGCACCACCAACGATTCCGCCACACTGCTTGATCCCGCCGGCCGCCCCGAATACGAAACCATGCTCGGCGTGGCGGGCGAGGGCGGCGACGTCAATCTCGACCTGATCCTCGACGTGCCGGTGACGCTGGCGATGGAAGTGGGCCGCACACGCATCAGCATCCGCAACCTGCTGCAGCTCAACCAGGGCTCAGTGGTGGAGCTGGACCGCGCAGCCGGTGAACCGCTGGATGTGTTCGTCAACGGCACTCTCGTTGCGCACGGCGAAGTGGTGGTGATCAACGAGAAGTTCGGCATCCGCCTGACCGACGTGATCAGCCCCGCCGAGCGCGTGCGCAAGCTGCGTTGAGGTGGTGATGATGCTCGCCGCCGCCTTGCCGGTCGCCGATGTCAGCGTGGGCGCGGAATTACTGCGCGTAGTGTTGAGCTTGGCCGGCATCATCCTGCTGATCTTCGCTGCCGGCTGGCTCAGTCGCCGCCTGCAGGCGCGTACGCAGCCGGGTGGCCGGCGCATTCGCTGCGTCGAATCCTTTGCGGTCGGTGCGCGCGAGCGCGTGCTGCTGGTGGATGCCGATGGCAAGCGCTTGTTGCTTGGCGTGGGGCCGGGCGGCATGCGCACCTTGCATGTGTATGAAGGCGTGGCGCCCGCGCCGGCCGATGTGCCGCCTGCGGCGCCGGCTCCGTCGTTCGCCGACGTGCTCGGTTTGTGGAAGCGCAAATCATGAAGTGGCTGCGTGCGCTGATCCTTCCTGCGTTGCTGCTGACGCCGTTCGCGGCGCTGGCGGAGCCGGCCGGCATTCCGGTGTTGAATGTGCAGAACGCCGCGGGTGGCGGGCAGAGCTGGACCTTGTCCCTGCAGCTGCTGGCACTGATGACGGTGCTGACGCTGTTGCCGGCGATCCTGCTGATGATGACCTCGTTCACGCGCATCATCATCGTGCTGGGTTTTCTGCGACAGGCGCTGGGTACGCAGTCCACGCCGCCGAATCAGGTGCTGCTGGGGCTGGCGCTTTTTCTCACGTTGTTCGTGATGACGCCGGTGCTCAACCACGCTTATCAGGATGGCGTGAAGCCGTACATGGACGGCCAGCTGACGGTGGAGCAGGCGATTCCGGCGGCGGCAGCGCCGTTCAAGCATTTCATGCTGGATCAGACGCGCGATGCGGATCTGCAGTTGTTTACCAAGTTGGCGAATGAGCAGCCGTATGCCGACAAAAGTTCGGTGCCGTTCCGGGTGGCGATGCCGGCGTTTGTCACCAGCGAGTTGAAGACGGCGTTTCAGATGGGGTTTTTGTTGTTCATTCCCTTTCTGATTATCGATCTGGTGGTGGCGAGTGTGTTGATGTCGATGGGCATGATGATGGTGTCGCCGATGATCATCTCGTTGCCGTTCAAGATTATGTTGTTTGTGTTGGTGGATGGGTGGGCGCTTTTGTTGGGGACGTTGGCGGGGAGTTTTTACTCATGATGGCGCCACGCGCTCTTTCTCCCTCTCCCCTCCGGGGAGAGGGCCGGGGTGAGGGGTGGGTGCTCGGTTCGCCATTTCCTACTTCGTCATTCCGGCGCAGGCCGGAATCCAGTGGCGTTATCGCGCGGTTGTCGCGTCTGCGTGCCTTGGCTCGCCTGCCGCGGGCTTTCGTACCGCTGCCGCGGTCCGAGTCACTTTTCTTTGCTTGCCCAAAGAAAAGTAACCAAAAGAAAAGGCACCCCTCTTGCGCGCCCTCCGGCTACGCCTGCGGGTCCGTGAGGGTCGGCCGGGCTTTTCGACAGGACATCCATGTCCTGTCGAAAAGGCGCAGGCATCCCTGCCTGCGCCCCCTACGGGGCCTGATCGTCCAACCCTCACCGCTCCACAGGGGACCCGTTACGGGCTCGCTTCGCATCGCCGTGCTTTCCCCCCCTCTCTTTGGCAACCTTTCTCGTCGGTGTCGCCATGACGCCTGAATCCGTCATCGAATTCGGCCAGCACGCGCTTTACGTCGCGATGCTCGTAGCCGCTCCGCTGTTGCTCACCGCGCTGGCCGTCGGTCTGTTGATCGGTGTGATCCAGGCCGCCACGCAGATCAATGAAATGACGCTCAGCTTCATCCCGAAGCTGATCGCGATGGCGTTGGTGGCGTTGATCACCGGGCCGTGGATGTTGCGCACGCTGGTGCAGTTCACGCGGCATTTGATCGAGGGGTTGCCGGGGGCTGTGCGGTGACGAGCGTGGATCTGGCGCAGTTGCCGGTGTGGCTTGGTGGCTTGATGTGGGCCACGGGGCGGGTGGCTGGGTTGTTTTTGATGGCGCCGGTGTTTGGGGCGTCGGTGTTGCCGGCGCGGATCCGGGTGGCGTTGATTCTGTTGTTGACGATGGTATTGGCGCCGCTGGCGCCGGCGCGGATCGATCCGATGACGGCGGATGGTGTCGCCACGATGGCGGGGCAGGTGTTGATCGGCGCGGCGGTGGGTTTTGTGTTGCGGCTGACGTTTGAGGCGGTGGCGTTCGGCGGGCAGTTGGTGGCGCAGAGCATGAGTCTCGGCTTTGCCGAAGTGGTGAATCCGCAGGGTGGTGGCAGTTCGCCGGTACTGAATCAGTTTTATCTGTTGCTGGTGACGCTGTTGTTCCTGGCGATGGATGGACATTTGCGTTTGATCGCGCTGCTGGCGGACAGCTTCACCAGCCTGCCGCCGGGTGCGGATGCGATCACTTCGAATGGCCTGCATGCGGTGGTGGCGTTCGGCTCGCAGTTGTTCTCAGGCGCGGTGCGGGTGGCGTTGCCGGCGATGACGGCGTTGCTGGTGGTGAATATGGGCTTTGCGGCGATCAGCCGCGCGGCGCCGTCGATGAATCTGTTCGCGGTGGGTTTCCCGATCACGATCTGTCTGGGCTTTATCGCCCTGTGGCTGGCTTTGCGCAGCCTGCCCGGTGCATTTGCGTCGTTGCAGGATTCGGCGTGGTCGTTGATGCACGAACTGGTCGGAGGCTAGGGCGATGTCCGAGCATGACGATCAGGAACGCACCGAACAACCTTCAGAAAAAAAGCTGCGCGAAGCGCGGGAGAAGGGTGATGTCCCGCGCTCGCGTGATCTCTCCGGCGCGATGGTGGTGCTGGCGGGTGTCGCCGCCTTGATGAGTGGCGGCGAGCGGGCATATCTGCATGCGCACAAGATCTACGCGATGAGTCTGGGCTACGGGCGCGAGGCTTTGTTCTCGGGCGAGTTGCCTGCGCGTGTGCTGGGCGCGGCCTTGCGTGAGGCGCTGTTGCTGTTTACGCCGGTGGCGGTGGCGACGCTGCTGGCGACTTTCGCCGCGCCGGTCTTGCTCGGTGGTTTGAGTTTCAGTGGGCAGGCGTTGGAGCCGAAGTTCGACCGGCTTGATCCGATCGCCGGTTTCGGGCGCATCTTTGCGTTGCGCGGACTGGTGGAGCTGGCGAAGTCGTTGCTGAAGCTGCTGTTCATTGGTTCCGCCCTGGCGTGGGTGTTGTGGCATTCGCAGGACGCCATGCAGGCCACGGGGCGCGGCACGGTGGTGTCGGGGATCACGCATGCGTTGTCGCTGCTCGGGCGTGCGGCCTTGTTGTTCGGCACCATGCTGGCGCTGATCGGCGGTATCGATGCGCTGTACCAGCGTTTCGATTACGCCAAGAAGTTGCGCATGAGCAAGCAGGAAGTGCGCGACGAGATGAAGGAGAACGAGGGTAACCCCGAGCTCAAGGGGCGCATCCGTCAGGTGCAGCACCAGCTGGCGCGCCGCCGCATGATGCAGGAGTTGCCCAAGGCAGACGTGGTGGTGACCAACCCCACCCACTTCGCGGTAGCGCTGAAGTACGACGACGGCCGCATGCGCGCGCCGCGCGTGATCGCCAAGGGTGTGGACGTGTTGGCGATGCAGATCCGCCAGGTGGCCGGCAGTCATCGCATTCCGATGGTGGAGGCGCCGCCGCTGGCACGTGCGCTGTATGCCACCACGGAACTGGGGCGCGAGATTCCGGCGTCTCTGTATATCGCGGTGGCGCAGGTGCTGGCCTATGTGTTTCAGCTGCGTCAGGCCGTTGCGCACGACGCTGCGCCGCCGATTCCGCCGTCGCCGGATATCGATCCCGATCTGATGGGGCCGTACCGTGAAGGCTAGAGCACGTGGTTGCGAGCTGTTAGCTCCTCCCCCTGCCTGCAGGGGGAGGCTGGGAGGGGGTAACGCTCTTGCGATTGCCTTGCCCGCAGCGCTTTCTCAAGTACCCACCCCTCCCCAACCCTCCCCTGC
>NZ_FOZI01000001.1:0-72956 GCF_900114495.1 Dyella sp. OK004 | reverse complement strand
CCCCTGCAAGCAGGGGAGGGAGCGGGTTATCGCGTGCTCTAGCTCCTCCCCCTGCTTGCAGGGGGAGGCTGGGAGGGGGTGACGCTCTTGCGATCACCTTGCCCGCCGCGCTTTCTCAAGTACTCACCCTTCCCCAACCCTTCCCTGCGAGCAGGGGAGGGAGCCTGTTTCCTTCAGAAGGTCACTGACGCATGGCCGTCGCAAGCGTATTCGACACGTTCAAACAGGTAAGCCGCCGTGGTGCTGGTGCGCCGGTGATCATGCTGGCGATGCTGGCGATGATGATGTTGCCGCTGCCGCCGTTCCTGCTGGACATGCTTTTCAGCTTCAACATCGCGCTGTCGCTGGTGATCCTGCTGGCGGTGGTCTATGTGATGCGACCGCTGGAGTTCGCGGCGTTTCCCACCGTGGTGCTGATGGCGACCTTGCTGCGCCTGGCGCTGAATATCGCTTCCACCCGCGTGGTGCTGCTGCATGGACATAACGGTCCCGGCGCGGCGGGCAAGGTGATCGAAGCCTTCGGCGAGTTCGTGATCGGCGGCAACTTTGCGGTGGGCCTGGTGGTGTTTGCCATCCTCACCATCATCAACTTTGTAGTGGTGACCAAGGGCGCCACGCGCGTGTCGGAAGTGACCGCACGCTTCACCCTGGATGCGATGCCCGGCAAGCAGATGGCGATCGACGCCGACCTCAATGCCGGCCTGCTCACGCAGGAGCAGGCGCGCGAGCGGCGCCAGGAAGTGCGCGAGGAAGCGGACTTCTACGGTTCGATGGATGGTGCCTCCAAGTTCGTGCGCGGCGACGCCACGGCTGGCATCCTGATTCTGTTGATCAATATCGTTGGCGGTTTTTTCGTCGGTGTAATGCAGCACGGCCTGTCGGCCGGCGACGCGGCCAAGACCTATACCTTGCTCACCATCGGCGACGGCCTGGTCGCGCAGGTGCCGGCGCTGATGCTGTCGATCGCCACTGCAGTGATCGTCACCCGCGCCACGCGTTCGCAAGACATGGGCCAGCAGCTGGTGGCGCAGGTGTTCGCGCAGCCGAAAGCGCTGGCGGTGGCGGGCGTGGTGCTAGGTGTGATGGGCCTGGTGCCCGGCATGCCGAACATTGCTTTCCTGCTGCTGGGTGCGGCCTGTGGTGGCGCGGCATGGATGATGATCAAGCGCGAGCGCGACACGCGCGCCAAGCTGGCGGAAGAGGCCGCCGAACCGGCGCCCGCGACGCCGCCGGCGGAGCGGGTGGAGCTGGGTTGGGAAGACGTAGCCGGTGTCGATCCGGTCGGGCTGGAAGTGGGTTATCGCCTGATCCCGCTGGTGGACAAAAACCAGGGCGGCGAGCTGATGGGCCGCATCAAGTCGGTGCGCCGCAAGCTGTCGCAAGAGCTGGGCTTTCTGGTGCCGGCGGTGCATATCCGCGACAACCTGGATCTGGGCCCGAACGCCTATCGCATCACCTTGATGGGCGTGCCAATGGGCGAGGCCGAGGTACACAACGAGCGCTTGCTGGCGATCAATCCCGGCCGTGTGCACGGACCGCTGCAGGGCATCGCCACGCAGGACCCGGCGTTTGGGCTGGAAGCGGTGTGGATCGAGAGCGGCCAGCGTGAGAACGCGCAGGCGCTGGGCTACACCGTGGTCGATCCGGCGACGGTAGTGGCCACGCATCTCTCGCACATCCTGCAGGGCCACGCGCACGAATTGCTCAGCCATCAGGACGTGCAGCAGTTGCTGGATCGCCTGGCCGGCGTCGCGCCGAAGCTGGTGGAGGACCTGGTGCCCAAGCGCATGTCGCTGGGCGTGGTGGTCAAGGTGCTGCAGAACCTGCTGGCCGAGAGGGTGCCGATCCGCAATATGCGCAGCATCGTCGAATCCTTGGCGGAACACGCGGGCCAGAGTCAGGATCCCGGCGCGCTTACCGCCGCCGTACGCGTCGCACTGGGCCGCCAGATCGTGCAGGAGATCGCCGGGCTGGGCACCGAGATCCCGGTCATCACGCTGGCGCCGGACCTGGAGCAGATCCTGCTCACCTCGCTCGGAAACGGCGGTGTGGCGGGCGCAGCGGTGGAACCGGGGCTCGCCGACCGCCTGCAATCCAGCGTGGCCGACGCCGCGCGCCGCCAGGAAATGAGCGGCGAACCGGCCGTGTTGCTGGTCGCGCCGCAGCTGCGCACATGGCTCGCGCGCTTCACTCGCCACGTGGCACAGAACCTGCACGTACTGGCCTACAACGAAGTGCCCGACAACCGTCGGGTGCGATTGGTGCAGGCGCTGGGGCGTTAAGCCCGCGCGGCAGACAGGGGTTGAACTGAGCGATGAAGATCAAGCGGTTCGTAGCGCCAGACATGCGCCAGGCGATGCGCGAAGTACGCGAAGAGCAGGGGCCGGATGCGGTGATCCTTTCCACGCGCCGGCTCGACGATGGCGTGGAAATCATCGCGGCGGTCGATTACGACGAGGCGTTGGTGCGGGAGGCTGTGCGGTCCGGCGAACCGCTGCCGACGTCGGAGAAGCGCGTGGCGCCGCGGGTTGCCGCCGTGCCGAAAGCAGCCGCTGCCGCACCGCGTGCAACAGCCGAGGCACCGGTTGCCGAACCGCCCGCATTGCATCCGGTGATCGAGCAGGCCGCGCTGGATACCGCGCGCATGCGCGCCGAGCTCGGCAGCCTGCGCGAGTTGTTGGAATCGCAGATGGCCAGCCTGGCCTGGAACGATATGCAACGCCGCCATCCGCTGCGCGGCCGTGTGCTGCGCGATATGGCGCGGCTCGGCATCGATACCGACGTGGCGCGCAAGCTGGCCGAGGAATTGCCTGACCAGCTCAGTGCTGATCAGGCGCGCTACCTGCCGCTGGGCGTACTCAGCCGCAGCTTGAGCATCACCGGTCATGACATCGCCGCACACGGCGGGGTTACCGCGCTGGTCGGCCCGACCGGTGTGGGCAAGACCACCACCATCGCCAAGCTCGCCGCGCGCGCGGTGTTGCGTCATGGCGCCTCGCAGGTGGCCCTGGTCAGCACCGACAACTATCGCATCGGCGCCGCCGCGCAGCTGGAGCATTACGGCCGCCTGCTCGGCGTGCGTGTGTTCCCCGCACACGATGCCGAAAGCCTGCGCGAAGTATTGGAAGTGCTGCGCGGCCGCCGCGTGGTGCTGGTGGATACGGCCGGCGTCGCCGGCAGCGATCCACGCCTGCAACAACAAATGGAACTGCTGCGCAGTGCCGGCGAAGTACGCACTTGCCTGGTGCTGGCCGCGAATGCACAGGCGCAGGCCATCGACGACATGGTGCGCGCGTATCTGCCGCAGCAGCCGCAGGCCTGCATCCTGACCAAGCTGGACGAGGCGCCGAGCCTCGGCGGTGCGCTGTCGGTGCTGATCCGCCACCGCCTGCCGCTGGACTACACCACCGACGGCCAGCGCGTGCCGGAAGACATCACCGCCGCCGACGCGCGTGTGCTGGTGTGCCGTGCCGCGCAGGTGCTGAAGGGCAACGCCCCGGCGATCGATGACAGCCACATGGCCGAGCGTTTCGGTCTCGCCCTGGCGAACGCTTGATGAGCACCATAGCGATGAACTCGTTTGCGATGAATCAGGCCTGGGGCTTGAAGAACATGTTCTCGGCGCTGACCTCGCTGCCGGGAGCGGAAGCTCCAGCGGTGAAGCCGGCGTCGGGCGATATGCCCGTCGCCCGGCCGCGTCGCTGCCGTGCCATCACCATCGCGGGCGGCAAGGGCGGTGTGGGTAAATCCACGGTGGCGGTGAACCTCGGCATGGCGTTGTCCATGGCCGGGCACGACACGATGCTGCTCGATGCCGACATGGGCCTCGCCAATCTCGATGTGATGCTTGGCTTGAGTCCGGCGCGGCATATCGGCCATTTGCTCGACGGCACCTGCAGCCTGAAAGAACTGATGTTGCCGGCGCCGCACGGTTTGAAAGTGATTCCCGCCGGTTC
This sequence comes from Dyella sp. OK004, assembly GCF_900114495.1. GTDB lineage: Bacteria > Pseudomonadota > Gammaproteobacteria > Xanthomonadales > Rhodanobacteraceae > Dyella_D. The sequence goes on along the minus strand of NZ_FOZI01000001.1, from coordinate 69,000 downwards.
CGGCGCGCGCCGCCTGGCACAGCTCGACACGCGCGAGCATGCGGCGGTGATCCGCGCCTTCGATGAATTGCCCGATCCGCCGGAGTATCTGCTGGTGGATACCGCGGCGGGCGTTACCGACAACGTGGTGATGTTTGCCGCCGCCGCCGACGATGTGGTGTTGGTGGTGTGCGACGAGCCGGCTTCGCTCACGGATGCCTACGCGCTGACCAAGGTGCTCAGCCGCGACTTCCGTGTGCGTCGCTTCCACGTGGTGGCGAACATGGTGCGCCATGCCGGCGAGGCGCGACAGCTTTACGACAAGCTGGCCCGCGTGTGCGACCGCTTCCTTGATGTGGCGCTCGATTTCATGGGCACGGTGCCCTACGACGAACATTTGCGGCAGGCCATCCGGCGCCAGAGCGCTGTGGTCGATCTGTGGCCGGCCAGCCGCGCGTCGCGGGGATTCAAGCAAATGGTGGGTGTGGTCGATACATGGGGGGAACCCCAGAGATCGGGCCGCGACCGGATCGCCTTCTTTGGCGGTCGGGCTGCATCGGCACCCGATCGTATAGGTGAGGGGTGGTGAGATGAGCGTGGCTTCCGAATACCTGCAACTGCAACGCGAAAGCACGGAGGAGATGGTGCGCCGGCATGCACCGCTGGTGCGCCGTATTGCCTATCACCTGATGGGCAGGCTGCCGCCGAGCGTGGATGTGGATGACCTGGTGCAGGCCGGCATGATCGGTTTGCTGGAGGCGGCAAAGAATTACGCCACCGATCGGCTGGCGAGCTTCGAGACGTATGCGGGCATCCGCATTCGCGGCGCGATGCTCGACGAGTTGCGCAAGACCGATTGGACGCCTCGCTCGGTGCATCGCAAGTTGCGCGAAGTGACCGAAGTGGTGCGGCAGATCGAGAACGAAACCGGCGCCGATGCCGCCGACGCCGAAGTCATCCGGCGCATGGGCATCAGCGCGCAGGAGTACCACCAGATCCTGGCGGACGCCGCCAGCGCGCGCCTGTTGAGTCTCTCCGCACCGGAGGACGACGACGATGGTGCCGCGCTCGACGTGGCCGACCAGGAAGGGCTGGGTCCGCAGGACCGCATCGAACAGGAGGGCATGCGCCACGCCCTGGTCGACGCGATCGGCGGCCTGCCCGAGCGCGAACAGTTGGTGATGTCGCTGTACTACGAGCAGGAGTTGAACTTGAAAGAGATCGGCGCCGTGCTCGGTGTGACTGAATCGCGCGTGTGCCAGATCCACGGGCAGGCGTTGATCCGGTTGAAGGCGCGCATGACAGGGTGGCGCGGAGAGAACGAGAAAGAGGCGAAGAAGCATGAGAAACGAGTGAGAGGTGCCTGACCCGATCTCTCGCACAGTTCTTCTTATCACTCGTTTGCTTTGCTTCTCCCACTCCAAGCATCAAACAGCAACAAGGCGTTACCGGAGACGTTTCCTTGGACAAGAACATGAAAATCCTGGTGGTCGACGACTTCTCCACCATGCGGCGCATCGTGCGCAACCTGCTGGTCGAGCTCGGTTTCAGCAACCCGCTGATCCAGGAAGCCGACGACGGTGTGAATGCGATCGACATGCTCAAGAAGATGCCGTTCGACATGGTCGTTACCGACTGGAACATGCCGAACATGACCGGCATCGACTTGCTGCGCGCGATCCGCGCCGAGCCGGCCCTAAAGGGTCTGCCGGTGTTGATGGTCACCGCCGAGAACAACCGCGACCAGATCATCGCCGCCGCGCAGGCGGGCGTGAACGGTTACATCGTCAAGCCTTTCACCGCGGCGACGCTGAAGGAAAAGCTGGACAAGATTTTCGAGCGGCTCGCCGCACAAGGAGCTAGCGCATGAGCGCCGTGATGATGTCCCCGTTGAGCAGCGGCCTGCCGCCCGAACTGCAACAGCTGCTGCACAGCTCCGACGGCCCGGCTTTCGAGCAAGCGCTGGACAGCATGGTGCGTCAGCGGGAGCAGCATCTGTTCCGCGCGCTGGGCCTGCTTGCGCGCGATCTGCATGTCGCCGTGCGCCGTCTCGGTGGCGAGCTGGCGCAGGAGGGCGTGCCTGACAGCGTGGCCGACGCGCGCCAGAATCTGCACGACGTGCTGGAGATGAGCGCCAAAGCCGCGCATCGCAGCATCGATTTCGCCGAACGCATGCGTCCGCAGGCGGAAACGCTGGAAAGCAATGCCGGCGAAGTGCTGGAGTGGAGCGAGCCTGGCCAGCCAGCCGCAGTGCTGGCGCATCAGGCGCGCGACTTCGCCATGCAATGCCGCGAAGGCCTTTCGGACATGGTGATGGCGCAGTCCTGGCAGGATCTGTCCGGCCAGCGCATCAAGAAAGTCGCCACGTTTATCGGCAGCGTCGAATCCTCCCTGCTCGAACTGGTACGCCTCACCGGCGCGCTGGCCGGCGGCGAAGCGCCGGTGGCCGCGGCCAAGGTGTCGAGCCAGGATGAGGCCGACCGCCTGCTCAGCGAATTCGGTTTCTGAGCGGGACGCGCATGGACCCCACGTTGGACAGCGAGCTGCGCGATGACTTCCTGGTCGAGGCCGGGGAGTTGGTGCAGCGCCTGGGCGAACAACTGGTCGATCTGGAAGCGTCGCCGCGTGATGCGGAGCTGCTCAATGCCGTATTCCGCGCCTTCCATACCGTCAAGGGCGGCGCTGGTTTTCTCGGCGTCGATCCGATGGTGCAGCTGTGCCATCACGCCGAAGATCTGCTCAACGAGGCGCGCAACGGCGCCTTCGTGCTCGACTCGGCGCAGATGGACGCGCTGCTGGAAGCGCTCGACCTGCTCAACGAGATGATGGCGGCGCTGGCTTCATCCAGCGAATTGCCGGCGGCGCCTGCCCAGCTATTGAAACGTTTGCAGCCCGCGGTACACCGCGCGGCAGCTCCCGCACCGCCGCCAAAGCCGGAACCGCAAGCCGACACGGAAGGTGGCGGTGTCATCGACGACAGCGAATTCGAAGCCTTGCTGGACAGCCTGTACGGCAAGGGCGGTTCGCCGGGCGCAGCGCCGGCACCGTCGTCGTCGGGAAGCATCGGCGACGATGAGTTCGAGGCGCTGCTGGACAATCTGCACGGCAAAGGCGTGTCGCCGGGTGCCGCGCCGGTATCGTCGAACAGCATCGACGACAGCGAATTCGAGGCCTTGCTGGACAGCCTGCATGGCCAGGGCGGCGTGCCAGGACAAACTGCATCGCCTGCCACTGCGCCTGCACCGACTGCGCAGAAGGCGGTAGTAAAGAGCGCGCCTGCACCCGAAGCCACCGTGCGCGTCGACACCACGCGTCTGGATGCGCTGGTCAACCGCGCCGGCGAACTGGTGCTGGTGCGCAATCGCCTGATGAGTCTCGCCGCTAGCAGCGGCGACGAGCCATTGAACGTCGCGACCGGCGATTTGGATCGCGTCGCCGATGAATTGCAGGGCGCCGTGCTCGGCATGCGCATGCAGCCGGTGGGGCGCTTGTTCCAGCGCTTTCCGCGCATCGTGCGCGATCTCGCGCGTCAGCTCGGCAAAGAAATCGAGCTGGTGCAGGAAGGCGAGGACACCGACCTCGACCGCAGCCTGGTCGAATCGCTGGCCGATCCGCTGGTGCATCTGTTGCGCAATGCGGTCGACCACGGCCTGGAAACGCCGGACGAGCGCGAGCGCGCTGGCAAGCCGCGCAAGGGGCGCGTGCGCCTTGTAGCGAGCCAGCGCGGCGAGCGCATCGTGATCGTGGTTTCCGATGACGGTCGCGGCATGAATCCAGAGATCCTTCGCCGCAAGGCGGTGGAGAAGGGCGTGATCGATCAAGCGCAGGCATCGCGCTTGAGCGAGACCGAATGCCTTGAATTGATTTTCCGTCCCGGCTTCAGCACGGCCAGCACCGTCTCCGACATCTCCGGCCGCGGCGTCGGCATGGATGTAGTGAAGACGCGCGTGGCCGAACTGGGCGGCACCTTGCAGGTGCGCTCCAGGCTGGGGCAGGGCAGCGAGCTTGAACTCACCGTGCCGCTGACGCTGGCGATCCTGCGCGTGCTGATGGTGCGCGTGGGTGAACGTTTGTTCGCGATGCCGTTGAGCAATGTGGACGAAGTGTTTGAACTCGCGTTGGGTCAGGACCGTCTGCTCGACGGTTGCCTGGTCGCCTCGCATCGCGACCGCGCCTTGCCGCTGGGCGATCTCTCGGCGTGGAGCGGTGCGGCCGGCAGTTCGGGCCGGCATGTGGTGGTGCTGCATATCGGCCATCAACGCATCGGCTGTCTGGTGCATGCGGTGCTGGGTCGCGAAGACGTGATGGTCAAGCCGCTGGGTCCGCTGTTCGCGGGCGTGCCCGGTGTGGCCGGCGCCACCGTGACCGGCGATGGGCGCCTGGCCCTGGTGCTGGATCTGGCGGGACTGGCTGGCGACGATGGCCTGTTGCTGACGAACCCGGCGCCATCTTCAGTGAAGCATTCTTCTTCAGGAGCGTTGGTCTGACATGGATCTGGTGAGTCTCATTGGAACGATCCTGGCCTTCGTGGTCATCATCGTCGGCACCATTCTCAAGGGTTCGAGCATCGAAGCCCTGTGGAACCCGGCTGCCTTCGTGATCGTGTTCATGGGCACCATTGCGGCGCTGCTGGTACAGACGCAGGGCAAGGTGCTCAAGCATGCGATTAGCATGCTGCCGATGGTCTACAAGCCGCCACGCCATCAGCCCGACGATTTGATCAGCCGCGTGATCGGCTGGAGCGAGATCTCGCGCCGCCAGGGCCTGCTCGGCCTGGAGCCGCAGATCGATTCGGAGCAGGACGGTTTCGTGCGCAAAGGCCTGCAGTTGCTGGTCGACGGCAGCGAGCCGGAAGCGATCCGCAGTGTGCTCGAAGTGGAACAGGAAACGCGCGAGCACGTGGACCTGGCTGGCGCCAAAGTGTTCGAGCAGGCCGGCATCTATTCGCCCACCATGGGCATCATCGGCGCGGTGATGGGCCTGATGGCGGTGATGCAGAACCTGGCCGATCCCAGCAAGCTCGGCCACGGCATCGCGGCGGCTTTCGTCGCCACCATCTACGGCGTGGCGCTGGCCAACCTGCTGATGCTGCCGATGGCCTCGCGCCTGAAAGGCATGGTCCACAAGCAGGGACAGATGCGCGAAATCCTGATCGAAGGCCTGGTCTCGATCGCGCGCGGCGACAACCCACGCCAGATCGAAAGCCGCCTGCAGGGCTACCTGGCATGAAACGCAAGAAGCACGAAGATCACGTCAATCACGAAGCATGGGCGATCCCCTATGCCGACCTGATGACCTTGTTGCTGGCGTTCTTCGTGGTGATGTACGCGGTGTCGGTGGTGAACGAAGGCAAGTACCGCGTGATGTCGGAATCCATCATCGAAGCCTTCAACGGCAACAACAAACAGATCCAGCCAGTGCACAGCAATAACGCCACGCCGGTGGCGCCAGTGCCGGCCAAACGCTCCAGCTCCACCACGCCGCCTTCGATCGCCCCGCGCCTGGCGCCGCCGCTGGCCACGCGCTCGCTGCAGCCGCAAATGACTTCGGGCTCGCTGGTCAGCCGCGAAACCGGGCAGGAAAACCTGCAACGTATCCAGGATCAGGTAGAGAAGGCCCTGCAGCCGTTGATCGACAAGAGCCTGGTCGTAGTGCGCCGCACGCAGAGCTGGCTGGAAATCGAAATTCGTACCGACATCCTGTTTCCGAGTGGTGTGGCGCGGCTTTCCGAGCCGGCCGATGTCACTCTGCGCAACATCGCCGGCATCCTCGCGCCGTTCCCCAATCCGCTACGCGTTGAGGGTTACACCGACGACATGCCAATCAACACCGCGGTGTTTCCTTCCAACTGGGAGCTATCCGCCGCGCGCGCCGCCACCGTGGCGCGCCTGTTCTCCGAACACGGTGTGGATCCGAATCGCCTCGGCATCATCGGCTGGGGCGAATACAAGCCCGCCGCCGACAACGTCAGCCAGGAAGGGCGCAACCGCAACCGCCGCGTGTTGGTGGTGGTGCTCAGCGACCAGAACGTGCCGGCGAGGTTCTCCAGCGATGCGCAGCATGCGGGCCAGCTGGCGGAAAGTGCGCCCGCACCGGCACCTGCATCGACACCACAGAACGAAGTTCCCGTCGCGCCTTCCTTGCCGCCAGGCACGCTGCCGGTGTCGGCCAAGCTCGAACCGTTGCGAACGACACCTGTAGCTGATGCGCCGCATGGCGCCGGCTGATTCCTTTTCATACTGAGTGGCCGCATGAATCAGGATCCTCTTGCCATGACACCCGCTGAGCGGGGCTGGCTGATCTTTCATCTCGCCGGCCAGGCTTATGCCGCGCCGCTGACCAAAGTCAGCGAAGTGATTCGCGACGGTGAGGTCACTCCCGTGCCCGGCGCCGCCGGCGATCTACTCGGTATCCGTCATCTGCGCGGGCGTATCGTGCCGGTGCTTGATGGTTGCCTGCGTCTTGGGTTGGCGCGCCAGGCAGGTGTCGATGATGCGCGCGCACGCATTGTGGTGCTCTCCCACGGAGGAAACCTGGTGGGGCTGCGTGTGGATGCCGTCGGTGACTTGCTGGATGTTGGCGAGCAGACCCTGGCGCCGCCGCCGGGACGTACGGTGCGTAACGACGATCCGGTGGAAGCGGTGGTGCCGTGGCAGGGTGGCTTCGTCGCGCTGCTGGATGTGCGTCGCATGTGCCGTTTGCCGGAGGAGCTCGATCATGTGGCTTGAGCTGGTTTTAGTTGCGCTGGCGTTGCTGGTGATGGGGCAGGGCGTGATGTTGTGGCAGGTGCGTGCGGAGATGAAGCGGCTGCGTGTGCTGTGTGAAGCGTCGGCGCAGACTGATGTGCCGACGTCGATGCTGGTAGCGGTGTTGTCGCGGGTGCAGCGCACGTTGGAAGCGAAGCCCATTGCGCCGGTGCAGGAGCGGTCGCGGGTGCGCGAGGTGGCGGCGGTGTCGTCCAGCTATGACGTGGCGCGGCGCTTGGTGAGTGAGGGCGCGGGGGCGGATCAGCTGGTGGAGCATTGTGGGTTGTCGCGGGGGGAGGCGGAGTTGTTGCGGAGTTTGCATGCGGCGCGGGAGGGGATGGGCGCGGCGCGCACGTAGCCTTACTCCCTCTCCCCTCGGGGGAGAGGGTTGGGGTGAGGGGCGGGTGCTCGGTTCACCGTCTCTAGTTCGTCATCCCTGCGCAGGCAGGGATCCAGTAGTGGTGAGCTTCGGTTGTTGCGTTATCGCGACCGGGCTCGCCTGCCGCGGGCTTTCGAACCGCTGCCGCGGTCCGAGTCACTTTCTCTTTGCTGGCCCAAAGAGAAAGTAACCAAAGAGAAATGGCCTGAGAGCAGGCGATGTGCTTTGTAGCTGTGTCTTTTCCAGTGTCAGGCGTCGGGATGATTTTCTTCTTGGCCTGATCGCTCAGCCCTCACCACTGCATAGGGGCTCGGAGATCAAGAGCGATAAGAGCAACAGCAACAGCGGTGCGGGCGTTGCCCGCACCCTTGGAGCTTAGCTTGCGTCGCAGGTTGCTTTTGGTGTTTCTGGATTTGAGGTTTTGACTTGTTTCGCGTGGACTACTACGTGATAGAACACCACTTTCCCCGGCGCATCAAAATCCTTGGACCACCACTGCCGGTACTCGAAGCGCAGGGTTTGTTGCACGTCGTGCGTACCCGCTCCGGTGGCGACGAAAGCCCATTGTGTGGTGCCGGGCTGGCCGGGTATCGCTTTTCCTTTGTCATCGATGCGGTCGGTGGGTTCGCCTAGCGGCTTGAGAATGTCTGCGGAAACCTGATTCATCGACCACGACATGCCGGTCGATGGATTCTGTGGGAGCCGGACGCAGAATAGTTGCCCCGCATCGAGCGTCACTTCTTGTCGGTCGTTTGCCTCGGTGACTACGACGGGTTTCGCCGCACGCTTGGGTGCCTCCGCCGCGCTTGCGAGCGTGCACGTCAGGGCAGAGCAGATCATCAGTAGTCCGGCTATCAAAACCTTGATTCGCGTAGACATGGAAGCTCCTTGAAGTCCGTGTGGTGGAGACTAGTAAAACGCATCCTACTGGTGCGCAGGAGCAAGGGTGAAGCCTGATGCACTTGATGTCCGACCCCCTGTGCGGTGGTAAGCGCTGGCCTGAAGAGAGATATCCCGACGTCTGACACTGGAAGATGCGTAGCTACAAAGCACACCGCCTGCTCTCAGGTCATTTCTCTTTGGTTACTTTTCTTGACTCCGGGCATCCGTGCCCTCCGCCCTTCGGGCCAGCTGCGCTGTTCGCACCCGCTCCTGCGGGTGCGTGGGCCAGCAAAGAGAAAGTGACTCAGACCGCGGCAGCGGTTCGAAAGCCCGCGGCAGGCGAGCCAGAGCACGCAGACGCGACAACCGAGCGACAAGACACTGGACCCCGGCCTACGCCGGGGTGACGAAGTAGAGAGGTCATCGCGAGCACCCACCCCTCACCCCAACCCTCTCCCCAGAGGGGAGAGGGAGATGAAGGGAGTCGCTGGCTGGTGTTAAAGCCATCTTCCATGCCGTCGTGACGAAGTAGAGGCGCCATCGCGCGTCAGCGCCTCCCTCACACCCAATTGGCCTACTCCCCACCATCAAAATGGCTCTTCCCGCCCCAGCAGATTGAGCGCAACGTCGGCCCACCTCCCCACCGTCCCCGGTGCTCCATGCGGATCGATAACCTCGCTCGCCGTCGTCTCATGCAATGGTCGCTCGCTGCTGTCCCCGCCCTGATGCTGTTGGACAACGCCCACGCCGGCATGCCCGGGACCAGGATGAAACCGGCGACGAGTGGTTCTGGCCCGGCGCACGATTTTGATTTCTTCCTCGGCAATTGGCGCGTTCACCATCGCCGGCTCAGGCAATGGCTGGTTGGCAGCAATGACTGGGAGGAGTTCGAGGGCACCAGTCGGTGTTGGTCGCTGCTGGGTGGCATCGTCAATCTCAACGAAAGCATCGCCACGCGTGCGGACGGCACCACCTCCGGCGGCATGGGGCTGCGTGCCTATGACGCCAAGACCGATCGTTGGGCTGACTGGTATCTGTCGTCGCGCGATCCGCTCCACATCGATACGCCGGGTATCGGCGGCTTCGCCCATGGCGTGGGCAGCTTCTTCTCCGACGACACCAACGATGGCAGGCCGGTGAAGTTGCGCGGCATGTTTTCGCCGATCGATGCGAATACCTGCCAATGGGAGCAGGCCCTGTCTCCCGACGGCGGCAAAACCTGGGAGACCAATTGGGTGATGCGCTATACGCGTACCGCCTGACGTTTCTGTTCCATGTATCAGAGAGGGAAGCCATGGCGAGTTATCGGCAGATGCGTTTGATCGGCGCGTTCTTTGTGCTCAGTCTGGTGTTCTGCTTCAGCCTGGTGTTTGCGGAGGCAGGCAAGGGCGCCGCAGATCCGGCCAGGGCGTCTCGGCCCGATGGGCAGCACGATTTCGATTTTGAGATTGGCACCTGGAAAACTCATGTCGAGCGACGTGTGCATCCCTTGAGTGGCTCCAACGAATGGGCCAGTTATGACGGCACGTCGGTAGCGCGCAAGGTGTGGGATGGCCGCGCCAATCTGCTGGAGCTGGAAGCCGATGGTCCGGCGGGACATCTCGAACTGCTTTCGCTGCGGCTATACAACCCGCAGTCGCATCAATGGAGCCTCAATGTTGCCAGCAGTCGCGGCGGCACCCTGGGTGTGCCCACCATCGGTGAATTCAAGAACGGGCGCGGCGAGTTCATCGACCAGGAAACGTTCAACGACCGCTTCATCCTGGTGCGTTTTGTGATTTCCCCGATGGGGCCGGATACCTACCGCTTCGAGCAGGCGTTCTCCGATGACGGCGGCAAGACCTGGGAGATGAACTGGATAGCGACGGATGTGCGGGTGAAGGGGCAGGGTTGAGGGGGATCACTCGCTGTCCAGGCCACGCCGGTAGCAGACCTCGTCGACGGTAAGGCCCCATACCGATGCGGTGCGGCAGATGCCGTCAGGTATCCAGTGGTCGTTGCGGTAGAAACGTTCCGCACGGGCATTGCCCTTCAATACCCATAGCAACGCTTGCTTGAAGCCCGAGTCGAGCAGCCGGACTCGCGCAGCAGATATCAGCACTGCACCGACACCATGGCCCCACCAGTCAGGGTCGACATAGAGCGCACACAGTTCTCCTGCGTTCGACTCATTTATGTCGCGGGCAGGGGCGATGGTGGCGAATCCGCGGATCGCACCGGCGTCTATGGCGACCATCGTCCTTGGCTGCTGCGGCGTGTCGTTGCCGAAGGTATATCGCCGGGCACGTTCTTCCGGGCGCATCCGGGCGAGGTAGTCGTCGGGCAGCAGATCCCGGTAGCCGACTTGCCAGGCGCGCACATGCACGCGTGCCACGTCCATGGCGTCGTCGGGTTCGGCGGGGCGGATGAGCATGCTCGGATGCGGTCAGCTATGCGGGAGGGCGTTATCCACGTTTGGTCAGAAACATATGCATCGCCCGCTCGCCAGCGACATGCCGTGAGCACTCGTAGCCCAGGGCGCGCAGATCGAGACCGCTCCATAGCGATTCGCCAGCACCGAGCAAGATAGGGCGAATGGCGAGATGCAGCTCATCGATCAAGCCGGCGCGCAGGTACTGCCGGACCGTGGCGGCACCGCCGCCAATGCGAATGTCGCGGCCGCCCGCGGCGGCGGTTGCTTGCTCCAGGGCGGCGTGAATGCCTTCGGTGACGAAATGGAACTGCGTGCCTCCCGCCATGGTGAGCGGTGCGCGTGGGTAGTTGGTCAGCACGAAGACTGGCGTGTGATAGGGCGGCTCGTCGCCCCACCAGCCTTTCCAGCTGTCGTCCGGCCACGGGCCGCGCACCGGGCCGAACATGTTGCGGCCGAGAATCCAGGCGCCGATGTTGGCAAAGCCCCGTTCGGCCATCTCGTTGTCGATGCCGGTTTCGCCGCCTTCTTCGCCTTGCATGTTGCGCCACAGGCGTGTGTGGAAGAACCACTCCATCAACTCCGGACCGCCAACACCGAGCGGATGCTCCAGGTCCTGGTTGGGTCCGGCGCCGTAGCCGTCGAGGGAAACCGAAAAGCTCTGGACGCGAAGTTTTGACATGGGCGTGTCTCGTGAGTGGGTGGACGAGCAGGCTTCAGGCTTGGTGTCAGGCGCCTATGTAGCGCCCCTCAACGGCTGGCAGCAAGTTTCCGCTTTCGGCTAGCGCCTGGCCGCCCGGCATGGTGGCCGGGAAGTGCCCGTTGGGCGCATAACTTTCCGTTACCACCCCCGCCCGGCAGAATCACCCCATTCGTAACCAAGGAGCAGGCAGTGTCGTTCGATTGGATGCAAGGCACGTGGCTGCTGGGTGTCGACTGGTTGATCCGGCTGGCGGCACTGTTCTGGATTCCGTCGCGCACCACGCCGGCGGCGGCGCGCAGCTGGTTGCTGCTGGTGGGCTTTGTGCCGTTGCTGGGGTTGCCGCTGTATCTGTTGTTCGGCCACCCCTGGCTGTCGCGGGAGCGGGTGCGTCGCCAGGCCAATGCGTCTGAAGTGATCCGCGTGGAGCAGGCCGGCATGACGGCGCTGCGCTGGACGCCGCCGGCAGATACCGAGGCGGCCGAAGTCGCGCCGCTGGTCGAGCGGCTGGGCGATTTCATGCCGACGCGCGGCAATAGCGTGCAGTTGCTGGACCACTACGACGCCTCGCTGAAAGTGTTGATCGCGGATATCGATGCGGCGCGCGAACGCGTGCATCTGCTGTATTACCTGATGTTCGATGACCCGGTCGGCGACGCCATCGTGGCGTCCTTGATCCGTGCCGCCGCGCGCGGCGTGCGGTGCCGTGTGCTGCTGGATGCGGTGGGGGCCAAGCGCGGCCTGCGCCGGTATGCGCAGCCGTTGCGGGATGCGGGTGTGACGGTTCACGACATGCTGCCCGGCGGTTTGCGCTGGCGCCGCAGCGGGCGCATGGATCTGCGCAATCACCGCAAGATCGCCGTTTTTGATACTACGGTCGGCTATGTCGGCTCGCAGAACCTCGCTTTGCCGGAATTCGTTCCCGGGTTTCCCAATCGCGAGCTGGTCGCGCGGGTTGAAGGGCCGGTCGTCGGACATCTGCAGGCGGTGTTCGCCAGCGACTGGTATATCGAGACGGGGGAGCGCCTCGATGTGGCCGTGACCTATCCGGTCAGCGATGCCGATATCGTCACCCAGCTGCTGCCCAGCGGGCCGGCCTACCCCTATGAAAATGCGCGCGATGCGGTGAATTCGCTGATCCACGTCGCCCAGCGCAAGCTGGTGCTGACCACGCCGTACTTCGTGCCCGACGACGCGACGCTCAGTGCGCTGCGCATCGCCGCGCTGTCGGGTGTGGATGTGCAGCTGATTCTGTCGGAGAGCAACAACCAGCGCCTCACCGCATGGGCGCAGGAGTCGTACTACGACGAGCTATTGCGCTGTGGCGTGAAGATCGCGCTGTACCGTCCGCACTTTCTTCATGCCAAGCATCTGAGTGTCGATGAGGACATCGCGCTGATCGGGTCGATCAATCTGGACATCCGTTCGTTCGCGCTAAACGCGGAGATCGGGATGCTTTGCTATGACAGGGGTGTAGTGGGGCGCTTGCGCGAAGTGGAGGCGGATTACCTCGCCGACGCTACGGTGCTTTCGCTTGAAGCCTGGCGTGCGAGGCCCGGTTGGCGCCGGGCGCGCGAAGGCGTGGCGCGGTTGGCGGATTCGTTTATGTGAGGGTGGACTGCCTGCTAGAAAAACGCAGACGGGCTGATCGCAAAGCGCTTGGATAGACCGCGGATATGGTTGACGGTGAGTTCCCGTCGTCCGGAAAGGATTTCGGAGACCACGCTTTGCGTGCCGATTTCCGGCAATTGGTTCTGCTTCAGGCCATGCTGTTCCATCAGGAAACGAAGCAAATCCACGCCACTTATCGCTGATTGGGGATAGTGATGCTGGTCGTAGGCGTAGATCAGGTCGCTGAGGACCATGAATAGTGAATGCTGCGGATGGCCTTCTTCCATCGCGCCATCGTCCACGAGTGCGCCGGTGAGAGCGGTGGCCCCTTCATAGCCGCGCTCGTCTTCGATGTGGCGCACGCCGGACACTTTCTGGAACGCGTTCCAGGCGTCAAAGACAGGGGCGAGTTGCGCGTTCATTTCCACGCTCCTTTGTCGTACTCGGCATGCGTAAGAACCTGTTCGATGTAGCAGATCTGCGTTGCAAAGCTGATGCATGCAATGAGTCGGTGGTTGTTTCCGCGGATATCGAAGACGAACTTGTCATTGACGATATTGACGGAGCCAAAAAGTCGATGGCGAGAATTTATCGCAAATTGCGATAAATTCAATCGCAAGCGGCTATATGGGCCGATGCTTCCTTAGCGCTGAGCCGCCTGATCACGTGGCGACCTCCTACCTCTTCCACGTAAGGCCGCCATGAAGATAGTTTCAGTTGACCACCCGGAACCTTAGGAGGACAGTCCGAGCGGGTGGGGAATGGGTATCGGCAAGGTACCCGGGAGAATGATCCATCATGGTCGAAGGAGATCTTATGAAACGGTTTCATGCATTCGTGCTTGTCGGCGTTTTATCGGTCACTGCAGGAGCCGCCATGGCGGCCAGCGGTTCGCTCACTCAGTTCAAGCCCAAGGTCGTGCCCGTTCTGGTGCAAGTGAATTCCGCGGGCAAAGTCACCAGCGCCTCGCCAGCGATCGAATTGTCACCGGTGGTTCGCCGGCTGCTCGACAAGAACCTCGACGAGATGATCAATAAGCCGGCTTATGACCACGGCAAGCCGATAGCCAGTCAGTTCGTTATCAACCTTGCATTGCAGGCCACGCCGCGTGAAGAAGGCAACTACGACGCGCAGTTCGCCTATGTATCTTCGGTGCCGGTGCCGATCGGGCAGTGGCATTGGGTGAACCTGGATGGCCGGCGTCTTGCGCTGGCGGGGCCGAACAATGGGTTCCCGATGGGGCACTCGCGCTTTGACGGTGATCGCGCTTACCAGCCGTCCAACTTTGGCGGTTATCAGCATGGGACGAGCCCCGGGAATCAGGGCGCTTCGCATGGTGCTTCAAGTTCAGCGGCACCGCCCAGCACTGGGAAGTAGCCTTGAGCATCCCGCGCAGGACAGCGCATCGATAGAAAAAAAGCTCGTCGAATTCGACGAGCTTTTTTTGTGAGGGCAGTGCGTCAGCCTTCCTCGGCCGCCCGATACACGCATCCAAGCACCGCCGCCGCCGCCGCGTACAACTCACCCGGCACATCCGCGCGTAAACGCAATGCGGCAAGCAGGGCGGCGACCTGTGCGTCGTGGTGCAAGGGCAAACCCATCGACCTTGCGCGGGAATGCAGTTCTTCCAGCGCTTCGGGCTTGAGTTGCGGTGAGGGAGCGCCCGGTCCGGAGGAGGAGAGGCTGATGCTGACCTTGCGGCTGGGTGGCGGCAGCGCGGCGGTCATGCGGTGGCCTTCAGCAGCACGGCGCTGCGTGTGCTGGGTGGCTGGGGTAGGCCGGTCTGGCAGGTGAGCTGGTCGAGGATCAGGCCGTTGGCGGTGAGTTGCTGGCTGAGCTCGGCGAAGCGGCGTTCGAGGCGTTCGACACTCTCCGCGCGCTGCGCCCACAGGCGCACGGACAGGCGTAGGCCACGCAGCTGCAGTTCGCCCTGCACGGGACCAAGGCGGGGCAGGTCGATGGCGAAACCGAAGGTCCACGCGGTGGGGTGTTCGGGGTCGTCGGCGTTCGGGGTCAGCTGCAGTTGCAGGATGTCCTGGCCGCCTTCGCCCTGCAGCGGGATCTCGATCATCCACGCGCCGGCGCTGTGCGCTTCGAGCTGAGCAACTTCCAGGCGCGCGAGCGCGGCGTGCACTTCACCGTGCAGGCGCACCAGCAGGCTTTCCACATCACCCGGCTGCAAGGGTTCGGGCATCGGCGCGCGGGGTTGCGCGAGCAGGCCGCGTTGAATCAATGGCGGCGCGGTTTCCAGATCGTTCGGGTGGGGCGGCGGCGAGGGTCGCTCAAGTGTGCTGGCCAGGCGCAGCAGGGCAGCTTTCCAATCGTCTTCACCGAGCACTTCAAGATCGGTCTGTGGCTGGGCCAGTTGCGATTCTAGAAACAGGCCGCTGCGCTTCATCGCCTCGCGCAGGCCCAGGCCGTGGGTGATTTCAGTAGGCGTGCGGATGCTGTGTTCGAGCAATGCCAGCGCGGCGCGCAGCGGCGGTGGCAACTGTCGTAGTAATGGTCGTTGAGCCAGCGCACCAAGCGTGGCGAGCAATGGCGCGTAGCCATTTTGCTGCGGCAACCGTTCACGCAGAGCGCGGCTGACAGTCTGTTCGACCGGTGAAGAGCCGAGCACTTCAAGCTTGGGTTCCGCGCCAAGGCTGAGCACGCGTACCTGAAACTGCGAAGGCAACTGCGTACCCGGTGGCTCGGTTTCCACCGTCAGAGCACCAATCTGTAACACCAGCTTCATCTGCTCGTTGAAGCCAAGTGTGCGCGCTGCCAATACCGCACCGACACGCCAACTCTCCGCGCTAGCGCCGGAAGCGGCACCGGCCCAGGTCAATGCGGCGAGACTGGTTGGCTGGATGATCAAGCGGACTCCTTGGCACAGCGTCAACCGGCTGACGCCAGTTCGCCATGTGTCAATCAGGCATCGGCAGGGGGCGAAGGAACTTGAGGGGTTCTTGGGGGGGGCTCTGCATGGCAGAGCCCCTCCTACAGGCACTCTATAGCAGCGTTGTCTCGAGCACCCATTACCCCTCCCCAGCCCTCCCCTGTAAGCAGGGGAGGGAGCAAGAGCTTGGCGCGGCGGTGATGGCTAGACGATCAGGCCTAGAAGAAAACCATCCCGACGCCTGACACTGGAAAAGACACAGCTACAAAGCACATCGCCTGCTCTCAGGCCATTTCTCTTTGGTTACTTTCTCTTTGGGCCAGCAAAGAGAAAGTGACTCGGACCGCGGCAGCGATTCGAAAGCCCGCGGCAGGCGAGCCCGGTCGCGATAACGCAACAACCGAAGCTCACCACTACTGGATCCCTGCCTGCGCAGGGATGACGAACTAGAGACGGTGAACCGAGCACCCGCCCCTCACCCCAACCCTCTCCCCCGAGGGGAGAGGGAGATGGGAGGAAATCGCTAGTGGGCGCTAAAGCCAAACCTGTCCCCGCCGATAACCGCCATGAAGGCCAACAACCACAGGCACCCACCCCATGGGCGGCAAAGCAAAACCACCAACAGCCAGCGCGGCCACAACGCGAGTAATGCTGCCCGCAGATTGCCGCATCGCCGACCTGCCGGCAGTCAAAGCTGAGCTGCAGGCCGCACTAAGCACGGCATCCGCCGAACTCGACGCCAGCGCGGTAGAGCGCGTCGACACCGCGGCCCTGCAACTGTTGGCAGTGTTTCGCCGCGAAGCGGCATCCAAGGGCCTGGCCGTCGCCTGGGTCGGCGCAAGCGCCGCGCTGCGCGACGCCGCGGCACTGCTGGGCCTGGCACACACACTGGAACTGCCGGCGGCGACGCCGGCCTGATGAGGTAGACGATGGCAAAGATTCTTGCAGTGGACGATTCGGCGTCGATGCGTGGCATGGTGGCTTTCACGCTGCGTGGCGCGGGCCACGATGTGAGCGAAGCAGAGAACGGCCAGCTCGCGGTAGACGCGGCCAAGGGTTCACGTTTCGACCTGGTGCTGGCCGACGTGAATATGCCGGTGATGGATGGCATCAGCATGGTACGCGAGCTGCGTACGCTGCCGGAATACAAAGGCGTGCCGATTTTGATGCTGACCACCGAGTCGCACACCGACCGCAAGATGGAAGGCAAGGCGGCAGGTGCGACCGGCTGGCTGGTGAAGCCGTTCGATCCGGACCAGTTGCTGGCCACCGTCAAGCGCGTTCTCGGCTGAGCCCGCTTTTATGAGCACGGTGAGCCTGGCGCAGTTTCATCAGACCTTCTTCGACGAGAGCCGCGAAGGCCTCGACGCCATGGAGACCGCGCTGCTGGCGCTGGACGGTGGCGGCGACACGGAGCTGGTCCACAGCATTTTCCGCGCGGCGCACTCGATCAAGGGTGGCGCGGCTACGTTCGGTTTTCCGGATATGGCGGCGTTCACCCATGAGGCAGAGTCGCTGCTGGATGAGCTGCGCGACGGCCGCCGTGCCATCGATGCAGGCATCGTCGAATTGCTGCTGCGCTCGGTGGACTGCCTGCGTGGCATGTTCGTGCGCGCGCAGTCGGGCGAGGCGCTGGCCGATGCGCATAGCGAACAGCTGCGCCAGGAACTCGCCGCCGCAGTCGGTCGTGAGGCGCCGGCCAAGCCGAGTGTAGTCAAGCGCGCGGAAACGGGAGCTTCCGCGTGGCGTATCCGTTTCACGCCGCATCGCGGCATGCTGGCGAGTGGTAACGAGCCGCTGCGCATGTTCCGTGAGCTGGCGGAGTTGGGCGAACTCAAAGTGGAGCCTGCGCTGGGGCAGTTGCCGGCGCTGGCCGCGCTGGAACCGTCGGATTGCCATCTGGGCTGGACCATCGAGCTGCGCGGCAAAGCTTCGCGTGCCGCCATCGCTGCAGTGTTCGAGTGGGTGGAAGACGAATGCGATCTGTCGATCGAGGAACTCGTTGAAGTTGCGCCCGAACCCACAGCGGTTGCCGCACCTGTCGCCGTGGCGACGCCACGCACGAGTCGCGAGGTGGCCGCGGAATCGAGTTCGGTGCGCGTAGGCATCGACAAGATCGATAGCCTGATCGACCTGGTTGGTGAACTGGTAATCACCCAGTCCATGCTCGACACCTTCCGCGAAGGCTTCGATGCCAATCGCATTGAGCTGCTGCAGCAGGGTTTGGCGCAGCTGGCGCGGCATACGCGCTCGCTGCAGGAAAGCGTGATGGGCATCCGCATGCTACCCATCGCATCGGTGTTCAACCGCTTCCCGCGCATGGTGCGCGACTTGAGCCAGAAACTGGGCAAGCAGGTGAAGCTGGAACTCATCGGTGAACAGACCGAGCTGGACAAGACGGTGCTGGAAAAGATCGGCGATCCGCTGGTGCATCTGGTGCGCAACGCGATCGATCACGGCCTGGAAACGCCGGATCGCCGTCGCACGGCAGGCAAGGGTGATACCGGCACGCTACGGCTGGAGGCGTCGCATCGCGGTGGTTCCATCGTGGTGGAGATCAGCGATGACGGCGCGGGGCTCAATCGCGAAGCCATCGTGGCGAAAGCCTTGCAGCGCGGGCTGATCAGCAGCGGCGAGGGGATGAGCGACGAGGCGGTGGCCGAACTGATCTTCCAGCCGGGGTTCTCTACCGCTGCGACCACCACCGACCTTTCCGGACGTGGCGTGGGTATGGATGTGGTTCGCCGCAACGTGGTGGATCTGGGCGGCAACGTGGCGATTCGCAGCGTGGCGGGGCAGGGCTCGATATTCACGATCACCTTGCCGCTGACCCTGGCGATCATCGACGGACTGACGGCGATGGTGGGCGAAGAGCATTACATCGTGCCGCTGGCTTCCATCGTGGAGTCGGTGCAGCTGCGCGGGGATGCCTTGCGTACGGTGACGGGTGGCGGCGAGTTGTTCCGCTTCCGCGATAGCTGGCTGCCGATTGTGCGGTTGCGCGACGCGTTTGGTTGCGATGGCGTCCGCGCCGATATCGAGCATGGGTTGGTGATCGTGGTGGAAGGCGAGGGCACGCACGTGGGGCTGTTTGTGGATGCGTTGATCGGGCAGCAGCAGGCGGTGGTGAAGTCGCTGGAGGCGAATTATCGGCGGGTGGTGGGGATTTCTGGGGCTACGATTTTGGCTGATGGGTCGGTGGCGTTGATTGTGGATGTGGCGGGGTTGATTCGGCAGCAGGGTAGGCGGCGCGTCGCCGCTTGACGCTTTGCTCCCTCTCCCTCCAGGAGAGGGTTTGGTTCTCGCGATATTCCTTCCTATTCGTCATTCCGGCGCAGGCCGGAATCCAGTGGCGTTGTCGCTCGGTTTTAGCGTCTGCGTGCCCTGGCTCGCCTGCCGCGGGCTTTCGAACCGCTGCCGCGGTCCGAGTCACTTTCTCTTTGCTGGCCCAAAGAGAAAGTAACCAAAGAGAAATGGCCTGAGAGCAGACGGTGTGCCTTGTAGCTGCGCCTTTTCCAGCGTCAGGCGTCGGGATATCTCTCTTCAGGGCAGCGTTGCCGCCGCATGGGGGGCATCCGGTCATCGCTTATCAAAGCTTCTGCTTCCCTCCCCGGCTTGCGACGCGAGGCTAGTCCCGCGGGACAGGGGAGGGTTGGTGAGGGGTGGGTACTTGAGAAAGCGTTTCGGGAGGAGGAGACCTTTTGTCTTTACATCTCTCACACGCAAACGCTCAAGCCGGTACGGCGTCTGCCGATAGCTACCAGAGAGGGCGGGTTTCCTTCCCGCAGATGAAAGAACTCATGAGCCAGTCATTGTTTGGTGCGCGGGCGCCGGCCGCGGATGTCGTGGTAACGACTCAATACCTGATCGTTGGTCTCGGGCGCGAGGAGTACGGCATGGACATTCTTGCCGTGCGGGAGATTCGCGGGTGGACGCCGGTGACGCGGATTCCGCAGGCGCCTTCGTACGTGCTTGGTGTGTTGAATCTGCGCGGCGCGATTGTGCCGGTGTTGGATTTGCGGCTGCGTTTCGGGCTGCCGCGTGAGGAATACACCGCTACCACGGTCACGGTGATCGTGACGGTTGCCGGGCGCTTGTTTGGCGTGGTGGTGGATGCGGTGTCGGATGTGATGGACGTGGCCGACAACGCTGTGCGGCCGGTGCCGGATATGGGCACCACCGTGGATACCGAATATCTGAAGGGGCTCACCTCCGCCGCTGAGCGGATGGTGTTGCTGCTGGATGTGGACAAACTGTTGCAACCGCAGGATGCGCAGATGCTGGAAGCCGCTCTGCCCGCGGCAAGTGACGTGAAGGCCGTGGCCTGACAGGAACCGTGATGAAAATGCCTGCTATCAAATTGAAGCTTCCCGCCCTGACTGTGCGCAACCGCCTGCGTGGTGTGCTCGGTCTACTCGGCCTGATGTTGATCGGTGGCGCGGCCATCGGTCTTGGCGCCATGCATTTGCAGAATGAAGGCATGCGCAAGATGTATGACGAGGAGATGGTGCCGACCGAGCTGGTGAGTCGCATCACTCAGCGTTCGCTGATGTCGTTCATCGTGCTGGGCGAAGCGGCCAACGTGATCGACAAGCCGGACCAGCTGAAGCAAAAGATCGGCGAGTTCGACAAGTACCAGTCTGAAATGGTGGACATGAAGAAGCAGTTCGAGGTTCTGCCGCGGACTCCTGGTGTCGAGAAGCAGTACAAGGCCTGGCGCTCGACCGATGAGGACTACGCGCAGGCCAAGAAGGACATGCTTGATGCGCTGAACCAGAAAGACGCTGGCGCGTCGGATGTGCTGGAGATGCAGGTGCGTCCGCTGTTGATGGAGCGCCAGGCCGCGCTGACCAAGCTGGTGGAAGCGCAGCGTGTGGATGCCAAGCAGATTTTTGATGAGCAGCTGAGTCGTTATCAGTGGATCCGCGCGATCAGCCTGATCTCGCTGGCGGCCGGTCTGCTGATTGCGCTGATCGCGGCGGTGCTGCTGATCCGCTCGATCATCGGCACGCTCAACCACGCGGTGCAGGTGGCGAATGCAATCTCCGAAGGCAAGCTGGGTCATGACATCCAGGTGCGTGGCACCGATGAGCTGGGCCAGTTGCTGCATGCCTTCCGCACCATGGACGAGCGTCTGTCGGCGATCGTCGGTGAGGTGCGCCACGGTTCCAGCGCGGTGAGCACGGCGGCGCAGCAGATTGCCCGCGGCAATGACGATCTGAGCCAGCGTACGCAGGAACAGGCTTCCAGCCTGGAAGAAACCGCGTCGTCGATGGAGGAGATGACCTCCACCGTGAAGCAGAACGCCGAAAACGCCAGCCACGCCAATCAGCTGGCGCGCGGCGCCCGCGAGCAGGCGGAGCGTGGCGGCGAGGTGGTGACGCAGGCGGTCGGTGCGATGCGCGAGATCAACGATTCGAGCCGCAAGATTTCTGACATCGTCAGCCTGATCGACGAGATCGCCTTCCAGACCAACTTGCTGGCGCTCAATGCAGCTGTCGAAGCAGCGCGTGCCGGTGAGCAGGGTCGCGGTTTCGCGGTGGTGGCGACGGAGGTGCGCAACCTGGCACAGCGCAGCGCCGGTGCGGCAAAGGAGATCAAGGGCCTGATCGCGGATAGCGCGGAGAAGGTACGCACCGGTACCTCGCTGGTCGACCAGTCGGGCAAGGCGCTAGCCGAGATCGTGGACAGCGTAAAGAAGGTGACCGACATCGTGGCCGAGATCGCCGCGGCCAGTCAGGAGCAGTCGGCCGGTATCGATCAGGTCAACAACGCGGTCACCCAGATGGACGAGATGACCCAGCAGAACGCTGCGCTGGTGGAAGAGGCAGCTGCTGCTGCCCGCGCCATGCAGGAGCAGGCCGGCGAGCTGTCGCGCCAGGTGGGCTTCTTCCGCCTGGGCGATGAGTCGGCGGCGGCTGCCCCGGCGCGCAAGGCCACCGATACGGCCACGGCCGAAGTCGAGGCCGTGTTCGCCGCGGTGCGCAGCGCGGCTCCGGTAGCCAGGCCCGCACGTGTGGCCGTCGAGGCCGCTGACGCTGGCGTCTGGAAGGAATTCTGAGTCGCATGTCCGCCACGGTCTCCAACGATATGAGTGTTGCCGTGGCGGGCACGGGCGGTCCGGTGCTCGGCGATGCGGACTTTCGCTACCTCCGCGACTTTGTACTCGAACATTGCGGTATCGCGCTGAGCGATCAGAAGCGGCAGTTGGTGCAGGGACGTTTGCTACGCCGCCTGCGCGCACTGGGCATGAAAGAGTTCGGCAGCTATTGCGAGCTGCTGCGGCGCGATCCGGACAGCGAGCTGGGCGATCTGGCCAGCGCGATCAGCACCAATGTCACCTCGTTCTTCCGCGAATCGCACCACTACGATCTGCTTGAACAGACCCTGCTGCCGCAGTGGCTGCAGCAGAAACGGCGGCAGGGCGACCGGCTGCGTATCTGGTCGGCGGGTTGCTCCACCGGTGAAGAGCCCTATGCGCTGGCGATGGTGCTGGCCGAAGCGATGGAACGGCACGGTGCGGATGTGGACGCGAAGATCCTCGCCACCGATCTTTCGCCGCAGGCGCTGGCTGGTGCGCGCGAGGGTGTGTACAGCATCGACAAGCTCGGCGGCGTGAGTCCGGAGCGGCGCCGGCGCTGGTTCCTGCGCGGCGAGGGCGGATACGAAGGGCTGGCCTGCGTGCATCCGCGCCTGCGCGAACTGGTTGCGATCCAGCCGTTGAATCTGTTGCATGAGTGGCCGATGTCCGGTCTGTTCGACGCGATCTTCTGCCGCAACGTGGTGATCTATTTCGACAAGCCGACCAAGGAGCGCCTGTTTCGGCGCTACGCGGGCAAGCTGGTGGCGGAGGGCTATCTGTTCCTCGGTCACTCCGAATCGATGCACGGGCTCAGCGAGGATTTCGATCTGGTGGGTCGCACGGTTTACCGCAAGAGGCCCGCATGAACGCACCGGGGCCGCGTTACGCCCGTACCGGCGAAGATGAGTCGAGTGTGCTGCCGGGCTTCGAGCATGTGCGCCGCTACTGGGACCCGATGCAGGGCAGCATGACTGCCAAGGTGTTGCCGGGCGAGTTTTACGTGAGCATGCAGGACGAGTTGATCGCCACCGTGCTCGGCTCCTGCGTGTCGGCGTGCATCCGCGACCGGCGCCGCAACATCGGCGGCATGAACCACTTCATGTTGCCGGAGCCGATGGGCGAGCGCGACGGATGGTCATCCACAGTGGGGCGCGCGGCGCGCTATGGCAACGACGCCATGGAGCAGCTGATCAACGCGATTCTCAAGGCGGGCGGGCGGCGCGAAGACCTGGAAGTGAAGGTGTTCGGTGGTGGCCGCGTGCTGACCCAGATGACCGATATCGGCGAACGCAATATCGCTTTCGTGCGGCGCTACCTGGCCGCCGAGAAGCTGGAGCTGGCCGCGGCCGACGTGGGTGATGTGTATCCGCGCCAGGTGCAGTTTTTCCCGCGCAGCGGCAAGGTCCGCGTGCGCCAGTTGCGCGGCCATCAAGCCAGCGTGTTGGTGGACGGCGAGCGGAATTACCTCAAGCGTTTGGCAAACGATCCGATAAAGGGAGAGGTGGAGCTGTTTTAGGAGCCAGGACCGGGCAGCGAGGGCGCGCCCTACAGGGGGACATGCCATGCGGTATCGGTGGCCGCGCCCTCGCTACCCGGCCTTGAGTTCCGCCAGCCGCCACCGCCCATGCAACGACGAGAAGCTTGAATGTCCCGAGTCCGTGTTCTGGTGATCGACGATTCCGCGCTGGTGCGGAAACTGCTGACGACCATGCTGTCCTGCGATCCGATGATCGAGGTAGTAGGGACGGCGGCGGACCCGTTGATTGCGCGCGAAAAGATCAAGCAGCTCGAACCCGACGTGCTTACGCTCGACGTCGAGATGCCACGCATGGACGGGCTGACCTTTCTCGAAAACCTGATGCGCCTGCGGCCGATGCCGGTGGTGATGGTGTCCTCGCTGACCCAGCAGGGTGCGGAAGTCACCCTGCGGGCACTGGAACTGGGCGCGGTGGATTTCTTCACCAAGCCGAGCAGCGACCTGGCCAGCACCTTCGCCGAGGGTGCGCAGGACATTTGCGCCAAGGTGAAGCTGGCCGCGCTCGCACGGCCGCGGATGCGCACCGCGGTGCGCAAGCTGGAAGTGGCGCCGCGCCTGTCTGCCGATGCGGTGTTGCCGCGGGCGCAGACCGCGGATTCGCGCGGCGGTAGTCCGATCATCGCCATTGGTGCTTCCACCGGTGGTACCGAAGCGATCCGTGTCGTGCTGGAGGCGATGCCGCCGGATGCGCCGCCGATCCTGATTACCCAACATATTCCCGCGGCTTTCAGCGGACCGTTCGCGGCGCGCATGGATAACTGTTCCGCCATGCGCGTCTGCGAAGCGCGTGACGGCCAGCCGATCCAGCCCGGCCACGCGTATATCGCGCCTGGCAGCCAGCACCTGCTGGTGATGTGGGACGGTGCGCGCCATGTCTGCCGCTTGCACGACGGCCCGCCGGTGAACCGGCACAAGCCCAGCGTGGATGTGTTGTTCCGCTCGATGGCCGCGACCGTGGGCGGTACCGCCATTGCCGCGCTGCTCACCGGCATGGGCGACGACGGCGCACGCGGCCTGGCCGAACTGAAAGAAGCCGGCGCGTCCACCATCGTGCAGGACGAAGCCAGCTCGGTGGTGTGGGGCATGCCGGGCGCCGCCTGGAAGCTTGGCGCGGCCAACGAGATGCTGCCGCTCGAACAAATCGCCGCGCGCCTGCTGGAGCTGGCGCGCAAACCTGTTGTCGGCGCGCCGCGCGCCGCTTATCGCTGACCTGGACGCTGTCATGTCTGCCATTCCCGCCCCGTCCATCCCGCGCCTGCCGCTCGGCCTCGCCGCCAGCGCCGTGGCGCTTCTGCTTTGCCTGCTGTGGCAACCCGCGTGGCTGGCGCCGCTGGTGATCGTGGCGCTGACCGCGGTGTGGATCGTGGAGCAGCGGCGCACACCCGCGCGCATCGTAACCGTGGCGCCGCCGCAGGCTGATACCACGCCGGTGCGCGAAGCGCTGGAGGATGTACGCGAGGCCCTGGTGGATGAGCTCGGCCACGCCGCGCGCGAATTGCATCAAGCGCTGGATCTGCTGCGCGATGCGGTGTCGGAACTGGGTGGCGGCTTCGACGGTTTGTCGCACAAGACCGGCCTGCAGCAGTCGCTGTTGAAGCAGATTATCGATGTGCAGAACGGCGGCGTGTCGGTGCAGGACTTCGCCGCGCGCACCGGCGACCTGCTGGAGCATTTCGTGGGCCTGATCGTGCAGCTTTCGCGCGACAGTCTGCGCATCGTCTACCGCATCGACGGTATGGCGAAAGAGATGGATGCGGTGTTCGGCCTGCTGAAGAACGTCAACACCATTGCCGAGGAAACCAACCTGCTGGCGCTGAATGCCTCGATCGAGGCGGCGCGTGCGGGGGAGGCAGGGCGTGGCTTTGCGGTGGTGGCTGGCGAGATCCGTAACCTGGCCAGCCATTCCAACCAGTTCAACGAACAGATCGGCAGCCACGTCGAGCGTGCACGCACCGCGATGGAACAGCTGCGCGGACTGGTCGGCGCGATGGCCTCGCAGGACTTGAACGTGGCGCTGTCCACCAAGGGTGGCATCGACGCGATGATGGCTCACGTCACCGAGAGCGATGCGCGTACCAGTGCGGTGGCCGACCAGGTGGTTGAGATCAACCGCGGCCTGGGCAGCGACGTATCCACCACCATCCGCTCGCTGCAGTTCGAAGACATCCTCAGTCAGTTGATCAATCAGACTCGTACGCGTCTGGTCGAACTGCAGGAAGTCACTGCCGAATGCACACGCGATATCGAAGAACTGGCTTGCACGAATGTGGAAGCTTCGGCACTGGCTGAGCATGCGCAGCGTGTGCGTGCCCGCCTGGCGATGCAGCGCGAGAAAGCGCGGCTGCGCTCGCGCGGGCCGGCACTGCAGAATTCGATGGACGCGGGCGAGATCGAGTTGTTCTGAGTTTTATCTGGGGAACGCGGCCATGAGCCTGACCATTCATCACGACACCGAACAAGATTGCCTGACCCTGCAACTGGGTGAGCGCTTTGACTTCACTGTGCATCGGGATTTTCACGATGCCTGCCTTAGTGCCCGTGCGGCGCGCAGTTATGTGATTGACCTGGGCGAAGTGAGCAGCATGGATAGCTCGGCGCTGGGGATGTTGTTGTTGTTGCGTGAGCATGCGGGTGGGGAGCGGGCGGAGATTCGCATTGTGAATGCGGGGGTTGAGTTGCGGGGGACGTTGCGGGTGGCGGGGTTTGATCGGTTGTTTGTGTTGCATTGAGGGTTGCTGCTGAGAGAGTGAGATATCTCTCTCTACTCGTCATCCCTGCGCAGGCAGGGATCCAGTGGCGTTATCGCTTGGTCGTCGCGTCTGCGTGCTCTGGTCCGCCTGCCGCGGGCTTTCGTACCGCTGCCGCGGTCCGAGTCACTTTTCTTTGTTTGCCCACGCAGCCGCAGGAGCGGCTGCGAACAGCGCAGCTGGCCCGAAGGGCGGAGGGCATGGATGCCCGGAGTAAAGAAAAGTAACCAAAAGAAAAGGCACCCCTCTTACGCGCCCTCCGGCTTCGCCTGCGGGTCCGTGAGGGTTGGCCGGGCTTTTCGACAGGACATTCATGTCCTGTCGAAAAGGAACCGGCATCCATGCCGGTTCCCCTGCGGGCCTGATCGTCCAACCCTCACCGCTCCACAGGGGACCCGTGCACGGCTCGCTTCGCATCGCCCTGCAAAGAAAAGAAAGAGCAGCTCCCTCTCCCCTCGGGGAAGAGGGTTGGGGTGAGGGGTGGGTGCTCGCGATGGCGTTGCTACGTGATGGGTTTGCTGTCGCGTTCTATCTCTAACTGGCAGACAAAAAAACGGCCCCTTTCGGGGCCGAAAAACTTGCAGTTTCGGTAAGGCTTACCAGGCGCGGACGTCGGAGACGCTGACGGTGTAGTCCTGCATATCGGATTCGTAGCGGAACAGGCGGCCGAGGTCGAAGTCGACGGACTGGCCGGGCGCAATGTTGGTGGTGCCGGCGGGCCAGCCCTGCTTGCTCTGCAGCACTTTGCCGCCGGAGTCTTTGGCTTCGATGCGAACCTGGGCGGCGGCGGCTTCGGTGCAGTGGTTGACCAACTGGCCGCTGAGGCTGAGGCGCAGGCCGGTGCCGGTGCCGGTGGACTTGAACTTGAAGTCCTTGATGGCGAAATCGGTGGGCGAGCAGGCGGCGTGGGAGGCGACGGGGGCGAGCAGGAGCAGGGCGGCGAACAGGGTCTTCATGGGCGGTGATCCAATAGTGGGAATCGTGTAAAGGACGACGATTCAATGGATCGGCCGCGCGGGGGAAATCTTTAGCAAGCTGCTCCTCCCCCCTGCCTGCGACGCAAAGCTAATCCCGTGGGGCAGGGGGAGGATGGGAGGGGGTAACCCCTTGAGAAAACCTCCCCCAAACACTGTCTCAAGTACTCACCCCTCCCCAACCCTCCCCTGGGAGCAGGGGAGGGAGTTAGGTCATCGCGATGCTTTGAGGCTGTCGGTGTGTTCGATAAACCACAGGCCGGCGAACAGCTTCGGATCGATCGAGTAGCCTTCTGCCGCCTTTGCGAACAACCAGGCACCAGCTTCTTTGCGCGGCACTTCATGCACCACGATGTTCTCGTGCTCGTCGCCGCCACCGGGGCCGACTTTCTCCAGATCCCATGCACGCACGAAGGCGATCATTTCGGTGCTCATGCCGGAGGACGATGGGCCTTCGTGCACAAACTCCACGCGCTGGCAGCGGTAGCCGGTTTCTTCTTCCAATTCGCGCTGCGCAGCGAGCAGGGCGCTTTCGTCGTGGTGGCCGTGTTCGTCGCCGACCAGGCCGGCGGGCATCTCGATGGTGTTTTGCAGGATCGACACGCGGTACTGCTCGACGAACAGCACGTTGTCCTCCGGCGTCACCGCCAGGATGATCACCGCGCCGCCGGGGTTGTTGCGCTCGGCGTATTCCCAGCGGCCGCGCTTGCGCAGGCTGAGCCACCGGCCTTCGTAGAGGGTTTCGACTGGGGCGCTGGCGTCGGCGGGGATGCGATGGGCTGATGTGCTCATGAGAGATCCGGCATCGATAAAGAGATCACGCATGGTGCCGCGCCGCTATGACGCCTACAACCGCTACACGTTCAGCTCGACCGGCTCCGGTTTCACCCGCACCGCCCACATCACGCCGGCCACCAGCAGGGCGATGCCGAGCAGAGTCTGCGCGCCGGGTGGATGGCCGCGCAGGATGAAGGCGTAGCTGAGCGCGGCGAGGGTTTCGAACACGATCAGTTGACCGGCCAGTGCGGTAGGCAGGCGTTGGCTGGCTTCGTTCCAGCACAGCGTGCCGAGCCAGGAGGCGAACAGGCCGATAGCCACCATCAAGCCGATGAAGACCGCGGGGCGCGGGCCGAACGGCATCGGGAACGGGTTGCTGCTGAAACCCATGATCAGCCACAGCACGACATAGCCGATCAGTGCGAGTGGCAGCGTGGCCACGCCTTGCGCAGTGGCCCAGGTGCGCGGACTGCGGCCTGGATGATTGCGCAGCCAGTCGGCGTTGCGCAGCGGATACCACGTCCAGCACGCCACCGCGCCGAAGGCTAGCAGGGCGCCATAGGCATAGCGGGTGAGATCGGCGTGCGCGTCGTTGTGCAGCGCGGCGAGCTCAGCCTGGTTCACGCAGGCAATGCCAGCAGCGATCAGCAGCAGCGAAGGTGTAAGGCGCAGCCAGGGCAGGCGGCCGTCGCGGCTGGCGTTGCGTAGATTCGCGCTGATCGCGATGACCACCGGCAAGGTGCCGATGATCATCGTTGGCAAAGGGCCACCCGCGCGCTGGATGGCGCTGGCCAGGCACAAGTAATAGAGCAGGTTGCCGACGGCGACGAGCTTGATCGCTTCGAACCAGTCGCTACGGCTCAGGCGGCGCAGCGCGGCGCGATCCAGCCAGGCCAGTGGCAGCGCGATCAACCCGAAAGCGAGATAGCGGCCGACCGATTGCAGCGCGGCCGGGTATTCCGGAATCAGCAATGGGCCGATGAAGACCAGGCCCCACATGAGGCCGGCGATGAGTGCGTAGAGGGTTCCAGTCCACATGGCAGCAAGCGTCGTCGATGGCGCGCTCCCAGTCTTGTACCAAATTGCGGTGGCATTGGACGGACGGGTAGGAGCGCACCCCCGGACTCGATCCGGGGGTGCGCTCCTACAGGCTCGTTACCTGGCGTTGATAGCGGGCGGGGGTTACGCCGTAGCGGCGGGCGAAGGCACGGGTGAGGTGGGCCTGGTCGGTGAGGCCGGTGGCGGCGGCGACTTGCGCGGGGGCTTCGCCCTTGGTCAGCAGGCGCTTTGCTTCCGACAGGCGGAACGCCATCAACATCTGCTGCGGCGTGGCGTGATGCTGGGCCTGGAACTGGCGCAGGAAGTGGAAGGGGCTGAGGCCGGCGATGGTGGCGAGTTCTTCCAGCGTGAGGCGATCCGCGAGATGCGCACGCAGGTACTCGATCACCGGCGCGAAACGTACCGAGGGTTCCGCTGGCGCGGCGCGTGGCACGCGCGCGTGGTGGCGGAATTCGTTGAGCAGGTTGAGCAGCAGGCTGTCGAAGGCGAGCGGTTCGGTGGTCTGCCATAGCGCGTCGAGCACGTTGGTGATGCGTCGGGCGCTCGGCAAGTCTTCGCGTACGGCGTCGCCGAAACTCCAGCCGGGCTCGCCGGTGATGGCTGCCACCGTGGCTTGCTCGATGTAGACCATGCGGTAGTGCCAGCCGCCTTCAGTTTCCGCGCGGCCGGTGTGCAGCTCGTCGGGGTTCATCATCACCACTGAGTCGGGTGGCGCGAGGTGGTCGGCGCCGCGGTAGCGGAAGCGTTCGACACCGGATTCGATGGCGCCGAGGCCGAAGCCGTCGTGGGTGTGGGGGTCGAAGGCGTGGCGGATGATGTGGGCGCGGTAGAGCTCCACGCCGGGGCGGTGGGCCGGGTGGCGGAATTCGGCTGCGTCTTTGGGGTGGGGGAAGTGGTGGGGGACGCCTTGCATGGTGGGGATTCTGCCACGTTGGCTTTGCTCTCTCCCTTCCTCTGGGAGCGAGGATGCGGGGCCTGCGATATCCCTTCCTACTTCGTCATTCCGGCGTAGGCCGGAGGCGCTTTTCAACAGCGAAGCTGGTCATCCAGTGGCGTTATCGCCTGGTTGTGGCGTCTGCGTGCCCTGGCTCGCCTGCGGCGGGCTTCCGAACCGCTGCCGCGGTCCGGGTTACTTTCTCTTTGCTGGCCCAAAGAGAAAGTAACCAAAGAGAAATGGCCTGAAGAGCAGGCGGTGTGCTTTGTAGCTGCGCCATTTCCAGTGTCAGGCGTCGGGATGGTTTTTCTTTTGGACCTTATCGTCCGGCCTCACCGCTACGCCATGCTCTTGCTCCCTCCCCTGCTTGCAGGGGAGGGTCGGGGAGGGGTGTGGGTGCTCGGGATCGCGTCTCTACGGTGTGGATTTTCAAATCACCGCGCCCACGCGAACTATCAGCCTTGAATCAACGCCTTCAATCGCTGCCGCGTCAGCGGCCCAAAGCGCAACCGCTCGCACAGCGCTTCCACGCGAGCAGCATCACCACTCATGCGCACCAGTGCATCGGCACTTTCAGAAACGGGTGCATCGAGGGCGATGCGTGTGAGTCGGCGGTAGAGCAGTGCAGATTGCCCATGCTCACGCAGTTTCTGTGCGCAGCTGGCGGCGCCACGGATGCGGAGGAAGGGGATTTCTTCGATGCGCTCTAGCAGGATGTCGAGGCTGCCGAAGTGGCTGAGGAGGGCGGCGGCGGTTTTGGCGCCGATGCCGGGGACGCCGGGGATGTTGTCGACGGCGTCGCCGCAGAGGGCGAGGTAGTCGGCGACTTGGTGGGGATGCACGCCGAGTTTTTCATGGACGCCGGCGGGGCCCCAGCGCAGGCCGCGGGCGTAGTCCCATTGCTCGTCGTGTTCGCCGAGCAGCTGGCCGAAGTCTTTGTCGGCGGAGACGATCACGCTGCGGAAGCCATGGCCGCGCAGGCTCCATAGCGAGCTGCCGATGAGGTCGTCCGCTTCGTAGCTGTGGTCGATCAGCACCACGATGCCCAAGGCCTCGGCGACTTCGCGGCACAGCACGAACTGGTGTTCCAGATCCGGTGGTGGCAGTTCGCGATTGGCTTTGTAGGCCGGGTAGATGGCGTTACGGAAGGAAGTGGTGAGCGAAGCGTCGAAGGCCACGGCAATGTGCGGCGGCTTCACGCGCTCCAGCAGTTCACATAGAAAGCGGGTGAAGCCGTGCACGGCGTTGACGGGGTGGCCGTCGACGTCGGTGAATTCGTTCGGCATGGAGTGCCATGCGCGGAACACATACAGGCTGCCGTCGACCAAATGGACGGCCGGAAGCGCGGCGCTCATGGCGTCCATGTGGACAGCAGGTCGGCGAGCACGGGGCGGTCGCGGTCGGGCACGTCGATCTGCGGCGTGCCGATGTGCACGAAGCCGGTGACGTGTTCGTTCTCGGCCAGGCCGAGCATGCCGCCGACTTCGCGGTCGTAGGCGGCCCAGCCGGTGAGCCAGTTGGCGCCAAAGCCCTGCGCATACGCGCCGAGCAGCAGGTTGTAGGCGACGCAGCCGGCGGAGAGGTTCTGTTCGATCGCCGGCACCTTGCTGTTGCCGTCGATACGCGCGACCACGGCTACCACCAGTGGCGCGAAGGTGTAGCGCAAGCGGTCTTTCTCGCAGTTGGATTCGGGCAGGTCGGGGTTGCGCTCGATCGCCATTGCGGCCAGACGTTCGCCGAAGCGCAACTTGGCGTCGCCGCGCAGCAGGATCAGCCGGTACGGCACCAGCTTGCCATGGTCCGGTACGCGGATGGCGGCTTCAAGCAGGGCATGCAGCGTGGCCTCGTCCGGCGCCGGTTCGCCCAGCTGGCGCGAGGGGACTGAGCGGCGTTGTTGCAACAGGGAAAGTGCGTTCGACATAGAAGGGGCGGGCGAAAAAGAAGACATCGTACTACCAGGGGCTATGCGGCCCCAGTGAGATGCGGAAGGGGGCGGCCGGATGAGGCGGGGCCTACAATCGCCGCCCATATCCTGGGCAGGAGACGGCGATGGGCGTGTTCCAGCGGTTTGTTGCAGGTATCAGCATGGCGCTGGCCGCTATGCTTTTGTCGGTGCCAGCGGTCGAAGCCAGCGCAGCGACCATCCGCGATGGTGAGTTCGTCACCAGCGACGGTGCGCATATCCACTACCTGCAGGCCGGTACGCGCGACACCGAGCCCGCCCTGGTGCTCATTCCCGGGTGGACACTCACGGCGACGCTATGGCATGGGCAGCTGGAAACCTTCTCGCCGTCACGGCGTGTGATCGCCGTGGATTCGCGCTCGCAAGGCGGCTCCTCGCTGATGCAGACCGGCAACACGCCAGAGCGACGCGCGCAGGATCTGCACGAACTGCTCGCGCAACTGCAGGTGAAACGCTTCGTGATCGTGGGCTGGTCGCAAGGTGCGCAGGATGTGGTGGCATATATCCAGCAATTCGGCACCGCGGATCTGGCGGGTGTGGCATTCGTCGATTCGCCGGTGTCGGCCGGGCCGGCGGAACTGGACCTGCACAAAGAATTCAGTCGCCAGATCATCACTGGTCTGGGCGTGTATGCCGCGCACCCCGCGGAGTATGCCGAGCGCATGGTGCGCTCCATCTTCAAGCGCGAGCATCCCGAGTTGGACATTGGCGCAGTGATCGCATCAGCGCAGCACACGCCGCCTTCTATCGGTACCACCATGCTGGTGGCGGATATCTTCGGCGCGGATCGTCGGCCCGCCTTACAGAAGATCGATAAGCCGACGCTGGTGATCGCCTCAGGCGAATCGCCGTTGCTGGATGTGCAGAAGGAGATGGCGGCGGGGATTCGTGGGGCGAAGCTGGTGGTGGTGCCTGGGGCGGGGCATGCGGTGTTTGTGGATGATGCGGTGACTTTCAATCAGGCATTGGGGGAGCTGTTACGTAGGGGGCGGTAGGCGTGGTTCGTATTTTTGGAATGTCTGCTTTCGCCCCGAAGCGGACAAGGTACCCTGGCGATATCGTGGGACACCTGGACGCGATGGCATGGCGCGTTGGTACGATGCGCGCAAAGGGACAATGCGCATGACTGACGAGGACATCAAGGAAGCCGCCATCGCGTTCGCAAAGGCGAACAAAAAGGCGATTGCGCGGCGACTGTGTGCCAAAGACCGGTACCCGCCGGAGAAGGACCCCGTCTCGATCTTCATGGCCGGCTCGCCCGGTGCCGGCAAGACGGAGGCGTCGATTGAGCTCATCGACGCGGTCGGCCCCACCATCCGGATCGATCCGGACGAGCTCCGGTCTGAGTTCCCCATGTACGCCGGCGGTAACGCCCATCTCTTCCAAGGGGCAGTCTCCATCGTCGTGGACAAGATGCTCGATCTAGTTTTCGACCACGACCAGAGCTTCCTGCTCGATGGAACGCTCACCAACGAGCCCAAGGCTTGTTACAACATCGACCGGTCGCTCAAACATAAGCGGGCCGTTCAGGTTTTATATGTCTACCAGGACCCCTGCCAAGCATGGCAGTTTGTCTGTGCCCGCGAAGAGATGGAAGGGCGTCGCATTGACCTCGAAACCTTTGTAGGCCAATATTTTGAGTCTCGACGGGTCGTTAACGCTTTAAAGGCGAAGTACGGGGCCGATATCAAGGTAGACCTGTTGCTCAAGAACAACGACGGGTCAAATCGGGCCTATCAAGCGAATGTGCAGAACATTGATCACTACGCACCTGAAGCGTACGATGAAGATCGCTTGAGGCTCGCCATATCAACCATGAAGTACGCGGGTGGCTAATGGGCATCTTCTCCACCAAGAAGGTTGAGCGAAGCGCGATGTCGGAATTTATCCGTAACGCGTCCTCTGCCGAAAAGAACAAGGTTTATCGCGAGGTCTTGGTCAAGGCGACCAAGCGTCAGGAAGCCGTGATCAAGCGCGTCCCTGCGGGTCGACTGATGAAGGTCTGCGGTTGAACACCATGCTTGGTCCGAAAAAGCCCCGCTCATAGCGGGGCTTTTCTTTGGTGATGCGCGTTCACCTGGCGAGAACTGGCTCCGACGATGGAGTAAGCATGACCGCTGTCGACGATGACTGCGGCGATTCTTCGGATCCTCCGTTCAAACGGATCTGCGTGCGGTATGGCTTGGCCATGTATTTCGTCCAGCTACTCGAGCATGGCATCGTGAACGCGTTGGTTTGGTTCGATCTCTTCGAGAAAGCGCGTGGCCGATGGACGCCTGAAGAGTTCGATCGCTACTACGACAGCCGGTTTAGCGAGACCTTGCGTGAACTATCAAAACGTCTCCAGAAGTTCGCCGAGATCCCGGAAGATCTGGGAGCAAGGCTCGATGAGGCAAACAGACGCCGCCGTTTTCTTGCTCATCACTTTTTCAGAGAAACGGCAGAGGCCATTGACCTCGACCAGATCGAACAAGTCATCGAGCGACTGGAAAACGACCGGCGCTTCTTTCACGAAACCGATCGCATGCTAGAAGCCTTGCTGGAACCCATATTCGAGCGGGTTGGCTTCACGAAGGAGATTCGCGCAAAGGTGGAAGCGGACTATCGCGAAGAGCTTGAGTTCAGACGGAACGCTCGTCGTTAGAACACGCAGCCATCACTCCGATGGTTGCCCCTTGATCAGCGTCACCTTGGTTGGGTCCATGTTATAGACGCGGTTGTCCTTGAACTGCTCCGGGTTAAATCCAGCGAGAAACTTTGGATCGATGGGTGCCAAAACATTTCCTTCCCCTGCTCCCGGTTGAAAAGGCGCGTACAAATACACGCCGTCGAAGGGGTGGTTTTCCTGGATGAGGAAATAGCAGACCAGG
The DNA here is from genome assembly GCF_900114495.1 of Dyella sp. OK004. Classification (GTDB taxonomy): domain Bacteria; phylum Pseudomonadota; class Gammaproteobacteria; order Xanthomonadales; family Rhodanobacteraceae; genus Dyella_D. Next base: position 34,469 of record NZ_FOZI01000001.1, on the reverse strand, counting down.
TTGATTAGGCTTGTGCTGGGGATGAAACCCCAGTGCGTGATGTAGGTAGGAAGGTAGAGCTCCTTGCCCAACTTGCCCGAATAGTGCACTGCCTTTTTCATGATTTTGGCGGTGATGATCTTGGCGAGATCGTAGGGCTTGAAGTCAGCTGGAACATGGTCAAAGCCACCGAAAAGCTCCAGAGGTGCGATTTCTATGAGCTCAAGCCATGCCGTATTTCCGTTGGGCAAGGTGATCGTGAAGTCAAAGTCGTTCTCGGTATTTTGCGTGGGCTCGGACATGAACCACAGCATCCCTGTCGGTGCCACCTTGGCGTTCATCGAAGTGACGAAGTCCTGAGCTATTAACATTTCTATGGCGTCCTTTTCAGGCGGGAAGTCGAGCTTCACGAAGGTATGGATTGCGTCTCCGTCTAGGTGAATGTCGACCCTATTGATACCGATAGTTCCCGTAGGCTTCTTAGCCATGCCGTCATCTCCGGGGTAGTCCAATGTCCGCTTCCAACATCGGCTTCAACCAGATGCGACACACCGTGCTCATAACGCGATGTGCCGCGGGTGATCACAGGGCTCTAATCGCCTGCCACTTTCCCTTGCTTCACTTTCTTCGCGTACTGATTGAGAAAGTGAACCGCAACGAGTAAGCCGCCCCTGCACTCCAATGTCAGCGGATCATGTGCCGCATCCATCGACATGGCGTTGGCTTGCGCGCCCTCAAGCGCATCGCTGCGAGCAAGCACACATGCCACCGCATCTACGGCTATAGCAATGCCGGTGAGTTTGATGGAGCGACGCTTGCGCGCCTCTCTATCCGCGCCTGAAAGAGCGCGCGAGCGGCCGCAGGGGATAGAAGGTTTGTCTCCGAGGGGGTCCGACAGGCGAGCGGGTGCCGTATGATCGGGCTTAGCCACAATCAACTCCTATCAAGTTGGTTTGGTTAGCGGGTCGTGTGAGTTACCGCTCACGCGGCCCGCGCTCTCACTGCATTGCTGCAATGGTCGCCGACGTAGCCCTTAGAGAGACGGCGTTGGCGACTGGCCGAACGTAGCAAATCATTCGGAGTGCGTCTGTCAGGGTTTTCTGTAGCGCGATACGGCGTTGTTTGTCAGTGAGGTTGCCGCTTTGCGTGGCGACTCAGCACGTGACGCTTGATCAGCGCGCCGAGCAGAAGAAAAAACAGAAGCCCGATGAAAGCGGGCGCTACGACATCAACGATCGTTAGAGCGATCTGTCCAGCCAGATCGTTGAACATGGCCTCTTCGTCTGGTGGTCGGGAGTGAAGCACCAGTACAAAGGCTACAGATGCCAGGAACGTCATGGCGGCCCAAACTTTCACTACGCTGGAAACCGATGGCCAAGCTTTCATCCGTTTCTCCATGACGCGGGTCCGTCCTGACCCACCTGTCGTTCGCGCTGGCCGCCCTTTCTGCTAACGGGTAGGATCTGCCAGAAAGGGAACGCCCCATTGGGGTGAGGCGTGTCGCTTGCATCGGTTGCCACCATGGCAGCTGTCAGGGGAAAGGGGGAGAACGTGACGTTTTCGACAGAGCAGATGCTCAGGCCCGAGCTTGGGCGTGAGGAGCGATTGCTGTGGAGCGATATGCCCAAGCAAGGTGTGTGCTTTCGTACCAGCGATTTTTTGGCGGTGCCTTTCAGTTTGATGTGGGCCGGCTTTGCGTTCTTTTGGGAGTATTCGGTGAGTTCGGCCAAGGACGCGCCCGTCTTCATGATGCTGTGGGGCATTCCTTTCGTGTTGATCGGTTTGTACATGATCGTGGGCCGCTTCTTTGCTGATGCCTATCTGCGTCGTCGTACGTATTACGGCGTCACTGACCAGCGCATCATCATCTTGAGTGGGTTGTTCACTAGGCAGGTAAAGAGCTTGCCATTGACCACTTTGAGTGACATTACTTTTAGCGAGCGATCCGATCGCAGCGGCACCATCACGTTTGGCCCGAATAACTTCGGGTTCTCCATGATGGCGGGCACCCCCTGGCCGGGCACAAGTGGAAGGATGCCGCCTGCTTTTGATCTGATTGGCGATGCGCGCCATGTCTATGCGTTGATTCGCGAAGCGCAGCAATCGGCGCGTGCGGCGAAGGCAGCTTGACGAGAAAGTCGGGTGTGCAGGTGAACGATCTACTTGGGTTCGCTCGCCTTGGTGAGTTTGAAAGGTCGCTAGGTCAGGGCCCTATTCCTTGCAATCGCAGCTTGGTCCAGAAAGGTTTCTGCACGTATCGGGAACCAGCCACTTCTCTGCATAGCTGTTGCTGTTCGGGGTAAGCCGTATGACTGCGCGGCGAGCACCGATGATCCATGAGTTGCCTAGTTGCTGTATGGAGTTTCCGTAGAGTTTCCACCAATTGCTGTTTCGGTAGATCTGTTCTTTGGTGAGCTTGGCGAGATCGATTTTTGTCACGCCGTTGGTGGTAAGAAGTACCCAGGTGTTGTCGTCAATCCGCACGCCCGCATTCGGAGCTTCGCCAAGATCCATGACTTTGGAGGTCTGCCAGGAACCATCCTTGGTGTGGTGGAGCTTGATGATGTTTCCTGTATTGAGCGTCATATGCGCCAGACCGGTCGCGACGAAGACGTCACTGCCTCTTGTCGTCATGGCGACGGGATGCGCCGATGGAGCTATCACTTGGGATGGTGAGTTGCGTCCTATCCATTGGATCGCACCTCCAAACTCCCCATGGTTGGTGCCGACGAGAGTGCCATCGGTCAACTCAAGCGTGATCTGTTGAGTCTGTTTGTGGGGAGTTACTTGGATGCCATGCTGTAGGTCTCCGGCGACGGCCCATTCTTGCCGCGAATAGTTTGCGCATCGCCATCCGGTGTCGGTATTGGGTTGATCGATCGCTACCCATCCCTTGGGAGTTTGCGATGCGTCCTGGATGGTGACGGGCGGTGAAACGGTTGCAGCAAGTGCAATGAGCAGAAGAGGGGTAATCAACACGCCGACATCTCCATGGTCGTCTACTTGTTGAATATATGGCTACCGAGTTCGCTGCTTCTTAGGTAGTGCTTTGCCAAGCGCCGCGAAATATTTGGCCGCAGTTACAGTTGATGGGGCGGCCCTCAAGCCACCACCGGCAACCGAAACGACCCAGGCAACAACGCATCCACCGTGGTCTCCTGCACAACACCATGCAGATTGGCGAGCAATACGGGCATCGTCTCATCACACAGCTCAGCCATCACCTGTCGGCACGCACCGCAGGGGCTGATGGGGCCTTCGGTGTCGCCGATGACGGCGATGCGTATGAAGTCGCCGGGCTTGTAGCCGGCGGCGATGGCGGCGAAGAGGGCGGTGCGTTCGGCGCAGTTGCATAGTCCGTAGGCGGCGTTCTCTACGTTGCAGCCGAGGAAGTGGCGGCCGTCGCGGGTGAGCAGGGCGGCGCCGACCAGGAAGCGGGAATACGGCGCGTAGGCTTGCTCGCGCGCTTGGCGGGCCAGGGCAATCAGGGGATCAGTAACGTGTTGCACGGACATCGGGATCTCCATGGTGGGACCCCCTTGGCAACGGTGCGCGTGGCGCTATCCCGATGCGGCGGTGGGCCAGTCTAACCCTGTCGGCATGACCGATGGCAAGTGGCTGGCCTTGGGGCTACTCGGCGATGTCTTGCTGGCTCTAAGATGCACGGACCTTTCCGCTGGGGATGCACGATGCCGATCACCGTGGCCGCATTGCGAGAAACCGCCGCTGGCGAGCGGCGTGTGGCTATTACGCCCGAGGTGGCGAAGAAGCTGCGCGGCAAAGGGCTGCGCGTGTTGCTGGAGCACAACGCTGGCACGGCGGCGGGGTTCCCCGATAGCAGTTATGCGGATGCGGAGTTTGCCGATGCTGCCGCGGTAGAGGCGCAGGCGGATCTGCTGGCTTGCGTGTTGCCGCCGGACGATGCTGTATGGGGCGGCTTGCGTGAAGGCACTATCGTGGTGGGGCAGTTGCGGCCTTATGGCGCTGCGGCGCGGATGGTGGCGATGGGCAAGGCGAAACTCACCGCGTTCTCGTTGGAGTTGCTGCCGCGTACAACGCGCGCGCAGGCGATGGATGTGTTGAGTTCGCAGGCGGCGGTGGCGGGTTATCGCGCGATGTTGATCGCGGCGGAATCGGCGCCGAAGTTTTTTCCGATGCTGACGACGGCGGCCGGTACGATCCGGCCTTCGCGCGTACTGGTGATCGGTGCGGGTGTGGCGGGTTTGCAGGCGATTGCCACGGCGCGCCGGTTAGGTGCGCAGATCGAGGGTTATGACGTTCGCCCGGAAACGCGCGAGCAGGTGGAATCCCTGGGCGCGAAGTTTCTCGACCTAGGCGTGAGCGCGGCCGGCAGCGGTGGTTATGCGCGTGAGTTGTCGGCCGAAGAACGTGCCGCGCAGCAGCAGGCACTGGCCGATCATTTGAAGTCGGTGGATGTGATCGTGACCACGGCGGCGGTGCCGGGGCGCCCTTCACCGAAGATCCTGACGTCGGCGATGGTGGAAGGGATGAAGCCGGGTGCGCTGATTGTGGATCTCGCGGCGGAGGGTGGTGGCAATTGCGAGCTGACCCGGCCGGGCGAGCGCGTGGAGCACGGCGGCGTGGTGATTCTCGGGCCGCTGAATCTGCCGGCGGGTGCGCCGCTGCATGCGTCGGAGATGTATGCGCGCAACGTATATAACTTCGTCGAGCTGCTGGTGCAGGACGGTGCGTTGAAGCCGGACTTCAATGATGAGCTGGTGGCGAAGAGTTGTGTCACTCACGGTGGCGAGCCGCATTTCAAGAACTGAGCTTCATCCACCATTGGCAAAAAGAAAGCCCCGCGATGCGGGGCTTTTTTATATCAGCGACCGCGGGGGCCATGGGGTGGTGGCCCCATCATCGGCCGTGGCATACCCGGTGGTGGCGGGCGATGCGCCGGAATGCCGTTCTGCTGGCGGAACTGGCGCATCAGCTGCTGGCGCTGTTCCGGCGGCAGGGACTGGTAGCGTTGGTAAGCGTTGTGCACTTGTTTGCGCTGGTCCGGCGAGAGCTGCTGGAACTTGCGCATGTTCTCGCGCGCCTGGTCGCGCTGCTCGGGCGTCATCTTCTGCCACTGGTCGATGCGCTGGCGGATTTCCTCGCGGCGATCCGGCGGCAGCGTGTTCCACTGCTGCACGCGTTGCAGCATGTGGGACTGCTTGTCCGGCGGATAGCTGTTCCACTCCTTGCTGAGCGGCGCAAGCATGTCGCGCTCGGCGGGGGAAAGCTTCTCCCATGAACGCGGCGGCGGTGGCGGACCATTGCCGGGCGGCGGCGGAGGCGGCATCTCCTGTGCCCACGCCGGTACGGCCAAGCTGCCGAGCAGGGCGGCCAGCAGCAGGGGCAGGGCAACACGGATCAAACGCATACAGTTCAACGGCTCGCCTGGCTGTCGCTGGTAGCCAGCCAGTCATAGAAGTCCAGGTTCTGGACCATGGAGGGGTCGGCGCTGGTCGGATCGGGCGGCAGGTCGCCGTCCACTTCCGCGGTCTGTGCCGCAACGGCGGACGACGACGCGGACGACGCGCGTTGCTGCATCGGCGACCACATCATCAGTGCCGCGAAAGCGACCGCGGCGAAGGCGCTGGCGGGCACCAGCACGCGGGCAAGTCGGTGCTGTGCAGGCGCGTTCGCGGCGGCGAGTGCCTCGCGGCGGGCGGCGCGCAGGCGACCGGCGGTAGCCGTGTCGACATTCCGGCTGGCTTCGCGGTAAAGCGCGCGGGCGCGGCGTTCCAGATTGTTGTTGTCGGGCGCATTCATCGCCATTCCTCCAATTGGTCGCGCAGGTTGTGCATGGCGCGCGACAGATGGGTTTTCACGCTTCCTTCCGAACAGCCCATGGCCTGGGCGGTTTCGGCTACATCCAGGCCTTCCAGCACGCGCAGCATGAAAGCCTCGCGCTGGCGTTGCGGCAGTTTCTTCACGGCGACGGCCATGTCGGCGTACGACTGTGAATCTTGCAGACGGTCCAGCGGGCCTGGTGCGGTGTCGGCGGGCTCCCAGGCCGGGAGTTCGTCGCCGTCATCGTCGCGGCCACCACCGAGCCAGCCCACCACGATCGAGCGCACCTTGCGGCGACGCTGCAGATCGACGATGCGGCGGCGCAGGATGCCCCAGAACAGCGGCGTCCATTCCTGCGCGGGTTTGTCGCGGTAGTTGCGCACCAGGCGCAGCATGGCGTCCTGCACGGCGTCCATCGCGTCTTCGCGGTGGCCAAGATTCATTTCGGCCAGGCGAAATGCGCGGCGTTCTACCTGGGCCAGGAAGGCATCCAGCGAGGCGGGTACCGCGCGGGTGTCTTCGACCAGCAGTTCCGTTTCGAGTGTAGAGACGACGCTGTTCATGGCGCGGTCGTCCGGTTCGTCGGATCGGGCATCCGGAGACTCCATCGGGTCGGCTCTCCGCATCAACGCGGCAGGCTCGCACGGGTTGACCTGCAACCGTATGATGCTCCAACAACAACGGGTTGGCAGGGAGGGGTCATGATCGACGGGTTCCTGGCGCTTTACATCTTTATGCTGGCCGCGTTTACCGGCTACGAGATCATCGCAAGAGTGCCGGTGATCCTGCACACACCGTTGATGTCGGGCTCTAATTTCGTGCACGGCATTGTGCTGGTAGGCGCCATGGTTGCGCTAGGGCATGCGGAAACATCGTTTGAAATTGCGATTGGCTTTCTGGGCGTGCTGCTGGGGGCGGGCAATGCCGCCGGTGGCTACGTGGTGACCGAGCGGATGCTGGAGATGTTCAAGTCCAGCAAGCCTGCCGGCGGCAAGGAGGCCAAGTGATGGCCTGGCTGCCGACCTTGATCAAAGCCTGTTATTTCCTCGCCGCACTGCTTTTTATCCTTGGTCTGAAGCGCATGAGCTCACCGCGTACCGCGCGGGGCGGCATCGTGTGGGCGGGCGTGGGCATGTTGCTGGCGGTGCTGGCGACGTTTGCGCTGCCGGATATCCATAACCGCGCACTGATCCTGGTGGCGGTGTTGATCGGCGTGTCGGCCGCATGGTGGTCCGGCCGCCGGGTGGCGATGACGGCGATGCCGCAGATGGTGGCGCTGTACAACGGCATGGGCGGCGGCGCGGCGGCGGCGATCGGTGCGGCCGAGCTGATCGGTTACGCCAACAGCAGCATCACCTTGCTAGATGGCGGCAAGTTCACGGCCGACGGGGCCGCGCCGGGCACGGCGCAATTGGCGCTGGCGGTGCTGGGTGCCTTGATCGGCGCCGTGAGTTTTTCCGGCTCGTTGATTGCCTTTGCCAAATTGCAGGGCTGGCTGGACCGGCGCTTCGTGTTTCCCGGCCAGCGAGTGATCAACATGCTGGTGCTAGCGGCGGCGGTGGCCATCGGCGTGGCGCTGGTCTGCGGGCAGCTGAGCCTGAGCTTGATCGCGGCGTTCTTTGTGCTGGCGCTGCTGTTCGGCCTGATGATGACCTTGCCGATCGGCGGCGCGGATATGCCGGTGGTGATCTCGCTGTACAACGCCTTCACCGGTCTGGCGGTGGCGTTCGAGGGCTTCGTGCTGCAGAACGAGGCGATGATCATCGCCGGCACGGTGGTGGGTGCGGCCGGTACCTTGCTGACGCAGTTGATGGCGAAGGCCATGAATCGCTCGATCGGGAATGTGCTGTTCGGCAATTTCGGCGCATCGGGCGCGGTGGCGCAGGAGATCGGTGGCAGCCAGAAGCCGATCGAGGCGAACGATGCGGCGGTGATGATGGCTTATGCGGAACGTGTGGTGATCGTGCCGGGCTACGGCATGGCAGTGGCGCAGGCGCAGCACAAGGTGTGGGAGTTCGCGCAGCTGCTGATTGCACGCGGGGTGAAGGTGAAGTTCGCCATTCACCCGGTGGCGGGGCGCATGCCCGGCCATATGAATGTGCTGCTGGCGGAGGCCGGCGTGCCTTACGACCTGATCGCCGATATGGAAGACATCAATCCCGAGTTCCCGGCCACCGATGTGGCGCTGGTGATCGGCGCCAACGACGTGGTCAACCCGCTCGCGAAGACCGATCCGGCCTCGCCGATCTACGGCATGCCCATCCTCGATGTGTCAGCCGCGAAGCACGTGATCGTGGTCAAGCGCGGCAAGGGCACTGGCTTTGCGGGTATCGAGAACGCGTTGTTCTACGCCGACAACGCACGGATGCTCTATGGCGATGGCCAGGCCGCGGCAGGCCAGCTGGTAGCCGAACTGAAGACGCTCGATACCTGACGCTCGATCCGTGGAAACGCTGTAGGAGCGCACAGGGTGCGCCCCCTACAGTTTTGCGGCGGGTTTGGCTGACCAGGCGGCGTAGGCGGCGAGAGCGATGCCGAGGGCGTACCAGGCGAGATCGCCGTTGGTGGTCGCGAGCCGGGTCAGGGACACCAACAAACCGGTGCCGGCGGTGCGGATCGCATCGACCAGGCCCAGCCCCATGCTGCCGGCGATGCGCGCCGCGGCGGTGAGCATGCCGACGTAGAGCGAGGCGATGGCGGTAGCCAATGCGGCCAGCGTCGCGGCACCGCGCGGTTCGGAGCGTACCCAGCCACGAATGGCCCGGCCCAGCAGCCAGCCCATGGGCAGGGCGAGCCAGGGCAGCGCGCGCTGCATATAAAGCGTGGGCAGCATCCACACGGCACCAGCGGCCATGCCCAGCATGGCGGCGCTGATCAGGGCGAACAAAAGCGCGAACAAGGCACGTGCACTCATGGCAGGCGCGGGCAGGAAAGCTGGGCTGGCACGCGGGATTCCCCTGGACATATCGTTAGCGCAGGTCGCCAAGGCGACCTGCATAAAGCGTCAATCATAACGCGAGCCGTGCGGATAGCCGGTCTCATGCCCTTGAGAACCCCCTTCAACGGCCTGATTTCGGAAGCGAACGGCCACGCGGGCCGGCATAATAGATAGCTTGGCCCGGCGGTCGCCGTGCCTTTCGACAGTGACTCGCAGGATCGGCATGAGCGGTTTCAGTCTTAGCAGTGAACCTTTCACCCTGGAGCGCGACTGCGAGGCAGTCATGGTCCCGCAGGGCGAAACCGTGACCCTGCCGGCCGGACAGGTCGGCTATATCACCCAGGCTTTGGGCGGCAGCTTCACCGTGTACGTCGAGGGCAACTTGTTCCGCGTGGCCGGCAAGGACGCAGACGCACTGGGCAAGGAACCGCCACCGCCGATCGAACTGGCCGATGACGCCAGCGACGCGGATGTCGAGAAACTGGTGTGGCAGCAGCTGCGCACCGTGTTCGACCCCGAGATCCCGATCAATGTGGTCGAGCTGGGTCTGGTCTACGACGTGAGCCTGGAGCAGTCGGCGCCCGAAGGCGGCGACCAGGGTAGCCGCAAGGTCTACGTGAAGATGACGCTGACCGCGCCTGGCTGCGGCATGGGTGACATCCTGGTGGACGATGTGCGCACCAAGCTGGAGCTGATCCCCACCGTGGTCGAGGCCGACGTGGATCTGGTGTTCGATCCGCCGTGGAATCATTCGATGATGTCGGATGCGGCCAAGCTCGAAACCGGCATGCTGTAAAGCGAGCTGGCGCGAAGCCGCCACGAGCATCCGCTCATCGATCCAATGACCAAGGCCCGGTCGGCAACGACCGGGCCTTCTTGCGTGCGCTTTGTCACGTTCCGGCACGTCAACGAAACGTCACATTGGTCGCTGATGAAACCTTTCTTCAGCATCCGTTTATCTATGCCGAAAGTCATAGGACAGCCACCTTGTTTGAAACGCAAGAAATGGCGAACGGCATATCGATATGCTGCCCAGGCATGTATCCCTTCGATCGCGGCAGGGCGGCGCTGAAACTTTCGGTGACGATTTATTTCGCGGGCCGCATCGCAAAAAGTTGCCCTTTCCGATTTTGAGAATCGCGGCGCGACACACGTTTTTTGGCCTCTTTCGAACTCATTGACGCGCCTGTGCGCTGCACTTAGCGTCAACGAATCCGTCACCTGGGGAGGTTGACGGATGATCCGGAAGCGGCGTTTCGCGCAATAGCGGCGTCGCGGATGCAAGCAAGTTCAGACACGGCTGCGTCATGGATTGACCAGGGGAAGTCGTGATCCGGACGTTCGAAGGATCGTTGGGCAATCACCAAACAGGAGCCGTGCATCGCACGGTATTTCTCATGGGGCCGCGTGGCCGCATAGGGCTCGCTTGTCCCAAAAAAATGTCTGGGAGTTATGGAATGACCAGTCGTAAAACTAAGTGGGGAGTTGCAAAGGGTCACCGCAAGGCACTGCTGCCGCTAGCCGTCTCGATGGCGATGCTGGCCGGCACCACACAGGCGGCGACCGATTCATGGGTAAACACCAATACGCACGCGGCGATGCAGAAGTCCGCGGCACCGGCCGGCACGGCCAGCGTTTCCACCATGGCCGCGGGGCAGGCCTGGACGCTGACCATGCGTGGCAACCCGACCGTCGCCGATACGCTGGTGACGCCGCTGGAACAGAGCAAGCCGCTGCATGTCGCCGTGAGCCTGAAGCTGCGCAACGAGAGCCAGCTGCAGCAGTTGCTGCATGAGCTGGCCACGCCGGGCAGCGCGCATTACGGCAAGTTCCTCACGCCGGCGCAGTTCAAGGCCAACTACGCGCCGACCGAGCAGCAAGTGCAGGCGGTGATCGCGCATCTGCGTTCCGCTGGTTTCACCAACATTACGGTGGCGCCGAACAACCTGCTGGTCGAGGCCGACGGTAACGCCGGCAGCGTACAGGCCGGCTTCCGCACCACCATGAAGCAGTTCGAGTTCCGTGGCCGCCAGCGCATCGCCAACGACGGCGAAGTGCTCGTACCGGCAGCGCTGGGCGATACCGTCAACGCGGTGCTCGGCCTGCAGGACGTGAGCGTGAAGCACACGATGTATCACTTCATCAAGCCGAACACCTCCAGCGAGTTGCACAGCAACGTCACCACGCAGGCGACCGGCAGCATCACCAGCCACAACCCGACCCAGTTCGCTTCGATCTACGACGCGGGCACCACGCCGAATGCGTCCAACACTACGGTCGGCGTGATCACTTGGGGTGACACCACCCAGACCATCAGCGATCTCAACACCTTCACCAGCAATGCCGGCCTGCCGACGACCAACGTGCAGACCGTCAAGGTGGGCACCGCTGCGCTGTGGGATGACGCCAACGGCGACGGCGAATGGGATCTGGATACGCAGACCATCGTCGGTACCTCGGGCGGCGTGCAGAAGCTGATCCTCTACACCGCAGCCAATGGCACCAACAACGGCAGCCTCACCGATGCCGGCATCACCGCTGCCTACAACAAGGCCGTGACCGACAACGTGGCCAAGGTGATCAACGTGTCGCTGGGCGAAGACGAAACCGCTTCGCACAATGCAGGTACGCAGGCGGCTGACGACAACGTGTTCCAGCAGGCGGTGGCGCAGGGTCAGACCTTCTCGATCTCCTCCGGCGACGAAGGTGTGTACGAGTCGCAGGGCGGTGTGCTGACCAACTCGTCCGGCACCGTTACCGCCAACCTGAGCTCGTACTCGGTGAGCGAGCCGGCGACTTCGCCGTACGTCGTTGCCGTGGGTGGCACCACGCTGTCCACCACCAACGGCAACGTGTGGGCCGGCGAGACGGTGTGGAACGAAGGCCTCGCACAGGTCAGCTCCACCGATACGCGTAAGCGTCTGTGGGCCACCGGCGGCGGTGTCAGCTCGTTCGAAAACGCACCGGCCTGGCAGACCACTGCGCTGGGTTCCTCGGTGACCAAGCGTGTGCTGCCTGACGTGGCCTTCGACGCCGCGCAGTCCAGCGGCGCGCAGATCGTCTACCAGGGCAGCGTCGCGCAGATCGGCGGCACCAGCCTGGCTTCGCCGATCTTCGTGGGCGTGTGGTCGCGTATCCAGTCCGCCAACAGCAACAACCTGCCGTTCCCGACCTCGAAGATGTACGCGGACTTCCCGAACCATCCGGAGCTGCTGCACGACGTGACCTCGGGCAACAACGGTTATAACGGCTACGGCTACAACGCCGCTGCCGGCTGGGACTACACCACGGGCTGGGGCTCGCTGGATATCGCCAAGCTCAACACCTTCGCCGCGGCGAACTGGGTGTCGGGCGGCGGTGGCACGGGTGGTACGCCGACGGCGAACTTTAGCTTCACCACTAGTGGCCTGACCGCCAACTTCACCGACAGCTCTACCGATAGCGGCGGCAGTATCTCGTCGCATTCGTGGACCTTCGGCGATGGCAGCAGCTCCACCGCGACCAGCCCAAGCCACGCCTACGCCGCCGCCGGCACCTATAGCGTGACCGAGACGGTGACCGACGGCGTCAGTGCCAAGACCAGCAGCAAGACCGCTTCGGTCACGGTGAGCAGCGGTGGTGGTGCGACGCAGTTGCTGGGCAACACCGGCTTCGAGAGTGGTGCGGCTTCGCCGTGGTCGATCAGCTCGGGTGCGCTATGCAGCAACAGCACCTGCAGCGGCCAGACTGCGCACGCTGGTAGCTGGTTCGTGTGGCTGGATGGCTACGGCAGCTCGCACACCGACACGCTGTCGCAGCAGGTCGCCATTACGGCGGGCAAGACCTCGGCCTCGCTGACGTTCTATCTGCACATCGACACGGCGGAGACGACCACCACCACCGCGTACGACAAGCTCAACGTGCAGGTGCTCAACAGCAGCGGCACCGTGCTGAAGACGCTGGCGACGTACTCCAACCTCAACGCTGCGTCGGGTTATGCCCTGCGTACGTTCGATCTCAGCGCCTATATCGGCCAGACCGTGACCATCAAGTTCACGGGCACCGAAGACAGCTCGCTGCAGACCTCGTTTGTGGTGGATGACGTCAACTTGAACGTGCAGTAAGGCAATAACGTCAGGCGTCGTCCCTGCGGCGCCTGATAGTTGCTGATAAAAAACAGGCCCGGTCGACAACGACCGGGCCTGTCCTGTTTCTGCGGCGCATCGAGATCGAAGCGCGCGTGTCTTGTCAGCCGCCGGCTTCTTCGAAGCGATTGGCGTCGCGGTTCTTGCGTACCTTGGACGGATCCCACACGCGGCCGTTCATGGTGATGTAGACGCCGTCCGGCAGCGTCTGCACGGCGGCCACGGCGCAGCCGATGTTGAACACCGCGTCCGAGCCCTGGAAGCGCGCCGGGTTCAGTGCGCCAGTGAGCACGATCACCTTGCCCTTGATGTTGGCTAGTTCTTTGGCGGTTTCCACCATGGTGTCGGTGCCGTGGGTGACCAGCACGTGGCGGTGCGGCTGTGCCTCGATGGTGGAGCGCACCAGTGCACGGTCTTCCTCGCCCATGTGCAGGCTGTCCTTGCGCAGGATCGGGATCACGTCGAACTGGAACGCGACACCGAGCTGGCTGAGGATGTCGCCGATCTGCGGCGCGCCGATCTTGTAGTCCGACTTGTCGTCGAAGTAGATCTTGTCGATGGTGCCGCCGGTGGTGACGATGGTGAGGTGCTGCATGTCGGAATGCCGTGGGTAAGGAGAGCGCTAGTTTAAGTGTAGGAGCCACACCCTGTGGGCGAAAGGCCTGCGTAGCAGGGCCAGCCTTTAAAGCGCGGCCCTCCCGGGCCGTTTCGCCCACAGGGTAGGCTCCTACAGAAGTAGCGTGGTGTCGGTGATGTTGGGGCTGACCAGGCGGTCGAGGCCGTGGGTGATGAAGCGGCGCAGGGCTGCGCCGGGGCGCATGTCGCCGCGTTGTCGGGACCAGGCGGCCTGTCGTGCCAGTAGAGCTGCGGCGGCACAGCGGGCGAGGGTGATGGATAGGCCTCTGGCGCCGGCTTCCAGGGTGTCGCGTTGTTGGCCGTGGGTGTCGAGCCAGTGGGTGGCGGCGTCGAGTACGTGCTGGATGGTGCTGGCGGCGTGCATGTCGTCGTTGTCGGCGAGCCAGTGGGTGACGGCTTCGCGCAGAGCGGCAGGAGCCTTGCCAGTGAGGGCGCGCAGACTGTCGAGGGAGAGTACGTTGGTGGTGCCTTCCCAGATGGCGTAGACCTGGGCGTCGCGCAGCAGTTGGGGCAGGCCGGTGTCTTCGATATAGCCGGCGCCGCCGAAGCACTCCATCGCTTCCGAGCAGAGCTTTACGGCGAGCTTGCCGGTCCACAGTTTGGCCAGCGGCGTGAGCAGGCGCAGCAGGGCGGCTTCCTGCGGCGTGGCGGCGTTGTGTTCGACGCGACCGAGCAGGTGGGCGACTTCAAAGGCCAGGGCGAAGGCGGCTTCGAATTCGGCCTGCATGCCGGCGAGCGTGTGGGCGTGCAGGGGTTGATCGGCCAGCGGTTTGCCGAAAGCCTGGCGGCGGCGCGCGTAATCGCGGGCCAGGTGGATGGCGCGGGCCATGCTGGCGACGGCGCAGATCGCGTTCCAGGTGCGGGTGACGTTGAGCATCGGTGCGACTTGGCGCACCCCGTGCGCGAGTTCGCCAACGGGCCACGCGGGCAGGCCGTCGAGATGGATTTCGGCGGTGGGCAGTTCGTGTGTACCCAGTTTGTCCTTGAGGCGGTCGATCACCAGCTGCGGTTTGCGCTGGCTGCCGTCCATGGTTTCCACATAGAACAAGGCCAGTGCGGCCGTGCCGGGTTCGCCGCCTTCGGGGCGCGCCAACGCCAGGGCGGCTTCGCCGACGACGGCCGAGCTGAACCACTTGCGGCCGTACAGACGCCATTGGCCGTCGGGGTCGCGGCGCGCGATGGTTTCGGTGTTGCCGACATCGGAGCCGCCGGGTGTCTCGGTCATCCATTGGCCGCTGAGCCAGAACGTAGCGGGGTTGCGGCTGAGGAAGTGCGGCAGGGCGCGTTCGATCAGCGCGTGATTGCCAGAGGCCTTCAGCGCGGTGGCCGCGCCGTCGGTCATCGCCAGCGGGCAGGTGTAGAACTCGCTGGCGAGGTGATAGAGGTAGATACGGGCAAACTCTTCCAGGCGTGCGCAGGGATGATTGTCGTGGCCGGCGGCGAGCACGGCGTGGCGCGTGGTGAGTTGCGGGCCTTCCTGCCAGGCGGTGGTCAGCTCGATGCGATCCACGCGCCGACCCCAGGCGTCCCATTGAGTCAGTATCGGTTTGCGGCGGGTGGTGGCGCAGGCGCGCTTCCACGCCATTTGCGCGTAGTCGCCCAACGCGTCGAGGTCGGCGTCGAGCGCCGAGCGGCGATCCATCGGCAGGCTGCGATCGAGTAGGGCGGTGAGTAGGCGATCGTCGCGATACGGATGCGCCAGTTGCGGCGCGTCTTGCAGGAATCCCATGGAACGGCTCCCGAGCATCTGTGCCCGGCGAGTATAGGCGTCAGTGCTTCGGCTTGCGTTTCACCCCGGCGCCCAGCGTACCGATCAGCAGCAAAGTGAGGATGATCTCGGCCAGAGCCAGCCAGCGTTCGCTGGAGGAACTCCAGCCTTCGGCAATGCCATGGCAGAAATAGAACAGGCTGAGGATGCCCACCCACAGCAGCGCGCGCCGCACATCACGGATCGCCAGCAGTGGCAGTAGCAGCGGCACGACAGTGATTAATAACACCAGCCACACCGGCATCAGTTGCGCGGGGAACAGCCAGCCGTGCCACACCAGCTGCAACAGCAGCAGGCCGGCCCAGGCGGTGAGGCCGAGACGATAGTGCGTGGGAACCGCTGCGGTCATGCCGAGTTGCCCAGCTTGCGTGCCACGTCGGCGAGGCGGCGGCCCAATGCGCGCGCGAGTTCGCGTTCATGCTCGCTGATCGGGTTGTCGCCCTTTGGGCCGGCCACGTGGCTGGCGCCGTAGGGTGTGCCGCCGCTGTGCGTGGAAGTGAGTGCGGGCTCGGTATACGGCACGCCGACCAGCAACATGCCGTGGTGAAGCAATGGCAGGGCCATGCTCAACAGCGTGGACTCTTGTCCGCCGTGCATGGTGCTGGTGGAGGTGAACACGGCAGCCGGCTTGCCGGCGAGCGCGCCGCTGGCCCATTCGGCGCCAGTGGTGTCAAGAAAATGCTTGAGCGGCGCGGCCATATTGCCGAAGCGCGTGGGGCTGCCGAGCGCCAGGCCGGCGCAATCGGTGAGGTCCTGCTTGGTCACGTAAGGTGCGCCATCCTCGGGTTCGGGCGGCTGCGCGACTTCGGTGACCGGGGCCACTGGCGGTACCTGACGCAGGCGCGCCTGCATGCCGGGCACTTCCTCCACGCCACGCGCGATCAGGCGGGCCAGCTGAGCGGTGTGGCCGGTGCGGCTGTAGTAGAGGACCAGGATGTCTCGGTTCATGCGACGTGGCTCGCTGCTCGGAGGGTTTGGGGCATTCAGTGCGGATCGGGTAGTGTACGGTCGATTCCGCCCATGTTGCCGTCGCGCACTTCGGGTGACAGCAGCCGAAGAGGGAAGGCCATGAACTGGCGTTTCGACCGCGATCGCACCACCAGCTTCAGCCGCTTCATGTGGCAGCGCTTTATCGACGACAAATGCTTCGAGACGGCGGGCGCGCTTTCTTACACCACCCTGGTCTCGCTGGTGCCGCTGACTGTGGCGGTGCTGGCGATGTTTTCTGCGTTTCCGGTATTCGCCGAATGGCGCAATACGCTGATCAATTTCGTCTTCAACTTTGTGCCCGCGGCGGCGGATACGGTGAAGAACGCGTTGCTGGCGTTTGCCGACAACGCGAGCAAGCTCACCGGCATCAGCGTGATCGTGATGTTGTTCAGTGCGATCTCGATGATGATCAGCATCGAAGATCGCCTCAACCGCATCTGGCGCGTGCATCAGCCGCGCGGCTGGGGGCCTCGGCTGCTGTTGTACTGGGCCGCGCTGACCCTGGGGCCGATTCTGGTGGTGGGCGGGCTTGCCGCCAGCTCCTACGTTACCGCCGTGCCCTTGCTGAAGGATGCGGCCGGCCAGCTCGGTTTCGGCGCGCGCCTGCTGAGTGTCCTGCCCTTCGTGGTGACCTTCATCACCTTGTGGCTGCTGTACACCGTGGTGCCGAACCGCAAGGTGTCGCTGAAGGATGGTGCGATCGGCGCGCTGCTGGGCGCGGTGTTGTTCGAGATCGCGCGCTGGGGCTTTGCCGTATTCGTGCACCACGCGCAGACCTATCAGCAGATATACGGTGCGGCACTGGCCGCGTTGCCGATCCTGCTGCTGTGGATCTATCTGTCCTGGATCATCGTAATTCTTGGTGCTTCGGTGGCGGCGTCGGTATCCGCGTACGAATACCAGGTGCCGAGTGCCTGCCTGCCCGAAGGCTCCGAGTTTCTCGGTTTGCTGGTGGTGTTGCGTCATTTCGTGGAGGCGCAGCGCAAAGGTGTCAGCGTGGATGTGGCAACCGTGCGGGTGCAGGAGCCGTATCTGCGCAGTGCCTCCATTACGGTGTTCTTCGATGATCTGCAGCATGCCGATCTGATCCAGCGCAGCGAGTCGGGTGGCTGGCTGCTCAGCCGCAGCCTGGACGCCACCGATCTGCTGCGCGTGTACCGCCACGCGGGCTACCCTCTACCGCTCGACCCCATGCAGGAAGCGCAGACGCTGGGCATTCAACTGCCCGACGAGTTGCTGCAACTGCTGGGCCACGCCGCCGACACGCTGAAGAGCACACTGGGCGCCAAGCTCGACCAGGCTTATCCGCCGTCCCCTGCACCCGAGGAAAAGGAAATCGTTGTATGAAGTGGCTTCCCTCGTTTGTTTTCTCCCTCGCTGCCTTGCTAGGTGCGGCGAGCGTCCACGCCGCCATGCCGGCGCAGCCCGCGCTCAAAATTTCCACGCTCGACGGCAAGCCGTACGACCTCGCCGAGCAGCGCGGCAAATTTGTGATCGTGAATTTCTGGGCCACCTGGTGCGTGCCTTGTATCAAGGAGATGCCCGATATTTCGAACTTCGTCCGCACGCATAAGGACAAGGTCGCTGCGATCGGCCTGGCTTACGAAGACAGCGACAAGGCCGATATCCAGGCGTTTCTGGCCAAGCATCCCGTGAGTTATCCAGTTGCTCAGGTAACACTGGACAAGCCGGTAAAGGATTTTGACGAGCCACGCGGCCTACCCACGACCTGGCTGATCGGGCCGGACGGCAAGGTGGCGAAGCGCTTCATCGGGCCGGTGACCGAGGCGTCGCTGGGTCAGGCGATCGGATTGAGCAAGTAAGGCGGCGCATCATGGCGGCAGCGCGCTTTCTAGTCAGCGGACGAGTGCAAGGTGTGTTCTATCGCGCCAGCGCACGAGAGCAAGCGCTGACGCTGGGTCTGTCCGGCTATGCGAAGAACCTGCCTGACGGAGGCGTGGAAGTACTGGCCTGTGGCAGCGAATCCGCCATCGAGGCGCTGGAGCGCTGGCTATGGCGTGGGCCGACGACGGCCAAGGTAACTGAAGTGCGGCGCGAAGCCTGGTCGGGCAGCGCGCCGAAGGGTTTCAGCATCGCCTAATACCTAATAAGTGTTGGGCACCCACAGCGCTTTGTCCGTCACTTTTTCGTGCTTGGGCTTACCCTTGAGCGGTGCCAGTTTCACTTTGGGCACGGTTTCGTCATGGCGCGGGATCTGTTCGAGCAGATGTCGGATCAGATTGATGCGGCCGCGCTTCTGATCGTTGAAGTCCGCCACGAACCAGGGGGCGCCGGGTTGGTGCGTGCGCTCGATCATGACGTCGCGCAGGCGTCCGATCTCGGCGTATTTGCCGCGAGAAGCGAGATCGACCGGAGAGAGTTTCCAGCGTTTGAGCGGATCCTTGGCGCGCGAAGCGAAGCGCTGCTCTTGTTCTTCCTGATCCACCGCCAGCCAGTACTTCACCAGGATGATGCCGTCGTCGGTGAGCATCTTTTCGAAGGTCGGCACGGTCTGCATGAAGGCTTCGTACTGATCCTTGGTGCAGAAACCCATGGCCGGTTCCACCACGGCGCGGTTGTACCAGCTGCGATCGAACAGTACGAATTCGCCGGCGGTGGGCAGGTATTCGATGTAGCGCTGGAAGTACCACTCGGTGGCTTCGCGCTCATCCGGCTTGGACAGCGCGGCGATGCGGTAGCCGCGCGTATCCATCGACTCGGTGATGGCCTTGATGGTGCCGCCCTTGCCGGCGGCATCGCGGCCTTCGAAGATCACCACCAGCCGTTTGCCGCTGCGTTTGAGCCAGCGATGCAGGCCGGCCAACTCGATCTGCAGCTCTTCCATGGTCTCGCGATAGCGCTTGTCGTTCTTGGCCATGACGACTCCCGTTGTTGGTTATAGATCCAGGTCGATGGGCGGACGCCCGATGCGGTAGCGCGAACCCATCGCTTGCACAGCGCGGCGGAAATCCGCGGCGAAGGCTTGCATGTCGAACAATGGCAGCTGCGTGCGTCGTTGGGCGAGGTGCTGGCGCAGTGTCGTCAGTGCTTCGCGATCGTTGCCAAGATGGGTAGCCATGGCGATGAAGGATTCCTCATCTTCGGTGACCAGCTCCGGCAGGTGAGCGTGAAACAGCAGGCTCGCGCATTGCCGCCCCGCGAGCGTCTGGCCGACCCAGGTCAGCACCGGGCAGCCGGCCCACAAGGCATCGACCGCAGTGGACTGCGCATTGCAGGGCAGGCTGTCGAGAAACAGGTCGGCATGGGTCAGGCGTGCCAGATGTTCGGCATGCGGCAAGCGTGGCAGGAACACCAGGCGTTGCGGGTTGATGTCCAGCGCGGTTGCGGCGGCGCGCAACCGGTCGTCGGCGCCATTCGGGCCGCTGAGCAGCCACAACACGCTGCCTGGTACTTGCTGCAGGATCAACATGAAGCGCGCAAACGCGGCTGGATTGAGTTTGTGGCTGCCGTTGAAGCTGGCGAACACGACGCCTTCTGCGGGCAGTCCGCAGGCTTCGCGGGATGGTGGTTCGCCGATGGTGCGAGTGTTGTCGGCCGGCAGTGCGCAACGTGGCAGGCGCACTATTTTTTCGCTGAAGGCGTCGCGCAAGGTGGCGGGCAGGGCGACGGCGTCTGTCAGCAGGTAGTCCGTCCACGACGCGCCGGACGTAGCGGGATAGGCCAGCCAGTTCACTTGCACCGGCGCCGGGCGGAACTCGAACAGGTCGCTGTTGGCGCCACCGCCATAGCTCCGCAGATCGAACAGGATCTCGATGCCGGCCTGGTGGATGTGTCGCGCGAGCGCGGGCGGGCTGAGGTGGGCGACATCGTGCACGGTGGTGGTCGCGTCGAGGCGGCGGCGGATAGGGTCGCCTTCGTTCGGTGCCGTGCTGAACAGATGGACGTCTAAAAGGTTGTCGCTCAGTTGCTCCAGTAGTGCCACGGTGAGCTGACCGATAGGGCGTTCGCCAAAGCCGTTGGAGACAAAGCCGACGCGCATCAGTGCATCGGCCTTGGGCAGGTGATGCGTGAGGGAAAGCTCCTTGCGCAAGGGTGCGGCGTGCTGCTCGATGCCGGCCGCGAAGGTGCTGGCGCAGCGGCGCTGTTCGGTAGCGCTGGCGTCTTCAGCGAGAAAGGCGAACGGTGTGATGCCTTCGCGTCCATCGGCGACGGCGCGGTGCAGTTGCGCGCAAAGCTCATCCAGTCCGGGCCAGTCGCATAGACGCCGCTTGGCGAACACCAGCATGCCCAGTGCGGCACCGGAGGCGGCGTCGAGTCGCAGTGCACGTTCGAAGGCGGCGGCGGCCTGTGGGAGGTCGCCGGCGTCGTCCAGCACCAGGCCGGCATGGAATGGATAGTGCGGATGCTCGGGCGCCAGCTTTTCCGCCTGCAGCCAGGCGTCGGCGGCTTCGCGCAAACGGCCTTGCGCCTGCAGTACGCGGGCGCGCAGGGCGTAGGCGCTGTCGAACTTCGGAACCAATTGCAGAGCTTCGTCGATGTGCTGGCTGGCCTGTTCGAGATTGCCGAGTTCCAACTCCGCGGCGGCCAGGTTTAGGCGCAGGCCGGCATGCTGAGGTGCGCCGTGGGTCGCCATGGCGTAGGACTCGCGCGCCTGGACGTAGCGTGCGGCCGCCATCAGTGCATTGCCCAGCATTAGCAGGATGGCCGCGTGCCCGGGGTGCAGTCGCAGCGCGGAGCGCAGGCGTTCGATGGCGCCATCGGCGTCGCCCTCGCTCAATTGCAGGCTGGCCAGATTGCATTGCACTTCGACGCTATCGGGAGCGAGATGGTCGGCTTGCAGCAGCGCTTCGCGTGCATCCTCGTGGCGAGTCAGCTGAAGCAGAGCCAGGCCGTGCAGACGGGCGATCTCCGCGTCCTGTGGAAAATCGGCGCGGGCGCGCAGCGCCAGCTGGTCAGCCTCAAGCGCCTCGCCGTGCTCTAGCAGGCGGGCCAGTTGGTGCTGATAGGCGAGGAGTTCGGATCGGTGTGACGGCTTCATCCGCGCACGCTAACCCAGCAGGCCGCCACTGCCAATTGCGGACTGCGTTGGGGACCCTCTGACCTATTCCACGCAGGCGGCATGATCTCCCGAAGACGCGCTGCGGCCACCGCGTGGCGAAGCGCCTGACTGGCCGTCAGGTCGAGCCGCGCGGTGGCCGCAGCGCGTCTTCGGGAGATCACCCATTCATATAAAAACAAAAGGTTGGGCCGTTGTTGTTTGCGCGCAGCTCGCCGCCGCGCTGTCTCGACAGACATCCAGTCTGCCTTCGCCAGCGCAACGGCCATCTGCGCGCAAACAACAACGGTGACGCCTGCGTGGAATAGGTCAGAGGGTCCCTGGCTCTCAACCCGCGAGGGATTTGAGCTCGTCGGCCTGATGCTCGCGGATGAGCACGCCGATCAATTCGTCCAGATCGCCCTGCATGATCTCCGGCAGGCGGTACAGGTCGAGCCCGATCCGGTGGTCGGTGACCAGGTTGTCCTTGTAGCGATAGGTGCGGATGCGTTGGCTGCGGCCGCCGCTGCCCACTTGCAGCCGGCGCGACTCTGCCTGTTCGGCAGTCTGCTTGGATTGCGCCTCGTCGAGCAGGCGGGCTTTCAGCAGACTCATGGCGCGGGAGCGGTTCTTGTGCTGGCTGCGTTCGTCCTGGCATTCCACCACGATGCCAGAGGGCAGGTGGGTGATGCGGATCGCCGAGTCGGTCTTGTTGACGTGCTGGCCGCCGGCGCCCGACGCGCGGAAGGTGTCGACCTTCAGATCGGATGCGGCGATATCGATGTCCTCGATGTCGTCCAGTTCGGGCAGTACGGCCACGGTGGCGGTCGATGTGTGTACACGGCCCTGTGATTCGGTGGCGGGTACCCGCTTGACGCAATGCACGCCGGATTCGAACTTCAGCCGGGAGAACGCTCCCTTGCCCTCGATGCGCGCCACGACTTCCTTGTAGCCGCCGTGCTCGCCCTGGTTTTCGCTGAGGATCTCGACGTGCCAGCGCTGGCGCTCGGCGTAGCGCACGTACATGCGAAACACGTCGCCGGCGAAGATCGCCGCTTCGTCGCCGCCGGTACCGGCGCGGACTTCGAGGAACAGATTGGCCTCGTCGCGCGGGTCCTTGGGCAGCAGCAGGATCTGCAGCTCGTCATCCAGCTGAGTCAGCCGGGCCTCCAGGCGCTGGATGTCGTCTGCCGCGAGTTCGCGCATGTCCGGGTCGGACAGCATCGCGCGCGACTCGTCCAGCTCGCGTTCGGCCTGATCGTGTTCGCGTAGCGATGCGGTGATCGGTTCGAGCTGGGCGTATTCGCGGGAGAGGTCTCGGAAACGCGCGCCATCGGCGAGCACATCAGGTTGGGCGAGCAGCAGGCCGATTTCTTCGTGACGCTCGGCCAGGGCTTCGAGTTTGCGGCGGATCGACGGGGTCAATGAGGATGGGGTCATGGGACGGATCAGGATGGCGGATAGGGCGGCGGCGCGCGCGGCGCCGGGCGAGACTTCGATGAGCGTCGCTAAGCCCCGGTATCCGTGTCCTTCTCGTCCAGCCCGTAGAGGCGTCCCGCCGCGTGCAGCAGATCCATGTCACCGCTCAGCGCGGCTTCGCGCAGGCGGGCACTGGGATGGTGCAGCAGCTTGTTGGTAAGTGTGTTGGCGAGGAAGGCCAGCGCTTCGTCCGGCGTTTTGCCGCGGGCGAGCATGGCGCGCGCCTTGTCCAGCACTTCGTCGCGGTAAGTCTCGGCGTGCTGGCGCATGTCCACTGCCGGGTTACGCACGGTGAGTGCTCGGCGCCAGGCCATATAGCGTTCGACCTGCAGGTCGATGATGGCGTCGGCCTCGCGGGCGGCGGCTTCGCGCGAGCGGCGGTTCTTATCGATCACCTGGCGCAGGTCATCGATGCCATAGAGGAACACGTCGTCGAGGTCGCCCACGGCGGCTTCGATATCGCGCGGCACCGCGATATCGACCATGAACATTGGTTTGCGCCGGCGTGCGCCGATGGCTTTCTCCACCATCGATCGCGTCACCACGGGCTGACGCGCGGCGGTGGAGGAAATCACGATGTCGGCTTCCGCGAGATGTTGCGGCAGATCGTGTAGGGAGATGGCGTAGCCGCCGTGACGGCTGGCTAGTTCCTGCGCGTTCTCCATGGTGCGGTTGGCCACGATCAGCCGGCGCACTCGCTTATCGGCGAGATGGCGCGCAGCGAGTTCGATGGTGTCGCCGGCACCGATCAGCAGCACGCAAGCCTGTTTCAGATCGGTGAATACCTGTTCGGCGAGCCGCACCGCAGTAAAGGCGACCGACACAGTATGTGCGCCGATGCGGGTGTCGGTGCGTACGCGCTTGGCCACAGCGAAGGTGTGTTGCAGCAGCCGGTCCATCGGCGCGCGCAATGACTGCGCGTCGCGCGCCAGCTGATACGCATCTTTTACCTGGCCGAGGATCTGCGGTTCGCCCAGCACCATCGAATCCAGCCCGGTGGCCACACGGAACATGTGACGCACGGCTTCGTCTTCGTCGTGGCGATAGAGGAACTCGTCCAGCTTGCCTGGGGTCAGCTGATGATGACGGCTCAACCATGCCTGCGGCACCGCTTCGGCACCGGCTGCGACACTCACGTACAACTCGGTGCGATTGCAGGTGGAGAGGATCATCGCCTCTTCCACGCCGGGCTCCAGGCTCAGCTCATGCAGCGCGGCGCCAGCGGCATCCGTATCGAATGCCACTTGCTCGCGCAACTGGACCGGCGCAGTGAGGTGATTGAGCCCTAGGGCGATCAGCGGCATGGTGTGAGAAGAGTCAGGGCGGCGGGCATCCGGCGGCGTAAACTAGGCCGGCGCACCGACCGTTCCATAAGGTGACGACGCTGTAACAGACGGATGAACGGAGAATAGTGTGCTGAGCAGGTGGGCCAAGTTCAAGCAACTGCGGCATTTTGCGGCGAGCGGACTACTGATTTTGACGGTAACAGGCTGCGCCACGGCGCCCGGCCAGCATCCCGTCCGCCAGGCGGGGGCTGCCAATCAGCCGCTAGACCACCTGGTGGTGGCCACGCCGGACGCTGAGCACGACCTGATGGCTCAGTTGCTGGCCGGCGAGATGGCGCTGACGCGCACCGATCTCAAGACGGCCTCGGCCGCCTACGGCAAGGCGATGGTGTTGAGCAACGACCCGCGGGTGGCCGAGCAGGCGACCGGTATGGCCATCGCGGTGCATGACAACGCACTGGCTGAGCAGGCCATCGCACGCTGGCAGACGCTGGGTGCCAAGCCGTCCTCGCTGGCGATGGCTCGTGCGCAATTGGCGCTGGATCGGGGCGATACGGACGAGGCCAGGCACCAGCTCGAGCTGCTCACTGGCAGTGGCGACCCGGATGCATGGCGTTTGTTCGGGCGCGCTTTGCTGGGCAGTCGCGATCCGGCCCAAGCGGCGCATCTGCTTGAGGCACTGGCCACACCGCAACGGCTGCCCGCCGACGCGCAGGCCTGGCTGGCGATGAGCGAGCTGGGCGACAAGCTCGGCCGCCACGAGTATGCGCAGCAGATCGCCGACGCGGCGATCAAGCGCTTCAACAGTGCCGAGACCTATGCCTGGGCCGGGCGCCTGAAATTCAGCCAGGGCGATCGTGCCGGTGCGCAGGTGCTGTTCCAGAAGGCCCTTGCCCGCGCGCCCAAGAACCTCGGCCTGCGGCTGGCCTATGCCACCTTGCTCGGGCAGGGTGGCGACTATGCCGGCGCATCCAGGTTGCTCGACAGCGGCCCGCAGAATGCCGATACCTTCAGCCTGCGCGCGGCCCTGGCGGCCCGCGCCAACGACACCAAGGCGCTGACCCGCCTCTACGCCCAGCTGCAGCGTTCGCCGGAACAGATGCGGGACGGCAGCGCTTTCCTGCTCGGCCAGCTCGCCGAGATGCTCGACCGTAGCGAGGAAGCGCTGGATTGGTACAGCCAGGTGCCCGATGACGACGAGCATGCCTTCGACGCCGACCTGCGCAGCGCCGTGCTGCTGCACAAGCAGGGCAAGGCGACCGAGGCGCATGAGCAGCTGTCGCAGATGCAGACCGACTACCTCGATCAGCCGGCCCAATTGCGCCGCGCCTATGAGGTGGACGCAGGGCTGTATATGCAGGATCAGAAGTATGCGCAGGCGGAAGCGTCATTCAGTCGGGCGCTGCAAGTGGTGCCGGACGATCCCGAGCTGCTCTATGGGCGCGGGCTGGCCTATGCGGAGGCCGGGCAGACCGATCAGGCCGTCGCCGACTTCCGCCGGCTGCTGCAGCTCAAGCCGGACGACGTCGATGCCAGCAACGCCTTGGGTTACACCCTGGCCGATGCCAATCGCGACCTGTCGGAAGCCGAGAAACTGATCCAGACCGCACGTGCCGCCAAGCCGGACGATCCGGCGATCGCCGACTCCTGGGGCTGGCTGCAATACCGGCTAGGGCATCTGGATCAGGCCGAGCAGTCCCTGCGTAGCGCCTGGCAGACGCGTAAGGACGCTGACGTTGGCATTCATCTGGGTGAGGTGTTGTGGAAGCAGGGGCGGCAGGAGGATGCGCGGCGCGTGTTCGACGAAGTGCGCCGCATCGATCCGCAAAGCCATAACCTGCACACCACGCTCAAGCGCCTCAATCCATGACCCACACGTCCCAGAAGCGCGGCCTCCGATACCTCGGAGCCGCCTTGCCGCTGCTGCTCGCCGCCTGTGTACCGACGCCGGCCATCCGTATGAAGGGCGACGCCGCTTTGCTTGGCGAGCAGGAAGCACGCGAACGGGCGCTTGCTAGTGCCGATCATTGGAGCCTGCAGGGCAAGCTCGGCGTGTCCGATGGCAAGGACGGTGGCAGCGGCACGCTCAACTGGACCCAGAATGGCGAACGCTATGAATTCACCCTGCGCTCGCCGGTGATCGGCAAGAGCTTCCGCCTTAGCGGCGGGCCGGATGGGGCGCTGCTGGAAGGGTTGGACGGCGGTCCGCTGCGCGGACCGGATGCCGAATCGCTGATGCACAAGGCGCTGGGCTGGGAAGTGCCGTTGCGCGATCTGCGCGCCTGGGTGCTGGGGCTCCGTGCCGACAGCGGCCCGGCGGAACTCAATTTCGGGGTGAATCGCTTGCCCTCCCTGTTGCAGCAGGATGGTTGGGATGTGGACTACCGCGAGTGGGATGCGGGTCGCCAGCCACCTATGCCGACCAAGGTGTTTGCTGAGAAGCCGCCCTACAAGGTTCGGCTGTCGATCGAATCCTGGACCTTCAACTGAACCCTGTCGCGGGGCGCATGGGTTAGGCTTTGCGCCCCTTGCGGACGCTGGCCGCACAACGGAATCGTCATGACGTATCACATCGAGCGCGCGGTGCCTGCTCAGGTCGAGGCTTTGTGCGCCATTGAGCGTGCCGCCATGGAATTGTTCCGCGGCCATCGCGCCTGGCCGTTCTATGTGCATGTATCGATGCCGCCAGAGCTGCTGCTGCAGGCGATCGAGCGCGGCATGGTCTGGGTGGCGCTCAGCGACGCCGATGCCGAACCGGTGGGCTTTATCTGGCTGGATACGGAAGAGGGCGGCAGCAGCATTGGCGTGGCCGAGATCGATGTGCTGCCCGACTGGGGGCGGCGTGGCATCGGCGCGGATCTGCTCGAGCATGCCTGCGCCTGGGCGCGCGCGGCGGGCTATCGGCGGGTGGATCTGGGCACGTTGGCGGATGTGCCTTGGAACGGCCCGTTCTATACCCGGCATGGCTTTGTCGAGGTCGACAAAAACGATCCGGTCTTTGCCTTCGCCCGAGAGCGGGATCAGGAGAATGGTTTTCCGGACGACTTGCGGGTCTTCATGAGCCGCCCCCTGGCGCCTCCCGCAGCGGATGATTGGACGGTATGGCCGGCTCCAGCCAAGTTGAATCTGTTCCTGCGGATTACCGGGCGCCGTCCGGACGGTTATCACGAGCTGCAGACTGTGTTCCGCCTGCTCGATTGGGGTGATGAGGTTCGTTTGCGGCCGCGTCGGGACGGACAGATCAGGCGCCTGACCGATGTGCCAGGAGTGCCGGAAGAAAGCGATCTGATGGTCAGCGCAGCGCAGCTGCTGCAGCCTCACGCCACCAATGGTGCCGGAGTGGATATCGAGCTGGAGAAGCGCATCCCGATGGGCGGCGGCCTGGGTGGCGGCAGTTCGGATGCGGCCACCGTGCTGGTGGCGCTGAACCAGCTCTGGGCTACCGGATTGGACGAGGATGCCCTGGCCGAACTGGGGCGGCAGCTCGGTGCCGACGTACCGGTATTCGTGCGCGGGCGCTCGGCCTGGGCCGAGGGTGTGGGCGAGAAGTTGGAACCCATTTCGCTTCCCAGGCGTTGGTACGCGGTGCTTGATCCCCACGAACACGTGCCCACCGCAGCGCTTTTTCAAGCATCTGAATTGACACGAAATGCTCCGCCAGCCACAATTTCATCCTTTGTTTCGGGCGAAACGGCTGGAAACGCGTTCGAGCCGGTTGTGCGTGCGCGTCACCCGCGGGTGGCGGCAGCGCAGGACTGGCTCCGCGATTACGGCAGCGGACGAGTCTCCGGCAGCGGTGGCTGCGTGTTCCTGGAGACCAAGTCGCAGGAACGGGCAGAGCTCGTGGTCGGGCAATGTCCGCCGGCATTCACGGCCCGAGTGGCCATGGGTGTGAATGTTTCGCCCTTGCAGCAGACTTTGGCGCGTCATCGCGGCGGCGCACGGGTCGAGAGGTAAGGCAGTCGGGTGCCAGTGCCCGGGTGCGTAGCGGGAAAAAGTAATACTGGGGCGTCGCCAAGCTGGTTAAGGCACGGGATTTTGATTCCCGCATGCGCAGGTTCGAATCCTGCCGCCCCAGCCATTCCATATGGCTAAAGGTTCATAACAATGACCGTTGATACCTCCAGCCCGATGCTCTTTACCGGCAATGCGCATCGTGCTCTCGCCGAGGACGTGGCCCAGCGATTGGGCGTGCCGCTCGGCAAGGCGCTGGTTGGTCGCTTCAGCGACGGCGAGACGCAGATCGAGATCGAGGAAAACGTCCGCCGCCAGGAGGTGTTCGTGCTGCAGCCCACGGGCGCGCCGAGCGCGGAAAATCTGTTCGAGCTGCTGACCCTGGTGGACGCGCTCAAGCGCGCTTCGGCGGCCAGCGTGACTGCAGTGATGCCGTATTTCGGCTATGCCCGCCAGGATCGTCGCCCGCGTTCGGCGCGCGTGCCGATCACGGCGAAGATGGTGGCCAAGATGATCGGCACCGTCGGTGTGGATCGGGTGCTCACGGTGGATCTGCACGCGGACCAGATCCAGGGCTTTTTTGATATTCCGGTGGACAACGTCTATGCCTCGCCGCTGTTGCTGGCGGACATCTGGCGCAACCACTCGATGGACAACCTGATCGTGGTGAGTCCGGACGTTGGCGGTGTGGTGCGCGCCCGCGCACTGGCCAAGCGGCTGGACGATGCGGATTTGGCGATCATCGACAAGCGTCGCCCGAAGGCCAATGTGGCCACGGTGATGAATATCATTGGTGACGTCGACGGCAAGACTTGCGTGCTGGTCGACGACATCGTCGATACCGCTGGCACGCTTTGCGCGGCAGCTGCGGCTTTGAAGGAGCGCGGTGCTCGCAAGGTGGTGGCGTACTGCGTGCATCCGGTGTTGTCGGGTGCTGCGATCAGCAATATCGAAGGCTCCCAGCTCGATCAGCTGGTGGTCACCAATACCTTGCCGCTGCGCCCGGAAGCCCAGGCCTGCGCCAAGATCCGTCAGCTCTCGGTCGCCGAGCTGTTGGCGGAAACGATCCGCCGCATTGCATTCGGCGAATCGGTCAGCTCGCTCTATATCGATTAAGGGCTAACGCTCATCTTGGCTCTCCTGGTCGCGGGGGAGTCACCTAAACCGCCGCGAGGCGGATCACTACTGAAGTAGGTAATGCCAACATGGCCCAGACTCATGAAATCAAGGCTCAGAGCCGTACGGACGAGGGGAAAGGTGCGAGCCGCCGCCTGCGTCACGCGGACTTCGTGCCTGCCGTCGTTTACGGTGCCGGCCAAGCGCCGCAGAGCATCCAGATCGAGCACAACACCATCCTGCTCGCTGCCAAGCACGAGTGGTTCTTCTCGTCGATCCTCGACCTGAACGTCGACGGCAAGGTGCAGAAGGTGCTGGTGCGCGACTGGCAGAAACATCCGTTCAAGCAGCAGATGCTGCACATGGACTTCCTGCGCATCAACGAGAACGAAGCAGTTCGCGTGAATGTGCCGCTGCACTTCCTCAATCAGGAAAAATCCCCCGCCGGCAAGACCTCGGGCGTGGTGATCTCGCATAACCTGACCGAAGTGGAAGTCTCCTGCCTGCCGAAGAACCTGCCGGAATTCCTGGAAGTCGACTTGTCCGACCTGAATCCGGGCGAGATCGTCCATCTGTCGCAGATCAAGCTGCCGGCCGGTGTGGAAATCCTGGCGCTGCACCTGGGCGCGGACCACGACATCGCTGTCGTCACCGCCAACACGGTGAAGGAAGAGGCCGAGGCCGCCCCGGCCGCTGAAGGCGAGGCTGCTCCGGCCGCCGACGCCAGCAAGGACGCCAAGAAGTAAGTCGCATGACGGCTCGCGTGCCCTGGGTGCGCGAGTTGTCGATGTGCTTGCTTGCCTAGCATGGCGGGTTTACGCCTCATTGTCGGGCTGGGTAATCCCGGTGCCGAATATCTCAGAACCCGGCACAACGCCGGGTTCTGGTTTGTTGACGCCCTCGCAGCAGGGCTGGGCGAGCGCTGGGGCTTCGACGGGAAGCTGCACGGCGAGACCTGCAAGGTCCGTATCGGCGGCGAGTCGGTATGGTTGCTCAAGCCTGCCACCTTCATGAACAAGAGCGGCATCGCTGTGGTTTCGGCGCTGCGCTACTACAAGATCGAGCCGGACGAGTGCCTGGTGGCGCATGACGAGTTGGATCTGGACGCCGGTACGGTGCGCCTGAAGTTCGATGGCGGCCATGGTGGTCAGAACGGCCTGCGCGACATCGTGGCGCATCTGGGTCATGCCAAGTTCCACCGCCTGCGCGTCGGCATCGGCCACCCCGGTCACAAGGACAGGGTTACGCCATGGGTGCTGGGCCGTCCTTCCGCCAAGGACGAGGACGCCATCGTCGACGGTATCGGTCGCGCGCTAGATGTGTTGCCGTTGGCTGTGGACGGGCAATTCGACAAGGCTATGCAACAGCTGCATACACCGGCGGCGTGAAGTCGCTTGCGGTGCTTGCTGTAAGGTTGCGTTTTCGCTGATGCGAAGCGCAAAGAGGAAACGCAGTGCGCCTGCTTTTGCTCTTTACGCTTTACCCCTTTTCAGGCGGCGACATCGCCGGCTCAACTCTTTACGGATCACTCCATGGGCATCAAATGCGGCATCGTCGGCTTGCCTAACGTCGGCAAGTCCACTCTGTTCAATGCGCTGACCAAGGCGGGCATTGCTGCCGCCAACTTCCCGTTCTGCACCATCGAGCCGAACGTGGGTGTGGTGCCGGTGCCGGATCCTCGTCTGCAGGCGCTGTCGGGCATCGTCAATCCTCAGAAGGTGGTGCCGACGGCGGTGGAATTTGTCGATATCGCGGGTCTGGTGGCGGGCGCGTCGAAAGGCGAAGGCCTCGGCAACAAATTCCTTGCGCATATCCGTGAAGTGGATGCGATTGCCCACGTGGTGCGTTGCTTCGAGCACAGCGACATCGTGCATGTGGCAGGCAAGGTGGATCCGATCGCCGACATCGAAACCATCGACACCGAGCTGGCGCTGGCTGATCTTGATTCGGTGGAGAGGGCGCTGAATCGCGCCGAGCGTGCCGCCAAGGCTAACGACAAGGAAGCGCAGGCCAAGAAGCCGGTGCTGCAGAAGCTGGCCGCCGGTCTCAACGAAGGCAAGTCGGCACGCAGCCTGGGTCTGGACGAAGAGGAAAAGGCGCTGGTGCGCGACCTGTTCCTGCTCACGCTCAAGCCGCTGATGTACATCGCCAACGTGCGAGAGGACGGTTTCGAGAACAATCCGCATCTCGACGTGGTGCGCCAGCGTGCGCTCACCGAGGGTGCGGAAGTGGTGCCGGTCTGCGCGGCGATCGAAGAAGAGCTTTCGCAGCTCGAGGATGCCGACCGTGATGAGTTCCTCAAGGATCTTGGCCTCGAAGAGCCGGGCCTCAATCGCGTGATCCGCGCGGGTTACAAGCTGCTCGATCTGCAGACCTACTTCACTGCGGGCGTGAAGGAGGTGCGCGCCTGGACCGTCAAGCGTGGCTCCACCGCGCCACAGGCGGCAGGTGTGATTCACACCGACTTCGAGCGCGGTTTCATCCGTGCCGAAACGGTTGGCTATGACGACTTCATCCAGTACAAGGGCGAGGCGGGTGCGGCGGCTGCGGGCCGCCTGCGCAAGGAAGGCAAGGACTACATCGTCAAGGACGGTGACGTGCTGCACTTCCTGTTCAACGTCTGATCTTTCGGGTCAGCTTGCTCTCGAGAAGCCCCGCCTTGGCGGGGCTTCTCTTTTCTCCGACCATTGCCACACTGCGTCTGCTGAAGTGACGGAGATACCGCATGTTCCCATCGGCATTGCGCATGCGTCTTGGACGACCTGAGGATGCCCGGGCCATCGGTGCCCTGGTGCGACGGGTGGCAAGGCGCTGGGTGCTGCCGGATCAGTCGCCTGAGGCAGGCGCCGCTTTGTTGCTGCGTTTTAGTGCTAAAGGGATCAGGCAAAGGCTGCTTGAAGGGCAGCGCTTTCACCTCGCCTTTCTGGGCGAGGTGTTGGTGGGCGTGTCGGCCATGCGCGGCGACAGTCATCTGGTGCAGTTTTTTGTTGGCACCCGCTACCAGGGGCGGGGCATTGCACGAAGGCTATGGCAGCGAACCATGCAGGACGCGGTGCGTCGTGCTGACACTCGTCGCTTCACGCTCAACGCCTCTCGCTGCGCTGTACCGGTGTATCTGCGGCTGGGGTTTGTGCTGGCGGGGCCGGAAGGGCACTCCCCCAAGGGCATGGTGACCACGCCAATGGTGCTGGACTTGGATGCCGCACCGAGGCCGTCACGCAAGCGGGCATAATGACCCACCTTTTTGCAGGTTCAGCCCGCCGGAGTTCGCATGCCAGGCCAGCAACACGAAGTGAATTTCCGTTTCCTCGCCCAGCCCACCGATGTGAATTTCGGCGGCAAGGTGCATGGCGGCATGGCGATGAAGTGGATCGATCAGGCGGGGTACGCCTGTGCGGTGGCATGGAGCGGCGCGTACTGCGTGACGGCGTCAGTCAGCGGAATCCAGTTTGTCGCACCGATCCTTATCGGCGATCTGGTGACGGTGCGGGCGCGCCTGATCCATACCGGGCGCTCGAGCATGCATATGGCGGTGGATGTGCTGGCGCGTGATCTGCGCAAGGACGAGCACCGTCTGGCGACCAGTTGCGTGATGGTGTTCGTGGCGCTGGATAGTCCCGACGGCAAGCCGACACCGGTGCCGGCTTGGGAGCCGCGCGATGACAATGAGCGCCAGTTGCAGGCGCAGGCCCGGCGACTGATGGATCTCTCCAAGGAGATGGAGCAGCTGATCGATACGCGGGCTGTTGCTGACGAATGATTGTTGGCGCTGGCGAGGCAAAAATCATCGCCGTGGCATGCAAGTTTTCGGCGTTCAGGTGTTGACAGGCTGAGGCCTGATCCACACAATAGCCGTTCTTTGTTGGAGGGATACCCAAGCGGCCAACGGGGGCAGACTGTAAATCTGCTGGCTTACGCCTTCGGTGGTTCGAATCCACCTCCCTCCACCAGACGAGTTCCGCGTAGGGCGGGAGTAGTTCAATGGTAGAACCTCAGCCTTCCAAGCTGATGGTGCGGGTTCGATTCCCGTCTCCCGCTCCATTGATCTCGGTCTGGATGTTTTCGTGCTCATGTAGCTCAGTCGGTAGAGCACTTCCTTGGTAAGGAAGAGGTCGCTGGTTCGATTCCAGTCATGAGCACCATTTCGCTGGTCGCTGCGGTTATCGCATTCCACTTTTCTTGTTTTTGACTCCATCGGGGTTTAACGCGTATGGCAAAGGGTAAATTCGAGCGCACGAAGCCGCACGTCAACGTCGGCACGATCGGTCACGTGGACCACGGCAAGACGACGCTGACGGCCGCGCTGACGAAGGTGGGTGCAGAGCGTTTTGGTGGCGAGTTCAAGGCATATGACGCGATTGATGCGGCGCCGGAAGAGAAGGCCCGTGGCATCACGATCTCGACCGCGCACGTCGAATACGAATCGCCGAACCGCCACTACGCCCACGTGGACTGCCCGGGCCACGCCGACTACGTGAAGAACATGATCACGGGTGCGGCGCAGATGGACGGTGCGATCCTGGTGTGCTCGGCCGCTGACGGCCCGATGCCGCAGACCCGCGAACACATCCTGCTGTCGCGCCAGGTGGGCGTGCCGTACATCGTCGTGTTCCTGAACAAGGCCGACATGGTGGACGACGCCGAGCTGCTCGAGCTGGTTGAGATGGAAGTGCGCGAGCTGCTGTCGAAGTACGAGTTCCCGGGCGACGACACCCCGATCATCCACGGCTCGGCCCGTCTGGCGCTGGAAGGCGACCAGTCGGAGATTGGCGTGCCGGCGATCATCAAGCTGGTGGAAGCGCTGGACAGCTACATTCCGCAGCCGGAGCGTGCGATCGACAAGCCGTTCCTGATGCCGGTGGAAGACGTGTTCTCGATCTCGGGCCGCGGTACCGTGGTGACTGGTCGTATCGAGCGCGGCATCATCAAGGTCGGTGACGAAATCGAAGTGGTCGGTATCCGTCCGACCCAGAAGACCACCGTGACCGGCGTGGAAATGTTCCGCAAGCTGCTGGATCAGGGCCAGGCGGGCGACAACGCCGGTCTGCTGCTGCGCGGTCTGAAGCGTGACGACGTGGAGCGTGGCCAGGTG
Source organism: Dyella sp. OK004 (assembly GCF_900114495.1). Lineage (GTDB taxonomy): Bacteria > Pseudomonadota > Gammaproteobacteria > Xanthomonadales > Rhodanobacteraceae > Dyella_D. The sequence continues at coordinate 309 of NZ_FOZI01000001.1, read as the reverse complement.
CTGGCCAAGCCGGGTTCGATCACCCCGCACACCGAGTTTGAAGGCGAGATCTACGTGCTGTCGAAGGACGAGGGTGGTCGTCACACGCCGTTCTTCAAGGGCTACCGTCCGCAGTTCTACTTCCGTACCACGGACGTGACGGGTGCCATCGAACTGCCTGAGGGCGTGGAGATGGTGATGCCGGGCGACAACATTAAGATCAAGGCAGTCCTGATCCACCCGATCGCGATGGACGAAGGTCTGCGCTTCGCGATCCGCGAGGGCGGTCGTACCGTCGGCGCCGGTGTGGTCTCCAAGGTCATCAAGTAA
>NZ_FOZI01000004.1 GCF_900114495.1 Dyella sp. OK004 | reverse complement strand
TTATCCCCCACGTCTGGGCAGGTCCCGATGCATTACTCACCCGTCCGCCACTCGCCACCCACAGTATTGCTACTGCTGTGCTGCCGTTCGACTTGCATGTGTTAGGCATGCCGCCAGCGTTCAATCTGAGCCAGGATCAAACTCTTCACTTAAGTTTTCGACCGCATCCCCACCCGAAGGCAGGAACTTGATCTATCTTTCTGAAGCGTTAGTCCTAACCATAAAACGTCAAGCTTTTGAATTGACTCTTAGGTTAGACGCTTGCATATATGGACAGAGTTACCATCCACCGCAAGGCGCCCACACAAGTCACCTGCGCACACTGTCAAAGATCAATCACTTGCGACCGTTTCTTCTCGATCGCCCCGAGACGTTTCGCCCCGGGTGAGCCGCCCATTCTACATCGATCTTTCTGTCCGTCAACACCCGATGCGAAAGATTTTTCAACGCGTCGGTGGCCGAGGAACCTTCAACGGAGGGCGTCTCGTCGAAGGGGCGAGAATCATAGCGCCCATCCAAGAAGCTGGGAAGGGGTTGGCCCTAAAATTTTTCAGCACGATGACACTCAATGTGGACGCTACACTCGCGCCACCCTCACTCATCAGAGCCGATAAGCAATGAAACGCCTGCTAGCGCCGTTGTTGTTCGCCATCGCTGGATGCGCCACTGCCGCATCGCATACTTCCGCACCCGCCGTAACGCTACACGGGCAGCGCTTTTCTACGGAATTAGCCACCACCGACGCCGAGCGCGCCCGCGGCCTGATGATGCGCACCGCGCTGGCCGCCGATCATAGCATGCTGTTCGTCTTTCCGGATATCGACCAGCGTTACTTCTGGATGAAGAACACGCTCATCCCGCTGGACATTCTTTACTTCGACGCCAACCACAAACTGGTCTCGATGCAGCTCGATGTACCCCCATGCAAGGCAGACCCCTGTCCGAGCTATCCCAGCGACGCGCCCGCGCGCTATGTCCTGGAACTGCCTGCCGGCACAACGAAGCGCATCGGCGCATCGATCGGCGATGAATTGACGGTGGAGGGCGCCGTCGGCACGGTGCAGTGAGTGTCTGCTGCGGCCAGGTCATGCGCGCAAGGCACGCCGACGCGATAGGGGATCAGCGACTCGGGATGCAGGCTGGCCAAAGCATCCCAATCGTCTTCGAACGGTATGAATTGCTGCATGTGATGACTCCCTGCTTGCTGCGCCCCTCCTTCAGGGGGGGCGCAGAACCATCACAACACACGGCTCGGTCAAGAAAATGGCAAATTCGGGCCGCTTACGGACGAAGTCGGGAGGAAATCAGTCAATCTCGACCATCTCGAAGTCGTCCTTGGTTGCGCCGCAATCGGGACACGTCCAGGCATCTGGCACGTCGGCCCAACGGGTGCCTGGCTCGATACCCTCTTCGGGCAGCCCTTCGGCCTCGTCATAGATAAAGCCGCAGACCACGCACATCCATTTACGCAAGTTGCCGGTTTCGGTGGAGCTCTGACTCATCGGTGCGCTGCTTGATAAAGGGAACAAGAGTCGCATTCTCGCAACTCCATAGGCCGTGCGAAAGCGTACGGCGGCAACAGACCACAGCTTATGCATCCCAAACTTCAACATCACGGCCTGTATGTCATCACCGACGGGCCGCGCGACGACCTTCTGGCCGCGGTAACGCAGGCGCTCGCCGGCGGCGCTCGCCTGGTGCAATACCGGGACAAGACCACTGACGGAGACCGGCGCTACACCGAAGCCTCCGCACTCCGACAGCTCTGCACCAGCCACGGCGTACCGCTAGTTATCAATGACGACGTCGCCCTGGCCGCGGCGGTTGACGCCGATGGCGTACATCTTGGCGAAACCGATGCCGACCTGGCCGCTGCGCGCGCCGCGCTCGGCGCCAACGCCATCATCGGCGTCTCCTGCTACGACTCGCTGGAACGCGCCCGCGCGCTGGCTTCGGCCGGAGCGGACTACATCGCGTTCGGTGCCTTCTTCCCATCGCCAACCAAACCTCACGCGCGCCGCGCGCCGCCTGAGCTGCTGCGGCAGAGCGCCGCGCTGGGTCTACCGCGAGTGGCGATCGGCGGCATCACGCCGGACAATGGCGCTTCCCTGGTCGAAGCCGGCGCCGATTACCTCGCCGTGATCTCTGCGGTGTTCGGCGCTACCGACATACGCGCCGCGGCCCAACGCTTCACCGACCTTTACACCTCGACTTCCGGAATCGCACGATGACGACCAACCACGAACTCTTCCAGCGCGCCAAACAGCTGATGCCGGGTGGCGTGAATTCGCCTGTGCGCGCGTTCAAGTCGGTCGGCGGCGAACCGTTCTTCACCGCCCGCGCGGATGGCGCCTATCTGTGGGACGTGGAAGGCAAGCGCTATATCGACTATGTGGGCTCGTGGGGTCCGATGATCGTCGGCCACAACCATCCGCATGTGCGCGAAGCCGTCGAGCGCGCGGTGAAGAATGGCCTTTCCTACGGCACACCTTGCCCAGCTGAAATCACCATGGCGGAAACCATGACGCGCCTGGTGCCGTCGATCGACATGGTGCGCATGGTCAATTCGGGTACCGAAGCCACCATGTCGGCCATCCGCCTCGCCCGCGGCGCCACCGGGCGCAGCAAAATCGTGAAATTCGAGGGCTGCTACCACGGCCATGGCGACAGCTTTCTGGTGAAGGCCGGCTCCGGCGCGCTGACTTTCGGCGTGCCGACCTCGCCGGGCGTGCCGAAGGCAAACGCCGACCTCACGCTCACCCTGGCCTATAACGATCTCGATGCCGCCAAAGCCCTGTTCGCCGAACACGGCAGCGACATCGCCGGCCTGATCATCGAGCCGGTCGCCGGCAACATGAACTGCATTCCTCCCAAGGAAGGCTATCTGCAGGGCTTGCGCGAACTATGCACGCGCCACGGCGCACTGTTGATCTTCGACGAAGTGATGACGGGTTTCCGCGTCGCACTCGGCGGCGCGCAGGCGCATTACGGCATCACACCCGACCTGAGCACCTTCGGCAAGATCATCGGCGGCGGCATGCCGGTGGGCGCGTACGGCGGCCGCCGTGACCTGATGGAACAGATCGCTCCAGCCGGCCCGATCTATCAGGCCGGCACACTGAGCGGCAACCCGGTAGCCATGGCAGCCGGCCTGGCCATGCTGGAACTGATCCAGGCACCGGGCTTCTACGACACGCTGGCCTCTCGCACGCGTCTGCTTACCGATGGCCTGCAAGCCGTGGCCGACGGCGAAGGAGTGGCATTCAGCACCAATCGCGTCGGCGGCATGTTCGGCCTGTTCTTCACCCACGAGAAGGTAGAGAGCTACGCCCAGGCCACTGCAGCGGATACCGCTATGTTCAATCGCTTCTTCCACGGCATGCTGGAGCGCGGTGTGTATCTGGCGCCGTCGGCGTTCGAAGCCGGTTTCCTGTCCAGCGCGCATAGCGACGACGACCTCGCCGCCACCCTGGAAGCTGCCCGCCAGACATTGCGTGCAATCCGCGCCGGATAAACCTACCGATGAAGCCGGCGCTGCACTGCGTACTGTTCGATCTCGATGGCGTGCTGGCCGATTACGACAAGCAAACACGGATCGAACACCTCGCGCACGCCATCGGCCGCACTGCGGAAGCAGTGCACGCCGCCATCTATATGTCCGGCATCGAAGAAGCCGGCGATAGCGGCGCGCTCGATACCGCCGGCTATCTGGACGCCCTCAGCACCTATCTGAGGTGTCCAGTGACAGCGGCAGACTGGGTTGCGGCGCGCCGTGCCGCAACCAGGATTCGCCCCGAGGTGCTCGATATCGCTTACGCGGTAGCCAGCCGCATACCTGTCGCCCTGCTGACCAACAACGGCCAATTGATGGCAGACACCCTGCCGCAGATTGTGCCGGCGCTGTTTCCTCTGTTTGCCGGCCGAGCCTTTGCCGCCGCGCAGTTCGGCGCAGCCAAACCAGAGGCCGCTGCCTTCCTCGGCTGCCTTGAGCGCCTGCGCACGACGCCCGCCGCCACCTTTTTCATCGACGACAGCATCGCCAACGTGGAAGGCGCGCGGCGGGCTGGGCTGCATGCCCATCACTACCAGTCACTTGAAGACATGAAGCAGGCTCTGGCCGAATTCGACCTGCCCTGAATCCCCTTCCAGCCAAGCTATGCTGCCGGCCAGCATCGGCAAGGGCTTCAGGAGCGCCGCATGAGCAGAACGCCACACAGCACAATCACGCTGCCCTTCCGTCCCGCGGCGGGGGCACCCTGGAGGGCCCGCTGGTTCCACATCATTTTCGGCCACGACGATGCACCCGGCCGTCTGTTCGACGTGGTGCTGATCGTCGCGATCCTGTCTAGCATCCTAGCGACCGTGCTCGACTCGGTGTCCGATCTGCACGACCGCGCGTCGCAGCTGTTCTACGTGCTGGAATGGGTATTCACCATCGCCTTCACTGCGGAGTACCTGATGCGCATCGCGGTGGTGAATAAGCCACGCGCCTACATGCGCAGCTTTTTCGGCATCGTCGATCTGCTCGCCGTATTGCCGACCTATCTGAGCCTGCTCCTGGTCGGCAGCCAATACCTGCTGGTGGTGCGTGCTCTACGCATCCTGCGCATCTTCCGCATCCTGAAGATGACGCGATATGTGGACGAGTCCAATCTGCTGTGGTCCACCCTGGTACGCAGCCGGCACAAGATCCTGATCTTCGTCAGCACCATTCTCACCCTGGTGCTGATCTTCGGTGCGCTGATGTATCTGATCGAAGGCCCCGGCAACGGCTTCAGTAGCATTCCCAAATCGATGTACTGGGCCATCGTGACCATGACCACGGTGGGCTTCGGCGACATCACGCCGCACACCATGTTGGGCCAGATGCTGACCTCGGTGATCATGCTGGTCGGCTACAGCATCATCGCGGTGCCGACCGGCATCTTCGCCGCGGAACTCGCGGCGGGCATGCGCGAAGCGCGGCGGCGTATCCGCTGCGCTTCCTGCCGGCTGGACGACCATGAAGCCGACGCGCACTTCTGTCGCCGCTGCGGCACCGCGCTGGAACACGGTGCCGACTGAGCAGGCTCACTTCTCGCGCGGAAAGTCCTGCAGCGCGGCACGCAGGCGCGCCAGCCCCTCCGCCACATCTTCATCGGTGATACTGAGCGGCGGTACGAAACGCAGTACATCAGGACCCGCCTGCAGCAGCAGCAGGCCATGCGCGGCCGCGTAATCCAGCACCTCGCCTGCGCGACCTTTGTAGGATTCGCCAAGCACCGCGCCCAGCATCAGGCCGCGGCCGCGTACCTCGGCAAACAAACCCAGCTCCGCGTTGATCGCCGCCAGGCCATCACGCAGCGCCTGCGATTGCTTCTTGACGTTCGCCATCAACGCCGCCGACGACAGCTTGCGCAGCGCCACGCGCGCCACCGCGGCACCCATCGGATTACCGCCGAACGTGGTGCCGTGTGCGCCGTACTGCATCACCTCGGCCACCTTGGGGCCAGCCAGCATCGCGCCGATAGGAAAGCCGCAGCCCAGTGCCTTGGCCAGCGTCACGATGTCCGGCTTTACACCGTCCTGCACGTGCGCGAACAAGGTGCCGGTACGGCCCATGCCGCACTGGATCTCGTCCAGCACCAGCAAAGCGTCGTACTGATCGCAAAGCTCGCGCACGCGCTGGATAAAGCCCGGCGCCGCCGGCAGCACGCCGCCCTCGCCCTGCACCGGCTCCAGCATCACCGCAGCCACGTCACCCTGCGCGAAGGCGGCCTCGAGCGCGGGCACATCGTTGAAATCGAGATAGCGGAAACCGCCGGGCAGCGGTTCGTAGTTCTCCTGATACTTCGGCTGCGCCGTCGCGGTGACCGCCGCCAACGTGCGTCCGTGGAACGAGCCGCGGAACGTCACGATCACACGCTGCTCCGGCGGACGGCCCTTGGAGGCCGCCCACTTGCGCACCAGCTTGATCGTGGCTTCGTTCGCCTCCGTGCCCGAGTTGCACAGGAACACGCGCTCGGCAAAACCGGAGGCCGTCACCAGCTCCTCGGCCAATCGCAGCGGCGGCTCGGTATAGAACACATTACTGCTGTGCCAGAGCTTGTGGGCCTGTGCCGTCAGCGCCTCGACCAGGTCCGGGTCCTGATGGCCCAGCGCACTCACGGCGATGCCCGCGCTGAAATCCACGTACTCGCGCCCTTCCGTATCCCACACCCGCGCGCCTCGGCCATGATCCAGTACAACCTCGCGCGGTCGGTACACCGGCAGCCAGTAGCGCTTGCCGAGATCGATCAGGGAGGAAGGCTTCGAATCCTGCGGGTGCATGAAAGACTCCTGGCATGGCCGTTCGGCAACGCCATCAAAGGGATCGGGGAATGGGCCGCGCCAGCGGCGTGTGCTCGCAGCGCGGTGCATGCATCGTAGAACCTGCGCCCCGCCTTTTCCATGCGCGGCCGTTGTTCACTCCTGCGATGCACTGTATCGCCAGGTTTACAGCCCCCGCATGCCACGGAAAAGCCCGCTGTTATCAGCCTCCGCGCGACATGGCATACCGGGTCCCGGCACAACGATGAAACACCAGGCCGCTGCCATCCCATCGGCAACTTGTTGAAATGACTGCCATCGCGACATGGCAAGCCACTGGCACGGCGCTTGCTCCAGATATCAGCGATTCCGACTCAGCTTTGCGCCGTCGCAGGACGGCCATGTGGGCGGTAACCCGGCAACCCCTGTGGCCGGGCACCAACGGAGGCCCCGGCCGCCCCCTGTAGGCCGGGGCCCTCCGTCTTTTTTGTCCCGGAGAACGACGATCGCCTAACGCAGATCGTCCAGCGCCAGCCGGTGCTTTTTGCACAGGCGATAGATGGTGACCCGCGACACCTTCAGGCGGCGGGCGCATTCGCTGATATTGAAGCGGCACTCGCGCAGGCAATTGATCACCGCGTCGCGCTCGGCGGCCACGCGTGCGCTGCCCAGGCTGGTGCGCGCTTCCAGCAGGTGCGGCACATCGGCAAGATCAAGATCGGCCGCGGTGATCAGCGCATCCTCGGCCACCACCGCCGCACGCTGCACACGGTTGAGCAATTCGCGCACGTTGCCCGGCCAGGCGAAATGGCGCATGGCTTGCCGGGCCGCACTGCTGAAAGCACGCGCATGCGTCGCGTGCTGTTCGCGGAACGCATCGAGGAAGTGCTGAGCCAGCAGCACCACATCGTCTTCGCGTTCGCGCAGCGCGGGCATATGCAGGCGCAATACGTTGAGGCGGTAATACAGGTCTTCGCGAAAGCGCCCCTGCTCCACCGCTCTCTCCAGATCGACATGTGTCGCCGCCAGTACCCGCACATCGAGCTTGATCGACTGGCTGCTGCCGACACGCTCCAGCGTGCCCTCCTGCAGAAAGCGCAACAGACTGGTCTGCGCATCCATCGGCAGGTCGCCGACTTCGTCCAGGAAAACCGTGCCGCCCGCGGCGGTTTCGAAGTGGCCGATACGCCGCGCATTGGCGCCAGTGAAAGCGCCGCGCTCATGACCGAACAATTCGGACTGCACCAGGTTCGGCGGCAAGGCGCCGCAATTGATCGCTGCGAACGGGCGCTCGCTACGCATGGAAAGACCATGCAGCGCGCGCGCGGCCACTTCCTTGCCAGAACCCGTTTCACCGGTGATCAGCACCGGCAACTCTACGGGTGCGTATTTGCGCACGCTGGCGGTCACCGCGCGTGTGGCCTGACTGTGGCCGGTAATGCCGACATCGCCAGGCTCCAGAGTCGGCACCTCACCGCCGAGCTGCGCCAGCGAATCAAGCAGGCGTTGCAGATCCACCGGCTCCGTGAAGAAATCGGCGCTGGCCTGCAGGATCCGGCTGACCGAGGGTTCCTGCGCCGGCATATCCGGCGCGATCAATGACAGCCACGGCAAGCCGGGGTGATCGGCCATCATGCGTTCCATTGCCTCGATGCTCGCCGCGTCGCCCTGGCGCAGATCGGCCAGTGCCACCACCGTGTTACCGTTGCGCATACCCACGCCGCCATGGCTACCCGCTTCAGCGACGCGGATGAACCAACCCGCCTTGGTCAGGCGTGCACGCTCGTTTCCTGCTGGCTGACCAAACCAGACGATGCAACGTCTGGTGTCCCCCTTCGTCACAGCCATCGAGCCCTCCCCACCTGCTCTCAGGTTTTTGGACGGTTAGGTGCACGCATCCAGCTGCACCGGGCGGTCACTTCCGCAGGCGGCCACCCCCTTGGCTGCTACAGAATGGTGATATGCATCACACAATATACATCTGCGCCAATGACAGGCACCCGACAAATGGGTGGGTCGACTCGGCCAGAAGTTCGAGGCCGGAAGTCGGGGAAAACGGCCGGAAATACCGTAAAAACATGCGCCGGCCGCCACTGCGGTGGTGGCCGGCAGTACTCACCACACGCCGGTGTTGGGCATCGATGCCCACGGCTCCTGCGGCGACAGATGGCCGTCCTGCAATAGCTCGATCGAAATCAGGTCGGGCGAGCGCACAAAGGCCATGTGCCCGTCGCGCGGCGGGCGATTGATGGTGTAGCCCATCGACTGCAGATGCGCGCAGGTGGCGTAGATGTCTTTCACCTGGAACGCCAGATGGCCGAAGTTGCGCGCGCTGCCGTAATCCTCTTCCGAACCCCAGTTATAGGTCAGCTCGACCTCGGCCTCGGGCGACTCCGGCGCGGCCAGATAGATCAGCGTGAACTTGCCGGCCTCGCTCTCGATGCGGCGCGTTTCCTTCAAGCCAAGCCCCTCGCAGAAGAAACGGAGACTGGCATCGACGTCGCGGACGCGGACCATGCTATGCAGGTATTTCATGACCTTCCTCTCTCGGTGAAACGGCACGCGCTCAAAGCCGCACGTGCCTTTGAATCAAAGTGGCCAGCCGATCCAGTGCGGCACGATCCGCCGGCTCTGGTACGCCATGGGGATAGACGCGCATCAACCCGTCGTCCTCCAGCCGCGGCTGCACATGCAAGTGCACATGCGGCACCTCTTGCCCGCCGGCTTCGCCATTGGACTGCCACAGGTTGAGGCCCGGCGGATCGAAGCTCGCATACAGCGCCTTGGCCACCTGCGTGGCCAGCGCCATCAACTCACCAGCCAGCGCGGGTTCCAGCGCCGCTATGTTTTCCACGTGCTCGCGCGGCACCACCAATACATGGCCCGGCACCGCCTGCCGCAAATCCATGAACGCAACGGCTGATGCGGTCTGCGCCACCACACTCGCTTCCAGATGCCCCGCGACGATGGCGCAGAACGGACAGTCCACCGCACTCATCCCAGAAACAGATCGGGCAGCAACGACTGCGAGGCATCCATCGCATACAGCGCGAAATCGCTGATGCCTGCTTCGCGCAACACATCCTCGTCGATCAGGAAGCGGCCCGAGAAGCCGGCCGCCTGACGCGTCAGCACCGCATGTGCGGCATCGGCGACGATCTCCGGTTTGCGGCAGCGCTCGATCGGCACGCCCGGAATCATGTTCAAGGCATCCGTCGCAATGATGGTGCGCGGCCACAGCGCATTCACCGCCACGCCCTTAGGGCCGAACTCACCGGCCAGCCCCAGCGTAACGAAGCTCATGCCCATCTTGGCCAGGGTGTAACCGGTGTGCGGCGCCCACCATTTCGGATCCAGCGTGGGCGGCGGCGCCAAGGTCAGGATGTGCGGATTGGCCGCCTTCAGCAGATGCGGCAGGCAGGCCTGCGCGCACAGAAAGCTGCCACGCGCATTCACCTGCTGCATCAGGTCGAAGCGCTTCGTCGGTGTATCCAGCGCGCCGGCCAGCCAGATCGCGCTGGCGTTGTTGACCAGGATATCGATGCCGCCAAAGGCTTCCACCGTCGCGGCCACCGCGGCCTTCACCTCATCCTCTTCGCGGATGTCGCACTTCAGCGCCAGCGCTTTGCCGCCGGCCGCCTCCACTTCCGCCGCCGCCGTATGGATGGTGCCAGGCAGCTTCGGATTGGGCACGCTGCTCTTGGACGCGATGGCGACGTTGGCACCGTCGCGCGCAGCGCGCAGCGCAATCGCCAGACCGATGCCACGCGACGCACCAGTGATAAACAAGGTCTTGCCGCTCAAGCTGCCCATGGCTATTGGCCTTCAATAGAAAGCACACAGTGTAGGAGCGCGCCCTGTGCGCGAAAAGCCGGAGCAGTGTCGCGGCTTATCTGCAGCATGGACCGCCAGAGAAACGAGCAAGCCGTCACTCGCCCAGGCACATCGGCATCAGGCCTTCTGAAAGCGCGGAAGAATGTCGCGCAACTCGGCCAGGCGGCGCACCGGGTCCGTCAGCTCCAGCATGCGCTGCTGTTCCTCTATCTGCAGGGGCAACAGTTCCGCGAGCCGGAAGCCCACCCAGCTCGCGTTCTCGTAATCGCTGCTCGACGCATGGCGCCACTGCGGTGCCATGTTTTCGATCAAGCGCCCCAGAATGGTCTGCAACAGGGCGAACTCGATCGGGACAGTTTGCGTAGCCTCTTCAGGCCACAACTCCACCTCACCCGTCACCAGGCCATCCGAACGCACGCGGGTCCGCGATACATGAAAGCGCCCACCGCCTTCGGCGACGATGCCGAGCAGACCATCTTCGCGATTGCTGAAGTCAGTGATCCGCGCCAGCGTGCCCACCGCAGCTGGTACCGCAGGCGCGCCAGCCTCCTGACCCTGCAGGATCAGGCAGACGCCAAAACTGCTGCCAGCGCGTGCACAATCACGCACCATGTCCAGGTAACGCCGCTCAAAAATGCGCAGCTGCAACTGCCCCTGCGGATAAAGCACGGTAGCGAGCGGGAATAGCGGTAGTGCGGAACGCGGGGGCTGGGCAGCCATGCCGGTCAGTGTAGCCAAGCCGTCCCGCGCAGGCATCCAGTAGGTGACAGGCATCACTGGACGATCCGCTCCGTCCGCCGCACATTGTCATAACGATCCAGGGAGCCATCAGGGATGTCCATGTCCGCCGATCTGCCGATCACCCTCGTCGATCCCGTCAGCCTGCCGGGAACGCACGCCGGCCCCGTGCTACGCGTGGAGGCGCTGCGCAAATCCTTCGGCAAGCGCGAGGTATTGCAGTCGCTTGACTGGAGCGTACCTGCCGGGCGTGTGATTGGATTGCTGGGCCGTAACGGCGCCGGCAAGACCACCCTGCTGCGCTGCCTGCTCGGCCTCTCGCCCATCGACAGTGGACGGGTCGAGCTGCTGGGCGAGCCGATGCTGGAACCCGGCGGCGAACGTATGCATCGCATCGGTTTCGTGCCGCAGACCTTTGATCTGTTTCCGTGGATGAGGGTGCGCGCCTATCTGGATTTCACCGCGGCGTTCTATGCGCGCTGGGATCACGCCCTGGTCACACGCCTGCTCGACAGTTGGCAACTCGATCCCAAACAAAAGATCGGCCAGCTCTCGCAGGGTCAGCGCCAGAAGCTGGCGATCGTGCGCGCCATCGCACCGCAACCCGACCTGCTCGTGCTCGATGAACCCGTGGCGAGCCTGGACCCGCAGGCGCGCCGCGCCTTCATGGCCGAACTGCTCGACCTGATGCGCAGGCCCGGCAAGACGGTGATCTTCTCCACCCACATCACCGCCGACCTGGAACGCGCGGGCGCCGACATCGCGCTGCTGCGCGACGGACGCATCCAGTTCACGCGGCCACTGGCGGAATTGCGCGAACGTTTCCTGCGCGCCGTGCTCAACCGTGCGGAGGGCTGGAGCAGCACACCCTCCATCGCCGGCCTACTCAAAGCCAGCACCAGCGGCGCCGACCTGCAGTTGTTGCTCGAAGACCCAGATGCGAATGACCTGCAGGCGCTGGCCGCCTCGCTCGGCGCCAGCCTGCGCATCGAAACGCCATCACTGGAAGACCTTTTCGTGGAGCTCGCATGAGAGCGGTGTGGCAACTGTGGCTGCAGTTGTGGAAGCGCATGCCGGTGCTGGTCGTGCTCGCCATCCTGATGTGGCTGGGCGGCCTGATTTTCATTGTGATGAATCCGTATCACTACCGAGGATCGGTTTTTGTCGGCGTGGCCCTCTCGGCGTTTGCCTCTTGGTTCTGGCATATCGGCCAGGGACAGGCCCTGCGCGGCCTGTGCAGGCCAGAGAGTTTTCTCTTGCCCGACTTTCAGCGACGACTCGCCTGGCTGGGCGCGATCAGCGTGTTGCAATGGGTGATCCTGCCGTCCCTGCTGGCCGCCCTGTTTGCACCTACGCATGGCATTCTGATCGCCGCCGCGCTGCTGTTCGTTGCAGCCATGGGCCTGGCCACTGGCTGCGGCCGACGCGTGGGCCTGCTGATTTGGGTGGTTTTCATTGCAGCAGGCTGGATGCCTCAACTCGCGGGCCAGATCGTGAAGGTCGCACTGATCTCGCCGTGGACAGCGCCACTGCTGATCCTAGCCACCGTGCTGCTATTGCGCATGACCTTGCTCCCCTTGCTCCATATCGACGATCGCGAGGTAGAGCCATCTCCGCTGGAGAACGCGAACCTCGGCCGCACCGCCACTGTCGACGGCACACCGCAGCCGCGCGGCGCCATCGGCAAGCGCATAGCAGGGCTGTTCGACTACGTCGCGCAACATGCCATGGAGCTTGCGTTGCGGCGTTACAGGGAACGCCCGACCGCCCCGCATAAACTCATGCTGGTACGCCGCCTGCTGCTACCACACGACAACCCGCAAGCCATCGCGCTGCGACTGCTGCTGGTCGCCGGCATGGTCGCGATCTATTTCTTCGTGATCATGCATCGGCAGCATTTCAACGCCGCCGTGGTGGGCGCCTACGCCATCCTGCTAACCATGACCCGCTTTCCGCAGCTTGGGCGCGGCATGCTGCGTATGCGCCCAAACCTCGCCGACCTCTATCTCACCCTGGCGCCAAGGACACATGCCGAGTACCAGAAGATGCTGGTGGACGCGCTGTTGATCCTGGTGCCAATCAGCGTGCTCACCGCTCTCGCCTACACCCTGCTCGGCAGCGTGCTGGTGCATGCCGCGGAGCCTGGACGAATGCTATTGACCGCGGCCATCGTCGCCTCCTCAGCCAGCCTGGTAGCGCTGGCGGTCCATCTGATCGGCCCCGAGGGCAGCTTCGGTCGCGCCGCTATCAATCTGGTGGTGCTACTCGGCTCGATGGCGATGTATTGGGGCGGCTACTGGCTGATTGGCGCGATCGGCTATGCGATCGGCGGTATCACGCTGGCGGTGGTGACCATCAGCTTCGGTGGCGGCGTGTGGTATGCCGCGCAGCGCGAATATCAACGCCGCACACCCTGCTTCGACGCGCCGCTGGTCTAGGGACCCTCTGATCTATTCCGCGTAGGCGTCATAGATCAGAGGATCCCTAGCCGCGCAGCACTTCGACAAAACGACGCGGCGCGCCTTCAAAGCCGCCGTTCGACATAAACACGACATGGTCGCCGGCCTGCGTCTGCTCACGTAGTGAACCGATCAAGGCATCCACCGTCGGTGCCGTCGCGCCGCGCCCATCGAGTGCGTCAGTGACGCGCTTCGCATCCCACGACAACTCGGGACGATGCAGAAACACCACCGCATCCGCGTTCGTCAGCGACGGGGCCAACCCGGCAGCGTGCGCGCCCAGGCGCATGGAATTAGAGCGCGGCTCCAGCGCCACCAGAATGCGCGCCTTGCCGACCTTGGCGCGCAGGCCAGCGAGCGTGGTGGCGATCGCCGTAGGGTGATGCGCAAAGTCGTCGTACACGCGCACGCCATTCACTTCGCCGACCAGCTCCATGCGGCGCTTGACGCTTTCAAAACTGCCGAAGGCCGGCAACAGCGAGTGCGGATCCGCGCCTGCCGCTGTCGCCGCCGCCAGCGCGGCCAATGCATTCATCACACTGTGGTTGCCCAGCAGCGGCCAGTGCACTTCGCCGATCAATTCACCGTTGCGATGCACACGGAAAGCCGAACCATCGGCCTCGATCAGCGTGGCCTGCCAGTCGCCCTGGCCAATGCCGAAGGTCTCCACCGGCGTCCAGCAACCCATCGCCAGCACCTCGGCGAGATAGGCGTCATGTGCATTGACGATCAACCGGCCATTCCCCGGCACGGTGCGCACCAGATGGTGGAACTGGCGCTGGATCGCCGCCACGTCGGGAAAAATATCCGCGTGGTCGTATTCGAGATTGTTGAGAATCGCGATGCGTGGCCGGTAGTGCACAAACTTGGAGCGCTTGTCGAAGAACGCGCTGTCGTACTCGTCCGCCTCGATCACGAAGTGACGGCCCTTGCCCAGCCGCGCCGAGATACCGAAATTGCCCGGTACGCCACCGACCAGAAAACCCGGCGCCAGCCCAGCGCTTTCCAGCAGATGCGCCAGCAGGCTGGTAGTAGTGGTCTTGCCATGCGTGCCGGCGACCGCCAGCACTTCGCGACCGGCCAGCAAGGTCTCGCCCAGCCACTGCGGACCCGAGACGTAGCGCAGCTGCTCGTCGAGCATGTATTCGACGGCGGGATTACCGCGCACCATGGCATTGCCAACCACGATCAGATCCGGCTTGTCATGTCCCGGCGAAGCCTGCAGGTATTCCGCCTTGTAGCCCTGCATCAAGCCGATGCCCAGCGCTTCGAGTTGATCGCTCATCGGCGGATAGACGTTGGCGTCGGAGCCTTCGACCGGCAGCCCGAGTTCGCGCGCCAGCGCGGCGACGCCGCCCATGAAGGTGCCGCAGATGCCGAGAATATGCAGACGCATGGAAAACCTGTTTTAGCTGTATGCGGCGGCCGCCGCCCAGAAAGAACGGGCCGCTCGATGGCGGCCACCCATAAAACAACGGGCCGCTGAGTCGCGGCCCGTGGAGATCAGCCGTTGACGGTGGCCGATTCCTGCTTGAGCGCCTGCTTGATGCGGGCAGTGACGTCGTCCAGCTTGCCCACACCGTTCACCACCTGCAGCTTGCCGCGCTTCTCGAAAAAGTCGGCCACCGGAGCGGTCTGCTCGGCGTAAACCCTCAGGCGGTCGCGCACCACGGCCGGATCGTCGTCCTTGCGGTGCTCTTTCTCAAAGCGGATCTCGCAGCGGGCGATGATGTCCTCGTTCGGCACATCCAGCTTCACCACGGCATCCAGCGGCTGCCTGATCTTGGCGAGCAGGCCGTCGAGCGCGCTGGCCTGCGCCAGGTTGCGCGGATAGCCGTCGAGGATGAAGCCGTTCTTGACGTCGTCCTCCGCCAGGCGCTCTTCCAGCATGGCCAGCAGAATGTCATCGGAAACCAGGTTGCCCGCATCCATCACGGCCTTCGCCTTGAGGCCGGTTGGCGTGCCCGCTTTCACCGCCGCGCGCAGCATGTCGCCGGTCGAGATGTGCGGCACACCAAGAGCTTCCTTCAGGATCGCCGCCTGAGTGCCTTTGCCCGAGCCGGGCGGGCCGAGTAGGACGAGTCGCATAATGCTCCACGAAGTCCGCGGGCCGCCGCACGTTGCCGCGGTCGCTGGATGCAAGAAAAGAGCAATCAAAGTAGCGTCTGCGGGGGGTGCCGTCAAACCGGAAAAAGCCGTATCAGGCGCCAAGTCACTGTTGTGCAAGCAGTCTTCCCCTGTCACAAAATGTCGCACCGCATCAGCCACCCCTCGGAGCACGCGCTTATGAAGCCTCAATCACGCCCCGCCGCCGGCTGCCTGCTGTATGCCCAGTCGGGCGGCGTCACCGCGGTGATCAACGCCACCGCCGCCGGTGTTATCGAGGCGGCCCGTGCCAAGGGCGTAAAGGTGTACGCGGCGCGCAACGGCATCCTCGGCGCGCTGCGCGAAGAGTTGATCGACACCTCGAAGGAAACCACTGCCGCCATTGCCGCCCTGCGCCATACGCCCGGCGGGGCCTTCGGCTCCTGCCGCTACAAGCTCAAGTCGCTGGAAGCCAACCGCGCCGAGTACGAGCGCCTGATCGAAGTGCTGCGCGCGCACGACATCCGTTGGTTCCTCTACAACGGCGGCAATGACTCCGCCGACACCGCACTGAAAATCTCGCAGCTCGGCAAGGCCATGGGCTACGACATCCGCTGCATCGGCGTGCCCAAGACAGTGGACAACGACCTGGCCGTGACCGATTGCTGCCCCGGCTTCGGCTCGGTGGCGAAATACACGGCGGTGTCCGTGCTGGAAGCGAGCCTCGATGTCGCCTCCATGGCCGATACCTCGACCAAGGTCTTCATCCTGGAAGTGATGGGCCGCCACGCCGGCTGGATCGCCGCCGCCGCCGGGCTCGCCGGCGAAGGCGCCGACGCCCCGCCGCACCTCATCCTGTTCCCCGAGCGCGTGTTCGACGAGGCCGCCTTCCTGGCCAAGGTGAAAGCCACCGTCGAGCGTGTCGGCTGGTGCACCGTGGTCGCCTCCGAAGGCATCCGCAACACCGAGGGCCAGTTCCTCGCCGAAGCCGGCACCCGCGACGCCTTCGGCCACAGCCAGTTAGGTGGCGTCGCCCCGGTGCTCGCTTCGCTGGTGAAGGAAAAGCTCGGCTACAAATACCACTGGGCGCTGCCCGACTACCTGCAACGCTCCGCCCGCCACCTCGCCTCGAAAACCGACGCCGAACAGGCGTACGCCGTCGGCAAAGCCGCTGTCGACTACGCCCTGGCCGGCAAGAACGCCGTGATGCCGGTGATCGTGCGCAGCAGCGATGCGCCGTATCGCTGGAAGATCGAGCCGGCAGAACTCACCAAGATCGCCAACCGCGAAAAGAAGCTGCCCAACAGCTTCCTCACCCGCGACGGCTTCGGCATCACCGCCGCCGCGCGCCGCTACCTCGCACCGCTGATCCAGGGCGAGGCGCCCTTGCCCTACGGCAAGGACGGACTCCCTAAATATGTGCAACTGAAGAACCTCGCGGTGGAACGCAAGCTGCCTTCGTTCAAGCCGTAACCGGCACGACGGCGGCGCGTTCGGCCAGCATCGCATCCACCAGGCGGTCGACCGCCACCTCGGCATTGCGCAGGGACTCGGCCAGCGCGTCGCCGCCGTATTCGTCGTACTCCACCGCCACCGTGCGCAGATCGGTGATACCGATATAGGCGAAGGCCGTGCGCACCGAAGCCTCGACATGATTCATGGCTGCGATGCGACCGCCCTCGCCATAACCGTGGTCGCCGCGCGAACTCAACAACACCAGGGTGCGCCCCTGCCCCGCCAGCATCGGCCAATACGACTGGCCGGCCCGCCCTCGATCGAAACCGAAGGTGCGCCCGACCCGCACGATGTTGTCGATGTAGGCCTTGAATCCGCTGGGCACGCCGAAGTTGTACATCGGCACCCCAGCCACGATCACGTCGGCGCCCATCAACTCATCCACCAGCGCATCGCTCTCGGCCAGACGCTGATGCATCCACGGCATACGCTGCGCATGCGGCGTGAAGGCCGCATGGATCCACGCGCCATCCACTGGCGCGGGCAGGCAATGACCAAGGTCCCGATAAAGGCAGGTATCGCCGGCCGTCGCGTGCCAGCGTTCGATAAAGCGCGCACTGAGGCGGCGTGTATGCGAACCGAAACGATGCAGATCCGAGCGACCGCCGCGAGCGCTAGCGTCCAGGTGCAGCAAGGTGGTCATGTGTACTCCCATGCATGAGTTGATTTCATGGGCACATGCTGATCGCAACACCTTTCGCTGAAAAACGATCTTTTCTCAGCGCATACCTCAGTAGAATTCATCCATGGAATCCAGCCGCCGACGCCTGCCGCCGCTATCCGCCCTGCGCGCCTTCGAAGCGGCGGCGCGACATCAGAGCTTCCGCCTCGCTGCCGCCGAACTGTCGGTGACCGCCACCGCGATCAGCCATCAGATCCGCCAGCTCGAAGCGTTGCTGGGCGTGCCGCTGTTCGAGCGACAGGTGCGCAAGGTCTCCCTGACCGCCGAAGGCCGCGCCCTGTTTCCGGCGCTGCGCGACAGCTTCGACGCGATGGCCGTGGCCGTCGCCCCGCTATTGCAACCCAAGCGCCGACGCATGCTGACCGTATCCGCCACGCCGGCTTTCGTGGCACGCCTGCTGATCCCACGCATCGCGGATTTCCAGGCGCGCCATCCTGATCTCGACCTGCGCCTGCACGCCTCGACCCAGGTTGTCGACTTCGCCGCGCAGCAGATCGATGCCGCCATCCGCTATAGCAAGGGCAACTATCGCGACCTGCACAGCGAGCAACTGCTGCACACCAGCTTCGCCCCCATGTGCAGTCCGCGCCTGACGTTGCGCACGCCGAAGGATCTGTCCAGGCATCCGCTGCTGCATTTCCAGTGGCAGCCCACCTTGCCGGAGCCGCCCGACTGGCCCGCGTGGGCGCGACATGCCGGACAAGCCGCCGCGGGCTTCCATCGCGGCGTCACCTTCAGCGACGAGACTCATGCGATCGATGCCGCCATCGCGGGACAAGGCGTAGCACTGCTGAATACCGCCCTGGTCGCGGATGACCTGACCAACGGAACACTAGTAATGCCGTTCGGCCCCGAACTCGACGGCTTCGATTACCACCTGGTCCGCCCGGCGCATGCACTGGGCGATCCCGCTATCGATGCACTGCGCGCCTGGCTGCGGGAGATCGTGTCGGCGCAACCGGCACCCAGCCGTGCTGTCGCACGCAAACGGCTGCGCAAATCCACGTAGCAACCGATGTCGTGCAACATGGCTTCACTGCAAGAAACGGCTTAGTCCAACGCGGTAGTCCGAGTATTCCTGGATGGTGTTGTGATCGGCCTCGGGCACCACTTGCTGTGACGGCGGCGCGGTGAAGCTGGCTGCCAATACCGCAGTGCGTTGCGCGGCAACGAGCTGATCTTCTCCTGCGCGTAACAACAGCACGGGGCAGCGCACCCGGGAGGCATAGCGCCAGGATTCAAAGCGTTCCCGCGCAAGCCAGTTGACCGGCATCAGCGGATAGAACGACTGCGCCACTCTCACCATGCTGTCGAAAGGTGTCACCAGCGCCAGCCGCTCCACGGGTCGTTGTGCCGCGAGCTGGATTGCCACGCCACTGCCCAGGCTACGCCCGATCACCGCTACTTCAGTGTGCTTCGGCGACACCTGATCGAACAGCACCAGCGCGTCAGATACCAGTGCACGCTCATCCGGCTCGCCATCGCTACGGGCGTAACCGCGATAAGGCAGAAGATAGATCGTGCGCTGTGGAAACCATCGCGCAAAGTCTTCCCTCGCATCCTCGATGCGCTCGCCATTGCCTCCGAAGTACAGCAGCGCCCGTGGCTGTCCTGGATTCATCACCCAACCACGCAGAGTCAAACCCTCATGAACCAGCGTGAAGTCGGGAGGGTGGTGCAGGCGCCAGGTTGCTTCCGGGTGATACACCATGTGTCGCTGATTGAAGTAGAGCAAGGCGCAACAACCCGCATAGAACAGAAACGCCAACGCCGCCATCGTTGCGATCACGCGCCAGAACATGCGTCAACGAGCTCTTTCAGACGAAATTGACGTGCGCATATTGTCCACCGTCTCGATGTGGGTCACCTTGCCCGCCTTCAGGGTGATGCGGATGGCGTGCCGATAGGCTGCCTCATGCATCGATTCCTGGCTGGACAAAACGAGATCTCCGTTGAACCACTCGGCGAATACCGGTGCCTTCGTGCTGACGCCAAATACATCATCAAGGGTCACTTTGCGGCAGTCCGTCTTGAGCGCGGCGCCATCGCTGCAAAGCCAGGATTCGATATCCAATAGATAGAGCCGATCGTCCTCCAACTGCCAATGGCCGATGTAACCGCGATCGCCATCGGCTTCCACAAGAGGAGCACGCATGAAGTGTGGACGCACTTGTCCGCCTGTATAACGCTGATCTAAAGGTTGCGTCGCGAGACTGTAGGTCATGCCATGCCATTCCAATCGCTCGGGTGGCAAAGCCGTGGCGTGCAGCAGGCCGAGCGGAAAGCCCAGCAGCAGCCACCCCAAAGCTATCGGCCATCCGCTCTTGCGCATCGGCATGCCCCTCTTGACTGACGCAGCTTGCCACAAGGTCCTGCGCTAGCCAGTAAGCCTTTCGGCCAAACCTCAGGTCGCTGCTTCGGCAGGCAAGTCAAAGAATCCCACCTGCCTCAGCAACACATCCGCCTGCTTACGCCAGCGTGCGCCGGCTCGCGGCATGCTCGGCTGCCGCGGCATCGTCGCCGGCCTGCAAAGCCTTGGCGAACAGATTGGCGAAGTCCGCATGCAGCAGCGCGAACGAAGGCTGCACGTCCGAGGCAATCTGCAACTGGGCCAGGTCGTACTGCTCCGCGTCGAGCTGCCTGATCGCTTCCTTCATCACCTGCTCGGCGGCCTTGCGATGCGTGTCTGCCAGCGCCAGCAACTGCGTCTGTTCGCGGCCCAGGCCGCTGGCCTGTAATTCGCGCCAACGGCGCTCGATATCCAGGCTGTTCGACTGGATCAGCGTCCTGGCCTCCTCCACCGCGGAAGGCAGGCGTGTGAGGCCGGCGTGAGTCAACGCGTTGAGACTGTCGCTGTAGTTGTTTTGGATGCGCCCTACATCCGAGACCGGACTCAGCGAGTCAGTCACCAGTGCGCGCATGCGCTGGTCAGCGCGCAGCAGGGAGGCGATGGCCGCACCACCGACTAGCAACATCAGCAGCAACAGGCCTGCCAGACGCAGGATCAGGCGGACACGAAGTGACAACGGGGGCAGCGACCGCCAAAGGCGGTCCAGATCACGAAATGGGCGCATGCAGAACCTTGGGGGAATACGGGGGAACCTGCCCCTGCATCGGCAGCCCCCAGCCAGGCTTTAGAGATAATTACCTTTTAAATCATATGCTTCAATAAAATAAACAAGCCATGTCGAGGCGATGACAGCTGAGCCGCAGCTTAAACAGACAGCCTGGCGAAAGGCCTTCCATTCAGACGTGATTTCCTACGATTTGTCCTACCCGCGGTTGGCCATCGGCCACCGGGCGCCCGAGGAGCGCATATGAAGAAGACCTTTTCCAAACTATTTGTTGCCCTCGCCCTGCTCGCCGGCAGTGGCGTGGCGCTGGCCGACAACGATGACGGCCGTGGCCATGGACACGGCCACGATCGCGACCATGGCCGCGGTCACGACCGCTGGCGCGACGACCGCCGTTACGACCGCCACTACTACCGCGACGACCGGCGCTACTACGGCTATCACCACCGCCCGCATTACTGGGCGCGCGGCGAGCGCTACTACGGCCCCACCTACATCGTGCGCGACTATGGCTACTACCGCCTGCGTCCGCCGCCGCGCGGCTACCACTGGGTGCGTGACAACAGCGACTACCTGCTAGTCGGCATTGCCACCGGCATCATTCTCGACATGGCCATTCGCTGATCCCGGCGAAGGTGTTCCACATACAGGCGATGCCTCCCCGGCATCGCCTTTTTTATGCGCGGAATGCACCGATGCGTTGCGTCGCACAACAAAACGGTCGCCAACCTCTGCCTATACTCGGGGGACCGCCCGCAACAGGCGGCCATCGCGGTGAAGCCGGCGGCAACACCGCATAGAAAGCTAACAACCGATGGGGAGGCTCCGATGCTGCAGCAGTTTGGCTTGTGGATCGTGCTTGCATGTGCGGTCGTGGCAGTTCTGTATGGCGCGCTCTCGGTGCGCTGGATCTTGGCAAAATCACCGGGCAACGAACGCATGCAGGAGATCGCCGCGGCGATCCAGCAAGGTGCGCGGGCCTACCTCAACCGGCAATACGCCACCATCGGCGCGGTAGGCGTGGTGCTGTTCCTGATTATCGGCTTCGCGCTGGACTGGGGCACCGGGATCGGCTTCGCGATCGGCGCGATATTGTCCGGTGCTACCGGCTATATCGGCATGAACGTGTCGGTACGCGCCAACGTACGCACCGCTGAGGCCGCGCGCAGCGGGCTCGCCGCGGCGCTCAACGTCGCCTTCCGCGGCGGCGCCATCACCGGCATGCTGGTGGTCGGCCTGGCGCTGTTCGGCGTCACGGCTTACTACGCCGTACTCCGTCATCTGGGCTACGAGAGCATGCACGCGCTGCATGCATTGGTCGGCCTGGCCTTCGGCTCCTCGCTGATCTCGATCTTTGCCCGCCTCGGCGGCGGCATCTTCACCAAGGGTGCTGACGTCGGCGCCGACCTGGTCGGCAAGGTGGAAGCCGGCATTCCGGAAGACGACCCGCGCAACCCCGCCGTGATCGCCGACAACGTCGGCGACAACGTGGGCGACTGCGCCGGCATGGCCGCCGACCTGTTCGAGACCTACGCGGTCACGCTGATCGCCACCATGCTGCTCGGCGGCGTGATGGCCGAGCAGACCGGCAGCAACGGCGTGCTATTCCCGCTGGTGCTGGGCGGCGCCTCGATCATAGCCTCGGTCATCGGCACCTTCTTCGTGAAGGCGCGCGGCCCGAAGATCATGAATGCGCTGTACGCCGGCGTGGCCGTGTCAGCCATCCTCGCCGCCATCGCCTTCTGGCCGATCACCAGCCAGCTGATGAGCGAATCGGCCTACGGCGTCGGACATCTCTACGGTTGCGCACTGATCGGCCTCGCGCTGACCGGCGCGATGGTGGTGATCACCGAGTACTACACCGCCACCGAGTACGCACCGGTGCAGCACGTCGCTCAGGCGTCCACCACCGGCCATGCCACCAACATCATCGCCGGCATCGGTGTGTCGATGAAATCCACCGCGCTGCCCGTGCTGGCAGTATGCGCGGCGATCTGGGGCTCCTTCGCCCTATGCGGCTTGTACGGCATCGCCATTGCCGCCACCGCGATGCTCAGCATGACCGGCATGATCGTCGCCCTGGATGCCTACGGCCCCATCACCGACAACGCCGGCGGCATCGCCGAGATGGCCGACATGCCGCCGGAGGTCCGCGGCGTCACCGATCCGCTCGACGCCGTGGGCAACACCACCAAGGCGGTGACCAAGGGCTATGCGATCGGTTCGGCCGGCCTCGCCGCGCTGGTGCTGTTCGCCGACTACACGCACAACCTCAGCCAGCACCTCAACATCACCGACTTTCGCTTCGACCTCTCCAACCACTACGTGATCATCGGCCTGCTCATCGGCGGCCTGATTCCGTATCTGTTCGGTGCGATGGCGATGGAAGCGGTGGGCCGCGCCGCCGGTGCCGTGGTGGAAGAAGTGCGCCGCCAGTTCCGCGACATCCCCGGCATCATGCAAGGCACCGCCAAGCCGGATTACTCGCGCGCGGTGGACATGCTGACCAAGTCGGCGATCAAGGAAATGCTGGTGCCTTCGCTGCTCCCGGTGCTGGTGCCCGTGATCGTGGTATTCGGCTTCAAGTGGCTCGGCGGTGCGGAAGCCGGCGCGCAGGCGCTGGGCGGTGTGCTGATCGGCACCATCGTCACCGGCCTGTTCGTGGCGATCTCCATGACCACCGGTGGTGGTGCGTGGGACAACGCCAAGAAATACATCGAGGACGGCCACCACGGCGGCAAGGGCTCCGACGCACACAAGGCCGCCGTCACCGGCGACACAGTCGGCGATCCCTACAAGGACACCGCCGGTCCGGCAGTGAACCCACTGATCAAGATCATCAACATCGTGGCGCTGCTGTTGATTCCGCTGCTTTGATGGCATCAAAGACCGGGGAGCAGAACATGCGCCCCGGTTTCCAACGGAACACTCACAAGAGTTCTACAGCGACTTCTTCTTTTGGGGACGGTGGAAGAAGAACGGCTTGCTACGGCAGATCGGCAACATGCTCGAGCTTCAGGCGACGCAGGACCCGTCCACGCATTGCATCCGGCATCACTGCATGACGCACCGCGAGTGACACGCGGCTGCCGAATTCACCACCCGGCGTGGCAACAAAGGCCACCTGATTTCCCGTCGCCGCATCAACCGCCAGCCCGGTGATCACACCTTCGTCGTTTATATCCAGCGCCTGCGCCAGCAGGCCGTCGTAGCCGGGCACGCGCAGGTTGAGGTCGGTCATGTGGCCGTTTTCCCACAGGAAGGCGTGGCAGCTGGCGAAGTGCGCAGTACACGACAAGCCCACCACCTGATCACGCACATTGATGGCGAATGCTTGGCTGTGCACATCGTTGGGATAGAGCGTGCCGAGATCCTTCATGCCACCACGGCGTGTCCACAAGAAGGCGTGTTCATGCATCGCTCCGCCATCGCCCGCCGATACGTTGGAGAAGCCCACGACGTGGCCTTGCAGGTTGATCGCCATCGGCGTGTTCCAGGCAACCCCGCCAAGATTGCCGATATCGATGACCTTGCCGTTCTGCCACAGCACCGCATGGCGCGCAGTAAAGCGGCCGACGGCCTGGTCGCAAGTACCCGAGATGCCGACCATCTGGCCTTTGTCATTGAGCGCAGTCGCCGCACCGGAGCTGTCGCCATCCAGCAAGGGCAATTCGCGCAGCTGATTCGGGCCGGGACCCCACACCACCGGACGGAACTGCAACACCTGGCCGCTATGCAGCGTGTCGCAGCTGGGATCGTGAATCGTGTTCTCGGCCCAGCCGGTGATCTGGCCCAGATCGTTCACGCCGGCGGCAAAACCGTTGTTGCCGCCCAGCGTGGGCAGCGCACGCATATGGCCCCAGGCCCACACGAAACCCAGACAAGTACTGCTGGTCGCCGTCGCCCCCGGAAAGAACGCGGAGCAACTCCAACTTTCACCCAGCGGATCGGGCTTGCCGGTCTGTGCGATACCGGCGATTAGCCCGAAGTTGTTCTTGGCCGGCCATTGGATATCGCTATTGAGACCACCCAGCGTGCCGAGGTCATAGGCCGTGCCGTTCAACCACAGCGTGGCGTGTCCGGCCTGATCGCCGCCCAGATTGGCCACGCCACTGACCAGGCCAAGATCGTTGATGCTGTTGGCCGAGCTGAAGGTGCCGCCCAGCGCAGGCAGCTGGGAAACGCGGTACGAGGTTTGGCCCCAAGCCAGCGCAGGCAACGCTGCGGTACAGGCCATGGAAAGAACAAGATGTGAAAACCGGCGCATACGACCCTCCTTTGTGGTGATGCTGGAGGTCCGCAGGGTGGTGCCGGCAGCAGGCCACCGGGAGTTCCACTTCTCACATTCCGGCTGGTCCGGTTGTGCTTACAATCCCGGCCATGCGCCGCTGGGAGCTTGCCATCGCACTCGACCCCGGACGCGAGCTGCCGCTATTCCTGCAGCTTGCGGGGGCGATTGCCGACGACATTCGCAACGGACGGCTGAAACCCGGCGAGGCATTGCCCGGTTCGCGCGAACTGGCGCAGCGTCTGGGCGTGAATCGCAACACCATTGTCGCCGGCTATGGCGAGCTGATGGCCGAAGGCCTCGTCAGTACACGCGTCGGCGGCGGCACCTTCATCACCCAACCGGCATCACCGCCACCCGCCGCGCCTGCGGTGGCCGAACAGACGCCTACCTATGCCCTGATGCCGCCGCTGCCCTTGCCCGCGAGCGGCCACGCGCCCGCGCCCGGCACGCTGATGATGGCGAACGGCGCGCCGGATGTGCGTCTGTTTCCAGCACGCGAACTGGCGCGCGCGTTCCGTCGCGCCATCGAACGGCGCGGCCGCATGTTGCTGGCGACGCCACACCCGTGCGGGCATATCCGCCTGCGCAGCGAACTGGCCGCCATGCTCATCCGTACACGCGGCTTGCAGGCCACGCCCGACAACCTGATGGTCACGCGCAGCATCGAGCAAGGCATCGATCTGGTCGCGCGTACGCTGATCCGTCCGGGCGACATCGTGGTCATCGAAGCCTTCGGCTACCCGCCGGCATGGAGTGTGCTGAAACTGGCCGGCGCGCAATTGCTGCCCATCGCGGTGGACAGCGACGGTCTCGATGTGGATGCGCTGGAAGCGGTGTTGCTCAAGCAAAAGATCCGCGCCGTATTCCTCACCCCGCATCACCAGTTCCCCACTACTACAGTGATGTCGCCGGCGCGGCGCGCGCGGCTGGCCACACTAGCGCTGCGTCACGGCTTCGCCATCATCGAGGACGACTACGATCACGAGTTCCACTACGAAGGCAAACCGATCCTGCCAATCGCAGCGGGCACCGGGCGCGCCAACGTGGTGTATGTCGGCTCGCTATCCAACTTGCTCGCGCCGGGCGTGAGCACCGGCTTCGTGGTGGCGCCGCCGTCGGTGTTCGCGCGTTTGCAGAGCGTGCGTGCAGCCAGCGATGCGCGTGGCGACGCCGCGATGGAATGCGCCATCGCCGAACTGTTCGAGGATGGCGAGCTGCTGCGTCATGTACGACGCATGCGCCGCACCTACGCCTCGCGCCGCGATGCGCTTGCTGCCGCACTGACGCGGCATCTCGGCAGCGCGGTGACGTTCCGCGTGCCAGAAGGCGGCATGGGTCTATGGGCCCGCGCTGACGAAGGCATCGACGTGGCCCGCTGGTCGCGTGACGCCGAACGCGAAGGCGTGCTGTTCTTCGACGCCCGCCGCTACGACTTCCAGCAGCGCACCCAGCCCTTCCTGCGCCTGGGCTTTACCTATCACGACGAGAACGAACTAGACGAAGCCACCCGCCGCATGGCCCGCGCGCTAGGCCAGCAGATGCGAAAGGCCTCGCTTTCCGTGTCATCGGTTGCGACATAATGCGTCCGCTCCGGGCTAGTTGCCCGGCGGCAGTTGAGAATCGCGCGACGGCAAGGACGCCAGCCCTATCCGTTGTTCTGTGCATGTGCGTTCCGCTTTCGGTTGGATCGCATGGGGAAGTTTTCGTCCCTTCGGTCCGTTGCATTCCCCTGCACCATCGAGGCCCAGCATGCTCACCACTATCCGTCGCTGGTTGAAACGTCAGGCGGCCACCGTCGACCGCGAGGCGATCGCTCAAGAAATCGACGACAACGGCGAACTGGAAGGCAGCTATCTCTTCATGTGTGCGATGGCCTCAGGCATCGCTACCATCGGCCTGCTGTGCAACTCGGTATCGGTGATCATCGGTGCCATGCTGGTATCGCCGCTGATGGGGCCGATCGTGCGGCTGGGCCTGGGCATGGCAACGCTGGATATCCGCCGCGTGTTCCGCGCACTCGGCACCTTGCTCGCCGGCATGGGCCTGGCCTTGCTGATCGCGATCCTGATCGTGCGCCTGTCGCCGCTGCGCACGCCCACGCCGGAAATCCTCGCGCGCACCACGCCGAACCTGTTCGACATGATCGCCGCCACTTTGTCCGGCCTGGCCGGTGGCTACGCCATGATCCGCCAGCGTGGCGGCACCATCGTCGGCGTCGCCATCGCCACCGCGCTGATGCCGCCGATGGCGGTCGTGGGTTTCGGCATCGCCGTGGCCCAGTGGCGCATAGCCGAAGGTTCCTTGCTGCTATTCACCACCAACCTGGCCACCATCGCGCTGAGCGCCACTCTGATGTGCACCTGGTACGGCTTCAGCGGCCGCGGCACTCGCGCTGCAGTGGCCTGGCAAGTGCTAGTCGGTTTTGCGGTGCTGCTGCCACTAGGCTGGCCGCTGGCCCATGCGCTGGGCGATATCGCCAGTCAGACGCGCCTGCTCGGTACCGTGCGCAGCACGCTCACCAGTGCGCTCAGCGCACAGACCGTGCGTGTGCTGGACATGCAGCTCGACGACACGCGCAGCGCGCTCGACGTCACCTTCGCGGCGCAGCACTACGACCTGGAAGACGACGCCCATCTGCGCGAAGCGCTCAGCGCCGCCCTGCCAGCCAACCTGGCCCTGCGCCTGTCGCCGGTGATCATGGCCGACCCGGCGCGCGCCGATCTGTCCCGCTCTGCCCTGAGCGCCAACCTGGCGAATGCGCCAGCCACGCCAGGACCCGCCGACGAAGCCAGCGAGGTGGCGACGCATTTCCCGCTACCCCTGCTCAGCTCCGGCGTCGACGCCTCGACCAAGACGCTGACCCTGGCCATCGCGCCCACCGCTCATGCACCGCTGGTCTCGCTGAAACAAATGGAAGATACCCTCGAAGCCCGCCTCGCCGGGTGGCAGGTGCATATCGTGCCGCCGCCACGGCCGTTGCCACCCGTGTTGTTTGCCCGCGGTTCGGCAGAGGTCGGCCCGGACCAGATCGTGACGTTGCAGCTGGTGACCTGGGCCGCGCAGCGCTGGAACGTCCAGCATCTGGTCGCCGAAGGCCGCGCCAGCAGCGACGGCCACGGCACCGCGGAACTGGCCGTCCAGCGCGCCGCCAACGCGCGCGACTGGCTGGAGCGACACCACCTGCAAGTGAGCCTGGGCGCCAGTTACCCACTGCCCGACCAGTCGAAGGTGGAGGCGAATGAAGGCATCGACGCGTTCCGCAGTGTGTTCCTGCAGGTGACGGATGCGGCCAAGGCTGATTGAATGGATAGATGGACCATGTAGGTGCGCGGTGCTCCTGGCAAGCGCGCGGTCGCCCACAGAGCCTGCCCCGGACTCGATCCGGGGGTGGGCTCCTACATGGATTGGCTGAGATTTTTGAGGAAGCTCTGACAGGGAACTCGCCCGTGAAAACGCACCCGTTCGCACTCCTTCTTGTTTTATCGATGGCAGGCATGACTCACGCAGCTACCCCTCCCCCCAAGGCCGATGCTCCGGCCGACGCCAACCTCTGGCTGGAAGACATCAGTGGTGACAAGCAGCTGGACTGGGTCCGGCAGCACAATGCCGAGACGGTGAAGAAATACGCGCAGACGCCCGAGTTCAAGCAACTCGACACGCGCCTGCTGGAAGTGCTCGATTCCAACGAGCGCATTCCCATGGTCGAAAAGATCGGCGATCGCTACTACAACTTCTGGCGTGACAAGGATCATCCCAAAGGCCTTTGGCGCCGCACCTCGCTGGCGGAATACCGCAAGGACCAGCCAACGTGGGAAACCGTGATCGACCTCGACGCGCTATCCAAGGCAGAGAACGAGAACTGGGTATGGCACGGCACCGACTGCCTCAAGCCCGACTATCAGCGCTGTCTGATCTCGCTGTCGCGCGGCGGCGCGGATGCCGACGTGGTGCGCGAGTTCGACCTGCCCGGCAAACAGTTCGTGAAAGATGGCTTTACGCTGCCGGAAGCGAAAAGCAATGTGACCTGGAAGGACCGCGACACGCTTTATGTCGCGACCGATTTCGGCCCTGGCTCGATGACCACCTCCAGCTACCCGCGCATCGTCAAGGAATGGAAGCGCGGCACGCCGCTGAACAGCGCCGTCACCGTGTACGAAGGCAAGCCGGAGGACATGAGCATCGGCGCTTTCCGCGACCAGACGCCCGGCTTTGAACGCGACTTCGTCACGCGCCAGATCGCTTTCTACGACAGCGAAACCTATGTCCGCGGCAAGGACGGCAAGCTCACCAAGATCGACGTGCCGAACGATGCCAACGTCCGCGCGCATCGCGAATGGCTGCTGATCGAACCGCGCAGCGACTGGAGCGTCGGCGGCAAGCCCTACAAAGCCGGCTCGCTGCTGGCGGCGAAGTTCGACGACTTCATGGCCGGCAAGCGCGAATTCGCCGTGCTGTTCGAGCCCACCGACAGCACCGCGCTCGACGGCTATTCGTGGACGCGTCATCGCCTGATCCTCAACGTGATGGACAACGTGGTAAACAAGCTGGAAGTGCTCACGCCGCAGGCCGGCGCATGGCAGCGCGAAGGCCTGGGTGGCGCGCCGAAGCTTTCCACCATCGCCGCGGCCGGCATCGACGCCGACGACAGCGACGACTACTTCCTCACCGTCAGCGGCTTCCTGCAGCCGACCACGCTGTACTACGGCAGCATCGATCAAGGCGAACCGCAGGCAGTCAAGCACAGCCCGGCCTTCTTCGATGCCGCGAAGTACGACGTCAGCCAGCACTTCACCACCTCGAAGGACGGCACCCGCGTGCCCTACTTCGAGATCGCGCCGAAGAGCCTCAAAGCCGATGGCAAGAACCCCACCCTGCAATATGGCTACGGCGGCTTCGAGATTTCGTTGCAGCCCAGCTATAGCGGCGGTATGGGCCGCGCCTGGCTGGACAAAGGCGGCGTGTATGTCATCGCCAACATCCGTGGCGGTGGCGAATACGGCCCGCGCTGGCACAAGGCCGCGCTGAAGGCCAATCGCCTGCGCGCGTATGAGGACTTCGCCGCGGTGTCAGAGGATCTCTTCAAGCGCAAGATCACCTCGCCGCAGCACCTCGCCGCGATGGGCGGCAGCAACGGCGGCCTGCTGATGGGCAACATGCTCACGCTGTACCCGCAGTTGTACGGCGCCATCGTCAGCCAGGTAGCCCTGCTCGACATGCAGCGCTATACGCACCTCTCCGCCGGCGCGTCGTGGATCGCGGAATACGGCGACCCGGACAAGCCGGCCGAGTGGACATGGCTCAAAACCTTCTCGCCGTACACCAACGCTAAGGCCGGGCAGAAATACCCGCCCGCGCTGTTCACCACCTCCACCCGCGACGACCGCGTCGGCCCGGTGCACGCGCGCAAGATGTACGCCAAGCTGGCTGCGCTCGGTTACGACACCAGCTTCTACGAGAACATCGAAGGCGGCCATGGCGGCGCGGCGGACAACAAGCAGTCGGCCTTCATGAAAGCGCTCGAGTACACCTACCTGTGGGACCACGTAAAGTAAGCGGTATCTCCGCCCATCAGCGGGGAGTGTCCCGATGACGCTCCCCGCGCCTTGCCTATGAAGCATTTCCACAAGACACGCCCCGAACTGCGCGAGTGGATTCTCGCCACCACCCGCGCCGGCCACGGCCCGATGGACGTACTGCGCCTGATGAAAGAGGCCGGCTACGACGCACCGCAGAGTCGCCGCGCCGTCTCCGAAGTGCTGGATATTCCGCTCGCCGCACTCAACGCCACCGCGCCGCGCGCCGGCAGCAA
Source organism: Dyella sp. OK004 (assembly GCF_900114495.1). Taxonomy (GTDB): domain Bacteria; phylum Pseudomonadota; class Gammaproteobacteria; order Xanthomonadales; family Rhodanobacteraceae; genus Dyella_D. Next base: position 467,232 of record NZ_FOZI01000004.1, on the reverse strand, counting down.
ACAGCCGCGCCACCCTGCCGCGCCGCAAATGAGCGTGGGCGAGCACGCCGTGCGTGTCACCACCAGCGTCGACACGCCCATCGTGCGCGTACTCGAAGGCCTGCTCACCGGCACGGAATGCGACGATCTGATTGAACAGGCGCGCCCGCGCCTGCAGCGCTCGCTCACCGTAGACGTGGACGGCCGCCACCAGACCGACGAGCGCCGCACCAGCAACGGCATGTTCTTCCGCATCGGCGAATCGGCGCTGATCCAGCGCATCGAACAACGCATCGCCGCGCTGGTGGACATCCCGGTCAGCCACGGCGAAGGCCTGCAAATCCTGCACTACCTGCCCGGCCAGGAATACGAGCCGCATTTCGACTGGTTCGACCCTGCCCAGCCCGGCTTCACCGCGGTCACCGCGCGCGGCGGCCAGCGCGTCGCCAGCATCGTGATGTACCTCAACACCCCCGACGAAGGCGGCGGCACCGCCTTTCCCGCCGTCGGCCTCACCGTCACCGCCCTGCGCGGTTCAGCCGTCTATTTCGCCTACGACACCGGCGACCAAAGCTCCCTGCACGCAGGCCTGCCCGTCGATAAGGGCGAAAAATGGATAGCCACCAAGTGGTTGCGCGAGCGCCCGTATCAGCGCTGAGCTGTCCCGCGTACTGACGCCGCCCTGAACTTTGGCCGCCCATACTGCTGCGATGCAGCAGGCTTTGCCGTATCCTTGGCGGCTTTCCCCCCCGCATTTCAGCAAGGAACCACCATGGGTCTGCATCTCGTCTCCGCCGGCCGCGACGTGCCGAACGAAATCAACGTCATCATCGAAATCCCCAAGGATGCCGAGCCGGTCAAGTACGAAGTGGAAAAAGAAAGCGGCGCGATCTTCGTCGACCGCATCCTGTCCACGCCCATGCGTTACCCCTGCAACTACGGCTACGTTCCCGGCACCCTCGGTGGCGACGGCGACCCGCTCGACGCCCTGGTGATCCTGCCCCTGCCGCTGGTCCCCGGCTCGGTGATCCGCTGCCACCCCGTCGGCATGCTCAAGATGACCGACGAAGCCGGCAGCGACGAAAAGCTGGTGGTCATCCCCGTCGCGAAAATCTTCGCCGGCTACGCCCACATCAAAGACATCAAGGAAGTCTCCGCCCACTGGCTCGAGCGCATCGGCCACTTCTTCGAGCACTACAAGGATCTGGAGAAGGGCAAGTGGGTAAAGCTCGAAGGCTGGGTCGGCGCCGACGAAGCCAAGGCCGAAATCCTCGCCGGACAGCAGCGCTACAAGGAAGACCAGAAGGCCTGATCTTGCCTTTGAGGCTTCACAACAAAAACGCCCCGCCATGCGGGGCGTTTTTGTTTTCGGCGAACAACAAACGCGATCGCAAGCACCCACCCCTCACCCCAACCCTCTCCCAGAGGGGAGAGGGTGATGTTGGGCTTCGATGGGAAAATAGACGATCAGACCAAAAGAGAACTATCCAGACGCCTGACACTGGAAAAGGCGCAGCTACAGAGCGCACCGCCTGCTCTCAGGCCATTTCTCTTTGGTTACTTTCTCTTTGGGCCAGCAAAGAGAAAGTGACTCGGACCGCGGCAGCGGTTCGAAAGCCCGCGGCAGGCGAACCCGGGCACGCAGACGCTAAAACCAGGCGATAACGCCACTGGATGACCAGCTTCGCTGTTGAAGTACGCCTCCGGCCTTCGCCGGAATGACGAAGTAGGAGGAGGGCAGCAAGGATCGAACCCTCACCCTAGCCCTCCCCCAGAGGAGAGGGAGCAAAGCAACCAGCTCAAATCGTATCGACAACACCCCCATCCACCCTCAACGCCGCTCCCGTCGTCGCCGAAGCCAGCGTCGAGCACACGTACACCACCATATTCGCCACCTCCTCCGTAGTCGCAATACGCTGGATGATCGAACTCGACCGGTGCGCCATCACAAACTCCTTGCCGACTTGCTCAAAACTCTTCCCCTCGCGCTCCGCCGTCTCTCGCACCATATCCTTAAAGCCATCCGACAACGTCGGCCCCGGCAACACACTATTGACGGTGACACCTGTCCCTGCCGCCAGCTTTGCCAGCCCGCGCGCGACAGATATCTGCGCCGTCTTGCTGAAGCCGTAATGGATCATGTCGGCCGGGATGTTGAGTCCCGACTCGGAAGAGATGAACACCACCCGCCCCCAGTTCCGCTGCAACATGCCTTGCATGTAGTGGCGCGACAGCCGCACTCCCGACATCACATTGGTCTGGAAATAGCGCTCCCACTCCGCGTCATCCACTTCAAAGAACGGCTTGGGCCCAAAGATTCCAGCGTTGTTGACCAGAATGTCCACGCTGGGCACCGCCTTGATCAGCGCCGCCGCGCCTTCCGCCGTAGAAAGATCGGCCGCCGCGCCTTGCAGACTCGCGCCGTGCAACTGATGGCGCAGCTTCTCCACCGTCTTCTGCACCGTATCGGGATGACGGCCGTTGATGATCACGTTGGCGCCGGCGGCAGCGAGCCCGGTGGCGATGGCGAGGCCGATGCCCGCGGTGGAGGCGGTAACCAGGGCGTTCTTGCCGGAAAGATCGATCTGCATGTGCATGTCCTCTGAGCGAAATAGCGAAGTTCAGGCAATGGCGCCGCCGACATCCATCAAGACGGTCGATCCTGTCGCAAATGGTGTCGCGGCGAGGTAGACGACGGCGTTGGCGATATCTTCGGCTTGCCCGATACAACGTACGGGCATGCGCGAAGCAATGGCCTTGAAGAACCGGCCTTCATGCTAACTTTCCGGACTCCGCGCATTTATGCGCGGCCAGGAGATGCAGCCTTTCCTTTTTGGAACAGATGCGCCGACTGGCACCTGACTTTTGCTGGAGAACACCATGAAATCACGAGCCGCCGTTGCCTTTGGGCCGGGCAAGCCGCTGGAAATTGTCGAGATCGACGTCGCGCCACCTAAGAAGGGCGAAGTGCTGGTCAAGATCACCCACACCGGCGTCTGCCATACCGACGCCTTCACGTTGTCCGGCGATGATCCGGAGGGCCTGTTCCCCGCCGTACTGGGTCATGAAGGCGGCGGCATCGTGGTCGAAGTCGGCGAGGGTGTCACCAGCGTCAAACCGGGCGATCACGTGATCCCGCTGTACACGGCCGAATGCCGCGAGTGCAAATTCTGCAAATCCGGCAAGACCAATCTGTGTCAGGCGGTGCGCACGACACAGGGCAAGGGCCTGATGCCGGACGGCACCTCGCGCTTCTCGTACAACGGCCAGCCGATCCATCACTACATGGGCTGCTCTACTTTCAGCGAATACACCGTGGTGCCGGAGATCTCGCTGGCGGTGGTGAATCCGGCCGCACCGCTGGAGAAGGTCTGCCTGCTCGGCTGCGGCGTCACCACCGGCATCGGCGCCGTGCACAACACGGCCAAGGTCAAGCCGGGCGACACGGTAGCGGTGTTCGGCCTCGGAGGCATCGGCCTTGCGGTGATCCAGGGCGCGGTGCAGGCCAAGGCCGGGCGCATCCTCGCCATCGACACCAATCCCGGCAAGTTCGACCTCGCGCGCAGCATGGGCGCCACCGACTGCATCAACCCGAAGGAACACGACAAGCCGGTGCAGGACGTGATTGTCGAGATGACTGACGGCGGCGTCGATTTCAGCTTCGAGTGCATCGGCAATGTCGACGTGATGCGCGCCGCACTGGAGTGCTGCCACAAGGGCTGGGGCGAAAGCGTAATCATCGGCGTCGCCGGTGCCGGCCAGGAAATCCGCACCCGTCCGTTCCAGCTGGTGACTGGCCGCGTGTGGCGCGGAAGCGCCTTCGGCGGCGTGAAGGGACGAACCCAGTTGCCGGGCATGGTGGAGCAGGCGATGCACGGCGAGATCAAGCTCGATCCGTTCATTACTCACAACCTGCCGCTGGACCGCATCAACGAAGCCTTCGAGCTGATGCACGAAGGCAAGTCGATCCGCACGGTGATTCACTTCTGATCGCTATCAATGAAAAAGGCGCGCCATCGCAGTGGCGCGCTTTTTTGTGTTGGATCATATCCCGCTATTTGCCGCTCTCGCCCGGCTTCTCCAGCTTGGCCAACCGCTCCTTGCCATGCGCGTTCTCGGGGTTCAGTTCGAGCGAGCGCCGGTAGTTCGCGATCGAGCGCTTGATATCGCCGGTGGCCTCCAGCCCTTCCGCAAAACTGTCGTAGGCATTCCAGCTCTTCGGGTAGTGCACCGTGTTGTATTCGAGGACGCCCACCGCGTCGTTCGCGCGCCCGCCCTGCAATAACCGGTAGCCCCAGGCGTTGACGTAGGCCTCCGACAGGTGGAGCTCGGGATGAGTCTGCCGCACGTGCTTCACCGTGGCGTCCACATCCTTGTAGCCGCCCTGCTTCAGCGCCTGCCCCAGCGCGGTCACCGCAGCCGGTTCGCCGAAGACATCCTGCTGGATGCGTTCGGACATCGTCTGCAATTGCCCCTGCGTCATGGGACCGCTGCGGTTGACCAGGAAAACGATGCCGTAATGCGCATCCGGATACAGATCCATGAAGCTGGCAAAGCCAAAGGTGCCGCCGCTGTGGCTCAGATGCCGCTGGCTGTCCACGGTTTTCGCCAAGACCCAGTTGAAGCCGATAGCCTGACTATCCACATCACCCCACACCGGTTGCTGGGTAAGTTTGATCGCCAGATCGGTCGCATCCAGTTGCGCAGTGATGTAGCGCGCCATGTCCGCGGAGCTGTAGCGCAGTCCGCCCGCAGCGCGTAGATATGGCGCGTTAAACGCCGGGGCCACCGAGCCATCGCCGGTGTAGCCCGTTGGCGCCTGCGACAGACGCGCTTTCGAAACACCGCTTTGCATGCCGAGCGGCTTCTCGATGTATTGCGCCAACAGATCGTCGTAGGGCTTGCCGTAGATCTTCTCCACGATGTTGCCAAGCAGCGCGGCGGCCACGTTAGAGTGCCGTGGCGCGGTGCCGGGCTTGTCGATCAAGGACGCCTTGTGCAGATCCTCGAAGAAGGCCTGGTTGGAATAGCGCTCCAGCATGCCAGCCGCAATCGGCAATGCCTTCTTTGGATCCGCGTTCTTGAACACCGCGTTGAGATCGGGAAGGTTGTCGGGCAATGCCGATGTCGTCGCCGCCAGGTTCTGCAAGGTGACCGGTGTGCCCTGATATTCCAGATTCGGATACGAGCCCGGCAGGTAGCGCCGCATGTCATCCGAAGCGGCGGCCTTCTTCTCGATCAACGCATGCGCCAGCAGCAGACTGGTGAAGGTCTTGCTGATCGAACCGATCTCGTAGACCGTGTTCTTGTCCGGCGGCTGCGCCTTGCCATGCACCTTGGTACCGAAGTTGAAGAAACGCGCTTTGCCATCGCGCACCACGGCGATCGAAAGACCGTCCGCCCCTCCGGCCTTGATGAAAGCCTCGCCTTCTTTCTGGACCATACGGTCCAGCTCGTCAGGAACAGGCACCACATCGCGCGCGATGAGACCCGATACGGTGAGAAGACAGGCCGCACCAACGACTACTGAAGCCAACGACCGGCGCATGGCTTGCTCCTGCAAAAAGAGGGAAAGGGTGAGTGCGACAGGGGTGACTCTACCCACCGCCCCAGGCAGCTACAACGTGGCTTTCGGCATGGCCTCGCGCGCTTTCAGCGAGCGTGGAATACAGCGATACGTCCAGGCTCCGGCGGATCGACCGCCTTCAGCCAGGACTGCTTCGCCACCGTCGCCGTGCAAGGGCCGAAGGTACAGATGCGAATGGCGCGCGAAGCGGCCTTCGACTGCAACGCATTCAGCACCGCACTCAACACCGATCCGACGAACGGCGTGTACAGATAGAACACCGTGCCTTCCGATAAATCGGCCGTGCGCGCGTCCTGCTGGACGAAACTTACTCGATCGAGATGCAAAGCCTGTGCGCAGCGTCGTGCAGCGTGCACATAAGCGGGCTCCAATTCGATGCCGATGCAGCGAGCCCCCGTGCAGATGGCAGCAAGTAAAGGCACGTGTCCCAGACCAGAACCCAGATCGACCAGCACATCGCGATCGCCCAAGCCCACGCGCTCGATCATGTCGACGATATGCCGCGCCGGTGTGGGTTGATAGAACACCATCTCGTCCGGCAGTTCGGCGATGCTGGCATCCGGCTCATCGAACGCCAGCACGCCACTGAGCAGTTCGTCGCGGTAGTCGTAGGCGTCGCCGGGCTCGAACGCCGCATCCTTCATCCAGCGCAACAACCCGGTAGGCGCGACACCCCGGCGGATCTCCTCGCGCATGGTGGCGTAGCACGCTGTATTCAGTGCCTCCCATTCGGTGCGAATCGCCTCGGCGTGAAGCTGGAGTGCCATGTCCTCCGCCGAACCTGCATCGCCGGCCCGCATGAGACAGGTGTCGAGTTCATCCAGCCTATCCAGGCGTTGGCGCAGGCACCCGGATTCGTCCAGCGCAGGGGCCTGCCCGATCGTTTCGATCAAGGTTTTCAACGTCAAAGGCATGCAGAGTCGCTATGCGGATCCGGGCCACGGTGGCTCGGGCGAGCGCATGATAAGCTCCGGCCGACCCGAGAGATACGCGGCTATCCGGCCCTTCCACCATGTCTGAGTTCGACGTCAGTCGCCTGCTGGATACAGACACCGTCGCGGTGCGCACGGTCCGCTGCAGCGGTACCTGCCGTCATCGCAGCGCGGAAGAATGCGCGGCGACTACATATCTGGTCTTTCCCTATCGCGGCGTCTACATGCGCCATGTCGGCAGCGACCAAGCGGTGGCGGATGCCAACCACGTGCTGTTCTTCAATGCCGACGAGGGCTACCAGGTCAGCCATCCGATCGAAGGCGGCGACGCCAGCCTGTCGCTGACACTGGCAGAACCGCTGCTGCACGAACTCGCCCCCAGCACCATGTTGAAAAGCGGCGGAAAACTCGGCTTCCTGCGCCAGCATCTGCGCATCGACCCACGCGCCCAGGCCCTGGTCGCCCTGCTGCGCCACAGCCTGCAAAACAACAGCATCGAACCGCTCGAAGCCGAAGGCCTGCTGCTGACCCTGGTCGCCCGCAGCCTGGGGCCACGCACTTCCCACGCCACCGTCGCGACCCACGCGCGCCAGCGCCTTGCCGACCGCGTCAAAGTGCTGCTCGCCAGCGACCTCGCCCGCCGTTGGACCTTGGCTGAAATCGGCGCAGAAATGGGTTGCTCGCCGGTCTACCTGACCCAGGTTTTCCAGCAAGTCGAAGGCCTGCCGCTCTACCGCTACCACTTGCGCCTGCGCCTCGCCCGCGCACTGGATCTGCTGGGCGAGTACGACGATCTTTCCGCCCTCGCCGCCGAACTCGGCTTCTCCAGCCATAGCCATTTCACCGCTGCGTTCAAGCAGGCCTATAGCCGGTCGCCGACCGAGTTCAAGCAATCCGCGCGGCGCGCCTGAGGCTCAGCAGGCGCCGCTCGCACAACAAGTGCGCGCTTTGACCGGCACGGCGGCCTCCGCAACAGACGCTGCTTCGACGACTTCCACTACCTTCGCCGCTGCGGCCAGCGCACGCGCCTCCGCGGCACCCTTGCGCTCGCTGTAGCGATCGACCAGATAGTCGCTGCGATCGCGCACCATCAGAGTGAACTTGAACAACTCCTCCATCACGTCGACCACGCGGTCATAAAACGGCGACGGTTTCATGCGGCCGTGCTCGTCAAACTCCTGCCAGGCCTTGGCGACGGATGACTGGTTCGGGATGGTCACCATGCGCATCCAGCGGCCCAGCAGGCGCAGCGCATTGACCACATTGAACGACTGCGAGCCACCGCACACCTGCATCACCGCCAGCGTGCGTCCCTGGGTGGGCCGCACACTGCCGTCTTCCAGCGGCAGCCAGTCGATCTGATTTTTGAAGACGCCGGTCACCGCACCGTGGCGCTCGGGACTCACCCAGACCTGGCCTTCCGACCACAAGGAGAGCGCGCGCAATTCCTGCACCCTGGGATGCGTCGCCGGCACACTGTCGAGAATTGGCAGGTCGTGGGGATCGAACACGCGCGCTTCCGCGCCAAAGCGCTGGAGAATGCGCTCCGCCTCCAGCGCCAGCTTGCGGCTGAAGGATTGCGGACGCAGCGAGCCGTACAGGATCAGGATGCGCGGCGGATGCGTGGCGCCCGCCGGCAAGGCCAGCTTGTCCAGGCTGGGCGTATCAAGCAGATCGGAAGCGATATGCGGTAGATCCGGGGTCGTCATGGCGATGCGGGCACCTGTTGCAGTGTTTCCATAATTCGACCATCATGGAAATATCGAAGTCAAGCCCAGGCACTCACCATGAACCCCTGCCGCGTCCTGTTTATCTGCACGGGCAATTCGGCCCGCAGCATCCTCTCGGAGGCCACCCTCAATCATTTGGGTAAAGGCCGCTTCGAGGCTTATAGCGCGGGCAGCAAGCCAACCGGACAGGTCAATCCCTACGCGCTCGAAGAACTCGCGACCGCCGGCATTCCGATCGAAGGCTTGAGCAGCAAATCGTGGGACCGCTTCGTCGGCGAAGACGCGCCGCCGCTGGACATCGTGATCACCGTCTGCGACAGCGCAGCGAACGAGCCCTGTCCCGTGCTGTTTGGTGATTTCGTGCGCACGCATTGGGGCCTGCCTGATCCCGCCGCGGTGAAAGGCAGCCCGGTCGTCATGAACGAGGCCTTCCGCAAGGCGCATATGTTGATCACCTATCGCCTCATGGCACTGCTGAAGCTGCCGGTGGAAACCATGAGCCAGGAAGAACTGAAGTGGGCGCTCGATGGCATCAGCGCGCTGACTGGCGAAGATGACAACGAGGATGCCGCGTGAACCAGACCGCGACCGCCGTCAAAGCAACACCACCTAAAGCGGCCCGTATCGGCTTCTTTGAGCGCTACCTCACGCTATGGGTCGTGCTGTGCATCGTGGTCGGCACCTTGCTGGGCCATGCCTTGCCGGGCACGTTCGAAGCGCTGGGCCACATGGAAATGGCCAAGGTCAATCTGCCAGTGGCGGGCCTGATCTGGCTGATGATCATTCCCATGCTGCTGAAGATCGACTTCAGCGCGATGGCCGGCGTGCGCCGCCAGTGGAAAGGCATCGGCGTCACCCTCTTCATCAACTGGGCAGTCAAACCGTTCTCGATGGCCTTGCTCGGCTGGATCTTCATCCGCCACGTATTCGCCGCGTGGCTACCAGCGGCGCAACTGGATTCCTACATTGCGGGCCTGATTCTTCTCGCCGCCGCGCCGTGCACCGCGATGGTGTTCGTGTGGAGCAATCTGTGCGGTGGCGAGCCCAACTTCACCTTAAGCCAGGTTGCGGTGAACGACGCGATCATGGTGGTTGCCTTCGCGCCGATCGTCGGACTGCTGCTTGGCATCTCCGCGATCACCGTACCGTGGAATACCCTGATTCTTTCGGTTGTGCTGTACATCGTGGTGCCGGTGCTGATCAGCGTGATCCTGCGCCGCGCCGTGCTCGCTCATGGCGGCGCGGCGGCACTCCAGCACCTGCTTGCGCGCCTGGGTCCGATCTCGCTCGGCGCATTGCTGCTGACCCTGATATTGCTGTTCGGCTTCCAGGGACAGCAGATCCTCGCCCAGCCGCTGGTCATCGCCATGCTCGCCGTGCCGATCCTGATCCAGGTGTACTTCAACTCAGGCCTGGCCTACCTGCTCAACCGCCGGCTTGGCGTACCGCACTGCGTCGCCGCGCCCTCCGCCCTGATCGGCGCCAGCAACTTCTTCGAACTCGCCGTCGCCACCGCCGTAAGCCTGTTCGGCGTGCAATCCGGCGCTACGCTGGCCACCGTGGTGGGCGTACTGATCGAAGTGCCGGTGATGTTGTCGGTGGTGCGCATCGTCACGGTCAGCAAACACTGGTACGAAGCACGCACGGTTTGAGTGGAGAGAGCGCCATGCAAGGTCACTACAACGTCCTGTTCGTTTGCACCGGCAACTCGGCGCGCAGCATCCTCGCTGAGGCGATCACCAACCACTTCGGCGAAGGTCGGTTTCACGGCTATAGCGCAGGCAGTCAACCCAAGGGCTACATCTATCCGCAAACCCTCGACGTGCTGCGCGCCGTCGACTTGCCTATCGATACGTTGCGGAGCAAGGGCTGGGAAGAGTTCACCCGTCCCGGTGCGCCGGTGATGGATTTCGTCATCACCGTCTGCGATCAAGTCGCCGGCGAGGTCTGCCCCGCCTGGCCTGGCGCGCCCATCACCGCGCACTGGAGCATTCCCGACCCCGCCAAAGCCGTGGGCGACAACGAAGCCACCTACAAAGCCTTTCTGCTCGCCCGCAACCTGCTGCAGCAACGCATCAGCCTGCTGATCAACTTGCGCATGGAGGCGCTTGATCGTCTGGCACTCGGCAGCCACCTCTCCGCCATCGGACAGACCTGACTAGCCTTTCCTCCTACACTGCCCACATTTATCCCGACATCCATCGCCCGAACATGCAGACCAAACAAGCCATCGCCGTCCTCTCCGCACTCGCCCAAGAGTCGCGACTGGCCGTCTATCGCCTGCTCGTCGAACACGCCCCCGATGGCCTGGCCGCCAGCGCCATCGCCGAACACCTCGGCCTCGCCAACGCCACCCTCTCCTTCCACCTCAAAGAACTCGTCCACGCCGGACTCATCACCAGCCGGCAAGACGGACGCTTCATCTATTACTCACCCGTCCTTGAAGCGATGGACGAATTAGTGGGCTACCTCACCGAAAACTGCTGTGGCGCCACGGGGAAATCCTGTACGCCGGCGGTTGCGAGTAAGGTTGCGCGTTCGCGAAAGCGCACGGCCTAGCGTCAGAGAGTGCGGTAAGCATCCAACGCAGCGAGCCGGCGCACCCCGCGCCAAAAAAAACAACGCTACGTAGCAACGCCATCCCGAGCACCCACCCCTCACCCCAACCCTCTCCCCGGAGGGGAGAGGGAGATGTTGCTTTGATAGGCGGTGAGGATTGAGCGATCAGGCCTGAAGAAAACTATCCCGACGCCTGACACTGGAAAAGGCGCAGCTACAGAGCGCACCGCCTGCTCTCAGGCCATTTCTCTTTGGTTACTTTCTCTCTAGGCCCCCTTGGGGGGTTGGGCCAGCAAAGAGAAAGTGACCCGGTCCGCGGCAGCGGTTCGGAAGCCCGCGGCAGGCGAGCCCGGTCGCGACAATGCGACAACCGAACGACAACGCCACTGGATGACCAGCTTCGCTGTTGAAGAGCGCCTCCGGCCTACGCCGGAATGACGAAGTAGGGAGGAGTATCGCAAGGGCCGAACCCTTATCCCGCCCTTCTCCAAAAGGGAGAGAAAAACCACTAAAGATTTCGACAGCGCGACAACCCGCAAAAGCGTCTCCTAACCACACCCCAAACCGCACCACCCAAGGAGACACCTCATGAACGAGAAAACCTGCGCCGTCTGCGACTACCCCCTCGACCAAAACACCATCAAAGTCAAAATCGGCGCCCGCACCGTCGAAGTCTGCTGCGAGGAATGCGCCCAGAAGCTGCGCGAAGCCAGCGAGAAGCCGGCACCATGAGCGGCAAGGCCTTCTACGCAGATCGGCGCCAGATCGCCACGCCCTCGGGAACCATCAGCTACGTGGAACACGGTAGCGGACCGGTCGCCTTGTTTGTACATGGTGTACTACTCAACAGCTATCTGTGGCGCCACCAATTGGCGGAACTTGGCGATCTTCGCCGCTGCATCGCCGTGGACCTGCTGGCCCACGGCGATACGGAAATCGCCGCTGACCAGGACGTCTCGGTAACGGCCAACGCGCACATGCTGGCGCAATTCCTGGATGCACTGCATATCGACCAAGTGGATCTGGTCGGCAACGACAGCGGTGGTGGCATCTGCCAGATCTTCGCGGCGCTTTATCCCGAGCGCATCCGCAGCCTGGCGCTGACCAACTGCGATGCGCATGACAACTGGCCGCCTGAAGCCTTCAAGCCGTTCGTGGAAATGGTGGCCGCCGGCGGCCTGCCGCAGACCCTGCAAGCGATGGTGACCGACAAGACCATTTACCGCTCGCCGCAGGCGCTGGGCCCGGCTTATGAACGACCAGAGGCAGTGACGGACGACACCATCGACACCTACCTGCAACCGCATCTGCGCAATGCACAACGCACGCGCGACATCGAGCGTTTCGTCAACGCCTTCGACAACCGTCACACCGTCGGCATCGAAGATCGCCTGCGCCTGCTGCAGGCGCCGACACTGATCGCGTGGGGTACGGACGATATCTACTTCGACGTGCAGTGGTCGCACTGGCTGCAACAGACCATTCCGGGCACCCGGAAGCGCGTGGAGTTCAAGGAGGCACGGATCTTCTTTCCGGAAGAGCGGCCCGGCGAGTTCAATCGCGAACTCAAGGCGCACTGGGCCAACGCCAGCGCATAAGAGGAAGCGCCCGGGCGAAGCACGCTTTGCCCGGGCCATCGTTGCCTTACGTTTTCCTGACGCTGTTCGGCGCGACGCTGTGTCGCAGCGCGCCTGGGATGAGTGGATGGGATGATCCCGCGATCCGGCAACTGGGCCGGTCTGTTTGCGGGATTCCGAGTGATTCGTTGGCACACCCATCGACGGTGGATTGCATGGCTGGCTATCGCCGCCATGTGGCTCACCATCGTTGCGCCGGTGATCTCGCAGACCGTGCTGCCGGCTACGCATGCGCCTGCGATGCACCATGGTGCCGGCTGCGGCAAACATGCCGAACAGACTCCGCCTCTTTCGCCGCCGCATGATCATGCGCTGGAGAAGTGCGGTTACTGCGGGCTGCTCGGCTACAGCCCAATGCTGCCCGGGGCGATCTGGCTGCCGCCGATCCTGCCACCCGTCGCCGCCGTACCGGCCAACCTGCCGCGCGCCCTGCCGGCAACGCGGCTGGCAACACTTGCGGCCGCGCCGCGCGGTCCCCCGGCGTTCGCACACACCTGATCGATCCGGTCTCGACGGCGCAATGCGCCGCGTTCGCGCACACCTTCGGCCCCACGGCCGCTGAACTGCGCCGACGGACAGAGACCCTCCGCTTGCCATGGACGGGCGTCACGCCCGTTACACCGGCTTTCTACAAGCATCATCGATTCCCGGGGACTACCGATGCCTCTCCTTTCCCTTCTCGCCACGGACAAGAGCGCAAAGCGCCTGCCGGGCGCCCTCGCCGCCGGCGCACTGATCGCCGCAGCGTTCGTACCCCAGCTTGCACAGGCTTGTTCCACCTGCGGCTGCTCGCTCAATTCCGACTGGTCCAGTCAGGGCTATGCCACCAGCACCGGTCTGCATCTGAGCGTGCGTGAGGACTACTTCGACCAATCCCAGCTGATCAGCGGCAGCGATACTGTGCACCGTTCATCGCTGTCGTTTCCGAATGATCAGGAAGTGCAGCAGAAGACCATCAACCGCACCACGCTGCTCGGCGCCGACTACAACTTCTCGCGCTATTGGGGCCTGTCGGTGCAACTGCCGTATACCGACCGCCATCATCAGACCATTGCCGCGGGCGACACCGACGTCTCCACCTCCGACGCCCACGGCATCGGCGACCTGCGCGCGGTCGCGCGCTACCAGGGACTGAGCGAAGACGCAGGCATCGGCCTGCAATTCGGGCTGAAGTTGCCGACCGGCCGCTTCAAACAGGACTTCGCATCGGGGCCACAGGCCGGCGCGCTGCTCGACCGCGGCCTGCAACTGGGCACCGGCACCACGGACGCGCTGCTTGGCATATACAAGTTCGGCTACGTCACCGAATCAATTGGTTACTTCGGCCAGGCCATGGCGCAGATCGCCATGACGTCACGCGACCACTTCCGTCCCGGCAACTCGCTCAATCTCAACTTCGGCCTGCGCTATCTGGATGCCGGACGTTTCACCCCGCAGCTGCAGCTGAACCTGCATGGCGAACAGCGCGAGAGCGGCGGGCAGGCGGATCGCCCGAACAGCGGCGCGGTGCTGGCGTATCTCAGCCCTGGTATCGGCGTGAAGATCACCCCGCGGCTCGATGCGTTTGCCTTCGTGCAGCTGCCGGTCTACCAGCACGTCAATGGACTGCAGCTGGAGCCGCGGCGGTTGTGGTCGGTGGGTGCACAGTATCGGTTCTGAGAGCCTGTTCAAGCTCTCGGCGCAGCCGCTAGCCGCAGGCGATCTCTTCGGAATTCGCCTGCGGCCTCCGCCATGCCGCATACAATGCCCGCATCCCTCCTTCTGGCCACGTCGATGACCGAACCTGTCCGCCTCGCCAAACGCGTCGCCGAAATGACCCAGTGCTCGCGGCGCGAAGCCGAGATGTACATCGAAGGCGGCTGGGTGCGGGTGGATGGCGAGACGGTGGAAGAACCTCAGTTCAAGGTGACGGACCAGCGCGTCGAGATCGACCCGCATGCGGAGCTGGTGCCTGCCGAACCCGCCACGCTCGTGCTGCATAAACCAGCCGGCATTACCGCTGATCAGGCGCGTGCCCTGATCAGCATGGCGAGCCACGCGGAGGACGACGCTTCCGGCGTGCGCCTTCTGAAACGTCACTTTGCCCGGCTGGAATCGCCTTTGCCGCTACCCGATCACGCCAGCGGCCTGCTGGTGTTTACGCAGGATTGGCGGGTGAAGCGCAATCTTGAAGAGTACTTCGATCGCATTGAGCAAGAAGTGGTTGTCGAAGTGACCGGCACGCTCGCGCCGAACGGGCTGGCTTTGCTCAATCACGGACTCAGCTTTGACAACTACGCGCTGCCACCGATCAAGGTGAGCTGGCAGAACGAGAACAACCTTCGGTTCGCTTTGAAGCGGATCTCGCCCGCCATGATCGAGCGCATGTGCCATGCGGTCGGACTGAAGGTGCTGGCGATCAAGCGCATCCGCATCGGCCGCATCCCGATGTCGCGCCTGCCGCCCGGACAATGGCGTTATCTGGCAAGTACCGATCGGTTCTGACCCGTTCGGCTCAACACCGATCCGGCTGGCACGCCCTACTTAGGTGCCCGCAACGCCGAATCGCGCAACGCCGACTCATGCTGCACCTCATCGCTCTCCGCGATATCGAGGCTGTCGATCAACCGCTCTGCCGGCGAATGATGCGAGCCCATGTGCGGCACGGCCGATGTCGGCCCCGCACCCTGCCCTTCTTCGGCACCTGTCTTGGATGGATTGCTCATCAGTGAATCCTTGGAAAGGGAATCGTTTTGCCGCGCATCATGTCGGGTGCTTCGCGCGGCAGGACGTTTGCTGCTGAATCGGTGGACACGGCACGCTGCCGTATGAACAGAACACGCAACAGTCGCCAGGTTCCGGCCGCAACAATTCGCCGCATCCCTTGCAGTCGTAAAAGAACTGGCAGGCATTGACCGGCATGGTTTCGACCGCTTGAAAGCCGCAATGCGGACAGGTCAGCGTGCTTTCCAGCATGAGCTCGTTCGGCATGCGCCCATCTTACCCATAGCCCCGCCCTGCCCCAACAACCGGCCGAGCCATGTAAACCCAATCCCGATCCGGGGCATCCAAGGCCGGATAGACCGCGCTACGGCATGTCCACTCAGAAAGGGGATTTCGATATGACATTCATGCGCCTGTTTGCCACTACGGTGGCCTTTTGCCTGCTTTCGCCTATGACCATCGCCGCTGCCGCGGAAGCGACTTACCGTCCGACCGTGTCCTCATTGGACATCGGGCATTTCTGGGAAGCCTATGACGCGGCCGTCAAAGTGGATGACCCGGCCCAGCAGCGCGCCATCCTGCAGCGCCTGTATATCGACCGCGGCACACCGGGGTTGCAGGCCTTTATGCAAGCCAAGAACTACACTGCCCAGTCCTATGTGGATGCCATTCGCACCTACCCACGTTATTGGGCATCCATTCGGTCGCACACTCTGCGCGCGCCATCGGCTATCGCGTCACTGGAGCCGGAGCTGCGCAAATTTCAGGCGATCTACCCGGAGCTGCGGCCCGCCAGCATCTATTTCGCGATCGGCGCGCTGAAGTCAGGCGGCACGACGCAAGGCGACAAAGTCCTCATCGGTGCCGAGCTGGCTACCGGCGACGAAAGCGTCGACATCTCCGAAATGCCACCAAAGATGCAGACCTGGCTGACCGGCTATTTCCGCAGCCGCCCTTTCGACAACATGGTGCTGTTGACCGTGCATGAGTTCGTGCATACGCAGGAACGCGGCCCGGGCCAGAACCTGCTGGGCCAGGCCGTATACGAAGGCGTAGCCGATTTCGTTGCGGAACAGGTCACCGGCCGCAAGCCGCAGCTGCCCTACATCGAGTACGGCCCGAAGAACGACAGCGCCATCAAGGCCGCCTTCGTCAAGGACATGGAGGATGAAGACACCAGCGGCTGGCTCTACAACAACACCAATAACCCATTCGGTGTGCGCGACCTCGGTTACTACGTGGGCTACGCCATCAGCCAGGCGTATTACCAGCAGGCACCTGATAAGCATGCGGCGATCAAACAGATGATCGAGCTGGACTTTGCCGACAAGAAAGCCGTGAAAACCTTTGTGGACAAGTCGGGCTACTTCGATTGACCGATAGGCGCGGCTTATCCGCATTCCTATTGATGAAATGCTTCCGGCGGCGCAAAACGGGCGTCGACATAGGCCCATGCAGAAATGCCGGAAGCTAGCGTTACCCGCACACGGATATAGGCGGACACTTCATAGGTGTCCGCACGCATCAGCTCGTCACCCGTGATCTCAAAAACGACACCGCTAACTTCATCGGCATCGATTCCGGTGAACATCACAATGGGGTGGTGCGTCATACCGCTGGTTCGCACCACCTCGGGATCGTCGATCTCCACCAGGGATTGCCGAAACCCGCGCAAGCGATCGGGCGTGCCGGCAAGGAGCCTGCCGAAAGTCGATATCTGCACGCCTTCCTGCTGAAGCGTTCCATACGAAAAGAGATGAGGCATGCGACTACCGTTAGAGCAAAGTGGAATGTCCAGGGTAGCCGCCATGGCGCCAGATCTACCGACGGTGCGGCAAATAGGCCAGCAGCAACCATCCGCCCAGGGCGATCAGATCCAGCCACGCGAACCAGTCACCCCAGCGGGCATACAGCGTTTGCGTTTCACGTAGCGGCAGATCGCCCACTAGTTCGGCGTCCTGTTTTTCACTGGATGCCTCGGCAACTACGCGGCCACGGTCATCGCTCAGCGTAAGACGGCCGGAGCGGGCGGCGCGCGCCATGGCGAAACCGCTTTCCACGCCGCGCATGATCGCCATGCGGCTGTGCAGCCAGCCATCGACGGTGAAATCCGAGGCCGGCACCAGGAGCAACTGTGCATGGCGCGTGGCATAGGCGCTGCCGGTGTCGTGGAAATCCAGGTCCTTGCAGATGGCCAGCCCGGTTCGCGGTGATCCCTCCAGCACGGTGTAACTGTCGCCCGGTGTGTAGTCCTCCAGGCCGATGAGCAGATGGTGTTTGCTATACGTTGCCGGCGACATGGCACCCGGCTGGAACACCATCAGCATGTTGCGCCGACCTTGCGGATCGCCTTTGAAATCGACACCAGTACCCACGGTCAGATCACGCTGCTTCGCCAGCTCCGCGAATGCTGGGATGGTGGCATCAGCCGTCGAAAACGAGGTTTCGGGGATCAACACAACCCGTGCGCCTGCACTTGCCAGACGGTTTAACGCCTCTACGTAACGCGCCTCCACCGCCTGCCCCTTGGGCTCGCTCAACGCGGGCTGCCCGTGTCCCAACGACACCAGCCCCGCGCGTACCGTGGTAGTGGCCGGCGCCTGCAACCGCCAGGCGCCATAAGCAGCGGTACCCGCGATGAGTAACACGGCGATGGCGGCCACCCATGCGCGGCTGTGCCTGGCGATCTTCGGCGTAGTCAGTACACCCAACGCTGCGGGAAAGAGCAGAACGAGGAAACCGACACCCCAGATGCCCGTGACGGCAGCGAGCTGGATGATCGCCAGCGCGTCCATCTGCGTGTAACTGATGTTGAAGAACGTGCCGTGCGGCGAAAGCAGGCTGTAGATGTATTCAGCGGCAACCCACACCGTCGGTACTGACAACGCCGCCGCGAGCGCACGACCGCGTAGCAAGAGCCGCCTGTACAACAGAACGCATAGCATCAGTATGAGGCTGGGTACGCTGATGAAAACAGCGATCACCGGGATAGGTAGACCGATGTACGTATGCGCATAAGTCCACAGATTGAGCCCGCCGAGCGTGTACGCCGCAAAAGCAGCCAACGCCGCCCAGGGTGCGCGGACCCGTGGCGCGAGCCACAGCACGGGCAGCGGCGCGAGCCAGGTCAACCACCACACCGGCTGTAATCCACTGCCAAACCACCAGCCCAGCGCGGACAATGCCGTCGCTGTCAGCCAGACCGGCAGCGCGAAACCTTCAGGCTTTGATGCCATCGATCAATCTCCCCAGCGATTGTTTGTAGAAGGCGCGGAACTGCGCCTCGTCATAGGTGAAGCGTCCGGCGCGGTAGAGGGCGACCAGGCCGTGCTGTTGCGCCCATATCGCCATGGCTACGTCGTGCGGGTCGTCCTGCTTCAGCACACCCTTGGCCATGCCTTCGATGATCGCGTCGACCACCACGTTGAACGTGGGTGAGAGGCCGGCGCGGAAATCTTCGGGATAGCGCCGCGCATCGTCGCGGCGCACCGAAAAGGCGTGATCAAACAGATGCGGATGCGTCAGCGCGTAATCGAGATAAGGATCTGCCAGCGCCATCAGCCGTTTGAGCAGATCAGGACTGCGCGTGCGCGCCTTCCATTCGTGCGCGACGGCATTGAAGCTGTCGTCGGAGAGCCGCTTCAGCAAAGCATCGCGATTGGGGAAATGACGATAGATCGCCATGGGCGTAATGCCCACCGCGTCGGCTACGCGGCGCATGGTTACGGCTTCGGCGCCGTCGCTATCGAATAATCGATGCGCGGCACGAAGGATCTTCTCGGCGGTCGTCAGGCGAGTCATGTATACAGTGTATACATGACATTTGCAGCGATGCAAAGGCCACAAGTCAGGGGTCGAAAAGGACGCCTTGAAGGCCGAACTAGAGATCAGACAGCAGCTGCTCGATCCGCCGCGGATAGTTGTTCAGAAAATCGCGCGACACCGCGAAGCTATCGGTGTCCTCGTATGCCACTTCCGAAATGCCATCGGGATCGAACTGCCAGATCTGCGCGTTCGGGTAGGCCAGCAGGATGGGCGAATGGGTGGCGATGATGAACTGGGAGTCGTCCTGCACCAGCTGATGGATGGCGGAGAGTGCGGCCAACTGGCGAGCAGGGGAGAGAGCCGCCTCGGGCTCGTCCAAAAGGTAAAGCCCTTTCCCCTGGAACTTGTGCGTAAGCAGGGACATGAAGGCCTCACCATGTGACCTCTGGTGCAGCGACTTGCCGCCGTAGCCATCCAGATAGCCGACCTCGTCCATGTAGGTAGCCACATTGAAGAAGCTTTCTGCGCGCAGGAAGTAGCCGTCCTTGGGACGACGGAAGCCACGCCGGAGGCGCAAGGCGCGATGCAGTTCGGACGTGGACGTTGTCGTGGACAGTTGGAAGTTCTTGGTGCCGCCTTCGGGACTGAAGCCCAGCGCCAGCGCGATGCCTTCCAGCACGGTTGATTTCCCCGTGCCGTTCTCTCCCACCAAGAACGTTACATCTGGATGGAAGCTCAACTTCGCCAGATCCCTTACGGCCGGGATGCTGTATGGATAAGTGCGATGGTCGATGTCCGCATCGCTACTGAACGATGCGCTCTGTAGGTAGGGCTTTTCCTTGAGCGTCACGACATGCGTCCTTTCTTGAAAACGACCATATTCATCATAGGACGGAGCCGTCTCACTTCCTGATCCCTGCTCGATGCGCGCCTGATTACACCGGGTCTTTCTCAAATGTCTTTATACCCGGCGGCAAGCAGACCCACGGATGCCTGCGGCTGTCGTAGACGGAGACTTGCGGTGGCGGAAAACCACTGTCGGAAAAGGCTCCTACCGCGACGCTTACCGATTCGTCGTCGCCCTCTTCCGTGTGGAAGACCGTCGTTCCGCAGACGGGGCAGAACCTGAAGATGAACTTGGCGCCCTGATCACCGATGCGAACGTACTCGGTGGCGACACCCGAGACTTTGAACGGCGTGGCGTAGCTGGCCAGGGCCGCAAAAACACTACCCGTCCTTCGCTGGCAGGCGAAGCAATGACAAACACCGATCCCCTGCGGCTCGCCTTCGACTTCAATGCGCAGTTGCCCACAGGAACAGGAAGCTGTTTGGGAGGACATGAAGCACCTCAGAATAAGCCAGGGAAACAGGGAATCGCTCCTGCCTTATCCATGGTGCATCAACTGGAACGGAGGTAGCCAGCTCATAGAGCGCTTCATGCGATCGACTGGGGCCAGTTAGCTCAACTACCTCCGTTCTCCCATCCCTTCCGCGTATGCAACAGCACTTGGCATAGCCGAGGGCTTCAAACTGTTGACCCCTACTACTTAGCCGATTTCACTTCCACCACGACCACCTTCGCGGCTGTCGTGCCCACGTTCTCGTTGCTATGCGTCACCGGCTCGCTCCACGTGGCCTCTCCCGCCTTGTGTTCCGTCTCGGTCACCTTTCCATCCGCCAGCGTCGTCTTGGTCTTGCCCGACGTGACGAAGTACACGACGCTACCCGGATGGGAATGCATGCCGATGGTCTCGCCCGGCTTCACATTCACTTCCATCACTCTTACCTGCGCGTTGTCGACGAGCACCTTGGTGTTCTTCGGCGCTACGGTCGCCATATCCTGCGCCATCACGGTTCCGGCGCAGACACACGCCAGCGCGATCAACACCCATTTCGCGTTTCGATGCATTGCGATTGCCATGACATATCCTCCGCACTACGTTGAGGTGGTCCAGGGTCCTTGACTGCTGATCACGCGATCAGCGCCCAGCATGTGGGCTCCCATTCCAGGCGGCGGGCTTGCTCCGCCCATCCCGACGCCGCGGCATGACAACCAGCGGCAACGAGCGGCATCGTGCTCCATGAAGTTCCGATGGCGGCGCTGGTGCTCGGGCGGAGGCTGCACAGCGCACGCTTGCCATCGATGGATCAGATGCCGGTGTTCCGACGAAACCGTTCGGACACCCGATCGACGCTACGCGCCCGCAGAAAGGGCGTCAATCATGCAAATGGTGGATGGATGCCAGCCGGGTAAAACGTGCCTTGAGCATCGCGAGCGGTCGTCAAGTCGACCCGCTCTCTCTACAATGCGCCCCCTTTTCGCTCTCCGGTTTTCGCGTGCATGGACATTGTCGTCAATGAAGAACTCAAGGCTTATATCGACCCGATGACGCCGGAGGAGTACGAAGCGCTGGAGCGGAGCATCCTGGCCGAGGGCTGCCGCGATGCCTTGGTGCTATGGGGCGACATGCTGGTCGATGGCCACCACCGCTACAGCGTTTGCCGCAAGCATGAGTTGCCCTTCCAGACCATGCAGAACACTCAGTTCCGCTCCATGGACGATGTCCATCTGTGGATGATCGACCAGCACCTGGGCCGCCGCAGCGTTTCTCCTTTCCAGCGCGGCGTACTGGCCCTGCGCAAGCGGGAAATCCTGGCGGCACGGCGCACCAGTGCGCGCAAGGTCGATAGTCAGGTACCGGCACAGGCCGCAACGGAAGCCGCCGGCGACACGCATGAGGACGCCGCTCCGGTCACTGCCGCCACCATCGACACACCCAAGCCGGAACCCTTGCCCAGCCGCGTCGCCATCGCGCGTGAAGCCCGCCTCAGCAACAGCCAGGTCGGCATGATCGAAAAGATTCACAAGCAGGCTGCGGAAGAAGTGGTGGCCGCGGTGAAAGCCGGCACAATTTCGATCAACGCTGCGGCTGCCGTGGCGAGTTTGCCGGTTGAAGAACAGCGCGCTGCGGCGGAAGCCGGCGGTGACGAACTCAAGCAAGTTGCCAAGCGCCTACGCGAGGCAAAGCGCAAACCACGCGATGAAGCTGCACCTCCGCAGAGCACGATGGAGGAAAGTGAACTTCACGCGTTGCGCCAGCGAGTGATCGAGCTGACCGCCGAGAACGAAACGTTGCGACGTCAGCTCGCGGAACTGCAAGACCAGATTTCCACGTCAGCCTGAAAGCCATGTCACCCGAGCGCCGTAGCTACAGCTAGGGCGCTCGGGTAGGCCTGACCTAGCCCGCGCTGTTGGCGAGCTCGCGCTTACCCAATCCAAACACGTAATACAGCACCGCCAGCAGCACGAGCCAGAGCGGCCCGACCAGAAGCGCCACGCGCGTATCGGGGAAATGCGCCATCAACCCGATCACCAGCACCAGGAACGCCAGTGCGAGCCACGACGCATACGGATAGAACGGCATGCGGAAGACCAGCCGCTGACGTTCGGCGTCGCTCAGGCTCTTCCGAAACTTCATCTGCGTGATCAGTACCACACCCCAGGTCCAGATGGCGCCGAAGGTGGCGACCGATGTCACCCAGACGAACACTTTTGCCGGCACCAGGTAATTGAGCAGCACGCCGAGCAACAACGCGACAATCGACACCTGGATCGCGCGGTGCGGTATGCCGCCTTTCGACGTCACCGCGAACATGCGCGGCGCCTGACCTTGCTGGGCCAGGTTGTAGAGCATGCGGCCGGTACTGTAGATGCCGCCGTTGCACGAGGACAGTGCCGCGGTGAGCACGACGAAGTTGATGATGCCGGCGGCGGATTTGATGCCGAGGCGTTCGAAAGTCATCACGAAGGGGCTGCCGTGCGTGCCCAGTTCGTTCCATGGGTAGATCGACAGGATCACGAACAGCGCACCCACGTAGAAAATCAGGATGCGCCAGAACACGGAGTTGATCGCGTCGGGAATCGACTTGTTCGGGTTGTCGGCCTCGCCGGCGGTGAGGCCAATCATCTCCACGCCGAGATAGGCAAACATCACCATTTGCAGCGCCATCAACATGCCCTGTGCGCCATTAGGCATGAAGCCGCCGTGCGCCCACAGATTGCTGATGCCTGTCGCGACGCCATGGTTGCCGAGACCGAACAGGATCATGGCGCCGCCGCCGATAATCATCAGCACGATCGTCACCACCTTGATCATGGCGAACCAGAATTCGAACTCGCCGTAGGCCTTGACCGTGGCGAGGTTCACCGCGCCCATCGCAGCCAGCGCCGCCAAAGCCCAGATCCATTGCGGCACGTCCGGAAACCAGATGCCCATGTAGATGCCGACGGCGGTGATTTCGGCCACGCAGGTCACCAGCCACATAAACCAATAGTTCCAGCCGGTGAGATAGCCCGACAGCGGACCGAGGTAGTCCTGTGCGTAGCGGCTAAAGGAACCGGCCACCGGGTTGTGCACGGCCATTTCGCCCAGCGCGCGCATGATGATGAAGATCGCGATGCCGCCCATGATGTAGGAAAGCAGGATCGCCGGCCCGGCGAGTTTGATCGCGTTGGCCGAACCCAAAAACAACCCCACGCCGATGGCCGAGCCCAACGCCATGAGGCGGATGTGGCGTTCCTGCAGGCCGCGCTTCAACGCTTGTTCGTTCGTGTGCATAGGTGTCCCGATACGAATGGCTTGGTTGATGTTACGAAGACCGTTGTCGACTTAGTCCGCCACAAATCCGATCTTGGCGTGTGTGCCGTCGCAGAACGGCTTGTTCTGGCTGCCGCCGCAGCGGCACAAAAAGGCACTGGCGACTCGCGCCACCATGCGGCCGGTGCCGCTGGTGATCTCGAGATTGCCGCGTACTTTCAATGGTCCGTTGTGTTGCGGCTCGATATGCAGCGGGCCGTCGCGTACCGCCAGCGCATCCGTCGCTGTTCCTGTCGGCGGTTCGCCAGTGGCGCTGAAGCCGATGTCGTGATGCGAGCCGTCGCAGAACGGTTTGTTCTTGGAAGCGCCGCAGCGGCAGAGCGTGGCTCGAAAACCGGCGGGCACGCCGTTCAAGCGCAGATCGCCGCGGAATGCGTACGGCCCGGCTTCGCGTGTAGCGGCGAGATTCACCGGCGGCGCGGTTTCGTCCGGGCGACCGTCGCGCCGTTTGTAGCGGATGGCGCCGGAGGGACAGGCATGCGCGATATCCGCCAGCCGTTCCGCATCCATGGTGTCGGGATGGATCCACGGGCCCTGCACGTTGGCGAGGAAGACCGTGGGCGCACCCGTAACGCAAAAGCGCGCGTGGATGCAGCGCTTGGCTTCGAACAGCAGCGTCAATTTCTCACCCTCGACCTGTTCGATGCCGTCCTGCACGGAGGTCGGTGGCGCTGGTTGAGCAGGCGGCGCGGTTGGTGCGACGGCCGGCGCTGCCGCCGAAGGCGCAGGCCTGGCCAGATCGAAGTTCTGCACCGCGTTTTGCGCGAGCCGGGACAGTATCGAAGCCGCGGCAGCGGTGCGGGCATCGCCGCCCTCATTCATGCGTACCGCGGCATCCGCCAGTTGCTGGATACGCTCGCGGAAAAAGCGGCGCGCGCTTGGGCCAGGCGGCAGCGCTGCCGTGTCGCGCAAGGTAATGAAGGTAACGCCTGCGTGGCAGGTGGGATTCGACGGACCGGCCGGCAGCCGCGCGGCACGCTCGGCCAGCGGCACCAGTGCGTGCATCAGACCGATCGACAGATCGAGCGCCAGCATCTTGTCCGGATCCGGCGCGGGTACGGCATAGGTGTAAGCGAGCAAGCGCTGCATCAAACCGTAGGCGCTGTTGGCCAAATCGACGGTGGCGATGGCTCTGGCGTCTTCGATCCACACGCGGCCTTCCGGGCGCGGTGGCCGGCGCAGTACGGGATTGGTGGCCGCGGGGAAGGCCGGCACGAAAGAGGGATCGGCCTCGAGCAGCGTCTGGTATTCCTCGCGGATGGCCGCGAATTTCTGATAGTGCGAACCCTCGGCGTTCTGCTGCGCGCCTTCGCCCTGGGTCACGATCGCGTTGAACGCGATCAGCGCCGTCTTCAGGCAGATCACGCGCTTCGCACCCGGCAGGGAGACATCGGCGTCGGATAGCTGCAGCGCCGGATCGCCGCATAAGGCATTGGCTTCGCCCTGTGCGTCGGCGAGTTTGCGCAGGTTCTCGCCGAGCTTTTCGTAGAACGCGCCCACGGTGTCGTAGTCCATGCCCATCGGCGTCAGACGAGGGCCATCGACACCGCGCACGAAGGCGCGCTCGGGCGCAAAGCCCTCGCCATCCATCTCGGTGGAATCGGCAGGCCGTTCCAGATAGATGAAATGTTGCAGCGTCGCCCGGTTGAAGGGCGCCAGTTTCACCACCACGCCGGCCGGCAGGTAGCCGGGGTCGAGCGGGAAGTTCGAGCGCCCGACGCGCGGCGCTCCGCCCAGCGCCGCGGTGATATTCCACACCGACGCCAGATGCCCCATCTCCTCGGTGGCGATCTCCACAATCATGCGCCGCCAGCGCGTGACGGCATTGAGCTGTTCGGCCGTGAGACCTTCATCCAGCGACGACTTCAGTGAGAAGGCGGCATAGAGATAGGTGCACATGAGGCAGTGCTCGAGCTCCGCCGCCTCGTACAAGGCATGCAACAACTGCTCGCGACTGGGCACGACATCGACCGGGTTATGGCTGGCCATGGCTGGCTCCCCAGGTGGTATTTCGAGAAGGCCCGAAGGTACACCGTCCACAAGACAAACCCTAGGCCAGGTTGGCCTGGATGTGACGTGCGTTTATGGCACCGAATGACCCTTGCTCGCCGTCCAGATCGCATACCAGTCTTCAGCATCGAGCTGCACGTCCAATGCAGCGACGGCTTCGCGCAATCCTTCGATGCGGCCGGTGCCGGTAATGGCATGAGGACGGGAGGGATGGCGGAGCACCCACGCAAAAGCGAGCGTGGCGAGGCTGATGTCATGGTGCGCGGCGATGGCGGTCATTTGCTCGCGCACGCGGACGGCCTGTTCGTCCTGGCCGGTGAACAGGCGACCACCGCCGAGTGGCGACCAGATCATCGGGCGCAGGCCCAGTTGCTGAGCCTGATCGAGGGTGCCGTCGGCCAGCGCATCCATCTGCAGCGGGGACAGCTCGACCTGGTTGGTCAGCAATGGATGCCGCTGATGCAGCAGCGCGAACTGGCTGGTGCTGTGGTTGGAGACGCCCCAGTGGCGCACCTTGCCCTCGCGGGTAAGGCTGGCGAAGGTGTCGGCCAGTGCGGCTGCGTCCATCAGGTAATCGGGACGGTGGATCAGGACCAGATCCAAGTGCTCGGTGTGCAGGTTGCGCAGGGACTGCTCCACTTGCGTGCGCACGTACACTGCCGAAGTGTCGTAGTAATTGACCCGGTAGTCACGCTGGGCGGAGCGCAGCCGGATGCCGCATTTCGTGA
Source organism: Dyella sp. OK004 (assembly GCF_900114495.1). GTDB lineage: Bacteria > Pseudomonadota > Gammaproteobacteria > Xanthomonadales > Rhodanobacteraceae > Dyella_D. The sequence continues at coordinate 440,944 of NZ_FOZI01000004.1, read as the reverse complement.
TCAGCTGCATGCGTTCGCGCAGCGCCGGCATCGCTTTCAGTGCTTCGCCGAACAGCGCCTCCGCCCGGTAGTCACCATAGATATCGGCGTGATCGAACGAGGTAATGCCGAGTTCGAGTGCCTGCTCGATCCAGCGTACGCGCTCCTGCACGCTGAGATGCCAGTCGGTGATGCGCCACAGACCGGCGACGATGGGGGAGAGTTCGAGGGTTGACGTGTTGTTGGTATCAGGTGACATGAAGAATTCTTGGAATGAAAAAAGTTGGTTCTGCTTTGAGGCAGATGCATGTTTGGTTGGAGCATCAACTGGCGAAACTAACCCGTTACCGCGCTGAAGCGTTCGGCATAAAGCTCAGTCACCCAGTCGATAAAAACCCGCACCCGTGGCGACAGCTGTCGATGGTAGGGATACATCACTGATACCGGCAGTCCTGGCGAGACCCAATCGCTGAGTACTTCCACCAGACGTCCATCGTGCAGGGATTGCTCAACGGCGTAGCGCGGCAGTTGTACCAGTCCGCAGCCTTGCAGCGCGGCGACCAGATAACTGCCGGCATCGTTGACGGAGATCCAGCTGCTCAAGCTGTATTCGCGCGCCCGGCCGTCCACGATGAGCTCGAAGGGATAGGCAATGTCGCGGCTGCTGGCGAAGAAGCCGACCGATTGATGATTAGCGAGTTCGTCGGGGTGCATTGGCGTGCCGAAGCGCGCCAGATAGTCGGGGCTGGCGCAGATGATCTCCGGCATGACTGCGAGGCGGCGCGCGACTAGTGAGGAATCCTTGGGCGTGCCGGCGCGGATCACGCAGTCGATGCCTTCGCGCACCAGATCCACCAAGCGGTCGCCGCTGCTGACGACCAGGTCAATGTGCGGATAGCGGTTGCGGAAGTCGTTGATCCGCGGCAGCACGATGCTGGTGGCATGGGTGCCGTGCAGATCCAGCCGCAGGGTGCCGCGCGGGTTGGAGGTCGCGGTGCCGAGCGCCGATTCGGCGTCCTCCAACTCGGCCAATAGATGCACGCAGCGCTCGTAGTAGGCGCGGCCATCCAGGGTAGTGCGCACCTGGCGGGTGGTGCGTTCGAGCAGGCGCGCGCCGAGCCGGGCTTCCAATTCCTTGATGGCGTAGGTGGCGGTGGCGCGCGGGATATCCAGCTCGCCGGCGGCTCGGGAGAAGCTGCCGAGCTCGACGATGCGGGTGAACAGGCGCAGGGCATCCAGGCGATCCATGGCGCCGATTATTCAATAGGAGCGAATTAACTTGCCAGTTTGAGGTGATTTATCCAGTCAACATCAACGGAAAGAATGCTTTCCACGTAAAGACCGGCCCACCCACGGGCCTCATTCAACGACTGGAGCATTCCCTATGAACAAGCAGATCAAGACCGCCCTGGTCACCGGCGCCTCTGGCGGTATTGGCCGCGCCATCGCCTTGCGCCTGGCCAGCGACGGCTTTGCCATCGCCGTGCATTACGCCGGCAACCCGGCCAAGGCGAACGAGGTGGTTGCCGAGATTGAACAGGCTGGCGGCCGTGCCCTCGCCGTGCAGGGCGACATCGCCGATGCGCAGGATGTGGCGCGGATATTCGATACGGCCGGCGAGCTTTCCGGCAACGTGGATGTGGTGGTGCATAGCGCCGGCATCATGGCCAACTTCCCCATCGCGGGCGGCAATGTCGATGCATTCGACCGCATCATCCGCACCAATCTGCGTGGCAGTTTTCTGGTGCTGGGCAAGGCCGCGGAAACCATGCAGAGCAGCGGCCGCATCATCGCGCTTTCCACCAGCGTGATCGCCAAGGCCTTTCCCACCTACGGCGCTTATGTGGCTTCCAAGGCCGGCGTGGAAGGACTGGTGCATGTACTCGCCAATGAGCTGCGCGGACGCGGCATCACGGTGAATGCCGTGGCACCGGGCCCGGTGGGCACGGAGCTGTTCTTCCACGGCAAGACGGACGAGCAGATCGCGCAGATCAGCAAGCTTGCGCCACTCGAGCGCATCGGTACGCCCGATGACATTGCCAAAGCTGTGTCCTTCCTCGTCGGTCCCGACGGCGGCTGGGTGAATGCGCAGGTCGTCCGCGTCAACGGCGGCATGGCGTAAAGCGCCGCCCTATTCTTCGCCTGATTGGCGTCGAGTCTCAGCTACGCGCGCTTTTCTCCTCCCCCTGCTCGCGACGCGAAGCTAGTCCCGTGGGACAGGGGGGAGGTCGGGAGGGGGTAAGCCCTTGCGAAAAACTCACATGGACGCGCTTTCTCAAGTACTCACCCCTCCCCAACCCTCCCCTGCAAGCAGGGGAGGGAGCCAAGAATTCGCGTAGCTGAGACTCGACGCTAATCAAGCTTCTTCGGAGATAGTCCAATGAAACAGATCATCCTGATCACAGGTGCATCCAGTGGTTTCGGCGCACTTGCGGCTCGCGCGTTGGCGCACGCCGGCCACACCGTCTACGCCAGCATGCGCGAAACGCAGGGGCGCAACGCGCCACAGGTCGAGGCCTTGCATAACTACGCTAGGGAACAGGCAGTGGATTTGCGTGCGATCGAACTGGATGTGCTTTCCCAAGACTCGGCCGATGCTGCCGTGGCGCAGATCGCGGCTGCGCACGATCACCTGGATGTAGTGGTCCATAACGCGGGGCACATGGTGTTCGGTCCGGCGGAAGCGTTCACGCCGGAGCAGTTCGCGCAGCTGTATGACGTGAATGTACTGGGCACGCAGCGCGTGAATCGCGCCGCGTTGCCGCAGTTGCGCCGGCAGCGCAAGGGTCTGGTGCTGTGGGTGTCAAGCAGCAGCACGCGTGGCGGCACACCGCCTTATCTCGCGCCCTACTTCGCGGCGAAGGCGGCGATGGATTCCGTGGCGGTGAGTTATGCCGGCGAACTGGCGCGCTGGGGGATCGAGACGTCCATCGTGGTACCGGGCGCATTCACCAAGGGCACCAACCACTTCACCCACTCAGGCAAACCGGCCGACACCGCGCGCGTGGAGGAATACGCCAAGGGTCCGTACGCCGGTTTCGAGGACGAAATCCTGCGCGGCCTGGCGGCGTGCGAACCGGCGGATGCGGATGTAGCGACTGTGGCGGATGCCATGGTCGACATCGTGAACCGTCCGCACGGACAGCGGCCATTCCGCGTGCATATCGATCCGTCCGATGATGGCGCCGCCGTGGTCGCCGCGGTGGCGGACCGGATTCGCGTGGAGTTTCTGCGGCGTGTCGGCGTAGGCGATCTGTTGTCGCCGCGGGTGAGCTGAGCGACTTTTGCCAAAAGCGATCAGCTGTGACGCAGCTGATCGCGCAGGTCGGTCACGGCGGCATTGATGCGCGAGACGTAGTCTGCCAACGCAAGCGAGTGATTGGCGAACTTTGGTGACGGACCGCCATTGAGCGCCAGCGGGCTACCGGGTGCCTGCACGGCCTCCAGTTCATGGATGGCTTCTTGCAGGTCGGCTTGCGCCGCCGGGTCCTTGAGCACCGGTGCGAAGTCGTGCTGGAACGCTTTCATCTGCATCAGCAGGGTCGTGGTGTAGCCACGTGCTTCGTAGAAGGTGTCATCGCCGCGCCGCCACGGTGCATTGCCTCTGCGCAGGGCCATGGCCGACACCACCGCCGGCCAGTGCGGTGGCGAGAACTCGCCGGGACGCGGAGGTACCACGCCGGAAGCGAGGCGCTGCTCAAGCGCATCGAGCCGGTCCGAGGCCACGTCCAGGTAGTCGGCGAGGTGATCGGCGCTGGTACTGAAAAAGGCGTTGTCCGGATCGTCGTCGGTCAGACGGTCCAGATAGGCCTGCAGATGGTCGCCGACCTTGCGGTACTGGCTTTGGGCATTGCGCAACGGCCAGCGGCCACCTCGGCCGGCGAGCAGACCGTCGGCATCGGCCAGGTCCTTGTCTTCGAGCAACGGTGCTTCGGGACGGGCGAAGGCGCTGCGCAGGGCATGCAGCAGATCGCGCGTGGCGATGAGTGAACCGCGCTGCCACGCAGGCGACGCCTCCATCGCGAGCACGGAGGGATGTTTGTGTCCCTTGGCATGCGCTTCGTGCCTGTTCACCAGCGCCTGCACCGAACGGATCACACTGATGGTGGTGGCCGCTCCGGGGGTCACCGGGCGCCGCATGGCGGTCAGCTCGGTACGCGGCGGCGCGGCGGGATCGAGCAGGTCGGGCTCCCGGTCCCACCACCATATGGCGATACAGGCCAGCAGCAGCGGCACCGCCAGCAATACCAGCACCACACGCAACAGAGTGTGGTTCGGTCTGGCGCTGGACTCAGTGGCTGGCATGCTCGATTCCTTGGGCATCGATCCGGTATCAACGCGCTAAAGGTAGCGCGGGATGACATGGCGAGATAGCTTGCGCGGAGCTTGCAACGAACACAAAAAAACCGCGCGTGCTTCCACGCGCGGTTTTTGTTGCCTGATTCGGCATCAGGCGCGGTGATAGACCTCGGCGCCCTGCTCGCGGAATTCGGCGGCTTTCTCGGCCATGCCTTCGTCCAGCGCGGTGATTTCATCGGTGCCGTGCTCGGCGGCGTAATCGCGCACGTCCTGGGTGATTTTCATCGAACAGAACTTGGGGCCGCACATGGAGCAGAAGTGAGCCGACTTGTGCGCGTCCTTGGGCAAGGTCTCGTCGTGGAATTCCTTGGCCTTTTCCGGATCGAGGCCGAGGTTGAACTGGTCGTCCCAGCGAAACTCGAAACGCGCCTTGCTGAGGGCGTTGTCGCGCACTTGCGCACCGGGGTGGCCCTTGGCCAGATCTGCCGCGTGCGCGGCGATCTTGTAGGCGATGATGCCGTCGCGCACGTCCTGCTTGTTGGGCAGGCCGAGGTGTTCCTTCGGCGTGACGTAGCAGAGCATGGCGGTGCCGAACCAGCCGATCATCGCCGCGCCGATGGCGGAGGTGATGTGGTCGTAGCCCGGCGCGATGTCGGTGGTCAGTGGCCCCAGGGTGTAGAACGGCGCTTCCTGGCACTTCTCCAGCTGGCGCTCCATGTTCTCCTTGATGAGATGCATGGGCACGTGACCGGGGCCTTCGATCATGGTCTGCACATCGTGCTTCCACGCGATCTGGGTCAGCTCACCCAGCGTGTCCAGCTCGCCGAACTGCGCGGCGTCGTTCGCGTCCGCGATGCAGCCCGGGCGCAGGCCGTCGCCGAGGCTGAAGGACACGTCGTACGCCTTCATGATTTCGCAGATGTCTTCGAAGTGCGTGTAGAGGAAATTCTCTCTGTGATGCGCCAGGCACCACTTGGCCATGATCGAGCCGCCACGCGAGACGATGCCGGTCACACGCTTGGCGGTGAGCGGCACAAAGCGCAGCAACACGCCGGCATGGATGGTGAAGTAGTCCACGCCCTGCTCGGCCTGTTCGATCAGGGTGTCGCGGTACAACTCCCAGGTGAGGTCCTCGGCGACGCCGCCGACCTTCTCCAGCGCCTGGTAGATCGGCACCGTGCCGATCGGCACCGGCGAGTTGCGAATGATCCACTCGCGCGTCTCGTGGATGTGCTTGCCGGTGGACAGGTCCATCACGTTGTCCGCGCCCCAGCGGATCGACCACACCAGCTTTTCGACTTCTTCGGCGATACCCGACGACACGGCGCTGTTGCCGATGTTGGCGTTGATCTTGGTGAGGAAGTTGCGGCCGATGATCATCGGCTCGCTTTCCGGATGGTTGATGTTGGCGGGGATGATGGCGCGGCCGCGGGCGACTTCGTCGCGCACGAATTCCGGCGTGATCAGCTTCGGTAGCGCTGCGCCGAAGGACTGGCCTGGGTGCTGGTTGCGCAGCGCGCTGTTGGCCAGCGCTTCGATACGCTGGTTTTCGCGGATGGCGATGTATTCCATCTCCGGCGTCACGATGCCGCGCCGCGCGTAATGCATCTGCGTGACGTTGGCGCCGGCCTTGGCGCGCAACGGCGCACGCAAATGATGGCCGAAGCGGATCGGGTCCAGCTTGGCGTCAGCGGCGCGCTCGCGGCCGAAGCGCGAGCTGAGGTCCGACAAACGCTCCACGTCACCGCGCTCGGCGATCCACTGCGCACGCAACGCCGGCAAGCCGGCGGCGAGATCGACGCGGTAGTTCGGGTCGGTGTACGGACCCGAGGTGTCGTAAACCGTGATCGGCGGATTGGTCTCGCCGCCGAACAGGGTCGGCGTCTGCGCCTGCGCGATTTCGCGCAACGGCACCTTCAGATCGGGGCGACTGCCCTGCACATAGATCTTGTGCGAACCGGGGATCGGCCGGGTCACGGCCTCGGAGAGTTCCTGCGCGGCGCGCGCGAGATCGGAGGGCTGGGCATTCATCGGCATTACGTCCTTCGAGAGGCGGGGGACGAAGCGATGGCGCCGGACGCACGAAGGGCTGGGTTCGTGCGGCGAAGCTCCCTACACCGGTGCTAACCGGATCAGGTTCGAAGGGACTCTCTCAGCCGACTGTGGTCGGCACCCCCGCTTCCAGAAGCGACTATTCAATCATGAAAGCGGGATACGGGCGAGTATGCCGCCCAGAGGCCGGTCTTAGCGCGGCAGATAGGCGCGCAGGAAAGTGGCCACGCCGGCGCGGGCGTTGGCTTCCATCTCGGTGGCGAAGGCGTCCTGGCAGCCGTCGCAGCCGAACATGCGGCGCAGGACGAGATCGCCCTTGATCAGCGCGAAGAACTGAATGCTGGCCTGCGGCACGTTCTCGATTTCCAGCTGGCCGTGGTCAACGGCCTGTTGCAGCAGGCGTTCCAGCAGTCTGTGCGTGCGGGTGGGGCCTTCTTCCCACAGCAGCTTGCCGTAGCGGGGATTGCCCTGGCGGCAGTCGCTGAGAATGGCGCGGAAGGTGCCGACGTTCTGCGGATCGCAGTCGATATGGGCGTGGATCATGGCGATGTTCATCAGCACGTCGCTGATGTTCGCCTGGGGTTCGTAGTGGTAGGTATCTTCCGGCAGCAGATCCTGGATGCGCGCGCGGATGACCTCGCGGAACAGGTTGTCCTTGTCGCCGAAATGGCTGTAGACGGTGAGCTTGGAAACGCCCGCTTCGGCCGCCACGGCGTCCATGCTGGTGCCGGCGAAAGCGTTGCGGATGAACAGGGCCTTGGCCGCTTCCAGGATCGCCGCACGCTTCTCCATGTCCTTCGGGCGACCGGGACCCTGGGGCTTGGTTTGCGGGATCGTGTTCATGCCTACACCTTCACAAAGGAATAACCGGGGTTTATTATACGAGCCGGTTTACTTATTTTCCACCGCCGTGCTGAACGGCTACCTATGACCTCTACTATCGCAGAACTCGCTCTCAGCGGCCCTTATCGCCATGCCCAGCGCACGCTGGCCGCGTGGCTTGAGCAGGGGCACGCCGCTGCACGCCGTCGCACGTTCGCCGCCCGCATCGCCCTGGCCGCATTGAATGCGCCGGAGCGCCACCAGCTTGCCCGCTGGCTGGCCTGGCTGGCGGTAGCCGCGCAGAGCCGTGGCAAGGCGACGCCGCAGAGCCGCATCCTGCACCTCGATGCCTCGTTGCATCAGGCTGTGGCTGATGCGCTCGCGCGCCTGCCTTCGAGCATGACTGGCGCGCAGACGCGGACTCGACGTTTGACTGCGTAGTGTCCGCGGACACCGCGCCACGCATGACTTCCGTCAGCTCGGCTCGGTGACTTCCGGCACTTCGTGGGCAAGCAGGCAACCCGCAGGCTTTGCACATTGTCGGAACAGGCCTAAGCGCTTATCCTTTTTGACCTTTTTCGATTTGCACGGGACGTAGGCTGAGATGGCGATGAACTTCGAACAGGCGCGGCAAAACATGGTGGAAAACCAGGTACGCCCCTGGGAGGTGCTGGACAGCCGCGTACTCGATGTACTCAGCCGCCAGCACCGCGAAGATTTCGTCGCCCCCGAGCATCGCCAGCTGGCCTTTGCCGACCTGAGCCTGCCGCTCGGCCATGGCGAAGTGATGATGAAGCCGGTACTCGAAGGCCGCGTGCTGCAGGCGCTCGAACTTGCCGGCACCGAGCAGGTGCTGGAGATCGGCACGGGCTCGGGTTTCCTCACTGCCTGTCTGGCCAGCCTGTCGGCGCACGTCACCAGCGTGGATATCCATGCCGATTTCGTCGCAGCCGCGGGCCAGCGCCTGACACAGGCCGGCATCGGTAACATCAAGCTGGACGTGGGCGAAGCCATCCAGGCCTGGCAGCCGACCGGGACGTTCGACGTGCTGGTGGTAACCGGTGCGGTGTATGAGATTCCCCAGCGTTTCCTTGGCTGGCTCAAGCCGGGCGGCCGCCTGTTGGCGGTGCGCGGCGAGTCGCCGGTGCAGCAGATGGTGCTGTTGACCCAGGAAGGCGCAGACCGCTATCGCGAGGAAAGCCTCCTCGAGACCGACCTGCCCTATCTGGCGCATGCCGCGCCGCCGCGCCAGTTCGTTTTTTGATCCCCGATTCACACCCCATGAGGCAACCCATGCGTTTGAAGCTTCTGACCCTCGCCCTGGCCCTGACGGTACTTCCGCTGTCCGGCCACAGCGAGGATTTGCTGGATGCATACCGAGAAGCACGCGCCAACGATCCGGTGCTGTCGCAGGCGGATGCCAGCCGCCTGTCCACCGGTGAAGGCGTGACTCAGGCGCGTGCGCTGCTGCTGCCGCAGTTGAATGCCGGCCTGACCTTCAGCCAGGCGAGCGGCAACAACAGCATCGCGAGCTCAGCGGGTGGCAGCGGCCACTCGCGCAGCCGCGACGTGTCCGCCACGCTCAACCAGAGCGTGCTGGATCTGAGCAAGTGGGCCAGCCTCAAGACCGCCCGCTCGCAGTCGGATGCCGAAAACGAGCTCTACCAGGCCGCGCTGCAGGCACTGTACGTGCGCGTGACCCAGGCCTACTTCGGCGTGCTCACCGCGCAGGATTCGCTGACCTATGCCAAGGCCAACGAGGACGCGTACAAGCAGTCCTACGAGCAGGCGGACCAGCGCTTCAAGGTCGGCCTTTCCGCAGTCACCGATGTGTACCAGGCCAAGTCGTACTACGAGCTGGCCAAGGCGCAGACCATCGCCGCGCAGAACACGCTCAATGATTCCCGCGAAGCGCTGACCCAGATCACCGGCAAGCCGACCGGCGAACTGAAGAAGCTGCGCGAAGACCTGCCGATGGATGCACCGTCGCCGGACGACCCGAACACCTGGGTGCAGGAAGCGTTGAAGAACAACCCCAATGTGCTCTCGCAGCAGTACACCGTGGAAGCCGCCGAGCACAGCATCAGTGCTGCTCGCGCCGGCCATCTGCCGACCATCAACGCCACGGTCACCCGCGGCGAAACCAGCAGTTGGCTGGAGAACGGCAGCTACAACCGTCCCGGCAACGGCCGCCTCGGCACCACCGCCGGCCTGACTCTGTCGGTGCCGATCTTCGCCGGCGGCGCCACTCAATCGCGCGTGCGTCAGAACATCTATCAGCGCGATGCTGCGCAAGATGCGCTGGAATCTCAGCGCCGCCAGGTCACCCGCGATACGCTGAACTTCTACCGCTCGGTCGGCGCCGGCATCCTGCAGGTGCAGGCGGCCAAGGCGTCGGTGGAGTCGGGCCAGAAAGCGCTGGAAGCGACCCGTGCCGGTTTCGACGTGGGCACGCAGACCATGCTCAACGTGCTGAACTCGATTCAGACCCTGACCCAGGCTGAGAGCAGCTACTCGCAGGCACGCCACACGTTCATTCTGAACAAGCTGCAGCTGAAGCAGTCCTCGGGCACCATCGACCTGAAGGATCTGGAATCGGTGAACACGCTGCTGCAGTAAAGCGCAGCATCAGGCATCAAAAAAAGGCCGGGCATTTGCCCGGCCTTTTGCTTTCCGTCATTCCTGCAGCTGTTTGTCGATCAGCGACATCACTCTCTGCACGGCGCCGCGCTCGCTGTCGAACACGACCCGGGCTCTTGTGCCCATCGCTTCGCGCCCGGGTTTGTCGCGCAGCAACCGCAGCACTTCGTTACCAAGATCTTCGACACCACCCAGGCGCACACCGCCGCCTTCGCGGATCAGGGTCAGGGTGATCTCTTCGAAATTGAAAGTGTGCGGCCCCACCAGCACTGGCTTGGCCAGCGCCGCCGGCTCCAGCACGTTGTGCCCGCCGATAGGCACGAGGCTGCCGCCGACGAAAGCCAGGTCGGCCGCCGCATAGAACTGCATCAGCTCGCCCATGGCATCGATCACGAACACCTGATGCGCCGCCGACGGCACGCGATCCACGCTGCGCGTAGCGACGGAGAAGCCGAGGCTGCGCACGGAGTTCTCCACCATCTTGAAGCGCTCAGGGTGGCGCGGTGCGATCAGCAGCAGCGCATCGGGCAAGCGCTTGAGCACTTGCAGATGCGCCTCCAGCACCGGCAGCTCTTCGCCCTCGTGCGTGCTGCCAGCGATCCACACCGGACGCAGGTGCCCCCACTGCTTGCGCAACGCTTCGCCGGCGGGAACCGCGTCATACGGCACCGGCATGTCGAACTTCAGATTGCCGCTGACCACGATGCGCGCCGGATCCACACCAAGCAGCCGATAGCGTGCCGCATCGGTGCGCGACTGCGCGGCGATCTGCCATACGCAGCCCAGCGCCGAACGCACCATGCCCTGCAGCGGACGATAACCGCGCAGCGAGCGTTCGGAGAGCCGTGCGTTGACGATCATCAAGGGAATGCCGCGGCGCTTGCAGGCGAAATAAAGATTCGGCCAGATCTCGGTTTCGACAATGATCGCCAGCTGCGGCCGCACCCGCTTCATGAAACGCGACACCGCGAACGGCAGGTCGTAAGGCAGGTAGACGTGAAACACGCTGTCGCCGAACAGCTGGCGCACACGCTCCGACCCGGTCGGCGTCACCGTGGTCACCACCAACGGCGCGTTGGGATATGCCTCGCGCAGCGCCTTGATCAGCGGCTCGGCGGCATTCACCTCGCCCACCGACACCGCATGTACCCACAGGCTGCCGCGCACCAGCGGCAGCGGCCCCTGATAAAACCCGAAGCGCTCACGCCAACGGCGGTGATAGTCGCGATAGCGCACGCCGCGCGCGAGCAGGCGCAGCACGATTAGTGGCGTCACCAGATACATGGCGAGGGTGTAGAGATAGCGCAACGGCAGACCCTTCAGTCAGGCGCGGCAGTATAGCCAGTGGGGCCGGAGCGCGGACCACGCGCAGTCTTTGAACAGGCTCTAAGAGGTAAGCCCTTGCTACAATCCGCACCCCATGCCCGGTGCACCCCGTCCCTCATTTCAGCGCTCCCTGCTCGCTCCAAGCCATTGGCCGGCCTGGATCGGCGTAGGCCTGTTGCGGTTGATCGCGCGCTTGCCGCGCGGCCTGCTGATGGCGCTGGGGCGCGGACTCGGCGTGCTGATCCAGTACTTCCCCTCGCAACGCCGGCACGTCGCCGAGGTGAATATCGGGCTGTGCTTCCCTGAGCTGTCCAAGAAAGAGCAGGCCGAACTGGTGGACGCGCATCTGCGCGATATCGGCCTGATGATGGTGGAGTTCGCGCTCGGCTGGATGGGCAGCGATCGCGCCATCGCGCGCACGCCCATCACACTCGAAGGCCTCGAGCATCTCGAGGCCGCGCGCGCGCAGGGTAAGGGCGTGCTGTTGGTCGGCGGCCACTTCTCGCATCTGGAACTATGCGCGCGGCTGGTGTCGCGGCACATCCGCATCGCCGGCATGTACCGGCGCATGGATGCCCCTGTGTTCGAATGGGCGGTGTTGCGTGCACGTCTGGATTATGCCGACGCCATGTTCGACAAGGACGACATCCGCGGCACTGTGAAGTACCTGCGCAACGGCGGCACTCTTTGGTATGCGCCGGACCAGGACATGCGCAGCAAAGACAACGTATTCGTGCCGTTCTTCGGCGTGCCGGCAGCCACCATTACCGCCACGCATCATCTGGCGCGCATGTCCGGCGCATTGGTCATTCCGTTCTTCCACCGGCGCCTGCCCAACAGTGACGGTTATGCGCTGCGCCTTGGCGCGCCGCTGGCGGACCTCCCGAGCAAGGACGCCCTGGGCGATACCGCCCGCATCAATGTTTCCATCGAACAGATGGTGCGCGAAGCGCCCGAGCAATACCTGTGGGTACATAAACGGTTCAAAACCAGACCGCCGGGCGGCCCCGACGTTTACTAGGCGGCGACAGCCAAACGACAGACAGCTCACGTACAAGGCCTGTTGTGCTATCCCCGACACCTGTCTGCTATGTCCATCCGGCTGTTTCTGCGCTCACTGCGCAACCGTCATGACTGGCGCGGTGCTTCCCCGAAGCGTCTCGCCAGTGCCCTGAAATACGTTGCACGCAGCGCCCGCATGGCGCAGCGCCAATCGGCGTGGCTGAGCGAGCTGTATAGCTCGCCGCGACTGACGGCCATGCTTGGGCATGACCCTCGCCTGCTGGAGCGCTGGCATCACCACTACATCAATCGCCAGATGGGGCGTACGCGCCGCATGGCGGTGATCAGCGCACATTACCGCTTCGTGTTCTCGCAGCTGCCTGCGGCGATGGTGGATGCGGTGTACCTGCAAGGACGCCACCAGCTCGGCTCGCTGGTGCTCAAGGACGGCAGCGAACTGCTGATTGAATTGCGCCGTCCCACCGGCCGCAGCCGTGAGGGCGAGCTGTCGCTTTGCCTAGCCAACGCTCAGGGACAACTACTGTCCTCGGTGATCTTCAGCATCGCCGACGAAGGACGCAGCCTGTTGATCGGCTGCCTGCAAGGCGCCGCGGCGGATCTGGGTCGCGACGCGGTGCGCGAACTGACCAAGCAGTGCCATGGCCTGCGCCCGAAGAACCTGTTGTTCTCGCTGCTGCTGGCCTTCGCCGAAGTGGCGCAGTGCAAACAGGTGCGTGGCGTGAGCAATCTGGCGCACCCGTTTGCCGGCGAGGCGGACAAGATCAAGGCCGACTACGACAGCTTCTGGCAGGAATGCCGGGGCGAACCGCTCTCCGACGGGTTCTATGCCCTGCCGGCGCGCGAACCGGTGCGCGACGAAATGCAGGTGGAGAGCAAGCACCGCTCGGCCTTCCGCAAGCGCGAGGCGTTGCGCCGCGAAGCCTGCGAGCTGCTGATGAACGCTCTGCGCGGCGGTGAGCTGCCGCTGGAAAAAGCCGCCTAGCCGTCTTCTTGCCCGGGCAGGCGTTCGCCGTGCCGGGTCACACGGGTCGCCTCATACAGCTTGGCGTACTTCAGGAACGCGTAGAACGCGTGGATGCGCGCGGCGATAAAGCCCGCCCAGCCCGAGCGGTAGTGACCGCGCAGTACGTAGTAGCGGAAGAACGCGGCCATGGAATTGGTCAGCAAGCGCAGGCGTAACCCCGTGCCGCGACGCTCCGCCAGATCGGCGAGCTGCAGGCTGGAATAGCGATTGGCCTTGTCCACACGCCCGGCGATATCGCGCTCGCCGTAATGATCGAGCACCAGGTTGAGCACACCGATCGAACCGTCGACCTGTACTTCCTCATGTACCTGATGCGCGCTCATGCGTGCGCGGAGACGATCGAACAGGCGCACGTAGTGATTGAGGCGACTGCGCGGCGACTGCCACTGCCAGAAAATCCATTCGCGCCGCCAGACCTGATAGCCAGCGTGTGCCGGCGCATCGAGCACTTGACCTAACACCTCTGCAGCGCCATCCGGCAAAGCTTCGTCCGAATCCAGCAGGAGCACCCAATCGTGGCCGGCCAGATCGATCGCGGCCTGCTTCTGCGCGCTATAGCCTGCGAATGGCTGGGTCGACACACGTGCGCCGTAGTGGGTAGCGATCGCCACTGTGGCGTCGGTGGAACCGGAATCGAGCACCACGATCTCGTCCGCCCAACGCACGCTGGCCAGACAAGCATCCAGCGTGGCGGCGCTGTTGTACGTGGTGATCACCACCGATAAGGGTTCACGCGCCACGCGCCGCTCCTTTGCTGTCCGGCAACACATACAGCGCCGCGCACCACAGCCCGAGCAACCAGGCGAACAGCAAGCCCCACCAGGCGGAATAGAAGGCCAGATGCGTGTTCAACGGAAACACCATTACGCCCAGCGCTACGCTGACAGGAAAGGCTCGCTTTCGCGCTGCCGGCCCCACCCTCCATGCATGCCACAGAGCCAGCCCGGCGGCGGCCAGCCACATCAACAGACCGATCGAGCCGGTCTCCGTCAGCACCTCCAGCACTAGCTGGTGCGCATGGCAGGCCCCTTCGCCCTCACCGCAGGCTTCGCCCGACACCACGAAATGGTCGTTGGCTGGCGCCACCTGCGGATAGGCGTAGCGGAAACCACGTACGCCAACGCCATTGAACGGATGCGCGGCGAACATCTTCAGACTGGTGCGCCAGATATCCAGGCGGCCACTAAGCGCGGCATCAACCGCCTGGTCCGAACCATTGAGCGCTACCAGAGTGTGTTCCATGCGTGCATGGAATCGCTCGGAGGTCTTCCATGCGATGCCTCCCGCTACCGCCACAACCAGTACGCCAGCGCCGCAAGCGAGCAGGAAGCGCCGCGTCGAGCCGGCTTCGTGCCAGGCGAAAGCCAGTATCACCCATGCGTAAGTCAGCCAGGCCGCGCGTGAACCCGCCAACAGGATCGGGCCGAGCAGCAGCAGGCCCGCGAGCACCAGACCACGCAGCCCCCAACGCTGTCGCGCCGTCCACAGCGCAAACGGTGACAGCACCGCAAGGCTCGGCCCCAACTTCAAATTTCCCGCACCGAAAATGCCGGACAGGCGTTCCGCTTCCGCATGCCCGCCCAGACTCCAGCCGGTCAGCGCCTGTACCCATGCATCCAGCACCCACAAGGCCAGCACGGCGGCCACGGCCATATACATGGCGCGCAGCTTCGAGTCCCAGCGCATCGCGTAACAGGCATACAAACCCAGCGGGATATAGCGCAATAACGCGGCCACGGTGGACCAGCTCTTGCCGGGCATGATCGCGTCGACAGCGGAGAACAGGGCAGCGCCGATGTAAGCCGCCAGCAACCACAGCAGCAGCCGTGCGCCGGCGTGGTCGCTCAAGGCTCGCGGCCTTCGCAGGAACAGCATCAGGCTGCCCAGCAGACACAGGAAGGTACCCAGCTCCGAGCTGCGCCCGAATGGCAGCAAGGCGATCACCAGCCAGAACGGCAACAGCGGCGAACGCAGCGCGGCCTTCAATGAGGAAACGATGGGAGGCATGCACGAAACCGGTGAGGAGGCCCGGGCATTGTATGTAGGAGTGCACCCCGTGCGTGACAAACCGGCAGGATTGCTGGGTTGCACGGCGTAAGCCGCCTTTAGGTGAGGGCCATGGATGGCCCGAATGAAACGGCCCGACAGGGCTGCGCTTTTGTCTTGTAAAACAGCGGCCCTGGCGGGCCGTGACGCACAGGGTGCGCTCCTACGCGGTCGTGACTTCGTCGTACAGCGCCAGCGTGGCTTGTTGCATATCCAACAGGCGATAGCTCTGCAGCATCGGGATCGGCGGTGCCACGCGCAACAGCTCGGCCGCGCGCTCCACCAGCCGCTCGCGATCGCCCACCGGCACGCGACCGGCGGGATACAGCTCGGCCAGCAGCTCACCGACGCCACCGTGCGCATAGCCAAGTACCGGCCGGCACAGCGACAGGGCTTCGATCACGGTGCGGCCAAATGACTCCGGCTTGTTGGACAGCTGCAGGATCAGCGCGGAGATGGCGTAGATATCGCGCACGTCGTTGCGCGGCGGCGTGAGTACCACCTGCGACTCGACCCCGCGCGCCTGGATCAGCTCGCGCAACTCGGCCACATAGGCTTCGCGGCCCGGCTCGATCACGCCGAGCAACAGCAGGCGCGCGTCGATGCCGCGGCGCTTCAGTTCGGCGACCAATTCGACCGCATCGTGATGGCCTTTCAACCGCGTGCCGCGACCCGGCAGGGTCAGCAGCGGTGCGCCGGCAAGGCGGGGAAACTCGGCGAAGAACGCCTTCTGCCAGGCGTCATCCGGCCGGTGCCCATAGGGAAAGGCTTCCGGATCGATGCCGCGCGGGATCACTCGCACGCGTGAAGGCTCCAGCCAGCGATAGTGACTGAGCACGTAGTCACGCAGGGTCTGCGAGACCGCGATCACCCGCTCGCCACGCAGCAGGATGGCGCTGTAGCGGCCCGGCGAATTGAGGCCGTGCACGGTGGTCACGAAATGCGGCTTGTTCTTCAGCCCTTTCATCGCCCACCAGCCCAGCCAGGCCGGCAGGCGCGAACGGGCATGCACGATGTCCGGCTGGATCTCGGCCAGAATGCGGCGCAGCGCGCCGGCCCGGGTCAGGGTGCGCAGCGACTTGCTGCCGATATCCAGAGTGATGTGCTCGCTACCCTCAGCCTGCAGCTGCCCGACCAGGCGCCCGCCGGCGGAAATCACCACCGACCGATGACCCGCCTGCACCAGGGCGCGCGCCACCTCCAGTGCCGACCGCTCCGCTCCACCCGACTGCAAGGCCGGGATCAGCTGGACAACGGTCAGCGACCGGGCGGGTGCGGCAACAGCGGACATGGTCGGTTCTATGAGTGCCTTCATCCTTGGAGACAAGCAGCAATCGTGCCGAAAGCTGCGCTACGTCACATTAGGGCCGGTGCGGCCCGAAGCTCGGTCAGTCGCTCAGGACGTAATGGGCGCCGCAATAGGGACAGGTGGACTCCCCACCGTCATCGACGATGGGCAGATAGACCTTGGGATGGGAGTTCCATAGCGCCATGCCGGGCATCGGACAGGACAGAGGGAGGTCCTTGCGCGTCACTTCATAACGATTTTCGGCATTGGCCGGGATCGATTTCGCCGTCGCGGAGGGTTGCGACATGGGGAACTCCACACTGGACATCGGGCCGCCAATGGTAGCAGGCTGCGTCGCCCAGGCGCTGCGGGGGAAGGCGCGCCCGGCGAACGATATAAGCCCAACAGTCAATTCAGATTGTCACGCGGCAGCTTCACCATTCGCCTGCGGTTGTCAGGCCATCCATCCTTGAGGGATCACCATGGATTTCGGAAAGATCATTGCGCGCGTCAAAGCCATTCTGAGTACACCCAAGACTGAGTGGCCAGTCATCGCGGCCGAGCCGGCCACCACGCAGGGCCTGTATACCGGCTACATCCTCATCCTCGCCGCCTTGCCGGCCATCGCCCGTTTCATCAAGGACAGCCTGCTCGGCTCCGGCGTCCTCGGCGTAACGGTGCGCATACCGGTAGGTGCGGGCATTGGCGTGATGGTGCTCGGTTACCTATTGAGCCTGGTGGTGCTGTACGTGCTCGCGCTGATCGTCAGTGCGCTTGCACCCAGCTTCGGCGGTCAGAAGGACACCGTGCAGGCACTCAAGGCGGTCGCCTATGCGTGGACCGCCTATTGGGTGGCGAGCATCGCGGTGATCCTGCCGTGGATCGGCGGGTTGATCTGCATCGCCGGCCTGGTCTACGCCATCTACCTGCTCTTCCTTGGTCTGCCGCACACCATGAAATGCCCGGAAGAGAAAGCCGCCGGCTATACCGCGGTGAGCGTGATCATCGGCGTCGTGCTGTCGCTGATCGTGGGCGCCATTGTGGGCGCCATCTTTTTGAGCGGCATCATGGTAGGCGGCGCCATGCATACGGCGACGATCACCAGCTCCGACGGCAGCACGGTCACAGTGGACAAGGACAGCGCCCTGGGCAAACTCGCCGCCATGGGCGAGCGCGCCGATCAGGCCAGCAAGGACCTCGAAGCCGCGCAGAAATCCGGCGACCCCAACGCGCAACAGGCCGCGATGGGCAAGATGATGGGCGCCGCCATGGGCAACGACAGCAACGTGCAATCACTGTCCGCCGACCAGGTGAAAACGTTCCTGCCTGACAGCGTGGCCGGACTGAAACGCGAGAGCCTGTCAGCCGAACGCAGCAACACCATGGGTGTGCAGATCACCACCGCGCGCGGCCAGTACGGCGACGGCAACGGTCGCAACGTAGATCTGGAAGTCGGCGACACCGGCAGCATGAAAGGCATGATGGCCATGGCCAGCGCGATGGCGCCGGAAAGCGAGCAGCAGACCGACCACGGCTACCAGAAGACTTACACGCAGAACAATCGCCTGATCCACGAAGCCTGGGACAACACCAGCAAGAGCGGCGAGTACGGGGTAGTCGTCGGCCAGCGCTTCTCGGTCAAGGCCTCCGGCCCGGCCGACAACATCGATCAGCTCAAGAACCTGGTAAACGGCGTGGACCTGGACAAGCTGGAATCGCTGAAAAACGAAGGCGTGAGCAAGCACTGAAACACCGCCCGTCACCCACCCAAAAAAAGCCCGCGCCGTCACCGGCGCGGGCTTTTCATTTCAACGGCCGCGCTTACTGTGCGCCATCGGCCTTCGGCACCGAAGCCTCGGTGGTGATGCGGATCTTGATGTCGTCGCTGACATTCGGCACGTAGGCACCCATACCGAAGTCCGAACGCTTCACCGTAGCAGTGGCATCGAAGCCCACGGTCTGCACCTTCATCATCGGATGCACGCCGCTCTTGTTGAGCGTGGCGTCGAGCACTACCGGCTTGGTCACGCCGTGCACGGTCAGGTCGCCGGTGATCTTGTACTTGTTGCCGCCGACGGCCTGCACCTTGGTGCTCTTGAAGGTCGCCGTCGGGTACTTGTCGGCGTCGAAGAAGTCCGGCTTCTTCAGGTGCTCGTCGAGCTTGGTCACATGCGTGTCGAGGTTGGCCAGCGGCAGGGTGACTTCCACCGAGGACTTGGCCGGGTTCTTCTCGTCGAACACCAGGGTGCCGTCGCCCAGACCGATATTGGCGGTGGGGTTGGAGAAACCGAAGTGGTTCCAGCTGAACAGCACATTGGTGTGGCCGGGGTCGAGCTTGTAGGTAACCGGCTCCGCCTGGGCGGTGACGGCGGCGCCGATCAGGCCGGCAAGAACGAGATAACGAAGTGCACGCATGGGTATGCCTCCAGTGGAAGGGAAATACGGAATGGGCGAGAAAAACGTAACGCCCGGTCAGGCGATACGGCAGGCCTCGTCGAACGATAGGCGCGGGCTGCGCGGGAACAGGTCGCGGCTGGCGTCGCCGTAACCGATATTGATCAGGAAGTTGGACTTCACCGAGGTGCCGGCGAAAAAGGCCGCATCCACGCCGGCATTGTCGAAGCCGGACATCGGGCCGCAATCCAGGCCAACCGCGCGCGCCGCCATGATCAGGTAGGCACCCTGCAGGCTGCCATTGCGGAAGGCAGTGGTATCGATATGCGGCTGGTTGCCGGCAAACCAGCTGCGCGCGTCGGCATGCGGAAACAGCTGCGGCAGCTTCTCGTAAAACTCATGGTCGGTCCCGACAATCGCGGTAACCGGCGCGGCCATGGTCTTGGCGCGGTTGCCTTCGGACATAAACGGCGACAGTTTCTCCTTCGCCTCCTTCGACTTTACGAACACCACGCGCATCGGCGAGGAGTTGGCGCTGGTCGGACCGAACTTGGCCAGGTCATAGAGCTGGTGCAGCTGCTCGTCGCTCACCGGCTTCGGCAGCCACGCATTGAACGTGCGGGCCTCGCGGAACAGCTGGTCGAGGGCGGTCTCGGAAAGCAACTCGCTCATGGGTATCCTTCAAGGAAACGCGCCCTGCGTGGCGCAACAGCCTGCAAGTGTAAGGGCGCACGCAGGCCAGCAGGACCCCGTCGGATGGAACGTACTGTGGCGAGAATCGAAACAATCGTGGCCGCATGCTGAAATTGCATGGCGACTGCTGGGTCATCACCGACGGCCGTGCCGGCAACGACCGCCAGGCGCTGGCGCTTGCCGAACAGCTGGGCCTGCCCTTCCGCCATCTGGTGCTGGGCGTGCGCGCGCCGTGGTCCTGGTTCGCACCCCGCCTGATGCTGGGCGGGCGACTTGCCCTGCCCGCGGAACAGCGGCGCGGCACCCTGGTGCCGCCCTGGCCCAGCGTGGCAATCGGCTGCGGCCGTGCGGCAGCCCTGTATACCCGGCTGCTGCGCACGCTTTCGGAAGGGCACACCTATACCGTGCAGATCCTCGATCCACGCATGGATCCGCTCCACTGGGACACCGTTATCGCTCCCCTGCACGATCGGCTGAGCGGCCCGAACGTGCTGCACCCTCTGGGCTCGCTCAATCTGGTGGATGACAACTGGCTGGCCGATGGCCGCGATATCTGCCCGAGCTTCGGCGAATTGCCGCAGCCACGCGTAGGCGTGTTGCTCGGCGGACCGCGCAAGGGCATGCCGATGGACCCTGCCTATGCGGAGCAGCTTGCCGACCGCCTGCTCACCCAACATCGGCAGGAGGGCGGCAGCCTGCTGGTGCTGGCTTCGCGGCGTACGCCGGACGCAGTGATGGAAGTGATGCGTCGCCGTCTGGCGGGGGTTCCCGGTGTGATCTGGAGCAACCGCGAGGACGGCACAAATCCTTATCCCGGTGTACTTAGCTGGGCTGACGGTCTGGTGGTCACGCCGGATTCGGTGAATATGCTGTCCGAGGCCTGCGCCGTCGGCTGTCCGGTGCAGACCTTTGTCGCGCGGCCGTTGCCAGCAAAGGTCGAGCGCTTCCATCGCGCGCTGCGCGACGCCGGGCTGCTTCACGACATTGATGAGCCCCTATCACGGCAACGCCAGTTACCGCTGCGCGAAACGGTCGCGCTGACGAGCTCCCTGCGGCTGCGCATCGCCGAACATCAGGCGCCATGGGAGCGAAACCGCTAGCTGTTGTCCTTGGCTTTCACGCGGAAGTCGAAACCCAGCGCCTGCGTCACCCGTTCGACCTCGGCGCATAGCTGCTCGATCACTTCATCCCTTGGCGCGATACGCGAACGCAAATCCAGGGTGCAGGCGAGCGCGCGACGCAACAGTTCGCCATGCGCCCGCGTCAATACGTCGGCCTGTGCCGTATCAAGCAGCCCCACTTGGCGACAGGCCTCGATCAGCGCGGCATTGGCCGTCGACGAGAGCAGGCTGGGATGCTCGGCCGCGTGGGCCAGCACCAGCCCTTGCAGGGCGAACTCGATATCCAGCAGGCCGCCATATCCCTGTTTCAGATCGAACTGCCGCTCGTCGGAACGGTCGCGCTCGGCGCGCCAGCGCTGGCGCATGCTGCTCACTTCCAGCATGACGGCACCACCGTCGCGCGGCACGGCGAGGATGCCGCGACGTACCTCCGTCAGCTTGGCATTCAATGCCGCGTCGCCAGCTACCGGCCGCGCGCGCAGCAGCGCCTGATGCTCCCAGGTCCACGCGCGACTCTTCTGGTATTCGGTGAAAGCGTAGAGGCTGCTGACCAGCAGACCCTTGGAACCATCCGGGCGCAGACGTGTATCCACTTCATACAGGCGTCCCGCACGGGTCAGCACGGTGAGCCAGTTCATCACGCGCTGCGCCAGGCGCTGATACCAGCGCGAGCCTTCGATGGGTCGTGGACCGTCGCTCATCTCATGCGCGCGACGGGTGTCGTAGACAAAGACCAGATCGAGATCGGAGGCGAAGCCAAGCTCTTCGCCGCCCAGGCTGCCATAGCCGAGCACCGCGAAACCCGAGCCTTCGCCGGGCAAATGACCATGTTGCGCAACCAGTTCACGCTCCGCCATCGCGGTTACCGCCAACACTACCGACTCGGCCAGTGCAGCCAAGCGGCGCGCTGTGGCTACTGCGTCGGCACGCCCATCGTTGAAGGCCAGACCAAGACGGAACGCCGTGCTCGCCTTGAACTCGTTGATGCGCTCCAGCTCCGCCTCGGCCTCACGCTCATCCAGTGTGCCAAGCACCCGGCTGATCTCGGCGCTGATATCGGCACGCTTCAGCGGCAGCTGGTCAATGCGCGGATCGAGCACATCGTCGAGCAGCAAAGGCTGGGCGATCACGCGCTCGGCGAGGAAGGCGCTGGCTGCGAACAGGCTTGCCAGCCTCCGGCGCGCAGCCGGCTGCTCTTCGAGCAGCGCCAGATACGACGAGCGCCGCGCGACCGCCTGCACCAACCGGCACAAACGCAGCAGACATGGCACCGGCGCGGCGCTTTCGCGCGCCAGTGCCAGCAACTGCGGCATCAGGCGATCGAGCTGCTCGCGCGTGCGCGATGGCATAGAGCGTACAGCGGCGGCCTGTGGCAGTTTGAGCAGCGCCTCTGCGGCTTCCGCGCCAGGCACGAAGCCGGATGCCTCCATCGTGCCCGGATCGAGCGACTCGGCGCAGACCTTCTGCCATAGAGCCACGTCTTCCACCGGCGCGCTGGCCGTGCGTCCACCTTGCGGCATCAACACTTCCGCGAATTCTTCGCTGACGATGGCGCGGTGATGCGCCAACTCCTCCGACAAGGCCTCCCAGGACGCCTTGCCCAGGCCCAGCGCGATGCGCTCGCGGCTGAGTGCGTCTTCGGGAATATCGTGAGTCTGCGCGTCGCGCAGCATTTGCACGCGATTCTCTACTCGGCGCAGATAGATATAAGCCTCACGCAACGCACGGGCACGCGCGGCGCTGATATGCCCACGCGCTTCGCACGCGGTCAGTGCCGGCAGCAGGCCGCGCACGCGCATGCTGGGTTCGCGACCGCCGCGGATCAGCTGGGTCAACTGCACTACGAATTCGATTTCGCGGATGCCGCCGGGACCGAGCTTCAGATTGTCTGCAAGATCCTTGCGTGCTACTTCCGCATCGATCAGCGCTTTCATCTCGCGCAGACCGGCGAACGCGGTGTAGTCGAGGTATTTACGATATACAAACGGGCGCAGCAGCTCCTGCAACTGCTTGCCGGCATTGCGATCGCCAGCCACCGGCCGCGCCTTGATCCAGGCATAGCGCTCCCAATCACGGCCTTCGCTCTGGTAGTACTGCTCCATCGCGCTGAACGGCAACGCGAGACGCCCGGCATTACCGAACGGACGCAGGCGCAGATCCACGCGCGCGCAGATGCCATCCACCGTGGGCTCATGGAGCAGGCGCACCAGCTGCCGCCCCATGCGCACGAAGTACTCGCTGTTATCGAGCACACGCGCGCCATCGCTCTGCCCACCGCTCGGATAAGCCAGCACCAGATCGATATCGGAAGAGAAGTTCAGCTCGCTGCCACCCAGCTTGCCGAAGCCCACCACCACCATGCGCTGCAGCTCGCCATCGTGCCCGCGACTGTGCCCGTAGCGCGTGGCCAGCGCCTGTTCGGACCAAGCCAGTGCCGCGGCTAGCAGCACTTCATAGAGCACGCTGGTCGCGGACAGTGTGTCCGGCAGCTCGTCCAATCCGTTGACGTCGCGAAACACCAAACGCAGCGCCTCGGCATGGCGGAAGCGGCGCAGCGCAGTCATGCAGACCGCCTCGTCCTGATCCAGCTTCAGCGCATCGATACGTGCGCTGGCATCGCTGCCCGCACGCAGGCGCTCTAGACCCTGCGGCGCCAGCAATTGAGGCTGGCGGAACCAGGTGTCGTAAGCGAAATCGCTGGCCAGCAGGGTACGGCGAATGCGTTCGGCCACACCGGCGTCGTCGTGCAAAGGCACGCCAGCGGCGCGGCAGCGGGCGGCCAATTCGGCGTAGCGGTCGTCGATCAGGGCGCGCAGCGCCGGGGATTCTTTAGACATCGGTCCATTGTGCCGCAGACGGCGCGCCGGCCGAACATGACTGCCAGATGACGGTGCGGTGCCGCATGGGCCATCGGCGTCGTGCACGGAATTTCCGGCTATGGCGTTGCTTTGTGACGAATGTCCGCCGTTTGGCGGCCGCAGCCAACAAATAGTTCATGCCGGCATCGTTACATTTCGATGTCTGTGCCATGACAGCGCAACAGGAACTGCCATGACCCCGTCGTCCACGCCACCAACCTATCGCTCGCACCAGTTCATGCGTCATGCCGCGCTATTGCTGGCGCTGAATCTCGCCTTTGTCTTGTTGACGGGGTGGATCGATGGTGGCGAAGGGGTGTCGCCCGACCAGTTGTTCACCCAGCCGCTCTTTCTGCTCGCCAACGCCCTGCCGGGATTGTTGCTCGCTTCGCTGTTCCTGGTGGTCAGTCGGCGTCCATTGCTTTCCTACGGATTGGCCTTTCTGTTACAGGCCCTGCTGTACGGCATCAATGCGCTCAAGCTGAAACAGCTCAGCACGCCGTTGATGCCGGCCGATTTCCGTATGGTCGGCCAGCTGCGCAAAGGCGGCATGCATTTGCTGGGCAGCTATCTGCCAGCCACGCCCTGGCCTTATCTCGCACTAGTGGTGGGCCTTGCCCTGGTGGCACTGGCCTGGCGACTGGAGCCGACCCTGTTCCGGCGTCGCACTCACGGCAAGCGCCTGCTGGCTGGCACCACCGTGCTGCTGGTGCTCGGCTCACTACTGGGCGGCATGCCGGCGTGGGCACGCTTCTACGACGGCGAAACGCTATGGATGGAACCGTGGTCGGCCTCGTCGACTGCACAGCATTCCGGCCTCGTCAGTTCTTTGCTGATGTTCCATCTGCACTACGGCCAGGAACGCAAAAAGGCCGACCCGAATGCCGCCATGCAACTGATCGGTCAGGCCGATGACGCACTGCGCCAGCGCATGCAGACGCCGCGGGATGATCCCGGTGCGATGCCGGATATCGTAGTGATACAGAGCGAGTCGTTCTTCGATCCCACCATTATGAAAGGGTACGAGCACAGCGACCTCACGCCGAATCTGCGCCGTCTCGCCAGCCAGGGCAGCAGCGGCCCATTGCATGTACCGACCTTCGGTGGCGGCACCATCCGCACCGAATTCGAAGTGCTGACCGGCCTGTCGTTGCGCTACTTCGACGATCTGCAATTTCCCTATCTGCAGCTCAACACCAAGGTGGTGCCGGGCATGGTGCGCACCTTGCGCGCGCACGGCTATGAAACCGTGGCCATCCATGGCAACAACCCCGCCTTCTGGAATCGCAATACCGCATTCAAGGCTATCGGCTTTGATCGCTTCGTATCGCAGAGTGCCTTTCCCAAGAATGCCGACATGGATGGCCAGTACATGGCCGACCGCGCGATGACCGACGAAATCATGGCGCAGCTGAAAGACGCCGGATCACCTCAGTTCCTGTTCGCCATCAGCATCGAGGCGCATGGCCCCTACGACGTAAACCCGGCCGATGCCGCCGCGCGCGATGCGATGCCGGTGCCGGACGGCGTCGCGGGAGAGGACAAGCGCGAGCTGCAGAACTATCTCTATCACATGCAGCACGCCGACGAAGAACTCGGCCGTCTCGCGGAACTGCTGGCCAAGCGCGACCGCCCCACCCTGCTGCTGTTCTACGGCGATCACTTGCCGGCACTTGCCGGCACGTATGAAACGCTCGGCTTCGTCGATGGCAAAGATATGCTCAGCCAGGCCGGCACTTGGCTGCTGGTCGATCCGCGCAATGGCACAGCGCCGGTGCGCGAGGATCTGGCCTCGTGGATGCTCCCCGGCAAGCTGCTGGAACGCGCCGGCATCCACGACGATGCCTATTTCGCACTTACCCAAGTGCTGGCGCCGCAACTCGCCAGCCTGACCCGCGCACCCGGCGCGCCGCCGCAGGTCGAAGACAACGTTGAGCAACACACGGATGAAGCCATGGCCAGCGTCGCTCTGCTGCGCATGAAGGGCAAGCTGGATCGTCTATTGCCTCGATCCAATGCTTCGCCAGCCGCGGGCAGCCTCGCCAACGGAGAATCGCACCCTGCCACGGACGTAGCGGCCGGCGTACCGCAATAAGTGCCGGAACCGTCTGCACTTCGCGGAATACAAGTACGTCCAACGAAAATTTTAGACGTCCAAACACTCGCGATTCATCGACATGTCTGCCGGTTAAAGGCACTTAGGAAAATTCAGGAAGCAGTAGGCAAACAGCCTCTAGCGTGATCTCCGCCGCGACACGTTGCGTCGCGACATCCCCCATCGGAGGTTTACCCATGCGTAAGACCCTGCTTGCTGCTCTCATCGTTTCGGCCACCGTGCTGACCGCCCCCGTCTTCGCCCAGGACGCCGCTGCCGGCGCCACCACCAAGGCGGACGCCAGCGTCAAAGCCGGCGTGAGTACTGGCGCTGCGGTACAGGACGCCACCAAGACCGTCGACCAGACCACCAGCACGGCTGGCGATGTGGTGCACAAGGCCGCGCACAAGGCGAAGCACGCCGGCAAGAAGATCGTGGACAAGACCGAAGCCACGACCAGCGACGCAGCCGGTGCCGCCACGGGCGCGGTTGACGGCTCTGCCGGCGTGAGCGCCGGTGCCAAAGTCGATGCTGGTGCCGCGGGCGCCAAGGTCGACACGAAGGCCGATGCCAAGCTCGACGCCACCAAGGGTCACTAAGCACTCGCTTCTGGCAGTGAAGAAAGCTCCGGGAGGAAACTCCCGGGGCTTTTTTGTTGCGCATCGACGCGTGTCGTGCGCTGCGCATTTTCTGAAAATCAGCCGAAAGCCGATTTATTCAGTACATGGCGAGCAGCCGCCAACTAGGTTCGATCTGCCACGGACAGCGACGTTCATGGCTCCCCCCACCTAGGAGATTCCATCATGCGTAACCTCATGCTTGCCGCCTGTATCGGTACGGCCTCTTTGCTGGCACTTCCCCTGTGCGCACAAGATGCCCCGACGCAGCAGGATCCGCCGAAGTCCATCGAAGTCCCTGCGGGCACCCCGCACATCGACGGGCACGTGATTACCGGCCGCAATCCCAACGCCTCGAATCTCCCTGATCACAAGAAGCTCGAGTCCGCGACAAAAAGCGAGCCGGCAAAACGCGTCGCACCGGCCAAGAAAGAGAAAGCCGATGACGACGACGTGCCCGGCGAAGACTGAGCCGTATCGTTTCGCCACCTATCACCAGGCCAAAAGAAAACCCCGCACAAGGCGGGGTTTTCTTCGATACAGCGTGGTAGCGCGGACTTAGAAGTCCATGCCGCCCATACCGCCCATGCCACCGCCCGGCGCGCCGTGCGAATGACCTTCGTCCTTCTTCGGCACTTCAGTCACGGCCGCTTCGGTCGTGATGATCGAGCCAGCCACCGAGGCGGCGAACTGCAGGGCCGAACGGGTCACCTTGGTCGGGTCCAGGATGCCGAAGGCAATCATGTCGCCGAACTCACCGGTGGCCGCGTTGTAACCGAAGTTACCGTTGCCTTCCTTCACCTTGTTGAGGATCACGGACGGCTCGTCGCCGGCATTGGCGACGATGGCGCGCAGCGGGGCTTCCAGAGCACGGCGGGTGATGGCAATGCCCAGGTCCTGGTCCGCGTTGGCACCCTTCAGGCCGTCCAGCGCCTTCAGCGAACGGATCAGCGCCACGCCACCGCCCGGCACCACGCCTTCTTCCACCGCAGCGCGGGTCGCGTGCAGGGCGTCTTCGACGCGGGCCTTCTTTTCCTTCATCTCGACTTCGGTAGCGGCACCGACCTTGATGACGGCCACGCCGCCGGCCAGCTTGGCCACGCGCTCCTGCAGCTTCTCGCGGTCGTAGTCCGAAGAGGTCTCTTCGATCTGCGCCTTGATCTGAGCGATACGCGACTGGATGCGCTCGGCTTCACCAGCACCATCGATGATGGTGGTGTTTTCCTTGGTGATGACAACGCGCTTGGCGCGGCCCAGATCGTTGATCGTGGCCTTCTCAAGCTGCAGGCCGACTTCCTCGGAAATCACCTGGCCGTTGGTCAGGATGGCGATATCTTCCAGGATGGCCTTGCGGCGATCACCGAAGCCCGGCGCCTTGACGGCGGCAACCTTCACGATGCCACGGATTGTGTTGACCACGAGGGTCGCCAGGGCTTCGCCCTCGACTTCCTCAGCCACGATCAGCAGCGGCTTGCCGGCCTTGGCAACGGCTTCGAGCACCGGCAGCAGTTCGCGAACGTTCGACACCTTCTTGTCGTGGATCAGGATGAAGGGGTCATCCAGCTCAACCTGCTGGCTTTGCTGGTTGTTGATGAAGTACGGCGACAAGTAGCCGCGATCGAACTGCATGCCTTCGACCACGTCGAGCTCGTTCTCGAGACCCGAACCTTCTTCAACCGTGATCACGCCTTCCTTGCCGACCTTCTTCATCGCGGTAGCGATGATGTCGCCGATGTTGGCGTCGGAGTTGGCCGAGATGGTGCCGACCTGGGCAATCGCCTTGTCGTCAGCGGTCGGGTTGGAGAGCTTCTTCAGCTCGCCCACGGCGGTGGACACGGCCTGGTCGATACCGCGCTTCAGATCCATCGGATTCATGCCGGCGGCCACAGCCTTGAGGCCTTCCTGGATGAACGCCTGCGCCAGCACCGTAGCGGTGGTGGTGCCGTCACCGGCCACGTCGGACGTCTTCGACGCAGCTTCCTTCACGATCTGCGCGCCGATGTTCTCGTACTTATCGGCGAGTTCGATTTCCTTGGCGACGGACACGCCGTCCTTGGTCACGGTCGGAGCGCCGAAGCTCTTCTCGATCACGACGTTGCGGCCCTTCGGACCCAGGGTCACCTTCACAGCATTGGCCAGGGTGTTCACACCCTTGAGCATACGTGCGCGGACATCTTCGCCGAAGCGGACTTCTTTAGCAGCCATAATTTTTTTGCCTCAAAAAAATTGAATTAGGTACGGTTCTGTCGTTCCGAAAGCGGTACAAGAAGGAGCCAAAGGCGACTGGCGTGCGCGCTCTTGATCGCGCTCAGCGAGTCACGGCCCCTTGAGTGCTTAGCCTTCGATAACTGCCACGATGTCGTCTTCCTTCAAGAAGACCAGCTCTTCGCCGTCGATCTTGATTTCCTGGCCGGCGTACTTGCCGAACAGCACGATGTCGCCTTCCTTCACCGACATCGGACGGACCTTGCCGTCTTCCTGGATGCGGCCGTTGCCGGCAGCGATGACCTTGCCGCGGGTCGGCTTTTCGGTGGCGCTGTCGGGGATGACGATGCCGCCAGCGGAGACGCGCTCTTCTTCGAGACGCTTGACGATGACGCGATCGTGCAGCGGACGCAGTTTGCTCATGGGTTGGCTCCAGCTTGGTTTGGGTGGTTGAACAAAAATGGACCCCGGAGCGGCCGCGCGTTGGCGCTTGCTAGCACTCCACCTGGGTGAGTGCCAATTCTAGCGACGCAACAATCCCCTGCAAGGGGGCCGATCCGTTGACTAAGCAAGCTAGTGGGGGAGTGGCAGGGGCCTTTCAAGGGCGATCCAGCCCGTTTTTGTAGGAGCCCACCCTGTGGGCGACCGGCCCGGGACCCAGCCGCCCGAGCAAAGCTTGGTCGCCACAGGTTGGGCTCCTACAAGGCGTTTCGCGGGGCTCGAGGCCGCGTTAGGCTGGCCGGCATGTCCGATCCGGTCCTGCTCTGCTACTGCACCTGCCCCGATGCCGCCAGCGCCCAGAAGCTGGCGGAAACCCTCGTGGATGAATCACTTGCAGCTTGCGTGAACCGCCTGCCCGGCGTCATTTCGACCTACCGCTGGCAGGGCAAGGTCGCCACGGACACGGAAGAACTCCTGCTCATCAAGACTACGGCCGCCCGTTTCGAAGCGCTCAAGTCCCGGTTGCTGGCCCTGCACCCTTACGAACTGCCCGAGTTGATTGCCGTGCCGGTGGCGCACGGCCACACCGCCTACCTGGACTGGGTGCGGGCCGGCAGCGGCGGCTGATCCATCGCGGTCAGCTCGGCCTCCGGCTTGGCAACAAAGACCACCAGCATGCTGGCCGGCTGTTCCGCGCTGGCGTTGCCGCTCACCACATGGTGAGCGCCGGCGGGCTCGAACCAGCTTTCGCCGGGACCGTAGACGCGCTCGGGACTGCCCTCGACCTGGCTACGGATGTGGCCGGTGAGTACATAGACGAAGGCATCGCCCCCGTGATGATGCGGGCGGGTTGACTGCCCCGACGCATAAGTCACCGTGAGCGCCATCAACTGGCGGCCAGGCGCCTGCGTCAGCGGTGCCTTCAGCAGCGGATGCTCCTCGGCAGCCGATGCAACGGCGGCGACGCTCCCAGCGATCAGCAAACCTACCCACCTCATACACAACACAAGCTCACGACGGATCATGGTGCGGTTCCTTCAATCAACGGACAGACAAGGTTTTCAGCGCATCGCCCAGCGACGGGCCTGCTTCTTCTACGCGCCGCACGATACGTCCCTGTGCATCGAGCAGCAGCAAGGTCGGTACATGCGTGACGCGGAAGCGGCGGAACAGCGCACCGGAGTCGTCGAGGGTCAGCGGCATGCTGATGTGATGCTCATCGCGATACTTCGCCAGATCGTCGCGACTGGCCCATAGACCCGAAGCGACGCCTAGCCAGCGCACGCGCGAGTTGCCCGAAAGGGCCGTGACCTGCTCACGCATCGCCCGGCAACTCTGCGCCAGGCCGGGCCGACTGGTGGCGAGATACGACTCGCACCACGGCGACAGGAAGGCCAGCACGGTCGGCCGTTTTGCATCAAGCAACGGGAACGCCTTGCCGTCGAGCGTCTTCGCGGTGAAGCCCGGCACGCTATCGCCAACGTCGTAGTGCGGCTCATCCTTCGGTGGCTGCGCAGCCTGCGCGATGGCGGTGGGAGTCGCGCTGCGCGCCGCCAGCAGCGCCGCATCGAGCTTGGCATTCGCTTCGTGCCCGATGTAGAGAACGCGTCCGTCGCGTCCGATCACCACATGCTGTGGCGTCACGCGCAGATGAAAGGCCTCGCCCAGCGAGCCGTCGCCGTCGAAAACGATCGGCATGCCCAGTCCCACAGCGCGCTGGTATTTGCGTACTTCTTCCACGCTGTCGTCGAAGCCGACGTCGATCGCGATCACCGCAAGATCCGGCCCGGCCTGTTCGAACGTGCGTTCCAGGTGCGGCATCTGCTCGCGGCATGGCACGCACCAGGTAGCCCAGAACTTCAGGTAGACGGCTTTCTTGCCGTACAGGCTGGCCAGATCGATGGTCTGGCCATCGATGGTCTTGAGCTTCAGCCGTGGCGCCGGCGTGCCGATCAGGCTGTGCCCGGCTGCTTCGGCGCGTTGCTGGCCCGACTGCGCCCACAGCGGCGTGGCGAGCAGCATAAAAGAGAGTGCGAGGACTAAAGCAAGAAGGCGACGCATGGCTGACTCGGTGCAAGGGAGAGGCGAGCATCCTCGCGCCGACCGGCCCGCGCCATAAGAGCCACCTTTCGACAATTTGATGGAACCACGCCTCAGTATTCCAGCAGCTTCGCGACCCGCCGAATGGCTTCGCCGATGCGTTCGGCCTCGATCATGCCGTAGCCGAATACCAGGCCATTTGGCGCGGGACGATTCAGTGCGTAGCCGCTCAACCCTTCCAGACGGATGCGC
Source organism: Dyella sp. OK004 (assembly GCF_900114495.1). Lineage (GTDB taxonomy): Bacteria > Pseudomonadota > Gammaproteobacteria > Xanthomonadales > Rhodanobacteraceae > Dyella_D. Next base: position 409,729 of record NZ_FOZI01000004.1, on the reverse strand, counting down.
TGCTCCGCGGCGCGCTCGATCAAGGCGCCCGCTTTTACCGCGCGGGGCAAACGCGCCGCCAAGTGCAGGCCGGCGTCCGACGACCAAGCCTGAAGACGCCCCTCGCCATAGCTTTCCAACGCTTTGAGCAAAGCCTCGCGCCGCGCCGCATAGACATGGCGCATCTTGCGCACATGGCGCACGAGATGGCCTTCCGCGATAAAGGTGGCTAGCGTGTCCTGCGCCGCCACGTCGCAATGCCAGTCGGTCAACTCCTTGGCCGAGGCCAGGGCCGCGCGCAACCAGGGCGGCGTCACCAGATAACCGAGCCGCAGCGACGGAAACAGGCATTTGGAGAAGGTACCCACATAACAAACCGAACCGTCGCGATCGAGCGTCTGCAAGGCATCCAAGGGACGTCCGCCGTAGCGGAATTCGCCGTCATAGTCATCCTCGATCACCACGGCGTGCCTGGCGGCAGCGAACGACAGCAGTTCTGCTCGTCGCCGGGGCGACATCGACATGCCCAGCGGAAACTGGTGCGATGGCGTCACATAGATCACCCGTGCATCCGCCGGCAGTTGCTCCACCACCAAACCTTCGGCATCGACCGGCACCGGCACCACCTTGGCGCCCGCCGCGGCAAACGCTGCGCGCAGCGGCGGATAGCCCGGATCCTCCACGGCGACCACCGTCTTGCCAGGCGCCACCAGCACGCGCGCCAGCAGATCAAACGCCTGCTGGGCACCGCTGGTGACAACAACGTCATCCGGTTCGCAAGCCACCGCGCGGGCGAACGACACATGCCGTGCGATCGCCTCGCGTAATGCCGGCCGGCCTTGTGACTGACCATAAAGCGGCGGCGACTTAGACACGCCGCGCAATGCGCGGGCTGACAGGCGCCGCCACACCTCAAACGGAAACTGCGTGTTGTCCGGTACGCCGACGCGGAAGTCATGCGTATAGGAGCCCACCTGCATTGGCACCGCTGGCAGCTTCATCGAACGCCAGTAGGGTGCCAGTCGGCGATCCCCGCCCTGCTCCGCCGCACTCGCGCGATGCGCGCCACGCCGCGCCAGCAGATCGGCGACGAAGTTGCCCGCCCCCCGACGCGCCACCACGTAACCCTCGCTCAACAGCAAGTCGTAAGCAGCTACCACCGTATTGCGGGAAAGCTTGAGTGCTTGCGCCAGCTCGCGGGTCGCAGGCAGGCGCAGTCCTGCTTTCAGGCGTCCGTCGAGGATCGCCGCGCGCAACTGACCGTGCAGGGCACTCAAGCGTTGACGCGAACCACGGGCAGGCAGGTCCAGCGGAAACTCGAACGGGTGCTCCATCACGATCAACGCCGGCAAATAAGTGGACCCTAATAATTACCCTATTGTGGTTCTTTTGCCAGACCATCGCGATACCTAGGCTGTGCGCATTCCAAACGGAACGAGTCCCGCGCCATGCCACAGCCAGCCAGCATCCCGAGCCACGATCCCCATCCGCGCCGCCGCGTGCGCGTGCTGGACAGCGAAATCAGCTACGTCGACGTAGGCCGGGGCGACCCCATCGTGTTCCTGCACGGCAACCCCACCTCGTCCTACCTGTGGCGGAACATCATTCCCGCCCTCTCCGGCCTGGGGCGCTGCCTGGCACCGGACCTGGTCGGCATGGGCCGTTCCGTGCCGTCGCCGACAGGCAGCTACCGTTTCGCCGATCATTCGAGCTACCTGGATGCCTGGTTCGACGCGCTGGGACTGCAGAGCAACGTGGTGCTGGTATTGCACGACTGGGGCTCTGCGCTGGGCTTCCACCGCACCCGCCGCTTCCCGCAACAGATCCAGGCCATCGCCTATATGGAAGCGATCGTGCAGCCTCGCCTCTGGAGCGATTTCCCAGCCGGCCGCGATCTTATGTTCCGCGCTCTGCGCTCGACCGCGGGCGATGCAATGGTGATGGAACAGAACTTCTTCATCGAAACGGTACTGCCCAAGAGCATCCTGCGCCCGATGCACGGCGAGGACATGGCGGCCTATCGCGCGCCATTCGCCACGTCCGAGTCGCGCCTGCCTACGCTGGTCTGGCCGCGCGAGTTGCCGATCGAGGGCGAGCCGGCCGACGTGGTGACCGCCGTCGAGCAGTACGGCCAATGGATGGCGCAGTCATCGCTGCCAAAACTGTTTATCTCGGCGGAGCCAGGCGCCGTCCTTACCGGCCGCGCCCGTGCGTTCTGTCGCACTTGGCCGAATCAGCATGAAGTCACGGTTCCCGGCATCCATTACATCCAGGAAGATGCGCCCTTCGAAATAGGCCTGGCCCTGCGGCAGTTCGTCGCCGGGGTTCGCGCCGCCTCGAACACCGCCATGATGGGAGCTGCATGATGATCGACCTGTATTTCGCCGCCACACCCAACGGCCTCAAAGCCAAACTTTTCCTTGAAGAAGCGCAGCTGCCGTACCGCGTGTTCCTGGTCAGCCTGAGCAAGGGCGAGCAGTTCAACCCGGAATTCCTCGCCATCTCGCCGAACAACAAGATTCCGGCCATTGTCGACCACGCGCCTGTTGGCGGCGGCGCGCCGGTGGTGATGTTCGAGTCCGGCGCGATCCTGCTTTATCTGGCGGAGAAGATCGGCCGCTTGATTCCGACCGAGATTCACGGTCGCACCGAAGTGCTGCAGTGGTTGTTCTGGCAGATGGCCGGACTCGGACCGATGGCTGGCCAGATCGGTCACTTCAACGTCTACGCGCCGGAGAAAGTGCCCTACGCGATCGACCGCTATACCCGCGAAACCAGTCGCTTGTACGGCGTGCTCGACCGGCAGCTGGCGGATCGCGAGTTCATCGCGGGCGAATTCTCGATCGCCGACATCGCCTGCTACCCCTGGATCGTGCCGCACCAGGCGCATGGCCAGACGCTGTCCGACTTCCCGCACTTGGAGCGCTGGTTCGTGGCGATGTCGGCACGTCCCGCCACGCAGCGCACCTATGAGGGCGTGGAGAACGCGTATGCGCCCAAGCAGAGTCTTTCCGATGAAGAGCGACAGGTGCTGTTCGGCCAGAGCGCAAGTCCTGCTGCTTCCTGAGCATCGCCAGCACGACTACTGACAGGTTCTGGTACTGCCTTGTTTTAGCGTCATCGCCATCTTCCATGAGTCCATCGCCATCATGAGTCCATCGCCGTGAAGAAATCCGACATCGCCGCGCTGTTGTTGCTGGGTGCTTTGTGGGGCGCGTCGTTCCTGTTCATGCGCATGGGTGCCGATCAGTTCGGCAGTATGGCGCTGGCCGGCATGCGCGCGATCGGCGCGGCGATCTGCTTCCTGCCGTTGCTGGCTTCGCGCGAACGGCTGGCAGAGATGCGCAAGCATTGGCGCTCCATCACCATCGTCGGCCTTGCCAACTCGGCGTTGCCGTTCGCGTTGTTTTCGTACGCGGCGCAAAGCCTGCCGGCCGGCGTCTCGGCGATCTCTGATGCCATTGCTCCCCTGCTGGTGGCAGCCTCCGGCTGGTTGTGGCTGGGCGAGAAGCTCAACGCCACACGCGCCAGCGGACTGGTGATCGGCCTGACCGGCGTGGTCTGGCTGATCGCCGGCAGCGCCGGCTTCGGCGGTGGCAGCGGGACCGGCTGGGCGCTGGCCGCCTGTGTCGGCGCCAATGTCTGCTACACCTTCGGCGCGCACTACAGCCAGCGGCGGGTACGCACCGTATCGCCGCTGACGGTGGCGGTCGGCAGCCAGATCGTGGCCGCCGCGGCGCTGCTGCCCTTCACGGTGTGGCTGTGGCCGGCAAAGATGCCGGGCGTGCCGGCGTGGCTCGCCATGTTTGGACTCGCCGCAGCCTGCACCTCGCTGGCCTACGTGCTGTTCTACCGGCTGATGGCGCGCATCGGCTCAACGCAGACCCTAGCCGTGCTGTACCTGATCCCGGTGTTCGGCGTGCTGTGGGGGCTGCTCTTCCTGCACGAGTCGGTGACGCTCGCCATGGCCGGCGGCTGCGCAGTGATCCTGCTCGGTGTGGCGCTGACCACCGGGCTGATCCGCCCGCGCAAGCCCACAGGTAACCCCGAAGCGGCGGCCTTCGAACAGGCTTAAGAGCCTGTTCGACGCAGACGCCTGCCCAAGCTGCGCCATAATCCCTTGATGATGCTCGCGCCGCGGCGTGAGCCCCCATGCTGGAGTTGTCATGCGTTTGAACTCACCTGCCCACTGGGCCGTGTTGCTGCTGACCTTGCTCGGCCTGCTGCTGGGCAGCGCCACTGCATTTGCCCAGAATGCGGATGGCGACGATGGCCTGCTGCCGGTCACCGAAGCGTACAAACTCAGCACCGACACCTCCACGCCGGGCGTGTTGAAGCTGCACTGGACCATCGCACCCGACTACTACCTCTACCGCGGCCGCATGAACTTCAAGGCCGGTGAGGGCGTAACACTCGGCGAAGCGCAGTTGCCCGACGGCGAGAAGCATCACGACGAATATCTCGGTGACGTGGAGACCTATCACCACGGCGTCGACGCCACCCTACCCTATACCGTGGCGCCGGGCACGCAGCGGCTGAAGCTGGCGGTGCGCTATCAGGGCTGCCACGAGGTCGAGCCGAAGATCTGCTACCCGCCGCATACCGAGCAGCTCGACCTGCCGTTGCCGGCCGGTGCGCCCACGGCTGCCACCGAAACACCGCAGACCCTGGGCGCCGCGCTCAACCAGCTCAGTGGCCAGTCATCACCTGGCGCATCCAGCGCTGGCATGGATGCGGTGCCGCTGCCCGCCGAGCAGGCGTTCCGCTTTGAAGCGCTTGCCCGCTCGCCGAATCAGCTGCTGCTGCGCTGGACCATGCCCAAGGGCTACTACCTCTATCGCGACCAGACTGCGCTGCACCTGAAGAACGCTGAAGGCCTGACCCTCGGCAAGCCGCAGTGGCCGGAAGGCGTAGCCAAGCAGGATCCGCATTTCGGCAACGTCACCGTCTACTTCGACCAGGTCGAGCTGCCGGTTGCCATCGATGGTGATGTCGGGCAGCGCAAGCAGGTCGAACTGGAAGCGAGCTACCAGGGTTGTCAGGACGGTGGCGTGTGCTATCCGCTGATGACCCGCGCGGTGAACATCGACCTTGTCGGTGGCGGTACCGCGACCGGCGAAGCTGTGGCGGGTCCGGCACCTGAAATGCCTCCGGCCAATGCAAAGAACGCACTCGGTGCCACGCTGTGGTCCGCGCTGCTGCTCGCGCTGGGCGGCGGCCTCGTACTCAACCTGATGCCGTGCGTGCTGCCGGTACTGTCGATCAAGGCGGTCGGGCTGATCGAGAGCGGCGAGAATCCCACGCGCCGCCGCAATCACGCCCTGGCCTATACCGCAGGTGTGCTGCTGAGCTTCGTCGCGCTGGGCCTGCTGATCATCTCGTTGAAGGCGGCGTGGGGCACCCAGCTGCAGAAACCGATAGTGGTGGCCGTACTGTCGCTGATCATGCTGGCGGTCGCGCTGTCGATGTCGGGCGTGGTGCAGTTCGGCGCTTCGCTGGGCAATACCGGCAGCGCGCTGGCCAATCGTTCGGGTCTTGCCGGCGACTTCTTCACTGGCGTGCTGGCGGTGGTGGTGGCGAGTCCGTGCACCGCGCCGTTCATGGGCACGGCGCTGGCCTACGCCTTTGCCGCGCCGACCCTGCATGCGCTGCTGGTCTTCGTTGCACTGGGCCTGGGCCTGGCGCTGCCGTTCCTTGCAGTGGGTTTCGTCCCGGCGCTGGCGCGCCTGCTGCCGCGCCCCGGAGCCTGGATGGAAACGCTCAAACAGGTGCTGGCCTTCCCGATGTATCTGGCGGCGGCGTGGCTGGCCTGGGTGCTGGCCAACCAACGCGGTGCCGATGCGGTGGGTTTGCTGCTGGTGGCCGCGGTGATGGTGGCGATGACGCTGTGGTGGTTCGAGCGCAGCCGCTCTCGCGGCGGCTTCGCACGCGGCCTGGTGTTGGTGCTGGCGCTGCTGGCGCTCGCTCCGCTGTATTACCTGGCGAAGATGCCGGCCGCGGTCGCCAGCGCCACCGCCTCGACCGAAGGCGTAGTGGCGTTCACCCCGGAAAAACTGGCCGAGCTGCGCAAGGCTGGCACGCCGGTGTTCGTCGATATGACCGCCGACTGGTGCATCACCTGCAAGGCTAATGAGCACACCGTGCTCAGCACCGACGCTTTTCGCGCTCTGCTCAAGCAGACCGGCGCTGTGTACATGAAAGGCGACTGGACCAACGAAGACCCCGCCATCACGGCCTTCCTGCAGCAGTACCACACACCCGGCGTACCGCTTTATGTGGTGTTCCCGAAGAACGGCGAGGAAGGTCGTCAGCTGCCCACGGTGCTGACATCCTCGCTGGTGGAGCAGGCGCTGACCGAGGCCGCGCGGTGAGGAATCACTGCACGAGCCCGCAACAGCCAACTCCCTCCCCTGCGTGCAGCAGGGGAGGGCTGGGGTGGGGTCAAGCCCCTCACCTATCGTGGCGCTCATCGCAAGAGCTCACCCCCTCCCAGCCTCCCCCTGCAAGCAGGGGGAGGAGCCAATGGCCATGCTGAGCCGCGCCAACTGGACCATCCTCGCCGTTGCCGTGCTGGTCGCCGGCGTTGGCGGCTGGCTGCAGCACCAGAGCCGGCTCGCCAAAGTCCCGGTAGGCGTGCATGTCGCGAACGTCGGCGATCTGCGCCCCGACCTCGCCCTGCTTGATCTCGATGGCAAGGAGCACCGCCTGTCGGAATACCGCAGCCGGCGCGTGCTGCTCAACTTCTGGGCAAGCTGGTGCGGCCCCTGCCTGGACGAGATGCCAGCCCTGGCCCGTGCGCAGGCCAAGTTCGGCGAAAAGGACGTGATCGTCGTCGGCGTTGCGATGGAAGATCCCGGCCACGTGCGCCCCTTCCTAACCTCCCACCCGGTGAGCTATCCCATCCTGATCGGTCGACTGGACAGCCCCAGCACCTCCCTGCGTCTGGGCGACACCAGCGAGGTGCTGCCTTACAGCGTGCTGCTGGATGCGGAAGGCCGCGTGCTGGCAACCCGGCGCGGCGCGCTGGACGCGGCTACGCTGGAACAATGGCTGGCGCCACCGGGCTCGCGCTGACGCGGGCTGGCCCAGACATACGGCGCCGCACGGTTTAACGCTCACTTCTCCTTCAAACATCGCCGAACTGCGCCGAACTGGACAACATTCCCGACAGCGCGCACACTGCCGCCGGTCGCCGGGGCACCCCGGCCGCGATGAAGGTATCGGCGTGGCGAAGATCCTGGTCCTGCACGGACCCAACCTCAATCTGCTGGGCGTGCGCGAACCGGACATTTACGGCCGCACCACGCTCGCCGATATCAACACCGCCCTCGCCGCGCGCGCCCAGGCCGCCGGCCACGAGCTGGTCTGGTTCCAGTCCAATGCCGAGCACGAGCTGATCGGGCGTATCCATCAAGCGCGTGATGAGCAGACCGCGCTGATCCTCTTCAACCCGGGCGCCTTCACCCACACCAGCATCGCCCTGCGCGACGCGCTGGCAGCGGTGGCGATTCCCTTTGTCGAGGTGCACCTGTCCAACGTGCATGCGCGTGAGCCGTTCCGCCGCCACTCCTATCTGGCGGATATCGCTGTAGGCGTGATCTGCGGCTTCGGCGCGGACAGTTACCGGCTGGCGCTGGAGGCGGCGATCAGCCGCCTGGACCGGCCCGCTCCGGGCATCGCCCCCTGATTCTGGCCCTGCGGCCCCGACTTTCCCTTCCTGCCGCCATCGCGGCAACAACGAAAAGGTTTGAACGATGGACCTGCGCAAGATCAAGAAGCTGATCGACCTGCTTGAGGAATCCAACCTCGCGGAACTCGAGATCAAGGAAGGCGAAGAGGTCGTCCGCCTGTCGCGCGTGCCCAAGGGCGGCGTCACCCTCGCCGCCGCGCCCGTCGTCGCGCCAGCACCGGTGGCTGCACCTGTAGCCGCCGCCGTGGAGGCCGCTCCGGCCGCCAACGCATTGCCGGCTGGCCACGTGGTCAAAGCACCGATGGTCGGTACCTATTACGCCTCGGCCAGCCCGGGCGCCCCGGCTTTCGTCAAGGTCGGTCAGCAGGTCAAGGCCGGCGAGACGCTGGGCATCATCGAGGCGATGAAAATGTTCAACCAGATTGAGGCCGATGTTGCCGGCACGGTGCAGGCCATCCTGATCGACAACGGCCAGCCGGTGGAGTTTGACCAGCCGATGTTCGTGATCGCCTGAGCGGCCCGCGACCATGCCCATGCTCGAAAAAATAGTCATCGCCAACCGCGGCGAAATCGCCCTGCGCGTGCTGCGCGCCTGCCACAGTCTTGGCATCAAGACCGTGGCGGTGCACTCCACCGCGGACCGTAACCTCAAACATGTCGGCTTGGCCGACGAAGCGATCTGCATCGGCCCGGCGCCGTCGGTCGATAGCTACCTCAATATCCCGCGCATCATCGCAGCGGCGGAGATCACCGACGCCCAGGCGATCCATCCGGGTTACGGCTTCCTTTCCGAGCGCGCCGACTTCGCCGAACAGGTGGAGCAGAGCGGTTTCATCTTCATCGGCCCCACCGCCGATGTAATCCGCCTGATGGGCGACAAGGTGGAAGCGATCCGCGCCATGAAGGCCGCGGGCGTGCCTTGCGTGCCCGGCTCCGGCGGCCCGCTGGGCGACAACGTGGATGAAAACATCCGCATCGCCCGCGAGATCGGCTACCCGGTGATCATCAAGGCGGCGGGCGGCGGCGGCGGACGCGGCATGCGCGTAGTGCGCACCGAAGCGCATCTGGGCAATGCCATCACCATGACCAAGCAGGAGGCCAAGGCGGCCTTCGGCAATGATCAGGTGTACATGGAGAAATTCCTGGAAAATCCGCGTCACGTGGAAATCCAGGTGCTCGCCGACGGCCAGGGCAACGCCATTCATCTCGGCGAACGCGACTGCTCCATGCAGCGCCGTCATCAGAAAGTGGTGGAAGAAGCGCCGGCGCCGGGCATCACGCCTGAGTTGCGCGCGGAGATCGGCAAAGTCTGCGTCGATGCCTGCCTGCGCATTGGCTATCGCGGCGCCGGTACGTTCGAATTCCTGTTCGAGAACGGCCACTTCTACTTCATCGAGATGAACACCCGCATCCAGGTGGAGCATCCGGTCACCGAGCTGATCACCGGCATCGACCTGGTGCGCGAGCAGTTGCTGATCGCCGGTGGCGAGAAGCTGTCGATCAAGCAGGAAGACATCGTGCTGCGCGGCCACGCCATCGAGTGCCGCATCAACGCCGAGGATCCGGACAGCTTCCTGCCCAGCCCCGGCACGGTGAAACGCTTCGAGGCCCCGGGTGGTCCCGGCGTACGCGTGGATACGCATCTGTACGACGGCTACAAGATTCCGCCGAACTACGATTCGATGATCGGCAAGCTGATCGTGCACGGCCCGGATCGCGAAACCGCCATCGCGCGCATGCGCCTGGCGCTCGCCGAAACGGTGATCGAAGGCGTGAAGTGCAACATCCCGCTGCAGCAGCGCATCATGGCCGACGTCGGCTTCCAGCACGGTGGACAGAACATCCACTACCTGGAAAAGCGCATGGCTGAGCAGAAAGAGCACCCGCCCGCGCACTAAGCCATCATGGCGCGCCGTTTCGACGGCGCGCCGATGCGGCATTGCGATATGTCCGAACTACTGACCCTGCACGAAGCCATCGAGGCCATCACCGCAGCTTGCGACGAAGGCGACGGCTGGGATCGCTACAGCTGGGTCTACATCCATGGCGTTATCACCCAGCCGTCGTGCCGGCTCTACCTCTCCAGCGCAGCCGACGAGGAAGATCTGCTGGTCGATCAGGATGGCGAGGCACTGCCGCTGTTCGCCGCCGAGCATCGGCTGCATCACTACCTCGAGGCCACGGCCTTCGCCGACGTGCTGCGCATGCAGAGACAGCAACAGCCGCTTTCCGATGTGGCCGATTTCGCCATCGCGCTCGATCACTACGATCGGCACGATGTCTTTCTAGGCTCAACGCCGATCAACTGATCGCGTCCCGGCGATCAACGACCATCACCACCTTCCTGCGGAACACCGAACCGATGCCCTGGCTCGAACTCTCCCTCACCGTCCGCGCCGAGCAGCAGCCGCGCGTGGAAGAAGCGCTCGACGACCTCGGCGCGCTGTCGATCACCCTGCAGGACGCGGATGCGGAGACGCCGGACGAACAGGCCATCTTTGAGCCGGGCGTGGGCGAGTTGCCGCTGTGGCCCACCATCACGCTCAACGCATTGTTTGATGCCGACACCGACCGGCGCGGCCTGAGCGAAGCCCTGAGCGAGCTGCTGCCATGGCTGGAGCCGGACCAGATGCTCTATCGCGACGTGGCCGACGAAGATTGGGAGCGCGCGTGGATGGACCAGTTCAAGCCGATGGCCTTCGGCCGTCGCCTGTGGATCTATCCGTGGAACATCGAGCCACCAGAAGATGACAACAGCGTCGTCGTGCGCCTCGACCCGGGCCTGGCCTTCGGCAGCGGCACGCATCCCACCACCGCGCTATGCCTGGAATGGCTGGATGGCCAGGAGCTCGCGGGCAAGACGCTGATCGATTACGGCTGTGGTTCCGGCATCTTGGCCATCGCCGCGCTAAAGCTCGGTGCAGCAAGCACGATTGGCGTGGACAATGACCCGCAGGCGCTCACCGCCTCGGCCGACAACGCCGAACGCAACGAAGTCGCCGACCGGTTGGCCTTGTTCCTGCCCGACGATCTCGACGCCGAGCCCGCCGAAGTCTTCATCGCCAACATTCTGGCCGGCCCGCTGGGCGAATTGGCCCCCACCTTCGCGGCGGCCGCGAAATCCGGCGCGCCATTTGCAATCTCCGGCATCCTCAAGGGTCAAGAAGACGAACTGCTGCATCGCTACGCGGAGTGGTTCGAGGATCTGCGTGTCGACACGCGCGAGGACTGGGTGCGCATCAGCGGCAGGCGTCGCTGAGCGGCGACACAACACGCATACGAAAGCACGACGCTGTTCCACTTCGGCGCGTATTTCCCCGCTTACTCTTTACAGGTCGCACCGCGACCGACTCTACTTGCCGCATGTACGCCCAATGTCCCGACTGCCTGACCGTGTTCTCGATGGACGCGGAGACGCTTGCGCAGGCGCGCGGCCAGGTCGTGTGCGGACACTGCCAGACCGAATTCGATGCGCTTGCCAGCCTGAGCAGCCAGCTGCCGCCCGAGCCATTCCAGCAGTTGCCGGAGCGTAAGTCGTCAGGCCTGCCACCGCAGGTGGAGTCGGCGGTGTATCGGCCGCGGCAAGAAAGTACGTTCGCAGCGGACACGGCGGCCTCACCCGCCACGGAAAGCGAAGATTTTTCCCACCTGGTGTTTTCGCCGCGCTTCGCACGACCCGCGCACCAAAACCGGGCACGACGCTGGCCGTGGGTGCTGGCCTGCCTGATCCTGCTGCTCTTGCTGTGTGCCCAGCTCGCATGGGCCAAACGCGATGCGCTGGTCGCCGACCCGACCGCAGGCACGTTGTTGCGCCAGGCCTGTAACAACCTTGGCTGTCGTTTGCCATTGGTGCAGGACACGCAGCATCTGCGTCTGCTGGCGCGCGATGTGCAGGCACACCCATCGGTTCCCGGCGCACTGCTGATCAGTGCCACCGTGCGCAACGATGCCGACTTCGACCAGCCCTGGCCGGTCGTTGTCATCACCCTCTCCGATGTCGACGGCAAGCATGTAGCTATGCGCCGCCTGCGCCCCAGCGAATACCTGGGCGATACGACCGCGCTGCAACGCGGACTTCCAGCCGGCGTCAGCACCGCCGTGGTGCTGGAAGTGGAGGACCCGGGCAACAAGGCCGTGGCCTTCGAGTTCAGCTTCGAATGACCGCCGGTCCTAACCGACTAAGAAACACAGTACTTAAAATTCTTCCTACGCAAGGGTAAACTCACTCCTTCGTCCTGCTGCACCCGGCGTTCCATGCGAGCCGCCGCCCGCGGTATCAGCCAAAGCAACATGCAGCGACCCATGCAGCCGCTGCGTAGAACGTGAGGGAAATGCCTGTGAACGCCGTCAGACTGCCTGCTTCCGAGGCCGCGAAAGAGACCTCGTCGCAGAGCGCGTTGAGCGAATGCGTCAGCCGCACCGTCCGCCGCTATCTCGCCGACATCGGCGATACCGAGTGTGACGAAGGCTTGCACGCGCTGGTCATTCGCGAAGTCGAAGGCCCGCTGCTGCGCGAAGTGCTGGCCTGGCACGACGGCAACCAGAGCCGCGCCGCGGCTGTGCTCGGCATCAACCGCGCCACCTTGCGCAAGAAGCTGGCCGCGCACGGCCTGCTCTGAGCAAAGGCATACCGCAAAGCCGGTAGAGAGGGCGTCCGGCATCTGCACGTACAAGGATGTCTCATGAGCGCCCTCGCACCGTCCGTCTCGCTTCGATCCGCCGCCTCGTCCGACCACGCTGATCTGATCCGCGTCTGGGAGGCTGCCGTACGCGCTACTCATCATTTTCTCGCCGAAGAAGACATCCTGTTCTTCCGCGATTGCCTGCCTTCGGCATTTGGACTGCTAAACGTCTGGGTCGCGGAGGAGGATGAGCACGTCGTTGGCTTCATCGGCATCTCGGGTCATCACATCGAGGCCCTGTTCATCGCGCCTGACCAACATCGCCGTGGCATCGGCCGACGCCTGCTCGACCACGTCATCGCTACTGCTCCCAGCGTTGCCTGGAAGGTCGATGTGAACGAGCAGAACCCTGAGGCGACACGCTTTTACCAACACTACGGCTTCGTGCAGATCGGGCGCTCCGAGCTGGACCCCAGCGGGCGTCCCTTCCCCTTGCTGCATCTGGTTCTGCGCCGCTAAAACGCCCCCAGCCCGCGCAGGGCTTATAATCGCGAGCTTTCCCGCAGGAACCCGCGTCATGTCCGCAGCTACTCCGGCACCGGTCCGCCGTGCCTTGCTCAGTGTCTCCGACAAAACTGGCCTGATCGACCTGGCCCGCCGGCTGGCCGCCAAGGGTGTGGAGCTGCTTTCCACGGGCGGCAGTGCCAAGGCGCTGCGCGATGCCGGGGTCCCCGTCAAAGACGTGAGCGATGTCACCGGCTTTCCTGAAATCATGGACGGCCGCGTCAAGACACTGCATCCGAAAGTGCACGGCGGACTGCTTGGCCGTCGCGGCACTGACGACGCCGTGATGGGCGAGCTCGGCATCGCGCCGATCGACCTGCTGGTGCTCAACCTGTATCCGTTTGAAGCCACCGTGGCGCGCGCGGATTGCACGCTGGAGCAGGCCATCGAGAACATCGATATCGGCGGCCCGGCGATGCTGCGCTCCGCAGCGAAGAACTGGAACGACGTCGGTGTGCTCACCTCGCCCGACCAGTACGAAGAAGCCATCGCCGAAATCGAACAACAAGGCGGGCTGACCCGAGGTACGCGTTTCAAGCTGGCGGTGGCCGCATTCAATCGCGTGTCCAACTACGACGGCGCGATCAGCGACTATCTCTCCGGCCTGCAACTCAACGACACGCAGGACGCCATCGCCGGCCACGATCGCTTCCCCGCCCAGGCCAACGGCCGCTTCGTGAAGCTGATGGATCTGCGCTACGGCGAGAACCCGCACCAGCACGCCGCGTTCTATCGCGACCTGTATCCCGCGCCCGGCACGCTCGCCACTTTCCGCCAGCTGCAGGGCAAGGAGCTGTCGTTCAACAACATCGCCGACTCCGACGCCGCGTGGGAATGCGTGCGCAGCTTCACCAAGCCGGCCTGCGTCATCGTCAAGCACGCCAATCCCTGCGGCGTGGCGGTGAGCCTCGAAGGCATCGGCCGCGCTTACGACCTGGCCTACCAGACCGATCCCACCTCGGCCTTCGGCGGCATCATCGCGTTCAACCGCGAGGTTGACGGCGCCACCGCACGCGCCATCGTCGAGCGCCAGTTCGTTGAAGTGGTGCTGGCGCCGGCCTATGCCGAAGATGCGCTCAAGGCCTTCGCCAAGAAGGGCAATGTGCGCGTGCTGGAAATCCCGCTGCCGGCCGATAGCTTGTTGATCGATGCGCATCCGGGCAACGACTGTCGCCGTGTAGGCTCCGGTCTGCTGATCCAAAGCGCCGACCGCGGCATGGTCACGGCGGAGGATCTGAAGATCGTCACCCGCCGTGCGCCGACCGAAGCCGAAGTCCACGACCTGATCTTTGCTTGGAAGGTAGCAAAATACGTCAAGAGCAATGCCATCGTCTACGCCCGCGACCGCCAGACCATCGGCATCGGTGCCGGCCAGATGAGCCGCGTCTACAGCGCGCGCATCGCCGGCATCAAGGCGGCTGACGAGAAGCTGGAAGTGCGCGGCTCGGTGATGGCTTCCGACGCGTTCTTCCCGTTCCGCGACGGCATCGATGCCGCCGCCGCCGCGGGCATCCGTGCAGTGATCCAGCCTGGTGGCTCGATGCGCGACGCCGAAGTGATCGCCGCTGCCGACGAGCACGACATGGCGATGGTCTTCACCGGCATGCGCCACTTCCGCCACTGACGGAACCCGTACCGCGTTACGACAAAAGGCCGATGCTCATGGCATCGGCCTTTTGTTTGCCTCAATCCAATGACGTCGTATTCATTCCGTCGAGCGCACGGTTACCGTCGATGCCTCCGCGTGCCGCGTCAGCTCAACCGGCCGCGCATAGCGGCGCGCCAACACCGCACAAGTCATCAGCTGGATCTGGTGGAACAGCATGATCGGCAACACGATCATGCCCAGCGGATGGCCTGCAAACAGCACCTTGGCCATCGGCACGCCACTGGCGAGGCTCTTCTTGGAGCCGCAGAACACGATGGTGATCTCGTCCGCGCGGTTGAAGCCCAGCGCGCGCGATCCATAGCGCGTCGCCAGCAACGCGAGTGCCAGCAAAATCACGTTGACCACCAGCAAGCCACCCAACACCGGCAGCGGCGTCTGCTTCCACAGGCCCTGCAGCACGGCGGCGCTGAAAGCGGTGTACACCACCAGCAGGATCGAGCCCTGGTCCACATAGGCCAGCATGCCGCGATGACGGTTGACCCAGTCGCCGATCCAGCGCTGCGCGACCTGCCCTGCGACAAACGGCACCAACAGTTGCAACACGATGGCACCGAGCGCATCCCAGGTCATCCCGCCCTGCCCATGCGATTCCATCATCAGCCCCACCAGCAGCGGCGTAATGAAAATGCCCAGCATGCTCGACGCCGAGGCCGCACATATCGCCGCCGGAATATTGCCGCGCGCCATCGAAGTGAACGCGATCGACGACTGCACCGTGGAAGGCAGCGCACACAGAAACAGCACACCCATGTACAAGTCCGGCGTCACCAGCGGCGCCAGCAACGGTCGCAATAACACACCCAGCAACGGGAACAGCACAAAGGTGCTGGCCAGCACCGTCAGATGCAGCCGCCAATGCGTCATGCCCGCCAGCACCGCCTCACGCGAGAGCTTGGCGCCATGCAAGAAGAACAGCAGCGCGATCGCCGCATCGGTCAGCACGTTGAACACCGAGGCCGCCGCGCCACGACAAGGCAACAGGCTGGCCGTCACCACGGTGACGATCAGTGCGCAGGTAAAGCGGTCGGGCAGAAAGCGGCGCAGTGACATGGCCTGACATCGGGCAACTCAGAAGAGGCCGCCATTGCAGCGTGCCAGCATTGATAAATCAAATCGTTTTATCTTATTCATTGATAGGATAAGCGCATGAATATCAGTCTGCGCCAGCTTCGCGCCTTCCTGGCCGTCGCCCGCCTGCGGCATTTCCGGCGGGCGGCCGAAAGCCTGCACCTGACCCAGCCCGCGGTAAGCCGGCATGTCGCCGAGCTCGAAGCCGAACTCGAAGTGCGGCTGTTCGATCGCAACACCCGCGAAGTAGTCCCCACCGAGGCCGGCCGCTATCTGCAGAGCGCCGTCGAACGCGTGCTGGACGAACTGGAGGGTGTGCTCGCCCACGTGCATTCGGAAAGCGAACGCCAGCGCGGCAAAGTACGCGTCGCCGCCGTACCCACCCTCTCCGCCGGCTTGATGCCCGCATGCATCGCCGCCTGCGCCCGCGACTATCCCGAACTCACGGTGCAA
The DNA here is from genome assembly GCF_900114495.1 of Dyella sp. OK004. GTDB lineage: Bacteria > Pseudomonadota > Gammaproteobacteria > Xanthomonadales > Rhodanobacteraceae > Dyella_D. The sequence continues at coordinate 393,684 of NZ_FOZI01000004.1, read as the reverse complement.
CTGCACGATCAAGTGCAGACGCTGGTGCTCGACAGCGTACGCGGCGGCGAAGTGGACTTCGGCCTGGCGATCGAACCCGCCGACCGCGAATCCTTCGACAGCGAAACCATCCTGCAAGACCCTTTCATGCTGGTATGCCGGCGCGATCATGCATTCGCGTCGCTGCCCGACGTGCCGTGGAAGCAACTGAAGGGTCAGCCGCTGGTACTGCTCGACCACGCCTCCGGCAGTCGCCGCCTGATCGATCTTCAACTCGCCGCACTGCGCATCCAGGCACCGGTCGTGCAACAGACCGGGCACACCCTGACCGCATTCCGCATGGTCGAAGCCGGGCTCGGTATCAGCATTACTCCCCGACTCTCGCTGCCCGTTCCCGAAACGTTGATCACGCGGCCACTGACCCCTGTCGCCTATCGCGCCATCACCCTGATCCGGCGCCGGCATCGCTCGCTATCGCCGGTCGCCGAACTGGTGTGGACACGCATCCGCGAAACCGCAGCGCAACTCACCCAGACGCCGCGCAAGAGCAAAACGCGCTGAGCCTCTCCACGCCGCCTTGAACCTCCAGCGCTTACGGTCGTCGCTTCGACACCGGAGACCGCCATGCGCTACGAGCTCTATTACTGGACCGGCATCCAAGGCCGCGGCGAATTCGTGCGGCTGGCCCTGGAAGACGCTGGCGCCGACTACATCGACGTCGCCCGAAAAAAAGGCGACGACGCCATCATGCCCTTCCTGCACGGCGATCAACCCGGCGCACGCCCCTTCGCCCCACCCTTCCTCAAAGCCGGCCGCACTGTCATCGCCCAGACAGCCGCCATCCTGTTCTACCTGGGTCCGCGTCTCGGCCTTGTGTCGAAGAGCGAAGCCACGCAGCTCTATGCACACCAGCTGCAACTGACCATCTCCGACTTCATCGTCGAAGCCCACGACACCCATCATCCGATCGCCAGCGGCCTCTATTACGAAGACCAGCGCAGCGCTGCGAAAGAACGCGCTGCCGACTTCCGCCAACACCGCATGCCGAAATTTCTGGGTTACTTCGAGGACATCATCGAACAAAGCAACGGCAAACATCCCCTCGCACGCCACTCCTACGTCGACCTCTCCCTGTTTCAGGTCATGAGCGGCCTCAACTACGCCTTCCCCAACACCATGCGCCGCCTACGCCGCAAACTCCCTAACCTCAACGCACTTACCGAACGCGTCGCCGCCCGCCCACGACTCGCCGCATACCTGGCATCGCCGCGGCGCATTCCTTTCAACGAAGACGGCATCTTCCGCCGCTATCCAGAACTGGATGCGGCGCGCTAAAGCATGCTGCACGCTGTGCGACGAAATAGCAGCGTTATCCCGAGCACCCACCCCTCACCCCAGCCCTCTCCTTGGAGGGGAGAGGGAGCAAAGGCTATGCGCAGCCAACCTGTGATGAGCGATCAGACCCTAAAAGAACTATCCCGACGCCTGACACTGGAAAAGGCGCAGCTACAGAGCACACCGCTTGCTCTCAGGCCATTTCTCTTTGGTTACTTTCTCTTTGGGCCAGCAAAGAGAAAGTGACTCGGACCGCGGCAGCGGTTCGAAAGCCCGCGGCAGGCGAGCCAAGGCACGCAGACGCAAAAATCGGAGCGCACCACTACTGGATCCCTGCCTTCGCAGGGATGACGAGTAGGAAGGGATATCGCAAGAACCGAACTCTCTCCCGAAGGGAGAGAGAGAAAACCTAAAACATCGCGATGACCAACGCCCCCGCCAAAATCAACCCACCCCCAACCAACACCGGCCAACTAGCCTGCTCCCCAAGAAACAACAAACTAAGCACAATCACAAACGCCACACTCAGCTTGTCGATAGGGGCCACCTTACTCACCGGCCCCAACTGCAACGCCCGGTAATAACAAAGCCACGACAACCCCGTCGCCACACCCGACAACACCAGAAACACCCAGCTATGCCACGGCAACCCCGAAGGCTTCGCCCACTCGCCACGCAAACTGAGAATCCCGGCCGTCACCATCAGAATCACGATGGTGCGAATGAACGTGGCGAGGTTGGAATTGATCCCCGCCACACCGATCTTGCCGAACAACGCCGTGAGCGCGGCGAAGAACGCCGAGCCCAGCGCAAACAGCAGCCAGCTCTCGCGCAGATTCACCGGAGCACCCGCGTCATCGGCATGCGGGCCGGCTTACTTGCCGTCGCCAGCTGACTCCGCTTCCGCGGGCTTGCTCTTGCCCCACTCCATCACCTTGTACATCACCGGCTTCACCGGCTCCTGTGGGCCGCTCTGCGCGTGGTAATTGCCGTTGGCGTCGACCATATAGGTCTGCGGAATACCGGTCTTGGGCGTCACGATCACCATGTACAGCATGCCGCTGCGGCGGTATTCCTGGATGGTCTCCTCACCCTGCTTGCGCACGGTGACCTGCGGCGGCGGCTCGCCGCGCGCATCGCGCGGGCCGCTGTCCTGCATGGCCGGAAGAACCGGTGCCTTGCTATTGATGGCCTGCCCGCTGGCGGGCTTGGCCGGCTTCTTGGTGGCTGGCGGCTCCACCGCTTTGACACCCGGATCGTTCATGCCCGGCGGCGGTGGCGCCGGTGGCAGCGACTGGGATTGCGCAAGAGCCGGCAGGGCAACAAAGGCACCAAGAGCGGCGAGCAAGGCGACAGGTTTCATGATCACAACCTCCTCAGAAGAGCCGAGCATAGCAGCGCCCCGGCGACGCTCCGTGAAGCGCGACACGATGACGCCACGCCACACGGCGTATCGGCATAAACTCCCCACTCTCCATGCCCGCGAATGCGCCTGCTGGCGTTCCCGCCACACACAGACCTACGGCTCCCCATGTCCAAGCTCATCCTGATCGACGGCTCCTCGTACCTGTACCGCGCCTTCCACGCGCTGCCACCGCTGAGCAATGCGCAGGGCGAACCCACCGGGGCGCTGTTCGGCGTGGTCAACATGCTGCGCTCGACGCTGAAGGCGAAGCCGGAATACCTGGCCTTCGTCAGCGACGCACCCGGCCCTACGTTCCGCGACGAGCTCTACGACAAGTACAAGGCACAGCGCCCGCCGATGCCCGATGACCTACGCGCACAGGTCGACCCGATGCTCGCCATCGTCGGTGCGCTGGGCTTTCCCATCCTGCGTGTCCCGGGCGTAGAGGCCGACGATGTGATCGGCACCCTGGCCGAGCAGGCGCATGCCCAGGGCATCGAGGTGGTGATCTCCACCGGCGACAAGGATCTAGCCCAGCTGGTACGCCCTGGCGTGAGCCTGATCAACACCATGACCAACACCACCATGGATAACGCCGGGGTCATGGAAAAGTTCGGCGTGCGGCCGGACCAGATCATCGACTACCTCACCCTGGTCGGCGACACCGTAGACAACGTGCCCGGCGTGCCCAAGTGCGGCCCCAAGACCGCCGCCAAATGGCTGGCCGAATACGGCTCGCTGGACGGCGTGATCGCCAACGCGGACCACGTCGGCGGCAAGATCGGCGAGAACCTGCGCGCCGCGCTGCCGCAGCTGCCGCTGTCGCGCGCACTGGTGACGATCAAGCTGGATGTGCCGCTGGAACAAACCGTCACCGACCTGACCCTGCGCGACAAGCACATCGAGCAACTACGCGAACTGTTCACCCGCTACGAATTCAAAGCCGCACTGAAAGACCTCGAGAGCAACGAATCCCCCGTAGGAGCGCACCCTGTACGCGACCAGGCATCCGAGGAAATCGCCACCGCTCCAGCGCCAGATCGCGCGCAGGGTGCGCCCCTACATCAAGGCTTTGACCTCAGCGCACCGGGAACCTACGAACTCGTCACCACCCAGGCCCAGTTCGACGACTGGCTACAGCGCATCGCCAACGCCGAGCTGATCGCCTTCGATACCGAAACCACCAGCATCGACTCCATGCGGGCGGACATCGTCGGCCTCAGCCTGTCGGTGGAGCCGGGCAAGGCCTGCTACATCCCGCTGGCGCACGATTATCCCGGCGCGCCCGCCCAACTCCCGCGTGACAAGGTGCTCGCCGCGCTCAAGCCAATCTTCGAAGACCCGAACAAGGCCAAGCTCGGCCAGCACGCCAAGTACGACATCAACATCCTGTCGCACTACAACATCGTGGTGCGGGGGCTGAAGCACGACTCCATGCTGGAGTCGTATGTGTGGAACGCCACCGCAACGCGTCACGACATGGATTCGCTGGCCAGAAAGTACCTCGGCTACGAAACCATCAAGTACGAAGAAGTCGCCGGCAAGGGCGCCAAGCAGATTTCCTTCTCACAGGTGGATCTGGATACGGCCTGCCGCTACGCCGCCGAAGATGCCGACATCACCCTGCGCCTGCATCACGCGTTATGGCCACTGCTGCAGACCGAGCCGCGCCTGTGCAGCGTGTACCAGGACATCGAAATTCCGCTGGTACCGGTGCTGGCCGGCATGGAACAGCGCGGCGTGCTGATCGACGTCAACAACCTGCGCATGCAAAGCCAGCAATTAGGCAAGCGCATGCTTGAGCTCCAGCAGCAGGCATGGAAATCCGCCGGCCACGACTTCAATCTCGACTCACCCAAACAATTGCAGGCCGTGCTGTTCGACGAACTTGGCCTGCCGGCGAAGTTGAAGACGCCCACCGGCCAGCCATCCACCAACGAAGAAGCACTGGAAGCGATCGCCGAGGACCACGCGCTGCCGCGCCTGATCCTCGACTACCGTGGCCTGGCAAAGCTGCGCTCGACCTACACCGAAAAATTGGCCGAGATCGTCAACCCGCGCACCGGCCGCGTGCACACCAGCTATCACCAGGGTGCGGTGGCGACCGGGCGCGTGTCGTCGTCCGATCCGAATCTGCAAAACATTCCGGTGCGCACCGAGGAAGGCCGACGCATCCGCCAAGCGTTTATCGCACCGGAAGGCTGGGCGGTAATGGCCGCCGACTACTCTCAGATCGAGCTGCGCATCATGGCCCACCTGTCCGGTGACGAAGGTCTGATGCGCGCCTTCCAGGAAGGCGGCGACGTGCACCGCGCCACCGCGGCGGAAGTGTTCGGGCTCAAGCCGGAGGAAGTCAGCGCCAACCAGCGCCGCGCAGCCAAGGCGATTAACTTCGGCCTGATGTACGGCATGAGCGCGTTTGGCCTGGCGCGCCAGCTCGGCGTGGATCGCGGCGAAGCCAGCGACTATATGGCGCGCTATTTCGCCCGCTACCCGGGCGTGCACGCCTTCATGGAAGCCACGCGCGAACAGGCGCATCGCGACGGCTACGTGGAAACCATCTTCGGCCGCCGCCTGTATCTGGAAAACCTCAAGGCGCGCAATCAGGCACTGCGCGCCGGCGCCGAGCGTGCCGCGGTGAACGCACCCATGCAGGGCAGCGCCGCCGACATCATCAAGCGCGCAATGATTTCCGTAGCGGAGTGGCTCAAGCCTCGCGACGACGCGCACATGCTGATGCAGGTGCACGACGAACTGGTATTCGAAGTGCGCCAGGATGCCGTGGAAGAAGTGCGCGCCGCCGTAGTTGAGCGCATGTCCGGCGCTGCTGAGTTGCGCGTACCGTTGCTGGTCGAAGCCGGCGTCGGCGCGAATTGGGATGAGGCACATTGAACCTCATCACCTGCGGCCTTACCTCATTATTAGACGTCTAATTCGTTGAGTTTTCGTCAAATGAATCGCCCCTAAATTTTTTTCGTCAGCCTTGTGCAACTTTTCTCAATTCGCACGTTCTAAGTTCTCGGACGTACGCAACGGCGTCCGCGGCTCACCACCTCCCTGGATGAGCCATCCGGTAAGCGGGCCTTCCCCTGGGTCCCGCTTCCACCCCGCCCCGAGGGTTCCCCCCTAACCCTCGGGGCATTTTTTTTGCCCGCGCCCCGGGAAAGACGGCTGACGGTCAAAGCGGCTAGCATGCTGCCCACTCCGGTCGCGCCGGCCCGGCCGGCTATTCGCGAAAGGTTGCGATCACGGTGCAGAAGAAAGGCAAAGCCACCTCGTTCGACATCGCCCATCTGGCGGGGGTCTCCCAGTCCACGGTATCGCGCGCATTGCGTGGCAGCCCCCTAGTGAGCGAGGAAACCCGCCAGCGCATCCAGGCCGCCGCCGACGAGCTGAAGTACAAAGTCGACAAGAACGCCTCCAACCTGCGCACCCGCCATTCCGGCACCCTGGCGCTGCTGCTGTTCGAAGACCCGACGGCCGACGATTCGCACATCAACCCGTTCTTTCTTTCCATGCTGGGTTCGATCACCCGCGCCTGCGCCCAGCGCGGCTATGACCTGCTGGTCTCCTTCCAGCAACTCTCCCACGACTGGCACGCCGACTACGCCGACACCCGCAAGGCTGACGGCATCATCCTGCTCGGTTACGGCGACTACCTCGCCTACCGCGACAAACTGGAAAAACTGGTGGCCCAGGGCACCCGTTGCGTACGTTGGGGCGCCGTGCTGCCCGACCAGCCCGACACCTCCATCGGCTGCGACAACCTGCGCGGCGGCAAGGACATCACCGCGCACCTGCTGGAACAGGGCTGCCGCCGCATCGCCTTCCTCGGCGACGCCTCGAGCCACTACCCCGAATTCTTCGAGCGCTACCACGGCTACGCCCAAGTGCTGGAACAAGCCGGCCTCAGCGCCAACCCGGATTTGCAAGTCAACGCCGAAAGCACCGAACAATCCGGCTACACCGCCCTCGAAACCCTGCTCGACCGCCAAATCCCCTTCGACGCCGTCTTCGCCGCCAGCGATCTCATCGCCATCGGCGCCATGCGCGCCCTCGCCGACCACGGCAAAACCGTCCCCAACGACATCGCCGTCGCCGGCTTCGACGACATCCCCACGGCCAGCTTCATCAACCCCCAACTCACCACCGTCCGCCAAGACACTCAGCAAGCCGGCGAAGCCCTGGTCGACAACCTGCTACGCCTGATCCGCAACGAACCCGCGGAAAGCGCCATGCTTCCGGTGAACCTCATCGTGCGGAAATCCAGCGTGCGCGGACGCTGAAACGTCAGCCGTCCAGATAGCAACGCGATCCCAAGCGCCCACCCCTCACCCCAACCCTCTCCCCGGAGGGGAGAGGGAGATGTGGCGCTTCGACGGGGAATAACGATCAGACCTCGAAGAAAACGATCCGACGCCTGACACTGGAAAAGGCGTAGCTACAAAGCACACCGCCTGCTCTCAGGCCATTTCTCTTTGGTTACTTTCTCTTTACTCCGGGCATCCATGCCCTCCGCCCTTCGGGCCAGCTGCGCTGTTCGCACCCGCTCCTGCGGGTGCGTGGGCCAGCAAAGAGAAAGTGACCCGGACCGCGGCAGCGGTTCGGAAGCCCGCGGCAGGCGAGCCAGCGCACGCAGACCCGACAACCGAAGCGCACCACTCTGAATGACCAGCTTCGCTGTTGAAAAGCTCCTCCGGCCTACGCCGGAATGACGAGGTGGAGACTGTGTCGCAAGAACCGCCCCTCTCTCTCGAGGGAGCGGGGAAAAAAAGCATCAACGCGCTACGGGATGCCCCTTCTCCACCATCAGACGAGTCAGCTCGGCCACAAGATCGGTCCGCACCGCCACCGCATCCAGCACATAGACCTGCGCGTCATGCGCACCCACACGAGCCTTCAGCGAGCCACCCTCAGCCACCACCACCGACGCCCCGCCCAAGGCAGCCCTCCACTCGCCAGCCTGCAAATAGGAGCTCACCTCGATATCCGCCGCCGCATCGCCTTTGTTGAGCAGCACCAGCGCAACCTGATGCGAAGCTCCCTTCTGGTACACCCGATAAAAAACCGCCTGATCGCCCTCAATGCGCACCGGCAACATCAACCCACGCTGTAACGCCGGCAACTTCTCACGCAACTGCGCGATGCGTTTGAGCTGTTGATAGATCTTGCTGCGTGGCGCGGCGTCAATGCTCTTCTGCCCAAAATAATTGCGGTTGCCCTGATGCTCCGAGCGCCCACGCATAAAACCCACTTCCGAACCGTAGTAGATCGCCGGAATACCACGTGCGGTAAACAACCAGTTGTTGGCGTCAATGAAACCATCGTCGGTGGCATTGAGCCGCGCCATGTCATGGTTGTCGTAGAACGTCACCAATTCATACGGATTCGCATACGGCCCATTGCGCAGATACAGGCGCTCGGCAATACGCGCGTAATCGCTATGCGGGTGCTCGAACACCTCAGCCACGCGCTGACGCAGCGGAAAATCGAGCAGACTGATGCCGCCATTACGCTCCCAGGTGTACTGCCCGATGTTGTCCGGGCTGTAATCGAACGCCTCGCCAAACATGAAGAACCCAGGATGCTTCGCGCGGATGCGCGCGGAGAACTGCCGCCAGAAGTCCGTCGACATATGGCTGATAGTGTCGATACGAAACGCATCGGCGCCCTGGTCGATCCACTGCTGATAGGCACCCACAAAGTAATCCAGCACCGCCGGATTCTCGTCGTCGTTGTTCGACAGCTGCGCCAGATCCTCGTACGAATGATAGAAGCGGTGTAGCGGGTTGCGCACTGGGTCGAGCTGATCGGGACGCAGATTCTGGTGATCGGCAATCAACTTGCCGTCCCTGTCGAAAATCTGCCCGAACTGCGGTTGCGCCTTGGGCATGCCGAAAGCCGGCGAGCCGTGGTTGGCGACGATATCGAGCACGGTCTTCAGCCCCTGCGCGCGCATCTTGTTGGTGAACTGCGCGAAGTCCAGATCCTTGCTCGGCAGATGCTCGTCGAGCTTGTAGAAATTCACGCCCCAATAGCCGTGATAACCCGCCTTGCCACGGTCGGCCAAGGAGGCACCCCAGGTCACCTGATCGCCACCGGTGAAAGCCTCATCCGGGTTGTCCACGATCGGGGTAATCCACACCGCGCCGAACCCCATCCCGCGAATGTACTTGGCGTTGTCGAGCACGCCTTTGAAGTCGCCGCCGAGATAGCCGATGTTGTCGGTCTCACCATTCGGCCCCTGCACCGGAATGTCGAAGGTGTGATGCGCACCGCCCTGGTCGCGGTGATCGTTGGAGGGATCGCCGTTGACGAAACGGTCGGTCATCACGAAATAAATCGCGTTGGAGGCGAACGGCTTATCAGTGCCGTAGAACTCCGTCTGCGCAGCAGCGGCCTGCCCCGCCGCCAGAGCGAGGGTAATGCCCAACATAAGGGACTTCATGATCCGCGCTAACTCCCGGTGGTAGCGGTGGCCGGCGCCGCATCCACCACCGGCTCACGCACACGCAATACGCAAAGGCCGGCAATGAACAGACTGGCGCCGCCAAGGGCCAGCGCATAGATCGGCTGGCCGTGGAAAAACATCCTCAACAGCAGGCCCAGCACACTGGCGGCCATGAGCTGCGGAATGACGATGAAGAAATTGAAGATGCCCATGTACACGCCCATCTTCTGCGCCGGCAGGTGGTCCGACAGCAGCGCGTATGGCAGCGACAGGATCGAAGCCCAGGCGAAACCCACGCCCACCATCGACAACATCAGCCAGTGCGGGTCGCGGATCAGCAGGAACGACAACAGTCCCGCACCACCCAGCCACACGTTGATCAGGTGACTGATGCGCAAGCCCCAGCGCCTCACCATCCACGGAATCACGATGGCTGCCAGCGCCGCGAAACCGTTGTAGGCGGCGAACAGCACACCCACCCAGTTGGCACCTTCGTTGTAAGCCGCCGAATGCGTGTCGCTGCTGCCGAAATGCACCTGGGTCACGCCGGCCGTGGTGTAGATCCACATCGCGAACAACGCGAACCATGAAAAAAACTGCACCCATGCGAGCCGCCGCATCGTATCCGGCATCGCATACATGTCGCCCATCACCTGGGTGAACATGCTGGTGCGGCTCGAGCGGCTCAGCCATAGCAGGGCCACGCCATAGACCGCGACGCCGCCGGTAAGCAGATAAAGCTCGCGCTCCAGATGCAGCCACGCGACCAGCGCGGTACAGGCCATACCCGCACCCAGCCAAAGCAGGCCGTTGCGATGGGCCGAGCCTTTGTCCACCTGCGCAGCGTCGGCAGGCCGCTCGATATCGAAGGCGCGCAGCGCATCCGGCGGATACTCGCGCGACGAAATCACTGTCCACGACACCGCGCCAAGCACCACCGCACCGCCGATATAGAAGGCGTACTTCACCGTGTCCGGAATGCCGCTTGCGCCGGGATCGTTGCTGACCCCCATGCGCGTCAGCAGCCACGGCAGCATCGACGCCACCACCGAACCGATGCCGATGAAAAAGCTCTGCATCGCATAGCCCAGCGGCCGCTGCCGCGTGGGCAGCTGATCGCCGACGAAGGCGCGAAACGGCTCCATCGAAATATTGATCGATGCATCCATAATCCACAGCAGCCCCGCCGCTACCCACAGCATCGGCGCGTTGGGCATACACAGCAGGGCCAGCGTGGTCAGCACAGCGCCGACCAGAAAATACGGACGGCGACGGCCGAGCTTGGTCCAGGTGCGATCGGAATAATGGCCGATGATGGGCTGCACGATCAGGCCGGTCAGCGGCGCCGCGACCCACAGGATCGGGATGTCGCTCATATCGGCGCCGAGGGTCTGGAAGATCCGGCTGACATTGGCGTTCTGCAACGCCAGGCCGAACTGGATGCCCAGGAAGCCGAAACACATGTTCCAGATCTGCCAGAACGACAGGGCGGGTTTTCTGTTCATGGCTGCGCGGCTTCCCAAGAGCCTGTTTATGGTCTCCCCGTGGCCCGCGCCGGGATCTGTTTGCGCGCAGGCCAAGGAAGAGTGAAGGAGTGTACGTCCGTACACGACTGAGTGATGACGCCGGCCTGCGGGCAAACAGACCCGGCCCGGAGGGTTGCTGTTGAATGGCCGCCATGCGGCAGCGCGCGGCTTGATCTGGCAGCCAGCCAGGTGCTGCGCCACGCGCTACCACCTGACAGCCATTCAACAGCAACGCGAGCCACGGGGAGATCATAAACAGGCTCTAAGGCAATGGCGTCACCAGCAGGTCGCCGATCCTGGCCTGATTCAACGGTCCGTCGATCCCGCCCTTGCCGCCGGTGTAATGCCCGAAATGCCGAAGGTAGGTCATGTTGAAGCCCGGCTCCAGTGCAAAGCGGCAAAGCGCGCCGGCGTGTGCGATGAAACTGCCGCTGGTGGAACGCTGCTGGCCCAGGCTGTGCGGCAGCACCAGTGGCACCGCCTGCGCTTCGCCGCCTTCGCAACGCACCGTCAGCACCTGCACGGCGGCGGTGATTCCGGTGTTGATGGGGCCATGATCGTTGGCGTAGTCCAGAGCCAACTGAAAGCGACCCGTGGCCGATGCCTTCCACTCGCGCGGCCACTCGCCAGCAGGGCGCGCGGCGTTGCCCATGCAGACCGATGGACTATGCAGCGACTCAACGCCGTTGTCGCCCGTGCGCGTCACACTGAAACACTGCTGCGCTGCCAACTTCGGAACCAGCGTGCCGCCGCGGATCGTGCCGTCCTGTACGCCGTTGATGTAGAGCACAGCCTCGCCCTTCACGGCGACCTTCCACGAGGTGCCTTCCGCCGAAACGGTGGGCGCATCCGGTGTGGCGGGCGCGAACAAGGGCGCATTCGTGCGCAACGGCGAGGCCGCCACCTTGATCGCCTTCAGACTCACCACCGTATGCGCACCTTCACGACGCTCGCGCTCGGCCACTAGCAGGTTGCCATCCAGTTTGGCCGGACGCAGCAGCATGATGTCGCGATCGCCCAACGTGAGCTGGATACGATCCTTGTCGCCAAACAGCATCGGTACCAGCGACGCCGGCAGCTTCGGCTGGATGTGTCCATCCGCCTGCAGGCCGAACACGCCCTCGATCGCCATGTCGAGATAGCCCGCCACCGACCACAGCTGGCGTGGCGAATCCACTACCGGCCCACTCAATGCACCATCGTCCACGTGCACGGCCTGCGTGGTCAGCTCGAAATTCTCCATGTTCGACCCGGCCAGCGCGGCGCCGCGCATCAGCGAACGCAGCTCGTGCGCGATGCGCTCGGGGTCGTCCACCGCGCGCGCCGCACGCAAGGCGTACGCACTCACAAACGGCCAGATCGCGCGGTTGTGATAAATCGGCACGTCGGCGCGTTCCGGCCAGATCACCGGGCTGCCGGCCTCCCACACCGGGTAGTTCGCCAGCGCCTGCCGCGCATGCGCCGCATCGGCCACCCCACTGGTGATCGCCAGCGACAGGCCAAGCAGGTCGTACGTCTCGTAAGGCACCGGATGATCGGCACCGCCGATGTAGCTCATGTACTGCCCACGATCGGCACGCCAGAAGCGCGCGTTGATCGCCGTTTTCAATGTCTGCGCCTGCGCCGCATAGATAGCCGCCTTGGTGGCATCCCGTGATTCGGACATCTGCGCGGCCAGCTGCAGCGCCTGGTAATGCAGCACATTGGTGGAGAGCGCGAAGGATTGGCCGATGAACGTCACCTCCTTGGCCGTCCAGCCGGGATAGCTCTGCTCGCGCCAGTCGAGGAACGACGTCTCGCCGCGATACAAGCCCAGCTGCGCATCGAAGATGTAGTACCGGTCCTGCGCCAGCGTATCGGTCAATGCCCGGTACACCTCATCGGCGAAAACCTTGTCGTCGAGCAGATGGCGCGCGGCGAGGAACCACACGATGCGGTCCGTGCTGATCGGCCAGCTGCCGCCGGAGCCAGTGTCCTGCATCACATAGTGCTGCATCACAGACGCGCCAGCCGGCGCGGAGGGTTCGCGCACGTCCGAAAGCTTGAAGCGCAACGAGGCTTTCGCACGCGTCGGATCGAGCCGCCACAGGGCGAGATCAACCGCGTACGACAGGTCGCGCGTCCACACGTAGTGCCATTTTTCGCCAGTCTCGAAACAGGCGCAGGGAATCGATTTCCCGTGATCGAATGCGTCGTCCTTGATGGCCGCCACCGAGTCCAGGCGTAGATCGTCCTGCGCCATCGCGAACAGGCCGTCGAACAATGGGCTGGCCGTCTTCACTGAAAGCTTTTGCGTCCCTATCCGTCGCTCGCCGGCCGGCATGTGCAACACATAACCACCGGGCACGACCTCCATCGTCGCGACCTTGCCCTGCCATTCGAGCTGGTCATGCCAGTCCGCAGGCGCGGCAACCTGACCCAGCGCCACCGCACCCGCGAGCACACCCAGCATCAGCATGTGCTTACCGCGATCAATTCAACCTGCATCAAGTACTCCCGCCGTATGTCGTCATTGCGCCAGGATCGCCCCGTAATGGCCGTTGACGCTCACTGTCACGTTACCGCCGCTCACCGTGTAAGTGTTGCCACTAAGAAGGTCGGTGACCGTGCTGCCGTTGGTCATGCTCAACTGCCACACCGGTACGGTGACCGTGTGCGTGGCGCTGTCGTTGTTCAGGGCCACCGCGACCCGGTGATTCTGGTCGAAGCGGCCATAGCTGTAGAGCTTGTTGGTGTCGTCCGTCAGCAGACTCATGAACGAGCCGGTGCGCAAGGCAGCGTACTGATTGCGGATCGCGATCAGCTTCTGGGTCAGCGCCACCGCCGCGTTGGTGGTGGTGCCCTGGGTCCAGTCGAAGCTGCGGCGATTGTCCGGATCGTTGCCGCCCTGCATGCCGTACTCGTCACCGTAGTAGATCGTCGGCGTGCCCACGTAGGTCATCTGAAAGATCAGCGCCAGATAGGTCTTCCAGATATCGCCGCCGGCACGCTGCGCGAAGCGCTGGATGTCGTGGCTGGTCAGGAAGTTGCTCATGGTCTGCTGCACATTGGTCGGGTAATTGGACCGCGTGCCATGCAGCCAGCTGTCGAACTGGCTGGCCGGGATCGACGCGGCGTTGCCGCTGTAGTCGTAGCCGTTGATCCACTCCGATAGCGGCTGGGTGAAGCCGTCGTAGTTCAGCGCGCTGTCCCATTCCTTGCCGTTGCTGGTCCAGGGATTCGCATTGCCCCAGAACTCGCCAAGGATTTCAGCCTGTGCGTTGACCGATTTCACCGCCGTGCGCAGCTCGGCCATCACCTGATGGTTCACCGCATCGCTGCCGTTGTTGCCACCAGCGTCGATGTACTGCGGTGCATCCAGGCGCCAGCCGTCGATGCTGTAAGGCGACGACAGCCAGGTTTTCACTACCGAGGTGCTGCTGCCATAGATCTGGTTGCGCACCGCCGAGCCCGTGCTGCCGTAATCCAGCTTGGGCATGCTGGAATAGCCGAAGAATGACGAATACGTGCCAGGCCACTGCTGGAACGTGTAGTAGCCGTACCACTGGCTGCTGGTCGATTCATACGCGCCAAGCGTGCTCCACCAGTTGTATCGATCGAACCACTGACTGGTATCGCCGGTGTGATTGAACACGCCGTCCAGGATCACGTAGCCCTTTGGCCCGTTGCTGCTGCTATGCACGTCGGTAATCAACTGCTGCAAGGTGGCATTGCTGCCGAATGCCGGATCGACGTGGTAGTAGTCCTCGGTATCGTACTTGTGGTTGGTAGGCGAAGTGAACACCGGATTGAGATAAACGATATTCGCGCCCAGCGTCTGCTTGATATAGCCCAGCTTCTGGTCCACGCCGGCCAGATCGCCGCCGAAGAACACCAGATTGTTGGAGCCGCCGTTGATCGCGAACGGACTGCCGCCCCAGGCCACCTTTTGCGTGGACTGCCCACCGTAGGTGTACTGGCCGGTCTGCACGTCGTTGCTGGTGTCGCCGTTGTAGAAGCGGTCCGGGAAGATCTGATAGATCACCCCGTTCTTCATCCAGTCCGGGGTCTTGAAGCCGGGAATGATGAAGAAGTCGCCAGCCGATGGCTCGCTGCTGGTCACGCCGGCCGCGTTGTACCAGGCGGTAGCGGTGCCGTCGTTGATCTGGAAGCGGTAATACTTCTCGGAGGAACTGGCCGGCACGGTGCCCTGCCAGTAGTCGAAGTTGCCGGTCGCATCGTTCGACACCCAGTGCATCGCCGCCCAGTGGAACGCGCCATCGGCACTGTCGTAATACTTGATATTGGCGCTGGTGATGTCGCCCTTGTACGTGCGGAAGGTCAGCGTGACGGCCTGACCGGAGGTAGGTTCGGGGCTGCTGTCGTACAGCGGCCCCTGATCATGGAACAGGCCAGCCCACTCTACGTTGTTATCGTTGCTCGCCGCCTTCGCCTGCCCATAAGGCAAGGCCACGCAGCACAACGTCAATGCCACCGCCAACGCGCGCCGATGCATCAATTCCATGTTGCCACTCCTCTCGTCAGATGGATGGAACAGCCCAATACCGCACGGCTCGCTCCCATCCCCGACTGGAGCTTCCGCGCAATCTAAACTCAATCAGTCAATGCGACATTCCCAAAGCGATTTTGCGTGACTGACCTGCCTTCACCTTTAGCCAGGTGATTGGCCCGAAGCGGTCGCTACTCTTCGCCCAACCTTCATCGGCGGTAGCGCGCAAAGCGTCCGGATTCGCAGCTTCGCTCCACGCCTTATCCACATTGTTCACCGCCGTCGCCGCAATGCCATGGATCTTCACCAGGTAATACGCCAGCTCCGGATGGAAGCTTCCGGTGGCTGCATCGGTCTCGAAGCTCACGGTGTCACCCTGGCGTTGCGCGGCTAGCGTCTGCAGGAAGTAGGCCCCGCGCTCGTAGCCATAACTCACACCGTCATCGTCGTAATACTCGAAGGTGCGACGCGACGTGGCCGGAAACACCTCGACATCGACCTCGCGCAGCGGCTTCTCGCCCACGTAGTTCATCGGTGCCTGCATCGGAATGATCGCGCCTTCGCGAACGAACAGCGGCATATCCGACCAGGTCTTGCTATCGATCGCGTAGTGGATGGTTTGGCCACCCTCGTAAACTCTGCCCGTGGCGTAATCGGCCCAATGGCCCGCCGGCAGATAAATGTCCTTGACAGTCTGGCCCTGCTCCACCACCGGCGACACCAACAGCGCGTCGCCGAACATCCAGGCATCGATGTCTTCGCGCACATTGGCGTCGTCCGGCCAGCCGAACAGCAGCGGACGCACCAGGCCTACGCCGGTCTGCCGGCGCTGATATTCGTAGGAGTAGATGTACGGAAGCAGCGCGTAGCGCAAACGGATCGCCTCCGTAGCCGCCTTCTCGGCCACGGGCCCATACATCCAGGGCTGGCGCTTCTGCCCCAACTCGCCGTGCACGCGGAAGATCGGCGTGAACGCGCCGAACTGGATCCAGCGCGCGTAATTTTCCGGTGTCGGCGCGCCATGCCTGATGTCGCCTTTCTTGGACGTGTCCTTCTTAAACCCGCCACCATCCATGCCCCACTGCATCGCGCCAACGTTGATCGCGCTGAGCATGCGCTGGCGCTGCCCTTTCATGCTGGCGAAACCGGTATGGATGTCACCCGACCACAGACCGTAGGCGTAGCGCTGCGAGCCCAGGTAGAAATTGCGATTGATCGACCACACACGCTGATCGCCATGCGCACGCTGGCCCTCATACAGCGCACGCTGCATGTTCATGAACTGCGTGTCGCTGTCGAGGTTATCGGCCTCGTCATTCCACCAGCCGACCACGCCGGTGTCGAAGGAATGTTTCAGCGCGTCGTTGAAGAACCACGCACGCGCCTCGGGTTTGTCGAAATCTACTTCGCGGATGGTCTTGTTCGAGAAGTAGTCCGGGCTGGGCTTGCTTGCCACCGACCAGAGGCCGTGCTCAGTGGCATAGCGACCTTCCACCGTATCCAGGTGCACCCGCGGCTTCATGATGCCGGTGATGCGCACCCCTTTCGCATCCAGCACGGATTTCAGCTTGCCGCTGGGACCGTCGGGAAACTTCACCGGGTTCCAGCGGAACTCGCCGTAGTTGTCTTCGCCCCAGGCTTTCCAGTCAAAATCCAGGGTCATATTGTCGAGCGGGATCTGCTTCGCGCGATAGGTATCGACAATGTCCAGCAGTTCCTTCTGGTCGATGCCCCACTGGCTGTTGGTGAAACCCATCGCCCACTTCGGAAACAGCGGCGTGTGGCCACTGATCGTCGCCAGCGCCGCAAACAACTGGGCAGGCGAACCGACAAACAGATAAACGTGCCGGATCCGCTGATGCTTGCTCTGTGCCGACACACGACCATCGGCGAGCTTGAAGTTCACCCGCTCCGCATCGACCAGCACGCCATAACCCGAAGTACTCCATACAAAAGGTGCCCCGGCAAAACCTTGTTCGCCAGCCTTCGCTACCTGCGCACCCCTGCGTTGCAGCCCGCCATCGGCACGCTCGAACGCGTCATAGCCGTGGATGCCATACAACGCGTCTTGCTTGCCGTGTTGCGCGATCAATTCGCCGCGCGCCAGTGCAGCGAGATCGATCTGCAGCAGAACACGATGTGTTGCGTTCTCCAGGACCAGCTTGCCGGCCTTTGCCTGCCTGCGCAGAGTGGCCTGTCCAGAGGTTTGCGACCACTCGGCGCTATTCTGTGCCGCCACCGGTACGTTGCATGGCGGAAGATGTAGCGCTGGGTCGACCACCGCCGTGGGTGTGATCGGCGCAGCGTTCTTCAGCGTGTAGCTGAGCTCGACGATGTTCGGCGTCAGGAAGCGCGCCGTCACATCGCCCTGTGTTGGCACCGGTTCCGTGATCGATGCGCTATCCGTACCCGACGTCGACATGGCCAACCCCGCCCAGAGCATGCACGCGGCGGCCAGTCCGCCACACAGATAACGCGACGCTGTCATTGCATGACCACGGTCGTATAAGCCGGCAGCACCAGCTTGCCTTTGGTCAGAATCACACCTGGCTGGGTGTGAAGATGCACATCACTGAACTTCGCATCCGGCACGAACGTCTGCGCCTGGCCCGAGAGGTTGTGCACCACCAGCACATGGCTGTCGGCGGTATTCCGCTCATAGGCGAGCAAATGGTCGTTGTGCGTCGGTACCACGCGGATATCGCCGTCGCGCAGTGCCAGCACTTCCGCACGCCAGTGGATCAAGCTGCGGTAGAAGTTCAGCAAGGAGGACGGATCGTCCTGCTCGGCCTGCACCGACACTTCACCGCCCTGCTTCGCCGTGGAAGCTTTCCAGCGCGTCTCGCCGGTGGCCTGCGGGTCGCGCTGCCAGCGCATGGGTTCACGCAGGTTCTCGTCGGGCTTGCGGCCGAGCATGCCGATCTCTTCGCCGTAATAGACGTAGGGACGCCCCGGCAACGTCAGCAGCAGCGCCGCCGCCATGCGCATGTGCTGCGTGTTGCCGTTGAGCTGGCTGAGCACGCGCTCCTGATCGTGGTTGGACAGGAACGGCGCATCCACGAAAGCATCGCCGGCAGCGTCACGGAACGCTTTGTAGGTCGTGGCGAGCAGATCGCCGAGCGCGCCATCGCGTTCCTTGCGCGCGCTGGCGATCAACTGCTCGGCCAGCGGAAAGTTGAACACTGAGCCCAGTGGCTTCAGGTACGGCGCCAGCGCGGCTGGCGAGGGCGCAGTGACTTCGCCAACCAGATAGACATCCGGCTTGCGCTCCTGCAGACCGTGGCGGAATTCGCTCCACCACGCGACATTCTTGCGCACGGTCTCTGGCTTGCCGGTATCTGTGCGCAGGTCGTCGTAGATGTGGCGCGCCGCATCGAGGCGGAAGCCGTCCACGCCCTTCGCCAGCCAGAACTGGCCGACCTTCACCATCTCGTGGCGAACATCGACATCGTCGTAATTGAGGTCGGGCATGGCGCCGGTGAAACCACCGAAGTAGTACTGCTGGCCGTTCCGATGCCAGGCCACACCGCCGGCAGCGCTCAGTGCCTTCAGATCCGTGTCGGGTTTGGCCCAGGTATACCAGCCGCGATATGGACTGGCCGGATCGAGCGCCGCCTTGAACCACGGATGCTGGTCGCTGGTGTGGTTGATCACCAGATCGATAATTACCTCAATGCCGCGCTTGTGCGCCTCGCGCACCAGACGCTCGAAGTCCTGCATCGTGCCGTACTGCGGATTGATGCCTTCGTAATCGGTGACGTCGTAGCCGTGATAGCTGGGCGAAGGATTGATCGGCATCAACCAGATGCCGCTGACGCCGAGCGATTGCAGGTAATCGAGCTTGGCGGTGACACCGTTGAGATCGCCGATGCCGTCGCCGTTGGTGTCGTACCAGGCACGCACAAAGATTTCGTACCAGACGCCCGAGCCAGACTGTGCGGTGGCCGGGGCCGATGGAGGCCCCTCGGCCGCGAGTGCGGCGGGGAGGATGCCGACACCCGGGCCGAGTGCCAGGGTGAAGAGGAAGGCCAGAGACCTGAGGCGATTACGGTACGGCGACATCCCTAGCTCCATTCGAGGCTGGAGACCTTCGACGGATCGGATCGCCGAAGCCGGTGACCGCTACGCCGGGCCTCCGCGTGAATCAGTGGTAGTGAAGCGAAGTGAGAAACGAGTGAACCGCCATAGCCGCTCTTTCTCGTTTCCCACTTCTCATCATTCGTTCCTTGCTTACAGCTTGAACTCAACACCGAGGTAGCTGGTACGACCGAAGTACTGGATCGTGCCGGTCTGCGACGGGTCGCTGCCGAAGTAGGTGCGCGTCGGCTGGTCGTTGATGTTCAACATCTGGTAGACCACCTTCCACTGCTTGCTGATCTCGTACGAAGCCTGGAAGTCGTACACGGTTTCCGCAGCGAACGTGACCATCTGGTTGGTCACCGACATCTGCGTGTCAGAGGCGAACTTCGAGCGATAGTTGCCGGATACGCGGGCCGAGAACGGACCGTTGTCGTAGAACACCGCGAGGCTGGCCACGCGCTTGGACAGACCCGGCAGGCCGATGGACGAGATCGCGCCACCCAAGTTAGTCGGGTTGCTCACCGTGCTGGAAGTCAGCGCGAAGTTGCCCTGCACACCCAGGCCCTTCCACATGCCCGGCAGGAAGCCGTTCTTGGAGAACGACAGCTCCAAGCCGCGCACTTCACCGCCCTTGGCGTTGTAGGCCGTCTGGTAGTCGCCGTTCAAGTACGGCTTGCCCGTGGTCGGATCGGTCGGCACGGTGATGCCGGCGGAGGCGAAGTCGAAGTTGTGATACGTGACGGCCTGGATGAACGACTTGATCTTCTTGTAGAACACGCCGGCACTGATGGCACCGGTCGAGTCGTCGAAGTAGTGCTCATAGCCCAGGTCATACTGCGTCGCGCGTAGCGGATCGAGCAGCGGGCTGGTACCGCCCCATACGTTGTACTGACCGCTCGACACCCACGAACCGGAACCCGCCATCATCTGGTTGATCGGGGCACGCGCCAGCACCTTGGCGGCCGAGAAGCGCACCTGATCGTCGTCAGTGCCGTGATAGACCAGGTTCATCGACGGCAGCCAGTCGGAGTAGGTCTTGCCCACCGTGAGCGGTGCGTAGTCGGTGCTGGTGTAGCCGTTGCCGTCGGTGATCGGCACGCCGGCGCCATTACCCACCTGCTGCAGGCCATGGCTGTACTGCGACTGGTGCGAATAACGCACACCGGCATTTCCGGTCAGCTCATGCCCGAACACTTGCGCGTCAATGTCGGCCATGAAGAACAGGTCACGGGTCTTCTCGTCGACCTGGCCACTCTGGATCATCGACCAGCTGTTGTTATGGATGTCCTTCACCGGATTCGCGGTGATGCCGTGCGCGGCAAGAATGGCCGAACCGTTGAGCTGCAGGAAGCACGGCAGACCCGAGAAATTACCCTTCCAGCAGGTGACCTTGGCGGCGCTGGACGGAATGCTCAGCGGCAGGCCGTTGGTCTTGTCGGTACCCCACTCCGAACCGTAGACGTATACCTCGCGGTCCGCGTTGTAGGTGTGATTATTCATGTACACGCCGGCTTCCAGCGCCGACAGCCACGAGCTGTTGGGCAGGTCGTACTTCACGCTGGTGCGGAAGGCCTTCATCTTGTCGTGATAGATGTACGGATACACGCCGTAACGCGACAGGCCCATCTTGCTCAAGTCGGTGTACTGCCCCGGATTGGCGTACGACACCGAGCCGATCTGGCGTCCGCGCAACTGGTAAGTCGCCGACTGCGCCATCAACTGCGGGCTGGCCGCGCCGAGACCGGAGTAGGGATCGGCCGTGGTGTCCACGTTGATCTCGTTGCTGGAGGCACGCGACAGCGACACGTCGGCGTCGATGTGCCAGCGGTCGTGATTCCACTTCGCGTTGATGCCGCTGGAAAACACGCTGGTGTTGGTCGTGTAGTTGTCCGCGGTGGTCTCATTGGAGAACTGGGTGCTGCCGTTGCCGCTCACCGTGCCGCCGGTCATCGTGCCGAACGGGCCAAGTACCGCGTTGCTGACCTGCGCGTTGCTGCCGTAGATGTTCTGCGTGCGGAAGCCGTAGCCGAATGAGTTGTTCTTGAACTTGGAGTAGAACGCGTCACCCGAGATCTGCAGCTCGTCGGTGGGCTTCCACACCACGGTGGCGATCTCGCCGGTGCGGCGCTCGGTGCCGCCGTTCTGCTGCAACTGCAGGCCCTGGGTCAGGTACGCCTTGCGGCCGTCCGACAACGTAGTGAGGTTGCCATCGGAAGCCTCGCCCACGAACTGCTCAGCCACATGCGGCTGGTACATCTGCGCCACACCCAGGCCAACGCCCAGCGTGTTGTCCAGGAACTTGCCCTGATAGGCAGCGCTGAGGCGGTAGCCGGTGGTATTGGCACCCGCTACATCGTTCGCACGGCTGTTGTAGCTGCCGCGCGCGTCGACGTTGAGGTTCTGCTCCTTCGGCGCATCCAGCGGATTGGCCGTCTGCATGCCGATGGTGCCGCCCACGCCGCCGGTGACCAGCGATGCCTGCGAGGACTTGTACACCGTGGCCATGTTGATCAGCTCGGACGGGTACTGGTCGAACTGGATGTAGTTGCTGCCGCTGGTGGACGGCTGCTCGCGACCATTGAGCGTGGTCTGGATGAAGTTGCCCGACAGGCCGCGGATGTTGATCTGCGACGCCTGGCCAGCGATGCGCTCGGCAGACACGCCCGGCAGGCGGGTCAGTGCGTCGGCGATGGACTGGTCGGGCAAGCCGCCGATGTCGGCAGAGGTAATGACGTTCTGGATCGTATCGGCGTAGCGCTGATAGTCGATCGACTTTTCCATGCCCTGGTTGTAGCCGGTCACCGTGATGGTGGACAGGCTCTTGGCCAGCTGCGCTTGCTGGGTTGTCTTTTCGCCACTGCTCTTATCAGACGTTTTCTTGTCGGCGCTCTGTTGCGCCGTCGTCTGCGCATCCTGGCCGGTGGGAGCGGGGGCAGCGCTTCCCGTGGCGTTATCCGTACCGGCCGGAGCCGCATGGATGCCGACGGTGAAGCACAAGCCGGCCGAAGCCAGCGCCAAGGCCATCACATTACGTTTCAGTATCACCTTGTCCCCTCCCCAGGGTCTGTCTGTTGCTATGGCTGCATTTGTTTACAGCCCGGGAAGAGCTGCGCAGCGATGTGTTGTTGGATAGCGCTTTCGCGTGGGGCGCATGGTAGAGCCGCCCCCCGAAGCGAACAGACCTATGCATACGTATTCATTGGGGCGTTTTTTTGTGCAGTCGTGACAAAAGTCGCGCACTGCCACCATTACTCGCCGACGGAAACGTCACACCGGTACGCGCATGGCATCGTTCGCCGGGAATCGCTGCGAATACTCACTTTCCTCGATCTAATTCAACGCACGGAAGCGCTGCTTTCAGAGCGCGCACGCACGCCTGCAAAACAGCTGCTGCGTCGCAATATCGGCATTTTTTGAATACGTATGCAGTGACGGCATGCGCGTCGCATGCAGCGATTAAGCTGCCCCGCACGCCGCGGTCTGTCAGACACGTGCGCGCTTGAATCCTCGGGATACGGGACATGAGTGAAGCACCCTGGTGGCGCGGAGCCGTCATCTATCAGATCTACCCACGCAGTTTTCTGGACACCAACGGCGATGGCGTGGGCGACCTGCCCGGCATCGTGGACCGGCTCGACTACGTGGCCAGCCTGGGCGTGGACGCGATCTGGATCGCGCCGTTCTTCCGTTCGCCCATGGCCGATTTCGGTTACGACATCGCCGATTACCGCGCGGTCGATCCGTTGTTCGGCACGCTCGACGATTTCGATCACCTGCTGGCGAAGGCGCACCGCCTTGGCCTGAAAGTGATGATTGATCAGGTGCTCAGCCACACCTCGGATCAGCACGAGTGGTTCAAGCAAAGCCGCGCCAGTCGCGACAACGCCAAGGCCGACTGGTACGTGTGGGCCGACGCGAAAGCGGACGGCTCGCCACCGAATAACTGGATGTCGCTGTTCGGCGGCGTGGCCTGGCAATGGGAACCGCGACGCGGGCAGTACTACCTGCACAACTTCCTGACCTCACAGCCCGACCTCAACTTCCACCACCCGGATGTGCAGCGCGCCGTGCTGGACAACGTGAAGTTCTGGCTTGACAAGGGTGTGGATGGCCTGCGCCTGGACGCGATCAACTTCTGCTTCCACGACAAGCTGCTGCGCGACAACCCGCCCAAGCCAGAAGCGCAGCGCGTGGGCCGCGGTTTCAGCCCGGACAACCCATACGCGTTCCAGTACCACTATTTCAACAACACCCAGCCGGAAAACCTCACCTTTCTCGACGAGCTGCGCCGCCTGCTGGATCAGTACCGCGATGTGGCCGCGCTCGGCGAGATCTCGTCCGAGGACTCGCTGGCGACCATGGCCGAGTACACCAGCGGCCGTCGTCTGCATATGGGCTACAGCTTCGAACTGCTCACCGACGATTTCAGCGCCGCGTATATCCGCGGCACGGTGCAGAACCTGGAAGCGCAGATGCGCGAGGGCTGGCCGTGCTGGGCCATTTCCAATCACGACGTGGAGCGCGTGCTGAGCCGCTGGGGCAACGGCCACGCCTCCGAGCAGCTGGCGAACATGCTCACGGCGATGGTGTGTTCGCTGCGCGGCTCGGTCTGCGTCTACCAAGGCGAAGAGCTGGGCCTGACCGAAGCGGACGTACCCTACGAAGCGCTGCAGGACCCCTACGGCATCACCTTCTGGCCGAACTTCAAGGGCCGCGACGGTTGCCGCACGCCGATGCCGTGGAACAACGAAACCAGCGCGGGTTTCAGCAGCGGCACGCCGTGGCTGCCGGTGCCCGCCGACCATCGCGCGCGCGCCGTGTCGCAGCAGGAGGCCGACCCGGCATCGGCGCTGCACGGGTTCCGCCGCTTCATGCAATGGCGCAGCACCCAACCCGCGCTGCGCTGGGGCGATATCGCGTTCCTCGATACACCAGAGCCCGTGCTCGCCTTCACTCGCACCGATCACCGCGAAACCGTGCTGGCCGCGTTCAACCTGGGCGCCGAGCCAGTGGATCTGACATTCCCCTTGTCCGGCAAGGCCCAGTACATCAATGGCCATGGTCTAGCGGAAGGCACTTTCAGCAATGGCCGCTTGCAATTGCCCCCACACGGCTTGCTGTTCGCCCGCGTGGAAACTGCCGCCTGACTGCCATAACGCGCATGACTTTCTCCGTGATGCCGCGCCGCCTATGATCGGCGCATCGTCAACCTGGAGAGATTCATGCGCGCCATCCTGATCCTCGTCGGTCTCATCCTCGTCGCTGCAGGCATATGGGCGCTCAGCGGGCATGCCAACTACCAGGCCACCGACACCCTGGTCCAACTCGGCTCCGCAAAAATCACCGCCACGCACGATAAACCCGTGCCATCCTGGATAGGAATCGCTGGCATCGCGGTTGGCGCACTGCTTGCGATCGGTGGCTTCTTCAAGAAGAGTTGACCAAACACACCGCGATACTAAGCGAGCCACGCGCTCGATATGGCTGTTGACCTTCGGGTCCCTGTGGAGCGGCGTGGATTGGACGCGCAGAAAGCTATGCGCCTTACGCGGCGACGGATGTCCAGTTACATCATGTAGGAGCCCACCCTGTGGGCGACCGCTCTCCCAGGACGGAAGTCGCCGAAGGCGACCTGTACGCAATAACGTGACAACCGAGCGGCAAGGCACTGAACCCCGGCTTGCGCCGGGGAAGCGAAAGAGCCCATTCACCAAACGCGATTCAGATATCCATCATCGCAATTACGTTTTTGCGTGAGACGTGCGCTCCATCACCACACCAAAAACTACCGCGTGACTCGAATCACGCCCCCGCCAATCCACCGCAACCTTTCAAGGGCGATGTGCTACTAAGCATTCGCTGATTGATGTATCGATCGCGTTCTACAGGGGACGTGCCGTTCGCCCGCGAGGGCAAGCGTTGGCAGCGAAGAAACGCGGCACCCGCGCGGTGCTGTCCGCAAAGAATCCACACCATGGGACGGCCTGATGTGCCGGCCACGGGCGCGCTTTATCCCACGCTTTATTCCCGAGTGGGTTCTCTCCCGAGACCGGTGGCCGCGGGAAAGCGCTGGATGAAACAGGTGAAAACAAATGCATCAACTTACGTTGCGACCCGCAAACCACACTCCGAAGAGCAACGCCTACCCGGATAGACGCCGGCCGCCGCTCCATGCGCGAAAACACGAACTCGCCTTGTCGGTTGCCGTTGCACTCACAAGCGTGGTCATGCCGTCGCAAACGCGCGCCACGGTCTATACGCAACCCATGACTGGCGTGGTCAGTCATGACGCTCCCGGCGGCACCGGCGGCTACAACCCGGGGTATGCGGTAACCGGAAACAGCGGCACGGCCAACTACGCACTGCTAAAAGGCGACGCCATCCAGGTCGAGTCCTCCGATCCCCAGGTGTATGGGGTCGCTGTCACTCCGTCGTCATCGTCATCGGTCATCGATGCAACGGCCGGTGGCGTATCGATCGCGGCGACCCGTGATGTGCCGGCCTCAGGCACCAATGCGGGCAGCGCGGTGGGTGTTTACGTATCCAGTCCGCAGAACGATCCGAAATCCGTGACGATCAATGGTCCGATCAGCGTCGGCGCTGTCGACCGGAATTCGTGGACAAAGCGTGTCGGCGGGATGGTCTACGGCAACGCGTATGCCTTATGGGCCGACGACTATGGCGCCATCACCATCAACGGCGATACCACACTGAAGGCATCGACGCCGGGGTATGGGCGTGTCATCTACCTCACCGGCAATGGCAGCCGAGTCACCATCAACGGCAATCTCACTGCCGAATCGGATAGCAACAGCACCAATTACGCGATCGAAGGCGATGGACGCAGCGTGCTGAAAGTCACCGGCAACGTCGACCTGACAGCGAATGGTGTGTATCCCTCGGACAACGTCAACGGCATCTGGAACCCTAGCGTTTCGGCCCGTACTGAAATTGACGGCAACCTCAATCTGTTTGCCATTGCCCATGGCTCAACGGTGATGGGTATTCGCAACAACGGCAACATCAATATCGGCGGCGGCACCGTTATCACGGCGACGGGCAATCGCTCCGCATTCGCGGTCAATGCCGGACACCGCTTGTCCAAGACCGAGTTTCATGGCGATGCCACGCTTTCGGCGCAGGGTGGCGTGAATACGTTCGGCGGCACGGTTGGCGCTTACAACTTCGGTGGCAATGGCGGCAACGGTTATATGGCGTTCGATGGCAATCTCACAGTTACCGCCAGGAATGGCACGTTCGAAGGCGACTCGGATGTCATTGGCCTGGACAATGCCGGCCGGATGTCGCTGGCCACGGCTGGCACCACCACCCGCATTCAGGCGACCGGCACACAAGGCAGCCACTCGGCATACGGCATCAGGAACACGTTGTCGTTTGCGTCGGCAAGCGATGTCGCCATCACGGTCTCCGAAGTAGCCGGCACCACCTATGGCGTGATGAATACTGGCGCGGCGAGTTTCAGTGGCGGCCTCTCCATTGCCAAGGCAGCGGACTCGACGGCTGCAGTCCATTACGGTGTGGTCACCCGCCCGTCGGCTTCATCGTCTGCAACCACCGACATCAATCAGGGCAAGAGCAACGACATCACCATTCAAGGCGACGTGCTGACCGGATCGAATAGCGGCGGATATACGGGCACCTTGAATCTCAATCTGGATACGTCCAGGTCCTGGCTCAATGGCCTCGTGCTTGCCGACGCCGATGGCTCTGTAGGCAAGGCCAGCATGACGGCAAGCAACGGAGCAAGCTGGATCGTCAGCGGCGCCGGTACCGTGTCTGCCGATTTCGGCTCGGGCGACCTCAACATGGGCTCCGGCGGCTCGATCGATATGGCAGCTGGCTGGGGCGCGTTTACTCCCGGCAGTGTGCCTTCCTACAGCATGCGCACCTTGCAGGTCGGCAGCAGCGCGATCGGCGGCGCTTCGGTGAATCTCGCCGACGGTGCGGTATTTACGCTGATCAGCAATATCCGCGGCGCACAAGCGGACAAAGTAGTGTTCGGCAGCGGCATCGCGTCGTTCCAGGCACAGGGCACTCAAAACGTCCGCATCGCTTATGACCCAGTGTTGAGCGACACGTCCTGGATCACTACCACCGCGCTGCAGAAGGGCATATCGATTGCGGCATCCAACCCCATCGTGATCGTCGACGCCAGCGCTGCGGCGAGCGGCACGGCGCATTTTTTGGCGGCGTCGGGTTTGACCGGCCAGTGGAGCGGCACCTATGAGAACGCACTGGTGCGCTTCTCCTATGTGCCACAGATCCGCCTGAGTGCCGACGGCAAACAGATTCTGCTGACCGGCATCGATATTCCCGGCGCCGGATCGAGCACGGCGCCGGCAGGTGGCACGGGCACCAGTACGGATACAGGTACCGGTGCACAGACCGGTGCAGGCGGCACCTCGACAACATCGGGGACCGGAACAACATCGGGTACCGGCGTCTCCTCGACGGCCGACAACCCGACTACGGGGAGCGACGCAATCGCCGGCGGCACGGTTGCCATCGCACCTTCCACCGGAGTGCTGGTGGCGGGCGACGCGGCGCTCGCTCTCTCCAACCTCTGGCAGATCGACGAGCGCGCGGTATCCCGCCGCAGCGAAGCGATGCGCGTGGAGGCGGCTGAAGGCTCAACGTTCTGGGTCGACACGGATGGCGGCGACCTGAAAGGCCATGGCGGCGAAGAACGCACCTACCGGCAGCACACCACCAGCGCCTCGGCCGGCACGGAGTGGCGGACTGATATGGACCAGGGACATGGCGCCGTGGGCCTGGTGTATACGCACACGCAATCCCACGCCAATCTGCAGGACGGAACCGCCGACCTGCGGGGTGATTCCATCGGTCTTTACGGTATATGGAACGCCGGCAAGAGCCTGTTCGCCGATGCGGTAGCCCGCGTCGGCCGCCTGAGCGACAACGACACGTCGCATGACATGTCCGGCATGACCTCCGGGCGTAACCGCGCACGCGCGGCGAGTGTCGCGGTGCGCGCGGGCCGGCGCTTCCAGGGAAAGCATGGCGTCTACATTGAACCGCAGGTGCAGGCTGCGTACGGTTCGGTCGGCGCCAGCGCGTACACGGCCAGCAACCGGGTGCGTTTCGCGGTGGACCGCAACCACACGTTCCTCGCACGGGCCGGCGTACTCTTCGGCAAGACGGTCTTCCTGTCGCCGACCGCCATCGGCGACGTCTATACGCGCCTATCGGTGGTTCACACGGTCGGCGACCGCCCGGATGTCACAGCTTCCCTCGATGGTGGCTCGCTGCCGGTGGTGCTACCCACGCGGCACGCTACAACGCATGAGGTGGCCTTGGGCGGACGCGTGACAGCCGGGGCATGGAGCGCGTTCATCGAGGCAGGACATGCGTCCAGGACAGACGCGTTGGCTGGTGGATGGCGCGCCGCCGCGGGTGTCCGCGTGCGCTTCTAGCGTGGCAACACTCGATCCCTGAGAAACTCGGTCCCTGAGACCCACCCGGCTACAATAGGTGGGATGGATGTCTCGCATTTGATCGACAAGCTTAATGACGCGCAGCGTGAAGCAGTCTGCGCTCCGCCTGGCCATTATCTGGTGCTCGCTGGCGCGGGCTCGGGCAAGACGCGTGTACTCACGCATCGCATCGGCTGGCTGACGCAGGTGGAGGGGGTGCCGCCATGGGCAATTCTGGCGGTGACGTTTACCAATAAGGCGTCGGGGGAGATGCGGGCGCGTCTGGATCAGTTGATTCCGGGCGGGACGCAGGGGCTTACCGTCGGCACCTTTCATGGCATTGCGCATCGTCTGCTGAGGCGGCATTGGCGCGAAGCCGGGCTGCCGGAAGGTTTTCAGATTCTCGATGCGGACGATCAGCAGCGCATTGTGAAGCGCGTGGTCGCCGGGCTGGGCCTGGATGAGGCGAAGTTTCCGCCGCGGCAGGCGACGTGGCAGATCAACAACTGGAAGGATGAGGGTAAGCGGCCGGAGAATATCGAGCATCGCGATCATCCGGTGACGCGTGCCTTCGTGCAGATCTATCAGGCTTACGAAGACGCTTGCCGTCGCGCAGGCCTGGTCGATTTCGCTGAGCTTCTGCTGCGTGCGCACGAGTTGTGGCTGAAGAACCCGGCGGTGCTGGAGCATTACCAGCAACGCTGGAAGTATTTGCTGATCGACGAGTTCCAGGACACCAATACGCTGCAATACGCGTGGATTCGCGTGCTGGCCGGCGCCACCGGCCAGGTGTTTGTGGTGGGTGACGACGATCAGGCGATCTACGGCTGGCGCGGGGCCAAGGTGGAGAATGTGCAGCAGTTCCTGCGCGATTTCCCCGGCGCCAAGACCATCAAGCTGGAGCAGAACTACCGCTCCACCTCGAACATCCTGAAGGCCGCCAACAGCGTGATCGCACGCAATGGCAGCCGTCTCGGCAAGCAGCTGTGGACCGCTGGCGAGGATGGTGAGCGCATTGCGTTGTATGCGGCGTACAACGAGCAGGATGAAGCACGTTTTGTGATCGAGCGTATCCGCGAGTACATCGCGGAGCATGGCCATGCGCGCGATTGCGCGATTCTTTACCGTTCGAACGCTCAGTCACGCAACTTTGAAGAACAGCTGATGCAGCGCGATATCCGCTTTCGCGTGTATGGCGGCCAGCGCTTCTTCGAGCGCGCGGAAATCAAGGACGCGCTGGCTTATCTGCGACTGTGCTCGAACCGCCATGACGATGCAGCCTTCGAGCGTGCGGTGAATACGCCGCCGCGCGGCATCGGCGATCGCACGCTGGATGTGTTGCGCCGGCGCGCACGCAGCGAAAACACATCGATGTGGGAGGCGGTGCTTGGCGAGCTGAGCAGCGGTAGCGAGCTGGCCGGGCGCGCGAAGAATGCAGTGAAGGCTTTTCTCACCATGATCGACGAGATGAGCCGCACTTTTTCCGGCACCACCGATGGCGACGTGCAGGCCACCAGCCTCGCCCTGGCCGAGCAGATCGAGCACGCCATTACCCATACTGGCCTGCGCGACTTCTACGAGAAGGACAGCCGCGGCAATGCCGAATCGCGCGTAGAAAACCTGGACGAACTGGTCAACGTCGCTAGCCGTTTCGAGCCGACTCAGGACGATATCAACGCCGGGCTCAGCGAGCTGTCCGCGTTCCTTTCCCACGCCGCGCTGGAATCTGGCGAAGGCCAGGGCGAGGCCTGGGACGACTGCGTGCAGCTGATGACCTTGCACTCGGCCAAGGGTCTGGAGTTCCCCGTGGTGTTCCTGGTGGGCATGGAAGAAGGCTTGTTCCCAAGCCAGCGCTCAGTAGAAGACGAAGGCCGCCTCGAAGAAGAACGCCGCCTTGCCTATGTAGGCATCACGCGCGCCCGCGAGAAGCTGTTCATCACCCACGCCGAATCGCGCCGCATGCATGGCGTGGAGATGCTGGCGCGACCATCGCGCTTCCTGTCGGAGATTCCGCCGGAGCTGATCGACGAGGTGCGCCCGCGCGTGCAGGTGAGCCGCCCGCTCTACGCCGGCCGCTTCACCGAAAGCGCGCCGGTGCTGCAGGAAGACCTGCCGGTCAAACTCGGCCAGCGCGTCAGCCACCCCAGCTTCGGCGAGGGTGTGGTGGTGAGTGCGGAAGGCAGCGGCGCGCATACGCGCCTGCAGATCAACTTTGAAGGCGCCGGCAGCAAGTGGCTGGTGGCGGCCTACGCCAAGCTCACGCCGCTGTAATACCCCTGTAGGAGCGCACCCTGTGCGCGATGGCTCTTGCAGCGGTATCGCCAAAAGCCATCGCGCACAGGGTGCGCTCCTACAAAGTGGCCAGGCGCCGGCTGAACGCAAGAACCTGCCGTGGCAACCTGCGCGACATGACCAGGGTCTGCTCAGAGTCACCGATCAGGCCGTCGCCCCCATGAACTGGAACACCCAACGCAATCCGCTCGACCGCGATATCTGCGTCCACATCTTTTCCGCCTCGGCCGCGATGGTCGGTGTGTGCATCACGGTTATCGGGATCTTGCGCGTGGTGGTCGCCCTGCATCGCGCCGACGTGATCGGCAACGACCTGCTTGCCCTCAACACCCTGCTCTACCTGATGGCCTGCCTGGCATCGTACTGGGCGCTGCGCACGCGTAATGTGCAGCGCAATCACCGGCTCGAACGCGTTTCAGATGCGTTGTTCCTGCTCGCGCTGACGCTGACCACGGTCAATGCGGGCTTCATTACCTGGGCGGTATCGGCGCACTGAACGCGCAGGCCGGGACCGGCCCGCGTGTTCGTCGTTTGCGACTTACTCGCGCAGACGCGGTACGCCGTGTTCGCTGCGCTCTTCGACCGCGACCGGGCGCGTATCGAGCCGCGAGGCACGGCTTTCCTGCGGCAGCGGCGTGATGAGGCCATCGCGACCGAAGGCCAGCGCGTTGCGATAGCAGAGCTGCGCGAGGTCGGCATCGCTCTGGCCGGCATAGGCATCGCCCAGTGCCTCCCACACTGCGGCCGATGGCTTCAAGGCAAGCGAGCGCTCCAGATACTGATGCGCCTTGCCCCACAGCTTGAGGCGTACACACATGCGGCCGAGCGTGAGCAGCAGGCTGGCGTCGTTGGGATGTGTGTCCAGCCAGGTTTCGGCACGACGCAGGCGCGCATCGAGATTGTCGTCGCCGAGCACGCCGTACGTTTCGATCAACTGCGGCGACCATTCGCGGCGTAGCGCGGATTCCACTTCGTCCATCGCCGGCAGCGCCATGCCGAAACCGGCGGCGGCACGCGCGTAAGCATCGATGGCTGCCGGAGCACGGCGCTGTGCCTTCGGCAACTGCGACCACAACTGGTTGAGCGCGGCGCCATCGGGCGCGGCTTTCAGCGAAGCGGCGAGCACCTGGCCTTCCAGCGCGACATAGCCACGGGTGCCGAGTGCGCCACTTTTCTGCAACGGCTCCAAGGCTTCACGGGCGCGGCGATGATCGCCCGTCGCCAGCGCCGCGATGGCCAGCTCGCGCCAACCGCCCGGGCTCAAGGTACCGGCATCAGCCTCCGGCGCCAGCAGTGCCACAGCTTCGGCAGCCTTGCCGTCGCGACGCAGTACGCGTGCGCGCAGCACGCGCGCAGCACGCGGCGCGGACTGGCTGGCTTCGCTCAGCGCTTCGAGCGCACGGCCTTGTTCGCCGCGGCGCGAGGCGGCTTCGGCGGAAGCCAGCAAGGCCGGACCGCGCAGGCTGTCCATACGCGAGGCGCGGTTGAGATCGCGCTCGGCATCGCCATGGCGTCCTTCCATCAAGGCGACCAAACCATCGCCCAAGCGTTGGTGGCTGATGCGGCGATGGCGACGTGACAGCGCGCCGAACGGCCAGCGCACCAGACGCCACAGCGCAGTAAGCACACCCCACGCCACCAGCAGCACGACAACGGCGGCGATCACCGAAGTTTCCGCCTGCCAGCCGCGCAACTGCACCAGCACATAGCCGGGATCTTCAGCCACCCAATGCCAGCCGAACGCGGCAAGCGCCGCCACGATCACCAACAGCAGAATCCAGCGCCACAACGTCATGGCTTAGCCCCGGACGACGGCTTGGCGGCTTCAGCAGCAGCGGCCGGCGGCTTGAGCGCATGCACCGAGCGCAAGTTGCGCAACTCCGACAGCGCCGCCCCCAGCTCCACCGGCGCGGACGACGGCAACTGCGCGGCAAGCGTGGCGAGCTTGCTGCGCACCTGCTGCACGGTTGGCGCCTGGGTGTCGAACTGCGCGGCAAGATTGGCATCGGCGCGCTTGAGCGCGGCGGCATAGCCGGCGCTGTCATAGGCCAGCAGGGCCGACTGTGCCTGCGCCAGATCCAGCGCCACCAGCTCGCGGGCGAAACGTGCGTCGGCTACGGCCAGCGGCGCGCTGTTGACACGCTGCACGCGGATCACGTCGGTCAGAGCGCGACGGACACGCGACCAGGTATCGGTGGCGGCAGCGTCCGCCGGTGTGTCCAGCGGTTTCAGCGGCAGCTCGGTGGTCGCCGCGCGTAATTGCGTGAGCGCATCCAGCGCCGCCGACTGCGCGGCAGGCTGACTCTTGCTCAAGGCCTCGCGCTCGGCGTTGAGGCTTTGGCGCAGGCCGGAGAACGCGCCGTCGTTCACTGCGGCAAGCGTCTGGTCGGCCAATGCATAAGCAGCAGCCGCGCCTTGCGCATCATGGAACAGTGCATAGCGCTCCTTGGCCATGCGCAGCAGCGATTCGGTTTCGTCGAGCAGCATGCCGTCGTGACCCGACAGCGTCTTCTCCGACAGCTTCGCCACCGCGTCCTCGAGATTGCGCGTGCGCTCGGCCTGTCCAAGCAATTCCTCGCGCAGCGAACGATTGACCTGATCCGCATCACCCAAGCGTTGGCGCAGCAGGTTGCGCTCGTTGTCGATGGTCTCCAGCGTGTGCTCCATGTTCGCCACGCGGGTATCCAGGCCGGCGGTGGCATGCACGGCATCGCGCACCCCGGTTTCCTGCACATACTGGCGCCAGCCCACATAGCCCGCACCGCCGACCGCGACCAGCGACAGCAGCAGGGCAAAGGCGAGGCTGCCGCCACCGCGATGCGGCTGCGGCGCAGACGAAGCCTTGCGAGAAGGCAGGTTATTGGCGGTCGCCGTCTTGGCGGCGGTATCTGACGTAGCGTTGTCCTGGCTCATGCGCGCCATGCTACCAGCCCACGCCGCGGCCTTCGCATCAAGTCTTTGTGAAAGCTGCTTATTTCGCTGCCGTGGCGAGCAAATCCGCCGCCAACGCCGAAGCCGCAACCAGTACACGCCGGAAACCCGCAGCCCGCGCCGCTTCCGCCAGCCGCTCGCTGCTCACCACCGCCGTCGCCGCGCAAAACCTTGCCAACGCCTCCGGCGGCAACTGCGCGCGCAAATGCTCCAGCGCCTCCGCACTCGACAGCAACACCCGCGCCGAGGACGGCAACGCCATCACCGCCGCGACATGTCGCCGCAGCAACCGCGGTGCCACTCGCCGATACACATGCAACTCGCGCAACCGCGCGCCACGCGCCGCCAACTGCTCACGCAACACCCCACGTCCGCCTGGCGCACCGATCAACGCCACGCGCCGGTCACGCAAATTCGACAGCGCCGGATGCTCAAGCAGACCCTCACTGTCCTGCCTTTCCTCCGGCACCAACGCCACCACCCCATGCCGCCGCAACGCCCGCGCCGTACCCTGCCCCACCGCAAACACCACCGCACGCGTTCGCAGCGGACGCAGACGCGCAGCAAACCGCACCGCCGCCGGACTGGTGAAAACCAACACCTCATCCTTCAACGCATCACCCAACGCAGCGCCCGCCACCGATGCATCATCCACACCGCGCAACGACAAACCCGGCAACAACAACGGCACGCCGCCACGCACACGCACCTGGCGCGCCAGCGACGACGCGGTGCCTGCGGGCCGCGTGATCACTACGACGCGGCCGTTGAGTGAGTTTGTGGAAGAGGCGTTTTTGGACTGCACGCGTCACCAATGCCATCGCGAAAACCGCGGGCAGTGTAGCCCGTTGGTTTGAGTGGACTGGTGCTCAGCTCGACCCACGAGATAGCAACGTTATCCCGAGCACCCATCACCCCTCCCCAACCCTCCCCTGCCAGCAGGGGAGGGAGAAAAGCAATGCGCAAGCGAGCCCGTCAGCTCTTGGGGGCCATGAGGACTGAACGATCAGGCCGGAGAGAGTCATCCCGACGCCTGACACTGGAAAAGGCGCAGCTACAAAGCCCGCTGCCTGCTCTTCAGGCCATTTCTCTTTGGTTACTTTCTCTTTGGGCCAGCAAAGAGAAAGTGACCCGGACCGCGGCAGCGGTTCGGAAGCCCGCGGCAGGCGAGCCAGGGCACGCAGTCGCGACAACCAAGCGCATCGCCACTGGATGACCAGCTTCGCTGTTGAAGTACGCCTCCGGCCTTCGCCGGAATGACGAATGGGGGGATATCGCAAGAGCCGGACTCTCGCCCCTTTGGAGCGCCGAGACGACAAAGTAGAACCACCCCAACTTCTGGCAAAAGCCAACCCCAACCCCAACCTCGTAAACTCCCCGGTTCCCCGCCCCACCCCAAAGAACCCCACCACCTCATGAGCACCCCCGCCCAGACCCTCATCCAATTCATCCGCGATGAAATCCCCCTGGCTCACAGCATGGACCTCCAGCTCCACAGCCACGACGACAGCCACATCGCCATCGCCGCCCCGCTAACACCCAACATCAACGACAAAGGCTGCGCCTTCGGCGGCAGCCTGGTCAGCCTGATGACACTGAGCGGCTGGAGCCTGGTGGAGCTGGAACTGCGCAAGCGAGGTTTCGATTGCGATGTGTTCGTAGCCGAATCCACCGTGCACTACCTGGCGCCCGTGTGGGAGGACCTGCTCAGCGAGGCGCGCCTCGGCCCGCACGCCGACTGGAATGCCTTCTTCCACACCCTGAATGCGCGCGGCCGCGCCCGCATCGAAGTGGCCTGCCAGGTGCCCAGCGAGAATCCGGACAAACCCGCCGCCACCCTGAGCGCGCGTTTCGTGGCAAAGCGCCGCGACTGAAGGCAACGGCTTGCGGCAGAATGGCCGGGTCTTTCAAGGGGAAACCACCCATGCGCCGTCTGCTGACCCTGCTCGCCTTGCTGACTGTCCTGCTGTTGGCCGGCTGCGCCTCCGACCGGCGCAACCAAGCGCTCACCACCACCCTGAACGCCTATGCCAGCACGGTGCGCTGGGGCGATTTCCAGACCGCGCTGCAGTTCGTCGACCCCAAGGTGCGCGCGGAACACCCGCCGACCCCGCTGGAAATGTCGCGCTACACCCAGTTTCGGGTCAGCGGCTATGACGACGGCCAGGGTCCGGCGGCGAGCGGCGAGAACGAGGTGCGCCAGGTCGCCCAGATCGGGCTGGTGAACATCAACACCCAGGCCGAACGCACCGTGATCGACCGCCAGACCTGGCGCTACGACCCCGAAAAGAACCACTGGTGGCTGACCAGCGGGCTGCCGAAGATCGATACCGAGTAAGCGCCCTACCCGTCCCATTGCGGCCAGACCTGACTTGGACTACAACCGCGCGGTTGGATCTCGTAGTCAAATCTGTCGTAGTCAAGCGTGTCCAGGCAAGGGGGTCAGCGATGAAAAGGATCAAGCTCGCCGCCGTAGCGGCGTGGGTTCTCGTGTTATCGACGGCAGCTATGGCGCAAGACAGCGGAAAGCGGCCGCCCAGTTTCGAAGAGCTGGATGTCCATCACGACGGGTTGCTTACCCGCTCGGAGATACCCAAGGAACTGCACGGCCTGCACGACCATTTCCAGGAATACGATTTCAATCACGATCACCGGATCGACAAGGCCGAGTACACGACCTTTCTGTCCTCGATCGGCAACAGCAGCAACGATTGCACCCCCGAGGAGCGCAAAGGCAGCGCCGAGTGCAGCCGGGGGGTGAACAACGCCACCAATATCCATCAGGATCGCGCGCCGCCGCCGCAAATGTTTGCCAATCATAAGTAACGCGCAGCGAGCGGCCCCCGAGAGGGGGCCGCCCTGTTTAGCCCCGCCCGCCTGCCGCAGCCCGTATAATCTCCGGTTCTTTATCCACCGCGCGGCCGGCCCGCGCCTGCGGAAGCTTTCGAATGAGCGATGTCCTGCACAAGCTGCCTGAGTTCCTCGGCAACCATCTCGCGCTTGCCGCGCTGTTCCTGGCCTTGCTGCTGGCAATCGTGGTGATGGAAATCATGCGACTGTTCCGCAAGTACAAGGAGCTGACTCCGGCCGGCCTCACCTTGCTGATCAACCGCGAAAGCCCGTTGCTGATCGACCTTTCCGCGTACGCGGACTTCGAGAAGGCCCACGTCCCCGGTGCGAAGCATGTGGCTATGAGCCAGTTCGATCCGGAGAACAAGGATCTGGCCAAGGCGAAGGAACTGCCGGTGGTGCTGATCGACAAGGACGGCCGCGGCGCTTCTGACAAAGCCGCGCAGCGCCTGGTCAAGGCCGGTTTCAGCAAGGTCTTCACGCTGGGCGGCGGTGTGTTCGCGTGGCAGCAGGCACAGTTGCCGGTGGCCAAGGGCAACAAGTAACCGACGGCGCGATGCCGTGAAGATCGCCGTCGGCACCATGGTCCGCGGCGAACCGGAGCGGCTGTTTGGCTTATCGCAGAACTATGCGCGCCGCACGGAATGGGACAGCTTTCTGTCCGAGGCCTATCTGATCGAACCGGCGCGACAACCCGGCCTGGGTGTCGACTCCTACTGCAGGAGCAAGGCCGGATCCGTGATGATCTCGCGCTACATCTCGTACAAGCCGCCACACGCCGCAGCCGTGGCTATGCTCAAAGGGCCGTGGGTGCTGGAGAGTTTCCACGGCACCTGGAACTTCAAGGCGCAGGCGCACGACCATACCCTGGTCGGCTTCACCTACAACTTCCGGACGCGGCCCTGGTTGCTGCGCTGGCTGCTTGAGCCCTTCATCGGGTTTTACTACCGGCGCGACATGACCCGTCGGCTGGCGCACTTCAGGCAATGGGCCGAAGCGCTTCAGGCCGACTGAAGGCCCGCGCGCCCTGCCAGGATCTG
This sequence comes from Dyella sp. OK004, assembly GCF_900114495.1. Lineage (GTDB taxonomy): Bacteria > Pseudomonadota > Gammaproteobacteria > Xanthomonadales > Rhodanobacteraceae > Dyella_D. The sequence goes on along the minus strand of NZ_FOZI01000004.1, from coordinate 355,851 downwards.
CGCCAGCACATCCGGCGCGTAATCGAACGAGTCGTAGTAGAGCCGGTCTTCCGGCAGGCCGGCATCGAGGAACAGTTTGCGGCCGGCGTCGATCATCGCGGGCGGACCGCTCATGTAGACGTCGTGGCCGGATAGATCCGGCTGATCTTCCAGTACTGCTTCATGCACCAGCCCCATGCGCAGGCCGCTTTGCGCGGCCTGTTCGGGATCGGACAGCACTGGATGGAAGCGCAGCGCATGCGCCGCGCGTTCCCAGCCTGCGGCGAGCTCGCGCAGGTACAGGTCGGCTGCGCCGCGCGCACCCCAATACACCTGCATCGGGCGGCGCGTGCCGAGTGCAATGAAGTGCTCGACGATCGCCTTGACCGGCGCAAAACCGGTACCGCCGGCCATGAATACCATCGGCCGCTCCGAATCCTCGCGCGGCACGAAGGTGCCCAGCGGCCCTTCGATACACAGCGTATCGCCCGCTTTCAGTCCATCGCTGACCCACGAGGTGAAGCCACCGCCTGCCACGTGACGCACGTGCAGCTCAATCGCGCCGTCCGCGCGCGGACCGCTGGCGATGGAGAAAGGACGGCGCCGGCCCTCGTCCAGCAGGACATCGAGATACTGCCCGGGCAGCCAGTTCAGGTTGGCTTCGCCGGCTGCTGGCTGCAGATGCAACCCGACCACATCAGGCGCCAGCACACGCTTTTCTGTCACCGCCACATCGAGCCGGCGACGCACAAAGTCTTCCACCGAAGTCACTTCGCGCGCCTCGATCACCAGATCGTTACGCGGCACCGCCTGACACAACAGCACCGCATGCCGGCCCGGCGAAATGCCGCTCAAGGCCAGGGGCGGGTTGCGCGGATAGTCGCAATGACCTTCGAGCAGGGTGGCCTTACAGCTGCCGCACACGCCGGCACGACAGGAATACGGCAGTGCAATGCCCGCGCGCTGCGCAGCCTCCAGCACGGTTTCGCCGGCATCGACCGGAAACCGGCGGCCGGAGTTTTTCAGGGTTACGGTAAACACAAGCGCATTGTGGCGGCGACTACAGTCGACCGACAATGCGGCCTCTCCTTACGAGTATCAACCATGGCCATCTGGAAACAGGACACCGACCTCGCCCGCCTCAATGGCTGGAGCGCCAACACCATGATGGAAACCCTGGGCATCCACATCACCGCCATCGGCGATGACTGGCTGCAAGGCACCATGCCAGTAGACCATCGCACCCACCAGCCCTACGGCCTGCTACACGGCGGCGCCTCGGTGGCACTGGCCGAAACATTGGGCAGCAGCGCCGCCATGCTCACCCTCGACCCCGCACAGGAAGTAGCCGTAGGCCTGGACATCAACGCCAACCACATCCGCGGCGTACGCAGTGGCACCGTCACCGGCACCGCACGCATGCTGCACATCGGACGCACCACGCAAGTATGGGAAATCCGCATCGAAAACGAAGCCAACGAACTCGTGTGCATCTCGCGAATCACCATGGCAGTGATTCCCGCACGCGTCGTTGGCCCGAAGTGAGCGCATCCGTCCTCAAAGCAAAACCATCCAGACGCCTGACACTGGAAAAGGCGCAGCTACAAAGCCCGCCGCCTGCTCTTCAGGCCATTTCTCTTTGGTTACTTTCTCTTTACTCCGGGCATCCATGCCCTCCGCCCTTCGGGCCAGCTGCGCTGTTCGCACTCGCTCCTGCGGGTGCGTGGGCCAGCAAAGAGAAAGTGACCCAAGCCGCGGCAGCGGTTCGGAAGCCCGCGGCAGGCGAGCCCGGTCGCGATAACGCGACAACCGAAGCACACCACTACTGGATCCCTGCCTACGCAGGGATGACGAGTAGGAAAGAATGTCGCAAGAACCCAACTCTTACCCTAGCCCTCAAGGAGATGAGTGCGAGGGCGCACCAATGAGCGCCGAAGCCCCCTACGCCAACCTCACCCCCGACCATGTCCTAGACGCCGTCACCGCCTGCGGCCTCTGGCCCGACGGCCGCCTGCTCGCCCTCAACAGCTACGAAAACCGCGTATGGCAAGTCGGCCTTGAAGATACTTCGCCCGTAGTGGCGAAGTTCTACCGCCCGAATCGCTGGAGCGACGCGGCAATCCTCGAAGAGCACACGTTCGCGCACGAGCTGGCTACGGCGGAGTTGCCGCTGGTAGCCCCGCTGATGTTCGGCGGACGCACCCTGCTGCATCACGACGGTTTCCGTTATGCACTCACCCCACGGCGCGGCGGCCGCGCACCTTCGCTGGAGTCAACTGAGCAACTGGAATGGCTGGGGCGATTGATCGCGCGCATGCACTTGATCGGCGCGCGTACCACGTTCGTACATCGCGGGCGTATCGATCGCGCGACCTTGATCGAACAGCCGATACAAGCCGTACTCGCCTCGTCGTTGTTGCCGCCACCACTGCAGGCGCGTTATCGCCTTGCCGCGCAACGCGTCGATGAAGCCGTGGCGCAGCGTTTTGAAGCGGTGGGTCCGGTGCGCCCATTGCGCCTGCATGGCGACTGCCATCCGGGCAATGTGCTGTGGACGGACGACGGCCCGCATTTCGTCGACCTCGACGATGCACGCATGGGCCCCGCGGTGCAGGATCTATGGATGCTGGCTGGCGACGAGCCGGCGATGGACGCCGTGCTCACCGGCTATCAACAGTTTCGCGAATTCGACTACAGCGAACTTGCCCTCGTGCCGGCCCTGCGCGCGATGCGCCAGTTGCACTATGCAGGCTGGATCGCCTCGCGCTGGCACGATCCAGCCTTTCCCGCGGCGTTTCCATTTGCGGCGGAATCGCGCTGGTGGGAACAGCATGTGGACGATCTGCACGAACTCGCGGATGGATTGGGCGCCGGTTGAGCGGCGCCCTCACCATAGTTACGGATAGGCCGGCGGATTCACGCCCAGCACGCTCTGCAGCACCACATCCAGCTGATGCGCCGAAGCCGGCTGCTCTTCGGCATTCACCGGGAACATGCTGCCGGCGATCGACGCGCCGTTGAGCACCACACCCGGACCGCTGCCGAACAAACCGTGATCCACGTTGCCGGCGAGCAAGTTGTTGTGCTTCGCCATGTCATCCCAGTTGCCGTCGTTGCGATCCGTGCGGTTGAACTTGCTGGGATCGCCACCGACCGTATTCAGCGCCGAGACCATCGCGCCGGCGAAGGTCTTCTGTTGATCCTGGCCGAGACCGTTGAACCAGGTCATGGTCTGCGCGGTGTTCATGCCGTGCAGTTCGCCATAGCGCAGCAGCATGTTCACGGCAGGCGTGTCGTCCTTGCTGTGCCAGGCCGATAGCGCCTTGGATGCGCCCTCGTTGTAACCCAGCCCCTGCAGGAAGGCTTCGCGCCCAGGTACCGCGTTGTCGTTGTCTTTCTTGCTCTGGTAGGCCATCAATCCCACCGTGCCCAGCGCCACCATAGTGATGCCGATCGGGCCGGCCCAGCTGCCGGCTTCCGCCGCACCGCCGAGTGCCGCGCCCAGCATGCCCTCGCCCGAAACAGCGGCATTGCCCGCAGCCCACATGATCGAACCAACGCCAGTGGTGGCGTAGAGCGCGCCTTCGGTGCCGTCACCCTTGTTGAAGGCATCGCCGGCTTTCCACAGGTCAATGCCACCGGACAGGATGTTGACCCAGTGATCCACCGCGCGCTTGCCCACCGTGCCCCAGGCGCTGTCGGAGGGTGCCCAGCCCATGCTGGTGACGAAGCCGGCAGTTTTCTGGCTGAAGCCGGCCGCGCCGATCAGCGCCGACATGTCGTTGCGCAATTCTTCTTCGCCGTTCTTGCCGGTGCCCAGCTTGTCTACCGAATTGGCTAGGCTGAGGCCGGCCGCACCGACGCTGAAAGCGCGGAACACATTGCTGATCGGCGTGCCGCTCTCAAAACCCTTGATCGCACCGATCTTGCCCTGCGTATCTTTAAGGCCGTCTTGCAGCGCTTTGCTCAACGCATCCGGTGTCTTGTTGGCGTCGGCCAGCGCATTGAAGTCGTTGATGTTGCTCTTGAGCACTTCGGTGGCGGCCTTCAGATCCACCACTTTGCCGTCGCGCATGCCGAGCAGGGTCGCCAGCGACTTGTTGTCGCCCAGATCGCTCAGCTCGTTGATCACTCGCGTACGGCTGGCGACGTCGTTGCTCGCGCCCAGTTCGCCGCGCAACGTATCCATACGGCTCTTGACGTAGTTGGTGCCCAACTCCTGCAACAGTTTGCGGCCACCCTGGTCGACCACCTTGCCCTGCTGCGCCCACAGATTGATCAGCGATTTGCCCTGCTCGCCCGTCAGCACAGTCGGATCGTTCTGCACGGCAAGCTGGATCGCGGCCTGATTGTTCTGACTGCCCAGCATCTTGTTGAGCGCATCGCCCACCGCCTTGCTGTCACCAGGGTGATTGGCCACCCAATCACCCAGCGCGGATTGTTGCGAGAGCAGCATCTTGCCGTCGGCGGCGAGCTGGTTCTGCGCGTCGGCCACGCTCTTTTCCCAGCCCGGCCCCTTGAGCTTCTTGTAGTTGTCGATGGCCGCGTTGAGCTGGTCTGAACTCATCGTCGCGCCTTCTTTGGCGATCAGACTGTTGAGTTCGCCGGTGAGCTTCACGTACGACTCGGTGTCGCTATCCACGCGTTGGTGCGTATCCGTCACCGTCTTGAACAGCGAAGCCATGGTCTGGTCGCACCATGGGTTGACCAGGCGATCCTTGCCGTCGCCGCGCACGTGATCCACGAAGGTAAGCGCCAGCGTGGGATCGCCGGACTGCGTGGTCATATAGGTGAGCATCGACTCCGTGTTCATCGAACCGGACATGATGCGGCGGTCAGGCAGCTGGCTGGCCAGATCGTTAGCCAACGACTGCGCGGCGGACGGATCCGTCTGGCGCAAGCTGCCCACCACACTGGAGAGGTTGGTGAGGATATCGGTGGAGTGCTTCTGCTCGTTGTCGTAGAGGAAAGCGAAATGGGTGATCTTTTCCAGCTGCGGTTGCGCATCGGCGATCAGGCGCGCGCGTGCTTCCGGCGAGGACATCGCGGATAGCAATTCCACGTAGCGGCCGGAGGACTCTTCCGCCTGCTTTGCTGCCGGCTCGATCTGCCGGCTATCGGTAAGCCGCGTGTCCTTGTACGGCTGCGCGGCCCAGTCGGCGGCGGCCTGCACGGTCTTGATATACGAGGGCTGGTTGGTGGCCAGCGTGCGCACCTGATCAGACGAGGCGTTCTTCAGCGCGGTATCCAGCCCCAGCAGCTTGTCTTTGGGTGAGGTGTAGCCGGCGTTGTCGTTATTGGCCAGCAAGGTGTTCGCTTCCTGCTGGTCCACTGCCTTCTGGATATCCGCATCGCCCGGATAGCGGCCTGCGATCTCCTTGCGGATTTGCGTGGCGCGCTCGCTCTGCGAAGGCAGCGGCTCGCCCAGCTGTTTGCGTTGCTGCGGCGTGAGCGAGCTGTCCGGCTTCTCTTGCAGGCGTGCCTGCACTTCGGCATCCACGGCCTTGTTCAACTGGTCTTGCAGACTGGCGCGCGAGTCGGCCAGATCCATGGCATCCATGCGGTTGCGCGGCTTGGTCTGCTCGGCGGCGTGGAGATCGGCCAGCGCCTTGTCGACCTGCTGCTGGGGTGTCGGGGCTGCCGCGGGCGCCGAGGCGGTAGTCACGCTGTTGTCCCGTGGCGGAATGGTCAGCACATCGCCCGCCATGATTTGCGCCGGATTGCTGATGCCCGGATTGGCCTTCTGGATCGCCTCGGGCGTCGTGCCGAAATGGGCGGCGATACCTTCCAGCGTGTCATTGCGCTGCACGCGGTAGGGCTGCGGCTTGTCCACCGGTGGCGGCGGAGGCGGGAGCTGAGGGGGAAGGTCGGTAATGCCGATCTCGCGCGGAATCGCCATGGTCGCAGCCCTGGATTTTTGGGGGGAGACCGCTATTGGACGGTGCGCGACGGGCGGTGCCTATTAGGGCTATCCCTAGGCTGCCGCGGCCAAAGCGCCGGAGCGGGTGGCGCGTCACGCTTTCCTTCCGCGCGTGGTTGCGGGCATGCTTGTCCGAATCACCGTTACAAGGATGGCCCGTGAAGCGTTCGAGGACCGCCGTACTGCTGCTGATGGGCGCCATGCCCCTGGCATTGACTGCCTGCAGCGGCGACGAAGAAGCCACCCGCGAGGGCCTGTACACCTCGGTGGATGCCTGCGTCGCGCAGACCCAGGACCGCGTCACCTGCGAGCAGGCCGCCAACAAGGCCAAGCAGGATGCGACCGAGAAGGGCCCCCGTTACGCCACCCGCGAAGAGTGCGCCGCCGGCGGCTACGACTGGGATCGCTGCGAGGAACGCCGCGATAGCAGCGGGCACTCCTTCTTCGGGCCGATGATGACCGGCTTCTTCCTGTCGCAGATGCTGCGCAACGGCTCGCCGATGGCCGGTTTCACCGGTAGCCCGGCCTTCCGCGACGCCAACGGGCAGTGGAAGCGGCCGGACCCGGGCAGCAGCAGCGGCTATGCCGGCGCTGGGGTGTATCGCAGCGGCGCATCGCCCGCCATGGTGCCGGTCACCTCGGCACCCGATCGCGCCGTTACGGTCAGCCGCGGCGGTTTCGGCGGCGCGCGCGGCGGCAGCTGATGCGGCGCATCGCGATTGCCGAGCGCCCGGACTGGCGTGACCGGGCCGCCGAATCCGGCTTCCACTTCCACACCATCGCCGGCGCGCCCTATTGGGATGAATCGGCGTACTACGCCTTCACCCTGCGCGAGATCGAGGAAGACATCGAGGCGCCGACGGAAGAGCTGCACGCGATGGCGCTGGATCTGGTCGACGAGATTGTGGGCAGCGAACAGCGCATGCGCCAGCTGGCGATTCCGGAACCGTACTGGGACTGGATCGCGCGCAGCTGGCGCGAGCGCCAGCCGCATCTCTACGGCCGCATGGATTTCGCCTACGACGGCAGTGGTCCCGCCAAGCTCTACGAACTGAATTACGACACGCCGACCTCGCTGTTCGAGGCCGCATTCTTCCAGTGGCAATGGCTGGAAGACCAGCTCACGCGCAGCCGCCTGCCGGCTGGCGCCGATCAGTTCAATTCGATCTACGAATCGCTGGTCGAAGCCTTCGGCACGATCGCACGGCATACCGCGCGTCCTTTCCTGTTCGCGGCCGTGGGCGACTCCACCGAGGACCAGGGCACCATCGCCTATCTGCGTGATTGCGCTTTGCAGGCGGGCATCGAATGCGACGCGATGGCGATTGAAGACATCGGCATCAGCGCGGACGGCCGTTTCACCGATATGGAAGATCGCGTGATCGGCTGCCTGTTCAAGCTGTACCCGCTGGAAGACATGTTCCGCGAAAGCTTCGGCCGCCACCTGCCCGGTTCGCACCTGCAATTGATCGAGCCGCCGTGGAAGGCCGTGCTGAGCAACAAGGGGATCCTGCCTTTGCTGTGGGACAAACACAGCGGCCATCCCAACCTGCTGCCTGCCATGTTCGACGATGGCGGCGAGCTGCCGCGCGGCTGGGTGCGCAAGCCGATCCATTCGCGCGAGGGCGCCAATATCGCCATGCATTTGCCCGACGGCGAACTACTGACGACCGACGGCCCCTATCGGGATGGCCCGTGCATCCGGCAGGCCTATCATCCGCTGGCCTCCTTCGACGGCCGGCATGCGCTGCTGGGCAGCTGGGTGGTGGGCGACCGCGCCTGCGGCATGGGTATCCGCGAGGACCGCTCGCTCGTGACCCAGGACACCGCGCATTTCGTGCCGCACGCCATCGTGGAAGAACCGCGCAGCGTGTTGATGGCCTGATTCCGAACGGCACCTACATCACCGCTGAAGACTGATGGCGGATCGTCGTTTCGTAGCGCGCCGGCTCGGCTAAGCTTGCCTCTTTTGAACGGGTCTCCGCGTGCGCAATTTTCTGTTCCGCCTGATCGGCATCCTCGAAATCGCCGGCGGCTTCTACGGTGCCTTGACCATGCTGCGCCGGCTGTTGCCGCTGGGCTCTACCCATGACGCGATCCTGGCGCTGATCGGCCTGCTGTTCTACGGCTTCGTGCTGATCGCCGGCGTACTGCTGATGGAAGGCAGCGAGCGCGGCGTCACCCTGTCGCGCGTCGCGCAGCTGATGCAGCTGCCGCTGATCGCGACGCCGGTGCTGAGCTATGCGCTGCATTGCGGCGCTTTCGTGAACGTGTTCGCCACCTTGCAGATGCCGCCACGGCTGGGCCTGGACTGGCACGTGGGTTCGCAGGGCTTCACGCTGGCCGTGGCTGGCCCGGCGGTGTCCCGCCTGGGCATCAACCTGCTGGCTCTGCTGTCCTGGTTGGCGCTGCGGATGCGCTAAGCGTCCACTCCCTCCCCTGCGTGCAGCGGGGGAGGGTCGGGGGTGGGGTCAAGCCTCTCAACGTGTAGCGCAATCACAAGAGCTCACCCCCTCCCATCCTCCCCCTGCGAGCAGGGGGAGGAGTTAGGCAACCAGCTATCATGGGCGGATGAATACCCCCGCATCTGCCCTCCCCGTCATTCGCCTCAAATCCGACCGCATGCCCGGCCATCCCTGGGTGTGGTCCGCGCAAGTGCATAAGCCCGAGACCCGCCTGCCGCCCGGCAGCGTGGTGGATGTGGTGGACGCCAAGGACCGCTTCGTCGGCCGCGGCTTCTGGAACGGCCATGCGCGCATCGCGCTGCGCCTGCTGACCAACGATCCCGCAGAACCGATCGACGCCGACTGGATCGCCGCCCGCATCGCGCGCGCCGTTGAACTGCGCCGCGAGCTGTTGCAGCTCGACGACACCAGCGATGCCTGGCGCGTGGTGCACAGCGAGGGCGATGGCCTGTCCGGCCTGATCGTGGATCGCTACGCCGATATCCTGGTGATCGAGTATTTCGCCGCCGGCATGTGGAAATTCCGCGAGGCGATCCACGCCGCATTGCTCACCCACTTCCCCGGCGCCCGCCTGTACTGGTTCGCCGAAAGCCATGTGCAAAAGCAGGAATCCTTCGACTGCCGCGCCGCCGAGGCACCCGCCGCGGTGGAGGTTCACGAGCACGGCCTGCGCTTCCACGCCGCGCCCGGCTCCGGCCACAAGACCGGCTTCTTCGCCGACCAGCGCGACAACCGCCGCCGCTTCGCCGAACTCGCACGCGGCCGCCGTGTACTCGACCTGTGCTGCAACGCCGGCGGCTTCGCCGTGCATGCGCTGGCCGCCGGTGCGAAAGAAGCCACCGGCGTGGATATGGATGCGGGCATCCTGGAAGTCGCCCGCGCCAATGCCACTGCCAACCAGCTCGACGCCAAATTCGAGCAGGCCGACATCTTCGATTGGTTGCGCGGTGCTATCACGCGCGGCGAGCAATACGATGCCGTCGTGCTCGACCCGGCCAAACTCACCCGCGACCGCAGCAAGGTCATCGACGCGCTGAAGAAATACTTCGCCATGAACCGGCTGGCGCTGGATGTGATTCCGCCCGGCGGCCTGCTGCTGACGTGTTCGTGCACCGGACTGGTCAGCGAAGAAGATTTCCTGGAAATGCTGCGCCGCGTGGCGCTCAACGCGGGGCGCGAGATCCAGGTGCTGGAAGTACGCGGGGCGGGCACCGACCACCCGGTGCGCAGTGATGTGCCGGAAGGGCGTTACCTGAAAGCCGTGTTCTGCCGGGTGATGTAACCGTCGTGATGTAGCACTCCTGAAGGAGAACGGGTCATGGTCGATGTCGTCGAATCTATCCGCACCTACAACGCCGGCCGCGAGTCCGAACGCCTGCAGCGCAAGTACGCGGCCATGCGGCGCGATCCCTTCACCTTCCTGCGCGGCGCCTGCCATCTGTTCTATGCGCAGCTGCCCGCCGCCAAGGTGCTGAGCAAGGCGCCGCCGGCCTGGGTCTGCGGCGACCTGCACCTGGAGAACTTCGGCAGCTACAAGGGCGACAATCGCCTGGTCTATTTCGATCTCAACGATTTCGACGAAGCGGCCCTGGCTCCCTGCACCTGGGAGCTGGTGCGGCTGCTGACCAGCGTGCAGATCGGCGCCGACAGCCTGAAGCTGAAACCTTCTCAAGCCCAGGGCTTGTGCCGCATCTTTCTGGATGCGTACCGGGCCTCCCTTTGCAACGGCAAGGCGCGCTGGATCGAACGCGATATCGCCGAAGGCATGGTGGGCGATCTGTTGCACGGCCTGCGCGGCCGGCTGCGTCCGCCTTTCCTGGACAGTCGCACCGAGCGCAAAGGCAAGCGGCGTACGCTGCGTACCGATGGCAAGAAGGCCTTGCCAGTCACTCGCAAGCAACGCGACAAAGTCACGGCATTGATCGAAGCCATGGCCACGCATGAGCCCAACCCGGCGTTCTATCGCGTGCTCGACGTGGCGCGCCGGATCGCCGGCACGGGCAGCCTTGGCATTGATCGCTACGTGATCCTGATCGAGGGCAAAGGCTCGCCCGACGGCAATTACCTGCTGGATCTCAAGGAGGCGGTGCCCTCCTCGCTGATACCGCACCTCAAACTTGTCCAGCCGGACTGGCGCAGCGAAGCCGAGCGCGTGGTGGCGGTACAGCGACGCATGCAGGCCATATCACCGGCGTTCCTGAGGCCCATAAACATGGGCCGAAAATCGTATGTGCTGCGCGGTCTGCAACCCACGCAAGACCGTGTCGCGCTCAGCGAATGGAACGGCAAGCTGGAACGACTTGAAGGCGTGCTGCAGGCGATGGGCCAACTCGTCGCGTGGACCCATCTGCGCAGCAGCGGCCGCGACGGCTCGGCGACTACGGACGAGTTGATCGCCTTCGGCGAGAAGCGCCGCTGGCCCGCCCAACTGCAAGAGCTGGCCAACGACTGCACCAGGCAAGTGCGGCGCGACTGGAAGGCCTTCGCCAAAGCCTACGATCAGGGTGCGTTCGCTGACTGACTGGCTCGAACTCCGGCAAAGAGTCGACGTCTTCGGGATAGCTATGCGTCGCGGGAAATCACCCTAGCCAATGAAGGCTTTTCTCAGTGTTTGAGATCGCACCGCGTACACTTGCGCCCTGCGCTATCCGGAATACCCCATGTCCACTACCGACATCCTGCTGACCGTCCTCGCCATCGCCGTGCTGGTGGTCATCGTGCTGCAAGTGATGGCGCTGTTGCGCAGTCGCGGCGACGGCGGACTCACCGCGCGACTGGATGCACTGAAAGACGACAACCGCCACCTGCGTGATGCGCTTGTCCAGGAACAGCGCGCCGGTCGCGGCGAGCTGACGCAGACGCTGGGCCAGTTTCGCGGACTGGTGCAGGAACAGCTTGGCGCCATGAGCGACCAGCAGCAGGAGCGTATCGGCGGTTTCGGCCAGCGACTCGAATTGCTTACGGAGCGCACGGATACCGGACTGCAGTCACTCGCACAACGGCTGACCGAAGACGCGCGCAAGAGTCGCGAGGAAGTCACGCTGACGCTCAATCGCTTCGGTGAACAGCAGCAGCAGCGTCTGGCCGCGCTTACCGCCGACAATGAAAAGCGCCTCGGTGAAGTGCGCGCCACGCTGGAGACCAAGCTCAAGGCGATCCAGGACGACAACGCGGCAAAACTGGAACAGATGCGCGCCACCGTGGACGAGAAACTGCAGAGCACGCTGGAAACGCGCCTGGGCCAGTCGTTCAAGCTGGTGTCGGAACGGCTGGAAGCGGTGCAGCGCGGTCTGGGCGAAATGCAGAGCCTGGCCACCGGCGTGGGCGATCTCAAGCGCGTGCTGACCAACGTGAAGACACGCGGCACTTTTGGCGAAGTGCAGCTCGGCGCGCTACTGGAACAGATCCTGATTCCAGAGCAGTACGCTGCCAATGTGGCGACCGTCCCCGGCTCAGCGGAACGCGTGGAATACGCCATCCGCCTGCCCGGTAGCAGCGGCGACCAGCCTGTCTGGCTGCCGATCGACGCCAAGTTTCCGATCGAGGATTACCAGCGGCTGCAGGATGCGCAGGAAGCCGCCGATGTGGATGCCGCCCTGGTCGCCGGCCGCGCGCTGGAAGTGCGCGTGCGCGAGGAAGCCAAGCGCATCCACAGCAAATACGTGGCGCCGCCGCATAGCACCGATTTCGCGATTCTGTTCCTCCCCACTGAAGGCCTGTACGCGGAAGTGATCCGCCGCCCCGGCCTGTCGGACCTGTTGCAGCGCGACTACCGCATCACCCTGGCCGGCCCGACCACGCTGACCGCCTTGCTCAACAGCTTGCAGATGGGCTTCCGCACGCTCGCGATCGAGAAGCGCAGCAGCGAAGTGTGGCAGTTGCTGGCAGCGGTGAAGACCGAGTTCGGCAAGTTCGCCGGCGTATTGGAAAAGACGCGCAAGAAGCTCACCGAGGCGAGCAATGTGATCGATCAGGCGGGTGTGCGTACTCGCGCGATCGAGCGCAAGTTGCGCGATGTGGAATCGCTGCCGGGGGAGCAGGTGCAGCAGTTGCTGGGCGAGACGCCGGTGAATGGCGATGAGGAAGAAGAAGACGAAGCGCCGGGTTGATTGACGCTTGGGCCACTCTCTCTTCGGCGACTCGTAGGGAGCCTCGAATAACTGACTTTCAAGCTCGTCATTCCGGCGAACGCCGGAATGACGAGTAAGGCTAGGTTATTCGAGGCTCCCTGTAGCCAACACCTATCCGCGAGCATGCGCCGCGGCTTGCACAATCAACGCATCATCCGGTCGCACCCCGGTGTACAGCACGAACTGCTCCACCGCTTGCAGGGCAATCACCTCAGCGCCAGTGATCACCGGCTTGCCCTTGGCACGCGCCAGGCGAATCAACGGCGTTTCCGACGGCAGCGCCACCACATCGAACACCACGCCCGCACGCTCCACTTCCTGCTCGGTGAAAGCCAGCGTCTCTGCCTCGGAGCCTTCCATACCTAATGGCGTGACGTTGATCAGCAGCTCCGCCTCGACACCTTGCATATCCGGCGCCCATGCAAAACCGCTGGTCTCGGCCAGCTTGCGTCCCGCCGCTTCATTGCGCGCCACGATATGGCCATGCCGGAAGCCGGCATCGCGCAACGCGCAAGCCACCGCTTTCGCCATGCCGCCGCTGCCGCGCAGCGCCAGCGTAGTTTGCGGCGACACTTTGTGCTGCTCGATCAACTTCGCGACTGCGATGTAGTCGGTGTTGTAGGCATGCAGATGGCCGCCGTCGTTGACGATGGTGTTGATCGATTCGATCGCCGCCGCGGAGGCATCGATCTCATCGACCAGTGGAATACAAGCTTCCTTGAACGGCATGGAGATGGCGCAGCCGCGTATGCCCAGTGCGCGGATGCCGCCGATCGCCGCCGGCAGATCGCGGGTGGTGAACGCCTTGTACACGTAGTCCAGCCCCAGCGCCTCGTAAAGATAGTTCTGGAAACGGGTGCCGAAGTTGCCCGGCCGGCCGGACAGCGACATGCATAGCTGGGTGTTGCGATTGATACGGAGAGTCATGCGGTACTCCTTGGTTTTTCGGCCGCCGGTTCGATGAGGCGGCGGCACATCAGCTCCAGCCTGCCATGAATCGGCCCGTGTTCAACCCCGTTCGGGCCGGGGGTGCGTTTCACCTCATGCATCGAGACGCGATGCCTGCCGGAGCCGCTCCCATGAAAACCTTGTTGATGACGCTGGCGCTGGTCGCCGGCCTCGCCCATGCCGGGCACGCTGCGGCGACGGGTCGCCTGCTGGATCTCAGCGTGTACGACCGCACCAGCCAGCGCAGCTTGCCGGTGTACCAGCACCATGGCCGCTACTACATCGCTGGGCAGCCGGGTCATCGCTATCAGGTAAGCCTGCGTAACCGTGGCGGCGACGATGTGCTGGCGGTGCTCTCGGTAGACGCGGTTAATGCGATCTCCGGTGAAACCGCGCAGTGGTCGCAGACGGGCTACGTGCTCGACGCCTATGCCACTACTGATGTGCTCGGTTGGCGCAAGAGCCTGACCCATGTCGCCGATTTCGTGTTCGCGGATTTCGAGCAAAGCTATGCCGTGCGCACCGGCCGGCCGGACAACGTGGGCGTGATCGGCGTCGCCGTGTTCCGCCGCCAGCCCATGCCGGTTCCGATGCCGATGCCAATGGCGCGCGCCGCTGACCGGATGGAATCGGCTCCCGCCGCCGCCGAAGTCAATGCGCCGGTCCCCGCCGCACCGCAAGCTCAAGCCCTTACCGCCCGGGCGAAAAGCGATGCACCGCTAGGCACCGGACATGGCGAGCGCGAGTACTCGGCGGTGAACTACGTCGACTTCAAGCGCGTCAGCGACACTCCCGACGAAGTGATCACGCTGTACTACGACACCTGGGACCATCTGGTGGCGCAGGGCGTGGTGCCTACCACCCCACCTCGGCGCGGTCGGCCGGAACCATTTCCCGGCGGCTTTGTGCCTGACCCGTCATGACTTTCTCCCACTCCTTCGGCGCGACAGGGCTAGCGCGCCGAAGGGTCTTGACGCAGGCGCTACACTGATACGCCTGAGTCTTAGCCGAAGGAATCCGCATGAGCGATCACGCCCACCCGACCGACGTCACCCGCGAGCAGGCCGAAGAAGCCGTACGCGTGCTGCTGCGCTGGTCCGGCGAGGACCCGACGCGTGAAGGCCTGCTCGACACCCCTAAGCGCGTGGTCAAGGCCTATCGCGACTGGTTCAGCGGCTACCAGGTGGACCCGGGTGAATACCTGCGCCGCACCTTCGAGGAAGTGGCCGGCTACGACGAAATGGTGGTGCTGCGCGATATCGAGTTCGAAAGCCATTGCGAGCACCACATGGCGCCGATTGTCGGCCGCGCGCACGTCGGCTACCTGCCCACCAACCGCGTAGTAGGCATCAGCAAGCTCGCCCGCGTGGTCGATGCCTATGCTCGTCGTTTCCAGGTGCAGGAAAAGCTCACCGCGCAGATCGCGCAGTGCATCCAGGAGAACCTGCGGCCGGCCGGTGTGGCGGTGGTGATCGACGCCAGCCACGAATGCATGACCACGCGCGGCGTGCACAAGCGCGGTGTGTCGATGGTGACCAGCCAGATGCTGGGCTCGTTTCGCGACGATGCGCGTACCCGCGCGGAGTTCCTGCAGTTCATCGGCATCCGCGGCGGACGTTGATGCGCGCTTTCCTGATTGTCGCGCTGCTGACGCTGCCGCTGCTGGCGGCGGCCCAGGGTTATCCCGGTACGCCGGCCGAGTATCTGAAGCTGATGGATACCAATGGCGACGGCAAGATCAGCGAAGCCGAGTACGTGGAGTACATGAGCGCCGGCTTCCGCCGCATGGATACCAACGGCGACGGCGTGCTGGAAGCGGACGAACTGCCCGGCGGCCGCGGCAAGCCCGTTACCTTGCAGCACTACCAGGACAACCTGCGGCGCCAGTTCCACAAACTGGACCGCAACCATGACGGCTTTCTCAACGCCAAAGAGCTGACGGCGCCGCCGCAAGGCTGAGCCTCCCCGTGTAGGAGCGCACCCTGTGCGCGACAAACCGGCAGTCCTGCCGGTTTGTCGCGCACAGGGTGCGCTCCTACACGTGATGCGCTGCGGCAACGGCTGTCGCTATCCCGATACACGGGTTGCGCTATCGTCTGCTCTTCCCATCCCCGGCTCCGCTCCCCACATGGACCAGCCCGTTACGCATGTCTCCGAACCGCGCCGCCGCGCGGCGGTCGCCTTCATCTTCGTCACCGTGCTGCTCGATATGCTGGCGTTCGGCATCGTCATTCCGGTGCTGCCACATCTGATCGAGCAGCTGGCCGGCGGCGGCATCGCCAATGCGGCGTGGTGGGTGGGCATCTTCAGTACGGTGTTCGCCATCGTGCAGTTCGCTTTCTCGCCGGTGCAGGGCGCACTGTCGGATCGTTTCGGGCGGCGGCCGGTGATCCTGATTTCCAACCTCGGCCTGGCGGTCGATTTCATGGTGCTGGCGCTGGCACCGACGCTATGGCTGTTGTTTGTCGCGCGCATCGTGCTGGGCATGACGGCAGCCAGCTTCACTACCGCCAACGCGTATATCGCCGACATCACGCCGAAGGAAAAACGCGCCGCAGCCTTCGGCATGCTGGGCGGCGCGTTCGGCCTGGGCTTCATCATCGGCCCAGGGTTGGGCGGTTTCCTTGGCGACATCTCGCTGCGTCTGCCGTTCTGGGTCGCGGCGGGACTGGCGTTATGCAATTTCCTGTACGGCCTGCTCGTGTTGCCGGAGTCGCTGCCGAAGGAGCGCCGCACACCACGCTTCGAATTGCACAGCGCGCATCCGCTGGGTGCACTCAAACTGCTGCGCCGCTACCCGCAAGTGTTGGGCCTGGCCGTCGTGATGTTCTTGGTCTACCTCGCGCATTACGTGCTGCAGACGACGTTCGTGCTGTACGCCGATTACCGCTACAGCTGGGGACCGCAAGCCGTGGGCTTCGTGTTGATGCTGGTCGGCGCCTGCGACGGCTCGGTGCAGGCCTTCCTCACCGGCCGGCTCACGCCGCGCTATGGCGAGCGGCGGGTATTGATCGCCGGCATGCTGTGCGGCATCGGTGCTTTCTTATTGATGGGCCTGGCGGACACCGGCTGGGTGTTCCTGCTCGGCATTCCGCTGATGGCGCTGTGGGGTTTGTCCGGGCCACCCATCCAGTCAATCATGACGCACCAGGTCGACCCCACTGAGCAAGGCCGACTGCAAGGCGCCATCGCCAGCCTGGGTAGCTTCGCGGGCATCTTCGGGCCGTATCTGTTCGCGCAGATCTTTGCGTTCTCGATCTCGCCACAGTCACCGATCCACCTGCCTGGCCTCGCCTTTGTGGTGTCCGCCGTGCTGTTGCTGATCGGCACCGTGATTGCCGCGCGCATTACCCGCCACATCACCGACCCCGCTACGCATCACGGCGAGGAACCCGCGCCGTGTGCGGCCACTGTTCCCGGTGATCTCTCACCGATCGCCGTCACCCGTCCTGTCGATCCCACACCGGTTAATCCCACGGAGCCATCCCCATGACCCTTTCCATGTACCAGGCGTCTGTCCCTGTATTTCTGCGCGCACTCAGCAACCTCAGCCATGTGCTGAAGAAAGGCGAAGCGCATGCGAAGGCCAAAGATGTCGCGTCCGAAGTGTTGCTGCAGACGCGACTGATCCCCGACATGCTGCCGCTGGTGCGGCAGGTGCAGATCGCCACCGACCTGACCAAGAACGGCACCGCCCGCCTCGCCGGCGTGGAGCCGTTGAAGTTCGAAGACACTGAAACCAGCTTCGAGCAGCTTCACGCCCGCATCGAGCGCGCCGTCGATTACATCAAGAGTTTCAAGTCCGAGCAGATCGACGGCAGCGAAGGGCGTACCGTCACGATCAAGACGCGCAATGGCGAGCAAAGCTTCGAAGGCCAGGCGTACCTGCTGCACTTCGTGCTGCCCAACCTGTTCTTCCACTGCACCACCGCCTACAACATCCTGCGCATGTCGGGCACGGAGTTGGGGAAGGTGGATTATATAGGGAAGGCTTGAGCACCTTCGACTAAGCATGCGCATCGGCTGGATCCGTCCAGCCGATGTCCGCCCCATACCTCCCCTACAAGTTCGCTACACCATCTACCGGATACCACCTACGCAACACGCGCAACGCGTTTGCGTTGAAAGCCGGCCCAGCGCGATTTCTCATCATCGCCGATTGCTTTAAGACCGGTCTGATTGCTCGAGCACGAGCACCCCAACTATTTACGTGATGGCGATTCGCAAAAGTTTCGTCAGAGGACACGGCTGTCGCGACGCCGCGATTCATAAGCCAACAGTGTCGAAGTCTCAGAGCGATGGACGACATCGCACCAACCAAGTCACTTCTCTTTGGGGAGAAACATGAAGACCAATGGATCTGGCGCACGCGCGCGCAACTTGCTTTCACTCGCCTGCTTTGCGGCGCTCGGCACCACACCAGCCCTCGCTCAAGATCAGAAGACAGGAGCCGACGAAAGCAAGGCCACCAACCTGAGCTCAATCACTGTCACCGGCACGCGCATTTCTAATCCCAACGTCATCTCGCCCACGCCGGTCAATGTGCTCACAGCCGACGACATCAGAGCCACCGGCGCGGTCAACGTTGGCGACTTGCTGACGACACTCCCGCAATTGGCCACTACCTTCACCATGGGCAATTCATCGCAGTACATTGGGACGGCCGGGGTGCAGCAGCTCGATCTACGCAACCTAGGCCCGGAGCGTACCTTGGTGCTGGTCAATGGACGGCGTTTTGTAGGCGCAAGCGCCGGCAGCACCGCCGTTGACATCAACATGATTCCGGTGGAATGGATAGAACGGGTCGAAATCATCACCGGTGGCGCATCAGCGGTGTATGGCGCCGATGCGGTAACCGGCGCGGTCAACTTCATCCTCAAGAAAAACTATCAAGGCGCGAAGCTGAATGTGCAATACGGTACGTCCGAGCATGGCGGCTTCGATCAGAAGCTCATCACACTGACAGGTGGCACGAACTTCGCGCAGAACCGCGGCAATATTGCGGTATCGGTGGAACACAGCAACCAGGGATCGCTTGAATTTCGCGATCGCTTTGGCCACAAGTCCTACAGCTCCATCAAAACACCGAACGGGCCAACGGACACGGTATTGTTCAACAACGCCGGCAGCTACTTCTACACCAATGGCGGCACGTTCTCGCTGGGCAAGTTGACTGACATCAGTAAGCGCTACGTATTCAATCAGGATGGCAGCGTGCGCCCGCAGCGCTTCGACGGCATCTATGATGACGCCGGACGTTGCTCCGATTGCGATCGCCTGGACGCGAACCAGACGCAGGAGCTCCAACCTCGTTACGGCCGCACTTCGCTGAGCAGCGTTGCCACCTTCGACATCACGCCCGAGCATCGGCTTTATTTCGAAGGGAACTACACGCATGTCGACGTCAAGGATTTCCGTTCGCCGGCCTTCGGCACCTACACGATTACTCGCGACAATGCCTACATCTCACCCAGTCTGGCAGAGCTTATGGACCAGAACGGGCTGGACAGTATCTATGTCACTCGCAATGACGTTGATGCTGGTCGTCGCGGCGAAGACACCAAGCGCAACACCACTCGCGCAGTCTTCGGCACGAATGGCGTGATCGCGAATGACTGGGAATACGACGCCTCACTGAATTATGGTGTGACGGATGAAACCCGGCATAACCTCAACAACCGCATCAATGACCGTTTCGCGGCATCGGTTGATGCCGTGCGCGATCCGGCAACCGGCAATATCGTCTGTCGCTCATCGATCGATCCTGGCGCGCCCAATCCCAATGCCGACCCGAGCCATGGCTTTGTACTTAATCCGATTGCGCTTGGCGGCTGCATCCCTACCAGCATCTTTGGCGACGGCGCCATCAACCCTGCCGCCGCGCAGTGGTTCAATGCCGCCACGACCACCAAGTCCCGACTGACTCAGTTCGTTGGTGGCAGCAGCATCACCAACAACAACCTGTTCCAGATGCCCGGCGATGCCGGTGCCGTGAGTCTCGCCGTGGGCGCCGAGTTCCGCCGCGAAACCAGTCGCCAGGATACCGACCCGCTGGATGTCGCGGGCCTGACTTTCCTCAATGCCATTCCCCCGTCGGGTGGTGCCTATGACGTGAAGGAGGGCTACATCGAAACCGGCGTACCGCTGCTCGCCAACCGCCCTTTTGCCAAGAACTTGTCGATCGATGCTGCCGTCCGCTTTTCCGACTACAGCACTATCGGCCATACCAAGGCGTGGCGCTGGGGTCTGGATTGGGCCATCGATGACAACATCCGTCTGCGCGGAACGCTTTCCAGCGCCGTAAGGGCGCCGAATATCGATGAGTTGTACAGCGGACAGACGCAGAACTACTTTTCGGTAACCGATCCATGTTCGGCCAATCAGATCAAGAATGGGCCGAACCCTGCGGTACGTCAGGCCAACTGCCTTGCCCTGGGCGTTCCACAGGGATGGACCTCCACCAGCAAAGCCACGATCGAAGGCATCTCTGGCAGCAATCCTCACCTGCAACCGGAGACAGGCCGGACCTGGACCGCCGGCATGGTGATCACTCCACAGTTCCTGAGGGACTTCGGCCTGACCTTGGACTACTGGAACATCAGGTTGACCAACGCCATCAGCTCACCTGGTGGTGGAGATATTGCCAATCAGTGCGTGGACTCACCGGGCGGCATCAATAACGTGTATTGCCAGAATGCCATGCGCGATCCCGAGACCAATGAGATCGTGTTCATCCGCTCCGTCGCGCAGAACATCTCGGCGCTGAGCACTTCGGGCATCGACATCGGCGCCTATTACTCGCACGCATTGGGCGCCGGCAAGATGCGTTGGAATATCAACGCCACCAAAGTCATCTCCTATGTTGACCGTCCTTTCCAGGACAATCCGGAGGTCGGCTATCAGAACAATGGAACGCTGGGCTTTCCTAAGTGGAAAGCGACCCTTGGTGCGACCTATACGCTGAACAATTGGGCGTTCAACTGGAACAGCCGCTACTTCTCGCGCATGCTCCGGGTCGGCAACGAAAGCTATGAATCCAATCCGATGCAGATCACACCGATCCGGGCCGGTGCCGGCTTCTTCAACGACGTACGCGCCAGCTATTCGATCAAGAACAGCGGCTGGCAGATTTATGCCGGCATCACCAACGTCTTCGATCGCGACCCGCCAGTGAACTTGTTCGGCACCGGCTTCGGCTCGGCGCTCTACGATGCGCTCGGTCGCAGCTACTACGCAGGTTTCAACTACAAGTTCTAACGCTTTGGCTGACTTCAAGCCTCACCGGGGCCGGCATTGCCGGCCCCTTTTTGTGCTTGCGTCCGGATATTCAATCCCCATTTGAGGGCAATCGACTCTGGCAAGGCAGATATCAACATGACCTCCAAGCAACTCAAAATCGACTTCGTCTCCGACGTCGTCTGCCCCTGGTGCGCCGTGGGCCTTAACTCGCTGGAGCAGGCGCTGCGCCAGCTCGATGGCAACGTGGCTGTCGAGATGCATTTCCAGCCATTCGAACTGAACCCAAAGATGGCACCGGAAGGCGAGAGTGTTGCCGAGCATCTGGCGCACAAGTACGGCAGCACGCCGGAACAGATGGCGCAGAACCGCGAAGCGATCCGCCAGCGCGGCGAAGCCGTGGGCTTCACTTTCAACATGGACAAGCGCGACCGCATCTACAACACCTTCGATGCGCACCGGTTGCTGCACTGGGCGGAGCTGCAGGGCAAGCAGGCGGCGCTGAAGCATGCGCTGCTGGGTGCGTATTTCACCGATGGAAAGAATGTGAGCGACCATCAAGTACTGGCCGACGTGTCCGAACAGGTTGGACTCGATCGCCACGAAGCACTGGCGGTATTGGCGGAAGGCCGTTTCGCGGACGAGGTGCGCGAGCAGGAGCGCTTCTTCCAGGCACAGGGCATCAGCGCCGTGCCGTCGGTCATCATCAACGACCGTTACCTGATCCAGGGCGGCCAGCCGCCGGAAGTATTCGAGCAGACCCTGCGCAAGATCGCCGCGGAAGGCTGATCAGGCCTGGGTTTTCCCGCCGACCGGGCGCGATGCCGCCCGGCCGCTTACAATGGCCGGACCGCGCCCCGCCCTTCAGGCGACCGGGCGCCCCTCCGATACGCTCCCCGCCGGCCCGATGCTTACCGACGACACCAAGGAATCGATCCGCGCCGCTTATGCGCGCCTGAAGGAAGGCCTGCCCGGCTTTCGCGCGCGCGCGTCGCAGGGAAAGATGATCGCGGAAGTCGCCAAGGCCCTGGCGCAGGAAGGTGGCGCGGCGGTGATCGAAGCGCCCACCGGCACCGGCAAATCGATGGCCTATCTCATCGCGGGCGTGGAAGTGGCGCGCGCGCAGAAGAAAAAACTGCTGATCGCCACGGCAACGGTGGCGCTGCAGGAGCAGCTGGTACAGCGCGACATCCCGCTCTATCTCAAGCTCAACGGGCGCGAGGCGAAGGTGGCGCTGGCCAAAGGCCGCGGCCGCTATCTGTGCCCGCGCAACCTGGCGATGGCGCGCAACAGCGTGCAGGACTCCGGGCAGATGGGCCTCGGCTTCGATGCCGATCTGGCCCTGTGGTCCAAGCCGCCGGCGGAGCGCGACAAGCAGGTGCTGTCCAAGCTCGCCGGTGCGTTTGATCGCGCCGAGTGGGATGGCGACATCGACAACGCGCCCGAAACGCCCGGCGACATGCTGCGCGCGATGATCACCACCAGCGCGGGTGGTTGCACTGGGCGCAAATGCGGCCAGTTCATGGCCTGCCCGTTCTTTGCCGCGCGCCGCGCGGTGGGCGACGCGGAGATCATCGTGGCCAACCAGGATCTGGTGCTGGCCGACCTCACCATGCCGCGCGAGGAAGATGGTTTCGGCGGCGTGATTCTGCCTAAGCCGGACGAAGTGCTCTACATCTTCGACGAGGGCCATCACGTACCGTCCAAGGCCATCGATCGCGGCGCCGCCGACGTGCATATGAATGTGGCGGTGCGCCAGCTCAGCCGGCTCGGCCGGCAGATTCATGCGGCGTATTCGCTCACCGACAAGGAAGTGATCGGCAAACTCACGTTGGACGCCGGCGACCAGAAGCTGCAGGAATTGAGCGACGCGCTCGAGGAATTGGAGAAAGACATCCGCCTCGCCTGGCTGCCTTCGCCTGACGACGACGAGCCGATGTACCGCGGCTCGCTCGGCCAGCTACCGGAATCGTGGGTGGAGCATGCGCGCGCGCTCTACGTGTTCACCGGCGAGATGGAGCGCTGGATCGGTGCCGTGCGTCGCGCCGTGCTGGAAATGACCGAAGGCGGTCCCACCAACGAAGCGCTTTCGCGCGAACTCGGCATGGCGCTGGAACGCATCGACCGCCAGCTGCGCACCTGGCGCGCGTGGTCCAGCGAGGATCGCGACGGCGCGCCGCCGCTGGCGCGCTGGGTCACGCTCACCGCGGATCAACAGCTGGTTTGTCATGCCTCGTCGGTTTCCGCCGGCGCGCTGCTGCGCAGCGTGCTGTGGGGCAATGCGAGCGCGGTGGTGATGACCTCGGCCACGCTCAGCGCGGGCGGCAATTTCCGCGGTTTCGCCGATGCGGTCGGCCTGCCCGACGAAGCCGTGACGCTGAGTCTGCCCTCGCCTTTCAACCTCGCCGTACAAGCGCGATTGGAAGTCCCTGCGTTGAACGCGCTGCCCGATGCGCGCGAAGCACATGCACAGGAAATCACCGACTGGCTGGCCGCCAACCTCGACTGGGATGCCGGCAACCTGGTGTTGTTTACCTCGCGCGCCAAACTGGATCGTGTGCTGCAGAAACTGCCGATCGAGTACGTGCGCAAGGTGCGCGCACAAGGCTCGTTGGGCAAGGCGCAGCTGGTCAACGAGCACATCGCTGATATCGAAGCGGGCAAAGGCAGCACGCTGTTTGGTCTCGCTTCGTTCGGTGAAGGTCTCGACCTGCCCGGCAAGTTGTGCGAGACGGTGGTAATCACCCAGCTGCCGTTCGCCGTGCCCACCGATCCGGTCGGCGCCACCTATGCGGAATGGCTGGAATCGCGTGGCCGCAATCCATTTATCGAAGTCACCGTGCCTGAAGCGACGCGCCTGCTCACGCAGTATTGTGGCCGCCTGATCCGCACCGAAACCGACCACGGCCGCATCGTGCTGCTGGATCGCCGCGTGGTGCTCAAGCGCTATGGCGAACGCATGCTCAATGCCCTGCCGCCGTTCACGCGCGTGATCGAACGCGCCGCATGAGTCCGCGCATCATCCGCGCAGCAGATTGCCCGCCGCAGCCGTGGAAGAACGGCATGGGCCGCACGCGGGAGATCGCGGCATTTCCGCCGGGTGCGGACATGGCGAGCTTCCTGTGGCGCATCAGCGTGGCCGAAGTGGATAGCGCCGCGCCGTTCTCCGTCTTTCCCGGCGTCGACCGGCACATCGCCTTGCTCGACGGCGCGGGTTTCAGCATGACGCTCAACGGGGCACATAAGCATCAGCTGGATCGCCCCTATGTGCCGTTTGCGTTTCCGGGTGAAGCCTCTGTTACGGTGTCGCTGATCGACGGTGCCACGCGCGACTTCAATCTGATGCTGCGGCGCGGACAGGCGGTGGGCCGGATCGATACGTGGCTTGCTCCCGCACATGAGATGCCAGGCGACGATGTCGTATTGATCTACTGCGCTCGTGGCGAAGCAGAAACCACCCATGGTGTGCTGCAGGCTGGCGATGCCCTGTTGTCGCCTCGACCGGGCACGAAGCTTGAGCTGAGAGACGGCACCGTCGTACTCGCCGTGTCCGTCGAACTGCGCAGCGGATCGTAATTTCCCTCGACTGACATCACACCCCCAGCTAGGCCGCCTATACTCCGTCCACCTACTCCGGAGGCAATCCGTCATGTGGCTGCTGATCCTAGGCTTGGTGCTGTTTCTCGGTGTGCATTCCATCCGCATCTTTGCCAACGACTGGCGCGATCAGCAGTTCGCCCGGCTTGGTGAGAAGAAGTGGAGGGGCCTCTACTCCGTCATCTCCATCATCGGTTTCGTGCTGCTGATCTACGGCTTCGGGCAGGCGCGCCTGCAACCGGTGCTGCTGTACGTGCCGCCGATGTGGCTGCGGCATTTGAATGCACTGTTCACCCTGATCGCGTTCATCCTGATCGCCGCCGCGTACGTGCCGAACAACCATTTCAAGGCTCGCCTGGGTCATCCGATGCTGGCCGGCGTCAAAACCTGGGCGTTCGGCCACTTACTGGCGACCGGCATGCTGCATGACGTGGTGCTGTTCGGCGCCTTCCTGCTGTGGGCGGTGCTGGATTTCGTGGTCTCGCGCCGGCGTGATCGCCTGGCCGGCACGGTTTATCCAGCGGGCACGGTGCGTGGCGACGCCATCACGGTGCTGGCCGGCCTGGTGGGTTGGGCGGTGTTCGCCTTCGCGCTGCATGCCTGGCTGATCGGCGTGAAACCAATGGGGTGACGGGAGTCATCTACAGCACGACGCCGGCGCGCGCTAAAGTCGCCGGCATCTGACCCGGGAGGACCTCTCATGGCCGCCTTTCTGCTTTGGCTGTTGCTACTGGTGTTCTGTTGGCCGCTGGCATTGCTGGCACTGGTGCTCTACCCGATCGTGTGGCTGATCTCGCTGCCGCTGCGGCTGGTCGGCATCACGGTTACCGCTGTGTTCTCGTTCCTGGGCGCCCTGCTGATGCTGCCGGCCCGCGTACTGCGCGGCAAACCTGCCTGAGCGGCGTGGTGAAACCATTCGCTCCGGCCTGCGAACGCAATCGCGACCCCATTCTTACGGTGCTTCGCCAGCAATTCGCCGACCGGCAGCGGGTGCTGGAGATCGGCAGCGGCACGGGACAGCATGCGGTGTACTTTGCCGGAGCGATGCCGCAGCTGAGCTGGCAGTGTTCCGATCGCGCCGAGCATCTCCCCGGCATTCGAATGTGGCTGGAAGAAGCGGCGCTGCCCAACACGCCAGAGCCACTTGAGCTCGATGTCGGCAGCCATTGGCCCGCGCAGCGCTACGACGCCGTGTTCAGCGCCAACACGCTGCACATCATGGCCTGGGACGAAGTGGAGGCGCTGTTCGCGCATTTGCCGCAGATCACCACCGAGGATGCGCGGCTGGCGATCTATGGGCCCTTCAATATTGACGGCCGCTATACCAGCGACAGCAATGCCGCTTTCGATCAATCGTTGAAGGCTCGCGGCGCACACATGAGCATCCGCGACGCGGCGGCGGTTGACGCCTTGGCTGCGAAGTCCGGTTTCAATCTGATCGCCGACATCGCCATGCCGGCCCACAATCGCTGCCGGATCTGGCAGCGCGGCTGACATTGGGTGCCAAGCCTGCGTAGCGGTGGCATGATGGCGAGGACCTCTCTCGCCCTGCGCCCACTCTGCCGCTGATGCAAGCGATCGACACGCTCACCCCCTGCCCCTGCGGCAACGCCGAAGGCTATGCGCGCTGCTGCGGGCCACTACACGAGGGTGCGCTGGCGGCAACCGCAGAGCAGTTGATGCGTTCGCGCTACAGCGCGTATGTGCTCAAGCGTGAGGACTATCTGCTGGCCACCTGGCACGCCAGCACCCGGCCCACCACGCTGAAGCTCGGCTCCCAGCAGCCCGCACCCACCTGGCTGGGCCTGACGGTGCAACGTCATGAGAGCGATGGCGATCATGCGGTGGTGGAGTTCGTGGCGCGCCTGCGCTATGGCGGCGGCAAGGCGCAGCGCATGCATGAAATCAGCCGCTTTGCGCGCGAAGCAGGACGCTGGTATTACGTCGACGGAAGCTTCCCGGACGTCTGAGCTTTAACCCTTTCCCTCCGGGAGAAGGAATGACGCCCGCCGCGACAATGCGATCTAGGCCACTCCAAAACTCAACGCCGTCTCCCCCTCAACCCGTCCATTCGGCCCAAAGCGCCGCTCGATCATCACGCCCCGGCCATCATGGCCGATCGCCACTACCGTGCTTGCCCGTGTGCCGTAGTGTTCGCCGCGGATAAACGCCGACGACAACCAGCGTTCGCGCTCCAGACCCACGCCGGTATCCGGCAGCGTTTCATCCGGCGCACGATGCTCGTCTGCCAGCGCCGTGAACAGCGCTGCGAAATCGCCATCGTCCGGCGTCGACGTCAGCCACGCCTGCAACTGCCCGATCAAGGCGTGCGTTTTCGGCCAGGGCGTATTGAAGTCGGCGTTGGACAATCCGTGCACGCCCGGCGTGACGAGCTGCGCTTTCGGCGCCGGACGGTTGCCGAGATAGAACGCGTCGCTTGCATCGAAGGTCAACAGGTTGAACGGCCGGTAGTCCGCGGCTGTTTGCAGCAGCGACGTTGCGTGCATTGAAGCGCCGGCCTCGCCACGCAGATAGTCGGTGGCCAATAGTCCTCGCGACACACCCTGCTGTGGATCCCGCGGATCGCGCACGTTGGTCACCACGCAGCAGCGCCCGTCGTCGGTCGCGCCAAGCCAGGTACCACCGGCTTCCAGATCGCGCCCACCGATCAGGGGCGCGTCGTTCCAGCGTGCCAGCGGCGCACTTGGCCGCGCATGGAATTCATCGCGATTGCCGGCCAGCACCAAACGCCAGCGTGGATGCGCCTGCCAGGCAAAGCCGATCAGGCACATGTGTGACTCCCGCTCAACATGGCCGGCTCGCTGCGCGCCGGATGGCCGCCTCCGCCCAGCGTTTCGCCACCACCGGACTGGTGATGCACACCGCGTCGTCGGTCACGGTGGTGACAGCGCGTTCCAACAGCTGGATATCCGCCTCGTGCTGGCGCGCCACATGCGAGTCTTCAAAGAACAGCACACGCTGGCAACGCCGCTCCAGCACCAGGTCTGCGATCTGCGCATCACCACCCATCGGACCGCTCTGGTAGCGATGCACCCAGTTCCGTTCCGCCGGCCAGCCGCGGCTCCAGGCCAGCTCGTTCAAGCGCTGGCCGGTGGTACCGGTGGCGACGCGATGCGCGAAACGCGAGAGCAGATCGAAATGCTCCGCCGCGTAAGTCAGCATCTGCGGCTTCATCGCATCATGCGCGATCAGCGCCAGCGTCTGTGCCTCCAGCGCGTGAAAACCGTCGGCGTTTGGATCGGGTGCGAAGCCAGCGCGGATGCGCTCCAGCTCCACCCAATCGCAGGCAGACGCCACTGTGGAAATAAATGGCTTCTGATGGATCACGCACTGGCGCTTGAGCGCCACCGCCTCGGGAAATATCGAGGACGGGTTGACCGGGTTGATCAGATAGATCGCGCCATCCAGCACGCGACCGGACTCCGGCAGGCCCACCACTTCCGCCACCAGTTTCATCAGGCCACCCTCGCGCCCGTAGGGATAGCGCACCAAGCCGGCATAGCCGGCGAGCAGGTCGGTGCTGGCAATCGCGTCGTAGGTGCGACCCACCGCATGCAGGCTGATGCCGAGTTCGCGGATGCCCTGCCCACACGCGCGCAGCCAGCGGAACAGCGCTGCCTCATCGTGGCTGTGGTGAAGATAGTTGGCGGCCAGGCCCATGCGCATGCGGTTTCCCCTGAAGCTCATCCAAAGAACCGGCAAGCCGGTGGTGGAGCCACAACGATGGCGACAAAGAGGCCGCACTACAAGTAATTCAGCACAGCCTTCTCGATGGGAGAGGCATCCAACACAAAACGGCGCGCCGATCACTCGGCGCGCCGTTCCGTGCAGTACTTGCTTGGCTTCAGCCTGTCATCCGCTGCGACACCTGCAGCGGGCGATGGAACGTCAGGCTCAGAACTTCATCTTCACACCCAGGTTGTAAAAGCGACCCACCACGCCGGCCTGCGACCAGGTCGGGTTGTAGTTCGCACCGGCACCCGCGTAGTTCGCCGGGTCAAACGGCGCCTTGCGGTCGAACAGATTCATGACCGACGCCGTAATGGTGAAGTTGTCGTTGATCATGTAGCTGCCGGTCAGGTCGAAGTCGTAGAACGCGTGGATCTTACAACTTGCCGGGAAGTTGGTACCGGCAGGTGTGGTGGTCAGACAGTCGCCATCGAACATGCCATTGATGCCCACGTCCGAGGCGATTTCGCGATAGCCGCTGGTGTAGTACAGCGTGCCAGTGACGGTGAGCGGACCATATTCCACCGTATTCGCCCATGAGGCGCGGCTACGCGGCGTACCGGCACCCGAGGACAGGTTGTACGGTCCCTGGGTACCCACATAGGTCTGCTTCGTGCCGTCGGGCAAGGTCAGTGCCCACTGGAAGATCTGGGTACCGCTCAGCTCGGTGATGTAGTGCAGGTTGTTGGCGAATTCGAAGTGCGCCTGCACGTCCACGTCCATGCCCGTGGTCTTCAACTGCTGCGCGTTGAGGTACGAACCGATCAGCTCCGACGGACGCGGCTGGGCGTTCGGATGATCGGGGTCGGGCAGATCCGGAGTCACGGTCACGCCCGGAGGCTGCGGCAGACCCGCGTAGTAGTTGGCCAGCGCCGCCGCCGTGTCGGCCTGGACGATCAGGTTCGACTTCTTGATGTTGTAGTAGTCGAACGAAGCATTGAGCCAACTGGTCGGCTGGAACACTAAGCCGAAGGTGAAGCTCTTGGATTTCTCCGGCTTGATGTTCTTGTTCGCCGTAGTGAATTCCGACAAGGCATACGGAATGGTCACGTAGGGGCTGCCGCCGTGTAGCGCCTGGAAGGCGGGCGGCGGTGTATAGGTGACGAAACCCTGCGTGGAGCTCGACCCATTCTCAGAGAAGGCCGGCGCACGGAAACCCTTCGAGTAGGTGCCGCGCAACGCGACCCAGTCGAACGGCTTGTACTTGAAGCCGATCTTGGGCGAGAAGTTGTTGCCCGCATCGGTGTAATGGTCGAAACGGCCCGACGCATCCACTTCCAACTGCTGCAGCAGCGGCATGTCGAACTCAACGTAGGCACCGCTCACCTGGCGGCTACCCTTGGTCTGCGCGTTGCCCAGCCCCTGGAACTCGAAGTTCGGGTTGAGCGTGGGATCGTTCTGCGCTTCGTGGCGGAACTGGGCGCCCATGGCAACGCCCATCGGGCCACCGGCCATATCCCACAGGGTGCGGCTGGCGCTCAGGTCCAGCGTGTCCATGTCGGACGTCGAGGTCTTGTTATAGCCCGGGGCCAAGGCTGAGCGTATGGCTGAGGAGTTGCTGCCCGGGTTGGCGAAGTTGTACGTACCCTTGGCGACCGCATCGAGCAATGCGGTATAGCTGATGAAGCCGTACTGCGTGGTGTTCAACCAGCTGTGGTTGAGCACCAGGGCGACATCATAGTTCCAGTCGGCAACCTGACCGGACACATCGCCAATGATGCGTGCGGCGTGATTGTTGTAGTTGAAGCCCGAGGGAATGTCACCGAAGTTGTAGCTGATGCGCGCCGGCACCGCGAATGGATTGGACGGGTTGCCTACCGGCAGCGTGATGTTGTTGGTGTTGTTCGGCGTGCCGTTCTGGATCCGGTTAGGCCCGCCCGGCGCCCAGGTCTTCGTCTCCATGAAGCTGGCGTCCATGTACGCCTTGGTGGTGTCATTCAACTTGACGGTGAAGCGCCCGGACACCCCGCCCTGCTCCATCGCCGGCTGCAACGTGCCGAACTTGTTCACGCCGTCGAAGCGACAGTAGCTGCCAGTATCGTCGGTGATCAGGGGACCCGTGGTACAGGGCATCAGCGGCTGCCATAGCGAACCGGGGGTATCCGGCCTGACCGCGCCATTTGGGCCACCGTTGCGCGCGGCAGGGCCACCCAGGCCCGGCCCGCCGAGCGAGCTGAGGTCACCCGTATTGAACGGGAAACCACGCTGTCTGGTCCGGATCGGGTTGTCTTTCTGGTACTGCACGCTCATGTAGGCGTTGTAGCGATCCTTATCCAGATCACCACCACCGGCCAGCAACGTGGCTTTACGCGTGAAGCCACCACCGTGCTGCGAGGTACCGATGTCGACCGTGCCCATCACACCCTTGAAGCTCGGTCGCATGATGATGTTGACCACACCGGCAATCGCGTCGGCACCGTACAGCGACGAAGCGCCGTCCTTCAGCACTTCGATGCGTTCCACCGCAGCCAGCGGAATGGAGTTCAGATCGACGAACGAACGCTGGCCGTCATCCGCCACCGGATAGCTGGAGAGGCGATGGCCATCGACCAGGACCAGGGTGGAGTTCACTGTCAGGCCGCGCAGCGCGACGCCGGAAGAGCCGGCCGCAAAGCCGTTGGCGAAGGCATTCGGGATCGAACCGCTGTTGTCGGAAGAAATCGAACGCACCACATCCGATACGGTGGTGAGACCGCTGCGCGCGATCTGCGTGGCGGTAATCACAGTCACCGGTGAAGGCGTCTCCACGTCAATACGTGGAATCGCCGAACCCGTCACCGTAATCGTCTGCAATTGCTTCGCCTGTTCCGGCGGCGGCGGATTGGACGTTTGTGCGGGGGCCGTGCTTTGAGCGAATACCGCGCTGGCGGGAGCGAGCATTAATCCGACCAGAGCCAAGGCAAGCTTGTTGCGCTTCATGGGGATAGCCTCTCTTTGTAAAGGGCCTGCAATAAGCCAGTTAATCCTCAGCGATGCGTGGGGGAATGCGCTGATAGACAGCGCTCGCTGAATGCTGGCGGGGTGGAGTCTTCCACTTTAAGGTTGGCTTCACAAGTTCCATGACTTTAGTCATAAGTCATTGATCATCGAAACATTTTGCGACCGGTCTGAAGGCGAGCAACCGTGGCCTTCCAGCAGCAAAAGCGGACATCGATAATCATGGTGAAAATGCGCTTTTTATAACGATCTAAATAAAACAGTGATTACTTGCGCATGCGAATAACGCGTGAAAAAGCGGGTTATATGCGCCCTATTTTCACTGTGCCTGCGGATATACCGCTTCTCAGCGCACGCTCTGATGACGCAAGAAAATGCCGGCAGCACTAGAGCTGCGCTGCATTCCACGCTTTACGAGGACCGTCATAAGGGCACGTACGCCGAGGGCGTCTCTACGTACTTTTTACACGCCGCGCCTGAAATCGGCAGCACGCCGCCTTCCGCAAGTGGAAAGGCGGCGCCTTGATTACGCCAGCAAAAGGCTGGCGATCGAGCCTGCGGCCTCGCGGCCGTCATACACCGCGCGCACCACCAAGTCGGCGCCGCGCACGTTGTCGCCACCCGCGAAGATGCGCGGGTGACTGGTCTGCAGTGGCAACGCACCGTTGACGCCGGTGGCGACTTTGCCAGACCGCTCCAGCGCCACGCCGTGCGAACGCAACCAGTCCGGCGGACTCGGCAGGAAACCAAACGATTGGATCACCACGTCGGCTTCGATCTCG
The DNA here is from genome assembly GCF_900114495.1 of Dyella sp. OK004. Taxonomy (GTDB): domain Bacteria; phylum Pseudomonadota; class Gammaproteobacteria; order Xanthomonadales; family Rhodanobacteraceae; genus Dyella_D. The sequence continues at coordinate 324,107 of NZ_FOZI01000004.1, read as the reverse complement.
TACTCGGTGCCTTCGACGTTCTGCGGGCGCGCACGGCCATCGCCGCTGTCGACCAATGCAGTCTCGACGACACGCACCGCGCGAACTTTGCCATCCGCATCGCCGAGAATTTCCAGCGGCTGACGCTGGAACAGGAACTCCACGCCTTCCTCGCGGCTGTACTTCACCTCGCGCGCGGAACCCGGCATGTTCGCTTCGTCGCGGCGATACACGCAGGTAACGGAAGTCGCGCCCAGGCGGATGGCTGTGCGGTTGCAGTCCATGCCGGTATCGCCACCGCCGAGCACCACCACGCGCTTGCCGCGAAAGTCGAAGGCATGCGGCACCGGCTCGTCGCGCAGCAAACGTTCGGTGTTTGCGATGAGGAACGGCAGGGCATCGTGCACGCCATGAAGCTCGCGCCCCGGCAGCTCGGCATCCACATAGGTATACGCGCCAGTGCCCACGAAGACAGCGTCGTAATCGTCCAGCAGCTGGCCGAACTCAACGTCACGGCCCACTTCATGACCGAGCAGGAAACGCACGCCCATGCCTTCGAGTACATCGCGGCGCGTGCGCACCACGCCCTTGTCCAGCTTGAACGGCGGAATGCCAAAGGTCAGCAGGCCGCCAATCTCTTCCTGGCGGTCGTAGACGTCAGCAGCGATGCCAGCGCGACGCAGACGATCCGCACAGGCGAGACCCGCCGGGCCCGCACCGATGATCGCCACCCGCTTGCCGGTTTCGCGCACCGCGGAAAGATCCGGACGCCAGCCCTGACGCAGCGCTTCGTCCGTCACCCAACGCTCAATGCTGCCGATGGTGACGGAGCCGAACGCCGTCTGCTCCAGCGTGCATGCGCCTTCGCACAAACGATCCTGCGGACACACACGGCCGCAGATTTCCGGCAGCGGATTGGTTTCGTGCATCAGGGTCGCCGCTTCCATGATGCGGCCGTCCTGCACCAGCTTCAGCCAGTTGGGGATGTAGTTGTGGACTGGGCAGGCGTGCTCGCAATACGGGTTGCCGCAATCGATGCAACGCTCCGCCTGGGTACCGGCCTGCGGCGAACCGAAATCGCCTGCGATCTCGCCATAGCCCAGCACGCGGATCGCCACTGGCACCGTGCGCGGGGTTTGTCGCTGGACGTTGAGGAACTGGAAGGTCTTGTCACTCATGCCGCGCTCCTCAGCTCTTCCGCCAGCGCGGAAAGGCTGGCCGCCTTCGGCTTCACCAGCCAGAACTTGTACTGCAGGCCGCGGAAGTCGCGCAGGATCTGCCGCCCCCAGTCGCTGCCGGTGAGTTCGACGTGACGCGCCACCAGGCCGCGCAGGTGCTGCATGTAGTGCTCCATGCCTTCCGGAGAGATACGCAGGATGTCGACCAACTCGTGGTTGTAGCAATCGACGAAATCGCGCTCGAGATCGAGCACATAGGCGAAGCCACCGGTCATGCCGGCACCGAAATTCAGGCCGACCTTGCCCAGTACCGCGACCACGCCGCCCGTCATGTATTCGCAGCAGTGATCGCCTGCGCCTTCCACCACTGCCAGCGCGCCAGAGTTGCGCACGGCGAAGCGTTCACCGGCGCGACCCGCCGCGAACAACTCACCATTGGTCGCGCCATACAGACAGGTGTTGCCGATGATCGCGGCATCCTGCGTGGCGAACGGCGAATCCAGCGGCGGACGCACCACGATGCGGCCACCGGCCATGCCCTTGCCGACGCCGTCGTTGGCTTCGCCGGTAAGGTCGATATGCACGCCACCGGCATTCCACGCACCCAGGCTCTGTCCGGCCGCGCCTTCGAGGCGCAACACGATGGGGTTTGCATCCATGCCGTGATCACCATGGCGGCGGGCCACGTCACCGGAAAGACGCGCGCCGATCGCACGATCGGTATTGACGATGGGATAGCTGAAGATACCGCCACTGCCCGTCGCCACCGCTTCGCGGGTATCGCGCTCGATACGCATCGCCAGCGCCGCATCGTCGCGCATCGGGTTGCGCGGCAGGGTGCAGGCGGAGTCCACACTCGCACTCAGGCCGGAACCGTCGATCAGCGGCCGCAGGTCCAGCTTGTGCTGCACCGGAGTGGAACCTTCGACCTGCGCCAGCAGCTCGGTGCGGCCGATGATCTCCGCGAGACTGCGCACGCCCAGGCGCGCGAGATGCGCGCGCACGTCGTCCGCTATGAAGCGGAAGTAGTGCATCACCATCTCCGGCAGGCCGATGAAGTGCTCTTTGCGCAGCACCGGATGCTGGGTCGCTACGCCGGTGGCGCAGTTGTTGAGGTGACAGATGCGTAGGTATTTGCAGCCCAGCGCCACCATCGGGCCAGTGCCGAAACCGAAACTCTCGGCGCCGAGCAGGGCGGCCTTGATCACATCGAGGCCGGTCTTCAGGCCGCCGTCGGTCTGCAGACGCACGCGTCCGCGTAGATCGTTGCGGCGCAGCGTCTGCTGCGTTTCGGCAAGACCCAGCTCCCACGGTGTGCCGGCGTACTTGATCGAGGTGAGCGGGCTCGCACCGGTGCCGCCATCGTGGCCGCTTACGGTGATCAGATCCGCACCCGCCTTCACTACGCCTGCAGCTACGGTACCGACGCCGGCATGGCTCACCAGCTTCACCGACACCAGCGCCTGCGGATTCACTTCTTTCAAATCGTGGATCAGCTCGGCCAGATCTTCGATGGAATAAATGTCGTGATGCGGCGGTGGCGAAATCAGACCGATACCCGGCTTGGCATAACGCAGCCGCGCAATGGTGGCATCCACCTTGTGGCCGGGCAGCTGGCCGCCCTCGCCAGGCTTGGCGCCCTGCGCGATCTTGATCTGCAGCACTTCGGCATTGACCAGATAGGCCGGCGTGACGCCGAAGCGGCCAGAGGCGACCTGCTTGATCTTGGAGGTCTTCTCGGTGCCATAGCGTGCGGGATCTTCGCCGCCCTCACCCGAATTGCTGCGCGCGCCGAGGCGGTTCATGCCGATCGCGAGCGCTTCGTGCGCTTCCGGCGACAGCGCGCCGAGCGACATGCCGGCGGAATCGAAACGACGGAGGATGCTCTCCACCGATTCCACCTGATCCAGCGACAACGGCTGCTCCGCTTCGCGCGGCTGCAGCAGATCGCGCAGCGCGGAGGGCGGACGGTGGTCGACGAAATCGGCGTAGACGCGATAGTCCGACGCGTTGCCGGTGCGTACCGCCTTCTGCAGGCTGGCGATCACGTCGGGGTTGTACATGTGGTACTCGCCGCCGTGCACATACTTATAGAGGCCACCCGCACGCAGCGGCTGCGCCTCGTTCCACGCCTCGGCAGCGAGCAGGCGCTGGTCGTGCTCCAGTTCGGCGAAGCTGGCACCGCCGATGCGCGACGGCGTGCCGGGGAAGCACAGCGCCACCACGTCCGGCGCCAGCCCCACGATCTCGAACAACTGTGCACCGCGATAGCCCGCCACGGTGGAGATACCCATCTTGGACAGGATCTTCAGCAGGCCCTTGCGGATGCCGCGCCGGTAACTGCGGCCGATCTCGAAACGGTCGTCGGCGATATGCCCTTCGCGACCCAGCTCGAACAGGCTTTGGTAGGCCAGCCACGGATAGATCGCGGTGGCGCCGAAGCCGATCAGACAAGCGAACTGATGCGGATCGCGCGGCGTGGCCGTCTCCACCACGATATTGCACTGGCAGCGCAGACCTTCATCGATCAGAAACGCATGCACCGCGCCGGTAGCCAGCAGCGAATGGATCGGCAGCAGGCCACGTTCGGGATAGCGGTCACTGAGGAATACCAGCGCGCAACCTTCGCGCACGGCCTGCGCCACCTCGCGGCACAGCCGGCGCAGCGCCGCTTCCAGCCCTTCCTCCGACGCATACATCAGGTCGAAGCGCGGCGTGCTGACGAACTGTGGCATCGCCAGCAACTGACGCAGTTTGCGCTGGGACAGGATCGGCGAGTTGATCAGGATCTGCTTTGCGTTCTCCGCGCGCAGGTCGAACACATTGCCTTCGGCCCCGATCTGCGTCACCAGCGACATCACCAACTTTTCGCGCAACGGGTCAATCGGCGGATTGGTAACCTGTGCGAAGGCCTGGCGGAAGCGATCGAACAGTGGACGCACCTGGCGCGACATCGCGGCGATGGGTGTGTCGTCGCCCATCGAACCGGTCGCTTCCATCTCCAGCTCGGCCAGCGCCTTCAGCACCGACTCGCGCTCTTCGCGCGAGAGGCCATAGAGCTTCTGGTAACAGCGCAGCTGATCGGCCGGCAGCGGCTCGGCCGCCAGCGAGGGATCGATCAGGTCGGATTCGAGATAGCTGACACCGGCGCGCAGCCAGTCGCGATACGGCGCGCGGCGGCGGTTAATGTCGTCGATGTCGGCATCGCGCAGCAGGCGCTGATTGGCGAAGTCCACGGCGATCATCTCGCCCGGGGCCAGACGCCCCTTGGCGATGACGCGCGCGGAAGGCACATCCCACAGACCGGCTTCGGAAGCGACGATCAGGTGATTGTCTTCCGACAGCGCCCAGCGCGCCGGACGCAGGCCGTTGCGGTCCAGCGTGCACGCGGCGTAATGGCCGTCGCACATCACCAGGCCGGCGGGGCCGTCCCAGGGTTCGCTGTGCAGCGCGTAGTACTCATAGAACGCGGCGAGGTCTTCGTCGATGCCTTCGCGCGCAGCGAAGGCCGGCGGCACCAGCACGCGCATGGCGGCGATCAGATCCAGGCCGCCGGCGGTCAGCACCTCAAGCGCGTTGTCCAGGCTTTCCGAATCGGAGCCGGTCTGGCGCACCAGCGGCCCAAGATCCGACAGCTCCACCAGCGGCGAGCGCAGGATGGTTTCGCGCGCCTGCATCCAGCGCCGGTTGGCGCGGATGGTGTTGATCTCGCCGTTGTGCGCCAGCAGCCGGAACGGTTGGGCCAACCTCCACTGCGGCGTGGTGTTGGTGGAGAAACGCTGGTGGAACACCACCGCGTCCGCCACCAGCGCCGGATGCTGCAGATCGGGGTAGACGCTGCGCAGCTGCCCCGGTGCGGCCATGGCCTTGTAGCCGATCACCTGGGCCGACAAGGTCACCACATAGAAATGTTCTTCATCGGCCAGCGCGGTTTCGGCGCGACGGCGGGCGCGAAACAGTGCGCGCTCAAAATCGTCGTCGCTGCTTCCCTCGGCCGCATCCACGAACACTTGGCGCACGCGCGGACGCGCGGCGGCGGCCAGCGGGCCGCAGGCTTCGGGATTCACGATGACGTCGCGCCAGCCCGCCACATGCAGGCCTTCTTCGCGCAGGAAGGCTTCCAGCGTGGCGGCAGCAAGCTCGCCACCTGCCGGATCGAGAAACACCAGACCCGCCGCAAAACGTTTGCTCAGTGACAGTCCGGCCTCGGCCGCCATCGCGGCGAGCCAGGCCTGTGGTTTGTGAATGAGTACGCCGCAGCCGTCGCCGCTCACGCCGTCGGCATTCACGCCGCCGCGGTGCGAAAGTTTGGCGAGTGCCGCGAAGGCGGTATCCACAACCCAACTGCTGGGACGGCCGTCGATCTGCGCTACCAGACCAAAGCCGCAACTGTCATGTTCAAACGCGGCGTCGTACAGCGCCGGTGTTCCTGCTCGAGCCATCTTGCCTCCCCGGCCGACGGATTTGCGGGACACGCAAGCCCAGCGGAGCCGGAGGCGCCACTGCCACATGCGTGGGTATGGCTTCGACTAGAACACAGTTGGTGCGCCGCGTCAAAGCGATTCGGACGGCTAAATAATGGGTGTCTTTTGTAACCATCGCCCGATGGGCCATACCAGTTGTCGCGCACCATCCGCGACGCAGCCGGGCCCCGATCCGCGCAATCTAAGCAACTACTAAGTGTCACGTGCCGCCTCGCATGAAACTGCGATATTTCATTTGGGCGGCCATACGGCCATACCAGTTTCTTTGCCACCGTCATCAAAGTGCCACGGAACCGTCAAGAAAGCCGCCCAGCATGCAGCGCTTTAACTCCTTCTCAACACACCGGCGCCCGACATGCCCAATCCGAACCGCAAGCTCCGCTCCCGCAGCGGCAAGATGGACCTACCTGCACTGAGCGCGCTCGCCGCAGGCATCCGCCTGCGCCGCCTGCCTGTGCAGCTGCTGTTCGCCGCCAGCTTCTGCATCGCCGGTGCCGCTGCCGCCACTGACACGCCGGTGACACCAGTGACGCCGGCGGCCACGACCGCTTCGGCCAAGCAGCTGGAAGAAGTGGAAGTCCATGCCAACACGGCGACCTCGGCCATCACCCAGGCGCCGACCCAGGCCGACCTGACCATCACCCAGCCGCAGTCGGTGATCGGGCTGGATTACATCAGCAACCACGTCGCACCCACCGCCGACTACGCCGCCATCGCCGGCATCGCGCCGGGCGTGTCCACCATCGGCCTCAGCGGCCCCGGTCTGGGCGAAGCCAAGCAGATGACCATCCGCGGCTTCAACGACAATCAGTACAACGTCACTTACGACGGCATCCCGTTCGGCGATACCAACGACTTCAGCCACCACACCAGCAGCTACTTCCCGGCCAAGATGATCGGCCAGGTGACGGTGGACCGCGGCCCGGGCGGTGCCAGCCAGATCGGCCAGGCTACCTTCGGCGGCACCGTGGCGCTGCGCTCCAAGGATGCGCGCGACGAGTTCTCGTTCATCCCGACGGTGAGCTACGGCAGCTACGACACCACGCTGACCCATCTCGAACTCAACAGCGGCCGCATCGACAGCCTTGGCGGCGGCAAGCTGATCGCCAGTGCGCAGTACAACGACACCGACACCTTCCGCACCAACTCGCCGATGAGCCGCAAGACCGGCTACATCAAGTATGTGCAGCCGGTGGGCAGCAGCACGGAAATTACCTTCCTCAGCAACTACAACTACATCCGCTTCAACAACCCGGACAAGACCGACCTCACCCAGCAGCAGATCGACACGCTGGGCCGCAACTTCGGCCTCAACCGCGACCGCACCAGCACCGACTGCTATTGCTACAACTACCAGACCAAGCAGACCGACCTGGAATACATCGGCGTCAGCAGCGCGCTGAGCGATACCTGGCAGCTGGACAACAAGCTCTACACCTACGCCTACAACAACGACAGCCACGAAAGCCCGTACGTCGGCACCGCCGCCGCCAAGACCAACCTGGGCGGCTACAACAAGATCAATAACTACCGCGCGTGGGGCGACACGCTGGAAACCACGCACACCGACGAACACGGCCAGCTGCGCCTGGGCGCCTGGTACGAATACATCGACAACACCCGCTACAGCGTGGCGCTGGACTACGGCCTGGGCGGCATCCACGACGTGAAGAAGGGCAAGCCGGACAGCAGCGCTTACAAGTACACGATGATCGACCGCCTGCGCACCACGCAGCTATATGCGGAATACGCCTGGCGCGTGACGGATCAGTTCACCCTGACGCCGGGCATCAAGTACGACCGCGCCACCCGCTATATCGACGCGCCGATCAACCAGACCACCAAGCTGCCGCTCTACTATCAGCAGACCTGGGACAAGCCGCTCGGCTCGCTCACTGCCAACTACATGCTCACCAGCGAGTGGAGCGTGTATGGCCAGGCAGCGCAGGGTTTCCTCACGCCCAACCTCAACCAGTTCTACGTGCCGAATCCGGGCGAGAATAAGGTCGCGCCGCAGAAGACCATGAACTACCAGTTCGGTACGGTCTACAAGACCGACCGCTTCAACGCCGACGCCGATGTGTTCTACATCGATTACCAGAACTTCCCGCTGACCGCGGTCGATCCGGTCACCCACGACCCGATCTACGCGATGGCCAAGGGCGCCACCATGCGCGGCGCCGAAGCCGAAGCGACCTACTACATGGGCGAGGGCGTGAGTCTTTACGCCAACGGCTCGCTGATCGACGCCAAGTTCAAGAACTCCAACCTGCGCATGCCCACCGTGCCGTCGGGCACCGCGGCCTTCGGCTTCCTTTACGACATCGACGGTTTCTTCGGTTCGCTGACCGAGAAGTACATCGGCGGCCAGCGTGTCTACAACAGCGACTTCAGCCCGGACGTTGCCTCGTCGGTAAAGGCCACTGGCCACAGCACCGGCTGGTGGCAGGCCGCGCTCAGCCTTGGCTACGGCCAGAACCTCAGCGGCTCGGTGATCAAGAGCTACAAGATCCGCCTGCAGGTCGACAACCTGTTCGACGAGCACAAGCAGGTGATCGACGCAATCAAGGGCACGACCCCGTACTACCTCGTGCTGCCAGGCCGCAGCTGGTTCGGCTCGATCTCCCTGGCCTTCTGATCTCGACAGGAACGTACTCATGAACATCTCGCCCCTGCGCCTCAAAAGCGCCCTGCTCGGCCTGACCCTGCTCGTCTCCGCAGCAGCCCACGCTGACGACACCCCGCGCTACCTCGACGACGCCAAACTGCACGAACTGCAGACCATCATCGCCCCGCCCTCCGTCCCCGGCTCGCCGGAAGACCGCGCCGACCGCGCCGTCACCGACCGCGCCTACGCCGCCGCCCGCGGCAAAGACGAAGCCGCACTGGCTAAGAAGGAAGAGGAATTCGACGCCTTCGCCTTCGCCCGCGTCCTCGGCCCCGGCTTCGACGCCAGCAAACTGCCGCACACCGCAGCTCTGTTCACCGAAGTGCAGAAAGAAACCGCCAAGGCTGTCAAAGAAGCCAAAAACCACTGGCAACGCGACCGCCCCTGCCCCCTCGACTCCTGCCACAAGGATCCTGAGGGCGACGAAAAGAACCTGAAGAAGAAAAGCTACGGCTATCCCAGCGGCCACAGCACCCGCGCCACCGTCTTCGCCGTCCTGCTCGGCAAACTCATGCCACAACGCACCGACGCCCTCGCTGGCTACGCACGTGATGTGGGTTGGCGCCGCGTAGTGCGCGGCGTGCACACACCGCAAGACATCTTTGCCGGGCGCGTGTTTGGTCAGGCCCTCGCAGCAGCGTTCCTTGCCAATCCGGCGCTGCAGAAAGATATGGAAGCCGCGGAAGCCGAATTGACAGCGGCCGGACTGACAGCACCGATGGGCGAAGCGAAAGCGGCGATGGTGCAGTAAGCAGAATGCGGGTTGAGTTGAGTCATTCGACTCAACCCGTAAAGTAGCAACGCGATCCCGAGCACCCACCCCTCACCCCAACCCTCTCCCCCGGAGGGGAGAGGGAGATGTTGCCAGTCGCAGAGGGCAGACGATCGGACCTTGAGGAAAATTGTCCCGACGTCTGACACTGGAAAAGGCGCAGCTACAGAGCGCACCGCCTGCTCTTCAGGCCATTTCTCTTTGGTTACTTTCTCTTTGGGCCAGCAAAGAGAAAGTGACCCGAGCCGCGGCAGCGGTTCGGAAGCCCGCGGCAGGCGAGCCAGGGCACGCAAACGCTACAACCGAAGCGCACCACTCTGGATTCCGGCCTGCGCCGGAATGACGAGGTAGGTGGATATGGCTCTAGACCGAACCCTCTCCCAGAAGGAGAGGGAGAAAAGAGCTTAGTGCTTGGAAGCGCCAGCCGCCCCCGGCGCCACCACCCCACCGCGATTAAGCGCCAACCCCTTCAACACATTAAGCGCCTGCGACAACGCATAGTCCTGCGTGGCCAACTTCGCATTCTCCGCACTGCCATCGTTATCGATGTCCTTCCCCTTGCCACCATCCTCATTGGCAAGGTGATTGCGCAGATCCGCTTCCGAAGCGATCAGGGTGGCCGAAGTGTCGGCCTTGTTCACCGCCAGATCCGCCAGCGCGATATCCGGCTTGATGCCCTCGGCCTGGATCGACGTGCCACTCGGCGTGTAATAACGCGCCGTGGTGATCTTCACCGCATGCTCCGCATCCAGCGGCAGCACCGTCTGCACCACGCCCTTGCCGAAGGTGCGGCGGCCGACGATCAGCGCACGGTGGTTGTCTTTCAGCGCACCGGCGACGATCTCCGCGGCGGAGGCCGTGCCGTTGTCCGCCAGCACCACCATCGGCGCGCCGTTGAGCAGGTCGCCGGGGTGCGCGGAGAAATTGAGGTTGGCGTCCTGCAAACGGCCCTTGGTGGTAACGATGGTGCCGCTGTCGAGGAAATCGTCGCTCACACCGACGGCGGCGGTAAGCAGGCCGCCGGGATTGGAACGCAGGTCGAGGATGGCGCCGCGCTGCGGGCCGTTCTTCTTGATCAGTTCGCTGAGCTTCTTGTCCAGATCAGCCGCGGTATCGTCCTGGAACTGACTGATGCGGATATAGGCGTAACCGGGTTCCAGCTCGCGTACTTTCACGCTGGTGACGGAGATGCGCTCGCGCACCAGGGTCATATCGATCGGTTTGTCGCTCTTTTCGTGCAGGATGGTGAGCACGATCTTGCTGCCTGGATCGCCGCGCAGTTTCTTGAACATCTCGTCGATGTTCTCCGGCTCCACCGCCTTGCCGTCTACCTTGATGATGGTGTCGCCGGGCTTGATGCCGGCACGCGAAGCCGGAGTGTCGTCAATCGGCGCGATGATGCGCAGGGTCCCGTCGACCTGCAGCACTTCGATGCCGAGGCCACCGTACTGGCCGGTGGTGTCCTCGCTCAATTCGGCGAGGCCTTCCTTGTCGAGGTATTCGCTATGCGGATCGAGGCCGGTGAGCATGCCGCTGATGGCGGCCTTCATCAGGGTCTTGTTGTCCACCTTCTCTACGTAGGCCTGGCGCACCATTTCGTAGACGCGGCTGAAGTTGCGGATGTCGTCGAGATCGACGGCGTCCGGCGCTTCGCTGGATGCGGCTTTGGCCGGCGCGGCGGGCTTGGCCGCACTGGCGGAGGGGGCCGTCTGGGCCTGCAGCATGGGCGCCGCCAGCAACAGGGCGATCAGACTCAGGGTGGGAAACCGCATGAACGTACTCCGGAAAAGCGAAAGGGCGCGCCGCGGTTGGACCGCCATGAAGCGCCGGAATTCAATGACAGGACGCTCCGAGCCATTCTACGCAGCCGTCATGATGTGTGGGAGGTCCGCAGGGTGTGGCGCGCGGCGACGGCAAGGCTGGCTGCCTTGCCTAGACGTGGGCCACACCCTGCGGACCTCCCACACATCACCCTGTCATTCAAATTCAATATTGTGAGGGCCGGCTCTGCCCGCCCACAGCTCCGCGGCGCGCTGACTAGGAAGACGGCCAGTCTGCCGTCGCCAACGCACCACGCATCTGCGGGCGGGCAGAGCCGGTGACGGCTGCGTAGAATGGCTCGGAGCGTCCTTAGCCTGCGGTGCCGGATGTGTGACGTCAACGTTGGCGGCTGAGCCAGCTGCGCGGGTCGACCGGCTTGTTGTTCTGGCGCAGCTCGAAGTAAACCCCGGTGTTGACGCCCGTGGGCGCTGCGGCGGTGCCTACGGACTGCCCCGCCTCAACCTGGTCGCCCACGCCGTGCAGCAGGCTTTCGTTGTTGCCGTACATGCTCATCCAGCCGCTGCCGTGGTTGAGGATCAGCAGCATGCCGTAGCCGCGCAGAAAGGCGGCGTAGACCACGCGGCCGCGCGCCACGGCGCGCACCTCGCTGCCGCCGTTGGCCTTGATCAGCACACCGTTGCCGTAGGTGTTGACTACGCCATTGGCCGGCCACGGCAGGTTGCCGCGAATATTTGCGCTGCCCTTGCCGGCCGGCGCGGTGGGCTCGGTCGGATTCGCCTTGGCCGCACGCGCGGCGGCCTTCGCCGCCTCGTCGATGGCCTTCTGCAGCTTGTCGACCAGGCTGTTGAGCGATTGCGCGTTCTGTTTCAGCGCGGCCAGGCGCTCGGCCTGGTCCTTGTATTGCGCGTCAGTCTGCGCCACCAGCTTGGCCTGGCTCGCGCGCTGCTGCTCCAACGCCTTGGTCTGTTGTTCGCGCTGCGTCTTGGTCGCCTGCAGTGCCTGCTGCTCGGTGGTGATCTTCGCTTCGAGATCCTGCAGATGGGCCAGATCGCCCATCAGCTTCTGCACGCGCTGCACACGGTCTTCCTGGAAGTACTTCGAGTAAGCCAGCGCACGGGCGACCCGTGCCACATCTTCGTCGCCCAGCAGCAGCCGCAGGTCCGAGCCACGACCCAGGGTATAGGTGGCGCGCAGCAGGTCGGCGATGGCGGCACGCTGGCCATCCAGATTCTTCTGCAGTTCGGCGCGCTGCTGCTGGAGCTTGTCCAGCTCACGCTGTTTGGCGGTCAGATCGCTATCGGTCTGCCGCACCGCGCGCGCGGCGCCGGCCACGGCGTTGGCCTGCTTGGATAGTTCAGCGCTGGCGCTGTCGCGCTTGGCGGCGGTTTCCGCCTGCTCCTTCGCCAGCGCTTCCATCTTGCTGCGCACGTCGGCGAGTTTCTTCTGCGCGTCGGCTTGTTCCGCTTTGGTCTTGGCGTCCTGCGCCATGGCGGGTACAGCGGCGAAACCCACAAGGAGGATCGCGGCACCGATCAGGCCGCGGACGCAACGACGGGCGGAATGCTGGTGTCTTGGCATCGGCCGATTATCCCTAAGAGCTTCTTTAAAGTCTCCGCTACCATCGAAAGCTCAGTCATCTATGGGACGGCGGATGAGCGCGGTCAGGGGCGGGACGATTGCGGTGGCATGCATGCTGTTCGCCGTCTCCGGCTGGGCGGCCGACACCACCCTGCCGGCGGTGCAGGTCAACGCCGTGCGGCTCGATATCCCCCCGTTCGATCTCCCTGCCTCACTCAGCGTGGTCACCGTGGCACCGGCGGATAGCGGCAAGCCGGGCGTGAATCTCTCGGAGGCCTTGATCGGCGTGCCCGGTGTACTGGCCCGCGACCGGCAGAACTATGCGCAGGACGAGCAGTTGTCGTTGCGCGGCTTCGGCGCGCGCTCCACGTTTGGCGTGCGCGGTGTGCGGCTGTATGCCGATGGCATTCCCGCCACCATGCCCGATGGCCAGGGACAGCTTTCGCATTTCAGCCTGGACGCGGCGGAACGGGTGGAAGTGCTGCGCGGGCCATTCTCCGCGCTGTACGGCAACGCCTCCGGCGGCGTGGTGCAGCTATGGAGTGCCGAGGGAAGTACCCCGGCGCAGACGCGGGTAGGCCTGTTCGCTGGCAGCAACGCGAGCATGCGGCTTGGCCTGTCGACGCGTGGTGCGGATGGCCCGTTCGACTACAACCTGGCTCTGTCGCATTTCCAGACCGCCGGCTATCGCGACCACAGCCGCGCGCAGCGGGAATCCGGCAACGCGCGGCTTGGTTTCGACCTGGGCAGGGCGGGACATCTCACGCTGGTATTCAGCACCCTGGCGCTGCCGCAGGCGCAGGATCCGCTTGGGCTGACCCGCGCCCAAGTCGCGGCCGATCCGCGGCAGGCACCCGCTGCGGCGGATCAATTCAATACGCGCAAGAGCGTGCACCAGACCCAGGGCGGCGCGGTCTATGAGTTCGCGCCGGATGGGCAGACGCAGTGGCGCGTGATGGCCTACTACGGCCAGCGCGGCGTGCAGCAGATGCTGTCTGTGCCGGTCGTCGCGCAGCGCAACCCACTCAACGCCGGTGGGGTGGTCGATCTCGACACCCGCTACGGCGGCCTCGACACGCGCTGGACTCGCCGCGCCACTTTCGCCGGTCGTCCGTTGGAGCTGGTGCTCGGGCTCAGTTACGACGATCAGGACCAGCATCGCCGCGGCTACGAGAACTTCGCCGGCAATGTGCTCGGCGTCACCGGCCGCCTGCGTCGCGATGAAGACGATCGCGTGTGGAATCTCGACCCTTACGCCCAGCTGTACTGGCACTTCGCTGCGCAGTGGTCGCTGCTCGCCGGGGTGCGGCATAGCGAGGTGCATTTCCGTTCGCGTGATCGCTACATCGCGCCGGGCAATCCCGACGACAGCGGACAGGTAAGCTACGGCGCCACCACGCCCGTGCTAGGCCTGCAGTACCGGCCTGGAGAAAAGCTGCGTTTCTACGCCAGCTACGGCGAAGGTTTTGAAACGCCGACATTCGCCGAGCTCGGCTATCGCGCCGATGGCGGCGCCGGCCTCGCCCTCAATCTGCGTCCTTCGCGCAGCCGGCAAGGCGAGCTCGGTGCGAATTGGCAGCCAGCTAGTGACTGGGAACTCGATACCGCCCTATTCCGCGCCGATAGCCGCAACGAACTGGCCGTTGCCGACAACACCGGCGGCCGTGCCAGCTATCGCAATATCGGGCGCAGCCGGCGACAGGGTATCGAGGCGTCGCTGCGCGGCGACCTCGGCGATGGCTGGCGGGTGCTACTTGGCGCGACGCATGTGCAGGCGCGCTTTCTCAGCAGCTTCCGCACCAGTAGCCCCACTGTCACCGTACCCGCCGGCTCGCGCATTCCCGGCGTGCCTGAAAACTACGGCTCGCTGCGCATCGAGCGCGGCAGCGCGCTGGGCTGGCGCATGGGTGTGGAATGGCAAGGCGTCGGCGCAATTCCTGTGGATGACCGCGACAGCGCACGCGCAGCCGGGTATCTGTTGACCGGTGTCGATCTTGGCTACGGCATCGATCTTGGCGCTACCCGCCTCCACCTCAGCGCACGCGTCGACAATCTTTTCGACCGCCATGTCATCGGCTCGGTCATCGTCAACGAATCCAACGGACGCTTCTACGAGCCGGCGCCAGGACGCAGCATGATGTTCGGCGCCCAACTGGAACTGTAGGAGCGCACCCGGTGCGCTCCTACATGGACGTTTCGGCGAGCAGCGGGCGCAGTCGCGCGGCGAAGGCATCGCTGTCGTCGAGCAGGCGGAAGCCGGCGAATTCGAAAGCGGGCGCCACGATGCAGGTGACCAGAGTGTAGTCACCCAGCGGCCGTGCCGCCTGCCATGCATGCGCCGGCACCACGTGCGCGGGTGTGCCGCCATCGGCGAGCGATCCTAGACGGCGGCGCTCCAGGCGACCTTCGGCCGGGTGATACACCAGCAGCTCGACAGGTGCCCCCTCCACGTAATGCCAGGCCTCGTCCGCATCCACCACATGCCAGTCGCTGATCTCGCCGTCGGCCAGCAGGAAGTGGATGGCGCTGAGCGGCGGGCGGACGCCATCCGGAGCGGCGGCGGTATGAAAGCGCCTGTAGTGCCCACCCTCCACGTGCGGCTGCAGCTGAAGGGTGGCGATCAGTTCTGCGGCGCGCGGATGGGTTGGCATGGATCTCAATCAGCAGCGGATGCAGGTGCCGGCTTCACCAGCCAGCGCACCGCCAGCACACCCAATTCATAGAGGAAGCACATCGGAATCGCCAGCATCACCATCGAAGTGATATCCGGCGGTGTGATGAAAGCCGCAATGGCGAACGCGCCGACGATGGCATAGCGGCGACCGCCGCGCAGCTGTTCGAGATTGACCACGCCGATCGCGGCGAGGATCACCACCGCCACCGGCACCTCGAAGCACAGGCCGAAGGCGAAGAACATCAGCATCACGAAGTCGAGGTAATGCGTGATGTCGGTCATCATCTCCACACCCTGCGGTGTCACCGCAGTGAGGAAACGGAACGCCGCCGGCAGCACCAGAAAGTAGGCAAACGCGGCGCCGGTGTAGAACAGCACCAGTGCCGCGCCCAGCAGCGGCCGCGCTAGGCGCTTCTCATGCTTGTACAGGCCGGGGCTGACGAAGGCCCACAGCTGATAAAGGATCATCGGCATGCTGATGAACAGCGCCGCGTAGAACGCCAGCTTCAGCGGCGTCACGAACGGGCTGGCCACTTCGGTGGCGATCAGGTGCGCGCCTTCCGGCAGGCGCGCCACCAGCGGCGCGGCCAGCTCGGTATACAAACGATTGGCGAATGGCGCCAGCACCAGCAGTACCAGCACTACGGTCACCACCGCCTTGAGCAGGCGTGAGCGTAGTTCGATCAGATGCGAGAACAGGCCCTGCTCCAGGCTGTCAGCGTCTTCTTGCTCAGGCGCCGCCATGCGGTGTTTCCCTGGGTGGCGTGGCGGGCGTGGCCGCGGTGGTTTCGCCCGGTGTCTCGACCGGCTTGTCGGCGAGCTTGGGTTGCATCACATCGGCGCCGGTCTCGCGGACCTTGCGCAGGGTGGCATCCAGTTCGGATTGCGCAGCCTCGGCATGCGCAGCCGCTTCGCGCGCCTGCCGCTTGATTTCTTCCACTTGCAGCTCGCGCTCCACCTCGGCCCGTACGCTGTCCCAGCCAGTGCGCACGCGGCGCAACAGGGCGCCGGCGGTGCGCGCGGCGCCCGGCAGTTTCTCCGGGCCGAGCACGATCAGCGCGATAAGCGCGAGCAATACCAGCTTGCCGAAGCTGATCTCGATCATCGCCTGCGCGCCGCTTACTTGGTTTCGGTGGTGTCGTGCTGTTTCTGTGTGGTGTTGCTGCCAGAGGCCGGCGGATCGGCCTGCAGGCGCTCCTCGTCCTTGGACTTGTCGTCGCCGCCAGCGCTATCCAGGCCTTTCTTGAAATCACGCACGGCGCCGCCGAGATCGCCACCGATGTTGCGCAGCTTCTTGGTACCGAAGATCAGCACCACAACAACCAACAGAAGAATGAGATGGGTAATGCTCATGGGCTTGCCTCAAAAGCGGAATAGTGACCGGAAAACGTTCGCACGCCGTGCGCCGGCCTTTCCGACTCAACGCTGAGTGTACTCCTCCAGGCGGTCGCGGAAATCGACCACCGGAGCAGGAATATTACTCACCCCGCCCTCGAAGATGCGCCGGGGGGTAATGCCCTTGCCATAGATCGCCTCGTTGGCATCGTAATCGATACGGAGGGCCGAGCCGTCCAGCGCCACGCCAGCGAACAGGCCGCGCGAGCGCGAGTACGAGTAGATCTCGGCCTTGAACTGGCTGTCCGTCGATGCCGTGGCGGTGCGGCCGACCGGACCGGCCGCGGCGGCGGCATCAGCGCCCAGGGTGAATTTGCCATTGACGATGGAATCCACGCCGCGCTGGGTACGGAACACCAGGATCACATCGGTCGACGAGACGCCGGCCTGGAAGCCGACGCTGCCACCGGTGAGCGTCACGAAGCTGGGGTTGGACCAGGTGCCGTCGGGGCCCTTCACCGAAATCAGGCCTTCACCACGGCGGCCGCCAAAGATGAAACCGGCCTTGATCATGTCCGGAATCACCGCGATCGCGTGGGCTTCCTTCAGCAGGTCGACCGGGATCGATTTGTCCGGCGCCTCCATGATTTCCTTCAGCACGCGCACCGAGTTCTGCGCGCGCACCAGCGGCGGATCTTCGGCGTGGGCGGACATGGCAGGCAGCAGCAGAACCAGCGCGGCGAGCAAGAGGCGATGCAGCGATGCTTTGAACATGGGCGGTTCCTGTCTCCGGATTCGTTGAAGGGCACGCTGCGACAGCAGGTCATGCGGCGCCCCGGATGGCTTGTGGCAGACTTCGTGACTGATCTCGCCACGACGGCCGCCATGCCACGCAGCAGCCACTATACCGGCCTGACCGGCGTTTCCGATGACCAGCCGGTTAAGGCCGGTGTGCTACTGGTCAACCTCGGTACACCCGCGGCACCGACCGCGAAGGCATTGCGTCCCTATCTTGCGGAGTTCCTCGGCGATCCGCGGGTTATCGAGTATCCGCGCTGGCTGTGGCAGCTGATCCTGCACGGGGTGATTTTGCGTATCCGTCCGCCGCGTTCGGCGCATGCATATGGACGCATCTGGACCCCCCAAGGTTCCCCGCTGCGGGTCGGCAGCGAAGCACTGGCCGCAGGCCTGCAGACGGAACTGGACCAGCGCGCACCCGGCCCGATCCGCGTTGCCCTGGCCATGCGCTATGGCGAGCCGTCGGTGGCACACCAGATCGAGCAACTGCAGCGCGACGGCGTCCGTCGCTTAGTAGTACTGCCGCTGTATCCACAATATTCCGCCACCTCCACCGGCTCGGTGATCGATGCCGTGGCGGACAGTTTCAAAACCCTGCGCTGGCCACCGGAGCTGCGCATCATCAACGACTACCACGACAATCCAGGCCATATCGAAGCGCTGGCGCAAAGTATCGAGCACTGGTGGGCGGCGAACGGCCGCGGCGACAAGTTGTTGCTGTCCTTCCACGGCATTCCGGAGCGCTATGTCCAGGCGGGCGACCCCTACTTCCAGCAATGCCAGGCCACTGCACGGCGACTGCGCGAACGGCTGGGGCTGGACGAGTCGCAATTGCTGCTGAGCTTCCAGTCGCGTGTGGGCCGCGAACGCTGGCTGCATCCCTATACCGATGCCACCGTGCGCGAACTTGCAGCACAGGGTGTGAAGCGGCTCGACGTCGCCTGCCCCGGCTTCGCCGTCGATTGCCTGGAAACGCTGGAGGAAATCGCCATGCAGAACCGCGATTTCTTTATCGAGGCGGGCGGACAGGAGCTGCGCTACATCCCGGCGCTCAACGACAGCGCCGGCCAAGTCAGCAGCCTCGCCGCGCTGGCGTTGCGCCACATGCAGGGCTGGCCGGAAGCCGGCGCATGAGTGCCCCCATTGAACGCTCCATCGAACTGCCGCAGCTCACCCTGCGCGCACAGGTCTGGGGCGCGGACGATGCACCGCCGCTACTGGCGCTGCATGGCTGGCTGGACAACGCGGGCAGCTATGCACGGTTGGCGCCACTGCTGGCCAACCGCTGGCGCGTGATCGCGCTGGAACTGCCCGGCCATGGCCATTCCGATCATCTGCCGCCGGGTACGCATTATCACTTCGTCGATTACGTCCGCGCCGCGCTCGCTGCCGCCGATGCTCTCGGCCTGCAGCGCTTCGACCTGCTCGGCCATTCGCTCGGCGCCGGCATCGCCGCGATGCTGGCCGCCGCCGCGCCGGAACGCATCGCGAAACTGCTGCTGATCGAAGGCCTGGGTCCGCTCGGCGACGATGGCTCGCATACCCTGCAACGCTTCCGCGACGGCATCGCCGCACCAGTCAACAACAAGGGGCTGCGCGTATTCCGCGATGTCGAGCAAGCCATTGCCGCGCGCGCCATCGCCGGCGGTCTGCGCGCCGAGCTGGCACGACCCATTGTGGAGCGTGGCTTGCTGGAAGTCGCCGACGGCTGGTGCTGGCGCAGCGACCCGCGCCTGACCCGCACCTCCCCACTGCGCATCGCCGAAAGCCAGATCCATGCGTTATTGCGCGGCATCCGCGCGCCGACCGCGCTGCTACTGGCACGACCGGCAACCTCGTATCTGCCCAGCCACCCGATGGAGCTGCGCGCCGCCTGTGTCGACGATATCGCCGTGAGCCATCTGGATGGCGGACACCATCTGCACCTGGAACATCCGCAGGCGGTAGCGGACTGGGCCACCGCGCATCTCGGCCATCCCTGACCTACGGCACGTGGAAGCCGGCCAGCGCCGCGTAAACTGCAGCCATGCAACATCTCGGCCGCGCCAACTACGGATCGCCGCAACAGCTCCGCTCGATCGGCGGCATGCTGGTGTCCACCACACGCTATGCTGGCGACGGCCACCTGCCACTGCACGAGCATGACGAGGCGTATCTCTGCCTGGTCGCGGATGGCGCCTACGTGCAGCAAGCGAGCGGACGCGACACCGACTGCGCGACCGGCCTGCTGCTGGTACATCCCGAAGGGCATCGCCACGCCAATCGCTTTTCGCCGCAGGGTGCGCGCTGCCTGAGCATCTTTCCTTCGCATGAATTCGCGGCCAGCGAGGGTATGCAGCGCCTGCTCGGCGACCATCGCGCGCTCACACTGCCCGAAGCGCCACGCCTGCTCGCACGCATTGAACGCGAACTGGCAGCGACCGATGATGCGGCGCCACTGGCCTTGCAGTCGGCGATCTTCGAATTGATTGCGCTAGCTTGTCGCAGCGGCAAGGACGAGCAGCAACCCGCATGGCTGACGCGCGTGCTTGAACGACTGCACGACGATCCACTGGCGAATCTCTCGCTGCAGGAACTCGGCGCACTTGCCGGCGTGCATCCCGCGCATCTCGCGCGGCGCTTTCAGCAGGCTCAGGGCATGTCGGTCGGCGACTACCGCCGCGCGCTGCGCATCCGCCTTGCCTGCAAAACGCTGGCGCAGGAAGCGTCATCCATCGCCGATGTCGCCGTCGCCGCCGGCTTCACCGACCAGAGTCACTTCGCGCGCGTGTTCAAGCGCGTGACCGGCGAAACGCCACGTGACTTCCGGCACAAACTGCAACGTGCGTCCTAAAGCATCAAAGGCGTCCTAGACCGCCGGTGCGAGGGTCGGGCAGCATGAGCTCGCCTACCGCAAGGAACCGCCCGCATGCTCAAGCTTCGCCCCCTTCCCCATCTGTTGCTGATCGGCAGTCTGCTGCTTCCCGGCTTTGCCGCCGCGGACGACGCCGGTGCCTTGCTGCGCGAACTGCAGCAAGCCCATGGCGCCAGCGTTCTGGCGCGTCACGGTGCCTTGACCGCCGAAGGCAAGGAAGAAGCCGATGGCCTCAGCGGCCCATGGCAACTCAGCGTTAACCTCCGCAACGGCTATTACGCCGAGCGTGCGCGCAACAGCGTGTTCGCCAGCGCCGACGGCTATGACGCGCAAGGCCGCTGGCACCAGGACATCACGGGTCTGGTACATCCCTACGATTCGGACGAAGCCATAGCCGTCGCCATCAGCGAGAACTGGCTGCGCCGCCTAGGCTTCCTCTCGCCCAAGCCGGACAACGTGACTTACCGCCGCCTGCCGGACGCGAAGCAACAGGGCCGCTCCTATGCGCGCCTCGAAGCCACGCCGGCGCGCGGCCGCGCCATGACTTTGTGGATCGATCCCACCACGCATCGCCTGGATCACGTCACCTGGCAAAGCAGCTTCCTCAACTTCACTCAGCGCTACAGCGACTACCGCCCCGTTGATGGTGTGCAGCTGCCGTTCCGCATCACCAGCAGTGCCGCCACCGTGGCGGGCGGCGAAGACAACGCCAGCACCGACATCATCGAACGCTACCAATGGCTGGACACTGCACCGGCCAGCGCACTGCAGCGCCCTGACAACAAAGTGCGCGATGTGAGCATGGCCAACGGCGCCCATCAGGCCGTGGCGCCGATGCATTTCGAAGGCGGCTTTTTGCTGGTCGACGTGAGCATCAACGGCAAGGGACCGCTGCCCTTCATCCTCGACACCGGGGGCCACGCCATCCTCACCACCGACGCCGCGAAGAAGCTCGGTTTCAATACCCAGGGCCAGGGCGTCAGCACCGGCTCCGGCCCCGGCTCGATGAGCACAGCCTATACGCGTGTCGATCATCTCGGCATGGGCGCAGCCGATATCCGCGACCTGACCTTCCTGGTCATGCCCTACCCCCACAGCTTCTACGAGCGCGGCAGCGGACGCGAACCGATCGCCGGCATTCTCGGCCTGGAAATCTTCCAGCGCTTCGCCGTCACCTTCGACTACGACCACCAGCAACTCGTGCTGCAGCCCTACGATCAAGGCGAGGCACCCGCCGCACGCCAGGGCACCGTCGTGCCGCTGCGATTCACCGACGACATGCCACTGGTCGAAGCTGAACTCGATGGACATCCCGGCGTGTTCGGCATCGACACCGGCAACTCCGGCCTCACCCTGCTGTTCCCGCAATGGGCCGAACGCGCCGGCATCGCCGCACGCTACGCCAACGGCACTCCCTCACCCACCGGCGGCGTCGGCGGCCTATACATGGCCCACTTCGCCCATGCCCAATCGCTGCAGCTGGGCGCGCAGAAACTCGACAACGTCGTCGCCATGCTCACCCGCAACGACGCTGGCGCCACCGGCAACCCCAGCGAAGCCGGCAACATCGGCCAGGACATCCTCTCCCGCTACAACGTCCACTTCGACTATCGCCGCCAGCAGATGGTGCTGATACCCCGCGCCAAAACCACCACACATCACTACGCCTTGGCCGGCTTCCGCGCCGACAAAAACGCCGAACAACCCGATCGCTATCAGATCGTCTGGGTCACACCAGGCAGCCCCGCAGCACAGGCCGGGCTGAAGAAAGGCGATGCGATCGTCGCCGTGAACGGCAAACCGGCAGGCAGCATCGGCCTTGGAGAACTACGCGAGGCGAGCATGAACCTGCCTGAAGGAACGCCGTTGAAGCTGACGCTGGGGGATGGGCGAGTGTTGGATATGAAGTTGCGGGATATCGCGCCGAAGTAGGAGCTACAGGGCTTCGCAACAAGGCTTTCTCAAGCACCCAACCCCTCCCCAGCCCTCCCCTGCGAGCAGGGGAGGGAGCAAGAGCTCGGCACGGCAGTGGGACTAGAGGATCGGGCCGAAAAGAAAACCGTCCCGACGCCTGACACTGGAAAAGGCGCAGCTACAGAGCACACCGCCTGCTCTTCAGGCCATTTCTCTTTGGTTACTTTCTCTTTGGGCCAGCAAAGAGAAAGTGACCCGGACCGCGGCAGCGGTTCGGAAGCCCGCGGCAGGCGAGCCAGCGCACGCAGACGCGACAACCGAGCGACAACGCCACTGGATCCCTGCCTGCGCAGGGATGACGAGTAGGGAGGAATGGTTCAAGACCGAACCCTCACCCGAAGGGAGAGGGAGAAAACCCAAAAGCTCAATGCTGCCCAGCCCCCGCCACCCCCAATACATCCGCCCCCTGCTCAAACGTAATATCAACCGGGATCCTGGCACTCTGCAGCCGCTTCAAATCCCCAGCCAACTCCGCATCCACACTCCCCATCCCATCAGTGAGCTGCTTCGCCGCGTCGTAATCGCCATCTCCCTGGATCGTCAGCAACTTCGCCGACAGCGCATTCATCGCCGCCGTCATTTTGTCGAAGTCAACGCGATAACGCCCCGTAGCCGCATCGCGTGAAAACGCGCCCTGCTGCTTGAAGAAGTTGAAGCGCACCATGTTCGCCTTCGCATGCGCATCGCTGGCGCCGAAGCGCACCGAACGCAGGATGCCGGCGAGGAAGGTGACGTAGTTGTCCATCAACTTCGCCTTGTCCAGCTCGCCCTTCTCCGCGAGCTTGCTGACCATGTACAGGCCGAGGATGTCGGCCTTGCCTTCCTCGAAGCTCGATGCCTGATCCTTCAGTGCGCCGCGCACCATGCCCTTGCCGGTCAACGTCTGCTTGATGCCCAGGCCGTGCGCTACTTCGTGGAACATGGTGTTCTCGAAGAACGCGTCGAAGGTGAGATGCGATTGCTGGTCGTCGGCAATCAGTTCCTTGGCGATCGGCAGCATGATCTTGTCAAACTTGGCCTGCATGACGTTTTCCAACTGCAGGCGGCGCGTGCCTTTCTTCAGCTGCACTTCTTCGTCATTGGGCAGGTTGATGGCGATGGTCTTGGCGCCGACGTTGGCGTCGCCGGCGTAGTACACGGCGAAGTAGGCGTTGAGGTCCGCATCGGAGCCGGGTTTCTCGGCTTTGTATTTGGCGCCCACCGGCAACTCGCGCTGCAGTTCCGGCAGGTACTTCACGAAGCGCGCCAGCTTGGCGCTCCAGGCCTGATCTTTCACCAGCACGTAGCTCTCGTAGCTGGCCTTGTAGCCAAACAGCTGGTCTTCGTAGGTTTCGATCGGGCCGATGACGATATCAACCGGGTTGCTCTTCATCGCCATCCAGGCGAAATCGCTGGGACGGTAGTCGTCGCTCAACAGGGCATCGGCGCGCAGCTTCAGGTAATGCGCGAAGTCCTTGTCGGCGGAAAGCTTGGCGGCATCGCGCAGCAGGCCCGCGGCCTTTTCCAGATCGGCTTTGTACGCCTCGTGGAACGGCACCGTCACCAGCTTGCCCTGCGCGTCGCGGCGCAGCACGGTATAGAGCGATGTCTTGTCCTTGAGATCGGCCTTCTCGAATTCTTCCTTGCTCATGTCGGCCGGGTAGAACTGCACACCCGGCGGACGCGCACCAATGCCGGCGACAAAAGGCTGATCGTTATCGAGACGATCCCAGGGGCCGTAATTGATCTCGGCGAAGCGGCGGGTGTCCTCGTCGGGAATGCGCTGTATCAGCGCGGCCTTGTCACCCCACGCCTGCTGCCAATAGAGACTGTTGGTGACGTCGGCCGCCTGGATCAGCAACGCGATCATCTGCTTCTGCTGCGCGTCGAATGCCGACAGGTCGGCCGTGAGCTTGACCGTGGCGTAATCGGCCATGCGTTTCTTTGCCATCTCGGCGTCGGTCGAAGCCGGCGGTGGTTCCGCGGCAGCCGTGCTGGCCGGAGCGGGCTTGGCCTCGCCAGCCGGCGCCGCGGCCTCCTGATGGGACGAACTACAACCGGCCAGGGCGGCAACGAGACTCAGGGCAAGCAGATGGCGACGCATGGGGTCTTCCTCGCAAACGGAAGACCCCATGGTATCGGCTGTCGAACCTCAGGCGGAAATGGCCAGCCGCTCGGAGCGGTACAACTGGGCGGTGCCCAGGATCACCAAGGCCGCCGCCGCCAGCGTACCGGCCACGCAATACAGCAACTGCTGCGGCTCAATGCCGTCGCCGCGCAGCAGGCGCATCACGCCAAGGTTCTGGCCCAGCAGCGGTACGGCATACATCCAGCCCTGCGCCTTGATCGGCAGTACCGACAGCAACAGGCTGGGCAGCGCCGGCACGATCATCAGCAGGGACAGATAGGTCTGCGCCTCGCGGTAGCTTTTGGCGAAAGCCGCCACCAACGACTGCAACCCAGCCAGCAGCAGCACCAGCGGCAGCATCAGCAAGAACACATGCGCACCGAAGTGCAGGCCCAGGTTCAACTCCATGCCCAGCTTCTCGGTGGGCACGAATGGCCCGATCACGGCGAACGCCACCAGGGTGATCAGCAGGCTCATGCATGAGAACGCGCAGATCGCCGCCAGCTTGCCGAACAAGATCTTCCAGCGCGCTACCGGGTTGGCGAACAACGGCTCCAGCGACTGTCGCTCGCGTTCGCCCGCGGTCAGGTCGATCGCCAGATACATGCCGCCCAGGAAAATAGTGATCACAAAGAAGTACGGCAACATGCCGAACATCAGCACGCCGCGCGCCTGCGCCGTTGCCTGGTCGCGCCGCGCGACCGCGATCGGCCACGCGGTGCTGGGCGACAGCCCGCGCGCCACCAGCCGCATCGCACCCTGCTGGCGAGCGTAGCCCTCCACCAGTCGGCTGACGCGCTCCACCGCGGTAGCGGTGTCGCGTTGCGAGGAGTCGTGGATCACTTCCACCTGCACCGGCTCGCCCTTGCGCCAGGCCTTCGGGTAATCCGCACTGATGCGCACCACCACATCGGCGTCCTGTTTGCGCACGGCCCGTTCCGGATTGGCGATGGCTGGCTGCGGTACGACGCCGCCGGCCTTCAGCGCATCGATCAGGTTGGGCGCGTACTCGGCACCGATCACCGGCACCTTCAGCGGCTGCTCCGCTTTCTCGAACTCGCGATTGAGCGCAACGTTGATCAGCATCACGAACAGCAGCGGGCCGAGCAGCGGACCCGTCAGCAGCGCGCTGGTGAGCGTGCGGCGATCGCGCAGGTTCTCTTTCACTTCCTTGAGGAACACGGTGAGGAAGGCGCTGGCGCGCCTGGCCCTGGCGGTTACAGCATTCATGCGGCCAGGCCCTCTTCGCTACCGATGATTTTCACGAACGCGTCCTCCAGATTGTGCTCGCCAGTCTGCTCGCGCAGCGCCTGCGGCGACTCGTCGGCCACCACGCGGCCATGCGCGATCACCACGATGCGATCACACAGCGCAGCTACCTCTTGCATGATGTGGCTCGAGAACAGCACGCAGCGGCCCTCCGCCTTCAGCTTCTGCATGAACTGGCGCAAGGCGCGCGTGGCCATCACGTCGAGTCCGTTGGTGGGCTCATCGAGAATCACGTTGCGCGGGTCGTGGATCAGCGCACGTGCAATGGCGGTCTTCACCCGCTGGCCCTGGGAGAAACCTTCCGTGCGGCGGTCGCCAATGTCGTCCATTTCCAGCGCCTGGATCAGCGCTTCGCGGCGCGTGGCCAGTTCGTTTTCCGGCAGCCCGTGCAAACGCGCGAAGTAGTCGATGTTCTCGCGCGCGGTCAGCCGCTTGTACAGGCCGCGCGCATCTGGCAACACGCCGAGCTGGCGGCGCACGGCGAGTGCGTCGGTAGCGGCGTCGATACCGTCCACCAGCACTTGCCCGCGATCCGGCGCCATCAGCGTGTAGAGCATGCGCAGCGTGGTGGTTTTGCCGGCGCCGTTGGGGCCGAGCAGGCCGGTAATTTCACCGTCGCGCGCCTTGAAGCTGACGCCGTCCACGGCTTTCACCGCGCCGAACGCCTTGTGCAAATCCCTGACTTCGATCATGGCGCGGCTCCATTGAAATCGATGAACTGCGGTGTGGCGTGCAGGCGATCCAGGCATTTCACATTGAGCTTCGCGGGTGCGAGATCCTCCACGAAATGCTTGACCAGCTCAGGCGCGCAGCCGGCATTGATCACGTTGTGACCCTGCCCCTTGAGCACCAGATGCCGCGCATTGCCGAGACCCTTGAGCACCTCGTCGCCGTAGCGCGGCGGCGTCACCGGGTCGTACTCGCCCGACAGCAGCAGGATCGGCTTGTCACTCTTCAGCGACTCATGGAAATCCGCCGGGCGCGTGCCCTTGGGCCATACCGTGCACACTGCCTGCAAGGCATCGATCATGCGCGTGCCGAGAATGGTGTGAGCATCCTGCGGGCGCGGCGTCAGCAGGTCGGCGTCCTCGCTGCAGATCACCGAGGACTGCATGCCGCCATTCATGGTGTCGGAGAGATCGCCCGACAGCAGCTTGGCCTGCCCCAGCAGCGGGCCGACGTCGCCGTGCGCGGCAGCGTCGATCGACACCGGCAGCAACGCGGCGGTGATCGGCGAATAGGCAAACATGCGTACCACACTGGCCAGCGAGTATTCGCTCAGTACGCGCTGTACGGTCTGGTAGTTCTGCGGATCGCGGAAGCTGACCTTGTGTGGATTGGCGCGCAGCGCATCGCGCAATTGGTACAGAGTCTGGTACGAATCACCGAAGCGCTGCTTGCACGCCTCATCGGAGGTGCAGCGCGCGAACTGCGCCTTGAGCGCGGCATCCAGGTTCTGCGCAAAGTCCTCACCCAAGACCAGCCCGTTCGGCACCACGCCGTCGAGGATCACGCTGCGCACCGCATCCGCATGACGCATCAGGTACTGCTGCGCCATGCGCGTGCCGTAGGAAACGCCGACCAGGTCGAAACTCGGTGCACCCAGCGCCTGACGCAGATCCTCCAGATCCTGCACCGCCACCGTGGTGGTGTAGTAGCGCGGATCGGCCTTGCCATCGAGCTGCTTGAGGCAGCGTGACGCTTCGTCGCGCACCTTGTTGGCGTCGAAGTGGCTTTCGTCGTCGTGATTGCCTGCCGGCGCTTCCTCCGCCTTGCAAATCAGCGGATTCGAGCCACCGGTACCGCGCTGATCGAGCAACAGCACATGCCGGTGCGCCAGCAGCGGCTGCAGGGCACCCGCCACGGCCGGCCAGTTTTCCGTGGCCGCCTGGCCGGGGCCGCCGGCCAGCAAGACCACCATGTCCTTGCTCGCCAGCTGCGCGCTGCTGCGGATCACGCCGAACTTCAGCTTGATCTTGCGGCTACGCGGATCGTCGCGGTTTTCCGGCACCTCGAACGGCGCGCACCACGCGGCGGTGGAGAGGCCGCTGTTGGGCTGGCCCAGCTCGCATGGCGTCAACGTCAGCGAGCCGAGCTTCCAGGTTTCCGGCTTGGCTGGCGTTTTGGGCGCGGCAATGGGCGCACTTTCTGCCACCGTTTCCTTGGCGGCGTCATCCGCGTTCGGCCACGCATGAAAGTGATTCCATGCCAATGCGCCGAGCCCGATGACGACGGCTCCGATCCGCACGGCAGTTCGTCCTTTGATGCTCATGTCTCGCTCGCTCTCATGTGGGTCCGCCTCACTCGGTTTTGCCCGGTTCGAAGATCGCCTCGATCGGCAGCCCGAACAGCCGCGCGATCTTGAAAGCCAGCGGCAGGCTGGGGTCGTACTTGCCCGTCTCGATGGCATTGATGGTCTGGCGCGACACATCCAGCCGCTCGGCCAGGTCGGCCTGCGACCAGCTGCATTCGCCACGTAGTTCGCGTACCCGGTTTTCCATCAGCCGCGGTAGCGCCGCTTGCACCAGAACAGCGCCGCGCCGTAGGTCAGGCACAGCGCGGGAAACACCAGCAGCAACGGCGTGGCGCCGTCGACAGTCAGCACCTTGGAGGCGGCGAGAAAACCCAGTGCCATGCTGACGAAGCCCACCACGCCGGCGGCGACGGCAAGCGCCTGAAAATGCATGCGTTGCATGAATTCGTCGCTACCGAGCACGTAACGCACCATGGCCATGATCATCAGCGCGACCGGAATGGCCGGAGTGAAGGCGATCAGCCCCTTGAGCCACAACGGCCCGGCCTCTTTGTGCAGCGGCCACACAAACAACATGATCAGAAAGTAGGCCGCCATGACCGGGGTGAACTCGCGCACGTAGCGGCGATCCTCGCGGCGCATCGGGTCACGGCCTTCGCAAGTCACCGCCCGGCCCACATAGGCCATGAAGAGCATCGTCGCGACGGCGATCGCGACGAGCAGCAATCGCAATGGCAGGTTGGTGGTGTGCAGGCTCATCAACAGCGTGCCCCAGAACAGGGCCACCACCACCAGCAGTAACCCCCAGCGCCGCCAGGCTGGCCATCCGGCCACGCGCCTGGTCAGGCTTTCCATGATCCCCTCCATCGGCCGCCTCCCCGCGTTATGCCGTCACGTCATGTCAAGCAAACTTGACAGAGAGATTAGGCGCGACCCGCCGACCTGTCAAGCATCCTTGACAATTTGACTCGATCCAAGCCGTTTAACTGCAGTTTTGTTAATTAGGGCAAGCACTTGGCCGTAGAGAGTCACTTTTGGACCCGATTGCGACTGCGTCAGTTTCTTGACGCTTGTTAACAAGTCGTCAAAACATTCTGTGAGATAGTTCTCATAGCAAACTGTGAGATTCATCACAGTCTGTTCTGGCTTGGCACGACTTCTGCTTATGCCCCCCGCAAGCGATCTGAGGGGCACCACAAGCAACGTCTGCCCCCTCAAAGAGCCGACAAGACGCAGGGGGAGAAAAGTACGAGCCCGCGTCCAGATGACTGCGTCGCACCCGTTGCAACCACCCATAACAAAGACGTTTGAAGGACAAAGGCAAATGACCAAGACCCTTATCACCACCGCCCTGATCGCCGCCTTCGGCTTCGCCGCCCTGGCTCCGAATTCGGCTTCCGCGGCTGACGGCACCATCAACATCACCGGTACCGTCAACGCTTCCACCTGCAAGATCAACGGTGGCGCCAGCCCGGCCACCATCAACGTGGCACTGCCGACCGTGTCGACCACCTCGCTCAGCGCCGCCGGCGCCGTTGCGGGCCGTACCGCTTTCGCGCTCAACCTGACCAACTGCGGTTCGCTGACCAAGGCTCAGACCTTCTTTGAGCCGGGCCCGACCATCATGGCCGACGGCAACCTGAAGAACGCTTCGGGCACCGCCACGGGCGTCGAAGTGCAGCTGCTCAACAGCGACTTCAGCAACATCAACCTGGCCGGTACCTCCACCACCCAGGCTTCGCAGCAGACCACGCTGACCACCGGCGCAGGCAACCTGAACTACTACGCGCAGTACTTCGCGACCGCCGCCGCTGGCGCCGGCACCGTGTCGACCAGCGTGCAGTTCACCATGCTGTACCAGTAAGCAAAGAAGTTTTTTTGGCAAGTCGTAAGTAAGTAGTAAGTGGCAAGTAAGCGCCGGAACCGCACCGGTTCCGGCGCACCGCTGCAACCCGCAGCGACCCTGGTCATAGCGAGGAAATCCCATGAGGAAGTTTGTCTGCGCCCTTGGCGCGGGCCTGTTGGCCTTATGCCTTGGCGCTCCGCAGGCGCAGGCCAATGTGCTGATCGGCGGTACCCGTGTGGTGTTCCCCGCGAAGGACGGTGAAGTCACCGTTCGCCTTACCAATGACAATGATCGCCCGGTCCTGGTCGAATCCTGGATCGATCGCGGCGACGTGCATTCCACCCCCGAATCCGTCGATGTGCCGTTTCTGATCACGCCTCCGCTGTTCCGCATGGAAGCGAAGAAAGAACAGAGCCTGCGCATCGTCTACACGCACGAGCAACTGCCGGCCGACCGCGAGTCGCTGTTCTGGCTCAACGTGCTTGAAGTGCCGCCGAAACCGACCGGCCCGCAGGCCGAAGGCCAGAACCTGCTGCAGCTCGCGCTGCGCTCGCGGCTGAAACTGTTCTACCGCCCCGTAGGCTTGCAGGGCGATCCGCTCAAGGCGCCGGCTGCCCTGACGTGGAAGCTCGTGTCCGAAGGCAAGGGTTACGCGCTGGTCGCGCACAACCCCACGCCGTTCCACGTCACCATCTCCGAGATCTCGGTGAATGCCGGCGGCAAGACGGTGAGTGCCGAACTCGGCATGGCCGCACCGCTGTCCGACCTGCATCTGCCGCTGCATGACGCCGCGCAGAAGCCAGCTTCTGGTAGCACGGTCAACTTCACCGCCATCAACGATTACGGTGCGGCTGCCACCTACACGGGCACCATCGCGCCGTGAACTCCGTGCGCGCCAGCCATGGCGGCGCTCGCGACAACGGCCGTGCCGTTTGTCGTCGGGTGCTGCTGTGTGTGGCGATCGCCGGCGCGCTCGGCGGCTGGACTCTTTCATCGTCCGCGGCCGATGCCGCGGCGGCTGGCGGCGCAGCACCTTCCAGCGCGGATGCCTCCGCCGCCCTCGACGCCAGCTTCGACCGCAACCTGCTTTCCGGCGCCGGGCGCAACACGGGCGACCTGTCGCGCTTCGAGCGCGGCGCAGTAATTGTGCCGGGCGTCTACCGCACCGACATTTTTCTCAATGGCTCATGGGTGGGCCACACCGATGTGCGCTTCGCCTCGCCCACACCGGACGCCAACGCCATTCCCTGCCTGACCAAGGCGATGTTCGACCAGCTTGGCCTGCCGCTGCAGAAACTTTCTGCCGAGCAGCAGGCCAAGCTGGCCGGCGAGCAGGGCTGCGTGGACATCGGCAGCGTGATTCCCGCGGCGACGATGACCTTCGACCAGCCCAACCTGCGGCTCGACGTGAGCATTCCGCAGGCCTGGCTCGGCACCCGCGCACGCGGTTACGTCAACCCGGAGAACTGGGACCGCGGCATCAACGCCGGCCTACTGAACTACAACTTCAACAGCTATCGCAGCAGCAGCCATGGCGTCAGCCAGACCTCGTCGTTCCTGGGCCTCAATGCAGGCCTGAATCTGGGTGGCTGGCAGCTGCGCCACAACTCCACGCTGCTGATGCAGTCCGGTGCGGCCGGTAGCCCTACCCGCAAACATTGGCAGAACCTGGATACCTATCTGCGTCGCGATCTGCCCTCGCTGCGCGCGCAGATGACCATCGGCGACTCCTACACCGGCGGCGAGATGTTCGACAGCGTCAAGGTTCGCGGCGTGCAGATCGCTACCGACGACCGCATGCTGCCTGATTCGCTGCGCGGCTACGCGCCGACCGTGCGCGGCGTGGCCGAGACCAATGCCAAGGTTACCGTCCGCCAGAACGGCGTGGTGCTGTACGAAACCACGGTGGCGCCGGGCCCGTTCACCATCTCCGATCTGTATTCCACCGGCTACGGCGGCGACCTCAACGTGAGCGTCACCGAGGCCGACGGCCGCGTGCGTACGTTCTCCGTGCCTTATGCCTCGGTGCCGCAGTTGCTGCGCCCGAGCGTCACCCGTTTCTCGGTGGTCGCCGGCCAGCTGCAGGATGCCTCGCTGCACGCCCACCCGGCGCTCGCGCAGGCCACGATCCAGCGCGGCTTCAGCAATCTGCTGACGGGTTACGCCGGCCTGGTAGCCTCGTCGGGTTACGGCGCGGTACTGATGGGCAGCGCACTCAACACGCGCTACGGCGCGTTCGCCATGGACATCACCGCAGCGCGCACCGAGATCCCGGGGCAGTCCACGCAGAATGGGCAGAGCGTGCGCCTGAGCTATAGCAAAATTCTGCCGAACAGCGATACCTCGTTCACGCTGGCCACGTATCGCTACTCCACCAGCGGCTATCTGGGCCTGCGCGACGCCATGCTGGCGCGCGACATGGCGCGCGGCTATCGCTACGTCGATCCCACCACCGTCACCACCATCGACGGCGTGACGGTGAACAATGTGCTGACGCCAGACCAGCGCAAAGCGCTTATCAGTGGCAACTCTAATAACTTCACCGCCTACACCAGCCAGCTCGATCGCCAGCGCAGCCGCTTCGATGTCAACGTAAGCCAGCGTCTGGGCGATCACGGCGGTTCGATCTACGCCACCGGCTCAGCAGTGGAATACTGGAATCGCAACGGTACCGACGTGCAGTTCCAGGTTGGCTACAACAACACCTTCCGCCGACTCAGCTACAACCTGTCGGCCACGCGCGTGCGCGACAGCTACGGCCGCTACACCAACCAGTTTTTCGCCAGCTTCACCCTGCCGCTGGGTGACAGCCTGCACGCGCCGATGTTCGGCGCCAATATCAATCGCGACGGCTCGGGCCACACGCTGGAACAGGCCACGCTGAGCGGCACGGCCGGCGTCGACAACCAGTTCAGCTACGGCGCGACGGCGTCGCACGACAGCGGCGGCAACAACGGCAGCAGCAACGGCAACGCCGGTACCATTTATGGTGGCTACCGCAGCCCCTACGCACAGCTCAACGCCAGCTTTGGCGGCGGCAACGGCTACTCGCAAGGTTCGCTGAGCGTGGCCGGCTCGGTCGTGGCGCACGCGGGCGGCATCACGTTCGGCCAGCCGATGGGCGACACCGTGGCGATCGTGGCAGCACCCGATGCAGCAGGTGCGCGCGTGATCAATGCCTCCGGGGTGCGCATTGGACATTCCGGCTACGCGCTGGTGCCCTACCTCACGCCCTATAACCTCAACACCGTGCAGATCGATCCCAAGGGTCTGCCGCTGGCTGTGGAGCTGGATACCACCAGCGCACAGGTGGCGCCGCACGCCGGCGCGGTAGTGCTGGTGAAGTTCAAGACCAGCAGCGGCCGCTCGGTGATCGCGCGCGTGCGCCAGAGTGATGGCAAGGCCGTGCCGTTCGGCGCCGAGGTGGTCGACGAACACAACCAGGCCCTGGGTGTGGTCGGACAGGCCGGGCGTATTCTGGTGCGCGGCGCCAAGGACAGTGGCCAGCTCACCGTGCAGTGGAAGACCGAGGACGACAAGCCGATGATGTGTTCTTTCCCGTACCGCTTGTCAGCGCCTGCGAAGGGCAAGACCGATACTTATGAGCAGATCGAGGCGACTTGCACACCAGCTGCCGGGAGTGATTCGTGATGCTCGTCCGCCGCCACCTCACGGCACTGCTGTTGTTAATGGCGCTTGGACTGCTGCCGACTATGGCGCGCGCCGCATGCAGCTTTACCAGCGGTGGTGTGGCGAACGTGAACATCAGTTTTGCCAGCAGCACGATCATCATCAATCCCAACGCTCAGGTTGGCGATACGCTGGTGAGTTCAAGTCAGTTCTCGCCAGTGAATTCCTCCGGAGGTACGTCGGCGGTCTCCTGCAGCGGCAGCACACGGACCGGCGTCATCAACTCTGTGGGTAGCCAGCCTTCAACGTCTTCGACGATCTTCCCCACGGGCATCAGCGGCGTTGGCTATCGCGTCACTCACCCTAATTCGTCGACCTACCTCACCGCCTTCGGCGGCGGCTCGATCGCTTCGGGTTCGTACAATCTGTCGGTGACGTCTGGCTTTGAACTGGTGAAGACCGGCCCTATTGCCAATGGCTCGATGTTGAATACCGGCACGCTGGGTTATTGGCAATTCGATTCGGGCCTGCGGGTGGAGAACTTCGTTCTCTCCAGCCCGGTGACCTTCGTAACGGCCTGCTCGGTCAACACCAGCACGATCAACGTCACGCTTCCCACGGTGTCCAATACGGCCTTCAATGGCGTGGGCACCGTGGCAGGCGCTACCGTGGTGCCGATTTCACTCAACTGCACCGCGGGCAGCAAGCTGTCCATTCAATTCGACACGGCAACGCCGCAAAGCGGGACCACCAGCGTCATCGCGCCGGCAACCGGTGCAGGACGGGCTAAGAATATCGGCGTGCAGCTCACCAACCAGAACTTCACCCCAGTGACATTTGGCTCACCCTCCCTGGTCGGTACCACACCGGACGGGGTTTTCACCCTTACCTATTACGCGCGCTACTACCAGACCGCCACCCCAGTGGCTGCTGGCACCGTTAGCGCCACCGCGACCTTCACGCTCACCTACCAATAAACGCTTACTCGTAAGTCTGCGTCACCAGCTTGGGCTGCACATTCAAGTAATTCGCGAAGTAGACGATTAAGGGATCTGAGGCGAGTGGCGTTTCGCTCGTCGTGCCCACGGACAAGGCGTAAGACTGAGCTGCCAGTCCAGATGTGGTACCGGCTCGTTCCGAGCAGCTGTAGCGTTGTGACGGGTGGGCCGAAGCTTCGGCGGCATCGATGCGTTGCAAACCGACAGAACACGTCGGCTCCACGATTGCACCGGAGAAGGTGATGAGGCCGCCATCGGCCCACACGGGGAGCGACGCCATCGTCAAAGCGATCGCGCATCCTGCCAGCGTCTTGCGAATCATGCCCCGCATACCGCCCTCCTACGCCCGCACAACGGATGGGCGCTTTCAGGTTCTGTCGGCAGTTGCCGGCGAGGCTTTAATCGAATTCCCGGGGATGTGCTCGAAATGTGATTCGCATCACATAAAAATGTGACGCACATCACATGAAGGCACGGCTATATCCTTTGGCCGATCAGCAACTTAGGGGTAAGCCCCGAGCTCAGCGCGAGGAGACGTACTTCTCGCGGCGGATCTGCGGCACCGGCAGGCCGTATTCCTTCAGCGTGGTGAAGGCGGCATCGACCATATTGGGGTTGCCGCAGAGATAGGCGATATCGCGCTCGGCACTCGGCGCCAATTCGGCCAGCACGTTCTGCACATGGCCGCTGCGATCGGTGGGCCGCGGCACAGTACGGGCCTCGCGGCTGAGGCAGCCGTGGAAGGTGAAACCGGGATGCGCCTGGGCGAAGGCTTCGAATTCCTCGCCGTAGAGCAGTTCGCCTTCGTTGCGTGCACCGTAGAGCAGCACTACTTCGCGATCGCCCTTCGCCAGCAGCTCGCGGATCTGGGGCAGCATGGCGCGATACGGCGTGACGCCGGTGCCGGTGGCCAGCAACAG
The DNA here is from genome assembly GCF_900114495.1 of Dyella sp. OK004. GTDB lineage: Bacteria > Pseudomonadota > Gammaproteobacteria > Xanthomonadales > Rhodanobacteraceae > Dyella_D. Next base: position 289,007 of record NZ_FOZI01000004.1, on the reverse strand, counting down.
ATAACGCGGATGGGCATCCCCCGCCTGCAGGCAGAAACGGCCATACGGGCCACTGGCTTCGATGGTTTCGTCGTGCTGCAGGTTGCCCAGCAGCTTGGTGGCGGCGCCGCCGTCCACATAGCTCACCGCGATCTCGATACGTTGCACCGGCGAGCTGCCGTCACCCACGGTGGCTACGGAATAGCTGCGTTTGGTGGCGGTGCCATCGTCGTAATGGAAATGCACTTGCAGGAACTGCCCGGGCACAAAGGCCAGCGGTTGGCCGTCGGCACGCTCGAACACAAGGTGGCGTACGGCGGGCGCCAACATGTGGCTAGCAACGAGACGGAGCGTGAAATGGTCGGCCATGGAAATTCCGGGAAACAGTGAGTACGCCCGGCTGAACCGGCCGGCAGGAGCTAGCCCGCTATAATAAGAGGCTAGCCCCCTCGGTGCAGCCCATGCCCACCCAGCCTTCCTTTTCCGCCCCCGCCCTGGTCGTCGACAACCTGCGCAAAACCTATGGAAACGGCGTTGAAGCCCTCAAGGGCATCAGCCTGACCGTGCAGCCCGGCGACTTTTTTGCCCTGCTCGGCCCCAACGGCGCCGGCAAGTCCACCCTGATCGGCATCCTCTCCTCGCTGGTCAACGCCACCGGCGGCGACGCGCAGGTGTTCGGCGTCTCCGTGAACAAGCAGCGTGGCAAGGCCATGCAGCTGATCGGGCTAGTGCCGCAGGAGATCAACTTCAATCAGTTCGAGAAGCCGTTCGATATCTGCGTGAACGAGGCCGGCTTCTATGGCATCCCGCGCAAGATCGCAGTGGAGCGCGCAGAGAAGTACCTGAAGGAGTTGCGCCTGTGGGACAAGGCGCAGCACCAGGCCCGCATGCTTTCCGGCGGTATGAAGCGCCGCCTGATGATCGCCCGCGCGATGATGAACGAGCCGAAGCTGCTGATCCTCGACGAGCCCACCGCCGGCGTGGATATCGAGATCCGCCGCTCCATGTGGCAGTTCGTCAGCGACATCAACGCCGCCGGCACCACGGTGATCCTCACCACGCACTATCTGGAAGAAGCCGAGCAGCTGTGCCGCAACATCGCGATCATCGATCGCGGCACCATCGTGGAGAACACCACGATGAAGCGCCTGCTTTCCACGCTGGATGTGGAGACCTTCGTGTTCGACGTGAGTAACGTGCCGGGCGAATTGCCCAGCTTGCCGGGGGTCACCCTGCGCCGCGTCGACGATCACACCATGGAAGCGGAAATGTCCCGCGCCCACGACCTCAACTCGCTGTTCACGGCCTTGTCCGCGCACGGCATCACGGTCACTTCGATGCGTAATAAGACCAATCGATTGGAAGAGTTGTTCGTCCGCCTCGTCGAACAAGGCCGAAACGAGCAGGATCGCAACGAGAAAGCTGCGGAGAAAGCGGCATGAACGCCTCCGGCAATCTCGTCGCACTCCATACCATCGTCCGCCGCGAGATCATGCGCATCATGCGCATCTGGACGCAGACGCTGATCCCGCCCGCAATCACGATGACCTTGTACTTCGTGATCTTCGGCAAGCTCATTGGCAGCCGCATCGGCACCATCGAGGGTGGCTTCACCTATATGCAGTACATCGTGCCGGGCCTGGTGATGATGAGCATCATCACCAACAGCTACGGCAACATCTCCAGCTCGTTCTTCGGCGCCAAGTTCAGCCGCGCGGTGGAAGAAATGCTGGTGTCGCCGATGCCGAACTGGGTGATCCTGCTTGGCTATGTCACTGGCGCCGTGGCACGCGGCGTAGCTGTGGGTGCGCTGGTGCTGGTCATTGCGCTGTTCTTCACCCACCTGCAGGTGGTGCATCCGCTGATCACCTTTGCTTCGGTACTGCTGGGCGCCACGATTTTCTCGCTGGCCGGCTTCGTCAATGCGGTGTACGCCAAGAAGTTCGATGACATCGCGCTGGTACCCACCTTCGTGCTCACCCCGCTCACCTATCTCGGTGGCGTGTTCTATTCGGTAAACATGCTGTCGGAGCCGTGGCAGAGCATCTCGCGGGTCAACCCCATCCTGTACATGGTTAACGCGTTCCGCTTTGGCGTGCTGGGTGTCAGCGACGTGCAGATCGGCGTGGCGTTTGGGGTGATGCTGCTGTTTGTGGTGGGTCTGTCGGCGATTGCGCTGCACCTGCTCAAGCGCGGCATCGGTCTGCGCTCGTAATGCTTTTGTTCGTCATTCCGGCGAAGGCCGGAATCCAGTTGGATAGCTCGTGCGAAGCACTCAAAACGATTTTGTGTGCTTCGCACGCATACTTCACTGGATTCCGGCCTTCGCCGGAATGACGGTGTTCCGATACGTTTAAACAAGCGATACCTTCGATCAGCCATGCGCGTCAACAAATACATCAGCGAAGCCGGCATCTGCTCCCGCCGCGAGGCGGACGATCTGCTGCTGGCCGGGCGGGTCACCATCAACGGCGAAGTCGTCAGCACCGGCGCCAAGGCGCTGGAAGACGATGAAGTGCGCGTGGATGGTGAGATCGTCAAGGCGCGCGTTCTCGCCGCCACGCCGGCCGCCAAGCGCGCCGTCTATATCGCGCTGAACAAACCGGTGGGTATCACCTGCACCACCGACCACACCGTCTCCGGCAACATCGTCGACTTCGTCGACCACCAGCAGCGCGTCTTCCCGATCGGCCGTCTGGACAAGGATTCGGAAGGCCTGATCCTGCTCACCAGCAACGGCGACATCGTCAACGAAATCCTGCGCGCCGAGAACAACCACGAGAAGGAATACCTGGTGGCGGTGAACAAGCCCGTTACCGACGAGTTCCTCGCCAGCATGGCCAAGGGCGTGCGCATCCATGGCCAGATAACCAAGCCCTGCCGCACTCGCAAGATCGCCAAGTTCGGTTTTGCCATCGTGCTGACCCAGGGCCTCAACCGCCAGATCCGCCTGATGGCCGCTGCCTTCGGCTACCGCGTCACCCAGCTGCGTCGCGTGCGCGTCATCAACGTCAAGCTGGGCCATCTGAAGCTGGGGCAGTGGCGCAATCTGACGGATGCGGAATTGAAAGGGCTACTGCCCCATCGCACCCAGTGGTGACAGCTCGCCCTTGAGCGAAGCCGCGTCGACCGCTTGACTTGACCGGTGTCCAGGTTTATATATTTAACTAATATCTTAATTGCTTAAAAGCTGATGGCCGCTGACCTTATCTTCGAAGCACTTGCCTCCCGCCCACGGCGCGAGATCCTGGCCTATCTCTCGGCCCAGGAACTGACTGCCGGCGAGATCGCCAGCCGTTTCGAAATGAGCGCACCGGCGATCTCGCGCCATTTGTCATTGCTGGAAGGCGCGGGGCTGGTGAGCAGCGAACGGCGCGGGCAGTACGTGGTGTACCGGATCAACAAGGACAATCTGGTGAATACGCTCACCGGCTTTGCCTTCGAGATCTGCCCCACGGCCGGCCCGCTGAAACGCGAATCCCGCCGGCTGGCCTCACGCAAGCCGGGCTGAGGGAAACACATCATCGCTAGTCCAACCGGCGACGCTATGGCGCTGCCGCAGGAGAGGTGCGCCATGTCGGGCAAGGCAAGGACCGTCGCAACGTTTCCCAGCACGCGCATCGTGCCCGCGTCGGGCGGTGTCCCGGTGGAAGTGACCCTGATCGCCCAGCTTGGCCACGGCGTCGGCGATCAGATGTATGCCAGCGCCTGTGCGCGGCAGCGCGCGCATCCTGCCTTCATCGATGCCCTCGACGAGCCATCCACTCAGTTGGGCGGCACGGACTTCGCGAAAGGCGATGCCACGGCGCTCTATACGTTCTCGGTGGGACCGCAGGGACACCCTTTCCACCGTCATGCCGGTCATCGCGTTTTCACGGCGGTCTCGGGCAGCAGCGGCGCGCAACTGCGCTTCTCCACCGCAACGCCGGATGAGCTCGCGGACGACCCGGCACAGTTCGTCCGCGCACTTCACCATGTGAACGTTCCTCCGGATTGCCTTTTCACTGTGCGCTTCAACGGCGAGACCTGGCACCAGTTCGCTCCGCGCGATCCGTCAGGCCGTCATCCCGCGCTGTTTGCCCTTTCCTGCCATACCAATGAACTCGGCGGCGAACTGGCCGAGGCGACCCGGCAACACGTACTGGCTGGCGAAGCCTCCATCCCTTTATTGACCGAACTGCTGCCCGAACACGTCGTGGCGTGGCTGGCGAAAGCCGCTCCGCGACTCGCGGATGTACCTACCGTTTCGCTCGCACTCAATGTACGCCCCGACTCCTTGCAGAGCGCGCTATGCAAGCGGATACGCGGCGGGCTTGGCCGCCTTCGCAGCTTCACAAGCCAATGGCGCCGCGCGGGCGGTTTTCTCAGCGAGACGGGCACCCGACTGCCCGTACAACCGCTTGCGAAGTTGCCTGACGATTCGCTGCTACGCAGCCAGCTCGCCGACGCTTATCAGCACGAAGATATGTTCCAGCTCGAACTGAGCGACCCGGCGTTGGCAAAAAAGGGAGCGACTCGCCTGTTGAGTGCGCTACTCGACGGCTTCCTGCTCAATCCACCTTCGAGCGTGTCCCGGCTGATGGCGCTGCGCAACACGCTGGTCAGACCGCTCGGATTGCGCACGTCGACGCTGGGTTGTCCGGTGTCTTCGCTGCTGTCGTCTCGCGTATGCGAACGCTTCGACCAACGCTTCCCTGTGCTGGCGCAAATGATCGACGAGAGTGGCCATCATGCACAGGTGATTCTGGGGGCAGACGACAAGCATCTGCGCTTCCGTTCCTGCATTGGTGTGCGCATTGTCGACGGACGACGTATCGAACTGACGCTCGGCACGCGGGTGCACTGCACGAATCTGTTTGGCCATGTGTATATCGCCCTGATCGAGCGCGTACACCGGCATCACGTCAGCCCGGCGATGCTGCGTATGGCGGCTGAACACGCCTTTGTGCACACGGCTGCGCGACAGGACTTGGATCTGCGGATTCTGGCGACGTGACAACCCCCGCTCGCCAAGACTTCTCACGCCACAGATGCGATCATGTCGCATGACCGCCTTCAGCACCCTCCCCCTCAAACCCGCCCTGCTTGCCAGCCTGGAAACCCTGGGCTATGCGGATATGACGCCTGTACAGGCCGAGAGTCTGCCACCGATCCTGGAAGGGCGCGACGTCATCGCACAGGCGCGCACGGGTAGCGGCAAGACAGCGGCGTTCGGGCTAGGGCTGTTGCAGGCACTGGATGTGGACACCATCCGTTTGCAGACACTGGTGCTGTGCCCCACGCGCGAGCTCGCGGATCAGGTGAGCAAGGCGATCCGCAAGCTGGCCGCGAATATCCCCAATGTGAAGTTGCTGACGCTGTGCGGCGGCATGCCGCTGGGGCCGCAGCTGGCGTCGCTGACGCATGATCCGCATATCGTGGTGGGCACGCCGGGCCGGGTGCAGGAGCATCTGAAGCGCGGCAGTCTGCATGGTGGCGGCATCAAGATACTGGTGCTGGACGAGGCGGACCGCATGCTCGACATGGGCTTCTCTGAAGCCATCGAAGACATCGTCAGCCGCATCGCCAAGCATCATCAGACGCTGCTGTTCTCGGCGACGTATCCGGACGAGATCCGCGCGATCAGTCAGCGCATGCAGAACGAACCCGTCGAAGTCACGGTGGAGACGCCGCATGACGAGGTGACCATCGAGCAGCGTTTCCACGAAGTCGATCCCGCACAGAAGATCGACGCGCTCGCGCAGCTGCTGGTGAAGGAACATGTCGGCGAAGAGCGGGCCGGCCACGCTCTGGTGTTCTGCAATATGCGCCGCGATGTGGATGCCGTGGCGGAAGAACTGGACAAGCGCGGTTTCTCCGCACTCGCCTTGCACGGCGACATGGAGCAGCGCGATCGTGACGAAGTGCTGGTGCGTTTCGCCAACCGCAGTTGCTCGATCCTGGTCGCTACCGATGTTGCCGCGCGCGGTCTCGATATCACCGCGTTGCCGCAGGTGATCAGCTACGACATCGCGCATGATCCGGATACGCATACGCACCGCATCGGCCGCACTGGCCGTGCTGGCCAGCCCGGCCTGGCGATCACGCTATGCACGCCGCGCGAACGACCCAAAGCCGCGAATATCGAAGAGATGACCGGCAAGCCGCTGGCCTGGCATCCGCTGAAAGTCGGTGCGCCGCGCGGCAAGACGTTGCACCTGGCGCCGATGAAAACGCTGGTGATCGACGCTGGCCGCCAGGACAAGCTGCGCCCCGGCGATATCCTCGGCGCGCTCACCGGCGACGCGGGATTGAAGGCCGAGACCATCGGCAAGATCGACGTGTTTGCCACGCGCGCTTATGTGGCCATCCAGCGTGATCTGGCAAACAAGGCACTGGAGCGCCTGCGCGTCGGCAAGATCAAAGGCCGCAACTTCCGCGTGCGCCCTCTGTAGGAGCGCACCCTGTGCGCGAAAGCCCTGCAGAGCAGGGCTGTTTTCCTGGCCGTGTTCATGACAAAGAGGCCCTGCTTTGCAGGGCTTTCGCGCACAGGGTGCGCTCCTACAACGTATTGATGTAGGTGGACAGGGCCTGGATGTCCGTGTCGTCGAGACTTTCGACGACACCCTGCATTACCTTGCCGTTGGTGCTTCCGCCGCGCGTGCCGCTTTTGTAGTCGCCCAGCACTTTGCCGACGTAGATCGAGGACTGGCCTTCGAGACGCGGGAAGGTGTGCCACGCGGGCTGCGGTGCGCTGCTCCATCTCGGCTGCGGCCCTTGCCCAACGGGTCCGTGGCAACCCTGGCACGGTGGAATGCCCTTCACCGGATCGCCGCTTAGATAAAGCTGCCCACCACGCGAACTGGCGTCGGCCTTGCCGGCAGGTTTGGCGGGGAGCGATGCGTAGTACGCCGCGAGATCGCGCATATCTTCATCGCTCAGCGGTGCCGCCTGGCCGGTCATGACGGGATCGCTGCGCTGCCCTTCCTTGAACGCCTTCAACTGCACATACAGATAGGTGGGGGACTGCCCGGCGAGATTCGGAAAGTTCGGCGCGATGGCGATGCCCTGTGGCCCATGGCACGCACCGCAGACCGCCGCCTTGTCGGCACCAGCCTGCGGGTTGCCCTGCACAGGCGCCTGTTTGCGCAAGTCGAGCATCGGCACGGGATGTGCTGCGGCAGTCGCGGCGGAGGCTGGCGCATCCTGCGCACGCACGTCGACCATGACGAAGCCTGCAAGCAGCCCACCGGTGATGAGCAGGGCAAACGGACGGAAGCGAGTCATGCCGGCACCCTCCTCATAGCTTCACGTTGAACATGGCACCGAGCAGGGTCACGCTGTAACTGCGTTGCGGCCCCTTGTCGGTGTAGATCCGCGAACCGTAACTGAGCGTCTGGTCGAGGCCCAGGTAATGCCAGTCGGTGAAGCTGCCGGTTTCGTGGCGGCCGAACAGGCGCATGCCGAAGCGGCGGGTGAAGTCGAAGTTGATGCCCAGGTCGAGCGTGTTGCTGCGATATTTGTTGTCGGGGAAGCCATCGCCAGCGGCCGCCGCAGCGCCGGGCCCGCGATAGGCGAGCGCACCGATGGTGGCGTAGTTGTAGCCGACATGGCCCAGCGATCCGCTGTAGTTGTAGCTGAGGTCCGTGCGCACGCGGCCGAAGTCGTGAGTGAGCGTGAAACCGGCGTTGGTGTTGCGCTCGCGGTCGAACTCCCACCATTGGTTGGCATACGGATACAGCGGGCCACCGAGGTTCGGGTTGGTCTGGCCTGGCGTGCCGAGACCGGCGCCGTTATCAGCGGCGTCGGAGTCGCCCACGTTGGCTATACCCATGCGCGAGGTCTCGATGCCGAGATACGCGCTGGCGGTGGTGCGCGGCGATGGCTGCCAGTCCCACTGCAAAGTGGAGCCGGTGCTTTGCGTGTTCTGCCGGCCGATCAAGGTGCTGTAGTTGTCGCGATTGCCGTAGAACGTGGCTGACACCGTGGTGGCGTCGCCGAACGGATAGGTCACGATCACTCGCGCCTTGCTCTCGTTGCGGTCCGAGAGATCGTACTTGCGCATGTCGGCCACGGTATGCGCCGGCAGGCCGGTGGCGGGGTCGACGAAGCCCGGCAGCGACTCGGAGAAAAACTGTGTGTAGGGGTCGTAGTTGTAGTGGCCACCTCGCCGCTGCGCGTATTCGTAGCTGGCACGGATGGTGGCATCGCCGAGTGAGCGGGATACCCAGGCGATCTTGATGCGATGTTCATCCACCCGCTTGCGCTCGCGGTATTTCGGTTCGTTGTAGTCGAAGGTGTAGGTAACACCGAGACTGTCGTGCCGCCCGAACTGCCAGTCGCTGCCCAGTTCGAACAAGGTGTCGGTATAGCCATACGGCACGTTGCGCACAGTGACGTTGGACGACCAGTACAGCGGATTGCGCGGATCGAAGATGCCAGTCTCGCCCGGCACGATGCTGCCCTGCGAGCCGTTCTCGGAGATGTAGCCGTACTGACCAGTGAGCGGGTTGTAGGCGAGATAACGGGTCTTGTTGTCTTCCTTGTACCAGCGCAGGCCGGCGTGCCAGCCGAAGTTTGTGCTCGGATGAAAATTCACCCGCGCGTCGAACAGTCCAGTGTCGATGCGCGCGTTGGCATTCTTCTGCGACAGCGCCGCGGTAGTGTTCCAGTTGCCGCAGGGCACGGTGTAGTTGGGGCCGCCGATCGGCGTCATGTCGATACCTATCACGCCGCTGCAGGTGACCGGCGGACGCAGCGCATCGTTCTGGCGCATGGTGCCCCACGCCGCGGCGACGTTAAACTGGCCGTTCCATTTCAGTTCGCGCGACAGGTCCAGGCGCAGGTTGTGGTAGTCGTTGTTCGGCTCTAGCGAGTACTCGCCCTGATAGATATTGGCCACTTGCGGCAGGCCCAATACGTTCTGCAGCTGGAACGGACTCTGGTAGTCCAGGTGATCCTTGTGATTGCGGAAGAACGAGCCGTTATAGGTGCCCACGAAGCGCCACACCTTGCCGACCTTGCGCAGGCTCAGATTAATGTCGGTAGTGGAGAAATCGATCGGCCGTACCGTCTCGTTGACGCCGCCGGCCAGGCCGCCGAAGGCGAAGAACATCGGCCCGCCCCATAGCCGCGTACCTTTGCGCTCTTCATTGCTGATCGCCGCCGAACCCACCCAGCCGCGATACAGCTCACCTTCCAGCGACAGACCCGTACGGGTGCGCGTGAGCCCGATGTTGCGGCGAGGTGCCGCGGCCGACGCGGCGGCAATCTGCGCCGGCGTACTGCCGCCCGGTGTGAGCGAGGCCGGCAAGGTGAGGTTGGTGCTACCGATGCCGTTCCAGATCGGGTACGCATTGGTCGACACCGTATGCGGCATGTCGCGATAGAACGCTTCCAGCTTGTAACTGCCGTACTTGCCGGCGCGCAAGCGGTAGTACTGGTCGTTGTCGCTGATGCGGCTGCCACGGAATTCCACGTACTGTCCGGTGCGCCGGTTATCGAAGTTCAGTGTGAAGTAGCCGAGCGCGAAGCCGCTCTTCCAGTCGCTGTACTGGCGGAAGAACTCAGCGTTCTTGTCGCCGTTGAGATGGATGTAGCCCAGTTGCAGCAGGCCCCAGTAGGTCCAGTCGCTCCCCGCGGATAGCGGCGTCTCACTGGCGTCCCGCGGATAGGGGTAGAGCGCGCCGGTCGGCGTGCGCAGCATGCCCGCATGCAACCACGAGAAACCTTCCTGCCCAGGTGCCATCACTGGCGTCCAGCCGCGCGGGTCGAGTGCATTGCCGTACTGCATGTCGCCCACGCGCATGGTGTCGCTGCCATCGGCAACTTGTGCGGCCGCCATGCTGGAGAGCGCCAGGCTCAGCAGCATCAAGGGAAGGAGTTGGAGCTGGCGCTTGCTCATGTTCCCTCTCCCTCACTTGTGGAACTTGGGACCGGAGGGGTTGTTGGAGCCATGGATGTTGGTGTGGCAGGTCAGGCAGCCGCGCCCCATGATCCGTTCGTCGGGCGACATCCCCGTGCCCAATCCGTTGGTGGTCTGCAGATCGTTCGGGTGCCGCGTCATGGTGTGGCACTGCTGGCACAACATGGGAACCGGCGCGACCAACAAGGTCTGCTGATTGGAGCCATGCACGTCGTGGCAGTTGAGGCAGTTCTGCCGCACTGGCGCATGCTCGAACAGGAACGGCCCGCGTTTCTCGGCGTGGCAGGTGTAGCAAGTCTCGTTGACCGTATCGGTCTTCAGCAGCGGCTTGGTGATGGTGCCGTGCGGGTTGTGGCAATCGGTGCAGGCCATCTGCCCTTCCGGCAGCGGCATATGCGAGCGGCGGTTGAACTTGGCGCGGATGTCCTGGTGGCAACTCGCGCAGACCTCATTGATGGAGGGCTTGGCCAGCGCGCCCTCCGGCGATTGCCGCGCCATCGGGTTGTGGCAATCGGTGCAGGACATACCGCGGTTCTCGTGCACCGAACCCAGCCAGTGCTGCCGCGCACCGCCGGCATGGCAGCCCAGGCACACCGCAGTCTGTGTCTGTGCGGACGTCTTGGCGTCATGGGTGAAAGCGATGATCGAACCCGGTGCCGTGGGGTTCTTGGCGTGATCAGAGCCCGGGCCATGGCAGCTCTCACAGGCAGCCTGCGGACCCGTGTTGGCCGCACCGGCGCGGAACGAAGCGACGTGCAAAGAGTGCGAGGCCTGCACATTCTCCAGTGCGTGGCAGGCGATACAGGTCTTGGCGCCAACGGCATCCGCGTTTGGCGCGAGCGGGTTCTTCGGCACCGTTGCGGCATCAAACGGCGTGGCGGGGTTGTCGCTCACCGGCCGCAGATGCGGGTCGCGGTTGCGCGCATCGTTCGCGCCCATGTCGGTGGCCGGCAGCATGCGCGCGATATCGCTCTGGCTCAGGCCGCTCGAACTGCTCGACGCCGTCTGCTGCGCCCACATCACCGGCGACCAGCACACCAGGCACATGGCGACAAACAGCAAGACCGCAGACGACAGCGGGGCGAGCCAGATTGACTTCGCACGCATGGCTTGAAACCCCTTGGCTAGCGTGAAGAGGCGCCTGTGTCGACCTCATCGCCCCTCACCGGCGATCCACCTTGCAACCGATGTCGGCACAGCACCTCGTCGGAGTATTCACCCTTGTCAGAGGCGGAATAAGCCCTGTCTTTGAAAATGAATGTCCAGGATCAGAGAACAATCGCGATATGTCGCGGCGCGTCATTCAGCCCGCCAAAGCTTGGAGTAGCCTGAAAAAAGCGGCATATCGCCAAGGGGACCAGGGACATGCAGGACCTCAACGACATTCATTATTTCGTTCAAGTGGTGGAGCACGGCAGCTTCACCGCAGCCAGTCGCGCGCTAGGCGTAGCCAAATCCCAATTGAGTTTTCGCATCGCGCGATTGGAAGAAAATCTCGGCGTGAGACTGATCCAGCGCACCACCCGTCGCTCCCATGTCACCGAAATCGGCCGACGTTATTACGATCAATGCCGGCTGATGCTTGCTGCCGCCGATCGCGCACAGCGGGTGATCGACGACGCGCAGGCGATCCCGCGCGGGCGCATCCACGTCGCCTGCCCGGTGATGTTTGCGCAGCTATTGTTGGCGCCGGTGCTGGTGGGTTTCCTGCGCCAGCATCCAGACGTGCAGGTCGATCTGGATCTGTGTCATCACCAGGTCGATGTGGTGGCGAATGGCTACGACATCGCGTTCCGCGTGCGTGCCTCGGTGCAGGATTCCAGTCTGGTGGTACGCAGCTTTGGCATGGACCCGCAGATGCTGGTGGCGAGCCCCGAACTCTTGCGCCGGATCGCCTCCCCGCAACAGCCCGCCGACCTGAGCGACATGCCGAGCGTCGGCGTGATTTCCGCCGAGGGTCGCCACTTCTGGACGCTGATCGATGCCAGCGGTCACGCGCAGCGCGTCGAGCATCACCCCAGCCTGATCAGCGACGATCTTCAGGTGTTGTATCAGGCGGTGACTGGTGGCCTTGGCATAGCGCAGATGCCACGCTTCATCTGCCGCGAGCCGATCGCGCGCGGCCAACTGGTGCCGCTACTGCCGGCGTGGAGCCTGCCCCCGGGCAATGTGCATGCGGTTTACCCGTCGCGGCACGGCCACACACCGGCCATGCGCAGCTTTATCGACTATGTCGCGGAGCATCTGCCGCGCATGCTGGCCGATGCGCAACGCGGCGTGCCGAGCGGTGATGTGAAGCCGCTGCTCGCCGTGGCATAGCGGGCCCGCGCATCAAGCCGCTACCCAGGACTGGCGTAACCCCACCCCTCCTGATAAAACGCCCCCTGACCCGCCGCACCATTGGGGGAACGGCGGTCCGCGCCCCATCCAACAGCGCGTATCCACGGACGACACTCAGGGACTCACTATGACAAGCAAGTTATGGCCAGCACTAGGCCTGCTGGCGGCCTTCGCATGGAACACGCCGGCCTTCGCCGCACCCGCCGACGAACCCGCAGCCACCGAGACACCCAGCAGCGCGGAATCTTTTCTCAAAGCGCTGCATCCCGCCACCGGCACCGTCACCGTGCCCGGCGCGCAGGCCACACTCAAGCTCGAACCGGGCTACAGCTTCCTCTCCGCGAATGACGCGCAGCGTGTGCTCTCCGGTCTGTGGAACAACCCGCCGGACAAAGATGTCCTCGGCATGATCCTGCCCAGTACTGACATGCACGTGCTGCTGGACGACAAGGCCTGGGCGGTGGTGGTGACCTTCGTCGACGAAGGCTACGTTTCCGACGCCGACGCCGCGAAGATCAACTACGACGACATGCTCAAGGACATGCAGGCGTCGACCAAGGATGAGAACGCCGAACGCGCCAAACAAGGCTATCCCGCCATCGAACTGGTGGGCTGGGCCGAGCAGCCGCATTACGACTCGACCAGCCATAAGCTGTACTGGGCGCGCAATCTCCGCTTCAAGAAGGCCGACGGCGCGGGCGAAGCCGGTTCGCTGAACTACGACATCCGCGTGCTCGGCCGCCGCGGCTACCTGTCGCTGAATGCGGTAGCGCCCGTGGATCAGTTGGCCCAGGTGCGCGCGGACATGCCCAAGGTACTGGAGATGACCGAGTTCGATGCGGGCCAGCGCTACACCGACTACAACGCCAGCACCGACAAACTCGCCGCTTACGGTATCGGCGCGCTGGTCGCCGGCGGCATCGCGGCCAAGGCCGGCCTGTTCGCCAAACTCGGCGCGTTGCTGTTCGCGCTGAAGAAGTTTGTGATCATCGGTATCGCCGCGATTGGCGCCGCGATTTCCAAGCTGTTCGGGCGCAAGAAGACGCAGTAACAAGATAACCCGCCTACTCCCTCTCCCCTTCGGGGAGAGGGTTGGGGTGAGGGGTGGGTGCTCGCGACAGCCTCGCCAGAAAACACACTCAGCGCAACGCCGCCTCACCCAGCCGCACGCCCAGCCCAGCCAAGCGCCGCAAGCCATCCGCGCTCGGCACCAGCGCCCGCCCCTGCGAGGCACGCCTTAGCCAACCTGCATCCAGCATCGCCGCCGTCATCGCCACGCCGAGCGGACCGCCGATATGCAGGCGACGTTCGGTCCAGTCCAGGCAGCCGCGTCCATGCAGGCGGGACAACTGATGAACACCTTCAACCGCCAGTCCTGCTTCAACCAGAACCTCCTCACCCGCGGGCAACAACTGCAGACCTTCACTCGCTGCGTGCAGATAACCGCGCGCCAGCATGGCATCGCAGAAAGCCACACCTAGCTGGCCGGCGAGATGGCGATAGCAAGTACGCGCGCGTCGCACCGCGGGGCCGCCGCCGGCCGGACGCAATGACGCGCCACTCGTGCGCGGCATCGCCATGGCTTCGAGCATCGCCGCGACATCGTCGTCGGCCAGCCGGTAGTAGCGATGTCGCCCCTGCACATGCAGCGCCAGCAAACCGCCTTCCAGCAGTCGCTTGAGGTGCGCACTTGCCGTCGCCGCACCGACACCCGCTGCCCGGGCCAGTTCACCGGCGGGGCGCGAGGTGCCATCCGACAGCGACAGCAGCATCGCGGCGCGTGCGGGTTCGGCCAGCAAGGCACCCACCTCGGCGAGCTGATAGCGATTCAATGAGGTCGCGTCTCTCATGTGCACAGTCTAATCCGCGCGCTGGAAGAACGTTTCGCTCCGTATCAAAACATCGGGCGACGCCGCGCACCACACTGTCGGCATGGACATGTATCGCACGCCCGACACGCTCGTCATTCACCCTTCCATTCTCTATTTCGGCACGCCGGTGGTGCTGATCACCACGCGCAATCCCGATGGCTCCGCCAACATCACACCGATGTCCTCGGCGTGGGCGCTGGCGGACCGCGTGGTGATCGGCCTCAGTGGCGGCGGCCAGGGGCTCGCCAATCTAAGGCGCGAAAGAGAATGCGTACTCAATCTCGCAAGCGAGGACATGCATGAAGCCGTTGAGCGCCTGGCGCCCACCACCGGACGCAACCCTCCGCCATCGTGGAAACACGGCTATCGGCATGAAGCGGACAAGTTCGCCCTGGGCGGCCTGCACGCGATACAGGCGCGTGCGGTGAACGCGCCACGCATCGCCGAATGTCCATTGCAACTGGAGGCCCGCGTTCGCCTGGAGTTCTTTCGCCCACTGGACGCCTGGTGCGACAGCGCTGAAGGCTACGCAATCTTCGAGCTCGAAGTGATTCATGTGCATGCACACGCTGACGTGGTGGTCCCTGGCACCCAGCACATCGATCCGCAGGCTTATCAGCCGCTGTTCTATTTATTCCGGCACTACGTGGGGCGAGGTGCGGCGCTGGGCAAGACGTTCAAGGCTGAAGTATGAGCTTGCAGGGTATGCGGCCTTACTGAAGTTGGAGCACGCAAAGAAAAGGGGCGCCGAAGCGCCCCATTCTTTTTCGCCTTGGCGATGACGAATCATCCAGCAACCAAGGCATCCAGTGCCGCGTTGAACGTCGCGCTCGGACGCATCGCCTTGGTGACCAGCGCGGTATCCGGGCGGTAGTAGCCCTTGATATCCACCGGCTTGCCCTGTGCGCCATTGAGCTCGGCGATGATCTTCGCCTCGTTCTCGGTCAGCGCTTTCGCCAGCGGCGCGAACTTGGCCTTCAGCGCGGCGTCTTCGTCCTGTGCGGCCAGGGCCTGTGCCCAGTACAGGGCGAGGTAGAAGTGGCTGCCGCGATTGTCGAGTTCGCCGACCTTGCGTGCCGGGGACTTGTTGTTGTCGAGGAATTTGCCGGTTGCCTGATCCAAGGTCTTGGCCAGCACACCGGCCGCGGCATTGTTGTAGCGATTGCTCAGGTGTTCGAGTGAGGCGGCCAGTGCCAGGAACTCACCCAGCGAGTCCCAGCGCAGGCAATCCTCTTCCAGGAACTGCTGCACGTGCTTGGGCGCGGAGCCGCCGGCACCGGTTTCGAACAGGCCGCCACCGGCCATCAGCGGCACGATGGAAAGCATCTTG
The DNA here is from genome assembly GCF_900114495.1 of Dyella sp. OK004. Lineage (GTDB taxonomy): Bacteria > Pseudomonadota > Gammaproteobacteria > Xanthomonadales > Rhodanobacteraceae > Dyella_D. Next base: position 273,583 of record NZ_FOZI01000004.1, on the reverse strand, counting down.
GCGCTGGTGCCGAGTTCCATGATCGGGAACAGGTCGGTGAGGTAGTCGCGCAACACATTGCCGGTGACCGAGATGGTGTCCTGGCCCTTGCGGATGCGCTCCAGCGAGAAGCGCGTGGCTTCCACCGGCGACAGGATGCGAATGTCCAGACCACTGGTGTCGTGATCTTTCAGATAGCGCTCGACCTTCTTGATCACCTGGGTGTCGTGGGCGCGCGCCGGGTCCAGCCAGAACACGGCGGGCGTGTTGCTGAGACGCGCGCGGCTCACGGCAAGCTTCACCCAATCCTGGATCGGCGCATCCTTGGTCTGGCACATGCGCCAGATGTCGCCGGCTTCCACCTTGTGCTCCAGCAGCACGCTGCCATTGCTGTCGCTGACACGCACCACGCCGTCGGCAGCGATCTGGAAGGTCTTGTTGTGCGAGCCGTATTCTTCGGCCGCCTGCGCCATCAGGCCCACGTTCGGCACGCTGCCCATGGTCGCCGGATCGAAGGCGCCGTGCGCCTTGCAGTCCTCGATCACCACTTGATAGACGCCGGCATAGCTGCGATCTGGAATCAGCGCTTTGGTGTCCTGCAGCTTGCCTTCGGCGTTCCACATCTTGCCGGAGTCGCGGATCATCGCCGGCATCGAAGCGTCGACGATCACGTCGCTGGGCACGTGCAGATTGGTGATGCCCTTGTCGGAATTCACCATCGCCAGCGCTGGGCGCTTAGCGTATTCGGCCAGTACGTCGGCGGTGATCTCGGCCTGCTTGTCGGCCGGCAGCGAGCCGATGCGCGCGTAGAGGTCGCCGATGCCGTTGTTGGGGTTGAAGCCGATGCTCTTGAGCGTGCCGGCGTGCTTGGCCAACACGTCCTTATAGAACTCGGTGACCACGTCGCCAAACATGATCGGGTCGGAGACCTTCATCATGGTCGCCTTCAGATGCAGCGAGAACAGCACGCCCTGCTTCTTGGCATCTTCGATCTGCGCATCGACGAAGCTGGCCAGCGCCTTCTTGCTCATCACTGCGGCGTCGATCAGCTCACCGGCCGAGATCGCGGTCTTTTCCTTGAGCACGGTCTGGCTGCCGTCCTTACCAAACCATTCGATCTTCACTTCGGTCGGCTTTTCCACCAGCACGGACTTTTCGCTGCCGTAGAAATCGCCACCATCCATATGCGCCACGTGCGTCTTGGAGTCGGCACTCCACGCGCCCATCTTGTGCGGGTGCTTGCGCGCATAGTTCTTTACCGACAGCGGCGCGCGGCGATCGGAATTGCCTTCGCGCAGCACCGGGTTCACCGCACTGCCCTTGACCTTGTCGTAGCGCGCCTGGACGTTCCAGTCGCTGACATCGCTCGGCGCCTCGGGATACTCCGGCAGCGCGTAACCCTGCCCCTGCAGTTCCTTGATCGCCGCCTTCAGCTGCGGCATCGAGGCGCTGATGTTGGGCAGCTTGATGATGTTCGCTTCCGGCGTGGTGGCCAGCTGGCCGAGCTCGGCCAGATCGTCGGCCATTTTCTGCTCGTCTTTCAGCACGTCCGAGAACTGCGAAATGATGCGGCCGGCAAGAGAGATGTCACGCGTTTCCACCGCGATGCCCGCAGGCTGGGTGAAGGCTTTCACGATCGGCAGCAGCGAATGCGTGGCAAGGAAAGGAGCTTCGTCCGTGAGCGTGTAGATGATCTTCGGAGCGTTCGACATGGTGTGCGGTGACCTCTCTCTTGCAACGACAGATATTTGGAATGGGCGGCCAGACCGGCCCGCCGCCCGCAAAAGCTGCCCATTGTGGCGTGTTCGCCCTATGGGGAAAAGCCAAGCTCGGAGCGGAGAGGGGAGTTTTCAAGGCCGGGCATACCGATTGCCGTGGTCGGTGGGATCGGCGTACGGCTTCGTATGGGCAAGGCGTGGATTAAGCCTGGAGGATCAGGCAATCGCGAGGATCGGCGGGGCGGCACATGGGCCCCAGAGGGCGGCGTGCCTTGCAGAATAAAAAAGGCACGGTCGCCGCCGTGCCTTTCCTGGTGATATCGACACACCCACGCGATCAGGGATACGGAGGAGCCGGCGTGTCCGGCCCGGACGGCGGCAGGACGGGGTAGTCCACTTTGGGTTGCGCGCCCGTCAGCGAGCCGAGGAACAGCACGATGTTGTTCACGTCCGTGTCGCTGAGTTTCTGACCGAGCTGTGCCTCGCCCATGATCTTTACCGCCTCACCCAGATCGCGCACCTGGCCGCTGTGGAAATACGGCGCGGTCAGGGTGATGTTGCGCAGGGTCGGCACCTTGTAGACGAATTCGTCGCCAGACGACTTGCTGATGGCGAAACGCCCCTTGTCCGCGGCGGGGCGAATGTCGCTGCCCGGCGCTTTGATCAGTCCGAACTTCGCATACATCTCACCACCGATATTGACACCGCGATGGCAGGCGATGCACCCCTTGTCCATGAAAGTGCGCAGGCCTTCCTTCTGTTCGTGGGTGAGTGCGTTCGCATCGCCGCGCAGGTATTTGTCGAACGGCGCATTCGGTGTGACCAGAGTGGCTTCGAATACGGCGATGGCACTGGTCGCGTTGTCCAGAGTGATGGGGTCGGCCGTACCGGGAAAGGCAGCCTTGAAGCGCGGCAGATAGTCCGGAATGCTCTTCAAGGTCGCGACCACGGCATCCGGCGTGTTCGCCATCTCCAACGGGTTCTGCATCGGCCCGCCCGCCTGCTCGGCGAGATCCTTGGCGCGGCCGTCCCAGAACTGCACGAAGTTGTAAGCGGCATTGAACGTCGTGGGTGAGTTGCGTGGGCCGCGCTGCCAGTTATGGCCAATCGATGTACGTTGTTGATCGGCACCGCCTGTACCGACGTCATGGCAGGAGTTGCAGCTGATCTGCTGACTCTTCGACAGCCGCCTGTCGAAATACAGCGCTTTGCCCAGTGCGACACGCGCAGCGGTCGCCTGATTTCCAGGCAATGCCGGTGGTTGGGCCGGGATCGGCTTGAACAGGGCGTTGGCACGGGCCTGCAGTTCATCGGCCTGCGCTCCTGCACTGAATGCTGCCATGGTCAGCACCACGGACACTGCGTACTTTGCGCGCAATAAGCGATCCATATCGTCGATTCCTTGGACGAGGCTATAGAAGGTGTGAGTCCAAGGTTTCGGCCTACGAATGTAGCGCGCGCCTCGGCACGACATCCTTGTCGGCGGGCGCCATGCGTTCAATCAGATTTCTACGAAAGCCGGACGCGTCGATACTTCCGGCAACGCGTATCTGCGCGCTACGCTGCCTAAACGTTTCTGAGCATCAGCGATACGAGGTCATCATGTCCGTACATCACCGTTGTCTGCTCGTCGCTTTTGTCTTTTGGGTCGTGCTCGGCGTCGCACCCGCAGGTGCCGCCGAAAGTACGGTCCTGCTCAAGACCACGCGCTCATGGGATGGCACCCTTTATCCGACCTACCCGTCGGGGCAGCCAGAAATCACTGTGTTGCGCGTTGTGATACCACCGCATAGCGCGCTCGCATGGCATCACCATCCGGTGATCAATGCGGCTTATGTGCAGCAAGGCTCGCTGGTGGTGGAGAAGCACAACCACGCGGCAGGCGGACTGGATATTTGCTCGCTGGCCGCCGGAGATGTCTTGCCCGAACTCGTGGATCAGGTGCACCGCGGCTATACCGGCGATGAGGCTGCGACCTTGATCGTGTTCTATGCCGGCCATGCCGGCGGCCAGATCACAGTGCCGGATGTCTTTCCCGTAGATCCGGAGCCAGCGCGACAAGTGCCCGCTTGCCGCACCTTACTGGGCCGGAAATAACATAGACAAAGGGCGCGGCAGTGCCGCGCCCTTTGTCATTGCCATCATCTGGCGTTACTTGACGGAGAAATCCTTGCTCCCCGCCGGCTGTCCATTCAAGGACACCTCAACCTTGTAGTTACCCACCGGCCAGCCATCCGGCTTGCTGATTTCGAACTCGGTGGTGGAGGGGCCGGTCGGTGCGATGGACTTGCTGTCTTCCTTCACCGTCTGGCCATCCTGATACGTCCACTTCGCGGCGAGGGTCGCGGTGCCACTGCCGGTGGTGCTGACCGCGGCATGGATCGTGTCCTTGGTGGCGAAGCTGGTGGTGGCCATGGTGACCTTTTGGTCCGCACCAACCGCGCTGCCGAGGTCGATCGAAGCCACGCTGACCGCGGCCGGTGCTGGCGCGGCGGGAGCCGGCTGGGCTGCCGGTGGTGTGGCTGCGGCGGGCGGTGCGGCCGCTTCTTCCTTCTTGCCGCAGGCGCTGAGCGCCAGGGCAGCGGTCAACGAGAGTGCCATCACGTACGAGATACGGTTGAGCTTCATGCGTCGCCCTCCTCAGGCCTTGGCGGGAATCTTCAGTACCTGACCGGGCTTGATCCGGTCGGGGTTGTCCAACTGATCGCGATTGGCGTCAAAGATCTGATGCCAGGCGTTGGCGTCGCTGTAGAACTGCTTGGCGATCTTGGAAAGGCTGTCACCAGACTGGACCGTGTAGGTCTGCTCCGGCGCATCCGGCGCGGTCGAAACGACCTTGCTCTCCACATTGCTGAAGTCAGCCTTGGGCGCATCGGGCGCCGTGGATTTGACATCACTTTGCACGTTTGAGAAATCGGGCTTGCCCGTTTCATTGCCCATCGAACACTCCTCCGTCCCGAAAGGGACAATCAGTGTTCCGGCTCGATGGTTAACGAGTTGTGATGTCGCGAGGGCGCCGGTTCAGGCGTGGGGCAGCGCCGGCTGCACCCGCCGGGCTGCGCGGTGACGAGCGCGCCAGCTGCTCCAGCGTGCGGAGAGGCAGGAGAAGATCACGTACAAGGCCGGCGTGCTGAGCAGGGTCAGGCTCTGCGAGAAGATCAGGCCGCCGATCATCGCGATACCTAGCGGACGGCGTAGCTCGGAGCCTTCGCCCAGGCCGATGGCAATGGGCAGGGCGGCAAGGATCGCCACCATGGTGGTCATCATGATCGGACGGAAGCGCACGATGCAAGCTTCGCGTACCGCGGCAAGCGGCTCCTTGCCGTGTTCGCGCTGCGCGACCAGGGCGAAGTCGATCATCATGATCGCGTTCTTCTTGACGATGCCGATCAGCAGCACCAGCGCAATCTGCGCGATGATCGAAAGCTCGGTGCCGGTCACCCACAGCGCCAGCAAGGCGCCCACGCCCGCCGCCGGCAAAGTAGACAAAATGGTGATCGGGTGGATCAGGCTTTCGTACAGCATGCCGAGCACGATATAGACGGTGACGATCGCCCCGAGCAGCAGCCATAGCATGCCGCTCTGCGATTGCTGGAAGCGCCGGAAATCACCGCCCAGATTGATGCGGATATCGCCCGGCAGACGCATGCTGCTCGCGGTGCTCTGGATGATCGGCAGCGCCTCGCCCATGGTGATGCCCGGCGCGAGATTGAAGCTGAGGCTCATCGTGGTGTACTGGTCCTGGTGCTGCACCTGGGTCGGTGCGAGCCCGGGCTCCTGCCGCGCGAAGGCAGACATCGGGATCATCTTGCCGCCGTTACTGCGCACGTAGATCTGATTGATCGCCTCAGGCGTGGCCGTCTGATTGGGCAGCGCATTGATTACGATGCGGTACTGATTGAGATCGGAATAGATCACCCCGACCGAGCGCTGCCCGAACGAGTCGTACAGAGCGCCATCGATCGTGCCGATGGAGACGCCGAGGCGCGCGGCCTTGTCGCGGTCGATCACGATGTTCTGCTGCAGGCCGGCGTCATCGATATCGCTGCCGACGTCGCGCAGCTTGGGATTCTTCTTCAGCTCGGCCACCAGTTTGGGCAGCCACTCCTGCAACTGGTCCGAGCTGTCGCCCTGCAAAGAGACCTGATACTGCGCGCCCTGGCTGGTACCGCCACCGCCGAAGCTCGGCAGATCCTGGATCGGGCGCAGGCGCACGTTGAGATCGGGATAGCGCGCAGCCTTTGCGCTCAAGCGCGAAAGCACCTCAAAGGTGTCGCCCTTGCGTCCCTGCGCGCGGGTTTTCAGCTCGATGTCGAAGGTGCCAGCGGCACCCTGACGGCTGCTGCCGAGGCGCGAACCCACGGTGGCCACATCGGGATCTTTCAGCAACATATCGAGCAGGCGCTGCTGGCGCGCGACGGAATCCTGGAAGGACACCGTGGAACCGGAAGTGGCGCGGCCGCGGATCAGGCCAGTGTCCTGTTGCGGGAACAGGCTGGTCTTCACCGTGCCAAACAGGAAGATGGTGACCACGATCAGCGCCAGCGGCGACAGCGCGAAGGCGAGCACGTGGCGCAGCGAGAAATCCAGCGCGCTGGTGTAGATCTTCAACATGCCGGCCTGAAAGGCCTCGAGTGCGTGGCCCAGGCGCGTGGTTGGCTTGTCGTTCTCGTGCCCCTGCAGGAAGTGTCCGCACAGCGACGACGTGAGCGTGAGCGAAACCAGTGCCGACACCACGATGGCCGCCACCAGGGTCAGCGTGAACTCTTTGAAGAACATGCCGGTGATGCCACCCATGAACAGCAGCGGGATAAACACCGCCACCAGCGACGCCGTAATCGAGACGATAGTGAAGCCGATCTCGCGCGCGCCGGCCAATGCGGCCTCCATGCGCGTCATGCCCTGGTCGATGTGGCGCACGATGTTTTCGATTACCACGATGGCATCGTCCACCACGAAGCCGATCGAGACGACCAGCGCCAGCAAGGTGAGGTTGTTGAGGGTGAAGCCGAGTACGTACATGGCAATCGCCGCACCGGCGAGCGACAGCGGCACCGCGGCGGTGGCAATCAGCGTGGGGGCGAGGCGGCGCAAGAACAGTGCCATGGTGAGCATCACCATCAGCAGACTGATCACCAAGGTCGCCTGCACTTCATGCAGCGACGCACGGATAGTCGGCGTGCCATCGAAATACGGCGTGAGCGTGGTACCCGGCTGCAGATACTCGCGCAGCACCGGCACCTCGGCTTTCACACGATCGACGGTGGCGATGATGTTGGCGTTGGACTGCCGGTACACGTACATCAGGATCGCCGGCTTGCCGTCGAACCAGGCAGCCTGATAGGCGTCCTGCGTGCCGTCATACACCTTGGCTACATCCGACAGACGCACTGGTGTGCCGTTGCGCGAAGCGATCACCAACTGCGCGAAATCCGCGGCGGTGTGCAGCGAATCATTGGCGGTGACGGTAGTCGTGGTCTTGCCGTCGGAGAGGAACCCCTGCGGCGAGGTGACGTTGGCGGCAGTGAGTGCATTGCGCAGCTGATCGGGCGACAGCCCCATCGAACTGAGCGAACGCAGGTTCACATCCACACGAATCGCCGGCGTGGCGGCACCCTGGATATCCACCGAAGACACGCCTTCGAGCTGGCGTAACCGCTGCGCCAGGATGGAGTCGGCGACATCAAACAGATCACGCTTGGATTGCGTGTCGGAGGTGAGCGCGAAGGCGATGATCGGATCATCGTTGGGGTTGGCCTTCTGATAGCTCGGCGGACTGTTGAGGCCCGAGGGCAGATCGGTCTGCGCCGCATTGATTGCCGCCTGCACGTCGCGCGCCGCGGCATCCAGATCGCGCCCGGTGTTGAACATCATGAACACCTGGGTCTGGCCCAGCGAACTGTTCGAACGCAGCGTGTCGATGCCCGGCACCTGGCCGAGATGGCGCTCCAGCGGCGCAGCCACGGTGGAGGCCATGGTCTGCGCGCTGGCGCCGGACTGGCTGGCCTGCACGAAGATCACCGGGAACTGCATGTTCGGCAGCGCCGCCACGCCGAGCAGCAAATAGCAGATCAGGCCCAGCGCGAACACGCCCATGGCAAGTAGCGAGGTGCCGATCGGGCGGCGGATGAACGGGCCGGAGATGTTCATGAGCTAAGCGTAGTCCGTTGGCAACCTGGGCTGCGCGCAGGAAGCGTGAAGCAGGGAATCTCTGCTTCAACGCACCAGAGGTGATGAGGTTGATTCAAGCCGGCACCGATGGCCGTCTCGCAGATGGCTGTCTCAGGACGCCGAAAGGGGCGGGACCCTGCGGCCCCGCCCCCTGGATATTGCACGCCTGGCGCGCTGCCCGGTCGTCGTCGCATTACGCCGCGGCGCCGTTACCGGTGGCGGCGCGCTCCAGCGCGCGCCGTTCGCGGCGCACCCGCAGCCATTCGGAGAAGCGCTCCATGTACAGGTAGATCACCGGCGTGGTGTACAGCGTGACCAGCTGCGACAGCAGCAGGCCACCCACGATGGAGACACCCAGCGGACGGCGCAGCTCCGCACCGATGCCGTTGCCCAGCGCCAGCGGCAACGCACCGAGCATGGCGGCCGCGGTGGTCATCATGATCGGACGGAAGCGCAGCAGGCAGGCGCGACGGATCGCGTCGGTCGCGTTCATGCCGGTGCGCTGCGCCTCGATGGCGAAGTCGATCATCATGATCGCGTTCTTCTTCACGATACCGATCAGCAGCACGATGCCCACGATGCCGTCCACCGACAGGCTCATGCCGCACAGGATCAATGCCAGCAACGCGCCCACGCCGGCCGGTGGCAGGGTGGAGATGATCGTCAGCGGGTGGATGTAGCTCTCGTACAGCACACCCAGCACGATATAGATCACCACGATGGCGGCGAGCAGCAACAGCACTTCATCGCCCAGCGAGGAGGAGAACTCCGCCGCCTTGCCGATGAACTGGCCACGCACCTGGGCCGGGAAATTGAGCTGCTTCTCCACCTCATGGATGGCGGTGACCGCATCCGACAGCGAGTAGCCCGGCGCCACGTTGAATGACAACGTCACCGCCGGCAGCTGCTGCTGATGGCTGACCACCAGCGGCGCATTGGTCATTTCCGCGCTGGCCAGTGAGGCGATCGGAATCGTGCCGCCGCCACCGACCTGGAAACCGACGTTGCCGGTATTACCGATGCCCGCGGGCGTCGCCGAATTGCTCGAGGTCAGCTGACCGAAGCTGGTCGCGTTGCTGCCGGTCAGCGCACCGTTGCCGTTACCACGCACGGTGAGCTTGTTGAGCAGGTCCTGGCTAGTGCGGAATTCCGGCGCCACTTCCAGCACCACGCGGTACTGGTTGAGCTGAGTGAAGATGGTGGAGATCTGGCGCTGGCCGAAGGCGTCGTACAGCGTGTCGTCGATGGTCTGCACCGGCACGCCGAAGCGGCTGGCCTTTTCGCGGTCGATGGTGAGCTTGAGCGCGTTGCCGCTGTCGGCGAGGTTGTTGTCCACGTCGGCCAGTTCGGGCCGCTGGCGCATCGCCTGCGTCATCTGGGTGGCATAGCCGGCGAGCTCGGTGGAGTTCACCGTGGACAGCGAGTACTGGTACTCGGTGGCGGCGACACGGCTGTCCAGGGTCACGTCCTGCACCGGCTTGAGGTACAGCGCCACGCCCGGAATACCGGCAACAGCATGCTGCAGGCGCGGCAGGATTTCATCCAGGCCACCGCGCTCGCCACGATCCTTCAGCACGATGCTGAGCTGGCCCTGGTTGAGCGTGGGGTTGATCGAACCGGCGCCAATGAAAGCCGCTACGCCGCTCACCGCCTTGTCCGCGCGCAATGCCTCGGCCACGGCCTGGGTGCGCTGCTCCATCTGCGGGAAGGCGACGTTCTGGTCGGCTTGCACCACGCCGGTGATCAGGCCGGTGTCCTGCTCGGGTAGCAAGCCCTTCGGAATCACGATGTAAAGGAAAATGGTGACCACCACGGTGATCGCCGCAACCATCATGGTCAGGCGCTGGTGATCGAGCACCCAGCCGAGGGTGCGGTCGTACAGATCCACCGTGCGCGACCACACGGTGCGCTTGCCGGCGGCAGTGTGGCGCTCATGCGCATCGTCGCCTTCCGGCAGTGCGTCGGCCTTGAGCAGGTAGGCGCACATCATCGGCGTCAGGGTCAGCGACACCAGCATCGAGATCGCGACGGCGATGGTCAGTACCCAGGCGAACTCGTGGAACAGGCGGCCGGTGACACCGGGCATCAGCAGCAGCGGCAGGAACACCGCGATCAGCGACACGGTCAGCGACAGCACGGTGAAGCCGATTTCCTTGGCGCCGATCTCGGCCGCTTCCTTGCCGTCCTTGCCCTGCTCGATGTAGCGCACGATGTTCTCGATCATCACGATCGCATCGTCCACCACGAAACCGGTGGCGACGGTAAGCGCCATCAACGAAAGGTTGTCCAGCGACATGCCGGTGAAGGCCATCACGCCGAAAGTGCCCATCAGCGACAGCGGCACCGCCACCGACGGAATGATGGTGGCCCACAGGCGGCGCAGGAACACGAAGATCACCGCCACCACCAGGAAGATGGTGAGGATCAGGGTGAACTGCACGTCCTCCACCGAGGCGCGGATGGTGATGGTACGGTCGGCAAACACATCCAGATGCACGTCGGCCGGCAGCACGCTGCGCAGCTCCGGCAGGATCGAGCGAATGTGCTCCACCGTCTGCACAATGTTGGCGCCCGGCTGGCGGCGCACGTCGAGCAGCACCGCCGGCTTGCCGTTGGCCCACGCGGCGAGCTGGTCGTTCTCTACGCCGTCGATCACGTTCGACACGTCGGAGAGACGCACCGGCGCGCCGTTCTTGTAGCTGATGATGGTGTTCTTGTATTCGGCCGCATCGACCAGCTGGTCGTTGGTGCCGATGCTGTAGCTCTGGGTCTTGCCGTTGAGCGTGCCTTTGGGCGCGTTCACGTTGGCCTGGGTGAGCGCGCTGCGCACGTCCTCCATGGTCAGGCCGAGATTGGACAGCTGCGCCGGGTTCACCTGGATACGCACAGCCGGGCGCACGTTGCCGGCGATCGACACCAGGCCCACGCCCTGCACCTGCGACAGTTTCTGCGCCAGGATCGAGTCGGCGATGTTGTTGATGTCACGCAGCGGCAGCGTGTCGGAGGTGAGCTTGAGCGTGAGGATCGGCGCATCAGCCGGATTCACGCGGTTGTACACCGGCGGATACGGCAGGTTGTTGGGCAGCGTGCCCTTGGCCTGGCTGATCGCGGCCTGCACGTCCTGCGCGGCGATATCGATGTCGCGGTCCATCGCGAACTGCAACACGATGGTGGAGAGACCCGCGGACGAGTCCGAGGTCATCATCGACAGGCCCGAGATCTGGCCGAAGTTGCGCTCCAGCGGCGTGGTGATCAGTGCCGCCATGGTCGAGGCGCTGGCACCCGGATACTGCGTGGTGACCACCAGGCTGGGCGCATCGATTTCCGGCAGCGCCGACACCGGCAACTGGCGATAGCCCAGGATGCCGAGCAGCAGCACCGCCACCATCAACAGCGAGGTAGCGATCGGCCGGCGAATGAATAGCGTCGAGAATCCCATGGGTACCTGGAGAGCCGTCCGTTAAGTACTAGAGCGCAAACACGTCAATGCGTTGCGTGTGATACCGGGCAGCGGCGCCGTAGACACTCGCCGCCCGGACGTTCGACTTAGTTGCCGCCACCGCGGCGACCGCCGCCCTGGCCGCCCTTCTTGCCGGCCTTCTGCAATTCCTCGGCCGTCGGCGCGGCGGGCACTTCACCCGGCTTGAGCGCCTTGACCTTGCTGCCCGGCTTCAGGCGGAACTGGCCTTCGGTAACGACTTGGTCGTTCACGTTGAGACCCGCGCCGATCATTACGTGGCTATCGCCGACTTCGCCGGCCACCTTCACAGGCTGCATCTTGACCGTGTTGTCGCCCTGCACCTGATAGACGTAATCACCATCCGGGCCGCGCTGCACAGCCTGCGCCGGAATCACCAGACCGCCGCTGACCGTGTGCACCTTCAGCCGAACGTTGACGAACTGGCCCGGCCATAGATCGTTCTTGTCGTTGCTGAACTCGGAGCGCAGGCGGAACGTGCCCGTGGTGGTGTCGATCTGGTTGTCGATCACCTTGAGCACACCGCCATCGGCGATGGCGTGCGCGTCCACACGATCCAGTGCTGTGACCTCCAGCGGATCGTCACCGCGCGCCGCGTTGCGCACCAAGTCCAGGTTCTGCTCTGGCAGGGTGAACATCACGTTGATCGGATGGATCTTGGTGATGGTCACGATGCTACTGGTCGTGGTGACCAGATTGCCCGGATCCACGCCACGGATACCGGTGACGCCATCGGTCGGCGACAGCACCTTGGTGAAGTCCAGCTGCACCTTGGCGCTATCAATCGCGGCAGCATCCGCAGCCACGGTGGCCTGGTACTGCGACACGGTGTTGCGCAACGTGTCCAGGTCCTGCTTGGAGATATAGCCCTGCGGCGCCAGGTTCTGGCTGCGCTCGAGGTTGGCACGCGCGGTGGCCAGCAGCGCCTGATCCTGCTGCCTCTTGGCCATGGCCTGCTCGTAGTTGGCCTGGAACGTGCGCGGGTCGATCTGCGCCAGCACGTCGCCCTTCTTCACCTCCTGGCCTTCGGTGAAATTCAGGGTCATGAGCTGACCGGACACCTGCGGGTTCACCGTGACCGTATTAAGTGCCTGCACAGTACCGAGCGCGGTCAGGTAGACCGGCACATCCTTCTTGACCACCGGTTCGACCGTGACCGGCACCGGCGGGGTGTCCTTATCATCACCGCCCTTGCCCTGCCCCTTGCCACCCGCCTGGGCCGAAGCGTCGGCAGCCGCACCCGGCTTGTGCATCAGGCGAAACCCGACCGCTCCCACCACGATCACGGCGATAACGATCAGCGCGATCTTCCAAAAACGCGACATGAAAAACTCCTGGATTCAAAGGCGGGCCACCCGACCCCACCGGGCGCAGCATGCGCGCCAGACTTGTACGACGGATGAAAGGATAGGGGCAGATCAACGAAATTGGACAATGCCAGTTGACAGGGGTAGCGCATGACCGATGGCAGGGAGGCCGCCAACCGCCGCCACATCAGGCAAAAAGCCCGCTCCACAGTCATCCGCAGAAAGACCACCGTCCATCGGGCAGGTTCCCCTTCTAAGAGCCTGTTCACGATCTCCACGCCTGATACTTGCCGCCTGCTTCGTCTATAATCCGCGGCTTATTGCCTGAACCCGGCCAGTCCAGGACCCGGGTTCGTCCACCGAACTGGAGTACTTGCGTGAGCGGTTCCATGACCAAATCCGACCAGAGCTTCATGCGCAGCTTCTCGCTGCTGATCGCTGGCCTGGGTGCGCTGACCCTGCTGCTGATCGTCGGCGCCTGGATGATCTACGACGCCGAACCCAAAGAAGTGAACCCGGAAGCAGCGCAGAAGGTGGCCGAACGCATCGCGCCAGCCAGCGGAGTCTACGCTGGCGACACCGGCCGCGCCGCCATGCAGGCGGCCGCCGAAGCCGCCGCCAAGGCCGCTGCCGCGCAGGTCGCCTACGGCGGCACCACCGACGGCAAAACCATCTACGACAACCTGTGCCACAGCTGCCACACCGCCGGTATCGCTGGCGCGCCGAAGCTGGGCGACAAGGGTGCCTGGTCCGCGCGTATCGCCGAGGGCCTGGATACGCTGGTCAAGCACGCCACCGACGGCTACAAGGGCCCGGACGGCAACTTCATGCCGGCCAAGGGCGGCAATCCGTCGCTGACGGACGAGCAGGTGAAGAACGCAGTGCATTGGATCGTCGATCAGGCCAAGTAAGCCCAGCTTCAATTCAGTTAAAAAAAACGCCGCCCGAGGGGCGGCGTTTTTCGTTGGCCGTTTCTCCCTGGCAGAGAAGTAAGGTTGGGATGAGGGACGGGCGCTCGAGACACCGCTCGATCGCACCTCAGTGATAATCGTCTTCCCGCTGATGGCGTACCGCCACGATGTTGATCGTGGTGTCGTCGGCAATTTCGAACAACGCGACATACCCCGAGTCGCCAAAGCTGATCACCAGCTCGCGCAGAAAGGGATTGGCGGCATCCGCCTTGCGACAAGCGAACGGAAATTCCCTCAGCACATCCATCGCCTTGGTGATCGCTGCCAACGCACGCTCAGCGGCGTGCCAATCCTTGAGCAGCAGGACATCGAAGCAGCGGGCCAGATCGTCTTCCGCTTCTTCCGTGAAACGGACCTGATAGCTCACTCGCGGCCCTTTCGCGGGCGGGCGGCCTTCAACTTGGTGGCGAGCTTGTCGATCACCTCGCTGGCATCGGCATAACGCCCGGTGCGGCGAGCCTTCTCGGCGGAAGCCAGGCCCCGCGCGATGAATTCACGATGGAGCGTGCGACGGCGGACCTCGGCCCGAATCGACGCCTCGGTGAAAGCGGACAAACTCTCGCCTTCGTTCAGTACGCTTGTCACTTCTTCGCGGAATTCGGGCGCCACGCGCAGTGGCGGAATGATGGCAGTCTTCATGGCGGCACCATGTGTAGCGATTGCTATACATGCTAGCACAGCGTCCGAGCCGGAACCGCTACGACACCGAAGGGGCGGCTCCGTGCTGCGCGATCCAGTCCGCCGCAAAACCCTGCAGCTGCGGAAAGAACGCCTCAAAATGCGCTTGCAGCGGCGCATCGTGCGCCATCAATAGCGGCACGGCGGTGTCCACGGGATTCTCGCGCTTGAGCCGGCTCGACAGGCCGTGGAAGGCCAGATCCATCTCCCCCACCTCCGCATAACCCGCCGGCAGATTGTGCGCATCCATATAGCTGCGGAAGCGCCTCAGCATGGGCGGCAGCAATGCGTCATGCCGATGCAACAGTTCGCGCAGTTCGCCAGAGAACCGCTCCAGCGGCTGTCCGCTCCAACGCCCGAAATCGCGCGCCAGCGCATGGTCGAACCACATATCGATCAGGATGCCGCCGTAGCGGCGATACGGCGCCGGCAACAGCGCCTTGGCCGCAAGCACTTCGGGGTGGCTGTCGGTGAACACATCGATGGCCCGGTGCAGGCGGATGCCATCGATGACCCGCGCCGGCAGCTGCGCCGGATCGGGTTGCCCATGCACGAAGTCGCCCATCATGCCGCCCAGCCGCAGCCAGTCGTCATCGCCCGACAACAAGGCGTGCGCAAGATGGTTCATGGCGTCCCCGCGCCTGTTGACGGGCGGCGATGCGTTCCGGCGGTTATCATCTTATGCATGAATCCCACTGAGCTTCTCAACGACCCGAGCGCTTTTCCCGAGCAGGAGGCCAGCTTCGCGCTGAGCGGCCCCGCCGGCAAGCTCGAAACCATCACCGATGTGGCCGAGCGCGCCGAAGCGCGCCGTGGCGTGGCGGTGATCTGTCACCCCAACCCCGTGCAGGGCGGCACCATGCACAACAAGGTGGTGACCATGGTCGAGCGCAGCCTGCGCGAATCCGGGCTGGACACGGTGCGCTTCAACTTCCGCGGCACCGGCGAATCGGCAGGAAGCTACGACAACGGCATCGGCGAAAGCGACGACCTCGCCGCCGTGGTCGCGTGGGTGCGCAAGGTACGCCCGGGCGACGCGGTATGGCTGGCCGGCTTTTCCTTCGGCAGCTACGTCACGCTGCGCAACGCCGTGGCATTGAAGGCCGACGCGCTGATCAGCATCGCGCCGCCCGCCGGCCGCTGGTCGTTCGAAACCATCGCCATCCCCACCTGTCCGTGGCTGGTAGTGATGGGCGAGGAAGATGAAGTAGTGGACCCGCAGACCGTGTTCGACTGGATCGACAGCCTGGAGCAGCCGCCCAAGCTGGTGCGCATGCCCGAGACCGGCCACTTCTTCCACCGCCGCCTGATGGACCTGCGCGGCGCGATCAAACACGACGTGCTGGGCTGGCTGCCGCCGCCGCGCGGCTGAGCCACCGATTGCTCCTATGAGTGAAAACCTGTCGATCGCGCCCAGCGCGCGCTATCACGAAGGCGTCGCCGCGCACCGCTGGGAATCCGACCCGGCCCAGCTCACGGTACTGCCCGAATTCGATCGCATGCATGCCGCGCTGTGCGCCACGCCGACCTCAAACGGCAGCAGTCTGTTTGGACGGCTGAAATCCCTGCTCGGTAACGAGACGCGCGAAGCCGTGCCCGGCCTGTACCTGTGGGGCAGCGTCGGCCGCGGCAAGACCTTCCTGATGGATCTGTTCGTCGCTAGCCTGCCGCATAACGTGGCACTGCGCCGGCACTACCACCGCTTCATGGGCGAAGTGCACGAGCACCTGCGCGAGCTCGGCGAACGACAGGACCCGTTGCTCGAAGTCGCCGATGGGCTCGCTGCGCGCTGCCGTGTGCTGTGCCTGGACGAGTTCCTCGTCAACGACATCGGCGACGCGATGATCCTCGGCACCCTGCTCGACGCGCTGTTCGCGCGCGGCGTGAGCCTGGTCACCACCTCCAATACGCAGCCGGCGAACCTGTACAAGGATGGCTTGCAGCGCGCGCGCTTCCTCCCTGCCATCGCATTGATCGAAAAACACTGCCGCGTGGTGGAAATGATTTCCTCGCGCGACTGGCGCCTGCGCGCACTGACCCAGGCGCCGGTGTATTTCACCCCACCCAGCGCCGAGGCCGAGCGCTCACTGTCGCGCATCTTCACAATCCAGGCGCAGGGCGACGTGATCGAGGGCGGCGAGATCATCATCAATGATCGCCCCATTCCGGTGCGCAAGCGTGCGGACAACATCTTCTGGTTCGATTTCGACGCGCTGTGCGAAGGCCCGCGCGCCGTGGCGGACTACATCGCCCTCGCCAACGCCGGCCCGGCCGTGATCGTCGCCAACGTGCCGCAGTTCAGCATCTACACCGACGACTCGGCCCGCCGCTTCGTGCTGCTGGTGGACGAGTTCTACGACCGCCACGTCAAGCTGATCCTCTCCGCCGCCGCACCGATCACCGACCTGTATGACGGCGAACGTCTGCGCGCCGAATTCGGCCGCACCGAATCGCGCCTGATCGAAATGCAGAGCGAGGAATACCTCGCCTCAGAACACCGCGCCGACTAAACACCCACACGCCATTCGGTAGGAGCGCACCCCGCCATACTGCTAACGTGGCGCCCTTCCCCGTGACCGGAGCCCGCCATGTCCAGCCTGCTGATCCTGGCCCTGCTAACCGCCGCCGTAGCGGACACCCCCAGCGACGAGTTCACAACGCGTGTCACGCAAGCCAAGTTGACCGAAGCCAGCGCCGCCGGCCCCGCCTACCAAAAACAGCTGTGGGACCAGATTGGCAACCCCACCACCGACGCGCTGAAGGGCTGCATCAGCTCCTTGCCAAACGCCAACAAAGCCCCCTTCACCCTCGTCGCCGACGTACAACCCGACGGCAACCTCACCCGCGTCGAAGTCCGCCCCACCACCGACGTCGCCACCTGCCTACTAAGCCGCTTCGCCACCTGGAAGCTGCCAGCGCCGCCAAGCAGCCCCGCGCCGTATCCCATCGAAGTGGACTTCACCATCACCCACTAAGCGCACTTAAAAGCACGGCGATGCGAAGCGAGCCAGTAATGCCCTCTGCTCGGCAGTTTGGGCTGGACGATCAGGCCAAGAAGAAAACCATCCGGACGCCTGACACTGGAAAAGGCGCAACTACACAGCACACCGCCGCTCTTCAGGCCATTTCTCTTTGGTTACTTTCTCTTTGGGCCAGCAAAGAGAAAGTGACCCGGACCGCGGCAGCGGTTCGGAAGCCCGCGGCAGGCGAGCCCGGTCACGACAACGCGACCATCGAAGCGCTTCACTACTGGATCCCTGCCTGCGCAGGGATGACGAAGTAGGGAGCGATGAACCGAGCACCCACCCCTCACCCCAACCCTCTCCCCGGAGGGGAGAGGGAGCCGACCCCGGCCATCGAAGCCCACTAAAAAAATTCCGACCCCCGCCAACCCCACACCCCATACCGCCCCACCCCACTTATCCACCGCCTTATGCACAACCCATTGGGTTGACCCACCCCATCCCACCCGATATGTTGTGCCCCGTCGGTGCCACTCTCAGACCCACGGTCGGATTGGCTTAATAGGGAATCTGGTGCAAATCCGGAACTGCCCCGCAGCGGTAAGCAGAAACGAAAGCCCCCATCGCACTGGCCCTCACAGGCTGGGAAGCGGGAGCAAGTAGGCCGGGTCACAAGACCCATGTCTGCGAGTCCGAAGACCTGCCGGCACATCGCGAACTGAGCTTCGCGGTGAGTGATGGCGGCTTCCGCGGGGAAGCGCGTCGTGGCGCGGGGCCATCGCCCTGCCGATCGACCGTCCGCGCAAACCACCATCGTCTCAGCCCCTGCGCGCGGGAGCAGGTAGTTGATGAACGTTTTCCTGGCCTGGAGCGATGCCGCCATGCAACCTATTGATACCGACTCGCGCGAGCGCACTGACGACCGCGCGGACGCATCCGCTTTCCCTGCCGCCGAGGCGGCCCCTGCCACCCACCAGCCCGCGGCGATGGAAGCGATCGCGGAAACCCCGTTTGCCCTCACCCCGCCGCACAATCCTGGCCAGATGCGCGTTACCAAGCGCAACGGCGGCCAGGAAGTGGTGGACGTCAACAAGATCGTGCGCGCCGTCACCCGCGCCGGCGAAGGCCTGCACGCGGTCGATCCGCTGCGCGTGGCGCTGAAAACCATCGGCGGCCTGTACGACGGCGCCACCACGCGCGAGCTGGATGAACTCTCCATCCGCACCGCCGCCGCGCTCACCGCCGAAGAACCCGAGTACGGCCAGCTCGCCGCGCGCCTGCTCGGTGCGTACATCGACAAGGAAGTGAGCGGCCAGGAAATCCAGAGCTTCTCGCAATCCATCGCACGCGGCGCCGAGCTGGGCATTCTCAACAATCGTCTGCGCGATTTCGTCGTTGCCAACGCGCGCAAGCTCAACGACGCGATCGATGTGCACGCCACGCGCCGCTTCGAATACTTCGGCCTGCGCACCGTGTACGACCGCTACCTTCTGCGCCATCCGCAGCAGCGCAAGGTGATCGAGACGCCGCAGTACTTTTTCATGCGCATCGCCTGCGCACTGGGCGGCAACGAGATCGGCGAGACGCTCGAGCTGTACCGCCTGCTGTCCTCACTGGAGTACATCGCCAGCTCGCCCACGCTGTTCAATGCCGGCACTGCGCACGAGCAGCTCAGCTCCTGCTTCCTGCTCGACTCGCCGACCGATTCACTGGAGTCGATCTACGAGAAGTACGGCGACGTGGCCAAGCTCAGCAAGTTCGCCGGCGGTATCGGCCTGGCATATTCGCGCGTGCGTTCGCGCGGTTCGTTGATCAAGGGCACCAACGGCCATTCCAACGGCCTGGTGCCGTGGCTGAAAACGCTGGACGCCTCGGTCGCCGCGGTGAACCAGGGCGGCAAGCGCAAGGGCGCTGCCTGCGTGTATCTGGAGCCGTGGCACGCGGATATCGAGGAATTCCTCGAGCTGCGTGACAACACTGGTGATGAAGCGCGCCGCACGCACAACCTCAACCTGGCCAACTGGATCCCCGACGAATTCATGCGCCGCGTGGAGAGCGATGGCGACTGGTCGCTGTTCGATCCCAAGATCGTGCCGCACTTCGTCGACAGCTGGGGTGAGACCTTCGAGCGCGCCTACCGTGACGCCGAAGCCAGCGGCCTTGCCGCGAAGAAGGTCAAGGCACGCGAGCTGTATGCCCGCATGCTGCGCACCCTGGCCCAGACCGGCAACGGCTGGATCACCTTCAAGGACCGCAGCAACGCCACCAGCAACCAGACGGCGAAGGCCGAGAACGTCATCCACCTGTCCAACCTGTGCACCGAGATCCTCGAGGTCACCAACGCAGGCGAGACGGCGGTGTGCAACCTCGGTTCGATCAATCTCGCGCGCCATGTCGTGGATGGCGTGTTTGATTTCGAGAAGCTCGCCTCCACCGCACGCACCGCCGTGCGTCAGCTGGATCGCGTGATCGATCTCAACTTCTATCCGATCGACACCGCCGCCACCGCCAACCGCAAGTGGCGCCCGGTCGGCCTGGGCGTGATGGGCCTGCAGGACGTGTTCTTCAAACTGCGCCTGCCGTTCGACTCCGCTGAGGCACTGGCGCTGTCGACGCGCATCGCCGAAGAGATCTATTTCAATGCGCTGTCGATGTCGAACGAACTGGCCGAGCAGGCCGGTGCGCATCCCGGCTTCGACGAGAGCCGCGCCGCCAACGGCGAACTGCAGTTCGACTACTGGCAGCAGGCTACGCCGCACGACACGGCACGTTGGGAAGCTTTGCGTGCACGTATCAAGCAGCACGGCCTGCGCAACTCGCTGCTGATCGCCATCGCGCCGACCGCCACCATCGCCTCCATTGCCGGCTGCTATGAGTGCATCGAGCCGCAGGTGAGCAACCTGTTCAAACGCGAGACGCTGTCGGGCGACTTCCTGGTGGTGAACCGCCACCTGGTCGACGAGCTGAAGACGCTCGGTCTGTGGACGCCGGAAGTTCGCGACCAGATCAAGCTGGCCGAAGGCTCCATCCAGGGTATCCCCGCGATTCCGGAACGCCTGCGCCTGATCTACCGCACCGTGTGGGAACTGCCGCAGAAAGCCTTGATCGACCTCGCCGCCGCGCGCGGCGCGTATATCGACCAGAGCCAGTCGCTGAACCTGTTCATGGAAAACCCGAACATCGGCCAGCTCAGCTCCATGTACATGTATGCGTGGAAGTCGGGGGTGAAGACCACTTACTACCTGCGCTCGCGTCCGGCGACGAAGATCACCAAGACGACCGTGTCCGCACCGACGGCGAAGGTGGAAGCACCGGTGGTCGATCAGGATCAGGCCACGGCGGCCGTGTTCTGCTCGCTGGAAAACCCCGAGTACTGCGAGGCCTGCCAGTAAACCATCGCCGGCCAGATCCGGGAGAAGAAGTCATGACATTGGAGCGATCGATCATCATCGCTGCCGAACAAGCGCTGTCCATCCACTCGCGCGGCGATATCGCCGACGCCGTGGGCGCCAGCTTTGGCTCGGACGGCTTGGTGGTGACGGAAGACGACGTGTCGAAGGATTTCTTCGTGCTCAGCACCGGGCTGGCTGGCGAGCTGTTTCAGAAATTCACCAATTACCGCATTCCCGTCGCCGTGGTGATCAAGGATTTTTCGTCCTACGGCGAACGGTTCGCGGAGCTGGCCCGCGAGCATGCAACACATCCTTCTGTCCGTTTCGTCCACTCGACCGCCGATGCGGTCGAGTGGCTGACCTCCCGGTCGCCGGCCTAGCGCGCCCCTGGCGCCAGCCGCCGATATACCCACTAGAACATCTATCGGGAACCACCGTGTCCACTCAACCCGAACGCAACCAGCACATCCTCGACCCCGGCTTCGAACTCACCCTGCGCCCCATGCGCTATCCCGAGTTCTACGAGATGTACCGCAACGCCATCAAGAACACCTGGACGGTGGAGGAAGTGGACTTCTCGCTCGACGTCACCGACCTCAAGTCGAAGATGTCGGACGCGGACCGCCACCTGATCCATCGCCTGGTCGCGTTCTTCGCCACTGGCGACACCATCGTGTCGAATAATCTGGTGCTGAACCTGTATCAGCATATCAACGCGCCGGAAGCGCGCATGTATCTGTCGCGCCAGCTGTATGAAGAAGCGCTGCATGTGCAGTTCTATCTGACGCTGCTGGACACCTATATTCCCGATCCCACGGAACGCCACAAGGCGTTCGATGCGATCCAGAACATTCCGTCGATTCGCCAGAAGGGTGAGTTTTGCTTCAAGTGGATCGACTCCATCCAGAACTTGCAGCGGCTTGAAACACGTGAGCATCGGCGGCAGTTTTTGCTCAACCTGATTTGCTTCGCAGCGTGCATCGAAGGCCTGTTCTTTTTCGCTGCGTTCGCCTACGTGTACTTCTTGCGCTCGCGCGGTTTGCTGCATGGACTGGCGTCGGGCACCAACTGGGTGTTCCGCGACGAGTCCGGACATATGGGCTTTGCGTTTGAGGTGGTGCGCACGGTGCGGGCGGAGGAGCCTGATCTGTTTGATGACAGCATGCGTGTACAGGTGGAGCAGATGTTGGAGGACGCTATCGCTTGCGAGACGCAGTTTGCTGAGGATGTGTTGTCGGGGGGTGTCGCTGGCCTCTCGGCTAAGGAGATGCGTCAGTATCTTGAGTATTGCGCGGATCAGCGTTTGACTCAGCTTGATCTGCCGAAGAAGTACGGCGCCAAGAACCCGTTCGACTTCATGGATTTGCAGGACGTGCAGGAAGTGACCAACTTCTTTGAGCGTCGCGTGTCTGCGTATCAGGTCGGCGTGGAAGGCGAAGTCGCCTTCGATATGTCCTTCTAGCCGCGCGCCTCCCTACATCGTCATCCCTGCGCAGGCAGGGATCCAGTGGCGTTATCGCTCGGTTTTAGCGTCTGCGTGCGCTGGCTCGCCTGCCGCGGGCTTCCGAACCGCTGCCGCGGTCCGGGTCACTTTCTCTTTGCTGGCCCAAAGAGAAAGTAACCAAAGAGAGATGGCCTGAGAGCAGGTCGTATGCTCTGTAGCTACGCCTTTTCCAGTGTCAGGCGTCGGAATGGCTTTCTTCTCGGCCTGATCGTCCAGACCTCACCGCCACACCAAGCTCTGCTCCCTCCCCTGCTTGCGACGCGAAGCTAGTCCCGTGGGACAGGGGAGGGCCGGGGAGGGGTTGGGTGCTCGAGATCGCGTGGCTATCGATCCATAGCCAAGCCACGCCATCCATCACGCCCAGCTGTTGTCATCAAATCCCACGTCGTCATTGAAATCACTATCCGTCTGCGCGAAGTCCTGGTCGCTGTCGTTTTGTGACGCGTTGTCGTCGTAGAAGTTGTTCTGGGTGATGTTTTCCACCACGTTGGGCTGGTTGTCGCCGAAGAGGCCGCTGCCATGGTGGCCGCCCATCAGGCTTTCGATGCCGTTGAAAAGGAACATGCCGCCGGCGACACCGGCTGCGGTGGTGACGGCGCTGGCGAGAAAGCTGGGGGCGCCATTGGTGGGTTGTGCCTGAGGCGCCGGTGCGCCGCCGCCGAACAGGCGCTCACGCCAGCCCGGTACCTGGGCCTGCGGCGGTGGCGTCGCGGCTTGCGGCTGGTTCCACGCACCCGCCTGGCCCCCTAGAAAACTGCTGCCACCCTGCCCGCCAAGCTGTGCCTGTAGCTGCGCGATCTGCGCCTTGGCGTTATCCAGCGCTTGCTGTTGCAGGAGGCTGCGTTGCACCAGCAGGTACAACGCGTCGGGTTGGCTGGCGAGGCGCTGTTGGATCAGTGCGTCGGCCTGCGGGTCTTTGGCGACGCCGCGCACAGCGGCGAGACGCTGCAGGAAATCTTCGAGCAGTTGTTGTTCCTGGGGATTCATGGGGAGCGACCTCGTGGGGATGGGGTGGTTCGATGGCACGTCAGAGCCGGATGTATGCCTGCGGCGGATGAGATCAAGGTCACCCTGCCTTTAGTTGGGATCGTCGGTTCAGCTCGACAAGAATTTGCGTTTCATGCGGCTCAGCTTCTGATGACGGCGGAGCGCGCACGCCCCGCCGCCGGTTTCACTTCGACGCTTCATGCGCCGTGAGGTTCACGAATGGCAAGGCGCCACTGCCGTTGTAGGTCGGCAGGTGGCCATCCCATTTTTCGATCGCCGACATCTGCACCACGTTCGGGTTCTGCCGCAGCGCCTCGCCCTTCAGCGAGATCGCCTTGGCGTCCGCCTGCGCGATGGTCAGTTGCGCCTGCGCCTTGCCTTGCGCTTCAGCCTCCACTTTCTGTGCTTCGGCCCGCGCCTGCGCCACTTCGTTCTGGCGTTGCTCGGCCATCTGCGTCGCCTGAATCTTGGCGTTGATCGATTGCACTACGTTGTCAGGCAGGCGCAGTTCGCCGACCCAGTAGATTTTCTCGACCACGATGCCGACCGGCGCCACCTCCGCAGCGACGTCTTGCTGCACGGCATCGATCAGGCGCGCCTTGCCCTTGCCGTAGACCGATTCGATCTCCAGGCCGGAGGCTTCTTTCACCAGCGCATCGCGGACCATGTTGCGCAGATAGATGTCGGTGATCTCGTCGATGCCCTTGCGGTACTTCTGGAAGATCAGCGTCACCTTGGCCGGATCGATGTGATAGGTGATACCGACATCGGCGTTCACGATCAGGCCCTGCGCGGTCTGAAAGCTCAGCGACTCATCCACCGGGCGCCCTTCATTCGCCGAACGGGTAAACGTATAGGTCTGGGTGAAGGTGGGGAACGTATACATCTCGTAACCCCAGCCCACCCAATAGCGGCCGGGCGGCAATTCCTGCAGCGAGCCTTTGCCGTCGCCGTACATCTGGAACTTCACGCCGACATGGCCCGCCGGCACCTTGTCGCAGGCGGCGAGCATCAGGGTCGAAAGCGCGAGACACATCATCAACGGGCGTTTCATGGTTCGATCATTCCTTATGACTAAGAACGCGGCGCAGAAAGCGATAGCTCCATGCCGCAAGCAGGCCGAACAGAATCAAGCCGACGATCACGGCGAACGTATTCGTGGCGGAGATCAGTTGCGGTCCGATAAAACCGATGTAGAGCGCGATGCATAGCGCCAGCAGCCACGGGCTGCGTGCTACTCGCTCGAAGAACGTATTCATGGCGTAACTCCAGGAGTGATTCGTGCGTGACGGACGCGGCCGCGCGCTGCTCCGGTCAATGGCCGGAGAGACGGTGCAAGCGTGGTGTCGGTGTACGCGGGAAGCGGCTAGGCCGTGGTCGCGGGTCCGATGAGGGCAAAGGTCCGCTGCGGTGCGCAGCGTGGACAACGAAGCAAGCGACGAACGTCGAGAGTCTTCATAAGCGCACCTCAGTGCGCGCTGTGTGGGTGACGACGGCCGCGGATTCTACTCCCGAAAAAATCCGCCGGCGCAAATCTGCAACGTAATTACATTGCCGCCTTGCCCTGCCGCCCGACCTATTGACTACACCTGTAGTCAGGCGTAGCGTGCCTACAACTGTAGTCACAAGGATGCCCGCCATGATCAAGCCTTCCATCGGCGACCAGGAACTCGCGCTGCTGCACTACCTGGCAGAACACGAACCCGCCTCCGTGGGCGAGGTCGCCAGCGGCTTCGGCGAACCGCGCGGCCTGGCGCGCTCCACCGTGCTGACCATGATGGAACGCCTGCGCAGCAAGGGTTATCTGCGCCGGCGCCAGGCCAGCGGCATGTATCGCTACAGCACCTCCACCGGCCCCGGCGAAGCCATGCGGCAAGCCGTGGGGCAGTTCGTGGAAAACACGTTGTCCGGCTCAGTCTCTCCATTCGTGGCGTGGATGTCGGAGAAGGCCGAAGTCAGCGACCACGAGCTGGCCGAGCTGGAAGCGCTGGTGAACCAGTTGCAATCGCGGCGCAAGGAGAACTGACATGGATAGCTTCAGCGTTTTTGCCAACGCCGTTTTCCCTCGCCTAGTCTGGACGTCCATCCAGGCCGCCGTGCTGATCGCGGCACTGTGGTGGATCGGCCGCCGCATACCGCGCCTGTCGCCCGCCATGCGCTGCATGATGTGGTGGCTGGTAGCACTACAGTTACTGCTCGGCCTGCTGCTGGCCAAACCCGTGGAGCTGCCGCTGCTGGCACCGCCATCCGCCTTGCCCGACGTCACCCATGTTGCCGTGGCGCATCGCGATCGCACCGAAATCGTCCAGCCCATCGAGACCACAGCGATCGCTTCGCCTGTCGTGATCGCGACTCACGACGCCCCAGCCGCACCGTTGCCGTGGCGCGAAACGCTGATGGCGCTGTGGTTGCTCGGCATGGCTATGCAACTGTTGCTCGCCCTGCGTCAGTGGCGCGAAACGCGCGACGTGATCCGCAACTCGACATCGCTGCACGATGAAACCCTGCACACGCTCTGCGCACAGCAGGCACGCGTACTCGGCCTGCGCCGCTGTCCCGAATTGCGCCAGTCCGATGCCATCGTGTCGCCGCAGGTCACCGGCCTTTGGCGACCGCTGGTGCTGCTGCCGGCGGAGCACACGTTGGCCCCGGCAGAAGCGGCGATGGCACTCGCGCACGAACTGGCCCATCTGCGTCGTGGCGATCTGTGGCTTGGTTGGGTGCCGGCTATCGCGCAACGCGTGTTCTTCTTCCATCCGCTGGTGGGATGGGCGATGCGCGAGTACGCGTTCCATCGCGAAGCCGCCTGCGATGTACAGGTATTGCAGCAGGCGCGTGCCGAACCGCAAGACTACGGCCGCCTGCTGCTGCGCCTCGGTGTGGCTTTTCCGGTGCCCTCCGGCCTGGCTGGCGCATCGCCCACGTTCCAGAACCTGAAAAGGCGACTGCTCATGTTGCAGCACTCCGTCAACGACACCACGCCGCGCGTGCGCGGCTGGCTGCTGGTGGTGCTGGTGGCGGCGGCCGGTGTGCTGCCCTACCGCGTCACTGCACGCGGCATGGAAATCAACAACAGCAACGTCAATCCCGGCATGAGTGAAAGCGCGGGTGAAAATGCGCAGGACGCGACGCCAGCCAAGCGCGCCACCGACAGCACTGCGACGACGACGGACGAAGTGCCGCCGCCTCCACCGATGCCGGATATCCCGCCGCCGCGCGGCGCGGTGCATCCAGCACCGACCCCGACTCCTGCACCAGCCATCGCACCCAGGCCGGCCTCCGCGCCGCGCGAGGTTATAGCGGCCACCCCGACACCGCGGCCCTATCCGATACCCGCGGTGCCGCCTGTGCCAGCGACACCAGCTACTCCAGCCACACCGGCAACGCCTCCCACACCGCCGACCCCTCCCACGCCGCCGACACCGGCCGCGCCTTATGCCGCAGACCTGGGCAACGCGCGCCACGTGGATATCGATGTGTATACCGGCGCCGAGCGTGGCTTCGCGCTGTTCGACCACGACAGCATCACCATGAACGGCGACACCGAGGATCTGAAAATCGCCAAGCGCCTGCGCAGCTCGTCCTCGGAAGCCATGCTGTGGTTCCGGCGCGGCAGCGACACGTATGTAGTGCGCGACCGCGACTTCATTCAGCGCGCGAAGGCCGCTTACGCGCCAACCAAAGAGATGGCGCAACGGCAGGGTGAACTGGCCGGCAGGCAAGGCGAGCTGGCAGGCCGCGAGGGTGGACTGTCCGCACGATTGGGCGCGCTTTCCGCGCGACGCGTGGAACTCGATACGCGCCGCGTCGCCATCAGTCGGGAGCGCGAAAGTCTGCGCCTTGCGCGGCTAGCCAGTGGCGGGGCTAGCGAAGCAAACATCGACGCCCAGAACGCCGCGATCGATGGACGCCTGAGCGGCATCGACAGCCAGTTCAGGGATCTCGATCGCCAGCAGGCCGACATCCAACGCGAACAGGCCGAGCTCAACCGGCAGCAAGCCGATCTGTCGCGCCAGCAGGCGGAGATGTCCAAACACCAGGGCGAGATATCGCTTCGTGAGGATGAGCAGATGGACAAGCTGCTCAACGAAGCACTGGCCCAGGGCGTCGCTCAACCCGCGGGCAGCCGCTGAGCAGTCCATCCACTTTTGTCAGGAGATTCCTTGCCATGCCGCAGCGCTACCTGTCTCTCCGTTCGCCGTCCCGCGCGCGCTGGATACCGGCGATGTTCGCCGCCCTGCTCTGCGTGATGCCCGTCAGCGGCGCCAGTGCGTCCGGCGGCCAGCACACCGATGTGCCGCCACCACCGCCCGTACCACCTACACCACCCACGCCACCACCTCCGCCGCCAGCACCTTTGGCACCGCCAGCGCCGCCGGCCTATACGGCGGGGCTCACCGGCCGCCACATTTCCATCCATACCCATGGCGCCAGCGATGGCTTTGCGCTGGTCGACGGCGACTCGGTCACCATCGATGGCTCCGAGCAGGACGTGAACACCATCCGCCTGTTGCAGAGCAAACAATCCGCCTTCCTGTGGTTCCGTCGCGGCGACAAAGCGTGGGTGATCCGCGATCCCGCCTACCTTGCGCGAGCCAAGGCCGCCTATGCCGAAGTGGAAGCGATCGGCCACGAGCAAGGCAAACTCGGCGGCAAGCAAGGCAAGCTCGGCGGACAACAGGGCAAGCTCGGCGCCGAACAAGGCGCGCTCGGCTCGCGCCAGGGCGCACTGGCCAGCAAGCAGGCCATGCTCGCCAGTCGCGAAGCCGAACTCGCATCCCTCGAAGCCCAGGGCAAGCCGGCTAGCGATATCGCGGCGGGACGCAAGCAACTTGCCACCGCCCAGGCGGAACTCGAAACCCAGCAGAAATCGCTGGGCGACCAGCAAGAAGCGCTCGGCCACCAGCAAGCCCTGCTCGGCGAGCAGCAGGAAGCGCTGGGTGCTGAGCAGGAGGCCCTGGGCAAGCACCAGCAACGCGCCACCGAGCAGGCCAACGAACAGCTGCGGAAACTGATCGCCGAGGCCCAGGCCCAGGGCGTGGCGCAACCGGTCAGCGCGAACTGACGCGCTACGCAGGCATCAACAAAAACGGCGGCCATCGAGGCCGCCGTTTTTTTACCTTCTTGCCGGTCAGTCCTTCGGCATCTTCAACACGTATTCCTTCGGCGGCGTACCACCCATCAGGTTGCGCACGAAGTAATCCCAGCGCTTGCGCGTCATATACAAGCTGGCATCGCCGTAGCCGTGATGCGCATTAGGGATCAGCAACAGATCGAAATCCTTGTTGGCCTTGATCAGCGCATCCACTATCAGCAGGGTCTGATACGGCGGCACGTTGTCGTCCATGGTGCCGTGGGCGAGCAACAAATGCCCCTTGAGCTTGTCGGCATAGACCTGGTTGGCCTGCTTGTCGTAATTGCTGTTGCCGTCCTTGTCCTTCACCAGCAGGCCCTGCCACTTCTCGGCCCAGTCGTCTTCGTAGTTGCGGTTGTCGTGATTGCCGCTCTCAGCGATACCGACCTTGAAGAAATCCGGATACATGAACATCGCGCCCACCGTGGCGTTGCCGCCGCCGGAGTGGCCCCACATGCCCACGCGATCCATTTCGATCCACGCATTACGCTTGCCCAGCTCCTTCAAACCGGCGACCTGATCCGGCAGCGTGTTGTCGATGATGTTGCCGAAGTACGCATCATGAAACGCCTTGGAGCGCCACGGCGTACCCATGCCGTCGATGGCAACCACGATAAAGCCCAGCTCGGCGAGTGCCTGATGATCGCCGCGTGCAGGCGTGAAGCTGCGCGTACCGACCGAACCGGTCTGCGGGCCCGGATACACGTAATCGACGATCGGGTATTTCTTGCTGGCATCGAAATGCGTCGGCTTGAACATCAGACCGTACAGATCGGTCTTGCCGTCGCGGCCCTTCACCGTAAACGGCTCCGGCGCCTTCCAGCCCGCGGCAACCAAGCGGCTGATATCAGCCTTCGCAATCTCGGCCACGGTACTGCCGTCAGCGGACGAACGCAGCACGGTCACCGGCGGCACGGTCGGCGTGGAATAGGTATCCACAAACAGACGTCCATCCGGCGACAGCATCACGGTGTGATCGGAGGGCTCCGGTGTCAACAAGGTCGGCTTGCCACCGTCCAGGCTCACCTTCCAGAACTGCTGGTAATACGGGTTCACGCCATTGGCACGGCCTACGCCGCGGAACCACAGCGTGCGGCTCTTCGGATCGACCCGCAGCACCTCGGTGACATTGCCGTTGCCGGTGGTGATCGCGCGCTTGAGCTTGCCGCTCTTCAGGTCGTACAGGTAAAGGTTGCCCCAGTTGTTGCGTTCGCTGAACCAGATCGCCTCGTTGGTCTCCGGCAGATAGCTCCAGTTGACCTTGCCGTTGCCACTCTCGTAGTAGGTCGGCACTTTCTCGTCGAACACGGTACGCACCGTGCCGGTCGTGGCATCGGCAATGCGGAACCACGCTTGCTTGTGATCGCGCGAGGAAGACACAAACGCCAGCGTCTTACCGTCGCCGGCCCACTGCACGTCGTCCCAGCCGCCATCGCGGCCGCAGCTCACGTCATCGCACAAAGTGGAGCGGTGCTGATCCGGTGCCATCTTCAGGCGCACCACTTTCTTGCCCGGCACGTCGATGATCACGCGCTCGATCATGGTGACGTTCTCGTCGCCTACCAGCGGGTACTTCCACTTCTCCAGCTTGGGGTGGCCCACATTGGTGGTGACCAGATACATCTCGCCGGTCTTGCGCTGATCCTGCTGGAACGTAGCGATCTGCTTCGAATCCGGCGACCACACCAGAATCGCCTCGTCCGAATGCTTCCAACCGGCGTTGTCGGTTGCGTAGCCGAAATCTTCCACACCGTCGGTGGTGAGCTGAGTCTCGGTGCGGGTGGCAACGTCGCGCAGCCACAGATTCCAATGGCGGATAAAAGCTTCCGTCTTCTTGTCCGGCGACAGCACACCCGGCTCGCTACCTTCCTTCGCGCCAGCCTTCTCCTTGGCGCCCTTGCCGGCAACGCACACACCTTTGTCCTTCAGGTCGCACAGATAGTGCTTGCCGCGCAGATTCACATCGAGACGGCCATCGGCGGTCATGCTGAAATCAGTGATGCCAAGCTTCTTGGCATCCACCGGCTTGTTGAGGACGGCAGTAAGCGCGGTCGCCAACTTGGCCTGATCAAACGCCGGCTCGGCCTTGCCGGTGGCGGCGTCCATACGCAGATAGTGATCGCCACCCGCGTCATGCTCGCGATAACCGAAATGGCCATCGTCCAGCCACGTCACGTTCTGCACCACGTGATCGACCAGCGGCACCGTGTTGTAACCCATCAGGCGCTCGGCCTTGGCGTAATCATCCGCCGTCAACGTCGTCGTCTGCGCGGCAACACCCGCCGATAGCGCACTCAACACCAGCGCACCCAACAGGCGCGACCCGTCCATCTTCAAACCCATGCTCTACTCCCCAAGGAAAAACCCCGGACACACCGGAGCGTTACAGCGAAAGCCGGCCATGGCCGATCAGTCCAAACCCTTCGATCGTAGTCCGGAGGTCATGGGGCGACCCCTGCCAGAAGTCCCTGATGGGGACATGGGGGTTGGCGCAAGGGCCTTACCCCTCCCCAGCCCTCCCCTGCTAGCAGGGAAGGGAGCAAAAGCGCGACGCCATGTGAGGACTAGACGATCAGGCCTCAAAGAGAACCATCCCGACGCCTGACACTGGAAAAGGCGCAGCTACAAAGCCCGCCGCTTGCTCTTCAGGCCATTTCTCTTTGGTTACTTTCTCTTTACTCCGGGCATCCATGCCCTCCGCCCTTCGGGCCAGCTGCGCTGTTCGCACCCGCTCCTGCGGGTGCGTGGGCCAGCAAAGAGAAAGTGACCCGGACCGCGGCAGCGGTTCGAAAGCCCGCGGCAGGCGAGCCAGGGCACGCAGACGCTAAGACCCGGCGATAAGGCACTGGACCCCGGCCTACGCCGGGGTGACGAAGTAGGAAGGCTCTTTGCAAGGGGGGCACGCTTCTTCCCCCTTCAAGCAAATTTCATCAACACCACCCCCGCCATGATCAGCGCCAGCCCCAGCCACCCACTAGGCCGCAATCGCTCGTGAAACATCACGATGCCAGACACCGCCGTAGCAACCAACCCAACCCCACCCCACACCCCATAAGCCACCGACAACTCAATCCCCTCAATTGCATAACTCAACGCAGTAAACGCCGCCAGCGCACAACCAATCGCCGCCAACGCCGGCCCCTTGCGCTCAAACCCGTGCGACAACTTCATCAACACATTCGCCACCACCTCCAGCGCAATGGCGATAGCGAGATACAACAAATGGATAGGCGCGAACTCAGGCAGCATGATGCCCACCCTCGCCCGGCCGGCGCGGCGCCTCCTCAGTACCGTGCTCCAGCAACACAATGCCAGTGATGATCACCGCGATAGCCACCACCTTGGTCAGGTTGAGCGACTCGGCAAACAGCCACGCGCTGCACAGGGTGATCAGCACCAGCCCCAAGCTCTCCCACGCACCATAGGCCACCGCCAGCGGAATCCGTTTCACCGCCAGCGCGAGCGTGGTGTACGAGAGCACCAGCATCACGTACATCACCGCCAGCCCCGCCGTGCGAGTGTCGTGATGAGCGCCGTATTTCATCGCCAAGGTGCCAGCGACTTCGGTCAAAATGGCGACCGCCATGAAAAGCCAGTGACGCATTGCATGCTCCTTTTGCGTTTCGGCCATCGTAACCGCTCACATCTCCAGGACCCCCATGACCGAGCCCACTACCCCCTTGCCCGAAGCCCGCCTGCTGGAAATGGTCTTCCCCGACCACACCAACCACCTCGGCACGCTGTTCGGCGGCCAGGCACTGGCGTGGATGGACAAGGCCGCCTTCATCGTCGCCTCGCGCCACGCGCGACGCACCGTAGTCACCGCGCGCTCGGAGGAAGTGAACTTCCGCGTGCCCGTAGGCAACGGCCAGCTGGTGGAACTGGTGGCGCGCATCGTCAGCGTCGGCCGCAGCTCCATGCATGTCGAAGTGGAAATGACCGCCGAAGATCCGCTCACCGGCGACCGCCGTGTCTGCACCACCGGCCGCTTCGTGATGGTGGCACTCGATTCCAACGGCTCGCCCACCCACATCCCCCCGCTAACCGCGTAGGAGCGTGCCGGGACTGAAACGCCGCGCATAAAAAACGCCGCAGGCCAGCCCCGGCCTGCGGCGTTTTGCTATCGATCCGCTCTGCTCAGATCTTCGCCACGTCAAATCCCTGTGTACTTACCGGCTTGCCGTCGAGGGAAATCACCACCTGATATTTGCCGGCCGGCCACAGGCTCGGGTTGCGTACCTCGAACGTCGTTACGGCCGGCCCATCGGTAGCGATCGATTGACTAGTGCTAGTGATCGGTCGCGCCTGGCCCTCCAGATAGGTCCAAGTGGCGTTGAGTGTGACGCCTTTGGTATTGCCCTGGGTGGCGACGCTGGCATAG
This sequence comes from Dyella sp. OK004, assembly GCF_900114495.1. GTDB lineage: Bacteria > Pseudomonadota > Gammaproteobacteria > Xanthomonadales > Rhodanobacteraceae > Dyella_D. Next base: position 240,920 of record NZ_FOZI01000004.1, on the reverse strand, counting down.
ATGGCTTTGTCGTTCGGCGCGAAATGATTCTTCGCCTCGCTGACGCGATGATCGTCGGCCACCTGGTTACCGACTGTCACCGCCGCAATGCGAAATTCCGTGCTGGCGGGCACCGCCGTCGTCGGCGATGTGCCAGTGGTGGCCGGCTTCGTTGCGGGTGAATTGGTCGTGCTGCTCGGTGCGGGCGCGGTGCTACTCGGCGCAGGGTTCGCGGGCGGCGTGGTGGCCGGTGTACTTGCTGGCGCGGCGGGCGCATTCGCCGCCGGCGGCGTCTCTTCGTGCTTGCCGCAGCCGCTGAGCATCAGCAGGCCGGCGAGCGTCGCGGCATACAGGGCGACGTGGGGGATGGAAGATTTCATGGCGGCATCCTTTAGTCGATGAGTCACTAGCGACCGGAACAAGCACCGATCGCCCCCAAGTCACAGAAACTAGGACCCCAAGCATGAAGTTATGGTTAGCCCAGCGTCCGCAACGACATGGCCTTTACGAATGCGTTCGCGCCAATTCAGCTTACTGACGCGCGCCGCGCGGATTACCCGGCACCATATCCACACTGCTGCGGAACGGATTGATATCCAGCCCGCCGCGCCGCGTGTAGCGCGCGTACACACTCAGCTCCTGCGGTGCGCAGCGCGCCATCACATCCACAAAGATGCGCTCCACGCACTGTTCATGGAATTCGTTGTGGTTGCGGAACGACACCAGATAACGCAATAGCCCCGACGCATCGATGCGCTCACCGCGATAGCGGATCTGCACACTGCCCCAATCCGGCTGCCCGGTCACCGGACAGTTGGAACGAAGCAAATTCGATACCAGGGTTTCTTCCACCACATCGCCCGGCGCACCGGTGCGCAGATGCTCTGCCTTCGGCGGGCCGTAATCGTCGATGTCGATCTCCAGCATATCGATCAGCTCGCCATCCAGATCGGCGATGGCGTGACCTTGCTCGCTGGCGGCACTGAGCAGCACATCCACCGTTGCGCCGGCTGCGGCGGAGAGATCGCGGCTCAGCGTATCGATCATCTCCGTCGCACTCGCGATGCGCTCCTGTGCGAAGCCGTTGAGGTAAAGCTTGAACGACTTCGATTCGATGATGTTCGGCGACGTCGCCGGCACACGGAACTCGGCCAGCGCCACCACCGGTTTGCCGCGCGCATCCAGCCATGACAGTTCGTAGGCGTTCCAGATGTCCACGCCGTGGAAGGGCAGTGGCTCGCTGATGCCGATCTCTTCGCGCTTGATGCTGCGGGGGATGGGGAACAGCAGGCTGGGATCGTAGTGGTCGGCGTAGGGGGTGGTTTTGCCTAGGGGGGAGTGTTCTGGGGTGGTCATGGGCGCATTTTAGTGGAATGCGCTGAGAGGGTGGGGCGAGGGTTCGGCCCTTGCGACACCTTTGCCTACTTCGTCATTCCGGCGTAGGCCGGAGGCGCTTTTCAACAGCGAAGCTGGTCATCCAGTGGCGTTATCGCTCGGTTGTCGCGTCTGCGTGCGCTGGCTCGCCTGCCGCGGGCTTTCGAACCGCTGCCGCGGTCCGAGTCACTTTCTCTTTGCTGGCCCACGCACCCGCAGGAGCGGGTGCGAACAGCGCAGCTGGCCCGAAGGGCGGAGAGCATGGATGCCCGGAGTAAAGAGAAAGTAACCAAAGAGAAATGGCCTGAAAGCAGGCGGTGGGCTTTGTAGCTACGCCTTTTCCAGTGTCAGACGTCGGGATAATTCTCTTCGGCCTGATCGTCCAGTCCTCACCGCTGCACCATGCTCTTGCCCCCTCCCCTGCTCGCAGGGGAGGGCTGGGGAGGGGTAACGCTCTTGCGATACCCCTCAAACTCAAGCATTGAGGAGCTTCAACATCGCCTCGGTATAGCGAGGACCTGCTACGGCATTCGGCGGAAAGATGGCGTCGATGGCGGCGAGTTCGGCGGCACTGAGTTTCACCTCTAGCGCGCCGAGGTTTTCGTCGAGACGGTCGCGGCGCTTGGTGCCCGGGATGCCGATGATGTCGTCGCCTTGCACCAGCACCCAGGCCAGGGCGAGCTGCGCAGCGGTGCAGCCTTTGTCCTTGGCGAGCTGTTTGACTCGATCGACCAGCGCCAGGTTGCGGGCGAAGTTTTCGCCCTGGAAGCGCGGACTGGTGCGGCGGTAGTCATCCGCTTCGAAATCGTCGGGCGTGGTGATGGCGCCGGTGAGGAAGCCGCGCCCCAGCGGGGAATAGGCGACGAAGGCGATGCCGAGACGGCGGCAGGTTGCCAGTACATCGTTCTCTTCCGGGTCGCGCGTCCACAACGAGAATTCGCTCTGCACCGCGGCGATGGGATGCACCGCATGCGCACGCTCGAGGTTGGCGGCGGAGACTTCGCTAAGGCCGAGGTGGCGCACTTTGCCGGCGGCCACCAGTTCGGCCATGGCGCCGACGGTTTCCTCGATCGGCACCTTGGTGTCGGTGCGGTGCTGGTAATACAGATCGATATGGTCGATACCCAGCCGCTGCAGGCTGCCTTCGACGGAACTGCGCACATAGTCGGGGCTGCCGTTCACGCCACGAAATTGCGCATTGTCTTCCTTACGCACGATGCCGAACTTGGTGGCGATAAACGCCTGGTCGCGGCGATCGCGAATCGCTTTGCCGACCAAGACTTCGTTGGTGTGCGGGCCGTAGACATCGGCCGTGTCCAGCAGATTGAAGCCGCGCTCCAGCGCGTGGTGGATGGTGGCGATCGATTCGGCGTCGTCGCGCACGCCGTAGAACTCACTCATACCCATGCAGCCCAGTCCGAGGGCGGAAACCTTGGGGCCGTTACGGCCAAGCAATCGCGTTTGCATGACAGAAGTTCCTGGTGGGTGGGGAAAGTGAGCACATCCTGCGCTTGTGCGCCTTGTGGATAAATGCTCAATAATCGCCATATCTGTTTCAAATTAACCAACAATTGGAAAGGCAGGTGCCATGGACCAGCTCCAAGCCATGCGGGTCTTCACGCGCATCGTCGAACTCGGCAGCTTCACCCGCGCTGCCGACGACCTCAGCCTGCCGCGCGCCACCCTCACCCACACCATCAAGCGGCTGGAAACACACCTGGGCGCGCACCTGCTGCAGCGGACCACCCGCAGCGTCCGCGCCACCCGCGATGGCGAGAGGTATTACAGCCACTGCGTGCGCCTGCTGGCCGACCTCGACGAAGTCGAAGCGGATTTCCGCGAAGCGGCCATACAACCGAAAGGACGCATCCGCGTGGATGTACCGGCTACGCTGGCGCGACATCTGCTGGCGCCGGCCCTGCCGGCATTCTTTGCGCGCTATCCGCACATCGAACTCGATATAGGCACCAGCGACCGCTTCGTGGATCTGGTGCAGGAAGGCGTCGACTGCGTGCTGCGTTCCGGCGAACTGAGCGATTCGAGCATGGTCGCGCGCCGCGTCGCGGTGCTGGAACAGGTCACCGTGGCCAGCGCGGCCTATGTGAAGAAGCACGGCATGCCGGAGACGCTGGCCGCGCTGCATGAAGGGCATGTCGCGGTGAACTGGGCGTCACCCAACACGCGTCGTTCGACACCGCTGGAATTCATGGTCGGACGCAAGCTACGCGAAGTGACCATGCCGTCCCAGGTCACGGTCAACGGCTCCGATGCCTACATCGCCTGCTGCGAGGCGGGCCTTGGCATAGCGCAGTTCCCGCGCTACCGCATCCGCCAGGCACTGGCTCGCGGTGAGTTGCGCGAACTGTTGCCGGCATCACCGCCGCCCTTACTGCCGCTGAACGTGCTGTACCTGCGCCAGCGCCAGCAATCGTTGCGCCTGCGTGTGTTTATTGACTGGCTGGCGGAGATGATGAAGGACGTCCGCTGAGCGACAGCGCGGTACGCTTCATCGCGTCCGGGTGAAATACGCCACCCAGTTCGTTTCCCAGGTCTTGCCGCCATCGGGCGAGTACGCCTGCTCCCACTGCAAGGTGGTGTGCGTCATGTGCGACCACTGGAAGCGCACCTTGATGGGTTTGCCGTCAAACGTATCGTCCGAATAAAACGTCCCCACCCCATTCTCGAAACTACCGACCACCGGCACATCGATGCTGGTCGGATGGTTTCCGTCCAGCCACCAGATCGACCATCGCTGTGACTCGGGATCAAACGCGCGCAACGTCACCCCGCGATGGACCGTCCCATCCGGCATGGTGAACACGTTCTCCGTCATATTGCCGCGCCCGTCGAGCAGTGGGCGCACCACTTGGGTGCCGTCGAACTCCTCCCACGCCGTGCTCCCCGCCAGCCGCTCCTTCAAACGCCGCTGCTTCGAATGCCAGGTACCAAAGAACATATCGAAGTCATGCACGTGATCGACGGCCGCCGCCGGCCTGGTCACCGCACCGCCCGCCGGCAAGGCATGCGCCGGCACCGCCAGCAAACACCCGGCACTAATACCAACGAAGACTCCGATCAACGCACCACAACGCGTCAGCGAACAGGAGAAAGCCATGCGCCCACCTTCCATCGGAAGCCAGCGCAAAAAGTGCACCTCGGTAGCGAAGGCGGGAAGAGCCATTTACGCGCCCTGTCCTGGGCCACTTCCTGCCATACCGCAAGATCACACCGCTCCGGCGATGTACTCCCGCAACCACTGATGCGCCGGATCGCGATGGGAGCGTTCGTGCCACAGCATCGCCATCTGGTAACCCGGCACATCCACCGGCGGCTCCACCACCTGTAGCTCGCTCACATCGCGAACCAGACGTGCAGGCAACATCGCCACCAGATCGGTAGTGGCCAGCACTGATCTCACGAACAGAAAGTGCGGCACCGAAAGCACCACCCGCCGCGTCAGACCGACCTTGGCGAGCGCCTCGTCCGTGACACCGTGGAAACCCCCGCCATCTGGCGACACCATCACATGGTCCAGCTTGCAGAACTGCGCCAGCGTCGGCCGTCTTTTTAGTCGCGGATGACCCACACGCCCCACCAGTACATACCGCTCCGTAAACAACGCCCGGCGCCGCATGCCAGGGGGCGCTCCCTCCGTGGTGTGAAAAGCGAGATCGATCTCCCCTTGCTCTGCCTGTCGGGCGATGCGCCGTGGCGCGAGTTCCAGCACCGCCAATCGAGTACCTGACGCCACCGAACGCAATCCGCGCAAGACCGGCAGCACAATGGTCGACTCGCCATAGTCCGACGCAGCGACACGCCAGATATCACTGGCCTTGGCCGGGTCGAAGGGACTTGCGGGCGACACCGCGTTTTCCAGCGCATCGAGCGCCAGCCGCAACGGTTCGCGCAACGCCTCGGCCCGTGCCGTGGGCCGCATGCCGCGCGGCCCCGGCAACAACAGCGGGTCCCCGAAAATATCCCGCAGCTTGGCAAGGTGGACGCTTACCGAAGGCTGCGAGAAATTCAGGCGCTGTGCGGTACGCGTTACGTTGTGCTCCGACAGCAGCACATCCAGCGTGACCAGCAGATTCAGATCCAGCCGACGCAGATTATTCATGGCAATACCTGGAATATTAGAAATTCATTTCCAATATACCTGCCGGCACCCTAGCTTGCCCTCATCCAAGTCTGAGGGCCCCACCATGCATGTGCTTCTCGTCTACGCTCACCCCGAGTCCAAGTCATTGAACGGCGCGCTGAAGGATTTCACCGTCAAGCGCCTCGAAGCCGCCGGCCACACCGTCCAGGTCTCCGACCTGTACGCCATGCAATGGAAAGCGGCGCTCGACGCTGACGACGTACTGGAACGAAAGGACAGCGAACCCTTCCATCCAGAGCGCGACTCCAAGTACGCCTTCGAGAACGGCCTGCAAACTCCGGACATCGCGCTCGAACAGGACAAGCTGCGCTGGGCCGACGCGGTCATCCTGCAGTTTCCGCTGTGGTGGTTCTCGATGCCGGCGATCCTCAAAGGCTGGGTGGAACGCGTCTACGCCTACGGCTTCGGCTATGGCGTGGGCGAACACTCCGACACGCGCTGGGGCAACCGCTACGGCGAAGGCACGCTGGCGGGCAAGCGCGCGATGCTGATGGTCACCGCCGGCGGCTGGGAATCGCATTACGGCCCACGCGGCATCAATGGCCCCATCGACGATCTGCTGTTCCCCATCCAGCACGGCATCCTCTACTACCCCGGCTTCGACGTGCTGCCGCCGTTCGTGGTCTACCGTGTCAGCCGCACCGACGAGGCGCGCTTCTCAAACATCCGCGACGCGCTCGGCCAACGTCTCGATGACCTGTGGAAGACGCAGCCGATTCCGTTCTACCCGCAGAACACCGGCGCCTACGACATCCCCGAATGCACTTTGCGCGCCGACATCGCGCCGGGTGAAGTCGGCTTCGCCGCACACGTCGCGCAGCCCGCGCTTCGTATCGCAGCGAAGGGTTGAAAGAACCCGGGGGCCGTCCATCCCTCACCCCATATAGTTGACTCAGTCAATTATATGGGGTGAACTAGCGCCTCGCCGTCACGAGGTGCGCCATGACCGATGATTTGCTGAATTCACAGGCCGAAACCGTTCGCGGCTTCAACCGGTTCTACACCCGGCAGATCGGGGTGCTCGACGAAGGACTCCTGGCCAGCCCGTTTACCTTGACGCAGGCGCGGGTGCTGTTCGAGCTGGGCATCCGCAAAGCGGTGACGGCGCGCGAGATCGGCGACGTCCTCGGTCTCGATGCCGGCTACCTGAGCCGCATCGTGCAGAACTTCGCTTCGCAAGGGCTCATCCGGCGCGAGTCCTCGCCCGATGACGGCCGCCAGATCGTGCTCTCCCTCACCCCCGAAGGGCGCAAGGTGTTCCGGGACCTTGATAAGAAATCCCATGCCGTCGCAGCGTCCCATCTTTCAGGACTATCGACGCCGCGCCGCGCGCGCGCGCTGACGTTGATGCAGGACCTCCAGCGCACCCTGTCACACGAAGCCGGTGACGGCACACTCACCATTCGCACACACCGTGCCGGCGACATCGGCTGGGCCATCGAACGCCATGCCCGCATCTACACCGACGAATTCGGCTGGAACGACGACTTCGAAGCCCTGGTCGCCACCCTGTTCGCGCGCTTCGCCACCAAGCACGATCCCGACGCGGAGCGCTGCTGGATCGCCGAAGTCGATGGCGAACGCGTCGGCTGCGTCTTCGTGGTTCGCAACGAAGAAGATCCCACCATCGCGCAACTACGCTGTCTGCTCGTCGATCCGAAAGGGCGTGGCCTCGGCGTCGGCAAACGCCTCGTCGACGAATGCCTGGCCTTCGCGAAAACCGCCGGCTACACCAGCATGTTGCTATGGACCAACGATGTACTGACCTCAGCCCGCCGCATCTACGAAGGTGCCGGTTTCGCACTCGTCAAGGAAGAGCGTCACCACAGCTTTGGTCATGATCTGGTGGGGCAGATCTGGAAGCGGGATCTTTGAAGCGCTGCCGATAAAAGCACCCGGGCTGCACGTGCAGTCAATGCAGGTTCGGGTCTGATGCGATGTCGCAGGAGGCCCAAATGCCTCCGCGTCCGACTAGCGGCCCGGCAAGGGCCGCTAACGCTTGCCAAAAAAGCTGGCCAACTTCGACGACCTCGACTTCCACGTTTACACCGGCCAGCAGTGGGAGAACCTTCACAAGAGTCACGCACAAGACATCCTCGTGCACTACCCGGACGACCACACCACCCGAGGCATTCCCGATCACATCAAAGCACTGGCATTCATGTGGACCTCTGCTCCGGATAACTGGATCACCGAGCATCCGATGCGCTTCGGCACCGCCGTTGCCGAGCGGCAATCGCCGCATAAACACTGCGGTGGCGCATGCGCCACCGCAACCGACAGTCTCTTTCTGCCTCAGCACCGCTTATGCGGTGTCGCCCTTGTGCTGCACATTCACCATCCATGGCACACCGAACTTGTCCACCAGCATGCCAAAGCCGTCGGTCCAGAAGGTCTTCTGGAACGGCATAGTGACCTGGCCGCCCTTCACCATGGCATTGAAGTATTTTTCGCCGGAAGCCACGTCTGCCGCAGTAATCGAAAGGCTGAAGCCGGAATGCGCCACCTCGGCTTCGCCGCCCTGGCCGTCCGACATCATCAGATGCGTTCTGCCGACAGCCAGCGTGGCGTGCATGATCTTGTCGGCGACCTCGGGCGATGGCTGGTAGCCGTCGCCGGGAGGCGCATCCTTGAAGCGCATCTTCATCAACTCTTGTGCGCCAAGCGCTTCTCGGTAGAAGGCGATCGCTTCTTCACAGCGGCCATTGAAGAAGAGGTAGGGCTGAATTTCCATAACACATACTCCGGGAATGGAAGAGGCATGTTCCGGATACGGAACGGGAGAAGCCTAGTGAACCGTTGCCACGCGCGATACGAGACAATTCCAATCTGATCTCAACGACCACCATCGGCTGTCATTCCACGAAAGCATCCTGATATACGAACACGCGATGAAGGTCGCTTCGATTTTTCCGGCCGCCCTCGAACGGGCAAGAGTCACGCAGCGAACACATCCATAACAGGCCGGTCTTCGCATTCCACCCAACGACTACCCAAAAACAGCCACCAACGCAGCCAGCCAGATCAAAGCTGTCCCGATAGCAAAAGTGCGCCTCGCAGTTACGACACGCTCGGCGCTCTCCTCCTCAACCGGCGTGGTGACGATCCACGGTGTCGAGGCCAGCACCGCAAAACCTACGAAAGCCAGGATGACCACCAACACCTCGTTCCAGTGCCATGGCGAGGGTTCGTGTACTCCCCAATAACCCAGAAACGCCATGCCTATCGCACACATGGTGGCGGAGGCTGCACAAAGTCCCACGATCGAACCGGCTGGTGCGCGCATGTCACGAACCTCCGTTGCGGACGGTCTGTCGCGCCGAGGGTACTGCACACCATGGCTGGCGACATGCCTCGGTAAGACCTATCGTTCGCACTCCCCCGCATCAGGCTCCCCATGGCAACGCAGACGCCCTTTCCTCACGCAGGCTTTCTTAGCCAGCTTGAGTTGCTCGCCGATTCCGCACCTGCCGCTGCAGTCGCGTCACTGTCGCCGTCATTGTCCCGCCTACTTTTGACGTCGGATGAAACCAGGCCCCTGACAGAGGCCGCCGGCTGGTTGATCCAACTACTCAAGGCACAACAGGCGCGACTGCAAGCCGCGTTCGACACGGAGCTGGCGGCCGACGAGCTGCGCCGCTATCAGAAGTTTGCCAAACCGGGACAGCCATCGCCGCATATTGTCCAGCTGCGGCAGAAGCAGGCTGCCGCGCGGCAAGCCTCCAATATATCGAAGCAATCCTTCCTCAAGGCCGCCGCTGCGTTCGTACGGGAGGCCGGTATCGAAATACCGCCGCGCGTGACACTCGAAGACTTCATTACCGGATGGATCGATACCAACGTACCGAAGACATCCGCCGCCGCGAACTGATGATGCGGAAAACAACATGCCCGGCACTTTTCAGTACCGGGCATGTTGTAGACGGATGCGATAACGAGTTAAGCGTAACCGGCAGGCTCAACCGCCCTCAGACACCGCACACTGATCGTTGGGGCAGGCAAAATCGATCTCCATGCCCCGGCCCACAGTCAGCGGGATATTCGCGCGCGTGTCGACAGTTTTCCCGTCCTTCTCCAGCATCACCGAGTAAACGCTGACCGGCAACGCAAGCTTGTAGCGGCCCTTGGCATCCACGGTGATATGACGATGGAGACCCGTCACACTGCTCACGGTGACGGTTGCACCGGCGGGCGCCTGGCCAAAAATGGATGCCGTGGTGCCTTGCGCCTGTGCCGTGGTAAATGCCGCCACACCACAAAGACCAAGGGTCACCATCGCGACGCTCCTGGAGAAACTGGCGCGACGCGCATGGCTGCCGATCTTGAAGCGTTCAAAACCTTTCATGGAATCTCCCCCGATTTCATCAAAGAAAATAAAAACCGCTGGCTCCGCCAACGGTCCAGCCGTCCGTTTGACCGGCGATGCAAAACGACTGTGGTATCAATCCCCACATCCCCTGTGCACCGGAGTCAGGCACCCCGGAATCAACTGCCTTGTCACTCTCGACCGATCACCTGGACCGATCCCCCATACCGCTGGCGTCATCAACCAGCCCGCGGATGGTCGTGGAAACTAGCAGCAAGAAAGAAACCCACTCAAGTGTCAAAAGCCAGCCCGTGCCGATAGGCATAGAGATGCCTCCCATCTCTCAAGCCGACCTGATTGGCGTCGAATCTCGGCTGTGAGCTGTTGGCTCCCTCCCGCCCCCCCTGCAAGCAGGGGGAGGGGAAGACGCGTTTTGCTCTGGGTATGGCTCTTGATCTCTGAGCCCCTGTGCGACGTGAGTGCTGAAAGATCAGGTCCGCAAGAAAGTCATCCCGACGCCTGACACTGGAAAGGGCGCAGCTACAGAGCACACCGCCTGCTCTTCAGGCCATTTCTCTTTGGTTACTTTCTCTTTGGGCCAGCAAAGAGAAAGTGACCCGGACCGCGGCAGCGGTTCGGAAGCCCGCGGCAGGCGAGCCCGGTCGCGACAACGCGACCATCGAAGCGCTTCACTACTGGATCCCTGCCTGCGCAGGGATGACGAAGTAGGAGGGGATATCGCAAGAGCCGAACCCTCACCCCAACCCTCTCCCCAAAGGGAGAGGGAGCATCGGATCACCCGGCAGGGAAAGGAGAGAGAGAAAAACGGATCGGCCATCCGGCCAACCCCCTACGGCCTATCAGGCATCCACCCCCCACCCTGCTAGCCTTTGCCCACCACGCACAGCCGCCCCCAACCGGGCGCCGTCCGGCAACAACCGCCCAGCAGTCCAACCCGCGAACAGGGTGTTCGTATGCGGAACCTGGAAGACACCAAACTCGCCATCGTCGGACTGGGCTATGTCGGCCTGCCGCTGGCCGTGGAATTTGGCAAGCACTACGACACCGTCGGTTTCGACATCAACCAATCGCGTATCGACGAACTGCGCAAAGGGCGCGACAGCACGCTGGAAGTGGATGCCGCCGAACTGGCCTCGGTCGCGCACTTGCGCTTCAGCGCCGCGCTGGACGATCTGCGCGACCGCAACGTCTACATCGTCACCGTACCCACGCCGATCGACGCGGCCAAACGGCCGGACCTGCGCCCACTGATCCGCGCCAGCGAATCGCTGAGCAAGGTACTCAAGCGCGGCGACATCGTGGTGTATGAATCTACGGTCTACCCCGGCTGCACCGAGGAAGTGTGCGTGCCGATCCTGGAACAGGGCTCCGGCCTGGTGTTCAACCGCGATTTCTTCGCGGGCTACAGCCCGGAGCGCATCAACCCGGGCGACAAGGAACACCGCGTCACCAGCATTCTCAAGGTCACTTCCGGCTCCACGCCGGAGACCGCTGACTTCGTCGATCGCCTGTACGGCTCGATCATCACCGCCGGCACGCATAGGGCCAGCTGCATCAAGGTGGCGGAAGCGGCCAAGGTGATCGAGAACACTCAGCGCGACCTCAACATCGCCCTGGTCAACGATCTCTCCATCCTGTTCAACAAGCTCGGCATCGACACGCTGGAAGTGCTGCAGGCGGCAGGTACCAAGTGGAATTTCCTGCCGTTTCGCCCCGGCCTGGTCGGCGGCCACTGCATCAGCGTCGATCCGTACTACCTCACGCACAAGGCGCAGGAAGTCGGTCATCACCCCGATGTGATTCTCGCAGGACGCCGCACCAATGACGGCATGGGTCCATACATCGCTGGCGAGGTGATCCGGCTGATGGTGCGCAAGGGCATCAACCCGGTGCGCGCGCGTGTACTGTTGCTCGGCCTCACCTTCAAGGAAAACTGCCCAGACCTGCGCAATACGCGCGTGGTCGACATCGTGCAGGCGCTGCGCGGCTACAACGCGGAGATCGACGTACACGATCCGTGGGTCAACCCTGCCGAGGCGGAACACGAGTACGCCATCACGCCGGTCGCGCAGCCGCAGGCCGGCAGCTATGACGCCGTGATCGTCGCCGTCGGCCATCGCGAGTTTGTCGCGCTGGGCGCAGTCGGCATCCGCGCCTACGGCAAGCCGGGCGCAGTGATCTACGACGTGAAGTACGTGCTGCCGCGCAACGAGGTGGACGGGAGATTGTAGTCATGAGTGTGCTGGTCACCGGCACCGCCGGTTTCATCGGGTCCCATGTAGCGCAGCGCCTGCTGGAGCGTGGCGAGCGCGTGATCGGTATTGACAACCTCAATGACTATTACGACGTCACCCTGAAACGCGCGCGGCTCGCGCGCTTTCTCGAGCATCCGCATTACACGCACCTGCAGATTGATTTGTCCGATCGTGCCGCGATGGAACACGCCTTCGCTACCTACCGGCCGCAACGCGTGGTACATCTCGCCGCGCAGGCTGGCGTGCGCTACGCCGCGCAAAACCCGCATGTGTACACGAGCAGCAATGTCACCGGCTTCCTGCACGTGCTGGAGGGTTGCCGGCAGCATCTGGTGGAACATCTGGTGTTCGCTTCCACCAGCTCGGTCTACGGTGCCAATACCGACATGCCGTTCTCCGAACATCGCTCCGCTGAGCATCCGCTCACGCTCTACGCGGCTACCAAGAAGGCCAACGAGCAGATGGCGCACAGCTACGCACATCTGTACGGCATTCCGTGCACGGGGTTGCGCTTCTTTACCGTGTATGGCCCGTGGGGCCGGCCGGATATGGCTCTGTTCCTGTTCACCCAGGCGATCCTCGCGGGCGAGCCGATCAAGGTGTTCAACCACGGGCGACACAAACGCAGCTTCACTTACATCGACGACATCGTGGAAGGCGTGCTGCGCACGCTCGACGCGGTGCCGACCAAAGACGCGCGCTGGGACAGCCTGGCGCCGGACCCTGCCAGCAGCGGCGTGGCGCCGTACCGGCTCTTCAACATCGGCAACGAACGTCCGGTGGAGCTGATGCAGTACATCGAAGTGCTGGAGCAGTGTCTCGGCCGCAAGGCCACCATGGAGATGCTGCCGCTGCAGGCCGGCGATGTGCCGGACACTGAAGCGGATGTAACAAGCCTGATACAGGCCGTTGGGTATAGGCCGCAGGTCTCGATAGAAACCGGCATAGCCAACTTCGTACGCTGGTACCTCGACTACTACGGCGCGTGACATCCACACGCCAGGCAAGCACCGAAGCACAACCAACAACAATGCGCAGGTGATGGGGGATGGCGTGATCATCGACTACTTAAGTGGAAGCCATCCGGACAGCATCGAAGCCGACCTGTGCATCATCGGCGCCGGCGCCGCCGGCATCGCCATCGCGCGCACCTTCATCGGCACGCCGGTAAGCGTGTGCATGATCGAAAGCGGCGGCCTGTCCGGCGAACAACGCAACCAGCAACTGTACGAGGGCAGCTCGGTCGGCTCCACGCCGTTCGATCCCGGCACCTCGCGCATGCGCGTATTCGGCGGCAGCTGCAACCTGTGGGGTGGCGGCTGCATTCCGCTGAGCCGGCAGGACCTGAGCGAGCGCGAGTGGGTGCCGCATAGTGGCTGGCCCCTATCGTACGGCGAGCTCAAGCCGTACTACACGCGCGCACGCTCGTTCTGCCAGATCGACAGCCACGACTTCGACGATGGCTCCTTCCTCACGCCGTTGTCGCGACCGCCACTTGCCTTCGATGACGGCACGCTGGTGAATCAGATCTTTGCGCGCAGCCCGATCCTGTTCGGCGAGGCGTATCGCCCGGAGCTGGAGCGCGCCGACAACATCAAGGTCCTGCTGCACACCAATCTGCTCGAACTGGAAGCCTCGCCCGGCGGGTCTTACGTGCGCGAAGCGCACATCGCCTCGCTCGACGGCCATCGCGGCACGGTACGGGCGCGGCATTACGTGCTGGCATGCGGTGGCATCGAGAATGCGCGCCTGTTGCTGCTTTCCGACAGCTCTGTGCCGCAGGGGCTGGGCAATGAGCACGATCTGGTTGGCCGCTTCTTCATGGATCACCCCAGCGGCAAGCTGGGCACGGTGCATACCGACGAACCGCATCGCCTCACCCGCCCTTACGATCGCGAACTGGGCAAAGGCCCGCGACCGACTTTTCCTGAAATCGGCCTGGCGCATGAAGCGCAGAAAACGCACAAACTCTTGAACGGCCGCGTGCATCCGTTTGCCGTCGAAGGCCCGATTCCCAATGGCATCCGCGCTTTGCGCGACCTGCGCGCCGCACTGCGCCCTTCGGTGCAGGACGAGGGCTCACTACTGGAAGCTCGCCTGTGCGCCGCAATGAAAAACGGCTCGACGCGCCTCGACGGTGTCACCGCCGCGCCAGTGGAAAGTCTCGGCACCCTGGTGCTGCGCCTCGGCCTCGGTGCCGGCGATATCGCCAAAGCCTTTCTACACAAACTCACCGATAAACCCACGGTGGGTGCTAGCCATGTCGACCTGATCGGCTACTTCGAACAGGCGCCCAATCCCGACAGCCGTATCACGCTTGGCCACGAACTCGATGCGCTGGGCCAACGCAAAGTATGCGTCGACTGGCGGCTCACCCCACTCGACCTGCGCACCTACCGCACCGCCGCGGCGCTGTTCGGCAGCGAACTGGCGCAAGCCTGCGGCGGCCGCTTTGAGCCCGAACCGTGGGTGACCGAAGACACACCGCCGCTAATGCGCGGCACCGCACACCACATCGGCACCACGCGCATGTCCGACGACCCGCGCAGCGGCGTGGTGGACCGCCACTGCCGTGTGCACGGCATCGATAACCTGCACATCGCCGGAAGCTCGGTATTTCCCACCGGCGGCTGGGCGTTTCCCACCTTCACCATCGTCGCGCTGAGCCTGCGCCTGGCCGAACACCTGCGCGGCGCGCTGATGAGCGCTGTATCCACTGGCATTCTGTAAGGCCGCCCGCCATGTACGAATACAAACCCCCGCCGCCCAACGAACACCTCGGCCGCATCATCGATGCCATGATCGGTGCGAGTGCCACTGCCGCACCTGCCGACACCGCCGTCACGCCATGGCATTTCGAACACGCCGCCGATCTCGCCATCGCCCGCGTTGCCTTCACCGCACCCGCCGAAGGCGAAGCCCGCGTGCTGGTGTTCGACAGCATCCACTGGCGCGCCCACACGGCGGCCGCCCACGCCCTGCTCGACAGTCGCGAACGCATGCGCGCCGCACGCTTTCGCCACGGCCACGACTACGTCACCTATGTCCTCGCCCACGCCATGTGGCGCCTGCTGCTAAGCCTCTGCCTCGACGTCGATCCCGCCGACGTCCCCCTCACCAACACGCCCATCGGCCAACCCCTGCTCCCCGGCACCGACTTCGCCACCAGCCTCAGCCATAGCGGCCGCTGGGTCGCCGTGGCCATCGCCAATGCACGCAGCATCGGCGTCGACATCGAACGCACTTTCTCCACCCTCACCCTCGACGACCTCCTCACCAGCGTCTGCACCCCCACCGAAGCCCGCGAACTGCGCGAACTCCCCCGCCGCGAACGCGAACGCGCCCTGCTGCAGCTATGGACCCGCAAAGAAGCCGCCCTCAAAGCCTTCGGCGTCGGCCTCACCCTTGCCCCCTCCACCTTCCCCATCACCACCAACACCCCCATCACCCCACCCCTGAGCGCCGCCGCACAACCACCGTGCCGCGTGCGTGACCTGGAGTTGCCGCCGGGGTTGGTAGGCGCGGTAGCGATGCCGATAGCGGTGCAGCGACTTGAGGTGCACGTGCTGGAAGAAATGTAGGAGCCCACCCCCGAATCAAGTTCGGGGCAGGCTCTGTGGGCGACCGCTCTTCCCATCGCCTTGCCGGCATGGATCGCGCACAGGGTGCCTTCCTACCGACGCTCCATAGCAACGTTATCCCGAGCACCCACCCCTCACCCCAACCCTCTCCCCGGAGGGGAGAGGGAGATGTTGCGCTTCAAGGCGAGACAGACCATCAAGTCGAAGAACACCATCCCGACGCCTGACACTGGAAAAAGCGTAGCTACAAAGCGCGCCGCCTGCTCTTCAGGCCATTTCTCTTTGGTTACTTTCTCTTTGGGCCAGCAAAGAGAAAGTGACCCGAGCCGCGGCAGCGGTTCGGAAGCCCGCGGCAGGCGAGCCAGGACACGCAGGCGCGACAGCCAGGCGATAACGCCACTGGATGACCAGCTTCGCTGTTGTGAAGCGCCTCCGGCCTTCGCCGGAATGACGAAGTAGGAGGGATTGGCTCAAGACCGAACCCTCACCTCAGCCCTCTCTCAGAGGGCGAGAGAAAAAAACAAAACATGTATCACCCCCGCAACACCCACATGGCAACCCCCCTACGGCCTACCCCAACTCTTACCTAAGTTACATCGACACCCAAGAACCCAACGGCATAGCCTCACCATGCCGGACGGATCTCTCGCCGCATCCGGGTCGAACACAAGGGGAAGTCGGATGCTCCATTTCCTGCGACGGCAAGCTGCGCGCTGGCTGCTTCTGCTCGGTGGCTGCGAACTGCTGCTACTGGCGGCTTCGCTCAATCTCGCCATGCAGCTGCGCTATTTCCGCTCTACCGATGAACTGACCGAGTTCTCCGCGCACATGCCGGAACGCTCGCTGGTGTTCGCCCTGATCATCGTGCTCGCGATGGTCGCACTGGGCCAATACCAGGCACATATGCGCATGACGCGTTTCGGTTTGCTCGCGCATCAGGCCGTGGCGTTCGTGCTGGGCGGACTGGGTCTGGTGGTGGCGTACTACGTGGTGCCGCAGGCCTATGTGGGACGCGGCGTGTTGGGCATCGCGCTGGTGCTTGGCTTTATCGCCGTCACTACCTTCCGCCTCCTGTTCATGCGCCTGGTCGAACTGGATGCACTGAAGCGGCGCGTGCTGATTCTCGGCGCCGGCATGCGCGCGGCGCAGTTCCATAATTTGATGCGCCGCCGTTCGGACCGCCGTGGTTTCAATGTGGTGGGTTATCTGCCGCGGCAAGGCGAGCCCATCGTCGTCGAGAACGAACGCGTGCTTTCCGCCGAGGCACCGCTGTCGCAGCTGGTACAGCGCGAAGCGATCGATGAAGTCGTCGTCGGCGTCGACGACCGCCGCGGCCACCTGCCGATGGACGATTTGCTGGAGTGCCGCCAGCTCGGCATCACCATCACCGATCTCACCACTTTCTTCGAACGCGAATCCGGCCGCGTGCAGCTGACTTTGCTGGAGCCGTCATGGCTGGTGTTCTCCGGCGGCTTCAACGCTACGCCGCTGCGCCGGCTGAGCAAACGCTGCTTCGACCTCACCATGGCCGTCGTGCTGATGCTGCTGTGCTGGCCGCTGATGCTGCTGGAAGCGCTGGCGATCCGCCTGGAATCCGGCGCCGGTCAGCCGATCCTGTATCGGCAGGAACGCGTCGGCGAGCGCGGCAAGACATTCTCCTTGCTGAAATTCCGCAGCATGCGCACCGACGCCGAACGCGATGGCGTGGTGCGCTGGGCCTGCAAGAACGACGACCGCGTGACGCGCGTCGGCCGCATCAGCCGCAAGCTGCGCATCGACGAACTGCCACAGCTGTGGAATGTGTTCAAGGGCGACATGAGCATTGTCGGCCCGCGCCCGGAACGCCCGCAGCTGGTAGCCGACCTCACCGACAAGATCCGCTACTACAGCGTGCGCCATTGCCTCAAACCCGGCCTCGCCGGCTGGGCGCAGATCAGCTACCCCTACGGCGCTTCGGTGGAAGAGGCGGCCGAGAAACTCAAATACGACCTGTTCTACGTGAAGAACCACAACCTGCTGTTCGATCTGCTGATCCTGATCCAGACCGTGGAAGTCGTTCTGTTCGGACGCGGTGCCCGATAACCAGGAGGAGCGAGAGGCGAGTAACGAGGGCACAAGCCTGTGCGTGCACAGTCAGCCCATGGCGCGTGGCTAGGCTCCTGTCGGTGAACCGGCCGAGCAGAATTCCGGCGCCCTCGCTACTCACCTGTCGCTCTTTCGCTCTGCCCCTCCCTTTCAAAATAAGGAGAGGAGTAGAGAAGCATGGATTTACTCCTCCCCCTGCTCGCAGGGGGAGGCTGGGAGGGGGTAAACCCTTGCGATACCGCTACAAAACTTGAGGGGCTCGACCCCACCCCAACCCTCCCCTGCTACGACCGAAGTAGTCCCCGTGGGACACGCAGGGGAGGGAGCAGAAACCAGTGGAGAATCCTGCATGCCGATCCGCCGTCACGCCATCGTCGCCCTGCTGCTCGCCGGTTCCGCCGCCGCGCACGCGATGGATGCGCCGGTGCTCGGCGCGCACACCTTGCTCACCCATTCCGAAGGCATGGGCAAAAGCCCGGCGGTAACCGAACCGCTCGACACCCAGCCCAGCGGCAGCGCGCTGATCGTGTTCAACGGCGGCTACGCCAGCAACGACGCTCGCCCGGTCGACAGCTACGCCAACCGCTGGAAACAGCTGGGGCGAAGCGTCTACTACAACGGCTACGGCGGCAGCTTCAACGTCAGCGCCTATGTCGCACTAAATGCCAAGGGCGGCGCGCAGCACACGGTGCGCATCGACAAACCTGGCAATGCGAGCGGCGAAATCTCCGTGCCCTTTATCGAGGTAAAGCAGGCCGGCGTGCTGCAGGACGTGGCGCAGAACTACCCCGAGACCGGCCTGGTACTCACCAGCGGCAACGTCACTACCACCGGCCCCGCCACCTTGATCGCGGTGTGGTGGGGCGACGGTGGCGTAAAGCACATGACCGCGCGCCCCGACAACGACTTCACCGTGATCGACAGCTACCTGCTGCTGCCCGACAACAGCGGCGTGCAGGTCGCCGTCGCCTCCCGGCAAGTCACCACTGCCGGCACCTATCACGTCAGCTGGGTAGGCTCCCCGATCCAGGGCGCCATCCTCTGGCTCTTCGCCTTCCAGGCCAAATAACCTGATCCGCACACCCGCAATACAGGGAGAGCGACATGCTGGGCCGATTCGTTTCCGCCGAGAACTACACCGAACTGCTCGCGCGCGGCCAGCACCGCAGCGCCGCCCTGCTGCATTTCGAACCCGAGGTGATGCGCAGCAGCTACAACCGCAAACCGTTCCTGGTCCAACACCAGCTCACCGCCCATCCACTGTTCTCGCTGGACTCGCTGTTCACCCTGTGCCGCCGCATGCCGCAGGAACAGATCCTGTTCCGCGTCGGCAACATCCCCGGCGACGCCGAACTCGAAACCTCTTACGACCGCTACAAACGCGACCTCACTCTCGCCGATACCCTCGACCACTTCGTGGAACGCCAGGCCTACATCTGCATCAACAACCCCGAGCGCGATCCCGAATACCAACCCATCATCGAAGGCCTGCTCGGCGAAGTCGCCGCACAGATTGACCCCATGGATCCGTGGATCAGCTGGTACTCCACCTACATCTTCATCTCCACCCGCGACGCCGTCACGCCGTACCACATGGACCGCGAAATGAACTTCCTGCTGCAGATCCGCGGCGCCAAAACCGTGCACCTGTGGGACCAGGACGACGACGACATCATGAGCCCCGAACAAAAAGACCTGCTCCTCTCCCGCATCGGCAGCCGCCCCCGCTACAGCCCCGACTTCGAAGCCAAAGCCATGACCTACCAACTGGCTCCCGGCCTAGGCGTCCACCACCCCTTCATCGCCCCCCACCGCGTCCACACCGGCCCCAACCTCTCCATCTCCCTCGCCATCACCTTCCGCACCAGACAATCCGACATGTGGACCGATGCGCATCGGTTTAATGCAAGGCTGCGCAAACTCGGCCTACACCCACGCCCCATCGGCAAAAGCGCACTCATCGACCAAACCAAATGCAATCTGGCGCGAATCGGCCAGCGTGTACACCGCATGCTGGCGCCCGTAGAAGCCGACGCCTGAAAGCGCTGCGTAGCAACGCTCTCCCGAGCACCCATTACCCCTCCCCAACCCTCCCCTGCTAGCAGGGGAGGGAGCAAAAGCGCGGTGCGACGGTGAGTGCTGGATGATCAGGCCTAGAAGAAAATCATTCCGACGCCTGACACTGGAAAAGGCGCAGCTACAAAGCGCACCGCCTGCTCTTCAGGCCATTTCTCTTTGGTTACTTTCTCTTTGGGCCAGCAAAGAGAAAGTGACCCGGACCGCGGCAGCGGTTCGGAAGCCCGCGGCAGGCGAGCCAGGGCACGCAGTCGCGACAACCGAGCGATAAGGCACTGGATGACCAGCTTCGCTGTTGTGAAGCGCCTCCGGCCTTCGCCGGAATGACGAAGTAGAGACGGTAAGCCGAGCACCCACCCCTCACCCCAACCCTCTCCCCAAAGGGGAGAGGGAGGAAAAAAAGTCACCCCATAGGCAGAAAGAAATAGGTCCGGGCATAGCCGGTATGCCGTAAAGGAATCCCACCCCGAATAGCCCACAATCCAAGCCGAATCCCAGACATAACGGCCTCGCCGCCATGCCGCGATTCGCACCAAACACAGGGGCACGGAATCCAATACCGGCCAGTTCCGCCGCACGTGGGGAGGGTGGACGTCATGCATGCCAGCAAAACCACACTCACCCTATCGGTATCGACAGGTAGCACCCTGTCGCGCACCCGGCACGAACATCGCAAACCCGTCGTCGCGCAGATCCACCACGGCACCGCGCGGATCCTGCTGCCCTCACCGGAAATGATCGACACCAACGGCACGCCGTCGATCACCGTCAGCCTGAAACCACGCAACGACGCATCCGGCGAATGCCTTCGCATGGACAACCTACCTTTCGCGCTACCGCCTTCGCGCGGCGCGGGCCCTGCGGTGAGGAACTGACCGCATGACCAGGTCCTGACCCTCACCGACGAGCGCGGAGGAGCGATGAACGCGAGCATGGCCGAAATCCAGGATGTCGAGACTGCCGCCATGCGGTTGTTCGATGTGCTGCCGACCCGCACCGACATCACCGATGCCGGCTGGCAATCTCGCGACTACGCACTCGACCGCGTGCACGCGCTGAACCATGACCTGTTGTATGCCGCGCTCGCACTGACCGAATCGCTGCTCACGGGAGCCGACACCGTCGTCGCGACGCGTGGCGTGAACGACGACATCACCCAGACACTCGTCACGGTGCCGCGCAACGCCACGCGCGCGGAATGGCTGGCTGCGTTACGCGATGCACGCGGCAACAAAGCAAGCTGCCGCCATGCATGGACCGCAGACGACACCGGAATCACGGACGACGACAGCGCCAGTATCTGGTCGCTCGCGGGGCAGACCCTGCATGTGCGTTTCCGCTCGCCCTTCCACGCCGAATCCATCGACCTGTTCGCCCGCTGCGCGCAGCGCGCCTTGATCGCACTCGCAACGCCGGGCGACGAAACGCTGGCGACCATCGACATCCTCGATCCCGCCGAACGCGACCAGCTGCTCAATCACTGGAACGCCACTGCCGTTCCACGTCAGGCAAGCGACACCGTGCATGGTCTGTTCGCCGCCCGCGTCCAGCAGCATCCTGATCTCACAGCCATTACATGGCGCGATGGATCGCTCTCCTACAGCGAACTCGATGCGCGCGCCAACCGCGTCGCTGCCAGTCTGCTCGCCGCCGGTGTCGGCATCGGTGCGCCGGTGGCCCTGCTGCTGGAGCGCTCCGCGGAAGCCATCGTTGCCATTCTCGGCATTCTCAAGACGGGTGCAGCGTACTTGCCGCTCGATGCCAGCCACCCCGCCGAACGCCTCGCCTTCGCCATCAACGACGCGCATGCCGCACTGGTGATCGCGCCCGAAGGCGCAGCCACGCTGCAAGGTATCGACGTACCGACGCTGACGATGTCGCAACTGGCGTCGGGCGAGCCGCTGACATCGCCCCCCACGCTGGACGGCGGCGCGCTCGCCTATGTGATGTACACCTCCGGCTCCACCGGCACGCCGAAGGGCACCGAGATCCTGCACCGCGCGATCATCCGCCTGGTGTGCGGTGTCGACTACGTCGATCTCGACGACCATCCGCGCCTGCTGCATGCGGCACCGCTGGGCTTCGACGCGTCAACGCTGGAGATCTGGGGCGCACTGCTCAACGGCGGCACCTGCATTATCCACGACGAAAAAATTCCCAGCGGCTGCGGCCTGGCGCGCACTATCGGCACGCACGATGCGCGTATCGCCTGGCTCACCGCCGCACTGTTCAACGCCATCGTCGACGACGACGCCAGCAAGCTGCGCGGCCTGCGCCAGCTGCTGATCGGCGGCGAGGCGGTATCAGTGGCGCATGTGCGCAAGGCCTATGCCGCCCTGCCCGACGTGACCATCTTCAACGGCTACGGTCCGACCGAATGCACCACGTTCTCCACCACCTATCCCATTCCGCGCGCGCTGGCTGAGGGGCTGCGCTCGGTGCCGATCGGCCGCCCGATCGCCGACACCACATTGCATGTACTGAACGCGCGTGGCGAACATGTACCGGTCGGCGTGGCGGGCGAGCTGTATATCGGCGGCGCGGGCCTGGCGCGCGGTTATCTCGGCCGTCCCGAGCTGACCTGCGAGCGCTTCGTGCCGGCACCCTTCACTGCCGACGGCGAACGCCTGTACCGCACCGGCGATCTGGTGCGCTGGCTGCCGGAAGGCGTGATCGAATTCATCGGTCGCGCCGACCATCAGGTGAAGATCCGCGGCTATCGCATTGAGCTCGGCGAAATCGAAGCCGCCTTGCAACGCCTCGACGGCATGCGCGCCTGTGCGGTGCTGGCGCGACAGGATCGGCCGGACCAGAAGCGTTTGGTCGCCTACTACGTCGCCGAGCACGACAGCGTCACCGCACGCCGTCTGCGCGAGCAGCTTGCGCAGGCGCTGCCGGAGTTCATGGTGCCGGCGATCTACCTGCGCCTCGACGCGCTGCCGGTCACCACCAACGGCAAGCTGGACCGCCGCGCACTGCCGGCGCCGGACCGCCGCCGACCCGAACTCGCCGATGCCTATGTCCCGCCGGAAGGCGCGCTCGAGCAGCGCCTGTGCGCGCTGTTCGCCGACATGCTGGGACTGGATCAGGTCGGCCGCCACGATCAGTTCTTCGACCTCGGCGGCCACTCGCTGCTGGCGGTAAAGACGGTAGCGCGCATCCATGCCGAGCTGTCGACGATTCCCACCATCCCGCTGTTCTTCGGCGACCCCACCCCGGCCGCGCTGGCCGCTGCTATCGAAGGCAAGGCCGATCGCCGCGCCGCACTCGCTGCGCGCATCGGGCGCGGCAAAGGCGCCGACCAGGCCGAACCCATCGCCATCATCGCTGCCGCCGCGCGCCTGCCGGGTGCCCGCGATGTCGAAACGTTCTGGCAGAACCTGTGCGAGGGTCGCGAGTCGATCACCTTCTTCGGCAACGATGGACTCGATCCGTCGATTGCGCTGACCGAACGCCATGACGCCGACTATGTGGCCGCACGCGGCGTGATCGACGACGTCGAGCTGTTCGACGCCGCCTTCTTCGGCATGTCACCGCGCGAAGCCGAGCTGACCGACCCGCAGCAACGCCTGTTCATGGAGCTGTGCTGGGAATGCCTGGAGCGCGGCGGCTATGTGCCGGATGCGCAGCAGCAGCCGGTCGGCGTGTTCGGCGGCATGCACAACGCCACCTACTTCCAGCGCCATCTCAGCACGCGGCCGGACCTGATCGAGAAGTTCGGTGCGTTCCAGGTGATGCTGGCCAACGAGAAGGACTATCTCGCCACGCGTGTAGCGCACAAGCTCAACCTCACCGGGCCGGCAATCAGCATGAACACCGCCTGCTCCACCTCGCTGGTGGCGATCTGCCAGGCGGTGGCGGCGCTGCGCGCAGGGCTGTGCGACATGGCATTGGCCGGCGGTTCGTCGGTGAGCTGTCCGCCGCGCAGCGGTTACCTGTCGCAGGAAGGCTCGATGCTGTCGCCGGACGGCCACACGCGCACCTTCGATGTCGATGCGCGCGGCACCGTGTTCAGCGATGGCGCCGCCGCGGTGCTGCTGAAGCGCTTGAGCGACGCACAGCGCGACGACGACGCCATCATTGCGGTGATCCGCGGCGTGGCGGTGAACAACGACGGCGGCATCAAGGCCAGCTTCACCGCGCCGAGCAGCGCCGGCCAGGCCGCCGTGATCACCATGGCGCTGGACAATGCCGGTGTCGACGCGCGCTCCATTTCCTATGTCGAAACCCACGGCACCGCCACGCCGCTGGGCGATCCGATCGAGATCGAAGGCCTGACCCAGGCCTTCCGCCAGCACACCGACGACTGCGGTTTCTGCGCGGTGGGCTCGGTGAAGAGCAATGTCGGCCATACGGTAATGGCCGCGGGCGTGGCGGGCGTGATCAAGACCGCGCTGTCGCTGCGCGAACGCCAGCTGCCACCGTCGCTGCACTTCAGCGCGCATAACCCCAAGATCGATTTCGCGCATTCGCCGTTCGTGGTCAACGACAGCCTGCGCGCGTGGCCGGACGGAGAAGGTCCGCTGCGTGCCGGCATCAGTTCGTTCGGCGTGGGCGGCACCAATGCGCATGTGATTCTGGAAGAAGCGCCTTGCCGCACCGCTTCCGATGAAGCCACCGGTGGACAGTTGCTGTTGTTGTCGGCACGTTCGCCGGAAGCCGCCGCGCACGCTGCTGCGCGACTGCGCCAGCACCTCGCCGACGAACCGACAGTCAATCTCGCCGACGTGGCGCATACCCTCGCCGCCGGCCGTAAAGCTTTCGGGCAGCGCCTGCATGTGGTGGTGGGCAGCGTTGAAGAAGCCATCGAAAAACTTGGCGCGGCACCTGCCGTGCGCGCCGCGGCGCAACCGGCGCCCGGCATCGCGTTCCTGTTCCCCGGCCAAGGTTCGCAGTACGCCGGCATGGGCCGCGCACTGTACGCCGCCGAACCCGCGTTCCACGCCGCCCTGGACGACGTCGCGGCGACCCTGGCCGGTGAACTGGGCTTCGACCTGCGCGAGCGGCTGTTCGCCGACGACGCTGATGCGCTGCGTGAGACCTCGTTAACTCAACCCGCCACCTTTGCCATCGAATACGCGATGGCGCGACTGTGGATGAGCCTGGGCATCCGCCCGGTGGCGATGGTCGGCCACAGCGTCGGCGAATTCGTAGCGGCGGTAATCGCCGGCGTGATGAGCCTCGCCGACGGCGCGCGCCTGGTCGCGCGGCGCGGACGCCTGATGCAGGCACTGCCGGCCGGCTCGATGTTGTCGGTGCGGCTGGACGCCAACCAACTGGCCGCGCGCCTGCCCGCCTACCTGCAACTGGCCGCCGAGAATGCGCCAAACGCCTGCGTGGTCAGCGGCGAAACCACGCGCGTTGAGGCCTTCCGCGCGGAGCTCGAAGGCACCGGCATCGCCAGCCGCCTGCTGCACACCTCGCACGCGTTCCACTCCGCGATGATGGATCCCGCGCTGGAACCGTTCCGCCGCGAAGTCGCGGACATCACGCTGGCCGCGCCGTCGATCGCCATCATCTCCACGCTCACCGGCAACCCGCTCAGCGACGCGGAAGCGACCTCGGCCGACTACTGGACCCGTCACCTGCGCGGCACCGTGCGCTTCTCGTCCGCCGTCACGCAACTGCTCGACGGCAGCACACACGCGTTCCTCGAAGTCGGCCCGCGCGCCGCGCTCACCACCTTGCTACGCCAGCACCCGCAAAGCCGCGGCCGCATCGCGCTGCCTTCGCTGGCCGATGCGCCTGAGAGCGAGCACGCCGCGTGGCTGGATGCGGCCGGCCAACTGTGGAGTCTCGGCGCGCCACTGGATGTTGCCGCGCTCGACCATCGCCAGCGCAAGCTGCGCGTGCGGTTGCCCACCTATCCGTTCGAGCGCAAGCGCCACTGGATCGACGCCCGCCCCGGCGTCACTGCTGCGATCGAGACCCCTGCCATCACGGCGGCGCCGCTCGCCACCGTCACCTACCTCGCACCACCAGCACCTCCTGCGGAGAGCCCCATGGAAGCCAACCTCTCCGGCGCCAGCGCCGGCAATGACCGTCGCGGGCGCCTGATCGTCCAGCTCACCGATTTGTTCGAGGACGTCGCCGGCACCGAGTTCGCCGGGACCGATCCCGCCGCCCACTTCGTCGAACTCGGCCTCGACTCGCTGGCCCTGACCCAGGTGGCCCTGCAGCTGCAAAAGACCTTTGCGCTGAAGATCACCTTCCGCGAGCTGATGGAGTCCTTCTCTTCTTTCGAGCGACTCGCCATGCATATCGATCAACTGTTGCCGCCGGAAACTAGCGCACCGGCCGCCCCTGCCACACCTACTCAGGCCGCAGTGCCGATGGCCGCCACCATGCCGATGATGGCGATGGCCGGCGGCAGCGCGATGCAACAGGTGATCCAGCAGCAGATGCTGATCATGCAGCAGCAACTGGCCTTGCTTGCCGGTGCGGGCATGCAGATGCCAGCGGCACCCATGCCGGCCATGGCTGCCGCTGCGCCTGCGGCACCCGTACCTTCCGCCGCGCCGGCTGCAACTGCTATGACGGCTGAAGCTCCCACGCAGGACGAGGAAGCCGCGCTCGCGCACACCACCTACGACGTCAAGAAAGCCTTCGGCGCCATCGCGCGCATCCATTCCACCCAGACCGAACTGAGCGAACGCCAGCGCGCGCGGCTGGATGCCTTCATGCGCCGCTATATCGAGCGCACGCGGCGCTCCAAGGAATACACCACCAAGCATCGCGGACACCTGGCCGACCCGCGCGTGGTCAACGGCTTCCGCCCGCTGCTGAAGGAAATGATCTACCAGATCGTGGTGGAGCGCTCGAAGGGCTCGCGCGTGTGGGACCTGGACGGCAACGAATACGTCGACGCCCTCAACGGCTTCGGCATGAATCTGTTCGGCTGGCAGCCGGACTTTGTGCTCGACGCGGTGCGCCAGCAGCTGGATGCCGGCTACGAGATCGGCCCGCAGCATCCGCTGGCCGGCGAAGTCGCCGAGCAGATCTGCGAACTCACTGGCTTCGACCGCGCTGCGCTGTGCAACACCGGCTCCGAAGCGGTGATGGGCACCGTGCGCATCGCACGCACCGTCACTGGGCGCGACACGCTGGTGATCTTCACCGGCTCGTATCACGGCATCTTCGACGAAGTGATCGTGCGCGGTACCAAGAAGCTGCACTCGGTGCCGGCCGCGCCGGGCATCCTGCGCAACACCTCCGAGAACGTGCTGGTGCTGGATTACGGCACACCGGAATCGCTGGCGATCATCCGCGAGCGCGCACATACCATCGCCGCCGTGCTGGTCGAGCCGGTGCAGAGCCGCCGGCCGGATTTCCAGCCGCGCGAATTCCTCAAGGAACTTCGTGCGATCACCAGCGACGCCGGTGCGTTGCTGATCTTCGACGAAGTGGTCACCGGCTTCCGCTCGCATCCGCGCGGCGCGCAGCAGGTGCTCGGCATCGACGCCGACCTCGCCTCCTACGGCAAGGTAGTCGGCGGCGGTTTCCCGATCGGCGTGATCGCCGGCAAGCGCAAATACATGGATGCGCTGGACGGTGGCGGCTGGCAGTACGGCGATGCCTCCATTCCGACGGTGGGTGTCACCTATTTCGCCGGCACCTTCGTGCGCCACCCCTTGGCTCTCGCGGCCGCGCATGCGGTACTCACGCATCTCAAGGCCAACGGTTCGGCCCTTCAGGAGCGGCTCAACGCGCGCACTGGTGCGTTCATCGACGGGCTCAACGCGTTCTGCGCCAGTGTGGGTGCGCCGATCAAGCTGGTGCATTTCGCCTCGGTGTGGAAGGTCGGCTTCACCGAAGACCATCCGCTACAAGAGCTGCTGTTCGCCATGATGCGCAGCCGCGGTATCCACGTGCTGGATAACTTCCCGTGCTTCTTCACCACCGCGCATAGCGAGCAGGACTTCGCCGCGATCACCAACGCTTTCCGCGAATCCGTACTTGAACTGCAGGAAGCCGAATTCCTGCCGCGCCACAAGAACGTCGAAGCGCTGGCGTTCGACGCCAGCCGTCCGCCAGTTACCGGTGCGCGCCTCGGCAAGGACGCCGAGGGCCATCCGGCCTGGTTCGTGCCGAACCCGGAAGCGCCGGGCAAGTACATGAGGGTGAGCGCATGAGCGCGCATGAGATGTCGGGCGCAGCGGCACCATCTGCCGTGGCGCCGTCTTCGGTAGCGGTGGACTACGACCCGTTCGCTGGTGCGACGCTGGCCCGCGTGGTGCCGGCGATGGCGCCGCAGCGCGAGATCTGGCTCGCCGCCAAACTCGAACGCGAAGCGTCGCTGGCCTACAACGAATCGATCTCGCTGCGGTTGCACGGCCCACTGGATGTCAGCGCCTTGCAGGCCGCAGTGCAGGGGCTGGCCGACCGCCACGAAGCACTGCGCTCCACCCTGAGCATAGATGGCGACGAACTCTATATCGCCGCCCAGCTCAACCTGCCTTGCCCGTTGCGCGACCTGAGTGCGCTCGATCAGACGGCGCGCGATGCCGACATCGCCGCCACCCTGCAACGCGTCGTGACCGAACCATTCGATCTGGAAGCCGGCCCACTGCTGCGCGCCGAACTGCTGCGCCTCGGCGCGCAGGACCATCTGCTGGTGCTCACCGCGCACCACATCATCTGCGACGGCTGGTCGTTCGGTGTGATTGTGCGCGATCTCGCCGCGCTCTATGCGCAGCACAGAAGCCATGGCGACGCGCCTGCGCCGGCCGATCCGTTCTCCCAGTTCGCACTGGACCAGGCCGCGCATGCACAGAGCACCGACGGCCGCGCCGCCGAGCGGTACTGGCTGCAGCGCTTCGGCGGCTGCAGTCCGTCGCTGGACCTCCCCACCGATCGCGTCCGCCCGCGCCAGCGCAGCTTCGCCTCTCAACGCGAAGACCGCACGCTGGACGCCGCGCTGATCGGCGAGCTCAAGCGCATGGGCGCCACACGCGGCACCAGCCTCTACGCCAGTCTTCTGACGGGTTTCGGTCTGCTGCTGCAGCGCCTGAGTGGGCAGGACGATGTGGTGATCGGCATTCCCTCCGCCGGTCAGGCCGCGGGCGGTCACGATGCATTGGTCGGCCATTGCGTCAACGTGCTTCCGCTGCGCGTGTCGATCGACGCGCAGGCGCCGTTCGCCGATGCGCTCAAGCAGGTACGCGGTGATTTGCTCGATGCCTTTGAGCATCAGCAGTACACCTTAGGCAGCCTGCTCGCCCGCCTGGCACTGCCGCGCGACCCGAGCCGGCTGCCGCTGGTCAGCGTGCTGTTCAATCTGGATCAGGCGCTGGATGAGCGCACGGTGACCTTCCCGGGACTGAGCTTCGAGTTCGCCGGCAATCCACGCGCGTTCGAAAACTTCGAGCTGTTCGTCAACGCCGTGCAGGTGGAAGGCGGCGTGCGGCTGGAGTGCCAGTACAACTGCGATCTGTTCCGCGCGGAAACCATCCGCGGCTGGCTGGATGCGTACGAGACTCTGCTACGCAGCGCTATCGCGACGCCGGACGAAGCTGCCTATGCGCTCGGCCTGTTGTCCGCGGAAGCGCGTGATGCGCTGCAGTCCCTGCAAGCGGCACCCACCCCGTATCCCGAGCTGCAGCTCGCGCATGAGTACTTCGAACAGCAGGCCGACCTCACACCCGCGCGCACCGCGGTGATCCATCGCGACACGCCCATGAGCTACGCGGCGCTGGAAGCGCGCGCCAATCGCCTCGCCCACGTGCTGCGCGCACGCGGCGTGGGTCGCGGCGCACTGGTGGGTCTGTCGCTAAAGCGCGGTGCCGATATGGTCGCCGCCGTACTCGCCGTGCTGAAAGCCGGTGCGGGCTATGTGCCGCTCGACCCCTGTTTCCCTGCCGATCGCCTGGCCTTCATGGCGCAGGACGCCGCGCTTGCTGCGCTGGTGGTGGACGATGTCGTGCCCACGGCATTCGACTATCCAGCTTCGCACGTGCTGTCACTGCAACGCGATGCGGCGGAGATTGACGCCGCCGGCGACGTGCGCCTGCCGCGCGATGAAACCGGAGCCGCGCCCGACTCCGTCGCCTATGTGATCTTCACCTCCGGCTCCACCGGCCGCCCCAAGGGCGTGCGCGTGCCTCACCGCAGCACCTCCAACTTCCTCACCAGCATGCAGCGCGTGCCCGGCATCGGTGCCGACGACCGCCTGGTGGCGGTGACCACGCTGTCCTTCGACATCGCCTTTATGGAACTGATGCTGCCGCTGAGCGTGGGCGCCGCCATCGTGGTGGCGGATCACGACGACGTGCGCGACGGCGCAGCCTTGCGCACGCTGGTGGAACACAGTGGCGCCAGCATGATGCAGGCCACGCCCGCCGGCTGGCGCATCCTGGTCGAATCCGGCTGGAACGGCCGCGCGGGTTTCCGCGCCGTCTCCGGTGGTGAACCGCTGCCGGTGGATCTGGCCGAAGCCCTGCTGCAGCGTTGCGGCGAAGTGTGGAACGGCTACGGCCCCACCGAGACCACGGTGTATTCGACGTACTGGCGCGTGGCCGAACCGCGCGCGGGCATCTTTATCGGCAAGCCGGTGGCCAACACCACCGTGCATATCCTCGACGAGCGGCAGGCGCCGTGCCCGCTCGGCATGCCGGGCGAAATTGTGATCGGCGGTGCCGGCGTCACGCTGGGTTATCTCAATCGCCCGGAACTGACCGCCGAACGCTTCCTGCCTGATCCGTTAGCCACCACACCCGGCACACGCATGTACCGCACCGGCGACCGCGGCCGCTGGCTCGCCAACGGCCAGCTCGAACATCTGGGCCGGCTGGATTTCCAAGTGAAGGTGCGTGGCTACCGCATCGAACTCGGCGAGATCGAAGCGGTGCTTGCCGACATCCCCAGCGTGGCACGCGCCGTCGTGCTGGCGCGTGAAGACCGCTCCGGCGACGTGCGTCTGGTCGCCTACGTAGTACCGCGCGACGGCGCCCGTCTGGATGAGAACGAACTACAGGCGCGCCTAAAACAGCGCCTGCCCGAATACATGCTGCCCCAGCACCTGATGATGCTGGAGGTGATTCCGCTGCTGCCCAACGGCAAGATCGACCGCAAGGCGCTGCCTGCGCCGCCGGTGCAATCGGTCGCGGCAAGCGGCGAGCGCCTGGCGCCGCGCAACGACACCGAGCACCGCGTCGCCGCCGCGATGGAAACCGTACTGGCACTGCCCGAGCTGGATGTGCGCGACAACTTCTTCGCGCTGGGCGGTCACTCATTGCTGGCCGCGCAGCTCACCGCGCGGCTCAACCGCGAGTTCGAGATCACTCTGTCCTTCCGCACCCTTTTCGATGCGCCCACCATCGAAGCGCTATCCGTCGCCATCGACCAGCAACGCGCCAGCGGCAAGGCCAATGTCGCCGCGCCAATCCTGCGTCGCGATAACCAGAGCCGTGCTCCGCTGTCGCTGATGCAGCAGCGCCTGTGGGCGCTGGAAGAACTGCAGCCCGGCCGCGTCACCTACAACGCACCCTCCGCGCACCGCCTCAGCGGACCGATGGACGAAGCCGCGTTCGAGCGCGCCATGCAGGAACTGATGCAGCGCCAGCCCAGCATGCGCACCTCGATCCAGCACCATGGCGATGAAGCGGTGCAGGTGGTGCACGAGCAGGTCGATCTGCAACTGTTCCCGGCCGAGGATCTTTCCGCGCTGCCGGAAACCGAGCGCGAGACGGTGCTGATGCAGCGCCTGCGCATGCTCACCGACACCCCGTTCGACCTCACCCGCGCACCGCTGTTCAGCGCACGCATGTTCCGCATGGCGGCCGATGAACACGTGTTCTTCTTCATGCCGCACCACATCATCTGGGACGGCTGGTCGTTCGACATCCTCTACGCCGAGCTGTCGCAGATCTACCGCGCCTTCGCCGAAGGCAAACCCTCGCCGCTGCCGCCGCTGCCGGTGAGCTACGGCGACTTCGCCGCATGGCACGCACAGTGGCTGCAAGGCCCGCAGTTCCAGGAACAACTCGCATTCTGGCGCGAACGCCTGACCCAGGTCGCCACCACGCGCGCCCTGCCCACCGACCATCCGCGCCGCCCTGGCATGTCCGGCGTCGGCCGCACCGAATGGATCCGCGTGGACAAGGCCGTCACCGACACCATGCATGAGGTCGCGCGCCAGGCCGACGCCACCCTCAACATGACCCTGCTGGCGCTGTACTACGTACTGCTCAGCGGCGTCGCCGACCAGGAACACCTGGTGGTAGGCACACCCGTGCGTGCGCGCAACCAGACCGAAGTCGAGTCCGTCATGGGCTACTTCAACAATCTGCTGCCGCTGCATATGAGCGTCGACCCGGCACTGCCCTTCATCGACTTCGTACGCCAGGTCAAAGCCGCCGCCATCGAAAGCTTTGGCTACCCCGACGTCCCTCTCGAATACCTGCA
This sequence comes from Dyella sp. OK004, assembly GCF_900114495.1. Classification (GTDB taxonomy): domain Bacteria; phylum Pseudomonadota; class Gammaproteobacteria; order Xanthomonadales; family Rhodanobacteraceae; genus Dyella_D. The sequence continues at coordinate 208,682 of NZ_FOZI01000004.1, read as the reverse complement.
GCGCGAACTGCGTAGCGAGCATGGCAACGGCGCCGTGCTCTACCAGGCCCTGTTCTCCTTCCAGGACGCACGCCAGCGCATCGTCGACTGGGGCGGCCTGCGCCACGAACAGATCCTGCTGTTCCAGAGCGGCGCCACCGAAGACCTCGGCCTGTGGTTCCTGGAAAACACCAAGGGCATGCTCGGCGGCGTCACCTACAACGCCGACATCCTCGAAGCCGACACCGCCCGCCTCCTGCGCGACAACTACCTCAGCCTTATGACCCGCATCGGCGAGAACCCACAGCAGACCATCGGAACGCTGCATACCCAAGCCGGTATCCAGACCCTTCGCAACCGCCTCATCACCTCCGACGAGGAAAGCGAACCGGCCGCCAGCGCGTCACCCGTCGCCGCCACACCCAAAACCACAAGCGAACAGCGCCTCGCCGCGATTTGGCAGACGCTGCTCGACGTCGACCAAATCCGCACCAGCGACAACTTCTTCGACATCGGCGGCCACTCCCTCCTCGCCGTGGAAATGGCCACCCGCGTCCAGCAAGAGACCGGCATCCGCCTCAACCTCCTCGACATCGCCAACGGCAGTCTCGGTACGTTGGCGGCCGAGCTGGATAACGCACCGGCGAAAACAGACAAAGGCGAATCACTCGGACAGAAGCTGCGCGGGTTGTTCGGGAGGCGGTGAGATGAGCCGCTCAATGCCATGGGGGATGGCCGATACACGCAGGAGTTGGCTTGCCAACTTTGGGTTGCACAGTTGTAACGCTATCCCGAGCACCCACCCCTCACCCCAACCCTCTCCCCGGAGGGGAGAGGGAGTAGTTGCTGTTGCTCGTGTTGGGCGATGCGCAAGCGAGCCCGTGACGGGTCCCCTGTGGAGCGGTGAGGGTTGGACGATCAGGCCCCGAAGGGGGCGCAGGCAGGGATGCCTGCGCCTTTTCGACACGACAGGGACGTCGTGTCGAAAAGCCCGGCCAACCCTCACGGACTCGGAGGGCGAAGCCCGGAGAGCGCGCAACCGGGGTGCCTTTTCTTTTGGTTACTTTTCTTTGGGCAAGCAAAGAAAAGTGACTCGGCCTCCGGCAGGAGGACGAAAGCTCGCCGCAGGCGAACCCGGTTGCAACAACGCGAACATCGAAGCGCTTCACTACTGGATGATTCGCTTTGCTCACCCCTCCGGGGCCGCCCTACGGGCGTTCTTCGCGCTACGCGCTCATCCTGCCTACGCAGGGATGACGAGTAGGAAAGGATGTCGCGAGCACCCACCCCTCACCCCTCCCCTCTCCCCCAAGGGGAGAGGGAGCAAAACAGAGAGGTGCAGCCCATGAGCACCCTCGCCTACGCCACCTACTGGACCTGCACCCTCCTCCTCCTCCACGTCTTCATCGGCTACCCCGCATGGATCTGGCTCCAGGCCCGCCTGCGCCCACAACCCATCAACAAACAACCCATCACCCCCACCGTCTCCATCGTCATCGCCGTCCACGACGGCGCTCACTACATCCAGGCCAAACTCGCTAACCTCGGCACCCTCGCCTACCCGCGCGACCGCATCGAAATCATCATCGCCTGCGACGGCTGCCGCGACGCCACCGCGCGCCTCGCCGAACGCTTCGGCGACCCGCGCGTACGCGTACTGAAATACGTTGCGCGCCGCGGCAAAGCGGCCTGCCTCAACGACGCCATCGCCAGCGCGCAAGGTGAGGTGCTGCTGTTCACCGACGTGCGCCAGAAGTTGGCCCCAATCGCCTTGCGCGAACTGGTCGCCAACCTCGGCGATCCCAACGTCGGCGCGGTCAGCGGCGAATTGCTGCTGGCGGATGCGCGGACCGGTTTCGCGCACGGGGTGGATGCGTACTGGCGCTACGAGAAACTGATCCGCTACGCCGAAAGCCAGTCCGGCTCCACCGTCGGCGTGAGCGGCGCGCTGTACGCACTGCGGCGCGAACTGTACTGGCCGATTCCGCACGGCACAGTGCTGGACGATGTGCTGATCCCGATGCATGTGGTGTCGAGCGGCCGCCGTGTGGTGTTCGAGCCGCGCGCGCTGGCGTGGGACCGGCTGTCGCAGCAGCCGATGGAAGAGCGCCGCCGCAAGATCCGCACGCTCGCCGGCAATTGCCAGCTGATCCAGCTGGCGCCCTGGCTGTTGTCGCCGTGGCGCAATCCGCTGTGGTTCCGTTTTGTCAGCCACAAGCTACTGCGCCTGCTGGCGCCGTGGCTGTTGCTGGGTCTGGCCGCGACCTCCGCGCTGTTGGTGACGCGCCATCTGGTGTGCGCGCTGACGCTGGCCGCATTGATCGCCGGCGCCTTGCTGGTGATCGCCGGCCGCCTGCTGCCGATGCTGGGCCGCTGGCTGCCGGTGCGCCTGGCGATGGCGTTCTATTACCTCAACCTTTTCGCCGCGCAGGCACTGATCGCCTTCGCCCGCAACCGGGGGCTGCATTTATGGTGATGATCCAGGCGCAAGACAGTGGACGTCCGGCCGGCCTGCGTGGGCGGCTGGGCGAGCTGTGCTACAGCAGCGGCCTGCTGCATTCGCTGCAGCGGATGCGCTCGTGGTGGCGCAAGGATCTGCGCATCCTGGCTTACCACCGCGTGATGGAGCTGCCCGACCCCGAGCATTTCGATTTCGACCTGGAACTGATCAGCGCCACACCGCAGCAATTCCGCCAGCAGATGCAGTGGCTCAAGCAGCACTACCTGCCGATGCGGCTCAGCGATGTCGCTGCACTGATCAACGCCGGCAAGGAAGTACCCGCCGACACGGTGGTGGTGACTTTCGACGACGGCTACATCGACAACTACCGCATCGCCTTTCCGATCCTGCGCGAGCTCGGCGTGCCGGCCACGTTCTTTGTCTCCACCGGTCATATCGACAGCGGCCGCCCGTATGCCTACGACTGGGTGGTGCACATGATCCTGCGCACCCGCGCCGAACGGCTACGGCTGCCGGAGCTAGGCATCGACATGCCGCTGCCGGCGTCGCGCACGGAACGCCGCGCGTTGGCCGGCAGCGTGCTGACGTATATGAAGGAACTGGACGCCATCGCGCAGTCGGCGCTGATCGCACGGCTGGAAGACGAGTGGCAGATGCCCTCCGGCACCGCGCCGGCCGACTGCCTGCCGATGAGCTGGGCGCAGGTGCGCGAGATGCATGCGGCGGGTTTCGAGATCGGTTCGCATGGCGTGCACCACCGCATGCTGTCCAAGCTGCCGCCGTCCGAGCTGGCCTATGAAGTGCGCCACTCGAAAGCCACGCTCGACCGCGAGTTGGGCCCGTCGCCGATGCTGATGTCCTACCCGGTGGGCGGCGACCGCGCCTTCAATGCCCGGGTGATCGAAACCACGCGCGCCGCCGGCTACGAGCTGGCCTGCGCGTATATCTCCGGCACCAACCCGCACCCCGAGAGCAACCGCTACGCGCTCAACCGTCTGCCGGTGGAACGCAATATGGGCCTGGGCTGGTTCGCCGCGATGCTGACCATGCCGCACCTGATGAGCTATCCCACCGTCCACCGCACGCACTCGATCGACGAGGCGCCCACATGTTCCCGCTGATCCTGCTCTATGTGGTGCTCACCATCGTGCGCCCGCAGGACTACATCCCGGCGCTGACCGGCGTGCCGCTGCTACCCGCGGTGCTGGGGCTGGCGTTCCTTAGCTGGCTGTTCTCCAGCGCCAAGACCTTTGCCGCCCCGCAGTTCCTGCTGCTGCCCGCGTTCCTGGTCACCCTGATGATTTCGCAGGTGACCAACGGCTGGAGCGGCGGTGCGCTGGACGAGCTCGAACGCTTCGGTCCTGCCGTGATCGCCTTCTTTGTGTTCGCCGCCGGCTGCACTACTCAGCGCCATGTGGTGACCGCGATGAAAGTATTCGTGCTGTGCGCGGTGTTGCTCGCGCTGCATGGCATAGGCCAGGTGCAGACCGGCGTGGGCTGGACCGGCATACCGCTGGGCGATGAAGGGCGCATCCAATACGTCGGCATCTTCAACGACCCCAACGACCTCGGTCTGCTGTTCGTGGCGACTCTGCCCATGGCCTGCTTCCTGGCCAACCGCAGCCACTTCATCGGCAAGCTGCTGTGGTATGCCGGCGCGGCGCTGCTGTTGTACGGCGTGTACCTGACCAACTCGCGCGGCGCGCTGCTGGCGGTGCTGATCGTCGCTGGGGGTTATGTGTGGTATCGCCGTGGTCTGTTCACCGCCGCCAGCCTTGGTGCGGTCGGCCTGGTCGCCATGCAGTTCCTGTCGTCGCGCATGCAGGAACTCGATGCCGGCGAGGAATCCGCCAATGGCCGCGTCGAGGCCTGGTACGAGGGTCTGCACATGTTCCTGTCCAACCCGGTGTTTGGCGTGGGCGCGGGCAATTTCACCGAGTACAACGAACTTACGGCGCACAACTCCTTTGTGCTGGTGCTGGCCGAGACTGGCTTTGTCGGCTACTTCCTTTGGCTAGCTTTCGTGGGTTACAGCTTCTGGATGATGCTGGGTGTGCTGCGTTATCAACCGCCCGTGTCCACTGTGGAAACCCAAACCGAAAAGCGTATGGCGCTTACCTTGCTGCTGTCTTTGTGCGGTTTGTTTGCTGCGGCGTTTTTCCTTAGCCGCAGTTACATGATCGTGCTTTATCTGATTGCGGCGATGGTGACTGGGTATTACGTGGGGGCGCGGCAGCGGGAGGCTGCGTTGCCGGCTTTCAGTTTGGCGGAAGGGTGGTGGAGGTGGGTGCCGGCCTCTATGGGGAGTATTACGGTGTTGTATGTGTTGGCGGCGATTTTGTTGAGGACGGCGAAGTGATGATTCGCATCCACGCTACAGAGTCGTCATCCCTGTGTAGGCAGGACGAGCGCGTAGCGCGAAGAACGCCCGTAGGGCGGCCCCGGAGGGGTGAGCGAAGCGAATCATCCAGTGGTGTTGTCGCTGGGTTGTCGCGTCTGCGTGCTCTGGTCCGCCTGCGGCGGGCTTTCGTCCTCCTGCCGGAGGCCGAGTCACTTTTCTTTGCTTGCCCAACCCCCCGAGGGGGCCTAGAGAAAAGTAACCAAAAGAAAAGGCACCCCTCTTCCGCGCCCTCCGGCTTCGCCTGCGGGTCCGTGAGGCTTGGCCGGGCTTTTCGACAGGACATCCCTGTCCTGTCGAAAAGGCGTCGGCATCCATGCCGCCGCCCCCTTCGGGGCCTGATCGTCCAACCCTCACCGCTCCATAGGGGACCCGGTTACTGGCTCGCTTCGCATCGCCTAGATGAGCAACTGCTCCCTCCCCTGCTTGCAGGGGAGGGCCGGGGTGGGGTGTGGGTGCTCGAGACAGCGCAGCTACGTAGCTTGGATGGTTTTGCACGGAGTATCACGCCATGAGCGGCTGGTACGAGACAGCCTTCCAGCGCGTGCTCTATCCCGCTTATGAAAGCGGTCTCCGCCGTCGTCACACACTCGCCTATCTCGCCGACTATCAACACGATCAGTGGTTGTCGTCAGATGAAATCGCCGCGCTGCAATGGCAACGTCTCAAGCGGCTCCTCGAACACTGTGAGCGCGAGGTCCCCTTCTACCGCAATCTTTGGCGCGAGCTCGGCGTCACCGCCGCCGATATCCGCAGCCTTGATGACTACACGCGCTTACCAGTGCTGACGAAGGCGGATATCCGCAATCACTTCGACGCATTGAAAGCGCAGTCCTGGCGCGATCGTCTTCTATACAAAGCCACTGGCGGCTCCACCGGCGAACCCGTGCGATTCGGCTATACCCGCGAAAGCAATGACCGCCGCACGGCGGTGATGTGGCGGGGTTATGAGTGGGCCGGTTCGCGGATGGGGCGGCGCACGTTGTATTTGTGGGGCGGAGCGGTGGGGGAGCCGACGCGGGTGCATCAGTGGAAGGAGCGGGTGTTTAACGCGGCTTTTGCGCGGCGGGTGCTCAACAGTTTCCATATGACTGATACGAATATGGCGGAGTATGCGGATGCCATTGATCGTTATCGGCCGGAAATCATCGTGGCTTATGTCGGGCCGCTGGTGCGGTTGGCGCAGTGGTTGATTGATAGTGGGCGGAAGATCCATCGGCCGCGCGCGATCATTGGCGGCGCGGAGGCGTTGCATGAGTTTCAGCGGCGCATCGTGGAACAGGCGTTCGGTTGTCCGGCGTACAACACGTATGGCTGCCGCGAGGTGATGTTGATAGCGGCGGAGTGTGAGCATCGGCAGGGGCTGCATATCAATGCGGATCATCTGGTGGTGGAATTGCTCAAGCCGGATGCTGGCAGCACGCGGGCGGGCGAGGTGGTGCTGACTGATCTGTTCAACTACGGCATGCCATTGCTGCGCTATCTCAATGGCGATATGGCGACCGCGGCTGCGCATAACTGCGATTGCGGTCGTGGCCTGCCGCTGCTGAAGCGGGTGGACGGGCGCGTGCTCGATGCCATCCGCACACCGGATGGGCATTACCTGCCGGGCGAGTTTTTCCCGCACATGCTGAAGGATGTCGCCGGTATCGAGCGCTTTCAGCTGGTGCAGCGGCGTCTAGAGAGTCTTGATCTTTCCATCGTGCGCGGCCGCGCCTTCAACGACGACTCGCTGGCGTATATCCGCCGCGAAGCCGGCAAGGTGCTGGGTGGGCGGATGGAGTTGCATTGCCATTTCGTCGACGACATTCCACTGACGCCAAGCGGCAAATTGCGCGTCACCGTCTCCGAGCTGCCGTCATGAACATTACCCATGTGGTCGAGAACCTGGACCGCGGCGGCCTCGAGCGCATGGTGCTGGAGCTGGCCAAGCTGCAACAGCGCCAGGGTCATTGCTGCCAGGTGGTGTGTCTGTTCGATGCCGGCGCGCAGGCCGGCGAGCTGCAGGCGCTGGGTATTCCGGTGATCGCCTGCGGCAAGCGCGATGGTCTCGATCTGCGCGTACTGCTGCGTCTGCGTCACTGCATCCGCCATCACCGCACCGACGTACTGCACACCCACAACGCGGTGGCGCATTACCAGGCGGTGCTGGCCAGCGTCGGCCTGCGTATTAAGCACATACTCAACACTCGCCACGGCATGGGTGGCAATCGCCACACCGGCCGGCGCGAATGGCTGTATCGCCGCGCACTCGCCGGCACCGACACGGTCGTCGCTGTCTGCGAAGCCTCGCGACGCGACGCCATCGCACGCGGCATCCTGCCGCGCGAAAAAACCCGCGTGGTCCCCAACGGCATCCGCGTCGACCATTTCCAGCCCGCCACCGACGACATGCGCCACCGCCTGCTGCAAGCCCTCAGCCTGCCGCCGCAGCGCCGCCTGATCGGCAACGTCGGCCGCCTCAACTGGACCAAAGACCAGAGCGGCCTGATCCGCGCCTTCCGCCACGTCCACGCCCAACGCCCCGACACCGCCCTGGTGCTGATCGGCGACGGCGAACTGCGCGCCGAACTCCAGCAATGCGCCCACGACGAAGGCGTCGCCGACAGCGTCTACTTCCTCGGCGACCGCAACGACGTCCACGACCTGCTGCAAGGCCTCGACCTGTTCGTGCTCTCCTCCATCACCGAGGGCTACTCCATGGCGCTGCTCGAAGCCTGTGCCGTCGCCCTTCCCATCATCGCCACCGACGTCGGCGGCAACGCCGAAATCGTCCACGACGGCCGCACCGGCCGCATCATCCCCCCCAACGATTCCCAAGCCCTCGCCGACGCCATCCTCGGCATGCTCCACGAACTGGGCCAAGCCACCGCCTGGGGACACGCCGCACGCGCGTGGGTAGAACAGCATGGCTCGCTCGAAGCGATGGCGAAGCGCTATGCGCAGCTTTATGAAGGCGGCGTGGCAAGGGGGCAGCATGGGTAGGTGGCTGACCAATGCGGCGACGCTCGAATTCGTGGGTGCTTACCAAAGCCCGCGAAGTAGCAACGCGATCCCGAGCACCCACCCCTCACCCCAACCCTCTCCCCGGAGGGGAGAGGGAGCGGTCGCTATTGCTCGTGTTGGGCGATGCGCAAGCGAGCCCGTAACGGGTCCCCTGTGGAGCGGTGAGGGTTGGACGATCAGGCCCCGAAGGGGGCATCGACAGGACGTCGATGCCTTTTCGACAGGACATGGATGTCCTGTCGAAAAGCCCGGCCAACCCTCACGGACCCGCAGGCGAAGCCGGAGGGCGCGCAACCGGGGTGCCTTTTCTTTTGGTTACTTTTCTCTAGGCCCCCTCGGGGGGTTGGGCAAGCAAAGAAAAGTAACTCGGACCGCGGCAACGGTTCGAAAGCCCGCCGCAGGCGAACCCGTGCGCAACAACGCGACAGCCGAGCGACAACACCACTGGATTCCGGCCTACGCCGGAATGACGAGTCAGGTGGCGCCATGAAAATCCTGGCCCTCACCAACCTCTTTCCCACCCCCTGGGCCCCCAACCGCGCCCCCTTCAACCGCCAACAATTCGAACGCCTCGCCCGCACCCATAACGTCCACACCCTCACCGCCGTCGACTTCCGCGAGCGCCTATCCAACCAGCGCAGCGACCTAAACATCGCCCACCTCCACACCGACCACTTCATCTACGTCTACCCACCACTGGTCGGCCGCAGTCTGCACGCCATCTGCTGGCTACTCTCCCTGCTCTGGCAGCGCGGCAGCAAGATTCGCAACGCCCACTACGACTGCCTGCTCGCCAGCTGGGCCTACCCCGACGCCGTTGCCGTCAGTTGGCTCGCGCGCAAACTGGGCGTGCCCTACGTGATGAAACTGCACGGCAGCGACATCAACGTACAGGCGGCCTTCGCCCTGCGCCGGATGCAGATCCGCTCGGCACTGCGTCACGCCAACGGCGTAGTCGCGGTGAGCCGTGCATTGGCGGAGAAAGCGATAGCACTCGGCGCGAATCCAGCGCATGTCCACGTGCTCTACAACGGCGTCGACAACCACTTGTTCGCGCCCGGCCCACGCGATGAAGCGCGACAACGCCTGCAGCTTCCGGCAGACGCGCCCCTGCTTCTCTACGTCGGCAACCTGAAAGCCAGCAAGGGCTGTATCGATCTGCTCGAAGCCTTCCCTGCCCTGCTCGCCGCGAAACCGCTGGCGCGCCTGCTCTACATCGGCGACGGCCCCTGCCGCGCGGAACTGCTGCAACGTGCTGCCGCGCTGGGCTGTGCTGAGCGCGTGGAACTGAAGGGCGCGATTCAACACGACGCGCTGGGCGACTGGTTCCGCGCCGCCGACCTGCTGTGCCTGCCCAGCCACAACGAAGGCGTACCCAACGTGGTGCTGGAAGCGATGGCTTGTGGCACGCCCGTGGTAGCGACACGCGTGGGCGGCATTCCAGAAGTGGTTCCAGCGCAGGCCGGCATCCTGGTGCCGGTGAAGGACCGCGCCGCCTTGTCCGCTGCCCTGCTGGAAGCGAGTGAACGCGCATGGGACAGCGCCGCGATCACCGCGCATGCCTCAACTTTCCGCTGGGAAGACAACGTCAACCGGCTGGCCGGCATCCTGCAACAGGCCATCACGCCAGCCGCTGCTTCTATCGGTGCGCCCGCATGAACATGAGGCCGAAAAAACAACAGCTGCTGGGTCTGCTGCCGGAGTCGCTGGTGATGGTGCGCGGCCCGCGCACGGGCGGAGCACGCTACCTCACCTTCGACGATGGTCCCGAGCCGGCGCACACGCCGCGCCTGCTCGATCTGCTTGCCGCCCATCAGGTGCACGCCACGTTCTTTCTGATCGGCGAGAAGGTGGAGCGCCACCCCGCGCTAGTCGAGCGCATCGTGGCCGAGGGCCATCGGCTGGGCAATCACTCGTACAGCCACTACTCGTTCCGGCCGATGTCGCTGGAAAAGAAGCTGTACGAGGTTAATCACACCGACGAGCTGCTCTACCCCTTCGACGGCCTGCGCCATCACCCGATGCGTCCGCCGCGCGGTGATATGGCGCCATCGTTGCTGTGGTACTTCGCCACCCATCGGCGCCTGCTGGTGCATTGGTCGTACGACAGCCTGGATTATCAGGAAGCGTCCGAAGAAGCCTTGCTGGCACGCTTGCGCACGATGCCGCCACAGCCCGGCGACATCGTGCTGATGCACGACGACAGCGACAAGGCATCCAACGCCTTGCGCACGGTGCTGCCGGAGTGGCTGACGGCGGGCTATCGATTCCGCGTATTGCCCGCGGTGATGCCATGAACATCATCTATCACCACCGCACGCAGGGCCGGCATGTGGAGGGCGTGCACATTCGCGGCATCGTGCATGCGCTGCGCGAGCTGGGCCATCAGGTCACGGTGATTTCTTTTCCCGGCGCCGATCCGGAACACGAACCGGTAGTGCAGGTGAACGCGAAACGCGGCCGGATCGGCAGCGCTATCGCACGGCTGCCCGGCGTGCTGTTTGAAGTCCTTGAGCTCGGCTACAACCTGGTGACGCTGCTGCGCCTGAGCACGGCGATCCGCCGCCTGCGGCCGCAACTGATCTACGAGCGCTATTCGCTGTTCCTGTTTGCCACGGTGTGGTTGGCTCGGCGGCACGGCATACCGCTGGTGCTGGAGATCAACGATTCCGCGCTGGTGCAGCGCGTGCGCCCGTTGCGCCTGAAGAAACTGGCGCGACGCATCGAAAGCTGGTGCCTTCGCCGCGCTACGGGACTGGTGTTTATCTCCAACTATTTCCGCGACCACGCCGAGGTGGCGTATGGCGCACTGGCGCCATCGGTGATTTCGCCCAACGCGGCGAATCTCTCTCGCTTCGATCCGGACAAGTTCGATCACGCCCGCCTGCGCGCCGAGCGCGGACTGGAAGGGCGCGTGGTGTGCGGACATATCGGCGTATTCGCGCACTGGCATGGCGTGGACGGTTTTGTCGAAGCGATCGCCGCACGGCTGTCCGAAGCACCGGAGCTGGCCCTGGTCTTTGTCGGTGACGGCCGCACCCTGCCGGCCGTGCGCGAACTGGTGGCGCAGCGCGGCCTGTCGGATCGCGTGCTGCTGCCGGGCCGCGTGCCGCACGACGAGATCGCCGGCTGGATCGCCTGCATGGACTACGCCGTGTTGCCCGATTCCAATCAGTACGGCTCGCCGATGAAGCTGTTCGAGCTGATGGCGATGGGCGTGGCGGTGGTGGCGCCGGATTACGCGCCAGTCGCCGAGGTGATTGAGGACGGCAGCACCGGCTGGCTGTTCCCGCGCGGCGAGACTGCGCTGTGCGTACAGCGCGTGCTGGACCTCGCGGCGCACGAGGACGAGCGCCGCCGCATTGGCCGTGCCGCGCGCGACTACATCGTGCGCGAGCGCCAGTGGCGCAACAACGCCGAGCAGCTGCTGACCCTGGTGCCGGCGGGAGGTTCGTCGTGATGCTCTATCTCGCCCTGGCCTTCCTGCTGCTGGTATGCGCGGCCGGCGCCCTGCTTGCCTGGGCGATCCGCGCGCGTCATATGCAGATCTGGCTGGGCAGTTATCTGCGCCGGCGCCGGCCGCCGAAAGTCGCCGGCCCGGTGCATGTGATGTTTTGCTTTGTCGATCACTTTGAGCCGGCCTGGGGCCGCGTGGATCTGGCCACGCAGCGCCAGCGCGTGGACCGCTGGTGCCACGACTACCGCGCGCTGGCCGCGGTGCATCGCGATGCCGATGGCTGCCCGCCGCAGCACACGTTTTTCTATCCCGAGGAGGAATACCTCGAGGAGCATCTGGAGAAAGTGTCGGCGCTATGCGCGGATGGCTATGGCGAGGTCGAGATTCACCTGCACCACGACAATGACTATGCCGAGAATTTCGTCGCTACCTTGCAGCGCTTCAACCAGCTGCTGCACGCGAAGCATGGCGCGTTGTCACGCGACCCACGCACCGGCCAACTGCGCTTCGGCTTCATCCACGGCAACTGGAGCCTGTGCAACTCGCGCGCGGACGGCCGCTGGTGCGGTATCAACAACGAGCTGGTGCTGCTGCGCGAGCTCGGCTGCTACGCCGACTTCACCCTGCCCTCCGCACCCAGCGACACGCAGACGCGCAGGGTCAACTCGATCTATTACGCCGCCGACAAGCCCGGCCAACCGCGCTCGCACGACGATGGTGTGCCGGTGCGCGTCGGTGGCCAGCCCAGCGGTGACCTGATGATTATCCAGGGCCCGCTTGGCCTGAACTGGCGCGAGCGGCGCTTTGGCCTGATCCCGCGCATCGAGAACGCCGATGTGCGCCGCGCCTGCCCGCCTACGCCAGCGCGCGTGGATGCATGGGTACGCACCGGCATCCATGTCGAAGGCCGCCCGGAGTGGGTATTCGTCAAAGTGCATACGCATGGCACGCAGGAACGCGACATGGATACCTTGCTGGGTCCGGCCATGCACGCGATGCACGACCATCTCGAACGCGCCTACAACGACGGCGAGCGCTACATGCTGCACTACGTCACTGCGCGCGAGATGTACAACATCGCCAAGGCCGCCGAGGCGGGCAAGCGCGGCAACCCGGGGGAGTGGCGCGATTTCGAGATTCAGCCGCCACCCTGTCTCGCGATGGAACGATCATGCGCAGTGTGCTGATCTGCCATGCCGCAGATGCGTTCGATCGCGAAGGGCTGGCCGCATGGCTGGCATCCTTCACCGAACTCGTCGGCGTAGTGGTGCTGGATGAAACCCGCACGCAGCGGCGTGCGCGTGTGCGGCGTGAATTGCGCCGTGTCGGCCTGCTGCGTTTTGTCGACGTGGTCGCCATGCGCGTCTACCAGCACATCGCGCTGGCGGGACGCGACCGCGCCTGGCTGAAGCAGGCATTGGCGATCTTGCGGCGGCGTTACGGCCCGACGCCCGACGTACCGCAGATCATCGCGACCGACGTCAACGACACTAAGGTGCTTGCCTTCCTGCGCCAGGCCAAACCCGATCTGGTGCTGGCGCGCTGCAAGCAATTGCTCAAGAAGAAACTGATTGCGTTGCCAAAGGTGGGTTGCTTTGTGCTGCATCCGGGTATCTGTCCGGAATACCGCAACGCGCACGGCTGCTTCTGGGCACTCGCGCAGCGCGACCTGGATCGCGTCGGCATGACTTTGCTGAAAGTCGATGCCGGGGTCGACACCGGTCCCGTCTATGGCTACTACCGTTATGCCTTCGACGAGCTCAACGAATCGCACGTGGTGATTCAGTACCGCGTGGTGATGGAAAACCTCGGTGCCCTCGCCACGCGCTTCGCCGAGATCGCCGACGGCAGCGCGCAGCCGCTCGACACCCACGATCGCGCCAGCGCCTGCTGGGGCCAGCCCTGGTTCACCCGCTACCTGCACTGGCAACACGCCGCCGCGCGAATGGCCGCGCCATGAACATCGCCGCGCTGATGTACCACGACGTCGTTGCGCCAGGCCGCGACGACGACAGCGGCTTTCCCGGCGCCGCCGCCGCGCACTACAAACTAGAGACCGGCGAGTTCTTCCGGCACCTGGGCGAGCTCGCCAACAGCGGCCTGCGTTTCGTGCCCGTCAACGCCGCGCCATGGCCAGACACACGCTGCTGCCTGCTCACCTTCGACGATGGCGGCGTCAGCGCGCTATCCGTCGGCGTGGAACTCAGTGCGCGCCAGATGACCGGCCATTTCCTGATCACCACCGCGCGCATCGGCACGCCGGGTTTCGTCAGCGCTGACGACGTGCGCGCGCTGCGCGCCGAAGGCCATGTCATCGGCAGCCACTCCCACACCCACCCCGCGGAAATCTCGCGCCTCGACACAGCGGCACTGGACCGGGAATGGCGCGAGAGTGTGGACCGCCTGCAACAGATCCTCGGCGAGCCCATCACCGTCGCCTCCATCCCCGGCGGTTTCTATTCGCGCAGCGTGGTGCAAGCCGCCGCTCGCGCCGGCATCCGCCACCTCTTCACCTCCGAACCCACCATCCGTACGCATCGCGTGGATGGCTGCCTGGTACTGGGCCGCTACACGCTATGGCGCGACATGCCATCCGCCAACGCGCTCTCGCTGGCACTCGGCACCGATGCATTGCGCCAGCGGCAATGGCTGACGTGGAATCTCAAGAAGCCGTTGAAGCGCGGGGCGCGGCCGCTTTATCGGTTGGTGCGGAGAAGGTGGCTTGGGGAGGTTTGAACGCTAACTTTGCTACGGCTTCTGCGAAGCCGCTTGCAGCAGACGCTCGACTAACTCGCCCATCGTGCACCCCGCAGCATCCCGCCAGAACACGGGACCCAATGGTACGCCCAGCATTTCCTCGATCTCGCCAAGTGCATCGCTGACATCGAGGTCGCTATCGATCGCTCCAAACCTGGGGCCACCCGCCACCACAGACAGCGGGTCATCGGGAACGAAGTAAGGGCTTGCCCAATGAAGATGTCGCGAGAAAATCGCGCCTACGGCAATCGCGAGCGACCGGGGTTCACCGCCGCCCCAGATGCCCATCAGCTCCACCGTCCGGCTCGCCTGTTGCTGCCGGAGATGCCCGAAGAATGAGAGGTCGGGGCCAAGCCATCTCACCCCGATGAAGAACTTCTTCCATCGGTTCGTGGGTGGATAGTGATCTGGGTAACGCAAGGGTTCGCTGGGTAGCATCGGACGAGGCTCCGGTATGCGGGGAACGCTTGCGAGGTGTTGCTCAGCAAGAGCAGCGTCGTTTCCAGCGTAATGCAAACGACGCTGCCTTTCCCTATTTACGCCCCAACTTCTTCCTCATCCTCTTCGTCTTCTTCCTCGAACTCCGAAAGCTCTTCCACACGCAGGAAGTTTTCGGCCTCATCGGCGAAGTCGATGATTTTGTCGTCCACGCTCATGGGACGGACGTCGCGGCGCTTCACACCGTCCTCAATGCTTTCGACGAGCGCGAAGCAGACGATGGTCTCGGCGCTTTCTTCGCCGTCCACGTCATAGACGGCCACCCAACCGGTGGCGGGCATGATCTGAATGATGGTTTCCTGGTCTGACATGGCGCACCCATTTGGCTAAAAGTGTTCTAGCTTGACGGGCGCCGCACATCACTGCAAGGAAAGCCGCGGCTATTTCTTCGCTGTCTTCCTGGCTGCTGCCGCTGCTTCTCTCGCATCCGCTTTCAGATACGCGGCATAACCCTTGGCTTCGTTGGCCCGGCAAGTGATGTGCAGGGTGATCTCGTCGCTCACTTGGGGCACGAACTTGCCGAGATCGAAGTCGGAGCGCTTGAGGGTACCGGCCGCCTCGAAGCCCACCGCCGGCAGGCGGAGCCGTGGGTTGGTGCCGACCTTGTTGATGGTCACGTCGAGCGTGACCGACCGGGTCACGCCATGCACGCTGAGGTCGCCGGTGACTTTGAGCCGGTCCGGCAGGACGCTCCCCTCCACCCTGGAACTACAACCTGGAACTCAGCGCGACAGCGCGAAAACGTTCTGCCGCCACCGAACGCGCATGCCTCGCATGGGCCAGTAATAGTTCGGCCTGGATCGTCACACCCGGCAGGTTCCTGAAAACCACGCCGCCCGGCAGCACCGCCTGCGCCGAAGCGGGCGCGATAGTCACGCCCAGGCCGGCCTTGACCAGGCTGATCACCGCCGGCCAGGAAACGGCCTGGTGCATCACCGCGGGCGAGAAACCCGCTTCGATGCAGATGCTCACAATGGTGTCATGCAGCCCCGGCGCGGTATCGCGTGGAAACAAGACAAACGGTTCATTCGCCAGGCTGGCTAGGGTGATGCGCCGACGCTGCGCCATCGGATGCCCTTCCGGCAGAGCGAGCATGAAACGTTCGCGCCGCAACGACTCGGTATCGACGCCTGCATAGCGGAATGGTGCGCGCACAATGGCGACATCAAGCTCGCCGTTCGCCAGCGCGTGGCCAATATCCAGCGAATCGCGATCCTCCATGCGCAGCGCAATGCCAGGATATTTTTCGCGGAAGCCACGGATCAACTCAGGCAACACGCCAAACGCAGACGAAGCACCAAAGCCAATACGCAGCATGCCCGTCTCGCCTTCGGCGACGCGTTGCACCGATGTGACTGCCTCGGCTCGCTTGACGAGCAACGCACGTGCGTGCTCCAGCAACTGCATGCCAGCCGGCGTCAGCGCCACGCGGCGACTGGAGCGCGCGAGCAATCGTGCTCCCAGCTCCTCTTCCAGCTTGCGGATCTGTTGACTGAAAGGCGGTTGCGCCATGCGCACGCGTGCGGCGGCACGGCCGAAGTGCAGTTCCTCGGCCACCGCGACAAACAGCTGCAATTGCCGGAACTCCATGATCGAGACCTTATACATATCGATGGAGTCGCAAAGATATATTGGATATACACAATGCCGCCACCTAGCATGACGCTACGCCGCGGCCACCGCACGCGCCCACTCCGCCTACCGGGTTTACCGCATGAATATCCGTGTCCACGCCGGCGTGTTGCTGGCGATATCGCTGTGGCTGTCACCACTCGCCCGTGCCGCCGATATCGGACTGAGCGACCGCGACTGGAACCTGCAGGCAGACACCGCATTGCGCGCCAAGCTGGATGCGGCCAACGAGTATTTTCATTATCCGGAACGCATCCGCGATACCTGGCTGCCGCCGCAGTGGCTGCGTGATGGCGAGCGCTTCGTGACCTGGGCTGCGACGGGATCGCACCATGGCAACTGGGTGATAGTGAATGCGCGCACCGGGAAATCCACGCCCATCCCCATGCCCGACACACTGCGAAGCCAACTGGCCGAGCCCGCCGACAAGGCGGATGCTCCGCCGAGGCAGCCACTCTTTGTACTGGCGCCGGACCAGCAAAGCATCGTTTTCCGCAGCGGCAACCAAGTGGTTGCGCTGGGCCTGGCCGATGGACACTTGGCAGCCCTCTCATCCAACGATGCGATGGCCCTCGGCTTGTCGCGCGAGAGCGTCTGGTCGCCTGATGCGCGCGTCATCGCCATACCGCGTGGCGATGGCTTCGCCCTGATCGATCGCGACGGCAAAGTGCGCCTTGCCCGCGAGGCGAAAAGAGACGAAGGCTGGGAGCTGCCCGGTAAAGGCTGGTCACCGGATGGGCGGAAACTTGCGGTATGGCGTATCGACAACCGCAACGTGCACACCATCCCGATCGTCGATACCGGCAATGCGCTGGAAAAGGTGACGATGGTGCCGTACGCCAAAGCCGGCACGCCGTTACCGCGCCGCGAACTGTATGTGGCCGATCCCACCAGCGGCAGCATGCGACTGGCGATGACGTTCCCTGTCGATACCTACAGCTGGATGGCGGCCTGGCGCCCAGACGGCAGCGAAATGCTGGTGCTCCAGCTGTCGCGCGATGGCAAACGGCTCGATCTTGTCGCGGTGAGTGCCGAAGGCAAGTCACGCGTGGTGCTCCGCGAGGAACGCCCACACAGTTTTGTCGCTGGACTCGACTTCGCCCTGGAAGGGTGGACGCAGCAGCTGCTTCCACTCGCGGACGGCAAGCGATTTGTGTGGATGTCGGAACGCGACGGCTGGCGGCACGCCTATCTGTATGACTACACCGGCAAGCTGCTGCGGCAGATCACGCGAGGAGACTTTCCGGTGCATCAGGTGCTGGCGGAAACGCCCGGGCACGACAGCCTTCTGATCCAGGCCTCGGCCGAACCCGAGACGCCTTATGAGCGCTTTCCTTACCGCGTCTCGCTTAGCGACAGCCGCCTGTTGCGCCTGGCATCCGCACCCGGCGTGCATCGCCTGTTTCCGTCGCCGTCCGGGCGCTACTTCGTGGATGGACACTCCAGCATTGCTCAGCCACGCGTGTGGGAAGCGATAGCTACCGATGGAAGTACCGCGTTCCGTTATGCGGAGGCCGATGCCAGCGCGCTCGCGGCCATTCACTATCAACCACCGGAGCCTTTCACCACACTGGCCGCCGACGGCACGACCCGTCTGTACGGCGTGCTGTACAAGCCGCACGACTTCGATCCAAAGAAGCACTACGCCGTGATCGACTGCATTTACGGCGGCCCATTCACCACGGCGGTGCCTTGGAGTTCGGTCGGCTCGGTGGAATCACTCGTTGCCGGAGCGCTGGCGCAGATGGGCTTCGTGACGGTGGTGCTAGACGCGCGGGGCACCCCCGGTCGGGGCAAAGCCTTTCAGGATGCGAACTACGGCCGCATCGGCCAGACCGAGATCCCTGATCACGTCGCCGCCTTAAAGCAGGTCGCGATCCATCGGCCTTACATGGACTTGAATCGCGCTGGCATTGTCGGCCATTCCTGGGGCGGCTACTTCGCGCTGCGCGGCATGCTCACTGCGCCGGACTTTTTCAAAGCCGGCTATGCGGGCGCGCCCGGGGCATTCGAAGAAGAAGCGATCATCAACGAGCCCTATCTCGGCCTCCCCAACCAACAGCCCGCCAGTTATCGCGACGGCTCCAACATACTGATCGCCGCCAATCTGCGCGGCACCTTGCGATTGATGCACGGCACCGCCGACGTCAACGCACCGTTTTCAACCACGCTGCGCATGATCGATGCGCTGATCAAGGCCGGCAAGCGCTTCGAACTGCTGGTGATGCCCGGCGAAACTCATTCGTCCATGGGTAAGGCACGTCGTTATTACGACGATGACGTGAGGCTGTTCTTCCTGCGCACGTTGGGCGGCCCCGAATGATCCAGCCCGACCCGCCCCGTTGACCTAAGCCGCGATGCCGCTCGTCCCCACGCAGACACCGGTTGTCACAACGAGCGCGACGGCGGCATGCACCTGATCTAGCCTCGCGGCTATCCGTCGATGAGGAAACCCCATGCGCCGTTTGCCGATGCTCGCCCTCCTGCTCATTGTGGGCGGCGTTGTTGCCGCCGCCGAGGTCGCCACACCTACGGTGTTTGCACCGGGCACCATCTCTGGTCCGGACGATGAAGGTGCCGCCGCTTTCACGCCGGATGGCAGCGCGGTGTACTTCATGCGCAGCGTGGGCGATGACGGGAGCATCTTTGAATCGCACCGCAGCGGTACGCGCTGGTCGACGCCACGCACCGCGGCGTTCTCCGGCCACTGGCGCGATCTCGATCCGGCGATGGCGCCGGATGGTTCGTATCTGGTGTTCGTCTCCAATCGCCCCGCTTCCGGCGACGGCGCGCCGATCGATGCGGTGCGCGGTACACGCCGCACGCCCGGTCACGGCATGAACCTGTGGCGCGTGGCGCGCCAGGGCAGCGGCTGGGGCTCGCCGGTACGACTGCCGGATGCAGTGAACAGCTGCTCCATGAGCTTTGCGCCGAGCGTCGCCGCCGATGGCAGCCTGTACTACATCGGCTGCGCACCGGACGACAGCTTGCATCTGAAGCGTGCCGCATTGCGCGATGGCCATTACCAGGCGCCCGAGCTGGTCGCACTGGGTGGCGCCGATGCACAGATCCGCGATCCTGCCGTCGCGCCGGATCAATCCTTCATGGTGGTCAGCGTTCAGCGCGCACCGAAGCAGGCCTATCGACTGGCGATCGCGTTCGCGACGCCGCAAGGCTGGAGCGCGCCGCAGGATCTCGGCGATGCGGTGAATGAGGGCACGCATGCGATGGGTGCGCAGCTTGGCCCGGACCATCGCACGCTTTACTTCTACAGCGACCGGCGGGTGTCTGGCGAAACGGCCGACTGGAACCGGCAGGGCGACAATATCTGGCAGGTGTCGTTGGCGCCGTGGCTGGAACAGCGCCGAACCAGGCCGTGAGGCACTTTCCCGCGCGCGTCCGCCGTCACACACTGCGCCGGCGCAAGCCTGTCGCTGCCGCCGTTGAGGGTGAGGTGTTTACACGCGTTACGCCACGCCGGCTGGCTATGCCGGCCCTGTTGCTGGGGTTCTGGACCCTGATTGCGCTGTCGTACACGCTCAGCTCGGGGCTGTCCGCGATCAGCGAAGGCGAGGAAGCGCGCTGGTCGCGCATGCTGGTGTGGAACTTCACCGACTTCTATTTGTGGATGGCGCTGGTACCGCTGGTCGCGTGGCTGGGCCGTGCGGGAGCTGGCCGGGGCTGGCGACACTTCGCCGCCGTGCATGTGCCGGCCAGCCTTGGCGTGGCGCTGGCGCATGTGCTGGTGCATCTGGCGATCTACTGGGCCGCGTGCGGTCCGGGGCGTGCGCCGGTAACCACCTTCGGTGGCTTCCTGGGCATGCAATTCGCTTTCAACTATCACTTCGCCCTGTTGATCTACTGGGTGATCCTGGCGGTGCTGCGCGGTCTGGATTCACAGCGCCGGTTGCGCGACGAACGCCTGCGCAATGCACAGCTGGCGTCGCAGTTGGCGCAGTCGCAGCTGCGCACGCTGCGCGTGCAGTTGCAGCCGCATTTTTTGTTCAACACGCTCAATGCGATTTCTGCGCTCGCGCTGGCCGACCCAATCCAGGCGCGCCTGATGATCGCCCGGCTCAGCGATCTGCTGCGCCTGACGCTGGAAGAACGCCACGCACTGGAGGTGCCGCTGTCGCGCGAGCTGGAATTGCTGCGCTGTTATCTGGATATCCAGCAGGTACGTTTTCAGGACCGGCTGAGCACACATCTGGATGTGGCGATGGATACCGTGCGCGCCGCCGTGCCCAGCATGATTCTGCAGCCGCTGGTGGAGAACGCGCTGCGCCATGGTCTGCTGGACAAGCCCGAACGCGGTCTGCTGCAGGTGGTTAGCCGGCGCGAAGGCGACCAACTGTATCTGCGCGTGGACGATGATGGCCTGGGCTTGCCGGAAGGGGTTTCCGAAGGCCTGGGCCTGGGCAATACGCGCGCGCGCCTACAGGTGTTGTTCGGCGAAGCCGCCAGCGTGGCGCTGGCGCGCAAGGCGGAAGGCGGCACGCGCGTGGAGCTGCGCTTTCCGTTTCGCGAATACGTAGCGGAGCCCGCCGCATGAACCCATCGCCAATCCGCACCCTACTGGTGGACGACGAAGTGCTGGCACGGCTGGCCCTGCGCCAGGCACTGGCCGCGCACCCGGATGTCGAGATCGTGGGCGAATGCGGCAACGCCGCCGAGGCCATGCAGGCTATCGCTGCGCTGGAGCCGGCGCTGCTGTTCCTGGACATCCGCATGCCTGGCATGGACGGGTTCAAACTGCTGCACCGGCTGAAGCCGGAGACCTTGCCGATGGTGGTGTTTGCCACCGCCTACGGCCAGCATGCGTTGCGCGCCTTCGACGCCAACGCGCTGGATTACATACTCAAGCCGATCGACCAGACACGCTTCGATCAGGCGATGGCGCGCGTGCGGCAGCAGTGGCTAGGTATGCAAGCGCACGTCACCGCCAAACCGGAAATGCCACAGGCGCCGCCAGCTCCGGGCCATGCGCAACGCATCAGCGTGCGTATCGGCGAGAGCATCCGCGTGATCGCCACCGACGACATCGACTGGATTCGCGCGGACGGCAACTACGTGCAGATCCACGTCGGCGGCACCAGCTACCTGCATCGCGAAACGCTGCGGCATCTGTTGGATACGCTGGACCCGGCGCGCTTCCTGCGCATTCATCGCGGCACCTTGGTCAATGTGGAGCGCATCCGCGAAATCCATCCGCTGTTTCAGGGCAACGCCGAGGTGGTGTTGCACAACGGCACCCGCCTCAGTCTGAGCCGTCGCTTCCGCACGCATGCGCGGCGCGCGCTGGGCATGGCCTAGCCGGCCGCCCGCGCAAGCGACCGCTCGCCACATCACAACCACCGTTCATCACAAAACCACAGCGCGCTGTGTTCGCCTTGCCGATGATGACGGCAGGTCGCATCGATCCGTCAACCGACAGGGAACACGCATGACGTTGAAAACCTTTGCCTGGGCCACAGCTTTTGCGCTGGCCTGCAGCGGGCCCGTGAAAGCCGCCGAACTGCTCGGCCCCGGTGTCATTTCCACCGGCCTGCAGGAGACCACCGCCGCACTGTCGCCGGACGGCAAGACGCTGTACTTCCTGCGCTCCGACTTCGCCGAGAAAGACGACACCATCATGGTCTCGCAGCGCCGCGGCAACGGGTGGTCGGCACCGGAAGTGGCCTCGTTCTCCGGCCAATGGCACGACTCCGAACCCGCCTACGCGCCAGACGGCAAGCGCCTGTACTTTGTCTCCAACCGTCCGCCGCATGCAGGCGGCGCGCCCGTGGTTGCCGAGATGGGCGGACAGACCTTTGCAGGCACCAACCTCTGGTATGTCGAGCGCCAGACCGGCGGCCACTGGGGCGAACCCGTGCACGTGGAAGGCGCACTCAACGAAGGCGCCATGCTCTACAACCCCTCGGTGGCGGCCAATGGCGACATCTATTTCTCCGCCCATCGCGCCGACTCCGGCAAGCTCTACCAGATCTACGTGGTGCACCCTGCGGGCAACGCCTACTCCGCACCGCAGCGCGTGGAACTGGGCGACCTCTCGCACAACCGCATGGATCCCTGCGTCGATCCGCAAGGCCGCTTCCTGCTCTTCGCCGGAAACGAAGGCGACTCACTTGGCAGCGCCGACATCTACATCGCCTTCCACCAGACCGACGGCAGTTGGAGCAAGCCTGAACACCTGGGCGGCGACGTGAACACCGCGAGCCTGGAGAACGCGCCCACGCTGGGGCCGGGCTTCGGTGAGCTCTACGTATCCAGCAACCGCCAGGAAGAAGTGCGCTTTCCCAAACCGCGCGACGATGCGGCCTCGCTGCAGAAGCGGCTAAGCGGGCCGCTCAATGGGTCGCGCAATATCTGGCGTGTGGATATTGGGGATGTGCTGCGGGCGCATGGGATCCACTGATTAGCCCTGAGCCTCAGTCACTCCATGAAGCTCCAAGCCGTCATTCCGGCGAAGGCCGGAATCCAGTTAGGCATGCGTGCGAAGCACACAAAATCTATGTTGAGTGCTTCGCACGGCTCACTCGACTGGATTCCGGCCTTCGCCGGAATGACGGTGATTCGAGGGAGTCTCGTGAGACGATCTAGAGGAGGGAGCAAACATTTCAAATCAACCTCTCAACCCTTGACGATACCGATCGTCTGCAGCCACACCTCGACCAGCTTGGGCCAACCGCTAATTGGATACTGCGTCGGCCGCAAGCCGAACGCATGGCCGCCCTGTGCATACAGATGCATCTCGACCGGTACGTCGGCCTTCTTCAGTGCGGCGTAGTAAACCAGCGCTTGTTGCACACCATCCACGTTGTCGTCTTCCGCCTGCACCAGGAACGTGGGCGGTGTCTCGTGGGAGACCGGAACATTGGGATTCAACGTATCGCTATCGGTCACAAGATGCCCTGGGTAAACCGCTACGGCGAAATCAGGACGGCTGCTTTCTTGGTCGGCCGCGTCTACCGGTTTATACAGGCGACCTTTAAAGCGCGTGCTCACTTCCGCCACCAGATACCCGCCTGCGGAAAAACCGAGCACGCCCACTTTGTGTGGGTCGATGTGCCATTCCGCAGCGTGAGAGCGCACTAACCTCAGCGTTCTCTGTGCGTCCTGCAATGACGGCACCGATGTCGTCAGATTGTGGGGACGGCAATCGCATTGCCAGACATACGGCACGCTCGGGACGCGGTACTTCAGCAAGACACATGTGATGCCTCTGGAAGTCAGCCAATCGCAGATCTCGGTGCCTTCGAGGTCCATGGCGAGGATTTGGAAGCCGCCGCCCGGAAACACAACGACCGCGGCGCCGGTGTTCTGCCCCTTGGCGGCATAGACCGTCATCGTGGGCTGGGTCACGTTGGTCGCCGCTCCCCGCGTGTAGGTTTCCGGCCCTGGCGCTGGCTTCACGCCGGGCGCTGCTCCCGGCCATATCGGTATTTGGGTGTGCCCGGCGGCGGGCTGCCAGACCGTCGTTTGCGCATACACGCTTCCGCACATCGCCAGCAGACACACGGCAATGGTCCACAGCTTCATGACGCTCCTCCCTTTTGGCGCTCGGCCAGCGTTGTGCGATCGAGACAGGAAATCAGGTAGCCCCCTTTGTCTCATCCTGCATGCCGACTCGGACTGGCAGCGGTCGCTTCCGTGGATTTTTTCGGGCAAGCGCGTCGTACCACCCACTACTGTCAACGGCTGTCAGCAATGGCGACGATGAGGCGGCCAACCTGGTGGGCTTCGTCCCGCCTTGCGGGCATCATGTACGGACTGCTCTCCCCCAGGCATCACTCATGTCGTCACGTTCCGCTGTTGCTCCCGTCGCGCTTGCGATTGGCGTGCTGTTGATCGCCATGGTTTCGTATCAGTGCGGTGCATCGCTGGCCAAACACCTGTTCCCGCAGGTCGGCGCCCAGGGCGCTACGGCTTATCGGTTAGGGCTGAGTGCGCTGATCCTGCTGTTATGGCGGCGGCCGTGGCGGCGGTTGGGCGGTCAGCGCGACTGGCGCGCGCTATGGGGTTATGGCCTTTCGATAGGTGCGATGAACCTGGTGTTCTATATGTCGCTGCGCACGATCCCCCTGGGCATCGCGGTGGCGCTGGAATTCACCGGGCCGCTCGCGCTCGCGCTGTTCGGCTCGCGCCGGCTGCTCGACTTTGTCTGGATTGCACTGGTGATCGCCGGGCTGGCCTTGTTGCTGCCGCTGCGCGAGCAGGCACAGGCGCTCGATCCGGTGGGCGTGATGTATGCACTGGCCGCTGGCGTGGGCTGGGCGCTGTACATCGTACTGGGCAAGAAGGCGGGCGCGGCCTACGGCGCGGATGCCGTAACGCTGGGCACTTCGATCGGCGCCTTGCTGGCGATTCCGTTTGGCGTCGCGCATGCCGGCAGTGCCCTGCTGTCACCGGCACTGCTGCCGTTTGCATTGGGCGTGGCTGTGCTCAGCTCGGCACTGCCGTATACGCTCGAAATGATCGCGCTGACCAAACTGCCGGCGCGCACCTTCAGCACTTTGCTGAGCCTTGAGCCGGCCGTCGCGGCGATGGCGGGTGTGGCGTTGCTGGGCGAACGACTCAGTCTGCTGCAATGGCTGGCGATCGTGGCGATCATCGTGGCGGCGGCCGGCACGGCGTTGAGTGTGCAGCGACCCACGCTAACCGAGCCGTTGGCGAACTGATGGTTGCTGGCGTAGCGACGTCGCTGCGTACCATCCGTGATGGGACTTGCCCCGAATTGCCTCCATCGCGACGCTGAAAAGTCTGCTGTCGGTTGTGTAATACGCCACCCGCACCGACCGACGTGCGAACTCGACCGCCACAGGTGCATTTTGATGACGCAATGGCTGCAACACCCGCTGATCCTCAAGGGTCGCCTGGTTGAGCTTCGTCCGGTGGAGGAAGAAACCCTGGACGAACTCTTCAACGTCAGCCGCGACCCCAACATCTGGCGACTCACGTCGGTGGCTTATTCCGATCCCGCCATCTTTTACCCCAACTTCAAGGCGGCCCTGCGGGATAGGGAGCACGGCAAGGTCTACCCGCTCCTGATGTGCCTTGCCGGCAGCGGCCAAATCATCGGCACCACCCGGCTGCTCGATATCCATCCTCACGACAAGAAAATCGAAATCGGCGTCACCTGGATGGCGTGCGAATTCTGGGGGACCGGCATCAACACCGAGTGCAAGCTGCTCCTGCTTGAGCATTGCTTCGAAACTCTCGGTGCGAATCGTGTCCAGTTTCGGGCCAAGGCCGACAACGCCAGATCCAGGCGTGCGCTCGAGAAGATCGGCGCGACGTTCGAAGGCGTCATGCGCAAGGACAAGATCGAGCCCAACGGCAACGCCAGAGACACCGCGCTCTACAGCATCGTGCGCGAGGAATGGCCGAGCGTGAAGGCGCAGCTCGTCGCGCGGCTTGCTTCTCGTTGATGGTGATCTAACAGCACGGGGTGACGTTTCTAGCCGGTTGTGAGCACACGCGCAGCTCGTTTGCGCGCTCTTCGAGGGTTAGTCACCATGACGCGTGATGTCTGCTTTGGGTCGGAAGCGGACCTTCGATATCTTTGCAACGAAAGCTCTTCTCATAGCAACATTTATCCGCCATTGAAAAGAGCGGACAGAAAGTAGCAAAGCCCGACTAAGAAACCGGTCACCACTGCGGAGATATCCCGCGACAGTTCTTTCCAACTAGAAATTGCCCTGGCAAGCCCGATACCTGTTGCAATGCCCAGGGCAATCACCGGCTTGAAAGAGTGCGGATCGAAATAGCTGGATATGAGCATTAACACCAATATCGTAGCCATCGAGATCAGCGACGATATGCAAAAAGTAGTCAGTACCTTCACTGGCGCGTCCTTGTGTTCGTCCAAGACACTACGTTGATCGATTAGGCACCACACCAAAACGCGTCCGCTTCTGGTGGAAGTGGACACTCCACCTATAGCGCGATCGACTCGCCAACTCCCAGCGCTCGGCCATCAATGCTCAGGTTGTCAGCCTCTTCCGGCTGCTGGATGTAAAAGGTGATCTTGCCGATCCCGCCCTTGCCGACAAAGTCACTGGTGGCATGGAAATGCTGGTCAGGATCAGCCTTGATCATCTGCAGCAAACCGATGAGGCGGTCGATGTCCGAACTGGACAATCCCATCTCAATCTCAACCCAGCCGTTGTTCCAATCTTCCAGCGAGCTCGCATCGCCCCTCTCCCTTTGCACCAACGGTCAGTCTATCCGTCAGGAACTGTCCGCTTCGGGACGGAAGCGGACGTCTTGAGTCGCCTATCGGCGCGCGCTTAGCTCAGTGCTTCCTGAGCATACTGATGCCCAATAACACGAAACCCACGACCATCATTACGAGGTAGAGAATCGAGCGAATCTGAGCGAGTCGACGCAAATTCTTAGATTGCAATGGAAACAAGTTCCCTCTCCCCTTAAAGGCAACAATCCCTAATTTAGACGATGTCTGCTTTGGGGGAAGCGGACATTCGGAATCAAAGCCATATCTCACATGATCGAGCTAGAAACCGAATGGCCCGAGCTCTTCGTACTGAGTATCTGTCCGTTTGTAACGCAGAAGCCGCGCCCCAGTCTGATAGACCTAAAAGACGCTCTAAGTTCCGGCTAGCGGAGATGAGTCGGCCACCCCACTCTAACCAGCATGTCGTCAGGAGCATTCAGGGCGAACTCGTACATGCCCCACGGTTTGTCGCTAGGTTCAGCGTCGATTTCGTCACGAAATGCAGTGGCAAGCTCGTCTACATCCTTGCGGTAGAGGTAGAGCCCAAATGGATTACTCCCCGGCACGAGCCACCCTTCCACAGCCTGATTAAGATGGATTTGAGCACCGAACCCATCGGCAAGCATTCGATAGTCTCCAGAACTATCGTGCTCACGCTTGAAGCCAAGCCGTACGAAGAACGCCTCGGTACGATCAAGATCATTGCATGGCAATATGGCAATAAGGCTCGACTGCATATCGCAATCCCTCGTGTAGGTCTTTCTTTGTATCCTGAGATACATGCACTCGCGGTCAGATTCTAGACCGCCCCACCTCGTGTCCGCTTCAGGTCGGAAGCGGACCTTACGGTTCCGACCATAGCAAGCCATTTGCCGCGAGCAAACGCGCCAGAACGTAGTGCCCAAATGCCGCCAACTCATCTTCAGGTAGATCCAGCGAAGACAGCGCTGCCCGTTCGTAATCCTTGAACGTCACGAAGACCTCGTGCTGCCATGGCCCCAACTCACCGGGCGCGAGATTCCTGACATCGTCCAGTACGACCCGAAGGCGGCCATCGGACAGCTTCAACAGACTACAAGCGACGCCGCGTTCGCCCCTTTCCTTGTCGCCGCTATCCATGTCGTCTCCTTATCTAACGCAGATGTCTGCTTCGGGTCGAAAGCGGGCCTAAGCGATTCAAGCAAATGTTGTTCGACACCTGGCTCAGCGCCGTATCGCCAGCACCCCATCCAGCGCCAACTGCGCCTTGAAACCCGCCTTCTCCAGACGCTTCGCTACCTCGCGCGGAACGTCACGGTCACTGGTGAGTTTGTTGGGGCTGCCGGTGTAGTGGAACAGGCGTCCATTACGGCGGAGTACGCGCGCCAGTTGATCGTAGAACACCTGTGAGTAGAGTTCGCCGGCGATGCCGAAGCGCGGTGGGTCATGCAGCAGCGCGTCCACCGAAGTATCGGCAAGCTGCGCGATCGCTTGCGATACGTCAGCGTTTGTGAGGTGCAAGCGTCCGCCGCTGGCCGGCGTGTCCGGGTCCGGCGACCAGGGGTTGAGCGTGCGCAACCACAACACGTCGGGGTTCTTTTCGAACGAATGGATCTGCGCAACGCCGGCCTCCAGACAACAGGCGGCGAAGTAGCCCAAGCCACCGCAAGTATCGAGCAATACTTTGCCCCGTGGCTCGACCAGTGCCACCTTGCGGCGCGCATCCTCGAATGGCGACTCCTTCGCGGTGAGCAGCATCTTGATGCCGTCGATCTCGAAAGTAGGCGCGCCCCATTCGGTGGGCACCAGCTTGATCAGCGAGCCGGAAAAGCGCGACACCGGCGCGAACTCATCGCCATCCCAGTAATAGATCGTGCGGTCTTTCAGCTTGGGCGGATACGGGTAGTGCTGACCCTTCCACAGCCAAGCGTCCGCCTGCAGCGGCGCACTGCCGTTCGAGCGCCCCAGATCCAATGACCCGCTCCACTCGCCTGCGCTGGAATCGCGCGCGGCCACCAGAGTTTCGGCGATGGGACGTGTGAGCAGGGGGCCTGAGTAATGCGGCACGGTGGGTGGTTTCCTGGGATGAGCGTTGAGATTACGCCTGAGGCGTCACCCGAATGGGGTAGCGCAATGTATCTGCTTGGATTGAGAGCCGACAATCGGCGGGGCTTCCAGGATAGTGGGACGTGCTCTGAGTTGCGGGCGGGCTACGTCGGAAGACTAGTAGCAGCCGCCAACCAATCCGTGAAAGAACTCCCCCAGAGCCTCCTTCGGCGTTGCTGGTCCGACGTAGATCCATCCCAGTGAACCGCCTACGTAATACCCCAATATTCCACCCATGACCGTAAGGACCGCTTTAGCTACTGATCAGCGGTCTGTCGGTCGGAATCTTGGCGGCTTTCAATCATGCGGCATTGGCGTACTGGCAGAATTCGTCTTGCGCCCGCGCTATTGAGTTTGAATGACGGCTTTGGATCGGAGGCGGGCGTCGCTGGCCACCAGCTTGGCCAGGCCGGCAGCTGTAACGCCAAGATGTAACCGGATATAGACCGACGGAACAGGCCAGATGTCCGCCGATAGCCGCGACTGCGTTCAAGCTTGGAGCAAGCCCGCTCACTAGATGACAGAAATCGCAATGCAGCGATCTTGGCCACGCTGCCGCTTCTTGCTGTTTGAAGTTCAGTACTATCGATCGCAGCACATGGGGTCTTTTCCGGCGCAGGCATATGCAATCCTTCTGACGCTCCGCAGACGGTGGGATGATGGACGGCAACCGCAAGACAGCTGAAAGAACCGAGCGCAATCGCTTCTTAGGTCACGGCCAAGATTCGTTCGAGCCCCTGGGCCCCGAATGCACGCGGGTCGGGGTCAAACTGCCGATGGCGCCCGCGGACCTGGAAAAAGTGGCCCGCCTACTCGAGGGGCGCCCTGAAGTGACGCTTCACTTTCACAGCTCGCCGGGCACGGACCTCGAGTTCCTCAAGCATTTCCCCTTCGTGCGACGCCTGAGCGTGCACTTGTGGTACCTCGAGGACATCAGCGGATTCTCGTATCTGCAAAACAGCCTTGAGCTACTCAGTTTCGGCCGCACCCAAAAACGGCTTTCGTTGAAGTTCCTGCAGGACATGCCTGCGCTTGAGACACTTTCCTTGGAAGGCCACACCAAGGACATTGCCAGCGTCAGTCGCCTCACGCGATTGACTTCGCTGGGGCTGAGGTCCATCACGCTGCCGGACCTCTTCATGCTGGCCCCGCTACGCGAGCTAACCAGCTTTCGTCTTTCGTTCGGAGGCACCCGGGATCTCGCTGCTCTCGCGGAGCTGCCCAAGCTGAAGGCACTCCACTTGCTTCGGATCAACTTGCTCGACGATCTGTCCATCCTGGCGAAGCTCACGTCTCTGAAGACGCTCGGTCTCGATTCGATGCGCAAGGTTACGTCCCTGCCGAACCTGGGCTCGCTGACGCACCTCGAAGAAGTTGGCCTCGAAACGATGAAGGGCCTCACCGGACTAGCTGCCGTAGCTGCGGCACCCGCCTTGCGCCGGCTCACCATCTCGGGCATGCCGCAGCTCGACGTCGATGCCTTCCATTGCCTCGTCGATCATCCGAGCCTCCAGGAGCTCCGCCTGTGGAGCAGCCTCGGAGGGGCGGTGAACCTCAGGAAACCAGTGCACGAGGCCGTCAGGCAGTTATTACCGGACATCATCAAGACCTGACTGACAGCCCGGACCAGGTTCTTCGGTCAACAAGGTACGCACCATGCGGCCCGTAGGCATCAACATCGTTTAACCCCATTGGCCAGATTCCGGCGAATACCTCTGCAAACGCCACGAGGAAGGACCCTATGCCCGGTGCCACCACCCTTATCTTTGCCTCGACTCCCGGCAATGCCGATGTGATTGGTTTTCTACAATCGCAATGGCCATGGCTCGCACGCGACGAGGTCTCTCCCCCGTCCGCGCAGGTCAACACACTGACGGATGAGGCTTGCATGCGCCTGTATCAGGATGGCGATGACCGGGCCTTCCATGCGCTCTACGTGCGCTATCGCGACAAGCTCTACCGCTACACGCTCCGACTGGCGAGCCATCCGAACGAGGCGGAGGAAGTGTTTCAGGAGGTGTGGCTGGCTGTGGTGCGCGGCAAGAGCAGCTATCTCCCCGGCGCCTCGTTCGCTTCGTGGCTGTTTGCCATCGCCCACCGGCGCGCTGCCGATCGCTGGCGCGTGCTCAGCCGCCACGCTCCTGACGGATTGCACCCGGCAGATCAGGAGGCAATGGAACATATCGAACAAAGGTTACCCGCCGTCTCGCTCTCGCCCGAGGGGCATGCGCACAACGATTCACTGGGCCAGGCGCTACTCGATGCCGTGCGCAAACTACCGCTGCCACAACGGGAGGCTTTCCTGATGAAAGCCGAAGGCGGTCTCGGCCTGAAGGAAATTGCCGAAGCCACCGGCGTACCGCACGAAGCCGTCAAGAGCCGACTGCGCTACGCGCAACAGCGCTTGCGCGAAGCTCTGGAGCCATGGCTATGACTGACGAGGCACTGGATGAACTGGTCACGCTGTATCGCCAGAACGCCCGAGAGGTCGCCCCCGGACGTCTGAATGCCCGCGTGCTTCACGCCGCGGAACAGGTCACGTGGAGACACCGCTTGAAGTTCGTGTGGCCCTGGCTGGGCCTGGCGCTGGCCGCGAACATGGCCATATGGCTGACCGTGTACCACGCCGCGCCCGCCCTTGAGCCGCCGCCCGCCGGCCACCTCACGCAAAGCTATCTGCTGCAAATGGACATCACGCCTCCCCTTGCCCCGGTCACCGCCTATTTGCTGCGTAACGACGGAAGCGCACATACCGCTCCGACGATCGCCACCACTGAGGAAACCCCATGATCAAACGCCTGCCCTTTGCCCTCGCCGCCTTCCTGCTGATCGGCCAGCTTCATGCTGCCACGCCAACAGGCTGGTTCGTCGCCGGCACCGCACGCGAGAGCTACGACGTTGGCACCCAGGCTGGTGACCGTCGCCCCGGCGATCGCAACGCCTTCATCCGTGCCAAACCGGAAAGCAGTGGTTTTGGCACGCTCATGCAAACCATCCGCGCGGATACCTATATCGGCAAGCGTCTGCGCTTGTCCGGCTTCATGCGCACCAAGGACGCCATCAGCGCAGCCATGTGGATGCGCATCGACGGCTCCAACAAAGAGGTGGTGGGCTTCGACAATATGAGTTCGCGTCCGCTACGCGGCAACACTGAGTGGCGACGCTATGAGATCGTGCTGGACATACCCGACAACGCCAAGGCGATCGCGTTCGGGTTCCTGCTTGAAGGCAACAAGGGCGAAGTGCTGGCCGACGATTTCAAGCTGGACGTGGTGAGCAAGGATGTTCCACTGACCGGCACTGCAAATCCGCTGCTCCCCGCCACGCCAGTGAATATGGATTTCGCGCGGTAAGTCAGCGCCCCGCGCGAACTCAATGTCGCTGCAATTTCATAACCACAATCTTTCGCTTTACGGTGCGCGACGGATGAGGAGAAGGACGATGTATCCAGGCCAGCGTTTCCTGATCATTTATTCCGGTGTACTGACCGCCGTATTCGCGGTGACGGTGTTGAGTGGCTTTGTGCAATCACCGAAGAAACTCACGCTGGAACAATTGGACGTCCAGCGGATCAATGTGCGCGAATCCGACGGCACGTTGCGCCTGATCATATCCAACGCTGATAAGTCGCCCGGCAACTACAACAAGAACAAGGAATACCCACGTCCTGACCGACGGACTGCGGGCATGGTGTTCCTAAACGACGAGGGCTCCGAGAACGGCGGCCTGGCTTTCGGCGGCGAAAGGGACAAAGACGGTACTCGGCAGACTTATGGTCATCTCTCATTTGATGCCTATGACCAGGATCAGGTCATGAGCCTGGACGCCTACCAACAGGGCAACGTCCATCGCAACGAGTTCAGGCTGACCGACCGCCCCGACTTCCCACTTAGTGAGCTCATGGATTACGCGGCGACGATCAAAGATCTGCCCAAGGATGAGCAGTCGAAAAAAATAATGGCTTACTTCGATGAGCACGGAGGGCGCCCCATGACACGCCTGGTGCTGGGCAAAGGCACCGACAACAGCGTAGGACTGGCGATCAACGACACCAAAGGGCACCCGCGGATCGTCCTTTCGGTAGCCGCGGATGGTTCGCCTTCTATCCGGACGTTGGATGAAACCGGCAAACCGTTGGGCGAATTGTCAGCCAAACACTAGAAAGAGTGGGCCAGTCCGACCTGGTTCCGTTCTCGCTGTTCCTTGCTATGTGCCCGCTTCGGCTCGAGAGCGGGCATTCAACATGCGAGAACGTATCGCTTTAGTGGCAGCCGACGCGAACGCCAAGCGACTCCAACGCTCTCGTCAAGGCGTCGATGTCATTCTTCTCATCATCATGGAAGACGGTATGCATGCCTAAAGCACGTGCCACCACCAGGTTGGCTTCGCTGTTGTCGATGAAGATGCTTTCGACAGGAGCCACGTCTGCGCGCGATGTCGCGTGCAGAAAGATGTCCTGGCCATGCTTGCTGCTGCCCACTTCCGCAGAGACAACGATGGGGCTGAACAGGGCATCCAATGCCTGGTGCTTCCTGAGGTGGTCCATCCGGTCTTTGTTGTTGTCCGTGATGATCCCCACCGAATAGTTGGCTCTCAGCGTTTGAGCCAACGAGAACATCCCGTGATTCCGTGGCGTGCTTTCGAATGCCGCAGCGAGCAAGTCGATATCCAGCGCTTTGCCCATCGCCTCACAAACCTTGTGCCAGATCTTGGCGTGGCTCACCTTGCCCGTGAACAGGTCTCCGCTATAAGGACTGAAGGCGGCACTGATCGTTGATAACGCGATGCCGCTGGCCTCGCTCAGATATCGAAACGTTGTCTGCGAACCACTCTTGTCGGTCGTGAGCACGCCGTCGTAGTCAAAGAAAATCGTCCTGATCACCCTGTTCTCCATTGAGTAAAGCGAACATGCCAAGCCTGTCCGGTGCCTCCCCTCGCCGCAACGCTGGCCATCGTCCCGGGACGGATCTTTAACGTCTGAATTGCGTCGGCGAGCGAGCCTGTCGCGGGAAATGATATCCCGGGCTTCCACCATCACTGCGCCGCGGCATATGGCCTTCTTCACTAGCGGGCACTCCAGACGCGGTGCCATCACCGTTTCCAATCAAAGTCCGATGCTAGATTGACGCCCGCAACAAAGTGCTACACCCACCATCAACCGAGGGGATTCATATGAAGAAGTCATTCGCTCGTGCCATGTTTGCCGCCCTGGCTGTGTTTATCTCGGGAGCTATTTTCGCGGCTTCTCCATCCACGCCATCTACCGGTTTGGGTCAGGCATGGCCTAACACCACGGATGTCAGCGCTCACCCGAACTACCATGTCTACGCGTTCACGCTGGGCGGCATTCGATACCTTCAGGTCAACGACATGAACGGTAATGTCCTGGGTGCCGTCGGCACCGCGGGCGGACAGTTCATCACGCTGCCCATGGGCCGGTTTGCCCAGTTGGTCGCCACACCACAACAGCCTGCCGCCATAGCTACTCGTGCCAAGCCTGCCGCCACAACGGCCACGGTTTACAACGATGGCGCAACGGCCGTAACGGCAACGCCCATGACCGATGGCACCGTCCTGCTGCGCGCAGCGCCGACCCAGGCGGTGTGCGATCCGATTGATTGCAACATCAAGGCGAAGACCTCAGCGGTGTGCGATCCGATCGATTGCAACATCAAGGCGCAGGCTCGGACGACGGCGTGCGATCCGATCGACTGCAACATCAAGGCACAGGCTCAGACGACGGCGTGCGACCCGATCGACTGCAACATCAAGGCGCAGGCTCAGACGACGGTATGCGATCCGATTGACTGCAACATCAAGGTGCAGGCCCTGACCCAGGCCCAGGTGGCTTGCGACCCGATTGACTGCAACATCAAGGCGCAGGCCCTGACCCAGGCCCAGGTGGCTTGCGACCCGATTGACTGCAACATCAAGGCGCAGTGATCTCCGCGTCCATCCCGGCGGCGTCAGTCGTCGGGATGGAGCGGGTTGAGCAACTGGACGACAAGACGCCGCCCTTTGCGCAACGTCCGCTCGCGTAACTGGCCCTCGAACGTGGCCGCGCGATCGATGATGGCCTTGCGGCCTAGCCCGCTGGTGCTGCGACGCAGCCGGGGCAACAGGTCGTCCCATGGGATATGGGGCAAGTGAACGGGGTTAGCGCGAGCGTCGACTTGGATCACGACCCACAGCCTCCCTCTCACGCCACATCGCACTTTCACGAGGATGTCGGAGACGTCACGTAAGGCGCAGGCTTCCGCAATCGCTTCACCGATGACGCGATAAATCGCTACGTGGGTCGACTGAGCAAAAAGGCTTAAAGGGCCGCGCACGTCGCACCAAAAGTAGATGCCAGACTCGGCCAGGGTTCGGGCCAGGGCACCTTCCCGCAACGCGCCGATCAAGCCGCGCTCGCGCAGTCCCAGGGGATAGAGGCTATCGGCCACGCGAAACAGTTGGTCCTGCGTGTTCAGCGCCTGCCGGTGATAACCACCATGATCAACCACCGGTTGCAAGTGACGCAGCCGGCCCAGCATCCTGAAAAACACACCGTCGATGGAATCGCGGATCTGATCCAGCGCCTGCGCGGTCACGCGCATCTGCGCCTCACCCATATGGACGTTGCGTTGCGCCAGCGCATGCGCGCGGCGCATGTCGGCGTGCCCCTGCTGCGCGCGCCGATCCAATGCGGCGATGCGAGCACCCACCAGCAGCATGGTGCTGATCGCCATGGCAACCAGCGTTTCGGCCTGGAGCGTCGCGTGGTCGTTGCGCGCTGGCATCAGCACCATGATCGCGAAGCTGGCCCATGTGCCACCCAGTGCAGCGCCCTGCCAACCGTGGCGCAAGGCGAGCCAGATAACCGGCAGGAACATCGCCATTTGCGCGATTTCCTGAGCGTGCGGGTCGTGAAGTCCAAACCACACGAGGAAAGTGAGCATAGGCACGGTCAGCACAATGCCTTCGAACATCAGGCGGCTTTCGACAACCTCATGCGCCCATTCCCGCCATCGACCCTGCGCCTCGATGAAGAGCTGACGGAACACCAGGCTGATCGGCGTGATGGTCAGGATGCCAAGGAAGTTACCCAACACCAGCCGCGCGCCCACCTCGCCGTAGTGCAACACATACCCCGGCGGCAGCGGCGTGAGCAGAACCTGGCCGATGGTCACCAGTGTGGCGATACCCGCAACGATGAGCGAGCACAGCAATAGCGCCGGCATGTTCACTGCGCTGCTCTTCGGGAACAGATCCCAGCGTTGGCGGAACAGCCACACCACCGGGATGAAATAGCAGATCGACGGAATCAGATTGACCAGCGACCAGACCAGCCCGAACTGCGGATAACAAGTGATGCTCAGGTACGCCAGGCGCGCCATGTCGCCAACGATCAGCGCAGGCCAATACTTGTATCGGGTCAGCAGCAGAACGCTGAGATGAAAGCCCGTCAGGATGATCCAGTGCGGGATCGACAATTGTCGAAACAAAATCAACGCGGCGCCGTATGCGACGGCAATCGCGATGTTTCGAAAAAGGGCTTCTGCCCACGGTCTACTCTGCATCACTCCACCCCTCATGGAATCCCTGACGCCAGACCAACTTGGATTGTGGATCGCCGATGGTGCGTCCATCCCCGATGAAGCGCGCACCTTGACCTGACATGTTAGCGCAGTGGCGAAGCTTGGGTGGGGCGCCGCTGCGAACTGTGCACCAGGGCGTGAAGGCGCTTTCACGCCCTGGCAGGGCTATCTAAGAAACCGGTGCGTTACACCACGGCAGGCGGTCCGAACCAGGTGGTTAGCGCGTGAGCGAGCCCCCGTTCCGTGCCCTCTCCCACCCAGGCCACATAGCCATCGGGCCGAATTATTACAGCGGTGGGTGCGACGACAGCACCGAGTGCCGGAAGCTTCCATTCGCCAGCGTATTCGGCGTCGATCCACTGAACCCGATCCGCCCATGGCGTGATGTCGAAGCTGCCGGGCTCACCAAGGTTGAGTAGCACCGGCCGGGCATGGTGTAACAGCGTGAAGAGGCGCAGCGGGCCGTTGGCGGTGAGCAGATCGAGATCGGGCATGCGGCGTCCGAGCAGCGGATGTCCCTCACCCAGGTCGTAATGAATGCCCAGGCCAGACATCATCGCGGCGAACCGTTGGCGCGGTTCGTCCGCATCGAGGAGTTCGGCCACGGTGTCGCGCACGGCCTTCATGCGTTCGTCCGGCCGGCGCAGCGCGACGCTCGCCATCGTGTTGCGCAGCACAAGGGCAGCCACTGGATGGCGCTCGGCATGGTAGGTATCCAAGAGGCTTTCCTGGGATATCCCTTTCACCACCTGGGCCAGCTTCCATCCCAGATTCACCGCATCCTGCACGCCGGTGTTGAGGCCTTGTCCACCGTCCGGAGCATGCACGTGGGCGGCGTCGCCGGCGAGCAGCACCCGTCTCTTTCGATAGGCTGCGGCCTGCCGTGTCATATCGGTGAACCTGGAGATCGAGGTAGGGCTGTGCACGCCGTAATCGGTCCCGCATGCAGCGATCAGCGCCTCGCTGAGATCTTGCAGGGTGGGTTCGGTCGCAGGTCCGACATGCTCTTCAGTCACCATGACTCCTATCGGGCCCTTATCCATGTAGATGATCTCGCCATCTCGGATCTCGTACTCCGTCCTGCCGAAGGAATGGATGCCGAAGGCGTTACGGTGGATGCCCCATGCTGGCTTCTCGGCCATCTCGACTTGGGCGATCAAGGCGCTCATCGTCGGATCCCACCCGGGAAAGTCGATACCGGCAGCCTTGCGGACCAGACTTCGCCCCCCATCGCACCCGACGAGGTATGCCGCCCGCAGCGACTCGCCATCGGACAGCTCCACATCCACGCCGGTGTCGTCCTGCGCGATACCGGTCACCTCGCGTCCGCGATAGATCGTTACCGCCAGCTCGTCGACCCAGCCGGCCAGAATGCGCTCGATGTGCTTCTGCCACAGCCCGAGTCCGTAGTTATGCCGAGTGGGAAAGTCGCTGATGTCTAAAGAGACCCCAGCGAACCCCGCCACTTGCGCCATCTGACCCTCCGACAAGAACCGATCGGCGATGCCACGCTGATCGAGAACCTCGATGGTGCGTGAGTGCAGGCCACCTGCACGTGAGCCGGCAAGGTCCTGATTCGTGCGCCGTTCGACGATGGCGACGTCGACGCCCGCCAACGCCAGCTCGCCCGCCAACATCAGCCCAGTCGGACCGGCTCCGGCGATCACCACCGTATGCCCCGTCATAGCCGTGGCCCCGCCGACACCGCGGCACTCACCGTCGACTCGATGTCCATGCACGACTCATACTTCGATAACAGCACGCTCATTTCACCGCTCCCGATCGCGTTGGTTCTGACGCTTCGGTTGGCGATTAAGCAGCACGACGGGGCGCTTGCGGCAAGCCCCCTATCCGCTAAGATATTGAAACGGGGAAGAACGGTTTTTCTCTTTCCGGTTTTCGTCCGCTCTGGACGGACAACCTTCTCGCGAAGCCGCGAAGCCGCGGAGCGCCGCGTACCGCAATACCGTAGGCCCAGCATGTCTCTCCGTGAGCCTAGGGACGATGCTCGGCAGCCTGGGTCTTAACCGCGCTTCTGTCCGATGGCTTCCAGCTCGGCGCGCACGTCGTCCGCAAGCACCAGATCGGCGGCCGCCAGATTTTCCTTCAAATGTTTCGTTGACGACGTGCCCGGGATAAGCAGCATGTTGGGCGCGCGTGCGAGCAGCCATGCGAGCGCCACCTGCATCGGCGTTGCACTGAGTCGCTGAGCGACAGCGGACAAGGTCTCGGACTGGAGCGGCGTAAAGCCTCCGAGCGGAAAGAACGGTACATAGGCAATGCCCTTCTGGCCGAGCTCATCGATGAGCGCGTCGTCATGGCGATGCACAAGGTTGTAGTGGTTCTGTACGCAAACCACCGGCGCAATGCCCTGCGCCTGCGCCACCTGCGCGGAGGTTGCGTTACTTACGCCAAGATGGCGTATCAGTCCCTGCCGCTGCAGCTCCGCCAGCGCCGTGAACTGCTCCTCGATCGATCCTTCGCTGGGCTCGTGAACATTGCCCATGATTCGCAGGTTCACGACATCCAGCACATCGAGACCAAGGTTGCGGAGATTGTCATGCACGGCACGCGTCAGCTCCGCAGGGCTCTGCGCCGCATTCCATGACGCGTCGGCACCGCGCGTTGCGCCTACCTTGGTCACGATCACCAAATTTTGCGCATAAGGATGCAGCGCTTCGCGAATCAGCTGATTGGTGATGTGCGGCCCGTAGAAATCGCTGGTGTCGATGTGATCCACACCGGAAGCCACCGCCTCGCGCAGCACCGCAAGCGCGGCATCGCGGTCTTTCGGCGGCCCGAACACGCCGGGGCCTGCCAGCTGCATAGCGCCGTAGCCCAGTCGGGTGACCTTGCGGTCGCCCAGCGAAAACGTCCCCGATTTCTTCACGTTGCTCATAGTGTCTCCAGAAAAGTGCGGTCGGAATGTGGGTACGGCGGCGACTATAGGCGTCGAGCGGTTGCGCGATAATCCGGAGAAATCAGCACAGGTTGTGCGAGGTACCGAACAATGGCGACCGACCTTCAGGATCTCTTTGCCTTTCTGGCTGTGGTGCAAGCGGGCGGCTTCCGCGAAGGCGCGCGCATCAGCGGCGCTTCCGCCTCCAGCCTGAGCGAGGCGGTGCGGCGCCTGGAAACGCGGCTTGGCGTGCGTCTGCTCAACCGCACCACTCGCAGCGTCTTGCCGACCGAAGCCGGCGCGCGACTGGCCGAACGATTGGTGCCCGCGCTCGGTGAAGTGGAAGCCGCGCTGGACGTCGTCAACAGCTTCCGTGACCGCCCAACAGGAACGCTCCGGCTCAACGTGCCCGCCAGCGTCGCGCGCCTCGTGCTTCCTTCGATCATTACACCGTTCCTCAAGACCTATCCCGAGATTCGGCTGGAAGTGATCGTGGAGGACAGCTTCGTCGACATGCTCGCGGCAGGCTGCGACGCCGGCATCCGCTACGACGAGCGACTCGAGCAGGACATGATCGCCGTGCCTATCGGCCCGCGCTTTCAGCGCTTCGCGACCGCGGCGTCACCGGAGTATCTCAGCGCAAGAGGGCGGCCCGAACACCCGCGCGATCTGCTTAATCACGCTTGCCTGCGCGGGCAGTTCGCCAGTGGCGCGATTCCCACCTGGGAGTTCGAACGCGACGGCGAGATCGTGCGCATCGATCCCTCCGGCCCGCTGATGGTTCGCCTGGGCGCCGCGGTGGATCTGAAGATTGAAGCTGCCGTGGGTGGCCTGGGCGTGATCCATCTGTTCGAGGAATGGTTACGTCCCCACCTCGACAGCGGCGCACTCGAACCGGTGCTGGAGCCGTGGTGGCAATCATTTACCGGCCCGTTCCTCTATTACTCCGGCCGACGCCATCTGCCTGCGCCGCTGCGAGCGTTTGTTGATTTCATCAGGGAGCGGTGATGCGGTCTGGGGTGGTTGGGGTTTATCGCTGGGACTGACTTTCTGTGTCCGCTTCGGGTCGGAAGCGGACACTCATATAAGTAAAGCGAACAAACCCCTTGACCGCATCGAAAAGCGATCCAGTATCCGACTAATTTGTGATCTTCATATCGATGAAAATCGGTAACCCATCGGCGCCGGCATAGGTCGGCAAAGCCGGAAACGGTGCACCTGCGAATTTGTCCCCGAAGCACGCCGCCATCTTGGTCTCTGGACGGACCTCAATCCGAGTCGCCGTGCCATTGGCCAGGATGTCTGCCACAAGCGTAAAGCTGCTTGTGTCCCGGGTCACGCCATCCGGAAAACATTCGACCATCGCCTTTTGGATGTAATTGCCGATAGCTCCGTAGAGAACGCGGTCATATGCCTGACCATCAGGTGCGTCCTCCAGCTTCTTAGCGACGGCCACGCGGTGCTCAAACGAATCTGCCGCAGAAGCACTTGCTGCTGCCAAGACCAAAACTGCGAAAATGAAATTTCTCATATGCGTTCCTCCTTGGTTTCGCGACTTGCTTCCATTCGCATGGCTTGGACCTAAGAACTGAGAGAGAGGATACCTATGAAGCTCCGGCTCCGGCGTTAGTTAGGTCCGCTTCGGGTCGGAAGCGGACATCCTCATTTGGCCGTTATCTTTTTAAGCTCCTGGTCGTAAGCCAAGGCATAGACTTCTGCTGCTTCGATTAAGCGCCGGTGCTCGCCACTTTCAAGGGCGTCACTCGTTCCATCAAGACATCGAACGCCGACCTTGGGTGGCGGCAAGTTGCTTTCGGGGCCCGGGATGCTGCAAGTGAACCCGTATATCCCAACGGGCCGTAAGTCACCCTGTGCCACATGCGCCCTAGCGTCTGCGCCAGGATCCTTTAGATTCAAAGACGAAAGCGTGGCCCTGAGGCGCATGGTCTGAGCATCAAAGTGCTCCGCGGAATGGCCGCTACTTGAGCATGCGGCCACAAAAGCGCAGAGGAGAATCACCATAGTTGGTCTTCTCAGCGTCAATCTCAGTCTCCGTTGGATCTAGTGACTTCCTGATGTCCGCTATGGGTCGGAAGTGGACCTTGCCAAAATACCCCTTTGTCAGCAACCACCGGCGATTCCATATAGGAACTCTTCAAAGGCCTCTGAGATTGTCACGGGTGCAATGTAATGGACCCACCCCAGAGCACCACCAACGTAATACCCCAGAATTCCGCTTCCGATCACCAGTGTTGCCTTCTTCTTTGAGCGCGTGGCATAGAGCACGAACATGCCTAGAACCAGCGTACATAGCACTGCGATTGCGAATGCAAGATCACGGGGATATCCGGGACCGCCGCATTGCGACATCCCCAGATAGAAGCTTGCAGCCCCCGCGATAAGCACAGCTCCAACGGCGGGCAGATATCCAATCCGGTGCTCCATGCGATCCCCCTGCTGACCAGACCGAAGTGTCGCCCCAATTAGTGTCCCCGGGCTGCCGGGCTTATGTCCGGTCCGGGTCGGAAGCAGACAGTTCTCGGTGGGCGGCAGACCTGCCGTTGCCCTCTCAGGTGTGACCATCACTGTTCCGGCAACGATAGGCAATTCGCATTAGACTCCCGCTCTAAACACCAAGCTTGGCGGATGCCCTATCACGTCGTCTACGTCGCCAATAGGATGCATGCCGAGTTTTTCGATCACACGAATCGAAGCTCCGTTATCTGGCGCGACCACAGCCAACACGTCGGAGAAGCCCAGCTGGTTCGCCAACGTCAGCGCCGCCCGACCCAGTTCTGTCGCCAGACCTTTGCCCCATGCCCTGTGAGCTAGGCGGTAACCTAAGTGGAGGCTGTCCGGATAGCCTGGCAAGCTACGCCACAGCAGTCCGCCAAACCCAACTATCTCCTCGGGCGCGCCCTTCTCGGTGACCGCCCAATAGCCGAAGCGGCGCTCATGCCAATGCAGGAGCCAGGTAGCAAGGCGATCCCGGGCAGCATAGCGATCCGGCAGCGGACCCGAAGGACTGAATTGGCTTGTACGCGGATCGCCAAATATGGACCAAACTGCATCCACATCTTCCAGTACCGGCTCGCGCAGGAAGAGCTGCTTTGTCGCAATAGTCGATATTGAGCAACTCAGGTCTTCACATGTGAATTTTTGAACCGGCATCCGTCGCCCTCGATGTGTACTGCAGAACGGTCAAACGGGAATGTCCGCTATGGGTCGGAAGCGGACATTGGCTATCTTAGGGAAGTGCAAGAATCGCCGCCCGGTGTCCGAATAGGCATCGGGCGAACAGTCGATCCACCTCAAGGATGCGTCCATGACCGTGACTGGCACTCCAGTTCAGAGCGTAACGCCGGGCTACCGGGGAGGTGTCACACCGGTACTCGTCATAGCCGTGCTCTCCGGCGCAGCCCACATGTTGACCAACGGGCAGTACGGTTTTCACCGGGACGAATGGCAATTCCTAAGCGACGCACAGCATCTGGATTGGGGCTTCGTGCCTTACCCGCCTCTGACCGCTGCACTGGAGCACCTGGGCCTCAAGATGTTTGGCCTGTCACTCGTGGGCCTTCGACTGTTTTCGGTGCTCGCGCAAGTCCTGGTGGTTCTCGCCAGCGGTCTTATGGCTCGCGATCTGGGGGGCGGGCGGCTAGCGCAGATCTTTACGGCCACCGCGGTAGCGCTATCGCCATTGCCGATGTTCGAGGCAACGGAATTTCAGTATTCCTCATTCGACCTGCTGTGGTGGGTGCTTATCGCCTGGTGCGTGATTCGTCTGAGGCGTGACGATGAGCCACGCTGGTGGGTGGCGATTGGCATACTCGCCGGCCTTGGCCTGCAGACAAAGTATTCGATCGCATTCGAACTCGCTGGCGTGCTGGCGGGGGTCCTGCTCACCGACGCACGGCGATATGTCACGAATGGCTGGTTCTGGGCCGGAGGCGCCATCGCGCTACTTATATTTGCGCCCAACTTTGTCTGGCTCATACGGCACGACTTCATTTCCTACCATTTTCTGCAAGGCATCCATGCGCGCGACGTACATCAGGGGCGCGCGGAAGGCTTCCTGCGCGATCAGTTCCTGATGAATGCAAACCTGTTCGCCGCGCCTGTCTGGCTGGCGGGTTTGTTCGCCTACTTCAACAACCGCCGCTATCGCATGCTTGCCTGGATGTATGTGGTGCCGCTGCTGCTGTTCCTGTTTGCGCAGGGGCGCTTCTATTACACCTGCGGCGCTTACCCCATGCTTCTGGCCATGGGATCCGTTGTGGGCGAGC
This sequence comes from Dyella sp. OK004, assembly GCF_900114495.1. Lineage (GTDB taxonomy): Bacteria > Pseudomonadota > Gammaproteobacteria > Xanthomonadales > Rhodanobacteraceae > Dyella_D. The sequence goes on along the minus strand of NZ_FOZI01000004.1, from coordinate 165,410 downwards.
AATGGTTGCGCGCCCTGCGTCCCGCATGGCGTGTTGGGGTTACCACATTGGTATTTGCCGGCGTCTTCGCCATCGGCATCTATGCGACGCTTCGCATCGTGCCCATCGCATCAAGCGGTCCGTTGCGAGACTTTGCGCTCCAAAACAACGGCGACCTCCGCGAAGAAATCGGCTGGGACGAAATCGTCGCGCGAGTGGCCGCTATTCGTGATGCCTTACCTGCCGAACAGCAAGCCAACCTGGGCATTGTCGTGGGCAACTATGGCGAGTACGGCGCCATTGCCCTACTGGGCCAGCACTATCACCTGCCCATGCCGATCACCGCGGTCAATACCGGATGGCTGCGCGGCTATCCGCAGACGCCACCTACCACATTTATTGTGTTGGGAAGTTCACACGAGCGCGCCGATGAGCTTTTCATCGATTGCCGCCTTGCTGGCCACACGGCCAACACCTTGGGCGTGACCAATGAGGAAAGCGGGGAGCACCCCGATATCTTTGTGTGCGGCCCTACCCGCAAGCCATTGAGCGAGCTTTGGAAGCACGGGCCGGAGTTTGGGTGAGTTGTCGCACAATCTGTGCAGACACCTGAAGGGATGCGCGCTGCTGGCAATGTCCATCTCGGTCGGAAGCGGACAGTTCGCGATATGGCCACCATCCCGCACCCAGAGACCGTGCCGCATCGCTTCAGTGCGATGAAACGAAATCCGACGCCGCTCGCGCGGGAGGTACCGCAAAGTCCTTTCTCATGCGCCTCACTTCCGCAACAGGTGGCAGTCCGAAGAGACGTCTGAACTCTCGATTGAACTGCGACGCGCTTGCATACCCCACGGCGTAGCCAGCTGCCTCCGCAGTCATCCCCTGGCGAACCATCAACAGACGGGCCTGGTGTAGTCGAGTCGACTTTACGTACTGCATCGGCGAGGTTCGGGTGACTGCCCTGAAGTGGCTATGGAACGTGGGCACGCTCATGTCAGCCTCTCTAGCCAATTTCGCCAGGTTGATCGGTTGGGCATATGCAATGTGGATGTGGCGAAGTGCCTTCGCTATCTTGCCGAATTGCCCCTGCATTCCCAGCGCTGAACGCAGTGCCGTTCCCTGAGATCCGACGAGTACGCGGAAGTAGAGTTCACGCAGGAGACCTGGCCCAAGCACCGCCGCTTCCAATGGTTGGTTCATTACCTCCAGAAAGCGCTGAACAGACGTCCGCAGAGCTGAGTCCATGGGACTAGACATCATGCTGAGCGGCGCCTCCCGGGCAACAGGCGAGTGATGGCGGTCGATCTGGATCATCAGATCAGCGGCCATCTGAAAGTCGAGGTGCATATAGATGGCTAACAGCGGATGTGCGGGCGAGCCATCGGATTCCATGGTGAACGGAACCGGCACGGCAACTGCCAGGTAATGCTGCTCGTCGTAAACATAAACCTGGTCGCCAAAATATCCGCGCTTGCGTCCCTGGCAGACGATCACGATGCCGGGGTCGTACAAGACCGGCGTCCGGGAAAGCGCGCGATCCGAACGCAGGATGCGTACGCCAGGTAGCGCCGTGAGGTTATATCCCTCCTGCGGCGCCAGCAGCCGGGCAAGGTCCGCCATGCGCCGGCTTTCGTCTGCCAGCTCAAGATCCTTCACGGGGGCACGGCGGCTCATAGGAATGGGCAAGAAGTCCAGAATATCCGGCGTAAAAGATGACTCTATCAACGGATATTGTGCAAGCCACATTCGTGAGCCAGAGGAGCAATCGCCATGTCGGCAATCCAAACGTTGCTAATTACCGGGGTCAGCAGCGGCTTCGGCAGGGCCTTGGCACAGGAAGCTCTGGCCATGGGCCATCGCGTGGTTGGAACCGTGCGAAGTGAGCAAGCGCGTCACGAGTTTGAAGCGCTTGCTACCGGAGATGCCATAGCCCGCATTCTCGATGTCACTCACTTCGACGCGATCGATGGCGTTGTTGCTGACATCGAGAAGACCGTTGGACCAGTGAACGTGCTGGTCAACAACGCCGGATATGGCCACGAAGGCATTCTGGAGGAGTCGCCACTGACGGATATGCGGCAACAGTTCGACGTGAACGTCTTTGGTGCCGTGGCCATGATGAAAGCCGTGCTGCCCTACATGCGAAGTCGACGCAGGGGGCACATCATCAACATCACGTCGATGGGCGGCTTTATCACGTTGCCTGGCATTTCCTACTACTGCGGCAGCAAGTTTGCCCTGGAAGGCATCTCCGAAGCAGTCGGCAGGGAAGTGAACCCGCTCGGTATTGCCGTAACGGCGGTGGCCCCCGGCTCGTTCCGAACGGACTGGGCGGGACGCTCGATGGTCCGAGCGCCTCGTTCCATTCCTGATTACAACGGACTGTTCGATCCTATCCGGGAGGCACGCCGGCAAAAGAGCGGAAGGCAACTTGGCGATCCCGCAAAAGCAGCGCGGGCAATGCTCGATTTGATCGCCAGCGACTCGCCACCAGCACATCTGTTGCTCGGAAGCGACGCGATCGACCTGGTACGACAGAAGTTGTCTTTACTGGCCGAGGAGATCGACCGGTGGGAGGCCGTCACGCGCTCGACGGATGGTTGATGAAGCAGGTCGAACCGCCTTTGAGCGCTAGAGCCATGCCCGTCTCCGAAACTAGGGTCAGAGTGCAATTTCTATAACGTTCCTAGGGCTTACGAATGTCATTACCCGAAGAAGTCGACTCCGACCCCGGCTTCACCTCGGCTTCCCGGCTTCGATCGAACGAATGAACCGCGCCGGATTTCCTCCAACCAAGCTATTCGGGGGGACGTCCTTGGTGACTACCGAGCCAGCAGCGACCACTGAGTTCTCACCCACCGTCACACCTCCAATGATGGTTACGCCGGCAGCGATCCAGACGTTTCGCCCAATCACGATACGCTTTCCGATGGTGACTGATCGGCGCTGCGATGGATCCAGGGGATGGCTAGTCGTGATGAGACTTACGTTCGGCCCGACCATCACGTCGTCCCCGATGTGCAGGCCACCAAGGTCGTAGAAGGTGCAGTTCTGATTGATGAAGACATTTCGCCCTACGCGAATTTCGTCACCGCCGGCGGTGTAGAAGGGCGGGATCAGCATAAAGCTCTTGTCTACCAGTTGACTGATGAGTTCGCCGAACAAGGCGCGAATTTCGTCTGCATCGTTGAACGTCAAACGATTGAGTGCAGCGGTGATCGCTCCCGCTCGTTTGACATTGGCCACCATCTTTGCGGATTCGGGTGTTCTCCCCTGGACTATCTTGGTCCGATCGTCATTCGTCATTCGGTATTTCCGTATCCATGCGAGTCAGAGATTTAGATTGATTTCGCAATGTCCGCTTAGAGTCAGAAGCGGACATTGAACGCCTGAACTAGGCCGTGCCGCTAACCCATATCGGCTTGAATGATGGCTCGGATGTCACGGCAGCGAGATAGGGCTCGATGTTCTTGAGCGCATTGGCAACAAAGGCCTCTTTCTCCCCAACGGGAGCGACGTAGTGGAGCGCTTCTGCCGCGGCTTCCAGTCCAACGCTTCGCGCAATGATCCAGCCAGCCAGGTAAGCAGACGCAAAGCAGCCGCCCGCGGTAGCCACGTTGCCCCGAGCAAAGAACGGTTGATTGAGAACCTCCACTCCAGCTTCTTGTACCCAAGGCTTCGTAGTGAGGTCCGTACACGCCGGAACATCACCCAATAGCCCAAGTTTGGCCAAGATCAGCGTGCCTGAGCATTGAGAGGCAATAAGTTGGCGATCGGGCTGTAGCTTGATCCGGCCCATCAACTCGGGGTAACTGGCGATCTGCCGCGTCAGGACCCCGCTACCGACAATAACTGCATCAGCTGAGGCGGCATCCTCAAGGGTGGACTGAGCGCGTATCGTCACGCCGTTCATGGACGTAACCTCGGGCTCAGGACAAGAAATCGTGACTCGCCAGTCCGGCCTCTTGATCCGATTCAAGACTCCGCAGGCAATCAGTGAGTCAAGTTCGTTGAATCCCTGGAACGTAAGAATGGCGATGTGCATGGGTGGCGATGTCCTTGAACGTGTTACGACGCCTCGTGCACCTAGGCCGAGCACAAAAGATTCAGAGTCATCTTGCGCACGGTGGCTTGCGTTGGACTATCAACGGTGCCGGAGGCATCCACTTTATACGCGGGACAGTCCATGTTCTCTTCGCGATTGTCCTTGATGGTGCATTCGGCCGTGACGTTGAAATCCACACGCCCTTTGCCACCTGACCTGACTATGGAGACATCCCGGCATGTCCCCAGGACTCGCACCAACACCGTGTCGTTGTGCAGCACGAACGCAAGCAATCCATGATCGGTTCCCAAGTCTTCGCTAGCGATGCTGGCGGAGAAGGGCCAGAGTGCAGCGAGGAGAAACACCGGAACGACGGATGCCGTACAAAGCCTTCCCTTCATTGCCATCTCCTGAAACAAGCGCTTCGTTAGGGTCGCTGGCGCATAGCCAGCCATGGATCTAGTTGATCCAATCTAGACCAAGCTTCTGCCGCGTGAGTGGCTTAACCAAGGCGAGAAAGTGTCCGCTTCGGGTCGGAAGCGTACGTAACCGCGCTTTAGTTACCCACAGAAAACCCCAGTCCGCATGCACTACTCCATCTACTGACGCCTTCTCAGTGGGTCGAGCAGCCGCTTCAAGCCGTTGTGATCCAGCTCAAGCGCCAACGCGAGCAGGTTTCCGAGATCGCCGGGTGGGAAGCCTTTGCGCGCATACCATGCCAAGTAAGCGCCGGGCAGGTCGGCGATGAGGCGGCCCTGGTACTTACCATAGGGCATGGTCATGGTGACCAGCCGTTGCAGGTCTTCAGGCTTCACTTGGCGAACCGCCGCGAACGATCAGCATGACTCGTGAACTCCTGCTTCGTGACTTTCACAGTGCAATCTCCAGCATTCAAATCTATAGCCGCGTGTGTCCACCTCGGGTGGGAAGCGGATATTCCGTCAAAGCAGACAGCGTGAACGATTTTCGCTCCGGTGAGCCCGCGCCTTGGATCGCTCAAGGACTCTGATGGCGTCAGCGCTCGATTCCAGAATATCAATCTATTGCGACACGTCAGTTTGACTTCGCGTAGAACACATAGGTTGCCGTATAGGGAACCCCCACTTTCGTGCCGGCCCGAGTGGGTGGCATAGCGGGCGCTACGCCACCTACCGTTGAGATCCGTTGAACGTAGGCCACTTTGCTCAAGAGTCCGGGCGAAGAGTCGGCAGTCACTTTGATGAGCAGCCAAGGAATGTCGGTAGCAGCCTGCTTCGCGGGCACCGTTGTCATCGATGTACCGATATCACGAGTGATTTTGCTGCCATCGGCAGCCTCCCACGACGGGCCTGCATAGTGATGAATCACCTCCCCACCACCATTCAACTCAGCCAACGGCGCCTCGAAAGTCCATTTCGGTGCTGCCCCAGCCTCAGCCGTGCTCGTATAGATTTGAACTCCCGTTGCCTTTGCCGTGAACGCAACGGTATAGCCGGCGGGTGGCTGCAGCGTGGCCGGCACCGCTTCTTCTGCTTGCGACATTTGCGTACCAGCAACGAACAGTACAACGGCTGCCACCCATGCGATTGTGGTTCTTTCGATCATGGACATGTCCTGGCTGAAATTAAGCATTCTTCGGTGTATTCATCATGTCCGCTTCGGGTCGGAAGCAGACATGTCGATGCCGATCGCAGACCAGCGCCACCGCGACACTAAGTCAGCGCAATGGTCCCGACCGTGATAGCGATCAAGCCGGCAATCCATAGTCCAATTACCGGTCGGTAATACTGATGCTGCTTGATTCCAACGAACAGATAGCCCGGAACGACAAGGGACGCCAGCCCTTTCCCAGGGCTCAAGCTAAAGCAAAGTAATGCAGCCGTTAGCTGCGTGAGCGCCAAAGCGAGCAGACCCAAGACGACTACAGTCACCCAAATCCCTTCCATATCCCCTCCTGATGATTGGTCAGCCTGAGCAATCGAGACCCGGTCGAGCTGTGTTGACTATGTCCGCTCCGGGTCGGAGGCGGATATAAGAGCGTCGCTCATCAAGCTTGCTTCTCTGTCTCGCCGCCTTGCATGAGACGAGATGGCCAGCCAATACGTACAAGTAGACCATCTGGCCCGCATATCCCCACTTCATATAGGCCCCATTCGCGATGCCGCAGGACTCCGCCAGGGCGAATGACAAGGTCGTCCACGCGCGCGGCGATTGCGTCCACGTCCGGAGTGCGGATGAAGATACCGAAGGGATTGTGCGTTTCTGGAACAGCCCAGGGACCAGTTCCTGCCTGGGTCAGATGCACCTCGCACTCCCAGCCGGTCATGATGAAGTAGTTGGCGTCACCGCCCGTGCGGATAAAACCGAGGCGCTCCCAGAAGGGGAGCGCGGCATGCAGATCGTTGCTCGGAACGATAGCAAAGGCACCTACGGTGGCAGGAATAGTCATGCATATTCTCCGGATCGGGACGGCTCTGGTGACTGCCTTAGGTCGGAAGCGGACATCCTTTCAAATTACAGCAAGCACCTCAGCCCCGCGAACCAGCTTCCCGCTCTCCTGAATTCGCCAATGCCGTCCAACCTGCACTAGGTCCGCTATTCCGATCACGTCTAGGAATTCCACAACGAGTTCCGTGGTTTCCCCGGGCTCGATCCAGCGATCCCCAGGAACCTCAAATTGACCTATGTAGAACGTCAGGTCACCGGCCCCGCCAAAGTAGTGGTTTGGCCTGTATCGGCTCGTCACAGGATGCTTCCGACCACCTTCATCGGTGCCCAGCATACGGACTCTTGCCTGCACCCGAATGGTGCGTGCGCCGTTGCCATTTGGTTCCAGCACCTCGTAGAACCCGAATGCTTTTCCATGCTGCCTCCTCGGCACTCGAAGACGTGAAGTCCGCAATGGGCCGGAAGCGGGCATCTTAAGTCGCCTATCGGCGCGCGCTTAGCTCAGTGCTTCCTGAGCATACTGATGCCCAATAGCACGAAACCCACGACCATCATTACGAGGTAAAGAATCGAGCGAATCTGAGCAAGTCGACGCAGATTCTTAGATTGCAATGGAAACAAGTTCCCTCTCCCCTTAAAGGCAACAATCCCTAATTTAGACGATGTCTGCTTCGGGTCGAAAGCGGACCTCCCCGATCCGACAGCATGCCCTCGATGGCAGCACCACTCAATGCAAATAGATGGTCGGCCCCAGCGCGGCCGCAAATGTAAGTGTCACCAGTACGCCCACCGCAACCAGGGCCCAGAGGCGGCCGATGTAGAAGTCCTGCGCTGGCACATCGAAACGCCGGGAATACGCGACATTGAACAAGCCGGCCAGACCACCGAACGATGAGGCGATCGCCGACGTCAGGGTGATTACCATGCCGTGCGGATTGAAAAGGCTGACCACCAGCGCGCTGATGCCGCCGACTATGTATACCGTCATGGCGATCTGCCGCTGGACGTGGCGGGCCTGGTCGCCGCCGCCCAGCATCGCGATCAACATGCGGATAGCTGTGCGGACCACCTTTGTATAGGCGTACAGGCCGATGACGAACAGTCCACCTCGCCATAGCCACGGCCAGGGCAGTGGGCCGATACCGCCGCCTACGTCCGGCCCCCAGTCACCGAGATTGGTTGCGCCCGAGAACATCCAGTAGCCGGCCGCGACCATTCCTTTCACGGCAAACACGATCCATAGCGTCAATCGCGGCAGCGGCCGCTCCACTTTGCGCCAGGCGAGATACGCCAGCACGGCCAGCAAGACGTCCATGCCCGTACCCGCCATAGCCACGATGCGGGCCGTCCACCCGCTGACAAGAGGGCATTCCACGTAATACGCGCCCAGCTCACTGGGTCGATAGCCGACAGCGACACAAGTAAGTGCATGCCCAAGCAGCTCATGCGCCATCGTGAGCAAGGGCAACAGCAGCAACACCAGCCCCACAAGGGTCCATGCATCGACCCACGGGCGCGCACGCATATCGTTCTCCGTCATTCCCTACTCCCCCTTAAGGCCATCGATTCAGACGGTTGGAGATCGCCTTTGCCTGTCTGCTTCTGGTTCGAAGCGGACGCCCACAAGCCTTGTCAGCCCGGCATCCAAACATCGCCAACATCCGCGACATAGGACGTGGGTGATTCATGCGCAACTATCGGGCGAGCAACGTCCCGGCCAGCATAAAAAAGCGAAGCACTGCTCCACTCGGAATCGCGAGCGTAGCGGCTTCGTCCATCTCTGCAAGCGCTTAGTAGCGGTCGACCGCCATGCCAGATCCACCGGCGTTGAACTCACCAGCCACGAAGCGAACGCATTCGAGTTACGGACTTTTTACGGAAAGGATCGCAAGAAAATGCGGACTATTTACGGGCCTTCAGAATAATTTTGAAACCCCTTCAACACCTGGTCCGATCGGTCACTTCGCTGAGGTGCACCGACGACATCACTGGATAGTCCGTGAAAAAAAAGCTCCTCCTTCTCTCGGTCGCACTAGCCGGTTATAGCCCTCTATTCGCCATCGCCCAAAGCGCAGGACCTACTCCCATCTGCACCGACAGACCCACCAAGTCCAATTCCACATGCACGGTGCCGCAGGGCAATTGGCAACTGGAAACCGACGTCGGGCACACCACCCAGGATCGCCAGGACGGCGTTGCCACCAAAACTTCTTACTACATCAATCCTTACCTCAAATACGGTCTCAACGATCACCAGGACATCGAAATCAGTTGGGCGCCGGCCATCCGCGTGCGTACCAAGGAGGGCGGCCAAACACACACCACCTCTGGCGCTGGTGACTTGTACCTGCGATTCAAATCGCGGTTGTTCAGTGGCGAGACCGTGAGCATGTCGCTCATCCCCTTCGTCAAGGCACCCACGGCCGCACACGGATTGGGCAACGACCGATGGGAAGGCGGCCTGATCGCACCGATCGGTGTGACCTTGCCTCAAGGGTTCTCGCTTACTTTGGGCCCGGAGATTGACATGCTGGCTGACATCGACGGCCATGGCCATCATGTCGCGATCACCAACCTGGTCAACGTTTCGCACGCGCTCAGCAGACGGCTGACTCTCGCCGTGGAGCTCTGGACGCAGGACAACCACGACCCGTCCGGCACTATCCGCCAGCGATCAGCCGACGTTGCGTTGATCTATCTGGTTAACCCGACACTGCAGCTGGATGTAGGTGCCAACTTTGGCCTCAACCGCCGTACGCCGGACAGCCAGGTTTATCTTGGCCTGTCACACCGGTTCTGATGTCCGCGCGCTCGTCCACCATGCGCACGCCACGCGAAGACATGTTGCCTCGCTCCGGCCAGCTGCGCGACCGGTTATTACTCGGTGCATACGTCAGCGGATGCACTTCGTGATGTGTGAGGCGTATGTCCTGCCGACAACTGGCGCAGCGCTGGGCGATGTGGGATTGGGGGCGCGTGATCCTGATCCTCGTGAGCTTCATCGCATCCGTGCAAGCGATCAGCTTTTCCTCGGTGCCAATCAAGTTCGCCCGCTCTCCAAGTGAGACCTGACTATTCACCGGCCGAGAACAGTCACTTCAGATCGCTCATGTGCGTCGCTTACGTGATACCAGCGCGAGCCATAGCGCGGGGAGCGCCAGGATGAAGAGAGCGACGATGCTCCCTTCGGGCCCCACGCTTCCGCCACTCCACAGAGCATCACCTTGTGAGGATTCGGTCAACAGTCGATGACTGAATTGCTGCCCGCTATTGGGCGTTCCGTAGACGAAGGTTTCGGCCCAGTCCCACAACGCATGAAAACCGATCGCCCACCAGAGCGAACCCGTCAGGCGCAGATTCAGGCAAAAGAACAACGCCATCCAGCCGGCCTGCAGCAGCCCGAGCAAGCTCTCGCCTTCGTTGCCCCAATGCATCCAGCCGAAGATCACACTCCATATCAACGCTGCCCACCAGAAACCTATGCGCTTGCCCAGCGTGTATTGAAGGTAGCCGCGCAGAAGAAGCTCTTCGAAGAAAGCCACGGCAAAGAAGGCCAACAGCCACACGATGCCAGACAGCATGAGTTGCAGAACCGGTTCGTGTTCTCGGGAAAACGTGGCGTAGCCACCAAGGAAAAGCACGGCAACCAGGACAGAGAGCGTCACAAAGCCCAGGACCGATCCCGAGACCAATAACTTGATCCTCGACGATCCGCCAAGACCGTAAGCGAACCATTGGCGCCCCTCAACGCGTGCAAGCACCCATGTAGCAAAAATCACTATGCCAACACGGATGGCTTCTTCTGCAAGCAGCCCTGTTGGCGTTGTCAACACATGTGCCGGCAAGTGACGGGTAAAGGCAAAGTATTGGGCGAAACGCAGCGAGACGACGATAAGAAGGAACAGGGCAATGCCCCAGCCGGCGCGTAGCTGTCTATCGTTGAAGAAGATGTTCCGCATCGTGAGCCCTCGGCAACGTAGAAGAAATTTATCTCGTTGAAGCAAGGCACGTGCCGGGAGTGGAGACTTCGCTGAATCAAGTCACTTCGGTAACTTGTACGTCGCGTTACGCGCGCATCTCACCGTCCGCGGACGGAACCCCGGACGTCCGGGCACATGGAAACGATCTCCAGACGTGCAGCCATTCGCACCCTGCGCTTCAACCGTTGAAAAAATGCAGGATGATGTCGATTTCCGAAAGCCCCATTCGTCGCTTCAATGCCAGGCTAACCGGGCCGACCCAAATAAGGAGACAGACGATGCGCGTGATGGTGTTAGTAAAGGCTACCGACGACTGCGAAAAGGGCTTTCTTCCGACGCCCTGGACAACCGAGATGATGGAGGCGATGGGCCGATTCAATGACGAGCTGCGCGATGCCGGCATCCTGCGCATGGCCGACGGCCTTAAGCCCACCTCGCAGGCCAAGCGAGTCGCGTTCGACGGCCCCGGCCGTATGGTCATCGACGGGCCTTTCGCCGAGACCAAGGAGTTGGTCGCCGGCTTCTGGCTGTGGGAAGTCAAGGATATGGATGAGGCGGTGGCCTGGGTAAAACGCTGCCCCAATCCCATGCCGGGACCGAGCGAGATCGAAATCCGGCCGCTCTACGAGATGGCTGATTGGTCATGAAAATCTGACGCCGGACGCGCGCGAAACCCGCGCCGCCATGGTGACTGCCGGTATCGAACCACCACGTCATTATTTCCAACAGAGCTGGCGGGGATATCGTGAAGCTCCCATTTCGCGTTCCCGTCACACTCCATGCACGGACTCCGCGAGACTTTACCGCGGCCGCGTCAGTGGCAACCAAGGGGGCAAGCCGAGTCAATCAGCCAACCATACTGGTGACATACGTCGCTGGTTGATTAGCGCGCGGTTGGCCCAGGGGGCATCTGCAGACGGCACGTTACACGTTGGCACCGTGCCAGCGTGAAGGAATCAACGTATTCAACAGGGGGTTGATCATGCGTTTCTTACGAGGGAAGACCGTGGGCACCGTTGCGGTGCTCATGCTGTTCACTGGCGCGGCCAGCGCGGGCACGTTTCCGGATTTCGGCTACGCGCCGCCGTCGTCCAGCTACAAAGGTGCGCTATTTCACCTTAGCCAGGACTATCCGAAGCAACTGCCCAAGGCGCCGGTACCGGCCTTCTTCAAGCTGTTGCCGAGCCCGCTCACCAACGACTTCGAAAAATGGCGTCCCTACACTGATGCCGCGAAGAAATACTGCCTGGAAGGCAACGTCGAGAATGATTGGGTGGTGCAGAAGAACACCGTTCGCCACTGGTATCACGCGCCCTGGCAACACTATGGGCCGTTAGGTCGCGAAGGCATTCACGGCCTTACCAAGGAAGCGCAGATTCAGGTCAAGCAGCTGGCGCCGACGCAGACCAGCACGGGCCAGACTTATGCCGTTGGCATCTACAACGACGTGGGCGGTTTTACCTTCGGTGAGGTCTGGAAAAATCCGCAGGACCCGGATCCCTCTTTCACCTCCAAGCCCAACAGCTTTCATGACGGCACGGTGGTCTGCAAACCGCTGTTCGCCGACGTCGATCTCAAGCAGGTGCCGTTTCTGGTGAATCCGGTGTTGTGGCAGGGATACATCACCGACACCTTCGCCTCCGCCAACCGTACGATCAAGAACGTAGCGTTGATCCAAATGGATTTCGCGGTGCGTGACTCGCGTGTTCCGGGTACCGGCTGGGTTTTCGGCACCTTCCAGTACAACGGCGCCGTCACCGGCAAACCGGGCTGGGACAACCTGGTGCCGGTAGGCGTGCAATGGGGCAACGATCCGGAAGATACCGGCGACAGCTATACCAACAAGCAGCCCACTGTCACCAAGATCAACCCCGATCTCAAGCAGACGGCCATCAACGCCAACACCAAGGAGTTGCCGCCCACCCATCTGGGCTGGAACGGACGCCTGGACGGCCCGGTGGATAACCCCATCAGTGCCTGCATGAGCTGTCACATGACCTCGGAAAGCCCGCAACTGGCACCGATGAACCCCACCTTCCAGGCGCCCGACAAGGTGCCGCCGGTGGGTTCGAAGGAATGGATGCGCTGGTTCCAGAATGAAGAGGCCGGCGTGCCGTTCAGCCCGGGCGCACAGAGCACGGACTACAGCCTGCAACTCGCTGGCGGCATCGCCAACTTCTACGAGTGGAAGTGCGAACAGGGCGGCGTGTTCCTCGACAGCCCCAATGCCTGCCAGCAGGCTAAGAACCTGAGGCTGAAGCTGATGAAGTCGAGTACACCGCCAGCGCAGATCTTCAAGGTGCTTCGCGACCCATCGCTGGAAGAACTGCACTGATCGATGCGTACGGGCGGGGAACCACCCCGTCCGTACGGCTCACGGGACACCAGCATGAGTGACTGAGCGATGTCGCATCGCCGCGGCTATTGGTGAACACCGACACGGAAGCCAGCGCCATCCACTCGCCCAAGTGGTCATATGCATAAGGCGAAAGTGGCTATTCAAGCAGCCTCTGCACAGCCGTAGCGTCTCTGCTACGTCGCTAACCTTCGAGGCACGTCATGCAAGCACTGGGAAAGATGCTGATCTGTTCGCTGATGCTTCTTGGCACAGCCTTTGTACCTGCGTTTGCCCACCACGCGGCTGACAGTCACCCGGCAACCTCACTACGGGATGGGCAGCATGATTTCGACTTCAATGTGGGCGTATGGCACACACATATCCGCCGCCTGCAGCATCCGCTCTCCGGAGCCAGCGACTGGGTCGAGCTGCATGGCACGGTGACCGTGCAGACGATCTGGAATGGCAAAGCGCAAGTCGAAGAGATCGAAGCCGATGGGCCTGCCGGGCGCTTTGAAGGGATGACGCTGTTCCTCTACAACCCCGCCGCGCACCAATGGGCTCAGTACTTCTCCAGCAGCGGCCAGGGCACGCTGGACACGCCATCCGTGGGTGAGTTCAAGAACGGGCGTGGCGAGTTTTACGACCAGGAGTCCTATCAGGGCAGGACCATCCTGGTACGCGGGCTATGGTCGGATATCACGCCGGACACGCATCGCTTCGAACAAGCGTATTCGGACGATGGCGGCAAGACCTGGGAAGCCAATTTCGTAGCGGACCTGACGCGCACGAAGCCGGGCGAACCGGTGACGGAAGCGAAGCCTCTCGGCGACGAGCCGGGACAACATGATTTCGACTGGCAGCTTGGAAGCTGGGACATCCGCATGAAGCGCCTGGAGCGACCGCTGACCGGCGCGGATGCGTGGACACGCCTGGATGGCACCGTCCATGTCCGGAAGCTATGGAACGGTCGCGCCAATCTGGCGGTAATCGACACCAAGGGTCCCTCCGGTCATTTAGAGTTTCTGTCGCTCCGCCTCTTCAATCCTGAAACACGCCAGTGGAGCCTCAACTTCGTGAGCAGCAATAGCGGCGTGATGAGCACGCCCATGATTGGCGAGTTCGCGCATGGGCGCGGGGACTTCTATGACCAGGAGCCGTTCAAGGGCAAATCCATCCTGGTGCGTTTCTCCTTCCTCAATATCGGCCAGGCTTCGAATCGCGATGAGCAGGCGTTCTCTACCGACGGTGGGAAGACCTGGGAGACGAACTGGATCAATGAGTCGACGCGGCGGAGTCAGTAGTGCCGGGGCATAGCTTGATTGATATCAAATCTCGACTACGCCACGTTGGCGTCATTCCGGCGAAGGCCGGAATCCAGTTAAGCACACGAATTCTATGTTGAGTGCTACGCACAACTCATTCGACTGGATGACCAGCTTCGCTGTTGAAAAGCTCCTCCGGCCTTCGCCGGAATGACGATGATGAGGCGTAGTTGATATCCACCTGCAAAATCACACCGTACGCAAACCGGAAAGATCAAGCTTGCTTTCGGAATCCATCTGATATTGCTGCACTGACCTACTGACCGCGCCCCTGCGTCACATGCCATGCAAAGCACTTAGCCAACGTAGACGGAATGCCATGCGCATGACCGGTGGTCCAGGCAAGGATGCTGTTTTCTTCATTCGCCTCAGCCGCACCGCTCCACATCGTGGTGTATTTCACCTTGACCGGATCGCCTTCAAAGAAAAGAAAGGCCGGATCGGTCACCGCGGTCTCGACGTAGACAATCCGCCAACCCTGAAAAACGAAGGCCTGCCGCACCGTGACGGGTTTGACACCAAGCTGCCTGGCGATGGATGCCGACCATGCGGTCTTTTGCACATCGGTCAACGTCCGGCTCACCGGGTCGCATGGCGTGGTGAACGCGGCGGAGGGTGCGAGCAGCGCGATCAGCACTATGGAACGCTTCATGGGCGAGTCCAGGTTGAGGTGAGCCGACGTGGCTCGGGATACTACCCCGCTACGGCACTACCTGCCTTGGCCACTTCACCGCGTACCAGACAATCAGCAGCGACAGCACGATCTCGATAACGCCAAGGAAGATATAGAAGGCCCAGGCGCCCGGCATGGAGATCAGCATGATGCCGGTATAGAACAAGCCGAGCACGATGTTCACCACGCGATTCACGGCAGGCCTCAGCACCAGCGACAGAAAGATCATGACGCCGGGCACCGCCAGCAGCGCCGCCGTTCCCAACAGCGCGCCCTGAGTGGTCGGCCCGAGCGGACCCATCTGGCCCTGCAGCATGCTTTGCAGGTTACCGGGCTGAAAGAGCCCGAAGTAATCGCCGTAGATGTAGCAAAACATCAGGCTGGCCCACAGCGCAGAGAGCTTCAGTTTTACGGGGACCCTAATGTCTTCCAGGGCGGGCGAAGCGGTCCTCTTCGAGCTCATAAAGATTCCTTGCCTTGGATGGATGGAACAAGCAGAAAGAGGCACCTACCGTCACAGACTCATGCCGAGCGATTCAAAGCGAAACACCGTGCCACACGAAAGACAGCGGCGACAGCAAAACCGATGCACTGCCGTCCCGTGATGACAACACAGCTTACAAAGGAGGCTTCTCATCCCGGAACCGGGGTTTGGCCAGAAACTCTCGAATCTGAGCACCTGAATTCTCGACCTCCGGAAACCCGCCGAAAGGCAACGGCATTGACCCTTCTTGAAACTCAAGCAGCTCCTTGATTCGCGGAAGCGCTTTGGATACGTGCTCGATGAACGCACCAATAGCAGCTTGCGACTCGGCGCTTAAGCTCGCCACGGGTTGCGAATAGCCCTCTTTCATCTGGGGCGGCTCGAGATCCGGGTATGCCTGCCATAGGGGAGCAAGGATGTTGGTGTAGCTGTGCCCCAGAAAGTGGCCGACCAGTCGGCCATAGACATGGATATAGCCGAGGCTCTCATGAACCTTCACCGTTCGGAGAGATTGGTCGCACAACGCGCTCGCCTGCTCAAGAAGCGCCGAGATTTCCGCAGCCGAAGTACGGTCGAGTTGCATAGCACTCCCTTCGATGACAAAGCGGCACCTTGCCGTCCTTCTGTACATCTTGTTGCTCGTGGGAGCCGTCGCGCAACCCTCTGTCCGCTGGAAACCAGCCGGCACCGGATCAGACAGCAGGTTCGACAGAAGCAATACAGAAAAAAATCGAGCAAGGCATCACCTCCACACCCCGCGACACACCTACCTCAACGGCACATTCATTCCTAACTGCACCCTTGCCCTGCCCGCCTAACGCATACAAAACCCCGCACGATGCTTGCCAGTTCTCAAGTACGCGCGTCGGTGTGTGATGCCGCGATCCACGGCAATGGAGACGACTCGCTCGGGTTACATCGACCGCTCAACGTGGCGCGACTCCTGCGGCGAAATCTGCTGCCGCGCCACCTGTTCCGTCTGTGAGTAAGTCAAATCGGCCTGATTCTGCTGCATGACCAGCTCCCACTGCGCACTGCTCTGCGCCAGAGGCGTATGCAGCGCCGTCACGGTTTCCACGTAGACATACTTTTGATCCAGCCCCGCGATGCCACCATGAAGGCGCCCCTGCACGGCAAAGGCGCGGCTGGCGTCATCGCTCAACACGACATGGTCGATGCGGGTAAGGCCCTGCTCTGCCGCGGCTGAAGCAAGCGCGCCCGCGAAGTTAGCATCGCGCTCCGAAGGAGCTACGCCGTGTTTGGCATTGAGACGCTGCACACCATGAAGACCTTGCTGAAACATGGCGTGGCCTGGATGTGTGGGGTGATTCAGTAACGCGGGTGCGTCGGGTGTTGCGGATCTGGATTCAAACCACTGGCCCGGGTGGCTCAACGTACCGGCGGCGCGCGACATGCCATCGCTCATGACCTCGGTGACGAGGTGTGTCTGTTGCTTGAGCATCTGGACGCCTTGAGTCATGCCATCGCGCGTGGCGTCATAAACATCGCTTACGGAGTGGGCTGCTTGGTGACCCATCTCCTCAACGGCGTAGCCGGCGAGTTTGGCGGTGTTGATCACGGTGTCGCGCTGGTGGGCGAGGTTTTCGACTGTGCGATGACCGGCCATGTCCAGCGCGTGGCCGGCTTGGGCGAATTCGCCATGCATCACTGAACGACTGGCTGACGTCAGCAGTTCCCGCGCGGTGCCGGCTTTGTGTGCCATTTCCCATGCATGGGACAGAGTGTTGGAACGAAGCGCCTGCACATCAGCCCGATACAGGCCGATGGCTTGGGCATTCAGGCGGGCACGGACTTCGTTCTCGGGTGACAGATCGGACGATGCAAGGCCAGGACTATCTGGGGCAAAGTTGTCGATGCTGTGTGCCGCAACGCTGATGGCACTCAATGGATTGCGAAGGCTGGTAGCTGTAACCCGATCGTCATAGCCCGCATGGGAAAGGTCATGGACATCCTGCGCGGTCGCCAGCACATGCACCGTTCCGTAGTGACGGCTGGCCGCGCTCACTACATCGGTGGCGCGGACGTAGTTGGTGACCCGACTTCCACCCTCAGGAATGTCGTGCTGCAGATCCACGGCGCCGTAGGCGTTGAAGGTGACGCCTTGAAGGTGGTTTTCGTAGGCGGTGATTTGGGCGAGCGTGCCGCCTAGGGAATGGCCGGTGGTGGTGATGGGCGGAATGGCAACGTGCTTGTTAGCTGCAAATGCTTCTGCATTCTCCATCACACGCTTAGTGAAGGCACGCGCATCGGGTAATTGCGCGTTGAAGCCGGTGACCACCATGCCAAGGTCGGTCGGACCATCTTGAATCACGCCCCAGCTTTTCTCAGTGCCGCGATGAGCGATGACGATTTCATGAGTATCGGTGCGTCTATAGGCGGTTCCGTGGTAGCCGGTGATGGGATCACTATAGGTATCGAAGATGGTGTAGCCCACTCCGCCAAAAATCACTGAATCGTCTTTCTCGTGAGGGACGTATGAATCCTTGTCAAGCAAAGCGTAGTCCTTCCTAGTGATAGTCATGGCAAGTGCTCCTTAGCAACCAAGGTGATGGAGAAGAGGCCTTGCTGCTGATCAGACGGAAAAACAGACCGATCGCGCTCCCCCGTCGAGCTGTATCCCACGTTGTTGTGCAAGTACTCGTCTCGCGTGAAATAGGCAGTAACCGGCTTCTGTGAAAACAGCTCGTCTGGAAGAAGATATGGAGCGAAAGTTCGATTCATGACCTTCAACCTTGCAGTGGCACTCATCAGTGACCAATGGCACATACCTTCGCCGAAATAGTCCTCATCCAGAAAATAATCCGCATACACCGTACCCGTGTAGACATTGTCAGAGACCCGTTTGAAGTCGATGGGTGGATGCGCCAACGGTGGAATCCGCATCGGATTCATGGGCCCACCCGTCAGTGGTACGCATTGCTTGTTGGCAACTTCGTACTGCATGAATCCACCCACCGCGTCGAACGGACCCGGCGCACCTTCGATGGTTATGGTGATGTCGTAGCGCATCTTCGGATGCGGGTTCTGCTTGATATCTAGCGTGCCCACAAAAGCTCCGCAGCGGTAGAGAAGGAAGGCCATGGCAAGCATCGGAATCATCAAAAGAACGCGCTTCATGAACTCGTCACCTTGAACTTGATGAACGCGCCAATGGCGAGGTAGCCGCCCACAAAACTTGCCATGGCGCAACTCGCGCACAGGGCGATATAGGCCGCCATGGCACTGACCCGCTCTCCATGGTCGCGGGTCTGGTACAGATACCCGGCACTGAAAGCCACGTTCAGCAGATGGTCGGAGAATGAATACGAACGGCGTCGCTCCATGCTGTCGATGAGAAGCCATCGATAGGCCAGAACCAGACTACCCATGAAAACGAGGCCTGCAGGATTCATCAGTTCGCGGAGCCACCCCGGGCCAAAGAAGGTGGTGGAGTAAATGACGTCCAGTATGCCGCCCATGAACCACAGGCCCAGGGCATAAAGCTGGATGCGCTGTTGACGTTGGCCCGCGGTGATCCGCGCCAACGCTGGATGGGATGGATGGTTGGTGGTAATGGCGTCGAATTCTTTCATGGCGACCCCTCCATAGGTGTCATTGAATGCGTTCGGGGAGGCTGCATTCGGAGTAGACAATTTCGCATCCTTGCGTATCGCACGACCGCATGGCTAACGCTGCAGCTTCCTCTATCGTGGCCGCACCAGCTGCTACTGAGAATCCACCGCCCCACGCGAGGGCTGCGCATTGATCGTGGTATGCGAGCGCGACTTCACAGTCCGTTGCCCCATCCGTATTGCAGTTCTGCAGAGCTACGCGCTTTGCGTCACGCTTACTCTTCTGGTTCACAGTTGATCCCGAGTGACCCAGTCTGTGACAGATTGCAATTGCCCCCCATCTTGAGACCCATCGGATGGCCGGCGCTGTTTGTTTCTGCTGTGCGCTATTGCACGAACCACCTCCCCCGTCATACCAGCCCCGACCGATCACTCCTTCTTGGCGCCATCCGCATTGTTGTTGTGCATGTGCCATGAAACTCAAAGACAACAACATCATTCCAGCAAGGCCGAACCACCTTGCTCTCATGTGCATCACATTGAGATGTGTCATTGGATGCGCTCGGGAAGGCTGCATTCGGAAAAAATAACTTTGCAGTCGGTTCCTCCATCCTGGCAGGACCGCAGAGAGGCTTTGGATGCCTCAGCGATGGTAGGGCCGGTGCCCGAGCCCTCGACACCTCCTCCCCAGGCCACCGCAGCACACTGATTGAAGTACGTACTGATTATTTTGCAGTCCGTTATGTCTCTTGAAGAGCCGCAGCGCTTCATGGCAGCGAGCTCCGCTTCACGCTTGCTTTCTTGGTTAAAAGTTGTGCCAAGACTTCCCGTTTTTGAACTGTACGCGATGCTCCCCCAGCGTGTTGCCCAACGAACTCCTGGCTGAACTTGTTGCTGCGAGACTCCGCAGGCACTCCAACTCCCGGGTTGGTACCACGCAGGCCCCATCGGCCCTTCTTGTCGCCATTCGCAAGACTGTTGCGCATGCGATAAACCGCATAGCAACAGCATTGATCCGAGTATCCGCAAAAATATTTTCATATGGAGCTCATATAACTGTTTTGAATGCGTCAAGAAGTACGGCGGCTGGCGCAAGTCGCGTGATGCATCGCACACTTAGATCGCGGCTTGCCCCGTGCGTAGTGTTATGTGCGATCTATCGGACGATTCGCCTTACCTTGCTGAGACTCAGCATTTGTCTTCACTACATCTTGATTACTTGATGCTGGCGTGGTGTGAGAACCTGATACGGGGTGATTTGTAGGCATAACTCCCGCATTGCTGGGATGAGACGTTGTCTCCCTCTGCACCGGTGCCTGATAAGCCCCCACCGGCTGCCCTTGCGGCCCTAGCTGTGCCGACATCCCACCCGGTGCCCCGAACATCGAGTAATGACTGAAGTTGCCCAACATGTCCCCGAAGAGGCGGGATGTCTTGGCCGTCACCGTGACGATCAGCATGGTCATGATCAGCCCCAGTGCTCCCTGCTGCATCGCCATGCTGGTGATGCCTTCGGCCATCTGAAGATCCACGCCGCCGGGAAGGCTCTGCACCGCCGCGTTGATCAGCCGGTCGCCCCAGAACGCCGCCGCCACCGCGCACACCATCTTCAACGCGATGGTGGTCATCACCTCGGCCACGGCGAGGGCGAACAACGTGGCGATGCACGCTTCCAGCCAGCGCCTGAAAACCGGCGCGGTGGCCTTGAACAGCAGGCAAAGCATCGCCAGCGGTCCAACCGCCACCAGAAACTTCATCGCGATCTCGAACGTCATCAGCATGACGCCACCGACGATGCCCGGCCCTGCTGTGCCAATGCCGGTGAACAACAGTGCCCGCTCCTTGGACGTGGCAAGCGCGGCCTCGCCGCCGGTAGGCAACGCGTCGATGCTCGACAGCGCGAACTGTATCCAGCCCAGGCTCTCCTGCATCTGGCCGGCCATACCTGTACTGCCGGTCACCACCTCGCTGATCACCTGATCGAGCTCGTGAAGCTTGTCGGCAATCCACGGATTGCCCATGCCGACCCCGATGGCGATGAACACGATCAGCGACGCGCGCGTGGCATTGACCACCAGCACCATCATCGACTCGCGCGACTGGCCGGTGACAATGCGATAGCCGGCCAGCAGGATCCACAACGTGATCAGCGGCAGCACCGCCACTCCCAGCAACGAGCCAAGACGCTCGGACAGGCCGGCAGTCCATTGGGTGATCAGGCCGTCGCTGCCGAGCAAAAAATCCCTGATGGCGGTGTAAAAGAAGAAATTGCTCAGGTCGCCGAGGCCGGGAGCGCTGGCAAAAGCTGCGTTGAACATGATGATCATCCGTGATGACGCTCGATGGGGTTACCAGTGCTTGGCGGTTTCTAGCGCACCCTTGAGGGTGGCGCCCTGGACGAGCCCGCCGAGCAATCCCGAACCACTGCCGGATGGCGCGCTCTTGAACGCCTGTTCGGTCAACTGCGCCTGCTGCTGCTTGATCGTCTCGGCGAGGCTCGCGTATCGCTTGAGCGCTGCCTCGGCGTTGTTCATGTCGTGCTCGACATTGGCCTGGAAGGTCTGCATCTCGGTGCCGAACGACTTGAGGCCGCCCAAGTCCTTGGACGATACGTCGGTGATGCGCTTGGCCAGG
This sequence comes from Dyella sp. OK004, assembly GCF_900114495.1. Taxonomy (GTDB): domain Bacteria; phylum Pseudomonadota; class Gammaproteobacteria; order Xanthomonadales; family Rhodanobacteraceae; genus Dyella_D. Next base: position 143,953 of record NZ_FOZI01000004.1, on the reverse strand, counting down.
ATTGCTCGCATCTCTTGATTGCGCCGGTCGATCTGCTGGTTGAGATCGACCAGCACGTTGTAGCGGTTGTTGTTCACCTGAAGCAGCATCCGACAGAACGCGTTCTGCTGTTGCACGATCTTGCCGGCGAGCGCGCCAGGCTCGGGACATTGCTGCGCCATGCCATCGTCCGGCCCCCGCCGCTCCAACTGGCCGGTGTCTATAAATGCAGGTCCGGCCTGCACCACGTTGAGCATGGTGAAGTACTGCTGCTCCCACTGATCGAACTGCTGCTTCCACTGCGCCCATTGCTTGACCCAGGCCTCAGCGTCGGCCTGGATATGTTCGCGGTCGGCCACCTGCCATTGCGCGTAGGTGTTGCTGGAGAGAAGGCCAAGAAGCAGTGGAGCTAACAAACTGATGACGGTACGCCGCGTAGTACGGAAAATGCTGTGGCGGGCCTCGTGATGTAGACGCATGAATACCCTCTCCTAAGGTCATCGGAAGACGGATGGGAACATGCTCGAGCCCACGGAGATACGGCGAAAAATCAGAAAAAAGCCCGTGGAAGGACGGGCCGTCGAATTTCAGCTGTTACTGACAATCCATGTCAGCGCATGCGCACAAAGGCTAGGGGATGCTTGAAGGCGGTGGGGAAGCGGTGCTATTCCGGTCGCCCACAGGGTGGGCTCCTACCATGGAGCAATGATCCGCGAATGTTCCTTGGCCGCTGTCTGTAAATGGGAAATTCTGGCGGCCGCAAAACGACTGAATCCTCACAGAGCGATCTACTCGCGGCGCATCACCCGCCGCATCCCGCGATACACCCATCGCAACGGCGCAATCATCCCGAACCGCGCTCGCGCCTCTACCCCGCGCACCATATATAAAGCCCCACACGACACCTGCCGGTTCGCCAGCACGCGCTTGTACTGGTTATCGCCATAGCCAAAGTCGATGACTTCACCCGGGTAGCGCGCTAACAGATCCTGCACAGCCTGGAATACCAGTGCCGAGCCCACGCCGTGCGCGGCGAAAGCCTCGTCGTAGCCGGTGTCGTCGAGCAGGTAGCGGCCGGCGAGACGGTAGCCGTGGACGTAGGCGATGGGCTGGTCGCCGAGCATCAGCAGGTGGCCGATCAGGCAGCGTTCGCTGGCGAGCTGGCGGAACAGTGCGCGGCGCGCGGGGAGTGTCCAATCTATTGCTACGGCTTCCGCATGCCAGCTGCGCGCGTAGACCTGGTTCATCAGTGTGCAGTACTCGTCGACTTGCTCCGGTGTGTCGACGACGCGTAGCTGGGCTTGCTCGCCGAGTTTCTTGTAGACGTTGCGCAGGCGACGGGTGAGGTCGTTGCGACGTTTGGAGCCGAGACCGGCGAGATAGGCGTCTAGCGATTCCTGTGGCTCGATGGTCCAGTTGATCTGGTCGAGCAAGTTCGCCTGCACGGTGGTGAAGTGCGCCCTGCCCATCGATACGGCATTGGCCAGCGTGTTGGGCAGTTCGGTTTCGCGGATGCGCAGCACATGAATGCTGCGGTCGCGCTTGAGTGCTTCGGCAATGGAGGCTTCAGCGGCGGGCCGGTCATGGGGTGATGCCACGACGCCGGCACCGAGCAGGCGCAGGGTGCGACCTTGATATATCGGCACGCGACGATCGCCGACGGCGATGCGCGCATGGTGGTATTCGACGACGAACGGCGCGTAGCCAATGGGTTTGCCGTTGTCGCCACTGGCGACGACGACGTATGGGGTCGCTGCGCCTTCACGACTTTCCAGTTCGAACAACAGCCAGTCGGGATGCTGCACGATGCTGGATGCGGCACCCGGCCGTTCGGCGAGGCGCGCGAGTTCGTCGCGCAGATGACGCACGGCATCGGCGTGGTCGAGTATCACGCAGGCTGGTCGCGGCAGGGTCATGACAAACTCCCCGCGCTCGGGCGATGCAACAGATTCAGGCCGCGCATCAGCACACGCCCTGGTGGGCCGAGGCGGTTGGCGATGCTGCCCATCAGGCGGTAATCGTCGCCACTCCAGTAACGCACCCACACGCTCGCGGGCATAAACACCGCGACGAACACGGCGCTTCCGGCGATGAAGCCGTAGCGACTTTGCAGCAATGCAGTCACCAACCACGCCAGCGCGGTGGCAGCCACAGCCACACCGAACAGGCGCGCCATCGATCCGATCGGAAGACCATGCCGAGTAGCGCGACGCAGGTAGAACACGGCGAGTGCAAGCTCGGTCAGTCGCGTGCCGGCATAGGCGAGCACAGCGCCGGTCAGACCCAGCGTGGGAACCAGCAGCAGACCGAGCGCGGCGTTGGCGACCAAAGCGGTGACGCTGATGCGCACACGGTCGTCCTGGCGATCGACCACGGTCTGGAAAGCAACGATGCCGTTGACGATCAATAGCAGACCGGCCAATACCAGGAAGGCTTCGATCGCGGGAATGGCGGCGGTGTAGCGGTCGCCATAGAGCAGCGCGACGATCTGCGGCGTGGTGACCAGGCCGAGTCCGGCGATCATCAGGCCCACCGCCCAGTAGAAGCGCGTCGCTTCGCCGAGGAAGTGCGCGGTGTGTTCCTGCCCACGCTCGCCGAAGGACTTCGCCATGTATGGCAGCAGGGTGCTGGTGAGCCCCACCGAGAACAGCTGCACCGCGCCACGCGTGAGAGTGACTGCGATGGCGAAGAAACCCACTGCGGTAGAAGTGGCGAAGGTGTTGAGCAGAAACACCTCGAAGGTGCCCGCCTTGAACGCACCGAGCAGGACCAGCACGGCGGTGAAGCGCAGATGGCGATTCAGGCGCGCGCGGATATCAATGGGAATCGTGCCAGCCACGAACGGCTGGCAGTAGCGGCGATAGGCCAGGCGGTTGAGCAGATTGAGCAGCAGCTGCGATACCGCAAAGATTGCAACAAAGGCGAGCAGCCCCGCATGCAGCAGCGTCGCGCCGATCACCAGCAGGATGCCGACGGCGCCGGCCAGCACCGTGGCGATGGCTTCGGGCTCGAAATGTTCCTGACCTTTCTCAATCGCCACCAGCATGCCGTAGTTGGCCTTGGCCACCGTGGCGACCAACACCAGCGCGGTTACCGGCAGCAGATAGTCTCGCCATTCGCCGGGCCGCAGGATAGCTATGCCCAGCAGAAACAGCACGATGACGATAAGCGAGCTGAGGTGCTGTACGCGGTTGAGATGTTGCGCGATATGCGATGCCACCGTGGGCGTGCCCGCGCCATCGGCTTCGGCGATGAACTTGGTGGATGACGTAGTCAGCGCATGATTGCTGCAGGTAATCAGCCAGCTGCACAGCCACACAGTGAAGGCATAGCGGCCGAAGTCCGCTGGCCCCAAAGCGCGCGCGATCCAGATGCTGACGACGAGGCCCAGCGCGTACTCGATATAGCTCGAGACCGAGACGATGGTGACGCTACGCAGTACGGCGAGACGGCGGTTCATGGCGTGCCCTGCGCGGCCAGTTGCGAGGGTGTGTGCAGCAGGCCGCTGCCGGCCGGCTGGCGAATCAGCCATTGCACCACGCCGCTGCCGCGATTGTTCCAGTTGAAACGGCGCAGCGTGTCGTTGACGGTAGCGCAGGCGACGCTGTAGGAACTGGTGAGTTTCTGCAGGCGCCGCTTCAAGGCGGCGCTCTGCTGAGGATCGCGCTCGAAGTACCAAGCGGCGGCCACCGGCAAGGTCAGTTCGACGTTGTGCGCGTCGCTATACCAACCTTCCGATTCCTGGATCGTGCTCAGCGCTTTGGTGCTGGCGTGCGACGACGACCAGTACCAGGCGATCTGCCCGTCGGGGCCCGAACACGAATTGCGCCAGTCGTGCGGCGGCACCAGCAGGTCGGCATCGATCCAGCCGTAGCGTTCCAGGTAGCGTCCGAACGCGGTGAGCATCGGCGGAATGCGCGCGTCACCGGTAACGAGCCACGCGTGCCACAGGCCATCCACGATGTTTTCGCTCATCCATGGCGAGCTGCCGCGCACATCGGTTTCGGGATTCCACGAGTCGTTTTCGTGCAGGTTCCAGCTATTGCGCCAGGAGCCGTCATTGCCGAGCTGGTCGGGGTTGTTGCGCTGGTGCTCGTCCAGCCAGCCGATGCGCTCCTTGATGCGCGCCAGATCATCCGGATCACCAGTGAGTTCATAGGCGCTCACAGTTTCCAGCAGGCCCAGACCGGCGAGGCGCTCGGTGAAGTATTGCGAGGGTTTGGTATAGGGACCGGGTCGTGTGTTCCAGCCGCCGTTGCCCCACAGGGTCATCATGTTGCGCACGGTGGCCTGGTCGTGGTCGCCGTCGTTGCCGGTGAGTGCTACCGCGAGCAGGATCGGTTCCACGTAGACGTACTTCACGTCGCAGGGCTTGTCGCCGCGCAGCCAGCCGCCGGCGCAGGAGGGGCTGATCGGGAACCCATCGCGACGGATGTATTTCATATAGAAGCGGTAACTCAGGTCGGCCGCTTGCAGGTAATCGAAACGGCCAGTGCGCACATACGCCTTGAACAGCGTAGACGGCCGGTCGAACAACCAGGCCGAGGCATCGTCTACCGGCAATGTGCGCGCCCACTGGAATTGCGCGGCGACGTAGTCGGCATAGGGCTCGCCGGGCGCGGCTGGTTGCTGCGGCCCGGCGATCAGTGATGCGCACAGCCACGCTGCACTCAAGGTCGCCAGTGCGGCCGGCACGCGTAAGCCTTGTTCACCATCGACCAAACCCGATGTGTACGGCCAGCCGGGCAGATCGCGCTGGCGTGGCTTGCCTAGTGCGAAATAGTAAGTCTGCGTATCGCCACTCAACGCCGTGCGGAACTGTACGCGCACGGCACGCACGCTGCCGTCCTTGAAATGCCAGCGCAGCAGGGTCTGCACGGCTGCCGGCACTTCGTTGTCGTGTTCGTCGAGCACGCGCAGCTGGCGTGAATCGCGCAACGTGCCTGGAGGCAGCGGAATGCCGACGGAGACGACGACGTCGTTGCTGGTGCCTGCGTTCCGGTGCACCACAATGCGTTGGTCGGGTACAAGGTCTGTCGATAGCACCGGCGTTATGCCAGGACTCTTGGCGCGATGCTTCGCTGCCGATACCAGCGGCGGCGCCATGGCCAGGGCGAACCACAACATCGCATGGCACATGAGCCGAAGTGTGCGCACACCCTTCATGATGCAGGCATCTTGGCTCCCTTCCCTGTCTGCGAGGGAGGAGCTAAAGCTCGCAACAACCTGCTCCCTTCCCTGCACGCAGGGGAGGGTTGGGGAGGGGTGAGTACTTGAGAAAGCGCTGCGGGTGGGGCGATCGCAAGAGCGTCACCCCCTCCCAACCTCTCCCTGCAAACAGGGGGAGGAGCCAGAGGTCGCAACACCATATTCCCTCCCCCGCATGCAGGGGGAGGAGCAGGTTGCTGTTGAGGGCGAGTCATCGACACACCCTCAGACATGCTCGGCGCGTTGCGCCAGTTTTTGCTCCCACAGGAACGCGGTGCGCACGATGAAGTCCAGATCGTCGTAGCGCGGCTGCCAGCCGAGCGCATGCTGCAAACGTCCGCAGCGTGCGATCAGCATCGGGGTGTCGCCGGCGCGACGTGGCTGCTCGATCACGTTGAGGCAGCGGCCGCTGACGCGCGTTACCGAATCAATCACCTGGCGCACGCTATAGCCGTGGCCGTAGCCGCAGTTGAGGGTGAGCGATTCGCCGTCGTCGCGCAGATGATCCAGTGCGCGCAGATGGGCGGCAGCCAGGTCTTCCACGTGAATGTAGTCGCGGATACCGGTGCCATCGGGCGTGTCGTAGTCGGTGCCGTAGATGGATAGGCTGGGATGCTTGCCTACTGCATGCTCGCAGGCCACTTTGATCAGCAACGTGGCGTGCGGTGTGGAATGGCCGATGCGCCCCTCGGGATCGCAGCCGGCCACGTTGAAGTAACGCAGGATCACATGCCGCATGGCGCCGGTGGCGCAGTAATCACGCAGCATGGTCTCCGACATCAGCTTGGAGGTGCCGTAGGGATTGATCGGGTGCGTCGGTGTCTCTTCGTCGGCCACGCCGCTGTCGGTCATGCCGTAGACCGCGGCGGTGGAGGAGAAGATGAACTTGTCCACGCCCGCGTCTGCGCAGCAGGCGAGCAGATTCTCGGTGCTGCAGGTGTTGTTGCCGTAGTACTTGAGTGGATCGCGTACCGATTCGGGTACCACTGTATGCGCAGCGAAGTGCAGCACGGCGCCGACCCGATGCTTGGCCAGCACCCGCGAGACCAGCGCCGGGTCGCCCACATTGCCCACCACCAGTTCGGCGCCCTGCACCGATTCGCGAAAGCCGGTGGAGAGGTTGTCGATCACCACCACGTGCTCGCCGCGTGCAGCGAGTTGCTGGACCACGTGGCTGCCGATATAGCCGGCGCCGCCGGTAACGAGCACTGCGTTCATGGCGACGCCTCCAGCTCGGCGCGCCGGAGAGGCGCAGCGGCGGTTGGTGCAATGGGAAAGTTATTCCGTAGCCAGCCTTCGATCTGGTCGATCAGCCGCTTGCGATCGTCGACCAGCACATAGGTGTGATCGGTTTCGCGCACGAAGCAGGTGCTGACCCTGGGATGTGTCATGACCCGGCCGAAGCATTCGCGAAACTGGCGGGCATGGTTGAAGAACATGTTGATACCGCCGCTATAGATCAGGCACAGGTGCATGCCGCGCTCGACCATGCCGGCCAGGTCGGCGCGCACCACGGTCTGCGGCGAAGGCACGGTGCTGAAGACGGGTTCGCCGCGGATTTTTTCCACCGACTTGCGATGCGGACTCAGCAGGCGGCGCCAGCGCGCCGGATCGATTAGCCTGGGTAGGTAGTGACGCAGGCGATAACCGAAGGTGCGATAGGCATAGCCGTCGAGAAAAACCGCGCCGGCCACTTTGTCGTCGGCACAGGCCACGGTGTGTGCGTTCTGCGCGCCGGAGCAAAGGCCGACCAGTACAAAACGTGTGCAACCGGCTTGCCTGCGCAACAGCGTCATGGCGTCGTTGGTATCAGCGAGGATCTGCTGCTCGCGCGATTGCGATTCGCCGCTGGCGCCGCTGTCGCCCACCGTGGAGAAATCGAAACGCAGGGTGGGATAGCCGCAGGCGTTGAGGCGCCGGGTCAGGTCCACGTGCAAGCGGAACGGACCGACGCGATGCACCAGCCCGGCATTGAGCACGATCACGCCGACCGTACCCTGCGCTGCTGGCGGCAGGCCGGCAATGCCGACCAAGTGCCGCGCGCGTCCGAAACGAAAAGCTTGCTCCTGCATCAGTGGCCTCCCTGCCAATGACTGGTGACGGTCTGAATCAAGGGGTGCGAGAGGATCGCCTGCTCGAGCCGGCGCAAGTCGTCCCACGGCGTAAAGGGATGCAGCTCTTTCACCTTGGCATGCGCGGCGATCAGGCCTTTCCAGCGATGTGCCGGTGTCGGCGGCAGCGAATCGAGTACCAATGACGGCGAGCCCGCGGTATCGGGCCGCAGATCGGCCAATTGATGGCGCAGGCGCTGACTGATCGCGAAGCCAAGCCATTGCGCTGCCGCGCCCTCTACTGCACGCGGTGCCACAAAGCGGTGCGGATCCTGGCGCAGGGCGGCCTGCATTGCATCGAGTTGCTGGATGTACGCGCAACCATCCACCACTGGGTCCCACACCACGACGTCAGCGAGTCGCGCACGTTTTGTCGCGGCCAAGGCGATGCTGCCACCCAGCCGCGCACCGAAGGCGACAACGTGCTCGACGCCACTGCGCGCGCGCAACTCATCGGCGGCGGCGCAGGTGTCGGCGATGCAGCGGTCCCAGTCCACTTCCGCGCTGCTACCGGCGGAATCGCCAGTGCCGTAGTAATCGAAACGCAGTACCGCGCAGCCTTCGGCGGCCAGTGCGTTGGCCAGCTGCCGGTACAGGCGGTGACAGCGAATCTGATCCTGCCCCAACGGCGGACATAACAGCGCCGCCTTGTTCGCACGACTGGGCGCCGGATGGTACAGCCCGAACAATTCGCCGCCCGGTCCGAAGAAGAAGGGATGGTCGCTATCCATGCGCGCGCTCATCGCCGGTACACCACGCTGACGAAGAACGCGGTCTCATGGTAGGTCTGGTTCACCGCGTTACTGTCGCGGCGCTGATGCGTCACCGAGGCATGCCAGCTCCAATGCTGGGTCCATTGATGCGCCAGATCGAGGCCGTAGCGATAGGTTTTGTCGGTGCGCTTGAGCGTGCTGTAGTCCAGCTTCTCGCCGTAGACAAAGCCGGACAGGGTCAGCGTCGGCCGCAACCGGTACTCACCGTTGATGCCAAGACTGCGGCCGGCCTGGTTCAAGGTACGGTCGTTGATGTAGCCGAGCCGGCGATAGCCGGGCGTCACCGCCGCCGTCCAGCGATCCGCGCGGAACGCGTAGCTGAGATCCAGGCGGCGCTCCAGGTACACCTGCGAGCTCACCACCACGTTGCCCACGCTCACGCCCTGCAGGGTCGCCGTCACCGGTTGGTTCTGGTCGAGGAACGGCTGATACGGCTGCTGCGCGATGTCCTGCGCCGCGTCGGCATATTGATAGGAGCCCGACAGGATCACTTCATTGCGCAGGTTCGGCTGCCAGCCCAGCGCCAGCCGCGCCATCGGCGCGGAATCGCTGCCCGCGCGCTTGAATTTGATCTGCGACCAGCCCAGCGAAACATCGGTGGTGAAGTGCGCAAGCTTGCTGGTGTAGCGCGCATAAGCTTCGGAGCGGTCGTAGTTGGGACCGCTGAGGCTCTGGTTGAAATCGACGTGCTGGTACTCGACGTTGGCCGAAACCTGGGCAGTCGGACTGAGATCGCGGAATAACCGAAACGCTGCGACGCCGCGTGAGGAGTTGAAGTCTTTGACCTTCGACGCATAGCTGTTCACGTAGCGCAGCTCGGCCTGCCCGCGCATGGCGTCGCCTACACGGAAATGCAGGATCGGCCCCAGCGCCAGCACATTGGTCTGCTGCTGGTTGTTCGGCGCGTTACTGGCGAGCGAATCCACCGGCTGGATGCCGGCGTAATCTTCGGCATACAGATCCAGGCGCTGCGGCAGCACCGCCCAATTCACCTGGCCGGCGAGCTGGCCCTGGACCTGGTTGTCGAAGGTTTTGCCGAGGTAGTCGCGGTACTCCAGGCTGCCAGCGGCCTTGGCCTGCACCGCGGAACCCAGCTGCGAGTAAGTGAAGTTAAGGCCCGGGATGAATACGTTCTGGCTTACCGGGTTGTTCGTGCTCAGCGTGATGTTGTCGCTGTGCTCAATGCCGGCGTACAGCGCGTAATCGAATTGCGCGGCCGAAGCGGCGCCCGTGGTGACCAGCAGCGCCAAGGCGATCGCGCGAGCGAGTGTCGAATGCGCCGGCCTGCTTCCGTTCCGGTAGGCGCTCATGACTAGGGCACCTGGTTGAAGACGACGCCGGCCAGCTTCGCCGGATCGAAATTCGTCACCGCCTGGCTGATCGCCGCGGGTGTGTCACGGCCGTAGCCGGCGACCACCACCACGAAATCGGCCAGGTCAGACAGGATGCGTGCATCCGGCGAGCCCTTGATCGCCGGGCCGTCGAGGAACAGGTAGCGATCCGGATAGCGGTTGCGCAGCGAATCGAGCACGGCGCTCATGCGGTACGAGGAGTAGTACTCGCCGATATTTTCGTGTGAGCGGCCGGCCGGGATCAGGCGCATGCGCGGAATGCCGGTGGGATACAGGATGCGCTCGATGCCGAGCGCCGGATGCTCCAGCAGATCGATCAGTCCGCCGGTGACTGGATCCACGCCCAGCGCGCGATGCTGATCCGGATATCGTAGGTTGCAGTCGATCAGCAGGCTGGTCTTGGCCTCATCGAAGGCGAACGCCGCGGCCAGGTTGCGCGCAACGAAACTGCTGCCCGAGCGCGGACTCACCGATACCACCAGGGTCACGAAATTCTGCTGCCCACCCATACCTAGCAGGCGCGTGCGGATTTCGCGAAACGCATCGGACTGACGGCGCACCGATTCGTCGCGATGGATCAGCCGCTTCTGTTCCAGTTGCAGCGGCGCCAGCATGCCGGCGTGATCGTGCATGCGCGCGATCATTGCGTGGCTGGCGGAGGGCCGCTTTTCCAGGGTGCGGGCCGCTGCCTCGAGCACATCTTCGACACTATCGGGCAGCAATTTTTCGTTGTTGTGCGCGTTCATCGCTTACCCCTTCAGGCGCAGCCAGAGCATCGCCAGGTACACCACCGCCACACCGGCGATGGTCAGCGCCAGCATGCTGTTGTGCAGCCGATCACGCCGGCGATCGCGCGGCGTGGGATAGAACGGAATGGTCGCCAGCACCGCGAGCCCGGTGTCGTGCTCGAGCCGCTGCACCGAACGCACGCGTGGATCGAACCGGACCAGCGCGAACAGCAACCCGAGCGGTATCGCCACGGCGAGCGTCAAGCCGGCCAGGCCGAAGTGCAAAAAGCGCAGACCCGACGGCGTGAGCGGCAGCACCGCGGGGTTCTGGATCAGGAAGGTCAGGCCGCGCTGCTCGGCGTCGAGGTTCATCGACACACGCGCGTTCTCGCGGCGCTTGAGCAGATCCTGATAGACGTCGCGATTGACGTTGTAATCGCGGGTCAGCTCGGCAGTGACGTTCTCCGAATTGGCGATACGCTTGCTGCGTTCCAGCTCGGCCTGCAACATCGATTCGCTGGCACCCAGCCGCGCGGAGGCGGCGGCGGAATCGCCGCGCACGGTGGCGAGCTGGGTCCTCATTTGCTGATAGACCGGATTGAAGCTCACCACACTTTCCGTCGCCGGCGTGCCGGCCGAGCGCGCTTCCAGCTTGCGCTGCTCGGACTGCGCCAGCTGCTGCTTCAGATCCTGCATCTGGTGGCGGGTGCGGACGACGTCGGGGTAATCCTCGGTGTAACTAAGCAACAGCTTGTCGAGGCGCGACTGCAGTTCGGCCAACTGAGTCTGGTAGATACCGTCGGCGGTCTGCACCGCATTGACTTCGGATTCGCCGGACAGCTGCGAGGCCAGCGACGCGGCCTGCGAGCGGCGGTCCATCATGTCCATGCGCGCGGTTTCAATCTGCGTGCGCAACTGGCTGATGCGCGCGTTGGTGTCGGTCTCGCTGCCAGGACGCGCGTCGGCATTGCTGTCGCGATACACCTTGAGCTTCGACTCGGCGTCGGTGAGCTTCTTGCGGTAAGCCTCGACCTGGCTATTGATGAACTCGTAGGCCTCGCGGCTCTCGCGCTGCTTGGAACTCAGACTCTCGCTGATAAATAGCTGAGCGAACTGGCGCGTGACGTTGTAGGCGCGATGCGGATCGGAATCGAAATAGCTGATGGTGATCAAGTTGTCGTGCGCGGTCTTGACCGTGGTACGGCTCTTGATGCCTTCGACGATGCGATCCTGCTCCAGCGGTGTGGGATGTTTGGCCATCCATCCACCCGCCTCCAGGATCTCGCCCATCACTTTGCGGCCGAAGATTACATCGCGCGCGATGCCGGCGCGGTTCTTGTTGCCGGTAGGCGAAGCCACGCCCTCCATCAGCGGCGTGATGATGCTTTCCTGCGCAAGGATGGTGGTCGAGGCCTCGTACTTCTTCGGCCACAACATGCCGGTGACCAGCGCGGCCAGTGCGATGGCAGCGAACACCAGGCCCATCGTCAGCCGACGACGGCGTGCTTCGCTGGTCAGTGCAGGCAGCAGGCTGCCTAAAGGTGTGAGTTCCCCATTCATGACGTCCTTTCCCCCTTCTCCTGTGCTGCTGCGTCAGAACACGCGCAACGGCACCGTGATCACGTCGCCCGGCTGCACCGGGTAGTTGGTCGCCAGGTCGCCCTGCTGCAACACCTTGTCCAGGCGGATGGCGTAAGGCGTGGTAACGCCTCCATCCGCGCGGTACAGCTCGGTGCGATCGGGCGCGGCGAATTCAGTGGTACCGCCAGCAGCGAGCACCGCGTCGAGCACGGTCATGCCCTGGCGATATGGAATCGATACTGGCGTGCGCACCGCACCGGTTACGCGCACGCGCGACAGGTATTCATGGCTGCGCAGTGCGGTGAGGATCACCGCCACCTGCGGATCGCGCACGTAGGTGACGAGCTTGCCCTTGATGTCGCTGGCCACTTCCTCCGGCGTCTTGCCGCCGGCGATCACGTCGCCGATCAGCGGCACGGTGATCTTGCCGTCGGGCCGCACTGGCACGCTGACGCTAAGGTCCGGGTTCTGCCATACGGTGATCTGCAGCTGGTCGTCGACACCGATGCGATAGGTGTTGACTGCTTGCGCCTGTGGGTTGATCGAGGGCGGCGTGGAGACGCCGCCGCCGGTGGCGCATGCCGTCAGCCACAGGACGGAACACAACACGAGAAGATGGCGGTGGATCTTCATGGATGGATGTCCGGTGCGTGGAAAATGTGAGCGAAATCACAATACACCGGGGGCTTTCGCGGCTGACGAGACCATAAGGTCTATATCGAGCGGTACAGCTCGTTGGTTTTTTTGCTCTGAATGCTTGTGGTGGCGCTGGGAAATGAGTGGTTGTTGAGTGTGTTGTTGTGAGGGATGTACGCGGCCATTGGTGTTAGACGGATGGCCGACGGGGAGTTGGTGGACTTCCCCCTCTTCCTTTGGCGGCCCGAAGGTATTCCTTGTGGAGAGAAGGGTTCGGCCCTCGCGTTGCGCTCAACTACTTCGTCGTCCCTGCGTAGGCAGGGACCCAGAGTGGTGCGCTTCGGTTGTCACGCTTGCGTGTTCTGGCTCGCCTGCCGCGGGCTTTCGTCTTCCTGCCGGAGGCCGAGTTACTTTTCTTTGCTTGCCCAACCCCCCAGGGGGCCTAGAGAAAAGTAACCAAAAGATAAGGCACCTCGCTTGCGCATCGCCTTTTAGAGCCGTGCTCCCTCTCCCCTCGGGGTGAGGAGTAGGTGCTCGGAACGGCCTTGCTACCTGATGGCCAAACGGACAGCTGGCCCACGGTCCGGCAGTCGCATCACAAACCGTTTTCATTGCCCAGAATAAATACGAAAGTTACACGTCAGCTTCATTCAACTAAATCCCATTGAAAATCGATTCTCATTAGCTTTTATTTGAATTTATTTCTTGCGAATTTCCGCACCAATTTGCGTTTGATCGATTTAAATTTCCTATTTTTATTTTCCGTGTCCTAAATCGGGTTTTTTCCAGTTGACCGGCGAATTGAAAGTGCCTAGGGTCGGCGCGGTCCGTTGACCGGGGGGCGAGACGGACGGTTCCGGGGGCGATGTGTGCTGGGGAGGATGCATCGCCCTTTTCTTGATCCGCGCGGCCTGACAGGGAAAGTCGCGGACGTTCGACGCGCAGGGTTGGTGGGAGCCCGCATTACTTGTCATTGAACCGAGCGCCGCACGCGAGTGCGGTTTCTTTGCATGGGGCCACGCGCCGCATTGGGTTCGTGCGCCTTGGAATAACTCACGGGGAGTTAATGCATGAAATCTCGTCTTACTAGTGCTGTTGTTGTCCTGGCCGTTATGGGTCTCAGTGTAGGTGCCGCTATTGCAGCGAGTGACACTGGTGAAAATCCATATGCACCGTCTTACGGGCATTCGTATCGCCACGGCGCGGTGCCGTCACGCGAGGCGCATGCGCGGATGAAGCAGTACGCGACCATGCGTGCCACCACCAGTACCCGGACACTCAGCTACGGCGGCGGCATCGACGGTATCGGCGTCACCAGCGGCACGCCCAAGGTGTACATCGTGGTGTATGGCAGCCAGTGGGGCACCTCGGGCACCGATGCCAACGGCAACATGACGCTTTCGGGCGATGCTTTCGGCGCCGTGCCTTACCTGCAGAAGATGTTCAAGGGCCTGGGCACCGGTGGTGAGCTGTGGTCGGGCGTCATGACGCAGTACTGCGATGGCGCAAGCGTGGCCAAGGGCGCCAAGGCGTGCCCCACCAGCGGCGCGACCCATATCGGCTACCCCACTAACGGCCCATTCGCTGGCATCTGGTACGACAACTCGGTGGCCTCGCCTTCGAATGCCACTGCCGCCCAGCTTGCCCAGGAAGCCATCAAGGCCGCGGCGCATTTCGGCAACACCACGGCCGCGTCGAACCGCTATGTGCAGTACGTGATCCTGTCGCCCACCGGCACGCATCCGGACGGGTTCAATACGTCCAGCGGCCAGTTCTGCGCGTGGCATGACTACAACAAGGATGCGGGTGTGAGTTCGCCTTACGGCGATATCGCCTTCACCAACATGCCGTATGTGAAGGACATGGGCACCAGCTGCGGACAGAACTTCGTCAACAGCGGCACTGCCGGCAACCTCGACGGCTTCTCCATCGTGGAAGGCCATGAGTACGCCGAAACCGTCACCGACCAGAACCCGGCCGGCGGCTGGACCAACCACACCCGTTCCTCCTACGCAGGCCAGGAGAACGGCGACGAATGCGCATGGCTCAGCAGCGGCCAGGGCGCCAGCGCCAATGTGGTGATGGGCAATGGCAGCTTCGCGATGCAGAGCACCTGGTCGAACGACACCAATCGTTGCGACATCGCGCATCCGATCGTGCACTGACCTGCGGAACCGGGCCTCGGCCCGGAACCGTGCAAACGGAACGGGGCCGCGCGAGCGGCCCCGTTTTCGTTATGCGCGGTTGCCGCACGCCAAGGCCGGTTCGATACTCGACGGCCACAACATCCGACTGGCCGAGAGAGTCCGCATGAATACCCAACCCTCCGCGGGCAGTCTGGTGTGCGTCGGCATCGGCATCACGCTCGGCTCGCATATCAGTCCGCTCGCGCGTAGCCATATCGAAACGGCGGACATGGTTTTTGTCGCCGTTTCCGACGGCCTGGTAGAGCAATGGGTGCAACGCATGCATCCGGACGTGCGCAGCCTGCAGCCGTTCTATCAGACGGGCAAACCGCGTATGCAGACCTATCGGCAGATGGTGGAGGCCATGCTCACCGAAGTGCGCGCGGGCAAGCGTGTGTGCGGCGTGTTCTACGGCCACCCCGGCGTCTTTGCCTGGGCACCGCACAAGGCCATCGAAACGGCGCGCGCGGAGGGGTATCGCGCGCATATGGAACCAGGCATTTCGGCGGAAGACTGTCTTTATGCGGACCTGGGCATCGACCCGGGCACGCGCGGCTGCCTGCACTTTGAGGCGAGCCAGTTGATGTATTACCGCCGCCGCCTCGACCCCAGCGCGTGGCTGGTGCTGTGGCAGATTGGCATCACCGGCGACCATGGAAAGAACCGCTTCGCTACCAATGCGGCTTATCTGCAGGTGCTGGTCGATGTGCTGGCTCGCGACTACCCGCTGGAGCATGAGGTGATTGTCTACCGGGCGGCGACGCTGCCGATCCATCTACCGCGGATCGAGCGCACAAGCCTCGCCCGGATGCCGCATCTGGCGCTCGATGCAGCGGACACATTGGCTATTCCACCCGCCGCGCCGATGGAACCCGACCCAGAGATGCGAGCTCGGCTCGCTGCGCTGGACCTGGCCCGGGCCGATCCTGTTGGCACGTGAGCTGCATTATTGAAGCCTTTTCCCTCTGTCACAGCGGGATTTGGCGGGAAAAAGGGGGCTATGATCCCGGTCGCGACGCCGTGCCTCTGCAAGGCGGGCGCTGCGGACGACCGGATACTTCGGCGAAACAACCAGCCCGGGAGGGAAATCCCATGTCGGATGTCATCAATTTTCTCGAAAGGATGGGCCAGGACGCGGAACTGCGTTATGCATCGCAGGACACGATCGGGACGGCCTTGGCAGATGCCCAGATCGAGCCGCAGCAGCGCTCAGCGGTGCTCGCGAGCGATCCGGAGCGATTGCGCGCTCTGCTCGGCCACGAGCCGCTTTTCGCCACACTGATGATGCCGGGCGCCATCGAGTCGTAGAACAAAACTCCGGAAGGGAGCGCGGCGGAATCCGCGCGTCACGCAGACGCTGGAAAACCGCTGTGCTCCATCCCGCTGTGATATTTCTTTCTGGCGCGGTTTTTTTCGGAGAATAGGCAGCATGCAAGCCACGGTATCCGTTTCGACATAGTCCTTGGCGTCAGCCGGCCGATAGATTGAGTCGTTGCAAAGGGGCGAGTAGGTTCGGCGGATGAAGCATTCCTGGGTCTCTGCCCGCGAACGCCCAGCCATGCGCCAACGCCATCGCTGGGATAAAACAGGGACACTTGCGACAGGCGGTTTCCGAGGGGGAAACCGTGCATCGCCATTGTCGGAATGGTTCCGAGAACGACCAATCAATTAGGGGAAAAATATGTCGGACGTCATTGAGTTTCTGGAAAAGATGGGCCGTGACGCGCAACTGCGCCACGCCTCGTCCGAAGACATGGAGCTCGCGCTGGACGATGCACAGATCGACGCGCCGCTGAGTTCGGCCATCCTTGCCCGGGACATCTCGGCTCTGTACGACCTGCTCCAGCTGCAGCCCATGTTCGCCACCCAGATGGAACCCGGCGAGGAAGAAGAAGCGCCCAGCAGGGAAGAAGAGCCCGGCAAGGAAGAGGAGGATGCTCCCTCGCAGGACGTGCGGCTGGCCAACTCGCGTCTCGCGACCGTCGCGCCGTAACGCCTGGCGACCGATGGCCCTCGGCATGCATCGAACGGCTTTCGCGGGACTTGTCCTGCTCGTTGGCCTGCTTATGGGTACGGCGGCTGCCGCCGTGCCCGAAGCCAACGATGCGCTGGAGATACTGCGTCGGGCGGACAGCATCAAGACCTCCAACCATGTCGAATTTCAGGCGCTGCTGAAGCAATTGGATGGCCGCGCGGCGAACCTGCCGTCCGAACAGCGCTGGTACCTGCGCTATCTCGATGCGTGGCAGGTGGCCTATGAGGGCAGTTACGAAGGTGCCGGGCTGCAGCTCAACGCCATCATCAAGAACTCGACCGATCCGACCCTGCGCTTTCGCGCGACCGCCACGCTGATCAACATCCTCGGCATCGGGCATCGCTACGAAGAAGCCTTTATCCGGCTCAGCCAGCTGATCGATCAGTTGCCAAAGATCACCGACAAGCGCGCCCGTTTCCAGGGACTGGGCGAAGCCGCGCAATTGCTGATCACGGCGGGGCAGTACGAGCTGGCCTCCACGTACGCCGAGCAGATGCTCGGCGATATTCCGCCCGGCGACAGCGCGTGCAAGGCGACCTCGTACAAGCTTCACGCACAGTTCCGCCGCGGCGGCATGCAGACACTGGACAGATCGTTCCAGGAAGGCGTGGAGCTGTGCATCAACACCGGCGAGATCCTGTTCGCCAATGCCATTCGCGCCGATATAGCCAGCTTCGAAATGCAGCATGGCCAGACGGCGCACGCCATCGCCCTGCTGCAGAGCAATTATCCCGCGGTCAAGCGCGACCAGTATCCGAGCCTGATCTCTCAGTTCGAGGCTCTGCTGGCGCAGGCTTACTGGCAGGTAGGCGAGCCTTCGCAGTCGCGCAATTTCGCGCTGGCGGCGATCGACAGTTCCATCAAGGGCGAGTACACCGAGCCACTGAGTGTCGCCTACGACCTGCTTTACCAGATCGAAAATCAGCAGGGCAACTACCGCGCCGCCCTCGCCTACCACGAGAAATACCTGGCCGCCGACAAGGGCTACTTGAACAACGTCAGCGCCGAAGCATTGGCCTATCAAGTGGTCAAGCAGCAGGTGCAGGCGAGCAAGTTGCAGTTCGACGCGCTCAACAAGCAGAACCAGATCCTGCATCTGGAGCAGGCGCTCGACCGCAAGGCGGTGGAGAACAGCCGGCTCTACATCATCCTGCTGCTGACCGTGCTGGCTTTCATCGCGTTGTGGATCTACCGCCTGAAGCGGTCGCAGCTACGCTTCATGTGGCTGTCGCGACTGGACAGCCTCACTGGCATCTGCAACCGCAAACATTTCCTCGAGGAAGCCGAGCACGCTCTGCGCCAGGCACAGAAGGGCGGACAGAACGCGGCACTGATCATCATCGACCTCGATCATTTCAAACTGGTCAACGATACCTACGGCCACGCCGTGGGCGACCAGGTACTGAAGCGCGCCGTGGCGGCTTGCCAACCGCACCTGCGCCCGCGCGATATTTTCGGCCGGCTCGGCGGCGAAGAATTCGCCGTGCTGTTGCACGACTGTGGCGCCGACCAGGCGCTGGCGCGCGCCGAGCTGATCCGCGCCGCGATAGCGGCCACTCCGCTGATCGACGAAGAGAGCGACGTCGTGATCTCCGCCAGCCTGGGCGTGGCCACCACCCATCGCTGCGGCTACGAAGTGCGCGACCTGCTGATCAACGCCGACCACGCGCTCTACCGCGCGAAGAGCGACGGTCGCAATCGCGTGGTGTCAGTGCGCATGGACGATGCAGCCGGACGCTTTACGCACGGAACAGCGCAACGGGCGAGTGCTGGCAGCTGATCGCGTGATCGCGTGTTCTATGCTTTCCGGCAACAAGCCAGGAGAGCCGCATGCCGCGTTTCGAGCTGAAGCCTATCGGCACTATTGAATCGCCCCTCACCGACCCTGGATCGGCCCCGCGCCAGCCCGACGAGGACGCTCCCGAGGCCTGGCTGGTATTCGAACCCGAGGTACTCGAGGGCCTTCGCAATATCCGGCCCGGCGACACCATCATCGTCATCACCTGGCTCGACCGCGCACGCCGTGATGTGTTGAGCGTGCATCCGCGTGGAGACCTGACCCGCACCGCCGAAGGTGTCTTCAGCACACGCGCACCGCATCGCCCCAATCCCATCGGCCTGCATCAGACCTCGGTGATCGCCATCGACGGCGCAAGAATGCGGGTGAGTCACATGGAAGCACTCGACGGCACCCCCATCGTCGACATCAAGCCTGTGCTGAGCGAGGAGATCGGCCGGCGCTAAGTGGCAGGCGATCGGGCGAATCGCCTACCTCACCTGCTGCGTCGAGCAGGCTCTTTATGCGTGCGGAATGCCGAAGATCAGTATGAAGGCGAGGACGAGCAGCAAGGGAACCGCGAGCCCCGCGAGCATGCCAGTAATCACATAGCCCAGGCCCTGCGTGCGCTGCTTGACTAGCCGCCAGAGAATCCAGGAAACGCCCGGCAACCACAGCAGCGCGATGAGGAAGCGATCCGCCGTCCGCTCCATGTCGATATCTTTTTCTTCCTGGAGTATCACGACGAGCAATATCGTTCCCAGGCACAACACCCAGCCCAGCAGGCCGAGGCCCATGCCTGCCATGAACGATTTGAAGCGATGTGGTCTTGAAGCGACCGGCGGGTTGATTGCGGTATTGCCTTCCGTAGCCATGCGTCGTCCTTGCGCGAATTGGCGATCCGAACGGACCGCTCGAAGCATCATCGGAACAAAGGAAATGGCGCGCCCGGAGGGATTCGAACCCCCGACCAATGGCTTCGGAAGCCACTACTCTATCCGGCTGAGCTACGGGCGCGTGATGCGGCAGGACCGCTGCAATGCGTGAGCCATTGCGCGGTGGACGCGAAGTATAGCGGACTTGGGCGGGCCGATGGGACGGGCCGCGCCGACCACCCAAGTGGCCGTCACCAAAAGAAAAGCCCGCTGCCGATGCAGCGGGCCGGGACACGTGGGCGCCTTCCATTGCGGAGAAGGCGCCCGTGTGGATCAACGCGCCTTGAGCAGTTCCGCCAGGCGATCCGGCTTGCCGGCGATGCGCTCCAGGTGCGGATACTTCAGGCCATCGTGATAGTCGATGCGCAGGGTCTGGTAGATGTCGAAGTTCTTCACCAGCAATTCGATCGGCTGGTTCTTGTCCTTCGCCGCGGCGGTGACCGCATCCTTCAGTACATCACTGGAGACCTCTTTGCCGTTCACGGCCACCAGCTTCATGCCCGGAGACAGGCCAGCCTTGAACGCGGGACCATCCCACAGCACGTCGGAGATCTCGCCGCTCTTACCCAGCGAAAGGCCGAGCGAATAGGTGAGGTTGGCACCGCCGAAACGCGCCTCGGCAGCCTTGGCGGCACCCGACGGCTTGTCGTTGTAGACCACCTTCCAGCCGCTGGCTTCGATGCCGCCGGTGATCGGACCGTGACCGTCCAGACGCTCACGCAGATACGGCGCCCAGTCGAACGGCTGGATGGTATTGAGCGTCTTCACCACTTCGTCGAAGGTGTAGGGGTTGACGTCCCATTCGCCGTTCTTCATACCGAAGAACGCCTTGCCGAAATCGTCGATGGACTTTTTGTTGCCCGACAGCTCGCGCAGCTTACTGTCCACCTCGAGCCAGATCATCTGGCCGCCCGAGTAGTAATCCTCGCTCATCTGATAGTTGCGATACGGCAGCGGACGACGCTGGGCGATGATCGGGTCGTTGGTGGTGTCCTGGATGTTGCGCCACTGCTGCAGGCCCGGACGGCCCTTGTCGTAATTGGCGGCGACCATCGCGAGCATGTCGCGCGCTTCGTCTTCCTTCCACAGACCCGAGCGCGCGGCCATCACATAGCCCCAGAACTGGGTCTGGCCTTCGTACACCCACAGCAGGCTGTCCTGCATCGGCACGTTGAAGTTCGGTGTGGCCAGATCCGCACCGCGACGGTACTTGCCGTCCCACGAGTGGTTGAACTCATGCGGCAGCAGATCGCGGCCAAGCATGCTCTTGTCCCACTCGGTGAAGTAGCCCGGCGGCATGCCGTTTTCGCTGGAGCGGTGATGCTCCAGGCCGTTGCCGCTCATCTTGTCGCTGAGCGAGAACAGGAAATCGTAGTGGTCGTAGTGGTGCGCGCCGTACATCTTGTACATCTGCTGCACCAGGTTCTGATGCACCTTCAACTGCTCGGGCTTGATCTCCAGATACTTCGGATCGTCAGCCACGATGTTGAGGAACACCGGAGTCTTCGAGCCCGGATCGAGATCCACACGCTTGAAGTACTTGCCGGCGTAGATCGGCGAATCAACCAGGTCGTCGTAGTCGAGCGGCTTGAAGTTCACGGTGTCGCCATCGCGCGAGGCCAGCTCAAGCGCGCTGCCGTACTTCCAGCCAGCAGGGAATTTCACGCTGGCTTCGGCCTTGATGCGGCTGGCGAAATAGCCGGCCGGGTACATGGTCACCGCGTTCCACTGCAGATTGAGCATTTCCGGCGTCATCACCACACGACCCTGGCGGGTGTCCTGCGGCGAGAGGTATTGGAACTCCACCTCCACGCTGCTCGCGCCGTCCGGCACGTCGACGTGGAAGGCGTACACATTGAGCGGATCGCGCGTCCACTTCAGCGCCTTGCCGTTGGCCGTCACCTTGAGGCCGGCCAGCTTGTCGATCGGACCGTTCGGCGCGTGGTTGCCCGGCAGCCACTGCGGATACAGCAGGGTCAGCGGACCCGCCTGCGCCGGCACCACTTCGTGCACGCGGAACACGCGGTGCGCCAGGTCGGTGGCGTCGACATTGATCTTCAAGGTGCCGTTGAACGGAACGTCCTGCGGTGCGGGAACGTCGGCAAGGGCGGCGAAACTGCCCAGGCCGAGGCCCGTGGCGAGGATGGCGGAAGCAAGGCGCGAAGCTTTCAAAACGGTCTCCTGTGGCAAAACCCGCACGTCCGTGACCGGACGTTGAACGGCATATGACTGTCCGATGCTAGACCGCGACGGCATGCCGCACCCCATGCCAGAGGTCATGAAAGGCCTCGCTTTAGCCCTTGTAGCGCGGGTCATGCGGGTCTGGAGGCAGGATTCACAAGACTGAACCTCGCCTATCTCGGAACCCCCTCAGGGGTTTTGAAATGTAAAAACGCCCTTATCCTTCCGGTCCCCGCGAACCCCGCGCGGGCCGCCGCGACGACTCCCCCTATGCGTCGCGCCGGGCAACCACAAAAAAGAAGATGGAGTTCTCCATGAACAAGACTCTGCTTTCGGCCGTGCTGGCCGTCGCTGCCCTGTCCCCGTTTGCTGCCCAGGCCGATGACGCCAGCAGCAACCAGCTCAACAACTTCTTCGTGACCGGCAACCTGGGTCAGAGCAACTACCGCGTCGGCGGTATCTCCGACAAGAGCGACGTGTTCCAGAGCGTCCGCTTCGGCTGGCGCTGGAACAACATCGTCGGCGCCGAAGCCGGCTTCACCTCGCTCGGCCAGGCCAAGGACAAGATCGGCAACGCCACCATCGGCGTGCAGCCGAAGGCCGTCCTGCTCGGCGTGAACGCCAAGTACGACTTCTACGGCCCGTGGTTCGTCAGCGGCCACGCCGGCTACCTGCGTTCGCGCAGCGTCGGCAGCGTCACCGTCGGCGACACCCGCACGACCGAGCGCAGCTGGAACAACGGCTGGTACGGCGGCGTGGGTGTGGGCTACAACGTGACCCAGAACGTCGCGCTCGCCATCAACTACGACAACTACCACGTCAAGTACGGCCGCGGCGGCAGCAACCAGTCGCAGACCAACGCCAACGTGGCTGCTTACTCGGCCTCCGTCGAGTACCGCTTCTAAGAGCGGAAAGCAACTCGCTGCGCTAGCAGTGAGTGGTGAGAAGCAAGACAGAGAGGGCGCCTAGCGGCGCCCTCTTTTTTTGCGCACTACCAAGTAGCAACGCGATCCCGAGCACCCACCCCTCACCCCAACCCTCTCCCCGGAGGGGAGAGGGAGATGTGGCGCTTCGAGACGGATAGACGATCAGGCCAAGGAAAAACCTTTCCCGACGTCTGACACTGGAAAAGGCGCAGCTACAGAGCGCACCGCCTGCTCTCAGGCCATTTCTCTTTGGTTACTTTCTCTTTGGGCCAGCAAAGAGAAAGTGACTCGGACCGCGGCAGCGGTTCGAAAGCCCGCGGCAGGCGAGCCCGCGCACGCAGACGCTAAACCCGGGCGATAAGGCACTGGATTCCGGCCTTCGCCGGAATGACGAAGTAGAAGGGGATATCACAAGTGCCGCACCCTCTCCCCAAGGGAGAGGGTGCAAAGTGCGCGTGATTACGCGCCCTTCTCCAACTTGCTGTGGCGGATGCCATAGGCAAAGTAAACAACCAGCCCCAAGCTCACCCAGATCAAAAACACCTTCCAGGTGATCAACGGCAACTCCGCCAACAACCAGATCGAAAACCCGATACCGACCAGCGGAATCAACGGCACCAACGGCGTGCGGAACGAGCGATGCAAATCCGGCTTGCGCTTGCGCAGCAGCATCACCGACGAACAGATCACGATGAAAGCAGAGAGCACACCGATATTCACCAGCTTCGCCACTTCCTCAATCGGCAAAAGGCCCGCCACCAACGAAGTGAACACGCCCAGCACAATGGTCGGCCGGTGCGGCGTGCCATAGCGCGGGTGCACCTTCGCGAACCAGCCCGGCAACAGGCCATCGCGCGCAAGCGCGAACCAGATGCGCGTCGCGCCAAGCATGAAGGCGAACAGCACGCTTATCAGTCCGAATACAGCCGACACTGAAACAGTCAGCGCCACCCAATGCAGGCCCAGACCCTTGAAAGCATCAGCCACCGGCGCGTCGGTCTTGAGCGTGCTGTAGTGGGCGATGCCGGTGAGGATCAGCGACACCGCCAGATACATCGCCATGGAAATGCCAAGCGACAACAACACCGCTCGCGGCAAATCGCGCTGGGGATTCTTGGATTCCTCGGCAGCCGTGGTGAGCGTGTCGTAGCCGAAGACCGCGAAGAACACGACCGCGGCGGCAGAGGCCACGCCTTGAAAGCCGAAATGGCCGACGCCATCAGCACCGACGACGCGCTCTGGGATAAACGGCACCCAGTTGGACGGGTTGACGTAAAAAGCACCGATACCGATCACCAATATCACCGCAGCGACCTTGATCGCCACCACCAGCGTATTGAAGCGCGCGCCCCACTCCGTGCGAAAGATCAGCAACGCCGATACCCCCAGCGTCACCAGTGCAGCGATCACGTTGAATACATGGCCTTCGCCAGTGCCGATGGCCCCTTTGGCCCATACCGGCAGATCGACGCCGATGCTGCTTAGCGCGGATTGCACATAGCCCGACCAACCGATCGCCACCACCGCCACGATCAGTGCGTATTCCAGCAACAGATCCCAACCGATCAGCCACGCCGGCAACTCGCCAAGCACCGCATAACCGTAGGTGTAGGCGCTGCCGGTGACCGGGATCAGTCCGGCGAATTCGGCGTAACACAACGCTGCTGCCGCGCTGGCAATGCCGGCGATCAGGAACGAGAGGGCCACTGCCGGACCGGCGTTCAAAGCCGCCTGCTGACCGGCCAGCACGAACACGCCGACGCCGATGATGCCGCCGATACCGATCGCGGTGAGCTGCCACAAGCCCAGCACGCGGCGGAAATCCCCGCGCTTGCCGACATCCGCCTGGAGTTGTTCGACCGACTTGTGACGCAACAGCTTGCTAGCAACGCTCATCGCAAAGATCCCGGACAACGAAGCGGCGATCATAGCGAATGCGTCCACTGGCGCCATGCTGCGGGTGCGCGGACGTGGTGTTTGACGACCTCCCTACTCCGTCATTGACCAGCTTCGCTGTTGTGAAGCTGGTCAATGACGAGCTAGAGCGCCCGCGGCATCTCATTTGATGTACGCGACATGGGCCACCGGGCCAACCCCACCAGCGCGACCCCACTCAGCAGATAAACCGCCGCAATCGCAAAACCAACCCCCGGCTGCGCCACGGCAAACCAGCCACCCATCGCCAGCGCCACTATCGCCGTCACCAACAGGCGCAGCAGCTCAAGCCAGAACCCAGCGCGCCGCCCTTCCAGCAACACACCCAGCGCACCCAGGCTCAACAGCAGAAATCCCGCGTATGCCAGCAACCCCGACGCCGGCAACCGCTTGGCCAGATCCAGGAAATGCACACCCATCCCCAGCAGCAAGGCGAACTGCACCACACCATAGATAACGAGGGCGGCAGGCAGCGGCGGGTGGTAGCGCTCGCGCCGGATATCGAAGGCGGGCTTGGGAAAGCGCGCCGCCACATCGACCGGACGCCAGCCCGGCGGCTTGATCCACACCAGTAACTTGTCGCGCCAGCGCCGCGCGTGCCACGCATCCTTCAGCGTTGCCCAATACACCTCGGCGTTAGCCCATAGCGGATTCCAGCTACGCAGCGGCGCACGTGTGCCGTAGATCGGCGGATCGTCGTCGCTCTCTTCCACAAAGCTGCCGAACAGGCGATCCCACAAAATCAGGATGCCGCCGTAGTTCCTGTCGAGGTAACGATCATTCACCGCATGATGCGCGCGATGATTGGAGGGTGAGCAGAACACACGATCGAACCAGCCCAGCCGCCCCACCAGTTCGGTATGCACCCAGAACTGATAAAGCAGATCGATCAGCGCCACCACCACGAACACCTGCAACGGATAACCCAGCAGCGCCATCGGCAGGTAGAATATCCAGCTGAGCAACACGCCACTGCCGGTCTGGCGCAACGCGGTGCTCAGGTTGTAGTCCTCGCTCTGGTGATGCACCACATGCGCGGCCCACAGGATGTTCACCTCATGCCCGGCGCGGTGCAGCCAGTAGTAGAAGAAGTCGTACAGCACCAGCGCGCTCACCCACACCCACCACGCATCGGCGGGCAACGCGAATAGCGCCAGATGTTCCACGCACCAGGCGTAGATGCCCAGGGTCAGCAATTTGGAAAACACCGCCGCAATCTGCGAGATCACGCCCAAACCGAGGCTGTTGATCGCATCGCCGGCGTGATACACACGGCGGCCGCGCCAGCGCGCCACCAGCAGTTCCAGCGCGATCAAGGCGAAGAACACGGGCGTCGCCCAGGTGATGATGACTTCCTGAGTGCTCGAACTCGGCATGTTCAAAGAGGCGGGCTCAACTCATCCGGTTCGGCGCTGGCGACGGAGCGCGCCAGCAGCCACAACGCACCATAGTAGGCCGCCAGCACCCACAACACTGCCCAGGGCAGGTTGATGCGGAAGCGATTCCACGCCAGCAACGTGTCGCTGGCCATGAACAGCACGGCGCCGCAGGCGGCGAGCCATGCCGGGTTCGCCAGCACATCGCGCTGCAAGGCGTGTTGCCAGGCGCGCCCCATGGCCTGCCCACCCATGGTGGCCAGCACCACGGTGTAGACCACCACCGGCAGTTGCAATGCTTCCGGCACCGACGGCCACAGCGACCAGAGCGTGAGCGCGCCGTAGGCAAGGCTGCCCAGCAGGGCGAGCGGGCGCACGCCAAAACGCGCATCGGTACTCAGTGCCACCAGAAAGCACAGATGCGCGAACAGGAAAGCCACCAGGCCTTCCACGAACAAATCTTGCGGGAGCATCAGCAACACGTCGCCCACCAGCGACAGGCCGATGCCGCCGAGCACCCACTGGCGATAGCGCGGAGAGATGGGAGCCGGCGTGCGCCAGGCGATCCAGAACACCATGGCGGTGGCCAGGGGTTTGCACACCCAATGCAGCCACAACCAGTCCGAGGTGTCCTCCGCCAGCAGTCCGCCGGCGATGGCGCCGAGGACAAGGCAAAGGGTGGCGAAACTGAGCCAGCGCGATGTTGCGTACGACGGTACAGCGGTAGATAGGACGGCCATGCATGCAACCGGTAGGTGGTCCGGCGGATCATAGCCAAGCCGCCACCGCATGGCTGCAGTGGCGTGCAAACAGCCGCCTTCCGGGTTCACAGAACCCGAAAGGCGGCCTCTTTCGCTCAGAAACGCAAGGTTGCCGTAAGCATCGCGGCACGCGGGGCACCCACCTGCAGGGTGGCGAACTGGCCCTGCGGGTCGTTGGCGATAAAGCCGTTGGTGCCGATGGAGCCGAAGTACTTCTTGTCGGCCAGGTTGGTCACGTTGAGCGCGAACTTCAGGTCCTGCACCACGCCGACCTTGCCCACGTCGTAGCCGGCGCCCAGGTTGAACAGCCAGTACGACGGCACCGAGGCGTCATTGGTATAGGTGTAGTAGCGCTTGCCGGTGTAGTTGGCCGACACGCGCAGATCCCACGGGCCATGGACCCAGGCCAGCTCGCTGAAGAACAGCTGCTTGGGGCTGTCGACTACGGTCTTGCCCTTGGTCGGCACCAGCGTGCTGCCGTCCATATAGTTGTCGTCGTAGCGCGAGCGGTTGTACGACAGCGAGTTGTTCCAGCGCAGTTCCGGGGTCAGCTTGAGGTTGAAGGCCAGCTCAGCGCCGCGGCTGGTGGCCGAACCGACGTTGGCATAGCCGCTGGGGCAACCGACGATGCCGCTGCACTGCGAGATCACCAGCAGGCGGTTGTCGAACTTCACGTCGTACAGGGCCAGCGAGGCCTCGTAGAAATCCGTGACGCTGCGCAGGCCACCTTCGATGGTGCGCGACTGCTCCGGCTTCAGCTTCTTGCCGAAGGTGTCGAACGCCACCTGGGTGGTCGCTAGCGGACCGGTCACACCGGCCTGGAACGCGGCGATGTTCTTCGCGTACGAGGCGAACACTTCGAAACCGTCGCCCAGCTTGTAGCTGGCGCCCACCTGCGGCAGGAAGTTCTTCTTGGCGGTCAGGTCGCCGGTGGCGTAGGTCTTGATCGTGCCCGGCATGTTGCGCGCTTCGACCTTGGTGTCCGGCGCCTTGAAGCCGACGTCGATCGCCAGGCGGTCGTCCAGCAGATGCATGCTGTCCTGGATGTAGTACTGGTACGTGGTGGTTTCGTAGTGCTGGTAGAACAGGCGCAGGTCCGGGTTCTTGAGGAACTTGCGGTCATCCACCGGGCCGGTGATGTAGTAGAAGTTGCGCTGCACGTTGTGGTTGCTGTCCTCGTACCACACGCCCGCTTCCAGATGATGCGCACCGATGTCCCAGTTCAGCGCGGCGGTGGCGCCGGCGCGGTCGATGCCGTATTCGGTGGTGCGGATCGAGATCGGCGTAGCCTGCGGCGTGCCCGGGAACGAAGCCTGATACGGCGTGAACCAGTGACCCTGGCCGCGATCGTAGTGGTAGTAACCGGTGGCCTTCAGGCGCAGGCCCTCGGCCAGCGCGAAGTCACCGAACACACTGGCGATACGGTCCTTGCGCACGCCGCGACCGGCGTAGTACGCGTCGTCCGGATTGTTGACACCGCCGGTGTAAACACCCTTGGCCGCATTCACCGCGCGGTTCCAGTCCGGCGCGTAGTTGTCCCAGTTCCAGCCCAGACGATGCAGCATGTCCAGCGACAGATCCTGGTAGTCGGTCTCGTCGCGGTCGGAGGTGGTCAGCAGCGCACCGATGCGGCTGTCGCCGAAATCGTAGGTGGCTTTGACGTTGAACTGCATCTGCTCCTGCGCGCCGTCGCCTTTCCACTTGTCCACGGTGGAATACGCGCCCGACAGATACATGGCGAAGCCGTCCTTGTTGCCCGTATCCAGGCGCACATAGGTGCGGCGCACGCTGTCGGTGCCGATGCCCTGCGCAAAGGTCAAGCCGTAGTTCGGCGTGGGATCGGAGGAAAAGAACTGCACCGCGCCGCCCAGGTCGCTGGTCGATGCCGTGCCGAGCGAACCGATGCCTTCCGCCAGTTCCGCACTGCCGAGATTCTCGGCAATCAGCGCACGGCTGATATGCAGGCCGTTGTTATTGCCGTAGCTCATGTCGCCAAGCGGAATGCCATCGAGCGTGAAGCCAAGGCGGCTCTGATTGAAACCGCGCAGGCTGAAACGCGTGGACCACTCGTACGCACCGAACGGATCGGACGACTCGAAATGCACGCCCGGCTTGCTCGCCAGCACCTTCAGCGGACTGGTGCCCGGCGGCAAGACCTTCACGTCCTCGACGGTGATGCGCTGCACCTGGCGCGACTCGCCCTGACCAATCACCGACACCGAATCCAGCGTCTTGGCTTTGTCGGCCGCGGCATCAGCAGCAGCCGGCGCCACATCGTTATCGGCGGCAACGGCTACACCATGCAGCGCCGCGAACAACGCCAGCGCGAGACCCGTCATGCGGATAGAACTCTTGCGAACTGACATGCGTACATTTCCTTTGCGCAGCCGTTCCCCTTGGCGGGAAGCCACGTCTTCAAATGAGTGAATGGATGAAACGGGAGGCTGCCCCCTAGCGGTGTGCGCTGTGCGCGACACACCCCCAGCAGCCGTACTCGCAAGCATGGAGCGTGATTGTTAAAGCGAATTTACATTCGCAAGTCACGCAGTCTATGGACGTCCATATAAATGCAACAACTTCGCAAATCCGTGCGCATCTCCGGGCGTTTGCTCAAAGCGTGAGCAATGCCTTGCCCTCAGCCTTCGGTAGACTTACGCCAAGCAGTCGCGCCAGCGTCGGTGCGATATCGCGCATGTCGATCGCACCAAGATTCTTTCCTGCCGGCACGCCTTTGCCTTCGATGAGAAAGGTGGAGCGCATCGCCGGCAGCGACGGGTCGTAGCCATGCATGCCGCGATAGTGGCTGGGCGCGGGCAGTGGTGCATCGGGCTTGATGGCCATTTCGTAGCCCGGCTTGAACAGCACGAACCAGGTGGCCTGTGCCGTGCCGCCCTGCTCCACCAACTGCGCGTGATCGAGTACGCGCTGGATGCCGTAAGCGGAATTGCCCTGCAACTGCGTCAACAAGGCGGATACTTTCGCTGATGTCGCAGCGTTGCCCGGCTCGCGCAACACAATAGCCGCGCTGCCGCCGTCGTTCCACGGCATCGCCTGCCAGCCCGTTACCGCGCCATCCTTGATCGTGATCAAACCGGCCTGGATAAAGGGCGCGTAGAGATTCACATCCTGCTGCACCGGCAGGAAACCATGATCGGAGACCACCGCGACCACGCCATCGGGATGCACATGCCTGGCCGCCGCGACCAACTCGCCGACGAGGCTGTCGATACGTTCCAGCGTGCGCTTCGCCTGCGGCGTATCCGGACCGCTGGCGTGCTGCTCGTGGTCGAGCGAGGCGAGATAGGTCGTCATGAAAGCGGGCTTGCGCTCTTCCATCAGCTTTACCGCAAAGCGCGTACGGTTTTCGTCACCAGCCAGGCTTTCGTCGATACCGTCGGCGTAAGGCCCGAGATCCTTTTCCAGAGCGGGCAGCAGACCAGGCGTCGCCAGCGCGGCAAGCAGCTTGCGGTCATCCGGCAAGCCGGTGCGCCAGATCTGCGGCAGGTTCCAGTCCACCGTGGCACCGACACTCACCGGCCAATGCACGTTACCCGTGCTGAGGCCCGCCGCATGCGCGGCATCCCACAAGGTCGGCACACGGATATCGCTGGCATACCAGGCCCAGCCCTGCTGGTTCTTGTTGCTGGGATCGAAGGTTAGATTGCCGCCGATGCCGTGCGTATCGGGCGACACGCCAGTGAGCAAGGTGGTATGGCTGGGATAGGTCAACGTGGGCAGTACGCCGCGTACATCACTGGCGTAGCTGCCCTGACTCAGGAAACGCTGCAGGTTGGGCAGCTTCAATCCACGCTGCTGCGCCTCGAGCACGTCGGCCGGCCGCAGACCGTCGATGGAGATCAGCAAGACCGGCGCGGCCTGCGCCGAAGCAATGAGGGCAAGACCAATCAAGCCTGCGGCGAAACGACGGGCAGCAATGCGCATGAAGAAACCGGGATAGCGGATGGAAGCCCGCGAGTGAACGCTATCCCAGTGACAGCATGATGGCAGGCTTACCTGCCATCGACGGCTTTGCGACCGATGGCCGGATCGTCGGTAAAGAAGGCATCCACGCCGGCATCCAGATAAGCGCGCATCTCGGCAATTGAACCCGCTTCGTTGAAGCTCTTCGGGTCGCTGCCCTGCCAGAAGTTCTTCGCCTGGAAATGGTTCTCCGGGCGGAAAGTGTAGGGATGCAGTTCCAGCTTCACCGCGTGCGCATCGTGCGCCAGCGCGGTGGGCTGACCCAGCGTGCCGTCCTTTGCCAGCGGAATGATGGCGCGGATGTTCGGACCGATGGCATCGGCGTAACCGGCGATCTCACGCAGGCCGGCCGGCTTCATCATCTCGCCGTAGGTCAGCTTGCCGCCGGCCGCGACGACGTCATAAGGCTGCTCCTTGGCGTCGTCGAGCAACTGCAGCAGACGGATATTCGGATGCGCCTTGCCCAGCTTGCCGCGCAGGTAGCGCAGGTTGGCGATTTCGAACGACTGGATCTCCACCGGCGCGGTGCGCGTGTACGCATGCGCGGCAAGGATCGCCAGCACGCGGTCTTCCATCGGCAGCTTGGCCTTCTGGAAATAGGTGCCGTGCTTGATCTCGGGAATGATGCCGATCACGCGCTCGCGCGTGGCTGATTCAGTGGCAACGAAATCGATGATCTCGTCCAGCGTGGGAATCTGGAACTGACCGTCGTATTTGGTACTGCGCAGTTCCGGCAGACGTTCGCGCGCGCGCAGCGTCTTCAGCTCGGCCAGCGTGAAGTCTTCGGTGAACCAGCCGGTGACCGGATGGCCGTCGATGGTCTTGGTGGTCTTGCGGCCGGCGAATTCCGCATGGCTGGCGACGTCAGTGGTGCCGCTGATCTCGTTCTCGTGCCGTGCCACCGGCACGCCGTCCTTGGTCATCACCAGATCCGGCTCGATGAAATCGGCGCCGTCGGCGATGGCTTTGCCGTAGGAAGCGAGCGTGTGTTCCGGACGCAGCGCACTAGCGCCGCGGTGGCCGATCACCAGCACCTTGGCGGCGATGGGTTTTTCAACAGCGTGAGCGGCGTAAGGCAAGGCCAAGCCCAAGGTAGCGAGAGCGATCCAGCATAGCGGTTTCATGGGCGGATCCGAGGTGATGGGTTAGGGCGAGAAGTGCGGCGGTGTCGCTAGGGCTTACCCCCTCCCAGCCTCCCCCTGCAAGCAGGGGGAGGAGCAGAAGCTCGCGACAATCAGCCCCCTCCCCTGCTGGCAGGGGAGGGTTGGGGAGGGGTAGACCCTTGCGACGCCCGATCAGAACTTCACATCCAACGTCAGGAAACTCTGCCGCGGCGCACTCGCGTGGAA
Organism: Dyella sp. OK004; assembly: GCF_900114495.1. GTDB lineage: Bacteria > Pseudomonadota > Gammaproteobacteria > Xanthomonadales > Rhodanobacteraceae > Dyella_D. The sequence goes on along the minus strand of NZ_FOZI01000004.1, from coordinate 112,143 downwards.
TGCCAGCTGCCGCCCGTTCGGATCGGTGTTGGCAAACGCCGTGAGGTTGGAAGCGTAGCGCTTGTCAGTCAGGTTGGTGACGTTGAGCGACAGGCGAATGTCCTGCGCAAACCACGCCGCACCGAAGTCGTAACCCGCACCGAAGTCGAACGAGGTGTAGCCGCCGAAGCCCTGATCATTGGTGTAGGTGTAGTAGCGCGTGCCGGTGTACTTGCCGCGCAGGCTCACGTTCCACGGGCCATAGACCCAGCTGATTTCGCTGGCGAACATGCGCTTGGGCGTGTCGACCGTGATCTTGCCCTTGGTCGGCACAGTCACGCCGTTCTGCACGTAGTCGTTGTCGTAGGTGGAGCGGTTGAACGACGCCGAGTTGTACCACTGGAAATGTTCGAACGGCTTCCAGATAAAGGTGAATTCCGCACCCTTGCTGCTCACCGAACCCACGTTATAGAAGCGCGTGGTACATGCCGCCGTGGTGCCCTGCTGAATGCTCGGGCAGGGGTTGAGCGAGAGCAGGCGGTTGTCGAACTTCACGTCGTACAGCGCGGCCGACGCTTCAAATTCGCGCTGCACATAGCGATAGCCGCCTTCGATGGTGCGCGACTGCTCCGGCTTGAGATTGCCCTGCGTGGCATTGAACGAGGACTGCGTCACCAGCAGCGGACCGCTGGCGCCGCCGCCCTGGAACGCGGCAATGTTCTTCGCGTAGGAGAGGAACAGCTCCTGGTTCGCGTCGATCTTGTAGCCCAGGCCAATCTGCGGCAGCAGGTTCTTCTCTGCCTTCAAGGTGCCGTTGGCGACCGGCGCCTCGAAATTGCCGGTGGCCTGCTTCGCGGTCATGGTGGTGTGCGGGCTCTTTACGCCCACGTCCACGCTGAGCCTGTCGTCCAGCAGCTTGAAGCTGTCCTGCACATAGGCCTGGCGTGTGGTGATCACATAGGCCTGACTGAACAGGCGGCGGTCCGGGTTGCTGAGGTAGCTGTCGTCGTTGATCGGCGCGGTGCTGCTCGAAAAAGGAAGGTAGTAGAAGTTGCGCTCGACGTTGTGGTGGTTCTGCTCGTACCACACGCCGCCTTCCAGATGATGCTCGCCGATATCCCAGCCCAGCGAGGCGATGGCGCCGGTGCGGTTGATCTTGTAGTTGGTGCTGCGGATCGAGATCGGCAGCTCCTGCGCCGTGCCCGGGTTCGACTTCTGGCCTGGCGACCACCAGTGGCCCTGGCCGGCGTTCTCGTGGTGATAGACCTGGCCATGCAGGGTCACGCTCTCGCTCGGATTGAAATCGCCGGCAAGGTAGTAGAGATCGTCGCGGCGCAGCGCGCGGCTCTGGTAGTAAGCGTCATCGATATTGTCGACGCCGCCAGAGAATCCGCAGCGCGCATCCTTCGCGCCCTTGATGGTGTAAGCCGGCGCGCAATACGCCGCGGCCAGTGCGCGCTTCCAGTCCGGCGCGTACAGATTCCAGTCCCAACCGAGGCCGCGCCCCATGCCGCTCTTGGAGAGATAAGCGTAGTCAGCCTGCGAGGTGCGCGAGGTATCGGCGAACGCGGTGATACGGCCGCCTTCGAACTGATACACCGCCTTGGCGTTGAACTGTTTGGTGGTAGTCGGCGAACTCGGCGGCGCCCACATGTCGGCGGTGGCGCGGATACCCGAGAGATACATCGAGAAGCCGTGATAGTCACCGGTGTCCAGACGCAGATAGGTGCGGCGGTTCTGGTCGCTGCCGAAGGTCTGCCCGAAGCGGCCGCCGAACTTGGCTTCCGGATCGGCCGAGAAATACTGGATCGCACCGCCGAGATTGCTGGTGGAGGCGATGCCGAGACTGCCGATGCCTTCCGCCAGTTCCGCGCCCACGGCGTTCTCGGAAATCAGCGCGCGGCTGATATTGAGGCCGTTGTAGTTGCCATAGGCGTTGTCGCCGAGCGGCACGCCATCCAGCGTGTAGCCCAGGCGCTGGCCGTTGAAGCCGCGCAGGCTGATGGTCTGCGATTCCTCATTCGCACCGAACGCATCGTTGGACTGCACGTTCACGCCCGGCATGCGGTTCAGCACCTTCTGGATGCTGGTACCAGCCGGCAGCACCGTGGTATCCGCCGGGGTCACGCGCTGCACCTGGCGGGTTTCGCCCTGGCCAATCACGGAAACGCCCTCCAGGTTCTTCGCGGCATCCGGCTTTACGGCAGCAGCGTCAGCGGCGGGCTGATCGGCATCATTCGCGAAAACGGCGGGAACGAAACCGGCAAGGATGATGGCTACAGCGGCAGCCAGCAGATTCTTCTGCATGTGGGGAAACTCCAGTTGAAGCGGCGCCGGTGGAGCGCGGGGACCGCTTATCGTGGAGTTGTTACGTGTACGTTCTTTGACATTGTGATGACGTACCCGTGCGCTACGACCCCGAACGCGTACCGAAGGAGCCCGCCGATTGGCTCAGATAATCGGTAGGCGTGGCTCCCATGATGCGATGGAACATGCTGCAGAAAGCACTGCTGCTGGCATAGCCCGCATCGCGCGCGACTATCTTGATGGGATGACCCAGGCTCATCTGGCTGAGTGCCCTGGCCAGGCGCACATGCTGCCGCCAGCGTACGAACGACATATTCAATTCACTCTCGAACAATCGCGCCAGGGTCCGGCTGCTGGCGCCCGCATGCTGAGCCAGTTGTTCCAATGACTCCACGCGTGAGGTTTCATCCAGCAGCCGTTGGCAGACTTTCTTCAGGCGTGGATCCGACGGCACGGGGATATGGAAGGCCGTTTCGTCCGCCTCCTGCAATTCGTGCAGCAACAGTGGCGCCATGACTTCCATGTGCTCGGCGTTCTTCTCTCCATGCGCCTGCACCGTTGCAAGGATGAGTTCCCGAAGCAGGTTCGATACCGCGAGCACTCTGCAATGCGTTCCAAGCAGCGCGCTGGTCTCGCGATCCAGATAAAGCATGCGTACGGCGACCTGCCCTTCCATATGGATCTCGTGCGACATGCCGATCGGCACCCACAGCGAGCGTTGCGGCGGCACGATCCAGATGCCTTCGCGCGTCGTTACCTGCATCACACCGGACGCGGCATAGATGAGTTGTCCGCGCCGATGCCGATGTTTCGGAATATGGCACCCCCGCGGGTAATCCTTGGCAAGCGCCGTCATCGGCCACGAAGACACGCGCCGGGCGTAGTGTCTGAAACGCGACATAGGATGACTCCATCTCTCTATACGGACAGGGCTAGGCTAAGTCTGGACCTGCGGGGCGACCGCAACAACGGCTGGCGGAGGCATCCCATGAGCGCATACATGATCACGCGGCGCACCGTGCTCAGGGCAGGCGTGGCCCTGGCCGGAACGCTGGCATTCGGCGAGCTGGGTCTCCAGGCGAAAACCCCTCGCGCCGGCGAACGGCCGACCCTGGTGGTGTTCTGGTTGAACGGTGGGCCCGCCGGTCTGTTCAACAGTGCGGATTCCTTTCTCGCCAACGGCGCTTTCGGTGTTACTCAAGACAATGTTCGCGCCTTGGGCAACGGGCTTTATGTCGACGCCGGGTCACTGGGCACGCTGCCCTCATCCACGCTCGCGCGTATGGCAGCGATCCCGTTCAGGCACGGGCTCTATTCCCACAATGATGCACGTGCCGCGGTATTGGAGATGGGCTCACGTAGCCAGCTGTTGCGCATGGCGGCAGCCATGCCGGATAGCGCGATCCCTTGCGCCATCGTCAACAATCTCGGCCTGCCAGTCGGCGTCTCTGCAAATCCCGCCGCCGAGGGCCACGTCGCCTTCGAGCATATCGAGAAGCTCGACGATGCACGCCGCTCCTTTTCCATGTCGGAGTTCGACGCTATCCGTCATGTCTACGGTGTCCCCTCGGGAAGCATCGCCATCGACGAGCAGCGCTCGACCTTTGCCGGTGTCGAGGCGCTGATCCATGCAGGGGCCAGCGTGATTTTCGCGCAACCTGCCTATACCGGGCGACAGGATCGTCAGTTCGATACGCACAAGGACGACGTGGGGAAAGTGGCGCGCGAGGTCATGGCGCCGATCACGCCGTCGCTGACCGCCTTCCTCAGTCGCGTCATGACGTTGCCCGGGCGCAATGTGGTGACGCTGCTGACTGGTGAGTTCAGCCGCACGCTTCCCGAGTCGGACCACGCAAAAGGGGGCACGGCGACGGTTATCGGGAAGTACATCAAGACTGGCAGTGCGGGGCGCCAGCACCCGGACGGTTCACCGCCCGAGGATGCGTCCAAGCCTGATGGACTGTGGGCGTATGTCGCCGCGGCATTGCGCCTCGGCGAACTCGCGCCTTTCGGCGCCAACCCCTACCCCGAACGGCTGCTGGGATCCGGATGAGGTTCTTCTTTATCGTGAACGGCTCCAGGGGATTGGGGCACCTGTCCAAGACAGGCATCGCAATATCCTGGAGCCGTCACACGTCTTTAGCTCGATACTGGGTAGGCGCAGGGGCGCAACATTGGCATCAGCGCAAGCAGCATCTGGCCTTTCCCATACCCATCAATCAGGCAGACTGAATGTTCGATGCCTGCAGACCCTTCTTGCCCTGGGTGACTTCAAACTTAACCTTCTGGCCTTCTTTCAGCTCTTTAAAGCCATCCATCTTGATCTCTGAAAAGTGCGCAAAAAGATCAGCGCTTCCATCGTCAGGAGTGATAAAGCCGAAACCCTTTTCGGCGTTAAACCATTTGACGGTACCTGTTGCCATGACAATTTCCTCGGTTTGCGTGGTAATGCGAATCACAGTCACGCATATCGGGATATAGCGTGGCTCGACACATAAGTATGACATCTAGCGGCCCTGCTTGCGCCAGCAGCCGCTGGTGCAGAGCATCACTACTATCCACTGGACTTGTCAAAGACCGGTGAATCGTGGGCTGAAACCGTGCGAATCCAGGGGTATAGCGGCTCAGCCAGCCGGGTGGCCGGGACTCGCCCCCCGGTCGCCCCAGCCCCCATGGCCACCCTGCGCCCTACTTCGGGCCCAGCTGCTTCAGCCACGCCTGGTACGTGGGCCGGTCGACCGGCACCCCGTCCGCATTGCAGCTGCCGAGCCTGCACAGCTCGGCGCGGATCAGCGGCGCGTGCTGCACGATGATGTGGAAGATGGCGTTCTGTTCCAGCTCGCCATGGAACGCGGCCGCGCCCGGACCGCTGGCGAAGATCGCCACGTCCTCGCCGCCATGCGTTTCCGCCTTCATCGGCACGATGGATTCCTGCATGTAATCGGGATCGGTGGTGTCGACCTTGCTCAGATCCGGACGCCCCTTGCTGATGTGCTCGTACTCACCCGGGTTGTGCGGATAGTGCTTGGAACCTTCCGGCTGGCGGTTGGTGGCGCCGGTGTAGCCAGGGCCGTTGGCGAAGCCGAGCGTGGTGTACGGCTTGCCCGCCGCATCGCGCGCGATGCCCGCGCCGCCTTCTTCGTCGTAGCTGTCGGTGTGGCCCTTGACCACATCGAGGATGCCGTTGCCACGCTTGGGATAGCCGGCAAAGGTCATCGTATGCGAATGGTCGGCGGTGACCACGATCAAGGTGTCGGCCGGGTCGGCATGCGCCAGCGCCGCGGAAACCGCGTCCGCGAATGCCACTGTTTCGTCCAGCGCGCGATACGCGTTGCCCGCGTGCAGGGCGTGATCGATACGGCCACCTTCCACCATCAGGAAGAAGCCGTTCGGATTCTGCTTCAGCACCTCGATCGCGCTGGCAGTCATTTCCGCCAGGCTCGGCTCGCCAGCCTTGTCCTTGGCGCGCTCATGCTCGTAGTTCATGTGCGACGGCTCAAACAAGCCGAGCAGGCGCGGCGTATGGGCGAGATCCAGCGCCTTCAGCTGCTTGTCGTTCCACACATACGCACCGCCCGGGTGCTTCGCCTTCCACTCGGCGATCAGATCGCGGCCGTCGAGGCGCTGACCGACCTTGTTCGCATACTCCGGGTCGGTCTCGCCCGCCGGCATGAACTCCGTGCGGCCGCCGCCCATCGCGACAGTGAGGCCGTCGATGGCGGGAAAATCCACCAGCTGCGCCGCGAAATCCTTGCAGCCCTGCGCCTTCGCTTCCGGCGTCAGCTCCGCATCCACTTCCCAGTTGCGCTCCGGCAGATGGCCGTATGTCGCCGCCGGCGTGGCGTGGGTGACGCGCGTGGTGGTGATGGCGCCGGTGCTCATGCCGGCCGCGGCCGCCAGCTCCAGCGTCGTCACCAGCTCCTGCCCCTTGCTCGCCGCGCAATCCTGCCGGCGCGGCACCTGCGACGTGCCGATGAAACCCGCGCGCGTCTTCACACCGGTCATGATCGCCGTCATGGTGCCCGCCGAATCCGGCGTCTGCTGATCCGTCTCGTACGTGCGGCTCAACGCACTGAACGACAACTGCTCAAAACTCAACCGATAACTCTCGCCATCCACACCCTTGCGCTGCCCCGCATACACATGCGCCGCCGCAATCGTAGGAATGCTCATGCCATCGCCCAAAAACACAATGACATTCTTCGCCTTCTGCCCCCGCGCATTCGCCTGCGCCGAAGCCTGATCCGCCTGCGCCGCGCCACTGCGGAACCACCACTGCGGCGTCTCCCCATCCGGCCGCTTGATCGAAGGCACCTCGATCGCCACAGCACTCGAAGCCTGCGGTGCCGTCACCGCCTGACTCGCACAAGCACTCAACAAAGCCGTCACAGCCAGCATCAGCCCGCAACGCGCGAGCCGTGGAAGATGATTCATCAGAGAGCCCTTTCGTCAGCTTGATGTCAGCAAGCGGGCGATGATAGCCCAGGCAAATGTCACTTCGTGACTTCATGCGGGAGAGCTAATGGAGGCGCTATCTCAAGTACTCACCCCTCCCCAGCTCTCCCCTGTCCCACGGGACTAGCTGCGCGTCGCAGGCGGGGGAGGGAGCAATGGCTCGATGCGGCGATGGGTGCCAAGCGATCAGGCATGAAGAAAACCATCCCGACGCCTGACACTGGAAAAGGCGCAGCTACAGAGCACACCGCCTGCTCTCAGGCCATTTCTCTTTGGTTACTTTCTCTTTGGGCCAGCAAAGAGAAAGTGACCCGGACCGCGGCAGCGGTTCGAAAGCCCGCGGCAGGCGAGCCAGGGCACCCAGACGCTAAGACCGAGCGATAACGCCACTGGATCCCTGCCTGCGCAGGGATGACGAAGTAAGAGGGCGCGTCACAACTTCAAATACCAGCGCTGCCTATCCATCCTCCAAACAATCACCCACCACACAAAAACAAACACCACCGCAAACGCCAGCGACGCCACATAAGCCCCCGCCACCGGCGTAATCCAAGAAGCAAACACCCCCCGATAAAGCGGCTCCTGTACACCCAACCCCGGCAACAGAATCTGCATCAACTCCGACCCCGCATACGCCGCCACCGCATTCACCCCGAAACGCCGCCCCCAGGCTGGCCACCCACGCCGATCAACCAGCGCATGAAACAGCGCCAGCGCCAACATGGCCCACCCACCGGTCCACAACACAAACGACGACGTCCACAGATTCTTGTTGAGCGGAAACACCAGCGACCACAGCGCACCCAGCGCCAAAGCCACTACACCGCCGAGCAGCAACGTCCTGACCTGTTCCCGGCGCAACCAGTCTCCGGCGCGCAAACCGAGCAAACAGGTGGCAATGGAAGGCAACACGCCAAGCAAGCCTTCCGGATCGTGGCCACGCCCGCTCGCTGCATCGATCTGATACACGAAGCGGCCGAACACCGCGCTATCAAAGCGACTGACCACATTGCTCCACGGCTCCAGCGAACCGCCCAGTACCAACAATCCCCAATACCCCAGCAGAATCGCCACCAGCGAAGCCCATTGCGTGCGCGGGCTCGTATAGATCTCGAACGCCGCTACCGCCGCGAAGCACACGCCGATCCGCTGCAGTACTCCGGGAAGGCGTAGATGCGCGCCGGGCATGATCAGCCACGCCAGCACATTGATCAGCAGGCCAAGCACTACGATGCGCAGCGCACGCACCCATGCCGCGCGCATCAGTGATGCGCGATCCGCCCCCTGCTCCAGCCGCGGCCCGATCGCCAGCGCCACCGACACCCCCACCACAAACAGAAAGAACGGAAACACCAGATCGGTCGGGGTGCAGCCGTTCCACTCCGAATGCTCGAGCGGCGCGAAGACGTGGCCCCAATCGCCTGGGTCGTTCACCAGCAACATCGCCGCCACGGTGCAGCCGCGCAGTGCGTCGACCGAAGCGAGACGGCGCGGTGCACTCATCGTGCGCTGGCCGGCGTCAGGCCGATGCGTTCGATGCCGTACAGCGGGCCAGTAGTCGGTGCGGTGAAGATAAGGCAGAGATCATGCACACCGGTGTGATCCGGCAAAGCCGCCGCCAGAGTGAAACGGCGTGGTCCCATTGCCGGATCGGGCAATGGCATGGACGCAAGAGTTTCGCCGTCGCAGTTGTTCAGATGCACTACGAGCTCACCGAAGGCAGTCTTGGCGGGGCGCGACACCACCAGCTTGGCTTCGTGGGCCAGCTGATAGTTGCGCTCCAGCCGCGCCGCTTCGACATGGATCGAGGTCACACCATCCAGGCGTGCAGCGGGATAGCGCTGGCAGGTGTCGAAGATGTTGATGCTGTACGCCGGCGCCAGACTGGTGGCATCGGGGGTGGGTTGGATGCGCAGTCGGAAATCGCTGCCCGGGCAGTTCAGCAGCTCGGCGCTATCGCGGCTGAGCAGGCTGACCCCGTCGAGTACGCGGCTGCGCGGCGCAGCCAGCGGCTGGCCTTGTGAGTCCACTGCCACGGCGCGCACGGTCGACGGCAGCTTCACCTCGAACGGACCCTGATACAGCGGTGACTGTGCGGTCGGCGTGCTGTTGTCGAGCGTGTAGTGCAACTGGCCGTAAGCCGCCTGGTTGGCCAGCGTTACGGTGGTCTTGCCGCTGACGAGCGCGGCGTTGCGGCCCACCTCGATGGAGGGCGCAAACGCGCTATCGGCATAAGCCACGCCTTGCGCACGGTAACGCGCCAGCTGCGCCGGCATACGCGCAAGGAAACCGGACCAGTCACGTGCGGATGCCGGCGACCACTGCACTTCCGACAACGCATCCAGACGCGGGAACACGGCATGCTGCATATGTGCCGCGCTCGGCATGTGCTCGGTCCATACATTGGCCTGCGCGCCGAGGACGTGCGCGGCCTGTGCCGCTGAGAGTTCCTTTGGTACCGGCTCGAAGGCATAGATGCTGGCAAGGTCGCGCACCGGAGTGCGGCCGGTGGTTTCGTCGGCACGGTCACTCTGCAGCTGATCGAAGTACAGATCGGGTGCCGGTGAAGACACCACATCATGTCCTTTCTTCGCCGCCTCGACGGCACCCTTGATGCCGCGCCACGACATTACGGTGGCGCTTGACGGCACGCCGCCCTCAAGGATTTCATCCCAGCCGATCAGGCGCCGGCCATGGGCCTGCAGATAGCGGCCAACACGGGCGATGAACCAGCCTTGCAACGCATCCTCGTCCTTCAACCCCAGCGCGCGCATCTTTGCCTGCACCGCGGGCGAAGCCTGCCACTGATCTTTCACCGCCTCGTCGCCACCGAGATGGATATAGCGCGACGGGAACAGCGTCATCACTTCATCGAGCACATGGTCAATGAAAGTGAAGGTGGCATCGTCGACGTTGTAGAGATAGGTATTCACGCCCCAGTCCGGCGAGACCGGCGGACGCTTGCCGGTAACGCCCAGCTCCGGATACGCCGCCACAGCAGCCTGCGCATGGCCTGGCATGTCCAGCTCGGGTACTACTGTGATGTGGCGCTCGGCGGCATAGGCCACGATGGCGCGGATATCGTCCTGCGTATAGAAGCCACCGTAACGCGCCGGCTCGCTGTCGCGACTGGCATCGGGCGGCGTGCGCCACGCACCGATGCGGGTCAGTTCGGGGTAGCGCTTGATCTCGATGCGCCAGCCCTGGTCGTCGGTCAAATGCCAGTGCAGCACGTTGAGTTTGTGCAGCGCCATCTGATCGAGCAACACGCGGATCTCGTCGGTGCTCTGGAAGTGGCGCGCAGAATCCAGCATCAAACCGCGCCAGCTGAAACGCGGCGCATCTTCGATATGCACGGCAGTCAGTTCGACCGGCCCGTGCATTTCGTTCTGTGTCAGCAGCTGCCACAGCGTGACGGCGCCGTGGAACAGCCCCGCGTCATCGCGCGCACGAATGCGTACACCCTGGGCATCCACGTCGAGTATGTAACCTTCGGCCGGCGAGCTGGCCTTGGCGTCGCGCTTGAGCACGATGGCCTTCGCCGTGCCCGCGCTGTCGGTAACGCGCAGATCGAGGCCGCGGCTCTGCTTGAGCTGCGTTGCCAGATAGGTCGCGATACTTTTGGTTGCCGCGTCGTTGCGGTCGACCACGATGACGGTGTCGGCATCGATGGTCAGCGATCCCGGCGACTGCGATAGCTTCGCCGGCATCGGGATAAGTGATAACGGCGCCGATGTGGCGCCGTCGCCGGCCGCAAGGGCCGTAGTGGAGAGGAGTGCCAAAGCGGCGAGCAGTAGCGTTCTGCTGAAACGGGTTACAAGCATCACCGGACATCCTTCCTTTGATCGAATCACCGCCCCATCTTAAAGAGGGGCCCGGACAAAGTCCGGGCCCAATTGGGGAGGTTTGTTGCTCAGTTTGCCACTTACAGCTTGAAACGCAGATTCACGTAGTACTGGCGGCCATTGACGTAGAACGCCGACGGCTGGCGGCCATACGCCGGATTGACCGTGTAGTACTTGAGCTTCGGATTATTGAGGTTCATGGCGTCGAACGAGACCGCCATCCACTCGTTGATGTTGTAGCCCAGCGAGAATGCGAGGTTGCCAATACCTGCCTGGTAGAAAATATCGGTACGGTTCACACCGTCAAAGAACGACGAGCGGTAGGTGTAGCTCAGACGCGCATTGAACAACTGGTTCTCGAAGTAGCCCGAGATGTTGTAGGTGTTCTTCGAGGTACCTTGCAGCGGCTTGCCACCATCGGCGTGACCGCTGGCATAGGTGTAGTTCGTCTGCACACCGAAGTTATCGCCGATCGGCTGGATGTAGTTCAGCTCCACACCCTTGACGTTGCCATTGGTGTTGGTCGGCACGCTGACCTGGTAGTTGGAGAAGACATCGTGTCCCTGCTGGCTGCTGGCCTGCTGGTCCTTGAACAGGATGTTCTTGTTGCCGAAGGTCACATAGTCGCTGAGCTGCATGTTGTACACGCCGGCAGACACCAGGCCACGCGGAGCGAAATACCACTCCAGGCCTGCGTCGAAGTTGGTCGCGATCAGCGGCTTCAACTGCGGGTTACCGCCGCTGCCGGTGTGAGTCAGATCGTCCAGCGAGAACGAACCGGCCAGCGCTGAGTAATCCGGGCGGGTCATGGTCTGCGAGGCGGCGAAACGTGCCAGCAGATCGTCAGTCAGGTTGAACTTGAAGTTGAGGCTAGGCAGGAACCGGTCATAGCTGTGCTTATAGGTGTTCTTGTAGTAGTCACCGAACGCCGAGCCCGTGATCGGACCTGCGGTGGTGTACTGGGATACCGCCGGAGTGTTGTAGGTGATGTCTTCCTTGGTGTCGACGTAGCGGATACCGAAGTTGCCACTCCAGCGATCGCCCGAGAAGTTGGCCTGCAGGTAGGCCGCCGCGTCCTTCTCGTTGACCTTGTAGAGATCCTGCCAGTAGAAGCGCGTCACCGGATTACGGTTGGCGTACTTGGCATCGAACGCAGCCAGCGCGCCCGGGCTATAGAACCAAACGGGGCTCGGAGCATTGACGCCCAGATCGCTGTTGAAGCCGCTGGGGTAATGCTGGAACGACTGCGGGTAGTTAGCGGGATTCTGCCAGTCGCCGGTCGGACCCTGCGCGATTTCGCTCTTGTTTTCGCGCGTGTGATCGGAGTAGCGGACGCCGAAGTCCAGCGAGGACAGGAAGAATTTGGAGTCGTCGAAGGCAAGCGAACCGTCACTCTGGAAGAAGTTCTCCTTGTCCTTCACGTGGATGTCCTGTCCACCGAAGATCCAGCCAGCGGAAGGAATGATGCCGGATGGCGAACTGTTGTCACCGCCCATGCCCCAGTTGATCGGGTTGCCTGTGCCACGCATGGCCCAATTGGCGCCGGCGCCAGCGCCGAAACCGAGTTCGCTCACGTCCTGAGTCGGGCTATCGCCCTTGCCTTGCGTCGTGCCGACCTGGCCGGTGAAGGTCAGGTGGTCGGTGGCGCGCCATTCGGCGTCCAGCGTGGTGTAGGCAGACGATGAGGAGGCCTTCGGACGCGAGATCTGGTCGTACACACCGTAAGCCGTGGCACTGCACAGGTTCGCGCCGCACATGTCGGTCGGGCCGGGCTTGGCAAAGGTCGCATTCTTGAGCACGTTGCCCGATACCGTGTAGCCCGGCTGCAGGCCTGCGCCGCTCGGCACAAACTGGCTCGCCCACATCATGTAGTTGCGGTTGTAGTTGTCGGCCTTGAGCTTGGAGTAGAAGCTGCTGAGGTTCAGGGTCAGGTTGTCGAGTGGCTTCCACTGCAGATCGATCGTGCCACCCTTGCGCTCACGCGTCTGGGTGAAGAACGTCTGGCCGGTTTCGTTCGGGTAGTAGACGCCCGCCAGATCGGGATGAGCGACGGCGATGGGATCCTTGGCACCGATCTGGTTATAACCACCGACAATTTCCTGGCCGTTGCGCTGCAGGCTGCGCTTCTCATAGAAGGCCTGCACCATCGCGCCGAAGGTGTTGTCGTTGTTTTTCCAGTTGAACATGCCGCTGAACTGCGGCTTGGTATCGCCCGGCAGGTCGGCGTAAACGCCACCGATCGAGGCTTCCGCGGTGATCGGCTTGGCGAACTCCAGCGGCTTGCGCGTGATGATGTCGACCGTGCCGGCGCTGCCGCCTTCCTGCAGCTTGGCCTCGGACGATTTGTGCACGACCACTTCGCTCACGATTTCCGACGGCAACAGGCTGTAGCTCACGCTGCGGCCCACGGTCTGCACCTGGCTCAGCACGAACCAGTCGCCGGTGCCCACGGTGTGACCGTTGACCAGGGTCTGCGTCATGCTGGGGTTGGTGCCGCGCAGACTCACGCGGTCGCTTTCGTCGAAACCGCCTTCGGTAGCGCTGGACGAGCTGATGTTGACGCCCGGCAGACGCTGCAAGGTGTCGGCGACGTTCTTGGCGGGCAGCTTGCCGATGTCTTCGGCAGTGATCACTTCAACGTGTGAGTTGGCTTCTTTCTTCAGGTTCAGCGATTCGGCTTCGCTGTCGCGGATGCCGACGACGGTGACCTGACCCAGTTCTTTGGCCTTGGCGCGATCCGCCTTGGTCTGCTGCGTGGTGCTGGTAGTGCCGGCGTCCTGGCCGTAGGCCGTGCCGGTGATACAGAAGCTGGCGATGATGCTGGCTGCGAGTAGCGATCTGCGATACGACATGGTGTCCCCCCCTCAGAGGCGCGTTGGAATGGCGGATGGTTGGGCGTCCTGCCTGTCTTGCTCTGACCGTATTGCCGCCCGCCTTCGATCTCCGATGACGGGTTTTTGCATGTCCGCCGCTCCCCTCCCAAGGACACACGACGGAACGCGGTGATGCCTAGCCGAACCTTCCGTGCAACCGCTCCAGACTCGTCGGAAGCCTTACCGCCCGCCCCCTCTCGAATCACGCAAGGCCGTCCCTGGCCTCGCGCGTTTTTCAGTACCTGCGCTTACAGATTCACGTGGACGGTGGCCATGTAGCGGCGGCCCGTCGTGTATTCGGCAACCGGCAGATCCTTGGTCCCCAGGTACTGGGTGTACTTGGAATTGAGCAGATTCATTGCGTCCAGCGACAACGAAATGTTGTCGGTCAGCTTGTAGCCGAGCGATCCACCCAGATCCTTGTAGCTGCCAGTGGTGGCCGGCGGCGCGCCGGCGATGTAGCCACCGGCGAGGTAGCTGCTGCGCCAGTTGTAAGTGAGGCGTGCGCTGAACGGACCCTTCTCGTAGTACGGACTCAGCGAGTACGAGTTCTTCGAGCTGTACGGCAGCGCGCCGCCGCTGGCGAGCGTGGCGTCGGCATAGGTGTAGTTGGCCACCAGGCCGAAACCGGTGTCGAACAGCGGCTGCTGATAGCTCACGCTGAAACCCTTCACCTTGCCCGCACCGGTGTCGCGCGGACGGCTCACCGAGTAGCCGCAGAAACCGTCGGCCGTGCACAGACCCTGCGTGACCTGCTTGGCGAAGGTGGCCGGATCGTTGTCCTTGGCCGAGTTGTAGTGCTGCTCGATCGCGGAGTTGATGAAGATGTAGTTGCTGATGTCCTTGTAGAAACCGGTCAAGGCCAGCACCGACTGCGGCGCGAAGTACCACTCCGCGGACACCGAGTAGTTGTTCGACTTGTACGGATTGAGCTTGGCGTTGCCGCCCGAGCCGGTCAGCACCGAGTCGTTGAGGAACAGATTGTTTACCTGCATGTTGTACGGCGCGCGGGAGATCACCTTGGCAGCGGCGAAACGCAGCACGATGGAGTCAGTCACGTCATACGACAGATTCAGCGACGGCAGGAAATCGTTGTGCGTGGTCGAAACCGTCTGGTACCAGCTGGACGGCGGCGGGTAAATCGGCACGCCGCTGTAGTTGTAGCCGCTGGCGTCGTCAACGGTGTGCACGTAACGGCCGCCGAGGTTGCCGCGGAACGGACCCGAGCCGAAGTCGATCTGCGCATAGGCCGCGGTGGTCTTCTCGACGATCTTCCAGGTGCCGTTGACGAACGAACCCGGATCGTTGTTGCCGCCGTTGGTGGCACGCACCCACGCCCATTCCTTGGCCGGATCGGGCTGCACGTGGTTCTTGGCGCCATCCATCATGCCGGAGAAGTCGCTGAGCGTATTGGTGTAGCCCAGGGTGCCGAGGTTGGCCAGCGAGATGGTTCCGTTGGGGCCGTAGACGTGCTGCTCCATGCTCTCTTCGTGGCGGTTGTAGCGCGCACCGATGAGCAAGGTGTTGACGAAGCCGTCGAAGTCCTTGGTGAAGTCGAGCTGCGCGTACTCATCCTTCGCGCTGGCCTTGAACACACCATAGTTGCCCGGCCAGCCGCCGAGTCCCGGGGTGTCGCCCATGTGCCAGTTAGCCGGATTGCGGGCCGCCGCCGGGCTGTCGAACGAGAAGCCCTTGCGGATATCCCAGGTGTAGCCGCCGCCGTACACCGGCTCCATTGCCACCTGCGACATGTCGTTGTTGTCTGCCTTGCTGTAGCCAGCCGCGCCGCCGATGCTCCAGCCGTCACCGTGGTAGGTGGACTTGAGATCGAACGCCGTGGTCTTCACCACCGACTTGCGGATGTTGCTGTCGAAGGTGCCCTGCGCGATGTCCGGGCAGGTCGGGTCGTCGGTTTTGCCGCAGACGTGGCCGCCGGTCACGATGCCGTTGCCGCCCTGGTTGAAGCTGGTGATCTGTCCCGGCGTGGCGTGCGTGAACGGATACAGCGACTGATTCCAGTTGTTGAAGTTCTCGCGAACGAACAGGCTGTTGAAATCGATGTCCCAATGCTCGTTCGGCTTGAACTGTGCGCCCAGCGTGACGGTGTCGCGCTTGCGGGTCTGCTGGAAGTAGGCCGAGTTGATTTCGTCCGGCACCTTCGCGTTCGGGTTGAGCGAACCGTTGGCGATGCCGGCGGCAACCGCGGGGCTGCTGGCGTAGTCGGAGACCGGGTGATAGCCGAAGATCTCGATGCCTTGACGGTCGATCTTCTCTTCGAAGTGCTGCGCCGAAGCGATGATGCCGAAGGTCTTGGCATCATTTCTCCAGCTGTACAGCACCGAGGCGGACGGACGCTGCTTGCTGGCCTGATCGTTGTAGTTAATGCCGAACGAACCGCGCAGCGTGTTGGCCGGCAGGTCGAGCGGCTGCAAGGTGTGCAGCAAAATGGTGCCGCCCAGGCTGCCTTCCGGCAGGCGGGCTTCGGGGCTCTTGTACACCTCGAGGCGGCCGACCACTTCCGGCGCCAGCATGGTGAAGTCGAAGCCGCGGTTCGGCTGTGCTCCGTACTGCCACGGGGTCTGCGAAATCGGCTGGCCGTTGAGGAAGGTCAGGTTGAGGCTGGGATCGGTGCCGTCGATGCTGACGCGGTCGCCCTGGCCGAACTGGCGGTCGATGGTCACGCCCGGGATCAGGGCCATGGCTTCCGCGACATTGGTGTTGGGGAACTTGCCGATGTCTTCAGCGGTAACCGCTTCGATCACGGCGTCGGCGTTGCGCTTGGTGTCGAGCGACTGCTGCAAGCTGGCGCGGATGCCGGTGACGGTGACGGCCTGCAGCTCGGTGGCCTTGGCCTCTTCCGCGCTCTTCGGCTTGGTGTTCTGTGTGCTGTCCTGTGCATGCACCGCCCCGACCATACAGAGGCTGGCGATGATGCTCGCGGCGAGCAAAGTTCTGCGATGTGACATGTGCTTACTCCCTCAAAAGGCTTGACCGCCGGGGAACCTCGTGGGGGATCCATGGCGGCGTGACTGGCGGGGCGGGGGCCCTGCTCCTGGATGCTGCTGAGTCCATCGATGACTACTGCGTGGTGCTGTCTCCCGGCGGGGTGCTGTACCCGTCCAGATACATGCCGGCCGCGCCGATCACGCCGAGCTGGCCGTGCTCCATCAGGCGAACGGGAACCTGCTGCAAGAAGGCACGCATCACCCCCTTGTTGAAAAAGCGCTGTTTGAACGAACTGGTGATCAGCACGTCGCGGATCTGCGGCAGGATGCCGCCGGCGAGAAACACGCCGCCGCGCGCGCCGTACAGCAAAGTGAGATCGCCGACGAAACTGCCGAGCAGACCGCAGAACACCTCGAGCGCCTCGACCGCGGCCTCGTCGCTGCGCTCCAGCGCGGCGCGCGTCACATCGCTCGGACGCGCCAGCGTTGCCGCGCTACCGCGCAGGGTGCTGATGGCGCGATAGAGATTGAGCAGACCCGGGCCAGACAGCGCGTGCTCGAAAGACACATAGGCACGCTCTTTCGCCAGCTCGCGCAGGATCGCGATCTCGCGCTCGTTGCCGGGCGACAGTGCGATCTGGCCCGCTTCGGTGGCCAGCACGGTGGCGTGCGGCTTGCCCGGCAACAGCACCGCCGAACCCAGGCCAGTACCCGGCCCCATCACCAGCACCGGACCGTTCGCGGCCGGGCCTTCGGCCTCGATCACCGGCGCGGTGTCAGCCTGGGCCAGGAACTGGGTGGCATAAGCCACCGCTTCGAAGTCGTTGATCACCGCCAGCTGATGGATGCCGAGGCTGTCGCGAATATCGCGGATCGACACCGGCCAGGGCAGGTTGTCGTTGACGATAGCGTCGCCCAGCACATAGCCGGCGCTGGCGACGGCGCAGCGATCCACATGCACCGCGTTGCCGAGCTGGCTGACGAAATCCTTGAGGACCGCAGTGAGGCTGGGCCATTCCGCGCAGGCATAGCGGTGGTACTGCAGCACCGTGACCGGGCGCGCGCCGTCCGGGTGCTGGCTTACCAGCCCGATGCGCGCGTGGGTGCCGCCGACGTCCGCCGCCAGGAAAGGCTCTAATGCGCCCTTCTGCACGCTGCCGTGGTTGGCCAGTTCCGCCACAACCTCTCCCCTCTCAATGTGGACGCCGTCATGCGGACGTCATGCTGTTGTCAAACAGCCCCCGATTTCGGCCGGAGTCTGGTAACGGATGACAACGTTGTCAACTGGTCAAATTTCCTAGTCGCTGCCCGGACTTTTCGCAGCGCAGCAAACCCTCCCTAGAGGGCAAGAAGCTGCGTTTGTGAAAACCTCGTCAAAGCCCGCTGGAAAGCCGGTTAGCACGGTTTTTGCCAGCTTCAATGCGGGTTTGCCGCGCTGCGCCACGGGTACCCACAGGATGGGCCGGACCGTGTCGAAAGGCATGGGTCCCGGAATGTCCAATGGGTCATGGCAATTGACAACGTTGCTAGTTAGCGCGGATAAATCGATCCGGGGGCGACGCGGCCAGCGGGCCGTTCGTCGGCAACAGGCACCACGAAAACAGCGCCAGAATGGCCACTTCGGGGCAGCCCACAAGAACACTCGGGGAGTTAGGTATGTCGTCCACAACGCTTGCCGCCGGCGAGACGCCAACGTCGAGCAGCATGCTGCCGATGCTGATCATCGGCGTGCTGTTTTTCATTTTCGGTTTTGTCACCTGGCTCAACGGGCCGCTGATCACCTTCGTCAAGCTGGCTTTCGACCTGGATGACGTCAACGCCTTCCTAGTGCCGATGGCGTTCTATCTCTCCTACTTCTTCCTGGCCCTGCCCTCGTCCTGGGTACTGCGCCGCACTGGCATGAAGAAAGGCATGGCGCTCGGGCTGTTTGTGATGGCGCTGGGTGCGGTGCTGTTCGGGCAGTTCGTGACCATGCGCGTGTATCCGGGTGCGCTCACCGGGCTGTTCGTGATCGGCGCCGGCCTTTCGCTGCTGCAGACCGCCTCCAATCCATACATCAGTATTCTTGGCCCGATCGACAGCGCGGCGCAGCGCATCGCTTTCATGGGTATCTGCAACAAGGTGGCCGGTGCGCTGGCACCAGTGGTGTTCGGTTGGCTGGTGCTCAACGGCATCGACACCTTCGACCAGCAAGTGAAAGCAGCACCGAGCGCCGAAGCGCGCGATGCGCTGCTCAATACCTTCGCCGCCAAGGTGCATATGCCGTACATGGTCATGGCCGGCCTGCTGGTGCTGCTGGCGGTGTGGGTGGTTCGCTCGGCGCTGCCAGAAGTGAAGCCCTCCGGCGCCAATGCAGAAGCCGAGATCGGCCATGGCGACGGCAGCATCTTCAGCTTTCCTCACCTGTGGCTGGGCGTGGTCTGCCTGTTCGTCTACGTCGGGGTCGAGGTGATGGCGGGCGATGCGATCGGCACCTACGGCCGCGGCTTCGACCTACCGCTAGACGCGACCAAGCATTTCACCTCCTACACGCTGATCGCCATGCTCGCCGGCTACGTGGCCGGGCTGGTGCTGATCCCCAAAGTGATTTCGCAGCAGGCCTACCTGGCGGTGTCGGCGGTGCTCGGCGTGCTGTTTACGCTCGGCGCCTACGTCACCCACGGCTATGCCTCGGTGGCTTTTGTGGCGGCACTCGGTTTCGCCAACGCGATGATGTGGCCGGCGATCTTCCCGCTCGCGATCAAGGGCCTGGGCCGTCACACCGAAGCGGGTTCGGCCTTGCTGATCATGGGCATCGCCGGCGGCGCGCTGATTCCGCAAGCCTTCGTGCACCTGAAGCAGTACTTCGATTTCCAGCTGGTCTTCATGGCGCTGATGATTCCTTGTTACCTGTACATCCTTTTCTACGGACTGCGCGGCCATCGGGTGGGCCAGCACGCTCATTGATAGGGGCTTTGGCGGGGCCTGATCGTTATGGCCCCGCGTCATGGCCCCGCAACCACCCGCCCGATCCGCTGGGCTACGATGGCCTACCGTTTCTCCGGAGTTTCCCGCGTTGCGCAACCCCACCATCAAGGACGTCGCCAAGTCGTCCGGCGTCTCGCTGAAAACGGTCTCCCGCGTGATCAACCGGGAAGCCTCGGTGCGTACCGACACGCGCGAAAAAGTGGAGCGTGCGATTGAGGCACTGGGCTACCAGCCCAACCCCTCCGCGCGCGGCCTGCGCAGCACGCACGCCTACGCCATCGGCCTGGTCTACGACAACCCGAACGCGCATTACGTGATCAGCATGCAAGACGGTGTGCTGTCGGCATGCCGCGAGCGTGGCTTCGGTTTGCAGATCCACCCTTGCGACGCCACGTCGCCCGGCCTCGCCAACGAGCTGTGCTCGCTGGTGGAGCGCAACCGTCTCGCTGGCCTGGTGCTGGCGCCGCCGATGTCGGAACAGGCGGATCTGGTGGCTACGCTGATGAAGGAAGGCATCAGCTTCGTGCGCATCATTTCTTCGCGCGAGGATCCACATGACGGCTCGCCCTGCGTCTACGTGGATGACCGCAGCGCGGCCTATGCGATCACCGAACATCTGATCCAGCTCGGCCACAAGCGCATTGGTTTCCTGTGGGGCGAACCGCATCACCGTTCGAGTCCTGAGCGCTATCAGGGTTATGCCAATGCGCTGAAGGATTACGGCATTGCGCTCGACAAGAAGCTGGTGCTGCCGGGCCGCTACGCGTTCGACGACGGTTTCCGCGGCGCGCGCAAATTGCTCGCACTGAAGGATCCGCCCACCGCGATCTTCGGCAGCAACGACGAAATCGCGGCCGGCGTGCTAGCCGCGGCGCGCTCCAGCGGACTGGATGTGCCGTGGGATCTTTCCATTGCCGGCTTCGAGGACAGCCCGTTCTCCAAGCAGGCGTGGCCGGCGCTGACCACCGCCCGCCAGTCGACCAGCGAGATCGGCCGCCATGCCGCGCTGCATCTAATGGCCGACCTGCAGCGCGAGGGCAGCGAGCCGAACGGTGCGCCGTCCAATGAATGTTTTATCCCCGAACTGGTGGTGCGCGGTTCTACCGCCCCACCGCAGAACAACACTCCGCCGCGCAAAACTTGAGGGCACACGCCCCGCGGCACGCATGCATCGAGAACGCTACATATGAAGCAAGCCAGTGACACCCTGATGTTCCGCGAGGCCCACGAGACCGCCGACGTCGTCGAGCGCCAGCTCCGCGACAACGACGCCGTGCTGAAAGCGCTCGGCGAACGGCTGCGCGCCAACCCGCCGCGATTCATCGTCACTTGTGCGCGCGGCAGTTCCGATCATGCGGCGGCTTATGCCAAGTACGTGTTCGAGACTCGGCTGGGCCTGATCACCGCGTCGGCCTCGCCATCGATCTCGTCGATCTACGACGCCGACCTCAAGCTCGACGGCGCGCTGTTCATCGCCATCTCGCAGTCGGGCAAGAGCCCCGATCTGCTGCGCAGCGCACAGGCCGCGAAAGACGCAGGCGCGCTGGTGCTGGCGATGGTCAATGTGGAGGACTCGCCGCTGGCCGCGCTGGCCGATACGGTGATCCCGCTGAAAGCCGGCCCGGAAATGAGCGTGGCCGCGACCAAGAGTTACCTCGCCACCCTCGCCGCGATCCTGCAGCTCACCGCGCACTGGAGCGACGATGCCTCGCTGCACGCCACCGTCGCGCGCCTGCCAGCCGACCTGCGCAAGAGTTGGGGCGGCGATTGGAGCGCGCTGGTCGATGGCCTTTACGACACGCAAAATCTGTTCGTGGTGGGCCGTGGCTACGGCTTCGGTGCCGCGCTGGAAGTCGCACTCAAGCTCAAGGAAACCTGCGGCCTGCATGCCGAGGCATTCAGCGCCGCGGAAGTAAAGCACGGCCCGATGGCGCTGGTCGGTGACGGTTTCCCGGTGCTGTTCTTCGCCCAGGACGACGGCACGCTCGACAACACCATCGCCGTCGCCAACGAGTTCCGCGCGCGCGGCGCCCGCGTGTTCGTGGCCGCGCCGGGCGTCGACGTGCCCGACACGTTGCCGCTGCCGGCGGGCATCGATCCGATCGTGACGCCACTGCTCGCCGTGCAGAGTTTCTATCGCGCCGCCAGTGCGCTCGCGCTCGCGCGCGGCTACGACCCGGACGTGCCGCCGCATCTGCGCAAGGTGACGGAGACCATGTGATGAATGCCGAACAGCCCTCGCTTGCCCTGGTCAACGGTCGCGTCCTCACCGATCACGGTGTGCAGGACGACCTGGCGGTACTGGTGCGCGGCGAGCGCATCGAAGCCGTCGCCCTTGCCGCCGACAAGCGCGTCACCACGGCACAGCAGCACGACCTGCAAGGCAAACTGCTGTTGCCTGGCTTTATCGATGTGCAGGTCAACGGTGGCGGCGGCCTGCTGTTCAACGCCGCACCCACCGTCGACACACTGCGCGGCATCGCGGCCGCGCATCGCAAGTTCGGTACCACCGGCCTGCTGCCGACACTGATCACCGATACCGCCGACGTGATGTACGCCGCGCTCGCCGCCGTAGATGCGGCCATGGCCGAAGGCGTGCCGGGCATCCTCGGCATCCACCTGGAAGGCCCCTTCCTCGCGCCCGCGCGCAAGGGGATCCACGACATGAACCTGTTCCGCGCACCGGACGCCCGCGACATCGCCGCCCTCGCCGCCAAACATCGCGGCGTGGTGATGATGACCCTGGCCCCCGAGCGCGTCGAACTGGAAACCATCAGCCAGCTCGCCGAAGCCGGCGTGATCGTCGTGGCCGGCCACACCGCCGCCGACTACGACACCACCCGCGCCGCACTCGATGCCGGCGTGCGTGGCTTCACCCACCTGTTCAACGCCATGACCCCGCTTGGCAGCCGCGACCCCGGCGTGGTCGGCGCCGCGCTCGACGATCCGCACAGCTGGTGTGGCCTGATCGTCGACGGCCACCATGTGAATCCGGTCAGCCTGCGCATCGCCATCGCCGCCAAGGCGCGCGGCAAGAGCGTGCTCGTCACCGACGCGATGCCGCCGGTCGGCTCCGACGATCCCAGCTACGTACTCAATGGCCAGACCATCGTCGCCCGCGACGGCATCTGTCAGAGCGACGAAGGCGTGCTCGCGGGCTCCGCGTTGGATATGGCGACCGGTGTGCGCAATTTGGTGAACATGGTTGGGTTGCCGCTAGCCGAAGCGTCGCGCATGGCGAGCAGTTATCCCGCCGCGTGGCTGGGGCTGGATCGCGAGCAGGGGCGCATCGTTGCCGGGCAGCGTGCGGACTTTGCTGTGCTCGATGACGACCTTTATGTGCGGGAAACCTGGGTCGGCGGTGTCCAGTACGCTGCTTGATGGAGCAGGTGCCTGGGTTGTCCTTTGTGGTTGCGTTAATCGTGGCGCTATCGCGACCTGGCCGCTTATGCAGCGGGCATTTCGGACGCCTGCCGGCGCCCGAGTCACTTTCTCTTTGCTGACCCAAAGAGAAAGTAACCAAAGAGAAATGGTCTGGAAGAGCGCGGCGTGCTTCGTAGTTAGGCGTCTTCCAGTGTCAGACGTTGGAAGCATGGCGTTACCGAGAAACTCGTGCTCTCACTTTTTCTCTTCCCCACTCTGTGGAGAGGGGCCAAAGCAGTAGTACTCGATGTCGGAGAAAAACATCTCGACGCCTGACACTGGAAAAGGCGTAGCTACAGAGCACACCGCCTGCTCTTCAGGCCATTTCTCTTTGGTTACTTTCTCTTTGGGTCAGCAAAGAGAAAGTTACCCGGCTCGCGGCAGCGAGGCGGAATGCCCGCTGCATAAGCGGCCAGGTCGCGATAACCCAACATCAAAAGTACGAAGCCGCGAACCAAAGGCTTACCTCCGCGAGCAAAGGCGGCGAACAGATCGATACAGAATCAATCAGCGACTTTGAACAGGCCCTCAGGGCCCACCCGAAGTGGCTGCGTCCACCACCTCGATCGTAGTGACGCCGCGTACCCAGCGCGCAGGACGCTTGTCGCTCGGCACCACCAATCGGAACGGGCCATCACTGGTCAGGGGCTGGCCATCGCGTACATCGGCCAATACCACTGTCGTGCGTGATATCGATGGGTCCAGTTCGGCCAGCGCGAACACCGCCTGATAGTGGTCCATGGCCGTGACGCGCACGAACCGCGCAAGGCCTCGCCCACGCAACGGCTTGTCGAGCGCACCGGCGCAGCGCAGCAGTTCGTCCAGACCGACGCCGGCCCAGAGCGCAGGCTTTTCGTCGTGCGTGG
This sequence comes from Dyella sp. OK004, assembly GCF_900114495.1. Classification (GTDB taxonomy): domain Bacteria; phylum Pseudomonadota; class Gammaproteobacteria; order Xanthomonadales; family Rhodanobacteraceae; genus Dyella_D. The sequence continues at coordinate 88,483 of NZ_FOZI01000004.1, read as the reverse complement.
CAGCCGTGACGCTGATGTGCGGCAGGGCCGCCAGCGCGGCCCGGTCGAACACGACCGGCTTGCCTTCCACCACGACACGAAGGGTCGCTGCGGGCGGAGTCGCCACGGGCTCTGCGGCGTGTGCCGCGGAGGCCAGCAGGCATCCGATGAAGAGCCATGCATATCGATAGCGGCTTGCCTGCGTCATGGTCGTGGTATCCGTCTCGGTGAGGTACGCACGGATTCGCCCGTGGCGATCCATCGGGTGAAAGGTCTGCCAAGCGGCCATTGGTAGTTTCCGCCTCGACCGGCGTCAAGTGAGCACAGATCGTGCGCCGACACCAAACTGCAACACGCCTCGCCCAGCATGACCGGTTTGATTCATTCCTATCCGCCGAGGTCCCGATGTCCACGCTCCATCGCTGCGCTCTGAAAGCCGTGGCCGCCGCCCTGTTGGCTGCCGTTTCCGTGAGCCCCGCCCTGGCGGCGCCGCATCGCGTGATCCTGTTCGTGTGGGATGGCATGCGCCCTGACGCGATCAGCGCGGAAGATACGCCGAACCTGCTGGCGCTAGGCCAGCGCGGCAGTTTCTTCGAGGACAATCACTCGACCTACCCCACCTTCACCATGGCGAATGCGTCGAGCTTCGCCACCGGCGCCTTCCCCGGCCCGATCGGCTTCTACGGCAACCGTTTCTGGGCCACGCCGCAGGCGGGACTGAAGACGCTGCCGAAGGCGCGCAGCACCAGCGGCGAGGATGTGAATTTCCGCAACGCGGTCTATGTCGAGGACGACCTCGTGCTGCGCGCGATCGACAAAGCCAGCGACGGCGACGGCTTGCTGGAATTGCCCACGCTGTTCGCCGCCGCGCAGAAGGCCGGTTTGAAAACCGCCGCTATCGGCAAGTCCGGCGCGGCCTTCCTGCAGAACTACCGCCTGCCCAATCACGGCGATGCGGATCGCGTCGGCCTGCTGCTGGATGAGAGGACCGCACTTCCGCTGTCCTTCGCGCAGGAACTGCAGAGGGCCGGTTACCCGCTGCCCAAAACCACACCCAACACCTACGCCGACGGCGAACTGACGCTGCGCGAAGATAACGACGGCCCCACCGACCGCGCCAAGGCCGCGCTGCTCAAGGACGGCACCACCAGCGATGCCACCGCCGGTGGCGACACGCCGCCGACCGCGGCCAACGCGTGGATGATGAAGGTGTATCTGGAAGAGGTGCTGCCCAAGCATCGCCCCGATTTGAGCGTGGTGTGGATGCGTAATCCGGATACCACCCAGCACATCTACGGCGTGGGCTCGCCGGAGTTCCATCTCGCGCTGCAGGCGCAGGACGCGCTGCTCGGCCAGCTGCAGGCGAAGCTGCAGGAACTGGGCATGGCGCAGGACACCGACATCATCGTGGTGTCCGATCATGGCCACAGCAATATTGCCGGCGCGCGCGAGCTGTTTCCGCTGCGCCAGATCAATGACGGCCGCGTGGCCGGCGTCGACAACGATTGGGGCTATTCCGTCTCAGGCGGCATCCGCATGGCGCATGAGCTGACGACCCGTGGCCACATTCCCACCTTTGATGGGCTGGGTTGCGTCTACGCGCCGGTGATGAGCGGCATCCGCGCCGATGGCACCCAGCTGATGCCCACGCACTTCGATGATGACGGCCGCCTGTGCGGCAAGCCCGGCCCATACACCACGCCAAGCTATGTCGTGCCGGATACGCTACCCAAAGGTGCGCTGGTCACCGCGCCCAATGGCGGTACCGAATACTTCTATCAGCCGGAACACAATGCGGACGTGGTGAAGCGCGCCGTGCGCTTCCTGCAATCGCGCGACTATGTCGCGGCGGTATTCGTGGCCAAGCGCTACGGCAACCTGCCCGGCACGCTGCCGGCGGAGAACGTGCATCTGGAGAACGCCAAGCGCGGCCCGGACATCATCGTCAGCTACGCCTGGGATGCCGATGCGGTGATCCAGGGTTTCCGCGGCACCGAGTACTCCACCGTCTTTCCCGACCTGCCCAGCGAGCGTGGCGAGCACGGCAGCTTCAGCCCGATCGATGTGCACAACACGTTGCTCGCGGCTGGCCCCAACTTCCGCAACGGTTTCCGCGACTCACTGCCCAGCGGCAATGTGGACGTGGCGCCGACCATCGCGGCCCTGCTCGGCCTGAAGCTGCCGCAGGCGCAAGGCCGCGTACTGCATGAAGCGCTGAGCGGCACGCTCACGCGTCCGCTTGATGCCTATCAGCTCAAGCCGGCCGAACTTCGTCCCACACAATCCGCCAGCGGTCTGAGCATGCAGCGTGTGGACGGCAGCGCATCACCGGGCAGCAGCTATAGCTTCGTGGTGCAGCTCAAGCAGCTGCAGACCGACGGCAAGACCTATACGTATTTCGATCTGGCGAAACCCGAGCGGAAGTAGCTCGTGCTCGGGAAGGGTGATCGCAAGAGCGTTACCCCCTCCCAACCTCCCCCTGCAAGCAGGGGGAGGAGCTAAAAGCTCGCGACACTCTGCCCCCTCCCCTGCTCGCAGGGGAGGGTTGGGGAGGGGTAAGCTCTTGCGACACCCTCTCACGAGAGCTCTCGCTTATTCCTCGTAGACGTGCAGATGGTTGAAAGTCCACGCGTGGTAGGACTTCACCAGATCCTGATCGATGCAGTCGCTGTACAGGCCATTGCAGCGCGTACGTAGCACGGTGGAGGCGGAGAAATACGGATCCACCGGCAGGCCCGCCGCCTGCAGCACCATGTTGGGCAGGTGCGCAATGTCGAGCATCGGGTAGCTCGGCATGCTGCGGCCGGGCACGTTGCTCTTGATCATGTAGTAGGTCAGGTAGTGCTTGTACGGCTGCAGCGCGGCGGGCCAGGTGCGCGGCATGTCGCGGATCAGGCCGCCGAACGAAGGCTGGTGGTCACCGAAGTGCACGATCACCGTCGGTTCTTTGCGGGCCAGGAAGTTCTTCTCCAGCCCGCTCATCGCCACGTCGGAGTTGTGCAGGTTGGATAGATAGGTGTTGAGGTTCAGCGCCTGCTTCTCCGGCACGCCTTTGATCAGGCCGCGGTTGAACGGCGCTGGCAGCGTGGACAGCGGGTCCATATCGTGCGGACCGTGCTGAGCCAGGGTCAGGATCATCATGAAGACCGGCTGGCCTGGCTTCTTCACCTTGTCGTAGGTGCGCTTGGCCGCGTCGAACATCTGCGCATCGGTCTCTTCCCACTCGTCCAGCCCCAGTTCCTTGGCGTCGTAGAGATGATCGAAGCCGTAGGCCTTGTAGGCGTTGCGGCCATTGAGGAAGGCGCCGTTGGTCGGGTAGATCGCGATGGTCAGATAACCCAGGCGCTGCAGCTGCTGCGGCAGCGAATCACGCACGTGCGGCGCCAGCACATAGGGCGCATACATGCCGCCGGGGCCGAAGATGTCCTGCGGCATGCCGGTGAGCACGGCGAACTCGCTCACCCAGGTGCCGCCGCCGAAGGTGTGCACGCGGAGCGGGCCGTGCGAGAGCGTGTGCTCGTCCGGCTTGAACATCTGCACCTTGCACTGCGGGATATTGCAGGCGGTGAAATTGGAGGGATCGAAGGTGCTTTCTTCCAGCACCTGCACGATGTCCGGGTACGGCGGCTGCACCGAACCGGGGCCGCCCTGCGCGGTGGCGCTCCACTCCTGCTCGGCCAGCGTATCGCTGGTCATCGCCGGCAGGGAGACGTCGGAGTCGCGGAAGTTGATGAAGAAGTTGGTGAGCTGCGCGTCGTCCGACAGCTTCTGCCACACATCCTTGGCATGCACCTGAGCGAACGGCCCCACCGGCAGCAGACACCCCCAGAACGCCAGCGCGCACAGCACAGCACCACCCACGCGCACGGCGAACGCCTTCGCCGGTGCCAGCGTGGAGAACAAGCGCCGGTCGCCGCGCCACACCAGCCACAGGCCCAGCGGCACCACTACCACGATGCCCAGGGTCAGCTCCCACAGATGCGGGTAATGCCCAAGCGTCTCCAGCAAGCTGGAACGCAGGTAGTAGACGAAGTCCGAGGGCATCAGCGGCGAATCGAGATAGCGCTGCTTGAGCACGGACAGAAAGCTGAGGCCGAGAAACAGCACGCCGGTAACCACCATGGCGGTGGCTGAGCGGGCAAAGGCGAACAGCAGCACCCCAAGGGTGCACAGCATCAGGGCAAATATGAAACCTTGCTGCTGCAGCACCGGCTCCTGTCCCGCGGTGGCGCGCACGCAACCGGCGAAGAAAAGCAGGGCACACAGCCACACGACGCTGTTCCGCGTAACGCGAAACGGTTTTTCCTGCATGTTGCGCAAGGCCCCCTGTCCGGCCGGTGTGTCATCGGGGCGCCATCTTACGGTCTTGCCACGGTCACAGACAGAACCGGAGGTAACGGCCAAATGGCGCCAGAAAAGGGTTCAGCCGGCGTTGGCCCGTTTTCTTCCCGCGAACCGTCATTACGATCTGCTAGCTTCAGCGGCTCGCAAGTTCTTAGGGAATCCCATGACGCCTCGCCTGCTACCCCTCGCCGCCCTTACCGCCGCACTGCTGGCCGGTTGCGCCAGCCAGAGCTTCAAGCCCGGCAAGCTGCCCGAGGGGGCGCGCGCCGATGTGGCGATCCTGGAAACCACTGATATCCACGCCAACGTGCTGAGCTACGACTATTACAAGCTCAAGCCGGACAGCTCGCTGGGCTACGAGCGCACCGCCACCCTGATCCGCCGCGCCAGGCAGGAGTTTCCCAACAGCTTCCTGTTCGATAGCGGCGACACCATCCAGGGCAGCGTGCTGGCCGACTACCAGGCTCAGGTGAAGCCGGTGGCCTGCGATGAGGAGCTGGCGATCTACACCGCCATGGATGCCCTGGGCTACGACGGCGGCACCGCCGGCAACCACGAGTTCAACTACGGCCTGTCCTTCCTGTCACAAGTCACCGGCACGCCCATGAACGTGGATGGCGGCCGCAGCGACCGCTGTGCCGGCCCGCACTTTCCACTGGTGCTGGCCAACGTATTCAGCGCGCGCGACGGTGCACCGATCTTCAAACCGTGGGCGGTGGTGGAGAAGAACGTCGAGGCCTATACGCCGGACGGCAGCAAGATGAGCGTGCCGCTCAAGGTCGGCATCATCGGCTTCACCCCGCCGCCGATCATGGAGTGGGACAAGCAGAACCTGGAAGGCAAGGTCACCGTCACCGGCGTGATCGAAGCGGCAAAGAAATACCTGCCGGAACTGCAGGCGCAGCATCCCGACCTGATCGTGGCCGTGCTGCATGGCGGCCTCGACACCAACACCTATACCCACGAAATGGAAAACGGTGGCTGGTATCTCGCCGTGGTGCCGGGCGTCGATGTACTGCTGCTCGGCCACTCGCACACCGAATTCCCCGGCCCGCACTACAAGGGTATGAAGGAAGTGGATGCCGAGCGCGGCTTTGTGCGCGGCACGCCAGCGGTGATGGGCGGTTTCTTCGGCAAAGATCTCGGCGTGGTCAAGCTGGCGCTGACCCGCAAGGACGGCAAGTGGGCCATCGACAAGCTGCAGACGCATAGCGAAGTGCGCCCGATCTGCCCGCAGAAGAACGACTGCGTGCTCGCCGATCCGGCCATCGCGCCGCTGGTAGCGAAGGCGCACCAGGCCGCCCTCGCGCACGTGAACACGCCGATCGGCCAGAGCCGCGTGCATATGAGCAGTTACTTCGCCGACGTCGGCAACATGACCGCACTGGCCGCGGTGAATGCCGCGCAGCGCGATTACGTGATGACGGAACTGCCCAAGGCACACCCGGAGCTGGCCAACGTGCCGGTAGTCGCCTCCGCCGCGGCGTTCCGTACCGGCTTCGGCGGCCCGGACGATTACACCGACGTCGCCGCCGGCCCGCTGAGCTTGCGCAGCGCCGCCGACCTGTACTTCTATCCGAACACGCTGGCCGCGGTGAAGATCGACGGCGCCGGGCTCAAAGCCTGGCTGGAGAAATCCGCCGAGCGCTTCAACCGGATCGATCCGGCGCAGACCGCGGAACAGCCGCTGATCAACGAGCGCCTGCCCGGCTTCAACTTCGACCAGATCCAGGGCGATATCGCCTACACCATCGACGTCTCCAAACCGGTCGGCGAGCGCATCACCAGCCTGCGCTGGAAGGGCAAGGCGGTGGACGCGAAGCAGGCCTTCATTGTGGTCACCAACAACTACCGCGCCAGCGGCGGCGGCAACTTCCCTGGCCTCGACGGCCACAACATCGTGCTCAGCGCACCCGATGGCACGCGCGAGATTCTCGCCAAGTGGATCGAACGCCACCGCAGCATCACCGCGAAGGACTTGCCGGCGACGTCATGGCATTTCGCGCCGCTGAAAACGCGCGGACCGGTAGTGTTCAAAGGCGCCGCCGGCAAGCAGGCGGTGGCGCAGGCAGCGGGGATCAAGAACGTGCGCCAGGTGAAAGACCATGGCGATGGCACGGCGACTTACGCCATCGATCTGTCGCGATGAGTGTCGTGGACAGGGCGTCGCTCGCGGCGCCGCCCTGTCCTCCTTTGCCGGTTACATACCGATGAAGGATTTACCCTGCTTCAGCACGGTGTCGCAGACCTTGTGGGTGAGCTGCGACTTGAGGTCGCTCGAGCCGCCACTGCTACCACCACCGAGGCTGGACAGATCCATGCTCTTGCCGCTGCCGGTCTGCAGGATGCCCTTGGCACCGCTCAGGTAGCCTGGATCGCTGGTGGCATCACCGCTGGTCGCGGCGGCTTTCTTTTTCTTGCCGCCCAACAAGCCACCCAGCATGTCGCTGGTGCCCGACGATTTGTCGCTGCTGCCGCTTGAGCCGGAGGAACCACCGCCCAGCTTGCCGAGCAGCTGATCCTTGATGCCGGACGCGCCCGAATCGCCGCCGAGGTAATTGTTCTTCACACAGTACTGCAGCAGGCCAGCCACATTACCCATGCTGCCGGAACTCATCGAGCCGCCGCCGCCGGAAAGCAGTCCGCCGAGTTTGCCCAGATCCTGCGCACCACTGGTGCTGCATGCGAGACCGAGCGCGATGGCCAGACCCGTTGTTGCGATACCGCCGATACGCTTCTTCATGTGCGTCCCTCCGTCCGTCAGGTGAGCGCATTCAACACTGCGCTTTGTTATGCCGGCGTCACCGTAAGAAGGCGGCCCAGCCGGATCACTTTGGTCCATCGTGTGTGAATGGATATGGATTTCCGGCGTCGGGGTAGTCCCAAACAGAAGCTTTCTGCAATGCTCGGTTTGCAGGCTCATCGTTCTGCCACTTCAGGGAAGCCAAGTCATGTCGCGACAGCCAAGCTACTGGTTCCCCGCCAAGCGCTACGGATGGGGATGGGGCGTACCGACGACCTGGCAAGGCTGGACGGTTCTGCTGGGCTACGCCGGGGTGATGGCCGCATCCGCGGCGCTGCTGCTTCCGCAGCAACGCAACGCTTTCCTGGTATGCACCGCGTTATGGACCGTACTTCTGGTTGCCATCTGCTGGTGGAAAGGTGAGCCGCCCCGTTGGCGCACAGGCAAATAACGGCTCCGCCGCTCCGCGGACTCTTCCACTCGTAGCCTCACGAACTCACGGCGACGGGTTGCCGCTTTCCAGCCAGCGCAGTCGCGAGCGCGGTGTCGGGTCCATCACCACGCGTTCGATCTCACCGCGCAGCAGCCCGGTGGCGGCGAGCGCTTGCTCGGCGGCTTTCATCGCCGGTGCGGCTTTCGCGTCGAGTGTCGCGTTGTCTTTCACCACGCCCACCCAGACCAGCCACGGACCATCCGTGCGTATCGGCAATTGCGGAAAGTTATTAGGCACGTCGAGCGAAATGAGTACGCCCGCTTCGCGCACACCGTCGATGCGATAGCGCGCAAACGCCGCCTCGGTCTGCTTCGCGAAAGCTTCCTCGCTGCCCTTCTTCACCGGGAAGATCTGCATCACGGCCACACCTTGCGCCCCCTTGGTCTCCTCTACGGGATCGACCGCCGGCAGCACCAGCAAACCATGCTCGGGATGCAGTGGCTGCAACAGGATCACGTTGTCGCTGTCGGGCAGGATGGCGTTGACCTTGCTGCGATGCTCCTTCCATAGCGGACCGTAATAGAACTCGGCGCAGACCACCGGGCGCGCGGACAGATCCTTGTAACCGCGCAGCCAGGTGAAGTGATTGGGATTGCCGCGCTCGAGGAATTGCCCGAACACCATCGCGCCCAGTTGTTCGAAGGCCTCCGGGAAATAGGTATCGAAGTACTTGGCGAAGCGTGCGCGCGCACCATCGCTAGTGGTGTAGCGGCGCAGTTCGATGGTCTGGAAGCTGGACAGGTGTTTCACGCTTTCGGCCTGCGCCGCAGCGTTGCCCGCGGGCGCGGTTTGCGCGGCGGCGGCGCAGGTGATGACCGAGGCCAGCGTGCCAGCCAGAAGACGTTCAAAGCGATTCATGGTTTGCCCTTGATGTGGTGTCATGACGGATCAGCGCGTGAAGTCCATGGTCCAGTTGGTTTCCCAGGACTTGCCGCCGTCCGGCGAGAACGCCTGCTCCCAGGTCACATGGTTCGGCCCGAGCCGCCGCCAGGTGGTGCGCACGGTGATCGGTTTGCCGGCGTAGGTGTCCTGGCCTTCGAAGTGGCCGACATCGCCCGTGAAGCCACCGGTAACCGGCGGCTGCAGCACGCCGGGTGCGCTGCGGTTTTCCACGAAGTACTCGTTCCATTGCCGGGTCTTCGGGTTGTAGAGCTGGAACGCGACGCTGACGAAATCCTTCCAGTGGTCGGTGCGGTAGTGCTCTTCGTTGCCGAGGTTGCCCGGCAGGGCGATGAATTCGTCAGTGGCATCGAACTCCACCCAGTCATGCGAGCCGGCCAGGCGCTTGGGCAACTGCCGGTTGTGCACGTGCCAGGGGCTGCCGCGGAGGAAATCCAGATCCCGGGAGCTATCACGCGCCGCTGCCGGCATATCCGTCTGCGCGGCGTGGCTTACCCACGGCGTCACGGCGGACAACAGAAGCGTTATGGCGGCAACGGCAAGGCGCGTCTTGATCGGCATGGCGGGCTCCAGGGCGGAAGGTGTGTCGGTGCCGCATCAAGTTAGGCAAGTAACAGGACGGAATTCGCCCTCGTTTCGCTGCCGTCGCCAGAACCCATTCCAGGCAGCCCGGACCGGGCCATCCCACCCTCGTAAAGTTTCAGATGAACCTGTTGACTGCGGTGCAGCATGGCTCGTATGGTCAGCCACATGTCGCCGCTATCCGCGCCAGCCCGCATGTATCGCCACCCGGCTTCCACCGGGAGCATGACGTTGTCCGCTGGCGTCATCGCTGCAGCTATCTCCGCCACGACTATTACCACCGGTACCGGTACCACCGGCCACGGGTGGGTGTCAGCGCGCGAGTAATCTCTCACACGCAACGGCCCCGCCCTCGATGAGGCGGGCCGGCACACACCGAACCGCCAGCGAGACGGGGCTCCAACCAGGAGACCACCGTGAACGTTCTCGCACCACTACTCGACAAGGCTCATCAAGAGCCGCCTAAACAACCGCTGCTCCAACGTGCGCTGCCGACGACCACTCCACGCCGCCGTACGCTGGCCGTGGGTCTGATCGGCCCCGGTCGTGTCGGCAGCGCCCTGCTCACCCAACTGCGTGCGGCGCAGGGACGTCTGTCCGAAGCGGGACTTGAGCTGAGACTGTGCGGCGTCGCCGCCAGCAAGCGCATGTGGCTGGACTGCGACGACCCGGACCTCAATTACCGCTGCGACCGCGCGCAGATCTGGCGCCCTACCGACCTGCAGCAATTCGCAACGCATATTCGCGGCGACGACAGCCGTCACGCCCTGCTGATCGATTGCAGCGCCAACGATGTCGTCGCCTCACACTACGCCGACTGGCTCGCCGAAGGCGTGCATGTAGTAACCCCGAACAAGCTCGCCGGCAGCGGCCCGCTATCGCGTTGGGAAGCGATTCGCGCAGCCTGTCGCGCCGGCATGCGTTTCCGCTACGAAGCCACTGTCTGCGCGGGTCTGCCGGTGGTGCAGACGCTGCGCGACCTGCTCGATACCGGCGACGAATTGCTCGCGGTGGATGGCATGTTCTCTGGCACGCTGGCCTGGCTGTGCAACCGTTACGACGGGCAGCAACCGTTCTCCGCGCTGGTGCGCGAGGCGCACGCGCTGGGTTATACCGAACCGGATCCGCGCGACGATCTCTCCGGCATGGACGTGGCGCGCAAGCTAGTGATCCTCGCTCGCGAGGCCGGCTGGGCGCTTTCGCTGGACGATGTGGAAGTACAAAGCCTGGTGCCCGCCGAACTGGCCGCACTCTCCGTCGACGACTTCATGGCGCGGCTCGATGAGCTCGACGCCCCGATGGCCGCGCAGTTGGCGATGGCCCGCGCGCACAACGGCGTGCTGCGCCACGTCGCCAGCCTCGACCGCAACGGCCGCGCCAGCGTGAAATTGGCCGTACTGCCCTCATCTCATCCGTTCGCCCATACGCGGTTGACCGACAACGTGGTCCAATTCACCACGCGTCGTTACCACGACAATCCGCTGTTGGTGCAGGGACCGGGCGCCGGGCCGGAAGTGACGGCGGCCGGAGTGTTCGGCGACTTGCTGCGCATCGCCGAATCGCTGGAGGCGCGCGCATGAACGCACAACTGGTGGAATCGATGTCTGTCTTGCCGCAACGCGCCCTCTCCGCTCACGCCGAATCGCCCGCCAGCGTCGGCAATGTCGGCATCGGCTTCGACATCCTCGGCCATAGCGTGGCGGGCGCTGGTGATCGCGCCGAAGTGCGCCGAATCGATGAACCGGTAGTACGCATCGCTGCGATTGATGGCTGTGTCGATGCGCTGCCGATGGACGCCGTGAAGAACACCGCCGGCATGGCGCTAATGGCGCTGCGCAAGGCGCTGGGCCTGCGACACGGTTTCGAAGTGGTGCTGCACAAAGGCATAGCGCTCGGCTCCGGCATGGGCGGCTCGGCCGCCTCCTGCGTGGCCGCGCTGGTCGCCGCCAACGCCTTGCTGGAACGCCCGCTACCCGCCGAATCGCTCTACGGCTTCGCGCTGGAAGGCGAAGCCGTCGCCAGCGGCGGCCGCCACGGCGACAACGTGGGCCCGATGCTGCTGGGCGGCCTGGTACTCGCTACCCGCGATCGCCTGGTGCGTGTGCCGGTGCCGGAACATTGGCATTGCGCGCTGGTCCATCCGCACATGGTGCTCGAGACACGCAAAGCCCGCGCGGCCTTGGCCGGCGACTATCAACTCGGCGAATTCGTCGCGCAAAGCGCCAATCTTGCGCTGGTGCTGGCCGGCTGCTATCGCGGCGAAGCCGCGCTGGTCCGCGACGGCCTGAAAGATGTGCTGGTGGAACCGCGCCGCGCGCCGCTGATTCCCGGCTTCAACCGCGTCAAGCAGGCGGCGATGGATCACCACGCACTCGGCGCCAGCATCTCCGGCGCCGGCCCCAGCGTGTTCGGCTGGTTCGAGCAGCGCGAGGACGCCCTGAAGGCATCCGCCGCGATGTCGGCCGCGTTTGCCGAAGCCGGCCTGGACAGCGATGTGCTCGTCTCGCCCATCAACGGCCCCGCCGCCACGCTAGTCGACGCCACGAGGAAGGCATGAGCGAACCCCTGCTTTATCACAGCACACGCGGCGCGCGAGACGGCGCGCGCATCGATCAGGTGATTGCCGCCGGCCTCGCGCCGGATGGCGGACTCTATGTTCCCGAGGCCCTGCCTCGACTCGATCCGGCCACCTTCGATCCGCACGGCAAACTGGCCGACACCGCTACCCGCCTGTTGATGCCGTTCTTCGCCGGCCACCCGCTGGCCGAGGTCCTGCCAGCCATCTGCGCGGAGGCGTTCAACTTCGAGGCACCGCTGCGGCCGCTGCCGTCCCATCCCGGCGCATCGATGCTGGAGTTGTTCCATGGGCCCAGCGCGGCATTCAAGGATTTCGGCGCGCGCTTCCTCGCCAGCTGTTTCCGCCGCCTGCGCAAGACGGGCGAGCCACCGCTGACCATCCTGGTCGCCACCTCTGGCGACACTGGTGCCGCGGTAGCCGCCGCCTTCCACCGGCAACCCGGCGTGCAGGTGGTGATTCTTTATCCCGATGGCCTGGTCTCGCCGCGCCAGGCGCATCAGCTCGGTTGCTTCGGCAATAACGTGCAGGCGCTGCGCGTGGCCGGCCGTTTCGACGACTGCCAGCGCATGGTGAAGGCCGCGCTCAACGACGCCGCGCTGCAAGCGCAACGCCCGCTGTCCTCCGCCAACAGCATCAGCCTCGGCCGCCTGCTGCCGCAGATGGCCTACTACGCGCACGCCGCGCTGCGCTGGCACCACGATCACGGTCGCCCGCTCAACTTCATCGTGCCTACCGGCAACCTCGGCAACGCCCTTGCCTGTCTGTGGGCGCGCGAGATGGGCCTGCCCATCGGCGAGGTCGAACTGGCTTGCAATGCTAACGAGACCCTCAGCGACTACTTCGACGGCGCGCCGTACACACCGCGCGCGGCCGTCGCCACCCTGGCCAATGCGATGGATGTCGGCGCGCCCAGCAATTTCGAACGACTGCACTGGACCTTCCCGCACGACGACGAACTGCGCGCCCTGGTCAACGCACACAGCGTCAGCGACAGCACCATCCGCGACACCGTGCTACTCCACGCTGCCAAGCATGGCGAAGTGTTCTGCCCGCACACCGCAACCGCCATGCACCGGCTCGACCAGCGCAGTGAGCGGCAAGACTGGGCCGTGGTCGCCACCGCGCATCCGGCCAAGTTCGAAAGTGTGGTCGAGCCGTTGATCGGCCGCTCCGTGCCGGTGCCGCCGGCTCTGGCGGCGATGCTGGATCGGTCGGCGCAGGCGGAGCCGCTGGAGGCCAGCGATGAGGCTTTGAAGCTTTGGCTACTTCAGTCCCAGGCTAGAACGCGACGCACAGCCTGAACTCCCGTCCCTGCTTGCAGGGGAGAAACTGTGTTGAGGGTTCGGCCCTTGCGATATCCCCACCTACTCGTCATCCCTGCGCAGGCAGGGATCCAGTGGCGTTATCGCTTGGTTGTCGCGTCTGCGTGCCCTGGCTCGCCTGCCGCGGGCTTCCGAACCGCTGCCGCGGCTCGGGTCACTTTCTCTTTGCTGGCCCACGCAGCCGCAGGAGCGAGTGCGAACAGCGCAGCTGGCCCGAAGGGCGGAGGGCATGGATGCCCGGAGTCAAGAGAAAGTAACCAAAGAGAAATGGCCTGAAGAGCAGGCGGCGGGCTTTGTAGCTACGCCTTTTCCAGTGTCAGGCGTCTAGTCGGCCTTCCACCCATAGATACTCCCTGTGAGCAGAGATAGGGAGCGCGCTAGCACCTGGAACACTAGCGAAAGCCGGGAGAGGCGGACGTTCCATTCGCCACAGAATGGTTTCAGATGGCGCGGAGGCCGCATCCTGCATTTCCATCCAGCCATCTGGACGTCCAAATGTGATCGGGCGAACTTTTTCAAACTATTTCACAAGAAACTGTTGACAGCCCCTTCCACGGCCGTTACGTTCGATCACATGTCGCAGCGCAACAACCACCTCAGCACCGCCGAAAAGAGTCGTCCTCCGACGCTCTACGGCCTGCTGCGACTGCGCGGCAACCTCCTTCTTACCCTCGTACTCGTACTCCTTATTACTAACGGAGGTGCGGGCTGAGGGCTTGTGTCCAGGTAAAGCAAAACTAACCTAGATACCCCAAAGAACCCCGCACCCGGAAACGGATGCGGGGTTTTTTATTGCCCTCCGCGACGCCTCAGCGGAGCCAATGATGAAGACCCAGGATCAACCCAGCAGCGAGAGCAGCGACGTGAGTGACGTAGCTGCCGAGCGTGTGCGCATCTTCGACACCACCTTGCGTGATGGCGAGCAGGCGCCCGGTTTTGCGATGGATCGACGCGCCAAATTGCGCATGGCGCATGCGCTCGAAGCGCTTGGCGTGGACATCATCGAAGCAGGTTTTCCGCAGGCATCGCCGGACGATTTCGCGGCCGTGGCAGAGATCGCCAGGATCGTGCGCCACTCCACCATCTGCGGCCTGGCGCGATGTCAGCCCGGCGATATCGACACCACCGGCCGTGCACTGGAAGCGGCACACCACTCACGCATCCACGTATTTCTCTCCACCAGCCCGCTGCATCGCGAACACAAGCTGGGCATGAGCAAGGCACAGGTGATCGATACCGCCGTCGCCGCCATCGAACGCGCGCGCGGCCTGTGCCACGAAGTCGAATTCTCCGCCGAGGACGCGCTGCGCACCGAGCCGGAATATCTGGCGGAAGTGTTCAGCGCCGCCATCGCCGCCGGCGCCACCACACTCAACGCGCCGGACACCGTCGGCTACACCACGCCCGCCGAAATGGCTGAACTGTTCGCCTACCTGCGCCAGCACGTGAAGGGCGCCGAGCGCGTGGTGTTTTCCACGCATTGCCATGACGACCTGGGCATGGCGGTCGCCAACAGCCTCGCCGCGGTAAGCGCCGGTGCACGCCAGGTGGAATGCACCATCAACGGTATCGGCGAACGCGCCGGCAATGCATCGCTGGAAGAAATCGTGATGGCGCTGCGCGTGCGTGCGCCGCACTTCGGCGTGGGCACGCGCATCGACAGCCGCAAGTTGTATCCCACCTCGCGCCTGCTGACACAGCTCACCGGCCAGGCAGTACCGCGCAATAAGGCCATCGTGGGCGAGAACGCATTCGCGCATGAATCCGGCATCCACCAGCACGGCATGCTTAAGCATCGCGGCACCTACGAAATCATGCGCCCGCAAGATGTCGGCATTGCCGAGACCAAACTGGTACTGGGCAAGCACTCGGGTCGCCACGCGCTGCGTCAACGCCTGCAGGCACTGGGCCACGCGCTGGACGACAGCGCGATGGACGATGTGTTCGCCCGCTTCAAGACGCTGGCCGACAAGAAACAGGAAATCCACGACGAGGATCTGGAAGCGTTGGCTCTGGGCCAGGACCCCGACGCCGCCGGTCCGTGGCATCTGGTGCAACTCAACACCGCCTCGCATCTCGGCGGCAGCGCGTCGGCCTCGGTGAAGCTGTCCCATGACGACGGCCGCGAGATCGGCGAAGCCGCCATCGGCGATGGTCCGGTCGATGCGGTGTTGCGCGCGTTCCAGCGCGCCACCGGCACCGCACTCGAACTCACTCAGTTCCAGGTACGCGCGGTGAGCGAAGGCGGCGACGCCCAGGGCCAGGCCCAGCTCACCGCCCGCCATGCCGCGCGCGACTGGCGCGGCAATGCTGTCAGCACCGACATCGTCGAAGCGACCGCGCTGGCCGCGCTCGCGATCGTCAACCGTATCGAGCGACAGGCACCGCAAGCCGCCGTCGCCGTCCCGCAAGCCCAAGGAGCCTCCGCATGACCACGCCATTTCTTTGGCACAACGGCCACATCAAGCCGTGGACGGAAGCCACCGTCCACGTCAGCACCCACGCGCTGCACTACGGTTCCTCGGTGTTCGAGGGCGAGCGCGTGTATGCCACACCGCAGGGCCCGGCCTACTTCCGCCTGGCCGATCACACGCGCCGCCTGTTCGAGTCGGCCCGCGTATACGAGATCGAGATCGGCTACACCGAAGACCAGATCAACGCCGCCTGCATGGAAGTGATCCGCGCAAACCGCATGGGCTCGGCCTATGTGCGCCCGATCGTGTTCCGCGGCGCGGGCGGCCTGGGCGTGCTGCCGAAAGATGGCGCACCGGTGGACGTGGCGATCATGGCGCTGGAATGGGGTGCCTATCTCGGCGACGCGCGCGAGCATGGCGCGGATGTATGCGTCTCTTCATGGCAGCGTCCTGCGCCGAACACCGTGCCGAGCTGGGCCAAGGCCGGCGGCAATTACCTGAGCAGTCAGCTGATCGGGCTGGAAGCACGTCGCGGTGGTTACGCCGAAGGCATCGCGCTGGGCCACAACGGTCTGTTGAGCGAAGGTGCCGGCGAGAACGTGTTCGTGGTGAAGAACGGCAAGTTGCTCACGCCGCCGACCAGCGCCGGTATCCTCGCCGGCATCACCCGCGACACGGTGATGACCCTGGCCGAAGACCTGGGCATCAAGATCGAAGAGCGCGACCTGCCGCGCGAAGCGCTGTATAGCGCCGACGAAGTATTCATGACCGGCACCGCCGCCGAGATCACGCCCGTGCGCTCGGTTGATCGCAAGGCAGTGGGCACCGGCAAGCCGGGCCAGGTGACACGCGCGCTGCAGCAGGCTTTCTTCGGTTTGTTCGATGGAACGACTGAAGACCGCTGGGGTTGGTTGACGCCCGTGCATTCCGACGCTACGGCGCAGGAGGCCGCATGAGCGCCAAGACCCTGTTCGAGAAAGTGTGGGATGCGCACGTCGTCGCGCCCGAAACCGCCGATACCCCGGCAATCCTCTACATCGACCTGCACCTGGTGCATGAAGTCACCTCGCCGCAGGCCTTCACCGAACTGCGCGAGCGCGGCCTGAAACTGCGCCGCCCGGATCGCATACTGGCAACGCTGGATCACTCCACGCCAACGCTGCCCGCGGCCGCCAATGGCGAACGCCCCTACGCCAACGACGAGGCGAAAGCGCAGGTCGCGCAGCTGGAAGCAAACTGCCGCGAGTTCGGCGTGGAGCTGCACGGTTGGGACAGTAACGATCGCGGCATCGTGCACGTGATCGGCCCGGAGCTGGGGGCCACACAACCGGGCATGACCATCGTCTGCGGCGACAGTCACACCTCCACTCACGGTGCATTCGGCGCATTGGCGTTCGGCATCGGCACCACCGAAGTCGGTCATGTGATGGCGACGCAGTGCCTACTGCAACGCAAGCCCAAGACGCTGGCCATCTACGTAGACGGTCATCTGCCGAAAGGCGTCGGCGCCAAGGATCTGATCCTGCACATCATCGGCGAGATCGGCGTGGACGGTGGCACCGGCTACGTCATCGAATACCGCGGCGATGCCATCGAGGCGTTGTCGATGGATGAGCGCATGACCGTGTGCAACATGTCGATCGAAGCCGGCGCGCGTGCGGGCCTGATCGCGCCAGACGACACCACGTTCAACTGGCTGAAGGGCCGCCCGCGCGCACCGCAAGGTGAGGCCTGGGAGACCGCTGTGGCGAAGTGGCGCGCGCTGCGCACCGATGCGGGCGCGGCATACGACCGCGAAGTGCGCATCGACGCCAGCAAGGTCAAACCCACCGTCACCTACGGCACCCATCCGGGCATGGCGATCGCGATGGACAAGCCCGTGCCGGCCGCGCGCTCAGCGCAGGAGACCCGCGCACTTGCCTATATGCACAGCGAACCGGGCAAGCCGATGCAAGGCATGCCGGTGGATGTGGTGTTTGTCGGCAGCTGCACCAACTCACGCCTCTCCGATCTGCGCGAAGCGGCCAACATCCTGCGCGGCCACCGCGTCGCCAGCGGTGTGCGCATGCTGGTGGTACCAGGCTCCGAAGCGGTGCGCCGCGATGCGGAGCGCGAAGGCCTGCATCAGGTGTTCACCGAAGCCGGCGCCGAGTGGCGCGTGCCTGGCTGCTCGATGTGCATCGCCATGAACGGCGACCTGGCACAGCCGGGGCAGCTGGTGGTGAGCACCTCCAACCGCAACTTCGAAGGCCGCCAAGGCAAGGGCGCGCGCACGGTGCTGGCAAGCCCGGCCACTGCGGCCGCTTCCGCGCTGGCCGGCGTGATCGCCGATCCGCGTGAGTACTTGACGGAGGCTGCCGCATGAGTACGCAGCGACATCGACAGCTCCTCCCCCTGCTCGCAGGGGGAGGTTGGGAGGGGGTAAGCCCTTGCGACAAACGCCGCATGACTTGCGGGGCTTCACCCCTCCCCAACCCTCCCCTGCTACACGCAGGAGAGGGAGCAGATCTCGTCTTCGCTCATCGGAGTGCCGCATGAAGCCCATCACCCGCATCCACTCCCGCACCGCCGTGCTGGCCGACGAGAACATCGACACCGACCGCATCATCCCTGCGCGCTTCCTCACTACCACCGAGCGCGCTGGCCTGGGCAAGCTGTGTTTCCACGACTGGCGCTATCAGCCGGATGGCAGCGACAACCCGGCGTTCCCGTTGAACAAGCCGGAAGCCAAGGGTTGCTCGATCCTGGTCGCCGGCCGCAATTTCGGCTGTGGCTCATCGCGTGAGCACGCGCCGTGGGCGCTGCTGGATTACGGCATCAAGGCGGTGATCTGCAGCGAGATCGCGGACATCTTCCGCAACAACGCGCTGAAGAACGGCCTGCTCGCCATCGTGATCTCCGATGCCGAGCACAACTGGCTGCTTTCGCACCCCGGCCTCGAACTGACCATCGACGTGCGCGGGCAATTCATCGCGCTGGCGGATGGTGGCCACGTGCCGTTCAAGCTCGAAGCCTTCGCCCGCCACTGTCTGCTCAACGGCGTCGATCAGCTGGGTTACCTGCTGCAGCACGCCGACGCCATCACCACCTACGAACAGCAACTGGAGCACGCCGCATGAAAGCTCGCATCGTCACCCTGCCCGGCGATGGTGTCGGCCCGGAAGTCACTGCCGCCGCCGTAGCCGTACTCGACGCCGTCGCCGAACACTTCGGCCACGAGTTCAGCTACGAGGAACACCTGATCGGCGGCTGTGCCATCGATGCCACCGGCGAACCGCTGCCCGCCGCGTCGCTGGAAGCCTGCAAGAGCGCCGATGCCGTGTTGCTGGGCGCAGTGGGCGGACCGAAGTGGTCCGATCCGCATGCGCCGGTGCGTCCTGAGCAAGGCCTGCTCGCCTTGCGCGCCGCGCTCGGCGTGTACGCCAACCTGCGTCCTCTGCAGGTACACCCCGCGCTGGCCGCACTGTCGCCGCTGAAGAACGAGAAGCTGAAGAACGTCGACGTGCTGTTCGTGCGCGAACTGACTGGCGGCGCCTATTTCGGTGCCAAGACGCGCACCACCGACACCGCCATCGACGAGTGCAAGTACACCGTCGCCGAAGTGGAGCGCGTCACCCGCCGGGCCTTCGAGCTGGCGCGCGGCCGTCGCCACAAGGTCACCTCGGTGGACAAGGCCAACGTGCTGGAAACCTCGCGCCTGTGGCGCAGCACGGTGCAGCGCATCGCCGCCGAGTACCCGGACGTGAAGCTGGAACACCAACTGGTCGACTCGATGGCGATGCTGCTGCTGACCCAGCCGTCGCACTACGACGTGGTGGTCACCGAGAACCTGTTCGGCGACATCCTCACCGACGAAGCCGCCGCGCTGGCCGGCTCGCTGGGTCTGCTGCCTTCCGCCTCGCTGGGCGAAGGCAAGGCCGGCCTGTACGAACCCATCCACGGTTCCGCGCCGGATATCGCCGGCAAGGGCGTGGCAAATCCGGTGGGCGCGATCCTGTCGGTCGCCATGCTGCTGCGTCATTCACTAGGCCTGGAACACGAGGCCGTCGCCATCGAAGCGGCCGTAGCGGATGTGCTGGAGCGTGGTCCGCACACCCGCGACATCGGCGGGCAGGCCGGCACCGACGCGGTTCGCGATGCCGTGTTGGTCGCGTTCGAAGAACATGCCGCCGCTTCCGAAGCGTTCTTCGCTGGAGCGCGCGCATGCGGCTGAGCAAGGCCGCCATGAATCCACGCGGAGGCCGTACGGCCTTCGCACCCTCTGCTCCTCCCTGCGTGCAGCGGGCAACGAGGGCGCTGCACACCTTGCCCCGGGTGTCCGCCACTCCCCGCGCCCTGTCCCGCGAAACCCCTGCACGCAGGGAGAGCACCTTCCACTGTTCCGCCAACGAGACCCTTCATGCGTAGTGATCTCATCAAGACCGGCGCCGACCGCGCACCCGCGCGCGCGATGCTGCGTGCCACCGGGCTGGACGATGCCGCCATCGCCAAGCCGCTAGTGGCGGTGGTGCATACCTGGTCCAACGTCAGCCCATGCAACCTCAACCTGCGCGAGCTGGCCGAACACGTCGCCGAAGGCATTCGCGCGGCGGGCGGCACGCCGATCGAGTTCAACACGATTGCCGTGACCGACGGCATCGCGATGGGCACGCCGGGCATGCGCGCCTCGCTGATCAGCCGCGAGGTGATCACCGATTCGATCGAGCTGGCCGTGGATGGCCACTGCCTCGACGCGATGGTGGTGCTGTGCGGTTGCGACAAAACCATCCCCGCCGCCGCGATGGCGATGGCGCGCCTGGATATTCCGGCGGTCGCGCTCTACGGCGGCACCATCGCACACGGCACGCACGACAACCATCCGATCACCATCCAGCAGGTGTTCGAAGCGGTCGGCGCACATGGCGCGGGCAAGATCGACGATGCCGAACTCGCATCTGTTGAGCGCGATGCCTGCCCCGGCGCTGGCGCCTGCGGCGGCCAGTTCACCGCCAACACCATGGCGATGGTGCTGACCACGCTGGGCCTGTCGCCGATGGGCTTCAACGACATTCCCGCCACGCATCCCGCCAAGGCTGCCGCCGCACGTCGCTGCGGCGAGCTGGTGATGGATTGCCTGCGCGAGCAGCGCTCGCCGCGCGCACTGATCAATCGCACTTCGCTGCGCAATGCCGCGCGCATGGTCGCCGCCACCGCTGGTTCCACCAATGCGGTGCTGCATCTGCTGGCCATTGCCCGCGAAGCCGGCGCAACCTGGACGCTGGAAGATTTCGAACCCGCGTCGAAGCACACACCCGTGATCGCCGACCTGCTGCCGGGCGGCCGCTACACCGCCGTCGAGATGTTCGGCGCCGGTGGCAGCGCAAGAGTGGCGCAGGAACTGATCGCGGCCGGCATGCTCGAAGACGCCCCCACCGTCACCGGCCACAGCCTGTTCGAAGAAGCCGCCGCCGCACCGCGCGCGGAACAACAGGATGTCGTGCTTCCCGTCAGCAAGCCGCTGAAGCCGCGCGGTGGCTATTCGATTCTGTACGGCAATCTCGCACCGGAAGGCTGCATTCTGAAGTTGGCCGGCAAGGGCGCCAGCCATTTCGAAGGCACCGCGCGTGTGTTCGAAAGCGAGGAACAGGCTTTCGCCGCCGTGCAGTCCGGACGCATCGCCAAGGGCGATGTGATCGTGATCCGCAACGAGGGCCCGGCCGGCGGCCCCGGCATGCGCGAGATGCTCGGCGTCACCGCCGCACTGATCGGACGCGGCCTGGGCGACGACGTCGCGCTGATCACCGACGGCCGTTTCTCCGGCGCCACGCACGGCTTCATGGTGGGCCACATCGCACCCGAAGCGGCGCGCGGCGGCCCCATCGCACTGCTGCGCGACGGCGACCTGATCCGCATCGACGCCGGTCTGCGCGACATCGAAACCGACGCCGACTTGGTCGAACGCCGCCAGCACTGGAAGCCACCCGCACCCAAGGTCACCACCGGCGCGCTTGCCAAGTACGCGCGCCTGGTCGGCTCAGCTTCCGACGGCGCCACCACGCATCCCGACACTGCTGTCTCCACACCCAAACACGTCCAAGTCACCGCTACCGAAGGAGTCACCGCATGAGCACCACCTCACATTCCACGCTGGCCCAAGCCCGCATCGCTGTGCTCGGCTATGGCAGCCAGGGCCGCGCCCACGCTCTCAACCTGCGCGACTCCGGCCTCGATGTCGTGGTCGGTCTGCGCAAGGGCGGCCCGTCGTGGGAGAAAGCCCGCGCCGAAGGCTTCAACGTGGCTGAGCCGGCCGACGCCGTGCGCGGCGCTGATCTGGTCGCCGTGCTCACGCCTGACATGGTGCAGCCCGCGCTGTATCACGAGTCGATCGAACCGAACATCAAGCCGGGCGCCGCGCTGCTGTTCGCGCATGGCTTCAACGTGCACTTCAAGCAGATCGAACCGCGCGCCGACATCGACGTGATCCTGGTCGCGCCAAAGGGCCCGGGCGCGCTGGTGCGCCGCGAGTATGAAATCGGCCGTGGCGTGCCATGCATCTGGGCCGTGCACCAGGACGTCAGCGGCCAGGCCGAAGCCAAGGCCAAAGCGTATGCCGACGGCATCGGCGGCGGTCGCGCACTGCTGATCAAGACCGATTTCAAGGAAGAGACCGAGACCGATCTGTTCGGTGAACAGGCCGTGCTGTGCGGCGGCGCCAGCTCGCTGGTGCAGGCCGGCTTCGAGACGCTGGTGGAAGCCGGTTATCAGCCGGAGATCGCCTATTACGAAGTGCTGCACGAGCTGAAGCTGATCGTGGATCTGTTCTACGAAGGCGGCATTGCCCGCATGCTGGAGTTCGTCTCCGAGACCGCGCAGTACGGCGACTATGTGAGCGGCCCGCGCGTGATCGACGCCGGCACCAAGGAGCGGATGAAGGCCGTACTCACCGACATCCAGGACGGCACCTTCGCGCGCAACTGGATCGCCGAGCACAAAGCCGGCCTGCCGAACTACAAGCGCTTCAAGCAGGCGGACCTCGAGCATCCGATCGAGCAGGTTGGCGCGAAGCTGCGCGCGCGCATGCCATGGTTGCAGGCGGGTGCGGCGAAGCCGGCGGCTGAGCCGTTGAAGAAGGTGGGGTAAGAGCTCGCGAGCCTTGCGAGGTCATCGCAAGGTTCACCCCCTCCCAACCTCCCCCTGTCCCACGGGACTAGCTGCGCGTCGCAAGCAGGGGGAGGGGCAAGAGCTCAGAGCCTGCGCAACCTGCTCCCTCCCCTGCTTGCGACGCGCAGCTAGTCCCGTGGGACAGGGGAGGGTTGGGGAGGGGTAAAGCTCTTGCGACACCGCTCCATTTTTCAGCAACGCAAAAGATCCACCACCAAAGGACCCGCTTCACCATGAATGCGCTTCTGCCGGACATTCTCGACGCCGCCTCTGAAAGCGACGCCACCCACCCCCTCAACGCGCTGCGCATGAGCGGCGCCGAGGTCGTGGTGCAGGTGCTCGCCGACGAAGGCGTCGACGTACTGTTCGGCTATTCCGGCGGCGCCATCCTGCCGGTGTACGACGCGGTGTTCCGCTACAACGCCACGCACCTCGCGCCGAACGGCGGCGAACCGATGCCGCTGATCGTGCCGGCCAATGAGCAGGGCGCGGGTTTCATGGCGGCCGGTTATGCGCGTGCTTCGGGCAAGGTGGGCGTGGCCATCGTCACTTCCGGCCCGGGCGCCACCAACATGGTTACGCCGGTGCGCGACTCGATGGCCGATTCGATTCCGATGGTGGTAATCTGCGGCCAGGTGCCGACGACGGCCATCGGCAGCGATGCGTTCCAGGAAGCGCCGATCAGCAACATCATGAGTGCCTGCGCCAAGCATGTGTTCCTGGTCACCGATGCCGAAAAGCTGGAAGACACCTTGCGCACCGCGTTCGAGATTGCGCGCAGCGGTCGCCCTGGCCCGGTGGTGGTGGACATCCCCAAGGACGTGCAGAACACGCCGCTGGAGTTTCGCGGCGAAGGCCTGCTACCCATGCCCGGCTATCGTGCGCGGTTGCAGAAGCTCGAACAGGCCACCTTGGCCGAAGCCGATTGCGCGGCTTTCTTCGAAGCGCTCGCACAGTCGCGCCGGCCGCTGATCTATGCAGGCGGTGGCGTCATCGCCTCCGGCGCCGCCGACCAGCTGCGTGCCTTCGTGGCCGACTTCGGTTTGCCAGTCACCACCACCCTGATGGGCCTGGGCGCCTACGACACCACCGAACCGCTGGCGCTGCACATGCTCGGCATGCACGGCACGGCGTACGCCAACTACGCGGTGGATGACTGCGATTTCCTGTTCGCACTGGGCGCACGCTTCGACGACCGCGTCGCTGGTGTGCCGGACCGTTTCGCACCCGGCGCGAAGTTCATCGCACAGATCGACATCGATCCCGCCGAGATCGGCAAGGTGAAAAAGGTCGACTGGCACCATACTGGCGATCTCTCGCGCACCCTGGCGCAGCTGCGCCGCTGGGGTGAGCAGCACGGCTACCGGCAGCGACTGGCCCAGCAATACTCAACGTGGCACCAGCACATCGCCGCGCTCAAGCGCACGCATGCGTTGGACTATGACCGCACCAGTCCGCTGATCCAGCCCTATGCGGTGATCCAGGAGATCAACCGTCACACGCAGGGCCGCGCCATCATCAGCACGGGCGTGGGCCAGCATCAGATGTGGGCGGCGCAGTACTTCGATTTCCGCGAGCCGCGCCATTGGCTCAGCTCCGGCTCGATGGGCACGATGGGTTTCGGGTTGCCGGCCGCGATCGGCGCGCAGTTCGCGCGGCGCGATGCAATGGTGATCGATATCGACGGCGACGCCAGCATCCGCATGAACCTGGGCGAGCTGGAAACCGTCACCACTTATGGCCTGCCGGTGAAGGTGGTGGTGCTCAACAACATCGGCGACGGCATGGTGCGGCAGTGGCAGAAGCTGTTCTTCCGAGGCCGTTTCGCCTCGTCCGACAAGAGCCTGCATCGCAAGGACTTCATCAAGGCTGCGCAGGCCGACGGCTTCGAATGGGCCGAGCGGCTGGAGCGCAATGAAGACCTGGCGCACACCATCGCCGCCTTCCTCGCCCATCCCGGCCCGGCCTTCCTGGAAGTGATGATCGATCCCGACGCCGGTGTGTACCCGATGGTCGGTCCTGGCGCGACTTATGCGCAGATGATCACCGGCGACCACATCGCTTCGCGGCAAGCGCCAGCAAAAACGAATGATCCCGCGAGCGACATGTTTTGAACCCCGAGACCGACATGAAACACACGCTTTCCATCCTGTTGCAGAACGAAGCTGGCGCGCTGGTCCGGGTCGCCGGCCTGTTTTCGGCTCGTGGCTACAACATCGACTCGCTGACGGTCGCGGCGACGCAGGACCCCGCCGTCTCCCAGCTCACTTTGGTCATGCATGGTGCCGACGCGTCAGTCGATCAGCTCATCAAGCAGACACGCAAGTTGGTTGACGTGATCGAGGTCAGCCATCCGGCTGTGGACGCGATGCCGTGAACGCGGCGGTCACCGAACGACAGGAAGACGGCGACGACACGGATCATGACCTTCTGCGCCGCACGCTGGCCGCACGTGTCTACGACGTAGCACGTGAATCGCCATTGGAACCGGCGCCACTGCTATCCGCTCGCCTGGGCCAGAACGTATTGCTCAAGCGCGAAGACCAGCAGCCAGTGTTCTCGTTCAAGCTGCGCGGTGCTTACAACAAGATGGTGGGTCTCGACGCGGCGCAGCGTGCGCGTGGCGTGATCGCCGCCTCCGCCGGCAATCATGCGCAGGGCGTAGCGCTCGCCGCCGCGAGACTCGGCCTGCATGCGGTGATCGTGATGCCGGTGACCGCGCCGCAGGTAAAGATCGACGCGGTACGCCGCTTCGGCGGCCGCTGGGTCGAGGTGGTGCTGGCTGGCGATTCCTATAGCGACGCGCAGGCCGAAGCGGCACGACGGCAAGCGCAGCACAGCTACTGCTTTGTGCATCCCTTCGACGACCCCGACGTGATCGCCGGCCAGGCCACTGTTGGCATGGAAATCCTGCGCCAGCATCCGGGGCCGTTGCATGCGATCTTCGTTCCGGTCGGTGGCGGCGGCCTGCTGGCCGGCGTGGCGGCATACGTCAAGGCGCTGCGCCCGGAGATCAAGGTGATCGGCGTGCAAACGGCCGATTCGGACGCGATGGCACGTTCCCTGGAAACCGGCACACGCGTCGCACTGGACGAAGTCGGCCTGTTCGCCGACGGCACCGCGGTGAAACAGGTCGGCGCGGAAACCTTTGCGGTGTGTCAGCGCCACGTGGATGCGATGGTGCGAGTGGATACCGATGCCATCTGCGCGGCGATCCGCGATGTGTTCCAGGAAACGCGCAGCGTGCCGGAACCCTCCGGCGCACTGGCTGTGGCCGGCCTCAAGCACTACGCGGCGGAACATGGCCTGCGCGATGAAACCCTGGTCGCCATCGTTTCCGGCGCCAACATGAACTTCGATCGCCTGCGCTTCGTCGCCGAGCGCGCCGAAGTCGGCGAGCAGCGCGAAGCCGTGTTCGCTGTGACCATCCCGGAAGAACGCGGCAGCTTCCGCCGCTTCTGCACCGCGCTGGGCCAGCGCGCCATCACCGAATTCAACTACCGCATCGGCGATGCCACGCAGGCGCATATCTTCGTCGGCATCCAGATCCACAGCCGCGGCGAACGCGAAGCGCTGACCGCCGCGTTCCACGCGCAAGGCTTCGGCGTACTCGACCTTACCGACGACGAGCTGGCCAAACTGCACCTGCGCCACATGATCGGCGGCCGCTCGCTGCTGGCGCACGACGAACTGCTCTACCGCTTCGAATTTCCCGAACGCCCCGGCGCCCTCACCCGCTTCCTCGGTCATATGCACCCGGACTGGAACATCAGCCTGTTCCACTACCGCAACCACGGTGCCGATTACGGCCGCATCCTGGTCGGCATCCAGGTACCCGCGGATGAGCGCGCGATGTTCCAGTCGTTCCTGCGCACGCTGGGCTATCCGCACTGGGATGAGAGCGATAGCCCAGCCTATCGGCTGCTGCTCGGCGCCTGACCGGCCCAGCAACGCCAGCGGCACTGTGCCGCAGTGTCTGTTGCGATGTATCGATGGGATGATGCAGCCCGATCGGCGCTACGCTGGTCGAGGCTCGTCGCACTCCAGGGATAATGAGTGATTCGTTTGCGCACACAACGACGGTTCGTTGCGTGGCTGGCCATGGCCGCCATATGGCTCACCATCGTTGCGCCGGTGATATCGCAGACCTTGCCTACGGCCGGGCCGATGCCCGGCATGGGCATGATGTGCGGCGAGCACGTGGAACACGCAGGGCATCCGGCCTCTCCGCACCCGCATGTTCCGTCCATGGAGCACTGCGGCTACTGCAGCCTGCTTAGCCACACACCGGTTCTGAGCGGCGCAATCTGGCTGCCTTCCGTCCTTCCTCAGAACACCTATATCCCCGTCTTGTGGCGTGGAGCACCTGCGTTCTCGCGCCATTCGCCGCTGGCCGCAGCACCGCGTGGTCCACCTGGTTTCGTCAACGCCTGACGCCGATCTCCCGCGCGCACGGTGATCCGTGCCGCGCTGCGTTGCCGAATTCCAAGGAATGCCATGTCCCTCTTTTCCCATTGCGGGCGCGCCAGTGCGCGCGCGTCATCGTGTATTGCTCCAACCCTTCTCCGCCAGGCGCCGCTTGCCATGGCGGTTATTGCCACGCTGGCACTGGCCCCCCGGTATGCGCGTGCCGAGGACGACACCGAAACCCTGCCGCCGGTCGTCGTGACCGCGCCGATGCAGACCAGCCCCTTGACCGTGGTGACCAATCCCAAGGCGCCCCGGCAGCCTGTGCCCGCCAGCGACGGCGCGGATTTCCTCAAGAGCATCCCGGGCTTTTCCAGCATCCGTAAAGGCGGCAGCAACGGCGACCCGGTGCTGCGCGGCATGGCCGGATCGCGGCTGAATCTGCTGATCGACGGCGGTCAGATCGGGGGTGGCTGCCCGTCGCGCATGGATCCGCCCACTGCCTATATCTCGCCGCAGCTGTTCGATCGCGTCACCGTGATCAAAGGCCCGCAGACCGTGCTCTATGGGCCAGGCAACTCAGCCGGCACGGTGTTGTTCGAACGCGAATTCACCCGTTATACGGCGCCGGCCGCGTCGTTCGAAGGCAGCCTGCTCGGCGGCTCGTGGGGACGCAACGACCAGATGGCCGACCTGCGCGCGGGCAACCCCACCGGCTATCTCGGTATCAGCGCCAACCACACGCATGCACAGGATTACGAGGATGGCGACGGCCGCCGCGTGCATTCGTCCTACGACCGCTGGAATGCTGACGCCACACTGGGCTGGACGCCGGATGACGACACCCGGCTGGAGCTGACCGCCGGCAAAGGCGACGGCAAGGCCGCGTACGCTTTCAGTGGCATGGACGGCGCGCAGTTCCTACGCGAAAGCGCGGGACTGAAGTTCGAACGGCGCCATCTCAGCACCGTGTTCGACAAGCTCGAAGCGCAGGTGTACTACAACTACGCCGACCACGTGATGGACAACTACACGCTGCGCAAACCCGACCCCACCGGCATGATGCCGATGGCAATGGCCAGTGATGTTGATCGCAGGACCGTGGGCGGAAGACTTGCCGGCACCTTTGTTTGGGGCGACGCGCTGCAGCTCACCACTGGCCTGGATGGTTCATCCAATGTGCATACCGCTCGCAACGGCGGCCCGCCCGGCAGCCCGATGGGTTATTACCGCGACCTGCCGCGCGCGCGCGACGCGCGCATTCGCACTATCGGTGCGTTTGGCGAAATGCGCTGGAGCTTTGCCGAACGCCAGCGCCTGATTTCTGGCGTACGCGTAGATCGCGCGCAGGTACGCGGCTATGGCCTGGCATTGCCGGGCGGTAGCTCTATGGGCCACATGGGTATGAGTCCCGCGGCCACCACGGTCGATGCCGGCCGCTCGTCTACCTTGCCAGCCGGGTTTCTTCGCTACGAGCGCGATCTCGCCACATCACCGATGACACTGTATGCCGGCATTGGCCATGTGGAACGCTATCCCGATTACTGGGAACTGTTCGGCCAGCATGCCAGCAAGACGCTATCGGCGTTCTCCAGCCTGCGTCCCGAAAAGACCACGCAGCTCGATGTCGGCCTGCAATACAACGACCGGCGCCTGAAGGCCTGGGTATCGGCATATGCGGGCGTGGTCAACGACTTCATACTGTTGCATTACGGCAGCGGCATGATGGCCAGCAGCCACGCGACCAACGTCGATGCGCGTATCGCCGGCGGCGAAGCGGGCCTTGCTTACAGCCTGAGCGATCACTGGAAGACCGATGCCACCTTGGCCTACGCCTGGGGCGCCAATCGCACGGAGCATCGCGCATTGCCTCAGATGCCGCCGCTGGAAGCACGCTTCGGCCTGAACTATGAAAGCGGCCACTGGACTGCGGGCGCGCTATGGCGCATCGCCGCCGCACAGAAGCGTGTGGCTGTGGGTGAAGGCAACATCATCGGTCAGGATCTTGGCCCCAGTCGCGGCTTCGCTGTGTTCTCGCTCAATGCTGCCTATCGCATCGACCGAAGGATCACGCTGAGCGCAGGCATCGACAACCTGTTCGACAAAACCTACGCCGAGCACATCAACGCCGCCACGGTTGGGTTGGTCGGCTACGTCAACACGGTGCGCATCAACGAACCCGGGCGAACCGGCTGGCTCAAGCTTGACCTGAAATACTGAAGCGACGGCGTCGATCCGACATGGCGGGGCCTTATGGCCCCGCGATGCGCAGCATCGCTTTGGGCGGACCATCACCACCCTCGAAGTAGTCCAGCCGGATCACCTTTCCCGACGCGTCGCGCACTGGCTGCAAATAGCTCAGTTCATCGGGAATGAAGTGCAGCGCCTGACCGGCCGTTACTTGCATGCGGATGGAGGGCCGGCTGCCGCGCTGGAAGTACAGGGCGTTCGCTTTGACGGACAGATTAAGGACGGTCGTCTCGTCGTACTGATACTTGCCTTCCAGCGATCGCAAAGTCTCATCGGACGGAGCGATATCGGCGACATCCGGATAAGGCTGGCCCAATGCGATGGCGACCAAACGGCGGCTCATGGTGCGCGCATCAAAGTTGTCGTCGTTGGCGAGCACAACAACGGTGATGTCTTCCTTCGGCAGATAGACCACGGCGGAAGCGAAACCGTCGATCTGACCGGTATGGCCCACCATCGTGCTGCCCCGTACCTGCCACAGATACATGCCAAGGCCATAACGATGAGCGGGCGAGGCGCCGGGCAGGTCGGGCGTGGCGGTCATCATCTGCCGGAAGCCATCGCCGCCGATGGCACGACCGCTGGCGAGTGCGCGCATCCATAACCGCAAGTCGTCGAGTGTGGAAACCAGTGCGCCCGCTGCGGCCGGCACGCTCGCGCTGATAAAAGCGGCGTTATCGATCCGGTGTTCCGGGTTGTCGGTGGTGTAACCCGCCACTCGTCCGGCGATGAGTGACGCGGTGTCGCCATAACGGGTGTGCTGCAGGCCCAGGGGATCGATCAGCTGCTTTTGCAAGGTGACATACCAGGCGTCGCCCGTGACCTTCTCGATCACCGCGCCGAGCAGTATGTAACCTGCATTGGAATAGGCCCAGCGCGTGCCGGGCGAGAAGTCGGGCGACCGCTTGCTGATTTCGGCGACATGCGCGGCGGTATCGATATCGCGGCGGAATACGCCGGGCTGCGGCATCACGCTTTTATCGGAAATGCCCGCTGTGTGGTTCAACAACTGGCGCAGTGTGATGTGCGCAGCGTCGGGGATCGCGGGGAAGTACTTCGCCAGCGGATCGTCGAGCGACAGCTTGCCCTGTTCGGCCAGCTTCACCACCGTCGCAGCGGTGAACATCTTGGTGACGGATGCGATCCGGAACACCTGATCCGGCGAGAGCGGCACGCCAAGCTCGATATCGGCACGTCCGCGCGCACCACGAAACAACACCGTGTCGCCTCTCGCCACCAGCATCGCCACGCCGGGGCCATCCGCAACCGCGGCATGGTCCAGCACGGCCTGTACCTGATGGGTGACGGCGGCGTCCGATGGCGGCGCGGCCATCGTCGTGCCCAGCGGGATCACTCCCATCAAAAACGCGACAGCGAACAGCACCGTAAGGAACCGCGAACGCATACCGGCCTCCGTGTGTTCGACAGGCTGTCGAATGTGCAGCGGAGCCTAGCGTGCCCATAGCGGACCAGGCAGTCCCGATAGTCACGCAGGGCAGATCTTCGCTTGCCGGAGCATCCCATTACCTCCGAGGTAATCGTCTTGCCACGCCTTGGGCCGCAATCTGGTCGCACACACAACGACCACTAAGGAGAACTGCCATGAACCACGCCAACCAACTCGTCGCGCGCTATATCCAGAGCTGGAACGAAACCGATCCGTTGCGCCGCCGCGTGCTGATCGAAGACGTCTATGCCGAGCAGGCCAGCTATACCGACCCGATGGTGCAGGCCAAGGGCTGGGAAGCGATCGACGCCACCATCGCCGCGGTGCAGAACATGTTCCCCGGCCATGTATTTGAACTGGGCGGGCAGGTCGATGCACACCACGACACGCTGCGCTTTCACTGGCATCTCACTGCGCCCGGCGCCAACGAGCCGCTGGTGATCGGCTTCGATGTCGCGGCGCTGGACAACGGTCGCATCCGCCAGGTGTATGGCTTCCTGGACAAGGTGCCGATGGCGGCTTGAACGTTGCGCTGCTTTCTCCTCCCCCTGCTTGCGACGCGAAGCTAGTCTCGTGGGACAGGGGGAGGTCGGGAGGGGGGAGCTTCTTGGTTCACGCTCTTCGGGTTGGGTTATCGCGACCACAAAGAACACCCTAGTACCCCCATTCTTCCGGCGCAGAGATTTTGAACAAGTTCTAGGATCGCACCATGAACGCAGCACTCTCACGCACACAACGCCCGGTCGGCGACCTGCTCCGCGAATGGCGCCGGCATCGCCGCCTTAGTCAGCTCGAACTGGCCGCCGAAGCGGAGATCTCCACGCGACATCTGAGCTTTGTGGAATCCGGACGCTCACAGCCGAGTCGCGACATGATTCTGCATCTCGCCGAATACCTCGACATCCCGCTGCGCGAGCGCAACGCGCTGCTGGTGGCGGCGGGCTTTGCGCCGGCGTTCCGCGAGCGGCCGCTGGAAGATCCCGCGCTGGATGCGGCGCGCCGCATGATCGACTTGCTCTTGAAGGGACTGGAACCTTATCCCGCACTGGCGATCGACCGTCATTGGAATCTTGTAGCCAGCAACCAGGCTACCTTGCGCCTGATGGCCGGCATCCCCGAAGCGCTGCTGGCGCCGCCGATCAACGTGTTGCGGCTCAGCCTGCATCCCGCCGGCCTCGCGCCGCGCATCCGCAACTTCGCGCAATGGCGTGCGCATTTGTTCGACCGCCTGCGGCGGCAGATCGATACCAGCCACGACCCGGCGCTGATCGAACTACTGCGCGAACTGCGCGCATTGAGTCCACCGACACACGATGAAGCTGACGGCGTCGAAGGCCCCGGCACGGATATCGCCGTGCCCATGTTGCTGGAGGTCGGCGGCCACGTACTGTCGATGATCAGCACCACCACCGTGTTCGGCACGCCAGTGGATATCACCCTCGCGGAACTTGCACTGGAGTCGTTCGTGCCGGCGGACGAAGCCACGGCACAGATGCTGCGCGACATGGCGCAGAGTTGATACGCGTGCCTCAGTGTTGAACTGAGGCACGACAGGCTGATGCAAGTTTTTCGTAACAACGTTGCTGCAATGAACGCGATGTTCTTGTGAAGACATTTCACATTTGATGATCGCGTTCGCGCTTTGCCGATATTCGGGTTGACATGACTTTCTCTGCGGCGCAGCTTCCGACGCGGGAGGCGGACGCCGCGATGTTTGCAGCGTTCCGGGTCGTCGCTTTGGTACGGCTGGATGGGAGAAACTTATGTCACGTCGGTTTGCGTCGCGTCCGCAAGGGCGCGTGTTGGCTTGTGCGTGCCGCTGGGGGGCGGCGATCCTGGGTCTGTCGATGACCCTCACCGTCTGGGCGCAAGAGACCGCGCCACCCGATCAGCAGAAAGCCAAGACGCTCGAAGGCGTGCAAGTGGTCGGTTCGCGCGCCAAAGACCGCACCGCGGCGGAGACGCCGGCACCGGTCGATGTGATCGGCCGCGAGCAACTGGAAAGCGCCGGCGTGGTCGAAGTGGGCCAGGCGTTGCAAATGCTCGAACCCAGCTTCAACTTCTCGCGCACCTTCGTCAGCGACGGCACTGACACCATCCGTCCGGCGACCTTGCGCGGACTTGGTCCGGATCAGGTGCTGGTGCTGGTCAACGGCAAACGCCGGCATCAGCAGGCGCTGGTCAACGTGCAGCAGACTATCGGCCGCGGCTCGGCGGGCACCGACATCAACGCGATCCCGATTTCGGCGATCGAACGCATTGAAGTGCTGCGCGACGGTGCCGCCGCGCAGTACGGCTCGGACGCGATCTCCGGCGTGATCAATATCGTGCTGAAGAAACAGGTGGGCGAAACCAATGTGTCGCTGACCGGCGGCAAGACGTACAAGGGTGACGGCTTCACGCGGCAAGGCGGCATCAACACCGGCCTGCGCCTTGGCCACGACGGTTATCTTGATCTGACCGCGGAGTACCGGCATCGCGATCCGACTAACCGCGCGGGTCCTGACATGTTGCGTGTGGATCCGCCACGCGTCACTCAGAAGCTTGGCGATGCGGACACCAAGGATGCATATTTCTGGCTCAACGGCGGCCTGCCGATCGCGCGTGGCGAGCTCTATTGGTTCGGCGGCATCTCACAGCGCAAGGGCGACTCGTTCGGCTTCTTCCGCCCCGCCGGGGACAATCGCACCATTCCGGCGCTGTATCCGAATGGCTTCCTGCCGAACATTGCCACCAACGTCAAAGATGCTTCGCTGGCGGTGGGCTATCGCGGACCGCTGGGCGACAAATGGGACTACGACGTATCGCTCATCCATGGCCGCAGCCAGTTCGGTTTCAACGAGCGCCAGTCGGCGAATGTGAGCTGGTGGTACGAACCGCGCGATCCGGCTAATCCGGCCGCCGGCATCTATGGTTCCTCGCCGACCTCGGCAAACACCGGCACCCTGCGTCTCAACGAAACCACTTTCAATGTCGACGTGCGCGGCCCGATCGACTGGGGCGTGGGTCACGATGCGCTGAACTTCGCCACCGGTGTCGAGTGGCGTCGTGACAACTATCAGATCCTGCCCGGCGATCCAGTGTCCTACGCCTACGGCCGCACCAACAACCGCAACATTCCTATCGTCGGCCAGACTGGCGATATAGCGCAGCCGGGCATCCAGGGGTTTCCCGGCTTCTCGCCGACCGAGGCGGTCAACAAGGGGCGCCACAACTACGCCCTGTATGTCGACGCCGAATCGCAGGTCACCCAGCGTTTGCTGTTGGGCGCGGCCGCTCGCTACGAGCACTACTCCGACTTCGGCGGCACCACCACCGGCAAGCTGTCAGCGCGCTTCGACGCCAGCGATGAGTTCGCCGTGCGCGGCACACTCGCTACGGGCTTCCGCGCCCCCGGCGTGCAGCAGCTGTTCTACAGCCAGCGCTCGACCAACCTCGATCCCAGCGGCAAGCTCACCGATACGCTCACCGCGCGACAGGACAGCGCGGTGACGCGCGCGTTCGGCATCCAGCCACTGAAGCAGGAAACCTCGCAAAGCGGCACCGCGGGCATCGTCTACAAACCGGGCAACGATTTCACGCTGACCGTCGATGTGTTCCGCATCGACATCAGGAATCGGATCATCTTCTCTAGCAATATCGTGCCGGAGAGTGTCGGCTCGGACGGCAATCCCTGCGCGGCGAACAACGCCAACTGCCCGATCCGCGCGATCCTGGCTCCGTTCGGTGTCGGGCAGGTGCTGTTCTTCACCAATGCGATCAACACCAAGACGCAGGGCATCGACGTGGTGGCCGAAAAGGGTTTCCGTTTCGCGGACAGTTCCACGCTCGACCTCACCGCGTTGCTCAACTACAACAAG
Source organism: Dyella sp. OK004 (assembly GCF_900114495.1). Taxonomy (GTDB): domain Bacteria; phylum Pseudomonadota; class Gammaproteobacteria; order Xanthomonadales; family Rhodanobacteraceae; genus Dyella_D. Next base: position 54,024 of record NZ_FOZI01000004.1, on the reverse strand, counting down.
ACCAAGGTCACCAAGCGCAAATCGCAGTCCGCAATCCTGCCGCCGGACAAGCTGTTCGACGACACCCAGGTGACCTTGATCGAACAAGGCCAGCCACGCGTACACGATGTGCTGCAGGGCATTTACCGCACCGGGCCATGGGACTTCACCCTGCGCGGCAACTACTTCGGCCCGGTCAGCGGCCAGGGCTTCACGCCGGGCGTCAAGCAGACCTGGAGCGGCAAGTGGCTGGCGGACGTGGCGGTGGGCTACCACTTCTCCAACAGCGTGAAGCTGACGGTCGGCGCGGACAACGTGTTCGATACCTATCCGGACAAGTGGGATCCGAAAACCGGCGCGCCGTTTCCGCAGCTGGGTTTCACCTACGGCTGGGAGACCCTGCCGTTCGGCGTGAATGGTGGTTATTACTACGCGAAGCTTGATTTCAAGTTTTGAATCGGGGGTGCGTACCGCATCTCACGCCCAGGCGGCCGGCTCCCTCCCCTGCTCGCGACGCAAAGCTAGTCCCGTGGGACAGGGGAGGGTTGGGGAGGGGTGAGTACTTGAGAAGGCGTTTCGGGTGAGGTTTTCGCAAGAGCCTTACCCCCTCCCAACCTCCCCCTGTCCCACGGGACTAGCTTTGCGTCGCGAGCAGGGGCAGGAGTAGAGCATGCCTATCTAAGACTCGACGCTAATCCAGCTCACAAGGGAAGGCTTTAGAGACGCCACGACACGATCAGCGGTGAGCTATCGAGAGACATGGCGCCCGCTTTCGGTGTGGCGAAGCCGCCCACTCCGGTAGCCCAGACCCGATCCTTGGCAAGCGCAAGGCTCCACAGCTCGACGCCGCCGAGCTTGCCGTGAGCTGCAGTGACCACGTTCATCCATGGCGCCCAATGCTTGCCGCCATCATTGCTGGCGAAGATCCAGCCATCGCGCGTGATGAACCAGCCATGCCCGGCATCGCGCATCGCCAGACTGGTGATGCCGATGGAGGGACCCGTGTCGAATCCTTTCGGCAAAGTCACTTCAGCAACCTGCCACGCCTGGCCGCCATCCTGTGTGCACCACACTTTGAAACCGCCGCCGATGCAGCCGTGCGTGGCATCGGAGAAGCTCACGTCCATGAGGTGCGCTTCGCCGTCGCCTAGCGAAACGGCGCTCCAGTGCTCACCGGCATCGTCCGTGCGCAACACCGTGCCACTGCTGCCGACCGCCCAGCCGCGCCTGGCGTCCCCAAAGCGCACCTGCTGCAGCGCGATGTGATCCAGCGCGACCGGCACCCGCTGCCATTGCTGCCCACCATCTATGGTGCGCAGCAGGCGCGCTTCGCCCACCACTACGCCGTGCTCGGCATCCGCGAACGCCACGCCATAAGCTGCGCCGTCGAAATGCAGATCCTTGAGTTGTGGATCCTTGTAGGTCGCGAAGGTGCGGTTGAACGGCTCCCAGTGTTCGCCGCCATCCTGCGTGCGGAAGATCTTGCCGTTCTCGCCGACGGCGAAGGCACGCTTGGCGTCAACGAAAGCGATGCCGCGCAAGGCATCGGCAAACGCCGAATGGGACGCGACATGCCAGCTGGCGCCATCCGCATCGGCCGTAGCCACTTGCAGGCCGGGACCGCCGACGGCGTAGAGCCGGCCGGAGGGGTGAACAGCGATATGCGCGAAGAAGCTGTCCGCGCCGGGCAGGCCGGCAGCGGTTGCGGCATGGCCGCGGTCCTGCAATGGCAGGCTGGCCGCCTTGAAATCTTTCGCCGAGAATTCGCTCGGGTCGAGCGCGTCGAACAGATCGACGCATGGCGGCCCTTTACCGAAGATCTCTTGCTTGGGGCAGCGTGGATAGGGCGCCGCCGCATCCGCTGTGGCGCCATGCGCTGGCAAGACGCCGGCCAGTACGACACACAGGGCCGCGGCAAGCCATCGATCCTTCTTCATGGAAGTCTCCGATCCGTCGAATAGGCCATCGTAGCAGCGCGACCATGGCACGGGCATGGCGGTTTGCGGCGCTGGGTCACGCCGCTCACGGGGCTGTCCCACGCTAAACTTCGGCGCATGGCCTCTCCTTCCCGCAAGCGCCAGCGGCGCACCACTCCTTCCACCGGCACGCCGCGACCGCGGCCGGCCGCGCCCAAGGCCTCGGTGCGACCTGCAGACAGTTCAACGCGCGCCATGCGCGTGCTGGATTTCCTGCTGCAGAAACTACCGCCGCGTATTCAGGAAAGGGCGCGCGACTATCTGGTGCTGACCCGCATGGATCGCCCGATCGGTGCGCTACTGCTGCTGTGGCCGACGTGGTGGGCGCTGTGGCTGGCCGCGGGCGATTTCCCGCCGCTGAAGGCGCTGGTGATTTTCACGCTCGGTGTGTTCGCCATGCGCGCGGCGGGTTGCGCCATCAATGACTATGCCGACCGCAAGCTGGACCCGCAGGTGGAGCGCACTGCCGGGCGGCCCATCGCCGCGGGGCGCGTCACGCCGCGCGAGGCGCTGATCGTGTTCGGCGCTCTGCTCGCGTTTGCGTTCATCCTGGTGCTGTTCACCAACGCGCTGACCATCAAGCTGTCGTTCGCCGGTGCGGCGCTGGCCGCGATCTATCCCTTCACCAAGCGCTATACGTATATGCCGCAGGTGGTGCTGGGCGCGGCGTTCGGCTGGTCGATCCCGATGGCGTTCGCGGCGGTGAGCAACACGGTGCCGCCGCTGGGCTGGCTGCTGTTTATCGCCAATATCCTGTGGTCGGTGATCTACGACACGCAGTACGCGATGGTGGATCGCGACGACGACATCCAGGCCGGCGCCAAGTCCACGGCGATCCTGTTTGGCGATGCGGACCTGCCGATCCTCGGCATCCTGATTGGCACCTTCCTGCTGGCCATGTTGTTCGTCGGCCAGCGCGGCGCGCTGGGCTGGCCTTATTGGTTGAGTCTGGTGGGCGCGGCTGGGCTGTTTGGCTGGCAGCTGTGGCGCATCCGCGAGCGCAACCGCGACGCCTGCCTGTGGGCCTTCCGCAACAACAACTGGCTGGGCATGTTGATCTGGGTGGGCATCGTGCTTGCCCTGGCCGTCAAATAAAGCGGCGCGCCTGCGCCTAGTCGCCGCAGGCGAGAAAGGATCCGGATCCTACGCCGGCACCAGGCCGTCCCACGCTTTCATTGCGCAATCCACGACCGCCGAGAGCTGCTTGCGTGGCGCACCATCGCGCGCCTGCAGCGAAAGGCCGTGCAGCACTGTGGTGTAGAAGGCGGCTACGGCACCGATGTCGGTTCCAGTGGGAACGTCGCCGGCTGCCATGCCCTGCTTGAGACGCTGCCGGATCAATACCTGGGTCTGCCCCCGGCGCTCGGTGAGGTCGTGGAACACCGCCTCGTTATCGGCTGTGCGATGCGTGGCGCCGAGCACCACCAGACAACCGCGCCCATTGCCGAAACGGCGTGCCGCCTCGCGCAGCATCGCCTCCACCGCCGCGCGAGCGCTGACGTCCCGTACGGCCAGCGCATCGAGCGTACGCGGGCCGGCGGCATTCACGTAAAGATCGACCGCTTCGCGGAACAACGCCTCTTTGCAGCCGAAGGCGGCATACAGGCTGGACGCGTTGATGCCCATTGCCGTAGTGAGGTCGCCCAGCGAGGCGCCGTCATAGCCGCGATCGAGGAATACCTCCATGGCCTGGCGCAAAGTGTGGTCGCGGTCGAATTTGCGCGGGCGCCCCCGCTCTTTCGCTGTAGCCGTCATCGGCGCACCTTTCTGTAGTGGTCAATACATAAAGTCCTTGACAGCCCGCGTCAAGTCCATTCCTAATTATGTATCGATCACTACATAAAAGGATGAATGGCATGAGCAGTCTCAAGGGCAAGGTGGCGCTGGTGACGGGTGGATCGCGCGGTATCGGCGCGGCAATCGTGCGGCGGCTGGCGAAGGAAGGTGCAGCCGTGGCTTTCACCTATGTCAGCGCGCCGGACAAGGCCGAGGCATTGGCGGCAGAGATCGTGGCCGAGGGCGGCAAAGCGCATGCCTACCGTGCCGATGGCGCCGACCCGGCGGCGCTGCGCGCCGCCATCGACAAGGCCGCGGTGGATCTGGGACGGCTCGATATCCTGGTCAACAACGCCGGCATCTGGGTTGGCGGGCCGTTCGAGGACGTCACGCTGGAAGATTACGACCGCACTATGGCGATCAATGTGCGCGCGGTGTTCGTGGCGTCACAGGCTGCCGCCCGGCACATGGGCGAAGGCGGCCGCATCATCAGCATCGGCAGCAATCTGGGCGAGCGCGTGCCGGCCCCGGGCATGACGCTGTACTCCATGAGCAAGTCGGCGCTCACCGCCTTCACCAAGGGCCTGGCCCGCGACCTCGGTACGCGCGGCATCACCGTGAACCTGGTACAGCCGGGCTCCACCGACACCGACATGAATCCGGCCGGCGGCCCCCATGCCGAAGAGCAACGCGCGCGCATGGCGATCCAGCGCTACGGCAATGCCTCCAACATCGCCGGCATGGTGGCCTGGCTGGCCAGCGAGGAAGGCCGCTTCGCCAATGGCGCGGCATTCACTGTGGACGGGGGCGCCAATGCCTGACGCCCTCCCCATCGACAAACCTCACACGCTGGCTGACCGGCTGCTGGTGCTTGCGTCGGTCTGCCTGGCAGGGTTGGCCATGCCGCTCTGCTTCACTGGTCCAGCCATGGCGTTGCCGGCGATCGGTCATGCGCTGGGTTCGGATCCGGTCATGCTGTCGTGGGTGGTGAATGCCTTCATTCTCGCTTTCGGCGGTTTCGTGATGGCGAGTGGAACGCTGGCGGATCAATACGGCCGCAAGCGCATCTTCACGCTGGGCATCGCGCTGTTCACCGTCATGTCGCTGCTGCTCGCCCTAGCACCCAACCTGCTCGCGCTCGATGTGTTGCGGGCGCTGCAGGGCGTGGCCGCCGCGCTCACCATGTCGTCCGGTGCGGCCTCGCTGGCGCAGGAGTTTGAGGGGCGTGCGCGCACGCGTGCCTATAGCCTGCTGGGCACCACGTTCGGGCTGGGGCTCGCCTTTGGTCCGCTGCTGTCGGCGTATCTGATCGATGCGTTCGGATGGCGGTCGGTGTTCGTCGCGATAGCGGCGATGGGTGTACTGGTGCTTGTGCTCGGCGTGCCGCGCATGCGTGAAACCCGCGACCCGGAGGCGCAAGGGCTGGATCTGCCCGGCACCTTGAGTTTCACCGGCGCGCTGGCCTTGCTGACCTTCGCCATCATCGAGGCGCCGCAGCGCGGTTGGGCGAGCGGTATGACGCTTATATTGTTCGCGGCGTCGCTGGCGATGTTTGTGTTGTTCGTACTGGTCGAGCAGCGCGTGCGCGGCCCGATGCTCGACCTCACGCTGTTCCGCAATCCCCGCTTTCTAGGGGCGCAGGCACTGCCAATCGCTACAGCACTTTGCTACGTGGTGCTGTTGATTTTCCTGCCGTTGCGTTTCGTGGGTGTGGAGGGCCGCGGGGAAGTGACGGCCGGCCTGCTGATGATTCCACTCTCGGCACCCATGCTGGTGGTGCCGCTGGTCGGCGCTCTGCTTACCCGCTGGCTTAGTGCCGCCACACTTACCGCGATTGGCCTTTTGGTTGCGGCAATCGGCCTGACCTGGTTGCGCGGAGCGATGGCCGACCCTTCGGCGAGCTGGGGAACTCTTGCGTGGCCGCTGCTGATGATCGGCAGCGGCGCGGGCCTGCCATGGGGTCTGATGGACGATCTCGCTGTCAGTGTGGTGCCGAAGGAGCGTGCCGGCATGGCCACCGGTTTTTTCACCACCACGCGCGTGGCGGGCGAAGCACTGGCGATGGCGGCGACGGGTGCCGCGCTGGCCACCGTGATCGAGCTGCGCCTGTCCGGACAACCCGCGGCGCAGGTCGCGGCGGCGGCCAGCAACCTGGCGACTGGAAATCTGCTGCGCGCTGCGTTGCAGGCGCCCGCGATCGGCCGCGCCACCTTGCTGCATACCTATGTCGGCGCATTTAGCAGCCTGCTCATCGGTCTGGCCTGGCTCACGGCAGGACTCGCGGTGCTTTCGTTTGTGCTGCTGCGGAAACCGCATCCGCACCTGACGGCCACATACGTGAAGACGCCGGAGCCATCCCGCTCCTGCCCGGCGACGTGAGGCACTTTCCGGCAGTGGAGAACATGTCTCCGCTGCCGGGAAGTTGCCATTCACATGACATATTTAGACGTCTAAATCGATTTTGTCGATAAGCCGTCATCCTTCCTGCACGCCACCGTCACAGCCCTGACCTAGTCTGCGCAGGTCAGAGCCTGTGTCAGGGCCAGGGAAGCCTCTACGCGGACGCCCAGCGCGATTCCTTTGGAATCACCGCGCACGGTGTCAGCTGTGTTTTGGTTGCACTGAATGCATGGCTCCGTCACACCCTCTTCCCCGGAGTCACAACCTTGCGTACCTCACCGATCAGCCATGCTATCGGCCTAGCCCTGCTGGGCGGCCTGCTTTCCACCTTTACACCGCATGCTTTCGCGCAGGACAACAGCTCCAATAGCGCCAGCACCGCAAGCGACGCCAAGAAGCCGGCCGCCGACAAGGCCAAGAACCTCGACAGCATCGTGGTTACCGCACGCTCGGGTGTGGAAACGCGCACCAAGGCGGAGACCAGCTACTCCATCACCACCATCGACGAAGATCGGCTGCGCATGCAGGCGCCGACCTCAGTGACCGAGGCGATGAAATCGGTGCCGGGCTTCTGGGTGGAAGCTTCGGGCGGTGAAGCCAGCGGCAATATTCGTGCGCGCGGCATTCCGGTGGACGGCTTCGGTTCGGTGAACCTGCTGGAAGACGGCATCCCGGTGCAGCACGATCCCGCACTGGGCTATCTCAACGCCGATCAGGCGTTCCGGCTGGATGAGACCATCGAGCGCATTGAAGTGGTGCGCGGCGGTCCGTCGTCGGTGTTCTATTCGAACGCGCCGGCCGGTGCGATCAACTTCATTCCGCGCAAGGTCGGCGACAAGGCAGAAGGCATCGCCAAGTTCACGGTGGGCGACTACGGCCTGACCCGCGGCGACTTCTGGCTGGGCACGCCGGTGGGTGGCGGCTGGAAGCTGGGCGTAGGCGGTTTCTACCGCACCGACAGCGGCATCCGAGACCCGCGTTTCAACGCCAACGATGGCGGCCAGATCCGCCTAAACCTGTCGCGCGATTTCGAGCACGGCAGCTTCAGCGCCGACGTAAAGCATCTGGACGATAAGGTAGCGCTGTACCTGGGCATACCGATGCGCACCCTGCCCAACGGCGATATCCGTGCCGTGCCCGGCTTCGACGGCAACTACGGCACGCTGGCCGGCCCCGAGACCGAGCACATCCTGATGAAGCAGGGCAACGGCGGCCTGTACAACTTCGACAATAGCGAGGGTACGCACGTCAAGCGCGATCAGGTGACCCTGAAGTTCGACTACGACCTGGGCGACGACTGGAAACTGGCGGAGTCGATGCGTTATGACGACACGCGTACGCAGCGCAACGGCGTGTTCCCCAACTCGCTGATGAGCGCCACCAAGTATCTCTCGCAGCAGAAAGTGCCTGCCGGCGCTGCCGGCTTGCAGCTGCGCTACGTGGACAACCCCGCCGCGGTGTTCGACAACGCGAACCAGAACGGCAACGGCCTGGTGGTGGTTGGTGGCCTGCGCGGCGTGACCATGCCGGTGAAGGAGTTCATCAACGATACGCGCGTGCTGCGCAAGTTCGACCTGGGCGGCCAGACCCATGACGTGACCTTCGGCTACTACTACGCGCGTTTCGATCAGGATTTCAGCCGCTACTCGTCGGTGGCGCTGCTCGATGCCACCAACAATGCGCGCCTGCTCGACCTAGTAGCAGTGAACACCGCGGGTCAGCCGGTCAGCACGTTGTCCGATCGCGGCATCACGCGCTATGGCTACGAGTGGGAGAACGCCACCGGTACCTCGACCACCAATGCTGTGTACCTCTCCGACGAATGGCAGGTGACCGACCAGCTGCGCATCGACGGCGGCGTGCGCTGGGAGCAAGTGAACACCCAGGGCAAGACCGAGACCAAGCAGACGGTGAATCTGGGTACGCCCTCCACCGCCAGCATCATCACCGGCACCGGCCAGTTCGTGCCGTGGGATCACACTTTCAGCAAGCTGGGCTGGACGCTCGGTGCCAACTGGCAGTTCTCTGAACGCTCCGGCGTGTTCGCGCGCTGGACGCCGACCTTCCGCCTGCCCAACCTGAGCACCTACATCACTAACCCAACCGCGGTGCCGGTGACGCAAACCATGAAGCTGGGCGAAGTCGGCTACAAGTACACCGACCGCCAGCTGGATCTGTACGCAACCGCGTTCTACACCAAGTACAACAACGTCGGCTTCAGCAACTACGTCTTCAATTCCAACGGCAACACCTCCACGGTGCAGCAGGGCTATGCCAACACCGAGACCAAGGGCCTGGAGCTGGAAAGCACCTGGTATCCGGTGGAGTGGTTCGACGTGCAGGTCACCGCCACCATGCAGGATCCGCAGTACAAGGGCCTGCGCTATACCGAACTGGTCTCCGGTGCGCCGGTGCTGCGCAACTACGAAGGCAACCAGCTGATCCGCGTGCCCAAGCAGAGCTACCGCGTGGTGCCCGGCGTGAATCTGCTGGGCGGCAAGCTGCGCCTGCAAGTGGCGTACGAGTACGAAGGCCAGCGCTACGTGGACACCGCCAACTCGGTGAAGCTGCCCTCGTATGACGTGTGGAACGCCAGTGCACGCTACGACATCTCGCAAATGTGCTCGCTGTTCTTCTACGCCGACAACATCACCAACTCGCTGGGCCTGACCGAGGGCAACCCACGCGCGGGTGAGCTGGCGAGCGCTGATGCGGGCGCGAATACCTTTATCGCCCGTCCGATCCTGGGTCGAGCCTACCGCGCGGCGATCATGTATCGGTTCTGAGGATGAGGGCCGGGTGCTTGCCTGGCTCTTTGCCGATGAAGAAGAAAACCTCTTCGATATTCGTTCGCGGCTCACGCCAAGACAACCTGCTCCCTCCCCTGCGTGCAGCAGGGGAGGGCTGGGGTGGGGTCAAGCCCACAAGTTCATGGCGCCGTCTCAAGGGCTTACCCCCTCCCAACCTCCCCCTGCTAGCAGGGGGAGGGGTAAGAGCTATGGGCAAGCTCGTGTTTGTGTGGCTGCTCATTGCATGGAGTCATTTCGCATTGGCCTGCGATCTCGAAGCCGCGAGTCCCCATTGCGATCTTGCTGCCCTCGACCGGCAGTTGCGCATGAACGACATCCAGGTGATCGGCACGCACAACAGCTACAAGCAGGCGATGCCGCCGGAGGAGCTGGCCGCGCATCGCGCGCGCGATCCGAAAGGCGCGGATGGCATCGACTATGGGCATCCGCCGATTCCGCAACAGCTGAATCGGGGTGCGCGCACCATCGAGCTGGACGTGTATTACGACCCCGCCGGCGGACGCTATGCGCATCCACCCGGCGCACTGCGCAAGGGTTACCCGACACCGCCATGGACACCGGAGGCGGCCGCGCAAATGCTGAGCCCCGGCTTCAAGGTGATGCATCTGGCCGATATCGATTTCCGCAGCAACTGCCAGACCTTCGTCGCCTGCCTCACGCTGATACGCGATTGGTCGCGCGCACACCCGCGGCACGTGCCGATCATGCTGCTGCTCAATGCCAAGGATGGGGGCGGCGGTCCGGGTGCGGTCGCGCCGCTGCGTTTCGATGAAAAGGCCTTCGATGCGCTGGATGCCGAAGTACTGTCGGTGTTCCAGCGCAGCGAACTGGTCACGCCTGATAACGTGCAGGGCCGCCATCCCACACTGCGCAACGCCGTGCTGGCCGGGCAATGGCCAAGTCTTGGCCAGGCACGCGGCAAGGTGTTTTTTGTACTGGACGAGGATGCGCGCAAGGTGGCCGCGTATCGTGGACATCGCTCATCGCTGGAGGGACGCGTGATGTTCGTCAACACGGACGAGCGCTCGCCTGCCGCGGCCTATCTCACCTTGAACGACCCGGTCGGCGAAGGCCAACGCATCGCGCGCGATGTAGCGGCCGGCTTCATGGTGCGCACACGTGCCGATGCCGACACGGTCGAAGCGCGCCGTAACGATACGCACCGGCGCGAGGCCGCCTTCGCCAGCGGCGCCCAATACGTTTCCACCGATTACATGCAGGCCGACCGTCGCTTCAGCGACTACCGCGTGCAGCTGCCGCAGAACACCGTGGCGCGCTGCAATCCGGTACGCGCTGCCCATTGCCCTTCACCTGAGTCCGGCGCTACGCCATGAATCTTCGCTTCCGTCATCTGGTCATCAATGCGCTGGCTTGCCTGGTGCTGCTGCTCGCCGCCACGGTCACGCGCGCGGCAGACGCGCCGTCGAACGACAGACCGCCCGACCTTACCCTGCACGGCGAGCTGAGCGGCAAGGACAACCAGACCTATCGCGGCCTGCCGTTCGAGGTGCCGGCCAGGGTGAATCGCATCACCGTGCAGTTCGACTACAGCGGTCGCGATGAACACACCACTATCGATCTCGGCCTGCTCGGCCCGGACGGTTTCCGCGGGCAGGATGGTTTCCGCGGCTGGAGCGGCGGCAGCAAGAAGCTGTTCACCGTTGCCGCCACCGATGCCACGCCCTCTTACTTGCCCGGGCCCATTCGTACGGGGCGCTGGCAACTCGTGCTGGGCATTCCGAACATCCGCAAAGACAGTCATTCCAGCTATACCGCCAACATCTGGTTTGGTCATCCCGGCGATCCTGCATGGGAGCCCGCAGTGCTGAATCCGCCGTTGCGCAAGGAGGCCGGCTGGTATCGCGGCGACCTGCACATGCATACCGCGCACAGCGACGGCAGCTGCAAGAGCCAGAGCGGCCAGCGCGTCCCGTGCCCGTTGTTCTTCACTGTGCAAGGCGCGGCGCAGCGCGGCCTCGACTTCATCGCGATCACCGATCACAACACGGTGTCGCATGCCAACGCCATGCGCGAACTGCAGCCGTACTTCGACCGCCTACTGCTGATTCCGGGGCGCGAGATCACCACCTTCACCGGCCACGCCAATTTCTTCGGCACCACGGCGCCGGTGGATTTCCGCGTGGGCAGCAAGGACGTGCCAGACTGGAACGCTCTGCTGCGCGCCATCGCGCCGTTGCATGGTGTGATCTCGATCAACCATGCCATCCGCGCCAGCGGCGAAGTCTGCATGGGTTGCGGCTGGACAGCCCAGCCACCCGCCGACATGGCACTGGTGCAAGCTATTGAAGTGGTCAACGGCGGCGATGCGGGTACGCCGATTTCGGGCGTGCCGTTCTGGGAGCAGCAGCTGTCCAAGGGCTATCGCCTTACCGGCATTGGCGGCAGCGACAACCACGAAGCGTTTCAGAACGAACTGCGCATCGGCTCCAATCCCACCGGCGTGCCGACCACCGTGGTGCATGCGGAAGCGTTGTCGATGCCGGCGATTCTCGATGGCATCCGCGCCGGCCATGTGTTCATCGATACAGAAGGCAGTCGCGATCGCCTGTTGGAACTGAGTGCCGAAGCGAATGATCGGCATGCCGCGATGGGCGACGCGCTGCGTGCCGCAGCCAGCGAGAAAGTAGGTTTCGAGGCGCACGTTGCCCATGCCAAGGGCGCGACCTTGATCGCGCTGCTGGATGGTAAACCCTTCGCCGCGGCCGGCAGCACGGCGATCGACAGCGATGACTTGCGCCACCGCTTTGAATGGACCAGTGACGGCAAGCCGCATTGGCTGCGCGTCGAAGCACGCGACGCTTCCGGTAAGCCGCTGCTGATCGGCAATCCGATCTACCTCAACGCTCCACGCTAACGCGATGGCGCCCGCGCCAGCGCCCACACATCCACGCGGCGCACACCGGCTCGCTTGAGCCGAAGCGCGCACTCGGCCAGGGTGGCACCGGTAGTCATGACGTCGTCCAGCAAGGCTATGTGCGCGGGCAAGGCGATGCTTGCGCTAAGACTGAAGGCGCCGCGCATGTTACGGCGGCGCGCCGCACGGTCAAGTTCCGTCTGTGCGGCGGTATCTCGCTCTCGCTGCAATATGTCGCTACGCATTGGCACGTGCCATGCGGCAGCCAGCGGTCGAGCCAGTTCGAGCGCCTGGTTGTAGCCGCGTTGACGTAAGCGCTTCGGGTGCAGCGGTACGGGCAGAATCAGGTCCGGCTTTTCCAGCGACGTAAATTCGCGCGCCCATAGTTTGGACAGGGTGCGCCCCGCCGCAAGATCAGCACCGAACTTGAAGCGCGATTCCAACCGATCCAGCGGCCAGCCGTAGCGGAACGGTGCCCAGGCCGCGTCCCATGGCGGCAACCTGCGCTGGCATTCACCGCACAGCTCGGCAGCATGCGGCAGTGGCAAAGCGCAACGGGCGCAGCAGCTGCGGTTGCGCGGAAGATCCGCATCGCAGGCATGGCAGAGGTCGAGGCCGTCCTGGCCGGGTGCGCCGCACAGCTGGCAGCGCCACGGCAGCAATGCGGCCTGTAACCGGGCGAGGCGGGCTCGGAAGGTGCGGGTCAGCGCATCCGTGCGCATGGCGGGTGGCTCAGCCGCGCGGCTTGAACAGCGCGGCGTCGAGGATCGACCACAGGTGGATGATCCAGCCCAGCCACACGATCCACAGGATGCCGGCTAGCACGAACATCACAATGGCGATCAGCAGGCGTCCTTGCACCAGCTGGCCGAGGCCGGGGATGAAGAAGCTGCAGATTGCTGCGAGTACGTTGCCGCCGCTGCCTTGTCCTGCGCTCATGTCCCTCACTCCGTTCAATAAAGATTGAGGCCGATGGTAGCGCAGCCATACCCTGGCGCATCGTCAACAAGAAATGACCTTTGGAAGTTGACAGGCGGAAAGCCGCTGCCACACTGTCACGCTCCCCACCCCCAGAGCTAGCCCCATGGCCCACGCCATCCGCCACGACTGGACCCGCGACGAAGTCGCCGCGCTGTTCGCGCTGCCGTTCAACGAACTGCTGCATCGCGCGCATTCGTTGCATCGCGAACACCACGATCCGAACGCCGTGCAGGTATCCACCCTGCTGTCGATCAAGACCGGTGGCTGCCCTGAAGATTGCGCTTACTGCCCGCAAGCCGCGCGCTACGACACCGGCGTGCAGGCGCAGAAGCTGATGAGCGTGGACGCAGTGGTGGCGCGCGCTCAGGCGGCCAAGAATGCCGGCGCCAGCCGCTTCTGCATGGGCGCGGCATGGCGCAGCCCGAAGGATCGCGACGTGGTCAAGGTGGCGGAGATCGTTTCCGCGGTGAAGGCTTTGGGCCTGGAAACCTGCGTCACGCTGGGCATGCTCGACGGCAGGCAGGCGCAGACGCTGAAGAGCGCCGGCCTGGACTACTACAACCACAACCTGGATACCGCGCCGGAGTTCTACGGCGAAGTCATCCACACGCGCCAGTACCAGGATCGCCTAGATACGCTGGAGCACGTGCGCGAAGCGGGCCTGAAAACCTGCTGCGGCGGTATCGTCGGCATGGGCGAGTCGCGCGTGCAGCGCGCCGGCCTGCTGCAGACGCTGGCCAATCTGCCCGAGCATCCGCAGTCGGTGCCGATCAATCAGTTGGTGCAGGTGGAAGGTACGCCGCTGGCCGGCACCGATGCGCTGGACCCGTTTGAGTTCGTGCGCACGATCGCCGTCGCGCGCCTGTTGATGCCGGCCTCGATGGTGCGTCTGTCCGCCGGCCGCCAGCAGATGGACGATGCTGTGCAGGCGCTATGCTTTTTTGCTGGCGCCAATTCGATCTTCTACGGCGAGAAATTGCTGACCACCGGCAACCCGGATGTGGAGCACGACCGCCAGCTGTTTGCGCGACTGGATCTGCATCCGCTGCAGGTGGTGGAAGAAGCCGGCACCGTGCACGCCGACATTCTGGAAACCGCCGACGCGAGTTGCGGTAACGGTTGCGGCTGCAGCGTCGCGGCCTGATTGCGGGGGCGTATCGCCCCCTCTTCGCCATGCCCCGTCCATCGCTCACCGATCGCCTTGCCCAGCGCACCGCCGAGCGCGCGCAGGCTCAATTGCTGCGCCGCCTGCGCACGATCGAGCATGCGGAAGGGCCGTGGCTGGAGAGTGACGGACGCCGGCTGCTGTCGTTCTGCAGCAACGACTATCTCGGCCTTGCCCAGCACCCGCAGCTGATCGCCGCGCTCAAGCGCGTCGCGGATGACGAGGGTGTGGGCAGCGGTTCGGCACATCTGATCTGCGGCCATCGCGCCGAGCACGCTGCGCTGGAAGAAGCGCTGGCCGAATGGACCGGGCGCGAACGCGCGCTGCTGTTTTCCACCGGCTATATGGCCAACCTCGGGGTGATGCAGGCGCTGCTGCAGGACGGCGATGTGTGTGTGCAGGACAAGCTCAACCACGCCTGCTTGCTCGACGGTGCGCAACTCGCCGGTGCGGAGCTGAAGCGCTATCCGCACGCTGACGTGGCTGCTGCCGCGCGTCAGCTCGCGAGTCGTAGCGAGGCTGCCGCATTGCTGGCGACCGACGGCGTATTCAGCATGGACGGCGATATCGCACCGCTACGCGAGCTGGCGTCGCTATGCCGGCGCGAAGGCGCCACCTTCATGGTGGACGACGCGCATGGCCTGGGCGTGCTGGGCGACGACGGTGCCGGCAGCCTCAGTGCGTTGGCGCTGGGCCAGCGCGAGGTGCCGGTGCTGATGGCGACGCTGGGCAAGGCGCTTGGTTGCCACGGTGCGTTTGTCGCCGGCTCGGCGGCGCTGATCGATGGCCTGCTGCAATCCGCACGCACTTATATCTACACCACCGCCATGCCCCCGGCATTGGCTGCCGCTGCGCTGACCGCGGTGCGCGTGGCACGCGAGGAAGACTGGCGGCGCGAGAAACTGACATCACTGATCGCCCGTTTTCGCGAAGGCGCGGAGCAGCTCGGCCTGCCACTGATGCCATCGCCTACCGCGATCCAACCGTTGTTGCTGGGCGAGGCCCAAACCGCGCTCGATGGGGCACAGGCACTGGAAGCACAGGGTTTCCTGGTCGGCGCCATCCGGCCGCCCACCGTGCCGCAAGGCAAAGCGAGGCTGCGTATCACCTTGTCGGCCGCGCATGAGGAAGAGCACGTCGATCGGCTGCTGGAAGCCTTGTCCGGACTCGTTTCGGCCACCCCCGTATAATGCGGGCCTTGCTGCCGTAGCTTCCCATGTCGACCGTCAATCTCTCTGCCTATAAATTCGTCGGCCTGGACGACCTGCCAGCGCTGCGCGAGCGCGTGCGCGAGCGCTGCCACGCGCTGGCGCTGAAGGGAACCATCCTGCTCGCGCCCGAAGGTATCAACCTGTTCCTGGCCGGACCGCGCGAAGCGACCGATGCGTTCATGGCATGGCTGCGCGAGGACACCCGTTTCGCGGACATCGTGCCGAAGGAGTCGATCTCCGATGGCGCGCCGTTCGGCCGCATGCGGGTACGTCTGAAGAAAGAGATCATCACCATGCGCATGCCGGCGATCCGTCCGGAAGGCGAGCGCGCTCCCTCCGTTACGCCAGCCACCTTGCGCCGCTGGCTGGATCAGGGCCGCGACGACGATGGCCGCGAAGTGGTGCTGCTGGATACGCGCAACGACTACGAGACCGACGTTGGCCTGTTCGAACAGGCGATCGACTATCGCATCGCGAGCTTCACCGAATTCCCCGCCGCCATCGCCGCCGATCGCGAGCGCTACGACGGCAAGACCGTGGTGTCCTA
The DNA here is from genome assembly GCF_900114495.1 of Dyella sp. OK004. Taxonomy (GTDB): domain Bacteria; phylum Pseudomonadota; class Gammaproteobacteria; order Xanthomonadales; family Rhodanobacteraceae; genus Dyella_D. Next base: position 38,304 of record NZ_FOZI01000004.1, on the reverse strand, counting down.
CTGCACCGGCGGCATCCGCTGCGAGAAGGCCGTGCTGCACATGCAGGACATCGGCATGAAATGCGTGTTCCAGCTCGAAGGCGGCATCCTGAAGTACTTCGAGGAAACCGATGGCGCGCATTGGCGCGGCGATTGTTTCGTGTTCGACGACCGTGGCGCGGTGGACAAGCAGCTTTTGCCCGCCAGTACCGACGAGCTCCCCACGGGGGAGAAGGAACCATGACGCTGCACATCGGAGTGCGCGGCACCGGGCCGGTGCCGCTGGTGATGCTGCACGGCTGGGCCATGCACGGCGGCGTGCTCGCGCCATTGACGGAAGCACTGGAAGCACGCTGCACACTGTATGTGGTCGACCTGCCTGGTCACGGCTATTCACGCGATTGCGGCATTCCGTTGGAGCCGTCGGCCTGCGCGGCCGCGATCGTCAAAGCCACACCACCGGCGCTATGGCTGGGCTGGTCGCTCGGCGGATTGATTGCGCTGACGGCGGCGCTGGAACGCCCGGCACATGCGCGCGGGCTGGCCATGCTGTGCGCGACGCCAAAGTTCGTGCGCGATGCCGGCTGGCCTTATGGCAACAGTGCCGACCTGGTGCATGAGCTCGCGACCGATCTGGAAACCGACTACCACGCCACTCTGGAGCGCTTCCTGACGCTGGAAGCGATGGGCAGCACCGACCCGCGCGGCGAGCTGCGCCATCTGCGCACCCTGGTGTTCGACCGCGGCGAGCCGGATCTGCGCGTGTTGCAGGAAGGCATCCGCATCCTGGAAACCAGCGACCGTCGCGCCGCGTTGCCCGATCTGGCCGTGCCCAGCACGTGGATCGCCGGCCATCGCGACCGCCTGGTGCCGCCGCAGGCCATGCAGTGGTCGGCCTCGCAATGCGGCGGCACTTACCGTGAGATCGAACGCGCCGGACATGCGCCCTTCTTCGGCCACACCGATGCCGTGGTGCAGGCGCTTACCCCCATGCTGGACGCTTACCGATGAGCGAGTTTCACGTCGATCGCCAGCAAGTGCGGCGCAATTTCAGCCGCGCCGCGCGCACCTACGAACAACACGATGCGTTGCAACGCGAAGTGCAGAACGTGCTGCTGGAGCGTCTGGACTTCTATCTGCAAACGCCTGAGCGCGTGGTGGACGTCGGCGCCGGCACCGGCCGCGGCAGCGCGCTGCTGAAGAAGCGCTATGCCAAGGCGCAGGTGATCGCCATGGATCTGGCCTTGCCCATGCTGCGTGCCGCGAAACAGCACGCCAGCTGGCTGAAGCCGTTCCAGCGCGTGTGCGCCGAAGCCACCGCATTGCCGCTGCCTGATCACAGCGTCGACGTGCTGCATTCCAACCTGTGTTTTCAGTGGGTCGATGACTTGCAGGGGTTGTTCGGCGAATGCGTGCGCGTACTAAAGCCGGGCGGCCTGCTCACCTTCTCCACCTTCGGCCCCGACACGCTGAAGGAATTGCGCGCGGCCTGGGCCAGCGCGGATCAACAGCCGCACGTCAGCCGCTTTCTGGATATGCACGATCTGGGTGACGCGATGATTGCCGCCGGCTTGCGCGATCCGGTGCTGGATGTGGATCGCTACACGCTGACCTATAGCGAACCGCGGATGCTGTTGAAAGAACTGCAGGGCCTGGGCGCGACCAATGCCGACACCACGCGCGAGCGCGGCCTCACGGGCAAACGCCACTACCAGCAAATGCTTGCGGCCTACGAAACCATGCGCGTCGATGGGCGTATTCCCGCCACCTGGGAAGTAGTGACGGCGCACGCCTGGGGCCCGCCGCCGGGCCAGTCGCGTCGCGGCAAAGACGGCGGCGAGATTGCCAGTTTCTCGGTGGACAGCCTGCGCGGTTCGCGGCGGCGCTGAATTCCACATTCCCGATACGGGTTCTTCATGGCTGGGCGACTATCGTGTCGCCTTTGCGGTCCGCGGCGGCGTACCTGTAGGAGCGCACCCTGTGCGTGATAGCCCGCCGAATGGACGCGTGATGGAAGAGCATCGCCCACAGGGTGGGCTCCTACAGGTGGCCGCGCTTCCGGTTTTTTTGCCTAGCTGCAGGAGAGGCCATGAACCAGTCATTGCACGCCACCCGCTTCCCACAAGAGAGCGCCGCTTACCGCATGGCCCGCGACCAGCTGCTGCGGGCCGAGATCGACCTGCGCCACCAGATCGAAGCCGTCGCCGCGATGAGGCGCACCCTGCCCTTGGGCGGCGAGGTGAAAGAAGATTATGTGTTCGAGCGGGCCGGCATCGCTGCGCAGGATCAGGGAGCCTCGCCCACCGTGCGTTTGTCCGAGCTGTTCCGTGATGGCAAAGACAGCCTGGTGGTTTACAGCTTTATGTACGGCCCGGCGATGCAGAACGCCTGCCCGTCCTGCACCTCAATCCTCGAAGGCTGGAACGGCGCAGCGCATCATGCGCTTCAGCGCGTCAATCTCGTGGTGGTCGCCAAGTCGCCTGTCGCGCGCATCCAGGAATTCGCACACGAGCACGGCTGGGTGAACCTGCCGCTGCTCTCCTCCGCCAACAACAGCTATAACACCGACTATCACGGCGAGCGTCCGGACGGCGGCCAGATGCCGATACTCAATGTGTTTACGCGCCGCGACGGCCGCGTCTATCACACGTACGCCACCGAGCTGATGTTTGTGCCGGCGGAGCCGGGGCAGGATCCCCGGCATGTCGATATGGCCTGGCCGCTATGGAACTTGCTCGACTACACGCCGGAAGGGCGTGGGGCGGATTGGCGGCCGAAGCTGGCCTACTGAAGCACTGCCATCACGACTTGCCGAAACGGTTGAGCGGCAGACGCAGATAGCGCACCCCGTCCTCCTCCGGCGGCAGGCGGCCAGCACGGATATTCACCTGCAACGCCGGCAGCGCCAGCCTCGGCGGTGCCAGGGTAGCGTCGCGTGCAGTACGCATCGCGACAAAGTCGACTTCTTCAATGCCGCGCTTTACGTGCACATTGTTCTGCTGCTGCGCCGCGATGCTGCATTCGGCGACGGCCTCGCGCGTAACAGGTGGGTAGTCGTGGCAGAGGAACAGGCGCGTGCCGGCCGGCAGTGCCAGGATCTTCTGGATGGAAGCGTACAGCCGGGCGGCGTCCCCGCCGGGGAAATCGCAACGCGCCGTGCCTGTCTCGGGGGCGAACACGGTGTCGCCCACGAAGGCGGCATCACCGATCAGATAGGTCAGGCCATCATCGGTATGACCTGGCGTGGCCATCACGCGGATGTCCAGTACACCGGCATGCAGCACATCGCCATCCTCCAGCAGGCGGTCGAACTGGCGCCCGTCTGGCACGAAGTCCTCGCCGAAACCGAACAACGTCTTGAAGCGGGCCTGCACCTGGGTGATGCCGCGACCGATGGCCAGATGCGCGCCAAAGACGTCGCGCAGGTGGTCGCCGGCACTGAGATGGTCCGCGTGCGCGTGGGTTTCCAGAATCCATTCCACCGTCAGGCGATGTTCGTGCACATAGGCGATAACGGCATCCGCCGACGCCGTCGACGTGCGCGCGGTAACGGCGTTGTAGTCCAGCACCGGATCGATGACCACAGCAGCCCGGCCTTCGTGCACGACATAAGTGAACGTGCAGGTGTCGGCGTGGAAGAAGGCTTTGACCTCGGGTCGGTGGGGTGCCTGTTGCATCGTGGATCGGCCCTCGCGCCGTGGGTGGCGCCGGCACAACTTGTGCCGGCTGATACCGAGAATGATGCAGTGCGGCTTAAGCCCCTGTCACGGCCGAAAGCATAGAAGAGCTGCGGCCCTTACTTTCCGCCACCGGCGTGGTGTCGGAAGCAGGTGATGATGTGGTCATTGACCATGCCGGTGGCCTGCATGAAGGCGTAGCAGATGGTGCTGCCGACGAAACGGAAGCCGCGCTTGCGCAGGTCCTTGCTCAGGCGATCGGACAGCGGTGTACTGGCTGGCACCCTGCCGCGGTCGCGCCAGTGGTTGAGCACAGGCTTGCCGTCGACAAAGGACCACAGGTAGGCGTCGAGACTGCCGAATTCGTCGATCACCTTGAGCGAGGCGAGCGCGTTGTCTCGTGCTGAGCTGATCTTGAGGCGATTGCGGATGATGCCGGGGTCCAGCAGCAGCTTTTCCAGCTCTCGATCCTTCATCGCGGCGACGCGGGCGATGTCGAACTGATGGAACACGTCGCGATAGCGCTCGCGCTTGGCCAGCACGGTGCGCCAGGACAACCCGGCCTGCGCGCCTTCCAGCACCAGAAATTCGAACAGGCCGCGGTCGTCGTGCAGCGGTACGCCCCACTCGGTGTCGTGATAGTCGCGCTCGATGTCGCTGCTATTGGCCCAACTGCATCGGGTGACTGGCTTCATCGGACCTGGTTCCGGGTGAGAGAGCCGCAGCATAACGCCCTTGCCGCTCCCCCTGCTTTGTCCCGAAAAGGGGATTCCCTTCGGGCGCAGGGGGAGGTTGGGAGGCGATGCTCCTGCTCCGGACTCAGATGCTGATCATCGCGCGCCGGCGCTGGCGCAGATGGTTGAGCACCAGCACCACCACCAGCAGTAGCAGGGCCACGACGAAAATGCTCAGACCCAGGTTGTCGCCGCGCATGCCGTTGGCATAGTTCGCCGGCAGCTGACCGCCGTTGTCGTCGATGCTCACCGCGGCCATGCCGGTGTAGTGCATGCCGCAGACGGCCACGCCCATTACCAGCGCGCTGCCGATCATCTGCAGCGGACCGCGCAGGTTGAACGCCAGCCACAGCGCGACGATGGATGCCACGACGGCGATCGCCAACGAGGCAACGACCAGGTTCATGTTGTAGCTGATGAACGCACCCATCATCACCGCGGCCATGCCGAGGTAATGCATGCCAGTCACACCCAGGCCCATGCAGATGCCGGCCAGTACCAGCTTGGACCAGGCGAAAGTGCCGCTGCTGGCAATGGCCAGACCGAGCGAACAGGCACCGAAGGCAAGTACCGCCGACAGCGCGGTAAGTGTCACGTCGTAGGTCACCGGCATACCCATGTCGCAGGCCAGCATGGCGATGAAATGCATGGCCCAGATCGCGCCCACGCCCATCGCCGCGCCAGCGGCCAGCACGGCAGCGGTGCGCTGACGGCCGTTTTGCGCGAGCGGAATGACCACGGCCAGCTGCAGTGCGGTAAACGAACCGAGCACGGAAATGACGTACGAAAGGACGACCAGCAACAGGTTGTAGCTCTGATGCTCAGGCATGACACTCCTCCTCAATGGATCGGCTAGTGAGTAAGTCGGACAGACGTCTTGTTGCCGGCGGCGAGCGCCGGTCGTGCTCTCGTGCAAGCCTGGCCGGGTACAGGCTCTCTAGTTCGATCTGTGCAGCGGGTGTGAGCCGGCTGCACAGATCGACGCTTAGTGCGAGATTTCCAGAATGCAGCTCCCCGCTCCGGTGCTGCGGCAGTAGAGGCTGCGCACGAACACCGTCTGCGGCGCCACCGAGCCGCCGAGCACGCCTTCGAGATAGCCGCTGAAAAACCGGCAACCAGAGTGACTGCCGGGCGAGCAGATTGGGCTGTTCTGGATATGCAACTGTCCGTCGCGCCAGTCGACGGTTGTCAGTTCGCGCATGGCAGGCACGGCGATACGCTTGATCGCATCGGGCAAACCAAGCTTGGCGCCCATCGCATAGTCGCGCTTGTACACCCACGCGCCGGTACGACGCCCCGCCAGCTGCAGCGAAGCTTCGCGAGCGTCCGCCGCCACTGCGCGTTCGAGCGTGAGCAGCCACGGGAAAATCTTGGGATAGTCACGCGCCAGTTGCGGCAAGGTGCTCTCTACCTGGCGTACATCCGGGCCGGCCTCGGGTGCTGCGGCGGATGGCGCAGAGGGCGCAGCGGCCATCGAAGGCCGCGTGGCGACGGGCGCGGGTTGCGCAGGCAGCGTGCCGCCTTCGGCAAGCGCCACTTCGAAGCTGAGCACCCGACTATGCGTGGCGAGCTCTTCTTCGAGCGCCAGCTGACGTTCGGCAGCGCCACGCACGATCATCACCAGCCACGTGCCTCTGCTGTCCTGGGACAGACGCTGCCGCAACAGCGTAAAGCCGTTGGCGACAACCACGCGACCGAGTTCGACGAGCAATCCCTCGCGACGATCCGAAAGGATCTGCATCTCCAGCTCGATCATTAGCCCCCCTGTGGTCGATGCTGGTACATAAATTGTGTCGGCGACGATGAAACAACCGGCGTGCTTAAAGTGTGATGGCCCTCAAGAAACACGAATGACCCGCCGACTTTCAATGTCGGGCTCGGCGCGAAGCTTGCACATCTCTTTCACATAAGCCGCTTGCTCTCATCGAGTGACGCGTGTGCGACGCCTAGTAAGCTTGGCGATCTTCTTGCCATCGCAACCTGTCTCGCGTGCGATGCGCAAGTTTTCGCTCCTCTCTCGCTTGCGACGTCATGCCTTCTCAGCTATCTCAACGCGGCGCCGTAGCGGCCCTGCTCGTCACCATCCTGATCTGGGCTTACAGCTGGATCGTGATGAAGCAGGTGCTGCAGCACGCCGGCCCGTTTCAGTTCGCCGCTCTGCGTTATGTCTTGGGTGCGCTGGTGTTGTTTGCCGTCCTTCTGGCCACACGGCAATCGTTGCGGCCGCCGCCGCTGCAGCTCACGGTGTTGATCGGCCTGTGCCAGACCGCCGCGTTTCAGGGACTGGGGCAATGGGCGCTGGTCGAGGGCGGTGCCGGACGCATCGCGTTGCTCGCTTACACCATGCCGTTCTGGGCCGTGTTGCTGGCCTGGGTGGTGCTACGCGAAAAGCCGACCTCGCGCCATTGGATCGGCATCGGGCTGGCCGGCGTCGGGCTCATCTGCATCATCGAACCCTGGCGCAGCATGGGCAGTGCCGGCAGCACGCTGCTGGCGATCGCGGCGGGTGCCGCGTGGGCGATGGGCACGGTGCTGAGCAAGCGCATGTTCCAACGCCATGCGCCGTCGCCGTTGAACCTGACGGCCTGGCAGATGTTGTTCGGCGCGCTGGCGTTGTGTGTGCTCGCCATGCTGACGCCGCAGCGGCCGATCAACTGGAGCTGGGGTTTTGTCGGCGGTCTGGCTTACAGCGTGGTGCTGGCGTCCAGTGTGGCCTGGGGGTTGTGGCTGATCGTGCTGCAGCGCCTGCCGACGGCGGTGGCGAGCTTGTCGAGTCTTGGCGTGCCGATCGTCAGCGTGCTGCTGGCCTGGGCGATCCTGCACGAGCAGCCCTCGGCGATGGAGGCCGTGGGCATCGCGTTCGTGCTGCTTGGGTTGATGGCCGTCAGCGGCTTGCGGTTTCGGCGCAGCCCCGGATAGACAGATACATCACCACGGCAAGGCGTCCAGATCGACATTGCCGCCGGTGAGCACCAGGCCCACGCGACGGCCGGTGAAGTGCTCGCGTTGTTTCAGTGCGGCGGCGAGCACAGTGGCGCTGGATACCTCCACCACCAGTTTCAGCTCGCGCCACAGCAGCTTCATCGCAGCGATGGTTTCCTCATCGGTCACGGTGATCACCTGGGTGCGATGACTGAGCAAGGCGGCGAAATTCGGCTCACCGATCAGCGTGCGCAAACCGTCGCAGATGGTGTCGGCCTGCAGCGAATCGATTCGCGCGCCACGCGCCAGCGATTGCGCGGCATCGTCGGCACCCGCCGGCTCTGCGCCGTACATGGTGAGTGCGGGATCGATGCCATGCGCCGCGATGGCGCAACCAGCAGCGAGACCGCCGCCGCCGACGGGCGTGATCAAGGCGTCCAGCGCCTCGACCTGACGCATCAACTCCAGCACCAAGGTGCCCTGCCCGGCCATTACGCGCGCGTCGGCATAGGGATGCACCAGCTCCGCGCCGGTCTGTCGTTGCACTTCTGCCGCCGCCGCTTCACGCGCTGCTTGTGTGGGCGCACAGCGGTGCAACACAGCGCCGGCCTGTTGGATCGCTTCGAGCTTGGCACGCACGGCGCCTTCAGGCACCACGACATGCGCGGGAATGCCTCGCGTCGCTGCCGCCAACGCCAGCGCGTTGCCGTGGTTGCCGGACGAATGCGTGACAACGCCGCGTGCGGCCTGCTCGTCGTCCAGCGACCACACGGCATTGCAGGCACCGCGAAATTTGAAGGCGCCGCCGCGCTGCAGGTTCTCGCATTTGAAATGCAGCTCTGCGCCAACCAGCGCATCGAGTCGTGCGCTGCGCAGCACCGGCGTGACGACCGCATACGGCGCGATGCGTGCGGCGGCATCGTGGATCTGTTCGATATCCGGCAGGACCACACTCATGGCAATTCGATCTCCACACCACAACGAAAGACGCGCTCGGTGCCCGGCTCAAGGCGGATTGCCGCCGCACAATCGGGGCGATTGAACGCGTCGGACCAGCTTTCCATCGGCTCCAGTGCGATCGAGCCGCGTACATTGCGCGTCACGGTGTCGGCGGTGAAGGCCAGCATCACTCCGGACTCCTGCCACACGGCGATGCCGAGTCCGCTGGACGGATCGCGCAGGCGAGTACGCGCACGCCCATCGGCGTCGCGTTGCAAGTCGGTATAGGCATGGTTGATCTCGCGCCCGTCGATGCGCTTTCGGTGGCGGAAATCCAGCGCGGGTGCGTCATCCATCCTCACCTGCGCCGCGATGCCCGGCAAAGGAATGTAATCGGCGTCGGTGCGCACCAGGGTCGCGGCGGGGATCTGCAGCTCCCACGTATCTATGGACGTGCCGTCAAAGCGGAAGTACGGATGCCAGCCGAAGAAGCACGGCGCGGCCTGTTCGCCGGCATTGCGCATGCGTACCTCCAGAGTCAGGCCGCCGTTATCCAGGATGTACGTGACCGTCAGGTCGATCGCAAACGGATAACCCGGATGCACGCCCGGGCGGATCGCCGAGGTGAAGAAGCTGACGCGGGCGCTTTGCTCATCCGCCTTCAGCTCGGCGATCTCGAAATCCACGCCACGCACAAAGCCATGACGAGCCGCGCGCTGTGCGCCTTCCACACCGGGCTGCAGATCGTGCGCCTGGCCGTCGAACACATAGCGCGCATCGGCGATGCGGTTGGCGAACGGCGCCATGATGGCGAAGCGGGAGCTGGGGCGACTGTCCAGTTCCGCCGCGTCACGATAGCCGTCAGCGAGGTCGCACGTTGCGCCGCGCAGCGTCTGCTCCAGCGCGATCACGGTGGCGCCGCGCCGCGCGATGCGCACGCACCGCCCATGCGCAGGATCGCGCAGTACGACGATGTCATGCGGCCCCAGACTGGCCCGCTCCGCGTGGTATGCCGCCATTGGCTTGTCCCGGCCCCAAAACGCCGCATGTTAGCCTGATCCGTCCCATCTCGGCCCTGCAGTCCCCATGAACGCACGCAACGACCAGTCTCCCTCCCCGATCCGCCTCAGCGAGTACCGTGCGCCGGCCTGGCGCGTGGAGCGCGTGGAGCTGGATTTCGATCTGGGCATCGACGCCAGCGAAGTCAACGCACGCCTGCACCTGCGCCACGATCCTGCGCAACAGGTGCCGTTGCGGCTGGATGGCGAAGCTCTGGAGCTGTTGGCTATCGCGCTTGATGGCAAACCCCTCGAATCGGGCAGCTATCGCCACGACGACAGCCACTTGGAGATCGACGGCGCACAGGACGGCAGCGTGCTCGAAACCCGCGTGCGGCTACACCCGGCGGCGAATACCGCGCTGGAAGGCCTGTACCTTTCTGGCTCGCGCGAGACGGGCTTCCTGCTCACCCAATGCGAGGCTGAAGGTTTCCGGCATATCACATTCTTTCCCGATCGCCCGGATGTGCTGGCCAGCTACACGGTGACCTTGCGCGCCGACCGCGAGCGCTTTCCGGTGCTGCTGGCCGGAGGCAATCCGGACGGTGCGGGCCTACTGGAAGGTGGCCGCCATTGGGCGCGCTTTGTCGACCCGCACCCCAAGCCCAGTTATCTGTTCGCCTTGGTCGCCGGGCGACTCGAGAAGATCGAGCGCGATTACGCCACGGCCGATGGTCGCGCGGTGAAGCTGGTGATGTGGTCGGAAGCGAACGTGATTGACCGCTGCCACTACGCCATGGACGCGCTAGAGCGCTCCATGCGCTGGGACGAGCAGGCCTACGGGCGCAATTACGATCTCGACGTGTTTCATGTTGTCGCCACGCACGATTTCAACATGGGTGCGATGGAGAACAAGGGCCTCAACATCTTCAACGCCAAGTACCTGCTGGCCGATCCGGATTCCACCACCGACGACGAATATCGCGCGGTGGAGGCGGTGGTGGCGCACGAGTATTTCCATAACTGGAGCGGCAACCGCGTCACCTGCCGTGACTGGTTTCAGCTGTCGCTTAAAGAAGGCCTCACCGTGTTCCGCGAGCAGCAGTTCTCGGCGGACATGAACTCGCTGCCGCTGAAGCGCATCGAGGATGTGGCCCTGCTGCGCCGCGCGCAGTTCCCGGAAGATGCCGGCCCGCTGGCGCATCCGGTACGCCCTGCGCAGTACAGCGAGATCAACAATTTCTACACCGCCACGGTGTACGAGAAAGGTTCAGAGCTGGTACGCATGTTGGCGGGGCGCCTGGGCAAGGATGGTTTCCGGCGCGGCATGGATCGCTATTTCGAGATCAACGATGGCCGCGCCGCGACGCTGGAGGATTTTCTCGGCGCGCTCGGCGAAGCGAACCAAGTCGACCTCACGCCTTACCTCGCCTGGTATGCCCAGGCCGGCACGCCGCGACTGAGGGCGCGGCGCGACTACGATGCGGCACGGCGGGAGTTCACGTTAACCTTGTCGCAGCACACGCCGGCCGCGCCCAATCAACCTGAGAAACAGACGCTGCCGATTCCGGTGAAGCTGGCCTTGTTTACCCGCGACGGTCATATGTTGCCGCTGCATCTGGACGGCCACCCGTCCAGCGGTGACACCGAGCTCGTTGTCGTACTCGACAAGGCCGAGCAGCGCTTCGTGTTCCGCGAGGTCGGTGCTGAGCCGGTGCCTTCGCTACTGCGTGGCTTCTCCGCGCCGGTGGTCCTTGAGAGCCATGACTCCCCGGCGGAGCTCGCCTTGCTGCTGCGTCACGACATCGATGGCTTCAATCGCTGGGAGGCTGGCCAGCAATTGGCGATGCGCGCTTACGAGGCACTGCGCGAAGGCGGCAACGACGCGGCAATCGTCGCCTGGTGCGATGCACTGGCCGGTCTGTTTGCCGATGGCAACGTGGACGACGCCTTGCTGGCTGAAGTAATGACGCCACCAGGCGAAGTGGAGTTGGCCGAGCGTGAGCGCGAAGCCGATCCCGATCGCATTCATGCCTTGCGCCAGGAGCTGCAGCGCCGGCTCGCTACCCGCATCGGCGCGGCGACGCTGCTGCAGCGCTATCGCACGCTGGCGCAGGCCACCAACGGACAGCTCGACGCTGCCAGCCAGGCGCAGCGCCGGCTGAAACGGCGCGTGCTGGAACTGATTTCTCTGCTCGATACGGAGCAGGGGCAAACACTTGCCGCCCTGCAATACGAACAGGCGCCGAGCATGACCGACCGCCTCGCCGCGCTGTCGGTGCTGGTGCGTACGGATGTACCGCAGGCAGCGGCCGCGCTGGCGCATTTCCGCGAACGCTATGCCGACAACCCGCTCGCGCTGGACAAGTGGTTCAACGTGCAAACGCAGCGGCGCGGGGCCGCCTCGCTGGCAAGCGTGCGTGAACTGGAGCGTGACCCGACGTTCACGCTGAAAAACCCCAATCGCGTCAATGCGCTGTTCGGCGCGTGGGCACGCAGCAATCCCGCGGGCTTCCATCAAGCCGACGGCGCCGGCTATCGCCTGCTGGCGGAACGGCTGGCGCAGCTCGACGCGCTCAACCCGCAGGTTGCGGCGCGACTCGCTACCGCCTTCAACGGCTGGCGCCGGCTGGAGCCGGTGCGGCGTGCGCAAGCACGGGCCGCCATCGCTGAATTGGCGGAGCGGACCGCGTTGTCGCGCAACCTCACGGAAATCGTGCAGAGCATGCTGCACGATTGATCGATCCCGGTTGGCTGGATCCGCCCCGGGTGTTGCCCGTCATCGACGGGTCACCCGGGCGGCTTCATGCGGTGAGCGGCCGGCGCGGATGCCGGGCGCGGTGATTCAGGCGGCCAGATGATCCAGCGCATCGCGCAAGCGATGCATGCGCGACTCAAGGCGTGGACGCAGCGTGCGCTGCTCTTCTTCGGCGCGCAGATCCAGATGCTCGATGGCCATTTCGACGCGGCCGATCTCGATCAGCAGATCGTGGTGCGGGTACAGCCGTTCAAAATCGAAGTTCGTGTCCATTGCTCCATCCCCTTGCGAGTCCTGCAGGGGAGAGGAAGCAACAGGCATGCCACAAATGTGATGGAAATCACGCTCTACCCGGCCCTTCATCACGGAATGACGCACAGCGTCATCAGCTGCCCTGATCCGGCACAAATCTCCGTTTTAGTCACCCAATATTCACGCTCCGCGGGCGACTATCAGCCCTACGACGAGGCAGCGCTCGCTGCCTGCGCCACCGTTCATTACGGTTTCTGGCGCCCGGCAACACGGTCATCCTGGATTCCCCCTGTTCCTGAGACCGCCGGGCGCCAGATCTCATTCCAAGGCACAAAAAACGACGGCGCCCATTGGGCGCCGTCTCGCTTCCTCTCTCGGCACGCAATCGAACCCCTGTCCGTTCGATCTCAGCGCGCGTCTCCGCGCAGCGTCTGCCCGTGAAAGTGCGAAGAGGTAAAAGCAGTATTCGTGCCAGACTTATCCTATCCGCCCGTAAACTATTGACCGCGCTACCATAGCGTCCTGTTTGGTCACTTTTTGCGCCAGTTAGGCAGTTTCCTATGCTCCACCCCACTCACTACGACGTCATCGTGATCGGCGGCGGCCACGCCGGCACCGAAGCCGCACTGGCTGCGGCGCGCACCGGCGCGCGCACTCTGCTGCTCAGCCACAACATCGAGACGATCGGGCAGATGAGCTGCAACCCGGCCATCGGCGGTATCGGCAAGGGGCATCTGGTCAAGGAAATCGACGCCCTGGGCGGTGCCATGGCACAGGCGGCCGATCGCGCCGGCATCCAGTGGCGCACCTTGAATGCCTCCAAGGGACCGGCCGTGCGCGCGACCCGCTGCCAGGCCGATCGCGCGCTATACAAGGCCGCGATCCGCCGCCTGGTGGAAACCCAGCCGAATCTTGAGTTATTCCAGCAGGCGGTAGATGACCTGGTGCTTGAAGGTGGCCGTGTCACCGGTGTGGTGACGCAGATGGGCCTGACCTTCCGCGCCCGTTCGGTCGTGCTCACCGCCGGTACCTTCCTGGCCGGCAAGATTCACATCGGTCAGGCCCAGTACGCTGGTGGCCGCGCCGGCGACCCACCGGCCAGCACGCTGGCGCAGAAGCTACGCGAACTGCCGGTGGCTGCTGACCGCCTAAAGACCGGCACACCACCGCGCATCGACCTGCGCAGCATTGATTTCACCGGCCTGGACGAACAACCCGGCGACGATCCTGCACCCGTGTTCTCCTATCTCGGCTCGCGCGCGGATCACCCGCGCCAGGTCAGCTGCTGGATTACCCACACCACCGAGCACACCCACGAAGTGATCCGCGGCGCGCTGGATCGCTCGCCGCTGTATACCGGCCAGATCGAAGGCATCGGCCCACGCTACTGTCCCTCAATCGAGGACAAGGTGGTGCGCTTCGCTGAGAAGTCGTCGCACCAGATTTTTATCGAGCCGGAAGGATTGGACACCTTCGAGGTGTATCCCAACGGCATCTCCACCTCACTGCCCTACGACGTGCAGTTGGCGCTGGTGCATTCGATCAAGGGTTTCGAAAACGCGCACATCACGCGACCGGGCTATGCGATCGAGTACGACTATTTCGATCCGCGTGGGCTGCACCCCTGGCTGGAAACCAAGGCCATCCCCGGTCTGTATTTCGCCGGCCAGATCAACGGCACTACGGGCTACGAGGAGGCGGGCGCGCAGGGCCTGATCGCCGGACTCAACGCCGCGCTGGCCGTGCAAGGCAAGGCGCCGTGGTATCCGCGCCGCGATGAAGCCTATATCGGCGTGCTGATCGACGACTTGACCAGCAATGGCACCATCGAGCCCTATCGCATGTTCACCTCACGCGCCGAGTATCGGCTGCATCTGCGCGAAGACAACGCCGACCTGCGCCTTACCGAAACCGGCCATGCGCTTGGTGTGGTGCCGCAGGCGCGTTTCGACGCCTTGCGCGCCAAACGCGACGCGGTAGAACGAGAGACGCAACGCCTGGGCGCGCTATGGGCAGCGCCGAACAATGCATTAGGCGCAGCCATCGAGCGCCAGCTCGGTATCGCCGTGAGTCGAGAAACCAATGCCCTGGACCTGTTGCGCCGTCCGGAGCTGGACTACGCCAAGATCACCTCAGTCACCGAACTCGGTCCCGCCGTTGAGAACGACGACGTCGCCGCTCAGGTGGAGGTGCAGACCAAATATGCCGGTTATCTGGAGCGCCAGCGCGAAGAGATCGAGCGCCAGCGCCGCCATGAACAAACCGTCATCCCCGGCAGCTTCGATTACGACAAGGTGCGCGGCCTCTCCGCCGAGGTCTTGCTGAAGCTCAAGCGCGCACAGCCGGAAACCATTGGCCAGGCCGCGCGCATCAGCGGCGTGACACCGGCGGCAATCTCCCTGCTGCTGGTGCACCTGAAACGCCGCGCCGCGGCGTAAGCGACCACACGCGATATACCCTCAAGGTTTGCAGCCATTTACACCATCGGCGCATGGCATCATGCGTCCCTTGGTGACCCGCGGAGCGCACACGATGGAAGTCTGGATCGGAAGGGACGGCGAACGGCACGGCCCGTACAAGGAGGCGGATATCCGCCAATGGCTGCGCAGTGGTCAAATCAGCGCCAACGATCTCGGCTGGTACGAAGGCCTGGCCGACTGGCAGCCACTGTCGGTGCTTTTCCCGGATGAAAAGCCCGCAGCCACTCCCGTCGCCCCACCTCTCCCACAGCACGCTGCTATCACGGCGCCAGAAGCCGCCGCTGATTACGCCGGTTTCTGGCAGCGCTTCGGTGCGTGGGTGATCGACCTGATCGTGCTGATCGTGCCTTCGGCCATTGCCTTCTACGCCTTCGGTGGTCTGGATGCCTACAAGCACTTTCTCGAGCAGGTACAAGGCGGCGCGGACATGGCGACGGCCATGCGCGAGTACGCTCTGGGCGCACAGAGTTCGTCCATCGCCACGGTTGTTATCGGCTTCGTCTATTACGCGCTATTTGAAGGCTCGAAATGGCAGGCCACTCCGGGCAAGCTGGCCCTGCGCCTGCGCGTCACCGACATCAACGGCCAGCGCCTGTCACTGGGCCGCGCCGCCGCGCGCAACGCCGTGCGCCTGACCAATATGATCATCTGGTTGATTCCGATGGTGTGTTACCTCGCGGTCGCATGGACCCAGCGCAAGCAGGGACTGCATGACTTGGTCGCCAGTACGCTGGTCCTTAATGGCCGTGCAGGTGAGCAAGCCGTCACACAACCACCGCGCGGCCGGGACGACGGCGCGTTCAACGCCTAAAGAAAAAGCGCCGGTTTACCGGCGCTTTTTTTAAAGCTCGAGCATGAGACGGTCAGACGCCGTCTTGCGCATGCAAGGTCAACTCGGCCTTGTGCTCCGGGTCCATGCGATCCCACTTCTTCATATAGTCGAGGCGCTTGGCTTCGATATCCGCTTTATTCTGCTGGTACCAAGCGTCAGCACCCGGGGTCTTTACCACGGGCTCGCTGCTTTGCTTCCAGTCGGCGAAATCCTTCGACTGCAGGTTGTATTTGGCGGAAGCGTCGCTGTGGATCGGGATCAGCGAAAAGCGCGCCTTCCACACACCGATGCGCGGCATGACCAGCACGTAATAGGTCTTGCCCGCGTCGAGATTGGCATTCACGAAATCCGCGTTCTCCGCGATCACCATGAACAGATGCTCGCCCGCAGGCACCTGCATCTGCACGCTGGTCTTGGTCGAAACGATGCCGCCAAACGTTGTCTGCCCGCCGGTCACGTCATACACCGACGATTGAATGGCTCCGCCGAATGAGGAGGGTCGCAGGAAAACCACCGTGGCCCCGCCGGGCGCCACCGTAGTTGCTTCCTTGCTGGACTTGGTCATCAGACTCGACTGGCAGCCGGTCAAAAGCAGCACGAGCGTCACCGCCGCCCATATGCGGATCATCTTGATCATGTTGTCCCCTGTAGACCATGTCGTGACATAGGCCGTGCGGACATGGCACCGCGCGGCCACCCAAGCATCCTGATTTGGCGAAACCGTCGCAAGAAGGGACCCGGTAGCCACATAGGCGCGGGAGCAGAGATCCTCTCGCCCTGAACCCTGCCCGCTCATCCGCCCCTGATGGAGTGGGCCAGAGGAAACAGCTTGCTATTATCGGTGATCCGGCCCATGGGGCCGGCATACGCAGACATCCAAGGAATTCGTACAGCCTCATGCTCAGCATCGAACAACGCATTGCCCAGGACATCGCCGCCAAGCCGGAACAGGTTCACGCCGCGGTGGATTTGCTCGATGGCGGCGCCACCGTGCCGTTCATCGCGCGCTACCGCAAGGAAGCGACCGGCGGCCTCGACGACACGCAGTTGCGCCTACTGGAAGAGCGCCTGCGCTATCTGCGCGAGCTGGAGGAGCGCCGTGAGGCGATCCTGGCCAGCATCGAAGAACAGGGCAAGCTCAGCGATGCGCTGAAGGGCGACATCCTGGCCGCCGACACCAAGGCGCGGTTGGAAGATCTTTATCTGCCCTACAAGCCCAAGCGCCGCACCAAGGCGCAGATTGCGCGCGAAGCAGGGCTGGAGCCGCTGGCCACGAGCCTGCGCGAAGACCCGACGCAGTCGCCGGAAGCCTTCGCCGAATCGTTTGTAGATGCCGAGAAAGGCGTGCCGGACGTGCGCGCCGCGCTGGACGGCGCCCGCGCGATCCTGATGGAAAGCATTGCCGAAGATGCCCATCTGGTCGGCGAGCTGCGTGACTGGCTGTGGGACAAGGGGCAGATCCGCGCCAAGGTGGTCGAGGGCAAGGAGAACGAAGGCGCGAAGTTCCGCGACTACTTCGACCACATGGAAGCGATCGGCAAGATTCCCTCGCATCGCTTGCTAGCACTGATGCGTGCGCGCAACGAAGGCGTGATCGAGCTGGAGCTCGCACCCAGTGCCGAGGCGGAACAGGGCCATCTGGAAGGCGAAGGCCGTGTCGCATCGCACGCCGGCATTCTCAATCGCGGCCGTGCCGCCGATGCATGGCTGCGCGAGACCGTGCGTCTAACCTGGCGCGTGAAGCTGCATCTTCACCTCACCCTGGATCTGTTCGGTCGCGTGCGCGAAGGCGCCGAGGACGAAGCCATCCGCGTGTTCGGCGACAATCTCAAGGACCTGATGCTGGCCGCGCCGGCCGGCGCCAAGACGGTGATGGGTCTGGATCCTGGTATCCGCACGGGCGTGAAGGTGGCGGTGGTCGATGCCACCGGCAAGGTGCTCGCCACCGATACTGTGTATCCGCACGAGCCGCGTAAGCAGTGGGATCAGTCCATCGCGCGCCTGGCGGTGCTGAGCAAGCAGCATGGCGTGAACCTGATTGCCATCGGTAATGGCACCGCGTCGCGCGAAACCGACAAGCTGGCCGGCGAGCTGATGAAGAAGCACGCCGACCTCATGCTGTCCAAAATTGTGGTGAGCGAAGCCGGCGCATCGGTGTATTCGGCGTCGGAAGTGGCGGCCAAGGAATTCCCGGATCTCGACGTGAGTCTGCGCGGCGCTGTGTCCATCGCGCGCCGCCTGCAGGATCCGCTGGCCGAGCTGGTGAAGATCGAACCCAAGGCCATCGGCGTGGGCCAGTACCAGCACGACGTGAACCAGGTGAAGCTGGCGCGCGCGCTGGATGCCAAGGTCGAAGACTGCGTGAATGCCGTCGGCGTTGACGTGAATACCGCCTCGGCCGCCCTGCTTTCGCGCGTGGCCGGCCTCTCCACCAGCGTCGCCGAGAACGTGGTGAAGCACCGCGATGCCAATGGCCCGTTCGCCAACCGCAAAGCCCTGCTCAAGGTGCCGCGCCTGGGCGACAAGGCGTTCGAGCAGTGCGCGGGCTTCCTGCGCGTATCTAACGGCGACAATCCGCTCGATGTCAGCGCGGTGCATCCGGAAGCCTATCCGGTGGTGGAGCGCATCATTGCCCAGTGCGGTCGCGAGGTGAAGAGCATCATCGGCGACACCGGCTTCCTGCGCGGACTCAAGCCAGAGCAGTTCACCGACGAGCGTTTCGGCGTGCCTACCGTGCGCGACATCCTGAAAGAGCTGGAGAAGCCCGGCCGCGACCCACGTCCCGAGTTCGTCGCGCCCAGCTTTGCCGAGGGCGTGGAGGATGTGAAGGACCTGCGCCCCGGCATGATCCTGGAAGGCCGCGTGACCAATGTGGCGGCGTTCGGCGCCTTCGTGGACATCGGTGTGCATCAGGACGGCTTGGTGCACGTCTCGGCGCTGTCGCACACCTTCGTCAAGGATCCACGCGATGCGGTAAAGGCCGGCGACATCGTCAAGGTGAAGGTGATGGAGGTGGACATCCCGCGCCAGCGCATCGGCCTGTCCATGCGCCTGGACGATGAACCAGGCCAAGCCCGTGGTGGCCGCCCTGCCGGCGGCGGCGACAGCCGTGGCGGGCCGCGCGACAACAACCGTGGACCGCGCCCAGGTGGCAGTGCGCCCAAGCCTGCACTGGCTCCGGGCAACAGCGCATTTGCTGATGCATTGACGCGCGCCATGAAGCGCTAAAACCCTCCGCCCGACGCATGCTGCGCCGCGATGCAGCGCAGCATGCGCTTACGTATGGGCATGCATTACCGTAACGCGGGAATAACAAAGGCCATCCCGGCCCCAGGAGCGTTATCGTCATGCCCCGCACTCGCCATATTGCCGGCGCCATCGCCGCCGCCCTGCTGTTCAGCACTGCCGCTTCCGCCACTGATTTCAGCAAAGTCGTCGTGATCGGCGACAGCCTCAGCGACGCTGGCAATATCGCCAAGCTGTCGGGCTCGCCGGTGCCGCTGCGCTTCACCACCAATCCGGGCACCACCACGGCCGAGAACGTGGCGGCCGCACTGAATCTGCCGGTGACCAATTCGCTGTCGGGCGGTACGGATTTCGCCTTCGGCGGCGCTGGTATCCAGCACAACTCACCAGGCACACCGGCCGGCGTGCCGCTGCTGCCGCAGCAGATGCAGATGTATCTGGCCGCCAACGGCGGCGCAGCCGATTCCAAGGCGCTCTACCAGGTATGGGGCGGCGCCAACGACATCTTCTATCTGACCGCCACCTCCACCAATCCGAACGTGCTCGCTGCCGGCGCCATCTCCGCCGCGCAGACTGAGCTGGGCATGATTGGTCAGCTGCAGGCCGCTGGCGCCAAGTACGTGGTGGTCTACAACCTGCCGGATATCGGCAAGACCCCGTCCGCCATGGCCGGTGGCCCGGCCGCCGCCGCAGGTGCCACGCAGCTTTCGCTTGCCTTCAACGGCACGCTCGGCGCGGGCATCACCCAGCTCAGCAACAACGGCCTCAACGTGATTCCGGTGAATACCTTCGCACTGCTCAACGAAGTGATCGCCAATCCGTCTGCCTACGGTTTCACTAACGTCACCACGCCGGCCTGTAACGGCACCTCGGTGCAGTGCGGCCCGGCCGGCTCCGGCCTGCCCTACAGCTATGCAGCCGGTACCAACAATACCTACCTGTTTGCCGACGGCGTGCATCCAACCACCGCGGCTCACGCCATGCTGGGCCAGTACGTGGTGTCGCTGATCCGTGCCCCGGGCCAGATCTCCCTGCTGGGCGAAGCCCCGCTCGCGGCCAGCGCCGCGCAGACTCGCGCCATTCGTAACGAAATGCTGGCCGACAGCATCGGTAGCGATACGCGCTTCTTCGCCAATGTCGATTACGCACGTCAGGACTTCAAGCAGCAGAGCAGCTCGCCGAAGACCACCAGCGACAACGTCAACCTGACCTTGGGTGCCGACGTGCGCATCAACGATCACTTCTCCGCAGGCGTGGCGCTGGGCATTGGTCAGCACAATGCTGACTTCGCTGGCGGTGGCGGTTACAAGCTGCAGGACATCAGCGGCCTGGGTTATCTGACCTATCACAACGGCGGCGGCTATGTCGGCGGCTACGCCGATTTCGGCCAGTCCAACTTCTCCGATATCGAACGCCGCATCACGCTTGGTGCTGCTCAGCGCAGCGAGAGCGGTAAAGCGGATGGCAGCCGCCTCGGCGGCGGCTTGACCGGCGGCTGGTGGTTCGACTTCTCCGGCCTGCGCACTGGCCCCTTCGCCAACGTCGAATGGCAGAGCGTGAAGGTCAACGGCTACAGCGAGGATGGCAGCGACAGCACCGCCATGTGGTTCGGCCGCCAGCAGCGTGACGCGCTGATCTCCACCTTGGGCTGGCGCCTGCAGGGTCATTGGCAGGCTGGCGGCATGATGCTGTCGCCGTACGCCGAACTCGCCTGGAACCACGACAGCAAGGCTGATCCGCGCGCGATCACTGCAGGCGTGAACAGCATGCCGGGCACGTTCTCCCTGACCGGCTTCAGCCCGGACAAGACCTGGGGCAGCGCCGACATCGGTCTGCAAGCTCAGTTCAGCCCGAACGTCACGGGCTGGGTGGGCTACAGCGGCCGCTTCAGCGACAACAGCCAGAAGTACAACAGCGTCAACCTGGGTGTGAAGGTCGGCTTCTAAGGCCGGTCTTCATCCAAACAAAAAGCCGTCCGCTTACGCGGACGGCTTTTTCATTTCCGGCGCCCGTGATTCGGACGCCCACACGGCCGGGGCTTACTTGCCCTTGCCGCCGGTCGCCAGGCTCAGGATCGCCTGGGCTTGCTTCTGCAGGCTGGCGGCCTCGTCGTCAGCCAGCGGCTCGGTCTTGCCGCCTGCCTGGCTCTGCTTCAGCACCAATGCGCCTTCGCCGTTCCAGCCGGCACGCTCGGTGGAGTTCGGACGGGCGTCCTTGCTGGCCTTCTTCTGCTGCACCACCACCCACGGCTTGCCATCCTTGAAGGCGTAATCCGTGCTGGTGAAGCCCTTGTCGCCGTAATCGACCTGCTCACGGATGAACTTGACCTCGCCCGCCTCGCGGAACAACTGCCAGCCGCGCGAAACCTTGTCTTCAAGCTTAGTGCCGTTGCTGATCTTCATACCGCCGATCTGCTTCTGCACGGAGCTGAAGGCAGCCAGTTCTTTCTCGCCCGGGGTCTGCTCGCCCACCAGTTGGATCGACACCTGGTTCGCTGCACCCTTGGTCAACACCGTCGACTGCAGCGGCGGGGTATAGCGGCGGTCGCCATCCGTCAGCACGGCCTGGACGATGTACATGTCGTTGGGATTCACGTCGGCCGGATTGAACTCCAGCTCAAACGACTGCGGCAGGCTGGCCACCGGCTCGATCGTCTTGGCAGCGAGCGGCGCGGCATCCTGCGCGCTCACGTCGACCAGCTTGACCTCCAGCTTGGCCTGGGGCGAAAGCTGGGCAGCGCTGTCACGCAGCGTCACGGTACCGCTGACCGCATTGGCCTTGGCCGCCGGACCCGCCGCCGCCGAACCAGCGGGAGCAGCCGAACCGCCCTGCGCCGCGGATTGCGACGTATCAGAAGAATTGCAGCCGGCGAGAGCCAGGGCTGCCACCGACATCAGCGACCAAACCAACCTGCGCATGTGGAACCTCAATCAAGCTATGAAACGGGGCGCGAGACCAAGGCTTGGCGCAGTGCGCCCATTGGTGTTCGCGGGGGAAGCTACAAGCATACCCCAAAATTATCCACCCAGAAAAGTCAATAGGATCAAGGCGCTCCATACGCCCCCGAAGGGGGATTCCGGTCGCAATCCTGGGCTGATCAGGCCGCCCAAAGAAAAGGGCCGCCGGAAACCGGCGACCCTTTCCCGCGTCAGCGGATACTTCGAGGATTACAGCGAGAAGTCGTACTGCACCTGGAAGCGCGCATAGCGCGGAGTGTTGAAGTACTTCGGCAGCTTGTAGTTGGTGTAGGCAGTACGTGCACCTGCCGCGCTAATCGTTTCGTACTGTTCGTAAACGAAAACAGGCTTGTCGTTGTTGAACAGATTGATCACCGACAGCTGCATCGTCAGACCCTTGGCCCAGGACGGCTGATACGCGACGTTCGGGCTGACCGTCCAGGTCCAAGGGGTACGGCCTTCTCCACCCTCAGGGCTGACTTGGCCGTTGCACACGTGGAACTGTGCACCGTAGCCGTAGTGGGTTCCGAGCGTGCCACCGCCGCCGCCGTAGCAGCTGATGGGGGTGCCCGATTGCACCAGCATATTCAGACCGGCCGACCACTCTGGCGTGAACTTGTAACCACCGTAGAGCTTGAAGCTGTGGCGACGATCGTTGGGCAGATAACCGTTGGCCCCCGCCATGATCTCCGGGAAGTCGAAGTCAGCCGTGGTGCCGGTATCGTCCTGACCGTTGTTCGATTTCACCAGACCTTCGGTGTTGCCGTAGCTGCGCGACCACGTGTACGACGCGTTGACGTAGTACTTGTCCGTGGTTTTCTCGGCCTTCAGCTCAATACCCTGATAGGAGCGCTTGGCGGCTGGTCCCAACTGATTGCCAGGAATCGTCACATCAAACTTGTTGGATGAGCCGTCCAACGACGTGGTCAGCTTAAGAGCACTACCCGGATTGAAAATCCAGCAACCCGGCATGCCGCTGGGCACGGTCCATTCGTCATCCCAAGCACCATCAAGCCCCTTTTCCTGGGCAAGAGCGAACAGCGGGCGCGAGTCGCAGGTGTCATCAATGGAATTACGCAGCTTGCGATAAGTTGCCTTCGCGCCAACGGTCCAGTTGTCGAAGAAGCTCACATCGCTGCGAAGCGTCTTCTGAAAGCCCAAGATGTACTCATCCTGCACATAAGGCTTCAGACCCTTGCTGCTGACTGACTTCGGGTCCGGCGTGCTGCCGTCCTCGCCATTGGAAACGTAGACGCCTTCGCCACCTCGATCACCGACCAAAACCGGCGAGCCATCGGGGTTGATGCCGGAATACAGGCTGTCGTACTCAACGTAGTAGGACGCCGTCGCGGCACGCAGCGCTACGTTGGCGGCCATAGGCAGCGAATAGCGGCCGGCGGTACCGAAAATCTTGAACGACGAGTCGCCCAGAACGTCCCATGAAAAGCCGAGGCGCGGCTGCCAGATGTTGTCCTGTTTGACGAAGGTCTGACCGTTGCCGTTCTTGTTATTGAAGTTGTCGTTACGTATACCGCCATAGAGCATCAGCTTGTCGCTGACCTGCCAACGATCTTCCAGGTACCACGATTTCTGGTTGACCTTGACCATGCCACCGGTGCTGAACACCGTATCGAAAACGAGACCGGGACGATTCACTGGATCGGCGGCGTTCGGCTTGCTGTAGTAGTAATAGTAGTGACCACCGGAATAAGCCGTACCAGCATCCGACGACCAACGCTCGTCGGAGTAACCGACGCCGATGTCATGGCTGCCTAACTTCCAATCTAGGTCAATGCGGCCAGCTTTTCGCTGATCGTCGCCACCATATCGATCAAAGCTGCTGACAATCCAGCAACCACGCGGCCCCCACGCCTGGGGACTAGCGGTGGTGAGACGATAAGCGACATACGGGCAACCCGAATTCGGGGCGTTGATATCGCCGTTGTACCTGGTCTGCGTACCGTTGGGGCTGACCGTATAGGTCGAGTTGTTGCTGTCCATCTTGCCGTACTGGGCGGTGAGGGTCAGCGTATCCGTCAGGTAACCGGTGTACTTCAGGATGTTTGTCAGGCCACCAAACTTAGTGTGCATATCACCGAGGTAACCCGTCTTGGACGACTCGCCATCGGTATAGGCCGCGCTGCTGTACTTGTATTTGTTGTTATCGGTGTTGTTGAAGCCAGTGTATTCAAGATGATTGCTGTCGTTGATGTTCCAATCAACCTTCACCACCCAATACGGACTCTTGCTGGTCAGATCGTAAGCCGTTGCGCTGCTGAAATTATTGCTATTGCTGGTTGAGCTCGAAGCGCCATACGTCGTGTTAGTGCTCTTGGTGAATTCACCCAACGCGAAAATAAACAGCTTGTCTTTAATTAGGGGGCCACCTAACCAAGCTGAATAGACATTGCTGGCGCTGCTGTTCTTGTCGTAGTTACGGAACGTGGTGCCATTGGCGCGTTTTACGTTTGGTTGCGTTTCGCGTGTCCAACCCGGAACGGTGGCCCAACTTACGCCGCCTTTCCATTCGTTGGTACCACGCTTGATGTTGACGC
The DNA here is from genome assembly GCF_900114495.1 of Dyella sp. OK004. Taxonomy (GTDB): domain Bacteria; phylum Pseudomonadota; class Gammaproteobacteria; order Xanthomonadales; family Rhodanobacteraceae; genus Dyella_D. Next base: position 13,975 of record NZ_FOZI01000004.1, on the reverse strand, counting down.
TAGTCACACCACCGGTAGAGAAACCATATTGCGCGCCATAACCGCCCGTCTGCACATCGAGCTGATCGATCGCCTGGAACGGCACTTGGCCGAATGAGAGGTTGTTGTACAGATTGGTGACGTTGAAGCCATTAACGTAGTAACTGTTTTCGGCCACAGACGAGCCGCCGAAAGACGGCAGATTGCCGAATACGGCATTACCCTTAACTACACCCGGTGCCAACGTAGCCACACTGACGATATCGCGCGGCACTGGCAACGAGTTCAGCTGTGAAGCCGTGAAGGTGGTGCGGCTTTCGATCGAACTGACATCGATGGCGGGAATGGCATTCGCCGTTACCGTCACGCTCGACAGACTGGTTGCCTGGATTTCGGCGCCAAGATTGACCTGCGCCGTTTGGCCGGCAACCACCGTCACATTATTGGTGCCGACCGTCTTGCCGTTTTGGAGCAGCTGAACCTCGTAGCGACCACTCGGCAACGACGGCACACGGAACTTGCCATCAGCCGGCAGATTCACCGAGCGTGACAAACCGGAATCCAGATTCTTGATGACGATGGTTTCGCCGGCGGCATAGGTGGCAGTACCGGAAATATCGCCGGCGGTGGACTGCGCCAGCACGGCACCACTACCAAGACTCAAACTGACGGCGACGGCCAACGCGGCATGGCGGAGCCGAAACACGGCGGACGTGTTGCGTGAATTCATTCGATTGTTCTCCCCTTAAGAGATATACCCGGGCTAAAACCGGGTCTAGTTACGTCGCAAGGCAAAAAAGCCTGCAACTGCCCATCCCTGCGCTCGCGCAAGTACTCCAAATGGAGCCTCGTGCGTTTCCCCGCTCAGAGACCGGTTTTCTTGCGGATTACTCCGAAAGAAATTACGAAACTAGATGAAGATCACATGATGGTCAACACTTTTGTAACGTTCTTCAGTGGCGTCTACGTAAGCGTCTCGAAAGCAAATTGAGTAAAAGTCAACCGCCAGATTGCCTAGGAGCGCCCCATGGCTACGCAACTAAATACGACACCTCAGAGTGCGGGAACTTTCGCGGATCGCATTAAGGTGCTGATCCAGCGCGTTGGCAGCGTTACGGAGATCGCTCGAATGTGCGGTTTTTCCGAAGGAGTAGTGCGCAGCTGGCGCGATGGCAACACCGATCCGTCCCGCGCTCGCTGCGTTACGCTTGCGAAAACCCTGGGCATTTCTCTGGTGTGGCTGGTGGCTGGCGAAGGCACCATTCAGACCGAGGCCATTACCAGCGGGGAAGAACTGAGCACCACCGAAACTTCACTTTCACAGCGTCAGCGAACAAAGCTGCGCACGGCGGCGGATACGCTGCATGCCAGTGGCGTGGCGATGGATCCGATGCGGTTAAATACCGCGTTGCGCATCCTGCAATCGGAGCTGGATCTGGCCGATAGCCATCTATCGCTGGCCGACAATGCGGATCTGCTTGCCGATCTCTATGAAATTCTTGGCCCCGGCGGCAATGACGTCGACGCCGCGGAGATGGTGGCTTTCAATCACCGTCTGGGCGATCGCCTCAAGCGCGACCGTCACACCGCCTGAGCGCTCCGACCTAAGGCAAACAAAAACGGCAGCCATCTGGCTGCCGTTTTTGTTTGCACGTTCGACTTGAATCAAAGTCGGGCGATATCCGCGATGGCCGTGAACTGTGCCTTCAGCTGGCCGAGCAAGGCCAGGCGATTGGCTCGGACAGCCGGATCTTCTGCATTCACCAGCACGCTGTCGAAGAAAGCGTCGACCGGCGCCTGTAGCTGAGCAAGACGCGCCAGTACGGCGGTGTAGTCGCCCGATTGCAGAGGGGCCGCGGTATCGGCCTTTGCGGCATCAAGTGCCATAGCCAGATGGCGCTCCGCGTCAGCTTCAAAATGGGCGGGATCGACTACGGTGCCCACGATGGATGCGTTCGCTTCTTCCGCCTGCTTACGCAGGATATTGGCCACGCGCTTGTTGGCGGCAGCCAGGCTCAATGCCTCGGGGCGACGGCCAAACTCCGCAACGGCACGCAGGCGCCGGTCGAAATCGACCAATGAAGCCGGCGCCACGGCCAGTACGGCTTCAAACTGTTCGCTGGTGAAACCCTGCTCGGCGTAGTAGCCGCGCAGGCGATCGATCACGAAGTCGTACAGCTCATCGACCAGCACGCCGCGCCGCTTGCCGGCGTCCAATGCCGGAGCCTTGCCATCCTTGCCCGGCTTGAGGCCGGCCGCCAGCGCAGCTTCTGGAATGAGCTCCAGCGCCTCAACGAAGCTGCCCTTGAGGTCGAGCTCAATCTGACCTTCTACCAGGGTGCGGGCGAGACCCAGAGCCGCGCGGCGCAACGCAAACGGATCCTTGTTGCCGCTGGGCTTGAGACCTACGGCAAAAATGCCGGCCAGGGTATCGAAGCGTTCGGCGACAGCCAGCACCTGCCCGACCTTGCCGGCGGCGATGGCGTCGCCAGCAAAACGCGGCTGATAGTAGCTATCCAGCGCTGCGGCGACTTCAGCCGTTTCACCATGGCGGCTGGCGTAATAACGGCCCATCACGCCTTGCAACTCAGGGAACTCGCCAACCATGCGCGTCAGCAGGTCGCACTTGCTGAGCGCGGCGGCACGGGTGGCTTCGCCAGCATCCACGCCGACGCGGTTGGCGATGATGCGGGCCAGCTCGGCCACACGCACGCTCTTGTCCCAAAGGCTGCCGAGGGACTGCTGATAGGTGACGTTCTTCAGCTGATCCTGGTAGCCAGCTAAGGGCGTCTTCAGGTCTTCGTCCCAGAAGAACTTGGCGTCAGCGAAACGCGGACGGATCACACGCTCATAGCCTTTGCGGATCTCGCCCGGGTCTTTGCTGTCGATGTTGGCGATACCGATGAAATGCTCGGTGAGCTTGCCGCTGGCGTCGAATACCGGCACGAACTTCTGGTTGGTCTCCATGGTGGTGACCAGAGCTTCGGGCGGTACAGCGAGGAACTCGCGCTCGAAGGTGCAGGCGATCGCCGCCGGCCATTCAGTGAGGTTGGCGATCTCGTTGAGCAGGGCATCGTCCAGCTGCGGCTGACCGCCCGTCTGCTTGGCAGCCTTGGCGACCTCGTCGCGAATGCGCTGACGGCGCTCGACTGGATCAGCCAGCACCTTGGCGGCGCGCATCGCGTCCAGCCAGCTATCCGCATCGGCCACGTGCACCGGCTGTGCATGCATGAAGCGATGGCCACGCGACTTGCGGCCGCTCTTCAGGCCCAGCACTTCGCCATCCACGATGTCGGCACCGTGCAGGATTACCAGCCAGTGCACGGGACGCACGAAGCTGTAATCGTGATCGGCCCAGCGCATCGGCTTGGGGATCGGCAGGCCCTTGAGCGCTTCGTCGACGATGTCCGGCAGCAGACTCGCCACCGGCTGGCCGGGCTTCACGGCACGGAAAACGAACCAGGAGCCCTTGTCGGTTTCCAGCTTTTCCAATTGCTCGACACTGACCCCGCAGGACTGCGCAAAGCCCTGCAGGGCCTTGCTCGGCTGGCCTTCGGCATCCAGAGCGGCATTGATCGCGGGGCCGCGGCGCTCGATGGTCTGTTCCGGCTGATTGACCGCGACATCAGGGATATGGACGGCCAAACGGCGCGGCGAGGCATAAGCTTTGGCCAGGTCAAGCGAAGCTTCCACACCGCGCTTGGCAAGCCCGTCGCATATGCCGCGCTGGAATGCGGCGGCCAGTTCGTCCAGTGCCTTGGGCGGCAGTTCCTCGGTGCCCAGTTCGATCAGCAACGACTTGGCGGCGCTCATGCGACCTGCTCCTTCTTTTGATGCTTCAGGCCCGGAAAGCCAAGTTTCTCGCGTTGAGCCACGTAGGTTTCGGCCACGCTGCGGGCCAACGTGCGCACGCGCAGGATGTAGCGCTGGCGTTCGGTGACGCTGATAGCACGGCGTGCATCAAGCAGGTTGAACGTGTGGCTGGCCTTCATCACCTGCTCGTACGCAGGTAGCGGCAGGCCGGCGGCGATCAGCTTGTTGGCTTCGCCCTCGCACACGTCGAACCAGCGCAGCAACTCAGGCACGTTGGCGTGCTCGAAGTTGTAGGTGCTTTGCTCCACTTCGTTCTGGTGGAACACATCGCCGTAGGTGACGGTACCGTACGGACCCTGAGTCCATACCAGGTCGTAGACGTTGTCCACGTTCTGCAGATACATGGCGAGGCGCTCGAGACCGTAGGTGATCTCACCGGTCACCGGCCTGCACTCCAGGCCACCAGCCTGCTGGAAATAGGTGAACTGAGTGACTTCCATGCCATTCAGCCAGACTTCCCAGCCCAGACCCCAGGCGCCAAGGGTGGGTGATTCCCAGTTGTCCTCGACGAAACGCAGGTCATGCACCAGCGGATCCAGGCCCAGCTCCTTGAGGGAACCGATGTACAGCTCCAGGATGTTTTCCGGATTGGGCTTCATCACCACCTGATACTGGTAGTAATGCTGCAAGCGGTTGGGATTCTCACCGTAGCGGCCGTCGGTGGGACGGCGCGAGGGCTGCACATAGGCAGCGGCCCAGGGCTCCGGACCCAGTGAACGCAGGAAGGTGGCAGGGTGGAAGGTGCCGGCGCCGACTTCGGTATCGAGCGGCTGCAGCAACACACAACCCTGTGCCGCCCAGTAGCGGTTGAGGGTCTGGATCACATCCTGGAAGGTGCGAGCGGACATGGCTTTCCGTGACCTGGAATAAAGCGCGTTAGTATAGCGGCGCACTATGCTTCTGGCCTTACCGAAGGCCGAAAACCAAGGGGAATCGGACGCATGGCAGCTTCTCCGCAAATCGCTTCCCTGCTGGGCCGGCGCGGCCGGCTCACGCTGGAAGACATGCTGGCCGCCCTGGTCGTGGACGGATTCCTGCTTGCCGACGACGCCAAGCACGTGCGCATGGGTTCGCGCAGTGGACGTGCCACGGTGGAGTTGCATCCGCTGGTGCTGATCGCAAACGCCAAGCTGCCCAACCAGCGCGAACCAGCACGCCCGCTGAGCCTGGAAGCGCTGACCGAATGGCTGGCGGCTCAAGCCAGTCTGCCCTACCTGAAAATCGATCCGATGAAGATCAACGCCGCCGCGGTGACGCAGGTAGTTAGCCATGCCTATGCGCAGCGCCATCGCATCCTGCCCGTGGCGGCGGCGCCGGGCGAGGTGACTTTTGCCACCTGCGAGCCGTTCGACGCGGGTTGGGCCACCGACCTCGCGCATATGCTGCGCCGGGACGTGCGCCGGGTCGTGGCGAATCCGCTGGATATCAATCGCTATTTGCTGGAGTTCTACGGGGTCCAGCGCTCGATCCAGCTGGCGCAGGATGCCAAGACGACCGGTTACGACTCCTCAGCCATTCTCAACTTCGAGCAGTTGGTAGAGCTGGGCAAGAGTGGCGAGGTCGGCGCGGATGATCGTCATGTCGTGCATATCGTGGACTGGCTACTGCAGTACGCCTTCGAGCAGCGAGCTTCGGATATTCACCTGGAGCCGCGTCGTGAAGCAGGCCAGATGCGTTTTCGCATCGATGGCGTGATGCATAAAGTATTTGAGTTACCGCCACCGGTGATGACCGCCGTGACGGCCCGCATCAAGATTCTTTCGCGCATGGACGTGGCGGAAAAGCGCCGACCTCAGGATGGCCGCATCAAGACACGCTCTGCCGCCCGCCGCGAGGTGGAGTTGCGCATCTCGACCATGCCGACCGCGTTTGGCGAGAAGGTAGTGATGCGTATCTTCGACCCGGACATCGTAGCCAAGGACTTCTCGCAGCTCGGCTTCTCGCCGGATGAGGACGTCGCGTGGCGCAGCATGGTGGAGCGCCCCCATGGCATTGTGCTGGTCACCGGCCCCACCGGCTCGGGTAAAACCACCACGTTGTATTCGACACTCAAGCATCTGGCCACGCCGGAGCTCAATGTATGCACGGTGGAAGACCCGATCGAAATGGTCTCGCCGGAGTTCAACCAGATGCAGGTGCAGCAGTCGATTGATCTCGACTTTGCCGCCGGCGTGCGTACGCTGCTACGCCAGGATCCCGACATCATCATGGTCGGTGAGATACGCGATCTGGAAACGGCGCAGATGGCGGTGCAAGCGTCGCTGACCGGCCATCTGGTGCTATCCACGCTGCATACCAACGACGCGCCCAGCGCGGTAACCCGTCTGCTTGATCTCGGTGTGCCGCACTATCTGATCCAATCCACGCTGACTGGCGTGGTGGCGCAGCGCCTCGTGCGAACGCTATGCGCGCACTGCAAGCAGGCTGCCACGCAAGATCCGCACGAATGGACTGCGCTCACCCATGGCTGGTCATTGCCGGTGCCGGAGACGGTGTTCAAGCCGGTCGGTTGCCTGGAATGTCGCAACACCGGCTTCATGGGACGTACCGGCATTTATGAAATGATGCAGTTGTCGGCTCGGTTACGCGGCCTTATTTCCGCTCAACTCGACCTCGGTGGATTCGGTACCGCAGCACTCAAGGAAGGCATGCGTCCTTTGCGGATCTCAGCGGCCGCGCAGGTAGCGCGAGGACTGACTACCGTGCAGGAGGTACTGACCGTGTTGCCGCCGATCGAGTCGCCCGAAGATCACCAACCCTGAAATTATGTAGTGCATGACTCGAATGAAGCCTGTCCTGATCATCCGCACCGGCCGCGCACCCGACCCCATCCGCGCACGTTATGGCGATTTCCCTCATTGGTTCCGTCTGGGTGCGCAGCTTGCACCGGAGAAAATCCGCATCATCGACGTCCAGGCTGGTGAATCGCTACCGCCACCTGGCGAAGTTGCCGGCGCGTTGATCACCGGGTCCGCCGCCATGGTCACTGAGCGCGCCGATTGGAGCGAGCGCACGGCTGGCTGGATTCGCGATGCCATGGACGTGGAACTACCAATGTTCGGCGTCTGTTACGGACATCAGCTTATGGCTCACGCGCTGGGCGGACGAGTGGACTATCTGCCTGGTGGACGGGAGATCGGAACGGTGTCGATCGAGGTTCTGCAACAGGCAGAGCGCGATCCACTCGCGGGAGTACTACCTACCCAGTTCCGAGCACACGCCACGCACGAGCAAAGCGTAATGGAAGTGCCCGAAGGCGTGACCGTATTGGCAAGTTCAGCACGCGATCCCAATCACCTGCTTCGATATGGCAAGCATGCTGTCAGCGTGCAGTTCCACCCGGAATTCAACGCCGACGTGATGCGCGCTTACATCCATCGCAAACGCGCGGACATGCACAAAGAAGGTTTCGATCCGCACCACGCGTTCCGTCAGGTGGCTCCCACACCGATGGCGCGACGGTTACTGCGGCAGTTCGCCCGTCATCATGGGCTGGCTACTGCGCGCTGACGATCAGCGGCTTCGCGGCGGCATCGGGAAAGGCGTGACCTTTTGGCCGTCGCTGGCATCGCGGATGACTAGCGCGCCCTTGCGTTCGACTTCTTCTATGCGAACAACGGATTGCATCGGCAGATGCAGCACGCGCGTGTCCTTGAATTCCTCGCGGAGTTTTTCTTCAGTCGGGTCGACCAGCAGTCCTTCGCCTGTCGGTTCGAACACGAGCTCCCCGACTTCGGTAAAGCCCCACAAGCTGCTCGAAGCAACGTGCCGTGCGTACAACTCGTAACTTTTGCCGAGATGCAGGAAGGTGACCTTATAGAGTTTCTTGGTGCGCATGGCCATATTTTATCCGCGCAGGCGACGTGCGATCGCCTCACGCGAGAACAGAGCGAAGATCACGCCGAACAGAAAGCCGGCGATATGCGTCCACCACACGACCGCGCCGTAGCTGGGTCCCGCATAGCTGAAGAGCAGCTGCAGAAGCACCCAGATACCGATCAGCAAGAAAGCCGGGACGCGTACGAATTCAAGGTACAAACCCAAGGGGAGTACCAAGCCCAGACGTTCGCGGGGAAACAAGGCGATATAGGCACCGAGAACGGCAGAGACGGCACCACTGCATCCGATGATCGGAGAGTGGACGCCAGCCAGCGAGAGCGCACCCACAAGGTTCGCCACAATGCCGCCGAGTAGAAACAGCGTGAGAAAGCGGGTCGAGCCGAGAGTGCGTTCCGAAGGCAAGCCAAAGATCACCAGGAACAGCATGTTGCCGAGGACATGCAGCCAGGCGACATGAATGAACAGTGCGGTGACCAATCTCAGCAGCGATGGATCATGCAATTGCGCAAGAATGGGTTCGTGCGCGTCGAAGATATTCGCCGGCACCGTGCCCCATTCGAGCAGCAGCGACAACCGCTGCCGTGCCGGCAGCAGTGCGAGCCCGACAAAGCTCACTACGCACAGCACAACAAGCAACATGGTCGCCCACTGCACACGTGGGCGACGCCGGGTTTCGACATGAACAAACACGCAGGACTCCCTCGGTCACAGCGTCTGGCAGCGCAGGCTATTGCATCATAGGTGATGCTTGCGGTCCTGCGAGCTGATCTGGACGGCGTTCTGCGGTAGGAACCTCAAAATTCGTCGCGCAGATTCGGCGGAGCTGACTGTTTTCACTCAAGAAAAAACCCTCACCGGAGACGGTGAGGGTTTTTAGGATAAAGCCCCTGGCGGTGACCTACTCTTGCATGGCAAGCCACACTACCATCGGCGCAGCTGCGTTTCACTTCCGAGTTCGGGATGGGATCGGGTGGGACCACAGCGCTATAGCCGCCAGGGAAAGGGTGCGGACAGCGCTTGATGAGCGCCAGTCCGGCATACGGGGTAAACGAGTGACAAGCGTCTGGTGAAATGTGTTCGAGATGGTTCGTTGAAGTTTTAACGAAGCGTCTTGGGGTTATATGGTCAAGCCGCACGGCTCATTAGTACGCGTAAGCTCAATGCATTGCTGCACTTCCACACCGCGCCTATCAACCACCTAGTCTTGATGGTGCCTACAGGAGACTCGAAGTCTCGGGAGATCTCATCTTGGGGCGTGCTTCCCGCTTAGATGCTTTCAGCGGTTATCACTTCCGTTCGTAGCTACCGGGCAATGCCATGGGCATGACAACCCGAACACCAGCGGAACGTCCACTCCGGTCCTCTCGTACTAGGAGCAGCCCCCCTCAAATCTCCAACGCCCACGACAGATAGGGACCGAACTGTCTCACGACGTTCTGAACCCAGCTCGCGTACCACTTTAAATGGCGAACAGCCATACCCTTGGGACCGGCTACAGCCCCAGGATGTGATGAGCCGACATCGAGGTGCCAAACACCGCCGTCGATATGAACTCTTGGGCGGTATCAGCCTGTTATCCCCGGAGTACCTTTTATCCGTTGAGCGATGGCCCTTCCATACAGAACCACCGGATCACTAAGACCTACTTTCGTACCTGCTTGATCCGTCGATCTCGCAGTCAAGCACGCTTATGCCTTTGCACACAGTGCGCGATGTCCGACCGCGCTGAGCGTACCTTCGTGCTCCTCCGTTACTCTTTGGGAGGAGACCGCCCCAGTCAAACTACCCACCACACACGGTCCCCGATCCGGATTACGGACCTAGGTTAGAACGTCAAGCACTTCAGGGTGGTATTTCAAGGATGGCTCCACCGAAACTAGCGTCTCGGTTTCATAGCCTCCCACCTATCCTACACAGAAGAACTCAACGTTCAGTGTGAAGCTGTAGTAAAGGTTCACGGGGTCTTTCCGTCTTGCCGCGGGAACGCTGCATCTTCACAGCGATTTCAATTTCACTGAGTCTCGGGTGGAGACAGCGCCGCTGTCGTTACGCCATTCGTGCAGGTCGGAACTTACCCGACAAGGAATTTCGCTACCTTAGGACCGTTATAGTTACGGCCGCCGTTTACTGGGGCTTCGATCAAGAGCTTCGCCTTGCGGCTGACCCCATCAATTAACCTTCCAGCACCGGGCAGGCGTCACACCCTATACGTCCACTTTCGTGTTTGCAGAGTGCTGTGTTTTTGATAAACAGTCGCAGCGGCCAGGTTACTGCGACCCTTCAACGCTCAGTCACGCATGTGACCACGTCGAAGGGCGCACCTTCTCCCGAAGTTACGGTGCCATTTTGCCTAGTTCCTTCACCCGAGTTCTCTCAAGCGCCTTGGGATTCTCACCCTGCCTACCAGTGTCGGTTTACGGTACGGTTTCTCTGTAGCTGAAGCTTAGTGGCTTTTCCTGGAAGCGTAGTATCAGTCACTTCGTCCAATAGGACTCGTCTCGGTGCTCGGCATAAAGCATCCCGGATTTGCCAAAGATGCATGCCTACCGCCTTTCCCCGGGACAACCAACGCCCGGTAGACCTAACTTTCTCCGTCCCCACATCGCACTACAGACAAGTGCTGGAATATTAACCAGCTTCCCATCGACTACGCATTTCTGCCTCGCCTTAGGGGCCGACTCACCCTGCGCCGATGAACGTTGCGCGAGGAAACCTTGGGCTTTCGGCGTGCGGGCTTTTCACCCGCATTATCGTTACTCATGTCAGCATTCGCACTTCCGATACCTCCAGCAGACTTCTCAATCCACCTTCACAGGCTTACGGAACGCTCCTCTACCGCGCACACTTACGTGTGCACCCCGAGCTTCGGTGTATCGCTTAGCCCCGTTAAATCTTCCGCGCAGACCGACTCGACCAGTGAGCTATTACGCTTTCTTTAAAGGGTGGCTGCTTCTAAGCCAACCTCCTGGCTGTCTATGCCTTTCCACATCGTTTTCCACTTAGCGATAACTTGGGGACCTTAGCTGCGGGTCTGGGTTGTTTCCCTTTTCACGACGGACGTTAGCACCCGCCGTGTGTCTCCCGTACATTCTGTCCTGGTATTCGGAGTTTGCCATGGTTTACTAAGCCGCGATGGCCCGCTAGCCATAACAGTGCTCTACCCCCAGGAAGATTCATACGAGGCGCTACCTAAATAGCTTTCGAGGAGAACCAGCTATCTCCGAGTTTGTTTAGCCTTTCACTCCTATCCTCAGCTCATCCCCATCTATTGCAACAGATGTGGGTTCGGTCCTCCAGTGCGTGTTACCGCACCTTCAACCTGGCCAAGGATAGATCACTCGGTTTCGGGTCTACTGCCAGAGACTATGCGCCCTATTCAGACTCGGTTTCCCTTCGCCTCCCCTATACGGTTAAGCTTGCCACTGACAGTAAGTCGCTGACCCATTATACAAAAGGTACGCAGTCACCCTTGCGGGCTTCCACTGCTTGTACGTATACGGTTTCAGGGTCTATTTCACTCCCCTCTCCGGGGTTCTTTTCGCCTTTCCCTCACGGTACTAGTTCGCTATCGGTCAGTCAGGAGTATTTAGCCTTGGAGGATGGTCCCCCCATGTTCAGACAGGGTTTCACGTGCCCCGCCTTACTCAATTTCACGCACTATGCCCTTTCGTCTACGGGGCTATCACCCGCTATGGCCGGCCTTTCCAGACCCTTCGACTAAAACATAATGCGCTTTTGGGCTAGTCCGCGTTCGCTCGTCGCTACTGACGGAATCTCGGTTGATTTCTTTTCCTCCGGGTACTTAGATATTTCAGTTCCCCGGGTTCGCTTCGCATAGCTATGTATTCACTATGCGATACCGCCTAAGCGGTGGGTTTCCCCATTCGGACATTGCCGGATCAAAGCTTGTTGCCAGCTCCCCGACACTTTTCGCAGGCTGCCACGTCCTTCATCGCCTCTGACTGCCAAGGCATCCACCGTATACGCTTGGTCGCTTGACCATATAACCCCAAGTCGCCTCGGGATTACATCTCCAAACAACGCGTTCGCTTAATTGCCTCAACGACACATCTCGATTCGGTTTCGAACCAAGACGCTTGTCACTCGTTTACATTTTCAAAGAACACCAAGTCGGCCACAGTGCCGGTTGGTTTCAAAATTCTTTATGTGTGCGCTGCCTTCATTTCACGTCATCACCAAAATGGTGGAGCCAGTCAGGATCGAACTGACGACCCCCTGCTTGCAAAGCAGGTGCTCTCCCAGCTGAGCTATGGCCCCAAGTGATTTGGTGGTGGGTCTGGGAGGACTCGAACCACCGGCCTCACCCTTATCAGGGGTGCGCTCTAACCACCTGAGCTACAGACCCGGGAACCTAATGCCTTCCGAAACAAAAAACCGCCATCGATGCCTAGCATCGAAGCGGCTCTTCGTTGAAGAGTCCAGCCATGAATGGCTGATTTTGCTCTTCGCGAAAGGTCTTCGCGTGAAATAAAGTGCAGGTGTCTTGTGTGGACGTCTTGCGGGGAGGTTCTGTCGTTCTCGAAAGGAGGTGATCCAGCCGCACCTTCCGATACGGCTACCTTGTTACGACTTCACCCCAGTCATGAACCACTCCGTGGTCGTCGCCCTCCTTGCGGTTAGGCTAACGGCTTCTGGAGCAACTCACTCCCATGGTGTGACGGGCGGTGTGTACAAGGCCCGGGAACGTATTCACCGCAGCATAGCTGATCTGCGATTACTAGCGATTCCGACTTCACGTAGTCGAGTTGCAGACTACGATCCGGACTGGGATCGGCTTTCTGGGATTGGCTCCACCTCGCGGTATTGCAACCCTCTGTACCGACCATTGTAGTACGTGTGTAGCCCTGGCCGTAAGGGCCATGATGACTTGACGTCATCCCCACCTTCCTCCGGTTTGTCACCGGCAGTCTCCTTAGAGTTCCCACCATTACGTGCTGGCAACTAAGGACAAGGGTTGCGCTCGTTGCGGGACTTAACCCAACATCTCACGACACGAGCTGACGACAGCCATGCAGCACCTGTGTTCTGATTCCCGAAGGCACTCCCGCATCTCTGCAGGATTCCAGACATGTCAAGGCCAGGTAAGGTTCTTCGCGTTGCATCGAATTAAACCACATACTCCACCGCTTGTGCGGGCCCCCGTCAATTCCTTTGAGTTTCAGTCTTGCGACCGTACTCCCCAGGCGGCGAACTTAACGCGTTAGCTTCGACACTGATCTCCGAGTTGAGACCAACATCCAGTTCGCATCGTTTAGGGCGTGGACTACCAGGGTATCTAATCCTGTTTGCTCCCCACGCTTTCGTGCCTCAGCGTCAGTGTTGATCCAGATGGCCGCCTTCGCCACTGATGTTCCTCCCGATCTCTACGCATTTCACCGCTACACCGGGAATTCCACCATCCTCTATCACACTCTAGCTTGCCAGTATCCATTGCCATTCCCAGGTTGAGCCCGGGGATTTCACAACAGACTTAACAAACCGCCTACGCACGCTTTACGCCCAGTAATTCCGATTAACGCTTGCACCCTTCGTATTACCGCGGCTGCTGGCACGAAGTTAGCCGGTGCTTATTCCTCAGGTACCGTCAGCCCCATAGGGTATTAACCCGTGGTATTTCGCTCCTGATAAAAGTGCTTTACAACCCGAAGGCCTTCTTCACACACGCGGCATTGCTGGATCAGGCTTGCGCCCATTGTCCAATATTCCCCACTGCTGCCTCCCGTAGGAGTCTGGGCCGTGTCTCAGTCCCAGTGTGGCTGATCATCCTCTCAGACCAGCTATCGATCGTCGCCTTGGTGAGCCATTACCTCACCAACTAGCTAATCGAACATCGGTCCATCCAACCGCGCGAGGTCTTTCGATCCCCCGCTTTCTCCCGTAGGACGTATGCGGTATTAGCGTAAGTTTCCCTACGTTATCCCCCACGTCTGGGCAGGTCCCGATGCATTACTCACCCGTCCGCCACTCGCCACCCACAGTATTGCTACTGCTGTGCTGCCGTTCGACTTGCATGTGTTAGGCATGCCGCCAGCGTTCAATCTGAGCCAGGATCAAACTCTTCACTTAAGTTTTCGACCGCATCCCCACCCGAAGGCAGGAACTTGATCTATCTTTCTGAAGCGTTAGTCCTAACCATAAAACGTCAAGCTTTTGAATTGACTCTTAGGTTAGACGCTTGCATATATGGACAGAGTTACCATCCACCGCAAGGCGCCCACACAAGTCACCTGCGCACACTGTCAAAGATCAATCACTTGCGACC
>NZ_FOZI01000002.1 GCF_900114495.1 Dyella sp. OK004 | reverse complement strand
CGCCGATGGTAGTGTGGCTTGCCATGCAAGAGTAGGTCACCGCCAGGGGCTTTATCCTAAAAACCCTCACCGTCTCCGGTGAGGGTTTTTTCTTGGGCGTTCTTTAACTACAACGGACGAGGCCGCTGGAATAGCTGCCACTAATGCCTCATCGAGAAACTTCGCTAACTCCAGCGAGTTTTTTGTTTTTGCGATGCTCGAAGCAACTTCGCAAGTCGCAACGCTTGCTACCCTTCGTTGTAAACCGGCTGGTTGGTGGAGGGTTTTTGGTGGAAAAGCGCTACATCCTTGCTCTTGACCAAGGAACGACGAGCTCCCGAGCGATCTTGTTCGATCACTCAGGCAGTATCGTCGGTATGGCGCAACGCGAGTTCGAGCAGATCTTCCCGCAGCCTGGTTGGGTCGAACATAACCCACGCGACATCCTGACCAGCGTCCTGGTGACAATCACCGAGCTGCTCGCCAACACCCAGGTTGATATCACCGATATCGCGGCCATCGGTATCACCAATCAGCGCGAAACCACCGTGGTGTGGGATCGCAAGACTGGGCAACCTATCCACAACGCCATTGTCTGGCAGTCGCGCCAGAGCATCGATATCTGTGAGCGACTGAAATCCGAAGGCTATGAGGACCTGATCAGAAGCAAGACAGGCCTGCTGATCGATGCCTACTTCTCCGCAACCAAACTGCGTTGGATTCTCGATCACGTTGACGGCGCCCAGCGACGTGCGGAACGTGGTGAGTTGTTATTTGGTACAGTCGACAGCTGGCTGATCTGGCATCTGAGTGGCGGCGCTGCTCACGTCACTGACGTCAGTAATGCCTCTCGTACGCTGCTTTACGACATTCATGCATGCCGATGGGATCCGCAGCTACTGGCGATGCTGGATATCCCTTCGGCGATGCTACCCGACGTGCGTAGTAGCAGCGAAATTTACGCACATACCTCGCCTGCAAATTTCTTTGGCCACAAAGTCCCGATCAGCGGCGTGGCCGGGGATCAGCAGGCCGCCCTATTTGGCCAGGCCTGCTTCAGCGCGGGGATGGCCAAGAACACCTATGGCACTGGCTGCTTCATGTTGATGCATACCGGTACACAGCCAGTGCGGTCTAGGCATGGCTTGCTGACCACCATCGCCTGGCAGATTGGGGATGAAGTGGAGTACGCGCTGGAGGGCAGCATCTTTGTCGCCGGCTCGGTGATCCAATGGCTGCGCGACGGCCTGCGCATGCTGGGCAAGGTCAGCGATTCCCAGGCCTACGCAGAACGGGTGGCTTCCAGCGAAGGCGTATACGTAGTGCCGGCATTTGTCGGCCTGGGCGCTCCCTATTGGCGCAGCGATGTGCGCGGTGCCGTGTTCGGTCTCTCTCGAGGCACACGCAAGGAGCATTTCGTGCGAGCGGCATTGGAGTCGATGGCTTATCAGGCTCGCGACGTCCTGACCGCGATGGAAGCGGAAGCCGGTATTGCGCTGAAAGAGCTCCGCGCGGATGGTGGCGCCATCGCCAATGATTTCATGGCCCAGTTCCAGAGCGACATGCTCGGTGTGCCAGTGTTGCGTCCGAGAATTCAGGAAACGACTGCGCTAGGAGCGGCTTATCTGGCGGGCCTGGCCGTGGGTTTCTGGGAGAGCAGAGAGGAGCTTGCCGCGCTGTGGCAAGTCGATCGCCGTTTCGAATCCCTCATGCCGGCAGAACGCCGCGAGCGTCTGTACCAAGGATGGAAGAATGCCGTACAGGCGACCATGGGCTTTCGCCCCGGCTGAAACGACGAAGCCCCGCACTGAGGCGGGGCTTCGCGCTATCCGGATTCGCAACTAGCCTCAGTCGATCGAATACCCGAACTGCTCGCCGAACTCCGCTGCGAACTGCGCGTAGTCGAAGCGCTGGTTCTGCGTGCCGGGGAACTCAACCTTGAGCGCACCCATCAGCGACGCCATGCGTCCGACGGTCGGCCAGTCTTTGCCGCGCATGATGCCGAAGATCAGGCCGGCGCGATAAGCATCGCCGCAACCCGTCGGATCAACCACCTTGCGCTCGCGCGCCGGCGGTATCTCGTGCGTGGTGCCTTCGGTGTAAATCAGCGAGCCGCGCGGGCCGAGCGTGACAATGTAAGCCTTCACGCGCTTGGCAATTTCCTCCGCGCTCCAGCCAGTGCGTGACTGCAACAGCTGCGACTCGTAGTCGTTGACGATCACATAGGTGGCCTTCTCGATCATGGCGCGGAACTCATCGCCACTAAACAGCGGCATCGCCTGGCCGGGATCGAAGATGAAGGGCACGCCACGCGCATGGAACTCGTCCACGTGCTGCAGCATCGCGTCGCGGCTATCCGGCGCAACGATGGCGAAGCTGATGCCGGGGATGTCCTTCACGTGATTCTCGTGTGCACTGGACATCGCGCCCGGATGGAAGGCGGTGATCTGGTTGTTGTCCAGATCCGTAGTGATGAAGCATTGCGGCGTGAACTGGTCACTGAACTCGCGCACGTAGTCGAGGCGAATGCCGAACTGCTCCATATGCGCACGATACGGGCCGAAGTCTTGGCCAACCGTGGCCACCGGCAGCGGATCCGCGCCAAGCAACTTCAGGTTGTAGGCGATGTTGCCGGCGCAACCACCAAACTCACGGCGCATCCGCGGCACCAGGAACGACACGTTCAGGATGTGCACCTGGTCGGGCAGGATGTGATTCTTGAACTGGTCCTGGAAGACCATGATGGTGTCGTAAGCCAACGAACCGCAAATGACGGCAGACATGGTGCGTGGGTGTCCCCAGGTGAGTGAACAGGCCGCCCGCAGGCGGTCGGACCAAAGGCCGGACCTATGGCCCTGACCAAAGCTGCCAATCTTACCGATATCCGTGTCTCTCGGCGACTTCTTGCGCAGCCGATGAGTTGAGTCCGAAGGTCGAAAGTACGCATATCATCCCGTCCTACAAGGCTTTCTTAACGAGAATATCCTTGCGCACAAGGGTTTAGCTCTTTAGACTGGCGCGCTCACTTTTTAATCATTGCCGGCGCGCGGCGGACCCATGTTCAAGAAGTTTCGCGGGATCTTTTCCAACGACATCTCCATCGACCTTGGCACGGCCAATACGCTCATTTACGTGCGTGGTCAGGGCATTGTCCTGAACGAGCCGTCGGTGGTGGCGATCCGTCAGGATCGTGGTCCGGGTGGCCCCCGTGCGGTTGCTGCGGTCGGCAGCGACGCCAAGAAGATGCTGGGACGAACCCCGGGCAACATTGCCACGGTGCGTCCGATGAAGGATGGCGTGATCGCCAACTTCTCGATGACCGAAGCGATGCTGCAGCACTTCATCAAGCAGGTGCACCGTTCGCGTCTACTGCGTCCGAGCCCCCGCGTGCTGGTTTGCGTGCCCTGCGGTTCCACCCAGGTGGAACGCCGCGCCATCAAGGAATCGGCCGAAGGCGCCGGTGCCCGCGACGTGTTCCTGATCGAGGAGCCGATGGCCGCAGCGATCGGCGCCGGCATTCCGGTGCACGAGGCGCGCGGTTCGATGGTCTTGGATATCGGCGGCGGTACCTCTGAGGTGGCCGTGATCTCGCTTAACGGCATCGTCTACTCGCAGTCGGTCCGCGTGGGTGGCGACCGCTTCGACGAGGCCATCATCAACTACGTGCGCCGCAATCACGGCACCCTGATCGGCGAATCGACCGCCGAGCGCATCAAGATGGAAATCGGCTGCGCCTTCCCACAGACCGACGTACGCGAGATCGAGATCTCCGGCCGCAACCTGGCCGAAGGCGTGCCACGCATGTTCACCATCAACTCCAACGAGGTGCTGGAAGCGCTGCACGAGCCGCTTTCCGGCATCGTGGCCGCGGTCAAGTCGGCGCTGGAGCAGACTCCGCCGGAGCTGTGCTCCGACGTGGCCGAGCGCGGCATCGTGCTGACCGGTGGCGGCGCGCTGCTGCGCGACCTGGATCGTCTGATCTCCGAGGAGACCGGCCTGCACGTGCAGGTGGCCGATGAGCCGCTGACTTGCGTGGCCCGTGGCGGCGGCAAGGCGCTTGAGCTGATCGACCAGCATGGCAGCGACTTCTTCGCGGCCGAATAAGTACTGACGGGGGCAGGGGATGGCACTCGCTCGCGAGGACTCCTCGCCCCTGTTTGCCGGCACCGCTGCCGGCACCCTGCGTCTTATCCTGTATCTCGCCCTGGCCATGGTGCTGATGGTGCTCGACCATCGCAATGGCTGGATGTGGCGCATGCGCTATGCGACATCGGTCATCGTCGAACCGGTCTACCGGCTCGCCGGCCTGCCTGCCGCCGGCATGCGCACCCTGAGCGTGGCCTTCGCCGACCGCAAATTGCTCACCGAGCAAAACCAGCGCCTGCGCGAAGACCTGCTGCTGGCAAACGCCAAGCTCAACCGCATGGCGGCCGTGGCCGAGCAGAACGAGCGACTAAAGGAGCTGCTGGCTACCCAGCACAGCCTGGAGCTCAACGTGCAACTCGCCCGTGTCATCGGCGTCGATCTCGGCGGCTCGCCGCATCGCCTGATGCTGAGCCTGGGCGCGCGCGACGGTGTGACCCAGGGGCAGGCCGTGATCGACGCGCACGGTCTAATGGGCCAAGTGATCGAAGTGCTGCCGACCACTTCGGTGGTGATGCTGGTGACCGACCCCAACCACGCCGTACCGGTGGTGGTGGAGCGCACCGGCCTGCGCACGGTGGCCTACGGTTCGCGCGACGGCGGCATGCTCAGCCTGCCCAATGTGCCGATGGCAGCTGACGTGCGCGCCGGTGACAAGCTGCTCACCTCCGGCTTGGGCGGCCGCTTCCCACCCGGTTTTCCGGTGGGCGAAGTGCGCTCGATCGGGCAATCGCCCTCCGGCCTGTTCCTCGAAGCGCATGCACGGCCCGCCGCCGATCTCGATCGCAGCGAGTATGTGCTGCTGTTGCACGATCAGCCTGAGCCCGCGGGTCCGCCTGCACCAGGCGCCCCCACGGGACCGCCAGCGGATATGGCACCCAGCCCGGCTGACGCGGTAACGCCAGCACAGGCGCCGTCGACGGCCGCTAAGCCAACGCCGGCCCCGGCCGCTTCCACGCCAGCGGTGCAGCCATGAACAAGCAACGCATAAGCCTGCTCTGGTTCATGGGCACGCTGGCCTTCGCGCTGCTGTCGATGTTGGTACCGTTGCCGGGGGTGCTGCAGCCGTTCAAGCCGTATTGGCCGGCGTTGTTCCTGCTGTACTGGTCGCTGGAATCCAGTGATCGCGTCACCTTGGGCCTGGCCTTCCTGATCGGCCTGTTCGCGGATCTGCTCGATGGCGTGTTGCTGGGCGAGCAGGCCCTGCGTCTATGCGCGCTGGTATTCATTGCGCTGCGCTTCCGCTCGCGGCTGCGCTTTTTCCCGATGTGGCAGCAGACACTGGCCGTGCTGGCTTTGCTATTGAATGATCGCGTGCTGCTGCTGATTGTGCGCACCTTCGCTGGCGAGCCGTTGCCGCCGGCTACCTGGTGGGTATCGCCTTTTGTCGGCGCGGCACTGTGGCCGTTCCTGTTCCTGCTCATGGACGATCTGCGCATGCGCTTGCGCCTGCAGTAGCGCCATGGCACTGCGACGGCGCTCCATCAAAGATACCCGCGGCGAAAGCGCACTGTTCCGGGTGCGTGCGCTGGTCGGTTTCGTGTTGATCCTGATGGGCCTGAGCGCCTTGGTCGCGCGCTATGTGTATCTGCAAGTGCAGCGCCACGACGAATTCGCGCTGCGATCGGAGAACAACCGCGTCAAACCGCGTGCGATCCCGCCGGCGCGCGGCCTGATCTTCGATCGCAACGGTGTACTGCTCGCCGACAACGTTCCCGCGTTCCGTCTGGAAGTGGTGCCCGAGCAGGTATCTGATTTGAAGGCGATGCTATCGGCGATCCGCGACGTGGTGCCGCTGGATGACGACGACATCGACGCGTTCAAGAAGCAGCTCCGGCAGAACCGCCGCTTCGACAGCGTGCCGCTGAAACTGCACCTCACCGAGGATGAGATCGCCCGCTTCGCCATCAACCGCTGGCGGTTCCCCGGGCTGGACGTCGTGCCCTACCTCACGCGGCGTTACCCCTACGGGCCGCTCTTCGCGCACGTGGTGGGCTATGTGGGACGCATCGATGCGGACGACCTGAATCGGCTCGATGCCGATCGCTACAAGGGCACCAGCCACGTGGGCCGTAGCGGTCTGGAGCGTTCTTACGAGGACATGCTGCACGGCGAGCCCGGCTACGAGCTGGTTGAAGTGAATGCGGACGGGCGCACCCAGCGCGTGCTGGAAACTCATCCGCCAAAGCCCGGCAAGAATCTCTACCTGAGCATCGATGCGCGCGTGCAAAAAGCGGCCACGGATGCCTTTGCTGGCCGGCCTGGCTCGGCGGTGGCGATCGATCCGCGCAATGGTCAGGTGATGGCCATGGTCAGCGTACCCAGCTTCGACCCGAATCTGTTCGTCAACGGCATCAGCCGCGCCGACTACACGACGTACACGACAGACACTGACAAACCGCTGCTCAACCGCGCGATGAAGAGTGCCTATCCACCGGGTTCGACAGTGAAGCCGTTCCTGGCGCTGGGTGGCCTGGAGTACGGCATCCGCCGTCCGGAGGACACCGTGCTCTCCACCGGCGAGTTCTGTATTCCTGGTCAACAGCGCTGTTATCGCGATGACACGCGTGGCGGCGACGGCACGGTGAATATGGTTCGGGCGATCCAGAAGTCCACCAATACCTACTTCTACAAGCTCGCGCTGGATATGGGCATCGATCGCCTAGCCAGCTGGATGGGCAGCCTGGGCTTTGGCAAGAAAACAGGCATCGATCTGCTGGGCGAAGCCGAAGGCATTTTGCCTTCGCGCGAATGGAAGGCCACGCGCAGCAAGTACGGCTGGTTTCCTGGCGAAACCATCATTGCGGGTATTGGTCAGGGCTACTGGAACGTCACCGCGCTACAGCTGGCCCATGCTACCGCCACGTTCGCCGGTCATGGCACGCCGTACGCACCACGGCTGGTGATGGCCACGGCTACTGTGAAGGAGCGTCCCATGCCGCTGCCCAATCCACCCAGCGGCCCCTCGTTGATCCATAAACCGAGCGACTGGAGCGTGGTGAACCAAGGAATGGAGGCCGTGATTACCGGCGGTACTGGCAAGGGTATTTTTACCGGCTTCCCCTACGTAGTCGCCGGCAAGAGCGGTACCGCCGAGCGCTTCTCCCGTCGCAGCAACGACTACGACAACAACAAAAACACGGCTTATCTGGCCACGCGTCACCGCGCCTGGTTCATCGCCTACACGCCCACTGAGGCGCCACGTATCGCTGTGGCGGCGATGCTGGAAGCGGGTGCCTGGGGTGCGCAGGATGCCGGTCCCATCGTGCGCAAGGTCATGGAAGCCTGGATCGCAACACAAGGTGGCGCCGTGCCCGCAAGAAACGCTCCCGAAACGGTCCCCACAACAGTGCCCAACGCGCCGGAAGAGCCAGAGGATGCGCCGGTGGCTACCCCCGCTGACATGCCCGCCGCGCTGCCATCTGACAGCTCCAGTGCGCCGCCGCCGGACGACGGAGGCAACCCATGATCGACGTACTCCAACTGCGCATGCAGCGCTTCCTGCGCCGCGTCATCACGCGCCCACGGATCGACCTGCCCCTGGCTTTCGGGCTGCTGGTGCTTGCGACCTGCGGCCTGATGACGCTGTACAGCGCCAGTGGCGGCAGCATGTCGATGATCGTCAGCCAGGCCAGCCGCTTCGTGATGGGCGGCATGCTGTTGCTGTTGATCTCGCGTATTCCACCTTCCGTGCTGCGCAGCTGGACGCCATGGCTGTACGCGGGCAGCGTTGCGCTACTGCTGGTAGTGGCGGCGCTCGGTCAGGTGCGCAGCGGCTCCAAGCGCTGGCTGGACCTGGGCGTGCTGTCGTTCCAGCCGTCCGAATTGCTCAAGCTCACCGTGCCGATGATGGTGGCGTGGTATCTGCATCCGCGTCAGTTGCCGCCCAGTTGGAAGGACATCATCGTGGTAGGCATCCTGATCGCCATCCCCGCCGGTCTGATCGCCGAGCAGCCCGATCTGGGCACGGCGCTGCTGGTGTCGGCGGCCGGCGCCTTTGCGCTGTTCCTGTCGGGCATGGCGTGGTGGAAGATCGGCAGCCTGCTGGCCGCGGTCGGCGGCATGATCCCGGTGGCCTGGCATTTCCTGCACGAATACCAGCGCAATCGCGTACGCACCCTGCTCGATCCGGAGTCCGATCCGCTCGGCAACGGCTGGCACATCATCCAGTCGCAGATCGCGGTGGGTTCCGGCGGCAGCTTCGGCAAGGGGTGGCAGCACGGCACGCAGTCGCGGCTGGATTTCCTGCCTGAGCACACCACTGACTTCATCTTCGCCGTGTTCTCCGAAGAGTTCGGCCTGGTCGGCGTAATCGCTTTGATGGTGCTCTACGCCTTCATCATCGGCCGCTGCCTGTGGATCGCGATGGAAGCGCGCGATACCTACTCGCGGCTGCTCGCCGGCGCCATCGGCATGAGCTTCTTCGTGTACGTGTTCGTCAACGGCGGCATGGTCGCGGGCATGCTGCCGGTGGTGGGTGTGCCGATGCCGCTGGTGAGCTATGGCGGCACCTCGGCGGTATCGCTGCTCACCGGCTTCGGCGTGCTGATGGCGATCCACGCCAACCGCAAGATGCACGACTGAACGTCCGCACAGCGGACGCTCGCGCCCGCCGTATCCGTGCCCGCGCTTTGCCCGAGATTGCGCTGCTGTGCGTGATAGGCTTTGCGCGGATGATGTTCACATCAGCGAAGTAGCACATGACTCTTATCGCAACGAAGCGCCCCTCCTATCTGTTTGCCGCCCTTGGCCTCTGGCTAGCCACGGCGCTCTCACCGGCCATCGCCGAAACACACCCGGGGCAGGACCAGCTGGTTCGCGAAGTCGCCAAGGAAACCGGCAAAAATCCGCAGACTCTCAACGCACTGCTCGATGGTGCCAAGAAACAGCAGAGCATCCTCGATGCCATCAGCCGTCCGGCCGAAGGCAAGGCGTGGAAGGACTACCGCCCGATCTTCATCACCGACAAACGCATCAATGACGGCATCGCCTTCTATCGCGAACACCGTGATCTGGTGGAGCGTGTCGGACGCCAGTACGGTGTGGCGCCGGAGTACATCGTGGCGATCGTCGGCGTCGAAACCTTTTACGGGCGCAACACCGGCAAGTACAAGGTGCTCGATGCGTTGGTAACGCTCGGTCTGTACTACCCGCCGCGCGCGACGTTCTTTCGTGAGCAGCTCAAAGTGTTGTTGAGTCTGCCTGATACACAATTGGGTGGGCCGCTCGACACGCTCGTTGGTTCCTACGCAGGCGCGCAGGGCTGGGGGCAGTTCATGCCGTCGAGCATCCGCGACTTCGGCGTGGACCAGGACGGCGACGGCCATATTGATTTGCACGACTCGCTGCCCGACATCCTCGGCAGCGTGGCCAACTATTTCGCCAAGCACGGCTGGGTTACCGGTGCGCCAGTGGTGGCACGCGCGCAGCCGGATGCCGCAGCACGGCCGATCTCGGTGAAAGACTCCAAGCCACAGTGGCCGATGGAGCAGTTGATGGCCTGGGGTTACGCGCCGTTGCAAGCCATGGACCCTGGTTTGCCGAGCAGCTTGCAGACGCTGGAAGGGCCGAATGGGCCGGAATACTGGTTCACCTTCCAGAACTTCTACGTCATCACCCGCTACAACCGCAGCCCGCTATATGCGCTGGCGGTACACCAGCTTGCGCAAGCGATTGCCGCCGGGGTGCGGGAGCAAGAGGCCAACCGATGAGGCCAGCCCTTGCGCTGCCGCTGCTGGCCATAGCCACCCTGGCGCTGGCCGGTTGCAGCGGCAGCAAGCCGCGGCCGGCCAAGGGTGGTGTTTACAATGGGCGTGGCTCTTCGCAGCAAGGTGGCGGCTACTCGGGCAGCGCTGGAAGCAGCAACGGCAGTGCGCGCGGTGGCATCTATGACGACGTCTCCAAGTCGCAGGGCAGCCGCTATCGCGACAACGACGACAGCGTGCCCTCCGGCCCGCCGCCGGATATCAGCAAGCTGGTGGAGCCGGTGCCCAAGACGGAGTCGCGCTCGCTGTACGGCAACAAGTCGCCCTATAGCGTGCTGGGCCAGTCGTATCGTGTACTGCCCAGCGCCAGCGGCTACGTGGAGCGCGGCATTGCTTCGTTCTACGGCAACAAGTTCCACGGGTACAAGACCTCGAGCCTCGAGGAATACGACATGTACCAGTTCTCCGCCGCGCACAAGACACTGCCGCTACCCAGCTATGCGCGCGTGACCAATCTCGACAACGGCAAGAGCGTGATCGTGCGCATCAACGATCGCGGGCCCTTCCACGAAAACCGCCTGATCGACCTGTCCTACGCCGCCGCGGTGAAGATCGGTGTATGGCCCAAGGGCACGGGTCTGGTCGAAGTGCGCGCCATTACCCCCGGCGAGCCGCTGCAGGATTTGCCGCCGCCCCCGCCACCAGTGGTTGCCGGTGCTGCCAAGCCCGGTATCTACCTGCAAGTGGGCGCGTTCGCAGACAACGCCAACGCCGAGCGGGTGGCACAACAGTTGCGCTCCGCGAATTTCGCGCCGGTACAGGTGGTGGATGCCCAAATCAACGGCCGCAGCGTGCGCCGGGTGCGGGTCGGGCCCCTGTCTGACGTGGACCGCGCCGACGACGTCACCACCAAGATCGAAAGCATGGGGCTGCCACGGCCGCAGGTCGCGGTAGACTGACGTCTTCCCTTTGCTTTACCAGCCCTTGCCACACCGGCGCTCCGGCGCCAGCCATATCGAAACCGGATTGAAGAGAACGATGAGCCTACTCCGCCGCACCCTGTCCTCGCTTGCCGTCGCCGCCCTGGTGATCGGTACCGCCGTCGCCCAGCAGACCCCGCCCAAGCCCGCGCCGGTGCCGCGTCCGGTGATGCCCGAGGCGCCGGTGCCGCCGCCGCCGGATGTGGACGGCAAGAGCTGGGTGCTGATGGATTACGCCACCGGCCAGATCCTCGCTTCCAAGGATCCTGATGTACGTGTCGAGCCCGCCTCGATCACCAAGGTGATGACTGACTACGTGGTCTCCGCCGAGGTCGCCAACGGCAAGATCCACATGGCCGACCCGGTCACCATCAGCGAGAACGCCTGGCGCGGCGGCGGTGCAGCCACCGACGGTTCCACCAGCTTCCTCAAGCTCAACAGCCAGGTACCGCTCAAGGACCTGCTGTACGGCATGATCATCCAATCAGGTAACGATGCCGCCATCGCCCTGGCCGAACACACCGCCGGCTCCGAGCCCGCGTTCGCCAATCTGATGAACGCCTATGCCAAGCAGTTGGGCATGGTGAATTCCAACTTCCAGAACGCTTCGGGCTACCCGATCGCCAATCACTACACGACGGCGCGCGATATCGCTTTGCTGTCGCGCGCGCTGATCCACGATTTCCCCGAGGACTATGCGATCTCGGCGATCAAGGACTTCGAGTGGAATGGCATCAAGCAGCACAACCGCAACCTGCTGCTGTGGCGCGACCAGACCGTTGACGGCATCAAGACGGGCCACACCGCCGCCGCCGGCTACTGCCTGGCCGCCTCGGCCAAGCAGGGCGACTCCCGCATGATCGCCATCGTGATGGGTGCCAGCAGCGAAAAGGCGCGCGCCGACTCGGCGCTGGCGCTGATGAACTACGGTTTCCGTTTCTATGAGACCCACAAGCTGTATGACGCCAACAAGCCGCTGGCCACGCCGCGCTTGTGGAAGGGCAAGGAGAACCAGCTGCCGCTGGGCGTGAGCGAGGACGTGCTGGTCACCGTCAAGCGTGGCGACTACGACAAGCTCAAGGCCACCATGGACGTTCCGGCCACGCTGATCGCACCGTTCACCAAGGGCCAGCAGGTTGGCACCCTGCGCGTCACATTGGACGGCCAGCCCGTGCAGAACCTGCCGCTGGTGGCGCTGAACGACGCGCCGCAAGGCGGCTTCTTCGCGCGCCTGTGGGACAGCATCATGCTGTGGTTCCACAGCGACAAGAAGCCCGACGAAGCGAAGAATTGAGCTGAGGTGCCGCGATGAAAGACATCGATTCGATCCAGGCGCAGCAAGAAGGCCAGGGTTTCCAGTTTCCTGGGGAATTCGAAATCACCGTCATGGGCAACGCCAGCGTGGACCTGCCCAAGCACGTGCCGCAGATCCTCGAGGGCATCGGCTTGCACGTGCTGCACGAAACGGTGAAGCATCGCCACTCCCGCGAGGGCAAGTTTCTCTCGGTGACGGTGAGCTTCCGCTGCGATAGCCGCGAGCAATACGACCTCGCGCACAGCACGCTGCGGGCCGATCCGGATATCCGCTACACGTTGTGACCCGGCCGCAACGGGAGTGAAACAGGCAAGGAGCCGGGATTCGACCTCAGGGTCGCCCGGCTCTTCGCCGTTCTGGCCCTTGCAAGCCCTCATGCCCGGCCGCAGATTGGCCAGACTCTTCCACTCCAGACGCTGTTACCCATGTCTCTCCCGTTGAAGATCCGCCGCCTCGGCCGCCAGCCCTACGAGGTGACCTGGAAGGCGATGAGCGCGTTCACCGACGCGCGTGGCCCGGATACCCCCGATGAGCTATGGCTGCTGGAACACGACCCTGTATTCACCCTGGGCCAGGCCGGCAAGATGGAGCACGTGCTGACGCCGGGCGATATCCCCGTGGTGCCGGTGGATCGCGGCGGGCAGGTGACCTATCACGGCCCCGGCCAGATCGTGGGCTACCCGTTGATCGACCTGCGCCGCGCCGGCGTGGGCGTGCGCGAACTGGTCAACAAGATCGAGCAGGCCATCATTGATACGCTGGCGCACTGGAACATCGGCGCCGAGCGGATGGATGGCGCCCCGGGCGTGTATGTCGCCGGGGCCAAGGTGGCCGCGCTGGGCCTGCGCGTACGTCGCGGCTGCAGCTTCCACGGCCTGGCCTTCAATGTGGACATGGACCTGGAGCCCTACCACCGCATCAACCCCTGTGGCTACAAGGGTTTGGCGGTCACCCAGGTGTTAGACTTGGGCGGTCCGTCGCGGCTGGCGGATGTGGAAGACACGCTGGTGGAGGAATTCTGCCGCCAGTTTGGCTTTGTCGCCGAGCCTGCCGCTCCCGTTATCCCCGAACTACCCGCTCGCGTAGCGGTCTGAGCTTGCCTACATGAGCGAAATCTCCTCTTCCAAGGCCATTCCGATCAGCGTCGTCTCCGGTACGCCGGCGGTCGACAAGCAGCTCGGCAATGACAAGATCGCCCTGAATCGCGCCGGCTTCGATGCCGCTGTGCCGGTGCTGCGCAAGCCGAGCTGGATCCGCGTGCGACTGCCGCAAGGCAATGCCGTGCAGCAGCTGAAGGCGCGCCTGCGCGAGAACGCGTTGGTCACGGTGTGCGAGGAAGCCTCGTGCCCGAACATCCATGAGTGCTTCAGCAAGGGCACCGCCACCTTCATGATCCTCGGTGAGGTGTGCACGCGTCGCTGCTCGTTCTGCGACGTCGCGCATGGCCGCCCGGCCGCGCCCGATCCGCTGGAGCCGGCACGCCTGGCCGAGACCATCCGTGACATGCGCCTGCGCTACGTGGTGATCACCTCGGTGGATCGCGACGACCTGCGTGACGGCGGCGCCGAGCATTTCGCCTCGTGTATCCGCGCGGTGCGCCATGCCAGTCCGAACATCAAGATCGAGATCCTCACGCCCGACTTCCGCGGCAAGGGCCGCATGGAGCGCGCACTGGAAGTGTTGAAGGATTTCCCGCCGGACGTCTTCAACCACAATCTCGAAACCGTGCCGCACCTGTATCGCGAAGTGCGCCCGGGTGCTGATTACCAGTGGTCGCTGGATCTGCTCAAGCGCTTCAAGGCGCAGCATCCGGAAGTGCCGACCAAGTCCGGCATCATGCTGGGCCTGGGCGAGACCATGGAGCAGGTGCTGGAAACCATGCGTGATCTGCGCGCGCACGACGTCGACATGATTACCATCGGCCAGTACCTGCAGCCCACGCCGCATCATCACCCCGTGGTGCGCTACTGGACGCCGGAAGAATTTGAAGCGCTGCGCGAAGCCGGCGAGGCGATGGGCTTTGGCCACGTCGCCTCCGGTCCGCTGGTGCGTTCGTCCTATCACGCCGACCTGCAGGCTCACGCTGCGGGCGTCACTGAGCACGCCTAAAGAGAACTTATGAAACTGCGTCCCTCGCTCGCTCTGCTGCTTGCTTTCACCCTGACCGGTGCGTACGCGCAATCGGCCGCCGATCTCGGCGCCGGCAACACGGGCCGCAAGGCATCGTCGTTGCCGCTGACCGCCACTACCACGCAGGCGCAGGCGGCGCAGCTCTCGGCGCGCTTCCTCACCCGCTTCCATTACGAGTCGCAGCCGCTCGACGACGCGATGTCGGCCAAGATCTACAAGGCCTACTTCGACGCACTCGACGGCGAGAAGGTGTTCTTCACCCAGTCCGACATGGCCAAGTTCGCGCCGCTGAAAACGCAGTTCGACGACGCGATCTGGAACCAGGACCTGTCCGGTCCGTTCTCCGTGTTCAACCTCTACGTGCAGCGCGCGGTCGACCGCATGAGCTACGCGCGTGAGCTGCTGAAGAAGGGCTTCGACTTCTCCAGCAACGAGAGCTACACCTACGATCGCAAGAAAGCCGACTGGCCGAAGGACCAGGCCGAGCTCGACACGCTGTGGCGCCAGCGCACCATGAACGACTGGCTGCGTCTCAAGCTCGCCGGCAAGCCCGACGACGAAATTCGCAAGACGCTCGACAAGCGCTACGCCGGCTACATCGAGCGTGTGCGTCAGCTTGATGGCGAGGACGCATTCCAGAGCTTCATGAATGCCTATGCCGAATCCACCGACCCGCATACCGACTACCTCGGTCCACGCGCGGCGGAGAACTTCGACATCTCCATGAAGCTGTCGCTGGAAGGTATCGGCGCGGTGCTGCAGGCGCGCGATGAATACACCCAGATCCGCGAAGTGGTGCCGGCTGGTCCGGCCGCCAAGTCGGGCAAGGTCCACGTGGGCGATCGCATCGTCGCGATTGGCCAGGGCTCAGATGGCCCGATGGTCGACGTGATCGGCTGGCGCCTCGACGATGTGGTCAACCGCATCCGCGGCAAGAAGGACACCACCGTCCGCCTGGAAATCCTGCCCGCCGACGCAGGTCTCGACGGCAAGCACGAAGTGATCTCGCTGGTACGCCAGAAGGTGAGCATCGAAGAGCAGGCCGCCAAGAAGAAGATCATCGAGATCAAGGACGGCAACGTCAGCCGTAAGATCGGCGTGATTGATCTGCCCACCTTCTATTCCGACTTCGGTGCGCGCCGCGAAGGCGACAAGAACTTCAAGAGCGCTACCCGCGACGTCGCCAAGCTGCTCGGGGAGCTGAAGGCTGCCGGCGTGGAAGGCGTGGTGATGGATCTGCGTAACAACGGCGGCGGTTCGCTGACCGAAGCCAACGAACTCACCGGCCTGTTTATCGACAAGGGTCCGGTGGTGCAGGTGCGCGATGCGCGCGGTGGCGTGGAAGTGCAGGGTGATGACGATCCGGGCATGGCTTGGAGCGGTCCGATGGCCGTGCTGGTCAATCGCGGCTCGGCCTCGGCTTCGGAGATTTTCGCAGCGGCCATTCAGGACTACGGCCGCGGCCTGATCGTCGGCCAACCCACTTTCGGCAAGGGCACGGTGCAGAACCTGGTTGACCTCGACCGTTTCAACAGTCGCGCCAGCAAAGAAAAGCCGCAGCTGGGCGAGTTGAAGATGACCATCGCCGAGTTCTTCCGCATCAACGGCGGCTCCACCCAGCTCAAGGGTGTAACGCCCGACATCAACTTCCCCAAGAACGGCGACGAGAAGGATTTCGGCGAGTCGACCTACGACAACGCGCTGCCGTGGACGCAGATCGCGCCGGCGCCGGAATACAAGCCGGTCGCCGACCTCAAGGCCTATCTGGGTCAGCTGCAAGGCAAGCACGATGCGCGCGCCGCCAAGTCGCCGTCGTGGAAGCTGATGCTCGACGAGCTGGCGCAGTACCGCAAAATGCGCGACAAGACCGCGGTCTCGCTCAACTTCGCGCAGCGCCAGGCCGAGCGTAAGGAACAGGACGCCATCCAGGCCGACTTCCGCGCGCGTCACAAGACGATCGATGGCAACCTGGCCGATGACGACAAGGACAACCTCGACGACGGCCTCAACCCGAACGAGCGCAGCCTGAAGTCCGAGCTGAAACAGGAGAAGGACGCCAAGAAGGCGGCCGATCCGCAGCTCGAGGAAACCGCGCACATCCTGTTCGACGCGGTGGGCCTGATCAAGGGCGACGCCAAGCTAGCGTCGGAAGTGCTGCCGTATGGTGGCCGTTTCTCGGCCAATGCCACGGCAGCGACGACGCCGGAGCAACCGTCGAGTCCGGGCGCACACTGACCGGCGCGAATGGGAAAAAAAGCGGCGCACATGCGCCGCTTTTTTTTATGCGCGGCGCCACGGCCTCTCCTTGCGCAAGCGCGACAACATCCCCATCCCTACAGAATCACGCACGGGAGTGGGACATGATCGAGCTATACAAGCTGCACTGGTCGCACTACGTGGAGAAGGTGCGCTGGGCGCTGGATTTCAAACGGCTGCCCTGGCACGGCATCGACATCGTCGCCTTCACCAAGAAGGAAATGCAGCGTTTCGATTGCCCGCAGACGGTGCCGCTGATCCACGACACCGCCACCGGCGTGGCGATCAGCGACTCGTCACCGATCATCCGCTATCTGGACGAAACCTATCCCGGGCAACCGTTGTTTCCGTCCGACCCGGCAGAGCGTGAGCAGGTATGGCAATGGATGCTCCGGCTCGATTCCACCCTCGGCCTCTACGCGCGCCGGCTCGGCTACACCCAGGTCATCATGGAGTGTCCGCAGACGCTGGCGCAGTTGTTCATGCCGCACGTATGCGGCGGCTTGTTCACGCGCCGAGGCTGGCGCCGTCTGGCCGCGCCGGTGCTGGGCATGATGTTGACGCTGCGCTTCCATTTCCATCGCAACCGGCAGGATGGGGTGTACGAAGCGTTGGAAGCATTGCTACTTCCCATCGCGAAGACACTGGAGCAACGCCCTTACCTGGTAGGCGAGCAGTTCACTGCCGCGGACCTGACGCTGGCTTCGCTATTGCGGCCGCTGCGCATCGTTCCGCATTTCAGTCACCACCCCGCATTGCAGTCGCTGTTCGTATGGCAGGAGCAGCTGTTCCGTGAACATGGGCGTGATGCCACCTTCCCTTACGAGGATGCAATCCGCGCACAACGGCAACGTCGTGGGACGATGCGTGGCCTGGTGCGCTGGATGAAGGCGGATCGCGGCGTATACGAAGGTCAGGCGGACGATACCCTGCAGGCGGCGAAGAACGATATCCACCCGGTGAGCAGCTGGACTCTGGTGTCGGGTTTACCGGCCTATCTCAAGTTGCGCTGGTTCAGCGGGATCGCCTGGACGCCTTACGTACCAGCCGCGTATAGCGCTGCATAAAGCGACGCAGAGCGGGGTGATCCGTCCTCCCTCCATGGACTTGCCGGCCAACTAAGCGTACATAAGCGCTGCCGCTTCCCATCGCCGAGAACCGCCATGGACATGCTGTCGAACGTCGCGCTCGCCGGTGGCCTGGCCTGGGCCAGCGGTATCCGCCTCTACGCTACCGTCTTCGTCGCCGGCTTGCTGGGGCGCTTGGGCGTGGTGCACCTGCCATCGGGGCTGGACATACTCACTGACAACTGGATGCTCGGCGTATCGGGCGTGCTGATGGTGGGCGAATTCCTGGCCGACAAGGTGCCCGCCTTCGATAGCATCTGGGATGCCATCCACACCTTCATTCGCATCCCGGCCGGCACCTTGCTGGCGTGGGGTGTGTTCAAGGACTCCACGCCTGCGATGCAGACCGCAGCGGCACTGTTGGGCGGCGCGCTGGTGTCCGGCACGCACCTGGCCAAATCCGGTGGCCGTGCCCTGATCAACACTTCGCCCGAGCCCTTCAGCAACTGGGGGGCCAGCGTGGGCGAGGACATCTCGTGGATGGGGATTCTCTACCTGATGTGGCAGCACCCGCTGGTGCTGCTGATAGCGCTGGGGATCTTCATCCTGCTGCTGCTGTGGTTGCTGCCGAAGATCCTGCGCGGTCTGCGTGCGCTGTGGCGTACCGTGCAACGCTTCCGCGGCGCACTGGGCGGCGACACGACGGAAGAGCGTCTGCCGCCGCCACAGTCGTTGCGCTAAATCTTACTTCGCCGCCTTCGCTTTCTTGGCGGCCTGTTCCTTCTTCCACTGCTGGAATTCCGCCATGTGCGGCAGATCCCGCAGCACCTTGCTGCGCGGGTCGATGATCACCAGCGCACCCGCTGGCGCATCGAGATGGCCTTCGCCGTTGGTCATCGGCACGGTGTGCAAGGTCTCGCCCACCTGCACCTCGATCGGCATCGGGAACGGCTTGTTCTGCGGCACTTCCCAGCGCAGGTTGAGCACATTGCCCTCGTGCTTCATATCCAGCTTGGGCAGCGCAGCCTGATACAGATAGACGTCGAAGAACCAGCCCAGGTCCTTGCCGGTCACCTGATGCACGATGTCGATATAGTCCTTGGTCGTCGCGTAGTGCGGCGCGAAGTTGCCCGGCTTCGGGTCGGGACGGCCATACACCAGACGGCGCACCGTCTCGAAGAACGCCTTGTCGCCGATCATCTGCCGCAACGTGTGCAGCATCAGCGAGCCCTTGTAATAGATGTCGTTGGCGGGGCCGTGATCGGCGTCGTACACCTCATGCTCGAACTGGCTGCGGCCGGCAACGATGGGATAGGCGTCCTTCACCATGCTGCGCTCGTTCTGCAGCATGGAGAAATACGGCATGTCGCCATAAAGATACTGGCCATACAGCGGCTGCATGTAGGTGCCGAAGCCCTCATGGATCCACATGTCGTCCCAGTCGGTGTTGGTCACTTGGTTGCCGAACCACTCGTGCGAGAACTCATGCTGCAGCAACCAGTCGAAGCCGTACTCGCTGCGCGGGTAGCCGTTGCCATAGGCATTGATGGTCTGGTGTTCCATGCCCAGGTGCGGCGTTTCCACCACACCCATCTTCTCGTCGCCGAACGGGTAGGGACCGATCTGCTCTTCGAAGAAATCCAGCATGCGCGGGAATTCGCCGAACAACTGCTTCGCCTGCGCCTCGTGGCCGCGCAGATACCACATCTGCATCGGAATCGTGTTGCCGTAGCGGCTGTGGTAATCGCCCTTCAATACGTCGAACGGACCGATGTTGAGCGAGATGGCGTAAGTGGTCGGATGCTTGGCGCGCCAGTGATACGTGTGGTTCTCGCCCTCGTCCTTGATATCCACCAGCACGCCGTTGCCCGGCGCAGCCAGCGTCTTCGGCACGGTGATATAGGTATCCACCAGATCCGGTTTGCCCTGTGGATGGTCGATGCACGGCCAGAACAGATCGCAGCCTTCGCCCTCCACTGCGGTGGCGATCCACGGCTGCCCATCCTCGGTCTTCGCCCATACGAAGCCGCCATCCCACGGGGCGCGTTGCGCCACATGCGGCTTACCGCCGTAATGGATCTCCACCACCGCCTTGCTGCCCTTCGCCAAGGGCGCCGGCAGCTGGATGCGCAGACGGCCGTCCGGGTTGCTCCACGTGCTGGCGGCGAGCGGTTTGCCATCGAGGCTGATGTCGCTGATGGCCAGGTTATGGTCCAGGTCCAGCACCAACGCATCAGTCGCTTCGCGTGCCGTGAAGGTGAGCCGCGCGGTGGCATCCAGGGTCTGCTTGGCGATATCCGGCGTGAAATGCAATTCCGCATGGTCGAAATTCACCCGTCGCTGCTCCGCCGGCATCACGCCGCCCGAGCGCTGCGTCAGCTCGCTGATCGGCGGTTGAGCAAGTGGCTTGGCCGGCGTGTCCGCGGCGAACGCGGCGCTGGTGCCCAGCAGAGCGGCAAGACCAAGGGTGAGCAGGCGAGGGCGGAGGATCGTCATGGGCGGGTTCCGGGGAGCGAAGCCCATAGAATGGCAGCGCAACGCAGCGCGCAACATCGCCGAAGGTCATGCCGGCTCGATCGGAGGCATGATTAAGCGCCTGCCTATCCCCCATGCCATGGAATGCCAATGACACCGACCACGCCCCAGGCCTTCATCATCCGCCGTGTGCCTGGTATCGGTCAGATGCCGTGGATTGAAGGGCTGACGTGCGCGCTGCTTGCCCTGATGGCGGCCTTGCTGTTCAAGGCATCCTCTGAAGCCACGCCAGGCAGCTTCGATGGCCCGGGACTCTTCATGTCCGCCCTGGCGGTGTCGCTGCTAACGACCTATCGGTTGGGCAAGGCCATCGTGGAGCACCTGCCGTTGAGCGTGTCGCCATCGGGCCAAGCCCTGCTGTGGCGATTCCGGCTGGCCTACCGCAACCCGCAGAAGGTGCTGCTGGAGCACAACTACAAACTCTGGTTTCGTACCTATGTCGTCTACGACAACGGGCGCTTGTTTGTCGCGGAGCACCACGACCACCGCGAGGATGAGGCGTTCGCCAACGAGCTTGCCGCGTTTCTCGGCGTAGCTGCGTACAAAAACGACAGCTCGGGGAAGCTGAGGAAGTTGGCTAGCAAGAAGAGTTGAGTGGTGCGTGTTGCGTGACGCGCAATGAAGGGCTCGACCCCACCCCAACCCTCCCCTGCTGCACGCAGGGGAGGGGGCCGGTTGTCGCGTGCTTTAGCTCCTCCCCCTGCTTTCAGGGGGAGGTTGGGAGGGGGTAAGGCTCTTGCGCCACCCTCTCAAATGATCAGCTTTAGATGACGTCGCGTAACTCCAGCGTCTGCTAGAGGTGGCTAAGCGGGCGAGGAAATCTTTGCAGCACCATTCACTGCAAGGACGCCCCATGCAACTCATCCGCCAGCGCGCTCGTCAGTTGCGCAACAACAGCACCGATGCCGAGCGCTGCCTATGGCGCTTCCTGCAACGCGAACAAATCGCCCGATACAAGTTTCGACGTCAACATCCACTAGCAGGCTACATCGTCGACTTTGTTTGCCTCCCTGCACGATTGATCATCGAGCTCGACGGCGGACAGCATCTCGATGCGCAAGCCTACGATGCAGAGCGCACGGCCAAACTGGTGCGATTGGGCTATCGCGTACGGCGGTTCTGGAATGACGACGTGCTATTGCGCACGCATGAGGTGTTGGAGGAGATCTGGAGGGAGTTGCAGAGGTAGTAGCGGTGTCGCAAGGGCTTACCCCCTCCCAGCCTCCCCCTGCAGGCAGGGGGAGGAGCTAAAGCTTGCGACACCTTGCTCCCTCTCCTGCTTGCAGGGGAGGGTTGGGGAGGGGTAAGCCCTTGCGACTCCCTCTCCCAATTTCCCTCAGCGCGAATAACGCCCCTGCAGAAAAGCAAAGAACGCCCGCACACCCATCGCCTCACCACCGCGCGGGCGACCCGGACGATCGGCGTCGTTCCACGCATACGTATCCAGATGCATCCACGCCGTCGATTCCGGCACAAAGCGCTCCAGATACAGCGCCGCGGTAATCGCACCCGCATGGCGCGATGCACCCGAGTTGGCGAAATCAGCCAGATAGGAGTCGAGCATCTTGCGATATGGACGCCACAGCGGAAGACGCCACAGCGGGTCGTTCACCACGCGGCCGGCGGCCAGCACGTTGTCGGCCAGCTCGTCGCGGTTGGCGAACAGCGCCGGCAGATCCGGACCCAGCGCGACGCGCGCGGCGCCGGTGAGCGTGGCGAAATCCACGATCAGGTCCGGCTGCTGTTCGCTGGCATAGGCCAGCGCATCGCACAGCACCAGACGGCCTTCGGCATCAGTGTTGTCGATCTCCACGCTATGGCCGGCACGGGTGATCACCACCTCACCCGGACGCAGCGCATTGCCGCTCACCGCGTTTTCCACGGCGGGAATCAACAGCTGCAGGTGCACTGGCAGTTTCGCTTCCATGATCAGGCGCGCCAGTGCGATCGCATGTGCGGCGCCGCCCATGTCCTTCTTCATCCAGCGCATGCCGTCGGCGGGTTTCAGATCCAGGCCGCCGGTATCGAAGCACACGCCCTTGCCGATCACGGCCAACTTCGGATGCTCGGCCTTGCCCCAGGTCAGTTCGATCAGGCGCGGCGAGCGATGGCTGGCGCGACCCACGGCATGAATAGTGGGGAAGTTGGCCTTGAGCAGCTCATCGCCCACCCATTCGCGCACCTTGCCCTTATAGGTCTTGCCGAGCTGGTTCACCGCCTCGGCGAGCTGCTTCGGACCCATATCTTCGGTGGGCGTGTTGACCAGGTCGCGCACTTGCGCGGTGGCATCCACCAGCGGTGCCAGTACCTGCAAATCAGCAGCGGCGACGGCCAGCTTGGCCGGCGCCCGCTTCGCTTTGCGGTAGCGGGTGAACTCATATGCACCCAGCGCCCAGCCCAGCGCCGCCTGCGATGAATCGGCCAGCACGCCCTCCGCCGCGAGGTGATAGCTGCCTTCCGGCAACAGGCGCGGCAGGTGTGCGAGAGCGCTCAGCGCGTCGGTCGCATCCACGCCCGCCAGCACACGCGCCAGCTTGCCGTTGGTATCGGAGAGCAGGGCGAACGTACCGGGCGCGGCTTCGAAGCCGGTCTCGCTCAGCCAGCGCCGCTGTGCCGCACTAAGGCGACGCTTGGTCGCGGTGAAATGCGCGGCGTCGGTGGTCTCGATGGCGATGCTCTGGCGATCGCCGGATTTGCGTTCGATCAATGCGGACATGGGACTCCATTCGGCGTGCATGCGCACGCAGGCTTACAAGACATAGCGAGGAATGATGCGCGCTTTCGTAAGCGATGCCTATGCCACTTAGTCGCATCCCGGCACAGGCCGGGATGACGATGTAAGTAAGTTCGATGGGTCTTCTGCTCAGCGCGTTACGGGATGCGCATCCAGCCAATCCGCGAGCGCTTCCATATCCGGCAGATCCAGATCCGGTGCTGCGCCCAGCAAGCCCGGCCACGGATGCCGTGAGCGATTGATCCACGCCGTACGCAACCCCGCTTCGCGCGCGCCGACCACATCAAGTTCCGGGTCGTCGCCGACATGCAGGATCTCGCCGGGCATCACGCCCAGGCGTTCGGCCGCGGTGGTGAAAATGAGGCGATCGGGCTTGGCTGCCCCGGTATCGCGTGCGCAGATGTGGTGCGCGAAATGCGCACGGATGCCAATCAAGTCCAGATCCGCGTTGCCATTGGTCAGGCTGGCCACCGGCCAGTGCGCGGTGATGCGCTCCAGCGCGGGCAGGCTGTCCGCATACAGCTCCACGCTGTTGCGGGCGGTGAAATAAATCTCCCACAACGCTTCCAGCGGCGCCTCGGCGATGCCGCAGGCGGCGAACGCACGCTGCATGGTGATGTGGCGCTGCGCGGTGAAGTCGTGGGCCAGGTCGGTGCGCTCGGCAGCCACCTGGGCGCGCAGAACGCGCATGGCCGGGATCGGCCATGCGCGCGCTACGTCGGGATAGTGCTGGCGCAGGTACGCATCCAGCTCGCGGTCCGCACGCTCCAGGGCCGGCAGTACCGGCCACAGGGTGTCGTCCAGGTCCAGCGTAAGGGCGCGGATGCGCACGTCAGCGCTTACTGCGCGCTGACCTTCAGCACCTGGCCGATCCGCACCATGTCGTTCTTCAGGCCGTTCCAGCTGCGCAGGTCGGACACGCTCACCGAATACTTCTTGGCGATCGCGCCCAGCGTGTCGCCCTTGCCCACGGTGTGGGTCTTGGCGTCGGCGCTGGCTTCGGCCTTCTTGGCGGCGCTTTCTTCATTGCGCGTGTCCAGCGCCTGCTTCGCGTCCTGGGTGCGCTCCGAAGTCGGGGCGACTGCGGCGCGCGAGGCATAGGTCGCACCTGGCGCAGCCACCGGCGTTTCCTGCGGCATCGGGCGGGCACCCACTTCGGCGAGGATCGTCGGGCGACGCGACGCATCCAGCTCGGCCAGTGCCGGCGCTTCGTCATACGGCACCAGCGAATGCTGGCGAGCGATGCTGCGCACCGTATCGGTGGAGAGGAAATCCACGAAGCCCTTCACCTGCGCGGCCTTCGGGTTGCTCTCGTTGGTGATCAGGTACACCGGGATAAACAGCGGATAGCTGCCGTCCTTCACCGTCGAGGTGGTGGCCGGCGCGCCGTTGATGTGGAGCATCTTCACCTTGCTGTTGCCGCTGATACCGGCCAGCGTGGTCACGCCCATCGCCTTCGGATCGAGCGTCACGGCCTCTTCCAGCTTGGCGGTATTCACGTACAGGCGCGGTGCCGCCACCGGCTGGCTGCCGCGACCGAACAGCAGCTTGCGCAGGCTGTATTCCACACCGTCGCCGGGGCTGGCCACGGCATATAAGTTGATCGGCTCGTCGTTGCCGCCGACGTCCTTCCAGTTGGTGATCTTGCCGTAGTAGATGTCATGCACCTGCTTCAGCGTCAGGCTGCTCACCGGGTTGGAGGGGTAGGTGATCATCACCAGCGCGTCCCACGCCATCGGCGTGAACACCAGGCTGCTCTCCGCCGTGCCGTCCGGGCCACGTGCGCTGCCGGCGAAATCCGCGGAGCCCTTGGCGACCGCGTCCAGGCCAGAGGCGGTGTTGAACGGCTGCACCTCGATCTTGCCCTTGCCAGCTTTTTCATAGGCCTTGGCCACATCGATCACGATGCCGCGCGCGGTGGTTACGTCGCCGCGCCACACCAGGGTGGGTACGGCCGGCTGAGCGGGCTTCTTGGAGGTCTTGGCTCTGGGCGCGGCAGACACCGCGGTAGCGGCGCAAACGCCGAGGAGTGCAACAGAAAGGATGCGTGCAAGACGGAAGGACATAGTGTTGGGAGACCCCGGGTTCGACTGAGTAAGGACTGCGTACTGCCGTCAATGGCATGCATGCGTGGGTAAAGCTGCGGTATTTCATCCGGCCGCCGGTGAAACATCAAGCGAGTTCATGCGCTTGGATGAAGAAAGGCGCTGTGATGTGCGCGTCATCGCATCGTGGCCCGGCTTGCTGAAACACAAGCTGACGCGGGGCTTCCATATCAAGGCCCGCTGCGACGCCCCTTAACCGCCCCCGTAGGAGCCCACCCTGTGGGCGACCGTTCTTGCGACGGCACCTTCCAAGCACACCCCTCGCACACAGGGTGCACTCCTACCGGTCAGCGAATATCGACGTAGCGCACGCCCTCGTCGCCTGACACCACCAGCACCAACTGCCGCGGGTTCACCCCGGCCAGGCGCTTCAGTGTCGCCAGGTTGGGAATGCGCAAGTTGCCCACGCCGATCACGATGTCGCTGCTGCTCAGTCCAGCCAGCGCCGCACGACTACCGGCACGCACCGAACCTACCGCCACACCAGCCACGCCCTGACCACGCAGGTTCTGCGACAGCTCGCTGAAGGTCACGCCGGCCAGGCGCGCATCTAGGCTGGCACCGTCCAGCGTCGCCAGCTTCTCCGGCGTGAGCTTGGCCACCACGTCGCGCGTAGCGCCGTTGCGCTGCACGCTGAGCTTCACCGCGCTGCCCACCGGCATCAGGCCTTCGGCGTTGCGCAGCTCCTGCGCGTTGCGCAGCGGCTTGCCGTCGATCGCGGTGATTACGTCGCCCACCTGGATATCCGCGCCATCCGCCGCCGAGCCGCTGCTCACGCGTGTCACCACCGCACCCGTCGTGCTCTTCAGGCCCAGCACCTGCGCAATGCGTGGCGAAATGTCCTGCGTTTCCACCCCCAGGTTGCCGCGGCTCACCTTGCCGTGTGCGATCAGCTGCTCCATCACCTCGCGGCTCAGGTTGGTTGGAATTGCAAAGCCGATGCCCACGTTGCCGCCCGAGGGCGAGAAGATCATGGTGTTGATACCCACCAGCTCACCGCGCAGATTCACCAGCGCGCCGCCCGAGTTGCCGGGGTTGATCGAGGCATCGGTCTGGATGAAGTTCTGGTAGCCAGTGCCGCCCAGCCCCGAACGCTGCAACGCCGACACGATGCCCGAAGTCACCGTCTGCCCCAGCCCGAACGGGTCGCCCACGGCCACCACGAAATCGCCCACGCGCAGCTTCGACGAATCCGCCATCGGCAACGCCTGCAGTCCGGTCGCCTGGATCTGCACCACCGCCACATCGGTATCCGGATCGGTGCCGATCAGCTTGCCCTTGAAGTCGCGCCCGTCCTGCAAGGTGATGGTGATGTCGTCCGCGCCGCCCACCACATGGTTATTGGTCAGCACATAACCCTTTGCCGCATCCACGATCACGCCCGAACCCAGGCTCTGCGCAATGCGCTGGCGCTGCCCGCCGGGCAGGCCGAAAAACTGGCGGAACACCGGGTCGTCGAAAAACGGGTCGCGCACCTGCACCCGCGTCTTGGTGGAGATATTCACCACCGCGGGCGTCACCTTCTCCAGCATCGGCGCCAAGGAGGGCAGAGGCTGTCCATCCACCGTCGGCGGCAACGTGGCATGACTGGCCAGCGGCACGACGGTGGCGAGCAGGGCAGCAAACAAGACGGCAAGGGGGCGAATGCGACGGTGTTGCATGAAGACTCCTCGACGAAGTTGAGCGTGAATATTGAATCGCCTCCGCGGCGGCAGCGCGAATCTTAAAACCTGTTTTGTGTGCCCCGTTTGAAGCGTGATCGCGCGCGCTTTGCCCCTCCCCCTGCAAGCAGGGGGAGGTTGGGAGGGGGTGAGCTCTTGAGATGTCACTGCACACTTGATGGCTTCACCCCACCCCAACCCTCCCCTGCTACACGCAGGGGAGGGAGCGAGTTTGCTGCAGCTTTCGGCAGCTTCATCGCGTGATCGCCTCGCACTACACGCCCCGGAAATCCGCCCACATTCGACTAGCCACAACACCCACGGTTCCAGTCGTCCAACCCGCCAAAACTCTTTGACATCAGACAACCACGGGGGTAACGTTCACCTCCGTTCGCAACCACAACATCTTGTGTATGGATGCCGGCGTTTTAACAAGTGCTGGTGTCATGTGACAGCTCTTAGGGGGAGCGGTTGCAGTCCAGGCAAGGAAATGTCCGGCAAGGGCTTCGCAAGACGGGTGGCAACGTCGTCACGGCGTAGCGGAAACCGAGCGGACGGATAAAGCCAACAATAAGAATCCAATGGGGCCGCAAGGCCGCACCGGGAGGTCAGGAAGCCGATGAGCACCGTGCGTGCACCAGCCGTGGGTCTGGAAATCAATCGAGATGGCGTTGCAATGATTCCCCTGCAGCCCGCATCACAAGACATCTGGGACAAGAAGTACCGACTGAAAGCCAAGTCGGGTGCCCCGGTCGACGGCAGCGTCGACGAAACCTATCAGCGCGTCGCGCGCGCACTCTCCGACGTGGAAGCCACGCCGGAACTCCGTGAGCACTGGAACGAGCGCTTCCTGTGGGCGCTGCGTCGCGGTGCGATTCCGGCGGGCCGCATCACCTCCAACGCGGGCGCGCTGGCGCACAAGCCGGCCACGTCCACCATCAACTGCACCGTGTCCGGCACCATCCGCGACTCCATGGACGACATCCTGGAGAAGGTGCACGAGGCGGGCCTTACGCTGAAGGCCGGCTGCGGCATCGGCTACGAGTTCAGCACGCTGCGCCCGCGCGGCGCGTACGTGTCGGGCGCTGGCGCCTACACCAGCGGCCCGCTGTCCTTCATGGATATCTACGACAAGATGTGCTTCACCGTCTCCTCCGCCGGCGGTCGCCGCGGTGCGCAGATGGGCACGTTCGACGTCGCGCATCCCGACGTGAAGGAATTCATCCGCGCCAAGCGCGAGGATGGCCGCCTGCGCCAGTTCAACCTCAGCCTGCTCGTCACCGACGGCTTCATGCAGGCGGTGGAGCACGACCTGGACTGGCCGCTGGTCTTCCCGGTGCACGTGAAGGAGCAGGACGAGATCGACCTCACCGACCCCGAAAAGGTCGTGTGGCGCGAATGGCCCACCCACGAAAACTACGTGGAGCGCGAAGACGGCCTGGTCGCCTGCAAGATCTACGGCCACATCCGCGCCCGCCACCTGTGGGACATGATCATGGTCTCGACGTATGACTATGCCGAGCCCGGGTTCATCCTGATCGACAAGGTCAACGAGATGAACAACAACTGGTGGTGCGAGCACATCCGCGCCACCAACCCCTGCGGCGAGCAGCCGCTGCCGCCGTACGGCTCCTGCCTGCTCGGTTCGATCAACCTCACCACCTTCGTGCGCGACCCGTTCGGCCCCAAGGCCCGCTTCGACTGGGACGAATACCGCGAAGTGGTGAAGGTGTTCACCCGCATGCTCGACAACGTGGTGGAGATCAACGGCCTGCCGCTGGAACAGCAGCGCAACGAGATCCTGGGCAAGCGCCGCCACGGCATGGGCTTCCTGGGCCTGGGCAGCACGCTGACCATGCTCAAGATGCGCTACGGCGCCGCCGACGCAGTGAGCTTCACCGAAGACGTCTCGCGCGAAATGGCCGTGGCCGGCTGGGAAGTAGCCCTCGACCTCGCCAAGGAAAAGGGCCCCGCCCCGATCCTGTTGCAGGACTTCACCGTCACCGGCGACATGCTGCGCAAGCGCCCGGAAATGGTCGCCGACGGCTACAAGGTGGGCGACACCATCCCCGGCCGCGTGCTGCACGCCAAGTACAGCCGCTACATGCAGCGCGTGGCCACCGTGGCGCCGAACCTGGTGGCTCAGCTCGCCGAAACCGGCGCGCGCTTCACCCACCACAGCTCGATCGCGCCCACCGGCACCATCTCGCTGTCGCTCGCCAACAACGCCAGCAACGGCATTGAGCCGAGCTTTGCCCACCACTATTCACGCAACGTGATCCGCGAAGGCCGCAAGACCAAGGAAAAGGTCGAGGTGTACAGCTACGAGCTGCTCGCCTACCGCGGCTTCATCAACGCTAACGCGATGCCGTTCACCGACGACCCGCAGAACAAGCTGCCGGAATACTTCGTCGCCGCGGACGACATCTCGCCCAAGGAGCATGTCGATATCCAGGCCGCCTCGCAAAAGTGGATCGATTCCTCGATCTCCAAGACTGCGAACGTGCCCACCGACTACCCTTACGAAGACTTCAAGGACATCTACTTCTACGCCTATAAGCAGGGCCTCAAGGGCTGCACGACCTTCCGTTTCAACCCTGCTGCATTCCAGGGTGTGTTGGTCAAAGAAGCCGATCTTGAGAGCACCCTCTACCGCTTCGAATTAGAAGACGGTAGCGTTATCGAACTGAAAGGCAACGAAGAAGTGGAATACGACGGCGAAATGCACACGGCCGCCAACCTATTCGATGCCTTGAAGGAAGGCTATTACGGCAAGTTCTGAGCGTGGGCCAGCCGCTTCTCGAAGCGGTTGGCCCGTGCGCGGTTCGATGTTCAACGCCTTGATAAACGCAGGCCCACGCCAAGTA
This sequence comes from Dyella sp. OK004, assembly GCF_900114495.1. GTDB lineage: Bacteria > Pseudomonadota > Gammaproteobacteria > Xanthomonadales > Rhodanobacteraceae > Dyella_D. The sequence goes on along the minus strand of NZ_FOZI01000002.1, from coordinate 1,297,375 downwards.
CTGAACTCACGTCGGAGGGGAAACCCAGATGTCTATTGATACCGATTTCGAAGTAATCGAAGTAATCCCGGCCATGCCGGAAGCCCCGGCCGCTTCGGCCGCAACCCCGGCCCCCAAGGCCAAGAAGGCTCGCAAGCCGGCCAAGAAAAAGGCCGCAGCTGCGAAGAAGGCCGCTCCGGCCAAGAAGGCTGCCAAGAAAGCGGTGAAGAAGACCGCCAAAAAGGCTGCCGCCAAGAAGAAGCCGGCTGCCAAGAAGGCCGCTGCCAAGAAAGCCGTGAAGAAAGCGGCCAAGAAGGCAGGCGCCAAGAAGACGGCCAAGAAAGCCGTCAAGAAGGCAGTGAAGAAGGTCGCCAAGAAAGCCGCTTCCGCCAAGAAGGCTGTGAAGAAGGTTGCCAAGAAGGTTGGCGCCAAGAAGAAAGTTGCTAAGAAGAGCAGCGCCAAAAAGGCCGTGAAAAAGACGGCAAAGAAGGCAGCAAAGAAGGTCAGCAGCAAAAAAACGGCTAAGAAAGTCGCCGTGAAGAAGACGGCCAAGAAGGCCGCCGGTAAAAAGACCGCCAAGAAAGCGGTCAAGAGGTCCACTGCCAGCAAGAAGGCAAGCGTCAAGGTCGCGCGCAAGCCGGCCAAGAAAGTTGCCCGCAAGAAGAAGTAAGTAACACCACGCTCCGGCCCGGCCGTGCGCCGGGCCGGAGCGTTTCGGCCCGCCGCGCGCCGATACCTCACGCCAACGCAACTGAAAAAAGTACATTCCTATGGCGATCAAGATCGAAAAGAAGATCAAGGGCTACAACGTCGTTAAGCCCGAGGACAAGGCCGCGCCCGCCGCAGCTCCCGCCGCGCCCAAAGAGGCCCCCAAGGCGGAAGTGATCCAGATGCACGAGAGCCTGGAGCGTCCCGAGACGCTCATCGGCTCCACCTACAAGATCAAGTCGCCGCTGTTCGAGCATGCGTTGTACGTCACCGTCAACGACATCGTGCTCAACGCCGGCACCCAGCACGAACAGCGCCGTCCCTTCGAGATCTTCATCAACTCGAAGAACATGGACCACTTCCAGTGGATCGTGGCGCTCACCCGCATCACCTCCGCCGTCTTCCGCAAAGGCGGCGACGTCACCTTCATGGTGGAGGAGATGAAGGCCGTGTTCGACCCGCGTGGCGGCTACTTCAAGGCCGGCGGCGTCTACATGCCCAGCATCGTCGCCGAGATCGGCACCGTCATCGAGCAGCATATGAAGATGATCGGCCTGATCCACGATCCAGAGATGGACGAGTCCACTCGCCGCCTCATCGCCGAGAAGCGCGCTGCTTATGAAGCTGGCGCTGCAAAAAAAAACTCTGATGTGAGTGCAGCGCCTGCTGCTGCCGCCTCAAGCGCTGCCGATACCGGCGAACCCACCAACGGCTTCCCGCCGGGCGCGACGCTGTGCTCCAAGTGCAATACCAAGGCGCTGGTGCTGATGGATGGGTGTCAGACGTGCCTCAACTGCGGATATAGCAAGTGCGGCTGAGCGTTGCTGCTATGCATTGAGCACCCGAAGGGCGGCAGTGATGTCGCCCTTTGTTATGTCCAGGAAGTGACGTAGCAACACGCGATTACAAAATCGCAAATCAGGGAGGAAGGGGAATGTTTGGATGGTTCCGCAAAGGGACTTTGCTGGGTTCCGAGCTCACCGAATGGCAGTTCGAGTGCTTTGATTGGCTGCTGAGGCATACCGGCGGTATTCAAGCTCTAAAGCAACGCAGCCTGGTATTACCCACGCCTCAAGCCTTTCCAGATAGAGGCCTGAAGGGACACGCCTTCGCAGAGGCCATCTTTGCGCGCGTGAAGCAATATGCGGGCATGGAGGGCTGGCCCTGCGAGCTGCAAGCCCAAGAAGAAGACCCGAACCAGTTGGTTGCTCCGGCCTTGCTGGTCAAGGGCAGCCCCTCCTCGCCAGCAGGAACATTTCGAGCAACTAAGTCTGGCGCCCTGATTACTTACCATCCCAGGCAGCTGGGCGACCCGATGTCGCTGGTTGCGACGTTTGCGCATGAACTGGCGCACTACCGAACAGCGGGCTTCGAAGAGCCGCCACCAGGTGGGTGGGAGATTTGGGAACCGGCGACCGACCTTGGCGCAGTCTTCCTCGGCTTTGGCCTCTTCCTGGCAAACTCCCGCTTTAACTTCTCGCAGCACTCCGATGGGCAGACCATGGGGTGGAGCTGGCGACAGCAAGGCTACGTCTCTGAGCCGGAAGTGCTCCACATGCATGCCATCTTATCGGTGCTGCTGGATTCACCCTGCGGAGAGACATTGCGGTATCTCAAGCCCGCGCTGCGAGGTATCTATAAGCGCGTCTACAGGGAGGTAAGGGGTGCGGCTGATGTGCTTGAGAGGTTGGGCCAGGGGGATATGGCCGTGGTTTCGGAGCCGTACTTACCATAGCGAAAAAAGGGCAGAGACATTGTTTCCAATAAATATCTCTGCCTCTTATTTTTTGATGTGAATCAAGATTCGTAGAGAGACTCCACAGGGGAGAGTTATGGGGAAGGTTATGTTCGCGATAGCTGCCGCTATCGCGCTGTCGGGTTGTGCGTCCAGTCCTGTGCAATCGGTGCCGACAGACGTTGAGAACGGCCCGGGCCACGTTGCAGCAGAGCTCAAGCGGCTCGAACCCTTGGTGGCTAAGGGCGACGCTGAAGCGGAATATCGCTTGGGCCATATGTACTCCCATGGCGAGGGCGTGCCTAAGGACGCCGCAAAAGCCTTGGTCCTGTATCGCGCATCGGCCGCTCAAGGAGATGCGGACGGCGAAAACGCTCTCGGCGTCTCTTACTACAAGGGCGAGGGGGTGCCGGAAGATCTGGACCAGGCCATCGCGCACTATTGGCAAGCTGCCGCCCAGGGAAATGCCAAGGCGGAATACAACCTAGGGTTCAACTACTTACGCGGCACAGGGTTGCCCCTGGATCCCACAGAGGCCGCGAAATGGTTCAAGTTGTCTGCCGCCCAGGGATACGTGTTGGCGGAGTATCAGCTTGGGTGGATGTACGACGAGGGCGTTGGCGTCGAACGAGACAACACGCTGGCTTTAAAGTGGTATCGCGCCGCGGCTGCCCAGGGTGACCCGGATGCGGAGAACAACCTGGGCCTAATGTATGACGACGGTCGCGGTGTGCCGCGCAGTGTGGAGCAGGCCATGGCCTGGTATCGGCAGGCGGCTCAGAAGGGAAGCGTCAAAGCGATGAACAATCTCGCCATCGTCTATCGCTTCGGTGACCAAGGGCAGCCGACGGACTATGGACAGGCCGTCTTCTGGTACAGCAAGTCGGCTGAGCAGGATAACTCAAAGGCGGAAAATAACCTGGGCGTAATGTACGAAGAGGGTCTCGGCGTCGCGAAGGACATGCAACGTGCCGTCGCCCTCTATCGCTCGGCCGCAGCACAGAGCTATGGCGAGGCGCAGGCAAATCTCGGCAGACTGTACGAGTACGGCATAGGTGTCGAAAGAGACTATGCGCAAGCCTTTCGTTGGTACTCGGCTGGCGCCAAACAGGGTGTTGGGAGCGCCGAGAACGGCCTCGGGGCCATGTATGCGAATGGCGAGGGTGTAGCGAAAAATGAGGTGGCTGCCGAGAAGCTGTTCCGCTCAGCCGCTGCGCACGGCTCTAGCGGCGGCTTGCTCAATATCGCCAAAGCATATTTCGTTGGAGTTAATCACCCCGCCAATCCAGCTGCTGGTTATGCGTTGGCCTATGTGGTGGCTGATATGAAGGATGCACCATCTGATGCAGCTAGCGTCCGCGACAGCATGCGCAAAGAACTCAATGCCGAACAGCTGGCTAAGATCACGGGCTTGATCGAGAGGATGCGTCAGCAAGATCCACTCGCAGTGCTTGATGGTGAAGCCAGAAACTAAGTTTTGATCAGTACAAAAAATAGATCAGAGACATTTTTTCAATGAATGTCTCCGAAAATTTGGGCCAGGTTGGACTTTCAGGGTTAGCGCAATCGGAGCTGCACTCTGGTCCCTAACCCTGAAGGTTGGCCGACAGAATGAGAGTTAAAAGTGATCCGAAGTGTTTCTCTAACAGGGGGAGGGCGCTCTGATGCGTTTGGCGGCTGTCTGTTTTCTATTTCTCGTGGCGGCTGGTTCTGCCTTGGCCTCAACCGGCGCTGTGCCTTCTCAACATGCTGAGAAAGATACGGACAAGTTCGTCAGGCTGACGGAAGCGCTTGAGGCGGACCCTCTCAGAAGCGATGGCAAAGCTATTCGCGGTTGGCTGTTGGAGTGGCTGACGGCAACGCCGGACTACACGGTCACCATTTGCGACATTCTTGGGCCGATCCCCAATGAAGATGGGGTGCCGCACGGTTCCGAGTTGCTCATGCAGCAGATGTTCGGCAACGCCGCGTATCAGATCAAAACCCCTGGCCAGACAGACAAGTTTTCCCAGCAGCTCGCAGGCATGGAGAGTGTCCTGCGGGCCTACTCCGCCATTCTGGCCAAAGACCCCGGTGCGCACATTCCGTACTTCGATGATTTGCTCGCAAGGCAACGCAACGGCTCGCTCAGGGAATTCATGGTGCTAGTCGTTGGTAAGGGTTGTGCGAACAAAGATTGATCGTGCATAAAGAGGGCGGGGTTAGATTGAACTGGCCTCGTTTTTTATTTCCGCTTTTGGAAGCTTCTTGCGAATCCAATAAGCAGTGCCTTCTGGCAGTTGAGCGTCGATAGCGACAGGAACAACCTGCGCCCGAAAGCCACCGTCCTGCCTGGTGGCAAACGTAAGCAACGCAAAAGAGGGCGCAGTCATGCATTCGTCTTTTCGCACGCCGGCGTGGTTTTACTTTGCACTCGCATTCGGTATCGCATGGGTCGCCTGGCTTTTCCCGGTGCTGGCGAGTCGCGGCGTCTTGCCACTTGGGCAAGGCACACAGTTGATATGTCTGTTTGCCGGCTCCTTTGGTCCTTTTGTGGGCGCCTTCCTGGCGGTCTACCGCGATGGTGGTTGGCCGGCGGTACGCGAATTTGCCGGCCGAGCCCTGCGCTATCGCATAGGGCTCATCTACTTCCTTAGCGCCGTATTGCTGGTGCCTGTTGCGGCTGGCTTGTCGATGGCATGGCTAGCCAACCACGGCGGCCCGCCGTTCGCCATTGCGGTGTCCTTGAGCCACCTTCCCCTGCTCTATCTGGAACTCTTCCTTTTCGGTGGCTCCGTCAACGAGGAGTTCGGCTGGTCCTATGCGATCGATCGTCTGGAGCAGAGGTACTGTCTGCTCCAGGCTGCGGCGCTGCTGGGCGTGATCTGGGGCTGCTGGCATATCCCGCTATTCTTCATTGCTGGGCTTACGCAGTCATTCATGCCCTTCTGGGCATTCCTGATCTTTACTGTAGCGTTCCGCATCGTGATTGTCTGGGGCTACGCAAGCACTCGTAAAAGCATTCTGATTGCGCTGCTCTTTCACACGGCGAGCAATCTTACCTTCAACCTCTTTACCGTGGTGGACCGCTCGCCGCAGCACGTTGAGCGTGGTTTTATCGGCTGGGCATTGATCATGCTCGCCGTCGCGCTGCTGGTTGCGCTTACCGCGCGTTGCTACCGCCGCGCAGCATCGAATGTGATCGACAATCCTCATGCCGGCACAAGCAACGAACGCGAACCTTTGAAAGGTTCCAGCCTGAGAAGCCGAGGAGATCAATAGAGGGCGACGGCTCACCGCCAACTTCAACACAGAGGGAAACTTGAGTCGGGTTGTACCTTCAGAGCCAGTTCTGCCGGAACTGCACTCTGACTCCATTTCTACTATTTCCATCGCTCGCAGATTTCCTCAAGGCTTGGAAACAATCTCCATCTCGCCAAAGAAAAGCCACCCACTGGTGGTAAAGAAGCGGAGCTTCAGGTAACGAGTATTTAAGCCTAGTGGGCTCTCATTGGAAAACACGTACTCGCTGTCGTAAGCCGCCGCATTTCCGGAACTCGGCCTTATGACGATCTCCTCGCCGCCGGTGTTGCACACCTGGCCTGATCCTGTCGGATAGCACCGAGCCAAATAGATGCCGCTGGGATACCAGTTGGTGCCATCGGCCGAAGCAAGGATCTCCATTTGGTTTGGAAGGAGGATGCCGCCGCTCGAGGCGTTAAGCATCTGTGCGGCAATCCAGTCGACTTTCGACGTCTTGCCGAAGTCCATCACGATCTCCGCTACATATTGACCTGTAGGCGCATCGGGATATTGCCAAGCAGGAATCCCAATCCAGGAAGATGAGTTAAATGACTTCGGGTCTCCCGGCATTCCGTCGAACAACTTGTTACCCGTATCCGGATAGCTCGTGGAGGGTGGTGTTGTCCATCGGTACGACGGAACCAGTAGTGTGCCTTCTTTGCCATAGATGGCCTTGTAGGCATCCTTGAGGCGAGCGGCGCCATAAAAAGTGCCATTGGAGGGCAGCGCAAGGCTTGTCATATGCGACAGCGGCAGCCAGCCAAGGCGCTTTCCAACATAGGCGGTGCTTGCAAGCGACAACTGCCTGTTGATTCTTTGGATGGATGCGGGAAGGTAGGCGCCACCGTAGCCAGACGACAGGGTGGCACCGTAGTCGAAGAGTTCGTTGACCGACCACAAGTAGTCGCGTCCGATCGCCTGGGATGCGTAATAGTAATAGTCCCCCACGCTCTGCTCACGTCCCCAGCCGACATCCTTGGCCCCCGTACCGACACTATCTTGTATCGCATACACATCTATGCCGGTCGCAGATATAAATCCGGACAGTCTTTGGGAAGTTTGCTGCGCGGAAAGCGGCTGTTGTCCCGGCTCGGTATACAGGTAAGGGGAAATAAGTATCGGTTTGTTGGACCGTGTCCTAAGATATTGAGCGAGCTTCGCGTCATGCGACGTTACAGCCGTGAACTCGGTGTCGCCTGGCTTGGCCAGCGCGGGTTCGTCGGGCAAATACCATCCGGCAAACGCACTGGCGTAGGGGCTTCCATTAATGACGCTCAGGATCGAATCAAGTGCTGGTGATAACTGGGCGATGGTGTAGTCGGTGATGTTGTAGTAGGGAGTGCAGTTCCACCAATCGGTGAAATACCCGAGCCCTACATATACTTTGATATTCCTGCTACTAGCCTGCTGCAGAATGTCGGACAGAGCGTTTGGCATGCCAGCTACCCACTGATAGCCGGCATTTTGTGCGCGAAGCGCGCACGAATACTGGAGTGTGGACTGGATGACCAGCGTATCCATGTCCAGCTCATTCATCTCTCCGGTGATCTGCGCAAGCTGCGTAGGCCTTATCGAAGGATTCAGGTACTCAGCCTGGATAAACGTCCCCCCGATGGGGAGAGTGGTTTGGGCGCCCGCGCCAGCTGAAAGTACGGCGAGTGCCACCGCGCTGATTGATTCAATCCATTTCATGACTGCTCTGGTTTCCTTGCCTGGGATATCGAGGCGAGTGCCTCGCCTGCAGAGTGAGGCAAAGGAGGCTACGAGAAAAGAGGCCGAACTGGCCGGCCTCTGACCGATGAGCAGCGGGTGGAAACCTGGGTCAGGCATTTCTGGCATTTTTTGATCAGTGGATGTCTCGGATCTTTTTTCCGTCCTATCATGATTCAGTCTTGATGTGATCCTGGCTGTAGCCTCGGAGAGCAACATGAAACCATTCGTTCTCTTGCGAATCGCATCGATCCTCACGCTGCTTTTTGCCGCCGGCCACACCTCGGGTGGATTGAGTCTCTGGTCTCCCGCTGGCGAAACCGACGTTCTTCGCGCCATGAGGTCGTTTCATTTCGATGCGGCTGGCACCAGTCGAACCTATTTGGACTTCTATCTCGGCTTCGGCTACATCCTCAGCGTCTACCTGTTCGCGCAAGCCGTCGTGTTCTGGCAGTTGGCCTCCATTGCTAAATCCGACGCCTATCGCACGCGCCCACTGATCGGCACCTTTCTGCTGGTGGCCATCGCATCCACCGTGCTCTCGTGGCGATTCATTTTTGTGGTACCGGTGATCTGTTCTGCCACGATTTCTGTTTGTCTTGCGCTGGCGTTCTTCTTTTCGGGAAAGCGCGGCAGCGGTGCGGCGAAGTAAGCATGCAATTTCGGGAGATGGCAGAGACGTTCCCGGAATGGGATGCCTGCCGCATTGCATCAAGGGCAGCGAGCAGATGCTGAAGTAGTGCTTTTCGTAAACAAGGTGGCTTCGCCTTGGTGTGGTTGGTATGCGAACGCGTGCAACACGGCAAAGGAGCTATGTGTGATGAGCGCTGACTATGAAGCACTGCTGCGTCAATTGCAGAGCCTGCAGACGCAGGTCAACGATTTGCAATATCAGTTGCAACGTAACCGGATACGCCGACGCTCAATCAGGGCGGTGATAGGCGCTACCGTGGTGGCGCTGTTATGTAGCTGGGCCGCTTACAGCCAAACCAGTGAACCCGAATTCACTCTGATGAAGCAGGTGGCGAGTCTCGAAACGCGCATGGAGACCATCGAGAAACAGCTAGCCTCCGGCAAATTCAAGGCGCCTTTCAGCGTGGTCGACGAGAAGGGCGCGCCGATCATGTCGGTATTCTCTGGAAGCAACCGCGGCATCTACGTGCTGAACGACGCCACCAAGCCAGGCGTGACGGCCAAAGGTGTTTCCATCGAGGCCGGTGATCAGGTTGGCGTGCGCGTGCGCAGTGACAATCAGCAAGCCTGGATGGGTAGCCTGCAGCAGGGCGTTGCCGTTTATGTGGCGGGTGGCACCGGTGAAGACGACATCAGAACCCTCATGGATTACGAGGGCGGTTTCGAGGTGCGCCGTACCAATAAGCGCGTGGCCGCTTTGGGGGTTACGGCAAAGAACAACATCGCCTTGCGGTTCTATTCGCCAACCTATGGGCCGACGCGTCCGCTGGTTGCCATGGGCGTTACCACTAACGATAACCATGGTGGGCTCGACGTAACGGATCCGAACGGCAAACTGCTCACGCGGATCAATAGCGTTGGCAACAAGACCGGCTTTGTCAGCGTCTATCCAGCGGCCGATACACCCTCGGCCAGTTTGCAAATCAACGACACGGGCGGCTTGCTGTCGGTGACCGATTTACACGGTACGGCGATTGCCAGCCTGTCGCAGGGGCACGCCGGCGGCAAGCTTCAGTTGACGGATTACAGTGGTGAGGTGATGGTCTTGGCAGGTGTTACCGACAACCTGCATGGCTCGGTGTTTGCTGGACCCGAGAGTATGCCCAGTGGTGCACCGGGACTGCCGATCAGTTCCATCGTTGGCAAACCACATGAGTGAATCGCTTGCTGAAAAGGGGCGCTTTATTTCTAGTTGACCGATGTCGGAAGTGAGCCCGACTCCCATGGTCGGACTACGCCGTCTAGCTAGTTGCCGCCCCCCGTGCCTAGCGAGAGCATTCTCCACTGTCCGCCATGTTCGGCACCTGGGAGAAGGTCCATGGGCATCTTGCGGCGCGTATCGGCTTTCCTCGGGGGAAGTCGGCGTCAGGGGGCGTGGCGGCTGGCTGCCGTGGCGGTGATGAGTCTGGTGCTATGCCTCTCGGCCTGCTCGGGCGGGGACAAGCCCGGTGAGTCGGGCGCGGCAACGCATCCCGTGGGTACCGATGGAAGTACCACGCCGCCTAAGTGGGTTTACCAATCGACCCCGCACGCGCAAGTGGCGGTGGTATTCGTTCATGGCATCTTCGGTGACACCCTGGGCACGTGGACCAACGACAACGGCACCACGTTCTTCAAATTGCTCAAGGATATGCCCGGCATCGGCGACCGAGTGGATGTCTATGCCTTCGGCTTTGAGTCGTACATGTTCAAAGGCGGCTCGCTCGACATGCTCGGGGCAGCCGACAAGCTGGACGACTACCTGAAAGCCGCGGGCGTCTGGGATTACCCATCGGTGGTCTTTGTTGCGCACAGCATGGGCGGCCTCGTGGTGATGCGGGAGCTGGTGAAGCATCGCGAGCACCTCGACCAGGTGCCGCTACTGGTGCTGTACGCGACGCCACAGGAAGGGGCTTCCATTACCTCCTTGGCGCAACACGTGGTGAGCAACCCGGCGATTGCCGAGATGTTCCAGCTCGACAGCAATACGTACCTGCAGACACTGGATAGCGACTGGCGCTCGCTGGATAAGGAGTTGCGGCCCACAGTGGTCTGTGCCCGCGAAACCAAGGAAACCCATGGCGTGATGATCGTGCCGATGTCCAGCTCGTCGCGCTTTTGCGACGACGCGCCTTCGGCGATCGGCGGCGCCGATCATCTGAGCATCGTCAAGCCGCAAAGCGCAGACGACCATGCCGTAGTGGTTCTGTTCAATGCCCTCCGCGAAATCGTGTTCGGCACGCCGGAGCACCCTCTGCTAGCGCTGCCCAGCTTCAAAGCGGAAGACAATCACTGGACCTTTGATCTTCACAGCCCCAGCGGCGATAACGCCGCCGTGCTGACTAACAACGGCAAGCACATGCTCAACTACACCACGACGGCGGATTCCGATCTGCAGTTGTGGCGACCCGACCAGGGCGGTATTCCTTCGGGTCATTCGGGCGTGCTTATGCTCGCCATTCGACCGTCGGTGATCCGCGCCCAGTACAGCTTTGATATCCAGGTGCCCGTGCTTGGGCAGCGCCATGTGATCGTGCGCGTGCCTGACGTGTCAGCCGTGCAGGGCAAGCAGGATGAGTTGCTCAGCACCATGGCTGCGCACATGAAGGAGTACTTGGCGACGGTCCCGCCCACCTTGAGCGCCGAGGAGCGCAATGCGGGCCTCGCCGCCGCCGCCGGCGACGTGTTGGCGAAGGCGTCGCCAGACCTGCCGCCATCGGCCCGCTGGGTCATGACAGCCGACGCCCTGGCGTTCGTGGGGCTCAATGACGTCGCCAGCCACGCATTGAACAAAGCCGGGCAAACCTCCCCAGACATCCTGCGATCCACCAACGCGCAACTGGTTGCCCAGTCCATCGCCACGCAAAGTGGCAAGCCCCAACAAATCACGGGCGACGCCGTGGTACCGAAGCTGACCACCGAAGTAGCGAACGCCAAGTTCGTCGCCAACCAGGATCGTTTGAGCCACATCATCGCGACCGATCCGCAAGCCTGGACAGACCTGTCAGCCAAGTTCCAGGACATCCCCGTCATGCAGTCCGAAGGCCTAGGCCTGAAAGGCGATGTTCTCAAAGCGCAGGGCAAGGTCGAGGACGCCAAGAAGGCTTATATCGACGCTGGCAAGGCGAAGTCATCGCCGTTGATCGACAGGAAGATCGAGGCGGTCAAGCTTCAGCAGACGCAGCAGATACATCTATAGATGCCGCAGCGGCAATCAGAGGGGTAGGGGCGCCCTATAGAAACCCGGGTCAGGTTGCAGAAACCCGGGACGATCCAGTTGATGCGGAAGCACTTAGGGAAGCATGGCTTGTTGTGACCGGGCGACAGCCAACCCTTACACGCGGGCCCGGCCTATATAGGCCGCCTGCCTACTGGCCTGCTCGGCCATTGCGTCCGCTTTTTTACCCAGTTGAATCCGCAGCTGGAAGCGGATGTTGGACCATTTGAAGTGGCCGTCAGCGATTGCGGAGCCATGGAGGCGGCCTCCGCGATCACGTCGGCTACCTGGGACGGACGCGACACCATGGGCACATAACCCGTCGACAAGGTGGTCGTGTTGGCCTTGAGCTTCTTCGCGAGAGTGCGCTGTGCGTCCGGATGGATCACGCGATCGTTGTTGGCGACGATGTACCAGCTCGGTTTTCCAGACCACGCGGCAACAGTGACTTTCTCTTCGAAGTTCGCGCCCCATACGGCTCCTTGCGTCGTTGCGATCAGATCCATGGTCCTTTCTATGAGGCGATGGATAGCCAGGCTGGGCCGGCTGCTGTCGCGGGTAATAGCTGGAGGAAGTGGTCGTTGATCAGCCGGCCGCTCTGCATTCATGCATGAGCAGCCGTCTTGTGAAGCGGGGATGACGGAGTTCGATAAGCAGCCAGCATGTTGGCGCCGATCGAACTCTCGCTATCCCGCTTGGATCAGCCTTTGGGATTCGGCACCGGGGTGTTGAGCAGTTGCTGCTCCCACAGGAATGCAATGCCGCTACCAGCGACGTGCTGCTTGAGCACGTCGGCCAGCTCGGCGGCGTGCTCGGTCCGGGCCCAGTCGCGCTGCCATTCGGACGCCAGCGCTAGCCAGGTCATCATGTTCGCACCGGCCGCGATCATGCGCTGGATAGCAACCTCATGTGCCTCGACCGAAGTCCCTCCTGACGCGTCGGTGATGACCGTCACGTCCCAGCCTTCGCCAAGCGCCTGGATCACCGGCATCGCGACGCAAACTTCGGTCCACAGGCCGGCGATGATCAGCTGCTTGCGGCCCGTCGCCTTGACCGCGTCCACCACCTTCTGATCCTGCCATGTATTGATGAACGTCCGGTCGATCACTTCCTGGCCGGGGAACACGTCGGTGATGTGCGGGAAGATGAGACCACCCCGATCAGCGATCACGCTCGTCAGGATGGTGGGGACGCCGAAGGCCTTGGCGGTCTTCGCCAGCGCCGTCGAGTTGTTGACCACCATCTGCGGATCATGGCTGTTCAAGTTCGCGAGCTGGTACGGCTGGTGGTCGATCAGAACGAGTACCGAGTCTTCCGGACGAAGAAGCGAAGCAAGGCCGTTACGAAAAGTCATGGATACATCCTTTGCTGCCGTTGTGGGTGAGGTGTGCAGGGAGACATGCATCAACGGGTGCGCTGCCTCGGGGCAAACCTTGTCATTCCCACGCGTGATGCGGTAGCGCCATGTCGTGTCAAGCTGTGTCGCAAAATGAGGAACGCCGAATTGGATATCTTTGTGTCAGGCTGTATCGCGAAATCGGGAACGCGAAGTTGGACATCGAAGAGCTGCGCACATTTGTAGAAGTTGCCGATGCCGGGGGCGTTTCGCCTGCCGCGCGCCGGCTTGGCGTCTCCAAGTCCATTGTCAGTCGGCGGCTCGGCCGGCTTGAAGCAGAACTCGGCGTCCAGTTGCTTGCACGAACCACTCGTGGCGCCGCCCTCACTGAAGCCGGGGTCACGTTTCGAGAGCATGCGGCCAGAGCCTGCGCCGAGATCGACGCGGCCAGAGAAGCGATTTTTCCCGAGGGTGACCTTCGCGGCCGCTTGCGTATTGCTGCGCCGCTTTCTTTCGGCCCGACCCACTTCGCTTCCGTGCTCGCGGAAATGGCGCGACGTCACCCGCAGCTTCACGTCCATACCTCCTACAGTGATCGCTTCGTTGATATCGTCACAGAGGGGTTTGATTGTGCGATCCGGGTTGGTTATCTCCAGGACTCCAGCTTGATCGCAAGATGCGTCGGGCCGCTTTATGGAAAGCTTGTCGCGAGCCCGGACTATGTCAAAGCACACGGTTCTCCCGAGACGCCGGAGGAACTTGCCGCCCATGAGGCCCTCATGCAGGGAACGGAAGCCTGGCAGTTCATGGATGGCGACGAGGTCATCACGGTTCAGCCACGGGGGCGCTTTAAAGCCGACAACGGTACGGCGCTCATTGCCGCCGCCGTCGCAGGACTCGGCATCGCTTGGCTTCCCGATGGCCTCACTAATGAATATGTGACCTCCGGCGCGCTTGTACCGGTCATGACACGCTATCCGCCACCTCCGGCAGGTATTTATGTCATCCGCCCGCCAGGCCAGCATCCCGCACGGAAGGTACGGGTGCTCACCGAATTGTTGATCGAGTGTTTCGAACAGGCCCCGCATCTTGCGGGTGTTAGTCGCTAAAGCAACTCTCGAACAACCCTTCATCGAGTTCGTCATCCCGGCTTTCGCCGGAATGACGAGTAAGGAGAGGCTTTTCGAGGTTTCCTAAAGCATGGAAACCGGGTCAGGTTGGACTTTCAGAGCTGGCTCTGACAGAACTTCACACAACCCGCGAGATTTAAGTTCGCCAATTCAAAGCGTGTGGACGCCAACGTTCCTATCGATAGCATTCGCAAGCGTCATCAGCGGATGACACATCCCGCATACGCCATGCAGTCCAATCCCTACAGACGTCTATCTGATCTTTTGCTAGCTTCGTTCTGTTGCTTGCGGAGTCTGTTGCACGTCGACGCAAGCAACCATTGCAGTGATGCAGTGTAGAAGCGCGAGCCAGAGGTGTTACGAGCACCCCTGACCCGCTAACCAAACCAACTAACGGAGAGTTGATATGGCTAAGCCAGATCATACGGTACTCGTTCGCCCGCCGAACCCCTCGGCGGCATCCTCACCGATAAACCGGGCCGCTCGCGTTATCAGCGAGCACGATTGAGGAACCGCGGCACTGCCGTTTCCATGCGATTCCACTCAAGCCGTTGCACCCGGCGCGTTGCTGTGTGCTTCGATGGAAAGCGCAGACGTCGCGATCCACTTCTTCAATCACACCGCACCGGCGCTCAAGCATGAGCCGTCGGTGAGCCCTTGAGTCCTGTGATCGCCCCGCGGCACGTCGCGCATTAAGTGCGGTGTGCCGCACCTGGGACAACAAGGGTGGCTACCAAGGAGATAGGTATGAACAAGGATCTTGGAGATCGCTGGTTGCTGCGCCACGCCGGCTACTACGCCGACCCGCAAGCCGCGCCCACCGATCTATTGAACGACGCTACCGAGTGGCTGGGGTACGCGCGAGGCATGGTCGACGTGTTGTCGGAATTGGTGTTTGAAGCGGACACCGTCAACGTGCGTCGCCTGTCGCTGGCGATGGATGGCGTCAGCGTGTTGATGGACATGAGCGCCCGCTCCGTCGCGCAGGCGCATGCGCATTGGTTAGTGAGTGCGGCAGGGGAGCCATATGTAGAGACAACGGCGAGCAATGACGCATGAAGTAGGGGCGGTGTGGCTTCCGTCTCTGTGGGGCAAGAAGAAAAGTCAGGCCGCCTAGGTATCTTCTTAATCGCTTCTTATAGACGGCTATTCGCCATGGCACCTACCGTCCGTGTACGCGGGCGCGAAGCCATGCTGGCGCCGCAAGAGAGGGAGCAATGCCATGGAACCGGCCAACCTCGGCGATTTCGTTTACTTCAGGCTGATCGATAACTACCTGCGCCATGAGATGACCCGCATCATGCTCGGCTTTATGGAGCGGGCCATGTCGTGGGCCGGAAGCATCGCGCTCATGCTGGTCACGCTATGGGTGATGGTGCAGGGCTATCGCATCGCCACTGGTCAGTCCCGTCAGCCGATGATGCGCTTGGTGGTCGATACGGCGCGCATCGCGCTTATCGTCTCCGTAGCCACCACCATGGCGATAGGCAGCACTAACCTTTATGGCTGGCTGACGAAAGACTTGGACAGGGAGATCCATAGCCTCCTCACCGGCGACCACACCGAAACTTCCGCGGAGGCCATCGATCACAACCTGGCCTATACCCAGCTGGCCGTCAGCGCTATCGACATCGTGCAGGTGCCGCAGGGCGATCACGAACTGCTCGCCACCAAATCGCGCACGACACTGATCGCCAATTTTGGCATCGCCAGCCCTCCAATGACTGCCGCCGCCATGTCGCTGATGTATCAACTTGCGCTGCTGTTGTGGCTGGCCCTGGCGCCGCTGTTCATCCTGAGCCTGATCTTTGAGCAGACCAGAGACTTGTTCCGCCGCTGGCTGATGTATGGCATCGGCACTCTGTTCGGCATGGCCGCGCTAAGCGCAGTTACCGCCATCGCCCTGGAGATGAACCTCAGAGTCGCCATCGCATTCTGGGGTGCCAAGGTGATCAATGGCATGCGCGGCGACAACACGGAAGGCCTCAGCAACCTCGCGTTGCAGCAGGGCGGCCTTGGCCTGCTACTCACTATGCTGATCGTCTCCGTGCCACCCATGGTGTCGAAGTTCTTTCGCGGCACGCTGGCGAACTTCATGCCGTTCTCGGCGTTTGGGCAGGGGACGGCGGCGGTGCGGCATGGGGGAATGGGATATCCGGCGGCGGCAGAGCCGGACTCCGTGCCGTCGGCTCATGCTTACAGACAAGCGCCTGGTTCGGACCAACCAACGGCTGATCAGATCAAGAGGGGGCCGGGTGCTGGGGCAGTGTGGCGAGCTGAGCGCGAAGCCTCCGCCATGGCCGATGCGGCGCGGGGCGACCCCGGTTATTGGACTGCGCAAGTTGGGCCGCCCGCCCCAGGAACGGCAGCATCGACCTCAAATTTAAGTAGCTCTCAGTGGGTTAACCGCTACCCGACGAGCACCTCGACTACTGACTTGATCGAACCATTTCGCTCCAACGTCCAGAGATTCATCACTGCAATGGAGGCCGGCGGTGCAGATGTGCGGATTGCAGCAACGTTGAGACCACCAGAACGCGCTTACTTGATGCACTATGCCTACGAAGTTGCGCATGGCATGGATCCCGCATCCGTGCCATCGATGAACGGGGTGAGCATTGATTGGACTCATCTAGACGCTGCGGGTCATATTGATCTTGCCGCGTCGCGTTTCGCGGCTCAGCAGATGGTGGATGGCTACGGCATTGCCTATCCGCCGGCACTTAGCTCGCGCCATTCGGAAGGGAGGGCTATAGATATGGGCATTACAAATTTTGCGGGAAAGTCGTTCACCAATGGCGATGGGGTCAGCGTAAGGGTGATGAATCAAACTGACCTTGTTTCGCTTGGCTCAAGCTACGGAGTCGTGAAGCTGCCGTCCGATCCACCACATTGGTCCGATGATGGGCATTGATATGCGACCTCTCCGGCTTCTATTTCTTCTCGTCTTGGCAGCGCTCGGGTTCACAGGTATCTCCGTGGCGAGTCCAGCCATTGGCCTGATGAAATTCAGCCCAAATCATGGTTGGGAAGTCTACGCAACGAGTGACAAATTCCATAACAAAGAGAGATTGTTCGTCCTTCCTGTAGGTGGCGATCACGCGGTGATCTGTTGCGCGATGATCGCAGGAGGCGGGCGAAAGGATCCCGATGAGATGTTCCTTAGCGACGTCAATAGCGACAACGGAACACAATTTGTGTACCCCGCTCACCTGCCAGATGGAGTCATGCCGACTGATGGCAGGATGGCTATGGTCATATCGGCCAAGTCAGCAAAGGCAACGAAGGGTGGCTATGAGGTAATCAATTTTGATGATCACGCCTATGTGGTCAGTTCTTGCTTCGGGGCCGAAGGGATAAATATATATATTCACGAATCCAATCGATCAGGCGACCACTACTACGGTTACCTTGGATATGCGATCGAAAACAGCAGCTGTCCGGCGCAGTAGTGATCGTTAGCTGCGGGTTTCTTGAATTAGACATCGGAAGAGCGGGGCGGAGATAGTTAACTAGTAACCACCTCCGTCACCCTTAAGCATCGACGCCCCTCACCCAGCTCGATTGCTGCGAGTGGCCCAAGCTGTGCCCCGGCTCACTCGCACACCTCCCCACATGCTGCTAATGTCTCCCGCCGAACCACGGGTTCGGCAATCAAATCAGGGGGGCAGGGAATGCGTTTCGGGCCAAATGGACGGCTTCTTTTAGTGCATATCGCGTCATGGGACCAAAGCACGGTGTGCCCCGGCTGAAGCGGGCAGCATAGACGGTGCGGGTGACCATGGGCGATTCGCAGCCCTCGATGATGGGTATGCGTATATCAAGCGCTGGATATCGGCCGTGTCGCTTCAGGTGACAGGCCTTGCGTTGTGTTGTGTTTTGCATGGAATGAATGTGCGGCATTTTGTGGGTGGTTTTTGATTTTCTGTAGATAGGCAAGCAAGGTAATGAGTGGGCTCGCCATGGCCTGCTATGGGATGTACTTCGCGCCATAAGCGCATTTCAAACTCACTAGGGATAGGTACTCATGCGTCACTTGTTTCTGGCTGCGTCGCTGGGCGCGGCAATGGCTGTTTCTTCGTTTGCCGCGCATGCCGGCGACGCGGATCCCAACCACTACTTCATCAACGCGGGCGCAGGCATGTCGCACGCCGGCGTCTCCGGCCTCAACGACAAAGACAGCTGGGGCTACGGCGTCAACGCGGGTTATCGCTGGCGCGATACCTGGGGTGTGGAGGCCGGTTATGTCGATCTTGGCAAACCCGAGACCAAGGGGTGGATATATGGGAATTCCGCGTATCCCCAAAAACTGACACTCAGTGTCTCGGGCTGGACACTGGGCGCCAACGGTCGCTGGACCTTCGCGGAAAACTGGCACGTCAGCGCGCGGCTGGGCGCGTTCTTCTCCCGCTCGAAGCTGACGGCGCAGGGCTACTACGTTGGCGGAGAGACAGCCAATGACACCAACCTGTACTTTGGCGCGGGGCTTGGCTACGACATCACCTCGCAGCTCAGCATCGGTGTGAATGTCGATCGCTACCAGGCCAAGGCCAAGAGCATCTTCATCAATGGCACCAATAGCACGGTGCTGGTGTCCGGCACGCTCGAGTATCGTTTCATCAGCCAGTAATTCCCGCGGCTGATACGCTGTTGGGCAGAGGTGCGGAGGTAGTCGAGTCAGCCTGACTGCCTTCGGACCCAGCCCAGCAGCCCCACCGTTGAAGCTAGAGAGGCATTGAGCACGTATGCGCAGGTGGGGTCTCGTATTGCTCTTCCTGCTGATCGGCTGGGGCGCGCTTCATTGGTGGCGACATCGGCCCGTGGTGCAGGCGCCGGGGGTACTCGCGCCGGATGCGCCTTTGCAGGTCGATATCGATCATGGCGCGCGGCTGCAACAGGGCGACGTAACCCTCACTACGCGTGCCCGTTATGAGTTGACCGCCCGTGTTCTTTCACGGGAGGACTACGGCCACGATGCAGGTGCCTCGCTCGCCCCCGTGGATCTCGCGCTCGGCTGGGGGCGTATGTCCGACAGCGCCGTGTTGGCGAGTATCAGCATCAGCCAGTCCAACCGCTTCTACTACTGGCACGTTCGCGTGTTTCCGATTCCGCAGCGCGATATCGAAACCTCCAGCGCTAATACGCATGTGATTCCCGCCGATGAGCAGGTCCGTCGCTCGCTGGAGCAGATACGTCCGGGGCAGTTGGTGCATATGGAAGGGTTTCTTGTCGATGCCAGTCGGCCGGATGGTTGGCAGTGGCGTACGTCAATGACACGCGAGGACACCGGAAGCGGTGCTTGCGAATTGATGTACGTCGAAAGCATCAGCACGGTGGCGCCGTAACCCGATGGCATTGATGGCTTCGGCTGTCATTGGCGTGCGATTCGGAAGTGGGGCGTGGTGACGGGGTTGCTTGCTTGGCCACCGCTATCTTCGAGCGTGACAACC
The DNA here is from genome assembly GCF_900114495.1 of Dyella sp. OK004. Taxonomy (GTDB): domain Bacteria; phylum Pseudomonadota; class Gammaproteobacteria; order Xanthomonadales; family Rhodanobacteraceae; genus Dyella_D. The sequence goes on along the minus strand of NZ_FOZI01000002.1, from coordinate 1,278,156 downwards.
GCGACCGGTTGAGAGCTCACAAATTGCATCGGTCGCTCCAATGCAATCCTGGTTGGCGTCGAATCTCAGCTGCGCAGTTTTCTCCTCCCCCTGCTTGCGACGCGAAGCTAGTCCCGTGGGACAGGGGAGGGTTGGGGAGGGGTAAGTACTTGAGAAAGCGCACCGGGAGAGGTTGTCGCAAGGGCTTACCCCCTCCCGACCTCCCCCTGCCCCACGGGACTAGCTTCGCGTCGCAAGCAGGGGAGGGAGATGGTGGTTTGCGCCGTTGAGAGTCGAGCCCAATCAGGCAACGCAATTAAGACCGTTGCACGTCACAGAAAAAACACCTGCATGCAATTAAAAATCAATTCTCAGCTTGCTCCAGACTGTCGAACATAACGAATCAGAAAGATATTTCGATTCGTGGCCGAAGGCTTTGTCTTTTGGCGCAAGTAAATGCAGGTAAAACCAATATTCGAATTAACTTGCGCATTAGGCGTGACTATTAATCCGTGAAGTCGGCATTCGATTACCTGGGTAATCGCTTTTTTGAAAGCCAGCGTTCGGGAGGGCTTTCGCTCTAGGGGGTATCACAGCGCCTGGATGGTCCAGCGCTGAATCAATGGGAGAGTTCTATGCAGTCCAGCATGAAGCGTGGTGTGCGTCGCATGATCCAGATCGCGATCGTGAGCAGCCTGGCGAGTGCCGCCTGGTTACCGTCCGCCTTTGCCGCACAGGCCGGCGACAGTCACATCGATGCCGTAGAGACTCAAGCGCACGCCGATTGGCGTGAAACCATGGCCCACTCCGCCGCCCCGGCCGAAGGCTGTTACCAGGCCGACTACCCCAGCATTCTGTGGAAGCAGGTCGGTTGTAATGTCGCCCCGGCGCGCTTCCATTCCATCCCGCCGCATCCGCACGCGCACCCGACCGCATTGGCACGGGGCGCCACGCAGACCACCGGCAATGGCAACGACTACGCCATCCAAACCTCGACCTTGATCAAGAGCACCACGGGCACCTTTCCGTCGGTGACCGGCGTGACCTCGGAGCAGGGCGTGGGCGTTCCCGCGTTTGGCGGCGGCGGCATTCTCGGGCCGAACGAATACACGCTGCAGATCAACTCCAACTTCGACGGCAGCACCGCCGCGTGCAGGAGCCACTCGGGTTGCACGGTGTGGCAGCAATTCATCTACTCGCCTGACTACAACGTCAATGGCCAGGCGGCTGTGTTCATGCAGTACTGGCTGATCGGCTATGGCGGTACCAGCTGCCCGAGCGGATTCGGCAGTGATGGTGGCGGCGATTGCTACAAGAACAGCGCCGCGGTTGCGGTGCCGGATATCCCGGCCACCCAGCTCGCCAACCTGAAGCTTTCGGGCACGGTGGTCTCCGGTGGCAACGACACGGTGACGTTCACCAACGGCACCAAGGCTTACAGCATCAGTGGCAAGGACAGCGTGTTGTATCTGGCCCAGGTGTGGAAGGAGTCGGAGTTCAATGTGGTCGGCAATGCCGGCGGTTCGGAGGCGGTGTTCAATTCCGGCTCGTCGGTGACGGTGAAGGTCGCTGTGAACGATGGCAGCACCGCCACCCCGACCTGCGCCGCCAATTCCGGCACCACCGGCGAGACCAACAATTTTAACCTCGGCAACTGCACGGCCTCGGGCGGATCGACGCCGTACATTCAGTTCACCGAATCGAACTGAGATCCATGAGTAGATAGCTGTGGCTATCTATATAGAGCGAGCCGAGGGGAGCGATCCCCTCGGCTTTTTTGTTGTCTCGGCTATCTGCTCAAGAACGAATGTCTGCTGAGGCCATCGTGAAGCCGATGGGCTCTCGCCAACATTCGCAATGCCATCGTTGCAGACAGCAGAGAGCAGAGGTAGTTTGCCGCAGCTGGCAGGTGCCAGAGCTTTAAACAGTGTAGACAACCAAGGAGAAGGCCAATGAAGACACTGAAGCGCTTTTCGATGGGGTCTTTCGTATTGATGGTTCTCTCTATGGGAACCATGACGACCGCATCCGCGGATGAAACGTACAAAAAGTGCATCGACAAATCCTCCGACAATGCCAGTTGGGCGCAATGCGGCGGTCAATGGATGCAACGCGAAGACGACAAGCTCAATAGCACCTGGAAGACCCTGTTCGCCAAAGTGAATGGCCAAACAAAAACAGACCTGCTGGCAGAGCAGCGTCTGTGGGTCTCCTTCAAGGAGAAGGCCTGTAAGTTCTATGCCAACGGTGACTGGGGACGCGAGGGACAGGTATTGAGCTACCCGTCATGCCAGGCCGGACTCATCGCGTCCCGCACCAAGGATCTGCAGGACTACCTGAAGGATATGAATCAGGGCGGCAACTGAGTCTTCGGTTGCTTCGCATAGCGGCGCGAATACATCGCTTTCGGCCGGTGTTACATTTCTCGCCTTAACCGATTGCACTGCGGAGCGAACCACGCCATGACGACCCAAGCCACCTATCCCATCGGTACGCCCGGCACACCCTGGGGCCCTGCAGAGGTGGCTGCGTGGCTGGCGCGACAGACCCGACAGCGCAGCTACGCAAAAGATGTATTGAGCGCGGTGGACGCGCTGCGCTCGCGCTTCGACGTGGTGAAGTACGGTCAGCTGGATTACGCGCCTGATAGCTATCCGCTGGTGGCGATCAAGAGCAGTCACTGGAACGAGGCGCTGCCCTGCGTGCTGGTCACGGGTGGCGTGCATGGTTACGAGACCAGTGGCGTACACGGCGCGCTGCAGTTTGTCGACCGGCATGCGGACGCCTACGCGGGCAAGGTCAATTTCGTGATCGCGCCCTGCATCAGCCCCTGGGCCTATGAGCGCATTCATCGCTGGAATCCGCAGGCGATCGACCCGAACCGCTCGTTCCGCGACAACAGCCCGGCGCAGGAATCCGCAGCCCTCATGCGCCTGGTTGCGCCCTTCCGCGATCGCGTGCTGGTGCATGTCGACCTGCACGAGACCACCGACACCGATGAATCGGAGTTCCGGCCGGCGCTGGCTGCGCGTGACGGTATGGCGTTCGAGCCCGGCGAAGTTCCGGATGGTTTCTACGTGGTGGACGACAGCGAAAATCAGCAACCGGCATTCCAGCAGGCGGTGATCGCGGCGGTGGCCAAGGTCACCCATATCGCTCCGGCCGACAGCAAAGGCCAGATCATCGGCTCGCCGGTGGTTGCGCCGGGCGTCATCAACTACCCGCTGAAGAAGCTCGGACTCTGCGCAAGCGTCACCCCCGCACGCTATACCACCACCACCGAGGTTTACCCGGACAGTCCCCGGGCGACACCCGAGCAATGCAATGAAGCACAGGCGACCGCGGTCTGCGCGGCGATCGATTTCGCGCTGGCGCATGCTGCAACGGCAGCGTGACGTTGACGCGTGGGTGGCGGCTCTGATGCCGCCAAGGGGGAAGGTATGGCGGTCTACATAGCACTGTTGCGCGCTGTGAATGTCGGCGGCACCGGCAAGCTGCCCATGGCTGAGTTGAAGGCTATGTGCGAGGAAGTGGGCTTCGAAGAGGTGCGCACTTACATCGCCAGCGGCAATGTGGTGTTTCGCAGCCGGAAATCGGCCACCCAACTCAAGACGACGCTGGAGAAACGCCTGGCGCTGTACGCCGGCAAGCCAGTAGGTGTGGCGGTGCGCACTGCGGCGGAAATGGCTGAGGTGGGCAACGCCAATCCGTTTCCGCACATGCCGGGCAATCGCACCGTCGCCATCTTTCTGGACGAGCCGCCGCCGGCCGATACGCTGAAAACCGTCACCCATCAGAACAGCGAGCAGATCCGCCTGGGTAAGCGCGAAGTCTATGTCTACTACGGCGACGGCATGGCCGATTCCAAGCTCAAGATCGGTGCCGCCAAGAACGGCACGGCGCGCAATATGAATACTGTGCTGAAGCTGGCGGAGATGGCGGCGGCGTATTGAAATGGCAGGTTCGGGCAACGGAACGTGCTCGCTTATCCCACTTCAGCGGAAGGACGCGATCCCTTCTGGTCCAGGCCGCGCTTTGCAACGAACGCCGCGAGCGCGATCATGTGCTTCCCACTCTTCGTAGCGCCCCCATGAACCCATCCGACGACGATTTCGATACCGAGCATACCTTCGACGACGAGGATGGCGATGATTCGGTAGAGGCCCGCGTGTGGCAGCTCCTGCAGCTGATCAACCCCGGCGACGAGGAAACCGCGCTGCAGCAGTTCGCGGCTTATCGCGATGCGGTGGCGCAGGCCGATGAGGATGAGGTGGAGCCGATCCGCGTAATAGGCCAGGTGATCGACTGGCGCTCGGGTTTCCAGGTGGAGGCTGACGATACGCGAACACTGGTGCAGGCGATCGATGAGCTGGTCTCGCGCTGGAATCTGTCGGTGGAGTGGGATGGCGACCCGGACGATGACGATTTCCATGAGGACATCGACGCCGCGTCACTGTTCGCCACGGCTTATGACAGCCTGGCCCCTTACGGCTACACCTTGTGGGCATGGGAAACAGACGAAGGACAGTATGCCGGCTGGATCACGCTGACGCGCGATAACGAGCCTTTGCGGGAGCTGGCTACCTTGCTGGACATCCAGGTGCGGCTGGGTAGCGAAGTCACTTGAAACGACGGAGCCGGGTGCACCGGTTCCATTACCGGTGACAGCGTGGCGGCAAGGGCGTTATGCATCATCGACGACAGCGATGGCGTCCACTTCCAGCAGGTAATCGGATCGGGATAGTGCAGCCACGCCGACCAGGGTGTCGGTAGGCTTGTGATCGCCAAATAATGCAACGCGGCCTTCTTCGATCATGGCCAGGTGTTCACGCTGGTAGCCGGCAACAAAGATGGTCAGTTTGGTGACGTGCTCTGGCCTGGCGCCGGCTGCGGCGAGTGCTAGCCCGATGTTGGCGAATACCTGGTGCGCCTGGGCTGTCATGTCGCCGGGACCCACCAGATGGCCTTGGCTGTCTTCCGCGACCTGTCCCGCGATGAAGACCATGCGGTTGCCAGTGGTCACCACTACATGGCTGTACGTTTCGGGTTTGGCGATGCCCTCTGGATTGATGCATTTCAATGCCATGAGTTTGACCTCTTCAAATGCCAGGACGATGTGTCGGGTGCCGCAACCAAGCTTGAGGCGCTAAGCTTTCAGTCTGATGTTGATGATCGGCAGGTCCGACATCAGCGAAGATTTCAACGATGAGCGAACAAGGAAGGTTACGCATGCCGGATTCCGCAGCGACCGTTCAGCCCAATCCCTTTCTTACCATCTGGTGGCATCCGCGCGAAACCATGGCACGCATGGCAGCGGCGGATAGCTATCCCCATGCCTATGGGCTAGTCGCCATCTGCGGGCTTGTCGCGGGGATTGTTGAGGACGGGAGCGATCCCAGCCAGTGGATCAGGGGTGCAGTGAAAGGTGTGATTTTCCTCGCCTTGCTGAGTCCGCTGGCCCGGTTCATTGGTCGCAAGCTAGGCGGCCAGGCCGAGGTGCCTGCCGTTCGCGCCGCGCTTGCCTGGGGCAGCGTGCCTTACCTGTGGATGCTTCCGCTGAGTCTGTTCGGTGAGCTGGTTCCTTCCACTCTCGACGACGCCAAAGGGTTCGAGTTGGTTCTGTGGGTACTTCTGGTGCTGGTCATGCTCGGCGTGCACGCATGGTGCGTCGTGACTACCACGCGCTGTCTGGCTGAAGTCCAGCGCTTCTCGATCTGGCGTGCGCTGGGAAATTATCTGCTCACGTTGCTGGTGGCGTGTCTGGCGGCCTTTCTGTTCCTGGCGGGGCTGACGTTGATCAGTCGCATGGTGTTCGGGCATTGATCCCGATCCGCGACGGAAGTGGTCGCTGATGCGGGCGGAGTTGCGCTCCATCGCAGCTCCGCCGAATAGTTGAAGCCGACAGCCCCTTTCTTCAGGTCCGGGTGATGGACACCCCGCCATCGACCAGCAGTGCGGATCCCGTCATGAAGCTCGAGGCATCCGAGGCGAGATAGAGCGCGGATCGTGCGATCTCTTCGGGGCGTGCAAGTCGCTTCAGTGCATGCAGGCCTTCAACGAAAGTACGCGCCTCCGGCGTATCGAAGGTAGCGCGGCCCATGGCGGTATCAGTGCCTCCGGGGAGCAGGGCGTTGGCGCGAACGCCCTTGAGGCCGAATTCTGCTGCGATGACCTGGGTCAGGCCGATCAAGCCGGCCTTGCTCGCCGCATAGGCGCCCATGCCAGGGAAACCGACGGTGTGGCCCACAAAGGTCGACGTGAAAATGATGGAGCCGCCGCCGCGCTCCACCATCGCGGGGATCTGATACTTGGCGCCAAGGAAGGCGCTGGTCAGGTTGATCTCCAGCGTTTCGCGCCACGCATCCACGGCAATGTCGGGGACTGGCACGGCATTGCCTGTGTAGCCAACATTATTGAAGGCAATGTCGAGGCCGCCGAAGCGGTTGACTGCGGTTTCCACCAGAGCGTGGGCGAGCGATTCATGGCTTGCGTCTCCGGCGATGGCTACCGCGTGGCCGCCTTCGCGTTCGATCTCCGCCACGAGTGCGTCAAGTTCCAGCTGGCGCCGCGCGGCGACGACTACGCTGGCTCCTTCCCTGGCGAATAACCTGGCCGCTTCGTAGCCGATGCCCGAACTGGCGCCCGTGACAATCGCAACTTTGTTCGATAACTGTCCCATGTAAGCCATGCTCCTATTCGATTGCTGTTGAATGGGAGAGCGAAAGTCGCAGATGGCTTGCGCGGGTAACATCCGTTTCTTGCGATCGACATCGCCGGATGAATGCCGGCCTTCTCGCGAACGTGCACTAGGTCAGCGCTACATCATTTCGTAGCACAGCTTTCGGAACATGAAGCATCGAAACCGTCTCCTGCCATGAGAGGCGCTTTTGGTTCGCTTATGCGTCGCCGCCGGACGTGGGCGACGGTACTGCCCGGATCGGGCTCGCGGGCAGTGGTGCATGGGTGCTTGCCGACGATTGGCAAGACGCCGCATGCAGGATGGTGCGTCAACCGATACGAGCTCTTTCGCAAAGAGAGAACGTCTATGGCTACGCGGAAACGCAGCACAGCAAGCAAATCACCCAGGAACAAGGAAGGCGCGGTACTGGCTCAGGGAGACATCACGCGTCTCCATGACCAGCTGACCAACTACAAGATCGTCAAGCAGCACATCCAGCATCACACCATCGATGAGTTGCAGTTCTATCCGGACCACGATCCGAGGCGCGAGTCGCCCGAGTACACCAAGACCCATCACCACTTGTGCGTGGAACTCGATCTGCCTTGCCTCGTGTGCGGCGTGAAGTACTCCACTCTGGGTGACAAGAAAGCCAATCGCTACAGCGCGAAGGCGATGGAAACGCATCATCATGTGATCGAGTGGGCGTTGCAGAACGCGGTGGATGTCGATCGTTTCAATCAGATCTTGCGTCCCAATCTGGCGCATCGCCATCCCAACGATAAAACCTGGCAGTACGAGAAACCCTTTGATGCCAAGAAGATCACGTCGTGGGTGGATCACTCGGAGCACAACCTATGGGTGTTGTGCGACGTCCATCACCGGGCGAAATATCTCGGCATCCATGAAATCACCTATCCGATCTGGGTGCCCATGGACTTGCTGCGTCCGGACTTTGAAGCCTGGGCGGTCGAGGAGATCAACAAGCTTCGTGCCGGCGTCAGTCCTTTGCAGGCCTGAGTCCTCGCCACCTATGCCCGGTTTGCTGGTGGTGATCGGCAAACCGGGACAAGGCCCGCAGGCGTTTGCGGCGCGTCTCGTTACGCCAGGCTTCTGAACGCTGCCGCCAATGTCCCCAGCGCTGCGCGCGAACGGCGGTCGTGCAGCGCGCTGTATAACACCACTTCGTGCGTGGGCAGTGTCGGCAGTGAAAGGTTCGCGCCCACGTCGATGGTATGCGGCGGTGCGCTGCGACGTGGCAGCACGGCGATGGCGAGCCCGGCCGCGGCGGCAGCGCCGACCATCGCGGCGCCTTTGCCGATGAAGACTTCCGTCCATGCGATGCCGGCCTGGTCGAGTGTGCGCACGGCGGCGTTGCGGATGCTGCAAGAGGCACCCTGAGTGGATAGCGGCAGGGGCTGGCCACTGCGCGGCTGCCAGTCGGCGGTGGCGATCCAGGCGAAGGTTTCGTCGTACAGCTTTTCGCCGTTGTGGCGCTTGTCGGCGGGTTGCAGGACGAGTGCGGCGTCCAGCTTGCCTTCGTCGTAGGCCTCGGCGATCTCGACGGAGCCGGCGGCGCGCAGTTCGATCAGCAGGTTGGGGTCGTGCTCGCTCATCCGGCGCAGCATGCCGGGCAGTTCGGCGCTGACCAGTTGATGGCTGATGCCGATCACCAGCCGGCGCTGTTCGACCTCGAACGAGGCGATAGCGCGCTCGTGGGCGCCGATCAGTTCACGTGCGGCTTCGAGAAAGGCGGCGCCTTCGGAGGAAAGGCGCACCTGGCGAGGTGTGCGTTCCAGCAGGCGCCGGCCCAGCTGCTGCTCCAGCCGGCGCAGCTTGAGGCTCACCGCGGATTGGGTACTGTCGAGCGCCTGCGCCGCCCGCGTGAAACTCTGCAGTTCCGCCGTCAGCACAAAGGCCTTGATGGCGTCGAGATCGAGCGTCTTCATGGGGACGGGAGCCATGTGATTTTGTAATGACTGAAAGTCGTGCTGGCCGGTACAACCGCCGCATCATAGCGAACTACGCTGTCCGCACTTTGGCAGAACGGGAACAGCCTTATGCAGCGATTTCGGATGGTCTTGATGTTGTGCGGCCTGGCATGGGTGGCGGGTATGGCGCATGCCGCACCGGATATGCCGGTGCCAGCCACGCTGGTCGGAGCCTGGACCCTGGAGCGGGTCGATAATGTTTATCCGGATGGCCGGCGGGTGGAGCTATACGGGCCGCATCCGCAGGGGTTGTGGATCATCGACGCGCAAGGGCATTACATGATGCAGATGGTCCGCGCCCAACGCAGCGGCTTCGCTGCCGGCGACAAGTCGAAGGGCACGCCGGAGGAATACCGCGCGGCGTCGCTGGACAGTAACGCGCACTTCGGCCGCGTCAGCGCGGACGGCAGCGTGATGCATACGCATATCGAGCAGGCTTCGTTCCCGAACTGGAACGGCAAGGATGGCAGCGCGCCTTACACCCTTAAGGGGGATGAGCTGAGCTATGTGGTGGCCAAGCCTTCCAGTGGCGCTGCTGAAGGAGCGCATGGCGAAGTGGTGTGGCGGCGGTTGCCATAAGCGGACGCTGCTGACGGAAAGGCCAGCACCATGGGCAGCATGCCGATGGTGCTGGCTTTCGCGGTCATTCAAGCAGGGATCAGCCGCCTCGCAGCCTGAGCACGAGATGCAAGGTGGATTCCTTCTGGATGTTGTAGTCGGACAGCGTTCTGCCGTCTTCTAGCTGCTTGCCGGCGAAGATCAGCCGCTGCTGATCTGGCGGTATACCTTCCTTGTCCTGGATTTTTGCCTTGGCGTTCTCGATGGTGTCGGAAGGCTCGACTTCGAGCGTGATGGTTTTGCCGGTCAAGGTTTTGACGAAGATCTGCATCGCCGCCGCCGCAGGGGCGAACACGGCGCCGCTGACGATCACCAGGCTCAGCAGCCATGCGGACAAGCGCGTCCGATGTTTGCGTTCGGTTTTCATGAGAATTCCTTGCAGAGTGGATGGCGTGGTCGCATTACTGGGTCACCGCTAGGCCGCTGGGTTCGGCTCCTGCCGCACCTTGCGCGGTATTGCCGAAATCGCTCAGCGTGGTGCGCGCGCCCGTGGCGGGATTGACCAGAAAAACCGTGCCGTTGCCGCCGGTACCAGCCAGGCTGTCCGAGACGCCCAGGCCGCCATACCTGGCCAGCCAGGTCACGCCGGTTGGACTGGCTCCGGTGGCGCCTTGCGAGGTGTCGCCAAAATCACTCACCAACGTGCGATAGCCGGTCGTCGGGTTGACCTGTACCAGGGCACCGGCGCCGCCCGTGCCCGCTTCATCGACCAGCACGTAGACCTGATTCGATGGAGAAACCGCGACACCGACCGGCGTGCTCAACGGATTCGAATCGACCCAGCCTTCGCTGCTATCGCCGAAGTCGCTGATCACGGCGCGGGTCTTTCCCAACGGGTCGACACGGAAGAGCGCGCCATGCTGGTTGGTGCCGGCACTGCCGTCGGCCACCAGCACGGTGCGGCCAAGGCCGAGCAGTCCGCCGTACATCGCCATGCTGTCGGGGTAGGTGCCTTGCGGACCGTTGCCGTCGCCGAAATCGATGAGGATGGTGCGATTGCCATTGGCGTCTACAGAGAACAGCGCGCCCTGTCCGTTGGTGCCGACATAGGGGTCGCACACCAGGACACCGCTCCAGCTCAGCAGGCCTGGCGGTACGGCAAGCACGCTCACCGGATACAGGCCGAGCGGCCCCTGCACACCGTTGCCAAAATCACTGAATACCGAGCGGTGTCCGGTGGATGGATCAATGCTATAGAGCGCACCGTGCTCATCGGTACCGCCGCTGCCGTCCGTCACCAGCACCGAGCCGGGGATCAGGCCCAATAGCTGGGCCGGCAGCCAGGCGACACCGTTGGGATCAATGCCGGTCACGCCTTGTGACGCGTCGTTGAAGTCGCTGAAGACGATGCGTTGGCCGTTGCTCTGGTTGACCGTGAACAGCGAACCCAGATGCTGGGTGCCTGCCGTCTGGTCCACCGTCAACAGCGTTCCCGGCGTTAGCGAACTCGCCAGCGCGCTACCTGCGAAAGCGCCTGCGCAAAGCAGGCACGACAAAAGTCGACGTTTCATCATCGTGTCCTATGGCTGAGAGTGGGGTAGCGAAACTTCAAAAGCTCTCAAACTGCCGCTCGATCCGCGCCGAATTCGCGCCACGTCTCTGGACACAGACGTACCGCACCAGGCCGCCGGGAGGCTTGATGTGGTGCTCGCATGAGCGAGTCAATGATTGGCTTGTTCCGGCAACGACGAACCGGCCGTTTCCATCTCGGCCGGTTCGCAGGCGACCTTCTACGCTCCCCGCGGTGCGCCGGCGTCAACGGTCGATGAAAATGAGTGCTGGCTTCGTGGTTCTGCGATGTGCGCGGAAAAATTTCGTGAGTTGCGCGGCGACGTCACGGGTTGGCAACAAAGGGCGTCGCCGCGCGTCGCCTGATCACGCCGTCAGTCGCTGCTTCACGTGTGCGGCAAAACGTTCCGCTGCCTTCGGCTGTACTTCCAGATGCAGGAAGGGCTCGATCATTTCCAATTCCATCAGCAGGAAGCTGCCGTCCACCACGACGCCATCCACGCGCGCATAGGCGATCTCGGTATGGCCGAGTGCCGCCGTGGCAGCGAGGGCGCGTTGCGCGCTGGCGATCAATGCCGCATCGGGTTCGATCAGATCGGCGGTGCCGCCGAAGTCTGATTGCACGCGGTAGTCGCCAGCCGCGGGGCGCTTGATCACGGCGTGACTGTAGGCGCCGCCGAAGAACAGCAGCGACCATTCGCCATCGCTGACCACTTCGTGCAGGAAGGGCTGCACCAGGTAGTCGAACGCCAGCGGGAGTTGCGCGATGGCTTGCTCGAAACTTGCTTCGCCGACGGCGCCGCGCGCGGTGTGCCAGGCGGTGCCGCTGACAGTGGGTTTGACCACCACTTCCTGTCCACGCCGCACGGACAGGAAGTGAGGCAGATCCTTCGCGGGCACGATCTGAGTGGGAATGATGTCGACGCCCTGCGCCGCCAGGTCGAGCAGGTAGCGCTTGTCGCTGTTCCAGCGCACCAGCGGTTTGTCGTTGATGGTGGGGACGGGCAGCCGGTCCAGCCAGCGGGTGAAGGCGGCGTAGTGCTGGAAGTAGTCCCAGGTCGAACGCAGCAAGACGGCGTCAAAGGCGGCCCAGTCCACGGCAGGATCGTTCCACACGCAGGCGGTGGGTTCGATGCCAAGCTGGCGCAGGGTGGCGGCGAGATGGGCGTCGTCCGGGTGGATGCCAGGAACCAGGTCGGACGTGGCGATGGCGAGGCGATGGGTGATAGGTGCGGACATGCTGAAACCTCCAATGCTGGAGGGCGCCCTTGTCTGGATGGATCCGGGCCGAGCGTGGCGGAACAGGTCCGTCGCAGCACCCCTCGGGCCGATGTGCGGCGAGTCTCGCCGAGCGGTACCCGGGCCGTCAACGCGGCGCATGCCATCTTGCCGGAATGCGGGTGGCGTCCTTGCTTTTGAACGGGCGATTTCCCAAGCTGTGCCACAGCGGGCCAGCCAAGGAGGCTGGCCCGGTTATCGCGGATGTGAGCATGCCACTGCCGAAGATCGAGCTGGCTCTCGCTTTAGCGTTCCTGGCACTGCACGTGCTGGTTGTAGCGCTGTTTCCGCAAAACGATATGACCCTGTCCTACCCCTTCATGATCGCCGCGCCGCTGCTGGCGACGCTGGTGATGCTGCGGCGATGCCTGCTCGATGGGTTCGCGCTCCACAAGGGATGGGTTCTGGTAGCGGCCAGCATGCTGCTGTGGACGCTGGGCATGGCGATGAGCGCGGCATCGGAGCTGGTGCTCGACAGCCATAACCTCACGCCGGGCGCGATCATGCTGGTGTATATCCAGTACGGCGTGCCGATTACCTATGCGGCCTCCGGCGCCAACGAAGAACGTCAGTCGAAGGTTGTGCGCGTGATCGACGCCGCCATGGCCATGGCGCTCGGTTATCTGTTCTACGTGTATGTGTTTTCGCTGACTACCTTGCAGGGCGCAGCGGATACCGACCATGCACGGCAGGTGGTGTGGATGTTCGATCTCGAGAATCTGTTTCTCGCGTTCTGTTGCGTCTTGCGCTACCTCGCCGCAAAAGGACACCGCGAAGGCCGGCTGTTCGGGGTGCTGGCGATTTACACCGTGGCCTACCTGTTCGCCGCGCTGTATTTCAATCACGTGCTGGCGCTGGAAGCGTCGCGCATCGGCGGCTATCGCACGCTGTGGGTGATCGAGGTGCCGTTCCTGCTGCTGGCGGCGCTGGGTTGGCGCTGTGTCATTCCGCCGCTGGTCCGCCGCCCGCGTCTGGTCCGCATCATCCATAGCGGCAGCCCGCTGATGCTGGCGCTCGCGGTGCTGCTGATTGCGCTGTTCCTGCTGCGCAATCACTTTTATCTTGGTGTGGGCGGCGTAGTGGTGGCCCTGGTGGGCTACGGGCTACGCAGCACGCTGACGCAGGCACGCCATATCGCTTCGGAAGATGCGCTGCGTCACGACCGCGCCGCACTGGAAAGCATGGCCTGGGAAGACGGCCTGACCGGTGCCTTGAATCGCCGCGGTTTCGATAACGCGCTGCAGCGTGAATACGCGCGCGCCTTGCGTACCGGTCAGCCGCTCTCTCTCTTGATGGTCGACATCGACTACTTCAAGCGCATCAACGATCGCTACGGTCACCTTGTGGGCGATCGATGCCTGCAGGCATTGGCTGCGGAATTGCATAAGCTGCGCCGCCGCTCCACGGATCTGCTGGCGCGTTACGGCGGCGAGGAGTTTGCGCTGCTGCTGCCGGACACCGATCTGGACGGTGCTACCACGGTGGCGATGCAGGTTCGCGAGACTGTGCGCGGCCTGGCTATCGTCAACGCCGACAGCCCATTCAGTATCGTCACGGCCAGCGTTGGTCTGGCCGTTTCGGCGATAAGCGGGGACCAGATCGCGACCGATCTGGTGGCACGTGCCGACGAAGCCTTGTACGAAGCCAAGCACAGCGGCCGCGACCGCATCGCCTACGCACCACCGTTCGAACCGGCGCCGGATGCGCCGGCTTAGCGCGACGACCTGCTACTCAAGCTCATCCGGTGCCTGCACCGCATAGCCCTGAGCCTTGAGCTTGCCGACTAGGCCATCCGGCGCCAGCACTTGCTCCATCGGAAGCAGCGCGAATGTCTGCGCGTTGTGTGTGAGCGCAGTTTGCGCGGCCCACAGCCAAGCGCCTTCCATGCGCTCGGGCAGATTGTGCAGGCCGAGCCGCTGGGCGAAATCGGCGTTGGCGACCGGCACGACGCAGGAGTCGTAGCGGTTGCCCGGCGCCAGCTTGCGCAAGGTGACCATATCGCCGGTGGCCCAGGCGTTGGCGCGCACCGTCAGCGTGTCGAGATCGTGCTCGATGCTTTGCATGGTCTGGTCGAGGCAGGCGATATCGCGCTGGGTGATCTGGCGCTGTGTTTCTGCCGCGTCGACGGCGGAGCCCACCATCATCTCGTATTTGACCGGCGTCAGGCGGACGTCGTGTTTGCGCGCCAGTCGGGTCACGGTGTCGATCACGTCGCTGGTGTCAGTGAGCTTGGCCGTGTCCAGCGCCTTCTCACGCAGCTTCACGGTGACCAGAATCGGCCGCCAGTACTCGATACCACTGCTGCTGCCGATGTACTGCTGTTTCAAGGTTTGCCAGCGCGTGAACGTCTCTGGCGGCAGCAGCTGCTGCAGACTGGCACCGTCCGGATTCTTGCGCGAATTGAAAGAGGAGGACTGCACGTTCAGCCGGTTGAACAGGCCTTCATGCATCCTCAGTTCGGCCGTGGGCGGTTCGAGCAGCTCCTGCGATTGCGCGATGACCTGTTCCACCTGGGTCGAGCGCCATTTCATATGTTTGGGCAGTGGCGTCAGTGTGCCGAGCACCCACAGCACGTGTTCACCCCGGCTGACTTTCCACAGACCGGGGCCAGGCTGGATGCCGGTGACAGTCACCGTCTGCAGGCGCACCGCGTCCACGGGAGAAGCTTGTCTTTGTGCATCGCTGGCGGATTGCGCCCATGCGCTCGTACTGATCAGCAAGGCGCTGACGTAGAGGAGTGTCTTCCCGCGCATCTGGAACTCCATGCAGGCAAGTACGCGATTGCCGCGCTGCGGCCTGCGCAGGATACTCGGGTGTGCCGTGTTGTGGTGTGCCCAAGGAGAGAAGGTAATGAGCAAGCCGCGTGAATTGTTGAAGGCCGCCGAGATTGAGGTCATGCCGGTGCAACATTCGGTGCACACCCTCAACCCGAACGCGGTACGTCTGAAGAAAAACCTGGGCGATGCTACCGGCCTTACGCAGTTCGGTTTTCTGATGGTGACGCTGATGCCGGGCCACGACGCGGCTGAGTATCACCGGCATCTTTACGAGGAAGAATGCGTCTATGTGTTGTCGGGTCGCGGCGAGGCGGTGATCGATGAGCAGCATTACGATCTCGGTGCCGGCGATTTCCTGGGCTTCGCCCGGGGCGGCCCGGCGCATACCGTGACCAATACTGGGACCGAGCCACTGGTGCTGCTGGTCGCGGGGCAGCGGCTGGCGCAGGACGTCTGCGACTATCCGCGCCTGAATAAGCGGCTCTATATCAACGGCGCAGTGGAAGAGCTGGTGGATATGAGCCATATCCAGCAGGGCCCGATTTGATTGTCTTGACGGGCGGACCGGAGGAAACCATCCCGACGTCTGACACTGGAAAGGGCGCAGCTACAAAGCACACCGCCCGCTTTCAGGCCATTTCTCTTTGGTTACTTTCTCTTTGGGCCAGCAAAGAGAAAGTGACCCGAGCCGCGGCAGCGGTTCGGAAGCCCGCGGCAGGCGAGCCCGGGCACGCAGACGCGACAACCGAGCGACAACGCCACTGGATTCCGGCCTTCGCCGGAATGACGAGTAGGGAAGCCTGTCTCGAGTACCCACTTCTCACCCCGCTGGAAGAGAGATCAAGCCGAGCTTCGAAGCTAACGAGGCCTAGGCGGCAGCGCTATGCAAGACACGCTGCTGCGCACCTTGCTGATGCACGATCAGGCCGTCTTCGAGAAACTCCAGCACCATGTGCGGCGCCGTATACATCCAGGTCGCCGTGACGTGCTGTACGCCCAGCGCGCTGGCAATGGCGGTGCGGTCGGCGGGCAGGCCGCGGTGGCGCCGGCGCAGATGGCCGTAACGCAGGCGGTTGTAGCCGGCCCATGCCGCCGCGGCCAGCGCGCAGGCGCAGGCGATCGCCAGCATGGTCAACAAGTCGTTCATGCCGCGGTCGTGTTCGCGTACGACCATTTCCACGTAGCTGATGCGCAGACCGAGTAGCCACGCGACTAGCGTGGCCAGGGGCAGCCACAATGACGCCCACACCGCCCAGGCCAGCAAGGTGGCCGTGGTGAACAACAGGCGCTGGGCCGGACGCTGGCGCTCCGGTCGTTGAATCAGAATGGCTTCGGCTCTCATCGCACACCTCGGTCAGGGCTAGTCCATACCGCTCGCGTTCCCTTGCGCTTGAACAGCGCCTTGGGAAAGGCCACCACGGTGGTGGCCGTGCTGAGCAGCCAGTAAGTCAGCGGGTACCAGATCATCCAGTAGTAGTTGCGTCCGACCCGGGTCTCGTAACGCCGGTCGATCAACGTGGCGATGCCAAACTGGATCAGGCAGATCATGCCAAGCATCACGCCATGCCATTGCGGCAGCAGCGTTGGCACACGCATCGTGGGTGGCAGCGGCAGGAATAGACCCAGCAGCCACAGCACCACGATACTCAGCATCGCGTACGCCCAGGCCAGGCTGAGGATGTATTCCAGCGCGATCGGCCACATGCGGCGCTTGCGCCAGCGCAGCAATTGGCGGGTATAGCGCAGCACCACTTCCACGCCGCCCTGGGCCCAGCGCACGCGCTGCTTCCACAGGCCGCGCAGCGTTTCCGGCATCAATATCCAGCACAGCGCATTGGGTTCGTAGCGGATATCCCAGTGGCGCATCTGCAGCCGCCAGCTGATGTCGATGTCCTCGGTCACCATGTCGGTGCTCCAGTAGCCGACATCGTGCACGGCGCTGCGGCGAAAACAGGCGATCACGCCGGAGACCGTGAACACACGCCCGTACACACGCTGTGCGCGCTTGATCAGGCCGATGATCGAGGAGAACTCGCCGACCTGCAGCTTGCCCAGCAGGGTGGAGCGGTTGCGGATGCGCGGGTTGCCGGTGACCGAGCCGACGCGCGAGCTGCTGACCATATGCCGCATCAGCCAGTGCGTAGCGTATTCGTCGAGCAGGGCATCGCCGTCCACGCAGACCAGGAATTCACCGCGCGCCGCCATGGCGGCCATGCGCAGGCCCATGGCCTTGCCCTGATTGCTGGCGAAATGGATCACGCGCAACTGTGGATACTCCGCCAGCAAGGCATCCAGTTGTGCGCCGGTGTCGTCGGTGGAGCCATCGTTGACCGCGATCACTTCGAAATGCGGATAGCGCTGCGCGGTGAGGTGGGCGATGGTCTCGCGTACCTGTTCGCCTTCGTTATGGCAGGGCACGATCAGCGTGACGAACGGATAGCTTTCCAGCGCGGGCGGGTCGACGCGCCTGGGCTGCCCGCGTTCCCAGCGCAGGTAGTAAATCAGGCCGCCGCTCATCCACACAAAGGACATCACGAGCGGGTAGTAGAAGGCGTAGTCGAACAGCCAGGTGATGATCTGATGCATGCCCTTCCTCAACGTTCCGGGTAGGGGTATTCAGCGGCGGAGATGTAGGGCCGGATGGCCTCCAGCGCGGGTTGGCCGGCAATGAAGTTGTCGGGGTAGTAGCCGAGATGACGCACACCCTGCGCTTGCAGCAGGTGCATGCGAGCGCCGATGACGGCCGCGGGGATCGGTGTGTTGCCGTGGCGCCAGTCGACGGCGGCCAGTTCGAACACGGTGCGATCCAGCGCGTGCGGTTGCGCCGCCACGGCGGCGGCCAGCCGGCGGAACCAGCCGTCGGTGGCGGGCTGCTGATCCAGCTGCGGCATGGCCATCAGCGCGGTGTAGTCGTAGGCGGCGTTGAAGGCTGGCAGGCTCTGCGCGAACCAGGCCTCGGCTTCCGGTTGCAGCACGGGTCGTGCGTAGAGGTTCCGCGCGGTCTTGATCTGCGCGCGCCATGGACGCACGCGTGCCGTCAGTTCGGTGGTGAAGTCGATCAGATACTGAGTGCGCTGCGCGGGTGTGCTGTGCGCCAGCGGGCCGAGGTTGTCGGTGTCACGGATATAGGCGTCGTCGGAGAACAGCAGGCCGCTGAGGGGCGCATGCATGGCAAGGTCTTCGTAGACGTCACCGATCATCGTGCGCACCTGTGGATCCCACGGCGCAAGGCGGTAGTGATCGCCGTCGTGCGCGGCACCGGATTTGCCCAGTGTCGGCAGGCTGTCCGCATGCGGGAAGCGGAAGGCCAGCACCGGCATCCATGCATACACCTCCACCTCGCAACGCGTGCGCAGTTGCCAGGCGACGCGTGAGAAGAGATCGGCGCGTACCGGCAGGTGGCGATTGGGGAAGTACACGGCGTCGGCCACGCCATCGCCATCGGGATCGGCATAAGCCTGCAGCCAGACCTGGCTCGGCTTCATGCGCCGGATGCGGTCGAGCAAGGCGGAGAGGTTCTTGTCCTGTTGCGCGGGGTCCGGGTCGTAGACGTAATCCAGATCCACTTGCACCACGCGCAGCGGCGTCACCGCGCGCTGGCGGTAGATCAATGCGGCGAGGCCCTCGACGCCGATGTTGTCGGAGATAAGTAGACGCGGGATGGTTTTGTCGGGTGCCAGGGTGACTGGGTCGTCGTCCAGGCTGAAGGACACATCCATGCCTTGCGCGGCGGCCTCCGCCTGGGCGATGCCGTTGTAGTTGCCGTAGGGCCACACGATGGCGCGCGGGCGCTGTCCGGTGTGGTGTTCGATGTCGTCGGCGCTGTGCTTGAGATCGGCGCGGATGCGCGCGCGATAGGCGGCCTCGGTTTCGTAGCCGCGCTGCGGGTCATAGGCGAGGCTGACCGCCGCCGGCATCATGTTGCCTTGCGGGTTGGCCAGCACGCCCCGGTGCAGGTCGTTGGTGTGCGAGGCGATATCCACCAGGCCGGAATCACGCATCTCACGCGACTGCGCCCAGCCGACGAAGCACTCATGTGCGCATCGCTCGCCGTTGTAGTCGAAGCGCTGACTGTCCGGACGATCGATCCAGGAGCCTTCCACGGCGAATAGCGCAGGGTAGTGATAGGCACGCAGCAGCGGAAACACGCGCGTGTAGAAGCTGATCAGCCCATCGTCGAAGGTCAGCAGCACGGCCTTGTCGGGCAGCGCGCGCTGTCCGCGGCGCGCGGCGATCACTTCGTCCAGGCTGACCATGTGGAAGCCGTTGGCGCGCAGCCAGTCGAAGTGCGCGATCAGGTGATCGGTGCTGATGGCGGTGCTGTCCAGCCGGCCGGCATCGCGGATGTCGTCGCGCACGTCGTGGTAATTGAGCACGATCAGCGGCGGCAACGGCGCGCGCGCGGGCGGTGGTGTGCTGAGCGCATCAAAGCGATCGGCTGCCCATGCCGGTGCGGCGAGCAGCGAGAGCATCAGCAGGAGCAGGGTGCGTAGTCTCAGCATGGTCATTCGCCCCAGTGCATGGTGAGGTCCAGCATGACCCGCTTGTCGCGCCGGCCGTCGTACGGCTGGCTGGACCAGCCCAGGCCCCAGCCAAAGGAGAGTCCACCGCGCGGTGCGAAGGTCTGGCCGTAGCGCAGGCTGGCCATCCAGCCGGTGCCATAGCGGCATTCGTGATAACTGCCGGCCGCGATATCGATGCGCTGGCGCCAGCTGCGCTCGTAGCGTTGATACAGCAGACTCTCGAGTCGGCCATCGAGTGCGGCCCAGCGCGCGCAGGCGGGGCTGTAATACGGCACGTCGGTAAGCGTGTTGCGGGTGCCGCCGAGCTCCACCCCGCCATCGAACGTGAACCATGGCGCGGTGTGCACGCGCTGCATCCACTGTGCCTGCCAACCGCGGCGCTGGTTACCGTCGCTGAAGTGATCCTGCGAACCGCCCAGCTTGATCGCGCTCAGTTCGCTCGGTCGCCATTGCACGGAAGCGTCGAACGTATGCGCGGTGATGCCGTAGTGGCTGGCGCGCAGCGGTACGTCTTGATCGCCGGTGTTGCTCCAGCCGAGCACGAAGGTCCAGTAGTCGCTGGGGAACCAGCGCACGCCGGCTTCGAGTGTGTTGCGGCGGCTTTCGCCACCGATGCCTTGCAGTGCCTGCACGTAGGCTTCCAGTCCGCGCGCGTAGCCACGCAAGCCGAGACCGAGGCGGTCGCGCTGACCCGGGCCTTCGGGTAGCGCTGCGCTGGCCAGGCGGGTGATGCCGTAGAGGCGCCAGCGATCGTCGAGCAGCGGGCTTTGCAGGGTGGCCTGGGTTTCGTGATCGCTGTCGCCGTAGTTCGGCGCGCCGCCCTGGCCGCGCGAGTGATCGAGATCGAACTGCCAGCCGCGCTGGCGATCCCATGCCTGGCGCGCGAGTTGCACCTGTGGGTCGCGCGGGATCACGGCTTCCACCCGTTGCAAGGTTGGCTCGACGCGGTCGAAATTGTTGAGCTCGCGCCAGCTGTCGATCATCCCCAGACGCACGGCGATGTCTTCGGGATCGAGTGCCGCCGCGCCGGCCAGTGTGTCTTCCGAGCGGCGCGGCCAGCCGCGTGCGCGCTCCACGTCGGCGAGTTCGCGCCACAGCGTTGAGTTGCCCGGCGCCTGCGCACGCAAGGCATCGATGCGTTGCCAGGCTTCGCGATAGAGCCACGCTTGCTGGCGGACTTGCGCGGCGGCGATGTCGGCGTCGGTCTTGTGCGGGTTATCGCGCGGGCGTGGTGATCCCGGTGCGGGCAACCAGGTTTTTTCCGTGGCGGCGGTGTGGTCGATCAGTGCCGCGGCGTCGCGATAGCGGCCGGTTTCCAGATAGGCATAAGTGAGGCCGATGCGCGGGTCGGTTTCGTTCTCCGCGTAGGCGTCGGGATGGTTGCGGATGCTTGCTTCGTAGAGCGGGATGGCTTGTTCCGGCAGGCGCTGTTGCAGCAGCGCATCGGCCATCGCGGCGGTGGCATAGGGTGGCACGCTGCCGCCGTCGCGTTGCAAGGCGTTGTAATCGTTCACTGCGGCGGCACTGCGTGAAGCCTGGTTATAGGAGACGAGACGGTCCGCGCGGATTCCCGTTGCCAGATGGGGCGTGTTGCCGTGACGGGCTAGTGCATCGTCCTGAAGTGCAATGGCGCGATCTGCTTCCGCATACGGCTGGCGCGGATCGGCCGGCACGGCTTTTGCCCAGCGCGTTTGATGCGCGGCGGCGTCGGCTTCCAGTCGCGCCATGTCGTCGGGAGACAGCGAGGGCGTGAGCTCGCGAGCCAGCTGTAAAGCTTGGTTCGCGGCGCCGAGTTCGGATAGCAGGCGAATGCGCAGGCGTTGTGCTTCCGCATCGCGCGGCCAGCGTTGCAGCAGAGTTTCGCAGACGGCCAGGGCTTCCATGCGGTGGCCGCTGTCGCGTTGTTGGCGCGCATGGGTCAGCAACCGGTCATGAGTAGCCTGATCATTGGTCGCCGTCGTGGCATGCGCGGCGGCGACACAATAGGCGAGCGTGAGCAGCGCGAGCCGCGTGATGCGCCTGTGTGTCGGTGCTGCGAGAGCAGGTTGTAACGTTCGAGCTGACTGCATGGGGCTTGCTCCCCGGAGCCGCTCGGTGGCGACGCCGGTATACCTGGGAGCCTTGCCGACTGCCGAAATGAGCACACGCGATAGTGATCCGCCCTTGGGGCGAAAGACCGGGTATGCGGATTTCGTCGCGCCTCGCTCCGTGGCTGTAAAAGGATCCCGACAGGCCGCACTGGGGTTGGTAGTGCGGCCTGTCTCCGACCGGACGGTCGACGCATGACCGTCCGTGGCATGCGGGATGACACTCGACGCTCTAATGAATCGGCCCGGGTCCGGCGGGAAGCCAGGAGCAGGCTTGGCGTCGTTGCGGGGAGCAGTGTTGCGAAATCGCCGGGGCATCGGAATCAGAAAAGTCCTATGCCGTCACGAATCGTTGACGAGGTGGCGACCAGGCCGGTTTCCGGCATAGATCGCGGTCGAGCGTGATGGCCAGGATCTAGCGATTCCAACGGCTCACGGGTTGGCCGGGGCTGTTAGCGGTGCCGCTGCATGGTGTCGCAGCACCTTTGGTGGCGCGGGAGTTTCGGACTGCTCCCATAGATGCGTCGCGGGTCGCATGGTGGAATCGTCGGGTCGTGTGCGCCGTGCGCAAGCGGCAAAGCCATCCGCCAGGTCGACGGACTTTCCCTTGCAGCGCTCACGGTCCGATCGGCATCGCCCGGCCCTCTCAGAAGAGCGAGCGCTGCCGACGCCGCGACCCCGGATGAGATGCCATCCGCCTCAAGCCGAGTCTCTTATGACGACCTCTTTCACCGCCGGTCCTGTGCGTGTCGCCTTGCTGGACGATCACGAATTCATCCTCAGAGGCCTCACGGCGTATCTCAAGCAAATACCCGATATCACGGTGGTGGGCAGCCACAGCAGCAGCCGGACGTTCCGCGCGATGCTGTCCGCCATGCCGGTAGATGTCGCCTTGATCGACTACGCATTGGGCTCTGACGATATGGATGGCGTGGCGCTGGTGAAGACGCTGCGCGCGCGCCATCCCCAGCTGCGCATTCTGGTGGTGTCGGGACACGAGCAAAGCATCACCGTGAACATGTTGTTGCGCGAAGGCGCGAACGGCTTTTTCAGCAAGACCCAGGACGCTAACGACATGCTCGAGGCGATCACCGCCGTGGTGGCCGGGAAAACCTATTTGCCGCCCTCCATCGGTGTTGATGCGCCACCCAGGCTGCATGCGCCCCTGTCGCCGCGCGAATGGGAGGTGATCCGCTGCTTTCTCGACGGTCTGTCGGTGAGCCAGATCGCCAGCAAATTCAATCGCAGCTTGAAAACCATCAGCACGCAGAAATCGATGGCGTACAAGAAGCTGGGCATTCAGGCCGATGCTGAACTGTTCAAGCTGAAGGAGCAGATCCTGCTGATGCATGGCGGGTCGTAATGATGCGTGCGCCGCTCGCCGCCCTGTCGCTGCTCGCTCTGCTGTTTGCGCTGTATCAGATGCATCGCGCACGGCTGGCCTCGCGGCGCAGCGAGCAGCAGAAAGCCATGTTGCCCGCGGTGATGAGCCATGAGGTGCGCACTGCCGTCGATGCGCTCAGTTCCTCCATCGAACTGCTGGCTCATGCCGGATTGGGCGGTGAGCAACATGAGTTGCTGACGACCGCGCGGACCAGAAGCCGCAATCTGCCATGCCTGTTGAGCAATGCGCTGGACTACATCCGCACCGAGGCCACGGCGTTTACGTCTGCGCTGGTTGCCTGTGATGTGCTGGCGGTGGCGCGGCATTGCGTGAATGCGCAGCAGCTGGCGATCGAATCGAAGGGCTTGCAGGTCAAGCTGGATCTTCCCTGTGGCCCTTTGCCTTATCTGATGCTGGACGAGACACGTCTGCGCCAAGTGCTGGATAACCTATTTGGCAATGCGGTGAAGTTCACCACGGAGGGACACGTTGGCATGGCTCTGTGGCAGGAGCCTGCGTGCGATGGGAAAGACGGGCTGCGTCTGGTGGTGGAGGTCTACGACACGGGGTTCGGCATTCCTGCCGATCAACAGCACGCGCTGTTCAAGCAGTTCTCGCAGGCACATGGGCCGCTGGCCACGCAACTGGGTGGTTCCGGCTTGGGCTTGTCCATCTGCCGGGAGATCGTGGCGCAGTTGGGCGGCAAGCTCAGCCTGACCAGCGAGGCCGGCGTCGGCACGTCGGTGCGTATCGAGTTGCCGACCGGTCTGGTGCCGATCGGAGAGGATGAAGATGTCGCCGACAGTGCGCCGATGATTGCCGCGATGATTACTCCCGGACAGCATGGCAAGGTCCTGCTGGTGGAGGATCATCCGGCCAACCGCAAGATTATCCAGGCACAGCTGCGTCGTCTCGGCTACGACACGACGGCGGTCGATCACGGACAGGCCGCAATCGATGCCTTCCGTGCAGATGACTATGTTGCAGTGCTGCTCGATGGCGAGTTGCCCGACATGAATGGCTACCAGGTAGCAGAGGCATTGCGTGAGCTGGAGGCAAGCCATGGATACGCGCGTGTGCCGCTGGTGGCGATCTCGGCGACGCAGGGCGATGCGCATCGGAAACGCTGTGAGATGAGTGGCATCGACGCGGTGCTGGGCAAGCCTCTGTCGATCGAGAAGCTACGGACGGTGCTGGCGATATCGGCCGATCCGATAGAAATCGAGGAGGATACCCGCGCGCTTTTTGTCCAAGAGGCGCGGAATGATTTGGTGGCGATCAGGACGGCAATCACCGCGGGCGAGTTAGCTCTGGCCGCGCATCATGCGCACCGTATCAAGGGCAGCACGCTGATCTTCGGTGACCGGCAGGTGCAGACGATGGCTGGTGAAATCGAACAGATATTGATCGCAGGACAGCACATTGACAGCGAACGTGTGGAAGCCATGCTCTCTGCGCTGGAGCACGCGCTTTAAGATCGTTTCCCGTAGAGCCGCTCAGGCTCGCCATGCTGAAATGCCTGCACATCTCGGGGTGAGGACGATGCCGCTGCACACGCTCCCGTGTCGGCAGCGTCTGCGAGGTGTGATGCGTATGGTTGGTTGTTGCAGTGATAGTTCGGGTATGTCCCGGTGCCCATGGATGGGTGGTACCGGTTGTCAATGAAATCGCAGCACATAGTGGTTTGTCCTCCGCATCCGTGATGTTGCTGCGAACTACGCAAGAGGTATCTATCTCCCCCTGGGGTACCTCGGCAAACCAGGAACGGGTGCCGGTCTTAGTGGCACCATTGGTTGCGGGCCTGCATAAGGCCCGCAATTTTTTTGCCTGTGGGGCGGATTTCGCTCCCGGAAATCCCGCATTCGTCGCTGTTATCCCGGTCCCGTCGTAACCCCCGTCTGGAACCGGCCTTGCCCGGCTATGCTCCCGGTCCATCGAGACGATGACGCCGTGGGGGGACACCGTGGTTACTAGCTTCTTCTTTGTGATTCGCCTGATGGTGGCCTGGTTCCTCGCCTTCATGCTGTGCGTGGTGGTGTGGATGGGCGCGACCGACGGGCGCTACCACGGGCCAGCTTGGCCGTTCGTGCTGGCTGTGCTCGCCATGCTGGCGATGGTGATCACCGGTGCGTTCTCGCATGTGCGCCGCGTGCGCCTGATCGCCGGTCGTGTGGACCACGACACGCTTGCCAACCGGCAGCGCCGCCAGGTGGAGATTCCCTTCGAGGCGGGTGAGGCCTTCGATCTGCTGGATGCGGCGATCCGCGAGCTGCCGCGCACGGAGGCGATCGAAAGCGCCCGCGACAGCCTGCAGATACGTGCGCAGGTGCGACGCATCGATCCCTATGGCAACAAGCCGCTGAAGCGTTTCAGCATGTTCGACTGGTTCGGCCGCAAGGACAACCAGATTCTCGCCACGGTCACGCCGGGCGATGGCACCGGCAGCGTCACGCTGATCTGCGAACCCGGCAGCGGTGCCTGGAGCGACTGGTTCCGCGTCGATGACGGCACCAATCTGGAGAACGCCGAAGCGATCACTCGCGCCATTACGCGCCGCGTCGCTGAGCGCCGCCGGGGCGAGCAGGCGGCCGCTACGCAGACCGCGACCGAGAAGGAATTGACGGTGGCGCGATTGAATCTGCTGCATGCGCAGGTCGAGCCGCATTTTCTCTACAACACGCTGGCCAGCGCCCAGTACCTCACGCGCACCGACCCGGCACGGGCCGACGACATGCTGGGCCATTTGATCGCCTATCTGCGCCGCTCACTGCCACGTACCGATGAGGTGTTGTCTACCCTGGGTGATGAGCTGGAGCGGTCGCGCGCCTATCTGGAAATTCTGCGCATCCGCATGGGCGAACGACTGAAGCTGCAGATCGATGTGGCGGACGAACTGCATACGACGCCGCTGCCGCCGATGATGTTGCAGACTCTGGTCGAGAACGCGGTGAAGCACGGTCTGGAACCCAAGCCGGGCGGTGGCACGGTATGGCTGCTTGGCCGTGTGGGCGACGGCACGGTTTCCATGACGGTGGCGGATGATGGCTGTGGTTTCAGCGACGCGGGCGGCGGTACCGGCATCGGTCTGAAGAACGTGCGCGAGCGCCTGCGTCTGGTCTACGGCACAGCGGCGTCGCTCGCCATCGTGGCCAATTTCCCCCATGGCGTAGCTGCCACGCTGACTGTGCCGGCTGCGCCGGACAAGGTGGGCCGCCATGGCTAAGTGTGTAATCGCCGAAGACGAGGCCCTGCTGCGTCAGGCGCTACTGGAACAGTTGGCACAGGTCTGGCCGGAACTCGAGGTGGTGGCGGAATGCGAGGATGGTGCCAGCGCGTTGGAAGCCATCGCGGAGCACCAGCCCGAGCTAGCTTTCCTCGATATCCGCATGCCTGGCCTCACCGGGCTGGAAGTGGCGGCAGCGGCGGCTGAAGTCAGTGCGGCCACGCAGATCGTATTCGTCACCGCGTACGACCATTACGCCATTGATGCCTTCGAGCGCGGTGCCATCGACTACCTGCTCAAGCCGATTGCGCCGGAGCGTCTGGCCGCCACGGTGCAGCGGGTCAAGGCACGCGTCGGTCATGCGGTCGATACGGAAGCGCTGGCCTCGCTGGTACGGCAGCTCGGTGCGAATCTGCTGCAGCCGGGTGCGAAGCAGCCGTTGACCTGGATCACCGCCAGCAGTGGGCGGGAGACCCAGTTGATCCTGATCGACGACGTGATCTATTTCCGCGCCGATAACAAATACACCACGGTGGTGACGGCTGCGGGCGAAGCCTTGCTGCGCAAACCGATCCGCGAGTTGCTCGGCGCGCTGGATCCGGCGGTGTTCAAGCAGATCCATCGCGCCACCATCGTGAATCTGAAAGCGGTTGCTTCGATCGTTCGCGACGACAGCGGCAAGGGCACCATCAAGCTGAGAAGCCGGCCGGAGACGCTGACCGTGAGTCAGCCGTTCATGGCTTTGTTTCGCTCCATGTAAACGCATGCCGACTAGCGCGGGTGCTGCGTATCGCGGCCCACGCCTCGGCGGAGGTGACGTATGCGCAATCTGCTCGCACTTATCTATTACGTGATGACCCTGGTCGGTTGTACCGGTGGCCGCACGATCGAGATGCACAGCATCGCCGATGGTCACGACAAGGTGCATGGCGTCGTGCACTTGCAAGCTGGCGTTGCGAAATTCGAATGCCTGGGCAGCGCCAGTGGCCAATGCCATTTCGCATTGTTCTCCGCCGTCTGCCCTGACGCCACCGCGGACAAAGCGTGCGATGCGCCGCCACTCGAACGGCTCGCCTTGGCGGTGGGCGCGAGTCGCGAGATCGTCGGCTTGCCGGTGGACTTCAAGGCTTGTGTGGATGAGCGGGATGACACCGCCGCCTCGATCTGCGGCAAGAGCAGGCGTTAGGTGTCGTTCCTGCCTGCCTGTATCAGCGACGGCAGGCGCCAGCGCGCCACGGTGCCAATGCCGGCGATCAGCAGACGGGAGAGCAGGGCCATGTCGGCCGGCATGTGGCGGCGGCGAACATCCAGCAGGAGAGCGATACGCCACTCGTCACTGTCGTTCCACACTTCGTGCGGATAGGTGTCGTCCCACAGCAAGGCCTGGCCGTTGCCGATCCGGTGTTCTTCGCCGGCAAGGCGCAGCACCGCCGCAGGGCGGCCGTCCGCATCCAGCGGCACCGATAGGCCGAGCTGAAATCGCAGCACGCCTTTGAAAGGGCCGCGGTGTTGCGGGACGTGTTTGTGCGGCGCAAGGAACGAGAGCGTGGCGGAAAGCACGTCCGGCCAGGCGTTGATCAACGCAGCGAGGTGCGGGCAGGCGGCCATGTTTGGTCCGATAGGATTCCCGTACACCTTCAGCAGAAACATGCGCCAGTCGTGGCCATCGTGAGTGGAGAGAGCGGTCTGCTCGCTCATCAGTTCATGGAAGCGCGGCACGGTATGCAGTTGGCGGGTCAACGCCAGTGCCTCGTCGCGCAGGGTCGGCCACGCTTCCACAAAGTGACGGGCCGCGGGAAACCGGGTGTCGGTATCGAGTACCGGCGGATTGGCGATGCGCCGGTCGTAGAGGGTGCGCACGGCTTGGGAGGAAAGGTCGTACAGGCGGCTCATGAGTGGCTGGCACGGATGGTCCTGGTGCCATGAGATACACGCCTGTCTGTGATCGGACTGTAAGAGTCCGGTCCCGGGTACGACTCCACGGCAGGCTGAAAAGGAAACCCCGGGCCACAGGCCCGGGGTTTCCAGTGTTGCAACGCGTGCTTACCGGCCGAGATCAGTCAGGAAGCGCTTGGTGTACAGCAGTGGTGTGGTGCCGCTCACCGAGTTGCAGGTGGGCGAGGCCCAGTTGCTGGAGCCCGAACATGGCGTGTCGCGGTCCAGCGACCAGAAGTGCACACCGGCCAAGTTGTTGCTGATCGCGTAGTTCACCATGGTGTCGACATTCGCCGCGGTGAAGACTTCACTGGTGACATCGTTCATGCCGATCATGGGCGTCAGCTCGATCTTGCTGAGCGGGATGCCGTAGGTGTGCTGCAGGTTCTTGGCGGCCTGGATTGCCGACTGGCCCATGTCGCACTGACCGTTGGCGACCACGCAGATGGACGCGCTGGCTGAGCCGTAGTCCATCACCATCAGATTGACGGTGTAGTTGCTCAGGGTGGAAGCCTTGATAGCCTTCACCACCATGTCGCCCTGGCTGTTCAATCCGCCGTAGCTGCCATCGGAAGCGGCCAGCGTGGCCAGCGTGAACGAGAAGCGCAGCTTGGGGTACAGGCCCTGCGCATAGACTGCGGCGGACACGAGTGCGTTGACCTGCGCCTGCGTCTGGCCGGCCTCGATATCAAAGTCCACGCCCACCATCTGTGGTGACATGTAGGTCGACACGAACTTGGCCATGCCCGACGGCGTGGAGCAGGTGAAGCTGCCTGCGGCACCGCCGGTGGAAACTACGTAGCTCAGGCCCGCGTTGGAAAGCGCACTGATATTGGCGCTGGCGAAGCTCGCGCCCGGAATGCCGCCCCAGTTCTCGCTGCCGCATTCACCCGTGGCGAAAGCAAGCGTGACGGCACCTAGCTTCGGCACGTAGTTGGACACCAGACTGCCACTGCCCACCAACGGAATCGCCGAACCGGTGACCGCGGTCTGGATGGTGTTGGTGTTCCAGTTGAGATTGATGGTGACGTCCTTGTAAGGACTGAACAGCAGGCCGGCACCCGAACCCGGCGGCGGGGGCGGCGGAGGTGGTGGCGGGGGAGGAGGTGGCGGCGTGCCGGTGCCGCAGGCGCCTTGCGAAGTCCATGGCTGACCCGAGCCGGAGCCACCGTTGTTGGTGGCCGGGTCGTTGCCCTGGGTCCACCAGTTCGCCACATAGTTCACGTTGTTCTCGCTGGCGGTGTTGCCGCCCACGTAGACCGCGGTCGCGCTCCAGGCAGATGCGCAGGCAGGCAACGTTGCCGCTTTGACTGGCTGCACCGGCGTCATGGCTAGCAGGCTCACGGCCACGGCCGTGCCCGCTGTGCTGCTCAGGGCGCCGGCGATGATCCGCGCTATCGAATGTTTCGCACGCATAGGGCTGTCTCCTCTCCTCGTTGTCGTCGATGACGGAAGCGGGTGGTTGAGCGATAGCGTTGGCGCCATGAGGGAATGGCGCGCTTGCGTCGCTGGCTACGGAGTCCCCTCTGCCACCCGGATGACAACGTTGTCTTCTATGTGTCGGAGAAACTGTGACCGTTGGCCTGAAAAGCGCTAATGCATTGCAACAGGGAATTCTTGCGGACGCTGTATCTGCGCTTCGTACAAGGTGTCGATCTGCTGTTTGCCTGGATCTGACAACGTTATCAATTCGTTGTCTTGGTGGCGGTTACGCCACTCGAGCGCCTCGCGGTGGATGTACTACCATCGCGGCTCCCCCGACGCGAACGGAAGCATCATGAAGTTCCTGATGATGATTTATTGCGACCCCGCATTGCTCGATGCACTGCCTCCGGGCGAGTTCGATACGCTGATGCGCGGCTGCTTTGCCAAGGCTGATCAGCTGCGCAAGGAAGGCAAGCTGCTGGACAGTCAGCAGCTTGAGCTGCCGGTGCAATCGCGCACCATGCGCGTGCGCAATGGACGCTCCACCATCGTTGATGGCCCCTTTGCGGAAACCAAGGAATACCTGGGTGGCTTCAATCTGATCGAGGCCGAGGACATCGCCGAAGCCGAGCGCATTGCTGCGGAATTTCCGTGGTCGCGCTATGGCAGCATCGAAGTCCGCCCGGTGCGCGACATGAATGTCGTTCGCCATCGCGTAGGCGCCGCAGCCTGACGGCAACGGTAGGAGCGCACAGGGTGCGCTCCTACCGGAATGGATGTGATTTTGTAAGCGCTGGGCTTACTGCTTCACCACTTCCGACTCCACCACCATGTCCAGCACATAGGCGGTGTTCGGCGCATCGGCCGGTGGGTTCTTGATATTGAAGCGCTTCACGCGCAGCACGTTGCGTATGCCGGCTTCGTGCGTGTATCCCTCAATGCTCTGATACAGCGGCTGCCATTCGCCCGGTGTACCGACGACCACGCCGTTCTCACTGTACTTGCGCTCACGCACCTGCAGGCATTGCATATTGGGGATCAGCGGATGGCTGCAGGGTTTGGTCTGCGGCGCCACTTCCAGGAACACAGTTTCGCCTTCGCCGCCATAACGTGTTTCCGCGGTGGGCTGGCTGGTAAAGACCAGGGTGTCGCCACCATCGGTGCTCAGGCGCAGCTGCGGTGCATCGCCTTCCGTGCGCAGGCTGAGCTTGGGGTTGCCTTGCAGGCGCTGGCTGATGGCGCCGTCGAGGTCGGCCAGCGCCTTGTCGGGGCAAGCCATCATGGTCTGCGCCATCGGGCCGATCTTCAGGCGTTCGCCATCGACGCTGTAGTTGCCGCCCAGGCGGTTGCAGGCGTTGCTGACGCTGAGGCGGTCGCGCACGAAATCCAGCTGCAGTGGTTTGTCCGCACGTACGAACAGCGCGTCGATGCGCTTGCCGTCGCTGCCCGTGGCTTCACTCAGCTGCCAGTGGTATTGGCCGAGCGGCGCCGTGTCGACGGCAGCAGTCGCGGGTGCCGGCTTGGCTTGCACGGTCGTGGCAGCTGCGGGTGCCGGTGCGTTGCCGCTATCCGGCGGCGATGTCTGCGAGCAGGCGGCCAGTGCGAGTGGGAGCAGGAGCAGGCGGTATTTCATCTGAGGTTCTCCATGTGATCAGTGATGCAACGGATGGCCGTGCCGAACGGGGTTAAATCCGCCGGCATCCGGCGACCATCCGGGATGGTGGGTTCCGTGCCGCCGCGGGATATGCCACAGACGACGTTGCCCTTTTGTCATGACAGAGGATTCACGCGTGCTGCACCTCTTGCATGCAGACGCGTGGCGTAGCGTCGGTGCCGTCGTGCGGGGATGTCGTTGGATCTGAGGTTGGGCGAGTCGAGGAGCGTGCTATGGCCGACAGGCCGACGATCGTGTTGGTGCACGGCGCATGGGGTGACGGCTCACACTGGAGCAAGGTGATTCCAGTGTTGAACGCCAAGGGCTACCGCATCAGTGCGGTGCAGAACCCGTTGACCTCATTGGAAGACGATGTGGAGCGCACTCGCCGGTTGGCGGAAGCGCAGCCGGGGCCCGTGCTGCTGGTTGGACACTCGTATGGCGGTGCGGTCATTTCCGGTGCGGGCAATGCGTCCAATGTGGTGGGACTGGTTTTCGTGGCGGCTTTCGCGCCGGATGAGGGCGATAGTCTGGGAAGCCTCTTCGCGCGGCAGGAGCCGCCGCCCGGCGCGGCCAGTATCCGACCGGACCAGTACGGCTTCCTGTGGATCGACCGGGATCTGTTCAAGGAAAGCTTCTGCCAGGATCTCGGCGACGATGCCGCGACGGTGATGGCGGTGGCGCAAAAGCCGATCGCAGCGCGCTGCTTCGAGGACAAGGCCGGCCCGCCTGCGTGGAAGAGCAAGCCGAGCTGGTATCAGGTGTCGGATGAGGATCGCATGATCCCGCCGGAAACCGAGCGGTGGATGGCCGAGCGGATCGGTGCGCGGAAGATCATGTCGCTGACCTCGAGCCACGCGTCGCTGGCGGCGCATCCGCACCAGATCGTGAACCTGATCGAAGAGGCCGTCTCGCAGGTTTGAGCCGCGCCGCCGATCGGCGACGAAGTCAGCCGCCTGCGGACTTCGCCGCGATCTTGCGGATGTGCTGGGTGTGGAGCGGTTGCTCGCGCCGTGCGAAGGCGTCCTCGCCTCGAGTCTGCATGTGATGCGCGCGCAGGTCGTCATACGACGCCAGCCGGGTCTGCAGCCAGCGTTGCAACTTCGGCCCGAACAGGCCATCGACCTTGCTGTCGGGTAGGCGCAGGTGGCCGTGGATCGCTCTGCGTTTCCACGGTTCCTGCTCCAGATCGGCGATGAGCTGGGTACACGCGTCCTTGAGCGGTGCATCCGCGGCGATGTCGAGAAAGCCGCACAAGCGTTGCCACTCGCGTTCGGGGTGCTCGATCAGGTCGTCGAGAAACAGCAGATAGTGCTGCGGCCGTGCCATATGGGTCCGGTGGATCTGCATCGCGCGGTTCCAGCGCCTGGCCCAATGCACGGTGCCGCCACCGAAGGCGTTGTCGTGCTCGAACAGCAGGCTGGCATCGGCCAGTGAGGCGAGCACGTCCATGCCCGGGCGAATGACATGGACGAAGCAGGCGTCGGGCACCAGGGCTTCGATTTCGGGGATGAACAGAAGATGGTTGGGCGTTTTCTCCAGCCACAGCTCGCGTCCGTTCTCGAGCGCCAGTTGGTCGAGCAGGGTGATGAAGCGCTGTTCGAGCGTGCGCATGCGTAGCGAGGGACGCAAGGACGAGGCGGGCGTCGAGGACAGCATGCGCTGCAAGGTCATGAACAGGTTGCGCTCATGCTTGCGCGAGAAGCCAAGGCGCTGCCGCCATCGTGCCCGCCGGTACTTCTCGTGAGCATCGCCCCAACGCCATGCGGTATTGCCATGCAGGTGCGTGAAGAAGCCGGTTTCCGGCAGAGTGAAGACGGCCGGATGCCGGGCCAGCATGGCCTGGACGATGGTGGTGCCGGAGCGTGGGCAACCGACAACAAAGGTTCGTCGCATCAGCGAGACTTCCCCAGCATGCAGGCCACGGACGTCATGGCCATCGAGAAGCAGAAAACGCAGGATTCCACGACTGGTTGACGGGCACGCCCCCCGCAAATGTCTACGGCGTCGCCGTCTACGCTGAGCTGAATGTCCCAAAGCTGGCATGCTGATGCTCTTTCCGTGCACTCATCTGGAGACCATGCGCCATGCACGCCCTGGTATTTGACCGTTTCGGAGGTCCGGAGGTACTGCATTGGGCAGAGCGGCCCGATCCCGTGCCCGGACCGGGGCAGGCATTAGTGCGGATGGAATGTGTCGGCCTCAACTTCGCTGACGTCTATCGCCGCAATGGCAACTATCACCTCAGTGGGTCGGCGCCGTGGATACTCGGCTATGAGGGCGCGGGCGTGATCGAAGTGGCGGCGGCGGGCGACAGCCTGTTTCCCGTCGGCACTCGGGTGGGTTTCGCGGACATGCCGTATGCCAATGCCGAACTGGTTGCGGTGGATGTCGACAAACTCATCCCGCTGCCTGCCGACATCGGCACCGACATTGCAGCTGCTGTG
The DNA here is from genome assembly GCF_900114495.1 of Dyella sp. OK004. GTDB lineage: Bacteria > Pseudomonadota > Gammaproteobacteria > Xanthomonadales > Rhodanobacteraceae > Dyella_D. The sequence goes on along the minus strand of NZ_FOZI01000002.1, from coordinate 1,244,647 downwards.
CTGCTGCAGGGGCTGACGGCGCAATATCTGGTGCGCGACAGCTATGCGGTAAAGCCCGGTGACGTGGCGGTGGTGCATGCCGCGGCCGGTGGCGTGGGCTGGTTGCTGACCCAGATGCTGAAGAGCATGGGCGCGGTTGTGCTTGGTACGGCCTCGAGTGAGGCTCGCCGCGACAAGGTGATCGCCGCGGGAGCGGATGCGGCGGTGAGCTACGAGGATCTGCTGCCCGCCGTGAAGTCGCTGACCGGCGGGCGTGGCGCCGATGTGGTGTATGACTCCGTGGGCCGTACCTTGGGCGACAGCCTGGCGGCCGCGCGCATCGGTGGCACCGTGGTGTTCTACGGTATGGCGGCCGGCGATCCGGAGCCGGTCGACCCGCGCCTGTTGATGGACCGCTCGCTCACGCTCACCGGTGGCGATCTGTGGAACGTATTGACCAGCGCCGCCGTTCGCCGCGAACGTGCCGCGGCGTTGTTCGCGATGGTCCGCAGCGGTTCGGTGCGGCCGCGCATCGCAGTGCGTTTCTCGTTATCGGACGGCGCCGAGGCGCATGCCTATATCGAGAGTCGCGGCGCTATCGGCAAGGTATTGCTGACCTTGTAGCGTCGCCGAGCGGGCTCTGCTCAATCCACCACGAACAGCCTGACCCCGGTGGGTGTGGACGAGCGATGCGCGGCATCGCCGAAATCCGACACTTGGTAACTCATGCCGGCGGTAAGCACGAAGCGGCGACCGTCTTTCAGCTCGGTGTGTAGCTCGCCCTCCAGCACGTACAGCACATGGCCGCGGTCGCACCAGTGGTCGGCCAGATAGCCCGGCGAATATTCGACGATGCGTACACGCAAATCGCCGGCATGGAACGAGCGCCACAGCGCCTCGCCTTGCGCGCCGGGGTGGCGCGTTGGAGTCACGCCATCCCAGTGAGTGATGGTGAAGGGCAGTTCGGGGAGTTTCACGCGTGGTTCCTTCCGCTCAGTAGTCGCGCACGTCCAGCAGGGTTAGCCAGCGCGCACCACCGGCCTGGCCTTCGTGTGGCCAGGGAGCCGAAGTGAGTGCGGCGGTGCCTTCTGTCCACGGCTCGTTGTCGAAGCTGGCTTCCGCATTGATGGTGCCGTCCTCGGCGCGGGTATAGAACACACGCACCCAGTGCAGCTCCGGCGTGAGCGACTTTTGCCGCAGCGCATCGGTCAGCGCCGTGCGGACTTCCGGCGGCACCGTGATGGTGCCGCGGATACCGGTGGCGCCGCTGAAAACATCCCAGGTGCGCACGCCGATATCCCAGGCCTCGATGGCGATCTTGCGTTCGTCGGTGACGTACCAGCAGGCCGCGAGCAAAGGGTGCAGCGCCTGCGCGACAAAGGCGTCGAGCGCATCGCGACAGGCTGCATCGCCTTGGCCGTAACCAGCGAAGCTCTCCTCGATATGGCGCTCGTCGTCGATCACCACGTCGATGTCGAGCCGGCCCGGCGACTCGCCCTGGCTCGGGTGCCAGGTGGCGCGGATGGCGGGAAAGTCGCCTTCGGTGACCAGCCAGCCGTCCTCGTCGGGTTCCAGTTCGATGCCGTGGTCGGCGAACAGGCGAAGAAAATAGTGCTGCAAAGCGGCGTCGTTCATAAGAATTCCTGGACTGGCCCACGAAGGTAGCCGGCCGGTTGGGCAAGGCGTCATTCTCGCGCAACGCCGTGACAAACGCTTGCGTTCGACAGTGCGCAGGATCCGGGCTACCGTGCGCGCCTCCACTGAATACCGGGCGCTGGCATGAGCTCGCCAACCGATCGACCAAACGCCCTTGCGCATCGACTGGTGCTGGATACCAACGTCTGCCTCGACCTGTTCGTGTTCGCCGATAGGCAAGTCGCCGTCTTGCGCGAGGCCCTGCTGCAGGGTGCGCTGGAGGCCGTGACGAATGAGGCCTGCCGTGATGAATGGCGGCGCGTGCTCGGGTATTCGCAGCTGGCGCTGAACGAGGCAGCGCAAGCGGCCGCGCTGGCTTCGTACGACCAGTGCGTGCGTTGCCTGGCAGCGCACGACATGCGCATGGACGACACGGTGAAGCTGCCGCGCTGCGCCGATCCCGACGACCAGAAATTCCTGGAACTGGCCTTCGTTGCGCAGGCGCGCTGGCTGCTCAGCAAGGACAAGGAAGTGCTACGGTTGGGCCGCCGCACGGCGCGCGAGGGTTGGTTTGCCATTGTGACGCCAGCGGAGTGGTTGCGTACTTCCAGCTAGGGCCCGGCCATGCTCACTCAGGTGCTGATCCACTGTCCGTATTGCGGCGAGCCGGTCGACATCTTCGTCGAAGGTTCGGCGGAAGATCAGCAATACATTGAGGATTGTCAGGTCTGCTGCCGCCCCATCGTGTTGAGGGTGACGGTGGACGAGGACGGTGGGGTGCGGGTGGATGCCGCCAGCGAGAATGACGGCTGACGATCACGCGAAAAGCCTTCGAGCAGGTTCCTAGGCCGCGAGGGCAAGCGACTCCAGTACCTCCACCTCCAACTGGTCGAGCCGGGCGCGGGTGGCGATATCGGCGTCCGGTGTGACTGGACGGGTCAGTTCCCACAGGAGGCGTGTCTTGAAGCCCAGGCTGACGGCGTCCTGCACCGTCCATAGGACGCATACATCGCGCGCCAGACCGCAGACATAGAGTTCGTCCACGCCGCGCGCGCGTAGCCATTCGGCGAGCTCGGTATTCGGCCGCGTACCATGCGGGCCGTAGTTCTCGCGAAAACCGCTGTAGGAATCTACGCGCGGGTCGCTGCCTTTTCTTACGACCTTGTCCAGTCGCGACAGATCGAGGGCCGGATGCAGTGCGGCCCCGGGGGTGTCCTGTACGCAATGGTCCGGCCACAGCGTCTGCGCATGGCCGTAGAGCGGAATACGGTCGAACGGCTCGCGGCCGGGATGGCTGCTGGCGAAGGATATGTGTCCCGCCGGATGCCAGTCCTGGGTGGCGACGACATGGCGAAAAGCACGTGTCTCCAGCAAGTGTCGGATGCCCGGCACGATGGCGTCACCCTCATGGCAGGCCAGGCTTCCGCCAGGCATGAAGTCCGGCTGCACGTCGACGAGGATCAGAGCGGCGCTTTCGCTGATGGGGTGTCGCATGGCTGTGCGGTTGGCGTGTTTCGGGATAGGGAGTCTAGCGTCAGCCCTGCGGAACAAGGTGTGACGCGGTGGACGGCTAGTCTGTAGGGGAATTGCCGGATTAAGCCCGGTTAAGGACTACGTCACGCTGTTATCGGCCGTGCCGCGGCCGAGATTGAGCCGACAGGCATAATGGGCGCTGACGCCATGGGGCAACGGAAGGGCAGATGCACTACAACCAATCGTGGATGGGTTACGGCATGGTCGGTGGCCTGCAGGCCGGTGCCATCGCCGCGGCCGCAGGTTTTCTGCTGTATGCCCTGTTTCACTGGCTCGGCCGGCGCAATGGCTGGGGCCAGGGGACGCAGATCGGCTGGGCCTATCTACTGGCATTGTTCCTGACCGCCAGCGGAGATCTGTGGGACATCGTCTATTTCAGCTACGGCCGCGTGGAATCGCTGCAACTGCTGAAAGTGAAGCTGGCCGAGGTGCACGATCCCGACGGCCTCGGTACGCGCGTGTTCTTCGAGTTTGTTGGTGTGGCGGTGGGCGTGTTTGTCGCCTGGTATCTGCTGGTGGGCCGCCGGGGCGAGCAGCACTCGCATGCTGCGGACAAGTAAGGTTTTACCGCTTGGTGCGGCGTCGCCCGAAAATGATGTGACAGGCGAGCAGCAGGGGCAGGCTTAGTCCGGTCAGCCAGTGCGCGACCGAGGTAATGCCGCGCCATTGCTCGTCGCCGAGGTAGTAAAGCAGGTAGCCGCTGATCACCAGCCACAGCAGCAAGCCGACCGACAAACCACCCGACAGGCGCTGGCGCCGCGTGCGCCAGCCGGCCACGATGTGCACGCCCCATACCAGGCCAAAACTCCATAGCGCCGCAAAGGCCATCGCTGCATGCAGGCGCAGCCACCACGGTTCCAGCGGGTGCGGCGTATCGCCGAACTCGCCTTTCTGCATCAGCGCGTAGTGAAACAGCAGCCATAGCGCGCCGCTGGCCCATAGCGTCCAGCCGATGCCGTACACCAGATAACGGCGCCGGCGCGAAAGACGCAGCGGCGTGCGATGCCCGACGACGGTGGGATGGTGCGGATGCGGGCTCATGGCGAGGTACCCAGGGTGGTCCAGCATCCGTCGGCGTCCTGCCAGTACGCGGTAGCGTCGTAGTGCAGCAGCAGGTCGGTACTGGCGGGGCCGAGTGCCAGCACCAGCTTGGTCAGTGCATCGGCGTGGATGCAGCGTTCGGCCACTACGGTGGCGCATTCCCGACGGCCGGCCGCAGTGCGCGCCTGGCCGTGCACGTGTGGCGCGGCGGCGTGATCGGGCAGCGCGCGGCTATGGCTGGTCGCCACCGCGGCTTCGCCCAGTTCCAGCACGGGATGATGTGAGGCTGCTGCCTCACCGGTATCGATGACGATGCGGTGCGGGCCGCCGCCGAGCGTGCGCAGATCGCCACCTGCATTGACGCAGCCGCTATCGATCCCGTGCGCGCGCAGGGCTTCGATGGCGCAGTCGACGGCATAGCCCTTGGCAATGCCGCCGAGGTCGATCCATAGCGGACGTTCCAGTCGCACGCCATGCTCTTCGTCGAGGTGAATGTCGCGCCAGCAGGCATCGGGTGCGGGCCGATTCACATGTGCCGGCTGGGGCAGCAGGCCCCACGCCACCAGTTGGGTGGCGATGCTGACATCGAACACGCCGTTGCTGAGCGCGGCCAGCTTCAACGCTTCGCGCAGCACTTCAGCGGTTTGTTCGGCGAGTTGCACGCGCACGCCGCAGCGGGTGCGGTGCAGCCGTGCCAGATCGCTGTCGGCTTCGTGGAAACTCATCGCGCCATGCACGCTGGCGACGGCGGCGAAGGCCGCATCGATGGCGCGATGCGCAGCCAGCTCGTCCGCGTACTCGACCCGGATATTTACCGTGGTGCCCAGCAAGGGGCGCGCGCGTTCAACCGTGCGGAGCGGCGAGGACGAGTGCATAGGTGGTGAGCAGGCGCTTGACGCCGTCGGTGATGTGACGGCTCGACAGCGTAGCGCCGGAAATATTCTTGATATCGCTGTTGAGTTTGAGTGGTGCGTCGTGCGTCTTGCCCACGAACTGCGCGCGCCACGCCTCGTTACGCACCTGGTCGCCAAAGGTCTCGCGGTATTCGAGAATCTCCACGCTCCTTACCGCGCCTTGCGCATCGATCGCCACCGCGAAGGGAATGAACTCGTGCTTGCCCACCACCTGGTCGGCAATGAACCAGCCACCGGTGGAGACACGCCAGGCTTTCAGATTCGGCGTGAGCACGTTCACATCGCAGGCCTTCTCGATGGCCTTCATCTGCTCCGGTGTGAGCGTGACGAAATCCGGCGTCAGCGTGGCACCCGGAAACATTAGTGCCTGCGCCTGTTCGACGCTGAGATAAACGGTGGCATGCACTGGCGCGCTGGCGACCAGTGCGTAGGCGGGAATCAGCAGAAAGCGTGAACGCATGGTGCCTCCTCAGAAATACCAGCCGGCTTTGATGCGCAGCCGGTACTTCTCGAAGTCGTTGTCATAGACGCGGCGGCCCACAACAGCGCCCGGGACCGAATCCGAATGCATGCTGGCCCACGGCAACTGTTCAAGGAAGGTGGCGGTAATGAAGAAGCGCTTGCCGCCGTAATGGATGGCCGGGCCGAAGAAATAGCCGCTGTTGGATTCGCGATTGAAGTTGTAGCTGTTGTATTCGTGTTCGTTGATGAACTCGACGCCGGCAGACCAGTTCTCGCGAAAGCGATACGAAGCCGCGAAGCTGACATTCACGTCGGTTTCTTCCTGCCAGGTCTTGTGGCCGGGCTGGCCGTCGGTTTCCTGATAGCGCCACTCGGGAGCGTAGGTGAAGTTGGTGGCCAGGGTCAGGCGATCGTCCAGGTAGTTCTTCTGCAGGATCAGCTTAGTTTCCACTTCGCGGAAGGCCGGGCCAATCGTGGGCTCCACATAGACCGCCACGCCGAGCGGATCGGTGTAAGGACTCCACAGGCGATAGATCGCCTCGCCAGAGATGCCCACAAAACGCTTTGCGTTGTAATGCTGGTCCGGACCGGGCTGGTCATACGATAACGGCTCGGGCGGCGTGGTCTGCCCGAACGGCCCGTTGTGATAGGCAGAGGACCAGACGTAGTTGGCGTACATCGCCACCTGCAGGCGATCGGTGAGGCCGTATTCCACTTCGGTACGGCCGTCCAGCTGATCGAAGCTGCCGGCCACTTTGCGGTGACGCCACGTCATCCACTGCTCCACTTCCTTCGCACCCTGGGGCAGCAGGTCGGTGGTGTAGGTGTAGCCGAACTGACTTTCTTCGGCGGTTGCTTGGCCGGAAAGAGCTAGTCCAAGCAAGGCGACGGATAGCAGGGCATGCAACCCGACGCGGAATCGGGCAGTGGTAAGTGGCATGGGAGATCCCGGGAAACAGGCGGAAAGATGAGTAACGAGATTATGTTCGAGAATCATTCGCATCAGCAACGCGCAAGATTTTGCGCTTTGCTTCTTGGGTCTCTTCTGTCGACGATCTTTGCGAACTTCCAGGAGATCAGGAGCGCACAGGGCATCGGTTCGTGCCCAGGGTTCGGGCATGCCCATAGGGCGGCTTCTTTCCGGCTTAGTTACTTCGCTGTCGCCGCGAGTCGATGACTGAACATCCACGGCCACAGTGCTTCCGTCGCATATGCGGGAACCCATGAGCCGTGATTGACGCCAGGGAATTCGGTGTAGCGCACGTCAGCACGGCGTGCTTCCAGTGCGGCGTGCATGTTGCGCGAGCCTTGCGGCGGTACGACGTCATCCTCCGCGCCATGGAAGATCCAGGTCGGCAGGGTGGCGACGCGGTCGGCGACCCAGGCGTAGGGATCGGTATCTGTAGGGATGCCTTCCACGCGCAGTGTCGAATCATCGCGTGGCGGGAGCAGGCCACCGCATACGATGGCTGCGGCGGCGAAGACGTTAGGGTGATCGAGTGCGATTTGCCATGAACCGTAGCCACCCATCGAGAGACCGGTGAGGTAAAGGCGTTGGCGGTCGCCGTGATAGGTTTTGATGCTGGCTTCCAGCGCCTGCATGGCAGCATCTTCTACATCGCCGGTCCAGTAGTGATCTTCGGGAGCCTGCGGGATCACCAGGACGGCGGGGAAATTCGCGCCGTGTTCTTTCAGCCATGGCGGCAGGCCCTGGCTCATCTGCTTCTGGTTGTCGCTGCCGCGCTCGCCGCTGCCATGCAGGAAAAGCACCACCGGCCATGTGTGTTTGGACGTCCATCCGTTCGGCACGAAAACCTGATAGCGATAGCTGTGTCCCTTGATGGTCACTTTGTGTTCGACAAAGCGGGCAGCGGCGTGCGAGGGCAGGCTGGCGATCATCAGCAGAAGCAGCAAGGGTAGGCGCCGCGTCATGCGGGTGCTCCAGCGTTGGGGCGGATGAGGTCGAGCACGGAGGCCTCCTGTTGTTGCATCTCGCGTTGCAGGTGATCGACGAACAGGCGGATGCGTGCGGGCAGAAAGTCGCGACTGGGGTAAATGGCGTAGATGTGAGCTTCCTGGAACGCGGTGTCAGTCAGCACGGGCTCCAGCCGGCCGGCCCGCACATCGTTGGCGATATCCCAGATCGACTTGAAGGCGAGGCCTCGGCCAGCGACGGCGAGTTCGCGCATGAGATCGCCGCTATCGGTGGTGATGTTGGCTTCCAGGCGCAGCGGACGCTGGCCTTCCGGTGTCTGCAGCATCCACGGCAGGATGCCGCGACCCGGGCGATGCAGCATCAGGCAACTGTGCCGTTGCAGGTCGTCGGTGCTGGTGGGGCGGCCGTATTTCGCCAGGTAAGAGGGGGCCGCGCAGATCACCCGATAGTTGAGCGCCAGTCGACGCGAGATCAGGCGCGAATCGGCCATGGCCCCGCTGCGGACGGCGACATCCACGCCATGTTCGAACAGATCGAGCATGGCGTCGGAGGTGCTGATGCGCATGCGCAGCTCGGCGTGACGCGAGGCGAAGTCCGCTGCCATCGGGCCGATGTATTGCCGGCCCAGATCGAGCGAAGTGGAGATGTGCAGGGCGCCGCGCACTTCCATCTGGCCCTGGCCAACCATCGCGTTCGCTTCGTCGATATCGGCCAGGATGCTGAGGCAGCGCTCGTAATAGCAGCTGCCTTCGCTGGTCAACACCAGGCGGCGCGAACTGCGCTGGAGCAGGCGCACGCCCAAGGCCTGTTCGAGGCGACTGAGGCGTTTGCTGGCGACGGCCGGGGAGAGACCGAGTTCGCGACCGGCCGCGGAAAGGCTGCCGTCGCTGACGGCGCGCACGAACAGGCGCATGTCTTCGAGATCAATCATCTTCAACTTCTTGGAAAAGATGCTTGCTTAGTTTGGTGAATTCTCATCCGTTTGGGCAAGTTGCACAGTGGCCATCCCCGAATGGATGAGTATTTCCCATGCCGACGCCACGCTTCCCTGTGCCGTGCTGCGAGATCGCGCGATGAGCCGCGATCATTCCAAGGCGGCCTTGTTTGCCCTGTCAGTGGCTGCGTTCGCCATCGGTACGACCGAGTTCGTGATCATGGGTCTGCTGCCGGAGGTGGCAGCCGATCTGCGCGTGAGCATTCCTTCGGCGGGTTTGCTGGTGTCGGGCTATGCGCTGGGCGTGGCAGCCGGTGCGCCTTTGCTGGCGGCGTTGACCGCGCGGATGGAGCGGCGCAATGCGCTGCTGGCCCTGTTGGGGTTATTCATCCTGGGCAATGCGCTGTGCGCGGTCGCGCCCAATTACTCGGTATTGATGGTGGCGCGTGTGGTGGCCGCGTTCTGTCATGGCTCGTTCTTTGGCATTGGCGCGGTGGTGGCCTCGCATGTGGTGCCGCGTGGGCAGGCGGCGCGGGCGATCGCGCTGATGTTCGCCGGCCTCACCCTGGCCAATGTGCTCGGCGTGCCGTTCGGCACCTTCCTCGGGCAATGGGCCGGCTGGCGTTCGACCTTCGCGGCGGTGACCGGACTCGGTGTGCTTGCGGCTATTGGTGTGTGGCGGCTGGTACCGGCATTGCCTGAGCTGCATGCGCCGGATATGCGCAAGGAAATGGCGGTGCTGCGTCAGCCACAAGTGTTGTTGGCGCTGGCGATGACGGTGCTGGGTTTCGGCGGTGTGTTCACGGTGTTCACCTATATCGCACCGATCCTGCAGACGCAGTCGCACGTAAGCATGGGTGCGACGGGCTGGGTGCTGGTGCTGTTTGGTCTAGGTACGACCCTGGGCAATCTGTTCGGCGGACGTCTGGCGGACTGGCGATTGATGCCGTCGCTGGTGACGATCCTGGTGGTGCTGTCGCTGGTGATGCTGGCTTTCACCTGGACCATGCACAACAGCGTGGCGGCGATCGTCACTGTGTTTGTGTGGGGCCTGGCTGCGTTCGCTACCGTGCCGCCGCTGCAGATGCGCGTGGTGCAGCAGGCGGTGGATGGGCCACATCTGGCGTCCACCTTGAATATTGCCGCGTTCAACCTGGGCAATGCCATCGGTGCGTTCATCGGTGGTGCCGTGATTGATGGGGGCCTTGGCTTGTCGGTGCTGGGCATCGCTGGCGCGGCCGTGACGGTGCTCGGTCTGCTGGCGACGCTGTGGAGCATGGCGATCGAACGCCGCGTACCTGTTGCCAGTTCCTGCCCTGCCCGTGCCTGAGTTTTTCTTTGCCGTCACTTTTTGATGATTGCCACCGGTGCAGCATCGTTCTGCTCGCGCCGGGACTTCAACGCTATGGAGAACACGATGAAAGCTGTTGCCTATCGCCGCTCGTTGCCGATCACCGATGCGGAAAGTCTGCTCGATGTCACCTTGCCGGAACCGGTGGCGCAAGGGCGCGATCTGCTGGTGCGGGTGGAAGCGGTGTCGGTGAATCCGGTTGATACAAAAATCCGCGCGCGGGTCGATCCACAAGGCGCCGACAAGGTGCTGGGCTGGGATGCCGCAGGGACGGTCGTCGCCGTGGGCGCGGATGTGTCGTTGTTCAAGCCGGGCGATCAGGTGTATTACGCCGGTGCACTCGATCGTTCGGGCAGCAATGTGGAGCTGCAATTGGTGGATGAGCGCATTGTGGGGCGCAAGCCATCCACGCTGGACTTCTTCCAGGCTGCGGCGATGCCGCTGACCACTATCACAGCATGGGAGTTGTTGTTCGATCGCTTCGGCATTGCGCGCGGCAACGCAGCGCAAAGCGGGACGGTGCTGATCACCGGCGCCGCCGGTGGCGTGGGCTCCATGGCGGTGCAGCTGGCGCGTCGATTGACCAACCTGACCGTGATCGGCACAGCCTCACGGCCGGAGACCCAGGCATGGGTGCGCGAGCTGGGTGCGCATCACGTGGTCGACCATCGCGGCGATCTGAAGGCACAGGTGCTGGCGGTATCGCCGCAAGGCGTGGACTACGTGCTCAGCCTCACGCATACCGAGCAGCACTATCCGGTGCTGGTGGAGCTGTTGAAGCCGCAAGGCAAGCTGGGTTTGATCGACGACCCGGCAACGCCGCTGGATATCACCCTACTCAAGCGCCGCAGTCTTTCATTGCACTGGGAGTTCATGTTCACTCGCTCGCTGTTCCAGACCGAGGATATGAAGGCGCAGCATCGCCTGCTCAACGAGGTCGCCGACCTGGTGGATGCTGGTGTGCTGCGTTCAACTTTGCGGGAGCATCTGGGACCGATTGATGCGACCCATTTGCGTCGCGCGCATGCGCAAATCGAGAGCGCAGGCACTATCGGCAAGCTGGTGCTTGGCGGGTTTGCCTGACCCCGTAGGAGCGCACCCTCTGTGCGCGAAAGCCCCGCAACGCGGGGCTTGTCCTTTAGGGCTTGGAGCGCGGCCCTCGCGGGCCGCTTCGCGCACAGGGTGCGCTCCTACGTGTCATTCGGTGAGCAGTCGTTCGGCGAGGTTGCGCGCTTGCTGGCGGATTTCCGGCATCGCGGTGGATTCCCATAATGTGCCGCGCAGCAGGCTGCCCATGGCGTACAGATGTGGCCAAGTACTGCCGTTGTGTTGCAGACGGCCTTCCGGCGTGGCGTTGCAGCCCAGGCCCAATGGATCGGGGCTGACGTGGCCATTGGTGACCAGTTGCCGTATCAGCGGATGCTGGGTGCGGCGCACGTCGGTGTTGAGGCCGATGGTCTGGATCACAAGGTCGGTGTCCATCGGCTCGGGCTTGGTGCTGCCGGTTGGGGTGATGCTCAAATGCAGATGATCGCCCTCGACATCGACCTGATGCAGGCGCGCTCGGCGGCATTGCAGGCGGCCGGCGTCTTCGAGCGCCTGCAGGGCGTCCATGATCTGCGGCGCCATGCGGTGACGCGCGCGCTCCCATGCCCAGCGCGCGTGGCGCAGAAAGCGCGCGCGCTCTTCCTGCGACAGGCCCTGCCACAGGCTGGGTGTGTGCGGGCGCATGCTGTCGATCACCACGCGCCAGTCGTTGCTTTGCGCAATGGCTTCGCGCAGCAGGCGCATCCAGGTACGGATATCCGGCGCGGCGCGCATGGTTTCGATCAGATCCGCACTGTCGTCGCTGGGCGCGGTGGCGGAGGCAAGGTGCGCTTCCGGGAGGTGCCCGTGACGGGAGATGGCAGTGAAGCTGGCGTTGGGCCATAGCGCGGCCAGTTCCAGCAACACATCCACGGCGGTGAGGCCGAGGCCGACAAGCACCACTTTGCGCGGTGCCGGATCGGGTTGCACGGTGGACAGGAACGACCAGGGATCGGTGATGTAGCGCTTGCTGCTCAGGGCAGTTTCGCTGACGCCGCTCAGTGGCTGTGGCGGCAATGCGCCGAGAGCCATGACGGCGGCATCGACGTGGGTAGTGTCCTCGCCCTGGATTACGGTGACGCCATCGTTCTCTGGCACCAGCGCGTCCACGGCGAACGGCATGACGCGCACATCATGTCCGAGCGACGCGGCGCGCTCCAATGCGCGCGCGACTTCCGCTTCGAGATAGTCGCCGTAGAGACGGCGTGGCAGGAAATCGGTGCCGGTGATGCTGTGGTCGCCACGCTGGGCGAAATCCAGGAAACCGCGCGGTTTGCTGGCGAACATGCTCATGGAGGCGGCGCGCACGTTCAGCAGATGCCGCTCCGAGCGAGTGCCGTAGGCGATGCCGCGGGCCGGCGTGCCGCCGCCCGTATACCAATCCAGATGCAGCGGCTGCGGCGGCTGGCGTTCCAGCAGCTCGCTCAACAGCGTCGCCGCTGCCGCGCCGCCGCCGATAATGGCGACCCGTCGATACATGCCACTCCTTTGTATTGCTTGATCCGGGATGCGGCGATCAGGCGCTCAGCCGGCCGGCAATCGCGGCGCGTTGCGGCCGTGCGAGCCACTCATCGGCCTGACCGACCTGCTCGTACGCGAAGTACTTTGCCAGATCGCCGCCATAGACGTGAAGGGTAAGCGCGGTGTCGTGCCGTGAAAGGTTACGGCAACGGTGCGCGTAGGCCGTATCCGCATCGAACCAGGTGGCGTCACCGGGACCAAGCCAGTCCTGGCCTTGCAACTGCAAGCTGCTGGTGGCGGCATCGCGCGACCAGGTCTGCACTTCGAGTGCGCCGTGCAGTGCGAGTTCCAAACCCCATAGGCCATCGTGATCGTGCACTGGCGTGGCGTGATTGGCGGGCCATGCCATCACCAGCATGCTCAGGCCGGGCTTATTGCGTTCGGCCAGCAGCCAGCGCTCGAAGCCGCGCTGGCGCGTGCGTAGATGCGCCAATCCTTCGTTCAATGCTTGTGCATCCCGATGAACCACGCTGCCCAGTTCGCGCGCCATGGCGGCGAGATCGGGATGCTGGCCGACGCCGAGATCGAAGGCGATTTCACGCAGCGCCTTGAGGGTGTGCATGGGTTGACTCATGCGATGGACTCGGTTGGAACCGGCGCGCAGTGGAGCATGCGGATCGTTAAAGACCTGTAACCCGGACCTTGAATTCATCTCAGTACCGCTATGACTTCCGCACCATGCAAGTTATGCAGGCGGCGCGCAGAATTCGGGTCGTGAAGTTCAGGTTCGCTGCTCGTGTCCTTCGCCCGTGAAGTGACGAAATGAGGAGAGCACCATGATTGTGATGAGCGTGATGGTGATGCTGGTGTTATCGCTGTGGCTGGTTGCTGCGCTGATCGGCGCGGTGTTCAAGCTGACCTTTGCGATAGTGGGTGGCGTGCTCGGCATGATCGGCTGGCTGCTCGGGCTGGTATTCGGCGGTCTGGCCTTGGTCGTGGTGGCACCGCTGGTGGCGCTGGCCTTACTGCCGATGTTCCTTCCCGTTCTGCTGCTGGCGGCATTGGTATGGCTGGTGGTGCGCGCGGCGCGCGGACCCGCATCGCCGCCGGCCAGTTCGGCGCACTGAGGCAGGTTTGCCGTGGAAGGACCCGGCGGGCATTTATCGCCGCCGGGTCCCTCTCAACTTCTCCCTATCTCACTTTGGCGAACTAGAGTTCGCGCAACTCGAAACTCACCGGCACTCTCGCCCAGGCCTGCACAGCACGCCCTTGCACCGTGGCGGGCTGGAAGCGCCAATTCGCCATGACTTGTTCGCGCGCGCTGCGATCCAGTACGGGTTCGCCGCTGCTCTGCTCCACGTTCACCTGGACCGGTTTGCCGTCCTCGTCGACCAGTACGCGCAGCAGCACGGTGCCGTGCATGTGTTTGCGGATGGCAATGGAGGGGAAGGTGAGCGGCGAGGAGCGATAGGCCAGTGTGGCTTCGACGGGCGCGGCATCCGCGGTCGGCGTGGCTGTGGTGGTCGGCTCGATGGCCGGCGTAGCGGTAACTGGCGGAGTTGCCACGTTTCCTGCGTCAGTGGGCACGGCGATTGGTGGCGCCGGGCGGGGGGCCACACGAGTGTGCGGTGTTGGCGGTGTCTTCACCGCGGGTGCCATGTCTATCGGTGGCGGATCGGGTTTCACTTCGGGAGCGGTCAGCCAGGTGAGCGTCATGCTTTCAGGATGACGCAGGCTTTCCACGAACTGCGGTGCCATCGGCCGCAGCGCGGCCAGCAATACGGCGAGGTTGACGGCGATGGCCGCGCTGAGTGCGGCAATGCGTACGCGGTCGGGATGGGGACGATGAGCAACAGCCAGGCTTGCGGACGGCATAAGCGACCTCCTGACGATATCGATGTTGGGCGATGTTGAGCGCGCCCTGGACACGCTGCGTGGGGACGCAGGGGGATCGTGTCGAACGCGGCTTCAGCCTATGCCTGTCGAAAGCGCTTGCGCAAGTGGGGTGTTTGGATGGCTAAATGGGGAGTACGCCCCCGGCTCGCCAAAATCCCTGCCGGCCGCCCCGGTAGGAGCGCACCCTGTGCGCGAAAGCGGCCCACAAAGGCCGCCTCTTGGTGCTGCCCTTGGCTACGCTGCACGTGGCTTTCATTTGGACCATTCATGGCCCTCACCCTACAGGCGGCTTGCGCCGTGCAAACCGGCAGTCCTGCCGGTTTGTCGCCCACGGGGTGGGCTTCTGCGGTGACTTAGTGCGCGACCAGCATGGGCAGGTCGCCATGCATGAAAAGGTGGCGCGTGGTTCCGCCCAACACCATCTGGGCGAGGCGCGAGCGGCTCCAGGCACCCATCACCAGCAGGTCTGCGCGATGGGCGCGTGCAGCGTCAAGGATCAATGCGCCGGCCGCGTGTGTCGGGCCGGCGTCCAGTGTCTGGATACGGGCCTTGATGCTGTGCCGCTGCAGCCAGTCGGCCAAGCCGGGCGGCGGCAGCACGGCAATGGTGTCGGCGTACATTTCGCTGCCGTCGAGCAACAGGACGTCATCCGCCTGCTGCAGTACAGGTGCGGCGGCGGCCAGGGCCAGGGCGGATTCGCGGCTGCCGTTCCAGGCGACCAGTACGCGTGCGCCCAGTGTGTCGTCGATGCGCGCGGTATCGGGCACGACCAGCACCGGGCGGTCGCTGCCAAACACGCAGCGCGACACGGTGCCGAACCCGACCGGCGCGTCGCTGCGCTGCTGGCTGCGTTCCATCACCAGGTAGTCATAGCCGGCGGCGGCCTGGCACACCGTCTGCACGGTATCGCCCTGGGCGACGCGCCAGCTGCCAGTCAATGAGTGCGAGGCGAGCAGGCTTTGCCAATCACCGCCGTGTTCCTCGGCCTCCGCGCAGCGGCGTCGGGTTTCCTCCAGTTGCACGGGCACGGCCTCGGGCAGGCTGAAGGCAGCGGCCGGCAGATCGGCGACGTAGAGTCCGTCGAGTCGCGCCCCGAGCCTGGCCGCCAGGGCGATGGCGGCGCGCGTGCCGGGCGTGCGCAGATCGGTTTCCTGGAGGTAGAGCAGCAGGTCGGTGCTGGACATTGGTCGCTCCTGTTCGCCAAGTGCGGTTCCAGCTTAACCCGTGGTCGTGGGGATGACTTGATCCAGGGCAAAAAAAGCCCCGCTCAGGGTGGCGGGGCGCAATGGACCGGGCATCGGGGGAGAGAGAGGGGGAGATGCCCGGACTGTCGACTTTGCGCTGTACCGGCTTTCGCCCGCGTTGAATACATGTGAACAGGCTGTTTACGGCCGGGCAGGCCGGAAAACTTTAGTGGTGGCCGGCCGGGCGTTGCCGCGAGTTCATGCATGCTTGTCACAATCGCGCGATCCGGCGGCCGCCGGCATGCGACGGTGGAGGCAGAGCGACTATGTGGAAGTGGCTGGGGGGCATCGCGCTGGCAGTGATGTGGATGGTGATGCCTGCGTCGGCAAAGGCCGCGGATATTTCCTGCAAGATGAATTTCCAGCTCTCCGGCTGGTCGGTGTTCTATCAGACCGCCTCCGGCAGCGGCACGGTCCGTTGCAGTAACGGGCAGAGCACGCACGTGAAGATCCGCGTCAAAGGCGGCGGCCTCACCTTCGGCAAGAGCAAGATCACGGACGGTGTCGGCAAGTTCACCGGGGTGGCCAGTATCGGCGAAATCAAGGGGCATTACGCGAATGCTCAAGTCCACGCGGGCGCTGAGAAGTCGGCCTCCGCGCAGGTGTTGACCAAGGGCAACGTGTCGCTGGCGCTTAGCGGAACTGGCGAGGGTTGGAATCTGGGCATTGCCTTCGGTGCCTTCATCATCGAATAGCCCACGCATGCTTCCATGCGTGGGAGTATGCAAGCACAGGCCGCACAGGTAAGGTGACGGGGACGCCCATCGGCGTCCCCGTTTCTTTGAGGAATACCCATGTCCGCCACCCATGGCGCGGCCACCCCGCGTTACGCCTTCGGCGACGAACTCGCGAGCAGTGTTATCCACGGCATCGGCATTCTGCTGAGCATTGCCGGCCTGGCGACGCTGGTGGCATATGCCGCGATGGTGGGCGACGCGCGCGCGGTGGTGTCCAGCGCGGTGTTCGGCACCACGCTGATCCTGCTTTACACCGCGTCGACGCTTTATCACTCGATTCCAGGCGTACTTGCCAAGCGCGTGTTGCGCACGCTGGACCACATCGCGATCTTCCTGTTGATCGCCGGTACCTACACGCCGTTTACGCTGGTCGCGTTGCCGGGCGCCTGGGGCTGGAGCCTATTCGGCACGATCTGGGCGCTGGCCATTGCGGGTAGCGCGCTGGAGTTGGGCGTGCTCAAGCGCTATCGCAAATTCGCAGTGCTGTTGTACGTGGCGATGGGCTGGGTGGGTATGGTTGCCTTCAAGCCACTGAGCGCGCATCTGGAAACCGGCGGGATGGTGCTGTTGATTGCCGGTGGCGTGGCTTACACCTTGGGCGTGCCGTTCTATTTGGCGCGCCGCATGCCTTACCACCATGCGATCTGGCATTTCTTCGTGCTGGCCGGCAGCGTGCTGCACTACCTGGCGGTACTGCTTTACGTGATTCCCGACCCGGTGGCGTGAACCCGGCGCTCGAAACCCTTCGGCACGATCTGGAAGATGCGGCCACGCATCTCGGTCTGGCGCATGACCTGCGTTTCCATCCCATGTTCGGCGGCTTGATGGCTTATATGGCTGGGCGTCCCTGTGCCTGGCTGACATCGTCCGGGCTGGCGCTGAAGCTGGCGACGGATGATCAGGCGGATCTGCTGGCAGTGGAAGGGACTTCGCGTCTCGAGGCTAAACCGGGCGCGGCACCCAGTCGTCAGTACATCGTGCTGCCGGTTTCGCTGACCCGCGACACACCGGTTTTCGCTGCGTGGTTGGCGCGCAGTGTGGAGGCGCAGCGCGCGAAGCCGGCGCCAAAGCGGCGCCGCTGATGTTCGCGACAAGGGCGGCACGCGCCGCCCTTGTCCATTGGCGAATTACTTCTTCGCGTATTGCGGAATGAACTGTGTATGCACCGCTTCCGCCAACTGTTCCGGTGGCAGCAGGCCCTGGCCAATCACGAAATCATTGAAGGCTTTTCGGTCGAAGCGTGAGCCCAGCGCAAGTTCGGTTTCCAGGCGCAGCTGCTGCAGGCGCATGTAGCCATAGAAGTAGGCGGTGGCCTGGCCGGGGCTGTTGAAGGTGTAGCGATCCAGCTCCTGGCGCGCCATCGCTTCAGACAGACCGACTTCGTGGGTAAGCACGTCGTGGGCACGCTCACGAGTGATCATGCCGAGATTGAGCATGGGATCGAGATAGGCGCGCGCCGCACGCATCAGTCGCGCCTGCAGTGCGCCGAACTGGCCCGCCGGCGGCTCATACGGCAGCGTCTCGGCTTCCGCATACAGCGCCCAGCCTTCCACGTTGACACTGTTGAAAGCGAACAGGCTGCGTGCCAGCGACACGCCACGCTCCACCATAGCGGCGAACTGCAGCTCGTGACCGGGGCGGCCCTCGTGCGCGGTGAGCGTCCACGCGGCAGCCTTGTACGTGAAGTCGTCGTAGGCATCCGAACTGCCGGCCTTGGCCGAGGGGTTGCCCATGGTCAACACGAAGGTTCCCTGCTCACCTTTGTTGTTGATGAAGGGCGGCGGGTCCATATGCGGTGCCGGCACCGCGGCAGCCTCGGCATCGGAAGCCAAGCGCATCGCCATCTTGCGCTGCGGCAGGGTCACGATGTGCTCGCGGCGGATGATGTCCTCGATCTTCGCGATCACCTCGCTGTACCAGGGCATCACCTGATCCTTGGCAAGCTGCTGCTTCTTCAGGGCCTTCATCACTTCGCGGTAATCGGTAGCGTTGATGCCTTCGGCCTTCGCCACCACCGGCGCCATCATCTGCATGGCGGAACGCAGCTCCACGTATTCCAGCTCGGCCTGCTTAATTAATTCCTGCGGCGGAATGTCGATGCCGACCTGCTTGAGGTTGTACGCATAGAGCGGCTCGGGCAGGCGGAAGTCGGCGCGTGTGCGCGGCAGCACCGTGCTGCGCACCCATGCGTCGTAATCCTTCATCTGACTGTCCAGCGCGGCCAGTGCGGCTTTGCCGTCAGCGTTGTCCAGTTTGTACTTGGCGAACAGCTGGTGAATGCCATCCACGTAGCGCTGCGTGTTCGACAGCTTCTGCTCGATCTCGCCTTTGTACGGACCCAGCAGCGATTTGTTGTCGAGGCGCTCGGTGGTCTGGGCCTTGGCTTGCTCAGTGATCGGCGTGCAGCCGGGTGCCTTGCCCACGTAGCACTGCAGTCGGTTGAGCGCCAGGGAGCGGCGCTTGGGATCCACATCGTCTTTCAGCAGGGCGAACTCGCCGCCGAAGATCAGCTGACCAACGTCCTGCACCGGCAGCATGTATTTGCGGTTGAGATCGATGCCTTCGATCTGCTCGTCCACCGCCTTGATCATGATCTGCAGGTCTTGCCGCACGTTGGCGTCTTTCTCTGTGGCCAGCAGTTTCTGCAGCTTCACCTTGGTCTCGGCGAGTGCGGCGCGCGAGCGTTCGTCGACGCCGGGCTTAAGGTCCGCGACTTTGTCGTCGTAGCCGGGGAAGCCGACCTGCGAGGCAAATTCCGGCGAGTAGTGAGCCATCACATTGAGCAGCACCTTGGCGTTGGCATTGCTGCGTTCGATCCATTCCGGCGCTTTGGATTGCGCGTGTACGGCACCGGTAGCGGCCAGTGTGGTTGCGATGACAAGGGCAAGACGTTTGGACATGGTGTGGGATCCCTGAGTGGTCGACGCAGCGTAAAAGGCTGCGGTGGCTGCGTACCTGTGCCGAAGGTCCAGTGAGGCTCTTGCTTTGGGCCTATCGACTTTCAGCCCAGCAGCATGGCAAAGCCGAACAGGCCGATCATGATGAAAGAAATCACCAGCTTGACCAGTGTGCCGAACAACAGCCCCAGCCAGGTGCCAATACCGACATGGGCCGAGCGCAGCACGCTGTTGCCCGCCATCAGTTCGCCCGCCAGCGCGCCAAGGAAGGGGCCGAGGATCAGTCCGATCAAACCGAAGAACATGCCGACGATGGTGCCAAGGGTTGCTCCCCATAAAGCCAGCTTGCTCGCGCCTACGCGCTTGGCACCCATCGCGCCAGCGACGAAATCAACGATCACGCCGAGCGTGCCCAGGGCGCCGATAACCAGCAGCCACCACAACCCGAGGCGTTCGTAGTTGTCGAGCGCGGCCACCAGCCAGATACCGCCGAAGATCATCGGTATGCCCGGCAGTGCCGGCAGGATGGTGCCGGCGACACCGGCGATGATCAGTACGGCAGCCAGGCAGTAGAGGGCGATGTCCATGTCGTTCCCGATTAGTGGAAGGCGTCGCGATACTCGGGCTTCAGCCAGTGTGCGAACACGGCGGTCGGTACATCCACATTCTGCGGGCCGGCGGTATCGGCGGCGACCTGGCGCGAAGGGAAGATCAGGCTGAGGCCACGCGCGCTGCGGTCCTTGTGCACGATGGGTACGAACATGCGGAGCCGGCCCTTGCCGACTACCGTGCCGCTGCGCACCGTTGCTGCATCGGAGGCCAGTGGCCGGTGGTGTTTACCGGGTTTCAGCTTGGCCAGCAATTGCGCGCGCGCACTGCCGGCGAGTGCGGCTTCGGCAGGAGCGAAGTCGGTGAACAGATCAGGCAGCGCGATCATCTGTCCGGTTTTCGTGTCGTAGGTAAAGCTGTCGATGATGGCGCTAGGGCTGGCGCCGCCGGGTTCGATATCACCAAAGGCCACCACGCTGACGAAGCGCTCCGTGCGGGCTGCCACGCTGAATTCCAGCGACAGCTTCCAGGGTGCGGGCAGGCGGCTGGGTGCGGCTTGCTTCACTTTGTCCAGGAAACTCGTGCGCTGGGTCGCGATGTAGCGGTCCAGTGATTGCCGCAGCGCCGTCCAGCTGGATTCGAGTGGGCCGATGGCCAGGTCGATCGCATAGGGGTGGCCCGCCAGTTCGCCGCTTTCGCGCTTCGGTGCTTCGGCGTTGGCGCTGACTGGGGATGCCGCCATGGCGCCGGAACATAGCGCAACGCCGCCAGCCAGCAGCAGGGCGAGCAAAGGCGAGCGCAACGGCATGACGTGTTCTCCCTGGCGATCCGGCCTGTGGCGCAAGCGTGTTGTGGATCAGCCACAATAGATGCTTGGCGACATGGCGGGCGAGTGTACCCCGGTCGCAGCTTGCCGGAAGACTTGTGAATACCAGCGACACCATCCTGCTCAAGGCCGACGAACTGGGGCGCATCGAGATCGCGCAGCGTGATGGCGTGCCCGTGATCCGTCGCGACGTGGCTGCCGCGCGCTGGTGGGCGCGCGCATTTGCGCGCCGAGCCGCCGCACGCGAGGCGCGCGCGCTGGCCAAACTGGAAGGCGTGGATGGAGTTCCGCCATTGCTCGGCTGGGACGGGCGTGAACTCCTGCGCGGCTATATCGCGGGTGCCCCGATGCAGCAGGCGCAGCCGCGCGATCGTGCGTATTACCGTGAGGCCTTGCGTCTGCTCGCTGTCCTGCACCGGCGCGGCATTGTGCACAACGATTTGGCCAAGGAGCCGAACTGGCTGGTGCGGGAGGACGGCCGGCCTGCGCTGGTGGATTTCCAGATTGCGTGGACCCGCGGCAAGCGCGGCGCGCTATTCCGTCTGTTGGCGCGAGAAGACCTGCGCCATCTGCTCAAGCACAAGCGCACCTATTGTCCCGAGGCCCTAAGTGCCCGCCAGCGCGCCATCCTTTCCACGCCAGCGCCGCATGCCCGCTTGTGGCGGGCCACGTTCAAGCGGCTCTACAAACTGGTGGCGCGGAAGATTTTCGGCTATTGGGATAACGAAGGGCAGGGCCGCATCCGCCAGTAATCGCGCTTATTTTTCGACGAAGGCGCGTTCGATCACGTAGTGGCCTGGTTCGCGCGTGCGCGGCGAAGCGTGGAAGCCACGGCCGTCGAGCAGGGCGCAAATGTCGTCGAGCATGGCAGGGCTGCCACACAGCATCACG
This sequence comes from Dyella sp. OK004, assembly GCF_900114495.1. GTDB lineage: Bacteria > Pseudomonadota > Gammaproteobacteria > Xanthomonadales > Rhodanobacteraceae > Dyella_D. The sequence goes on along the minus strand of NZ_FOZI01000002.1, from coordinate 1,223,275 downwards.
CGATCGGTGTCCGGATTCAGGGGCGGCAAACCAATGGTTTCGCTCATCAAGCCATCGGCGATGGCGTCGGTGATACGGCCGCGATTGCGGAAGGGCTCGCGGGTGACGCTGGGGTAGTAGATCAGCTTCTCGCGCACCATCTCGCCGAGATACTCATGCTGGGGTAGTTCGCGCTCCAGATAGTCGGCGTAGGCCAGGTCGTTGATGTGGCGCACGCCGTGAGCCAGCACGATCTTGTCAAAACGCTCGTAGGTTTCCGGGTCGCGGATGATGCTCATGAACGGTGCCAGGCCGGTGCCGGTGCCAAGCAGGTACAGGTGCTTGCCGGGCTTGAGGTCGTTAAGCACCAGGGTGCCGGTAGGTTTGCGGCTGACGATCACCGGATCGCCAGGCTTGAGGTGCTGCAGGCGCGAGGTGAGCGGCCCGTTGGCCACCTTGATGCTGAAGAACTCCAGGTGTTCTTCCCAGTTTGCGCTGGCGATCGAGTACGCGCGCATCAGCGGGCGGCCCTCCACCTCCAAGCCGATCATCACGAAATGGCCGCTGTCGAAGCGAAAGCCAGGGTCGCGCGTCGTGCGGAAGCTGAAAAGGGTGTCGTTCCAGTGGTGCACGTCGATTACGTGCTCCGTCGCCAAAGCCACCATGCCGGTTACCGTCTCAAAAGATTCAGAGTTCGCTGCAAGGCAGAGAGACCAGCGAGAGGCCAGTCATCAGACTCGTGTGGGTAGGCGGCGTACCGCTGCCTGACGAGTGCTGCCCGAAAGCGCAGCTGCAGGCGCTCATTATGCCATCGCCGGGCGGTTTCGGCCCTGCGTCGGATCGAGGCAATGCGCTGCAAACCTGTGTGGTCCATCTGGATGCCAATGTGGTGAAAAAGCAGGTGCATTAAAGCGCCCGCTTTCTCGTTCAGCCGATAACGAAGAGTGTTCCTGTAGATTCCGGGCGCCAATGCTTTTTGATTTGCCAGTTACGTCTCTGTTTTTCAATATGGATTTTGCTAGCCATGGAAAATAAGAATAATCTCTGTGATTATGACTACATCCGGGTCCCGCAAGGCACTGGACGGTCGCCAGCTGAGCCGGTGACATGGGATGAGACTTACGCGCCGTATGGCGTGAGTGTTTCACACAAGGGCTTGCACATAGCGGAGGTCGGCTTGCAGATTCGAGTCATCGTTGCGGACGACCATCCTGTAGTGCTGGCAGGCGTACAAGCCGTGCTGGAGCGGTCGCCCGATACCGACATCAAGGTAGTCGGCGAAGCGCGTAACGGCGAAGAGTTGATCGAGTTGCTGAAGCGCTGCCCCTGTGACGTGATTATCACGGACTTCACCATGCCTGGTGGGCGATATGGTGACGGCTTGCAGTTGATATCCAAGTTGTCGTCGCTCTACCCGAATGTCCCAGTGATCTTGCAAACCATGGTGAACAACGTGGGCTTGCTGCGCGATGCCGTGAAAGGTGGCGCGCTAGGTCTGGCGGACAAGCGCTCACCCATGACCGAACTGGTGCAGGCGGTGCGTACGGTGGCGGCCAAGAAGGCCTTCATCAGCGCCTCGCTGCGCGAACGCTTCGAGGAGTCCGAGCTGGTCAAGCCGACTGAAAGTGGCGTCGAGCTCTCGCCGAAAGAACTGGAAGTGTTCCGTCTATACGTAGGTGGCCTCACCGTGACCAAGATTGCGGAGAAGCTCAATCGAAGCGTAAAGACAGTGAGTACCCAGAAGCGCCAGGCGATGCAGAAGCTGGGGCTAGAGCATGACCGCGAGATGGTGATCTATGCACGCGAGCATGGTTTTCTCGAGTGAAATGCATGGGTGCTGATTTATCTCAGTTATTTTTTTGCTGAACTCGCATTTGATATTTAAGAACCGTCTTATTTTCGCCTTTTGGATTAATGGCTAAGGTTTTCCCCTACGGAGAGCGGCGTATCGCTCTCAGCTTTAGGGAGTGAAAGCCGATGGTTACTTACGTCGAATACCACGTCACTCATGGTGAAAGCGACGGCTGGTCCGTCTTCCGGAATGACGAGCAAATTGGCCATCGTGGCGACCTGTTCGAAGCGGTGGCCTTTGCAACGCACTTCGCAGAGCGCGAGGCCGCGTTGCCGGACTGCATGACCCGCGTTGCCGTGCAAACCAACGGCGATGCCCGGCGTGTCGGCTTGTGGTCGGCCTGGCGCGGTTGAGTCTGCGCGCTGATACCGGGCGTACTCTGTGATACCCGCCTGACGGGTGTTAACGTCGCCCTGCGGAAGCCGGAGCCATAGTGCTCTGTAGCCGAAGCCTCAGGCTCGCAACGGAAGGCGCGGGGGGATCATCTCGAACGACGGTGAAACCGGGTGTCCCCCTGCTGGCCCCAACTCACGACGGATACGTTCTGAATGGCCTGGTTGCGGTGCTGTCTCCTCACAATGCTTTTCTGCCTCGCCGCGCTGGCGCGGGCCGAGGAGGTGTCCCTGACGCCGGCCGAGGAAAGCTGGCTGCATGCACACCCGGTGATCACCGTAGGAGTCTCCGCAGACGGATTCCCACCTTTTGAGGCGGTGATATCCGGTCAGGCGCAGGGGTTGGCACCGGACTATCTTGCCGAGATCACGCGCCCTCTTGGTCTTCGGGTGAACTACCGGGTGTTTCCGAGCTGGAACGAACTGCTCAACGCGGCGCATGACGGGAACGTCGATTTGCTCATGAATGTTTCGGCGACGCCGGAGCGGATGGCGTATCTGCAGTTCAGTCATCCATATTTCGAAGACCTACCCGCGCTAGTGACCCGGATAGGCAATGACCGTCTGCGGGATTCGTCCGACCTTCGCAATGCGACCTTGGTTTCGCTAACGGGCGATGCCATGGGTGAGGCGGCGCGAAAGTACATCTCTGGCGTCAAACTCGTCCAGGTGGCGAGTATCCGGGAGGCATTGCAGCTGGTCGCCGCCGGAAGAGCCGACGCTTATATCGTTGATCCCTATACCGGGCACGCGGCTATCGCCGCAGCGGGGTTGCAGCGCCAGCTGCATGTAGGACAGCGCGTGGCATTGCCCATTTCCTCGCTGGCGTTTGCCGCGCCTCGCGATCGCGCAGTTTTGGTCGATTTACTGGATAGAGAGCTTACGAAACTGACGACAGAGGATCATGCGCGGTTGAGAGCGAGTTGGCTCAATAGCGACCTCGGTCAGTCGCATGGTAATGAATCACCGGTGCCGCTCAACGAAGAGGAGCGCGCATGGCTGCAGAAATTGCCCTCGCTGCGAGTCGCGATGGACCCGACTTCGCCGCCCTATACGCTGCTCGACCGCAACGGACAGCCGGCCGGCATCGCCAGCGACTATCTGCGAGAAGTAGCCAAAGCGCTCCACCTCCGCCTGACCTACGTGCCGGCGAAGGACTGGGCCGACGCCATGCGGTTAATGGCGGAGGGCAAGGTCGACCTGCTGCCGGCGGTGTCGCCGTTTAGTCAGGAGAGCGCGAGGCTGATGGATTTCAGCGTTGCCTATCTCGACTACCCAGTCATGATCGTGACCCGTAGTGACGCTGGCCCGATGACAGGAGCGCACGACCTCGATGGTACGCGTGTGGCGGCCAACGTCTCCAAACAGTCGATCAAGGTGGTCACCGACCGGATGCACAAGGCAACGGTGTTGCCGGTGGCCACCACCGATCAAGGCCTGGCCATGGTGGCTGATGGCACAGCAGACGCCTTTGTCGGCGATCTGGCGAACGCCGACTACCTCATCCGGGAACACTTTGCCGGGCGCCTGAAGATCAGTGCGCCGACAGACGATCATGTGGTGCTGGCGATGGGAGTCGCTCAGAGGTACGCGCCGCTGGTGCCATTGATCAATCGCGTGCTGATGGACATGCCGGATCGCAAGCAGCAGTCCATTCGCAATACCTGGCTGGCATCGCGCTATACCTACGGTGGATCGTGGAGGGAAATCGCGCGCAAGACCCTGCCAGTGATAGCGGTGGTGCTGTTGTTTCTGGTTACGGTGTCCTACGCGTACATCCGCTTACGCCGCGAGACCCGCCAGCGTCAACGCAGCGAGCAGCAGCTGACCGATATCACGCGCAATTTGCCGGCAGTGGTCTACAAGTTCCGTTATACGCCAGACAAGACGGTGCAATTCTTGTTCGTAGGGGGGAATCCAGAGCCCATCTTCGGCGTTGCGGCCCAGACTTTCATCGATGACGAGCCCGTCGCCTTTGCGACCATCGTGGAGGAAGATCGCGAGCTATTGATGGACGAGGTGGAGCGGGCTGCCCGCACGATGACGCCCATGCAGGTCACCATGCGTGTGCGCGCGAATGGTGTGCAACGGTGGGTAGCTACCACGGCCACACCAGGCAAGGCCGATGGCGTTGTTTATTTTAGCGGCTACTGGGTGGATGTGACCGAGCAACATCTCCAGGCCATGCAACTAGCGACCGCGAAAGAAGAGGCCGAATCCGCCACGCAGGTTAAGACAGAATTCCTCGCCACGATGAGTCATGAGATCCGCACGCCGATGAGCGGTGTGATCGGCATGCTCGAATTGCTGGGGCATACTTCGTTGACAGAAGAACAGCGACAGATGCTCGGCACGGTGGAGACATCCGCTACGGCGTTGCTGCAGATCCTGGACGACGTATTGGACTTCTCAAAAATGGAGGCCGGCCGTCTCAGTATCGAATACGTGCCGGTAGATGTGCGCGATCTCATCGACAGCACTGTCAGCGTGCTGGCCGCGCAGGCGCACCGCAAAGGGCTTTCGCTTGCCATCGACATCGATACGCGCCTTGCCGCGGAAGTGAGCGCAGAGAACGTGCGGCTACGGCAGGTGATGCTCAATCTGCTCAGTAACGCGATTAAGTTCACTGTGCTTGGTTCCGTGAACGTGCGGGTCGTGGTGCTGGAGGAAACCGACGATATACAGCGCGTGCGGCTGAGCGTGATCGATACCGGCATCGGTATGTCCTCAGATCAAGCCGAGCGGTTGTTCGCGCCCTTCACTCAGGCGGAGTCTTCCACTACCCGCCGCTATGGCGGCACTGGGCTTGGCCTGTATATCTGTCGCCGCCTGGTTGAGCTGATGGGCGGCAGCATCACGCTGGAGAGCAAGGAAAACAGAGGCACGAGCATGCACGTGGAGTTGCCGATGCTAATCCATCGCCGCAGCCTGCCTCATTACTCATTGCGTGGCCGCGCGGCGCGGGTGCAGCTGGAAGATGCCACGGTGGCTCATGCGCTGGAGCAAAACCTGCTGGCGCTTGGCATGTCATTGGAAGCGATCGACGGCGATGCGGATCTGCTCTTTGTCGATGACGAATTTGGTCGTGCGCGCCCGAACGAGGCAAGCGCATGTATCGCGGTGACCGCTATTCCCGAGCCGCACGGATACGCCAGCGGCGCATCGGGCATCACCATCACCAGTAATCCGCTCAAATGGTCGACCTTCGCCATTGCCTGCCAACGCGCACTGGGGCTGGAGGGTGATGGCGAAGAACTGGTAGGCGCGCAGCGAGCATCGCCGCAGGAGCGTCATGTGCTGGTGGCGGAAGACAATCCCATCAATCAGACGTTGATCGCCGCGCAGCTGGAAAAACTCGGTTACTCCAGTGACGTGGCCGGCAATGGTATGGAGGCGCTGGCGGCCCTGGACCGTCGCGACTACGCCATGCTGATCACGGACTGTCATATGCCGCTTATGGATGGTTATGAACTGGCCCGCGCCGTGCGCCGCCGTGAAACCACCAGTGGAGAGCATCTGTACATCCTGGCTATGACCGCCAATGCGATGCCTGGCGAGCTGGAGCATTGCACGAGCGCTGGCATGGACGATTTTCTGCCCAAGCCGGTGCGCATCGCGGAGCTTGGCGCCAAGCTCGGGCGTGTGTTCGCAGACGTCGCGTCGACGCCCGATTCCAGTGATGACTCCGCGTTCGCCGTCGACCTGGATCTGTTGCGCGAGAGCTTCGGGGATGATCAAGTGATCCAGTCCCTGATCGTGCGGTTCGTGCGTACCACGCGGATCGACCTGGCGACACTTGATTCCTTGATCGCCGAACGCCGCCCCGCCGATGTGGCCCATTGGGTGCATCGTCTGCTTGGCGGCCTGCAAGTATTCGGCAGCACGCCGCTGACGGGTGAAGGCGAGGTGCTGGAGCACGCACTGAAGTCCGAAGAGCGCTACGAAGCCCTGTCCACCGCGGTGATCTTCAGGCGGCGCGTGGAGGCCTACATCGATCATCTCGAGGCAACTGCCCGGTCGCTGCCTGCGGCGTGAATCGGGGGCGGCTGCGCAAGCCGGCCTAACTACGGCATCATGCCGCCACTCAACGATAGGGGGTAGGCATGGGTGGTCGTGTGCACGAGCCGGTCGAGGACCGGCATGTCGGTCAGCGTCATCTCGACCGACTGATCATGTTGTCCGATGGCGTGTTCGCCATTGCCATCACGTTGTCGGCGATCGAGATCAAGCCGGAATCCAGCGCTGGGCTTTCGTTGTGGCAGGCCTGGTCGAAGCCGCTACTTCTGTATTTCCTGAGTTTCCTATTGATTGGCGTGATCTGGGCCAACCATCGGCGCATCGTGGCGCATTTGCGTGATATCGATGCGGTCGGCACGGCGATCAATATGGTGCTGCTGAGCCTGGTGGCATTGATGCCAGTGGTGATCCGGTTCTCCTTCGAGGACACCTCGCAACAGGAGGCTTTCGCCATCTATGCGGTGGCCATCGCAGCTACCTTCACTTGCATGCTGGCGTTCTGGGTCTATGCGGCATTCATCGCCAAACTGGCGCCGGATCTGGACCATGCCACGGCACGTGAGTGGTTGGTGCAGATGATCCTGGCGCCGCTGGTCATGCTAGCGGCGGTGCTCTATGAAGCGAAGGCCAGGAACGGCGCACTGGCGATCACCCTGGCCGGGGTACTGCTGTTGATAGCGTCGCGCTGGTTCATACGCAGGCACAAAGACGGTGCGATATCCGACGAAGGTGGTGCGGATCCTCGCGATTGACGACGGAGTGATTGTCTCAATGGAAGTCTCGCGAACGGGCGTCCAACTGGCCGAGCAAGTCGCTCATGTCCAGCAATCGGTGCGCAACGAGGTGGCTGACGCCATCGACGTTTTCCCAGTGGCCTTCCACGCCCATTAGCCGGGCTTCGAGGTAGGGGCGTCGCTGGCGCTCGGCCAGCTGGCGGCGGACGATCACATTGATGTTGCCGTGCTCGTCTTCCAGCGTGATGAAGGTGATGCCGCTGGCGGTCTGTGGTTGCTGGCGCTGGGTCACCAGGCCGGCGGTGCGCACTCGCGTTTGGTGTGACTGGTGGCTCAGCTCCCTGGAGTCCTTGTAGCGGTCCGCGCGCAGACGTGCCCGCAACAGCCGCACGGGATGCGGCCCCAGGCTGAGTCCTGTTCGCGCGTAATCGGCGTGCAGGTTCTCCGCCACCGACGGTGGCGGCAGCACGATGGTCTGCTCATCCGGGCTGGTGCGACCGAACAACGGCAGTTGCGGTTCCACACCAGTCACGGCCCATTTCGCACGGTGCCGGTGCCCAGCCAATCCACGCAACGCACTAGTGTCGGCGAGCAGATCTTGGTGGCGGCGATCGAGACTGGCTCGCGTACAAAGATCGACGATGTCGAGGAAAGCTTGTCGCTCTCGGGCCTGCGAGATGCGTTGCGCAGCCTGTTCGTTGAAACCGCGTACCTGGCGAAAACCGAGGCGGATGGCCAGGGTGCTGTCACGAACGTCGCGTTCGAGTGTGCAGTCCCAATCGCTGTGTCGTACGTCGACAGGCAACACCTGTACATGATGGCGCTGTGCGTCCTGCACGATCTGGCTGGCGCTATAGAAGCCCATCGGCTGGGAGTTCAGTAGTGCGCAGGCGAAAGCGGCGGGATGGCGGCATTTCAGCCAGGCACTCGCATAGGCGATTTTGGCGAAACCGGCCGCATGGCTTTCGGGAAAGCCGTAGCTGCCGAATCCCTTGATTTGCTCGAAGATCTGCGCGGCGAAGGCTTCGCTGTAATTATTCTCCTTCATGCCGTTGAAGAGTCGGTCGCGGTGCTTTTCCATGCCGCCGTGGCGTTTCCATGCGGCCATGGCGCGGCGAAGCTCGTCGGCCTGCTGGCCGGTATAGCCGGCAGCCACCATGGCGATGCGCATGACTTGCTCCTGGAACAACGGAACCCCCAGCGTCCGTTCGAGAACTTCCCTGAGCGCTTCGGAGGGATAGGTAACGTCTTCTTCCTTCCGCCGTCGGCGCAAGTAGGGATGCACCATGTCGCCCTGAATGGGACCGGGGCGGACAATGGCGACTTGGATCACCAGGTCGTAGAAATTCTTAGGCCTCAAACGCGGCAGCATGGACATCTGCGCGCGGCTCTCGATCTGGAAGACGCCGATGGTGTCGGCCTTCTGGATCATCTTGTAGGTTTCGTTGTCGTTGAGTGGAATGGATGCCAATGTATGCGACACATTTTCGTGCTGCTTCATGAGATCGAAGCATTTGCGCACGCAGGTAAGCATCCCCAATGCCAGACAATCAACTTTGAGCAGATTCATCCGGTCCAGGTCGTCCTTGTCCCATTGGATGATGGTGCGGTCCGGCATGGCCGCGTTCTCCACCGGCACCAGCTGCGACAGCGGAGCGTCGGAGATGACAAAGCCGCCGACGTGCTGAGACAGATGGCGCGGAAAGCCGCGTAGTTCTTCGGCCAGGATCAATACACGCTGTAATAGTGGGCTGTCGAAATCGAGTCCGGCTTCTTGCAGATGGTGGCGAAGCGAACCACCGTTGCGCCAGGCGAACACGCTACTCAGGGCGGATACCTGGTCGGGTGACAGACCTAATGCCTTGCCCACGTCGCGCGCGGCGCTGCGGCCGCGATAACTGATCACGGTGGCGGCCAGCGCGGTGCGCTCGCGGCCGTATTTGCGATAGATGTACTGGATGACTTCCTCACGCCGCTCGTGTTCGAAATCGATGTCGATGTCGGGCGGTTCTGGACGGTTGTACTTGTGGTCCTTGCGGCTTGCCGACATGAAGCGCTCGGTCAGCAAGGTCGCCTCGTCGGGGCTGACGCTGGTCACGCCGAGCGCGTAGCACACCACCGAGTTGGCGGCCGACCCGCGCCCCTGGCAAAAGATGTTCTGGCGGCGCGCAAAGCAGACGATGTCCTCCACTGTAAGAAAATAGTGCTCATACTCCAGCTCACCGATCAGCGTGAGTTCCTTCTCGATCGTTTCGCGATTCTCAGGGCTGATGCCGTCCGGCCATCGCCGCTGGATGCCCTCCTCGGTGAGTTGCCGCAGCCATGATGTGGCGCTATGTCCTTCCGGTACCAACTCTGCTGGATAGCGGTAATGCAACTGGTCCATGGTGAAGCGGCATCGCTCGGCTATACGCGCCGTTTCCTCCAGCAGATGCACCGGATAGATCTCCGCCAGTACTTCGCGCGCACGCAGATGCCGCTCGCCATTCTTGAATAGCACGACACCGGCCTGTGCCACGGTGAGGCCGTGGCGGATCGCGGTGAGCGTGTCCTGAAGGGCACGTCGGCCACGTACGTGCATGTGCACGTCGCCGGCGGCGACGGCGGGCATACCCAGGTCGGCAGCGAGCCGTTCAAGTTGGCGCAGGCGCGCTGCGTCGTCGGGACCTCTATGCAGTTCGATCGCCAGCCACACGCGACCGGCAAAACGCTCGCCCAGCCAGTGGCCGTCGCTGGCGTCCGGCTCAGCATCCGGCAGCCATAGGGCCAGTGTGCCGGGCAGACCGTTGGCGAGGCTTGCGCGGGTCAAGTGGTACGTACCCTTGGCTGAAGCGCGGCGCCCTTGCGTAATGAGCCCGCACAGTGCGGCGTAGCCCTCACGCGATTCGCACAGCAGGACGAAACGCAAGCCATCGTCCAGCTTGAACTCTGCACCGACGATCAGGTCGAGCTTTGTTTCCAGAGAAGCCTCATAAGCACGCACGATGCCGGCGAGCGAACACTCGTCGGTGATCGCCAGTGCCGAGTAGCCACAGGCCTTGGCGCGCTGGAACAATTCCATCGCGCTGGAAGCGCCGCGCTGGAACGAGAAATTCGATAGGCAATGCAGCTCGGCATAAGCGTTCATGCGAACCACCCATGCAGCATCCAGGGGCCGCGTTCACCCGGTGCGCAGAACACCCAGGCGCGTTGGCCTTGCGCGGTTTCCACCACGTAGTAATCACGACGCATGTCGCCGCCGTCCCACCAGCCGGTTTCCAGTCGCTCGGGGCCGGCAACGATGCGTGGTGCAAGGCCGCGCAAGGGCATCGGTGTGTCGAGCAGCCAGGTGGGGCGGGGCAGGGAGGCCGGTTGGCCGATCACGACATCATCGCGGGCTGCGCTCTGCGCATGCTCAGGGCGCGGATCGGTGGTGGCATGCAAGGTTTGGATGGCGCGATCACCCAGGCGCGCACGCAAACGTTCGCGCAATTGGCCAAGTGGCAGGGCGTTCGCCGGACGGGTATCGAACAGATCGCGACCGGCCGGTACGAAGGGTGGCAGCTCGTGCGCGACCAGCCGCATAGCAATCACCGGCTGCGGCAATTCGGTGCGCTCCATGCGGCTGCGCGTGTGTTCGAACAGCATGGTGGGATCGCGCTCGGGCGCGAGCAAGCCGATGGAGACATCGGTGGATGTGCCATCACGATGCACCAGCCGGATCATGAAGCGCTGCACGCCGCCATCGCGGCCGGCAAGGCAGGCGGCAAGGTCGCCGGTGAGGCGGCGTAGCGGAAACACCAGGGCCTCGACCTGCTCGATCTCGTGCGTCCATTCCATCGCCAGTTCGAGACGGTCCGGCGGACGGTAATAACGGAGTACCTCCTGCGCGGTGCCGATGAGGTAGTCGAGATGCTCGATCAGTGCCTCGCCAAAGCGACGACGTAATCCATCGCGTGGCGCATGCAGCAGCTGCCCAAGTGTGCGCAATCCCATCGCAGCCAGGTTGTCGGCAGCCTCGTCAGGAAGTCGCGCCTTGCCGACGGGAATGGGCGACAGTGCGCCGCGCAGCAGCTCGGGCGACATCACCGCCATACCGTCATGCGTGCCTGCTAGCACATAGGCTGCACGAGCCGTAGGCGCGAGCGCGATGCGATGGCGAAAACCGAGCTGGCTCAGGTCGTCGCGCAGCAGAGCTTCGAAGCGCGGCCAGGGGCCGAACAGACCCAGGCTACGGCTCACCTCCAGCACGATGGCGTGTGGCCACAGCACTACCTCGGCGCTGTAACGGTAGGCCCAAGCCGCGAGTAGGCGGTGCCAACGTTCGGTGGTGGCCGGATCGTGCTCCACCGCTTCGAAGCGGGAGAGCAAGGCTTGCGCGACTGCAAGGCGTTGCCCGGGACGCAAGCCGGCCGCTCGCGCAGGCCGGTTCGCGGCCAGGATGCTGCGCGACTGTGCACTGCCGGTCACCAGCACCAACGGCTCGTCCGACGACGGGCGCCGGCGCAGGACGCCGTCCAAAGCAAGGTGCGGAAGCAGAACGCAGGCCCAGAGCATCGCGGTATGCCTCACCAGCCATCGGCGGGAAAAGGAATGGGCAGCGCCGGCGGCTGACTGCCGCGGCATTTGCGCACGCGGATCTGTCGAACAGGTTCGGTCTCCAGCTCCAGCCGCAGCGCCGCAGGCGAGGCCTGCACGGCATGGCGGCGATCGCGGAACACGAAGCCGAGCGCGCGGCCGTTGTCGGCGGCAACCTGCAAGCGGCGCAGCGCGCGATCGTCGGCATGCAGCGGCCAGCTCAGGACAGCGGCATAACTGCCCGAGCGCAGGCACTGCTCGCTGGCCCACAAGGCGTCGCGCGGATCGCCCGCACACACGATGTCGATGTGCGTCATGGCCACACCACTATTTTCCCAGCCGGCGACGCAAGGCACATAGGGCGGTGCGATGACGGCAATCGCGCGTTGTTGCTTGCTCAGGCGTGCGAGGGTGGGCAGGACCAGTTGCAATTCACCCACGCCGTCGGCGGGCAGTAGGATTTCGCTCAGCGATGCTTTCGGCCAACCGCTGGCTGGAAGCGCAGCATCCAGCGCGGGCCAGCCTGTCGTCTCGCCACCGGAGGGCTGGGGAACCGCACGCCCCTGCCAGATCTGGCGGCCTGTGATGAGCGATTGGAGAGCAACGACCTGACCCATGGCGGCTCAGCGCAGATTGCGCAGGCAGCGCGTGACCACGCCCCACAATTCCAGCGTTTCGCCTTCCTTGAATACGATAGGTTTGAAGTGCGCGTTTTCCGGCAACAGCGCGACCTTGCCTTCCACCTTGCCCAGCCGCTTGATCGACAGTTCGCCGTTGACCAGCGCTACCACGATGTCGCCCTGTTTTGGCTTCAGCGCGCGATCGACCAACACCTCGTCGCCGTCGAAGATGCCCGCGCCGACCATCGACCAGCCCGAGACACGAATGATGTAAGTGCTGGGCTCATGCCCCGCAATGACCAGATACCGGTTGAGATCGACCACATCTTCCACCGTATCGTCGGCCGGACTGGGCAGGCCCGCCGGCACCCGACTGGTGAACGCGGTCAGCGCCACCGTCGAGGGCATCAACGAAAGCGGGCGCGGCACGTCCAATGTGGTGATTTGCCGGTATGCCTCCAGATAGGCCAGCACAGCGGGCACCTGGCTTTCCGGCACGCGCAGGCGCTGGGTCGGCTCGCTGGCGGGGCGGCCGGCGCCGGGTCGGGCACCGCCGTGGGAGGGAGGAGACATGGCCGCCATCTTGATTGTAGGGATGGTAATCAAGATACCACCGTGGCGGTCTCAGTGGCTGAGATATGCCCTGCCATAGGTGCGCATGCCGGCAGCCGTTAAAATGCCGCATGACTTCCGCTTTGAATCCCGACGATTTTCGCGTCAGCGTGGCCCTCATGATGGACTGGGCCAGCGAAGGCATATAAGCCTTATAAGGCAGCGGGTTAGGGCTTTCGGTCTCCCTCGCGTTGCACCATCGTTGCCCCGGAGGTCTGGCCTCGGAGCGGCCTGGCTTGCTGCGTTCAGGGCGACTCGACAAGCTCGGAGTGTGCGCTTCCGACCCAAGGCGGACCTTTTGAGGACTGGTAAGCGGAACTGAGAGGGGGATGGGAAAGCCATCAGGCCAAGAGGGCGCGTTCATATGCGTCGCCCGAGTGCGTCGACTCAATGAAAGGTATCCAGCGTGCCGCGAATTTCTTCCAGTGACGTAGCCGTCGTCGCCAAATTTGTGCGCCAAAGAGCGAGGAGGTCCTTGGTGCGGGGGGGCTTGGGGCTGGGCCGGACCGACGAGGCGATAAGCGCCAAACGGTCCGCGTTGTCCTTCAGGCATTCGATGGTTTGAGAAATCAGGGAAGTGGCTTCAGCTTTCGGTAGGCAGCCGATAAATGCGATACCAGCGCTCAACTCGATTAAGTCGAAGCTTGCAAGCGCCTGTCGAAGCTGGTCATGAAACTCTACTTCTCCAGCCCTGCTTATCGCGAAGGTCAGTTTTCCTGGGCCTCGATTACCTGGTTCGGGTGCGCCACTTTCTAGCAGCCCCTCTTTAGTGAGCTGCTGCAGCGCGTGATAGATGGAACCCGAATGCAGCCGGGTCCAGGTTTGCACCTGCCACTCGTCCAACGTCTGCCGAATGGCGTAGCCATGGCAACGCCCGAGTTCGCGGATCACTCCCAGCACCAGCAATCTAACGACGTTCATCACTTCAACCTTCATTTTTGTCTACAGGCTAGACAAATTTGGTCACCCAATCTACATTGGTAGTCAAATTTGACTACCAAGGAGGCCATTATGGAAATGGCGCTTAACGACATCCGTGACTGGATTCAAACAGCACTGCAAGACGTTGAGGTTGATGACAGCACGGCCGACCTGTACTTCTTTACAGGCAATGACGCGAAGTTTCCTTTCGCGACAATCGTGACTCATGACGATGATCACGATAGTTCATCGCAATTGAACCGCGAGGGCATATACCGTCTGAACTTTCCGACAGACAAGGAGACCTTTCAGAGTCTCTTTCCCGGAATCCGAGGCAAGGCAGATCTACAGAAAGCGAGCTTCAACCATCAAGCCTCTGACGCGTTTTTCCCTCATCCGATCTATGGCGCGATGCGATGGGTGAGCGTGGTAAATCCAGATTTCGTCTGGCCGGAGTGCAAGACGCTATTGGCTCGAGCCCGCGAGATTCGAGAGCTTCGGCCAACTAGCTGGTGACGTCTCTCCGCCTTGAGCACAAGCGAGCGATCCTGCGCGAGACGACACGGCCGACGGATGCCGCCGAGGCGGGGCGGATTCATGCGTTCACCTTCGGTGACCCCGAGCCGATCGACCGTGCATCGTTGCTGGATTACGTCCAAGTGTGGAACAACGGCCGCTGGTACGAGCCGCCGGTGAACCTCAACGGCCTGGCCAACATGCTGCGTGTTGCGCCACACCACGCATCGGCCATCTACGTGAAACGCAATCTGCTGGTGTCGTCCTTTGAGGCGTCGCCTTACCTCTCCGTGGGCGAGTTCGAGGCCTTCGCCACCGACTACCTGACGTTCGGCCATGCCTACCTTGAGCAGACCAAGGCACTGTCGGGAAACCTGTTGTCGTTGAAGCGTTCGCCGGCGATGTTCACCCGCCCGGGCGTGAAAGAGGGACAGTGCTGGTTCGTACCGCTGAGCGGGCAGGCGTTCGAGTTCACGCGACCGGTGATCCAGCTCAAGGCCACGGACGTGAGTCAGGAGGTGTACGGCGTCCCCGAATATCTGAGCGCGCTACACGCGGCCCAGCTCAACAAGTCGGCGACGCTATTCCGGCGCAAGTACTACGACAACGGATCGCACGCCGGATTCATTCTCTACATGACCGACACCGCGCAGCAGGCTTCGGACGTCGACAACCTGCGCAAGGCGCTGCGCGACGCGAAAGGACCGGGTAACTTCCGCAACCTCTTCATGTATGCGCCCAACGGCAAGAAAGACGGCGTGCAGGTGATCCCCATCAGCGAAGTGGCCGCCAAGGACGACTTCGCCGCGATCAAGAACACCAGCCGTGACGACATTCTCGCGGCGCACCGCGTGCCACCACAGTTGCTTGGCATGATTCCGACCAACGCTGGCGGCTTCGGCGATGTGGGAAAGGCGAGGGACGTGTTCAGGGAGAACGAGATCGATCCGCTGATCGTTCGGATGCTTGGCTTGAATGACGGATTGGGTGCTAGGGTCTTCGGCTTCAAGACCACCTAGTAACGAAGAAGGCGGCCCTCGGCCGCCTTCTTCTTGCATCTGTTCAATTGGCTGAGAGTTTGAACTTAGCCAGAGCTGCATCGCGCGATAAGAATTCCAGGCATGGAGGACCTCCGCCGTGCTGATCGCTATCAGGATAATTTAGCTCCCAGTAACGACCATCTTTCTTGTCTAAGTAAAGAACTGACCAGCCGTCCTCTGAGCGGGCAACCTCTACAAGCTCATTTTCCACCAGATGGAAAATGCGCTTCGTGGTGACATCGGCCACCAACTTCCCATCCTCAGAAATCCATTTTCCGCATAATTTTGATTCATTCGATTGAATCGTCAATGTGGAAGCCATTGCGTCGCTCCCGGAGGGATTGGGCCATTTGGGATCACAAATTCTGCGGCACCATTAGCGGTTTGCCCTCCCTGCAGAAAACCGGGATTTGACCTAAACACTGGAGACGCGATGCCGTCAACGGAGGAGCTGGGAAACTCAATCACCCTAAACCCACCAGGCACTTCTGGGATCGTCAATTTACTTGCAATTTCTGCGTTGGACAACCCTCTAAGTTCGCTGGCATTGGTGACAAAAACATCGACATCACCTGCTCTCCCGAGCGTGGTCGGATTGATGTTGCGAGGCACGACACGGGCCAACGTGCTGGATATCGGATTTGCCACGCCTCTGGCGGCTCCGGACGCTTGGCACATCGCCCTGACGGCGCGGGCTTCTCTCGCTACGCCAGACACCATTCCAATGCCAGGTAGTACCCCGGCTGCGGAGAGACCCCAACCCCAGCCGGTGCAGCCATTATTGACACATCCGGCTAGGGCGTAACCGGGGATCATGTTTGCCCAAAAGCCGCGCGCAGCTGCACGAGTCTCTGGGTTTGTCCAATCGGTAAAGTAAGCATCGCGGGGAATGGTCTGCAGGCCTTGGGGATCAGTCCCCATTGCCGGACTATTCTGGACGTACGCATAGCTACTTATGCCGCCGTTGAGTCCGATCGGATCGCTTTGGAGGTAGCGACCAGTTGCCGGGTCGTAGTTCCTAAATCCGTTGTAGAAGATGCTTGATTCTGCGTCGTAGTACTGTCCTGAGAAGCGCAGGTTGAAAACGTACCCGGTTGGAGCCAGCGGCATTTGCTCGCCAAATGGATTGCCCTGTTGATCCCACTTCCACAGGGAGGTGCCGTTGGCGTCAGTGATGGCGCGAGGTGTACTTAAACCATCTGCATGCACAAAGCTCGTTGTGCTAGCTGTTCCCTGCGTGTCGATCACTGCTAGTGGCAGATTGCCCAGCCAGACGTAGTCGCGTGTCGTATCACCATATTCGCCGATGAGCTGGCTCTGCTCATCATAGGCGAAGCGCTGATTCAGGGGGGCGGGGAACGAGATTGATTTGGCTGTTCGCTGGCCCTGAGCATTGTAGGTATAGGTACCAACCGTGCTCCCATTTCGCTGTACGACCGTCATCCTATTCCGGCTGTTATACCCGAAGCCGAAGGTCTCGCCACCCATGGCGCTGCCGGTCGTGTTGCCGTTGTTGTCGTACGTACGTGCCGTGCTACCGACGTTAGTCAGCCAGTTGTGTGGGTACTGGTAGTAGCCGTAAGTACCCGTCGCTAGACCATTGGCTGTCTTGCTCGCGCGGTTACCAATAGCGTCATACGTATAGGACTCTAGATTCGTTCCAGTCGCATCGGTTACAGCTGCCAGCCTTGAGAGCCAGTCATAGCTATATGTCTCTACCGCCGGACTGGCCCCTGGTGCGTTGCCCAGAGCTACGATGCGTCCCATAGCATCTCGAGCGAAATGCAGATTGAGTGCCGGACTTACCACGTCCGTCACTTGATAGTTCACGTCGTAGGAGCGCGTGATCGTTTGTCCATTACCCAGGGTGTAGCTTGCAATGGGTCCAAACGGTAAATAGGTGATGCTCGTCGCGACATTGCCCGCACTTGCGCTGATTGTTCCAGGTGCTAGCGCAGTGATTGCGCTGACGCGTCCGTTGACGTCACGCTGGTACTGAATCGACGCGCCGCTGGGTGTGCGGACGCTGGCCAGTCGATTAGCCGAGGTATACGTATAGCCGGTGATGTCGGTGGATGCTCCCTGTATCTGGCTTTTCTGCGTGACGTTACCCCGCGCGTCATAGCAGTAGACCGTCGTTACGCTGGTTTCGATAATTCGGGTCGGGCGTCCGATAGGGTAGGAGCCAGTGCAGCCAGTGACACTATCTGCTTCGTCGTAGCGATAGGATACGTTGAGGGTGGGATCCACATAGGTGGTTGCGGTCGTGCGGTTTATGGCGTCGTAAGTGAAGGTGGCAACATTACCTTTGGCGTCCGTGCGAGTCAGCACATTACCAGCCGCATCAAATGTCGATGACGTTACACCCGTGTCTGGGCTATTGAGTGACTGGGGATTGCCCAAGCCATCGTACGTGCTGGCGGTGCTTTTGTAGTCTGGCGTAGTGACTTTATTGACGTGATCCAATGCATCGTAGGCGTACGTGGTGCTGGAATACTGTGTAGATCCGTTGACTTTGGCGCTGTCTTGGATCGTCTGTAAGCGGTTCAGCGTGTCGAACCGACGCGTACGCTGAACCCCCAGCACATCAATGGAGTTCGCCAGGTTGCCGTTGAGGTTATAGGCGCCGCTTGCGCTCGCATCGAACACGGTCTGATTGAGGCCGTCAATGATCTTAGTGAGCTGTCCCAGATTGTTGAACGTACGCGAGAGGTGGCGGCTCGGCGTGTTACTACCTGCTGCATAGATCGATTCGTCGGTCTCGTTCCCTGCGGCATCCAGGGTGTAATGGATACGGTTACCCTGAGCGTCAGTGATGTCTATCAGGCGATGAGCGTCATCGTAACCATAGGTCACAACGACCCCGTCCGCATCGGTAACGGAGGCTACAGAGCCATAGGGGGTATAAGCATAGGTCGTGGTGGCGCTACCGACCTTGCGGGTTTGTATCCAGCCGCGCGGCGTGTAGGTGAGGTCCGTCGTCACACCATTGGGATCGATCACGCGTGTGACGCGCCCCGCGCCATCGTAGGACGCATAGGTGACGACGTGCCCGAGCGCATCAGTGATTTGATAGGGATCACCCGCACGATGGCAGACGCTGCCGGCTGTCCCGCATCCCGAGGTGTCTGTGGTCAGGTAGTAGCTGTAGTGGGTGACGTCTGAAACATCTACGCGCGCGCCATCTTCGCTCAACAGCAACCCGGTGACGGGGCATTGAACGTTGTCGATGGCGGTGCAGTACGTGTAGGTCCATTGACGGACCCCGATCGGCGCTTGAGGTGAGCTGCCACAGGTGTAGCTGGTGGCGTTCGCGTTCGTAGGATCGATGTCACAGCGGGCAGTGACTTGCCCTGAGCTGTTGTATATCCATGCACTTTGCTTGACGGGGTTGTTCTTGCTATCCAAGGTCACCCGAGTCAAAGGACGGCGTAGAACCGCATCCCAAGTGGTGTTAATGGTGCGCTGTTCTCCGATTGATGCCATGCCCTCAGTGCGCTGTGTTTCTAATCCCGCGGCGTTGTGAGTGAGTGTGGTGGTGTTTCCGGCAAAGTCCTGCAGTGAGTTGGC
Organism: Dyella sp. OK004; assembly: GCF_900114495.1. Lineage (GTDB taxonomy): Bacteria > Pseudomonadota > Gammaproteobacteria > Xanthomonadales > Rhodanobacteraceae > Dyella_D. The sequence continues at coordinate 1,204,465 of NZ_FOZI01000002.1, read as the reverse complement.
ATAGCCGTTCGCATCGTATTTAATCGATGTCCAGGGCTGATAGCACCAGTCGGCGTGGCATGCCTGCGAAAAGCCGCTCAGCGTGATTCGGCCATGGCCATCATCTGCTGTGGAGAAGCGCATGGACGCGCCCAACGGCGACGTCATGGTCGTGCTCATAGTGCTGATGCCAGATAGGCGCACAGCGTTGGCGCCCCCGGCGTGGGTCGAGGATATCGCTTGGCCTGCAGTGTTGTAGCCGGTGCTGTCGTATCGCTTGCCCGATTCGTCGATAACGCCGGTCATCGCATAAGGCAGGTTCGTGCCGCTCGTAAGGGCTGCCTCGTTGTAGACGTATTGACGCGTCTTGCTATCAGGGTATTGAACGGAGGTCAGCACGCCATTGGTGTAGCCGTACGTGAGGACACCGTTGTCCGGAAGCGTGACGGTATGCAGCAAGTTATTACTGTCGTAGCTGAACTGAAGCGTGCGACCGAAGGGGTCTGTGACTGCCTGGAGTAGCGATCCGTTGTAGGTGAACGTGGTCATCTGCCCCGATGCATCGGCGATGTACTGCAATTGTCCCGATGTCGAATAGCGCTCAAACTGGTTCGGGCCTGCCACGTAGACCGTATAACCGTTCGCATCGGCGGTTAGAGTGTCGGCCACATTGGAATCGGGCGCCCAGCCACCGTTCGCCGTCGGTTGGAAATTTTCACTGCTTCCGGAGGGGCGCTGGAGCTGGATATACGGCGTACCCTGGCCATTGGGCAAGGTGGTGGATTGGATTAGTGAGCGATCAAACGAGTGACGCCACTGTGGTCCTAGGTTGGACCGGGAAATGCTCCGCTCACTGTTGTAGAAGCGCCGGAATGTCAGCCAAGGCGAGGTATCGAAATCGGTTTCTTGCTCATACTTGTTGCCGGTCGCGACGTTAATGGGATCGCCTGCTTGGGGCATGCCCGGGCAAGTGATGGCGCCATCGCCATCCGGCATGCCATTACCGCCATTGCAATTCTCGCCTGTGTTCTTTCCAGGGTCGTACGCGTAGGTCGTCAGCTTAATGTCGAGGACGCGCGCTTCGCAGGTGTACCAGCCTGGCTTGCTCGAAGTGTAGCCAACGGATGCCTGTATATTTTTCTGTATCGTATTGGCGTCGGCGTAGGTGACGGTTATCGGGCACTGCTCACGGGTGCCTGATGGCCACACAACGACTATGTACTGTTTGGCAAAGGCAATGCCATCGTCGAGCTTGTCAAAGGTATACGTGACCAGCTGACCGTTCTCGTAGTTCTGGATGTAGTAGGGCAGGCCGTAGCTCGCGCGACTGGCGTTAGACCAAGCTAACGACAGCATCATCCCTAGTACCATGACGACTGCACGGCGCGCCGAGGCGGCGCACCACTTCCTTGTGCTCATGTCCAATTCCCTATGTTGTGTGCTTCAGTTGTGAGTCGTTCTGGCGCCTATCAGTCGTGCGCCCGTCATTCAACCAGCCATTCGTTACAGATTTCCTGACATCCGTCGCAAGGACCGAGACGGCGCGGCGATGGTTTCGACTTGCTAACAGGCCATGAAGGCCGTCGACGTATCGTGAAGCACGCCTATTGAACCAAGCGACAGGTAATGCCGGGCCATCGCCGAGAAGTCGATACCCAGGTCATCGGCTGTCACCAAAGGTCGATGCTTTGGTCGCCAGACTCACTGGGCATGTCCATCGTCCATTACTGTCTCCTCGATTGACTATAAGGGGATTCTCATGTGCGAGTAAGGGAATGCCTACACCGTAACGGTGCAGCGACGTGGCCCCTGGCCATAAATGAAAAGCCCCGCAAATGCGGGGCTTTGTAGTTGGATCAATCGGCGTCGACGCCCGGTGCTGATTGCTTGGTTCCATCAGCAAAGATGAGCGCATCCTAACGCCATTGTGGCTAGTGGTGATGCTCTCTTGGTCCCCGAAGGGGAGGGGCAGGACGGCTCAGGCTGGAAGCCTGTCGGCTGATCAACAAATGATCAAATCTCGTCAGCCAGCCCTCAGCGCGCGCGGTCATCCCCCCTCCACGCCTGCGCGCTTCGCCCCTTGCTTTTGATGCGAGTGGTGCAGACGAAAAAACGGCGCCATTACTGGCGCCGCTTGGTGTAGCGAACCGCTCGCGCGTGATGCGAAATGATGCACGCAACGACTCAAAGTGCTTCGCGAAGGTAATCTTTGAACGTGGCTTGGCCGGTAGAGCCCGGTTTGAACAGGTCGGTGGTGAAATCCTCGTCTCGAAGATTCACCTTCTGGAGATAACTGCCAAACACTTTTGCGTCGAAGACCTCGTCACCCTCCACCATATTCCTGGAGTACCACTCGCCAAGTGCCCACATAAGGGACTTGAAGCCGTTCGTTTTGGGAAGGATGACGCCTTTGTTGCCTTCCCATGCCGTAGGCCACCTGGCCTCAACGGCAAGGAAGAAATTCAGCACGTTGAGCGCGATATTGCTGTCTTGCCCAGCTATAAACATTTTGCGGAACGGTGTCTTGCGTAGCTCTGCATCGGTTGCAGGTAGCAGCTTTTTGCCCTTCATCAGGTCCTGCCGATCCTGGGTCTCGCTGCGGGTAATTAGCCGCATCAGCTCTTCCACCACGGTGGCCTGGGTGAGCATCTGACCTGGCTTAGTGGCAAACCCGAGGCGTTTGATCTTGCCTAGGTAAGGGCTGCCCTCCCTCCGGTCCATCACAATCGCGATGTTGTGCGACGTTTTTTGCGGGCTCCTTGCCTTCTGATATTCGTAGAGGTCGTAGACGAGGCTCTTACTGACCTTGGTCTGCGCAAGGTTCACTGTGGAAAAAATGCTCGCCTGGTCCGCGATATCGGCGCCAATGAAGATGCAGACGCAGAGCTGAAAAGTGGGGCCGCTATACCCTTCCAGCCCGGCGACACGATGCTGACCGTCAAGGATATGGGCGATTTCGCTAAAGTCCCCATCCTGATTCGAGAAGATCGTCAGCTTGCGGCTATCGTCGTCCCACTCCGCGTTTTCCGCGCTGATGTGGAGTAGTACCGACGTTGGAAAAGTCGCGTCGATACCCTTCACGTATTGCTTGATTTCGGCGACACGCTTTTTGTCGAGGCGGCGCTGGATTCCTAGGTACTTATCGAGTTCGTTGTCATCTAGCTTACGCACGTCGGCGACAGCTAGGCTGGTTAACTGGTCAGGCTCCATGACGACGACGTAAAACTCACCGATAGGTTGCGAGACCACGAGACCGTCTAGCTTGATGCTCTTAGTCGCCATGCGGCTCAGCCCTTATCCATGTCGTTCATGAGATCGTTGATGTCGTCCTGGTCTTTTTCGAAGGGATCTTCCATGTTGTCCCCGGCCAAAGCCTGATCGCAATAGATAGACCAGTACAGCACCACAAGCGATGAGAGAAAGATGGCGATCGCCAGAGTATTTACCACTGGCTCGTTGCTTAGACGTCCGTTTAGCTGATTCGCGTAGATGAGGCCGCCTGCAACAGTGCAGAAGCAGCTCAGCACGAAGGGCAATGGGGCGAGCCACATCTTGCGCTTGTTCCTCATATAGGTAAGTAGCGTCCACCAGAACGGTGCCACAAGTGCTGCCGAATAGACGTAAACATCGCCGCTACGAAACAGGTGCAGAAGGATGGTCCAGTACCCATCATGAGGCGCCTTTGGATCAAGGCTGGTTATCTTGTCGAGATAGACAATAGCGATCGGGATGTTGGCCAAGGCCACTGTCATGAACAACTGGTAGAAAGCTTCGCGGTGCCGCTTCAGAAAGCGCAAAGTCGCCCTTACCCAAGGGTGTTTGGTAAATCGCTTCCATCTACCGTCAGTCTCCACGTCTCGTGCGGTGTTGGGGTCTCCGGCCGTCATCGCCGCCCTCCTAGGATGACAAGCTCCTCAAATTGTTTTCGGCTCGAACTGGTGGCGGAAATCGAACTGAAGCGGGAGACCGTGCGCTGTGCGAACCGGTGATATGCGTAGAGTTCGCGGATGGATGAGTGGTTCGCGTTCGTCGCAACAATCCGGGCGCCGCGACGCCTCGCGCGTGCTAGTGCGGCTGCGAGGCGCTCCTGGTCCGCCCAAGAAAAAAGCTTTTCGTTGTATTTGATGAAGCCGTTGGTGTTGTGGCGCACCGTGTATGGCGGATCGGCGAATACAAAGTCGCCGTCACCCGACTGATCAATGATTTCCTCGAAATCCTTGTTTTCCAGCTCGGCTCCGTGGAGTACCCGGCTAAGAGTGTGGAAATCGTCAGTTGGGAGCACGACTGTGTTCTTTGTTCCGCGCGGAACGTTGAAGACACCTTCAAGGTTTACTCTGTAAATGCCGTTGAAGCAGGTTCGGTTGAGGTAAATCAGGCGCGCAGCGCGCTCGATCAACCCTGTGGGCCGCATCGATCGCACCTCGTAGTAGTACGTGTCGCAGTGCTTTAATGCATGGCGGTTGAGCGCGTCCATGACTGCCTTGGGCCGCGACCGGATAGCACGGTAAGTGGTGATCAGTTCTTCATTTGCATCGGACAGGAGTGCGCGCTCGGGTTGCAGCGCAAAGAAAACGGATGCTGAGCCGAGAAACGGTTCGACATAACGCTTGTATTTCTTGGGAAACACATTGCGGTGTTCTGCGGCCAGCCACCGTTTCCCGCCCGGCCACTTGAGAAAAGGAACGACGATACCGACACCGTCTTCCCCAGCAGGTTTGCCTGCCGTCCGTTCTCGGTTCACTCCTATCCCCTTAAGTCGCACTGACACTGAATTGTTGCGTTGTTGTGCCGACGTTACAACTTGTTCGACGCGGCCCCTTATCTGGCTTGGGCGGACATCAAGGCGAGATCAGGTGGACTGTATGGACCAAACGCTCGGTTTCATCCCAATCCCCATCACCGCGACGATCTGGCTTTCCGTGTCACCTTCCTTCACATGGTTGAAGCCCTGATCAAGACGATGCGACACCACGCCGCAAGACACAGCGGCCGGTCCCGTTGTCTTTGTCAGTTCATGACACGTGTGGTACGTCGCGTTGGTCTCAAAGCCTTGGAGTCCATTGGTCACACGATTCGAGTGCTGCTTGGGTTGGGCGCGGAAAAGGGTGATGAAGGTAACCGCGTTCCTTTATTTCGGCCTAACTAATTGATATAAAACGATTATGTTAGTTATTTGGAAAGGTAATTTGAGGGTAATTAAAATTACCCTCATCATCTAAGTGATTGAATATAAATGAGTAGCTGTGAGAGTGAAATTACCTTTTGTTAGGGTAATCCGATTACCCAGGAATTACCTTTTGATTACCCTTGTCATGATCTCGTAACTATATGTTTTAGCTTTAAAAAGTGAGTGACTTGGTGACGTAGTTACCAAAATTACCCGTTTCCGAAGAAGCCACCCATTGGGGGCTATATAAAGGGGAGGGATTTTCACTACCTCCCTGCCGCTGCTCTCTTGCCCCCTGCAGCATCACGCTCAGTTCGACCAACTGCTCACGTATCTGCGTGGCCATCATGGCCATGAGCGTTTGCACGTGGTCGGGTATGACCACGCCGGCATGCATGCCTGCGGCCAAGCTTGCGCCAAGCGTCTCGATGGCGTCTACGTGCTCGATCGCGCGATCAAGCGTGGCGATGATGGTGCTGCTGTCTTTCATGGTGGTACTCCTTGCCACTAGCAAATCCCCCGTGCTTTCCGTATCGGCATGGAGGCAGCGGTGTGCAGTTAGTGTGCCGCTGCACAGCGACTTGGAGGCTCAACGGTCGACGAGGTGCTCGGGTCGCAGGTGGGTGTATCGCTTGAGCGTTTGCCAGGACTCGTGAAGCGAAAATTGCTGCACCTCTTGGATGGCGTAGCCGCGCTCAAACAGCCGCGACGTTGCTTCGTGGCGTAGGTCGTGGAAGGTCAAGTTCTCGATGCCCAACACTTTGCACGCCCGGGCGAAAGCTGCGCCCACGGACTTGGGGTTGTAGGGGAACACGCGGTCCTCGCCATCGATCGCGCGTTGCCGGTCGATGATCTCCCATGCCTCGGGAGGCATGCGGAATTTCTTCCGGTTGCCCTCTTTCATGGTCGGGTGCTTTACGTCGTCCAGCCAGGCGCACGGCCGCTCGAAGTTCGAGCGCCGGATCTCGGTTATTTCTTCCTGCCGTCGCGTCGTGAGCACTGCGTACGCATAGATGTCCGACATAGGTATCTGCGCGCGCCTATCGCGTCGCGCGAAGTAGTCACGCAGTGCCACGTCTTCGGCCGGCGTGACACGCCTATCTCGCCATCGCGATTTGCGGACCACCTTCCGTTGCCGCAGCTCGTGGCGAGCGTCCGCCAGAAAGTCGAGGCGCAGGGGGAGATTGAAGCCAGCGCGGGCCGATCGCAGCACCTGGCCGATCCATACAAGATCGTTGCCAACCGTGGCCGGGCCGGCGCCTTCGGCGCGTCTGGCCATCACATGGTTGATGTAATCAGCGGTGCCCAGCTCGGTGGCCACTTTGCGCGCGATGTCGCACCCTTCGAGGCGAAGGAGGTCAAATGCCTTGGTGCGCCCCCACTTCGCTGTGGGGCCAACGGTCTCGCGGTACCATGTGATCAGGCTGGCCAGCGTCGTCTTTGCGCCGTGCAACGTGCCGCGGGCACGATGTTGGTCAAGTTCTGCCTCACGCCGGCGCATCCATTCCTGTGCCAGCGCCTTGCGCCCAAAGGTCTCCGACTCGCTATGGATCACCTTGCCGGCTTTCTTGAGGCGGATGACCGCTGTGTAGCTCGATTGGCCGTCCTTGCGGCGGCGGGTGAGGATGGTTCCCACGGTGCAACTTTTCCCTTTGTGTTGCACTCCATGTTACACCGCTGATCGCAAAACGGCCCGAAATCACACAAAACGAGTAGTAATGCAATGCTTCCACTCAGTCACGAAAGTCATATTACGCAAGGGTTGAGCCGCAATATTGACTCATTTCGTGTATGCGTGGCCCCCATGATGGACTGGACGGACCGGCACTGCCGGTACTTCCACCGCCTGCTGTCCCCGCGTGCGCGCCTGTACACCGAGATGGTGACCAGCGCCGCTTTGGTGCGCGGCAAACAATTGCGCCTGCTCGAACACAGTCAGCAGGAACACCCGGTGGCGTTGCAGTTGGGCGGCAGCGAGCCAAAGGAATTGGCGGAAGCGGCGCGCCTCGGTGCCGAGGCCGGCTACGACGAGATCAACCTCAACGTGGGCTGTCCTTCGGATCGGGTGCAGTCGGGCAAATTCGGTGCCTGCCTGATGCGCGAGCCGGCCTTGGTCGGCGACTGCGTGAAGGCGATGCGCGATGCGGTGGATGTGCTGGTGACGGTGAAGTGCCGCATCGGCGTGGACGATCAGGATGATTACGCTGGCCTGCAGCATTTCACTGAAACTATGATCGCGGCTGGTATCGAGATTCTGGCGGTGCACGCACGCAAGGCGTGGCTGCAGGGGCTGAGCCCGAAGGAGAACCGCGAGATTCCGCCGCTGGATTATGAGCGCGTCTATCGGCTAAAGCGCGAGTTTCCGCATCTCACCGTCATCATCAACGGCGGCATCACTACGGTCGAGCAGGTGCAGGCGCACCTCGCCCAGGTAGATGGCGTGATGCTGGGCCGTGCGGCTTATCACGATCCTTATCTGCTGGCGCGGGTGGAGGCGGCGCTCTACGGCGAGCCGCTGCCGGAGCGCGACGAGGTGTTGCGCCATATGCGCCCCTACATCGAGGCCGAGCTGGCGCGCGGCACTTCGCTCAAGCACATCAGCCGCCATCTGCTGGGGCTTTATCAGGGTGAGCCGGGCGCGCGCGGTTTCCGGCGCCTGATCAGCGAAGGCGCCCATCTGCCGGGCGCGGGCTGGGACCTGATCGAGCAGGCCATGGCGCCGAGGCGTGTCGCTGCGTGACAGCGCACGGCTGTCGGGTCAGTATTCAGGCCCGGTTTCATAGGCTGAACGAGCATAGCCGTCCTTAAGGCGTTTCCACGAGGTTTTGTTGTCGAAATGAAGACAATGCTCCGCATGCCGGCCCTTTTGTTGCTCCTGGCGACCGTTTCGGTGGCCGCACAGGCGCTGGAGCCGTCCATGACGCTGGAAGAGGCGGTGAACCAAGTGCAGCACGACACCGGCGGCAAGGTGCTGTCGGCCAGCACGGTGCGGCGCGGGCGCAATGCGTTCGAGCACCGCATCAAGGTGCTCACGCCCGACGGGCATGTACGCGTGGTCACTTTGAACACGGAAGCGGGCAAGGGCCCGGCTTCCTCGGATTCCACCAAGAACTCCGCCGGCGACGGCGAGGGCAACAAGGAGAAACACTGATGCGCATCCTTTTGGTAGAGGACGAGGCGCCGCTGCGCGAGACGCTCGCCGCACGCCTGAAGCGCGATGGTTTTGCCGTCGACGCGGCGCAGGACGGCGAAGAGGGCATTTACCTCGGTCGCGAAGTGCCGTTCGATCTGGCCATCATCGACCTGGGCTTGCCCAAGATGTCCGGCATGGATCTGGTCAAGGCGCTGCGTGAAGCAGGCCAGCGTTACCCCATCCTGATCCTCACCGCGCGCGGCAGCTGGCAGGACAAGGTCGAAGGCCTCAAGCACGGTGCCGACGATTACCTGGTCAAGCCGTTCCATGTCGAGGAACTGCTGGCGCGCATCAACGCGCTGGTGCGTCGCGCCAGTGGCTGGTCCAAGCCAGTGCTGGCCTGCGGCCCGATCAAGCTGGACACCACCGCGCAGACGGTGTCGGTGGAAGGCAAGCTGGTCGACCTCACCAGCTACGAATACAAGGTGCTGGAATACCTGATGCTGCATGCGGGCGAGCTGGTCTCCAAGGCCGACCTCACCGAGCACATCTACCAGCAGGATTTCGACCGCGACTCCAATGTGCTGGAGGTCTTCATCGGCCGTCTGCGCAGGAAGCTCGACCCGGAAGGCACCCTCAAGCCCATCGAGACGGTACGTGGACGCGGATACCGCTTTGCCATCCCTCGCAGCGAAGCCGAAGACGAGTGATCCCAGCCCGCCGCGCCGCCCGTTTTCACTGGCGGCGCGCGCGGCATTGGCCACCGGCTTCGTGCTGGCGGCCTTCCTTGGCGTCGTCGGGCTGACCCTTTCGCGCACCAGCGCGGAAACCGCGGTGAAAGAACTGCAGGACCGCCTGCAGAACAACGTCGTGGCTTACCTGGCCGGTACCGAAGTCGGGCGCTCGGGCAAGGTGCTGCTGCCTGATACACCGCCCGACCCGCGCTTCTCGCAGCCGGGTTCCGGGCTGTATGCGCTGGCTCTCGGCGAGAACGGGGTAAAGCTGGAATCGCCTTCGGCGATCGGCCGCGACTTCAGTTTTCTCAGCCGACTCGAACCCGGACAGAGCCAGTTCGTCGGACCCATCGATACACGCATGGGGCGGCTGTATTACTACGCGTATGGCGTGGCGCTGGACACCTCTGAGAAGAAGTCGGTGAAGCTGACTTTCATGGTGGCGCAGGCCGAAGATCAGCTCGAAGGCCAGAACGCCGTGTTCCGCCGCAGCATGATTTTCTGGCTTGCTTCGCTGGGCGTGATGCTGATCCTGTTGCAGTTGCTGTTGCTGCGTTGGAGCCTGACACCGCTCCGCAAGGTGGCCAGCGACATGAGTCGCGTCGAGCGCGGCGATGCCGAGCATCTGGACAGCCAATACCCGCTGGAGCTCACCGGCCTCACTGAGCGCATCAACGCTTTCGTCGATAGCGAGCGCGAACAGCGCACGCGCTATCGCAATACCCTCGCCGATCTCGCGCACAGTCTGAAGACGCCGCTGGCGGTAATCCGCTCGCGACTCGAATCCGTCGATGGCGGTACGGTGCCCCTGCGCAGCGACGTGCTGGACCAGGTGCGTCGCATGGACGAGTTGGTGGCCTACCAGCTGGCACGCGCGGCCACTACCGGCCGCCAAACCTTCGCTACCGCGATTCCTATCGCCGGTCACGCCGAAGATCTGGTGCAAAGCCTGGAGAAGGTTTACGCCGCCAAGAACGTGTTGTGCGAATTCGACATCGATGACGGCGCCGCTTTCTATGGCGAGCAGGGTGACTTGCTGGAGCTGATGGGCAACCTGCTGGAAAACGCTTTCAAGTGGACCAGCCATCGCGTACTGCTGGTGGTGAAAACCGAGCCGGCTGGCAGTCGCCAGCGTCCCGGTCTGTGGATGAGCGTGGAAGACGATGGCCCCGGCATCGACGACGACAAGATAGAAAAAGTCCTGCAGCGCGGCGTGCGCGGCGACGAGCGCGTGCAAGGCCATGGCATCGGCTTGTCGATTGTGCAGGACATCATCAAGGCGTATCGCGGCGAGCTGGCGGTAGACCGCTCGCCCGAATTCGGCGGTGCGCGTTTCAGCGTGAAACTGCCGCCGAGCTGAGTTGCGCTCAGGTAGGTGCCGACGACGGTCCGTAGTACGCCGTCAGCAGCGCGGCTACACAGGGTTCCGCACGTTGCAGCAGGCCCGGTTGCGACCAGTGCATTTCGCTGACCACAGCGAAAAATTCATCGGCACTCTCGGCGGCGTAGGGATCGATCAAGGTCTCGCGGCCGCGCGCCACATCGTTGGAGAGATGGTCGTAGGCGCGCTGGAACGCCACGATCCAGTCGCGGCGGTTGATCCCGTCGGGCAGGAGCGGCACGCCGTCCGGTGGGCCATCCAGCATGTCGAACTTGTGTGCCATCTCGTGCACGACCACGTTGTAGCCGTCCCACGGTTGCTCCAGGTCGAGCTGCACGTCGGCGAGGGAAAGAATCAGCGGGCCACGTTCCCAGGCTTCGCCGATCAATACATCGTCGGCTTCGCTGACCACGCCGCTGTGTTCGTCGTGATGGCTGCGGCGCACTTTGAATTCGCCCGGATATACCAGCAGCTCGCGCCAGCCTCGCAGGCTGCGCACACCTTGCTCGAGCGCCGGCAGACAAGCTTGCATGGCGATCAGCAAGCGGATCCTTTCATCCAGCACGGCGCCGGCGAGTGGGTGGAAGCGCTTGCGGGCAAGAAAAGCTGCGCTCAATCCGCGCAATGCATGCTGGCGCGCGTCATCGAGACGCCGCGCCAGCGGGCATGAAACCAGAGCGCGGCGCCAGAGTGGGTCGGGAATCGGCAGCGGGTCGAAGCGCGACAGCAGCTGTCGCCACCAGGCCCCCGGCACGGAACGGCTTACTGGATCGAGCCAGGCAGCAGCGACTGCCAGCCCAGACTGATGCGCCGGCTGCGCTGGGCACCCGAGGAGCTACCGCCTGTGGGGCAGTTCTCGCTGCTCGAGCTGGAAGCCGGGCTGGTCTGCGGAGTGGTATCTCGAGACACGCCGAGAGCGTCGCCGCCATTGCCGCTCACATCGTGGCTGACGGCGCTATCGGTGCTGACGCGCTGCATGGAAACGGAGCCCAATTCCTGGGTATCGGCGTCCATGGCCGATGCGGCATTGATGCCGCCGACGCCCAGAACACACGCGAACAGGAACTGCCTAATGCCCATGGCGGCTCAACCCCTTGATCCGCAAACCAAGGTCCGGATCGTCGCAGAATCCCTGGGCGGATACCAGTGCCGCTGCCGCCGTTCAAACGACGGTACCAGTCCCACAAGTACTGGTCCGCGAGCGCCCTGGTCGGCTACTCGCCGCGCGGGCCAGGCTCTAAGATGGCGCAATGCACGCAATCCCTTGTTTCCCGGCGGCCTTGTCCGCGTACCGGGTTCTTTCAATGGGCGGCCTCCGCTGATGCAGGCCCCGCAGTTGCTCGCCCTGCTGGCCGGGGGAGAGGCCGTTTCCGGCGAATGGCTGGCCGAACGGGCCGGGGTGACGCGCGCCGCCATCTGGAAACAGGTCGAGGCCCTGCGCTCGCGCGGTGTGCCGATCGAGGCGCGCGGCGCGGCGGGCTACCGGCTGCCGTGGCCGGTGCAGATGCTGGATATCAAGCGCATCCGCGCCGGTGTACCGGTGCCAGTGCGCAAGCGGCTGGGCACGCTGGAAGTGCATTGGGAGCTCGACTCCACCTCCAGCGAATTGCAGAGGCGCGCAGCGGCACTGGCTGACCTGAGCATGGTGCTGGCCGAGACACAGAGCGCCGGCCGTGGCCGACGCGGCCGCACGTGGCTGTCGCCACCGGGTTTGAATCTGTATCTGTCCTGCCTGAAACGCTTCGATGCGGGCTTCGCCTCGCTGTCTGGTCTGTCGCTGGCGGTGGGTGTGATCCTGCTGCGCGCACTGGAGTCGCTGGGCATCGCCGATGCCGGCCTAAAGTGGCCGAACGACGTGCTGGCGCAAGGCGGCAAGCTGGCCGGCATCCTGGTCGAGCTCAGTGGCGAGTACCAGGGACCTTGCGCCGCTGTGATTGGTGTGGGCCTCAACCTGCGTCTTACCGACACCTTGCGCGAACAGGCCGGCCAGCCCACTTGCGACCTGGCCGCCCTGGCGGGCGGCACCCCGCCGGACCGCAATCAGGTCGCGGCCGCGCTGATCACCGCCCTGATCGAAGGACTGGGGCAATTCGAGCGCGAAGGTTTTGCCGGCTTCGTCGACGAATACGCCCGGCACGATCTGCTGAAAGAGGCACCGCTGCGTGTACACGGCGCCCAAGGCGTACTGGACGGTGTCGGCGCTGGTGTCGATGTGCGGGGCGCGCTGCAGGTGTGGGCCGCCGATGGCCTGCGCAGCATCGACAGCGCCGACGTCACGGTGCGCCGCGCATGAGGCTGCTGCTGGATCTCGGCAACACACGCCTGAAATGGGCGTTGCTGCAGGGCGCCGTGTGGCGTACGCGCGGTGCGGTGGGTTGGGACGAGGATGTCGGCGACGCGCTCCATCACGCCTGGCGCGATCTGCCCACGCCGCGCGAAGTACTTGGCGCGTCGGTGGTGGATAACGCCCGCGAAGCGCAAGTCGCTGCTGTCGCGAAAGCGCTGTGGTCACTGGATAGCTATTGGTTGCGCACGCCAGCTGAAGCCTGCGGCGTACGCAGCGCCTACGCCGAACCACAGCGCTTGGGCGTGGACCGTTTTCTGGCGATGGTCGCGGCGCACGCTTCGGGTCACTCGCCCTGCGTGCTGGCGGGTGTCGGCACAGCGCTGACCCTGGATGCGCTGGCGGCGGATGGCCGCCATCTTGGCGGCTTGATCGCACCGGGTCCACAGCTGATGCAGCAGTCGCTGGTAGGCGCCACATCGCGCGTACGTCCCGAGCGGCCGGGGCAGGTGCTGGACGTGGCCGACAACACCGCCGACGCGGTGGTTTCTGGCTGTTGGCAGGCCGCCGCCGCGTTGATCGAACGCTTCACCACCCGCATGACGCCCGCATTGGGCGGCGCACCGTCGTTGCGCCTCGGTGGCGGTGACGCCGCTGCGCTGTTGCCGCTGCTGGGGCAGCCCGCGCAACTGGCCGAGGATGGTGTGCTGCATGGCCTCGCGGTGTGGGCGAATGCGCATTCGCTATCGGCCCGGGCTTCTTAGAATGTCGCCCTTCGCCTGTGCTTTTCCGGATCGCTGAATGTTCCTGCGCCTGCTGTTCGTCTTACTGATTGCCTTCAATATCGCGGTAGGCGCGTGGCTGTTGCTTGGACAGGACGACACGCACGGCCGTAGTGCCACCGATCCTGGCGTGCCGACCCTGCATCTGCTGTCGGAACGCCCAGCCGCGCCGGCGAGCACCACAGCGGCGGCGAATCCCGAGCCCGTTTCATCTCCCGCGCCGGTTACTGCGCCGGTGCCGGCGTCGACGGTCAAAGCCGCGCCCACCACGCGCTCCAACAGCTACACCTGTATCTCGATCGGCCCGTTTGCGACGCCGATCGATCTGCGCAATGCGCGTGGCGCACTCAGCGCGCAGGCGGCGCGCATGCGTTCGCGCCAGGAGCAGACCACGCAGACGCGCGGCTGGTGGGTCTACCTGCCGGCGAGTGCCAGTCGCGAGCAGGCGCTGGAGCAGGCACGCAAGCTCACCGCCGCCAGCATCAATGACTACTTCGTGGTCGGCTCGGGTGGCCAGCCGAACACCATCTCGCTAGGGTTGTTTAAGGATCCTGCCAATGCGCGCAAGCGCCGTGACGAAGTCGCCGCCGCGGGCTTCCCCGCGCAGATGACCGAGCGCACCGAAACAGTGCCCGAGTACTGGCTGGATCTCGCCGTCACCGACAGTGCGCGTTTCGACTGGCGCAGCCGTCTGCATAACAGCAGCGTGGGCTCGCACAGCACTGGTTGTTTCTGAAAGCGGCGTCCGTGTTCTACAGCCGCGGGCCGGCCCCTGCTAAACTGCGCGACTTCGCCGGCATAGCTCAGTTGGTAGAGCAACCGCCTTGTAAGCGGTAGGTCGTCTGTTCGAGTCAGACTGTCGGCACCACGTCTCTATCGAAACCCGCCTCCTGGCGGGTTTTTGTTTTTAGCCTTGACGCTTCCATGCGAATAGTCCGAAGATCGATTGGTGCAACGCACCAATCATCCTTCCGGTTCCATCCCGGTGAAGCTCGCCCTGCAGGGCGGCGGCGCACACGGCGCTTTTACCTGGGGTGCGCTGGACCGGTTGCTGCAGGTACCTGGTCTTGTCGTCGAATCGGTCTGCGGTACCAGCAGCGGCGCCATGAATGCTTCGGCGCTGGCGCAAGGCTGGGCGCGCCATGGTGCGGCCGGCGCGCGCGAGACGCTGGACACGTTCTGGCTCGACATGGGCAGGCGCAACTCGGCTGTGGATTGGTGGATGGCCAGTTCGCGCAGCCTGAGCGACAGCTTCGGCTGGCCGATGACGATGGCGTCGGCGGCACATCCTCTACGCCCGCTGGTGGAAGAGTTCTTCGACTTCGATGTGCTGCGAACTGGCCCGGTCGCAGTGCACCTGGTAGCCACGCGGATTCGCGACAGCGGACTGGCGATTTTCAGTGGATCACGCCTGAGCGCCGACGCGCTGATCGCCTCGGCCAGCCTGCCACCGTGGTTTCCCGCGGTGGAGATCGATGGCGAGGCCTATTGGGATGGCGGCTTTGCCGGCAATCCCGCACTGGAACCCTTGCTCGAGGGTGGCTGCGACGACCTGCTTTGCGTGATGCTGCAGCCGCTGCGCCGTTCGCTGTTGCCGCGCAGTACCAAAGACGCGGTGGCGCTCTCTGCGGAACTGGCGTTCGGTGGCGCTTTTATCCGTGAACTAAGAGATATCGCCATCGCGAGCGAACGTGCGACGCAACGGCTCTGGCCCAGCGCCACCGAACGCCAACTGCGGCGCCTGCGCCTGCACATCATGGCGCCGGAAGAAAGCCTGGCGGCGCTGGGACATTCGGCCACCGACACACGCCCTCACCAACTGCAGACCCTGCATGACCAGGGTTACGCCACCGCCGAGCTTTGGCTGGCCGAACACGGCGAGGCGCTTGGCCGGCATGGCAGCTTTCCGCTGGTCGAGTGGCTGGATTCGTTCGAGCGCCCGCTCGATACCTGATGGACGACCATCCGCTAGGGCATCGTCCTGGCGGGTTCTTGTAGACTTGCCGGATCGCATCACACGATTCCGCGAGCCATCTTGGCGATTTGCATGAAACTCCGACGATCCGCTGGGTCTGCACCAGTCATTCGCGCTGGCGGCAAGGCGTTCGCGCTAGGCCTTATGCTCGCCGCGTCGATGTTCTCGGCGGCCGCTCTCGCCGCTGACGAACCGCTGGCGGCCGCGCAATTGATCCAGCGCCAACAGGCCGATCAGGCGCCGATACTGCTCGACGTGCGCCGTGTGGACGAATACCACGACGGCCACATCGCTGGTGCCTTGAACATCCCCGTCGAACAACTCGCCGCGCGCTATACCGCACTGGGTGTGCCGCGCGATCAGGAGATCGTGGTGTATTGCGTTTCCGGCCGCCGCGCCGCGCGCGCGCAGGAGATGTTGCAAGCACAAGGCTATAGCCATGTGCGTCTGCTCGACGGAAGCATCAACGCCTGGCGCCAGCAGGAACTACCGCTGGTGCGCGAAGGCGCCACCCCCTGACATGCAAAGCAATCGAGAAAACATGGGCAAGCAGGCTGTATCGCTGATTGGCGTTCCCACCGATATCGGCGCTGGACATCGCGGCGCCTCGATGGGGCCGGAGGCCCTGCGCGTGGCGAACCTGATGGGCCGTCTCGAAGCACGCGGACTCGATGTGATCGATCGCGGCAATCTGCAAGGACCGGTCAATCCGTGGCAGCCCCCGCAGAATGGCTATCGCCATTTGCCCGAAGTGGTGGCGTGGAATCGCGCTGTGTACACAGCCATCTACACCGAACTGACCGCGGGCCGTTTGCCGGTGATGCTTGGCGGCGACCACTGCCTTGCGATCGGTTCGATCACCGCTGTCGCACGCCACTGCCGTGAGCAGGGCAAGCAACTGCGCGTGCTATGGCTGGATGCGCACGCCGATTTCAACACGGCGCAGATCACACCCTCAGGCAACATCCACGGCATGCCGGTGGCTTGCCTGTGTGGCATGGGGCCGGAGGAGTTGACCAAGCTGGGTGGTAACGCGCCGGCGACCGCGCCGGAAGTATTCCGTCAGATCGGCATCCGCTCGGTGGACGAGGGCGAGAAGCGGCTGGTGCGCGAGGCGAACGTGGGCATCTACGACATGCGCCACATCGACGAAGTCGGCATGAAGCGCGCGATGGAAGATGCACTCGCCGACATGGACGACAACACCCATCTCCACGTCAGCTTCGACGTCGACTTCCTCGACCCGACCATCGCACCCGGCGTCGGCACCACCGTACGTGGTGGCCCGAACTACCGTGAGGCGCAGCTGTGCATGGAAATGATCGCCGACACCGGCCGCATGGCCTCGCTCGACATCGTTGAACTGAACCCCGCCTTCGACAAGCGCAACCAGACCGCCCGGCTGGCGGTGGACCTGGTCGAATCGCTGTTCGGCAAATCCACGCTGATGCGTTAACGTGCATAGCATGGAATGCGCATATACTATGCGCATTCCATATGAGGGCATTGTCATGCATGCCGTCACCCGCAAGGCCGCCAATCTAAGTATTCGTAGCGATTTGCTGGAGCAGGCGCGCCAGCTCAATATCAATCTTTCGCGCGAATTCGAGCAATTCCTCTCTGAAGTGGTACGCCAACGCCAACAAGAGCGATGGCGTGAGGCCAACCAGGACGCGATCGACGCCTACAACCGCCATCTGGATCGCGATGGCTTGTGGAGCGATGGATTGCGCTCGTTCTGATGGCTCGCTTCGACGTATATCGCAACGAACATGCTGCGAGCAGCAAGCGCTTTCCCTACCTGCTGTCCGTGCAATCGGAGCTGCTCGAGGATCTGCGCACCTGCGTGGTCATTCCGCTCGGCAAAGCGGCGACTGTTAGCGGCAAACCGATGGAAAAGCTGATGCCGGCGGTGACGCTCGACGGAGACACATGGGTGATGTACACCCCTGAACTCGCAGCCGTACCAGTAGCGATCCTGCGCAAGCGGGTCGGCAATCTGCAAGACCAAAGGCATGCCATCCTCGGTGCCATCGACTTCCTTTTCAGCGGTATCTGACTTCATGACAACTGTGCGCGTACTGACCGGCATCACCACCACCGGCACCCCGCATCTGGGTAATTACGTCGGTGCGATCCGTCCGGCCGTGGCGGCGAGCCGTCGCGCCGAGGTGGATGCGTTCTACTTCATGGCCGACTACCACGCGCTGATCAAGAGTGACGATCCGGCGCGCATCGAGCGTTCGCGTCTGGAGATCGCCGCCACCTGGCTGGCCGCCGGCCTCGATCCGCAGCGCGTCACGTTCTATCGCCAGTCGGATATTCCGGAGATTCCGGAGCTCACCTGGTTTCTCACCTGCGTTACCGCCAAGGGTCTGCTCAATCGTGCGCATGCTTACAAGGCGGCGGTGGACAAGAACACCGAGACGGGCGAGGACGCTGATGCCGGGGTCACCGCCGGCCTGTACATGTATCCGGTGCTGATGGCCGCCGACATCCTGGCCTTCAATGCCAACAAGGTGCCGGTGGGGCGCGACCAGATCCAGCACATCGAAATGGCGCGCGATATCGCGCAGCGCTTCAACCATATCTACGGCCGCGAATTCTTCGTGTTGCCGGAAGTGGTGATCGAGGAACAGGTGGCTACCTTGCCGGGCCTGGATGGCCGCAAGATGTCTAAGAGCTATGACAACACCATTCCGCTGTTCTCCGGCGGAAAGAAGCATTTGCGCGACTCGATCATGCGCATCGTCACCGACTCACGCGCGCCGGGCGAACCGAAGGATCCGGGCAGCTCCTCGCTATTCACCATCTTCCGTGCCTTCGCTACTGAAGCTGAGTCCAACGCGTTCCACCAGGCGCTGCTCGATGGCATCGGCTGGGGCGAGGCCAAACAGGTGATGTTCGAACGCATCGAGGCTGATGTGGCGCCGATGCGCGAAAGCTACGACGCATTGATCGCACGCCCGGCGCAGATCGAGGAGATCCTGCACGAAGGCGCACGCAAGGCACGCGCCATCGCTGCGCCGAAAATCGCCGAGCTGCGCGATGCGATCGGCCTGCGTTCGGGCGCTTCCACCGTCGTTTCCACGGTGGCCAGCAAGGCCGAATCAAAGGCGGGCAAATTGCCGCGCTTCGCCAGTTTCCGCGACGCCGATGGTAGCTTCCGCTTCCGCCTGTTCTCCGCGGACGGAGAAGAGTTGTTGCTGTCGAAATCGTTTGCCGATCCCAAGGCCGCTGGTGTGTTGCAGAAGCGGCTCAAAGGCCCCGGCGTCACGGCGGCCGTGCTGCAAGTGCTGCCGAGAGCGCTGACGCTGGAACTGGATGGTGAATATGTGGCGGCTACACCCGAGTACCGCGATGAACAGGCTCGAGACGAAGCCCTCGCGCGCCTGCGCGAGGCACTGGATCAGCTCGCCGCGCAGGAATAACTGCGCGGCGGGTACTTAGGAGTGCCCGACGATGCGTTACCTCGCCATCCTGCTACTTGCCCCATGGCTGCTTATTCTCGGTTGGGCCTATTGGGCCTTTCCGAAGAGTCTGCCGCGCACCAGCGCGCGAAAGGCCTTCGACCTCGTCGCCTTACTGCTGGCCGCGCTCGCTGCGGTGCAATCTGCCGTGATCGGTTTCGAGGCGGCTACGGTTCCTGCCGTGGGGCAGTTCGGTCCATCCAGTGGCGCGATCTGGCAACAGGTATTGCCGGCGCTGTATGGCTATGGCGCCTGCATCGTTGTGTTGCTAGCCGCGATGCTCGTGCGTCACATGATCTGGCGCTCCAGGCCACAGTGATGCCACTTACTCCCAGCGATTGAGGTGCGGGCCGAAGGCTTCGCGCTGTTTCTGCACCACGCAGAAGCGCTGCCCGCTCGGTGCCTCCATTACCCACCAGCGTCCACGCACCAGATCGATGCGCCTGGCGCCGAGGCTTTCCAGCCGTTTCGCTTCGGCTTCCAAGTCGTCAGTCTCGATATCCAGGTGCACGCGGCTGTCATGATCCACCCGCTGCAGCAAGATGATCGGCTCATCCGCGAGCGTGGCCAGTTCGGCGTATTTCCCGTCGCCGTCCTGGTCGTAGCTAACGACAGGCTTGCCGAGTGCTTGGCTCCAGAAGTCGGCGGCCTGCTTGAGGTCGGCAGTGCGGCAATCGAAAACGAGGGTGCTCAGTCGGCTGTGATGCATGACGGTCTCCGGCGAACAAGCGGGTAGCTCTAGGGTAGGGCCTGCAGGGTGGACATTGCGTCATTTGTGCGTAGGCGCTGACCGGACAGCAATGGCTATTGTCGGATCGATGTCCGCAGCAAACGACGTTCGCTGATGGCCCCCGACTTATCGCCAACGTCGCTGACGTGTCGCGCGAAGTGGCTGGGAAGCGCTATGACGCTCATAGCATCACGGTGATTCGGCCCGATGGAGCCACCACGCATTACGCTCCTGATGCAGACATGGGATGGGATCGAACTCAGTTCGACAAACCCAAATTGTCCAGCAGATGCGACCTGCCGATGGAAGCGATGGCGGGCAAAGTGGTTGCTGGTGTTTGAGCGTATATAGCGGACCGCGCAGGCGACCGACAGGCGATGGTGTGCGAATGGCTATAGATAGCTTTCATCTTTTCCAGGGACGTCGGTAATCATTGTCACTTTGCGTTGATGCAGAGATCGACGCCAGCTTCGCGCGCAATGCCGGCAGACAGGACGCAAGTTCTTCGCGCATATGTTCATGTAGTCGAAGGACGGGCGGGGTAGATGGCTGCATGTGAGCCGGATGAGCTTGTCAATGAAGCTCGCGTCTCTTTTCAGATTACTCCCATAGTCTGGTCCACGTTGGCCTTCATACGATGCGTCTTGCCCATGCGTGCGTTCTCAGTTTCGCGGGCACTCCTTCATAAGCCTTCAATCCGCCACAGCAGAACGTCGTGGCTATCGGTTTGTGATGCGCAGGAACAAATGAGCCTATGGACATCCATCGACCGTGCGAGTGATTCGCAAGGCCCGCATGTGATGCGGGCGCACGATTCAACCACTCGACTGACTTCTAGAGAGCATCCGGCATGAATATTATCTATCGCATCGTTTGGAATACCGCGACCAACCAATGGGCAGTGGCTTCCGAAATGGCCAAGGGCCGCAGGAAGGCGACTCGCAGCATGTCCGCGTTGTGCGTGTCGGCATTCACGCTGCTGATCAGCAGCGCGATGATGTTGCCTTCGGCAGCGATGGCTGCTGATAGTACGGCAACGACCAGTTGCACCAAGCCCGATCTGATCGATCCGAATGTCTGCTTGGACAACAAGGCCTACTCGGTGTTTGCCACGGCGCCGAGTTACGACGCGGGTGGTGGCGTGGCTAGCGGTGAGCCTGGAAATATCGCGATTGGTGCGGGTGCGACCTCGTCCGCGGCGCTCAGCTCGAATACGTTCTCATCGGTAGCGATTGGCCAGAGAGCTTCAGCAAGCGCTAATTCTGCCGTCGCCTATGGTGTCGACACCGTCGCTTCCGGATCGGGTGCCGTCGCCGTAGGCGGTGCAGCAAGAGGGACCGGGCGCAACGGTATCGCCGTCGGTCTGCGTGCCAATGCGGCCGGCCAGGACGCGGTTTCGCTGGGTGTCGACTCTGTCGCGGGTGGGCTCAACGCTGTGGCGCTGGGCTCTGCCACCAATATTGCCGCCACCGTTTCCAACGGTACGGCTGTCGGCTATGGCGCCAGCGTTACTGCGAACAACAGCGTCGCCCTGGGAACGCGTTCGGTGGCGGATCGCATAAACAGTGTGGCGGTGGGCGCCTTCGGCGCAGAGCGTCAGATCATCCATGTGGCTTCCGGTACGGCCAATACAGATGCCGTCAATGTTGGTCAGATCCGTTCGGTGGTCGATAGTCTGGGCGGCACGTTCGATCCCGCCACCGGTTCGATTACCGGCCCGACCTTGATGGTGCAGGGAGCCACGGAAACCACGTTGGCTGGCGCCGTGTCGGCACTCGATACCGCGGTGACCAACAATGCGACCAACATCACCAATCTGACCAGCGACCTCAATAACGGTACCGTTGGCCTTGTGCAGCAAAGCGCCGCCGGCGCGGACATCACCGTGGCTGCCGGCAAGGACGGCACATCGGTGGATTTTGCGGGTTCTGGTGGTGCGCGTACGCTCAAGAGCGTGGCCGACGGTGCAATCAACGCGAACAGTACCGAGGCGGTGAATGGTTCGCAGCTGTTCACCACAAATCAGAATGTAACGAGCAACACTAACGCCATCACCGCGCTGGATGGTCGAGTGACCGCCAACACCACCAACATCACTGCCCTCCAGGGACAGATCGGTAATGTCAGTGCCAGCGGCGTTCAGTACGACGACGCCACCGTCAAGACTCAGGTGACGTTAGGTGGCATCGGTGCCGCTACGGGCGTGACGCTGACCAATGTCGCCGATGGTGCACTCAACGCGACCAGCGCCGATGCGGTAAACGGTTCGCAGTTGTTCAACACCAATCAGAACGTGCAGGTGCTGGATGACCGCATGGCTGTGGCGGAAGGTGACATTACCAACATCAAGTCGGTGATTGGCGACTTGCAGGCGGGCGGCACCACTAACGGTATTGCCTATGACGATGCCAGCCGCGACGTGGTGACGTTTGGCGGCGTGGCTGGCACATTGCTGACCAATATCGCCGACGGCCGTATCGCCTCTGGCAGCAGGGACGCCGTCAATGGCGGTCAGCTGTCGGATATCCGGGATCAGTTGCAAAACCAGATAGGCGATTTGAGCGGTCGGGTCGATGGCATCGAGAACGGTATCGCCGATGGCTCCATTGGTGACGGTGGTAGTGGTGGTGGCCCGATCACCGACAACGGCGGCGCGCCCATCAGCAATGTTGGCGCAGGCACAGCGGATTCGGACGCGGCGAATGTGGGTCAGGTGAACACGCAGGTCAACGAAGCGATTCAGACGGCCAATAACTACACCGACTCCAAGTTCACTGCGTTGAGCGAGACGCTGGATAACTTCAAAGGTGAAGTGAATCAGCGCTTCCAGCAGCAGGACGTCAAGATCAACCGCGTTGGCGCGATGAGCGCTGCGATGTCGCAGATGTCCTTCAGTACACAGGGCATCGACTCGCCGAACCGTCTGGGTGTGGGCGTGGGTACGCAGGGCGGCAAGTCCGCGATCGCAGTGGGCTACTCGCGTTCGGTGGCCCCGAACGTCAGCCTGTCGTTCGGCGGCTCGGCATCGGGCAGTGAAACGTCGGGCGGTGCGGGTCTCGGCATCGGTTGGTAAAACTGGGCCATAACGACAACTCGTGAAGTCCTCTGGCCGGCATCTTCGTGATGCCGGCTTTTTTTGTGATTTCTAAGAGTTCTGGACATAAAGACGAGGCCCGTGTGGGCCTTGTCGCCTATGCTTGGAGCTGGATGCCGCCGTCACAGGAGAGGGATGCTCATGTTCCATCGTGTTTGCCGCCTGATCGCACTATGTGTCGTGACCGCCCCATCGCTGACACTGGCCGATACGGTTTTGGAAAACTCACAGTGGCAAGTGGCGTTGGAGCCCGGCACGCTAGCCATACGCGTAACACCGGCTCGCGGCGCGACGGTCACGGCCTCTGCGGGTGTATCGGCGCATGCCGTATCCCAATTCACCGCCACCACCACGCATGCCGACTGGCAATGGGACAACGATGCTTATCGCATTGAAGTGGCGCTGGAAGGGGGCGATCTGGCGCTGAGCATTCGCGCCAAGGCCACCGGTGAACTGGATTTCCTGCGTCAGCCTGGGTCGGCCATGGGCCAGGGGCTGATCTTTCCACTTGCCGAAGGCCATTATGTGCCGCGTGGCAATGCGCTATGGCAGCGGTTCATGATCGATCGCATGGGCGAGATCAATACCGCACAGGATCTGAGTCTGCCGCTATGGGGTAATGATCACGGCAACTTTTCTCTGACCTGGTTGTTGACCAACCCATTCAACAATCAACTGAAGTTCACCGCCGATGGTGATGCGCTCGCTATCGCGGCAAGTCATCAGTTCACTCGGCTGGATCCCGGCACGCCGCTGACTTTGTTGTTGCATCTGGGGGACGCCGATCCGCTGGCCGGTGCCAAACGGTATCGGCAATGGCTGATCGATACCGGGCGTTTCGAATCGCTTGAGAGCAAGCTCGTCAAGACGCCCGAGATCGACAAGCTGTTGGGCGCAACGCACGTATATCTGTGGGGTAGCGGCCTGCTGGCAGTGAAGGATGTCAAAGACTGGTCGGGCTTGCTTCGTTTGCTGCGTGGAAAGCACGCGTTTGCTGTCGATCTTGCGAGCCACTTCGATGCCGAAGCCAGTGCGGTGCTCAAACAGACGAAGGCAACTCCTGATCGCTATGGGCAACGTGTTCTGGTGACCGCACTCAATCAAGCGCTCAACGCGAAGGCACGCGCCCGCTGGTTTGGCGACGAGCCAGACATGCATGTGCTCGCCGATAGCTATGGTGATGTGCGCCAACAGCTATCCGTTGTCTTCGGCAGCGTGCTTGAGCAGGACGCTTCGCGCTGGGGCAGTGGTATATCTATGGCCACCATGCAGCAACTGCAGGCTGCCGGCTTGTCTCATCTGTGGCTGGGCCTTGGTGAAGGCTGGGAGGGCGGGCTGTGGCATCCCGAAGCCATCGCAGCGGCGGTGCGTGCGGGCTATCTGATTGGCCCTTACGACTCCTACGAGACAGCGCTGTTCAGTAAGAAGGAGAATCCGGATTGGGCCACGGCGCATCTCGGTCTGCATGCCTACAAGAACTGCGCCATCGTGCT
Organism: Dyella sp. OK004; assembly: GCF_900114495.1. Classification (GTDB taxonomy): domain Bacteria; phylum Pseudomonadota; class Gammaproteobacteria; order Xanthomonadales; family Rhodanobacteraceae; genus Dyella_D. The sequence goes on along the minus strand of NZ_FOZI01000002.1, from coordinate 1,180,243 downwards.
TGCGAACGGCAAGCCCAAGGCGGGTTTTCAGCAATCCGGTTACTACACCGATCCGCGCTGTGTGCGTCCTTTGCTGGAAGCACGAGTCACCGCGTTGCTCAAGAAAGTGCCATTCAATAGCTGGTTTCTCGATGTCTATGCCACGGCGATGGTATTCGACAGCTATCGTCCTGGCGCAACGATGACCGAGCAACAGAACGCGGCAGGCTACATCGACAGCATGCGCTGGCTGACGGAAAAATTGCATCTCCCCATCGGTTCCGAAGACGGCAACGGACCGACTTCGCAAGGCTTCGTCTTCGCGCACGGCATGCAAACGCCGGTGATGGGTTGGGGCGATCCGGATCTGGGCAGTGGACCGAAGAAGAACAAGCAGTCGCCTTACTACCTCGGCGATTGGTTTCCCGGTGACGAGCCGACCGTCTTTTTCAAGTCCGTGCCGATGAAAGAGCCCTATCGCACGGCGTACTTCGATCCGGTTTTTCGCTTGCCGCTGTACCAGGCCGTGTTTCACGGCTCGATCATCGCCACCCATCATTGGGTTTTCGACAATCTCAAGCTGAGCAATGTGCATGTCGAAAGCGAGCTGACTCAATTGCTCTATAACGCACCGCCGCTGTATCACCTGAGCGCGGACACCTTGTCAGCACGATTGCCGCTGATGAAGCGCCAGGATGCATTCTTCCAGCCTCTGCATCGTGCGCTTGCCACGCAGGCGCTGACCGGTCTGCAATGGCTGTCGTCGGACCGGCGCCTGCAGCAAACGACGTTCGCCGATGGCACTCGATTGATCGCCAACTTCGCGGACGCTTCGCGCGAAGTGGCTGGGAAACGCTATGACGCTCATAGCATCACTGCGATCCGAACCGATGGAAGCATCACGCGTTACGTTCCCGACGCAGATGTGAAAAAGGCGCCCTAGGCGCCTTTTTCACATCGAGCAATCACCGAACTCAGTTCGGCAGGCCAAGATCGTCGAGCAACGCCTTGAGGAAGCGCGCCGCCTCACCACCCGTCGCAGCGCGGTGATCGAAGGTCAGCGAGATCGGCATGCGGCGATGCACTTCGATACCGCCCATCACCGCGACCACGTCATGGCACAACTTGCCGGCACCGATAATGGCGACCGTCGGCGGCACCACCACTGGGGTGGCGTAGCGGCCGGCGAACATGCCGAAGTTGGACAGGCTGATGGTGTAGCCCGACAACTCGGAGGCCGGGATCGAGCGATCTTCCACCTGCGAGCGCAGGCGCTTGATCGCCGCGCGCACACCGGCGCCGTCGAGCACATCGGCATTGCGCAGGGCAGGCACGAACAGGCCGTCCTCCGTGTCCACGGCGATGCCGATGTCCACGTGCGGATGCAGGGTGCGGGTGAGGTTCTTGCCGTCGAACCATGCATTGAGTGCTGGCACCGTCTTGCAGGCGGCGACGATCGCGCGGATCAGGCGGGCGGTGATGTCCTGCTTGCCGATCCAGGCGTGCAGGTCGGCATCGTCCACCAACGTGGTCGGTACCACGTTGGCGTGGGCCTCGGCCATCACGCGCGCCATATTGCGGCGAACGCCCTTGAGCTGTTCCGGCTGGCCGCTGGCTTGCACGCTCGGCGGCGCGGTGCGCACCGGTTTACCGGCGAGCGACACCGGCGTACGAGCTTGCTCTTGTGGGGCATGGTCCGGCTGCGGCAGTTCGGGGGCGAGGTGGCGACCAGCGGAAGCCGGTACCGAGCGTGCGGGAGCGGCACCCAGTGCAGCCGAACCGTTTGCGGCGGCGTCCTTCACGTCCTTCATCGTCACCACACCATCGGCGCCGGTCGGACGCACGCGGGTGAGATCGACCTTGAGCTTCTTGGCGAGCGCGCGCACCGCCGGCACGGCCTTCACGCCGCCGATGCTGGCAGCTTGTTCGACATGCACATGACTGCCGCTGACCATAGCACCGACCACGGTACCTTCGTCTTCGCGATCGGCCTTGGACTCGACTTCGCCACCCTCGTCAGAAGCGACGACCTTGTTGGCGTTGTCCGGCGCCGGGCTGCCGACACTCTTCTTTGGGCCATGGTGATGGCCAGTGCTTTCGGCCTCGGCACGCTGCTTGGCGTTCGGGTCGGGCTCGAAATCGGCCAGCGCGGAGCCGGTCTCGATAATGTCGCCCGGTGCGCCGTAGAGCTTCTTCACCGTGCCGGTGTACGGCGACGGCACATCGACCACCGCCTTGGCGGTTTCCATCGAGCACAGCGGTGCGTCGAGCTTGATGTAGTCGCCTTCCTTCACGTGCCACTCGACGATGGTGGCGTCGGGCAGGCCTTCGCCGAGGTCGGGCAGGTGGAATGATTTGATGTCGGCCATGAGTCGGTTTCCGGTAATCAGGCTGGAGTATTCGGTTCTTTGGCGTCATCCCGGCGTAGGCCGGGATCCAGTAGCGCAGTGATTGGTTGTCGCGAGAGAGTTCGTGTGCTTCGCACTGCGTATTTCACTGGATTTCGGCTTTCGCCGGAATGACGTTCCGTAGGTTGTGTGTTTACGAAGCGGCCAGAGTGCGTTTGGCGGCGTCAACGACGCGCTCGACGCTCGGCAGGTATTTCATTTCCAGGCGGAACAGCGGGATGTGCGTGTCGAAGCCGGTGACGCGCTCCACCGGTGCGAGCAGGTCGTACATGCATTCCTCGGCCAGGCGTGCGGCGATTTCGGCGCCGAAGCCCGCGGTCTTGGGGGCTTCGTGCACGATCACGCAGCGGCCGGTCTTTTGCACCGACTCGGCGATGGTGTCGAAATCCAGCGGGGTCAGCGTGGCGACGTCGATCACTTCGGCGCTGATGCCCTGGGCAGCTAGCTCATCGGCGGCTTCGAGACATTCCTTCACCTGCGCACCCCAGGTCACCAGGGTCACGTCGGTGCCGTCGCGCAGCACGAAGCACACGTCCAGCGGCAAGGCTTCGCCGTCATCCGGCACCTCTTCCTTGTACTGACGGTAGATGCGCTTGGGCTCGAAGAACATCACCGGATCCGGATCGCGGATTGCGGCTAGCAGCAGGCCATAAGCGCGCGCCGGCGACGACGGCATCACCACGCGCAGACCCGGGATGTTGGTGAACAGATGCTCGTTCGCTTCGGAGTGATGCTCCGGTGCGCGAATGCCGCCGCCCCACGGCGCGCGGAACACGGCCGGCACGGTGATCCGGCCGCGCGTGCGGTTGCGCAGGCGCGCAGCGTGGCAGGCGATCTGTTCCATCATCGGATAGATGAAGCCTTCGAACTGTGCTTCGGCGACCGGCTTCATGCCCTGAGCGGCCATGCCCACGGTGACGCCGGCGATGGTGGTTTCGTCCAGCGGCGTGTCGAGCACGCGCAGTTCGCCGAACTTTTCCTGCAGGCCTTGAGTGGCGCGGAACACGCCGCCGTTGACACCCACGTCCTCGCCCAGCACCACGACACTGTCGTCGTGCTTCATTTCATACGCGAGCGCCTGGGTAACGGCTTCGATAAGAGTGATTTGTGCCATGGCTCAGTGACCCTTGGTTTCGAGCGAGAGGACGTAATCGCGCTGCTTGGCGAGATCGGCGGGGACTTCGGCGAAGGTGTAGTCGAACATCGCCGATACCGGCTGCGTCTTGGTCTCGAGGTAAGCGTTCACCTCGTTATCCATCCACTCGTCGCACTCAGCCTTCCAGGCCTCTTCTTTCGTGTCGTCCCACACGCCCTTGGCCACCAGCCAGTTGCGCAGGCGCTTCATCGGCTCGCGGGCCCAGGCGTCCTTCACTTCCTGCTCGCCGCGATAGCGGCGGGCGTCGTCGGCGGTGGTGTGATCGGCGAGGCGATAGGTCACCGCCTCGATCACGCTGCCGCCTTCACCCTTGCGGGCTCGGTCGAGCGCGTCTTCCATCGCCTTGCGCACGGCGATGATGTCGTTGCCGTCCACCTGGATCGAGAATAGGCCGGCAGCGATGCCCTTCTGCGCGAGCGTGGGCGCGCCGGTCTGGATCTTGCGCGGCACCGAGATGGCCCACTGGTTGTTGACGATCACCGCGACCATCGGCAAGTTCTGCGCGCCGACGATGTTGATAGCGCCGTAGAAATCGCCCTTGGACGAACCGCCGTCACCGATGGTGCACACGGCCACGCGCGGCTCGTTGCGGATCTTGAACGCCAGCGCGGAGCCCGCGGCATGCAGGCACTGCGTAGCGATCGGCACCGACCACGCAAAGTCATGGCGTGCCGGTTCCTTCTGGTAGTCGTTGCCGCGCTCGTCACCGCCCCAGTACATGTAGACCTCGCGCGGCTGCACGCCGCGATACAGCTGCGCGCCGTATTCGCGATAGCTGGGAGCCAGCACATCTTCTGGCTTCATGGCGCTGCCGATGCCGACGTGCGCGGCTTCATGGCCGAGGCAGCTGGCGTAGGTACCGAGCTTGCCGGTGCGCTGCAGGGCGACCGACTTGGCGTCGAACACGCGGGTCGACAACATGAGCTTGTACAGCTCGACCATGTGGGGCAGATCGTTGGCGAAGGCTGGCAGGTCGTCACGGACCTGTTTGCCTTCGGCATCGAGGTACTGCAGATATTCGATTTCGAACTTGGCGGCGATAGACACGACTCGCTCCCGGAGTGAGTGAGGGATGGGTATTGGGATAGCGGGAAGGCGGCGACCCATCCAGTGAGGTCAAGCGCGCGCAAAAGTCCCTGACAAGACCGTATTTGATATCAGGCAGGCATGTTGCGCCGCAAGGTACGGTGCAGCATGCGGGGTGGTACGGGGCAGACGTTAAACGCAGGTAATATGGGGTTTTTCCGCCCCACCGGACCCCCATGACGGACAATCGGCGCGACCTCGAGGCCGGCATCGAGCTGGATCTGAACGGACGACTGACCTATGGCGGCTACCTGCGCCTGGACGTGCTGCTCTCCGCCCAGCAGCCGCTGAGCCAGCCCCCGCACCACGACGAAATGCTGTTTATCGTGCAGCACCACGTGGCGGAGCTGTGGATGAAGCTGATCATCCATGAGCTGAAATCGGCCATTGAACATCTGCGTCAGGATGATCTCGATCCCTGTCTGAAGATTCTCGCCCGGGTAAAACAGGTGCAGCGGCAGCTGTTCGAGCAATGGGGCGTACTGGAGACACTGACGCCGTCGGAGTACCTGGAGTTCCGCGACATCCTGGGCCCTTCCTCCGGCTTCCAGTCCTTGCAGTACCGACAGATCGAGTTCCTGCTGGGCAACAAGAACGCGCAGATGCTGGCGGTGTTCGCGCACGATCCTGCGGCGCAGGAAGCACTGCGCGCGGTGCTGGAAGCGCCGAGCCTGTACGACGAATTCCTGCGCTACCTGGCGCGCCGCGGTCATGCTGTTCCGGCCGAGTTGCTCGAGCGCGACTGGAGCCAGCCGTACCAGCGCAACGAAGCGCTGCTGCCGGTGCTCAAGCGCATCTACGAGAACCGTGCGGAGTTTTGGCCCGAGTACCACATGTGTGAGCAGTTGGTGGATGTGGAGGGAAGTTTCCAGCTATGGCGTTTCCGCCATATGAAAACGGTGGAGCGGATCATCGGGCATCGGCGGGGGACGGGTGGTTCGTCGGGTGTGTCGTTCCTCAAGAAGGCGCTGGAGTTGGAGTTCTTTCCTGAGTTGCTGGATGTGAGGACGGTGTTGGGGAGCTAGGGATCGCCTTTACCGTCTCGTCATTCCTGCGCAGGCAGGAATCCAGAGTGGTGCGCTTCGGTTGTCGCGTCTGCGTGCCCTGGCTCGCCTGCGGCGGGCTTCCGAACCGCTGCCGCGGTCCGGGTCACTTTCTCTTTGCTGGCCCAAAGAGAAAGTAACCAAAGAGAAATGGCCTGAAGAGCGGCGGTGTGCTCTGTAGCTACGCATCTTCCAGTGTCAGGCGTCGGGATGTGTTCTTCGGCTTGATGGTCTGTCCTGCCTTGAAGCGCCACATCTCCCTCTCCCCTTCGGGGAGAGGGTTGGGGTGAGGGGTGGGTGCTCGGTTTGCTGCTTCTACTGAGTCATCTCGGTGTCGGTCGAAGCCCATTAGTGGTGCGCCGCTCGCCATGATTTCCCCGCAAGATGCTGCGCCGCATTTGACGGCTGCGGCCCTGGCCGGTTACATGTCGGCCGTTTGTATCCGTGATCCGCACGCGATGTGCCGATCAGCTCGCCCAGCCAGTATCCAAGGGGACCGCATGACCGACACCACTACGACCACGGCGCCAGCAGTGCCGGATTTCCCGGAGACCCTGGGCCACCCGCGTCCGTTGTGGATGCTGTTCATGACGGAGTTCTGGGAGCGCTTTGCGTTCTACGGCATCCGTTGGGCGCTGGTCCTGTATATCGTCGCCCAGTTCTACCAAGGCAGCGGTACCGGCGAGCAGCCGGCCAATCAGCTTTATGGTGCTTACCTCGCGCTGGTCTACGCAGCAGCGATTTTCGGTGGCTATGTCGCCGACCGGGTGATCGGGTATCAGCGCTCCATCTTGCTTGGTGCATTGATCATGGCCGCGGGCTTGTTCCTGATCGCGGTGCCGAATCAGGAGGTGTTCAAGCTGGGCCTGGCGACGGTCATCGCCGGTAACGGCTTGTTCAAACCCAATATCTCGACGATGGTCGGCAAGCTCTACAGCGTAAGCGATGGGCGCCGCGACTCGGGGTTCACCATCTTCTATATGGGGATCAATCTCGGCGCGATGATCTCGCCGATCCTGACCGGCTGGCTCTCGGACAGGATATTCGGCACCGATGTCATGCCCGCGTACAAGGTGGTGTTCATCACCGCCGGCATCGGCATGATCCTCAGCCTGGTGTGGTTCTGGTTCGGTCGCCGCCAGCTGGTGGGCATCGGCCGTCCGCCGGTCGGCGGAGAGCATCGCGGTCGGGTGCTGCTGACGCTCGTCGGAGCGCTGGTGGCGATCCCGGCGATCTACTTCCTGCTGACCATCGATGCCGAAACCCTTAACTGGTGGGTACTGACGCCGATGTTCGTGGTGCTGTGCGCGCTGATCATTGCCGAGGGCGTGCGCGAAGGTAAGGTGCAGCGCGACCGCGCGCTGGCGATGCTGTTGATCTTCGTGTTCAACGTGCTGTTCTGGATGTTCTTCGAGCAGGCAGGCAGTTCGTTCAACTTCCTCGCGGACAAGATCGTCGACCGCAGTTTCGGCAACTGGACCTTCCCGGTGGCCTGGTTCCAGTCGGTCAATTCGCTGGCGATCATCGCCGTCGCGCCGATGTTGGCCTGGCTGTGGGTGAAGATGGGGCGGGCCAACCCGTCGATTCCGCGCAAGTTCGGCCTGGGCCTGATCTTCAATGGCCTGGCCTTCGCGCTGCTGATGTTTGCCCTGTCCAGCCTGGTCAATGAACTCGGCAAGATCCCGTTCTGGACCCTCTTCATGGTCTACGTGATCCAGTCGGTCGGCGAGCTGTGCCTGTCGCCGATCGGCCTGTCGATGGTGACCAAGCTGGCGCCGGTGCGCCTGGTCGGTTTCGGTATGGGCGGCTGGTTCCTTTCCACCGGCATCGGCAACAACCTGTCCGGCATCTTTGCCGGCCACGTCAGCGGCAAGGGCGGCATGACCGTGACCTCGGCGCTGTCGGGTTATACCTTCGGCTTCTGGCTGTTGCTGGGCGGCGGCGTGTTGCTGTTCCTGATTGCGCCGCTCATCAGCAAGTTGATGCACGGCGTGAAATAAGAAGCCAGCGATAGGTGGGGAGCGAGTGGCTAAAGCAGCCCTCGCTCCTCACTCACTTCTGTCTGACCGGCTGCAGCTTGTCCAAAATCCGCGTTAGCCACGCACGTTCTTCCTGATCCAGCTTCGCCAGCACTTCGCGCTCGCGGGCCCGCGCCATCGGCGCCACTTCATCGTGAACCTGCCAGCCGGCCTCGCTCAGGCTGAGCACCGAGCGGCGCTTGTCGCCGTCGTGGGTGCCGCGGTTGACGCGGCCCGCTTCCACCAGCCGGGCCAGTGCGCGGCTTACCGCCACCTTATCCATCGCCGTGCGTTCGGCCACTTCACGGGCCGACAGGCCGTCGAAGCGGGCCAGCACCGCCATCACGCGCCATTCGGTCACACTCAGGTCGTAGCGTTGCTGGTAGTCGTCGGCGATGGCCTGGCTGACCGTGTTGGAAAGGATCGACAGCCGGTAGGGCAGGAAGTGTTCCAGCTCGATGGGTGCGTGGTCGGGCTTGTGGTCGGCAGACACTGCTGCGTCGCTCCTTGCAAATGGTTTCATATGTAACTATAACGCTGGGCTTATCCGGCTGGTCGCACCCTTGGGGGTATGACCGGCATCGTGCATCGACCTCAGGAGATTCCCATGAGCGCGCAGCCCAATCTTGGCATGCAGGTGACCACTTTCGAGAACCCGATGGGTATCGATGGCTTCGAATTTGTCGAATTCGCCGCACCGGCAGACCGCGGCGGGGAACTCCACGCCCTGTTCCAGCGCATGGGCTTCACCGCGGTGCTCAAGCACAACAGCCGCCCGATCACGGTCTACCGCCAGGGCGGGGTGAATTTCCTGGTCAACGAGGACCCGGATTCCTTCGCGGCCGACTTCGCCGCCAAACACGGCCCCTGTGCCGCCGGTTTTGCCATCCGCTTCAAGAAGACCTCCGCCGAGGTCCTCAACACCGTGCTCGGCAACGGTGGCGAAGCGGTGACCGACAAGGAAACCACCAAGGCGGTGAACGCGCCGGTGGTGAAGGGCATTGGCGACTGCATGCTCTATCTGGTCGACCGCTACGGCGACAAGGGCAGCATCTACGACGGCGACTACGCACCGATCCCGGGTGTCGACCCGAACCCGGCAGGTTTCGGTCTGACTTTCATCGACCACCTCACGCACAACCTCTACTTCGGCAACATGCAGAAGTGGTCGGACTACTACGAGCGCCTGTTCAACTTCCGCGAGATCCGCTACTTCGACATCAAGGGCGCCAAGACTGGCCTGGTGTCCAAGGCGATGACCGCGCCGGACGGCATCGTGCGCATTCCGCTCAACGAATCGAGCGATCCGAAGAGCCAGATCAACGAGTACCTCGACGCCTATCACGGCGAAGGCATCCAGCACATCGCCTGCTTCACCGACAATATCTACGACACGGTGGAAGCGATGCGCGCCAAGGGCGTGGAGTTTCTCGACACGCCGGATTCGTACTTCGAAGTGATCGACCTGCGTATTCCGAACAACGGCGAAGACGTGCCGCGCCTGGCCAAGAACAAGATCCTGATCGACGCCGACCCGGAGACCAAGCAGCGCAAGCTGCTGCAGATCTTCACCCAGAACAATATCGGCCCGATCTTTTTCGAGATCATCCAGCGCAAGGGCAACGAGGGCTTCGGCGAAGGCAACTTCCAGGCGTTGTTCGAGTCGATCGAGCGCGACCAGATGAAGCGTGGCGTGCTGTAAAGCCTGCGCGAGGGTGGCCGCCCGTTGCGGACGGCCACCTTTGACGTCCGGTCAGTGCGGGAAGCCGCCGCTCTTCATCATGGCGGCGAACATCGCGCCAAAGAAGATGACGTACAGCACCATCAGCACGATGCCGACCAGGTACAGCACGCCCTGGATCACGAAGTAGGTTTTCAGCTTGGCCAGCGCTTCTTTCAGTGCGTTGGCGTCGCCGCTGGCCTGGGCTCGTTCGATGGCGCCGGCGGACTGCATCACCAGCACGCCGATCCAGATCGGCAGCCAGGCGATGATGATGCCGACGATGGTGATGGCGGTGAGAGCGCCCTGGATGATGAACATGATGCCCACGAACTTCATCCAGCCGCTGCCAGAGGCGAGCGGTTGGCTGAGTTCGCTGACCGAATGGCTTGAGCTGGCCTGGCCGAGCGAGGCGAATTGATCGGACATGTTTTCCCCTTTGCAATCGTTGCAGTAATTGGATGTCGCCTCAGTCCTTGAGCGAGGCGGGGCCAAGAGTAATAGGATCGGGCGTCGCCGTGCGCGCCGCCGCCAACCCGGCAGATCGTGGAGCTTCCATGTCAGCAAGCAAACAGCAGTATCAATCCGGCTTCGGCAACGAATTCGCCAGCGAAGCGATCCCCGGTGTACTGCCGGTAGGGCAGAACTCGCCGCAGCGGGTGGCCCACGGCCTGTATGCGGAACAACTCTCCGGCACTGCCTTCACCGCGCCGCGCCATAGCAATCGGCGTAGTTGGCTGTATCGCATCCGCCCGGCGGCGGTGCACCAGCCGTTCGCACCGAAGGCGCACGCGCGTTTCCACAATCGTTTCGACGAAGCGCCGGCCACGCCGAACCAGTTGCGCTGGGACCCGTGGCCGCTGCCGGCGCAGCCCGCCGATTTCGTCGATGGGCTGGTGACGCTGGCCGGCAATGGCGGCGCGGCCGAGCAGGCGGGTTGCGGCATACATATCTATGTAGCCAATCGCTCCATGCAGGGGCGCTTCTTCTACGACGCCGATGGCGAGCTGTTGATCGTGCCGCAGCAGGGTCGTCTGAAGCTGGCGACCGAGTTTGGCGTGCTGGAAGTGAAGCCGCTGGAGATCGCGGTGATTCCGCGTGGCGTGCGCTTCCGCGTCGAGCTGCTGGATGGAGAGGCTCGCGGCTACGTGTGCGAGAACTTCGGCGCGCTGCTGCGCTTGCCCGATCTCGGTCCGGTCGGTGCCAACTCGATGGCCTTGCCGCGCGACTTCCTCACACCGCACGCAGCCTATGAAGAGGTTGAAGGCGACTTCGAGCTGATCGCCAAATTCCAGGGCGCGCTGTGGACAGCGAAGATCGGCCACTCCCCGCTGGATGTCGTCGCATGGCACGGCAACTACGCGCCTTACAAGTACGACCTCACGCTATACAACACGGTGGGCTCGATCAGCGTTGACCATCCCGATCCCTCGATCTTCACCGTGCTGACCTCGCCTAGCGACACGCCGGGCACGGCCAATGTGGATTTCGTGATCTTCCCGCCGCGCTGGCTGGTCGCCGAGCACACCTTCCGTCCGCCGTATTTCCATCGCAATGTGGCGAGCGAGTTCATGGGGCTGATCGAAGGCGCCTACGATGCGAAGGCCGGCGGCTTCGTGCCAGGCGGCGCGAGCCTGCACAACTGCATGAGCGGCCACGGCCCGGACGCGGCGAGTTTCGAGAAGGCGACCAACGCCACGGTGGACAAGCCGGACCATCTCACCGGCACCATGGCTTTCATGTTCGAAACGCGCAAGGTGATCCGTCCGACCAAGCAGGCGCTGGAAGCGCCGCAGCTGCAAGGCAATTACTATGAATGCTGGCAGGGGATTCAGAAGCACTTTCACAAGGAGTGACTGGCATGACACCTGATCGCATCCTCGTTGCGGCTCTGCTCGCGTCGCTGCTTGCCGCGTGCAGCGGTGACCAGCCAGGCACGCAGGCTCCGTCGCCGGCGTCCACCGCCACGGCGTCCACTGCGGCACCGCCAGCAGCACCCGCCGTTGATGCACTGGCCATGGCCAGCTTCACCGGCTACGGCGACATGCGCTTCGGCATGGACGAGGCTGCATTCCGCAAGGCCTGGGGCGGCGAGTTGAAAGGCCAGCCGCCTGTAGCAGGCTCGACCTGTACCTATCTCTATCCGAAGTGGGTCAAGGCACCAGCCGAGATCGGCTTCATGCTCGAGGGCGGCCACTTCGTGCGCTACGACGTGACCACCGCCAAGGAAATCGCGCCGGGCGGCGGCAAGATAGGCATGGACAAGGCACAGCTGCTGGCGCTGTATGGCAGCAAGGCGCAGGAGCAACCTGACAAATATGTACCCGACGCGAGCACGTTGCGTGTCGAGGGCGACAACCACGGCATCGTGCTGTTCGAGCTCGGCGCCGATGGCAAGGTAAACAAGTGGCGGGTGGGCGTTCCCCCGCAGGTCGATTACGTCGAAGGCTGCGGCTGAGCGCAGCACACGGAGCAGATAGATGAAGCTGGGCAGTCTTAAGGAAGGTGGTCGTGACGGCACCCTGATCGTGGTCAGTCGCGATCTGCAGCACGCAGTCAAGGCATCGGGCATTGCGGCGACCATGCAGGCCGCGCTCGACGATTGGTCCAACGTAGCACCGCGCCTCAATGCGCTCTACGACGAACTCAATGCCGGCAAGGTGAGCGCTGCGTTCGCGCTCGACATGACTGCACTCGCTTCGCCGCTGCCGCGCGCCTACGAGTTCGTCGATGGCAGTGCCTATCTGCCGCATGTGGAACGCGTGCGCCGCGCGCGCGGAGCGGAAGTGCCGGAGTCGTTCTATGTCGATCCGCTGATGTACCAGGCGACCAGCGCCGGCTTCCTCGGTCCGCGCGATCCGGTAGTGGTACCCAGCGAAGACTACGGCATCGATCTCGAAGCTGAAGTGGTCGTGGTCACCGACGATGTGCCGATGGCGCCGACACTTGAGCAGGCTTCCGCGCATATTCAACTGGTGGGGCTGGTCAATGACGTCTCGCTGCGCGGACTGATTCCGGGTGAACTCGCCAAGGGCTTCGGCTTCCTGCAATCGAAACCGCGTTCCGCGCTGTCACCGGTGCTGGTGACGCCGGACGAACTCGGCGATGCATGGCAAGGCGACAAGCTGCATCTGCCGATGCGCACCTGGATCAATGGTCAGTGGTTTGGCGAGGCCGAGTGCGGCGTCGACATGCAGTTCAGTTTTGCGCAGCTCGTTGCACATACCGCAAAGACGCGTCCGCTTACCGCGGGCACTATCGTCGGCTCAGGCACCATCGCGAATGAAGACACCAGCAAAGGTGCTTCCTGCCTCGCCGAACAACGTACGGTGGAAACGTTGCGCGACGGCAAGCCGAGCACGCCGTTTCTCAAATACGGTGATACCGTGCGCATCGACATCACTGATACGCACAACGTGTCGATCTTCGGCGCGATCGAGCAGGAAATTGCGCCATTGCGTCGATAAACCCTTGCGTCATCACGATGTGAATATTTTTTCGCCGCGTCGCAGACCCGTACGCAATCCCTAACGCGGGCTGTACGGCAACGCGGTTAAGACAATTCGGGATGGAAATCTCGCCACAGCGTCCGATTCTTCGTCTAACATGCCCGGGCTTTCGTCCGGCAAGGCAGTTCGACGAAACAGGGGGATGTCGGGTTTAGGCTGTTCGCAGCCTCCACATCTTTGCAATCAGGCAGCGCTGTGTTTCAGAGCATATTGCTTGTCTGTGTGGGCAACATTTGCCGTAGCCCCACAGCCGAATATCTATTGAGGCAGCGGCTCCCCGCTGCCCGTGCCACTGTATCGAGCGCCGGCCTCGGCGCCGTCGAAGACAGTCCCATGGATGCCATCGCGGCTGCATTGCTGCGTGAGCACGGTATCGACGGCGGCGCGCATCGCGGCCGTCAACTTCTACCCGACATGCTGCGCCAGGCCGACCTTGTGTTGGTGATGGAGAAGGCGCATGCCGCACGCATCGCGCGCGTCGCGCCCGAAGCCAGCGGCAAAGTATTCCTGCTGGGCAAATGGCAGGGCGAACGGGAGATTCCAGATCCTTACGGCCAATCGCGACCAGCCTTCGAGCATGTCTACGCGTTGATCGACCAGGGCGTCTCGCACTGGTTGCCGTATCTGTATGCCTCACCGCCCGGAGTATCGGCTGCATGACCCAACTCACCAACGTCAACGTTGCGCGCAATGAAGAAGAACTCGACCTGGGAGCAATGCTCGGCACGCTGGTCGACAACCGCTGGCTGATCATCGCCATCACCGGTTTGTTCCTGGCCTGCAGCCTGGCCTATGCACTGCTGGCGACGCCGATCTATCAGGCCGACGCGATGGTGCAGGTGGAGCAGAAAGTGCCCGAATTGCCGGGCATCAGCGCGCTGAGCCAGACGCTGGGCGCATCCAATTCGCAGGCAACCACTGAGATCGCGCTGATCACTTCGCGCACGGTCATCGGCAAGGCGGTGGACGATCTCAAGCTGGATATCTCAGTCGCACCGAGTCACTTCCCCATGATCGGTGCCGGCATTGCGCGACGCTATGGCCTTGCGCATCCCGGCGAGCTGGCGAGTCCCGTCCTGGGCCTTGATCGTTACGACTGGGGCGGCGCGAAGATCGACCTCAAGCAGATCGACGTGCGCGACGACTTGCTCGGCAAGACGCTCACTTTGATCGCCGGCGACAACGGCGACTACACGTTGCAGGACAATCATGGCGATCTTCTGCTGCAGGGTACGGTAGGGCAGGTGGCCACCGGGCATGGCGTGACCTTGCTCGTCGCCACCTTGAAGGCTAACCCCGGCATGCGCTTCGACGTGCGTCGCGAACGCGCGCTGACCACTATCAACAATCTGCAGCAGGCGATCCAGGCCACCGAGAAAGGCAAGGATTCCGGCATCATCGCGCTGTCCTACCAGAACGCCAGCCCGCGCATGGCCGCGGCGCTGCTGGATCGGGTCAGCGAGTGGTATGTGCATCAGAACGTGGACTGGAACGCGGCGGAAGCAGCCAACAGCCTGAAGTTCGTGCAGGAGCAGCTGCCCAAGGTGCGCGTCGATCTCGACAAGGCGCAGGCCGCGTTGAACGCGTTCCAGATCCAGGCCCGCTCGGTCGACATCACCATGCAGACCAAGGCGCTGCTGGATCAAAGCGTTGCCATCGAGGCGAATATCCAGCAGCTGCGCATGCAGCAGGCGGATATCGAGCGACGCTTCACGCCGCAGCATCCGGCGTACAAGGCGCTGATGCAGCAGATCGGCCAGCTCGAAGGCCAGAAGTCCAAGATGGACAAGCAGGTCGACGACCTTCCCGATACGCAGCAGGAATTGCTCAAGCTCACCCGCGACGTCGAAGTAAGCAACCAGACCTATACCGGCCTGCTCAACCAGGCGCAGCAGCTTGATATCGCGCGTGCCGGCAAGGTCGGCAATGTCCACGTGGTGGATAACGCGCAGGTCGACGTCACCAGCCCGGTCAAGCCGAAAAAGGCGATGGTGGTATTCGGTGGCACCTTCCTCGGCGCCTTCCTCGCCTTCGGCATCGTGTTCGTGCGGCAGATGCTCAACCGCGGCGTGGAAGAGCCGTCGGTGATCGAACAGCTCGGCCTGCCGGTATATGCCTCGGTGCCGGTCAGTCCCACGGAAAACCAGATTGCGCTCACCGAGCGTGCGCGCGGCGATGGCCGACATCATCTGCTGGCGATCAGCGCACCGGCGGATCTCGCCACCGAAGCCATGCGCAGCCTGCGTACCAGCCTGCATTTCGCCCGGATGGAAGCCAAGAACAATATGCTGATGATCTCGGGCTCCAGCCCCGAGGCCGGCAAGACCTTCGTTTCAGCCAATCTCGCCGCGGTGATGGCGCAGGCCGGCCAGCGTGTGCTGCTGATCGATGGCGATATGCGCAAGGGCTCGCTGCATAAAGTGATGGGAGGCAAGCCTACCGATGGCTTGTCCGAATTGATCTCGGGGCAGATCGAGCTGTCCAAAGCCATCCGTCCGCTACCCGCGCTGGAAAACCTGCACTACATAGCGCGTGGCAAAGTGCCGCCGAATCCTTCCGAGCTGTTGATGAATCCGCGTTTCAACGAGGTGATTCAGCAACTGCTGCCGCTTTATGACCTGGTGCTGGTCGATACGCCACCGATTCTCGCTGTAACGGATGCGTCGATCATCGGCCATATGGCTGGCACCAGCCTGCTGGTGATCCGCTTCGGTCTGAATCAGGCGCGCGAGATCGCCCTCGCGCGGCAACGTTTTGCGCAGAACGGCGTGGAGATAAAGGGCGCCATTTTTAACGCTGTCGAGCGGCGTAGCAGTGGCTACTACTCGTACGGCTATTACGAATACAAGACGGCGCACTGAGTAGTGCAAACGTTGTGTGACAAGCGGCTCGACAGAGTCGCTGGGTGGCTTTTTGCGCTTTTTTTGCGGTGTCTTTCACGTTTCTGTCAAGTTATGTAGCTATCGTTTGGACGTATAAATGTCCAAATAGGATGTGCTTCTCAAAATAAACGAGGTGAATGAATCAAGCTGTCACGCTTCAGCGGGCAGTAAAGAAACGCTTGCCAGATTAGAAAGCCCGAATGCATCGCGGAGTCGCGACGCTTCCCACTCATGGTCCGATGCGCGCCCCCGCAGCAAGCCATCGACCCGCCATCACTGGAAGATCGGATGCAGCAAGTGATCAATGCCAAGATTGCCGTCATCGGCCTCGGATACGTCGGCCTGCCGTTAGCGGTGGAGTTCGGCAAGAAGTACGACACGGTAGGTTTCGACATCCGCGCCTCGCGCGTGGATCAGCTGCGCCAGGGTCGCGACAGCACGCTCGAGGTCGAGCCAGAGGAACTCGAAGCGGCCACCCGCCTGCGTTACAGCGCGGAGCTGGAAGACATCCGCTCCAGCACGGTCTACATCGTCACCGTGCCCACCCCGATCGATACGGCCAAGCGGCCGGACCTCACCCCGTTGATCAAGGCCAGCGAGAGCCTGGGCACCGTGCTCAAGCGCGGCGACATCGTGGTGTACGAATCCACGGTCTACCCCGGCTGCACCGAGGAAATCTGCGTGCCGATTCTGGAGCGCGTCTCGGGCCTGCGCTTCAACAAGGATTTCTTTGCCGGCTACAGCCCGGAACGGATCAACCCGGGCGATAAGGAACATCGCGTCACCAACATCCTCAAGGTCACCTCCGGCTCGACACCGGAAGCGGCAAGTTACGTGGATGCTCTCTACAGCAGCATCATCACCGCCGGCACGCATAAGGCCAGCAGCATCAAGGTGGCGGAAGCCGCCAAGGTGATCGAGAACACCCAGCGCGATCTCAACATCGCCCTGGTCAACGATCTGGCCATGCTGTTCAACAAGCTGGGTATCGATACGCTGGAAGTGCTGCAGGCGGCGGGTACCAAGTGGAACTTCCTGCCGTTCCGTCCCGGCCTGGTCGGCGGCCACTGCATCAGCGTCGATCCGTACTACCTCACGCACAAGGCGCAGGAAGTCGGTCATCACCCCGATGTGATCCTGGCCGGCCGCCGCACCAACGACGGCATGGGTCCGTACATCGCCAGCGAGGTGGTGCGCCTGATGGTGCGCAAAGGCATCAACCCGGTGCGTGCGCGTGTGCTGCTGCTCGGCCTTGCCTTCAAGGAGAACTGCCCGGACCTGCGCAATACGCGCGTGGTCGACATCGTGCATGCGCTGCGCGGCTACAACGCAGATATCGATATCCACGATCCATGGGTTGATGCGGCCGAGGCCGAGCATGAGTACGGCCTGTCCACCCTCGGCGAGCCCAAGCACGGCGACTACGACGCCATTGTCGTAGCGGTGGGTCACCGCGAGTTCGAGGCACTTGGCGGGCACGGCATCCGCGCCTACGGCAAACCGGAGTCGATTGTGTACGACGTGAAGTATGTGCTGCCGCGCGAGGCGGTGGACGGGAGGCTGTGAGCATGCGTGTACTGGTTACCGGAACGGCCGGCTTCATCGGCTCGCATGTCGCCCTCAAACTGATCGAGCGCGGTCATGAGGTGATCGGCTTCGACAACCTCAACGACTACTACGACGTTGAACTGAAGCGCGCGCGCCTGGCCCGTTTCAGCGGCCACGCGGCTTATACCCATGTCTACGGTGACCTCGCCGACCGCAACGCGATGGACGCGATGTTCATACGCTATCGCCCCCAGCGTGTGGTGCACCTGGCTGCGCAGGCCGGCGTGCGCTACGCCGCGCAGAACCCCCATGTGTATGTGAGCAGCAATGTCACCGGCTTCCTGCATGTGCTCGAGGGCTGCCGTCAGACCGGTGTAGAGCATCTGGTGTTCGCGTCCACCAGTTCGGTCTACGGCGCCAATACCGACATGCCGTTCTCCGAGCATCGCTCGGCCGAGCATCCGCTCACCTTGTACGCGGCGACCAAGAAGGCTAACGAGCAGATGGCGCACAGCTATGCGCATCTGTACGGCATTCCGTGCACGGGGCTGCGCTTCTTCACCGTCTACGGTCCGTGGGGCCGGCCGGACATGGCGCTGTTCCTGTTCACCCAGGCGATCCTGGCGGGCGAGCCGATCAAGGTGTTCAACCACGGGCGGCACAAGCGCAGCTTCACTTATATCGACGACATCGTGGAAGGCGTGCTGCGCACGCTGGATGCGGTGCCGGCCAAAGACGCGCACTGGGACAGCCTGGTGCCCGACCCCGCCTGCAGCGGCGTGGCGCCGTACCGACTCTTCAACATCGGCAACGAGCGCCCGGTGGAACTGCTGAAGTACATCGAGGTGCTGGAGCAATGCCTCGGCCGCAAGGCCATCATGGAGATGCTGCCCTTGCAGGCCGGCGATGTGCCGGACACCGAGGCTGACGTTTCCAGCCTGATCGAGGCCGTGGGCTACCGGCCGAAAGTTTCGGTGGAAGAGGGCGTGCGCCGCTTCGTGGAGTGGTATCGCTCCTATCAGGTACCCGTCGCGGCCGTGGCGAACGGAGCGCTGTCATGAAGGCCGATGCCATGAAGACCACTCTCATAAAGAACTTCGCGCTGATCGGCGCCGCCGGCTACATCGCACCCCGCCATATGCAGGCGATCAAGGACACCGGCCACCGGCTGGTGGCCGCTTACGACCCGAACGATTCAGTCGGCGTGATCGATAGCCACTTCCCTGAAGCCGATTTCTTCACCGAGTTTGAGCGCTTCGACCGGCATGTCGACAAGATGCGCCGGGCTAATCACAACCATCGCATCGACTATGTGTCGATCTGCTCGCCGAACTACCTGCACGACTCGCATATGCGCTTCGCCCTGCGTTCCGGTGCGGACGCGATCTGCGAGAAGCCGCTGGTGCTCAATCCGTGGAATATCGACGGCTTGAAGGAGATCGAACAGGACACCGGTCGCAAGGTCAACACCATCCTGCAGCTGCGCGTGCATCCGGCGATCATCGCGCTGCGCGACAAGGTACGCAGTGGCCAGCACAAGGCCAAGCATGAAGTGGACCTGGCCTATATCACCTCGCGCGGCCACTGGTACCTGCAGTCGTGGAAGGGTGATGCCAAGAAGTCCGGTGGCATCGCCACTAATATCGGCGTGCATTTCTTCGACATGTTGCATTTCATCTTCGGCGACTTGCAGCGCAACGTGGTGCACCACGCATCGGACACCAAGGCGGCCGGTTTCCTGGAATACGAGCACGCCCGCGCGCGCTGGTTCCTCTCGGTGGACGTGGAAGACGTGCCGGACGCGCAGCGCACAGCAGGCCAGCGTACCTACCGCTCGATCACGGTGGATGGCGAGGAGATCGAGTTTTCCGGCGGCTTCACCGACCTGCACACGCGCAGCTACCAGGAAATCCTTGCCGGCCGCGGCTATGGCCTGGAAGAGAACCGCTGCGCGATCACCACGGTGTCCGAGATTCGGCAGGCCCAGCCGGTCGGCCTGCACGGCGACTACCACCCGTTTCTTCGCAGCACTCCCTTACTGAGCGAGCCGTCATGAGCTACTACCAGCATTCCAGTGCCATCGTTGATGACGGCGCCCAGATCGGCGAAGGCTCGCGTGTATGGCATTTCGTCCACGTCTGCGGTGGCGCGCGGATCGGTAAGGGTGTGTCGCTGGGCCAGAACGTGTTCGTCGGCAACCGGGTCAGCGTCGGCGACCACTGCAAGATCCAGAACAACGTGTCGGTGTACGACAACGTGACGTTGGAAGAGGGCGTGTTCTGCGGCCCAAGCATGGTCTTCACCAATGTCTACAACCCGCGCTCGCTGATCGAGCGCAAGGACGAATACCGCGACACCCTGGTCCGGCGCGGCGCCACTCTTGGCGCCAACTGCACCATCGTCTGCGGCGTCACCATCGGCGAGTTCGCCTTTATCGGCGCCGGCGCGGTGATCAACAAAGACGTGCCGGCCTATGCGCTGATGGTTGGCGTGCCCGCGCGACAGATCGGATGGATGAGCGAATTCGGCGAACAGCTGGATCTGCCGCTGAGCGGCGACGGTATCGCGGTGTGTGCGCATACCGGCGCGCGTTACGTGCTGCATGGCGACCACGTGGAGAAAAAAACGGAGGCCGCCGCATGATCGACTTCGTCGACCTCAAGGCCCAGCAGGCGCGGATCAAGCCGCAGATCGAAGCTGGCATCCAGCGTGTGTTGGCACACGGCCAATACATCCTGGGTCCGGAAGTGGCGGAACTGGAGCGACAGCTCGCCGCGTTTACCGGAGCCACGCATTGCATCACCTGCGCCAATGGCACCGACGCGCTGCAAATCGCACAGATGGCGCTCGGCATCGGCCCTGGCGATGAAGTGATCATGCCGGGCTTTACCTATATCGCCACCGCCGAAACCGCGGCGCTACTAGGCGCCAAGCCGGTGTACGTGGATATCGATCCGCGTACCTACAACCTTGATCCGAACCTGCTCGAAGCGGCCATCACGCCGCGCACCCGCGCCATCGTGCCGGTGTCGCTGTACGGCCAGTGCGCCGATTTCGACGCGATCAATGCGATCGCCGAACGGCACGGCATTCCGGTGATCGAAGACGCCGCGCAAAGTTTTGGCGCCAGCTACAAAGGCCGACGCTCCTGCAACCTCAGCACGGTGGCCTGCACCAGTTTCTTCCCGAGCAAGCCGCTCGGCTGCTACGGCGATGGCGGCGCGATCTTCACCAGCGACGATGAGCTGGCCACGGTCATGCGCCAGATCGCGCGGCATGGGCAGGATCGCCGCTATCACCACGTGCGCGTCGGCGTGAACAGTCGCCTGGATACCCTGCAGGCGGCCGTGCTGCTGCCCAAGCTGCAGATCTTCGAGGAAGAAATTCAGCGCCGGCAGCAGGTCGCAGCGGACTACGCGCGACTGCTGGCCCGTGTAGGCATCGACGCTCCGCCCTACATCGAGCCACACAATGTCAGCGTCTACGCGCAATACACCATCCGCGTGGAAGACCGCGAGGCCTTGCAGGCGCGCCTGAAAGAGGCCGGCGTGCCCAGCGTGGTGCATTACCCATTGCCTCTGAACCGGCAGCCGGCAGTGGCCGACCCGAAGGCGCAGCTGCCGGTGGGCGATGCGGCGGCGGAGGAAGTGTTGAGTCTGCCGATGCATCCCTACCTGGCGACGGCGCAGGTGGGGCGGATCGTGCACAACCTCGCCGCGGTACCGGTGAAGTAGGCGCTTATGCTCGATCTGCTCGCCCGATGCATCAGCGGTTCGGTCGACTGGGCCCAGCGCCGCAGTCACACGCGCCGCCTGCGCGGTTATCCGGGCATCGCGGCCGACGCCAGTGTGGGCATGGGTTCCAAGTTGATCGGGCCCAGGGAGAACTTCCGCATCGGTGCCCACAGCTACCTCAATCAGGCGCATCTGTCGTGCGGGCCGGGTTCGCGCGTGGTGATCGGCGACGGTTGCGCGATTGGCTACAACGTGTCGATCAAGGCGGTCACCCATGACGCAGACAAACCCACCCGCAACGCGGCCGGACCGATCCGGCACATCGAGCGCGACATCGTGATCGGCGACGACTGCTGGATCGGCGACAACGTCTATATCCGCGAAGGTGTGGTGCTGGGTGCCAACACCATCGTGGGCGCCAACTCGGTGGTCACCAAATCGTTTCCGGGCAATCAGGTGATCGCTGGCATTCCGGCCAGGGTCATTAGAGAGCGCTGACGTGCACGTACTGATCATCCCTTCTTGGTATCCAAGTGCGCCGGGCGACATCAACGGCAGCTTCTTCCGCGAGCAGGCGCTGGCCCTGCACCGGCATGGATGCGAAGTGGGTGTGATCTATCCGCAGCTGAGTTCGTTGCGGAGTTGGCGCGGGCTTGCCGGCGGCAAGCGCGGCGTGGTGCGGGAAACCGACGAGGGCATGCCGGTGCTGCGCCTGCATGGCACCAATACCTTCCCATTGCTGCACAGCGCTGCCTCCCGCTGGTGGGTCCATCACGGGTTGACGCTGTACGCACGCCACGTGGACGAGTTTGGCCAGCCGGATCTGGTGCATGCGCATTCGGCGCTCTATGGCGGTGCGTTGGCGCAGGAGCTGTGGCGGCGTGAAGGGCTACCCTATGTGCTGACCGAACACAGTTCGATGTATCCGCGCGGCCGGGTGAGCCGCGCGCAGATCAGGATCGCGCGCCGGGTGGCGGAGGACGCGCGCCGCAAGTTCGCGGTGAGCGAGGCCTTTGCCGGTTTCCTCGATGGTTATTTCGGTGGCCGCGCCGCTGGCTGGGACGCGATGCCCAACATCGTCGACAGCGCCTTTGCCGAGCGGCTGCTGCAAGTGCCGGTCGATGACGGCTACTTCGCCTTCATCAGCATCGGCGTGCTGACCGAGAACAAGGGCATTCACCACCTGCTCGCAGCCTTTGCCCGCGTGCGCGAAGCGAACCCCGACGTGGTGCTGCGCATCGGCGGTGACGGGCCGGAGCGGCCGCGCCTTGAGCGCCTTGCCGAAACGCTGGGTGTTGCCGGTAGCGTCGAATTCCTTGGCGCGCTGACGCGGGAGCAGGTGGCCGAGCAGGTTTCGCGCGCACAGGTGCTGGTGCATCCCAGCCAGTACGAAACCTTCGGCGTGGCGATCATCGAGGCGCTGGCCCTGGGCAAGCCGGTTATAGCGACACGTTGCGGCGGTCCAGATGCCATTGTGACGCCGCACGATGGCCTGCTGGTGCCAGTGGGCGACGAGCAGGCGCTCGCCGACGCCATGCGAACGATGTGCGAGCGCATCGGCGATTACGACGCGGCCGGTATCCGCCGCGCCTGCCTCGCTCGTTTCGGTGAACGCGCGGTGGTCGAGCGCCTGACCCAGGTCTATGCAGGTGTCATTGCCGAGAGCACCAGCCGCCGGACGGCGTTGGCGCTGCCGGGAGGTGTGCGCCCATGAACAAGCGCAAGATTCTCGGCTTCGCGCTGGGTCCGCTGGGTTCGGCCCTGATCGGCTTTGCCACCTTGCCGATGCTGGCCTGGTTCTTCAGCGCCGAGGACATCGGCCGCATCTCGATGCTGCAGGTGGCGAGCAACTTCGCCGTGGTGCTGTTCACCTTCGGTCTCGACCAGAGCTATGCACGCGAGTACCACGAAACCCACGACAAGCCGGCGCTGCTGAAAGCCGCCGCCGCGCCGGGTCTGCTGGCGCTGAGCCTGTTGTTGATCGTATTGCTGGCGGCTTCGCCGGGACTGCTGTCGCGTGCACTGTTTGAACTCGACAACACCACGCTGAGCGTCGTCGCCGCGCTGTCGATCTTGGCCAGCCTGGTATCGCGCTTCCTCTCGGTGATCCTGCGCATGGAAGAGAAAGGCTTTGCCTTCTCGATGAGCCAGGTGCTGCCGAAGGCGCTGTTCCTCGCGGTGGTCGGCGTCTATGCGCTGCGTGCCACGCAGTTCCATTTCGCCATGCTGCTTGATGCGTACACCGCTTCGATCGTGGCGGTGATGCTGGTGTATGCGTGGAATACGCGGCATGCGTGGTTGCCGGCGTTGTCGGCATCGATCGGGCGCGGCCACCTGGGCCTGCTGTTGAAGTTCGGCTTCCCGCTGATCTTCGGCGGTGTCGCCTCGTGGGCGCTGATGGCGATGGATCGGCTGTTCCTGCGTCAACTGTCGAGCCTGACCGAGTTGGGCATTTTCTCGGTAGCAGCGAGCATTGCTGCGGCGGCGGGCATTGTGTCCGGCATCTTCACTACGGTGTGGGCACCCACGGTGTATCGCTGGGCGGCCGAGGGCGACGCGCAAGAGAAGATCGACGCAGTCACCGAGCATCTGCTGGCGGCAGTGGTGTTGATCTTCGTGCTGACCGGCATGTTGTCCTGGGTGATCTCGTACGTACTGCCGGCCACCTACGACCGCGTGCAGTACATCGTCGCCGCCAGCCTCGCGCCGCCGCTGCTGTATGCATTGTCGGAGTGCGCGGCGGTCGGTATTGGCCTGGCGCGTAAAAGCATGTACTCGATGCTGGCCTCGTTCATGGCAGCGGCTTTCAACGTAGTGGGCAACTACCTGTTGGTGCCGCGCCTGGGCGCGGGCGGCGCGGCGATTTCGACCGCGGTGTCGTTCCTGCTGTTCCTGATCGTCAGAACCGAGTTCTCGTGCCGGGTATGGCATGTCGTGCCGCGCGCGCGGTTGTACGGCGCAACCAGCGCCGTGACCGCGGCGTCCGTGGGCTTTGTGCTGTTCGGTGAGCAGCACCGCGGGTTGTTCATGGCTTTGTGGATGGCGATCGGCCTGATGTCGATCGCCTTGTTCCGTCCATCGCTCACCCTGGTGATGCAGTCATGCGCTCAGCTATGGCATGGCCGCCGCCTTAAATGGTCGAGCTGAGCAGGGAACCCCGGAACGGATGGTGATGAAGAAGATCAATGTGTTCCTGTTCGCGGCCCATCATGCGTCCGGCAATGTCGCGGCGCAGCGCTTCAAGGGGCTGCTGAAATACCTCGATAGCAGCAAGTATCGGGTGTACGTGTTTGCGCGCGGAGATCAACCGGTCGCGCAGGATGTGCAGGATGTGGAAGTGATCGCGCTGCCGGGACATTGCGTGGGCAGTGAATCCACGCCTACGGCATCGGCGTTCACTCTGTTGTCGGCTTTCGTGCGGCCGTTACCGTTCCTGTTAGCCGGTGGCGATGCTTCGGCATCGCGCCCCTGGCTGGTCAACGCGCTGGGCGCAGCGGATCGCCTGTGTCGCCGGCACTTGGCGGAAGGTGAGCGCTGTGTGGTGATTGGCACTTACTCGCCGATCGATGCCTTGATCGCTGCCGCCAGCTTGGCGACGCGACACCGGCTTCCTTGTTTGCAGGACTTCCGCGATGGGTTGGTGTTCGAGCCCTTGGGTCATCCTGGCCGCCTGCGCGAATTCGTGCGCACGTTGATCGAGGCGCGCGTGGTGGCGGCGGCGACACTGGTGACATCGGTGAGTCGCGCCTTGGTCGACGATTTTGCGCGGCGCTATCCGGGCAAGCGCACCGGCTTGCTGCCGAACGGCTACGACCCGGCGGACTTTGTCGGGACCAGCGCCGACGACAGCGAACAGGCGGCAGTGATCCTTTCGCAGCAGGTGCCGGAAGGCGCCTTGCTGATCGGCCATTTCGGCCGCATCGGTGCCAGTGATGGGTCGGCCTCGAAGAGTCTTGATGCTTTCATCGAGCAGATGAATGCGCTCGACGGCAAGACCGGACCCAAGCACGTGCTGTTCGTCGGTGAATTGACGCCGGGTGAACTGGACTCCATCCGCAAAGCGCGTTTCGGCGTCAGTGTGATCAAGCCGGTGCGGCGTGCGTTGGCGCTGCAGTTGATGAAGCGTTGCGACAAGCTGTTGCTGCTGACTGGTAACCGCGTGTGCTGCGCCACCGGCAAGCTGTTCGAATACCTTGCCGCTGGCGCCGAGGTGGTGTGTGTTTCGGGTGTCGAGAATGAGGCCTCGGCGATCCTTGCCGAAACCGGCAGCGGCCACACCTTGCTGACGGAAAGTGTGGCCGCGGAAGCCCTGGGTCGCGCGTTGTCGAGCACCCCGGCGGCTGATGCAAAGCGTGACATCGCGGCCTACAGCAAGACGCATCAGGCCGGTGTACTCGATCGCTGGCTGACAGACATGGTGACTGCATGAGCGCGAGCGCCGCACCCGCACCGCTGCCGCCGTCGGCACCGCTGTCCGCGATACCAGTGAGCGAACGGCGACTGACGCTGCGCCATTGTTTTCTCGCCAGCGCGATGTTGTTGCTGTTCCTGACCGTGGTGGTGCCCAACTCGCTGCCGGTGCCGACAGCAGCAATGATGGGTATCACCACGCTGATGGCATTGCCCGGGCTGCGCCTGGGGCGCGGCTTCAAACGGCTGCTAGCACTGCTGATGTGCTCGTCGATGGTCACGGTGATCTATATCGCTGTGGGCTATCTCAACGACGCGCCTCCCGTAGCGGCGGCACAGGTGCTGGTGATCTACATCCTGTCGCCGCTGTTGTGGATGGTGATCAGCGACGGCCTGGTGCGCTGGCCGGGCTCGGCGCGGCTGGTGGACTGGTTCGCCTGGCTCAGCGTGCTGGCTTGCATCAGCGTGGGCCTGTATTTCTATCTGTACCTGACCTACGGCGCGGCGGCAGTGTCGTTCTTCTTCAAGGGACAGGCCAACGTCAACCTCAACGAGGGGTTCTCCGGGGCGATCATGCATGTGTATGGTTCGCTGATTTTCCTCGCCGGCGGTTTCTTCAGTTCGCCCGAGTTGATCAAGAGCCGTCTGCTGCGCCTCACCGTGCTGGCGATGTTGCTGGTGTGCGCGCTCACCTCGGGCCGCTCAGCGCTGATCCTGGCGATTCCGGTGGGCTGGATGCTCGGCCAATGGCTGACGCCGCGCACGGTCGGTTATCAGCGCAGTATCCGCACGCCGTTGACCCGTCTGGTCAAGGTCGGCCTGCCCACGGTGTTTGCCGTCGCGCTGGTGGTGGTGCTGCTGGAAAGCTACACCTCGGTCCGCTTGTCGGTGATCTACGACAGCTTTATGGACAAGATCAGCTCGGGCGGCGGCAGCTCGCGCGTGGGGATGGCCGGTTCGCTGTTCGAAGGCATTCTCGACAACGGTGGCATTGGCGCCGGTCATGGCATCGGCGTCAGCTTTGTCAGCAGCCAGGAGTATCCGTGGCGCTACGAGCTGGTGTGGCTGGCAACGGTGTACCGCGTTGGCCTGCTCGGCGCGGTGGTCTATGCCGCGCCGTTCGTGCTCTACATCGTGCGCGTGCTGCGCATGGCGGCGGTGCGGAAGCTGCCACCGCAGCACAAGTTCCTGTTCTGCGCTTTCGTCGCGGCGTTCATCGCCTCGAATACCAATCCGTATATCGAAGCCTTTGCGTTCCAGTGGATGTACACGATTCCGGTACTGGCGCTGTTCGTCGAATACCCGACGGGGCTGGAGCGTGCCAGCGCATGAAGCGACTCAAGGTGACTTTGTTTTCCCGTTATTCGCGTTTGGGTCCGAGTACGCGGCTGCGCAGCCTGCAATACCTGTCCGAACTAGAGAAGCGAGGGATCGACGTGGAAGTACGAGCACTGTTTCCCGACGCGTATCTGGAGGCGCTGTATGGCGGCAATCCGCAGTTCGCCAAGTACAGCGCGTGGAGGCACTACGGCCAGCGCATCAGCGAGCTGTTGCGCGGCGACGGGCACGATCTGGCCTGGATCGAGGGCGAGCTGTTTCCGTATCTGCCGTACTGGCTGGAGTCGATGCTGGGCCGCAGTGCGCGGCCCTACGTGGTCGATTACGACGACGCGTTGTTCCACAAGTACGACCTGTCGCCGAGCCCGGTGGTGCGCGGCGTCCTCGGCCGCAAGATCGATCGCGTGATGGAGCATGCCGCCTGCGTGATCGCCGGTAATCCGTATCTCGCCGCGCGAGCGGAACAGGCGCGGGCCGACCGTGTCGAGATCATCCCGACCGTGGTGGATGAGCAGCGCTATGCCACCGTAAGTCACGACGGTCGCGAACAGCCGGTGATCGGCTGGATCGGCTCACCCGCCACCGAGCATTATTTGCTGGATATCGGCGACGTGCTGCTGCAGGCCTGCGCCGGTGGCAGGGCGAAGCTGCTGTTGGTCGGCGCGCGACCGGAGGTGGCGGAACAGCTCGCAGGTATCGATGTGGAAGTGGTGCCATGGTCCGAAGACAGCGAGGCCGACCAGATCGCGCGCATGGACATCGGCGTGATGCCGTTGCGCGACGGTCCGTGGGAGCGCGGCAAGTGCGGCTACAAGATCATCCAGTACATGGCCTGCGCACTACCGGTGGTGGTGTCGCCGGTCGGTGTGAATGCGGACATCGTGCGCCACGGTGACAACGGGTTTCTCGCTGCCGAAGCGCGGGACTGGCTGGAGAGCTTGCAACAACTGATCGAGAACCCGGGGCAACGCGCGCGCATGGGTCAGGCCGGACGTGAGCGGGTCGAGCGTGAATACAGCCTGGCGTCGCAAGTGCCGCGCCTGGCCGATGTGTTGTGGCTGGCGGAGCGCTGCTGATGTGCGGCATCGCAGGCTTCTGGCGACTGGGTGGTGCGCCGCGCGAATCACTGGAGCGGCAGGTGAGAGCCATGTCGGCGCGGCTACTGCACCGTGGGCCCGACGATGGCGGCCAGTGGTGCGATGACAACACCGGCATGGCGCTGGCGCAACGGCGCCTGTCGATTCTCGATCTGTCGCCCGCCGGGCATCAGCCCATGCACTCCGCCTGCGGTCGCTACGTAGCGGTGTTCAATGGCGAGATCTACAACCATCTGGAACTGCGCGGCCGGCTCACCGCGGAAGGCAAGGCACCTGAGTGGCGTGGGCACTCCGACACCGAAACCCTGATGGCGTGCTTCACCGCCTGGGGCGTGCCGAAGACCTTGCAGGCGAGTATCGGCATGTTCGCCATCGCCCTGTGGGACCGCCAGCAGCGCACGCTGTCGCTGGCGCGTGACCGGCTCGGCGAGAAGCCGCTGTACTACGGCTGGCAGGGCGACACGTTGTTGTTCGGTTCCGAGCTCAAGGCGCTGGCTGCGCATGACGCGTTCCGTGCCGATATTGATCGCGACGCGCTGGCTCTGTTCCTTCGGCATAACTGCATTCCCGCGCCGCACAGTATCTATCGCGGCATCCACAAGCTGCGGCCGGGACATATGTTGCAGATCGTCGGCGCCGCGCCGCGGATTGCGCGGCCGGTGCCTTACTGGGAGTACAACGACGCGGTGCATGCCGGGTTGGCCAATCCTTTCGTCGGCAGCGACGCGGAGGCGACCGATGCGCTGGAGGCGCAGCTCGGTGCGAGCGTGCAGTCGCAGATGGTGGCCGACGTGCCGTTGGGTGCCTTCCTCAGTGGCGGTGTGGACAGCAGCGCCATCGTGGCGCTGATGCAGAAGCACAGCCATCGCGCAGTGAAGACCTTCACCATCGGTTTCGGCGAAGGCGGCTACGACGAGGCGGTGCACGCCAAGGCGGTGGCGAAGCACCTCGGCACTGAGCACACCGAACTCTACGTGCGGCCCGAGGATGCGCTATCGGTGATTCCCAGGCTCCCGTCGATCTATTGCGAACCCTTCGCCGACAGCTCGCAAATTCCCACTTTCCTGGTCAGCCAGATGGCGCGCCAGCATGTCACCGTAGCCCTGAGCGGCGATGCCGGCGACGAACTGTTCGGCGGCTACAACCGTTATCTGTCGGCGCGCAAGGTGTGGGCGCGCATGCAGCGCCTGCCGCCCTTTGCGCGCCAGGCAGCGGCCGGTGCACTGCGCGCGGTGCCGCCGGCCACCTGGGATCGCTGGTTCGCGCGTGCCAGCCGGGTGCTGCCGCGGCGCCTTCATTTCGCCACGCCGGGTGACAAGGCGCAGAAGCTGGCCGATGTGCTGACGCTGTCCAGCGGCGAGGCGTTCTTCCATCAGCTCACCAGTCAATGGAGTGATCCGGCAAGCATCGTGATCGGTGCGACGGAGCCAGTCACCTTGTTGACTGATTCGCACGCATGGCCCGAGACCGATGGACTCGAGCACTGGATGATGGCGATGGATGCGCAGGCCTACATGACCGACGACATCCTGGTGAAGGTCGATCGCGCGGCGATGGCCAACAGTCTGGAAACACGCGTGCCACTGCTCGATCCGCGCGTGGTGGAACTCGCCTGGCGTATGCCGCTGCATCTGAAGATTCGCCACGGCCAGGGCAAATGGCTGCTGCGCCAGGTGCTGTACCGGCACGTGCCAAAGCAGCTGATCGAGCGGCCCAAGATGGGCTTTGGTATTCCGCTCGATAGCTGGTTGCGCGGACCGTTGCGCGACTGGGCGGAAGCCTTGCTCGACGAAGGACGTCTGCGGCGCGAAGGTTTTCTGCGGCCCGAGCCGATCCGGCGCGTTTGGAACGAACACCTGAGCGGCAAGCGCAACTGGCAGCACCAGCTGTGGAACGTATTGATGTTCCAGGCGTGGCTGGATGCCGGCATGAGCGATCACAGCAGGGGGAACTCGTATGAAGAACGGTCTCTATCCCCAGCCCGCGTGGATCTATGAAAATTGTCCTCTTCGCCAATACCGACTGGTATCTCTACAACTTTCGGCGTTCGCTCGCACTGGCCCTGCGCGATGCCGGGCATCAGCTGCTGCTGCTGTCGCCGCCTGGACCCTACGGCGAAAAGCTGCAGGCGCTTGGCCTGCGCTGGGAGCCATTGCCGATGGAACGGCGCAGCCTCAACCCGCTGCGCGAAATAGGCTTACTACGACACCTGGTGCGTGTGCTGCGCCGCGAGCGGCCGGCGCTGGTGCACGGCTTCACCATCAAATGCGCGGTGTACGGCTCGCTGGCCGCACGCATGGCCGGCGTACCGGCGCGCGTCAATGCGGTTGCCGGTATGGGCTATGTATTCACCAGCTCCGATCTGAAGGCGCGCCTGCTTCGTCCGGTCGTGCGCGGCTTGCTGCGGTTGGCGCTGGATGGTGAGAGTGCGCGTCTGATCCTGCAGAACTCGGACGATATTGCGCTGTTTGAGAAGGCGGGCCTGATCGATCCAGCGCGTATCCGTTTGATCCGCGGATCGGGCGTGGATTGCGCGCGTTTTACACAGCGTAGCGGTGTGCGTGCTGCTGGCCCGTTGCGGGTGCTGCTGGCGGCGCGCCTGCTGTGGGACAAGGGATTGCAGGAATACGTCACGGCCGCACGGCAATTGCTGACGGAAGGCAGAGCTATCCATTTTCTTCTGGCGGGCGATCCTGATCCGGGCAACCCTGCGGCGGTTCCCGAATCGACGGTACAGTTCTGGGTAAACGAAGGTCTGATGACCTGGCTCGGACATGTAGACGATATGGTCGGGCTATTGAGCTCGGCCGATGTGGTGGTGCTGCCGAGTTATCGCGAGGGCTTGCCGAAGACGCTGATCGAGGCGGCGGCATGTGGTCTGCCGCTAATCACAGCGGACGTGCCGGGTTGTCGTGAGGTGGTGACGGATGGGGTGGATGGGTTGCTGGTGCCGGTGCGGGATGGCGACGCCTTGGCCGATGCAATCCGGCGCTTGCAGGATGATCCGGCGTTGGCGCGGAGGCTTGGCGAGGCGGCGCGGATGAAGGCGCATGCGGAGTTTGATGAGCAGATAGTGGTGCGGAGGACGGTGGATGTTTATCGGGAGTTGTGTGGGCCGGTGGCGGTGCCTGTTTTGAAGGTGGATGCGTCTCGCGGTGGCGCGGTGCTTTCTCCGTCTCCTTCCGGGAGAGGGCTGGGGTGAGAGTTCGGCTCTTGCGAAATCCCCTCCTACTTCGTCATTCCGGCGAAGGCCGGAATCCAGTGGCGTTATCGCACGGTTGTCGCGTCTGCGTGCCCTGGCTCGCCTGCCGCGGGCTTCCGAACCGCTGCCGCGGTCCGGTCACTTTCTCTTTGCTGGCCCAAAGAGAAAGTAACCAAAGAGAAATGGCCTGAAGAGCGGCGGTGTGCTCTGTAGCTACGCATCTTCCAGTGTCAGGCGTCGGGATGTGTTCTTCGGCTTGATGGTCTGTCCTGCCTTGAAGCGCCACATCTCCCTCTCCCCTTCGGGGAGAGGGTTGGGGTGAGGGGCGGGTGCTCGGTAAAGCGCTGCTACTGCGCAACTAAAAAAGCATTTCTTTGCAGCACCGTTTTATCTAACTGATCTGCGCCGTTTCTTGCGAACGCTCTACTGATTCACTCGCGATTAAAACGCCCGCTTCGCACATGGATAGACTCGACGATTCAGGGGATCGGTTCGTCATGTAGTCACTACACAAGCGTGTTCCGTCCACTGTAGAGGTTCTCTCATGCCAGTTTCCACCAAGCAGGCGAATGTGCTCGATTTCCTTCCGGAGGCCGAGCGTGCGGCGATTCGTGCCGGGAAGAGTCGTTATGACTGCACGGCCGGGATTCAGAAGGCGATTGATACGTCGAGTCGGGTGTTTATTCCGGCGGGGGTTTATCCGGTCAAGCAGATCAATTTGAAGTCGGGACTGGAGTTGTACGGGGAGGGGCAGGCGAGTGAGTTGCGTGCCTTTGATGATTCGCTGGCATGTGAGTTCATGCTGGCGACGTATGTGAAGGATGGCGGTAGCAAGAGCGTGGCCGACAATATGCGCGGCATCCATCTGCACGATTTCAAGCTCAACGGGCGAGTGGGTGAGTTTGCATACTCGCAGTTTTTCTACTTGCTGGCGGTGAATGCCACGTCCGATCTCACCGTGGAGAAGGTGACGTTCTACGGGTTCCGTGGCGATGGGATGTATGTGGGGTCTGGCACGCTGTCGCAGACGGAGCGGCATAACGAGCGGGTGACGGTGCGCAACTGTCTGTTCGATGGCGCGGTGAAGGACAATCGCAACGGGTTGTCGGTGATCGATTGCGATGGGCTGACGGTCGAGAACTGTGTGTTCCGCAATATCGGCAATGCCAAGCTGTCGCGCTCAGTGGGAGGCATCGATTTCGAGCCGGATCACAACTGGAGCGTGTACCGCAACGTGGTGATCCGCGGTTGCAGTTTTATCGATATCGACACGGTGAATACCGCCGGCATCACGTTCTTCAACGGCCATCAGAACGGATCGAATATCCATGACTGGATGGTGGCGAACTGTCAGTTCAAGAACTGCTTCTGGGGCATCGACAGTTCGACACGGCAGAAGACTACGGCGGATATGGCGGACAACTTGACGGTGGTGAATTGCCATTTCCTGAATTCCGTGCGCGTGGATGTTGCGCTGAAAGGTTTGAGTGGTGCGCGGGTGATGGGCTGCACGTTTGAACGATCACCGCCAGGGTCGGGGCCCGGAGGCGATGCGATACGGCTGGGGTCGATCGCTTCGGCCACCAGCCGCAACGCCGTGAATGCTGTGATCACCGGCAATACGTTTCTCGGGATACGGCCGCAAATGGGGGCCATCGGTGTGCTCGGTGTGAGCGGCCTGGTGTGCGCGGGCAATACTTTCGTCGACATCTTCGGCACCTGCATCAACTTTTCCGAGGATGAGTCGGCGGATAGCGCGCGGCATATCGATACGGTGGTCATCTCCGGCAACGCCGTGCGTCGAAGCAGTCGCCTCGCGTCCGGCAAGGCGGTGCCGATGGCCTTCCTCAGTACAGGCAAGAATCTGCGCATCAGCAAAGGGCAGATGTCGCTGGATGAGCGCTCGTTCGAATACAACAACCAGATCGATGCTGGGATTCCGCGTGTGGCGAATGGAGCGACGATTGAGTTTCAGGGGAGGGTGCGGTCGTCGTGAGGGTTGTTCTTTGTGTTCGCGACAATCGATGGGTTGTCGCGACCTGGCCGCTTATGCAGCGGGCATTTCGGACGCCTGCCGGCGCCCGAGTCACTTTCTCTTTGCTGACCCAAAGAGAAAGTAACCAAAGAGAAATGGTCGGAAGAGCGTCGCGTGCTTCGTAGAAGCGCATCTTCCAGTGTCAGACGCCGGGTTTGCTCTTGCCCCCTCCCCTGCTCGCAGGGGAGGGTTGGGGAGGGGTGAGTACTTGAGGAAGCGTTCCGGGAGAGGTTTTCGCAAGGGCTTACCCCCTCCCGGCCTCCCCCTGCGAGCAGGGGGAGGAGAAAAGTGCGCGTGGCTCCGACACGACGCTAATCAGATCCAAAGGAAAGAGGCTAGGAAGAAAAGCCCTCCAGACATCTGACACTGGAAGATGCGCAGCTACCAAGCCCACCGCCTGCTCTTCAGGCCATTTCTCTTTGGTTACTTTCTCTTTGGGCCAGCAAAGAGAAAGTGACCCGGACCGCGGCAGCGGTTCGGAAGCCCGCCGCAGGCGAGCCAGAGCACGCAGACGCGACAACCGTGCGATAACGCCACTGGATTCCGGCCTTCGCCGGAATGACGAAGTAGGAGGGAATGGCACAAGGCCGAACCCTCACCCCAACCCTCTCCCCAGGAGAGAAGGGCTTCAAGCCCAGCCGCGCAAGCGATACACCCAAAGCCCGATGTACTCATGCATCGCCTGCGACGCATTCCACAGCACCGCTCGCCGCGGCGCCCACAGATCGCGCACCGGATGCTTCGACAGCGGCATCATCGCCGGAGCCGGAATCACCTCGAGCCCCTGCTTTTCAAAACTGGCGACAGCGCGCGGCATGTGCTCCGCCGAGGTCACCAAAAGAATGCGATGTATCTCGCCCTGCCGCAGGATCGCCGCCGAGTTGCGCGCGTTCTCGTAGGTGGTTCGGCTGCGGCTTTCGACGTGGAGTGCATTCACCGGGACGCCCTGGTGCTCGAGCATGCCTGCCATGCGCAGGGCGTCGCCCTCGCCACCGGACAGTAAAACCACGGGAGCGCGTTTCGCCTTGAACAAGAGATAGCCGAAACCGACGCGACTGGCGGCGACGTCGGCATCTTCGTCATCCCACCGCGCCTGTTGCGGATCGCGCTCGCCGCCGAGGATGACGATGGCGTCGGCCGACGGATAGGTCGACGCGGCCTGGGCCGGATACTGGTTTGTCAGCGTCCGCTGTAGCGCCGAGGCAAAAGCTGGCGTGGCGCACAGTGTGAGCCACACTGGCACCAGTGCGATGACGCACAGCCCCGTGCGGTAGCGGCGGGCCATGACGCATAGCAGGCCCACGCCTGCCAGCAGCAGTGCCTGGGCGATGGGATGGCTGAGGTTGAAGAAGTAGCTCGGCATGTCTCCCGGATTTACTGACCGCGTTGCTGTACCGCCTGGCCGGTGATGATCGGCCAGCGTCGGGTGGCGAACAGGATGTAGGTGACCAGCACGGAGCAGAACATCGCCAGGCTTACGCCTTGCCCGTACTGATGCACGATGTTGCCGATGAAGGCCAGGCAGATCGCGACGATCACCAGCACCAGCAGGGTCACGCGCGGACTCAGGCCGAGCTGCAGCAGCATGTGATGGACGTGCCCGCGATCGGGCTTGAACGGCGACTGGCGGTTGCGCATGCGGCGATACATCACGGCCAGCGTGTCGAGCGCGGGCAAGGCCACGCACCACAGCACGTCGACCGGTTGCAGATCGGAGCTGCCGCTCTGGCTGAGCTGGATCAGGGTCCAGCCCAACAGGTAGCCGAGTGCCATGCTGCCGGCATCGCCCATGAAGATTTTCCGGCCGAAGAAGCCGAGATTGGCGGCGAGATACGGCAGCATGCCGGCCGCGAGCATGGCGATGAGTATGGTCACGCCGGGCGAGATGTCTTGATGGTGAAACATGAAGATCGTGCCGATGCTGACCAGGCCCATGCTGCCGGCAAGGCCGTCGATGCCGTCCATCATGTTGAACGCGTTCAGCAGTCCGATGACGGCGATCAGGGTGAGTGGAATGCCAATGGGCCCCAGCTGAATCTGAACGCCGTTGATGATGCCGAGCGTTCGGATATAGACGTCTGTACTGCCAATCACGATCAGTATGGCGGCGGTCTGTATGAGCAGTCGTGCGCGTACGCTGAGACCTTGCCGATCGTCCAGCGCGCCCATGATGGTGAGTGCCGCCGTAGTGGTCAGCAGGATGCGGTTGAAGGGTGTGGCGTCGCCATACCACCAGGCGCCGACTACGACGCCGCAGAAGACCGCCAGGCCGCCTACAAGCGGCACGCTGCCGACGTGCTGCTTGCGTGCGTCGGGCCGGTCGAGCAGCCCCAGTGGCGCCGCCAGGCGGCGCAGGACGACGATCGCGACTGCCGTTGTGAAGAGTGCCGCGGCGCAGGCGATCATCGTTCTTGTGTCGTGCATTTCGTCGCTTCCTCGAGTCAATCCTGACGATGGCGGGCATCGAATAAACCGGGCGCGAGACACGCATCGTCGCCAACTTATGCGAAGAGGGTGTGACAGCGCTCGGTTGGATCGGAGGAGATGGCGCTGACCTGAAAAGGTTGCGCAACATCACAGTCCTGATGCGTCGAATGAACTACTGCGTATGGAAGTCTTTCCACAGCGAACGGGAACTCTAAGCGATCTCAGTGAATGTCTTGTGGAATCTTCCACACGCAGGTTGGTATTGGTTCAGTCATGCGCTCTCAAGTGACGCTACAGTCCGGGGCGTTTCTCGTTTGGCGTCTCTCACTTCCACGCGATGATCAAGAGGAAGCTCCATGAAGATTCTTGTCGCCACCACACTTGCATTGGCCATCACGGGTTCGGCATTCGCACAGACTGCTCCGCAGCAGCCGACGACTGTGAATCAACTTATCGAAAAGCAGCAGGCCAAGCCTGCGACGCCTGCGCAGATCACCACGCCTGCGCGTGCCAAGGCCGCGGCGCACGGCAGCATGAAGGCCGCACATCCGGGTCCTGGTGCTGCCGCAGCGGCAGCCGTGGCTGGTACCGGTGGTACCGGTGGCACGGGCGGTACAGGTGGCACCGGCGGTACCACCGGAACGCACTGATCGTTCGATCAAGGGTTTGATCGGTAGATAGCGCCCACCGTGTTCCGGTGGACGCGGATGGGCTTGCCGCGGTTCGGCGCGCAGGCCGGGTAACACTCACGTCATCGGTAGGGGGCCGACGATCCAATCGCCGTGTAGCGGCGTTCGCGTATCTCGAAGGGCTCGACTGATGAACAAACGGCAGGCGTTGGTAATCGCATGTGCTGCCCTGGCGTTGCATGCCTGCATATGGGCGCCTGGACAGCATCTGAGTTCAACCGATCTGACGCGCCAGGGCTCGCTGGAAGGGGCGCGCTATCAATTGGTGCCGATCACGCCGAAGTTGCTGGCGATGGACAAGAGCACTGCCACACCGGCGACGGTGCCGACTGAGCTGTCCACCTTCAAGCCCGAGCCCTATCGCATCGGCGTGGGCGACTCGCTCTACATCACGGTGTGGGAGCATCCCGAGCTGACCTCGCCCGCCGGCTCGCAACAACAGCCGAGTGCGAATGGACGTCTGGTGCGCGCGGACGGCACTCTGTTCTACCCCTACGTAGGTTTGCTCAAGGCCGCCGGCATGACGGTGGAAGAATTGCGCGCTGAACTCTCGCGCAGGCTTGCGGCGTATGTACAGCAGCCGCAGGTGGATATGAGTGTGATCAGTTACGGCAACCAGCGCATCACGTTGCGCGGTGCATTCGTGAAAACCGATCCGCTGCCAGTGACGGTGACGCCGATGAACCTGGAGCAGGCGATCGGTGCGGCGCAGGTCAATGCCGATCAGGCGGATCTCTCCGGTCTGGTACTGACACGCGATGGTCATGACTATCACCTCGATCTCGAAGCCTTGAGCCGCGCGCATGGTCTCGGCGAAATCTGGCTCAAAGCCGGCGACCAGATCTTCCTGCCCTATGGCGATCGCAAGGAGGTCTATGTGCTGGGCGAAGTCACGCGCCCCGCAGCGGTGCCGTTCAAGACGGGCGACATGATGCTGTCGCAGGCCATTGGCCGCGTCGGCGGACTCAACGAGGTCACGGCGAAGGGCAACGCGGTGTATGTGATCCGCGGCGTGGAAGATATGGAGAAGACGCCGGCGACGATTTATCAGTTGAGTGCGCAGTCGCCGACGGCGTTCGCCCTGGCTTCGCAATTCCCGGTGCGTCCCGGTGACGTGGTCTTTGTGGGGCCGGCCGGCGTGACGCGCTGGAACCGTTTCCTCTCGCAGCTGTTGCCTTTGTCGGGGCTGATCAGCAACGCGGCCTCGGCTAAGAGCAACCTCAATAATTGATGCCTATGTGCATGATGCTGACGCCGCGGCGGGGCCTGTACCGCCTCGCGGTCGTGACCGGTGTGCTGTGCCTGATGAGCGCGTGCACCGACGTGTCTATGGGCAGCCTGGAGACAGTGAAGCAGGCGGTGCATGGCGGCACCAGTGTGCATCCCACGGCGGAGTCGGTCGCGGCCGAACCGTATTACCAATTACAGGTTTCCGCGCCGGGCGGTGAGGCGATCCTGCTGCTGGCCAGTGTGCAGGGCGATCTGCTCGGCTGGTACGGACCGGAAGGACAGGCGGTGTTCCTCAAACATGGTGTGCTGGTAAAGACGCTGGGCCTGACACGGAATCTGGATGCCATGCAGCTGGACGGTGATCCGTTCGCGAGCGGCTTGCAGCATGTGCAGGCGCCGGTGACCTATCAGCGCGTGATGGACTGGTCGCCGGACTATCACTACGGCATCCATGTGCAGGCGCAGTTGCAGCCGATGGCGATGGAGAACGTCGATATTCTCGGCACCGTGCATCGCCTGCGCCGCTTCGATGAGCATTTGCGCGCGGTGGAAACCGGCTTCGATGTGGTGAACCGGTATTGGGTCGATCCAGCCGATGGTTTTATCTGGAAGAGCCGGCAATACGCCGCGCCCGGACAGGCGCTGGAGCTGATCCAGTTGCGTCCCTATCGAGGGCCGCAAACATGAGGCCGGCGCGCATGGTCATGGTGTGGGTCAGCCTGCTGGCGTTCTGCGGTATCGCGCAGGCAGCGACTTCGGTCCGGGTCACCGGCGAAGTGGGTCATCCGGGCGTGCAGGTACTCGGTTCATCGCAACGCCTGGTGGATGCCACCACGGCGGCCCAGGTAAATCCAGGCGCCTACATGCTCGGCGCGCTCTGGTCGCAACAGGCTTTGATGTTGCCGCAGCGAAGACTGCAGGCCGGCCTGTTGTACGAACTGGGTGCCGTGCGCGATCAGGCCTTGCGTGGAGGTAACACGACATTGGCCACGCTCAGTGGCAACTTGCGCGACGGGTTGCAGGCGATGCCGGTGACCGGCCGGCGCATCGTACACACGCTGGACCCCGCGGCGCTGGCGGCGAGCGATGCCGACAATTTCCCGGTCGATGATGGCGATGCGTTGGTTTATCCCGCGCGTCCGGCAACGGTGCGCGTGGTGGGTGCGGTCGCCAAACCATGCGAGGTGCCGCATGTCGCTTTGAAGGCTCCGCGCGACTACGTAGCCGCTTGCCCGACCCTCATGGCCGATCGTGATCTGCTGTATGCGATCCAGCCCGACGGCCAGGTATTCGAGTTGGGCATCGCGTTGTGGAATCGCGACGCGCCGATCTCGCTGGCACCTGGTGCGATCGTCTATGTGCCGCTCGACAAGCGCGTGATCCAGGGCGCGGTGGATGCGCAATTTAATCGCGATATGGCGGACTTTCTGGCCACCCAGCCGCTCGATAACGCCGGGGTGCCGCCTTGACCGCCGCCCGTTCGCGTTCCTGCAGCCGGATGATGCTGCCGGCCAGCTTATTGCTGGCGCAATGCATTGCCGGCGCGCTACATGCGCAGGACGCGCCTGGCTATACCCATAACGATTTTGGCGAGATCGGTCTGCTGCAGACGCCGACCGCACGCATGGCCGATGAGGGCGATCTGGCTTTCGTCGCGACGCGCACCTATCCGTACACGCACTACAACTTGTCGTTGCAGCCGCTGCCGTGGATGGAGGGCACCTTCCGCTATACCGCGGTGAGCAACCGCCTATACGGCCCGGTGGGATTGAGCGGACACCAGAGCTACAAAGACAAATCCATCGATCTGAAAGTGCGGCTGTGGGACGAGACGCGCTGGTGGCCGGCGGTGGCGGTGGGTGGGCGCGATATCGCCGGCACCGGCCTCTTCAGCAGCGAATACGTGGTCGCCAGCAAGCGCTTCGGACCGGTCGATCTCACCCTGGGCATGGCCTGGGGCAACATGGGTGCGCGCGGCGACATCAAGAGTCCGCTGGGATGGTTGTACAGCGGCTTTGACAATCGCGCGGGCAACACCAATCAGCAGGGTGGCGAGTTCAATACGCTGCGCTACTTCCGTGGTCCAGCCGCGGTTATCGGCGGCATCGAGTACCAGACACCGCTGGACAAGCTTCGCCTGAAGGTGGAGCTGGACGGCAACAACTACAAGCACCAGGGACTCAACGACAACCTGCGCCAGCGCTCTCCGGTCAATGTGGCTTTGCTGTATCGGGTCAATCGCAACGTGGATGTCACCGTCGGCTACGAGCGCGGCGACACGGTGATGGCGACGCTGAGCCTGCATTCCAATCTGGCGCAGCATGCGGAGCCGAAGAAGACGCTGGACCCCACACCGGAGCCGGTGCGTGACGTGGCGTCCACACCGGTACCGGCCGAAGGTCCGGCGGCGTTCCCGCGCAAAGCGCCGGGCGAGGTCGATTGGGATGAACTGAGCCGCGCGCTGGGCGACAACGCCGGCATCGATGTCAGCAGCATCGGGCGGCGGGGCTCCGAGCTGGTGATCCACGGCGAGCAGCGCAGCTACTTCTATCCGTCGCGTGGTCTGGGGCGCGCAGCGCGCGTGCTGGACAATCGCGTCGACAACAGCATCGACTGGTTCACGGTGTCGAGCGAGAACTATGGCTTGCCCGTGGTCGAGGACAGCGTGCACCGGCCGCGCTTTATCGATCTGCTCGATCATCGCATCGATATGCAAGAGATGCGTCGCAGCGTGGAGCAGAACCCGCCGGCGATCCAGCCCGAAGAGACGCTGTATACCAAACCGCCGAAGAAATTCGACGCGGGCGTGGCGCTGGGTTATCAGCAGAGCCTGGGCGGACCGAATGCGTTCGTGCTTTATCAGTTCACCGCCAATGGCAGTGCCACCTATCGCTTCAACCGCAACCTGTGGTGGGACGGACTGGTCAGCGTCAACCTGTTCAACAACTACGACAAGTTCACCTACACCGCGCCTAGCTTGCTACCGCGTGTGCGCACCAATATCCGCCAGTACCTGACCACCTCCGATGTGACCATGCCGAATTTCCAGATCACCGGCACGCATGTGCTGGCGCCGGATCTGTACGGTATGGCTTATGCGGGCATGCTGGAGTCGATGTATGCCGGCGCCGGCGGCGAAGTGCTGTATCGCCCCTATGGCGAGCGCTGGGCGCTGGGCGTGGACATGAACTGGGTGCGTCAGCGCGGTTTCCGCCAGGACTTTGCGTTGCAGGGCTATCACACCGTGGTGGGCAACGCGACGCTGTACGTGAATACCGGTTTCCATGACGTGACCCTGGCCATGAGCGTGGGTCGCTATCTGGCGAAGGACTACGGCGCTACCCTGGATATCTCGCGCGAGTTCAGCAACGGCGTGCGCATGGGTGCCTATGCGACGCTGACCAATAAATCGGGCAAGCAGACCGGCGAGGGCAGTTTCGACAAGGGCATCTACTTCTCGATTCCGTTCGACCTGCTGTTGCCGCGTTCGAGTACCAGTCGCGCCACCTTCATGTGGCAACCGCTGTTGCGCGATGGTGGCGCGCGTCTGAACCGGCGTTACAGCCTGTATGAAATGACGAGCGACCGCGATACCGATCTGTTCGAGAAGAACCTGGAAAAGATCGCCGAGTGAGGCCTGCCGGAAACGCGGTGGGCGTGTTCTACTTGGTGACCCATCCAGGCAAAGAGGCTCCCATGTCCACTGTCACCCTTAAAGGCAATCCCGTGCAGGTCGATGGTCATTTCCCGGCCAGCGGCGAAAAGGCTCCGGCGTTCTCGCTGGTCGCCAAGGATCTCTCCGATGTCTCGTTGGCCACGTTCGCCGGCAAGCGCAAGGTGCTGAACATCTTCCCCAGCGTCGACACGCCGACCTGCGCCACCTCGGTGCGCCGCTTCAACGAGAAGGCCAGTCAGCTCGATAACGCGGTGGTGCTGTGCATTTCCGCCGACTTGCCGTTTGCGCAGGCACGTTTCTGCGGCGCGGAAGGTCTGGACAATGTGGTGACCCTGTCCACCTTGCGTGGCCATGAGTTCCTGCAGAACTACGGTGTGGCGATTGCTTCCGGCCCGCTCGCCGGCCTGGCTGCGCGCGCGGTGGTGGTGCTGGACGCGAACGACCAGGTGGTGCATGCGGAAATGGTCGGCGAGATCGCCAATGAGCCGAACTACGATGCGGCGCTGAAGGCGCTGGGCTGATCCGCAGATCTAATGAAAGAGCGCACCCTGTGCGCTCTTTCAGGAAACAAAAAAGGCCGGGCAAACGCCCGGCCTTTTTTGTTGTGCGTGATGGAGGGCTTACTTCGCCGCCATCAGCGCCTTGGTGATGTCGAGCATGCGGTTGGAGAAACCCCACTCGTTGTCGTACCAGCTCAGCACCTTCACCAGCGTGCCGCCCATGACGCGGGTCTGGGTGGCGTCGTAGGTGGAGGAGGCCGGGTTGTGGTTGAAGTCGATCGACACCAGCGGCTTGGTGTTCACCGCGAGGATGCCCTTCAGCGCGCCGTTGGCGGCTTCGTTGATGGCGGCGTCGATTTCTTCCTTGGTGGTCGCACGGGCGGCGACGAAGGAGAGATCAACCACCGATACATTGATAGTCGGCACGCGCATGGAGAAACCGTCCAGCCTGCCATTGAGTTCCGGCAGCACCAGGCCCACCGCGGCGGCGGCACCGGTCTTGGTTGGGATCTGGCTCATGGTGGCCGAACGGGCGCGGCGCAGGTCGGGATGATAGACGTCCGTCAGCACCTGGTCGTTGGTGTAGGCGTGGATGGTGGTCATCAGGCCGTGCACGATGCCGATCTTCTCGTGCAGCACCTTGGCCAGCGGCGCGAGGCCGTTGGTGGTGCAGGAGGCGTTGGAGATCACTTGATGCGCGGCGGTGAGCTTGTCGTGGTTCACGCCGTAGACGAAGGTGCCGTCCACATCTTTGTCACCGGGGGCGGAGATCACCACCTTCTTGGCGCCGGCGGCGATGTGTGCGCTGGCCTTGGCCTTGGAGGTGAAGAAGCCGGTGCATTCCAGCACCACGTCCACACCCAGATCTTTCCACGGCAGCTTCGACGGGTCGCGCTCGGCGCAGACCTTGATGCGGTCGCCGTTGACGATCAGATCGCCGCCGTCCACCGACACGGTACCCGGGAATTTGCCGTGGGCGGTGTCGTACTGGGTGAGGTGGGCGTTGGTCTCGGCGTCGCCGAGGTCGTTGACCGCAACGATCTGGAACTCGTTGGTGCGGCCGGATTCGTACAGCGCGCGCAGAACATTGCGGCCGATGCGACCGTAACCATTGATGGCGACCTTGATGGCCATGAGACAGCGTCCTCCGGTGTGATGACGGGCAGCAGCAGCCGGGACCCGGCCGCCAAAGCGGGCATTTTAGCCGGAACACGGGGCCCATCTCATCCGGCACGGTTCATGGCGCCGACAGGTGGGGTAGGCTCGCCGGATACATACAGCAGCACCCTACCCGTGGAGCCAGGTCATGAGCGACGAGCAGCAGGTCATCGATATCACGCTGGAACAGGTGACGGACTATGAGTTCCGGGTCCGTTTCGACGACACCGCCATCCCCGACCTGCTCACCGACGAGACCCCGCCGCTGGGCCGCGAGGCTGGCCCCAACCCTTCGCGCATGCTGGCTGCTGCGGTGGCCAACTGCTTGTCGGCCAGCCTGTTGTTTGCCTTGCGCAAATACAAGAACCAGCCCGGCAGCCTGAGCGCGCATGCGCGGGCCACCCTGGAGCGCAATGAGAAAGGGCGCTGGCGGGTCGTGCGCATCGCGGTGGAGCTGAGCTTGTCGAATGTGGAGACCGACCTGTCCCATCTAGATCGCGCGCTGGCCCAGTTTGAGGATTTCTGCATCGTCACCGAAAGCGTGCGGCAGGGTGTGCCGGTGGATGTGAGTGTGCGCGACGGCACTGGGACCTTGCTGCACAAGGCGGCAACTGGCTGAGCGTGAACTGTCGTATGGCTGTGGCACACTCCACGGCCGTTTTTCCAGGACCCATGACGCCCATGTTCCCGACGCGA
Organism: Dyella sp. OK004; assembly: GCF_900114495.1. Lineage (GTDB taxonomy): Bacteria > Pseudomonadota > Gammaproteobacteria > Xanthomonadales > Rhodanobacteraceae > Dyella_D. Next base: position 1,136,702 of record NZ_FOZI01000002.1, on the reverse strand, counting down.
CGCGTGCTTGCCAGCCTGCTGGTCACTTTGGTCATCGCCCCTTCCGTCCACGCCTGGGGGCGACAGGGTCACGCCATCATTGGCGAGCTGGCGCAGCGGCATCTGAGTCCTTCGGCCGAGGCCGAGGTCGAGCGGCTGCTGGCGCCGGAGCACACCAAGTCGCTGGCCGACATCGCCAGCTGGGCCGACGATGTGCGTAACGATCCGGCGCAGCAGGCGCTATGGGATCAGACGCGCGGGCTGCACTACATCAATTTCCGCAGCGAGGCCTGCGATTACACGCCGCCGCGTGATTGCCGCGATGGCATGTGCATCGTCGCGGGCCTCGACCATTACGTGCAGGTGCTGGAAGACCGCAGCCAGCCGGATGAAGCGCGCCTGCAGGCGTTGAAGTTCGTGGTGCATTTTGTGGGCGATGTGCACCAGCCGCTGCATGCCGGTTATCGCGACGACAAGGGTGGCAACGCCTATCAGGTGCAGTTCAACGGCAAGGGCACCAACCTGCATAGCGTGTGGGACTCGGGCCTACTCGGCACCAAGGGGCTGGAATGGCAGCCCTATGCGAAGGAGCTGGACGCGCGCGGCCCCGCGCCGCTGCCGCCGCCGATCGCACCGCTGGACAACAACTATGCGCAATGGGCCGAGGATTCCTGTGCCGCGACCCGCGACATCTATCCGGACGGGCACAAGATTGAACAGGCTTATGTGGACGAGGAATTGCCCGTGGCCGAACTGCGGCTGCGCGAAGCCGGGCGGCGCCTGGCCGAAGTGCTCAACCTGGCGTTGACTGGCAAATAAGTTGTGAAGGGCGTCGCGAAAGCGGCGCCGTTGCATGGCTCAACGGGCCGCAGCGTTGCCGATGTTCCGCTGCAGGAAGTCGAGCATCTTCTGATACGCCTCCTGCCGGTGCTCGGGCAGGAAGAAGCCGTGGCCTTCCAGTGGCTCGACCAGCTTGTCGTAGCGTTTGCCCTGACGGTCCAGTGCGGCAGTGAATTCCTGGAAATTCTTGAACGGCACGCGCTGGTCATCCTTGCCGTGCAGCAGGAGCAGGTCGGCCTTGATCCGCTCCGTGCCGCTCAGTGGCGAGCGCCGCAGCAGGTCGTCACGATCCTCGCCTAGCGCGACTTTCAGATACGCCGTGCCTCGGTCGGTGCGTTGTGTGTCGCTTTTGTCCAGCTGCACGCGCAGGTCGTAGACGCCGGCATAGCCGATGGCGCATTGGTAGAGGTCTGGCTCGCGTACGGCACCCTCGAGTGCGGCATAGCCGCCGTAGCTGGCGCCGTAGATGCAGATGCGCTTCGGATCGGCGTAGCCCTGCTTGATGGCCCAGTCGGTGGCGTCAGTCAGGTCGTCCTGCATGCTCAGGCCCCATTGCTTGTAGCCACTCTGCTGGAAGTACAGGCCGTAACCGCCGGAGCCGCGATAGTTGATCTGCAGCACCGAGTAGCCGCGGCTGGCGAACAGCTGCGCTTCGCGGTCATAACCCCAAGCGTCGGCGATGCCGTGCGGACCGCCATGCGGTAGCACGATCAGCGGATGCGACTGGCTGCCCGCAGGCTGGGTCAGGAAACCGTGCAGGACGAGGCCGTCGCGGGCTTTGAGTTCGATCGGCAGCATGGGCCGCATGTGTTGCGGGTCGATCCAGCGCTCGGCACTCACTAGGTAGTGCGCCTCGCGGCTATCCAGGTCGAACAGATAGAAGTCGCCGGGATTGCGGTCGCTGGTGACGTGGACGATGGCGTGCTTGCCGTCTTGGGTGAAGCTGGAGAAATACGCCAGCTGGTCGGGGAAGTTGACGGCGAGGGCCTTACTGAGGCGTGCTTCCTGGCTGCTTTCGTCGAAGTAGTGCAGTGCGCGTTTGCCATCCTGGCTGATGACGGCGTAGTAGTCCTTGCCGTCGGCGGTGGGCAGCAGCTTGCCCGGATCGGCGAATTGCCCCTGGAACAACGGTGTGCGCTGGCGGGTGGCTACATCCATCAGCTCGATCGCATCGGGACGGTCGCCCTGCGATACGTACACATAGAGTTTGCTGTTGTCGCGATTGAAGCCCACCGGATGGATGTCCACGCCGGATTTGACGGGCTCGTTGGCCAGCTCCCACGCAGCGTCATTGTTGGCGCGCAGCCACAGCGTTTCGCCGGTTGCATTGTTGTTGGCGTAGGCGGCACGCACCTGGCCCGCGTGATCGGCGACAAGGCTGGCGTTGCGCGCGGGCGAGACGCCCACGCGCGCGGTGCGCCCGGTGCGTACATTGAGGCGCTCGATCTCGGTGAAGTTGCCTTCGGCTGCGCGGGTGTAGTCGTTGACGGCGATCAGGATCTGGTTCTCGCCGACGGGTTCGCTGCCGATCGGCTCGGCAAAGGCGTAGCGGCTTTCCCGTGTGGCGATATGGGTGCCGGTGTTGTCGGTGCCGGCGCGATAGCCGAACAGATTGACCTGGTGTGTGCCGTCCGGATCGATGGCGAACAATTCCCCGGTCAACCAGGGCGTATCCAGGCCGTCGTGCTTCACGGCCATGGAAGCAACCAGACGGTTGTCGCCGACCCATTGATAGCTGTCGATCAAGGCTTCGCGGCCGGAGTGCAGCACGCGCACGATCTTTGCGGTCTTGCCGTCCAGCACGGCGAGCAGGTTCTCGTGCGGCTTGTCGCTCATCGGCACGATCGCCGCGAGGTACTTGCCGTCGGGCGATAGGGTGACGTCGGAGAAGTCAGCTGGCCGGATGAAGTCGGCGATGGGTGGTGGTGAAGATGTCCTGGCGGCGTTCGGCGCGGCCTGTGCATAGGCGCTGGTGCCGGCGAGCATGAGAAGCAGGGTGGCCGGTAGTCGTGCGGCGAGCGTCATGCGGTTTCCTTCCTTGGACGGGGCGTTCCGTTTGCCGGGCAGTATCCATGGGGTTGGCGGGGCAGCTCAATCCGTCGCTGTGGTGCTGATTCTTCGCATGATGCGTGGTGGGCGATCTGGGGAGTGGGCGTTTCGCGGCGGAATTTGGTGCAATGCAAAATTCTTTTGTTGGGTTATTTGCGGCCCTTCGCGATGGCTTTGAGAGTCTATGCACGGCTCCTGTCGACATCTTTGTCGAGGGTCTTTTGAGGGCATGGGAACGGCGTTCGCATTTGGCCATTTCGATGTCCATACGCCATACCAGTCTTCCCGTCCGGTGCTAATGCCATTGTCGACTGGTAATACCAGTTTGCTGAAGTGGTAGACGTATCGACATGGGTCGGAGGCGGGCCGCACGGGGACGAAAAAAAGCATGCGGAAACCCCTCTGGCGCAACCGGATAGTTCTGCTAGCCTCGAATGATGACTACTGAAAATCCGCTGCGCCGCACCAAGATTGTTGCCACCCTCGGCCCCGCCACCGATGTGCCGGGCATGCTCGAGAAAATCATCGCCGAAGGCGTGAATGTGGTTCGCCTCAACCTGTCGCATGGACAGCCGGACGACCATCGCGCCCGTGCCGCCGCCGTGCGCATCGCCGCCGAAAAAGCCGGTTGCGAAGTCGGCGTGCTCGCTGATCTGCAGGGGCCAAAGATCCGTGTGGAGAAATTCGCCAACGGACCGGTGGAGCTTCGCGTCGGCGACAGTTTTGTGCTCGATTGCAGCCCGAACGCACCCTTGGGTGACGCCACCCGTGTCGGTGTGAGCTATCACGACCTGCCGAAGGATGTGGCCGCAGGTGATGTGCTGCTGCTGGACGATGGTCTGGTCGCGCTCACCGTGGAAAGCGTGGTGGGAGCGGAAGTGCGTTGCCGTGTGCTGGTTGCCGGCAAGCTATCGGATCGCAAGGGTCTCAATCGCCAGGGCGGCGGTCTCTCGGTCTCGGCGCTGTCGGACAAGGACAAGGCGGATATCAAGCTGGCGGCAGAGATTGGGGCCGACTTTCTGGCGGTGTCGTTCGTGCGCTCCGCGGCCGATATGGATCAGGCGCGCCGCCTGCTGCATGAAGCCGGCGGTAATGCGGCGCTGGTCGCCAAGATCGAGCGCGCCGACGCGATTCCGGTGCTGGGGGAGATCATCGATGCCTCCGACGTGGTGATGGTGGCGCGCGGCGATCTGGGCGTGGAGATCGGCGATGCCGAGCTGCCGGGCCTGCAGAAAAAAATCATCCGCGAGTCGGTGCAGCGCAACCGCGCGGTGATCACCGCGACGCAGATGCTGCAGTCGATGGTGCGTTCGCCGATCCCGACCCGTGCGGAAGTGCTCGATGTCGCCAATGCGGTGATCGACGGCACGGATGCGGTGATGTTGTCGGAGGAGTCGGCGGCCGGTGCGCATCCGGACAAAGCGGTGGCGGCGTTGCGCCGCATCTGCCTGGGCGCCGAGCGGCAGTTCGAGCCGAAGGAAGATCTGGCGACGGCCGGTCATCGGCTGGACCGTACAGACCAGGCTATCGCCCTTGCTGCGATGTTGCTGGCGAGCCAGCTCGGTGTGCGGGCCATTATCGCGTTGACTGAATCCGGCGCCACGGCGCAGTGGTTGTCGCGCTATCGGAGTGCAGTGCCGATTTATGCGCTGTCGCCGTTCTCCGATGCGCGCCGCCGCATGTTGATGTTGCGCGATGTGCTGCCGGTGGAGTTCACCCACGCCAAAGACCTGACCCCGGCGGCATCGGCTCGCGAGGCGGTCCGTCTGCTGTTTAGCCAAGGTAAGTTGAGCGAAGGTGACCGGGTGGTAATGACCCATGGCGACCACATCGGCCGTGGCGGCGGCACCAACACGTTGAAGCTGCTCTCGGTGGGCGCGGACGGCGTGGTGGAGAGCTTGCAGGACCTGTGATCGGTGACCGCAACGCCGGCTGACGAGCCTCGTTATGCCGGCATGCCGCGATGCGCCGCTGGTGCGTCTCAGGGATAAACTGCCATCGCGTCCCCACCTGCCCGCAAAGGAGTTTGCCCATGAACCTGTTTCTTCGTCCCGTGATTCAAGGTCTTTGCCTGGCGCTGGTCACGGCGGTAGCCATGCCCGTACTGGCGCAGTCGCAGGCGCGCATGGTGGGGCCGGAACACCTGTCATCCTATTGGATCCTGCTCAACACCAAGGTCGACGCGGACATTCCCAATAGCGGCAACAACCTGGACAAGCCGGGGTGTGTGGCGGTCAGCTACATGATCGGCAGCGACGGGAAGACCCAGGATGTCGCGGTGCGCAAAGTGGCTCCCCAAAGCGACCTCGGTCCGGTTGCCCAGGGCATCGTCAGCCGTTTCCAGTACGGCCAGTCGCTGACCAACAAGAACAAGGAACCGGTCGCGACCTACTACGTGGTGCCCTTCAATATGCCGGCGGATGCGGCGGAAAAAGCCAAGCTGATCGCCGCCTGCCAGCTGCCGGGCTATAGCCAGGGCTGAATCGTCTCCCGAGGGGGCCGGACCGGGCGGCGGGACAACCCCGCCGCCGTCCCGGCTATAATCGCGCTCTTTGAACCTGCCAGACCCGGCAACGGGGAGGCTTCCACATAGCGCGCGGCAGCCGCCGCCCCCTCAGTTTTACGGAGTCGTCATGAGCATCGAAGATCTCGAAAGCATCGCCCTGGCGATGGTCGCACCTGGCAAGGGCATCATTGCCATCGACGAGTCGACCAACACCATCAAGAAGCGTTTCGAGGCCGTCGGCATCGAAAACACCGAAGAGAACCGCCGCGCCTACCGTGAGCTGCTGCTCACCACGCCGGGCCTCAACGATCACATCTCCGGTGCCATCCTCTATGACGAAACCATCCGCCAGTCCACCAAGGACGGCGTGCCCTTCACCCAGCTGATGAAGAAGCTCGGCATCATCCCGGGCATCAAGGTCGACAAGGGTCCGCAGCCGCTCGCCGGCTTCCCGGGCGACGTGGTCACCGAGGGCCTGGACGGCCTGCGTGAGCGCCTGCAGGAATACGCCAAGCTCGGCGCACAGTTCGCCAAGTGGCGCGCAGTGATCAACATCAGCGAAGACAACCCGAGCTCCACCGCCATCGAGGCCAATTGCCACGCGCTGGCCCGTTACGCCGCGCTGTGCCAGGAAGCCGGCCTGGTGCCGATGGTCGAGCCGGAAGTGATCATGGACGGTGACCACAGCATCGAAGTCAGCTACGAAGTGCACGAGGCTGTGCTGCGTAGCCTGTTCAATGCGCTGTACGAGCAGAACGTGATGCTGGAAGGCACCATCCTGAAGGTCAGCATGGTCATTCCGGGCAAGGATGCTGAAGAGCAGGCCGAGGTCGAGGAAGTCGCCGACGCCACCGTGCGCGTGCTGAAGACCACCGTGCCGGCGACCCTGCCGGGCATCGTGTTCCTCTCCGGTGGCCAGACCGACGAGCAGTCCACAGCCCACCTCAACGCCATGAACCGCATGGGCCCGCATCCGTGGCCGCTGTCGTTCTCCTACGGCCGCGCCATGCAGCAGGCCGCGCTGAAGCTGTGGGCCAAGGATATGAAGGCGAACTACTCGGACGCCCAGAAGACCGTTGCCGCGCGCGCCAAGGACAATGGCCTGGCTGCGCTGGGTCAGTGGAACGGCTGATCCGGCCGCTTCACTCGATCGTTGCAAGAAAAAGGCGCCATAACGGCGCCTTTTTCTTTTGACCGAATCAAAAAGAGGGCGCCTTGCGGCGCCCTCTCGCTCCTACACTCGACTGCTTGCGGGTTCACAAGCGCGAGCGACTTGCCTTACTCAGAAGCGGTATTCCGCGCTGACCGACACCATGTCGGTGCTCAGATCCACCTTGTCCTTCTTGGCGTCAAAGTAGTCGTAGTTCAGACCGACGCTGACGTTGTTGCTGAAGTTGTAGCCGAAGCCCGCGCCGGCGTACCAGCTGGTGTCGTCCAGGCTCTTGCGGACCGGGTTGACGTCATTGCTCAAGCCGTGACCCTTCCAGCTGTACACGCCGCCGCGACCGCTGATGTACCAGTTCTGGTCGATGTTGAAGCGAGCGTTGGCGCCGGCGGTCCAGCCGTGCAGCTGGCTCTTGCCGCGATCGACCACCGGGTTGCTGTTGAAGAGGTTCTTCGGATGGATGTTGCCCAGATCGTTGTAGCCCACCTCGGCACCCAGCGCGAAGTTCGGCGCCAGCGACCAGCGATAGCCGCCGTTGAGGGCGTAGCCGGTGTCATGGTCGTCGTACGGACCCTTGTTGATCGAGGTGCGACCGACGTTGCCATTGATGAAAAAGCCGCCGTTGTCGCTGGGGGCGTTCTGCGCGAAGGCGGCAGGGACAGCCATCAGGCCGGCAGTAGCGAAAGCGAGGGCGAGTAGTGTCTTCTTCATGGAGAGTCTCCTGTTTTTGACTTGGGTCGGTCGCCGGCCGTTGGGGAAAGGGCTCGACGCCGCGTGCGCCAATGGGGCTATGGGCTGCACAAAACGTTAGATAGGGGCCACACAAGAAGATTCAATACTGATTAGTACAGAATTAAGTTGGTATTAAGTTTTATGGCAGGTTTATGATTCCAAAAGAAAACGGGCGCCTGGGCGCCCGTTTCCATGGCATGGCTAGCTACCGCTGAAGGATCAGAAACGGTACTCGCCGCTCAGCGACACGATGCCGGTGGAGCGCTTCAGATCGCTGGTTTCAACGCCGGTGGCGTTGTCCTTGATCTTGCCGGTGCTGACCTTGAAGTAGTCGTAATGCACACCGACGCCGAAGTGCTCGTTGATGTCCCAGCCGGTGCCGATGCCGGCATACCAGCCGCCGCGGCCTGAGTTGCCGCCGCTGCTCAGGCCCAGATTCTGGCCCAGGCTGTTGTTGTAGTTGTTGTGGTTGTCATTGCCGTGGAAGTAACCGCCACGCGCGCCGAGGTACCACTGCGGCATCAGATTGATGCGGCCATTCACGCCGACCAGCCAGCCGCGCAGGGCATTGGTGGTGGTGCGCTGGTTCACATCCTGCGAATTGAAGGCGTTCTTGACGCGGAAGTTGCCCAGGTCGGTGTAACCCATTTCCACACCCAGACCCAGATCCTGGCCGACCTTCCAGCGGTAACCGCCAGTCAGGCCGTAACCGGTGCGACGGCCTTTTTCGCCGTGCAGAAAGTTGAAGCTGCCGCCGTTGCTGCCAAAACCGCTGTTGCCGTTACCGTTGGTGCGGCCGACGTTGAGATCGACAAACCAGTTACCGCTGCCCACCGGCTGGCTGGGCAGATAGTTGCCGCTGGCCGGAGCGGCCGAGCCGTCCTGGGCGAAAGCGGGCAATGCCACCAAGGCGGTGGCGGACAAAGCTAGGGCAAGTAGAGACTTCTTCACGGGAATACTCCTCTTTGATTTGGGGGCGAACCGCGTGCCAAGGGAAGGGGAGAGAGGCATCGCGGTCGGTATGGCCATCCCAGCCATACGGGAATTAGAACGATGCAGGCCTGAAGGGTTTCAGTACTCGGGGGTGAAGTATTAAGGCCGAGTTAAGTTCGTTTCTTCGGGCGACAGCGCGTGGTAGATCGGCGACAATGCCCGTTTTTCGCCGCCGCCCGCCCCGGAGAACCCCCTGATGACCACCCGCCGCGTCCTTGCCAACGCCGTCCGCGCCCTTGCCATGGACGCCGTTGAGGCGGCCAAGTCCGGCCATCCCGGCATGCCCATGGGCATGGCCGATATCGCCGAAGTGCTGTGGAACGATTTTCTCCGCCACAACCCGGCGAACCCGAAGTGGTTCAACCGCGACCGTTTTGTGCTGTCGAATGGCCACGGTTCGATGCTGCAGTACGCTTTGCTGCATCTGACCGGCTACGACCTGCCGATGGACCAGCTGAAGCGCTTCCGCCAGCTGCACTCCAAGACCGCCGGTCATCCGGAAGCCAGCGAAACCCCTGGCGTGGAAACCACCACTGGTCCGCTGGGCCAGGGTCTCGCCAATGCGGTCGGTTTCGCGCTGGCCGAGAAGGTACTTGCCGCCCACTTCAACCGTCCGGGCCACACGATCGTCGACCACAACACGTATGTGTTCCTGGGCGACGGCTGCCTGATGGAAGGCATCTCGCATGAAGTCGCTTCGCTGGCCGGCACCTGGGGCCTCGGCAAGCTGGTCGCGATTTACGACGACAACGGCATTTCGATCGACGGCGAGGTGCATGGCTGGTTCACCGACAACACCCCGGAACGTTTCGAAGCCTATGGCTGGAACGTGATTCGTGGCGTGGACGGCCACGATGCCGAGGCCATCAAAAAGGCCATTGCGCAAGCGACTGCGCAGTCCGCCAAGCCCACGCTGATCTGCGCCAAGACCATCATCGGCTTTGGTGCGCCTCACAAGCAGGGCAAGGAGGAGAGCCACGGCGCGCCGCTGGGCAAGGACGAGATCGCCGCTGCCCGCGACGAGCTGGACTGGCGTTACGCGCCGTTCGAGATTCCGGCCGAGATCTATGCGGGCTGGGATCACAAGGCCGCTGGCGTCAAGCGCGAGCAGGATTGGAATGCCGTTTTCGCCGCTTACGCGGCCGCGAATCCGGAGCTGGCGGCTGAGTTCAAGCGCCGTCTCGCCGGTGAGCTGCCCGCCGATTGGGCCGCCAAGTCGCAGGCCTATGTGGCGAAGCTGCAGGCGGAAGGCCCGGATGTCGCCACCCGCAAGGCCTCGCAGATGACGCTTGATGCGTTTGGCCCGCTGCTGCCGGAACTGATCGGTGGTTCGGCCGACCTTGCTGGCTCCAACCTCACCAAGTGGAAGGGCAGCCTAGACGCCGCCAACGGCAACAGCGCCGATGGCAAGGGCAACTACGTCTACTACGGCGTGCGCGAGTTCGGCATGAGTGCGATCGCCAATGGCGTGGCGCTGCATGGCGGCTTCATTCCGTACGACGCCACCTTCCTGGTGTTTTCCGATTACGCCCGCAACGCAGTGCGCATGAGCGCGCTGATTCCGGCGCATGTGATCCACGTTTACACCCACGACTCGATTGGCCTGGGCGAAGACGGCCCGACCCATCAGCCGGTGGAGCACCTCGCCAGCCTGCGTTACATCCCGAACAACCAGGTGTGGCGTCCATGTGACGCGGTGGAATCGGCGATGTCGTGGAAGCTTGCTATCGAGCGCAAGGGTGCGCCGGCCTGTCTGGTGTTCTCGCGCCAGAACCTCAGGCATCAGCACCGCACTGAGCAGCAGGTTGCCGACATCGCGCGCGGCGCTTACGTGCTGTCCGATCCGCAGGACACCAAGTTCAAGGCCATCCTGATCGCCACTGGCTCCGAAGTGGAGCTCGCGATGGAGGCGGCCCGCACGCTGGCGCAGCAGAATGTGCCAGTGCGCGTGGTGTCGATGCCGTGCACCGAGGTGTTCGATGCGCAGCCGCTGGAATATCGCGAAGGCGTGCTGCCGGGCTGGTGCCGTGCACGTGTGGCGGTGGAAGCAGCCACGGCTGACTTCTGGAGCAAATACGTCGGCCTGGACGGCGAAGTGGTCGGCATGACCACCTTCGGTGCTTCCGCGCCGGCGCCGCAGCTGTTCGAGCACTTCGGTTTCACCGTGGCCCACGTGGTGGATGCCGTAAAGCGCACGATTCGCTAATTGCTGCAGTTTCGAAACAAAAAAACGCCGCGAGTAATCGCGGCGTTTTTTGTTGTAGGAGCGCACCCTGTGTGCAATCCGCGCTACGCCAACCCGCTAAGCCAACAGCAAGTCACCCAAATGCTCGGGATCGCTCGCCAGCGCATGCGCACCGGCCTGCTCCAGTTCCTCGCGACTGCCGAATCCCCATAACACACCGAAACCGCGCACACGGTTGGCCACCGCGCCATCGATATCGAAATGCCGGTCGCCAATCATCACGGCGCTCTCGGGGACCGTGCCGAAGTCGGCCAGCGCGGCGGCAATCATCGATGCCTTCTCGCTGTGCGGGCTGCTCGGGTCGGGGCCGTACAAGCGGGTGAAAGCCGAGCCGAACGGAAGCTCGTCGATAATGGGTGCTGCATGCCGATGCGGCTTGCTGGTCACCACCGCCAGCTCGTGACCGGCCTCGTGAAGTCGGTTAATCATGGCCTCGATGCCCGGGTACACCGTGTGTTCGCGCCAGCCGATGGCGTGGAAGCGCTGGTGGTAGTGCTCCACCGCCGCCTCGACGCGTACGGGATCGTGATCCAGCAGGGGAGCGAAGCTGTGGCGCAGCGGCGGGCCGATCCAGTGACGCAGTTCGGCCGGTGCAGGTACGCCCAGTTGTGCAAAGGCATGTCGCACGCAGGCGACGATGCCTTCCTCGGAGTCGATCAGGGTGCCGTCGAGATCAAACAGACAGAGCATCGACACCCGACTCACTTCGCCGCGCGGGCTTTGAGCGCGGTGACAGCTGGCAGCTCCTTGCCCTCGAGGAACTCAAGAAAGGCACCGCCGCCGGTGGAAATGTAGGAGACGTCTTTCTCGATGCCGTATTTCTCCACGGCCGCCAGCGTGTCGCCACCGCCGGCGATGGAGAACGCGCTGGATGCGGCGACGGCGCGGGCCAGGGTTTCTGTGCCCTTGCCGAAGGCATCGAACTCGAACACGCCGACCGGGCCGTTCCACACGACGGTGCCGGCCTTGGCGATCAGCTCGGCGTAAAGCGTCGCGGTCGCAGGGCCGATGTCGAGAATCATCTCGCCGTCCTTGACCTGGTCTACCGGCTTCACCGTGGCAGGCGCGTGCGCGGAGAACTCCGGGGCCACCACGACGTCGATCGGCATCGGCACCTCGGCGCCGCGGCGCTTGGCGTCGGCGATCACTTTCTTGGCGGCGTCGAGCAGGTCCGGCTCGTACAACGAATTGCCGACCGAGTGGCCGGCCGCGGCGATAAAGGTGTTGGCGATGCCGCCGCCCACAATCAGCTGATCCACCTTGCCGATCAGGTTTTCCAGCAGGGTCAGCTTGGTCGACACCTTGGAGCCGGCCACGATCGCCAGCAACGGATGCGCGGGATGCTCCAGCGCCTTGCCCAGTGCGTCGAGCTCGGCCGAGAGCAGCGGGCCGGCAGCGGCGATCGGGGCGAACTTGATCACGCCATGGGTCGACGCCTGTGCGCGGTGCGCAGTGCCGAAGGCGTCCATCACGAAGATGTCGCACAGCGCGGCGTACTTCTTCGACAGGGCCTCGTCATCCTTGCCCTCGCCGATATTCATGCGGCAGTTCTCCAGCACCACCACCTCACCCTCGGCGACGTCGACGCCATCGAGGTAGTCGGCGATCAGCCGCACCGGCTTGCCCAGCTTGTCGCCGAGCCACTGAGCTACCGGCGCCAGCGAAGCCTCGGCATCGAACTGGCCCTCCTTCGGGCGGCCCAGGTGCGACAGCACCGTGACCCTGGCGCCGGCGTCGCGAGCGGCCTTGATGGTGGGCAGGGCGGCATCGAGGCGCTGGGTGGAGGTGATTCGGCCGTTCTCGATCGGCACGTTCAGGTCTTCGCGGATCAACACGCGCTTGCCGCGCAGATCAAGATCGCTCATGCGGATGACGGACACGGCAGAACTCCTGTTGGTATTTCGGAAGGGCGGCCTTAAGCCGCGAACCGCCTATTTTCCCGCCCGCCTGCCGGCGATGCAAACCGGGTGGCGGGTATGCTTGGCAGCTGCTCGTATTCGTTATCGCAGAGGACAAGGTGATGGCCCAGGATCTGGTGTTGTACGGCTATTGGCGCTCCAGCGCCGCCTACCGCGTGCGTATTACCTTGAATCTGAAGGGGTTAGCTTATGAGTCCCGCCCGATCCACCTGGTTCGCGATGGTGGCGAGCAGCACGCGCCGGACTACCAGGCGTTGAATCCGCAGGAGCTGGTGCCCTGCCTGGTCGATGGCGGGCAGGTGTTCACCCAGTCCATGGCGATCATCGAGTACCTGGACGAGACCCGGCCTACGCCACCGTTGTTGCCTGCGGATGCCGTGGGGCGCGCCCGCGTCCGAGCACTGGCGCAACTGCTGGCCTGCGACGTCCATCCGCTTGGAAATTTGCGTGTGCTGCAGTATCTGGGAACGCAATTTCAAGCCGATGACGCGCTCAAGGGCACATGGTCGCGGCACTGGATTGCCGAGGGTTTCAAAGCGCTGGAGATGATGTTGGCCGGACATGTAGCCACCGGCCGCTTCTGCCATGGCGATACGCCAACCCTCGCCGACGCGTGCCTGATCCCGCAGTTCTACAACGCGGTGCGCTGGAAGTTGCCGCTGGATGATTACCCGACCATCCGGCGCATACACGAAGCCTGCAGTGAGCTGGAGGCCTTCTGTCGTGCCGCGCCTGAAGCGCAGGCGGATGCGCCCGCACCCGCTGCATAATCTGCAAATGGGGCGCGAGGCAGGATGCGCTCCGCGCCAGATGATTCAGAAGCCGAGGCCGTAGGGGTCGTTGCCGACCAGCTCGGTATTGTCGGCACCGCCGCCTTCGGATAAGCGCACTTTGAGTGCCAGGCCGTCGCGCGAATCGGCCTTGTTGAGCGCTTCTTCCAGCTCGATGCGGCCTTCCTTGTAGAGACGATACAGCGACTGGTCGAAGGTCTGCATGCCCTCCTGCAGGCTGCGATCCATCGCTTCCTTCACCTCGTGGATCTGGCCGCGGCGAATCATGTCGCGGATAAACGGCGTGTTGAGCAGCACCTCGGTCGCCGGCAGGCGGCGACCATCCTTGCCGATCACCAGGCGCTGGCTGATCACTGCGCGCAGGTTGAGCGCCAGGTTCATCAGCACATTCTTGTGCGCCGACTCCGGGAAAAAATTGAGGATGCGCTCCAGCGTCTGATCGGCGTTGTTGGAGTGCAGCGTGGCCAGACACAAGTGGCCGGTTTCGGAGAAGGAGATGGCGGCCTCCATCGTGTCGGTGTCACGGATCTCGCCGATCATGATCACGTCCGGCGCCTCGCGCATCGCGTTCTTCAGCGCCTCGTGATAGCTGTGCGTGTCCAGGCCGACTTCGCGCTGGTTCACGATCGACTTCTTGTGGCGGTGCAGGTACTCGATCGGATCCTCGATGGTAAGGATATGGCCGGACGAGTTCTGGTTGCGCTGGTCGATCATCGCCGCCAGGGTGGTGGACTTGCCCGAGCCAGTGGCGCCGACCACTAGGATGAGGCCACGCGGCTCCATGATCAGCTCGCGGAAAATGCTCGGTAGCTGCAGCTGGTCGATACTGGGGATTTCGCTCTTGATGGCGCGGATCACCATGCCCACTTCGCCGCGCTGCTTGAACACGTTGATGCGGAAACGGCCGGCTTCCTTCACGGCCAGCGCCATATTGAGCTCCAGGTCGCGCTCGAACTGCGGTACCTGGCCCTCATCCATCAACGAATAGGCGATTTTCTTCACCATGCCGCCCGGCAGACCGGTGTTGCCCAGCGGATACAGCTTGCCCTCCACCTTGATGTTCACGGGGGCGCCGGTCGTCAGGAACATATCCGACGCGCCCTTGTCCACCATAAGCTTGAGGAAGTAACCAATGTCCACTCGTGTCCCCTGAAATTTTGTGCGCGTTGCAATAGTGGATTATGCCCGCCCACAATACGCTGCGACACTCTTAGAGGAATGAGTGATGGTCCACATCTTTTCCCCGCTGAACGGGCGCTCCAAGGGCGTTCGGAAGGCGGTTTCGACCCTGATTCTTGGCTTGGTCCTGGCCTCGCTTGGCGGTTGCGCCAGCGTGCCACCACCTGATGGCGCCATGAACCAGGCCCAGACCCAGCTGCGTGCCGCCCGGGACGCTGGCGCGGCCGATTACGCGCCCGTTGACCTGGACTTTGCGCAAAACAAGTTCCAGCAGGCCCAGTCGGCCATGGCCAGCCGCAAGTACGAAGACGCGGCTGTCCTGGCAGAAGAGGCGCAGGCGGATGCCGAGCTGGCGCGTGCCAAGGCCCGCCTGGGCGCGGCGCGTGCGCAGATTCAGAACAAGAGCCAGGCTAACCGCGACCTGCGTGAGCAGATCGATCAGGCGCTTGCCAGCCATGAGGCCCAGCAACAGCAGCTGCAACAACAGCAGCAGAGCCAGGACGGCCTGCCGGCGCAGCAGCCCACGACCGACATGCCGGCCCCGTCGTCCTCCATGTTGCAGCCCGCTCCGCAGGACGGGGGCTTCCAGACCCTGCCGCAGACGAACGATCAGGGAGGCCACTGATGAAAATTCTCAATTCCGCCCTGACCGCCCTGGTGCTGTCGCTTGCAGTCGCAGGCGTCGCTCATGCGGCCAAGGACGACCTGGATATCGCCCGTCTCAACAACAGCCTTGACCAGCTGTCCCGCGACCCTACGCTAGGGAGCTATGCGCAGAGTGAGCAGGCGCGCGCCCGTGATGCCATTGCGCGACTGGCCCAGGCGCGATCGCGCGATCGCGCTCATGCCCTGTACTTGGCTGAGCGTCGGGTCGATCTGGCCAAGGCCACGGCGCAGCTGCAGGACGCCCAGCTGAAGATCACCCAGCTCGATCGCGAGCACGACCAGATCCAGCTCGATGGCAGCCGCCGCGAAGCCGAGCAGGCTCGTCGCGAGCTGGAACGCCAGCGCCTCCAGTACCAGATGGCCCAGGAAGAAGCGGCTCGTCTGCAGGAGGAGGGTGCCGCAGCCACGGCTCAGGCGCAGCAGGCCCAGGCCCAGGCCGAACAGGCCAAGAAGGTGGCTGCAGCTCAGGCCAAGGTGGCCAACGCCGCTCGCAAAGAGGCTGACCTGGCGACGCAGGCGGCTCGCGCCATGCGCACGCAGATGCAGGGGGGCGATAGCTCTTCGGATACACCGCCCCCGCCGAAAAAAGGGCAGGGCAAGAAGTAGTCGCGCCACCAGTCGATTGGACTTACTGCTATCAGGCGCCCGGCATGGCTGAGTCCATGCCGGGCGTTTCTTTTTAGCGGTGCGGTCGCACTGTGGGTGCACGAAAAAAGACTGTTCTGACAGATGTTTAACGCGACAAGTCGCGCCACGCCGCGGTTTGTCGCCTCTGCTTGCACACCTCTTTTTCGGAGAGTAGGGTCAGATACCCATGGGGCATCTTCGCTCCATGGGTCACTGACCTGAATCATGCGCATACCCATTCTTCCCTCGACAGCCCGCTTCCGGTACGCCGGTGTGGGGCGTGGGTGTGTGCGTGCTTCCCCACCGTTTGCGGGCGCACCGATCCCGCGCCCGCGGTCACTCGCGAGGAGGTCGGATCATGTTTGAAAACCAGCAGCGTGATGATGTCGAAGCCTTGATGAAAGCCGATGCGGAATTCCGCCGGCTCTACCAACACCACAAGGAACTCGACAGTAAGGTGCACGACGCCGAGATCGGCGTACTTCCCATCGACGACATGACCCTGTCGGGCATGAAGAAGGAAAAGCTCCATGCCAAGGAGCGGTTGCAACGTATGTGGGACGCCCGCAAGCACCTCATAAACTGAGCCTGCGCGTTTTCGCATGACACGCGGCCCCGGAGCCACCCGCCAAGGGTAGGCCACCGGGGCCGATCCGTTTCTGAAGACGGGCGACGCGAAGGGGATTCACACGCTCGGTTATCATGAACTCCTTGCGGGCCGTCGTGACGACGTGACCCGAACCAACGCAGCGGAGTCCTCATGACGGTCCACCAGAGTGTCCTAGAACTGATCGGTCGCACCCCGATGGTGCGCGCGCAGCGCCTGGATGCCGGCCCTTGTGAGTTATTCCTCAAGCTGGAGAACACCAACCCCGGCGGGTCGATCAAGGACCGCATTGGCCTGTCGATGATCGAAGGCGCGGAGAAGGCAGGGAAGATCAAGCCCGGCGCCACCCTGGTCGAAGGCACCGCCGGCAATACCGGTCTGGGTTTGGCACTGGTGGCGCAGCAGAAGGGCTACCGCCTGATCCTGGTTGTGCCGGACAAGATGAGCCGCGAGAAGATTTTCAATCTCAAGGCCATGGGTGCCGAGGTAGTACTCACACGCTCCGACGTCGCCAAGGGGCATCCGGAGTACTACCAGGACATGGCCGAGCGCATCGCGCGGGAAACGCCCGGCGCCTACTTCATCAACCAGTTTGGCAACCCGGACAACCCGGCGGCGCACATTGCCACCACCGGCCCCGAAATCCTCGAGCAGCTGGACGGCAAGGTCGACGCCATTGTGGTGGGGTGCGGCTCCTCTGGCACGCTGAGCGGGCTTTCCAAGTTCTTCGCCGAAGCATCGCCGAACACCGAGTTCGTGCTGGCCGATCCGGTGGGTTCGATCCTTGCCCAGTACATCAACGAAGGCGTGCTCTCAACGAAGTCCGGCAGCTGGATGGTGGAAGGCATCGGCGAAGATTTCCTGCCGTCCATCAGTGACTTCACCCGAGTGAAGAAGGCCTACGCGATTTCGGACAAAGAGAGCTTCCTGGCTGCGCGCGAACTACTGGCGAAAGAAGGCGTTCTCGGTGGTTCATCCACCGGCACCCTGCTGGCCGCTGCGCTCAAATATTGCCGTGAACAGACCACGCCGAAACGCGTAGTGACCTTAGTCTGCGACACCGGCAACAAGTACCTGTCGAAGATGTACAACGATTACTGGATGCTCGACAACGGCTTCATCGAACGCGAGCGGCATGGTGATCTGCGCGACCTGCTGCTGCGCCCGTTCGCCCAGCGCGACACTGTGATAGTTGGGCCCAACGAGCTCTTGATGACGGCGTATACGCGCATGAAGCTCTACGACGTCTCGCAGCTGCCGGTGATGGACGGCGACAAGCTGGTGGGCATCCTCGACGAGTCAGATGTGCTGATGCATGTGCATGCGGACGAAGCGCGTTTCCGTGATGCGGTGTCCACCGCCATGATCAGCAATCTGCAGATGCTTGACGTACGTTCGCCGATCGAAGCACTGCTGCCGGTATTCGAGCGTGGCCACGTAGCCATCGTGGTCGACGGCGAGCAGTTTCTTGGCCTCATCACTCGCATCGATCTGCTGAATTATCTACGCCGTAAGGTGCACTAGGCACGTAAGTGTGAATGGGTCGATCCTTTACCGTGAACGATTGCGACAAAGGGCAGTCATACCGCCTCGATGCCGTCGATGACGATGGCATCCGCCGTTGCTGTCGCCGGGGCGCCACGAAAGTTTGCTGAAATGGCTTCCCGACAAAGTTGCGGACTGCTGCGGCGATAGCTGCGCCCTTGTCCCCTTTAGAAAGGATGGTTGCCTATGTGCGGAATCGTTGCTGCCACTGCCCAGCGTGACGTCGCGCCCCTGCTGATTGCCGGCCTGAAAGCGTTGGAATATCGTGGCTACGATTCGGCCGGTCTGGCTGTGCTGCAGAGCGGCGAGATTCGCCGCGTTCGTGAAAAGGGCAAAGTGCGCGAGATGGAAGCACTCTATCTCGCCGACCCGTTCCCCGGTGGCACCGGTATCGCCCATACGCGTTGGGCTACCCATGGCGTACCCAATAAGGTGAACGCGCATCCGCATGTGGCCGGGCGTGTGGCGCTGGTGCATAACGGCATCATTGAGAACTACGCGGCGTTACGTACCGAGCTGGAATCGCACGGCCACAGCTTCACCTCCGAAACGGACACCGAAGTCATGGCGGCTTTGATTAGCGAGCGCATGACCGGTGGCAAGTCCTTGCTCGATGCCGTTTCCTCGGTCGTGCACGAATTGGAAGGTGCTTACGCTATTGCGGTGATCAGCGATGCCGAGCCTGGCCGCGTCGTGGGAGCGCGCCGCGGTGCGCCGCTGCTGGTTGGCGTCGGTATTGGGGAAAATTTCCTTGGCTCCGATGCACAGGCGCTGATTCAGGTTACGAACAAGATCATCTATCTCGAAGAGCATGATGTCGTCGAGATCAGTCGAGATCAGGTGCGTATCTTTGATCGTGCCGGCAAAGCCGTGCAGCGAGCGCTGCACGAAAGTGAGCTGTCTGCCGACGCCGTCGAGCGTGGTGAATATCGCCATTACATGCAGAAGGAAATTTTCGAACAGCCTCGCGCAGTCGCGGATACGCTCGAAGCGCGCATCGGTCCCAATGGCGTTTTGCCCAACATCTTCGGCGTGGGCGGCGACGAGCTGCTGGCCAAGGCTAAGGGCATTCATATTATTGCCTGTGGCACCAGCTACCACGCTGGTTTGGTAGCCAAGTATTGGATTGAAGATTACGCGCGCCTGCCGGTGAACGTAGAAGTCGCCAGCGAATATCGTTACCGAGAAGCTGTAGTTCCGGAGGGTACGTTATTCGTGGCGATCTCCCAGTCCGGCGAAACCGCAGACACGCTCGCCGCCATGCGTGAATCGCGTCGGCGTGGCTACCTTGGAACTCTTGCCATCTGCAACGTGCCGGAATCCTCAGTGGTGCGAGAGGCTGACCTCAAGCTCATGACGCGTGCCGGCCCGGAGATCGGTGTGGCCTCCACCAAGGCTTTCACCACTCAGCTTGCAGCTCTGGGCTTGCTCACCCTTCAATTGGCCCGTCATCGTGGTCTAGATGATGCTCGCTACGCAGACCTCACCGCCCAACTGCAGCACATGCCGCAAATGATCGAGAAGGCCCTGCAGCTCGAGCCCCAGATTATCGAACTGGCAGAGCATTTGATTCACCGACAGCACGCGTTGTTCCTTGGACGTGGATCTCAGTATCCGGTGGCGATGGAGGGGGCGCTCAAGCTCAAGGAAATTTCATACATCCACGCTGAAGCCTATGCGGCTGGTGAGCTCAAGCATGGCCCGCTGGCCTTGGTGGATGAGGATATGCCGGTAATCGCTGTAGCGCCGAATGGGCCGTTGCTGGATAAGCTCAAGTCAAATCTTCAGGAAGTGCGTGCGCGTGGTGGAGAGTTGCTGGTCTTCGCGGATGGTGCTGCTAGCATGGATGGGAATACATCGAGGGGTGCGATTTTGCGCATAGATGGTGGAGGTGACTTCATCGCTCCCGCTGTTTTCACTGTTCCTTTGCAGCTTCTGGCTTATCACGTGGCCGTGTTG
This sequence comes from Dyella sp. OK004, assembly GCF_900114495.1. Taxonomy (GTDB): domain Bacteria; phylum Pseudomonadota; class Gammaproteobacteria; order Xanthomonadales; family Rhodanobacteraceae; genus Dyella_D. The sequence continues at coordinate 1,116,900 of NZ_FOZI01000002.1, read as the reverse complement.
CGCGGCACCGATGTAGACCAACCACGTAATCTCGCCAAGTCAGTAACAGTGGAATAATTTCGCTGAGGGCAAAAAAAGCCGCGCAGTGCGCGGCTTTTTTTGTGGCCGAAGAAGAGAATATTCAAGAACGTCCGTAAACATCTTCAAGGCGCACGATGTCGTCCTCGCCGAGGTAGCTTCCGGATTGTACCTCGATGATTTCGAGCGGCATCTTCCCTGGGTTTCTGAGGCGGTGCACGCTGCCGAGGGGGATGTATGTACTTTGGTTCTCGCTGAGCGTGAATACCTTGTCGTCGCAAGTGACCTCAGCCGTACCCGATACGACGATCCAGTGCTCGGCACGATGATGGTGCTTCTGGAGGCTAAGAGCGGCGCCTGGCTTTACCACGATGCGCTTGACTTGGAAGCGTTCACCCGCCTCAAGCGAGTCGTAACTTCCCCATGGGCGTCGCACGATGCGATGTAGTGAGTGCTCTGTTCGGCCAGCAGTCTTGAGCTCATCAACTACTCGTTTTACGTCCTGTGCAGCATTGCGATGAGCGACTAACGTGGCATCGGGCGTGGTAACGACGATTAGGTCATTCACGCCAACCGTCGCAAGTAGGTGGCGATCATGAGAGCGCAGCAATGAATTGGCTGTATTTACAGCAATCGTGTCACCCTCTCGCAGGTTGCCGTCAGCATCGCGTAGACCTGCCAACCACAGGGCCGACCATGAGCCTATATCGCTCCAATCGCAGGTCACCGGAATGACAGCTGCACGCCTGCATTTTTCCATTACGGCATAGTCGATCGAGTTGTCTGGGACTTTCGAGAAGGCGCTTTCGTCAATTCGCACGAAATCGAGATCTGACTTCGCCGTGGCGTAGGCGACGCGCACTGCCCCAAGTATCTCCGGCGCATGTTCAGCCAGTTCTTCCAGGTAGCTCGATGCTTTGAACAGGAACATGCCAGAGTTCCAGTCGTAACCGCCGTCGGCGAGATAGGACTCAGCCTTGACCAAGTTGGGCTTTTCGACAAACTGTTCCACGCGATAAGCGTTTTTGTCGATCACCTCGGCTCGACGGATATAGCCGAATCCTGTTTCGGGGCGGTCGGGTCGAATGCCAAAAGTAACTAGCCATCCGGCTTCTGCCGTAGGCAGCGCAAGCTGGACCGCCTCGACGAAGCTCCGCTCATCACCAATAAGGTGGTCCGCAGGAAGGACCAAAAGAATGGCTTCGGGATCCGTTGCCAGTGCGTGTAATGCTCCGAGTGCGATAGCGGGGGCTGTATTGCGCGCCACCGGCTCCAGCATGATGGATGCCTCCTTGATGCCGAGCTCCAGTAGTTGCTCAGCGGCAAGGAACCGATGGTCCTCGCTGGCAACGATTATCGGAGCAGCCACCCTCGATAGCATACGCGTGCGGGTCACGGTTTGCTGAAACAATGTACCTGCCCCGGTGAGGGACAGGAATTGCTTGGGAAGATTTTTGCGAGACACTGGCCAGAGGCGTGTGCCGCTGCCGCCGCTCAATATCAGTGGAATCAGCATGGCTGTGTCAATTGGGTGAGTTGTTGAGTTCGCCAATGACTTCGCTCAAGCCATGGCGCCAATCGGGTAATAGGCAGCCGAAGTGTTGCACAAAGCCCTGGTTGTCCAGCACCGAGTAAGCGGGACGCTTGGCCGGGGTGGGGAATTCGGTGGTGGAAATGGGATGGACGACGGGCTTGCGAGATATCAAGCCAGATTCCAGGGCGCTATCGAAAATGGCGGATGCGAAGCCATGCCACGTCGTTGCTCCGCTTGCGACCAGATGATGGACTCCAACCAACTGCCTGCGCTCTTCAGTCGACGCATGGAGCCAGCGATCCAATGCAGCGAGGCTTGCGTTTACGATGAGATTGGTACTCGTTGGTGCGCCATGCTGATCAGCAACTACGCGAAGTTCGTCGCGTTCTGCGCCAAGGCGAAGCATAGTGCGAAGGAAATTGCTCCCGTGCGAAGCGTAGACCCAGGCTGTGCGGAAGATGAGGTGATCGGAGCCACTGGCGTGCAGTGCCCGTTCGCCAGCGAGCTTGCTTCGACCATAAGCGCCAAGAGGATCTGTCGCCGCATTCACCGGATATGGATTGGGGTCTTGGCCGTCAAAGACATAGTCGGTGGAGTAGTGAATAACCAGTGAGTTGTGTGCTGCTGCCCACTCGCCTAGCACGCCAGTGGCCGTGCCATTGACTAGCGTGGCCAATGTCTCTTCCTGCTCCGCGCGATCTACAGCGGTATAGGCTGCAGCATTGATGATGACATTGGGCATCACCCGGTCGAGCAACTGGATAAGAGTATCTGGTTGGGCTAGGTTTCCCACTTCCCCGCGGCCGCCATCCGACAGGTTCCCGTCGCGACTGGCTACAACAAGGGTGCCTCTCAGGGCCAATGTCCCGTCCCTAATGAACGTGCGCCCCAGCTGACCATTAGCGCCGAGAAGCAGGGCCTTCAACGCAATAGCTCCGGCAGGCGATGTGAAGGAACCTCCTTGAGTAGAGGTGCTTTCTCATCTTTTCCAGAGAGCAATGGGTTGGTCAGGGGCCAGTCGATGCCTATATCGGCATCGTTCCAGCGCACCCCTGCATCAGCTGCCTGATCGTAGAGGGCGGTGCATTGGTAGGCGAAAGTGGCGAAGTCGGAGACAACGCAGAAGCCATGCGCGAAGCCTTCTGGAATCCAAAAGTGGCGTTTATTCTCGGCGCTAAGCATCACGCCGGCCCATTGTCCAAACGTTGGTGAGTTGCGACGTACGTCCACTGCCACGTCAAAAACTTCGCCTTCGAGCACGCTTACTAGCTTGCCTTGGGGGTTGGGCCATTGATAGTGAAGGCCCCGCAGCACACCTTTGGCCGAGCGAGACACATTGGACTGAACAAACTCTGCAGTAATGCCTGCTTCGCGATATTTGGCTTTGTTGTAGCTCTCATAGAAGTAGCCGCGTGCATCACCAAATACCTGTGGTTCGATTACCGCCACGCCAGGCAGCGAGGTTTCTATGACTTTCATTGCACGTAGCCCTGCTTGGTCAAGTTGCGCAAATACTGACCGTAGCCGGTCTTGGAGAGTGGTTGCGCCAGGCGAAGCAGTTGCTCTGCGTCGATCCAGCCGCTGAGGTAGGCGATCTCCTCTGGGCAGCAGATTTTCAGTCCCTGGCGATGCTCAATGGTCTGGATGTAGTTGCCGGCTTCCATCAAAGATTCATGCGTGCCCGTATCGAGCCATGCATAGCCACGGCCAAGCTGCTCCAGGTGCAATGTCTCATCCTGCAAATAGCACCGATTGAGATCCGTGATTTCCAGCTCGCCACGCGGTGAGGGTTTAAGGGAGGCGGCGTAGTCGCAAGCGCGCCCATCATAGAAATACAGGCCGGTTACCGCGTAATTGGACTTGGGTAGGGCAGGTTTTTCTTCCAGGCCGATTACCTTCCCCTGCGCATCAAATTCGGCCACGCCGTAGCGCTCCGGGTCGCTCACCCAGTAGCCGAACACGGTGGCGCCGTGTTGGCGCGCAACGGCCCGTCGCATGCGTTCGGTCAAGCCAACGCCGTAGAAGATGTTGTCGCCAAGTACGAGACAACTTGGATCATTGCCGACAAAGTCGCGCCCAATGATGAAAGCCTGAGCTAGGCCGTCCGGCGACGGCTGCACGGCATAAGTAATATCGATGCCCCATTGCGAGCCATCGCCAAGCAGCCGCTGGAACAATGCTTGCTCGTGTGGTGTGTTGATCATCAGGATCTGGCGAATACCTGCCAGCATTAACGTGGCAAGCGGGTAGTACACCATCGGCTTGTCATAGACAGGTAGCAGCTGCTTGCTGACCGCCTGGGTGATCGGGTAAAGCCGCGTGCCGGATCCGCCGGCAAGGATAATGCCCTTATGTGCGGTCATGGTCATGTGCCGAGTCGCTCCATGCGATAGCTGCCGTCGAGGACGCGACTGGCCCACGCCATGTTGGTCAGATACCAATCAATGGTGTGTTCAATACCTGTTTCGAATGTTTGCGATGGCCGCCAGTCGAGTTCGTTTTGCAACTTGTTCGAATCGATCGCATAGCGACGGTCGTGGCCCGGGCGATCCTTGACGTATGTGATCAGCGACTCGCGCTTACGGCCATCAGCAAGTGGTCGACGGTTATCCAGAAGCGCGCAGATGGTCTTGACCACTACGACGTTTTCACGCTCGGCATTGCCACCGACGTTGTAGGTTTCTCCGACGCGTCCCGCTTCGAGCACGCGTTGGATCGCTGTGCAATGGTCGCCTACATACAGCCAATCACGGATGTTGCGACCGTCGCCGTAAACTGGCAGTGACTCGCCCGCCAGGGCTTTCAGAATAACCAGTGGGATCAGTTTTTCCGGAAATTGGTACGGACCGTAGTTGTTTGAACAATTCGTGGTCAGTGTCGGCAAACCGTAGGTGTGATGGAACGCACGAACTAGATGGTCCGAGGCTGCTTTGGACGCGGAATAAGGCGAATTCGGCGCATACGGCGTTGTTTCCTTGAATTGCCCTTCGTCTCCCAGCGAACCGTAGACTTCGTCCGTCGATACATGCAGGAAACGGAAATCCTTCTGCGCATTTTTGTCGAGAGAGCGCCAGTAATCGCGGCTGCTCTCGAGCAGTCCCAGTGTGCCGACTACGTTGGTCTCGACAAATGCCGCAGGGCCGTCGATTGAGCGGTCGACGTGCGACTCGGCGGCGAAATTTACAACGGCGTCCACCTGATGGATATTCAGCAAGCTGGAAACGAGATCGCGGTCCCCAATGTCACCCTGCACGAATGCATGTCGTTCGTTGCCTTCCAGGGAAGACAGTGTGTCAAGGTTGCCGGCGTACGTCAGCTTGTCCAGGTTCACGATCCTATGCCCTTGGGCAACGGCCTGGAGTACGAAATTGGCACCAATGAAGCCGGCTCCGCCGGTAACTAGCAGTGTCGTCATAAGTCCTGACTGGGCGAAATTATGTCGAGCCATTCTGTCATGCTTTGGGGAGCGAGCAAACTCGCTCTGACGTAGCCAAATGCCTTACAAGACGCCGTCTTATGCGGGTCAGTTATGACGCCGTTCATCTGGCTCCACCTGTTGCCTTCGGGTTTCCCGGTTAAGATAGCCCGGTAATCCGTATCTTTTCAGAATAATAAACTGACCGGGCCAGTGGCTTGGTTCCGACGTGGTGGCTATGGCGACGAAGAAGAAAGACCTCCAACTTGGGCTCGGTACGCGGGCTATCCACGCGGGGCAGCAGCCCGATCCGGCCACCGGCGCGATCATGACGCCGATTTACGCTACCTCCACGTATGTCCAGAGTAGTCCGGGCGTCCATAAGGGCTACGAGTACTCGCGTACCCAGAATCCGACTCGCATGGCTTACGAGCGCTGCGTGGCAGATCTGGAGGGGGGCAAGGCGGGCTATGCGTTCGGCTCTGGACTAGCTGCGGCGAGCACGGTCCTCGATCTGCTAGACAGCGGTAGCCACGTCATCGCCATGGATGACTTGTACGGCGGCACGTATCGGCTGTTCGAACGGGTCCGGCGCCGTTCGGCGGGGCTTGACTTCACTTTCATCGACCTCAATGACGCCAAGGCGCTGAACGCCGCAATCAAGCGCAATACCCGGATGATCTGGGCCGAAACGCCCACTAATCCGATGCTCAAGTTGGTGGATCTGGCCAAGCTCGGCCAGTTTGCTCACAAGCATGGGCTGATTCTGGTCGTCGACAACACGTTCTGTTCGCCCATGCTGCAGCGCCCGCTGGAATTCGGTGCTCATCTCGTACTGCATTCGGCGACGAAGTACTTGAATGGCCATTCCGATATGGTCGGCGGCATCGTGGTCGCTGGCAGCGATGCCGGCCTGGCCGAGCAAATGGCATTCCTGCAGAACTCGGTCGGTGCGATAGCTGGCCCATTCGATGCTTTCCTCGCCATGCGTGGACTCAAGACCCTGCATTTGCGGATGCGCGCGCATTGCGCAGGGGCCATGGAGTTGGCCCAGTGGCTGGAAAAACACCCTGCCATCGACAAAGTGATCTACCCAGGTCTTAAAAGCCATCCGCAGCACGCGCTGGCAAGAAAACAGATGGATGGCTATGGCGGCATCATCAGCGTTGAAATGAAGGGCGGCTTGAAGAAGGCGCGCCGTATGCTGGAGCGTTGCCACCTGTTTGCACTTGCTGAATCACTGGGCGGCGTAGAGAGTCTAATTGAGCACCCAGCGATCATGACCCATGCGTCTGTCCCCGTGGCCAATCGCAAGCGACTCGGTATCAGCGACGGTCTCATTCGTCTTTCTGTTGGCGTCGAAGACATCGCCGATCTCAAGGCTGAACTCGCGTCGGCTCTGGATTGATCCAGGTTTAGCCTTGTGGCGTGAGCCTGATCGAGAGGATTTATGCACTCAGTCCCAACACGCTCGCTGACGTTCGTGGGCAGCCCGCTTTCCGCACTTGCTCGGCACGGTTCGTTGACCGTGGAGTTGACCAAGCGTGAAATCCTGGGTCGCTATCGTGGTGCGAGTTTCGGCTTGCTCTGGTCACTGATCAGCCCCTTCTTGATGCTAGCTGTCTATTCCTTTGCCTTTGGCGGGATACTCAAAAGCCGCTGGCCTCAAGCTAACAATGAGCATGGCAGCTTTGCACTCATTCTGTTTCTTGGACTGATCACGCACGCGTTCTTCGCAGAATGCATCAATCGCTCACCGACATTGATTGTCGGCAATGTGAACTATGTAAAGCGGGTGATCTTTCCACTCGAGATTCTTCCGTGGCCGATGGCGTTTTCAGCACTGTTCCACCTGTTCACCAATCTGCTTGCGTTCATCGTGCTCCAGTTTGCGCTGACCGGACAGTTAAGCTGGACGATAGTGCTATTCCCGCTGGTGATTGCGCCACTCTTCTGTCTCGCCTTAGGCATAGCGTGGGGGCTGGCAGCACTAGGCGTCTATTTCCGCGACATTAGTCAAGTGACAGGGGTCCTCACGACGGCATTGTTGTTCACGTCATCCGCCATTGTTCCAGTATCCGCCGTCGCACCGGAAGTGCGTTGGATCTTCGAAATCAATCCGTTGACCTTTATTATTGACCAGGTCCGGGCAGTTGCATTGTGGGGACAGCTTCCGGACTGGTCCGGCCTTGGGTTGTATGCCGTTGCCGCGGTGATCGTCGCATATATGGGATTTAGCGCTTTTGCCTCCACTCGACGAGGATTTGCTGATGTCCTCTGAATTCTCCATTCGAGTAAACGGCCTTAGCAAAAACTTTCCTGTCTACTCCAAACCACATCACCGGTTATTCCAGATGTTCTCGCCAACATCGGCCAAGAGCCGCTGGTTCCGCGAGTTCCGTGCATTGACGGGCGTCGATTTCGAGATCCATCGCGGTGAAACGGTGGCGATCGTTGGTCGTAACGGATCGGGAAAGTCGACTCTGCTGCAAATCATTTGCGGCACCTTGGCGCCATCGACCGGTTCCGTGGAGGTCAATGGCCGTATCGCGGCCTTGCTCGAACTTGGTGCGGGCTTCAATCCCGAGTTCACCGGGCGAGAGAATGTGTATCTCAACGGTACCGTTCTGGGCCTTACACGAGCGGAGATCGATGCTCGCTTCGATGAGATTGTGGCCTTCGCGGATATCGGCGAGTTCATCGAGCAGCCCGTGAGGAGCTATTCCAGTGGCATGTACGTGCGCTTGGCTTTTGCCGTGGCGATTCATGTCATGCCGGATATTCTCGTGGTGGACGAAGCGCTTTCCGTTGGCGACGAGGCATTTCAGCGCAAGTGCTTCGCACGGATCGAGAAGATCCGAGATGCCGGTGCCACGGTACTGTTCGTCTCTCATGCGCCCAGCACGGTGCTGGAGTTATGTAATCGGGCCATCCTGCTGGATCGTGGCGAATTGTTAGCGGTGGGAACACCCAAACGCGTCATCTCGCGTTACCAGAAGATGCTCTATGCACCGTCGAATATGGTTGCGTCCATTCGCGCCAGAATGCAGCAGGAGATGGCCGCCTCACGACATGACGGTGGCATGGAGGGCGTAGCCGGAAAGCCTGAATTGGCGCATGTCCTGGAAGTGGAGAACTCACAGCAGTTAGAGCAGATCGAAGACACCGCTGAAGATTCCTATTTCGACCCTGGCCTGATTTCCCAGAGCATGCTGCGCTTCGAGACGCACGGCGCAGTAATTGAGGATCCCCACATTCAAACCCCTGCCGGGTTGCGCGTAAACGTACTCAAACCAGGTGGGGAGTTCTTCTATACGTATACCGTGCGATTCGACCGTGCGGCAGTCGCGGTGACGTTCGGTATGCTCATCAAGACCATTTCAGGTGTGGAATTAGGAGGGGCTACATCTGCCACCCCGGTCGACGCGATCGACGTGGTGGAGTCGGGCGCGGCTGTACACGTGAAATTTAAGTTCCGTTGTCTACTTGCGCCCGGCACTTACTTCTTGAACGCCGGCGTTCGTGGACGGGTCGACAATGAGGAAACCTTCCTCGATCGCATCATCGATGCCGCACTCTTCCGGGTTCCTCCGGATTCGGGGCGATTGGCTACTGGGTTTGTCGACTTTCACGTCCGCCCAGACGTTGAGATGGTGGACAACGAGCCGGAGCTGAGCCATGAGTTCAAGTAATGCAGCATTGATGACTGGATCTACTGCGATTTTGGTGCTGGGCATGCATCGTAGCGGCACGTCTGCGACTACCCGTGTGCTCAATCTCCTGGGCGCCGAGCTAGGCGCGAACTTGCTTGAGGCCCAAGCAGACAATGCCAAGGGTTTTTGGGAACACGTGGAAGCTGTGGAGATTCACGACGAGCTTCTGGCGGCATTCGGACGTACCTGGCACGACGTACGGGAGATGCCTGAAGATTGGCTTGAGCAACCAGCCAGCTATGCCGCCATCGACAAGATCGTAAGGCTTATCCGCAGGGACTTTGCGGATAACGGCCTTTGGGCGGTCAAGGATCCGCGCATGTGTCGTCTCGTACCGCTTTGGCAGCGGGCACTCGAGCGTCTGGGCATTCGGACGACCGCATTGATTGTGGTGCGTGAGCCCGGTGAAGTGGCTGGGTCACTGCATGCACGAGAAGGCTGGAGCGCGGCGCATTCGGACCTGATGTGGACGCAACACTCGCTGGATGCCATTCGCTACACGCATGGCATGCCTCGGTCGATCCTGAGCTATGGCGATCTGATGACCGATTGGCGTGGGTCTATTCGCCGTATTGGCGAGCAGCTGGGGATCGAGTGGCCGAATCAGGCAGAGGAGACATTTCGGAACATTGACGCTTTCCTATGTCCTGAGGATCAGCATCATCGTTCTGGTAATCCCACGGAAGGTGCTGCTGATGCCGTGTCCACGTTCACCGTGCCGCAGCAGCTTTACGCAATGTCGCTTAATGTCGCCGCGGGTCGAGCCGACTGGTCGCAGGTGTCTCAGCTCGATGTTCGATACCTTGAAATGGCCAGCCTTTTTCGCGAGGTTACGCAGCAGAAGTACGACCTGGACGATCTGGCGCTGGAGAGGATTAACCATATCCACCTGATCGAGCGCGAGTTCGAATCTGCGGGCGGGGAGCTCAATCATTTCCGCGGTCTGGCCGCCGAGCGAGCGAGCCACATTGAGCTGCTTGCCGCGCGACACCAGGGGCTCGTTGACGCGTTGGCGCAACGTCAAGAACACATCGATAACCTTGAACGCCACGGCGTGGAGCGCGAGCTTGCGTTGCAGTCGCTGGGGGGGGAGCTACAGGCCACCAAGGCCACGCTGGTCGACTTGTCGACGAAGCAAGGACAACTGATCCAGACCAACGAGGCTCTGTCGCGGCGTTGCCTCGAGCTCGATGAGGCGTTACGTCAGGGGCAGGAACAGGAATCTACTGCGTTCGCGGAGATTAGTAAGCTGCGAGAGCGATGTGAAAACCTTTCGCAGGCATTTGAACTGACCTTCAGTCGTAAATGGCTGATGCGTCGTTTGTGGGACGTGACGGTTAAAGGTTTCGCTGCAAAGGATCCAGGTGCCTGACGCCAAGAGTGGGATCGAGTGAGAGGTTCCTTGCTCGGGATGGGAATGCCGGAGACGGACGTGTTACTTTTTAAAACTTGTGTGTTGGTGGGGATGACCCGAGTAGGCACGTTCGTCTGCACTTCCATGGCGCCGATCCGTTATGAATGACAGTACTCTGAAGATGTCCCTGCCTGCTGATCCGCACGACGCGGTGGTGAAGCGTCCCAGACCCATAACGATCTATCCCTTACAGTATTTGCGTGCCTTTGCGGCATTCTGCGTCGTGCTCTGTCACGCTTCGTATTACGTCATGCAGTCGCGTGGCGACGACGCGATGTGGCAAATCTTTGCCCGAGCTGGGACATTCGGTGTAGTTCTGTTCTTCGCTATTTCCGGCTTCTTGATGGCTGAATTGGCGACCAATACGCCGCCGCTGAAGTTTCTCGCCCATCGCCTGATTCGCATCTACCCGATCTACTGGCTATGCGTGTTTTCAGTGGTGGCATTCAGTCACCTTGGCGGTTCGCCGATTCTTCCGGATCTGCTGTCGTTGCTCCTTGTGCCAGGAGGAACCCAGGCCTATGTGCTCGGGGTCGAATGGACGCTGCCGTTCGAGCTGACGTTCTATTTGATCGTGTTCGCCATCATCACCATGCGGTTACGACGGCTGTTACCGATCATCGCCATCGCTTGGGTGGCGCTGATCGAGATATTCTTGTGGACGAAGCCGGGGTTGCAGCAAGGGCAGTTCCCATTTCTGTTGAATCTGCCGTTGTCGCAGTTCAGCTTGGCATTTGCTGCAGGCTTGCTGGTTCCGTTCATGGTGGGGCGTGGTTTGATCGGTCCTGCAACGCCACTGATCGCTTTGGCCATGCTCGGTTGCAGCGAGGCGATGAATGGCATTAGCTCGATCCTATCTTCGGTGTTGATGGGGTTGGGGTGCGTACTGTTTGTGGCCACTGCCGTAAATGCAGGCAGGGAAGGGACGCTGCATCCCAGGCGTTCGCTGGCAGCTTTGGGCGACTGGAGTTATGCGCTCTATCTGGTACACGTGCCGGTGATCAGGGCATTGTGCAGCATCATCCCGACCTCGATTCCGATTATGACGCTATGGTTTGCAGCTATTAGCGTTCCCATTGCAGTGGCCGTGCTGTTCGGAAAGATTGACCTGTGGATGTACAAGGCTCTCAAGTCGCGCGTCGACCGTTCGGGTCATGCTCTGCACTTTGGTCTTGCCATGTGCTTCCTGTTGACTGTCGCAGGCGTTGCCGCTTACAGCTACATCAATGTTTTCAGGGCCAAGGCTGCGGCGGCCGATGTGGCTCCCATGGCTAGACGAATAGATGCAGTCATGAAGGGGGATTTATCCAGGTTATCGGAGGCCGCCAATGCCGCTGGTCTGAGATTTGACGACACGATCAAGGGTTACTTTGATAATGCCTACCTGACGCAGGGAGGCATCCATACTGAGGGCTGGGCGGCCGATACCACGCCGGCAAGAAGAGAATTGCATGTTCTCTTCTTCTACTGTGGGCGCTATGCGGGCGCTAGCCTGACGCCGGAACGGCGGCCCGACGTCGCTTCGGTCGTGCATTCTGAGAACAGCAATCTCGGATTTAGCATTACCCTGCCTTTTGCAAGGCGATGCGATGCGCACGACGCGAAAGCGTTGCTTGTTGCTGGCGACGGTAGCTACGCAGTTATCGAGACCGAGATGCACTGAAGTTTGACTGCAATGCCGCCGGTAGCATCCACGTAAGCGATGCCGCCGGCGATGGTCGGGATCACAGCTGGCGGTCTATCCAATTGCACAAGGTCATCACGCCACGGCGCACGTCCCACTCAGGCATCCAGCCCAGATCTGTGTGGGTTCGGGAAATGTCGGCCGCCGCCGCGCGTACGTCGCCGTTCCGGTAAGCACCATTCACAATAGGCATCGGTGCCTCATAAATTGAGGCGATGATCTCGGCGAGCTGCCGGATAGTCGTGCCACTCCCACAGCCGATATCATAGGCCTCTGAGGAGGGGATGGTTCCCGTTGTGATGCGAAAGATAGCGTTGGCGACATCCTCGATGAACACGAAGTCGCGAATGATTTCGCCATCTTCATATAGCGGGATGACCTTGCCTGCCTTCGCCAGCTGCGCAAACAGAGAAACGATACCGGTATAGGGGTTGCTGAGCGACTGTCCCGGTCCGTAGACGTTCTGCAGGCGCAACAGGCCGATCTCGACATCGAAAGACAAAGCCCATGCTTTCAGGATCATTTCCTGCGCGTACTTGGTGGACCCATAGATGCTGGTTGGGCGCGGTTCGGTGCGCGTGGCTTCAAAGGGAAGACAGGTGAGGCCGGGGAAGTCCCACTGTTTGGCCTCGAGTTGGGCACGTGAACGCTGGCCGGGATAGCTGATCTGACCCTTGGCGTCCTGCCAGGCGCCTTCGCCGTACACGGCGCGACTGGAGGTAAGTACTACGCGTTTGGGGATAGCATTGTGTCGGACGAAAGCGTCGAGCATCTGCGTCGTACCGACCACGTTGACATTGGCGTGGCGTGAGCCTTCCGTGAGCGACTGGCCCGTGCCCGTTTCGGCGGCCAGATGGATCACCACATCAGGCTTCATGTTTGGGAGCAGGGTTTCCCATGTTTCGTGCTGAGACACATCACCTACGATCAGCTCTACTTTCTCGTGCAGTGCTGCGGGTCGTTCGAACGTGGCATGGATCTGTGGGTGCATGTTGTCAACGGCCACGATGCGATCGAAATGCTTCGCGAGCAGCGGAGAGATCGCGCAACCGATGAAGCCGGCGCCGCCGGTGACGAGACAGGTTTTAGGCACGTGCATTACTCCAGATGAAGGTCTTCATTGCGCACCGCTAGATTTGCTGGGCGCGGTGCGCTTTAGCAATTGCAGAACACGAGTGAGGCGAGGAGCCCGATGGGCCAACGAACGTTTAATGGCAAGGGACAGCTCGCCGACCGCTTGGTGGAAGGAGAGTGGCTGCCTGGCGGAGTCAGACATATCTGTTGCACGGTATCCGGTACGTTTCCACTCATCCAAGATATGCGTCTGGTAATTGAAGTCGCCGCTGGGCATGGCGGCCGAAAGGCGCTGAAGCTTGTATTCAAGCATGGTGTAGTTCACACCGGCGAGATGGGAGCTGATGATCTGCTGCGTCGTGTATCGCGCATCCTGGGCCACGTAGGTGATCAGGCGCTCCAATGCATGGCCAAGGCTGCCGTCGAGCGGATACGGTTCCGGATCGAAATCAGTCCACTTCCATGAGTGCAGGAATAGCTTGCGCAACGCCTTGGGTCGGAACCAATACATGCCTCCGAATGCCCCGACGGGCGTATCGGGATCAAGGCGGACGTTCAATTTCAGTTGCCGCGCTAGCTCCTCGGCGCGCCCTTTGTTTGCATACCAGGCATGTCCGAGCGTGCCATACGAAATATGGATGATCGGGGGCACTGCGACACCGATCCACGGCTTGTCCTGGAACATGTCGAGCACGTTGGCCGTGTAGCCCTTGCTGTTAAGCAGGTTTTCGAACATGTGCCTCTTGAAGCCACCCGCTCGACTAGAAGCTAGGTGCGGAGTCTTCTTTGTGTGCAAACGGCAGACAAGATCGTAATGATCTTCGAGGAAGAGATCGCGGCATGTGATGAGTAGGGACGACATATCGCGTCCACGGTTCTGCTCGACCACTCGTACGATGACGTTGGCAACGTTACTGCGTTGGCGCGCCGCCGCCTCGATGATCAACTTGCTGTCCTCGCTTGCCGTGGTGGCGACGAAGTCGTATTTCCCAGGCACGGTATCGCCAAGCGCCAAAATTTCTTCCAGCATGTCCGTGTAGAACATGTGCACACAGAGTGCGACCCGCAGCGAGGGCTGAGATGCATCCTGTTTCAGCCTGACATCAGGGAGGACGCTGGTGAGGGCCGCGTTAGTGTTGAGCGTGCGCAGTTCGGCGGAGCGGGTGATGTTCTGCCAAATCATCGAACGATCGTAATCGGACGTCTGCTCAATGATGTCGAGCGCGCGCGGCAGATCCACACAGTAGTGCTCCAGGAAGCGCGGGTCGTGGAAGAATGCGCGCCGCTTCAGCAATGGGCTGCGATCCACCATCGTTTCATCGATATCGATGAACGCGGGGTAGTGTGAGCCGTACCTCGCGCAGTCGAGGTAACACTCGCAGACATAGCCAAGCTTGGTGAAGTGTTGCGTAAAGACGGTCTCGTGGCTCTGTACCGCTGTTTCATACGTCAAGCTGCCACTGATCTTTCCCCAATAGTTGCGAAACGACTGCGAACACAGCATGTCCTTGCGGACCACTATGAAATTGGAGTTGAGATGATAGGGGAGAGTGCCGGTGCCGGTGAACGGGTTAGGCGTCATCTCCATGTGCGCGGTGACGCCCCAGAAATCACACCGGCGTTGCGACATGGCCGAGAATAGCTCTTCGAACGGAAAGATGGGGCCATAGCAGGTATGGTTGACCATCAATACTTCGTCGTAGAGCCTTTCCTTGTTGAAATCGATGTATTCCAGGCCTTCCTTGTAGGCAAGCACGTCGAAGCCCACGTTGGGACGCAGGATTACCTTATGCACCAAGTCATGCAAGGCGACTTCTGCTTGACGCGTCAAGGGGCCGTTGGAATAGAACAGAATTCGCTCGACGTGCCGGCCCATTTCCTTGAGGAAATGGATGACATAGTCATCAACGACACCATCGGCGTCGTAGAAGGAAAAGATGCAAAGTCGGCGCATGATCGACTCCATCGGAATCGGTCTCTCTTCGTTATTGCTGGACATCGGATATCAACTCGTCGACAAGCAGCGTAAAGGGCTGCAGGCTCAGCACCCTACTTTTTTCCAACGATGCTTCGGTAGACCGGGCGCAACAGATTAGTGGCACCGGGCGAACGATGGGCAATCGAGCGCTTTATGGCCAGCATCACCTCGCCCCATGCCTGCCTGATTGTGGGTTGCTGAAGGCCTGCCGCAGCAACCTGTTCGGCAACTTGAGAGGTGTCAGGCTTGTTGCGATAGCCCGCAAGTTTCCACTCATCGAGGATCTGTACGCCGTAATTGAAATCGCCATTGGGAAGAGATGCGGATAAGCGCTGAAGCTTGTATTCGAGCATTGCGTAGTTCCGTCCCGCGAGATGCGAGCTGATGATCTGCTGTGTTGTGTAACGCGCATCCTGTGCCACGTAACAGATAAGTCGTTCCAGGACGTGAGCTAGACCGCCGTCCACGTGGTGAGGCTCGGCATTGAAGTCCGTCCACTTCCACGGATGAGTAAAGAGTTTCCTTAGCGCCTTGGGTCGAAACCAGAACATGGTTCCGAAGGCGCCTACAGGCGTATCGGAGTCCATGGGCACCTTGAGATCCAATACTGTGGCCAACTCAGCTGCGCGCGGCAGATTGTTGAACCAGACATGTCCCATGGTGGGATAGCCGATGTGGACAAGGGGAGGAACTGCGATGCCAATCCACGGATTGTCGTGGAACATGTCCAACACATTGGCTGTATAGCCTGGGCTGTTCAGGAGGTTTTCGAACATGTGCCGCTTGAAACCATTGGCGCGTCCCGCTGCCACCTGCGGGGATTTTTTTGTATGCAGGCGGCACACCACGTCGTAGCGGTCTTCCAGGAAGAGGTCGCGGCAGGTGATGAACAGCGATGACATGTCACGCCCACGGTTCTGCTCGACAACACGCACGATCACATTGGCAACATTCTTGCGGCCGCGAACTTTGTCCTCAATCGCCTGTTTCTTCTCCGGTGTTTCGGTGGTGGCAATGAAATCATATGCACACGGTATGGTGTCCGTTAGCGCAAGGAGTTCATCGAGCATGTCGGTGTAGTACACGTGGGCGCAAACGGCGACACATTCGCGATCCCGTGGATACTCGCCCTCCTTGAGCCGCACGTCGGGAAATACGCTGGTAAGGGCTGCGTTGGTGTTCAGTGTGCGCAGATCGGCCGAGCGCACAATGTTCTTCCAGATCATCGAGCGGTCGTAATCGGAGGTATCTTCGATGACGCGCAGTGCGCGGGGAAGGTCTACGGCGTTGTGTTCGAGCGTTCGCGGATCACTGAACAAGGCGTGGCGTTTCAGGATGGGATTGCGATCAATGATGGTCTCGTCGATATCGTCGATCGCGGGGTGGAGCGTGCCGTATTTTGTGCAATCGAGATAACTTTCGCAGACGTACCCGAGCTTGGTGAAGTATTTGGTGAAGACTGCCTCGTGGCTCTGGGTTGCGGCTTCATGCGTTGTGCTTTCTTCTATGGCTTCCCAATATTTTCGAAATGCCTGCGAACGCAGCAAATCCTTGCGAACAGCAATGAAGTTGGAGTCGAGCTGGTAGAGCGTGGTGCCAGTAGACGGATTGGGGGGCATTTCAAAGTGCGCAGTGATACCCCAAAAATCGCACCGGCGTTGTGACATGGCAGAGAACAGCTCTTCAACCGGAAAGATGGGGCCATAGCAGGTATGGTTGACCATCAGCACTTCGTCGTACCGACCGTCTTTGTCGAAATCGATATGATGTAGGCCTTCTTTGTAGGCTAGGACGTCAAAGCCCACGTTGGAGCGCTGGATCACCTCATAGCCGAGACCACGCAGAGTGATTTCCGCGTCCCGCCCCAATGGGCCGTTAGAGTAAAATAGAATGCGCTCGACGTACCGACTCATTTCCTTGAGGAAATAGGTGACGTACTCGTCGACAACCCCATTGCTGTCGTAAAAAGAAAAAACACAAAGTCGGCGCATGGTTAACGACGAATCGGCTTTGCTTTCAGCCATATCTATTCCTCAAGATCGATGCTGTAGAACCCCGGTCCCTTCTGCCCTCGGCAAGAGGCGGTCAGAGACAGCCCCAAGGTCGCCATCGGGAAGCGATTGATTGTAATGCCCTTGTCTCGGAAAATCAGAAGAAATCAGCCGAATACGGACAGTGTTTAAGATCTGGCATGACAAGACACTCACCGTGACGCCTTGGCGAGCAAAGGGGCTGAGTCCAGGGCCGGCCTATGAGTGTGCGGGTCACGTTGCTTGCCTGATAGTCCCCTGCGCCTTGTATTTCAAAGCCTGTATAGAGTGCGGCGGCAAGGTCGTGGTCCCCGGGCCCCCAACAGGGCGCCAGTCAACATGGCGCCGCTCCGGCTAGAGCGGCCGCTACCAATGGCGGCTGGAACACTGCCGTAATAGCACCTGTTCTGGTTGGAAAAGAGCTCAAGCGCTTTTAAATGACAGATACTTGTGGCCCACAAAGCTGGTCACCACGGGCACCGCTACCCCGAAGGCATGTGCGATCGTCTCTGTGTGCCTAACAAAGCCAAAGTGCGGAAATAGCCAGTCGGCCAAGAGCAGGCTGATCGCAAGAGTCTGCAGCACGGCGGCAAGGTTAACCACTGTGAACCAGAAAACCTGATGGCGCATGGAGTGGCTTACCTGCTTGAAAACGAGCAAACGATTGAGCGCGAACGCCGTGATCATGCCCAGCAAGTAGGCAACGATAATGGCGACGCTGTAGGCCAGCCAGTGGCTTAGAAGCATGCGCGAAAAGAAATTCACGCATGCTGCGACGCCACCCGCCATAACAAACAGCACGAACTGCCTGTTCATGTCAGAGGGTCGTCTCGCTGAGAGCAGTCTTCACGAGGGTCCTGGCGACCTCGATGCTTTCGTTGATCGAGCGATCTTCGGGATAGTAGTAACCCGTGTCTGCCATGTAGAGGCCGCCCACGGGCGTCTTCATGCTGGGAAGCATGTCGTAGAATCCCGGGGGGCAGATGGTCTGGGCGAACTCATAACGATGACAGTGCTTCGCCAGCACCCAGTCGGCGCGGAAGCTCGGGTTCAACTTCTGCAGATATCCAATCACTTCGTCGATAAGTGAATCATTGCTGTGATTCCACTTCGGATGCGTCTTGGGCATGTAGAACGGCGCGTATAAGATCGACGGCGACATCTTGTTGAGATTCGAGTATTCGATGACACCTGGGATCCCGATCGACGGATCGTTGATGTTCATCCAGAAGTTCTCACTTAACGGCTGTTTGAGCTTCAAGATGACGCACGCGACCGGGATGTTCCTAATCGCCTCGATGCGCTTTACGAAGTCGGCTGGCAGATCGGGCACCAAGCGCGGTACGTATTGGATGGGGGCTGTGGAGATGACACTGTCGCAGGCGATGGATTCACCGTTTACGACAATGCCGGCGACCTTGCCATCACGCACATCCACCCGGTCGATCCCGGATTTCAGGTGGATGCGGCCACCGTGCTCGAGAATGAACTTCTCCATCTTCTGAAGCAGTGCTCCGGAGCCACCTTCAAGGTAGCCCATGGTCTCTTGCATCAAGCTGCGGCGAGACAGGGCGACCCGCTTGATGCGGGTGCCGATCCAGGCAGCTGAAATGTTCTCGCTGTATTCGAACAGCTTGAGTTCAAACAGGCTCTTCCACAGCACGTTATAGGCCCGCTCGCCGATCCATTTGCGCAACCACGCGGTGGCGTTCATGCGGTCATACGGGCGCCAATCCTTGATGCCTTTGGTGTACATGGCGTGCAAGCCGTAACGGAATTTACCGATCCAGCCCAATCCGTCAAAGGCCAGCAGGGCTGTCGGGGTGCCCCATTTGTACAGCTTGCCGTTGTAGTAGAAGCCCATCTTAGTGTCTGTCCAGCGAAGCTTGTCGGACAGCTTGAGCTCATCAAGTAGCTCGAATAGCGGAAAGTCGGTCTTGCAGATGAAGTGGTAGTAGCGCTCGATGTCGAGGCCATCGAAATGGAAGCTTGCCGACATGCCGCCGATGCGATCGTCGCGCTCGTAGATATCGACTTCATGGCCGCGTTTTAGTAGTTCCATCGCTGCCATCAGGCCCATGGGGCCGGCGCCGAGGACGACGATTCGTTGACTCTTCATGGATGTTCTCTTCTGAAACGCGTGAAAAATTATATGACTGCTGCTTCAAGCTACGACTACCGGTTCTTCTGCAGTGCACACCAAACCGTGCTCTGGCTCTCCGTGGTCATGGTGCGGTAAACCTGTTCGCCGATCGTAACCACAAGTGATAACAGCACACTCCCGCGAGCCACGATGAAATGACTCTTGCTTCGTGGCTCGCCGCGGACGATGAGAATGGCTTATTTCCTGTCGTTCAACATTTGAGAGGGGCTTACGTCTTTGTGATGCATGCTGGTGAAAGCGAAGTGATTCGCTAGCATGCGCCGGTTTTGTACTGCTGCATCGCTCATTCTGGCTAGGTGCACTGAACTGTTAATTGCTTTTAGTCGCTCTCAACGTAATTGGATAGTGATATTGCCTGCAAGCTACCCATTCGCCCGACTTTTTCCTTGCGAGCCCGACACTGATTGTATCGTCGAGCTTACTTACATCAATAAAAGACTGGTAGCCTGAATCTTCTAGGGCTTCGGATTTGAAGTAGGAGGCAACGTCGGGGCGTTTGTATCGAACGATGGGTGCGGCATATGTTGTGCCAGTTTCAGTGGTAAGGGTGGCCGCAAAACTCTTATCACCAGGATCATTTTGAGTCTCTGCCACCCATCCTTGAATAGACAGCATTGTTGAATAAGAGGTCGTATGCTGCGCAGGTGACGACCCGTTAATGTAATCGATTGAGCCAAAGCAGTCGGCGTCCTTCAATGGCTGTCCATTGCTTATAATTTCTGCTGGCGTAACCATCTTCACAATCGAATTGATGGCTACGTGTTCCTGATTCGTCAATTCGTTCAAAGTTAATTGATATCCACTCCAGCTGGATAACTGCTTCGATTGCGCCCAGATCTTTATAGAAGTAACCCTTTTGTTGTCCAGGTATTGCCACGACCCATATGATAAAAGGAAGTCGGAGGTGTTCTCGACTAGCGGCGATAGAAGAAAGCCTGCCTCTCCCATGCCGGGTATGAAACGGTAATCATGAGAAGAGCCATCTAGGAGATTTACCGTGATGCGCAGCGGTGCCGGCTTGAAAAGAATGCTCTCCATTCGCCCAAGGAAGGTTCTCTTCATGTGAATCTGAGCAAATATCGGGCGCGGGGTGTTGGGGAGCGCGACGATCTCGGCCATTTCGTGATCTTGTTCCAGAAGAGGCCTCGTGTCGGGGACGTGCGCATTAGCCCCGCGCTTTTCTAGATAAATAAACCCATTTTCGTAGCGGGCTGGTTTGTACAGACCCATAAGGGCCGGCCAGCTGGGGCCGTCATCCAAAGTGGGCAGTCTCTCGTCAATGGGCTGCAGCGAGAAAACGATATTATCCGGCGATGTTGGCCCCAGGAGATGGAGTCGATTCGCCTCAGCGAGCTTTGGCGTATAAGCGGAATAGCTTTGAAAAACTGGGCGTGGAGACCATGTATTGTTGGAGGCAAGTAGATATGACTGATCGAATGGATAAATATCGGAGCTGCCCCGTAGCGCTGGTATGGGGTGCTCACGGTTCATGCGGCCACGCGCCTCCTCAAAATCCGTCTTCGATGTTCGCGTTCCTCGTATCGATGACAATAGGCCGTCACCTAGGCGGGCATAAGTATTGCGTGCTTGCGTAACCATGCTGGATGTGGAGATGGGGTAATAAGCATTGAAGATGGAAAACCATGCCAAGGTACACAGTGCTAGCGCAGGCCATTGCCAATAACTTCTTAGTACTAAACATATCGCTAAACCCGCCAAAAAAATCCCGCTTGCAGCGATGGTGGCGTGAGCGTCATGTCTGACAAAGCCCGCTTTGAAAGCCATAAATAGAAATAATCCGAACACCGCCAACAAGTAAAATCTATTTCGCCAAATGAGCGTCCGTTGCATAATGATGGTCGCCGTTAAAAAGATCCACGGTATCAAATAAATACTGATTTGCGAGGTCTTCCCTTTTGTGCTCATCGCCTCGGTGTAGCCCGAGATGATGGGAAGCATATTCATAAAATAATAGGGGAGTCCGCTGATAGGTTGATTGGCTAATAGCCAGAATAGGAGTAACGAGACGGCGGCTGCGACCACGGAAACTACAGTCATTCGCCAGTTGCTGGCTATATAAAACCTTGCCGCACACAAACCACCGATCGCGAAGGCTAAGATCAGTAGAGAGCCTTTTATCAGGGGGATGAGGCCTAGGACCCCAAAGAGTAGGGCAATAATCAGGTATTTGACGGCGCCTTCGCCGATGTTGAGGCTTTCCAAGTCATCACTGGGAAGGGTAAGTCGATAGACAAATAGTGATAAGAGTAGAGGGTATAGCAGCAATGTGGCATCCGGCGCTCCTCCGTTACAAGACAGAAAAAAAATCGCTAATAAGCTTAAAAGTAGTGATCGCCGTGCAAGCAAGTAGAGGAGCAGGATGGCAAAACTCAATGCCAAGTAGACACTGCCCAATAGTGAAAAATAGTAAGTTGCAGGATTGTAGGATGACGTGTATATCGACGCGTAAGGCCCAAAGGTGAATATTAGGTCCTTGCCTAAGACTAGCTTATTTTTTACTGCTTCGCCCATTCCATAGCCCCAAGAGCCATCTAGCCCGGACGTTGGCATTCCGGGGCTAATGGGCACAATCGCGGCAGCCAGGGCAATAATTAAGAGAATGCGTACTGGCCATTGGGCTAGGCGCGTCATTTTCTCTAAGTATTCTTTGATGCTTTTTGTCGTCATGGTCAGCTTCCTGCGCTCAGGCGATTGACTGTCTCTGGTAACCCGGGCATTTATTTAAAATGAGAATTGCTAATGTAGCCATATGCTGAGAAGGCTGGATCTTATTGTCTCGCTCATGACAAGAAGGGGGATTTGTAGCGATTTGTGGTTGGTGTTTGAGCCATTAATATCCACTTTTGAGCTGTGGCCGAGGTAGATGCCTCCTCTGGGTAAATCGCCAAGAGGCGCAGAGCGGTAATCCTTAGGTGTCGCATATCAGCGTCTCTCGAAGAGGATTAACTGCGATAATTCGGCTTTGGTATTGGATGGCAGCGATATCGCGATGCACCGGACGTGATGGGCGCGACATGAGGGCGCACTGGCATCGACGAAATCATGATTTGCATTCTTTGCTCATCGGCTATTTCAAGGCAATTCAAGTTTTCGCCACGCCGCTATCGTTTGAGAACGATTTCGCTATAGCGCGGATCGCAATAACTCTCTTTGATTGCATCTGCAAACGGCGTCTGTCGAAAGCCGAACACCTTCTCTGTGTCGATGCCGTGGAACTCGTCTCCTGCGGTCAAAGCCTTCAACTGATCGGCAGTGAAGGGTGGCTTGCCACTGAATACGGCGTATAGACGCAGCAAGAAGTGGAACAGGCCGTAGGGGATATGCACTATCGCAGTGTGTAGCTGCTTGGCTTGCTTGATAGTTTTGATGATGTCCACGTAATCAATGCGGGTATCGCCCACTATGTCGTAGATATCGCCATCAGGCTGCGTTTCGATGCAGCGCACGATGCAGCGGCAGAAATCGCGCTCGTAGAGCGGCTGACGCATGTAGCGACCATCGCCGGGGATCGGGAATACGGGTGTCTTTGCCATGAAGCGCGACAGCCAGCCCAGATGCTTGGGGTCGAACCAGCCGAACATCAGCGTCGGTCGCAATACGCAATGCTTGACACTGCTTTCGACGACCAGCTTCTCCTGTGCCTTCTTTGTATTGGTGTAGTCGTCATCAGCGACCGATACCACCACCGACGAACTGATATGCACGAGGTAGGGAATGTGGTGTCGATGCGCGGCATCGAGCACGCGTTTGGTTGCATCAATATTGTTTCGAGTGAAAAGCTCGGTGTACTTGCCAGTGATTTGTGCATGCAACTGAACCACGCAGGCGGCGCCGGCGACCGCTTCGGTCCAGTTGCCATCGTTGGCGAGGTCGGCGTGAATCACCTGGACATCCGGATGCAGCTGGCGAAGGATGCCGAGGTTGTATTCGTGCTTGTCGATAGCAACCAGGTTGGAATAGCCCTGGGCCTTCAGTTCGACGATGAGATTCTGTCCGACTAGGCCAGCGGCGCCGGTCAACACGAGCTTGGAGTGCTTGTCGATCTTGTTCATGGGCGTTAGAGCTTGATGCGCTTGAAGACGAATTCGGGGATGTGCTGGATGATCAGCATGATCGGTAACCAGAACCAGGGCAGGTAGACCACGCTCCGGCCCCGATCTGCGGCACGCACGATGCCATGAGCGATGCCATCGGGCTTGGCCCAGAGCGCGCCTTTTTTGAAGTCGCGTGTCATCGGCGTGTCCACGAACCCTGGCTTGATAGTCAGCACGTTGACGCCGACCTTGGACAGACGTTGGCGCAGGCCGCTGGCGAATGCGCTGACCGCTGCTTTGGCGGAGCCGTAAAGGTAGTTGCTCTGGCGACCACGATCACCGGCGACAGAGGAAATAATGGCGATCACGCCTTTGCGCTGTGCCTCAAACCGTGATGCCATGGCCGTCAGCAAGGCGATCGTCGAAGTGCCGTTGGTTGCGAATTCCTTCATCGCTACGTCTACCGACGTTTCGCACTGCACCTGGTCAGGCAGGGTTCCATGGGCGAGCAACGCGACGTCGACATGCCCTAGCGTCGTCCAGATCTGATTGATCACGCGGGCGTGCTCATGCAGGTCATTCACGTCGAGCGAGGCGTGAAAGACGTCCTGTGATCCGCGCACGCGAAGGTCAGCGCTAATGTCGTCGAGGCGTGCGGCATTGCGTGCCACCAGGAATAATTGGGCTCCGCGCGCTGCGTAGAGGCGTGCCGTGGCTTCGGCAATAGCGGATGTGGCGCCGATGATGACGACCTTTTGCATGCTTACTCCGTGACCCTGCGCCAGAAGCTGGAAGAGAACTTCGGGTCGATGTAGTGGCTGAAGGATTCCCACGCGGGGAAATATTGTTTGAAGTAGGTGGCGGACATGCGCGCGTCCTTGGCCGGGTAGACCGCGCCTCCTGCCGCCGCGACGATGTCGTCCAACCGGTTGAGCAGTGCGAGAGTGCTGCCGCCACGGTTGGGAAAGTCCAGCGCCAACGTGGTGCCCGGACGCGGGAACGACAGCATGCCCGGCGAAGGGACGTCACCGAACTGCTTCAGTACGGCGAGGAACGAGCCCTGGCCCGAAGCGGCGATGGTTCTTACTAACGACTCCATGCATCCAAGCGACTCACTGGGTGGCACGACGCACTGGTACTGCATGAATCCGCTCGGTCCATAGATTCGGTTCCAGTCGCCTATACCGTCGAGCGGATAGAAATGCGGTTCGTAGTGCATCGTGATGTGACTGACGCTCTCCCGCTGCCTGTGGTAGTACAGCGCATTGAAGGCTCTCAGACTGAGCGGGTTGATCAGCGAAACAGGTGGCGTCAGCGGTACGCGCAAGCGGCGCGATGGCGCGTTTGGACGGCCATCCGGATGAGACGGTGCATGATTGGCTCGAGTGAAGATGCCGCGTCCGAGCGCCTTGCCCTGGCTCACGCAGTCGATCCACGCCACCGTATATTCGTAATCGCGGTCGGACTCCTGCGATAAGCGGAAGAAGCCAGGCAGGTCTGCGAAGCGATAGACTTCGCCGCTCATCCACGGACCGGCTACGCGGCGAAGCTGGATTTTTGCGCGTGTGATCAGTCCTGTGAGTCCAAGGCCGCCGATGGTCGCCGCGAACCACTCCGGATGCTGCTCCGGGCTGCAAAGGCGACGACTACCGTCGGAGCGCAGCAGCTCGAACTCCACCACATAGCGTCCGAAAGTACCTGCCTTGTGGTGATTCTTGCCATGCACGTCGTTGGCAATGGCGCCACCGACGGTCACGAACTTGGTGCCGGGCGTGACGGGCAGGAACCAGCCCTGCGGTACTACGAGATCCAGGATGTCGGAAAAGAGCACACCTGCTTCGCATTCCAGTACGCCCATTTGCGCGTCGAACGCTATGAAACGATCCATGGGACGGGCATGCAGCAGCATGCCGCCGTCATTGAGGCAGCTGTCGCCGTAGCTACGGCCATTGCCGTGCGGCAACATTAAGTCTGGCAGCGTGGGCAGCGTCGCGTGCCGGTCCGCGAGTGCGACGACGGTCTGGTTCGCTTGTGGGTAGCGCCCCCAGGATTGCCCGACCTTGCTCATTGGATAGCAAAAAGGATGACGAGCGCGGCCATCACCAGCAATACGCGGCTCAGTCTGTCGGTGACTGCGAAGACCACTGGGTCGTCATGCATGATGCCGCGATGCGCAATAGCCCATGTGCGGCTGATCCAGTAAAGAAGAACCGGGCACAGGAGCCATAGATAATGCGGGTGGTGATAGAGGATCCGGCTGTCAGGGCTGTCGATATATAGCGCAAGCACCAGCACCGAGAGATAGCCGCTCGCGGCGCCCAGCGATTGGATGAGCGGGATGTCGCCGATGTCATAGCCGCGGCCACTCGCGTTGATCTTGCCTGCCTTCTGTGCGGACAGCAGCTCAATGTAGCGCTTCACCATGGCCAGACTGAGGAACAGGAACATCGAGAATGCCAGTAGCCAGAACGACGGCTTTGTATGGATGGCTGCGGTACCGGCAATGATGCGGCTTGTATAAAGCGTGGCGAGGACCACGACGTCGAGCATGACGACGCGCTTGAAGCGGAACGAGTAGGCGCTCGTCAGGACGTAGTAGCCGGCGAGGACGCCCACGAAGATTTCATGCAGCAGGGTGGCCAGGCCAAAACTGATGATCAGCAGACCCAGGGCAACGATAGGTCCCGCAACCAACGGTAGATGGCCGGCCGCGAAGGGCCGATTCTTCTTGCGATGGTGCTGGCGGTCGGATCCGAGATCCAACAGGTCGTTTGTGATGTAAACACTGGATGCGCACAGGCTGAAGCAGACGAACGCGAGGACGGTTGCAAGCACCGCATCGACTTCAAAAAGGCGGTGGGCGGCGAGCAGCGGTAGGAAGACCAGCGCGTTCTTTATCCATTGGTGCACACGAAGCGCTTTCACCCAGTGGCGCAAGCCCGCGACGGGAAGCTCAAAGCGCTTTTCCACCGTCGTAAGGCGAGCCGCCGCCTGGCTTAGCGAAGTGCCTGATTCCACTGTAACTGCCGCATGGGCGTACTTCCACACCTTGAGGTCGACACTGGCGTTGCCAACGTAGTCGAAGCCGCCTTCACCGTACTGCTCCACCAGCACCTGGGCTTTATTGCTGCCGGAGAGATTGCGCTGTCCATCGCTGGCCAGGACTGCGTCGAAGCCTCCCACGTGGGTGGCGACGGCCTCTGCCAGTTCAGCATCGGAGGCGGTGCAGAGTACGACGGAGCGTACGGCTTGTTGTTCCCTGACCCAGGCGAGGACATCGGTGTTGTAGGGGAGATGGGTCGGGTCCAGGCTGACCCGGCTCGCGATCTCTCGCTTCAAATGGGCCTTGCCGCGCAGCAGCCAGCCCAACATGGGGAAAATGGACAGGGGATTGTGCGACAGCAAGGCCAGCGCGGACTCGACCAATAAGTCCGAGCGGATCAGGGTGCCGTCGAGGTCGACACAAAGCGGCACGCACTCTGGTGGGGGGCGATCCGCCCTAGCTTTGACAGATAAGCTTTCCATGATGCCCCTAGATTCGATCCATGCCGGGACCCTCGATTCAGCCCCCGGCATGGGCGCACGAAAATGCGCGCGGGCATGTTACTACGACAGGGTTGGAACACGCCCTACCGGGCTGAATGCCGGCAGCTCGCCTGGTTACGTTGGGTCGCAGTGGGCGCCACTTGCAGGAAAAAATGATGACGGCGGCCAAGGCCGCCGTCATGCAAGGGGTCAGCCCAGGGCTTGTGCCAGATCGGGAATAATCTTGAACAGGTCCCCGACTAGGCCAATATCGGCGATTTCAAAGATTGGTGCCTCGCCGTCCTTGTTGATGGCGACGATGGTGCCAGCGTCCTTGATACCGGTGAGATGCTGGATGGCGCCGGAAATACCAATGGCCATATACAGCTCCGGCGCGATGATCTTGCCGGTCTGACCCACCTGCAGATCGCTCGGCACGTAGCCCGCGTCGACGGCTGCACGTGAGGCTCCTACAGCAGCGCCAATCTTGTCGGCGAACTTGTAGATAATCTCGAAGTTTTCCTTCGAACCCACACCGCGGCCACCGGAGACGACCTTGCTGGCACTTTGTAGGTCCGGGCGATCACTCTTGCCCGACTGCAGTTCAACGAAGCGCGTGTGTGAGGGCAGGGCGACATCGATATTCAGGCTCTGAACCGGTGCGCTGTTCGCGCTACTCGCCGCAGCAGCCCACGAAGCTGTGCGGATGGTCGCGACGACGGTACTGCCCGCGTCGGCCTCTACCGTAACGATGGCATTACCGGCGTAGATCGGACGCTTAAAGGTGTGGCTGCCCTCCACGTTCATCACGTCACTCACCTGGGCGACGCCGAGCAGGGCGGCCACGCGCGGCAGCACGTCTTTGCCGAACGTGGTGGACGGCGCGAATACGTGGCTGTAACCCGCTGCCGCCTTGGCGATCTGCGGTGCCAGCACGGCGGCGAGCGGATGTGCGTTTTCGGCGCGGGCGATGGTGAGCACGCGGCTCACGCCCTCGATTCTGGCCGCATCGGCGGCGATGGCATCGGCGTTGTCGGCCAGCACCAGCACGTCGATGGCTTCCGGTTTGATGGCCGCCGCGGCACTCACAGCGCGTGCGGTGGAGGAATTCAGCTTACCGCCCAAGTGCTCGGCGATGACGAGGATCTTGCTCATGTCATGTCTCCGTTAGGCTGCTCAGAGCAGACCCTTCTGCTTCAACGCCGCGACCAGTTCGGCCGCATCCTTCACCAGCACGCCCTTGCTGCGCTTGGCCGGCGCGGCGTAATGCGTGGTCTTCAGGTGGTCGTTGGCTTCCACGCCCAGTGAGGCGAACTCGATGGTGTCGATCGGCTTGGACTTGGCCTTCATGATGTCCGGCAGCTTGATAAAGCGTGGTTCGTTGAGGCGCAGATCAGTGGTGATCACGGCGGGCAGTTCGGCTTCGATCACTTCGAGGCCGGCGTCCACTTCACGGGTCACCTTGACTTTGCCGTCAGCCATCTCGACCTTGCTGGCGAAAGTGGCCTGCGGACGGTCCCACAGCGCGGCCAACATCTGGCCAGTCTGGTTGGCATCGTCATCGATAGCCTGCTTGCCGAGGATGACCAGACCGGGCTGTTCCTTCTCGATCAGCTTCTGGAACACACGGGCGGCGGTGAGCGGCTGCACGGCATCGGTGGTGACCACATGGATGGCGCGATTGGCCCCCATGGCCAGGCCGTTGCGCAGGTGGGCCGTGAGATCGGCTGGGCCGATGCCCACTACGACCACTTCCTCGGCTACGCCCTTTTCACGCAGGCGCAGTGCTTCCTCAAGCGCGATGTCATCGAAAGGATTGGCGGAAAGCTTCACGCCATCCGTTACCACGCCTGTGCCATCGGGCTTCACCTGGATGCGGACGTTGTAGTCCACGACACGCTTGTAACCGACAAGAATCTTCATCTAAGGATCCTTCACCATAAGCCGCCGAACAGGCGGAAAAAGACCATTCTACCCAGCTTCAAACATATGTATGAATGCGCGCACCAAGTTCTTACAAGCCAATCACTTAGACGGATCGGCGCGCGTATGGATATGGCCCCTGGGGGCCATCGGAGGGGAGCCCGCATACGCGGGCAGCGTCCACGGACTCGAAGCCGGCCGCTGATGTTGCCAGACTGAAGGCGCGTTCCACAGCATGTGCCGTGGTGCCATCGATCTGTCCGGTTTCAGCGTCGAACTCCCAAGGTTCGAGGTGCGCATCAAGCAAGGGGCGAAGGGCGGACAGGCGCACCCAAAACATGCTTCCCGCGACGAACTCGGCGCCTGGCGCCGGCTGCGGAATACCTAGACGGACACATAGCGCGCGGATGTTGGATTCGTTGGCCCCCCAGAAGTGATCGAGCGGCTGCGAGTGCCCCTCAGGCGCCACTAGGCCGAGGCGCGGGTTTGCGGCGAAGGCATCCATAATCCTGGGCACCCGATCTGGGGCAGCTAGGGCATGGAGCAACTCGTTGCGCCATTGCGAACCATCGCCACGATGTACCGATTGCTTCGTGTGCAGTTTCAAGACGATATCGACGCCTTCGTTGAGTAAGCGGTCGGCCACATGCAGGAACGGAAGCACGTCGCGCCCGCGATTCTCGAAAACATCCAGCTCTGCATCGAGGTTCAGCGCATTCAGTCGCTCCCTGACCTGGCTCTCCAGACCGGTAGCGGTGGTGAGGATGATGCGCCAGCTCACAGGTGTGCTGCGCAGCTGCGCGGCGATGTCGTTCAGCACATTCACGTACCACACATGCACGACGACGCAAGGGCGCGGGTCTATGTTTCTGCGTGGTTCCAGTAGAGCGGCGCGTGTAGCTTCCAGCCACGCGTATCCAAGGCGCGTGTCAGGTTCAAGCACAGCGCCTTCCGCCCATTCGTTCCACGCATTGATGAAGACCATGGGCGCGCGCGGCGCGCGCGCGTTGGCTACATCGACGGCATGGCGCAGCCAGTCGCGATACCCACGCGGAGAAGCATGGGCTAGCACGCGTCCTCGCCCACTGCGCCGCGGCTCATTGTCCCAGCTCGGATTGACGCCCGGATACAGCGGATAGGTAGGTGTGGATGTACGCATGGCACTGTTGGCGAGTTCCCGCCAGTCCAGCACCTCGCCTGCGAAGGCCGGATTGATCAACTGTTGTGTCGCGGTGATGGAAGGAAGGCTGACATTGTTTGGCGGAAACTCAACGGCGGCGTCGAATCC
Organism: Dyella sp. OK004; assembly: GCF_900114495.1. Lineage (GTDB taxonomy): Bacteria > Pseudomonadota > Gammaproteobacteria > Xanthomonadales > Rhodanobacteraceae > Dyella_D. The sequence continues at coordinate 1,087,085 of NZ_FOZI01000002.1, read as the reverse complement.
GATGTTGCTCGGATCGACGCGGTCGAAGCTCTGTACGTAGGCAAGATGGATGTCACCGATGCCATTCTCTTTGCACCAAGTGCGCCAACGTGCGGCGGTGTCCTTTGGCGAGGGAAGCAAGCCGGGACGGTAGACCAGCAGCATGGGCTTGCCGTCGACACGAAGGTAGCGGGGATCCCTCAGATATGCCGCGACGTGGCTGATGAAGGCGATGTCATCTTCAGCGCTGTGCTGTTGTCCGATGAGCACGTCGTCTGCGCGTCCGTCCCACCGCCGCGACCAGTTTTCGTTGGCCCAGCATAGGCAGATAGGCAGGTCGAGCTCGGCGTACGACAGCCAGTGACGCAGCGGTGTTTCCAGCAATGTCTTGCCGGCGAACCAGTAGAAATAGGTGCAGAACGCGCCGACGCCGTATTCTCTGGCCAGCTCCATTTGACGTCGCATCACGGCGGGCTGCCGCAGATCGTAAAAACCCAGCTCACCGGGCAAGCGTGGTTGCGCATGACCCTCGAACTGAGGCAACGCGCGCGTCACATTGCGCCACTCAGTGAAGCCGGCACCCCACCAAGCGTCGTTTTCCGGAATGGGATGGAATTGTGGCAAGTAGAACGCGACCAGTGTGGCTGGTAGCTGCGGGGGAAGCATTCCCTTGCGATAGGGAATGTAGCCGACCGCATGGCCGGCCGCTCGCTGAAGCGGACGACGAGCACCGCCGATGGGTGCTCGTCCGAGTGGGGGCGCGGGTACCAGACCCGCATAGCGGTCAAGGAAGCGTTGCCGCCAGCGATCGCGAGTCGCCACCGGCATGGGCACTAGCCGGAAGCCCACGCGTAGCAGCTGGAACACTTGGCGTTTCGCGAAATCGAAGAGCGGCATGGACGTTATCCAGGTGGTGCAGGAATGGTCCCGATTGCGGCGGAACGGATCAATCCAGCACGCGACGTAACGTGGCGCTGGCGGCCTGTGGCGAAAAATGACGATCGACGTTGTCCAAGCCATACCGGGACATCGTCGACCACAGCGCTTCGTCAGAGGATAGGCGTACCACGGCGTCGGCAAAGCTGACAGCGTTTTCCGCCACCAGTACGTCGATGCCAGGGCGCAGCTGCATGCCCTCGACGGCGGTTGCGGTAGCAATCACAGGCACGCCATGGCTCATTGCCATGTTGATCTTGCCTTTGACGCCTGCGCCGAATCGTAGCGGCGCCAGTGAGGCCAACGCACCCGCCAGCCAGGGCGCGAGGTCCGGGACGCGCCCATGCAGCTCTAGGCCTGGGGTGCTCAGCTCGCTGCGCGCCATATCAGGTATGTCGCCGATCACATGCACGGTGATATCCGGCAGCCGGGTGCGCAGGGCTGGAAGGATGTCCGACGCAATCCAGCGTATGGCGTCGACATTGGGTGGGTGCCCAAAACCGCCGATGAAGACGAGGTCCTTCCGTCCCTGGAAGGGACGAAGGCAACCATGCACCTCATGGATGTTTGACAGCAGCTCGACCTTTGCATGAGGTAGTTCGGCGGCAAGGAGGGCCTGCTCATGCGGACTCACTACGAAGGTCACGTCGCATTGTTCGATCAGTGCAAGCTCGCTCTTGCGCGAAGCTTGCGCCTGGCGGGCCATCGTAGCGCTGCCGCTCAATTCGGCGGCGCGTCGTTCGCGAAGAAAGTGCAGGTCTACGGTGTCGAATAGCAAGCGTGCCTTGGGCGCCAGTTTGCGTACCAGCGACATATACTGGCCGGCAACGGTGTGGCGACAAAGCATCACAGCACGAAGTTCGTGGCCGTGCGCGCGCAACCAGTGCGGTAGATCGGAAACCCACGGGCGACACAGGACTTCGACTCCCAGCGCACCGAGCGTGCGGATTTCCTCGTCAGTTGCGCGTCCGTCATCCGGAAGGAACGATACGGCCCAGCCCTGTTCGTCGAGCAGCCGGAGGATCGCGCTCAGCCGCAAGGATCCTGAGTCACGCGTGGGTTCGGGCGTCATGCTGTCCACAACAAGAATGCGGCCGCGGCGACGCCAGTTCAGCGCGTGCATCACCGAAGTGCCTACCGGTGGTTGAATACTTAGCGCCTTTTCCCATTTGGCGGAGAACGTCGCCTGGTTCGTCACCTGATGTCGCTTCATGCCGGCATGCAGGTCGGTGCCAGCACTGATGCCTTCGCAGTGGATCACAGTGCTCGAAGGCTCGTAATACACCTTCAGCCCGAGCTCCCGCACAGCAAAAGCGAGATCGGTGTCCTCGTAGTAGGCGGGTGCATAGCGTATGTCGAAACCGCCCACGTGCTCGAACACGGCGCGACGGATCATCAAGGATGCACCGCTGACGTAATTCACCTCGCGGCGACTGCGCCAGGCGGGCGCATCGCGTTGTTCGAATCGGCCCACGTTCCAGCAGCTGCCATCGGCGAACACCAGTCCGCCAGCTTCCTGAAGTCGTCCATCGGGATACACAAGCCGACCACCCGCAATGCCGCAGTCGTCGCGATCGCCGAAGCATCCCAGCAGGCCGTCCAGCCAGTTATGCGTGACCTGCGTGTCGTTGTTGAGGAACAACAGGGATTCGCCGCGTGCAGCGTTGGCACCAGCATTGCAGCTACCGACAAAGCCGAGATTGTGCTCATTGCGTAGCAAGCGCAGGCCGCTGATCTGGCCGAGTCGTTCGGCGGTGTCGTCAGGCGACGCGTCGTCGACGACGATCACTTCGAACGGAACATTCGGCGTATGTCGCACGATCGATCGCAGACAGGCCAGCGTGTACGCCACCTTGCCATGGACGGGAATGATCACCGAAACCAGTGGCTGTTCCGACGTGGGTAACGCGAACGGCTCGAACGGAACTTCAAGAGGCTCGATGTGCAGTGAGTCGTCGAGTGTCGGGCGACGCTCGAATTCCTGCCGCACACGGGCAAACGTGCCGCGCCAGCCGCGCAGCACCACGCTACCGCGGAAGCGCTGCAGCGCATAATTCAGGCGTTTGAAGCGCCAAGTAAGTCGGGCGGACAGCGCAATGCCCTCTAGTCAGAGGTTCTGATAATTCGGCCCCGATCCACCCTCTGGCGTTACCCAGTTGATGATCTGGTACGGGTCTTTGATATCGCAGGTCTTGCAATGCACGCAGTTTGCGGCATTGATCTGCAAGCGTTTACCGGCTTCATCCTGCACGATCTCGTAGACGTTGGCCGGGCAGAAGCGCTGGCAGGGATTGCCGTACTCTTCGGCGCATTTGGTGACGCAGATGGAGGTGTCGGCGACGTGCAGATGGATCGGCTGGTCTTCGTCGTGCTCGGTGGCGGCGAAGTACACACCGGCCAAGCGGTCGCGCGGCGCCAGATCGCGCTGCACGTAGTCGCGCTCGGGTTCTTCCTGCTGACCAAGCTTGTGCAGCGAGGACCAGTCGGCCTTGTTCTTCAACGTCCACGGCGAGGCGCCACCGGTGGCGGTTTCCCAGGCGGCGTTGAGCATGCCGAACCACAGGCCCTTTTTGAAAGCGGGCTTGATGTTACGCACTTTCTTGAGTTCGGCCATCACGTCGGAGCCGCGCAGTTTGGCATCGAAGCCAGCAGGGTCGAGTCCGTTGGCGGCGAGATGCTCTGCGGCCAGCATGCCGCTCTTGATGGCCTGGTGGGTGCCCTTGATCTTGGGCACGTTGAGCAGGCCGGCGGTGTCGCCGATCAGCAGGGCGCCGGGCATCTCCACCTTCGGTAGCGACTGGTAGCCACCGGTGACGATGGCACGGGCGCCGGCAGAGAGGATGGTGCCGCCGTCCAGCAAGGCTTTGACCGAAGGATGGTTCTTCCACTGCTGGAAGGCTTCCCACGGCTGGTAGTTCGGGTCGCTGTAGTCGAGGCCGCTGACGTAGCCAAGGGCGATGCGGTCCTTGTCCAGGTGATACAGGAAGCTGCCGCCATAGGTATGGTTGTCAGCCGGCCAGCCGAAGCTGTGCACGATCTTGCCTGGCGTCACGCGCCCGGCCGGCACCTGCCACAGTTCCTTGATGCCGATGGAATAGCCCTGCGGGTCGCTGTCCTTGTCCAGCGCGAAGCGCTTGATCAGCTGTTTGGTGAGGCTGCCGCGCGCGCCTTCGGCCAATACGGTGACCTTGGCCTTGATGTCGATGCCCTGGGTGTAGCTGGGCTTGTGCGAGCCGTCCTTTGCTACGCCCATGTCGCCGATGCGCACGCCGGCGACGGAACCATCCTCGTTATAGACGGTGTCGGCGGCGGCGAAACCGGGGAATACGTCGACACCGAGCGCTTCCGCCTGGGGCGCCAGCCAGGCGCACATGGCGCCGAGCGAAACGATGAAGTTGCCGCGGTTGTGCATGCCCGGGGGCACCGGCAGCTTGCGTCCGCCGGTTTTGCTGAGTAGCCAGAATTCGTCTTCGGTGGCCGGCACGCAGATCGGCGGCGGGTTGTCGCGCCAGCCGGGCAGCAGGGCATCCAGTGGCTGCGGCTCGATCACTGCGCCGGAGAGGATCTGCGCGCCGATGGTGGAGGCTTTCTCAATCACGCACACGCTGACATCGGGCTTGAGCTGCTTGAGCCGGATCGCGAACGCCAGGCCGGCAGGGCCGGCACCGACGACGATCACGTCGTATTCCATCGTTTCGCGTTCGCTCATGGCGTGCTCCAAAAGTCTTGGCTGGCTTCAATGGCTGGCATCGGTAGCGCTTGTTTGTACAAGCGGCAACCGGGGCGGCCCGGGCCACCTCAGTGCGCCATTGTCCGTTTTCGCGCACTGTGCGGCAACGCATGGTGCGATACCGCTTGCAAAGCTTTCACCACAGACGGTGATAATCGAAGCCGTTCGAAAGGGAGTTTTCATGAACCAACTACCGCCGATCTCCGCATATGACCTGCGCCGCGCCACCCTCTGCCAACTGCTGCACTGGCTTGCCATTGGCCGGGTCCAGCCGCAGGCGCTGGCCGACGTGTACCAGGAGGCGATCGACCGTCTGAATCCACAGCTCAATGCCTTTGTCGGCCTGAGTTCAAGCATGTTGCAGGAGCAGGCCGGGGCTGCCCAGAACCGGCGCCGCGATGGGGTTATCGGCCGGCTGGATGGGATTCCGGTTGCCATCAAGGACAACTTCGATGTGGCTGGCTGGAACACGCGTGCGGGCCTGCCGGGCCGCACGCGCGTGCCAGATACGGATGCGCATGCAGTAGCCCGGTTGCGCGCGTCGGGTGCCGTGCTGATCGGCAAGACCAATATGGATGAAGGCGCGCTGGGTGCGGTGACCGACAACCCGCATTTCGGCCCCACCCACAATCCGCATCGTCACGGTTATACCGCTGGTGGTTCCTCGGGTGGTGCCGCAGCGGCGGTGGCCGCCGGGTTGGCGGTGGCGGCGATCGGTTCGGACAGCCTCGGCTCGATCCGCATCCCGGCCAGCTACTGTGGCATATACGCGCTTAAACCCACCCACGGCGAAATCTCCGCGCGCGGGCTGGTGCCGGCGGCGCGGCGGCTTGATGCGGTGGGCCTGCTCGCGCGCAGTGCCAACGATCTCACGGTGTTGCTGCAGGTGCTGGCCGGTTACGACGCGGACGACGCGCGCTCGCGCCGCCGCCGTGTAGCCTTCGCGCCGCCGGACTGGGAGCCGGGCAATCTGCGTTGCGGCCTGCTGCCGGATCTTGCTGCCGTAGGTGTGGAGCCAGCGGTCATCGAGGTGTTTGAAAAGACGCTGGCGCAGCTCCCGCGTGAACTGGGTGAGCGTCGTGTAGTCGACTTCAGCGACTGGGATTTCGCCCGCACCCGTCGCGCCGGCCTGTTCCTGATGGAAGCGGAGATGCTCAGCACCTTCGCCGACGATCTGGCTGACACCGCGCACCCGGTCTCCCCTCGCTTCCGCAAGATGCTCTCTTATGCCGCCAGCAAGAGCGCAGCGGACTATGCAGTGGCGGATCGCGTGCTGGATGCGGCCACGCTGAAAATGCGCCGCCTGTTCGCCCAGGTAGATGTGCTGGTCATGCCCACCACGCCTCAGGGGGCGTTTCCGCTGGATGGCCCGGTGCCGGATTCGCAGGCAGACCTCACCAGCTTTGCCAGTCTCGCCGGCTGTCCTGCGGTCAGTATTCCGATGGGCCAATTGCCGAATGGTTTGCCAGTAGGACTGCAGATGGTGGGGGCACGTGGTTCGGATCTGCGCCTGCTGGAGCTGGCGGCGGTCTGCGCGGCCACATTGGATGTGGAGCCGGCCTATCCCGTCATCGCCTGATCGCCATGAGCTTGTTCGGCGACGATCAGACGAAAGCGTGGCAGCCGATTCCCTTGCCGGGCGCACAGTTGCGCTGGATTCCCCAGTGGCTGGATCCAGGTGAGGCGGATGGCTTGCTTGGGGACTTGCGCGAATCGATTCCTTGGGAAACCCATCGCATCCGCATCTTCGGCCGCGAGGTGGATTCGCCCAGGTTGAGCTGCTGGATCGGCGATGCCGATGCCAGCTACGTCTATTCGCGCACGCGCTTCGAGCCACGCCCCTGGAATGCCACCCTGATGACGTTGCGCCAGCGGGTGGAGGTGGCTTGCGCAGCACGTTTCAACAGCGTGCTGGCCAATCTCTATCGCGATGGACAGGACGCGATGGGCTGGCACAGTGACGACGAGTCAGAACTGGGACAGCAGCCGGTGATTGCCTCGCTGAGCCTGGGCGCGGAGCGGCGCTTTCGCCTGCGCCAGCGCACATCGGTAGGCGGAAAGCGAGAGATCTACGGCATCGTTCTGCCGCACGGCAGCCTGCTATGTATGGCCGGAGATACGCAGCGGTGCTATCAGCACGATCTGCCGCGGACGCGCGCCGCCACAGGCGCGCGGCTCAACCTCACGTTTCGCTGGATACATCCAAGAGATACGTGATCAGGGCGATGCGTTGTGTCCGGCCGCATCCGTGCGCTGTTGCAGCGTCCATTCCACGATCTGATTGGCCAGCGTGTCGCCGGCCTGGCCGAACGCTGCGACCACCTGAGGCACAGCCGTGCCACTCACCGGCTGGCTGATCTCGAAGCGATGCGTTGCCACGATGCGCAGGCCGCTGTTGTGGACCAGGCGGGCGTCGTAGCGCACCACGATCACCGGCTGGCCGCCACGGTATTCAGACTGGAAGGCGGTGAGATCGCCGCTGAGCGCATAGTCTGCCTGCAGGTTCATATCGTCGCTGCTGAGCGCGGCGATGCGTCCGTCGTCACGGAAGGCTTCCAGCAAGCGGTTGCGTAGCAGGGTGGGTACGCGATCACTCCAGCGCGCGCCTTGATACACGCTGACGACATCGCCCTGCGGCAGCACGGCGATGCGGGCGCTGTCGATACTGCGATCGGCTTGCGGGGTGTCGATGCGCAATGACCAGTTCACCGCGGCAATCTGGGCATGTGGCAGCGCGGTGGAAGGCAGGCGATAGATGTCCGGTGATTCGGCCTTGGGCAGCACTGAGCAGCTGGCCAGCCAGGCAAGCGACAGCACTCCGATCACGCGGGATACGGGGCGGATGGCGATCCTCATGGCACGAACTCCTTGCTGCGGTCGCGGCCGAGTAGGAAGCCAGCCGGGTTGTCGTCGAGCTTGCGCGAGATGCCGCGCAGCGAACCAGCGGCGTCACGCAGTTCGCGCACCGCCGGGCCAAGTTCGCTTAGCCCCTGCATGCCGCCATTGAGTGCGGCGCGGTTGTCGTTAAGCAAGTGGTCGATGGCGGCGGTGGAGCGTTCCAGCGAGGCCATCGCGTTCTTGGCGCTATCGAGCGTGGCGCGCGCTTGCACGTCGATAAGGCCGTTGGCGTTGTGCGCCAACTGTTCCGTCTGCGCCAGCGTGGCATTGGCCTGCTTGCTGGCTTCGGCTAATTGGCGGAGCAGCTGCCGGATGTCGTCGCGCTGGTCGGCGATGGCGCCGGTGGCCTTGTCCAGATGATCCAGCGTGCGGCTGATACGGTTGACGTTGTCTTCCGACAATAGCTGGTTGGCGCGCGAGACCACGTCGTTGATATTGGTCATCACGTCTTCGCCGTTGGTGAGCAGGCGGCTGAGCGGTGACGGATCGGCCACGATCACCGGCGCATGGCCATCGCTGGATACCAGTGCCGGGCTGTTGGGCGAGCCACCGCTGAGCTGGATGATGGCCATACCGGTGACGCCGGTAAGTGCCAGCTTGGCGTGGGTGTCCTGGCGTACCGGGGTGTCGGCGCCCACGCGGATGCGGGCGAGCACGCGGCGCGGGTCCTTCGGATCGAGCTTGAGCTGGGTGACGTCGCCGACCTTGATGCCGTTGTATTGCACCGCGCCGCCTTGCGACAGGCCGGTAACCGCTTCGTTGAAAACCACCTCGTATTCGTTGAACTGCTTGTCGGTGCTGGACTTGGCCAGCCAGGTGCCGAACAACAGGGCGACGGCCACCACGATCACCGTGAACAGGCCGATCAACACATGATGGGCTCGGGTTTCCATCTCAGTTCACCTCTCGCGTTGCTTCGGCGGCTTGATATGCGGCGCGTCCGCGCGGGCCATGGAAATAGGCCTGCACCCAGGGATCGTCGGTGGCAGCCACCACTTCGAGACGGTCGCACACCAGTACTTTCTTCTGCGACAGCACGGCCACGCGGTCGCAGATGGTGTAGAGCGTGTCCAGGTCGTGAGTGACCAGGAACACGGTCAACCCCAACGCGTTGCGCAGGGTCAGGATCAATTGGTCAAAGGCCGCTGCGCTGATCGGATCCAGGCCGGCGGTGGGCTCATCCAGGAACAGAATCTCCGGGTCCAGCGCCAGCGCGCGGGCCAATGCCGCACGCTTCACCATGCCGCCGGACAGCTCGGACGGATATTTGCGTTCGGTGCCTTGCGGCAAGCCGGCCAAAGCAAGCTTCACCCCGGCTAGCGATTCGGCCTCGACGCGCTTGAGGCCGGCATGTTCGATCAGCGGCATCGCGACGTTCTCGGCGATATTCTGCGACGAGAACAGCGCGCCGTTCTGGAACAGCACACCGAAGTGGCGCTCCACTTGCGAGCGGCGTTCCGGTGAAAGGGACAGCAGATCCTCGCCGAACACATGTACCCGGCCGGAGGTTGGGCGGCGCAAGCCGACGATGGTGCGCAGCAAGACGGATTTGCCGGTACCGGAGCCGCCGACGACGCCGAGGATTTCGCCGCGGCGCACGTCCAGGTTCAGATGTTCGTGCACGATCTGGCTGCCGAAGCGGTTGGTCAGGTCGCGCACCTGGATTACGTCGTCGTCGGCCGGTGCAGCAGCGGGCATGGCGTTCACCAGTTCATCTCCATAAAGAACAGGGCCGCCAGTGCGTCGAGCAGGATCACCACAAAGATCGACTGCACCACGCTGGAGGTGGTGTGTTCGCCCACCGACTGCGCACTGCCGCTGACCTTGAAGCCTTCGAGGCAACCGATCACCGCGATCAGGAAAGCGAACACGGGGGCCTTGACCATGCCAACCAAGAAGTGGCGTACGCCGATATCGCTCTTCAATAAATTGAGGAACATCGCCGGCGAGATATCCAGCACCAGCGCGCAGACCACGCCGCCGCCGATGATGCCAGCCATCATGGCGAGGAAGGTGAGCAGCGGGAGCGAGACAAGCAGTGCCAGCACGCGCGGCAACACCAGTAGTTCCATGGGGTCCAGGCCCATGGCGCGGATGGCGTCGATTTCCTCGTTCGCTTTCATCGAGCCGATCTGTGCGGTGAAGGCGCTCGCAGTGCGGCCGGCCATCAGGATGGCGGTGAGCAGCACGCCAAATTCTCGCAGGAACGAGAACGCCACCAGATCCACCGTATAGATAGTGGCGCCGAAATCGGCGAGCACGGTGGAGCCGAGAAAGGCCACCACCGCACCGACCATGAAGGTAAGGAGGGCCACGATCGGCACCGCATCCAACCCGGTCTGCTCGATATGCGACACCAGCGAGGTGATCCGCCAGCGGCGAGGCCGGGGCAGGGTGCGGGCCAGCGATTCGAGGGTGAGTCCGATAAAGCCGAGCAGTTGCAGCTGCTGGTGCCAGACGCTCTCCATAGCCCGTCCGATGCGGGCCAGCAACTCGGTAACGACGGAGCTTTTGGGTCTGCTCGGGGGCCGGCCATAAGCGTTCAGCGCGGTGCCTACGGTCTGCAGTAATGCTCGCCGGGCGGCCGGCAGGTTCGGGGCTTCGCGCGCCAGATCGCCGATGCGTTTGGCGCCCAGCAGACGGACCAGTAGTGAGGCACCGGCTGTGTCCACCTCGCCTAGTGCTGCCAGGTCGACCTGGGTGTCGTCAGCCAACGGCTGGGTCTGCGCATCAACCTTGCGTTCCAGATCGGCGTAATGGGCCAGCGTCCAATCGCCCGCGACGCGCAAACGGGGAGGCTGCGCGCCGGCATCGAGTTCCGCGCTTCCTGTCGCCGTCGATGTGCTCATTGGCGAAATCTTATATGCACCGGAGGCTTCATGGACGATATCCGCTTATGAAACTTCAGTGCGCCGGGTGTGCACCTGCATGGTCTGGACACGTTATTCAAACCCCATTTCGGGTAGATTCCCCAAACTTCGGCGTTTGACCCGTACAGACCCGCGCAGGTCGCGAAGCTGGGCAGCGAGCGTGCCTCACTCCAGCTTGGTGTTGGGCGGGCTGTCTATTTCATCAAGCATTTGGCCTATTACATGCAACAACTTTCCCATCTGGACGCGCTCGAGGCTGAGAGCATCCATATATTTCGTGAAACGGCGGCCGAGTTCGGGCGTCCGGTGATGCTGTACTCCATCGGCAAGGATTCGTCCGTACTGTTGCATCTGTTGCGCAAGGCTTTTTTTCCCGCGAAGCCCCCCATGCCGCTGCTGCATGTGGATACCACCTGGAAGTTCCGGGAGATGATTGCTTTCCGCGACCGTATCGCTGCGGAGGGAGGGGTCGACGTATTGGTATACGTCAATGAAGAGGGCCTGCTTCAGGGGATCTCGCCATTGACGCACGGCGCTGCGGTGCATACCGACGTCATGAAGACCGCGGCTTTGAAACAGGCTTTGGACAAATATGGATTCGATGCGGCCATAGGCGGGGCCCGCCGCGATGAGGAGAAGTCGCGTGCCAAGGAGCGCATTTTTTCCTTTCGAAATGCACAGCATCGCTGGGACCCCAAGAGTCAGCGGCCGGAGCTGTGGCACACATACAACACCCGGATACATAAGGGCGAAAGCGTGCGGGTATTTCCGTTGTCAAACTGGACCGAGCTCGACGTGTGGCGCTACATCCAGCGCGAAAACATTCCTGTCGTCCCGCTGTATTTTGCCAAGCCTCGTCCAGTCATCGAGCGGGATGGCGCGTTGATCATGGTGGACGATGATCGTTTCACCTTGCGCGAGGGGGAAAAGGTCGAAATGCGCAGCGTGCGTTTTCGCACGCTCGGGTGCTATCCCTTGACCGGTGCCGTGGAATCGTCGGCATCCACTCTGGAAGAGATCATCGATGAAATGCTTCGCTCTCGCAGCTCGGAGCGACAGGGACGTGTGATCGATCATGACGCGGCGGCATCTATGGAGCGCAAGAAGCAAGAGGGATACTTCTAATGGCGTCCGCAATGCATGATCAGGCTGTCCCGGCGCAACGAGAGAAGGAACTGTTGCGCTTCATCACGTGTGGCAGTGTCGACGACGGCAAGAGCACCTTGTTGGGGCGTCTGCTGTATGACGCCGGCTTGGTTCCGGACGATCAGCTCGCAGCTCTAGCCCGCGATAGCCGAAAGATACACGCGGACTCCCCGGGAAAGCTCGACTTTTCCCTGCTCACCGATGGTCTGGATGCAGAGCGTCAGCAAGGCATCACCATTGATGTGGCGTACCGCTATTTCAGCACGGCACGCCGGAGTTTCATCGTGGCCGATTGCCCGGGGCATGAGCAGTACACCCGTAATATGGCGACTGGTGCATCGACGGCCGGCTTGGCAGTGATGCTGGTTGACGCGCGCAAGGGTTTACTCGCACAGACCCGCCGCCATACGTATATCTGTGCGTTGCTTGGCGTGCGTCGGGTCATTCTGGCGGTTAATAAAATGGATCTGGTTGACTATCGCCAGGACATCTTCGATGCCATCTCCACAGAGTATGGCGAGCTTGCCAGAAACCTGGGTATAGCAACGGTGCATAGCCTTCCCGTGGTCGCTCCGGATGGGGACAACGTGGGTACCCGATCGTCGCACATGGCCTGGTATCAGGGGGCATGTTTGCTGGAAATGCTGGATTCGGTGGATGTCCCCTCTGAGACATCGACTGACTTCCGCATGCCGGTGCAATGGGTCAACCGCCCGGATCATTCGTTTAGGGGTTATGCGGGCACAATCCGAGGCGGAACGATTGCAGTGGGCGGCGAGATCGTGGCGCAGCCGGGCATGCAGCGGGCCAGAGTGGAACGCATTGTGACCGCGGATGGCGATCTTCCCGAGGCGAGCGAAGGGCAGGCGGTGACATTCACTTTCGACCGGGAGATCGACGTCAGTCGAGGTGACGTTATCGCCGACGCCATGCGCCCGGCCCCGATGTCGGACCAGTTTGCCGTCCACCTGCTTTGGATGGGGGACGCCGCGCTGCTGCCCAATCGAACCTACTGGCTAAAGATCGGTGCGCGTACCGTCAATGCCAGAGTGACGGCGATCAAGCACAAAGTGGACGTCAATACGCAGGCCGAACTGGCTGCCCGGAGACTAGAGCTAAACGAGGTTGGCTATTGCAATATCGATCTCGATCACGCGATTGCCTTCGAAGCGTACGCAACTAACCGCACCTTGGGCGGCTTTATCCTGATCGATCGCCAGACCCACGCGACCGTGGCATGCGGGATGCTGGACTTCGCTTTGCGCCGCGCGACTAATGTGCATTGGCAGCATCTGGATCTCGACAAGCGCACGCGTGGCCTTAGCAAGGGGCAGATGCCGCGCTGTCTGTGGTTCACCGGGTTGTCTGGCGCCGGCAAGTCCACCATCGCCAATCTGGTCGAGCGGCGGCTCCATGCTTTGGGGCGCCATACCTATCTTCTCGATGGTGACAATTTGCGCCATGGTCTCAACAAGGATCTCGGTTTTACTGCTGAGGCGCGGGTGGAGAACGTGCGCAGGGTGGCGGAGGTGGCGCACTTGTTGGTTGATGCGGGCCTGATTGTCCTGGTATGCGTCATCTCTCCGTTCTGCAGCGAGCGGGAATTCGCACGCGACCTGTTCACGCCGGGCGAGTTCGTCGAGGTGTTCGTCGACACTCCGTTGGTCGAGTGTGAGCGGCGCGATCCCAAAGGGCTTTACCAGAAGGCGCGTGCAGGGCTCATTCGCAACTTCACTGGCATCGATTCGCCTTATGAAAGGCCGGACTCGCCTGAGCTGCATCTACTGTCCGGCGACGCGCAGGCGGAACAGCTGGCGGAGCAGGTGGTGTCGTATCTGTTGGTGAGCGAGGCGGCGGCGCCCGGCTAGTAATGAGCGCATACGGCGCCGGATGGAGTGGTGGTCAGGTTCCTTGGTGCGCAGCGGCTTGGATTGCCCTGGGACGCCAGCGATAATGCGCCTTTTCCCCCAGGCGCCACCGCGATGACCGAGAAGACCGTACTCAACGCCACCCACCGTGCGCTCGGCGCACGCATGGTCGATTTCGGCGGCTGGGACATGCCCATCAACTACGGTTCGCAGATTGAGGAGCATCACGCCGTGCGTCGCGACGCCGGCATGTTCGATGTCTCCCACATGACGGTGATCGACCTGCATGGCACCCGTGCGCGCGAGTTCCTGCGCCACTTGCTCGCCAACAGCGTGGACAAGCTGAAGGTGCAGGGCAAGGCGCTGTATTCCTGCATGCTCAACGAGCAGGGCGGGGTGATCGACGACCTGATCGTCTACTTCTTCGACGAGCAGCACTTCCGCCTGGTGGTGAATGCCGCCACGCGCGCCAAGGATCTGGCATGGATCGAGCAGCAGGCCAAGGCCTTCGGTGTGGAAGTGAAGGAGCGCCCCGACTTCGCCATGATCGCCGTGCAGGGTCCGAACGCCCGCGACAAGGTGATCGGCCTGCTTCACGAGGTGGACAGCGGGCGTATCCGCAAGCTTGGCAAGTTCGCCGCCGCCGCCGCCCAGGGGCCGCACGGCATGCCGCTGTTCATTGCGCGCACCGGCTATACCGGTGAGGACGGCTTCGAAATCATCGTGCCGGAAGATCACGCCGTGGCGTTGTGGGAGGCGCTGGCCGCTGCCGGCGTGGCGCCTGCTGGCCTGGGCGCGCGCGACACGCTGCGCCTGGAGGCCGGCATGAATCTGTATGGCCAGGACATGGACGAGACCGTCTCGCCGTGGGAAGCCAACCTTGGCTGGACCATCGCCCTCGATGAAGGCCGCGACTTCATCGGCCGCAAGGTGCTGGAGGCGCAGAAGGCCGCTGGCGTGAAGCGCGTGATGGTCGGTCTGGTGCTGGATGAAAAGGGCGTGCTGCGCCATAGCCAGAAGGTGATCACCGCTGGCGGCGAGGGCGAGATCCTGTCTGGCAGCTTTGCGCCCACCCTCAACAAGGCGGTTGCCTTTGCGCGTATTCCGGCCGGCGAGCCGGGCGAGGTGCGCGTGGATATCCGCGGTCGCGAAGTGCCGGTACGCCTGGTGAAGTACCCCTTCGTGCGCGACGGCAAAGCCTGCGAAGGCATCTGATCCAAAGAGACGTTTTGCCATCCGGGTGAAGTGGCTAGAATGGCCGCCCATCCCTCCACGAACGCTAACGACTGGACCCGATCATGAGCGAGATTCCCGGCGATCTGAAGTTTCTCAAGTCCCACGAGTGGGCCCGTGTCGAAGACAACGGCCTGGTGCGTGTGGGTATCTCCAACCATGCTCAGGAAGCGCTCGGCGACCTGGTTTACGTCGAGCTGCCTGAGATCGGCGCGAGCGTGAAGGCAAACAACGCCGCCGCCGTGGTCGAGTCGGTTAAGGCCGCTTCCGACATCTATTCGCCGGTGTCGGGCGAAGTAGTCGAGGTCAACGAAGGGCTGGCCGACAAGCCGGAAACCATCAACGAAGATGCTTATGGCGAAGGCTGGATTTTCGTGGTGAAAATCAGTGATCGCGAAGAGCTCAACGAGCTGCTCGATGCCGACGCTTATGCGGAAGTGATCGAGAACGAAGATCACTGATCGCGTCGAGTAGGTGTTCGAACGACGGCCGCGCAAGCGGCCGTCGGCATGTTGGAGGAGGTGGCTGCGCAGGTGTGTGAGAGCGTGTTCCGGGCGATCGATGTAGGGTCGCGAATCGGATCGCCGACCTAGCGCGAGGTGATCTCGGGGGTGTTTCGGGGCCGGATCGGCGGGTCGTGGCGACCGGAAAGTGCGGCCGCCAGTCGACATCCATTCATGCGCCGAAATCCGCTTTCCGGGGTGCCTGCAAGCCCTTCAATACCAAGGGGTTGTACGACTTGCCGTCCATACGCGAGTAGTTTCACGCGGCGCGAGAAAACCCTTGTTTTATGCGGGTTTTATGCGGTTTTTGCTTTTGAAGGTATTAATCTGTTTGGGTGTTTAGACGTCCAACCAGATAACCCCATATATGCCCGCAATGCCTTGTGGAGCAGGGCTTCCGGGCCGGATGGGGTAGGTGAGGCGGATTGATTTCATGATTAAAATCAATTGACAGCTGAAATATTCGGGAATAGCTTTCGCTCCAGATAACGGGGAACAGGCGTTATGGCATCATCGAAATTCATCAAACCGTACATCGAGCACGGTGAAAAAGCCGGAGCAGTACGCAAGATCACGGTCTCCATTCCGCTGCACGTCCTGCAGCCTCTGTCGGACGAACGTACCCGTCGTCAAGTCAACAATTTAAGGCACGCCACAAATAGCGATCTGCTGGTTGAGGCGTTCCTGCATGCTTTTACTGGGCAACCACTGCCAACTGATGAGGAGCTGAGACGAACTATGGCCACTGCCAAGAAAGCCACGAAGAAAGCTGCAAAGAAACCGGCCGCTAAGAAGGCCGTCCGCAAGACCGCCGCTAAGAAGGCTGCCACCAAGAAGCCGGCAGCCAAGAAGGCTGTCCGCAAGGTCGCCAAGAAGGCTGCTGCCAAGAAGCGTCCGGCAGCTGCCAAGAAGGCCACTGCCAAGAAAGTCGCTGTGAAGAAGGTTGCCAAGAAGGCCGTCAAGAAGGCTGCCAAGAAGCGCACCGTGAAGAAGGCCGCTGCTGCCAAGGTGGTCAAGGCCACCAAGACCGCTAAGGCCAAGACCGCCAAGGCTAAGAAGTAAGCACTACTAGAACTAAGCCGTACCGATTTCTCTCCCTGCGGTGCCCAGCGCAGGGAGGGCACTTCGAAAGAACGATTCGTCCCGGCCTATGCCGGGACGCTTCGTTTCAGGGGTTGGAAAAACCGCTCAGCCCCATGTTAGATCGTTTGGCGCCGCCGCGTCATCTAGCGCAATCCGTTTACCGGCACCGTGAAGCTACGCGCGATTTGCTGTCATGCTTCATTGCGGTTACCTTTCGCACATCCGCGCCGCGGCGAGCCTGGGGAGGTTTGCCGCTCCTGGATTCACAGGGGGAAAAAGCGCGGGTATCTGATGCCACTCAGCGAGAGACCATGGATACCCGATATATCCGTCATGCGCGTCGACACGCGCGGGGGGCTGTGCAGCCCGTTGTCATTGCGATCCTCATCGTCATTGCCGTACTGGCAGCAGCGGCGTGGTTCCTCATCATTAAGCCGCACCAGGATCTGGTGCAGGCCGATGCCGGCGGTCATCCGTCGACACCGGTATCGTCCGGTCGCGAAGCACCGCCACCACCGGCCAACGTGGAGGCGATGAGCCTCAATCAGCTGCTGTCCGAGGCGCGTCGCGCCATGAACGAGCAACGCCTGCTGGCTCCCGCCGGCAATAATGCGTTCGAGTTCTATCTGAAGGTGCTGCAGAAGCAGCCCGGCAATCAGGTGGCGACCGATGCCCTGCGCGAGACCTTCCCGTTCGCGGCCACCGCGGCCGAGCAGGCGATCAACCAACGTGACTTCGCCGAGTCGCAGCGCCAGATTGACCTGCTGGCCAAGGCCGATCCCGCCAACTACACGCTAACTATCCTGCGTTCCAAGCTGGACGCTCAGCGCAAGCTGATGGATCGCGAGCAGCAGCTGGCCGCGGACAAGGAGAAGCAGCAGCAATTGGCCGCGCAGAAGGTTGTTACAGACAAGGCGGAGGCCGACAAGCTGGCCGAGCAAAAGGTGCAGCAGGCAGCCGCCGAGCAGCGTCAGGCGCAGCAGGCGCGTCTGGCCCAGCAGCAACAGGCCGAGGCGGCGCGCCAGCAGGCGAGCACGAGCGCTACGCCCGCGGCGGGTGGCGGCGATACCGGTGTTGCTGGCACGCATGCCGCCGTGCTGGTCAAGAACACGCCGCCGCGTTACCCGACTGCCGCCATGCGCGCCAATCAGGAAGGCTGGGTGGAGCTGGCCTTTACCATCACCGCGGATGGCAGCGTCAATGATGTGAAGGTGATCGACGCGCAGCCGCGCCACGTTTTCGATCGCGCGGCGATCGATGCGGTCACCCGCTGGAGGTATCAGCCGGCGACACAGGACGGCTCGCCGGTGGCGTCGAACAAGCGTCAGCGCATCGAGTTCAAGCTGTAACCGGCCCCCTGGTTACCGTCGCAAAGCTTAAAGAGGCACTGCATGGAAACATGCAGCGCCTCTTTCTTTGTCCTGGTTCCGTCAGCCGGGGCCGGATGAAACGAAAGTCAGTGCTTGCGCCCGCGCTTGCTGGCCTTGCCGCCACGCTTCGCCTTGCCCTTGCTGGGCGCTGCTTTGGTGGTTCCTGCCGGAGTCTCGCTCTCCACACCGGCCCAGTCCTCGTGTTCCAGGCCCAGCATGCTGTCGAACACCATCGGCATCAGGCCCGAGGGCATTGGGCTGGCCGAGTTCCACATGGTCACCACGCCCGCACGGTACTTCGGGAAGAAGCCGATCATGGTGCGATAGCCCTCCACCGCACCGGCGTGGAAGATCAGGGTCTCGCCGCCGTACTGGAACACGCGCCAGCCGAGCGCGTAGCTTGCTGCGCTGAGGCGCTCGCGGCGCCAGGGCGTGGAGCGCAGCTCCACCGGCGTCGCTACCTCCGGCGTGTGCAACGTCTGCAGCAGGTTGGGCGACAGGACGTCTGGACGTCCACCCATCTGCGCGATCAGCCACTGCTCCATGTCGCGCAGGCTGGCGTTGACGCCGGCCGCCGGCGCGACGCGATAGTAGGCTTCCTTCGGCTCGAACGGACGCCAGCCGCCGGGGCCTGAGGGGCGGTGCGGGCGCGCCCAGCTCGGACTCGACTCCAGCGCTTCGCGACCGTAGCTGGCCGTCTTCATGCCCAACGGGAAGAAGATCCGCTTGTCCACTTGGCGATAGAAGAAGTCGCCAGTCATGGCGTAGACCACGTCGCCGATCATGCTGAAGGCGACGTTCTGGTAGCCGTAGCACTGGCCGACCGCGCAGGTCATGTCGACCTCGTCGAGCCTGCGTACCAGCTCTTCGTACGACACGTCGCCCTCGAGCATGTTGTCGTAGGTATTGCGCGGCAGGCCCAGGCGCTGGCCCAGGATGTCGCGCACGGTGGCCTTTTCCGCCGCCGTCGCATCCTTGAGCTTGAAGAACGGCAGCACGTCGGCGAGCTTGGTATCCCAGCTCAGCTTGCCGTCGTTGACCAGTACACCGGTGACCGCTGTGGCGAAGGCTTTCGACAGCGAGGCCAGGCGGAACACCGTTTCCGGTGTGATCGCTTCCTGCGTCGTCGCATTGGCGTAGCCGAGGGTGTGTTCGTAGACCACCTTGTCGTCGATCACTACGGCGGTGGCGAGGCCGGCTACCGCATGGCGTTGTTCGAGCCGCTCGAGCCATTCCTGGTAAGCGGCGAGGGTGGTCTTGATCCGCTCGGGAGGCAGGTGCTGTGGCGCCGTTGTGGCGCTCTGCATGGCAACCTGCGCAGGCTCGGCAGCATGGGCGAAAAGCGGGGCGCTGGAGGAGCCAAGCGCGCCGGCGATCAGTAGGAAAATCTTGCGAAACTGCATGCTGCTCTGGCGTGGTAAGGGCGCGAGGTGTGCCCAGGAACTGAGGATGGGCCAGCCAGCTTGACGATGGGGCCGGTGGCGCTTGTTCCGATTGTCGTGTACTTCGGAGCGCTCCACAACGGACTGATGGTTAGCCCTGCAACACCGGGCTTGTCTCTATACAGGTCCATCAGCAGCCAGTTCGTTAGCATTGTCGACTCCCCTGCTGAGTTGCTCCAGCATTGAGCGCTCCCGGTTACCTGCCCGACGAAGTTGGACACGAAACAGGGTTGTTTGTTCATGTCATGGGGAGGTCCCTGACGCTCCGCCGGTCATCAGCGCGCTCGCCCGCTCCGCGATCATGATGGTCGGAGCGTTGGTGTTGCCGGTGATCAGTGTCGGCATGACCGAGGCATCGACCACGCGCAGGCCATCGATGCCTTGCACACGCAACTCGCTGTCCAGCACCGCTTCGCCGCCGCGTCCCATGCGGCAGGTGCCGACCGGGTGATAGATGGTTTCCGCACGGCGACGGATGAAATCGGCGTAGTCGGCGTCGCTGCGCATGTCGCGCGCAGGCTGAACCGGCTTGCCGCGAAAGGCATCGAATGGTGCCTGGGCGAGAATGTCACGCGAAAGCTTGGCTGCCTCGATCATCAGTTTCAGGTCATGGCCTTCCGGATCGCTCACATAGTTCGCCTCGATGCCGATCGGCTGCGCTGGATCAGCCGAGCGCAGGCGCAGCCGGCCACGGCTGCGCGGATGCAGGTAGCAGGCGTGGACGGTGTAGCCGTGGCCGGGCATGGCGCGGGCGCCGTGGTCGTCCAACTGGGCTGGGATGAAATGGAACTGGATGTCGCAGCGCTCGTCCGGCGCGAAGCGGCTGCGCGCGAAGCCACCGGCTTCGGCCGCATTGGAGCTGCCGATGCCGTCGCGATGGCGCAGGTAGCGCAGCGCCACAGCGCCGTCGTTGAGGTGGTCGAAGGTGGCCTTGCTGGTGGTGCCGGTAACGGTACAGATGTCCAGGTGATCCTGCAGATGCGCACCCACATGAGGCTGGTCGAGCTGGACCGGGATACCATGCTCGCGCAGGTGATCGGCCGGGCCGATACCAGAGAGCATCAGTAACTGGGGTGTATTGATGGCGCCGGCAGCCAGGATCACTGCGCCCGCTTCGATGCGCCCATGCTTGAACTGTACGCCGGTCGCGCGCCCGTTCTCGATCAGTATTCGCTCGATCAGTGCGCCGGTACGGACCTCCAGATTGCTCCGCTGCATGACAGGATGCAGATAGGCCGTCGCGGCCGAGCAGCGTGCACCATCGCGCTGGGTGACCTGGTATAGGCCGAAGCCGTCCTGTCGTTCGCCATTGAAGTCGGGATTGCGCGCATAACCGGCGCTGACCCCCGCCTCGATGAAAGCCGTTGAGAGTTCGCTGTGATAACGCAGGTCATCGACGCCGAGTGGCCCGCCGCTACCGTGCAGAAGACCCGCGCCGCGCTGGTTGTCTTCGCTGCGCAGAAACCATGGCAGGACTTGCTCCCAGCTCCAGCGTGCATCGCCGGTGGCGGTGGCCCAGGCATCGTAGTCCGCGGCTACGCCGCGGATGTAGCACATGGCGTTGATGGCGCTGGAGCCGCCCAGCGTTTTGCCACGCGGCCACCACAGACGGCGTTGCCCTAGCTGCGCCTCGGGTTCGGTGCGGTAGCCCCAGTTGATCGAGTGGCTGCCGTAGAGCCGCCGCAGGCCGCGCTGGTCGCCGACCAGCTTGGCGAGACCGGCAGGCATATGGATCAGCGGATTCCAGTCGCGCGGGCCGGCTTCGAGCAAGAGCACGCGCTTGCCCGGCTGCGCGCTGAGCCGGTTGGCCAGCACGCAGCCGGCGGAACCGGCACCAACGATCACGTAGTCGTAGTCCATCCGCTTCCCCGCTTGGCTCGCCGACGTGGCCGTCATAGTCGCATGCTAGGCTTCGCCGCGACCCATGCAGGATGCCTCCCGGTGAACCCGTCCCGACATGCCGCGACAGAGCAGGCCCAGGCCTCCGTGCTCTCCGCGCTGGCCTTCTTTTTTGTAATGACGGCCTACTACATCGTTCGCCCGGTGCGTGACCAGCTAAGCGGTGCGGTGGGATCGCAATCGCTGCCGCTGTTCTACGGGGTGGTGTTCCTGGTGATGCTGCTGTTGACGCCGCTGTTCGGCATGCTGGTGGCACGTTTCAATCGCAAGCAGTTGCTGGGGTGGAGCTACAGTTTCTTCGTGCTTTGCCTGATCGCCTTCGTGCCGGCCTTCGTTGCACAGGATCACATCGGTGCGCGCCAGCTCGGCGTGGTGTTCTACGTCTGGGTGAGCGTGTTCAACCTGTTCGTGGTGTCGCTGTTCTGGAGCTTCATGGCGGACATCTTCGGCAGCCTGGAGGCGCGCAAGGTGTTCCCGCTGATCGCGCTGGGCGGCATGGCGGGAGCCATCTTCGGTCCCATCATCACCAAGCTGCTGGTGCAGTTGATCGGCGTGGCCTTGCTGCTGGTGGTGTCAGCGGCAGCCCTGCTGCTGGCGCTGGGCCTGTTGTTACGGCTTTCGGCCCAGCAAGAGCGTCGCGACGGCTATGCGCAGCAGAGCGAGCCGGTGGGTGGCTCGCTGTGGGCTGGCGTGAAAGAACTCTGGTCGCGGCCCTTCCTGCGCTACATGGCGATCCTGATGCTGCTCGGCGACGGTATCGGGACGTTGGCCTATGCGCTGATGGCGGACTACGCGAAAGCGCATTTCCATGACAACGTGGCGCGTACCTCGTTCTATAACGACCTGGATCTGGTCACCAATCTCCTGGGCGCGGTATTGCAGCTGACCCTTACGCGCTGGCTGATGATTCGCCATGGCGCGGGCTGGGGCCTGGTGGTGCCGGCGCTGGTGAATCTGGCTTTGCTGTTGGCGGTGGTGGGCCTGGGTATCAGCGATGTCTCGTTGCTGGGATTCAGCGCGCCGATGCTGGCGGTGATGATGGTGGGCTCACGCGGCTTCGCCTATGGCATGACCAAGCCTGCGGTGGATGCGTTGTATACCCGCGTGCCGCGCGAGACACGCTATAAGGGCAAGAACTTCGTCGAGACGGCGGTGTGGCGTTTTGGGGACGTGCTGGTCACCAGTGGTGTCAGTGTGTTGGGCAAGTTTGGCGTGGGTGTGGCCGGCATGGCTGCAATAGGCGCAGGCGTGTCGGTCTGTGCGACCTGGGTAGCGCGCCGCGCAGGCCATTCGCCAGACTTGTTGCCGGAGCCAGAGGCTGTCGCTTCGCCGGAGCACGCGCCACCGGCGGAAGCCTGATCTTCAAAAGGTTAACCTTCAGCTGGTGATATAGCGCTGCAGCTGCTCGATCTGCTCGGCCTGTGCGTCGATCACCGCCTTCACTAGATCGCCGATCGAGATCACGCCGACCACGCGGTTCTTTTCAACCACGGGCAAATGACGGATGCGGCTGTCGGTACACAGGCGCATGCAGTCGAACACGTCGGTGTCGGGGCTGACGGTGAGTGCCGGACTACTCATAATTTCCGATACGGCCGTCTGTGCGGACGAGCGCCCTTGCAGGATCACCTTGCGCGCATAGTCGCGCTCGGAAACGATGCCGACCAATTGTTCGCCGCGCATTACCAGCAAGGCGCCGACGCGCCGCTCGGCCATATGTTTGATCGCTTCCAGCACCTGTGCTTCCGGTGCGATGCTGAAGATCTGACTGCCCTTGCCTTCCAGCAAATGCTTGACCTGACGCATGCCTGAGCCTCCGGAATGGACCGTGGACTACCGCTTGCCCGCAGTTTACCGCTGCCGCGCGGTTCAGGTGTAGCGGCTGCGTGAAGCCTCAGTGCCGTCCCGCGGGAGGGCGCTGTTCCTCAATGAAATACAGCGGCCGCTGCTTGCTTTCGGCGTAGTTGCGGCCGAGGTATTCGCCGATCACACCCAGCGCCAGCAGCTGTACGCCGCCCAGGAACAGGATTACCAGCATCAAGGTGGGGTAGCCGCGAACGGGGTCGCCGTAGACCAGCGACTTGGTCAGCACCCACAAACCATAGGCGAAGGCGAGCACGGATGCGCTCACGCCGGTCCAGGTGGCGAGGCGCAGCGGCGCGGTGGAGAACGAGGTAATACCTTCCACCGCCAGCTGGGTCAGGCGCCAGTAATTCCATTTGGTCTTGCCGGCTTGGCGTGGCTCGCGCAGGTAATGCACCGCTGTCTGGCGGTAGCCGATCCAGGCGAACAGCCCCTTCATGAAACGCTGCCGTTCGCGTAGCTGCCGCAGGGCCTCCAGCGCGCGGCGGGAGAGCAGACGGAAGTCGCCCGTATCGCGCGGGATAGCGGTGTCGGAGAGCTTCTCCATGCTGCGATAGAACGCGGCCGAGGTGAATTTCTTGAAGCCGGTTTCGCCGGCGCGCGCACTGCGGGTGGCGTAGACCACGTCATAACCGGCCCGCCATTGATCGACCAGCGCCGGGATCAGCTCAGGCGGATCCTGCAAGTCGGAGTCAATCACCACCACGGCATCCGCGTCGGCCTGATCGAGGCCGGCGGTCATGGCGGCTTCTTTGCCGAAATTGCGGGAGAGCTTCAGCGCGCCGGTGCGCGGATCGCGCTGGGTGAGGGACTCGATGATGTCCCAGGTACGGTCGCTGCTGCCGTCGTCGACATAGAGCACGCTGCTATCCAGCGGCAGTTCGTCGAGTACGCGGGCCAGCCGCTGGTGGAAGGCTTCCAGCACGGCGGCTTCGTTGTAGGCGGGAACGATGACGGTGAGCAGAGGCATCGGCAGGACCGTAAAAACAATCGGCGCATGCTAGCGGAGTACCCGCAAGTCAGCGAGCGCCAGGGCCGCGCCTTCAGCGCTGACGATGTACCTGTGCTTCCTGGTTGCCTTGCAAATAGCCCGGGCCGCCCAGTTGCCCCATCTGCTGCTGGATCCAGTTGGCGCGCCCGAGCACGTAGGGACTTGGGCGATCGACCCGGAAGCGCTGGGGATTGGGTAGCACCGCAGCCAGCCGCGCCGCTTGCGCAGCACTCAGGCGCGATGGTGGTGTGCGGTAAAACGCGTCGCTGGCCGCTGCCACGCCATAAATGCCATCGCCGAGCTCGGCGATGTTCATGTACACCTCGAGGATGCGCTGCTTGGGCCAGGTCAGCTCGATCAGTACAGTGAAATACGCTTCCAGCCCCTTGCGCACGAAGCTGCGGCCATTCCACAGGAACAGGTTCTTCGCCGTCTGTTGGCTGATGGTGCTGGCGCCGCGCAGCCGCTTGCCTTCATCGGCGGCGTCCATCGCATCCTGGATGGAGTCGAAGTCGAAGCCGTGGTGGAACGGGAATTTCTGATCCTCACCAGCCACCATCGCCATGGGCACGTAGGGAGAGACCTGCGACCACGGTACCCAGCGATGGCGCAGCTGGAAATCCTTCTCGCCATGGATCCATGCGCTCAGCTGGCGCTCCATCATCACGGCCGATGTCCATGGCGGCGCAAAACGGAACACCAGTACCACTAGCCAGCTGAGCGCGAACCACGACAGCACGAGGATCGCGAGTGAACGCAGCAGGCGGGTGGGCAGAGGGCGTCGTTGGCGCATGAGGGCAATGGCTGGGAAGTCGCGGCAGTATAAATGTCGTGGCCCCGGGGCGATCGCCAGCGGTCGGGCCGGGGATTGGCATACACTCCGGATCTTTCCCGGCCGTCGGTGCTACGGCGACCCCCGTCGCGGTCCTTGCGAGACCGTTGCCGTTGAAACGGCGCTTGCGCCTGGCCCTGGGTGTCCCCATCTATCGCGCCTTGGCTTGTGAGGTTGAATCCTGTGGAAACTGTGCTTGTTGAAGACGTGCTGCACCGCTTTCTGCTCGAGCGAGCCGGTGTGCGCGGCGTGCTGGTGCGACTCGGCGCGGCGTGGCGCGAAGTGGCCAGCCGTGCGGACTATCCACCGGCGCTGCGTGCGTTGCTTGGCCAGTCGCTGACGGCCAGCGCATTGCTGACCGGCAATATCAAGCTGGAAGGTGCGCTGTCGATCGAGCTGAAGAGCAGCGGCGCGCTGCGCCTGCTGTTCGCCGAATGCAACGATCACGGGCGCCTGCGTGGCCTGGCGCGCTGGAGCGAGCCGCTGCCTGATCCGCTGGAGCTGGCCAAGCTGCCTGACGCCATCATGGCGATCACCATCGGTCACGCCGAGCGCGGACAGCGCTACCAGGGTCTGGTCGATTTGCAGCATCCGGATCTGATCGGCGCGCTGGAGAACTATTTCAGCCAGTCCGAACAGCTGCCAGCCAAGATTCTGTTGGCGGCGAATGGCGATCATGCCATGGGCCTGATGTTGCAAAAGCTGCCAGGCGAAGGTGGCCACGATGCGGTGGAAGACGAAGACGCATGGCCGCGCATCCTGCATCTGGCGGCCACCCTGAGCAATGAAGAAATGCTGGCGACGGCACCGGAGCAGTTGTTGTATCGCCTGTTCCATGACGAGTCGGTGCGTCTGTTCGAGCCGCGCTCGCTCGCCTTCGGTTGTAGCTGTTCGCGCGAGCGTGTGGAGGCCGTGCTGCGCTCGCTCGGCCGCGATGAGGTGGAGGCGACTCTGGAAGCGCGCGATGGCGAGATCGAGGTGATCTGCGAGTTCTGCGCGCAGCGCTACACTTTCGATCGTATCGACGCCGAGCAGTTGCTAAGCCAGCCCGGTGTGAGTGCGCCGGATACCGCGCAGTAACCGCTGTGATCAGGGCAGCGCGAAGTGATATTCGCGCTGCAGCCAGACGTCCGCCGCGCGCGGAATCGCGAACAGGAAGCCCTGGCCGTAGCGGCAGCCGATGCGCAGCAAAGCCTCGCGCTGGCTTTCTTCTTCGATACCTTCGGCGATCACCTGCATCTGTAGCGAATCTGCCAATACCTGAATGGCGCGCACCACCGCAACGCTATGGCTGCCTTCGCGTGGGAGTTCGGTGATGAATGAGCGATCCACTTTGAGCGTGCCGATCGGGTATTGGTGCAGGTAGCTCAGCGAGGAATAACCCGTGCCGAAGTCGTCCAGCGCGATGCCAACGCCGTGGGCGCGCAGCGTGTCGAGAATGCGCTTCACCTGCGAGGCGTTTTCCAGCAAGGCGCGCTCGGTAACTTCGATGCGCAGGCAGTGCGGTGGCAGCTTGTGGGCTTCGAGCAGGTCGAGCAGGCGGCGATCCAGATCCGCCGAGCGGAAATGGCGGCCGGAAACATTGATGCTGACAAAGCCATCGTTGCCGGCGAGCGCTTCGGCCTGTGCGCAGACTTGATCGAAGATCTGCCAGTCGATGCTTTCGGAGCAGCCGCTTTCCTCTGCCACAGCCAGAAAATCACTGGGCGTAAGCAGGCCGCGGTCCGGGTGACGCCAGCGCAGTAAGGCTTCGTAGCCGACGGTGCGACCGTCTTCCAGCGACACAATGGGCTGATAGAACGGGACGAACTCGTTGCGGCTCAGGGCGCGTCGCAGGTCGCCTTCCATTTCCAACAGAGACAATGCTTCGCGACGCAGACGATCGTCGAACACGGCGGCGCGATGGCGGCCTTCGTCCTTGGCGCGATACATGGCTGCATCGGCGTCGCGCAGCAGTTCTTCGGGACGCTGGTAATGCGGGCCGGGCAGGGCGATACCAATCGAGGCGGAGGTGAAGATCTCCTTGGCGCCGAGGCGGAACGGCGTCTGCAATTCCGCGATGATGCGCTCGGCGATCAGCAGCGCCATTCTGGCATCGGTGATGCCTTCGGCCAGTACAGCGAATTCATCGCCACCGAGACGCGCGACCACGTCGCGGGTTTTCAGGCAGGCGCGGATGCGGCCGCCGACCTGGAACAACAGATCGTCGCCGACCAGATGACCCACCGAGTCGTTGATGACCTTGAAGCGGTCCAGGTCGATGAACAGCACGGCAAACAGATCCTGCGCGTTGCCGTGGTAGCGCTGCAGGGCCTGTTCCAGGCGTTGCAGCAGCAAGGTGCGATTGGGCAGGCCGGTTAGCGAATCGTGCAGGGTTTCGTATTTGAGGCGGCGCTCGACGCGTTCGCGCTCGGCGATCTGTTCGCGCAGGTCACGGTTGGCTAGCGCCAACGCGCGCGTGCGTTCGGTGACGCGGCGTTCCAGGCCCGCATAGGCCTGTTTCAGCGATTCCGTGGTGTGCTTGCGCTGCAGCGCGTTGGCCACGTGATAACTGACGAAGGTCAGCAACTCCTGGTCGCGCACGTCGTAGGTGTGCTCGGGCGAATAGCTCTGCACTGCCAGCACACCCATGGAGCGCTCGCCCCAGATCAGTGGCACGCCCAGCCAGCAAACCGAGCGTGAGCCGTGCTGGCCGATTTCGCCCACACGCTGCAGCCGGTCGATGTCCTCGGGAGCGGCGAGCAGCGGCTTGCCGTGGCGCAATACGTATTCGGTGAGGCCGCGCCCATGCGAGCGGGGCAGGCGCACGGTATCGAATTCGTCTACCGAGTAAGGGAAGGTGAGCTGGTTCGGTTCTTCGTCGAGCAGGGCGATGTAGAAGTTGCGCGCGTAGAGCAGGCCGCCGATGACACGGTGCACGGCAGCGTAGAAATTTTCCAGGCTCTCGGAGGCGTTGGCCAGTTCGGCGATGCGGAACAACGCCGCCTGTAGCCGTTCGCCGCGCTGGCGCTGGAGTACTTGCTGACGCAGCACGCGATTGGCTTCGCGAAGGGCGGCGGTGCGGCTGGTGACGCGGCGTTCCAGTTCGGCATGGGCTTCGCGGCGCTCCAGTGCCGTCTGCACATGCTTGGCGACGTAGCTCAGCAGTTCGCGATCATGCTGGGTGTAATGCGTATCTTCGCGATAGCTCTGCATCACGATGCCACCCATCACGCGACCGTCGCGCAACAGGGGCACGCCCAGCCAGTGCTCGCAGACCGGTCCCAGCAGCACGAACTGGCCGCTGAACTGGCGAGCCAGTTCATCCACCGATCCCATGATGGGCTGGCCGCTCTGCAGCAGATTCCAGGTGAGACTATGGCGCATGTCCTGCAGCGGCACACTCTGATCGGGCGCGGGCGGATCCTTGTCCATGGTGTCCACGTAGTACGGAAAGCGCACGCTGTCGGTGGCGGCGTCGTACAGCGCGATGTAGAAGTTCTCCGCGTACATCAGGCTACCGAGGATGGCGTGCAGCGAGTGCATCATCTCGGCCATGTTGTGCTCGGTGCTGGCCTGGTCAGCGATGGCATACAGCGCGCGCTGCAAGCGTTCGGCCATGGCCAGTCGGGAGATCGCTTCGTACAGCCGGGAGGTCTCGGCCAGCTGACGCAGGCGCGAGGAGGCCAGTCGGCCCAGCCAACTCAGCTGGTCACCTAGGTGTTCCGGTAGCGGGTCCCCTGGAAGCTGCAGCACCAGCATGCGCAGGCCCTGGGGGTCTTCGGCCAGGTCCAGATGTTGCGGGATGTCGGGCTCAGGTTCGGAAGAGGCGTCCAGCAGGCGCCAGTGCAGGGTTCCTTGGATACCGAGGGCCTGGATCACCGCTTCACAGACTTCGAGGACGCAGGCTGAGTCAGTAGCGCGGAACAATCCTTCGACAGCCGTATGCAAGGCCGCGGTTTGTAAATCCGCGGGCCGGGGCGTGAGGGCGCTGCTGGTAGGTGCTGAACTCATCCAGTGCGGACCGGTCCATGCAAAGCGAGATATGTCAGATGCGCCTTTATATCGTCTCTGTTCAGTGTTGTCGCTGGGCGCCAGAGGATTCCTGCCGGCTCCAGGGGGCGTTTTTCGGGGACTAAAACCCAAGCGATTCTGAGGGTTGGATCACTGAAATGCCGGCCTGGGAGGGGTGTTAGTAAAAAGTAAAATGTGCTAGGCTTTTACTCGCCCGAACCCACGGGGAGCGGGTACTGGCCTCCACCTGTTATTTACCGGACTTACGGTATTTCCTGATCATGCGCCGTTTGCTGCTAGCCATGCCGATTCTGCTGATGCCGCTTGTCGCGGCAGGGCAGTCGCTGGCCGGCGATACGCATGAGCTGGCCAACCGCCTGCTGACGCAGAAGCCCGATCAGGTTGCTCAGGTTGGTCCTGGCGTGGCGGTGCCGCTATGGCGCGGTACTGACGGTCGCTGGCTGGCGCTGAAGGCGGACAACAACAGCTTCGCCGGCACCAAGCGCAACGATGGGCCGTTGCAGTTCAGCGTGGTGGACGCGGCAAATGCGATGTCCACCGACCTGACCTACGGGCTCGGTTCCAATCTGCAGGCGCATGTGGGCGTCAGTGAGCACACCTGGGTCAATAGTCGCGTGCCGCGCGTGATCGGTAGCGAAGTGGGCGCCACATATGACGATGGCCGCTATAGCTTGGGCCTCAGCGTCGGTGCGAACAGCACACCAAATAATTCAACGTTGCCGCGACTGCTTCCTGGTGGCGGCCCGGGCGTCAATGGCCTGAGTGGCTTCGATAGCAGCGCGCAGCTCAATGCGCGTGGCCGAGTGGCGCTGGACAGCAAGAGCGGCATCGACCTCGGTGCCAGCGTCGGTCGCGTTCGCCTGTTGCCTGGCAACGTGCTGGGCATCAATACGCTGGACCAGAAGGCATTGAGCTTCGGCGTTGATCGCGGTCCGCTGAGCGGTGGCGTGGTCGGCCGTGTGATGCAGCCCACCGCGGGGATTCCGGGCTCTCCTCTCAATGGGGATCGTCGCTGGAGCAGCATCGATCTCGGCGTGACGGTGCGTCTGCCGTGGCAGGGTCAGTTGAGCATCGGCGCGCAGAATGTGTGGTCTTCCGGCAACGCGGTGAATACGCCGGCGGGACCGGAGCCGGACCAGTCGCGTACGCCCTACGTGCAATATCACCAGGATCTCTGAATCCCGCAGGTTTGATAAACAAAGACGCCGTCGCTTGAGCGACGGCGTCTTTGTTTGTGCGGATGGTGGCATCAGTCTTGTCGGCGGATGCGCAGGTCGCCGCTGAAGGTCTCGATCTTGATGCGGCCGCTGCCGCTGCCGGCTGTCGTGTCCAGTTCGGAACCCGGGCCATGCTCCACCTTCCGCGGCGTACCGAAATCGCTGCGCAGGTCGCCGCTAAAGCTGCTGGCGTGGATGACCGCGGAAAGGTTGCCGGGCACCTGCAGCTGCACGTCGCCACTCATGCTGTCCACATCCAGGCTGCCGCCCGACGCGGCGCCGCCGGACACCTGCACATCGCCGGAAACCGTGCTGAGGTTCAGCCGCTTCCACGGGCCACCGTTCACGCGGATGCGTCCTGACACCGTCTGCAGCTCGGCCTCCTGCCCCACCGATGGTGCAAGGATGTCACCGCTCACCGTTTGCAAATTCACCTTGTCCGCGTGGCCGGCTAGCTCGACGCTGCCACTGACGGCTTCCGCCTCGACCGATGGCGAGCGCGCATTGATGCGCACCTTGCCGCTCACCGAATTGACCTTGATCGTGCCACCGTCGATGCCATCGATGCCGGCCGGTGCGCTCACCACTTCCACATCGAGCGAGGCGCCCTTGGGCACGCGCACGTCCAGCGAGCTGCTGCCCATGGAGGCGTCGCTGTTCCAGTTGAACCAGCCGGATTTACCCAGCGGCTCCACCTTGATCGAAAGATTGCTGTTGGTGCCCTCGATGCTCATCGGCCTGGCACCATCGCCGAGTCGCCCGGTGACCTGCACCTGATTGCGGTCCCACGCCGTGATGTTCACTGCGCCCTTGACGTTGCTGACGTCCACGCGAACGTTGGGGCTGGCGTCATGGCTGAGGTTGATGGGTGTATCGGCCAGGGCCTGGCCGATCGACAAAGCCAGCAGGAGAGGGATGTAACGTGCGGTTTTCATGAGTGTGCTCCGGTGACTCAGCCTGCCTGGTTTTCCATCTGACGCAATTGCAATTGCCGCTTCTCGGTACGGTCGAGCAGGCGCTGCAGCGCGGGCGAATGCGGTGCCTGCTGAATGGCCTGTTGTAGTTCCATGCGAGCCGCGTCCAGCTCCACTGCGGCGCCGGCCAGGCGCGGATCGGTGGGTTTCCAGTGATCGACGCTGGCGAGATCGGTGGCCGGTGCCGCGGGGTGCTGTGTTCGTTGCAGCTGCAAGTTAAGACTGCCGGCGAGCAGGGAGAGGCCGGCGAAACCGGCGGCGAGCAACCAGGCCTGGCGGCGCGACGCACGCGCCGTCGGAGTCTGTACGCCTGCGTCGGCATCCAGGGCGGCTGCGATGTCCGGCCACAGATCGCGGCGCGGCGACACCGGTTCGCGCAGGGCGCGCATCTGGCGGTGCCATTCGAGTTCGTTCATGACGCTTCTCCTAAAACTTTCCGCAGCAGACCGCGTGCGCGGTGCAGTTGCGCTTTCGACGAGCCGACGGCCATGCCGAGCTCGACGCCGATGTCTTCATGCCGCCAGCCTTCGATGTCGTGCAAGACCAGCACGGCCCGGGCCCGCGGTGGCAAACGCCCGATGGCGCGTTCCAGTTCTTCGCGTTCGGCCGCGCAGAACGGGGTTTCGCCGTGCTCGGGCAGGCTGTCCTCGTCCATCATGCTGACCGGGTCTGAGCCGCGCGAGCGGATGTCCATCAGCGCCAGGTTCACCGCAAGCCGGTACAGCCAGGTGCCGAAGCTGCTCTCGTGGCGGAATCCCTCGAGCTTCTGCCAGGCGCGCACGAAGGCGTCCTGGGTGAGATCTTCGGCGCGCGCATGGTCGTAGCCGGCCAGCCGGTAAACCGCGCCGTAAACGCGGTCCACGTGTTGCCGGTACAGCCGCTGGAAAGCGGAGCGGTCCCCGGCGGCGGCCGCGCGCACATCATCCGCGTCGTCGGATTCTGCGGCGGGGGCAGGCGACATGGAGCTTCCGGTGGCGAGGCAGGCGCTGATCATCTTGCCAGCTTAGATGCGCCTGTGTGCGGCAGGGTTTAGAGAAGATAGAAACAAAGCGTGGCCGGACCATTGCAGTCCGGCCACGTGGACAGCATCAGGAGGCGACCGCTTCGCGGCGCGGCTCTGCCGCGGCGATGGCCTTGGCTACGCGTTGCTGTTCGTCGTGCAGGTGCTTGGGCATGCGTGCGCCGAAGCTGTGCAAGTAATCGCCGATGGCATCGAGCTCGGCCTGCCAGCCGCTGTGGTCCACCTCGAGCAGTTCTTCAAGCGTGGCAGCGTTGAGATCCAGGCCATCGAGACGCAGCTCGCCCTTGGCGGGCAGCGTGCCGATTGGCGTCACCTGACCTTCGGCCGTGCCCTTTACGCGGGCGATCATCCACTCAAGCACGCGCAGGTTGTCTCCGAAACCAGGCCACAGGAACTTGCCGTCCTTGCCCTTGCGGAACCAGTTCACGTGGAAAATCTTCGGTAGCTTCGCGCCGGCCTGATCGAACGACAGCCAGTGCTTGAAGTAGTCGCCGTAGTGATAGCCACAGAACGGCTTCATCGCCATCGAGTCACGGCGCAGCACGCCGACCGCACCGGTAGCGGCGGCGGTCGTCTCCGAACCCATCGCGGCGCCGACCAGCACACCGTGTGCCCAGTCACGCGCCTCGAACACCAGCGGCACCAGCGACGGGCGGCGGCCGCCGAATACGATGGCGCTGATCGGCACGCCCTGCGCGTCCTCGGCCTTGGGCGACCAGGTCGGGCACTGCTTTGCGCTTACCGTGAAGCGAGAATTCGGATGTGCCGCCGGACCGTTCGCTGCGTCGTACGGACGACCCTGCCAATCGGTGATCGGCGTGCCGGGCAGGCCTTCCCACCAGGGCTGGTTGTCGGCGGTCACAGCGACATTGGTGAAGATGGTGTCGCGCGCAATACTGGCCAGCGCGTTCGGATTGCTGCTGTCGCTAGTGCCCGGGGCCACGCCGAAGAAGCCGGCCTCAGGGTTGATCGCGTATAGACGGCCATCCGCACCGGGGCGCATCCAGCAGATGTCGTCGCCTACGGTCCACACCTTCCAGCCATCCTTGCGATAACCGTCCGGCGGAATCAGCATGGCAAGGTTCGTCTTGCCGCAAGCCGAGGGGAATGCGGCGGCGACGTAATGCGTTTCGCCCTGCGGGTTCTCGATGCCTACGATCAGCATGTGCTCGGCCAGCCAGCCTTCCGACTTGGCCTGCCAGCTGGCGATGCGCAGAGCGTGGCACTTTTTGCCGAGCAGGGCGTTGCCACCGTAGCCCGAGCCGTACGACTTGATCGTTAGCTCTTCGGGGAAATGCATGATGAAGCGACGCTCCGGATCCAGCTCGCCGATGGAGTGCAGGCCCTTCACGAAACTGCCCTCGCGCTCGATACGCGCCAGCGCCGCGGCGCCCATGCGCGTCATCGTGCGCATATTGGCGACCACGTAAGGGCTGTCGGTGATCTCCACGCCGCAACGGGCCAGTGGCGAATCGATCGGACCCATGCAGTACGGGATGACGTACAAAGTGCGCCCTTCCATGCAGCCGTCGAACAGCGCGTCGATCTTGGCGTGCGCGTCGGCCGGGGCCATCCAGTGATTGTTCGGGCCGGCGGCCTCCTCGTCCTTGGTACAGACGAAAGTGAGGTGTTCAACGCGGGCCACGTCGGAGGGGTTCGAGCGGTGCAAGTAGCAGCCCGGATGGGTCTGCTGGTTCAGCTCGATCAGGTCGCCGGTTTGCAGCATCTGCTGCACCAGCTGTTGGTATTCGGCGTCCGAGCCATCGCACCAATGGATGCGGGCAGGGCGCGTCAGCGTCGCCACCTCGTTCACCCAGCGCTGCAGCGCCTCCAGCTTGCTCGCCATGCATTCCTCACTCTGGTCTTAGGATAAAAAAGAGCAGAAACGGTAGTTTGCGTGCACTGGCATTGCAAGGCGAGGTGCAGCAAAACGGCCCCGAAGGGCCGCCAAGATGCTGATGCGACAGGCCTTTCAGCCAGGCGTGAGCGTGGTGATCATGTGCTCGACATACGCGTCGAACTCTTCATGACTGATACGCGGTAGACCCAGCGTGAAGTTCAGTTGCAGGAAGCCGACATAGGCGGCGTAAGTCAGTCGCGCACGATTCAATGCCTCTGGCGGGGGTAGTCCGGCTTCGCGATAGATGGTGGTGAGGAATTCCATGCGCCGCTGCGAGACGCGCGCCATCACCGGCACCACCTGCGGGTGATCCAGCGCCTTGAGCAGGGCAGCGTAGACGCGATGGGGGGCGATCTCGTGCGCCACGCGGCGGAACAGCTCCGGCAGGCGCGCGCGGGGGTCGGGCATGGCCTCGATCTGGCTGATCACTTCGCGCTCGCCGTATTGCTCCCAGCGCTCCAGCGCGGCTTGCAACAGGGCTTCGCGGGTGCGGAAGTGCCAATAAAAACTGCCCTTGGTCACACCCAGCTGACGGGCCAGGGCTTCGACGGCCAGGGCACCGACGCCCTGGTCGGCGATCAGCCTGAGGGCGGCATCTTCCCAGTCCTCGGCGGAGAGGCGGGTCCGTTCGGGTTTTGCGCTGACATTCATCAGAGCATGGTAGCCCCAGTCGAGGCCTTTGCAATCGGCTGGGCTGCAAGCCGTTGATTACAAGGGGTCTTGCCGCGTGGTTGACGGAAGCTTGGAAGAGCATCCATACTCAAGCGTATGGTTATTGCGACGCCACCCGCCACAACAAATTCCCGTTTCGTCACCGCCGACGGTGTCGGATTGTCGGTCGATCTGCGCAACCCCGAGGGTGCTCCACTGCTGCTGTTTGCGCATGGTTTCGGCCAGACGCGCGGCGCATGGAATGCTGCTGCGGCGACGCTGGCGCAGGAAGGCTGCCGCTGCGTGAGCTTCGACACTCGCGGCCACGGTGAGAGCGATCGCGTCCCCGGTGGTGACTACCACATGGAGCAGTTCGTCTCCGACCTGGTGCAGCTGGGTCATGCGCAGCCCTCCCGGCCAGTGCTGGTGGGCGCTTCGATGGGCGGCCTGCTCGGTCTGGTGGTGGCCGGAGAAATCGATCCCTCGCTGTTCCGCGCCCTGGTGTTGGTCGACATCACACCGCGCTGGGAAACTGCGGGCGTGGAACGCATCCTGGCCTTCATGCAGGCGCATCCCGATGGCTTCGCCGACTACGCCGAGGCGGCCGAACAAATCGCGGCTTATCTGCCGCATCGTGCCGGCCGCAAGAGCGAGGAACAGTTGCGCCCTCTGCTGCGCGAAGGCGCCGATGGCCGCCTGCGCTGGCATTGGGACCCCGCCTTGCTCGGTGGCGTGGTGAGCGAAAGCGAGCGCTACCAGCCGCGCCTGATGGCCGCTGCTGCCAAAGTGCAGGTGCCGGTGCTGTTGCTTTCCGGTGGCCGCAGCGACGTAGTGTCGCGCGACACGGTGGGCGAATTCATGCAGCTGGTGCCGCATGCCGAACACGTGGAGCTGCCGCGCGCTACTCATATGGTGGCTGGCGACGCCAACGATGCTTTCACCCGCGAGATCGCACGATTCGTGCGGTCTCTGGCTTAACTGAGCCACATGAATCGAGCAGTGCTTATGTCTGTCTTCTGCAACAACGTCATTCGTAACGAGGTGCCGTGATGTCCGTGATCCTGACCCTGCTGGCGGCGCTGATCGCTACCGGCGCCTGTGCCTACCATCGCAGCAGCCTGCGCACCTGGGCGATCGTCACCGTGGTCACCACGCTGGTGGTCGGCCTGATCGCGCAGGCGCCATGGACCATGGTGATCCTGCTGATTATCGAGTTGGCGATTGCCGTGCCACTGCTGATGATGGATTTCCGACGCAAGAAGATCAGCGCACCGTTGCTCAAGCTGTTCGCCAAGGTGACGCCGAAACTCTCCGAGACCGAGCAGACCGCACTCGAGGCCGGCACCGTCGGTTTCGAAGGCGAGCTGTTCTCCGGCAAGCCGGACTGGCACGAGCTGCTGAAGCAGCCGAAGCCGGAACTGAGCACCGAGGAGCAAGCCTTCATGGACGGCCCGGTGGAACAGCTGTGCGGGATGATCGACGACTGGCAGATCACTCACGAGCTCGCCGACCTGCCGCCAGATGTCTGGGCCTTCCTGAAGAAGCACAAGTTCTTCGGCATGATCATCCCGAAGCAGTACGGCGGCCTGGGTTTCTCCGCGCTGGCGCACTCGGCCGTGCTGCAGAAGCTGGCCACCATGTCGGCCACCGTGGCTTCCACCGTCGCCGTGCCCAACTCGCTCGGCCCGGCGGAGCTGCTGTTGCACTACGGCAGCGACGAGCAGAAGAACTACTACCTGCCGCGCCTTGCCGTCGGAGAAGAGATTCCGTGTTTCGCGCTTACCGGTCCGTATGCGGGTTCGGATGCCACGTCGATCACCGACTTCGGCATCGTCTGCAAGCAGACGGTGGATGGTGTCGAAACGGTGGGCGTGAAGCTCACCTTCGACAAGCGCTACATCACACTGGCGCCGATCGCCACCGTGGTCGGCCTGGCCTTCCGCATGTACGACCCGGAGAAATTGCTGGGCGACAAGGAAGACATGGGCATCACCCTGGCGCTGCTGCCGCGCACCACCCCGGGCCTGGAAATCGGTCGCCGCCACTTCCCGCTCAACGTGCCGTTCCAGAACGGCCCGCTGCACGGCAAGGATGTATTCGTGCCGCTGTCCACCCTGATCGGTGGCCCGCACATGGCCGGCCATGGCTGGCGCATGCTGGTGGAATGTCTCTCGGTCGGCCGCGCGATCTCGCTGCCATCCAACGCGACGGGCGGCGTGCGCGCCGCTGTCGCGGCTACCGGTGCCTATGCGCGCATGCGCAAGCAATTCGGCCTGGCCATCGCCCGCTTCGAGGGTGTGGAAGAAGCTTTGGCCCGCATCGGCGGTCTGACCTACGCCACGGCCGCGTTGTCGCGTGCGACCGCCGCGGCGGTGGATCGCGGCGAGAAGCCGGCGGTGCCGTCGGCCATTGCCAAGTATCACGCCACCGAATGGGGCCGTGTGATCGCCGGTGACGCGATGGACGTGCACGGCGGCAAGGCCGTGCAGCTCGGCCCGAAGAACTATGCCGGCCGCGCCTGGCAGGGTGTGCCGATCGCCATCACGGTGGAAGGAGCGAACATCATGACGCGCAGCCTGATGATCTTCGGTCAGGGTGCGATCCGCTGCCATCCCTACGTGCTGAAGGAAATGCAGGCGCTGACCATCGCCGACTACAGCGAGCGCCTGAAGACCTTCGACCGCGCGCTGTTCGGTCATATCGGCTTTGGCATCTCCAACGCCGTGCGCGCCTTCACCCTGGGCATCACCGGTTCGCGCATCGGCGAGACCGCGGGCGACGCTTACACCCGCCGCTACTACCGCAAGCTCAACCGCTACTCCGCCGCACTGGCTCTGTGCGCCGACACCTTCATGGGTGTGCTCGGCGGCAAGCTGAAGTTCAAGGAGAAGCTGTCGGCTCGCCTGGGCGACGTGCTGAGCTATCTGTACATTGCCAGCGCCATGCTCAAGCGCTACGAAGACACCGGCCGTCCGGAAGCGGATCGTCCGCTGCTGGCCTGGGCCTTCCATGAGTGCATGTGGCGTACGCAGATGGCGCTGGACGGCGCGATCCGCAACTTCCCGGTGAGGCCGGTTTCGTGGCTGCTGCGCGCGCTGGTGTTCCCGTTCGGTCGCCGCGAAGTGCCGCCGTCGGATCGCTTGGGTCGCCGTGTCGCCGCGATCATCACTGCACCCGGCGAAGCGCGCGATCGTCTGACTGAGTGGGTTTACCTCACGCCCACCGCCAACAACACCATCGGCCGCATGAATGCTTTGCTGCCCGACGTGATTGCTGCCGAGCCGGTCGATCGCAAGTTCGGCAAGGCGCAGAAGGCCGGCCAGTTCACCTCGCACGATTACTTCGGCCAGCTGGTTGAAGCGGAGAAGGCCGGGGTGATCGACGCTTCCGAAGCGGCCCTGCTCAAGCGTGTGCGCGAAGGCGTGTTCGAGTTCATTTCGGTGGACGATTTCGATCCGTCGGAGCTGGGTGCGGCCAAGACGCGCGCCGACGAAAAGAAGAAGCTGGCAGACGCCGCATGACGCAGCCCGCGGTCTCTACTGGACGGAGCACTCGCTCCGTCCAGGTGGGAGTGCCGTCATGAGCGCGGCGCTGTCGGCCTGGCGCCGCCTCGTTTCGTGGCCCTGCGGCCAGTGGCTGTTCTCGCGACTGATCTGTTTCAAGGCGCCGTACTTCGCCACCATCGCGCCACGCTTTCTGGTGCTAGAGCCAGGGCGCTGCGAAATCCGCATCCGCGACCGCCGACGTGTGCACAACCACATCGGCACAGTGCACGCGATCGCGTTGTGCAATCTCGCCGAGCTGAGCGGCGGCACCATGACCGACATCTCGATCCCGTCCAGCATGCGCTGGATTCCCAAAGGCATGTCGGTCGAATACCTGGCGAAGGCAGTGGGTGCCATGCACGCAGTGGCCACACCCGAGCGCGCGGCCGTGGAATCCACAGAAGGCTACGAGTGGCCGGTCGCGATCAGTGTGCGCGATGCCGGTGGCCAGGAAGTCTTCCGCGCCCGCATCAGCATGTGGGTTTCGCCGCGCAGCCGCCGTTGAGCGGCTGGATTCAGGTGGCGAGAGCGCAACGGTTCTTGCCGCCGTCCTTCGCCGCGTAGAGTGCACGGTCCGCAGCCTGGATCAGTTCTTCATCGTGACCGGCATCGCCGTGGCCCAGTGCGATGCCGATGCTTGCACTTATCTTCGCCTCGAAAGCGCCGTGCCGTCCCTGTAGCGGATAAGGCTGTGCAAGCCGTTCGCCAATCTGCCGGCAGCGTTCCATCAGCGCAGGAGCGTCGGTTACATCTTCCAGGATCAGCGCGAACTCATCGCCGCCAAGACGCGCCACCGTGTCGTTGGCGCGCAGCTGTTGGCGCAGGCGCACCGCGATGGCCTGCAGCAACGCGTCGCCGGCAGGATGGCCGTGCCCGTCGTTGACGCCCTTGAAGCCATCGATATCTAGCAATGCAAGCGCAAAGCTGCCATGGCGCGTTGCGCGTTGCATGGCGGTAAGTAGGCGGTCGTGAAACAGCGTGCGGTTGGGCAGGCCGGTCAGCATGTCGTGCGTGGCCTGGTGACGAATCTGCTCTTCCACGCGCTTGCGCTCGGTGATCTCGATGCCAAGCTGGCGATTGCGTTCCGATAGCGTGTCCAGCGTGGCGCTCAGCTGCGCGCGTGCTGAGTACAGATCCAGGAATACGCGTACCTTCGATTGCAGGATCGCGTCGTTGACCGGCTTGGCGAGGTAGTCCACCGCACCGAAGCGGTAGCCCTTGAGCCGGTTGATGTCGTCCGCATAGGCGGCGGTGACGAAGATGATCGGCGTTTCGCGCAGCCGCTCCGCCTCACCCAACAGCGCGGCGACCTCGAAACCGTCCATCTCCGGCATGTTCACGTCGAGCAGGATCAGCGCGAACTGATGATCCAGGCACATCGCCAGCGCCGCGTTGCCGCTGTCAGCTTCGAAGAGCTGTGCGCCACAGTCGGCGAGCAGCCGGCGCATGGCGACCAGATTGGCAGGAGTGTCGTCGACGACGAGGATCTTGGGCATTGCGGCATTCATGGCAGACACAGGCGGTTGAGCAGCGGCGCGATAGCCGCGAGGGGCAGACGATGATCGGCGCCGGCATGATCCAGCGCCGCCTGGGGCATGACCGGTGATTCGGCGT
Source organism: Dyella sp. OK004 (assembly GCF_900114495.1). GTDB lineage: Bacteria > Pseudomonadota > Gammaproteobacteria > Xanthomonadales > Rhodanobacteraceae > Dyella_D. The sequence continues at coordinate 1,047,506 of NZ_FOZI01000002.1, read as the reverse complement.
CACCGGGTTCTTGCACGATGGCGACCCCGCCAAGCCGGCGGATGGTCGCGAGGCCTTCGGCACCGTCCTTGTTGGCGCCGGTCAGCACCACGCCGACCAGCGTGTCGCGATACGCCTCGGCCGCCGAATCGAACAGCACGTCGATGGATGGCCGCGCAAAGCTCACGCGCGGATCCACCGATAGCGCGAAACGCCGGTCCGGCTCCACCAGCAGGTGATAACCGCTGGGCGCGATATGCACCATGCCCGGCTGCAGCGGCTCGCGTTCGCGTGCTTCGATCACCGGCAGCGTGGAGTGGCCGGCCAGCAGTTCGCACAGCAGGTCGACATTGGCCGAACCGGTGTGGCAACACACCACCAACGGCTGCGGCAGCTGCGGATCGAGCGCGGCGAGCAAGCTCTCCAGCGCGCTCAGTCCGCCCGCCGAACAACCCATCACGATGGCCTCCGGCGTGTTCATCTCACTCACCGGCCGGCGTACGCGGCCCGAGGCGGTAGATGCGCAGCCCGGTGTCGACCGGCACGAAATCCGCCGCCGAAGGCGCGAAGTCCAGGCTCTCTCGCGTACCCAGGCAGAGGAAGCCGCCACGCACCAGGCTGTCGCGGAACAGTGCCAGCGTGCGGTCCTGCAAAGGGTCGGAGAAATAGATCAGCACGTTGCGGCAAAGCACCAGATGCGCTTCGCAGAACACTTCGTCGGTGACCAGGTTGTGGTTGGCAAAGATCACGTTACGGCGTAGCCGCTGGTCGAGCTTGATCAGCTCGTAGCGCGCGCTGTAGTAGTCGGCCAATGTGTGGCTGCCGCCGGCGGCCAGATAGTTGCGCGACCACAACTGCGCCTCCTTGGCCGGATAGATGCCTTCCTGCGCGTGGCGCAAGGCACTCTCGTTGAAGTCGGTGGCATAGATCTGTGTGCGCTCATACAGGCCGGCTTCTTCCAGCAGGATGGCGAGCGAATACACCTCCTGCCCGTGCGCGCAGCCGGCCTGCCAGATATTGATCTGCGGATAGGAAGCCAGCAGCGGAAAGACCTGTTCGCGCAGGGTGCGGAACACATCAGGGTCGCGGAACATTTCCGACACCGGTACCGACAGGCCTTCCAGCACGGTCTGCAGAAAACCCGCTTCATGCAACAGACGCGCGGTGAGTTCGCTGATCGTGCCGGTCTGTTGCGTCTGCACCAGTTGCAATACCCGCCGTTTCAGCGAGGCGGGCGAGTACTGACTAAAGTCGTAGCCATGGCCCAGCTGAAGCGCGCGCACAAACAACTCGACTTCGATGTCTTCCAGCGCAACGTCGGGTACAGATTCTGCTGGACGGCCATCCGGTTTCATCGGTGCAGCCATACGCGCATCATCGACGACAGTTTGTCGATGTCGATCGGCTTGGAAAGATAGTCGTTGGCGCCAGCCTCCAGGCATTTCTCGCGATCGCCGCGCATGGCCTTGGCGGTGAGCGCGATGATCGGCAGCTTGGCCAGTCGCGTTTGCGCGCGCACTTCGCGGATGGTGTCGTAGCCATCCATCACCGGCATCATGATGTCCATCAGCACCAGCTCGATGTCGTCGTGCTCGGCCAGGGTCTTCAGCGCCTTCTGCCCATCCTGCGCCATCGCCACGTTCATGCCCCAGCCGCGCAACACCTTGGACAACGCGAACAGGTTGCGCATGTCGTCGTCCACCAGTAGCACCTTGCGCTCACGCAGCTCACCCGCCGGCGCGTTGGCGGTAGCGGTGGTCGCAGCAGCGGCCGAATGGCGGCCGCCCTGAATGCTGTGCAGGAACAGACTTACCTCGTCCATCAGGCGCTCCGGCGAGCGCGCACCCTTGATCACGATGCTGTCGGTGTACTGGCGTAGCTTGAGACTTTCCTCGCGGCTCAGCTCGCGACCGGAATAAACCACCACTGGGGGAATCTGGCCGGAAGCGGAAAGCTGCTCCAGAAATTCCATGCCCGACATGCCCGGCAGACCCAGATCGAGCACGATGCAGTCATAACTGACCGAGTCCATCCGCTCCAGCGCTTCCTCCGCGCTGCCGACCTCATCAACCGCGACATGGTCGTAGCGCAGCAGGGTACGCATGGCCGCGCGCGAGTCCGCGTCGTCGTCGACGATCAGCAGATGGCGCATATGGCCTTCGGCGAAATGCAGCAGGCGTTCGAACGCCCCGCCGATCGCCTCGCGGCTCACCGGTTTGGTGAGGAAGCCGACCGCGCCGAGTTCGCGGCCACGACTGGCCTCATCCACGGCGGAAATGAAATGCACAGGGATATGGCGGGTGCTGGGACTTTCCTTGAGGCGTGCGATCACCATCCAGCCGTCCATGCCCGGCAGCATCACATCGAGCAGGATGCCGGTGGGCCGGTATTGCAGCGCCAGCTGCAGGCCGGATTCGCCATCCGCGGCCGCCAGCACGCGATAACTCTTGCGATGCACCATGTCGGCCAGGATGCGCGCGAATACCGGATCGTCCTCGACGATCAGGATCGCCGTGTCGCCCGCTGCAATGGTGTGCCGGTCGTCCTCGATGGTTTCCGGCAGCAGCGCGGGTGTAGGGGCAGGGCGCGCGATTGCTTGCGGCAGACTCGCGCTGGGCGCGGTCTCTCGGGCAGCCGTGGCGTCGGCCTGTTCAGGCAGCAGGATAATGAAGGTGCTGCCGCGCCCTTCTTCGCTGCGCAGCTCGATGTCGCCACCGAGCAGTTCCACCAGGCGCCGCGAAATGGCCAGGCCGAGTCCCGTGCCGCCGTACTGGCGGCTCGTGCCGGCATCCACTTGCTCGAACGCATGGAAGATCCGCTGCAGCTTGTTCGGCGGAATGCCGATGCCGGTATCGTTGACCGCGATAGCGATGACGCCCTTGCCCTGCAAGCGCTCCGGTAGTGGGATATCCGACGCGGGGCGGCCGATGCGCACCGTGACCGCGCCTTGATGGGTGAACTTGAAGGCGTTGCCGATCAGGTTGTTGGCGACCTGTTCCAGCTTGGCAGCGTCGGTATAGAGCGTAGTGGGTAGGCCGGGCTCGATCTCCACGCGGAAACCGAGCTGCTTCTCCTGCGCCACGTGGGCGAAGGTGCGCATCAGCACGCGTTCGAGATCGCCCAGCGGCAAATCGCCCAGCACCAACTCCATCTTGCCGGCCTCGACCTTGGACAGATCGAGGATGTCGTTGATCAGGCGCAGTAGATTGGTGCCGGAGTCATGGATGATCCGTGCCGATTCGATCTGCTCGCCGTCGAGATTGCCTTCGCGGTTGTCGGCCAGGTTGCGCGACAAGATCAGCAAGCTGTTGAGCGGCGTGCGCAGCTCGTGCGACATGTTGGCGAGGAATTCGGACTTGTACTGGCTGGCGCGCGCGAGTTCTTCGGCCTTTTCCTGTGTTTCGCGCTGCAGGCTTTCCAGCACCTGTTTCTGCTGGTTCAGCGTGTCGGTCTTCTGTCGCAGTTCTTCGTTGGAGGCCTGCAGTTCTTCGGTCTGTACACGCAGTTCTTCCTCCGACGCCAGCAGGCGCTGCGACTGCTCCTGCAATTCCTGCGTCTTCGCGCTGAGTTCTTCGTTGGTGACTTGCAGATCCTGCTGCTGGCGGCGAAGCGTGTCTTCGGAGGCGCGCAGTTCGTCGGCCTGTTCGCTAGTGCGCTTGAGTAGATCCTGCGTGCGCAGCGCGCGACCCAAGTTTTCCAGCGACAGCGCCGCGATCGGAAGCAGCTCGTCGAGCAGGTGCTGCTGCGGCTCGGTGAGGTGATGGAAGCTGGCCAGTTCCAGCACGCCCAGCAGCTTGTCGCGCAGTAGCAGCGGCAGCACGGTGATGCTGCGCGGTACCGCCTCGCCGGTGCCGGAATGGATGCGCACGTAATCGTCGGGCACATTCTGCAGCGTGATCAGTTTGCGCTCCACGGCGCACTGACCCACCAGACCTTCGCCCAACGCGTATCGCGTGCTCAGGTGGCGCCGCTGCTGATAGCCATAGCTGCCCTGCAGTTGCAGGCTCGCATCGCTTTCGTCGCAGGCATAGAACACGCCGACGCCGCCCTGCAGCAGCGGCACCAGGGTACTGGTGAGGCGCTCGGCAAACTCGCGCTGGTTGCTGACCGTCTGCAACTCGCCGGCAATCTGCGAGACGTGAGTCTTCACCCAGGTCTGTGCGCTAGTCTCGATCGCCATCTGCTTGAACACTTGCAGGGCGCGCGCTATTTCGCCAATTTCGTCGCGGCGTTCCAGTTGGCGGATATCGACGGAATGGTCGTGCTGGGCCAGCCGCGTCATCAGGTCGGTCATGCGGCGGATCGGCCGGGTGATCAGGCGGAACGTAATCAGGATCACCAGACCGCCCAGCAGAATGCTCAGCAGCAGGGTGGTCCAGGTGACGACGCGCACCACCATAACGTCGCGCTGCTGAGCGCCTTCACGCTGGTTGAGCAGCGCCGCTTCGGTATCGTCCATCTGCTTGATTAGCGCGCGGATTTCCTCGACGCGCACTGAGCGGTGATCGAGATAGTTGGCCTGCATACGTTCGCGCTCCAGCGCGGCGGCGGCCGGGTCGGCGGTCTTGATCGCGCCGACGGCCTCGATGCCGTTCTGCGAGACCTCTTTCTGCCACTGCGCCGTCATGGTCACCAGGCGATCGATGCGGCCCTGTTGCAATGGGTTGTCGCTGGTCATCTGACGCAGCTGGGCGACGCTCGCATCCATTGCCTGGTTGGCCTTGTGGAAGGCGTCCACGTCGTCGGGACGCTGGGTGAGCAAGTAGCCGCGCGCGGCTACCTGGCCGTCCAGCAGAGCCTCCAGGACATCGTCCAGCTTGGCCTGTACTTCGTAGGTGTGCCTGGACCAGTGCCAGCTCTCGCCCTGGCGCGACAGTGTCTGCAGACTGACCACGCCGCTGATCACGAACAACAGCACCAGTGCGGTGATGGCGATCAGGATCTTCTGCTGCATCGGTCGATGCGCGAGCCAGCCATATTTACTTGGTGTGGGCGCCATGCGTGTCGTCGCTGTTGATGCCTGGGCGTCCTGCCTGGCGTGGGCGGTCCGGCGCAGGGTAGCGGTAGTCGCCGGGCCGGGGTAGCTAGGTGTTTGGGCCGGATCAGGCGGTGGCGGCGTTACGTCGCCAGGCCGGTGGCACGATGGAGTGGCGGCGCAGGGCGATGATCAGCAGCAGCACACTGACCGAAGAGCAGGCCAGCAGGGCCGCCACGGAGGCTTCCGCGCCGAAGCTGCCGCCGCTCAGCCAGTCGGGACCGGTCAGCCTGGAGACCAGCAGCCCGTCCGCCGCCGTGCCGGAGACGGCGACGCCGTACAAGGTGCCCTGCAGGACATTCCAGGCCGCATGCATGCCGATGCAGGCCCACAGCGAGCGGGTCACGTGATAGAGCAGGGCGAGCAGGATGCCGGCCTCGATCGCGATAGCCGCGGAGCTCCACAGTGTGGCGCCGGGATTGAAGATATGCGCGGCGCCGAAGAATGCCGCCGAGATCGCCAGCGCCCACCAGGTGCCCAGCCCTTCCTCGACGATCCGGAACAGCGCGCCGCGGGTGATGATCTCCTCGCCGATGCCGGCTCCCAGGCCCACCACCAACACCGCCGGCAGCCAGTCCACGTGGGGATTGGTGCCGGTAACGTGGTAACTGCCTGCCAGCCACAGCACGCCGATCACCAAGCTGATCAGGCTCGCGCCGACTAGCAGGCCCAGCAGACCGAGCCCTGGCAACTGGCGCAGCGACAGCTCGGTTAAGCGGCGCCGCTCGATCAGTTTCACCAAAACCAGATAGGCGAGTATTGCCGGCAGCAGTTGCATGGCCAGTCTGGCCAGCGCGTGTTGCAGCGGGCTGGCTTCCTTCGCGGTCCAGCCCAGCGAACCCACGACGAAGTGCGCCGCGACGGTAAACACAAACATCATCACCGCGAAATTGACGATGCGCGCCACCGGCGAGAACACCAGCCAGCGCTGCCACCCCGGTACCGCGACGGGGGTAACGAAGGCGATCTGTCCGGTCTGCATAAGTGTGGCTCCCCTGGGTTTTCCGCAGGCTAGCAGGGAAGGGCGGTACGGCCCCGTGGCTTCAGTCACGCGGGAAACTGATGGGCACGGCCCTACGGTCCCGGATTAGCACTGCCTCAGACGTCTACCGACGCCGCGTGCTCGCGCGTTGCCGAGAAGCGCACCTGCGGCCAGCGTTCCTGCGCCAGCTGCAGATTCACCCGCGACGGCGCCAGATACACCAGCTCGCCCGCCGCATCGATGCCGAGATTCATCGCGTTCTTCTCGCGGAATTCCTCCAGCTTCTTCGCGTCATCGCAATGCACCCAGCGCGCAGTGACGACGCCGACCGTCTCGAAGCTCGCATCAACGCCGTATTCATCCTTCAAGCGATACGCCACTACGTCGAACTGCAGCACGCCGACCGCGCCGAGCACCAGGTCGTTGCTCATCAGCGGGCGGAAGAACTGCGTGGCGCCTTCTTCCGACAACTGCGCCAGGCCCTTCTGTAACGCCTTCATTTTCAGCGGATCGCGCAGGCGCGCGCGGCGGAACAGTTCCGGCGCGAAGTTGGGAATGCCGGTGAACGACACCGGCTCACCCTCGGAGAAGGTGTCGCCGATGCTGATGGTGCCGTGGTTGTGCAGACCGATCACGTCGCCGGGGAAGGCGCTTTCCACGATCTCGCGGTCGCTCGCCATGAAAGTCAGCGCATTGGCAATGCGCACTTCCTTGCCGGTGCGCGTCTGGATCATCTTCATGCCAGCCGTGTAGGTACCCGAACACACGCGCATGAAGGCCACGCGGTCGCGGTGCGCCGGATCCATGTTTGCCTGGATCTTGAACACGAAGCCGGTGAGCTTGTCTTCGGTGGGCTCGACTTCGCGCGTCAGCGTGTCGCGCGGCTTGGGCGAGGGTGCATGCTCCACAAAGAAGTCGAGCAGCAACTGCACGCCGAAGTTGTTCACCGCCGAGCCAAAGAACACTGGCGTGAGCTTGCCGGCCAGGTATTGGTCGAGGTCGAACGGATGCGAGGCACCCTGCACCAGCTCCAGTTCGTCGCGCAGCTCGCGCATGGCTTCGGTGCCGATGGCCGCTTCCAGGCCCGGTGCGTCGAGACCCTTGAAGATGGTCGAGTCCTGCCGCGTGAAATTCTTGCCCGGCTCGAACACATGCACTTCGTCGAGCAGCAGGTGATACACACCCTTCAAACGCTTGCCCATGCCGATCGGCCAGGTCAGCGGCGCGCAGGCGATGCCGAGTACGGACTCCACTTCATCCAGCAGTTCGATCGGCGAGCGACCTTCGCGGTCGAGCTTGTTGATGAAGGTCATGATCGGCGTGTCGCGCAGGCGGCACACTTCCATCAGCTTGATGGTGCGCTCCTCCACGCCCTTGGCGCAGTCGATCACCATCAGTGCCGAGTCCACCGCAGTGAGCACGCGGTAGGTGTCTTCCGAGAAGTCCGCATGGCCCGGGGTGTCGAGCAGGTTGATGATCTTGTCTTCGTACGGGAACTGCATCACCGACGAGGTCACCGAAATGCCGCGCTCCTTTTCCAGCGCCATCCAGTCCGAGGTGGCATGGCGCGCCGCCTTGCGCCCCTTTACCGAGCCAGCCATCTGGATCGCGCCGCCGAACAGCAGCAGCTTTTCGGTCAGCGTGGTCTTGCCCGCGTCAGGATGGCTGACGATGGCGAAGGTGCGGCGGCGGCGGGTTTCGGCGAGATGGGTGGACATACCGGAAGGGCTGAGAGGGCGCGAACCGGTAATGATACCGTGGAACGGTCGGCCCCCGGCCTTCAGGGTCCCCGGTCTGTCAGGTGGCTGGACCGCAGAAGTTGCTCGCTGCGCATGACGTAGAGGATGACGACCTTGCCGGCATCGACTCGGTAGAAGCCCCGGCAGGGAGGCTCGATGATCTGACGATAGCGCCAGCCCTTCAGTTCGGGAGGTTTCGATCCGCTAGCCGGATGGTCAGCCAGTTGGGTGACATGGGCGAAAACCCGCTGCACCAGGCCGCGTGCGGCCTGTGGATCATCCAGTGCAATGTAATCGGCGATCTCGTCCAGTTCGGCCAGCGCGGGCTCGGTCCAGATAATCTCGTGGCGGGTTACTTCAGCCATCGCGCCATGCGCGTCTTGGCCTGGGACTGGGTCAGGGTGCGGCCTTCTTCGAGCGCACGTTCGCCCCGGGCGATGCCTTCCAGCAGCGACATGCGCTGCTGCAGTTTTTCAAAAGATGCTACATCGACCAGATACGCGCTGGGCAGGCCGTGCTGCGTAATCAGGATGGGTTCGCGGTCCCGCTCCAGCTCAGCGAGAAGCTCCGTTGCCTGGCGTTTCAGGGTAGTGACGAGTTCAGTGCGCATGAAAGTGATACTAAAGTGTCACTTTGCCCGACGCAACTTATGGGCCTGCTCAAGGGTGTCCTTCCAGTGCGATCCGCCGCCGTTCCAGGCTTTCCGCGCGCCACACTGTGTTGCGCGAATAAAACTCAGCCATCGCCGGCACGCCCTCCGACAGCGCCACCCAGGGCTGCTTGCTCATGGTGAAGATATGCACGTCCGGTGGTAATCGATCGGGGTCGTCCAGGGTGCCCACCCTCACATAGGCGAAGGTGCTTCCTCCGCCGGCGTAGTGACTCCACAGTGCGATCAGGCAGTCGGGGCAGCGGGCGATCTGCTGGCCTTTGCCGCTGAAGGAGGGGATGGTCTCCAGCAGTGGACGCCCCTTGAGCAGCACCACACGATCGGTCTCGATCATCGCGTTGAGCGCGAACGCCGTGCCGGTCTCGCGCTGACACCAGCGGCAGTGGCAGCAATGCACGATCAGCGGCTTGCTGCTCAGCCGGTAACGCACGCCGCCACAGGTGCAACCACCTTCCAGTGGAAGCTCGAGGATGGCCATCGCGATGCTCCTGTCGGGAACACGGGCTCGCTAGCCTACTCCCGCGGGTCGGGCCGTGCCTGGGCGGGGATGGCGGGCTTGAGCCCTCGCGAACCCGCACGGGTCCCGGCTATCGTCTATCGGGACTCAGGTTTGTGGCACCAATGCAGGTATTGGCGGCTCGGGTACCAGTTCCAGCCGACCCATCCGCCGCAGCCATCGGTAGTGTGAGGCGATGCCGGCACCGAATGAGCGATTCACGTGGTAAGGGACGCCGTACTCGCGGCAGGTCGCCTCGACTACCCGCGAAATGGCCGGGTAGTGCAGGTGGCAGATACGCGGAAAGAGATGGTGCTCGACCTGGAAATTGAGGCCGCCGACCAGCCAGGTGATCACCCGGCTGTTGCGCGAGAAGTTCGCCGTGGTTTCCAACTGGTGGATCGCCCATGGCTTGTCCATGCGCCCCGATTCGTCCGGCAGCGGAAACGTCGCCTCTTCGACTGCGTGCGCCAGCTGGAACACCACGGCAAGCTGGAAACCGGTGACGACGGCGACCACGGCGTAATAGAGCAAGACCGTGCCGATGGAATGAAAGACCAGAGGCAAGCCGAAAGCGAGCGTAAAAAAGACCAGCTTGCCCAGCACGAAAACCGCCAGATCCTTGCCGCGCGGCCGCGGGATGCGGCGCTTGCCGATGGTGCCGGTGATGATGTCGCGAAAGTCGTCATGCAAATGCCAGCTCACCACAGTGAGGCCGTAGAGCATCCACAGGTAGATGTGCTGCCAGCGATGGTGCCAATGGTGTTTTTGCTGCGGTGAGAACCGCGCCAGGGCGCCCAGGCTGATATCGCTGTCGTAGCCGTCGATATTGACGTAGGTGTGGTGGAAGCGCGCGTGCTTCCAATGCCAGAGATACGAACTGCCGCCGACCAGGTCGAGCGTCATGGCCATCCATCGGTTGACCCAGCGGCGCTCTGAATACGCCTGATGGCCGGCATCGTGCTGGATGCTGAAACCGATCTGCGCTGTGGCAAAGCCGAGCACGATGCTGAGCAGCAGACCCTGCCACCAGGTCGCCGCGAAAAACACCAGCAGCACATACGAGGCGATGAAGGTGGCGAGAATGATCGCCGTCTTCACATACATGCGTGCGTTGTCGCGCTGCGGGTGCCCGCTGCGTTTGAAATAGTCCTCGACACGCCGCCGCAGTTCACGCTGGAACGTGTTGTCGCCGTTGAACTTCAGCCGATCCGTGAAGGCATCCGTCTGCGGGGATCGAGCGGCATCGGCCGTTCGATGAGATGACTCAGGCGACATGCCGTGCACTCGGGGGAAGGAGAGTGCATGGTAATCGATACGCTGATAAGCGCGTGTTGGAGGGGTGACAGGGACGTGGCTCAGCCTTGGACTACGGCGTGCGGGTCAACAGATCTTCGTAGAACGCGCCATAGGGTTCGGAAGGATGCGCGATCTGGATTTCCAGAATCCACAAGCCGCCCGAAGGCGTGGCGCCCAGTTCGCCAAGATCGCCGGCCTTGTGTACCGAATGGGGAAAGTCGCTGACGCGGTGGCCTTTGATGGCGTGATTCAGGCGCCAGCCCATCGCCTCGGCCTGCTCGCCGGCAAAGGCATACAGAGCCTCGCCGCTCAGCTCTTGCGTGCGCCACGCGTCGGCGACCCGCTTGAACAGCATGCGTGCGGCCTCGGCGCAGGCCAGCTTCTCGGGGGCATGGCCGGTGACGAAGGTGTCGCCGACATCGCCTTCATGGCCATCGAAGACCAGGCCGAGATCGATGAAGTAGATGTCGTTCTCGCCCAGCCGCACATCGGGCGTCGAACGCTCGCGGTAGATCTTGGTGGTGTTTTCGCCGATGCGGATGATCACCGGGTGCCATAGCCGCTCCATGCCGAGTGCTTTGAACACTTCGGCGGCTTCGGCTTTCGCTTCGTCTTCGCTGATGCCAGGGCGCATGCGCTCGCAAATGCCGCGCAGCGCGGCCCAGCTTTGTTCCCGTGCGTGCTGCATGGCTTTGGGGTCAAAGCTGGTGCCGACCGCTTCGCGGGAGGGTGTCGGGGTGGTCGTAGTCATAGCTGGGAAAGCTGGGTGAATATCAAAGCCAAAGCAGGACAAGGCCGAGTGCTGCGGGCAGTGCCTGGATCCAGAGAATCTTGCGGCTGGCTGTAAGCCCGCCATAGATGCCGGCGATCAGTACGCAGATAAGGAAGAAGTATTTCACTGGCATGCCGCTGTCGCCGAGCCACAAGCCCCAGATCAGACCTGCCGCCAGAAAGCCGTTGTACAACCCCTGATTGGCGGCCAGCACTTTCGACTGTGCGGCGAACTCTGCGGTCGTGCCGAAAGCCCGGCGCCCCGCCGGTTTGTCCCACAGGAACATCTCCAGCACCAGGAACCACAGGTGTAGCAAGGCGACGAGGGCGATCACGAGACTGGCGATGGTGGACACGTGGGTTCCCCTGAGTAACACCCGGAACGGGTAGCGGGTGCAGCATAGCCTGGGCCCCTCAGATCTGTTCCACGCAGGCGGCATGATCTCCCGAAGGCGCGCTGCGGTCACCGCGTGGTGAAGCGCCTGACTGGCCGTCAGGTCGAGCCGCGCGGTGACCGCAGCGCGCCTTCGGGAGATCACCCACGCATCTGAAAACAAAAGGTTGGGCCGTTGTTGTTTGCGCGCAGCTCGCCGCCGCGCTGTCTCGACAGACATCCAGTCTGCCTTCGCCAACGCAACGGCGAGCTGCGCGCAAACAACAACGGTGACGCCTGCGTGGAACAGATCTGAGGGGCCCTGGAGACGGCCTCGCCGGTTCGTCTGCTTCCTAGCTTTCGACCGCGCGGAACGTCACCACCAGCACATCGCGATGCGCCGGCTGGGTGGGGTCGTGCGGTGTGACGGCAGTGACGCCATGGCAGACGCGGGCATCGTCGACCAGGGCGGCGTCCAGCGGGTGGGTGAGCGTGAAGCTGCCCAATAGCTCGCCATCCGGTGCGTGGATGCTGGTGGTGCCGCTTTCGATATTCACCCGATCGATCAGCAGCACTAGCACATAGTCCACACCGTCGCGATGGACGCCTTCGGGGGTGGGCTCGCCGGCCTCGCCGATGCGCGCCTCGATACGGAACTGATGCACCTCGACATGCCACTGGCGAACGGACGGCGCGAGTGTGCCGAAGAAGTCGCGACAGAAATGCAGGATGCACTGCATGCTCGAACCATCGGCAATAGCTGGCAGCACCGGCTCAAACCAGCGCTCGATACCGCCCTGCAGACTGTTGTAGTCGAGACTCTGATAGTGCGGCTGATGCGGCGGGCGCGTGAACCCGCCGGCCGGGCCGGCCGAGAACACTGCATGGCGGCGCCGGCGGTGGCGGCCCTTGGCGGCCAGGTAGGTATCCGGCCCCAACTGCTCCCAGCTGGCGGCAAACGCGGTCCAGTCCACCAGATGGCCGGTGGGTGCCAGCAGGCGGCGCATGGTTTCGGGCGTAACAAAGGCAAAGCCGTCCTGGCGGATCAGGGTTTGCAGGGTTTCGGGGCTGGAGGCCTGGTGGTCGGTCATGGCGGGGAGGCTTGAGGGGAAGCCCATCATAACGCCTCGCGGGAGGCCGCATATGGCGCAGCCATGCGCCTTCCGGGCCTTTGGACGGCTATAGGATTTTGGCCAATGTCGCGAAATGGATGTGTAGACGTTTAGACGTCTATTGACACAGTAGACTTTGCATCGATACAGTCCGTTCTACTCATCGAGACCGGCTGAGGGACAGGCCCTTTGAAGCCGGGGCAACCTGCGGGATCCATTCCGCGACGGTGCCAACTCCTGCGGAGGCGCTACAGCGCCGCCGAGAGATGGGAGAGCTTCGCGCCGGCATGCTCTGCCGGAGGCGTGGCGACCTCTCCGGATCCGCAGGGCGATGCCAACCGGAGAGCGTGATGTCCAGCCAGCCCCAGCCCGTTCCGACCAGCCCATCCAGCCACTGTACGTTGGCGGGTGCCGCGCGCTCGGATCTCACCACGCAACGCCTCGCCACCCAACGCAGCTCCCGCCGCGTGCGTTTCACGCCCAAGTACGGCAGCCGTCCCTGCGAAGTCGATGTGCGTTATCTGTGGTGCGGTGCGCCGGATGCGCCGACGGTAATCGTGCAGGGCGGCATCTCGGCCAGCCGCGACGTGGTCGCGCTGGATAGCGAGGCGGCGCAGGGTTGGTGGCAGGAGGTGGTGGGCGCCGGCCTGCCGGTGGATCTGGATCGCTACCGCGTACTGTCGATCGACTGGATTGTCCCGGCCGATCTCGAAGGCGTCGACGCCATCTCCAGCGAGGATCAGGCCGACGCGCTGGCCGCCCTGGTCGAGTCGCTGGGTATCGGCCGTGTGCATGCCTTCATCGGCTCCTCCTACGGCGCGATGGCTGCGCTCGCCTTCGCCGCACGTCATCCCTATGCACTGGGCCGCCTCGTGCTGCTCGCCGGCGCGCACCGTCCGCATCCCCTCGCCACGGCGCAGCGCTCGGTACAGCGCGGCATCGTGCGTCTCGGCCAGAGCACCGGCCAGCCGGAACAGGCGCTGGCGCTGGCCCGTCAGTTGGCCATGACCACGTATCGTGGCAGCGAGGAGTTCTCGCGCCGCTTCACCGCCGCGCCGGAATTCCGTGACGGCCGCTTCCGTTTCCCGGTCGAGGATTACCTGGAGCACGCAGGTCGCAGCTTCGTCGAACGCTTCGACGTCGAGCGCTTCCTGGCTCTATCCGAATCCATCGACCTGCATGACGTGACACCCGAGCAGGTTGCCGCGCCGGCCACGCTGATCGGCTTTCCGTCCGATCGCCTAGTGCCGCTGTCCGACCTGTGCGAACTGCAGCGCCGCCTGTACGGCCCCGCCACGTTGGAAGTGCTCGAGTCGCCCTACGGACACGACGCCTTCCTCAAGGAAACCGACCGCCTTGCGCCGCTGTTGCGCGAAGCCCTGGCCTGACCCTTTACGTCCCCACGCATCGCCCGATCCGCATCACCGGGCACCAAGCACGACACGGAGATTCACCATGAGCGACACCCCCGCCCCCTGTACCCGCGCCGTGCGCGCCGGCATTGAGTCCGATACCCAGCATGGCGCCGTGGTGCCGCCGCTGCATCTGTCGACCAACTACGCCTTTGAAGGGCTGGGCGGCAAGCGCGCTTACGATTACTCGCGCAGCGGGAACCCCACGCGCGATCAGCTGGGTAATGCGCTGGCGGAGCTGGAGCAGGGAGCGGGTGCGGTGGTGACGTCCAGCGGCATGTCCGCGGTGGCGCTGGCGCTGGAACTGGTGCCGGCCGGCGCCAGGATCCTCGCTGCGCACGATTGCTACGGTGGCACCTGGAGGTTGCTGGATGCGTGGGCGAAGAAAGGGCGCTTCAGCGTCGAGTTTGTCGACCTCACCGACAGCGTGGCACTGGCCGCTGGCCTCGCGTCCAAGCCCGCGCTGGTGTGGGTGGAGACGCCGTCCAATCCGCTGTTGCGTATTACCGATGTCCGCCATGTGGCACAGGCCGCGCATGCCGTCGGCGCACTGGTGGTGGTGGACAACACCTTCCTTTCGCCGGCGCTGCAGCAACCGCTCGTGCTGGGCGCGGACGTGGTAGTGCACTCCACCACCAAGTACATCAACGGTCACAGCGACGTGGTCGGCGGCGCGGTGATTGCGCGCGACGCGGCGGTTGCCGAGCAGCTCAAGTGGTGGGGCAACTGCAACGGCCTCACCGGCGCACCGTTCGACAGCTTCCTCACGCTGCGTGGCTTGCGCACCCTGAACGTGCGCCTGCGGCAGCACCAGGAAAACGCAGTGCGCATCGCCGAGCGTCTGGACGGCCATGCGGCCATTCGCAAGGTCTACTATCCGGGCCTCGAAAGTCACGTGGGCCACGCGCTGGCGGCACGCCAGCAGCAAGGCTTCGGCGCCATGCTCAGCTTCGAGCTGGAAGGCGATGTGGCGCAGATCGAGGCTTTCGTCGACGGCTTGCAGTACTTCTCGCTGGCCGAGTCGTTGGGCGGTGTGGAAAGTCTCATCGCTCATCCCGCGTCGATGACCCATGCATCGATGGCACCAGAGGCGCGCCGCGCCGCCGGCATCGCCGACAGCCTGCTGCGTCTGTCCGTAGGCATCGAGGACGGCGACGATCTGCTGCGCGATCTCGATGCCGCGCTGGTCCGTGCACAGGTTTCGCTGGCGTCGAAACGCCGGGTGCTTGCATGAGCGCGGTGCTCGCCGAAGCGTCAGCGCCAGCTACGGCACCTGCTGCCGCATCGGGCATCGCCATGGTGCTGCTCGGCACCGGGGTGGTTGGCGGTGCGCTGCTCAAGCTGTTGAACACGCCGGCAGCTGCTTCATTGCGCCTGGTCGGCGCCGCCAATTCACGCCGCCAGCAGACTGATCCCGCGCAGCTGGCCGATCGCGGCCTGCGCGAAAAGCTCAAGCAGCTTGGCGATCCGCGTAACGACGCCACCTTGTTGGCCGCGCTCGACACCAGCGGTGCGGCGGTCAAGGTGATCATCGACGCGACGGCCAATGCGGGCCTTGCTGCGCGTCACTCGGAATGGCTGGCCAAGGGCTATCACGTGGTCACGGCCAACAAGGCATTGGCTGGCGGCGAGTTGCCGGGCTGGCGCGCACTGCAGGCAGCCACCGCGAATGGCGCGCGCTACGGCGACGCCGCGACCGTGGGTGCCGGCCTGCCGGTTCTCTCCACCCTGCGCCGCCTGCGCGGCTGTGGCGACGCTTTGCTCACGCTCGAAGGCGTGTTCTCCGGCTCGCTGTCCTATCTGTTCAACCAGTACGACGGCAGTCAGCCGTTTTCCGCGCTGCTGCGTGAGGCGCGCAAGCTCGGCTACACCGAGCCGGATCCGCGTTCTGACCTTTCCGGCGAAGACGTAGCACGCAAGCTGCTGATCATCGCGCGCAACGCCGGCTTCGCCCTGGGTACCGATGAAGTGGAAGTGGAAAGTCTGGTGCCCGAAGCGCTGCGCGGGGTTGACACCGAGACCTTTCTGTCACGCCTCGAAGAACTCGATGCACCGCTGGCTGCGCGTCACGCGGAAGCGAAAGCGCGCGGCGGTGTGCTGCGTTTCCTGGCCCGACTCAACCAGCGCGGCCGCGCGCGCGTCGGACTGGTCGAAGTGCCGGTCACACACCCCGCTGCACGCCTCTACGGCACCGACAACCAGTTCGCCCTCACCACCACCCGCTATCACTCGCAGCCGCTGGTAATCCAGGGGCCGGGCGCAGGGCCGGAAGTGACGGCGCAGGCACTGCTTGGCGACGTGCTGGCTCTTGCCTGAGGCAGGTTGTGGATGTACCGACCTGCCTCAATCCGTGATCAGGCTTCGGCGCCTTCCTCTTGCAAAGAGGCTTTAGCGCGAGGGTAGGCCCATTGCGCGAGCAACGGCGCAAATTTGACCAGTACAAGACCGATCACCAGATGCGCAATGGTTTGATTGAAGAATGCCCAGGCTGAGTATTCCAGTGCATTGCTCAAGCCACGGGTAACGTTGAACGCCGTTACCGCCATTTCGAGGCCGGTGACGATTGTCCATGCACCGATAATGCGGAGCGACAGGCTAAACCATAGAAAAGGCGTCATAACATCCTCCTTGATGCTGGGCTGGCCGACACGGCTCCCTTGATTCCGCTGATCCTAGCGTGCGGACACGAACTATAAACAGGGGCATGTTTGCTACATAAAAAAACGCGGCTTGAAGCCGCGTTTTTTTTATGTAGCAAAGAGTGTGCTCAATGCCCCGTCATGCGCTCGGACTCGAATTCATCCGGCGGCACCACCGGCGCGCCAGGGTGTGCTTTCGCTTCCAGCAGCGCAGCTTCCACTGACGGCGTGCGCCAGCCGGACTTCACGCCCCATACGTAGAACACCAGGCCCACCACCGCGACCACGGCCAGGTCCATGCCGTACGGCAGATAGCCGGCGCCACCGAACATGGTGCTGCCAGCCCACGACACCAACGCCAGCGTCGGTAGGTAGCAGATCAGCCACCACGCACCCTTCAACTGGCGGCCGAAGTCATGCCAGCCAGCCTTGGCCTGGTAGTAGAAGTACACCGGCAGCGCGACGACCATCAGCAGGATGATCTCGCCGGTCAGCGGCCACTTGGCCCAATACAGCAGTTCGGTCGCCATGATGAAGGCGACGCCGGCAAGGATCGGCAGGCCGGCGATGCGCAGCGGGCGGTGCAGTTCCGGCGCGGTGCGGCGCAGGGTCATCGCGCTCACCGGGCCGGTGAGGTACGAAATGATCGTCGCTACCGAGATCACCGCCGCCAGCGTGCCCCAGCCGCGGAACTTGAACAGGAACAGGTAGGACACCAGCAGGTTGAACCACATCGCCGGACGCGGGATACCCCACTTCGGATGGATGCTGCCGAGGATCTTGGGCAGCGTGCCGTTGCGCTCCATGCCGTAGATCATGCGCGCGGTGGTGGCGGTGTAGGTGATGCCGGTGCCGCTGGGGCTGATGAAGGCGTCGACGTACAACAGCATCGCCAGCCAGTGCAGGTTGACGATGATCGCCAGCTCAGCGAACGGCGAGCGGAAGTCGATACCGTGCCAGCCGGCCTTGGCCAGCATGTCCGGCGGCACCGAACCGATGTAGGCCACCTGCAGAATGATGTAGACGATGGTGGCCAGCACGATGGAGCCGATCACCGCAAACGGAATGCTCTTGCCCGGGTTATGTGCTTCGCCTGCGAGGTTCACCGGACTCTGGAAACCGTTGAAGCTGAAAACGATGCCGGCGGTGGCGACGGCGGTAAGCACGGCGGCGAAATCGATCGAGTGCGCATCGCCATGCACGCCCACCGAGAAGTTCTCGCTGTGGAAGCCGCTGGCGATCAGTGCCAGGCCGGTGGCTGCCGGCACGACCAGCTTGAATACCGTAATCAAGGTGTTGGAACGCGCGAACAACTTCACGCTCCAGAAGTTGAGCAGGAAGTAGATGATCACCAGCACGGCGGCGATCCATAAACCCGGCACCGACAGTTCGCCATGCCCGTCCGGCATGTGCATATACAAGTCATGCGCCCATTGCCATGGCCACGAAGCCATGTACTGCACCGAAGCTTCCGCTTCCACCGGAATCACCGACACGATGGCGATCCAGTTGGCCCACGCGCCGATGAAACCCACCAGCGAGCCATGCGAGTAGTGGCTGTAGCGCACCATGCCGCCCGACTCGGGAAACATCGAGCCCAACTCTGCATAAGTCAGCGCGATAGTCATGATGATCGCGGCGCCGAGTATCCAGGCCCAGACCGCGCCCGGGCCGGCGAGACCCGCCGCGCGCCATGCGCCGAACAGCCAGCCGGAGCCGATGATGGAACCCAGGCCGGTAAGCATGAGCGCGAACGGACCGACTTCGCGTCGGATAGGGCTGGAAGAGGACATGCAGGCTCCCGCTGGATTGGATCTCGAACGGCCGCCCATCGGAACGGCACAAAGGCGGGATCATGACAGCCCCTCGCGCGGCTGTCAGCCTGCGGAAGTCATAGGGCCACCGTCGCCGGGATGGCCCCAAGTGAGTGTCGCGGCGCACCATTCCCCATGGCGGAAATGCCTCTGTCGTCCATTCATCGGCGTATGGACAGTCTTCGCACGACGCCGACCGGGGCGCACACTGCATGGCCCCGGCCGATGGTCGTCAGTTGTGCTGCAGCCAATCAGCAGCGCGATTCAGTGCGGCCGCTTGCGCGGCTACGTTCGGGTCGCCCGCAGCGTCGCTCTGCAGGCTTTGTGCTTGGGCGAGGAAACTCGCGGCCAGTTCTGTCCTGGTATGTGCATTAGCCGATTGCGGGAACCAACCGGGGTGGCCAAGCACATGCATCACCTCTGATACGCCGGCGCCCGAAGTGTCATTCCCATTGGCGGCCATGAGCATGTTGTACATGTCGTCGCCGCTGAGCCCGGTGCGCTTCTCCAGGTCCGGCAACGAGACGATATTAGGGCCGTAGCCATGCTCGCTCTGCAGCAGGTTCGGATCGAGCTTCGCCAGATCCTGCAGCTTGTCCGGCGATATACCGGTGGCCAGCCACTGCTTGACCTGGTCCGGATCGCTTTGTGCCAGCGCCTTGCTGGTCGGATCGTCCAGGCCTACGCCATCCTTGCCCAGATATTTCTCGACCTCCTTGTGCAGCTCGCTCGCTTCCTTGTTGCCGTCGATCAGCCCGCCGACGAACTGGAACGGCGCGGAGAGGAAAAAGCCGACGCCGTTGAGGAAGGCGCCGGGCACTTCGCCGGCGCCGGTCGTTTCCAGCACGCTACCCATCACCGAGAAGAGGTCGCCCACCACCGCGCCAGCGTAGACGGGATCGCTCTTGAGCTTGTTGAAATCCGTCGCGAACGAGGCGGTGCTGGCGATCACTGCCAGGCCGGGGACGAAGCGCGCGCTGAACTGGGCGAAGGCCTGAGCCGATTCGGTGTAGCGCCCGAGCTTGCCGGCATCGGCCAGATACTGCACGGCGCCGCTGGCGAGGCCTGCCGCGTTGCCGCCGGCCATGCTGTAGGCACCGATCATGGCGGTGATGTTGTCCGCCTGGCCGCCGTTGTAGGCGCTGACCATGACGGAGGCCATCGCCAGTCCTTTGCCCGCCGGGCCGAGCTTGGCGAACTCCTCGCCCAACTGCTTCGGGTCGAACGCTTTGTTCTCGTTCTCGCCGAGTCGCTGGTAGTTCTCCTTCATCGACGCCCAGCCTTCCTTGTCCTTGAACAGCGGCTCGGCCAGTTCGAGCAGTTTGTCGGTCGCGGTCTTGCTGTCGCCTTTTTCCTCGACCAGCAGCTGGCCCTGCGCCGAAGCGATCGCCTTGGGCAGGAAGTCACTTTCGTAGTCGGAGAACGCGCTGAAGGCCTGGGATGCCGGGCTGTCTGCCTTGATGGCATCGGCGAATTCCAAGGCGGTCTTGCCCTGGCCGGACTGCGTCAGGTCCTTCATGCACTGGTACAGCTGCTTGGCAGCATCCGGACTGTTCCCGGCCGCTGACAGCAGGTCGTTTTTGTGGGCATCCATGTAGGACGCGAGGTTCTTCGCGGCATCGGCGTCGGCCTGGTACACCTTCGCGTTGTCCGGATCCTTGGTGTAGGCCTCGACGAATTTCTTCTTCTGGTCATCGTCGAGCGGTCCGGCGTTGGCGAGTAGCTGCGACAGGCGCTTGTCCTTCTCTTCCGCCGCGCCGTGCGCGTCCTCGTAGGCCTTGAGCGGACTGTCCTTGCCGTTGGCGAGGTACTGCTGCAGTCCCTGGGTAGCAAGATTCACGATGCCGTCGGCCTGGTCGCTCTTGCCGTCCTGGCGCAGGGCATTTGCCAGCGCCATGGCGAGCGTGGGGCTGGCGCCGTCGGATACGGCGAACTTGGTGGCGTCAGTCGTGAAGCCTGCCCAGCGCTCGGCCTGGTGCACGTAAGCGCCGGCGATCTGGTTGGCAAGGTCCTGCGCCTGAGGCCCTTCACCCAGTGCGCTGACCACGCGCTGCATGGTGCCGTAGGCGCCCTCGCCGCCGCTGACCATCTCGCACTGCGCGATCTTCTGGATCGTGGGCATGCTTTGGTTAACCACCGCCGCGGCCAGCGGCGGGGGCAGGCCCTGCACGGTATTGAGCAGGCGCTGGGCAGCATCGGTAGCATGGGTCTCGGCGTCAGCATAGTTGCTGACGCCGTTGTAGGGCTGGTCGACCTGGCTGGCGGCATCTTTGATCCAACCCTGCACGCGTGGGTCAGCGAGCACGGCGTCGACCACCTCCGGTGGCTGACCGTCCAGGATGATGCCCTTGAGCTTGTCGGTCGGGCTCCAGTCGCCGGAGTACTCCGGGATCAGCGCATTGGCATCGCTCTGCACCGTGTAGGAGTGGATGGAGCTATTGAGGGTAGAAGTGAGCGCCGGATCGCCTGCGTGGCGCGCCAGGATCGTGTTGCCGGCGCTGGCGATCAGCTGATCGGTCGGTGTGCGGAACTCCATCGGTACGCCCTGGTTGCGCAAGGCGACCTGGCCGGCGATCTCCTCGCCGATCGCCTGGTCCATGGCTTTCTTCGCGGCGTCGACTTTGTCTAGCTCGCTGGTGTCCAGGTCCTGGCGAATGCCGCCGTTGTGCGGCGCGTTGCGCATGACGTCGTCGTGTTCCTTCACGGCAGCCTGATAGGCGGCGATGGCTGCGTCGGTTTTCTGCGCCGGCGTTTGTGGTGCGGGTGCAGCCTGCGCAGTCGTCAGCGCTGTCGCGTGGGGCGGCAGGGTCAGCACTTGGCCGAGCGATAGCGCGCTGTCTACGCTGATGCCATTGGTCCGCGCCAGTTCCTCCGGCGTGACGCCATGCTGCTGGGCGACCTGCGTGACCGTCTCCTTGCCGGTGGAGGTGTAGGTCTGCGGTGGCGGGAGTTGGGGCTGCGTGTAGGTGGCGGATGCGCTGGGGGCGACGTATGTCATGGCGGAACTTCCATGCCGTGGGGAATGGCTCGGCATTTAGAACCGCTGTCATCACACGGCAATACGGACTTTCCCTAGGCTCAGTTTCTTGCGCCCGCATCAGCGCTGCGCATCGCCCATGCAGCGCGCTGCGCGCGTGGTCGGCGCGAGAAAATGCGCCGCCGCAATTAGCGGGTTCGCGCGACCCGGGTGACGTTGCGGCGGATGGAGGGCGGGCGAGGGAGTGTTTCCCTCAGCACTCGATCACATTGACCGCCAGGCCGCCGCGCGAGGTTTCCTTGTACTTGTCCTTCATGTCGCGCCCAGTGTCGCGCATGGTGGCGATCACCTTGTCCAGCGACACGCGATGCTTGCCATCGCTCTTCAACGCCATGCGGCTGGCATTGATCGCCTTCACCGAACCCATCGCGTTGCGCTCGATACAGGGAATCTGCACCAGGCCACCGATCGGGTCGCAGGTGAGGCCCAGGTTGTGTTCCATGCCGATCTCGGCGGCATTCTCCACCTGCAGCACATTGCCGCCGAGCGCGGCGGTGAGGCCGCCGGCAGCCATCGAACAGGCCACGCCTACTTCGCCCTGGCAGCCCACTTCGGCACCGGAGATCGAGGCGTTCTCCTTGTAGAGGATGCCGATGGCGGCGGCGGTGAGCAGGAATTCGATCACGCCGTCGTCGTTCGATTTGGGGCAGAAGCGGTGGTAGTAGTGCAGCACCGCCGGCACGATGCCTGCCGCGCCATTGGTCGGTGCGGTGACCACACGGCCGCCCGCGGCGTTTTCTTCATTCACCGCCAGCGCGTAGAGATTCACCCAGTCGAGGATGGTGAGCGGATCCTTCAACGCCGCCTCGGGTTGATCGCGCAGCTCGGCGGCCATCGCCGGCGCGCGACGCGTCACCTTGAGGCCGCCCGGCAGCACGCCGGGCGAACGCAGGCCGCGATTGACGCAATCTTGCATGGCCTTCCAGATGGTCAGCAGGCCGGCGCGGGTTTCCGCCTCGCTGCGCCAGACTTTCTCGTTCTCCATCATCAGCTGCGCGATGGTGAGCTTGTGCTGCGCGCAGAGCGCGAGCATTTCGTCGCCGGTGGAGAACGCATAGGGCTGCGCGGTGGTGTCGGCCACGATGCGGTCTTCCGCCGCCTCGTCCTGGTTCACTACAAAGCCGCCGCCCACCGAGTAGTAGTCGCGCGTGCCCAGCTCATTGCCGTCGGCGTCGTAGGCGGTGAAGCGCATGCCGTTGGTGTGGAACGGCAGCTTCTGGCGCTTGTTGAACACCAGGTCGCGTTTCTCGTCGAACTCGATGTCATGCTTGCCCAGCACGCGCAGGCGATGCGTACCGCGGATGCGCTCCAGCACTTCCGGAATGCGGTCGGGGTCGACCGTATCGGGATGCTCGCCTTCGAAGCCGAGCAGCACCGCCTTGTCGGTACCGTGGCCGCGACCGGTCATCGCCAGCGAGCCGTACAGTTCGGCGCGCAGGCGCGCCACGCGGTCAAGCACGCCTTTCTCTTCCAGCCAGCGCTCGGCGAAACGCGCGGCAGCGCGCATCGGGCCCACCGTATGCGAAGAGGAGGGACCAATACCGATCTTGAACAGGTCGAATACGCTGACGGCCATGGCGATGCTGCGGGCTAGGGAGGGAGCCCGCTATTCTACGCGTCCCTCTGGCGCCCCGCAGTCCGTACGCTTCCGTTTGTTATGGCCGACCTGATCCTCTACCAGCGCGACTACTGCCACCTGTGCGATCAGGCGCTTGCCGTGATGGCCGAGGCGCGTGCGCCGGATTTCGATAGCGTTTGGGTGGATGACGACGCGGGGCTGGAAGAACGCTACGGCACGCGGGTGCCCGTGTTGCGCGATGTGCGCGATGGACGGGAGCTGGATTGGCCGTTCGATGCGTCGGCGCTGCGTCAGTTTCTGACTGCAGACCTGTAGGAGCGCACCCTGTGCGCGACACCTACGAAGCGTTATCCCGGTCGCGCACAGGGTGCGCTCCTACAAAAGAGCGGCTTCAGCGCTTCAGCCGCTTGAGGATTTCCTCGCGCGCTTCACGCAGGATCGAATCGCGATCCAGGCTGGCGACAATCTCCGCCACCGCACGCTTGGCACCCAGCTCGCCCCAGGATTTGCCAGCCACCAGGTAACGCTCCGCCGCGCGGCCGATCAGCACGGTGGCGTACCACGCCAGCGCACCTTGTGCCGCCGCGGTGATGACGACCGAAAGACCAGCGCTGACACCCTTGAGCGTGGACGCCACCAGATGCACGCCCCAGATCGCACTCATCAACGCGATCAGTTGCGCGGAAATCACCGCCACCAGGCGCCCGGATTCCGCGCGCGTCAGTGGCAGTCCATACACGCGCGACAACTGCAACACCATCGCCGCATCGAGGCCGGCCGCCGCCAGCAGATCAGCCACGGGAATCGGATTGAGCGCTACCGCCACGCCTTTGGCGAGGCAGTACTGCCGGATCACCTTGGTGGCGAGCTGGCGCCGGCTTTCGGCAATACGCGTGCTGACCTGATCGGTCAGCCGGCTGGCATAAAGGCCGGCATTGAGCGCGGCGATGGTCTTGCCTTCGCGTTGTGCAATGCCGATCAGTCGCTCACGCAGTGCGGCCACTTCAGGCGGTGCTGATGTTTCGCGTGCATGGTCGCGGCCGTCGGCGCCGACCTCAATCACGCGCTGCGGCGAAGGGCGCGCGGCGACCGCCACCACATCCTCGGCGCGTACCAGGCCGTGTGTGCGTTCGCGCAGATGCGCGATCAATGAAGCGCGTTCGTCGGGGCTGTAGCGATCCGACTTGTTCAGTGCCAGCAGCACCGGGCGCTGCGTAGCGGCGAGCAGCTTCAGCGCATCCAGTTCGTCGCGCGTAAGGTCGCCATCCGCGACGAACACCACCAGGTCGCTGACTTCCGCTACTTCGAATGCGAGCCGTTCGCGTGCGTCGCCATCCAGTTCGTTGATGCCGGGCGTATCGATCAGCACCAGCCCATCCTGGATAGCTTCATCCAGCGTGGCCTGCTCGGCTTGCGTGGTGGTGCCGTGCAGAACGCCCACGGTAAACGCTTCGCGTCCCAGCAGTGCGTTGCCCAGCGCGGACTTGCCAGCGGACACACGACCGAACACCGCCACATGCAGCTCGCCGCGCTGCAGACGGTCGAGCATGGTCTCCACACGGCCGAAATCTTCGGCGAGTTCGCTGCGAATGCTTGCCGGAATGCCCGGGTCGTCGAGCAGATGGCGCAGGCTGTCCGCCATGCGCGTTCCGTCCGGCGCCGCCGCGGCAGTGCTTGTCTGCTCCGGCGTCAGCCAGCCGCGCAGACGCTGCCACAGCGTGCCTTCACTCATGCGGGTTTATTCCGACTCGTTTACTTCGCTGCGAGCACGACGTGCGCCGTTACCTTCACGTCGCCACCGATCACCGAGGTGTCGGCGTAGTCACCGCCGCCCACGCCAAAGTCGAGACGCTTGACCGTGCCGGCCACATCCAGCGTGGCACCCGTGCCCTGCGGCTTGAAGGTGACGTTGAGGCTCACCGGCTTGGTCACGCCGCGCAGGGTGAGGTTGCCGTCGGCAATCACCTGCGCGCCATTCTGGCGGAAGCCGGTGGTGACGAAATGTGCTTTGGGAAACTTGGCGACGTTGAAGAAATCCGAACCCGGCAGCGCGCCGTCGCGGTCCTTGTCACCGGTTTTCACGCTGGCGAGATCCACTTCTACATCGAACTTCGAACTGGCCAGCTTGGCCGCGTCGTAGCTGATCACCGCGGTCCACTTGCCAAAGCTGCCGTCGAAGCCGGCGCCCTGGAACGTACCGGAGAAACCGAGCTTGCTGCCCGTCTGCACGGTGTAGTCGGCGGCGCTTGCCAGACCGGGCAGAGCCAGTGCGAGCAGCAGGGGAGCCAAACGGGTGAGGGTTTTCATGAGCGATCTCCTTGGGAGCGGATGCCGTCGCGCAGGCGGCGGAAGGGGAGCATGCGGAGCAGGGTATTGTCGCGATCAACGAGGTGATGTTTCAGCGCGCCACCGATATGCGCTGCCAGCACCAGCAGCAGAAACCAGAACAGGTATTCGTGCACTTCGTGGGCCAGGTCGCTGATGTCGGGATTGGCGCCGGCGATCGCGGGCAGGTTGAGCTGCTTGAAGAACTGCAGCGGCTTGCCGGCGACCGAATTGAACCACCAGCCGCTGAGCGGCAAGGCCACGATCAACAGATACAGCGCGGCATGCGTGACGTGGGCGGCCACTTGCTGCCAGCGCGGCGCGGGTTCTTCGCGCGGACGCTTGTCGCCAAAGCGCCACAACAGACGCAGCAAGAACAGCGCCAGCACGGTGAGTCCGATCGACTTGTGCAAGGCCAGCCAGTTGATCTTCTGCATCGGATTGCTGGCCAGATCCATCAGCAGCCCGAAGATACCGTTGCCCAGGATGAGCAGTGCCATGGTCCAGTGAAAGAATTTGGCGACCGAACCCCACTGGCGGTCGTTGCTGCGCAGGCTCATGAAGACTCCTTGTTGGTCTGAGCGGTGTCGTCGAGGATAGCTTCCAATTCCAGCCACACCATGACCGAGCGGCCAATGGCTCCCGGGTTGGCGGTGATGCCGAAGTCGGTGCGGTCCAGCATGGCGGTGGCGGAGAAGCCGGCGACCGTATGCAGTCCGTAGATGGTCTTGGCGACCCGGTTCACGGTGAACGGCAGCTCGACCGGACGGGTGATGCCGCGCAGGCTGAGCTGCCCATGCAGCACGCCGTGCGTATCGTCCTTGCGTTCCACCGAGGTGCTGACGAAATGCGCGTAGCGCGCCTTGCCGCTATCGAGGAACGAAGGCTTGAGCACGGCCGCATTCCATTCCTTGTCGCCCATGTCGAGGCTGTCCAGGTCGATGTCCAGTTCGGTGGCCGAGCGGCTCCAGTCGTCGGGATCGAAACGCAGCCAGCCGCGTGCGATGTGCAGCCGTCCAAATGGCCGCGAGTAGCCGTTGTGGTCGATGCTGAAAAGGATCTGGCTGTGGGTGGTGTCGTAACGGTAGGTGCTTGATGCGGCGTGGGCGGTTGCGCAGGCCAGCAGGGCGCTCAGGGCGAGTGCGATGAGGTGGCTGGTGCGTGGTTTGGACATGCGGGGGAGTCTGGCGGATCGGGGGTGGGGGCGCCAGCGGGTTTGGGGGAACGGATTGTTTCCGTGAGCGCGTCCTTTGCTTTGCTCCCTCTCCCTCCGGGAGAGGGTTCGGCCCTTGCGACACTCACTCCTACTTCGTCCCTACTTCGTCATTCCGGCGCACGCCGGAATCCAGTGCCTTATCGCTCGGTTTTAGCGTCTGCGTGCCCGGGTTCGCCTGCCGCGGGCTTCCGAACCGCTGCCGCCGTCCGGGTCACTTTCTCTTTGCTGGCCCAAAGAGAAAGTAACCAAAGAGAAATGGCCTGAAGAGCTTGCGGCGGGCTCTGTAGCTCCGCCTTTTCCAGTGTCAGGCATCGGGATAGTTTTTTCCTTGGCCTGATCGTCCGTCCTTTATCGAAGCGCAACATCTCCCTCTCCCCTTCGGGGAGAGGGTTGGGGTGAGGGGTGGGTGCTCGAGACAGTGTTGCTATTGATGGATTGCAGTGCGCGCGATTTACGAACCACCCCTCACTCACTCTTCTCCCTCTCCCTTTCCCTCCACGCCTCCATCGTCAACGTCGCCAGCTCTTTCACTCGCGCACCGCCGCTATCAGCAAGCAAGGTCTTGAGTCGCGCCCCGGCATCTTGCTGGTCGAGGGTGTTTCGTTCGGCGAGGGAGGCGGCGAGGGCGCGGCCTAGGCTGTCGAAGATGAGGGCGTAGGCGAAGGCGTGGAGGACGCCGCCGCCGAGTGTGCCCAATCCGGGAAAGGCTTTGAGGGCGTTGCCGGCGATGGCGAGGACGATGGAGCTGCCGGTGCGCAGGGTGAGTTTGGCTTGTTGGATGAAGTCGTCGATCTGCACGTCGGTGACGCGTATGCCGTAGAGCTCGGCGAGTTCGCGGGTGAGGGCGGCGGCGAGGGCGCCCTGGATGATCAGGTCGCTACCGGGCGCTACCGCCGCGAGGGCGCCGACGATGGCGCGGCGCGCGTATTTGCGCACGATGCGTTCGGCTTCGGCGGCGCGGGTTTGTGTTTCCAGTGTGCCGATGCGTTCGTGCAGACCGGCGAGTACGGCTTGTTCGCGTTGCGGTTCCAGGCCTTCGGTGCCGGGCGCGATCACGCGCATCAGGGCCTTGAGCAGCGGCTCGACGGCGGGTTTGCGCTGGCGTTCGATCTGTTCGATGCCGCCATCGGCGAGGGTGCGCTGGTAACGTTCGCTGCCACCGGCGCTGATGGCGACTACCGTGGCGGCAATGTCGTGGCTTTGCTGGCGCAGGCGATGCAGCAGCAGATCGCGTTCGGCGTCGCTCCACTGGTCGGCTTTGTTGAGCACCAGCAGCAGCGGTTTGCCGAAGTCGCCGAGCCAGCGCACTTCCTGCGCCTGGCTGCGGGTGAGGTCACCGGCGCAGACATAGATCACCGCATGCGCGCGCAGGGCTTCCTGGCGGGCCAGGGTTTCGTGGGCTTCGCCGTTGGTCTCGCGGCTGCCCGGCACGTCGGCGAGTACCAGGGTACGGCCATCGGGCAGTTGTCCATCGACGTGGCTGACCTGCTGGGTGGTGCCGCCGCGCACATCGCTGATCGCGGCCGCATGCGGCGCGAGAGCGCGGATCAATGTGGACTTGCCGGTGGAGATCTCGCCGAACAGCGCCACGTAGACGCGCGCCGTCGCGCGGCGGCGGTCCAGCTCGCCTAATTCGGCGCCGAGCGCGCCGGTGTTGGCGCCGCGGTTTTGCAGTTGATCGATGCGTTGTTCCAGGCTGCCGCGGTCCGGCGCCGGTACGGGCCGCCGCTTGCGGCGCGGCCGGAACAGCCACCACAGCACGCCAAGGCCGAGCAGGGCGAACAGCGCCAGGGCCGAGCCCAGCGTCCATTGCAGCCAGGCCGGCAATTGCAGAAAGCGCTGGGCCAGGGCCAGCGCACGTTCGGCCGCAGCGAACAGCAGCCACACCAGGGCGGCGATGGCGAGTGCGGCCAGTAGCAGTCTTGGGCGTCGGGACATGACGGGCATTCTAGTCATGTCGCAGCACTGGACACTCGTTAAGCCCTGGGGGATTTGGCATGATCGTGTGCTTCGGAGGGGGAAGGCATGCTGTCTTCGTTGCTATTGAGCCTGGCGTTGCTGGCGTCGTCGCCGACGGTGGCCGAGACAGTGGCGCCACTATCGGCGCCATCGGGCGGCATGCTGCCCACGCCCCAGTTTCGCCGCTATGGCACCGTCAATGGTCTGCCAAGCAGCAGCGTGTACACAGTGGTGCAAGGGCCGGACGGCGCCATGTGGTTTGCCACCAAGGGCGGCATCGCGCGCTATGACGGCGTAGGCTTCAAAGTATTCCGCCATGTGGCGGACGATCCCGGCTCGCTGCGCGACAACGGTATTTCCACCCTGGCCTTCGACCGCTCGGGACATCTATGGGCTGGCGGCCTGGAAGCGGCACTGAACCGCTATGACCCGCAGACTGACAAGTTTCAGCATTGGGCGCACGATCCGGCTGATCCGCACAGCCTGAGTAGCGACAAGGTGTGGGTGATCAAGCTCGACTCGGACGGCGCGTTGCTGGTGGGCACGGCGCTGGGGTTGGATCGTATGCGCCCTGATGGCACGGGTTTCGAGCACATCCCGGCACCTAACCGCGACGTCGGCGGTTTTGGCGCAGTGGGCGCGCTCTATGTGGACGCAAAGCAACGTCTGTGGATCGGTGGCACCAACGGTGTCTTCCTTCGCGATACCAACGGCGTCATCCGCCCGGTGCCGTATGAGCATCCTTCTGAAATCGTGGACGCCTGGCGTATCGAAGGCGACGGCGACGAGGTGCGCATCGCCTCTGCGCGCGGTCTGCTGGTAGTGGACAAAGATGGCGTGATGCGCATGTTCTGCAAGGACATCGCCGACTTCAACGTGCTGAGCAGCACGCGCGATCGCGCCGGACGTCTGTGGATCGGCACGCAGCGCGGCATGTATCTGCAGACGGTGCCGGGCGGTCCGGTGCAGCCGCTGGTCAATCAGCCGCTGCTTTACGGCAACCTGCCGGGCACCTGGGTGTGGAAGATCCTACCGGATCGCGAAGGCGGTTTATGGATTGCCCTGTTCGACGGCGGCGTGGCCTATCTCGCGCCCAGCTGGAATAACGTAAGCCGCTTCACGCACATGCCCGAGGACAACGAGAGCCTGCGCGATTCCGTCGCCAACTCGGTGGCACGCGGCCGTGACGGGCGCATTTGGGTCGGCGCGCGCAACGGTCGCGTGGACAAACTCGATCCCACCACTGGCAAGGCCGAGCATGTGCTTTCCGATATGCGCGGCGATGTGGTGGGCATGACCCAGGACGCACAGGATCGCTTGTGGATCACGGTGCAGGGCGGCCTGTTTCGCTACGCCAATGGCAAGCTCGACCGCGTACCCAGTGCCGGACATGGCATGGCGCATCCGCTGGAAGTGGAACTGGGGCCGGATGGCAAGTTATACGCGCGCAGCTTCAGCGAAGGCCTGTTCCGCGTCGACCAGGAAACGCTGGCGGTCACACCGGTGGCGATCCTGCCGGCCGATGAAAAGGCGCGCTGGGGCAGCCAGCTGACTTTGAAGAACGGCGTGTTCTGGTACGCCAGCGACGGAGGCCTGCTGCGGCTCGATGCCACCCGCGATCATTTCGAACCGGTGCCGGGTGTGCGCAACGACCGCGCGGTGGATGCCTTCGACTTCACCCCTGATGGCATGTGGCTGGCCCGTCCCGATGGTCTGGAGTTTTATCACTACGAAGGCGATGGATTGGCGCTGGATCGCAAGATCGATGCGCACCACGGCTGGCCCTCGGTCAATGTCGTCGACGTCGCGGTGGACAAGCGCGGACGCGTATGGCTACTCGGCCGCGATGGCATGTGGCGCTTTGATCCCGACAGCGGCACGTTCCGCGCGTTTGGCTTGCAGGACGGCCTGAGCAACGGCGAATTTTTCCGCGGCTTCGCGCGCATGCCCGACGGCAACATTTACGCGCCGACCATGGGCGGCGTGATCGGTTTCAATCCCGACCAGAGCGATGGCGGCAGCGCGGTGCCGCCGCTGGCCATCACTGGCATCGGCGTGCGCACGCAAAGCGGGGTGCTTGCCCAGCCATTGCGTCAGGATGGGCTGGAGCTCGGCTGGCGCGATCGCGGTCTCAATGTCGATGCACGCGTGTTCTCCTACATCAACCCTGCGAACAATCGTTATCGCTTCCGTCTCGATGGCCTCGACAATGATTGGGTCGACACCGGTGCGCGCGGCGAGCGCGAATTCGCGGGCCTGGCCGCGGGCGATTACACCTTGAATGTGATGGGCGCGGGTGCGGATGGCGAATGGGGTTCGCTGTCCCAGCCGTTGCGTATCCATGTGCAGGCGCCACCGTGGGTGCGTTGGTGGGCGTGGTGCGCCTATATCCTGTTCGCCGCGCTGGTGGGCTTGATGGTACTGCTGGTATGGCGCCGCCGCCTGGCGCAGCGCCATCAGATTCAGCTGGCCGAACAGCGCAGCCGTCTTGCCGAGCAGGCGAGCGCCGCCAAGACGCAGTTCCTCGCCACCCTGAGCCACGAGATACGCACGCCGATGACCGGCGTGATGGGCATGGCGGAATTGTTGCTGAGCACGCCGCTCGGCCCGCAGCAGCATGACTACGCCGAAGCCATCCAGCGCTCCGGCAAGATGCTGCTCAAGCTGCTCAACGACGCGCTGGATCTGGCCCGCATCGAAGCCGGCCGCCTGTCACTCGATCTCGCGCCGTTCGATCCGCGCGCGCTGGTGCAGGAAGTGGCGCAGCTCGAACAGGGCCAGGCGCGCGCCAAGGGCCTGCATTTCCAGCTGGCGATGGCCGACGACCTGCCTGCGCGTGTCATGGGTGATGCGCTGCGCGTGCAGCAGATCCTGCTCAACCTTGCCAACAACGCGTTGAAGTTCACCGAGCACGGCAGCGTGACCCTGCGCGCCTTGCGTGATGCAAACGGTCTGCACTTCAGCGTGATCGACACTGGCCCCGGCATTCCCGAGGCGAGCCAGGCGCGCCTGTTTCAGCGTTTCGAACAGGCGACCGGTCCGCAGCGCAAAGTCGGCAGTGGACTCGGCCTTGCGATCTGCCGCGAACTGGTGGCGATGATGGGCGGCAGCATCGAACTCGAATCGAAGGTGGCACACGGCAGCAGCTTCCACGTGCACCTGCCACTGGAGATCGTGGAAGGCGAAATCATTACTGCTGCAGCGCCCGTCCGCGCCAGCGAAGCCGAAGGCCTGCGCATCCTGCTAGTGGAAGACGACGCGATCGTGGCAGCGGTGGTGCGTGGTCTGCTGGAACGGCAAGGCCATCGGGTGCGTTACGTCGGTCACGGTCTCGCAGCGATGACCGAGCTGAGCCAGAACACTTACGACGTCGTGTTGCTGGATCTGGACCTGCCCGGTGTAGACGGTTTCCAGATCGCTCGCCTGATCCGTATGCGTGAAGGCGATGGCGAACACCTGCCACTTATCGCCATTACCGCGCGTTCCGGCAGTGACGAGGAGGCCCGCTCGCGCGAAGCGGGCATGGATGGATTCCTGCGCAAGCCGGTGACGGGTGAGCAACTGGCGGAGGCGCTGGCAAACGCCGTGGCTGCAGAGCAGGCGCCTATCTAAGGCTGCCTGGTATAGATCCTTCTCCCTTCGGGAGAAGGTGCCGGTCCCACGGGGACTCTCTTTGGTCGCAACGGATGAGGGTTCGACAGAGGGGCTGCGATGAATGCTCGCACAAGCCCGGAACCCTCACCCCGACCCCTCTCCCGCAGGGAGAGGGGCTAAAGGTGGCGTCACATATCGTGCTTTGCGACTTCCACACCCAGCCGCCTGTACTCACCCCAGCGTGTACGCGAACCCTCGCGCTCGGCCGGGTCGGCGGCCACCACTTCCAGCACGCGTTCGTAGTGGCCGGTGGGGCAGGTCTCGCGCAGGTTGATCACCATCGGGCGATCCGTTGCGTCGATACCTGGTGGCACGATTAGCACCGCGGTATTCGCGTCGTCATCGTCGCCCGCCAGCTGATGCGGAATGAACGCATCGTCGTCGAATGCCCACAATAACTCGTCGATGGCCTCGGCCTGCTCGAAATCGCGGGTGAGGATCATGGTCGGCTGCTGTGCGGCATACGCGCGCTTCGCCAGCTCGCACACCAGCAGCAGCGGCTGTTCGCGGAAGCGCGGCTTGTCGATCAGGTAGAAGTCGGCGCGGGGCATGGCTATTGAGTCGATAGGGATAGGTGTTTTTTGCTCGTCATTCCGGCGAAGGCCGGAATCCAGTTAAGTAACCAGTGCGAAGCACTCAAATTCCGCTCTTCGCATCGGGCATTAACGCCACTGGATTATGGCCTGCGCCGGAATGACGATAGGTGGGGTTTCCTCAACCTGCAACGCGATCAATCAACCACTGCGCCAGCAACGGCACCGGCCTGCCGGTGGCGAGACCCTTGCGGCCCTCGTCCCACGCCGTGCCGGCGATATCCAGATGCGCCCAGCGCTGGCCTTCGGTGAAGCGCGCGAGGAAGCAGCCGGCAGTGATCGCGCCAGCATTCTTGCCGCCGATATTGGCGACGTCGGCGAAGCCGGAATCGAGCTGCGCCTGATAGTCGTCCCACAATGGCAAACGCCAGGCGCGGTCGAGTGTGGTTTCACCGGCGGCGAGCAACTCGGCGGCCAGGTCGTCGTGTTTGCTCATCAGGCCGCTGGCATGTTTGCCCAGCGCGATCACGCAGGCGCCGGTGAGCGTGGCGGCGTCGATCAGCACCTGCGGCTGGAATGTCTGCGCGGTGTAGGTCAGCGCGTCGCACAGAATCAGGCGGCCTTCCGCATCGGTGTTGAGTACTTCGATGGTGAGGCCGGACAGGCTGGTGAGCACGTCGCTCGGACGGTAGCTGTCGCCGTCCGGCATGTTCTCCACCGCGGGCACTACGCATACCAGATTGAGTGCGAGGCCCATCTTCACCGTGGCGACGAATGCGCCGAGCACGCCGGCCGCGCCGCCCATGTCGAACTTCATTTCCTCCATGCCCGGGCCGGGCTTGAGGCTGATGCCGCCGGTGTCGAAGGTGATGCCCTTGCCGACGAAGGCATACGGCTTGTCGCCTTCGTTGCCGCCTTTGTATTCCAGCACCACCAGCTTCGGCTTGTTGACCGAGCCGCGGCCCACGGCCAGCAGCGAGCCGAAGCCGAGCTTTTCCATCTCGACGTGGTCGAGCACGTTGCAGCTGACCTTGTCGTTGGCGTCGGCGAAAGCCTTGGCCTGGTCGGCGATGTAAGCGGGGTTGCAGATGTTCGGCGGCAGGTTGGCCAGCTCGCGCGCGAAACGCACGCCTTCAGCGATGGCCGCGGCCTGTTCCAGGCCGGCCTTGGCATCGTCGCCGCCGGCAAAGGCGAGCGCGCTCAGTTCGGGCTGCGTGCTCTTTTCGCGCGGCTTGAAGGTAGCGGTATAGCGATAGGCAGCGTAGTCGGCGGCAAGCGCCGCGGTGCGCACGCGCCAGGCAGCATCGCGGCCTGGCACCTCGACTTCGGTGAGGCAGCACACGGCGCCGTCGATCGGCAGGCGGCCGAGCGCACGTGCGGCTTCAATGCACACCTTCTGGTAGCGCGCGCCGTCGAACGATTTCTGCCCGCCCAGGCCCACCACCAGCACGCGCTTGGCCGTCACGCCCTCTGGCCCGAACAGCACGGTGGCGCTGCCAGCCTTGCCGCTGATGTCGCCGCTTTCCACCTGGCGCTTGATCGCGCCATTAGCGGCGGTATCCACGCGGGCGGCGGCACTGGTGAACACGCCGTTCTCGTAAACGCCGACCACCACGCACGGGGTTTCGACGGTTTCGGGGGCGACGGGGCCGAGACTGAACTGGAGCGTCATCGATAAGATCCTGCGAAGGTCCGGCCGAGCGGCGGACAGGCTAGACTTGCGGTTTGCCGGCCCGCTCGGGGCAAGGCACGGAGCCCTTCACTTTACCTCATGCTGAGCATCCTCGACCGATACTTCCTGCGCGAGCTGGCCCAGACCGTGGCCGCGGTGGCCGTGGTGCTGCTGGTGATCATGGCCGGTTCGGCGTTCGCGCGCGTGCTTCAGCAAGTGGCCAACGGCAGCTTTCCGGCCAGCGTGATGTTCCAGGTACTTGGCCTGAACATGCTCGACGGTCTGTCGAATCTGCTGCCGCTGGCGGGCTTCCTCGGTGTGTTCTGGTCGCTGGGCCGCATGTACCGCGAAAGCGAGATGCATGTGCTGGCTTCGTCGGGCATGGGACCGCTCGGTCTGCTGCGGCCGGTGGCGATGCTCGCTGTCTGCCTGGTGGCGCTGGTGGCCATCGTATCGCTGTGGCTGGGGCCATGGGCCACGCGCACGGCCGATGCGCTGGTGGCAGCGGCGAACCGTTCCGTGATCGCCG
This sequence comes from Dyella sp. OK004, assembly GCF_900114495.1. Lineage (GTDB taxonomy): Bacteria > Pseudomonadota > Gammaproteobacteria > Xanthomonadales > Rhodanobacteraceae > Dyella_D. Next base: position 1,012,681 of record NZ_FOZI01000002.1, on the reverse strand, counting down.
CCGGCCTCGATGCTGGCCGCTTCACCGAGCTGCCGGGCAAGGGCGGCATCATCTTTGTCGACTCGCTCAGCCGCGATGGCAGCGTGTTGGGTAACACCCTGATCGTTACCGAGCGCCCCGGCAAGAACAACGGCCCCGCTGTGGTGAAGCTGGTGACCGGCAAGAGCGGGCAGCTCTATCAGGACAGCAACGGCGATGGCCGCTATCTGTCGCTGCACAACGGCTGGCAGTACGAAATTCCGCTGGGCGCCGACAACTGGCGCAAGATGCAGTACGAGCGCAACGATGCATCGCTGTCCAATGTGCAGAACGACGATAGCGAGGAAGATCCCGCGCACACGCTGGACACCATTACGCTGTCGCGCGTTACCACGCCTGACGGACGCGCCGAATTCGCCTGGCGCATCACCGTGCCGATCATGGCGGTGGTGTTGATGATGCTGTCCCTGCCGTTGTCGCGGCAGACCCCGCGCGAACCGCGCTACGGGCGCATGCTGCTGGCGGTGCTGGCGTTCTTCCTTTACTTCAACCTACTCGCGCTATGCCGCAGCCAGATCGTCAAGGGCCATTGGCACAACGCCGGTCCGATGTGGCTGGTCAGCCTGTTGGTGTTCGCCGGCGCCGCGTGGATGTTCCGCAACCAGTACACGGCTACCCGGCCGCGCAAGGGCAACGCCTGATGGCCGCTCTCCGGGTCAAACGTGTCGATTGGCTGATCGGCACTAGCGTGCTCGGCTCGCTGCTGATGGTGTGGCTGCTGCTCACCGGTTTTGATGCAGTGATCCAGTTCCTGCGCCAGCTCGGCGCGGTGGGACGCAACGGCTACACGCTCAGCAATGCTGTGGTGTACATCCTGGTGACGTTCCCGCGCCGCATGTACGAGATGTTTGGCAATGCGGCGCTGATCGGCGGCCTGCTCGGTCTGGGTGGCCTCGCCGCCAGCGGCGAGCTGACCGCGTTGCGCGCTGCCGGTATGTCCAAGCTGCGCATCGGCGTGTCGGCAGTGGGCGTGGTGGCGGCACTGATTGTGGGCGTGGTGATCCTGGGCGAAACGGCGGCGCCATGGGGCGATCGCCAGGCGCAGGCGATGCAGTTGCGCATGAAGTCGCGCAACGTGGGCATGGCGACCAACACCGGTCTGTGGGCGCGCGATGGCGAGCGCATCATCAATGCGAAAGCCGCCATGGCCAAGCAAACCGGTACGCACAGCACGGTGCAACTGGCCGACGTGCGCGTCTTCACGCTGACCAAGGACGGCCAGGTATCGAGCTTCGACTGGGCCAAGACCGCCGAGCATGACGGCCGCCAGTGGGTGATGAGCGATGTGCGCAGTACCACCCTGGATGACCAGGGCACGCACAGCACCACGGCGACGACGCAACGCTGGGATTCCAGCCTGAACCCCCAGGTACTGGAGCAGTCGGTGATCCAGCCGCAATACCTGCCGATGCGCGACCTGCGCCGCAACATCAAATACCTCGAAGCCAATAACCAGAACCCGGGCGTCTATGCGGTGGCGTTCTGGACGCGCGCCTTGTATCCGCTCAACGTGCTGGTACTGGTGCTGTGCGCGATGCCGTTTGCGTTCGGCGCGTTGCGCTCGGGCGGCCTGGGCAAGCGCATGTTTATCGGCATGCTGCTGGCGATCGGCTGGTACTTCCTGCAGAAGGCCATGGTGAACTTCGGCACCGTGTACGGCGTGCCGCCGCTGATGGCCAACCTGTTGCCGGCGGTGATCCTGGCGCTGGCGGCGTGGCTGTACTTCCGCAAGCACGGCTAACCCGGTTCTATTTGCGGACACGCCCGCGCGAAGATCTTGTAGGAGCGCACTCTGTGCGCGACTACAGTGATGCGGTGGCGGGCTCTTCGCTGGCTTGCGCATCTGGGGCGAACTTGCCGTCTTCCGCCAGCCGCGCGAACAAACCGCCCTGGCGGATCAGCTCGTCGAATCGCCCTCGTTCCACCAGTCGCCCCTGATCCAGCACCAGGATCAGATCGGCATTGCGCACGGTCGACAAGCGGTGCGCGATCACGAAGGTGGTGCGGCCCTTGGTCAATGCATCCAGCGCGCGCTGGATGCGCGCCTCGGTAGCGTTGTCGAGCGCGCTGGTGGCTTCGTCGAGTACCAGGATCGGCGCGTTCTTCAGCATCGCGCGGGCAATCGCCAGACGCTGGCGTTCGCCGCCGGACAGCGAGCGGCCGCGCTCGGCCACCATGGTCTCGAAGCCTTCTGGTTTGCGCGCGATAAAGGCCGCCGCTTCGGCCGCGCCGACGGCGTTTTCGATCTGGGTGAGATCGGCATCCGGCTTGCCAACGCGAAGGTTTTCCAGGATGGAGCGATAGAACATGCCCGGGTCCTGGAACACCACGCCGACGTTCTGGCGCAACGAATCCAGCGTGACATGGCGGATGTCGTGGCCGTCGATGGTGATACGCCCACCGCTCGGATCATAGGCGCGATAGAGCAGGCTGAGCGCGGTGGTCTTGCCCGCGCCGGTCGGGCCGACCAAGGCAATGGTGCTGCCGGCCGCCGCATGGAAACTTAGACCGTGCAGCGCTGGTTGCACCGGGTCGTAGCCGAAGCTCACCTGCTCGAACACCACTTCGCCGCGCACCGCTGGCAACACTTCGGCATCCGGCGCATCGACGATGGCAGTGTGCTCATCCAGCACGCCGAAGAAATCGCGCAGCGATTGGGTCTGGAAGAACAGGCTGGAGATAAAGCCGGCGAACTGCTCCAGCCGTCCGATCAGCATCATCGAGAAGCCGACAAAGCTGACGATGCCACCCACTGTCACTTCACCCTTCGCGTGCAGTGCGCTACCTAGCGCGAAGATCGCCACAATGGTCAGCGTACTTGCCGCGCGGTTAAGCACGGACAAGATCGCCCAGCCCTTGAGCACGGGATACTGCGCGGCGAGTACGCGCGTCATCATGTCCTTCAGCGCCGCGGATTCGGCCGCCAGTCGCGTAAAGCTCTGCACCACCGTGACGTTGCCGAACACGTCGCCGGCACGCGTGGCGATCTCGTGATGCAGCTCCTCCACCTCGCCCTGCGCCTCATGCGTGCGGCGTACCGCGATGGCGTTGAAGGTGGCGAAGCTGAGCATCAGCGCGATCATCAGCAGGGCTAGCTTCCAATTCATCCACAAGGACAGCGGGATCATCACGAAGATCGACAGCAGGGTGGCGAGATGCTCGCGGAAGAAGCTCAGCCACAGACCGAACAGATTACCGACGCCGTTGTTCATGATGCGGGCGAGGCGGCCGGTGTGGTGGTCGCTGTGGAAAGCCATCGGCAGCGCCGCGGCGTGCTCGAAGAACAGCGCGATGGCGGCCAGCCGGCGCCGGTGCGCAAGGCGGTCCGCATGCAGCGACACCCACACGCTCGCCAGCACGCCGCCGAAACCGACCAGCGCCCATAGCGCGATCAGGCGCGGTGCTCCACTGGTATCGGGCGCAGCCAGTGCATCGACTACGCGGCCAAACAGCATCGGCTCCAGAAAGAACACGCCGGCCAGGGCGAGGTTGGCGAGCGCCAGGGTGATGGCCAGATTCCGCTCGGGCGCCAGCAGGCCGAGCACGCGCAGATAGAGACGCAGGAACGACAAGGCGACAGCTCCCCGTAAGTGTTGACGGTGAATAGCATCGCACGACCTTGTAGGAGTGCACCCTGTGCGCGAACGCTCACCGCGGCCCGATTCGTTCGGATTACAGCAATGATTTTCTCCTCCCCCTGCATGCAGAGGGAGGTTGGGAGGGGTGAGCTCTTGCAAGAGCCTCTCACCGAAACGCTTTCTCAAGTACTCACCCCTCCCCAACCCTCCCCTGCGAGCAGGGGAGGGAGTCATGACGATAAATCAGGCCATGGTGAGCGTTCGCGCGCAGGGTGTGCTCCTACCCGTTTGTTCATATCGGGATGGTCATCACGGACACGTCACACAGGCTATCTAATCTGCGGCCTTTCGCTGTCCTCTTTGGGCGGCATCTCTGGGGACGGACCCACGTCCGTCGCACTACAAGGAAAGGGGTAGACATGAAGGTCGGTCTTCGCGGGCGCTTGTTGCCGCTCGCCATCGCATCGCTATTGATCAGCAGTACCGTATTCGCACAGAACACCTCGTCATCGCTCAGCGGCCGCGTGCTCGACACCGCCGGCAAGCCGGTGGCCGGCGCCAAAGTGCAGATCGTGCACGTGCCCTCCGGCACCACCCAGGCGGTGACCACCGACGCGGATGGCCGCTACAAGGCGCAGGGTCTGCGCGTAGGCGGGCCGTTCGACATCACGGTGAGCAAGGACGGGCAGGCTTCCGGTGAGAAGGATGGTGTATACCTGCAGCTGGCGCAGGAGAGCAGCATCGATCTGAACCTCGGTGCCACCGCGTCGAACGCCACCAACCTGCAGGGCGTGCAGGTCAGCGCCAACAGCTCGGCCGTGGCGATGGCACAGATCTTCCAGCCGGATGCCAAGGGCATCAGCACCAACGTGTCGCAGCGCGAGCTGAAGGTGCTGCCGATTCCGAACCGCTCGATCCAGGACATTGCGCGCCTGGACCCGATGATCACGGTGACCAATAAGAGCAAGGGCGAGATCTCCGCGCTGGGCCAGAACAGCCGCTACAACAACATCAGCATCGACGCGGTGCCGACCAACGATTCCTTTGGCCTGGAAGACAACGGCCTGCCGGCGCTCAACCAGCCGGTCGCGCTGGACGCCATCGAGGAATACAACATCTCCACCGCCAACTACGACGTCGCCAACAAGCGTGCGGTGGGTGCGGCGATCAACATCGTCACCAAGAGCGGCACCAACGATTTTCACGGTTCGGCCTATTACGCCTACCGCAATGCCGACGGCATGGTGGGTGAGGACCGGGCCGGCAACCAGTTCACCGGCTTCAAGCGCCAGTGGACCGGTGGCGCCACCTTCGGTGGACCGATCATCAAGGACAAGCTGTTTTTCTTCGCCAACGTCGAAGAGTCCAAGACGATTGCGGCGGCGCCGAACTTTGGTCCGCAGGGTTCCGGCAAAGGCAACATCGTGCCGATCGCGCAGTCGGACATTGACCGCATTGCGCAGATCGCCGCCCAGCACGGTATGAAGCCGGGTGTGGTGAATGCCGCCGGTGCCAACCAGGACGAGAAGCGCGGCCTGTTCAAGCTGGACTGGAACATCGCCGACGGTCATCGCGTGAGCTTCCGCTTCGATCGTGTGAAGAGCACGCAGCCGAACCTCAATGGCTATAGCACCTCGTCGACCACACCGAGCTTGAGCCTTTCCAGCTACTGGTTCACCAAGAACCGAGAGAGCAAGCAGTACGTGCTCAATGCATATGACGCATGGACTGATAGCTTCTCCACCGAGGCGGCGGTGTCGTATTCCAGCTATGACGCCACGCCGATTCCGTATGCGCAGCAGCCGCAGGTGCGCGTGTTCACCAACGGCAACATCAGCGGCAGCACCATCACCGGGCCGAGTGTGTATCTTGGCGAAGAAGAGTTCCGCCACTACAACATCCTGAACATCAAGAGCCTCAATACCTTCTTCGCCGGCACCTGGGCTTTGGGCGATCACAGCATCAAGGTCGGTTTCGATTTCCAGCGCGACAAGTTCTACAACCTGTTCGGCCGTACCGAGTTCGGCGCGTATACCTTCCCGAGCATCGATGCCTTCGCCAATAACAACTGGTTCCAGTACACCGTGTTCCGCCCGACCAACGGTGACCTGCAGAGCATCGCGGCGCGCTGGACGCTCAACCAGTGGGGCCTGTTCGCGCAAGACACCTGGCAGGTCGGCAACCTGTCGCTGCAGTACGGCTTCCGTTATGACCTGCCCAAGGTGAGCCAGTCGCCGCTGGCCAATCCGGTGTTCAACACGGCCTTCCCGGGTGTGCCGAACAACGCCACCTTCGACGGCAACGGCCTGTTCGAGCCGCGTGTGTCGTTCAACTACAGCTTTGACGGCGAGCGTGCGATGCAGCTGCGAGGCGGCGTGGGCCTGTCGGAAGGTGCGCCTCCCGGCGTGTGGCTATCCAACCCGTACACCAACAACGGTGTGTCGCTCACCAGCTACTCGGCGTCGAACGGTTTTGGTTTCTCGGCCGATCCGAACAATCCGCTGATCCCGGCCGGCGCGCGCAAGGGCGGTTCGCCGGAAGTGGATGTGACCGACGCACGCTTCCGCATGCCTTCGGTGTGGAAGATGAGCCTGGGCTTCGACCGCCAGCTGCCGTGGTGGAACACGGTGTTCACCGCCGAGGTGGAGCATCTGTCCACGCGTGACGGCGTCTACTTCCAGGATCTCAACCTGGGCAAAGCCAATGGCGCCTTGCCGGATGGACGTCTGAGCTACTGGAACACCACCGACCCGAACGCGTTCCTGGTCACCGGCAAAAGCCCGAGTGGCCAGACCCTGTGCGCCACGCCCGACCGCAGCTGCGCATCGGCCCGCGCGAATCGCAACCCGCAGTTCGGCAACGTGATCTACCTGAGCAATACCAGGAACGGTTCCGCCGACTACGTCACGCTGAAGCTCAGCCGCCCGTTCACCGCCGACTCCGACTGGTCCGGCTCGCTGGGCGTGGTCTTTGGCCGCTCCACCGACGTCAGTTCCGGCAATGAGAAAGTGGCCGCCAGCACCTGGGCCAACGACGCGGTGTACAACCCCAACGCGGACAAGGCCAGCCACAGCAACTTCGAGATCGCGCGCCGCGTGATCGCGTCGCTGACCTGGCAGCACCACTTCTTCGGCGACTACGCCACCAGCATCAGTGCGTTCTACGACGGCCACACCGGCCAGCCGTACAGCTGGGTGTTTGGCAACGACGTCAGCGGTATCAAGCCCGGCGGCCTGTCTGCACCGCCGGGGCTGATGTACATCCCGCGCCCGGGCGACGTGCAGTTCCAGAAGGGCACGCCGCAGCAGGCCATCGACCAGTTCTACGCCTTCATCCAGCGCGAGAATTATTTGAAGGACCACCAGGGCCAGGTCGCCGGCCGCAACAGCGCACGCTCGCCGTGGGTGAACGAGCTGGATCTGGCCTTCCGCCAGGAAATCCCCGGCCTGTTCAAGGGCAACAAAGGCGAGCTACGCCTGGACGTATTCAACGTGCTGAACATGTTCAACAAGAAGTGGGGCCAGGTGCGCGATGTGGGCTACCCCTACATGCGCAGCCTCGCCAACTTCGCTGGTGTCGATCCGGCCACCGGCAAATACGTCCTCGCGCTGCCGACCGACAAGGCCGGCAACTTCAACAGCGGCGGCTATGTGCTGGAAGACGACCGCGCACAATCGCGCTGGTCGTTGCAGGCGACGGTGCGCTACACGTTCTGAACTCGGCCTTCGGGTCAAAAAGGGCGCCAGCTGACAACTGGTGCCCTTTTTTTGTGCCTGCTCCAGGACTTGTGTGACTTGCCTTGTGCCGGGTCAAGGTCCTAGCTTGACCCCTTCAGTCTGGCAAATAGGACGTAGTCGTGACCTGGGTAGATCTCCGCAGCGACACAGTAACCAAACCGACATCGGCCATGCGCGCCGCCATGGTGGCGGCAGATGTGGGCGATGACGTGTATGGAGAAGACCCGACGGTCAACGCGCTGCAGGCGCGGTTAGCAGCGGATCTCGGGTTCGAGGCGGGGCTGTTTGTGCCGACTGGCACGCAGTCGAACCTGCTGGCGCTGATGTCGCACTGCGAGCGCGGCGATGAGTATCTCGTTGGCGCGGATGCGCATACCTATAAGTTTGAAGGTGGCGGCGCGGCGGTATTGGGTTCGATCCAGCCGCAGCCGATTGCGCATGATGTCGATGGTACGTTGCCGTTGGAGAAGCTTACGGCGGCGATCAAGCCGATAGATCCTCACTTTGCGCGCACGCGATTACTAGCGCTGGAAAATACTTGGCATGGACGGGTGTTGCCGTTGAGCTATTTGCAAGCCGCGCGTGACTTTGCACGTGAGCGGGGTCTTGGTTTTCATCTGGATGGTGCGCGGCTGTTCAACGCCGCGGTCGCTAGCGGCGTGCCAGCGCGCAATATCGCGGGACTGTTCGACAGCGTGTCGATCTGCCTGTCCAAGGGGCTGGGCGCGCCGGTGGGTTCGGTGCTGGTGGGTTCTGCGGTGCTGATTGAGAAGGCGCGGCGCTGGCGCAAGGTGGCTGGCGGTGGCTGGCGACAGGCGGGCATGCTGGCGGCGGCGGGGCTATATGCGCTGGATCATCATGTGGCGCGGCTGGCGGAGGATCATGCGCGAGCTGCGTTGCTGGGCGCGCAGCTCGGTGAGATCCATGGGGTCAAGCTGCTGAGCCATCACACCAATATGGTGTTTGTGGATGTGCCGGCTGAGCGGCTTAGGGATTTGGACGTCCATCTGCGTGCGGCTGAGGTGCGCATCAGCATTGGCTATTTGCCGACGCTGCGGTTGGTGACGCATTTGGATGTGGATGATGCGGGCGTTGCGCGTACGGCGGAGGCGTTTCGTACGTTCTTTGCGCGCAGTTGAGGGCTTTCACTCTACGCCTTTGGCGTCATCCCGGCGCAGGCCGGGATCCAGTAGTGAAGCGTTGGATTATCGCGATGCCGCAAATAGCTCGCCCGTTAGCGACATCGCGACAACCCTACGATAACTCCACTGGATCCCGGCCTGCGCCGGGATGACGAGAGTGAAAGGGTGTCGCGAGTGCCGCTTGAGTATCAGCTCACGGCCTGATCAAACTTTCGGATGAAGTCGCGCACCTGCGGGTACACCACCTCGCGCCAGCGTCGGCCGCTGAAGATGCCGTAGTGGCCGGCGCCTTCGATCACTTTGTGTGCGCGACGGTCCGCAGGAATGCCGCTGCACAGGTCGTGTGCGGCTTCGGTCTGGCCGAGGCCCGAGATGTCGTCGAGCTCGCCTTCCACGGTGAGCAGGGCGCTGTGTTTGATCGCGCTAGGCTTCACGCGCTCACCTGCGACATCCCATAGGCCGCGCGGCAGCAGGAATTGCTGGAACACGGTGCTGATGGTGTCGAGGTAGTACTCGGCGGGCATGTCGAGCACGGCGTTGTATTCGTCGTAGAACTTGCGGTGTGCCTGCGCGTCGTCGAGGTCGCCGCGCAGCAGGTCGAGATAGAAATCCCAGTGCGAGTTGAGGTGGCGGTTGGGGTTCATCGCCACGAAGCCGGCGTGCTGCAGGAAGCCCGGATACACCTCGCGTCCGCGGCCGGGATAGTTCGACGGCACGGTGTGGATCAGGTTGCCGGTGAACCAGCTCAGCGGCTGCGTGGTGGCAAGGTTGTTGACGCCGGTGGGGTTGCTGCGTGGCTCGATCGGGCCACCCATCATGGTCATGCTGAGCGGGGTGTCTTCGCCGCGCGCGGCCATGAGCGACACGGCGGCGAGCACCGGCACGGTCGGCTGGCATACCGAAATCACATGCAGGTTGCGTGCACCGATGTGGCGGATGAATTCTTCGATGTAAGCCACGTAGTCATCGAGATGGAACGCGCCTTCGCTGGTCGGCACCATGCGCGCGTCGACCCAGTCGGTGATGTAGACCTTGTGGTCGCGCAGCAGGGTACGCACGGTGTCGCGCAGCAGGGTGGAGTGGTGACCGGAGAGCGGAGCCACTACGAGCACGACCGGATCGGTCTTGAGCTTTTCGATGGTGTCCTGGTCGTCGCTGAAGCGCTTGAAGCGCTTGAGCTGGCAGAACGGTTTTTCCAGCGCCACGCGTTCGACGATGGCGATTTCCTGGCCGTGTGCTACGACCTGGTGGATGTCGAAAGCGGGCTTCTCGTATTCCTTGCCCAGGCGGTGCAGCAGTTCATAGCCCGCCGCCAGGCGCTGTGCGCCGGGGACATAGTTGAAGGGGCTGGCCTGGTCGGTGAGCATCCGTGCGCTGGCGTCCGCGAAGTAGCTGAGCGGGCCGAGGATCGAGCGTTGCCATTCGTGGATCTGATAAAGCATGGCGGGGAACCACCGGGGGACGGAAAGGGCGCATCTTACCCCTTATGGCCATGCTCTGCTGCGATGCCGCAAGATCGTTGTATTAAATGAATCAGTCGCTTAGCGCTTGCGACAGACCAGCAGTACCTCGTCGACGCCCGCGGTATCGCCCATCCCCGCGCGCCATTGCAGCGGCTTCTGCAGGCGCAAACCCAGCGGCATGAACACGCGGTTGTACCACCACATAGCGCGCTCGCGCTGGTGGGTGAGGTAGTGCTGGCCCAGCTCCAGCAGGCGCGAGGATTTGGGCTGCATGCCGTAGATCGCGCTGCGTTCGATGTGGAAGCCGCAGCGATCGAGCAGGGCTACGATCTGCGCCGGTTCGTAGCGGCGGCAGTGGCCAACGAAATCGTCGAAGGCGGTCCATGCTTCTGGATGCAGTGGCACTGACATCAGCAAGGTGGCGCCGGGTGCGGCCACGCGAGCGAGTTCAGACAGCGCGGTTTCGTCGTCGGCCACGTGCTCGAGGATGTCGAAGGCACAGACCAGGTCGAACTGGGCGTCGGCGCAGGGCAGGGTGCCGATCATGCCGTGCACCGCTTCGGCGCCGCGCTCGCTCAGCTTGCGCAGCGCAGCGTGGCTGAGGTCAACGAAGCAGGTGCCTTCGAGCGGCAGGCGCGGACGCAGGCCGGGGGCCACTTCCAGTCGGCGCGGTGCGGCGGCGGCAAGTTCGCGTACCAGCGGCCAGGTATTGAAGCGCTCGGGCGAAACCAGGCGGGCGTCGGACCACAGCGATTCGTAGAAACCGCGGTTGGTGCGGATCAGGTCGGCGTCGCTGCGCGGCGACTGGGTCGGAGCGAGTGAGCTAGGCATGTCGATTAGTGTCGCTCGCCGGACGCTGAGGCAGGTGTGAATCGCGGGGGATTTTCTGTAGGAGCCCGCCCTGTGGGCGACGCTCTTGCCACATTCTTGCAAAGGCATCGCGCACAGGGTGCGCTCCTACGGGATATCAGGCGATGCGGCGGAGTTCAGTGCCGGCGGCGATGTCGTGAAGGGTGCGCTTGCGCGGATCGATCAGCGCGATGGCGAACCATACCGCCCACGCGATCACTACCGCCCACAGCGCGGTGCGCATGCCGAGCCATGGCGCTACTTCCAGCAACAGCAAAGGCGCGCCCGCCACGAGTACGCGGATCAGCGCCTGCGGCAGGCCGACTTTGCTGCCATCCGCGCGGGTCAGGCGCAGCCGCCACGGCCGCATGCCCAGTGTTTGTCCGCCGCGCAGCCACGACACGATGAAGTAGGCGGATACCACCAGGCCTTGCAGCGGCTGGTACCACCAGGCGATCTGCGCATGGCCGCCGGTGTGGATCAATTCGCCGCCGGTGATGCGCTGGCAGACGTAGCCCACCACCATCACGATGGCCAGCACCGCGAGCAGGTCGTAGACCAGCGCGATCAGGCGTCGCCACAACGGGCAGGGCAGGGCTTGGAGGCTTGTGCTCATCAGTTCGCTTGCGTCGGGCGCGCGCAATGGCCAGCATCTCGCGCATGTCAGAGAAGACCGCAAGTATCGCCGAAGCCGACCAGCGCAGCATCGCCGCCTTTATCGAGAGGGTGTGGTCGGAGGATGGTTTGTCCGACCGCACCCTGGAGGCGTATCGCCGCGATCTGGAGGGGTTGGCGCGCTGGCTGGCCGGGCGCGGGCTGGGTTTGCTTACGGCGCGGCGGCAGCACCTTTCCGAATACCACGGTGCGCAACCGGTGGCGGTGCGCTCGCTGGCGCGGCGGCAGTCGTCATTCCGCCGCTACTACGGCTTTGTGGCGCGCAACGAACCGGGTTTCGAGGATCCGACCTTGCTGATCGAGCGGCCCAAGATGCCGCGCAGCCTGCCCAAGGCGCTGGCGGAGCGTGAGATCGAAGGCTTGCTCAACGCGCCGGACGTGGAGACCACGCTGGGCCTGCGCGACCGCGCAATGCTGGAGCTGATGTACGCCTCCGGCCTACGCGTTTCCGAGCTGGTGGAGTTGCCGTTGGCGGCGTTGAATCCGCGCCAGGGCGTGCTGCGCGTGACCGGCAAGGGCGGCAAGGATCGCCTGGTGCCGGTGGGCGAGGTGGCGCTGGAGCGTATCGAGGCTTATCTCGCTGCCGCGCGCCCGGTGCTGGCCAAGGGCAGGCAGCCGCAGGCACTGTTCCTCAGCAAGCGCGGCGAGGGCATGACGCGGCAGATGTTCTGGACCCTGGTGAAGCGCTATGCGGTGCAGGTCGGCATAGTGCCCAAGCGCATTTCGCCGCATGTGCTGCGGCATTCCTTCGCGACCCATTTGCTGAATCACGGCGCCGATCTGCGTGCGTTGCAGATGTTGCTGGGGCATAGCGCGTTAAGCACCACGCAAATTTATACGCTGGTGGCGAAAGAAGGCCTCAAGCGGCTGCATGCGCAGCACCATCCGCGCGGCTGACTCCATCAATCTTTGAGAATCCCCTGGCAGAGTCATTCATGCTGCTGTGCGAGAATCAAGCACTTCCGCCGCCATTCCCGAGCGCGGAAATGGAAGCGAGTGAGGTTTGACATGTTGAAGAAGTGGTTGCTGGCCCTATGCGCCAGCGCGTTGGCCTTCCAGGCTTTTGCGGCCGATGTGGCGGCGCCGTCCAGCGCCGAGAACACCGTGCGCCAGGCCGTGCTGGGTCTCGCCAAGGTGAAGATCGAGTCGATCAAGCCCGCACCGCTGCCGGGTTTCTATCAGGTGATTGCTTCCGGCCAGCTGGTTTATGTCAGCGCGGATGGCAAATACATGATGACCGGCAACCTGATCGATCTCGCCAGCAAGAAAGACATCAGCGACTCCGGCTGGGCCGAGTTCCGCAAGGCCGAGCTGGCCAAGGTGCCGCAAGCCGACCGCATTGTGTTCGCGCCGGCCAAGCCGCTGCACACCGTTACCGTGTTCACCGACGTCAACTGCGGCTATTGCCGCGCGCTGCATGAGCACGTAGCCGACTTCAACAAGGCTGGCATCGCGCTGGAGTACATCGCCTGGCCGCGCGAGGGCGTGAACACCACGGCCGGCAATCCCACGCCGACCTACAGCGAGATGGTATCGGTCTGGTGCGCCGCTGACCGCAAGGCGGCGTTCACTGCGGCCAAGTCGGGCAAGAAGCCCAAGGAAACTACCTGCACCAACCCGGTGAAGGACGAGTTCGACCTGGGCGTGCGCCTGGGTGTCACCGGCACACCGACCATCGTGGCCGATGACGGCAGCGTGCTGGGTGGTTATATGACCCCGGAGCAGCTGCTGAAGGCGCTGGATAAGCGCAATAAGGTCGCCGGGCCCGATAAGGCGCCGTAATTGAACCCTTCTCCCTCCGGGAGAAGGTGCCGGTCCCACGGGGACTCCCTTCGGTCGCAACGGATGGGGGTTCGGCAGAGTGACTGCGATGAGGCTTGACACAAGCCCCGTACCCTCACCCCTCCCCCTCTCCCAGAGGGGGAGGGGCTCCAGAAGCGGCGCTGCTATGCGCTTCCGGAGCCCTCGCCGATGTTGTCCTGCAGCATAGGGTAGAATGCGCGTTTCCTCCGCATAGCTCCCGTTCCCCGCATGATCGCACTCGACGGGCAGAGCGCCCTTTCGCCGTTCCGCCTCGAACGCCTCAATGCCCGCCTGGATGCCCTGCATCGCGGCGCTCGTGTACAGGCTTCGTGGTTCGTTTACTTCATCGATGCCGATGTCGCCCCGGAGGGCGAGCAGCGCCAGCGCCTGCTGGAAGTGCTGGAGGCGAAGGACACCGCAACCGATAACGCCTCACTATGGGTGGTGCCGCGTCTGGGCACGATTTCGCCATGGTCGAGCAAGGCCACTGACATCCTGCATGGCGCCGGTTTCGCAGTGCGCCGAGTGGAGCGTGGTGTCGCTTACCAAGCGATTGGACTGCCGGAAGCGGGTGCCCCGGACCACGAGGCCGTGATGGCCGTGCTGTGCGATGCGATGACGCAGTCGGTGCTTCAACGCATCGACGACGCCAAGGGCCTGTTCCTGGCCGGCAAGCCGGGCGATCTGGTGCATATCGCGCCGGGCAGCGATGCCCGCGGTGCGCTGGCTAAGGCCAATGCCGAACTGGGCCTGGCCCTGGCCGAGGACGAGATCGATTACCTCGCCGAGCGTTACGCCGAGCTGGGTCGCGATCCGACCGACGCCGAACTCTTCATGTTCGCCCAGGCCAACTCCGAGCATTGCCGTCACAAGGTGTTCAACGCGAGTTGGACGCTGGATGGCGAGGCTCAGGAAAAGAGCCTGTTCGGCATGATCAAGAACACGCACCAGCATTCGCCGAACTACACGTTGTCCGCCTATAAGGACAACGCCGCGGTGGTTGAAGGTAACGAAGGCAAGCGCTTCTACACAGATGATGCAGGTGTGTGGCGCAAGCACGACGAGCGCATCGAATACGCGATCAAGGTGGAGACGCACAACCATCCCACCGCGATTGCCCCGTGGCCCGGCGCGGCGACCGGCGCGGGTGGCGAGATCCGCGATGAAGGCGCGACCGGTCGTGGCGCCAAGCCAAAGGCTGGCCTCACTGGTTTCTCCGTGTCCGACCTGCGCATTCCCGGCCATCCGCAGCCGTGGGAGATTGATCGCCCGCTGCCGCCGCGCATGGCGACCGCGTTCGAGATCATGCGCGATGGGCCGCTTGGCGCCGCTGCGTTCAACAACGAATTCGGCCGTCCGTGTTTGGGCGGCTACTTCCGCACTTACGAGCACGAGACGGGTGAAGCCGGCGTGCGCCGCGGTTACGACAAGCCGATCATGATCGCCGGCGGTCTGGCCAATATGCGCGCGGACCACGTGCAGAAGCGTGATGTGCAGCCGGGCAACAAGGTGATCGTGCTGGGCGGCCCGGCGATGCTGATCGGCCTGGGCGGTGGCGCTGCTTCGTCGGTGGCTTCCGGCACGTCGAGCGCGGAACTGGATTTCGCTTCCGTGCAGCGCGACAACGCCGAGATGGAACGCCGTTGCCAGCAGGTGATCGACAGCTGCTGGTCGCGTGGCGACAAGAACCCCATCGTCAGCGTTCACGATGTCGGTGCGGGCGGTCTTTCCAACGCCATCCCCGAATTGCTCAACGACGCCGGTGTCGGCGGCGTGATCGATCTCTCCAAGGTGCCGTGTGACGACCCGTCGCTGTCGCCGATGCAGGTGTGGAGCAACGAATCGCAGGAGCGTTATGTGCTGGCGATCGAGCCGGCCGACCTGGCCGAGTTCGAAGCCTATTGCGCACGCGAGCGTTGCCCGTATGCAGTGGTGGGTGACGCGACCGCCGAGCGTCGCCTGACGGTGCTTGATCCGCGCCGCGATCTCACCGTGATCGACCTGCCGATGGATGTGCTGTTCGGCAAGCCGCCGCGCATGCATCGCGATGCCAAGCGCATCAAGCCGCGCATCGATCTGGTGCCGGATCTCACCGGCATCGGTATGGACGAGGCGCTGCTGCGCGTGTTGCGCCTGCCTACCGTGGGCAGCAAGAGCTTCCTGATCACCATCGGCGACCGTACCGTTGGCGGCCTCAACCATCGCGATCCGATGGTGGGTCCGTGGCAGGTGCCGGTGGCCGATTGCGCGGTGACCATTGCCGACTTCGACGGTTATGCCGGTGAAGCGATGGCGATGGCCGAGCGCGCACCAGTGGCGCTACTCAGCAGTGCCGATGCCGCGCGCCTTGCCGTGGGCGAAGCGATCACCAATCTCGCCGCCGCACCCATCGCCTCGCTGAGCGAAGTGCGTTTGTCGGCGAACTGGATGGCCGCGGTGAATCACCCGGGCGAGGACGCCGCCTTGTTCGACGCCGTCAAGGCCGTCGGCATGGAGTTGTGCCCGGAGCTGGATATTTCGATTCCGGTGGGCAAGGACTCGCTGTCCATGCAGACCGTGTGGACGGACGGCGATCAGCCGCAGCGCACGGTGTCGCCGGTGTCGCTGGTGATCACTGGTTTCGCGCGCGTCACTGACGTGCGCCGTACGCTGACGCCACAGCTTCGCCTCGATCGCGGCGATTCCGATCTGTGGCTGATCGATCTTGGCGACGGCCGCGACCGCCTTGGCGGTTCGGCGCTGACGCAGGTATTCAACCGTGGTGGCGGTGTGCCGCCGGATCTCGATGATGCCAAGCGCCTGAAGGCGCTGTTCGAACTGGTGCAGGAAGCGAATGCCAGCGGCTTGCTGCTGGCGTACCACGACCGCTCCGACGGTGGCGCCATCGTCACCTTGCTGGAGATGGCTTTCGCCGGTCGCTGTGGTCTGGAGATCCAGCTGGAAGGCTGGGGCGAAGCGACGCTGCGCGCCCTGTTCAACGAAGAGCTCGGCGCGGTGATGCAGGTGGCTCAGGCCAACCGCGAAGCCTTCGAAGCGCTGCTGATCAAGCACGAACTGGCCGGCATGAGCTATCGCATCGGTCATCCCAAGGAAAAGCTTGGCATCAAGCTGTTCAACGGTGGCGAGAAGCAACACGCCTGGAAGTGGACCGAGTTGTTCGCCGCGTGGAATGAAACCAGCCAGGCGATGCAGCGCCTGCGCGACAACCCGCTCACCGCCGAGGCGGAATTGGAGTGGCGCCTGGACGACGCCGATCCGGGCATCAGTCCCAAGCTCACCTTCGATCCGGCCCAGGACATCGCCGCACCGTTCATTGCCAAGGGCGCGCGTCCGCGCGTGGCGATTCTGCGCGAGCAGGGTGTGAACGGTCAGGTGGAGATGGCGGCGGCGTTCGATCGCGCCGGCTTCGATGCGGTGGACGTGCATATGTCCGATCTCGCCAGCGGCCGCATCAAGCTTGCGGACTTCCGCGGTTTCGCGGCCTGCGGTGGCTTCTCGTATGGTGATGTGCTCGGTGCCGGTCGCGGCTGGGCCACATCGATCATGTACAACGAGATGCTGCGTGCGGAGTTCACCGCGTTCTTCGCCGACAGCAGCAAGTTCGCGCTGGGTGTGTGCAACGGCTGCCAGATGTTGTCGCAGTTGAAGGACATCATCCCCGGTGCGGCGCACTGGCCGAAGTTCTTGCGCAATACGTCCGAGCAGTACGAAGGCCGCTTCGCTACGCTGGAAGTGCTCGACTCGCCGAGCATCTTCTTCAAGGGCATGGCCGGTTCGCGCATTCCGGTGGCGGTGGCGCACGGCGAAGGCCGCGTGAGCTTCCCGCAGGTATGCAGCCCGTCCAAGTCCGCCGCCGCGGTGCGCTTTGTCGACAATCGCGGCAGGCCGACCGAGCACTATCCGCTGAACCCGAATGGTTCGCCGGGCGGTCTGGCTGGCTTCACCGCTGCAGACGGTCGCGTGACGATCATGATGCCGCACCCTGAGCGCGTGTTCCGCAGCGTGCAGATGAGCTGGCATCCGGAGCAGTGGGGTGAGGACTCGCCCTGGATGCGCATGTTCCGCAACGCACGGGTGTGGTGCGGCTGATCATGAAAGGGCACGCTTACGGCGTGCCCTTTTTTCTTGAGGGGCGGGCATGACCGTTTCCTTCGGCAACAAGTTGGCCCCGCTGCTGTTGCTGGCAGGCTGGATGGTTTTGCTTGCGCTGCTGCCGTGGTGGCTGGGTCTGATTCTGCTGCTGGGCACCGCCGCTGGCGCGGTCTGGTATGCGCGGCGTTCGGCCAGTCTTAGCGATGCCTGTCGGCTGGGCCTGAAGTGGGGGCTGCCTGGATGCCTGTTTGCGTTGCAGCGTGCGCTGGGCGGCGATCTGCTTGCGTGGGGCGCGGCCTTGCTCGGTGCGCTGGTCGGTTTCTCGCTGGTCGCCTTGCTGGAATCTTTGCTGTTCCATCGCGTGCGCCGTCAGGCCAAAGCGGGTGCGACGCCCGAATGGCGCGATATGGCGATGGCGCCGATCGGACCAGCGGCACACATCATCGAACTGCACGTCGTCGCATGGGACGAAGCCGGCGGTAAGTTTGCCGATCCGCGCGGCGGCGTGGTGCGTTATGAGTCGCAGGGGGCGGGCGCGGGTCGCTATGTTTTTGCGGATGGCTCGATCGTCGATCGGCTCAGTTCGCGGCATGCGTTCAGTCCTGCTGGTCGCTGGTTTGTGGCCAGCCTGCCGGAAGGGCGTGGCGATGTGTTGTGCGATCGCCATCGCGGCAAATGGCATCGTCTGCGTGGCTGGCAATTATGTGGCTGGGAAGACGGCGAGCAGCCCTGGCTGGCGCGACAGGCAGATGGTGTGCCGGTCGCGTTGCATGAGGTGTTGGGGCAGGGGGATGACACCGGTGTCTAGGTACCGTGAAGCTGAAAGGCTGCGGGCATGTTCCTTCGTTGTTCGGTTGCCTGAGTGTTTGGTATTGGGCGTCGCGTCTATCGCGCACAGGGTGCGCTCCTACATACTTGCACAGTGAATACTTCTGCTTTCCAAGCTCCCTTGCCTGTTGTCGTCAGTGTGATCGTGGTGGCCGCTGACAGCGGCCCGACCTTGCGCGATTGTGTACGGCACGTGATGGCGTGCGATGTGCCGCTGGAGTTGATCCTGGTCGACAACGGTTCCACCGACGGCGTGCCGCAGGCGATCGAGCGGGGACACCAGGACGAGTCGCGGCTGCGGCTGCTATACAACCGCGCCAATCTGGGTTTTGGTCCGGCGGTGAATCGCGGCGCGGCACGTGCGCGCGGCGAGGTGCTGCTGATCCTCAATCCGGACTGCATGCTGGACAACGACAGCCTGCACCGGCTGCTCGATCTGTTGAAAGCGCATCCGAAGGCGGGCGTGATTGGCGCCGTCGTGTGCGATGCGCAGGGTGTGCCGGATCCGGCGTCGTACCGTCGTGATCCCCTGATGCGCCGCGCGTTGCGCAGCATGTTGGGCGGCGCCGGCGAAGGCGTGAATATGGATGGCCAAATGCCGTCAGAGCCGGTGGAGGCGGAGAACGTCTCGGGCGCATTGATGCTGATGCCGCGCCGCGCCTTCGAATACCTGAAGGGTTTCGACGAAACCTATTTCCTGCATTGCGAGGATCTCGACCTGTGCCGCCGCTCACGCGACGCCGGCTATCAGGTGTGGCTGGCCGGCGATGTACGCGTGCTGCATGGCAAGGGCGGTTCCAGCCGGCACAGGCCGGTGTTTGTGAGCTGGCACAAGCATCGCGGTATGTGGCGCTGGTTCCGCAAGTTCGATCCGGCGGCACGCAAGCCGTGGTTCGCGCTGGTTGTCTGGTGTGGCATCTGGGTGCATTTCCTGCTGCAAGTGCCGGGACAATGGTGGCGCCTGCTCAAGCGTCGCGCGACTTCGGTCAACGCATGAGTGCGCAGGCATCGCGCCTGTCGACGCTCGCCACGCTGGGGCTGATTTCAGTCACCACGATCTGGGGCTCCACTTTTTTCCTGATCAAGGATCTGCTCGGCCGCATGCCGGTGGCCGATTTCCTGGCGGTGCGCTTTGCTATCGCGGCGCTGTCGATGCTGATTCTGTTCCATCGTCATCTGTGGCGACTGTCGAAGTCCGAATGGTGGCAAGGCTTATTGCTCGGCGTGGTGTATGGCGTTGGACAACTGCTGCAGACCGCAGGCCTGGAACACACCTCAGCCAGCATCAGCGGCTTCGCCACCGGCATGTACGTGGTGTTCACTCCGCTGCTCGGCACGGTGCTGTTGCGCCAGCGCCTGCCGACGGTGACGTGGGTGGCGGTACTGCTTGCAGTGGGTGGGCTCGCCTTGCTGGCGCTGCGCGGCATGAGCCTGGGCTATGGCGTGTGGATCACGCTGGTTTCGGCACTGCTCTACGGACTGCACATCGTGGGTCTTGGCTTGTGGTCGCGGCCCGGCAGCGCGTTTGCGTTATCGACCGTGCAGATGCTGGCCATCGCACTGATCTGCCTGCTCGCCACCTTGCCACGCGGTCCGACCTTGCCGCCCGATAGCGGTGCATGGCTGGCGGTGCTGTACATGGCGCTGGCGGCCGGCGCGGGCGCGATGCTGATGCAGACCTGGGCGCAGTCGCACCTCAGTGCCACCCGCGCGGCCATCGTGATGACTACCGAGCCGGTATTTGCCGCTGCGTTTGCGGTGGTGCTCGGTGGCGAGGCACTGACCTGGCGCATGCTCGCCGGTGGTGCGCTGGTGCTGGCGGCGATGTATCTGGTGGAGCTGGTGCCGCGACGGCAAGGCGATGCGTCGGCGCTGCATGCCGAGGCCGCGCATCACGACGTGTGAGTGGTCAGGTGTCTGAGGTGTGCTTGGGTGGCCGCGGTTGCATGGCGATGCGTACCAGATAGACCACGATGGCGACGTTCGCCACCAGCGCCGCCAGCTTCAGCCAGGTGAAGTGCGCCACCGACTCGTACAGTTCCAGCGGAATCAGCGAGCCCGTGGCGATCACCGTGAACCATTCCGCCCAATGCTTGCGCAGCCACAGTCCGATACCTTCGGTGGCGAAGATCGCCGCATAGCCCAGGGCCACGATGCCGACGGCGACAAACTTGCTCGGCCCCATCTGTTCCAGCAGATCCACCAGCTTCCAGCGCAGGCCATTACTGTCGGTCAACGGCAGATGCTCCAGCCAGTGCAGCAGGTGATGGAAGCGATCCGGCTGGATCAGGCGGAACGCGGCAACCGCCACCACGATCAGGCACACCGTCTTGATGGCCTTGTAAATCGCAATGATGCGCAGGCCAAGACTGTGCTGGGCCTCAATCTCGGAACTCGGCTGCGTGAGGTGGTGGTCGCTGTGGGTCATGGTCAGGGAGGCGGGATGGGAGGCAAAGTCTAGAGGCAGCAGAAACAGAAAGGCCATGTCCATATGGGGACATGGCCTCCTGTCGCCAAGCTGTAGGCGCAATCAGCAGCAGCGCCCGCCCGTCCCTTTATACCGGGCCACCTGCCGCTCGCGGAAGAATTCCGCGTAGGTCGGCACCTCCCGCTCGGGGTGGTGTTCGCGGAGGTGCTTCACGTACACGTCGTAGTCGGGCACGCCGCAGCAGAGGCGGGCAGTTTGCACCGCCCATTTCCGGATGGATTGCAGGTTCGGTTTCATGATCGCAGCCCTCATTGAGTGGGCACGCTTCCCAGTGCCACGTACGGTTCCTCGTGCGCGGTCGGGTGGTTGATGCGCCATGCCTTGAGGATCGCGTTGATGGCAAAGCCCGCCATAGTCACGATCAGCAGCATGAAGATCGCGGTGAGCGCGGCGTCGACATAGTTGTTGGTGACGATACGCTGCATTTCCGCGGCATTCTTCGCCGGCGCCAGCACCTTGCCGTCGGCGATGGCCTGGGCGTATTTCTGCGCGGCGGCGGTGAAGCTGATCGAGCCGCTGAGCTTGTACCAGCCCGCGGTGAGCGTGCACACCACCAGCCAGATCGCCGGAATGCCCGGCACCCACACGTAGCGCTCGCGCTTGAGCTTCACTGTCACCACCGTCGCCAGCATCAGCGCCACCGCGGCCAGCATCTGGTTGGCAATGCCGAACAGCGGCCACAAGGTGTTGATGCCGCCCAGCGGATCGACGGCACCCTGATAGAGGAAGTATCCCCACAGGCCCACGCAGATGGCGGTGGCGATCAGGTTGCCGGCCCACGATTCGGTGTGCTTCAGCGGCTCGTGGATGAGGCCGGCGATCTCCTGGATCATGAAGCGGCCCACACGCGTGCCGGCATCCACCGTGGTGAGGATGAACAGCGCTTCGAACAAGATGGCGTAGTGGTACCAGAACGCCATCATGCCCTCGCCAGGAATGATTCCGTGCAGCAGCTGGGCCATGCCCACCGCCAAGGTCGGTGCACCACCGGCGCGGCTGAGGATGCTGCCTTCGCCAATGTTCTTGGCAGTGTTGAGCAGCTCATCCGGCGTTACCACGAATCCCCACTGGCTGATCGCGGTAGCCGCGCTCTGCGCGGTGGTGCCGATCAGCGCCGCCGGCGAGTTCATCGCGAAGTACACGCCCGGATGCAACGAGGCAGCGGCGATCAGCGCCATGATCGCGACGAAGGCCTCCATCAGCATGCCGCCGTAGCCGACCATGCGTGCCTCGCCTTCGCTGCTGAGCAGTTTGGGCGTGGTGCCGGAGGCGATGATCGAATGCCAGCCGGAAACCGCGCCGCAGGCGATGGTGATGAACAGGAACGGGAACAGGTTGCCCTGGAACACCGGGCCGGTGCCGTCGATGAACTTGGTGACCGCAGGCATCTGCAAGGTCGGCGCGGCCAGGAAGATCGCCAGTGCCAGCAGCGCGATGGTGCCGATCTTGAGGAAGGTGCTGAGGTAATCGCGCGGCGCCAGCAGCAACCACACCGGCAGCACCGAGGCGCAGAAGCCATAGGCAATCAACAGCCAGGCCAGCGCCTTTGCATCGAAGTCGAACGCGGCAGCCCAGCTCGGCGAAGCGGCGACGTGCGCGCCGAACCAGATCGAGGCGAGCAGCAGCACCAGGCCGATGATCGACACTTCAAGAATCTTGCCCGGGCGGAACCAGCGCAGATACACACCCATCAACAGCGCGATCGGAATCGTGCAGGCCACCGTGAACGTACCCCACGGGCTATGCGTCAGTGCCTTCACCACCACCAGCGCCAGCACCGCCAGCACGATCATCATCAGCACCAGGACGCCAAACATCGCGACCACGCCGGCCACCGGGCCCAGTTCGTCGCGCAGCATGTTGCCGAGGGAGCGGCCATCGCGGCGGATCGACAGGCCGAGGATCATGAAGTCCTGCACCGCACCGGCAAACACCACACCGAACAGAATCCACAGCGTGCCGGGCAGATAACCCATCTGCGCAGCGAGCACAGGGCCTACCAGTGGGCCGGCACCGGCAATGGCGGCGAAGTGATGGCCGAACACCACCCATTTATCAGTGGGCACATAGTCCAGGCCATCGTTACGCAGTACGGCCGGCGTCGCGCGGCTGGCATCCATCTGCAGCACGTTGTTAGCGATGAACTTGCTATAGAAGCGGTAGCCGATCACGAACACGGCGATCGCCGCCGCTACCAGCCAGATGGCGTTGATCGGCTCGCCGCGGCGCAAGGCCACGACGCCTAGACACCACGCGCCCACGATGGCGATGGCGACCCACAGGATTTTGCCTGCCGGGCTGGGTTGGGTAACGGCGGTTTGCATGAACGGACTCCCTCTGAAAGTCATCCGCAAGGGTCGTCCCCGTCACTGCGGGGGTCAATGCCATTGTGCGCCCGCCGGCATTAGCCATTGGTCGAATAAAGGTGGTTCAGGCGTGTGGCAGCAGCGCCGCCAAGGCTTGCGCCAACTGTTCGCCCTGCAAAGGCTTGCGCAGGAAACCATCCATGCCCGCCTCTTTGGCCTGGGCTTCCTCGTCGCCGCCGGAGCGCGCGGTGATGGCGATCATCGGCAGACGCTGGCCGGATTCGCGCGAGCGCACCAGGCGCGCCCACTGGAAGCCGTCCAGCGCGGGCAGGTCGAGGTCGACCAGCGCGGCGTCGAAGCGCTCGCCTTCCAGCAGCTCCATCGCCTTCAGGCCGTTCAGCGCGTGCTCGACGACATGCCCCTGTACTTCCAGGAGTCCCACGATCACCGCGGCGACGGTCGGCTCGTCCTCCACCAATAGCAGGCGCCAGTAAGGGCCTTGGTCCGTACGGGATGCGCGCGTCGTTTCGCCGCCGTTGGCAACCGCCGGCAACGGCAGGACGACGCGGAATTCGCTGCCGCGCCCAGTGGCCGAATTCAGGGTGATGGTGCCGTGCATTAGCGTGGTCAGTTCGCGGCAGATGGCCAGACCGAGGCCGCTGCCCGAGCCGCGCTGCGGACTGTCGAGTTGCTGGTAGCGCTGGAACAGCTTCGCCTGATCCGCCGTGGCGATGCCCGGACCGGTGTCGCTGACGGTGAACTGCAACCCTTCCCCCTTCACCGTGAGCGCCAGGCACACTTCGCCACGCTCGGTGAACTTCAGCGCATTGCCGCTGAGGTTGAGCAGGATCTGCTTGATGCGAACGGCATCGCCCAGGACCCTGGCGGGCACGGCATCATCGATAGTGACGCGCAGTGCGAGTCCTTTGCCGACGGCCTTGCCGTGTTGCAGTTCGGCGACGTCGTGCAGCAGGGCACGCGGATCGAACGGTGCGGGCGCCAACTGCAGTCTGCCGGCTTCGATGCGCGCCAGATCGAGGGCGTCATTGACCAGGGTCAGCAAGACTTCGCCGGAGTTGCGGATGGTCTGTACATAACCGCGCTCGGTGGCCTCCAGCGGACGACTGAGCAGCAGTTCGGCCATGCCCAGCACGCCGGTCATCGGTGTGCGGATTTCATGGCCGAGCTCGGCGAGGAACTCGGTCTTGGCCAGGTTGGCGGACTGTGCCAGCTGGTGTTCCTGGGTAATCAGCTCCAGGCGATGGCGCTGCGCCTGCCGGCGGCGCATGGCGGCCAGCAGCGCGGCGAACAGCAACGCGAGCAGGGCGGCATAACCCAGCCAGGCCCACCAGCGCAGCCACGGTGGGCTATCCACATGAATACGCAGAGGCGCGGGCAGTTCGCCCCAAACACCATCGGGACCGGCAGCCTGCACATGCAGGCTGTAGTCGCCGCCAGGCAACTGGTTAAAGGTGCGATCGCCGCGAACGCCAGTATCGACCCAGCCGCTGTCCAGGCCGTCCAGGCGGAAGCGGTAGTGCGTGCGTTCCGGCGCCATGTAGGTCAGCGCACGGACCGTGATGGTGAGGTCGCGGTCGTTCCAGTCCAGCCGCCAGGGCTGCTCGGCGGAGGCGAGTCGCAGCATGGCGCCGTGGCGACGGACATTGCCGCCCTCCAGGCGGACGCGCGGTTCGCGGGCAAGCTCGCGGATGGTCTCTGGGACGAAAATCGCGATACCGCTATTGGTTGCCGCCAACACGCGACCGTCGGGTGTCTCGGTATTAGATACATTGGTGAACTGGCCTTCCGGCAGACCCTGTGCCAGTCCTTGTTCTTGCACGGTGCCGCTGGCGGGGTCGTAGCGCCACAGCCCGCTGCGCGAGAAGAACCAGACTCGGCCCAGCCCATCGGCGTGAATACTCAGAATGTCGCTGAGTGTGCGCTGCCGGTAGATCGGGAACGCGCTGGCCAGCACGGCCTGTTGGCTCTCCAGCCGGTAGTCGTAGAGGTTCTCGTCGTCGAGCAGCCATAAATGGCCGTCGCGCAGATCCAGCGCGCTATAGGCGATGGCTTTCACGCCACCGACAAAAGTCGCCCGAGCGTCGCCCGGCGCCCAGCGCATCACGCCAGCGTTGGTTGCAAACCAGAGCGCGTGACCCTGCAGGCGCATGTCGTTGATGGCGACATCCTTGGCGCGTTCATCGAAGGCGAGCGGACGAGCCTTGAAGGTGTCCGGGTCGTAGGCGAACACGCCGTCGTCGGCCTGCAGGTAAGCGGTGCCGTCGTCGCCGAACACGATGCGTTCGGCCATCGGCGCCTTGAGCTCGGTGACCTTGTCGCCGTCGAGCACGAAGCTTCCGCTCACCGAACTCAGCCACAAGCGACCGCGCGCATCCTCGGCCATGCTGTTGACGTTGCGTCCCTGCGGTATCTGGAACGGGGCATGGCGAGCCTTGCCGGTGAGCAGGTCCAGGCGATCGATAGCGCCGTTTTTGCCGGCGATCCAGACATGGTCGTCGCTGCGTGTAGCTACCGCACGATAGACACCGGGCAAGATGCTGTCCGGACTTTCCGGCGTATGGGTGATGAAGCGGAAGTCGGCCCAGCTTGGTGACAGATAGGCGAGGCCGTTCATGGTGCCGATCCACAGCCCTCCTTCGTGGTCGCTCAGCAGATTGGCGGCGTAGCCGTTCGGCAGGCCCTGGCGCAATAACGGTTGTGCCTCGAGGCGGTGATAGCGGCCGTCGGCGTCGCGCACGTACACGTCATCGTTGGTGCCGATCCACAGCCGGCCCTGGATATCGCCGGCCACCGAGAGCACGGCCTTGCGGGGCAGGATATCCGGGGCTACCAGCGTGGCTGCGGATGCTGCCGGGCTTAGTTGATACAGCCCGAAGTTGCTGCCGATGTAGAGCAGCTCGCCGATACGCGCCAGCCGATAGATGCGCAGTGGCTTGTCGTGGAAAGCGTCGTCGGGGCGGTCAAAAGCAACATGGCTGATCTTGCCGTCCGGCGTGCGCCGGTCGAGGCCATGGCCGGTACCGATCCAGAGCGTTCCATGGTCTTCGGCCAGCAGCGAATACACCGTGTCGGACGCCAGGCTCCCGGCATCGGCGGGATCGTGGCGGATATGGTCGAAGCCGCGCCCATCATCGCGAAGGCGGTCGATGCCGACATCGAAGTGCCCGACCCACAACGGCCCTTTGCCCGCACGCGCTAGCGCGGTGACGTCGTCGCTGCCCGGGGACGATGGATCGGCCGGGTGGTGGCTCCAGTGAAGGAAGTTCTCGTGGACCGAGTCGTAACGCACCAGCCCTTCGCGGCTGCCGCCCCACAGCTGTCCCTCCTGGTCCACCATCAGCGTCGCCAAGGGTTGCGCGGATAGGGAATGGGGGTCGCGCGGGTCGTGCCGCCACACTCTGAAACTGCTGCCGTCGTAGCGCGCAAGCCCGGATTCGGTAGAGATCCACAGATAGCCGTCGCGATCCTGCGCCAGCACGTCGATGCTGCTGCTGGGCAGCCCCTCGGCCATACCGTAGTTGCGGAAACTTGGATCGACCCATGCCGGTGGTGACGCACTGGCCGCGGCCAGCAGCGCTTGGAGCATCAATGCGGAAAGCAAGGTGCGGTCTCCTTGGCGGCGCGTGGCGTCTGAGCTGTCACGTGGGTTCGGGGCGGCATCGGCACTGGCTTTCGGGCGGGTGGGCCGGAAGCCGGCGGCGAGTGGCCGGCATGGACCACGGGCGATGATGCCCCATCGCACGGCGGGTTGTTGTTCTAGGAGTCACGACTCCGCATGGCCAACCTGCCTCCCGTTAAGCTGACGGCTTCGGCCGGCGGAGCACCCGGGGTACAGGGTGCGCTCCTACAAGGATCATCCGCCGTGGCTCTTGCTTTAACACGTAGCGGGCCACAATCAGTAGGGCAACGATGTCGCCAGCGAGGCTTCCATGATCCGCGAAATCCTGAAGATGGGTGACCCACGCTTGTTGCGCATTGCGCCGCCAGTGCCTGACGCCATGATCGGCACCGCCGAGCTGGATGCGCTGATTGCCGACATGTTCGACACCATGCACGACGCTGGCGGCGTGGGGCTGGCTGCGCCGCAGATCGGCGTGGACCTGCAATTGGTGATCTTCGGTTTCGACAGTTCGGAGCGTTACCCCGATGCACCGGCGGTGCCGCAGACCATTCTGCTCAATCCGGTGATCACGCCACTGTCGCAAGACATGGAGGAAGGCTGGGAGGGTTGTCTTTCTGTCCCGGGGCTGCGCGGCGCGGTCAGCCGCTACACCTTGATCCGCTATGAAGGCATTGGCCCCAAGGGCGAGCGCATCGACCGCACGGCGGAAGGTTTTCACGCGCGCGTGGTGCAGCACGAATGTGATCACCTGATCGGTCGGCTCTATCCGTCACGTATGACTGACTTCAGCAAGTTCGGTTACACCGAAGTGCTGTTTCCGGGCATGGACCCGGGCGCGGACGAGTAAGATGAAAACGTCCTGAGTGCGCGGTCTTCGAGCGCTGCACTCAGGATTTATCGACCAGCTGTTCCAGCAAGACCAGTAGCGCCTTGCGTTGATCGCGCGGCAAACGGCCGACCAGGCCGATCAAACGCGCCTGTTCACGATTTTCCACCCGATAGGGCACGGTGGCGTCCTGCACCATATGGAAACCCTTGGGGGCACCACGGCCCGTCGCCAGCCATTCGAAGCTCACGCCAAAGCGGCCAGCCATCTCTGTCATGCGTTCCATCTCCGGCATGGCGAGATCGTTGAGCCACTTGCGGGCGGTTTCGCGGGAGACGTCGAAGACAGCAGCGAGCTCGCTCGTACGGGATCGCCCTTTCTTCATGCCAGCCAAATCCATGGCGACATGTAGGCGCTGGGCAAACCCGTGCGGGGTCGATACCAAAGGAGACTCCGTCCTCGCTGCGCGGTGCGCGCCAGAGATAGGTCTGGCATCGCCCGCAGGCGCAAAAAGATGAGTCCGTATTGTTGTTTATCTATCCCTCGGTAATGCCAATCTATGGTTGCATAGGCTGGCTATTTATGATTGTATTTTTTTGCGGCAGGACGAGGCCGCGACGACGGCATCACACGCATGGATGGCAAGAAGATCGCTCCGAGGTTTCGCGGTTATGAGTTCACCGGCAGGCTCCCCGCCGCCGTCCGTGCGACGCATGCGAAATATCCGCTAAGCCCACTCGACCGCCTGTTGAACGATCTGCAGGGCAACGGACTGTTGATGATTCACGATGAGGGTCTTTCCCGTCTGTGCGGCGAACGTCTGCGTGAGATCCGCGCCAATGCGCTGGCGCAGGCCGCCGCCGCATGGGAAGCGGAGAGCGCCTTACGCTGCGTGATGAAGCTGAAGGTGGCTTCCAGCTGGCTGGAAATACCGATTGGCCGGACCGTCCGCGATCACGTGTTTCATCTGCATGAAGAATGCCTGCGCTGGCGGCATCTGGCCGAGCATGCAGCGCTTTATCTCACGCATCCGCGGCACGCGAGCATTTGCGCGCGTGGCTGGTCGGACGAGAGCCGTGCGAAAGGCGAGTTGCCGCTGTAGCTCCTCTTACCGGCGTGCGCCAGACACGCTGGCGGCGCAGGCAAAGATCAACGCCATCACGGCCACGCCATTCCAATCCGCCATGGCCCAGGCCGGCCCCGCCAAAGCAGAGCCGGCAGCGCCACCGACAAAGAACACGCCGGTATACAGGCCATTGACGCGGCCGCGCGCCTCGGGGCGCAGCAGATTGATCGCGCGCCGTCCCAACGCCTGATCGGCGATAGTGCCGGCATCGAGCAGAATCGCTGCTGCGCTCAACAGCGCCAGCGACAGCATGGGTGCGATATGCGTCATGGCCCATGGCGAACCGGCGAGCCAGGCCAGCAACAGCCCCGCGACAACGCAGATATGCGCCGCGCGAGTGGCGAGCCGCGCATGACCGCGATCACCCAGCCGGCCGGCGATAGGCGCGCTGACTGCGCCGCTGACACTCACCAGCGCGAACACCGCGATGCCAGTACTTCCAAGTGAGAACGGCGCGCGTGCCAGCAACAGCGCAACCGTGCTCCAGAACGCATTGAAGGCAGCAAAGCACAGTGCCGCGGTGATCGCGCGTCGGCGCAGTACCGGTTCTTCGCGCAGCAGATGCCACAGGGATGCGATCAGCTGAAAATAGTTGCGTCCACCAGCCGGCCGATGCACTGGCAGCGTGCGCATCAAGGCCGGCAGCAACAGCGCGACGGCGGCGGCAAGCAAGGCATACACGGCATGCCAGCCGAAGCGTCCTGCCACCAGACTGGCCAACGGACGCGACAGCATCACCCCCAGCAACAGTCCGCTCATGATGTTGCCGATCACCTGACCGCGCTGCGCTTCCAGCGTCATCGCCGCCGCCATGGGGATCAGCATCTGGATCGCGCAGGCGCTCATGCCCACGAGCAGGCTGGCAAGCAGGAAGGCGGACGGCGCAGCGATGCAGCTTGCGGCGATCAGCGCGACGACGTGCACGCTCAGCGTTGTCAGCACCAATGCGCGGTTCTCCACCACGTCGCATAACGGCACCAGCAGGAACAGGCCGAGCGCGTAGCCGCCGAGAGTCAGCGTGGCGATCAGTCCGGCGGCGGCAGGAGAAAGCCCGAGCGACGGACCGATCATCCCCACCAGCGGCTGCGCCAGATAGAGACTAAGCACGATCACCGCAGTGGCGAGTGCGAACAGGCGCACCGGCGGCACGTGCTGTCCGCGCGCTTCGCTTGCCATCACGCTCACGACAGGATGTCCCGATACGCCTCGAGCAGCGCAGGATCGTCGAACGAACCGTGGTGATGGAACTGGCGCCAGGCACCGTCGACGCGGCCATAGAAACGGGTGGTGCGGATCGCCAGTTCGAGCCGGGCGTTGCCGTGTTCCAGCATGCCGCGCTCACGGCCCACGACGAGAAAATAGTCGTCAGCCTGATGCAGCGTGTAGTCGTGGAAAACTACCTGCACGTGCGCCGTGCCGCTAAGGATGCGCTCGTACACCGCGCGGATCGCCGGCCAACCTCGGCGGATGCCGCCCAGCGGATTGCTCATCGATACGGTTTCATCGTCCGCCCAGTTGCGCGCCATCGCGTCGAGATCGCGCTGGTTGAAAGCACGATAGAAAGCGGTCAGCGCGGCGATGGGGTGATCGGGTGCGAAGCGTGTGTCGATGCCATCGATGGTCTGTGGAAGTACGAAGCTCATGCGCTGCTCCGGAATGAGATGGGAGCAGCGAGTATTGGACTGGTTGGGCGAAGAGAGAATCGACGATTCAAAGTAGGTACTATCACGTATCTAGTGAGAATGACGTATGGCCAGCATCGACGATTACCGTGTCTTCATTGCTGTGGTGGAGCAGGGCAACCTGAGCGCCGCCGCGCGGCATCTGCATTGTTCCCTGCAGACGGTGA
This sequence comes from Dyella sp. OK004, assembly GCF_900114495.1. Classification (GTDB taxonomy): domain Bacteria; phylum Pseudomonadota; class Gammaproteobacteria; order Xanthomonadales; family Rhodanobacteraceae; genus Dyella_D. Next base: position 982,237 of record NZ_FOZI01000002.1, on the reverse strand, counting down.
GCCGTGTGCTCGCCGCGCTGGAGCGCGAGCTGGGCGTGGAGCTGATCCATCGCACTACACGCCGCGCGCAACCGAGCGCGGCGGGGCTGGCCTTCCATGCGCGCATCAAGACGGCCCTGGCGGATATCGACCTGGCGCGCTCCTCACTCGCCGAACACGGCGCGAGAATCGAGGGCAGCCTGCGCATCGGCGGCTCGACTCAATACGCGCCGGTGTATGTGATGCCGTTGATGGCGGCCTTCATGGAGCGCTACCCCGATGTCGACATTGAACTGGTGGTGGACGACGGTCATGCCGACCTGCTGCGCGACGGCCTGGATGCCGCCGTGCGCCTTGGCGAGTTGCCGGACAGCCGCTTGCAGGCGCGCCTGTTGGGTCGCCTGCACCAGATCGCTTTCGCTTCGCCGGGTTATCTCGCGGCACACGGGCGACCGCGCAAGCCGGCGGAACTCGCCAAACATCAATGCGTCCTGCGCCGTTCCGCCAGAGATGCGCAGACCTGGACTTTCCGTCGCCACGGCAAGCCGCTGCCGGTGGAAGTCAGCGGCCGTTTCAGCGCCAACAATGCCGCCGCGTGCAATGCCGCGGTCGCCGGTGGTCTGGGTATCGGTCTCGCACCGCTATGGCAGGTGCGCGGGCTGATCGACCAGGGCCTGGTGGAGCAGGTGCTGGCGCCCTACGGTTTGCCCAGCATGCCAGTGCATATCGTGTGGCCGGCCAGTAAACAGCTGCCCGCCCGCACGCGCGCCTTCATCGACTTTGTCGCCTCGCGCTGGGTGGCGGAAGCATAGGAAAATGCACGGCTCTGCTGCACCGCGCTTTGCTCGGAGGCAAAAGTGTGGCAAACCTAGGAAGGTTTTGAACAACAACGGTCGGGGAGATCCACCATGACGGGTAAGCATTCGTGAGCGCCAATCTCGCGACGGGCGCGGATGTGCGCAAGGAGCTGACGCTGCGCGGCGTCATTTTGGGTGTGATCATCACCCTCGTATTCACTGCGGCCAATGTGTTCTTCGGCCTCAAGGCGGGTCTCACCTTCGCCACCTCGATCCCCGCGGCGGTGATCTCGATGGCGATCCTACGCAGCTTCAAGGACTCGACCATCCAGGAAAACAACGTGGTGCAGACCATCGCTTCGGCGGCGGGCACCTTGTCGTCGATCATCTTTGTGCTGCCCGGCATGATCATGATCGGGTGGTGGACCGGCTTTCCGTTCTGGACCTCATTCGCCGTCTGCGCGCTCGGCGGCGTGCTCGGCGTGATGTATTCGATCCCGCTGCGCCGCGCGCTGGTGACCAACTCCGACCTGCCGTACCCGGAAGGCATCGCCTGCGCCGAGGTGCTGAAGGTCGGCAGCAGCGACGACGAACACGCTGGCAGTGTGGAAGAGGGCAAGGCCGGCCTGATGGCGGTGCTGTGGGGCTCGATCACCTCGGCCGTGTTCGCGGTGGTGGTGGCGACCCAGGTGTTCGCCGCCGACGTGGTCAGCTACTTCCGCGTGGGCGACAAAGGCGCGGTCAGCGGCTTCGACTTCAATCTTTCGTTTGCGCTGTTCGCGATTGGCCACCTGGTGGGCCTGTCGGTCGGCATCGCGATGCTGGTCGGCGCGCTGATCGGCTGGGGTTGGGGCGTGCCGCACTTTTCGGCGCTGGCGGGAGATGCCGCCGGTGCGGTGGCCGACCTGGCCCTGGGCACCTGGAGCCATAAGGTGCGTTTCGTCGGTGCTGGTTCCATCGGTGTCTCGGCGATCTGGACCCTGGCCAAGCTGGTGAAACCGGTGATCAGCGGCCTGACTTCGGCCATAGCCGCTTCGCGTGTGCGCAAGGCCGGCAAGGCGGACACGCTGCCGCGCACTGAGCAGGACATCCCGATTGGCATCGTCGGCCTGATCACCCTGGTCTGCTTTGTGCCGATCGCCTGGCTGCTCGGTTACTTCGCCAACACCAGCGGCCTGGGCGACCACATGGCCGTGCTGGCGGTGGGCGGTGTGGCTTACGTGGTGCTGATGGGTTTCTTTGTGTCGACCGTGTGCGGCTACATGGCCGGCCTGATCGGTTCGTCCAATAGCCCGCTGTCGGGCGTGGGCATCCTGGTGGTGATCGGCGCGGCGCTGCTGCTGGTGGCGGGCGTGAAACCTTACGTGCCGGCCGAGGCTGGCAAGGCGCTGGTGGCGTTCGCGTTGTTCACCACGGCGGTGGTCTTCACCGTGGCGGCCATCGCCAACAACAACCTGCAGGATCTGAAGACCGGCCAGCTGGTGGACGCCACGCCATGGCGGCAGCAGGTGGCCCTGGTGATCGGCGTGATCGCCGGCGCAGCGGTGATTCCGCCGGTGCTGGACCTGCTCAACCATGCCTATGGCTTCGCCGGCGTGCCCGGCGCTGGTCCCAAGGCGCTGCCTGCGCCGCAGGCTGGCCTGATCTCGGCGCTGGCACAGGGTGTGATCACCAACAATATCGACTGGGGCTTGATCATCACCGGCATCTGGATCGGTGTGGCAATCATCGTGGTGGACGAAGTGCTGGCGCGCACCACCAAGCACGTGCGCATTCCGCCGCTGGCCGTGGGTCTGGGCATCTATCTGCCCACCGCGAGCACGCTGATGGTGGTGGTCGGCTCGGTGGTCGGCTGGTTCTTCGACAAGCGCGCCGAGCGCGGTCCCAAGCCCGAGGCGACCAAGCAGTTGGGTGTGCTGCTGGCCTCCGGCCTGCTCGTGGGCGAGAGCGTGATCGGCGTAGTGATCGCCGCTGTCGTGGCTTTCTCCGGCAAGGGCGCACCGCTGGCGCTGGTGGGCGAGAGCTTCGCCGCGACCGCTGAGTGGGTCGGCGGTGCCGCCTTCGCCGCTCTGGTGGTCGTGCTGTATCGCTGGGTGGCGCGCCAGGGGCGCAGCGGCGCCTGATAACGCGTACTCCCTCTCCTGCGTGAAGCAGGGGAGGGCTGCCCCTGCCCGCTGACATTCCGGTGTCACCTCCCGTGAAAGGGCTGGCCGTACACTGCGGCGCGTCCGGCCCACGCCGGCAAGGGGGCGAACTTGCGTCGTTATGAACGGATGCGGGTTCGACAGGCTATTCTTTACCGTTGCAGCAATCCGCTGTCCGTCCGTCTTGCTTAATGCGCCCTTCGGCGCAGGGCGGGACCGGTAGGGTCACGGCTGATCGTGCCGATGGTGTCCGGCATGCGCCGCATGCCTTGAATCGTGTTGTGGAGGCCTTGGTCGAGTGGTGGAGCAGAAAGGGGCGGACGCCCCGGATCCGGGAGATGCCCTGGCACGCCCTGGCCTGAGCGCCGTATGGCTGCGCCGGCTCGCCGGCCCGCTGTTGTCGGTGGGCATGCTGTGCCTGGCGCTATGGGCGTTGCACTCGCTCGCCAGCCAGGTGAGCTATCGCGAAGTCACGCGGTACGTCCACGGACTCGAAAACCACCGCATCGTGCTCGCCGTGCTGTTCACTGCGGCCAGCTATGGCGTGATGACCCTGTACGACTGGTTCGGCCTGGCTTCCATCGGTCGCAAGTTGCCGCGCGCGCAAGTAACGCTGATCTCCTTCATCAGCTACGCCTTCAGCAATGCACTGGGCATGGCGCTGCTGATCTCCGGTTCGATCCGCTATCGCTTCTATATCCAGGCCGGCCTGTCCACGATTGAGGTGGCCAAGGTGGTGCTGTATTGCACCGCCAGTTTCTGGCTGGGCCTGCTCGCGCTGACCGGCATCACCTTGATGCTGGTGCCGGTGCCGACTTACGTGCCGATGGCTGGGCTGCGGCTGCCGGTGGCGATCGTGCTGACCTTGATCCCGTTGCTATGGCTGACCGGCAACAAGTTGTTGCGTCGTCCGCTGCATGTGTGGCGCTGGCGGCTGAGCATGCCGTCGACCGCTACCGCGGCGCGGCAGATCCTTACCGGCGCGGTGGACTGGGGCCTGGCGGCGTGGGTGCTGTACCTGCTGATGCCGAACGAGGTCGACACCGGCTTCGGCCACTTCATGGCGATCTTTGTGCTGGCGCAGATCGCCGGCCTGATCAGCCATGTGCCCGGCGGCCTGGGTGTGTTCGAGGCGGTGATGCTGGCCGGCTTCGGCGCCACCGGCAACCAGGGTCTTGAAGCGCCGATCCTTGGCGCGCTCGCCGCGTATCGCCTGATCTACTACTTCCTGCCGCTGTGCGCCGCCACCGTCGTGGTGCTGGGGCGCGAAGCGCGCGGCCTTGCCGGCAAGGTGCCGCTTGCGCCGTGGTTCACCGGTTTGCTGCCGCCGTTCTTCGCCGGGCTGACCCTGGTCTCCGGCGCGGTGCTGTTGTTCTCGGGTGCCACGTCGGCCCTGCCGGGACGCATGGAGATCCTGCGTCACGTGCTGCCGTTGCCGGTGCTGGAGTTCTCGCACTTCCTTGCCAGCATGGTCGGCATGCTGCTGTTGATCCTTGCGCGCGGTTTGCAGCGCCGGCTCGATGCGGCCTATGTGTTGACTCTCGTTTTGCTGCTGCTGGGCGCGGTGCTGTCGCTGCTCAAGGGCATCGACTACGAGGAAGCGACCCTGCTGTCGCTGCTGGCATTGGGGTTGGCGCCGGCGCACCGGTTGTTCTACCGCCGCGCTTCACTGTTCAGCGCCACTTTCTCGGTGGGCTGGATCATCGCCATCCTTGCCGTGTTGGGCTGCGCCGGCTGGCTGGTGTCTTTCAGCTACAAGCACGTCGAATACAGCACCAACTTGTGGTGGGAATTCAGTTTTTATCACGGCGGCGCGCCGCGCGCTTTGCGCGCGCTGGTGGGTGCGACGGCGGTGGGCATGCTGTTTGCGCTGGCCAATCTGATCCGCCCGGTGCGTCCCGATTTGCGTCTGCCAGATGAAGACGATCTGGCCAAGGCGTTGCCGCTGATCAAGCACTATTCCTCGGCGCAGGCGCACCTGGCTTTGATGGGCGACAAGACCTTGCTGTTCGATACCGAGGGCAAGGCTTTCATCATGTACGACGTGGAAGGCCGCAGCTGGGTCGCCATGGGCGATCCGGTGGGCGAGGACGACGAAGCGCGCCGCGAGCTGGTGTGGACCTTCCGCGAACAATGCGAGCGCGCCGGAGGCTGGCCGCTGTTCTATCAGGTGCGCCCCGAAGACCTCGATCTTTACCTCGAAGTGGGCATGAACCTGCTCAAGATCGGCGAGGAGGCGCGCGTGCGCCTGGACACCTTCAACCTCGACGGCAAGTCGAAGAAGGTCTTGCGCAACACCGTCAACAAACTCACCCGCGACGGCCTGCGCATGGAGATCGTGCCGGCCGAAGCCGTGCCGGCGCTGCTGCCACGGCTCAAGCTGATCTCTGATGCGTGGATGCGCGACAAGGGCGTGCGCGAGAAGGGCTTCTCGCTGGGCAGCTTCGATCCGTATTACCTCGCGCGCACGCCGATGGCGGTGGTGTGGCAGGGCGAGCAGATGGTGGCCTTCGCCAATCTGTTCCTCACCGATAGCAAGGAAGAGGCATCGCTCGATCTGATGCGCCACTTGCCGGACGGCCCCGCGGGCATCATGGATTTCCTGTTTATCGAACTCATGCAGTGGTCGAAGCAGCAGGGCTATCGCTGGTTCAACCTGGGCATGGCACCGTTCTCTGGTATGCAGAACCGGCGCAGCGCACCGCTATGGAGCCGGCTGGGTGCGTTGCTGTTCGGTCGCGGCGAGCGCTTCTACAACTTCCGCGGTTTGCACAAGTACAAAGACAAATTCGATCCCGAATGGGAACCACGTTATCTCGCCGTACCCGGGGGCATCGCCCTGCCGCTGGTGCTGGCCAATGTCGCCAGCCTCATCTCCGGCGGACTCTCGGGTATGGTGCGTCGATGAAGCGAATCGTAAAGATCCTTGCTGTGCTGATCCTGATTGCCGCTGTGGTAGGCCTGTTCGTATGGCGGCCGTGGCATCACGCGACGATGGAAGAATCATTGATCGTGCTGCCGGCCAAGGCGGGCGTGAAACCGCTGGCTGGTCGTGACGATGTGGTCGCGATTTTCTATTCCGGTGACGGCGGTTGGCGCGATCTCGACAAGCAGCTCGGCGCCATCCTGGCCGATCATGGCATTCCCGTGCTGGGCGTCAGCTTGCTGCAGTACTACTGGCGCGAGCGCTCACCGGAAGCTTCCGCCGCTGAACTTGACGCGATAATCACCAAGTACGGTGCGCAGCTTGGCAAGAAGCGTGTGTGGCTGATCGGCTTCTCCTTCGGCGCCGATGTAGTGCCGTCCGTCGTCGATCGGCTCTCACCGGAAAACCGTGCGCGCGTAGCGCAGGTGGTGCTGTTGTCGCCGAGCAAGGACGTCAACTTCGAGATTGAAATGGAAGGCTATATGCGGGAGGGCTGGTGGAAGACCTACACGCAGGACTTCTTCCAGTGGCTCAATCCGGTGAAGCACTACGACGCCCATCCGCCGCTACTCGCCCTGCAGGGCAAGCCGCCAGTGGTGTGCTACTACGGCAAGGATGACGAAGACGACACCATCTGCGCCGAGCAGGGTCTGCCGGCCTGGATAAAGGTGTACCAGAAGCCGGGCGATCATCACTTCGACTACAACTACGAAGGACTGGCGCGGCAGATGATCATGGATTTGCCAGCGGCCCCATGACCTCCGGCCGATAGGCGGCGCGTCGCTGAGTGCTAGGGTTCCGCTCCGGAGCCCGGCGTCGAAGCCGGACACGCAAGCCCATCCAGCGGAGGCACTAATGGATCGTCGCGATTTTCTCCGGTCATCGTTGAGTGTGGGCGCGGCTACCGCGCTGTGGTCTGGCGCGATGCCGGCGGCATTCGCGGCCGGTTCGCCCAAGAGTCCGCAAGACCCGCAGAGCATTAACCGGGCCGTGATCCTGCAGGGCGACAACGTGCCCCATTACGGGCGCGATGTGCTGGCGCGGCTGGATACGATTTTGCAGAAGCGCGACAAGGCCAGCGATTTCTATCTTCGCGGCGGGGCGGTGGAAGAGCTTGAGCAGCGTTTCGCGAAGTTGCTAGGCAAGGAGGACGCCGCCTTCCTGTCCACCGGTACCCTGGCCAACCAGGTGGCGCTGCGTTTGCTGTGTGGGGAGAAGCGGCGTGCGCTGGTGCAACAGGAAAGCCATGTGTACTGCGACGAGAGCGATGCGGTCACCACGCTGAGTGCGATCAATCTGGTGCCGCTGGCGCCGGGCCGCGCCGCGCCGACGCTGGCCGAAGTGGACGCAGCGATCACGGTTTCCGAGAAAGCGGCCTATCCACTGCCGATCGGCGCGATTTCACTGGAGAGTCCGGTGCGCCGCGCCGACGGCGCGATGGTGCCGTTCGAGACGGTGCAGGCGATCGCCGAGCGCGCGCGTGTCAAAGGCATCGGCATGCATCTGGACGGCGCGCGCCTGTTGCTCAACAGTGGCGCCGATGGCTTCAGCGCGGCGAAGTACGCGGCGCCGTTCGATACGGTCTATGTGTCGCTCTACAAGTATCTGGATGCGCCGTTCGGTGCGATCCTGGCGGGCAACAAAGCGACCATGGCCAAGGCGCGCGATACGCGGCATATCTTTGGCGGCACCATCTTCCACGGCTGGCAGTCCGCATTGCTCGCGATGGATAGTCTCGACGGTTTCGAGCAGCGCTTCGCCAAGGTGCGCGCAGCGGGCGACCGCGTGCTGGCCGGACTGGCGACTCTGGACGGCTATACAGTGCAGCGGGTGGAGCAGGGCACCAACATCCATTTCCTGCAGGTGGCCGAAGGGCGCCGGCAAGGTCTGGCGGAGCGCCTGCGCAAGGCGGACGTCATGATTGGCGATCTACACGAGGGGCGCGTGGCGCTGACCTTCAACGAAACCCTGCTGCGCAAATCGCCCGATGCCATCGTCAAAGCTTTTGCGGCCTGAACCCGCTGGGCGCAATCCCGGCATCGATCTGCTGCGCGGCATCGCCATTCTGCTGGTGGTGCTGCATCACCTCGGCCTGCGCATACCGCTGAAGAAAACGGCGTTGGCCGATGTGTTTCCGACGCGTTTGTTGAGTGCACTCAACTTCAACGGTTACGAAGCAGTGTTCGTGTTCTTCGTAATTTCAGGCTTCCTGATCGCGGGTAACGCCCTGCGACGGTGGGGCAGTCTGGATCAGATCGACATGAAAGCGTTCTATGCGCGTCGCTTCGCGCGCATCGTGCCGTGCCTGCTGGCACTGATTGGTGTGCTGAGCGTGCTTCATCTGTTGGGCGTGCAGGACTACACCATCAAAGGCGAAGGGCAGTCGCTGCCACGCGCCATCCTTGCTGCGCTGGGCTTGCACTTGAACTGGTACGAAGGGCAGACAGGTTATCTGCCAGGCAACTGGGACGTGTTGTGGTCGCTATCGATCGAAGAGATGTTCTATCTCGGTTTTCCGCTGGCATGCCTGCTGCTGCGGCGTAGCTGGCTGCTGATGCCGGTGCTGCTGCTTTTTGCCATGAGCCTGCCGTGGACACTGGCCGCGATCGAGGGCAATGAGATCTGGAAGGAGAAGGCCTATCTGCCCGGCATGGCGGCCATCGCCATGGGCGTGCTCGGCGCGGTGCTGGTCGCGCATTGGCGTGCGCCGCGCTGGGCCGTGCATGTCCTGCAATGGGTGGGAACATGTGGACTGGTGGGGATTTTTATCGGCATGCCCTGGTTCTGGCCGCTTTTACAGGACGGTGTGATGTTGCTGCTCACTTTTTCAGCCGTCTGTGTGTTGATCGCCTGCCAGTTGCGGGTGCGCGAGGGGATATCGCATCCCTTGCCGGGCTTCGGCTGGCTACGCCGCTGGGGACGGCTGAGTTACGAGATCTACCTCACCCATATGTTCGTGGTGTACGCGGTGGTGCGGTTGTTTCACGCGCTTGGCGGCGATATGCGCATGGGCTGGCTGTGGTACTTGCCGGCGGTGCCATTGTGCTGGCTGCTCGGCGTGGCGGTAGAGCGCTTTGTGTCTGTGCCGTGCGAGCGATGGCTGCGCGCGCGTTGGGCGGTGTCGGGAAGAAGTGAGGCAGCCCCCATCGGGGTATTGATGGATTGAGGTGCGATAGGGGCGTCAGATTTCCAGCAAGTCGTGGCCCACGATCAGGCGTCCCTTGAAATGCGGGGCAACGGCATCGCGCCATACCTCGTCCGTTATGGGCGGATAACCGCCCGGCACGAAATGCGAGAGCACGAGGGTTTTCACACCGGCTTCGGTCGCGATGCGGCCCACCTGTTCGGTCGTGGTGTGACTGGCCAGCAGGTGTTCGCGCAGGCGGGCGGCATTCGGCTCGGTGGCGATCAGCTTCTCCAGCGCGGGCAGATACATCACTTCATGCACCAGCACATCGGCACCATGAGCGAGCTTGATCAGGTGTTCTGAAGGGCGTGTATCGCCGGAGATCACGATAGAGCGGTCCGGGCAGTCGAAGCGATAGGCGAAGGCCGGTGTGACGGGCGGGTGTTCGACCAGCGCGGCCGTCACCTTGACCCGCTCGTCCTGCATCACCACACCGCCTTGTGTGATGTCGTGCGGCACGATCAATGGCGCGAGCGGCGGTCGACCTTCATCGGAGATGCGAGTGCGGATGTCGTAGTCGTTCATCGCCAGGAACTGACGCGTCATCTCGCTCAGCGGCGGCGGCCCCCACGTATCCACACGCGTATGCAGCTTCGCGGCCCAGGCCAGCCACAACAGATTGCCGTAGTCGGCGTTGTGGTCGGAATGCTGATGGGTGATGAAGACCTGGCGGATTGCGCCGAGGTCCAGTCCGGCCTTTACCATCTGGCGCGCGACGCCATTGCCGCAATCGATCACGTAGATCACGCCATCGATCACAATAGCCTGCGCAGGTGCGGAACGATCGGGTTTCGGTGTCGGCCCACCGGCGGTGCCGAGCAGGATCAGGCGCGAGCGGGAAGCCGGGGCGGCGCGCAGCGTTGTCGGCAGGACGCCGCAGGCAATGGCGCCCAATGAAAAGCCCGCTGTCTGCAACAGGCGCCGGCGGCGAAGATCGATGCGGCTTTCGTCGGCTTCTTGCATGAGCACACCATCCGGATGCGAGCCACGACTATGCCGCGTGTGTGGCTGCCCGGAAAGTACCGCTCAGCGATAGCGGTTGATGGTGTCGCGCAGTTCCAGCGTGGCCTTGCGCGCGGCCTGGGCGAAGTCTTCGCCGTTGCCCGCGTACAGAATGGCGCGCGAGGAGCTGATCATCAGGCCAGTGCCGCTGGCCGTGCGGCCGTTGCGTACCACGGCTCCCACGTCGCCGCCCTGGGCGCCGATGCCTGGCACCAGCAGCGGCACATCGCCAACCAGCGCGCGCACTTCGGCCAGCTGCTCCGGCCAGGTGGCGCCGGTGACCAGGGCGCAGTTGCCGTGGGTGTTCCAGTCGCGCGCGACGATCTGCGCAACGTGCTGGTAGAGCGGTTTGCCGCCGACGTCCAGATCCTGCAGGTCAGCGGCGCCGGGGTTGGAGGTATGGCAAAGCAGGATCACGCCTTTGTCGGCGCGATCAAGGAATGGCTGCACGGAGTCGCGGCCGAGGTACGGATTGAGCGTCACCGCATCGGCGCCGAAACGATCGAAGGCTTCCGTGATGTAATGCTGCGCCGTACTGCCGATATCGCCGCGTTTCGCGTCGAGGATCACCGGCACGTTCGGATGCTTGGTGTGGATATGCGTGATCAGGCGCTCGAGCGCATCTTCCGCACGCAGCGCGGCGAAGTGCGCGATCTGCGGCTTGTAGGTACAGACCAGGTCGGCAGTGGCGTCGACGATGGCGCTGCAAAATTCGAAAACAGCGTCCGGGCGCCCTTGCAGGTGCGCCGGGAATTTCGCGGGTTCTGGATCGAGACCGACGCAGACCAGTGAGTTGTTGCGGATCCATGCCTGTTGCAGTGATTGCATGAAGTGCATCGTGGTCTCCGGTGATCTTTGCGTTCGTCATTCCGGCTTGCGCCGGAATGACGTTGTCTCAATGGTGTTACGCCAGCTTCTTGTACTTCACGCGATGCGGCCTGGCGGCCTCGTCGCCCAGGCGGCGCTTCTTGTCCGCTTCGTACTCGTTGTAGTTGCCGGGGAAGAACTCGACGTGCGAGTCGCCTTCGAACGCGATGATGTGCGTGGCGATGCGGTCGAGGAACCAGCGGTCATGCGAGATCACCATCGCACAGCCGGGGAATTCCAGCATGGCGTCTTCCAGCGCGCGCAGCGTTTCGACGTCCAGATCGTTGGACGGCTCGTCAAGCAGCAGCACGTTGCCGCCCTGCATCAGGGTCTTGGCCAGATGCAGTCGACCACGCTCACCGCCCGACAGGCTGCCAACCATCTTCTGCTGGTCGGTGCCCTTGAAGTTGAAGCGGCCGATATACGCGCGCGACTGCAGCTCGTACTTGCCGATGGTGATGATGTCGGCGCCGTCCGAGATTTCCTGCCACACGTTCTTGTTCGGATCGAGGCTGTCGCGCGACTGGTCCACATAGGCCAGCTGCACGGTGTGGCCGAGCTTGACCTCGCCCGAGTCGGCCTTTTCCTGGCCGGTGATCAGCTTGAACAGGGTGGACTTGCCGGCGCCGTTCGGGCCGATCACGCCGACGATGGCGCCCGGCGGCACCTTGAACGAGACGTCGTCGATCAGCAGGCGATCACCGAACTGCTTGGACACGTTCTTGAACTCGATCACTTCCTGGCCCAGGCGCTCGCCCGGCGGAATGTAGAGTTCGTTGGTTTCGTTGCGCTTCTGGTACTCGACCGAGTTCAGTTCCTCGAAGCGGTTGATACGCGCCTTGCCCTTGGACTGACGCCCCTTGGCAGCCGAACGTACCCACTCCAGCTCGCGTGCGAGGGCTTTCTGGCGACCCTTCTCGGCGGCTTCTTCACGGGCCAGGCGCTCGCTCTTCTGCTCCAGCCAATCGGTGTAGTTGCCCTTCCACGGAATGCCGCGGCCGCGATCGAGTTCGAGGATCCACTCGGCAGCGTGCTCAAGGAAGTAGCGGTCATGGGTCACCGCCACCACGGTGCCAGGGTAGTTCTGCAGGAACTGCTCCAGCCAATCCACCGACTCCGCGTCCAAGTGGTTGGTGGGCTCGTCGAGCAGCAGCATGTCCGGCTTGGACAGCAGCAGGCGGCACAGCGCCACGCGGCGCTTCTCACCACCCGACAGCGGCCCGATCTTGGCGTCCCACGGCGGCAGGCGCAGCGCGTCGGCGGCCACTTCCAGCTGACGCTCCAGTGCATGGGCGTCGTTCACGGCGAGGATGCTTTCCAGCTGCTCCTGCTCCTTGGCCAGCTTGTCGAAGTCCGCGCCTTCTTCGGCATAGGCGGCATAGACCTCTTCCAGGCGCTTCTGCGCATCGAGAATGACGGAGACGCCTTCCTCGACTGCTTCGCGCACGGTCTTTTCCGGATCCAGCTGCGGCTCCTGCGCCAGATAGCCGACCTTGATGCCCGGCTGCGGGCGGGCCTCACCCTGAAAATCGGTATCCACGCCGGCCATGATCTTCAGCACCGTGGACTTACCCGCGCCGTTCAGGCCCAGCAGGCCGATCTTGGCGCCGGGGAAGAAGCTGAGCGAGATGTCCTTGATGATCTGGCGCTTCGGGGGAACGATCTTGCTGACCCCGTTCATGGTGTAGATGTACTGCGAGCTCATGGAGCCTCCGGAGGCGTGCGCGGCGCTGGCCCGGAAGGCGGGCAATGCGCTGGGCGTGGGTATCAAACCGCGCATTATAGCGGGTTGGCGGATCGTCTCGGTGACAGGCCGGGACTATCTTGCGGCGTCGTGCCCGGTTTTTTTCGGCTGCCGCCCTCTTGTCGCCCTATTCCGTTGCTGGTGCGCCATGCCCGCCCCCCATGCTTGCGGTTCCTGTGATGGACGGAGCGCGTGGCATGGAGCGACTGGGGACGGATGGGCCATTGATACGCGGAGTGGCGCGGCTGGACGCACGGGCGGCGGGGCTGGCGGCGCGGCGCGGCCGTTGGGCCGTGGCGCTTCACGAATTTGTCTGCTTCGGGGTGAAGCAAGCTTCCGCCTGCCTTTTCGGCGGCTGCATGGTGGCCCTGCTGGTTGTGACCTGGGCTTTCTACCCGGGGGATGCGTGGCTGGCCCGCTACGACTTTCTGACGCTGGCCGCGTTGGGGATCCAGGTGGTGCTGCTGGCGCTCCGGTTGGAGAGCTGTGAGGAGGCCTGGCTCATCCTGTTGTTCCATCTGGTTGGCACAGCGATGGAGGTGTTCAAGACAGCGGTGGGTTCATGGACGTATCCCGAGGCGTCGGTGCTGCGCGTCGGCGGCGTGCCGTTGTTCACCGGCTTTATGTACGCTTCGGTCGGTAGTTACATCGCGAGGGCTTGGCGCCTGTTCGGGTTCCGCTTCGTACGCCACCCGTCGTTCGGCGCGACGGTGTGGCTGGCGCTGGCGATCTATCTCAATTTCTTTGCACACCACTACCTGCCGGATGCCCGCTTTTTGCTGTTTGCCGCGGTGGTGGTCCTGTTCGGCCGGACCTGGATCTTCTTCCGGGTGCGCGACACGTATCGCCGGATGCCGTTGTTGCTCGGCTTCGTGCTGGTGGCGGGTTTCATCTGGCTGGCGGAGAACATCGGTACGTTCACCTCCGCCTGGCGCTATCCCGCGCAGCGGCACGGCTGGAGCATGGTGCCGGTGGGCAAGCTGGGGGCGTGGTTGCTGCTGATGATCATCAGCTATGTGATGGTGTCGGCAGTGGCGAGGCGGCGAGGCGGCACAGGTGGCTGATGCCATCTGCCTTTAGCGCTCGCTGTCCAGCGATGCCATGCCCTGTGCGCTATAGCGATCGCCGGCTGCCGCGCCGGATGGGATGGCGCGTTCAATGGTGGCGAGATCTTCCATACCGAGGGTGATGTCGAGTGCGCCCAGGGCTTCAGTCAGGCGTGAGCGTGTGCGTGCACCGACCAGGGGCACGATGTCTTCTCCACGCGCCAACACCCAGGCGATGGCCAGCTGCGCCACGCTGACACCACGCGCCTCGGCCAGTTCGCGCAGGAGATCGACCAAGGCCAGGTTGTGATTGAGGTTGTTGCCCTGGAAGCGGGGGCTGTGGGTGCGGAAATCGCGGGCATCGGTGCTGCGGTCTTTTGACCAGTGACCGCTGATGAGGCCGCGTGAGAGGACGCCGTAGGCGGTGATGCCGGTGCCGAGTTCGCGGCAGGCGGGAAGGATGGCTTGTTCGATGCTGCGCGAGATCAGCGAGTATTCGATCTGCAGGTCGACGACGGGTAGCACGCTGGAGGCGCGGCGGATGGTGTCGACGCCCATTTCAGACAGGCCGAGGTGGCGCACGTAGCCGGCTTTGACCAGGTCGGCGATGGCACCGACGGTGTCTTCGATGGGCACGTTGGGGTCGAGTCGCGCGGGGCGGTAGATGTCGACGTAGTCGGTGCGCAGGCGCTTGAGGGAGTAGGCGAGGGCGGCTTTGACGGCGGCGGGGCGGGCGTCGTAGCCGAGCCATTCGCCGCCGGGGCCGCGTTGCGCGCCGAATTTCACGCTGAGCAGATAGCTGTCGCGTGAGCGCCCAGCCAGCGCTTCACCCAACAGCATTTCGTTATGGCCCATACCGTAGAAGTCGCCGGTATCGAGCAGGTTGATGCCAGCGTCGAGTGCGGCGTGGATCGTAGCGATGCTTTCGCTGCGGTCGGTGGCGCCATACATGTCGGACATGCCCATGCAGCCAAGGCCGAGCGCGGAGACATGCAGGTTGTGCCTGCCGAGGGTGCGGAACTTCATGGGAAGCGCTCCACCGAAAGGGAATGCGCATGGTGCGCTTCCGGCATGGCGGAAGCCAACTGCCTCAGTCGCGATCGGGCTTCGGACGCGCCGCATCGAACAGAGTGCCAGCGGTGCGCGTATGCAGCGAGGCGGCGTCGTAACCGGGCGGCAACAGACCCGCGATTTCCAGCATCACGGCGCCGTGCAGGGCGGCCCAGATCTGATGGCCGAGGATGGGCGCCTCGGCCTCGACCACGCCTTCGGCAACCATCACATCGACATGCGCGGCGATGGTCTGCCACATCCGTTCGTGCGCCTCGCGATACGCGGGGTTGGCGCGGTTCTGTTCGGGGAATTCGAACATCAGCCGGTAGGTGGCGGTGTTGGCGCGGGCGAAAGCGATATAGGCATCGCGCACCGCGCGGCTACGTGCACGGCCGTCGCCCGGCGATGCGAGCGCCCGTTCCAGTGCGGCGGAAAACTCATGCAGGCCACGTGTACGCACGGCGGTGATGATGTCGTCTTTGTTACCGAAGTAGCGGTACGGCGTCATCGTGCCGCAGCCCAGTTCGCTGGCGATGCGGCGCATGGTGACCGCGGCCGGGCCTTCCTCCACGTAGAGGCGCGCGGCGGCTTCGCAGATGCGCGCGCGGAAAGCTTCGGTTTCGTCTTCGCGAAGGGCTTTGGGCACGTGGGGTTTCCTTAGTGGCCGGGCAGCTTGAGCGTCTTGCGGAAGAAGGCCAGGGCATCGGCGTTGATCTGCGCGTGAACTTTGGCGCGGTCCACGCCTGCCGGATCGGTGCAGATAGTGGGGGCTTCTTTCGCGAGTGCCGTTGAGCAAGGTGCGATGAAAACCCAGTGGTCCGCTTTCGGCACTTCTTTCACGGCCATCAGGTTCTTGAGCAAAGGCCGGATGTGTTTCGCGTTATCCGCTGGCGGCAGCACGTGATCGTTCTGGCCGTAGTACAGGAACATCGGTGCGTGTATCGGGGCGAGACCTGCTTCATCGAACACCAGGCTGAGCGGCGCCATGACGAAGGCGGCTTTCACGCGCGGATCAGCGGTGTCGCCCCAGTGGCCCATGTCGTTCTGCACGTCGGCGAGGTAATCCCTGATGGTCCGGCCTTGTTTGGCCATCTCGGCTTCCAGTTTGGCGCGCGTACCGCAGACGTCCTTGACCTCCGGATGCTGATCGCAAAAGTCGATGAAGCGTTCGAACTTCGGGCGCGCGCCGAGCAGCATCAAGCTCGTATACCCGCCCGCCGAGAAACCGGCGACGCCGATACGCTCCGGGTCGATCAGGTTCTTCCAGTGCGGATCGGCGAGCAGGGTGGTGATGGTGGATTTGACCTGCAGCGGTCGGCCGGCGAGTACTTCGGCATGCCCCACGCCGCTGGTGTCCTGGAAATCGTCCTTGGGGTGATTGAGCGTTGCCACGATGAAGCCGTGGCTGGCCAGGTAGGTTGCGAGGTCGTGATGGCCGAGGCGGCTGCCGCCGTTGCCATGGGAGATCACCACCAGCGGCCTGGTGCCGGGGAGCGCCGGAGCATCCGGTACGGCGGCGACTTCGTAGGGCCCGATCGCAGTGGCACCGTGGACCGGTTGCGAAGACGGATAGAACACATAGCCATCGGTTTGCCCGCCACTCACCGGATCGGGAATGCGGATGGACACCATGCCCACGCCGGTCGCGGATTGGGCTGAAAGCGCCAGCGGCAGCAGCCACAGCAGCGCGGCGAGCCATCGCGAGTGCGCGGCGAGGCGCTTTTCAGCGCGTGGAAAACGAATCCCCATGAGCTATGTCCCCTTCGCGGCCAGGTTGCGTGCAATGTACGGTACATTGTACGCAATGTGCGGACAAGAGCCCCGCCGGTGGCCGGCCATAGCCCATGACCGTTACACTCCGGAGTCTTTCCCCCGCTTGCCACGACGAGGCCCGAATGTTCCCGAAGAACGAGACGATCGCCGGTTACGACGCTGAACTGGCCCAGGCCATGGCCGATGAAGCGCGCCGTCAGGAAGACCACGTCGAACTCATTGCTTCGGAGAACTACGCCAGCCCGCGCGTGATGGAAGCGCAGGGCAGCGTGCTCACCAACAAGTACGCCGAGGGTTATCCGGGCAAGCGCTACTACGGCGGCTGCGAATACGTGGACGTGGCCGAGAAGCTCGCCATCGACCGCCTCAAGCAGCTGTTCGGCGCCACCTACGCCAATGTGCAGCCGCATTCCGGCTCGCAGGCCAATCAAGCGGTGTACTTCGCGCTGCTGACTCCGGGCGACACCATCCTCGGCATGAGCCTGGCGCACGGCGGCCACCTGACCCACGGCGCCAAGGTCAACATCTCCGGCAAGCTGTTCAACGCGATCCAGTACGGCGTGAACGACCAGGGCCTGGTCGACTACGACGAAGTCGAGCGCCTTGCGCTGGAGCACAAGCCGAAGATGATCGTGGCGGGTTTCAGCGCCTACTCGCAAGTGATGGACTGGGCGCGCTTCCGCGCCATCGCCGACAAGGTTGGTGCCTATCTGTTCGTGGATATGGCGCACGTCGCCGGCCTGATCGCCGCGGGTGTGTATCCGAATCCGGTGCCGCACGCACATGTCGTCACCTCGACCACGCACAAGACCCTGCGCGGCCCGCGCGGCGGGATCATCGTCGCCAAGGATGCCGGCGAAGAGATTGAGAAGAAGCTGCAGTCGATCGTGTTCCCCGGTATCCAGGGCGGCCCGCTGATGCACGTGATCGCGGCCAAGGCCGTGGCGTTCAAGGAAGCGCTGGAGCCGTCGTTCAAGGAGTACCAGACACAAGTGGTGAAGAACGCCAAGGCGATGGCCAAGACCTTCATCGAACGCGGCTACAAGATCGTCTCCGGCGGCACCGAGAATCACCTGATGCTGGTCGATATGATCGGCCGCGACGTGACCGGCAAGGACGCGGAAGAGGCGCTGGGTAAGGCGCACATCACCGTCAACAAGAACGCCGTGCCGAACGACCCGCGCAAGCCCTTCGTCACCTCCGGCCTGCGCGTCGGTACCCCGGCCATCACCACTCGCGGCTATAAAGAGGCCGACACGGTGGAACTGACCCAGTGGATCTGCGACGTACTCGATGCGCCGGCCGATGAGTCGGTACTCGCCAAGGTGCGCGAGAAGGTCACGGTGCAGTGCAAGAAATTCCCGGTCTACGGCTGACAGGCTTCTAGTCGCCCACCATGCATTGCCCCTTCTGCCAGCATGAAGACACGCGCGTGATCGATTCACGCCTTGCCGAGGACGGCGCCACCGTGCGCCGTCGTCGCGAGTGTCCGCAATGCGGCGAGCGCTTCAATACCTTCGAGACGGCAGAGTTAAAGCTGCCGGCGATCGTAAAGAGCGGTGAACGGCGCGAGAGTTTTGACGAGCGCAAGCTGCGCGTGAGTTTCGAGCGCGCCTTGCAGAAGCGGCCGGTAGCGAGCGATGCGGTGGATGTCTCCGTGCGCACCATCATCAACGACCTGCGCAAGAGCGGCGATCGCGAAGTGCCGTCGCGCCAGATCGGCGAATTGGTGATGCGCGAACTGAAGAAGCTCGACCAGGTCGCTTATGTGCGCTTCGCCTCGGTCTACCGCAAGTTCGAGGACGTGCAGGCGTTCCGCGAGGAAATCGAGAAGCTCGAGCGCGATCTGCCGGGCCTCGAGAACCTGCAGCTGTCGCTGCTCGGCGAAGGCGGCATCAAGCGCAGTAAGAAAGGCTGACGTTTTTCCGCGGGCCACGCGTTCTGCGAGAATGCCCGCATGACGATCTCCCATTTCAGCGTTCTCGATCATCAGCACATGGCGCAGGCCTTGCGCCTGGCCGAACGCGGCCTGTTCACCACCCAACCAAATCCGCGTGTCGGTTGCGTTATCGCGCATGGCGAAGAAGCGGTGGGTGAGGGCTGGCACCAGCGCGCCGGTGAGCCGCATGCGGAAGTGTTCGCATTGCGCGCGGCGGGCGAACGTGCGCGCGGTGCGACGGCCTATGTGACGCTGGAACCCTGCGCGCATCACGGACGCACGCCGCCGTGCGCGGATGCGCTGATCGCCGCGGGTGTGTCCCGTGTGGTGATCGCGACCGAAGATCCTTTTCCGCAAGTGGCGGGACGCGGTATCGGCAAACTCCGCGACGCCGGCATTACCGTTGACTCGGGCCTGATGCGCGAGGCCGGGCGCGAACTCAATATCGGTTTCTTCAGCCGCATCGAGCGCGGCCGTCCGTGGCTGCGCGTGAAGCTGGCGATGAGTCTGGATGGGCGCACCGCATTGGCGGACGGCACCTCGAAGTGGATCACCGGTGAGGCCGCGCGTGCGGACGTGCAGCGCTGGCGTGCGCGCTGTTCCGCGATCCTTACAGGCAGTGGCACGGTGTTGGCGGATAACCCGCATCTGACCGTGCGTCTACCGAACGACGAGGCATTCGCTCCGCCGCTGCGCGTGGTGCTGGATCGCCAGCTACGCACGCCTGTGGTGAGCCACGTTTTCGACGGCGACGCGCCCACCCTGGTGCTGCACGCTGAAGGCGCGAAGGCGCTGACGCAGGCCGACAACGTCCAGTACACGGCGGTGGCAGAAAAGAACGGCCAACTGGATCTAGCGGCGGTACTCCGCCTGCTTGCCGAACGCGGCTGCAACGAGGTGCACGTGGAAGCCGGCGCGACGCTTTGCGGTGCGTTGGTGGCGGCCGGTCTCGCGGACGAGCTGCTGATCTATGTGGCACCTCTGCTGCTGGGCGACCAAGGGCGTCCGTTGCTGCAGCTGCCCGCACTGAGTGACATGAGCGAACGCTGGAATCTGCAGCTGCTCGACCAGCGTATGCTGGGATCGGATATCCGGCTGCGGCTGCGTCCCGCGCCGATGGCCCGCGACAACAAAGTTTAGACAACCAGGCATAGGGGACCGACATGCTTGCCAAGACGGAGCTGGAGCAGTTCCGGACCCAGGGTTATGTGATCCGCCAGGTATTGGATGCCGGCGATATCGCGCGATATGTGGACGCCGTCGAGACGGCACGCCGCGAGCGCGGCGAACACGGCAAGATGATGAATCTGCAATTCCTGCAGCCGGGCAAAGATGTCCGCGCGGTGCAGGACATCATCTGCCAGCCGGCCATCCGGGACATGGCTGCCGATCTGCTCGGCGACGGCATCATCATCGACGGTGCCTCACTGTTCTACGCGGATGCCGGTGTCGACTATCGCCAGGGGTGGCACCGCGACCTGATGCAGGTGCCGGACGAGCAAATCGACCCGCACTGGTTCAGTGCCGACTACCACTACAACTACGTGCAGGCGAACATCTCGCTGACGCTCGATCCCTGTCTGTGGATCGTGCCGGGCAGTCATCGGCGCCCGCTCAACGAGGCCGAGCAGCACATCTTTGGCAATGATCTACGTATCGCACCGGTGGATGCGCAGCCGGAGCTGGATGAAGGTCGCCAGCTGCTGCTGCAGCCGGGACAGGCGGTGTTCTACAACAACTACGCGGTGCATCGCGGCTACGCCGGTGTCCTCGCGGAACGGCGCATCACCATCCATCTCGGTTTCCACTCCAGCCAGTACGAGCCAACCTGCCACTTTGGCGTGCTCGATCACCGTGAGTACACACCGGAATATCTCGGCGGTCTGGCGCCGGATGTGCGCGCTGCGCTAGAGGCGCATATCGCCGAGCGCGAGCGTCATCCGCAAGTCGACCAGTACCATGCCTGGCACCAGCAGTTCATCAGCAAGGAATTCGTCATCAAATGAGCAACGCGAAAACCATTCGCTGGGGCATCATCGGCTGCGGCAACGTTACCGAGCTGAAGAGCGGCCCGGGCTTCCAGAAGGCACCGCATTCCGCGCTGGTGGCGGTGATGCGCCGCGATGGCGACAAGGCGCGCGATTACGCGCAGCGCCACGGCGTACCGAAGTGGTATGACGATGCTGCCTTGCTGATCGCCGATCCGGATGTGGACGCCGTCTACGTTGCGACACCGCCTTCCACCCACAAGCAGTACGCGCTGATGAGCATCGCCGCGGGCAAGCCGGTGTATGTGGAAAAGCCGATGGCGATGGACCACGCCGAATGCGAGGCGATCATCCGCGCCGGACGCGAGGCGAAGGTGCCAGTGTTCGTAGCGTATTACCGCCGCATGCTGCCGCGCTTCCACAAGGTGCGCGAGCTGCTGTTCGAGTCGAAGGTGATCGGCACGCCACGTATCGTCAACACCGTGCTGTATGAGCCGCACCATCCGCGTTATCACGACAGGAACAATTTGCCGTGGCACGTCGTTCCCGAGATTTCCGGCGGTGGCGTGTTCATGGATATCGGCTGCCACACGCTGGATATCCTCGACTGGCTGTTCGGACCGATCGTGTCGGTGACCGGTCATGCGAGCAATCAGCTCAAGGCGTATCCGCCGGAGGATACCGTGGCTATGTCGTTTGCTTTCGGCAACGGCGTGCTCGGCACGGGTCTGTGGAATTTCGATAGCTTCAAGCATCACGACTGCATCGAAGTGGTGGGCGATCGGGGGCGGATCAGTTTCGCCACGTTCGGCGACGGTGCGATCCGCGTGGAGAACGCGGACGGCAGCAGGGAGTTCCATGTCGAGAACCCACGGCATATCCAGCAGCCGCTGATCGAGACCATCGTCGCCGAACTTACTGGCCAGGCCGGTGCCTGTCCGTCCACCGCCGAAACGGGTGCGCGTACCAGTTGGGTGATGGATCAAGTGCTGCGGGAATACCGGTCGCGAGCTACTGCTTAAAGCGCTGAGCGAGGCTCAGCGCGCCAGCGCCCAGTCGATCGCTGCATCGAACAACTTGTAGCCTTCGGGCGTGAGGTTGTCGAAGGTCTCGTTGTCGAGAAAGAACATCACCCGCCGCGCGGGCGCCAGCGTTTCGTAGTCCATCGTGGCGCCTTTCTCGTAGCCGAAGATGGCAACTTTCTCGGGTTCGCCGGCCAGCGTGGCGATGATGCTGGCGCCCAGTCCGGGCTTGCCCCAGTTCATCGGGGCATTCTTCACGTACACGTTGACGATGCCGGCCGGCAAACCGGCCGCCAGTGGGTGTGGGGCATTGACTAGCCATAGGGCGTGTTGCTTGTCGGTCTTGCCGAAGTCGGTGTCGGGATGTTTGCCGCTCATGCCCATGTCGTCGAGCAGATCGCTTTCCCAGGTCACCAACGGCACCGGCGTATCGCGGTACGCACCGAGCAGGTCGCGCGAACGCACTGTGGAGGAGAGCACCACCAGATCGAAATCCTTGGCCTTGGCGGCCGGCTGATACTGGTCATACAGCGTGACGGTGAAGCCGCGTGCCGCCAGATGCTGTTCGATCTTCTGATCGTAGGCGAGGCTCTTGCCGTCCTTGCGCACCACTAGCAACACGTTCTTGCCGTGGCTGGCGGCCACAGCTTGTGCCGATACGACACACAAGCAGAGCAGGGCGAGGGCAGCAATGCTGCGCAGGAAAGAAGCGGTCATGGTCCAAGTCCTCACAGGTCGATCTTCACAGTCAGCTTGGCCGTGCGCGGCAACCCCATGGCGAGCCGGTTATTGCCGGTAGCCGCCCAGTAGCGCTTGTCCGTAGCGTTTTCGACGTTGAGCTGCCACAGCACTCGCTTGCCGAGCATCTGCGTGGCGTAGCGCGCGCCCAGGCCAACTAGCGTGTAATTGTCGATGTAGCCCTGGTTGGCGTTGTTCAGCGGTCGGCGTCCGGTGAAGTAGAGGCCGCCGTTGAGCGCAAGGCCAGGCACAACCGGCACGGCGTATTCGGCGAACAGGCTGGCAGTGACGGCGGGCGTGTTTTCCGGTGTCTTGTCTTCCAGCGCGGTGCTGATGTCGCGGAAGCGCGCCTGCAGATACTGCGTGGAGAACTGCAGCGACCAGTCATGCGATAGCTGGCCTTGCGCATTCAGTTCGATGCCACGGTAGCGCAGGCGGCCGCTCTGCACGAACAGGCCGCTGTCATTGACGTAGCTGGCTGCGCGATCGATATCGAACACGGCACTGGAAAGCAGCAGCCGATCGCTGGGCTGCCAGCGCAGGCCGACTTCCTTCTGCTTGCTGATCGACGGGGGCAGGGCCTCGTTGACGTTGATCGCGGTATTCGGCGCGCGGTCGCCCTGTTCGATGCCAGTGGCATACGAGGCGTAAGCCATCAGGCGCGGGTTGAACTTGTAGATCAGCGCGGCGAGCGGCGTGGTCTTGCTCGCCTTGTAGTGATTGCTGCCCTGGTCGCTGGTGTAGCGGGTATAGCGCGCGCCGAGAATGGTCTGCCAATGCTCGGAGAAGCTCATGCGGTCGGTGACGTACAGACCGCGGTCCACCGCGTTCAAGGCGGGCGTGACGGTGGTCTTGGTGACCGGCAGCCACGGTACCGTGATCGGATCGTAGAGATTCTGCGCGCCGGTGAACTGGCCGGTTACGGTCTGGTCCTGGTTCGACTTGGTCTGCGCCGCGCCAATGGTCAGTTCATGCCCCACCGCGCCGGTGGCGAAGCTGCCGAACAGTTCGGCGCGCAGATTCTGGTTGTTCCAGCTGGCGGCGCTCTGGCGATTGCCGGCGAGCGTGCCCCGGCCGGTGAGCGGGTTGTAGTTCCTGATCTCCGTAAAGGCACGTCGATCGCGAGTGAGATCAGCGCGGCCGGCTTCGAGCGTTGCCAGCCATTGCGCGCTCACTGCGTAGTCGGCATGCAGCAGCACGTTGCCGCCATGCGCGACAAAGTCGGCCCAGTCGGGCGACAGGCGCTTGCTGGGATCAGGCATGCGCGGTAGCTCGATGCTGCCGTTTTTCGCGGCGGGCTGGGTGATCACGCTCTGCTCGCCGAGCTTCTTACGGAAATACTCCAGGTCAGCGCGCAGGTTCAGCCGGTCGTTGACGCGCCAGTCGAGCGCCGCGCTGGCCATGCGTTTGTCACCGTCGATGCCGTC
Organism: Dyella sp. OK004; assembly: GCF_900114495.1. Classification (GTDB taxonomy): domain Bacteria; phylum Pseudomonadota; class Gammaproteobacteria; order Xanthomonadales; family Rhodanobacteraceae; genus Dyella_D. The sequence continues at coordinate 958,605 of NZ_FOZI01000002.1, read as the reverse complement.
CACCGGCGATTGCAGGCTGCCGCCGGCCAGGTTGAAACGCGCGCCGTATTGCTGGTGGTCACCGAAGCGGCGGCCGACGTCGAGCTGGCCGATGGTGCCGCCGTTGTTGTCGATACTGAGGCCGAGCGTGGTCACCGGCTGGTTGCCGGCGCGCTTAGTCACCATGTTCACCACGCCGCCGGGTGCGGTGTAGCCGTAGTAGAGCGCGGACACGCCCTTGAGCACTTCCACGCGTTCTTTGTCTTCCAGCGGCAGCTCGGTGAGGTTGAGTAAGGGCAGCGATCCGTTGAGCCGGTAGTTGCTGCGGTTGTCGAGGGTGACGCCGCGCATAGACAGGTTGTCGAACACCTCGCCGCTGAGCTGCTGCCTGGTGACGCCAGCGGTGTTGCGCAGCACGTCGTAGAGACTCACGTCGGCCTGCGCATCGAGCAGGTCGCGGGTAGCGACGTTGATGGTGGCGGGCACGTCCATGATGGATTGATCGCGGAACGCGCCGACACCGACGCGTTGACCCACCAGCCCCTTGTCCGTATGCCCCTGCACGTCGATCGACTGCAGTGTGGAAACGGTGGGCTCGACTTGGCCGGCTTGGGCGTGCGCGCACGCCGCGACCAGACCCAGGGCCGACAGGCCAACGGGGTAGCGCATGGATTTTCCTTGGTGGGGTTCCGGCGCCCTGGGTTGGCCTGGTGTGGCGTGCCTGTCGCGCGGTCGATCAAACGAGAATGATTCGCAATAGTATGCGGATCGCGTGCGAAGGACAATGCCCGGTAGGCGGGTCGCGCCACATGCATGACGCCGTTTTCGGAGGGCCGCCGGGAACGCAGCGTTCGGTGCGTGAGCCTAGTGATGCCGGCGGAAGCCGCAGGACGGAGTGCTAGAATCCGCGGGCCGGCTATGCCGGCAACTATCCATAGCGTCTTCAGGGCGGGGTGAAATTCCCCACCGGCGGTAGGTTGAAGGGCAACCCATGTTTGGGATGTGCCGGCAACGAGCCCGCGAGCGCCTTCGCCGATCTCGGTCGCGAAGGGTCAGCAGATCCGGTCGAATGCCGGAGCCGACGGTTGGAAGCTGGCAGCAGCTTCCTCACAGTCCGGATGAAAGAAGACGGCATGGCGAACGGCTTCGCGGCCGTGCGTCTGCCTCATGCCTTGGGGCGTTCTCTCTATTGGCTCCACGCGGAGAACGTTTCATGCCTGCTATCAAGAAGATCTTTTTTATCCACCTCCAGCGGGAGGTGCGCTGATGTTCACCGGCATCATCCAGACCGTGGGCCGTATCGCGCGGCTCGAACCGCGCGGCGGCGATGTGCGCCTGTATGTCGATACAGGCGATCTTGATCTCGCCGACGTGCAACTGGGCGACAGCATCGCCGTCTCCGGCGTGTGCCTTACGGCTGTGACACTGGAACCGCGCGGTTTCAGCGCCGACGTTTCCAACGAAACGCTCTCGCTTACCACACTGGGCAAGCACAAGGCGGGCGACCCGGTGAACCTTGAGAAAGCGCTGCGCCTTGCCGATCGTTTGGGCGGCCATTTGGTGTCCGGCCATGTCGATGGTGTGGGCAAGGTGGTGTCGATCACGCCGGACGGACGCTCGTTGCGCTGGGTGTTCGAAGTGCCGGCGTCGCTGGCGCGCTACATCGCCGCCAAGGGCTCCATCTGCATCGACGGCACCAGCCTTACCGTCAACGAAGTCACCGGCAGCCGCTTCGGCGTCAACCTGATTCCGCATACCGTCGAGCACACCGCATTCCATGCGCGTCGCGCGGGCGATGCGGTGAATATCGAGGTGGATGTGGTGGCGCGCTATATCGAGCGGCTGATTGGTAGCGGTGAGGCGCCGCGTATTGATGAGGCGTTTCTCAAGCAGCACGGCTTCGCCTAAGAACTCCCTCTCCTGCGTGCAGCAGGGGAGGGCTGGGGTGGGGTCAAGCCCCGCACTAAATAGTGAAGCTCGGCTCAAGGGCTTACCCCCTCACAGCCTCCCCCTGCGTGCAGGGGGAGGGGCAAAAACAGAACATCACACCGGGACACCGTTATGGCTTTCAACACCATCCCCGAAATCCTCGAAGACATCCGTGCCGGCCGCATGGTGGTGATCCTCGATGACGAAGATCGCGAGAACGAAGGCGATCTGATCATGGCTGCGCAAATGGTGCGGCCGGAGGACATCAACTTCATGGTGCGCGAAGCGCGCGGCCTGGTCTGCCTGACCTTGACCGAGCAGCGCACGCGCCAGCTCGGCCTGCGTCCGATGGTCAGCGACAACACGTCGCCGTACCACACCAACTTCACCGTTTCGATCGAAGCGGCGGAAGGTGTCACCACCGGCATCTCGGCGCACGACCGCGCGCGCACCATCCAGGTCGCGGTGAAGTCGGATGCGAAGCCGCATGATCTGTCGCAGCCTGGCCATATCTTCCCGCTGACCGCGCAACCGGGCGGTGTGCTGACGCGCGCTGGCCACACCGAAGCCGGCTGCGATCTGGCTGCGCTTGCGGGCCTGGAGCCCTCTGCCGTGCTGATCGAAATCCTGCACGAAGATGGTTCGATGGCGCGGCGCCCCGAGCTGGAAATTTTCGCGCAGAAGCACGGCCTGAAGATCGGCAGCATCGCGGATCTGATCCGTTACCGCCTGGAAACCGAGAAGACCGTGCAGCGCGTGCACGAGGAGCAGGTGGAGACCGAGTTTGGCCCGTTCCGCCTGGTGGCCTACCGCGACGCGATTCACCACGGTCTGCATTTCGCGCTGGTACGCGGCAAGGTGAATGACGGTGCGCCGGTGCTGTCGCGCGTGCATGTGCGCAACACGCTTTCCGATGTGCTTCATCTGCAGCGCGACGATCTTGGCCTCACGGTGACTTCTGCGCTTCGCCGCATTGCGGATGAAGATCGCGGCGTGCTGTTGGTGCTATCCGGCGAGGACACGCCCGATGCGCTGCTGCGCCGCCTGAGCCGTCAGCCGACCACGCAGGCGCCGGAAGAAGTGCAGCAGCAGGAGTGGCGCCAGCTTGGTCTGGGCGCGCAGATGCTGGCCGACCTCGGCGTGCATCGCCTGCGTGTTTTGGGCACGCCGCGCAAATTGGTCGGACTGGCTGGCTTCGGTCTGGAGGTAGTCGAGCACGTGTGAGGCCATGGCTTCGCCACGACCTCGCCATGTCGTAGCCGGCATACTGCCGGCTACCTTCAACGACGACACGCCATGATCGCTACCACCATCCGCCTGATCGCTCCTTCCGGTTACCCGCATGACCGTCCCGCCGTGACGCGGGGCGTGGCGCGGTTGCGTTCGGCAGGTTGTGCGGTAGATGGTCTGGAAGTGCTGGATCGCGCCGAGCTGCGCTATGCCGGCGCCGACCCGGAGCGCGTGGCCGATATCAATGCACTGGCGACGGCCGAGGTACTGCCGGATATCGCGCTGGCGATCCGTGGCGGTTATGGCGCCACCCGTTTGCTGGAACAGCTTCACTACGACGCGCTGCGCGAACGGCTCGCGGGTTCGTCCACGCTGCTGGTCGGCCATAGCGATTTCACTGCACTCCAGCTGGCGCTGTACAAGCGCGCCGGCCTCACCACCTTCGGCGGCCCGATGCTGGGGCCGGATTTTGGCGCGGCCGAACCCAGCGCCTTCACCTGGCAGCACTTCTGGCAGACGCTGACCTCGTCCCAGGCGAGCGGGAGCTGGAAAACGCCGGGCGACGCCGAGCTGGATGTGGAAGGCCCGCTGTGGGGCGGCAACCTTGCCGTGCTGTGCAGCCTGATCGGTACGCCGTATTTCCCGGCCATCGAAGGCGGCATCCTCTACGTGGAAGACATTGGCGAGCCGCCGTTCCGCATCGAACGCCTGCTGTACCAACTGCACTTGTCGGGCGTATTGGATCGCCAGCGCGCCCTCGTGCTTGGCGATTTCAGCCAGTGCCGGCCCAGCGCCTACGACAACGGTTATGACCTGGACTCGGGTTTTGCCCAGATCAGTCGGTTGACCCGGGTGCCGGTGGTGCATGGCATGCCCTTCGGGCACGAGCCGGACAAGCTGACCCTGCCATTCGGCGTGCCGGCGCGGCTACGCGTGGCGGCGGGGCAGGCGACGCTGTCGTTCAGTGGCTACCCTCACCTGTCCGGAGGCGCCCCCCGGCCCGATCCGGGCAGGATTCCCGAAATCTCGTAAAATACCCGGCCGCTACGGGCCCGCGGTCCACCCAGGAACACATTGACCATGAAGATCATCGAAGGCGATTTCGCCGCGCCCAAGGGCCGTTTTGCCATCGTCGCCGGCCGTTTCAACGGCTTTGTCGTGGAGCCGCTGGTGGCCGGTGCGCGTGACGCACTGGTGCGCCATGGCGTGAAAGACGACAACATCGAGCTGATCCGTGTGCCCGGTGCCTGGGAAATCGCCCTGGCCGCGCACAAGCTGGCCAACTCTGGCAAGTACGCCGCGGTGATCGCGCTGGGCGCGGTGATCCGCGGATCCACCCCGCACTTCGATTACGTGGCCGGCGAATGCGCCAAGGGTCTGGCCCAGGCCGCCTACGCATCCGGCGTGCCGGTGGCTTTCGGTGTGTTGACCACCGACAACATCGAGCAGGCCATCGAGCGCTCCGGTACCAAGGCCGGCAACAAGGGTGCCGATGCTGCCATCGCTGCACTCGAGATGGTCAACCTGTACGGAAAGCTGTGATGAGCCAGCGTCCCGAGGGCATCGATCTCGCCGCGCGCTCACGCGCCCGCCGCCGCGCGCTGCAGGCGCTGTATGCGTGGCAGCTCAGCGGCAGCCACATGAACGCGGTGATCGACCAGTTCCGGCATGAGCAGGACATGGAAGTGGCCGACCTCGAGTACTTCGAGGATCTGCTGCACGGTGTCGAGAAGCACATCGACGAACTCGACGACTCGCTCAAGCCGTACGTCGATCGCGAAGTCGGCCAGATCGACCCGATCGAGCGCGCCGCGCTACGCCTCGCCGCCTATGAGCTGAAGTACCGCCCGGATGTGCCGTACCGCGTGGTGATCAACGAGGCTATCGAGGTCACCAAGCGCTTCGGTGCCGACCACGGCCACAGCTACGTCAACGGCGTGCTGGACAAGCTGGCTGCGCAGCTGCGCGCGGCGGAGAAGAAAGGTTGATGTCGGCGCGGACGGTCGGCGCACTGGCTTCCGCGCCCGTGCTTGAAACCGATCGTCTGCGCATGCGCGCGCATCGGGCCGACGATTACGCCACCTGTCTGGCGATCTGGTCGGATCCGGCCGTCATTCGCTTCATTGGCGGTGTGCCGTTCAATGGCGAGCAGGTATGGGATCGCATCCTGCGCTATGCCGGCCTATGGAGTCTGCTCGGCTACGGCTACTGGGCGGTCGAGGAAAAGGACGGCGGCCGTTATATCGGCGACATCGGTTATGCCGACCTGAAGCGCGATATGGTTCCTTCACTCGAAGGCATGCTGGAATTCGGTTGGGTGCTCGCACCCCATGCGCACGGCAAGGGTTATGCGAGCGAGGCCGTTGCCGCTGTCACTGCCTGGAGCGAGGAGCATCTCAGCCATTTGCGTGCCGTATGCATCATCTCGCCCGAGAACGCGCTGTCGATCCGCGTGGCGGAGAAGGCGGGCTTTCGCGAGTGGCAGCGCACCACCTACCACGGCAGCCCGACCATCGTTTTCAGCCGCTGAGTTTTCGCGGCCCGGCGCTTATTTCGCCGGACAATCCTTGCGCTGCGTATCGGCGATGCCAGCCACCAGCCAGCGGCCGTCGCGCTTGACCAGATGCGCGATGTCGGTGCCGCAGTGGTCCACCTTGCCGTCGATAAAGAACTGATACTCCGTCCAGATCACGGCGATGTCGTCGTCGATCTTCACCAGCGGGTTGTAGATGCGCTCCTGCAACTGCTGTGTGCCGGTCACCGGGATGTGATCGATAAACGCATCGAAATGCAGCTGAGTGATCTTGTCGCCGCGCTTGAGCGTGACCATGCCACCAGGCAGCAGGTTGTCGCGCATCAGGTTGCGGTCGCGCTTGGCGATGGCGTCGAGAATGGACTGGAACGGAGCGAGTACGGCCTGTTCTTCCGGGCTGGCGGCGTGAACCGGCGCGGCTGACATCAGGGCGATCAGGGCGGCGCCGAGCGGCGCGGCGGTGTGGCGAAACATGGACGACAGGCGAACCATGGCAAAACCTCCGGACCGTTCGGGATCGAGCGATTCTATCGAGGTGGTTTAGCCGTGACTGCATGACGATGGACCTAGACGAACTTGCGCCGCGCGGCGCCAGATGGTCTGCTTGCCCCTGTTTTGCCGATGCCTGAAGCCTATGGAATTTCGTCTGATCGACCGCATCCGCGAGCGCACCGCGCAAGGCCGCGATGATGTACGGCTTGGCATTGGCGACGACGCCGCTCTGCTGGCCGTGCCTGAAGGGCAGGAATTGGCGGTGACAATCGACACTTTGGTCGAAGGCGTGCACTTCCCGCGCGACACGGCGCCCGCTGATATCGGCTGGAAGTCGCTGGCGGTGAATCTTTCCGATCTGGCAGCGATGGGCGCCACACCAGCCTGGGCGCTGCTGGCGCTGACTTTGCCCAAGGCCGATGTCCAGGCCACGCAGAGCTTTATCGACGGCTTCGCCGAAGGCTTCGCGCAGCTGGCGCAGCCGCATCGGCTTGCCCTGGTCGGCGGCGACACCACCAGCGGGCCGCTCACCATCAGTGTGGCCGTGCATGGCTTCGTGCCGCCGGGCAAAGCGTTGACTCGCGCGGGGGCCAAGGTCGGCGATGTGGTGCTGGTCACCGGCACGCTGGGTGATGCAGCGGCTGGCTTGTACTTGCTGCAACACGCATCGCGTGTCGAAGCGGGCGATGCGCGGCGTGATTACCTGGTCGAGCGTCTGAACCGTCCGATGCCGCGTCTGGCGGTGGGCGTGGCTCTGCGCGAGCGCGCGAATGCGTGTCAGGACATCTCCGATGGTTTGCTCGCCGATCTTGGCCATATCTGCGCGCAAAGCGGCGTCGGTGCGGAGATCGACAGCGCATGGTTGCCTCGCTCACCGGCCTTGCTCGGTCTGTTCGACGAAACCAGTGCGCGCGATTTCGCACTGAGCGGCGGCGACGATTACGAACTGTGTTTCACCGTGCCCGCCGCGCGCGTTGCCGACGTGCAGGCTGATCTGGCTCGTCTTGGCTGCGGCGCCGCGCGCATCGGCCGCATCGTCGAAGGCGAGGGTGTGCGTGTGCGCGAGCCGGATGGCTCATGGCTGGAACCGGCGCGGCGTGGCTGGGATCATTTCGCCGTATGAACGATAAGAAGACCCTCACCGATACCCAGCGCCGCGCGCTGACTTCATCCGCTGCAGGATGGATCGCCTGTGGCTTCGGCTCCGGCCTGGCGCCAGTGGCGCAAGGCACCTTCGGCTCGCTCGCCGCCTTGCTGCCGTGGCTGCTGCTGCGGCAACTGAGCCTACCGCTGTATGTGCTGGTGATCGTGCTTGGTTTTGCGTTGGGTGTGTGGGCGTGCAACGTCGCCGGTCGTGCGCTGGGCGTGGACGATCATCGCAGTATTGTGTGGGACGAATTTATCGGCCAGTGGATTGCGCTGATTCCCGCATTGGTGGCGCCGTGGTGGGCTGTCGTTGCCGGTTTCGCGCTGTTCCGCCTGTTCGACGTATGGAAGCCGTGGCCGATCGGCTGGCTCGACCGACGCATGAAAGGCGGGTTGGGCGTGATGGTGGATGATGTCGTGGCAGGTGTGTTCGCGGCCGTCGTGCTGGGCCTCGCGCTGGCGTGGTTATGACAGCGCGCGCTTAGTCCTTCTGCGCTAGTAAATCCGTGGCGTGTGGCATCACAGGTCTGTTGCGATGTTCGACGGCACCACGCCACCACGGCTGCACCGTTTCCACCAGCGCGGGTTCGACCGCTTCGCCCAGCCGCGGCATCAGCAAACCTTCGGGTGCATTTGCCAGCAGCACTTCCGCCGGCTCTTCCCAGGGATGCATGGCGAGATTGAAGGTGCCCCAGTGCACCGGCAGCAAGCGGCCGCTGCCCAGCTGCGACCAGGCTTGCAAGGCGTTCTCCGGTCCCAGATGCACGTTGCCCCATGAAGGATGGAAGGCGCCGACTTCGATCATCACCAGATCGAACGGCCCGAGCTTGCGGCCGATCTCCTCGAACGCGGGCGATAGCCCAGTGTCGCCACTGAAGAACACCGAGTGTTGTTCGCCGCGCAAGACGAAGGAAGACCACAACGTCGTGTTGCGATCACGCAGGCCGCGCCCGGAGAAATGATGCGACGGCGCTGCGGTGATGGTCAGCCCGCGCGGCAAGGTAACGTGCTCCCACCAGTCGAGTTCGATGATGCGATCGGCCGGCACACCCCACGCCTCCAGGTGCATGCCGACACCGAGCGAGGTGATGAACGGCACGCGCAGCGCGGCGAGCGCGCGGATGCTCGAATAGTCCAGATGGTCGTAGTGGTCGTGCGAAATCAGGATCGCGTCGAGCGGGGGCAGGGCGTTGATGTCGACTGGCACCGGCTGGAATCGCTTCGGACCCATGAACGAAAACGGCGAAGCACGCTCACCCCACACTGGGTCGGTCAGCACGCGCACGCCGTCGATTTCCAGCAGCACGGTGGAATGGCCGAGCCAGGTCGTGCGTAGGCCGGTCGTAACCGGTCGCGTCCAGACCGCGCGTGGATCGAGCGCAGGCAACGGCTGCGCCGGCTCACGACCTTCGGTGCGGAAAAAGAAATCGCGCAGCGTCGGCCGCTCCCCGGTAGCGGGTGGCGCGCTGCTGCGATAGGTGTTTACGAAATGGCCGTCGGCGTACTGCGTGGAAGCGCGCATGCGCTCGAGCCGGAGCCCCGTGGCTTCCCGGGAAAACATCGCCATGACCTGCCTCGCTGGACGTGGTGCGCTTGAGCGCATGCGGGCAGAGCTGGGGGCGAACGGTGGCGACTCAATGGCAGTAGTGGCGCGGCCGTCCGATGGCTCAGCCGGTGGTTTGCTCCGCCAGGCGCTTCAGGGCCCTCAATACATCGGGGAAGTCGGCGGTCACCATGGGCCCGAAATCCTCTGCCGCCGGCCCAGTGATTCGGGTGTTGTAGCTGACTTTGGCGCGGTCAGGCGCCAGCGGCAGGATGCGATGCGTTACCACCACGCGAGTGCCATCGATGATGGTTTCATCGGTGAATACTTCCTGCGCGACGACCTCAATCAGCGTGCTGGTGAAGGCGTCTTCGCCCGGCGGCTTCATGGTGAACGTGGTGCCCACGGCGAAAGGGCCATGCATGCGGATATCTTCGATCCCGGCATTCCAGTGCTTCCATCCGGGTACATCGGAGAACAGCGCCCAGATGCGCGCAGGCGATGCGTTGATGTCGGTGCTGTGTTCGTAAGTCCACACGATGACGTATCTCCCGGCGAGCTGGCGAGCGCGTATCGTGGGTAGCTGGCGATACGGCGGTCAAGCGAACCGATCGCACCGCTGGTTTGGATGCAGGCATGGACGCTGATGCCGCGCTCTTGGCATGCTGACCCATTCCCCGGACTGGAGCCTTCCCTATGCAATACCGTCGTCTTGGCAAGAGTGGCTTGCAGCTTTCCGCGCTGTCGTTCGGCGCCTGGGTCACCTTCGGGCAGCAGGTGGGGCGTTCGCTGGCGCGCGATCTGCTCGCGCTGGCGCATGACCGCGGCGTCAATTTCTTCGACAACGCCGAGGTCTATAACCATGGTGTCGCCGAGACGCTGATGGGCGACGTGCTGGCCGATCTGCGCTTTCCGCGCGACAGCTACTGCGTATCCAGCAAGGTGTTCTTCGGTGCGCGCAACAATCCGCTGCCCACGCAGCGCGGCCTGTCGCGCAAGCATGTGATCGAAGCCTGCCATCAGGCCCTGCAGCGTCTGCGTGTGGAGCACCTGGATCTGTACTTCTGCCATCGCCCCGATCCGGATACGCCGATCGAGGAAACCGTAGCGGCGATGGATACGCTCGTGCGCCAGGGCAAGGTGTTGTATTGGGGCACCAGCGAATGGTCGGCGGACGAGATCCGCGAAGCGCACAAGGTCGCGCGCGAGAACCATATGTACGCACCGACCATGGAGCAGCCGGAATACAACCTGCTGCATCGTCAGCGCGTGGAAGTGGAGTACGCCTCGCTCTACAGCGACTTCGGTATGGGCACCACCATTTGGTCGCCCCTCGCCTCGGGCCTGCTCACCGGTAAATACAACGATGGCGTACCGGACGACGCGCGACTGGGGCAGCCCGGTTACGAATGGCTGCGCAGGGCGTTGCTGGAGCAGGGCGGTGACCGCATCGCCAAGGTGCGCCGTCTGCAACCCATCGCTGAGGAACTCGGCGCAACGCAGGCGCAGCTGGCGATCGCCTGGTGCCTGGCGAACCCGCATGTGTCCACGGTGATGCTGGGCGCAAGCCGGCTGGAGCAACTGGAACACAACCTGGATGCGCTGGAGCTTTTGCCGAAGCTGGATAAGGCGGTGCTGGCGAAGATCGAGCAGGCTGTGGCGTAGCTCTGCTCCTCCCTCTGCTCGCAGAGGGGGAGGCCCTTGAGACAACCTCCCCCGCAGCGCCTCCTCAAGTACCCACCCCTCCCCAGCCCTCCCCAGTGAACAGGGGAGGGAGAAGTGAGGTATCGATCAGTTGACTCTCAGATGAGAATGATTATCATCAACTCCGCCCATTGACCAATCGCGGAGCCCGCTCATGCCGATGTCTACCCTTTCCCTGTCGCAGCCAGTCGACCTGCTCGCCCGGCCGCTCAGCCTTCTGCGCCTGAAACCCGTGGCACCTGCCGCTACCACCCGCCGCATCTCCAGCCAGCTCTTGCTGGAAGGCGAGCGCGAGCTGGTCATCACCCATCAGGGCAGCGAGTACCACTTGCGCCTGACCCGCAACGACAAGCTCATCCTCACCAAGTAAGTCCGGGCCGGCATGCCCCGCGGGCGATGAAGCCCGCTCTTCAATTACAAAGGCCTATCGCCAGCGTCGTTCCCATTACGCCAGCCAGGTCTCCTTAGCCCAAGGAGCGCTCATGTTCGGCTGGCTGACCCACGCCCTCGCGACCGTCTGTCCCCACTTCCACCCACCGGCCGGCCAGCCGCGCTGGCTGCGGATCGCGCCCGATGCGCTGGTCTCCCGCCTGCCTCTGCTCGGCAGCGTGCTCTACCTCCCCATGCACGCTGGCGACGCCTCGGCCGAACACGGTGCGCGCGGCTGGCTGGCCGACCGGGTGGAGCTGATGCCTCTGCTGCATACGCGCTGGCTGCTCGCGACCTGCGTGATCGGTTCCGACGGGCCGCGCGAATGGATCGAATGTATCGACGCCAATGGCTGTCTGCGTGCCCGCCTGCATCTGTTGCCGGACACCGACTATCTTGCCTGGGACGTATTGCTGTCCGCCGGCGAGCCGATGGCCGCGCCGCCGTTCGGTCGTGTGCAGCGGCCGTTCCGCGCCGCCTGCGCGCGTCTGTTCGGCTTCCGTCACAAACGCATGGGTGGCTTTGAGGTGTTGAGCTGCACGGAGGCTGTGCGCTTGTCGGCCCTGGGGCAGGGCATCGCGCGCGAAGTCGCCAGAGCGGAAGCTCTGGAACTATGAGCAGGCTTTAGGCCGGACAGACTGACCGGACACTTGTCCGCCTGTCCGTGCGGTTGTCCGCGGACAACGCATGCGGTGCGAAAATCATCGCCAAGTTGTTGAATTGAAAGCTTCGCGATGCTTGGCACGCAGCTTGCTGAAACAGGTTCGGGGCCACACGGTTTGTGGCCAGGGACCGCTCCATGATTCGCGATACCTCTGCTCAAGACCGCCTGGTCGAGGTCAAACCCAACCGCAAGCGCCGCCTGATGTTGATCGGGGCCGGCGTGGCTGCGGTGGCTGTACTGGCCTTCGTGTTGCCGCAAGCCAGCCGACTGTTCTCGGCCGATGCTTCGGTCAGCGCCTCCCGCCTCGCCTTCGCCGTGGTGGAACGCGGCCTCTTCGTGCGCGACATCGCCGCCGAAGGCAAGGTCGTCGCCGCCGTCAGCCCCACGCTCTACGCCACTTCCGGCGGCGCGGTCACCTTGAAGGTGCACGCCGGCGATGCGGTGAAGAAGGGCCAGGCGCTAGCCACCATCGTCAGCCCCGAGCTCACCAACAAGCTCGCGCAGGAACAGAGCGCCGCCGACGCGATGGAAGTGGACTACCTGCGAGCGCAGATCGACGCTCGCAAGAAGCGCGGCGAACTGCAAAAGGCCTTCGACAACGCGCAGATCGACCAGCAGGGCGCCGAGCGCGACCTGGCGCGTTACCAGAAGGCCTTCGCCCAAGGCGCCGTACCCAGCATGAATGTGGACAAGGCGAAGGATGAGTTGCAGAAGTCCAAGATCACCACGCTGCACGCGAAAGCCGACCTCGGCACTGACAGCGACAGCCTCAACTTCGACATCAAGTCGAAGAAGCTCGCGCATGATCGCCAGGTGCTGCTGGTGGAAGATCTGAAGCGCCAGGTCGACGACCTCAATGTGAAGTCGCCGGTGGATGGCCAGGTAGGCCAGCTGTTCATCGCCGAGCGCGCCACCGTGGCCAAGGACGCGCAGCTGCTCAGCGTCATCGACCTCTCCGCGCTCGAAGTGGAAATGAAGGTGCCGGAAAGCTTCGCCCGCGACCTGGGCATTGGCATGGGTGGCGAGATCACCGGCAACGGCAACACCTGGAAGGGCCTGGTCAGCGCCATCTCGCCGGAAGTGGTGAATGGCGAAGTAGCCGCACGCCTGCGCTTTGAAGGCGACACGCCCAAGCAGCTGCGCCAGAACCAGCGCCTGTCCGTGCGCATCCTGCTCGACAAGCGCGACAACGTACTCACCGTGCAGCGCGGCTCCTTCGTCGACGAATCCGGCGGCGCCTATGCCTACCTGGTGCGCGACGGCATCGCCGAGAAGCACCCGATCCGCGTCGGCGCCAGCAGCATCGACAAGGTCGAGATCCTCGACGGTCTGAAAGAAGGCGACCGCATTGTGATCTCCGGTACCGACAGTTTCAAAAATGCGGCGCGCGTCGCCATCAGTCGCTGATTCACCACCACGCTCATCACCGAAGGACGCATAACCATGCTCAAGATGACTCACCTGTCCAAGGTCTACCGCACCGAAGTGGTGGAGACCTACGCGCTGCGCGATTTCAACATTGACGTGAAAGAAGGCGAGTTCGTCGCCGTCACCGGTCCGTCTGGTTCCGGCAAAACCACCTTCCTCACCATCGCCGGCCTGCTGGAAACCTTCACTGGCGGCGAATACCACCTGGACGGCGTGGAGGTGAGCAACCTCAACGACAACGCGCGCTCCAAGATCCGCAACGAGAAAATCGGTTTCATCTTCCAGGCGTTCAACCTGATTCCCGACCTCAACGTGTTCGACAACGTCGAAGTGCCGCTGCGCTATCGCGGCATGAAGGCCGCCGAGCGCAAGCAGCGCATCATGGATGCGCTGGAGCGCGTGGGTCTGGCTTCGCGCGCCAAGCACTATCCGGCCGAACTCTCTGGCGGTCAGCAGCAGCGCGTCGCCATCGCCCGTGCATTGGCCGGCTCGCCGCGCCTGCTGCTCGCCGACGAACCGACCGGCAACCTGGACACGCAGATGGCTCGTGGCGTGATGGAGCTGCTGGAAGAGATCCATCGCGAAGGCGCCACCATCGTGATGGTGACGCATGATCCGGAACTCGCCGCACGCGCCCAGCGCAACGTGCACATCATCGACGGTCAGGTGGTCGATCTCGCTGAAGATCCGCGCTTCCACCACGCGCAGCACACCGCACACACGGGTACGCCGGCGTAACTGCAGCTAGCTCTGGATTCCTCCCGCTGTGGCGGGAGGTCCCTCCCTTCGACGGACGCCCTCGATGTTCGCCTATTACTTCCAGCTCGGCTTGCGCAGTCTCCGCAAGAATCCATTGCTCACCGCCTTGATGGTGATGGCGATCGGCTTCGGCGTGGCGGCATCGATGACCACCTATTCGGTGTTCCGCGCGACGTCCAATAACCCGATCCCGCAGAAGTCCTCACAGTTGTTTGTGCCGCAGATCGACAACTGGGGTCCGGAGGATGCCCAGCGCAACAACGGCGAGCCGCCGCAGGCGATCACCTACACCGACGCTATCGGGCTGATGCGCGACCATCGTGCCAAGCGACAGACCGCGCTGTACCCCGCCGGCCTGTCGATCGTGCCGGCCGATGCCAATCAGCTACCGTTCCACGAGAACACGTATGCCGTTTATGCCGACGCCTTCGCCATGTTCGACATCCCTTTCCGCTATGGCGGTGGCTGGACGGCAGCCGAGGATGATTCGCGCGCAGCGGTCGCGGTGATCGGCAAGACCCTCAACGACAAGCTGTTCCACGGTGAGAACAGCGTCGGCCGCGAGATCAATCTGGACGGCCGCAGCTACCGCATCACCGGTGTGATGGACCACTGGGATCCGCAGCCGCTGTTCTTCGACGCGGTCAACACCGGCGGCTTCGACGACCCGACGCAGTTGTTCGTGCCGTTTACCCGCATGATCGAGTTGAAGGTGCCCACCAATGGCAACAACAACTGCAACAAGGATCCCGGCCAGGGTTGGGACAACTGGTTGCATTCCGAATGCATCTGGCTGGGTTTCTGGGCCGAGCTGCCCAGCAAGGCTGAGGCCGATGCCTATCGCAGCTATCTCAGTGGTTACGCCGCCGAACAGCAGCGGGCCGGTCGCTTCCGCTGGGCACCGAACGTGCGCCTGCGCAACGTCGTGGAGTGGCTGGACTTCGAGAAAGTAGTGCCGGCGGAAGCCAAGATCTCGCTGCTGGTGGCGCTGGGCTTCCTGATCATCTGCCTGGTCAACACCATCGGTCTATTGCTGGCCAAATTCATGCGCCGCTCGTCGGAGATCGGTGTACGTCGTGCGCTGGGCGCGGCACGTAGTGAGATCTACATGCAGTTCCTGATCGAAGCCGCCGCGGTCGGGCTGGCAGGTGGCTTGCTCGGCCTGTTGCTGACCGGCGTGGGCGTGTACGGCATCTCGCTGATCTTCGACCCGCAGGTCGCGCGCCTGGCCACGCTGGATGTGCCGCTGGTGTTGCTGACCCTGCTGGTGGCGATCCTGGCCACGGTGATCGCGGCCTTCTATCCCACCTGGCGCGCTGCACAGGTGCAGCCGGCCTGGCAGCTGAAATCCAACTGAGGCGACGACTATGCTGCAGATCAAACCCATTCTCGCCGCTCTCAAGCGCCACAAGGCTGGCACCATCCTCATTGCACTGCAGATCGCGCTGACCTTGGCGATCGTGTGCAACGCACTGTTCATCATCCAGCAGCGCGTACAACGCCTGTCGCGCCCCAGCGGCATGAATGAAAGCAACGTACTGGCGATCACCAATCGCTGGGTGGCGGTGAACGACAAAGACACCGCCTCGCTGACCAAGACCGACGTGCAGGCGCTGCGCCAGCTGCCCGGGGTGGAGGACGCGATGAACACCAACTCCTTCCCGCTGCGCGGCGGCGGCTGGTCCACGGGCGTGAATCTTGTGCCCAAGGAGAACGGAAAGCCGGCGGGGCAGACCACGCTCTACTTTGTGGATGAGCACGCGCTCGCCGTCTACGGCGCCCAGTTGATCGCCGGCCGCAATTTCACCGCCGACGAGGTGATCGTCGCCGATCCCAAGGACATCAAGTCGACGCCGCAGGTGATTGTGACCAAAGCGCTTGCCGACAAGCTGTTCCCGAAGGGCGACGCCTTGGGCAAGCAGATGTACCTCTCAGGCAAGGACGTGCCACCCAGCACCATCATCGGCATCGTCAAGCAATTGCAGGTGCCGTGGTCGGGCATCTGGGCCAACGACTTCGTGGAGAACGCCACGCTGCTGCCAGTGCAGCTCACCGGCTCCTACGGGATCTACCTGATCCGTGCCAAGCCCGGTCAGCTCGCCGCGGTGACCAAGAGCGCACCGGAAGCGCTGCTCAAGACCAACCGCATGCGTGTGATCTCCGGCGAGCGCGCGATCCGCACCTACGAGAAGGTGCGCGAAGACGCCTACAAAAACGACCGCGGCATGGCGATCCTGATGGGCGTGATCTGCGTGATCCTGCTCGCCATCACGGCGGCCGGCATCGTGGGTCTCACCAGCTTCTGGGTCGGCCAGCGCCGCAAGCAGATCGGCGTGCGCCGTGCGCTGGGCGCCACCAAGCACGACATTCTCAGCTACTTCCTCACCGAGAACCTGATGATCGGCATCGCCGGCGTGGTGATCGGTGCGGGACTGGCGGTGGGTTTGAACCTGTGGATGGTCACGCAGTTCGAGATGGCGCGGCTGTCGGCGGTGTACGTGTTTGCCGGCGTGATCGCATTGCTGCTGCTCGGTCAGGCGGCGGTATTGGCGCCGGCCATGCGCGCGGCGAAGGTGCCGCCGGTTGAGGCAACACGGTCGGTGTAATGCCGCACGGCTGCCAGACGACATAAGGACGAAGGATCTTTTGCCGATGTTTTCTTACTACCTCCAACTTGGTTTGCGCAGTCTGCGTCGCAACCCTTTGTTGACTGCCCTGATGGTCATGGCGATCGGCTTTGGCGTGGCCGCGTCGATGATCACCTACTCGGTGTTCCGGGCGGTTTCGGGCAATCCTATTCCGGAAAAGTCGGAGCAGCTGTTCATTCCACAGGTCGACAGTTGGGGGCCGAAGTACAACCTGACGGGTAATGAGCCGCCCTACGCGCTGAACTATGTGGATGCCATGGCGCTGATGCGTGAGCACAAGGCCAAGCGGCAAACCATGCTGTATCCGATCGGGATGTCGGCATTGCCGCTGGGCGGCCAGTCCATACCATTCACCGTGCAGGGCTTTACGGCGCAAAGTGATTTCTTTGCAATGTTCGACGTGCCTTTCCTCTACGGCAGTGCCTGGGGTACCGCTGAGGATGAGCAACGCGCGGCCGTGGTGGTGATCAGCCGAAAGCTCAACGACAAGCTGTTTGGCGGCGCCAACAGCCTGGGTCGCGAGATCACGCTGAGCGGGCATAACTACCGCGTGGTGGGTGTCACCGAGAACTGGAATCCCAAGCCGCGTTTCTTCGCGGTCTGGGGCGGCTCCAGCTTCGGCGAGCCCTCGGACATCTATATTCCCATCAGCCGTGCGCTCGATCTGAAGATCGATACCGCGGGCAACAACAGTTGCCGTGGCCGTATTGATTACGGCGACTGGGATGGATGGCTGCAAAGCAACTGCGTATGGGTGACTCCCTGGGTTCAGCTGGACAGCGCGGCAGAGGTTGCGCAGTACCGCCAGTTCCTCGAAGGCTATGCCTCCGACCAGCAGCGCGCCGGGCGTTACGGCTGGGCGCCCAATGTGCGTCTGCGCAATGTCATGCAGTGGCTGGATTACATGCAGGTAGTGCCGCAGGAAAGCAGCGTTTCACTGCTGGTAGCGCTGGGCTTCTTCGCGATCTGCCTGATCAATACCATCGGCCTGTTGCTGGCCAAGTTCCTGCGTCGTGCCAGCGAGATCGGCGTGCGCCGTGCGCTAGGGGCGTCGCGTAGGGAAATCTACATGCAGTACCTGATCGAGGCCGGCTCGGTGGGCCTGGCCGGCGGCTTCCTTGGCCTGCTGCTGACGGCCCTGGGCATCTCCGGCGTCGGGTTGTTGTTCCAGCCGCAGATTGCGCGCCTGGCGCACCTCGACGTCGCGCTGGTGGGGCTGACTCTGCTGGTTTCCGTCTTTGCCACCGTCGTAGCCGCGCTGTATCCCACCTGGCGCGCAGCCCAGGTGCAGCCGGCGTGGCAGCTCAAATCCAATTGAGGTCGCAATGATGCTGCAGATCAAGCCCATCCTTTCCGCATTGCGTCGTCACAAGGCTGGCGCTGTGCTGATTGCGTTGCAGACCGCGCTGACCCTGGCGATCGTCTGCAATGCGTTATTCATCATCCAGCAGCGGGTCGCCCACCTTTCCGCACCCAGCGGCATTGATGAGGCGAACCTGCTGGTGATCGAAAACAGCTGGGCGGACAAGTTGAGCAAGGAGGACGCCGACGCTCAGCAGCGCGCGGATCTGATGGTGTTGCGTCGGCTACCCGGCGTGCAAGACGCCGTCGCCAGTAATTCCTATCCCATGCGCGGTGGCGGCTGGGACCAGTTCATCACCTTGACGCCGGATCAGACCACGGCGGTCGGTGATGCAGCGGTCTATCTCGGCGACGAGCACTTCATGGACACGCTCGGAGTAAAGCTGATCGCGGGGCGCAACTTCCGCCCGGATGAGATCCGCCCGATCGCCAATCGCGAAAATGTCATGCCGCCGGTGACCATTGTTACGAAGACGCTGGCGGACAAGTTGTTTCCCGACGGTTCGGCACTGGGCAAGCCGATCTACGCGATGAGCAACACACCCACGACCATTATCGGCATCGTGGATGTGTTGCAGACACAGAGTCTGGCCGACTGGCAGATGCGCAATGCCTACCAATCGCTGATCTGGCCGATGCGCCTGGTGGGAAATGCCTACTACATCCTGCGGGCCAAGCCCGGTCAACTCGCCATGCTTCGGAAAGAAGCGGTCAAAGCGCTCTATGCGCAGAATCGCATGCGCGTGATCAACGACGACGGAGTGATGGGCTACGCGGAAGTACGCCAGAAAGCCTACGACAGCGATTACGGCATGGCGGTGCTGATGGGCGTCATCTGCGTGGTGCTGCTGGCCATCACTGCCGCCGGCATCGTCGGTCTCACCAGTTTCTGGGTGGGCCAGCGCCGCAAACAAATTGGCGTGCGCCGCGCACTGGGCGCGACGCGGGGCGACATCCTCGGCTACTTCATGACTGAGAACTTGTTGATCAGCGTCGGTGGTGCCGTGGTCGGCGTGCTGCTGGCGATCGCCATGAACCTATGGATGGTCACCCGGTTCGAGATGCATCGGTTGTCGCTGTTTTATGTATTGGCAGGCGTGTTGCTGTTGCTGTTGCTGGGGCAGGGGGCGGTGCTGGCACCGGCCATCCGTGCCTCGAGGGTATCGCCGGTTGAGGCTACGCGCTCGGTGTGATCCGGGCACCAGAACGATAAGGGGGAGGTCGCATGTTTTCGTACTACCTGGATCTGGCACTACGCAGCCTCAAACGCAACAAGGTGCTCACCGCGCTGATGGTGATTGCCATCGCACTGGGCATTGGCGCCTGTATGACCACATTCACCGTGTTGCATGTGCTTTCCGGCGATCCGTTGCCGGGCAAGAGCGCGCGGTTGTTCTATCCGCAGATCGACCCGGAGGACATGGATGGTTACGAGCCGAACAAGGAGCCGGCGCGGCAGGTGACCTGGATCGACGGCATGAACCTGCTCAAGGCCAAGCGCGGCGAGCGCCAGGCGCTGATGACCGGCGGTGCCGTGCCGGTGCAGCCGGCGCAGTCGGGCATGGATCCCTTCTTCAGCGATGCGCGCTTCACCACCGCCGATTTCTTCCCGATGTTCGAGACGCCGTTTCTCTTCGGCCGCGGCTGGAGCGAAGCGGAAGACAACGGCAAAGCCCGGGTGGCGGTGATTACCCGCTCGCTCAACGACAAGCTGTACGGCGGCAACGACAGCACCGGCAAGATTCTGCGCATGAAAGACACGGCGTTCCGTGTGATCGGCGTGCTCGACACTTGGCGGCCGAACCCGCACTTCTACGATCTCAATATGGGTAACTACTCCGCCACGGAGGATGTCTTCGTGCCGCTGACCACGGCGCGCGACCTGCGTTTCGAACGCAACGGCAGTATGAACTGCTGGGGCAGGGGCGGTGGCGACAACGAGCATATCGAGACCGCCACCTGCGTCTGGCTGCAGTTCTGGGTGCAGCTGGAAAGCGCGGACAAGGCTGCTGACTACCGCACTTTCCTGGACAACTACTCGAAAGAGCAGAAAGCGCTGGGACGTTTCCAGCGGCCGTCCAATGTGCGTCTGTCGAACGTGATGGAGTGGATGGACGTCAACAAGGTGGTGCCCAGCGACGTGCGTCTGCAGAGCTGGCTGGCCCTGGGCTTCCTGCTGGTGTGTCTGGTCAATACGGTGGGGCTGATGCTGGCGAAGTTTCTGCGCCGCGCCGGTGAGCTCGGTGTCCGCCGGGCCCTGGGCGCTTCCAAGCGCGAGGTGTTCGTGCAGCTGCTGGTGGAGGCTGGCGTGATCGGCCTGGCGGGTGGCGTAGGTGGCTTGGTGCTGGCCTTCCTTGGTCTCTGGTTGGTGCGATTGCAACCGGCGGACTATGCCTCGCTGGCCCATCTCGATATTTCGATGTTGCTGGTGACCTTCATGCTAGCGCTTATCTCCAGTCTGCTTGCGGGTCTGTTGCCGGCCTGGCGTGCCTGCCAGATCACCCCAGCGCTGCAACTGAAGAGCCAGTGAGGAACGCCATGGACATCCTTCCGATCCTATCTACCTTACGCCGGCACAAGATCACCGCCTTGCTGGTAATTCTTGAGATCGCCCTGACCTGCGCCATTGTTTGCAACGCAGTGTTCCTGATCAGTCAGCGCATCGATCGCATCCATATGCCCAGTGGCATCGCCGAACACGAGCTGTTGCATATCGAGCTGGCCAATATCGGCGCGAAGGCGGATGAGAAAGCGCGCACCGCGGCGGACATGGCCGCCATCCGGCAGATCCCCGGAGTGACGGCGGTGGCGGCGGTAGAGCAGGTGCCGTTCGGCAACTCCTCGAATAACAGCGGCATCAAGATCGATCCGAAGCAAAACAAGTCGACCTTGAACGCCACCAATTATTTCGGCGAGAACGTCGCAGAGACCCTTGGCGTGCAGCTCGTTGCTGGCCGTTTTCTGCAGTCGGATGAGTACGTGGACCTTGAAGACGCGATCAAGGCCTTTGCCGCCGGTGAAAGCAATAGCAAGGCGCTACCCCATTCGGTGGTGATTACCCAGGCGATGGCCGAACGTCTCTGGCCGGGGCAGCAGGCCCTGGGTAAGCAGTTGTATATGGGAAGCGAACTGCCTTTGACCGTGGTCGGCCTGATGAAGACTCTGGTGCGGCCTTCCATTTGGGATGACAGCGCGGCGCAATACAGCATGGTCATTCCCATCCGCGTCAATAGCGGTCAGTACGTGATTCGCACGGCGCCGCAGGATCGCGACCGCGTGCTCAAAACGGCGCTGGAGAAACTCAAGCTGATCAATCCGAACCGCGTGGTGTTGAAGAAGCGCACGTGGGACGAAGTCCGCGAAAAATTCTTCCAGAACGATCGCGCCATGACCGGCCTGCTGGTGGGTGTATGTATTGCGCTGCTGGTGGTTACTGCACTGGGCATCGTCGGTCTCGGCAGCTTCTGGGTGGCGCAGCGTCGCCGGCAGATCGGTGTGCGGCGCGCGCTTGGCGCGACCCGTCGTCACATTCTTCATTACTTCCAGACCG
Organism: Dyella sp. OK004; assembly: GCF_900114495.1. Lineage (GTDB taxonomy): Bacteria > Pseudomonadota > Gammaproteobacteria > Xanthomonadales > Rhodanobacteraceae > Dyella_D. The sequence continues at coordinate 937,209 of NZ_FOZI01000002.1, read as the reverse complement.
AGAACTTCCTGCTCGCCACCATTGGCATTGCGATCGGCATGGTGCTCGCCTATGGCATCAATCTGTTCCTGATGACGCATTACGAGCTGCCGCGTTTGCCCGCCATCTATTTCCCGGTCGGGGCGGTGTTGCTGTGGTTGATTGGGCAGGCCGCAGTGCTTGGGCCGGCCATGCGTGCGGCCGCCGTGCCGCCGGTAGTGGCGACTCGCTCGGTGTGATATGCGTTTCGTGATTCGGTAGGAGCGCACCCTGTGCACGATGCTCTTTGTCGCACGCAGAGCGGTCGCGCACAGGGTGCGCTCCTACCGGTGAGTCATTCTGTCGATGGAGTGAGACATGTTTGGTTACTACCTCGACCTTGCCTTGCGCAGTCTCAAGCGCAACAAGGTACTCACGGCGCTGATGGTGCTGGCTATCGCCGTAGGTATCGGTGCGAGCATGACCACGCTGACGGTGATGCATTTGCTATCGGGTGATCCGCTGCCGGGGCGAAGCGGGTCGCTGTTCTATCCGCAGGTCGACTCGAATCCCACACCAGGTAACTACAAGGAGCCGCTGGACAAGCTCGACTATCCGACGGCTATGGACATATTGAACGCACATCTGGCCGATCGGCAGACGGTGGTGGTCGATAGTCCGGTGAAGTTGCGCGCGCCGGATACGCAACTGCCGCCACTGATTCCCTCGATGCTATCTACCACGTCCGATTTCTTCGCCATGTTCGATGTGCCGTTCCGGTACGGCGGCGCGTGGCATGCCGAGGATGACGATAAGCACGCGCGTGTGGCGGTGATTTCATCGGACCTCAATGCCAAGCTTTTCAATGGCGCCAATAGTGTGGGTCGTACTTTGCGCCTGCGTGATACGGACGTGCGTATCGTCGGCGTATTGGCGCCATGGCGCCCCGCGCCGCAGTTCTACACCGTTGCCGGCGGCCGCTTCGCGGCGGGCAAGACGGCCGATTTCTACAGCAAGACGCAGGATGTATTCACTCCGTTCACCAGCGGTCTCGAAATTAACGACGGCAATTTCTATCAGTACACCTGTTGGCATCCCGCGCCGACGCCGGGGCACTTGCAGAACGCGCCGTGTGCGTGGCTCGGCGTATGGGTGCAGCTCAACAATCCGACGAAAGTAGCGGCGTTCAAACGCTTTCTCGATGGCTATGCAGCGCAACAGCATGCGCTGGGGCGTGTGGTGAGGCCGCAGAACACCCGGCTGCGCAGCTTGATGGAATGGCTGGATTTCAATGGGGTAGTGCCGAGCGATGTGCGCTTGCAGACCTGGCTCGCCTTTGCCTTCCTTGCGATCTGCCTGTTCAACACCATTGGTCTTCTGCTCGCGAAATTCCTGCGGCGTTCGGGTGAGATTGGCGTGCGCCGGGCGCTGGGTGCCAGCCGCGGCGCCATCTTCGCGCAATGCCTGGTCGAGGCAGGCATAGTGGGATTGCTGGGTGGCCTCGGTGGCCTGTTGCTGACCTTGGCCGGACTATGGGTGGTGCGCAGCCAGCCAGTGGCCTTCGCCGATCTGGCCCATCTGGACGGCAGCATGTTCCTGCTCACTTTCGCGCTCGCCATTGCCACCAGTCTTGTCGCCGGCTTGCTGCCTGCGGCACGGGCAAGCCGCGTAGCACCAGGCCTGCAGTTGAAGACGCTCTGAGGATCTTATGCAGATACAACCCATACTCGCGGCCCTTCGCCGTCACCGGCTCGCCTCGCTATTGATCGGCCTGGAGATCGCGCTGGCCTGCGCGGTGTTATGCAACGCGTGTTTCCTGATCGCCAATCGCGTCCAGGACATACATGTTCAAAGCGGTATCGACGAGACCTCGCTCGCGTCATTGAAGATCAGCGGCTACGAAGACAGCCAGTCTGTAGATATCAATGCGAGGGTGACAGCAGGCCTTCGCGCTATCCCGGGCGTGCAGTCGGTCAGCGTGCTCAACTCCATTCCGTTTGGTGAGCGGCGCGGCACGTCGGGCATCACCACAGATGCCGAGGGCCAGCATTTGGGCGGAGTGATCGAGTTTTATCTCGGTGGCCCGGGCAGTGCGGAGGCATTGGGATTGCATGTGGTCGCTGGCCGCGCCTTGCAGGCGGATGACTATCAACCGTTCACCGGTGTTTTCCCGAGTTCCGCGCCTGTGCTGATGACACGCGAGCTGGCTGAGCATTTGTGGCCCGGCGCCGACCCGCTGGGTAAGCCATTTTGGCTGGACAAATGGCGTTATCAGGTAGTCGGTATCATCGATCATCTGGTAACACCTGATCCGGGCATGCGCGGCGCCGGCACCTCGGGTTGGTCCGTCTTCGTCCCCGGGCAGCCGGGGCCGATGCTTTCGGGCAACTATCTGATCAAGGCAGCACCGGCTGATATCCAGCGCGTGCTACGCGATGCTCGCGAGGCCATCGCTATAGTGGCGCCGGATGTTGTGCTCGATCAGCAGGGTACGCAGACCATCAGCGATCTACGCGAAAAATTCTTTCAGCAGGATCGTGTCATGACCGGCATGCTAGTCGGCGTAATCGTCGCGTTGCTGATGGTGACAGCGCTCGGTATCGTCGGCCTGGCCAGCTTCTGGGTGCAGCAGCGCCGCAAGCAGATCGGCATCCGCCGCGCTATTGGCGCGACGCGGCATGACATTCTCAGCTATTTCCAGACCGAGAACTTCCTGATCGTCACTGGTGGCATTGCACTGGGCATGGTGATGGCATTCGCACTCAATTTGCTGCTGATGAAGTTCTACGAACTGCCACGCCTGCCGTTGTTCTACTTGCCGGTTGGCGCAGTGGTGCTGTGGGCTTTGGGGCAGCTGGCGGTGTTGGGGCCGGCACTGAAGGCGGCGGCGGTTCCGCCGGTAGTGGCGACGCGATCGGTGTGATTTACGTGCGCTCTGGCACGTGATGGACGGCTCCGATGCGGTCACAATAGGTTTTTGCATTCCGCATTGGAGATCCGCCCATGAAGTTGGTGTCGTTGATGATCTGCGCGAGCTTGATGGGCTCGGTCACCCTGGCGTTGGCTGAGCCGGTGGCGAAGCCTGCCCAGGCTGACGTGGCAACCCGGGTGAAGGCCCTCAATGCGCTGCTCGCCGAGCAATGGCAGCACTCGCTGCAGAACGCGCCGGAGTTCGCCACCATCCTTGGCGACCTGCGCTACAACGATCGCTGGAGCGATGCGTCGCTGGCGCATGTGGCGGCGGAGCGCAAGGTCACCGAGGGTTTCCTCAAGCGTTTCGAGGCCATCGACACCACCGGCTTCCCGGAAGAGGACAAGCTCAACCAGCAACTGATGGTGCGCCAGCTCAAGGACAACCTGCGCGGCGTCGACCTCAAGCTATATGAGATGCCGCTGGAGCAGATGAGCGGCGTGCATCTGCAGTTGCCGGGTTTTGTCAGCTCGATTCCCTTCGACACCACCAAGCAGTACGAGGATTACCTGGCGCGCCTGCGCGCGATTCCGCAGGTGCTGGAGCAGGCCACCGCGGTGGCGCGGCAGGGTATGAAGGACGGCATGATGCCGCCGCGCTATCTGCTGGAAAAAGTGGTGACGCAGATCGACAGCATCGCCAAGCCGGCGGGTGAGGAGAATGCGTTCGCCGAACCGCTGAAGCATTTCCCTGACGCGGTGCCGCAGGCGGACCGCAAGCGTCTGCACGATGCGATCGTCGCCGCCATCGACAACCAGGTGCGTCCGGCGTATCGCAAGCTCGGCGAGTTCGTGGCCAAGGATTACGCGCCACATGGCCGTACCCAGCCCGGTATCTGGCAGTTGCCGAACGGCGACGCCATCTATCGCTACGACGTCGAGCAGATGACCACGACCAAGGAGAGCCCGGAGCACATCCACGAGCTCGGCCTGGCCGAGGTGACGCGCATCGAGGTGGAGATGACCGCCATCGCCAAGGCGCAGGGTTACAAGGACCTGGTCAGCTTCCGCGATGCGCTGAAGACCGACCCGAAGGTGCATCCGACGTCGCGCGAAGACATCCTCAACCGCTATCGCGGCTTTATCGCGCAGATGCAGCCGGAGCTGCCGAAGCTGTTCGGCCTGCTGCCGAAGACCAAGGTGGAAGTGTTGCCGGTCGAGGCGTACCGCGAGAAGGAAGCGCCCGGTGCCGAATACCACCAGGGCACGCCGGACGGTTCGCGGCCGGGGCAGGTGTACGTCAACACCGGCGACTTCGCCAATCGCACCACGCCGACGATTGAATCGACCGCGTATCACGAGGCGATTCCCGGCCATCACATGCAGATCTCGATCGCGCAGACCTTGCCGGCGCTACCGCCGTTCCGCCAGCAGGCAGGCTATACCGCCTACATCGAGGGCTGGGCGCTGTATGCGGAGCGCCTGGGCAAGGATATCGGCTTCTACAAGGACCCGATCTCCGACTACGGCCGCCTGTCCGACGAGCTGCTGCGTGCGAACCGCCTGGTGCTCGACACCGGTGTGCACTACAAGCACTGGACGCGCCAGCAGATGGTGGATTTCTTCCACGCACACTCCAGCCAGGACGAGCCGGATTTGCAGGCCGAGACCGATCGCTACGTCACCTGGCCGGGCCAGGCGCTGGCTTACAAGATGGGGCAGCTGAAGATTCTCGAGCTGCGTGAGCGGGCGAAGAAGACGCTGGGCGACAAGTTCGATATCCGCGCTTTCCACGACGAAATCCTCGGCGGTGGCGCACTGCCGCTGGACGTGCTGGAAGCCCGCACCGATGCCTGGATCGCCGCGGTGCAGGCTGGCAAGGCGTCGGCCCACCCAGTGGCGGCGCCATGAGCCTGACTAGGCCGATGGTCATTACAACCTTTTGCCGGCAGGATGCATCCATGTCTGCATGCGTAAGAGCCCGATGCGAACTGTCCTGATCATTGACGACAACCCGGCCGTGGGGGAGGCGCTGTCGCTGGCGCTGTCCCTGCACGAAATCCGTCCACTGACCGCGCTGACGCCGGAACAGGGCCTCGAGATGCTCGAACGCGAGCGCATCGACGTGGTGATTCAGGATATGAATTTCACCGCGGACACCACCTCGGGCGAGGAGGGCGTGGCACTGTTCCGCGCCATCCGGCAGCGCCATACCGATCTGCCGGTGATCCTGCTGACCGCCTGGACGCATCTGGAAACCGCGGTGGAACTGGTTAAGGCGGGCGCCGCCGACTATCTGGCCAAGCCCTGGGATGACGCCAAGTTGCTGGCGACGGTGGAGAACCTCTTGGAGCTGTCCGAATCGACCCGCGAAGTGGCGCGCGCACGCAACGAGCGTCGCAAGCGCCGCGAGGATCTGCAGCGCCGCTACGACCTCGATAGCCTGGTCTTCGCTTCCGAGGGGATGGCCCGCACGCTGGAGTTGGCTTGCCAGGTCGCACGCTCGGATGTGCCGGTGCTGATCACCGGCCCCAACGGCGCTGGCAAGGAACGCATCGCGGCTATCGTGCATGCCAACTCGGCGGTCAAGCGCGGTTCCTTCATCGCGGTGAACTGTGGTGCGTTGCCCGGTGAGCTGATCGAGGCCGAATTGTTTGGTGCCGAGGCCGGTGCGTATACCGGCGCCAATAAGGCGCGCGAAGGCCGCTTCGAGCTGGCCGATGGCGGCACGCTGTTCCTCGACGAGATTGGCAACCTGTCGCTGTCGGGTCAGGTGAAGTTGTTGCGCGTGCTGGAGACGGGGCAGTTCGAACGCCTGGGTTCCGGCCGCACGCGGCAAGTGAAGGTGCGTGTGCTGAGCGCAACCAATGCGGACCTGAAGGCAATGATCCGTGCGGGTACGTTCCGCGAAGACTTGTATTACCGCCTCAACGTGATCGAGGTGAATCTGCCGCCGCTGGCCGACCGCAGCGACGACATCCTGCCGCTGGCGGAACACTTCCTCGGCGGTCGCGCCGAGTTGGGTGAGGCGGCGCGCGAGTCGCTGCTGTCGTACGCCTGGCCGGGCAATGTGCGCGAGTTGAAGAATGCGATCGAACGTGCGGCCTTGCTGGCTGGCGATGGCCGCGTCACGCCGGAGCAACTCAACCTGCCGCAGTCGCCGCTGAATGCGACGCGCAATCTGGATGAGCCGAGTCGTGAGGCGGTGGAGGTTGCGTTGAACAAGGCGGATGGGGTGGTGAGTCGGGCGGCGCAGGCGTTGGGGTTGTCGAGGCAGGCGTTGTATCGGCGGATGGAGAGGTATGGGTTGGCGGCGCAGAGTTGATAGCGCGGCGCAGCTGGTCAGTGTTTTGCACTAGCTCCCCCTCCCCTTCGGGGAGTGGGTTGGGGTGAGGGGCGGGTGCTTGCGATGTTCCCTCCTACTTCGTCATTCCGGCGCAGGCCGGAGGCGCTTTTCAACAGCGAAGCTGGTCATCCAGTGCCTTATCGCTCGGTTGTCGCGTCTGCGTGCCCTGGCTCGCCTGCCGCGGGCTTCCGAACCGCTGCCGCGGTCCGGGTCACTTTCTCTTTGCTGGCCCACGCACCCGCAGGAGCGGGTGCGAACAGTGCAGCTGGCCCGAAGGGCGGAGGGCATGGATGCCCGGAGTAAAGAGAAAGTAACCAAAGAGAAATGGCCTGAAGAGCAGGCGGCGGGCTTTGTAGCGGCGCCTTTTCCAGTGTCAGGCGTCGGGATAGTTCTCTTTTGCTCTGATCGTCTATTTCCCCATCGAAGCGCCACACCTCCCTCTCCCCTCCGGGGAGAGTGTTGGGGTGAGGGGTGGGTGCTCGATACGACGTCGCTACTTCACAAGCTTCACTCACGCATGCCGAAAGATGGTTGCCGTCGTTGATGGGGCATATCAAGATGCCGGGCATTGCTGGTGGTCAGGGAATCTGTCATGCGTTCGATGGTGGTGACGGGCATGGTTTGTGCCTTGTTGTTCGCGGCGGCGGCGCAGGGGCAGTCGGCGGTGCCGGCGGGGAGTGATAGCTGGCCGGCGCCGGCGCGTGCGGGAAGTGTGAGCTATGGCAGTAGTGCCAGTGTGCCGCGCGAGCAGGCGGGGAGTTTCCGGTTCAAGGATGACGACAAGGCATACAAGTCGCGCATTCAGATGCAGTCGCCTAAGCGCACGTATGGGCGGCCGGAGCGTACCTGCGAGTTGAATCCGTCGGCGTCGTCCTGCCTGATTCCGAGTACCAAACCGGCATCGGTCCGCTAGCGTGTGGCGTCGCCTGAATACGCTGAAGGTGCGGCTGGCGCTGCTGTTATGCCTGGCTTATGCGTCGGGTGCGTTGATTTATGTAGGCGTGACGCAGTGGCCGTTACCGCAATTGCTGCAATGGATGAAGCACGATCTCGGCGTGACGGTGCGGGCACCGGCGCATATGGGGGTCTGGAGCGGACTGTTGGTCAGCGCGGTGCTGGCTTTGCCGTTGTCGATCTGGCTGGCGGGGCGGGTGATGCATCCGCTGAGCCGGTTGTTGCGCGCGCTGGAGGGTGCGGTCGCTAGTTATCGCGATGGCGATTTCAGTTTCTCGATCGCGGCGACGCGTGGGGATGAATTGGGTGAGTTGATCCGCATGCATAACGCGCTGGGGCAGACCTTGCGCGAGCAGCGGCAGCATCTGGCGCAGCGTGAGTTGCTGCTGGATACGGTGGTGCAGAACACGCCGGTGGCGCTGGTACTGACCGATGCGACCGGTCGCGTGACCTACGCCAATATCGCGGCGCGTCATCTCTTCAATGAAGGGCGCAGCCTGCATGGGCTGGATTTCATGGAGTTGATCGAGGGTTCGCCGGAGGCGCTGCGCCGTGCGGTGAAGAGCGGCGAAGATGCGTTGCTGACAGTGGAGATGGATGGCAGCGAGGAGACGTTCCATTTGTCGCAGCGCAGCTTCCGTCTGCAAGGGCGGCCGCATCGGCTGCAATTGTTCCGGCGCATGACGCGCGAGCTGTCGCGGCAGGAAGTGGCGACGTGGAAGCGGGTGATCCGCGTGATCAGCCATGAGCTCAATAACTCGCTGGCGCCGATTTCCTCGCTAGCGCATTCCGGTGCGGAGCTGGCGCGGCGTGGCGATACCGCGCGCTTGCCCGGTGTGTTCGCCACTATCGGTGAGCGTGCACGACATCTGCACGGTTTCATCGCCGGCTATGCGAGCTTCGCCAAGCTGCCGGCACCGCAGCCGGTGGCGATCGACTGGAAAAGCTTTCTGGACGGGCTGGCGTTGCATTGCGTGTTCAAGCTGGGTGGCAGCGTGCCGGAGCTGTCGGGCTGGTTCGATGCCGCGCAGGTCGAACAGGTGCTGATCAACCTGATCAAGAACGCGCATGAATCGGGCAGCGCGGACGATGAGGTGTCGCTGTCGCTGACAGTGATCGGGCGCGATCTGCGCATCGAGGTGGCCGACCGCGGTCCGGGTATGAGTGAGACCGTGCTGGCGCAGGCGCTGCTGCCGTTCTATTCCACCAAGCGCTCCGGCACCGGCCTGGGGCTGGCGCTGGCGCGCGAGATCGTGGAAGCGCATGGCGGGCGCATTACGCTGGCCAACCGGGAGCAGGGTGGCCTTCGCGTTAGCCTGCTGCTGCCGCTCAACGTTACGTAATCACGTAACCGGCGCGCGTCGCGCACTCGCCTATACTCATGGCCTGATCAAGGACAGGAGGTAGCCATGGGACAGCTGTTTGCACTCGTCGTTGTTGTCGTTGCGATCATCGTGATCGCCAAACTGGTTCGCATCGTGCCGCAGGGTTACGAATGGACAGTGGAGCGTTTCGGCAAGTACACGCGCACGCTGACGCCCGGCCTGCATTTTCTGATTCCGTTCATCTATAGCATCGGTCGCAAGATAAACATGATGGAGCAGGTGCTCGACGTACCTTCGCAAGACGTCATCACCAAGGACAACGCCGTGGTGCGTGTGGACGGTGTGGTGTTCTATCAGGTGCTGGACGCCGCCAAGGCGGCGTACGAAGTGTCCAACCTGGAACAGGCCGCGCTTGCCTTGGTGATGACCAATATCCGTACGGTGCTGGGTTCGATGGATCTGGACGAATCGCTGAGCCAGCGCGACGCGATCAATGCGAAGCTGTTGCGCGTCGTGGATGAGGCGACCCATCCCTGGGGCGTCAAGGTCAACCGCATCGAGATCAAGGACATTGCGCCGCCGCGCGACTTGATCGATTCGATGGCGCGACAGATGAAAGCGGAGCGCGAGAAGCGCGCGAACATCCTTGAGGCCGAAGGTTTCCGTCAGGCAGCCATCCTCAAGGCCGAAGGTGAGAAGCAGTCGGTAATCCTGGCCGCTGAAGGTGAGAAGGAGGCGGCGTTCCGCGCCGCGGAGGCGCGCGAGCGTTCGGCTGAAGCCGAGGCCAAGGCCACGTCCATGGTTTCCGACGCGATCGCCAACGGCAATGTCAATGCGCTCAATTATTTCGTCGCCAACAAATACGTCGAAGCACTGAAGGAAATGGCGCACTCGCCCAACCAGAAGATGCTCATGTTGCCGATGGAGGCGACCGGCATATTAGGTTCACTCGCTGGTATCGCCGAGCTGGCCAAGGAGTCGTTGGGACAGCAGCAAGAGAAGGCAGCAGCCCGCCGTACCTGACGGGCTCATTGTAGGAGCGCACCCTGTGCGCGAACGGTCCCCAAGGACCGCGCTTTGTGTAACCGCTACGCAGGGCTTTCACTCGGGCCATCCACGGCCCTCGCCCTGCGGGCGGCTTCGCCGTGCAAACCGGCTTCCTGCCGGTTTGTCGCGCACAGGGTGCGCTCCTACGGCACTATCTTTGGCGTCTCTTTTGGGGGTGTTCCATGGTCGCAAGTGTTGCAACGCATTATCTGTGGTGGATTCTCGCCCTGGTGCTGATCGCGCTGGAGGTGATGCTGCCCGGCTATTTCATGTTGTGGATCGGTATCGCCGCCGCGGTCACTGGCGTGTTGATGCTGGTGCTTCCTGACCTGTCTCTGCAGTCGCAGGCCGTCGCTTTTGTGGTGCTGGCGTTCTTGTCCTGCGCTGCCTATTGGTATCTCCTGCGGCCTCGCCTGCAGCGTGATGAGCCCGGCGATGCACGCTTGAACCGGCGTGGCGAGCAGAAGATCGGCGAGCGCTATGAGCTGGCCGAAGCCATCGTCAATGGACGCGGCAAGGCGCGCGTGGGCGATGGCCTGTGGCTGGTCAGCGGGCCGGACCTGCCGGCGGGCAGCACGGTCGAGGTGGTCGCGGTTGAAGGCAATACGCTCAAGGTCAGGCCGGTTGCGTGAGGGCTATCCGGCCGACGCTCCGAATTAGACGGCCATACGTATTCAAGTCGCTGTCTTCCGGGTAAGAATGCAGCATGACTTTGTCGCCTGCCTCCTTTCCCGCTTCGCCGCCCGTCGTGGCGGCCAGCCAGTTCGCCACCACCGCACTGAATACGCGCATCGCCTTTCTGGTGGAGCTGGCGCGCCGGCTGCATCAATACGGCACCTCGGCGCCGCGCCTGGAGATGGCGATCTCGGGTTCCGCGCAGCGGCTGGGGCTGGTGGCGGATGTGTGGTCCAGCCCCACGGCGATCATCATTTCCTTTGCCGATCTGGCCCAAGGTGAGGACGGCCTGGCGCAAGTCACCCAGGTGATGCGCCTGCCGCCCGGCGACGTGAACCTGGCGCGACTGTGCCAGGCGGATCTGATCGCGGATCAGGTGATTGCCGGCGAGCTCGACATGCGCCAGGGTTTTCGCCTGCTGCGCGAGCTGGGCAAGCCGGATACGCGGCGCGCGCAGGCCGGCCTGATCGCCAGCTACGGCCTGGCGGCGGCCAGTGTGGTGGCGCTGCTGCTGCATAGCTCGTGGGCGGATCTGCTGACGACGGCGCTGATCGGTCTGATCATCGGCAGCATCACCGTGCTGTCGGCCACCCGTCCGCGCCTGGCGGTGGCGAGCGAGGCGATCAGCGCGCTGGTGGGTGCGGTCGTGGCGATCGTGGTGAGTGCTTTTGTGGTGCCGCTGGCAATCAAGTCGGTGGTGCTGGCGGGTCTGATCATGCTGATGCCGGGCATGGCTTTGACTACGGCTGTTCGAGAGCTGTCGAGCCAGCATCTGGTGGCAGGCATGGCACGAATCGGCGGGGCGATATCCACCTTGTTGAAGCTGACTTTCGGCACCGTAGCGGGCACGCAGCTGTGCGCGGCCGTAGGTATTTACCCGCATGACTATGCGTTGCCGCCGCTACCGGGCTGGACGGATTATCTGGCGCTGCCGCTGGCGGCCTTCGCTTTCGCCATTACGTTTCGCGCGGCGCGAAAGGATTGGCTGGTGGTGATGGCCGCGGTGGTTTTGGGTTATCTCGCCACGCGCTGGGGCGGCCTGGTTTCCGGCACCTTGCCGGCGGCGCCTTTTGGCGTATTTCTTGGCGGTTTCCTGCTCAGCGCATTGGCCAATGTTTATGCGCGTTATGCGCATCGTCCGGGTGCGGTGATCCGCGAGCCGGGCATCATTCTGCTGGTGCCCGGTAGTGTGGGATTCCGCAGTGTGTCGTATCTGTTGGAGCGCGATACCACGCTTGGACTGGATACCGGTTTATTGCTGATAACTCTATTGATTTCGCTGGTGGCGGGCCTGTTGTTCGGCGACCTGTTGGTGGCGCCGCGTCGCTCGCTTTGACCAAGCGAATAAGTCCATAAAAAACGCCGGCTTGTAACCGGCGTTTTTTATGTGCGAATCGGACAGAGCGCTGAGTAAAATCAGATCGCCAAGTCCTTTTCTTTCTTACCCGCTTTCAGCGCGTCGTTGAACCAGCGCGGACGCTTGCCGCGGCCGGACCAGGTCTGCTCCGGATCGGCGGGGTTGCGGTACTTCGGCGGAACCGTGCCGCCCGACTTGCGGACCTTGCCGCGGCCGTGGCCGAAGATGTCTTCGAAGGCATAACCTTCGGCCTTGATCAGCGCGTGGATCTTTTCGCGCAGCTTGCCGACCTTTTCCTTGCGCAGTTCGTTCTGGCGAACCTGTGCCTTGCTGATCAGGTCATTAAGCTGGTTGTGATTGAGATTCTTGATATCGACGGCCATATTTGCTCCCGGGATGACAATGAGCCATTAGCAGGCATTTGTTGTTTTAGGTGAAACCAAACACGTTGGGTTGCCTGTTTGATTCTGTACGATCCTTTCACCAATTGCAAAGCGCGGGTTCATTGGGATTATCAGGCGGCTAATGTCGGCCGGCTTGCGAGGCGCTTTCGCAAGAGTTTATTGACCGGGATTATTTCGGAAAATTCAATGCCAATGCTAAAGGCGCCGAATATGAAAACGGCCGCGACATGCGGCCGTTTTCAATGGCGGTTTTCAGCCGGCTCAGCCGAGCAGGGCAAATAGCTCGTCGGTGCCGATGGCACGGCTTTCCGCTTCATGGCGCGCGCGATATTCCAGAGTGCCGGCGGCCAAGCCGCGCTCGCTCACCACCACGCGATGCGGAATGCCGATCAGCTCCATATCGGCGAACATTGCGCCCGGCCGCAGGCCGCGATCGTCCAGCACGGCCTCGATGCCGCGTTCGCTGAGCTGCTGGTACAGCGAGTCGGCCGCCTGCGTGACCTCCGGCGCGTTCTTCGGGTTGATCACGCACACGGCGATGCGCCACGGCGCCATCGGCTCCGGCCAGATCACACCGGCCTCGTCGTGCCGCTGCTCGATGGCGGCGGCAACAATGCGGCTGACGCCGATGCCGTAGCAGCCCATCTGCATCACCTGCTTCTTGCCCTGCTCGTCGAGCACGGTGGCATCGAGCGCTTCGGCATATTTGTTACCCAGCTGGAACACGTGGCCCACTTCGATGCCGCGCGCGATTTGCAGGGTGCCCTTGCCATCCGGCGAGCGATCGCCAGCGACGACCTTGCGGATGTCTTCGACGCGGGTGACGCGTGCGTCGCGCTCCCAATTGGCGCCGGCGTAGTGGGTACCGTCCTGGTTGCCGCCGCAGACAAAGTCGGACAGCACGGCCGCGTCGCGGTCCACGATCACCGGGATCTCTGCCGGCAGGCCGGCCGGGCCGATAAAACCGGGGCGGGTGCCGGTGACGGCGAGGATCTCGGCCTCGCTGGCGAGCGCGGACGCACCCGGCAGCTCGGCCAGCTTGCCGGCCTTCACCTCGTTGACCTCATGGTCGCCGCGCACGCATAGCGCCACCAGGCCCTTGCTGCCCTGGACCAGGATGGTCTTCACGCACTGCTGCGGCGACACTTTAAGGAAGGCGGCCACCTCTTCGATGGTCTTCTGCGTGGGCGTGTCGATGCGCTTGAGTTCTGCCGCGGGAGCCGGACGGCTGGCGGTCGGCGCCAGCGCCTCGGCTTTTTCGATATTGGCCGCGTAGTCGGAGCCGTCAGAAAAGATGAGAGCGTCTTCGCCCGAGTCGGCCAGTACCTGGAACTCGTGGCTGGCGTTGCCGCCGATGGCGCCGGTGTCGGCCTGCACCGCGCGGAACTTCAGGCCCAGGCGGGTGAAGATGCGCGAGTACGCCTGGTACATCGCGTCGTAGGTTTCCTGCAGCGATTCCTGGCTGAGGTGGAAGGAGTAGGCGTCCTTCATCAGGAATTCGCGCGCGCGCATCACGCCGAAACGCGGGCGGATTTCGTCGCGGAACTTGGTCTGGATCTGATAGAAGTTGACCGGCAGCTGCTTGTAGCTCTTCAGCTCATTGCGCGCGAAGTCGGTGACCACTTCCTCGGCGGTGGGCGCGTAGCAGAACTCCTGCTCCTTGCGATCCTTGATCTTCAGCAACTGCGGGCCGAACTTGGCCCAGCGGCCGCTTTCCTCCCACAGCTCCTTGGGCTGGATGGTCGGCATCAGCATTTCGACGGCGCCGGCGCGGTCCATTTCCTCGCGCACCACTTTTTCCACTTTGCGCAGTACGCGCAGGCCCAGCGGTGACCAGGTGTACAGGCCGGAGGCGAGCTTGCGGATCATGCCGGCGCGCAGCATCAGGCGATGGCTGGCGATCTCGGCGTCGGCGGGCACTTCCTTGACGGTGGCCAAGTGGAACTGGCTGAGGCGCATGCGGGGGCATTCCGGCGTGATAAAGAAGCCGATTATAGCGGGGCTTCGCGCCGTCTCTGCCCTAAAACTGCAGGAGCCCACCCTGTGGGCGACGCAGCGTGAGCCGGTCGCGCATAGGGTGCGGTCCTACAAGGGTGCTTACTGGTTCGGGCAGAACTGCTTGTACTGGCCTTCGGCGGTGGCTTGCTGCTGTTTGCGCTGGGTGTCGTCCAGCAGCTTCTGCTGGCCACCATCCTGGGTCACCACCGGCTGCTTGCTACGCAGCAGATCCAGGTTGCTCCTCAGGGTGGTGCAGAGCTTGGTGCGGTTTTCCGGGGTGTCGGCGACCGGCTTCGGGGGCGGCTCCAACGATGCATGTTCAGAGGCGGGTTTCTCCGACGGGGTGACGGGCGATTCGACCGTGCCGGTGGTGGTGACGCGCTTGAACTGGGTGCCCTTCGGCGGCGGGCTGTCGGCGTAGTGCACGGTGCCGCTCGCATCGGTCCACTTGTAGGCCTGGGCCATGGCCAAAGGGGCAAGCAGCAGCAGGGCGACGGCGGTCAGCGGACGACGCATGGGTTTCTCCGGAGGGTCGATTTACAGGTGGCGCCCTTGTTAGCACCCCGCCGGACCGGACTCAAGCGATGGTTTACACTGCGCGCATTCCGTCACGGATTGATCCATGAGCGAGAGCACACCAGCCCGTACGCCGAGGCATCGGGGCATTTACCTGCTGCCTAATCTGTTCACCACCGGCGCCATGTTCGCTGGCTTCTACGCCATTATCGCGAGCATTGGCGGCAGCTACAGCGACGCGGCCATCGCGGTGTTCGTGGCGGGCCTGCTGGACGGTATGGACGGCCGCGTGGCGCGCGCCACCGGTACGCAGAGCGAATTCGGCGTGCAGTACGACTCGTTGTCCGACCTGGTCAGTTTCGGCCTGGCGCCATCGCTTGTGATGTACACCTGGTCGCTGTCGGCGTTGAAAAACTATGGTCCGCTGTGGGGCAAGATCGGCTGGGCCGCCGCCTTTATCTATGCCGCCTGCGCTGCGCTGCGCCTGGCGCGCTTCAATACCCAGGTCGGTGTGATCGACAAGCGCTACTTCCAGGGCTTGGCCAGTCCTGCTGCGGCGGCGGTGTGCATGTCGTTCGTGTGGAGCATGGACAAGTTCGGCGTGGTCGGCGAAGAGGTGTGCTTCTTCACCCCGTTCCTGGCGGTGATCGTGGGCCTGCTGATGGTCAGCCGCTTCCGCTACTTCAGCTTCAAGTCGCTGCCGATGGGTGACCGCGACCGCGTGCCGTTTCTGTGGATCATCGTGGGTCTGCTGATCCTGATTCCGTTCTTCGTGGATCCGCCGCGCGTGTTGTTCGTGGTGTTCACGCTGTATCTGTTGTCCGGTCCCGCCATGACGCTGTGGGGCCGCGCCACCCATCGCCGCCGCCGCGGAGCGGCATGAGCGCAGTGGCTCACCTGTCTGCCAGCCCATCACATCGCACGCGGGTGCTGCGCGCCCTCGGCGTGATGCCATGGGTGCAGCGCGCCGCCGCTTCGTCGCGTACCAATGACACGCTTGCGGTGACGGCGCCGATGCCCGAGGCGCAGGTGGGCGATTGCGTCGTATTGCTGCCCGCAGGTTGCGACACCAAGGCACTCGATCTGCTGGGGCGAGCTTTGCATGCCTTCGGCCCCGCGCTGGCGCGTGCCGCGCGCATCGAAGTGCGCGACGGTCAGTTGTCCGCGGCGCCAGTGGCACGTGCTTATCTGGTCTTCGGCGAAGCACAGGCGCATGCCTTGGGCCGCGAGCTGCCGGCGGCCACGCTCAACCAGGCGCATATCGTGCTGGCCGACGAGCCGGCCGGCGTGCATGCCTCCGCCGCGGGCAAGCGGCGCCTGTGGCAAGCCTTGCGCAACCTGCGCCGCGCGCTGGCGCAATCCGGGGCCTGAGCCGATGGTCGCCGTCGCCCGGCCCCATGCGGAAGTCCGCGCGATGCGGCGGGACGATCTACCCGGAGTCGCCGCGCTGGAGGGTGCTTCTTACGACTTTCCGTGGAGCGAAGGCATCTTCAGCGATTGCCTGAAGGCGGGGCATCCGTGCTGGGTGTTATGGGTCGAGGGCGAGATGGCCGGTTACGGTGTGTTGTCCGTCGCGGCCGGTGAAGCGCATGTGCTCAACCTTTGCATCGGGCAGGCTTATCGCGGGCTGGGCCTGGGGCGGCATCTGCTGAAGCGTTTGCTGGATGTGGCGCGCTGGAATGGTGCGCAGCGGGTGTTTCTGGAGGTGCGGCCTTCTAATCCGGTGGCGCAGACGCTTTATCAGTCGGCGGGGTTTGCGGAGATTGGTCGGCGGCCTAATTACTATCCGGCGAGGCAGGGTAGGGAGGATGCGATTGTGATGGCGTTGGATTTGGTGGCGTCTTAGCGTGTTGCTCCTTTTCGCTTTGGTGATCCGAAGGTTGTCCCTGTAGGAGAGGTAGTCGGGGTGAGGGTTCGGCCCTTGCGACACCGTCTCCACTTCGTCATTCCGGCGCAGGCCGGAATCCAGTGGCGTTATCGCTCGGTTTTAGCCTCTGCGTGCGCTGGCTCGCCTGCCGCGGGCTTTCGAACCGCTGCCGCGGTCCGAGTCACTTTCTCTTTGCTGTTCCAAAGAGAAAGTAACCAAAGAGAAATGGCCTGAGAGCAGGCGGTGTGCTTTGTAGCTGCGCCTTTTCCAGTGTCAGGCTTCGGGATGGTTTTCTTCCGAACCCTTTTGTCCAGACCTCACTGCTGCAAAGAGCAGTCATGAGTTCGCCCCCGCATCGCCTGGCACAGCACTTCTCCCTCCCCTGCTTGCAGGGGAGGGTTGGGGAGGGGTGATGGGTGCTCGGGATCGTGTTGCTATTGGCGGGTTGAGCTGCTCGCGCACCTCAACCCGCCATCAACTCAGCCGAGCTTCTGCGTCTGCTCGCGCAACGCGTTGAGCTGCACGCCCCAGTCGGTGATGCGCTGACGTTCCTGTGCCACGACTTCAGCGGGTGCGTTGGCGACGAAGTTGGCGTTGCCGAGTTTGCCTTCGCATTTCTTGATCTCGCTTTCGATGCGGCCGATTTCCTTGGCGAGGCGTGTCTTTTCGGCGCTGAGGTCGATGAGGCCGGCGAGTGGAATCAGTACGCGCATGGAGCCGACGATGGCTGCGGCTGCGGCAGGTTCATCGGCGCCGGAGGTGATCCACTGCGGTACTTCCACGCGGGCGAGGAAGCTGATTTGTGCAGCGAATTTGGCGGAGCGTGAGCGATCGGTGGCGTCGCCGTCGGCGAGTAGCAGGGGGATGGTTTTGCCGGGGGGAATGTTCATTTCGGCGCGGATGCGGCGGATGCCGCTGAGCACGTTCTTGAACCATTCGATTTCGGCAGTGGCGGCTTCGTCGGTGGGGATGTCGCTCGCCTTCGGCCACGGGCGCTGCAAGACGCCTTCGGCCTTGATGCCGAGTTTGGGTGCAACCGACTGCCAGATTTCTTCGGTGATGAAGGGCACGATGGGATGCAGTGCGCGCAGCACCGTTTCGAGTACCACCAGCAAGGTGTGGCGGGTCGATGCGGCGGCCGTTGCATCGTCGCCATTCAACGCGGGCTTCGACAGTTCGAGGAACCAGTCGCAGAACTCGTTCCAGGTGAATTCGTACAGCGCCTGTGCGAGCAGGTCGAAGCGGTAAGTGACGAAGTGCTGTTCCACCTCGACCAGGGTCTGCTTGAGGTGGGTGAGGATCCAGCGTTCCGCTTCGGTCGCCGGTGCGGCGGGCGCGGGCGGCAGCTCGCCTTCGGGCAGATTCATCAGCACGAAGCGTGCGGCGTTCCATAGCTTGTTGCAGAACGCCTTGTAACCTTCGGCGCGCTTGATGTCGAAGTTGATGGTGCGGCTGTAGCTGGCCAGCGCGGCGAAGGTGAAGCGCAGCGCGTCGGTGCCGATGGCGGGAATGCCGGTCGGGTAATCCTTGCGGATGCGCTTTTCGACTTTCTCGCGCACCTGTGGAATCAGCAGCGACTTGGTGGACTTCTCCACCAGCGGCTCCAGCTCGATACCGTCGATCAGGTCCAGCGGGTCCAGGGTATTGCCCTTGGACTTGGACATTTTCTGGCCTTCAGCATCGCGCACGATGGCGTTGATGTAGACCTCGCGGAACGGCACTTTACCGGTGAAGTATTTGGTCGCCATCACCATGCGCGCGACCCAGAAGAAGATGATGTCGAAGCCAGTCACCAGCACGGCGCTGGGCAGGAAGATTTTGTCGGTCTCCCAGTTGGCGACGATCTCGCCGCGCTCGTTCTTCACTGGACCGTTGGCCGGCCAGCCGAGCGTGGAGAACGGCCACAGCGCCGAGCTGAACCAGGTGTCCAGCACGTCATCATCCTGCTTGAGCGCGCCGACCGGCATGACGGTGGCGTGCTTGCGCGCATCAGCCTCGTCTTCGCCGACGAAGATGTTGCCCGCTTCGTCGTACCACGCCGGGATGCGATGGCCCCACCACAGCTGGCGGCTGATGCACCAGTCCTGGATGTTGTCGAGCCATTGCGTGTAGGTGGTGCTCCAGTTTTCCGGCACGAACTTGACCTCACCCGAGCGCACGGCATCGAGCGCGGGTTCGGTGATCGCTTTGCGGCCACCGGGGCGGCCATCCTTCTGGACGTCCGAAGTGAGATCGACGAACCACTGATCGGTCAGCATCGGCTCGATCACCGCGTCGGAACGCTGGCTCACCGGCACCTGCAGCTTGTGCGGCTTGGTTTCGACCAGCAGGCCCTGGGCCTCAAGATCGGCAAGCACGACCTTGCGCGCTTCGTAGCGATCCATGCCCTGATACTTGGCCGGTGCGTTGCCATTGACCTTGGCTTCGAGCGTGAAAATCTCGATCGGCGTCAGGCCATGGCGCTGGCCGATGGCGTAGTCGTTGAAGTCGTGCGCGGGTGTGATCTTCACGCAGCCGGTGCCGAAGTCTTTGTCGACATAGTCGTCGGCGATCACTGGAATCTGGCGGCCGCTCAACGGCAAGGTAAGCATCTTGCCGATCAGGTGCTGGTAGCGCTCGTCATCCGGATGCACGGCGACGGCGACGTCGCCCAGCATGGTTTCCGGACGCGTGGTGGCGACCACGACACTCTCGTCACTGCCCGTCACCGGATAGCGGATCGACCACATATGGCCATCGCGCTCGACGTTGTTCACTTCGAGATCCGACACGGCCGTACCCAGCACCGGGTCCCAGTTCACCAGGCGGTTGCCGCGATAGATCAGGCCGGCGCGATACCACTCCACAAACACCTTGCGCACCGCGAGCGAGAGACCCTCGTCCATGGTGAAGCGCTCGCGCGACCAGTCGGCGGCGACGCCGAGGCGGCGCATTTGGTTGGTGATGGTGGAGCCGGATTCTTCCTTCCACTGCCACACACGCTCGACGAACGGCTCGCGGCCCAGGTCGTGGCGCGTTTTGCCTTCGGCGGCGAGCTGGTTCTCCACGATCTTCTGCGTGGCGATGCCGGCGTGATCGGTGCCCACCTGCCACAGCGTGTTCATGCCGCGCATGCGCTGGTAGCGGATCAGCATGTCCATCACCGTCTGCTGGAAGGCGTGACCCATATGCAAGGTGCCGGTGACGTTCGGCGGTGGCAGCAGGATGCAGTACGGCTCGCCATGCCCCGACGGCTGAAAGTCGCCGCTGGCCTCCCAGCGTGCGTACCACTTCGACTCGATCTGTTGGGGCTCGAAACTCTTGTCCATCGGGGGCTCGTCATTGCGCGCCAGGAAGGGGCGCGGGTGGGCATTCAAAGGAGACGATTGTACGGGGCGGGGCCGGGGCTGCCAAAACGCGGCCGGCCGCGCCCATCAGCGTAGATGGGGGTGCGGCACGCCGATTGCACCCCGGAAAGCCGGGCGGAGCCCCGCCCGGCGCGAGCGCTCAGGCCGTCGCGGCGAGGCCCGGCGCCTCGGCGGGGTCGGGCTGCGAGGCCTGCATGTCGGCGATGCGGATCAGGATGTGGGCGAACAGCAGGTTCAACGGCAGGCTGACCAGATCCGACGCGATGCTCAAGGTGTTGACGGTGAGCAGTTCGTCGACCTTCTCGGCATGCAGGCTCAGCCGCAGCATGGCGTTGCCGATGAAGCAGGTGGCGAGCCACAGGCCCCACCACAGGGGCAGTTCGCGCGGCGCCGTCGTGCGGTCCCAGTCATAGGGGTCGGCGCTGGCGCGCCAGATTTCGCTCATGGCCTGATAGGGCTTGACCAGGTTCGCGAAGGGAATGAAGTGCCAGCCCACCGCCCAGCCTGGAGTGAAGGACAGTCCGCTCGCGCCCAGCGCGCGCGTATTGGCGGCGGCGCGGTGGATCCACATGCCGGCCAGCACATAGACCACCAGAAGCAGGCCCACCGGTGGGATTGCGATCAGCCGGGTCCAGAAGTCGCTGCTGGCCGCCTGAGCCTGGATGGCCTCGGCATTGTCGGCCGTCATATAGGCCACCCGGCGCAGCACCGTGCGCTGATAGTGATTGCCGAACAGCGAGACGACGTCCATGGCGGCTAGCATGTAAAGCAGTCGGCACAGCCACGTCGTCCGCGAGTCCAGGCTGCGGTACGTGTATTCCATGATGTGACTCCCCAAGCCCCCTGTCGGGCAGGAGGATCATCCGGCACTCAGTCCGGTGTTGTCGAATCCGTGTCCTGGGCAGATGCCACCCACTCGCCGCCCCAGCTTGCTGGATCGACATCGTCGATGCTTTCGGAAAAGGTCCAGACATGCCCGCCGGGGTCGACGGCCGAATACTGGCGTTCGCCGTAGGGATGACTCACGGGTGGTCCGAGGACTTTGGCGCCCGCAGCCTGGGCTTGTGCGAAATGTGCATCAGCGTTGGTGACGCGGACCATGACCGAATACGTCGCCTGCGTGGAGCGCTCGGGGCCGGCGTCGGTGATCACGATGGCGCCGTCGCCGTAGAGCAGCTGGATACGGTGGTCGGCGATGCGTAGCCGTTCGCGGAAGCCGAAGGCTTTGCACAACCATTCGGCTGCCTGTGTAACGTCGGCATAGCCAAGTACCGGAATGATGGTGCTTGCGGGTATGGAGCGGTTGCGGCGCATGGTCATACCTCGATCGTCGTGGCTAAGGCAGTAGTTCGATATCGAGGCGCGCTACCCGCTTTCAGTTTTTGCGCAACGTGCGCCCGTAGGCGTGCACCTCGTCCACCAACACCTTCACGTGTTCCGGATCGACTTCCGGCGTGATGCCGTGGCCGAGGTTGAAT
The DNA here is from genome assembly GCF_900114495.1 of Dyella sp. OK004. Classification (GTDB taxonomy): domain Bacteria; phylum Pseudomonadota; class Gammaproteobacteria; order Xanthomonadales; family Rhodanobacteraceae; genus Dyella_D. The sequence goes on along the minus strand of NZ_FOZI01000002.1, from coordinate 916,027 downwards.
ACGTGGCCGGGATGGTTGCCGTAGCTGTCCAGCACGGCACGCGCTTCGCGGCGAATGGTGTCGGGATTCGAGCGCAGCACTGCGGGGTCGAGATTACCCTGCAAGGCAACGCGGCCCGCGACCGCCTGGCGGGCGTCGTCGAGGTCGATGGTCCAGTCCACACCGAGGGCAGCACAGCCGGTGTCGGCCATGGTGGCAAGGTGCCGGCCGGCACCTTTGGAGAACAGGATCACTGGCAGTTCGCGCGCCTGCGGGTCGGCCTTCAGTGCTTCGACCACCCTGGCCATATAGCGCAGCGAGAACTCGCGGAATGCGGCCAGGCCGAGCAGACCGCCCCAGGTGTCGAACACCATCAGCGCCTGCGCACCGGCGGCGGCCTGGGCGATGAGGTAAGCGGCGACGGATTGCGCCAGCGTGTCGAGCAGCTGGTGGGCGAGCTTGGGCTCGTTCCAGCACATGGCTTTCAGCGTGGCGAAGTCACGCGAGCCCTGGCCTTCCACCATGTAGCAGGCCAGCGTCCACGGACTGCCGGAGAAACCGATCAGCGGCACGCGGCCGTGCAACTCGCGACGGATCAGGCGCACGGCATCCATCACATAGCGCAGCTCGCCTTCCATATCAGGCACGCCGAGCTTGTCGATGTCGGCCTTGTTGCGCACCGGATGGGCGAACTGCGGGCCCTCGCCGTGGGCAAAGCTGAGGCCCAGACCCATGGCGTCAGGAATGGTGAGGATGTCGGAGAACAGGATCGCCGCGTCCAGCTCGAAGCGTTCCAGCGGCTGCAAGGTGACTTCGCAGGCCAGCTCGGGGTTCTGCGCCAGCGCCATGAAGCTGCCAGCGCGCGCGCGGGTGGCGCGGTATTCCGGCAGATAGCGGCCGGCCTGGCGCATGACCCAGATCGGGGTGGTGTCGGTCGGCTCCCGGCGCAGTGCGCGCAGGAAGCGGTCGTTTTTCAAAACATCGGTCATTTCAACGTCCGTACGGGCCTTCCTGGCCCTGGCTGAACATCACGCGGAAGCCGCGCTTGATCTGGGCATCGCGCGCTTTCTCGAAAGCGGCGATGGCATCGTCGCGCTCCAGGAATTGCTCGCGCTTGAGCGTGGCCTTGCCACCCTGCACGCCGGATTCGCGATATAGCGTCCAGCCGCCGAGCAGGTCCTGCTCCAGCACGATCTGGACATAACGTGGCGCTTCGCTGTTAGCGGGCGCGGTTTGCAGGTAGAGGCGCATGGAAGGCAGTGTGATGGGCGCGGCACGGCGTGCCGCAGGCCACGTATTCTAGGAGGCCGGGCTGTTTGTAGCGAGTGCGGGGGTGACGCAGGCGTATCCGGGCGTGATCAGGCCCCGGTGGCGTTCTTAAGCGTGGCCAGTACCGGTGCTTCGTTCACGCCACCAACGATTTCCGCCTTGCCGATGCCGTGCCACAGAATCAGCCGCAGCGTTCCCGCGGTGTTCTTCTTGTCCAGTCGCATCAGGGCCAGCAGCTGCTCCGGGTCCATGCCCTGCGGAATCGCCGTGGGCAGATTCAGCCTGGCAAGCAGCCGGTGCAGACGTGCCGTGTCGGCTGCCTGGCTCATGCCCAGGCGCTCGGACAATTGCGCTGCCAGTACCATGCCGACCGCCACACCTTCGCCATGCAGCAGGGTGGTGTACTTGCCGGCGGTTTCCAGCGCATGGCCGAACGTGTGGCCGAGGTTGAGCAGGGCACGCTCGCCTTGCTCGGTTTCGTCACGCGCGACTACGCCGGCTTTGTAGCGCACCTTGCGCGCGATGGCTTCGATCAACGGGCCTTTCTCGCGCGCGGCGAGGGCATCGGCGTGCTGCTCCAGCCATTCGAAGAAAGGCAGGTCGCCAATCGCCGCACCCTTCACCACCTCGGCCAGGCCAGCGCGGTATTCGCGATCAGGCAGGCTGGCAAGGGTGTCGATGTCGGCCACTACCGCGCGCGGCTGATGGAAAGCACCGACCAGGTTCTTGCCCGCCGGCAAGTTCACGCCGGTCTTGCCGCCGACGGAAGAATCGACCATCGCCAACAGCGTGGTCGGCATCTGGATGAAATCGATGCCGCGCATCCAGCACGCCGCGCTGAAGCCCGCGAGGTCGCCTACGACGCCGCCGCCCAGCGCAATCACGCAGGCATCGCGCGTGGCGCCGAGCAAGGCAAGGGCATCGAGCGCGAGGCCGACGTTGGCGAAGGTCTTGTGCGCTTCGCCGTCATCGAGCAGGAACGATGACCAGCGCAGGCCATCCAGGCCTTTCGCCACACGGTCCAGATACAGCGGTGCCACGGTGGTGTTGCTGATTACCAGCACATGCTTGCCGCGCAGGGCACTGCGCCAGCGCGCATGGTCATCGAGCAGCCCCTGGCCGATCCAGACGGGGTAGCTTCGTTCGCCGAGGGCGACGTCGATATGGCGAGGGTTCGGAGTGTCAGTCATGGTCATGCGGCATGTTGGCGCTGCCAGTGCGCATCGATCAGCGCGATGCTGTGTTCACTGGCTTCGTGGATGAGTTCGTATTCGCCGGGAATGATCAGGTCGGCGATCTCTTGGTAGATCGATGTGCGTGCGAGCGCCATGGCTTCCAGCTTGGCGCGGCGGTCCTCGCCGGCCAGCAATGGACGGCTGCGATCCCGGGCGAGGCGATCGAGCTGCTGCTCTACCGTAGCCTGCAGCCACAGCACATAGCCGCGCTCCATCAACAGGCGCCGGTTGGCCGGGTCGAGCACCGCGCCGGCGCCGGTGGCAAGGACCACACCCTGGCGCACACTGCATTCTTCCAGCAGCGTACTCTCGCGGCGGCGGAACCCGGCCTCGCCTTCCAGCTCAAACACCGTGCTCACGCTAGCCCCGCAATGCCGCTCGATTTCCTGGTCGAGATCGACAAAAGGCAGCCCATAATGCGCGGCCAGGCGTCGACCGATCGACGTCTTGCCGGCGCCGGTCGGGCCGACGATGAACAGGTTGCACGAAGGATTCATATGCCGACTTTAACAGCAGGTCCGACATGACCGAACGGGTTCTGTTGGCCGGATGCGGTGATCTGGGCCAGCGTGTGGCGCAGCGTTTGCTGGCGCGTGGCGATGAAGTATGGGCACTGCGGCGGCGCCCACCAGCGAGTGATGGCAGCGGTATCCGCTGGCTCGCCGGCGATCTGACCCGGGCAGCTTCGCTGATTGATTTGCCGCTCGGGATTACCCAGCTGGTGTATTCGCCAACACCCGATGCGCGCGACGAAGCCGCCTATCGCGCGGTGTTCGGTGATGGCTTGCAGCATCTTCTGAGTGCTGTCCACCGTGATGCATTGAAGCGAGTGCTGTTCGTCTCATCCAGCGCCGTCTACGGCGAACACGGCGATGCCTGGGTCGACGAAAACACACCCACAGATCCACCGGGTTTCAACGGTCAGGTATTGCTCGCCGCGGAACGCTGGCTCGCCGCGCAAACGCTACCCTCGACATCGCTGCGCCTGGCCGGCCTCTACGGCCCCGGCCGTCTCCAACTAATCGACCGCCTGCGCGCCAATCAGGCACACGTCCCACGCAGCACACCGCACTGGTCCAACCGCATCCACATCGACGATGCCGCGTCGGCCATCGCCCACCTGCTCATGCAGACAAACCTGCAATCGCTATACCTCGGCGTCGACGACACACCGCTGCCGATGGATGTCCTCTACGACCATCTCGCCACGCTCATCGGCGCACCACCACCCACCGAAGGCCCCGCTCCCGCAGGCATCGGCAGCAAACGCCTGAGCAACGCGCGCCTGCACGCCAGCGGTTTCCAATTCCGCTGGCCGGATGCGCGTGATGGCTACCGGGCCTTGTTGTAGGCTGCGGACCAGCTACCCACATCAGGACGATACGGCATGGATCGCACAGCAATGCGGCAACGTTTCGAGCAGATGAGCGATGAGGAGTTGTTGCGCCGCTATCACTCGGGCGATATGACCGAGGACGCCATGACCATTGCCGCCGACGAATTGCGTGCGCGACAGTTGTACGAAGCGCCAGTATCTGACGATGGTCAGGATGAAGTTTGGGAGGACGGCGAGCCCGAGTCATTCCTTGACCCAGCCGATTTGGTCAGCCTCGAATCCCTGCTCGATACCGACGACGCCCGCGCTGTGTTTTACCAGCTCGCAGCGGAAGGTATTGCAGCAACCACTTATGCCACCGTTCCCGCTCAAGCCAATCCACGCATTTCAGGTGGCTTCGGCGGCGTGCGTTTCCTGGTTGCCGAAAAGGATCTGCCGCGAGCCACCGAAGTCCTGCATGCCTATCGCCGCGGCGACTATGCCTTGAGTGAAGATGAAGACCCCAGTGAGGGCTGAACGATAAGGCTGAGAAGAGCGCGCTCCCGACGCCTGACACTGGAAAAGGCGTAGCTACAGAGCACACCGCCCGCTCTTCAGGCCATTTCTCTTTGGTTACTTTCTCTTTGGGCCAGCAAAGAGAAAGTGACCCGGACCGCGGCAGCGGTTCGGAAGCCCGCGGCAGGCGAGCCAGGGCACGCTGACCCGACAATCGAAGCGCACCACTACTGGATGATTCGCTCCGCTCACCCCTTCGGGGCCGCCCACTAGGGCGTTCTTCGCGCTGCGCGCTCGTCCTGCCTACGCAGGGATGACGAAGTAGAGACGGTAAGCCGAGCACCCACCCCTCACCCCAACCCTCTCCCCGGAAGGGAGAGGGAGCAGAGCGCGCCAGGACCAGCGATAGATGCCGCCACCTCCCCGCCATGGGACGATCCCACTACCACCCAACCCAAGGCCTCCAACCATGCCCACCCCCATCCAACCCGCCTTCGTCAGCACCACCAACGAAATCCCCGGCTACCGCATCATCCGCCCGTTGGGCATCGTGCGCGGCATCACCGTGCGTTCGCGCAGCGTGATCGGCAACCTCGGCGCGGCGCTGCAGACACTGGTAGGTGGCAACATCTCGATCTACACCGAGCTGTGCGAGAAAGCGCGCGAGGAAGCCTTCGAACTGATGCTGCAGCACGCCGCTGAGCATGGAGCCAACGCAGTGATCGCCATGCGCTATGACGCCAACGACGTGGCCGAAGGTGTGACCGAAGTGCTTGCCTATGGCACCGCGGTGCTGGTGGAGCCGGCTGGCTGAATTTCTTGACGCCGCCTTGACGTTGCCGCGCTGCGGCTTGCCGTCAGGCCCTACGCATGGACAGACTGGCCGTTCGGGGGAGCGTCGCCGCGCCGCCTGCGCGGCTTGCCGGAGGTCATGCCATGTCGGTAGCCAAGATCATCGAGATCAGTTCCTCGTCCACCAAAGGTCTGGAGGACGCCGTGAAGGAAGGATTGAAGAAGACGGCCAAGACGGTGAAGCACATCAAGGGAGCATGGGTGAACGACATCAAAGTGCTCACCGACGACAAAGGCGCCGTGACCGAATGGCGCGTCAATATGCGCGTCAATTTCGTCATCGAATAACGGCAGCGGCAAGGCGGTGTCGTGCCGGCGACCCGCCGGCCGGCACGGTGCGCGTTCGCCGATATCAGAAGTGGCTGAGCCCGGTCACATGCCGCTGCGTGTCGTATTCCACGCAACTGTCGGCGAGCGCGGGCAAGGTGGCGAGGGCGTGGCGGCTGAGGCGCTCGTAATGGGCGAGGAAACGCGCCATGGCCTCGGCATCCATCGCCAGTGGCGCGTGCCGTGCCAGCAGTTCTTCTTCCTGCTGGCTGCGCCATTCGCGGATCACATCCCAGTTGGGCGCTTGCAGCACGATCAAGGCATCGAGCTTGCGCCATAGCGGCTGGTAGGCGCGCAGTTGTTTGTTGACCCAATGGCGCCAGACGCCGTCGGGATCTTCGTTGCGCTCCAGCTCGTTGACCGGATCTTCCAGGGCGGCTTGCAGCTGCGGACGGACGCCCAGCGCCCAGCCTTCCAGGATGACCAACCTCGGCGGCCGCGCGACCTTGGGCCAGCGCGACGGCGGCACACGCGTATCGCGGCCTTTGTCGAAACGCGGATAAGGCACCGGCAGTTTTTCGGATGCCTGGGGCAGGGCGGCCAGCACCGACATCAGCAGTTCGATTTCATGGGTGCCGGGTACACCGCGGGTACGCAGCAGCGGGTGGATCTGGTGGGCCAGCACGTCGCGCTCGCTGCGGCTGTAATAGAAATCGTCCAGCGACAGCACCTCGGTCGGCCAGCCGCGCGCCTCGGCCTGGGCCTTCATTTCCCGCGCCAGCGTGCTCTTGCCGCTGCCTTGCAGGCCGGACAGGCCAAGCAGGTAGGGGCGTTTGGAGCGGGCGATGCGCCCTGCGTACTGGTCGAGCAAGTGGCCCGCCAGGGTCGAATTCTGCGTGCTAGCATCGTTAACCATCCGCGCATGATGGCGCGCGGCGGCCACGATTCAAGACCCATGCTGAAACCTGAGATCCTCGACACCTTCCTGCAACTGCTGGACGACGCCCGTGCGGGCAGCGATCCGGAACCCACCGCCATGAGCCTCTCCACCGTCGATAGCGCCGGCCGGGTGAGCTCACGCATCGTGCTATTGAAGGGGGCCGACGAGCGCGGCTTCCGCTTCTACACCAACTATCAGAGCGACAAAGCCACGCAAGTGGAGGCGCATGCCCAGGTGGCGCTGTGCTTCCACTGGAAGATCCTGCGTGAAGGCGTGCAGGTGCGTGTGGAAGGTGTAGCTCGCAAACTGCGGGACGAGGAGTCCGACGCCTACTTCGCCAGTCGCCCGCGGCTGAGCCAGATCGGCGCCTGGGCCTCACTGCAATCGCAGACCTTGCCGGACCGCGAGACCTTCGAGCAGCGCGTGGCGCGCTATGAACACGAGTTTGAAGGCCGCGACGTCACGCGCCCGCCACACTGGGGCGGTTATGTGGTGGAGCCGGACATGGTGGAGTTCTGGTACGGCGCCGAGTTCCGCCTGCACGAGCGGGTACGCTGGAGCCGCCATGGCCAGACCTGGACCAGCCGCATGCTCTATCCCTGAGGACGCTGTCATGAGCCGAGCCACGCCCGCCCAGCACGTCGCGCAAACCGGCTTCACCGTGCATACGCGCGGCCGCGGCTTCAGCGAGATCAGCGACAAGGTGGGCGAGATCGTTTCGGCCAGCAGCGTGCAGACCGGCATCGCTCATGTGTTCACCGCGCACACCAGTTGCTCGCTGCTGATCAGCGAGAACGCCGACCCCGCAGTGCGCGCGGACTTGGAGCGCTGGCTCACCCGCGCCGTGCCGGACGGCGACAGCATCTTCCAGCACGACGCCGAAGGGCCGGACGACATGCCGGCTCACGTGCGCTCCATCCTTACCGGCGTCAGCCTTACCGTGCCGGTGCACGGCGGCAAATTGCAGCTCGGCACCTGGCAGGGGCTCTATCTGTGGGAGCACCGTGTCGACCCTCACCAGCGCAAGGTCACCGTGACGGTGCTGGGGCACTGAAGGTAAGTGAGGAGAGGTAGGGCGTGAGAAAAGAGTAGTTAGTCGCCATACTCATTTCTTACTTCGTCTTCGCGTTTCTCCCCATGCCCGATCACTTTCCCAGCCGCATCGTCTGTCTTACCGAAGAACCCACCGAAGTGCTGTATGCGCTCGGGGAAGAGCACCGCATCGTCGGCATCTCCGGTTTCACCGTGCGGCCGGCACGGGCACGCAAGGAGAAGCCGAAGGTCTCGGCCTTCACCAGCGCCAAGATCGGCGATATTCTGAAACTGGAACCCGATCTGGTTATCGGCTTCTCGGACATCCAGGCCGACATTGCGCGCGAGCTGATCAAGGCCGGCGTGGAGGTGTGGATCAGCAACCATCGCAGCGTGGACGGCATCCTCGCCTATATCCGACGGCTTGGTGCCATGGTCGGTGCGACGGAGAAGGCCGAGGCGTATGCGCGCAAGGCCGAGCAGCACATCGAAGCGATCCGCGCGGCGGCGGAGGCGTTGCCGCAGCGGCCGAAGGTGTATTTCGAGGAATGGGACGATCCGCTGATCACCGGCATCCGCTGGGTGGCAGAGCTGGTACGCATCGCCGGTGGCGATGACGTGTTTCCGCATCAGGCCGGCGAGTCATTGGCCAAGCACCGCATTCTTGAAGACGTTGGGGAAGTGGTGCGGCAGGCGCCCGACATCATCTTCGGCTCCTGGTGCGGCAAGCGCTTCCGCCCGGAGCGGGTCGCGACACGGCCGGGTTGGGAAGCGATTCCCGCTGTGCGCAACGGTGACCTCTACGAGATCAAATCGCCGATCATCCTGCAGCCCGGCCCGGCCGCGCTGTTCGACGGCCTCGACGCCATCCACGGACACATCGCCGCATGGGCCGGACGGCAAGCGTAGGAGAGTCCTCAGCGGCGAGGCAGGCAGGGCGCGGTAATACGCTCGATCTGCGCGCTTTCCGAAGCGGAAGGGCTGAAGCTCGCATTCAACGGCTGGCCACCGGGTTTCGGATTGTCCTGAGTCCATTGAAGGGTCGCGCCGCTCTTGCCCAGGGCGCGCGCGGCACTTGCCGCTGTTCCGGTCTGGCGAGCAAGCCTGGAAAGACCGAATACGAAGGACATTGGGGCGTCGGCGGGTTCGCTGGTGTACCAGCCGCCGACTTTCGCGGCGGGAAGCTGTTGGTCTCCGATGCGCAAATGCGCTGAAGCGCGTTGTGCAGCTGGCGCACCGGGGCCTTCATAGGCATCGAGATCGAAGTCGGCCAAGCGCTCGCCGGGCAGCCATAGCTGCAACGTGAGTGCGCCGCCGTTGCCTTGCGTGCAGACAAGCGTGAGCCGCGCCGGACGGTCGCCTTGCGCTGTTTGGATGTGGCCCCGCACGGTGACCCGCGGCGGATCGACGGGCGCGGCGATCAGAATGACCGGGAAGGCGAGCAGGGCGAGCAGTGGTCGAATGCGCATCACCATGTCCCTTCCTTTCGACTCAGCCGCCCAAGGCCATGGTGCTGCCCAGATTGGCGAGCGGCGCCACCAGCAGGATGCGTGCAAGCACCAGCGCGATCATCACCACCCATGGCGAAAAATCCAGCATGCCCACCACCAGCTTGCCGCGCAGCGGACGCAGCAGGGGATTCACCAGGCTGCTGATCAGGCGCAGTACCGGATGCTGGCGATCGGCCTGGATCAGGCTCGTCAGCGACCAGACAAAGATCAGCACCAGATAGAAGATCAATACAAAGTCGATCAGATCGGCCAGCGAAAGCAGCAGCAAGCCACCGATGCCGGGCGCGATGCCAAGCAAGGCAAACTGCAGCGCCCGCTTGATCAGCATCAGCAGCCATGCCACCAGCAGCGCGGCCAGATTGATTCGCCGCCAGTTGGGCAACAGCTTCCGGATCGGTGCCAGCACCGGATTGGTATAGCGGTAGACGAACTGGCTGAGCGGATTGTTGAAGTCGACGCGGCAGGCTTCGGCCAGCAGGCGCAGCACGAACAGCGTCGCTACGGCGCCGAAGAGCAGGTCGATCAGAAACGAAAAAGCATTGAGCAGGTAAGTCACGAGGCGTTATCCAGAGCGGCGGCCATATCGACGCCGCGTTGAGTGGCCGCGGCAACGGCGCGGGAGACAATACGCGGCAGGCCGTCGCTGGCAAAGCTCTCCAGTGCGGCCTGCGTGGTGCCGTTGGGCGAAGTGACGCGCCGACGCAGCTCGCCGGGATCCTCGCTACTTTCCGCCAGCATGCGGCCCGCGCCGAGACAGGTTTGTGCGGCCAGCGCGCGCGCCGTCTCGCGCGGCATGCCCTGCGCCACGGCGGCATCTTCCAGCGCCTCCACCAGCGCGAAGAAATACGCTGGCCCCGAACCGGAAATGGCCGTCACCGTATCCATCAACGCTTCGTCGTGGATCCACTGCGTTAGCCCCACCGCATCCAGAATGTGCTGCGCCTGCGCCCGCTGCGGCGGACTCACCCGTGCATTGGCATACAGACCCGTCGCACCGGCGCCGATCAGGGCAGGGGTGTTGGGCATGCAGCGCACGATAGGAAGCAACGCACCGAACCAGCGCTCCAGCTGATCCACACGCACACCCGCGGCAATCGAAATCAACATCGGGCGATTGCGCTGCAAGGTATCGCGCAACTCTCCCTGCAGCGCCGGCATGATCTGGGGCTTCACCGCCAACACCAGCACCTGCGCTTCCGCTGCCGCCAGCCGGCTCTCCGCGAAACAAGCCACCCCGAAATCCCGCCCCAGCTCCTGCCGCGCATCCGCCCGCGGCTCCGCCACCGTCATGGCCGACGCCGGGATACCGGTCTTCAACAAGCCGCCGATCAAACTGCGCGCCATATTGCCGCCGCCGATAAAAGCGATACGTGTCATGCGGGTTCCTCACCAAATCAGATCCATACCTTACCGGAGAGGAGGGTGAAGGCGGAGCAGAGGGAAGGTTGTCGCAAGAGCGTTACCCCTCCCCAACCCTCCCCTGTCCCACGGGACTAGCTGCGCGTCGCAAGCAGGGGAGGGAGCTAGCTCTGCGCGGCGGTGAAGGCTAGACGATCAGGTCGAGAAGAAAACATTCCCGACGTCTGACACTGGAAAAGGCGTCGCTACAGAGCGCGCCGCAAGCCCTTCAGGCCATTTCTCTTTGGTCACTTTCTCTTTGGGCCAGCAAAGAGAAAGTGACCCGGACCGCGGCAGCGGTTCGGAAGCGCGCGGCAGGCGAGCCCGGGCACGCAAACGCGACAGCCGAGCTGCAAGGCACTGGATGACCAGCTTCGCTGTTGTGAAGCGCCTCCGGCCTTCGCCGGAATGACGAGTAGGGGCGTATCTCAAGAGCGCCCCTCACCCCAGCCCTCTCCCCAAAGGGGAGAGGGAGTAAAAAGCGCGCACCCCCACACTTCTGCAACCCCGTCATCACTTTCAGCGATACCCCAGACGAAAGACTGGTCCCGCCGCCCTTGCCACGAGTAGTATCGGCGCGCTGCAAGGGGAATCGGGGTTTTCACAGTTCGGGTTGCATCCGGGCGCTGCACAGCGCCGCCTGCGCCCACCCCCACCGAAGCGGCGACCGCACCGTGCCACCTGATGATCGGTTGAAGGGGAACCTGATGGATATCGCCGAACTGCTTGCCTTCTCGGTGAAGAACAAGGCTTCGGACTTGCATTTGTCCGCCGGCCTGCCGCCGATGATCCGCGTGGATGGCGATGTACGCCGCATCAACATTCCCGCGCTGGAGCACAAGCAGGTCCACTCGCTGATCTACGACATCATGTCGGACAAGCAGCGTCGCGACTACGAAGAATTCCTCGAGGTCGACTTCTCGTTCGAGATTCCCGGCCTGGCCCGATTCCGCGTCAACGCGTTCAACCAGAACCGCGGTGCCGGTGCGGTGTTCCGTACCATTCCGTCCGAAGTGCTGACCCTGGAAGACCTGGGCGCGCCGCGCATCTTCCGCGAGCTGATCGAGCAGCCACAAGGCTTGATCCTGGTCACCGGGCCCACCGGTTCGGGCAAGTCGACCACGCTGGCGGCGATGGTCGATCACATCAACAAGAACGAATACGGCCACCTCCTGACCATCGAGGATCCGATCGAATTCGTGCATACCTCGCAGAAGTGCCTGGTCAACCAACGCGAGGTGCATCGCGACACGCACGGCTTCAACGAGGCGCTGCGCTCCGCGCTGCGTGAAGATCCGGACTTCATCCTGGTGGGTGAGTTGCGCGACCTGGAAACCATCCGCCTGGCGTTGACCGCCGCGGAAACCGGTCACTTGGTGTTCGGCACCCTGCATACCAGTTCGGCAGCCAAGACTATCGACCGCATCATCGACGTGTTCCCCTCGGGCGAAAAACCGATGGTGCGCTCGATGCTGTCCGAGTCGCTGCGCGCGGTGATTTCGCAGTCGCTGCTGAAGAAGGTAGGCGGTGGCCGTATGGCGGCGCACGAAATCATGGTTGGCATTCCGGCGATCCGTAACCTGATCCGTGAGGACAAGGTGGCGCAGATGTATTCGTCGATCCAGACCGGTCAGCAGTACGGTATGCAAACGCTCGATCAGAACCTGCAGGATCTGGTGAAGCGTGGCCTGGTGACCCGCCAGCAGGCGGCGAGCTATGCCAAGAACAAGGATGTCTTCAAATAAGCGGTGGTTGGTCGTGTTGAATCCAGAGGGTCCGTGCCATGAGTGATTTCGATTTCACCTCGTTCCTGAAGCTGATGGTGCACAAAAAGGCATCGGACCTGTTCATCACAGCCGGTGTCGCGCCTTCGATGAAGGTGCAGGGACGCATCGTGCCGATCACGCAGAGCCCGCTCTCCGCGCAGCAGTCGCGCGACATGGTGCTCAACGTGATGACGCCCTCGCAGCGCGAGGAGTTCGAGAAAACCCACGAGTGCCAGTTCGCCATCTCGGCGCAGGGCGTGGGCCGCTTCCGTGTGTCCTGCTTCTACCAGCGCAATTGCGTGGGCATGGTGTTGCGTCGGATCGAGTCGAAGATCCCGACCATCGAAGAGTTGAGCCTGCCGCCGGTGATCAAGCAGCTGGCGATGACCAAGCGCGGCATCATCATCTTCGTGGGCGGCACCGGTACCGGTAAGTCGACCTCGCTGGCGTCGATGATCGGCTACCGCAACGCGAACTCGACTGGCCACATCATCACTATCGAAGACCCGATCGAATACGTGCACAAGCACGAGGGATGCATCATCACCCAGCGTGAGCTGGGCATCGATACCGACAGTTGGGAAAACGCGCTGAAGAACACCCTGCGTCAGGCACCCGATGTGATCATGATCGGTGAGGTGCGTACGCGCGAGACGATGGAACACGCGATCAACTTCTCCGAAACCGGTCACCTGTGCTTGTGCACGCTGCATGCGAACAACGCCAACCAGGCAATGGACCGCATCCTGCACTTCTTCCCGGAAGATCGCCGCCAACAGTTGTTCATGGACTTGTCGCTGAACCTCAAGGGCGTGGTCGCGCAGCAGCTGATTCCCACGCCGGACGGCAAGGCGCGTCGCGTGGCCGTCGAGGTGCTGCTGGGTACACCGCTGGTGCAGGACTACATCCGCCAGGGCGAGATCCACAAGCTCAAGGAAGTGATGAAGGAATCCACCAACCTTGGTATGAAGACCTTCGACCAGAGTCTGGTCGAGCTCTATCACGCCGGCGAGATCTCCTACGAAGACGCGCTTCGGCACGCCGACAGCTCCAACGAGGTGCGCCTGCGCATCAAGCTGGCGCAGGGTGGCGATGCGCATACGCTGTCGCAGGGCCTGGACGGCGTGGAGCTGGAAGAAACCCGCGACTCGCAGAACTTCGGCGGCGGCCTATTGCAGCGCTGATCGGGGTCGGAAATTTTTCACGAAAGAAAAGAAAGGAGCCCAATGGGCTCCTTTCTTTTTGGGTGAAGCGATGGGTGCGTTTACTTCACAGCATCGCTGACGGTGAGGCCGCCGGTATCGACGCTCTTCACGCCTTTCACTGCCTTGGCGACTTGCTCGATCTTGACCTTCTCCATCGCGCTGTTGGCGGTGCCGGTGATGCTCACCATGCCGTCCGTGGTGGTGACCGACAGGTCGCTGCTCTTGATGCCCTTGGTGGTGGCCAGCTCGGATTTCACTTTGGTCGTGATCCAGGCATCGGCCGCCTTGCCGGGCACGGTCTGTTGTTCCGCGGCGGATTTCTGCATGGCGCCGGCGTCCTGCGCGGTGAGCTGGGCGAACGGCATGGCGGCGAGGCACACGGCCAGGCCGGCGGCGAGGGTCTTGCGGGTGAGGGTGGTGATTCGCATGGCACTCTCCTGAAGTGTGGGGACGCTGTCCGGAGAGACAGTCGGGCGCGGCGGCCACGCCGCATCCGGGATGCATACCAACACTTCGCCGATGAATCCCGCTTGGCCGGAGGGTGATGCTGTTCAGTGCGCGATCGCGATTGCGCAGAGGGCGTCACGGCGAAGTAATCAGGATGTTTCGCAAAAGCTTACGTCAAACTTGCGCCGACCAACTAGGCCTTTTCGTACATGGGCTTAGGTGATTTTGCGCTGCACAATCAAGCCATTACCTGTGACATGGTTAGGAAATTTCGGTTACGAATTCGTTGTGCTTCGTAGTTTGTTGCGCTATACAGCCCGCTGCTCTTTGGGCTGGACGGTGACAGAAGGGGGGCTCGTTGCAGGCCCGCGTACGTGGTTTTCCGTCCAGAAGCGAAGTTGATCTTCTCTGAGCAGGGTCCCCCCAGGACTCGCAAAACCCACATCCCCGGTCCGTAAATGCTTGCGGATCATGTGTTGCAAACAAGTTGATGGGAGTACAACTCGTGAGTTATTTCGCTGCTTTTACGAAGCGGCCTAAGGGACGTTCGTCCCTGGCCCTGGCCGTTGCCCTTGCCCTGGCAAGCACCGGCGCCCTTGCTCAGTCCAACATCACCGGCTCGATCTTCGGTCAGGTTGCCGCCCAGGCTGGCAACACCGTTGAGATCAAGAACGTCGACACCGGCCTGACCCGCTCGACCGCGATCGACGACTCTGGCCGCTACCGCTTCAGCTCGCTGCCGACCGGTCGCTACCAGGTCACCCTGAAGAACAACGGCTCCAATGTCAGCACCCGCGACAACGTGGAGCTGAGCATCGCTGGCGGTACGGAGGTCTCGTTCGGTGGCGCTACCGCTGCTGCTGACGCCGCGAAGAACCTGGATGGCGTTTCGGTGGTGGCCTCGGCCCTGCCGGCGATCGACGTGTCCTCGGTCGACACCCGCACCGTGCTGACCTCCGAGCAGTTGGCCAAGTTGCCGATCGCGCGTGACATCGGCGCTGCTGCGCTGCTGGCACCGAGCGTGGTCGCCAACTCGAGCTATGGCGTGCCGAGCTTCGGTGGTGCGGCCTCGTCCGAGAACGCCTACTTCATCAACGGCTATGCCGTGACCAACCCGCTGACCTCGATCGGCTTCACCCAGCTGCCGTTCGATGCGATCGACCAGCAGCAGGTGCTGACCGGCGGCTATGGCGCCGAGTTCGGTCGCTCCACCGGCGGCGTGATCAACATCGTCACCAAGCGCGGCAGCAACCAGACCAAGGGTGGCATCTACTCCATCTGGGAACCGGAAGCGCTGCGCGCCAGCCCGCGCAACAACTACTTCCCCAAGACCGGCGCGGTAACCAACGCGGGCACCGACGGTACGCTGTACCAGTACCGCAACAAGACCCAGTACTGGAAGTCGACCGTAGGTGCCTACCTCAGCGGCGCGCTGATCAAGGATCGCCTGTTCTACTACGTCGACGCAGAAGTGAATCGTCAGGAAGGCCGCAGCGTGCTGTCTTTCTCGAACTCCGCTGCAGCTGCCTCACGCATCGGCAATAACGACTACACCTACAAGATCCCGCGCTGGACCGCGAAGATCGACTGGAACATCACCGACAACCACATCCTCGAATTCA
This sequence comes from Dyella sp. OK004, assembly GCF_900114495.1. GTDB lineage: Bacteria > Pseudomonadota > Gammaproteobacteria > Xanthomonadales > Rhodanobacteraceae > Dyella_D. The sequence goes on along the minus strand of NZ_FOZI01000002.1, from coordinate 900,673 downwards.
CGGGTGTGTCGGACAAGACTCAGTACACCTCGAGCCGTTCCAGCTTTGACTACAACACGTTGACCCATGGCAACACCAAGACCGGCGGCGTCTACACCAAGGAAGGCGGCGATCTGTACATCGGCAAGTACACCGGTTACATCACCGATGACCTGACGGTGTCGGCGCTGTATGGCACGCAGAAGATCAATCACGTCCAGATCAACGACGGTTACGATCCGAACTGCCCGTTTATCTCGGTACCTTCGGGTACCAGCGCTCCTGGCCAGGTCTACAACACCTGTCAGACCGCTGTGACCTCGACCATTCCGCTCGATGGCGCCAACGACAAGACCAAGGGCTGGCGCCTGGACGTCGAGTATCGCCTCGGTAGCCACGACATCCGTTTCGGTTACGACGCGCAGAACGCCAAGTCATTCACCGGCAAGAAGTACGCTGGCGACTACGCCTGGATCTACGGCAAGCAGACCAACCCGAACGCCCCGCTGGATGCCAGCCTCGGCGTGATCGGTACGCCGGCTGCGGCGGGCGGCCTGGGTAAGCAGGGCTACTACGTCAACAAGGCCTATAACACCCAGAGTGCAGGTGTCGAGACCGATCAGGCGGCTCAGTTCATCGAAGACCGCTGGCAGATCAACGACCGCTGGTTGCTGTCGGTGGGCCTGCGCAACGAGCAGTTCACCAACTACAACAAGAATGGCGAGGCTTACATCAAGCAGCGTCACCAGTTGGCTCCGCGTATCGGTGCGTCGTGGGATGTGTTCGGCGACTCCAGCCTGAAGGTGTTCGCCAACGCGGGTCGTTACCATCTGGCCATTCCGAACAATGCTGCCGTGCGCAGCGTGTCGGGCTCGTTGATCACCAACCAGTACTTCACCTACACCGGCGTCGATCCAAATACGGGTGTCCCTCAGGGGCTGAGCCCGATCACGGTCGATCCGACCAGCAAGTACATCTGCGCCAACACCGGTGGCGTTTCCTCCAACCTCGAGTGTGGCCAGGCGCCGGACCCGCGTACGGTGGCAGCGAAGAACATCCGTTCGCATTACCAGGATGAGTACATCCTCGGCATGGAGCAGCAGATCAGCCCCGCCTTCAACTGGGGCGCCAAGTTGACCTACCGCAAGCTGATGAGTGCGATCGACGACACTTGCGTTCCGGCGCTGGGCGGCCGTTGCCTCACCTTCAATCCGGGTACGGGCAACACCTTCGACTTCCTGCAGCCGGACGGCAGCATCGTCACCAAGCACTTCAGCAAGGAAGAGCTTGGCCTGCCGGATCTGAAGCGCAAGTACTACGCCGTCGATCTGTTCGTCGAGCATCCGTTCGCCGACAAGTGGTACGGCAAGCTCGAGTACACCTTCTCGCGCAACTACGGCAACACCGAAGGCCAGCTGGCTTCCGACCTGGATACCGGCGCGGGCGGCCAGACCGACGTGTCGCGTACGCAGGACTGGGATCTGGTGCAGCTGATGGTGGGCTCCAATGGCGTGCTGCCGAACCACCGTGCGCATCAGCTCAAGGCGTTCGGCTACTACCAGTTCACGTCTGAGTGGCGCGCTGGTGCCACGCTGATCGCGGCCTCGGGTCGTCCGAAGAACTGCACCAGCTACTACCCGACTGCCGACAAGGGCCTGTACAACAGTTCTACGTACTGGTTCTGCGGTCTGCCGGGCCAGGCTGGCTACGGGATCTCGCCGCGCGGCTCGCACGGCACCACTCCGTGGACCTATCAGCTGAACCTCAACGTGGCTTACACGCCGGGTTGGATGGATAACAAGCTGACCCTGCAGCTCGACGCGATCAACGTACTGAACCGCCAGACGGCGACGATGTACAACTACCGTTACGCGACGAACCGCACCACGGTGAATCCGCTGTACGGTCGTGAGCTGAACTACACGGATCCGCGTTACTTCCGTATCACCGCCCGCTACGACTTCTAAGCGGGACGAGGAGCCGGCGCCTGGCGACGGCTCCTCTCAGTGAAGTCAAGAAACCACCGGCTTTCGCCGGTGGTTTTTTTTCGGCCGCCGTCGGCCCGCGCGCCGACCTCAGAACGCCACGTTCACCGTCAGCCGCGCCGACTGGTCGCGCGCATCGCTGGCGAACTGGCCGTGGTAGCCGAAGTCCACCGTCACCCTATGGCTGAGCGGGAAGCGCAGACCGAGGTCGAATACGGCGGCGTTGTCCGCCACCGGCACGCCGTATACGGTGAAGTTGTCCGCGCCCGCGACGAAGCGTTGCTGGCGCTCCGGCACGCGATCGCCCCAGGCGTGTTGGTAGCCCACGCCGGCGTAGGCGTGCAGCCCGCCCGGTGCGAGTTCCATCGTTCCGCGCACGCCGGCGATGGCGGCGGTGAGGTTGGACGAGCTCTTGTCGACGGCGAGCGCGGCGGGTGTCCCGTGTTCGGTGAACGCGTCCGTGCGCACGTGCACCTGGCTGAGGTTGAGGTAGGGCTCGAGGGTGCCGCGGCCGAACTCGAAAACATAACTGCCATCGACATAGGCCTGTGCGGTGTTGGCGTCGTAGCTGGCCTGCGCCACGCCGGAGAACGGACCAAAAGCCATGCGGCGCGTGGTGTCGATCTTCTGCCACGCATAAGCGGCGCCGCCGCGCAGGCGTACGCTGCCCAGGTTCCAGCTCGCATACAGGCCGGCGTAGTTGGCCTTGGCATGCGCGGAGGAGCCGACCTCGTTCACGCGCAGGCTGTTCTGGCCATGGCCGACCACGCCGCCCACACGCAGCGCGTCGAATGCCGTATCTGCGCCCACCAGCAGGCCGCTGCCGTTCGCGCGCATGTCGTGCGCGTTGCCGTCGCTGTCGTGGTCGCCCCAGTGGCCCCACAGCGAGCTCCATACCATGGTGCCGCTGGCCGTCGCGCCCTCGGCGTTCTGGCCGCCATAGTTGGCACCGAGCAGGTGGTTGTTGATCGCGTCGCGCACATAATGGCTGTCGTCGAACAGCGCGGTAGTAGTGCTCGCGTGCATCTCGCCGGAGAGCTGGTCGAAAGCGTGACGCGCGGTCGGTGCATCGAGACCGAGCAGGGCGTCGTACACCGGCGAACTTGGATCGAGATGGTCGAGTGCGCCGGCTGTGTTCTTCTGGTTCTTGGTTTCCGCGACGCTTTCGAAGCTGATGTTGTTGCGCTGGAGCGATAGGTTGACTGCATTGGTTGTGTAGCTGAGCACTGGCGTCAGGAACAGCAGATTGGCGCTCACCGCGCCGAACTGGCCGGTCACGCCCTGTGCGGCGGTAAGAATGGTGTAGTCAGTACGCGGTGCGTAGTTGCCCGCCTGCGCCAGCACCAGCACGCTGCCGCCGAGAATGGACGCGTTGCCGCCGATGGCGATGCGGCTGCTCTGGCCGGCCGGCGTCGCACCTACCTGATAGCTGGAGCCGTTGCGGAACACCGCATTGCCCGTCACCGAAAGCGTGCCCGTCGTGTTGCCAGGCACGACCGCGCCAGAAAGATCGAGCGCGCCGATGGTACCGATGCCGCCCAGAATGGCGCCGCTGTTCACCGTTACCGCGCCGGCAAGCGTGGCGTTCGGATGGCTGTTATCGCCAATGATTAGCGTGCCCGCCGAGACGGTCGCCGCGCCTATAAAGGGATTGGCGCCGTTGAAGGTGAGGCTGCCTGTGCCGGACTTGAGCAGTGAGCCGTTGCCCGAGAGTGAGCCGTTGAATACGCCATTGCTGTTCTGGCTGAAAATCAGCGATGCGTTGTTGGCGATGTTGCCCTGCAGGCTGGTCGTATCGCCTTGCAGTGTGCCGGCGCTGATCGTGGTGCCACTGCTGTAACTATTCGCGCCGCTGAGCGTGAGCGTGCCAGTGCCGAGTTTGGTCAAGGAACCCGTGCCCGAGATAACGCCACCGAAGCTGCCATTCGCACTCTGGTTGAAGATCAGCGAAGCGTTATCAGTGATGTTGCCTTGCAGGCTGGTGGTATCGCCTTGCAGGGCGCCCGCGCTGACAGTAGTGCCGCCGCTGTAGCTGTTCGCGCGGCTGAGTGTGAGCGTGCCAGCGCCGAGCTTGGTGAGCGAGCCAGTCCCGGAGACGATGCCGTTGAAAGATCCGTCCGTGCCCTGATTGAAGATCAGCGAAGCGTTGTCGGTGATGTTGCCTTGCAGGCTCGTCGTATCGCCTTGCAAGGCACCGGCGCTGATCGTGGTGCCACCGCTATAGCTGTTCGCGCCGCTCAGCGTGAGCGTGCCGGCGCCGAGTTTGGTGAGTGAGCCAGTACCGGAGATGGCGCCGCCGAAGCCGCCATTCGCACCCTGGTTGAAGATCAGCGAAGCGTTGTCAGTGATGTTGCCTTGCAGACTGGTGCTGTCACCTTGCAGTGCGCCCGCGCTGATGGTGGTGCCGCCGCTGTAGCTGTTGGCGCCGCTGAGCGTGAGCGTGCCGGTGCCGAGCTTGGTCAGCGAACCGGTGCCCGAGACGGCGCCGCTGAAGGTTCCACTTGCGCCCTGGTTGAAGATCAGCGAGGCGTTGTCGGTGATGTTGCCCTGCAGGCTCGTCGTATCGCCTTGCAAGGCACCGGCGCTGATGGTGGTGCCGCCGCTGTAGCTGTTGGCGCCGCTCAGCGTGAGCGTGCCGGCGCCGAGTTTGGTGAGTGAGCCAGTACCGGAGATGGCGCCGCCGAAGCCGCCATTCGCGCCCTGGTTGAAGATCAGCGAAGCGTTGTCAGTGATGTTGCCTTGCAGGCTGGTGGTGTCGCCTTGCAGTGCACCCGCGCTGATGGTGGTGCCTCCGCTGTAGCTGTTGGTACCCGCCAGCACCAGCGTGCCGGCGCCGAGCTTGGTCAGGCCGCCGGTGCCGCCCAACGATGGGTTGACCGTGAACACGTTGGCGGCGTCCGCGATATCGAAGCCCGCGCCGGCCGCACCCATGGTGATCGCGCGACTGGTGGATTGAAACGCCGTCCCCGTTACGCGCAGCGTGCCGCCTTCGAAATCCAGGCCGGCACTCGCCGCGCCGAGATTGGCGTCGGCGCTCACGGACAGAGTGCCTGCGCTGAGCATGGTGCCTTGCGTATAGGCATTGCTGCCGTTCAACACCAGCGTGCCGGCGCCAGTCTTGTTGATGCCCAGCCCGGTCAGCGTGTTGTCGATGGTGGCAGTCCAGCCGGCGCTGGCCGCGCTGCCGTCGCCCACGCGGATCTCGCTGAGCGCGCCGGGCGATGGTGCGACCAGGGCGATCGTGCCGCCGTTCAACAGATAGCCATCGCTGGCGAATTGCATGCCCAGCGCGGTGACGGGCTGCGAGCCGCCCGGGCCATCATCGACCGTCACTGTGCCGGGCGCACCGCCGAAGATCGCGAAGGCGTCGGCGGGCTGGCGCGTGGAAGTGATCGACCCCACCGCGTCGGTCCAGTTGGTCTGCGGCACCGCCCAGGTCCCGCTGCCACCGCCCATGGTGGCATTGGTGGCCAGGCCATTGGCGTTCCAGAAATTCAGTGTCAGGCCGTTGGTGTTGATCAGGTTGATCTGCTTGCTCGCGGTGAGGTTCTGGATAGTGAAACCTGACGGCGGCGCGATGCCTCCATTGGTTTCGGTAAGCGTCCCGCCGTAAGTAAACAGGTTGTACAAGCCGGGTCCGAAACCGCCGGCATCGATCGGATTCACCGCGGCGCCGTTGATGGTGAGATTGCCGCCCACGGCGACGTTGTGGCCGACGCCTGGCGTGCTGAAGTTCGGCCCGGGTGCGCCGAATGAGAAGTCGAGCAGGCTGCCCTGGGCCAGCGTGAGACCGCCGCTCACCGTGAGCGTGCCAGTGGGATTGCCGGGTGCGAGGTGGCCGCCGGCCAACACCGAGGCGCTACCGCCGATGATGCCGAAGCCACCCAGTGACGCGCCGCTTGCCACGGTGACGTCGCCGCCTACGGTTGCGCTTGCGTGCGCTGCATCGCCGCCCACCATCAGACTGCCGGCCTGCACCTGCGTTGTGCCGGTGTAGGTATTGGTGCCGTTGAGCACGAGTGCGTTGGCGGTATTGGTCAGGCCCCCTGTGCCATCGATCGCACCGCCAAAGCTGCCGCCGCCGCTGCCGCTCACGCTCAAGGTATTGGCGCCCAGGTGGATCGCACCGCCACCGCCTGTAAGCACGCCAATGGCCTGGTTGCCAGCGGCAGTAATGTCGAAGGTGCCTGCCGGCGCGAGCGTCAGCGAACTGCCCGCGGCAAGGCTGCCGCCTGCGCCGAGCGCCAATGTGCCGGATTGGATGCTAGTGCCGCCGGCGTAGGCGTTGGCGCCGGTCAGCGTCTGCGTGCCGGTGCCGTTGATCACCACGCCGCCGCTGCCGGCGATGGCGCCACCGAAAGTGCCGCTACCGGCGGGTGCGAGCGTCAGCGTGTTCGCACCGATGTTGACCGTGCCGCCGGTACCCGCGAGCGAGCCGATGGTCTGCGCACCCGCAGCCGAGAGATCAAAGATGCCGCCCGTGGCGAGCGTGACCGGTCCACTCGCAGAGAGTGAGCCGCCAATACCGAGCGCCAGCGTGCCAGCGTTGATCGTGGTGCCGCCGGTATACGTATTGGCGCCGCTCAGCGTGAGCATGCCGCTGCTTTGCTTGACGATGCCTCCGGTGCCGCCGATGGTGCCCGCAAAGGTCGAACTGGTGATGTCGCCGAGGGTGAGCGTGTGGGTGCCCAGCGCGACCTGACTGCCGGCGACGCCCGACAGCGCGCCGATGGTCGGGTTGGCGGCGGCGCTGCTGATGTCAAAGATGCTGGCCGCGCCGTTCAGCGCGACCGTGCCCGCGGACGCGAGGCTGCCGCCCGGGCCGATCGCCAACGTGCCGGCATCAATGGCGGTACCGCCGGTATAGGTATTGGCGCCCGCCAAAGTGAATACGCCGGTGCCTTGCTTGACGATGCCGCCCGTGCCGGCGATTCCACCCAAGAAAGTCGTGTTGATGTTGTCCCCCAGCGTGAGCGTGCGCGCGCCGAGCGCGATCTGGCTGCCGGCGGCGCCGACCAGCGTGCCGATGGTCTGGTTGGCGCTGGCGCCGGAGATGTCGAATACGGCGTTAGCGCCCAGCAGATTGAGCATGCCGGTGGCCGCCAGTGAGCCGCTTGTTCCGAGCGCGACGGTGCTGTTGCTCCCGATGATGGTGCCGCCGGTGTAAGTATTGGCCGCGGCCAGGGTTAATGTGCCGGTACCGATGGCAGTGCGGTTCGTGGTCAGGGCACCGCTGCCGGACAGCACGCCAGACAGTGTGAAGTTGTTGTCGACCTGGGCGGTGAGGCCGCCGGCATTCAGCGTAATCGCCTTGCTCAGCGTCGAACCGTTTGTGCTCGCGCCGATCGCACCGCCGTTGGCGGTGATCGGGGCGCTGCCGAAATTGGCGTCGCTGTCGAAGTTGGCCAGGCCGCCGTTGAGCGTGGCGTCGCCACTGACCAGTGCGCCCTGCAGGTTCCAAGTGCCGCTGTTTACCGTCAGGTGCTGGAAGTTGATGTAAGTGCCGGCGGAGGCGCCGGTCACGGGACCGCCGGTGCCCGAACCGGGGCCGACCACGACGTTCTGCAACACCAGCGTGTTGTTGCCGCCCGCGCCACCGTCGATCTGGCCGGTCGGCGCGAACGTGAGATTGATGCCGAGCACGCCGAGCAGATTCAGCCCAAGGCTGCCGCCGCTGTTGACGTTGGAGCCCGACACTGCGGTGAAGGTGTTCGTGCTGTTGGTGCCCATCGACACGCTGCCGCTGATCGTGCCTGCGTTGATGAAACGGTTACCGGCGGCGGAAGATTCCAGCGCGGTGCGGCCGACGACCGTACCGGTATTAGTGAAGTTGACCTGGGCGCCGCCATAAGCGGCGATCACAGGTGCGTCCGCTGGAAACAGGGAGACGCCGAGCAGGGCGGACGAACCGATGGTGCCGGCGTTGCTGATCGTGGTCGTGCCGCCGCCGCCATTGCGCACCGATAGCGCCATGCCGGTGAGGTCGGAGAGATTCAGGCCCAGCAGGCCGGTGGTGCCTTTCATGGTGCCCTGGTTGTCGACGACCACCGTGCTGCCAGGGATCGCGCTGCCAAGATTCGGATTGCCAATCACCGTGCCAGAGGAGAGCAGGCTGAGCAGTCCAAGCAGGGAGGGATCGATGGTGCCGCTGTTGTTGAGCGTCGTGCCGTTGCCGGTGAGCGACATGGCGGTGCCGCCGAGGCCGAGCAGCACGCCGGCGGAGGCGCCGGGTTGCACGTTGACAGTGAGGTTGTCGGCACTCGCGGCGTAGGAAGGAGCAAGCAGGTTCGCGGCTCCCGTGCAGGTCACGGTGGCGCCGTTGGCCGGATTGGCGGGCGTGCAGCTGGCCATCGCCGACTCCATCGGGATGGCGCATACGGCCAGGCAGGCCAGCGCGAGCAGCCGGCGCGCCAACCGCGGCTGCATAGCCTTTGCCGGAGTCGAGATCCCGCCGTGCGCGCGAGTCAGTTCGGAAGCGACCTGAAGCACGCGCAGCGCGCGGTTCCAGACGAGCCGGTAAATGCGATTCATGTTGTACCCCCTGATGTGAAGACCGGTGCCGGGCGGCTTCGCTGCGTGTATCGCGGCTCTCCTATGAGCCGCGGCGGTGCAGGTTGCGTATGCGCGTGTCCAAGCCGGATTGGCCGGCGTCGACGCGGATGCGCAGAAAAGGGAGGGCGGAGTCAGCCCGCCGTATCGCTACGGCGACTCAGCTATCGAACGCCGCGGCGCGCGGCGATACGGCGCGGGCGCGATCCTTCGGGCGATGACCATCTGACACCTCCTGTGCAATGGATAAGGAAATGCGCTTGGCGTATGCGCATAGGGTCCGGACGCGGACGGTTCGCGATCGGCCGGGTGCGGCGACAGCGGAAACCTGCGGACTTGCTTGAGCTGCGAACAACGACGGACTTCGGCAGTCATCACACCCCCCGTGTGGACAGCGATGTCGAGTTCTGAACGGACGGTGGCGCTAGGCTCCCGTCGCCCTTCGGCTTGGCACGTTTGCGTTTCTGTAATTAGTAAGTCGTGAAGAAACGAGATGCGCAGCGGATTCTAGGTGGGCAAGCCGTCAATGGGCGGTGAAAAGGACACACCCAAAAAAACGGGGCGCCACTGGGCGCCCCGTCTGTTATTGCCTGCTTTCGCTGAGGATCACTTCAGCTCGGTCTGGCTGGTGAACACCATGCCGGCGTTTTCCACGTGCATTTCGCCGTCGATGGTTTTGATGCGCTCGGCCTGCTGGCGCATCGTTTCGAACTGCGCCTTGGAGCGCTCGGCGGCAGCCTTGCGCGTGGCAACGGCCTGGGCGTCGCTGTCGTCGCTGCCTTCCTCGTGACCCACTGAATTGGTGAGTTCGGCGATGCGTTCGGACTTCTGTTCCATGGCCTTAATCCAGGCCAGGTACATATCGCCGCTGAGGCGCAGGCGGGTCATGCGGCCAGCGTCGCCAGCGGGTGCTTTCAGCAGGTCGCCGAGCTTGGCGTCTTCACCCTGGCCGATGGCAAGAGCAAGTGCCTTGTCGCTCATCGCGACCGACACAGGCTGACCCAGTGTGGCGGTCATTTCCTGCGGCAGGGCCACCGGCTTGCTGTCCGGCGCCAGCTTGATCTGGGCGAGCGCGGGCGCAGCCATGCGGCCCATGGCGAGCAGGGCGGCGGGATTGCTGCTGCCGATCACCACACGGCCGGTGAACTTGGGCGTGCTGCCCTCGCTGCCGGCATCGAAGCTGTCCAGCGCCACGCGCAGGCCTAGCAGGTCGCCGAACGGCGGCATCGCTGCTTGCTGCGACACCTGGCCCAGCTTGGCGAAGGTGTCGTTGAGATCGAGCATCGCCGGGCAGCTGAAGGGCTTGGCGGCAACGGCGTCGGCCTGGGCACCCCAGAAGGTGCGCAGCTGCGCCACCGGCAACGCCAGGCTGAGATCGAACGGGGCATCGCCCGCGGCACCCAGGCCAGGCAGTTCCACCTTCACGCCAGTGAATGCCTTGGTGATGTCGTCGGCCAGCGCCACGTCCCAGCGCAGGTCCTGATGCTTGGCGTCGAGCTTGGTGTAGCCGAAGCTGACCGACGGCACGCGCGATGCGATGCGTGTGGCATCGGTTTCGCAGCTCGGCGGAATCTGCAGGCGGTTGGCCACCGGCTCGCCGGTCTTGGCGGACTCGGCTTCGGCGTGTGCCTTGAACACCGCGCTGAAGAACGGATCCTTGCCACTCGCGGCAAGCGGCAGCGCGCGAGTCAGGTCGAGCTGGCCGATGGCCCACGGCTGGTAGCCCTTGTCCTTGGCCAGTTTCTCCAGGCGATCGTCGTCCTGGATGCTCTTGGCCGGACGGTCCATGCCCAGCGCCTGGCGCAGCATCGGCTGCGGTGCGTCGGCGGGGAGTACGGCGGCCACCGCCTGTTTGCCGACCACGGCGATGACCACTTGGGTGCCGGCTTCGGTGACGACATGCTTGCGGTAATTCTGGCCGTCCACGGTGGCAGTTTCGAATTTCTTGCCGTAGGCGGTTTCGAGGCGGCCGATGAAGGCATCGAAAGCCTTCGGGTCGCTCAGCTCGAAGCGCAGCACCGGGGCCAGGCCCAGGCCGTAGAAAGCGGAGCGGCCTTTGACGTTGAGGCCGGCGTTCTGCGCGAAGGTCTCGATGCTCTTGCCGTCCAGCTCGGCGATGATCGCCTTAAGCAGGTTGGCCGTATCGGCGTCCTTCGCGCTCATTTCCTGGGCGGTCGACTTCAGCTGCGCCAGCTGCGCAGGCAGCTGTGCGTCGGCCTGTGCGAGCATGGCCTTGCGGGTGTCGTCATCCAGTACGTCCAGATTGGCTACGACGTACGGCGTGTCCGCCGGTACGAAAGCCAGGGGGGCATCCTTGTCCTTGTGGCCGCAGGCCGCCAGCAGCACGCCGGCGACGGCCAGCGCGAGGTAGCGCTTTGTCGATCGCATGTTGATTCCCTGAAGTGGTGTGGTGTTGCGGGGGGAATTATGCCTGTTTCGGTGTTGCGCTGCGGCGCGAGAGGGTGTTTCTGCGACACCGCTTCTACTTCGTCATTCCGGCGAAGGCCGGAGGAGCTTTTCAACAGCGAAGCTGGTCATCCAGTGGCGTTGTGGCTCGGTTGTCGCGTTATCGCGACCGGGCTCGCCTGTCGCGGGCTTCCGAACCGCTGCCGCGGTCCGAGTCACTTTCTCTTTGCTGGCCCACGCACCCGCAGGAGCGGGTGCGAACAGCGCAGCTGGCCCGAAGGGTGGAGGGCATGGATGCCCGGAGTAAAGAGAAAGTAACCAAAGAGAAATGGCCTGAAAGCAGGCGGTGTGCTTTGTAGCTGCGCCCTTTCCAGTGTCAGGCGTCGGGATGGTTTTCTTCGGGGGGCCTGATCGTCCGGTCATCTCCGCTCCACAGGAGACCCTTTATGGGCTCGCCTTGCGTCGCTTGGTGCAAGCACTGCTCCCTCCCCTGCAAGCAGGGGAGGGTTGGGGAGGGGTAATGGGTGCTCGGGAGGTTGCTGCTACGGAGCGTTGTTGCTTTGTGGTGGGAGCTGCGTGCCAGCCTTAGCGAGCCAGCACTTCCCCCAGAACGGCCATCCGTACAAACACCCCGTTACCCACCTGCTCAAGAATTCGCGACTGCGCGCCGTCGGCGACGTCGGAGGCGATTTCGATGCCGCGGTTGATGGGGCCGGGGTGCATGACTAGGCAGCCTTTAGCGGCAAGGGCGAGGCGGCGTTTGTCGAGGCCGAAGCGTTGGAAGTAGGCGGCTTCGTCGGGGAGGTCGGTGGCGGCCATGCGTTCTTTTTGCAGGCGAAGCATGATGATGGCGTCGGCGCCTTCGATGGCCTGGTCAAAGTCGGTGAAGCGCTGGCATTGCGGCAGTTCGGTGTCGGCGGGCATCAGTGCGGCTGGGCCGCACAGGCGGATGTTTTTGGTGCCGAGGGCGGACAGTGCATGCACGTCGGAGCGTGCGACGCGGGAGTGCTTTACGTCGCCGCAGATGGTGACGGTGAGGTTTTCGAAATCGGGGCGGTGCTGGCGGATGGTCAGCGCGTCGAGCAGGCCCTGGGTGGGGTGTGCGCGGTTGCCGTCGCCGGCGTTGATCACCGACACGCCGCTCATCGCGTGGCGCACCAGTTCGTCGGGGGTGCCGGAGGTTTTGTGGCGCACCACGATAGCGTCGAGGTGCATCGCTTCCAGCGTGTGCAGGGTGTCGTACAGCTCTTCGCCCTTGCTGGTGGAAGAGAAGCCGATGTCGAAGTTGATCACGTCGGCGCCGAGGCGGCGCGCGGCCAGTTCAAACGAGGTGCGCGTGCGCGTGGAGGGTTCGAAGAACAGATTCAGGATGGTGCGCCCGGTCAGCAGGTCCAGCTTGCGCGTGCCATGGGCGCAGGCGTCGCGCATGGATCCGGCGCGGTCGAGCAGGCGTTCGATGGTGGCGCGCGGCAGGTTTTCGAGCGTGGTCAGGTGGCGCAGGCGTGGGGTCATGGCAGCAGATGTCGGCTCAGGGTGAGGTGGCGTCGTGGGCGACGGGCGCAGTGGGTTGGGCCAGCCAGCGTTCGAGGATCACGGCGGCGGCTTCGGCATCGATGGCGGCGGCGTCACTGCGTTTCTTCAGGCCGGCGGCGCGCGCCTGGGCGAAACGCTGGGCGGCTTCCTGCGAGCTATGGCGTTCGTCGATCAGGGCGACCGGCAGGCGATAGCGTTCGTGCAGGCGTTCGGCGAGGCGGCGGGCGCCGCGGCTGGCGGCTTGTTCTTCGCCATCGAGCGTGAGTGGCAGGCCGATCACCAAGGTGTCGGGCAGCCATTCCTGGCGCAGCGCATCGAGCTTGGGCCAGTCAGGTTCGCCGTTGCGTACGGGAACGGCGGCAAGGGCGCGGGCGAGGCCAGTGAACCGGTTGCCGACCGCGACGCCGAGCAGTCGGCTGCCGTAGTCGAAACCGAGCACACAGCTCATGCGTGACCTGCGTAGCCGGGCAGTTGCAGCGGATCCACGCCAACCAGGCCGGCCGCCGCGCTCCAGCGTTCTTCCAGCGGGGTATGGAACACCACGCGCTCGTTTGCTTCAACGGTGAGCCAGGTGTTGTCTTTCAGCTCCTGCTCGAGCTGGCCGGCGCTCCAGCCGGCATAACCCAGCGCCATCATGGCCTGGCGCGGACCTTCGCCTGCAGCCATGGCGACCAGGATGTCGCGCGAGGTGGTCACCGACCAGTCGCTGTTGATGCGATAACTCGATTCCCAGTGACCCGGTTCGCGATGCAGTATAAAGCCGCGCTCCTGCTGCACCGGGCCGCCGATCAATACCGGCAGGTCAGCCACTTCGGGGTCTTCGCACTCCAGCTTCATCTGTGCCAGCACATCGCCCAGGCGATATTCGGACAGCTGATTCACCAGCAGGCCGACCGCGCCGTCTTCATCGTGCTGACAGATAAAGGCCACGCCGCGCGAAAACGGCGGCTCGGCCAAGCTGGGCATGGCGATCAGGAAATGGCCGGCGAAGGACGGGGGAGGTGTAACGGTCATGCACACATTGTATGCGCAGGGGGCGATAGATGCGTGTGAGGGCGTTCAGGCGATGTGATGCACGTAGGAGCGCACCCTGTGCGCGACAAACCGGCAGGACTGCCGGTTTGCACGCCGTAAGCCGCCCGCAGGGTGAGGGCCATGGATGGTTCGAATGAAAGCCCTGCACGACAAGAGCGAGACTCTAGAAGATCACGGCGCTTGCGAGCCGGTTCGCCCACAGGGTGGGCTCCTACCATGATGGTCCGCGCTTTAGCGCGTATGCAGCACGTTGTTCGGCTGGAACTGCCAGGTACGTGTGATGTGCAATTCATCCACGCGCTCACCGCCCGTGGGCAACGGCGGGAACGGCGCGGCCAGACGCACGATGCGTTCGGCGGCTTTGTCGAGCAGTTGGTGACCTGAGCTGTTGATCACTTCGATGCTCAGCACTTTGCCATCGCGGCCAACGGTGACAGTGAGCAGCACGTCGCCGTGCAGCTGCTGCCGGCGCGCGGCGTCGGGGTAGTTCAGGTTGCCGACGCGCTCGATCCGGTCCACCCAGCCGCGCATATAGGCGGCGTAGGCGTATTCGCGGGTGGATGAAGAGATGAACTTCTTCTTCGGGCGCTTGGCGTAAGACTCCTGCAGCTGGCGCCGCTCGGCGGCCAGCTGGGCGGCTTCCAGGCGCATGCGGTCGGCGTCGGAGGTGGGCAGGTCGCTATCGGTCTTCTGCGGATGCGCGCTGTCGGAGTTCACGCTGAAGCGGCTGTTGCCAGTGGTAGTCAGCAGCTTGGCGTTGGTGGCGTCCTGTGGCTTGGTCGTCGTCGCTTGCTGGGCCTGCTCGGCGACGCCGGGCTCGGGCTTGGGCATCGGGCCGGAAAACGGTTGCGAGGGGCGGGCGGCCTTGTCGCTTTCGCCGCCGCCACGGTTATTGGCCTGGGCCAGGAAGTCGGCCTTGTCCGGCGCCTCGCGGTTGGCCACGTCGACCAGGGTCACGTCCAGCGTGGGCAGGCTCGGCTTGGGCTTCACGTAGCCGAAGGTGATGCCCAGCACCAGCACGCCGTGCAGCAACAGCGAAAACAGCAGGGTGGCGCCGATCAGGTCGGCGCCGGTGGTGCGAGGGGCGGGGGAACTCACGCGGCGCGGTTTCCGAGGGTGATGTGCTCGATAACGTCGAACAACTGGCCGGCAATATTAAGCCCGAATTGTTTGTCCAATTCGCGCGCACACGTCGGCGATGTGACGTTGATCTCGGTGAGGTAGTCGCCGATCACGTCCAGTCCCACGAACAGCAGGCCCCGTTGCCGCAGTTCCGGCGCCACCTGGGACACGATCCAGCGGTCGCGATCCGATAGCGGCACGCCTTCGCCACGCCCGCCGGCGGCCAGGTTGCCGCGGAACTCGTCGCCCTGCGGGATGCGCGCCAATGCGTACGGCACAGGTTCGCCGTCCACGATCAGGATGCGTTTGTCGCCCGCGCTGATCTGCGGAATGAATTTTTGCGCCATCACGAACTCGGCCTGGTGGCTGTGCAGGCCTCCGCTCAGCAGGGTTTCCAGCATTGAATTCAGATTGCTGTCGCCTGCGCGCACCCGGAAGATGCCGCGTCCACCCATGCCGTCCAGTGGCTTGAGCACGGCCTCGCCGTGCTCAGCGACGAAGCGGCGCAAATCGCCCTTGTCGCGCGACAACAAGGTAGGCGCCATGCACTGGGCGAAGTCGAGGGCGTACATTTTCTCGTTGCAGTCGCGCAGCGCCTGCGGATCGTTCACGACGGTCACGCCTGCCCGCTGGGCCAGCGACAGCACCATGGTGTCGTAAATGAATTGGGAATCCACGGGCGGATCCTTGCGCATCAGCACCACGTCCATCCCGGCCAGCTCCTGCCAGCGCGCCTCGCCCAGGCTGAACCAGCCGGACGGGTCCTCCTTCACCTGCAGCGGTGCCAGCCGCGCCCAGGCTTTGCCGTCGCGCACGGCCAGGTCGCCCTGCTCCATGTAGAACAGCGCATGTCCGCGGCGCTGGGCCTCCAGCAGCATGGCAAAGGTGGTGTCCTTGGCGATCTTGATGGCGCTGATGGGGTCCATCAGCACGGCGACCGAGAGGGCCATCGTCATTCTCCGGTAGTGGGAGCCCCTTAGGTTGATGCGGCTGGAGAGCACGCAAGGGCAATGCGCGATGTTCGCCGACACGGTCGTCGGGCAGCAAGGCGGACATGCCACGTCACGTCGCAAATAGGTGACGTAGAGCGTTACTTATGCGCATTTAACTTGACGTCACGACAGTCAGGCGGTAAACAGCAACGGACAAGCGCCCGCCAAACGAGCGGTCGCTAAGGGTGGGCACTTTTTTTGCAAGAATCTTTTTCGTCCACATGAAGCCGATGGCCACCGCGCTGTCGGTTTTGTGTCTTACCTGAGCCTGGGGCGGGTCGCAGGGGGGTGTGTGAACTTGAACATAAGTGGAAATGGCCTGGCCGGTCTGAAGGTCATGGTTATCGATGACTCAAAAACCATTCGCCGTACGGCAGAAACCTTGCTTAAGAAAGAAGGTTGCGACGTGCTTACGGCCGTCGACGGTTTCGAGGCACTGGCCAAGATCTCTGACCAAAAGCCCGCCATCATCTTCGTCGACATCATGATGCCGCGCCTGGATGGTTATCAGACCTGCGCGCTCATCAAGAACAACCCTCAATTCCGAGGCACGCCGGTGATCATGCTCAGCTCGAAAGACGGGCTGTTCGACAAGGCGCGCGGCCGTATCGTGGGTGCCGAACAATATCTGACCAAGCCGTTCACCCGAGACGAGCTGCTTGGTGCCATCCATAGACATGTCAGCACGGTGTAAGACCGGCGACTACAGGGTCTGAGGGGGACCTGTGGCCAATATTCTCATTATCGACGACTCGCCGACCGACGTGCGCGTGTTCACCACGCTGCTCGAACGTGCAGGGCATACGGTCGGCTCCGTCGGCAACGCCGAGGAGGGCATCGAGCGCGTGCGCGCCGAATTGCCCGCCCTGGTCATCATGGACGTGATCATGCCCGGCATGAACGGTTTCCAGGCCACGCGCACCCTTACGCGCGACCCGGTGACCAAGGATGTGCCGATCGTGATGATCACCACCAAATCCATGGAGACCGACCGCGTATGGGGTCTCCGCCAAGGGGCACGCGCCTTCATCACCAAACCGGTGAACGAGAAGGAATTGCTGGCCTGTATCAACGACCTGCTGCCAAGCGCGGCCTGAGGCAACGAATGAGCCAAGCGCTTACCCCGTTCGAGATCCTCGCCCGCTACGAACGCCTCTCGCTGGTACACGCCTCCGATACGCCGGAAAAGCTGGAGGCCCCGGGCCTGTGGCGCGGCATCGGTTATCGCGTGGGCAGCCGCCTGTTCGTCAGCGGCATCGACGAGATCAGCGAATTGCTGGCCGTGCCGGTGCTCACGCCGGTGCCCGGCACCCAGTCGTGGCTGCTTGGCGTGGCCAACGTGCGCGGCAACCTGGTACCGGTAATCGACCTCGGCCGCTTCCTGTTCGGCGAACGCACCTTGCATTCCGAGCGCAGCCGCCTGCTGGTGGTGCGCCAGGGCACGGGCAGCGTCGCTTTGCTGGTCGACGAAGTGTTCGGCCAGCGCACGGTAGATGCAGAACAGCGCGTTGCGGCGGAGCGTGAAGACGACCCGCGCCTGACGCGGTTCGTCGACGATCGTGTGGGAGAGCCCCGGCTGGCGGTATTCAGCATGGGCAGGCTGGTGCGTGCACCGGACTTCCGTCAGGCCGCGGCCTGACGCGTTAGCCCGATTGATTCAAGTAGGACCGGTGCCGGGACGCGGCCGGGAATAGCGGTTTTCGGGGGCAAAGTCCCTGCCATCGCCGGTATCGCCGGTGAGGTCGTAGACGGGTGAGGTAACGAACATGAGCACTACAGGGGGCGTCGGCAAGGAACGGGGCTATACCGGCCTCATCGTCTTGCTGCTGGTCGCGATCGGTTTTGCGGCGCTGGATTTCTTCATGCTCAACGCGAAGAACAGCGAAGACCGCCAAGCTATCGCGCTGACCACACAGATCCAGGTGCTGTCGCAGCAGACGGCGAAATATGCCCTGGAGGCGTCCGACGGTAATGTGGATTCCTTCAAGGAGCTGGAGACCAACCGCAACGCCATCGACTCGGCGGTGCAGCGCCTGAACAAGGGCGACCCCAAGAGCGGCATGCAGGCCTATGCCGACAACAGCGCCTCCCCGGCCGGCCGCGCGGTGACCGCGCTGAGCAACGCCTGGAAGCAGCTGGATGCCGACATCGGCAAGATCCTCTCCAACAAGGCACTGGTGCTCGATTCGGCCCAGCGTGCCAGCACCCTGGCGCGCGAACTGCCCTTGCTCAACTCGAGCATGGAGCAGGTGGTGAACATCCTGCAGCAGCGCGGCGGCAGCGCCGAGCAGACTTACACCTCAGCCCGCCAGATGCTTCTGGCCGACCGCATGATCCGCCGAGTGCAGGAAGTGCTGCAGGGCGGCGATGCGTCGCAGCCCGCTGCCGACGGTCTATCCCGCGACGGCCAGCTCTACGGCAGCGTGCTCAAGGGCTTGCTCGAAGGTAACGCGGAAGTCGGCGTGCGCTCCATGGGCGACACCAACGCACGCAAGATCCTCACTGAGATGCAGTCGAAGTGGGGTGACGTGCAGGACCCGGTCGCCAAGCTGGTCAGCGCCGCAGGCAACCTCACCGACGTGAAGCGCGCCGGCAACCAGGCCTCGCTGGATTCGCAGAACGTGCTGCTGCGCGCGAATGAATTGGCCGACCAGATCGGCAAGCTACCGCTGCGTCGCCTGTTCCCGAACGTGTGGTGGGGTGTACTCGGTGCGGTGGGCGCGGTGGCCTTCTCGCTGCTGCTCGTCGTGACCCTCGTGCGCGACCAGCGCCGCCGCTTCCAGGATTCGGCCGAACTCAACCAGCGTAACCAGGAGGCCATCATGCGCCTGCTGGACGAAATGGGTTCGCTCGCCGAAGGTGACCTGACGGTCAAGACCACGGTGACCGAAGACATCACCGGCGCCATCGCCGACTCGGTGAACTACGCCATCGACGAGCTGCGCACCCTGGTGACCACCATCAACGAGACCTCCGAGCAGGTGTCGTCCTCGGCCCAGGAAACGCAGACCACCGCGCGCCATCTGGCCGACGCGGCGCAGAGCCAGGCGGCACGCATCAGCACGGCGACCTCGGCGATCAACCAGATCGCCAGCTCGATGGATAGCGTGTCGAAGGACTCCGCTGAATCGGCCGACGTGGCCGAACGCTCAGTGAAAATCGCCTCGCACGGCGCCGAAGTGGTGCGCGAGACGATCTCGGGCATGGACTCCATCCGCGACCAGATCCAGGAAACCTCAAAGCGCATCAAGCGCCTGGGTGAGTCCTCGCAAGAAATCGGCTCGATCGTGGAACTGATTAACGACATTGCCGAGCAGACCAACATCCTCGCCTTGAACGCAGCCATCCAGGCGGCCTCGGCCGGTGAGGCGGGCCGCGGTTTCGCGGTGGTGGCGGACGAAGTGCAGCGCCTCGCCGAACGCTCGGCGAGCGCGACCAAGCGAATCGAAACGCTGGTGCAGGCGATTCAGTCCGATACCAACGAAGCAGTGAACTCGATGGAGCAGACCACCGCGGAAGTGGTGGCCGGTGCCCGCAAGGCGGAAGACGCCGGTAGCGCACTGGGCGATATCGAGCGCGTGTCGCATGACTTGTCCGCGCTGATTCAAAACATCTCCACCGCTGCGCGTCAGCAGTCGGTGGCGGCGACGGACATCTCGCAATCGATGAACGCGATTCAGGAAATTACTTCGCAGACCTCGCAGGGCGCGAGCCAGACGGCCGATTCGATCGGTTACCTGGCGCAGCTGGCCAGCGATCTGCGGCGTTCGGTGGCGCACTTCAAGCTGCCTGGTTAAGGCAGCTTGTTGAGACAACGGTGTGAACCTGCCTTACACGTTGAGGCAGGTTCAATGACAGGGGGGCAACCTCGACGGTTGCGTAACGCATGTTGCGTGGCCGCTGAGAGAGGCGCATGAGACTTCAAGACCACATCGATTTCACCACCCTGCAGTGGGTCAAGCCCGAGCTCGACGAGACTCTGGCGATAGCCCGCGAGGCGTTGGAGTCCTACGTCGACAACCCGGGCAACCGCGATGTCATGCGCGCCTGCGCCGATCACCTGCACCAGGTGCAGGGCACCTTGCGCATGGTCGAGCTGTATGGGGCCGCGCTGGTTGCCGAGGAGATGGAAACGCTTGCCATCTCCCTGATGGAAGACCACGTAGCCCAGCGCGAGGAAGCCTATGCCGCGATGATGCGCGGCCTGATGCAGCTGCCCGATTATCTGGAGCGGTTGTCCGGCGGTCATCGCGACGTGCCGGTGGTGTTGCTGCCGCTGTTGAACGATCTGCGTGCCAGCCGCGGCCAGCAGGCACTGCACGAATCCGCGCTGTTCTCGCCCAATCTCGAAGCCGTGCTGCCGGACCACGCGCCGGCTGCCATGAATCAGGACGAAGCCGAGCGCGCGCACGGCCAGATCGCCGAGTTGCGTCTGCGTTTCCAGCAACAGCTGCTGGCCTGGTTCCGCGGCCAGTCGCCGGAACATCAGCTGGCGGCGATGGTGCAGACGCTCGACGGTATCGCCGCGCGTTGCTACAGCATTCCCGGTCGCCGTCTGTGGTGGATCGCCGCCGGTGTGCTGGAAGGTTTGCAGCAGGGCACGCTGAAGAGTCAGGCCGGCGAAGTGCGCCAGCTGATCGGCAAAGTCGATCGCAGCATCCGCCAGCTGATCGAGCAGGGCGAATCCAGCATGCGCGGCAGCGACGCCGACGAGCTGGCGCGCAAGCTGCTCTATGTGGTGGCACAGTCCAAGCAGCGCAGCCCGCGCATGGACCAGCTCGCCCAGGCCTACAGTCTGGATGCTTTGCTGCCCGACGCCAGCGAGCTGGAGCATGCCCGCGGCTCCATGTCCGGTCACAACCGTGCCTTGCTCGATTCCGTGGCGAAGGCGCTGAAAGACGACCTGCTGCGCGTGAAGGAAGCGCTGGATCTGTTCCTGCGCCAGACCGACGCCGATCCGGCCCAGCTGACCCAGCAAACCGAAATACTCGAGCGCGTCGGCGACACCCTGGGCATGCTCGCCCTGGGCGTGCCGCGCCGCGTGGTCAACGAACAGCGCCGCGTGCTGGAAGACATCGCCAGCCGCATGCGCGCACCTGACGAAGAACTGCTGCTCGACGTCGCCGGTGCGTTGCTCTACGTCGAAGCCTCGCTGGACGACCACATCGAAAGCCTGGGCGCCGACGAGGAAACGATCGGCGAAGCGCCGGTCAACATGCTGCCGCGCAGCGAAGCGCGCCACATCCTCGCCACGCTGATGCAGGAAGCCACCGCCAACACCGGCAAAGTGAAGGAGGCCATCGTCGCCTTCGTCGAATCCGGCTGGCATCACCAGCAACTCACCGACGTTCCCGGCCTGATGGACGAAGTGGCAGGCGCCATGCGCATGCTCACCGCGCCGCGTCCGGCCGAACTGGCCGATGGCATCGGCCGTTTCGTCGGCAATGAATTGCTCAGCGACCGCCGCGTGCCCACCAGCGCGCAGATGGATCACCTCGCCGACGCGCTCGCTGCGCTCGAGTACTACCTCGAAGCCGCGCGTGAACACCGCGGTGGTCTGGAACATATTCTCGACGTCGCCGAGCACAGCCTCAGCACGCTCGGCTACTGGCCGCCACCGCCCGCGCGCACGGTGCTGGCGGATGTCGCAGAAGTCGCATCGGCTCCGGCGCCCGCGCTCCATGTCATGCACGATTTCTCCGGCGAGCCGGCGCTTTCGGAATCCGTCAGCCTGGCCCATGGCGCCGATCTCGGCAGCCTGGTGATCGGCGAGGCGGCGACACCGACGCCGTCCGCGCACGAGCTGGCCGGTCTGAAGCTGGTCGATACGGAGCACACCATCGCGCAAACGGGTGGCAGCGACGAGAGCGACTGGATCGAGATCGAAGAAGAGATCGTCGAGCAGGTGCCGGTGGCCGGTGCCGTCGGCTCCGATGCGGGCTTCCATCTCGGTGCGGAAGGTATCGACGACGACATCCGCGAGATCTTCCTGGAGGAAATGCAGGAAGAGATCGACAACCTGCGCAGCGCCCAGCAGACCTGGCTGGCCGACCCGCAGCAGATCGAAGCGCTCATTCCGATCCGTCGCTCCTTCCACACGCTCAAGGGTTCCGGCCGCCTGGTTGGCGCCTCGGTGCTGGGCGAGTACGCATGGAAGGTCGAGAACATGCTCAACCGCGTGCTCGATCATTCCATCCAGCCGACCGAGAACGTGCAGGCGCTGGTGCGTCACGCCATCGAGGCGCTGCCGCCGCTGCGTGCCGCGTTGATGGGCGAGAACATGTCCGGCACTGTGCCGCTCGCCGCCATCATGGATACGGCCGAGCGCCTCGGCGCCGGCCAGGAAAACGCCAGCATCGCCGACCACGCACCGGCCGCCACCGAAACGGTGCGCCGCGTGGTGAAGCGCCGCGTGCCACGCGTGGGTGCCGCTGCCGATGCGATTCCCGCCGCTAGCCTGGCCTCCATCGAGACCTCGCCGGCACCGGCCATCGAGCCACGCCACGACGTTATCGCCGCACCGGTGATGCCGCCGGTGGACCCGGTGTTGCTGGAAATCCTGCGCAGCGAAGTCGCCCAGTACCTGCAGACCATCCGCCACGCGATCAACCGCGTGGACGGCGAACTGCGCGTGGACGACGGCCTGCTGCGTGCCGTGCATACCCTGCACGGCGCCATCGCAATGGTCGACATTCCGGTGCTGACCCAGCTGCTGTCGCCGCTGGAAAGCCTGCTCAAGCGCCTGCGCGCCGCAGGCCAGCCGCTGTCGACGGAAGGCGTGAACCTGCTCGGCAAGAGTGCCGACGCGGTCGACCACATCATGACCCAGTTCGATGTCGAGCATCCGCAGTTGCCGGATCTCGACGCGCTGATCCACCGCATCACCGAACTACGTGACGGCCAGCCCGAACCGCAAGTAGCGCACGTGGTGTTTGAGCCGCACCTCGACGATCTGTCCGCCGATACCGCGGAAGACGAAGGTGCCCTGGCTGCTGCGCTTGATGCCGCCATGCCGGTGCATCCGACCGCCCACGAAGCCGTCGGGCCGGCCGCTGGCGAAACACCGGCGATGCATGCCGAGCCGGCGACGGACGACTTCACCGCGGAGCTGATGGCTGCACTGGGCGAATTCGACGCCGAAGCCGGCGTGCCGGACACCAGCGCTCTCGACGAAGAAGCTCTGCACGACAGCGTGGCCGCCACGCCAGCCGCGCCGCAGGATGACGAGGACGATTTCGCCGCGCTCTACGGTGACTTGATCGACGAACCGCTGGAGCCGGTGACCGAACTTGAAGTGCCGGAAGATGAAACGCCGGCGCATCACGAAGAACCCGTGCACCACGTTGCCGCGCCTGTGGTGGAAGACGACGCTGTCGAAGCGCCGCACGCGCTGCTCGATGCCGAATCCGCGGCCGAATCCGCACACGTTGCCGAGGTTCCGGCGGAAACGCATGCGCCGGTGGAAGAACCAGCCCATCCGGTCATCGAGCCGGTGGCCGAGGTCGTTCACGAGGCACCGATCGAAGAAACCGTCGCACACGTCGCGCCGGTCGAAGCTGAAACCGAATCCGCCGTCAGCGAATACGCCGCCACCTGGACCAACAGCCAGATCGATCCCGATCTGCTGGAAATCTTCATCGAGGAAGCGCGCGAGATTCTCGATCACTCCGACAGTGCGCTGGCGCAGTGGCGTGCCGAGCCGAGCGAGATGGAGCACATGGCCAGCGTGCAGCGCGATCTGCATACGCTGAAGGGCGGTGCGCGCATCGCCGGCATGGTGCCGGTGGGCGACCTCACGCACGCGATCGAAACTCTGCTGGAAAGTCCGGTCGGCCACGACCCGTCGCGTGTCGGCGATCTGATCGGCGCGCTGGAGTCCGGCTTCGACCAGTTGCACGTGCTGGTGCAGCGCGTGTCGCAGGGCCGTGGCATTGAATACCCGCAGGCCATGATCGACCACTTCCTTGGCATGGCCGGCGAAACCGCCAGCCTCGCCGAAGAGCACGTGGTCGCCATGCCGCCGGCGCCGCAGGTCGATCTGCCGGAATTGCTGCCGGAAGAAGGCCAGCAAGACGACGGGCGCGCGCCGCAGGAACAGATCCGCGTCCGCGCCGAACTGCTCGACACCCTCGTCAATCATGCCGGCGAGGTGGCGATCTATCGCTCGCGCCTCGAACAGCAGGTGGCCGGCTACCGCTTCAACCTGGTCGAGCTCGACCAGACCGTGCAGCGTCTGCGCAGCCAGCTGCGCATGATGGAAATCGAAACGGAAGCGCAGATCATCGCGCGCTTCCAGCGCGAGCATCGCGAAGCCGGTCTGTCGGTGTTCGATCCGCTCGAGCTGGACCGTTACTCGCAGCTGCAGCAGTACTCGCGTGCACTGGCCGAATCGGTATCCGACCTTGTGCAGATTCAGAGCATGCTCGACGAGCTGACGCGTCAGGCGGAAACCCTGCTGCTGCAACAGTCGCGCGTGAGCTCCGAACTGCAGGATGGTTTGCTGCGTACCCGCATGCTGCCGTTCGACACCATGGTGCCGAATCTGCGCCGCACGCTGCGTCAGGCCGCGCAAGAGCAGGGCAAGGGTGCCCAGCTGTTCGTGGAAGGCGCCCACGGCGAAATGGATCGCAACCTGCTCGACCGCATCAAGGCGCCGTTCGAACACATGCTGCGTAACGCGGTGGCTCATGGCATCGAGTCGCCGGAAGAACGCCAGAAGGCGGGCAAGCCGACCGAGGGTTCGGTACGCATCCGCGTGGCACGCGAAGCCACCGAGGTGGTGGTGCGCGTGACCGACGACGGCCGCGGTCTCGACCGCGAGGCCGTGCGCAAGCGCGGTATCGAACGCGGCATGCTACGCGCCGATACCAAGCCCAGTGACGACCAGTTGCTCGCCCTGATCACCCAGCCTGGCTTCTCTACCGCCAGCAGCGTGACCCAGCTCGCCGGCCGCGGCGTGGGCATGGACGTGGTGGCCAACGAGATCAAGCAGCTCGGCGGTTCGCTTTCTATCGAATCGCAGCAGGGACAGGGCACCACCTTTGTGCTGCGCCTGCCGTTTACCCTCGCGGTAACCCAGGCCATCCTGGTGCGCATCGGCGAGGGCACCTTCGCCATCCCGATGACTTCGGTGCAGGGCGTGGCGCGTATCAGCCCGAGCGAACTGGCCGAGCGCCTGGCCGAGCCGGAGCCGTCGTTCCAGTACGGCGGCGAGCAGTACGGCATTCACGATCTGGCCGAACTGCTCGGCATCCAGCCGGGTCATCCGGGCGACGAACAAGTGCCGTTGCTGCTGACGCGTGCGGGTGACCTGCGCGCCGCGATTCGCATCGACGCCGTGATCGGCTCGCGCGAAATCGTGGTGAAGTCGGTCGGCCCGCAGATCAGTTCGGTGCCGGGCATTCTCGGCGCGACCATCATGGGTGATGGCTCGGTGCTGATCATTCTCGACCTCGCTCCGCTGGTGCGTCACGGTATCGTGCGCCGCCAGGAGCGCCTTGCCGAAGGTCTCAGCGCCGTGCAGGCGCCGGTGGTGGAAGAGGTGCGCGTGCGTCCGCTGGTCATGGTGGTCGACGACTCCATCACCATGCGCAAAGTCACCGGCCGCGTGCTGGAACGCCACGAGTACGAAGTCAGCACGGCGAAGGACGGCGTGGACGCCGTGGAGAAACTCCACGAGCGCGTGCCGGACCTGATGCTGCTCGATATCGAGATGCCGCGCATGGACGGCTTCGAACTCGCCACCCACATGAAGGCGGACCCGCGCCTGCGCGGCGTGCCGATCATCATGATCACTTCGCGTACCGGCGATAAGCATCGCCAGCGCGCGTTCGACATCGGCGTGGATCGTTACCTCGGCAAGCCGTACCAGGAAGCCGAACTGCTGATGCAGATCAGCGAAGTGCTGGAACAGCGCGCCTTGCAAGATCAGGCCACGGAGTCGGCTAATGGCTGAAACGGCACCAGCAGTCGCACTGCTGTTCGATGATGCGGAGCTGGGTGCCCATTTGCGCGAAGCCCTGCGCGAACGCGGAGCGCGGATCGTCCACGAAGGCACGCTTGCCACGCTGAGCCGCGACACGCTGCTCAGCGCCGGCGCGCAAGTTGTCGTGGTCAATCTGGACGATGACGCCGCCGACGCACTGGATCATCTCTACGACGTGATCGATGGCGATCACCCACGCGTGGTGTTCAACGACGCACAGGTCAGCCGCAAACTGGATGGCTGGGACCGCGCCCGCTGGGCACGCCACCTCGCCGTGAAAGTGCTTGCCGAAGGCGACATCGACCCGCCACGCCCGCTCGACGCCCCCGCCTTCGAGCCCCCCGTCCACGAGCCTGTGCCTGTGCACGAATACGCCCCTGTAGGAGCGCACCCTGTGCGCGAAACCCCTACGGAGCAGGACCCCGCAGCGCCCGATCGCCCACAAGGTGGGCTCCTACAGGAATCGCATCCTGAGGAACCACACGCCGCACTGGCCGCCATCGAACCCGAACCCACCGCCGAAGTACTCCTGTCACCCGTCCACGGCGACGCTGCCGAAGCATCGGAAACCCTCGCCGCCGAGCTGGAAGCCCTGCTCGCCGCCGACGAGAGCGTGCCGGCAGAAGACGACTTCGGCAGCGGTCTCAACTACACCATCGGCGAGCATCAAGAGCTGCACGACGGCCACTTCGGTGCGGACACCCTGATGACCCAGGGCCCGGCACCGCTGCCACCGCCACCGCAAGCCACGGTCGATTCGGCATCGCGCCCTGCTTTCCAGCTTGACCACGTGGCGCTGACGCCGGTGGATGACGACTTCCTGCCGTTGGATACACCCATCACCGTCGAAAAGGTGCCCGCCGCACAGGCACTGCATACCGGCTGGTCATTGGTTGACGACGATGCCGCGCCCGCCACTAAGGCGAGTGCGGCACCTAAAGACTTTGGCGTCGAAAAGGTGAGCGCCGCGGA
Organism: Dyella sp. OK004; assembly: GCF_900114495.1. Lineage (GTDB taxonomy): Bacteria > Pseudomonadota > Gammaproteobacteria > Xanthomonadales > Rhodanobacteraceae > Dyella_D. Next base: position 874,115 of record NZ_FOZI01000002.1, on the reverse strand, counting down.
TTACCTGGCGCCAGAAGGTGGCAGCGAGGCCGAGTCGAACATTCATCCCGGCATGACCCTGGAGCTGGTCTCCATCGAAGAAGCCATCGCCCCGCAGAACATGGACTACAGCCATGAAATGCAGCTCGGCGAACTGGATACCGCCTTGGGTCGCCTGCTGCTGCTGGGTGCCACCATGGACAGCACCGATTCGGTGTGCGCCTTCCTCGCCGCTTTGCCCGCCAGTCTGCGCATGACCGTGTTGCACACCCAGCATCAGGGTGGCATCTCCGCCGAGGATCTGGCGGAGCGTTTGTCGAAACATTCCGTGTTGCCAGTGCGCGTCGCCAGCCATGGCATGCGCGCGCGCCATGGTGAAGTGTTGATCGTGCCGGCCAGTCGCCATGTGCGCCTGCTGCGCGACGGCCGCGTCGAATGCGAAGCGGTGGAAATCTCGTCGTTCCAGAACCCGTCCATCGATGCCAGCTTCACCACCGCAGCCAGTGTGTTTGGCCGCGACGCGATAGCCATCGTCTTCGCCGGCCACGCCACCGACGCGGTAGCGGGTGCGCAGGCCGTGCACGACCGCGGCGGCAAAGTGTGGGTGGAACAAACCATGGGCGACCACTACGGCGACATGGTGCACGGAGTCGAGGCCGAGCGCCTCGCAGGTTTTTCAGGCACGCCATTTGAACTGGCGGCACGTTTGGTCGAGGAGTTTTCGGTGGAGGCACAGCGATGAGCGAGCAACCGTTACCGCGCGAAATTCGCTGCGTACTAGTCCCAGTAGGCAACCTGCGCCTGCTGCTACCCAACGCCACCGTCGCTGAAGTCATCACTTTGCCCACACCCGAGCCAGTGGAAAGCGCGCCGGATTGGTTGCTGGGCCGCATCGCATGGCGTGGCTGGCGAGTACCGCTCGTTTCCTTCACCAAACTCGCTGGTGCGGAAGAGGGCGATGCTGGGCTCAGTGTCCGCGTTGCCGTGCTGAAAGCGTTAGGCGGTCACGCCAAGCTACCGTTCGTTGCGGTGGTCACGCAGGGCTTCCCGCGTCTAACTACTCTCAATGCCGAGTTGATCATTCCCACACATGACGGCACGCCGTTGGCACCCGGCGTCAAAGCCGAAGTGCTGGTGCGCGATGACGTGGCGGTGATTCCGGATCTGGAAGGGATTGAAGAGCAGCTTGTGGAGATGCTTGATTTGGCGAGTTGACCGATACAGCATCATTGCCGTGTTTGAAAAGGCGAGGTTCTTTGATGAGCCACGCCTTTTTTATGGGCCAAGGATGTGAGGATAAGAGGAACCCGACAAGAAATGCCATGCATGTTGTAGGTGGACGCTTATTTACGGGCTGCGGCTAGCTTGCTAGCGTTTGCGGTCGAGGCGAAAGTGGATGCCGGTCCGGGCTTTTCTAAGCTTGGAATAAAAGCTTTATTAAGCAAGGTCGGGGTGCTTAAGCCGCACCGAGCTTGATAGCTGAGTGCTCCACAGGTAGTGATGTGTAAAGTACAAGATTGACGCTGCGCTCTTGTTGTCGCTACGTCTGATGTGGAAGGGGTTTCTGTTGCCAGGGAAGGGCGTGCTCCGCTCCCTGGTTTGGTTTGCAGAGTAAAGGTCACAGGGAAAGTGCATGAGATTCCAAATTTTGTTGAATTCGCTGACGAAGAAATCACTTCTTTTTTCGCTGCTCACCTTTCTAACCATTCTTCTTTCGGGCTTAGCTCATGCTGGGCACGCTCCCATCGTTTTCTATAATGTACCCAATTGGTACAGCGGTGGATGGAATCAGATTAGATATCAAACGCCTTATGATGCGTTCGCTGTTGAGTGGAACGCGCGGGCTGATCGCTGTGCTAACGGAAATTTGGCCTATCGGCTAACTGGCGTGCAAGGAGTGCATGCGGATGGATATGAAGATGGCACTCTTTATCAGGCCAACATGGATTTTTATAACTACGATTCATGTGCTCTTTGGGGGCCTACTACATACCCGGCAGGGGCTCGGCGGTTTGCTAACTGTGGTGATCCCAATCGCAGTGCTTACTCCCCTGATGAATTCCCTAACAGCCGCTGCCCCGATCAGGCTATCGACCCGAATAAGAGTCGAGGATTCCCCAGCTGCCCCTGCCAACTGAGGGGCGACCCAGTCGATCCATCGACCGGCAATAAATTCGAGGTCACCTCTGTTTATAAGGGGCAGGGCAGCTTCCCGGTAGCCCTTGAACTCTCCTACAACAATGCATACGCCAACTCCCCGGTACTGGCACCCAATGAACTTATCTTTGGTGCTCGCCGTAATCACAATTACCAAACAAAAATCACGCTGGCGAGCAATAGCGTTCTCACCTCTGCCTATGTGCTGCGCCCGGACGGGAAGCTCTATGGCTTTGATCGACAGAGCGACGCCTGGGTGGGCGATCCGGACGTGTCAGACCGGCTCGCGGCAGCCTACGACACGACGGGCGCGATCACGAGTTGGGTCTACACCACATCGGATGGGCAAAAAGAGCACTACGACAGTGCGGGACATCTTATGTCGCTTGAGCGCCGCGATGGCCAGACACAGAGCCTCACCTACGATGTGGTCGGTCGGCTCACTTCGGTGGCCGATCCGCAAGGACGGGCCGTTCTTTTCTCCTATGACGCCAAAGGACGAGTCCAGAGTCTGCAAGATCCTAGCGGAGGGGTTTATCAGTTTGCTTATGACGCCAACAACAATCTGACGGATATCGCTTTCCCCGATACCTATGTCAGGCATTTCATTTACGGTGAGAACAACGGCACTACCAATCTCGCGGGTCCGAACGATCAAACTGGCGTAGTAGATGAAGCCGGTACACGCATTGATACGACGCGTTACACCACTTGGTGGGGTGCCGTTGCGGCCACATCCGGACCCGACGGTATCGACGCCACCGGCTTCAGTTACTCAGTTAACGGTGTGCCCGGCGACACTTACTCGATCACCGATGCGCTGGGAGCGGTCGAGACGACGTCGCTCATCTACATGTATGGCATCAGTAAGCCATCGGTGGTGTCCAGGACATGTGCCGGCTGCCAAACGCAAGCCACGTCATACACCTACGATGCCAATGGCCGGCTTTCATCCACGATTGATGCGAATGGCCACATAACGGCTACGACCTATGATGCCAATGGCTTACTGACCCATAAGGTTGAGGCGCAGGGTGCGACGGAGCAGCGCACGATTGACACCGTCTGGGATGTCACCCTGCGAGTTCCTTTGCAGCGAGACACCAAGAACGCGCAGAGTGTAGTCGTCAATCGATCTGGCTGGATTTACAACGCCAAAGGGCAGCCGCTTGCACGGTGTGATATCGACCCAGTTCAGGCAGGGAGTTACACCTGCGTCGCGGCGGGTAACCCACCTGTGGGTGTTCGCCGTAGCACCTATAGCTATTGCGACGCCGTCGATAGCACGCAGTGCCCACTGGTTGGCTTGTTGTTGAGCACCACCGGCCCGCGTACCGATCTCACCAGCACCACGCATTACAGCTACTACCTCACTACCGACGAATCCGGTTGCGGTACGGCCGGTGATGTATGCCATCGTGCTGGTGACCTCTATCAGGTCACCGATGCGCTGGGTCATGCCACCACTTATGCTGCTTACGACAAGAACGGCCGCGTGACACGCCAGAGCGATGCCAACGGCATCCTCTATGACTTCACTTATCACCCGCGCGGCTGGCTGCTTACCCGCACCGTGCGCGCCAACGCCGATGGTTCTGCCTCAGCCAGTGACGCGGTGACACAAATCGCCTACGACCCCACCGGCAACGTCAGCAAAGTCACCGACCCCGATGGTGTATTCGTCAGCTACACCTATGATGCGGCCCACCGCCTCACCGACATCACCGACGCCCTGGGCAACCGCATCCACTACACCCTCGATGCGGCCGGCAACAAAACCAAGGAAGAAACCTTCGACACCGGCGGCACGCTGCGCCGCTCGCTGGCCCGCACCTACAACACCCTGGGCCAGCTCACCGGCATCAAGGATGGTCTGAGCCGCACGGTGTTCGATGCCAGCTTCACCGACAGCTACGACGCCAACGGCAACCTGGTGCGCAGCGCCGATGCGCTGGGCATCCAGCGCAAGCAGGGCTACGACGGCCTCAACCGCCTGGTCAGCACGCTGGATAACTACAACGGCACCGATACCGCCACCCAGAACACCCAGAGCGTGTTCGCCTACGACGCGCGCGACCAGCTGCTGGGCGTGGGCGATCCGGATGGCCTCAACACTACCTACGACTACGACGGCCTGGGCAACGCCACCGCCGTGCACAGCCCGGACACCGGCACCACGCAGGTGGTCTATGACGCCGCCGGCAACCGCACCCAGACCACCGACGCCAAGGGCACCGTCAGCACCAGCACCTACGACGCCCTCAACCGCCTCACCGCGGTGAGCTACGCCGACACCACGCTCAACGTGGCCTACCACTACGACGAGTCCGACACCGTCACCGGCTGCGTCGGCTCCACGCCGGTGGGCCGCCTCACCCGCGTGATCGAGACCGCTGTCAGCACCGTCTACTGCTACGACGCGCGTGGCAATGTCACCCTGAAGCGCCAAGGGCAGTCCACGCAGATCGATGTGACTCAGTACAGCTACACCTTGGCTGATCGTCTCAGCAGCGTCATCAATCCGAGCACGACCACGACGCGGTACACGCGGGATGGCGCAGGACGGGTCACCACCGTAACAGTCACTCCGCCGGGCACTTCGGCCGGCAATGTCGTCAGCAACATCACGTATTTGCCGTTCGGTCCGATCACCAGCTACACCCTAGGTAATGGTCAGACGGTTACGCGCAGTTACGACGCCAATTACGCCCTCACCGACGTCGTAAGCCCTGCGCTCAATCTGCACTTCGCCCGCGGCGCGATGGGCAACCCCACGGCGTTGGGCAATGCATCAGGTGCCAACCCAGCGATCGAGACCTACAGCTACGACGCGCTTTATCGGCTCACCGGTGTCACCGGCCCCAACAATGAGAGCTACACCTACAGTAAGACCGGGGATCGATTGAGCAAGACGGCGAGTGGATTGGCGACGGGTAGCTACGGCTACCAGAGTGGCATGCATTGGCTGACCAGCATTGGTAGCGACGCGCGGACCTATGACGCCAATGGCAACACCACGGGTAATGCAACGGGAGGCGAAACTTTCGGCTACGGTTACAACGGTCATAACCGCATGACAGTGGTGCAGCGGAATGGTCAGACCGTCGCCATTTACAGCTACAACGCGATAGGGCAGCGCATCACCAAGAACGTGACGTTCCCGCAGGCCATCAGTCAGCGATTTGCCTATGACGAGAATAGTCAGTTGATCGGCGAATACGGCACGACCAATCGCGACTACATCTGGCTAGGAACCCTGCCCATTGCCGTGGTGGATATCAACAGCACCACGAGCACTGTGAACTACATCCATGCGGATGAGTTCGGCACACCGCGTGCGATTACGGACAGTACGGGAGCTAGCCTCTGGCAGTGGAGCTATCAGGGCAATCCGTTTGGGGAGCAGCAGCCGACGTCGAGTGGTGGCTACGTGTTCAATCTGCGGCTCCCAGGCCAGTACTACGATGCCGAGTCAAAATTGGCAAATTGGGGCTTCAGGAGCTACGACGCGGCAACCGGCCGATCACCACAGAGCGATCCAACAGGGCTCGGCGGTGGGCTAAGCACTTATGCATACGTTGCAAATACGCCCCTGACTGGCATAGATCCGCTTGGACTCGCTTGCAACGTTAGAGGATGCTGGAACACTCCACAGGAAGTAGCGTTTGCGGCGGCTGGCGACTATCGCTCCTACTACCGAGCGGCATGTGCCGGTGGTGACCCATATGCGTGTCGAGCCGGTGAAGTTGCTGCAAATGCGAATGTGCCAGGCATTAGAGGTCCGTTGACTCACATCACAAATTACAAGCTTGAGCGCTCGATTCGTTCGCATCTACCCCCTATGCCATGCAATCTTTCCCAAGCCATTGTTGACGAAGCGATGGATGGGATTCGACAGGATCTTGCAAAAGAACGTGTTGCTGGTCTTGTAGAGGCATCTGAGAACCATCCGCTGATGGTGGACAAAGGGGATATCAGCCGCTTTCACCATCGTGTTTTTGCAAGGCACGGCGCTTCAGAAGACGTCTTCGGGGGAGATACATGGGACAAATGGCGCGGGGCAGCGATCTCCGAGTTTTTCGGCGACCGGTACGAATGGTGTGACGCGCCTGCGTGCAAACAATAAGGAGCCTTAAGATGAAGAAATTATTTGTATGCTACGCCTTGCTAATAGCAACGGCTTGTTCCGCAACCGAAAACCACTATCTGGAAGGTGCATCAAGCAATTTTTGCGTGCCTGCTGGAAGTACCATTGCCGACATACCGTGGGTACCTGAGAACAAGCCAGGCACCCCAGAAGGATTCGCATTTGCGGGGTGTTGGAGAGCTTCTGGCCACGCCGAGGTTGGCTGTGAAATGCCTAAATCGGTCCTTGATGGAAGCGTCCAACCAAGATCGACGTTTAGATCAAAAAAATGGCGTGATATAGATAAGGGGACGCTCTATAAAATGGTCGCTTTGTCTCCTCATGCGGAGATCAAGGCTGCCGCCAACGGCACCGTGGTCGTTGTTCAAGATCAGAAGCTATGGCGCGACTGGTTTATTTGGGTCAAAGCAAAACCTCTGACGGACGAAAGTGCCCCACGCCTGGAAGATGACGATGTTGTCTTGGCGGCGTGTCATAGCGAGAGTGTTGCCACGACTAGCGCTGCAGATAAGCGAGAGACCGTGATGTGCGAACGATCAGTACTGGCCGCGGATTACGCGTTGGAGTACTCGTTTGAATCTGACAAGCGAATACCGTTGGACGTGAAGACCATTGATGCGGCGGTCATGTCCACGCTTGATCATTGGCGTTGCAAGAGATCTCACTAACTACATAAGCGAATCGGCCGCCGTTGTGCCGTTGCCAAAACAGGGGGAGATTGGACTTTCAATGCGAAAACACGGGTCGAAAACACGGGTCAGGTTGAACTTTCGAAGCCAATCAGCCAACACGCAAGAGAGGCTTTTGACAGAGGTGCACTCCGCCCTCAAAACAGGGGTGGTTCAAAACAGGGGTCAGGTTGGACTTTCAAGGCTGGTCTGACTTTCTGGGCCTGCCGATCTTCGCGGGTCCTGCGCGTCGCTCCAGCAGCGCTTCGATCTTCATTCGGAACCGGTCGGATCCGAGTGCGTGTTGGCGTTGAAGGTGCTGGCGAATGCCGTCGAGTTCCTCCGGGGCGATGGTCTGCATGACCAGGGCCCGATAGGCTTCACATCGCTCGTGCGGATGGGTGCCGAGCGAGAGGTAAGACGCATGTGGTCGAATTAGCCGATTGGCCGAGCCGAACGCGTTGCTGGCGTAACTCGACCACGGATAATCGCTTGCGTCTGCAACCATTCGCGCGCGGACTGGGTTCAACTCGATGTAGCGATAGCAGCGCAGAAGATGGATTTCGCTGTCCACCAAGCAGGCCTTGTAGCGCCCCTCCCACAGAGTGCCAGTCCGGCGATAGCGATCATTGACGTAGCGCACGTGGCGTCGCCCCAACGCTTGCATGACACGCGCTACCCATCCAATGGAGGACGGTGTCATCAGAAGGTGCACATGATTAGTCATCAGTACATAGGCATGCACAGAGCAGCCTTCGCGCAAACTGATCTCGCGCAGGTCGCTGAGATAGCGAAGATAGTCGGCCTCAGTGAAGAAACATGGTTGCCGATCATTGCCACGCTGAATGACGTGTTGCGGAACATTGGCAAGATCGAGACGAGGCTGGCGTGGCATGGTGCGTGGGTTCGCGAAACAGAAGGCAAGCGTGCCGCTACGATGATTGGGCGTCTGTCGGCAAGCGCCGCCACCGCATGACGGAACTGCACTCTGACCCTGGTTTTCCTGGTTTTCTTTCTTTCGTGTTGGATGCGGCGTTTGTTACCAGCCCACTCCCAAGCCCGCTGTTCAGCAGGTTTTTCCAGGACACAGCTCACCGTCACGCAGGACATGTGCATCAGGAAAGGTCTAGGTCGGTTGGGCTGAACTCTGGCCTGCTGGTGTGACCAGCATGGCTCCCGGGCATTTACGAAACCCGATTGATTCAGGGCGCTACGTGGACGTTATGCTGAACAGACATCCGCCTTTGTATGTGTTGCGAGGCGACCACGCGCCGTTCTTGAGCGCAATGTTCCGGATGCCGAAGGCGCGCATGACATTGAGCGAGTAGGACCATCCTTTGCATCCTTCCGCCTGCGACTTGTATTTGGCTTGTTGACCATGGACGGTCAGCGCTTGATCGACTTTGATTCGGTTGAAGAACAGTGTTTCGCGAACGAGCTGATTGTTCAGGTACTGAATGACACCGACCAACTGATCTGGTTTGAACTTGAGCAACTGCTCTGCGAACTCTAGCGATGGTTTTTCCGTGGCGCCGCCGTGCCAGCCCACGATGTTGCGGAGGCCGAGGATCTTGGTATTTCCCGATGGAAAGATGTAGTTGGCGCAAGACGAGAAGCAGAGGCCGAGAACCTCGACATCCAGTTTGTATTGCTGGATCCAGTCACCCAAGTCCATGCCGAGACGGACATCGCCGCCCTCACTGTCGATCTTGAGTGTAGTGATGGATGGTGTGAGCAAGGCATAGGCCTGTTCATTGGCCTCTTCGGTCAGCGCCCCGATGTACACGATGCTCACGCCATCCACATGTACGCTGGTCTGATCCTGAGCGGTACTGGTGATGGGAAGCAGGCCTGCCGCCATACCAAGGCCGACCAGCATGGTTCGGACCCATCCGGAGGTCGTGATGAGCGAAAGGAGGCAAGAAAAGATGGGGCGTGTCTTGTGGTCGGAGGCGACATATTTCATCCGTTTCATATGCATTCTCCTTGGGCTTGAGCGTTGAGGCTTGAGCGGCTGGGCTTCCAGGCTTGCGACTCGCGTGCCTCATCCGCCGGGCAAGGGCTGGCTGCCCGTGGCCAGTGTCATCAGCAATCCCGTGCTGGACATGCCTACGGAGAGGTAGGCATAGCCCTTTACCCATGGGCCGGCCGTGCTGCGTTTTCTCACCACGAGGAAAAGCCAGGTGGCGAGCAAGGCCCATAGGCCACTTAAAAGGTGAGCGAGCAGCACAGGGGGCAGCATGGGTAGTGGTGGAATTAGGCTGAAGAGATGGAGGCCGAGTCCAGACAGGCATGCCACTGCCGACAGGATGAGTGCTGTCACGTAGTGCGCGCGGGAGACGGTATGTCGATGCTCGAAGAAAAGCAGCGTCGTCCCTAGCGCGTAGACGGTCAGTCCCTCGACATAAGGCTTCGTGCCGGCCCACAACAGCTGGTTGAGCATGGCGGCCATCAGCAACGAACTGCACGCGATCATCCAGAGCAGAACAAGCAGCATGCGATTGACGTTCATAGGTGAGTGATCCTTCATCGTTGGACGCTGCGCTTTGTCACCACATGCTTTGGAGAAAGTAGCCGCGGGGGCATGCAGGCGGGCGTTCATTTGCACGCTGCGTGTGCAACCGCGAGTTTGTGGATGTGCCTACTGTGCGAGATGCGTGTTGCTGGCAGTCCCGATGCGTGCGCTTGCTTAGTCGTCGGCCGGTGTGGCTATGATCGTTGGCAGGTATTTGCGCGTGGGGGTGGCGACGCTGGAGCGAGGCTGGTCAGCCTCGGTTTGTACGGTGAAGCTTGAGCGTTGGCTGGTGCTCAGGATGGCTCTGGCCTGGGGCGGGCGCGGAACGTGATGAGCATGAGTTCTGGTTGTTGCATGCCTCATGCGTTTGTTGCTGGTGTGAATGGGGATGGCACTGTCCGAGTGTGGGTTGTCGCGAGCGCTCGCTGCTGCAAGGACCTGGACCTGAGTGCCCGTTCCGGCCAACGTGGCTAGCGGAAAGATGGCGAGGAACAAGGGATGGGCTAGATAAATCATGAGGTGTATCTCCGTCATGTTTGGCAGGAAGCTGCTAGTGATCACGTTGCGATGAATGGAAGGCATCGGCCAGAAGGCGTACGCCCGTAGCACGTGCCCACCCCTACATGGGCGCACTTGTGTAAATGCGACCCGATGCCACCTGCTGGACTGCGGCGACCCACGCGCAGCACGGTGCGGTCTTGTGGACGAAGCCAAGAACGCCGATGGAAAGCAGTGCGACGGGAAAGGCGTTGGGCAGCATGCCTGTGGCCACGACGATAGGCAGTGCCGGAAAATGACGGCGGATGCTGATGAGCATGTCTAGGCCGCCTCTGAATTTTTTGCTCGGCATTTCGTAATCGGTCAGCAGAACGTCGCACTTGTGCTCCGATAGCGTGCGCTCCAGATCGTCCGCGTTGTCGGATTGTCCGACGACGGTTATGCCTGCCCTTTCCATCACGATGCGTGCGCCGAGCAGTACGGCGCGATGATCGTCTGCAATGACAATTCGAAGATTCATGTTGCGCTTCTCCTTCATCCCGCGACGTGTCGTGGTCATCGGTGCCTGCTCTGTTTGGGCGGCGCATACCGATTCGCTGCGACACGAGCGTGATGCCGTTGTGGTTGATCGCCGGAAGCGGTGATGTCCATTGCCCGCTGATGGCAAGTGCATTGGAGCACTGGCTATCGATAGTCAGCTATCGATGACTTCTTAATTTCGATTCGCCCCATGTTGAATTGACCCAGGTCGAATCGCGCGCGGAGATAACAACGCCATCAACGAAGGCATACGTATTCCCACCCTCCCGATGATTCGATCGGGAGGGTGGGAGTGTGCGCGGGGTATTGCTCGGCTCAGTGAGTGGCTAGCAGATTCAGTAGCCCGCTATCCGCGGCATATCGGAAGAGATCGGCATCGTTGGTCAGTCCCAACTTCAGCAACGCATTGGCTTTTTGCGTGCCGATGGTAGAAAGCGACCGGCCAAGGCGTGTGGCGATATCTCCCACAGAAACACCTTGCAGGAGTAGCGAGATCACTTGCCGTTCGCGTGGGCTAAGTGCGGTGTGGGTGGATAAGGGGAGGTAAGCAGCCATGGCGGCGGCGATCGTTGGGGAGAGGTATCGCTGCGTTTCATGGGCCGCATGCACCGCCGATCGCACATGCTTGAGGTCATCAGCCTTGCTCACGATGCACTGAATGCCGAGACCGAGAATGGCACCGATGATGGGTCGCCTGTCGAGTGCGGTGAGTATGACGACGGCTGTTTCAGGATGTCGTTCCACCAACAGGCGGAGGAGAGTCACACCGTCACCATGATGTCCGCCTGGCATGGCGTAGTCGCAAACCACGACGTGACAGACTTCGTTCGAAAGGCGCCGGAGAAGATCGGATGAGTCTTTGGCCGTCCCGATCATGTCGATCGAAGTATCAGTCTGAAGGGCCAGTCTTACGCCCTCATGGACAAAGGGATGATCGTCGGCGACGAGAACGCGTATTCGATCACGGCTCATAAGCAGCTCGCCCGCATTGCTTTACGATGCTTGCATACATGGCCATGAAGGCGCCGCGTTGTGCTTCGTTCGACAGCATGGCGTATGTGGCGTGTCGACAAGGAAGGTGGCGTTTGACGATTCGGGTGGTGGTCGCGGATGACCATGTAGTGATCAGGACAGCGTTGGCCCAATATCTGGAGTCCACGCCGGACTTCGAGGTGGTTGGCACAGCGGCGAGTCCGGGTGATCTGATAGCGCTGCTTGATAGCGTGCCTTGTGATGTCGCGGTCATTGATTACTCCATGCCAGACGATCGATACAGCGATGGTCTACTCCTTCTTGGTCTTTTAGATCGACGGTATGACTCGTTGAAGACCGTGTTGCTGACGGGAGTGGAGAACGGGCACACGTTTGAGCGTATCCGAAAGGCGGGTCACGCCAACCTGGTGGCCAAATCCGACCCTCCTGACCATATCGGTTCCGCCATCCGTGAGGCGATGCAGGAAAGATCCTATTTTTCGCCGAAGGTGAGGGCGATGCTTATCGCGCGGGATCTTGAGGGAAATAGTTCGACGAGCCTTGGATGTCTTACCAAGCGCGAGGCCGAAATTGTGCGTCTGTTTGCGGAGGGTTTTTCGTCCTCCCAGATCGCGGAACGTATCGGTCGGAGTCATAAGACGACGAATGCGCAAAAGATATCGGCCATGAAGAAGCTAGGCCTGCGAGGGGATGCCGACCTCTATCGATTTGCCATGGCTCACGGTTTGATCTTGGCGTCGCAAGCCGCCAGGGAAGGCCATCTTGCCGTGCAGGAGGCCGTTATTTCAGTCAGCGACGACCCGGGCACGGATCAAGCTGACGGAGTGAATCTTTCGCGATAAGTGCGCAGCAGTTCGTCTATACCTAGTTGCAAGTCCTGCCAATCCTGGTCGAGGCCATCAAGGCCGCGACTTCCGATGCTTTCTTCCAGGCGCTGGCAAGTGGCGGCGAAGGTGGGTTCGTTGGCCATGGCAAAAACTCCCTTAAGCGTATGCAGTCGCTGTAGCGCGACGCTTTGCTGGCTGGATGCCGCGGCCTGGAGGAGCTGGGCAAAGTCTTCATCGATCGAGCTGACGAAGAGCTCCATCAGTTTCGTGGAGGCCGCATTCTCGTGCTTGAAATCCAGCAGCCTTGGCTCGGGCTCAAGGTGTGAACGGAGCAGGCGATCGAGTTGCTCCAGCGTTATGGGTTTGAGGATCAGCTCGGTGATGCCGACATCCACGCTACGCTTCCAGTCCTTGGCCTGGGCTCCCGCGGTTAGGGCGATGATGGGGATCTCGGCGCCTTCCTTCCTCACTTTCTCGGCTAGCTCGTATCCGTCCATGCCTGGCATATGGATGTCGGTCAGCAGCGCCGCGTAGGCATGCTGTTTCCACATGACGATGGCTTCCGCGCCGCCATTGGCGGTGTCCGCCATACAACCCAGCACCTCCAGCTGTTGGCGAAGCAATTCGCGGCCATAGGCGTTGTCATCCACGACAAGAATCCTTCGGTTGGACAACGGGGCGTACGGTGCGTCTGCCGTGTGCATGGCGGAGGACAACATGCCTTGCTGATGTTTTCCCTCCAGCACCTCCATCAATGCTTCACTGGCGTAATACGAGACGCACCATGCACCGTGCTCCTGCCTAGGAAGCAGCGGACCTTCCCGGGAAACCGAGATCACCTGCGCTCCTTCGGCGATCCACAGCCTGGCGCTGGCATGATCCGTGGCGTGTGGTTCTTCAAAGAAGATAAGCGCCTGTGGGCTATCCCCGCACCAGGGGGATCGATCCTGCGCGGAGAAATAGATCACTTCTGCGCCTTGAGCCGAAAGGAGTGACGAAAATTCGTCACTCCAGCGCGGCTCGGATACAGACAGGGCGATGCGTTTTCCAGCCAGTCGCGACTTTCCGCATGGATGCGATTCGCCAGCTTCAACGAGAGGAATGGTGAAGGTGAAGGTGGCCCCTTCGCCCAGAGTGCTCTTCACCGTCAAATGCCCACCCATCAATATGGTCAGCCGTTTACAGAGGGCCAGGCCCAGACCCGTGCCGCCAAACCGGCCCGATATGCTGGCATTCGCCTGATGAAATGGCTCGAATAGGCTGTTGATCTGATTCATGGCGATGCCTATCCCGGAATCGATCACCTCGAACACTACGCGTGTCGGTGCTTCTGTTACGTCACTGACTATCGCTTGGCTAGTCACTCTCAGCATGACTTCGCCATGTTCAGTGAATTTGAGGGCATTGCTGAGCAGGTTGTTCAGTACCTGTCCGATGCGCACGGCGTCGCCGACGTAATGCGAGTCGATGGTGCGATCGATCCGGTAGAAGAGCTTGATGTCCTTCTGCTTGGCCATGGGCGCATAAAGCAGGGCACACTCCTCGATCAGTGCGCGCAGCGAAAAGTGCGAAGGAAGGAGGTCAAGCTGATCGGCCTCGATTTTTGAGAAGTCAAGAACGTCTCCAATAATTTTCAGCAATATGTCCGCGGAAGCGCGGATGCGGCTGATTTGTTCATGCTGCGCCGTATCGAGCGAGGTGCCTGCAAGAAGTTCAAGATGGCCAAGGATGCCGCTCAGCGGTGTACGTATCTCGTGGCTGATCGTTGCGACGAAGGTGGATTTTGCTTTGTTGGCAGATTCGGCGTGGTATTTCGCCTGCTCCGCGGCCTGCTTGGCCTCACGCAGGGAGGCTTCGAGTTCGGCGGTTGCGGTGACGTCGCGGACAGCGCATAGCAATGCGTGCTTCCCTCGGAAGATCGTAGGTCTGGCGGCGATCAGCAGTGTCCTTGAGGTGTCCCCGTTGATATCGAGTTCCGTTCGGAATTCACAGAACACTCGCGTGCTATAGCAATCGTTGTACTCAGCGCGCAGGTATTGCGCGAGAAGCCGTGCATAGAAGTGCTTGCCATCTTTCTTGGCTTCGGCGGCGAATTCCTTGACGACATCGTTGTGAAGGATAGGTTGCGCGGACTGCCGGTCAATCAGACACAGGCCGATCGGAGACATCTCCACGATGGTGCGGCTCAGTGCCTCACTCTCATAGACCCGCATGGCATCGTGCAGCGCGGGTCTGAAAGCGCGCCGCTCGATACGTCGCAGAAGGATCCAGAGCACGTAGAGGCATAGAAGGGCGGAGAGGGCGATAAAGCCTAGCTTTGCTCCCGTCGCGGCCACGATATCGTGCACATCGAAGGTATGGACGATGGTCCAGTCGACGCCACGCAATGGCATGGCCATGAGAAATGTACCGCCGGATCGTTTGACCACCGGCGTGTCTGACCACGAGGGCTCGGGACGATCCGCTTTCAGCAAACCCAGCGCATCGTGCAGGGTCGCATCGTCGATCATGTGGCGAAGAACCAGCTCTCCGTCCTGACTGACAATCATGAAGGAGCCGCCTTGGAACTCCTTCAGGGCCTGCCCGATCCGCCACAGCGGTTCAAAAGTGACTAGGCGATAGTAGGTTTCTTCTTGATCCATCAGGTTCATGACGCCGACGATGGACGGTTCGCGGGTAAGTGGATTTTCGCCGTAGAACGAGACGATGCGCCCGGTGCGCGCGGACTCAAAGGAGTTCGGACCTGTTGCGTTGGGGTGGAGCCGCTGGGGGGAAAGCATCAGGCGCGAAAACGCCTCTTCCCGGCTGGATGTGCCCAGCGTCGAGAGCAACTGCTGCTCGTTCTTGATCCGGGTGAAAGTGAACAGCGATCCACTTGGCTCGTAACCATAAGTGGTCGTCGATCCCGGTGATTCCGTTTCGGTGACCGTGGCTCCCCCATGCGACGAGGCTTCGTAGATCAATCCGAGATAGGCGCTCAGATCGCTGCGAGGAAGATCCATCGTGGAATGTCCCAGTGCCAGGATGGGAATCGAGGAGGCATTGGCTTTGATCAGCACCTCCTCCCTGGCGGCCTCGAAGACTGGCTTGATTGGGCGTCCGAGATCGGTCAGATACTTATGGCGCTCTCGCCACAACATGTTCAGAACGTTGAGGCTCCGGGAAAGCCCCCGGTCGCGTTGAGCCAGGTAGGTATCGACAGCGATCTTTCCGTCACTGAACGTTTTCTGTTGCTGTGCGAGATAGTCCTGAAGCTGCAGATAGATACTTCCCGCCGCGGTGGCAATGATCAAAACGGAGAGAAGCAGGCCGCCACCGAGAAGAAGACGGCAATGATGTTTTCGTAATGAAGCCAACCGGCTGTGACTGGCCGATCGCAAAGAGTCCATGGATCTGTCGTCCGCAGCCGTGTCGGTCATGTCTAACGTCCTGTTGGATGGCCGCCGGTTCCGTCAACGCCGGCGTTGATCGACGCTATGGTTGCTATGGGCAGGTACTGGCCGCCGATCGGTTCCCGCTTCCGGGGCATCGTTCTATGCCGGACCGTCATGGACAATCGAAGAAATCTTAGAAATCGTGACGATGGCCGGGGGCGAGCGCCGCAGTCGCTCCGCCCATCGCGCATCCGCAGGCAAGTGGTGGCTGCGACGTTCCGGCTTCGCTGCATAGGCCTGCAAAAAAGCCGGCACTCGCGAATGCCGGCTCTTTCTTCGTCGAGGTGATGATGGTGTTACCAGCCAGTGCCGATCGCGTTATCGGCGGCCACTGTCACCGCAGATCGGATAGCGCCGCGCGGCAGCTACCTTCGGGTCCTGTGGCGAAGATGCTGCTAAAGCTTTAGGCGGAGCATCGTCCTGTCATGCGATGGCGGCACTTTCTGACAGACGTCCAATCGTTGGGGTAGCACGCTTGGCTTCCGTTCCTTTAGGGCACTTCGAAAGGCCTCTCCAGTTCGTCATTCCAGCTTTCGCCGGGATGACGAGCTTGATGGCGTCCTATCTCTCAGCGGCTATTTGCATGAGCGCTGCGTGGCGCGGTGTCATCTTGAATCTGGACAAGGAAGTGTTATGCAGCGATTCGCTCAATGGGCCCGCATCTTCTGCGCACTCTTGATACAAATCGGGCTGCTCGCCAGTCCGATCTGTAGAGCTGCCAGCAACGCGGCGCCGGTGATGCTGGCGAATGTCTATCACGCCGGCGTTGACCTCGATGCGTATTGGGTCAGCGAGAAATATGACGGTGTGCGTGGTTACTGGGACGGTGAGAGGCTTTTTGCACGCAGTGGCGCAATCATTCACGCGCCTGCGTGGTTTACCGCGCATTGGCCGAGGACGCCGATGGATGGCGAGCTATGGGCGGGGCGAGGGAAGTTCGATGTCGCATCGGCCACCATTCGCCAGGAGCCCGCGAACGACGCAGCGTGGCGGCGTATTCGCTTTATGGTCTTCGATCTGCCGGGGCACCCCGGGGTATTCGACGAGCGTATTCCAGCGCTCAATCAGCTGGTGGCTCGGTTGGAGGTTCCGTGGGTGCAGGCAGTGCGGCAATACAAGGTTGCCGACGAGGCCGCGCTCAAAGTGGCACTGCGCCGAGTGATTAAAGATGGCGGCGAAGGCTTAGTGCTGCATCGCGGGGAGTCGCTGTACCGCGCGATCCGCAGCGATGATTTGCTGAAATTAAAGCCGTATGAAGACGCCGAGGCTCGCGTTGTTGCGCAGTTACAGGGCAAAGGGAAGTACACCGGGATGATGGGTTCGCTGTTGGTGGAGATGCCTGATGGAACGCAATTTCGTCTTGGCACGGGATTTACGGATGAGCAGCGTCGGCATCCGCCATCGGTCGGCAGCCAGGTGACCTATCGATATCGTGGCATGACGCCGGTCGGCAAACCGCGCTTTGCGAGTTTCTTGCGGGTCCGGGAATAACGGTTAGACGTCGCCATGCAGCGCTTGCAGAGCGGCTAGCGCAGCAAGGCCTGCCGTTTCCGTACGCAGGATGCGCGGGCCCAGACGCAGACCTTGGAAGCCGGCGGCGTTGAGCGATGAAATGTCCCGCTCGCCCAGGCCGCCCTCGGGGCCGACCACCAGGATGCCGCCGGCAGCGTCAAAACGCAGGCTGCGTGCCTGCGTGGTGCCTTCAGGCAACAGGGCCAGTCGTAGCGCGCCGTTGTCATCCAGTGCGCGCAACCAGGATTCCAGCGGCTGCGCGGGTGTCACCTCGGGCGCGCGTGCGCGTCCGCATTGTTCACAGGCGCTGGCAGCCACAGCGCGCCAATGGGCGAGGCGTTTTTCGGCCCGGTTTGCGTCGAGCTTTACCTCGGAGCGTTCGGTGAGCAGCGGCACGATACGGGCGACGCCCAGCTCGGTGGCCTTCTGCACGATCAGGTCCATCTTTTCGCCACGGGCGACGCCTTGGGCGAGAGTGATCGGCAGCGGCGATTCGTTGTCGACTCGCTGGGCCGATTGCACGCGTACATTCACCTCGCGCTTGCCCACGGCGGCGATGGTGGCGAGGTAATCGCTGCCGTCGCCGTTGAACATAGTGAGCTCATCGCCCGCTACCATGCGCAGTACGCGCGCCACGTGTTCGCCGGCCTGGCTGGGCAGGATCAATTCCTGACCGGAGGCGAGGGGCTGGTCGACGTAGATACGGATGGTGCGCATGCGGGTTCAGGCATTCAGGAAAGGCTGGCAGGATAGCCGAGGCAGCGGCGGAAGCTGAATTCCCCTGCGCCGGCCGTTGCAGGGAAGGCCTGAGCGGGCGCAGCATGTTGAGTGCCCGCCCCCACGGCATTCCACGAGGTTCGACGTCATGTTGAAACCAGCCACTATTGCCACCTCCCTGTTGCTGGCGCTGAGTAGCGCTGCAGTCTTCGCACAGAGCACCCAGAACGCCCAGAACGCCCAGAACCCGACCACCGATGCGCGCACGCATCGCATCGAGGGTCTGGAAACCAGTCCTTACAAGGCCGATCCGGCCAAAACCGCCGCGAGCGATGCCGACAGCAAGGCTGCTGCCAAGACGGATACGCGCAACTGCCTTCGCGAGACCGGCAGTTTGATCAAGGCGAAAAAAGGCCATTGCCTGCCGATCGCGGGGCGGGTTTACACCAAGGACGATCTGGATCGCACCGGTGAGCGGGATCTAGCGCCTGCGCTGCAGAAGCTGGATCCGAGTATTACGACGCGCGGGCATTGAGAGGTCTGCGTTATCGCAAGGGCCTGATTAGCGTGGACTCTCAGCTACGCGCGCTTTTCTCCTCCCCCCTGCTCGCAGGGGGAGGTTGGGAGGGGGTGAGCTCTTGCGAAAACCTCTCCTGGAAACGCTTTCTCAAGCACTTACCCCTCCCCAGCCCTCCCCTGCGAGCAGGGGAGGGAGCCAAAATTCGCACAGCTGAGAGTCGACGCTAATCGGGCTCGCAGGGGAGGGTTGGGAAAGTGGGCTCTTGCGATCCCCCTTCCTCAGCTTCAGCTTGAACCAGCCACTGCGCGCTCGATACCTGCAATAGCTACATCCACCAGCAAGTCAATCTCCTGCTCGCTGACCACATAAGGCGGCATGAAGTAAACGACATTGCCCAGCGGCCGCAGCAGCGCGCCATGTTCAAGACCATGCAGATACACACGCAAGCCGCGACGCTCATCCGCGGCATAAGGGCGACGCGTCAGCTTGTCCTGCACCAGTTCCACCGCGGCGATCATGCCGGTCTGTCGTACATCAGCGACGTTCGGATGGTCACGCAGCGGCGCGAGGCGCGAGGCCAGGTGCGCGGCAAGTACGCGGTTGCGTTCCAGCACCGGCTCATCGCGGAAGATCGCCAGCGTGGCGAGCGCAGCGCGGCAGGCGAGGGGGTTGCCGGTGTAGCTATGCGAGTGAAGGAAGGCTTTGCCGGCGCTGTATTCAGCGTAGAAGGCTTCGTACACCGGCGTCGTGGTGAGCACAGCAGACAGCGGCAGGAAGCCGCCGGTGAGGCCCTTCGACAGGCACATGAAGTCAGGTGCAACACCGGCTTGTTCGCAGGCGAACAGCGTGCCGGTACGGCCAAAGCCCACGGCGATTTCGTCGGCGATGAAATGCACCTTGAACTCGTCGCAGAGCGCGCGCAGTCCGGTGAGATACGCCGGGTGATACATGCGCATGCCACCGGCACATTGCACCAGCGGCTCCACGATCACCGCGCAGGTTTCGTGGGCGTGGCGTTCCAGCAGGACGCGTAGCTCGCCGAGCCGGCGCTGCGCGCAGGCTTCGGGGCTTTCGCCGGGTTCGGCTTCGTAGGCGTCGGGCGAGGGTGCGAGAAAAGGTGTGAGCAGCAGTGGCGCATAGGTCTTGCGATACAGCGCTACGTCGCTCACCGAGAGCGCGCCCAGGGTTTCGCCGTGATAGCTGCCGGTGAGTGCGATGAAGCGCGTCTTCTCGCGGTGTCCCTGGTTGAGCCAGTAGTGGAAGCTCATCTTCAGCGCTACTTCGATCGCGGCCGAGCCGTTGTCGGCCAGAAATACGCGGTCCAGACCGGCCGGCGTGATCCGCACCAGTTCTTCGGCCAGTTCGATCGCGGGCTCATGCGTGAAGCCGGCGAAGATCACGTGTTCCAGCGTGTCGAGCTGCTGCTTCAATGCGGCGCCGATGCGCGGATTGGCGTGGCCAAACAAGTTGGTCCACCACGAGCTGATGCCATCCAGATAGCGCTTGCCATCCGCATCGATCAGCCAGGGGCCTTCACCGCGCACGATGGGCAGCATCGGCACCGCGCCGGCGTGGTCGTGCATCTGGGTGCAGGGGTGCCACAGGTGGCGTAGGTCGCGCGCGGCGAGGGCGCGGTTGCGGCTTTCGTTCGGATTCATCCGGTTATGATCGTTGTTCGGCGTAGGGGCGCCAAGCCCGCCGTCAGCGCTCGTCATTCCGGCGCAGGCCGGAATCCAGTCAGGTAGCCCGTGCGAAGCACTCATATGCGGTTTTGTGTGCTGCGCACGCATGTTTCACTGGATTCCGGCCTGCGCCGGAATGACGAGCGCTGGAGACATCCGTTAATTGGGAGATTCGTTTGAACCGGTCACGCACCGTATTGGCCCTGTTTGTGCTGTTGCTGCTCGCGGCGGCACTGGTCGCTTTTCTGCCGGCCAGCTGGGTGCGGCCGCAACTGGAGGCGCGCCTGCATGGCGCGCGCCTGGAGGGGCTGAGCGGCACCGTTTGGGAAGGGCATGCGGACAAGGTGCTCGCGGTGGATGGCAGTGACCTGGGCCGGCTCGACTGGCAGCTTTCCCGTCGTGCGCTGATGGGCGACACGCAGCTGGGCGTCGATCTGCATGGCCACTGGGGGCATTTCCGCGGCCAGATGCACAAGCTCGATGCGCAGCGGGAGGAATGGAGCGGGCTGCATATCGAAAGCGATCTGGTGGCATTGTCGGAGCGTTTCCTGCCGGTCGGCAGCCGTTTGCGCGGCTTGTTGGAAATCGACGCGGCGCGGCTGGTGCTGCAGGGTCGCTGGCCGCTAGACCTTGACGCCAGGGCACATTGGGACGAAGCCAGCCTACTGGGTCAGGACCATATTCTCGGCTTCGGCAACCTGCAGCTGCAGGCGCAAGGCGCGGGTGGGGTGGTTCAGGCCACGCTGCAGGATGACGGCAACGGGCCGCTGCAGCTGGCTGGCCAGTTCGACCTGAGTCCGCTTGGCTGGCGCTACGACATCAAGGCCAAACCGCGCCAGCCCGATCCAGCGTTGAGCCAATGGCTTGCCGGTTTCGGCCAGCTGGGGGCGGATGGCACCATGCATATTCAACGCAGCGGCGGTATCGCGGCTGCTTCCAAGGGGAAGAAATGAACTCGTTGAATCTGTCCACGGCCCTGCATGCGGCGCGCGAGGCGGCGGAAGCCGCCGGTGAAGTGATCCGCCATTACTGGCGCCGCGGCGTGGCAGTCGAGCTGAAAAGCGATGCCACACCGGTCACCGTCGCCGACCGTGAGGCTGAGCTGGCGATCCGCAAGGTATTGCACGAGGCGTTGCCCGAGGCGGCCATCTATGGCGAGGAGTTCGGCCACGACGGCGGCACGCAGGAGCTGCTGTGGCTGGTCGATCCGCTCGATGGCACCAAGAGCTTCGTGCGCCGCACGCCGTTCTTCTCCACCCAGATCGCGCTGATGCAGCGGGGCGAGCTGGTGCTGGGCGTATCGAGCGCGCCGATCTATGGTGAAACAATGTGGGCGAGCGTGGGCGGCGGTACCTGGTACGAAGGTGAGCGTGTCCGCGTAGCAGCGACCGAGGCGATGGCGCAGGCGTCGATCTCCACCGGCAATATCAAATCGTTGACCCGCGACGCGCGCTGGGACGAACTGGGTGCCCTGATCCGCGATAGCAATCGCATCCGTGGCTATGGCGACTTCTGCCATTACCACCTGCTGGCGCGGGGCGGGCTGGATCTGGTGATCGAGTCGGACGTCAATATTCTCGACGTGGCGGCACTGGCGGTGATCGTGCGTGAGGCCGGTGGTGTCTTTACCGATCTGGACGGACAGGCGCTGACGCTGGATTCCACCAGTGTGCTGGCCGGCACCCCCGCCATACATGCCCAGGCCTTGACCCGCTTGCGCGCTAGAATGCCGTGATGCGCAAGCCACCGATCATCCATGCCACCCGTGATGTGCACGACAGCCATTTCCTGCATGTCGAGCAGATCGATCTGGAGTTCTCCAACGGCGAACGCCGCACCTACGAGCGCCTGAAGGGCGGCGGCCTGGGCGCAGTGATCATCGTGCCGATGCTGGACGCCGAAACCGTGCTGCTGGTGCGCGAATACGGGGCCGGTGTGGGGCGCTACGAACTCAGTCTGCCCAAGGGGCGGCTGGATCAGGACGAGACCGCCGAGCAAGGCGCCGACCGTGAGTTGAAGGAAGAGATAGGCTACGGCGCGCGCCAGCTGAAGATCCTGCACAACCTGTCGCTGTCGCCCTCGTACATGACGCATATGGCGCATGTGGTGCTGGCACAGGATCTGTATCCCGAGCGGCTCGAAGGCGATGAGCCGGAAGAGCTGGACGTGGTGCCGTGGAAGCTGGTCGATCTGCATGAACTGATCGCTCGCGACGACGTGACCGAAGGACGCTCCATCGCCGCGCTGTTCATGGCCCGCGAGTATCTCGCCGGCCGGTTTAAACCAGCATGAGTAAGCCGGCATGAAACCGCCTGTTTCTCCGTTGTTGTTGCAGATTGGCGACATCGCGCGAGCCGCTGCCGCTGCCATCCTCGAGGTCTATAGCCAGGACTTCGAAGTGCAGCACAAGTCCGACCGCTCACCGGTCACCGCCGCTGATCTCGCTGCGCAGCGCGTGATTGCCGCCGGGCTGGCGCAGCTCGACGAGGTGCTGCCGGTACTTTCTGAAGAAGCACGCATCGCGTCATGGACGCAACGGCAGACATGGACGCGCTACTGGCTGGTCGACCCACTCGACGGCACGCGCGAATTCGTGAAGCGCAACGGTGAGTTCACCGTCAACATCGCCTTGATCGATCAGCACGCGCCGGTGCTCGGTGTGGTGCTGGCGCCGGTGACCGGCGACCTGTACGCCGCCGAGCGCGGCGGCCATGCATGGCGACAGGCCGATGCCTCAGCTCCGTGGGAGCGCATCACCACGCGATCGCTGACCAGTCCGCCGGTGGTTGCGGGCAGCCGCTCGCATGGCAGCCATGGCGCTGTCTTGCTGCAAGAGCTGCTGGGCGATGACTACCTCGAATCGCCGATGGGTTCTTCGCTCAAATTCTGCCTGTTGGCACGCGGCGATGCGGACGTCTATTTGCGGCGCGGCGCTACCAGCGAATGGGATACCGCCGCCGCCCAATGTGTGCTCGAAGCCGCTGGCGGCGCCGTGCTGGACCTTGCTGGGCGCCCATTGCGCTACAACCGCGGCGATTCGCTGATCAATCCCGAATTCCTCGCCGTGGGCGACACGGCCATAGACTGGGCGGCGCGCTTGCTTGCGGCCGACATGGAAGACAATGACTGACACCACCAAGCACAGCCTCGACGATCTGCTCGCCATCATGGCGCGCCTGCGCGATCCGCAGCGAGGCTGCCCTTGGGATGTGCAGCAGGATTTCGCCACCATCGCGCCCTACACCATCGAAGAAGCGTACGAGGTGGCCGACGCGATCGATCGCAAGGATTGGCACGATTTGCGCGACGAGCTGGGCGACCTGTTATTGCAGGTAGTGTTCCACGCGCAGATGGCCAAAGAGGCCGGCTTGTTCGACTTTGCCGATGTCGCCCATGCCATCAGCGACAAAATGATCCGCCGCCATCCGCACGTGTTCGGCGATGTCAGCTACGACAACGTCGAGGCGCAGAAGGAAGCCTGGGAAGCGATCAAGGCGGAAGAGCGCGCAGCCAAGGGCGAGCAGCACGACGACAGCGCGCTGGCCGGTGTTTCGCGCGGCCTTCCGGAATGGAAGCGCGCACTGAAGTTGCAACAGCGTGCGGCCACAGTGGGCTTTGATTGGCCCGATGCGCACCCGGTGTTGGACAAGTTGGTTGAGGAAGTGGAAGAAGTTCGCGCCGAGTTTGCGGCCGGTGCCGACAAGGCACGCCTGCAGGACGAGATCGGCGATGTGCTGTTTGTGGTGGTGAACCTGGCGCGACATGCCGATGTGGACTTCTCGCAGGCCTTGCGCCATGCGAATGCGAAGTTCGAGCGGCGCTTCCGTCAGATGGAAGCGATGGCTGCCGATGAAGGGAAGCCTTTGGTCGAGCGCAGCCTGGATGATCAGGAAGCGCTATGGCAGCAGGCCAAGCGCAGCGAGAAAGTCGCCGGCTGACCGTTTCGCCGCTCCTACCGTTCCACCCAAGACAAAGAAGGCGCGAGGTCTGGGGTCCTCGCGCCTTAAGTTCCATCCGACTGTGCGGGCACACAGCGATGTCTGTGTTTCCTTTCTCGTTATTTGAACTGGGGCATGGCTTATTGCGCCGGAGGCTGCGGTGTCTTGTCGGCGCGGTGCTGTTCCCACGCGGCGCGCATCTTGTCCATGTCTTCGCGGCGCTTGGCTTCGTTGGCCAGGTTTTCATCCAGGCTCTTGCGTAGCGTGGCGATGGCCTGATCCGCATTGGCCGGCACCATCTGCGTGCGGGCCAGCTGGTGGTAGACGTAGGTGCGTACACGCGGGTCCTGCGATTTGGCGAGCACGGCGTTATAGAGCGCGGGCAATTCCTTGATGCGGCCCTGGGTCATGTAGAGACGTTCCAGGGCATGCAGATCTGAGATCACCGGTGATTCGGGACCGAAACCGCGATCACCGAAGCCGGGGCCGCCGTTGTCCGGACCACGCTCGTGGCGCTCGATGCGCAACATCCTGGCGGGCTTGGCACCGGCCGGCGGCGCTGGCTTGGCGGCGGCTTGCGGGGTGGCGGGCGTCGCTGGCGCGGCATCCTGCGCGGTCACGAGGGCGGAGGTGCCGACCAGCAGCAAGGCCAGGGTGGAAGCGAGCAGGGTCTTGCGCGACATCGTGCAACTCCATGATGGACGTTCCAGGTTTGAACGCCCCTGCCGAATGGCGGTTGACCCGGCTGGCGCGGCTTGCAACCTTTTCGGCACGGCCAGCATCTCAGGCTTGACCGTTCATCCAGGAGTGCTTCCATGCGTCATCTATTGCTCGCCACCTTGCTGTTGGCCCCGCTCGTCGTGCAGGCCCGCGACGATTGCAAATTCCAGGCACCGCGCAACCTTCAGCTCGATCTGGCCGGAGTGAAGTCGCTGCAGGTCGACCTGCACAGCCACGACCTGCATCTCAACGGCGATGCCGCTGCGCGGACGGGTGAACTGACGGGTCGCGCCTGCGCCTCCGATCAACAGCTGCTGGACAACCTGGTGGTCACCCAGCGTCGCGAGGGCGACGTACTGATCGTGGAGGCCGGTGGCAAGAACCGCGTCATGTTCAACCTGATGGGGCGCTCGTATGCCGATCTCGAACTCAACCTCAAGGTGCCCGCTTCGTTGCCGGTAACGCTCAATGTCGGCTCCGGCGAGGCGTGGGTTGCCAGCCTGCAGCGGCTGGATGCACATGTCGGTTCCGGTGAGCTGCATGTCAACAAGATCACAGGGCCGCTCTCGGCGAGCGTAGGTTCCGGCGATGTCGAGGCCAGCGATATCGGCAGTCTCGATCTGGGTGCGGTCGGTTCCGGCGATTTCAAAGTCGATGGCATTAAGGGCAATGCGCGCGTCGGCAGCATCGGCTCGGGCGACGTCACGCTATCGCGCGTCAGCGGCAGCGTGCGCGCCGATACGCTGGGCTCGGGTGATCTCACTGTGCGCGAGGTCGACGGCGACCTCAGCCTGGGTGCCAAGGGCAGTGGTGATGTGAACCACTCGGGCATACGCGGCAAGGTGAACGTTCCGCGCGACAACGATTGATCGCGTCGCTCTATCCCAGCCAGCGCCACATGAGATAGACCAGCGGCGCGCACACCAGCAGGAAGGGGATCGAGACCAGGTGAAACAGCCGCAGACCCTGCGGCTGTTTTGCCAAGCGCAGGGCGATCAGGTTCGCCAGTGAGCCGATCGCCAAGCCGAAGCCACCCACGTTGACCGCCACCGCCAGGGCGATGGCATCCGGCGTGCGTTCCATCAACAGCACGGTGGCCGGTACGTTGCTGATCAGCTGTGAGGCAAGGATGCCGCTCGCGTAAAGGCGCAGTGGTTGATTGAAATCGATCGACGCCAGCCCCTGTTTCACCAGCGGCAGCTCGGCGAAGTGGCCCAGGCCCAGGAAGATCGCCGCGAAGGTGGCGAGCAGCAACCAGTCCACGCGTGCCAGCAGGCGCCAGTCGAGCAGGGCGAACGGCAGCAGCAATAAGGCAGCGCCCAGCACCGCATGGCCGTGCTCCATCATCAGCACCATCATCAGCAGGGCGACGATGGAAAGCGCTGCTTGCGACACGGAGACGGCATGCCCGTCGATCTGCTCCGCGTGCAGCGTGACACGCCCCTTAGGCAGCCAGAACCACGCCAGCAATGCGACCAGTGCGAACATGGTGGCCGCCACCGGTAACATGGCCATGACGAACTGCACGAACGGCAATCGCAGGTATTGCCACAGCAACAGGTTCTGCGGATTGCCAATGGGGCTCAGGGTGGAACCCGCGTTCACCGCCAGCGCTTCCAGAATCACCATGCGCAGCACCGGCAGATTGGAGATGGCGCCGATAGCCAGCGTGAGCGGCACGATCAGGAACAGGCTGACATCGTTGGTCAGCACCATCGACAGCAAGGCGGTGATGGTCACCAGCAGCAGACCGATCACACGCTGCGAATGCGCGCGCGCCACCAGGGCGCCGGCCAGATGCTGCACCAGTCCACTGTCGCGAATGCCCTGGATGGCGATCAGCAGGCCGAGCAAGCCGGCCAGCGTCGGCAGTTGCAACCAGCGCTGATGGTCGGCGAGCGGATGCGGATCGATCAACGCAAGCAACAGCGCCAGCAGGGCGAAGGCGAGCAGCAGCCATTCGTCCTTGAGGCGCTGCCGCCAGTGGATCGGTTTGCTCACCACTCGGTGAGGCCTTCGAGTTCGTACAGCTTCTTCCAGCTTGGGCGCGCACGGACCAGGTCGGCCAGGTTCTTCAGCGCCGGCCATTCGGTGACCGGGCGCGGCATGTTGCGCGACCAGCGCATCAGCATGGTCAGCAGCAGATCCGCGCCGGAGAACTGGGCACCCAGTAGATAAGGACCGTTGGCGGCGAGATGGGTGTCGAGGTGATCCCACACGCTTTCGATCTTGCGTTGCAGGGCCGCGCGTATGGCCGGCGGATGTTCTTCGCTGCCGAGTTCGGCGGGGTAGAACCACAGCCGGTAGGCGGACATCAGCGTGTTGCTCAGATACCCCACCCACTGCTGCCACAGCTCGCGCTCGGGCGTGCCCGTAGGAGGAATCAAGCCGGCTTCCGGGTGGCGTTCGGCCAGCATCGTCAGCAAGGCGGCGGACTCGATGCGCGGTCGGCCGTCGATCACCAGGGTTGGCACCAGGCCGTTGGGGTTGAGCTTGAGGTAGATGGGGTCGCGCTGGGCCTGCTTGTCGAAGTCCACCAACGCGAGCTGATACGGCGCGCCGATTTCTAGCAGTGCGAGGTGGACGACCATGCTGGCGGTGCCGGGGGAGTAGTAGAGGGTGTACATGGGCGTCTGCGCGGTGTCTGGGTGGTTGGTGATCTTAGTGCGTGGCGCGCTTGTACTGCCTCTCCCTTTGGGTAGAGGGTTCGGTTCTTGCGCCACTCCTTCCTACTTCGTCATCCCTGCGTAGGCAGGGATCCAGTGGCGTTGTCGCTCGGTTTTAGCGTCTGCGTGCGCTGGCTCGCCTGCCGCGGGCTTCCGAACCGCTGCCGCGGTCCGGGTCACTTTCTCTTTGCTGGCCCAAAGAGAAAGTAACCAAAGAGAAATGGCCTGAAGAGCGGGCGGTGTGCTCTGTAGCTGCGCCTTTTCCAGGGTCAGGCGTCTGGACGGCGGTTGTTTTGTCCTCAGCCTCAGCCTAAAGGGCGGCTTTTTTTATCCTTCTCTCAGTAATCGCATCGGCGATGTTCTGGTGACCTTTCGCGTGCCTGCCAGTCCCAGCAACATCACGACAACTGCAGCACCAAGCGCAGCGAGCACCAGCGGCCATAGCGGCGGCACGAAGCCTTCGATATGAAACACCGCGCGTCCCAGCCACCAGCCGGTACCCGCGGCACCGAGCGCTGCGGTCAGGCCGGCGACGAGGCCGAGCAAGGCGAACTCGCATGCGGCGGCGGCGCGTAGTTGCGCGCGGCGTGCACCCAGCGTACGCAGCAGGGCGGCCTCATGTCTTCGCTCTGCGGCGCTGGCTGCCAGCGCCGCAGCCAGTACGAGCGCACCGGCCAGCAAGCTGAAGCCCAGCACCCAGCGCACGGCGTGGCTGACCCGGTCGACGATTTCGCGCACGCGGTCGAGCAGGGCATCCACATCGATCAGGCTGAGGTTGCTGTAGTCGCGCGAGAGTTTCGCCAGCGACTCGGCATGTCCTCGTGGCACGTAGAAGCTGGCGATCCAGGTATGTGGCAGGTCGCTGGCGTGCGCTGGATCCAGCAGCAGGAAGAAGTTGACGCGGAACGAACTCCAGTCCACTTGCCGGATGCTCGTCACCTTGGCGTCGATGCTGCCTTCGCCAATGCTGAAGCTCATGATGTCGCCCACCTTCAGCGCAAACATGTCGCGCCACATGGTGTCGATGGAGATCTCGGGCTGTGCAGGTTGCGGCCCGGACCAGGCACCGGCGATCACCTGATTGGAAGGCGGCAGCTTGCCGGCCCACGACAGACGCAGCTGGCGGTCGGCCCATTCCTTGGCGCGCTCGTCCTTGAAGCTGAGCTGGTCGATGGGATGACCGTTGATGCCGGTCAGCTTGCCCACGGCCAGCGGCAACATGTTGAGCTGCTGGCCGCCGATGCCGGACAGCGCTTGCTCAAAAGCGGGTCGCTGGTCGTCCTGCAGGTTCAGCACGAACCAGTTCGGTGTGTCGGCGGGCAACTCGCGCCGCCAGCCTTCCAGCAGCGCGGGGGCCACGATGGCCAGCAGCAAGAGCGCGACCAGGCCGAGGCTGAGTGCGGTGGCCTGCAGAAGACTCATGCCGCGTCTGCGCGCCAGCGCTGCCAGGCCGAGCCGCAAGGCCGGATGTGCGCCCGGTGCCACGCGTCGTGCCACCCATAGCAGCAAGGCCGCCAGCAGCGCGGCGATGGCCGCGACGCCGAGCAGGCTGACGGCGAGGATGCCTGCCATGCGCGCCGAGCCGCTCTGACTCCAGATCAGCACCAGGGCAACCGCTACCGGGATGACATACAGCGCATCGAAACGTCGCACCTTGCGCGCCATGCTTTCGCGGAACACAGCGACGGGCGGCACCTCAGCCAGGCGTGCCAGCGGCGGCAGCGCGAAGCCGGCCAGTACAGCCACGCCCATTGCCGCGGCGGCGAACGCGGGCGCGAGCGGTAGCGCCACGGGGACACTGGTGAACAGCGTGCTGGCGAAGACCCACGCGCCTTGCGCAATACCCAGCGCAAGCACGATACCCAGCAGTGAAGCAGGTAAAGCCAGCGCACCCAGCGTGCCCAGCAGCAAGCCAAGCACGCGCCGACGCGGTGTACCGAGTGCGCGCAGCAACGCAACTTCATTGGTCTTGCGCCGTGCATAGCGCTGCGCGGCAAGTGCGATTGCCACACCAGCCAGCAGTGCGGAGAGCAGAGCGGTGAGTCGCAGGAAAGCACTGGCGCGATCGAAGGCCGTGCGCATGCGCTCCTGGGTTTGCTCGGGTGTAATCAGTTCCGCGCCTTGCGGCAGGCTTTGTGTCTGCGCCCAAGTGCGCCAGCGCGCCACCGCGGCCGGATCGCCGGCGATCAACAAACGATGACGGGCACGGCTACCGGTGCCGAGCAGGCCGACCTGTTCGGCATCGCCGAGATTCATGATCGCGCGCGGTGCGAGAGCGAACAGTTCGCCGCCATCGGGCTGGCGCACCAGCTCAGCGGCGATGCGCAGATCGCGGCCGCCGAGCTGCACGTGGTCGCCAGCTTTCAGATTGAGTGCTACCAGTGCGCGATGATCGAGATATACGTCACCCGGCGCGGGGCCGTGGCCAACGTAGTCGCCTTGCGCGGCGTTGCGTAGTTCCAGCTTGCCGCGCAACGGATAGTCATGGTCGCTGGCCTGTACATCGAGCAGCTGGCTTTGTTCGTGCGCAAACGCCACGCTGGGGAACCCTGCGCCACGTGTGGTGGCGAGACCGTACTGACGCGCCTGCGCGGCATAGTTGTCGGGCAGGTTTTGCGGCGAACTGATGCCGAGGTCGCCGCCGATCAGCTCGGCAGCATTCGCCAGCATGCCGCGCTCGATGCGCGTAGCGAGCGTGGCGACCACGCCTAATGCAACGACAGCTAGAGTCAGCGAAGCGGCCAGCGTTCGCAGCTCAGGCAGATGCCACTCGCGGCGCAAGCTGCGCAGAGCGAGCCACAGCAGCCTCATGCGGTCAGCTCCGCCGGGCCGCGGGTGATCACCCGGCCTTCGTGCAATTCCACCCGGCGCGCGCAGCGTTCGGCGAGCAGGGGATCGTGGGTGACCAGTACCAAGGTGGTGCGGTGATCATGGTTGAGTGCAAACAGCAGATCGCTCACATGGTGGCCCGTGCGCTGGTCGAGATTACCGGTGGGCTCGTCGGCGAACAGTAGGCGCGGGCTGTGCACGAACGCCCGGGCGATCGCCACGCGCTGCTGCTCGCCACCGGAAAGCTGCGCGGGGTAATGGCGGCGGCGCGGACTCAGGCCCACGGCATCCAGTGCGGCGCGCGCGCGGCTTCTGGCGTCGTCGCTGCCTTCCAGCTCCAGCGGCAGCATCACGTTTTCTTCCGCCGTCAGTGCCGGCAGCAGATGAAAGGACTGGAACACGAACCCCACCAGGCGGCGGCGCAGGTCGGCACGGGCTTCTTCATCCAGTTGCTGGAGCGCGTGACCATCCAGCGCGATATGCCCGCTGCTCGGCGTATCCAGCCCGGCCAGCAGGCCGAGCAGGGTGGTCTTGCCGGATCCGGAAGCGCCGACGATGGCGAAGCTCTCGCCCGTGTGCACCTGCAGAGTTACGCCGCGCAGGATGTCCAGCTGCCCCTCGGGCCCGCGTACCGACTTGCTAACATCGCGGGCATCGAGAAGAACCTCGCTTACCAGATCGGCGCTACCAAGCGCGGGAGAAGAACCACTCATGCGTCGTATCCTTTGGCTTCTGCTGTTGCTGTGTTGCGCTGGCGCCGTGCGGGCTGCGCCTTCGAAGGCCGTGCTGGTACTGGGCGACTCCCTTTCCGCCGCGCACAACATTGCGACCGAACAGGGCTGGGTGCATCTGCTGGAAGTACGTCTGGGACAGATGGAGCCGGGTTGGACAGCGATCAATGCCAGCATCAGCGGAGAAACCTCGCTGAGCGGCCGCAACCGGCTACCGGCGCTGCTGGCCAAGTACAAGCCGGCGGTGGTGGTGATCGAGCTGGGTGCCAACGATGGCCTGCGCGGCCTGCCGCTGGTGGCGCTGCGCGACAACCTGGCCAGCATGATCGATGCGGCCCAGCATGCCGGAACCAGGGTCTTGCTGCTGGGTATCGAGCTGCCGGTGAACTATGGACCGCAGTATCGGGACGGTCTGCGTACGGTTTACGCGGACCTCGCCGGGCAGAAGCGCACCGCTCTGGTGCCATTCCTGCTCGATGGGGTCGCCCTCGATCCCAAACTGATGCAGGACGACGGCCTGCATCCGACGGCGGCGGGTGAGCCCAGGGTGCTGGACAACGTGTGGGGTGGTTTGCGGCCGCTGCTGCGGTGAAAGGATGTGGATCGGCTGGCCCCGTAGCCGAGAACCCGTCATTCCGGCGAAGGCCGGAATCCAGTCCAGTAATTCGTGCAAAGCACTCAACACCGCTTTTGTGTGCTTCGCACGCATACCTCACTGGATGACCAGCTTCGCTGTTGTGGAGCTCCTCCGGCCTTCGCCGGAATGACGGGTTCGCCAGGCATTTCACCCGGGCCGATCTTTGTTGTGAAAGCGTCTTCACATATTGCTCACCCGGCGCGAAGGTAGCCTTCACCTATGTGAAGACCGATCGCGGAGGCAGGGATGAGTTCTCGTGACGAACAAGCCGGGCTGATCCTTCTGGTGGAGGACAACCGCCAGATTGCCGAGATGGTCGGCGAATTCCTGGA
Source organism: Dyella sp. OK004 (assembly GCF_900114495.1). Classification (GTDB taxonomy): domain Bacteria; phylum Pseudomonadota; class Gammaproteobacteria; order Xanthomonadales; family Rhodanobacteraceae; genus Dyella_D. The sequence continues at coordinate 842,073 of NZ_FOZI01000002.1, read as the reverse complement.
ACGCCGGGGCTACTCGGTGGATTACGCCGCTGATGGTGTCAGCGGCCTGCACTTGGCTGTCTCCAACAGTTATGACGTAGTGGTGCTCGACTTGATGCTGCCGGGCATGGATGGCCTGGAGGTTTGCCGCAAGCTGCGCAAGGAGGCCAAGAAGTCCACCCCGGTGCTGATGCTCACCGCGCGCGACACGCTGGAAGACAAGCTGGTCGGCCTTGAAGCCGGAGCTGACGACTATCTGGTGAAGCCGTTCGAGGTGCGCGAACTGGAAGCGCGCCTGCGTGCGTTGATCCGCCGCGATCGCCGCCAGGTGTCGACCGAAGTGCTGACCGTGGGCGACATGACGCTCGACACCGCTACGCTGCGTCTGGTGCGTGGTGGACAGGAGCTCACCGTGTCGCCGATCGGGCTTAAGCTGTTGGCGATCCTGATGCGCGAATCGCCGCGCGTAGTGAGCCGGCGCGATATTGAGCGCGAGATCTGGGGCGATACCTTGCCCGACTCGGACACCCTGCGCTCGCATCTCTATAACCTGCGCCGCGTGATCGACAAGCCCTTCGATCGCCCGCTGCTGCATACCATCCACTCCGCGGGCTATCGCTTGGCCGATCTCGAATCGGAAGCGGCCACGGCCACGTGACCGCTTCGCGCGCCGTCATGAAGTAACGATGACTCCCCGAGCTTTTCCGACAGGGGGGAACGCGTTCCGCCGCGACGCGTTCCATCGCCGCTTGGCATGGATTTTCGGGCTGCAGATGGTGGCTGTGGTCGCGGTCTGCCTGCTCGGCATGTATGGATTGGCCCCCATTCCGCTAGCGGTTCTGCTGCTGGTGGCGATCTGTGTGCTTACGTGGCTGGTGACGCGGCGCCAGTGGAAAGAAGTGCGCTGGCTGGCGCGCGCGGTCAAGACCTGGGATGAGCACAAGCCGGACCTCGGCCAATGGCAGCCGGGGCAGCTACCGCGTCAGGCCGACGCCGACGTCGCGGTGCTCGCACAAGGCCTTTACACCTTTGCCAGCCGCATCGCCGGCTACAACCAGCGCGAACGCAACTTCACCCGCGATGCCAGCCACGAACTGCGTAGCCCGCTCACCGTGATCAAGATGTCCGCCGATATGCTTGCTGATGAGCCTGCCCTGGGCGAGTTCGGGCAGCGGTCGGTGCAGCGGATCAAGCGCGCCACGCGCGAGATGGAAGCGCTGGTCGAGGCCTTGCTGATCCTTGCGCGCGAATCCGACAACGGACTCACCGAAGAAGATTTCGTGGTCAACGATGTGCTGGAGCGCGAATTGATCGACGCGCGCGAATTGCTGGAAGGGCAGCCGGTAACCCTGCGTCTGGACGAGCCGGCGCGGTTCGCACTGCATGGGTCTCCGCGAGTCTTTGCGGTGCTGTGCTGGCAACTGATTCGCAATGCCTGTCAGCAGGCCGAGCAGGGTGTGGTGGTCATTACCGTGTTGCCTGGTGCGGTGACCGTTACCAACCGCATTGACGTGGACACCTACAAAGCGGATCGCCACGGTTTCGAGCTGGCGATTGCACAGCGCATCAGTGAACGTTTCGCCTGGCCGCTGGAGTTGCAAACGCGCGACGGCAAACACCACATCGCACGCATCCGTTTTCCCAAGCCATTACCGGCGAACGTGTAGGAGCGCACCCTGTGCGCGAAACGGCCCGAAAGGGCCGTGTTCTCGCCGTGCCAACCGGCAATCCTTGCCGGTTGGTCGCGAACAGGGTGCGCTCCCACCGTGTTTCTCAGGCAGCCTGCAGTTTCGGTGACACGGTGAAAGCGCAGCCGGTCTTCGTCTTCACTTCATCCACCGTCACGCCTTCCTGCAGTTCGATCAGAGTCAGGCCCTTACCCTTGGCCACTTCGAACACGCACAGGTCGGTGATGATCAGATCGACCACCTGTTTGCCGGTGAGCGGCAGGTCGCATTCGTCCTTGATCTTGGGCGAGCCATCCTTCGCGGTGTGCTCCATCAGCACCACCACGCGCTTCACGCCGCTGACCAGATCCATCGCACCACCCGGGCCTTTCACCATCTTGCCCGGCACCATCCAGTTGGCGAGATCGCCGTTACACGACACTTCCAGGCCGCCGAGGATCGACAGGTCGATATGGCCGCCGCGGATCATCGCGAACGATTCGGCGCTGGAGAAGAAGCTGGAGCCGGGCAGGGTGGTGATGGTCTGCTTGCCGGCGTTGATCAGATCGGGATCGACGTGTGCATCGTCCGGGAACGGGCCGATGCCGAGCAGGCCGTTCTCCGACTGCAAGGTCACGTCGATGCCTTCTGGAATGTAGTTGGCCACCAGGGTCGGAATGCCGATGCCGAGGTTGACGTAGAAGCCATCCTGCAATTCTTTCGCGGCGCGTTGTGCCATGGCCGTGCGGATCGGGCTTTCTTTACCGGTGTTGGCGCCGGCAACTGTGCGGAACTCGATGCGCTTTTCGTACGAAGGCCCCTGGATGATGCGGTCGACGTAGATGCCGGGTACGTGAACCTCGTCCGGCGCCAGTGCGCCCACTTCGACGAGCTCTTCGACCTCAGCCACGCAGACCTTGCCGCAGGTGGCGATCATCGGGTTGAAGTTGCGTGCGGTCTTGCGGAACACGAGGTTGCCGAGACGATCGCCCTTCCATGCCTTCACGATCGACACGTCGGCGTGGATGGCTTCTTCCAGCACGTATTCCTTGCCATCGAAAACCTTGGTTTCCTTGCCTTCGGCCAGCTTGGTGCCGAACGCGGTGCGCGTATAGAAACCCGGGATGCCGGCACCGCCGGCGCGCAGCTTCTCGGCCAGCGTGCCTTGCGGCACCAGATGCAGCTCCAGTTCGCCGGCCAGCACTTGGCGCTCGAATTCCTTGTTCTCGCCCACGTAAGAGGCGTAGACGCGCTTCACCTGCCGCGTCTTCAGCAGCGGACCCATGCCGAAATCGTCCACGCCGGCGTTGTTGCCGACGATGGTCAGCCCCTTGGTGCCGGCCGCCAGCAGTGCGGCGATCAGATTTTCGGGAATGCCGCAGAGGCCGAAGCCGCCCGCGGCGAGGGTCATGTCGTCGAACAGCAGACCGTCCAGAGCCTGCGCCGCGCTTGCATAAACCTTGTCCATTGCGATGCCTTCTTGCAGGGAGAGCCAGCTACCTAGGATACGACGGATCGGTGACCGCTCATGCTGTACCAAGGTCGCAGCCATCCAGACAAGAGCTTAGAACCACGATCTGCAAGCAGTATCGAGGACACTTGACGGTTTCGTTTACGCGTGTAAATGTAGATGTCACTTACACGTGTAAACGGTGCGCCATGTCGATCAGTGAAGCCGAATCCGTGGTGATGGAAGTGCTGTGGCGGCAGGCGCCGCGCAGCGCCGAGGAAATTCTCGCCGAAGTCGGGCCACAGCAAGGTTGGCAGGAGGGCACGGTGAAGTCCCTGCTCAATCGCTTGCTGAAAAAGAAAGCGGTAAAAGCGGAACGTGAAGGTCGTCGCTACCTCTACATACCGCGGCTGACCCGCGAACAGTACGTATCGCAGGAAAGCAAAGGGCTGCTTGACCGCCTGTTCGACGGCCGGATTGCGCCGTTGGTGGCGCATTTCTCCGAGCAGCACAAATTGAGCCGCAAGGATGTCGCCGATCTGAAGAAGCTGCTTGAGGAGCTGGACGATGACCAGCTCTGAATGGATGTCGCGGCTGTGGCTGCTGCAGCTCGCCTTTACGTTGGCCGTGATGGCCGTGCTGTTGTTGCGACGGCCATGCCGCCGATGGTTGGGCGCTGAACGCAGTTTCCAGCTTTGGATGTTGCCGCCGCTGGCGATGCTGATGAGCCAGCTGCCACATTCGACGGCACACGCGGCTGCATCACCGACATTCGTGCTTACCATCGCGACGGCTGGCGGTGCGTTTCCTGTGGTGCCACAAGCGACAGTGTCTTTCGATTGGCGCACTGCCGTGGTAGCCGTATGGCTGATCGGAATGTTGGCAGTAGGTGTGTTGGGATGGTTTGTTCAATCGCGCTATCGTCGTCGACTGCGGAGCGCCACCCTAGAGCCTGGGTTATCCCACTGGCCAATCTTGGTTGCCGTAGAGCCAGGGCTTGGTCCCGCGCTGGTCGGCGCCTGGCGTCCTCACATCGTCTTGCCCGCAGATTTCGCGACACGTTATGACCAACGGGAGCGAGCACTGATCCTGGCCCACGAAGAGGCGCATGCCCGTCGGCGCGATGGCTTGTGGTCGTTGTGTGCGATTGCCGTGGTCGCTGTGTGCTGGCCACATACTCTGGCATGGCTGGGGTGGCGCCTGTTTCGACAGGATCAGGAACTGGCCTGCGATGCGGCAGTCATGCGCGATCACCATGGCTATCGCCGCCAGTACGCCCAGGCAATGTTGAAAACCCTGTCCGAAGCCAGCGCGCTGCCGGTGGGCTGCGCGTGGTCTCCACGTCATCCACTCACGGAGCGTATTGCCATGCTGAAGGAAAAACCGAGTCTGACCCGTCATCGCTTGGGCGGGTTTGTTGTAGCTCTCTGCGTCAGCACGCTGGCGGGCATGGTGTATGCGGCCACGCCGGTAGCGTCGGAAGGAAACAATTCGCCATCGAGCCACTACAGCCTGAAGATGGATGTGGCCTATAACGGCGAAGCGCCGGAAACGCACTTCACTCAATGCCTCAAACCCGGGGAGTACGCCACGATCAATGGAAGCGCCACTGGCATACCGGCTTGGAGCGGACGTTTCATGGTGGTTCCCGCAGAAGGTGGGCAGCTGGAAATACAGGGCGACCTGAGCGGTGGCACTTTGAAGGAAGCGGTACACCCCAAGGTACGCAACCCGTCTGGCCAGACTGCCACCATTGAGGTGGGTGAAGTGCATCAAGGTGACGCGAAATCCGGTCGCTCAATCAGGATAGATGTCACAGCTCGCCTGGGTTGTTGAGACATTCGGCTGAGTACGGCGGCGCAGCTGGCTATACTCGCCCCGACCATCCGGGGAGAGTGATCCGTGAAGTTGCGCCGCCTGTTTATTGCCATTGCCGCCCTTGGAGTTGTCGCCATGAGCCATGCCGCTACACCGGTGCTGGTGATCCACGGTGGCGCCGGTGTGATCAAGCGCGAAATGAATCCGGTCCGCGAGAAGGCGGTGCGTGCGGCGCTGACCCAGGCGCTGCAGAACGGCTATGCCCAGCTCAAGGCCGGCAAGCCGGCGCTCGATGCGGTGGCGGCGGCGATTACCGTGCTGGAGAATGACCCCAACTTCAACGCCGGCAAGGGCGCGGTATTCACTCATGACGGCAAGAACGAGCTGGATGCGGCCATCATGGACGGCTACACGCTGAAGGCTGGTGCGATCGCCGGCGTGCATCGCGTGAAGAACCCGATCCTGCTGGCGCGCGCGGTGATGGACAAGAGCAAGCATGTAATGCTGGTTGGCGAGGGCGCCGAGGCGTTTGCGAAGGATGCGGGTGTTGAATTGGTCGATCCCTCGTACTTCCGCACCGACGAGCGTTGGCAGCAATTGCAGAAGGCGCTGAAGGAAGATGCGGCACGCAAGCCGCATGCGGACGTGGAGACGGCCAAGCATTTCGGCACAGTGGGCGCGGTAGCTCTGGATGCGCAGGGACATCTGGCGGCGGGTACGTCCACCGGTGGCATGACCGACAAGCGCTGGGGTCGCGTGGGCGATTCGCCGCTCATCGGTGCTGGCACTTATGCCAACAGTGGTTGCGCTGTGTCGGGTACGGGCTGGGGCGAGTACTACATCCGCACCGTGGCGGCGCACGAAATCTGCATGCGTGTGACGCAGATGCGCGTGCCGCTGAAGCGCGCCGCGGCGGAAGTGATCAATCAGGAAATCCCGTCGATGGGTGGCAATGGCGGAGCTATTGCGCTGGATGGCGACGGCAATTTCGCCATGCCATTCAATACCGATGGCATGTATCGCGGCTGGATCGGCGCGGATGGTGTACCGCATGTCGCGATCTTTGGCGACGAGGACGACGGCACCGGTGATCCGCTGCCCGCCACTGAGTCGAGCAGCGGATCGTAATTTCACTGTGTAGGAGCGCACCCTGTGCGCGAAACGGCCCGACAGGGCCGTGTTTTCATCCCGCTTCGGCAAAAGCGCGGCCCTGTCGGGCCGTTTCGCGCACAGGGTGCGCTCCTACGGGATCGACTTCAGCTTGGCGGGGGTGAGTTCGCCGCTAATGCCGAGCCGCGTGCCATCCGCACGGATCACCAGTGTGCGGGGCGTTTCGCCACCCCAGTTCGGATCGATCAGGTAGTTGATGCGCTCAGGCGTGGCATCCGTGTAGGCGCGTGCCGGCCATGCATCCATGGCGGCGCTGTGCAGGCGTGCCGCGATCATGTCGCTTTGATCGATGCTGTCGGTGGCGATGGTGATCAGTTCGATCGTGTCGGGTTGTGCGCGTTGCAATCGTCCCAGTGCTTGCAGGTTCGATTCGCAGTAGGCGCAGTCCAGCGCCCAGATCGCCAGCACGCGTATACCGTGCGAGGGCGGCTTGAGCAGAGTGGCGACATCCTCCGCACGCAGCGCGGTGGGCGATGCAGCTTGCGCAACTATCGGTAAAGCCAAGGCGAGCAGACATAGAAGCCGGTGGATCATAGGGCCTCCGTGGGCACCAGACGGAACTCCGCCGCAGTATTCCAGGCGACGAAAGCGCGGCCTTGCCACAACAACAGCTGCGGTGAGGCGCTCGCGCCCGGGGTATTGGCGATCTGCCGCGCTTCATCGAAATGCTCGCCGCCATCGCGTGAGGTGCGCAGCATGAGCTCGTAGCCATGCGCGTTCACCTGGTTCCACACGACCCATACCTCACGGCCGTTAACGGCGATATCTGCATGGCTCGCGCCGGCACCCGCGATGGCCAGGGCATGCTTGGGCGCATGGCCGGGATCGAGTTGGCCATACCAGACGGTGGGCTGGTTCTTTGCCTCGTACCACACCGCGTGGCGCACGCCGTCGCCGCCGATGGCGAGGCCGGGACCATGATGCGGGCAGCCGGCAATCTGCCACTCGCTGAAGGTGGCGCGCTGGGCTTCGCTGGGACGGCCATCGCCGTGCAGCACGGCATAGGCGTGGTCACGGATGTTGTCGCCATAAATGCCGCGGAAGAATGCGCCGATCTCGCCCTGCGGCGTACGTGCCATCGCGATGCGGCAACATTCGCAGCTCTGGTCGGTCAGCTTCTGCTCCGTTGCGAAGCTGAGGCCGCCGTCGCTGGAGACGCTGGTATAGATTGCCGCGCCGAGATAGGGCTTGCCCTTGGCCGTGGCCGCTTCGAGATCGCGTTTGTCGATCCACGCCATCACGATGCGGCCCTGGCCATCCACCGCCATGGCGTCGAAGCGATGCGTGATCTCGGCGCGGTCGTGATGCACGGTGATCGGCGCAGAGAAATGCGCGCCGCCATCGGTGGAGCGGGCGAAGCGTACGAAGCCGGTCCATGGCTTGGCGCGCGGTTGCGACCAGCTCACATACAACGCGTTCTGTTTGCCGAGCGCGATCTTCGGCCGGTTCTCGCCTTCGGCGTAGATCGGCTCGGCGGTGGCATTGACCAGCACCGGCGGACTCAGCGTGCGACCGAAATCGTCCGAGTGACGCAACCTGACGTGGCCATCCGCGGCGTCCACCAGCCACAAGCGGCCATTGCCGTCGATGGTGGCGCTGGCGCCCAACTCCGGCCCCTTGGGCATGGTCATGCCCTGGTGACCTTCATGCGCCATCAGCACCGGAGCGATCAGGCAGAACAGGGGGGCGATGAATTTGCGCATGGATGGCCTTTGGTTTTGCGGCTGGCGCGAATGTGTCAGTAATCCCAGCGCGCTTCCGCGAACCAGGTGCGGCCGGCATAAGGATGGTAGACCCAGTAGTGCTCATTGGTGAGGTTGTCCACACCCATGGATACCGTCCACTGCGGCGCAAAATTCCAGCGCAGCTTGGCATCGGCCACAGTGAAGCGACTGACCGCGCCGTAGGTGTTCACGAAATCGCTGTTGTCCAACGTGCCGTACTGGCGGCCCGAGTGACGGATGGCGAGCGACGCATCCCATCCTGGAGCGAAGCGGTAGTCAGCCACGATGGTGGCGCGTACTTTGGGAATGCGTGGAAACCACTTGCCGTTCGCCAGCGGGTACTGGCGGTCGTCGAGCGTCTTGGCGTTGTTGAAGGCGACGCTGGCTTGCAGGTCGAGGCCGGGTGTCCAGACATCGGTCAGGGCGATCTCGCCCTCGATACCGCGCATGCGCACCTTGTCCACGTTCTGGATGTTGGTGACTGTCGGCGTGACGGTGATGTCGGTTTGCGAGTACAGCGAGTCGGCAATGCGATCCTGGAACACCGAGACACGCCAATGACCGTGGTCGAGATGGCGCAGCAAAGTGAGGTCGGTCGACCAGTCGCGCTCGGGGCGCAGATTGGGATTGTTGTTGACGATGGCATTGGCCGAGATGCTGCCCTGGAACAGTTCGTTGACGGTGGGATAGCGCACCGCCTTGCCGCTGGCCAGGCGCAGCTGCCAGTCGTCAGCGAAATCCCAGCTCAGCGCGGCCTTGGGCGAGAAGTCGGTGCGCTGGCGATCGGCATAGCGCACGCTGGTATTGGCGTTGGCGCGCAGGCCATCGTAGGCGCGCCATTGTTCCCAGCGTCCACCGAGGGTGAGGGCCCAGGCCGGGGCGAAGCTCCATACGTCCTGCAAATACGCGGCGTAGGTGCGTGTGCGACCGCCGAAGGCGCTTTGTTGCGGTCCGTCCGCGTTGCCGCGCCAATCGTTGGCGTTGTTCACGCGCGAATCCAGTATGTAGCGATCGCCATGCAGGCCGGCGTAGAGCATGTGCTGCTCGCCGAGCGGGCCGGAGCTGCGCAGATCCCAGGTCTCCCAGCCCGAGCCGCCCATATCGGCCACGGTGCCAGGACCGCCGACAGCGCCGATAGGTGGAGTAAGACTGGCCGTGCGCTGCTGCGAACGCAGGAAGTCGTACTTGCTGCCGACCGCGGTCCAACGCCAACCGTTGTCGAAACGGCCGTTGAGTTCCACGCCGTACAACGCATGCGTCTCGTGCGTGGCGGAGGGCGCCAGGCCGCTGGCCGGCAAGGTCCACGTCTGGCCGAGGGCGCTGACCACGCCGGTATAAATCGGGCGGCCACTGGCATCGCGGATCAGGCTGCGCGTGCGGTCCTCGGCATGGTTGTGCCACCAGCCCAGGGTGAACAGCGCGGCGATATGATCGGTGATATCCACCCCTACCTTGAGCTTGGCCTGCGTCTGCTCGGTGTGCTCGATGGTGTTGGCGCCGTAGACCAGGCGCGGCGTGCCGTTGGGGTTGCGGTCCAGCGTGGCGCCTTGCACCGGCACGGCAAGCTTCGCGTTGCCGCCGGCTTTGGCGGTGGCGTACTGCATCGGCTGGCCGTTGTTGTCCAGCTTGTTCACCGCGAGCATCCAGCTCCAGCGGCCCTGTTTGTTGCCGAGCGTGGCGGCGATGCTACGGCCGTTGTAGCGGCCGCTGCTGCCGTAGCTGTCGCTGAAATCCTGGCTCATGAATTGCGCGCTGGCGCTGGCGACGAACTTTTCCGGCAGACGAGTGTGGATCAGTACCGTGGTGCCCATCGAGTTGCCGGGATACAGCGCGGAGTAGGGGCCGTACAGCACGTCGACGGCGCCGATTTCTTCCGGTGCCACCATCCCCCAGCGCGGTGCGCCGTCCCAGCCATTGGTCATCAGGTTGGAGAGCAGCAGACCGTCGGCGTAGACCAGGCTGCGCGCACTCTGCAGCGTGCCGGCGTTGCGGCCGCTGATCACCGCGTTGGGATCGCCGATGTAGCGTTTACGCACCTGGATATTGGGTGCGTATTTCAGCGCGTCCGAGCTGTCGGTGACGTTGTGCTTCAGCAGCTGGTCGCGGGTGACGTGTACCTGCACCGCCGGTGTTTCCGTCACATGCGTGTCGCTGGCATGGACGCGTACCGCTTCCAGCGTGGTCGATTGCTGGGGATCGGCGGCAAAGGCCGGGCCGGCGAAACTGCCGGCGATGGCGAGCGCCAGCGTGCACAGACGGTGCGGAGAGGTGTTCAACGGCATACCCTGGACCATGGTCAAGGGTTGGCAGCATAGCCCTACGCTGATAACGGAAAAGGTGGCGCGATGTCGCAGCGGTGCCGCGATGGCGTGGGGTAATCAGCTTTCGCCGTCGGGCCGCTCGCGCACCGGGTGCTTGCTGAGTTTGCGCTGCAGGGTACGGCGATGCATGCCGAGGCGGCGGGCGGTCTCGGAGATATTGCCGTCGCATTCGGTGAGCACGCGCTGGATGTGCTCCCATTCCAGGCGGCGCAGGGCCAGTGGGGCTTCCGGCGCGTCCAGCACTTCATCGTCTCCGGTGGCGCTGTCGCCATCGAGCAGGGCGCGCACCACGGCGTCGGCATCGACGGGCTTCGCCAGATAATCGTGTGCGCCGCGCTTGATCGCTTCGACCGCTGTGGCGATGGAGGCGTAACCAGTGAGCAGCAGCACGCGCATCTCGGGCACCAGCGACTGCAACTCGGGAATCAGCCGCAGGCCGTTCTCTTCACCCAGCTTCAGGTCGAGCACGCAATAGCGCGGATGATGGCGCCGGGTCAGCGCGCGCGCCTCGTCGGCATTGCTCGCGGTGATCACCTCGAAGCCGCGCGAACTCAGGGCCCGCGCCAGGACGCGCGCGAAGGTGGCGTCGTCGTCGACGATAAGCAGGGGCTGGGCGGGCTGATCGCTCATGGGGCCTCCGGAACAGTGCGGACTATTGTCGCGCATCGTTGACGCAGGGAGGGGGAGGCGCGACGAAGTGTCCTTCGTCCTTTGAGCGGACCGCTACTCCTCGGTGCGGGCCGCGATCACGGCCAGGGGCAGGCGCAGGTGCATCTCCGCGCCATCCAGGGTGTTGTTGGCGGTGAGTTCGCCATTCAGGCGCTCGGCGGTGGCCTCGGCCAGGGCCAGCCCGAGGCCCAGGCCGGTCTGTTTATGCGATTCGCCGATCACTGCCAGTTCGCCGGTGGCCGCAAAGCCGGGTCCGTGATCACCGACGACCAGCTCCAGCCAGCCGCCCTCGCGATGCGCACTGAGCGATACCGCCTGCGATTGGTTGAGTGCCGACGCGTCGACCGCGTTGTTCAACAGATTGAGCAGGGCATGGCGCAGACCCGGCGGTGTGCGCAGCACGGTGCGTGCGGCATCGCCATCCAGCTGCACGGTCAGCTCTGCTTCGGGCCGCAGCAGCTGGAAGCGTTCCAGGCAGCTATGGATAAAGGCGGCGAGACTGAGCTGCTCGGGTTCCTGTGATAGCTGTGCTTTGCCGAACGCCACCATCTCGCGAAGGATGGTGCGGCAGCGCTCGACCTGGTCTTCGAGCAACTGAAGGTCTTCACCCAGTGCGGTATCGCCTGCGTGTTCGCGGCGCAGTTCTGGCAGCAGGGTGCGCATGGTGGAGAGCGGTGTGTTGAGTTCGTGCGCGGCGCCGGCCGCCTGGGTGGCGATGGCGAGAATGCCTTCATCGCGCAGTGCACGCTCGCGTGCGCGCTGTACTTCGAGCTGTTGCAGGCGCACGGCGCGCGCCAAGCGGTTGATGAAGAAGCCGAGCAGCAAGGCGGTGATGACGAAATTCACGCCCATGCCAGCAACGTGCAGGGAGAACCCGGCGGTAGCGTGGTGCTGTATCGGCACCGGCAGCGGCACGTACCAAAGCAGTAGCACCACGTAGGCGACGCCGGCGAGCGCGGCCACTTCCAGGATGGCCGGCACCGATAGCGCCGCCGCACTCAAGGCGATCGGCACCAGCAGCAAAGTGACGAAGGGATTGCTGGCGCCGCCAGTGAAGTACAGCAAGTACCCCAGCACCAAGGTATCGGCGGCGACATGCAGCACGGTTTCCCATTCGCGCACCGGCCAGGGCTGGCTGAGGCGCCACGCGGCGAATACGGCAAAGACCGCGAGCATGCCGATGCCGACCAGCAAAGGCAGCAGTGGAATCGCCAGCTGCATCCACAAGGCGCAGACCAGTACCGCCACACTTTGTCCCGCGATGGCGCAAATGCGCAGCCAGGCCAGGGTGCGGGTTAGGGCGCGGGGCCCGATGCGTTGCTTCAAGCGGCGCTGGTTCATGGGGCGGGATTCTACGGTGTCCGCCAGGCCTCCATGGCAAGAGACCCGATGTCTGCGACGTCGGGTCTCCGGGGTTCACTCTTCGCTATGCACGGCAGGCAATGCCGTACGCGATTCGGCGTGACTGGCCGAGAGCTTGTTCATCAGCGGCAGCATGACCACGGCGACCACGGTGCAGGCAATGCCGACGAAGCCGAGCTTGTTGAACAGGCTGATGTAGATCGGCAGCGATTCGACCGGATTGCTGATGTGCTCCGGAATACTGGCCAGGTTGGCCACCACGCTGCCCAGATACTGCGAGATGCCGACGGCGACGTAATACGCGCCCATCATGAAACCGCCCATGCGCGCGGGCACGTAGCGGGCGATCATGGCCAGACCCAGGCCGCTCACCAGCAGTTCGCCCAGCGAGTAGAGGCCGTAGCCCCAGATCATGGTCCAGGAAGACACCTGGCCATCGACCGCGCTCATGGCGCCGAGACCGTACATGAAGAAGCCCACGGCCACAGCGGCGAAGCCGAGCGCGAACTTGAACGCCACCGAGGGATCCTTGCCCGCCCGCCCGAGGCCGTTATAGATGAAGACCAGCACGGGACTGAGGATCACGATCCAGATCGCGTTGAGGTTCTGATACTGCTCGGGAATCCAGGTGAACAGATGTGCGCCGAACATCTCGAACGACAGGTTCACGTTGTTCTGCGCAAACAGATTCAGCGAGGTTGCCATCTGCGCGTAGAAGATGAAGAAGAAGATCGTCTGCACCGTCAGCACCAGAGCGGCGATCAGGCCGGCGCGCTCGCTCTTCTGGCTGATCCAGATCAGATAGGCAAAGATGCCCAGGATCACCACGCCGGCAAGGATTACCGCGCCCTTGGCGATCGACAGGCTCTGCAGGATGGCGGCCGCGATAAACACCATCGCCACCGAAGCCACCAGCACGGCCGCCACGCGCGCCAGGCTCAAGGGCTTCTCGTCGGCCGGTGAACCGATGTGCGCCAGGGTGCGGTGCATCAGCACATAGTTGCCGAGGCCCAGTACCAGGCCGACCGCGCACGAACCGAAGGCGGTGTGCCAGCCCAGTGCGTCGCCGTAGTGTTCGCCCACGTAGTTGCGGATCCACGGGGTAGCCGTCATCGACACCATCGAACCGATGTTCACCGCCATGTAGTAGATGGTGAAAGCGCTGTCGATGCGGGTGTCGTCACCCTCGTAGATTTTGCGCACCAAGTTGCCGGCGTTGGGCTTGAAGAAGCCGTTGCCGACCACGATCACACCGAGCGCGCAGTACAGCAGGGTGGGATTGTTCGAAGGAATCCACAGCATCGCGTAGCCCAGCGCCAGCACAATGGCACCGACGATCATGGTGCGGCGCGTGCCAATCAGCTTGTCGCCGACCCAGCCGCCGATGGCGGGAGTGGCATAAATCAGCGCCGCCGCGGCGCCCCAGACGAGGTTGGCCTTGCTGTCGACGAAGCCCAGCTTCTTCATCATGTAGGTGACCATCAACACCTGCATGCCGTAGAAGCCGAAGCGCTCCCACATTTCGATGAGGAAAACGGTGCTGAAGGAGCGCGTCTGCGAGACGGGCGGATTCTGGATTGCCATACGAACGATTCCGAACGCGGTCTTGAACTACGACCGCGTTGCGGCCGACCCTGTCGTGGGCCTTACGAAAACCACAACCGGTCAAGCGTAACGCATCTGTCACGGGGTGCGGTTGCACCGCCGTACGCGAAATCCTGCGATGGAGCAAAGGCTTGCGAGTGTCTACGACCGAGATCCTTGCCCTGGCGGGCCCTGTGGCATCATTACAGGCTTATTGCCAGCACTTTTCGGACGTTTCGGAAAGCTTGGCTGGCTCGGTTTATTGCCGCAGCGCACGCGGCCTATTGATCACGGACAACCTCATGGCTGCCAGCGGTATTCGCGGACCCAAGCAAATCTGGAGCGCCTTCAAGTGGTCGATGAAGGGCCTGCGTGCCGGCTGGCAGCACGAGGCCTCGTTCCGGCTGGAAGCCTGCCTGGCGGTGGTGCTGGTTCCGCTGGGGTTGTGGCTGGGGCAGGGGCCGCTGGAAAAAATCGCGCTGGTGTTGCCTGCCGTACTGGTGCTTTCGGCCGAGCTGTTGAACTCCGCGGTCGAGGCCGTCGTGGACAAAGTGAGCCCGGAATTCCACGAACTGGCCGGTCGCGCCAAGGACATGGGTTCCGCGGCGGTGTTCCTGCTGCTGGTGATGGTGATGCTCAGCTGGGGGCTGATCCTGGGCCCGCGCTTCCTTTGAAATAGCGGTTTCCCTGTAGGAGCCCACCCTATGGGCGACCACCGCGGGAATCACGCTTCGCAGGTCTTTTACGCACAGGGTGCGTGCCAACATGTTCAGATTGCGCCCGTCGGGGAGGAATGCTGCAATGGCGCCTTCCACCGGATCGGAGCACACCCATGAAATTCCTTCGCGCAGTCGCGCTGCTGTTGGTCGTCGCCGGTCTTTCCGGTTGTGGTTACAACGCCATGCAGCGCCAGGACGAAGCCGTCAAGGCCGCCTGGTCGGAAGTGATCAACCAGTATCAGCGCCGCGCTGACCTCGTGCCCAACCTGGTCAACACGGTAAAGGGTTATGCGCAGCACGAAGAGAAGGTGCTGACGGAAGTCACCAATGCGCGCTCCAAGGTCGGCACCATGCAGATGTCGCCGGATGCGTTGAACGATCCGCAAAAACTGCAACAGTTCCAGCAGGCCCAGGGCCAACTGTCCAGCGCACTGTCGCGCCTGATGGTGGTCAGTGAGAACTACCCGCAGCTGAAGGCCGACGGCCTGTTCCAGAACCTGCAGGCACAGCTGGAAGGCACCGAGAATCGCATCACCGTGGCGCGCAACCGCTACGTGCAGTCGGTGCAGGAATACAACTCGATGATCCGTACCTTCCCGAATAACCTCACCGCCAAGATCTTCGGCTATCAGGTCAAGCCGAACTTTACGGTAGAGAACGAGAAGGCCATTTCCACTGCGCCGACGGTCGACTTCGGCGGCAATGCGAGCCCGGCGCCGGCTGCGACGCACTGAGATGACCCGGCGCCTGCTGCGGCTGCCGTACCTTCTGATAACCCTGCTGCTTCTCGCAGCAGGGTTATCCCTGGCGTATGCGGACACCGCGCCGCCCAAGCTCACCCGTCATGTCACGGATCTGACCGGTACGCTCACTGCGCAGCAGGTCGATCAGCTGGATGCGCAGCTAGTCGCGCTGGAGAAGCGCAAGGGCGCGCAGCTGGTGGTGCTGATGGTGGGCACCACACAGCCGCAGGATTTGGAGAGTTATTCGCTCGCGGTGGCCGAGTCCAACAAAGTAGGGCGCAAGGGCACGGACGACGGTCTGCTGCTGCTGATCGCCAAGGACGACCGGCGTGTGCGTATCGAGGTGGGTTACGGTCTTGAGGGTGCCATTCCTGATGCCGCTACCGCACGCATCACACGCGAATACATCGCGCCCAAGTTTCGCGCCAACGACTACTACGGCGGTATCACTGACGCCGTGGGCGCCCTGACCCAGCTGATCGATGGCGAGGCCTTGCCACCGCCGGTGGAAGGGCCGCATCGCGAACGCAGCGGGCTGGGCTTTCAGGACGTGCTGTTGATCGGTGTGTTCGTAGCGTTTTTCCTGCGAGGCATATTCGGCCGCGCCACCGTGTGGTTGCGTACGCCGCTGGGTGCGGTGATCACTGGTGGCCTGCTGTGGCTGTTGGCGGCGACTGCCGGGGCTGCGGTGCTGGGCGTGGTGATCGGCGGCGTGCTCATGCTGTTGCCGGCCGGTGCAGGGCGTTCCATCGGCGGTGGCGGCTGGGGTGGTTTCGGCGGTTGGGGCGGAGGTGGAGGCGGTTTTGGCGGGGGCGGCTTCGGCGGCGGAGGCGGTGGCTTCAGCGGAGGCGGCGGCAGTTTTGGCGGCGGCGGTTCGTCGGGGAGCTGGTGACATGGGACGTGCCCAACGCTTCTTCACCAATACGTTCAGTGGCTGGTTCCAGCTGCGCCGCTGTTTTCCGAAAACCTTGCTCGACGAGATGACGCGCGCCATCGCCGAAGGCGAGCGTCTGCATAAAGGCGAAGTGTGCTTTGCCATCGAGTCGCGGCTGGCACCGCTGGCTGTGCTGGAGGGCCTGGACGCACGCCACCGCGCTGAGCAGGTGTTCACTCAGCTCCGGGTGTGGGACACCGAGCACAACAGCGGTGTGTTGTTCTACGTGCTGCTGGCGGAGCATCGCATCGAGATAGTGGCGGATCGCGGCATTGTTCGCGAAGTCACCACGGCGGAATGGGATGCGATCTGCACGCAGATGCGCGAGCGCTTCGCGCGCAACGCATGGCGCGAAGGTTGTCTGGAGGGAATTGCCGCTGCGCATGCTTTGCTGACGCGGCATTTTCCGGGGAATGACAAGGATCAGCCTGATGAGCTGCCTGATCGGCCGGTTCTGCTGTAGGAGCGCACAGGGTGTGCTCCTACAGCGTAGTTCCAGCTTGTTGCGGGACAAAAAAACGGCGGGCCATAGGCCCGCCGTTTTCGTCTTGCCTGTAACGATCGATCAGAACTTCTGGTTGTAACGCACGTACCAGAAGCGGCCGATGTCGTACGCCGGGTTACCCACGAAGCTGCTATTGCCGCTCGTGTTGCTCGATGCGGTGTAGAAGATCGGGGATTTGCGGTCGAACACGTTGTTGGCGCCGACCGAGAACGTGCCGTTCCACGGAGCAGTCCAACGCACCGACAGGTCGTTGAAGGCAATGCCGCCGATCTGACGCTTCGGCGTGATGCCCTGGCCCGGCGAAACGTAGTTCGGCAGAGAGCACTCCGGACCGCCAGCAATATCGAACGAGCAGTCTTCCTTCAGGCCCGAGTAGTAGCGGACACCCCAGGTGGCACCGAAGTCGCCGTAACTCCAATCCAGATTGGCGTTGCTGCGGATGCGCCAGTTGGAGTACTGGCCGGCGCTATAGGAGATCACGCCGTTGCTGAGCGTCTGGTTGTACTTGCTGACGTAGTTGGTATCCACGTTGACCCGGAACTGGCCAAACGAGAACTTCGGCAGGCGGTAGGTCAGGCTCAGATCGTAGCCTTCGGTTTCCAGCTTGCCGCGGTTGCTCAGCGTGTGCACCAGGCCGACCACCTGGCCCTTGGGGTCACGCGAGAACAGGCCGCAGGCAGACTGGATGCCACGCAGGTAGCAGTCATCCAGCACGTCGTTGGAGGTGACGCTGGTGATGACGTTGGTGATGCGGATGTTGTACCAGTCCAACGACACGTTCAGGCCATCGACGTAGCTCGGGCTGTAGACAAAGCCCAGGGTCTTGCTGAGCGAGGTCTCGGGCTTGAGCTTTTCGTTGGAGCCGGAAAGGAACGGCGTGGTCGACTGCGAGTCGGCCGCGCTGACCGGCTTGCCAGCGGAGTCAGTCTGCACGAAGCCTGGCGCCAGGCCGGCTGCGCGGCAGGCCGCGATGGCGTTGGCATTGCCGCTGGCCACCGCGCCGAAGCGCGAATCGCACGGATCGGTGTAGCTATCGAACGTCTGCGACTGGCCGCCGTACAGGTCGTTGATGGTCGGCGAACGGAAACCTTCCGAGATGCTGCCACGGAACATCAGGTCGTCGATCGGCTTCCACTGGATGCCAAACTTGCTGTTGGTGGTGCTGCCGAAGGTGCTGTACTTCGAGTAACGGCTGGCTAGGTCGACCGACAGCAGCTTGGCACCCGGGAGGTCAGCCAGCACGGGGATGTTCAACTCCGCGTAGGCTTCCTTGGTGTTGTACTTGCCTGACGAGGAGTCGGACGCCAGGTCGGTGGAGTTGCCGGTCTGCGAGAACCCGTCCGGACGGTTGTAGCCGGCTTCGCGACGGTATTCCAGGCCAGCGGCGAACTGCACCATGCCGGCCGGCAGCTGCACCACGTCACCACCGATGTTGGCGGCAAGACCGGTGGTCTGGGTGCCGTAGGTGCCGTTGGTGTTGACGCCGACGTAGTTGAGCATGTCGGGGGTCATGCCGCCCCAGCCCGACAGGACGTTCACCGGCGTGCAGCCGGCGATCACCGCGCCCGGACGGCCGCACCTGACCACGCCATTGTCCATGAAGGACGGGCCGAGGCCCTGGGCGAGGTTGATCAGGTTGTAATTGCCGGTGCCGAAGACGTCGCCCTTGTTCTTGTTGAAGAACCCGCTGACGTCCCAGTTGAAGTTGCGTTCGCCGATCTGGAACACGCCGTCCAGACCCGCGCCGATGCGATAGGTCTTCAGGGTGTTCTTGGTCAGGCGCGGCGATTCAACACCACGGCGCAAGAACTCGACGTCCTGCGGGGTGGTGTAACCCTGCTGGCTGCCCAGCGGGTTGTAGTAGCTGTCCTTGTCAACCATCAAGCCGGTGGTGCCGGTGCCGAGCGGATAGCCGGCGATCTGGATGTTCGCGGTGCGCTCGGTGTAGGTCGCATCAGCGTGGGCGCTGATGTTGTCGGTGATGGCGTAGGTGGCCTTGCCGAACAGCGACTTACGCTTCGCACCATTGATCAGCATCATCTGCTGGTTGGCGTTGAAGTTGTCGATGCTGGGGTCGTAGGTGTGATAGTCGCCGAGCTTAGTCGGATCGCCACCCGGGTTGAGCTTGAGCCCATTGCCCGAAGGATCATTGAGGATCAGGCCGCCCGGACCGAAGCCGGACAGGCCGGAGTTCGAATGACGCGGACCCAGCGGGGAACGCGAGAAGTCGCGGTCCTTCGCCCAGACCGGATCGTCCTTGGCATACGAGCCGCTGAACACGTAGGACAGCTTGCCGATCTTGTTGCCATAGGTGAAGTCGTACTGCTGCTTGGCGCCGTCACCCTTGCCGAACTGGCCGTAGTAGACGTTGGCGTCGCCGCCCTTGATGTCGGTGCGGGTGATGATGTTGATCACACCGGCGATGGCGTCGGAACCGTAGATGGCCGAGGCGCCGTCCTTCAGTACATCGATGCGCTCGATGATCGAGGAGGGGATCGTGTCCAGGTCAGTGAAGCCGTCGGCATTGGTGCCCCAGCGGCGACCGTCGACCAGCACCAGGGTGCGGGCGGCGCCCAGGCCGCGCAGTTCGACGGTGGCGCTACCGGCGTAGGTGTTCGAAGTCAGCGAGGCGGAGCGGCTATAGCCGGCCGAACCGGAAGCGGTGATGTGCGACAGGATGTCGCCGACGCTCACATAGCCCTGCTTCTGGATTTCCTGACGGCTCATGGTGAAGACCGGCTGGGCGGTCTCGACGTCCACGCTACGGATGCGCGAACCGGTGACGGTCACGGTATCCAGGCTCTTGGCCTTGGATGTGTCGGCGGCGGGGGCGGGGGTAGCGTCCTGTGCAGCCACCGCGAAGGTGTGCAGCATGAGCGCTGCGGCGATGGCGGTGGCCAGCAGTGTCTTTTGCTTCATTGTTTTGAAAACTCCGAACAAAAAATAGCCAGCTGCCAGCGTTGACGCTGGTCATCTGGATATCTGGGATGGCACGCCTCGCTGGGGAAGCTCGCGTGCCCCGGCATCGCCGAAGCTTGGGGGAAACGGTCGATGTGAGCCCGAAGTTAAAACAAGGTGACAGTTTGGTGCAAGTTAAGTTTCGAAGATTCTTGTAACCGCAAGTATTTGCGCGGATTGGTTTTGATCCGCAAAAAAGGGCGCCGAGGCGCCCTTCTGATGCCATTCTCGCCGGTTTTGCGACGGCTAGTTGCTGGCCGTATTCGGGCTGTTTCCGATGTATTTGTCGAGGAAGGCCTGCAAGGTCTTGTAGAACTCGACGGTGTTCTTTTCGTCGTAGAAGCCGTGGCCTTCGCCGGGTTTGGACAGCCATTCATATGGCTTGTGGGCGGCATCCATCGCGGCGCGCATCGCCTTGGCCTGAGCGAACGGGGCACGTACGTCGGCCTCGCCGTGCACGAACAGGACGGGGACTGGGATCTTGTCGGCCAGTTTGTCGGGCGAGTTAGCGGCGAGATCGGCGTCGTCCTTGCCGATGACGGCGTGCAGATAGCTGCGGCCGGTCTTTTCTTCGCGCACGTCGCCCTTCTTGTACATCATCGCCAGGTCGTAGACGCCGGCGTAGCCGACCGCGCACTTGAACATATCCGGCGCGCGGATCGTGGTCATCATCGCCGAGTAGCCGCCGAAACTCGCGCCATACACGCAGACGCGCTTCGGATCGGCGTAGTTCTCCGCAACTGCCCACTTCACCCCGTCGATCAAATCCTGCTGGATGCGGGTGCCCCACTTGAGATAGCCGTCTTCAGTGAAGTTCCGGCCGCGCCCATCAGAGCCACGGTAATTGACCTGCAGCACCAGATAGCCGCGGCTGGCGAGGAATTGCGCGTCGCGGTCGTAAAACCAATCGTCATTGATCCCGTGCGGACCGCCGTGCGGCAGCAGCACCATCGGCAAGTTGGCTTCGCCGCGACCCGGCGGGATGGTCAGGATCGCCTCCAGTTCCATGCCGTCGCTGGCCTTGAAGCGTAATGGCCGCCGTTCGGCCATGCGCGTGGGGTCGATCCAGGGATGCCCGGTGAAAAGTTTGTTGACCTTGTTGGTCTTGGTGTCGATCAGATAGAAGGTGCCGGGGTCGCGGTCGCTGGATACGGAGAACAGCAGTTGGCCGCCGTCCTCGCTGTAATTGATGAAGCGCACGTAGCCGCGGAAAGCCTTGCTCAACGCCATGTGCAGCTTGGCTGCAGGCAGGCTGGGGTCGATGTAGTTGGCCGTGGGGATACCGGTGTCGAGAATGGTTGCGAACGGTTGGCGCGGCATCGGCGTCCATTCGACCGAACGGATATTGCTGAAGCTGTCCTTGGCCAGCACTTTGCGATTGCCGCCGTCCTCGTCCTGCTCCACCAGTGAGGTTGGGCCACCCTCCCTGGAGTAAAACGCATAGATGCGTTTTTGATCCGGTGTATTGGCGAGCGGTATGAAGCTGCGGTAATCCTTGGTGGTGTCCAGTGGCGCCCATGCGCCGTTCTGCCGGCGATAGGCCACGAAATCGAAATTGTCGTTGGAGCCGTAGGCGTAATGCACTTCGCCGTCGTTGCCGACCATGAAGCTCATGCCGCTCACGCTGATGTCGCCGATCAGACGGCGGGCATTCTTCACCGCGTCGACGTCATACAGCGCGTAGTGTCCCTTGTTGTCCCAGGACTCGGTTTCCATGTAGACGTGCCCATTGGAGGGCCGGGGCCGCCCGACGACATAGCCCCAGCCCTTGTCGCCTGCGCGGGTGGTGGCGCGGGTGCCGAGGTTGTCGTAGCCGTAGATGTAATCCACGTGCTTGCCATCGAGGTCGGTGGCAAGCACTTCGCCGTAAAAGGCGGGCTTGTCGAGCGAACCGGTTTCCTTGCCTTTCTGCACCACCAGGCGGGTAGGGCTGACCCAGATGATGTCGAGCGGAATCTCGAACTTGGGCATGCGCAGCATGCTGATCGGGTTCTTCATGTCGGTGACGTTGTAGACCATCACCGCATGATTGTGATTGTCGTAGTCGTCCATGCGCACCGCGATGTGCTGGCCATCGGGCGACAGGGTGGGATCGGAAATCTGCGGCCGGCGCGCGAAGTCCTCGACCGGAATCAGGTCGGCCGCGCAGGCGGCGGCGGGCAATAACAGAAAGGCTGCGGACAGCGCGGTCCGCATCAGACGGTGTGACATGCATTTTCCCCCTGGACACGCCCCTGTTTGCGCTACCGGCCGGTGGGGCATCGCGGCCCGGTGGACGGTTGCGTGATCAGCCGGCTCTTCGCCATGCCCCGCAAGCCGCCGTTACTCCCCAGTAACCGGTGGCTGCCATCCGGCGGCGAGTGTAGCCACGGCATGAAGGGGACGGGAAGGGGGCTGCCCGCGATGGCAGCCGGGGCGGCTACACTGTGTCTTTACCGCCACGCACGTTGCCCATGTCGCTGCCCTACACCGTAGACATCCAGCCGATCGCCTTCAGCCTCGGTCCGATTCATGTCCATTGGTATGGGCTGATGTATCTGGCCGGTTTCCTGGGAGCCTGGCTGATGGCGGAGTATCGCCGCGGCCTGGGCCGCCTGCCGGTGTCGCGGGATGCGGTGGGCGACTTGGCCTTCTACGTGATGATGGGTGTGATCATCGGTGGCCGTATCGGCTACATGCTGTTCTATACCGACATCCATTGGATCTGGACCGACCCGCTGGCGCTGTTCCGGGTGTGGGACGGCGGCATGAGTTTCCACGGCGGTCTGCTCGGCGTACTCGCCGCGGTGCTGTGGTGGTCGCGCCGGCACCAGCTGCATTTCTTCGACACGGTGGATTTCATCGCGCCGATGGTGCCGATCGGCCTGGGCCTGGGGCGGCTGGGCAATTTCATCAATGGTGAGCTGTGGGGCAAGCCGAGCGACGTGGCCTGGGCCATGATCTTCCCCAATGCACCAGACCGCCTGCCGCGTCATCCGTCGCAGTTGTACGAGATGCTGCTGGAGGGTGTGGTGATGTTTACCGTGCTGTGGGTGGTGTCGATGAAGCCGCGCCCGCGCTATCTGATCTCGGGCCTGTTCGCGCTGCTATACGGCTGCTTCCGTTTCGCCGTGGAGTTTGTGCGCCTGCCGGACCCGCAGCTGGGCTACCTGGCGTTCGGCTGGCTGACCATGGGGCAGATCTTGTCGCTGCCGCTGGTGCTGGTCGGCCTGGTGCTGCTGGCGATGTCACGCAAGGCGCCGACCCTGCGCCCGTATATCGTCGTGATGCCGGCGAAGGAGTAAGCGATGCGTGCCTATCTTGATCTGCTGCGTCATGTGCTGGAGCACGGCACCGTCAAGGCTGACCGCACCGGCACCGGCACGCGCAGCGTGTTCGGCTGGCAACTGCGCTTCGATCTGGCCCAGGGTTTTCCGCTGGTCACCACCAAGAAGGTGCATCTGAAATCGATCATCCACGAGCTGATCTGGTTCCTGCGCGGCGACACCAATATCGCCTACCTCAAGGAACATGGCGTCAGCATCTGGGATGAGTGGGCGGATGCGAATGGCGATCTTGGCCCGGTCTATGGCAAGCAATGGCGCGCGTGGCCGACGGCCGATGGCCATGTGGTCGACCAGATCCGCTGGGTAGTGGAAGAGATCCGGCGTAATCCGGATTCGCGCCGCCTGATCGTCAGCGCGTGGAACGTGGGCGAGCTGCCGAAGATGGCACTGATGCCTTGCCATACGATGTTTCAGTTCTACGTGGCCGACGGCAAGCTGAGCTGTCAGCTGTACCAGCGCTCGGGCGACATCTTTCTCGGTGTGCCCTTCAACATCGCCAGCTATGCGTTGCTGACGCATATGGTGGCCCAGGTCTGCGGCCTGGGCGTGGGCGATTTCGTGCACACGCTGGGCGATGCACACCTGTACAGCAATCACCTTGAACAGGCGCGACTGCAGCTCACCCGCGAGCCCCGGCCGCTGCCGAAGCTGCAGCTCAATCCCGACGTGCGGACGCTCGAAGATTTCCGCTACGAAGACATCGCGATCGTGGACTACGCGCCGCACCCCGCCATCAAGGCGCCGGTGGCGGTGTAACCGGCGCCGAGAGGTGTCAGTAGCAAGTTCATGCGTTGCCTGGTGGCGGTTTCAGGCGCCGACTAGAAATGGCCCATGGGCACACCACCGGGTGATGGCAAGCAGGGCCAAAGTCATCGTCAAGGCAGCGATCCTCGCTAGAATGTCCCGTTAGCGTGGCGGCCAGGGGGCTGGGTCGCCATGCGCCGATTGTCACTTTGCATGACGTTTATTTCGGAGATTCCATGGCTATTTCGCTGATTGCCGCGCTTGACGAGAACTTTGCCATTGGCCGCAAGGGCCAGCTGCCCTGGCATCTGCCAGACGACCTGCGCTGGTTCAAGCAGCTCACGCTCGGCAAGTACGTGTTGATGGGTTACAACACTGCGGTATCGGTGGGACGTGCCTTGCCGGATCGCACGAACCTGGTGCTGACCCGCAAGCACGAGGCGCCGTTTCCGGGACAGATCACCGTACGTTCGGTTGAGGATGGTCTCGCTCGTGCCGGTGGCACCGGCCTGATGGTGATCGGCGGTGGTGAGGTGTATGCCATGGCGCTGCCTAAGGCAAATCGTCTCTACCTCACCTGGGTCAACGCGGCGGTGGATGGCGCGGACACCTTCTTCCCGGGTGTGCATTTCAGTGACTGGACCGAGGTCTCCCGCGTCCATCACAAGAAGGACGGCGACCACGCCTACGACTTCGATATGGTCGAGTACATTCGCGGCTTCTGAGTTGTGCCGCAGGATTTCCCTGTGATCCATGTGGTAGCCGGCGTCATGATGGACGCCGCTGGCCGCGTGTTGCTGGCGCAGCGGCCGCCGGGCAAGCACTTGGCTGGTCTGTGGGAATTCCCTGGTGGCAAGCTGGAGCCCGGCGAGCAGCCGGGGTCGGGCTTGATCCGAGAGTTGCAGGAAGAGCTTGGGGTGACGGTCGAGGTCGCCGAGCCATTGATCCGGGTGCCGTGGCAGTACGACGGCCGGTATCTCTTGCTC
The DNA here is from genome assembly GCF_900114495.1 of Dyella sp. OK004. Lineage (GTDB taxonomy): Bacteria > Pseudomonadota > Gammaproteobacteria > Xanthomonadales > Rhodanobacteraceae > Dyella_D. The sequence goes on along the minus strand of NZ_FOZI01000002.1, from coordinate 817,414 downwards.
GATGCCTGGATGGTTCGGCGCTGGGAAGGTGAGGTGGCGTCGCTTGAGGGGCAGGCCTTGCAGTGGCTCGCGCCTTCCGCAGTGGATCCGACGATGCTGGCTCCTGCCGATCGGCCAATCCTGCAAGCGCTGCTCCTGCCTTCCCGTTATCCCATTACGCCTGCCGATCTGGTGCCGGATGCCTTCGCGACGTGCGTGGAGATGCTGCGGGATGCGCTTGTACATGGCGAGCGGCTGATTCAATTGCGCCTGCCGTTGTGGCCGGTGCTGCTGGTTCGGAAGCTCGCCGCTGAGCTGGTGCCCTTGGCGCGGCAACTTGGCGCCACACTCGTGCTGAATTCAGATGTAGAGGGCGCATGCGAGCTTGGCCAGGGCGTTGGCGTGCAGCTCAGGGCGTCGCAGCTGATGGTCTTGAAGGCGCGCCCCTTGTCGCTGAGCCAGCTGGTGGGCGCGAGCTGTCACGATGTCGCTGAGCTGGCCTGCGCGGCTTCATTGGGCGCCGACTTCGCCACCCTGTCGCCGGTGGCGGCGACGACGTCGCATCCGGATGCCGCGCCGATGGGCTGGGAGGCATTCCAACGTCTGGTGGAGGCGGCGTCGCTGCCTGTGTATGCCCTGGGAGGCATGCAAGCTGCCGATACGGTTCAAGCCAGCGCGTTGGGAGGGCAGGGCGTTGCCGGTATTCGTGGTTTTTGGGGTGCCGGTTTTCGGCGCCGGAGCCGATTGCCGTAAGGCGGAAAGTGAGCCTCGTAAGTCAGGCGGCTGCAGCAAAGGCCAAGTAGCGCGCATGCAGCTCGGCTACCGCTGCATCGAGCGCGGCTTCGTCGCCGCCGTTTTCGATCACGTCATCGGCCAGCGCGAGGCGCTGGCTGCGGCTGGCCTGTCGCTCGATCATGCGTTGAGCCAATGCGGCGTCGATGCCATCGCGTTTCATCAACCGCTCCAGCTGGACGGCTTCCGGCGCATCCACGACCAGGATGCGTTGGACCCAGCGGTAGTGCTCGATGTTCTCGGCGAGCAGAGGAATGGCGAGCAGGCAGTAGGGACCGCGATCAGCCTCAGCATGCTCGCGTAGCCAAGTGCGTACGCGGGGGTGCGTGATGGCCTCCAGTGCGCGGCGTGCTTTCTCGTCCGCGAAGACGCGGCGGCGCATGCTGGCGCGGTCCAGCTGACCGTCGGCGTCCAACACGTCGGTGCCGAAGCTATCGACAACGGCCTGCAAGCCCTCGCTGCCGGGTTTCACCACTTCCCGGGCGGCGACATCGGCGTCATAGACAGCGATCCCCTGCGCTTCGAAACGCCGGGTCACCGCGCTTTTGCCGGCGGCGATGCCACCGGTGAGCGCGACAACATAGGGGATATGGCGCACTGTCATCGCAGCCCGGTGATCTGCATGTAGCTTTGCAGCAGCCAGTCGCCGGCAACAAACCAGACCCAGCCCGCCACGGCGATAAACGGACCGAATGGCATCGGTACCTCACGCTGGTGTTTACGCAGCAAGATCAATCCACCACCCAGTAGCGCGCCGACCAAGGACGAAAGCAGGATGACCGGCAACAGCGCGCTCGGCCCCATCCAGGCACCCAGGGCCGCCAGCAACTTGAAGTCGCCATAGCCCATGCCCTCCTTGCCCGTAAGCAGCTTGAACAGCCAGTACACGCTCCACAAGCTCAGGTAGCCCATGGCCGCGCCCAGAATCGCCGACGGGGGCAGCACGAACATGGGCAGCAGACTGAGCAGCAGGCCGATCCACAGCAACGGATAGGTGAGTTGGTCGGGCAAGTACTGCGTGCGGAAATCGATGCCGGAAAGCGCGATCAGCATCCAGGTAAACACCAGGCCCGCAAGCGCCGGCCAGGTTGGTCCGAACTTCCACACGATCACCGCGCTAAGCACCCCGCTCAGCAGTTCCACTAGCGGGTACTGGATGGAGATGGGCGCCTTGCAGTAACGGCAACGCCCGCGCAGCAGAAGCCAGCCGAACAGCGGGATATTGTCCATTGCCGACAGCGGATGTTTGCAATGCGGGCAATGCGACGGTTCGCGCACGATGCCAGGGGGTAGGGGGGCTTGCTCTGCATCAAGTTCAAGTACGTCGCGTGCTTCCTGGCGCCACATCGCCGTCATCCGCTCGGGCAAGCGCAGGATCACCACATTTAGGAAGCTGCCAACCAGCAAGCCGAGTACGGCAGCTGCGGCGATCCAGGCCCAGAGGGGAAGTTCAGCCATGCCGTGTCTCGATAGCTATAAAAAAAGCCCCCCTCCCGGCGGGAGAGGGGCCTGGGAAACCAAAGATTACACCGTGCCCGCGAGCTTGAAGATCGGCAGATACAGCGATATCACCATGCCGCCCACCAGCACACCGAGGATCACCATGATCAGCGGTTCGAGCAGGGTGGAGAGGGTGTCGACGGCATTGTTGACCTCTTCCTCGTAGAACTCGGCCACCTTGAACAGCATGTTGTCCAGGGCGCCGGATTCCTCGCCGATGGCGGTCATCTGCACCACCATGTTCGGGAATAGGCCGGTCTGGCGCATGGCGAGCTGGAGCTGGTGACCTACCGAGACGTCGTCGCGCATCTGAAGAACTGCTTCGCTATACACGATGCTGCCGGTGGCTCCGGCTACCGCTTCCAGAGCTTCTACCAGTGGAACGCCAGCTCGGAAGGTGACACCGAGGGTGCGGGCGAAACGGGCGATAGCGGATTGGCGGAGGATGTTGCCAATGATAGGTAGCCGCAGCATAAGTCGATCAAGGAAGTGCGCAACCTTGGCCGAGCGCTTTTTGGCGGCAATGAGCGCAACGATGCTGCCGACAATCACACCGATCACAAGCCACCAATAGTGCTGCATGAACTGCGAGGCGCTGATCACGATCTGAGTCGGGGCGGGCAGTTCGGCGCCCGCATCCTTGAAGGTCTGCTCGAACACCGGCACTACGAACAGCAGCAGGATCATGCTGACCAGCAACGCCACCACCAACACCATGACCGGATAGAACAGGGCCTTCTTGATCTTGCTCTTGATGCCCTCCATCCGCTCCTTATAGGTCGCCACCGTATCAAGCACGGTATCGAGCACGCCGGCCGATTCGCCCGCGTGCACCAAGTTGCGGTAGAGCTCGTCGAACTGTACTGGGTACTTGGCCAGCGCTTCGTGCAATGCAGAACCGCCCTCGATACCCTGCTTAACGTCGACGAGTATGTTCTTGAAGCGGACGTTTTTCTGTCCGTCGGCGATGATCTCGAAGGACTGCACCATCGGCACACCGGAAGCCATCATGGTGGCGATCTGGCGGCTGAAGATCGCCACGTCGCGCGGTTTGACCGTGCTTCCGCTGGCGCCGAACAGGGGCTTGGAACGTTCACGCACCGTCTGCGGATTCATGCCCTGGCGGCGCAACTCGGCCTTGACCAGAGAAGCATTCTTCGCCGGCATTTCCCCCTTCATGCGCTTGCCGCGCTTGTCCAGAGCCACCCAGTCGTACGTGGTCATCTGACTGATGGTGGCGCGCGCGGCACCTCGGGTGCGCGCGTCTTTGGCGATTGCCGTTACTGTGGCCATGCGGAATTTCCCCCTTCCAAGGCTGTCCGGCTGCGACAGGCGCCGGGCGGCTAATTTCAGCAGTTTAGGTCATCTGCTTCAGCTAAATCCGTGCGGGGGGACGCAACTCCAATGCCACCTGCATCCCGGTCCGGACAACGAGACCTCTTCTTAGTCCTTCGTCACACGGTCGATCTCGGCCAGGCTGGTCACCCCGTTCTTGACCTTCATCAGTGCGGATGCGCGCAAGTCGTTGATCCCGGCTTTGCGCGCCACTTCCGCAATCTGCAAGGCGTTGCCACCCTGCAGCACAATCTTCTGAATGTCCTCAAGCATAGGCATGACCTGATAAATGCCCAAGCGCCCCTTGTAACCCTCGTTGCAGTTATCGCACCCGACTGCTTCGTAGAGGGTCAGGCCGGCATCGATTTCTTCCTGAGTAAAGCCGGCGGCCAGAAGGGTCTGAGGCGGCAGGTCCATTGGCTTCTTGCAGTCGTGCAGGCGCCGAGCCAGGCGCTGGGCGATCACCAGGGTCACCGACGAGGTGATGTTGTAGGGCGCAATGCCCATGTTCATCAGTCGCGAGATGGTCTGTGGCGCGTCATTGGTGTGCAGTGTGGAAAGCACCATATGGCCGGTCTGCGCGGCCTTGATGGCGATCTCGGCGGTTTCCAGGTCGCGGATTTCGCCCACCATGATCACGTCCGGATCCTGGCGCAGGAACGAGCGCAGGGCTGCGGCGAAGGTCATGCCGCGCTTTACGTTCTGCTGCACCTGGTTGATGCCCTCGACGCGTATTTCCACCGGGTCTTCCACGGTGGAGATATTGCGTTCCGCGGTATTGAGGATGTTCAGCGCGGTGTACAGCGAAACCGTTTTACCCGAGCCGGTAGGGCCGGTGACCAGCACCATGCCGTAGGGTTTGTGGATAGCATCCATATAGAGCTGCTTCTGGATCTCCTCGTAACCGAGCTTGTCGATACCCAGTTTGGCCGACGAGCCATCCAGGATACGCAGCACAATCTTCTCGCCGAACAGCGTCGGCAGTGTGCTGACGCGGAAGTCCACCGCGCGGCTCTTGGACAGGTTGAGCTTGATGCGGCCGTCCTGCGGCACGCGGCGTTCGGCGATATCCAGACCCGACATCACCTTGAGGCGCGAGGAAATGCGGGCGGACAATTTCATGGGCGGACTGGCGACCGCGCGCAACATGCCGTCCATGCGCAGGCGAACTCGGTACTGGGTTTCGAACGGCTCGAAATGGATGTCCGAGGCGCCGCGGCGGATGGCATCCACCAGGATCTTGTTGACGAACTTCACCACTGGGGCATCGTCGTTCGCGTTGGCGTCGATGCCGGTGGATTCGGCCTCGTCGTCGCCAGCCTCCAGGGCCAGATCATCCAGGTCGCCGCCACCCATATCGGGCACCGCGGCGTTCATGGAAGTAAGGGTGTTCTCGATCACCCGATAGAGCTGGCCACGCTCGACCAGGATTGGCTCCACCATACAGTTCGAGTGGAACTTGATTTCGTCCAGCGCATGCGACTGCATGGGGTCGGCAATACCGACGAACAGCCGCTTGCCGCGTCTGAAGAGTGGCAGTGCGTGATGCTTGTTGATCAGCGCTTCGCTGATCAGGTTCAGTGGCATGCTGGAAGGCTGGAGCGACGACACATCCATGGCCGGCATGCCGAACTCCGCCGAGGCGACCTGGGTCAGACGGGCGCTTTCGACCAAGCTGTTGTCCAGCAGCCAAGCGGCCAGCGTGGTCTTGTGCTGGGCGGAATCCACCACCGCCTTGCGTACGTCCGCCTCGGGGAGAACCCCGTCGGATACCAGCCGGCGGGCCATGCCCGACAGGCCTGCCAATGACGGTTGCATCTGCGTCGACATGTTCAGAATTTCACCCAGCCCCCTGATTGGAAGGGAATTTACTCCAGATAAGGTGGCAGGTCACCCGCTGTTTGAGGTTCCTGCTTGCCAGTGGTGACGGTACGCACAATTCCACTGATAGAACGGAGCACGGGCCGCTGACAGGCTCATTCGTTTCGTCAAATCCACCACAACCGGGGGCAGGAGGGCCGCGCTATCATCAGCGCTCACTCTCGGGGGAGTTGCTTTGAATCGCCTCAGTATCGTTTTGCCTGCCAAGAATGAGGCAGGCGCGCTCGGCACCTTACTGCCACGCCTGCGGGCCGCCCAGCCGGACGCTGAGATCATCGTGGTTGACGATGGTTCCACCGACAACACGCCAGAAATATGCGCATCGGTAGGTGTGCAACACCTTGCTTCACCCTATTCAATGGGCAATGGTGCCGCGATCAAGCGTGGGGCTCGTGCAGCGACTGGCGACCTTCTGGTCTTCATGGATGGCGATGGGCAGCACGATCCGGCTGACGTTGCCCGCTTGCTTGAGCGACTTAATGAAGGTTATGACATGGTGGTCGGTGCACGTGACTGGAGCAGCCAGGCCGGCGTTGGTCGAGGAGTGGCCAACACTATTTACAATTGGCTCGCCACTCGGATGACTGGACATGAAGTGGCTGATCTCACGTCGGGGTTCCGCGTGGTGCGCGCGGACAAGTTCCGCGAGTTTCTTCACCTGCTGCCCAATGGCTTTTCTTATCCGACGACCAGCACTATGGCGTTCTTTCGCAGCGCCTACGCGGTGGCGTATCTGCCCATCAAGGCAGCGCAGCGAGTAGGAAAGAGTCACATCAAACCATTGAAGGATGGCATCCGCTTCCTGCTGATCATTTTCAAGATTGCGACGTTGTATTCGCCGCTGAAGTTGTTTGCGCCAGCAAGTGCGGTGTTCTTTCTATTGGGACTTGCGAACTATGCGTGGACATTTAGTCATGGTGGGCGGCTGACCAATATGAGCACTTTGATGTGGAGTGCGGGCGTGATTGTATTCCTGATTGGGTTGGTGTCTGAGCAAATTACAGCACTGACTTATCGTCGAGATGCGTGACCCAAATGCATAGGTGTCTGGTTTTTGTTATTGGCACGCGTGCTCAATTGATCAAGGTTGCACCGGTCGTTGTTGCATGCGAAAGGCTCGGGTTGTCAGTAACCCTGCTTATGACAGGTCAACATCAAGAAACGATGCAGGATCTGATCGATGAGTTTTCGATCAGGTCGCCGCAGGTGTCGGCAATGCCGGCTTCAGAGCGTTCTACAGTTAGGTCCTTGCTGTACTGGCTTCCCGTCGCCTATCGCGGAGTGGTCAAGCAACTAAAGCTGTTGGCAAAACCAGGTGTGCCGCTAGACGTGCTTGTTCATGGCGACACACTTTCTACGTTGGTTGGGGCTGTGGCTGGTAGACGTTGTGGTGCGCGGATTGTTCATTTGGAGAGTGGTCTGAGTTCCGGAAGGATCTTTGACCCCTTTCCTGAAGAACTCTGCCGCCGGCTGGTGTTTCGGATGACTGATGTCGCCATGTGCCCGAATGCGCAAGCAGCCGACTATATGCGCCTTCATCATGACGCTCTGGTCATTGACACGAAAGGCAACACCATCATTGATGCGGTCATTCTGGCCGGTGCAGTTTCTGTAGGTCGAGAGACCAATCATCCGTACCTAGTTGTATCGCTGCATCGCTTTCAGAACATATATGTTGCTCAGCGATTGTCTGACTTGGTGGCTCTGGTCGAGCGTCTTGCCGAAAGCTACCCGATTCATTTTGTCTTGCACCCGGCCACCAGGCGGCGTTTGGAAGCGGGCGGTTTCATGGCGCGACTTTCCAATATGCCCAATCTGAATCTCATACCGCGTATGGGCTATCGCGACTTTCTCAGGCTTGCCGCTGGTGCCGCTTGCGTACTCACGGATGGGGGATCCAATCAGGAGGAGCTGGCGGCTCTCGGTGTTCCTACGCTGGTAATGCGAGAGCGAACGGAGCGCCCGGATGGGCTTGGAGCCAATGCAATTATGGAGGCCGGCATTGCTGAAGGTGTCGTCCAATTCATCCACGAAGGGCGTTTTGTTCAATTGCGTCATTCGATCATGGATATTCATCGAGATGGGCCGTCGCACCGTATAGCCGAGTTTCTTGCCGACGAAGGCTCGCAATACCTTCAGGCCAATTCATGAACGTGTTGTTCGTGGGGAAGCGTTTTTATACAAATCGTGATGCTCTAAGAGAGCAGTTTGGTCGGATCTATCAGCTGCCAGTGCATTGGGCGCGCAGTGGTGTGCGCACGAAGCTGTGGCTCCTGGATTATCACACGCGCGAAATTCATAGACTGCGTGACGGCGATCTTGAGATTGTCTCCACTCCGCTACTCGGTTGGGCTGGTCTACGACAGTGGGGTATCGAAGCTCTTGCCAGTCAAAAGCCGCAAGTGGTGGTGGCCAGTGGTGACTGCTATATCGGTCTGATGGCCTACCGGTTGGCGAGACGTTTAAGAGCGCGCTTCGTATTCGACGTGTATGACAAATACGACGAGTTCGCCGGATATCAGCGCTTGCCGGGTTTTGATCTGTTCGACTATCTCTTGCGTCGTTCTGATAACCGATTGTTTGCGAGTCAGTCGTTGATGGAGCGCGTTGGGTATCAGGTAGGACGTGATCTCATCGTGCCTAATGGTGTCGACCTTAGAAGGTTTTGCCCTCTGGATATGCAAGAGAGCCGGAGGATGCACGGCTTTCCCGAAGAGGCGATCTATATCGGTTATTTCGGCAGCATGGAGCAGGATCGGGGCGTTGATGATCTGGTAGCCGCTGTACGAGGATTGCGCAGCGAGGGCGTGGATATTGAGCTGCTACTCGGCGGTAAGCCTCGACCCGACATGGATCTTCAGCAGCCGGGTATCCGTTACGTCGGTAACGTGCCATTTGAGCAGGTGCCGACGATGCTGGCTTGTTGCAACTTACTCTCGGTGCCTTATCGCCGTTCCGCCATCATGGATGCAGGGGCCTCCAACAAAATAGCCGAGGCGATCGCATGTGGTCGGCCGCTTGTGGCGACGCGTACCCCTAATTTCATGGATAACTTTCCGTTACAGGCCGCGCAGCTTGGCCCACTTCTAGCGGAGCCGGGCGACATAGTCGACTTGCAGCGAGTCATTCGCGAGCAGGTGGCGAGACGAATTACGGTGGGCCTTCCCGAAGGCATGGACTGGCCTGCTATTGCAACGACCCTGGCGGTCGATTTATCACTTGGGCAAAGCCGGCTCAGTGGTGAGGGAGTAAGGCAGTGAGTCAGCTGCGTAGCGTAGTGTGCGTCATAGGGACTCGCCCAGAGGCCATCAAGATGGCCCCGGTAGTGGCAGCATTGCGGGCAACGGATTGGGCACGATGCGTTGTGGTGGCAACTGCCCAGCATAGGAATTTGCTTGACCAGATGCTTCGGCGATTGGAGGTTCCTGTCGATCATGATTTGGATCTCATGACGGCGGGACAGGCTCCGACAGACCTGATTGCCCGCATGTTGCCCGCGCTTGACCGCGTATTAGTAAAGGAGCACGCCAGCATTGTTCTGGCGCAAGGCGATACCTCCACAGTTTTGGCCGCTGCGCTCGCTGCCTTCCATCGGCAAGTTCCGTTTGGCCATGTTGAAGCCGGCCTCCGTACTCAGGATCTTGATCAGCCTTTTCCCGAGGAAGGGTATCGACAGATGGTAGCGCGCATTGCGCGCTGGCATTTTGCTCCCACTTCGGGGGCGGCTGAACACTTGCGTGCGGAAGGCATCTCTGCTGCGGGCATCCACGTCACGGGCAACACAGGCATCGACACATTGATGCACACCGTACACAAGCTGGGGCCTGCACCGATCCGACAGGGCCGCACAATTCTGCTTACCGCTCATCGGCGCGAAAACTTCGGGTTACCGTTGCGGAACATCTTGTCGGCGGTGCGTGAGTTGGCCGATCGTTATACCGATATCGAAGTCCTCTACCCGGTGCACCCCAATCCTAATGTGCAGGAGTCCGCTCGGAGTGTTTTGGCGAACCATCCCCGAATCAAGCTCTTGCCGCCGCAGGACTACTTCGATTTCGTCGATCTAATGCGCCAGTCCACACTGATCCTCACCGATAGTGGCGGTGTACAGGAGGAAGCGCCTGCACTTGCCAAGCCGGTGCTGGTACTAAGAGAGCAAACGGAGCGGCCAGAGGCAGTGCAGGCGGGTGTGGCGAAATTGGTCGGCACAGATACGAAGCGAATCGTGATGGCTGCTGTGCATCTGCTTGATGATGCATCTGCTCATGCGCGTATGGCTAAAGGGGGATCGCCATATGGTGACGGGAGGGCAGCGGCGAGAATTATTAGCGAACTGGCCTGACGGTATGGGTGCCCGGTGTTGATGCAGAGAAGTATTCAGCTACGGGATTCATCTTGAAGATATAGCGCGTATCTGGTGTCTTGCCGCGCATAGGAATCCGCAGTCGTTCTATTAGAAATTTGTGATTGGGCTCGACGATTTGTTGTGCGCGTAGATTCAGGTTTAGGCATCGCAGTTTGTCGAACTTAAGCAATAATTTTGTTTACGCTCTTTTCTATCCTCCCTCAGACTATAGCCGAGCATGTCAGAGTCCACGCTATCCCAAATAACAACGGTCATACCAACTTACCGACGTCCGCGTTTGCTACGGAGGGCTATCGTCAGTGCCTTGCAGCAGGAGCCGGTAAGCGTTCGGGTTCGAGTGTGTGACAACGCATCAGGGGATGACACGGGGAAGATAGTGGCTGCTTTGACCCAGTTGCACCCTCAAATCGAATATCACTGTCACTCACAGAATATCGGGAGTGGCGCAAATTTCGAGTTCGGAGTACGCAATATCGAGACTCCATTCTTCTCACTGCTATCGGATGACGACTACTTGCTTCCCGGCTTTTATCAACGCGCGCTAACTGCGCTGAATGCACATCCGCAGGCGATGTTCTGGGTCGGAATTACCCTCAATGTCGATCCGGAGGGGGTGATCTGGGATGCCCGCGTCGAGCGGTGGTTGCGGGATGGGGTATTTTTTCCGCCAGAAGGGGCGCTTGCAATGACCGCCGGCCTGGCGCCAGCTTGGACTGGAATCGTGTTTCGTCGTGAAGTACTGGAACAGGTTGGGTTTTTAGATCCGGAAGCCCTAAGTCCCGGAGATCTCGATTACACCCTACGCCTAGCTGCGAGATACTCTTACGTGGTCGAAAAGTACCCATCCGCGGTGTTTACGCTCAACACTCAATCGGCCAGCGCAACGCAACCTCTCTCGTCCTTTTGGCCAGGGTGGCAGAAGATGTTTCGGAATATTGAGGCGCTTGACATGCTCAGTGTTTCGGATCGTGATCGTCTGCTTGCGGCGTTACACGCGGATGCTCGGCGCATGCTTTTTAGGCGTGGGGGAAATGCGCTGGCCTCCGGCCGTTACGAATTCGCGCGCGATGCGGCCCTTGCTTTGGATCGGGACTATTCAAAGACTTCGCGGGCAAATGTACTTCGAGCGTTGGCCGTTGTATGTGAGAGAGTTCCTGTTGCACAACGTGTTTTGACCTTAATTTACCGGGCCATCGAGCGACGAATGGTGCGGTCACGTCAAGGCTTGCGAGCGCGTTACGGTCATCTGCTTCAGCCTTAGTAATCAATATTAGTGCTTAGCGTTTTGCGGATAGGCGCCAGACATAGCTTAGTAACAGTTGTCTGACTCCGCGAGAAGACGCCGTCGCCGCTATAAGCGTAAGCAAGCCTACCGTAGCGAGCCAAACTACTCCGGCCAGATTGCGGCCCACATCTGGCCGCAGCCATTTTGCAGATAAGACGACGAAGGCTGCTGCTGTGATGGGGGGCAAGATGTCGTGCATGTACCAACTCCGTAGCTGGCCACGCAGTAGACGTCGATGCATTAGTGGAAGGCCAAGGAAGAGTCCACCAAGATTGATCATCAACCATGTCGATGCAGCACCAACCATGCCGTACCATTTGGTCGCAAATATATATATCGGGATAGCTATCAACACGGATGCTAGATTGCTTAGCATCGCCAACGTGGTCCATCCATGAGCCAGTTGTAGCGCATAGGGAATGTTCATGATTCCGTTCACTGCGGCGCCGGCAAACAGTAACGTCAAAGGCAGTGCGAGCTCGGACGACAAAGCTGCATTCCCGGTCCACAATTGCAGCACGGCTCCCGAGTAAACACAGATTAGCCCCGCTATGGTGGCAACTAATACCGCCAAGATCTGGCTGGCTAGGTGATAGAGCTTGGTTAGTTCCTGGCTTTCATTGCCAGCGGCGAACCGGCTTAGCCTAGGGTAGATCGCGTTGAACATCGGCTGGACGAGTCTACCCAATCCGCCGCTGATGGTAAGGGCGACGGCGTAGCAACCAAATTCCCGAAGTGGACGTAGCGCAGACATGGATAGTCGATCGAGCTGGCTTAATAGCAGACCCAGCGCGGTGACTGCGAAAACACCGAGTGCGAAATGACGTGCTGCCAACACTTCTTTCAGATCGAAACGCGGTGGTTGCGCAGTAGGGGGGAGGTTCCGCCACAATAGCCATCCGGTACAGGCGGTTTGTGCCGCGGCGACGACAGCATGCCAGCAGAGAAAGCCCCTAAGGCCGGTGTTAGTAAAGTACAAGACTGGTATCACGCCTGCATAACGCAAAGTCGCGAATATCATGACCAACATATTGAGACGTGGCTGTTGTTCGAGGCCGGACAATGTTGCTGCATAGAAACTTGTGGGCCATAGCAATGCCACCACTAGGCCAATGAATTTCACAGCAGTGGATGCGTCGGCGCGTGCCAATTGTTGGGGGTTGAGCCAGTAAGTGGATATTGCATCACTTGCAAAGAGGATCGATGTTGCGATGATGATGGCCATGGGCCAGATCAGCCACTCGAAGCTACGTATGAGCTGCCGAATGCTGTCGCGCCGCGCGGAGTCATGGGCGCGCTGAGCTAGTTCGCGATTTAGAAAAACTCCCGCACCTAGATCCAGCAGAAGTGACATGGCCTGCAAGCTCAGCATGAATGCAATTAAGCCGAACTGTTCGGTACCTAAACTTCGCAGGTACATGGGCACGAAGGCAAATCCCATGAAGGCGACCCATATCTGACCGACGTAGTTAGCCAAGACGTTATTGCGCAGACGTGGCATCGCTCAACGAGAACCCATGGTTAGGCTGATAGCGCAGGTGAGCGCTGCGCAATCAAAGTGACGGAGTCGAATTGCTCGTTATCGAATTTGTCGGTCGTCAGTAGAGTTTTGCTAAATCCAAGGCGGTTCAGTGTGCGAAGCACCATTGGTAAGTTATAAACATGCAACTGCATGGGCGGTTCGCGAAGGGGGCGTCCACGCATTAGATTGCGGGCCGTATTCAATAGCGGCAATTTGTAGCGAAGCTTCACCAGTGATCGAATCAACGGTGAGGCATTGCATGAATAGAGGATTTGAATAGCAATAAAACCATCTGGGCTAATCCTGTCGGCCAAAGCCTCGATGATGGCTTGACCCCGACGAGGGTCGATATGTGCAAACACGATATGTGAATGGATCAGGTCGTATTCGCCCCGGACTTGGCTTAAATGATCGTCAGAGCGAAGTAGTTTGACGTTGTTGATAGCATGGATCTCACAGTTTCGATGTGCCTCAGTCAGCATCGCGGTGGAAACATCAACGCCCGAAGCGTGTTGGCTGCGGCGTGCCAGCGGAATCAACAATCTGCCCACCCCACATCCAAAATCTAGGGATCTGTCGGGTGTGAATTGAGGTTTGAAGTGCGCCCGAATCGTATCGAGTAGAGATTCGATATGTCTCTCGCCTGACAGGAAGAAGGCGTCGCGGCTCTCATTCGAAATGTTTTCAGCACGAAAGCTCTCGTGGCTTAGTACGCCGAAGTATGGGTCATTTCGTCCCCAGTTTTCCCAGTCGTGGTCAGTTCCCATATCTATGCCCCATCTGTCTATTAGCGCACTCGCCGAAGATAACCACCCGGCGCTACTGTGATTAGAAGCTTTGCTTCGATATCCGCATCTACCTCAAATTCTGGGTGATTCGCAAGGAAGGCGGTCGTCGCGGTCCTGGGATTGTTTCCCTTTCCCCATGATCTGTTGTCGAACATTTCAGCCGGCATATCTTCGATGAGGGTGTCAAAAACGACGCAATAGCTCTCCTTACCGACCAGTGGAGCATAAGCCTGCAATTCCGCGAGAACGTGTTCGTAGGTGTGATTGGAGTCAAGTAACACCAGCACGCGGTTGTAATTCCCGGCTATCTGGTGGACCTTGGCGATGACGTCAGGAGCGACGGATGACCCTTCGATCATGTCGATTCGATGTGCCATCGGATGCGATTCGATGGCAGCGCGGTTGTGCGGTCGGATATCAATATCTATGCCGAGTACGCGGCGACGTGGGGCCCGAGGGTCTATGACGGTGCCCGCAGTAGTCGCGTCACAATAATCGAGCATCGCAAGCAGCGATGCGCTCATGATCAGCGATCCGCCATGGGCGATGCCGGTTTCGATGATTAAATCCGGCTTAATGCGCCAAACTAGCTCTTGAATTGCTGCCATGTCCTGTGGAAACTGGATCAATGGGCGTCCCAGCCAAGTGAAATTGTACGCATATTTGTGGCGTGTGATCTCCCTAAGCCAGATGCGGGATAGTGCTTGCACATCCGTGTCCTGCTTTAGACCGGCAATGTTTCCGGCTACTTCAGCCTGAAACTTTTCAATCTCATTTGTCACTTAGGAAATCCTTCCAATAGATGGATCTTGGGCGTATGTAGTCGATCCCAGTAGGACCAACATTGGCGACTAGGTCGAGTGCCGAAACATATGGTGTGAATTCCCCGTGGAGCTGCGGATATGGGATCTTCGCGTAATTCATATATTCGACGCGCACGTGGGCTTGCTCAAATAGTTCGTGGTCCAGGTAGTGACTGGCGCCGTGGCCGGTGAGGTAGGTGCCGCCAGCGAGTGACTGTACGATATCGAGGACTCGCTGACTGCTGGAGCCACCGATGCCCATGGTCTCAGAGCTTTTGAATTCGCGCTGATGGTCGAGGCCAAAGTAGCGGCATAAAGCCATCTGAGACGAGGCGCTCAGGCTGCCTATATTCTCGTGATCGTGCCCATACACGGACTTTACGAGGTCCAACATGTCATCCCGGTAGCGGGCGGCGGTATATGCCTCAGCAAGCAATTGCAGGTGATCCTGACGCCAGTGGCGCTGATAGTCGATGCCGACCTCGTTGATGCGCTGCCCCAAGTGCAAGTTGGCCAGGGGAACGGTCAACCAGCGAACTCCCTGTGCTGTCTTGATTTGAACCCGATTGACAAAGCTTCCTTTGGAGAATTGCACATCTGGGTAACACACGAACACATCGGTCGCCCGGATTTGTTCGAGCATTCCGACCCAAGGAAATAACATCGGCTGTGAAATGACGACGATCATTCGCTCAAGAATCGTTCCATGACCAATACGTCGTGGTACTGACCGTTGAAGTGGAAATGCTGCTCCAGTCTTCCGACTTCGCGATAACCACTTTTCCTATAGAAGCTAACGGCTCGTTCATTGGACGCAAGTACCTGCAGAGTCAGCTTGCGCAGCCCTAGTACCTGGCGAAGATAGGGCTCGAGTAGCTGGCAAGCCTCCCGCGCCAGGCCGTTTCCTTGCGCGCCGTGGGCAAGACAGATGCCGAGTTCGCCGACCTCGTTGTATCGGTCGATGTTCGCGATCTGCAGATAGCCAAGCACTGCGTCGTCGACTCGTGCTGCGGCAACGAAGAAAGACATCTCCTCGCGGGAGGTTCGCTCGGAAAGCCAGTGGCGTACCCTTTCTATGGAATTGGGTTTGGCTCGAGCCATAAGCAGTGCCTGCAACTCGACATCGTTGCGAAGGAGGGCAAGATCCTGGAGGTCGGATTCGCGCCACTCCCGCAGTACTAGTCTCTCCCCTTGGAGCATGGTATTCCTCACAGATAGAAGTAATTCAAGTTGCGCTGGGTGAGCGATGGAATATCGGCCATGATCGCCTTTGCATGAGCAGGATTGATGCCGACGAGGATAGTGTCGATGTCCATGGGCAGCGCGTTGGGCGAGAGTATGGGGCGTGCATTGAATTCCCTACCCTGGAGGTAGGGATTTTGGTCGAGATGGCAGTCGACGCGCTCCGGATAAGCGAGATTTGCTGAGATGAACGCGCCATAGAATCCTGCGCCGTAGATGGCAATCTTGTGCTTGCCGGCCAGTGTGGCCTCATATGCACGCACCTTGCTAGCTGCTCCCTGCCAGTAATCGGCCAAACGCTGTAGCCCGGTATGCGTTTGCTCAATGCCCTGAATGGATATGGTCGATGTTGAAACGACTGTCGTAGAGGACCTTCTGGCCACGATCACCAGGGCGCCGCGATGTGCTCGCTCATCGATCTCCAGCAACTCTAGGCCCGCATCAGCCAGCAGGCGTTTGATCGAGAGGGCAGTAAAGTGGTTGCAATGGTCGACCACGATGAAGTCGGCAATATTTCCGAATACATCAGGAACGACGCCATAGAACTTTCCCCCTGGTTTGAGCAGGCCCGCGATCGTGCGCATAGTCGCGGCTACCGCTGGGATATGCTCGAGGGAGAAGAATGAGGTCACGATGTCAAAGTGGGAGTGCCATTCCGGCTTGATATCGTTCACCGCCCAATGATCGGGGTGTACGAACTTCTCCCAAAATGGAACGTAGCGGGCACTGACATCGAACAGATGTGGCTTGACGAGGGAGGAGGTGGCGCAAAGCGCACGAATGGTCGAGCTCTTGGCGCAGCCATAGTCGAGCAGGTTCACGTCTCGCTTGAGTCCGAGTTTTTCGAGCAAGACCTTGACCTGATGCTGCGTCCGGTAAAACGGCTTGCCGTCACGAACCTCGTAGATCTGATCCTCTTCTTCGCTATCGATCAGGATGTCGTACTGTGCGTCGTAATACGCGTCGACGTCGGAAAGCGCCTGTGTCTGCAGATGGCCACAGACGCCGCAGGCATATACGGAAGTCGCCACCGGATGGATCCGGCATAGCGACGTCAGCGACCTATCGCTTTGAGATTTGTAGAGAGGGGCGTCGAGCCGGCTATTGCATACCGCGCAGTGAATGATTTCCATGAATGCCCCTAGTCGGCACACAGTTCTGGGTGGATCTGCCTGAAGTCCACGCCGGCGGCAAATGATCCTTTCCAGCCATGGGCCATGCCTACAGGATCGGTGAAGTTGAAGTAGCGGAACTGCATCGACCAGCGCGACCTGTTGCTGCGGTTGTAACCGGACGCATGCAACGTGAGGAAGTCCACCACGATCAAGTCACCGGGCGACGGTAGTGGGGAAATTATGGGGTATCGCGATAGCAGGCTTTCCTCATCTTTCAGATGAAGAGCGTAGGCGCCGCTTCTCCCGCTTCCGTCGCTGCCTTTTGTCAGCACCGGCGCCGGGCCATCGGTATGCGAGCCTGGGCAGAATTGAACTGGCCCCAGTTCTGGCGTGATCCGAATCAGAGGGCTCCAGAAGACCAAGCCGTCCAAGCTTCGCAGTTGCGCTGGGTATTCCTGATGCCATTGGGCCCGGTAGCGGTCTTCGCTAGGATTGTCGATGCGAATGCCATAGCCGCCCGCGGCGACGGCGGGAATCGAGCCGGGTCTGAGTGACTGAAACAGGTCTTCATGCCTGGGATCGGCAAGCAAGCGGATGAACGCCGGAATCTGCTTGACTGCGTCATAGACTTCGCCCCCGTAGGAGCGGTCGCGTGCGATCAGGGGTTGAAACCCGACATCGAAATGTTCGGGCGTGAAAGCCGGCCGAGTGTCTGGGATACCGTGCCGCTTCATTACCTGACCGATCACAGCGTAGATCGCTTGCTGGATAGGCAACAGCTCCAAGGGGAGATCGTAAAAGCCCGGTATGACCAGCACACCGTTGCGTCTGAACTCGTCCATCTGCTCATTGGATAGTGGCTTGCACGAGGTCACGCGGTCACTCCCTTGACGTGGCCAGCTACCACGCGTGCGACACGGGCGATGTCCTCGTTCGATAAGTCGTGGTAGCTCGGCAGGTTCAGTGCACGCCGCGTCAGCGAATGGCTGACGGTGTTCCCTGGACGTGCGTCGAATGAGGGAAGCGTAGAAAGTGGCCAGAAAAATACTCTTCCATCGATATTGTCTGCCTTGAACGCAGCAAGCAAAGCCTCTCGATTGAACGGCACCTCGTCATCGATAACGATGGTTGGCATCCAATATCCATTGCGAGTGCCGGCTGGCTCGGGATTCATGGACAAGGGGAGATCCTGCAATATCTGGTGGTACTGTTCGAAGACACGCCGCTTGGCCGCCACCAATTCTTCGATGCGTTCGATCTGGGCACAACCCAAAGCGGCTTGCAGATTCGATATCTTGTATTTGAAGCCGACACGCGCCGCCCAGAATTGGCGCCTTTCGCCGCGAACGCGACCGTGATTGGAAAGAGTTAGCACACGCTCGTACAGACTTTCGTTGTCGGTGACAAAGATGCCGCCTTCGCCGGTAGTGATGGTCTTGGTGCCATGGAACGAGAATGCGCCAAATATGCCCATCGAGCCGGCCCGCCGGCCATGCCAGGAGGAGCCGATGGCTTCGGCTGCATCCTCGATCAGATGCAGGTCGTGACGCTGTGCGATATCGGCCAGCGCATCCATGTCGCAAAGATTGCCGTACAGGTGCACCGCCAGGATCGCTTTGGTGCGTGGCGTGATCGCTGCCTCTACAGCAGCCGGGTCGAGACACCAACTGTCCGGCAGCACATCGACCAGTACCGGCGTGGCCCCAAGATGGACGATCGGAGCAGCTGAGGCGATCCAGTTGATATCGCCAAGGATGACCTCGTCGCCCGGCCCGATGTCTAGCCCGGCCATGCCCATATGCAACGCGCCGGTGCCGCTGGATGTGGCAATGGCATAGCGACTTCCCAGGTGTTCGCGGAACAGAGCCTCGAATCGATAGATGTAGTCGTAGCAGCGCTCCCCCCAGCCATTGGCGGCCGCATCAGCCGCATACGCGGTCTCGCGTTCGGTGATCGAAGGCTTGGTGTAGTGGATGCGCGAGGGCAGCTTGTCGCTCATGAAATCACCATATGCGGGACGGCGGTCGCGAAACGCCCGCCCCATTCGCGAATATAGGCCAACTGTGAGGTGATCTCCTCACGCAGATTCCAGGGCAGGATCAGCACGATATTCGGCCGATCGGTGCGCAACTGCTGCTCGGCCACGACCGGAATACGGGAGCCGGGCAGGTATCGCCCCTGCTTGTGCGGCGACGCGTCGACCACATAGGGCAGCAGATCCGGTCGCACGCCGGCATAGTTGAGCAGCGTATTACCCTTGGCCGCGGCACCGTAACCTATGACTTTGCATCCCAGGCGACGCTGTTCCAGCAGGAACAAAAGCAAGCCATCCTTTACTTCGTCCGCTTGGGTCTGGAATCCTCGGTAATAATCCAGCTCGAGCATGCCGGCGGCGCGCTCTTCGGCCAAGACCGCTGTGACTGCGTTGGTATTCTGGTGATGGCTAGTGTCGTGTGACGCCCATATGCGCAGTGAGCCGCCATGGGTTGGAAGCTGTTCCACGTCCCATATTCGCAATCCGTGCGTGGCGAATACGGTGCGTACGGTGTGTAGTGAGAAGTACGAGAAGTGTTCGTGGTAGACCGTGTCGAATTGGCGTTGCGCAACCAGTTGCTGCAAATGAGGGAACTCGATCGTAACCGTGCCCTGTGGTGCCAGAGCAGTGGCCAGGCCTGAGACAAAGTCATTGAGGTCGGGAACGTGTGCCAGCACATTGTTGGCGACGATCAAGTCGGCTTTGCGGCGCGATGCGACAAAGTCCTGTGCGAAGCGCTGCCCGAAGAATTCACTGATGGTTTCGATGCCTCGTTCGCGCGCAGCTTGGGCGGTGCTGGCAGTCGGTTCGATACCGATGCAAGGAATGCCGCACCCAGAGACATACTGGAGCAAGTAGCCATCATTGGAGGCAATTTCGACTACAAGGCTGTCTGTGCTTAGGCCGAGTCGTCTTACTACGGTGTTCACATAGTGTTCGGCATGTGCCAGCCACGACCGCGAGTACGACGAGAAGTACACATAGTCCGGCGAAAAGATGGCAGCGTGCGATTGCACCTCATCTACTTGCACCAATAAACAGGTCGGGCAGGTATATAGCTTGAGTGGAAACCATGTCTCTGGCGCAGCAAGCTCTTCACGGGTAAGGAACGCATTCGACGGAGGCGCTGTGCCGAGGTCGAGGAATATCTGACTTTCTTTGCCACGCGCAGCAGTATCGCCGTCGACATGGGTGTCATCGAGTCGGGTTCCGCAGAAGCGGCACTTCATAGCTGAATTCCTGTAAAGCTATCGTTGAGCACCGGTGCGGAGCGATCGCGCTCGGAGACCTGCGCAATGGGCAGTGGCCAGCTGATAGCCAATCGAGGGTCATTCGGGCGCAACCCGCCCTCATGGTCTCGACTCCAGGACGCCGTATGCATATACAGCAGCTCTACGTTGTCGCTCATCGCCTGGAAGCCATGAGCAAAACCTTCCGGGATGAATACCTGCGTTTGGTTGTCCTCGGTCAGCTCAACCCCGTGCCACTGTAGGAATGTCGGTGAGCTCGAACGCAAGTCGACCGCAACATCGAATACACGACCGCGGACGCAGCGAATCAGCTTCGCCTCTGCCGCAGGCGGCCACTGAAAGTGCATGCCGCGCACGCTGCCGCGTTGGAAGGTGGTCGACAAGTTGACCTGGGGGAAATGCAGGTCTGGACGTATCGGTGCAAGTTCGGTCTCGCAGAACAGTCGTAAAAAGCGACCACGCTCATCCTGGATCGGCGTGGTTTCGATCAGCATTAGGCCCGACAGTGGTGTGGCTCGGAACTTCATACAGTCCAGTCCAGCCGGGCGGCGCGGGCTGCATGGGTGTAGCTATGAAGATTTGCGGTACTTAGTAGTTCGTTGCGCTCGTAGTAGGCGCGATACCACTCGATAGTGTGCCCAAGTGTATCTTCCGCATTCCATATGGCCCGCCAACCTAGTTCCCGCTGGGCCTTCGAACAGTCGAGCTGAAGAGTTTTCGCTTCGTACGGATGGTCACCAGGTTGTGGCTCAACCTGCAGCCCAGCCCATTGGGCTTGCATTTGCGCAGCCAATGTCCCGACAGACATGGTCGCGTCGGGTGTCGGACCGAAATTCCACGGACCCTCGACCTGCTTGCCAGCGAGCAGGAGCTGCCCGAGACGAAGGTATCCCGAAAGTGGCTCGAGGACATGCTGCCAAGGGCGTACGGCATCCGGGTTGCGGATCCGTAGAATCTGCTTGCTGGATGCAGCCCGCACGATGTCGGGCACGAGCCTATCTTCGGACCAGTCGCCGCCACCGATGACGTTGCCGGCGCGGGCCGTCGACAGCAACGGCCCTGTTTCCGCGAAGAAACTCTTGCGATAGCAATCTGAAAGAAGCTCTGCGCAAGCTTTCGATGTGCTGTAAGGATCGTGCCCTCCAAGAGGATGATCTTCCCGGTAGCCGCCGTCGGTTACCTGTTCTAGATAAACCTTGTCAGTCGTAGCATTGACTACCGCTTGCACGGAGCGTGTGCTACGAACCGCTTCCAATAAGTGCATCAGACCCATGACATTGGTATCAAATGTGAGCAGGGGCTCCCGATAACTACGCCTTACCAGAGGTTGGGCAGCCAAATGAAAAACAATCTCGGGTTGGATCTGTGCTAACGCTCGGTGGACGGAGGGGCCGTCTCGCAGATCAACGCGTAGATCATTTACCTCATTGAGATCGAGCAATGACCAGTGTGCGGGGGCGGTATCAGGCTCAAGTGCCAGGCCAGTAACCTTCGCGCCTAGCGTGACCAGCCAAAGGCAAAGCCACGATCCCTTAAAGCCGGTATGCCCGGTGACCAGAACTCTGCGTCCAGCGTAGGCGCCGCCAAACATAGTATTCAAGGCCAGATCTTCCACGGGGCGTGACCACTTTGCCAAAGCTCTTCAAGCTTGATCTTGTCTCGCAATGTATCCATCGGCTGCCAGAAGCCGTCATGGGTATATGCGGACAGCTGCCCATTGCGGGCCAGCTCTTCGAGCGGCTCACGCTCCCAGATGGTGCTGTCGCCCTCGATATAGTCCATGACGCCAGGCTCCAAAACGAAGAAGCCGCCATTGATCCATGAGCCGTCACCCTGCGGCTTCTCTTCGAAGCGCGTAATGCGATGGTCTTGGATGTCCAATGCGCCAAAGCGCCCAGGCGGCTGCACGGCACATACTGTCGCAAGTGTTTTCTTTGATGCGTGAAATTTGAGCAGGGCTGATATATCTACATCAGCCAAGCCATCGCCGTAGGTAAAGCAAAATGACTTCCCATCCAGATATCGTGCGACGCGTTTGAGTCGCCCGCCTGTCTGCGTTTGGTCGCCGGTATCAACCAGGGTGACTCGCCAGGGTTCCGCGTGCCGATGGTGCACCTCCATGTGGTTGCTCGCCAGATCGAAGGTGACGTCGGAGGTGTGCAGAAAATAGTTAGCGAAATATTCCTTCACCATATAGCCCTTGTAGCCAAGGCAAATGATGAAATCGTTGATTCCATGCTGCGAGTAGATCTTAAGAATGTGCCAAAGCACGGGGTTCCCACCGATGTCGATCATCGGTTTGGGCCGAATGATAGTTTCTTCGCTGATCCTGGTTCCCAGGCCACCGGCGAGGATGACTGCTTTCATAATGGTCTAGTCCACAGGCGATCAGGTGGGGTGCTCAGCGGCTGGATACATAAAGAATAATCGGTTATTGCCCGGATATCGCAAGCCTGAAGCGGCAGTTGCCTTGGCATGGCACGCGCGCTCGATTGTGACTTGGGGCGAGGGGGCGCTCATCGTCTATCCAGCTGGGTATGGAGTTCTTGAAGCGTATTGTTTAGTCGGCCACCAAGATTCAGGTGAGCTAATTGTTCCAGAGCCTGGTTGGCTTGGTCGTTGCGGCCGGTCGCAATCAGCATCCTGATTTCTGTAATTCTATAAGCGGGTTCGCTTGGATTCGAAGTGATTGCTTGCTGGGTCAGGCTTAAGCCAAAAGGGTAGTCGTTGAGGACGTTCCAAGCATAGTCGGCGTAGGTGGACAGCAAGCGTGCACTGGGGTTTGGGTGAGAAACGGCGGCGGTGAGCGCTTCAAGCATGCGTTCCCTTGGTAGATCACATCGATGTTCGCGCACACATTGGACCAGCGCAGCGAGCGAACTCTCATCTTGCACGCCCGGGCGAAGATTCTTGAGCTGACCGATCATTGAGTTCCACCATGAGTCTTTCACGGGGAGATGCATGTGGGAGTTCATGAAGATAAGGGCCTGCTGCGGAAGGATGGATGATCCGGGCAGCGCGATGGCTCGCTCCAGCGGTGCATAGGCCAGTTGCGTAAATGGTGATGCGGGGTCGTAGTGCGAATAGATGATGTAGGTGCGACCAAGTTCGTATTGGGCTCGAGGTGAATGAGGGGCGCGTGCGGCGAGTTCCTGCGCCAGAGCTAGAGGGTTGCTCCATGACTGTGCAGTCAAGGCCGTCATGGCGATCCACAACAATGTCAGGCAAACAAGCAATGCCTGGCGTGGTAGGACCAGAATGGGAGCTGTTTCATTCGATGAGGTTGCATCGCTAGCGCTTGTTGCTGCCAGGATCGTTCTTTCAGGTGGGACCGCCGCTAGTAGCGGTACAAGTGTTAATAGCAGGCCTAGGCTGGCAAAGTAATTGCGATGCTCGTAAATGAGTTCCAATGGCAGGATGGTCGCAGTTAACAGCTGACCGGCAAGGAACAGTGCGATGCCTAGCGCTGCGACAGGCTGACGTGCACGCCACCAGAAAACCAATGCGGCAAGACCAATGAGAGCAATGAGGCTCGCCAATGTGGTCCATGGAGTCAGCAAACTAGTCGAGACGCGGAAGTCATCGTGATAGAACGACAATACTTGCGGCGTCGGAACGAGCGTCCAGCCGATGTAGTCGACGACAATCCTGGCTTCGCTGAGCAGGCGGGTGCTCAGCGTGAAGCTGCGGCCAGCCCAGGCCTCGGGTCTCACTAGTCCTGGTAGCAGCCATATCAGGCCAACGATCAACGGCAGAATCAGCGCAATCACAAACAATGTGACGATACGCAGATCTTTGCGGTGGCAATTCTCTGGTTGCTGATGGGGGAGATTGAAGCGGAACAATATCCATTCGGTCAGCAGCGCATAGAGCGGAAGCATCACTGCCGTTTCTTTGGCCAACAAGCCGGTTGCTGTTGGTACGATGACGCTAGTTACACATAGCCAGAATCCTGGGCGACCAGCGCCCGCAAGCATGCGCTGGCGCCCTGTTACGTAGCCCAGTAGCCCTAGCAATACGAACAGATTCGCCAAGCTCTCCATGCGTTGGACCACGTACAGCACGCTGGTGAGATTGATCGGCAAAAATAGCCACCCTGCAGCGATCAGAGCCGCAGTAATACTGCTCTGGCGTGATGAGTTCCTTTTTTGAACAGCTTCAAGTGCGCTGCCAGAGGAGTTGGTTTCTATGGATGAAGGGGCTGTCGCGAGTAGTCGTCGGGCCAGAATAAATACCAGCAATCCATTGATGAGATGAATGACCAGGTTGGTCAACTTCATCCAGAATGGATCAAGTCCGGTTGTTAGGTAGTTCGCCGCGAAGCTCAGCGAGGAAAGTGGTCGTTTGAATTCGCTGGCAGGCGAAGAAAGTGCGGCGCCTACTAGCGAAGGGAGACTTGCGTCCGAGGGTTGGACTCCGTGGTTATCGACGATATTAGGGTAGTCGTCGAACAGATACGCTCCTGACAGCCCTGGCCAGTAAATGAGTGCCGTGACTGTGATGGCTACAAGGGTTAGCCACCAGCCAGAAATTCTGAGTCGTCCAGTCAGGGTCATTTCGCAGATGGGTTCTTTGCGCGTTCGTCAGTGAGAAGTGTATTGCGTAGCCGTATCAACTCATTCTCCCAGTATTGTTGGTGCTGAAGTACCCAGGCATGGATGCGAGGCATGCCAAGGCCGGGCCGGTCTTCATGTTGATGATTGGCTTCGTAATGGTCGAGATGAGCCAGCCCTTGACTTGGGTAGCCTGAGGCTCCGAGTAGGGCGGCTTGGCGCAATGCGGCAGGCGCACGTACCTGTTGATCGAGTGCGCGATTGAAATCGGCCAAAGCGATGTCTGCATCACCTTGCTTAAGAGCAATTCTTCCTTGCAAGAAATAGAGATCCTGTCTCCGCCCGGGTAGCTTGACGAGGTTCGGGTTGGATAGCGTGGCTTCCAGCATCCGGGTAGCCGTTGTCAAAGTCAGCTCAGGACAGGCCGGTTGGCTGGACTGATCGATCGCTCGTTCGAACCAGCTAGTCAGCAGGCTGCCAGTATCGCGAGTAGTACGCAGGGCGCTAGTGGTGGCATCCAGCGTGTCAACATCCACATGACCCGTCAGGCAAGCTGCGGAAAATAGGTTCAGCGCAAGCTGGATTTGGTCCGGCTGTGTTGCTAGTAAGGGGCGAAGACGTGCGACGGCCCGTTCGGGATGACCTGCATTGGTTTCGGCCATAGCGGCGCTGGCCTGTGCGCGTGGCGAATCTGGATTGAGCGCGGCCCATAGTAGGGCCTGGTCATGACCGTTGCCCCATAGCTCGGAGCTGGCATGCGTCATGGTGGCGAGACAGATCAATAGTACGGTCGCCAGGGCAATTTTCAGCCAGCGCTGAATGTTTGAGGTGGGATGTGTGAGTAAGGCTGGTGAGTAAGGAGTAGATTGCTTGACGCTGCATAGCCATAGCGCCAATGGCCAGAACATCAGTGCCGCTGGTAGATAATTGCGATGCTCAAAATAGAGCTCCAGCGCAATCGTGCTGGATTCCATGGACTGCCCAACGAAATAGAACAGCACAGCTACGGCTACTATCGGCCAGCGCTGGCGATATAGCCATGCGCCGGCAATCAGTGTAGAGATCGCGAGTAATGAAGGCAGCGTTGTTGCTGGCGCCCATATTGAGGTTGAAGCACGGATTTGATCGTTGAACAGACCTGCTGTGAAAGGGCGTGGGAACCAAAGCAGCTTGAGGTAATCCACCAGGATGCGCGGCTCAGTCAGCAGTCGTTGCCCTAATGTCCAGGATCGGACTGCTGAGATGTCCTGTGTGAAGCCGTACCAGCCCGCGTATACCAAATAGCCTGCAATGAGCACGGTCGGAAACCATGCGAGTGGCAACATAGCGTGGCGATAGAACCGTAGCTGCTGTGCTGAGTCCTGCGAGGGGTCATCGCTGATCAACGATTGCTCGCGAGTGCTGCCGTGTGGGCGTTGTAGGTTGGCGTTCCCCGGCGCCTGTAGTATTACGTGCTCGATCAATAAAGCTAGCGCGGGCAAGAGGATGCCGTTGGCTTTGCTCAGCATGCCAAGCAGAGTTCCGCCACAAAGACCAATGATTATCCAGGCAAGGCCCAGATATCGCTGTCCTCTTAATATGATGGAGCGGCCATGCAGCCACAGAAGCAGACCCAGTAAGGTAAAGGTGGTCGGCAGCATGGCCTCGCGCTGCACGATGTATAGGGTGGTTGAAACAAATAAAGGATGTAGAAGCCAAAAGGCTGCACCCAGTACGGCAGCCGTCGCGATGCGTTGTGTATCGGTGTGGCTCTTTTGCTTGAGGAATGGCTCGAAACGCAATTGACCCAATCGATAGAGTAGCCCAGCAAGCAAGGTGCCGTTCAGCAGATGCAGCAGCAGATTAGTGCGCTTGAAGGGGTAGGGGGCAGCAGGCCAATCGTGCGCGTCGAGTAGAAAGCTCAAAAGCGCCAAAGGGCGGCCCGTCGGATCAGCCTGGCCTGAGGTTACATAACGCCAGAAGGTAGCCCAGTGGGAGATTGGCCCATCCGCGCCCAGTGCAGGCAGGTTGATGTAGTCATCGAACAGGAAATCGCCATGCAGGCCGGGCAAGTAGGCCCATGATGCAAGTGCGATCATTCCGGCCATAAGGAGCAAGATGGGCAGCGAGCGCGGTAACACATTCACAACCTCGAAAAAGAAGGGCCGCGCAAGGCGGCCCTTCGGATCATGCGGAAGCTAAGCAACTATTAGCGGCAAGCAGTCGGTAGGTACTTCGGGTCGACGTTGGTGCTGCCATTGGTGGACTTGCAATTCCAGGAAATGCTGCCCGCGCCGGTAATCGCCGAAAATGCCAGGACCTTTGTGCTGATCTTGCTATTCGCCTGATTACCGAATGTCGCCTTGATGATGCCGCTCGAGGCATCGACCTGGGTTACGTACTTACCAACAATCTGGGTCGCAGTGGCAAGACCCGCAGATGAGTTGATGGTCGGGAAATACCCTTTGTTGTTGTAGAACTCAGAGATGGCAGTCTTGGCGCCATCGGACAGCACGGAACCTTCAGACACCTGCGCACGAATCACATAGTCCTGGTAAGCCGGAATGGCGATGGCGGCCAGGATCGCGATGATCGCCACGACGATCATCAACTCGATCAGGGTGAAGCCTTTCTGGATGTTCTTCTTCATGGTGGTCCTCTGTATTTTGGTTAGCTAACCGTTGAATTGCCCCCTGAGCCCCGGTCCCGAATCCCCCTAGGCGGGATCGGACCCCACAATCGCGGTCAGGAACGACCAGGAAGCTCGCGGAAGTTTAAGCAGCATGTATGCCACGACAACCGCTTTCATATTGCCTCACAGCGACAGGCTTCACGATTGTGCACATGGTCACGAAAGCCTACAAGATTTGTGAGAGTGGTCGTCCGAGTATTGGAAACGTGATCCTTACGGCATACTCATGGTGTGTCGCAAGCGGTCTTTAAGTGACCAATTTGGTCACTTGCTCGCTCGCTGCGGTAATTCAACTCAAAATTATCGGCATGCTGTAGGCAAATACTTGCTGGCCAGCGTGCTGGGTGTGCAGGTCCAGGAGATGCTGCCCGCATGGCTCGTCGGAGACAGTTTTAGTAACTGTTGACTGATGTTGGTATTCGCTTTAGGTCCTTGGAATGCGACCACGATCACGCCGCCGGTAGCATCGACGCTGGAAACGTAATTGCTTTTGATTGCCAATTTGGTAGCCAATCCGGCAGATTGATTGTTCGGCGGATAGCGACCGGTATTGGAGAAGAAATCCCAGACGGCCGCCTTGGCGCCCGATGAAAGGACCATGCCTTCTGCAACCTGTGAGCGGACCACATAGTCCTGATAGGCTGGTATGGCAATAGCTGCAAGAATGGCAATGATCGCCACGACGATCATCAGCTCGATCAGAGTGAAGCCCTTAGCAAGGCGTTGGCGCAACATGTCAGTCCCCTGTATGTACCATCAAGGGAAAGGCATGTTTTGTACCAACGAATGAAGAGGGGGGCGGCTTGGCGAATCGAGCTCAGGGTGCCATAGGATTTCGTGATGCGAAGCACGCTCCAGGCCAAATCTGGGCTCGGCGTTTGCCGGTCTCACCTCACCCCATGCATCCACCGCCTGACCACCGGCGTCAAAACCAGCGCAAGCACGGCAGCTCCCAGCCCCAGCCAGACCATATGCTGAAACAGCTCCCCATACTTTGCCTGCGCCACGGCCATATCGATCTTCCCATCGGCCGGTATATCCAGTGCCGCGAACTTGCCGAAGATAGAAGCGAGCTGCTCTGAGAAGGATGTCCCCAGCCACCAGGCTCCCATCATCAAACCTGCAACCTGCGGCACCGAGAGTTGTGTCACGGCCGACAAGCCGATGGGCGATAGCGCAACCTCACCGATTTCGATCAGCAGATAGGCCAGCACGATCCACCACACGCTGCCAAGGCCGTCCGCACCCACCGTTTGATTACCCGCAATCAACGGCAGAAAGGCGAGACCCGCGAAGGCAAGCCCGATCGCACTTTTCACCGGCTTGGACGGGTTCATCCCATAGCGCTCGAGAAAAGGCCACAACCACGCCATGATCGGCGAGAGCAGCACGATGAAGAGTGCGCCGAGGTAGGTGAGTGAGCTGGCGCTTTGCGGTAGTACCACGCAGTCGCGAATGATCAGCACGGTGCCAAGCAGGGTAAGGCCGCCGAGCAGAAGTGTGGGCATCAGGCCAGATCGCATGCGCAAGGCTGCGGCGACAACGAAGGGGCTGAGCAGCAGTGGGAGTATCGACCACGGTACCAGATGGCCTTCGCGGATCACCAGCGAGGGAAACAGATCTTTGGTGAGCATGCGGTCGTTGAACAGGACCCATGAACCGTAGGTCTGCTCGTACAGTGCGAAGAACAGCAGGCAGATCGCCACGAAGAACACGCAAGCGAGCATCTGTTGTCGCTGTACGGGATTGCAGCGCGCGGTGACATACCAGCCGAGCCAGCCGAGCCACACGGCCATGGTCAGCAACTGCAACCACAGCACGGCGCTGCCAAGTTGCATCAGTGCCCACAACACAGGCAACGCCAGCGCGGCGCAGAGGTAGATGGTCCACTCCACATTCAGTGGTCCGAGCAGGCGCCGACGCAGCGCTTCCGGGTTCGGCGGTTCTGCGTGGCCTTGCAGATATTTCTGGCCGGTGAGGAAGACAGTCAGTCCGGCGAGCATGCCGATGCCGGCAGCGCCGAAGCCATAGCCCCAGCCGAAGCGATCACCGAGGTAGCCGCAGATCAGGGCGGAGAACAACGCGCCGACATTGATGCCGGCATAAAACAAGGTAAAGCCGGAATCGAGGCGCGGATCGCCCTCCGGATACAGCTTGCCGACGACGGTGGAGATGTTCGGTTTGAGGAAGCCGACACCGCTGATGATCAGGGCGAGCGACAGATAGAACACGCTCAGCGCGAACAGGTCGCGATGTACGACGCCGTCCGCTCCGATGGTTGCGGCATGTCCCTCGACGGCCATGCCGAGATGGCCGAGGCAGAGTAGTACGCCGCCAAGCACGACGGCTTTGCGCATGCCCAGATAGCGGTCCGCCAGCAGGCCGCCCAGCACAGGCGTGGCATAGACCAGGCCGCCGTAAGCACCGAGCACCGACAGGCTTTCCGCGTCGCTGAAACCGTGGTGTTTGATCAAGTACAGCGCCAGCAGCGCCTTCATGCCGTAGAACGAAAAGCGCTCCCACATCTCGGTGAAGAAGCACACGTACAGGCCTTTGGGATGGCCGAACAGCTCGTCGGGGTGGTCGGTGGCTGCGGTTGTCGCGGCGAGCGTGGCGGTATCGGTCATGGGCGCAAGGGCACAAAAACGCTGAGTATAGCGATGGCCGCCGGACCGAAAGCGCCGCGGGCTTGCTGCGTTATTCCTTGCGTCTCGCGGCATGGGCACTTACCGTCATGCCTTTCGCAACGCCAAGGGAATCCCGCTTATGAAGCCCCTGTTTGTCGCGCTGGCGCTCGCGCTGGCGACCGCCCCCGTGGTCGCGGCCGAGGTCGAGAACCACGCGCCGCACCCATTCACCATCCGCGATCTGGTGATGATGGATCGCGTTGGCGATCCGCAGCTGTCGCCGGATGGGCGCTATGCGCTGTACACCGTGCGCAGTACCGACTACGCCGCCAATAAGGGCGTTACGTCGATTTATGTGCTGGATCTGCAGCAGACGGGCAGCAAGCCGGTCAAGATCGTTGAGAAGGGTTCTTCGCCGCGCTGGGCGGAGGATGGCTCCGTCTACTATCTGGCGGCGAAGGACGGTGTGTCGCAGCTGTGGCACTGGGGTTCGAACAAGCCGGCGTCGGGTTTGTTGGGCAAGACGGCCGCTACCTCCAGCCAGATCACCCATGCGCCGATCGACGTCAACGGCTTCAGGCTTTCGCCGGACGGCAAGCAGGCATTGTTGACCTTCGACGTGTTTACCGATTGCGCCGACCTCGCCTGCACCAAGGAGCGCCTCGACGGCCGCGAAGCGGACAAGTCGACCGGCACCGTCTACAACAAGCTGTTTGTGCGCCATTGGGATACCTGGGCCGATGGCCGCCGCGCGCAGCTCTACATCACCGACCTGAGCGGTGGCGACGAGCATCCTCGCCTGTTGAGTCGCGGTATCGATGGTGACGTGCCCAGCAAGCCGTTCGGTGGCGACGACGAGTTCGCTTTCTCGCCGGATGGCCGCACGGTCTATTTCGACGCGCGTATCGCTGGCAAGACCGAGCCGTGGTCGACCAATTTTGATGTGTTCAGCGTGCCGGCGGATGGCTCCGCCGCGCCCAGGAATCTCACGGTGGCCAACCTTGCCTGGGACGCGTCCCCGGTGCCTTCGCCTGATGGCAAAACGCTGTACTACCTGGCTATGAAGGAGCCGGGTTCCGAGGCGGATCGTTTCGGCATCATGGCGCTGGATCTCGACAGCGGGCAGAAGCGCGAGGTGGCCCCGAGCTGGGATCGCTCCGCCGGCGCCCTGAAGATTTCCGACGACGGCAAGACCTTGTATGCAACTGCCGACGACAACGGCCAGCATCCCTTGTTTGCCATCTATGTTGCGAGCGGCAAGGTGGATACGCTGGTAACCAGCGGCGCGGTGGGCGGCTATGCGCTGGGCAAGTCGCGCTTGCTGGTGGAGCGCGACGATCTCAAGCGTCCGGCCGATCTGTATGTGACCGATCTGCGCGGCAAGGGCCTCAAGCAGGTCACGCACTACAACGAGCAGCGCCTGAAGAATGCGCAGACCGGCGATGCCGAGTTCTTCACCTTCAAGGGCTGGAATAACGAGACGGTTCAGGGCTACGTGGTCAAGCCGGTGGGTTACAAGTCCGGCAAGAAGTACCCAGTGGCCTTCATCATCCACGGTGGTCCGCAGGGTGCAATGAACAATGGATGGAGTTACCGCTGGAATCCGCAGACCTATGCCGGCCAGGGTTTCGCGGTCGTCACCATCAACTTTCATGGTTCTACTGGCTATGGCCAGGCATTCACAGATTCCATCTCGGGCGACTGGGGCGGTAAGCCGCTGGATGACCTGAAGGCCGGCTGGAAGGCTGCGCTGGGTAAGTACAGCTTCCTGGATGGCGATCGCGCCTGCGCGCTGGGCGCCAGCTACGGTGGCTACATGGTGTATTGGATCGCCGGCGTGTGGAACGAGCCGTGGAAGTGCCTGGTGGATCACGACGGTGTGTTTGATGCGCGCGCCATGTACTACGACACCGAAGAGCTGTGGTTCGAAGAAAAGGAAAACGGTGGCACGCAGTACGACCATCCGCAGAACTACGAGAAGTTCAATCCGGTCAACCATGTGAAGGACTGGCGCGTGCCGATGCTGGTCGTCCATAGCGCCAAGGATTTCCGTATTCCGGATACGCAGGGTCTGGGCGCGTTCACTGCGCTGCAGCGTCGTGGCATCCCGAGCCAGCTGTTGCATTTCCCGGACGAGAATCACTGGGTACTGAAGCCGCAGAACAGTGTGCAGTGGCACGAGACGGTGAATGCCTGGCTCAAGCAGTGGACGGCTAAGGACGCAGACAAGAAAGCCGGCAAGTAAGCTGGCCTGCATGAGAAAACGGCGCCCTTGAGGCGCCGTTTTCTTTTGTCTATCGCGAGATGTTCAGAACCACTTGGCACGTTTCAAGCCGAGGAAGATGCCCGCGACGACGCTGATCACCACGATAATGATCACGGGGTAAGCCCAGGGCTGGCTGAGCTCCGGCATATGAGTGAAGTTCATGCCATACCAGCTGGTCAGCAAGGTAGGTGCTGCCAGCATGGCGGCCCAGCCGGCGAGCTTCTTCATTACTTCGTTCTGGTTGAAGGTCACCAGGGAGAGGTTGACGCTGATCGCCGCAGCTAGCATTTCGCGCATGGCACTGATGGATTCGTTGACGCGGAACACGTGATCATAGACATCGCGGAAATAGGCGCGCAGCTCGTCCTGGATAAGATGCGGATGCATGCGCACCAGCTGGCTGATGATGTCCTGCAGCGGCGCGGCAGCCAGGCGCAAGGTCATCAGGTCGCGCTGCATGTCGTACAGGCGTCGCACCGTGCCGCGGTTGAAGGTGTCGGCGAAAATGTCCTTCTCGAGTTCCTGCAGTTCTTCGCGGAACTCACGCACGATCGGCAACAGGTTGTCGACGATAAAGTCGAGCACGCCATAGAGACCGTAACTGGGGCCTATGGCAAGCAAGTCGGGCGTGTGCTCGCAGGCACGCCGTGCTGGCGCATACGACAGCGATGCGCCGTGGCGCACAGTGACCAGATAGCGCGGGCCGAGGAAGATATGCGTTTCACCGAAGGCGATATGGCCATTCACCAGTTGCGCCGTCTGCACCACGATGAACAGCGAGTCACCATAGGTCTCGATCTTGGTGCGCTGGTGCGCATGCTGCGCATCCTCGATCGCAAGATCGTGCAGATCGAACTCTTCCTGCAATTTCAGCAACAGCGATTCGTCGGGTTCGTGCAGGCCGACCCACACGAAGGTGTCCGGTTCTTTCAGCACATCACTGATGGCATCCAGCGTGATGTCGCCGATGCGATTGCCGTCGCGTTTGTTGTACGCAACGCAGTTGACAACCATGCCGGTTGCGGCGGATGGGACTGGCGAGGCGGATGGGTTAGGCAGCGACATGGCGGAATGATGCCGTTTTCAGGCGGCCAAGGGCAATCAGAGGAAGCCTAGCGTCCGTCTGGATGGCATTTAGGCTGGGGCAGCGTTGTGATGCCCTGCCAGTTGCGCCGATAGTGGACAGGATAAGATTCAATCTTGGCAGATCGAGAACACAGGGGCATGGTCGGTCGATGGGGACGAAAGAATATCGATTGGGTTTTCGTGGCGATATCGAAGGACTTCGTGCTGTAGCCATTCTTTTAGTGGTGGCAGCACACGCCGGAGTGCCCTGGCTCACAGGTGGCTTCGTTGGAGTGGACGTGTTCTTTGTCCTTTCCGGGTACCTGATCACGGGGTTACTCGTGCAGGAAATGGCCGGCAGCAATCGCCTCGATTTCCTGGCCTTCTATGTGAGGCGCTTGCGCAGGCTTTTGCCGGCGCTTCTGGTCATGTTGTTGGTGACCTGTCTTCTGGCGGCGCAGCTGTTAGCTCCAGTCGAGCAGCGTGGGCAGGCAAGCGCATCTGCAATGGCGGCAATCTGGCTGAGTAATGTCCATTTCGCGCTGGCCAAGCTTGATTATTTTTCTCCCGGAAGTGAGTCCAATTTGTTTCTTCACACTTGGTCCCTGGGTGTTGAGGAGCAGTTTTATCTGTTATGGCCGGCCTTGTTGCTTGCAATTTTTGTCGGGAGAAATGGCGGCAAAGCTTTTACGCGCCTGAAATGGGCGATGCTCATTATTTTGCTCGCCAGTTTCGCGTCATGTGTGGTGCTTACTCAGACGTCCCCGCAACTGGCTTTTTACATGATGCCGATGCGCGCGTGGCAGTTTTCGCTTGGGGCACTTGTGTGGCTGCAGTTCCAAAGAGATGGCAACAACAACATCGGATCCCGTACGAACGATGTTGAATACAAAGGGCTGCATCTGGCAGGTTGGCTCGGCTTGGCGCTTATCGTTGGTGCGGGGCTATTGCTCAGTGCCAACGTGTCTTATCCAGGGTGGTGGGCCTTCTTGCCGACCATAGGGGCGGGTTGTGTTTTGGCCGCCGGATATGGTCGGCCCATGAGCGGGGTCTCGAGGCTACTGTCCTGGCAGCCTATGCAGATGATTGGGAAGATTTCCTACTCCTGGTATTTGTGGCATTGGCCGGTGCTTCTTCTTGGACGCTTTGCATTCGGCATCAACAGCCCCGCCTATCGAGCTGCTGAGGTGCTTGTCTCGCTCGTGTTGGCTATCGCTTCTTATGTAGTGATCGAGGCGCCGATTCGCCACCAATCAGGTTGGCTGACCCATCGGCGGGCAGCATTGATAGGGGCCGTAGCGATTATGGTCGTCGCCAACGTGGCCTCCATTCACTGGTTTAATCAGGCGTTTGATCAGATGAGGAGCCCCGAGACGCAGCGATTTACAAGGGCGCATATGGACGCGCCCATCATCTATTCGCAAGGGTGTGACGATTGGTATCAAAGCAGTCGGGTGAATATCTGCGCTTTTGGCGCTGAAGACGCCAAACATACGGCGGTATTGATGGGGGATAGCATTGCGGGGCAATGGTTCCCTGCGGTCGCGACAGCTTTCGACCGGCCCGGTTGGCGTCTGCTGGTTCTGACTAAGTCTGCATGTCCGATGGTGGACGAGCCCTTCTTTTATGGTCGGATTGGGCGCGAATACACTGAATGCGCAGCCTGGCGCGCCGCGTCGCTTTCTCGGGTTGCTGCGATCAAACCGGACGTGGTCTTGCTTGGATCGGCCGAGGCAAATGGATTTACGGAATCGCAGTGGATCGATGGTTCTACCAGGGTAATGAATGTCATCAGTCCTGCTTCGGGGCATGTCTATGTGCTGCGAGGCACGCCTAGCCTGCCTTTTGACGGGCCTGATTGCCTCGCAGAGAATCAAGGGCGACCCAAGTGGCTAAGCTCTTTGCGGACTTGCAGCGCACCTTTGAACAACGCGCACTCAGATATGGTCTTTCATTGGCTGCAACAGGTTGCTTCCCGCTATGGGAACGCCACTGCCATGGATTTGAACGATTTGGTCTGTCCTGAGGGAGTGTGCAGGGCCGAGTTGCAGGGAAGAATTGTCTTCCGCGATTCGCAGCATATGACGGCAAGTTTCGCCGAGTCGCTGGGAGGCGCAATGCAGCAGCGACTCGCTATAGATCAGCAGTCAAGTGGACAAGGCAGTCCTACGGCGATTCAATAAATGAACTGGCTGGGTAAGAGGTATTCGAAGGTCGCGCCTGTTGAAATTGCTTTGGGCTTTCCGGCGGATCTACGTATAGAGTTTGCGTAGCCCCCGCCGCAGCGACCACGACAACGCCAGCCAGCACGGCAACGCAAACAGCAGCCACGGCTGATTCTGTTGCACCACCCCTGGCAGCAGATGCAATAGCACCGCAACGACCAATGCCAGCAGTTGCAGCACGATGATCTTGTCGGCCCAGCGCGAAGCGGCCATGCCGCGACGGGTGCGCCAGAGGGTAGGCAGCAGGGCAAAAGCCAGTGGGTTGAATAGCAGCAGGTTGGCGTTGGCCCAGGCGGAGTGGTGGGTGGTGAGGGTCCACAGCACCAGCAGCAGCACACCGACGATACCGGCGGCGATGAGATAAGCGGAGCCGAGCAGGGCGAGGCCGATGGGCCAGAAGCGGGCGGCGAGTACGAGCAGGGCGGCGAACACCAGACCGGCGAGCGCCAATGGTAAGCGTAGGTCGGGAGCCTGGTCTGGTGGTACGGCGAGGCGGTTGGGCGAGATCAATTGACCGTCCTGCGCCAGCGGTCGCATGCCGCCCTGGCCATCGCTGACTTGCGTGTGGGCGAGTTCGTGCTCAAGCACCATGGGTAGGAAGCTTTCCTGCCAGGCGTTGAGGGGCTGGTCGGCATACGGGCCGAGGCCGAGATCGAGGATCAGCATCAGCCACGGCTGCGCGCTCATCAGTCGGGCGGTCTGCTGACGATAAGTCATGCCGCCGGAGCGCGCTTCGAGTTGCTTCTGCAGGATGCCGCCGAGGGCGCGATTCAATGCGTCGCGCACGCGCGTGGTGCAGTTGTCGGCGTAGTAGTCGTAGTCGTAGCGCACGTTCTCCGGGCGCAGATTCCACAACAGGAAATCGCGTAGCGCGGACGCCTGTTCAGCGGTGAGCGCCAGCGATTGACGCGTTACCGAACGGCCGGATTCAACGTAGTAGCGCTGATCCATCTCGGTGGGTGCGGCATCCATCAGGTAATGCATGCGGCCGCGCGCGAAGTTGAACAGGAATCCGCGCTCGTCGAAATCGAATACGCCGTAGTTGAAGTTGATCGCCTCGCCGCCGACGGAGTCGCGCAGTTCGATGGCGTCGTGGCCGAAGCGCTCCCAATAGGTTTCGCCAGGGCCGTAGGTGATCAACGAGACTTCGAGATTCGCGCCTGGTGCGTTCGCCACGCCGGCTTGGGCTGACGGCAGCGCGGCCAGCAGCAAGGCGAGCAACAGGAGGATGCGAGCAGTCAGGCTCATCAGCGGGCGTTCCGGTTCAGGGCGTCCGGCCATTTTGCAGGAGTGGCCTCCGTCGCGACAGCGCAGGCGACGGAGGTGAGGTTCAATCTTCCGCAGGCCGGGTGACGCGGAACTGCTGCACGCGACGATCATCCGCCTCGGTGACGTGGAACAGGTAGCCGCCGATGGCGATTTCCTCGCCCACTTCAGGCAGATGGCCGAACTCCGAGGTGGTCATGCCGCCTACGGTGTCGAACTCCTCGTCGGAGAACGAGGCGCCGGCCTCTTCGTTGAAGTCGGCGATCGGGGTAAGTGCGCTCACCAGCCAGCCGCCGCCAGCCTGCTCGTGCATCAGCTGGGGCTCTTCCTCGTCGTCATGCTCGTCGTCGATCTCGCCGACGATCTGTTCCAGTACGTCTTCGATGGTGATGAGGCCGGCAACGCCACCATATTCGTCCACCACCAATGCCATGTGGTTGCGCGTGTGGCGGAACTCCGCCAGCAGCACATTGAGGCGCATAGCCTCCGGAATCAGCACGGCAGGGCGCAAGATAGTGGCAATGCTAAAACTGTCGCCGTCGCCGACGAACTTCAGCAAATCCTTGGCCAGCAGAATGCCGAGGATCTCGTCCTTGTCATCGCCGTGCACGGGGAAGCGTGAGTGGCCGGATTCGACCACGGTGGCGAGGATCTCGCTCAGTGGGGCGTCGGCGGAAAGCATCACGATCTGGGCGCGCGGGACCATGACATCGTCCACGCTCAGCTCGGTGACCTTGATAGCGCCCTCGACCATGGTGAGGGTGTCGTTCGACATCAGGCCGTTGGCCTGGGCGGAGCGCAGCTCTTCAATCAGCTCTTCGCGATTGCGCGGCTCGCCGGAAAACAAATGGCCCAGTCGATCCCACCACTTGCGGTGGGCCGGGCCGTTGGTACTGCCAGGGTCGTCGTTCATTACTCTTGTAAGTGCAGCCCAAACGCGGGCGGAAACCCCAGTCTAGCTGAAAATTCGTGACAATTCAGAGCTCAAGCCCGCTCAGGCGTAGGGGTCGGTGACGCCCAGCCCTGCCAGGATGCGGGTTTCCAGGGCCTCCATGGCCTCGGCTTCGGCGTTGTCGATGTGGTCGTAGCCGAGCAGATGGAGCACGCCGTGCACCGTCATATGTGCCCAGTGGTCGCGCGGACGCTTGCCCTGTTCGGCGGCTTCGCGGGCCACCACCGGGGCGCAGATGGCGAGGTCGCCGATTAGCGGCAGGTTGATGCCCGGCGGCAGTTCGGCCGGAAACGAGAGCACGTTGGTGGCGTAGTCCTTGCCGCGATAGTCGCGGTTGAGGGCGCGGCCTTCATCGGTATCGACGATGCGGATCGACAGCTCCGTCGCCCTGCGTCGGCGCGCGCCGCGCAGAGCGGCTTCGGCCCATTGGCGGAAGCTGGCGGAGGAGGGCACGCCGGTGCGCGCCACCGCATAGCCTACCGAGAGCTGCAAACCCGGAGCGGGCTTGCCGGGCGCTGCCTTGCGGGCAGGGCTCACTTTGGCTCCTCGTTCTTCGCCTCGAACGCCTCGTAGGCACGCACGATCTTGGCTACCAGCGGGTGGCGCACCACGTCGCGCGAGGTGAAGAAGGTGAAGCTGATGCCGTCCACGCCACGCAGCACTTCGATGGCGTGGCGCAGGCCCGAGCGAACATGGCGAGGCAAGTCGATCTGGCTGACGTCGCCAGTGATCACCGCCACCGAGCCAAAGCCGATGCGGGTCAGGAACATCTTCATCTGCTCGACAGTGGTGTTCTGCGCCTCGTCGAGAATCACGTAGGAGTCGTTGAGCGTGCGACCGCGCATATAGGCGAGCGGCGCAATCTCGATCACGTTGCGCTCGATCAGCTTGGCCACTTTTTCGAAGCCGAGCATTTCATACAGCGCGTCGTACAGCGGGCGCAGATAAGGGTCGACCTTCTGTGACAGGTCGCCGGGCAGGAAGCCGAGTTTTTCACCGGCTTCAACCGCGGGGCGCACCAGCAGCAGACGTTGCACGCGGTTGGCTTCCAGTGCCTCCACCGCGCTGGCAACCGCTAGGTAAGTCTTGCCGGTACCGGCCGGGCCGACACCGAAGTTGATGTCGTGCGTGGTGATCGCGTGCAGGTAGCGCGCCTGGTTGGGGCCGCGACCTTTAATCACGCCACGCTTGACCTTGATTAACACTTCCTGCGCGCCTTCGGCCGCATCCGCGGTGATCGCGTCGATGCCGGAGTCGGCCAGGTGCAGGTTGATCTTGGCGCCGGTGAGCGATTCGTTCCCGGTGCCGGCGTAGAGCGCGCGCAGCACTTTCTCTGCGGACTTGGCGGCAGCGTCTTCGCCGATCACCTGGAACAGGTTGCCGCGATGGTCGATTTCCACGCCGAGGCGCAGTTCGATCTGGCGCAGGTGTTCGTCGAACGGGCCGCAGAGGTTGGCGAGGCGGGCGTTGTCTTCGGGGTCGAGCGCGAAGTCGCGCTGATTGAGCTCAGTCATAGGCGCGCGAGAGTAACGCGCGGCAGGGGCGAGGGCTACCGGGAGGCGCCCCGTCGTGCCTGCGGGGGTATGGAGGACTTGCATATAATTAATCATTTAATTAATTTAAGGCCATGGCCAAATCCAAAGCCCCATCAGCCCCCCGTCGACGCAGCGCGGGCCGACCCAGTGGCGATGAGCGCGATCTGCGTGCGCATCTGCTGGATGTCGCCATCGCGCGCTTTGCCCGCGATGGCATCGGCGCGACTTCGTTGCGCGCTATCGCGACCGATGCGGAGGTGACGCCGGCGATGCTGCATTACTACTTCGGCGACAAAGCGCAGTTGAAGCAGGCGCTGATCGAAGAGCGCCTGCTGCCAGCATTGCTGCCGATGCGTGAGCATCTGGCGCAGGCGGGTGACGATCCTGCGGTGCTGGTCGCGGGTTTTGTGCAGGGAATCGGTGAAGTGGTGGCGCGGCATCCGTGGTTGCCGCCGCTGTGGGTGCGCGAAGTGTTGTGCGAGGGCGGTGAGTTGCGCGAGGTGTTGTTCAATCAACTCATTCCCAGCTTGCCGCAGATGCTGGCGCGGCGATTCGCCGCCGCGCAGGCAGCCGGTCGTCTGAATCCAGCGCTCGATCCCCGCTTGCTGGTGGTCTCGATGGTGGGGCTGACCCTGTTCCCCGCCGCGGGTGCGCCGATCTGGCGGCGTGTGTTTCAGGCTGACGACCTCGGGCCGCAGGCCATGCTTACGCACACGCTGGCGCTGCTGAAGGACGGTGTCGGCGTGAGCGACTCGGGAGGCTCCCCATGATAGGCAACGTACGTGCTGTAACTCGCATCTTGTTGCTGACTTGTATCGCGACACTTGCCGCTTGCTCAAAAGCACCTCCGCAGGCGCTGGGGACCTTGGAATACGACCGCATCAGCCTGCCCGCGCCGGCCGCCGAGCGCGTGGTGGCGGTCAGTGTGCGTGAGGGCGAACAAGTCGTCGCCGGGCAGCCGCTGCTGAAGTTGGATCCGACGCATACGCAGGCAGAACTCGCCGCCGCTCTGGCCCAGGCGCAACAACAGCAGGCCTCGCTGTTGGAATTGCGTGTAGGACCGCGCCAGGAAGATATCGCCAAGGCACGTGCGGATTTGGGCGCTGCCCAAGCGCAGGCACGTGATGCGCGTGCCTACTACGAACGCTTGCTGCCGTTGCGCAAAGACAACTATGTGGCGGCCGCCGATCTTGATCGCGCACGCGCCGCCGCAGGTAATGCTGACGGACAGGTGGGCGCGGCACGCGCCGCCCTCGATGCGCTCCTGCATGGCACTCGCCCCGAGCAGATTGCGCAAGGCGAAGCGGCGCTTGCCTCCGCGCAAGCGCAGGCCGAGGCGCAGAAGGTGCTGCTAGGTAAGCTGGATGTAGTGGCGCCGCGTGCGGGTCGTGTCGATAGCATCCCCTACAAACTCGGCGATCAGGCACCCGTCGGCGCACCGTTGGCCATACTGCTCGCAGGCGATGCGCCGTATGGGCGCATCTATGTGCAAGAGCCGATGCGCGCCCATGTGCATGTGGGAGACACGCTGCGTATGCATGTGGATGGCCGCGACAAAATCTATGTAGGCAAGGTGCGCCTGGTTCGTAGCGAGCCCGAGTTCACGCCGTACTACGCGCTGATTGGCGAGGACGCGGCGCGCCTTAGTTATGTGGCGGAAGTAACACTGGGACCAGACGCGGCTGATCTGCCGGTGGGCCTGCCGGTGCGGGCCGACTATCCAGGGGCTGGCCAGTGAGTGTGAACGGCCAGGGCGTTGCGATCCGGGCGCGCGGCCTGACCAAGCGCTTTGGCGAGCTGGTGGCGGTCGATCACGTGAATCTGGAGGTGTCGAGCCGTCAGGTCTATGGCTTTCTCGGGCCGAACGGGTCCGGCAAGTCCACCACTATTCGCATGCTGTGCGGTTTGCTAACGCCGAGCGAGGGTGAGATCGACGTGCTCGGTTTGCACATTCCGCAACAGGCGGAAGCTTTGCGCAGCCGCATCGGTTACATGACGCAGAGGTTCTCGCTGTTCGAAGACCTCAGCGTTCGCGAGAACCTGGAGTTCATGGCGGCGGTGCAGGGTGTGCCGAAGGCGCGGACGCCGGCCCGTGTGAAAGAGTTGATCGAGCAATATCACTTCGGCGACCGAGAGCGGCAATTGGCTGGCACCATGAGCGGTGGTCAAAAGCAACGTCTGGCGTTGGCCTGCGCGGTGATTCACGAACCGGAGCTTCTATTCCTTGACGAGCCCACCAGCGCCGTCGATCCGGAATCGCGTCGCGATTTCTGGGAGAAGCTGTTCGAGTTGGCTGATGCTGGAACCACTCTGTTGGTTTCCACGCATTTGATGGATGAAGCGGAGCGCTGCCATCGCCTGGCCATTCTCAATCGCGGCGTGTTAGTGGCGGATGGCACGCCGACCGAGCTGACCGGCAAACTGGAAGGGCGCACCTTTGTGGTCGATTCAAGTGACCCTCGTCGCGCACAGCGGGCGTTGGTCGATTTGCCGGAAGTGCTAGGTGTTGCACAAGTGGGGCATGCCCTGCGCGTGTTGATCCGCGATGGGAATAGCGGAGACGCGCTGACGCCGCTCCGCACCGCGCTCGCCAACGTCGATCCGCAAGCCGTCATGCAATCAGCACCGCCGAATCTGGAAGACGTCTTCGTCGCGGTGACGCGCGAGAAGCGCGAACCGCAGGAGCGCGCAGCATGAGTTGGCGCCGGCTATGGGCCATCGTGGTGAAAGAGTTGCGGCAGATGAGTCGCGACCGCGTCACCCTGGCAATGATTATCGGCATTCCGGTGATCCAGCTGGTGCTGTTCGGCTACGCCATTAACACGAATCTGCGCGGGCTGGAGGCCGGCATTGCGGATCAGGCCAACACCGCCGGTTCACGCGCGCTGGTGATGGATATGTTGGCGACGGGTGTGATCGCACCCGTCGCGAGTGCGGATACGCCGGAGCAGTTGGTGGCGATGCTGCGTCGTGGGCAGATCAGCATCGCCGTGACCGTGCCACCGGATTTCGAGCGGCGACGTATCGACGGGCGGCCGGTGGCGCAGGTCATGGTCGACGGCAGCGACAATGTGGTGCAAAGCGCGGCTGCGCAATTGGCCCAGGTTCCGATCGACAGCGCTACACCGGACACGCGCGCGCCACTGATCAGTACGCCGCAGGGCGGGCCGATCAGTATTGTCAGTTTTTACAATCCGCAGCGGCGCTCGGCGGTCAATATCGTGCCGGGGCTGATTGGCGTGATCCTGACTATGACGATGGTGTTGTTTACGGGCATCGCCATCGTGCGCGAACGAGAGCGCGGCAATATGGAGTTGTTGATCGCCACGCCTTTGAGCAGTGCGGAGCTGATGATCGGCAAGGTGTTGCCGTATATCGCTATCGGCCTGGTGCAGGTCACGGTGATCCTGGCGTTGGGGCGCTGGCTTTTCACTGTGCCGATCAGCGGCAGCCTGCTTGACGTCTATCTGGCAGCGGGGCTGCTGATCCTGGCAAATCTCACCATGGGTCTGCTGATCTCGACGCGGGCGCAGTCGCAGTTTCAGGCGATGCAGATGACGTTCTTCGTGTTTCTGCCGTCAATCCTGCTGTCGGGCTTCATGTTTCCGTTCGCCGGTATGCCGAAGGTGGCGCAATGGCTGGCCGAAGTGTTGCCGCTGACGCACTTTCTGCGCTTGATCCGTGGCGTGATGCTGCGCGGGGCCAGCCTGTGGGAGCTGTGGGCGGATGTGCTGGCGCTGGTGGCCTTTACCGCAGTGATGATGACCGCGGCGATCCTGCGTTTTCGCAAGCGGCTGGATTAACGATTTACGCTGCCTGCTGATCGTCTGCCGTTGTCACGCGGCCGCGCAGTGAGTTGCTCATCGCCTCAGTGATCACGACGTTGACGAACTGGCCGATCAGGCGCGCGGGTGCTGCGAAGTTCACGTAGCGCATGTTTTCGGTACGGCCGGTGAGCTCGTTGGGGTCTTTCCTGCTGGGCTTCTCGACCAGTACGCGCTGCACAGTGCCGACCATCGCTTGGTTGATCTTCCGGGCGTTGGCGTTGATGGTGGCCTGCAGGCGTTCGAGGCGCTGGTGCTTCATTGCCATCGGCGTGTCGTCGGCGAGATTGGCGGCCGGTGTGCCGGGACGCGAGGAGAAGATAAAGGAGAAGCTCTGGTCGAAGCCGACGTCATCGATCAGCTTCATGGTCTTCTCGAAATCCTCGTCGGTTTCGCCGGGGAAACCGACGATGAAGTCGGAGGAGACACAGATGTCCGGGCGCACCGCGCGTAGCTTGCGGATCTTCTGCTTGAACTCCAGCGCCGTGTAGCCGCGCTTCATCGCAGTGAGGATGCGATCCGAGCCGGCCTGCACCGGTAGGTGCAGGTAGTTGGCCAGCTGTGGCACGTTGGCGTAAGCCTCGATCAGCGAGTCGGAGAACTCCAGCGGATGCGAGGTGGTGAAGCGAATGCGGCCGATGCCGTCGATCTGCGCAATGGCATGGATCAGCACGGCGAGGTCGGCGATGCCACCGTCGTGGGTAGCACCGCGATAGGCGTTGACGTTCTGGCCCAGCAGGTTCACTTCGCGCACGCCCTGTGCAGCGAGCTGAGCGACTTCAACGATCACGTTGTCGAACGGGCGGCTGATTTCCTCGCCGCGGGTGTAGGGCACCACGCAGTAGGAACAGTACTTGGAACAGCCTTCCATGATCGAGACGAAGGCGGTCGGGCCTTCGGCGCGCGGCTCGGGCAGCCGGTCGAACTTCTCGATCTCGGGGAAGCTGATGTCCACCTGGGATTTGCCAGTGGCGCGCTTGGCCTCGATCAGTTCGGGTAGGCGGTGCAGGGTCTGGGGGCCGAACACCAGATCCACATAGGGCGCGCGCTTGAGGATGGCGTCGCCTTCCTGCGAGGCCACGCAGCCACCCACGCCGATCAGCACCGGCTTGCCGCCCTGCTTGTGTTCCTTCCAGCGGCCGAGCTGGCTGAAGACCTTTTCCTGGGCCTTTTCGCGGATGGAGCAGGTGTTGATCAGGATCACATCCGCTTCCGACTCGTCCTGGGTCAGTTCCAGGCCATGCGACGCCTTGAGCACGTCGGCCATCTTGGCCGAGTCGTACTCGTTCATCTGGCAACCGTGGGTTTTGATGAAAAGCTTGCCGCTCATGGCGTGGTACCGGGAATCAAGGCAGAAGGGGCGATAGGCGCCGAACCGCGTAGTTTACGCGCCTCCGGGGCGGGCTGCCAGCAACGGAGGCGAGTGGGATCAGAGACTTGCGCTTGTATTGCGGCATCGCGGGGAGCCAGTGCGAGGGCAAGTTTGTTCCGGCGCACGAAACGGCGGCTCTGTGCTTGGCTTGCCCGGCGGGTGGCGGCACACTGCGCGCCATGTCTGACGCCGAGCCACAGGGGGAGAGCATCGGCGGCTCGCCCTCACGGATTTTCCGGCCCGGCCTGGCCTTGGCCTGGCTGACGGCAGCGTGCGGCCTTTTGCTTGGCTTCCCAGTTGCGCCAGC
Organism: Dyella sp. OK004; assembly: GCF_900114495.1. Lineage (GTDB taxonomy): Bacteria > Pseudomonadota > Gammaproteobacteria > Xanthomonadales > Rhodanobacteraceae > Dyella_D. The sequence continues at coordinate 772,858 of NZ_FOZI01000002.1, read as the reverse complement.
ACATGCGGGCGGCCTGTTTCGCTGCACGGGTTCGGCAGGCGAGACGGTGTACAGCAACAGCACGCAGGGTTATCAGGGCTGCCAGAAGATCGCGACGGTGGCGGACCCGGCGCCGCGTCGCAAGCCGAAGCCGGTGGCGCCAGTGGTGTCGCTCGCTGGTGTGCATGGAGCGGTGCAGACCACGGGCCGGCCGGTTTCTTCGGATTCGCCGGCCGTCGCTTCATTGAGCGATGTGCAGGGCTCGGTAGTGACTTCTGCCAAGAGAGTTGATGCGACCGCACCGGCAGGCAAGCCTGGACAGTGGACGTATAGCGAATCAAAGCAGGTGCCTGAAGCCGTGGCTCAGGCGGACGTCTCGGCGGCTCCGGGCGACAAGGTTCTGCGTGGCGCGGTCTATCGCGTCACGCGTGCGGATGGCAGCGTCGAGTACACCAACCTGCGCCCGGCTGGGCAGGGCGGTCACGCCGTCACCATGCTATTCACTTATATATCGACGTGTGTGGCCTGCAACCTGCACTCGCCAATCCACTGGGATAGCGTGCAGCTCAACCTCACCGCCTATGCCGACACCATTCGCGCGGCGAGCATGGAGTTCGGTCTGGATGAGGCCTTCCTGCGCGCGATCATCCACGCAGAAAGTGCATATAACCCACGCGCCCTGTCGATGAAGGGTGCGCAGGGGCTGATGCAGCTGATGCCGGCGACGGCTGGCGACATGGGCGTGCGCGATGCTTTCGATGCGAGCCAGAACATCCGCGGTGGCGCGCGTTATCTGGCCTTGCTGCTGCGCAGCTTCAACGGTGATGAACGACTTGCGGCTGCGGCTTACAACGCCGGTGCTGGCGCGGTGCAGCGTTATAGCGGTGTGCCGCCGTATGCGGAAACGCGTGTCTATGTCGAGCGCGTGGGGACTTTGCGCAAGCGCTATGGGCTGGCGATCCGGCCACCAGTAGCGTCGTCGCAAGGACCGGGACGGGGTTGAGGTTTTAGCTGTCCGTGGACGCGGTAGGTGTCATCGGCGGCCGCTGAGCCAGTGTCACTTCGGCATGGAACGGACTGCCGTTGCGCAGGCCTGAGACTTCCACCTTGCTGCCCGGCTTGATAGCCGCCTCGCGCTTGCGCAGGTCGGCTGCATCGACGATGTCGTTGTCGCCGATGCGCAGCAGGATGTCATGTGGCTGGATGCCGGCCTGCGCGGCAGGGCCACCCGGGTAGACATCGGTAACTTGTGCGCCGCGTGCGGCAGCCGGCAGGCCGCTGTCGGCGGATACCGGTACGAAGGCATAGTCGGCGCCGAGCCAGCCACGCACGACATGGCCGCTGTCGATGATCTGGTCCAGCACTTTCTTGGCGCTACTCACCGGAATGGCGAAGCTGATGCCTTCGGCATTGGCGGCCTTGCCGATCAGTAAGGTGTTGATGCCCACCAGTTCGCCGTCGGTGTTGACCAGGGCGCCGCCGGAGTTGCCGAGGTTGATCGCCGCATCGGTTTGGATGAATTCTTCCGGATTGGTGCTGCTCAGCTGTCGTCCGATCGCACTGATGATGCCCATGGTCACGGTTTGGTTGAGGCCGAGCGGGTTGCCGATGGCGAGTACCACGTCGCCGGTGCGGGCGGGGTGCTCGTCGGCAAGGGGGATCACAGGCGGGTTGGAGACGTCGATCTTCAGTACGGCGAGGTCGGTCTCGATATCGGCGCCGACCAGTTGCGCCTTCGCCACGCGGCCGTCGTACAGCAATACCTGGATGTCGTCGGCCTTGGCGATCACATGATTATTGGTGAGGACATAGCCCAGTGCGCTTACGATCACGCCCGAGCCGAGGCTCTGCTCACGCCGCTGATAAACCGTCGGGCGGCCGCCGAACAGGCGCTGTAGTACCGGGTCGGAATACATCTGCACGCCTTGCTCGGTGACCATCTTGTTGGCGTAGATGTTGACCACTGAGGGTGCAGCCTTGGCTACCGCGTCGGCGTAGGAGGCGGGACCGCTTGAGCGGACCGGGCCTGCCGAGGTTCGCTGCGTGGGTTGCGCCTGATGCAGTCCGATGCTAGCGCGCAGGTGATCGCCCACGCCGGGCCAGAGCAGGCTGACCACGAAGGCCACCGCCAGCCCGAGGATGACGAAGCGGGCAATAAATGCGAGCGTGCCGGCGGCATGTTTCATGTCGTGGGGGGCTGGTGGCGAAGCGCTTGGGTGGCGGGAATGGATCGACGCAGGCGCCTGTCCAGTTTTATTGTACGTGGCAGGGGCTGACGCTACACTAACGCGATTTTTGCGGCCCCTAAAGTCGCACCTCAATGGCAAAGTACCGGAGAGCCTGATGGCGAACGAAGTCGTCGATCACGGCCGCCGCCGCTTCCTCACAGCGACCACGGCCGTGGTCGGTGGTGTGGGAGTCGTCGCGGCAGTCGTGCCCTTCATTAAGTCGTGGGAACCCAGCGCTCGAGCTAAGTCGGCTGGTGCTCCGGTCACGATCGACATCAGCAAAGTCGAAGCAGGCCAGAAGGTCACCTACCCGTGGCGTGGCCTTCCGGTGTTTGTGGTCAATCGCACCAAGGAACAGCTGGACGTCCTGCCAAGTCAAGACGCCCGCCTGGTCGACGCCAAGTCGAACGGGAGTTCTGCGGAGCAGCAGCCGGCCTATGCGCAGAACGAGACCCGCTCGATCAAGCCCGAGTGGCTGGTGATGGTCGCGCTGTGCACCCATCTGGGCTGCGTGCCGGATTTCGTGCCGGTGATGAAGCCCGAACCGTTCGATCCGGAATGGAAGGGTGGCTTCTACTGCCCCTGCCACAAGTCGCGCTATGACATGTCGGGCCGCGTCTACCAGGGCGTGCCGGCTCCGAAGAACATGTTGATCCCGCCGTACCATTTCGTGGACGACACGCATATCCAGATTGGCGTGGATCCGAAGGAGGCCGGCTGATGGCCAGCGTATTCACGCGTATCGGCGACTGGGTCAATGAGCGCGCGCCTAATCTGGCGCCGACCTATCGCAAGCACATGACCGAGTACTACGCGCCGAAGAATTTCAATCTTTGGTACTACTTCGGTTCGCTGGCGGTCCTGGTGCTAGTCAACCAGATCGTCACCGGTATCTTCCTCACCATGAACTACAAGACCAGCGCGGCGGAAGCCTTCGCCTCGGTCGAGTACATCATGCGCGACGTGGAGTGGGGCTGGCTGATCCGCTACATGCACTCCACCGGCGCTTCGCTGTTCTTCGTGGTGGTGTTCCTGCACATGTTCCGCGGCCTGATGTACGGCTCGTACCACAAGCCGCGCGAACTGGTGTGGCTGCTGGGCATGCTGATCTTCCTGGTGCTGATGGCCGAGGCCTTCATGGGTTACGTGCTGCCTTGGGGCAACATGTCGTTCTGGGGCGCCAAAGTGATCATCTCGCTGTTCGGTACGGTGCCGGTGATCGGCAACACCCTGGTCGAATGGATCATGGGTGATTACTTGCCGGCCGACGCCACGCTCAACCGCTTCTTCGCACTGCACGTGATCGCGCTGCCGCTGGTGCTGTTGCTGTTGGTGGTGTTGCATCTGGCCGCGCTGCATGAAGTGGGCTCGAACAACCCGGACGGCGTCGAGATCAAGAAGGGTCCCAAGGGCAACCGCTGGGATGCCACCAAGCCCGCCGACGGCATTCCCTTCCATCCGTACTACACGGTGAAGGATCTGTTCGGCGTCAGCTGCTTCCTGCTGATTGCCGCCTTCATCATCTTCTTCGCACCGACTTTCGGTGGCTGGTTCCTCGAGCACGACAACTTCGTGCCGGCAAATAACCTGGTGACGCCGACGCACATCAAGCCGGTGTGGTACTTCACTCCGTTCTACGCGATTCTGCGCATGATCCCGTCGTTGTTCAGCACGGCGATCTGGGGTGTGCTGGGCATGTTCGGTGCGATCGTGCTGCTGTTCCTGCTGCCGTGGATCGATGCCGGCAAGGTGCGTTCCATCCGCTACCGCGGTGTGGGCTACAAGGTAGGCCTGGGTCTGTTCGTGATCTCCTTCATCGCGCTGGGTGCTGTGGGCGCCGGTGTGGTGGCGGAACTCATCCCGGCCTGGTTCGGTAGCCATACCGACGTGACCTTCTGGGAGAACCTGTTCGGTCGCGTGATGACGGCGGTCTACTTCGGTTACTTCGTATTCCTATGGATCTACACGCATCGCGGTCTCGAGAAGACCAAGCCGGTCCCGGAGCGGGTGGTGTATGACCATGACTAAGCGGCAGTCCCTGATGAAGCGCACTATCTCCTCGATTGCCCTTGCGGTCGGCCTGCTGGTCGGCAGCACCACGGTCATGGCTTCGGAAGAGGGCGGTCTGCCTTCCGCCGGCACCAACGTGAGCGACAAGGCTTCCCTGCAGCGTGGCGCCAAGTTGTTCTTCAACTATTGCGTCGGCTGCCACTCGCTGAAGTACGCCCGCTACTCGCGCATCGCCGAGGACCTCGGCCTGAGCGAGAAGGACGTGATGGACAACCTGAACTTCACGGGTGCCAAGTTCGGTGAGCCGGTGATCTCGCATATGCCGGAAGAGTCCGCCGCGACTTTCTTCGGCAAGGCGCCGCCAGACCTGTCGCTGGAAGTGCGCGCCAAGGGTGCGGACTGGGTCTACGGCTACCTCAACTCGTTCTACCTCGACCCGACCCGCCCAGTGGGCTGGAACAACACGGTGTTCCCGAACGCCTCCATGCCGAACCCCCTATGGGAACTGCAGGGGCTTCAGGTCGCTGATATGAAGAAGGTCGATGGCGACGAAGTGGTTGAGAAGCTTGAGTTGGCCCGTCCAGGCAAGCTCACGCCGGCGCAGTTCCAGCAGGCGACCCGCGACCTCACCAGCTTCCTGGAGTATGTTGCGGAGCCGGCGGCCCTGCAGCGTCAGCGCTACGGCATCTGGGTGCTGTTGTTCCTGGCCGGCTTTTCGCTGCTGGCGTACGCGCTCAAGAAGGAATATTGGAAGGACGTCCACTAAGACGTCGCTCCGTGGCCAGCAGGCGGCGGCTTCATGCCGCCGTCTGCGCATAGTCGATGGGGAGGCAGCGCATGGTTCAAAGCGCACGTTCGCGGTCCGTACTCACTCTGTACTCCACTGCCGATGACATCCAGTGTCACCGCACGCGACTGGTGCTGGCGGCCAAAGGGGTCAGCTATGAGCGGGTGCTGGTCGATCCGAGCAAGCCACCGGAAGACCTGATCGATCTGAATCCTTACGGCACCACGCCTACTCTAGTCGACCGTGACCTCACGCTCTACGGCACCTCGGTGGTCTGCGAGTATCTCGACGAGCGTTATCCCCACCCGCCGTTGATGCCGATCGATCCGCTGTCGCGCGCGCGCCTGCGTTTGGCGACTCTGCGGATCGAGCTGGATTGGTTGCCCGAGGTTGATACCATCCGTGCCGGTGGCCGCCCGGCGGATGCGGCACGCAAGCGTTTGCGCGAGCACTTGCTGGCTTCGCTGCCGTTGTTCAAGGCATCCAAGTTCTTCTTGAATCCTGAGATGAGCCTGGCCGATTGCCTGGTGTCGCCGGTGGTGTGGCGTCTACCCTGGCTGGGGGTGGAGTTGGGGCGTGAGGGCAAGCCGATCCTCGACTATGGCGAGCGCTTGTTCCACAGCCAGGGTTTTGCGCGCAGTATGACGGCCGAAGAAAAGGCCATGCGATCTTGAGGTCGCCTTAGGAAGTATGAGTAATAACGATCAACACGTTCCGATGAGTTCCAATCGCCCGTACTTGCTGCGGGCGATCTACGACTGGATCACCGACAACAACCTCACACCCTACGTGCTGGTGGATGCCGCGCGCGAAGGCGTGCGGGTGCCGCCGCAAGTGGTGAAGAATGGCCAGGTGGTGCTCAACCTGGCCATGCGCGCGGTGGCCAATCTGGATCTCGGCAACGAGTGGATCAGTTTTCAGGCGCGCTTTTCCGGCGTCAGCCATTCGATCCTGATTCCAGTGCAGGCCGTGCTGGCTTTGTATGCGCAGGAAAATGGGCAGGGCATGATGTTTCCGGCCGACGAAGGCGGTGACACGCCGCCGCCCACACCGGAGCCGCCGAACGATACGCCGCCATCCGATGGCGACGATGCCGGAGAGAAGCCGCGCCGTGGCGCGCCGTTCCTGCGCGTGGTGAAGTAATCGCGGATACCCCGTCGCCGCCTCAGTGAAGGCGGCGATCGCTGTTTCGGTCGTGACTCAATCCGCGTAAGGGAACCACATTGCTGGTGCCATGAGGCGCGCTGCCCGGCTCGGGAATGCGTGTTTCGATGGTGGGCAGGCTAAGTCCGGTCAGCCGCCGCTCGACTAGCCACATACGCCCTGGTTCGCGATCATTGCCGTCGATGCTCACTTCGAAGGTGTAGCTGCGTTCGAACACGTGTCGTCCGTCGAGGCGACGCAAACGCAAGCTGCGCAAACCGACCGTTTCGTCGAGCAGCTGCAGGCCATGCCGTTCGCATTGACGGCGCGCCTCGGCCATGGCCAGTTCGCGGGCGCGGCTGAGCTTCAGCCACAGGCCAATCACGCCAAGCAGCAGCAACAGCCAGATCATGTCGGAGAACTTGCCCATGCCTGCAGTGTGTGGGCGGCAGGCAGGCGCCGCAAGGCTCTCAGCGCAGTTGCAAGCGCAACGAGAGATCGACGGCCTGCACGTGCTTGGTCAGGGCGCCCACCGATATGAAATCCACGCCGGTACGGGCGTACTCGCCGATGGTATGGAGGTCGACATTGCCCGAGACCTCCAGTGGCACACGGCCGGCGGTGATGCCAACGGCCTCACGCATCAGCGGTGGCGTGAAGTTGTCGAGCATGATGCGGTCCACGCCCGCGTCCAGTGCTTGTTGCAGTTCGTCGAGATTCTCGACTTCCACTTCCAGCAGCAGCTTGGGGTGCAGCCGGCGCGCGGCCTCCACCGCGGCGGCGATGCCGCCGGCGGCGATGATGTGGTTTTCTTTGACCAGGATGGCGTCGTACAGGCCGACGCGATGGTTGTGGCCACCGCCACAACGCACGGCGTATTTCTGCGCGATGCGCAGGCCGGGTACGGTCTTGCGCGTATCCAGCACTTTCACGGCAGTGCCCGCGACTGCGCTTACATAGGCGGCAGTTGCGGTAGCCGTACCGGACAGCAGTTGCAGAAAATTGAGGGCGGAGCGTTCGGCGCTCACCATGGCGCGCGCCATGCCTTCGAGGCGACAGATCACTGCGCCGGCCGTGGCACGGTCACCATCGCCAAGCTGCCAATCGATGTGGATGCTGGGATCCAGGCGGCGGAAGCAGGCGTCGAACCAGGCGCTGCCGGCAATCACCGCGTCTTCGCGGCAAGTCAGCGTGGCGCTGGCCCGCGCATCGGCGGTAAGCAGTTCGGCGGTGGCATCACCCGCGCCGATGTCTTCGGCAAAGGCGCGTTCAATATCCGCCTGGACCTGCGCGGTCGGCGGTGGGGCAAGCGGCTGCAAAGAAGTCATTCGATGTCGGAGGCGGAGGCCGTCGCTGGTTGGCTCAGTCTGCCGACAATGGCATCCAGCGCGCGATCAAACAAGGCGGTGGATTCCAATACGCGCGCACGTCCGGCGGCGAGCTCGATGGCCAGTTCATGCGGGGAGTAATCCGCGACCTTGAGGCCGCGACGATTGACGAACAGATAGCGGCCGCTCATCGGGCTGATCCACGAGAGCTTGGCGCGCTCCAGGGTGTCGCCTTCGGTAACAAACTCGAGCCAGATGCCCGGCTTCAGTTCACCCACCATGCGCAGCTCCGGTGTGTCTTCGACGGGCTCGGGCGGAGGTTCGATGGCATCCAGCGCAGCTTCGCTCTCGGCGATCGGCTGGATGCTCTCCGGAATCGGTAGCGTGGCCGCAGCTTCGGCTGCCTGTACTTCCGCCGCCGGCACAGATTCACCGAGCTGATGGCGGTAATAGGTATGCAGCTGCGCCAGCAGACGCTCGATGTCGTTTTCCTGGAAGGCAACATTGGCCAAGCCGCGGCGCAGCGAGCGTTCGATGCCGGGCAGCATCTGCCGCAGCGTACGACGCTCCTCGATGCTACGAGCCGGACGGGTGCTATCGATGAAGTCATTGACGAAACGCAACGCGTCGCGAAACTCAGATGACTCCTCACCCTGGCGCAGAATGGTGAGCACCATGTAGTTCGCCCATGCGCGCGACAGGATGCCGTGGATCAGCGGCGGCAGTGAGTGATCGCCAATGCGAGTGAGGATTTCGCGTGCGGCGCGACGGCGCGCCTGTTCCAGCTTCTCGCGGCCGCGGGTGGATTCGGCCACACGCTGCTCGGCCAGTTCGGCACGGCGACGGCTCTGATCCTGGAAATCCTGCAACTCAATATTGAGCCGCTCGAAGATGCTCAGGTCGTCGTCGAATTCTTGCAGCAAGCTGTCGACGACCGACTTCACCTTGTCGTGCAGGCGATGATCGCGATCGGACTCGGCCGACCAGCCCTTCGCGGCATCCGCCAGGCTGTCGAGCAGGCGGCGAGCCGGATGCTGGCGATGGGCAAACAGACGACGGTCGAGAATGGCGGCCTTGAGGTAAGGAATCTGCAAGCGCGCCAGCATGACCTGCATTTCCGTCGGCAGGTTGCGGTCTTCAAGGATGAACTCGAACAGCATGCCGACCAGGTCGATGGTGTCTTCGTCCATGGTGGCCACTTGGCCAGGACGCTCACCACGCAGCGAACCGATCTGCGAGAGCAACTGCTCCTTGAGATGTGCCACTTCCTGCAGCACGCTGGCGGTGGACTGGCTGCCGCGCAGAGGCAGGGGGCTGCCGATGGTGGCGGCCTGGCTTTGCAGCACGCTGAGCGCACCGATCAGCTCATTAACTGTGGGCACTTGCAGCGGCCCGCCGATCGGGAGGTTCTCCGGCAGGTCACCGCGGCGAGCACTGAACAGCGTGCGCAGTGTCTGCAGCAGTTCCGCGGAAGCACCGCCATCGTCCGGCAGTACGCCCGGCAATGCCTGGGCAACAGCTTCACCACCGATACCAGCGCTGCCGGGTGCTGCACTCGGCTGGCGCAGCACTTCGTGGCGGAGTTGCGGCAGCACGCCGGCACGAACCAGTTCGGCGTTGATTTCCTGATACAGCTCGTCCAGCGAGGCGAGCACATAGCGGTCGAACAGCTTGTAGATGATCAGCTTGACGCGCATCTCGGCGGAGAGCTCGCGCATCGCCTGGCGGAAAGCCTGGGTGAGCGCGGCCGGTGCGACCGGATTGTTCGCGTCATCGATACGGGTGCCGCCGTAGATCACCGACAGGCGCTGGTTCACCGCGAACAGGTCGCGGGTCAGGCGCGTTTCGTTCTTGCCGATCATGCTGGTGATCGCGAGCGATTCTTCCAGCTCGTTATCGGCGACCAGGGTCAGTTCGACCGAGCCGATGGGCAAGGGCACGCCGCTGGCGGTCTGGCGTTGCTGTGATGCGAAATCGGCGATACCGCGCGTCACGGTACTCAGGAACGTGCGCTCCACCGCTGGCCTGCGCTTGCGTACCTCGCGCATGCCGTCGAAGTAGTGCATCTGCGCGGCATTGTTCTCGGCCTTCTCGGCCAGATCGAACAGCGCGTCGTCGACATGTTCGAACATGCCGTTGACCAGCAACTGCAGACGCCGCGAGGCGATATCACGGACCGTATTCAAGAGCGCGCCCCCGCGCTCGCTGGACGGATCCAGGCGCTGACTCAGGCTGACGATATTGGAAGGCTCACTGGCGTCTTTCATCGCCACACCCCTGAAGTGTCCATCGCGCGATGGCGGCCTACAGGCCGCATGGCACAAACGATACGCGAAAATCCGTGGTCATGTCATGCGCGGGTTGGCATACGCCGCATCCTGTGAACCGCATCAAATTGCGGTCCGGGTCGGCCTGGCTCAGGCGGCGGCCGGGAAGTCGCGCAGCTGGGGGGTGCCTATACCTTCTTCGGGCAGCATCACCGGGATGCCGTCGTCGATGCGGTAGATCACCTTACGGTCGATGGTGATCAGGCCTTCGGTGAGCGGGGTGCGCACCGGGGTGCCGGCGACGGTGTCGACCTGGCCCTGGCCGATGGCGGTATTTAATGCCTCGAGTTCGCTCTTGCCGAGTAACCGTACCGGGGTCTTGCTGACCGGGCAGCAGAGGATGTCGAGCAGGCGCTTGTCCATGGGTCGCAGGGTCGTGTGATAACGCGGAAAGTCCGTACAATATCCCCTTTTGGATGGCCGAACCATGACTTCGACTGCCAAGCTGCCACGCGTTGGCGTAGTGATGGGCTCCCGCTCGGATTGGGAGACCATGGAACATGCGGCCAGCGTGCTGACCGAGTTGGGCGTGCCGCACGAAGTGCAGGTGGTCTCGGCCCATCGCACCCCCGACCTGCTGTTCCGCTATGCCGAAGAAGCAGTGGCGCGCGGTATCCAGGTGATCATCGCCGGCGCCGGTGGCGCGGCCCACCTGCCGGGCATGCTCGCAGCCAAGACTCGCCTGCCGGTGTTCGGCGTGCCGGTGCAGTCCAAGGCACTCAATGGCATGGACTCGCTGCTGTCGATCGCGCAGATGCCGGCCGGTATTCCGGTGGGTACCCTGGCCATCGGCCGCGCCGGTGCAGTGAACGCGGGGCTGCTTGCCACCGCCGTGCTGGCGTTGAACGACCCGGCTCTGGCGGCGGCGCTCGACGCTTATCGCACCCATCAGACCCAGACCGTTCTGGATAATCCGGACCCGCGCTCGTGACCTCACGTCGTCAACCTGTGCTGGGCATCCTTGGCGGCGGCCAGTTGGCGCGCATGCTGGCCCTGGCGGCGGCTCCGCTCGGGGTGAAAACATTGGTGGTCGATAGCGCGGCCGATGCCTGCGCAGGCCAGGTCGCCACGCTGATTACCGCGGACTGGACCGACTATGTCGCGCTGGAAGCTTTTGCGCGTCAGGTCGATGTGGTCACCTTCGATTTCGAGAACGTGCCGGCCGAGACTGCTCACTGGCTGGCGCAGCGCGTGGCGGTGTTTCCTGCGCCGCGTGCGCTGGCCGTGGCGCAGGATCGCCTGGCCGAGAAAACCCTGTTCCGCGATTGCGGTCTTGGCACGCCAGAGTTCATGGCGATCGATACGCGGGCCGACCTGGACCGCGCGCTGTCGACCATCGGCGCACCGGCCATTCTCAAGACCCGCCGGCTCGGTTACGACGGCAAGGGCCAGTTCCGTTTGCGCAGCCTCGCGGATGCTGATGCGGCCTGGGCGGCCCTCGGCGCGCAGGCGTCCGCCCATGGCCTGATCCTGGAAGCCTTCGTGCCGTTCGAGCGCGAGCTGTCGGTGATTGCTGTGCGCAGTAGGGATGGCGACTTCCGCACCTGGCCCCTGACCCAGAACTGGCATACCGACGGCGTGCTGTCGTTGAGCCTGGCACCCGCACCGGACGTCGGCACCTTGCAGGAGCGCGCCACTCAGTTGGCTCGCACGCTGGCCGAGCGTCTGGAGTATGTCGGCGTGTTCGCCCTGGAGCTGTTCGTGAAGGATGGTCAGCTGCTCGGCAACGAGATGGCCCCGCGCGTGCACAACTCAGGTCACTGGACCATCGAGGGTGCCATCACCAGCCAGTTTGAGAACCACGTGCGTGCCGTGCTGGGCATGCCGTTGGGCGATACCGCAGCGCGTGGTTTGTCCGCCATGTTCAATTGGATCGGCGAGCTGCCGGACGCCGCGCCGGTGTTGTCCGCCGTCGACGCGCATTGGCATGACTACGGCAAGCAGCCGCGGCCGGGGCGCAAGGTAGGTCATGCGACGGTTTGCGCGGTCAATGCGAAACAGATGGTGGAGCGCCTGGGCGGCATGGCTCATGCGCTTGGCCGCGATCAACAGGTGGACCCGGCAGTACGCGAGCTCGGCTGAAGAGACAGGGCTCCTACATGGGCAAAGAAAAAGGCGGCGCCATTGAATGGCGCCGCCTTTTTTTGTCTACGTAGGGATCAGGCCAGGTTCTTGGCCGCGAAGTCCCAGTTCACCAGCGCCCAGAACGCCTCGAGATACTTCGGGCGGAGGTTGCGGTAGTCGATGTAGTACGCGTGTTCCCACACATCGCAGGTCAGCAGCGGCTTGTCGCTTCCAGTGATCGGCGTGGCAGCGTTAGAGGTGTTGACGATGCCCAGCGAACCATCGGGACGCTGCACCAGCCAGGTCCAGCCCGAGCCGAAGTTGCCCACGGCGGACTTGGTGAATTCCTCTTTGAACTTCTCGAACGAGCCGAAGGCCTTGTTGATGGCGTCCGCCAGCTTGCCGCTGGGCTCGTTGCCGCCCTTCGGGCTGAGCGAGTTCCAATAGAAAGTGTGGTTCCAGACCTGGGCGGCGTTGTTGAACACGCCACCGGAGGACTTCTTGATGATGTCTTCCAGCGCGGCGTTCTCGAACTCCGTGCCCTTGATCAGGTTGTTGAGGTTGGTCACATAGGCCTGGTGATGCTTGCCATAGTGATAATCCAGCGTTTCCTCAGAGATATGCGGCGCGAGCGCGCTCTTTTCAAAAGGCAGGGCGGGGAGTTCGATCGCCATGTGATGGCTCCTGTGGCGGTTGGCTAAGGGGGAGTCGGGCCGGCGCGACCGCGAACGGTGGCCGATGCACGACTGATACACTACCGATCTGCCTGCATTGTAATGATGAAAACCCGAGCTATGGACGTTAACGAGCGAATCAAGGCCGTGCTGGCCGAGCACCCCATCGTGCTTTTCATGAAGGGCACGCCGCAATTCCCCATGTGCGGCTTTTCCAGCCGCGCTGCGGAGGCATTGAAAGAGGCGGGCGCGGACTTCCATGCGGTGAACGTACTTGCCGATCCGGAAGTGCGTGCCGCGCTGCCGCACTATGCGAACTGGCCGACCTTCCCGCAGCTGTTCATCCAGGGCGAGCTGATTGGTGGTTGCGACATCGTTGAAGACCTGAAGGCGTCCGGTGAATTGGCGCGCATGGTGGTCGACGTGGGCGGGGCAGCCCAGGCATGACGCTGGCCCGTTCGTTTCTGCCCGCCGGCTGGGTGCCGGCCGAAGGCTCGCTGTCGGGTCGCGTGGTGTTGGTCACCGGTGCCTACGGCGGCCTCGGTAGTGCGGTGGCGCGTGCGGCTTCACGTGCCGGCGCCACCGTGGTGATCACCGGCAAGCGCAAGCGCCAATTGGAGCAGCTGTATGACGCCATGGTGGCCGAACAGCTTCCCGAGCCGGTGATCCATCCGCTCGATATGGAAATCGCCACGCCAAACGATTACCTCAACATGGCCGAAGGGTTGGAGCGCGATTTTGGCCGTCTGGATGGCATTGTGCATGCGGCGGTGAGTTTCAACGGACTGGTGCCGCTGGCAATGCACAAGCCGGACGACTGGCTGCGCGCGTTGCACGTGAATGTGTCGGCGCCATTCGCCCTGACCCAGGCTTGCATGCCGCTGCTGACGCAGGCAGCCGATAGCTCCGTGGTGTTCGTGCTTGACGATCCGGAGCGAGTAAGTAAGGCGCATTGGGGCGGCTATGGCGTGTCCAAGGCCGCGCTGGAGCGCTTCGCCGAAATCCTGCATCAGGAGACCGAGAGCAGTCCGTTGCGCGTGCATGCCTTGTTGCCAGCACCGATGCGCACCGCGCTGCGTCGCGAGGCGTACTTCGGCGAGGACACTAGCAAGCAGCCGTTGCCGGATGCCACGGCGGAAGCCGCTGTCTACCTACTCGGCCCACAGGCTGTCGCGGCGCGTGGCACCGCGCTTGATCTGCGCAGTGACTGAGCGCACCGTGCACGCCAATCGCTCTATGCGCGCCACAAGGGGCTGAGATGGAAGCGCAGATGACCACGCTGTCGGCGGCGATCCTGCTGTTCCTGATCATGGACCCGCTCGGCAACATCCCGATCTTCCTGAGCCTACTCAAGGATGTGGCGCCGAAGCGCCGCCGTTATGTGATGGTGCGCGAGTTGCTGATCGCACTCGGCGTGCTGCTCGGTTTCCTGATGGGTGGGCAGCTCATCCTGAAGTTGCTGCAGCTGCGGCAAGAGTCGATCAGCATCGCCGGTGGCATCGTGCTATTCCTGATCGGCATCCGCATGGTGTTCCCGCCAGCGGATGGTGGCGGGATCTTTGGCAAGCCGGGCGAAGGCGAGCCTTTTATCGTGCCGATGGCCATTCCTGGTGTGGCCGGCCCTTCGGCAATGGCGGCGTTGCTACTGCTGACCAATACGCAGCCGGGTCGTACGGCAGATTGGGCCATCGCGTTGCTTGGCGCGTGGCTGGCTACGGCTGTGATCCTGCTGTGTTCGACTTATTTGTTCCGCTGGTTAGGTGAAAGCGTTCTCACCGCACTTGAGAGAGTGATGGGTATGCTGTTGATCGCCTTGTCGGTACAGATGTTCCTCGGCGGCGTGGCCGCTTACTTGCATCTGGCTGTTTGAAACGTCGCTGCGCGTAGGGCAAGCGTTGGCTTGCCCTTTGCCGATCACCTTGCTGTCATAATCCACAGCCAGCATGGGCGAAAGCATAAGGAGACGATCATGCTAAGTGTCGAACAGACCCTCAATGAACGTCTGCCATGGCTGGCTCAGCATCCTGGCATCATGCGTCCCGTGGCGGGCATGTTGGGGCGGCTTGTGGATGAGGATGGTTTCAATCGCGTCCTCACCGCGGTAGGCGACGTTGAAGGTTTCGACTTCGTCGAGCGGGCGCTCGACGTGCTGGGGGCTAGCTACTACGTCAATCCTCGCGAGCGCGAGAACATCCCTGTCGAGGGTGGCGTGCTGATCGTGGCCAATCATCCCTTGGGGATGGTCGACGCGCTGGCGCTGCTTCAGTTGGTGGGTTCAGTGCGCAGCGATGTGCGTCTGCTGGCGAACGATTGGCTGGCTTCGATTCCCCAGTTGAATCGCGTGCTGCTGCACGTGGATGTGTTTGGCAAGGGCGCCGCTTCGCGCATGCGTGCAATCTACCGTGCGCTCGACAACGGCGAAGCGTTGATCCTGTTCCCGGCGGGCGAGGTGTCACGCGTGCGTGCCGACGGTGTGCGCGATGGTCGTTGGTCCGATGGTTTCGCGCGCCTGGCTTTGCGCAGCAAAACGCCGGTGCTGCCGATCCATGTCGCCGCGCGCAATTCCGCGATGTTCTATGGCCTGTCGATGCTGGCCAAACCGCTCAGCACGGCCATGCTGCCGCGCGAAGCGGTGGCGCCAATCAAGCGCCGCATCGGTTTCAGCGTCGGTGCGTTGATCGGTGCCGAAGAACTGGAGCAGCGCAGCGGCGGTTCGACCGAGCAGGTCGCAAAGCTGATGCGCCGGCATATCTATCGAGTTGGTCGCCGTCGCGGTCTGATCTTCGGCGGTCAGGCGCCGCTGGCGCATCCCGAGCCGACCGAGCGTGTCGTCGCCGAGTTGGCGATGCATGCGGAGAAGCTGGCCGATCTCAATGACGGCAAGCAGGTCATGCTGTTCAAAGGTGCTGTCGATAGCGTGGTGTTGCGCGAGATTGGCCGTCTGCGCGAGTTGACCTTCCGCAAGGTCGGCGAGGGCACCGGCGCGCGTCGCGACCTGGATGCTTACGACCCTCACTACGAGCATCTCGTGCTATGGGATCCCAAGGCGTTGCGCATCGTGGGTTCCTACCGGTTCGGTCACGGCGGTCGCCTGATTGGCGAGCGTGGCATGGCCGGTCTCTATACCTCCAGCTTGTTCAACTATTCGCCGGCACTGGAATCGCGCTTGGCGCAGGGACTTGAGCTGGGTCGCAGTTTCATCGCACCGGCCTACTGGCGCTCTCGCGCGCTGGATCAGCTATGGCAGGGCATTGGCCTGTATCTGCAACGACATCCTGATCTGCGCTATATGTTCGGCCCGGTCAGCATGTCGGTAAGTCTGCCGCGCGAAGCGCGCGAGTGGATCGCTGCCGCGCATCAGCATTACTTCGGCGCACCGGGCCTGGCGGCGGCGCGTCAGCCGTTCGTGATCTCCCCGGCGGTGATCGACGTGGTGCGCCATGCACTGGAAGGACTCGATTCCACGGCAGGCCTGGGCAAGCTCAAGCACCACCTGGATGCGCTCGGCGTCAGCCTGCCGGTGCTGTATCGCCAGTACGTCGACCTGGTCGATCCCGAGGGCGTGCAATTCCTCGATTTCGGCGAGGACCCCGGTTTTTCGGGTTGCGTCGATGGCCTGGTGATGCTCGACCTGGCCACCCTGAAGCCGGCCAAGCGTGCGCGCTATCTCGGTAAGGCCTAGGCACATTTCCTATCCCATCCTTAGGATCGGGCTGGTAGCCTGAGTTAACTTCCTGGCGATCCATTAGGGGTGGGTGGCCAGGAAGTTGAGGTGGGGAGGAGTCTACCTCTGGTTTCAAGTGATTGTTTTCGCGTCACTTGTCTAGCGAGCCACTTCAAGGCACTCGACTGGGTAGAGATAAAAACGACGTGAATTCGTCATAGAACTGTCTTACACTATCGTTAAAGTCCGCTTAACACTTTGTTGGCAGGCGGGGCGGTCTCGCCGCTTAGTAAGCTCGGACCAAGCAAGAACATTCCGGGGAAATCAAAACAGAGCTTTCGATGAATGCCTGGCATGAGCCGGGCATCGCCATGTTTGATTCCCGATTCGTAAATATTTTCGTTGCGCGCCCAAGGGGTTAATCACAGTGAATAGCCGAATTCGTGCCAAAGTCCTGCCGTTTGCCATCGCGTCCATGCTGGCCATGTCGGTACCCGCCATCGCCCAGGACACCTCGTCCTCCATCAGTGGCCGCGTGCTTGATGCCAGTGGTCAGCCGGTAGCCGGCGCCACCGTGCAGATCGTGCATGAGCCGTCGGGCACCACCAAGACCACCACCACCGACTCCAACGGTCGCTACGCTGCGCAAGGTTTGCGCGTGGGCGGCCCGTTCGACGTGAAGGTGTCGAAGGACGGTCAGCTGGCGACCGAGCAGGACAATGTCTACCTGCAGCTGGCGCAGGACACGGCGGTCAATCTGACCGTGGGTGCTACGGCACAAGCCGCGCAGAACCTGTCGGGCGTGACAGTGTCTGCGAGCGCTTTGTCGCAGACCTTTACCCCGGATAACAAGGGTCTCAGCACGAACGTTTCGCGTCGTGAAATCGAAGCCACCCCGACCCCGGGTCGCTCGATCCAGAACATCGTTCGTCTTGATCCCCGCATCGTGATCAGCGATCGCGATCGCGGCGAGATCTCGGCCGTTGGCCAGAACAGCCGCTACAACAACATCACGGTCGACTCAGTCAGCGCGAACGATCCGTTCGGCCTCAATGCGAACGGCCTGCCGACGCTCGGCACACCGATTTCGCAGGACACGATCGAGGAATACAACATCTCGACCGCCAACTATGACGTGGCCACCCGTCGTGGCGTCGGTGCGATCGTCAATGCGGTGACCAAGAGCGGCACCAACGATTTCCACGGTTCGACCTATTACGCGTTCCAAAACCGCGACGCCATGATCGCCGACTACAACGGCCAGCCCTACGGCGGCTACCGTCGTACCTGGACGGCCGGCGCTACCGTCGGTGGTCCGATCATCAAGGACAAGCTGTTCTTCTTCGCTTCGTATGAAAAGAGCAAGCAGATCGGCCCGTCGAGCCAGTACGGCGTGCAGGGTTCGGGCGCGACCACCGAAATCCGTGGCCTGACCCAGCAGAACGTCAACGACATCGTCAATGCAGCACGCGCCAAGGGTTTTGGTGATGTCGGCGGTGTGGGCGGCGGCAGCTCGGACCTGCAGGACAAGCGTTACCTGGCCAAGATCGACTGGAACATCTCGAACAGCCATCGTGCCAGCTTTACCTACAGTCAGACCAAGGAAAACAAGCCGATCATCACAGGCAGCAACAACGTGCTCGTGCTGTCGAGCGGCTGGTACAAGACCAGCGTCGATAACAAGAGCTACGCGCTGCATTTCTACGATGACTGGTCCGACATCTTCTCGACCGACACCACCTTGTCGTACGCGGATTTCAATCAGGTGCGTGGCCCGTACAACGGCCAGAACATGCCTGACGTTTCCGTGTGCCTGAACTCCACCTCCGGTTGTACCAGCACCTCCAGCTCGCCGGGCGTCGAGTTCGGTACCGAGTACTCCAGCCAGGCCAACATCCTGCGCGTGAAGACTTTGAATGCAGCTTTCGCCGGTACGTTCTATCTGGGTGAGCACACCGTCAAGTTCGGCGCGGACTTTGAGCGCGGCAAGTACTACAACCTGTTCCTGCAGAACGCGTTCGGTAGCTACCAGTTCAACTCAATCAGCGACTTCGTCAACGGCAAGTACAACCTGTACCGCCTGAATGCGCCTGCGGCGGGTCTGGGTCTGGGCGACGTGGCTGCCAATTTCGAATTGAAGCAGTACGGCCTGTTCCTGCAGGACACCTGGCAGGTCAACAATAATCTGTCTGTGCAGTACGGTTTCCGCGTCGATATCCCGATGACCAGCGACAAGCCGCTGTTCAATCCGTGCTACTCGGCTCCGGTCGGCCAGGCCATCACGGCCAGCAATTGCGTGTCGGCGACGGGTGGCTTCGGTCGTCGCAACGACTACACGATCAACGGCAACCGTCAGGTGCAGCCGCGTGTGTCGTTCAACTACACCTTCGACACCGAGCACATGACGCAGCTGCGTGGTGGCGCGGGTCTGTTCATTTCGAATCCGCCGAGCGTGTGGCTGGGCAACATCTACCAGAATTCCGGTATCACCCAGGTGCAGTTCGCTTGCGGCCCGAACTCGGCTGCTTCGGCCGCCTGTAAGCCGGGTAGCGCGGGCTATCCCGTTTTCAGCAGCGACGCCGCTCACCAGAACGCCGGCTCAGCCCCGATCCCGGGCGCCCGGGGCGCACAGATGGCCGTCAGCACGGTCGACGATGGCTTCCAACTGCCGAGCGTGTGGAAGATGTCGCTGGGCTTCGATAAAGAGCTGCCGTGGTATGGCCTCGTGTTCACCGCTGACTACGAGCACCTCAAGACCCGCAATGCGATCTGGTATCAGAACCTGAATATCGGTGCTCCGACGGGTGTGCTGCCGGATGGCCGCAACACTTATTACCTGAACCCAAAGGGTGGTCAGACCGGCAATACCGCTCGTGCAAAATCGAACCAGGCGTTCGGTGATTCGGTGATCAACCTGGCCAACACCAGCCGTGGCAAGGCCGACAGTCTGGCCCTCTCGTTGAAGAAGTCCTTCTCCAACGACTGGTCCGCCATGGTCGGCTTCACCTGGAGCCGTGCGACCGAGGTGAACCCGGGTACGTCGAGCGTGGCTCGTTCGAACTACAGCAACAACGTGTGGGTGAACCCGAACGAGAACATCGCCAGCCCGTCGAACTACTCGGTGCCGAAGCGCGTGATCGCGTCGTTGACCTGGCAGCATCGCTTCTTTGGCGATTACGCCAGCAGCGTCAGCGCGTTCTACGACGGTCACTCGGGCGCTCCGTACAGCTGGCGCTTCGGTAACGACGCCAACGGCGACGGTTTCGTCTCGGATCTGGCCTACATCCCGCGCAAGGGCGATATCAGCTTTGCGCCGGGTACCACGCAGCAGCAGCAGGATTCGTTCTGGAAGTACATCGAGAACAACGAGTACCTGCGTGACCATCAGGGCCAGATCGCCAAGCGTAATGACACCCGCGCCCCGTGGATCAACCAGATCGACCTGAGCTTCCGTCAGGAGATCCCGGGCATCTTCAAGGGTAACAAGGGTGAGATCCGTCTCGACATCTACAACTTCGGCAACATGCTGAACAAGAAGTGGGGTGTCGATCACCGCGCGAGCTTCCCGCTGACGCGCAACCTGGCTGACTTTGCCGGCGTGGACGCCAACGGTAAGTACATCTACGACATCAGCAAGGCGGCTTATAAGGACAGTGCTGGCAACTACAGCCCGCTGCCGCTGCCGCGTGCGGATGAGCTGAACGGCCCGACTCAGCGTTGGTCCATATTGGCGACGGTTCGCTACACGTTCTAAGCCAAAGCTGTTCTCGCAAGAACGAAGGCCGGCGCCCTAGGGCGCCGGTTTTTTTATGGAAGAGGTTGACCCGCAAGGCACCCCGGAGTGAAGCTAGCCGGCCGACTCGAGCATGAGCCCGGTGTTTTGCCACGGACAACGTGGCCGAAGGAGATCCAATGAACGACGTTCAGTCCGGCAAGGCCGGCAAGTCAACCGTCAGCGCGCGCATTTCGCCCGCTGGTGGTCTGGACATTCTGTCCCGCAACGAAGTGGCGCGCCTGCGCGACGCCAGCGGTTCGGGCCTGCACGCGCTGCTGCGCCGCTGCGCGCTGGCGGTGCTGACCTCGGGCAACATCAGCGACGATCCGCGCTCGATGTTCGAGCAGTTTCCGGATTTCGATATCCAGGTGCTGCAACAAGATCGCGGCATCAAGATCGAATTGAGCCATGCACCGGCGCAAGCTTTTGTGGACGGCCAGATCATCCGCGGTATTAATGAGCTGCTGGTCGCCGTGGTGCGTGACATCGTCTACGTGTCGACGCAGCTGGAGCAGGGCGGTTTCGATCTGGACGATTCGGTGGGCCTGACCCATGCGGTGTTCGAGATCCTGCGCAATGCACGCATCCTCAAGGCGCAGATCGATCCGAATCTGGTGGTGTGCTGGGGCGGCCATTCGATTTCGCGCGACGAGTACGAGTACACCAAGCAGGTGGGCTATCAGCTGGGCCTGCGCGGCATGGATATCTGCACCGGCTGCGGCCCGGGTGCGATGAAAGGGCCGATGAAAGGCGCCACCATTGCACATGCCAAGCAGCGCCGCCGCAACAACCGCTATATCGGTGTGACCGAGCCGGGCATCATCGCGGCGGAGTCGCCGAACCCGATCGTGAATCACCTGGTGATCATGCCGGACATCGAGAAGCGCCTTGAAGCCTTCGTGCGCATCGGTCACGGCATCATCGTGTTCCCGGGCGGCGTAGGCACGGCGGAGGAGATTCTCTACCTGCTTGGCATCCTGCTGCACCCGGACAACGCAGGCATTCCGTTCCCTCTGATCTTCACCGGCCCTAAGCAGTCGGCCGCGTATTTCGAGCAGATCGATCGCTTCCTGCGCCTGACCCTGGGCGACAGCGTGGCGCAGTACTACCAGATCATCGTCGACAATCCGGCCGCCGTGGCGCATGCGATGGTGCGTGGCATCGATAAGGTACGCAATCACCGTCTGGACAATAAGGACGCCTTCTTCTTCAACTGGGCGCTCAATATTCCGCTTTCGTTCCAGATGCCGTTCCGTCCAACCCATGAGGCCATGCGCGGCCTGGCGATCCATCGCGACCGCCCACGGCATGAGCTGGCGGCGGATCTGCGTCGTGCCTTCTCCGGCATCGTCGCCGGCAATGTGAAGGAAGAAGGTGTGCGTGCCATCGAACAGTACGGCCCGTTCGATATCGACGGCCAGGCCGACATCATGCGTGCGCTGGACGAGTTGCTGCAGGCGTTCGTGGTCCAACACCGCATGAAACTACCCGGTGGCGCCGCTTACGTGCCCTGCTATCGCGTGCGCACCAGCTGAACAAATTCGGAGCATTTTCAGGGCTGTCAGTGGCTTGACAGCCCGGCATCCAATATTCAAACTACGCAGCTCACCCCGCCCGAATAGCTCAGCCGGTTAGAGCACTTGACTGTTAATCAGGGGGTCGTTGGTTCGAGTCCAACTTCGGGCGCCATAAATTCAAGGGCTTACCTCCGGGTAGGCCCTTTTTTATTTTTCCACACATTTTCTACGCCAGCGGCATGCTCATGCCGCGAAGCCGCGCCATTGCTGGGCTTCGGTGGGAAAAGGCGACTTGATCGCGAATGCTGCTGCGGCGGGCAGCGCACAAATTACAGACAAAAAAGAGCCGCCTGAATGAGGCGGCTCTTGGTCTTCGTGTGCGCTAGATGAGTGTCTGCTATGGGTCGGAAGTGGACATCCAAGATTCCACCTAGTTAGAACACAGACATCCAGTCGTGACGGTCCAGATACAGGCGTGCATCTTAGCCAGGGGCAACTGGCAATGTGGCCTCGCTGGTGTGTGCAGAAAATGGATGTATGACGATTGATGCCCAATGCGCTCGCAAAAATCGAGGGCGTCGAAAACGAATCGCAATAAATTGCGAAATTCGCAACTTGCGGCGCACTTCACCTTATTGTCATGCAACAAAGAGATACAAGGTTGCGGTCGGCCCCTTCTTGGTGTTGACGTGGAGCTAGTACTACACATTCAAATGGAGATTAGAATGAAAAAACTTGCATGCTTTATGTTCGTCGCCGGAATGACCCTGGCCGGAGGCGCGGCAGCGGATCAGCAGAATGACTTGAACGCTCGCTCGGTCAATCCTGCTAACGGTACCCAGCTGACCCCAGGGAAAATCGATGTTGCTACGGCTTTGATTACCTCACGTGATCAGTTGTTGACTCATCTGGCGGCGACGCCCACATCGCCCATCTATAGGCTCTCGCCAATTGCGCGGTCAAACTTCATCGCGTCGCTCGTCTTCACTCCTCGCGGTCTAGGTTCCTACTCTTACGTAGACTTGGCGGGGCTTTCCGTCGCGGACGCATACAGCATTTTGAGCCTGTTTGGTGCTCAGTCGACAATCAACTCAATCCCCGGGTTGAGCACTACTACGACGCTCGATCAAGCAATTAACGCTCGGTTTCATGCAAGCACCCAGTCGATCGGTGGCAAGGTCATTCCGATGTCTGACCCGCGCATTGATCACATCTGCGAAGTGCGCCCTGGCGGTTCAGGGGGCTGCGTAGAAGAAGCTGGCCATCGTTGCACCGATGGCTGCTAGTTGCTGGCTGCAGCTGGAGCGACAACAAGGTGGGCGGCTTTAACCCGCCCATCTCTCGGTTTTCAGAAGGTTGTGCTGTTGTACCAAGGAGTTGGTCACAAATGCTGCTTTACACGTTACTCGTCGTTAGCTCCGCCATCACGACCGCTGTTCATGGTCAGTCGCTGAATAACTATCAGTCGGAAGTGACAGCTATCAATGAATCGCGCAAGCTTAGCGTGAAAGAGAAGTCGGACGCTATTAACAAAATATATGAAGAAAATATACCAGCGATTCAAGGTGATTTGACCGGCCTGTCAGGCGAAGAGCTACATGAATTATTTTCGATAACAAATATCGCTTTCTTCTATTCGCAGTTCGCAAACGTGGAACGCAAAAACTCCTATATTCGAGACCTCAGAAATGATTATTTGGAGTTGATGAAAAGGGGCGTGGCCACCAACGATGAGGTGGCGACTGCCTACCGTAGGCTTATTAGCGCTCGCGCGTTTGGTGACGCCGAGAAACTGTTGCGACAGAGTGGCGCATTGGGACTTGCATCCACGCCCGTAATTAGTACATCTCCGACATTTGATGCCGCCATGCCGGCAGTTTATAGCCTCGCAAAAGACGGAAGTAGTCTAAATCTACATAATGTAAGTACCCGCCAGCATCACCTAATTGTCGTCGTTGCGCAATGTCACTTTGCGCGCGATGCGGCACTAATGATAGCCAGCGATTCCACGCTATCGAATGGATTTAAGAAAAGCAGTGTCATCTGGGTTGAAAATGCAAGTGAGCCATTGGATGTTAGTGACCTAAAGGCGTGGAATGAGCAATTTCCAGAGCATCCCCTGTCAATTGTCTATGACAATGCGACCTGGCCCTACATTGACTTCTCAATCAGTCCCACATTCTTCTTTTTCGAGGATGGGAGGCTAGTATCAAAACGTACAGGGTGGTCTCAGAAGACAAGCAGAGCTGACCTGGTAGAATCGTTGAAGTTACTTGGCGTATTGGATTGAGCGATGTGGAAAAATAAGCCACAAAACGCGTTGCCAAGCGGGCAAAACTGGCAAGCTGTGGAAAATTAAGTCGAATAACTTGCTGATCCTAATCTTTAATCGGGCTGACTGTTAATCAGGGGGTCGTTGGTTCGAGTCCAACTTCGGGCGCCATATCTGACAAGGCCTTGCAGCGATGCAAGGCCTTGTTTTTTGCGGAATCACGTCCCGCGAATTTATCCCGTCCCCGCGCATTGAGCGGCTTCATCGGCGGTCGCGTCGGCGCCGCGTACACGCCCGGCCTGCGAAACCTTCACGCTCACTACATGGCTGGGATCGCTGCGACGGCAGATCAGTACGGTGAGGTTGCTGCCGCCGGAAAAGCCGCTGGACTGGAACTGGACGTAGTGACGGCCAGTGTTGCTTTGGATGGTCAGCTGCCTGGCGGTATCCACGCGGCTGTATTGCGGTGGGCCATCCAACTGATTGGCCTGGTCTCCCCGGAACCCGACCAGCCAGCCGCCATCCCACGAGGCTTCGTCGCTGCAATGCGTGCCGTCCCGCGTGGGGCAGGCCACGGTGCGGCGGCCGGTCTGCGCGGCCAGTGCGCGGGCCTGCTGCAGCGAGGCGATCAGGCTGGTCTGCGCCGTGCGTACTTCGTGGCGGGCCAGCAGGCGTCGCAACGAAGGCAGGGCGACGCAGGTCAGGATGGAGGCGATGACCACCACCATGATCTGCTCGATCAGCGTGGTGCCTCGATGTTGGAGGCGGATGGGATTCAAGGCGGTGCTCCTGCGTGGGCAGGAGACTGATGGTAGGTAGCGTCCGCGGCGTTGCCTGCAAGAGTGCGCGGTTCTACGGTGTGAGGCTCTGCTGACACGTCCTGTCAGCAGGGGCAATTTAAAATGCCCTTACGCGACCGCATGTGGACTGCCATGACTGACCGCTTCGAGCTCGTTTCCCCCTATAAGCCCGCTGGTGACCAGCCGCAGGCCATTGAGCGCCTGACCGAAGGTTTCGAGGCGGGTCTCGCCGCGCAGACCCTGCTTGGGGTGACCGGCTCCGGTAAGACCTTCACGATCGCCAATGTGATCGAGAAGATCCAGCGGCCGACCATTGTGCTGGCGCCCAACAAGACGCTGGCCGCACAGCTGTACGGTGAGTTCAAAGAGTTCTTCCCGCACAACGCGGTGGAGTACTTCGTCAGCTACTACGACTACTACCAGCCGGAAGCCTATGTGGTGGCTTCGGACACCTTCATCGAGAAGGATGCTTCGATCAACGAGCACATCGAGCAGATGCGTTTGGCCGCGACCAAGGCGCTGCTGTCGCGCAAAGATTCGTTGATCGTCGCCACCGTGTCGGCGATCTACGGGTTGGGCGATCCGGAAGACTATCTGTCGCTGCGGCTGATCCTGGCGCGCGGCGAGCATATTGAGCAGCGCGCACTGATCCGCCAGCTGACCGAATTGCAGTATTCGCGCAACGAATTGGAATTGAAGCGCGGTACGTATCGCGTGCGCGGCGAGATCATCGATGTGTTTCCGGCCGAATCGGAAACCGAGGCGCTGCGCATCGAGCTGTTCGATGGCGAGGTGGAGAATCTCTCGCTGTTCGATCCACTCACCGGCGAGACCATCCGCAAGGTACCGCGCTACACCGTTTATCCACGCACGCACTACGCCAGTACGCGCGAGAGCGTGCTCAACGCGATCGAGACGGTCAAGGTCGAGCTGAAGGATCGCCTGGAGCAGTTGTACAAGGACAACAAGCTGGTCGAGGCGCAGCGCCTGGATCAGCGCACCCGCTTCGATGTGGAAATGATGGCTGAGGTCGGCTACTGCCAGGGCATCGAGAACTACTCGCGCCATCTGACGCGTCGTGGTCCCGGCGAGCCGCCGCCGACACTGTTCGATTATTTGCCGCCGGATGCCTTGCTGGTGGTCGACGAATCTCATGTGACCGTGCCGCAGCTAGGCGCCATGTACAAAGGCGACCGTTCGCGCAAAGAGACGCTGGTGGAGTTCGGCTTCCGCCTGCCATCAGCGATGGACAACCGGCCTCTGAAGTTCGAGGAATGGGAGCGCCGCGCGCCGCGTTCGATCTATGTCTCGGCGACGCCGCGCGACTATGAATTGCAGAAGTCCGGTGACGCCGTGGTCGAGCTGGTAGTGCGCCCCACCGGCCTGATCGATCCGGAAGTGGAGGTGCGTCCAGTACGCACCCAGGTCGACGACCTGCTTGGCGAAGTCCACAAGCGCGTGGCGATGGGCGATCGCGTGCTGGTTACCACACTCACCAAGCGCATGGCCGAAAACCTCACCGAATACCTCGGCGAGCACAACATCAAGGTGCGTTACCTGCACTCGGACATCGAGACGGTGGAGCGTGTGGAGATCATCCGCGACCTGCGCCTGGGCGAGTTCGACGTGCTGGTCGGCATCAACCTGCTGCGCGAAGGTCTGGATATGCCGGAGGTGTCATTAGTGGCGATCCTCGATGCCGACAAGGAAGGCTTCCTGCGGTCCACCGGTTCGTTGATCCAGACCATCGGCCGCGCGGCGCGTAACGTACGCGGCAAGGCCATCTTGTATGCGGACAACATCACGCGCTCGATGCGGGCGGCGATGGATGAGACGGCGCGTCGTCGCGAGAAGCAGGTGGTCTACAACGAAGCGCACGGCATCACGCCGCAATCGGTGGTGCGCCGTATCGCCGACATCATGGAGGGCGCGCGCAGCGAGGGCGGGTCTCGTGGCCGCGGTGCCAAGGGGGCGAGGGGCAGGGCGGTGGCCGAGCAGGGCGCCGATTACGCCGCGCTCAGTGCGGATCAGGCCAGCGCTATGATCAAGCGGCTGGAGGCGCAGATGTACAAACATGCCGAAAATCTGGAGTTCGAGAACGCCGCCCGGCTGCGCGACCAGATCCACCAATTGCGGGAGAAGGCCTTGCGCTGAGCGGCTGCGGAGCCGGCGGGGGAGTTGTCGAGGGATGGGGGCTCACGTATACTACGCGGCTCGCACGGCATGCCGGCGCGAGCTTCGGGCGGTTAGCTCAGCGGTAGAGCACTACCTTGACATGGTAGGGGTCACAAGTTCGATCCTTGTACCGCCCACCAATACCGTACGAAACGGCGCGGCCCCAGGGTCGCGCCGTTTTTGTTTGTGAATTTCAGGAGTCAGCGATGACCTATCTGTGGATCAAGAGCCTGCATCTGTTGTTCGTGATGGCCTGGGTCGCGTCAATTTTCTATCTGCCGCGCATTCTGGTGAATATCGCCGAGGCCGGCGCCGAGCCAGCAACAAAGGCCCGGCTGGAGTTGATGGGACTGCGCTTGTACAAGTTCGGCCACAGCATGTTCGGCATGGCGCTCCTGTTCGGCCTGACCCTGTGGCAGGGCTGGCGTCTGTTCCCGGGCACGCTGCCGAATTTCGGTGAAGCAGGCTGGCTGCACGCCAAGCTGAGTCTGGTCGTGTTGTTGTTGGTCTACTACATCTGGACCGGGCGGCTGGTGAAACGTAGCGCCAAGGGCGGCGCGCTGCCGTCGGCGCGTACGCTGCGCTTGCTCAATGAGCTACCGGTGTTTGTGCTGCTCGGCGTGATTTTCCTGGTGATCGCCAAGCCGTTCTGACGGAAGGGCTCAGCGGAGGCCGTGGTATTCGCGATACCAGGCCACGAAGCGCTTTACGCCTTCTTCGATGGACGTGCTGGGTGCGTAACCGACGTCCCGGCGCAAGGCGGAGACGTCGGCCCAGGTGTCGGGCACGTCGCCGGGTTGCATCGGCAGCAGGCGTTTTTCCACGGTGCGGCCGAGGTTCTGCTCCATCAGCTCGATAAAGCGCAGCAGCTGCACCGGCTGGTCGTTGCCGATGTTGTAGACGCGGTACGGCGCGTTTGAGGTGCCGGGATTGGGTTGCTCGGCGTTGTAGCCGGGATCGGGTTGGGCTGGGTGGTCCAGCGTGCGGATCACGCCCTCGACAATGTCGTCGATATAGGTGAAGTCGCGGCTGTGGTTGCCGAAGTTGAACACATCGATGGGCTCGCCCTTGCTGATGCGATCGGCGAACAGCATGGGTGACATGTCCGGTCGGCCCCAGGGGCCGTACACGGTGAAGAAGCGCAGGCCGGTGGTCGGCAGGCCGAACAGGTGGCTATAGGTGTGTGCCATCAGCTCGTTGGCTTTTTTGCTAGCGGCGTACAGGCTAACCGGGTGGTCCACTGGGTCTTCCACCGCGAACGGCAACTTGCGGTTGGCGCCATAGACTGAGCTGGATGACGCATAGACCAGATGCTCGACCTGGTGATGGCGGCAGGCTTCCAGGATGTTGGTGAAGCCGACCAGGTTGCTCTGCACGTAAGCCTGCGGATTCTTCAGCGAATAGCGCACGCCGGCCTGTGCCGCGAGGTTGACTACGCGCTGCGGCTTGAAGGTCTCGAAGGCCTGGTTGATTGCCACAGCGTCTGCGAGATCGGCGCGCAGGTGGGTGTAGGCCGGATGCTGGTTGAAGCGGGCCAGGCGCGCTTCCTTCAACGATGGGTCGTAGTAGTCGTTGTGGTTGTCGATGCCATAGACCTCGTCGCCACGGGCCAGCAAACGTTCGGTGAGGGCGGCGCCGACGAAGCCGGCTGTTCCGGTGACGAGGATGCGCATCGGGTGTCCAGGATCGGGGTAGCGCGCCATTCTATCGTCGGCGGCGGGAAAGGCATTCGGAATGCGCTGAATTGACAGCAGGTCATGGGCTAAACTAGCTTTCTGCGACCCCATCCGAGAGACAAGGTGGCCCGCGTCAAAGCGCCGGCCGAGTGTGCGACATGGCAACTACCACCTCCAAACGCTGATCTCGCCACGCCTTGTGCTTCCAAGAGGGCGCGCGGCGCCCTTTTTTTGTTTTCAGAGAAACGTTTCCATGATCGAAATCACGCTACCCGACGGCAGCAAGCGTCCCTTCGACCACTCCGTCACCGTACAGGAGGTGGCTGCCTCCATTGGCGCCGGCCTGGCCAAGGCCACCCTGGCCGGCAAGGTAGACGGCAAGCTGGTGGATGCCAGCTTCCCGATTGACCACAACGCCAGCCTCGAGATCGTCACAGAGAAGAGTCCGGAGGCGCTGGAAATTCTGCGCCATTCCACTGCGCATCTGCTGGCGCAGGCTGTGCAGCGCTTGTACCCCGGCGCGCAGGTAACCATCGGTCCGGTGATCGACAACGGTTTCTATTACGACTTCGCCTACGAGCGCCCCTTCACGCCGGACGATCTGGTGAAGATCGAGGCGGAGATGGAGAAGATCGTGAAGGAGCAGCTGCCGGTGACGCGCAGCGTGAAGTCGCGCGACGAGGCAGTGAATTTCTTCCGTGGCATCGGCGAGGAGTACAAGGCAGAGATCATCGAGAGCATTCCCTCGAACGAAGAGCTGTCGCTGTATACGCAAGGCGAGTTCACCGATCTCTGCCGCGGCCCGCACGTGCCTAACACCGGCAAGTTGCGCGCATTCAAGCTGATGAAAGTGGCTGGGGCGTATTGGCGTGGTGATTCCAACAACGCGATGCTGACGCGCGTGTATGGCACCGCGTGGCTCAACGACAAGGATCTCAAGGCCTATCTGCATCAGCTCGAAGAGGCTGAGAAGCGCGACCACCGCAAGATCGGTAAGGCGCTGGATCTGTTCCATCAGCAGGAAGAAGCGCCGGGCATGGTGTTCTGGCATCCGAACGGCTGGGCCATCTGGCAGGTGGTGGAGCAGTATGTGCGCGGCGTGTATCGCAGCAGCGGTTACCAGGAGGTGCGCGGTCCGCAGATCATGGACGTGAGCCTGTGGAAGAAGTCCGGTCATTGGGACAACTACCAGGAAAACATGTTCTTCACCGAGTCGGAGAAGCGCACCTATGCGCTGAAGCCGATGAACTGCCCGGGCCACGTGCAGATCTACAACACCAACCTGCACAGCTACCGCGATCTGCCGGTGCGCTACGGCGAGTTCGGCGGCTGCCATCGCAATGAGCCTTCCGGCGCATTGCACGGCATCATGCGCGTGCGTGCTTTCACGCAGGACGATGGCCACATCTTCTGCACCGAAGCACAGATCGAGCCAGAGGTGACGGCGTTCCATCAGCAGGCCATGAAGGTCTACGGTGATTTCGGCTTCGACGATATCGCGTTGAAGATTGCCCTGCGTCCAGACAAGCGCATCGGCAGCGATGAGGTATGGGATCGTGCCGAGGACGCGCTGCGCGCCGCCTTGCGTTCGGCGGGGGTCGAATGGGAGGAGCTGCCAGGCGAGGGCGCCTTCTACGGCCCCAAGATCGAGTACCACATGAAGGACTCCATCGGCCGTGCATGGCAGGTTGGCACCATGCAGGTGGATTTCATGATGCCCGAGCGCCTGGGGGCCGAGTACGTGGACGAACACAGCCAGCGCAAGCATCCGGTCATGCTGCACCGGGCTATCGTGGGCTCCATGGAGCGCTTCATTGGCATCCTGATCGAGCACCACGCCGGCAACCTGCCACCCTGGCTGGCGCCAGTGCAGGCCTCAGTGTTCAGCATTACGGACGCCCAGTCCGACTATGTCCGCCAGGTCACGCAAACCCTTGTCGATAAAGGCTTCCGGGTTCAGGCCGATTTGCGCAATGAGAAGGTCGGCTATAAAATCAGGGAACATACGTTGCAGAAAGTCCCTTACCTGCTGGTGGTCGGTGATCGCGAGAAGGAGTCTGGGGGCGTTTCCGTACGTACCCGTTCCGGTGAAGACCTGGGCAGCATGCCGCTGGCAGGCTTCATCGAACGCCTGGAAACTGAGACTCGGCGCTAAGCGCATGGCCGGTCATTTCAAGAACTCTTCTGGAGGATAGTGGTATCGCTACCACCGACAACAAGGGCAATCGCCGTAACCTCGAAATCCGCGTCCCGCGCGTTCGCGTGATCGGCGCGGATCAAGAACAGCTCGGCATCCTTACCCGTGACGAGGCGCTGGCACTGGCGCAAGAGGCGGGCATGGATCTGGTCGAGATCCAGCCGAACGGCGACCCGCCGGTCTGCCGCATCATGGATTACGGCAAGTTCAAGTTCGAAGCCCAGAAGAAGGCCCAGGCGGCCAAGAAGAAGCAAAAGCAGGTCGAGATCAAGGAAGTGAAGTTCCGTCCGGTCACGGACGTGGGCGACTACCAGATCAAGCTGCGCAACATGCTTCGCTTCCTGGAAGAGGGTGACAAGGTCAAGGTCACCATCCGCTTCCGCGGTCGCGAGATGTCCCATCAGGATTTGGGCCAGAACCTGGCCAAGAAGATCCAGGAAGACGTGGGCGAGAATGGCCAGGTCGAGTCCTTCCCGCGTCTGGAAGGCCGTCAGATGGTCATGATGATCGGACCCAAGAAAAAGCAGTAACGGACGAAACGGCGGCCTTGGGTCGCCGTTTTTCCTTGCGGGGTGCTGGTTTGTGCCCCTTTGCGACTCCGGGCGTGACTTCCGCCCGTTGTGGTGAAATCTCTCCAAGACTGGCAATGCGGCCAGTCCCTCCGTATAATCGCCGGTTCGACCCGCCAGGAAGGGTCGTGAACCGATCGTGGCAGGACGGAAAGCGTGGCTTACTTAGGGCCACCGCCAGATCAGTCAGAAACCGAGATACGGAGCATTTCCATGCCCAAGATCAAGACCAACCGGGCGGCAGCGAAGCGTTTTCGCAAGACCGCTTCCGGCAAGTTCAAGGCCGGTCACGCCTTCAAGTCGCACATCCTGACCAAGAAGTCGACCAAGCGTAAGCGCAATCTTCGCGCTACCAACCACGTCAAGGCATGCGACACCAAGGGTGTAGCACGCATGTTGCCGTACTTGTAAGGCGAGGAGATAAACCATGGCTCGTGTAAAGCGTGGCGTTACCGCCCGTCGTCGTCACAAGAAAATCATCGGCCGCGCGAAGGGTTACTACAACGCCCGTCGCAAAGTCTTCCGCGTTGCCAACCAGGCTGTCATCAAGGCCGGTCAGTACGCCTATATCGGCCGCAAGCAGAAGAAGCGCCAGTTCCGCGCCCTGTGGATCGTGCGTATCAATGCTGCTGCCCGCCAGTTCGGCCTGTCCTACAGCCGCCTGATCAACGGCCTGACCAAGGCCGGCATCACTGTCGACCGCAAAGTGCTGGCGGACATCGCCGTGCACGACATCAAGGCGTTTGGCGCGATTGCAGAAAAGGCGAAGGCCAGTCTGGCGGCGTAATCTGTGCGCTCATCCTTGATCGCGAAGATCAAGGAGCGGCCATCCTTGGCCGCACTTCTCAATGAAGAGCGAACATCCGCGGGGAGGAGGCCAAACGCCTCCTCCCCGTTTTCGTTTCTGTGGACTTCCAAACCGGGATCGCATCGATGGACGACTTGGAAAGCCGGGCCGCACAGGCGCAGGCTGAAATCGACAAGGCCGATACGCTCGAAGTGCTTGAAGCGCTGCGCGTCGGGCTGCTGGGCAAGAGCGGCATTGTCACCACCGCGCTGAAAGCGCTGGGTGCGCTGGCACCGGATGAGCGCAAAGCGCGCGGCGCCGAGGTCAATCGCGTCAAGGACCGCCTCGCCGAAATTCTCGCCACCCGCAAGCAGGTGCTGGAGCAGGCCGAGCTGGATCGTCGCCTGGCTTCCGAAAAGCTCGATATCACCTTGCCGGGCCGCGATAGCGAGCGCGGTGGCATCCACCCGATCACGCGTGCCCTTGAGCGCATCAGCGCGATCTTCGCGCGTCTGGGTTATCAGCGCGCCGACGGTCCGGAAATTGAGGACGATTGGCATAATTTCGAGGCGCTGAATTTTCCGCCGCACCATCCGGCGCGCGCCATGCACGACACCTTCTATTTCGGTGACGGGCGCCTGCTGCGCACGCATACCTCGCCGGTGCAGATCCGTTCGATGCAGGGCCGGCAGCCGCCGATCCGCATCATTGCGCCGGGCAAGGTCTACCGCAGCGATTCGGATCAGACCCATTCGCCGATGTTCCATCAGATCGAAGGTCTGCTGGTCGACGAGACCTCCAGCTTTGCCGATCTGAAAGGCACACTGGCCGAATTCATTCGCGCCTTCTTCGAGCGCGATTTCGAGATGCGCTTCCGCCCCAGCTACTTCCCCTTCACCGAGCCTTCGGCGGAAGTGGATATCCGTTGGGACGCCGAGGACGGTTCCACGCGCTGGCTGGAAGTACTGGGCTGCGGCATGGTGCATCCGAACGTGCTGAAGAATTGCGGCATCGATCCGGAGCGCTATACCGGCTTCGCTTTTGGCTTGGGTGTGGAGCGCTTCGCCATGCTGCGCTATGGCGTCTCCGATCTGCGCGCGTTCTTCGAGAACGACCTGCGCTTCCTCAAGCAGTTCGCCTGAACGCACCCAGGAATCGATAAGCATGAAATTCTCTGAGAACTGGCTGCGCGAACTGGTCGAGATCAAGGCGGGCCGCGCCGCCCTGGCCCACGCGCTGACCATGGCCGGTCTGGAAGTGGAAGAGCTCACCCCACTGGGCGAAGGCCTGGCGGGTGTGGTGGTGGCCGAGATCATCAGTGCTGAGAAGCACCCGGAAGCTGATCGCTTGCAGGTCTGCAAGGTGAGCGTGGGGCAGGGCGAGCCGCTGCAGATTGTCTGCGGTGCGCCGAACGCACGCGTTGGCATCAAGGTGCCGCTGGCGACCGTGGGTGCAAATCTGCCCGGCGGCATCGCCATTAAGGCGGCCAAATTGCGCGGTGTGGAATCGTTCGGCATGTTGTGCTCGGCCAAGGAGCTGGGTATCGATGCCGATGCGTCCGGTCTGCTGGAGCTACCGCTGGATGCGCCAGTGGGCAAGCCACTGGCCGATTACCTTGGTCTGCCCGACGCCAGCATCGAACTGAAGCTCACGCCGAATCGCCCGGACTGTTTGGGTCTGGTTGGTCTCGCGCATGACGTGGCCGCTCTGTTCGGCAGCGCGGTGAAAGTGCCCGCGCAGGGCAGTGCGCCTGTCACCGGTGAAGCACGTCGCGGCATTCGTCTTGAAGCGGGCGCCGATGCGCCGCGCTATCTGGGTCGCATTGTTGAAGGCATCGATCCACAGGCGCGCACGCCGCTGTGGCTGGCTGAGCGCCTGCGCCGTGCCGGTCTGCGTCCGATCAGTGCCGTGGTCGACATCACCAACTACGTGATGCTGGAGCTGGGCCAGCCGCTGCACGCCTTCGACAACGACAAGCTTGAGGGGGACATCGTGGTTCGCCATGCGCGCACAGGTGAAACGCTCAAGCTGCTGGATGCTTCGGAAGCAAAGCTCGACAGCAGCTTCGTGCTGATCGCCGACGAACGGAAGGCGCTGGCAGTGGCAGGCGTGATGGGCGGTTTCGATTCGCGCGTCACCGACACTACCCACAACAT
The DNA here is from genome assembly GCF_900114495.1 of Dyella sp. OK004. Lineage (GTDB taxonomy): Bacteria > Pseudomonadota > Gammaproteobacteria > Xanthomonadales > Rhodanobacteraceae > Dyella_D. Next base: position 738,730 of record NZ_FOZI01000002.1, on the reverse strand, counting down.
CTTCCTCGAGGCTGCTCATTTCGCGCCGGCCGCGATCATGGGCCGTGCACGCAAGCTGGGCATGCACACGGATGCTTCGCATCGCTTCGAGCGAGGCGTCGATCCGGAACTACCGCGCCGTGCGCTGGAGCGCGCTACCGAGCTGTTGCTATCCATCGCTGGCGGCAAGGCCGGTCCGGTACTAGTCGCGGAAAATCCGGCCGACCTGCCCAAGCCGGCGACGGTGACCTTGCGGCGTGCACGCCTCAAGCGGGTGCTGGGTGTGGAGGTTGCCGACGCGGAGGTCGCACGCATCTTCACCGCGCTGGGTATGGGCACCGAAGCCACGACGGACGGCTGGCGTATCACTGCGCCCAGCAGCCGCTTCGATATCGAGCGCGAAGAGGATCTCGTCGAAGAAGTGGCACGCATCTTCGGCTACGACAACATTCCCACGCTTACACCTGCGGGTGCGTTGACCCTGGCCGTCGAGCCGGAAGCGCGCATCAATGAGCTTGCCCTGCGCGAGCAGTTGGCCGCGCGCGGTTACTACGAGGCAGTGAACTTGTCGTTCCTGGCGGCCGAGTTGTTGACCCGCTGGGGTTTCACCGAGCGCTTGGTGCCGCTGGCCAACCCTCTCTCTGCCGATCTGGCGGTCATGCGTCCTTCGCTGTTGCCGGGCTTGGTCGAATCGCTTCGCCACAACCGTGCCCGCCAGCAGGAGCGTGTGCGCCTGTTTGAAGTGGCACGTGTTTTCGCCGCCGGCGATCCGCCGCTGGAAACCCCGAGCCTGGCCATCGTCGCCAGCGGCTCGGCGCAGGCCGAGCAATGGGGCGAGGCCGCGCGCCCGCTCGACTTCTACGACCTCAAGGGCGACCTGGATGCCGTGATCGCGTGGGGCGGTGAGCCGCAGCGCTGGTCGATGCATGCCGATGGCCTGCCGGGCTGGTTGCATCCGGGGCGCGCTGCCCGTATCGCACGGGACGGCCAGACTGTCGGCTACCTTGGCGCCCTGCATCCGCAGCTGGCCAAGGCGCTGGACCTGGGGCCGGACGTGCATGTGCTGGAGCTGGCCCTCGAGCCGCTGCTGGCCCGCCGTCTGCCCAAGGCCCAGCCGGTGCCGCGCTTCCCTTCGGTACGCCGCGATATCGCCGTGGACCTGCCGGAAGAAGTGCAGTGGTCACAGATTGAACAGTCCGTCCGCGGGGCCCTGGGCGACCAGCTCAAGGAGCTGCGCCTGTTCGACCGCTACAGCGGCAAGGGGGTCGAGACAGGCCGAAAGAGTCTCGCTATGGGCTTGATTTTGCAGGACGCTTCACGCACGCTTACTGACGACGACGCGGATCGCTGCGTACGTGAAGCAGTAGCTGCGTTGGAGACAGCATGCAAGGCAAGATTGCGAGGATGACATGGCGCTGACCAAGGCGGAGATGGCCGAGCGCCTCTTTCTCGAGGTGGGCCTCAACAAGCGAGAGGCCAAGGAATTCGTGGACGCCTATTTCGAGGTCGTCCGCGAGGCATTGGAAAAGGGCGAGCAGGTGAAGTTGTCGGGTTTCGGCAACTTCGACCTGCGTCAGAAGAACCAGCGCCCGGGACGCAACCCGAAAACCGGCGAGGAGATCCCGATCTCCGCCCGTCGAGTGGTGACGTTCCGTCCGGGGCAGAAACTCAAGGTGAGAGTCGAGAGCTATGCTGGACCAAGGGAATAACACTGAACTCCCGGCCATTCCGGCCAAGCGTTACTTCACCATCGGTGAGGTCAGCGAACTGTGTGGCGTGAAGCCGCACGTGCTGCGCTATTGGGAGCAGGAGTTTCCCGCCCTCAATCCGGTCAAGCGCCGCGGCAACCGTCGCTATTACCAGCGCCATGACGTGCTGATGATCCGCCAGATCCGCGGTCTGCTGTATGACGAGGGCTTTACCATCACCGGCGCCCGTGCCCGGCTGGAAGGTCCGCAGGCCCGCATGGAGGCCAGCATGTCCCACCAGATCGTGCGCCAGGTGCGCATGGAACTGGAAGAAGTGCTGAGTCTGCTGCGCCGCTGAGGCGCGCCAAATAACTTTCATCAAAGTCTGGCGAACTGCTAGACTTGCCCACTTGCCGTATCGTCGGGGCGTAGCGCAGCCTGGTAGCGCATTTGCCTGGGGGGCAAAGGGTCGTCGGTTCGAATCCGGCCGCCCCGACCAATGCGGTGACTCATTCAAAACGGCGCCTTCATGGCGCCGTTTTTTTGTGCCTGATCTTCGCTACGGCACGAAGCGCGGAATCGGCCCCGGATGCGGCGTCTTGCGATCGGTCAGATCGAAGAAAAACTCGTCGACATAGCACCAGCCCCAACCTTCCGGTGGATCGTAGCCTTCGATGATGGGGTGACTGGTCGCGTGGTAATGCTTAGTCGCATGTTTGTTGGGCGAACTGTCGCAGCAACCCACATGGCCACAGGTGCGGCAGATGCGCAGATGGACCCAGGGGCTGCCGGTCTTGAGGCATTCCTCACAACCGGCGGCACTCGGGGTAACGTCGTGGATACCGTCCAGATGGGTGCATGACGTGCTCATGGCATCGCCTCCGTTAGCTGACCTGTAGCACGATCTTACCCACGTGCTCGCCAGCTTCCATTAAACGATGGGCCTCTGCTGCCTGAGTGAGCGGAAAGACGCGGTAGATCATTGGCAGGCAACGGCCCGCTTCGAGCACCGGCCACACGTGACGATGAAGATCGCTCGCGATCTCGGCCTTCTCGGCCGGAGTGCGTGCGCGCATCGTGGAGCCAGTGACGGTCGCGCGCTTGAGCGCCAGCATCTGCAGGTCGATCTGCTCCGCCACGGTGCCGCCCAGAAAGCCGATCACTACCAGCTTGCCATCGCGTGCCAGCGCCGCCAGATTCCGTTCGAAGTAGGCGCCGCCCATGATGTCGAGAATCACATCGACGCCATGACCGTCGGTCTTGTTGAGCACGGCGAGGGCGAAGTGCTCTTCCCGATAGTTGATCGCTTCCGCGCCCAGTTCGCGAATCGCCGCACACTTGCGCTCACTGCCAGCGGTGGCGAACGCGTAGATGCCGAACTCGCGGCATAGCATCAGCGCCGTGGTGCCGATACCGCTGGTGCCGCCATGAATGAGCGCGCGTTGCCCTCTGGTGGCCTGACCGATGCGGAACAGGTTCGCCCATACAGTGAAGAACGTTTCCGGTATCGCGGCGGCCTGTACGGAGGTCAGACCGCGCGGCCGCGGCAGGGTCTGGCCGGCAGGGAGCACGCAATACTCGGCATAGCCGCCACCGTTGGTGAGGCCGCATACCTCGTCGCCCAGTGAGAAGCCGGTGACGCCTTCACCGATGGCGACCACTTCGCCAGCCACTTCCAATCCGGGCGTCGGATGCGCGCCGGGTGGCATGGGATAGTTGCCCAGGCGTTGAATGACATCGGGCCGGTTCACGCCGGCCGCTTCGACGCGCACCAGTAATTCGCCTTGCCCTGGTGAGGGCGTGGATACGATGCGCGGCTGGAGCACGTCGGGGCCGCCCGGCGCGGTGATCTCGATCTCCGTCATCCGTTCCGGTAATGCCACTGTGCTCATGATGCGAACGCTGATAATGCAGGCGACGTCGCCGGCGGGGTCATCACGTTACGCCGCCTGCCAGTGAAGGACGCGTGTGTGTCTGTGCGCGTCCGTAAACTTGCGCCTTGTCAGTACAGCACGCGACTGCGCAGGGTGCCTGGAATGGCGGCGAGCTTGTCCTTGAGGATGCCCGCCTGCGCTTCGTCGGCGGAGACATCGATCACCACGTAGCCCACCTGCGGGTCGGTCTGCAGGAACTGCGCGTCAATGTTGATGTTGCCCGCCGAGAACAGCTCGTTGATGCGCGATAGCACGCCCGGCACGTTGCGATGAATATGCAGCAGGCGGCGGCTGTTCGGATGCTCGGGCAGGGTCACCTCGGGGAAGTTCACCGCCGACAGGGTGGAGCCGTTGTCGCTGTAGCGCACCAGCTTGCTCGCCACTTCAATGCCGATGTTGTCCTGCGCTTCCAGTGTGCTGCCGCCGATATGCGGGGTGAGGATAACGTTGTCCATGCCGACCAGCGGCGAGACAAAGACATCGTCGTTGCCCTTGGGCTCCACCGGGAACACGTCTACCGCGGCACCGGCCAGATGCTCGCTGCGCAAGGCAGCGGCCAATGCATCGATATCCACCACCGTGCCGCGCGACGCGTTGATCAGCAGCGAGCCTTTGCGCATTTTGGCCAGTTCGGTCGCACCGATCATCAACTTGGTCGCGGGCGTTTCCGGCACATGGAGGGTCACTACATCGGCGCGTTCCAGCAGATCGGCCAGGCTGCTGGCGGCACGAGCATTGCCCAGCGACAGCTTGGTCTCGACGTCGTGGAAAATGACGCGCATGCCCAGCGCCTCGGCTAGCACGCCGATCTGCGTGCCGATATGGCCATAGCCGACGATGCCCAGCACCTTGTCGCGCGTTTCGAAGCTGCCCGCCGCCGACTTGGTCCAGCCGCCGCGATGGCATAGCGCGTTCTTCTGCGGAATACCGCGCAGCAGCATGATCGCCTCAGCGATCACCAGTTCGGCCACGCTGCGGGTGTTGGAGTAGGGCGCGTTGAATACCGGAACGCCAAGCGCGCGTGCCGCTTCCAGATCCACCTGGTTGGTGCCGATGCAGAAGCAGCCCACCGCGATCAGGCGGCGCGCGTTTTCCAGAACCTCCTTGGTGAGATGGCTGCGCGAGCGGATGCCCACGATATGCGCCTCGGCGATGCGCGCTTTGAGTTCCGCTTCCGGCAGTGACTTCTCGTGAAATTCGATCTGGCTATAGCCGGCGCGGCGGAAGCTTTCGACCGCATTCTGGCTCACGCCTTCCAGCAGCAGGACCTTGATGTCTTCTTTCGGATACGAGGTTTTCATGAGTGCCGGGCAGAGTTGGCAAAGCGGCACTATGCGGCACCGCAGCACTGGACCGCAACGCCCTTGGCTGGCAGGCTGGGCGGACGTCCCTGGAGCCGCTATGACCGCTACATCCCTGGCCCATCCCGCCCTGGCCGATCTTGCCGGCCGCCTGCCGGCGCTGCGCCTGCTCACCGAGCCTTCCGACCTGGAGCACTACGGCCGCGATTGGACCCGGCGCTGGGTACCGGCGCCGCTGGCCGTCGCGTTGCCGGCCAGCGTGGGGGAAGTGCAGGACATCGTGCGTTGGGCCAATGAGCACCGGATCTATGTGGTGCCTTCAGGCGGCCGCACCGGTCTGTCGGGTGGCGCCGTAGCGGCCAATGGGGAGTTGGTGCTGAGTCTGGAACGGATGAATCGCGTACTCGACTTCGACGCGGTCGACCGCACGCTCACCGTGCAGGCCGGCATCACCCTGCAGGCGGTGCACGACGCGGCGCGCACGCATGGCCTGATCTACCCGGTCGACTTCGCCGCGCGTGGCTCCTGTTCCATCGGCGGCAATATTGCCACCAATGCCGGTGGCATCCGCGTGATCCGTTACGGCAATACGCGCGAGTGGATTGCCGGCCTGACCGTGGTGGCCGGTAATGGCGAATGGCTGCAACTCAATCGTGGTTTGATCAAAAACTCCAGCGGCTACGACCTGCGTCAGCTGATGATCGGTTCCGAAGGCACGCTCGGCGTGGTGGTGGAAGCCACCCTGAAACTCACCGATCCGCCGCCGCCGTCGCAGGTGATGTTGCTGGCATTGCCCGACATGGCTGCGCTGATGCAGGTGTTTGGGCTGTTTCGTGCCAAGTTGAGTCTGCAAGCCTTTGAGTTCTTCACCGACGTAGCGCTCAAGCATGTGCTGGCGCATGGCGCGCAGCGTGCCATCGACGGTGAGCATCCCTACTACGTCGTGACCGAGTTCGACGCCAACGAAGACGCCGCGCTGGCCGCATTCGAGCAAGGTGCGGAGCAGGGCTGGATCAGCGACGGTGTGATTGCCCAGAGCGAAGCGCAGGCCGCCGCGCTGTGGCGCCTACGCGAGGGCATCACCGAAAGCCTCGCGCCGCATCGCCCCTACAAGAACGACATCTCGCTGCGCATCAGCGTACTACCGGTATTCCTGCAGGAAATCCAGGCGTTGCTCGGGCGCGAATACCCGCAGGCTGAAGTGGTGTGGTTCGGCCATATCGGCGACGGCAATCTGCACATCAATGTGTTGAAGCCGGAGGCATTGAGCGACGCGGATTTCATCGCGCAGTGCGAGCACGTCACGAAATTGCTGGCCGATACCTTGCAGCGCCACGGCGGCAGCATTTCGGCGGAACACGGCATCGGTCTGGTGAAGAAGCCTTACCTTGGCAGCACGCGCAGCGAAGCAGAAATCGCGCTGATGCGTGGGGTGAAGCAGGTGTTCGATCCGAAGGGATTGTTGAATCCGGGGAAGGTGTTTTAGCCATCTCTTATCGGGAGATGATGTCGCAAGAGCGCACCCCCTCCCAGCCTCCCCCTGCAGGCAGGGGGAGGGGCTAAGAGCTTGTAACACCCTGCTCCCTCCCCTGCTTGCAGGGGAGGGTTGGGGAGGGGTAAGCCCTTGTGACGACGCCGCCCGACTTCAGGCGATAAGCGCCTGCACCTATCACTATCAACAGCCATGCTAGCCTTCGCGATTTCCATCGCCGTATGAGGAACCCCCACATGGCCCAGGACCGCCGCACGCTTTACCCCGAGATCGCGCCATTTGACAGCGGCATGCTCAAGGTCTCCGACCTGCATACGCTGTACTACGAACAGAGCGGCAATCCCAACGGCAAACCGGTGGTGTTCCTGCATGGCGGCCCCGGCGGCGGCACCAATCCGAAGTACCGGCGCTTCTTCGATCCGAAGGTGTACCGCATCGTGTTGTTCGATCAGCGCGGTTGCGGCAAGTCCACGCCGCACGCGGAACTCATCGACAACACCACCTGGCATCTGGTCAGCGACATCGAGCGCTTGCGCGAGCATCTGGGCATCGATCGCTGGCAGGTATTTGGCGGTTCGTGGGGTTCGACGCTGGCGCTGGCCTACGCGCAGACGCATCCGGACAAAGTCACCGAGCTGGTGCTGCGCGGCATCTTCATGCTGCGCCGCTGGGAGCTCGAATGGTTCTACCAGAAAGGCTGCGATGCGCTGTATCCGGACGCGTGGGAAACCTATCTCAGCGTCATCCCTGAGGCCGAGCGCGGCGACCTGATGAGCGCCTATTACCGTCGCCTCACCAGCAGCGATGCCAAGGTGCGTGTGGCGGCTGCGCGCGCGTGGTCAGTGTGGGAAGGCGCCACCAGCTATCTGTATCCAGACCCGGACCACATCGCCTCCAGCGGTGAGGACGAGTTCGCACTGGCCTTCGCGCGCATCGAATGCCACTACTTCGTGCACGGCGGTTTCTTCGAGCACGACGATCAGCTGCTGCGCAACGTGGAGCGCATCCGCAAGATTCCCGGCGTGATCGTGCAAGGCCGCTATGACGTGGTGTGCCCGATGCGCAGCGCCTGGGATCTGCATCGCGCCTGGCCGGAGGCCGACCTGCGCATCGTGCCGGATGCCGGGCACTCGGCACTCGAACCTGGCATCACTGCTGAACTGGTAGAAGCCACCGATCGCTTTCGCGGTTGAACCCGATGGCTGGCGCAGTCAGACCGGCTGCGCCAGCGATGCCACCGAGCGCGAGAACACATGCAGGCCCACATTGGCGCGCTTGGCATGACGTTTCGCCCGGGCCGCCAGCGTAGCGATGGATTCGGCGCGCTGCGGCAGCGGCGGCAGCACTTGTACGGCGCCGATCACCACCGTGGTGAACGGAAAGAACTGCGGCTCGCCGCGACGATCCTTGCCGCGCAGACCGCCGCGCGCACGGTCGATCGGATCGAACAATGCTCCCGCGCGTGCGTTGAAGCTGTCAATGATGCGCTGGCAGCGCACGACCCAGTCGTCGCTCTGGAACAACACTACGAAATCGTCACCGCCGATATGGCCGATGAAATCCAGCGCCGGATCGATGTGCTCACCCAGCACGCCCGATAGCAGGCGAATCATTTCGTCGCCGCGGAAATAGCCATAGCGATCGTTGAAGGGTTTGAAGTCGGTGAGATCGACATGCGCGACGGCGAATGCCTCGCTACCGCCAAGCAAGCGTGCAAGATGTTCGGTGGTGGGGATGTTTCCCGGCAGGAAAGTAAGCGGGTTGGCGTGGCGTGCCGCGTCGATACGCAGCTCGCTGACTCTTCGCACCAGCGACTCGCCGGTGCCCAACCCGCGATAGCGGCCGCCGCTGGTGACGATGAAGCCGTCGCTCAGATAACGCTGATCTTCACCGCGCAAGACCTCGGCGAGGCTCTCCAGACTTCGCTGCTCATCGCATATCAGCGGCGCGTGATTCATCAGCGCCGTACAGGATTTGCGCGCCAGCAATTCGCGCGCGAAAGGTTGCGCCATGCGCTCGTTGACCAGGCGCCGGTTGATCAGGCCAATCGGGCGACCGTCCTGCACCACCGCCACGGCATGCAGTTCGGGATAGTCCACGAACAAAGCCATCACGTCGTCGTTGCTCTGCCGTGGATCGACTGACGGCGCTTCCATCGCCAGATGCCCGACCTGAGTCGGCCGCTGTGTGACCGGGCCGCGCGGGCGCGGATGTACGGGCACGGAGGGAGTCAGTAGCGCCTGGCGCGCTTCGTCACGCGGTTCCGCGACCGGCGCGCTCGCGGGATAGCCGATCAGGAAACCCTGCGCATAGGGAATGCCCAGCTCGCGGATCAGGCGCAGGTCCGCCGGGTCTTCCACGCCTTCGCCGACCAGGTCGGTGCCCAGTGTTTCGGCCACCTGGCACAGGGCGCGTACGATGGCCAGGCGCTCGGCGCTACGCGAGAGTCCATTGATGAGATAGCGGTCGATCTTGACGATGTCCGGATGGATCTCGTTCCACATCTCGAAGTTGGAATGGCCATTACCGAAATCGTCCAGCGCGATACGCATGCCATGCGCGCGCAGATAACCGAGCGCGTCGGCAAGCAACACCGGATTGGCCACCACGTCGCGTTCGGTGACCTCGATGGTTACGCGAGCGGGATCGAGGCCGCCAGCAATCAGCGCGGCGAGCACATCGTCCGGACGCATCAGGTCCTGCAGGATGGCGCGTGCACTTAGATTCACCAGCAGTCGGCCGTTGGCCGCTGATGCGGTGAAGGCCGTGCTGATAGTGCGCGCGGCGTGCAACTCCAGATCGGCCAGGCGCCCTTCGGCGCGGGCGATATCGAGCAGGTCGAGCATGCTGACTGTATCCGGCGCGAAGGCGCAGCGGCTCAAGCCCTCGTGGGCCACCACTTCAAGGGTGTCTACCCGCACCAGGGGCTGGAATACCGGCAGCAGATTCCCAGGCACCAGCGCGCGCTCCAGCACATCGTGGCGTGAATCCTTGCGCGGTGGCACAGGCATAAGGACAGGACGGCTCGTGCGGGTACGGCCCGGGTGGAGGGGACCATGACGAAGTCGGCCCATCACACGTACTCAATTGGGGTGAACACTGAAACGGCGAGGTGGCCATCCATGGACCGGCAGCGCCGACACGGCGTGCAGTGGGGCAAGATCGCACCCGAATGTGTCGGGTGGATGACTCCCGCCGGGGCCGGAAACGAAAAACCCCCGCCTGTCGCCAGGCGGGGGTGGCTAGAGCGAGGCGTCGCGGCCTCAGTGGCCGTGGTGTTCCTTGCCATGCTTGTCGTCGTGATCGTCGTCACGGTCATGGCCGCGATCGTGATCGTGATCGCCGTGCGGGTCGAACATCGCCGGTGCGAACAGGTCGACCACCAGGCCGTCATGGTCGGAAGCGCCGATCGCCTTGGTCCAGTCCGGTGCGTTGGCGGCATCCATCTCGGTCTGCACCGGAGCGTCGATGTCCGCGCGGCCGTACTGCATCTGGATGAAGCGGCGCGCGGCGGCACGATTCAGCAGGGCATGATCAAGCACCTGCACCGTCGGCACTTCGCGGCCGGAGTTGCCGGTGCCCGCCTTAGTGTAGCCCTGGATCTCGCCGAACTTCTCGGTGAACAGGAACGAATAGCGATCGTTCTCCGGCACCGCTTCCACTGCATTCCACAGCGCCGGCTGCACCAGGTTGCGGCCGAGCTTGAGCAGGTTCTCGCTGTCCTTGTACTTGCCCGAGATCAGGCCGACCACGTCCACCCAGCCATCGCTGAACTGATAGGCGTTGAAGTCGCCCACCACCAGCAGCGGCTGCGAGGGGAAGCGGGTCTGCAGGCTCTGTACCTGACGCGCCAGTGACGTGGACTGCTCGAAGCGCTTCTGACGGTCGCGCGTGGCGCTAGCATCGTTCTTGTCGACATTGGTACGCGCCTTCGGATGCACCGAGATCACCTGGAAGCGCATGCCGCGCACTTCGGCCGTCAACAGCAACGGCGGATGATCGTGGATGAAGGCGGTGCTGCCGTTGTCGTTCCAGGTTTCGTCCGCGGCAAGCTGCTGCACCGACAACACGCGTACGCGGTCGCTGCGCACCAGGAAGCCCACGTTGATGCCGCTCGGATCGTGGCCCGGCACCAGGTAGGCCTCGTACTTCGCCGGGTAATCGTCGCCCAGCTGCTTGGCCAGGCCCTGCAGTACGGCGAGGCTCTTCACTTCTTCCACCGACAGCACGTCCGGCAGCTTCAGCACGCTGCCGATGTATGCCGACAAGCGCTGCGTCTTCAGCGCCACTTCGGCCGGCGTCGGCTCCTTGCTGTTGCCGCTGCAGGTGAAGGTGGTGTTGAACTCGCTGTCGCAGAAACGCTCGGTATTGAACGCACCGATGCGCAGCGCACGCTCCGGTGTCCGTGTGACAGCGCGCGGCATCGGCGCGGCGTGCTTCACTGTGATCGCCGTCGGAATGAAGGTGTACGCACCGAAGTCATACGAGATCACGCCTTCCGCACGGAAGGTGGTGCCGGCGACAAACGGGGTGTTCGCCGATACGGCGCCGAAGTCGGCCGTATTCATCTTGAACACTTCCGGGTTACCACTCCAATTGGGCAGGTCGACGCCCGTCGGCACCGGTACGCCGTAGCGCACACCCGGCTGGCGCAGCGAACGCTTGCCATTGGCGGTGATGCTGACTTCAGCGAACGGCTGCGTGCTGAAGCGCTTGTTGCCCGTATTGATCATGCCGTGCTCGATCACCACGCGCATGCCCACGAAGCACTGGAAGTTGGTGGCGCCGCAGGAAAGCTTGGCGGGATCGGAAGAGGGCGTCTTGCGGTCGAACACCACCGGTGCCGGCAGCGCCGTACCATGCGACGTGACATTGACCTTGGCATTCTTCAGCTCGGTCAGGTGGTAGTAGTTGTCGACCGTGGCGTCCACGTCCACCACATCGCCGATCGCTACCGTCGGCTTGCTGGCGGTGAACACGTAGATGCCGTTAGAGGTGAGTGGATCGGCGTCAGCGCGCGTGTCCGGCGTCTGCATGGTGAAGCCGGCCGGGCCTACTGCGGTCACGATGTTGCCGCTGGTCTTTACCGACTTGCCGACCAGCGGCGAAGTCTGTTCGCGGCCCTGGATTTCCCAGATCTCCGCTACCACCGGGATGTCGTACAGGATCGCGCCGATGGCGCTGTCGCGGGCCAGCGAGGCGCCGCCGGTGGGCTGGCTCAGCTTGACCAGGAAAGCCTTGTCGGGTGCGCCGGTGCTGCGGCCGTGTACGACGACGTTGAAGCTCGCCTGGGTCTGGCCCTCGGCGATGGTCAGCGTGGTATCGACGGCTTCGTAATCGCCGTTGGCGACAGTGGCGCTGTCGTCCTGCGTTGCCACGTGCACGCTGACGCCACCCGCGGGCGCGGGCTGGTTGAGCGTGATAGCGAACGGCATGGCCAGGTTGCCGGCGCCGTGCACGGTCACGCTGGCATCGGCGATCGACAGGGCCAGATTCATCACCACGCAGCTGCTGCTGGCGTTATGTGGCGCGGTGGGTGTTACCACCACAAAGTCCGCCTGGTTGTCGCCGGTGTTCTGCGGCAGGCCAGCGCCATTGGTCTGGCGGCCGTAGCCCTTGTCCGCATTGGTGGAACCCAGCGAGGCCAGCGGCGTGCCGGCCTTGTAGGCGGAGCCAGCGGAAAGACCGACCTGATCCACCATCTGGCCACTGGCGTCGAGGACGGCAATGCCGCCGTCATCGGTCACGCCTGTGTTGTACTTGAGGTCACCGGCGACGCTGCCGGAGTAGCCGCCGCTCGCGCTGTTGGTCAGCAGCAGATGGCAGCCCGGAGCAATCGAGGTGCCCGCCGGAAAGGTCAGGCGCGTGCCTGTGGTGCCGCTGGCGTTGGACGCATTGAACTTGAAGCCGGAAATGTCGAGCGCGGTGCTGCCGCCGTTGAACAGTTCGACGAACTCGTCGTTGCCGCCAGCCGGGCCGCGCAGACGGAACTGGCTGATGCTGAGATCGGCCGCTTGCGCGGCGCCGACCGATACGAGACCTAACAACGCGGCCCACAAGGCGCGCCGGGCGAATCTTGCTTGCATTTCCCCACTCCCTCGCTGGGGGCCGTCGGCCCCTTCTTACGGCGAGGCTAGCAAGAATTTACGACAGTTCTGAGTAAGGGTTCTCGACTCGGAAGGTTGTTGCAGGAACGCACAGGGAGCGCTCCCGCGGGGATGGTTAGCCGGTAGGGAGTTGCTTGGTGCCGAAGATCTTGTCGCCGGCGTCGCCCAGGCCGGGCAGGATGTAGCCGTGCTCGTTGAGGCGCTGGTCGATGGCGGCGGTGTAGATCTCGATATCCGGGTGCGCCGCTTCGATCCGTTTCAGGCCTTCCGGCGCAGCGACCAGGAACAGCCCCTTGATGCGTTTGCAGCCCGCCGCCTTGAGCATGTCCACGGTGGCGATCAGGGTACCCGCCGTCGCCAGCATCGGATCGACGATCAGCGCGATGCGCTCGTCCATGCGGCCGGTGAGTTTCTCGTAGTAGGCGATTGGCTGAAGCGTTTCCTCGTCGCGCTGCAGGCCGACCACGCTGACCTTGGCGGCCGGAATCAGGTCCAGCACGCCGGGCAGCATGCCCAGGCCGGCGCGCAGGATCGGCACGATGGTGATTTTCTTGCCCTTGATCTGCTTCACCGTCAGTGGGCCGGCCCAGCCGTCGATGTGCTGTTCTATTGTTTCCAGATCCTTGGTGGCCTCGTAGGTGAGCAGCGCGGCTACTTCGGAGGCGAGTTCGCGGAATTCCTTGGTGCTGATGCCGGCGCGGCGCATCAGGCCGAGTTTGTGCTGGATCAGGGGGTGGTGGACTTCGACGATCTTCATGGGGATTCCTGCGGGCTGGATTTTCTGATTGTGGCGCAGGAGAGGGCGGGGATGCTCGCGACGTGGCTTCTACTTCGTCATTCCGGCGTAGGCCGGAATCCAGTGGCGTTGTCGCTCGGTTTTAGCGTCTGCGTGTGCTGGCTCGCCTGCCGCGGGCTTCCGAACCGCTGCCGCGGCTCGGGTCACTTTCTCTTTGCTGGCCCAAAGAGAAAGTAACCAAAGAGAAATGGCCTGAGAGCAGGCGGAGTGCTCTGTAGCTGCGCATCTTCCAGTGTCAGACGTCGGGATGGTTTTCTTCGAGGTCCGATCGTCTATCCCTCATCGAAGCGCCACATCTCCCTCTCCCCTCTGGGGGGAGGGTTGGGGTGAGGGGTGGGTGCTCGGGATAGCGTTGCTACTGCGTCGGCGGGTTTTTGCTTTGGCCTTTTCTCTTGCCCAAAACGCGCGAGGCGCCGTTCCTAAGAACGGCGCCTCGCGGCAGCTTGGAGCTGGTATGGCGCTTACGGATGAGCGCTCAGGCAATCCTTCATGAAGGACTTGCGGGCGTCGCCTTTCAAGGCCTTGGTCTTGGCGTCGACGTTACAGCTCTTCATTTTTTCCTGCTGCGTCTGCTTGGCGGTCGGCGCGGCGGCGGTGTCGCCTTTCATGCAGGCGCTGACAGCGGACTTGAACTCGTCACCCTTCTTGCCCTTGGCCTGCTTGCTGCAATCGGACATGTGCTGCTGCGACGAGGTGAGTTCCTTCTTGGCCGGAGCGGCGGCCGTGGTGCTGGCAGCCTGCGGCGAAGCGAACGCGGACGTTGCGGCGAAGGCCAGTACGGCGCTGGCGGCGATCAGGCTGAAACGCAAAGACATGGCGGGTACCCTCCTGGATGACCGGCGAGCGCCGGCGTCGCAAGTCTATGCCGGTGCGCGGTTTTGGCTAGAGGGGGAGGCCAGGTTTCGTGCACTTTCGATTCATGCTGCGACGGGCTGGCGTTCAGCGCCGCCGCAACATGAAGGGGGCGCGACGGCTCAGGCAGCCTCGGCGTTGACCTTCCGTGGGCCCTGCAACAGCGCCTGGCGTACCGCGGCCACGACCAGGTCGACTTCGGCGCTGGTGACGTTGAAGTGCGGGGTGAAGCGCAGCGAATTGACGCCGCCGTGGATCACGCCCACGCCGCGCCCACGCATGTACTCCTCGGTGGAGCCGGCGCCGTAGCACTTGAAGTCCGGCGACAGTTCGCAGGAGAACAGCAGGCCAGTGCCCTGCACCTTGGTGATCAGGCCGCCCAGTTCGTTCTTCAGCAGGTTGAACTTGTCGACGAATTCCTTGCCGCGCTCGCGGATGTTGCTGCGCACCGCATCGGTGAGTTGGTCAAGTGTGGCCAGCGCCACGTCGAGTGCGCGCGGGTTAGCGGTCATGGTGTTGCCGTAGATGCCCTTGCGGTACAGGCCGGCGGTGCGCTCGCTGACCGCAAGTACCGACAGCGGATACTGGCCGGCGTTGAGCGCCTTGGAGAAGGTTTCCATGTCCGGCGCCGGCAGATGCTCGAAGCCGGGATAGTCGGTGATCGAAAGCACGCCGTGCGCACGCAGGCCGGCCTGGATCGAGTCCACCAGCAGCAACGAACCGTGCGACTCGGTGAGCGCGCGCGCCGCTTTGTAGAACTCGGGCGTCAACGCGCGGCCCGGATCGCCTTCGCCCATCACCGGCTCGAGGAACATCGCTTCGATAAACCAGCCGTGTTTGTCGGCGTCGGCGAAAGCGGCTTCGAGTTGCGCCACGTCGTAGGGCGACACGGTGATCAGCGTGTCTTCGTGGCGATAGCTGGCGAGATGCTGCTGGTAGGTCTTGCGTGTGGAATCCGAATACAGTGCCGGCTTTTCGGTGCGGCCGTGAAACGCACCCTTCACCGCGAGGCGCTTGATGGTGCGGTTGGCGTAGCGCGCACCGGCTTCGGTCATCTGTTTGGCGTTGACGTCGGCGATGCGGCAGGCCAGCGACACCGATTCCGAACCCGAGTTGAGGCACAGATAGCGCGCATAGGGATTGCCGCCACGATTGCGGCCGAGTTCGCGATCCAGCGCCTTGGCAAGACGCATCTGCGACACGTTCGGTGTCATCACGTTGGCCATCACTTGCGGACGGCTCATGGCTTCGCGGATCGCTTCATCGTTGTGGCCGAAACCGAGCATGCCGTAGCCGCCGTTGTCGTGAATCACCGCGCCCTTGAGCGTGACGATCCACGGGCCGCGCGCCGCGGCGGGAAGGTACGGATTGATGCCGTCGTCGGGATAGAAATTCACGAAACCGGCCTGCGCCTGCTTCAACTGTTCGGCTTCGTCGAGCTTGAGAAAGTCGCCGAGTTCCGCGCGCAGCGCGCGATGCTGCACCACCGCTTCGTCGATGGCCTGCGCCAACTGGGGATGACTCGCGGCGAAGCGCCCGATGATGACGTCGTCCAGACCGGTGGTCTGCGGCGCGCCGCCGAATTCGCGCAGTTCGCGCAGCTGATCGATCACACCCATGATGGCTCCTCCTCAAAGTACGCAAGCGGGCCATGGGGAAATGGCGCGGCTTGCCAACACCGAAATGAATGCTAGGGAGAACACTTCAGCAGTCCCGTGTTCTCCATGCCTGTCTGGTCCATCCAGTCAGGTGCGTCGCATAAAAAACCGTCGCGACGATTCGTCGAGGATAACGTGCCTTTGTCAGCGCCGTAACCCCCGGTATGACGCCTGTCACCTGCGCAGGCTGACGTCGGCGACTGCCCGCCAGGCCTTGTGCTGCCTAGCATTCAATCCACGGAGGGAGAGCCATGAATACCACTGCGATACCGGTTGCACGCCTGGCGTCTGTCGTAAAACGTTACGGCGCACTCACGGCCGTCGATGGACTCGATTTGATGTTGCATCGCGGCGAATTGCTCGCGCTGCTTGGTCCGAATGGTGCCGGCAAAAGCACCGCCATCAGCCTGCTGCTTGGCTTGGTGCGAGCGGATGCGGGGCAGGTCGAATTGTTCGGCCAGGATCCGCAACAGCTCGTGGCGCGCCGCCGCATCGGCGTGATGCTGCAGTCGGCAACGCTGCCACCGACATTGCGTGTCGGCGAGCTGATTCGCCAGATCGCGAGTTACTATCCCGCGCCGCGCAGCGTGCAGGAAAGCGCTGAGCTGGCCGGTGTCACCGATCTGCTGCGGCGACCCTACGCCAAGCTTTCCGGTGGACAGCAGCGTCGCGTGCAATTCGCGCTGGCGCTATGCGGTCGACCGGAACTGCTATTTCTCGACGAGCCCACGGTGGGTATGGATATCGAGGCGCGGCAGAAACTGTGGGCGGCGATCCGGCACCTGATCGCCGAGGGCTGCAGCGTGGTGCTCACCACGCACTATCTGGAAGAAGCCGAGGCACTCGCCGATCGCGTATGCGTGATGGCGCGCGGCAAAATCATCAGCGAAGGCACGGTCGATCAGCTGCGCGCACGCGTGGCCTTGAAGCGTGTGCGCTGCATCACCCGACTCGATATCGCGGCGGTTTCTGTCTGGCCGGAAGTGGTCGAGGCGCGTCGCGATGGCGAGCGCCTGTGGCTTTCCACTGCCAGTGCGGAAGCGCTGGTGCGGCGCCTGCTGGATGCCGACGCGCAGCTGAGCGAACTGGAAGTGCAGCGCGCCGGCCTGGCCGAGGCTTTCACCGAACTCACCCGTGAGGCCGATGCGTCGGCCGAGCCACAACGCGAGGCCGCCTGATGAACGCCGTGATCTCGACTCTGCCCACGACACATGCGGACACCCGCATGCCGTTGCGCCGTGTGATCGGCGCCTACCTGGAAGAAGCACGCGCCGAATGCCTGCGCTACCTGCGCAGCCCCGGCTTCCTGATACCGACGGTGATGTTGCCCACCGTGTTCTATCTGATGTTCGGCATCGTGCTCGGTCGCGCCAATGGCGCCGATGCACCGCGTTATCTGCTGGCCGCCTATGGCACCTTCGGTGTGATGGCGCCGGGCCTGTTCGGCTTCGGGCTGGCGCTTTCGATGGAGCGTGACAACGGCCTGATGATGCTCAAGCGTGCGTTGCCAATGCCGCCGGGTGCCTATTTGCTCGGCAAGATGGTCATGGCGATGCTGGTTGCGGCGACGGTCTCGGTGTTGCTGCTGCTGATGGCAACCTTTATGGCGCATGTGCCGCTTACTGCGCCGCAGATGCTTTCGCTGTTTGTCACCGATTTGTTCGGCGTGCTGCCGTTCTGCGCCATGGGTCTGTTGCTGGGCACGCTCATCAAAGGGCAGGGCGCACCTAGTGTGGTCAACCTGATCTATCTGCCGATGGCGTTCCTCTCCGGCCTGTGGTTCCCGCTGAGCATGATGCCGAAGCTGATCCAGCAGCTGGCGCCAGTGTGGCCGAGCTATCACCTCAATCAGCTGGCGCTGTCCGCGGTGGGGCTGGGGCAGAGCGCATCCTGGCCGCATGTGGTGACCTTGCTGGTCTACACCGTGGGCTTTGTGATGCTGGCGGCACGCCGCCTGCGCAAGTTCGGTTGAAGTAGCATGCGTAAAAGCGTTTAGGGGACGACGATGGCGATGCTCGGCTGGCTTCATACATGGCTCGTTCCGGCGCCGGATTCGCGCGTCGCAGCGATCCGCCGGCAGGGTAAATCGCCCTGGGCGGAGGCCGTGCATCTGCTGTGGTCGGCATGGGTATTCATCACGCCAGCGTTTGGCGGCGGTTTCACCTGGCGCTGGTTGCTGATCACCCTGGTGTCTTATCCGGTATTCCTGCTGTTGTTCTCCAAAGTGATGTTGGCGCCGCGCCGTACGGCACCGCGTTACGCGCTGAGCCTTGCGGGTCTGAGCATTGTGCTGTTGCCGTGGTACCCGAGCGGGGTCACTTATTTCATTTACGGCTGCGTTTCCAGCAGCCTGTCCAATTCGCGCCGCGTCACGTTGTTTCTGCTATGGCTGGCGGGACTCAATGCAGTGTTCCTCCTGGTGGCGTGGGAGGTGGGCTATCCCTGGCAGGCGTTGTTGGCCGTGCCATGCATGACGATGATCATCGGCACCGTAAGCCACGTCGAGCGCATCGAGCACGAGAAGGATGCCGCGCTCAAGTTATCGCAGGAAGAAGTGCGCCGCCTCGCCGCCACCGCAGAGCGTGAGCGCATCGGGCGTGACCTGCACGACCTGCTCGGCCACACGCTATCGCTGATCACGCTCAAGCTGGAGCTTTCGCGCAAGCTGTTCGATCGCGATGCCGAGGCGGCGCGACGCGAAGTGGCGGAAGCGGAAAAAGTAGCGCGCCACGCGCTCGCGGAAGTGCGCTCGGCGGTAACCGGCATCCGTGCCACCGATCTCGCTGCCGAACTGGCCTCGGCGCGCTTGCTGTTGGAGTCGTCGGCCGTTCACCTGGATTACACGGTGCCGCTGCCGGGGTTGCCGCTGGAAGTCGAGCGCTGCCTGTCACTGGTGCTGCGTGAGGCAGCCACCAACATCGCGCGACATGCGCAAGCTAGCCGGGCGCACATCGAGTTCAAGCGCGACGGCCATGTACTACAGCTGCGTATTGCGGATGACGGTCGCGGCGGCATTGCGCAGGACGGCAATGGCCTGTGCGGTATGCGCGAGCGCGTACGCGCCATCGGTGGCAACCTCAGTATCGATTCGGTCCGCGGCAAGGGCACTACCTTGCTGGTGACGGTGCCCTTGCCGCAGACAACGCCGCCGGTAGCGCATGCGAAACCAGGCAACGGTGAAGCGCAGGATGCGTCCGCCGCCATCGACACGCCGCACGCTGTCTGATGCGCGCCTGGCTTGCCCCGCGTCCGGATTCACTCTTCGGCCAGTTGCGTTCGCCGATGTTCCTGTTGCGCTCGGCTTTCGGGCAGGCGCTGTGGGTGGTGATGCTGATCGTGGTGCCGCTGGGCGCGCAGGGCTTTGCCTGGTCGTGGTTTCTACCCACCGTGCTGACTATACCGGTGTATCTATATCTACAGGCGCAGGTCTATATCGGCCCGGTGCGTCGGCTGCCCTGGTATATCGGCGGCATGGCGGTGCTCGGCTTCGCCTTGTGGCCGGTCAACAGCGTCGCGTTCGGGTACCTGATATGCGCTGGTGCGGCGTTGTCAGTGACCTCGTCGATGCGCGTCTGGATAGCCGGGGTCTTTACGCTAGCGCTGTTGTCGCTGCCTGTGGTGCTGTGGCTGCATGCGCCGCTGTGGATCATGCTGGTGGTGTTGTTCGCCGGCATTCTCGGTGGCTCGAGCAATTTTCTGTACATCCGCAACCTGCGCAAGGATGCGGAGCTGCGTCTGTCGCAGGGCGAGGTGCGGCGACTCGCCACGCTGGCCGAGCGCGAACGCATCGGCCGCGATCTGCACGATCTGCTCGGACACACCTTGTCGCTGGTGGCGATAAAGTCGGAGCTGGCACGTCGCCTTGCACTGGAAGATCCGGCGCGTGCGCAGCGCGAAATGGACGAGGTGGAAAAGGTTGCGCGGCATGCACTGGCGGAAGTGCGCGCTGCCGTCACCGGCATGCGCCGCAGCGATCTGGCCGCCGAACTGGTTTCCGCGCGGCTGATGCTGGAAGCCTCCGGCATGACCTTCGAAGGCGAGCTGCCGGCTGACATCAGTCTGCCGGCAGCCATCGAGGCGCAACTCGCCCTGGTGTTGCGCGAGGCCGTCACTAATATCCACCGCCATGCTCGCGCCACCTCGGCCAGCGTAAGTTTTCTTCTAGAAGCAGACAGGTTCGATATGCAGATCAGCGACAACGGCTGCGGCGGTCTCGCCGCGCATGGCAATGGTGTCAGCGGCATGCGCGAGCGCGTGCGTGCGCTGAGTGGTGTGCTGGAGATCGACTCACCACCCCGGCACGGCACACGGCTGAGCGTGCGGGTGCCGCTGCCACAGGCCGCTGCCGCCATCGAATCACCAAGGAGCGTCGCATGATCCGCGTATTGCTGGCCGAAGATCAGGCGATGGTGCGCGGCGCGCTGTCGGCGTTGCTCAACCTCGAATCGGATATCGAAGTGCTCGGCACCGCCGCCGACGGCGAAGCCGCCTGGCGCGAACTGCAGCGACTGAAGCCGGACGTGCTGGTGACCGACATCGAAATGCCTGGCCTTACCGGCCTGGAACTGGCGCAACGCATCCAGCGCCAGGAATTGCCGATGAAGGTGATCATCGTGACGACCTTCGCGCGCCCGGGGTTCCTGCGCCGCGCACTGGATGCCGGCGTCGCCGGCTATCTGTTGAAGGACGCGCCCGCAGAGAATCTCGCCGAAGCTTTGCGCATGGTGCATCGTGGCGGACGAGCCATTGATCCGCAGCTCGCATTGGAGGCATGGTCGGAGGCCGATCCTTTGAACGATCGCGAGCGCCAGGTACTGCGTCTAGCTGGCGAGGGACAGTCCGCGAGCGATATCGCCACGCAGTTGAATCTCTCGCACGGCACGGTGCGCAATTATCTTTCCGAAGCGATTGGTAAATTGGGTGCGGCTAATCGCATCGAGGCTTATCGATTGGCGCGTCAAAAAGGCTGGCTGTAGTGCCCGCACTCTGGCCTTGGCCTTCATCGAAGTCTCGCGCCTTTCCCGGCCTACAATGATCAACCTTTGATCAGCCGGGTTGGGTAGGAGTGCTATGCGGCGTCTTGGATGTTTGGCGATATGGTTTGCTTTGTGTTTGCTGGCTGCCTGCGACCATGTCACCGCACCGCTCGAACACGACGCCTATGTCTGGCAGCGGCAATGGAATCCTGCCGTAACTTTTGCGTTGAATCACTCGGCTGATCTGGTGCACAAATGGCGTGTGCTCGCCGCGCAGACGGACGCACATGGGCAACTCCAGCCAGTGGCCATCGACCGGGTAGCGCTCCTGGCGACGCGGCGGCCGGTGATCCTGGTGATTCGCATTGAGGGGCAACTGGCGCAGTGGGACGAGGACGCGTTGCTCGCGCAGATAGTCGCGCTGCGTGAAGCGTGGGGGGATGCGGCACTAGCCGGTATCGAGATCGATCACGACTGCGGCACGGCCCGATTGCCCGCTTACGCGCATTTTCTCTCGCGGCTGAAGTCGGCGCTGGGCAAGCTGCCGCTCTCGATAACGGCGTTGCCGGCGTGGCTGTCCTCGGCGGATCTAGACAGGGTGATCGCGCAGGCTGACGAAGTGGTGCTGCAGGTGCATGCGGTGCAATCGCCGCGTGCCGGATTGTTCGACGATGCGTTGGCGCGGGTGTGGATCGACCGCTTTGCCGCGCGAAGCGCCAAACCTTTCCGCGTTGCCTTGCCCAACTACGGCACGCGTGTGAGCTGGGACGATGACGGACGTTTGCTTGCGGTGGAGAGCGAGGCGCCGGTTTTGGCCGGCAGCATGGAAACCAGTGAGCTGGCGGCGTCGCCGGTGGCTGTCGCGCGGTTGCTCGCTTCATTGCGGCGTGATCCGCCGAAAGGACTGGCCGGCGTGGTGTGGTTCCGTCTGCCGACCACCCAGGACACGCGCGCCTGGAGCTTGCCGACCTGGCGTGCGGTAATGACCGGCTTGCCGCTGGCAAATCAGGCGATGGCTCAGTTTCAGGACAGCGCGACGCCGGGGATGGTCGATGTGCTGCTGCGGAACGATGGTGAGGTGGATGTCAGCTTGCCTCGTCGCATCCAGTTGCCAGCGGAATGCAAAGTGGCCGATGGCATCAACGGCTACACCCTGGCCGACCGCGATGGTCAGCGTTATCTGCAGCGTGCGCAGGATGGGTGGTTGCATGCGCATCGGCAGCGCGCGGTGGGCTGGGCACGCTGTGGTGCGACAAACAGCCAACCGGTGGTGGCTTCCTGAGCTATTCCTCTGGCGCGTCTTTCCCCGCATCATCACCGGCATTGACGCTGGTAGAGGGGACGGAATTCCATGTTTGTGCGCAAATGGATAGTGGCTGGTGTGCTCGCCGGCATGACGGGAGCGGTGGTCTGGGCCTGCGGCCCGGATTTCCCTGGTCAGTTGCTCGACCATCGCGAGGCCACGTTGAAGGCTACGCCGCAGAACAGCTTCGCCTTCGAGGCCAGCCATCTGTTGCCACCTACGGATAGCTTGCAGGCCAGCGAAGCGGAGGAAGCGCCGAACTCCAGCGATCAGGCCGCGATGGCCAAGGCGCAGGGCGTATCGCCGGAGCAGTGGGCGCGCGTCCTAAAGCTGCGCGAGGCTGATGACGGCAGTAAAGCCTATGAAGAGGGCAAGGATCTGCCTGAGGATTTGCGTCTGTATACGGCGGGTGCGGTGGACTATGCACTCGCCCAGATGTCCTGCGAAGGCAGCGACGAAGGGGCGGACAAGGCACAGGGCATCTCCTGTGCGCCGGCCACGGACGAAGCGATGAATCACGCTGCGACCCGCTTCGAGCAAGTACTGGCCCTGCCGCCGGCACAGGCGAAGCTGCGCTCAGTCTGGGCCGCTTACATGCTCGGCCGCATTCACGCCGAACGAGCCGACGAGAACGCGACAGACAGCGCGGTGTTTAAGCGTGAGCGCGATGCGGCGGCCAAGGCTTTCGAGCTGGCGCGTACGCGCGCCGTCGATGGCGCCTCGGACGCGCAAGGATTGGCCGTCTCCAGTTTCGGCGAGGAAGCGCGTCTCTATCTATATAGCGATGGCCAGCATTGCGCCTGGCCGCAGTTGCTCAGCGACAGCCAGCCTTGTGGAAAGACGCTGGCAGCGGCCGATCTCAAGCGTGCCATCACGCTCTATGCCGCGCAGGCCGGACATGGTTCGCAGGGCGCGGTGCAGTCGCTGTCGGCAATTGCCGCGAATGTGCTGGATGACGACAAACGCACGATGGAACTGATCGACAGCCCGGTTCCGCAGCGCCTGCTGGTGGCTTATGCCCTGGCGCGGATGGGCGGTGAAGTGACGGAGTCCGACGCGGGGACCCATCAGGTGGGCAAGCCCAGTCCGCGCCTGCTGGCGCTGGTTTCGGCTATCGAGCAGCGTGGGCTTGAGCAGGTGGCCGGTGCCGATCGCCTTGCCGCACTGGCTTATCAGCTTGGCCGTTACGACCTTGCTGCCCAGCTGTTGAGCAAGACGTCCGGCCCACTGGCCGATTGGGTCCACGCCAAGCTGGCTTTGCAGAAGGGTGACCTCGCGGCTGCTGCGTCGGCGTATGCCAATGCCGCCAAAGCCTTTCCCAACGCCGATGATCCAAAGGCCAGCCTCGATGTGGACAACAAGCCGCTGGTGGTTGGCGAGCAGGGCGTGCTTGCACTGGCGCGCGGCGAGTATGTGGAGGCGATGGGGCGCTTGTACGAGGCAGCAAAAGCGGTCGGTGGCAACGGCAACGTCTATGACGAAAGCGAGGCTAGCGGCATCGGTTATGGCAACGATGCTTTCTACGTGGCTGAGCGCGTGCTCACCGTCGATGAGCTGAAAGCGTTCGTGGATGCGCATGCGCCGGCGTCGCCCGCTCCCGCGCCGGCACATGCCACGTCGGCGGCGCCGGAGCCGTACTACGGCAGTCCGCCGCTGGATGACGGCCTGCGCTGGTTGCTGGCTCGCCGCTTGATGCGTGCCGGGCGCTATGAAGAAGCCCTGGGCTATTTCCCGGTAAGTGGCGACCGCCGCTTCGGCGAGGTGGATATGCGCGCCAAGGCACGCGAATACGCCAATGCCGTGCGCGATGGCGAGCACGCCTGGACTGACATCGGCAAAGCCGAAGGGCGTTATGCCGCCGCGGTGATCGAGCGCGAGCAAGGTATGGAACTGTTCGGTTACGAGCAGGGGCCCGACTACACCGATACGGGTGGCAGTTATCCAGGCGGCAGCGGGCATTCGGCCGACGATCTGAAACAGTCCTTCGTTACCGAAGGCGAACGCCAGCGCTTTGCCGGCAGCCAAGCAAAGCCGGATCTGCGCTTTCATTACCGCTATCTGGCCAGCGACCGCGCGGCGAGCGCCGCCGATCTGTTGCCGCCGCGCTCGCAGGCCTTCGCCGCGGTGCTGTGCAAGGCGACGGGCTGGATGCTGGAGGGGCCGCCGGATTACAGCGACCACTACCAGGGCTATGGCGAGCCCGCGCCGACAGCGCCCTCGGAGCGCGAGCGCCGGTCGACCGCGCTGTACCAGCGCTATGTCAAACAGGGACCGTATGTGGACTGGGCGGACAACTTCGGCCGCGACTGCGAGGAGCCCGACTTCGACAGCGCCCGTGCGATGCAACGGCATCACTATGTAGTGCAGGCCAAGCGGATGGTTCGCCGTTATCTGCCGTTCGAGATCGGCGGCCTGGCACTGATGATCGGTGGTCTGGTGTACTGGCGCGTGCGCAAGCGCAAGGCCGCCCGGTCGACACACTGAGGTGCCCTGAAGGCCGGGCTGCGGGATAATGCGCCGTTTCCCGCCGCCCGCGGGCGCCAACCGAGCCAGCCGTTGAAGAAGTCCGATTTCGATTTTGACCTGCCGCCCGAACTGATCGCGCAGGCGCCGCTGGCCGAGCGCTCGGCCAGCCGCCTGTTGCTGCTCGATGTGGATGCGCAGTCCCTCCAGGACCGCATGTTCCGCGAGCTGCCCCAGTTATTGCGTAAGGGCGACCTGCTGGTCTTCAACGACACCCGCGTGTTGCCGGCGCGTCTGTACGGCCGGAAGGAAAGCGGCGGCGCGGTGGAAATTCTGATCGAGCGCGTGACCGGCGCCCACGAAGCCACCGTGCAGCTGGGCGTGAGCAAGAAGCCGAAAGAAGGTGGTCGTATAGAACTGGCGGATGGCAGTCATGCCGTGGTGCTGGGGCGCGATGGCGCGTTCTTCCGTCTGCGTTTCGAGTCGTCCGATCCGTTGGAGCGCTTGCTGTTACGTCTGGGCGAGATGCCGCTGCCGCCGTATATCGAACGCCATGCTGATGCCAGCGACCTGGAGCGCTACCAGACTGTGTTCGCCCGCGAACCCGGCGCGGTGGCTGCACCCACCGCAGGTCTGCATTTCGATGAAGCCATGCTGGCGCAGTTGCGTGAGCTGGGCGTGGAATTTGGTTACGTGACCCTGCATGTCGGTGCCGGTACGTTCCAGCCGGTGCGAGCGGACGACATCAAGGATCATCAGATGCACCGCGAATGGCTGAATGTTGGCGCCGGGTTGGTGGAGCAGATCCGTCGCACGCGCGCCCGGGGTGGGCGAGTGGTGGCTGTGGGCACCACGGTGGTGCGCGCGCTGGAAAGCGCCAGTCGCGAAGGTGAGCTGCAGCCGTTCTCGGGGGAGACGCAGATTTTCATCTTTCCTGGTTATCGCTTTAGCAGCATTGATGGGCTGATCACTAATTTCCATCTGCCGCAGTCGACGTTGTTGATGCTGGTGTCGGCGTTGGCGGGGCGGGATTTTGTGTTGTCGGCTTATCGGCATGCGGTGGGGGAGCGTTATCGCTTCTTCTCTTATGGTGATGCGATGATGATTTTGCCGCGGGGGGATTGAGGGGGCTTGCTCTTCCTTTGGTGGCTCGTAGGTGGTTCCTGTGAGGGGGGAGGGTTTTGCCCTTGAGCCATTTCCTCCTACTTCGTCATCCCTGCGTAGGCAGGGATCCAGTAGTGAAGCGCTTCGATGGTCGCGTCTGCGTGCTCTGGCTCGCCTGCCGCGGGCTTCCGAACCGCTGCCGCGGCTCGGGTCACTTTCTCTTTGCTGGCCCAAAGAGAAAGTAACCAAAGAGAAATGGCCTGAGAGCAGGCGGTGCGCTTTGTAGTCATGCCTTTTCCAGCGTCAGGCGCCGGAAGGGTTTTCTTTTCGGCTTGATCGTCTAGTCCTCACCGCCCGCACGGGTCCAAGATCCAAGGCAAAGACTCGCCATGGGACGGGCAGGAGTGGTTTGGGGAGTCCAAACCAAGCAGCTATCCCTCGAAACACGCGATAATCCCGGTTATGACTTCCCTGCATTTCGACATTTCCGCCACTGATGGCGCTGCCCGACGTGGCCGCCTTACCTTTGCTCGCGGCACGGTGGAGACGCCGGCTTTTATGCCGGTAGGTACTTATGGTTCGGTCAAGGCGATGACGCCGCGCGATATCAAGGACGTTGGCGCGGAGATCATCCTGGGCAATACCTTCCATTTGTTTCTGCGTCCCGGTCTGGAGATTGTCGAGCAGTTCGGTGGTCTGCATAAGTTCATTGGTTGGGACAAGCCGATCCTCACGGACTCGGGCGGTTTCCAGGTGTTCTCGCTGGCGCACAAGCGGAAGATCACGGAAGAGGGTGTGACCTTTGCTTCGCCGGTGGATGGCTCGAAGGTATTTCTGTCGCCGGAAGAGTCGATGCGGATCCAGAAGACGCTGGATTCGGATGTGGTGATGATCTTTGACGAATGCACGCCGTATCCGGCGACGGAGAAGGTGGCTTCCACGTCGATGGAGTTGAGTCTGCGTTGGGCTGAGCGTTCGCGCCGGGCTTTTGACGATTTGCACAATCCCAATTCGCTGTTCGGCATTGTGCAGGGCAGTGTTTATGAGAGCCTGCGTCGCCGCTCGGCCGAAGGGCTGGTGAATATCGGTTTCGATGGCTACGCGGTCGGCGGCCTCGCGGTGGGTGAGCCGGAAGCGGAGCGCAATCACACGCTCGATTTCACCGTACCGCTGCTGCCGCAGGACAAACCGCGCTATCTGATGGGCGTGGGGCGGCCGGAGGACATCGTGGAAGCGGTGCGCCGCGGTATCGACATGTTTGACTGTGTGATGCCTACCCGCAATGCGCGCAACGGTTTCCTGTTCACCGACGAAGGCACGCTGCGTATCCGCAACGCCAAGTACGCGATGGATACGCGGGTGATCGAGGAAGGCTGCGATTGCTACGCCTGCAGCAACGGTTTCAGTCGTGCCTACCTGCGTCATCTGGATCGCTGCAACGAAATCCTCGGCAGCCAGCTCGCCACCATGCATAACCTGCGGCACTACCAGCGCCTGATGGCCGGCTTGCGCGGTGCCATCGCCGCCGGCCAGCTCGACGATTTCGTGGCTGAGTTCTACGCCAAACGGAAGCGCCCCGAGGCTTGATGTGTCTGTAGGAGCCCACCTTGTGGGCGACCGGGGGCATCGCTTCGTCGGGTTCTCGCGCACAGGGTGCGCTCCTACAGAGAGCAAGCGGCGAACGAAATCGCGCCTCCACGGTCCCAGGGTCGGGCAGGGAGCGGTGGCGAGGCGTAGTTCTCAATGTGGGGCAGGGCGCTTGCAAATGGCCCCCGAAGAACCCCATAAGCTAGCGCTGGTGCGCCCTGCCGCCGGATCGGCCGCCGTGCGTGGCACCCGGGGGGCGTGGCATAATCCACGATCTTTTTCAGGCATTTGGCGGAAATTCCTGCCGGTGCCGCAACTTACGAGACAAGCAGATGAATTTTCCGACCACTTTCGTGATCGCTCAGGCCGCTCCGGCGGCGGCTGGCGCCCAGGCGCCGAACCCGCTGATGACCTTCCTGCCGCTGATCCTGCTGTTCGTGGTGTTCTACTTCCTGATGATCCGCCCGCAGATGAAGCGGCAGAAAGAGCACCGTACGATGGTCTCGGCCCTGTCCAAGGGTGACGAAGTGGTGACCAACGGCGGCATCGCCGGTCGTGTGGAGGAAGTGGGCGATGCCTTCATCACCGTCGAGATCGCGCCGAACGTGAAGATCAAGGTGCAGAAGGGCGCCGTGTCTCAGGTGCTGCCCAAGGGCACGCTGAAGTCGTCCTGATCCGGTGCGGGGCGGACGCCCCGTGCTTTCCACGCGAATGATGCTACCGCCGCGGTCCTGTGCCGCGGCTTTGACGGATGCAAGGCATGAGTGATTTTCCACGCTGGAAATATTTCCTGGTCGCCATCGTATTGGTGCTGGGCATCGTGTACGCGTTGCCCAACATGTTTATGCCGGTGCCCGCCGTGCAGATCACGGCCAACCGCAATGGCCTGATCGACCAGGCGCTCGAGCAGAAGGTGGGTGCTGCATTGAAGCAGCAGAACATCGCCTACCAGGATCTCGCCCTCAGTAGCGATCACCTGCTGGCGAGTTTCGCCAACGGCGACGTGCAGAAGAGCGCGGCCGACGCGATCAAGGCTGCGCTGGGCGACAACTACACGGTGGCGTTCAATCTGCGCTCGACCGTGCCGCATTGGTTGACCGCCATCGGCGCGCGCTCCATGCCGCTGGGTCTCGACCTGCAGGGTGGTGTGCACTTCCTGATGGAGGTCGATCAGAACGATGTGATCGACAAGCAGGAAACGCGCTACGCGGACGACATCCGTACTTCGCTGCGCGACAAGCACATCCAATACGACTCGGTGAATCGCAACGCCACCCGTGGTCAGGGCGTTGCCATCGTGCTGCGTTCGGCAGCTGACCGCACGGCGGCGGCCAGCGTCATCGCCGCGGATTATCCGGACCTTGCTACCCAGGATGGTGCCGTCACCGGCGACCGCTTCGTGCTCAATGCTGCGCTGCGTCCCGAGAAGTTGCGCGAGTTCTCGCTCAACGCGATCCGCCAGAACCTGGGCACGCTGCGTAACCGTATCAACGCGCTGGGCGTGTCCGAACCGGTCATCCAGCAGCAGGGTGATAGCCGCATCATCGTCGAGCTGGCCGGCGTGCAGGACACCGCTGAAGCGAAGAAGCTGATCGGTGCCACCGCCACGCTGGAATATCGTGGTGGCTACGGCACGCCGCAGCAGGCCATCGATGCCGCGCGCACCGGCAACGTGCCGCCCGACGCCCGTCTGTACAAGGGGCAGGATGGCCGGCCGTATCTGCTGAGCAAGAAGATCATTGCCCGCGGTGATCAGCTGGTGGATGCCTCCTCCGGCTTCGACCAGCAGTCCGGTACGCCGATGGTCTCGGTGACGCTCAATGCTGCGGCCGCCAAGAGCATGCTGGACTACACCACCGCCAATGTCGGCAAGCCGATGGGCGTGGTGTACATCGAGCGCGTGGTCGACACCAAGATTGTCGACGGCAAGGAAGTGCGCACGCCGAAGGTCACCGAAGAGGTGATTAATTACGCCACCGTCAACGGCGTATTCGGCAAGAACTTCCAGACCACCGGCCTGCGTAGTCCGAAAGAAGCTTCGGAACTGGCGCTGCTGCTGAAGGGCGGTTCGCTGGCCGCGCCGATCGACATTGTCGAAGAGCGCGTGATCGGCCCCAGCCTGGGCCAGGACAACATCGCCAAGGGCCTGAAGGCCGTGCTGATTGGTCTGGGCCTGGTGCTGCTGGCGGCGGCCATCTACTACAAGCTGTTCGGGCTGGTCGCCGACGTGGCGCTGTTCTTCAACCTGGTGCTGCTGGTCGCCGTGATGTCGCTGATCGGCGTCACCCTGACCATGCCAGGCATCGCCGGTATCGTGCTGACCCTGGGCATGGCGATCGACGCCAACGTGCTGATCTGCGAACGCGTGAGAGAAGAACTGCGCAACGGCTCCACGCCGCTGGCTTCGATCCGCGCCGGTTATGAGAAGGCGTGGGCCACCATCCTGGATGCCAACGTCACCCACCTGATCGCCGCGCTCGCGCTTACCACCATGGGCTCCGGCCCGATCAAGGGCTTCGGCGTCACGCTGCTGATCGGCATCCTGACCTCGATGTTCACCTCGGTCACCGTGACCCACGCGATCACTGCGTTGATCCATGGCGGCCGCAAGCTCAAGACGCTGTCGGTCTGAAGAGGAACAGACATTTATGGAAATCTTCAACCACAACAGCAACGTCAACTTCCTCGGCCTGAGGAAATTCAGCATCGGCATCGCCGTGCTGCTGATGCTCGCTTCTATAGCGCTACTTGCCACGCGTGGACTGGATTATGGCTTGGACTTCACCGGCGGTATCTCTGCCGAGGTGAGCTACCAGCAGCCGGTGGCCGTCGCCGAAGTGCGCGAGGCGCTGGCCAAGGCCGGCATGGAAACCGCCGTGGTGCAGAGCCTGGGCGGCACCAAGGAAGTCTCCATCCGCATGCAGCCCACCGCGGCCATGAAGGACGAGGGCGGCAAGGTGAACCTGGACAAGGTCTCTGACGTCGTCAGCAAGGCCCTGCAGGCGGCACGGCCGGACGCCACGCTCAAGAGCCGCTCCTCAGTGAGCTCGCAGGTTGGTGACGAGCTTCGCAGCGACGGCATGGTCGCCGCGGTGTTCGTGATCATCGGCATCGGCCTGTACCTGTGGGTCCGCTTCGAGCGCCGCTTCGCCATCGCCGCGCTGGCGACGGAGGTGCACGACGTGCTGATCACCCTCGGCATCCTGGCCCTGATGCGCCGCGAGTTCGACCTGACCGTGCTGGCCTCGGTGCTGGCGGTGATCGGTTACTCCATCAACGACAAGGTGGTGGTGTTCGACCGTATCCGCGAACTGTTTCGCCTGGCCCGCAAGGCCGAGCCGGAGGAAGTGCTGAACCGCTCGATCAACAGCACCCTGTCGCGAACCATCATCACCTCGCTGTTCACCGGCATCACCATGGCGGCCCTGTACTTCATCGGCGGTCCGGTGGTGCACGGCTTCGCTATCACCATGCTGATCGGTATCGTGGTCGGCACCCTCTCGTCCATCTTCGTCGCCAGCCCGATACTGCTGTGGCTGGGCGTATCGAAGAAGGACCTGATGCCGCAGACCAAGGAGAATCCGGAGCTGGCGCGGCGGCCTTGAGTGCGCTTTTCGTTATTGCTTTATATAAAAAGCCCGGGATCATCCCGGGCTTTTTTATATGCTTCGATTACTTGCATGATCCTCAAATCGAAATTTCTTGCGAATAGGCGCAGGAAATTAACCTGTCATCAAATGGCATGCACTCAAGTGATTACGACTCTCCAATACCGCGCAGATGGCATAACGGCGCCATTCATTAACTAATTGTTGACTTATTGTGAGAGCCAAAGTTATGTTCGAGTTATTCCATACGACAGTTATGCGACAGCTTGCGTTTGTGTGATGCATTTCGCAAGAAATCGTGATCTGACGAAGGGGTACGGAGCGCGGCGATTCGAGGGGGATGCCTACGGATCGCGCCTCAGTAATTGGTTGGCTGTCACCCGTTATTTCGGGTGGCTTTGCTCAATTTCGCCCACTTCCCACGTGGGCTTTTTCGGGGAGATCCACAATGAGTTTTCGTTCGTTGAATCGCGGTTATCTGCGCCATTCGGCGTTGGCGGCTGCGCTGATGATGGGCATGGCCGGTACGGCCTTCGCCCAGTCGACCACCGGTAACATTTTCGGCCAGGCTGAGCCGGGCGATACGGTAACTGTCACCAGCGCGACTGGCCTGACCCGCCAGCTCCAGGTCGACACCAGCGGCCGTTACAGTGCCAACAACCTGCCGGTCGGCTCCTACACCGTGACCCTGCAGAAGGGCGGCGCCACCGTCGATACGCGCAAGGACGTCACCATCAAGGTGGGTTCGGGCACCGAGGTGTCGTTTGCCGCAGCTACCAACGCTTCTTCGCTGTCCGCCGTTACGGTGACCGCGAACGCACTGCCGGCCATCGACGTCTCCGGCGTCGACTCCCGCACAGTGATCACCTCCGAGCAGCTGGCTCGCCTGCCGCTGGCCCGCAGTGCCGAGGCGATCGCCTTGTTGGCACCAGGCGTAGTGCAGGGCAGTGGCTACTTCTCCGGCAATCTCGGCGGTCCGCTGGTGTCGTTTGGCGGTTCGTCGGTGACCGAGAACGCGTACTACATCAACGGCTTCAACACGACCGACCCACTCAGCGGCTTCGGTGGTCTGACCTTGCCGTACGGTGCGATCGATCAGCAGGAAATCCTTAGCGGCGGTTACGGTGCGGCCTATGGTCGTTCCGACGGTGGTGTGATCAGCCAGGTCGGCAAGCGCGGCACGAACGAATGGCACTTCGGTGGTCAGATTCTGTGGACGCCTACCGATCTGATGTCTGATCCGAAGAACTACCACCTTGTCAACAAGGACGGCTCGCAAGGCCGGTTGCGCCAGTACCGTCAGGACAACAAGTCCTGGAATACGACGGTCTCGGCCTATGTCGGCGGTCCGCTTATCAAGGATAAGCTGTTCTTCTTCGCCGCTGTTGAAGGCGAGCGCAATCAAGGTACCAACAGCACTCTCAATACCACTGCTGGCGTCGGCCCATACACTGCGCCGTTTGAGAATCACGGCAAGATTGACAGCCCGAAGTGGTACACCAAGCTGGACTGGAACATCACCGACAGCAACGTGCTGGAAATCACCGGTGCTTCCAGCAAGTCTTCGTACGAAGGTCGCCTGAACAACTTCGACTACACCACCTTGAAGGAAGGCGCGTTCAGTCACTACGACACCTCCATCAAGAACGGCGCCGACCTGTATTCGGGCAAGTTCACCAGCTACATCACCGACGATCTGACTCTGTCGGTCATGTACGGCAAGATGAAGGGTACCTACTACAGCAACACCCCGGGTTTTGATCCGACCTACCCCCACCTGTTCACTCCGGACCAGCAGAACCCGGACCTGAATGGCGGTACGCCGATCACCAATAATCAGACGATCTCCACGATCAACCTGCCGGGCCACAAGTCGACCAACACCAATCTGCGCTTCGACCTTACCTACAAGCTTGGTAGCCACACGTTGACGGCCGGTATTGACAACCAGGACGTGAAGAATACCAACGCGGGCACCATCTTCCCGTCGAACGGCTTGGGCTATGCCTGGGAATACAACGCTCCCGCCGCGGATCCGGGTACCTACATCATTGGTGGTCCGGGTACGGCCCAGCCGGGCGCCGATTGGCACAACTCGCCGTGGGTGGATGCCACCGCAAATTACGCGGGTGGCGGGACTGGTTATTACGTAGCCAAGTACCAGTATCACGACAATGCTTCGGTGCGCGTGGCACAGCGCGCGCAGTACATCCAGGACGATTGGCAGATCAATGATCGCTGGTTGGTCAAGTTGGGTCTGCGCAATGATCAGTTCACCAACTACAACGCCGCAGGTGCGCCGTACCTGCGCTTGACTACGCCGCAGTGGGCGCCGCGCGTGGGCTTCAGCTGGGATGTGAACGGCGACTCCAGCTTCAAGGTCTACGGTAATGCTGGCCGCTACTACCTCGCGATGCCGACCAGCGTGGCCCTGCGTTCCGCCGGTTCGTCGCTGTACACCCGCGTGTACTACACCTACACCGGCATCGATGCCAACGGCATCCCGACCGGCCTGACCCCGATCAACACCAGTCTGGGTGCGGGCACTCCGTTCTCTGCCAACGGCGAATACGGTCAGCCGCGCGATCCGAAGGTGGGTACGGCTCAGAACCTCAAGTCGGAATACCAGGATGAATACATCCTCGGTTTCGACAAGAAGCTGGGCGACTCGTGGGTCTACGGTGCCAAGGCGACCTATCGCAACCTGCGCAACGCCATCGACGATATTGGCGACAACGTCTCGATCATCGCCAAGATGAACGCGATGGGCATTGATCCGAACAGCTACGATGCCACGCAGGTTCCTGGCAGCATCCTGATCAACCCGGGCAAGAATGCCGTCTTCAACGTTCCGAAGCTGGCCGGTGGTTACTATCAGGTTCCAATGGATTGGAAGAAGGACTTTGGCTTCAACACCACCATGAAGCGCAAGTACTACGGCATAAACCTGTACCTGGAGCATCCGTTCGACGGCAAGTGGTACGGCAAGGTCGACTACCTGTGGTCGCGCAGCTACGGCAATTCGGAAGGTCAGGTGCGCAGCGATATCGGCCAGACCGACGTTTCGGCGACGGTGGACTGGGATTACGCCCAAGCCATGGATTATGCCAACGGTTATCTGGCGAACGATCGCAAGCATCAGATCAAAGCGTATGGCTCGTACCAGATCGCTCCGGAGTGGATGGTGTCTGGCAATTTGCAGATTCTGTCAGGTACTCCGCAGAGCTGCCTTGGCCTCTACGGGGCGGGTGAGACCAACCCTGGCCTCGGTTATGGTTCGGTCTATCACTTCTGCAACGGACAGCCGTTCCGTCCGGGCGACAAGCGCAATCCGTGGACCTATCTGCTTAGCCTGAGCGCCGAATACCGTCCGGAATGGGCGGACAAGAAGCTCGGTCTGAACGTGATGGTCTTCAACGTGCTCAACAAGCAGACCACGACGCAGGTTTATGCAACCTCGACCAACTCGAGCTACCTGCGTCCGATCAGCTCGCAGACCCCGCGTTATGTCCGCTTCGGTGTGACGTACGACTTCTGATAGCTGAAAGCCGATCAGACACGGGGCTCACTTAGGCCCCGTGTAAGAAAAGCGAAGCCGTCGGGATTTCCCGGCGGCTTTTTTCTTGATCTGAGTTTGATGGCCGACCAGTTCGGCAACGGGGTGCCGCTAGGTGTTGTCAGTCGAGCAGATCAGACTCCGGGCTATACGAGGCCGCCGTGTGTCCAGTGTTGAGGTATGGCGCAACGTCAGATGGACTGCATCAGCAGGCGCCGTCTCAGACCGTCGATGCTTCCGGGTTGGCAACATTTTGGGGCAGGTTCTCGTGTGGTGCGGGATGATGCCCGCCTCCATGCCCATCCCACTGCTCCACCGGAATCGGCTCATACCCCGGCCCGAACGCCACCTCGCCAAGCTTCCACCCGGCGGGCCGCCGCACGGCACCCCAGAAGCGCTTGAACGCCGCCCAGTGCAAACCGACAAGGCCGTGATTGTTATCTGCGTCGACGGTGGGATCCCCCACGCCCGTAGGCCGCGGCGCCATGCCGTATAGAGACGTCCCGAACAACACATCCCACACCGACAACACCTGTCCGAAGTTGCAGTTGTGCAAGCCGGGGCGCTCCGGATCGACCAGCATGTGGTGCA
Organism: Dyella sp. OK004; assembly: GCF_900114495.1. Lineage (GTDB taxonomy): Bacteria > Pseudomonadota > Gammaproteobacteria > Xanthomonadales > Rhodanobacteraceae > Dyella_D. Next base: position 703,735 of record NZ_FOZI01000002.1, on the reverse strand, counting down.
GACGATGGAATTTGGGATCGACGAATACGCGGCTAAATACGGGGCCGAAGCCGATGCGCACATTCGCGTGCGAGAAGTTCTGCACCAGCTCACCTAGCAGTACCAGCCAGGCGAACTGGTCGGGCTCCACGCCCATCACGATGCCGACGGTAGCCAGCACCATCGATTGCAGGAAGCCGTCGATCAGACTGCCGCGGTCGTTGGTCCAGCAGCTCATCTGGCGTGTGCTGTGATGCATGCTGTGCAGCGCCCACCACCAGGGCAGGGCGTGCTGCAGGCGGTGCATCCAGTAGTACACGAAGTCGTAGATGACGTAGTAGCAGAAGAACAGCAGCCATGGATGCTGCTTGAGCGCGGGCAGCCAGTGGGTGATCGCCAACGGCGACACGCTGGCGTCGCTGGGGCCGGTGTCGGGGCCGCCGAAATAGTTCGCGACTGGGGTGAGCACCAGGAAGCTGAAGACCGGGAAGATGCCGACCAGCATCATCAGCGTGTACTGGAAATCGACGCGGGTAAGTTTGCGGTCGGTCCATTTCTCCGCCGGCACCAGACTTTCCAGCGGACGGAAGATTAGGCCGATGATGCACAACTGCAGGGCGGCAATCAGCAGCGATTCGGCGATGTCTTTCGGGTTGCCGGCCAGCCCTTCGAGATGCAGGAACTGCAGAACGGGAAGCACGCCGTGGCTGGAGAACCAGCTGACCAAATGGGACCACAGTTCGGACATCTTCAACACCTAGCAAGGGGACTGACGCGGCCTGCAGGCGAAAGTGTGGGGAACGACCGGCAGGCGCTCTACAGAACCGAGGAGTTTAGGATACCGCCCGTCAGGGGTGAGGTCCAAACCGGCAGGATTTTGCGCCGCTCGGTCTTTCGCTCAGCTGCCGCGCAGGCGCACGTTGAGTTCGTCCAGGCGCTGCGGCGTGCCCACATCGGTCCAGGCGCCCCGGTGAAGACTGCCGTTCATGGCGTTGCGATGTATGGCGGCCGTCAAAAGTGGACGCAGCTTGAAGCAGGGTTTGGACGCCGTGCCGGCGAAGTCGCCGACGACTTCGCGCCAGTTCTCGAGCAGCTCTCTCCTGAACACGCCGAGGCCGCTAAACGTCAGTCGCGGCTCTCCTTGTTCGTGAAGCGCGCCTTCGGCATCGAGATGGAAGTCGCCGGTTGGGTGATGCGCCGGGTTGTCGACCATCATCAAGTGCGCAAGGCCAGCCGGCTCGGTGGGCAGCGTGCCGAAGTCGGCGTCGGTCCAGATGTCGCCGCTCACCGCAATAAAGGGCTCCGGTCCCAGCAATGGCAACGCATTGAGAATGCCGCCACCCGTTTCCAGCGGCGTCGGTCCCTCATAGGCGTAGCGGATGCGCAAACCCCAGCGCGAACCATCTCCCAGCACCTCGGGAAATTGTTCGGCGAGATGCGATGTGTTGATCACTACATAGTGCACGCCGAGCGCCGCCAGTTTTTCCAGATGCCACACGATCAGCGGTTTGCCGCCGGCTTCCAGCAGCGGCTTGGGCGTGTGGTTGGTCAGGGGGCGCATGCGTTCGCCCAAACCGGCGGCGAAGATCAGGGCGTGCCTCATGCCGTGGTCACCCGGGTCAGGTCTCGGCCTCGCGCGTGGCGTTCAAGCAGCGCGACGAAATCGGCCAGCGCTGGATAACTGCGCGCCACCGACACCACGTACTCGTAAATGCGCGGCACGTCGGCCAGATAGCCGGGTTTGCCGTCGCGATACCACAATCGGTAAAACTGCCCCAGCACGCGGGTGTGGCGATGCAGTCCGGTCAGGTCGAACCAGCGCAGAAAGCGTGTTCGGTCCACTTCGGCAGTGATCAGGCCGGCATCCCGCAGGCGCAACCGGTAGGACTCGGCCCAGGCTTCCACTTTTTCGCGCGGCCAGGCGATATAGCCGTCGCGCAGCAGCGAGGCGAGGTCATAGCTGATCGGCCCGGACAGTGCGCCCTGGAAATCGATGACACCCGGATTGTTGTCCGGCACGATCAGCAGGTTGCGGCTGTGGAAATCGCGATGCACGAAACAGCGCGGCTGTTCCAGCGCGTTCTGGATGATCAGCTCGAAGGCCGCAGTCAGCACGGCTTGTTCATTGCGATCGGGTGTATGGCCAAGGTGCCGCCCCAGGAACCACTCCGGCATCACTTCCAGGCCACGGCTGAGCACGTCACGATCGAACGGCGGCAGCTCGCTGTGATCCATATGCAACTGCATGCGCAGCAGCGCATCCATCGCATCGCCATAAAGGGCGTCGACGTTATCGGCATGCAGTTCGGACAGGTACAGCCGCGTACCCAGGTCTTCGATGAGCAGAAAACCCTGTGTCATATCCGTGGCGCGCACGGCGGGCACATGCAGGCCGGCGACAGCCAGGCGTTCGCCGATGGCCAGCCATGGCTTCGGATCCTCCAGCGCCGGCGGCGAATCCATCACGATCCAGCTGGTGCCGTCGAGTTGCGTACGCCAATAGCTGCGAAAACTGGCATCGGCCGAAGCCGGTTCCAGTGTGAGGTCGGGGGCGGCGAGAACGGAGCGTGCCCAGGCGAGGCGGGCGTCGGCGCGGTCGGTGCTGAGGGTCATGGCAGCTGAAGATTTGTGATGCGATCAGCTTAGCCGGAACTGGGGCGCGATGCGCTGCCGGGAGCTGACCGCCTCCTGTAATCTGCACCGCTTGTCACGGCGGGGGGGGTATGAGCGAATTCATGGAAAGCACGGCAACACGCATCGGCATCATCGGCCTGGGTTACGTTGGCCTGCCGCTCGCTGTGGAATTTGGCAAGCATTTCGATACGGTCGGCTTCGATATCAATGCGGCGCGCGTGGCCGAGCTGGAAGGCGGTAGTGATCACACGCTGGAAACCTCGGCTGAGCAGCTGCGTGCCGCCACGCGGTTGCGTTATGCGCACCAGCTCGAGGGCCTGCGCGATTGCAACGTCTACATCGTCACCGTGCCGACGCCGATCGATGAGGCGCAGCGACCGGACCTCAAGCCGCTGCAGTCCGCCTGCCGCATGCTGTCCGGTCTGCTCAAGCGCGACGATGTGGTGGTGTTCGAGTCCACCGTGTATCCGGGCACCACCGAAGAAGTCTGCGTGCCCTTGCTGGAGCAGGGTTCGGGGCTGGTCTTCAATACCGATTTTTTCTGCGGCTACAGTCCCGAACGCATCAATCCCGGCGATCACGCGCGCCGCGTCACTGACATCACCAAGCTCACCTCTGGCTCCACACCGGAAGTGGCGGAGAAGGTGGACGCGCTATACCGCACCATCATCCGTGCGGGCACGCATAAGACGTCGTCGATCCGTGTGGCAGAGTCCGCCAAGGTCATCGAGAACGTGCAGCGCGACGTCAATATCGCGCTGGTCAACGAGCTGGCACTGATCTTCCACCGGCTCGGCATCGATACCGAGGAAGTGCTGGCCGCGGCTGGCACCAAGTGGAACTTCCTGCCATTCCGTCCAGGCCTGGTTGGCGGACATTGCATCAGCGTGGATCCGTACTACCTCACGCACAAGGCCGAGGTCACTGGTTATCACCCGGAGCTGATCCTCACTGCCCGTCGCATCAATAGCCGCATGGGTAGCTACGTAGCTGATCGCGTGATCCGCCTGATGAGTGAGCGGCGTCTGCATATTGTCGATGCGCGTGTGCTGGTGCTGGGCTTCGCGTTCAAGGAGAACTGTCCGGATCTGCGCAATACGCGGGTGGTGGACATTGTGCGTGAGCTTGAGTTGTCGCATGCGCAGGTGGATGTGTTTGATCCGTGGATTGATGCGCAGGAGGCGCGGGTTGAGTATCGGGTGGATACGATCGGGGAGCTTACCGAGGGGGCGTATGACGCCATCATTCTGGCGGTGGCGCATCGGGAGTTTCGGGAATGGGGGGCGGAGCGGATTCGTGCGCTTGGCAAGCCGGGGGCGGTGATTTTTGATGTGAAGGCGGTGTTGCCGGTGGGGGCGGTGGATGGGCGGCTGTAGCCGTTCTCTCTGTCTCTTCGAGAGAGAATTTGGTTCTTGCAATGTGCTCGCCTACTTCGTCATTCCGGCGTAGGCCGGAATCCAGGGCGTTATCGCTTCGATTGTCGCGTTGTCGCGACCTGGCTCGCCTGCCGCGGGCTTCCGAACCGCTGCCGCGGTCCGGGTCACTTTCTCTTTGCTGGCCCAAAGAGAAAGTAACCAAAGAGAAATGGCCTGAAGAGCAGGCGGTGGGCTTTGTAGCTACGCCTCTTCCAGTGTCAGGCGTCGAGATGGTTTTCTTCGAGACTGGATCGTCTAGCCATCACCGCCGCGCCGAGCTTTTGCTCCCTCCCCTGCTTGCAGGGGAGGGTTGGGGAGGGGTTGGGTGCTCGGGATGGCGCTGCTATTTCGAAGGCGCTGGTCCGCCTGTGTCTGCTCCAACGCACACACTCAACAAGCAAATGAAATTGTCTAACAACGCAGCCCTCGTCTAGAGTGCCGCGCATGTCTTCCCACCAACCCTTGCTGACTCGCCTTCGCCGCCGTTTGTCTGGTGCGGGCTGGCTGTTTGCGTTGTTGATGGTGCTGAAGCTGGCGATGGGCACGGCTTGTCTTGCGGCTGACGGCGGGCAGGTCGATGCAGCAGATGGCGCGAGGACGGTGCTTGTCGAGCCCGGGAAGGCGGTTGCTCAGGATGACGGTGCTGCATCGTGTTGGCATGATGGCGCGGGTGGCTGTCATTGCAATTGCACTCACGCGACGCCGTTGATGAGCGACGCGCTGATGACGTGGCCGGCGCTGCAGCCGGCGCATGCTTTTATCGCCATGCAATCGCGGGTGCAGTCGCTACCTGCGCTGAGTCCGTTGAGGCCTCCGATCGCCTGATCCATCCGAGATGGTCGCGCACGCTTTCGGCGTGTGCGTGGAGGGTATTCAGGAGTTTCTGTCATGCGTTTTTTGTTGCGGGCACCTTGGGGTGTCCTGTGTGCGCTTGCGTGCGCCAGTCTTGGGGCTGGGCCTGCGTTGGCGCAATCTGCCGTCGGTACGGCGGCTCCTGTGAATCAATACGCGCCGGTGGAAATCGGGCGCGCCATTCGCGAGCTGTGGACGTTGAGTCCCGAGGTGCGCGCGGCTCGCGCGGAATTGGAAGTGGCCGGCGCGCGGGCACGTGCCGCCGGGCAGCCGCTCTATAACCCGGAGCTGGCGTTGTCTGCGGAAAATGCGGATGTGGACCGGCGCACCGTCGGCGTCAGCCTTGGGCTGGATCTCTCGGGCAAGCGCACGGCTCGCCGCGCGGTGGGCGAGGCGGGTGTGGTCGCTGCGCGCGCTGGTTATGACCAGATGCGTCGCGATATCGCTGCGCGTTGGCTGAAGGCCTGGTTCGCCGCACGGCTGGCCGTGCGTGAGACCGAGCTTGGCCGGCGGCGTGTCGAGCTGATGCAGCGTTTCGCCGAGTTGGCGGAACGCCGCTTGAAAGTCGGCGACATCAGCATCACCGAGCGCGATCTGGCGGCGCTCGCGCTGAGCGAGGCACAAGCGCAGCAAGCCGCACTGCTCGGACGTGCGGCAGGTGCGCAGGCAACGCTGGCGGCCTTGGGTGGTCCGGCGGATATGCCCGACTCACTGACGTTGCGCAGTTTGCCGGCGATAGTCGGTGAACAGCCCGCAGCATCGGATCAGTTGCCCGAGATGCGCCAGGCGCAGGCGCGTGTCGAGAGTGCCGACGCGGGTATCCGCGTGGCTCAGCGGCAGCGCGTGCCCGATCCGGTGATCGCATTGACTGGCGGTCGCGTGCGTACCGGCCCTGGCGCAGGTATGAATCAGAACGTGATCGGCTTGAACCTCACCGTGCCTCTGCCGGTGCGCAACAGCTATCGCGCGGAGGTTGACTCGGCCCGCGCCGAAGCGGACGCGGCGCTGGCTGGTCTCGATGCGCAGCGGTTGGCCGTGCGGGCGCGACATCGCGAAAGCGAGCTGCGCTATGCCGCGTTGCGCGACGCCAGTGCGGCCTTCAGCGGCAGCCGCGCGGCCGCTTTCGACGAGCGTACTGCCTTGCTGGAGCGCCTATGGCAGGCCGGCGAGATCGGCACCTCCGATTACCTCGTGCAGCTCAAGCAGAGCGTCGATACCGCGCTCTCCGGCATCGCGCTGGAGAACGAGACCTGGCAAGCCTGGATCGATCACCTCAGTGCCGCAGGCCGATTGGTCGCCTGGATCGACGCCGACGACAAGGATTCTTCTCGATGAACAAGATGATTTTCAGCACCGCATCGCTGTGGCTTGCGCTCGCCGCCACATCCGGTACGGCCATTGCCGATGCACAGAGCGCAGAGGGCGCGCTTACCCTCGATGCCGCGGCGATCAAGGCGGAAGGCATCGTCACCGCACCGGCGGCGGTGCGCCGATTGCAGGGCGAGATCAAGGCGCCGGGCGAAGTGAAGGCGAATGGCTATGCCACCGTGCTGGTATCGCCACGCGTGCCGGCACAGGTGGTGAAGCGCCAGGCGCGGCTTGGCGACAGCGTGAAGGCTGGCGCACCGCTGGTAGCGCTATCCAGCGTGGAGGTGGCCGAAGCACAGGGCGCACTGATTGTTGGCGAGCGTGAATGGCAGCGCGTGAGTTCGCTGGGGCCACAAGCCGTATCCGAGCGTCGCTACACCGAGGTAAAAGTGCAGCGAGACCAGGCTAGGGCGCGCCTGCGCGCCTATGGTTTGAGCGATGGTCAGGTCACCGCTTTGCTGCGCGGCGGCTCGTCGCGTGCGGATGGAACCTTTGAGTTGTTGGCGCCCACAGATGGCCGCATCACCACCGACGAATTCATGCTCGGCGAACGTATCGAGCCTGGCCGCACACTGTTCACACTGGTCGACGAAGACAGCGTGTGGGTGCAGGCCCAGCTGTCGCCGGCGGATGCCGTGCGCGTGCTGCGTGGCAGTGCCGCGCGTATCGAGGCGCATGGTCAGACGATCAGCGGCAAGGTCGTCCAGCTGCCGCACCAGGCTAGCGAGCAGACGCGCACGGTGCCGGTACGCATCGAAGCGAGCAATCGCGACGATCTGCTGCACAACGGCGAGTTCGTCGATACCTTCATTGCCGCGGGCGAAGGACGCGATGCGCTGGCAGTACCGGACGAGGCGGTGTTGCTGATGCAGAACCAGCCTACCGTGTTCGTCGCCGTGGGCCAGGGTCGCTTCGATCCAGTGCCGGTAGCCACGGGCGACAGCCAGGGCGGCTGGACAGTGATACGCGATGGACTCAGGCCGGGCGCGGCCGTGGTGGTGAAGGGGGCTTTCGCGCTCAAGGCACGGCTATTGAAGTCGCAGATTGGCGGGGATGGGCACTGACATGTTGACCCGACTCGTCGAACTCTCGCTGCGCTACAAGCTGCTGGTGATCATCCTGTTCGTGGTGATCGGTTTTCTCGGTTGGCGCGCGATGCGCCAGGTGCCCATCGATGCCTTCCCCGATGTCACGCCGGTACAGGTCAACGTCTATACCGAATCGGCTGGGCTCGCCGCGGAAGACGTGGAGCAATTGCTTACCACACCAGTGGAATCGGCTCTGGCCGGCCTGCCGAAGGTGCAGGAGATCCGTTCGGTCAGCCTGTTCGGCCTCTCCTATGTATCGGTCTATTTCGAAGACGATATGGATATCTACTTCGCCCGTCAGCTCGTCAACGAGCGCCTGCAACAGGTGGGCGACCGTCTGCCGGCCGGCTACGGCAAACCGGAAATGGGGCCGAACACCTCCGGCCTCGGCCAGGTGTTCTGGTACACGGTGGAGCGCGCGGACGGGGCGCTGAAGAAACCCGATGACATGGACCTGCGCACGCTGCAGGACTGGACCGTGCGCCTGATCCTACGTACGGCGCCGGGCGTGGACGATGTGGTGTCCTGGGGCGGCGGCGAACGGCAATATCAGGTGCGCATCGATCCGAATCGCCTGATCGCACACGGTCTTGGTTTCCGCGATGTCATGGCGGCGCTGGAAGCCAACAATGCGCAGGTCGGCGGCAACTACGTCGACGTGGGGCGCGAGCAGTACCTGGTGCGTGGACTGGGGCTGGTCCGCAATGCGGAGGACATCGGCAACATCGTGCTCAAGAGCACGGACGGCACGCCGGTCTATGTGCGCGATGTCGCGACGGTGACGCAGGCACCGGCGCCACGCTTTGGTGCAGTCACTCGCGACGGTAAGGAAGTAGTGATGGGGCAGGCGCTCGCGCGTATCGGCGAAAACGCGAAGAATGTGGTCGATGCCGTCAACGCGCGCCTCGACACGGTACGACGGGCCTTGCCGCCAGGCGTCGAGATCAAGCCGGTGTACGAACGCACCGAGCTGGTGAACAAGGCCGTGGGCACGGCAGTGCGCGCCTTGGTCGAAGGCTCGCTGCTGGTGGCGCTGGTGCTGTTCCTGTTCCTGGGCGAGTTCCGCAGCGCGGTGGTGGTGATCGTGGCATTGCCGTTGGCGATGCTGATGGCTTTCATCGGCATGGAGAAGGCCGGGCTTTCTGCCAACCTGATGTCGCTGGCCGGCCTGGCGATCGGCATCGGCATGATGGTGGATGGTGCGGTGGTGATGGTGGAGAACGCCTTCCGCATCATGGCCGAGCAGCGTGCGCACGGCGGCGAGGTGGACCGCACGGCGGCTGTGCTGACGGCCGCGCGCGAGGTCGCCAATCCGATCACCTTCGCCATCGCCATCATCGTCGTGGTGTTCCTGCCGTTGTTCAGCCTGCAGGGGCTGGAAGGCAAGATGTTCAAGCCGATGGCATTCAATATCAGCTTCGCCATGGTGGGTTCGCTGCTGCTGGCATTGACGCTGATTCCGGTGCTGGCAGCGTTGTTGCTGAAGCCGAAGGAAGAAAAGGACACCTGGCTGGTGGCATGGCTCAAGCGGACGTATGTGCCGCTGCTTGGATGGGCCTTGAAGCATCGCCGCGGTGTACTTGCCGGCGCGTGCGTTGCCTTGCTCGGCAGCCTCGCCTTGTTCCCGCTGCTCGGCAAGGAATTCATGCCCAACCTGCGCGAAGGCGCCATCATGTGGCGCGTCACCTCGATTCCTTCCGCTTCGCTGGATGAGTCCATCGCGATCTCCAACAAGATCGCGGCCTTGTTCAAGCGCGACTTTCCCGAAGTCGATACCACGCTATCGATGATCGGCCGCGCGGAGAAAGGCGAGACGGCCGACGTGAACTATATGGAGATCTATACCCCACTCAAACCCAAGGAAAACTGGCGTGCTGGTGTGAGTTTGGAAAGCTTGGAGCGCGATATGCAGGAGGCGCTTGAAAAAGAACTACCCACTGCCGTGGTCGGCTTTACCCAGCCGATCCAGATGCGCATCGAGGAGCTGGTCTCTGGCGTGCGAGCCACCCTAGCGCTCAAGCTTTATGGCGACGATCTGGGACAGCTGGACCGGCTCAGCGCTCAAGTCAAGAATGTTCTTTCCAATGTGCCTGGCGTCGCCGATCTTGCGCTGGAGGCAAACCTTGGCAAGCCGCAGATCCGCATTCACGTGGACCGCGAGGCTCTGGCCCGTTATGGCTTGAATGCGGAAGACGTGTTGACCGTGGTGAAAAACGGCATCGGCGGCGAAGCGGTGAGTAGCCTGATCGACGGCGTGCGCCGCTTCGACATCACTGCGCGGCTCGACGATGCTTCGAAAGCGTCCATCGCCGCGATCCGGCAGATTCCGCTGCGTTCCGTCAACGGCAGCATCGTGCCGCTGGAGAAAGTGGCCGAAGTCAGCACGGCCGAGGGTTATTCCTTTGTGCGTCGCGAGCAGTTGCAGCGGTATGCGGTGATCCAGATGGACGTGCGCGGGCGCGACATCGATGGTTTCGTAAAGGAGGCCAACGCAGCCATTGCGCAACAGATAAAGCTGCCGGCGGGCTACTGGACGGAGTGGGGCGGCGCGTTCGAGAACCAGCAGCGTGCACTGGGGCGGCTGGCGCTGATCGTGCCGGCAACGATTTTCTTTATCTTCATCCTGCTCTATACCGCATTCAATTCGATGCGATATGCCGCGTTGATCCTAGCCAATGTGCCGTTTGCGACGATCGGCGGACTGCTGGCGCTGGCGATCACGGGGCAGTACTTGTCGGTGCCATCGGCGATCGGGTTTATCGCGGTGTTTGGCGTGGCGATGCTCAACGGGATTGTGTTGGTGAGTTTCCTCAACGAGCTGCGCGGCAAGGGAATGGCGGTGCGCGAGGCGGTGGTGCGGGGGACGGCGTTGCGGTTGCGGCCGGTGTTGATGACGGCGAGCGTGGCGATTCTTGGTCTGGTACCGATGTTGTTGTCGAGTGGGGTGGGGGCGGAGACGCAGCGGCCGTTGGCGACGGTGGTGGTGGGTGGGTTGTTGACGTCTACGTTGCTGACGTTGGTGTTGTTGCCGGTGTTGTATGACTGGATGGAGGGACGGGGGCGTCGTTCTTGACTGAAGGCTGCGGCGTAGCCTTTTGGCCCCTCTCCCCTATGGGGAGAGGGTTGGGGTGAGGGGTGGGTGCTCGGCTCAACGCCCCTACTTCGTCACCCTGGCGCAGGCCGGGGTCCAGTAGTGAAGCGCTTCGATGGTCGCGTCTGCGTGCCCTGGCTCGCCTGCCGCGGGCTTCCGAACCGCTGCCGCGGTCCGGGTCACTTTCTCTTTGCTGGCCCCAAGAGAAAGTAACCAAAGAGAAATGGCCTAAGAGCAGGCGGTGTGCTGCGTAGCTGCGCTTTTTCCAGTGTCAGGCGTCGGGATGGTTTTCTTCGGGACCTGATCATCCATTCCTCACGGTGACCCGTTACGGGCTCGCTTCGCATCGCAGAAAAAAGAAAAGCCCGCAAGCATTGCTTGCGGGCTTTTTTTCTTTCTGTGGTTTTGTTTTTACGACAGGTTGTAAGCCTTCTCTTCGTGCAGGGAGATGTCGAGGCCGACCTGTTCCTGTTCGTCGTCAACGCGCAAACCAATGGTCCAGTCGATCAACTTGAGCAAAACAAAGCTCAGTACGGCGCTCCATGCGATGGTGAAGCCGACGCCTTTGGCCTGGATCCACAGTTGTCCCCACAACGAGGTGACGGTGCCGAAGCCGCCGAGGGTGGGGGCGGCGAGTGGGCCGGTGAGGAGGCCGCCGATGATGCCGGCGATGGCGTGGACGCCGAAGACGTCCAGGGAGTCGTCGTAGCCGAGTTTGTGTTTGAGTTTGGTGGCGCTGAAGAAGCACACCACGCCGGCGATGAAGCCGAGTACCAGTGAGCCGCCGGGGCCGGCGGTGCCTGCCGCGGGGGTGACGGCGACGAGGCCGGCGACGGCGCCGGAGACGATGCCGAGGACGCTAGGGCGGCCGTGGGTGATCCATTCGGCGACGAGCCAGCCCAGTGCGGCGGCGGCGGTGGCGATCTGGGTGACCAGCATGGCCATGCCAGCGCTGCCGTTGGCGGCGGCGGCGGAGCCGGCGTTGAAGCCGAACCAGCCTAGCCACAGCAGGCTGGCGCCGACGACGGTGTAGCCGAGGTTGTGCGGTGGCATCGGAGTGTGTGGATAGCCGCGGCGCTTGCCGATCACCAGGCAGGCGATGAGACCCGCGATACCGGCGTTGATGTGTACAACGGTGCCACCGGCGAAATCGAGCACACCAAGATCGCCGAGCAGTGAGCCGGGGCCGCTCCACACCATGTGCGCCACGGGCAGGTAGACAAAGGTGAGCCACAGGCCGCTGAACCACAGCATCGCGCTGAACTTCATGCGTTCGGCGTAGGCACCGACGATGAGGGCGGGGGTGATGATCGCGAAGGTCATCTGGAACATCACGAACACCGCTTCCGGCACGGTCTGGTAGCGCGAATCCGGCTTGAGCCCGGCCAGCATCGCGCGATCGAGGCCGCCGATGATGGAGTGCAGGTTGACGACGCCGGCTTGCATGCCCTCGCTACTGAAGGCGAGCGAGTAGCCGTAGACGATCCACAGCACGGTGACCATCGCGGTGATGGCGAAGCACTGCATCAACACCGAGAGCAGGTTCTTCGCGCGCACCATGCCGCCGTAGAACAGTGCCAGGCCCGGGATCGTCATCAGCAACACCAGCATGGTGGCGGTGAGCATCCACGCGGTATCGCCGCTATCGATATGTGTCGGTGCAGGCGCCGATTGCGCCCATGCCGGCAGCGCCAGCAAGGTACCCATGACAGCCAGCACGATCAGGCCGCTGCGGAGCCCCGTTCCCTGTTTCTCAAAGCGCATCGGTGTCGACCTCCATGGTGCGGATACGGATGGCCTGTTCCAGTTCGCTCACGAAGATCTTGCCGTCGCCGATCTTGCCGGTGCGTGCCGAGGCACTGATGGCCTCGATGGCGTGCTCGAGCTGTTCGTCGGCTACCGCCACTTCCACTTTCAGCTTGGGCAGGAAATCCACCACGTACTCGGCGCCGCGATACAGCTCGGTGTGGCCGTGCTGACGGCCGAAGCCTTTCACCTCGGTGACGGTCATGCCGGTGATGCCCGCCTCGGACAACGCCTGCCGCACGTCATCCAGGGTGAAGGGTTTGATGATCGCGGTGATCCATTTCATCCAGCGCTCCCCAGGTGGTTGATATGTCGCAATGCAGCACATTGCGTGCCAGCCAAGCGCCCGCGGCGGGTTTAATAAAATCAGCAGCTTGCCCCTGATCCTGGATGCATAAAGCGCCAACATGGTGCCATGGACGCAGGAGTTGCGTGCTCTTGGTGCAATGCGCTGCATTGACCGAAGGTGGCTTAATTAGTACCATTTTGGTCCCGATTAGAGTCAGTCGTCCCGATTCCTCTCATGCTTCGAGTCAGCCGCCTAACCGACTACGCCACGGTGGTGATGACCTGCATCGCCGCCCATCCGCACGACGTGCTCAGCACGGCGCAGATCGCCGACGAGGCGCGCCTGGAATTGCCGACGGTCAGCAAGCTGCTGAAGTCGCTGGGGCATGCCGGGCTGGTCGAGTCGTTCCGTGGCGTCAATGGCGGTTACCGCCTGGCGCGGTCGGCGGAAGCGATCTCGCTGGCGCAGATCGTCGAAGCGATGGAGGGGCCCATCGGCATGACCGAATGTGGACTGGTCGAAGGGCAGTGCGATCGCGAGTCGCAATGCACGGTGCGCGGCAGCTGGCAGTTGGTGAGTCATGTGGTGGACAACGCGCTGCGCGCGGTGAGTCTGGCCGACATGCTCAAGCCGCCGGCACGCCCGCAGATCGCGACCGTGGCACTCAGTGAATTGAAAGGCAGGACCCACGCATGACCGCCGAACGCAGCGATATCACTGCCACCACGCTACGCGACAACGCCGAAGTCGCGGAAGCGCTCGGCCGCCGCTACGAAGCCGGTTTCGTCACCGACATCGAAACCACCAGCCTGCCGCCCGGCCTGAGCGAGGACATCATCCGCCAGCTCTCCGCGATCAAGCAGGAGCCGGAGTGGATGACCGAGTGGCGCCTCAACGCATATCGCCACTGGCTTACCATGCCGACACCGGACTGGGCCAGGCTCAAGCTCGCGCCGATCGATTACAACGCGATCAGCTACTACGCCGCGCCGAAGGAAGGCCCGAAGTCGCTGGACGAAGTCGATCCCAAGCTGCTGGAAACCTACGACAAGCTCGGCGTGCCGCTGCACGAGCGCGCCAAGCTGGCTGGTGTGGCGGTGGACGCGGTGTTCGATTCGGTCTCCGTGGGCACCACCTTCCGCAAGGAGCTGGCCGAAGCCGGCGTGATCTTCTGCTCGATGAGCGAGGCGATTCGCGAACACGGTGACCTGGTGCAGAAGTACCTGGGCAGCGTGGTGCCGACCGGCGATAACTTCTTCGCTGCGCTGAATTCGGCGGTGTTCTCCGACGGCTCGTTTGTGTTCGTGCCCAAGGGCGTGCGCAGCCCGATGGAGCTGTCCACCTATTTCCGCATCAATGCGATGAACACCGGGCAGTTCGAGCGCACCCTGATCGTGTGCGAGGACGACGCCTACGTCTCCTATCTCGAAGGTTGCACCGCGCCGATGCGCGACGAGAATCAGCTGCACGCGGCGGTGGTGGAACTGGTCGCGCTCGAGCGCGCGCAGATCAAATACTCGACCGTGCAGAACTGGTATCCGGGCGACGAGAACGGCGTCGGCGGCATCTACAACTTCGTGACCAAGCGCGGCGACTGCCGCGGCAACGACTCCAAGATTTCCTGGACGCAGGTGGAGACCGGTTCGGCCATCACCTGGAAGTACCCGAGCTGCGTACTGCGCGGTGATCGTTCGGTGGGCGAGTTCTACTCGGTCGCGCTGACGCATCATCGCCAGCAGGCCGATACCGGCACCAAGATGATCCACATCGGCAAGGGCACCAAGTCCAAGATCGTGTCGAAGGGCATCAGCGCTGGCCGCAGCTCCAATGCCTATCGCGGCCTGGTGAAAGTGGAGAAGGGTGCCGAGGGTGCACGCAATTACACCCAGTGCGATTCGCTGCTGATCGGCAAGCGCTGCGGCGCACACACCTTCCCGTATATGGAAGTGAAAAACCCGAGCGCCATCGTCGAGCACGAGGCGACCACCTCCAAGATCTCCGACGACCAGCTGTTCTACTGCCGCAGCCGCGGCATCAGCGAGGAAGACGCCGTGTCGATGATCGTCGACGGCTTCTGCAAGCAGGTGTTCCGCGAGCTGCCGATGGAGTTCGCGGTAGAAGCGAAGAAACTACTCGAAGTCTCTCTGGAAGGAGCCGTGGGATGAAGCGCATCGCGTTGTCCGTTCTGATGATGGCGTTGCCGTTGGCCGCCTTTGCCGCTGACGGCCAGATCGGCTGCAACCCCAATGGCTCACAGGCCGAATTGAATGCTTGCTCGGCCGGCGATTTCGCCAAGGCGGACCAGGAGCTCAATAAGGTCTGGAAAGCCATCCAGACCAAGTACAAGGACCAACCGGTGTTCCTGGAGAAGCTCAAGGCTTCCCAGAAGCTGTGGCTCCAATTCCGCGATGCGGAAGTGGAAGCCAACTACCCGGTGGGCAAGAACGAAAACGCGAGCGCGCAATACGGCTCTGTGTATCCGATGTGCGTCGGCACAGTGAAGGCACGCCTGACCCAGCAGCGCACCGAGCAATTGAAAACCTGGCTCGACGGCGCGCAGGAAGGCGATGTCTGCTCCGGCTCGATCAAGAATTCCGCGGAACTGAAGTGACTATGCTGAAGATCGAAAACCTGCACGCCCGCGTCGAGGGCAAGGACATCCTCAAGGGCCTCTCGCTCACCGTGAACCCGGGTGAGGTGCACGCCATCATGGGTCCGAACGGCGCCGGCAAGTCGACGCTGGGTAACGTGCTGTCCGGGCGCGATGGCTATGAAGTCACCGAAGGCTCGGTGCTTTTTGAGGGGCGCGATCTGCTGGCGCTGGAGCCGGAAGAGCGTGCTGCCGCGGGTGTATTCCTCGCGCTGCAGTACCCGGTGGAAATCCCGGGCGTGAACAACACCTATTTCCTGCGCGCCGCGCTCAATGCACAGCGCAAGCAGCGCGGCGAGAAGGAGCTGGATTCCATGCAGTTCCTCAAGCTGGTGCGCGAGAAGCTGAAGATCATGCAGATCTCCGACGAGCTGCTGCATCGCGCCGTCAACGAGGGTTTCTCCGGCGGCGAGAAGAAGCGCAACGAGATCTTCCAGATGGCGGTGCTGGAGCCGAAGCTGGCGATCCTGGACGAAACCGACTCCGGTCTCGACATCGACGCACTCAAGCAGGTGGCGCAGGGCGTCAATGCGCTGCGTTCGTCGGAGCGCGCCTTCCTGATGATCACTCACTACCAGCGTCTGCTTGATTACATCGAGCCGGATTTCGTCCATGTGCTGGCCGACGGCCGCATTGTCGAAAGCGGCGACAAGACGCTGGCGCTGAAGCTCGAAGAACACGGTTACGCCTGGGTTGGCGAGCGCAGCCCGGTGGCCGGAGCGCAGGCATGAATCAGCCGGTGCGCCCGCCGTTCGTCGAGTCGCTGCTCGCATCGGCGGCGCTGTCGCGGCTGCCGGGCAGCGATATCGCGTGGCTGGATGCGGCGCGCCGCGAGAATCTTGCTGCCTTTGAGGCGGCCGGCCTGCCCGATACGCGGGTAGAGGCCTGGAAGTACACCGCCCTTCGCGCGCTGGGTCAGCGCCGTTTTGAACATGGTGACAGCCAGGCGGCGGCGCGTGCCGTCGATATGGCCACGCTGGCGCTGCCGGGTGTGGATGGGCCGCGCCTGGTGTTCGTCAATGGTGTGTTCCGCGCTGATCTTTCCTCGCTATCGAGCCTGCCTGCGGGCGTGACCCTGCAGCCGCTGTCGCAGGCACTGCGGGATGATGCCGAATCCCTGCGCTTTGCCCTGTCACGCCACTACCGCGAGGCGGGCGATGCATTCGCTCGCTTGAACGCCGCGCTGGCGGGTGACGGTGTGGTGTTGCGCGTGGCCGCTGGCACGCGCGTTGAGCAGCCGCTACATCTGCTGTTTGTCGGTGTGCCGGCCGGATCCGATAGCAGCTGGCATCTGCGGCATGTAATCGAGCTGGGCGAGGGTGCCGAACTGAGCCTGGTCGAACACCATGCTTCCACCGGCGAGCAGAACCATCTGGCGACCCTGGTCGCGGATATCGTGCTGCGCGACGGTGCCAAGTTGCAGCATACGTTGCTGCAGGACGCTGCCGAAGGCAGCAGCCTGATTCGCCGCAGCAGCCTGCACCTGGGGGCGCGCGCGCATGCTCTGCTGCACGTGCTTGAGCTGGGCGGTGCGCTGGTGCGGCATGACCTGCAGGCCGAGCTGGTGGGCGATGGCGCGCGTTTCGATTTGCGCGGTGTGTTCGCCTTGCACGGTCGCCAGCATGTGGATACGCAGCTGGTGATCCGTCACCAGGCGCTGAACACCACTTCGGAGTCGCTCTGGCGCGGTGTTGCCGATCAACGTTCGCGCGGTGTGTTCCGCGGCGCCATCGTGGTAGCCGAGGGTGCCGATGGCAGCGATGCCTCGCTGAGCTGCAAGAACCTGTTGCTGTCCGGCCAGGCCGAGATCGACACCAAGCCCGAGCTGGAAATCTACGCCGACGACGTGAAGGCGGCGCACGGCGCCACTGTCGGTCAGCTGGATGAGCGTGCGCTGTTTTATCTGCGTTCGCGCGGCATTCCGAAGGCGGAGGCTCGCGCCCTGCTGACGGTCGCGTTCTGTCGCGCCGTGCTGGAGTCGATGCCGAACGATGCATTGCGGGAACACCTCTCCGGTCTGCTGTTAGCGCACCTGCCAAACGAATAAGCCTGACACCCGGGCGTCCGGGACTCATGGAATACAGCGATGAATGCACAAGCACAGCTACCCACCGTTTTTGATGTGCAGCGCATCCGCGCGGATTTCCCGTTGCTTGCGCGCACGGTGCATGACAAGCCGCTGATCTATTTCGACAACGCCAATACCAGCCAGAAGCCGCTGAGCGTGATCGAGGCGGTGGACGAGCACTACCGTCTGCACAACGCCAATGTGTCGCGCGCCGTGCATCAGCTCGGCGAGGAAGCCACGGCCGCTTACGAGGGCGCGCGCGAAAAATTGGCGCGTTTCATCAACGCCACCTCGCGTAACGAGCTGGTCCTTACCTCCGGCACCACGCAGGCCGCCAATCTGGTGGCTTACAGCTACGCTTTGCCGAAACTGCAACCGGGCGACGCCATCGTCACCACGGTGATGGAGCACCACGCCAATATCGTGCCGTGGCAGATCATCGCCCAGCGCAGCGGCGCCACGGTGAAGGCGGCGCCGATCGATCAGCGCGGCGAGTTGATCGTGGAGGAATTCGTCAAGCTGCTGACGCCGGAAGTGAAGCTCGCCTGCGTTGCTCATGTGTCCAATGTGCTGGGTACGGTGAATCCGATTCGCGAGCTGGCGCGCGAATGCCGCAAGCGGGGTATTCCGTTGCTGGTGGATGGTTCGCAGGCGGTGCCGCACCGTCCGGTGGACGTGCAGGCACTGGGCTGCGATTTCTACATGCTGACCGGCCACAAGATGTTGGCGCCGACGGGCACTGGCGCGCTGTGGGCGCGCAAGGAACTGCTGCAGGCCATGCCACCGTTCTTCGGCGGTGGCGAGATGATCCGCGAAGTGAGTTTCGACGGCACCACCTTCGCCGAGCCGCCGCATCGCTTCGAAGCAGGTACGCCGAACATCGCGGGCTTTGCCGGTCTCTCCGCGGCGATCGACTACTACGACTCCATCGGCTTCGAGGCGATTCACGCCTGGGAGCAGCAGTTGCTGGCCTACGCCACCGATCGCCTGCGCGAAGTCCCGGGCCTGCGCCTGTTCGGCGAGGCGAAAGAGAAGGAGCCAGTGATCTCGTTCCTGATCGAGGGTGCGCAAGCCACCGATATGGCGACCTTGCTCGACCTGCAGGGCGTGGCCGTGCGCTCCGGCCATCACTGCGCGCATCCGCTGATGAAATTCTACGGCGTGCCCGCCACGCTGCGCGCTTCGCTGGCGTTCTACAACACGCGCGAGGAAGTGGATGCGTTCATCACGGCGCTGCTGAAGGTACGCACGCTGCTGATGTAATAGCCGGGCAGGGCGATCCAAGGGACATACCGTGCCACGGCAGGAATAGAAAAAGCCATGGGCTTTCACCCATGGCTTTTTCTGTTGGTCAGCGGTGCGTCGTGCTTACCAGATCTTCACTTGCTTCTCGCCCGAACGGACCATCTTCGCATCCGCCTTGCACTGGAACGCCTGTGCGAAGGCCTGCATGTTCGACGGCGCACCGATAGCGCGGAACTGCGCCGGCGCGTGCGGATCGGTATTGAGCAGGGTCAGCTGCGCTTCGGGACGGATATTGCCGCGCCACACGCGGGCCCAGTTGAGGAAGAAACGCTGGTCCGGGGTGTAGCCGTCGATCTTCTTGTTCGCCTCGGCCGGGTGCTTGGCCAGGGCCATCTGCAACGCATCGTAGGCAGCGTTGAGGCCGCCGAGGTCGCCGATATTCTCGCCCATGGTCAGCTTGCCGTTGACGAACTTGCCCGGCAGCGCTTCATAGCTGTTGAACTGTTCGGCCAGCTTGTCGGTGCGCGACTCAAACGCCTTGCGGTCGGCGTCGGTCCACCAGTTGACGTTGTTGCCCTGCGCGTCGAACTTGCTGCCCTGGTCGTCGTAGCCGTGGCCCATTTCATGGCCGATCACCGCGCCGATGCCGCCGTAATTGAGCGCGTCGTCGGCCTTGGCGTCGAAGAACGGCGACTGCAGGATGGCCGCGGGGAACACGATCTCGTTCTTCTGCGCGTTGTAGTAGGCGTTCACCGTCTGCGGCGTCATGCCCCATTCGCTGCGGTCCACCGGCTTGCCGATCTTGGCGATGCGGTAGTCATAGTTGAACTTGGCGGCCGACATCACGTTGCCGAAGTAGTCGCCTTGCTTGATCTGCAGGCCGCTCCAGTCGCGCCACTTGTCGGGGTAGCCGATTTTGGGCGTGAAGCTGGCCCACTTTTCCAGGGCCTTCTGTTTGGTCGCGTCGCTCATCCATTCGAGCTTTTCGATGCGCGCCTTGTAGGCCACACGCAGATTGTCGACCAGCGCCTGTGCGCGCTGCTTGGAGTCGGGCGTGAAGGTCTTGGCGACATAGAGCTGGCCCAGCGCCATGCCCATGTCTTCGTTGACGGTGTCCAGCGTGCGCTTCCAGCGCGCCTTCATTTCCTTCTGGCCATTGAGCGTCTTGGCGTTGAAGTCGAAGTCTTCCTGCTGGAACGCCTTGGAGAGATACGGCGCGGCACCGTCGATGGCGTGGAAGCGCAGATAGGCCTGCCAGTCGGTAACGGGCACGTCAGCCAGCATTTTGTCGAACTCGGCGAAGAACTTGGGATGCGACAGCGAGAAGCCGTCCTTCACATCCGCGCCCTGTGCCTTGAAGAAGGCGGTCCATTCGAAATGCGGCGTCACCTTGTCCGCATCGGCGATGCTGACGTAGTGGTAGCGATTCTCCGGCTGGCGCAGTTCGGTCGGCACCAGCGAGGCGCCGGCCAGGCGCGTTTCGAACGCCATTACCTCCTTGGCCTGGGTCTGCGCGTCGGCCGCGCTCACACCGGTGAGTTCAAGCGTGCGCGCGATATGCGCAACGTAGGCGTCGCGGATCTTCGCGAAGTCAGGCTTGCTGTAGTAGTCGGCGGTGGGCAGGCCCAAGCCACCCTGGCTGGCGTAGGCGATCTGCTTGTTCGAGTCTTTGAAGTCCGCATTGCCGAAAAAGCCGAACACCACGCCGTCGCCCTTGGCGTAGCTGTCGGTGATGTAGGCCACGACATCCTTGCTGCTCTTCAGCGCGTCGATGCTCGCGAGTTGCGGCTTGATCGGATCGAAGCCGGCTTTCTCGATGGCGGCTTCGTCCATGCCGGAGGCGTAGAGGTAGCCGATCTTTTGTTCGATGGAGCCCGGCTTGGCCTTGGCGGCGCTGCCGGCGGCAGTCTCGACGATGCCGCGCTGCGCGTTGAGGCTGTCTTCGCGCAGGGCGTCGAAGGAGCCCCAGCGCGTGCGGTCGGCCGGGATCGGGTGCGCGGCTACCCACTTCGCATTCACGAAGCCGTTGAAATCGGCGCAGGCGTCGATGTTCTTGTCCAGCTCCTTCACGTCGAAGTTGCCGGAAGGGCCGGCGATGGCGCCGGTGCACAAGGCCAGGCCAACAGCCCATGCCAATGGCTTGGCCATCGGCTTCACGATGCGGTTCTTCATGGAATCTCCCTGAGTACGGTGACGGGCGAGCGAAGCACGCTATCAGCCCATCTTGCAGGCTAGGGAGGGGCGGCGGAAGGCGGCAGTGTCGAAGGTAACTCTCGACATGGTCTGGTTTGGCATCGTAGCCGGGCTTTCTCTGGCCTCAATCAGCAGAGAGGGGGGCTGATTCACAACTCTCCGGGTTGGGGTGTTGCGACCTGGCCGCTTACGCAGCGGGCGTTCCGCCTCGCTGCCGCGAGCCGGGTCACTTTCTCTTTGCTGGCCCAAAGAGAAAGTAACCAAAGAGAAATGGCCTGAAGAGCAGGCGGTGTGCTCTGTAGCTACGCATCTTCCAGTGTCAGGCGTAGGGATGGTGTTCTTTGGCTTGATGGTCTGTCTCGCCTTGAAGCGCAACATCTCCCTCTCCCCTCTGGGGAGAGGGTTGGGGTGAGGGGTGGGTGCTCGAGACAGTGTTGCTAGTGATCACGTCGCGATCACCCGACAGCCAAAGTAGGAAACCGCGAACCAAGTACTTACCCCTCCCCAGCCCTCCCCTGCGAGCAGGGGAGGGGGCAAGGCGAAAAACCATCCCGACGTCTGACATTGGAAGATGCGCAGCTACAAAGCACACCGCGCTCTTTAGACCATTTCTCTTTGGTTACTTTCTCTTTGGGTCAGCAAAGAGAAAGTGACTCGGGCGCCGGCAGGCGTCCGAAATGCCCGCTGCATAAGCGGCCAGGTCGCGACAACCTGACACTCAAAGTAGGAAGCCGCGAACCACGAGCCTATCTCTCACCAACGTTCCCCCGCGAGCAAGAGAGGCAGCTCAAAGCGAGACTCGAGACCGATCAGGTCTAACAAAAGAATTTGTTCAAAGAGGCTTAGTCCTGCAGCCGGACTGGCGTATTCAGCAGACGGCGCTGACTGATCCGATAAACGCAGCGCCGCGCGCCAGCCAGCAGATGTTGCTCGCGGACCACCTGCGCTTCGTCGCCTAGCACCTCGCGGAATAGCTCCAGTTCGGCGCGGCAGAAACCCTGGCAGGTCTGCGCGGCGGCGCAGATGGGGCAGTGGTCTTCGATCAGCAGCCAGTCGCGGCCATCGCGCTCGGCTCTCGCCATATAGCCTTCGCGTTCGCGGATGGCGGCCAGCCGTTTCACGCGCTCGCCGAGGTTGCGGGCGTTGCCGATGCTTTCGAGATAGGTACGGCGATTGTCGTCGCGGCGTGCGTCGATCATGCGATCCACACCGGCATCGCCAAACAGCGCACGCACCGAGGCGATCAGGTCGACGGCGAGCTGTGCGTGCGCATCGGGGAAACGGGTATGGCCGGCGGCAGTAAGTGACCACAGCTGGCGCGGCCGGCCAACACCGGCGGCGCGTTCCTGCTGGCCCGTGATGAGGTCATCGTCGAGCAGCTTCTGTACTTGCTGGCGCACCGCTTCCGCGGTGATGTCCAACGCCTCCGCAAGCGCCGCGGTGCCCTGCGGCCCCTGCGTCTTCAGCTGGCGCAGGATGCGCTCGGCGGGCGGATCGATTTTATTATCCAAGCTCATGCTTGTTTAATTCCACGGGTTCGACTTAATATGCAAGTTGATACTTGGATATTAGGCGCGCATGACGCGCATTGTCGAGGTCGCATGTCCGTTACAACCGAATCTGCCTCATGGTCGGATCTCCTCTCGGGGCGCAATGGCGTCCGCTCCCTCGCCCTGGCGGGTGGCACCGCGCTGCACGCGATCAATGTCTATGTGGTGACCACCATCATGCCGTCGATCGTGGCGGACATCGGCGGCCTCGCTTATTACGCCTGGAACACCACGCTGTTTGTGATCGCCTCGATCATCGGCGCCACGCTGGCAGCGACGCTGGCGGCGCGACGCGGCGGCAAAGGGGCGTACCTGCTGGCGTTGGGTGTATTCACCGTGGGCACCGTGGTCTGTGCAAGCGCTACATCCATGCTGTGGATGCTGGCGGGGCGCAGCTTGCAGGGGTTGGGCGGAGGCGTGCTGGTATCGCTGGCCTATGTACTGATCCGCCGGGTATTCGAGCCGTCGCTATGGTCGCGCGCGATGGGGCTGGTCTCGGCGATGTGGGGCATTGCCACGTTGTCGGGGCCGGCGATCGGCGGTGTGTTCGCGCAGCTGGGTGATTGGCGGGCGGCATTCTGGTGTCTGCTGCCGGAGGTGCTGGCGCTGGCGGTCATTGTTTCGGTGTGGCTGCCTGCGGGCGCGTCAGCGGGCAGTCATTCGCGCGTGCCGGGTGGCCGGTTAGCCTTGCTGGCGCTGTCGGTGCTCGCCGTGTCGCTGGCCAGTCTCAGCACATCACGTGGCATGCAGGCGGCAGGAGTGATCGCCGGCCTGGCGCTTGCCGCATGGATCGTGTGGCTGGACCGTCGCGCCGCAGCGAAGCTGCTGCCGACCGGTGCCTATGCACCGTCGCGGCTGCGCGCGATCTACGGCGTGCTCAGCCTGCTGGTGATCGGCAGTACGGCGGAGATTTTCGTGCCGTATTTCCTGCAGGTGATCCACGGCCATGAACCGCTGGTGGCGGGTTATCTGACGGCGGTGATGGCGGGCGGCTGGAGTTTCGGTTCGATGCTCAGCGCCGGACGCAGCGGCGCTTTCGCCACGACCAGCATTCGCATCGGGCCGCTGTTGATGGCGCTGTCGCTGGCCTTGCTGGCGTGGATGCTGCAACAGCCGAGCGGCTTCGAGCAGGGGGCGGGCTTCGTCTTGTTGTGTGTGGTGCTGGCCGGCGTCGGTCTCGGCGTTGGGCTGGCATGGCCGCATCTGCTTACCGCGCTGCTGGCCTCGGCGCCGGCGGACGAGGGCGCGCTGGCGTCGTCGTCGATCTCGACAGTGCAGCTGTATGCGATGTCGCTGGGCGCCGCCATGGCAGGGCTGATCGCCAATGCGGCAGGCCTCGGCGATCCGGGTGGCGTGGCCGGTGCGCGCTCGGCGGCGCTGTGGGTATTCGGCGTGTTCGCCGTGCTGGTGGCGTGCGCCTTGCCCATTGCGCGACGGGCCGCGCCGCGCGCTCCGTAATGATTTTCCCCCCCAACGAAAGGACCCTGACGATGGCTGTCGAACTGCTTCCCTTGCCGTATGAGCGCAATGGGCTGGTGCCGCATATTTCCGCCGAGACGCTGGACTATCACTACGGCAAACATCACCAGGCCTATGTCACCAATCTTAATAGCCTGATCAAGGGCACCGAGTTCGAGTCGATGAGTCTGGAGGACATCATTCGCCGTTCCTCGGGGGCCATCTTCAACAACGCTGCGCAGATCTGGAATCACAGCTTCTACTGGAATTCGATGAGCCCGCGCGGTGGTGGCGAACCCCGCGGCAAACTGGCCGATGCGATCGCGCACGCGTTCGGTTCGTTCGCGCAGTTCAAGGAGGCATTCGCCAAATCCGCCGCCGGCAATTTCGGCTCGGGCTGGACGTGGCTGGTGCAGCGTCCGGATGGCACGCTGGCGATCGTCAACACCAGCAATGCGGCAACGCCGCTGACCAGTGAGGATCGTCCACTGCTGGTGGTGGATGTGTGGGAGCACGCGTATTACATCGACTACCGCAACCTCCGCCCGAAATATCTGGAGGCGTTCTGGCAGCTCGTGCATTGGGAATTCGCTGGCGACAATCTGGCCTGATCAACGGAACGCTTACAGCGCAGGAAAGCCGAGCTCCACCGCGAGTCCCGGCTGAGCATCTCCAAGTGTCAGGCGAATGCCGTGCAGATCGGCGACCGCGGCGACCAGGGCCAGGCCGAGCCCGCTGCCGGGCGTACTGCGGCTGCGGTCCAGCCGTACGAAGCGGCGCAGTACGCGTTCGCGCGCCTCGGAGGGAATGCCGGGGCCGCTGTCAGTCACGCGCCCGATGATGCGTTCGGGCGTGCTGCTCAGGCTCAGCTCGATGCGCGATCCGGGTGGTGTGTGGCGCAACGCGTTCTCGATCAGGTTGGCCAGCATCTGCGTTAACAGGATGCGGTCGCCGTGCAGGCGGCGACCGCTTTCGATGCGTGCGGACCATTGCTGTCCGAGATCCTCGGCCACCGGCCGATACGTTTCCGCGAGCGTGTCGAACACGGCCGACAGATCCAGGTCTTCGAAGCCGGATCGTCGCTGCCGCGATTCGACACTGGCGATGCGCAGCAGTGCACGAAAGGTCGCCAGCAGGCCGTCGACTTCCTCCAGTGCATGCTGCGCACCGTCGCGCAGTCCCTGTTCGTCGACATGCGGATCGAGGCTGGATTCCAATCCCTGACGCATGCGCGTGAGCGGCGTGCGCAAATCGTGGGCGATATCGTTTGAAACCTGCCGCATGCCATCCATCAGCACATGCATGCGGCCCAGCATGCGGTTGAGGCGGTTGGCCAGGCGATCGAATTCGTCGCCCTTGCCCGAAGGGGCGATCACCAGTGCGGTCTCGCCTTCGAGCGCGCGCTCGGCCAGTTCACCCAGGGCGTCGATGCGGCGCAGATAGAGCCAGCCGCCGATGCCACCGATCAGCAGTACGAGAAGGACGGCCGGCACGCCGATTTCCAGAAAGCGCTGGCTGAGCAATTCGCTCAACTCGACCACGCTGCGGTTGTCGCTGCCGGCGGCCAGCCAGCGGCCGTCGGCCAACTGCACCACGTAGAGGTGCACGATGTCGGCGTCGCTGTTGTCTTCGCCCAGCGCGCCCTGCAGAGGCACGGCATGCCAACCCGCCTTGGTCGGTCGATAGACGAGATTGCCCGCCAGGCGATGTCCCGCCGTGTCGGCAAGCAGGTAGTAATCAGGCCCTACCGGCATCACCGCGACGCGCTGGCGGATCTGCTGCGTCAGTGTGCCGTCGGCGGCGGCCTGGAGCAGGCTGGCGATGTCGGTCTTTACGTCGGCGCGCAGTTGCGCTTCGGCGTACTCGCTGACGCTCCACCATGCGATGCCGAGCAGGGCCGCGACCAGCGCGGCGAACAGCGTGGCCTGGATCATGGCCATGCGAAACGCGGCCGTGCGGAATAGGCTAATCCGCCGCACGCAGGCAATACCCGGCGCCGCGCACGGTGTGCAGCAACTCCTGTTCGAAGCCGCGGTCGATCTTGTTGCGCAGGCGGCTGATGTGCGTCTCGATCACGCTGGTCTGCGGGTCGAAATGAAATTCCCATACATGTTCGAGCAGCATGCTGCGCGTTACCACACGCCCCTGATGCGTCATCAGATATTCCAGCAGGCGGAATTCACGCGGCTGGAGTTCGACTGCGCGATCCGCACGGCGTACCTCGCGCGTGATCCGGTCCAGTACGAGGTCGGCGACGCGTAACAGCGTGGGGTGGTCGGCCATATGCGGACGGCGCGACAGGGCGGCGAGGCGCGCGCGTAGCTCGATCATCGCAAAAGGTTTCGCCAGATAGTCGTCGGCACCGGCTTCCAGGCCTTCGACGCGCGCGTCGACCTCGCCCAGGGCGGAGACCATCAATATCGGTGTCTCACGGCCCGCGTGGCGCAATTCGCGCACCATCGACAGGCCGTCCAGCTGCGGCAGCATACGGTCGACCACCAGCAGGTCGTAATGCTCGCGCGCGGCCATGGTCAGGCCCGTGTAACCGTCGTGCGCATTGTCGATATGCGACGCGCTCGACTGCAGGCCGGCGGCGATATGCGCGGCGGTGTCGCGATCGTCTTCGACGATCAGGATTTTCATGGGCGGCATTCCGTGGTGGGTGATGTGAATCTCGTCGCGAATGTCGTCCATGACGGGGCTTCCTTACCGATCGGTAAGGCCTCTGCATCCCCATGGTCATAGCACCTCCCTAGTTTCGCTTGGATGACAGCGCAGACCGGCTGTGCTCATTCAACGAAGGGTTTTTCCATGGCTCGTAAACGTGCAGGCAGTTTTCTGGTGGGCGTCGCCGCGTTGACCGGAGCGACATGGGCGCATGCGGCAGGCTCGGCCGCGCTCAAGGGTGTCGTCGAGAGCGAGCATCGTCCGGTAGCGGGCGCCAAGGTGGTGCTGAGCGAATCGGGGCGCAGCGTGGTTACCGGTGCGGACGGCCAGTTTGCGCTGGATGGCGTGGACCCGGGCAACTACACCATGGTGGTCAGTGCGTCCGGCCAGGCGCCGTTGCAGCGGCAGGTGATTCTGCATGCCGGCCAGACCATCGAGCAGGACGTGGAATTCGGCGGTACCGCCAAGACCTTGCAGGGCCTGCGGGTCACCGCACAGACCACGCCGCTGGAACTTGCGCGCAGCATCCAGCAGGACGCGCCGAATCTGGTCAACGTGCAGCCCGCGACCGAGATCCGCAAATTGCCCGACGTCAATGCGGGCGAAGCGGTGCGTCGCATTCCGGGCATCTCGCTGGAGAGCGATACCGGCGAAGGCCGCTTCGTAAATATTCGCGGTCTCGATGCCGATCTCAACGGCGCCACTTTCGGCGGCGTACGTCTGCCGCCAACCAATGTCGCCTCGCCGATGGGTGGTGGGCGCGCGGTGGCGTTCGATTCGATCCCCACCGGCCTGATCGGCGCGATTACGGTGACCAAGACCAATACGCCGGACCAGGATGCCGAAGCATTAGGCGGCACCATCGAAATCACGCCCAAGCAGGTGCCGCCCGGCAAGGACAAGTTCCTGGAGGTCGAGCTGGGTGCCGGCTATGAGAGCCAGCGCAGCACAGGGATCAAGGACTACCAGTTGAGCGGCGGCGGCCGCTTCGGTCCGGGCAATGCCTTCAGCTTTATCGGCACCGTGGCCTATTACGAAGACAAGCGCGGCGTCGACGATATCGAAGGCTCCTATGCCGACGACCAGGCCAACGGCACGCCTGACAAGGTGATGAACGATTTCGAGCAGCGCTACTACCGCTATCACCGCCGCCGTCTCGGTTATGGCGGCGAGCTCAACTACCAGCCCGACGACGACAACCGCTGGTATGTGCGCTACTTCGACGCAGGCTATACCGAGTCGGTGAACCGCCAGCGCCTGACCTACAACATGTTCGGCGGCGGTACGGGCTCGGTCACCGCCGATCCGTCGAATGCGCATGGTTTCATCGATCCCAACGTCACCTTCGACAAGACCCTGCGCGACGAGAAGGAAACCATCGATACGCGTGTGGCGACCTTCGGCGGCGAGAACCATTTCCAGAGTTTCAAGATTGATTACCTGCTGGCCGCGACCTACGGCTCGTATAACAAGCCGTTCGACTACAACAGCACGTTCTCCAACCCGAACGCGGTGGCGGTTGCTTACGACAATATCAGCGATCCGCGCTTTCCGCGCTTCGGCTATCTCAATGCCAATCCGCTCGATCCGTCGGGTTATACGTTCGGCAATTTCCAGAACAGTACCGAACACGATCACAATCAGGAATACACCGGTGCATTCAATGTCACCATTCCGACCAGCTATTTCGAAGGCACCGACGAGAACATCAAGTTCGGCGTGAGCGCGCGCAAGCGCTCACGTCACGGCGAGATCACGCGCTTCAGCGGAACCCCGCCGGCGCTGCCGTTGAGCCAGTTCGTCTCTGGGCAGCCGATCAGCTATTACAAGAATCACTACCAGAACGGCTACAACATCAATGCCGAGGCGCTGCGCAATCTATACGTGACCCATCCGGAGCTGTTTACCGAGAACAACCCGCTGGCGGACGCGCAGAGCGAAGCGCAGGGTGCGTCGAACGGCAAGGAGAACGTCTATGCCGTCTATGGCCAGTATCAGTTCAAGCCGACCGACAAGCTGGGTGTGCTGGCCGGTGTGCGCTGGGAGCGGACCATGGCCACCTACGGCGGCAATCAGGTCCTGGTCGATCCGAACACGGGGGCCTTCGGCGGTGCCGTACCGATTGCGGTGAACCACAGCTATAACCATTTCTTCCCCACGGTGCAGCTGCGCTACGAGCTGAGCGAGGGCCTGGTGGCGCGCGCGGTCTATTCGAAGACAATTGCGCGACCGGGCTTCAACCAAGTCACCGCGTCGACCTTGATCGATCCCGCGGCGGACAACGTGACCCAGGGCAATCCGAACCTCAAGGCGACCACCAGCAACAATTTCGATCTGTCGCTGGAGTATTACCTAGACAACGGCGGCATCGCCTCGGTGGGTGTGTTCGACAAGGAGTTGAGCAACTACATCATCAACAAGGAAGAGACCGGCGTGACCTTTCCGAACAACGGACTGTTCGCCGGATTCACCGGCGCGGCCAAGGTGTTCACCTTCGCCAATCTCAGCAGCGCGCATGCGCGTGGCGTGGAGCTGAACTACCAGCAGCGGTTCGCCACGCTCCCCGGCTGGCTGGCCGGTTTCGGTATGGCGGCCAACTACACCTTTGTCGATTCGAGCGGCGAGATCCGCCCCGGCGAACATCTGCAGTTGCCTTCCACATCGCGTAACACCGGCAACTTCGCGCTGTTCTATGACCTGGGCGGGTTGAACGTGAATCTTGGTGCCTACTATGTCAGCAAGAACATCTTCGGCGTGGGCAACTCGGCGGCGACGGATATCTGGTCGCAGCCCCGGTTCTCGCTGGATCTCGGTGCTAGCTATGCGATCGATGAGCAGTGGTCGCTGTTCTTCAACGCCAAGAACCTCACCGATACGCGCCTGAAGTTCACCGAGGGTCCGAGCAGCAGCCGTCCGATCCAGCGCGAGTTCTACGGGCAGACCTATACCGCCGGCGTGCGCCTGAAACTCTGATCATTTCTCTACTAGCCCATTTCTCTATCCAACCTGGGACCTTGCATGAAAAAGTCGTCTTTCCTTGCGTTGTCGATCGCGCTGTTGCTCGGCGTAGCCGTCGTGGCGCCGTCGACAGCGGGAACTGCCGCCGAGCAGCCTTATGCAGTCACCAAGCACTACGCGCTGGGTGGTAGCGGTGGCTGGGATTATCTGAGCTTGGATGCGGCAGCGCACCGGCTGTTCATTGCCCGCGACGACCGCGTGATGGTGATGGATACCGTTTCGGGCAAGTTGCTGACTGAGATTCCGGGTATGCAGCACGCGCATGGCGTGGCGTTGCTGCCGTCGAAACATCAGGCGTTCGTGAGCAACGGTCACGGCGACAACGTGACCGTCATCGATACCGATACGCTGAAGGTCACCGGGCACATCGCGATCAGCGGCAAGGATCCGGATGCGATCGTGTTTGACGACGCTTCCGGCCATCTGCTCACCATGAACGGGCATAGCGGCAACATCAGCATCATCGATGCGCAGGCGGGCAAGGAGCTGGGGACCATCGCGGTGCCGGGCCGCCCGGAGTTCGCCGTTGCCGACGGCAAGGGCCAGCTGTTTCTCAATCTGGAAGACAAGAACCAGCTCGCGCGCGTGGATCTGGCGACGAAGAAGGTGTTGAACGTGTGGTCGCTGGAACCGTGTGATGGACCCACCGGTCTGGCGCTGGATGCCGTGCATCAGCGGCTGTTCTCGGTGTGTGCCAACGGTTGGATGGTGGTGACCGATGCCCATGACGGGCACCAGGTGGCCAAGCTGGCGATCGGCAAAGACCCCGATGCAGTGGTGTTCGATGCGCAACGCCAGGTCGTGCTGAGCTCGGGCGGCGAAGGCACGCTTAGTGTGGTGGCGCAGGATGATGCTGACCATTACCGCCTGCTTGGCAATCTGCCGACGCAGAAGAGTGCGCGCACCTTGGCGCTCGATCCACAGAGCCATACGGTCTACCTCGCGGCTGCCAGTGCGTCCGGCAAGGGCAAGCCGGTGGAAGGTTTTGGTGTGCTGGTGGTGGCGCCGCACTAAGTTCCGGATCTGCGGCGGTACGCCATGCGTGTACCGCCGTGGTGGGGTGGCGGATTATCATGCGCGGATGTCCGAAACCTCTGTTCCCGTTTTCCGGGCGGCCGGGACCGCCGATATCCACGCTGTAGTCGCCCTGGTGGAGTCCGCCTATCGCGGCGACTCTGGCCGGCGCGGCTGGACCACCGAATCCGATCTGCTCGACGGGCAGCGCACCGATGCCGCGGGTGTCTCCGCGCTGCTTGGCCAGCCGGACAGCCTGGTGCTGCTGGCGGAGCGCGATGGCGTGCTGCTTGCCTGCTGCCATATCGAGCGGCAGGGCGATGCCGGTTACTTCGGCATGTTCGCCGTGAATCCCGATTTGCAGATGGCCGGCGTCGGCAAGGCCTTGCTCGCCGAAGCCGAACGCGTCGCGCGCGATGAATGGCGTTGCGTGGCGATGCGCATGACGGTGATCGAGCAGCGCGCCGAACTGATCGCGTGGTACGAACGCCGCGGTTATCAGCGCACCGGTGAGTTCCGCCCATTCCCTTATGGCGATGCGCGTTTCGGCATTCCGCTTCGTGAGGATCTTCGCTTCGAATGGATGGTGAAGCCCCTCGCAGGGGCGGTGGCATGAGCGACGACGACCTGAAGGACTGGATCTTCGTCGGTACGCGCAGCGAAATGCTGCCGGGTGAGTTCAAGGTGGTCTACGACGGCGACACGCCCATCGCTGTGTACAACATCGACGGCGATCTGTATGCGGTCGAGGATGTGTGCACGCATGACGGTGGCGATCTTGCCGGCGGTGAAGTGCACGGCTTCGAAGTGGAGTGTCCGCGTCACGGTGCGCGCTTCGACCTGCGTACGGGCGCGGTCACGTGTCCGCCGGCCTACGAGCCGATCGCCAGCTTTCCGGTGCGCGAGGCGCACGGCGGCATTTGGACGCGTGATAACCGTTGAGTCGGCGCGCGCTTCATCGCGCGCGCGTCAGAAGCGATAGACCAGCGCGAGCGAGCCGGTGAACTGATAAGGCGAGCCGTAGTAGCGCACCAGCGGACTGTCGGCCGCGTCGCCGAGCAGGCGCGCGAAGTTCAGCGAGAACACCGCGGCGAGCGAGTCGCCGAGGGGAATCATGGCGTCGTATTCCAGCGCCATTTGTTGCGCACCAGCGCCGGGACGCCACGCGTTCACGCCAAGTTGCGTGGCCTGCGCCGGCGTGAGTCCGAAGAAGCGGCGCATGGCCGGGCCATTCATCGACTGCAGCTGCAGTTGCAGGCTGTGCTGGTAGCTGCCCAGCGGTGGCAGTCCGGTCACCGCATACATATTGAGATAGACGCCGGCACCCTGCGTGTCATGCGACAGCGTGACGCCAAGGTTCTGCGCCTTGTTGAGGTCGTACTCCACGTAGCCGCCGGCATTGAGGCGGGGCGACAGGCTGTTGACGATGCCGCCGAGACGCGAGCCAAGATCCTCGCGGCTGCGTCCCCATTGGTAGTTGCCGAACAGGCCACCGTGAAGACGCTCGGCGTGAATCAAGTCCAGCGTGACGCCGTCATCGGTGGACAGAGTGAGGCGGTCGTCCAGCTCGACTTCGATATAGGGGGCGAGCTGGTCGCGATGCACGCGCGCGCCTTGCCATCGAGGCAGGTGGATGACACCGACGCCCAGCATATTGGGCAGGCTGTCATCGGCGCCCTGCACGTCATCCGCGTAACTCGGTGCGCCTGCCAGCAGGCCGCCGCCCAATAGAGCGGTGAGCAGCCAATGTGTAATGCGACCCGGGAAACGCAACGTCAGGCTCACTGCGCCGGGGCGGCCTTGGTGTCGGTGCCTGCCGGTGGGAAGCGCACCAGTACGCGCTGGCCGATACGCACGGAAGCCGGCGGGGGCTGGTCGAAGCTGAGCACGCATTCCACCGTGCGGGTGTTGGCGCGCACTAGCGGATCGTCTTCCAGCGTGCTGGCGCCGAACACGGTGCCGATGCGCAACACATGCGCGGTGAGGTTGGGCATGCCGCTGCCGCTGTCATCCGCGACTTCCGCCTGCATGCCCGGAGTTACTGCGCGCACGAACGATTCGTTGAGCTCGGCGCGCACGATACGTGGCTGGTCGGGCAGCAGCACAAAAGCCGGGCCGCTTTGCGGCGAGGCGAGCGCACCGGGCTGGATCTGCCGCTGCACCACCTGGCCGTCGACCGGCGCGAGCAGGCTGCGCTGCGACAGTTCGTATTTCGCACCGGCAAGCTTCTGCGCAGCCATGGCGGCGGAAGCCTTCGCGTTGTCCAGCTCGCCCTGCAGTTGTTGCGCGTTCTCGCGGGCGTCGTCGGCACTTTGGCTGTCGCCGGCACCGGCCGCGGCGGCAGCGGTGAGGCGCTCGGCGCGTTGCGTGGCGGCCTTGATGCGCGACTCGAGCAGTTTGGCCTGCGCTTCGGCCTGCTTCTGCTCGGCTTCCGCCGAGGTGACCGCCAGGCGTGCGGGTTCGGTATCCAGCGCGGACAGCAGCTGGCCTTTGCGCACGTGGTCGCCTTCATGGACCTTGATGTCGGCCACCACGCCATCGCGCGCAAAGCTCAACTTGAGCAGGCCGCCTTCGATGTCGATGCGTCCGCGCGCCACCGCCACGTATTGAGCCGTTGCCGCCTGTGCGGCGGCCTTGTGGCTGGCGGAGTCGTCGCGCGAACAGCCGGCCAGCGCGAAGGAGGCGACGGCCAGGACGATCAGCGGACGGAACAGGCGCGAACTCATGCAGAGGATTCCTTGAGGCCGGGGACGGCGGTCGTGGTGGACGGCGGGCTGCGATCGCTCAGGATACGACCGTCTTCCATGGCAAGAACGCGGTCGGCATGGCCGACCAGACGCGGATCGTGGCTGACGCACAGCACCGTGGTGCCGTGAGTGCGCGCGATACGGTGCAGGATATCGATGATGATCTGGCCGTTGGCGGCGTCAAGCGCGCTGGTCGGCTCGTCGGCGAACAGTAGCTCGGGCTCCTTGGCCAATGCGCGGGCGATCGCCACGCGCTGCTTCTCGCCGCCGGAGAGTTCGGACGGGCGCAGCTCCATGCGCGTCCCCAGGCCGACTTCTTCCAGCGAGTCCACCGCGCGGCGGCGTGCCTCGGAGGGCGACAGGCCCAGGTAACTCAGCGGCAGCTCGACCTGTTCCACTGCATTCAAGGCGGGAAATAGGTTGAAGCCCTGGAATACGAAGCCGGTGTGCAGCAGGCGGAAGCGTTCGAGTGCGCGGATGTCGAGCAGGCCCAGGTCCTGGCCCAGCGCGATCACCTGGCCAGCGTCTGGCCGCTGCAGACCGCTGAGGATCGCCAGCAGTGTGCTCTTGCCGCAGCCGGAAGGGCCTGAGATCAGCGTGAGCTCGCTGGCGCGCATGTCCAGTGTGAGATCGTGCAGCACGGTGCTGCGCACGCGGCCGGATTCGAACGACTTGCTGACGCCGCGCGCCTGCAGGGAGATGGATGCTGATGGCATGGGTTGGCTCGCCATGGCTTACCTCAACAGCGTCGCGGGATCGGCGCGACGCAGGCTGCGCATCGCGGCGAGGCCGGAGACGATCGCCAAGCCCATGCCGAGCAGAAGGCAGCCGACGGTGGCGATCGGGTTGAGTTCCACCGGCACGCTGCGGCTGCGCGCGAAGAAAAAGAACAGCGCACCCAGCACGGCACTTCCGATCAGGCCAAGGGCGCCCACCCAGAAGGCCTGCTCCATCACCACCTTGCGCAGGGCGCCGACGCCGACGCCCAGCGCGTTGAGCGTGGCGTACTCGCGGATCGAGCCGATCACCGCGGCGACCAGGGTCTGGCTGGTGATCACGGCACCTACCAGGAACACGATGCCGGCGAGGAACAGCACGCCGGCACCAGCACCGGTGTCGAACATCCAATAGAACTGCGAACGGCGCGCGAAGTCGCGCGCCGTCCACACGTCATAGTTGCCGAACGTGTTGGAGCCACGCAGGCGCTGCGCGATCTCCTCGGCCTTGTCCGGATCGTTCACCTTGGCGACAAAGTAGGTCATGCGATTGGCGTTGGCCGGATCGGTGTCCAGCTCGCGCGCGGTGGCCAGCGAGGCCACCACATTCACACCGCCGAGCGCGCGCAGGCCGCTGCTCACGCCGACCACGCGCACGCGATGGCCGTTGATGACTGCGGTGTCGCCAACGCTCACGCCGAGGCTGCCGAGGTCGGCGCGATCGACGATCACCGCATCCGGCTCGTTCAGGCGCGCGCGCAATGTGGCCGGCAGCGCGCGGGCGAACATCATGCTGTCGGGCCGCGCATCGATGCCGGAGACGAATACCGACACGCCGCCGGTATCGTTCGGGCCGCGCCAGTCGGCGTCCACCCAATGGAACGGCTCCACCTTGGTCACGGCCGGGTCCATCAGCAGCCGCATCTCCACGCCGGTGTCGATCGGGCGTCCCAGATTCACGCTCTGAGTGCCGGGGTAACCAGCCCACAGGTCGGCGGAAGAGCCGGTGATGTAGACGCTGGCGCTGCCGAAGATGCCCAGCACCAGCGCGGCCTGCAGCAGCTGCAGCAGGCCGGCGAAGCCCACCGCGACGATGGCCGGCAGGAAGCGCCGCCATTCATAGATCAATGTCTTGCGGGCAAGCGCGACCATCAGTCGGTGCTCCCCGGCGTGGGCTGCGCCGGTATCGGTGCGCCGCCCAGGGCTTTGTAGAGCGACACGTAGGCGAGGTCGCGCGCAGCGATGGCGCTGACCAGTTCCAGCTCGGCGCGCTGGCCTTCGACCAAGCTGTCCTGGATATCCATATGGCTGCCCAGCCCCAGCTCAGCACGCTTGCGCGTGGCCGCGGTGCCGGTCTGCAGTGCCTCAGTGGCTTGTTGCGAGGCCTGCTCGCGTCCGCGCAGTTGCTCCAGGTCGCCCATGGCGATTTCTGCTTCGGCCACGCCTTGCAGTACCGCCTGGCGATAGGCGTACACGGCGGCCTTGAGTTCGTGTCCCTTGGCATGTGCCGCGGCGACGCGCTGGCCCCAATCGAACAGCGGGATATCGATCACCGGGCCGATCGAGAAAATGCCCTCGTGATTGCGCGCGCGGTGATTGCTGGCGATGTTGATGGACCACTGCATCGAGGCGCCGATGCCGATGTGCGGATACATATCGGCACGGCTCATGCCCAGCTCACCGGCGGCGCGCAGCACTTCGGCCTCGGCATTGGCGATCTCAGGGCGGGTACGCAGCAGGTCGGCCGGTGCCGAGGATAGTTGCCAGCTGCCCAGTCGTGGCTGCGGGCCGGTTTCCAGCCACTGCGGGTCGGGCTCGTTCTGGCCGAGCAGCACCGCCAGTTGTTGCGCGCTGGCGTTGATCGCCTGTTGCGGCTCGGCCAGCGTGGCTTCCGCGCGCAGCACTTCGGCCTGGGCGCGGGCGGCCTCGGCGGGCGGGGCCAGCTTCAGGTTCACTCGGGTCCGCACTAGGCGCAGCTTTTCTTTCTGCGCATCGCGGATGCCGGTGAGCAGGCGGGCCTGCTGCTGCGCGGAGCGCAGCTCGATCCAGCGGCGGGTGACTTCGGCGACCAGCGATACCTGAACACCGCGCAAGCCGACCTGCGCGCTGTTCAGCTGGGCCTGTGACACGCGACCGGCGCTTTGCCAGGCGCCGAACAACGGAAATTCCCAGGCGGTGTCGAAGCCGACCATGAAATAGGAGGCGCTGGTGTCGGGATTGACCACATCATTGGTGCGCGCATGCAGATTGGGCAGATAGCTGTCGTGGGCATGCGGACTCAGTGAACGGGCCGCGCGCAGGCGCTCAGCCGCCTGTGCGACATCCAGGTTGTGCTCCAGCGCGCGGTTGACCAGTGCGTCCAGCGCCGGATCGCCCAGCGCCTGCCACCAGCTCTTGAGATCGGCCTTGGGCGGGGCGACGCCGTTGGGCGCGTTGCGCCAGGTTTCCGGCACCGGCGGCTTGAGTTCGGGCAGTGGCGTGACCGAGCAGCTGGCCAGCACGGTCAGGCCGGCGGCCAGGCACAGCAAGGCCAGGGAGCGATGGGCAATCCGCCGTTGCGCCGTCCTGGCGACCGTCTTCGACGGAATGGTGGGGAACAGGGACACGGAACTCCCGCGGGTAACTGAAGGGGACTGCGCCTCCGACGGCCAGACCGCTGGAAGGCGTTTCACGGCGGCAGGTGACGAATAGGGGGCAAAGCATACCTTGCCTGCCTTTGGCTTGGCTTCGGAACTAGACATTAAGGTGCAAAGACGGTTCCGCAGCGGTTTTTTGAAATGCCACCTGAGGCGGTCCCGGGGTGTGCCGGAAGGCATGGTCCACAAGAAAGGAGGCCGAAAGGGGGTAGCGCCTAAGGTGCGGCCATCCTGAAACACGAGTTGCCTCTGTGACTGCATGGAACATCCTCTGCGACTTTGACGGCACCATCTCCGTCGAGGACGTGATCGACTCGCTGCTCGACCGCTTCGGCCGCCCTGGCTGGGAGACGCTCGAGCAGGATTGGCGTGCCGGCCGCATCGGCTCGCGTGAGTGCATGACCGGCCAGGTTGATCTGCTCGACATGAGCCGCGACCAGCTCGACAAGCATCTCAGCGGCCTGTGGATCGACCATGCTTTCCCGGCTTTCGTGGCCAAGACGCGTGAGCTGAACACGCCGATCCGCGTGGTCAGCGATGGTCTCGACTACGCCATTCACAAGATCCTGGGCCGTTATGGCCTGGACGACCTGCCGCTCGCCGCCAACCATCTGGCGCCGGCCCAGCCGCCGCGCCAGTGGCAGCTGACCTCGCCGTTCCAGGCCGAGGGCTGCCGCAGCGGTACGTGCAAGTGCGCGTGCGTGGCGCAGTCCCGCCAGAGTGGCGCCAAGACCCTGCTGATCGGCGACGGTGCTTCTGACTTCTGCGCGGCCGACCGTGTCGATTTCGTGTTTGCCAAGCATCGTCTGATCGAGCATTGCCGTGCGGCCGGCATTCCTTACGTGCCGATCACCGGCTTCGAGGACGCGCTGGAACTGCTGCCCAAGCTGCTCGATGGCAGCCTGCTGGAAGAGCACGCCCAGCCCGAGCGCATCGTTGCGATCGCCCGCTGATCCGCTTTACCGACTAACCCCCATACCCCATCCGGATTTGCCTGATGAATGCTTACGACCCGAACGCCGCTACTGGCGTGATTCCTGACGCCCAGCTGCTGGCCGATGAGGCGCAGTACAGCTCCTTCGGCGACACCGTGCACTACGTCGATCCGCCGAAGATCTTCCGCCACGGCGAAGGCAGCTGGATGTACGACACCGCGGGCGTGCCGTTCCTCGATCTGCAGATGTGGTACTCGGCGGTCAACTTCGGCTACGGCAACAAGCGCCTCAACGACACGTTGAAGCGCCAGATCGATGTGCTGCCGCAGGTGGCCAGCCAGTACCTGCACCAGACCCGCATCGAGCTGGCCAAGACGATTGCTGTCGACGCGCAGCAGAAGTTCGGCCTGAAGGGTCGCGTGCACTTCAACGTGGGCGGTGCGCAGGCAGTTGAGGATTCGCTCAAGCTGGTGCGCAACTTCAAGAACGGCAAGAGCCTGATGTTCGCCTTCGAGGGCGGCTACCACGGCCGCACGCTGGGTGCGTCGTCGATCACCTCGAGCTACCGCTACCGTCGTCGCTTTGGCCACTTCGGTGAGCGTGCGATGTTCATCCCGTTCCCGTACCCGTTCCGTCGCCCGAAGGGCATGACGCCAGAAGAGTATTCGGACGCCTGCGTGCGCCAGTTCGAGCGCTTGTTCGAGACCGAATACAACGGCGTGTGGGACCCCAAGGTTAACCAGGCCGAATACGCCGCTTTCTACGTCGAGCCGATCCAGGGCACCGGCGGCTATGTCATCCCGCCGAGGAACTTCTTCAAGGACCTCAAGAAGGTGCTGGACAAGTACGGCATCCTGATGGTGGTTGACGAAATCCAGATGGGTTTCTGGCGCACCGGCAAGCTGTGGTCGATCGAGCACTTCGGCGTGACGCCCGACGTGATCGTGTTCGGCAAGGCGCTGACCAACGGCCTGAATCCGCTGTCCGGCCTGTGGGCGCGCGAGGAGATGATTAATCCGGAGATCTTCCCGCCGGGCTCCACGCACTCCACCTTCAACTCGAACCCGCTCGGCACCTCGCTCGGCCTCGAAGTCATCAAGATGGGCTACGAGCTCAACTATGAGAAGACGGTGGCGGAGAAGGGCGCTCACTTCCTCGATGCGCTGAAGGACCTGCAGAAGCGTCACAAGGAAATCGGCGACGTTGACGGTCTGGGCCTGGCGCTGCGCGCCGAGATCTGCACCGACGACGGCTTCACACCGAACAGGGCGCTGCTGGACAAGATGGTCGATATCGGCCTGGCCGGCGACCTGACGCACAACGGCAAGAAGATCGGCCTCGTGCTGGACGTGGGCGGTTGGTACAAGAACGTGATCACCTTCGCGCCGTCGCTGGACATCACGCACGAAGAGATCGACCTGGCCATCTCGCTGCTCGACCAGCTGCTGACCCGGGCCAAGAAGGAAATGTAAGGATCAAGGCCGCCGCGATATGCGCGGCGGCCCTGGTTTTGTGTCACCTATTCCCATGCAGGGGATTCTGACAACGGCGACGCTTAAGCGTCGCCGTCTTTTTTTGTAGTCCGTGCGGGCGGAAACAGAATCTCCACGCGCAGGCCGCCTTCGCTGCCGGCCACGTAGCGCACGCGCGCATGGTGCCGTTCGGCGATGCGCTGCACGATGGCCAGGCCCAGGCCGGTGCCTTCTTCATTGCTGCCCGGCACGCGGAAGAAGCGCTCGCCCAACCGCGCGAGAAAAGCTGCCGGTACGCCAGGGCCGTTGTCTTCCACGTTGAGCATGGCGCCCTTGGCATCGCTGGACACACTCACCGTCACTTCGCTGCGACGGCCCGCATAGCGCAGGCTGTTGTCGATCAGGTTGTCGAGCAGTTCCTGCAGGGTGGTGCGGTCGCCATCGATCCACACCGGTTGCGGCGGACCTTCGTAACCCAGGTCGACGCCAGCAGCTAAAGCCTCGTGCACGCGCAGGGTCAGCAGGTCGGGAACCAGTCGCGCGAGGTCGATCAGTGCATGCGCACCGTCGTCGTGATCCGGCGACTGCGCGCGGGTGAGTGCGAGCAGCTGGCCCGAGGTGCGCGTGGCGCGCTGGGTCAGGCGCAGGATGTGCTGCAAGGCATCCTTGACGGTTTCCGGTGTGGGATCGCTCTGTGCTCGCTCGACGTGCACACGCAACCCTGCCAGCGGCGTGCGCAACTGATGCGCGGCATCCGCGATAAACCGCTCCTGCAGGGCCAGCATGCCGCGCAGGCGCGCGAACAGGCCGTCGATGGTGCGCGTGAGCGGCAGGATTTCCACTGGCACGTCGGCATCGCCGATCGGTGCGAGATCATGCTCGCGTCGGGCCAGCCTCGCTGTCAGTGGATCGAGCTGGCGCAGGCCGATGCGCACGCCGAACCACACTAGCACGAACACCGCGGCGATCAGCAGTGCCTGCGCGGGAATGCTGAGCAGCAGGATTTCTTTGGCGCGCTGGCGTCTGTCGCGCAGAGTTTCAGCGACGGTGATGGTGAGCTGATCGCCTTCTTCGTGGACGCTGTCGATGATCATGCCCGCGGCACGCAAGCGGCGGCGATCGAGCATGATGTCAAACAATTTCGGCTCGCCGTTGACGCTGAGGCCGAGTCCCGAAGGCGGCGTCAGCTTGTCGCTGCCAGCGAGCAGGCCATGGCGCTGGCTGACGATGCTGAAGTAGTTGATGTTGTTGTGACCCTCGGGGTCGTACTGCAGCAGGAAGCGCGCCTGCTCGGAGATCGGACCGTCCAGGCCTTCCTTCTGCATCATCTGCGCGACGGTCTCCGCGCTACCGGCCAGGTCGCGATCGTGCACGCTGTTCGAATACACCAGCGCGCCGGTGTAGGTGATCAGGCTTTCGATAAACAGCATTGCCATCAGCGGTACCAGCAGGAACGCCAGCAGCCGCCGGCGCAGGCTCTGCCGCCCGTCGGGTTCCAGCATCCGGTATAGCCAGGGCTGTGAGGGTCTGCTCATGACCTTCTCATGGCCCATGTTGAGTAGCGGTGGGCTGACCCTGGCGTGGGTTCGTTCATGCCGCGCCTTCCTTCACTTCCTCAAGCAGGTAACCGAGGCCGCGGATGGTGCGCACCTGGGTGCCGGAATCCGAGAGCTTGCGGCGCAGGCGGTAGATGGCGATATCCAGGCCGTTATCGGTGAGTTCCTCGTCCCAGTTGCACAGCGCTTCGACCAGTTGGGCGCGGCTGGTGACGCGGTCCGGGCGTGCCGCCAGCGCTTCGAGCAGGCCAAATTCGCGCGCGGTGAGTTCCAGTGGCGCCTCGTCGACCCACGCACGGTGGCCAGGCAAGTCCAGGCGCAGGCGGCCCAGCACCAGCTCCGGCGCACCTTGGGCGGTGTAGCGGCGCAGCAGCGCGCGTACACGGGCGTCGAATTCCGCCAGAGCGAACGGCTTCACCAGGTAGTCGTCGGCGCCGAGGTCGAGCACGCGCACGCGCTCGCGCAGACCCTCGCGTGCCGTGATGACCAGCACCGGCAGGCTGGCGCCGCGCTTGCGCAGGCGTTGCAGTACGTCGCTGCCATCCAGGGCGGGCAGGCCGAGGTCGAGGATCAACAGGTCATAGGGCGTGTCGCGCAGCGCCGCGTCAGCGCGCGCGCCGTCGTTCACGTGGTCGACGGCGTGGCCGCTCTGGCGCAGCGAGGCACAGACGCCGGCGGCGATGGCGGGATCATCCTCGGCGATCAGGATGCGCATGAATAACTCCGATCAATAACAAGGGGAAAGCGGGGATATGGGGACGCAGAGCTGCTCGAATTGAGAGTGATTATCATTTGTGGCAAGATCTTGCGCCCGGCCACGGTGGCGGCCTATGTCCGCCAGCTTAGCGCCCGGGCGGATCGCTGGGACAGATCACAAGCGGCGCCATGGCACTACCAGCCCGCGATAAACGCACAACTGACGGGCAGGGTGGATGGCGAAGCAACAGGCAGTGCGAATGCAGGGCAGGCAAGGCCAGCCGGAGCGCGCGTTCTGGCTCAAGCAGCTGCATCGTTGGCACTGGATCAGCTCGGCCTTGTGCCTGGTCGGCATGCTGTTGTTCGCCGCCACCGGCATCACGCTCAACCATGCCGCGCAGATCGAGGCGAAGCCGCAGACCGTGCATCGCGAGGTACAACTACCCGCGCCGCTGCTGCGCGCGCTGTCCGGTGAGGACGAGCGCAAAGGCGTCGCATTACCTGCCGCCGTCGCTGATTGGATCGGCGACGCCGTGCAGGTGGATGTAAGCGGCCGCAAGGGCGATTGGTCGGCCGACGAAATCTATCTCTCCATGCCGCGCCCGGGTGGCGACGCCTGGCTCAGCATCGACCGCGCCACCGGCAAGCTCGAATACGAAGGCACTGCACGCGGTTGGATTTCCTATCTCAACGACCTGCACAAGGGCCGCAACGCAGGCCCGGTGTGGGGCTGGTTTATCGATGTGTTCGCGCTGGCCTGTGTGGTGTTCTCGGTCACCGGCCTGCTGCTGCTGAAAATGCACGCCGCCCAGCGCGGCGCCACCTGGCCGCTGGTGGCGTTCGGGCTGGTGCTGCCGCTTGTACTTGCTCTGATCTTTATTCACTGAAAGGAACGCCGATGCGTCGCCTGCTGTTTTCCATGCCCGCCTTGCTGCTCGCTGCGCCTGTCGTGGCCGCCGATCTCGATGTGACCGTGCAGATTCCCCAGCTCGATGTGGCCGAGTACCACCGGCCGTACACGGCAGTGTGGATCGAGCGCGAAGACCACAGCGTCGCCGCGCAACTGGCCGTGTGGTACGCGCAAAAAGAAACCAAGGAGGGCGCCGGCACCAAGTGGCTGCCGGAGTTACGCCAATGGTGGCGCCGTGGCGGACGCGAACTGCAGATGCCGGTCGACGGGGTCTCCGGCGCGACGCGGCCTGCTGGTCAACAGCAACTGAAGTTCAAGGACGGCAAGGCACCG
Source organism: Dyella sp. OK004 (assembly GCF_900114495.1). GTDB lineage: Bacteria > Pseudomonadota > Gammaproteobacteria > Xanthomonadales > Rhodanobacteraceae > Dyella_D. The sequence continues at coordinate 661,349 of NZ_FOZI01000002.1, read as the reverse complement.
CTGGGCCAGCTTGCCGCAGGCAAGTACGAATTGGTGGTGGAAGCCGCGCGTGAAGTCGGCGGACGCGAAGTCGTGCGCGTGCCGTTCACCTGGCCGGCCACGTCGCCGCAGCACCTCGATGCCAAGGGCAGCACGGAACTTGGCGCGGTAAAGCTCGACATCGCGCCCTGATCCTTCAATCACTTTTACCGGAGTCCACCATGCTCAAGCGTTCCCTGTCTTTGGCGGTTCTCGCCCTCGCGCTTCCCTTTGCTGCGCAGGCGCACAAGATGTGGCTGCTGCCTTCGGCCACTAATGTTTCCGGCGCGGATCCCTGGGTGACGGTGGATGCCGCAGTATCCAACGATCTGTTCTATCCAGACCACGTACCGGGCGATCTCTCGCGTCTGGTGATCACCGCGCCGGACGGCCAGACGGCCAAACCGGATAGCGCCATCACCGGCAAGTACCGCAGCGTGTTCGATCTGCATCTGACCCAGCAGGGCACCTACAAACTGTCGCTGGTAAATGCCGGCGTGTTCGCCAGTTACGAGCAGGGCGGCCAGAAGAAGCGTTGGCGCGGCGATGCAGCGAATCTGGCGAAAGAGCTTCCCGCCGATGCCAAGCAGATTGAAGTGAGCGAAGCGGTCAATCGCGTGGAAACCTTTGTCAGCAACGGCAAGCCCAACGAAGCGGCGCTCAAGCCCAGCGGCAAGGGACTGGAGCTGGTGCCGGTCAGCCACGTTACCGATCTAGTGGCTGGCGAGGGCGCGACTTTCCAGCTGCTGCTGGACGGCAAGCCGGCCAGCGATATCAAGGTCAGCGCTATTGCCGGTGCCACGCGCTATCGCAACGCGCAGGACGAGTTCGACGTCACCACCGGCAAGGATGGCAAGTTCACTCTGACCTGGCCGCATGCGGGCATGTATTGGATCAACGCCAGCACGCAGGACGACAAGACCAGCGTGAAGCAGGCGAAACAGCGTCGCCTGTCGTACACGGCCACGCTGGAAGTGTTGCCGCAGTAAGCGCTGCGATCGTCATGTCGGCACAGCATCACGCAACATGTTTTGTGCAAAGCCTGCATGGCGAAACCATGGGTACGACCTGGTCGGCGCGCGTGGCGGCGCCAGCCGATGTGCCGCTGCATCACCTGCAGAGCGGCATCCAGCAATGCCTTGATCTGGTCGACGGGCAGATGAGTACGTACAAGCCGCACTCGGCGCTGTCGCGCTTCAACACCGCGCCGGCCGGCACCTGGCGCCCGCTGCCGCAAGCGTGCTTCACCGTGTTGACGCATGCGTTGCGGCTCGCCAGCGATACCGGAGGTGCCTACGACCCCACGGTGGGGCCACTAGTGAATCTGTGGGGCTTCGGCCCCGCGGCGCGGCCGGAGAGCACGCCGTCCGATCGCGCGATGACGGAAGCGCGGGAACGTGTCGGCTGGTGGAAGGTGAAGCTCGATGCAGCGAATGAGATGGCTTATCAACCAGGCGGCAGCTATGTCGATCTTTCCTCGGTGGCCAAAGGCTATGTGGTCGACCTGGTTGGCACGTGGCTAGACGATGCAGGCGTGACGTCATGGCTGATCGAAGTCGGTGGCGAGCTGAAGGGCAAGGGGACGAAGCCTGATGGCTCGCCCTGGCGCATCGCTATCGAACACCCGGATGCGAGCGGGCAGCATGGGCGCGTGGTGTCGCTCAGCGGTTGCGCCATCGCGACATCGGGCGATTACCGGCGCAGCTACGGTCGCGGCGGCCAAACCTATTCGCACCATATCGATCCACGCAGCGGCAGCCCGGTTCCGCACACCGTGGCTTCGGTCAGCATCCTGGCCGCGCAGGCGATGACCGCCGATCCATTGGGTACCGCCATGACAGTGATGGGGCCGGAGCAGGGGCTGGCCTATGCGCGCGAACGGCATCTTGCCGTGCTGTTCGTGCTGCATGGCGAGCATGGATTCGAAGAGCGCATGTCGCCGGCGTTCGCCGAAGCCCTCTGCACGTGAAGAGCATCGCAGCCATCGACAAGTCGCGCCTGGGCAACCTCGCAGTGATGCTTGCACTGGCTGTCGTCGCGGCATGGCTGTTCCGCCTGCATGCCGAAGCGATGCAGTGGCGCGATCCCGGCCTTGGTCGCTGGTTGGCTGCGGGATTGAGCGTGTCGATCTGGATGGGCTTCGTGGCGTTGCTGCGCCGACGACGGGCGCAAGCGAGCGGAATGAATTTGTCGGTCATCAAGGAAACAGAGGCCAGCGCGATTCTGGTGGCCTACGCCAGCCAGACCGGCTATGCGGAGCAACTCGCACGTCAGACCGCGCAAGGCCTAATGGCCGCCAAGTTGCCAGTGCGGCTGGCCGAACTGGGCGGACTCGACGTGCCGGCTTTGCGTGCCGCCGGCCGTGTGTTGTTCGTGGTCAGCACTACTGGCGAAGGTGACGCACCTGATCGTGCAGCCTCCTTCGAGCAACGTTGTCTGCGGCAGGCCGGCGAGCTGGACGGCCTGAGCTATGGCTTGCTCGCGCTGGGCGATCGCGATTACGAGAACTTCTGCGGCTTCGGCCATCGCCTGCATCACTGGCTGGCGCAGAGCGGCGCGCAACCGCTGTTCGATCCGGTGGAAGTGGACAATAGCGACGATGGCTCCTTGCGCCACTGGCAGCATCATCTCGGTCTGTTGAGCGGTGCCAACGATCTGCCGGACTGGCAGCCACCGCAGTACCAGCGTTGGCAATTGATCGAGCGCCACCTGCTCAATCCGGGCAGCGCAGGCGGTGCGTGTTTTCATCTCGCGTTGCGTCCGTTGGACGGCGAGCTGGCATGGGAGGCGGGTGATCTGGTGGAGATCGAGCCGCGCCATGCGATGTCCGACGTCACCCGTTGGCTGGATGCGGCGGGTTTCGATGGCTCGATTTCATTGGCGGATGACGGCGGGAGAGAATCGCTGGCGACGCGACTCTCACGCAGCCATCTGCCATTGGCCGCCGACGTCGCCGGTTGGACTATGGAGCAACTGGCCTCGATTTTGCGGCCGCTGCCGCATCGCGAATACTCCATTGCCTCGCTGCCGACTGACGGCGCGCTGCATCTGCTGGTGCGCCGCATGCACCGCGACGATGGCACGCCCGGCATCGGTTCTGGCTGGCTGACGCAAGGAGCGCCGGAGGGAAGCGAGATCGCACTGCGCATCCGTTCCAACCCAGGCTTCCACCGACCGGTGCGGGACGTGCCCCTGATCCTGATCGGCACTGGCACTGGCCTGGCCGGGTTGCGTGCGCTGTTGAAGGCGCGTGTGGCGGCGGGACATCGGCGTCACTGGCTGTTGTTCGGTGAGCGGCACGCGGCACACGACTTTTTCCATCGCGAAGACATCGAGCGATGGCAGGCGGCGGGTGATATCGAACGCCTCGACCTGGCGTGGTCGCGTGAAGCGGCGGCGCCGGTCTATGTGCAGCAGCGTCTGGCCGAAGCGGCGGACGAACTGCGCCGATGGGTGGAGCAGGGAGCTGCGATCTACGTTTGCGGCAGTCTCGCCGGCATGGCGCCCGGGGTGGATGCGGTGCTGCGCGCAACGCTGGGCGGCGAACAGATCGAGCAATTGCGCATGAGTGGGCGCTATCGCCGCGATGTCTATTGAGTGCGACGTGAGGGTTTGCGTCGTGACCTTTGGCCTATGCCTCGATCGGCGTTCATGGCGCAACCTGCATCAGGTTTCGGGGAGACATCACGATGCGGAAGCGATGGGGCTTGGCGGGCAGCCTTGGGGTGGCGATGGCGTTGGTCGCCGTCTCCTGGCATGGCATGGCACAGGACGCTGCGGCTCCGCCAGCCGCGACAAAAGCGGCGGATACCAAGCCAGCGGTCGCCGCACCTGCATCTGAAGCGCCGGCAGCGGACATAGCGGAAATCCCCCTCGTCCACGGCAATGCGGCCGGTGTAAGAACGCCCAGCGCACCGAATGCCTGGGGCGGCGAGCGCACCGGCAGCGAGTCGACCCTGTCCGACCGGGTGGTGAGCTATCGCATCGATGCAGAGCTGGACGCGGCCAAGCACGCGGTGACCGGCAAGCAGCAGATGACCTGGCGCAACCGCAGCGACCGCGCGGTACGCAGCGTCTATTTGCATCTCTACCTCAACGCCTTCAAGAACGAAGGCAGCACCTTTTTCGGCGAGCGCCGCGTGCTTACCGCCCACGGCCGTTCGCGCGGTGCGGCGGTGCTGAAGAAAGGGCAATGGGGCTGGATCGATCTCCAGCGCGTGCAGCAGGGCAATGCTTCGCTGAAGTGGAGTTTCGTGCAGCCGGACGGTGGCCCGAAGACTGACGAAACGGTGGTGCGCGTCGATCTGGCGCAGCCGGTGCCCGCGGGCGAGACGCTGACCCTGGATATCGATTTCCTCAGCCAACTGCCGCGCGTTGTCGAGCGCACCGGCTGGTGGGGCGACTTCAACCTGGTCGCGCAATGGTTTCCCAAGATCGCCGTGCTGGAACTGCCGGGCGAACGTGGCGCCACCGAGGTGCAGTGGAACGCGCACGAGTTCCACTTCAACAGTGAGTTCTATGCCGATTTTGGCAGCTACGACGTACGCCTGACCGTGCCCTCCGACTACACCGTCGGCGCGGTGGGCGAGCAGCAGGGAGACCCGGTGCAGGGCAATGGCAAAACCACGTATCACTTCGTGCAGGGTGATGTGCACGACTTCGCCTGGGTTGCCGGCAAGGGCTTCAAGACGCTGGATGGCAGTTACACCGGGCCAGGCAGCCCCAAGGTCGCGGTGCGCGTGATCTATCCGACCGAGTACACGGCGAGTGCGCAGCCGGTGCTGAAGGCGACCATCGATTCGCTCGGTTACTTCTCGAACACGCTGGGCGCGTATCCCTATCGCACGGTGACGGCGGTGGTGCCGCCATACAACGCGGCCGAAGCGGGCGGCATGGAATACCCGACCTTTTTCACGGCAGAAGGCTATGCCGAGATCGATGCGCGTACGTCGGACCAGTGGGAGATTGACTTCGTCACCATCCATGAGTTTGGCCACGGCTATTTCTACGGCCTGCTCGCCTCGAACGAGTTCGAGGAACCGATGCTGGACGAGGGCCTCAACGAATATTGGGACGAGCGCATGCTGCGTGAGCGCAACCAACGCATCCTGGTGCCGAGTTCGTGGGCGGCGCGCATCGGTGTCCGGCCATCGATGGATGTGTTCGTGCAGGAGCGCATGGGCGCAGGCCTGAAGTCGCCGTACGACCCGCTCAGCGAAAACGCCTGGAACCGCTTCTCCAGTAGCAGCTATGGCACGGTGTATTCGCGCACCGCCACGGCCATGCACGATCTGGAGGAACGCCTGGGAAAACCGGTGATGGAGCGCGCCTTCCGCGAGTACTACAAGCGCTGGCATTTCCGACATCCCTCTGTCGCGGATCTGCGCGCCACGTTGATCGATGTGTCCGGCGACGCCAAGAACGTCAACGAGATCTTCGATCAATACGTCTATGGCACCGCCTTCGTGGACGATCGCGTGGCGTCCATCGACAACGAAGAAGTGCTGCCGCTGTCGGGCGTGACGGACAAGGGCGGCAAGCGCAACGAAGTGGTTGCCGTCGAGCTGGAAAAGCAGATCGACAAGCAGCGCGACGCCTGGGACAAGGCACACCCGAACGCCAAGCCCGGCGAGGGGCCCTTCCCCTGGCGCGTCACCGTCACCGTAGTACGGCAGGGCGCGCCGGTAGCGCAGTTGCTGCGCGTGAAGTTCGCCGACGGCAGCAGCGAGGATGTGCACTGGAACGATCAGCGACGCTGGGCGCGCTTCGTGTTCGACAAGCCATCCAAGGTGGTGTCGGCCGAACTGGATCCCGAGCAGAAGATCCTGCTTGACGCCAACAAGCTCAACGACAGCCGCACGGCCAAGGGCAATACGGCCGCGTCGCGACGCTGGACTGCCGATGTCACGGCCCTGCTGCAGGCCTTCTACTCCTTCCTGGTGACGCTGTGATGGCCTACAAAAATTCCCGTCGTGTCGCCTTCGGTGCCTTGCTGGGTGCTCCGTTCGCCGCGCTGCAGTGGCGGCTACTGCTGCTGTGGGTGCTGCTGATGTTGTTGCCTGCAGTGGCGGTGGGTCTGCCGCTGCTGCATGCACTGGGCGGCCTGCTGGATCACTCGGTGCATGCTGATGCCTGGGGGCGCCAGTTCGACGCCATGATGTTTGGCGATACCGTGCGCGAGCTCGGCAGCAGCGATGGCGCGCTGACCGGCGCCTTCTTCGCCGCGCTGCTGATCACCTTGCTGCTGACGCCGCTGCTCAACGGCATGATCGTCGGCAGTGGCCGTGCGGGGCGTCCGCTGGGTTTCGGCCATCTGCTGCAGAGTGGCGTGGTGGAATACGGCCGCATGTTCCGACTGATGTTGTGGTCGTTGGTGCCGTATGCCGCTGCTGCATTTTTGGTGAAGACCGGCATGAACCTGCTTGACGACAAGATCGATGTCGCGATGTTGGAATCGCAGGCGGCCTCCGCCAAGCACCTGACGGCGTGGCTGCTCGGCCTGGTGGTCGTGCTGGCACAGGTGATCGTTGAATCCGGCCGCGCAGCCTTCATCGCCGACACTGGCCTGCGCTCGGCGACAGTGGCAATTGGGCGTGGTGTGATGCAGTTGTTGCGTCGTCCGTTCAGCAGCCTGTTTGGCTATGTCCTGATCACTGCGATCGGTTTTGGTATCGCCTTTACCCTCGGTGTGGCGCGTGCGCATACCACGGCAGTGGGCGGGCTGGGATTGCTGCTGGCCTTCCTGCTCAGCCAATTGGTGGTGGCGGCGATCGGCTGGACGCGCATCGCGCGTCTATTCGCGCTGGCCGAAGTGGCGCGCTCGCTGGCCGGCGGGCGGCGGGCAGGGTATTGAGCCGGTCCAGGATATTCTCGATGGGATGTCGATCTGTAGGGTCTGACTCGGCTTTAGGCGAGCCAGTTCACAACCTATCGTGGATGCAGCGCCGTAGGAGCGCACCCTGTGCGCGACGAACCGGCAGAACTGCCGGTTTGCACGGCGTTAGCCGCCCGAATGAAAGCCCTGCGATAGCAGGGCCGCTTTTGAATGCCACTGCTTACTGACTGAAGAGCTCGGCCCTGTCGGGCCGTTTCGCGCACAGGGTGCGCTCCTACAGAAGCAGTCATCCTTCCGCAGGATGGACGTCCAAACGCACAAGCACGATTTCGCCGCCGCCATCGATACGCAGACGTTCGCTCGTTTGGGTATCGATCCATATCGAGTCGCCCTGGGCGACGCTCGTTGCTTCAGGGCCTGCGTGTATCTGGGCCTGTCCCGCGAGCATGTGCACGAACCAGTGCGACTGGGAAGAAGCCGGCAGCAACATGGCTCCCGTCAATGGACGAACCACCAGTTCGCCTTCGATGTCGTCACGAAGCATCAGGTTGAAGGCGCGCGTGGGGCCGTTGGTCAGCTCGGCGCGTGGTGCTGCTTCACCGTCAAAACGGGCGATGCCAAGCCGCAGCAGCGGCCGATCCGTACCGTCCGGAAAATGTAAAGTCAGCGGTGCATCCAGCGTAGCGAACTGGCGACGCACACCGGGAAGTGCGGAGAAGTCGGCATCGCGATCAAGCTGCGCGATGCTCAGGCGCCACTGCCAGTCCGTCGTTGCAGGGCCACTGTCCAGCACCGTGGTGGTGCCGCCGCCGTTGGCCCAGGGCTCCGCGCGCAGCGCCTCGGCGGGCACGCGGCGGAACGTGCTCATGCGTAGGCTCGGCGCGACTCGCGATAGGGCGGGTAGTAAGCGAACACGTGGTTGTAGCTGCCGCAGAAATCCATGTCTTCGATATGTTCGCCGCCGAGGCGCTCGGCCAGGCGGTCGGAGGCTTCATTGCCGACGCGCACCAGACTGATCACGCGCTGTGCATGTAGCTGGTTCCACGCGTAGTCGAGTACCGCGGCGCAGGCTTCGGTGGCGTAGCCGTGATGGCGCGACTCCGACTTGAGCATCCAGCCGAGTTCGATGCCCGGCCAGCCTTCCGGATTCATCAGGCCGACGCGGCCGATGAATTCTCCGGTGTCTTTCCGCTCCAGCGCCCACATGCCGTAGCCACGCAACTGCCAATGGCCAAGCAGCATCGCGAGGGAACGCCAGGCGTGGCCGCGATCGAGCGGTTCGCCATCGCCCACCCAACGGGTGCTGGTGGGGTCGGCCAGCATCGCGGCGTAGTCGTCGAAGTGGCGGGCGGAAAGCGCGGTAAGGCGCAGGCGTGCGGTTTCGAGGGTCGGGATATCGAACATCACGGCATCAAAGGGCGGGCAAGCCACCCAACAGACTGGATAGGGCGCGGGTACTCAGGGCGAGGCTCTCGGCCCACGGCAAGCCAATGATTTTCTCACCAGTGGCCGTGTCGATAAAGTCCTCTTCCTGGCCGGGCGGCAGCAGGTGGCGGTAATCCACGGTGATTTCGGTGCCGGCAGACAGCTCGCGCAGGGCGAATACAAAGCCCAGGTGCCACAGGCCGGTGGGGTCGAAGCTATGGTTGATAAAGCACTCGTCGGGCCAGTCCGGGGACACCGTGTAGCGGTCCTCGAACCAGCGGGCGCTGGCGTAGAGCTGGGAACTCAGCTCCGGCGAGCCGGTGAGCTCCGCGTAGCGCCAGGTGCGGTCAATGGCGTCTGGCGCGGTAACGATGCGCCCGGCGGCCACGTTTTCCTCCAAAAACAACCCCTTGCCAGCGCCGCCAATCGTTGAGGCGGCAATGCGGTAACGCGGAAGGATCATTACGGCTGGGGCCAGGGGCAAGGAATATGGCGGGCGAGTGTAGCGCAACCGGCACCGCCCGCCAGGGCCATGCCGGTTGCGGAGACAAAGCTGTTCGGACCAGCTTACTCCTCGGTTTCGGCAGGCTTTTTCTTGGCTTTAGCCTTCTTTGCCTTGGCGGGAGTGTCGGCTGCGGTATCGCCGCCTGAGAGCAGGATGGCGGCGCGGTTGCGCTCCAGTAGGGAGGTGCCGACGCCCTTGATCTGGCCTACCTCGTCCACGCTTTTGAACGGTCCGTGCTCGTCGCGCCAGGCGACGATGGCGGCCGCCTTGGCCGGGCCGATGCCGTCCAGCGCTTTGGCGATGGTGGTCGCATCTGCGTTATTGACGTTGACCGGGGTGGCAGCCTGCAGTGGAAGGGTGAAAGCCAGGGCAAGGGCGAAGGCAGCGAGTTTGCGAAGCATGGTGGTCTCCTGAGGTTGGAAGGACGGCGTCTGCGCGCCGTCGCATCACCTTGCCCGCTGGATCGGCCGCCGAAAGCCGGCGCGGCCGCGGCTTTCGAGTGCGTCGTGTGCCTTTCTATCTGTGCGCCGCGCCCTACGCGGCTGTGGGCCTGAGCCAGGCACCATGGATCGCACTGATACAATCGCCGCTTTCCCGATCTACAGGAGTCGCCCATGGATACCGCCCGTCTTTCCAAATTTGTCAGCGGACTGTGGGATGACGAGATCGTGCCTCAGCTGGTGGAGTACATCCGTATTCCCAACAAGTCGCCGATGTTCGATCCGAAGTGGGTGGAGCACGGCTACATGGATGCCGCAGTGAAGCTGATGGGAACCTGGGCGCGTTCCAAGCTTTCCTCGCTGCCGGGCGCGACCCTGGAAGTGGTGCGCCTCGAAGGCCGCACGCCGCTGATCTACATCGAAGTGCCCGGCCAGAGCGACGACACCGTGGTGCTTTACGGCCATCTCGACAAACAGCCGGAGATGACCGGCTGGGCTGAAGGCCTCGGTCCGTGGACGCCGGTGCTGAAGGGCGACAAGCTCTACGGCCGCGGTGGCGCCGATGACGGTTACGCGATCTTCGGTTCGCTGGCCGCGTTGCTGGCGCTGCACGAACAGGGCATCCCGCACGCGCGCTGTGTGGTGCTGATCGAAGCCTGCGAAGAGTCGGGCAGCTACGACCTGCCGTATTACGTCGACCATCTGGCCGACCGCATCGGCAACCCGTCCCTGGTGGTGTGCCTGGACTCCGGTTGTGGCAACTACGACCAGCTGTGGCTGACCACGTCGCTGCGCGGCATGACCGGTGGTGAGCTGAGCGTGCAGGTGCTGGAAGAGGGCGTGCACTCGGGCGATGCCTCGGGCGTAGTGCCTTCAAGCTTCCGCATTCTTCGCGATCTGCTGTCGCGCCTGGAAGATCCGGAAACCGGCACGATCAAGCCGAAAGAGCTGTACGTCGAGATTCCGCCGCAGCGTATCGAGCAGGCCAAGAAGTCGGCTGAAGTACTCGGCACGGCGGTATACGACAAGTTCCCGTTCGTCGAAGGCATGAAGCCGGTGACCACCGATCTGACCGAGTTGGTGCTCAACCGCACCTGGCGTCCGCAGCTCGCGGTGACCGGTGCGGATGGTCTGCCGCCGCTGGAAAGCGCCGGCAACGTACTGCGTCCGAAGACCGCGGTGAAGCTCAGTCTGCGCGTGCCGCCGACCCTTAGTGGCGGCAAGGCCGGCCAGTTCGTCAAGCAGTTGCTGGAGAAGGATCCGCCGTACGGCGCCAAGGTCACCTTCAAGCTGGAGAAGGACGGCAGCGGCTGGAATGCGCCGCAGCTGTCGCCGTGGCTGGAGCAAGTAGTGGCCGAGGCCTCGCAGAATTATTTCGGCGCACCGGCGGCGTACATGGGCGAGGGCGGCAGCATTCCCTTCATGGGCATGCTGGGCGAAAAATTCCCCAAGGCACAGTTCCTCATCACCGGTGTGCTTGGCCCACATTCCAATGCACACGGTCCGAACGAATTTCTGCACATCCCCACCGGCAAGAAGGTGAGCATGGTGGTAGCGGAAGTGGTGGCACGCCACTTCGAGCAGGCCGGCAAGGCTTGATGCCTCGCTCCTCCTCCTCCTCCTGCTTGCGATTCGAAGCCAGTCCCGTGTTGGGAGGGGATGAGCCCTTGCGAAGACGTTACACGGCTTGTGGGGCTTGACCCCACCCCGACCCTCCCCTGCTACACGCAGGGGAGGGGGAAGGTTTCTCCAATTCGGTCGGTTCTTGTTTCATGACGCCATCTTCCAGCGACCACGCCTATCTCGCCGACAACTGGTCCGACGTTCGTTGTCGCGTCGACGATGCGTGTCGGGCGGCTGGCCGCGATCCCTCCGAGGTCTCCATCCTTCCCGTCAGCAAGACCTTCAGCGCCGACGTCATTCGTGATGCGGTGGCGCTCGGTCTGCATCGCTTCGGTGAGAACAAGGCGCAGGAGATTCGCGACAAAGCGGGGCCGCTGGCCGATTGCGGCATTGAGTGGGTGGTGATCGGTCACTTGCAGACCAACAAGGCCAAGGACGTCGCGCGGCTCGCCAGCGAAGTGCAGTCGCTCGACCGGCTGGAGCTGGCCGAAGCGCTGGATCGCCGCTTGCAGTCGGAGGGGCGGGCGATCGATGTGCTGGTGCAGGTGAAGACCTCCAGCGAAGAAAGCAAAAGCGGCCTGGCGCCCGAGCAGCTGCCAGCTTTTCTCGAACAGCTGCGCGGCTTTGCCACCCTGCGCGTCCGTGGTTTGATGACTCTAGCTGTCCAGTCCGACGATCCCGCGCAGGTGCGCGCTTGTTTCCGCCGCTTGCGCGAATTGCGCGACGAAGCGGTGGGCCGGGGCCACGATCTGTCTCGTCTTTCCATGGGTATGAGCGGCGATTTCCCGCTCGCCATAGCGGAAGGGGCGACCGAGGTGCGCATAGGCACGGCCATCTTTGGCCGGCGCTCCGTTAGGACGGATGCCTAGCGTTAACGTTAGGAAGCGCCCGGAATTTCTGTGAGGTGCGGCCGGTTTTTTGGTTAGTTCCCTTTTAAATCAAATGGATGTGAGTCGAGAAAATTTTTAGAACGATGGGGTTCAGTTAACCTCAATCGAACATACGATCTACATCGCTTTGCTAAGTTCACACCTTCGTCACGGTCGTCAGCAATGCAGACGGCCAATCCTGTGAACAGCAAAGGGGATTCCTCCCGCATGCCAATCAAGCGATTGACCGCTCTTACCGTGTTGGCTGCCGCCGCTCTCGCTTCCGGCCCGCTGTTCGCCAGCCCCACCACGGAATCGACGCACGCTTCCCCGGCAGTCGCCACGATTACCCCTCCGCTGTTGAACCAACTGTCGATCTTCGCGCCCGCCCAGGTGCTGTCACAGTCGGCCATGCCAGCCAGTCTGGCGGCCATCAGCAACAAGTCGATCGCTGCCGACGATGCCGAGGCCGATGACAACGGCGACTTTCGCAGCAACCTGATCAGCCTGGCCATGAAACTGCGCAACATCCGTTATGTGCGCGGCGGCCATGATCCTTCCACCGGTTTCGATTGCAGCGGTTTCGTCCGCTACGTGTTCGCCCACGCTGTGGGTCTCGAACTGCCGACCAACTCCGCTTCGCAGTTCCTGGCCGGCCTCAAGGTCAGCCGTGCGGACATGCAGCCGGGTGACTTGGTGTTCTTCCGTACAGCCGGCGGTCGTAAGGGTGGCGGTCGCATTTCGCACGTTGGCATTTACATCGCCAACGGCCAGTTCATCCATTCGCCCTCGCACGGCAAGACCGTGCGCGTGGACAGCCTGCAAGAGGCCTACTGGGCCAAGCGTTTCGCAGGCGCCAAGCGCCCCGAGGCGATCGCACAGAACGGCTGAGTCCTTCTTCGTTTTTCCGCAGTCCAAGGCCGCCCAAGGGCGGCCTTTTTTATGCGCGCGGTTTGCCAGGACGCATTAGCCTTTCGGTGCGTCGCCGACCTGGCGCAACTCATCCGACTCGACGACGCGTATGCCTTCGCCCGGCGTGCAAGCGAGCCGCCACAGCGCGCGGGCGACCGTTTCTGCCTGGATACCGCGCCAGCGGCCGGGTAAGAGTGTGGCGAACGGCGCGGCCAGTCTTTCAGCCAGGCGGAATTCCTTGCGCGGCCCCAGCAGCAGCGAAGGACGCACGATGGTCAATTGCGGCCAGCCCTGTTTGCCGAGCGACAACTCCAGTTCGCCCTTGACCTGGTTGTAGAAGGCGCGCGATGACGCATTCGCACCGAGCGAACTGATCACCAGGTAATGCCGCGCGCCGAGCTTGCGCGCCTTCTGTCCCACCGCCAGTGGCAGGTCGTAATCGGCCATGCGGAATGCCTCGCGCGAACCGGCGTGGCGGATGGTGGTGCCCAGGCAGCAGATGGCCACCTCTATCGGCGCCTGCAGTTGCGGCAGCAGGCGATGCAGCATGCCTACCGGATTGTCCAGCCGCGGGTGCGCGGGCAAGGGCCGGCGTGTCGGCGCGAGAACGCGCGCGACCGCCGGATCGGCGAGTACTTCGCGCAACACAAAGCCGCCGGTAAGGCCGGTGGCTCCGGCGAGCAGGACGTTACGCGGCGTGTCGGTCATGAAGGTCGGCAGCGAGGAAGGCGCAGGATCAGCCTGCCACGCTGCGCCTTGGATGCGCGTGACGGCTTGCTCAGCATGAAATTAAAGCAGTGGAAGTGTCGCGGCTAACGCATGCTCGCCGGCCGCTGGAAATTCGCCTCCGGCTTCCACTGTGGATAGGGCGTCTCCATCGACAACTTGCCGCCGACCATGAACAGTGCGCGCAGGTCTTCCGCCACGCCGCGCAAGTCCCACTGTGGATCGCTGGCGGACGCTGGCGGGTTGTCGCTAAGGCCGAGGTATTCGCCAAAGCGCTTGCGACCCAACGCGAGGCCGCCAGTCACCAGGTTCAAGCCCGAACGCGCATACAGCACCGGCACGCCGTGGCTCGCAAAGCTGAGTTGGTCGGAGCGGTAGAACAGGCCCTGGATCTCGGCATCGTCCGGCGTCACGTTGCGGTGCTGCGCGCGTACTGCGTCGGCAAGATAGTCGTCCAGTTGCGATTGCCCATAGCCCACCACTGCTACATCGTGGCTGGGCCCGAGTTCCGGCAAGGCATCCATATTGATGTCGGCGACAGTGCGATCCAGCGCCACCACAGGATGTTCGACGTAGTAGTGCGAGCCGAGCAGGCCCGACTCCTCCATGGTCAGCGCCAGGAACAGCACGCTGCGATGCGGCTTGGGTGCGCGGTGCGCGAACGCCTCCGCCATTTCGAGCAGCCCGGCGAGGCCGGCGGCGCTGTCGACCAGGCTATGCACAGCCTGGCTGTCCTGCTCCTCCGGTTGATCCCAGTGCGTCGAGTAGATCACCGCCTCGTCGTCGTGTTTGCTTCCCGGCATCTTGGCGATCACGTTCTGCGACTGGCCGTGCACCACGCTGCTGTTGATGGCGACGCTGGCGGTGGCGTCGAGCGCTACCGGTTTGAAGCCACGCTGATACGCGGCCTTAGCCAGCGCATCGAAATCCGCCCCGGCACTGGCGAACAGCTTGCGTGCGGCTTCAGTTGTCAGCCACCCGGCGATGGGAAGGCTGGGCGACTGCCCGGCCCGGCCCGGAGGGTTGTACCAGGCGCCGCCCCAGCGGTCCTTTACCTTGTGCCAGGCATAGCCCGAAGCGGCTGCGTCGTGCACCACGAAGGCCGCAGCCGCACCATGCAATGCGGCCTGCTCGACCTTGTAGGTCCAGCGGCCGTAGTTGGTCGGCGTGCGGCCCTTGAACAGCTGCGGGTCCTGGCTACCCCAGCCGGGATCGTTGGACAGCACCACCACCGTCTTGCCCTTGAGGTCGACACCGGCGTAATCGTTCCACTGCTGCTCGGGCGCATCGACGCCGTAGCCGACGAAGACAATGGGCGAATCGTGGAGGGCGGCGTGTTCCTGGTTGGCGGGCGAGTTCACCACCATCTCGTCGCCGAACGCGAACTCGAGCAGCGCCTTGCCGCCGGCGATGGCGAGCTTTACCTGCTGCGGGTGCTGCACGGTACTGGCGACATACGGCACGTACTGGACCCAGTTGCCGCTATTGGCGGGTTGCAGGCCGATACGCTGGAACTGCTCGATCAGATACGTCACGGTGCGGCGTTCGCCTTCGCTGCCGGGCGAGCGATCGCGATAGCCGGGCGAGGTCAGCACCTTGATATGGGCGGCCAGATCGGCCGGCATGATGCCGGGCGAGAAATGAGCGGATGCGGAGTTGTCGCCGTCGCGCGAATTGGCCTGGTGGTGCTGGCACGCGGCCAGCACGACACACATGACGATGATCGACAAAAACCGGCGCATTCCGCATTCCCGCTACAGCTGGGCTGGAGGCGGAATGTAACCGCGTCTTCGCCGGCTGGAAACGCGCAAGTTTCTGCGGTGTCAGCCGGCGAAGACATGCGCCTGCGTAGGGATTCAATGTGCGCCGAAGTGATAGCTCGCTTCGATCCACCATTGGCGCCCATACGGGTCGTAGTTGCCGACCGGATAGAACGGCCAGCCACTGCCGGTACGGTCGCGCGGCGGCGCCTTATCCAGAAGGTTGTTGACGATCAGCGACACACTGGCGCGGTCATTGATGCGCCATGCCACGCTAGCGTTGTAGCGGAAGTAGGGCGCGATGCGTCCACTCTGGTCGGCATTCATCAGGCTGCCGTAGCGGATGCCATACAGCGTGGTGGTGACGTCGCGGTAGTGCCAGCTCAGGCTGCCGTTGATCTTGCTGCGCCACTCGAAGGTGCTGCCCGAATCGCTCTGGCCAGCACCGTCGCGCAGGTTCAGCACCACACCACCCGGGAATTGCTGGTACTCGTGGGTAAGCACCAGCGTGTAATTCAGGCGCAGCGCGAAATCGCCGGCCCGTTGCATGTCCCAGCGCAGATTGCCGCTGGCATCGATGCCGCTGGTGCGTTCGGTGGCCGCGTTGATCGGGTTGACGTAGATGCGCGTGGCGGTGAGCGGATCGACCGCGTTTGCCGCATTGCGTTGTACCCGTGCAAGCGTGGCCTGGCATTGCGGTGAAGTGATGTCCACGGCTTGTCCCGCCTGCGTCCGACCAAGGCGGCAATCGGCTTCGTCGCGCAGCACACCATCGGCGCTGAGGTTGGTCACCTCGTTGTCGATGCGCACGTTGTAGTAGTCCACCGAAACATCCAGCTGCTGGCTCGGCGACCAAACCACGCCGTAACTATAGGAGCGGCCATTCTCTGCCTTCAGTTTGTTGCTGCCATAGCTGGTGTAGTTGATGCTCTGATTGGCGAAGTCGCAGTTGCCAAAGGCTTGGCCGGCCACACGGCAGCGGCAGTAGTCAGTCAGCCCCGGGATGTAGCCGTTGGTGGCGCTGGCGAAGATGTAGTTCATGTCCGGCGCGCGGAAGCTGGTGGCATAGTTGCCGCGCAACAGCAGCGAGTCGATCGGACGATATTCCAGGCCCGCGCTCCAGGTGGCCTTGTGGTCGCGGCGCCCTGCGTAGCTGTAGCTGTCGTAGCGTCCGGCCAGGGTGGCAATCAACTTGTTCTGCAAGGGCAGACTCAGCTCGGCGCCGATGGCGTAGCGATCACGCTTGCCGCTGGAAGGCAGGCTGCCGCTGTTGTTCCAGAACACCCCTTGCGCCAGACGCGCATCCGGCGTGTTGCGATAGCCCTGGCTGCCGGCCTCGATCACACCGGCGAATCCCGCCGAGCCCCCCGGCAACGCAAACAGATCGCTGTGATTGGCGCTCAGGCTCAGCGTCTGCACCCATGCACTGTTGTGACTGGCATAAGTGTCGGTCAACTGGTCCCAGCTGGCTGGATTGAGCGGCTGATAGAGTCGGGTCGCGTCGGGCGTATAGACGGCCACGCCGTTGGCGGTGCCGGTGCGTGGCCCGAGGAAATATTCGTCCAGACCGCTGAGGAAGGCGCGTCGCGTGGTGGTGTTGTCGTACTCGGAGCGGTTATACGCGGCCTCGTACTGCCAGCCATCGCCGATCGTGCCGCGCGCGCCGACGGTGGCGTTCCACGAGCGTTCGAAGAAGCGCGTACCGGCCTGCGTACGGCCGCCGATTTCCTCCGGTGACAACCGCCGGTACCAGCGCTCCGGGTTGCCGGTGGTGCCGTTGATGAAATAGCTGTTGCTCGCCGCCAGCGACGTCCAGCTCGGTGCGCGCGTGGTATTGCGGATCTTGTCCACGCCCAGCATGAAATCACCGAACAGTTCGGTGTCATCGTTGAGCTTGTAGTGCAGGCCGGTGTAAGCGTTGACATTGCGCTGCTGCGTCTGCACCGTCCAGAACGTCGGTGGTGCGCGGTCGCTGCCGCAGTAATAGCCGAGGCGCGGGTTGTAGGCGCGGCGCACAGTGCCGCTATAAAGATTGCTCAGCCCATCGCAGGTCGATGCACCCGGGTCGATGTACTTGCCCGTGTTCATGTCGCGCCGATAGAACACAGCGGTTGGTTGCGTGGACCGGCCGTTGAGGCTGGGATCGCGCGCGAGCGAATCCATAAAGCTCCGGTCCGTGCCCCAGATGGGCTCGCGATGCGTAAGCTCTACGCCGAACACCGCATCCAGCTTGCCCCAGCTATGTCCGCCGCCAATCTGCAGGCGCTGGTTGGAGCCGCCACCGCCTTGTGTGCTGCCAACGCGCAGATCCACGTCCACGCCCTTGGCCTTCTTCTTGAGGATCACATTGACCACGCCGGCGATGGCGTCCGAGCCATACACCGCCGATGCACCGCCGGTCAGTACTTCAATGCGGTCGATCATCACGGCGGGGATGTTGGCCAGGTTCACGAAATTCACCGAGCCGTCGTAAGCCACCGGGTAGTCTGCGACGCGGCGACCGTTGACCAGCACTAGCGTGTGATTGGGGCCGAGTCCGCGCAGATTGATGGTGTTGGCGGCAGGCGTGAAGGTGTTGCCGAAGTCTTCGCCCTGGGTCATGCCAGTGTTCTGCGTGAGCGCATTGAGCGCGTCGTACATGCTGCGAAAACCACGTGCCTCGATATCCGATGCACTGATGGTGATGACCGGTGTCGGGCCTTCGACGTCGACACGCGGAATGCGCGAGCCGGTGACGGTGACCTGTTCCAGCGTCTTGCTGTTCTTGGTGTCGGCGGCGTGACTTCCGAGCGTGGCGAACAGGCCGAGCCAGAGTGATGTGCGCAGCAGGGTGCCGCCGCGCGATGCGGATCGATGTTCCATGGATGAGTTCCGGTGTGGGGTGGCGGGCGGGTCTCGCGATCCGTGCCGGTGGATCAGAAGGTGTAGTTCACGCCGACATAGGCGTAGCGGCCGCGGGGATCAGCCTGGGTGATGTCGTAGTAGGTGTGGGACGGATCCCATGGCGGGCGCCGGTTCTGCAGGTTCTGTATCGCTAGCGTGAGCGTGGTGTGCGCGATACCGGTATAGGCCACCGACAGATCAAAGGTGCTCCAGTTTTTCACCCGCTCCGGATAGGCCGCACTCAGGCGGTTCTCCGGGTTCTGCTTGTAGCCACCCACGTAATACCAGGTCAGCGTGCTTGCAAAGTCGCCCAGAGTCCAGGTCAGGCCGGTGGTGCCGCGCCATTTCGGCAATGAGCCGAAAATGTTGGTGCCTGCGCCGTTGATCGGCGCGTCGCCCGCCACCAGCGGCTGGCTGTACTTGAGCAAGCGCGTCCAGCTGCCGTTGAGGATGAAGTCGCCGTAGCGCGAAGTGTGCAGTGCCTGGCGGACATCGATATCGACGCCGTCGGTGGTCAGGCTCTGCTGGTTCTTGTACTGATTGGTGATGATGCTGATGCGTCCCTGCGCATCGCGCTGAACGCGCGGGTCCTTGCGCAGTACCAGTGTGGCATCGTCATCAGGCCCGATGATGCCGTGCTGCACGATGTGGTAGTAGTCGATGCCTACGCTGGTATCGGCGCTGGGCGAAATCACGAATCCCGCGTTGTAGTTCTCCGAACGTTCCGGTCGCAGCTTGGGATTGGCGGCGAACACATCGGTGTAGCCGCGTCGCTGGCCGGGCGTGATCGGATCGTACGGATCGACTACGGTGCTGTAGCTCACGGCGGTGCTGTGGGTGATTTCCGGCAGCGATGGCGCGCGGAAGCCGCGCGAGTACGAGCCGCGCAACAGCAGCCAGTCCAGCGGCTGGTAGCGCAGGCTGAATTTCGGCGCAAAGGCATTGCCGAAATCGCTGTAGTGATCCAGCCGTCCCGCAATGCCGGCTTCCAGCGTGCTGAGAATCGGCACATTGAACTCGGCATAGCCGGCGTGCACATCGCGCGAGCCGCGGATGATGTCGATGGCCGGGCGCAGTTCGCTGCCGGACAGTACCGCTTCGGAGGTGCGTGAGTTGATCGATTCGTTGCGGAACTCATAGCCCGCCGCGAAACCCACCGCGCCCGCCGGAAGATCGAATAGCTGTGTGCTGGTGGTAGCGTTCACCGCCGTCAGCCGCGATACCGCTGGACGCGTCGTAGCGAGTCGCAATGCATCGGTGGCCGCCGCCGGATTGCCGTTCGCCGCGAAGTCGTAGCCTCCGCTGGCGAGCAGGGACTGGAATGCATAGCGGTTGCCGAAGTTGGTCACGTACTCCTTCAGACTGCTTTCCGAATGCTCCGCCGAAACATCCCAATCCCAGCCGCCCGTGTGTCCTTTCACGCCGCCGAGGAAGCGGGTGAAGATGGTGCGGTCGCGCTTGTTGCGCTGACCCACGTCCCACAGGTTGGTGTTTACCGGTGCGGGCACGCCGTGGGGATTGGCCGGATTGCCCACGGGCAGCGTGGTGTCGATATTGACCAGTTTCTGGTTGGCGTTGTCCCACGCACGCAGGCCGCTGCCGATGGCCAGCGGCGCACTGAACACAAAGGCGGCGTGGCTGCGGCTGTAGATCGCTTCGCCGTAGGCGTCGAAGTTGTCGGTGAGTTTCACCGTGGCGCGCAGCACCGCGTGATAGCGCTCCACGCCCGGAATCAGCGAGGTGTATTGCGCCGGGTTGTAGGCCCAGGTGTCGCCGGACTTGCCAGGCGTGATCGCACCGTAGGGCACTTTACGCACCGGGCCGACAGCGTTAGCGAAACCCTGGTTGGGATCATTGTTGTAGTAGTTGGTCGGCACCCAGTTCAGGCGGCCGCCCGGCATGTCGCGGAAATCGTTGTCGCGCAGCCAGCGCACATCGTCCTGATTCAACTGACTGCTGCGCGTGCCGTCGAGCGCAAAGAACACGTTGTAGCCGTCCTTCTTCACATCGCCATGGCCGAGCAGCAGGTGGAAGTTATTGGAGGTTTGGCCCGTACCTTCGGTGCTGCCGCCGATGCTCACGCCAGCTTCGGCGCCCTGGTAGTTCTGCTTGAGGATGATGTTGACCACACCAGCGATGGCATCGGAGCCGTACACTGCGGAAGCGCCGTCCTTCAACACCTCGATGCGCTCCACGGCGGCGAGCGGCAGTGCGTTGAGATCGACAAAGGTGTCCTGCAATTCATAGGCGGTGGCGTAGTTCGCCACCCGCTTACCATCCACCAGCACCAGCGTGTTCTTCTGACCCAGGCCGCGCAGCGAAATGCCCGCGGTGCCGGCGGAGAAGCTGCCGGTGAGCTGTTCGTTGACGCTGTTGCCGCTATTGGCGGAGATCGAGCGCAGCACATCGGGTAGGGTGGTCTTGCCACTGACTTTGATCTGGTCGGCGCTGATCACCTGCACCGGGCTGGGACCTTCGGTGTCGGTGGTCTTGATGTTGGAGCCGGTGACGGTGACCGCCTCGAGCTGGGTCGGTTTCTTGTCGGCGTCTTCGGCGTGAAGTGCGGAGGCCGCCAGCACGGTGGCGATGGCGAGCGGGAGCAGGCTTGGCTTGAACATGACGATGGGCATTCCGGTAGACGCGTCCCTCCCGGCAAAGACGCCAGGGTGGGAAAGCGCAGGGGATGCAGCGGGGGAGCTGCTTGGGGAAACACCGTGGGGACGGCGTCAGAGGCGGCGCGGGGTAACGCCTAAGGCTGCGGGGTCAGCCGATGCGACACATTCGACAGCGACAACAGCAGTCCACGCCGTTGACGGCGTGGACGTGGCGGCTATGCGAATGGAGGGAGGGCAGGGAAAGCATCGTGATATCCAGTGTGCGCGGGCCCGCGAGAGAGGGCCTGGCTCGTCGATCGCGGACCGGAGCGGTCCGCATGGGTTTCTCAGGCGACGGTCAACAACAGCAACAACACATCGCCTTGAAGCGATGCATGTTGCTCATGACAGTGCTGAAACCCTGGATGATCACGACGTGGTGTGTTCCTGCGTGGACAGATACCGCGTAATGAATTGGCGGTATGGATGTCTATTTGTTCCATTCATCGCGAATGATGTCAACCATTCGTTATGCCGTTCGTTGCGTTCGGCCGTGGGGGCGGCCGGATAGATTGCATCCTGGCGGGCTTTGCGAAGGTTCCTACGGCGTCATGCGTCGAATTGTCGCAGGGTGTCCGAGCCGGGTTCGGGCATGCATGGCAGGCCGGGTCGCCAACAGCTACCCTTGCCCAGATTGCCCGGAATCCGCCATGCCATTCGACCTTCCCCCGGTTACCCGTAACCTGTTGATTGCCAACGTTGTCGTCTTCCTGCTGCAGCTGGTGATGCCTTCACTGGAGGTGCTGTTCGCGCTTTGGCCGCTGGGCAGCGGTTACTTCGAACCGTGGCAGGTGGTCACCAACGGCTTCATGCATGGCGGCTGGCCGCACATCCTGTTCAACATGTTCGCCTTGTACATGTTCGGCGGACAGATCGAGCGCCTGTTTGGCGCGCGCAACTTCACCATCTACTACTTCGTCTGCCTGATCACCGCCTCGCTGCTGCAGCTGATCGTGCTGCGCTACTTCCTGATGGATTTCGAGACGCCGACGGTGGGCGCCTCCGGCGCGATCTTCGGCCTGCTGCTGGCCTTCGGCATGATGTACCCGCGCGAGAAGCTGATCGTCTTTCCGATTCCGATCGCGATACCGGCCTGGCTGTTCGTGACGGGCTATGCGCTGCTGGAGCTCACCTCCGGCGTGACCGGCTGGATGCCCGGCATCGCTCACTTCGCGCATCTCGGCGGCATGTTGGGCGGCTTCGTGTTGATCCAATACTGGCGCGGCAAATTTCCCATCAAGCCGCAGCGCCGTCTGTTGCGCTGATCACTTTCCTCCCAGCGGTCCCTCGCATGTCCCAGCACCTTCAGCGCCGGCTTACGCCGCGCCATATCACCTTCATGGCACTGGGCATGGCGATCGGCGCCGGTCTGTTCCTCGGTTCGGCCAACGCGATCAACATGGCTGGACCGTCGGTGCTGTTCGCTTACCTGTTCGGTGGCGTGATGATCTTCATCATCATGCGCGCGCTGGGCGAGATGGCGGTGCATGACCCGGTGGCGGGTTCCTTCAGTACCTATGCGCACCGTTACCTCGGGCCGTTCGCCGGTTATCTCACCGGCTGGAACTACTGGATCCTGATGGTGGGCGTCGGCATGGCCGAAAGCACGGCCGTGGGCATCTACATGAAGCAATGGTTTCCCGACCTGCCGCAATGGATCTGGGTGTTCGGCAGCGTCGCCATGATCGGAGCGCTGAACCTGATGGCGGTGAAGGTCTACGGCGAGATGGAATTCTGGTTCACCATGATCAAAGTGGTGACCGTGGTGCTGATGATCCTCGGCGGCGCCGGCATGATCTGGCTGGGCTGGGGCAACAGCGGCCAGCCGGTGGGGCTGGGCAATCTGTGGCAGCACGGCGGCTGGTTTCCCCATGGAGTGACCGGCATGGTGCTGGCGCTGCCGGTGGTGGTATTCGCCTTCGGCGGTATCGAGACCATCGGCATGGCGGCGGGTGAAGCTTCTCAGCCGGAGCGCACCATTCCGCGCGCGGTGAACTCGGTGTTGTGGCGCATCCTGATTTTTTACGTCGGCGCGCTGTTCGTGATCATGGCGATCTACCCGTGGAATCAGCTGGGCACGCAGGGCAGCCCGTTCGTGAGCACTTTCGCCAAGCTGGGCATTTCGCAGGCGGCGGGCGTGATCAACTTCGTGGTGATCACTGCCGCGCTGTCCGGTTTCAACAGCACGACTTTCAGCGGCAGCCGCATGCTGTACAGCCTTTCCACCAAGGGACAGGCACCGGCGATGCTGAGTAAGGTGAGTGCGAATGGCGTGCCGGTGCGCGGCGTGCTGGTGACCCTGGCCTGCCTGATCTTTGGGGTGTTGCTGAATTACCTGGTGCCGGAGCGCATCTTCGCGATGATGATGTCGATCCTCGCGTTCAATACGGTGTGGACCTGGGCGATGGTGTTGATCGCGCATTACAGCTTCCGGCGGAAGTATGCGGCGACGGCGTTTCCGTTGCGTGTGTGGCCGTTGAGTAGTGTGGTGTGTCTGCTGTTCCTGGCGTTTGTGGTGTTTATGCTGGGGTATGGGGCGGATACGCGGGTTGCGTTGTATGTGGGTGTGATGTGGGTGGTGGTGTTGAGTTTGGGGTATCGGGTGTTTGGGGTGGGAAAGCGGATGAGTTTGGTGGGGGCGGATGTAGCGCCGGTGTGAGTCTTTGTCTCCCTCTCCTTTCGGGAAAGGGCTGGGGTGAAGGTTCGGCCCTTGCGCCGTTTCTTCCTACTCGTCATTCCGGCGCAGGCCGGAGGCGCTTCACAACAGCGAAGCTGGTCATCCTGTGGCGTTGTCGCTTGGTTTTGGCGCCTGCGTGCCCTGGCTCGCCTGCCGCGGGCTTCCGAACCGCTGCCGCGGTCCGGGTCACTTTCTCTTTGCTGGCCCAAAGAGAAAGTAACCAAAGAGAAATGGCCTAAGAGCAGGTGGTGCGCTCTGTAGCTGTGCCTTTTCCAGGGTCAGGCGTCGGGATACTTTTCTTCCGGCCCTTCGGCTATCTCTCGACGAAACGCAACATCTCCCTCCCCCCTCCGGGGAGAGGGTTGGGGTGAGGGGTGGGTGCTCGGGATAACGTTGCTACGCAGTGGAATTTTTTGCTTTAGCGCAGCGCGAGGAAATCCGCGCTCACCACAAATCGCACCGCATCCAGTCGCAGCCGCGATTGCGGCAACGCTGCAAGCAGCGCGGTGCGTTCGTCGGTCACGGCGGTGATTTCCGCATCGCTGATGGATGGGTTTACCGCGCGCAGGGCGAGCAAGCGCGAGAGGTCGGCGTCTAGGGTGTCGGTCGCGTGGGCGATGGCGTCGGCGATGTGGGTCTGGGCGCGTAGAGCAGCGGCGGCTTCGGCTTTTTCGAGCATCGGCGGCACGAGCTTGGCGAGGAATTTGCGGTAGCGGGCGACTTCGATATTGCGGTCGGCGGCTTTGCGCAGGGCGATGTCGCTGGGCTGGAAGTCGGCGCGTTCGGCGAGTTTGGTGTCGATGGTGACGACGATGGGCAAGGAGGGCAGGAAGCGTTCCGCGTCGAGCTTGCGGTCGGCCACGCACTCGAGCACATAGACCGATTGCAGCAGGGCGGTGCGTGGCGGCAGGGCGTCGTCGACCATGAAGGCGGCGTTGCCTTGTTCACCCGACAGCGCAAGGTCGAGTGCGCCGGCAACCATGGGGTGATCCATGCGCAGCAGCGGCAAGTCTTCGCGGGCGAGTGCTGTGTCGCGCGCGAAGGTCACGGCGACGGGGCCTTCGGCGAAGCCAGGCAGGGCGTCGGTGGAGAGGTATTGTGGGTCGAGCAGCAACACTTTGCCGCCGAGTTCCTCGGCGTGGATGCCGAACTGTTCCAACACACGCTGCACGAAGGTGTCGCGGCCAAGGTCGTTCTCTTCGCGAGCGAACGCTTGCTGCAATTCGTCGGCGTGCAGATCACGGCTGGCGGCGAGTTCGAGCAGGTGATCGCGGCCGGCACGGATCAGCTCGGCCATTTCCTCGTGGCTGGCGCGGGTTTCGGCCAGCAGTACGTCGAGTTCCTGATCGCGGTTGTCGTCGCCGCGCGCGTGCTGATCGGCGAGGCGTGCGAGCGGTTCGCCATAGCGGCGCAGCAGTTCGCGGCCGTCGGCCGGGCTGATGCGGAATGCGTCCACGCCTTCGTCGTACCAGCGTGCGAGTACATGCTGTGCGCTGTCGGCAACGGCCAGGATATGGATGCTGATGTCGTGCTTCTGACCGATGCGGTCGAGGCGGCCGATACGCTGTTCGAGCAGATCCGGGTCGAGCGGCAGATCCCACAACACCAGGCGATGGGCGAACTGGAAGTTGCGGCCTTCGGAGCCGATCTCGGAGCACAGCAGCAGGCGCGCGCCATCGGGCTGCGCGAAATAGGCGGCGTTGCGGTCGCGCTGCACGATGCCGAGGCCTTCGTGGAAACGCGCCAGGCCGACGCCGCTCTTGGTGCGCAGCGCTTCTTCTAGCGCCAGCACCTTGGCCTGGCTACGGCAGATCAGAAGGAACTTGTCCTGCGGATGTGCGTCGAGCAGGGTCACCAGGGCGTCGAGGCGCGGGTCGGCGTTGTAGTCGAGCTCCAGCGCCGGCGCGGGCTGTTGGATATCGGCATGGAACTCCGCAAGCAGCGCCTGGCGACCATCGTCGCTGAGTACGCCTGCATCCAGCACATGCCACACTGGCAAACGCTTGGGAAAGCCACCGATGCCGGCGCGACGGTTGCGGAACATCGCACGGCCGGTGCCGTGGCGATCGATCAGCGCGGCGATCAGCTCGCGCGCGTTGTCAGGCTTGGTGGTGTCGGCCAGTCGCGCCTGCAGCGATTCATCGCCGGCAAAAGCAACGTGCAGCGTCGCGAGCTGGCTTTCCTCCAGCGGCTTGCCATCGAGCAGGCGGTCGGCGATCTTCGACAGGTTCTGGAAGGTGTCCGACTCGGCCAAGTAGGTATTGAGGTCGTGGTAGCGCTGCGGATCGAGCAGGCGCAGGCGGGCGAAATGGCCGCTGCGACCCAGCTGCTCCGGTGTCGCGGTGAGCAGGATCACGCCAGGCGTCACGGCGGCGAGCCCTTCGACCAGCGTGTAGCGCGGGCTGGCTGCCTCCTGTGTCCAGGCTAGGTGATGCGCTTCGTCCACCACCAGCAAGTCCCACGGGGCCTGCAGCAGTTGCTCGGCGCGCTTGGGATGTTGCTCGAGGAAGCCGAAATCGGCGATCACCAATTGTTCGTCTTCGAACGGATTGCGCCCGTCGCCGGATTGCTCCAGCGCCTCGCAGCGCTCTTCGTCGTAGATGGCAAAGCTGAGGTTGAAGCGGCGCAGCAGCTCCACGAACCACTGATACACCAAGGTATCCGGGAGCAGCACCAGCGCGCGTTGCGCGCGGCCGGTGGCGAGCTGGCGGGCAAGGATCATGCCGGCCTCGATGGTCTTGCCCAGACCCACCTCATCCGCCAGCAGCACGCGTGGCGGGCGGCGCGCGGAAGCGATACCCGCCACGCGCAACTGATGCGGTACCAGACCGATACGGGCGGCACCCAGACCCCAGGCCGGCGAACGGCGCGCGTCGGCACGGCGCTGCAGGCCCTCAATACGGAGATCGAACTGCGCCACCGGATCGGTACGCCCGCCGACCAGGCGGTCATCGGCCTGGCTAACGCTCTGCTCATCGTCCAGCTGCCCTTCGTGCAGCTCGCGGCCCTCGCCGCGGTAGATCAGTAGATCGTCCTTAATCTCTACCCGCTCAACCAGAAAGGCGAGGCCCTTGCCCGCTACCCGTTGCCCGGCGCGGAATTCGGCGCGCACCAGCGGCGCCGAGTCCATCGCATAAGGGCGCAGCACACCGGCCTTGGCGAACAGTACCTGCACCCCCCGACCCTCCACCCGCAGCACGGTGCCGAGGCCCAGTTCGGGTTCGGCGGTGGAGATCCATCGTTGGCCTGGTACGAACATCGTGCCGCCGTTTGTCTGTGAAGTGGGTCGGCAATTATCCGCTCAGTGGGCGTCAATGCCTAGGGAAGGGCGGATTTCACGAGGAGCAGCGAACGGCTTGAAGCCGGAATGGCTGCTGGCAAGGTCTGCGACGGGGTTCTCGTTCCTGCTGCGATGGCGCGCAATTTCTGATTTTCAGCGACGCCGCTTGTCGGCAGATTCCCACCACTTGTCGGCTTTGGACTAGTAGGTACCTCGCGGTCGCCGGAGAGTATGGACAGGGTAACGGGGAGAATCCGCATGCAACGTTTGTCGCGTCAGCGAGGTGTTTCGCTGATCGAAGTGCTGATGGCTGTCTTGATCTTCAGCATCGGCCTGATCGGTCTGGCCGGCCTGATGGTCATGGCCACCCGTTCCAACCACGCCGCTTATCAGCGCACCCAGGTCACCTTCCTGGCCAGCACCATGGCCGATCGCATGAGTGCGAATCCGGTAGGTGTGTGGAGCGGCAATTACGACTCCACCAGCTATCCGGTCAGCGCCAGTACGGCGGCCAATAATGATTGCAGTTCGGGTTGCACACCGGATGCATTGGCTGCCTCGGACCAGCGTGCGTGGAGTAGCCAGCTCAAAACCTTTTTGCCGAACGTAAAAGCCAGCATCAGTTGTGATGCGAGCAAAGCGGGCTTTACGCCGGCTGGCTGGACCTTAGGTACACCAGCATCAGGAGCCACCGCTGCTGTTCCTGCCGCTCCGGGGCAGGTCGGTATGCGCCCGCCATACGGCGGCGATTGCTCCATGCGCATTCAGTGGGATGAACAGCAAGCCATGGGAAGAAAGAACGCCGACGGCACGGTGCCCGCTGACGTCCAACAGCAAACCTTTGATTGGAAATTCCAGCCGTGATGACTTGCAAGCATGCATTCGCAGATCGCTGTCACCGCCAATCCGGCCTGACACTCATCGAGCTGATGGTGGCGATGGTGCTTGGCCTCATTGTGGCGGCTGGCGTCATCACCATTTTCATGTCGACCTCCAGTAGCAATCGCGCGCAGACTCAGCTGGCGCGCCTGCAGGAGGAAGGGCGTTTCGCGGTGACCCGGCTCAAGCAGGATCTGAGCATGGCCAACGGGCAGTACTGCACCAATTCCGGTGGCGTAGCCAGGCCAGCTGCGGCTTCGCAGGTGTATCTGGATGGCCTCCGTACGCCTAAGGTCTATGCCAAAAATGTGATACCGGCGATAGCCGATGTGACCACCGGCTGGGGCGCCACAAGCGGGAGCAATACCTATCCCAGCGTACCTACCGCGGACTATTCGTTTCCTTCATTCCTCTCCATGCGTGGTTATGAGTGCAGCGCCACTGCGTGTACTCCGGACGACCCGCACAGCACGGTCAGCGGCATCCCGCCGATGAGCACCAATGTGAATGATCGCGTGAAAGGCACCGATGTGATCACGGTGCGTTACGTGAACTCCTCACGGGGCTGGGCTATCGGTAATGGTGGTACGTCGATCGCCACCGCCGCATCCACCGGTGCCGTCATCACCAGTATCACGCTCGCGCCGGCCAGTTCGGTTGGCGAGCCGCCTGCGAGCGATTTCGCCTCGGGCGACATGGCCATGCTGGCCGACTGCTCGAATGCGCAGATCTTCGCGGTGACCAAGAGCGGCACGGCCACCCTGACTCCGGACAGTGCGAACAACTTCGATCCGCCATCTCCGCAGCAGCCTTTGTCGGCACCCAAGCTGTTCGATTTCAATCGCGACTACCAGACAGTTACCTATTACGTAAAAGTCGTTGACAACGGTAACGGCCAAAAAACCGGAGCGCTCATGCGCCGCGTCAATGGCGGCGCGTTTAAGAAGGACGGTACTACCCCCAATCCGGGGGGCTCCGAAGACGAGTTGGTACGGGGCGTCGAGCGGCTGGATTTTCGCTACGGCGTCCAGGACATCAACGGCCGGATCCGTTATCTGACGGCCGACGCTGTAGACAGCGCGACCGGCATCACGTGTCCCCCGGGCGAGCTCAATGCGATTACGTCAGCGGGCTGCCTTTGGCGCGCGGTTTCCAGCATTGAGCTGAACCTTGTTATCGACGGCCAGGTGCCGCTGTACACGCTGACCGCGAACGAGCTGGCTTATACCTACGGCATCGACGGCAAGACTACCCCAGTCGCTCCATCGGCCCACACCATTAAACCGAGCGACCAGGGCTTTGTTGATCCAATGATCCGCCGCGAATTTACCGCAGTGGTTTCCGTACGCAATTTCAATCCGTGACGCGTGTGCCCATGCACATGCGTCAAGCGAGTCAACGGAGTTCGTTATGAGTGATGCCCGCCTACATTCAAGAAGCCCGCGCATGCTTCAGCAGCGAGGCGTGGTGCTGATGGTGGCGCTGATCTTTCTGATCCTGCTGACCATCCTGGCGATCGGCGCATCGGGCCGGTCCCTATTGCAGGAGCGCATGGCCGGCGGCCTGCGCAATGCGGGGCAGGCGGACATGGGTGCTGAGACCACCCTTCGCGGCGTCGAGTGGAAACTCTGGACCAGCACCACCAATCTAGTTGCGACGCCGCTGCTGTGCGGCAGTGGCGTGCTTTCCGGCAGCTGCTATCGCTACGACCCGAGCAACTCCGCGCTCTATGGCAATTCCGGCACAGTGACCAAGTTCCGCAATAGCGGCACTTGGGTGACTGCGGGCGCCGCTACCTACAGCGGTGCGGACGGCAACACCGACTACACCTCGCCGCCTACTGGCCAGCCGACCGCGAAACTGGCCAAGAACCCGCTCTACATGATCGAGGACATGGGCGTGGAGCTGCCGCCCGGAGTCAGCGGAGGTCTGCACGAATCGGGTGCCACCGGAAGCGGTGGCGGCGGTGCCGGCAGCACCAGCCGGCACGTCTATCGCATTACCGCCCGCGCGACGGGTGGCGACCAGAACACGGTGCGCGTGCAGGAAAGCACGTTCGCCGCCAAGAGCAATTGAACCGGAGCCACTACGCCATGCGTATCCGTCGTTTCCTTTCCAGCGGTAGCGGTGTTTTCGTTGTTTGCCTCGGCCTGACGCTGATGGGTGGCCTGCCGGTTCCCGTCGAGGCAACCGCCGATGCGCCGCTGTCGCCGCTGTGGGTTGCCGGCCTGCTGGCGGGGGCCCCCGCTGCGTCGAGCACAGCACCGGCCTCGTCCAGCTCCGTGCCTGTTGGCGCCGTCGAGCTCAGTCCCACACCGCCGAATCTCACCCAGGGCGTGGCGCCCAATATTGCCGTGACCTTCGACGACTCGGGATCGATGGCCAGCAACTTCATGGGGGATACCCGCCCATTTGACGGCAATAATTGGGACGACAGCGATACCGATGCATGGCGTTGCGCCGGTGTGATCGATCCACGTATTACGGACAAGACGGACATCCGCTCGCACACCATGAATGGTGTGTACTACAACCCGAATGTGTTGTACCTGCCGCCGATGAAGGCGGATGGCAGTTCCTTTCCCAATGCCGATGCGACGTTAAAAGTGGTTCCTCTGGATGGCATTGGTGTGAATCGGCCGTTCAATCAGAAGACGCTGGCGAGTACAGGTGGCTACAGAAACAATCCGAACGGCACTACGGATCCGACGGGAGCGACAGACCTGACTGGCATCTTGGGGGCGACGTCCAACACGACCACCAAGACAGGCTCTTCCTGTCCGTCGGATCCCACGACCTATGACGCGGGCTCCTGCGTGTGCACTTCTTTCCAGTCGAATGGCAAGTGCAAAACCAGCGGCAAACCATGGCAGTGGACAGTAACCACTACCAGCCCGTTCGATAACCGATGGATGTGCGGAAACTCCACGAACTCTCCCATGGATGGAAAGACCACGGGACCCGATGGTGCGGCTTATCCGAACGGAGGCCCTTTCTATTGGCGATACAAGTCGTCGTCACCGGCCATTGCTGTCGACTCGTATGGGAACCCGACTAGTGCCGGCCTGGGCAACCTCTATAGCAGCGCCAATTGGGAGGCGGTAGCGGTTCCCAATACGAGCACAACCATCAGTGGCGTCACCGTCAACCAGTGGCAAAACTTCGCCAACTGGTATGCCTATTACCGCACTCGTAATCTGATGACCCGCAGCTCGCTGTCGCGCGTATTCGGCAAGCTGGGCGCATCAACGTCCGATGGCTCTTACGGCAGTGCCTTCCGTGTTGCGTGGCAGAACCTTTACGACACGGATACGTTCCGTCTGCAGAGCGATACGATCATCAGTAGCCTGATGGATGCCAATTCTCCATCATGCGTGGCTTCGGCTGTCGATCCGGCCACCGTTGAAATTCAAACCGGCACAGTTACAGCCGCTCCCAACTGTTATCGAAGTGCCTTCTTCAACTGGATTTTCCAGGTACCTGCGACGAGCGGTACGCCGCTTCGTGCTTCAACGATCCGTGCGGGACAGTTCTTCCAGAGAGGCAATGGCAACACAGGGGCAACCGGTGATCTTCACGACCCCTACTGGCAGCCGCCGACTGCCTCAGGCGCCAACGGCATGGAACTGTCCTGCCGCCAGAACTTCCACATGGTTGTGACGGACGGCTATTGGAACGAGGGCAATCCGACTCTGCCGTCCGCATTTATCGATTCCCAGACCGGTGGGACTTTGCCCGACGGCACGACCTATTCCGCTACGGCAGCGGAGTCGCGGGTGTTCTGGAATGTACAGGGCACCAAGTACACCTCATCCCTGGCCAATATCGCCTTCAACTACTGGGCGAAGAATCTGCGGCCGGATCTGTACGATCCGACCAATGGCAAGATAGTGCCGCCTTATATGCCGGATACGTCGACCGGCGTAGTGAGCGGAGCGAGCTCGACCACCCTGGAGAAGTATTTCAACCCGAAGAACGACCCGGCCAACTGGCCGCACCTTGTGCAGTACATGGTCACTCTCGGTGTGTCGGGCGTACTGAATTTTTCAAATGATGTCGACTGCGCTGTGAAAACCGCTAACGACATCTGCGCGCTACGCACCGGGGCAACCAATTCGACCGGCCATGTAGGCTGGACCACGCCCGCGAACAATTCGCCGCCAGGTATCGACGATACTTGGCATGCCGCGATCAACAGTCGTGGCTCCTATTTCAGTGCCGGCAATCCGCAGAACCTTGTCGATCAGCTGAGCGCCATTCTTTCCAATATCAGCGCGCGCAGTGTTCCGGCCAATACGGGTGCGGTGAACTCCGCGGTACTGGTTCCAGGCGTGCTTGGTTTCAGCTCCGGCTATACCTCGACGGATTGGTCCGGAACCCTGCAGGCGGTCACGATACCGACAGATGGATCCGCTTCCACCGTGGCCTGGGATGCGGGTGCGATCTTGGACAGCGCTACAAAAACGGACCCGACCACGCGGAGTATCTTTACGGGCACTGAGGACACCACCGGAAACTTCAATGGCGGTGTCGATTTCAAGACTTTCAGCAGCTTGGATGCTACGGCCCAAACGTTGTTGAGCGGCTCGCCCACTTCGGTCGATAGCACCAACGATACCGGTCAGACGCGACTGGACTATCTTCGCGGCGACCGTTCAAAAGAATCGACTACGTTCCGCCAGCGCTCGCATCTGTTGGGGGCGATCATTGGTTCGCAGCCGGTGTATGTCAGCTATCCTGCCAGTGGTTACCGCAATACATGGCCAACTGGCTCGCCTGAGCAAACCGCGATGGCTGCGGATGACTACAGTGCGAATGGCTGTGGCAAACCCAAGCCTTCGACCTGCCATAGCTACGAATATTTCGTGAAAGATCACTTGACACGAACACCGGCAGTTTACGTGGGCGCGAACGACGGCATGCTGCATGCATTCGATGCGTCGCTGACGACTGGTGCTGTTCCGTCGGCAACAGCTGGCAAGGAGCTGTTTGCTTACGTGCCACGCTCGGTGTACTCCAATCTCGGTAATCTGACCAACAAGACAGATTTCAGGTTCATGCCGACCGTCGACGGCATTCCGGTGACGCGCGATGTGTTCTTCAGTACCACCACCACATCACCAGTAGCTACCTCGACTGGCTGGCATACGATTCTCGTGGGCGGGTTGAGGCTGGGCGGCCGTGGCATTTACGCATTGGATATTACGGATCCAAGCTCGATGGCTGCGAGCAAGGTGCTATGGGAATTCAATGTTGACGCACCCGATGTGGCATCTGCGACGAGTGGCTCGGGGACCAATCCAGGTGGCAAGCCCTCCGATCTGGGGTATACCTTCGGGCAGCCCAATATCGGTCGACTCAACAACGGCAAGTGGGTTGTGCTGGTGCCGGGTGGTTATTTTCCGGATTGCACCAAGCCGCCGTTCTCAGGGGCAAATTGCACGTCGCCGCCGGCTGCTTCCAACAAATTCAGCTCGTTGTTCGTACTCGACGCGCAGACCGGCAAGCTGATTCGTGAGATCAAGACTTCCGATTCCACTGTTAGCGGTACTGTGTTCAGTCACGGCCTGGCCACTCCGGTGCTGGGCGACTACAACGACGACCAGATCGACGACGTGGCGTTTGCCGGCGACTTGGATGGCAATCTATGGCGTTACGACCTGTCTTCGAGTGATCCGTCGAAGTGGGTGGTGACACTTGCGTTCCAGCCCGCGACGGATGGCGCACAGCCGATCACCAGCATGCCGCGCCTGTTTGCCGACCCGGCGACCAACAAGTTCATCATCGTATTTGGTACTGGCAAGTATCTGGGCGTGGGCGATAACACCAGTGGCAGCGCCGCGACTCAGTCCGTCTACGGCATCCGCGATATTGGTTCGATCGTGACACGCACTCAGCTGGTCGCTCAGACGCTGAGTGAAACCACTGCCGATGACGGAAAGAGCGTTGCTCGCGGCCTGACTGACAATGCGGTGCCTACGTCCAAGAACGGCTGGTACTTCGACCTTGGTCCGTCGACCAGTTCCGCGGGCGAGCGTGTCGTCGTAACCCCTGGTGCCTTGTTCGATACTGGGCGTGTGGTGATCCAGACGCTTATCCCTGGCACCAACGACCCGTGCAATGCGAGTATTCAGGGCGCGGTGATGGTGGTGAATGCGGCAACGGGTGGAGCGAGCGGTGGCATATCGGCCCCGGGCGTGGCGGCTTGGCCCAACAAGGGAATCTATGTCGTGGGCGGCCGCGTTAACGATCCACGCACCACCGGCACGGTGCCGTTGGTGGCGACCGTCGGTGGTGGCTCGGTGCTGATCCCTGGCTTGAAATTGTCCGGTAGCAACAACGGTTTCAACATCAACGACGCCATTTGGCGCCGACGCTCATGGCGAGGTATTTCACAATGATCGATGCAGGGGGAATGGATATGCGCCGACAGAGTGGCTTCACCTTGATCGAATTGATGATCGTGGTGGGGATCATCGCCATCCTCGCGGCCTTTGCGGTGCCGGCGTATCTGCGCTATGGCATCCGGGCAAGACGCGCTGACGGACAGGAGATTTTGCTGCGTATCGCCAACGCGCAAGAACGCTATTACGCGACCAACAACACGTACGGGACGCTGGCTCTGCTCCAATACAACCAGACAACGTCGGATAAGGGGTATTACACCATCAGCATGCCTGCCTCCAGCGCAACGGCCTTCACCGCCAATGCAGTCCCCGTGGCTGGTGGCCCGCAGTCCAAAGACGACTGTAAAACCCTCACCATCAATAATGCTGGTGTGAAGAGTCAAAGCGGCAGCACCACCAACGGCAGTTGCTGGTGAGCGCCATGAAGATGAGACGCAGTGGGCGGGAAGGCTTCAGCCTGGTCGAGCTGATGATTGCACTGGCGGTGGCGTCGATCCTTGCCATCGTTGCTGCGCCGGGCTTTCGTGACATGCTGCGCCGGAACAAAGTGAGTGGCGCTAGCAATGCGCTGCTGGCCGATATTGCCTATGCGCGTAGCGAGGCAGCCTCGCGTGGTGGCATCGTTTCCATTTGTCCGAGCTCGGATGGCTTGAGCTGTGTAACCGATGGCACGGCGTATGAAGGCGGCTGGCTGGTGTATACCTACTCGCCCGGCAACGGTGTAGCGAATACCACCTACGACAGCACTAAGCCGACTACGAACATACTGCTCCGCTCCAACGGCGCGCGTGACGGTGTCTCGATACAGGCTTTGGACAAGGTTATTCTGAGTTTCGGCTCGCAGGGCCAGACCTTGCGATCTGACACCGCGCAGCCAAAGTTCGAGACCTGCTCCAGGCCGAAGGGCCAGACGGGTACGGGTGTCAGCACTACTGTGGTGCCAGGAGCTGTGTTGACGGTGAACCCATCGGGCAGCGTGTCATCGCAGTCGGTAGGTGTGCAGAGTAGCTGCGTGCCGACATAAATCGCGCGGTTGATCAGGTGGGTTTGATTGTCGCCAAAGCCCTGAGCTGGCTATGCGGCGAGAGTCGGAGTTGATCCAGCAATAGGTTGAGGTAATGCCGCGGTGCCAAAGGAATGGCGTTCTGGACAAGCGCGGCAGCTTCTTCGACACGCCCCTGCTCCATCAGCACCGAAGCCCAACTGCACATCCCCCGATAGTCTCCACCTTCCGCCGACTTTCGATACAGCTCGAACGCTCGCTGGAGGTCCACATCGACCTCCCACCCATACTCATAAAACTGCCCAAGAAAGTGCATCGCCCGCACATGCCCCAGGGCCACCGCGCGGGTAAACCATCGAAACGCCTCCGCACGATCCTCCTTCACGCCACGCCCGTTGGCATACATCTGCGCCATGTTGTAGATGGCCCAGTCCAGATCGTGTGTGGCGGCGCGTTGGTACCACACGGCGGCCAGGGGATAGTCCGCCGGTGTGCCCCAGCCGTTTTCATAGCAGCGGCCGAGCATGTTCATCGCCATCGGCACGCTGGCGTGGGCGGAGCGCTGGAACCAGTAGAGGGCTTCTTCATGGTCGCGCGGAACGCCGTGGCCGTCGAGGTAGAGCTGGGCCAGCCAGGCTTGCGCGTCGGGGCGGCCTTTGCGTGCGGCATCGGTGAGGTGTTGAGCCGCGGCTGCCGGGTCTTTGGTCAGCAGCTGGTTGATGGCTTCGATATCCAGCTCGATCACAGCAACGTCGTTCAACTCTCGCCCCATTGCCGCAGAAGGTTGTGATACACGCCGGTCAGCGAGAGCAGGGCGTTTTGATCGCTTGCCGGGTTCTGGGTAAGGGTCTGGATGGCGACATCAAGATCGAACAGGATGCGGCGCTGCGCGTCGTCGCGTACCAGGCTCTGGATCCAGAAAAACGATGCCACGCGCGCGCCGCGCGTCACCGGCTGCACTCTATGCAGGCTGCTGGCGGGGTAGAGCACGAGGTCGCCTGCCGGCAGCTTGATGCTATGGATGCCGAAGTTGTCTTCGATCACCAGTTCGCCACCGTCGTATTCCTCGGGCGCGGCGAGGAACAGGGTGACGGAGAGATCGGTGCGGATTGGCAGCGCGGGTTCGCGTGTGCGGTCGTAGCGGATCGCGTTGTCGACGTGGAAGCCGAAGTGCTGGCCGCCGCTGTAGCGGTTGAACAGTGGCGGATAGATGTGCCGCGGCAGGGCGCTGGCGAAGAAGGTGGGGTGGCGCAGGACGGCGTCGGTGACGATGGCGCCGAGTTCACGCGCGATGGGGTGTTGTTCGTCGAGCTGCGCGTTGTTCTTGGCCTGCGCCGATTGGTAGCCGGCTGTAGTGCGGCCATCCGCCCACGGCGCATCGGCGAGCTTCTCGCGAAACATCTGCAGTTGCGCGGGTGTCAGGACGTCCGGGATATGCAGCAACATGACTTCGGTTCCGTGGCGTAAGCGGATACATCAATAAACGGAACGCCGCCCGGGTGAGCGGGCGGCGTGGTTCCATCCATGCCATCGCTTGAGCGATGGCATCCTTCAAAACTTGAAGTTCGCACTCAGGATCGCCGAGCGACCCGGCGCCACCGTGGCGTAATGCGCGGCGTAAGCCTTGTCGAAGTAGTACTTGTTGGTGAGGTTCTGGATGTTGAGCTGCAGCGTGAGGTTGTGGTTGATCTCGTACGACGCCATCGCATCAAAGCGCGTGTACGAGGGCACCCACTTGGTGTTGGCGGTGTTGCCATAGACCTTGTCCATGTAATACGCGCCGCCGCCGATGGTCAGAGCCGGAGTGATGGCGTAGGTGGTCCACAAGGTCGCGCTGTTTTTCGGGGTGTTCGGGAACTGCTTGCCCTGATCGCCCGGGGCGGCCGGCGAGGCCTTCACCAGTTCGCTATCGAGATAGGTGTAGCCAGCGAATACCTGCCACTGCGCGGTGATGTTGCCGCTGATGCCGAGTTCGATGCCGTCCACGCGCTGCTTGCCGACGTTGGCCATCGGGCCGCCGCGTACGCCGGTAAGAGCCACACGCGCATTGGTCTTTTCGCTGCGGAACACGGCAGCGGTGAGCGAGACGCGGTTGTCGAGCACATCCCACTTGGTGCCCAGTTCCAGGTTGCGGCTGGTTTCTGGCTTGAGGTCGGCGTTGCTCAGTGCGATGGCGTCCGCACCGTCGCCGGCATCCACGCCCGGCGGGTTGGAGGAGGTGCCGTAGGAGAGGTAGATGCTGCCGTTGCTTACCGGCTTGTAGATCAGGCCGGCCTGGTAGTTCCAGAAGTTGGCGTCGTTCTTCAGTATCGCGACGGCGTTGGTGGCGGTTGTGACACTGGTGGAGCGCGTGTGGAAGTTGTCGAAGCGCACGCCGAGGTTGAGCAGCCATTGCTCGCTCAACGTGGCGGTATCGAAGGCCCAGGCCGAGCGCGTGTCGGTGGTGACGCGCACCGGGTTGAGACCGCCGGTGATCTGGCCGCTCCACGGGTCGTTCGGATTCGGGTTCAGTACGCTAGTGCACCAGTAGTTGGACGCTGCACCGATGCCGTACTTGCCGGTGCAGGCACCGTTGACGATCGAGCCGATGTTGTGGGTATCGCTGGCGTTTTTCGCCGGGTCGACGTTGTAGCTGCTGCGATTGGTCTTCTCGTTGCTGATCTCGATGCCGGTGGCGATGCTGTGCTTGATCGAGCCGGTCTCGAATTCACCGGTGAGGTCGGTCTGGTTGGTCAGCCCGGTGACGCTGCTGATGCGGTTGTTGTTGCGGCGCCAGATGCCGCCGTTGACCAGGAAGTTGCCCTGGCTGTCGTCCGGCTGCGTCCAGATGTAGTCGTTGGTGACACGCGAGTACACCGTGCTGTTGCGCAGCAGCCAGCCGCCGCCGAAATCGTGCTGCAGGCGAATGCTGCCCACGTCGGTCTTCTGCTTCTGGAAATCGCGCTTGAGCAGGCCGTAGTAAGTGTCGTGCGGCACCTTGATCGGCTCGCCGTTGCCGTTGAGGTAGGCATTCGGGCTGGTGGCCGCGAAGGGGTTGTTGTACGGCAGGCCGCTGTCCGGCGTGTCGTCGCTTTGCAGGTGGTAGTAGCTCAGCGTGACGCTGGTGGCGGATTTCATGCCGAAGGTGACCGACGGGGCGATGCCCCAACGGCTGAAGTCGGGGCCGTTGCGATCGGGGATGTCGTTTTCGTGCGCCATCGCGTTGAGGCGGAAGGCCACGTCGTCGTTCACCACCTGATTCCAGTCGACCGTGCCGCGGCGGTAATTATCCGTGCCTACGCCGACACTGCCGCTGACAAAGTTCTGTGCCTTCGGCGCCTTGGTTACCAGGTTCACGCTGCCGCCGGCGGAGCCGCGGCCGGTATAGGCGGAGCTGGGGCCCTTGGTCACTTCGATCTGTTCGATGTCGAACACTTCGCGCGACTGCGAGCCGGAGCTGCGCACGCCATCAATGAACAGCGAGCTTTGCGAATCGAAGCCGCGGATGAAGGGACGATCACCATTGGGGTTACCGCCTTCGCCGGCACCGAAGGTAATGCCCGGCACCGTGCGCAGCGCATCGAGCAGGGAGACCGCACCGGTCTCCTGCATGATCGACTGCGGGATCACGGTGACCGCGCGAGGCGTATCCAGCAGCGGCGCGGTGAATTTGGGCGAGGTCGAGTTGACCGTGGTGGCGTCCACCTTCACGCCTTCCAGCTTCTTGGCCTGATTTTCCTGGGGCGCGTCGGCGTCAGCGGCGTGCGCCGCCACCGGCAACAGGGCCAGGCCGAGGGCGGAGGCCAGCAGGCGCTTGGGTGAGGAGGCTTGCGAGGAGATAAAAGCTTGCGGGGAGGGCATCGCGCTTCCTTGGAACAGGTAAAGGGCATGCATGGCGCGCCGCGAACGTCGACACCGATGCGTCTGAATGTCTTGAATAAAGAAGGGGCTGGCCTGGCGTCCGGGTCGGCTGGCCGCTTCCTCGCGCGGTCCGCGCTGCGGTTGCGTCGGCCGGGCGGACTGCCTCGCTGAGCGTCGAGACAGTAAAGCAATTGATAATGATTCGCAATAAATATCGTGAAAAGTTGCGATGCCCGGAGTGCTCCAGACGCTGCCTGTACTCTGTGAGGCCGGATCGAGTCAGGAGTCAAAACATGCGGATTCTGGTGGTGGGCGCGGGCGCTACAGGCGGCTATTTCGGCGGACGGCTGCTGGAAAGTGGGCAGGACGTGACCTTTCTGGTGCGCGCCGGCCGCGCGGCTTCATTGGCGCGGAACGGGCTGGTCATCCGTAGCGCCAAGGGCGATGTCACGCTGCCATCGCCGCCAGTCGTACAGGCGGAACATCTGAGTGAGCCATTCGACCTGATCCTGCTGAGCTGCAAGGCCTATCACCTGGCACAGGTGATTGAGGACATCGCACCGGCCATTGGACCGAACACGATGATCCTGCCGTTGCTCAACGGCATGCGTCATCTGGATCTGCTCGATGCGCGCTTCGGTCCGGCCCATGTGCTTGGCGGCCAGTGCGTGATCGCGGCGACGCTGAGTGCAGAGGGCGTTGTGCACCACTTGAACCAGTCGCACAGCCTTACTTATGGAGAGCGCGATGGCTCGCGTTCGGAGCGTGTGGAACGCATCGCGCAAGCCATGGCGAACGTCAGATTCGAACCGCGCCTCAGCACGATGATCCTGCAGGACATGTGGGACAAATGGGTGTTCCTCGCCTCGCTTGCCGGTATTACTTGCCTGATGCGCGCACCGGTCGGCGACATCGTCGCCGCGCCCGGAGGGTTGGAGGCCACTTTAGGCTTGCTTGAGGATTGCCGGCGTGTGGCCGAGTCCAACGGGCACGCGCCCAGCGATGCTGTGCTGGCGCGGGCGAGCGGTGTGCTCACCGAAGCAGGCTCTTCGCTCAGCGCCTCAATGATGCGCGACCTGGAGCAAGGTGGTGCCATCGAAGCAGATCACGTCGTTGGCGATCTTCTCGCGCGGGCGAAACCTGCCGATGCCGCGTTGCCGATGTTGCGCGTGGCCTATACGCATCTGAAAGCCTACGAGTCCAGGCGCGCGCGAAGCGCCTAGCGCGCGTCTTGCGCATTCGCAGGTCAGTGCAGTGCGCAACGGCAACTACTTCGTACCGGTGGCGTCGGACGGATTGGGAATCCACAACTCCAGGATGTTCGCCGCGCCATTGAGCGCACGTGGCAGAGGAAACGCGCGCACAGCCTGTCGCGCCGAGCCGAAGGGCGTCAGATAGATGGCCAAAGCTTGTGCGCAATCCTGGCCTTCTGCGCGGTAGAGGATCGTAGGCTGGTTCCACCGCGCTGGTGAGTTGTTGCCGTTGCGCTTGGCGGTAACCGTCACGTTCTCTACGCCGGGCGTGGCGATGCCAAGGCTGCGGATATCAGTCAGTACGGCAGACAACGGTGCCCGTTGGGCCTCGTCGTAGATCTGCGTGTACAGCACGAACGATTGCGAGCTCTTGGTGACGCAGGCCGCCTTCGCGCGATCAAATGCTGACTTGTTTTGCGGCGTTGCCGAAGGCGGTAAGGATTGCCGGGTCGGCGCGGCTTGCGTCACCACGCTGGCCGGATTCGGCATGTAGTGCTCAGGAGCTGCCGCAACGGCATTCGCCTCGCTTTGTCGCTGGGCGGTGACCACGACGGGTTCGGACGGCAGAACCGAACTCGGTGGCGGTGGCGGCGGGCTCGGCATCGATGTGGATGGCGTGCCCGCGCTATTCTCTTTGGGTGTCGCTGCAGATGTCGTCGCAAGCGCCTGCTGACCTTCGCCTGCCAGAAGGGGCGCATTGGTGGCAAAGCCACTGTAGCTGGCCATCGCCTCATCCCAGTGCATGCTGGATCGCGCGCCGGCGTTGAGGGTGACGACGTCGGCCGCGCATCGGTTGAACAGCGCTTGGCCGTAGGGTGGGCATAAGTTCTGTAGCGGCTCGGCAATATCCTGCATGACCTGTTGCTGATCGCTGTTGACGGGGAAGGTGTGGGCGATCGAATTCAACAGATCGATCTTGGCGTCGAGTGCCTGATCGAAGCCTTTGTGCTGGCGCTCTGGCGAAGAAATATCCGCCAGTATCGTGCGTGCCTCGGTGGCGAAGGCCGATAGTTGCTGGCTGTCCTTGTCCTGCCGGGTGTTCCAGGCCTGCCAGCCTGCCAGCAGGCCGGTGAGGATGGCGCCGATGCCAATCGACGTGCCCAGGGTGGTCGCGATGCGCTGATTGCGCGTCATGCGCGTGATTGGCGGCGTGAGTGTGGCGTTGTTGGTGCCAATGGTGGTTCCCGTGTTGATCCACGGGTGGAGGTCATGCAGGAACTTGGTGGTGAGGACGCGGCCCAGCGTCAGCCCCAGATTGCAGTAGCTCTCCCATTCTTCCTCGCTGAAAAATTGGTTGGCGGTGCTTTGCTGGGGGAAGCTCGCGTTGCGTGCGGCATAGCCGGCGACGTCGAGTGGCATGTCCTCGGTGCGGCGGGGCTTGATGATCAGCAGTGCGCCGGTGCAGTCGTCGCTGTAGGTGATCTGCGCCAGCAGCAGGTATTCGTTGCTGGTGCCGGGCTGGATGCTGTCGGGTGTGCCGAAGAACGCGCTCAGCCCGCCGGCCAATGGCGGCAGGCTCTCCGGATCGATGAAGCGGATGATGGCATCGTGATCGATGCGGGCCTTGCGGATCAGGTTCTCCACGTCGCCGAACGCATAGTCCGGGTCGGCTCCGCAGTCGGCCAGGATGATCACTGGCAACTTGCGCTTGAGCAGCGCATATACGCCGGTGTTATCGAAATGGCCGCCGTCTGAAAGGTACCAGCGCGGCGCCCTCAGGCCGGGAAAGCGCGCGAACATTTCGCCGCACATAGCCTGATATTTCTGCAACAGGTGGAAGCCGGCGGACGCTTGCTTCGTGAGGTTGTGCTGCCAATAACCCAGGCGCAGTCCGCTCAAAAAGATCATGGCGGCCATGCCGGGCTTGGTCAGCGAGCCCATGCCCGAGCCGACCGCCGCACCGGAGATGGCAATCCATTCGGCCAGCGTGGTCTTTTCCCAGGCCGCATGCCCGGGCTGCACTGGACCATGCGTGCCTGTCTCCACACCCAGCGCACTCACCGTGAGGTTCACGCCCTTGCGGTCGGCGTTGTAGTTGCCGGTGCGGTCGTCTTCGGTCTGATTGATGCAGCAGTTGATGAGATGGATGGGGCCGCCGGATGTCGCCGGTTGATAGTCCTTCATCGCCACGTCATCGCCGTTCAGCAGGTCGGCGACCTGTGCGGTCGCATCGGTGATGTCGCGGCGTCGTTTCGCCAGCACGGAAGCGGGAAAGCGAGGCTTGTCGCCGCCGTGCGCGTCGCCGCTGTGCAGTTCGTCATTGCCTACCGAAACGTAAGCGCGCGCCAATCGCGACCGGTAGAAAAAATGCAGGGACGACCGATTCAGTTGCTGCAGGACGGAGCCATTGATCAGCAGGAACACCGCGGCGGCACCGAATACACACAGCCATCGACCAAGCGCGCCCGGCAGCGGCGTTCCAGCGAAGTTGTCGTTCTTGGAGAGTACGAAGACCTGCACCAGCGCGAGCCAGAGCAGGGCGATGAACATGATCAGGAGCAGGCCGAGGATGTTGGCGATCTGTGTGAGCGGCAGCCGTTTCGCCGCGGCCATGTTCGCCTGGACGATCGGCAGTGCATTGCGTGCCACCACCACCACCAGCGTCACCACGCTGAAGCTCACGCCCAGCTGGAAACTGAGCTGGCCGCTCAAGACCGACATGAAGAGATAACCCAGATACCAGCTGAACAGATCCATCGCACCGAGCAAAGCGAGGGCGAGGCTGGCGCGCAGGCAATGGCTGAGCACATGAGTAAGCATGAGCCGGCGCTTGTCGTCATTCTCCGGTCGGCCCATCATGAACCTGGCCCAGATCCAGCCCAGCGGCGAGAGCAGAAAGCCGATCGCCAGGACCGTCGCGAAGTAGGCCAGCACCGTGATCACCGAATCGTTGGACACGGCGTCGTCCGTTGCGGCGAAGGCAGCCATAGCGACATGCATGGCATAGATGCCCACGATGGCGGCGAGCAAAGCGGTGAGCAGATCCGGTAGGCGGTTGCGACCCAGGAACCAGTAAGCGTAGGCGGCGGTGAGTGCCAGCGCGGCAGGGAGCAGCAACAGCCACCACCACGGGCTGCCCGCGAAGAACAGGGTCTGACCTGGACTTAGCCAAAGGCTGGCCAGCAGGTGCGGGAAGGTGACGATGCACGCCAGCACCAGGGCCAGCATCAGTACTTCAAACTGTGTCACCAGAAAGCTGCGCACTTGTCCGGCAACGGCCATGATCACATCGTTGGCCCCGGCAGGCGTCAGATAGCGGCCGTTGTTGCGCAGCCACCAGAGCAGCAGCGAATGATCGCTTGCCAATCCCTGTTCGACTTCGCGGGGCGTGCGTGCCTTGTCTTTGAACAAGCGGCCCAGGCTCGCGCCGATGTAACCGCCGCCCGACACGGTCGACAGATAGTCGATGCGGTGGAGCACTTTGTTCTTCGCCATCGCGCGCAGGATGCCGAGACAGAAAGTGGCACTGCGGATGCCGCCGCCCGACAGCGCCAGCCCGATTGCGGGCTCGTGGCGATCAATGCCCGCGCGCTCACGGCGCTTGTTATAGACGTCTATTTCGTGCGGAACGCGTGAATCCTTGGCCCCGTTATCGCTCGCCATCATGTGCAAGCCTCCCGACGATATAAGGCAAGGGCCTGGCACGCCCCGCCCAGCTGGCTGGGTCGAGGGTTTGCCCTTGGCTTGTCGATCTCCCCGACGGCGGTAAGCCGCAGTGGACGAGTCCAGCACGGATGCTGTGTCGGGGCTATTGGCTAGAAGTGATACCCATCGGGTGAGTGCGGCAGAGGAAAGGTGACGTGGTAGTTCGCAACTTGCCAGCGGGGGCTCTGTGTTGGCTTGCCTCAGGCCACGGGGCGGCCTGTTTGCCAATTTTCCAGTGATCGAAGCGAATGTGGCGCATCGCAATGACGCTGACTACGTTTGGATGCAGTTACGCGGGAGGTTTAATGCCCCAAAAGAAAAAGCGCCGCGCTTGCGCGCGACGCTTTCTGTTTTGCGAAGAGCCACCGCGACCGAAGCCGCGGTGGCAGGAACATCACCAGATCTTCACCTGCTTGTCGGCCGGACGAACCATCGCATCGCCCGGCTTGCACTGGAATGCCGCAGCAAAGGCTTCCATGTTGGACGGTGCGCCGATGGCGCGCAGCGAGGCCGGTGCGTGCG
Organism: Dyella sp. OK004; assembly: GCF_900114495.1. Lineage (GTDB taxonomy): Bacteria > Pseudomonadota > Gammaproteobacteria > Xanthomonadales > Rhodanobacteraceae > Dyella_D. Next base: position 617,193 of record NZ_FOZI01000002.1, on the reverse strand, counting down.
GATCGGTGTTGAGCGAGAGCAGAGCCTGCTTCTCGCGCACGTGGCCGCGCCACACGCGGGCCCAGTTGAGGAAGAAGCGCTGGTCGGGCGTATAGCCTTCCACCTTCTGCTCGGTGGAGCCCGGGGTCTTGGACAGCGCGGTCTGCAGCGCGTCGTAAGCCACGTTCATGCCGCCGAGGTCGGCGATGTTCTCGCCCAGGGTCAGCTTGCCGTTGACGTGTGCATCCGGCTTGTCCTTGATCGGCGCGTAGTCGTTGAACTGCTGCACCAGCTTGTCGGTGCGGCCGTCGAACTTGGTGCGGTCGTCCTTGGTCCACCAGTTTTCCTGGTTGCCGGCGCCGTCGAACTGGCTGCCTTCGTCGTCGAAACCGTGGCTGGCCTCGTGGCCGATCACGGCGCCGATGCCGCCATAGTTGATGGCGTCGTCGGCCGCGGCGTCGAAGAACGGCGGCTGCAGGATCGCGGCCGGGAAGTTGATGGTGTTGTCGGTCGGGTTGTAATACGCGTTGACCGTTTGCGGGGTCATGCCCCATTCCTTGCGGTCGGTCGGCTTGCCGACCTTGGCGATGTCGTAGTCGTAGTTGAACTTGGCGGCGGCCATCACGTCGCCGTAGTAGTTGTCGCCGCTGATGTTCAGGCCGGACCAGTCACGCCACTTGTCGGGGTAGCCGATCTTGGGCAGGAAAGTGTTCCACTTGGCGATGGCCTTTTCCTTGGTTGCTGGACTCATCCAGTCGAGCTTCTCGATGCGCGCCTTCAGGGCATTGCGCACGTTGTCGACCAGCTCCTGCGCACGATCCTTGGCTTCCGGCTTGAATACCTTGGCCACATACAGCTGGCCCAGCGCCTCGCCCATGCCCGTGCCACCGTTGAGGGTGCCGAGCACGCGCTTCCAGCGCGGCTTCTGCTGCGGCTGGCCGGCAAGCGTCTTGCCGTAGAAGTCGAACTTGCTGTCCTGGAACGCCTTGCTGAGATACGGCGAAGCGTCGTCGATGGTGTGGAAGCGCAGGTAGGCCTGCCACGTGGCAGCCGGCGTGCTGGCGAGCAGCTTGTCGAACTCGGCGAAGAATTTCGGCTGCGACAGCGAGAAGCCCTTGTCGACGGTCACGCCCTGGGCGCTGAAGAACTTCTCCCAGTTAAAGTGCGGAGTGACCTTGTCGGCCTCCTTCACGCTGACGAAGTGGTACTGGTTCTTCGGGTCGCGCTCTTCCACCGGGGACAGCGAGGCGGCAGCGAGCTGCGTCTCGAACTTCAGCACGTCATCAGCCTGGGTCTTGGCATCGGCTTCGGAGACGCCGGTGAGTTGAAGCGCCTTGGCGATGTGCGCCACGTAGGCATCGCGGATGTCCTTGTACTTGGCATCCGTGTAGTAGTCCTTGGTGGGCAGGCCCAGACCGGACTGATTGGCGTAGGCGATCTGCATATCGGCGTGCTTGAAGTCGGCGCCGGAACTGAACGAGAACACCTGGCCGTCGCCTTCGGCGTAGGCCTTGGTGATGTAGTCGGCCACGTCGGCGCCGTTCTTCAGCGCGGCGATGGCGTCGAGCTTGGGTTTGATCGGGTCGAAGCCGGCCTTCTCGATGGCGTCTTCGTTCATGCCTGCCTGATAGAACATGCCGATTTTCTGCTCGATCGAGCCGGCCTGCGCCTGCGCGGCGCCCTTGGCGGCGGCATCGACGATGTCGTGCTGGGTGTTGAGGCTGGTTTCGGCCAGCTGGTCGAAGGCGCCCCAGCGGGTGCGGTCTTCCGGAATCGGGTTGGCGGCGACCCACTTGGAGTTAACGAAGCCGTTGAAGTCCTGGCAGGCGTTGATGCCGGTATCCAGCTCGCTGACGTCGAACGGGCTCTTCTTGGCGACCGGTGCGGCGGCGACGGTGCTGGCGGCGGCCGGGGCGCTGCTGCTCTTGGCAGGTGCGGCCTGCTCGGCGGATTCCTGCTTGCCGCAGGCGGTCAGGGTCAGGGCGAGGCTCACCGCAAGGGCGAGCGGCTTCAGATACGGCTTGGTCATGGATTTCCCTCTCATGATGTGGTGCCCGTCAGGGCGGATTAGCGGCTGATTGGCGATCGCGCGCGGAGCCGCCCGGATCGTGGTCATGACTTTTCACGCTAGGTCATTGGTCATGGTCGGCACAGTGTCAAAGGTCAGGGGAGCATTTCGCAACAGGCCTGCGGCGCGCCCTACCTCTGTAGGAGCGCACCCTGTGCGCGACCAGGCCTCACCACGTAGGAGATCGCGCACAGGGTGCGCTCCTACAGGGGTGTTACCGGCCGGTTTTCTGGAGGGTGGCGGCATCCAGGCGCAGTACCGGGTAGGCCCCGACTGCCTGCGCGCTGTACCACGGCGAATGCTCGAAGAAGAACTGCAGCCGCGCGCCCGGGCTGGCGGCGAAGGCCGGGTCGTCATGCAGCTTTTTGTCGAACGCCGTCTTCAGCGCCGGATCTTTCACCAGCATCTCGCGCGCCAGTTTTTCCACCACGCGCGGTTCGCCGTATTCCTTTGGCTCGAAGATCGCGTTGAGATAGCCCCAGCGCAGCAGCGAATCCGGTGCCTGCGGTTCGAGCAGGTTGATGACGACGTTGGCGCTGCGCTGGTTCATCGGCACGATCACCGAGCCGGCAGGCAGTTCGATCTCGCGCGTGACGCTGGTCTGGCCGAAGTCGCGCAGCATCAGGTGGCCTTCGAAGGGCTTGCTGGCCCATTGCGGATTGTCCAACTGGTAGGCGTCGGCCTTGATTTTCAGCGAATGCGGCAGGCGGCGGTACGTAATGCCGTGGATATCGAGCTTCTCGATGATCTGTGTCCACTGCGCCGGGATCGCGTAAGCGGCTGGCGGCGTGATGGAGGTATCGGGCAACAGGCCGTTCCAGTTCTGTATGGGGTAGCTCTGCGGCTTGCTGGGGTCGTACTGGATCCAGTCGCTGTTGGAGATATCGCTGTGGGTGACGCTGAAAGCGAAACTCTTGAACTCGAACGGAGTGGACTTGGGATCGGGCTTGTAGGTCACCGCGACCTGCGCTTTTGGATCGGCGGCGCGTGCCGCCACGGTTTCATCGGCCTTGCGGTTCACGGCGATCAGGGTCGCCGCGTCATTGCCGATGTTCTCCAGCATCAGTTCGACCAGGTCGTAGGTGCCGCGCACGCGGGTCTCGTACGACTTGAGCATGTGCGTTTCGACCAGTAGCGCGGGGCGATTCTGTAGCGCGACATAGCCGGTGGAGAAACGCGGACCCGAGCCGAAGTTGGTGAGTCCCTTGCGCGGGTCGCGGCCGTCTTTGAATTCCAGATAGATCGAGCCGAGATGACCGCGCTTTTCGTAGGCCGGCATCACGCGATCGGTCATCAGCGCCTGCTGCCAGGCACTCACACCAGGATCAAGCTTGTGCGGGTCTTCGGTGTACCAGGTGAGGTCGTATTGATAATCCGCACCGTCGGTGGTGTGGATGTCCATGAACAGGTCAGGCAGCCAGTGCTGCCACAGCTTCAGCCAATCGCGGACTTCCGGCGCGTCGGCCTTGACGTAGTCGCGGTTGAGATTGAGGTACTGCGCCTGGCCGCGGAAGCCCATGCTGTCCGGGCCATTCTGGTTGATGCGGTGATAGGGGCTGGTGTTCTCGTGACCGTCCACGCTGAACACCGGGATGAAGACCAGCACCACCTTGTCGAGCAGGTGCGGCAGTTTGCCGGTGACGGCGTAGTCGCTTAGCAGCATCAGGCCGGCGTCCTTGCCCTCGATCTCGCCCGGATGGATGCCTGCCTGTAGCAGCACGATGGGCTTGCCGGCTTTGCGCGCAGCCTCTGGCGTAAAGGTGCCGTCGCCGCTGGCGATCACCACCGTCATCGGACGGCCCTGTGGCGACGTGCCGAAGGTTTCCAGTTTGAGCTTACCCGGCGCGGCGTCGGCCAACTTCTGTAGATAAGCCTGCGTGTCCGCGTAGCTCGGCGTGGTGCGGAAGTGCGTGGCTTCGGCCGGTGTCGTCCAGTCGGTGGCATGCGTGGACATGGCAACGGTTCCCAGCAAGGCAAACAGAAGATGGCGCGTGGTCATGCGTGATCCTTGGCGTCGTCGCGGGGCAGGGCGGTGACAGAGGCTGGCAGCGTGTCGGGTGCCACGGCGCCGCCGGAGATGATGAAGGCCATGGCCTGATCCATGGTCCAGTCGGTGGGCGTCAGTTCGTCCAGCGGCACCACTTCGAGATAGCCGCCGGTGGGATTGGGTGTGGTCGGGATATAGACGGCCGCCATCTCACGGCCGGTACCTTCTTCGGTCATCACGCGGGTGACGAAGCCGACGACTTTCATACCCCTGCGCGGGAAGTCGACCAGCACCACGCGCTGCACGCCCGTCGGTTTCTGCTGCAGCACAGCCATCAGCTTCTTGGTGCCGCCGTAGATGGTCTGCACCAGTGGAATGCGCGCGAGCAGGGCGTCGAAACCATCCAGCAGGCGCTGGCCGATCACGCGGTTGGCCAGCCAGCCCAGCAGATAGAGCGCGCCCAGGGTCAGCACCAGGGCCAGAATGAAGAGCAGCCAGCCGCGGTTGAGCGACTCGCCCAGGCCGGGCCAGGCCCGCGAGATAGCGCCGACAAAGGCTCCGACCAGCGGCGCGCCGATGCCGGCCAGCATGCCCAGTACGAACTTGAAGACCAGCCAGGTCACCCACAGTGGGATAAAGGTCAGCAGGCCGGTGATCAGGTAGCGTTTGATGCGCAGTCGCCGCATGGGACGGGCCATTCGGTAGCGGGGAGACCGGCATTGTAGGGGGAGGTGGCAGCAGGCAGGGCGTGACGTTCGGCCCTTTCGCGCGAGTTGTGATTTTTTCCGGCGCGCCGCGAATCATGAGGTGAACGAGGGGATACGGGCGGCAATGGCGAACCGACAGCTACAGCAGCGCTTTGAGGTGCTTCTTCGCGAGCACCAGAAGATCGTCTTCAAAGTGGCGGGTGTCTATGCCCGCCACGCAGAGGATCGGCGCGACCTTGCCCAGGAGATCTGCACGCAACTGTGGCGTTCGTTCAACGGTTACGACGAGCAACGCGCAAAGTTCTCCACCTGGATGTATCGCATCGCGTTGAACGTGGCTATTTCGCAGGCGCGGCGCGAGCGAGGTTCGCTCAGCACGCGCATCGAATCGCTGGACGAGCATCATCTGGAAACGATCGGCGGCGATGAAGGGATGGTCGAGCAGGACGAGCGACTAGTGGCGCTGTACGCCTTCATTGCTGAGCTCGACGTGCTCAACCGCGCACTGATCCTGTTGTATCTGGAGGATCGCAGTTACGTCGAGATCGCCGACATTCTCGGCATCAGCGAAACCAATGTCGCCACCAAGATCAACCGCATCAAACAAAAATTGCGCGGACAGATGACCGCCGCGCCGAACCGCACCGCGAGGGCATGAACATGGAACTCGACGATTTCAAACAGGCGTGGCAGGTGCTCGATCGTCGGCTGGAGCAGCAGCACGCGCTGAATCTGCAGCTGTTCCGCGACAGCCGGCTGGACAGGCTGCGCCACGGACTGCGACCGCTGGTGTGGGGGCAGGTGATCCAGATACTGGTGGGTGCCTTGGGCGCCATGGCGTTTGCGCCGATCTGGATCGCGCACCTGCATGAACCGGCGGTGTGGATGTCCGGTTTGGTGATGCATCTTTATTGCATCGGCCTGATCGTGGTGGGCGCGGTTGTGCTCGCGCAGGTGGCGCGCATCGACTACGGCGCGCCGGTCCTGGTCATACAACGGCAGCTGTGGCGCCTGCGGCGCACCTACTCTGTTGTCGGTGCATGGGTCGTTGGTTTGCCGTGGTGGTTCCTGACCGCGCCTTTGCTGGTCGCGCTAAGTCACGGCGTAGTGATGGACCGGGCGCCTTCGGCCATCTGGATCCAGCTGGCGGTCGGTGTCGTGGGTTTGCTCGGAACGTGGTGGTTCTATCGCTGGTCGCACCGGCCCGAGCGCGCGCAACTGGGGCGCCGGATAGATGAAAGCACGACGGGCGGGAGCATTCGCCGCGCGCAGGCGGCGATCAACGAGATAGCGCGCTTCGAGCAGGAATGAAGGCGCGTCAGCGTGCCCTCGGTTTCAGCCGCACGTAGATCTGCTTGCGCACCTTGGCGACGACTTCGCCACCGGCAGTCTTGATCTCGGTCTCGAACCAGCGCAGCACTTTTTCGCCATTCGCGGCAGCAGTGCGCAGCTCATCGACCACTGACGGCTCCAGCTTGAAGTGCGCGTAGACGTCTTCACGGCCCGGCGCGACGAAGTCGATCGCGCCGGCCTTGTCCCACACGTAGTACTCGCTGCCCAGCTGATGCATCACCAGCAGCATCCACAGCGGATCGGTCATGGCGAACAGGTTGCCGCCGAACTGGCTCTTGACGTAGTTGCGGTTCCACGGGCGCAGGCGCAGCACCACGCTGGCTTCGCTCCAGTCGTCGCTGAGCGATTGCACGCGGATGCTGTTGCACAGGAACGGCGGCCACAGGTTCATCAGCCGCCGGAAAGTGGAAGGGCTCATCAGAACAGCAACGAAGCCATGCGCCGGCGATAGCGGCCGACCAGCTCGGCGTCGTCCAGCGTGGCGAAGGCGGCGAGCAGACGCTTCTTGGCGGCGCCGTCGTTCCAGTCGCGGGCACGTTCGAGGATGGCGAGGAACTGTTCCAGACCGGCAGCGGCATCGTCTGCCAGCAGCAGGCGCACGCCGAGCAGGTCGCGCGCCTGCCAGTCGGCGGCGTCGACCTGCACGCGCTGCTGCAGCTCGGGCAGCGACGGCGCGCCGTTGAGTGCGCGGGCCAGGTCAAGCTGGCTGCGCAGGCGCACGGCGCGGCTGTCGGTAGCGAGGTTGGCGGGCAGCGCGGTGAGTTCGGTTTCGGCCGCGTCGGCCTGGCCGGCACGCATCAGGGCCAGGGCCAGGTCGAGTTTCAGCTCGGCGTTACCAGGTTCGGCGGCGATGGACTGCTGGATGCGGTCGATCGCCTGCTCGGGTGTCTCGAGAACCACCGGCGCGCTTTCGGCAGTGGTGCCTTCGGCCGGCTGTACGTGGCGCAGCAAGAACTCGCGCAGCTGGCCTTCCGGCAATGCGCCGGCGAAGCCGTCCAGGATCTGCCCGTCCTTCACCAGCATGACGGTGGGGATGCTGCGCACGCCGAACATGGCAGCCAGCTGCTGGTTCTTGTCCACATCCACCTTGGCCAGGCGGAAGCCGCCGTTGAACTCGGTGGCGAGCTTTTCCAGCATCGGGCCGAGTGTTTTGCAGGGGCCGCACCAGGTTGCCCAGAAGTCCACCAGGATGGGGGTGGTCAGCGAGGCCTGCAGCACCTCGGCTTCGAAATTGTCCTGGTCTACGTCGAAGACGTGGGTGGTGGCGTCACTGGCGGTCACAGGCGGAACTCCGGGCTAACGAATCGGTTTCAGATCAGGGCTCGGCGAAGCATATCAAGGGCTGGTGCATCGCCAGATGACGGCGCAGCATTCTTTAAGAGCGTTTAAAGCGCCGCGACGACAGATTTGCGAGAATCGACCGGATGACTAGCCACGACCCAGGCACCCCCCGCATGGCCGCTGCGCCGCTGCTGATCTGCGAGCACTGCGACACCGTGTATCGCCGGCGCGAGCTGTGCTGTGGCGAGGTAGCCCGCTGCCAGCGCTGCGATGCGGTGCTGGAGCGCTATCACAGGCTAGGCGTGAACGGCATGCTGGCCCTGGTGCTGACTGCGCTGGTGGTGTTCATCCAGGCCAATGTGTGGCCGATCGTCACCCTCGGTTTCAACGGCACCCTGATCAGCACCACGCTGTGGGGTGCCATCGTGATGATGTGGCGCGAGCATTCGCAGGTGGTGTCGCTGTTGGCGGCGGGCACGCTGTTTTTCTTTCCGTTGAGCAAGATGCTGCTGCTGGGCTGGGTGCTGTTCTACGCGCGCCTCGGCCGGCGCGCGCCGGGGTTCCGGCTAGCCATGGTGGCGCTGTATCGGGTGGGGCCGTGGACGATGAGCGAAGTGTTCGTGCTCGGCGCGATGGTGGCCATCGTGAAGGCGCATGTGTATTTCGACGTGATCCTCAATCCCGGCATCTTCGCCTACGCGGTGCTGACGCTATTGATCACCGTTTTCGCCGGTATCGATCTGCGCCGGCTGTGGGAGATGGTGCCGGAGGACTCGTCATCGGAGAGCAGGTCATCGCAGAGCACGGTATCGGAGAGCAGGCCATGAGCGCCTTGCCGCGCGCCAGTGAGCTGGGCCTACTCGGCTGCCACGTGTGCGGGCTGGTGTGCCGCGACACGGGTGTGGAAGGTGCGCATTGCCCGCGCTGTCACTCGGCGCTGCATCGCCGCAAGAAGGCGAGCTATTCGCGTACCTGGGCGCTGCTGATCGCCGCCTTCATTCTCTACATCCCAGCCAACCTGCTGCCGATCATGCGCACGGTGAGCGTGGGCGATGTGGACGACAACACCATCCTCAGCGGCGTGGTGGAGTTGTGGGTAAAAGGCTCGCCGGATCTGGCGGTGATCGTGTTCACCGCCAGCATCGTGGTGCCGATGCTCAAGTTCCTCGCACTGGGGACGCTGTTGTGGAGTTCGCACCGCAGCAGCGGCTGGGCGCGGCGGCAGCGTGCCAAGCTGTATCGGCTGGTGGAGGTGATCGGTTATTGGTCGATGCTGGATGTGTTTGTGGTGGCGCTGCTTACAGCGCTAGTGCAGTTTGGTTTGCTGAGCCTGGTGGAACCGCTGCCAGGGGTGGTGTTCTTCGGCCTCACGGTGGTGCTCACTATGTTTGCTTCGATGAGTTTTGACCCCAGGCTGATCTGGGATGGCAGGGATTCCGATGACTGACGACTTGAAACCGGGTAACGCCGATTTGCCCGAGCCGGTGGTGCACCGTCCGCGCATCAACGCTTCGTTTGTCTGGCTGATCCCGGTACTGGCCGCCCTGGTCGGCCTGTCGCTGGTGATCAACGCCTGGATGCAGGCGGGACCCACCATCAACATCAGCTTCCAGAGCGCGGAAGGCCTGGACCCGGGCAAGACCCCGGTGAAGTACAAGAACGTGGTGATCGGCCGGGTCACTTCGGTGCGCCTGAGCAAGGATCGCAGCCACGTCACCGCCAAAGTGTCGCTGGAGAAGAGCGCGGAAGGTTTCGCCACGGCGGATACGCGCTTCTGGATAGTGCGCCCGCGCATCGGCCTTGGTGGTGTATCAGGTATCGATACCTTGTTGTCCGGTGCCTTTATCGGCGCCGACGTGGGTGAGTCGAAAGAGCCGGAAGACGAGTTCAAGGGGTTGGAGTCGCCGCCGGCAGTAACGCATGGCGCGCCGGGCAAAACCTTCACCCTGCACACCGATGATCTGGGCTCGTTGGATATCGGTTCGCCGGTGTACTACCGGCGCATCCAGGTGGGCCGCGTGGTGACCTACCAACTGGATCCAGACGGCAAGGCTGTGTCGCTGCAGATCTTCGTCGACAGTCCGAACGATGAGTTCGTTTCCAAGACCAGCCGTTTCTGGAACGCCAGCGGCGTGGATGTTTCGGTGGGCGCGGATGGCATCAAACTCAATACGCAATCGCTGGCGACCGTGCTGGCCGGCGGTGTGGCCTTCCAGGAGCCAATGGGGCCGCATGAGGAGACGCCCGCGGCTGAGAATGCCGAGTTCCGTCTGTTCAAGGACGAGACCATCGCGATGGCCCCGCCGGACGGCGAGCCGAAATACATCCGTATGCGTTTCGATCAGTCGCTGCGTGGACTCAAAGTGGATGCGCCGGTGGAGTTCCTCGGCATTCCGTTTGGCCGCGTGGTGTCGGTGAACCTGGACTTCGACGAGAAGACCCAGAAATTCCCGGTGCTGGTGGGCGCAGTGGTGTATCCGCAGCGGCTCGGTCGCGCGCACGACAAGCTGGTGGCGCTGGCCAAGGCGCGCGGCGACGACGCGCAGCTCTCGCAGATGATGCGGAGTCTGGTCGAGCATGGCCTGCGCGCCCAAGCCCGCAGCGGAAATCTGCTCACCGGCCAGCTCTATATCGCACTGGACTTCGATCCCAAGGCGCCGAAGGTGGCCTTCGACCCGGCCGCCAAGCCGATGGAGATTCCGACCGTGCCGGGCAGCTTCGACAAGCTGCAGGAGCAGATGGCGGAGATCGTGGACAAGGTGCAGAAGATCCCGTTCGACAGCATCGGCCGCAATCTCGACCAGACGCTTGGCGAGTTGAACCGCACGCTCAAGAAGGTCAACGGCGACGTGCTGCCGGAGTTCAAGACCACGCTGCAGGGTGCGCAGCAGACGCTGGGTACCGCCAACAACGCGTTCTCTCCAGATTCGCCGCTGCAACAGAACCTGGGCGGCACTCTGCAGGAATTGCAGCGTTCGGCACGTTCGCTGCGCGTACTTACCGACTATCTGGGCAGCCATCCGGACGCGTTGCTGCGCGGCCGCAAGGCCGATCCGGCACCGGTGCAACCCGCGCCGCCGGCCGCCACGCAACAAGGGAGCAAGCCATGATCCGCAAGGGTGTCATTTACAAGGGATGGCCTCTCGTGGCCGCGGCCGCCGCACTGACGCTGGCGGGCTGCGGTGGCTCGGTGCCGGTGCGTTACTACACGCTGGTGCCGCCGGCCGATGGCTATGTGCCTACCGCCACTCAGGCGGCCATTACCGCGCCGCCGGCATCGTTCCAGTTCGAGCTGTTGTCGGTGAGCGTGCCGGCGCAGGTCGATCAGCCGCAGTTGGTGGTGCGGCAGGGCGGGCAGGGCGTGGCGGTGCTGGACGGGCAGCGCTGGATCGCGCCGTTGGGCGATGAGGTACGCAGCGCGCTGTCAGCCGATCTCGCGCGTCAGCTGCACACCCAGGATGTCAGCGGCTTGCCGGCCAGCGGCAAGCCGGTCGTGCGGATCAAGGTGGACCTGCGTCGCTTCGATTCGGTGCCGGGCGGCTACGCGCTGATCGATGCGGCGTGGAGCGTGCGTCCGCTCAAGGGCAGTGCCGCGTTGTCCTGTACCAGCCGGGTGCAGGAAACCGTGGGGCAGGGCTATGACGCCCTGGTGCAGGGCCATCAGCGCGCGGTGGATCAGCTGGCGGCGCAAATCGCCTCAGTGGCGCAGGTGCTTGGGGCGGGGCAAACAGCCACTTGCCCGCCCGGGTAAGGTCCCGATCTGCTAGTCTGCCGCGTTCACCCGCAGCCACCGGTGGACGCCGGCCTGGCTGCCAGAATCAAGCGATGGCGCCGGACACATGCAGGACATTCAAGAACAGGGCACGAACGATCAGGCCAGCGAACAGGCCTACCAGCCGCAGTCGGTGGAAACCACTGCGCAGCAGTACTGGCGCGACCAGCGCGCCTATGAGGTGAAGGAGGATGCCTCCCGCCCGAAGTTCTATTGTCTTTCGATGCTGCCGTACCCGTCCGGTGCGTTGCACATGGGCCACGTGCGCAACTACACCATCGGCGACGTGATTAGCCGCTACCAGCGGATGAATGGCAAGAATGTGTTGCAGCCGATGGGCTGGGACGCGTTCGGTCTGCCGGCCGAAAACGCGGCAATCAAGAACCACACCGCGCCGGCCAAGTGGACCTACAAAAACATCGAGCACATGCGCGGGCAGCTGCAGCGCATGGGCTTCGCCTACGACTGGTCGCGCGAGTTCGCCACCTGCCGCCCTGACTACTACCGCTGGGAACAGTTGATGTTCACCCGGCTGATGAAGAAGGGCATGGCCTACCGCAAGAACGCGGTGGTGAACTGGGATCCGGTGGATCACACCGTGCTGGCCAACGAGCAGGTGATCGATGGCCGCGGCTGGCGCTCTGGCGCGTTGGTGGAAAAGCGCGAGATTCCGCAGTGGTTCCTCAAGATCACCGACTACGCGCAGGAATTGCTCGACGGTCTCGACACGCTGCCCGGCTGGCCGGATGCGGTGAAGACCATGCAGCGCAACTGGATCGGTCGCAGCGAAGGCCTGGAAATCCACTTTGCAGTGGAAGGCGAGAGCGAGCAGCTGACGGTGTTCACCACGCGTCCCGATACGCTGATGGGTGTGACCTTCGTCTCCATCGCCGGCGAACATCCGTTGGCGCTGAAGGCGGCCAAGAACAATGCGAAGCTCGCGGCTTTCCTCGAAGATCTGAAGCACGGTGGCGTGTCCGAAGCTGAGCTGGAGACGCAGGAAAAGCGCGGCATGGATACCGGCCTGTTCGCCATCCATCCGGTCAGCGGTGAGAAGGTGCCCGTGTGGGTCGCCAACTTCGTGCTGATGGGCTATGGCACTGGCGCGGTGATGGCGGTGCCGGGCCATGACGAGCGCGATTTTGAGTTCGCTCACAAGTACAGCCTGCCGATCAAGCAGGTGATCGCCGCGGGCGACGAAACCTACGATTCGGCCAACTGGCAGGACTGGTACTCGGACAAGACCCGTACCGACATGCGCGTGGTGCATTCCGGCGAGCTGGACGGCAAGAACTACCGCGAAGCCTTCGACTTCCTCGCTGGAAAGTTGGAAGCCGGGGGCCAGGGCCTGCGCCGCGTCAATTGGCGCCTGCGCGACTGGGGCGTGAGCCGCCAGCGTTACTGGGGCTGCCCGATCCCAGTGATCTATTGCCCGAAGTGCGAAGCGGTGCCGGTGCCGGAAGACCAGCTGCCGGTAGTGCTGCCGGAGGACGTTGCGTTCTCCGGCGTGCAGTCGCCGATCAAGGCCGATCCGGAATGGCGCAAGACCATCTGCCCGCAGTGCGGCGGTCCAGCCGAGCGCGAAACCGATACCTTCGACACCTTCATGGAGTCGAGCTGGTATTACGCGCGCTACACCAGCCCGGGCGCCAACGATCAGGTCGACGGGCGCGCCAACTACTGGCTGCCGGTGGATCAGTACATCGGCGGTATCGAACACGCCATCTTGCATCTGCTGTACTTCCGCTTCTATCACAAGCTCATGCGCGACGCGGGCCTGGTGAAAGCGGATGAGCCGGCTACCAACCTGCTGTGCCAGGGCATGGTGATCGCCGAGACCTTTTATCGCGACCATGCGAACGGCTCGAAGGACTGGATCAATCCGGCCGACGTCGAGATCCAGCGCGACGACAAGGCGCGTGTGATCGGTGCCGTGCTGAAGAGCGACGGCAAGCCGGTGCAGATCGGCGGCACCGAGAAGATGTCCAAGTCCAAGAACAACGGCATCGATCCGCAGGCGATGGTAGAGAAATTCGGCGCGGATACAGTGCGCTTGTTCTCCATGTTTGCCGCGCCACCGGAGCAGTCGCTGGAATGGAGCGAGGCGGGTGTGGAAGGCATGGCGCGCTTCCTGCGCCGCTTCTGGCGCGAAGTGACCACGCATGCGGCCGGCCCGGATCATCCGGTGGTCGATCCCGCCGCACTGGACGCTAGCCAGAAGGCCATGCGCCGCCAGTTGCACGAAACCATCCAGAAGGTCAGCGACGATTTCGGTCGCCGCCACTCGTTCAACACCGCCATCGCGGCGTTGATGGAGCTGCTCAACGGCCTGGGCAAGTTCAACGACAGCAGCGACCAGGGGCGCGCCGTGCGCCATGAGGCGCTGGAGGCGATGGTGCTGCTGCTCAACCCGGTGGTGCCCCATGTCAGTCACACCCTGTGGCAGGTGCTGGGCCATGCGGAAGCCGTGGTGGAAGACCAGCCGTGGCCGCAGGTGGACAGCGCCGCGCTGGTGCGCGATTCGCTGACCCTCGCGGTTCAGGTCAATGGCAAATTGCGCGCTACCATCGAGGTCGCCGCCAGCGCCTCGAAGGAAGAAGCCGAGAAGCTGGCCTTGGCGCAGCCGAATGTGGTGGCCTTCCTGGAAGGTCAGACTGTGCGCAAGGTGATCGTAGTGCCGGGCAAGATCGTCAACATCGTCGCAGGATGAGAACCTCTCTATGAGCTCCACGAGCCGTATGTTCAAAGCTTCGCTGATGCTGGTGTCCGCCCTCGCGCTGACAGCGTGCGGATTTCATCTCCGCCAGAGCGCGGCCCTGCCGCCGTCAATGCAACGTATGCATCTGAGTGGCGGCGGCGGTGACCTGGCGCGCAACCTGACGCGCGCCCTGGAAGGTTCCGGTGTCACCGTGGAGGATGCGGGGGGGGCGGGTATCGCGGAGTTGCACATCCCGGTGGCCAACTTCAGCACCGACACGCTGACCGTGAGCGGCTATGCACGCGTCACCGAATACGCGGTGCACTACCAGGTGCAGTTCTCAGTGAACGACGGCGGCGGCCAGTCGCTGGTGCCGCAGCAGACCATCAACATGTCGCGCGAATTCAGCTACGACGCCAGCAACACCGTCGGCAGCACGGCGCAGGTCGAAGAGATCCAGCGCAGCCTCAACGACGACATGGTGCAGGCGATCCTGTTCCGCCTGCAGGCCGCGCAGAAACACGGCGGCACTGTGGAACCGGCGCACGCCAGCTCGGCGAACTGAGTCGTGCCGCTCAATGCCGCCCAATGGCAGAAAGCGCTGACGGCGGACCACCTGCTGCCGGTCTATCTGCTGGCCGGCGAGGAATTGCTGGTGCTGGAAGCCGCTGATGCGTTGCGTGCGCAAGCGCGCAAGCTCGGTTATACCGAGCGTGAAGTGCTCGATGTCGGCAACCATTTCGACTGGAACGACCTGGCCCGTGCTGCGGCCGGCATGTCGCTGTTCGCCACGCGCCGCTTGCTGGACCTGCGTCTGCCTACCGGCCGTCCCGGCACCGAGGGCGCCAAGGCCATCAACGAGTTTTGCGCCAACCCGCCGCCGGATGTCTCGCTGCTGATCACCGCTACCGAATGGAGCAACAAGCACGAAGGCGCCTGGACCAAGAACCTGGACGCTGCCGGCGCGCTGGTGGTATTCAACGCGCCCAAACCGCATGAGTGGGCAGCCTGGGTCGGCGCGCGGCTGGCCTCGCGCGGACTCAGCGCGACGCCTGATGCCGCGGCGCTGCTGGCCGAGCGCGTAGAAGGCAACCTGCTGGCGGCTGCGCAAGAGATCGACAAACTTGTGGTATTGCGCGGGCAGGACGGCAGTGCTTCGCGCATCGACGCTGCCGCAATGGAAAACCTGGTCGCCGACAGCGCGCGCTACGACGCTTTCAAACTTACCGACGCCGCCTTTGCCGGCGACGGCGGCCGTGCTTTGCACATCCTTGCCGGCCTGCGTTCGGAGGGTGATGAGTTGATCGCTTTGATGGGCTGGTTGGTGAATCAGTTGCAGCTGGCGTTGCGCCTGGCCAATGCGCGCGACTTCGCCGCGCAGGCCCGCGCCGAGCGCCTGTGGCCGGCGCGTGAGCAACTGTTCCGCAAGGCGCTTCGCCGCGCACCGCGCGAGCATTGGCTGCAATGCCTGGCGCGTGCCGCGCGTATCGATCGCATGGCCAAGGGGCGTGAAGCAGGCGAGCCCTGGCTGGAGGCCGAGCGTTTGATCGCCGCCATCGCCGAGCCGCGGGCAGCAAGCGCACTCGCATGAAGCCACTCGCTTTGTTCGGGGGCACCTTCGATCCGGTGCATCTGGGCCACCTCAGCGTGGCCTGGGAAGCTGCCGAACTGCTCGATGCCGAAGTGCGCCTGATGCCGGCCAACGTGCCGCCGCATCGTCCCGCGCCGATGGCCAATGCGGAGCAACGCGTGGCGATGCTGCACGCTGCCCTGCAGCGGCAGTCGCGGTTGACGGTGGACACCCGCGAGCTGCGCCGGAACGGACCTTCCTATACCTATGACACGCTCTGCGAGCTGCGCGCGGAGCAGGGCGACCGTCCGCTGGTGCTGCTTTTGGGTGTGGACGCCTTCGCCGGTTTGCCGAGCTGGCATCGCTGGCGAGAGCTGTTCGAGGTGGCGCACCTGGGTGTGCTCAGCCGACCCGGTGTCGAAGTGGAATTGCCACACCAGCTGTGGGCCGAGATCGACGCGAGGCGTGTCGATGATGTCGGCGTGTTGCGCGCGCTGCCCGCAGGCAAAGTGATCGAGCTGGCGGTGACGCCGCTGGAGATTTCCGCAACGCGGATTCGCCAATTGCTTGCCGCGGGACGCGATCCGCGTTACCTGCTGCCTTGCGGGCTGTTCGACGATCCGACTTTGCTCGCACCGTATCGCACGCGCTAAACCGCTCAATGTAGGAGCGCACCCTGTGCGCGAAAAACCTACAGAGTGATGCGCCAAAGGTCGCCCACAGAGTGGGCTCCTACATGGGGTTTCAGGTGGTCGAGCGCGCCACAAAGCGCAGCGCCACCGAGTTCATGCAATAGCGCAGCCCGGTCGGCTTCGGGCCGTCATCGAACACATGTCCCAGATGGCTATCGCAGCCTGCGCAACTCACGGCGATGCGTTCCATGCCGAAGCTACGGTCGGTGGTTTCGATCACGTTGGCTTTGGCGATGGGCTGCCAGAAGCTGGGCCAACCGGTGCCGGATTCGAACTTGGTCGATGCATCGAACAGCGCGGTGTCGCAACCGACGCAGCGGAACAGGCCTTTCGCATGCAGGCTGCCGTACTGGCCGCTGAAAGCGCGCTCGGTGCCTTCGCGGCGCATCACTTCGAACGCTTCCGCGGAGA
This sequence comes from Dyella sp. OK004, assembly GCF_900114495.1. Classification (GTDB taxonomy): domain Bacteria; phylum Pseudomonadota; class Gammaproteobacteria; order Xanthomonadales; family Rhodanobacteraceae; genus Dyella_D. The sequence goes on along the minus strand of NZ_FOZI01000002.1, from coordinate 600,675 downwards.
GGCGCTGGCGCCACTGGGTGTCCGTGAGCACCAGCTTCTGCACATGACAGGGGCCGAGATGACGGCCATCCGCATCGGCAAAGCATTCGAGCAACAGATCCCGCGAAGCCGCCGCGGCAGCAGGCGCACTGACCGCCGCCATCACCGGACCTCGCCGCGGCCACAGCAGGCCGCCCAGGGCGACGGCGGCGCCGCTGAGCGCGGCCACGCGCAGGAAGTCGCGGCGTTGTGCGTTCTGGATGGTTTTGATCGATCGTGTCGTCATGGCGGTTCTCCGCAACAAAAGGCGTTGGCTCAGCCAAAGGTGAAGGCGTAGGCGCGCACACCCGGGTCGAGGAATTCGATCTCGAACAGACGCTCGCCGGAGCCATTGGCCTGACGTACCAGTTGATACAAACGCTGCGAGGTCACGCTGCCATTGCCGCCGGCATCGATGTCCATGCCGTGATCGGCACCCGGCGCCTTGCCATCGATGCGCACGCGGAAGCGCGCGGGTTTGCCATCGCTGCCCGGGCCCAGCACCAGATGCAGGTCGCGGCCACGGAAGCGGTAGATGATGCGGCCGCCCGCGCGGTCGAGCTGTGCACTTTCGTCATGCACGCTCCACTGGCCGTCCAGCGTCCATTGGTTGGGAAGCAGTGTGGATGGTGCGCGATAGGTCCAACTGTCATCGTGGGCGATCTGGCCGCCGGCGAAATTCTGCGCGCGCGCATAACCCACATAGGTTTCCGATGAGCGGTTGTAGTCGCCCGAGCCGGCGGCTTCCGCGCCTTGTGCGTTCGGGTTCACGTAACCGCCCGGCAGGTTGGTCTGACCGGCTTCCGTGAGCAGCTGGCGGATCACGTCTTCGCTTTGCTCGTACTCGCCCTCGCCGAAGTGGTGATGGCGAATCTGGCCCTTGGGGTCAATGAAGTAATGCGCAGGCCAATATTCGTTGTGGAAGCCCTTCCAGATCGCGTAGTCGTTATCCAGTGCCACGGGATAGGTCACACCCAGATCCTTCACCGCCTTGGTCACGTTGCCCAGATCCTTCTCGAAGGCAAACTCCGGCGCATGTACGCCGAGCACGACCAGACCGTGGTCTTTGTACTTGTCGGCCCAGGCGCGGACATAGGGCAGGGCGCGGATGCAGTTGATGCAGGAGTACGTCCAGAAATCCACCAGCACCACCTTGCCGCGCAGCGACATCGCGGTCAGCGGCGGGCTGTTGAGCCATGCGGTGGCGCCGCTGAGCGAAGGCATCTCGCCTTCCACCGGCAGCGGGTCGCCTTGCTTTAGCATCGGCTGCGGTGCGGGAGCGGGCTTCACCGCGTTGATCAGGCGCTGCTCGATACCACCGGTGCTGGCCAGCGACACACGTGTGAGCAGGCCGGTATCCAGTCCCAGCGCGATCGCGGCGACGCCGCACAGCACCAGCGCGCCCAGCGCGCGACGCACCCATTCGCCTGCGCCCAGCGAGCGCTTCATCACGGAGAAGACCTTGCCGCCGACCACCAGCGCCAGCGCCAGCGAAGTCGCTGCGCCTGCGGCGTAGGTGAGCAGCAGCAGCGTGGTCTGCACGCTAGCGCCATTGAGCGCCGCGCCGGTGAGCAGCAGGCCTAGGATGGGGCCTGCGCACGGTGCCCATAGCAGACCCGTGGCGATGCCCAGGCCGGCAGCGGAAAACACCGAATCGCCTTCCGCGTCCGAGCGCTGCGACAACTTATTGCCCAGAGCCACAAACGGACGGCTGACCCATTCCGCGACATGGCTGGACAACAGCGTGAGTCCAAGCACCGCCAGCACCGCCAGGGCGATCAGGCGGCCATACTGATTCGCGCGTATCGCCCAGCCGCCACCTAACGCCGCCAGCGTAGCCACCAGCGCAAACGTCAGTGCCATCCCCAGCAGCATCGGCAGGCCATTGCGCATGAAGGGGCGGTCGGCGCGGGCGAACACAAACGGCAGCACCGGCAGGATGCAGGGGCTGAGGATGGTCAGCACGCCGCCGAGATAGGCGAGGATCAACACGATCATGGAAGGGAGGCCCTTGGAGATGTGACTGCTATTCGGCGTGGCGACGGCGGGAGTTACCTGCCCGGGACCAGTACAGCGCAATTCGGACTCGGCGCGATAGCGCCAGGCCGGTTATCAGGTACTGGCGTAACCCCGGTGCTGCCGCCAGCGAAACGCTTGACATAACCTCCCCGCGCGAGGCGCCCATGTCGTTGAGCTTGACCGCGGGCGGCATGATGGTTCTAGATGACGGCCTTTCCCTTGGCCTGCAGCTCCGAGCCATCTTGTCCGCCGAACCCACCATTCGTGCCAATGAAGAGGCCGATCAGCGCCGTGCGGCGTTGATGGCGGCTGCCCAGGCGGGCGATCGCCGGGCCTACGAGCGCGTGCTGGCCGACTCGGTGGGGCTGATCCGCGCGGTGGCGCGCCGGCAGGGCGTGGCGCCGGACGCGGTGGACGATGTGGTGCAGGAGACCCTGCTTACCGTGCATCGGGTACGCCATACCTACGATCCCTCGCGTTCCTACGACGCCTGGCTGGCCGCCATTGCTGCGCGCCGCGCCATCGACGCGCTGCGCAGTCATGGCCGGCGCGACCGTCGCGAACTGCACGACGAGTACGCGTTGGAAACCCATCCCGATCGTGACGACGCCACCCGCGAAACCGAGCGCGAGCAATCGGCACAGCAGTTACGCGACGCCATTGCCACCTTGCCACCGGGACAGCGTGAAGCGGTCGAGCAGCTGGCGCTGAAGGAGCGCTCGCTTGCCGAAGCGGCACAGCACACCGGCCGCAATGCTGGCGCGCTCAAGGTCAATCTGCACCGCGCGCTGAAAGCGCTGCGCAACCGCATTCACGGAGAACCGTAGGCGCCATGTCCGATCCGCGTCGCCACGAAGCTTTAATCGACACGCTCGGCGCCGAGCTGGTGCCGGTGCGCCGTTTGCCTGCGCCGTGGCTGCGTGCGCTCGGCTGGCTGTCGGTGGTGGCGGTCATCGCCGCGGGGTTGCTGATGCACTACGGCATTACCGGCATGCTCCGACGCTGGACCAGCGCACCGGATCTGGCCTGGGCCGGTATCGGTGCGGTGCTGACCGCGATTGCGGCTGCGTGGGCCGCGTTTTCCCTTGGCGTGCCGGGGCGGAGCGAGCGCTGGGCCTGGCTGCCGCTGCCGCCAGCGTTGCTATGGATTGGCGCCAGCGGTGTCGGCTGTCTGCGCACATGGATCCCTTCCGAGACCCATGTGGCGGGTATCCACGAAGTCAACGACTGCCTGGTGTTCATCGTCAGCTTCTCGATCCCGTTGTCGGCATGCCTGGTATGGCTGCTGCGGCGGGCTTTCCCACTGCGGCCGGTGTTGACGGCGGTGATGATTGGTCTCGCCAGCGCGGCGGCTTCGGCCAGTCTGCTGGAGATCTGCCATGCCTTCGACGCGGCGGTGACGGATCTGCTGATGCACGTGCTGGCGGTGGCTCTGGTGATCGGCGCAAATGCCGCCATGGGTGGCCGATTGCTACAGCCGCGTTGACCAACGCGAAATAAGTTCCCGCTTGCTTCACGCTGACGCGCGGATGGCGCGTCGCAGCATCCGGCACGAAAGAAGCGGCGGAGGCGCCGCCGAATCTCATTCCGTCTTGTGGGCATTGCAGCATGTGTGCCGCGCAACGGCGCGCGAGACGATATTAATGCTGAACGATAACAACGCAGGCCGCTTGCCTGTCTTGAGCACGGGTATACGCTTAAAACCTATCGGCTATGTCGTTATAGCCGAAGGGTTTCGCGGGCCCAGGGACGAACCGTTGCACATCGGGCAAGCAGGGGCTTGATGTGGCGTGACCGGAACCGGTGTTGCGCCGGGACTGGTATCGCTGAGGCAACCCGGGACGGGGTGCGTCGGCAGCTCCATGGAAGTGCGGCTATCGCCGCACGGTCACCTCACCGATGAAGGAGAACGTACCCATGAAAGTTTCACGTTACGCCGTACTCGCCCTCTCTATCGCGCTCGCCACCGGCTTCGCGGCAAGCCAGGCGATAGCGCAGGACGCCGGCGCCGCTGCGGCCCAGGCGACGAAAGACGCCAGCAAGGACGCAATGAAGTCCGCGCAGAGCGCTGGCAAAGATGCGATGAAGTCGACCACTGACAGCATGAAGTCTTCTGACAGCATGAAGTCGTCCGACAGCATGAAGTCGGATACGTCGATGAAATCCGACACCTCAATGAAGTCCGACGACATGAAGTCGGATACCTCGATGAAGTCAGATACCTCCACCAAGCCCGCACACACCAAGGGTCATCACAACAAGAAGCACTCGAAGAAAGCCGCGCCGGCAGCAGCGTCGAGCAGCGGTACCTGATCTTAGCGGTCTGATTTGAAGCGGCCCTTCCCGGCGACGGGGAGGGCCGTTTTATTTTGCTGTGGTGTAATGCCGTGGATGAACTGCGGAGCTACACCATGACGTCTCCCTTTATTGCGCGTCTCGGTATCGCGCATCCCCTGATCCAGGCGCCGATGTCCGGCTCTACCACGCCCGCCCTGGTTGCCGCTGTATCGAATGCCGGCGGACTCGGTTCGATGGGCGCGGGTTATCTGGAGCCGCAAGCCATCCTTGAGCAGGCCGCACAGGTACGCGCGCTGAGTGATCGGCCTTTTGCGATCAATTTGTTTGTGCTGCCGGAAACATTTGATGTCGACGAAGCGGCTGTCGCCTCGGCACGCCAACATCTCGATGATCTGATGGAGCGCGAGGGCCTGGCCATGCGGACGGTGCGACCGGAACGCTGGGCGCCATCGTTCGCAGATCAGTTCGCCGCTTTGTGCGAGGCGCGTCCCGCCGTGGCCAGCTTCGCCTTCGATCTGCTGACGCCGGCGCAGATGCGCCAGCTCAAGCAGCTCGGCATCATCGTGATCGGCACCGCCACCACCGTGGACGAAGCGCGCGCCTGGGCCGGACTGGGCGCGGACGCGGTGAGCCTGCAAGGCGCGGAGGCGGGTGGCCATCGTGGCACTTTCCTGCATGAGCCGGAGCGGGCCCTGATCGGCCTGTTTGCCCTGCTGCCGCTGGCGGTGCGCGCGCTGAACATCCCGGTGATCGCCGCCGGCGGCATCATGGACGGTCGCGGCATACTGGCAGCGGAAGTGCTGGGCGCCGCGGCCAGCCAACTGGGCACCGCCTTCCTGGCCTGCCCGGAATGCGGCGCCGCCGAGGCCTGGAAACGTGACCTGCCCAAGGCGGCGGAGCACCAGGTGACCACCATCCGCAGCTTCTCCGGCCGCGCTGCGCGCGGCTTGCGGAACACCTATGTGGAAGCTATGCAGCCTTACGAAGCCAGCCTGCCGGCTTACCCGGCGACCAATGCCCTGACCTCCCCGCTGCGCCGGGCCGCCGCCGCAGCAGGTCGTGGCGACCTGCTTTCGGAGTGGTGCGGGCAGGGTGTCGGCATGGTGCGTGCCATGCCAGCGGGAGAACTGGTGAAGGTGCTCATGGAGGAATACGCCAAGGCCCGTAAAGCCTTGGCTTGACGCGGGTTTCAGGTTGGAGCGTTATACTGCGCCCGCGCCATCCCGCGCATCGATATCGCATCGAGGCACACGCACTTGAGTCAGACCCTACAACGTAGCAAAACGGCCAACGCCGAATCCCTCCGCCAGCACGTGCTCAACGCGCTGGACGAACTGAAAGCCAAGGATGTCCGCGAGATCGACGTCCGCGGCAAAACCTCCATCGCCGATCTGCTGGTTATCTGCTCCGGCACCTCCGCACGCCACGTCAAATCCATTGCCGACGAAGTGGTCAAGTTCGCCAAGAAGGCGGGCGTGATGCCGCTCGGCGTGGAAGGCGAGCAGGAAGCCGAATGGGTGCTGGTGGATCTGGGCGACGTGATCGTCCACGTGATGCTCCCGCGCATCCGCGAGTTCTACGGCCTGGAGCGGCTGTGGACCGTGGGCGACCGCGAAGCCGACAACGAAGCCGTCAACGCGGGCTGATCGCCCGCTGACGTGCGATGACTGCGGCGCGACGTCGTTCTGACGCGCGCGGTGTTTCTTTTTCGCTCTCTTTTTCCCGGTCCGAATGCGCGCACGCCTGATCGCCGTTGGTGAACGCATGCCCGCCTGGGTGGCGGAAGGCTTTGCCGAATACCGCAAGCGGCTGTCGCACGAGCTGCCGCTGGAGCTGGTCGAACTCAAGCCCGGTGTACGCGGCAAAGGACGCGATGACGCGCGCGCGATCCAGGATGAAGGCACGGCGATCCTCGCCGCCCTGCCGCGTGACATCCATGTGGTTGCGTTGGATGGACGTGGCAAGACCTGGTCCAGCGAAGAACTCGCCGAGCAATTGGCGAAGTGGCGCATGTCGGGGCGCGATCTGGCGTTTCTGATCGGTGGGCCGGACGGCCATGCAGCCGAGGTGCTGGCGCGCGCCGATCAGCGCTGGTCGCTGGGTCCGCTGACCTTGCCGCATATGCTGGTACGCCTGGTGCTGGCGGAGCAGTTGTACCGGGCCACTACCTTGTTGGCGGGACATCCTTACCACCGCGCCTAGTGAGTGGTCCCACGTGTGCTTGCTATGCTCGGCGGTACGTCCCCACGCCGCCGGGTTTCCCATGTCCGTCACTGTTCGCCAGGCCACGATTCACGACCTCGATACCGTCGCACCGCTGTTCGATGCGTATCGCCAGTTCTATCAGCAGCCGTCGGATCTGCCGTTGGCGCGTCGCTTTCTCGCCGAGCGTTTCCAGCATCGCGAGTCGGTGATTCTGTTGGCGCTTGACGGGCAGGGGCAGGGCGTGGGCTTCACCCAGATGTATCCCTTGTATTCCTCAGTGCGCGCCACGCGGAAGTATCTGCTCAACGATCTGTTCGTGGTGCCTTCTGCACGGAAGCTCGGCGTTGCGCGTGCTTTGCTTGAGGCCGCGGCAGCACATGGGCGGGCGATGGGTGTTTCGGGGCTTTCGCTTTCTACGGCGCACGACAATCACCCGGCACAGCGCCTCTACGAATCGATGGGCTGGGTGCGTGACGAGGCATTCCGCGAATACAGCCTGACGCTCTGATCGGTCTTTCTCTTCAAGGATATTCGCCCATGCTTTACCTTGCTTCGCAGTCGCCGCGCCGGCGGCAATTGCTGGAACAGATCGGCGTCGCTTTCACCCCGGTTGATGTGGACGTGCCGGAGCAACGCGCCGCTGGCGAATCGCCGGTCGAATACGTCAGCCGCGTTGCGCGCGACAAGGCGCGCGCCGGTATGGCGAGCCTGGGCAACGGTGCTGTGGTGTTGAGCGCGGATACCGAAGTGGTGCTCGATGACGAGGTCTTCGGCAAACCTGCCGATGCTGCGGATGCCTCCGCGATGCTGCGCAAACTGTCCGGGCGCACGCACGAAACGATCTCGGTGGTATGGGCAGTGCAGGGCGAGCGTGCGCAAAGTGAAACCTGCGTGTCGCGCGTGCGCTTCGCGGCGCTAAGCGATGAGGATATTGCCGCCTATGTCGCCAGTGGCGAACCGTTCGGCAGAGCGGGTGCGTATGCCATCCAAGGGCGCGGTGCGACCTTGATCGAGCATCTGGAAGGCAGCTTCACCGGTGTCATGGGATTGCCCGTGTTCGAAACGGCGCGACTGTTGCGTGACTTCGGCATCACCCCGGGCTGACCTGCTCACTCAGGGCTTTCGCGCACAGGGTGCGCTCCTACAAGGTGGCGCCCGGTGGAGCTATTACAAACCACGACACCACAGCCAGCGCATTGTTGACGCTGTGTGCGATCACCGCCGGCCAGATCGATTCCGACTGAAGACGCAGCCACGCCAGGATCAGCCCGAGCAATAGCAGATTGGGCAGGGCGTACCAGAGAAAACCAAGATCGGGCAAATGCACACAGGCGAACAGCAGCGCCGTAGCGAAGGAAGCGGTGCCTGCGGGGACATAGCGCATCGCTGCCGACAGCAGCACGCCACGGAATAGCAACTCCTCCACCAATGGTCCCGCGGTAACCACCAAAAGTGCGAGCGGGAAACGTAGCAGCGGTGAAGCTTGCGCACCGAGCTGCTTGATGTCCTGGCTTACCTCGTGTCCTTGCGCGAGCCATTGGGTCAGCAGACCGCCGGCAAAAGGCAGGATCAGGCCGAGCAGAAACGCGATGGCGTAGAACGATGGTTGCTTTGGCGCTGCAAAGCCAAAGCCGGGTGGCGTCGTCAGCGTCCACAACGTTGGCCACAGACGCCGGGCAAGCAGGACAGTCACACCGGCGGCGATCACCAAGGTCAGTATCACCATCGTCGCGTTGACGTCGGGGCGCATGAGCAGGCCTTGCATCTGCGCCATTACATCGCCGCCGTGCATGCCCTGGCGAAAGCCGAGCACCAGCCCGATGACAAGACCCGTTACCACGCTCATCGCAAGCTGCAGCAAAAAATACAGCGCGATCAGCCCCAGCGCCGCCCACAACGTCGGCAGGCGCGGCGGCCTGGAGGACGTGAAAACGGGGTCAAGGCGCGAGGCATCCATCGGGCGGGTCCTGTATGCAGGGCAGGCGAAGGCATCCGTCTCCCGACACTGGACACGCTAAGGGCGTGATCGCACACGCGCAATCCTGCCCTTCGGCATGGTCGCTGCGGAACCAGCCTGTATAGTGACCAAATCTTTTAAGGAGGAAGTTGGCGCTAAGGCGCCTACCCATGTTCGCTTTCGACTGGCTGGCCGATCCCACTGCCTGGGCAGGTCTTCTCACCCTGGTGGTGCTGGAGATCGTGCTCGGCATCGACAACCTCGTCTTCATCGCCATCCTCGCCGACAAATTGCCGGCGCATCAGCGCGACCGGGCTCGCATCATGGGCCTGACCATGGCGTTGGTGATGCGCCTGCTGCTACTTGGCGCGATGTCGTGGCTGGTGAAACTCACCACGCCGATCCTGACCTGGCAGAGCTTTTCGCTTTCATGGCGCGACATCATCCTGTTGCTCGGCGGTGTGTTCCTGCTGTTCAAAGCCACGCTGGAATTGCATGAGCGACTGGAGGCCGGCGACGACAATGAATCCGCCAACCGCGCGCAGGCGCGGTTCTGGCTGGTGGTGACGCAGATCGTGGTGCTCGACGCGGTGTTCTCGCTCGACTCGGTGATCACCGCGGTGGGTATGGTTGACCAGCTTTCCGTCATGATGGTCGCTGTGGTGATCGCGATGGTGCTGATGATCAGTGCCAGCAAGCCGCTTACCGCTTTCGTCAACGCGCGGCCGACTGTGGTGATCCTGTGCCTGTCGTTCCTGCTGATGATCGGCTTCAGCCTGGTGGCCGAAGGCCTGGGCTTCCACATTCCGAAGGGCTATCTGTACGCGGCGATTGGCTTCTCGATCATGATCGAGGCGTTCAACCAAACCATGCGCCGCAATCGCCAGCGCGTGCTGTTCAGCAGTCCGCGCAACCTGCGCGATCGCACCGCGCGTGCCGTACTCCGTTTGCTGGGCGCGGGTGGCGAAGAGGAAGAGGACGTACCCAAGGCCACATCGACCGTGGCGGAAACCGGCATGGCGGTGTTCGGCAAAGATGAGCTGGCGATGGTGCAGGGCGTGCTGGATCTGGCGCACCGGCCGGTGCGCTCGATCATGACGCCGCGTCCGGAGATCAGCTGGATCGATCCGCGCGAGAGTGCGGAGATTCTGCGCGCCGAAGTGACTTCGTCCACGCATCATTGGTTGCCGGTGGCCGGCGATGATCTGGATCAGCTGATCGGCGTGGCATCCTCGCGCGATCTGTTGGCAAGCTTGCTGGAGCACGGCCGCGTCGACGTCGACAATGTAGTGCGCAAGCCGATGACCGTGCTGGAATCACTCAGCGTGCTGCGCCTCATTGACGAATTCCGTCGCTCGCCCTTGCAGGTGGCGCTGGTGGTGGACGAATACGGCAGTGTGCTCGGCCTAGTCACACCCACCGATGTGCTCGAAGTGATCGCCGGCGAGTTTCCCGATGAAGACAGCGGCGACCCCGCCGCTGTACAGGAAACCAACGGTACCTGGTTGCTCGACGGGAGTTTGGATCTGCGCCGGGTGGAGCACCTGCTGGATCGCCAGCTCACCAGCGATGGCAGTTTTTCCACGCTGGCCGGTTATGTGCTTGAGCAGTTGGGTCGCCTGCCAAGCGCCGGTGATCGCTTCACTAGCGAAGGGCTGCAATTCGAAGTGATGGCGATGGATGGTGCGCGCATTGAGCGCTTGAAGGTCATACCGGCGGACTGAGCCGCTGGCCCTTTCGGATCGGGATCAGTATGCAGATCGACTTCGGTAAGACCGCCGGCGATTACGCCAGGCATCGTGCAGGCTTTCCGGATTCCTTTTTCCAGCGCCTGTTCGACGAAGATCTGGCGCACGTGGGCGACATCGCACTGGATATCGGTACCGGTACCGGCACGGTGGCGCGCGGGCTGGCCTTGCGTGGTTGCGCCGTCACTGGCCTGGATCCTTCGGCGGCGCTGCTGGCACAGGCTGCCGAGCTGGATCGCGCCGATGGCGTGCAGGTGCGACAAGTGCAGTCGCGTGTGGAAGAGGCGGACCTGCCTGAGGCAAGCTTCGATCTGATCACCGCTGGGCAATGCTGGCACTGGTTCGACCGGCCGCGCACTGCCGCGCTGGTGCGGCGCTGGCTGCGGCCCGGCGGACGCCTGGTGATTGCGCACTTCGATTGGTTGCCGATCGCCGGCAACATGGTTGACGACACTGAGCGGCTGATCCGTGCGCACAACCCGGCATGGAAGCTGGGCGGCGGCACTGGTCTGTATCCCGCCTGGTTCAAGGAAGTGCGCGAGAACGGCTTCACCGAGGTGCGCACCTTCTCTTACGACGTGGCCGTGCCGTATAGCCATGTGGACTGGCGCGGACGCATCCGTGCAAGCGCGGGAGTCGGCGCTTCGCTGGACCCGTCGGGCGTCGCGCGTTTCGATGCCGAGCTGGCGGAATGGCTCGCGAGTCGCCATCCGGTCGAACCGATGGCGGTGCCGCATTGCGTGTGGGTATTGAGCGCCGTCGCGCCTGGCTGAGCGATCAGCCGGCGAAGATCGCGCGGGCCAACCCGATCACGCCGATTGCCAGGGTCGCCAGCCAGCCGATCGAACCCAGCATGAAACCGCCTTCGCGCTTGGCGGCATCTTTCAGGTAGGCCAGTGCATACCACACGCGGCCCACCACCCATACCAACCCGGCCAATCCCGCCCACAACGGCGAGCCATAGTGAACCGCCAGCCACAGCGAAGGCAGGAACACCAGCACGGCTTCCAGCGTATTCATCTGCACGCGGAAGGCACGCTCGAAATCCGGATGGCCGCTGGTGGCCGGTGCCTTGACGCCATAGCGCATCCGGGCCCGCCCCACGGCAAACATGGTGCCGAGCTGAAGCAATACGGCAAGCAGGACGACCACGGCAGGCAGATGCTGGGACATGAAGGAGGAACCTTGCTGAAAAGTGGCCTACTGTAAAGCTTGGCGCATGCTTGGCGGAGGCCTTGGCAGGCGCTATCGTCGCGACGCGGCGCCGGTGGCGGTGCCAATCGGCAGGGTGAGGCTCGCATGGACTGGCAGAAAGGCGAACGCAGTCAGAACGTCGAGGTCGACAGCGGCGGCGGTGGTGGCGGTCCGCGTTTCGGCGGCGGCCGCGGCATGGGCATCGGCGGCATCGTGATCCTGGCGATCCTGGGCCTGGTGTTCTTCAAGGACCCGACCGCACTGCTCAGCCAGGTCGACACCAGCGGCGGCCAGGTCGCCGCACCCAGCGGGCAGCCGGCGCAAGTCGACCCGCAGCAGAAAGATTTCGTCAGCGCGGTGCTCGGCTCCACCGAGAAGACCTGGGCAGACATTTTTGCCGCCAACGGCAAGCAATACGTGGACCCCAAGCTGGACCTGTTCAGCGGCGGCGTGAATACCGCCTGCGGCGCGGCTTCCACCGCAGTGGGCCCGTTCTATTGCCCGGGCGACCAGAAGGTCTACCTGGACGTGCAGTTCTTTCAGGAATTGCAGAACCGTTTTAACGCGGCGGGCGATTTCGCGCGCGCCTATGTGATCGCCCACGAAGTCGGCCACCACGTGCAGAACCTGCTCGGCGTGTTCGATCAGGTGGAGAAGGCGCGTCGCCAGGGCGCCCGCATGGAAGGCGCGGATGGCCTGTCGGTGCGCCAGGAGTTGCAGGCTGATTGCTTCGCCGGCGTGTGGGCCAACCATAGCCAGCAGCGCCTGCAGTGGCTGCAGGCGGGCGATATCGAATCCGCCCTCAACGCTGCCAGCAAGATCGGCGACGACGCCCTGCAGGAGCAGGCGCGCGGGCGCGTGGTGCCGGATTCGTTCACCCATGGCACCTCGGCCCAGCGCGTGAAGTGGTTCCGCACCGGCTTCGACAGCGGCAACGTGGGGAGCTGCAACACCTTCAGCGGCACGCCCTGAGCGACCGTTCCGGATATAGCCCAGAAGGCCCGCTGCAAAGCGGGCCTTCGCCGTTCTAGAATCCGCTCGCTGCGCGCCTTGGGGTGCGCTCAGTCAACTCTCCATGGCCCATCCTTGTCAGCGGTGCGGTGCCTGCTGCGCCCATTTTCGTGTGGCCTTCCACTGGTCCGAAGCCGAGGCATTCCTGGGCGGCACGGTGCCGCCGGAACTTGCCGAGACGCTGGATCCGCACCGCCTGGTGATGCGTGGCACTCAGGCCTCGCAGCCGCGCTGCGCTGCTTTGCATGGCACCGTGGGCGAAGCAGTGAGCTGCGGGATTTACGAGCGGCGGCCATCGGTGTGCCGGGAGGTGGTGCCCTCCTGGGAATCCGGTGCACCCAGCTTGCAGTGCGACAAGGCACGTCTCGCCCATGGCTTGCAGTTGCTGACGCCGGAGGATTGGCTCGATCCGCCGGGTGCGGAGACGCCGCCGTTGCCGCAGAGCGCCTGAGAGCTCGCTGCCCATTGCGAAGCACTTGGTCATCAATGCCTTCTCCCTTCAGCGACCCGTAGGGAGAGGGGCTTACGTCTAGTCAGTGCGCTGCGGCGTCGTTCTGAAACGCCAACACGAACTGCTTCAACTCACCTTCGTTGACGTCGGAAACCGCCACATAGCGCATGCCCGCGGCGGCCCAGCCGATCACCGTATAGCCATGCCGCTGCGCCTGCATCGGTGCGGTTTCCGCGCTTTCCACCGGCCACTGGTACAGGTTGATCACGTGCAACCGGCGCTTGTAGATCAGCGCAGCGACGCTGTGCCCGTCTATGGCATCCAGGCGTCCGCCAGCCAGCGGAAAGCCTTCGCCGGCCAGGTCTTTCACCTTTGGTGCGAAGTCGAGCTTGCCCTCGAACCACGGTTTCACCGTGTGCTGGTCGGTGGAGACCACGTCCATCAAATGTTCCGGCTGCAGAGAGCGCAGATGGCCGGCGATGGCTTCGCCGACCACCAGTTCCTGACCTGGATCATGGGGCCGCAGGGCGGTGATCCAGGCGGGGCTGGTGAGCAGCAAGGCGCCTGCGAAGCCGGCGGCCATGGCCAGGGGCCAGCGTGCGCGATGCGGGCGCGCTACGGGCTTGGCGCTGGCGGTCGTCCAGCGTTGGCGTAATGCCTCGGGCGCGCGCTGATAAAGCTCCGACTGTGCCAGCGCCTTGCGCAGGCGCGCATGGTCGCCATAGCTGGCGGCGCAGGTTCCGCAACCTTGCAGATGGCGGGCCATGGCCGCGCTCTGCGAGGCGTCCAGTTCGTCGTCCAGATAAGCGTGCAGTAGCAGCCTGGCGTCATCGCACGTCATGGCGGCGCGCCTCCCCGGTGTGATGGCTTGGGTGATGGGTGAGCTCGGCTTTCAGGCGCTCGCGGGCGCGTGCGAGCCGCGACATGACAGTGCCGATCTTCTGCCCGGTGATCGAAGCGATCTGCTTGTACGAGCATTCCTCCAGCTCGCGCAGCACGATGACTTCACGCAGCGGATGCGGCAGGCGTTCCAGCGCAAGCCGCAGGGAGCCGACGTCCACCGCGAGCAGCGCAAGCGCTTCTGGCGAAGGATGCTCGTCGACCAGCGGATGGGCATCGTCGTCCAGCTCGTCGCGCAGGTGGTCCGGTGGCAGCTTGCTGCGCAAGGTGTAGAAGGTGTTGCGCACGATCGCGAGCAGCCACACCCGCGCGTCGCCGCCGCGAAAACTGTCGAAATACCGCAGTGCGCGCAGCAGCGATTCCTGCACTACGTCCTGCGCATCCGCGTCATCACGCGCAAGCCAGCGCGCCAGGTTGTAGGCCGCGTCCAGCCACGGCAATACCTGCGTTTCGAAACGCGCGTCGAAGGCAGGTGTCGGGCTGGTCGATCCAGTGGGCATAAGAAGGAATACCTCCACTTCCACGACTTTATTCCCAGGGCTCGAAAGGCGGAATAGGCAGCTCCTTCGCCAGGTAATGCAGGAAGAGACCCCGGCGCGTGCCGGACGTCCATGACTGCGATGGCCATCCAGGCCATTCGCCCTGCGCGGAGCGAATCCACATGCAAGATGACAACGTTAACCAAGTCGGTGACAACCAGGACGGCGGGCGACGCCAGTTCCTCAAATGCATGGCCTGGGCCGGGGCGGGCACGCTATGGCTGATGAAAGGCGGGGTGCTGCATGCGCAGCCGCTGGATGGCGCCGCCGCCGCGGCGAAGGATGCCAGCTTCAGCTTCGTGCAGATCAGCGATTCGCATATAGGCTTCCACAAGGCGCCGAACATGGACGTGGTGGGTACCCTGCGCGCCTCGCTGGCGAAGATCAACGCACAGCAGGCGCGTCCTGATTTCCTGCTGCATACCGGCGATCTCACCCATCTCTCGCGGCCGGAGGAGTTCGACACCTTGTCCGAAGTGATGCGCGAAGCGCGTGCCAGCCACACGTTCTACGTACCGGGCGAGCACGACGTGATTGGCGACAACGGCGCCGAATTCTTCCGCCGTTTCGGCGAGCGCCAGCAATCAGGCGGCTGGTACAGCTTCGATCACCACGGCGTGCATTTCGTCGGGCTGATCAATGTGCTCAATCTGAAAGCCGGTGGCCTGGGCTCGCTTGGCACAGAGCAGTTGGTCTGGCTGAAGAAGGACCTGGCGCCGTTATCGGCCGAGACGCCAGTGGTGGTGTTTGCGCATATGCCGCTGTGGTCGCTGTATCCGGAATGGGGCTGGGGCACGGATGACAGTGCGGAGGCGATGGGTTATTTGCGCCGCTTCGGTTCGGTCAGCGTGCTCAACGGGCATATCCACCAGATCCAGCAGAAAGTGGAAGGAACCATCACCTTCTACACGGCACGTTCGACGGCATATCCGCAACCGGCACCTGGAGCGGCCCCTGCGCCGGGGCCCATGAAAGACGTGGCGCCCAACGCGCTGCACACGTATCTGGGCATTCGCGACGTGAAGCATGTGCAGGGCAAACAGGTGCTCGCGGTAACCGACGAGGTGCTGTCATGACGCACACGGCGTGGGTGTTGGGACTGTGCCTTCTTGCGATCCAGCCCGCCTTCGTGGCGCACGCGGCGGCCAAGGATTCGCGCGTGGAAATCACCAACTTCGCGTTCTCGCCGAAGACGCTCACGGTGCCAGCGGGAACCAAAGTGGTGTGGACCAACCGCGACGAGGAGCCGCATGTGGTTACCAGCGCAGGCGCGATGTTCACACCTTCGCGAGCCCTGGACACCGGTGACACCTATGCCGTGACGTTCTCCAAGCCGGGCACCTATGCGTACTACTGCACGATCCACCCGACGATGGTTGGCACCATCGTCGTGCAATGAATCAGTGGCTGTCGAAGCGGTAGATATCCATGGCCAGGAAGCCGAGATCGATACCGGCATCGATGCGTTGCGCGGTCGGCTGTTCGCCGGCCGCGCCCAGTGCTACGAACAGTGGCAGCAGGTGCTCGTCGGTGGGATGCGCGCGCTGTGCGAAAGGCGCCTGCCGGCGATAGTCGAGCAGAGCTTGCGTATCGCCTTCCTGCAGTTTCTGCTCGATCCATCCAATGAAAGGGCGCACGTAAGGTGCTTCGCGTTCTTCGCTATAGCCTTCGCGGAAATCGTGCAGGTTGTGGGTGATGCTGCCGGAGCCGATCACCAGCACACCCTGGTCGCGCAGCGGCGCGAGCGCGCGGCCGACAGCGTACTGATGCGCCGGGCCGAGTTCGGGCTGGATGGATAGCGGCACGACCGGAATGTCGGCATCGGGATAGAGCAGGCGCAGCGGTACCCACGCGCCGTGATCGAGTCCGTGCTGTGGATCGAGCATGGTGGGAAGGCCGGCCTTGTCCAGCAGTTCGACAATGTGCGCGGCAAGCGCCGGTGCGCCGGGCGCGGGATAGCGGAGATCAAACAATTCGCGCGGAAAGCCGTAGAAATCATGGACGGTTTCCGGGCGCACCGCGCCGCCCACCGACACCTGGCGTGCCAGCCAGTGCGCGGAAGCGATGACGATGGCCTTGGGCCGCGCGATGGCCTGAGCCAGCTCGGCCAGGCGCACACCGACCTGACCGGGATGTAGCGCGGTCATCGGCGAGCCGTGGGAGATGTACAGGCTGGGCAGGGCGGACATGGCGGTAACCTCGAAGGGACCGCCATAGAGTAAGGGCGTCGCGCTGGCTTATAAGCCGTGTGTACTGGAACGAAGCGTTGCCCGATCAGAACGATGGGCAACGCTGTGCATCAGTTCAGCGCTTCTTGAACGGCTTGCCGCCGCCCGCGCCATGCGGACGCGGCTTGCCCTTGAAGCCACCGCCGCCCGGACGAAAGCCGCCCGGCTTGTGCGGCGGGGTGTCGGCCGCGCCACTGTCGTTGCCATCCCATTCCTTGATGCGCAACTGCTGTTGGCTCACCCACACCTTCTTCAGGTGCTCGAACACTTCCGCCGGCATGCCATCGGGCAGGTCGATCAGGCTGTATTCGCCGCGGATGCTGAGGCGGCCGATAAAGCCGCTTTCCAGGCCGGCTTCATTGGCGATGGCGCCGATGATGTTGCCCGGCTTCACGCCATGCTCGTGGCCGACTTCCACGCGATAGGTGCGCTTGCCTTCCTCGGTGTGGTGCGGACGCACCGGGCGCGTGCCGAACTCGCGCGGTGCGCTGTCGCGCTCGCGTGGCTTGTGTTCGCGTGCGCCACGGTCATGGCTTTCGCGGCTGTCACGTTCGGTGGGGCGACGATCATCGCGTTCACGCGGTGCGAACTCGCGCTTCGGTGGCGGTGTCAGCAACAGCGGCTGGTCGCCCTGGGCGATGCTCGCCAGCGCAGAGGCGATCTCGATCGCCGGCACGTTGTGTTCCTGCTCGTACTGCTCGATCAGCTGCTGGAAAAATGCCAGTTCGCCGACTGCCAGCGTGTCGCTGATGCGTTGCTTGAACTTGTTGATGCGCTGATCGTTCACCGCTTCGACGGTGGGCAGCTTCATCTCTTCGATCGGCTGGCGCGTGGCACGCTCGATCGCGCGCAACATGCCCTTTTCGCGCGGGGTGACGAACAGGATCGCCTCACCGCTGCGGCCGGCGCGGCCGGTGCGACCAATGCGGTGCACGTAGCTTTCCGTGTCGTACGGAATGTCGTAGTTCATCACGTGGCTGATGCGTTCCACGTCGAGACCACGCGCGGCTACGTCGGTGGCGACCAGGATGTCGAGTTTGCCGTCCTTCAGTTGCTGGATCACGCGCTCGCGCTGCGGCTGCGCGATGTCGCCGTTGATCGCGGCGGCGGCGAGGCCGCGCGCCTGCAGCTTCTCGGCGAGCTCTTCAGTGGCCTGCTTGGTACGCGCGAAGATGATCATCGCGTCGAACGGCTCGGCTTCCAGGATGCGGGTCATCGCATCCAGCTTGTGCAGGCCACTGACGAACCAGTAGCGCTGGCGGATGTTGGCGGCGGTGGTGGTGGATGACTTGATCGTCACCTCGACCGGATCCTTCAGGTGATGCTGCGCGATCTTGCGGATCTGCGTCGGCATGGTGGCCGAGAACAGCGCCACCTGGCGCGACGGCGGTGTGGCCTGCAGCACCTTTTCCACGTCGTCGATAAAGCCCATGCGCAGCATTTCGTCGGCTTCATCGAGCACGAGGAATTTCAGCTCGGACAGATCCAGCGTGCCGCGATCCAGATGATCGATCACACGGCCGGGCGTGCCGACCACAATCTGCACGCCGCGCTTGAGCGAGTGCAGCTGCGGGCCATAGCTCTGGCCACCATAGATCGGCAGCACCTGCAGGCCAGGCATATGCGCGGCATAGCGCTGGAACGCTTCAGCCACCTGGATGGCCAATTCGCGCGTGGGCGCCAGTACCAGCGCCTGCGGCTTGCCGGGCTTCAGTTCGATGCGCGAAAGGATCGGCAGTGCGAAAGCGGCGGTCTTGCCGGTGCCGGTCTGCGCCTGGCCGAGCACATCGCGGCCTTGCAGCAGCGGTGGAATGGTGGCGGCCTGGATCGGCGATGGCGACTCGTAGCCGACATCGGCCAGAACGCGTAGCACTTCGGGGGGAAGCCCAAGCGCAGCAAAACCAGCGGCTGCCGGTGTGGAATCCGTAGACGGGGAGGACATGGGAACCTCGACATGGCATGCACGACGGCATGCAGGAGAATGGTCGCTATTGTAGCAGCCCGGTAGGCCCGGGCCGAGCTTCGATCGAGCCGAACCTTCAATTATTTCAAGGAATTCGTATGCAAAAGCGTCTGGAGGGCCGGGTCGCCCTGGTCACAGGAGCCTCTTCGGGTATCGGCGAGGCCACGGCGCTGGCATTGGCTGAGGCCGGCGCTCGCGTGGCCATCGCTGCCCGGCGGCGCGACCGGCTGGACGCCCTGGCCGCCCGGCTGGCACCGCTCGGTGCCGAGCCACTGGTGCTGACCGCCGATCTGGTCTCCGAAACCGAAGCCCAGCGCGTGGTGACGGAAACTGAAGCGCATTACGGCCGGCTGGACATCCTGGTCAACAACGCCGGCGTGATGTACCTGGAGCCGGTGGCCGAGGCCGATCTGGGCCGCTGGCGGCAGATGCTGGAGCTCAATGTGCTCAGTCTGATCGCTGCCAGCCAGGCTGCGCTGGCTGGGATGCGCGCGCGTCGCGACGGCCATATCGTCAACGTGTCATCGGTGGCGGGGCGCGTGGCGAATCCGAACGCGGCGGCGTATGCGGCGACCAAGTTCGGCGTCGTAGGCTTTTCCGAATCGCTGCGCCGCGAGGTGTACAAGGACAACATCCGCGTCAGCGTGATCGAGCCGGGCATGGTGGCCACTGAGTTGCGCGAGCACATCGGTCATGCCGGTGCGCGACAGGCGGTGGAGGCGCGCGTGGCGGAGATGCGCCAGCTACAACCGGAAGACA
Source organism: Dyella sp. OK004 (assembly GCF_900114495.1). Taxonomy (GTDB): domain Bacteria; phylum Pseudomonadota; class Gammaproteobacteria; order Xanthomonadales; family Rhodanobacteraceae; genus Dyella_D. The sequence goes on along the minus strand of NZ_FOZI01000002.1, from coordinate 581,385 downwards.
TCGCCGACACCATCCTGTTCTGCGTCACGCGGCCATCGCACGTGTGCATCAACGAAGTGCTGCTGCGTCCTACCGATCAGGAGCGCTGAGTTGCGAAAGCAGATCGTGCGGCGATTATTATCGCGGTCCGGACGTGCAGGTGAAGTATGACCATGAGTGCAATCGAAACAATTTCCGAGCAGGCGTGCTTCGGTGGTGTGCAGGGGTTTTATCGCCATGCTTCGGAGGCCTGCGGCGGTTCGATGCGATTCGCGGTGTACCAGCCACCGCAGGCGGCGAACGGCTCGTGTCCGGTGCTGTACTTTCTGGCGGGCCTTACCTGCACCGAGGAAACTGCGACGATCAAGGCCGGCGCGCAACGCCTGGCCGCTGAGCTGGGCCTGATTCTGGTCATGCCCGACACCAGCCCACGCGACACCGGTATCGAAGGTGCGACGGGCGATTGGGAATTCGGCGAGGGCGCGGGCTTTTATGTCGATGCCACGCAGGCGCCGTGGTCGAAACGCTTCCGCATGCACAGTTATGTCGTGGATGAGTTGCCGGCCTTGCTGGCGTCGAACTTCCCGATCGATCCGGCGCGCAGTGGCATTTGCGGCCATTCGATGGGCGGACATGGTGCATTGACCATCGCGCTGAAGCATCCGCAGCGTTATCGCTCGGTCTCTGCCTTCGCGCCGATCGTGGCGCCGAGCCAGGTGCCATGGGGGCAGAAGGCATTGCCGTGCTACCTCGGCGACCGGCCAGAGGCATGGGTCGCGTATGACGCCTGCGAACTGGTGCGGCAGCAAACGTTCCCGGGCACCATCCTGATCGACCAGGGCGAAGCCGACCGGTTTCTTACCGAGCAACTGCGGCCCGAACTGTTCGACCAGGCTTGTGCCGAAGCGGGGCAGTCACTGCAGCTGCGCCGCCATGCAGGTTATGACCACAGCTATTACTTCATCGCCAGTTTCATGGACGATCATCTGCGGCATCACGCGCGGGCGCTGGGATGATCGAGCCGCGTCTGGAAACGGTGCGCACCGTTTGTCGTGTGATGACGGAAGCGGATGCGCCGGCGCTGCTGCGCTATCGCATAGAGAACCGCGAGCATTTCGCGCCGTGGGAGCCGCAGCGCGAGGAGCGCTACTTCACTCTGGCGTATTGCGCGCAGACCATCGCCGAGTTGCGCGAGTTCGTACGCCTGGACCGCAGCTATCCCTTTCTAGTGTTCGACGCCGACGAGCGGGAGGTGTTGGCGACGTTCAATCTGTCCAACGTGGTGCGTGGTGCTTTCCAGGCCTGCCATCTGGGTTATGGCGTGGCTGCACGCTGGCAGGGGCAGGGGATCATGCGGGAGGCGTTGGTTGCCGGGTTGGCGTGGGCGTTTGACGGGCTCGGGCTGCATCGGGTGATGGCGAATTACATGCCGCGTAATGAGCGTAGTGGGCGTTTGTTGGAGGGACTTGGGTTTGAGCGGGAGGGGTATGCGAGGCGGTATCTGCAGATTGCGGGGGTGTGGGAGGATCATGTGTTGACGGCGTTGGTTAGCGCGTCGGAGTGATGCTCTTGCGCCCTCTTCCTTCGTGAGAGGGTTGGGGTGAGGGTTCGGCGCTTGCGACATCTTTCCCTACTTCGTCATCCCTGCGTAGGCAGGGATCCAGTGGCGTTGTCGCTCGGTTTTAGCGTCTGCGTGCCCTGGCTCGCCTGCCGCGGGCTTTCGAACCGCTGCCGCGGTCGGAGTCACTTTCTCTTTGCTGGCCCAAAGAGAAAGTAACCAAAGAGAAATGGCCTCAGAGCAGGCGGTGCGCTCTGTAGTCGTGCCTTTTCCAGTGTCAGGCGTCGGGATAGTTCTCTTCAGGACTTGGTCTAGCCCTCACCATCGCACCGGAGCCAGTTACAGGCTCACTTTGCATCGCATGTGAAGAGCGGATGATGTGTTTCAAACCGAAGGCCGCGGTTGGAACAGTACTGACAGTGTCTTGCGCTGTTGCCATGCGAGCAGCAGATGCGTGGCCAGGACGATCAGGCTTGGGCCCAGTGGGTGGCACTCCATCACGGCGTGGTAGCCGACGATGACGGCGGTCGGGGCCGCGAGTACTACCAAGGCGAGGGGGACGAAGCGGTTGGCGATCAGGGCCAGTCCGCTGAGGGTGTAGACGGCGCCTTGCAACGGGATCAGGTAGCCGCTGCCCTGCAGGCCTTGCATGAAGATCTGCGATTGTGGGGTCGTGGGCGCTGGCGGCTGCCAGAAGTGGAAGAAGTCGTTGAGTCCGGAGAAGACGAACAGCGTGCCGAAGGCGACGCGTAGAACGATCAACGACCACTGAAACACTGGATGCATGGAGCCGCTCTTTGAAGGCGAGCGGCTCATGATCGGCAGGTGACTGCGTGTGCGGTATTTGTCGGATCGGCTAGACCATGGGGTCTAGCCGATCCTCGCTGCATCAGGCCTTGGCGGCGGGATTGCGGCGGCGCGGGCGGCGCTTGCGGTTGCCTTCGCTGGCGCGCTCGGTATTGCCTTGCTGCGCATGACCATGCGGGCGATGCGACGGGGTGCGCGCAGGACGCGGCTGACGCTGGCCCTGCACCGGGCGCGGTGCGCCGGCATCCAGGCGCAGCGGATGCGAAGGCTCGTAACCGGGCACTTCGGCAATCGCGATCTCTTGCTTGAGCAGGCGACGGATGTCGCGCAGCAGGCCGGATTCATCGTGGCTGACCAGCGATACGGCCAGGCCTTCGGCACCGGCGCGGCCGGTACGGCCAATGCGGTGCACGTAATCTTCAGCGACCATCGGCAGATCGAAGTTGATCACGATGGGCAGCTGATCGATGTCGATGCCGCGCGCGGCGATGTCGGTGGCGACCAGCACGGTGACGCGACCGTTCTTGAAGTCGCTCAGCGCACGGGTGCGGGCGTTCTGGCTCTTGTTGCCGTGGATGGCGGCGGCGCGCAGGCCACCGACTTCCAGGAAGCGCACCAGCTTGTCGGCACCATGCTTGGTGCGGCTGAACACCAGGGTCTGGCGGCGGCTGTCCTGCGACAGCATGTGCAGCAGCAAGTCGCGCTTTTTCGCTGCGTCCACCGGGTGCACGTGATGGCTCACCGTGGTCGCGACTGTGTTCGCGGGCGTTACCGAAACCTCACGCGGCTCATGCATGAACTGCATGGCCAGCGCCTTGATCGGCGGTGCGAAGGTAGCGGAGAACAGCAGGGTCTGACGCTGACGCGGCAGCGCGCTGAGGATGCGCTTGAGCGCGGGCAGGAAGCCCATGTCGAGCATGCGGTCGGCTTCGTCCAGCACCAGCACTTCCACGCCGGAGAGATCCACCGAGCGCTGCTGCATGTGGTCGATCAGGCGGCCCGGCGTAGCGATCACTACGTCCACGCCACGGCGCAGCGCCTGCATCTGCGGGCCCATGCTGACACCGCCGAAGATGGTGGTGGTGCTCACGCGGATGTGTTTGCCGTAGTCACGCAGGTTGTCGTTGACCTGGGCGGCCAGCTCGCGCGTCGGGGTGAGGATCAGCGCACGCGGGCGGCGCGTCTGGGTCTCGCGGCCGGTGGAAAGCTTCTGCAGCAGTGGCAGGGCGAAGGCAGCGGTCTTGCCGGTGCCGGTTTGCGCGGCAGCAAGCAGATCGTGGCCTTCCAGCACCAGCGGAATGGCGCCGGCCTGGATCGGGGTGGGGTTGGCGTAGCCTTGTTCGGCAAGCGCACGCAACAACGCGGGCGCAAGGCCCAGCGATTCGAAAGACATGGAAGCTCCTAGGGCAACCCGGAGCGTATTCGAACCGCGTTGCAGTGTTCAGTAGGGGAGAGGCGGCAGGTGCCGCGCCGGCAAGTATAGCTTAAATAGGGACTTTTCTGCCAAAGCTCGCCAGGATGGTTCAGCTGAGCCGCCGCGCGAGCACCAGATAGCTGTTGAACGGCGTAGAACCGAACAGGGGCTCGATGGTAACGGTCAGGCCGGCGGCTTCCAGCGGCAGGCTCAGTTCTTCGGCGCGAGGGAAGTGCTGCGCACCGCCCCGGATGCGCCCGCTCAGGCGTAGCCACACCTCTTCGGCGCGGGTCGCATGGAAGCGCCAGCTCGAATTGCGCAGCACGCTACGGATCACCAGCACACCGTTCGGCGCCAGGTGTTGCACGCTGCGCGCCAGCAGCGACTGCTGCGCGTCGCGCGACAGGTAATGCAGCATGTCGAGCAGGGCGACATGGCCTTGCACTGGAGGCATCGCTTCGGCGTCGGCCTGGCGCAGTTCCATCACATGCTCGAGTCCGGCGCGACGTACGGCGATCATGCCGGCGTAGATCTTCCGCTCGTCGTGGTCCAGGCCCAGATATTGCGGTAGTGCGCCCTGGCTATGCAGATAGAGGCCGAGCAGACCGATGCCGCAGCCGATGTCGAGCAACGGCAGTGCCGTGCCGTTGAGGGCTTCGGCGGTGGCGGCATACACCGGATCGGAGGCGAGTTTGCCGCGCACATAGCTGCGCTGGATGTAGCCGTCGTAGAAGTCGGCGATGCGCTGGCGGGGGAGGCGTTCCATCATCCTCGGCAGATGCAGGCTATGTCCGCAGCCTAGCGCCGACCACATGGAGATGCCACACGAGAACAACCCTTGCGCATTCGCGTTCGTTGGTGTCTCGTGTGCCACTTGCTGCCAGCCAAGCGGAGCCTTCCGATGTCCTTGCTCGCGCCTTTGAAGGAATTGAATGCCACCCAGCGCCACACCGTGCTGGCGAGCTTCCTGGGCTGGACGCTGGATGCGTTCGACTACTTCCTGCTCACCTTTGTGATCGTGGCGGTGTCGAAGGAGTTTGGTGCGGACAAGGCCGACGTGATCTACGGCCTGTTCCTCACTCTGGCGGCGCGGCCACTCGGTGCGCTGCTGTTTGGACGTCTGGCCGACCGCTACGGGCGCCGGCCGATCCTGATGCTCGATGTGATTCTGTTTTCAGTGTTCGAGCTGGCGACCGCGTTCGCGCCATCGCTCAGCGTGTTCCTGGTGTTGCGCTTCATGTTTGGCGTGGCGATGGGCGGTGAATGGGGGCTGGGCGCATCGCTGGCGATGGAGACGATTCCGGCGAAGGCGCGCGGCTTGGTTTCCGGCCTGCTGCAGAGTGGCTATCCCTGCGGCTTCTTTCTCGGTGCGCTGGTGAACTGGCTGCTGGTGGATCACATCGGCTGGCGCGGCTTGTTTATCGTTGGCGCCGCACCTGCATTGCTGGTGCTTTATATCCGCCGCAGTGTGCCGGAGTCGCCGGTGTGGCAGGCCAGCAAGGAAGAGCGCAAGAAGCGCGGTCTGTTCGAGGAAATGCGCGGGCACTGGAAGCTGGCGCTCTACCTCACACTGCTGATGGCCGCGTTCAACATGTTCAGCCATGGCTCGCAGGATATGTATCACACCTTCGAGGAAGTGAATCTGCATTTGCCCAGCGGCTCGGGCGCGGCTTTCCTGCTGGTGGCCATGCTTAATCTGGGCGCGATGGTGGGCGGCCTGTTCTTCGGCGCCTTGTCCGAACGTATCGGGCGGCGCCGGACAATGATCACGGCGGCGTTGCTGGCGATCCCGGTGATACCGCTATGGATGTATGGCGGCTCCATGCTGTGGCTCGCGGTGGGTGCGTTCCTGATCCAGGTGATGGTGCAGGGTGCCTGGGGTGTAGTGCCGACGCATTTGAACGAACTGTCGCCGGACGCGGTGCGCGGCACGCTGCCGGGCGTGGCCTACCAGCTAGGCAATCTGCTGGCCGCGTATACGGCCAATGCGCAAAATCAGATCGCCTCCTGGCACGGCGGCGATCTGGCCTTTGCCATGAGCACCTGGATTGCCGGTATCGCGCTGGTTCTGGCTTTGCTGGTCTGGCTGGGGCCAGAGGCCCGGGGCGTAGGCTTCGGCGGGAAGCGGGCCGAGTGACTGGCGGCGAAACTGCTAGAATCGCCGCTTTGTACACATCACGAGACAGGCAATGAAGGCTGGCAAGGACAAGGTCATCTCGCTGCACTACACCCTTACGGTGGACGGCGAGAAGGTAGAGAGCTCGCTCGATCGCAACGAGCCGCTGTGGGTGCTGCTGGGCCATGGCCAGCTGATCCCCGGTCTGGAGAAGGCGCTGGAAGACCACGGCGCCGACGAGAATCTGCAGGTGGAAGTGGCGCCGGCCGAAGGCTATGGCGAACGTCAGGAAGGCATGATCCAGCGCGTGCCGAAGAAGTATTTCCAGCAGGCTGCCAAGCTCAAGCCGGGCATGACCACGGTGCTGGCGCTAAAGGAAGGCGGTCACCGCGCAGTGGTGGTGCATAAGGTCGGCATGACCACGGTCGACGTGGACATGAATCACCCGATGGCCGGCAAGTCGCTGCACTTCGACGTGACCATCAACGAAGTGCGAGATGGCACCGAAGAAGAGATCCAGCACGGCCACGCGCATCCGCCGGGTGCTGAAGCGCACTGAGCGCATTTAAATCCGGAATAACACAACGGCGCCGAAAGGCGCCGTTGTCGTTTGCGCGAGCGAGGAGGATCAGACCAATGTGATCTTCACATCCACATTGCCGCGGGTGGCGTGCGAATACGGGCAGATGTCCCGATGCGCCACATCCACCAGCTCCTGAGCAACCGCGCGATCGATGCCTGGCAGGCTTACTTCCAGCTGCACCGCGATGCCGAAACCGCTCGGTTCGCGCGGACCGATACCCACGTGGCCAGTGACGGATGCTTCGGTCAGCGCCACTTTCTTCTCGCGGGCGACGTACCGCACCGCGCCTTCGAAGCAAGCCGCATAGCCAGCTGCAAACAGTTGCTCCGGATTGCTGCCGGCGCCGCCCGGACCGCCGAGTTCCTTCGGCACCTTCAGGTCAAAGTCGAGGACGCCGTCGCTGCTGTGGATATGGCCTTCGCGGCCGCCCTTGGCGGTGGCGGTGGCGGTGTAGAGGATCTTGTTGATGCTCATGTGCGGATGTCCTTGGTGGGGAGTCAGACTTGGGTGGGCTGGGATAACTGCGCGGCCAGTTGTTTAAGTTCGTCGCGCAGGCGTTGCATGTCTTCGCTGCTGAGGCACAGCCGTGCCGCCATGCACTCCGGCACAGCTTTAGCGGGCTCGCGCAGCGCTTCTCCTTCGGCGGTCAGGCGGATTTCCACTTCGCGCTCATCACTGCGGCGGCGCTGGCGGCTGACCAGCCCGGCCTGTTGCAGCCGCTTGAGCAGCGGCGTCAGCGTGCCGGAATCCAGCTGCAGGCGGTCACCGAGTTCGCGCACGGTCAGCCCGTCCTGTTCCCACAGCACCAGCATGGTCAGGTACTGTGGATAGGTCAGCCCCAGCGATTCCAGTAGCGGACGGTAGGCGGCGGTCACCGAGCGCGACGCTGCGTACAGCGCGAAGCAGAGCTGTTGATCGAGCAGTACCGAGGAGGGCGGGGTGCGTTTCATGAGAGCCATCATGAGTACAAAATTAAATTGTGTACAATTGAAATTTCCAATCGATGCGATAGGCGGCGGCTTCAAAGGAGATGGGGGAGGAGCGCCGGGTCAGTCCAGCAGGCGCTTGCCGTAAGCAAAGTGGTCCTTCCAGTACGGCCCGTCGATGTCATCCAGCCGCACGGTGCCGCCGCTGTTCGGCGCGTGCACAAAGCGGCCCTTGCCCACGTACACGCCGACATGGCTGATACCACTGCGACTGCCGAAGAACACCAGATCGCCGCTGGCCAGCTCAGTCATCTGGCTGACCTTGCGCCCGTCCATCGCCGACATCTCGCGCGAGGTGCGCGGCAGCTGCAGTCCGGCGGCCTGGCGGTAGATGTAATCGACCAGCCCGCTGCAATCAAAACCGCCGTCCGGCGTATTGCCGCCCCAGCGATACGGTGTGCCGACCAGCGCGATGGCGCGGAACAGCACGTCGTTGGCAGTGCCGGTGCTGGCCGCCGACGGTGCCCGCGCAGGCAGGCCGGCCAACGAAGAACGCGAATCTTTGTACGTCGGTTGCGGCCGGCGCGGTGCGCTGGAACAGGCCGCCAGCAGGAGCAGTGCGGCCCCCAGCAGGGCGATGCGCAAGGTGTGCAGTGATGCCGGCTGGGAAGCGGTGCTGGCGGCGGGACCCAAGCGCATATGACAACCTCGGCACAAGTTGGCGCCGAGGTTATCAAATCAATGAGTTGGATTGAAGTCTTCAGGATTTGGACGAAGCTCTGTCGTGATAAGGGTGCGTCAGGTTGAGCTGGAGCAGGATCTGGCTTGGTTCTGGGTTGGTGCGGGTGATCAGCGCGCGGTGATGGAGACCGTCTGCTCGCTCAGCGTCTTGCCATCGGCGTTCTTTGCGCGCAGCCGATACGTACCGGGAAATAGATAGAGCATGCTCTTGGTGTCGGGCTGCAAAAACGCGTAACGATCGGCTGCTACGGCCTCATACGGTTCGCGTTGGTAATAAGCCTCAACCACACACGGCAGTGTGCCGCCACACAGCGTGGTGTTGATCGGCATCGGGTAGCGCTGTCCCTGCAGCGAAAGCCAGTCGGGGCGCAAGCCGCTGCTGGCCCATGATTTAGCGGCGACGGCCTGGCCGTCGAGCGTGTACCAGCTGGGTTGCTCCTTGCCGATATCGGCAGCGTTCTTGTCTGGCGGCAGGATCACGCTGATGTCGTGCAGCAAGGGTTCCGAACTCCAGGCATGATCGTCGCCGCGATGAAGCAACACGATCGGCTGGGTAGGCTGGAACGAGGCCACAAGTTGATCGTAGGCAAACAGCGGCAGGCGCGGATTGGCTTCGCGGAACTGAGTTTGGTCGATAGAGAGCGGTTCGATGCCGCTCAGTTCCTTCAGTTGCGCCGCCATGGGTGACGCATCGCCCAGCCGCCCCTTGGTCTTGTCGATGTGCGCATAGCCGGCATGCACGAACAGCCGCGCTTCGGGATGTCCGGTGAGTACGCGTTGATAGAGATTTCTGGCTTGTCCGCTTTCGCGCCCTTGTGCTGTATCGCTGTCGGCGTCGTAGGGCACGATGATGAAGCCGAGTGCGATGGCCTTGCGCACGATCTCGCCAAACACGGGCTCGTGCATGTATTCGCTGCCACTGCTCCAGGTGGGATAGCCGCGCGCGGCGAGTGTCTCGTCACGGTCGCCAAGCGCTTCCAATGCGAAATGAGTAAAGCCGAGCGCGCGCAGGCGTGGTAGCAATGCCAGAGTGAGTTGCCGCGTATGCGCATCATGGTGGGCTTCGTTGACCATCACCACGCGACGTTCCGCCGCCAGTCGCGCGATGGCTTCGGCGGCATCCACCGCCTGCCATTCGCCAGGTTGCGGCAGCGGCCCGGTGTAGACCTTGCGGCTGTCGATGGGGAACTCAGCCAGCGCTTCGGCGTACATGCCGAGTTCGTTCTCGGTAGTGGCCAGGAGTTGTCGCGCCACCATGCGGTCGTCCGGCGGCAGCTTGCGCATGGCGCCGGCCAGGTAGCGATAGCGCGCGAGGTCATCCGTCAGCGGGCGAATGGCTTTGAACAATTCCTGTGTGGACGGATCGACGCCACGGGCGTGGCTGGCTGTAGCAAACGCTAGCGCGGCCATGCACAGGATTGTTGCGGCACGTCTGACTATGATCATGTATTCCCCCCCTGGAATAAAACGGAACCTAGCGCAAACGCGGCGCAGCAAGAAACTCATGGCTTGGGTACGGTGATGTTGCGCTGGGTCAGCGTGCGGCCGTCGGCATCCCAGCTGCGCAGGTGGTAGGAGCCGGGATAGAGGTAGAGGCTGTTCATGCTGTCCACGTTGAGGAAGGTGTAGCGGTCGGCAGGGATGGCATCCTCGCTTTCCTGGGTGTAGCGGGCCTCAACGACGCAAGGGATGTGGTTGGTGCAGAGTTCGGTGGTGATCAGGTGCGACGTGCGCTGGCCGTCGAGTGCCAGCCAGCGTGGGCGGCGCTGATGGCCGACGGGAGGCAGCAGCACGTCGAGATCGTGGGCAGCCGGGTCCGCGCTCCATGGCGTGCCGTCGCTACGCCTTCGCAGCACCACAGGCACCTGCTGCTGATAAAGGGCGATCAGCTGCCGGTAGTTGTTGCTGCCGATATCGGAGCCGATATCGCGCCACCGGGTCTGGTCGATCGTCAGTGGGTCGAAGCCGCTGAGGCGTTTGAGCAGCATGGCCATGGGCTGCACCTTGCCGCCCAGATTGCCTGCTGTCTTGTCGATGTGCGCGTAGCCGGCGTGCACGAACAAGCGCGCCTTGGGGTCGGCCTGGAATACCTTGCGATAGAGCTGTCGCGCCTGGCCGGCCTCGCGTTCGGCCAGGTCGCCGCCTTCGGATTCGTAAGGCACTACTACAAAGCCAAGCTTGATCGCCTGGCGCACGATTTCTCCGTACAGCGGTTCGTGCAGGTATTCGCTGCCGCTGGCGACGACGGGGTAGCCACGCTGCATCAGGCCGGTGTCGCTATCGCTCAGCGCTTCTGCGGCAAAGTGGGTGAAGCCCTCTGCGCGCAGACGCGGCAGCAGGGCGAGGGTGAGTGCGCGCGTGTGGGCGTCGTGATGCGCCTCGTTGATCATCACAATGCGGCGGTCGGCGGCCAGCTTGGTGATGGCATCCACGGCATCGTCGGCCTGCCATTCGTCCGGCTGGGGCAGGTCGCCCTTGAACGGGACGCGGTTGTCGAAGGGGAAGTCGCGCACAGCCTCGTCGTACAGGCCGAGCTCGTTCTCGGCCGTGGCAAGCAGCTGTTGCGCGATAAGGCGCTGCTCCAGCGGAAGGCGCACAAGTATGTCGGCGAGGTAGCGATAGCGCTGCAGGTCATTCTTCAGCGGTTGCATGTCGCTGAGGAAATCGCGAGGCGGGGGCTGCGCCGTGGAAGCGCCGGCCTGCTCTGTGCCCATGACCTGGCAAGGCAGGAACAGGCACGGCAGCAAGGCACCCAGGATCAGGGCGCGGAAACGTATTGCGAATAAGGCATCGGCAATTTCCATGACTCGTACCCTTGGGGATGAGGGCAGAAGACGGGAAGAACCTTCGGCGTGGCTACAATAACCCGATGGATGCTTCGCGCAGTGATGTACTTGTTCTTGGCGGCGGCGTCATCGGCCTCGCCTGTGCCTATTATTTGTTGAAGTCCGGTGCCTCCGTGCGGGTGCTGGAGCAGGGTACGCCGGGTTGCGGCAGTTCGCATGGGAACTGCGGCACGATTACGCCCAGCCATGCCGCGCCGCTGGCCATGCCGGGCATGCTGGGCGTGGCGCTGCGCTCGATGTTCCGCGGCGATGCGCCGCTCTATCTCAACCCCCGCCCCGACCTGGAGCGCCTGCGTTGGCTGCTTGGTTTTGCGCGCCGCTGCAACTGGCGCGACTTCGAACGGGCCGCGGTCGCGCGCTCGGCGATCCTGCAGCGCTCGCGCGGCTTGCTGGAATCGCTGGTGCGCGGCGACGGGCTGGATTGCGAGTTCGTCAATCCGGGCGAGCTGTACGTTTACCGCACGCCGGCCATGCTGGCGGCGGATGAGCTTCACCACGCCCAGGTGCTCGACCGGCTCGGTGTCGAGGTACGACGCCTGCGCGGCGATGAAGTGGAGGCGGCCGAGCCCGCGTTGAAACCGGGTGTGGCCGGTGGGCTGTTTCATCCGGGCGATGCCCAGCTGCGTCCGGATCGCTATGCGGCCGAGCTGGCGCGTCGCGTACGCGAACTGGGCGGCGTGATCGAAAGCGGTGCGCGGATCGACCAATTCGGTACGCAGGATGGCCGCGTCTCGCATGTGCGCACGACGCGCGGCGTATTTCAGGGCGAGCGGGTGGTGATGGCGCTGGGCGCCTGGTCGCCACTGCTTGGGCGCATGCTGGATTTGCGTTTGCCGATGCAGCCCGGCAAAGGGTATTCACTTACCTATACTCGGCCCGTGCGCGCACCAAGGCAGGCCCTGGTGTTGCGCGAGGCGGCGGTGTGCGTCACCACCTGGGGCAGTGGCTACCGGCTAGGCAGCACGATGGAGTTTTCCGGCTACGCCGAAGGCCTCAATCGCACCCGCCTGGATGCATTGCGCCGTGGCGCCGCGGCCGCTTTGCACGAACCCGAGGGCCCCGAGCTGCTGGAAGAATGGTGGGGCTGGCGGCCGATGAGCGTGGACGAAGTGCCAATCATCGGGCAGAGCACGCGCTGGTCGAACCTGCTGTTGGCTACGGCACACGGCATGCTCGGCGTCAGCATGTCCGCCGCCACGGGCGAGTTGGTGGACGCTCTAGTGAATGGACGTACACCATCGATCGATCCGTCGCCTTATGCGCCGGCACGGTTCCGGCTCTAGCCGGTTTTTGACACGCTCTTAAAGCCGCGGCCGTTAGCGTGTCGGTTCCCATGGAGAAGCTGTACTGATGGCTGAGACTTTCGATCTGATCGTGCTGGGCGCCGGTTCGGGCGGACTGGCCGCGTCGTTCCGCGCAGCCAGATACGGCGCGCGCGTGGCCTTGCTCGATCCCGGCCCGCTGGGTGGCACCTGCGTCAATGTCGGTTGCGTGCCGAAGAAGGCGCTGTGGTTCGCAGCGCAGCTCGCGCAGGCGCAGTCACTTGCCGAAGCCTACGGTTTCGCTGGCGTGCACGGGCCGCTGGACTGGGAGCACTTTCGTCTGCGCCGGCTCGGTTATATCGATGGGATCAAACAGCGCTACGAAACACGCCTAGCCGAAGCGGGCGTGCAATTGTTGCGCGAGGCGGGACGCTTCGTCGCGACCGACACCATCGCCACGAGCAGCGGCGCGGAGCTGCGCGCGCCGCAGATCGTGATCGCCACTGGTGCGCGGCCACAGCGGCTGGATATCCCGGGTTTTGAACTGGGACTGGTCTCCGACGATATGTTTTCCCTGCGCGAATTGCCCAGGCGCATCGCGGTAGTTGGCGCAGGCTATATCGCGGTCGAGTTCGCCGGCTTGCTGCGGGCGCTGGGCAGTGAGGTTTGCCTGCATGTGCGCGAGCGCCTGTTGCGGTCCTTCGATGAGGAGCAGGTCGCGGCGTTGGAGCAGCAGATGCGCGAGCAGGGTATCCGCGTGATGTGTCCGTCGCGTATCCGCGCCGCGCGCCGCGTTGACGACGCCATCGTGCTCGAAGACGAAACACATGGCGATACCGGTCCCTACGATGCGGTGCTGTGGGCCTTGGGTCGCGTGCCGAATACCGAACGGCTGGATCTCGATGCCGCAGACGTCCAGCTCGATGCGAAGGGGTATGTGCTGACCGACACATGGCAGAACACCAATGTGCCGGGCATTGCGGCGCTGGGTGACGTCACGGGCCGTCTCGCGCTGACGCCGGTAGCGGTGGCGGCGGGGCGGCGTCTGGCCGACCGCTGGTTCGGCGGCCAGGCCGATGCGCGGCTGGACTACGACGGCGTGCCCAGCGTGGTGTTCTCCGAGCCGCCGCTTGCCGGAGTCGGCCAGACCGAGGCGCAGGCGCGCGAGCAATACGGTGAACAAGTGCAGATCCACCGCAGCCGTTTCACGCCGATGCAATGGGCGCTCGCCGGCCATCATGGGAAGAGCTTCATGAAGCTCGTATGCGTGGGCGACGAGCAGCGCGTGGTCGGCATCCATATCCTTGGGCCGGGCGCGGACGAGATGCTGCAGGGCTTTGCAGTGGCGCTGAAGATGGGGCTGCACAAGCGCGATCTGGATGCCACGGTGGCCATCCATCCGAGTTCCGCCGAAGAACTGGTGCTGATGTAGCGGCGCAGCGCCGCTAAACTGCGCAGATGGAAACCTACACCCTGCACGAGGGCAGCGCAGCGCTGCTGATCAGCCTGCCGCATGACGGCAGTTTCATTCCGCCGGACATCGCCGCGCGCATGCATCCCTACGCGCAGCGTTCGCCAGATACCGACTGGCACGTGGGCCGGCTGTATGAGCCGCTGACGAAAGCGCTTGGCGCCAGCCTGCTGCGACCTCAGGCATCACGCTATGTGGTCGACCTCAATCGACCGGCGGATGGGCATGCGTTGTATCCGGGGCAGCGGGAAACCGGCCTGGTATCCACCATCGGTTTCGATGGCGAGCCTTTGTATCTGGACGGCGCCGAGCCGGATGCCGCCGAAGTTCAACGGCGAGTAAACGAATTCTGGAAGCCTTATCACCAAGCGTTATCGCAGGAAATTGCGAGACTCAAGCAGGCCCATGGCCGCGTGGTGGTGTGGGAGGGGCATTCCATCCGCAGCCGCGTGCCGATGTTGTTCGAGGGACAACTGCCCGATCTCAACCTGGGTACGGCCGATGGGTCCAGCTGCGGCGCGGCATTGCAGCAACGTCTGCGGGACCGGCTGGAAGCGCAGTCCGATTACCGTTTCGTCATCAATGGCCGCTTCAAGGGCGGCTATATCACCCGGCGCTATGCGCAGCCCGAACAGGGTGTGCAGACCGTCCAGCTCGAGCTAGCGCAGCTCAACTACATGGACGAGGACAGCTTTGCCTACGACGAAGCCAAAGCTCCGCAGCTGCAGGCGTTGATCGGGCATCTGCTGCAACTTTGCCTTGAGTGATCGCAAGTAATTTCGAGATGAAATCGCCGCCGCGGAAAGTCAATAAGCGTGTGGCGAAAACATGCGGACAACGCTCAAAATATTCAGTTCCGATATGCCGCGAAACGTGCAATGTTGCTCCCGCCGCGCCGCCCGTGTCGCCGGGTTCCGGCCGGGTCCGCGGCCATCATTCGTTTCGAGGCTCACCAACATGCGTAAACTTGCGATCGCTTCTCTGCTCGTTGCCGGCGTAGCTCTTTCCGGTTCTGTGTTCGCCCAGGACGCTGCGGCTGCGCCGCAGGCGGCACCGGCGACCAAGTCGGCGACCCACGCCGCCAAGCCGCATCACAAGAAGAGCGGTGCGCACCATAAGAAGGCCGCTGCGGCCACCACCGACGCTGCTGCTCCTGCCGCCGCTCCGGCTGCCGATGCCGCTCCGGCCGCTGGCAAGTAATCGAGCCTGTACGCTGTACTCAAAGCCCCGCCGGCGAAACCGGCGTGGCTTTTTGTTTGATCAGTCCACTGCCGACGGCAGGGCGGCGATGCACTTCAGCTCGATCGCGATCGGTGTGGGCAGCGCTGTGATGCCCAGCGTGGTGCGGCAGGCGTCGACGCCCGCGAAGTATTCGGCGTAGAGGCGGTTGTAGGTCGAGAAATCGCGCGCCATGTCGGTGAGATACACCGTCACGTCGACCAGGTCTTCCCAGCGCGCACCGCTGGCTTCGAGCACAGCACGCACATTGGCGAACACCTGCCGGCATTGTGCTTCCATGTCATAACCAGTCAGTTTTCCATCGGTGTCATACACATTGCCGGGAATCGCATTGCTACCGGGCGTGCGCGGGCCGACACCAGAGAGAAACAGCAGCTGGCCCACGCGCCGCGCATGTGGATACGCGCCGACCGGCGCTGGTGCGCTGTCGGTGCGCACGACGTTGCTCATCGCAAGGGTTCCTGTACTTGCGTCAGCCGCTGCAGGGCCTGCTCGTAAGCAGGAAGCAGTTCCTCACGCGAGCTGACGTGCATGCCCAAGTCATTTATATGGCCGTCGAAAAGGCTGTAGCACCAGGCATGCACCGACAGTTTCTGGCCGCGCTCCCACGCGTCCATCACCATCGTGGTGCGGCAGACGTTGACCACCTGCTCGATCGCATTGAGTTCGCACAGGCGACTGTTGCGCAGGTGCATCAGGTCAAGCGATGCCAGCATGCCCGTGTGCTTCTGCGCGACATCGCCCACGTGACGAAGCCAGTTGTCGACCAGGCCCAGGCGGCGATCATCCAGCACGGCCTGTACACCGCCGCAGCCGTAGTGGCCCACCACGAGAATATGCTCCACCTTGAGCGCGTCCACGGCGAACTGGATGGTGCTGAGGCAGTTGAGGTCGGTGTGCGATACCACGTTGGCGACATTGCGCTGCACGAAGATGTCGCCGGGTGGCAGGTCGACGATCTGCGTGGCCGGCACGCGCGAGTCGGAGCAGCCGATCCACAGATACCTGGGGGCTTGTTGCTGGGCGAGGCGCTCAAAAAAGCGCGGATCTTCCGCGCGCACGGCCGCCGACCAGCGGCGGTTGCTGTCGATCAGGTCTTGCAAAGGGCTTTTCAAAGGGATGCTCTCAGTAACGGATGCAAATATTTTTTGGCTCAGTGAAGAAGCGCAGCGCTTCCACGCCACCTTCGCGACCGAGCCCGGATTGTTTGGTGCCGCCGAAAGGCGTGCGTAGGTCGCGCAGCAGCCAGCAATTGATCCACACGATGCCGAAGTCGAGCTGCGCGCCGAAGCGATGTGCGCGTGCAAGATTGGTAGTCCATAGCGAGGCGGCCAGGCCGTAGCCGGTGCCGTTGGCGATGGCGAGTGCTTCGGCCTCATCCTCGAACGGAATCAGGCTGACCACCGGGCCGAAGATTTCTTGCTGGTTGGTGACCGCATCGGGCGCTAAGCCTTCGATGACGGTGGGGGCGACATACCAGCCTCCAGCGTGAGCGCCGGGTAGTGTGATGGCCTTGCCACCGCAGAGGACCTGGCCGCCTTCGTCCCGCGCTTGCGCGATGCAAGCCATCACCTTGTCGAAATGTGGCTGCGAAACGAGCGCGCCAAGATCGCTTGAGGTATCGAGCGGATCGCCGACGCGCAGTGCGCGAACGCGCGCGAGGTAGCGCTCGCGGAAGCTGTCGTAGATCGCGCGCTGCACCAGCAGGCGCGAGCCGCACAGGCAGATCTCGCCCTGGTTGGCGAAACCGGAGCGCACGATGGTGTCGAGGTTGGCTTCGCTGAGTTCGGTATCGGCAAATACGATGGCGGGATTCTTGCCGCCGAGTTCCAGCGAGAGTTTCTTGAAGTGTGGCGCAGCTGCCGTGGCGATCTGCGCGCCGGTTCGGGTGCTGCCGGTGAACGATACCGCCTTGATTCCGGGATGCTCCACGATGGCCTGGCCCACGATAGGGCCGTGACCCTGCACGATATTCAACACGCCTGCGGGAAAGCCGGCTTCGATGCTCAGCTCGCCTAGCAGGGCAGCCGTGCAGGGCGTGATTTCGGAAGGCTTCGCCACTACCGCGTTGCCGGCAGCCAGGGCGGGCGCGATCTTCCAGGTGAACAGATACAGCGGCAGATTCCACGGGCTGATGCAGCCGACTACGCCGAGCGGCTGGCGCAGCGTGTAGTTGATCGCACCCAGCTCCATGGCGTGGGATTCGCTGCTCCAGGGCACAACGGCAGCAGCGAAGTAGCGCAGGTTGCTCACCGCACGGGGAATGTCGAGGCTGCGCGCGAGGCTTAGCAGCTTGCCGCTGTCGCGCGATTCCAGCGCGGCGAACTCGTCGACGCGAGCTTCGATCAGATCGGCCAGCCGATGCAGCAAATGGGCGCGCTGTTCGGTGGAGGTCGCGGCCCATGCAGATGCAGCACGCTGTGCGGCCGCTACGGCAGCGGCGACATCGTCGGCATCGGAATCGGGGCAATGCGCGAAAACCTTACCGGTGGCCGGCTCGAACACGTCGAGCCAACGATCCTGGCGCGGCGCCTGCAGGCGACCGTCGATGAGGTTGGCGAGGCGCAGGCTTGGCATCCGTGCAAGCTTAATTCCTGAGGCCGGCGATTGCACCGGACGCCGCCGTATGCGGTCCGGTCAGCTCAGCGCTCGCGTGCGCCCGCCGTCCACCGCAATGCTCACACCATTGACGTACGCCGCAGCGGGAGTGCACAGGAAGGCGATTACCGCGGCGATTTCTTCGGGTTCGCCGAAGCGGCCGGCCGGCACGGTGGCGAGCATGCCGCGCGCGAGTTCTTCCTTGCTGCGACCGGTGCTGGCGGACTGGGCTTCCAGCAGGCCATCCAGCCGGCCGGTGCGGGTATAGCCGGGCAGTACGTTGTTGACAGTGATGCCGTCGGCGGCGAGTTCACCGGACAGGGTCTTGGCCCAGGCCGCCACCGCGGCGCGGATGGTGTTGGAGACGCCCAGGCCGGGGATCGGCTCTTTCACCGACGTGGAGATCACGTTGACGATGCGGCCGTAGCCGCTGGCGCGCATGCCGTGCAGTACGGACTGCACCAATGCCTGGCCGGCCAGCACATGCTGACGGAAGGCTGCCTCGAACGCGGCAGGATCGGCCGTATGCGCGGCTCCACCCGGCGGGCCGCCGGTATTGTTGATGAGGATTTGCACCGGCTCGATGGCAGCGATGTCGGTGGCGGCGGTGAGCAGGCGCGCGGTGTCGAGCATGTCGGTGGCGTGCCAGCGGTGCTGCTGCTCGGCGTGCGTGCGCGGCAGGGTGTCGACGAGTGCTTTCAAGATGTCGGCGGAGCGTGCCAACACGGTGACGTTGGCACCGAGCTGGGCCAGCTCGATGGCGGTTGCGCGGCCGATGCCTTGTGAGGCACCGCAGACCAGGGCGTGACGTCCGCTCAAATCCAACTGCATCGTGTTACTCCTGTCGATTGCGGGTTAGCGTGCCATCCACTGCATGCTCAACGCGGCGAACCAGCACACCCAGGCAGCCCAAGGACAATAACGCCACACGCGTCGCCAGCGGGTGATGGCAGTGTCTTCCAGTGCCGGCAGGATCGGCGAGCGCAGCGCGAGCTGCAGCCTCATCCATATGCGTAGCAGGCCTGGTTTCTGGTTGCCTTCGGGTTCGGCGATGATCTGCCACTGCGCCGCGTGCCGCGTGCGCATCAACACGGCGATGCGGTACTGCGCGAGGAAGTGCAGCAGGAAGAACATCACGCCGGCGAACAGCAGTGATAGGTAAAGCGTGATCATGCGGTTCTGTTTCCTGGAAGCCAGCTAGTTACTGGCGTCGCCGGGCTTGCTGTCGCCGCTCTGGCCGGCTGGTTTGGTTTCCGTCGCCGATTTGTCGTCGGTGGTGGGGCCGGTGCCCGGCCATAGTGGCGCGAGAGGGAGGGCGGTGCGCAAGGTATTCAGTACGCCCTCGCCCTTCTGTGCCTTGGCGCAGATCGCGTTGTCCACAGCGTCGGCGTAAGTCTTGTTCATTAGGCCGATCCACACCGAGCCGTCAGGACCGTGCGGAATGCGGAAGTTTCCGGCGGCTGCCATCTTCACCGGCGCTTCGGCGGAGAACGCGGCCGGCGACTGCTCCCAATACGTGCTGCCGGACTGCTGCTTGGCCGAGCTGTACAGCACCAGATAGCGCGCCTGCTTGTTGGTCACTTTGATACTGCCGAACGCACCCGTGGTCTCGCTGGTCCAGCCCATGTGCTCGCACAGGCCGACGTCTTCCGTGTTGATCGGCTGAAAGGCTTCATCGAGCAGGGTGACGGTAGGGGCGAACAGATAGCTGGCGCGCAGCCAGCGGCCGTTCAATTCCGACTTCAGGGCCACGCGGTATGGCAGCTTGGTATCGGAGGGCAGGCGGAAGGCCAGAAAATAGCTGCGCTCGCCGTTGATGCTAGCCACCAGGCTGCCCGGGCCCAGTTCGAATTCCTTGGGCCGCCAGGGCAGGGGCGTCTGGAACGAGAAATCCGCGAAGCTGCTGCAGCAGGGCGTGGCCTGCTGCAGTGCTGTGCGCGCCTGGTCCAGTGAGGAGCTGTTTTCCTCCGGTGGCCGCAGATTGGGCGGCACCAGGATTTTTGCGGTATGGCAGGCGCCAAGCAGCAAGGTGAGGACAAGCAGTAGTAGGGTAAGTACCGGTTGGCGCTGGAGCATGACTCGGGTCGTTGTTAGAACTCGGCTGTTCCCGCCGCACGCGGGTAGGGAATGGCGTCGCGGATGTTGGCCAAGCCGCAAACATAAACCAGCAGGCGCTCAAAGCCGAGCCCGAAACCGGCATGCGGCACGCTGCCGTAGCGACGCAGGTCACGGTACCAGCCGTAAGTGGCAGCATCGAGACCGAATTTGGCCATGCGGCGGTCGAGGTAGTCCAGGCGCTCCTCGCGCTGGCTACCGCCGATGATCTCGCCGATGCCGGGGGCCAGCACGTCCATCGCGGCGACGGTTTTTTCGTCGTCGTTGAGGCGCATGTAGAAGGCCTTGATCTGTTCCGGGTAGTTCATCACAACCACTGGGCGACCGACGTGCTTCTCGGCCAGATAGCGCTCGTGCTCGGTCTGCAGATCGATACCCCAGGCGACCGGGAATTCGAACTTCTGACCGGATTTCTTGAGGATTTCCACGGCGTCGGTGTAGTCGATGCGCTCGAACGGCTGGGCAATGAAGTTTTCCAGACGGGTGATGGCGTCGGGTAGCACGCGCTCGGCGAAGAACGCCATGTCGTCCGTGCGCTCGTCCAGCACCGCCTTGAAGATGGCTTTGAGGAAGGCTTCGGCGCAGTCGGCATCAGCGGCCAGATCGGCGAAGGCGATTTCCGGTTCCACCATCCAGAACTCGGCCAGATGGCGCGGCGTGTTGGAGTTCTCAGCGCGGAAGGTCGGGCCGAAGGTGTAGACCTTGCTCATCGCCAGCGCATAGGCCTCGACATTGAGCTGGCCGGACACGGTGAGGAAGGCTTCGCGGCCGAAGAAATCCTTGCGGAAATCGATCTTGCCCTTGTCGTCGCGCGGCAGGTTGGCCAGATCCAGGGTGGATAGGCGAAACATGTCGCCGGCGCCCTCGGCGTCCGAGGTGGTGATGATCGGCGTGTTGATCCAGAAAAAACCCTGCTCGGTGAGGTGGCGGTGGATCGCCATCATCATGGTGTGGCGCACGCGGGTGACCGCGCCGAACAGGTTGGTGCGCGGGCGCAGGTGGGCGACCTCGCGCAGGAATTCCATCGAGTGCTGCTTGGGCTGGATCGGGTAGGTTTCCGGATCATCCACAAAGCCGGTGACCTGCACGCTTTCGGCCTGCAGTTCGAAACTCTGGCCCTGACCCTGCGACGGCACCAGGATGCCGCTGACGATCAGGCCGGCGCCGGCGGTGAGGTGTTTCACCTCGCTCTCGTAATTGGCCAGGGTGGCCGGCACCACCGCCTGGATCGGGGCGAAGCAGGAGCCGTCGGTGATATTGACGAAGGACAGGCCAGCCTTGGAGTCGCGGCGGGTACGCACCCAGCCTTGCACCGTAACTTTGCTGCCGGCCTCGATCTTGCCGGAAAGAGCCTGTTTGACGCTAACCACCGTCATGGATTGAAACTCCTGCTTATGCGCCGCATCTGGCACGTGGAACCGGGACGAAATGCGCTGCGAGGCAGGTCATTTCGGGGCAAACCGGCATGATAATGTAGGCTTTGCCCGAACCGCGACGGTTCCGGCGGTTATTTCCGCACTTCAGATCACACTCACACCCATGACCATCACCATCACACCCGCCGCCAACGAACGCATGCGTCAGTTCCTGGCCAATACGCCTGCTGCGGCCGGCGTACGTTTCGGCGTGAAGCGCACTGGCTGCTCCGGCTTCGCCTATGTGGTGGACCTGGCCGACGCCGTGACCGCCGACGACCAGATGGTGGAGGTCGATGGCGTGCGCCTGATCGTCGATCCCAAGAGTCTGCCCCTGGTGGACGGCACCGTGATCGACTTCCAGCGCCAGGGACTGAACGCCAGCTTCGTGTTCCACAACCCCAACGCCACCGGGGAATGTGGTTGCGGCGAGAGTTTCACCGTCGCCTGAGGCGCTGATACGGCCAGGGTCGCCCATTTAGGGTGGCCCCCTCCCCAATGATTTCAGTCGCTTGCGCTAACCACCTGCGCCCGCTTACAATTCCGCTTCTGTCCAGCCTGAAGAGGCCCGGACAGGACCTTGCCTCACCGTACCGACGGGAGGCTGCAAGGCCGCAAGGCCGCATCCACAAGGAGTTACCCAACAATGTCCCTGCGACATTACGAAGTTGTGTTCCTGGTCCACCCTGACCAGAGCGAGCAGGTCCCGGCCATGATCGAGCGCTACAAAGCGCTGATCGAAACCGACGGCGGCAAGATCCATCGCCTGGAAGATTGGGGCCGCCGCCAGCTGGCGTACCCGATCGTGAACCTGGCGAAGGCTCACTACGTCATGCTCAACATCGAAGTCAGCCAGAACGCGCTGAACGAGCTGGAGTCGGGTTTCCGCTTCAACGACGCCGTGCTGCGCCACCTGGTGGTCAAGCGCGACGAAGCTGATACCGAGCAGTCCTTCATCCTGAAGTCGAAGGAAAAGGATGACGCCAAGTCCTCGCGTCGCCGCGACGACGACAGTGATGGTGACGACCGCCCGCGTGGTGGCCGTGACGACCGCGACAACGATCGCGACAGCGACGACTGATCAGGAGCCCAGCCATGTCCAAGTTCTTCCGCCGCCGCAAGTTCTGCCGCTTCACGGCCGAAAAGGTCAAAGAGATCGATTACAAGGATCTCAACACCTTGCGCCAGTACATCACTGAGAACGGCAAGATCGTTCCCAGCCGCATCACCGGTACCAAGGCTCGCTACCAGCGTCAGCTGGCCATTGCTGTGAAGCGCGCGCGCTTCCTGGCGCTGCTGCCCTACACCGACAACCACGACGTCTGATCGAAACCACGCCCGGCCCCGGCCGGGCGTGGCGGTCAACCCTTCGGACAACCGTCCACGGCTGCGCCGGGCCACACCGGTGCTAACGAAAAGGAACCACCATGGAACTGATTCTTCTCGAAAAAGTCCGCAACCTCGGCAACCTGGGCGACAAGGTCAAGGTCAAGCCGGGTTACGGCCGTAACTACCTGCTGCCGCAGGGCAAGGCCGTGCCGATCAACGCCGCCAACCTCGAAGCCTTCGAGAAGCGCCGCGCTGAGTACGAAGCCAAGGCCAACAAGCAGCTGTCCGATGCCCAGGCCCGCCAGGCCAAGCTGGTTGATGTGTCGGTGACCATCGCCGCGCATTCCAGCCCGGAAGGCAAGCTGTATGGCTCGGTCGGTCCGCGCGAGATCTCCGAGGCCCTGCAGGCCATCGGTCATGACGTGCACAAGAACGAAGTGATCCAGGGCGAAGGCCCGATCCGCGCCACCGGCGAGTTCGATGTCGTGATCGCGCTGCACGCTGATGTGCAGAGCTCGGTCAAGGTGATCGTGGTCGGCGAGAAGTAAGCCGCACCCATCGCCTGCTTTGATCCAGACGGGCGCCCTCGGGCGCCCGTTTGCTTTGGTAGCAAGCGCGGTTTTATCCACCGCGACCCACAGCTTATCCACAGAGTTATTGTCTCGCCGCATGAGAAAACGCCGCGTATCCTCTGAGTCTGACGACCAACGTTGGTCGGACTCGCCCGCCACGTCGCGAGGAGACTCGATGTCCTTTGCACCCGATCGCAAGTCCGGCAACGCTGCCATTGAGGCGCTGCGTGTGCCGCCGCATTCCATCGATGCGGAACAGGCGGTGCTGGGCGGCCTGATGCTGGCCCCGGATGCGCTGGACAAGGTAGCCGACCGCCTCAGCGAGCAGGACTTCTATCGCAAGGACCATCGCCTGATCTGGCGCGCCATCACCGAGCTGGCGAACAAGGGTATGCCCTGCGATGCGGTGACCCTTGGCGACTGGTTCGAGGCCAACAGCCTGGCCGAGATGGTCGGCGGTGCGGCGTACCTGATCGAGCTGGCGAATGGCACGCCGAGCGCGGCGAATATCGCTGCCTACGCCGACATCGTGCGCGAGAAATCCATCCTGCGGCAGCTGATCGACGCTGGTGTCGAAACCACCGAGGACGGTTACCGCCCCGAGGGTCGGAGCGTGCAGGAGGTGCTAGAGAGTGCGGAGCAGCGCGTATTCAAGATTGCGGAGTCCGGCGCGCGCGGCAAGAAAGACACGGTCACCATGCGCGAGGCCGTCAAGGACGCCTTCCGCCTGCTGTCCGAGCGTTACGAGAATCGCGGCCAGCTCACTGGTATCTCCACTGGGTTCACCGATCTCGATGAACTGACTTCTGGCCTGCAGCCGTCGGACCTGATCATCGTCGCGGCGCGTCCGTCGATGGGCAAGACGGCGTTTTCGGTGAACATTGCCGAGTCCGCTGCGTTGCGCGGCAAAAAGGCGGTGGTGATCTTCTCGATGGAAATGTCGGCTTCGCAGCTGGCATTCCGTATGATTTCCTCGATTGGCCGCATCCATCAGCAGCATCTGCGCAATGGCGACTTGGCCGAAGAAGATTGGCCGCGCGTCACCAATGCCATCGCGATCCTGTCCGAGGCGAAGATCTTCATTGACGACACGCCCAGCCTCTCTCCGGTGGAAATGCGTTCGCGCTCGCGCCGCATCCATCGCGAGAACGGTGGCCTGGGTCTGATCGTGGTCGACTATCTGCAGCTGATGCAGGTGCCAGGCAACAAGGAAAACCGCGCGACCGAGATCTCCGAGATCTCGCGCTCGCTCAAGGGTCTGGCGAAGGAGCTCAACTGTCCGGTGATTGCGCTGTCGCAGCTCAACCGCTCACTGGAGCAGCGCGCCGACAAGCGTCCGATGATGTCCGACTTGCGCGAATCCGGCGCTATCGAGCAGGACGCGGACGTGATCATGTTTATCTACCGCGACGAGTACTACAACAAAGAATCGCCGGACAAAGGCCTGGCCGAGATCATTATCGGCAAGCAGCGTAACGGTCCCACCGACACGGTGAAGCTGACCTTCCTGGGTCACTACACCAAGTTCGAAAACTACGCGCCGGACTCCTTCGTCGGGGCTTTCGAGTAACGGCGCGGATCGTCGGGCAGGGGATACCTTGCCCGCAAATTTCCCTTGCCGCGCCATCTGCTCATCCGGCTCCGGTCCTAAGGTTGAAGGTAGACGGCGGCGAGGGCTGGTAACCTCTCGCGCTGTTTACGTTCGCCGGAGCCGTTGAACCTCGTCCGGCTTTCCCTTTGCTACGAAGCCGCCGCGATCCGCGTGACGCGACGAAACTGGAATCATGAGCCGCACTACCGTCGCCACCATCCATCTCGGCGCCTTGCGCCACAACCTCGCCCGCATCAAGGAGATGGCGGCGCCGGCCAAAGTGATGGCGGTGGTCAAGGCCGATGCCTATGGCCATGGACTGGAACGGGTGGCGCGTGCGCTCGACGGTGCGGCGGACGCTTTCGCCGTGGCGGCCCAGGGCGATGGCCTGCGTCTGCGTGCGGCGGGGCATCGCCAGCGCATTGTGGTGTTGTCCGGCCCCGATCGTGCCAGCGACATCGCCGAGATGCAGCGCCTGCAGCTCGATGCGGCAATCCATCACGAGTCGCAACTGCAATGGCTGGCCGAGGCTTCTCCGGCGCGCGGACTGCTGCGGGTCTGGTTGAAAGTGGACAGTGGCATGCATCGGCTCGGCTTTGCGCCGGAGCATGTGGCGGAGGTGTATGCACGGCTGGCGGCGATGCCGGGTATCGATCCGGAAATCGGCTTGCTGACGCATTTCTCCGAGTCGGAAGAGTTTGAAAGTACCGAGACGCCGGCTCAGATTCGCCGTTTCAGTGAAGCCACTACTGGCCTGAGCGGCCCTCGCGCGCTTTCCAACTCTGCCGGTGTGCTCGGTTGGCCCGAAGCGCGCGCCGACTGGGTGCGCACGGGTGGCTTGCTGTATGGCCTCTCGGTGGTGGCTGGCAAGACCGGGGCCGATTTCGGTTTTCGCCTGGTCATGACCCTGCAGACACGCCTGGTGGCGATCAATCACATCCGTCGCGGTGAGCGCATCGGCTACAACGGCATCTGGACCTGTCCGGAAGACATGCCGATCGGTGTCGCCGCCGTCGGCTATGGCGACGGCTATCCGCGCAGCGCAGTGTCCGGCACACCGGTGCTGGTCGGTGATCGGCGGGTGCCGTTGGTCGGTCGCGTCTCGATGGATCTGATCACGCTGGATCTGCGCGATGCGCCGCAAGCCAAGGTGGGCGACCGGGTGACGCTGTGGGGGCCGGAACTTCCGGTCGAAGACATCGCGGCGCAGGCCGGCACGATCTCCTACGACCTTACCTGCGGCATGACCAAGCGCGTGCTGTTCGTCGAAGACGAAAACTGACTTCGCACAGAGACTCCGCGTCTCGCGGTTTGCGATGGCGGCAGGCTAAGCTCGCCTTTTCCGTACGCAGGGAATCCCCATGGCCAAAGCCAAGACCGCCTATGTCTGCGCCGATTGCGGCGCGGAGCATTCGAAATGGCAGGGCCAGTGCATCGAATGCGGCGTCTGGAACACGCTGAGCGAATTCGTGGTGCAGCCTGCGGTGAAATCCGCCGGCGCCGCACGCAGCAGCAGCGGATATGCGGGCGCGGCAGCCGGGGCGCCCAAGATCACGCCGTTGACCTCGGTGGCGCTGACCGCGGAAATGCGCACGCTTACCGGTATTAGCGAGCTGGATCGCGTGCTGGGTGGTGGGCTGGTCGATGGTTCGGTGGTGCTGATCGGCGGCGATCCCGGCATCGGCAAATCGACCCTGCTGTTGCAGATGCTTGGCAAACTGGGTGAGCAGCTTCCCAGCGTTTACGTCACCGGCGAGGAATCGCTGGGGCAGGTGGCTGCCCGCGCTCAGCGCCTGGACTTGCCGCTGGGTCCGCTGCATGCGCTCGCCGAAACCTGCATCGAGCGCATTCTCGAGCAGGCGGTGGCGTCGCGTCCGCGCGTGCTGGTGATCGACTCCATCCAGACCATCTGGACCGAACTGCTTACGGCTGCACCGGGTTCGGTCAGCCAGGTGCGCGAATCGGCGGCCAAGCTCACGCGTTTCGCCAAGGAAACTGGCACGTCGGTGTTCCTCGTGGGGCATGTCACCAAAGAGGGTGGCATCGCCGGCCCGCGCGTACTGGAACACATGGTGGACGCCGTGCTGTATTTCGAAGGCGAGTCCGGCAGTCGTTTTCGTGTGCTGCGTGCATTCAAGAACCGCTTCGGCGCCGTGAACGAGCTCGGTGTGTTCGCCATGTCCGAGAAAGGGCTGCGCGAAGTGCCCAACCCTTCGGCAATTTTTCTCTCAGCGCATTCCGGTCCAACCTCAGGCAGCGCGGTGATGGTGACTCGCGAAGGCACGCGCCCGTTGCTGGTGGAAGTGCAGGCGCTGGTTGATCAGTCGTCGCTGGGTAATCCGCGTCGCGTGGCGCTGGGTCTTGAACAGAACCGCCTCGCGATGTTGCTGGCGGTGTTGCATCGGCACGGGGGCGTGGCTGCGTATGACCAGGACGTCTTCGTCAATGTTGTGGGCGGTATCCGTGTGCAGGAAACCGCGGCCGACTTGCCGGTGCTGCTGGCCGTGCTATCCAGCCTGCGTGATCGTCCGTTGCCGGAAAAGGCCGTAGCCTTTGGCGAAGTGGGTTTGTCAGGTGAGATCCGCCCGGTGCCGAACGGCGAAGAGCGTTTGAAGGAGGCCGCACATCACGGCTTCCAGCGGGCCATCGTGCCGAAGGCGAACGCACCCAAGAAAGGCCGCGTGGGGGATATGGAAGTGGTCGGTGTGGAGCGTCTTTCGCAGGCCATCGACGCAACGCGATAGGTTCATATCGAATGCCAGGCGCGCAGCATGCCGCGCGTGGAATTCATGTGAATTCTGAAACTTTTCGGACGTGCATATTCGTCGACTCTTCGGCGCCGGATATCCGATTATCGGGCTGTGCAATAGATCAACGTCGCCGGCCCGGGCCACTGTCAGCATCGCCGCTCCCGTGCGTGACAACGCACTTATCAAGGAGAGCGACATGCGGATTTTGTTTCTGTGCACTCGCCACAACGGATTGTCCCAACGCGCCCAGGTCGAGTTGGAAGAACTCGGGCATCACCTCGATATCGCTGAGGTAAGTCACGGTTCGCAGATGGAAGCGGCGGCGCAACGTTTTCGTCCGGAGCTGATCATCGCACCGATGCTCAAGTCCGCCATTCCTGGCAGTGTGTGGCGCAAATACACTTGCTTGATCGTGCATCCCGGCATTCCAGGCGATCGCGGGCCTTCGGCACTGGATTGGGCCTTGCTTGAAGGCGAACCTTCATGGGGTGTGACAGTACTGGAGGCGCGCGAGGAAATGGACGGCGGGCCGATCTGGGCGCACCAGGAATTTCCGTTGCGCGAGGCTAGCAAGAGCGCAATCTACCGACGCGAAACCACCGATATCGCCATGCGCGCGATCCATGAAGCACTGGAACGATTCCAGGCAGAGCACCGTCCGCCTTTTGGCGCCTATATCCCGGCGGCCAGCGGACGCGAACGGCCGCCGTGCCGGCAGGCGGATCGTCAGATCGATTGGGATGCATCCGTGGAGCGCGTGTTGCGACACATCCGTTCCGCCGACAGTGCGCCCGGTCTACAGGCCACGCTTGCTGGCATCAAGGTACGTCTCTATGGCGCGCATCCCGAAGGGCGCCTGCGTGGCAAGCCCGGCGAACTACTGGCGAAGCGCGATGATGCGGTATGCGTTGCCTGTGGCGACGGTGCGTTGTGGATCAGTCATCTGCGCCGCCGTCAGGGGCTACGCCCGGACGATCCGCGATACGACATCAAGTTGCCGGCCACCCAAGTGCTAGCGGATCGGCTCGGTGATGTGCCTAAGCGCACCCTCGCTCCCCATGCACGGCCTTCGGTGCCGACTTGGCAACCGATCCGCTATCGCGAGCAAGGACACAACGGCTATCTGTCCTTCGATCTGATGAATGGTGCGATGAGCACCGTTGTGCTGGAGCGCATGTTGGCGGCGTATCGGCATGCGCGCGCGCGGCCCACACGTACTCTCGTGCTGTGCGGTGGTGAGGATTTCTGGTCCAACGGCATCGACCTCAATGCGATCGAGGCCGCGGCGGATCCGGCACAGGAATCGTGGAACAACATCCTGGCCATGAACGCGCTGGTGCGCGAGATCGTGCTGACTGACGACAAGCGGACGGTTTCGCTGATGCGCGGCAATGCAGGTGCGGGTGGCGTGATCCTGGCGCTGGCGGCGGATCGCGTCTACGCGCGGGAAGGCATCGTGCTTAATCCTCACTACAAGGGCATGGGCGGTCTGTACGGTTCGGAGTATTGGACCTACCTGTTGCCGAAGCGCGTGGGCGATACAGCGGCGCGATTGTTGACGGAATCCCTGCAGCCCTTGGGTACGGCACGCGCGCAGCGTATCGGCCTGCTCGATGGCGTCGTGTCGGGGGAGGGCGTATTTGAAGCTCTCGACGCGGAATTGGCGCCGGGTAATGAGGTGCGTCTGTGGCGCAAGACGCTCTCCGATAAAGCCGAGCATCGGCGCGACGATGAGCAGAGCAAACCGCTGGCGCGTTACGCCGAAGAAGAGCTGGCAGAGATGCAGCGCAATTTCTTCGGGCCGGATCCGGCCTATCACCTGGCCCGCCGCGCTTTTGTGCGCAAGCAGGAAGTTGCCGTAGATGGCATGGCAGCCGAGCGCGCCTGAGCGTGCAGGCATGGCTGCCGTCGACTCAGGTCGGCGGCAGCGCCATGAAGGCAGGCAACTGCTCCGCGCGCGCTGACAATGCGGCAAGCGCGGGATGGCGCGCCGTGGTGATTAACTCGGGCTGCATAAGCTGGGTAAAGCCCCAGGCCACGGCCACGGTGATATCTGCCTGGGTCAGGGTCTCGCCAACCAGCCAGCCGTGGCGGCCGGTGGCTTCCTGTTCCAGTGCTGCGTACGCCGAGGCGAGTTGGCCTTCGACGCGGCTCAGCCAGCTGGGGTCGCGATGGTTCTCGTCGCGTTTGCCTTCATAGACGATCTGCACACTCTTTTCGCAGGCGGTCAGCGCGAGTCCGAGCAGGCGCAGTGCGCGT
This sequence comes from Dyella sp. OK004, assembly GCF_900114495.1. Lineage (GTDB taxonomy): Bacteria > Pseudomonadota > Gammaproteobacteria > Xanthomonadales > Rhodanobacteraceae > Dyella_D. Next base: position 551,814 of record NZ_FOZI01000002.1, on the reverse strand, counting down.
AGGCGTGCCGTGGGTTCGCCTGGCATCAGGCTGGCGCCGGTGCCGATGGATTCTGCCCAGTCGATGATCATCGACGAATCCACCATCTGCCAGCCTTCATCGCCGATCAGCGTGGGCGCTTTCACCAGAGGGTTGATCGACTGGAATTCGCTGAAGTTGCGGAACACCGACAGCGACAGGTGTTCGAACGGAATGCCTTTCAGCGTCAGCGTGATCGCCGCGCGGCGGACAAAGGGCGAGTCGAGCATGCCGATCAGTTTCATGAGGACTCCTGCACTGTCAGGAAGAGATCAGGCCGTGCGATGAAGGATCAGTTCCAGCACGGCCTTGGTGCCGAAGAACGCTAGCAGCAGCACGCCCATGCCGATCAGGGTGAGATTCACTGCGCTGCGTCCGCGCCAGCCGTAGCGCCAGCGTCCGAATAGCAGCGCGCCGAACACCAGCCAGGCGATGATCGAAAGCACGGTCTTGTGGATCAGGTGCTGGCCGAACAGGTCGCCTACGAACAGCGCGCCGGTGATGAGCGTCAGCGTAAGCAGCAGGAAGCCGGCGCCGATCAGGCGGAACAGCAATGTTTCCGTCAGCGTCAGCGGTGGCAGGGCTCGCAGCCACGGGCCGAACTGGCGATGGCGCAGAGCGCGCTCCTGTACTGCCAGCAGGATGGCCAGTACGGCGGCGATCGACAGCACGCTGAAGGCCAGCAGGGCCACCGTCACATGCAGCTTGATCTGCCAGTCCAGCGCGAGTGGCGCGGTGGTGGGGGCGAGGTAGCTGTCTGCCGCCAGCAGCAGTGCGGTGAGCGGAAATACGATCACCCCGAGCGCGGCGACCGGGCGGGTCATGTTTACCAGCAAGGTAAGCGCCGAGACCACGCAGGCGACCAGCGACAAGGCGGCGAAGAAATGCAGATCCACCGCCCCGCGATGCATGCCGAGCAGAATGCCCGCATGGATCAGCACGGCCGCGCCGGCCAACCCTAGTGCCGATTTGTTCAGCGGCTGTCCGCCGCCCAGTAGCGGCCGCGCGAGGCCTCCCGCGGCAGCGAGATAGAGCGTGATGGCGAGCAGGGCGAAGAGCTGAATGGTCATGACTCGGCAGTGTCGCATAGCGCCTGAGTTCAGGTGAATGCGGTATGGCACAGACTCAGCGGCGCTCTCCGCTATACTTGTCCGCTTTCCACCTGCCGTACTCCGCCATGTTCGAGTCGCTCAGCCAACGCCTTTCCGCCACCGTCAACCGCTTGCGCGGCCGTGGACGGCTGACCGAGGAGAACATCCGCGAGGCGCTACGCGAGGTGCGCATCGCCTTGCTCGAGGCCGATGTGGCGCTGCCAGTGGTGCAGGCGCTGGTCGAGCGCGTGAAGGTGCGCGCAGTAGGCCAGGAAGTGCTCAAGAGCCTGAGCCCGGGCCAGGCCCTGGTGAAGGTGGTCAGTGACGAGCTGACCGCTGTGATGGGTACGGTCAATACCGAACTGAATCTGGCCCAGCAGCCGCCGGCAGTGGTGTTGATGGCGGGCCTGCAGGGTGCCGGTAAAACCACCACCGTCGCCAAGCTGGCGCGGTTCCTCACCGAGCGCAAGAAAAAGAAAGTGATGGTGGTGAGCTGCGACGTGTACCGTCCGGCTGCCATCGAACAGTTGCGTACGCTGGCGGAACAGGTTGACGTGAAGTTCTTCCCGTCGGAAGCCGGCCAGAACCCGGTGGACATCGCGAAGAACGCCATCGCTGCCGCGCGCCGCGAAGTGGTTGACGTGCTGCTGGTGGATACCGCCGGCCGTCTGCACGTGGACGAAGCGATGATGGCGGAGATCAAGGCGCTGCATGCCGCGATCACGCCGGTCGAGACCCTGTTCGTGGTCGACTCCATGACAGGCCAGGATGCGGCCAACACCGCCAAGGCCTTCGCCGAAGCGCTGCCGCTCACCGGCGTGGTGCTGACCAAGACCGATGGTGACGCCCGTGGCGGTGCTGCACTGTCGGTGCGCTATGTCACCGGCCGTCCGATCAAGTTTCTCGGCGCTGGTGAGAAAACCGACGCGCTGGAGCCGTTCCATCCGGACCGCGTGGCTCAGCGCATCCTCGGCATGGGTGACGTGTTGTCGCTGGTGGAAGAAGTCGAGCGCAAGGTCGATCAGGAGAAGGCGCAGAAGCTGGCCGAGAAGGTCATCAAGGGCAAGCGCTTCGATCTCAACGATATGCGCGACCAGCTGGAGCAGATGTCCAACATGGGCGGCCTGGCCGGCCTGATGGACAAGCTGCCCGGGGTCTCCAATCTGCCCGATAATGTGAAATCCAAGGTCAACGACGGCGAGATCAAGCGCATGGTCGCGATCATCGGCTCGATGACCAAGAAAGAACGTCGTCACCCGGATCTGCTGAACGGCTCGCGCCGTGCCCGTGTGGCGCGCGGTTCGGGCACCCAGCCGGCCGATGTGAACCGTCTGCTCAAGCAGTACATGCAGATGGAAAAAATGATGTCCAAGCTCTCCAAGGGCGGCACCAAGGGTCTGCTGCGGCAGATGCGTGGCGCCATGAAGGGTATGGGCGGCATGGGTGGACTGCCGCCGATGCGGTAATCCTGGGCGGGGAGAAGGGCTGGTTCAGCGCCAAATGCCCGTTCCCTATTCCCTTTTCCTCAAATTTGGTTAAAATGCCGCGTTTACCGCGCCCGTGCTCGGGCGTGCTGCCGGCGCTTCCGGCAATTCTGGAGCTTTTACTTATGGTCAAGATTCGTCTTTCGCGCGGCGGCGCCAAGGGCCGTCCCTTCTACCACGTCATCGTCACGGACTCGCGCAGTGCGCGTGACGGCCGCAACATCGAGAACGTGGGCTTCTACAACCCGGTCGCGGCAGGCAAGGACAAGCGCCTTGAGCTGAACGTCGCCCGCGTCCAGGAATGGGTGTCCAAGGGTGCCCAGCTGAGCGACAAGGTCGCCGCACTGGTGAAGGAAGCCGGCAAGCAGCAGGCTGCCTGAGTATGACGGCAGCCGGTCGGCGCGTCCTGGTCGGACGCATCGTCGGGCTGTACGGCCTGCAGGGCTGGCTCAAGGTCGAATCCTGGACCGAGCCCCGCATGCAGATCTTCCACTACCAACCCTGGCTGCTCAGTGCGGCGCCGGGTACGGAAACGGAGATCAAGGGAGTCAAGGGTCGCACGCAGGGCAAGGGCATCGTCGCCTATCTGCCTGGGGTGGAAGATCGTGATACGGCAGCAGCGCTGGTGGGGCAGGACATCTATGTCACCCGCGAGCAGTTGCCGCCTCCCGGCAAAGATGAGTATTACTGGGTCGATCTCGAGGGTCTTGAGGTCGTCACCATCGACAACGTGGCATTGGGGCGGGTCACTCATGTGTTCGCCACCGGGGCCAACGACGTCGTGGTAGTAAGGGACGGCGAGCGCGAGCGGCTGATTCCCTTCGTCCAGGGTTCTTACGTGCGTTCGGTGGATCTGTCCGGCGGGCGCATGGTGGTGGACTGGGATCCTGAATTCTGACGGCGGTTACGCCGCAGCTGGAGTTTGAGGGTCATGCGCTTCGACGTCGTTACGCTGTTTCCCGACTTCGTGCGCCAGTGCGCCTCCGTTGGTGTCGTTGGGCGCGCACAGCAGCGCGAGTTGCTACAGGTGGAAACCTGGAACCCGCGCGACTACGCCACTGACAACTACCGCACCGTGGACGGCCGCACTTGTGGCGGCGGACCCGGGATGGTGATGCTGATCGAGCCTTTGCGCGCCGCTCTCAAGGCAGTGCGCGAAGCGGCACCGGAACCGGTGCATGTGATTTATCTCAGCCCGCAAGGCGCGCGGCTGACGCAAGGTAGGGTTGAAGCGCTGGCGAAACTGCCGCGGATCGCTCTGCTTTGTGGGCGTTACGAAGGTGTGGACGAGCGTTTGCTGGCGTACGAGGTCGACGAAGAGCTGTCGATCGGCGATTATGTGCTGTCCGGTGGCGAGCTGGGTGCCGCGGTGATTATCGATGCCGTGGGCCGCTTGCAGGAGGGCGCGCTGAACGATGCGCAGTCGGCCCAGCAGGATTCGTTTTCGGACGGGTTGCTGGACTGTCCGCACTATGCGAAACCGGTGCATGACGCACTGGGTGACGTACCGGAGGTGTTGCTTTCCGGTGACCACGCGGCGATTCGCCGCTGGCGCTTGAAGCAATCCCTGGGGCGGACCTGGTTGCGGCGTCCGGATCTCTTGGTGCAACGCACGCTGGATGCGGAATCCAGGGCGTTGTTGGATGAATTCCGTCGCGAGCATACGCGGCAAAACGATGCGGCCGAACCATGACCGCAGCAATTGAAATCAAACAGGTGTTGCCATGAACAAGATCATCGAACAGTTCGAAGCCGAGCAGATCACCCGCCAGCTGCCGGAATTCGGCCCTGGCGACACCGTGGTGGTCAACGTGAAGGTGAAGGAAGGTAACCGCGAGCGCGTCCAGGCGTTCGAAGGTGTCGTCATCGCCAAGCGCAGCCGCGGCCTGCATTCGGCCTTCACAGTGCGCAAGATCTCGCACGGTACCGGCGTGGAGCGCGTGTTCCAGGCGCACAGCCCGGCCATCGATTCGGTCCAGGTGAAGCGCAAGGGCAAGGTGCGCGGCGCCAAGCTGTACTACCTGCGTGGTCTGGAAGGTAAGGCTGCCCGCATCAAGGAAGACATCGCTGCCGTGGCCGCCAACAAGGCCAAGGCCGCTGCTGCCGCCAAGTAATCCGGCGCCAGTTGAAGGCTCGTCAAGAACCCCGCGGATGCATGCATCCGCGGGGTTCTGCGTTTGAGCGCGAATAAAACCGTGTAGGAGCGCACCCCGGGGTCGAGTCCGGGGCAGGCTCTGTGCGCGAAAGCCCTGCGCAGCAGGGCTCGTGTTTCTGCTCGTTACGGAAAAGCGCGGCCCTGACGGGCCGTTTCACTCGGGCAATCCATGGCCCTCGCCACTTGGGCGGCTGACGCCTGCAAACCGGCATCGTGCCGGTTTGTCGCGCACAGAGCCTGCCCCGGACTCGACCCGGGGGTGCGCTCCTACGGTGTGATCAGCAGCCGCTGCGGTTCTTGCAGGAAATTACCCTGCACGAAGTCGACGCCGCAGGCGAACAGCAGCGATGTGCTGGCGGCATCCTCCACCCACTCGGCAATCGTCAGGCGGTTGATCTCGCGCGCCTGCCGGCATAGTTCGGCCACTTTCTTCTGGCTCTCGGGCTGCTGCGGCAGGTTGGCCATGTAGCTGCGATCGATCTTCAGATAGTCCGCATCGATGTGGTTGAGCAGCTGGAACGAATTGAGGCCGGAGCCGAATTGCTCCAAGGCAAACTGACCGCCCAGCTGTTTCCACGCACGCACAAACTCCTGTGCCGGGCGCAGTGAGGTCACCACCTTGCTCTCGGTCATCTCCAGCACCATACGGCCGTGCTTGAGGTTGGCCTGCTTGAGGCGTGCACCCAGCCACGGCAGCAGCTGATCGTCCTGCAGCGAGCCGGCGGTGAGCTTGACGAAGAAGGTGGTGGGCGAACCGAAGCGTTCGCGTGCGGCAAGCGCCTGGATGGTCTGGTTGAGCACCCAGCGGTCGATCGCCGGCGTGAGGTTGTACTTCTCGGCGATCGGCATGAAGAAGCCGGGCAGCACTTCACCCTGCGGGCCGTTGAGGCGCAACAGGATTTCCGAGAACTCGCCCTCAGCGTCCTGCAGGCTGATGGTGTGCTGGTGATACAGCACGAAATCGTCCTGGCTCAGCGCCTGCTTCAGCAGGTCCAGCCAGTAGCGTTCGCGTTCCGCGTCGGCCTTTTCGCGCGCGGAAGGGTCGTGCAGGTCGCTGCGATTGCCGCCCTGGCTCTGGGCGTTGCGCAGGGCCTGGTTGGCTTGGTCCAGCAGCAGCTCGGTATTGGCGTTCTTCTCGCCCAGCAGACTGCCGCCGATGCTGGCGGCGACGGTGAGCGAGCGGGTGCCGACGTCGAAGATGCCGTTGGCGATGCTGGCCTGCAGATTGGCGATCCACTCCTTGATGCCTTCGTCGTTACGCGAATGCAGGATCACGCCGACGGTGTGCTCAGCGAGCAGGCCGGCGGTATCTTCAAGGCCCAGCAGAGCGTTGATGCGCGCAGCGAAAGCCGCCAGCAGTTCGTCGGCCTTGCCCAGGCCGATGCCGGAGACAATGGTCTGCCAGTTGTCGGGTTCGATCAGTAGCAGCGACTGGCCCTTGGTGCCTTCGGTGGCGGCAGCCACCGCCTGGTCCACGCATTCGAGCATGCGCGCGCGGTTGAACAGGCCGGTGACCGGGTCGCGCTGCAACTGCTCAAGCATCCCCGGGTCTACCTGCTGGCGGCGGAACACGATCTGCAGGCAGGGTTCGCTTTCGAAGGTCGCGTGAGTGAACTCCACTGTAGCTTTGAAGCTGCTGGCGTCCGCACGGCGAGCCTGTAGTTCGAGCCGATTGGCTGACTTCTCGCCGCGTGACAGGCTCTTGAGCGTGGCCTTGAATTCATCGGCGTCAGTCGAGCCGATCATGTCCAGCACGGGCAGGCCGAGCAGATCGTCGAACTCGCTGTAGCCGAACGTATCCAGATAAGCCTGGTTTGCGCGCACGTGCATGCCTTCATGGACATACGCGATGGCGTCAGTAGAGGAGTCGAGCAAAGCGTCGCAGCGCCGCTCCGATTCGCGCAGCGCGGTTTCCAGGCGACGCAACTGGCGGCGGGTATTGAGCGATTCGAACTCACGCTGGATTACCGCCATCAGCTGACGCGGCTGGGGGCGCAGGCCGATGCTGCGGACGCCGCCCGCAAACAGATCGGCGACGCTGCTGTTGTCTGTCTGGGACACCAGCGCGATCAGCGACATGTCGCGGCCGTGTGCGTCCAGCAGGCGCACCACTTGCGGCAGATCCAGCGAGCCGATCGACGGATCGAACAGCACAATGTCCGGCCCCAGTTCATCGAGTGCGGCCTGTACCTGCTCCGCACTAGTGGCGCGCGCAGGACGTACGGCAATGCCGTTGTTGCGCAGCAGGCTGATGATTTGTTCTGCGTCTTCGACCGACTTTTCGATGAAAAGGATCTTGATGACCAGATCTGTCTTCGTTGGCACGTTGCGCTTTCCCCCAAAACGAGCAGTGCCGGCACCGCGTATGCGCGAGCAGCACCGCTTAGGGGTTTTAACGGATTCCGATGACAACTGCCAGCGGAAATATCCCTAGAGTGACGCGCCGCTCATCGGTTGCCGGAGCTCCGCCTAAAGAGGGCGCTTGGAAGCGTCCCCGCCCACTTCGCGCACCAGCTTGGGTACCAGGTAGCCGGGCAGACGATGGCGCAGCGATTCCAGCAAGTCCAGCGCGCGTTCGTCGCTCACCTCGAAATGCGCCGCGCCCTGCACACGATCGAGCTGGTGCAGGTAGTAGGGCAACACGCCGGCCGCGAACAGGCGCTCGGAAAGTGCTTCCAGCGTGTCGGCGTCGTCGTTGATTTCACGCAGCAGTACCGATTGGTTGAGCACGGTTGCGCCGGCGTCTCGCAGGCGGGCGCAGGCGGCGTCCACACCGGCGTCGAATTCATTGGCGTGGTTGGCGTGCAACACCATTACTTTCTGCAGAGGCAGGGCGGCCAGCCAGTCTTCAAAGGCGCCATCGACGCGTTCCGGCAACACCACGGGCAGTCGGGTGTGGATGCGCAGGCGCGTGACATGCGGAATAGCAGCCAATCCATGGCTCAGCTCTTCCAGCTTGGCGGTGGCGAGGGAGAGCGGGTCGCCGCCAGAGAGGATCAGTTCGCTGATGGACGGATCCTGGCTCACATGCTCCAACGCCTTCCGCCACTGGCCTGCCGCGGCCATCTCGTCGCCGTAGGGGAAATGCCGGCGGAAACAGTAGCGGCAGTTGATGGCGCAGCTGCCGCTGGCGATCAGCAGGGCGCGGCCCTGATACTTGTGCAGCACGCCCTGTGCCGAGCGCGAAGCCATGTCGCCGACGGCATCGCGGCTGAAGCCCTCGGCCTCATCCAGCTCGGCTAGCTGCGGCAGCACTTGCAGCAGCAGCGGGTCGCGCGGATTGCCAGGCCGCATGCGGGCCACGAAGCCGCGCGGTACACGCAGGGCGAAGCCTGCGTCGCCAGCGGGGAGGCGATCAGCCAGATGCCCCAGGTGCAGCAACTGCAACAATTCGCGTGCATCGGTGACCGACTCGCGCCAGAGTTGACGCCAGTCGGCTCCGGGCGGTGATAGGCGGGCGATGGGGCTTGCGGTTATCATAGGGGGTCTTAAATCGGGCCTAAGGGTCCGGTAACTTCCTATTCTAGCCGCCCGCCGGCGGCGTCACATCTGGAGCACAAAGCGCATGGCCACCGCCGGTCTGAACGACGTCAAGAAGGGCATGAAGATCCTTCACAACAATGACCCCTGGGTGATCACCGACGCGGAGTTCATCAAGCCCGGCAAGGGTCAGGCGTTTACCCGCATTTTCATTCGCAACCTGAAGAACGGCCGCACCTCCGAGCAGACGATGAAGTCGAGCGACTCGTTCGAGGTCGCCGACGTCGTCGATACCGACATGCAGTACCTGTACTCCGATGGCGAGTTTTGGCACTTCATGCAGCAGGAGAGCTTCGAGCAGCACCAGGCCGCCAAGGTTGGCATGGGTGACGCTGCCAAGTGGCTCAAGGGCGAGGAAGAGTGCGTGGTCACGCTGTTCAACGGTGAAATCATCGCTGTACAGCCGCCGAACTTCGTTGAGCTGAAGATCACCGAGACCGATCCGGGCCTGCGCGGCGATACCTCGGGTGGCGGCGGCAAGCCGGCTACGCTGGAGACGGGTGCCGTGGTGCGCGTGCCGCTGTTCGTCACTACCGACGAAATGATCAAGGTCGATACCCGCACGGGCGAATACGTCAGCCGCGTCGGCAAGTAAGGGCACACGCAGTATCGAACGGCACGGTGACCTCTCGGGCGCCGTGCCGTTTTCTTTATCAGCAGACACAGGGAGTGCCGTTTCATGCGCAGGATGGTTCAGTTCATCGCCTTGCTCGCTCTGGCTATCGCGCCACTGGCTCACGCCGACGACGCCCAGCCCTGTGACGACGGCACGATTGCAGCAGTGGCCCGCTGGGCCGGAATCAAGGGCAAGCTGGTGTCCTGGGACGAGCAGGGTGGTCTGATCGCGGCGGCAGCTTGCAAGGCCATGCCCAATGCACCAGGCACCATGATCGCCGCCATCGCGTTTGACACCAATCATGAGGGTCCTGGCGGCGACAGCGGCAGCAAGGTGCAGGTGATTGCACTGGTCGAAGCCGGCAAGGTGGTTGCCGCCGATCGTTCGGTGATTGAAGAAGACGCGCTTACCGCCGTCGGCAGCTACCGCATCGATACCGCGCCATACCAGCTGTCGCCCAACGTTCGTGCCTTCGGCGTGGTGTTCACCAGCAGTGCCCGCGGTGCGAGTTGCCCGGATGCGAATGCCGAAAACGAACTCACGCTGTGGATTCGCGATGGCGACCGCCTGCGCGCCGTCATGGGCACCAACCTCGACGGCTGGACCAGGGTGGAGGGCACGGCTTGTAGCGCTGGTACGGGCGATGCGCGCAGCGAATCGGCACACATGACGATTGCGGTGGAGAAGACCTCGAGCCACGGCTTAGCCGATCTCTCGATCACTGCGCATATCACGCAGACGCAGCGCAAGAACAACGAATACTCGGATACGGGCAAGCGGACCGCCCGCACCGTGCTCAAGTACGATGGGAAGTCATACGGCATCGATATGTTCCGTAACTTCTGGTATCCCGATTCAGCGAGGTAGCAATGAACTCCGGCAGCACTGACATCGACCTTCTCATAGAGGCGCGCTGGGTTGTTCCCGTCGAGCCGCACGGTGTGGTCCTTGAGCACCATGCCGTGGCGGTGGACAAGGGCGCCATCGTGGCGCTGCTGCCGATCGCCGAAGCGCGCGCCAGGTATGTCCCGCGTGAACGCGTTGAACTGGGCGAGCACGCGCTGATCCCTGGCCTGGTCAATTGCCACACCCATAATCCGATGACCTTGCTGCGCGGCCTCGCCGACGACCTGCCGCTGATGGTGTGGTTGCAGCAGCACATCTGGCCGGCCGAGGCCAAAGTGATCGGGCCGGAATTCGTACGCGACGGCGTGGAGCTGGCGGTTGCCGAGATGCTGCGCGGCGGTACCACCTGCGCTAACGAAAACTACTTTTTCCCGGACGTGATCGGCGCGACCTACCGGCGTCTCGGTTTCCGTGCCGTGGTCGGCCTGCCGGTGATCGAGTTTCCCACCGCTTGGGCCAAGAGCCAGGACGAATATTTCGAGCGTGCCGCTGAGGTGCATGACAGCTTCCGTGGTGACGCGTTGGTCAGCACCGCATTCGCGCCGCATGCGCCCTACACCGTGTCTGACCAGAGCTTCGAGCGCATCCGTGTGCTGGCCGATCAGCTGGATATTCCAGTGCATCTGCATACGCACGAAACGGCGCATGAGGTCGAGGAAGAAAAGAAGAAGAGCGGGCTGCGCCCGTTCCAGCGTTTGCAGAAGCTGGGGCTGGTCAATGACCGCCTGATCGCGGTGCATATGACCCAGATGACCGACGGCGAGATCGCAGCCTGCGCCGAAGCCGGCGTGTCGGTAGTGCATTGTCCGGAGTCCAATCTCAAGCTTGCTTCCGGGTTCTGCCCCGCCGAGAAGCTGCGTAAGGCCGGCGTGAATGTGGCGATCGGTACGGACGGCTGCGCCTCCAACAACGATCTGGACATGTTCGGCGAAACGCGCACGGCCGCGATGCTGGCGAAAGCGGTGGCGAATGATGCCGCGGCCTTTGATGCCGCGTATGCCTTACGTGCCGCCACGCTCAACGGCGCGCGCGCGATGGGGCTGGACGCGAAGATCGGTTCCATCGAGCCGGGCAAGCAGGCCGATCTCTCCGCGGTGCGGCTGTCCGATCTGGAAACGCAGCCGCTGTTCCACGTCGCCTCGCAACTGGTGTACGCCACGGGCCGTCATCAGGTGACGGACGTGTGGATTGCCGGCGCGCGCAAGCTGGCCGGTCGTGTACTGGTGGATATGGATACGGATGGCATTCTTGCGCGCACCCATGCGTGGCGTGAGCGCATTGCCGCCATCGATGCACCGGCGCCGGTGATGGCATGAACCGCTATCTGATCCTGGTGATGCGCCGGCCGCATTACGACCCGGCGATGGTGCAGCCTCACAAGGATTTTCTTGAGGGGCTGCGCGCCGGCGGAACACTGGAGATGTCCGGACCGTTCAGTGACAAATCTGGCGGTGCCTACCTGATGTTTGCCGAAAGTTTCGATGAAGCGCTTCGCATCGCACATAGCGATCCGGCCCATACCAGCGGCGGCTGGGATATCACGGTGTACGAATGGCAGGCGCGTTAAGCTATGCGCCTGATCGAAATGCCATGCGCAAGAGGAATTCATGATGCAGGCTGCCAGTAACGTAAGCCCCGACGAGATCGCCCGCTTCGGCAAGCTAGCATCGCGTTGGTGGGATCCCAATGGCGAATCGCGTCCGTTGCACGATCTGAATCCGGTGCGTGCCGGCTACGTCGCCGCGCGTGTCGATCTGCGCGGTGCCAAAGTCGCCGATGTGGGTTGCGGCGGCGGGCTGCTCAGCGAGGCGCTGGCACGCGCCGGTGCGCACGTCACAGGCATCGACCTGGGCGACAAAGTGATCGATGTGGCGCGCCTGCACCTGCACGAATCCGATTTGCAGGTGGACTATCGCGTGCAGTCGTCCGCCGAGCTGGCGGCGACCGAACCGGCAAGCTTCGATGCGGTGTGCTGCATGGAGCTGATCGAGCATGTGCCCGATCCTGCGGCGCTGGTTGAGGATCTCGCGGCGATGGTGAAGCCGGGAGGCCTGGTTTTCATGTCGACCATTAACCGCACGCCGGCAGCCTTTGGCGCGGCGATTCTTGGCGCCGAATACATCACGCGCATGCTGCCGCGCGGCACGCATCACTACTCGCAGTTTCTCAAGCCGTCGGAGCTGGGGCGTCTGCTGCGACATGCGGGCCTGGAGCTCGAAGACGTTTCCGGCCTCGGTTACAACCCCGTGAGCCGCAAGGCCTGGCTGAGCCGCATCACTGCAATCAATTACGTGCTGTGCGCACGCAAGCCGGCATGAAGCCATTGCCCGAAAACATCCAGGGTGTGTTGTTCGATCTGGACGGCACCTTGCTGGACAGTGCCGTCGATCTCTATACCGCCCTGGTCATGCTGTGCGAGGAAGAGGGCGTCGCGAGGCCCGAGTACGCGCCAGTGCGCGAGGTGGTTTCGCGTGGCTCGCGCGCGATCCTGTCGTGTGGTTTTCCGGACCGCGACGAGGCGGGACGACTGGCGCTGGTGCCGCGCTATCTCGAGCTTTATCAAGACGTGATGGCGCAGCAGACGCGTGCTTTCGACGGTGTCGACGAACTGCTGGCCCTGATCGAAGCGCAAGGCATGCGCTGGGGCATCGTCACCAACAAACCGGCGTTCCTCACCGACGAGTTGGTAGAGCAGATCGGCTGGTCGTTGCGCGCTGGCGCAGTGGTATCCGGCGACACGCTGCCGGTAAAGAAGCCCGATCCGGCTCCGGTGCTGCTCGCCTGCGAGCAGGCAGGATTGGAGCCGTCGCGTTGCCTGTTTGTCGGCGATGATCGCCGCGACGTGCAGGCCGGCGCGGCAGCGGGTCTCTATACGGTGGCGGCGAACTGGGGTTATCTCGACGGCGGCGATCCGCATCAGTGGCATGCCGACCTGGTACTGGATACGCCGGCCCAACTCACCGCGCTATTGCGCCGGCCGGTAATGGCATGAGTCCAGTGCAAGAAGCCGGCGTTGCGTGGCAAAGCTACGTCGACAAATGGCTGGCGGTGCAGCCGCGGCAGCGCATCGCGCTGGCCTTTGTCGATGCCGCGCACTATCCGGGCCATATCGCGCTGGCTGCGCTGGAGCAGGAACTGCTTTCCGCGGCCTACGGTATTCAAGAGCCACAGGTAGCGGCAGCCAAGCTGAACTGGTGGGCGGAGGAGCTCTCCGGTGCGGCGGCCAGCGGCGGGCGGCATCCATTGACCCAGGTGTTGTTCGACGACGAGCGTGCTCACGCGATTCCGAATGAGCGTTGGTTAGCGCCGGTGCTGGCGGCGATGGCGCAGCTGGAGCAGGGCACCGCTGCCGATTTTGCCGCCCAGCTGGCGGCCGGCACACCCCTGCATGGTGCGTTGGCCGGACTGGAAACCGCGTGGTGGTATGGCGAAGCGGCGTCATCCGAACGCGCCGCGCGCGCGGCCACGCTGGCACATCTGTTTTATGCGCTGCTGCGGCTGGAAGAAGATGCCGAGCGCGATCGTCTCTCCCTGCCGATGGCGCGCATGGCGCGCTTCGGCCTCAGTCGTACCGACCTGCGTGCGCCGGGCAAGGCACGCGAGCAGGCGATCCACGCACAACTGGACGATTTGCTGTCCGCCTGGCGTGATGCGGACCGCCTGCCGGGGCCGCTGAGCGTGTTTCGCGGTCTGGAGTCGACGGGTGCGCGTGGTCTGACCCAGCAGGCCCGCAAGGCGGTCGATCCGCTGGCCGAGCTGCGTAAGGGGCAGTCCCGCAGCGGCCCAGGTACCGTCTGGCAAGCCTGGCGCGCGGCCCGCGCATGGCGGCGCCAGGCCGGCTGATGCCGGGGCGGACGCAGCGTTTCCGCCACGCCACTATTGCGACCCAGGGGCCATGCCCCAAGATTAGGAAATCTCGCAGCGCCCCATCGCTGGTAAGTCACAGGATTCACCCATGTACGCCCAGGAAAACACTGCCCGCCTTCTTCCCGATGTTGCCGTTCACGCGCAGCCGCATTTGGCTGGTGCGCTCGATTGGGTCGGCATGGATGGTATCGAGGTGCCGGTGCGTTTCGATGCCGGCGACGGCGATGTGCAGCGCGCTAGCGCGCGGGTCGGCGCCTTCGTCAATCTGAGCCGGCCGGACAAGCGCGGCATCCATATGTCGCGGCTTTACCTGCAGGTAGAACAGGCGCTGAGCACGCAGACGCTGAGCGCGGAATCGCTGCATGCGCTGTTGCGCGGTTTTCTCGAATCGCACAATGACCTGTCCGATCGCGCCTGCCTGAGCATCCGCTTCGAGCATCTGGTGCGGCGTCCCGCGCTACGTAGCGGCAATAGCGGCTGGCGCGCCTATCCGGTATGCATCGAAGCCAGCCTGGTCGGCGAGGAGTTCCTGCTGGAGTTCGGTACCGAGGTGGTCTATTCCTCGACCTGTCCCGCCTCGGCGGCGTTGTCGCGCCAGCTGATCCAGGATCAGTTCGCCAAGGACTTCGACGCGACCAAGTCCATTGATCACGCCGCCGTACTGGCCTGGCTCGGCACCGAGCGTGGCATCGTGGCTACGCCTCACGCGCAGCGCAGCGTGGCACGTCTGCGCGTGCGCATGGCAAAGGATGCGAAGTTCGATCTCATCGCACTGATCGATGAAGTGGAGCACGCGCTCGGCACGCCGGTGCAGACCGCGGTGAAGCGCGAGGACGAGCAGGCGTTTGCGCTGGCCAACGGCAGTAACTTGATGTTCTGCGAAGACGCGGCGCGGCGCATTCAAAAGGCACTGGATGCCGATGGGCGATTGATCGACTTCCATATTCGTGTTGAGCACCAGGAAAGCCTGCATCCGCACGATGCCGTGGCTTATGCCAGCAAGGGCGTGCCTGGCGGCTACGGCGACAAGCGCTGCTGACCTGAACATTGCGCCTGTTAGGATGCGGTTCCGTCGCAAGGAACCGCTCATGCGCTTACTTAAGTTGCTCCCCGTTGCCGCCGTGCTCGTCATCTCCGGCTGCGGTTGGTGGCCGCATGGCAAAGTATCCAAACCCGCGCCCGTCTCGCAGGCGCTGGTGCGTTCGCTGACCGGTATCGTGGTTTATGACTTGCCGCAGGCTGTACCGGCTGATGCGGTGCTTGAGGTCAGCCTGTCCGATGTCAGCCGTCAGGATGCGCCGGCTCGTGTGATCGCCAAGGAGCGCATTGCGCCAGTCGGTGCCTCGCCGGTGGATTTTCAGCTGGTCTATGACCCGGGCGACTTGGCCCAGGGCGTCGATTTCGCCGTATCGGCCCGCTTGCAGCAGGGCGACCATTTGCTCGCGATCAACGACGAGCGCGTCAGCGTGCTGGGTCGGTCGGGTGAGCAAGGTCCGGTACGCGTGCGCCTGAGAGCCGTGCCCTGAACAATTGCGTCAGGGCTTGGCCACACCTGGCAGCAGTAGTGGATCCAGCCTCGTTCCCAACCAGTTGAAACCCCAGTGCACATGCGGCCCGGTAGCGCGCCCTGTCATACCCGCCGCACCAATGACCTCGCCCTGGCGCACGCGCTGACCGACTTTCACATCCAGTCGCGAGAGATGCAGGAAGTTGGAGCTGAGGCCGAAGCCGTGATCGAGCAGCACCGTGCCGCCGGTGAGATAAAGATCGGGTTTCGCAAACGTCACCACGCCCGCCGCCGGTGCCTTGACCGAGGTGCCGGTGGGCACGGCGATATCCATGCCCGAATGCGGTGCCTTCGGGTCGCCGTTGTAGATGCGTTGATTGCCGAAGCGCCCGCTGATGCGTCCCTGCACCGGCCAGATAAAGCCTGAAAGGAAGTCTTCCCGGCTGTCGTCGCGGCGGCGGGCCGCCGTCACTTCGGCCTGCTCGCGGCGGATCCGTTCGGCGAGTGCGGGTGGTGGATTCACTGTCTTGGGCGGTACGCCATTCACGCGTTCGATCGGCCAATCGCGCGGGGTGACAGCGATGCGCACGCTGTCGCGCCGACCGTTCCGGTATGCGAGGTCGACGGTCAACGGGCCGGTTTCATCGCGTCCTGCGCCAAACACCACCGTGCCGTTATCGCCGACACGCACGGCCTTGCCGTCGACACTGGCCTGGGTAAGCCCTGGCAATGTTGCGACGACCAGGCCGCCTTGCGAAATGCTGGTGGGCAGATCGGTGGACAGCGCGGGCAGGGCACTCAGCGACAGCACGAGCAGCGCCAATCCGCGCCTGATGTGTGTCATCGATCGAAGGCCAGCCGCTGGCCGCGTACCGCGTCATTGATCGAGGTGCCATCCCATACGCGCGCACCGTTGACGAAAGTGGCCACGATGGAGCTATCGAATGTGACGCCTTCAAACGGCGACCAGCCGCATTTGGACAACACTTCCTCACGGCGCACGGTATGCGGTTTCTTCGGGTCGACCAGCACCAGGTCGGCCGCGTAGCCTTCGCGCAGATAGCCGCGCTCCTTGACATCGAACAGCGCGGCGGGCGCGTGGGTCACCGCCTCCACCATCCGTTCCAGCGTCAGCTTGCCTTCAAATACCCGCTGCAGCGCCGCCTGCAGGGCGAACTGCACCAGCGGCAGGCCGGAGGGGGCCTTGTCGTAGAGCTGGGCCTTCTCTTCCAGCAGATGCGGCGCGTGGTCGGTGGCCAACACGTCGATACGTCCATCGGCCAGCGCGCGGATGATGGCCTCGCGATCGGCGGCGGTCTTGATCGCCGGGTTGCACTTGATCAGAAAGCCGAGCTGCTCATAGTCGCGATCGTCGAAATGCAGGAAGTGCACGCAGGTTTCCGCGGTGATCTTCTTGCCCTTGAGCGGGCCGGGCTGGAATAGCGCCAGCTCGTCCGCGGTGGAGATGTGCAGCACATGCAGGCGAGTGCCATGTTTCTGCGCCAGCGAGATCGCCAGGCGCGTGGACTTGATGCAGGCCTCACGCGAGCGGATCAGCGGATGCTCGCGGGCCGGGATGTCGTCGCCGTACTTCTCGCGCGCCTTGGCATGCAGCGCGTCGATCATCGGCGTGTCTTCGCAATGCGTGATGATCGGGGTGGGGGCATCGCGGAAGATGCCATTGAGCACCTCGGGGTTGTCTACCAGCATGTTGCCGGTGGAGGCACCCATGAACACCTTGATACCTGGTGCCGCCAGGGGATCGAGCGAGCGGATCGCCTCGAGGTTGTCGTTGCTGGCACCCATATAGAAGGCGTAGTTGACGGCCGAGACCTCGGCCGCGCGGGCGTACTTGGCCTCCAGCGTGTCTCGGTCCAGCGCTGGCGGCTTGGTGTTGGGCATCTCCATGAAGCTGGTGATGCCGCCCGCCGCGCAGGCGCGCGATTCAGAGGCGATATCCGCCTTGTGGGTCAGCCCCGGTTCGCGAAAATGCACCTGGTCGTCGATCATCCCAGGCAACAGCCACAGACCGCTGGCGTCGATCACCTGTTCGCCGGGGTGGGCATCGAGGTCACCGGCAATGGTTTCGATGCGGCCCTGGCTGACACGCAGGTCGGCGTGGAAGCGGCGGCCTTCGTTGACCAGTTCGGCGTTCTTGATCAGCCAGTCAGTGGACATGGGGTTCCTCATGGGTGCGGCAGCGGCGGAAGGAGAATTGCTCGGGCACCGGATCCTCGCCGCCCGCGCACAGCGGCTGGCAGCGCAACAGCCGCCAGACTGTCAGTATGGCGCCCCGCCACGGACCAAAGCGTGCAACAGCAATCCGTGCATAATCGGAGCAGCTGGGGTGGAAGCGGCAGCGTTGACCCAGCAACGGGCTTAGCCAGCGCTTATAGAAGCCGAGCATGAAAAGTATGAGTCGTGTCACCACGGTTTTACGCTGCCGAAACAGCTTGCGGCATAAGTAGGCTGCAAGTATTCCAGATGCATGGTTGCCGGTGTAAGGCTCTTGGGCTATAACACCCCGCCGCCAAGGCCAAAATGGTGAAGGGAAATGGCGAAAACGACGCGTAGTTCGACAGCAGCCAAAGCGCAGAAGGGAAAAACTGCGTCCAAGGCCAAAGATGTCAAGACCAGCAAGGCGAAAGTAGCGGTTAAGACGGTGAAGGGTGCCGCCTCCAAGGTAGCCAAGAAGGCTGCTGCCAAGTCTGCGCCGGTCAAGAAGGCTGCTGTCGCGAAGAAGGCCGTGGTCAAAAAAGCCGCTGTGAAGAAAGCCGTCGTCAAGAAGCCGGTCGCAAAAAATGCGCCCAAACCCGTCGCCAAGCATGCCGCACCGGCCAAGAAGGCCGTTGCCAAGCCGCAGCCGAAGAAAGCCGCACCGGTCAGCAAGCCGGTGGCCAAGAAAGTTGCCGTGAAAACGGCTGTCAAGCCGGCGCCCAAGCCTGTGGCCGCGCCGGCCAAGAAACCGCAGAAAGTGGTCGCTGCCAAGGCCGCGCCGGTTCAGCCGGCCACCAAGCCGGCAGCAGCGGCCGCCAGCACCGCACCACCGAAGCCCGCCGCCGCGCCCCTGAAGGGCAAAGTAGCGAGCGCCGTCGCCGTGACGCCCCCGCGCGTGGCCACCGCCACCGCACGTCATGCCCCTTCCAAAAAACAGAAGACCCCGCAGTCCTCGATGAATAGCTCCACAGCCGTACTCGACAATGGCGTCACCAAAGAAGACGGGCGTTACGCTCTGCCTTCCACCATCTCCATCGATCTGCCGAAGGGCTATCGCCCCTCGAACGACGAGGAGTACATGAACCCGCGTCAGCTGGCCTTCTTCCGCAACAAGCTGCGCGAATGGCGCGATCAGCTGGTTGAAGAGTCGCGCCAGACGATGGAAAACCTGCGCGACGAGGTGCGCGACGTCGGCGACGAAGCCGAACGCGCCACCCGCGAAACCGAAAACTCGCTGGAGCTGCGCACCCGCGACCGGTACCGCAAGCTGATCTCCAAGATCGACAAGGCCCTGCGCCGGATCGAGGAAGGCCGCTACGGTTACTGCGAAGAAACTGATGAGGAAATCGGTGTGGAGCGTCTCGAAGCGCGCCCCATCGCGACCTTGTCGCTGGATGCGCAGGAGCGTCGTGAGCATCTGCAGAAGCAGATGGGCGACTGATCGCTGACGTTCGCACCTGTTGTAGCAAAGCCCCGCCGATGAGCGGGGCTTTGTTTTTGGCGGCGGCTCAGGCTTGCGCCAATTCCGCGGTGGCGTAGGCCTTCAGTTTGGCCAGCATGGCGGCCAGGCCGTTGGAGCGGGTGGGCGACAAATGCTTGGCCAGGCCGATGGCTTCAATAAAGCGCGGTTCGGTCGACACGATCTCGCGGGCCGACCGGCCCGAATACACTCGCAGCACCAGGGCGATCAGGCCCGACACGATGGCTGAGTCGCTGATCGCGGCGAAATGCATCTTGGCGGCGTCGCCGCTCGGCACCAGCCAGACCATCGACTGGCAGCCGTGGACGCGGTGCTCCTCGGTCTTCAGCGCTTCGGGAAAATCGGGCAGCTGCTTGCCGAGGTCGATCAGGTACTGGTAGCGCTCGGTCCAGTCGCCGAAGAAAGCGAATTCGTCGACGATGTCCTGCTGCGCCTGCTCGGCGCTGGGTGGGGCGATAGCGTTCATGCCACGCATTATCGCGCGTTTTCACGGACCCAGCCTGCGCGGCGGGGCGAGCTTAGCCTTTCGCCACGCTCCAGCGCGTACCTTGCGCGCCATCCTCGATCACGACGCCGAGCGCGCTCAGCTCATCGCGAATCGCATCAGCGCGCTTGAAGTCGCGGGAGGCACGGGCATTGCGTCGTTCTTCCAGCAAATGCTCGACATGGGCGGCATCGACTTCCGTGGCGCCGGCCTGCTTGAACCAGGCCTCGGGGTCCTGTTGCAGCAAGCCCAGCAATGCGCCGCCGCCGACCAGGGCGGCCTTGGCCTCGCGTTGTGTATCGATGCCAGCCTGCCGCGCGGCATCGGCAAGCTGCGACAGCTCGGCTAGAGCCTGGGGCGTGTTGAGGTCGTCGCACAGCGCCGCTTCGATGGTTGCCGGGATCGGCAGCGGGCCTTCCGGCGGCTCGACGTGGGCCAGGTCGCGCAGCACGCGGTACCAGCCATCCAGGGTGCTTACCGCCTGGGTGATGGCGCCGTCGGACCAGTCCAGCGGCTGGCGGTAGTGCCCGCGCAGCAGCACCAGGCGTAGGGCTTCCGGCGCATGCTGCCTGAGCAGTTCGTGGACATGCAGCACGTTGCCGAGCGACTTGGACATCTTGCGTCCATCGAAGGTCAGCATGCCGTTGTGCAGCCACCAGCGTGCGAAGGTCCTGCCGCCGTGGGCGCAGGTGGACTGGGCGATTTCGTTCTCATGGTGCGGGAACTGCAAATCCACGCCACCGGCATGGATGTCGATGGTCTCGCCCAGGTGCGCCTCGCACATGGCCGAGCACTCGATATGCCAGCCCGGGCGGCCGATACCCCAGGGGCTGTCCCAGCCGGGTAGATCAGGCGTGGAAGGCTTCCACAGCACGAAGTCCCCTGGGTTCCTTTTGTACGGAGCCACTTCCACGCGGGCACCGGCGATCAGTTCCTCGGTGTCGCGGCCTGACAGGGCGCCGTACTCGGGAAAGGTCGACACCTCGAACAGCACGTGGCCCTCGGCGGCATAGGCGTTGCCACTGGCGATCAGGCTCTCGATCATCGCGATGATCTGGCTTATGTGCGCGGTGGCCTTTGGCTCGATGTCCGGCGGAGCGATGCCCAGGCCGGCCATGTCATCGCGGTAGGCGGCGGTGTAGCGCTCGGTGATGGCGCCGATCTCGCAGTCCAACTGCTTGGCCGCGTTGTTGATCTTGTCGTCCACGTCGGTGATGTTGCGGGCGTAGACCAGTTGCGGGTAATGCCGACGCAGCAGGTTGGCCAGCACGTCGAACACCACCGGGCCGCGCGCATTGCCGATGTGCACGTAGTTGTAGACCGTCGGGCCGCATACATACATGGTCACGCGCTGCGGGTCGCGCGGGGCGAACGGTTCGGTGCGGCGGGTGAGGCTGTTGTAGAGCGAAATCGGCATCGACGGGGGTTCCGGTCCGGTGGAAGGCCGCGTGGGCAGGGCGCAGGCCAGCCGGGCATCTTAACAAGGTGTAAGCAGGGCCGCTGGGACCTGGTTATTCTAAGGGTGGATTCAGAGAGGTTTTGTTGGAATTCACATAAGCGCATAGAAGCGCCCGAAGCCCCCCGCTGGAGAGGTCGCGATGACCAAGTTGTTTTTCCCCGCGCTGGTGCTGAGTCTCGCAGCCGCCAGCGTCGGTGCGCAGGATGCGCGTTACCCTAATGACGACAATACCCACTACGGCTGGGCCGATGTGCTGCGCGTGGACCCGGTCTACGGCGTCTCGCGCACCGAAGTGCCACGCCAGGAGTGCTACGACCAGCAAGTGGTGCGCCGCGACCCGGGCACCGGCAGCGCGGCTGGCACCATCCTGGGCGCCGTAGTCGGTGGCGTGCTGGGCAGCACGGTCGGCAAGGGCGACGGGCGCAAGGCGGCTACGGTGGCCGGCGCGGTGGCCGGCGGTGCCGTAGGCAATAGCGTGTCGCGCAGCGGTGGTGGTGAATACGAATCCACCGAAACGCGCTGCCGTCAGGTGGCTGCCGTCAGCGAACAGCGACGCATCATGGGCTATGACGTGGAATACCGTTATCGCGGCGAGGTTTACGTGTCGCGGCTGAACTACGACCCGGGCGAGCGCCTGCGTGTACGGGTCAGCGTGGCCCCGGCCGACTGAGCCGGACCTGTCGTGGGGAGTCCAACCCGCCGCCGCCTTCGGGCGGCGGTTCTTTTTGCGCGGAGCGCATGTTGCATGGCAGCGGAAATCCCGTCATGATGCGCGCTCACCTGTCCGGAAACCTCATGTCCGCAGCCGTCTATACCGCTACCGTACTCACCAGCGCCCGCATGGCCGCTGGCATGACGTCGCGTGCGCGCCGACCGCTGGTCCGACATTCGGCCGGGTAGGCTGTCGCACGCATTTCATGTGTATCGACGACAAAGACCCGGCCATCGCGCCGGGTTTTTTTGTTTTTGATTTCCGGGTTTTGATTTCAGATGTTCGGTTGGACCGGCCTGGCCGGGTAGCTATCCCGCAGATGCCCACCACATGAGTGGCGGTGTGCTCGCAGGGCTCAACATTTCGAATTGGACTACAAAGGCACCACGTCATGACGCTTCGCCATTTCCTCACCACCCAGGATTACAGCCGCGCCGAGATCGATGGTCTGCTGGCACAGGCAGCTGAGTTCAAGCGCTCGCCGCGCGGCCAGCAGCTGGCCGGCAAATCGGTGGCGCTGCTGTTCTTCAATCCCTCCATGCGCACGCGCACTAGCTTTGAACTCGGCGCCTTCCATCTCGGCGGCCACGCCATCGTGCTGGCACCCGGCAAGGACGCATGGCCGATCGAGTTCGAAGTGGGCAGCGTGATGGACGGCGATACCGAAGAGCACATCGCCGAAGTGGCGCGCGTGCTGAGCCGCTACGTCGACCTGATCGCTGTGCGCGCCTTCCCCAAATTTCAGGACTGGTCGGTGGACCGCGAGGACAAGGTGATCAAGGCCTTCGCCCAGTACGCGACGGTGCCGGTGATCAACATGGAAACCATCACTCACCCCTGCCAGGAGCTGGCCCACGCGCTGGCGATGAAGGAACACCTGGGCGATCTGCAAAACAAGAAATACGTGCTGACCTGGACCTATCACCCCAAGCCGCTCAACACTGCGGTCGCCAATTCGGCCCTGCTGATCGCCACCAAGCTCGGCATGGACGTGACGTTGCTATGTCCCACGCCCGACTACGTACTGGACGAGCGCTACATGGCCTACGGCTACCAGAACGCCAAAGAGAACGGCGGCTCGCTCAAAATCAGCCACAACATCGAGGAAGCCTATAGCGGCGCCGACGTGGTCTACGCCAAGAGTTGGGGCGCGCTGCCGTTCTTCGGCCGCTGGGAGCAGGAGAAGCCGATCCGCGATGCGCACAAGCACTTCATCGTCGACGAACAGAAGATGGCGCTGACCAACAACGGTCTCTTCAGTCATTGCCTGCCGCTGCGCCGGAACATCAAGGCCACCGATGCGGTGATGGATTCGCCCGCCTGCATCGCCATTGATGAAGCCGAAAACCGCTTGCACGTACAGAAGGCAGTGATGGCCTCGCTCATCAACCAGCGCTGAGCGGGACGGAACCCGTCGCATGTACATGCCCCGGTCATTCAAGGAAACACGCAGCGATGCCTTGCAGGCGTTGATGCGTGACTATCCGTTCGCCACGGTGGTGACTGCCGCTTCAGCCGGCCTTGCCGCCAATCATCTGCCGCTGGAGCTGATAAGCGAGTCGACGCTGCATGGTCACGTGGCGCGCGGCAACGAGCTGGCCCAGGCCGACGGAGCCGAAGTGCTGGTGATCTTCCAGGGGCCGGATGCTTACGTCAGCCCCAACTGGTATCCGAGCAAGCATGAGACCGGCCGCGAAGTACCCACGTGGAATTACGCCGTCGTGCATGTCCACGGCCGTCTCCGCGTCGTCGAAGACAGCGACTGGTTGCTCGCGCTGCTGCACCGGCTGACCGACCATCACGAAGCGGGGCAAGCACAACCCTGGCGCGTGACCGACGCACCGGCGGACCACACCGGCAAACTGTTGAAAGCCATCGTCGGGCTCGAAATCACCATCGACCGCATCGAAGGCAAGTTCAAGCTCAGCCAGAACCATCCGGCGGGCAATCGCGCCGGTGTCGTCGACGGTCTGCGTGAGCGCGCACACCGGCATGACCACGATCTTGCCAAGCTGATGATCCAGACCAAGGAACTCCCCGATGGCGCATGACCAGCATCGCTATACCGTCGAAGTCGTGTGGACCGGCAACCACGGTACCGGCACTCGCACCTATCAGGGCTACGGCCGCGAACACGAGGTTCGCATCGCCGGCAAACCGGTGATCGCCGGCTCGTCTGATGCCGCATTTCGCGGTGACGGTAGCAAGCACAACCCGGAAGACATGCTGGTGGCCTCGTTATCGAGCTGCCATATGCTGTGGTATCTGCATCTCGCCGCCGTCGCAGGTGTAGTGGTGACCGACTACGTCGATCAGGCGGAAGGCCTGCTGGTGGTCGACGACAAGGGTGGCCGCTTTACCGAAGTCGTATTGCGTCCGCTGGTGACTGTTACCGCAGAAAGCGATGCCGCCAAGGCAGCCGCCGTGCATGAAGACGCGCACCACGCCTGCTTCATCGCCAACTCCATGAATTTCCCGGTGCGCTGCGAACCGCGCATCGTCACTGCATCCGCCTGACCTTTCACTCATTCCAGGATTTCGCAAGCCATGAGCAAAGATATCGTTCTCGCCTTCTCCGGTGGCCTCGACACCAGTTTCTGCGTGCCCTATCTGAAGGAACGCGGCTGGGCCGTGCACACCGTGTTCGCCGATACCGGCGGCGTGGATGCCGAGGAGCGCGCTTACATTGAAGCGCGTGCGAAGGAGCTGGGCGTGGCGAGCCATGTCACCGTGGACGGCGGCCCGGCGATCTGGGAAGGCTTCGTGAAGCCGTTCGTGCAGGCCGGCGAGGGCTATCAGGGTCAGTACCCGCTGCTGGTCTCGGATCGTTACCTGATCGTCGATGCCGCGATCAAGCGTGCCGCCGAGCTGGGCACCAAGGCTATCGCGCATGGCTGCACCGGCATGGGCAACGACCAGGTGCGTTTCGATCTGGCGGTCAAGGCGTTGGGCGACTACGAGATCGTGGCACCGATCCGCGAGATCCAGAAAGAACACACGCAGACCCGCGCCTATGAGCAGGCCTATCTGGAAGAGCGCGGTTTCGACGTGCGCGCCAAGCAGAAGAGCTACACCATCAACGAGAACCTGCTGGGTGTGACGCTCTCCGGCGGCGAGATCGATCATTGGAAAACCCCGGGCGAAGGCGCGCGCGGCTGGTGCAAGCCACGTGCCGAATGGCCGTCCGAAAAGCTCACCGTGACCCTGGGTTTCGAGAAGGGCGAGGCCGTGTCGCTCAACGGCCAGAAGCTGCCCGGCGCCAAGCTGCTGGCCAAGCTCAACGAGCTGTTCGCGCCCTATGGCGTGGGTCGCGGCATGTATACCGGCGACACCACCATCGGCCTGAAGGGCCGCATCGTGTATGAAGCCCCGGGCCTGATCTCGCTGCTCGCCGCACACCGCGCGCTGGAAGAAGCCGTGCTGAGCAAGCAGCAGAACCGCTTCAAGCCGGAAGTGGCGCGCAAGTGGGTGGAGGTGGTCTACGAGGGCTTCTTCCACGACCCGATCAAGACCGACCTCGAAGCCTACCTCGCTTCCAGCCAGAGCTGCGTCAACGGCGAAGTGGTGCTGGAAACGTCGGGTGCGCAGGTCACCGCCGTGGAAATCCGCTCGCCGCACATCCTCAATGCCAAGGGAGCCACCTACGCGCAGTCCGCCGACTGGGGCGTGGAAGAGGCCGAGGGCTTCATCAAGCTGTTCGGCATGAGCAGCACGCTGTGGGCTGAAATCAACCGCAGCGGCAAAGCCTGAGAGGCGGCGCGGCGATGAGCGGCGACTTGCGCATCAGCACGGAGCGGAGCGAACTCGATCTCGCCCTGATCCACCATTTCCTTTCCACCCACACCTACTGGGCCAAGGGGATTTCGCAGGAGCGGGTGCGCAAATCGATCGAACACTCACTGTGCTTCGGTGGCTTTGTCGACAAGGCTCAGGTGGCGTTCGCACGGGTCATTTCCGACTTCGCCACCTTTGCCAACCTGGTCGACGTATTCGTGCTTCCCGAATACCGCGGCCATAGCTATGGCAAGCAGATGGTGCAAGCGGTGCTGGATCACCCTGAGTTGCAAGGGCTGCGCCGCTTCACCCTCGCCACTGGCGACGCACACGAACTGTATGCTCGCCACGGTTTCACCTCGCCGCAGCGACCGGAGACGCTGATGGAAATCTACAAGCCGGACGTCTACGCGTCCGCGATCCGACGATGACAACTTCGACTACGCCATCCCACAGACGGACCTCATGAGCGCACTACTCGACGAAACTCTTAAGCATCTTCGGGCCCTGGTTGGCTTCGACACGCGCAACCCGCCGCGCGAAATCAGTACGGGCGGCATCTTCGATTACCTGCGCGAACACTTGCAGGGATTCGAGGTGACGGTGACCGACTTCGGTGCCGGCGCAGTGAATCTCTACGCAGTGCGCGGCAAGCCGAAGTATCTGTTCAACGTGCATATGGACACCGTGCCGGATTCGCCGCACTGGACCGCCGACCCGCACACCCTGCGTGTCGAAGGCGATCGCGCCATCGGCCTGGGTGCGTGTGACATCAAGGGTGCGGCGGCCGCGCTGGTCGCGGTGGCCAATGCCACCAAGGGCGACATGGCGCTGCTGCTGTCGACCGACGAAGAGGCCAACGATGCGCGCTGCATCGACGGCTTCCTCAAAGACAAGCCGGTCTATGAGGCCGTGATCGTGGCCGAGCCGACCAAGGGTGAGGCGGTGCTGGCGCATCGCGGCATCCATTCGGTGCAGATGCGCTTCACCGGCAAAGCCGGCCATGCCTCCGGCGAGCAGAAGGCGTCGGACAGCGCGCTGCATCAGGCGGTGCGCTGGGGTACGGCGGCACTGGATTTCGTGAAGGCACAGTCGCACGAGCGTTTTGGGGGCCTGACCGGCCTGCGTTTCAACATCGGCAAGATCGAGGGCGGCATCAAGGCCAACGTGATCGCACCGACCGCTGACGTACGCTTCGGTTTCCGTCCGCTGCCGTCGATGGACGCCGACCAGATGCTGGAAACCTTCCGCACCCTGGTCGAACCCCACCCGGTGGAATACGGCGAAACCTTCCGCGGCGATTCGCTGCCAGCGGGCGACACCGCTACGGCGGAAACGCGCCGACTGGCTGCGCGCGATCTGGCCGACGAACTGAACATCCCGGTCGGCAATGCCGTGAATTTCTGGACGGAAGCCGCGCTGTTCTCCGCCGCCGGCTACATCTCCTTCGTCTACGGCCCCGGCGACATCGCTCAAGCACACAGCGCCGATGAGTGGGTGGCGCTGGACCAGCTCGACCATTACGCACAAACCATTTACCGGATCATTGACCGTGGAAGCGCATAAGCACACCCGCAAGACCATTGTTCGACTGCTGTCGAGCATGGGCAGCGCGAAGGAAATTCAGCAATACCTCAAGCGTTTTTCGCAGCTGGACGCGAAGCGCTTTGCCGTGGTCAAGGTCGGTGGAGCGGTGCTGCGCGACGATCTGCCGGCGCTGACGTCGTCGCTGACTTTCCTGCAGCAGGTTGGCCTGACGCCGATCGTGCTGCACGGTGCCGGTCCGCAGCTGGACGAAGAGTTGTCGGCAGCTGGCATCGAGAAACAGACCGTCAACGGCTTGCGCGTAACCTCGCCGCGGGCGCTCGCCATCGTGCGCAAGGTGTTCCAGGAGCAGAACCTGCGCCTGGTGGAAGCGCTGCAATCGATGGATACCCGTGCCACCTCGGTGCCGTCGGGCGTATTCACTTCCAATTATCTGGATCGTGACGTCTACGGCCTGGTCGGCAAGGTCAGCAGCATCAATCTTGCGCCGATCGAGGCCAGCTTGCGTGCCGGTTCCATCCCGGTCATCGCCAGCCTGGGCGAGACTGAGGAAGGGCAGATCCTCAACATCAACGCCGACTTCGCCGCCAACGAACTGGTGCGCGTGCTGCAGCCGTACAAGATCGTGTTCCTCACCGGTACCGGCGGTCTGCTGGATGATCAGGGCAAGGTGATCGATTCGATCAACCTCAGCACCGAGTACGACCACCTGATGGCGCAGCCGTGGATCAACGGCGGCATGCGCGTGAAGATCGAACAGATCGCCGACCTGCTGTCGAGCCTGCCGCTGACCTCGTCGGTATCGATCACGCGGCCGGCCGAGCTGGCCAAGGAACTGTTCACCCACAAGGGCTCCGGCACTCTGGTGCGTCGTGGCGAAAAGGTGCTGCGCTTCGAATCGTGGGACGGTATCGACCAGGCCCGCATGCGCGAACTGATCGAATCCAGCTTTGGCCGTGCGGTGGTGCCTGACTATTTCGAGCGCACTAAGCCCTATCGCATCTATGTCAGCGAGAACTATCGCGCCGCGATGATTCTGACCAAGGACGAAGGCC
This sequence comes from Dyella sp. OK004, assembly GCF_900114495.1. Lineage (GTDB taxonomy): Bacteria > Pseudomonadota > Gammaproteobacteria > Xanthomonadales > Rhodanobacteraceae > Dyella_D. The sequence goes on along the minus strand of NZ_FOZI01000002.1, from coordinate 523,904 downwards.
TGGCCTACCTCGACAAGTTCGCGGTGCTGGATGACGCGCAGGGCGAAGGCCTTGGCCGTGCAGTGTGGCAGGTGATGCGCGAAGAGAATCCGCAGCTGTTCTGGCGCTCGCGCCATGGCAACCAGGTCAACATCTTCTACTACGCCGAATCCGATGGCTGCTTCAAGCAGGAGCGCTGGAAGGTGTTCTGGTACGGCCTGAAGGATTTCGCAGAGATCGAACGCTGCGTGGCGCACTGCTCCACCCGTCCGGCGACCCTGGTGGACTGACCCTATGAACACATCCAAGAAAACCATCGGCATCGTCGGCGCACGCGGCCATACCGGTGCTGAGCTGATTCGCCTGATCGCGGCGCATCCGGCGCTGGAACTGATCTTCGTGTCCTCGCGCGAGCTGGACGGGCAGCGCGTAGCCGATCATATCGACGGCTACGCCAGCGAGCTGCGCTACGCGAACCTCGACCCGGCGGACGTCGCCGCGCAAGGTGCCGATGTGGTGATCCTCGCCTTGCCGAACGGCAAGGCGGCGGCTTATGTCGAGGCGCTGGATGCGGCAAAGCCGGACACGCTGATCCTCGACCTGTCAGCCGACTATCGCTTCGATGAGCGTTGGTATTACGGCCTGCCGGAGTTGACCCGCGACAAGTGGCGCGGCGAGAAGCGCATCAGCAATCCCGGTTGCTATGCCACCGCCGTGCAGCTTTCCATCGCTCCCTTGAAGGATCTTCTCGCTGCGCCGCCGGTGAGTTTCGGCGTATCGGGCTACTCCGGCGCCGGTACCACGCCGTCGGACAAGAACGATCCCGAGAAGCTGCGCGATAATCTGATGCCGTATTCGCTTACCGGGCACATGCATGAGAAGGAAGCGAGCCGCCATCTCGGTCTGCCGGTGGAGTTCATGCCGCACGTGGCACCGCATTTCCGTGGCCTTACGGTGACCACCAACCTGTATCTGGTTCGCCCCATCAAGCGCGAAGACATCCTGGCGCGTTTCCACCACGCCTACGACGGCGAAAAGCTGGTCAAGGTGCTGGACGATGCGCCGTGGGTCAGCCACATCGCTCACAAGCACCACGCCGAAGTCGGCGGCTTTGCGGTGTCGGTGGACGGCAAGCGAGTGGTGGTGGTCGCCACGCTCGACAACCTGCTCAAGGGCGCGGCGACCCAGGCCATCCAGAACATCAATCGCGCGATCGGCGTGGACGAGTACACCGCGATTCCGCTCTGAGCCCAGCGGCTTGCTCGTTACTCACTCCGCCATTCGCTACTAGCTTCAACAGGATTCCCCATGACTCAGCCTCTCTGGCAGAAATCCGATATCAAGATCGACGCCCGCATCATGAAGTTTCTGGCTGGCGACGACGTGCTGCTGGATCGCGAGTTCTTCCTGCACGACATCACCGCCAGCAAGGCCCACGTCGAAGGTCTCGCCAATATCGGCGTGGTCAGCACCGACGAGGCGCAGGCACTGAAGCGCGAACTGGATGTGCTGGCGGAGGATTTCCGCAACGGCAGCTTCGTGCTCGACGAACGCTTTGAAGATGGCCATTCGGCGATCGAAGCACGCCTTACCGAACGCCTCGGCGACGCCGGTCGCCGCGTGCACACCGGACGCAGCCGCAACGACCAGATCCTGGTTGCCACCCGCCTATGGCTGAAGGATCGGCTCGCCGCGCTGGAAACGCATTGCCGTGCCATCGCCAGGGTCTGCCTTGAACGTGCTGCGCAGCCGGCAGTGCCGCTGCCGGGTTACACACATCTGCAGCGCGCCGTGGTGTCTTCCACTGGCATGTGGTTCGCCGGTTTTGCCGAGGGATTCATCGACAACGCGTTGCGTGCGCAGCAGACCGCGTTGCTGATCGACGCCAATCCGTTGGGTACCGCGGCCGGCTACGGCGTGAACCTCAAGCTGGATCGCGAGCACACCACGCATGCGCTGGGCTTCGCGCGCATGCAGGTATCGCCGATCTATGCGCAGCTGTCGCGCGGCAAGTTTGAAATGGCCGTGCTGGAAGCCATCGCCGGTGCCTTGCTCGATCTGCGCCGCCTGGCCTGGGATCTCTCGCTGTTCACCACGGCCGAGTTCAACTTCGTGAAGCTGCCGTCGGAGTACACCACCGGCAGCTCGATCATGCCGAACAAGCGCAACCCGGATGTGGTCGAACTGCTGCGTGCCAGCTACGCCAGCGTCGCGGCGGCGCGCACCGAGATCGAACAGCTGTTGTCGCTGCCGTCCGGCTATCAGCGTGACCTGCAGTTCTCCAAGGGCTCGCTGTTCCATGGCTGCCGTCACGGTCTGGCCGCACTCGAACTGGTGCCCGATCTCCTGGCGCGCATGCAGTGGAACGAAGCAGCCATGCGCGCGGCGATCGAGCCGGCGATGTACGCCACTGACGTAGCCATCGAGCAGGCCGCTGCCGGCGTGCCGTTCCGCGACGCGTACCGTGCGGCCGCCGAGACTGCCGCATCGGCGGGCGAAGGGCGCTCGCCCGAAAGCAGCCTCGCCGCACGCGTGTCGCCCGGTTCGGGGCACGACCTGCGGCTGGACGAATTAACCGCGCGGCTGGCCGCGCTCGATCACTGAGGCCATCCATGAATGCCGTCAGCACTGCCAACGCACCGCATTATCTTTGGGGCCAGCAGTGCGACGGCTGGCACCTCCTGCAGGGCGACGACCTCAGTGTGATCGAGGAACGTATGCCGCCAGGCACCGCCGAGGTACGCCATCGCCACGCACGCGCGCGCCAGTTCTTCTATGTGCTGGAAGGCGAGGCGCTGCTGGAGCTGGACGGCGTGGCGCATCGCCTCGGTGCGCGTCATGGCCTGCATGTACCGCCAGGCGCGGCACATCAGATGCGTAACGCATCGGCGAGTGAAGTCCGCTTCATCGTGGTGTCGTCGCCCAAGAGTCACGGCGACCGTGAGGTGGCGGATGGCTGAGTCCTTGCCCGCGCAGGCCTTGCCGAGCTGGCGGCGTGCCGTGCTGAAGGTGGGCAGCAATCTGCTGGCCGCCGACGGCGGTGGCCTCACTGCTCGTCATGCGCGAGCGTTGGCGGAATTCATCGCCAGCAGTCATGCGCAGGGCCGTCAGGTGGTGCTGGTGTCCTCGGGTGCGGTGGCCGCCGGCCGCGCGTTGCTGCGCGAACGAGCGCTGCCCGGCAACGATCTCGCCGCGCGCCAGGCGCTGGCCGCGTTGGGTCAGGCGCCGATGATCGCGCTATGGCAGTCGTTGTCCCAGCGTCCCGTGGCGCAGGTACTGCTGACCCACGACGACCTGCGCCACCGCCGCCGTTATCTCAACGCGCGCGCCACGCTGCGTGAGTTGCTGCTGTTGGACGTGCTGCCGGTGGTCAACGAGAACGATACGGTGGCGGTGGATGAGCTCAAGCTGGGCGATAACGACAATCTCGCCGCGATCGTCGCCGCGCTGGTCGATGCCGATCTGCTGTTGATCGCGTCGGATGTCGATGCGCTCTATAGCGCCGATCCGCGCCGCGATCCGAACGCCATGCCGATCGCTCACGTGCCCGCACTCACACCAGAAGTGATGGCCATGGCCGGCGGCAGCGGCAGCACCGTAGGCACCGGCGGTATGCACACCAAGCTGGAGGCGGCCATCAAGGCCGCCGCCGCGGGTATTCCCACCGTGCTGTTCGATGGCCGCAATGCAGTCACCGCGCAGGCGTTGGCCGAAGGCCAGCTGTACGGCACGCTGTTCGACACGCCCGGCAGTCGCATGCAGGCACGCAAGTACTGGTTGCGGCATGCGCCGGCCGCGCCGGGCCGCATCCGCGTGGATGAAGGCGCGGCCCGCGCGCTGGGAGGTGGTCGCGCCTCGCTGTTGCCCGGTGGCATCGTCGGTACCGAAGGCGAGTTCCATCGCGGCGACATGGTGGAGATCGTCGATGCCGCACAGCGGCCGATCGCCCGTGGTCTATGCCAGTACGGCGTTGCCGAAGTCCGCCGGCTGGCGGGCAAGCACAGCCGCGAGATCGATGCGGTGCTGGGTTATAGCTACGGTGCGGAAGTGGTGCACCGCGACGATCTGGTCGTTTTGACGGAGGCAGGCGCATGAGCGAGATCCGAACCCAGGCCCAGGCCTGCCGCGATGCGGCACTGGCCGTGGCCGAGCTCGACAGTGAAGCCAAGCGCTACTTGCTGCGCGCGATGGCCGACACCTTGCTGGCAGAGAGCAGTGCCGTGCTGGAAGCCAATGCCAGGGACATGGCCGCAGCGCAGGAAAAAGGCCTGCAAGGCGCCATGCTCGATCGCCTGCGACTGGATGCGGATCGCGTCGCCGCCATCGCCGCGGCTTTGCGCGAAGTGGCCGAACTGCCCGATCCGGTGGGCGTGGTAACGCGGCGCGAGACGCGCCCCAATGGCCTGCAGGTAGAGCGCGTGCGCGTACCGCTGGGTGTGGTGGCGATGATTTACGAAGCGCGTCCCAACGTTACCGCCGATGCCGCCGCGTTGTGCTTGATGGCCGGCAACGGGGTGATCCTGCGCGGCGGTTCCGAAGCGGTGCATTCGAATACGGCCATCGCGAAAGTCTTACGTGGCGCACTCGCAGCCAACGGTGTGCCGCAAGCAGCCCTCACGCTCATCACTGATCTGAGTCGCGAGGCCATGGTCGAGCTGCTGCAACTCACCGACATCGTCGACCTGGCGATACCGCGCGGTGGTGAGGGCCTGATCCGTTTTGTTGCCGAACACGCGCGCGTGCCGGTGATCAAGCACTACAAGGGCGTTTGCCATCTCTATGTGGACAGCGCCGCCGATCCCGCGCTTGCGCTGGATCTGCTGGTGGATGGCAAGACCTCGCGCCCCGGCGTGTGCAATGCACTGGAAACGCTGTTGGTGCACAAAGCGATTGCCGCCGAGTTCCTGCCGCGTGCCGCCGATGCGCTTGGCCGGCGGCAAGTCGAACTGCGTGGCTGCGAACGCAGTCGCACGCTGGTGCCGCAGATGAAGCCCGCCGACGAAACCGACTACGCCGCCGAGTACCTCGACCTGATCCTGGCCGTGCGCATCGTCGACGACCTTGATGATGCACTGGCGCATATCCACCGCTACAGCTCTGACCATACCGAGGTCATCGCAACTCGTGACGAGGAAGCTGCGCGTCGCTTCGTGCGCGCGATCCGCTCAGCAGTGGTGATGGTCAACGCCTCTTCGCGTTTTTCCGATGGTGGCGAACTGGGCCTTGGCGCCGAGATCGGCATCTCCACCACACGGCTGCATGCCTATGGACCGATGGGTGCCGAAGCGCTTACGGTCGAGCGCTTCGTAGTGCACGGCGAAGGGCAGGTACGGCATCCACAAAGTCGGGTGGTGGGTTGAGCTATGCACGACACTGACATCAAGCGCCCGGTGCGCGAACAGCTGGATGCCTATAACGCCCGCGATATCGAGCGTTTCATGTCGTGGTGGGCAGACGATTGCCAGTACTACGCGTTTCCCTCGACCCTGCTGGCGGATGGCGCGGCACAGATCCGCGAGAGACATGTCGAGCGCTTCAAGGAGCCGGGCCTGCACGGCCGCCTGATCAAGCGCATGGTCGTCGGCAATATGGTGGTCGATCAGGAAGTGGTGACACGACGTTTCCCGGAAGGACCGGGCGAGGTCGATGTGATCGCGATTTACGAAGTCGAAGCGGACAAGATCGCGCGCGCCTGGTTCAAGCAGGGCACTCCTCGCATCGGCTAGGCGTGCCCGTTTCGCTAGCCGTGGTGAACCCACGCTCGTACCGCTTCGGCGAACGCCAGGCAGTCGGCGAAACGGTTGTACAGCGGCGCCGGCGAAATACGGATCACATCCGGCTCGCGCCAGTCGCCGATGACGCCGTGGTCCATCAGGTACTGGAACAACGCGCGACCGCGTTCGCGTCCGCCGAGCACGCGGATGGAGAGCTGCGAGCCGCGACGCGAAGGTTCGCGCGGCGTGACCACTTCCAGCACGTCGGCCAGCTGGCTGTGTACCAGCCATTCCAGATAGCCAGTGAGGCGTAGCGATTTCTCGCGCAGCTGCGTCATGCCGGCGCGACGGAAAATCTTCAGCGACACGCGCAGCGGCGCCAACGCCAGAATCGGTGGATTGGACAGCTGCCAGCCGTCCGCGCCGGGCGTGGCTTCAAAATGCGGGCCCATCTGGAAGCGCGTGTTCTTGTTATGTCCCCACCAGCCGGCGAAACGGGGCAGGTGGGTATGGGCGTGCCGTTCGTGCACAAAGGCACCGCCGACCGCGCCTGGACCGGCGTTGAGATATTTGTAGCTGCACCAGATGGCGAAATCGGCGCCGCTGTCGTGCAATTGCAGCGGTAGATTGCCCACCGCGTGGGCGAGATCGAAGCCGACCATGCAGCCCTGCTTGTGCGCCAGCGCAGTGATCGCTTCCAGGTCGAACACCTGGCCTGTGCGGTACTGCACGCCGGGGAGCAATACCAAGGCGATGCGCTCGCCGTGTTCCGCCAGCGCGCGCTCGATCGCCGCCATCGAGATAGTGCCGTTCGGCTCGTCGGCCTGCAGCTCGATCAGCGACAGCGCGGGACTGAAACCGTGATAGCGGATCTGCGATTCCACCGCGTAGCGATCGGTGGGAAACGCGCCGGCCTCAATGAGGATGGCGTGCCGATCCGGCGTGGGCCGATAGAAGCTCACCATCATCAGATGCAGATTTACGCCCAGCGTATTCATCGCCACCACTTCGGATGGCAATGCGCCGACGACTTCAGCGAGGTCGTCGCGCACGAACTCGTGATAGTCCATCCACGGCAGACGGCCCTTGAAATGGCCTTCCACCGCCAGCTCGCCCCAGTAGTCCAGCTCCGAACTGATCGCTTCGCGCACGGCGCGCGGCTGCAGGCCCAGCGAGTTGCCGCAGAAGTAGTGGCTGTCGCGGCCTTCATGGGGCGGGATCAGGAATTCGTCGCGGAAGGCGTGCAGCGGGTCGGCGGCATCCTGAGCGCGGGCCCATTCGGCGGTGGCTTGGTACGGGATCGACATCGGAGGCGGATCTCGGATGGGTGTGGGGACAGCTTAGCGGGATTGGGGAGTGGTGGCCGAGACTGGCAATCTTCTCCCTCTCCCTCTCCCTCTTTGGGGAGAGGGCTGGGGTGAGGGGGTGCTCGGTTCGCCGTTTCTACTCCGTCGTCCCTGCGTAGGCAGGGACCCAGTGGCGTTGTCGCTCGGTTGTCGCGTCTGCGTGCTCTGGCTCGCCTGCCGCGGGCTTCCGAACCGCTGCCGCGGTTCGGGTCACTTTCTCTTTGCTGGCCCAAAGAGAAAGTAACCAAAGAGAAATGGCCTGAAAGCAGGCGGTGTGCTCTGTAGCTACACATCTTCCAGTGTCAGACGTTGGGTTGGTTTTCGTTTGTGCCGGATCGTCTTTGTCGTCGGGGAGAGGCCGAAGGCGAAAAGAAAAAAAGCGCACGTGTTGCGTGCGCTTTCTCTGGTGCAGCGAAGGTATGGATTACTTCAGGTGTTCGGCGATCGCATCGCAGCCTTTGTCGAACGCAGCTTTCCACGCCGGGCCGGCCTGGCTTTGCGCCGGGCGTACGCAGCGCAGCTGAATGGCGTGGCCGTCTTTGAACCAGTAGCGCTCGAGGTAGCTGAATTGGGCGCCGTTTTCCTGGGCGGTGTAGGCGGTGCTGTTGGGGCCTTGGGTGTTGCCGGGCTGGTAGCCGCTCAGGCCTTTGGCCTTGGCGGTGAAGCCGTTGATGTATTGCTGGAATTCGTTGACGTCGGCGACTTGTTTCACGGTCACGGTGACGCGAGCGAGGGCGGTGCTGCCGGTGGGGGAGGTGTCGGGGACCTGGAATACGCGCAGTTCGGGGTCGCCCTGGGTTTCCATGATGCCGAGCCAGCTGTCGGGCGTGCTGAAGTGCACGCTGCCGTTGGCCATGGTGATGTCGGTGGCGTGGGTGGTGCCGGCCAGCAGCAGGGCGCCGGCCGCGATGGTGTTGCGCAAAAAGCTCATGCCTGGTCCTGTGCGTGCGTTTTCAGTCGGTGGCGAAACGGTAGCGGGGCAGCCCCAGCCATTCCAGTGCGGTGCCGTGGAACAGGCGCGCGCGCTGGGTGTCGTCCAGGCCCAGGGCCTCGATACCGCTGCCCGGGTGTTGCTCCCCTAGCGGGAAAGGATAATCGGTGCCGAGCATCACGCGGTCGACGCCGGTCACATCCAGCAGATATCGCAGGGCCTGCGGGTCGTGCACGCAGGAGTCGAAGTAGAGTTTTTTCAGGTATTCGCGAGGGTTGCGCGGGTTGTCGGTGGCGACCAGGTCGGGGCGCATGCGGAAGCCGTGCTCGATGCGGCCGATGGTCCACGGAAAACTGCCGCCGCCATGGGCCAGCATCACGCGCAGCTTGGGCAGCCGCTCCAGCACGCCGCCGAAGGCCAGGCAGCAGGCCGCGCGCGATTGCTCGGCCGGCATGCCGACCAGCCAGGGCAGCCAGTATTTCGGCATCTCGGCCGCGCCCATCATGTCCCAGGGGTGGACCAGCACGGCGGCGCCCAGATCGGCGGCGGCTTCGAAGAACGGGAACAGTTCGGGCGCGTCGAGATTCCACTCGTTGCAGTGCGAGCCGACTTGCACGCCTTGCAGGCCGAGTTCGTCGATGCAGCGTTCCAGTTCGCGGATCGCCAGGTCCGGCGACTGCAGCGGCACGGTGCCGATGCCGGCGTAGTGGCGCGGGTAGTCGCGGCACAGACTGGCGGAGTGGTCGTTGAGATGCCGGTGCAGTTCCAGCGCCTGATAACCGGGAGCCCAGTAGGAGAGCAGCACCGGCACGGTGGAGATCACTTGCACGCCGACGCCGAAGCGGGCGTAGTCGTCGATGCGATGCTGGGGATCGAAAGCCGACTCCCACACTTCGCGGAAAAACTTTCCGTCCTTGTAGATCCGGTGGCGTCCGTCGTTATGGATCATCACTGGGAAACGGTCGTTGCCGTATTTGGCCGCAAGATTCGGCCAGTCACGGGGCAGGATGTGCGCGTGGGTATCGATCTTGAGCATGCGGCGAGTGTAGATGGTTCGCGCTCTGGGGCCTTGTCGCGCCGCGGCAAGGGTGGATGCGACATTCCCTCCTACTCGTCATCCCTGCGCAGGCAGGACGAGCGCGTAGCGCGAAGAACGCCCGAATGGGCGGCCCTGAAGGGGTGAGCGAAGCGAATCATCCAGTGGCGTTGTCGCCCGGTTTTAGCGTCTGCGTGCGCTGGCTCGCCTGCCGCGGGCTTCCGAACCGCTGCCGCGGTCCGGGTCACTTTCTCTTTGCTGGCCCAAAGAGAAAGTAACCAAAGAGAAATGGCCTGAGAGCAGGCGGTGTGCTCTGTAGCTGTGCCTTTTCCAGTGTCAGGCGTCGGGATGGTTTTCTTTGGGGGAGTGACGGCCCGCACGGCGGATCTGGAGATCAGGATTAAAAACTAAATCGGTTTCGCTTGACGGCGTTTACGCCGTCGCGGCGGTCTTCTGCCGTTCGCCACGCCCGACGATGTGCGCCAGGGTGTTTACGTTGTCGACGAGGCGGTCGCTGATGCGGCCTAGGAGGTCGGCGGAGCGGCGGTCTTCTGCCATGGCGAGGAGGGAGGCTAGGCTGCGTTGGAGGGCGCGGAGGTCGGGGAGGTCGGTGGGGGATTGGCTGTCGCGCAGGGCGAGGGCGATGGTGTGGAGGGCGGCGGCGGTGTGTTCGACGAAGGCGGAGATTTCGGTTTGCTCGGGGAGTGACTCGTGGTCGTCGAGCAGGGCTTCCAGGGTCATCGCGGTGCGTGCGAGGCGGTTGCCGTTGGCGAACAGGGCGCTGGCGAGATCGAGCAGATGCGCGGGTGTCGCTGGTTCGGCGCGCATGCGATCGAGTGAGGCTTGCGCATTGCTGCGTGCGGTGCGCGCGGCGGTGCGTGCTTCGCGATGGCTGTCGCGGCGATCCGGGCGGGACAGTGCGTGCAGGTAGCCGGCGTAGGCATCGAGCATGTCGGCGAGGGCGGCGCGTGCGCGGCCGCGTTCCCAGGTGGGCCATAGCACGTAGGCGAGCAGGGCCATGCCGCTACCCAGTGCGGTGTTGATCACGCGATCCATCACTGCGTCGCTGGAGTTCACGCCTTCGAAGGAAAGCAGGATCACCACGGTGCCGGTAAGCGCGGCCACCGCGATGCCGTAATGCGCGGTGGCGAGGTAGCGGAACGCCATGCATAGCACCGCCATCAAGGCGAGATGCGCCCACGGTTCGTGCGGTGAAATGTGCAGCAGTGCGGTGGTGAGGATCAGGCCGAGGATGGTGCCGACCACGCGCAGGAAACCGAAGTTGAAGGTGGCGGCGAAGTCGGGGCGAAGCACGATGGCGGCGGTCATCGGCAGCCAATAGCCATGCGGCAGTCCCAGCTGTCGCGCAACCAGCAGGGCGGCGCTGAGGCAGACCGCGCTGCGCACGGCATGACGGAACGCGACCGAATGCGGCGTGAGGTTGGCGCGCAAAGTAGAGAGTGCGGAGTCGCCACGCAGTGCGGTGGGCAGCGGTGTTTCCGCGGCGGAGGCGCGCAGTTCGCCGCGGCTGCCGGCCCAGTTGGCATTACGCACCGCGGCGGCAAGCTGGCCGGAAAGTGCGTGGATGTGCGCACCAAGGCTTTCGTTGCTGCCGTTGCGTCCGAGCAGAGCGTTCTCGCTGGCCTGCAGGGTTTGCAAGGCGCGTTCGGCCTGTTGCGGTGACTCGCCTTCTTCCAGTGCGTCGGCGATAGCCGCCAGCACGCGCGCCGCGTCGCCGCGGAACATGGCGTGCACGGTGGGGTTGGCACGCAGTTCGGCCATGGCGGTGAGTTCGAGGCGGATGCGTTCGGCCAGTTCAAGCAGCACGCAGAACGCTTCCATCGCGCGGCCGCGCGCGTGGTGCCGGCCGAGCAGCGTGTGCTGCAGTGTAGTCATGGCCTCGGTGAGCGCAGGCACGTCGGCATCGTCGTGTGCCTGTTGCCGCGCCAGGCTGGAAAGCCCCCGATACACCGCGGCCAGCGCCTGCCGCTCCGGGCGATAGCGTTGCAGCGGCCACGCAGCTACCGAGAACATCGCCAGCAGCAGACCGCCGGCGAAGATCAGTCCGGCGCCGCTCAGCGCGCCGATCCAAGTAGTCGGCGAGGCGGCAGTGACTACCAGCAGAATCATGCTGGTCATGCCCACCCGGGCGATATCCACCCCGAACACCACCAGCAGGCCGCCGAAGAAACCGAACGCCGCAGTGGCGATCAGCATCGGCACCAGCTGATCGCCGATCAGAAAGCCCAGCAGCGAGGCAAGTCCCGCCGCCAGCGAGGCCAGGAACAGCTGCCACATACGCTGCCGGTAGGGTCCCGGCTGGTCGGAGAACATGGTGTCCAGCGCACCGGCCGCGATACCCAGACCTACGGCCGGGTGGCCGGTCGCCAGCCCGATGCCCAGCGGCAATACGACCGCGGCGGTATTTCGTAGCACTACCCGTGGCGGGACGTCCGGTCGCTTGGCGGTAAGCAGGCTTTCGATGACTGAGGCACGTAGCGAGTAACCGCCGGCGGACATATAGGTTCGTTCACTCCTAAACGATCTTGCGATTCTGCCCGAGTCAGCCTGAAGTTGGCGGGAAAGTTGTGACAGCGCAGACCTTGCTCATTATGGCCTCCGCCAGGAAACCGACGGGCGTGGACTTCCCGACACGTCAATCGCTTAGAGTACACACGGCTGTCCCGGCCGGCTTCGGACGGGCGCCCGCTGTTCCGACTCGTAAAGGGTTTCCATGAAGACAGATCCAAGCAACCTGATCGAGGTGTCGCTCTCGCTGTTCCGTAGCAAGGGTTACCGGCGCACTTCGATGGCTGACATTGGCCGTGCCAGCGGCCTGCTCAAGGGCAGCATCTACCACCACTTCCCCAACAAAGAGCGCCTGTTGATCGAGGTGATCCAGCACGTCATCAGTCTGTTCGAGGACGGCGTGTTCGCCGAGGCGCGGCGTACCGAACTGAGCGAAAAGGTGCGCCTGGACAGGATGGTGGATGCGGTGGAGAGCTATTACATCCAGCACCGGGTGTGCGCCCTGGTGCATCTGTGGCCCGATGCCCTGCAGGAAAGCACGGAGGCCCGGGAAATGATCCAGACCTTCTTTCGCGACTGGCGCGATCTGCTGGCCAGCCTGCTGGAACCGCGCTACGGCCCGGCCGAGGCCGAGCGGCTGGCCACCGACGCCCTGGCGCGGATCGAGGGGGCGGTGATCTGGCTACAGATCGTGGGGGAGGAAAGTGCCCTCAGACAGTGCAGTGAGCAGGTGCGGGGTCTGCTGTAGGAAAAGTTGGCGCTTTACACCTATTCCTATGTCTGGTAGAAAACCAAACGTTTGGTTTTGTGCTGGATGGTGCAGTCAAACGCAAGGGGGGAGTACATCGATGCCTAGCTTGATGTCCGATTTGGATCAGCCCCGCAAGAAGGCGGTCGCGGCGATGCGGGCCAGTATTCCCGACGATGCGTGGCGACGGAACGCAGCCTTTGTCGAAAACCTGCGGCACCTGATTGCGCACCATCCGGTCGCCAGGCATCGCGCCATCGGTGTGCTCAACAGCGGCGCACTCGATCGCGCCACCATGCGCGCGATCCATCTGGAATACCGCCACGCGATCGTGCAGATCTTCACCGACGCACTGCTCGCCGCACAGTTGCAGACCCGCCAGCTGGAACCGCGCCTGCATCCAGGCGCGAAGCTGGCGCCGCGCTTCCTGATTACCTTGAACGATCTGGACGAATTCGGTTTCCGTCCCGGTTTCGATGCCGACGGTTACTACCGCGGCAATCCTTCCTACGCGCATTACCCGTTGTTCGAGCGTGTACTCGACGACTACGGCATTACCGCGCAAGCGCGCCAGTCGTACGTGCCCAGCTCGATAGCGCGCGCCGTGCGCGAATTCCTCGAGCAGAGCTACGGCAATTACCTTGACGTGACGGTACTGCTGGCGGCGGCGGAAGAGGAAGTGATCCTGTTCAGTCCGCCGCTGCGCGAAGCCACGCGCGCGCTCGGCATCAATGTCAACGACGGCTACTACTACGTGCACGGCATCAGCGAGGATGCCAGCGCCGAAGCCGCCGACGACGATCACGAAAACGATTTGTGGCTGATCCTGACCCAGGCGCTCACCCCCGACCAGTATCAGCGCGTGCAGCAGATCTGCATGCGCTACTGCGATTTGTGGGAGCAGTTCTGGACGGCTCAGCTGGAGCGATTACAGACGGCCACGGCCATGCCCGGACATGTCATGGGCTATGCGGAAGCGGTCTAGTTTTGGGTGAAGGAGGGAGACCCATGGAATGGGTTTCCCGACAGTGCATGGACGTGCTGGGCATAAGGATGCGCCGTGCTGATCAGCGCGCCGGGCGGGATCAGCAGGTTGCGAGTCCGGCACATGATGTGCCGGGCTCGCTCACCTCAAGCCATCGCAGCGATGGTTTCCGGCAGGGATGGCGTTTTGCGGTTTGAACGCGGGCGCTAAAGCGTCCGAAGCCCCGGCGACGGGGACGGTTTTGCCCCTTACTTTCCTGGTGATGTCCAACTTACGCCCGTGAGCCCCACGGGCTTTTTTTTCGATGGCTGATGGCGATCAGGCGCGGCCGGCGAACTCGCCGGTCAGCGTGTTCACCCACACCTTCTCGTCGTTGGTGACGTATTCCGGCACCTGGATTTCCACGCCGGTATTGAGCTTGGCCGGCTTGGTGCGCTTGGTGGCGCTGGCCCCCTTCAGTTCCGGCGCGGTATCCACCACGGTCAGCACCACGCTGGTGGGCACCTGCAGGCCGACCGGCGCGTCGTCGATCAGTTGCACGTAAAAGCCTTCCACACTCTCGACGATGTAGCCGGCGTTGTCGCCAACCAGTTCTGGCGACAGCAGGTACTGGGTGTAGTCCTCGGCATCCATGAACACGAACGCTTCGCCGTCCATGTACGAGAAGTTGGCCGCGCGGCGCACCAGATCCATTTCCTTCAGGTCGTCGTCGGCACGCAGGCTCAGGTCGAACTTGCGAGCGCCGGGGATCGAATACAGCGTGAAACGGAAGGTGACATTGCCGCCACGCGCCGTCGGCGAGCTGCGCTCGATATCGCGCACCTGGTACACGATGCCTTCGTGTTCGATTACGTTGCCTTTCTTGACGTCGGAAGCTTTCATGGATGCGAAACCGGATGAGTGGGAGTTTCAGGTTCGTCACTCCGGCCAGCGCCGGAATGACGGCAATGATGGGGGTTACTTCGGCTGTAGCCGCACCGCACCGTCAAGGCGAATGGTTTCGCCATTGATATAGCGGTTGCCCAGGATAAACGCGACGGTGGACGCGTATTCCTCCGGCTTGCCCAGGCGCGACGGGAACGGAATCGAGGCCGACAACGACTCCTGCACCTGCGGCGGCATGTTGTCCACCATCGGTGTCCAGAAAATGCCCGGTGCGATGGTCGCCACGCGGATGCCGAAGCGCGACAGCTCGCGTGCCATCGGCAGGGTCATGCCCACCACGCCGCCCTTGGAAGCGGAGTAGGCGGCCTGACCGATCTGGCCTTCGTAGGCGGCGACGCTGGCGGTGTTGATAATCACGCCGCGCTCGCCGTCTTCGCCTGCCTCGTTGTTCTGCATCAGGGCCGCGCCAGCCTTGGCCACGTTGAAGCTGCCCACCAGGTTCACCATCACGGTGGTGGCGAAGGTATTCAGCGGCATCGGGCCTTCCTTGCCCAGCACGCGGCCGGCGCCGAGGATGCCCGCGCAGTTGATCACCACGTTCAAGCCATCCATCGCTTCGCGCGCGGCGGCGACATTCGCCGTCACGCCTTCCTCCGAGGTCACGTCAGTGCGGAAGAAGCGGGCGCTGGCGCCCAATGCCTTGGCAGCTTCCTGGCCCTTCTCTTCGTTGACGTCGAACAGCGCCACCTGGCCGCCATTGGCGACAAAGTGCTGCGCCACCGCGTGGCCGAGACCGGAGGCGCCGCCGGTGATGATCGCCTTGACCTGAGAGAGCTGCATGAAACGTCCTCGGAATGCCGAAAAGCGAAATGGTAGCCGAGGAGGGTGGCGGCACGCTCGCCGCGCTGCGGGGCCTCGCTCCCTCCCCTGCCAGCAGGGGAGGGTTGGGGAGGGGTAAGTACTTGAGAAAGCGTTTCGGGGAAGGTATTCGCAAGAGCTCACCCCTCCCGGCCTCCCCCTGTCCCACGGGACTAGCTTCGCGTCGCAAGCAGGGGGAGGGGGAAATGCGCCGCTGGCATTCACTCCGCCGCGTAACCACCCTCAGCCGCCTGGTTGTCGCGCGTGTTCTTCTGCACCGCGATGGCGGCGAACAGCGCCAGCGCAAAGGCCATGGCGTAGAAGCCCTTTTCGCTCAGGCTCAAGGTGGCGTTGAACAGGCCGACGGTAAGCAGAACCACCGTCAGCAGTACTGAGACCCAGCTCAGGCCGTAGTAGATGTTGGTGACCGGGATGCCTTCCTGGCGATCGCGCACGCTCTTCTGCACCGATACCGCCGAGAACAGGCCATACATCAGCACCGCGAAGTAATAGCCCTTTTCATTGAGCTGCATGCTGGCGTTCCATAGGCCGATCACAAAGGCCAGGAAGCCGATCAGCAGGGCAGCCCAGGACACGGCGATAAAAGCGGCAGACGGCTTCTGGACAACAGGTTTCACGTGCGGTTCCTTTTGCAGAGTGGGGTTCCGTGCCTCGCGGGTTGGCGAGCGCGCACATCCTAGCCTAGAGCAGCGCCTTCCAGTCGGGGTCCTGTTGCAACGTGGCAAATGGTACGGCCGGCTTCGGTGGCGTCGTCGGTGGTTGCAATTCTTTCTGCCACACGCCGACATCCCACCACTGTCCCAGCTTGTAACCGGCCTTCCGCCACACGCCGGCAGGCGTAAAGCCCATTGCCTCATGCATCGTCACGCTCGCCGCGCCGGGCAGGGTGATCACACCCACGGCCTGATTGATGCCCTGCATGCGCATGCTGTCGAGCAGTACGTTGTACAGCCGGCGCGCGATGCCGCGACGCTGTGCATCGGCATGTACATAGATGGAGGTCTCGGCGATCCAGTCGTATGCGGCGCGGTCGCGGAAGCGGCTCGCATAGGCATAGGCCAGGATGCGGCCCTGTTCTTCCCATACCAGCCACGGGTAGTGCGCGAGCCGGGCCTGCACGCGTTCGCGCATGGCGTCAGCGCCGGGCAATTCGGTTTCGAACGTGGCCATGCCCTCCAGCACGTGCGGGGCGTAAATGGCGTGGATGGCGTCGGCGTCAGCCGGCCTGGCGATGCGGATCATGCAATACCTTCTCCATGCAGATGCTTTGCGGGTTGGCGCGATGGTCGCCGAACGGCGGGCAGCGGCGATAGCCGGCACGCCCGTAAAGCTCCAGCGCTTCAGCCTGCGCCGTGCCGGTTTCCAGGCGCACCACGTGACCGCCGCTATCGCGGATATGCCGCTCCAGCGCTTCCAGCAACTGCTTGCCCAGACCCAGCCCGCGGCAAGCCGGCAGCACGTACATGCGCTTCACTTCCACATAGTCGCCGTGGTCCATGCAGGCGCCGCAGGCCACCGGGGTGCCATCCACGCGCGCAGTGAGAAAGGTGACGTTGGGGCGGCGCAATTCCTCCAGCGACACCGGCTGGATATTGGCGGTGGGATACAGCTCAGTCAGATAGCCGTCCAATTGCTCGATCAGCTGCAGCACATCGGGCGCACCCGGATCGTCGACGGCGAAATGCAGGATGGGTCGAATGTTCACTGATATTTCCAGTTGCGTTGCTTGCCCTCAGCCAGCCACTCCAGCGTGGTGGCGATGCGTTTCTGGCGGGTGGCTTCAGTCTTGGCTTCGGTCATCCATTCCACGTACTCGCACTGCATGCTGGCAGTGAAGCCCTCATAAGTCTTGCGCGCCGCCGTGTGTTTCTTCTGCGCCAGCAGCGCAACGAAATCGTCTGGCGGCACCGGCGCGGGCTTGGTCACGGTCTTGGGGCGTTTCTGCTTTACGCCGGCATCAATTAGCGCCATCGCCTTCTTCACGTAGCTCGCGAGCTCTTTCTTGACGGGCAGATCGCGCACCGATGCAAGCTTGCCGAACTGGCCCATGCCCTCGCCATCGCCTGCCGCGTCGGCACCGAAGATCTCTTTGTATTGCCAGAAGTGCAGGCTGCAATGCTGCTTGAACGAAGCCATACCGCACATCATCGAACCCTTGTAGATGAAATACGGCATACCCCATTTTGTGGCTTCCTCCGCTTCCGGGCAGGCTGCATGCACCATGGCGCGGATGTGTTCGAGGATCGGCCGGGCGAATTCGGCGGATTTGGCGATATAAGCATCGACACGTGGGTCGGGGTGGCTCATGGCGTCGGTCTCACAAATCACGGATGAAAAACTGGTCGCAGCTGAAATGTCCGGTGCCGCCCAGCGGCCCGCATAACGGCTGGAATCCGCTGCGCTTGTACAGCGCCTGCGCCGCATCCATGCCGGTGAGCGTTTCGAGATAACAGCGCCGGAAGCCTTCCGCACGCGCGGCGTCCAGACAGCGCTGCATCATCGCGCCGCCGGCGCCGATGCCACGTGCTTCCGGCAGGAAATACATCTTGCGCAGTTCGCACACGTCGCCATCGCCGCCTTCCAGCGGGGCCATGCCGCCACCGCCGATCACTACACCATGGCGCTCCACTACGAAGTAGGCGCTGCGCGGGCGCGCGTAGGCCTCGTACATGGTGTCCACTTCGGTGTCATGGATGGCGAAGCCGGGACCGTCGGCACCGAACTCCGGCATCACGGTGCGGATGATCGCTGCGACAGCGGTGTTGTCGCGGGTTTCGATGGGGCGGATCAGAAAGTCGTGGCTCATGGCGTGCGGTAGATAGCGCCGTCCTTCATCACAAAGACGGGATGCTGGAGATCGTCGATATGCTGGCTCGGGTCGCCGCTGAACGCGGCAAGGTCGGCACGCAGGCCGGGCGCGATGCGGCCGAAGCGCTCCTGCTGGCGCAGTATGCGCGCCGCCACATCGGTGGAAGCATGCAGGGCCTGCACCGGGGTCATGCCGGCGCGCACCATCGCGACGGGTTCGCGCCAGTTGCTGCCGTGCGCGAACACACCCACGTCGCTGCCGTTGCCGATGGTCACGCCAAGTTTCAGCGCGGTGCGGAATGCGCGTTCGGCCTCGCGCATGCGTGGTGTCGGTTCGCTCTGGCCCGGCACGTAATGCTCGAAATACTCCGCGGTCGATTCCACCGCGGTCAGCGTCGGCTCGTAAGCCACGCCGCGCTGCTTCATCAGGCGGAACGTCGCCTGGCTGGCGCCATAGCCATGTTCGATGCTGTCGACGCCGGCTTCCACCGCCATGCGCACGCCGGCATCGCTGGCCGCATGCGCTGCCACCGGGCGACCGGAGAGATGCGCGGTGTCTACGATGGCCTTCATTTCGACTTCCGACAGCGTCGGCATGGTGCCGCCATCCGGGCCAACGCGGTAGTCCGCGTACAGCTTGATCCAGTCCGCGCCATGGCCGGCCTGTTCGCGCGTCGCGCGTATGGCTGCATCCACGCCACTCACTTCCTCGGCGCCGCCGGGCAGGTCGATATCCGGACGGAAGCCGCGCGGTCCCGGGCCGTAGCTTGCGCTGGCGACGATGGCGCGCGTGGCGACGAACAGATGCGGGCCCGGAATCATGCCTTCATCGATCGCGCGCTTTACCGAGACATCGGCGTAACCCGCGCCCTCGGTGCCTAGGTCGCGCAACGCGGTGAAACCGGCCATCAGCGTGTCGCGCGCGTGGCCGGCGGCGGTGAGCGTGCGGTAGTCCTGCGGTTCCTTCAACACCTGATCGTTCCACAGCGTCTCGTTGTAGGGATGCAGGAACAGGTGCGAGTGAAGGTCGATCAAACCGGGGGTGAGCGTGGTGCCGGGGAGCTCGATGCGCTGTGCGCCTTCCGGGGCGTGGATCGCCGCCGTGGGGCCGACGGCGGCGATGACGCCGTCATGGATCAGGACGGCCCAGCCGGTATGGGTGGTGTTGCCTTCGGCCGTCCATATGCGGTCGGGGAGGAGGAGGGTGTCTTTGTTGGGGGTGGCCGCGATGGCGGGCAGGGTGGTCAGTGCCACGAGTGTGGCGGCGGCTCTGAACACGCAGGTTTTCCATCGCTGGGACATCGACGGACTTCCTATGGGGAAGGCTAGATCATAACGGGGCTGAGTGGTGGATGGTTCTCCAATGTTGGCGATACCGTCCTACTTCGTCATTCCGGCGTAGGCCGGAGGCGCTTCACAACAGCGAAGCTGGTCATCCAGTGGCGTTGTCGCTCGATTGTCGCGACTGCGTGCCCTGGCTCGCCTGCCGCGGGCTTTCGAACCGCTGCCGCGGTCCGAGTCACTTTCTCTTTGCTGGCCCAAAGAGAAAGTAACCAAAGAGAAATGGCCTGAGAGCGGGCGGCGTGCTTTGTAGCTCCGCTGTTTCCAGTGTCAGGCGTCGGGATAGTTCTCTTTTAGGTTTGATCGCCTAGCTTTTATCGAAGCGCAGCAACTCCCTCTCCCCTTGGGGAGAGGGTTGGGGTGAGGGGCGGGTGCTCGGAATGACGCGGCTATCTCGCCATTTACTGCAGCAGCATCAACTGATCCGCTGCGGTGTACCAGAGCAATCCATAGTGGCCGTAGGCGTAGGTGTTGCTGCCGGTTTCGCCGTCGATGCTGGAGGTGTGTACGCCGCCTACGGTGCAGACGCCGCCGTAGCAGTTGATTTCGTCGATCCAGGATTTGAATGAGTACATCTTTTGGCCGAAGCGGTGGCCGGCGATGCTGTTGAGGAAGGGGCTGTTGACGGAGAGGCCCCAGGAGCCGCAGGTGCTGGTGGCGACGTTGAAGGGATAGGTGCCGCAGGACCACAGGCCATGGAAGGCGCCGGCGATGCCGATGAAGACGTCGACTTTGCTGGATACGTTGAGTTTGTCGATTTCGCGCGCGGCGAGGGTGGCGCCCATGGAGTGGCCGATGACGTCGATGTGGCCGGTGCAGGAGTTGGCGATGGCGCTGGTGATGGCGTTGCTGACGGGGGTTTCTTCGCTGCCGTTGTGGTCGTTGCAGGCGGCGCAGTAGGGATTGCCCCAGCTGGGTGTGTAGATCTGGGCGTTGCTGTAGCCGTTCTGGCGCAGCAGGTTGTAGGTGTTCTGAAAATCGGTCGGGCTGCCGGTGTTGCCGTGCACTAGCACGACATTGTCGACGCAGGCCGCGTGCAGGCCGACGCCGGGTATCAGCAACAGCAGGGCCAGCAGGCCCAGACTCCACGATTTGATCGACATCGCTGTGTGCTCCCTTCGCTGTGACAGGTCCCGGCGTGCCGGGACGGTGAGGAGCCGCATCGCAGGACGCGGCTCCGGATCGACAGCGACTAGACCCAACCCGTCAGGTAGTACACGGCGATCACCACGAACACGGCCATGGTCTTGATCAAGGTGATGGCGAAGATGTCGCGGTACGACTGCCGATGGGTGAGTCCGGTCACTGCAAGCAAGGTGATTACCGCGCCGTTGTGCGGCAGCGTGTCCATGCCGCCCGAGGCCATGGAGGCGACGCGATGCAGGACTTCCATCGGTATGCCGGCCGCTTGCGCGTTATGAATGAAGGTGTCGGCCATCGCCGCCAGCGCGATGCCCATGCCGCCGGAAGCGGAGCCCGTGATACCGGCGAGCGCGGTGATCGAAATCGCCTGGTTGACCAGTGGATTTGGAATCGCGTGCAACGCATCGGCGATCAGCTTGAAGCCGGGCAGGGCGGCGATGACTGCGCCGAAGCCATATTCGGAGGCGGTATTCATCGATGCCAGCAGCGCGCCGCCGACGGCGGCCTTGCTGCCCTCGGCAAAGTGCTTTGCCACCGGACGCCACGCGAACAACAACACACACAGGATGCCCAGCAGTAGCGCGCCTTCGACGGCCCAGATCGCCGCGAGCTTGGAGACTTCCTGCACCACCGGCTTGGTATCGCCGATCACGGCGGGCACGAATGATTGCGTCTGGCCGTAGAAGCGTGGCATCGCATCGGCAAGCAGTTTGTTGGCGACGCCGACGAGTACCAGCGGCAGCAGGGCAATCAGCGGATGCGCGAGATGGCCGCCTTCGAATGGCGGTGGTTCGTTCACCAGCTCGCCCTGGCCGTAGCCTTCGCCGGCCGCCGCGGCTTTGCGCCGGCGCCACTCCAGATAGCTCAGGCCGACCGCGAGAATGAACACGGCACCCAGCGTGCCCAGCCAGGGCGCGGCCCAGGCGGTGGTGCCGAAGAACGAGGTGGGGATGATGTTCTGGATCTGCGGCGTGCCAGGCAGCGAATCCATGGTGAAGGTAAACGCACCCAGCGCGATGGTGCCGGGGATCAGCCGCTTGGGAATGTCGGCCTGACGGAACAGCTCGGCGGCGAACGGATACACCGCGAACACCACCACGAACAGCGACACGCCGCCGTAGGTAAGCAGCGCGCATACCAGCACGATCGAGAGCATCGCGCGGCTGCGCCCGACCAGGCCGATGGTGGCGGCGACGATGGCCTTGGAGAAGCCCGAGAGTTCGATCAGCTTGCCGAACACAGCGCCCAGCATGAACACCGGGAAGTACAGCTTGAGGAAGCCCACCATCTTGTCCATGAACAAGCCGGTGAACATCGGCGCGACCAGGGCGGGATCGGTGAGCAGCACCGCGCCCAGCGCGGCGAGAGGCGCAAACAGGATCACGCTGTAGCCGCGGTAAGCCGCCAGCATCAGGAAACACAGTGCGGCCAGCACGATCGCGAACGCCATTCGGAACCTCGGTGCAACTCGCCGGACAGGACGAGCGGCGAGTATCCGTATGGGCCACTCGTCATGGCACTGTACCAAGGTACAAGTGTCGCCCAGGCCGGCGCTGCCTACGCTTCGTGGTATCGGCATCCGGGGGAACGGGATGCGCTTACCGTGAGGGGCGATATGAAACGCACGTACTTGAGTCTGGCCATCGGCATGGTGTTCGGCGTGGCCTGCGCCGCGCCGCTCTACGCGCAGCAGGTTTCCGACACCACGGCCAGGCCGGCCGAAGCCAAGAAGCTCGAAGAAATCAAAGTGACCGCGCGCAAGCGCGAGGAAACCTTGCAGGATGTGCCGATCGCCGTCAGTGCGTTCACCTCAGCCGCGCTGTTCAAGCAGAACGTGCAGAACCTGAGCGATCTGCAGGGCAAGGTGCCGTCCTTGCAGGTCTATGCCGCGCGCGGTTCCAACACCACGCTGACGGCTTATATCCGCGGCGTCGGCCAGGCCGACCCGACTTGGGGTTTTGACCCGGGCGTGGGCATCTATCTCGACGACGTCTATATGGCGCGTCCGCAGGGCGCGTTGCTGGACGTGTTCGACGTGAACCGCATCGAGGTGCTGCGCGGCCCGCAAGGCACGCTGTATGGCAAGAACACCATCGGCGGCGCGATCAAGTACGTATCCAACCCGTTGCCTACGCAGTTCGGCGGTGCGGTGGAAGCGACCGTGGGCACGCATGGCGAGAAAGACATCAAGGCCAATGTCGGCGGCGCCACCGACGATGGCGTGTGGCGCGGGCGCGTGGCGGTATCCAGCGCGCATAACGACGGCTTCGGAAAAAACCTGTTGACCGATAGCCGCAACGGCAACAAGAACACCAATGCCGCGCGCGCCACGCTGGGTTTCTTTCCCAGCAAGACCTTCAACGCCCAGCTCTCGGTGGACGGCCTGCGCGACAACTCGAATCCGCGCGGCGCCAAGATGCTTACGGCGAACAAGTTCTATCCCACTTACCAGCCACTCTCCAGCGACTTCGATACGCGCGGCGGCATGGCGCAGCTCAATCACACCGAGTTGTCGGGCGCCGCGCTGACCCTCAACTGGATCGTCAACCAGTCATGGACGCTGAAGTCGATCACCGCGTATCGCGAGTCATCCACCAACACCAATATCGATTTCGACACGATTCCTGCCAAGGTCGCCGACGTCAACGCGGTGTACAAGGACCATCAGTTCTCGCAAGAGCTGCAGGCCAACTACGACTCGGGCGGCGCCATCCACGGTGTGTTCGGCCTGTACTACTTCAAGGGTGCGGCCAACGGCGAGATCCACAATATCTTCCTGGGCTCGCCGCCGTACAGCACGCTGCACCTGGCGCAGTACGGCAGCACCGGCGGCAACATGGGCACCAAGAGCATCGCCGGCTACGGCGACCTCACCTGGGATTTCAATCCGCAATGGAGCCTGGATGTCGGTCTGCGCCTCACCGAGGAAACTAAGACCGCGCTGATCCAGAACTACGGTTTCGCCGACGAAAGCTTCACCCGGCCAATCGTGACTACCGCCAATTTCCGCGGCTCGCACACGTCGCGTAACGCCTCGCCGAAGGTATCGCTGGCCTGGAACGCCAGCGAGCAGGTCAAGCTCTATGCCACCTATAGCGAAGGCTTCCATTCGGGCGGCTACAACATTCGCGCCAACTGCGTGGCGATTCCTTCCTCGTGCAAGCCGATCAAGGACGAGAAAGTGCAGTCGTTCGAAATCGGCAGCAAGATGAGCTTCTTCGACGGCCGTCTGATGATGAACACGGCCGCGTTCCACAACATCTATTCGGACATCCAGCTGTCGGTGTTCACCTCGTACACCTTGCCCAACGGCAGCCAGGGTTTCTTTGGCGACTTCACCAATGCCGGCAAGGGCCATATCGACGGTCTGGAAGAAGAGTTCGCCTGGAAGCCCTCGGATAATTGGACCTTCAGCGGCAACTTCGCCTACCTGCACACCAAGTACACCCAATTCATGAGCGGCGGCGTGAACATCGCCAACATGCAGAAATTCACCAACGCGCCGAAGTGGTCCGGCGGCCTGTCGCTGGAAAACAGCTACCCGCTGGCCGGCGGCGGCAGTATCAGTGCGCGGGTCAACTACAGCTATCAAAGCACCGTGTATCCCGAGACCACCCTGTCGCCGCTGATCGCACAGAAGAGCTACGGGCTATGGAATGCCGGTGTGATCTGGCAGATCAACGATCCGTGGACCTTGAGCCTGCAAGGCACCAACCTGGCCAACAAGTCGTATCGCACCACCGGCTATAACATCGCGGCACTGGGTATCGTTACCGGTTTCTACGGTGCGCCGCGCATGGTGACGCTGACGGCGCGCTACAAGTTCTGAGTCTGCGGCAGGAGGGAGTGCGATGCGCTGGATATCGATGCTGTGCCTGAGTCTGTGTGTGGTGGGCGGTCCGGTCTGGGCGGGCGACGCGGCACCGTTGCCGAAACTCAAGCTGGAGCCTTCGCGCGTCGCGGTCGCGGGGCTGTCCTCGGGTGCGTACATGGCGACCCAGGCGCAACTCGCTTATCCCGAGCTGTTCGGGGCGGCGGCGCTGGTCGCCGGCGGGCCTTACGGCTGTGCCGGCGGCAAGCTCGACGTCGCGCTCAGCGCCTGCATGAAAGGAACCCCGGCGCCAGATGTGCCGGCGCTGGTCGCACGGGCCCGGCAGCGTTCCGCGGCGGGCGAGATCGGTGCACTGAGCGCACTCGCTCATGCGCGCGTCTACCTGTTGCACGGCAAAGACGATGCCGTGGTGGCGCCGCCCGTCGCCGAGGCGGCGGCGACGTTCTACGAGCAGTTGCGCAATGGCGATGCAGCGCTCAAGGGCATGCAGGTGCATGACGATGGTTCACGCGTGTTCGCGCATAACCTGCCGATTGCTGCCAGCGGCGACGACTGCGACAAGTCCGTCTCACCGTACCTCGGCCGTTGTGGTTTCGATGCAGCCGGTGAAATTTTCGCCCAGCTGTTCGGCAAGCCGCCGCGTGCGGTGGGCGAGGCCAAGGGCGAGCTGCGCACCTTCGACCAGAATGCTTATCGCCCGGATGGCGCGGATGCTTTCCTCGCCGACGAGGGCTACATCTATGTCCCACCGAGCTGCCTGGCCGGCAAGTCCTGCGGTTTGCTGGTGGCGTTCCACGGCTGCAAGCAGAACGCCACGGCGGTCGGCGAGGCCTTTGTGAAGGACGCCGGTTTCAATCGCTGGGCCGACGCTTATGGCGTGGCGGTCTTGTATCCTCAGACGCGCGCCAGCATGGCGCCTTTGAATCCGCAGGCATGCTGGGATTGGTGGGGATATTCGGGAACCGGGTACGACGGCCGCCAGGGGGTGCAGCTGCGGTGGCTGGTGCGCGCGGTAGACGCGTTGGGATTGCCGCCGCGGCGTTGATGCGCGGTGCAATGGCGTGTGGTGCTCCTGCTCCCTCTCCCCTCAGGGGAGAGGGTTGGGGTGAGGGGCGGGTGCTCGGTTCACCGCTCCTACTTCGTCACCCCGGCGTAGGCCGGGGTCCAGTGGCGTTATCGCTCGGCTCTAGCGACTGCGTGCCCGGGCTCGCCTGCCGCGGGCTTCCGAACCGCTGCCGCGGCTCGGGTCACTTTTCTTTGCTTGCCCACGCACCCGCAGGAGCGGGTGCGAACAGCGCAGCTGGCCCGAAGGGCGGAGGGCATGGATGCCCGGAGTCAAGAAAAGTAACCAAAAGAAATGGCATAAAAGCAGGCGGTGTACTTCGTAGCTGCGCTTCTTCCAGTGTCAGGCGTCGGGATGGTTTTTCTTCGGAGCCTGATCGTCCAACCCTCACCACTACACAGGTGACTCCCCTAGAGAAACATCTCCCTCTCCCTCCGGGAGAGGGTTCGGGGCTTGAGATAGTCCAGCTACCCATGGCGAGGCTTCTCTCATGCTGACCGCCAGCGTCATCGCTATCGCCGCGTTGATCTGGCTTGGTCTTCTGTTTGGTGTTGCCTTGCTTGGCGAACGCCATCCTCGGTTGTTCGAGCGGCGCTGGGCGGTGGTGTATGCGCTGTCGCTGGCGATTCATTGCACGTCGTGGACATTTTACGGGACGGTGACGCAGGCGAGTCGGTCGGGGTGGTGGCTGCCGCCGACGTTTGTGGGGGCGATCCTGATGTATCTGTTCGGGATTGCAGTGTTGCGGCGGCTGGTGCAGTTGGCGCGGGATTACAACGCGGGTTCGCTGGCGGATCTGATCGCGGTGCGCTTGGGACGGCATTCGGGGTTGGCCGCGTTGGTGACGGCGGTGATGTTGGTGGGCATCGTGCCCTACATCGCGCTGCAGTTGAAGGCGGTGGCGATGAGTTTCGCCATGCTCAGCCGCGGGCAGGTGGCGGAGTCGGCGCCGTGGCAGGACAGTGCGCTGTATGTCGCATTGCTGATGGCGTTGTTCGCGATGCTGTTCGGTACGCGGCGAGCGTCGACGATGGCGCACAATCGCGGGCTGGTTTTGGCGATGGCGTTTGAGTCGCTGTTCAAGCTGGCGGCGATGCTGGCGTTGGGTTCGTTGTTGTTCGCGCCAATGCCGGAGGGTGTAGTGGCAGGTGCGTCGCCGCCACATGACAGCTCGGGTTTTCCGGCGATGATTCTGCTTGGTGCGCTGGCGATGTTCACCTTGCCGCATCAGTTCCATGCCGGCGTGGTGGAGTGTCGGGATGGGGCACATCTGCGCACGGCGCGCTGGCTGTTTCCGCTGTACATGCTGCTGATCGCGCTGCCGATCCTGCCGCTGGCGCGGCTGGGCGATGCCTGGCTCGGGCCAAGCGGCGTGCCCTCCGATCTTTATGTGCTGGCCTTGCCGATGGCGCGTGGTCAGCACGGGCTGGCGCTGCTGGCGTTTCTCGGTGGGCTCAGTGCCGCGACCAGCATGGTGGTGGTGGCGACGCTCGCGCTTAGCTTGATGGTGGTGAATCATTTCATCGCGCCGCTGCGAGTGCAGGCGGGTTGGGGGCGCGACGAGCACGGCGACTTGCGCGGCGAGGTGATCAATCAGCGTCGCGCGGCGATCGTGGCGGTGATTTTGCTGGCCTGGGCTTATAGCCGGGTGCTGGCACGCAACGATGCGCTGGCGGATATCGGCGCGATTTCATTTTCCGCGCTGGCCGGTCTGGCGCCGGCGCTGCTCGCGGCGGTGTATCGACCGCAGCTGGGGCCGCGCGCGGTGGCGGCGGGGCTGGCTGCCGGCACGTTGACTTGGTTGTACGTGCTGCTGCCCGCGCTGATTCCGCAGGGGCCGGCTTGGTTGCATGTCGGCCCGTTCGGGCTGCATGGCTTGTCGCCGGATGGCCTGCTGGGGCTTAGCGATTGGAGCCGGCTCGGTCGCGCGGTGGTAGCGAGCCTTGCGATCAATGTGATCGTGATGCTGGCGGTGGCCGGGTCGCGCTTCGGACAGACGCGCCAGCCGGCCCGCGTGGGTGGCATCGGTGCGGCGGAGTTGCGCGCGCTTGCATCGCGCTTTCTTCCTGCGGAGCGGGTGACGCATTTGTTCGATGGCGCACCGACACAGGGCCTCGCCAGTCCGGCGCGCGCGGCGGAAGTGGAGCATGAGCTGGCGGCGGTGATAGGTGCTGCGTCGGCGCGCCTGCTGCTTGAAGTGGTACGCCAGCAGCGTCGCGACGAACTGGATACGGTCGCGGCTATCGTCGGCGAAGCGGCGCAGGATCTGCGTTTCAATCAGCGCGTGCTGGAAGCGGCGCTGGAGAACATGAGCCAGGGCATCTGCGTGGTCGATGCGGAATTGCGTCTGGTGGCATGGAATCGCCGCTACGCCAGCCTGTTCGCGTATCCGTCGGAACTGTTGCAAGTTGGACGGCCGGTGGCCGATCTGACCCGCTACAACATCGAGCGCGGCATGATCGGCACCGGTGAGCTGGAGCTGCGCGTGCAGCGCCGGCTGACGCATATGCGCGCCGGCACGCGACATCTTTCGGAACGCCGCTTTCCGGATGGCACGGTGGTGGAGATCCGCGGCAATCCGATGCCGGGTGGCGGCTTCGTGGCGACCTTTACCGACGTCACCGCGTTCCGGCAGGCTGAGGATGCGCTCAAGCGCGCCAACGAGACGCTGGAGTTGCGTGTGGAAGAACGCACGCGCGCGCTCGCCGAAGCCACTGACGAGGCACAGCACGCGAACGCAGCCAAGAGCCGTTTTCTCGCTGCGGTCAGTCACGATCTGATGCAACCGCTGCACGCGGCGCAGTTGTTCGCGCATGCGCTGGCCGAGCGCGGCGGCGAGCCGTCGACAGTGCGGCATCTCAATGGTGCGCTGGCGGCGACCGAGGGTTTGCTGGCCGGGCTGCTCGATATAGCGCGGCTGGAAGGCGGCCGCCTGCATCCGCAGCCGCGCGATTTTCCGCTGGCGGAAGTGTTCGATCCGTTGGCGGCGGAGTTCCGCGCGCTGGCCGACGAGCGTGGCATCCGTTTCGACGTAGTGCGCACGCGCGCATGGGTGCATACCGATCCGCAACTGCTGCGGCGCGTACTGCAGAATTTTCTTTCCAACGCGCTGCGCTATGCGGAGCACGGTCGCGTGCTGCTCGGTGCGCGGCATGCCCAAGGGCAGCTGCGGCTGGAGGTGTGGGACAACGGGCCGGGCATTGCACCGGAAGAACGCCAGTTGATCTTCGACGAATTCCGTCGCGGCAGTACGGCAGGCGGGCAAGGCATGGGGCTGGGGCTTTCCATCGCACAACGCATGGCTGGCCTGCTGGGCCATCCACTGGAACTGCGTTCGTGGCCGGGGCAGGGCAGTGTGTTTGGCATACGCGTGCCGCATGCGGAGGCTACCGTGTCGCCACCGGCGTTAGCGGATCTGCGCCAGTCGCTGCCTGTGGGTCGCGCGCTGGTGCTCGACAACGAGCCCGCCGCGCTGGCGGCGCTCAGTACCCTCCTGGTTGGATGGGGCTGGCAAGTGCACGCCGCGCGCACGGTCGAACAAGCCAGAGCGGTGCCATGGCCCGCGGACCTGCATATTTTTGACTATCACCTCGACGCGGGACGCACGGGTCTCGATGCACTGAGCGAATTGGACGTCCATGCCGCCGCAATCCCTACCGTGATTCTTACCGCGGACCGCGACAGCGAACTGCGCCAGCGGTTGCTCGATCATGGCCTCGCGGTGCTCTACAAACCGCTGAAGCCCCTGGCGCTGAAACAGGTACTGCAGCGCATGGCGACCGCACGAAGCTGATCGTAGGAGCGCACAGGGTGCGCTCCTACAGGGCCGGCTCTATGAGTGCGAGTGAGCGCAGCAGTAGGCTGGCTTGCGTGCGATTTCGCACGCCCAGTTTCTCGAAGATCGCCGTGACGTGCGCCTTCACTGTGCGCTCCTGGATAGTCAGGCGATCGGCGATCTGTTTGTTGAGCAGGCCTTCGCCGAGCAGGCTGAGCACGCGGTATTGCTGCTCGGTCAGGCGGGCGAGGCGCGAGGCGAGGTCGGTATCGGTTGGGTCGGCGGGCAGGGCAGCGACCGCCTGCGCGAGGGCGGGCGGCAGCCAGGTGCCGCAGTCGAGCACGGTGCGCACCGCCTCGCCGATTTCGGCGGGGCTCGCGCTTTTGGCGATAAAACCAGCAGCGCCGTGATCGAGCACGCGGCGCACGACGCGCGCTTCGTCATGCGCGGACACCACCAGCACGGCGACGCCGGGATGCTGTCCGCGCACGGCGGCCAGCCCGGAAAGGCCATGGCTGCCAGGCATGTTGAGATCGAGCAGGATCAGATCGATGTCGGTGTCTTCCGCCAAGGCCGTCAGTACACCGGGCATGTCGGCGGCTTCATGGATGACGCATGCGCCCAGGCTCTCGCCGACAGCCTGGCGCAGCGCGGCGCGGAACAAGGGATGGTCGTCGGCAATCAGCAGGCGGGTCATGCCGCTGACTGTAGAGCCTGTTCACGGTCTTTGCGTAGATGGCGCGTAGCCCACTCGCACATTCCCACTGGACCTTCGTACGATGGCGGCCGGACGCGCGGTTGCTATGGTGTCTGGATGAAAGTCTCCCTTCGCCATATCAGTCTGTTGCTCGCGCCTTGGCTGGCGGCCTGCGCCGCCGATCCTTCTGTGCACCACTCATCAGGGCGCTCCATGCAGACCGATTTCGTACAAGGCGACGTGCGCGTCACCGAACATCGGGAAGGCGATGACCTGCTCAGCGCGGGTCTTGGTCTGCAAGGGTTGGCGGGGGCGCTCACGCCGTTCGCCGATCCCTTGCATCCGACGGCGGAAGAGTTGCGTCGGCGTGCGATCCAGACCAGTTGGAAGGGCATCGCCGATCTCGGTCCACTGGGCGGCTACGGCAGCGTCTATGGCGGCGCGCCCTCCATACCGGGTCGCGAATATCAGGCGTTCACGCGCATTCCCGGCGCGCATGCGCCGCACCGGGTGCTGGCGCAGGTGCCCGATCAGTTCGATCAGGCGCATCGCTGTCTGGTGGTGACGGCTTCCTCGGGTTCGCGTGGCATCTATGGCGCGATCGCGCTGGCCGGCGCGTGGGGACTGCCGCGCGGATGCGCGGTGGTCTATACCGACAAGGGCACTGGTGGGGGTTACTTCGACTACGCAGACGACAGCGGTGTCGCGCTGGATGGAACGCGCGCGAAACGCGGCGAGCGGGCATTGGAGTTCGAGCCCGCGCCAGCACCGGCGGATGCGGGCATCGCCATCAAGCATGTGCATTCGGGCGACAACCCGGAGGCGGATTGGGGCCGTCATGTATTGCAGGCAGCGCGCTTCGGTCTGGCCATGCTCGATCGCGCGTTTCCGCAGCAGGCGCCGTTCACGCCGCAGAACACGCGCATCATCGCCACCGGTCTTTCCAACGGTGGCGGCGCGGTGTTGCAAGCCGCCGGGCTGGACGACGAAGGCATGCTCGCCGGCGTGGTGGCGCTGGAGCCGAACGTGCACGTCGAAGGGCAGGGGCGCGCGCTCTACGACTACGTCACCGAAGCGGGCGTGTGGCTGCCGTGCGCCTTGGCTGATGCGCGCTTCGCAACGGCGCCGTTCGCACGCGGGCCGAACGGACAGCCGCCGCCGGCATGGCCGTTGCGCTGCGCCAGTCTGCACGCGCTCGGCATGGTCAGCGCTGACCATGTCAGCGGACAGGCGGCGCAGGCGTATGAATTCCTGCGCGCCAAGGGCTGGAGCGATGCGGCGATGGCGGTAGCGGCCACATCGACCAGTTTCGATTTGTGGCGCGCGATCGGCGCCGGTTACGCGTCGGCGTATCTGCGGCGTGGCGTGCAGAACATGCCATGTGGTTTCCATTACGCGGCGATGGGCGCGGGCGGAGCACTAGGGCCAACGAATCCAGCGTTGCGCGCCGGCTGGTGGGCCGACGCGGCGGGCATCCCGCCGGGCAATGGCGTTGGCCTGTACGGCGGCACCGATGCCACGGACGATCCCACGCTGAGCGGCCTGCGTTGTCTGCGTGCGTTGTGGGAAGGCACGGATGCGCAGGCGGCGGCCTTGCATGCGGGCGTCAAGGCAACCACGGCACATCTACCGCGCAGCGGGTTGCCGTTGTGGGTGGTGCATGGTGCGGATGATGGCTTGCTGCCCACCGCGTTCACCTCCGAACCCTACGTGGACTGGCTACGCCAGCAGGGGCGGCAGCCGCTGTATTGGAAGGTGCCGCACGCGCAACATTTCGACGCCTTCCTGGCCTTGCCCGGTTTCGGCGAGCGGCATGTGCCACTGCTGCCTTATGGCTACCTGGCGCTGGACCGGTTGTGGGCGCACCTCTATGAAGGCGGGCAGTGGTCGGATGCATGGCCCACGCCGGTGTCCCAGCCGCGCGGCGCTGGCACGTTGGAGCGCAAGATCCTGGGGTTGCCGTAGGGGCGCACAGGGTGCGCTCCTACAGCGGTGTGGCTTGCTGGGGTATCCTTTGCGGCCCCCGTGTGGCGCTCGCTGGCGTCGCGCCGTTCCGATAGCCGAAGGAAGTCCGATGAGCATCAACGTTACCCTCAACACCACCAAGGGTCCGATTCACCTGCGCCTGCATGACGACAAGGTGCCGGTGACGGTGGCCAGCTTTGTGAACCTCGCGCGCCGCGGCTATTACGACGGCCTGTCGTTCCATCGCGTGATCAACGACTTCATGATCCAGGGGGGGTGCCCGGAGGGCAGCGGCCGCGGTGGTCCGGGCTACAAGTTCGAGGACGAGTTCAACCCGTCGCTGCGCCATGACAAGCCGGGCGTGCTGTCGATGGCCAATGCCGGTCCGCGCACCAACGGCAGCCAGTTCTTCATCACCCATGGCGCCACGCCGTGGCTGGACGGCAAGCACAGCGTGTTCGGCGAAGTGCTGAGCGAGGGCGACCTGGCCGTGGTGAATGCAATCCACCAGGGCGACGTGATCGAGAAGGTCGTCGTCGAGGGCGATGTGGACGCGCTGCTGGCTGCCCAGGTCGATCGCGTCAAGGAATGGAACACGGTGCTCGACCAGCGCGGCTAAGGCTGAGCGCTGCAAGGCTGAAAAGCCGCTGTCCGCGAGGACGGCGGCTTTTTTCGTTAACGGTGCCGTCACATGTGGATGCAGGTGGCTGGCCTAGAATCGCGCGGCTGCGCAAGCGATGCGCCGTGGGGTCATCACTTTTCTAGGAGAACACGTATGTCGTTGCTCGATACGTTAGGCGGCCTCTTGGGCCAGGGTCAGGGACAAAGCGCGCAGGGCGGCAACCAGCTCATCGAGATTGCAGGCCAGCTGATCCAACAGGCGGGCGGTGTGGGCGGGCTGGTCAGCACACTCCAGCAGCATGGGCTGGGCGATGCGGTGCAGTCCTGGGTAGGTACCGGGGCGAATCAGCCGGTGTCAGGCGACCAGCTTGGTCAGGCGCTGCAGAACGGCGGCCTCGGCTCGGTCCTGCAGGACGCCGCCGGCAAGCTCGGCGTGGACCCGGGCCAGCTGTTGGGTGGCCTGGCGCAGGTACTGCCGCACGCGGTGGACCATATGACGCCGGACGGCCAAGTGCCGCAGGCCGGTAGCGGCCTCGACGTGGGTTCGCTGATCGGACTCGCCGGCAAGTTGTTCGGCGGCAAGACGGCCTGAACTGCCGGAACGGATGACAGTCGGCGGAGCGCAAGGCTCCGCCGACATCGCGCGTTGTCAGGACGACGCGGAATTGCGCTTGAAGAAGTGATAGATCAGCAGCAGCACGATGGCGCCTGCGATCGACCCGAGGAAATGCACCAAGCCCGTCTCTCCCCAGAGGCCGAGCTTCTCACCGATGAAGGTGGAGAGGATGGAGCCGACGATGCCGAGGATGGCGGTAATGATGAAGCCGCCCGGATCCTTGCCCGGCATGATGGCCTTGGCAATCAGACCTACAACCAGACCGACGATTAATACCCAGAGCCAATGCATATCCGTGTGTCCTCTGTGAGCGTTGGGAAGGTCTCCTGAGTACGACTGGCGGGCCCGGCATCCTGTTGGCCCGCTACCCCCGGTCCCGATCGATCCGGAGCCACCGGCAGTGTGCGCATCATGCATGGCCCGCGCATGGAATGCACCGGGTATTCCCTTGTCGCGCAAGGTTTTGCGGCCCTGCCGGATGACGCGCCGCCGCATGCTAAAATCGTGAGGTTTGCTACCTCCGTCCCCCGAACCAGAGGAAGTCATGCCCCAGCTCGCCCAGCGTGTCGGTCGCGCCAAGCCCAGCGCGATCATGGTCATCGCCGAAAAGGCCAAGCAGCTCAAGGCTGCCGGTCGCGACATCATCAGCTTCTCGATCGGCGTTCCCAATTTTCTTCCCGGCGAACATGTGTACGCCGCGGCGCGCGAAGCGCTCTCGCACGATTCCGGTCAGTACGGCAGCAACCGCGGTGCGGAGCCGCTGTTGGATGCGTTTCTGAAGCACATCGAAGCGCTCGGTTTCAGTGGTTATGGCCGCAACAACCTCTCCATAGGCATCGGCGCCAAGCAGGTGCTGTACAACCTGGCCGAGGCGCTGCTCAACGAAGGCGACGAGATCTGCTTCGCCGCGCCGTACTGGACCACATATCACGACATCGCGGACATCGTTGGCGCCAAGGTCAACGTGATGCATTGCGGGCCGGAGCAGCACTACAAGCTCACCACCGCGCAGCTCGAAGACGCGCTGCAGCGCAAGCCCAAGGTGTTCCTGTTCAACAACCCATCCAACCCGACGGGCATGGTGTACACGCGCGAAGAAATCGCGGCGCTGGCCGATGTGCTGGCGAAGTATCCCGAGACCTGGATCGTCACCGACGACATCTACAACTCGATGGTGTTCGATGGCATCGGTTATCACAACTTCGTGTTCGCGCGC
Organism: Dyella sp. OK004; assembly: GCF_900114495.1. GTDB lineage: Bacteria > Pseudomonadota > Gammaproteobacteria > Xanthomonadales > Rhodanobacteraceae > Dyella_D. The sequence goes on along the minus strand of NZ_FOZI01000002.1, from coordinate 489,795 downwards.
CCCGAGCTGCGTGATCGCTTGATCTTTGTCGACTCCGTGTCCAAGACCTACGGCATGCCGGGTTGGCGAGTGGGTTTGATCGCTGGTCCCGAAGCGGTGGCGAAGGCCATCACCACGCTCAACTCCAACCACATCACCAGCGTGCCGGAAGTGATCACGGCCGCGGCAGTGGCGGCGTTCGGCGGTCCGCAGGATGTACCGCAGGCCAAGTGCAAGGAGTTCGCCGGCAAGCGCGACATCGTGGTGGCCGCGCTCAGCGCGATCCCCGGCGTGGTGTGTCCGCGTCCGCAGGGTGCGTTCTATGCGTTCCCGGATATTTCGGTGGCCTTCGGCAAGAGCCACAACGGCGTGAAGATCGGCAACGACGTGGAGTTCTGCGCGGCGCTGCTGGAAGCCACCGGCGTGGCCTGCGTGCCGGGCTCGGCCTTCGGTGAGCCGCGCGCCATGCGCATTTCCTATACCTGTCCCACGGCACAGTTGGAGCCTGGTCTGAAGCGCATTCAGGCCTTCTTTGCCGAACTGACCTGATCCATTGCAACGGTGGGTCTCACGGCCCGCCCAACAACATTCGGTGGGCAAGGCCCACCTTGTCTCTGAAGGAGTGGAAGTGATGAAAGCCCCCGTTCGCGTTGCCGTTACCGGCGCAGCCGGCCAGATCGGTTATGCCCTGCTGTTCCGCATTGCCGCCGGCGACATGCTCGGCTCGGACCAGCCGGTGATCCTGCACCTGCTCGAAATCACCCCGGCGCTGCCGTCGCTGCAGGGCGTGGTGATGGAGCTCAATGACTGCGCATTCCCGACGCTGGCCGGCGTGGTCGCCACCGACGACGTCAACGTTGCCTTCAAGGATGTCGACTACGCACTGCTGGTCGGCGCGCGTCCGCGCGGCCCGGGCATGGAGCGCAAGGATCTGCTCGAAGCCAACGGCGCCATCTTCGGCCCACAGGGCAAGGCACTGAACGATCACGCCAAGCGTGACGTCAAGGTGCTGGTGGTCGGCAACCCGGCCAACACCAATGCGCTGATCGCGCAGCAGAACGCTCCGGACCTCGATCCGAAGTGCTTCACCGCGATGGTCCGCCTCGACCACAATCGCGCGCTGTCGCAGCTGGCCGAGAAGACCGGCAAGCATTCCACCGACATTAAGAAGATGACCATCTGGGGCAACCACAGCTCCACCCAGTATCCGGACCTGCACCACGCCACCGTCGACGGCAAGGCGGCGCTGTCGCTGGTCGACCAGGCCTGGTATGAGAGTGACTTCATTCCGACCGTGCAGCAGCGTGGCGCCGCGATCATCAAAGCGCGCGGTGCTTCCTCGGCCGCGTCGGCCGCATCGGCCGCCATCGATCACATGCGCACCTGGGCACTGGGTACGGCGGAAGGCGATTGGGCGTCGATGGGCATCCCGTCCGACGGTTCATATGGCATCGCCGCAGGCGTGATCTACGGCTACCCGGTGACGGTGAAGAACGGTAAGTACGAAATCGTGCAGGGCCTGGCGATCAACGACTTCTCGCGCGTCCGCATGGACGCCACCGACAAGGAACTGCGCGAAGAGCGCGCCGGCGTCGAGCACCTGTTCGCCAAGAAGTAAGCCGCTTCGGCCTCGAAGTAGAGAAGGGCGGCTTTGGCCGCCCTTCTTCGTTTGGGCCACCCAGCAGCGGCTCAATGAGTTGCGCGCTGCGAGCTTTCCCACGCGTTGCGGACATAGGCCAGTAGCTGGTCGTCTACCGCGCTGCCGCCACGCAGGTCCGGCTCCTTCGCGTAGGCCTCGCGGATGCGCGCATGCGTGACCGGATCGTCCCCGGCGTACGCGCGAAACAACTCCATCCAACGCCGTGCCTTGGCCTGTACGTGTGGATGGTCGGGAGGGAGCGCGTCAGCCATGGCGCCGCGCAATTCGGCGATCAGCGCCGGCCAGGCGTACATCTGCGCACCGTAGTGCGCATGCATGCGTTCCATTTCCTGCGCATCCAGATAGCGGGCGAAGATGGTCAGCCGCGCTGCGATCACCGCCCGTTCCACGAACCGTTCCAGCTCCTGGGTAATGCCGCTGCGCGCACGCATGGTCGGTTCTTGTTCGTTAATGGCGTGAAGCCGCATCAGGAAGGCGGGATTATTGCCAGTGGCGCGCCCTACCATCGTCATCCAACTCAGTGCCAGCAGTTGCACGTCGGCGTCGTGCGCGGTCGCGCCACGGTCCATCGCCGCTTGCACTGCAGTGATCAGCGCACTCCATTCGGGCAGTACGTCGGGGTCGGTGTGCAGTGGCAGGGTCTTCAGTTCGTCGGGAGAAAAATACTTCTCGTACATGGTCATGGTCTCGAGCGTGTCCAGCCAATCGGCCAGGTCGGGGGACTGTCCGGCGATCAGCTGCGCGCGCAGCCGATGCAGCCGCTCGCGCAGCAGCGCGGCTTTGGCCAGCTCGCGATCGAGGTGGGCGATCTGGCGATCGATCACCTCGGGAAGCGGCGCTTGCGGCCCGGACAGGGCGTCTCCGATATCGGTCAGCGACAGCCCCAATTGGCGCAGGGCCTGGATACGATGCAGGCGTTCGATGTTCGCCCGATCGTAAAGTCGATAACCGGCGGCGGAGCGCACCGAGGGCTTCAGCAGGCCGATGGCGTCGTAGTGATGCAGCGTGCGGACAGTCAGCCCGGAACGCCGCGCAAGTTCGCCAACGGTCAGCTGCATGGGGTTCTCCTTCGGTGCGGGATGGGACACTGGGGCCTTACGTTACGTAAGGGTCAAGCATCCCGATAGCCGTGGATGCGAGCCTCTGCTAAAACACGCTGATCGCATCCAGCCGAACGCGACGGGCAACGGGCTGCCGATGGCGATCGATCTACTCGATCCGATGGGATAAACCGTGCAAACCATTCTTGTCGCCGACGATCATCCGATGTTCCGCGCAGCCATGCTGCAGGCGCTGCGCGAAGCGCTGCCCGGCGCACGGATGATCGAAGCGGCGAGCCAGAGCGCTGTCGAAAACGTGCTGGCCGAACAACCCGATATCGACCTGGTGCTGCTGGATCTGGCCATGCCGGGCGCGATGGGCTTTTCCTCGCTGGTGCTGTTGCGCGGCGAACGCCCCGAAGTGCCGGTCATTGTGATTTCCTCCAACGACCATCCGCGCACGGTGCGCCGCGCGCAGCAGTTCGGCGCGACCGGTTTCGTTTCCAAATCGGCGCCGGTGGGGACGCTCGGCGACGCCGTGCGCGAAGTGCTGGCGGGCGGCAGCTGGTTCGCCGCCGAGAAGGCGGAACGCAGTGAACAGGACGCTGCACTCGCGGCCAAGCTGGCGCAACTCACGCCGCAGCAATTGCGAGTACTGATGCTGCTCGCCGAAGGTTTGCTCAACAAGCAGATTGCCGATCAGCTGGGGCTGGCCGAGAACACGGTGAAGATTCACGTCACCGCGGTGCTGCGCAAACTCGATTGCCGTTCGCGGACGCAGGCGGCAGTGTTGGTGAAGTCGCTGGATCTGGATGAGTCGCCGAGTAGTGGGTTGGATTGAATGGCTGCCTGATGGGTTTCTCCTCCCCCTGCAAGCAGAGGGAGGTTGGGAGGGGGTAAGCCCTTGAGAAAACCTCTCCCGATACGCTTTCTCAAGTACTCACCCCTCCCCAACCCTCCCCTGCGAGCAGGGGAGGGGGCAAGAGCAAACCCGACGTCTGACACTGGGGGATGCGTAGCTACAAAGCACGTCGCGCTCTTTCGACCATTTCTCTTTGGTTACTTTCTCTTTGGGTCAGCAAAGAGAAAGTGACTCGGGCGCCGGCAGGCGTCCGAAATGCCCGCTGCATAAGCGGCCAGGCCGCAGTAACGCGTCGATTGCCGAGCGACAAATCATGCATCTGAACTCGCCGGCCAAAATGGCAGAAACGGTGCTTCGTCAACGCGCACTCGCCAACAACAACTGCGACATCAACGCGCGCAATGCCGCCGGCGTCGCCGGCTTGGGCAAAAAGCGCAGACCAGCAGCCTGCACACGCGCACGGGTATCCGCATCCTTCTGCGCCGACAGCACAATGGTCGGCGGTTGGCTGCCCCAGCATTCGGTCAGTCGCGGCAATAATTCCAGACCCGTGCTATCGCCGAGCTGATAGTCGAGCAGCAGAAGATCCGGTGGCTCACCTTCGCGTGCGAGTAGCAGCGCTTGCGCGGACCCATCGGCCAGGGTGGCTTCGCAACCCCAGTGACGCAACAGTGCCAGGGTGGCGTCGCGCACCTGCGGAGCATCGTCGATGCACCACACGCGGCAGCCGCGCAGCGGCGATTCATCATCGGTCGCGGTGGCGACTGGTTCGCGCGCCGCCACGCCAGCCGGATCACCAAGCGGCACGCTCACCGAAAACACGCTGCCACGATCCGGCTGCGACCGCAGGCCAATCCGATGGCCGAGCAGGCGCGCGATACGGTCGACGATCGACAGGCCGAGGCCAGCGCTGCGGCCATCGCGATCGATACCCGTATCCAGCCGGCGGAACTCCTCGAAGATTGCTTGCTGCTTGGCCGGCGGAATGCCCACGCCGGTATCCCACACTTCGATACGCACCTGATCGCCGTCGCGGCGGCAGCCCAGCAATACGTGCCCTTGCGGCGTGTAATGAATCGCGTTGGAAAGGAAGTTCTGCAGGATCCGCCGCAGCAGCAGCGGATCGCTGTGCACCACCATGTGTGCCGGTACATAGCGCAGGGTGAGGCCGCGTGCCTGCGCGAGAATGCCGAACTGGCGTGCCAGACCGGTCAGCAGCGGCTCCAATGGCAGGTCGACGGGCTTGGCTTGCAGTGCACCGGCTTCGAGTTGGGCGATATCGAGCAGGCTGGCCAGCAGATCGTCCTGCGCTTCCAGTGCGCGCTCCACGCGATCGGCAAGTTCGCGGCTATCGTTCTGCGTAAGACGGCCGCGTAGTGCGCCGACGTACATGCGTGCGGCATTCAGCGGTTGCAGCAAGTCATGCACGGCGGCGGCAACGAAGCGGGTCTTGCTGCGGTTGGCGCGTTCCGCTTCGGCCTTGGCCGCTTCGAGATCGCGCGTGCGTTCTTCGATGCGCTGTTCCAGCGTGGTAGCGAGGTTGCGCAGGTCGCGCGCCGCTGCCTTGTAGGCGGTGATGTCGGCGAAGCTGGTGACGAAACCGCCGCCGGGCAACGGATTGCCGCGGATCTCCAGCACGCTGCCGTCCGGCCGTTCGCGCTCGAACATGTGCGCCGAGCCGCCGCGCATGTGATCGAGGCGGCGCTGGATCGCTTCCTCCACCGAACCGGGGCCGAGCAGGCCGCGGCGCGCGTTGTAGCGCAGCACGTCCTCGATCGGTTTGCCGACCTTGAGCAGGCCCGGAGGAAATTTGAAGATCTCCTCGTAGCGGCTGTTCCATGCAACTAGGTGCAGGTCCGCATCCACCACGCTGACGCCTTGTGGCAGATGTTCCAGACTGGCGTTGTGGCCGGCCGCCGCCTGCGCCGCTTGCACCACACTGTCCTGCGCCGAGCGCAGCTCGCCGGTGTAGTGGGTGACCAACCGTTCCAATTCAGCGCGGCTCTGCATGCGGTGTTGCACTAGGCGACGACGCTGCTGCAAAAACAGGCCGAGCAAGATCAATGGCGCCCAGCCGGCGGCGGCCAGCGCGGCGGCAACGCGGGCAGCGGCAAGGCTGCCTGAGGCATCGCGCAGCAGATGCAGGGTCCAGCCTTCCAGCGGCAGCTTTAGCGAACTCCACAGCATCGGCGGCCGCGTCGCCGGTGCATCGACCCGCACCAGCCGGCCGCCGTCGTCCAGCGTACGCAAGGTTCGATAGTGGGCGGGCTGCAGATGCTCGCCTTCGTATTGCCGGGTGCTCTCCAGGCGCGCGGCATCGGTCTGTTTTAAAGGGGCCAGTTCGCGGTAATCCCACTCGTGCTTGCTGCTGAGGAAGACGACATCGGCACTGTCGCTCAGTAGCAGCGTGCCCTGGCCGCGCAGCCATTCGCGCGCCAACTCGCCCAGCGGCACCTTGACCGAGACCACGCCGAGCGTGTCGCCTTTGGCATCCTTCACCGCCTCGGCGATGAAGTACCCGGCCACATGGGTGGATACGCCGATGGCGTAGAAGGTGCCGGTACCGTTGGCGATGGCCTGCTGGAAGTACGGACGGAAATCGTAGCGATGCCCGACATTGCTGCCCGGCTCGCGCCAGTTGTTGGCGGCAATAGCCAGACCGTTGCGATCCAGCAACGTCAGTGTGGAAGCGTGGGTGATGCCGTTGGCGTGCTCGAGCTTCAGGTTGAGGTACTGCACCCCCGTAGCGTTCGGCGGGTGAATCAGCGCATCGCGTAATTCAGGATCGAGCGCGAGCGTGCCGGGCAGCACGCGATAGCGGTCGATCAGCCGTTGCAGGGCCAGCGAATGAAGTTGCAACTGCTGGCTGTTCTCGCTGGCCAGATTACCCAGCGTGTAGCGCAGCGCGATGCGGTAGGCCAGCCATGCCGACAGCGCCATGACCGCGGCGAGCAACGCGGCGATAGCGACGGTCTTGCCGTGACGGAACGTGATGGCCATGGGAAAAGGGAAAGGCGCCTGCGCAAACTCTGGCGGGTTGGCTTCCTTTCCCACCGTGCGCCGGTGGCGCATTCAGTCCTCGACGATGCGCGAATGCCGCCGGGTATCGCGCATGCCAATGTATACCAGCAGGGAGCAGGCGATGCAGGCCGTCACGTACCAGTAGAAGTAATCCTCGTGGCCGATCTTCTTGAACCACAGCGCCACGTACTCGGCGGTGCCGCCGAATACCGACAGGGCCAGTGCGTAGGGCAGGCCGACGCCGATCGCGCGGATCTCGGTGGGGAACAGCTCGGCCTTTACCACCGCGTTGATCGAGGTGTACCCGCTCACGATCACCAGCGCCACCATGATCAGGCCGAACGCCTGCCACCAGTCGTGAGCCTCTTTCAATGTGGACAGGATGGGATAGGTGAGCAGCGAGCCAAGTACGCCGAAGCCGATCAAGAGCGGACGGCGACCGATGCGATCCGATAGCGCACCGAACACCGGCTGCAGCAACGCATAGACGAACAGCGCCGCGGTAGACACCGAAGTGGCGTCGTCCTTGCTCATGCCTACCGAATTCACCAGGTACTTCTGCATGTAGGTGGTGTAGGTATAGAAGGCCAGTGTACCGCCCATGGTCAGGCCGATCACCGTCAGTACCTGGCGCGGATGCCGCAGCAAGGTGCGCAGCGGGCTTTCCAGCGGTTTTGTTTTCTTGAACGAGGCGGTCTCGTCCATGCTGCGGCGGATCAGTACGGCGATCACCGCGAGCAGCGCGCCGATCAGGAACGGGATGCGCCAGCCCCAGCTATGCAACTGCTCGGGCGTAAGTACGAATTGCTGCAGCACCATCAGCAGCGCCAGCGCGATCAACTGGCCGGCCACCAGGGTTACGTACTGGATGCTCGACCAGAAACCGCGGCTCTCGCGCGGCGCCATCTCGCTCAGATACGTGGCCGAGGTGCCGTATTCGCCACCGATCGACAAACCCTGCAACAGACGCGCGACGATCAGCAGAACCGGTGCGGCCATGCCGATGTGTTGATAGCTCGGTGTAAGGCCGATGATCAGCGAGCCCAGGCTCATCATGAACACCGAAAGCAACAGCGCCGCCTTGCGTCCCCGGCGGTCGGCGAAGGTGCCCAGCAGCCAGCCGCCAAGTGGGCGCATCAGGAAACCCACGGCAAAGATCGCTGAGGTATTGAGCAATTGCGTGGTCTGGTCTCCCTCGGGAAAGAACGCATGGGCGAAGTACAGCGAGAACGCCGAGTACACGTACCAGTCGTACCACTCGACCAGGTTGCCGACCGAGCCGCTGAAGATCGAGCGCAGGCGCTTGCCGGCCGACATGGCGGGTGCGCGTGCAGCGACGGCGTCCGAAGTAGTGCTGCTCATGGGCTTGCTCCGTTAGCTGCGCGACTTAGAAGTAGACCTGCGCGCGCAGTTCCATGATGTCCGGGTCCTGCCGTTTGCCGAGACGGGTGGCATGCACCTGCACGTAGTTCGCCTGGAACTTGAGGTGCTGGGTGAGGTACCAGTTGGCACCGAAGGTCAGGTCGTGCTCGCGGCCGCCGTGGACGGTGCCGTGATCCAGGTCGAGCGAGCTGTAACGCACCAGCAGTTCCACCGCTCCCCACAGGTTGCGCGGCTTGAGGTTGTTGACGTTGCCGGCGGCGTAGGGGCGCGATTCGCCAGTCAGCACATAGCTGCCGAACACGTAGTAGCCATCCGCGGCGTAGCTGGGCAAGCCTTCACTGCGCTCGGTATGCGCCTGCAGGTATTCGCCTTGCACGGAGAGCGGGCCATGGATCCACAGCCCTTCCAGGCCGAGGCGGCGATTGCTGTCGACGTGGCTCAGCGTTCCGGTATCGACCAGCCGCACATCGGTCAGTCCGTCCTCGGGGCGTGCGCGCCAGCGTGCAGCGGGCGGGTGATACACGTCGCGCCCATCGGTGCTGCCCTGCGGACGTTCGAGCGAAGCGGAGACACCCAGATGCACGACGTTACCTTCGGCTTTGAGTGGCGTCCACGCGACGCGTGCAGCGGTGGTCGTGCCGTGGTTGTCGCCCTGCAGATCCTGGCCGAAGTAGTAACCCACGTTGATCAGATACTGCGGACGCTCCAGCGCCCAGTCGACGCCGGTGCGGCGCGTTTCGTAGAACGCGCCCAGCGGCAGCGCGAGCTCGATGAAGCTGTCTGCGCGGGAGACGGTGACACCTTCGAAGCCGACGGGCATCTTGCTGTAGCCGAAGCGGAACTTGCCGTAGTCCTCGCCGAACAGCCATTTGCTATCCACGCGCCAGTACGCATCCAGCCACAGCTTCGACTGGAAATCGAAATAGACGATGGCGTCCCACTCGCCTTTCTTGCGTACGGTAAAACCGAATTCCTTGCGCCGGTTGGTGCTCGAATCCTCGATAGCGTTGCTATGGCGCACATCGGTCATGTCGTACTGATAGTTGCCGTAGAGGCTCCATTCGGTGCCATCGGACGTGGTGTATTTGATCGGCCAGTTGTTGATGTCGGCGGCCTGCGCGCCGACGGTCAGGCTCAAGCCCAGCGTGCACAACATGATCCCGTGGATGGATTTCATAGCAGCCTCGGTATGGGAAAGAGACCGGCGCTCAGCTGGCGTCGGCGATCAAGGAAGGTTCGTCGGTGGGCGAAAGCGGGCGGCCGTTGAGCGCGGCCTGCAGGCTGGCGTGGTCGAGTTCCTTCTCCCAGTGCGAGACCACCACGGTGGCCACGCCGTTGCCGATGATGTTGGTGAGCGCGCGCGCTTCGCTCATGAAGCGGTCGATGCCGAGGATCAGCGACAGCCCGGCCACCGGTACTGAAGGCACCACGGCCAGGGTCGCTGCTAGCGTGATAAAGCCGGCACCGGTCACGCCGGATGCACCCTTCGAGGTAAGCATGGCGACCGCGAGCAGGGTGAGTTCCTGCGTCAGCGTCAGCTCCACGTTGAGCGCCTGCGCCACGAAGATCGCGGCCATGGTCAGGTAGATGTTGGTGCCGTCCAGGTTGAACGAATAGCCGCTGGGCACCACTAGGCCGACCACCGACTTGGAGCAGCCGAGGCGTTCGAGCTTCTGCATCAGCGGCACCAGCGCGGATTCCGACGACGAGGTGCCGAGCACCAGCAGCAGTTCGTCGCGGATGTAGCGCAGGAATTTGAAGATGCTGAAGCCGGTGGCGCGCGCGATCGCGCCCAGCACGATCACCACGAACAGGATGCAGGCGAGATAGAAGCTGCCCATCAGCTTCAGCAGCGGGCCCAGGCTGTGCACGCCGTACTTGCCGATGGTGAAGGCCATGGCGCCCATCGCACCGAGTGGCGCCAGACGCATGATCATGCCCATGATGCGGAAGAACACTTTCGATAGTGCTTCCAGCAGATTCAGTACCGGCTTGGCGCGTTCGCCGACATGGATCATGGCAAAGCCGAACAGCAAGGCCAGCAGCAACACCTGCAGCAGATCGCCGTCGCCGCTGAAGGCATCGGTGAAGGTCTTGGGGATCAGGTGCAGCAGGAACTGCACGGTGCCTTGCTCGTGCGCGGCGTTGGCGTACTTGCTCACCGCGGCGGCGTCGAGCGAAGCCGGTGTGGCGTTGAAGCCGGCGCCGGGCTTGAGCGTGTTGACCACCACCAGGCCGATCACCAGCGCAAAGCTGGAGACCACCTCGAAATAGAGAATCGCCTTGGCGCCGACGCGGCCGACCTTCTTCACGTCCGATACGCCGGCAATGCCGAGTACCACGGTGAGGAAGATGATCGGCCCGATCAGCATCTTCACCAGCGCGATAAAGCCGTCGCCCAGCGGCTTGAGCGCCACGCCGGTGTCCGGAAAGTAGTGGCCGATCAACCCGCCCGTGGCGATGGCGACCAGCACCCAGAAATAGAAGTGGCGGTAGAAGGCGCGCATGACAGTTCCCGGATCGATATGGTCCGGGAGCTTGTCAGCCGGGCGGCGGGGGGCAAATAACACATACCGGCTAGTCGGCCGGGGTAACGGAAGCAGGAAGGGCGGCTCATGGCCGCCCTTCCTGCTTCTCTTCGGGGCGGATTACTGGAACAGCTGATAGGAGAACGCTAGGTCGTAGCGCACCTTGCGCGAGCGGTCGTTGGGTGGCCGGTCGCCCACCGGCTGCGCGGCGGAGATGTCGACGGTGTAGTGCTTGCTATCGGTGAGGCGCAGACCGACTGCCGCCGTACCCAGCGAATCGGTGGGCAGATGGCTGCCGTTGACGTAGACGCGGGCGGTCTGCCCAAGCACGTAGGGCGTGAGGGTTTTCACCCATTTGGCGCTGACCGTGAATGGCCGGTTGACCTCCAGCGCCGCCCCCCAGCCGCTGTCGCCGGAGACCGCGCCCGGATCGTAGCCGAGGCCGAAGCGCGGGCCGCCGAAGCTGATCTGTTCGGTGGTCGGCAGGCGGTAATGGCTGTACTGGCCGACCAGCGAAACCACGGTGCCGACATGTGCGCCCCAGGTGTCGGCCTGCAGCGCGTTGAGGTTGTAGCGGGTGAAGCGCACGTCGGTCGGGTTGAGCACGATGGCGCCGGGGATATTGGTGGTCGAAGTGGCGCCAGCGCCCCACATGTCCAGGCCCTGCGCGATGCCGAAGCCAAGCTTGCGAGTGCGTTTGACTGCGGCCTGAGTGAAATCCACTTCCGCGTGCAGCACGCGCACGTCGGTTTTCAGCACCAGCGATGCGCCGTTGATGCGGTTGAAGTAGTTGTCGCTCTGGTTCGATCCGTAGATGCCTGCGCTGGCCATCAGGCTGCGTGTGGAGCTCAGCAGCAGCGGATAACTGAAGCTCAGGTCGACGCGGTCCTGGGTCAGCCGGTGGCGCAGGTACGAAGGCAGCTGCTGATCGATATCGGGATTGCCGTGGTAGTGCGAACCGCTGAGCCGGCCCATCAGGCCAGTGGAGCCGACCATCTGCGCGTAGCCGGCGTCGTAGTAGTTCTGCGAGCCGCGGCCGGGTGGGTACAGCACGGAGGCGTTGAGCTGTTCCGCCAGTGGTGTCATTCCGCTGAGCGAGCCGGAGAACAGGCCCTGCACGCCGGGATGGTTGGTGTCGATGCCGGTGCTCATGTTGTAGCGCTTGCGCTTCACCGAAAGCTTGAGGTGCGTGGCGCCATCGGTAGTGGTCGGCGCCGGCACGTCGGCCTTGATCTCCGCGCCGGGCAGCATGCCGAGTATCTGGATGTAGCGCTCGAAAGTGCTGCGGCGCAGGGGGCGATCCTTGGTGATGTGGCTCGCGATCGCGCGGATCTTGCGCTCCATGTTGCCGGCGTCGCCGCTCACCTCGACGGCAGCGACATAGCCTTCGACCACATTGACCACGACTACGCCGTTCTGGAACGACTGTGCGGGTATATAGCAAAAAGAGAGCGCGTAATCGTGTTTCTGGTACAGCTTGGTGCAGGCATCCGCCGCAGCTACCAGATCGGCGACGCGTACGTTTTTGCCGGTTAGCGGTTTGAACAGCGCGGCGACCTGCTCGAACGGAATCGAATGCACCCCGCCGATGTCGACGCGCGACGGTGTGAGCGTGATGGCCATCAGCGCGGCCATCTGGTCGTTGCGCTGTTGCTCCACGTTGAGCGTGACGCGGGGTTGCGCCGGTGCTTCGACGCGCGGCAGGGTTTGTAGTGGGTTGGCGACCGGTGGGCGTGTCTGTGCCCAGCTGACGGCGGACGTCATCGCGGTTGTGGCGAGAACCACCCATCTCCTCATGCCTGATGCTCCTGTGTGTTGTCCCGTGCGGCGACCGGCTTCTACTTTGCGCGTGGCGCACAGCAGCAGACGCGTCGGTCATCGAAGAAGCCGGCGTGCATAGAGAGAGGCGGCCTTGCGGCCGCCTCTCTGCATCGACTTACCGTTTGCGCAACAGGCCCAATCCGAGCAGGCCGCCGTCGCTATTGCTGCCGGAACTGCTTGAGCCTCCGGTCAGCGAGGTGCCGCCCAGGGTGCCGGTCACACCGCCAAGCAATCCGGTCACGCCGGACAAGCCGGAAGTGCCCGCATTGGTGGTGGTCGCATTCGCCACGCCATTCACGACGTTGCTCAGCGTTTGCGTAATCGGCTGCAGCGGACCGTTGACGGCGCTGGTCACGCCAGTGCCGACATTGGACACGGTGGCGCCCACCGCAGTGGTCACACCAGCCACGGTATTAGTGAGCGGACTGAGCGGCGCTAACTGTCCACCGCTAAGACTGTTCACTACCGCTCCCACGCTGCCTACGGTTGTCCCGGTGCCGATAACGCCGCTGCCGACACTGGTCAAAGCCACGCCCACTGGATTGCTGATGGTGGGGGACTGGCCGGGGCCGTTGGTGACGCCACTGCTGATAGTGCCGAGCACACCACCAACGTTCTGCACGGTATTGCCCAGAGCCTGCGCGGTGCCGTTGTTCAGACCACCTGGCAATGAACTACCAGCGAGCGTTGCGCCCAGCGCGGTGACGCTAGTGCTCAACCCGGTGCCGGTCGCACCGGCCGCGCGCGACACATCGGCGACCAGGTTGTTCGGACCGGTGCCGGTGCCGCTGGTCTGGCCGAGCGTGGCAAGCGGAGTCACCACGTTGCTGAGCGTCTGCGTCAGCTGATTACCCGGACCCTGACCAAGCGCCGAGTTCAGTCCGGTGCCAAGGCCGCTGACGTTGTTACCCACCGTGGTTACCGTGCTACCTAACAGCGAGGTGATCGGCGTGATCGGCGAGCCCTGGAATGCGCCCACCGCGGTCACTGTTTGACCCAGACTGCTCACGGCCTCGCCCGTATCGACTACGGCATTGCCTGCGCCCTGGGCCGTAATGCCGACCGGGTTGGCGGTATTGCCCACCTGGCCGAGCCCGTTAGTGACGCCCGCGCCGAGCGAGCTGACCGCATCGCCGGTGTTGACGACGACGCCCGATAGGCCCTGGGTCACACCGTTGTTGCCGCCAAGCAAACCCTGATTGGGGATCTGCTGGCCGATGCCGGATACGGCACCGCCGACACTGGAGACGATATTGCCGCCGCCGGTGGCCACGGCGCCCACCACGCCCGAAGGCGCAGGTGTGCCGCCGCCCGAACCCGTGCCGCCGCCCGTGCCGCCGCCGCCCGAACCGGTACCGCCGCCGGAGCCGGAACCCGAGCCACCGCCCGAGCCGGAACCGCTACCCGAGCCGCCACCGGAGCCGGAACCACTCCCGGAGCCGCCGCTGCCCGAACCACCGGAACCCGAACCACCGGAACCGCTACCCGAACCGGAGCCGCTTCCGCCCGAACCACTGCCACCACTGCCGCTACCACTGCCGCCGTCTCCTGAGCCGGCGCCGCCTGGGCTGACTGCGCTGCCGCCCGCGGAAGATTTGTAGGAACTGTGACCCGAGCAAGCCGTAAGCGAGATGCCGGCGGCGAGCATGCAGGTAACGAGTAGGGTCTGTTTTAGAGCGGTATATACACGACGCTTACTCATGGCTATTTCTCTCCTGGGAAATGCTTCCGAGTGGTCCAAGTGCGGCTGCGAAGAACACATAAATCCCCCTGTCCGATAAATCGGGCAGGGAGAAATAAGGGTGCTCGGGAAAATTCAGCCACCCCCCTGTCCCAGTGGCGGTGCGCGTCGGTCACCCTGCCGGGAAAGAGCATCCGGGGCGCCTTACTGGGTGAAGTCATAGTTAGCGATTAAATGTGAAAACCGCGTATCTAAACGGATGTTTTTTTGATGTCTGCGGTGCTTTATGCCGCTTCTGTTGTGACGCCATTGGTAATAGCGAAAATGCATTAGTGGTGGTTTTGTGAAAATGCAAAAGCTGGCATTTTTAATGCTTGCAGTATTTATTAATCAGCCCCTGTTTTTGGCGCGGCAGGTTGATTATCCGGCCGGCGCCGGTACGACCAAGGTCTAGTGCGAGGTCCGCTGGCGCTTGGTCCAGTCTTGCCAGCATCAGGTCCGGCGCGGGTGCAGTTATGCGTTATGAGGATTTCTACCGACGCTCGATCGACGAACCGGAAGCGTTCTGGGCAGAACAGGCGAGGTTGATTCACTGGCACACGCCGCCACAGCAGATACTCGATCAGCCGCGTCCGCCGTTTCGCCGCTGGTTCGTCGGCGGCACCACCAACCTTTGCTACAACGCACTGGACCGGCATCTGGCGGAACGCGGCGAGCAGCTGGCGCTGGTAGCCATCTCCAGCGAAACCGGTATCGCGCGCGAACTGACGTATCGCGCTTTGCATCGCGAAGTGAATGCGTTTGCCGCGGTGTTGGGATCGCTGGGTGTGGGCAAGGGCGATCGCGTGGTGATCTATCTGCCGAATATCGCCGAGGCGGTATTCGCGATGCTGGCCTGCGCACGCATCGGTGCGGTTCATTCCGTCGTGTTCGGTGGCTTTGCCGCGCATAACCTCGCGCTGCGTATCGACGATGCGCAGCCCAAGCTGCTGATCGCCGCGGATGCCGGTATGCGCGGCGGCAAAGTGATTCCTTACAAGCCACTGGTGGATGCCGCGTTGGCCGAAGCTGCGTTCGCGCCGCCGCGGGTGTTGATCGTGGATCGCGGACTCGATCCGCAGATGACGCGCGTCGCCGGCCGCGATCTGGATTATTCCAGTTTGCGCGGCGCGCACGAGCACGCCGAGGTGCCGGTGGCTTGGCTGGAGTCCAATGAGCCGAGCTATCTGCTCTATACCTCCGGTACTACCGGCAAGCCCAAGGGCATTCAGCGCGATGTGGGCGGCTATGCGGTGGCGATGGCAATGTCGATTCGCTACGTGTTCGACATTGCACCGGGACAGGTGATGTTTTCCACCTCTGACGTAGGTTGGGCGGTGGGACATTCGTACAACGTGTACGGACCGCTGATCGGTGGCGCGACTTCGCTGTTGTACGAAGGCCTGCCGACACGGCCCGATCCCGGCATCTGGTGGCAGCTATGCGAGCGCTATGGCGTGCACACCATGTTCTCTTCTCCCACGGGTATCCGCGTGCTGAAGAAGCAGGATGCGGCGTGGCTGAAGAAGTACGACCTGTCAAAGCTGAAGTGGTTGTTCCTGGCCGGCGAGCCGCTGGACGAGCCGACCGCACACTGGATCACTGATGGCCTCGGCGTGCCGGTGATTGATAACTACTGGCAGACCGAGACCGGCTGGCCGGCGATCACACTGATGCCCGGGCTGGAACTGAAGCCGGTGAAATTCGGCTCGCCCGGGTTACCGGCACCCGGCTACAAGATGAAGGTGATCGACGAAGCCACTGGTCTCGAAGCCGCGCCGGGTGAGAAGGGCGTGCTGGTGTTCGAGCCGCCGCTGCCGCCGGGTTGCCTCACCACAGTGTGGGGTGACGATGAGCGTTATCTCAGCAGCTACTTCAGCCACTTCAACGAGCTGCTGTACAGCTCGCTGGACTGGGCCATCCGCGACGAGAACGGCTACACCACGATTCTTGGCCGTACCGATGATGTGATCAACGTGGCCGGGCATCGCTTGGGTACACGCGAGATCGAGGAATCGGTAGCGACCCATCCGGCCGTGGCCGAAGCCGCGGTGATCGGTGTGCATGACGAGTTGAAGGGGCAGGTGCCCGTGGTGTTCGCCACGCTGAAACAGGATGCGGGCGCGGCGGGTGCCAGCGGTGTGGCGCAGGCGATGCAGCAGCGTGTTGTCGAGCAGCTCGGCGGTGTGGCGAAGCCGTCACGTGTTTACGTGGTGAATGCTTTGCCCAAGACGCGCTCGGGAAAGTTGTTGCGGCGTTCGCTGCAGGCGTTAGCTGAGCATCGCGATCCAGGGGACCTTTCGACGCTGGATGATCCGGGTGCGCTGGAAGAAATTCGCAAGGCGCTGGAGCGCGGGCCGGATCAGGGGAGTTGAGGCTTTGCAAGAGCTTCCGGGTGAGGCTGTCTCAAGAGCTCACCCCCTCCCAGCCTCCCCCTGCTTGCAGGGGGAGGAGCCAAAAGCTGGCGATGCCTTGCTCCCTCCCCTGCTTGCAGGGGAGGGCTGGGGAGGGGTGACGCTCTTGGGGGGGCCTTGCCCGCGCTCTACGCAGCTACCTCAGCTTCCTGCTCCACCGCCACCGGCATACGGATCAGATGATCGAAGGCACTCAGCGATGCCTTCGCGCCTTCGCCCATCGCAATCACGATCTGCTTGAACGGCACGGTGGTGACGTCGCCGGCCGCGAATACGCCGGGGATCGAGGTCTCGCCACGCGCATCCACTTCGATCTCGCCGCGCGGCGACAGCTTCAGCGTGCCCTTCAGCCATTCGGTGTTCGGTAGCAGGCCGATCTGCACGAAGATGCCTTCGAGTTCTACGCGATGGCTGTCGCCGGTGGTGCGGTCGGTGTAGGCCAGGCCGGTGACCTTGTCGTCGCCAAGCACTTCGGTGGTCTGCGCGCTGACGATCACCTTGACGTTCGGCATGCTGCGCAGCTTGCGTTGCAGGACTTCATCGGCGCGCAGCTTGCTGTCGAACTCAAGCAGGGTGACATGGCCCACTATGCCGGCCAAGTCGATAGCAGCTTCCACGCCGGAGTTGCCGCCGCCGATCACCGCCACGCGCTTGCCCTTGAACAGCGGGCCGTCGCAATGCGGGCAGTAGGTGACGCCCTTGTTGCGGAACTCCTGCTCGCCCGGCACGTTCATGTTGCGCCAGCGTGCGCCGGTGGAAAGGATCACCGTCTTGGACTTCAGCGAGGCGCCGTTGG
Source organism: Dyella sp. OK004 (assembly GCF_900114495.1). Lineage (GTDB taxonomy): Bacteria > Pseudomonadota > Gammaproteobacteria > Xanthomonadales > Rhodanobacteraceae > Dyella_D. Next base: position 472,571 of record NZ_FOZI01000002.1, on the reverse strand, counting down.
CGAGCTTCACTTCGATCAGGCCGTTCGGATCGGCGGGCGGAATCAGTTGTTCGGCGCGCTGCAGGTTCATCACGTCCACGTCGTACTCGTGCACGTGCTGCTCCAGCGACGCCGCCAGCTTCGGGCCTTCGGTGTAAGGCACCGAGATGAAGTTCTCGATCGCCATAGTGTCCAGCACCTGGCCGCCGAAGCGCTCGGCCGCCACGCCAGTGCGGATGCCTTTGCGTGCGGCGTAGATCGCCGCCGCGGCGCCGGCCGGGCCGCCGCCGATCACGAGCACGTCGAACGCGGCCTTGGTCTTGATCTGCTCGGCGGCGCGCTGCGCTGCGCCGGTATCCAGGCGCGCGGCGATCTGCTCGATGGTCATGCGGCCCTGGTCGAAGGGTTCGCCGTTGAGGAACACGGTGGGCACCGACATCACCTGGCGTTCGTTCACTTCGTCCTGGAACAGCGCACCATCGATCGCCACATGTTTGATGTTGGGATTGATCACGCTCATCAGGTTCAGCGCCTGCACGGTGTCCGGGCAGCTATGGCAGGAGAGCGACATGAAGGTCTCGAAACGGAACTCGCCCTCGAGATTGCGCACCTGCTCGATCACGTCCTGCGAAGCCTTGGACGGATGCCCGCCGACCTGCAACAGAGCCAGCACCAGCGAGGTGAACTCGTGGCCCAGCGGAATGCCGGCGAAGCGCACGCCGACATCCGTGCCCACGCGATTGATCGCGAAGGAGGGCTTGCGCGCGTCGGTGCCGTGGCGGTCGAGGCTGACCTGGTCGGACAGCGAGGCAATGTCCTGCAGCAGCTCAAGGAGCTCCTGCGACTTGGCGCTGTCGTCGAGGGAGGCCACGAGCTCGATCGGGTGAGTGACCTTTTCGAGGTAGGCCTGCAATTGGGTCTTCAGATCGGCATCCAACATGGTGGGAGCTCCGTCGGTTTATTCAGGGTAAGCATCACCAGCACCCGGTGTGGCCGGGCGTTGCTGACACCTTTGATTCTCGGAAGTCGGACCCGGCAGGACGCCGGGTCCGGGGCGGCTCGAAAGGGCGAGCCGCAAGTCACGGGAAAGCTGGAACTTAGATCTTGCCAACCAGGTCGAGCGACGGCTTCAGGGTCTTCTCGCCTTCCTTCCACTTGGCCGGGCACACTTCACCCGGGTGGGAGGCGACGTACTGAGCAGCCTTGACCTTGCGCAACAGCTCCGACGCGTCACGGCCGATGCCGTTGTCGTGGATTTCGCACAGCTTGATCTGGCCTTCCGGGTTGATCACGAAGGTACCGCGCAGCGCCAGGCCCTCTTCTTCGATCATCACGTCGAAGTTGCGGGTGATGGTGCCGGTCGGGTCGGCGAGCATGGTGTACTTGACCTTGCCAATGGCGTCAGAGGTGTCGTGCCATGCCTTGTGAGAGAAATGGGTGTCGGTCGAGACCGAGTAAATCTCAACGCCCAGCTTCTGGAATTCGGCGTAATGATCGGCCAGGTCTTCCAGCTCGGTCGGGCACACGAAGGTGAAGTCGGCGGGGTAGAACACCACGACGGACCACTTGCCCTTGAGCGAGGCGTCCGTCACTTCGATGAACTGGCCGTTCTTGTAAGCCTGAGCCTTGAACGGCTTGACTGCGGTATTGATCAACGACATCTGTTGTTTTCCCGTGGGGTTGGTTGTGGAACGACAAAGATACCGCGCGTATCGCGATAACTCTAATTGATTGTAGGGATCGTCTTGATTGGCAGCGGCTATGGGTCGCCGCCGCCGTCATCGAGCCGGACGCAGCTTGGCGACCGCTGATGACAGCCGCACCCGCGCTACGACGCGGTAGCGGCAGCTTTCACGCGGGCATCGACCACCGTGGCGGTGACGATGTCGCTGCCCACATTCACGGTGGTGCGCAGCATGTCCAGGATGCGGTCCACGCCCAGCACGATGCCGATGCCTTCCGGCGGCACGCCGAAGGTTGCCAGCAGGCCGGCGATCAGCGGCATCGAGCCACCGGGAATGCCGGCCACGGCTACTGCGCTGAGTACCGACAGGAGCATCAGTACGCATTGCTGGCCCAATGCCAGATCCACGCCGAAGGCCTGCGCCACGAACAGCACTACGCAGCCTTCGAATAGCGCGGTGCCGCTCATATTCATGGTGGCGCCCAGCGGCAGTACGAAACCCGCGGTGCTGGGGGCCAGCTTCAAATCGTCTTTGGCCACCGCCAGCGAGGCGGGCAGCGAGGCGCTGCTGGAACTGGTGGAGAACGCGGTGATCAGCAGCGGGCGGATCTGTTTGAAGTAGGCCAGGGGCGAGCGGCCGGCCAACAGGCGCAGCCATAGCGACATGGTGCCGAACAAATGCAGGGCCAGCGCCGTGGCGCAACCGACCACGAACACCGCGAGGGTCAGCAGAATGTCCACGCCGACTTTCACGATCACGCTATAGATCATCGCGGGTACGGCATAGGGCGCGAGTTTCAGCGCGAAGCCGACGATGCCGGTCATCACTTCGCTGATCAGATCCAGCCCGGCTTGCAGCTTCTGGCGCTTGTCCTCACTGAGCTGTGTGCCCGCTGCGCCGACCAGGATGGCGAACAGGATCAGCGGCAGCACATCACCCAGCTTGCCGGGATCGTTGCCAACGAAGGCGCCGAACAGATTGCGCGGCATAAACATCTCCACCAGCGTGGCGAAGCTCATGCCCGGTTGCTGGTGCTGGCGCTCCACCGCGGCGCGGGCGCTGCCGCCGTATTCCTGCATCAGCAGGTCTTTCGAGGCAGGGTCGAGGTGATGGCCGGGCTGCAGCAGGTTCATCATCACCAGGCCGATGAACACGGCGATTGCCATGTTGGCGAAGAACAGCGCAAAGGTGCGGCCCGCCAACGGCCCGAGTTTGTCGAGCCTTCCCAATTGCACGACGCCAGAGGCGAGCGAGGCGAACACCAGCGGGATCACGACGAAGAACAGCATGCGCAGGAAGATCTGGCCCAGCGGATCGAATACCGCGGTGGAGATCGCCCGCATGGTTTTCAGCGTGTCGGGGTGGAATTGGCCGATGCCGAGGGTGACCACGGCGGCGATCACGCCGATCAGCAGGCCCCAGAGGATGCGCGTAGCAAGACGGGTAGGTGTACTCACCCACCGAATGTACGTGACCGGCCTTGTCCGGGTCACGCAAGAATTTACGTTTGCTGCCCCGCAGCACGGGATTGCGACGCCCGGCGCGCTAAAATCACCGCTTTACGTGGAGGCTTCATGACCCAGATCGCATCCTCGGGCGCGCGTTTCCGCGCCGCCGTCGCCGCCGAGCAACCCTTGCAGGTCATGGGCGCCATCACCGCCTACGCCGGCCTGATGGCCAAGCGGGTGGGTTACAAAGCGCTCTATCTCTCTGGTGGTGGCGTGGCCGCCAATTCGCTCGGCGTGCCGGACCTCGGCATTTCCACCATGGAAGACGTGCTCACGGACGCCCGCCGTATCGTGGACGCTACCCAGCTGCCGTTGCTGGTCGATATCGACACCGGTTGGGGTGGCGCTTTCAACATCGCCCGTACGATCCGCTCGTTTATCAATGTGGGCGTTGCCGCGGTGCATATGGAGGACCAGGTCGGCCAGAAGCGCTGCGGCCACCGTCCCGGCAAGGAAGTGGTGCCGAAGGAAGAGATGGTCGACCGCGTCAAGGCAGCCGTCGACGCACGTACCGATCCAGGCTTCGTGATCATGGCGCGCACCGATGCCGCTGCCGTGGAGGGCATCGATGCGGCCATCGACCGCGCCTGCGCCTATGTCGAGGCGGGCGCTGACATGATCTTTCCGGAAGCGATGAAGACGCTGGACGACTATCGTCGTTTCAAGGCCGCAGTGAAGGTGCCGATTCTGGCCAATCTCACCGAGTTTGGCTCGACGCCGTTCTTCACCACGGACGAGTTGCGCGACGCCAACGTCGATATTGCCCTGTATTGCTGCGGTGCCTATCGCGCGATGAACAAGGCCGCGCTGAATTTCTACGAGACGGTGCGCCGCGAAGGCACCCAGAAGAACATCATCGACACGCTGCAGACGCGCGACCAGCTGTATGACTTCCTCGGCTACCACGCCTATGAAGACAAGCTCGACGCGTTGTTTGCCGACCATAAGTCCTGATCGGCCCCAATTCACGCCGTACCGCGACACGTTCGAGGCGGTCGGCCAGTTGCATGCAATGAGGAGAAGTACCCGATGAGCGAGCAAGTCCTTCCCAAGGCCAAGAAGTCCGTCGCCCTATCCGGCGTGGCTGCAGGCAATACCGCGCTGTGCACGGTCGGCCGCAGCGGCAACGATCTGCATTACCGCGGCTATGACATCCATGATCTGGCGGCCAAGGGCTGCTTCGAGGAAGTCGCCTATCTGCTGGTGCACGGTGTGCTGCCGAACTGGGCTGAGCTGAATGCCTATCGCGCCAAGCTGAAGCGCTTGCGTGGCCTGCCGGCGCCGGTGAAGAGCGCTATGGAGCTGCTGCCTGCCTCCACTCATCCGATGGACGTGATGCGCACCGGTTGCTCGGTGCTCGGCACGGTGTTGCCGGAGAAGGACGACCATAACGTCACCGGCGCGCGCGACATCGCCGACCGCCTGATGGCCAGCTTCGGCTCCATGCTGCTGTACTGGTACCACTTCAGCCACAACGGCAAGCGCATCGAGACTGAGACCGACGACGAGTCGATCGCCGCGCATTTCCTGCACCTGCTGCACGGCAAGAAGCCGAGCGAGCTGCATGCGCATGCGCTGGACAAGTCGCTGGTGCTGTACGCCGAGCACGAGTTCAATGCGTCGACCTTCACCGCGCGAGTGATTGCCGGCACCGGTTCGGACATGTATTCGGCGATCACCGGCGCGATCGGTGCGCTGCGTGGCCCGAAGCACGGCGGCGCGAATGAAGTAGCGATGGAGATCATCGCGCGCTATCGCAACCCGGCCGATGCAGAAGCGGACATTCGCGCCCGCGTTGAGCGCAAGGAGATCATCATTGGTTTCGGCCACCCGGTGTACACGGTGTCTGATCCGCGCAACGAGATCATCAAGGAGGTCTCGCGCAAGCTGTGCACGGAGGGTGGCAACCCGACGCTGTTCGACGTCTCCGAGCGCATCGAGAAGCTGATGTGGGAACTCAAGAAGATGTTCCCCAACCTCGACTGGTTCTCGGCCAGCGCGTACCACATGATGGGCGTGCCGACGGCGATGTTCACGCCGCTGTTCGTGATCGCGCGTACCTCCGGCTGGAGCGCGCATGTGATCGAGCAGCGCGAGGACGGCAAGATCATCCGCCCGAGTGCGAACTACACCGGTCCGGAAGATCAGGTCTACGTGCCGATCGAAAAGCGCTGAGCTGTCGTTTGACACCGAAAAAGGGAGCCGCAAGGCTCCCTTTTTTTGTTGTAGCCGGTCTGTGGGCGTGACGTGCATGCATTGTTAGCCATTCGTCGGCACAGGTGTATCGACGGTGTTACATCTTCAACATGGTGCGCTGCAAGCTTCGATCTATCGCAACTCGTTGGAATGCAAGCAGTGTTTTTTCGTCGCGCGGATGCTCTCTTGAGCGCTGCGATACCGGGTGTAACACCCGGGATACAGATCGCGCTCCTGTAGCGCGGCGATGATCAGACGATGATTTGAGATCGTTTTTCAAGTCACTGTTTTTTATAGCGATCTTTTCTTTCTCCAGCAAATGCCCGACGTGGCATGCATGTTGCGACGTATCCGTGCCGCAAACGCAGGCAAGCAGGGGGCAACGGATCGTGCTTGGAGAAATACCATGCGAAAGACTCTTATCGCAGTAGCTATCCTGCTGGGAATGGGATTGGCCGTCCCTGCACTGGCAGACGACAACAGCAACAACTCCGGTATTCAGAGCAACTCGAACTCTAGTACCCACAGCAATTCCAGTACGCACAGCAATTCCAGTCAGCACAATGGCAATGATCGCGGCAACATGGGCGACGCTTATGCCAACGGCCAGGGCAGCTCATCGGCCAATAATGGCGGTACGGCCTCTTCAGCAATTACCAGTTCGTTCGATACCAGCAAAGCAGTTGCCGTAAGCCGTCTCGACGGCACCGTAACGAACAACATCGTCTCCAACATCGGCAATTACGCCACCAACAACGGCAATGCGAACGGTGGCAAGGGCGGCGCCGGTGGTGAAGGTTATGGCGGCGACGGCCGTGGCGGACGCGGTGGTTCGGGCGGTGACGGTGGCAATGCGCATGCGCGTAGCGGCCATGCCGGTGGTAGCGGCAGCTCCAGCGGTGATGCGTTGGCTGGCGCCGGCGCATGGGGCGGCAGCAGCGATGGCGACAACTACGCCAATGCGCATTCGCGCGCGCGCGGCAGTGGCACCAATACCAGCACCGCGACCGGTGGTAATGGCTCGTGGGCAGGTGGTGCGGCTACTGGTGGTACCTCCACTTCAACCAGCGGCAGTTCCTCCGCGACAGGCGGAACCAGTGGTGCGGCTGACGCGGTGGCCGGCAACGGCGCGGCGGGCGGTTCGGGTGGTTCGGGCACCGGCGGCTCAGGTATGGGCGGCAGCGGCGGCAACGGCGGAGCGGGCGGCAGCAACAGTGTCAATGCCGGCAGCTTCGACATGGCCAACAGCATGAGTGGTGCTGCAGCGGCGGCGGCTGGCGTGTCCGTGCTTGCGCAGAACAGCGGCGCGAGCTCGCTGATTCAGCAGAGCGTGAACGTGCAGGCGAATCTGACCGTCGGTCATTGATAGGCAAACCCATGTCGTGGAGCGCCTTGCGCGCTCCACGACAGCTTGTGTCCGGCCGGTTCGGAAGGCTTGTTGCAGGAAACGCACAGGCAGCGGAGCAGGGCGGCTGCAGGCACAACGGGAGACGGTGTCATGCAGATCAACAGACCTACGTGCGTGTTGGGAATGGGATGTTTGTTCGCACTGGTGTCAGCGGCGGCGATGGCCGACGGGCGTCCAACGGTAGCGTCGTACTTCGCGAGTACCGCCGGCTCGCCGGTGGCGGCCTATATTGTGGCGGCCAACAGTGGCCGCGCGGTATATGTCGACGGATTCGGCCATGGTGTGGATGCTGGCGTGCTCGACGGCATGAGCGGCGGCGCCGATGTGAGTGAGCGGATGACGCTCAACGGCACGGTGAGCAACAACGACGCCGACCATGTGGTCACGGGGTTCAATTCAATCAGCGCCGGTTCGTTCGCGGGCGCGTCGGGTGTGCCGATGGTGATCCAGAACACCGGCAACAACGTGCTGATCCAGAACGCGACCATCATCAACGTGCAGTTCAAGCCATGAAGCGATGGCTGCCGCTGCTGGTGCTTCCATCGCTGCTGCTTGCGGGCTCGCTGCAGGCGGCATCGGTGCCGGTGCCCGCTGGCGCGCAAGGCCAGAACTACACGCTGCACCTCACCAGCCTCAAGGAAGCTCGTTTCAGGAACACCATCCGGCAGAAGTACGACTTCAGCTGCGGCTCCGCCGCGGTCGCGACGCTGTTGACCTATCAGTACGGCTATCCGGTCAATGAGCAGGCCGCGTTCGAACAGATGTATGCCCATGGCGACCGCGCGAAGATCAGCAAGGAGGGTTTCTCCATGCTCGACATCAAAACGTACCTGCAGGCGAATGGGTTCGATGCGGATGGTTTTGATGTACCACTGGAAAAACTCGAGCAGGAAAATCTCCCGGCGATCGTGCTGATCGACGAGCGCGGCTACCACCACTTTGTGGTGATCAAGGGCATGCGCAACGGTCGCGTGCTGGTGGGTGATCCGGCGCTGGGTACGCGCTCGCTGCCACGTTCGCGGTTCGATGCGCTGTGGAAGAACCATCTTGTTTTCGTCATTCACAACCGACGCTCGCTGGCGGTGTTCAACAGCCCCAGCGACTGGCGTGCCGCGCCAATGGCGCCGCTCAGCTCCGGCGTCGACCGGCGCGGGCTGGACGGTATCACCATGCCCAAGCGTGGTCCGGGGGACATATGAAAGTCTTGTTGCCGTCGACGCGCCCGCGCGTGATTCTGGTCTGTCTGTTGGCGGCCACGGCTGGGCTGGGGGCGCGTACTGCGCACGCCCATGACTTTGCTTTCAGTGAAGGATTGTCGGCGGCCTCGGGAGGCATCAGCGATGCCTCGGAAGTGGCGCAATGGTCGCCGGTGAGCGCCGGACGCCTGGATGACATGCGCGGCGGTTTCGATCTCGGCAATGGGCTGGTCGCCTCGCTGGGGATCGATCGCGCGGTGTACATCAATGGCGCGCTAGTCACTTCGACCAAGATCGATATTCCTGACATCGCTCATATCACCACCGCGCAAGCCAGTGCGCTGGCTTCGGCGACAGGTGCCACGACGGTGGTGCAGAACGGTCCGGGCAACAGTTTCGATCCGTCCGCTTTCAGTCACACCGTGGCGGCCACGGTGGTACAGAACACCCTCAACAACCAGAACATCAGCACCGTGACCACGATGAGTATCTCGGTGAACAACCTGACCATGTTCCGCGGGCTCAACCTGCAGCAGAGCCTGCAATCCGTAGCGGCCAACCCACTGGGACGTTGACGCGCCAAGCCATTGGGCGGCGCGAAAGGAATGCGAGATGAGCATCGGACGAAAGCCATGGTGGTATGCACGCTCGGCGGGTTGCGCCGGGCTGGTCTTGCTTAGCGGCATCTGCGCGGCGCAGCAAACACCGGTATCCAGCGTGCCGGCGCCCAACACACCGGCGCCTGGTACGCAGACGCCGCCGGCATCAGGCGATGTCTCCACAACGATTCGCAAGCAAGTGCTCGAGCAAGGCGAACGCCTTGACGCGATGCGCAGCCAGATCACCGCGCAAGTCGAGCAGCTCGAATCGATGAAGCGCGCACTGGCTGCGCAGGAAGCCGATTACAGAGCCTTGCGGCACGCCGTTGGCATGGATGTGCTGGATAAGCAGCGCGCCGGCAATATCCGTGCGGCGGGTGCGGGTGTGTCGGCCTTGCCGATGTCCGCGGCCGATTCGCTTGCAGCTGGCGGAACCAGCGATGTGGATACCAAGCCGGTGGGGCAGGCGCCGCAGCAGGATACGCGGCCGCCCGAGGTGGCGCCGATCTTCGACCAGCCCGGCGTGCTGACGCCACGCGGGAAGTTGATCGTGGAGCCTTCGTATCAGTTCGGCTATTCCTCCGCGGATCGTGTGGCCCTGGTGGGCTATACCGTCATTCCGGCGATCCTGATCGGCCTGATCGATGTCAGGCAGGTGAAGACCACCACGCAGACCGGCGCGGTGGCGCTGCGCTATGGCATCACCAACCGCCTCGAAGCAGAAGTGCGCATTCCGTACGTTTACGGACATACCGATACGATAAGCCGCGAAATTTTTACCGGTACGGCGACCGATCGCGTGTTCGGTGCAAGCGGCCATGGCATCGGCGATGTGGAGGCCACTGCGCGTTACCAGCTCAACGACGGTGGCGCGGACAAGGCGTATTACATCGCGTGGCTGCGTTTCAAATCGCGCACCGGCCGCGATCCTTTTGAAGTCACCACGGACTGTGTGCAACGTTGTGTGCAGAACGCGACGGGTACTGGTCTGCCGTTGGAGTTGCCGACGGGCACTGGCTTCTATTCGCTGCAGCCGGGCGTGACCTGGCTGTATCCGTCCGACCCAGTGGTGTTCTTTGGCAATGTGAGCTACCTGTACAACTTCGAGCGCAGCAATGTCAGCCGCACGCTATTGCTGGCGGGCAAGGAGCAGCTGGGTAAGGTGAAGGTGGGCAACATCGTGGATGTGAGCGTCGGCATGGGCCTGGCGCTGAACGAGAAAGCTTCTTTCAGCATTGGCTATGACCAGAGCTGGGTTGGCGTGACCAAGCAGAACGGCAAGACGGTGCCTGGTTCCGCCAAGACGGTGCTGGGCACCTTGCTGATCGGCGGCTCGTATCGCTTGAACGAGAAGCGCACCTTGAACTTCACGCTCGGTGTCGGCGTAACGCGCGACACGCCGGATGCGACGGTGACTGTGCGTGTGCCGATGACGTACTGAGGCGGCAAGCGGCGAGATGTAAGAAGTAGGTGCACTACACAGTCACCTACTTCTTACGTCCTTGCTTCTTTTCCGGGCTTAGAGACCTTCGGCCTTCATCGCGGCCTGCACGCCTGCGTCTTCGCGCATGCGTGCGGAGAAGCGTTCGAGCTGGTCGAAGCCAGCGAGATTCACGCTTTTACCCTTGGCCCAGCGCAGCACGACAAACAGGTAGGGATCGGCAATCGAGCGCGTGCCGGTCAGCCAGTCGCGTCCGGTGAGCTGGGTGTCGAGTCGCTCGAACATGCCGCGCAGGCGGGTGCGGGCGTTTTCCTGCAGCTCGGCATGCGTGGCCTCGTCGCTCACGAAGCGGGCCGGACCGAACAGCGGTTTGAAGGCCGGATGCACATCGGAGTTGAGGAAGCACAACCAGCGCAGCGCTTCAGCCTGGCCGCGCGCGCCTTCACCAGCGAGCTTCGCTTCGGGAAAACGTTCGGCGAGATAGTTGAGGATGGCGACGTTCTCGGTCAGCACCCAGCCGTCGTCTTCCTGCAGCACGGGCACCATGCCGTTCGGACTGATCTTCAGGTACTCCGGCGAGCGGAGCTGGTCGCGCGGCACGGCGTAGGCTTCATAGGGCTGGCCGATCCATTCGAGCACGATGTGGTCGGCCAGCGAGCAGGCGCCCGGCAGGTAGTAGAGCTTCATGGGGTTCCTCGGTGGAAAAGGGCGGCGCAGTGTGGCGCGCCGCCCGATTCGCCTCAAGCCGCGCTGGCGAGACGCTGGCGCCGGCGTTGCATCAGCCAGCCACCGCCGCAGACGGCGGCGACCAGCAGCGCGTCGAGCGCGTACTTGGCCCAGCCGTGGGCGTCGAACCAGGGCGCCAGCAGATGGTCGTGCGCAATCATGCGCGCGGCGGTCCAGGCGATGGCGCCGGCACCGATGTAGACGATGACGGGGAAGCGCTCGATCAGCTTGAGGATGAGGGTCGAGCCCCACACCACCAGCGGCACGCTGATCGCCAGGCCGACGATCACCAGGGTCATGTGCCCGCCTGAGGCGCCGGCGATGGCCAGCACGTTGTCCAAACCCATCAGTGCGTCTGCGACCACGATGGTGCGTATGGCAGCTCCGAAGCCGGCGGCGGCACTGATGTTGTGTCCGTCGCCGTCATCGGTGCGCAGCAGCTTCCAGGCGATCGGCAGCAATAGCAGGCCGCCGGCCAGCATGAGGCCCGGCAGCTTAAGCAGGTAGACCACTACGGCGGTCAGCGCGACGCGCACCGCCACCGCGCCGAAGCTGCCCCAGAACACCGCCTTCTTTTGCAGATGCTTGGGCAGGTTGCGCGCGGCAAGGGCGATGACGATGGCGTTGTCGCCCGCCAGCACCAAGTCCAGCAGAACGATGGCCATCAGGCCGGAGAAAAATTCGGGGGTGAGAAAATCCATGTGGTTCGATTCCTGCGCGCGGGACAAATGCAGCAACCACGGGCGCACGCTGCCCCGTGATTACCGCAAAAGTCTCGTTCGCGGAAGAACCGCCGCAGTGACCGGAGCGGTGCTCCGCTCGTGATGACGACCACTGCACGGACGCCTGATGAAGCGGCGTCCGGAACTACTCCCCTTTGGGATCAGTACCAGTCATTGTCGATGCCGTCATGCATACCAGTCAAGCCAAGGTCCTTAAGGAAAAGGCTTTCTCTCGCTACAATGTGCCGGTTTTGCAACGAAATGAGCGGCCGCCGGGTGGCGAACGCGGACCGGGTGTCGGCCTGCGGTCAGCCGGGTGTTTATCTCCAGGGTTCTTGATACTTATGAATACCGTCTACCGCCAATCCCTTCCCGGCACGTCGCTGGATTATTTCGATGCGCGTGCCGCCGTGGAGGCGATCCAGCCGGGCGCCTATGACGCGCTGCCCTATACCTCGCGCGTGCTCGCCGAGAACCTGGTGCGCCGTTGTGACCCGGCGATCCTCACCGAGTCGCTCAAGCAGATCATCGAGCGCAAGCGCGAGCGCGATTTTCCGTGGTTCCCGGCGCGCGTGGTGTGCCATGACATCCTCGGCCAGACGGCATTGGTGGATCTGGCCGGCCTGCGCGATGCGATTGCCGATCGCGGCGGCGACCCGGCCAAGGTGAACCCGGTGGTGCCGGTGCAGCTGATTGTCGACCACTCGCTGGCGGTGGAGTGCGGTGGTTTCGATCCGAACGCGTTCGCGAAGAATCGCGCCATTGAAGATCGCCGCAACGAAGACCGCTTCCACTTCATCAACTGGACCAAGAAGGCGTTCGAGAACGTCGACGTCATTCCGCCGGGCAACGGCATCATGCACCAGATCAATCTGGAGAAGATGTCGCCGGTGATCCAGGTGCAGGACAGCGTGGCCTATCCCGATACCTGCGTGGGCACCGACAGCCATACACCGCACGTGGATGCGCTCGGCGTCATCGCCATCGGCGTGGGCGGCCTGGAGGCCGAAAACGTGATGCTCGGCCGTGCCTCGTGGATGCGCCTGCCCGACATCGTGGGCGTGGAACTCACCGGCAAGCGACAGCCCGGCATCACCGCCACCGACATCGTGCTTGAGCTCACCGAGTTCCTGCGCAAGCAGAAGGTGGTCGGCGCGTACCTGGAATTCCGTGGCGAAGGCGCGGCCAGTCTCACGCTGGGCGATCGCGCCACCATCTCCAACATGGCGCCGGAGTACGGTGCCACCGCCGCGATGTTCTTCATCGACGGCCAGACCATCGACTACTTGCGCCTGACCGGCCGCAGCGAGGAGCAGGTCAAGCTGGTGGAAACCTACGCCAAGGTCGCCGGCCTGTGGGCCGACACACTCGCGCATGCGCAATACGAGCGCACGCTGACGTTCGACCTGTCCTCGGTGGTGCGCAACATGGCGGGCCCGTCCAACCCGCACAAGCGCCTGCCCACCTCCGATCTCGCTGCGCGCGGCATCGCCGGCCAATGGGAAGAGCAGCCGGGGCAGATGCCTGATGGCGCCGTGATCATCGCCGCCATTACCAGCTGCACCAACACCAGCAACCCGCGTAATGTGATCGCGGCGGCCTTGCTGGCGCGCAACGCGAACGCGCGCGGTCTGACGCGCAAGCCGTGGGTGAAGAGCTCGCTCGCGCCCGGCTCCAAGGCGGTGGAGCTGTACCTGAAGGAGGCGAACCTGCTGCCGGATCTGGAGAAGCTCGGCTTCGGTATCGTCGCGTTCGCTTGCACCACCTGCAACGGCATGTCCGGCGCGCTCGATCCGGCGATTCAGCAGGAGATCATCGATCGCGACTTGTATGCGACTGCCGTGCTGTCCGGCAACCGCAACTTCGACGGGCGCATCCATCCGTATGCCAAGCAGGCCTTCCTGGCCTCGCCGCCGCTGGTGGTGGCCTACGCCATCGCCGGCACCATCCGTTTCGACATCGAGAAGGACGTGCTTGGCGTCGACGCCAACGGCCAACCAGTGACGCTCAAGGACATCTGGCCCACCGACGAAGAGATCGACGCGATCGTGTCCTCGAGCGTGAAGCCTGAGCAGTTCCGCAAGGTCTACGAGCCGATGTTCGCGCGCACCGGCCACACTGGCACGAGCGCCGCGCCGCTGTATGACTGGCGCCCGCAGAGCACCTACATCCGCCGTCCGCCGTACTGGGAGGGCGCCCTCGCGGGCGAGCGCACGCTCAAGGGCATGCGTCCGCTGGCGGTGCTCGGCGACAACATCACCACCGACCACTTGTCGCCGTCCAACGCGATCATGCTCAACAGCGCGGCGGGCGAGTACCTCGCCAAGATGGGCCTGCCGGAAGAAGACTTCAATTCGTACGCGACCCATCGCGGCGATCACCTCACCGCGCAGCGCGCCACCTTCGCCAACCCCACTCTGATCAACGAGATGGCCGTGGTCGATGGCGAAGTGAAGAAGGGCTCGCTTGCTCGCGTGGAGCCGGAAGGCAAGGTCATGCGCATGTGGGAAGCCATCGAGACTTACATGGAGCGCAAGCAGCCGCTGATCGTGATCGCCGGTGCCGACTACGGTCAGGGCTCGTCGCGCGACTGGGCCGCGAAGGGTGTTCGCCTGGCGGGCGTGGAGGCGATTGCGGCCGAAGGCTTCGAGCGCATCCACCGCACCAACCTGATCGGCATGGGCGTGCTGCCGCTGGAGTTCAACGCAGGCAGCAACCGCAATGCGCTGGGCATCGACGGCACCGAAACCTTTGACGTGGTTGGCGCACGCACGCCACGCGCGGATCTCACGCTGGTCATCCATCGCAAGAACGGCGAGCGCGTCGAGGTACCGGTGACCTGCCGCCTGGACACCGCCGAGGAAGTGTCGATCTACGAAGCTGGCGGCGTGCTGCAGCGCTTCGCGCAGGACTTCCTCGAGGCTTCGCAGGCGGCGTGATCGCGCGCTGATCCGCAGGACCACGCCACGCGGCATGGTCCTGCGGTTAGAGACTCCGCTCGTGTGCGACGCGAGCGAAGTCCAGTCACCACAGGACAACACACGCATGGCACAGCTTCCCCAGATCCGGATTCCCGCTACTTACCTGCGCGGCGGCACCAGCAAGGGCGTGTTCTTCCGCCTGCAGGACCTGCCCGAAGCAGCGCAGGTGCCGGGCGCCGCGCGCGATGCGCTGCTGCAGCGCGTGATCGGTAGTCCCGATCCCTACGGCAAGCAGATCGACGGCATGGGCGGCGCTACGTCCAGCACCAGCAAGACGGTGATCGTATCCAGGAGTGGCCACCCAGACCATGACGTGGATTACCTGTTCGGTCAGGTAGCCATCGACAAGGCCTTCGTCGACTGGAGCGGCAACTGCGGAAACCTGTCGGCGGCAGTCGGCCCATTCGCCATCGCGGGGGGGCTGGTCGATCCCGCGCGCGTACCGCGCGACGGCATTGCCACCGTGCGCATCTGGCAGGCCAACATCGGCAAGACGATCATTGCTTATGTGCCGATGACCGATGGCGCGGTGCAGGAAACCGGTGATTTCGAGTTGGACGGCGTGACTTTCCCTGCCGCCGAAGTGCAGCTGGAATTCATGGATCCGGCCGCCGACGAAGATGGCGCGGGTGGGGCCATGTTTCCCACTGGGAACCTCGTCGACGACCTGGAGGTGCCGGGCGTTGGCACGCTCAAGGTGACCATGATCAACGCTGGCATTCCCACGATCTTTGTCGAGGCCTCCGCGATCGGCTACACCGGCACGGAGCTGCAGGACGCCATCAACAGCGATGCCAAGGCACTGGCGATGTTCGAGACCATTCGCGCGCACGGTGCGTTGCACATGGGTTTGATCAAGTCACTCGACGAGATCGCCACGCGCCAGCACACGCCCAAAGTGGCCTTCGTCGCCAGGCCGGCCGATTACGTCGCGTCGAGTGGCAAGCCCGTGACGGCGGGCGACGTCGACCTGCTCGTGCGCGCGATGTCGATGGGCAAGCTGCATCACGCCATGATGGGTACGGCGGCTGTAGCTATCGGCACCGCGGCGGCCATTCCAGGCACGCTGGTGAATAGTGCAGCTGGCGGTGGTGAGCGCCATGCGGTGCGCTTTGGCCATCCGTCGGGGACGTTGCGGGTGGGCGCCGAGGCGAGGCTGGTTGACGGTACGTGGACCGTCACCAAGGCAGTCATGAGCCGAAGCGCGCGTGTGCTGATGGAAGGCTGGGTGCGTGTACCTGCGGGGTGAGCTCGCAAGGATGGGCACTGACTCCCTTCTGCCACAGCGATATGGTTAGGTAATCTCGACAAGGTTTACGTCAACCGAAAGGGTTAAACCATCCCGACATCATGGCGGTTTCCCTGTTGCCAGGAGACGAGCACTCATGAGTGCGCATGACATCCGCTCCGCCAAGCGTCCAGACCCCGACCAGCCGCTGGTCGACATTGCCAACTATGTGGTCGATTACAAGATCGATTCGGCCGAGGCGTATGACACCGCGCGCTACGTGCTGCTGGATTCGCTGAGCACGTCGATGCTGGCGATGAAGTTCCCTGAGTGCGTGAAGCATCTCGGCCCGGTCGTGCCGGGCGCCACGCTGCCGGGTGGCGTGCGCGTACCGGGTACCAGCCATGAGCTGGATCCGGTGCAGGCTGCGTTTTCGATCGGTACGCAGATCCGCTGGCTGGATTTCAACGACACCTGGCTGGCGGCCGAGTGGGGCCATCCGTCGGACAATCTCGGTGCGATCCTCGCCGTGGCCGACTACCTCAGCCGCAAGGCCGAGCGCGAAGGTGGCAAGGCGCTGACCGTGCGCGACGTGCTGACCTACGCGATCAAGGCGCACGAAATCCAGGGCTGCTACGCGCTGCTC
The DNA here is from genome assembly GCF_900114495.1 of Dyella sp. OK004. GTDB lineage: Bacteria > Pseudomonadota > Gammaproteobacteria > Xanthomonadales > Rhodanobacteraceae > Dyella_D. The sequence goes on along the minus strand of NZ_FOZI01000002.1, from coordinate 456,256 downwards.
AACAGCTTCAATCGCGTGGGCCAGGACCATGTGATCCTGGTGCGTTTGGCATCCACGGCTGTCGCCACGGCGATGCTGGGTGGCAACAAGGAGCAGATCACCACGGCTGTCTCACATAGCTGGATCGACAACGGCGCGCTGCGCACCTACCGCCACGCGCCGAACACCGGTCCGCGCAAGAGCTGGGCGGCCGGTGATGCCTGCCGTCGTGCGGTGACTCATGCGATCAACGCGGTGTATCGCGGCGTGGTGGGTTATCCGTCGGCGCTCAGTGCGAAGACCTGGGGTTATTACGACGTGGCCTTCAAGGGCAAGGCGTTCGAGTTCGAGCGTCCGTTTGGCAGCTATGTGATGGAGAACGTGCTGTTCAAGATCAGTTTCCCGGCCGAGTTTCATGCGCAAACCGCAGTGGAGTGCGCGATGAAGCTGCATGGCCAGGTGGCAGGCAAGATCGATCAGATCGAGAAGGTGGTGATCCAGACGCAGGAGGCGGGCGCGCGCATCATCGACAAGACCGGTCCGCTGGCGAACTATGCCGACCGCGATCATTGCATTCAGTACATGGTGGCGGTGCCCCTGATCTTCGGCCGCCTGACTGCCGACGACTATAACGATGACGTGGCGGCCGATCCGCGTATCGATGCGCTGCGCGAGAAAATGGTGGTCAGCGAGAATCCGCAGTTCACCAAGGATTATTTCGACCCCGAAAAGCGCTATATCGGCAATTCGGTGCAAGTGTTCTTCAAGGACGGCACCAGCACGGAAAAGGTATCGATTGATTTCCCGATTGGCCACCGCAAGCGCCGTGCCGAAGGCATCCCGGTGTTGCTGAAGAAGTTTGAGGCCGCCCTGCGCGGGCACTTGCCGGTAAATCAGGTCAAGGCCATCCTCGACGCCACGGCGGACCCGGCCAAGCTCGACGCCATGCCTGTACAGCAATTCCTGGGGCTCTTCACGTTGTAAAGACGGCGTGAGTTGAAAATGAACGGGCGTTTGGGGTTGGGCGGCAATTGTTTATTTTTTGCTAAACTCTCCGCGCCCGTTTCGGGTGGCAAGTTTCAGGTTTGATCTGGCACGGACTTCAAGGCGGGTTCTGTGACGTTGGTACCCGTCTGGGATGGAACGGACGCGAAAACCAATAATTGAGGAGACACCTGATGAAACGTAAGGGCTTGTACTTCCTGATCGCGCTGGCCCTGGGTGGTGTAGGTGCCGCTCATGCGCAAGACAGTACCGCTGGCGCTTCGACCCCCTCGACTTCCACGTCCTCCTACGACGACCGCTGGTATATCGCGCCGACCGTAGGCGGCTACTACAACGACACCGACCGCAACACCAACAGCCGGCAGGTCTATTACGGGCTGGGTGTGGGCCGTTTCTTCGCCCCGAACCTGTCGGTCGACCTGTTCATCGACCGCACCAAGCGCGACATCGACAACAAGATCGGTGGCGGCAAGTGGGCGAGCAACAATTACGGCGTTGCCGCGCGTTACTACTTCGGCGCGTGGGACTCGTGGCGTCCGTATCTGTTGGGTGGCGTGATGGGCAGCTATCACAAGAACCGCTTCGACAATGACTGGGCGCCAGCCGCCGAGTTGGGCGTGGGTGTGTCCAAGACCATTACCGACAGCGCGGACATCCGCGCCGAGGCGGGTTACCGCTACGACTGGGACGACAAGAGCCAGCCCAAGAAGAACGGTTACGGCGACTGGTTCCTGGGCTTCAGCGTGGTCTCGCGCTTTGGTGCCCCGGCTGCCGCGGCGGTGGCCGCTCCGCCGCCGGCTCCTGACTGCTCCAAGCTGGACAGCGACGGCGACGGCGTGAACGACTGCGACGACAAGTGCCCGAACACTCCGCCTGGCACCATCGTCGGTCCGGACGGCTGCCCGCAGAAGGTCGTGATCGACCTGCGCGGTGTGAACTTCAAGTTCGACCGTCCGAAGAAGGGCGAGAAGGACATCAAGAAGTCGTTGGCTGAGCCCAGCGCCGACTCGATCGCCATCCTCGACCAGGCCGTGGACACCTTGCAGCGCTACCCGCAGGTCAAGATCATGGTTGCTGGCTACACCGACTCGGTCGGTAAGGACGCCTACAACCAGAGCCTGTCCGAGCGTCGCGCTCAGATCGTGTACAACTACCTGACCTCGCACGGCGTCGACGCGAGCCGTCTGGAAGGCCCGATCGGGCACGGCAAGAACGACCCGATCGACAGCAACGACACGGATGCAGGCCGCGCCCGCAACCGTCGCACCGAGCTGCAGGTCCAGCAGTAATCGACCGGAAGGTCGTCCTGAAGAGCCCGGCGCAAGCCGGGCTTTTCTTTTAGGAATTAGGCGGCATGGCGAGGTTGAGCCTTGCTCCTCAAGGGTTTTTTGCCTGAACGAGACCCCACCAAAAACTTAAGCTGTCATGTTTATATGTTCGGGGGCGTGCGTATCACTTAACGGTTTTGCTACACTCTGCCGCGCTTGCTGTTAGGAACGTCAAGCAAGGGACATTGAAGGTCCCTGTATGTCGAACCATGAAGTTCTGACGCGCGATTTCCGTCTGGGGTGGAACGGACGCGAAAACCAATAAACGAGGAGACACCTGATGAATCGTAAGGGCTTGTATTTTCTGATTGCCCTGGCCCTGGGCGGCGTGGGTGCCGTTCACGCGCAGGACACTGCCGGTGCGACCACGCCGAGCTACGACGGTCGCTGGTACATCGCGCCGACCGTGGGCGGCTACTACAATGACACGGACCGCAACACCAACAGCCGTCAGGTCTACTACGGCCTGGGCGTGGGCAAGTTCATTGCTCCGAACACCTCGATCGACCTGTTCATTGACCGCACCAAGCGCGACATCGACAGCAAGATCGGTGGCGGCAACTGGGCGAGCAACAACATTGGCGTGGCCGCTCGTTACTACTTCGGCGCGGCGGATGCATGGCGTCCGTACCTGCTCGCCGGTGTGATGGGCAGCTACCACAAGAACCGCTTCAACAAGGGCTGGGCGCCGGCTGCAGAGCTGGGCGTGGGCGTGTCCAAGTCGATCACCGACAGCTCCGACATCCGTGCCGAAGCTGGCTACCGCTACGACTGGGACGACAAGAGTCAGCCCAAGAAGAACGGTTACGGCGACTGGTTCCTGGGCTTCAGTGTGGTCTCGCGCTTCGGTGCTCCGCCGGCCGCGCCGGTCGTGGCTCCGCCGCCGGTCGCTCCTGACTGCTCCAAGCTGGACAGCGACGGCGACGGCGTGAACGATTGCGACGACAAGTGCCCGAACACCCCGGCTGGCACCATCGTCGGTCCGGATGGCTGCCCGCAGAAGGTCGTGATCGACCTGCGTGGTGTGAACTTCAAGTTCGACCGTCCGAAGAAGGGCGAGAAGGACATCAAGAAGGCCCTGGCTGAGCCCAGCGCCGACTCGATCGCCATCCTCGACCAGGCTGTGGACACCCTGAACCGCTACCCGCAGGTCAAGGTCATGGTTGCCGGCTTCACCGACTCGGTCGGTAAGGACGCCTACAACCAGAGCCTGTCCGAGCGTCGCGCTCAGATCGTGTACGACTACCTGACCTCCCACGGTGTGGCTGCCAGCCGCCTGGAAGGCCCGATCGGTCACGGCAAGAGCGACCCGATCGACAGCAACGACACGGATGCAGGCCGCGCCCGCAACCGTCGCACCGAGCTGCAGGTCCAGCAGTAATCGACCGCAAGGTCGTCCTGAAAAGCCCGGCGCAAGCCGGGCTTTTCTTTTGTGCCAACGCATAAATCGGGCACGATAGCCCCCACGAAACTTGAGGCAGGTTGTTGAGCATGCGTCCGCTCCGTCCCTCTTCGGCGGGTTCATCTGGCGCCACGCGGCGATATGGGTTGGCGCGCGTACTCAGCAAGCTGGGTGTCTGTTCGCGCAGCCAGGCCGAGAAGGCGATTCGCGAGGGCAGGGTGAGCGTAGACGGGCGCGTCGTACTCGATCCCGAGCGGCCTGCCGATCCGGCGCATCAACGCATCCTTCTGGATGGCGAGACGGTAGGCGCGGCGCAACGAGTCTATGTGGCGATGAACAAGCCGCGCGGCATCGTGGTTAGTGCTGCTGACGAGCGCGGGCGCGATACCGTATACGACCTGCTCAAGGCCGCGGGCCTGCCCTGGCTCGGCCCGGTAGGTCGGCTGGACAAAGCGAGCGAGGGCTTGCTGCTACTCAGCAACGACAGCGTATGGGCGGCGCAGCTGACCGAGCCTCGGCACCACGTGGACAAGACCTATCACGTGCAGATCGACGCCATTCCCGATCAAGCTGTGCTGGATCGCCTGATCGAAGGCGTGATGGAAGAGGGTGAGCGATTGGCCGCCAAGCGCGTCACGCTGCTGCGCAGCGGTGAAAAAAACGCATGGCTGGAAGTCGTGCTCGATGAAGGTCGCAATCGTCACATCCGCCGCTTGCTGGCCGCACACGGTATCGGTGTCCTGAGGTTGATTCGCGTCGCCATGGGCGATTTGCCCCTGGGCGATCTGGCGAAGGGACAGTGGCGCCATTTGCTCCCCGAGGAAGTGGCAAACCTCACTCGTAAATAGACGTCCGTTCTCTTACCGCAGCCAGCGTCCGTTCCACAGCGGGGTGGCGATGCAGCGGATCCATCACCGCGTAAATCTTGTTGTGGCATCGAACGTCGGGCTTGCGCACCGCAATGATCTCGCCATGCTGCTCATAATCGAGAGCACAGGCAGCAGGCACTATGGAAACGCCGCGACCGGACGCCACCCAGTCCAGCACTTCCTCCAGTTCCTCGAAATGAGCGGCGACGGCCAGCCGGCCCGGACTCACGCAAAGTATCTGAGTGAACCAGGTAGCGAAGACGTAATCGCTTTCCTCGTAGGTGATGTAGGCAAGCTCTCCAAGCGCCGCCGCATCGAGTCGGGGAAGCGGGTTCCTTGCCGCCGTAACGAGCACGATTTCCTCCATCGCGACCGGTATCAGGCTAAGGCGTTCGTGCGGCCGCATCAGGTGAACAAAACCCAGATCGCAGGCGCCCGACTCCACATGGCGCATGACCTCGTCAGCCGCGGGATAGCGCATATGGATGGGGATATCCGCGAGCGGACCGTCGCGAAACAATGGCAGCAATTCGTAACGTCCATACCCACTCACTGCGCTGATACGCAGCGGCTCCATCGGCAGCGCGGCGTCGCGGATCTCCTCATGCAACCTGGCCCAGTCGCGCCCCATGTCGCGACAGAACAGCAACAACCGCTCGCCAGCCGGATTCGGAACGAGGCGGCCGCTACCGCGGTGAAATAGCGGCATACCCAGCGCTTCTTCCAGCTTGCGCAACTGGTAACTCACTGCCTGCTCAGTGCGGTGCAGGGTCGCCGCCGCGGCGCGCAGGCTGCCGGCTTCGCAGACCGCACGAAAGGCATGCAGGTAACGCAGTTCCACGTTCATGCGCCGCGCCTTGGGGGAGACAAAAAAGATTTGTCGGGGAGTGAAAAAGATTCGCATGGCGGTGCCCGGGGCAGCAAGTCGAGAATCCCGGCTCAACGCACCTCATCAGGATTGCCATGTCTTATCGCTCGCTCATGTTTGCGCTGACCCTGCTGTTGGTATCGCCGGTCCGGGCTCAGCAGGGCAACGCCGCCCATTTCTTCGTCTATCGTATGGCTCCTGGCGCGACGACTCAGTTCGAGGACGGTTATCGCCGGCACCTGGGTTGGCACAAGGCGCATCATGACCCCCTGGTCTGGTATGGCTGGACCATCGAGGATGGTGAGCGCGACGGCTATTTCGTCGATGCCAACGTGGGCGAACCGTTTGCAGCCTTCGACCACCGGGTCGATGTAGCGGAAGACGGCGCCGATTTCCGCGCCACGGTTGCACCCTATGCAACTCCCGTGGGGCTGCCCACCTACGTCCTGCTACGCAACGGCAGTTCCGGCACGCCGCTTGAAGACCGTAAGCCGAGTGCCGTCGTGCAGGTCACCCATTTCCATGTGCGTCCCGGTATGGAGCCGCGTTTCGAGCATGCGATCCAGGCCATGCATAAGGCGCTGGCCGCCAACGCCGGTGCACCGGTACATACCTGGTACCGGTTGGTCACCGGTGGCGACACGCCGCAGTACATGCTGATGGTGTCGCGCGAGAACTGGGCCAGCTATGGCCGCTTCGAACACGATATCGCTACTTTGCTATCTAGCGACGAAGCCGCGCTGCGCGACTTCGCCGATGCAGTGCAGTCGTCGACCACCGAGAGCTGGCGCTACCGGCAGGAATTGAGCCGACTGCCCTGAAAACACGGAAGCAGGGAACGGACGGGATGCGCGACGCGTGTCCGTTCCCCGCCTCCTGCTTTAGCCAATCACCCCAAGCGCTCGCCCGACCTTGGTGAACGCAGCGATGGCGTGATCCAGATGCTCACGTGTATGCGCGGCGCTCATCTGCGTACGGATGCGCGCCTGGCCTTGCGGCACCACGGGATAGAAGAAGCCTGTGACATAGATACCTTCGTCCAGCAGCGCGGTGGCCATCGCCTGCGCCTTCTTGGCGTCGTAGACCATCACCGGCACGATCGGATGCACGCCAGGCTTGATGTCGAAACCCGCCTTGGTCATCTGCTCGCGGAAGTAGCGGGTGTTCTCCTGCACACGCTGACGCAGGTCACCCGCGCTGGCGAGCATGTCGAATACCTTGATCGCCGCTGCCACCACATGCGGCGGCAGCGAGTTGGAGAACAGGTACGGGCGCGAGCGCTGGCGCAGCATCTCGATCACTTCGGCACGGCCCGTGGTGAAGCCGCCGAGTGCGCCACCCAGTGCTTTACCCAGCGTGCCGGTGAAGATGTCGATCTTGTCCATCACGCCGTTGACCTCGGCCGAGCCACGGCCGGTTTCGCCGAGAAAGCCGGTGCAGTGGCATTCGTCGATATGCACCATCGCGTTGTACTTCTTCGCCAGAGCCGTGATCTGGTCCAGCGGAGCGATAAAGCCGTCCATCGAGAACGCACCGTCGGAGGTGATCAGCTTGGTGCGCACACCAGCCGCATCGGCGTCCTGCAACTGCTTCTCCAGGTCCGCCACGTCGCAGTTGGCGTAACGGAAGCGCTTGGCCTTGCACAGGCGGATGCCGTCGATGATGGATGCGTGGTTGAGCGCGTCGGAAATGATCGCGTCCTCCTCACCCAGCAACGGCTCGTACAGGCCGCCGTTGGCGTCGAAGCAGGCGGCGTAGAGGATGGTGTCCTCGGTGCCGAAGAACTCGGCGATCTTTTTCTCCAGCTGCTTGTGCAGATCCTGGGTGCCGCAGATGAAGCGTACCGACGCCATACCGAAACCATGGCTGTCCAGCGCGTCCTTCGCCGCCTGGATTACCTCGGGATGGTCAGCCAGGCCAAGGTAGTTGTTCGCGCAGAAGTTGAGCACCTTGCGCCCGCCCTCCAACTCGATCTCAGCCGACTGCGGCGAGGTGATCACGCGTTCGGCCTTGAACAGACCCTGCTCGCGGATGGATTCGAGTTCGGCGGCGTAGCGTGCCTTGGCGGAGTAGCTCATGAAGATTCGGCCCTGGGAAGGAAAGTGCCGATTGTGAGCTTTTACGGGCGATCAGAAAACCGTCTGAGCCCCTCCTGGGTCAGGAGGGGCTGCTTGCCGATCCTCAATGCAAGCCGAAATCCACTCGCGTCGTCTTGCCCTTGTCGTCGATGCCTTCGGCGGTGAGCTTGGGATCCTTCAGCCCATAACGTTTGTCATCGAGCTTGCCCTTGAGCCAGGCCTGCACGGCGGCGGCGCGATGCTGGGCCAGTTCTCGCATGGCGGCTTCGTCGGTTTTTACGTTGGTCTCCAGCAGGCTGCGCATGTCGTCGGGTTCGAGCGACTTGCTCAATCCGATGAAGTCCTTCGGCTTGGTGACGTCGGCATGCTTGTAGGCGCGCCGCAGGTAACGCTCATACTGGTCGGGTGTGATCGATGCCGCGGCCAGTGCCTCGTCCGAGGTGTCGGCATTCTTGCCGCCGTCATCGAGAACCTTCTCGCGGCGAACCATGTTGTCTACGGTGACTTTGCGCAGGCCAGCCTCATCCTTGGAAGGATCGGTACGGCCGATGATGTCGAGGGTGAGCGCCGGTTTTTTGTTGAGTACATCGATGACCTTGGTCAGCTTTTCCTTGTCCGCGGCGGTGAGCACGGCTGAGCCGGGCTCGAACTCCACATAACCCAGGTCCTCATGGCTACCGCCGCCAAAGGCGGAGCCGAGCAGCCGGAACGGGGAAGTCACGGCCTTTACGATCAGGTTGCCGATGGCACGCCAGATCAATCCGCCCATGCTGAACTGTGGATCGTCCAGTGAACCCGACACAGGCACGTTCACATCGATATTGCCGTCGGTGTCCTTGAGCAGAGCCACCGCCAGTTTCACTGGCAGATGCGAGATGCCTGGGCTTTCGATGCGATCACCGAAAGTCAGCTGGGTGATGAAGATATGGTTGTCAGCGTTGAGCTTGGCCTGGTCCAGCAGGTAGTGGACGTCGACTGTGAGCTTGCCCTGGGTGATCGGGTAGCCGGTGTACTTGCTGGAATAGGCGCTGAGCCGGGTCAGCTCCACCTCGTTGGCCTTGCCGGTGATATCGAGGAAGGCCACCGGCGCCAGCGGGTTGATGGTGCCGTTGATATCCACCGGCGAGTTGTCGTCCAGCGCGGCTTGCACTGCCAGGTCGGCCGGCGGGCCGCCCGCGGCGGTGCCAAACGCGCCGATCTTGCCGGTGAGCTTGGTCAGGTTGGCGGTGTAGTTCGGCTTGATGAAGTTGTCGGTGTAATTGAGCTGGCCGTTCACCAGAGTGATCTGGCCGATGCGGATATCCGCAGCAGGTGCCGTTGGCGCTGTCGGTACGGCTGTCTGTGCGGGAGTTGGCGTTTGTGGCTTGGGCGCTGCCGGGGCATTGTTCTCCGCGCGGGTCACCGACACCGGCGCAGCTTCTCCCTTGGCCACCACATCGGACAGGTTGAGGCGGCCGTTGGCGTTGATGATCATGCGGGCATAGAACGCATTCAGCACCAGCGCACCGACGTGCATACGCGGTGGCCCACTGCCGTAGCTCACGTCCAGATTGGAGCCGGCCAGCGAGTTCCACCGCATGAAGTCGTCTCCGCTGATCTTGTCCTGTACCCGCACACGCTCTAGCGAGGCGTTGCCCTTGTAGGTCATCTTGGGTTGCGCGCTGCGGCCGTCGAAGTGCAGCTTGCCCTTGCTGCTGATGCGGGCGCTGGAGATCACCACATTCAGCGGCACGCTGATGTAGGGCGCGAACGTCGCGATATCCAGTTGTTTGGTGCTCAAGTCGACGTCGGCCATTGCCGGCGAGAGTTGCACCTTGCCCGCCGTCGAAAAGCTGCCCTTGCCAACACTGCCTTCAAGCTTGAGGTTGCGCTGCTGGTTGAACTTGTCGTTCAGATCGTCGATGCCGGCCTTGAGCGACTGGATCACCACCAGCGCTGGTTTGTCGCCACCCGCCGCGTGATCGGTGAAACGCACCGAGCCATTTTCGATACCCAGGTGGGCGATGCTCCACTGCCACGCAGGGCCGCTGTCAGCCTTGGCGGGTGCGCGCGGCGCGCCCTTCGGCGGCGCGAACAAGGTAGTCAGGCTGATGACGTTGTTGGCGCTGCGCTGCACATCCAGCTGCATGCCTGTCGCAACAAGGCTGGCGAGCTGGGCCTGGCGGCCGGCCAGATCGATCTGCGTGATGTCAGCCTCCAGCTTGCTCCAGGCCACCGGTGCAGCCTGCGCCTTGCCTGACGATGCCAATGCGAAATCGGTGACAGTAGCGTGCGCTGGTGCGAGGTGCACATTGACCACCTTGCCCCAGTCCAACTGCACCTGACCGGTGGCATCCAACTTGCCCTTAGCGGCGCGCGCCGCCATGGCCGAGCCGGCCATCGCCTGCAGCGGCACCATGTCGACCTGTTTCAGGCCCAGCGCCGCGTTGAGCTTGCTGGCGGCGAGATCTAGTGTGCCCTTGGCATTGATGTCGCCACCGAAGAGCTGCGCGGCAAGATCCATTTTGGCCGGCGGCGCGGCTAGCATGCTCAGGCCCTGCAGGCTGCCATGTAGGTTGGCAAGATCGAGCTTGTTCTGCTCGGCATCCGTGTAGTGGATGGTGCTGCCGTTGAGTGCCATGGATGCGATGCGCAGATCCATCGGCGGCGCCTTCTTGTCCTTCTCGGCGGCCGGGGAGGGCGCAAGCAGGGTGTCGAAGTTGCTGTGTCCGCCAGCGGCCGCTGTGTAGTACAGCTGTGCCTGATCCAGCTTGATTGCGCCAAGGTGGTAGCGCGATACCAGTGGTTGAACGTCGGTCAGTTCCGCAGTGCCGCGAACCAGTTTGGCGATCGGTTCCTGCTTACTGCTGTTGAGCGTGAAGTTGTCCAGCTGCAAATTGCCGGTGAGCTGCACCAGCGACGTCGGTTGCGCCTGCACGAAATGCAGATCCAGTTTGCCGCTCAACAGGCCTTGCGGAATCGCCACCGGCAGTTGCGTGGGTACATAGCCCAGATAGCGCGGCAGGTCGAAGTGGTCGAGCTGAAAGCCAATGGTGGATTCGCGGTTGTTGGCGAACGGCTTGGTCTGGCCTTCGATGCGTACTTGGCTGCCGTCCACACGCATGGCCAGCAGTGGCTTCACGAAGACGTCGGTGCTGCTCGGCAGGTTGGCGAGGAAGGGAATACCCAGCTCCAACTGTTCGATGCGGTGCTTGGCCTGGGCCACCTGATCGTCGAACTGGATGTCGCCGTTATGCACGCTGATGTTGGATAACGCGAAACGCGCCGGTGGCGCAGTCGGATCGCTGGGCTTCGAGGCGAAGCGATCGATCAAGTCAGAGAAGTTGAACTTCTGTTCGCCCGTGCGTGCGATGTGGATCTGCGGATGCTGCAGGCTCAACTCGTCCAGCACCGGCGCCAGCCGGAACAGCGACGTCCACGACGTATTCACGGTCAATCGGTCGATGTCGACGAAGGGCGATTTGCCATCCGGTTCGCCGATGTGCAGCTGGTCGACATCCAGCCGCAATGTATAGGGATTCAGGTGCACCTTGCCCAGCGTCACCGGGCGGCCCAGCGCGGCGGTGGCGCGCGTTTCCACTTGGCTCTTGATGATCGACGGCCCGGCGAAAAAGCCGAACAGTCCAAACACCACCAGCACGATCAACAGGATCAGCAGCGTCTTGCGCACACGGTGGGAGCGATAGACCTTGAGGGCGCGTTCGCGCCCAGCGGCTAGCCGAGAATTGCCAGGGGGGCTTTGGTCTGCCATGCAGGTGATGCTCCGTCGATGTTGCGACCCGACGGCATGCGGCTACACCAGCCGCATACTCTCTGACCCTGACCTGTTTGCCGGCCGCGGGACGAGTTTACTCGTGCGTGAGACGTTTCTGCATGACTCCCCGCGCGGTTTCGGCGGGGAGTCATGGACTGATTCAGGCCGCGCTTACAGCCAGGAACAGACGACCTTGCCGCAATGCCCGGCATCCATCAGGTCGAAGCCCTTCTGGAAGTCGTCGATATGAATCTGATGGGTCAGCACCTTCTGCAGCGGGAAGCCGGTGAGCACCATCTGGGTCATCTTGTACCAGGTCTCGTACATGCGGCGGCCGTAGATGCCCTGCAGGGTAAGACCCTTGAAGATCACCTTGTCCCAGTCGATACCCGCGCCGCGCGGCATGATGCCGAGCATGGCGATCTTGCCGCCGTGGTACATGCACTCGAGCATGTCGTTGAAGGCGCGCGGGTTGCCGCTCATCTCCAGGCCTACGTCGAAACCTTCGATGTGCAGATCCTTCACCACATCCTTCAGCGACTGATTGGCCACGTTCACCACGCGCGTGGCGCCCATGTCGGCGGCCAGCTTCAGGCGGTAATCATTGACGTCGGTGACCACCACGTTGCGCGCACCCACGTGCTTGGCGATGCCGGCGGCGATGATGCCGATGGGGCCGGCGCCGGTGATCAGCACGTCCTCGCCGATCAGGTCGAACTCCAGCGCGCAATGCGCGGCGTTGCCATAGGGGTCAAAGAAGGCAGCCAGCTCGGACGGAATCTGGTCCGGAATCGGCCACAGGTTCGAGGCCGGCATAGTCATGTACTCGGCGAACGCGCCGTTGCGGTTCACGCCAATGCCGACAGTGTTCGGGCACAGGTGCTGGCGGCCGGCACGGCAGTTGCGGCAGTGGCCGCACACGATATGGCCTTCCGCAGAAACGCGATCGCCGATCTTGTAGCCGGTGACGCCGGGGCCGATCTCCACGATGCGGCCGACAAACTCATGACCGATGGTCAGGCCCGGCTTGATGGTGCGCTGGCTCCACTCATCCCACTTATAGATGTGCAGATCGGTGCCGCAGATCGCGGTCTTCTCCATCTTGATCAGCACCTCATTAGGGCCGACCTCCGGTACGGGCACTTCTTCCATCCAGATGCCCTGTTCGGGCTTACGCTTGACCAGGGCTTTCATCGTCTGCGGCATGGGACGTCCATCGGTTACGGGGCGGGGAAACGCCAATTATAGAGGCGGCGCTGGGCCGGCCGTCTTCGTGCAGTGCAGCGTTGCCGCCCCGGCGGCTTCGTTCTATGGTCGCAAGTTTATGCGATAGCCCGCAGGGGAAACGAATGCGATTGAAGACGATGTGGATGGCCGTGGCGATGGCTATGGCGCCCGCCGCCCAAGCCGATGAGGGCATGTGGATGCCGTCCCAGCTGCCCGACGTTGCCAAGCAGCTGCGTGCCGCTGGCTTCCAGGGTAATCCCAACGATCTGGCCGACCTGACCAAGCCGCCGCTCAGCGCGGTGGTCAAAATGGGCGGGGCCACCGGTGCCTTCGTGAGCAACGAAGGTCTGGTGCTTACCAACCACCACGTGGCCTTTGGTGTCATCCAATACAACAGCAATCCGCAGCGCGACCTGATCCAGAACGGCTACGTCGCTGCCGATCGCGCGCAAGAGCTGCCGGCCAATCCGGACTTTCGCCTGCGTGTGACCACCGGCTTCGACAAAGTCACCGACAAAGTGCTGGCAGAAGCCAAAGGCAAAACTGGCCGCGCCTATTACGACGCCGTTGATGCCGCCAGCAAATCACTGGTCGCCGAATGCGAGCGCGAGGCCGGCTATCGCTGCAGTGTGGTCAACATGTTCTATGGCGGCGACTTCTATCTGGTGAAGCAGTTGGAGCTGCGCGACGTACGCCTGGTCTACGCGCCGCCGCGCGCCATCGGCAATTACGGCGACGAAGTCGATAACTTCGTGTGGCCGCGTCACAGCGGCGACTTCACCGTGCTGCGTGCCTACGTAGGGCCGGATGGCAAGCCGGCTGATTATTCCAAGGACAACAAGCCCTACACGCCGCCGGCGCATCTGCAGATCGCCAGCCAGGGCGTGAGCGAAGGTGACTTCGTCATGCTTGCCGGCTATCCCGGCATCACTTATCGCCATCGCACCGCGGCGGAGTTTGCCGACCAGGTGCAGTGGCGCCTGCCGAAATCGGTGGAGGTGATGAAGCAATTGCAGGGCGTGATCGAGGAGGCCGGCAAGGCCGACAAGCAGGCCTCGATCCGCTACGCCTCTCAGCTGCAATCGCTGAAGAATGGCATCAAGCGCTTCAGCGGCGAACTGGACGGCCTCAAGCGCAGCGATGCAGTCAGCATCCGCCGCAAAGACGAGGCGGCCATGCTTGCATGGCTCGACAAGCAGCCCAGTGTGAAAACGTTGAACCCCGAGATCGCGGCCGCCGCAAAAGTGATCGCTGAAGGCAACGCGACCCGCGAGCGCGACCTGCTGTTCGCACTCATGCAATCGCAGACACAGCTGATGCGCTCGGCCATCAACCTGCAGCGCCTCACCTACGAACGCGCCAAGCCGGACGCACAGCGCGAAACCGGTTTCCAGCAGCGCGACGAAGACCTGATCGCCGGCATGCTGCGTCAGGTGCAGCGCCGCTACGACCCGACGGTGGAGAAGCGGCTGTTGACCGCGTTGCTCATGCGCTACCAGCAATTGCCTGATGCGCAGCGTCTGCCCGAATTCGATGCTGCCTTCGGCCGCACGCCGGCGGAACTCGCCGCCACGCTGGATCGCGTCTACGACGCCACCAAGCTCGGTGACGAAGCGCAACGCCTGTACTGGCTGAAAGCGGCATCCGCCGAGCTGGCCAAGTCCGACGACGCCCTACTCAAGCTCGCCGCCCAGCTGCAGCCTGCGCTGCTGCGCATCGACGAACAACGCAAATCGCGCGAGGGCGATCTGTTGCGCCTGCGCCCGGCTTACATGCAAGCACTGATCGCCTACCGCGAGCAGCAGGGGCGTGCGGTCTATCCTGATGCCAACTCCACCCTGCGCGTGAGCTACGGCAAGGTCACGCCGCTGAAGGCGCGCGATGCGGTGAGCTACGCGCCGCTGACCAGCACCGAAGGCATCGTGGAGAAAAACACCGGCGAAGAACCGTTTGACGCACCTAAGCCCTTGCTCGACGCCATCGCCAAGGGCGACTACAAGGGTTATCTGGACGCGAAGTCCGGCGTCATGCCGGTCAACTTCCTTAGCAACCTCGACACCACCGGTGGCAACTCAGGTTCGCCGGTGCTCAACGCCAAGGGCGAGCTGGTCGGTCTCAACTTCGATAGCAACTGGGAGGCGGTGAGCGCCAGCTGGATGTTCGATCCACGCTACAAGCGCGCCATCCATGTGGACATGCGCTACATGCGCTGGCTGATGGACAAGGTCTACCCGGCGCCGCATCTGCTCAAAGAGCTGGGCGTGCCGGCGAAGTAAGCCGGGCCTGATGTGAGGTTCCCTGGCAGGCCCTTTCGAGGGCCTGCTTTTTTTCCTGTGCCCATAAACAGCACGGCCTCGCGAAGAGCGAGGCCATCGGTATGCAAACTGTCTCAGTGAAGCCGCAGGAGATTCGGCACTGTCACACCCGGCAGCACCCGGGTGGTTGTGAAATGTGGCGTGGTCAGCGCAACGCGGTATAGACCACGGCGAACACCGCGCTCAGAGCGACGCACACGGCCAGCCAGAACCCCGGATTGTCCTTGTGCCACATCGGCGGCTTGGTGGCGTCGCTGTCTTTGGCGTGCTTGACCGCCGCCCCGGATGACGGAGCGCCGGTATGCTCGCCAGGGTCGGCCGCCATGTACTTGCGTCTGCTCACTTCATTCCCCCAAAACCTCAATCAGCTTCGTCGGACAACCAAATCACGGGGTCGTCGTGGAAGACCTCTGGATTCTCGTTCAAAATACGAAGCAAGGCACGTGCCCATTCCGCCTATGCGGCGTGGTTGAGCCAAATCTAGATTCCGTCCTTTGTGACAGCCTGACACTCGGCGTCACCTTGAGCCCCTCCGAGAGCCCTGATGTCTGCCGACTCGCGTCACCCCGCCATTTTCCTGATGGGACCGACCGCCTCGGGCAAGACGGCATTGGCTTGTGCGCTGAGCGAGCGCTTTCCGGTGGAGTTGGTGAGCGTGGATTCCGCGCTGGTCTATCGCGGCATGAATATCGGCACCGCCAAGCCGGATGCCGCCACGCTGGCGCGCTATCCCCACGCCCTGATCGATATCCGCGATCCGGCGGAGCCGTACTCGGCCGCGGATTTCCGTATCGACGCGCTGGCAGCGATGCAGGCCATCACGGCGCGGGGCAGGGTGCCGCTGTTGGTGGGCGGCACGGGTTTGTATTTCCGCGCGCTGCATAGGGGGCTCTCGAGCCTGCCGGAGGCCGATGCCTCCATCCGTGAGCGACTGACGGGAGAGGCGAGCACACTCGGTTGGTCGGCGCTGCACGAGCGCCTCCGGCAGCACGACCCTGCTGCTGCTGCGCGCATCGGTTCCAACGACGCCCAGCGCATCCAGCGCGCGCTCGAAGTGATCGAACTCACCGGCCGCCCGCTCTCGGAGCAGCAACAAGGCGGCAATGGCGAACGCTTTCCCTGGCGAGTGCTCAAGCTGGCGCTGTTGCCGACCGACCGGGCGCCGCTGCACGCGCGCATCGCTGATCGCTTTGACGCGATGCTGGCGCAAGGTTTTCTGGACGAGGTGCGCCGCCTGCGAGCGCGCGGCGATCTGCATGCCGACCTGCCGGCCATCCGCGCCGTGGGCTATCGCCAGGCCTGGGAACATTTGGATGGCCTGACCGGCACCGCCGAATTTCGCGACCGCGGCGTGTTCGCCACCCGCCAGCTCGCCAAGCGCCAGATCACGTGGCTGCGCAGCGAGCTGGACGCCCGTACATTCGATCCCGACCGACCGGGTTTGGAGGAGCGCGCAACCGACGCGTTGAGCCTGTTCTTGGGAAAGCCCCTGTAGGATGGCGATGGCTCGGGTCTTTGCATCGTCTTCACAAACCGGTCGCACAGCGGCTTTCCGCCATGCAAATGCCCTTTCATCAACGATTTAAAAGTGGTTAATATTCCTGCGCCTTGGGCCGGGACGCTGCTGCGTCTTTTCTCCGGCCCGTCCGTTGCGAGGGGAGAACCATAAAATGTCCAAAGGGCAGTCATTGCAAGATCCATTTCTGAACGCATTGCGCCGCGAGCGCGTCCCGGTCGCCATCTACCTGGTTAACGGCATCAAGCTGCAGGGGACTATCGAGTCCTTCGACCAGTTCGTGGTCCTGCTGCGCAACCAGGTCAGCCAGATGGTTTACAAACACGCCATCTCCACCGTGGTACCTAGCCGCAACGTGCGGATGGGCAACGGCCACGACGGACACGTCGATGCCCCGGGCACTTCCGATACGGAAGGTTGATTCAGGGCCAGGAATGACCATGTGGTAGAGGCCGCGGGGCGAAAGCCCTGCGGCTTGGCGTGTGCCACTACACTTTCAGCTCCGCCTTGGCCGCCTCGCGGTTCGATGCCGGGGCCCTTCGCATAGGTCATCCCAGCGCAGTGTTCGATAGACAAAAGAAAGGCGAGCGCGCCGTACTCGTGCTCCCGCATACCCGTGGCGAAGGCGACACCGCGCGCCGCGCCGAAGAATTCGCCGAGCTGGTGAAATCCGCCGGTGCCGAAGTGCTGGGGAGCATTGCGGCCCGCGTGGAAGATCCCAATCCGCGCTACTACATCGGCAGCGGCAAGGCCAACGAAGTGGCCGAGATGGCGAGCGCGCTGGAGGCCGACCTGGTGCTGGTCGACCACATCCTGTCACCGGTGCAGGAGCGCAACCTCGAAAAACATCTGAAAGTCCGCGTGGTCGATCGCGCCGGCCTGATCCTGGACATCTTCGCCCAGCGCGCCCGCTCGCACGAAGGCAAGCTGGAAGTGGAGTTGGCCCAGCTCAAGCACATCGCCACCCGCCTGGTGCGTGGCTGGACTCACTTGGACGCCCAGCGCGGCGGTGCCATCGGCAACCGCGGTCCCGGCGAAACCCAGCTGGAAACCGACCGCCGCCTGCTCGCCGAGCGCGTGAAGATGCTCACCAAGCGCCTGGAGAAAGTGCAGGTGCAGCGCGGCCAGCAACGTCGCGCACGCCTGCGCAACACGGTGCCGCGTGTGGCCCTGGTGGGCTACACCAATGCCGGCAAGTCCACGCTGTTCAATGCGCTGACTTCCGGTGAGGTGTTCGCCGCCAATCTGCTGTTCGCCACGCTCGATCCCACCGTGCGCAAGCTCGACGACCTCAGCTGCGGCCCGGCCGTGCTGGCCGACACTGTGGGTTTCATCCGCGAACTGCCGCATGACCTCGTCGCCGCGTTCCGCGCCACGCTCGCCGAAGCGCGCGACGCCGACCTGCTGTTGCATGTCAGCGATGCCGCCGATGACGAGCGGGAATATCTCCATCGCGTGGTCGACCGAGTGCTCGATGAAATCGACGCCGGCGACGTGCCTCAGCTGCGCGTGATGAACAAGATCGACCTCGCCGGCACCGAGCCGCGTATCGATCGCGATGCCGAGGGCCGTCCGGTCACCGTATGGCTCTCCGCCGCCACTGGCGTCGGCCTTGATCTATTGCGCCAGGCCCTGGGCGAATTGCTTGGCGGCGAACGCGTGCAATCCGAGCTGCGTTTGCCGCTCACCGCTGGCCGCCTGCATGCTCGTCTCAAAGCCGCTGGTGCGATTGCCAGCGAGAACGTTGATGAAGAAGGTTGGCTGCTGCGCATCGATGCGCCCCGCAGTGTGATTGCGCCACTTAGTGGTGGCAGCCCGGCGGAGGCTGCGCTGTTGAGTGAGTTACTCGGGCCTGTTGAGCAGGTGTAAGTGGTTTGAAGCTTGGACTGGGGGCTCAAGGGTTTACCCCTCCCCAGCCCTCACCTGTCCCACAGGACTAGCTTTGCGTCGCAAGCAGGGGAGGGAGTAGGCGCAAGCTCTTAGCTCCTCCCCCTGCGAGCAGGGGGAGGTTGGGAGGGGGTAAGCCCTTGTGGAAATCCGTCCAGGTATCACCGACCTAATAGCCTCCATCCCACACCCAATCACACCACCAACCCCGCCCAGTCGACAGGACTCCCCCTGCCTCGTCTGATAGAATGGCCGCTGTTTGTGCCGCTTCCGTGCCGGGCGACACCTTGCCACGACACGACTCGCCACCATGTCCTATTCCGACCAAGGTGTTTTCCGGCCAATGTTGCCGGCCTCCCAGCGGCCCCAAGGAGACTGACAATGGCCTGGAACGAACCCGGTAATAACGGGCAACGCGACCCCTGGGGCAAAAATCGCCCGACCGGCGGCAAGCCGGGTCTGGACGATGTGCTCAAGCAGATCAAAGCCCGCCTATCCAGACTGGGCGGCGGCCCCGGTGGCGTACTCACCATCGTCATCGCCTTGGTGCTGGCCTCGCTGCTGCTGAGCAGCTACACGATCGTCGATGCCCGTCAGGCCGCCGTGGTGCTGCGCTTTGGGCAGTACTCGCGCACGTTGGGCCCGGGCTTCCATTTCAAGCTTCCGCGTCCTATCGAGACCGTCGCCAAGGTCAGTACGACGGAGATCCGTTCGGTCTCTGACAAGGTCCGCATGCTGACCAGCGACGAGAACATCATCTCGGTCGACTTCAACGTGCAGTATCAGGTCTCCGACGCGCGCAAATATCTGTTCTCCGTCAGCGGTGCGCCGGAAGACACCCTGCGCCAGGCCGCCGAGGCCGCCGTGCGCTCGGTGGTGGGCGCCAACGTGATGGATAACATCCTCACCAGCCCGGGCGTGGAAGCGGTTACCGCAACACCGGCCACCGCCTCGACCGTCGCCGCTCCAGTGGCTGCCGCTCAGGCCGCGGTCGCCCAGACCGCCGCCGCCGCGCAGACCCGCGACACGCTGCAACAGCAGACGCGCGAAATCCTGCAGGCCACGCTCAACAGCTACGACTCCGGTCTCTCCGTCACTGACGTGAGCTTCCAGAACGTGTCGCCGCCGCAGGAAGTGAAGGACGCCTTCGACGACGTCAACGCCGCACGCGAAGACAAGCAGGGCACCGAGAACAAGGCCCGCGCCTACGCCAGTCAGGTCGTGCCGGTGGCTCGTGGTGAGGCCGCGCGCATCGCCGCGCAGGCCCAAGGCTACAGCGCCGAGCGCGTGGCCCGCTCCACCGGTGATGCCAGCCGTTTCAACCTGATCCTCAAGGAGTATCACGCTGCACCAGAGGTCACCCGCCGCCGTCTGTGGCTGGAAACCGTCGAGGATGTGATGTCCAACAATCCCAAGGTGCTGGACGGCACCGGCGGCCGCAACATGATCTACCTGCCGCTTGACCGCGCCGCCGCCAAAGATCTGCCGGCCGTGATGCAGTCGTCCGGCAACGTGGATAGCACCACCGGCAAGGAGAAGCAGCCATGAAATTCTTCGCAGGCATTCTCGTCGTGCTGGCCGTGCTGCTCGGCTACAACAGCATGTTCGTAGTGCATGAAGGGCAGAGCGCCCTCGTGCTGCAGTTCGGCCGCATTGTGCGCACCGGCGACACCCCTGGTCTGCACTTCAAGCTGCCGCTGATCCAGCAGGCACTGCTGTTCGACAACCGTATCCTCACCCTGGAGGCGCAGCCGGAGCGCTACTTCACCTCCGAGAAGAAGAGCGTCAACGTCGACTTCTATGTGAAGTGGCGCATTGCCGACAACGCCGAGTACTACCGCGCCACCGCCGGCTCTGAGCTGCAGGCTGCCAACCGCCTCACGCCCATCGTGAAGGATGCGCTGCGCTTCGAGTTCAACACGCGCACCCTGCAGGAGCTGATCTCCGGCGGCCGCAAGGACATCACCGAGCGTGTGCGCAAGCAGACCGACGCTATCGCCCGCAAGAGCCTGGGCATTGCCGTGGTCGACGTGCGTATCAAGCGCATCGATCTGCCGGAAGAGGTGAGCGAGTCCGTCTACAAGCGCATGCGTGCCGAACGTCTGCAACTGGCCAACGAGCTGCGCTCCACCGGTCAGCAGGCCGCCGAAACCATCCAGGCCGACGCCGATCGTCAGCGCCAGGTGCTGATCGCCGACGCTGAGCGCGACGCCGCCAAGGTGCGCGGCGAGGGCGACGCTCAGGCCGCTGCGATCTACGCGCAGGCCTACGGACAGGATCCGGAGTTCTTCGCGTTTTATCGAAGCCTGGGCGCGTACCGTAAGTCGTTCGAAGACGGCAAGGGCGTGCTGGTGCTCAAGCCAGATTCGGAATTCCTGCGTTATTTCAACGACGGCAACAGCAAACGCTAAACGGTCACTGTCGATGTCACATGATCTCGCCGCTGCTTTGTGTCTGGTGCTGGTGATCGAAGGGTTGGTGCTCTTCGCCGCGCCGCGCGGTTGGCAAAGCATGGTGCGCGAGGCGCTGAAGATGGAGCCGCGCCGCCTGCGGATTTTCGGCGCGGTAGCCATGGTGGCTGGCCTGCTGTTTCTGCAACTGGTGCATTGACGCGCCGCCGCCACACGTTTTTGTTTTCACATCACTCCGGCCTCCCGATGGGGCCTAGTCAAATGAGCGAGAAAGATCATGGGTAAGTCAGTCGTAATCCTTGGCGCGCAATGGGGCGACGAAGGCAAAGGCAAAATCGTCGACCTGCTGACCGAACAGGTGAAAGCCGTGGCGCGCTTCCAGGGCGGCCACAACGCCGGCCACACGCTGGTGATCAAGGGCAAAAAGACCGTGCTGCACCTGATCCCCTCGGGCATCCTGCGCGACGACGCGCTGTGCCTGATCGGCAACGGCGTCGTGCTGTCGCCGGCCGCGCTCAAGCAGGAGATCGAAGAGCTCGAAGCGCAGGGCGTCAGCGTGCGTCCGCGCCTCAAGATCAGTCCCGCTACCCCGCTGATCATGCCGTACCAC
Organism: Dyella sp. OK004; assembly: GCF_900114495.1. Taxonomy (GTDB): domain Bacteria; phylum Pseudomonadota; class Gammaproteobacteria; order Xanthomonadales; family Rhodanobacteraceae; genus Dyella_D. The sequence goes on along the minus strand of NZ_FOZI01000002.1, from coordinate 435,007 downwards.
ATCGCCGTGGATAAGGCGCGCGAAATCGCCGCCGGCAAGTCCGCTATCGGTACCACCGGCCGCGGTATCGGCCCCGCGTACGAGGACAAGGTCGCCCGCCGTTCCATCCGCGTCGCCGACCTCATGTACCCGCACGAGCTGCCCGAGAAGATCAAGGCCGCCGTGGAATACCACAACTTCATCCTCACCCAGTGGCTGAAGGCCGAGGCGGTCGACTACCAGCAGGTGCTGGACGACGCGCTCGCCTATGGCGACTTCATCCGCCCGATGGTCGACGACGTCGCCACCATCCTGCACGACGTGCGCAAGGAAGGCGGCCACATCCTGTATGAAGGCGCCCAGGGCGCGCTGCTCGACATCGACCACGGCACCTACCCATACGTCACCTCGTCCAACACCACCGTCGGCGGCGCACTCGCCGGCACCGGCGTGGGCGCGGGCGACATCGACTACGTACTCGGCATCTGCAAGGCCTACGCCACCCGCGTCGGTAGCGGCCCGTTCCCCACCGAGTTGAACGACGAGATGGGCGAGCGCCTGCGCAAAATCGGCAACGAATTCGGCGCCAGCACCGGCCGCCCGCGCCGCTGCGGCTGGATCGACCTCGTCGCCCTCAAGCGCGCCGTGCAGATCAACGGCATCAACGGTCTCGCCATCACCAAGCTCGACGTACTCGACGGCCTGCCCAGCATCAAAGTCTGCATCGCCTACGAATATCGCGGCAAGCGTCGTGAGTTGGCGCCGCTGGATGCCGATGGCTGGGCGGAGTGCAAACCCGTCTACCTCGAATTCCCGGGTTGGGAAGAGTCGACTGCCGGCATCCGTGATTGGAACAAGCTGCCGGCCGCGGCGCGTGCTTACCTGCGTGCGGTGGAAGAGCTGTCGGGTTGCCGTTTGGCGCTGGTCGCTACCGGCGCGGATCGTGATGACACGATTGTGTTGGATGATCCGTTTGCCTGAGTCGGTTCGGTTGCGCGATATGAAAAAGCCCCGCGATGCGGGGCTTTTTCATTGGGGCAGATACTCGGAAAGGCGCGCGCGACATCCGTCGCATAACGGTGGGTCACCAGACCGAACATTTTCAACTCACAGGTTGATTTTGCCACTTTCAACCTGGGGATTGATTTCGCCTCTGCGCATTCGTTTTGAGACCGCGCTCATTCGGAGGGACAGGTCTGATTGCTGGCACGGGGATATCGGGACTATGGTCTGGTTGGGGATGGGGCCTCAGAGCAACTCGGGAAGATGGAAGGAAGTCATCTGCGCTGCTTGCTTGATGCAGCAACGCAGTTGAGCCATCTGGGAAATCACTACAAGGAGAGATGGGATGGTGAAGCAGGGTTCGTACGCACTTTTGCTTGCGATGTGCTTTATGTCCGTGGCATGCGCCGCGAATGGACCGGCAACGATGAGCGGAAATAAATCTGGCCCGGTTGTGACGAAGTCCTGTGGTAGCTCTGAGGTGACTCTGCAATGCAGCGCAGATAGCGTGGATTGCACGAAGACAACTCTGACGCTCAAGACAAAGGATGGAAAGTCCGTTGCCCTCGACAAGCCCAAGGGCATGTCTAGCTACACAGGGGTGGGTCTTGCCTGCTCAATGGCTAAGGACAACACACCGTATTTCGTCGTTCAGTACGGCGAGCTGCCAATCGGCTGCGAATTCTGTGAATGGTTCCATCTCTATACCGAGGACGGAAAGCTACTCACACATAGCGATCCCGTCATTTTGACTGACGCATCGCTGCCAGAGGCGCATCAGCAGTATCCGAACAACAAGGAATACCGCGCGTTATCCAAAAAACTGGGGTTGGGGCGGCCGAAGATGCAGTTCATTCCTTGATAAAGAAACGTATCCATTGGAAGGAGACGAGCAATGACGGACAACGAAATCTATCAGTCCATGATCCAGCGCCGGGAGCTTGCCTACAGAGACGATCAGATCATCGATAGCAGTTACTACAACGATCCGATCGATCATTCGCCAGGACGGTTGGCGGGCAATTCACGAATTGCAGGTGACGCCAGCCCAGAAGTGCAGTCGCGTGTTATCGACGCCATCGTTTCCGCGTCGGAACGTGGTGGCCTGACGCCCCACCAGACCGCCTATGTACTGGCCATTGCACGCGTAGAGTCAGGATTCAATCCGGACGCGGCCGCCGGCACCACAACGGCCTATGGGCTAGGTCAGTTTGTAGACAGGACGGCTGCGAGCTACGGCATTGACGACAGCAACCGTGGTGACATCACCAAACAAGCGGAAGCACTGGTGGCGCACTACAAAGACAACGCGGCAATTGCGTCGTCGCGCGGAAAGGGTGAAGAGTACATATACAAGTACCACCATGACGGCCCGGCATCTGAGTACGGCGGCCTTGCCCTTTCACGGAAGCACGTCATGCCGTACGTCGATGCGTACGAGAAGTTTGTTCTGGATCACCAGAAATCGCATGGCGTGACACCTTTCGATCCAGCGTTCGATGCGCGCAATCATGCAGCGCCTCCCGCCTCTGCGAGACAACACGGCGATGGTGGAGTACTTCGACAAGGCGCGCGAGGCGACGCCGTTGGAGAACTGCAGACGCAGCTGAACCAGCTGGGCTACTCAGACTTGCACGGCAGGTCCTTGCAGGTCGATCACCACTTTGGCCCTGGAACAAAGGCGGCTGTCGAGTCCTTTCAACAAGCCAACGATCTGATGCCAGACGGCATTGTGGGTCCGGCGACCACGCGCCAGATCCATGCTCGGCTTGAGGAACAGGCAAGCACACAGGCGCAAAACACGCAGCAGTCCCCGGCGCGTCTGGACGATCCTTCACATCCCGGCAATGCGCTCTATCTTCAGGCGCGCGAACACGTGTTTCGATTGGATACGCAGCAGGGACGTACTCCGGACCAGTACAGCCACAATCTGGCGGCTGCCTTGACTGCCGCCGCGCAAGCGGAGGGTCTGCAGCGGATCGATCAAGTGGCGCTCAGTGACAATGCGAGTCGTGCATGGGCCGTACAGCGTCCGCCTGGCGTGCGTGATCACTTCTTTGACCGACACGCCAGTGTTGATACTGCTCAGGCAGTCAACACTTCGGTAGAGCAAAGCAGTGCGGCTTGGGAGTGGGCTATACAACAGCAATCGGTGCAGGCGCAGAGTCAAGTGCAAAATCAAGCGCAGGGGCAGAACCAGCAGATCGAGCCGGCCGGTCCTGCTATGCAGATACGCCAGTAGTTGTTGCGAAGTTGCCCGGTTGCAGTTTGCTGCCGGCTGCTAGGCGGCGCGAGACACCCCTGCGTTTGCCGCCGCAAAGCTGCCCCGCGCCGTTTTCAACACACGACGAAACCACATCCTCTCAGGCTTTAGTCAATGAGCGGCCCACGCAGCGCGCTCGCTGCGTTCAACCTGCCGATAGGTCTCGCGTGTCGTGAAGCGACAGAATTTTCCACTCGCTTTGTCGTCCATTGCGGACGGTGCGGTGGGGTGGCAGAGGGGAGATACGTGCGTGCGTGTGCCGTATCATCGCTGTTAGCCATGATCAACTCCTACTTAGTCGGTTGTGGTTAGCGGGTCAGGGGTGTTGCTGCACCCTTGGCTCGCGTCTCTACTGCTTCGTCGCGGTCGTTACCGGTTTATGGGACATGAGTGAAACAGGTAACGACAAGCCGCAGTCTTGCACTCGCGAAGCATTGGCGCAGGTGGGATCGATGATCTGCGCGTGGGGTGTCTCTGCCATGCATGTGAGCTACGTCACTTTGTGATGTGGCGCTATTCCGACATCTGCATGTTTGAAGCGGAAGCAATGCGCCAACTGTGAGATGCATAAAAGATACGTTTCGCGCTCTCCCGTATCTTCGCGCGCAGCCATGGCCGGCTCTAGGCGCCGATCATGGTCAGCGGGTCAGGGGCGTTTAGCCCCTTGGCTCGCGCCTCATATATCCAGCGTGCGATGCGTCAGCCGCGATTAGTTGCAATGGTATGCGTCCATTGCCAACGCATCGGCACTACGCTGGCAACTCGTCCAACGCGCGATACACCGGCAAGCCCAACTCCGTCGCCACGCGCACATCTTCATCCGCGCCTTTGGATGCACCTTCAATCCGCCACACGGCATCGCAGCGGCGCAGCAGGCGATGCGCAACCGGGTAGAGAAAAGCTTCGCTGATGGCGTCGCCGGGTGTGGTGGAGCCGGCTTCGCGTGCTAGCGGCAGGGCCAACCATTCGCCGATCACCGGCACGTGGCCGCGCTGGTAGACGGTGAGCGCGGCGCGTTCCAGCGCTTGCAGGTTGCGCGCGATCTTGTCGGGGTCGCCATCGGTGCCGCTGCGGTAGGGGCCGGCGATAAGGATGAGTTGTGGCGTCATGGCGCGCCTGCGTTCGCGGGGAAGAGGTGGATGGCAGCGTACTGCAGCAGCATGATGGTTTTGCCGTCGACGATCTCGCCGCGGCGGACCATGGCTAGCGCGTCGTCGAAGGGCAGCTCTAGCACTTCGATGTCTTCACCTTCGGCTTCGAGGCCGCCGCCGTTGCTTACTTTCAAACTCGCGTCGTATTCGGCGACGAAGAAGTGCAGTTTCTCGGTGACCGAGCCTGGGCTCATGAAGGCTTCGAACACTTTGCGCACTTCGCCCACGCGGTAGCCGGTTTCTTCCTCCACCTCGGCGCGGATGCGCTGTTCGGGCGTGGCCTGGTCGAGCAGGCCGGCGGGGGCTTCCACCAGCATGCCGTCGTGGCCGTTGACGAAAGCGGGGAAGCGGAATTGGCGGGTGAGTACCACGCGCCGTTGCGCGGGGTGGTACAGCAACAGGGTGGCGCCGTTGCCGCGGTCGTAGGTTTCGCGCTGCTGGCGTTGCCAAGTGCCGTCGGCACGGCGGAAGTCGAAGATGGTTTTCTTCAACAGGTACCAGTCGTTGGAAAGCACCTGGCTTTCAATCACGCGGACGCGCTCGGCGGTTTGGGTCATGGTGGCGGCTCTTGGTAGGGCATGGGTCGCATGGAATCCCGGGTTTGAGCCTTCTGCTCCTCCCCGTGCTCGCAGGGGGAGGTTGGGAGGGGGTGAGCTCTTGAGACAGACTCGCCAGTCGCGCTTTCTCAAGTACTTACCCCTCCCCAACCCTCCCCTGTGAGCAGGGGAGGGAGTCGGTAGGCGGCGTCGCGGGGACATGGCGCAAATCAGCGTTGTCAGGGAGTGCCAAATACCGTATCGTGCATTTTCGTGCAAAGTCAATGAATTTCGTGCATACGCCATGCTGACCAGCCATCGCAAGCAAGCCATCCTTGCCGCGCTCAAGCGGGACGGGCAGGTCATCGCCAAGTCCCTGAGCGAGGAGTACGGTGTTTCCGAAGACACCATCCGCCGCGACCTGCGTGAGCTGGCGGCGGAAGGGTTGTTGCAGCGGGTGCATGGCGGCGCTTTGCCGTCGTCGCCGGCCGCTGCGGATTTCGCGCACCGCAAGCAGATCAGCACGGAGTCCAAGTCGGCCATCGCGCGCAAGGCAGCGGAGCTGATTTTGCCGGGGCAGGTCGTGATCATTGATGGCGGCACCACCTGCGTGCAGCTGGCGCGGCATCTGCCTGCCACTTTGCAGGCCACGGTAGTCACGCACAGCCCGAGCATCGCGGTCGAGTTGGTGAGTCACCCTGGTATCGAGGTGGTGATGATCGGCGGCCGACTGTTCAAACACTCCGTCGTCGCCGTTGGCGCGGCGGCGATCGAAGCCATCAACCACATTCGCGCCGATGTGTATTTCATGGGCGTCACCGGCGTGCATCCCACCGCGGGCTTGAGCACCGGTGATCTGGAAGAGGCTTACGTCAAACGTGCCTTGGTCGCACGCGCGGCGGAGGTTGTGGTGTTGGCCTCGGCAGAGAAGATCAATGCGGCGTCGCCGTATGTGATTGCGCAAGCCACGGCGGCCAACACCATCGTGGTGGAAGCGGATACGCCGGAAGAGACGATTGCGCCGCTGGCGGCACTTGGTATCGCGATAGTGCGTGCCTAACGGCGCCAAAGAAGCACGCGTTTTCTCACGCGCAGGGCAGGGCGATTAACGTGGCGCGAGCGCGCCTTGCTTCGTGACGTGCCGGTGCCCTGCGTTGCGCCAGCTACGACTCGCTGCTACCACGCCGCTTGCTGCGCGCACGGCGCTGCTCGGCTTGACGATCGGCAAGGCTCTGCTTGAGCAAGGCGCGCGCCATCCAATGGCTGACCTGTATCGCTTGCGTGCCTGACAAGCCCCGGATGTCGCGCAGCACCAGCAGCGCTTCGATACCGACGACGAGCGACAACCCCGACACCAGGCGCGCGTAGGCAGCCGGGCCAAGGCGTGCGCGTAACGGTTGGATGGCCGCTTCAATCCATTCGACCCGGCGCGAGCCTCGCGGCTGGGTATCGCTCGGTGCATGCAGCACGGTTTCATGAATCATCGTGCGCAGCAGTGCTTCGTTGGCTAGCGCCAGGCGTTGCATCTGTTCCACCAGCGCATCCACGCGCGTTTCGATCGCACCGCTGGTGGTGCCCGGTGGCGCGTCGTTGATTGCGGACTCCATCGACGGGCGCAAGCCTTCGAGCGCCGCTTCTGTCATCAGCTTCACTTGCGTGGGGAAGTAGCGATAGGCGGTGCGCCGGGAAATTCCCGCGGCATCCGCTACCTCGGTAACGGTTGGGCGCTCGCCTTTTGCAATCAGTGCAGCAGCAGTTTCCAGCAGCGTGCGTCGCGTGCGCTGTTTCTGGTTGGCACGGCCTTTGCGCAGTCCCGCCGCCGAAAAACTATCCGTTTTGGAGATTGACATGCCCAAATTCTAGCATTACCGTTCGTGGCACTAAAGTGCCATAAAGACACTGCGATGACGTAATGGCATGGACGCAGGGCAAGTAACGCCGTGGATCAATCGGCACAGGGTGGGTTCTCGCTTCGCAAGCGAGACACAGGGAAATCGACCATGAAGCCCCGGCTTCATGGCTATCGAACATCACTCAGCGGAGAACGATCATGATCACGAAATATCGGGTTACACCTACCGCGCTGGCCTGGATGGGCGCGTGCGTTCTGGCATGCGCTTCGAGCGCGGTGGCTTATGCGTCGGACGACGGGGAGGACTCAGACGGCCTGACCGGGACGTGGCAGGTGCAGGTCACTCTGCATAACTGCCAATCGGGCGCACCGATCGGCGCGCCGTTCTATTCCCTGCTCACGTTCGCTGACGGTGGAACCGTGACCGAGTCCACCGCCAACCCGCTGTTCTATCCAGCGGTACGCGGTCCGGGCCACGGCGTATGGAGCCATGTTCGCCACAAAAAGCAGTACACGGCGTCCACACTCGCCTTCATCACGATGAATGGCGCGCTGGCCAAGACACAGAAGATCACCCAGACCATCGTGATGGGACCCGGCCCGAATGCATTCACCACGCCGCAGGCGACGGTCGAGTTCTTCGACCCGGCTGGCAATCTGTTGAATACCGGTTGTGCGTCAGCTGTCGGCAAGCGCTTCATGCCATAGTCGGGCAAGGTGGTTGATAGCGGCATGCTGTCCCTGCACCACAACCTGGGGCGTAGGTCGTGCCGTTATCCCTGTCATCTGCATCATCAACGAGTCATCGGGAGATCACTCATGATAGGCAGGTACTTCTCATCCATCGTTGCGGCAAGCGCCATGGTTTTTTCGCGTGCCGCACCCAGCGATGCGGTTGAGCTGGACGAACGGCCGCTACGGGAGTCGCTCGAACGCCTCGCACAGGCATGGAATACCGCCGATGCCGTGATGTGGGCGAGCGAATACTGGCCGGAGGGTGAGTCCATCAATATTCTCGGCGGCATCATGCATGACCCCGCGGCGATTCGCGATCGCCACGGCGAGATCTTTGCCGGTCCGTTCAAAGGCAGCCACTTTGAAAGCAAAGTGCGGCGAATCCAGTTTGCCGGCGCAGACGTTGCCATTGTCGATGCGGACGTCCGCGTGACGCAGTTTCATGCCTTGCCGCCTGGCATAGTCGCTACTTCACCGGGTGTGCTGCTGACCCGCTTGAAGCACGTATATCAGCGCCGCGATGGTCGATGGCGTATTTCGGCTTCGCAGAATACGGCGGTGTTGCCTCGCTTGAATGCGTCGCTGCCAGTCGGGCATCAAGAGCCCTTGCAGTAAGTTGCAGGGCTCTTCTGATTCACCAACGCGATCGTGTGGGTTGAGTAGTGCGGCGCGTTCGCCTCCAGGCTTTCGCGTGCCTCTCAGAATCCGAAAGAACTCAGCTCCGGGTGGTCATCCGGGCGGCGCCCGTGAGGCCAGTGAAACTTGCGCTCCGATACGGGGATGGGCCGGTCATTGATGGAGGCGTGACGATGGGTCATCAGCCCCGCGTCGTTGAACTCCCAGTTCTCGTTGCCATAGCTGCGATACCACTGGCCGGCATCGTCGTGCCATTCGTAGGCAAACCGCACAGCAATGCGGCGCCCGTCATGCGCCCATAGTTCTTTGATCAGCCGATAGTCCAGCTCGCGATTCCACTTGCGCTCGAGAAAGGCTTTGGCCGCTTCGCGGCCGTCGATGAACTCGGCTCGGTTGCGCCAGTGCGTGTCTGGCGAATACGCCAGCGAAACCCGCTCGGGGTCGCGGCTATTCCAGGCATCTTCGGCCAGCCGCACTTTTTGCGCGGCGGTTTCGGCAGTGAAGGGTGGGACGGGCTGACGGATTTCCATAAAACACCTCGGCATGGGGAGGGGTGATGTAGACAGGCTTTTGCGGGCAGTGAAGCCGTCGCTCTGACGGCCGCTACAAGCGACGTGATTTATTCAGCGGCCTGCCTGCTCCGTCAACCAGCGTCGAAATGCGGTTGCCTGAGCGGCTTCGCCTTTGCGCGTGGGTGACACCAGGTAATACGAGCCCGGTGCGCTGATCGCCCGCTTGCCTATTCTTATTAGCGCGCCGGCCGCGATGGCGTCGGCGATCAGCACGCTTCGGCCCAGCGCCACACCATGGCCGGCTTCGGTGGCTTGCAGCAGTAATGCGGAGTCGCTGTAGACAGGCCCCCACGCTGACGCATCCAGATTCTCTCCGGTCGCTTCGCCCCAGCGCTCCCATGATTGAAAGTCGTCGCGCAGCAAGGTGCAGCCTTTGAGCTTCGATGATTTATGCAGCTTCGCCCGGGCGACATATGTGGGCGACGCGACGGGAAAGATCTGTTCGTCGAAAAGTTTTTCACTGTGCAGCCCGGGCCAGCGGCCGTCGCCGTAGCGGACGGCGACATCGGCCTGCTCGGCGTCGAGGTCGATCAGCGTGAGTGTGGCGTGGAGCTTGAAGTCGACCTCCGGATACGCTCTGAGAAAGTCGCCGAGTCGCGGCATGAGCCAGCGGCTGACCAGCGAGGGCGGCGCCGTCACGGAAAGACGGTGAGGGTCCTGGGTGCGCAGGGATTCGCCAAGGGACGACAGCTGCTGCAGGAAGCCCTGGACAACCTCCAATAGCTTCTCGCCTGCCGGCGTCAATGAGACATCGTGCCGGTTGCGCCGGAACAACTTGGTTGCATAGAACGATTCGATCGCGCGGATCTGGTGACTGACCGCGCTTGTGGTCAGATGCAGTTCTTCAGCGGTAACCGTGAAGCTGCGCAACCGGCTGAGCGCTTCGAAGGTGCGCAGGGTGTGCATGGGCGGTAGTACGTAGCGCATCCGTTCGTCCCGTGGATTGAATGGCATTCATGCTGCCGTGAAAAAACATCACTTCACGGCGCTCGTCGGTCACCGAATACTCGTGGCCGCGCCGTTCAGTATTCGGCCCGCCGACATGGCGGCGATGCGAAGTCTGACATCTTGCTGGAGAGCTCATGAAGCTGTTTGCGTTGTTGCTGTCGTTGCTGGCCTTTTGTACCGCCGCTACCGCGGCAGAGGGGTCATCTCTTCGCGAAGGATGGCAGGAGGTGGATGGCCTGCATATCTTCTACCGTGAAGCAGGCAACCCCACCGATCCAACCGTGGTCTTTCTGCATGGCAACCCGCTGTCCTCCATCATGTATGCCAAGGTGATGGAGAACATCGCTGCACACCAGCGGGTGCATGTCATCGCGATGGACTATCCGTCCTTTGGCTACTCCGATGCACCCAGCCGTGACGCTTACCGTTACACCTTCGACCACCTCGCGCAGACCGTTGCGGATTTCCTGAAGGCGCGCGGCATCGAGCGGTATGGCCTGTATATGCAGGACTATGGCGTGCCGGTGGGTTTCCGCCTGATCAGCACCCACCCGGAGGCCGTTACGGCCATCATCGTGCAGAACGGCGTGATTCACCTGGATGGCTTTCCTTCGGCGCAGGATCCGAACGGCGAGTTGCGGCGTCACTGGGTGAGGCGCAATCCGGCTATCGATCAGCGGCGCATCAACTACATCAAGTCGATGACCTATCCGCAGGCGGTCGGCTGGGAGGATGAAGATCATGCCGGCCTCGACGCTTCGCTTCAGATGGTTGCGGCGGCGCAGCGGCCGGGCGTGGCTGAAGCCCGCAGTGACCTCTGGTTCGACTACGGGACTAATGTGGGTCGTTATCCGCAATGGCAGGCGACGCTGCGCAAGTTGAAAGTGCCGGTGCTGGTGCTATGGGGCAAGCGCGATCAGTTTTTCACGACGCCTGGAGCCAAGGCCTATCTGCGCGATGCACCTCAGGCGGAAGTGCATGTTCTCGACTCGACGCACTTCGCCACGCTGGATGCGCCAGACGAGGTGGCGCATTTGGTGGGTGGTTTCCTGGCCAGTCATCGATTGGTGCTGGGGCGCACTGAACCCTAGAAGAGAAAAAGAAACGGGGCTGCTTTCGCAGCCCCGTCTCCATTTTGGCCGGCGAGCTCGAAAGCCCACCGTGCCCCCACTTCTTACTGCACGTTCAAGTTGACGTCGTCCAGCACGAACGAGGTCTGCAGCGAGCTGTCTTCGGTGCCCGTGAACTTGATGGTCACGGTCTGGCCGATATAGGCGCTCAGGTCGAAGCTGCGCTGGGTGTAACCCGTTCCCTTGTTGAGGTTGGAGTAAGTGGCCAGCGTCTTCAGCACGGTGCCGCTGCTGTTGAGTACCTGCACGTTGAGCTTGTCGTACGCGGTGGTGGTGGTCGTCTCCGCCGTGTCGATGTGCAGGTAGAACGTCAGCGTGGCCGAGGTCTTGCCGCTCGGAATGGCAACCTGTTGCGAGACGGTGTCGGTATGGGCGCTGCCATAGCCGTCGAGCCATGCGAACCAGGTACCACCATGGGCGGTTTCACCACTGCAGCCGCTGTTGCTGCACAGCACGCCGGAGCTCATCGACCACGGCGTGGCAGCACCGGTTTCGAAGCCCGGGTTGACGATGAGCTGGCTACCGCCGCCACCGCCGCTGCTTACCGTTACCGACGAGGTCTTGCTGCTGTTCTTGCCGCTGACGCTATCGGTCACCGTCTCGGTCACGCTGTAGGTGCCGCCGGCCGCATAGGTGTGGCTCGGGTTGGTGGCGGTGGAGGTGCCGTTGTCGCCGAAGGTCCAGGAGTGCGACGAAATGGTGCCGCCGCTATCGGTGGAGCTATCGGTGAAGTTGGCAGTCAGGCCGCTGGTGGTGAAGCTGAAGTTGGCCGTGGGTGTGCCGCCACCGCCGCTGCCGCCGCCGACGATCGGATGCGAGATGTCGCAGCGATTGGTGTCGTTGGACCAGGTGCTCTGCATCGCGTAGGTGCCGTTGCCCATCGTCACGTTGGCGCTGGCGCCCTGGCCGCTGCTGAGCCATGCGCATTCGTCACCGTTCTCCTGGCCGTTGTAGCTGGAGCCAGTGTGGTTGGTCCAACCGCCGGCCGGGTTCTGGTCGGTGATGGTTTCGGCGTACTCGTGGCCTTCCACGATGGAGAAGCCATCGAGCGTACCGGCGGAACCGCTGTTGACGTAGTTCTGTCCGCAGCTGGTGCCCATGTCGCTGACATACGGCATGTTGGTAAAGGCGATGTCGCCGTAGGGTGAGCTCACGCCCGCATCGGTGTTGTAGTCATGCCATGCGCAGAACTGGCCGCTGGAGGTGTTGAAACCGTCCGGGTGCGTGCCGGTGGGCGACAGGATCACGTACTGCACGTAGCGGTTGGAAGCTGCCGTGGTGTTGCCGAAATGCGCGGCGGCGTTGACGGCTTCTTGGCCGAGCTGTGCCGCGGTGGCATTGGACGGCGAAGCGACGGAGTTGTCGTACCAGATGCCGGCGAACGCTCCTCCGGTGGGGTAGCCGATCTGGGCTGCGCCACTGGGGCAGGAAGTGGCACCCGATGAAACGCTGGAGCCATCGCAGTACTGGGTCATGGTGCCGGACCAAAGCTCACTGCCGGTGCCCAGGCCCTTGAACAGCTTTTCCAGATAAGGCACAGCGCCGTTGGCGTCGCCCGAAAGGGTCATATTGCCGTTGGCGTCGGTGCTCGATGTGCCCCACTGGCTGCCGTACACCACTAAGTACACCTTGGGTGTGCCGCTGGTGACGCCGATGCCATCGATGCCGCCGCCATAGCTCAGCGTCTCGGTGCCGGTGGCTGCCGCGGTCGCTGCATGCAGCGCGGCGTACTGCTTCATCTTGCTGTGAGCTTCACGGGTGGGAATGGCGCCATGGCGATACGAATGGCCATAGTTCGGTGCATAAGGATTGCCCGCAGCTTGCGCAGCGGTATTGCCGTTGCTGGCATTGCTTCCATTGCCTGTAGCGATCGCGCTTCCGGCCAGCGTAAGCAGGGCCGTAACAGCGGCTACGGTGATTAAACGACCTTTCATGAGTAGTTCCCCAGTAGTGGTTTTTTTCAGGGACAAGCGCGCCCGATGCGGCCGCGTGGACCCCATGCACAAGACTCAATTCGGCACATGTGTGCCGCTAGATGCTTTGTTGCTTCCACGGACCCCGAACATCCATGGCGCCGCCCCCGGGTCAATCCTTGACTGCTGGCGCGTGAATGACGATTGGCGACGTGTGCCCGCGTGGTATCGCCCTGGGATCATTCGTCAACCGCTCCCCCGATCAACGAATTGACGACGATATAGAGAGGTTCGGGGGTTGGGTCAATTGGAAATTTAGAACTTCCAAATGCCGCGTTTTGGGCTAATTAAGGTGTTTGAACGGGCGTAGCATCATGCGTCGCTTTCTTGCGAATAAGTGGCTAATCGGCGTGCTTTTGAACGATTTTCATTGCCACGGCCGATGGCTTAGCCGTGCGGTTCTTGCGATGTGCTTTATTAATCGCGCTATACGCGGATTGCGAATAAATCAAAACCGCGTCAAAAGTGGTTTCACGAGTAATCGTTTTCCACGGCAATTTATTGCGTCGCTCGAAACGCGCGTAATGTCACAGCGCGAAGACTCGCCATCAGGTGGCGAAAAGAGGTGGCCGGCATGAAAGTCGCTCTGGGTTGGAAGGCGCATTCCGGCTGGGCGGTGCTGGTGGTGGTCGGTGAGGGTCTGGTGCTAGTCGACCGGCAACGGATCACCCTTGTCGAGGAGGGTGCCGACTGGGAGAAGCATCCGTATCACGCCGCCGCCCACGGCGAAGCCGATGCTTTGCTGAAGCACGCGGTCGACGTGGTGCGGCGCACCACGTTGCAGCGAATGCGCGAGGCGCTTGAGCACTGTCGCGCCGAGGGACATGAGCCCATGGCTTGCGCGGTGTTGATGCCCGGGGCGATGCCTGCATGGACTACGACCGAAATCCTCGCCGTGCATATCCGCATGCACAAGGCGGAAGGGGTGCTGTTTCCACAGGTGTTGTGCGAGGCCGCAGAGGCGTGCGGCGTGCCAGTGGTGGCTATCTCTGAGAAATCGCTCGAGGAAGAAGCGTGCGGGCGCCTGGGGATATCGACGGCGCGCATGACGCAGCAGATAAGCGCATTGGGCCGCGGGGCCGGCGCGCCTTGGGGCAAAGATCAAAGGAATGCGGCGGTGGCCGCGATGGTGGCCCTCGGCTAAGAAGCCCTGTAGGAGCGCACCCTGTGCGCGATGCTCTGTGTCGCATCGCCGCAAGAGCATCGCGCAAAGGGGCGCTCCTACAGGCATGTCGGTCCGTCTGGTGACGGCGGCATGACTTCCGGGCCGTGTCGTCGACCGGCCTCGGCGTCCACCATCGGGGATGGCGACACGGGCAAGGAGGGATTCTTTGCGCCGGCCGCCGTCTTCAGGGGATATCCCGGTTTTTCCCGGTCAACACTTACAAGGGGCTGACATGCGCCGTTGCACACTGGTTTCCGCAATCGTCCTGGCGCTGGCGGGCGCTTCCATGAGCGCCGTGGCGGCGGTGCCTGCCAAGCACGTTGCCGCCGAGCAGCAGGCCACCACCCAGCTGCCGCGTAGCGTGCGGCCCACGCACTACGACGTGTCGGTGACGCCGCATGCGGAATCGCTCAGCTTCGACGGCAAGGTGACGGTAAGCGTCGACGTGCTGGAGCCCACCAGCAGCATCACCCTCAACGCGCTCGACATGAGCTTTGCTTCGGTCACGCTCACGCCCGCCAGTGGCAAGGCGTTGCCGTCACCAAAGGTGAGCGTGGATGCGGAGAAGCAGACCGCCACTTTTACCTTCGACAAGCCGCTCGCCAAAGGCAGTTACAAGCTGGCGATGAACTACACCGGCAAGATCGGCACCCAGGCCAACGGCCTGTTCGCCATCGACTACGACACCAAGGCCGGCAAGAAGCGTGCGCTGTATACGCAGTTCGAGAACTCCGACGCGCGCCGCTTCATTCCTTCGTGGGATGAGCCCAACTACAAGGCCACTTTCTCGCTCGACGCCACGGTGCCGTCGGCGGAAATGGCGGTGAGCAACATGCCGGTGGCGAAGAAGAGCGACGTGGGCAATGGCCTGACCAAGGTCGAGTTCCAGCCGTCGCCGAAGATGTCCACCTACCTATTGTTCTTCGGTCTGGGCGATTTTGACCGCGCCACCGCGATGGCGGGCAAGACCGAGGTGGGTGTGGTCACGCAGAAAGGCATGCTCTCACAGGCCAATTTCGCATTGGATTCGGCCAAGACCATCTTGAACGAATACAACGATTACTTCGGTACGCCGTATCCGCTGCCCAAGCTGGACAATATCGCTTCGCCGGGTCGCAGCCAGTTTTTTGGTGCGATGGAAAACTGGGGCGCCATCTACACCTTCGAATACGCGCTGCTGCTTGATCCCACCATCTCTACTCAAGCCGACAAGCAGTCGGTGTTTTCGATCCAGGCGCACGAAATGGCGCACCAGTGGTTCGGCGATCTGGTGACCATGCGCTGGTGGGACGACCTGTGGCTCAACGAAGGCTTCGCTTCGTGGATGGAAGCCCGTACCACCGAGAAGCTGCATCCGGAATGGAACACCAAGCTGGAACAGGTCGATGTGCGCGAAGGCGCCATGGGCCGCGACGCGATCGCCACTACCCATCCCATCGTGCAGCACGTGGAGACGGTGGAGCAGGCCAGCCAGGCTTTCGACGCCATCACCTATTCCAAGGGCCAAGCGGTGATCGGCATGCTGGAAGGCTATGTCGGTTCCGACGCATGGCGCGATGGCGTGCGCCTGTATATGAAGCAGCACGCCTACGGCAACACGGTGTCGGATGATCTGTGGCACGCCGTGGAGATCGCTTCCAAGAAACCCATCAGCAATATCGCGCACGACTTCACCCTGCAGCCCGGCATCCCGATGATTAAGGTGGAGTCGGCAACGTGTAACGCCGGCAAGACCACGTTGCAGCTGAGCCAGGGCGAATTCACCCGCGACCGCCCGGACAAGAAGTCGCTGTCGTGGCGCGTGCCGGTGATCGCGCAGACCCTGGGCGGCGCGCCCGCGCGCACGCTGGTCAGCGGCGGCAAGGCCACGCTCGATGTGCCCGGCTGCGGCCCGGTAGTGATCAACGCAGGGCAGAGCGGCTACTACCGCACGCTGTATGCCCCGGCGCAGTTCACTGCACTGAAGGACAACTTCAGCAAGCTGCAGCCGATCGATCAGCTCGGCACCCTGGGTGACACCTGGGCGCTGGGCATGGCCGGGCTGCGTCCGTCCTCGGATTTCCTCGACCTCGTGCAGGCCACGCCAGTGGATGCCGATCCGCAGATCTGGGGCAACATCGCCGATGATCTGGGCGGGCTCGACAACTACTACCAGGGTGATGACGCGCGTCAGGCAGCCTTCCGCAAATTCGCCATCGCCAAGCTGACGCCGGTGTTCGCGCGCGTGGGCTGGGAGCCGAAGGAGGGCGAGGCCGATCCGGTGAAGATCCTGCGCACGCAGTTGATCGGCACGCTGGGCGGCCTTGGCGATCCGGCCGTGATCAAGGAAGCGCGACGCCGCTTCGATGCGCAGGACAAGGATCCGAAAGCCATGCCGGCAGCTCTGCGCCGCACCATTCTCGGCGTAGTGGCGAAGAATGCCGATGCGGCCACGTGGGATCGCCTGCATACGATGGCCAAAACCGAGAAGACACCGCTGGTGAAGGATCAGCTGTATACGCTGCTGTCGATGCCGAGCGATAAGGCATTGGCCCAGCGCGCGCTCGATCTCGCGCTCACCGACGAGCCGGGCGCTACCAACAGCAGCGGCATGATCGGCGCGGTGTCGAGGCAGCATCCGGAGATGGCTTTTGACTTCGCTGTTGCGCACAAGGCGGAGGTCGACAAGAAGGTCGATTCCAGCGCGAGCAGTCGCTACTACCCGGCATTGGCCAGCCGTTCGCTGGATCCGGCGATGGTGGGTAAGGTGAAGGCGTTTGCCGAGAAGTATGTTGCGGAGGGTTCGCGTCGTGATGCGGATACGGCGGTGGCTAATATTGAGTATCGGGTCAAGGTGCGGAATGAGCGGTTGCCGGCGGTGGATGCTTGGTTGAAGTCGCACGGGGCGTGATGAAGGGGGGGCGCCGCTTGCGTGCGGCGCGCTCTCGCTCTGGTGTTCCCTCTCCCTGTGGGAGAGGGTTCGGTTCTTGCGACATTCCCTCCTACTCGTCATCCCTGCGCAGGCAGGGATCCAGTGGCGTTGTCGCTCGGTCTTAGCGACTGCGTGCCCTGGCTCGCCTGCCGCGGGCTTCCGAACCGCTGCCGCGGCTCGGGTCACTTTCTCTTTGCTGACCCAAAGAGAAAGTAACCAAAGAGAAATGGTCTGAGAGCAGGCGGGGCGCTCTGTAGCTGCGCCTTTTCCAGTGTCAGGCGTCGAGACATTTTTTTCGAGGTCCGATCGTCTATCCCCCATCGAAGCGCAACAGCTCCCTCTCCCCTCCGGGGAGAGGGTTGGGGTGAGGGGCGGGTGCTCGGTAAAGCGTCGCTATCCCGTGATTGCAGTGAGCAAGCGACCTCTAAGGTCGCACTTCAACCACTCGTAACAATCCTGCTCCTGCCTCGCTGCTTCGCCTGATAAAGCAACTGATCCACCGCTTCGATAAACATCAGCGGCTCGTCAGTCTGTCCCGGCACCGTAGTGCCGACACCAAGACTGACGGTGAGTACGGTGCCGATTTCGGAGCGGGCGTGGGGGATCTGCGCTTTGGCGATCAAGTCGCGGCATCGTTCGGCCATTTGCCTGGCGCCGTCTTCGTCGGTTTCGGGAAGGACGAGGACGAATTCTTCGCCGCCGAAGCGGGCCATGAAGTCGCGGGGGCGGGTGATGGTGGTACTGAGGATGGCGGCGACTTGTTTGAGGCATTGATCGCCTTGCAGGTGGCCGTAGCAGTCGTTGTATTGCTTGAAGTAGTCGATATCGAGCATCAGCAGCGACAGCGGCAGTTTGGTGCGGCGTGAGTGGTTCCACTCTTGGTGAAGGATGGCGTCGAAGCGGCGACGGTTGGCGACGCCGGTGAGGCCGTCTTTGAAGGAGAGTTCTTCCAGCTCGCGTTGCATGTCGAGCAGTTTTGCTTCGGTGCGCTTGCGTTCGCTGATGTCGAACATGAAGCCGATCAGGGAGTCGACGCTGCCGTCTTCGTTGCGCACCACATGCACCACGTCGCGGATCCACACGTACTGGCCGCTTTTGGTCATGGCGCGGTAGTCGGCTTCGTGATCCACGCCGGCTTTGGATTGAGCTACGCAGAAATCCACGGCCCAGGCGCGGTCTTCGGGGTGCATGCGTTCGGCCCAGTCGTCCACGCTGACCCAGCTGCTGGGTGCCCAGCCGAGCAGGGCTTCGATCTGTGGGCCGATGTAAGCGAATCTCAGGGTCTTCCAGTCGATCTTCCATGGGATCGCGCGGGTGGATTCGAGCAGGGTTTTGTAGACCGCATCGTCATCCGGTTCCATCTTGTGCACGCGGTCAAGCATCGGCGGTGGCCTCGCTAGCGGTAGGCGCGGCAGTGTCGGGGGCCGAAGCGCGGGCGTAGAGCTCGAGCAACTGCATAGGTTCATCGTAGGCGATGCGCCGGCCGGAGCGCAGGTCGCGCCGCATCAGGCGGACCATTCGACGTGTGAGCTGTGGTGGAAAATCGTCTGTCGGCCGTCCGGTCACTTCGGCCAGGCGTCCAGCGAGTACGCCGGGATCGCTGATGACCGGGCAGATGCGGTAGCCGTAACGGCCGCCAATGGTTTCCGGCGCCAGATCCATGAAGCGGTTTTTCTTTTGCTCGAACGCGCCGAGCGTGAGCCGGTAGGCGTTGCGGCCGAAAACGGGAAGGTCGTCCGACACGGCGTGCGCGTCGTCGAGCACCTGCAGGCCGGTGGCGAGTGGGTGTAGCTGATGCAGGTTGTAGCGCCCCATGTGCGGATTGCCGATACGCACCAGATTGGCGATCAGCTCGCCCACCGACGCATGGCCGATGATCGCCGCGCGCTTGGGCAGACCGCCCCAGATACCGTCGGCGCCATTGAGCAGCGCTTCGATCACCGACGCGTTCTCAAAGCCAGCGCCCGAGTGAATATGCACCAGTACCTTCAGCGGTGGCGGCAGGAAGCTGCGCATCACCGCGACATAGGCGCCGACCTGGAAGGGCAGGAAGGTGCCGCGATCATCCTCGATGGACACGCCTTCGATGGGCAGCTCCGCCAGCAGCTCCAGAATGGAGCACACCGTCTCCGGCGCTTCGGCGAAAGCATCGCAACCGTCGACGATGTTGATCAGGATGCGCGGCGGCGCACCGTGGTCGCCGCGGACATTGTCATGCAGCCACCGGATGCTGACCGGCAGGCTGCGACGCAGGGTTTCCAGATCGTAGAGACCGACCATGCCCTCCTGGCTCAGGTAGATCTCGTGCACGGTGTTGGGCACGCCGTAGGCCTTGAGCTTGAGCTGCGATGGATCAGGTGTGAAATGGCCGTCTGCGGTTTGCAGGCCGATGGCGGTGAAGGCGTAGCAACCCGTCATGTCGATGGACTGGTCGCGCAGGTGTTGCATGAAGTCATCATCGACTTCCAGCTCGTCGGGCATGGCGTAGTCGAGCGTGCCCAGCGAAATGTGGCGGAAGCCGAACTCTCGCAGGCGGGGCAGGATCGCCAGCTTGTCCTGCAGGGTCTGGCCGATGCGCGAGCCCACCGGGTTTTCGCGCAGCGAGAGATCGATCAAATAGGGTTCGATATGGCGAAGCTTTTCCAGCTTGTCGTCAGCCCCGGCCAGGATGGCCTTGGCATTGTCCAGCATCTGCGTCGACGGCATGAGTTTCCCCTCGGCTGCCTGGTGTCGCTTGTGGTGATGTCTGTGACGGGTCGGCGGCCGCGATGGTCGGGGGCCCGGGCGGTTTCCTTCAAATCCGGCCTGGGGCATGCAATGGCTATGCCCGCAGGGAAAGCCTTATCTGGCGCGGACTCCAGGCGGTGGTGTCGAGTATTCAGCCAGTCGAGGGCACTTTCTGCCGCGCTGTGCACAAGCAAAAGGCCCCGCCGGAGCGGGGCCTGCGTGTGAAAACTTGCGCCTGGCGTTCTAGATCAGGGTTTGAAGCCTACCGATTGCCACAGCGGCGCCGGGTCATACATCGTGCCGCCGCTGATGGTCTTGGCGATGCGGCGGGTGTTGCGGATATCGGCGAGCGGGTTGGCATCCAGTAGAAGCATGTCGGCGCGTTTGCCCACTTCAAGCGTGCCCAGTTCCTTGTCCAGCTTGAGGACGCGCGCGGGCACGATGGTGGCGGCCTGCAGTGCCTCCATGGGGGTGAAGCCTGTCTGCACGTAGATTTCCAGCTCGCGGTGCAGCGAGTAGCCCGGAATATCCTGATCGGTGCCAGCGACGATGGTCAGGCCTTGCTTATGCAGTTCGCGCAAGGTGGCGAGCATGTACTGGTAGCGCTTGCCAAATTCTTCGGCTTTGTCAGGCGGGGCGCCGGTGGCGTTCAAGCTGGCCGCCAGCGGCGTGGCGACGTGCCTGATGCCGGGTTCGAGCGTTTCGAGCGGCACACTGGCGGGGCGCGACAGCGTCTCGAAAAGTACGGTGGTGTCGTCAAAGACAGTGTGGTGTTCTTTGAACAGCGCCAGCTGCTTCCTGGCATCCGGCGTATTGAAGTCCAGCGGCGGCAGCGGCTTGCCGCGTTGCATATGCAGCAGATCGCGCGCGACGAAGTGGATGTGGTTGATGCCGTCGTAGCCGGCGGCGACGGCCTGCGCGGTCGTCATGCCTTCGGGCACATGGCCGGTCACTGTCAGGCCGAGCTTGTGCGCCTCGTCGGCGATCACCGGGACCAGCGCGGGCTTCATGCTGCTGTAGATTTTGATCTGTACAGCGCCGGCATCTTTGTAGCGGCGAACCACTTCGCGCGCTTGTTCGGGCGTATCGGCGGTGACGGCGCCGAGCGTGAGGGGGCCGGTGCCGTCGACGATGCCGGCGATTAGCAGGCGCGGACCGATGCCGTGTCCGGATTGCACGGCATCGCGGACGGTGGTGATGAAGTCGAATTCGTTGCCGCAGTCGCGCACGGTGGTGACACCGGCGGCGAGATAGATGGGACCCCATTCCACCTGTTCGTAGTGGGCGTGCATGTCCCACAGGCCAGGGATCAGGTACTTGCCGGTGCCGTCGATCACGTCCAGTGTGTCGGAGGCTTTGGGTGTTGCGCCCGACGTGCTGATGTCGGTGATCCTGCCGTCTTCCACGTAGACGGCAGCGACGTGTCGTGGCGCTTTGCCGGTGCCGTCGATGAGGGTGGCATTGGTGATGGCAAGGCGTTTGCCGGAGGGGTGCCTGGCGGCGGTCAACTGCGCGAGTGCTGCCAGATTGTTGTTGGCGGCTTGCGTGATGAACTGAGCCAGTGAGGGCGCGTATTCCTCGCGCACCGCTTCAAAATGGTCGAACTCGGCATCGGTGGTGACGACGGCTGCGAGCTTCTGGTCATCATCCAGCCATACGGTCTCCGCGCCCCATATCAGCCCGTTGATGACATAGCTGTGCAAGGCCATTGGATGGCCATTGGCGGTAACGGTGAGATCGCTGCCGGGTTCGATGCGGATGCTGGCATCGGGCGGCGCCGTGATCTGCGCGGGTTTGCCGTGGGCGAGCCAGAAACGCAATAGCATCTGCTGCATGGCGACAGGTGAATAGCCGTCTACCAGAAAGGTATCGGCGGTAGCCGGGTAATCCGTGGTTTTGCCGTCGCGAACCAGCGTGACGCGTTGTCTTTTCGCATCCAGCGAGAAGGTGTCGTTCATTGGCGAGTTGCGCGATGAGCGCCCCTCGGTTTTCAGCGAGATCGGATGAAGGGCGTCGGTCGCTGTGTAAACGGTCTTCAGCGGTACGTCGGTGCCGCGGTCGTTGAATTTGAAGTCTGAGCGGAGCGTCAACAAGCCCTTTTCGTCGGTAATCGCGTAGGTCTCCTTGCCAATCGCCTTGGCGAACTTGTGCAGTACGAAAGTGCCTTGTTCGTTGGCGACTTTCTCCTGCGCGTGAATCGCCAGGGGAGCGAGCAGCAGAAGCGCGGCGAGGGTGAGCGAGCGGGCAACGACGGACTGCATGATCAACTCCTGTGGAAAGGCGCGGCGGCTGGCACGATAGAGTGGACGCGGCATGAAAACAGTGTCCGGTGTCGCCTGGCAATGTCCCGGAGGGCACCCTGACATCCGGGACATTGCCAGGGACATAAAAAAGCCCCGCGAGTGCGGGGCTTTTTTTCTTTCCTGGAGAGAGGGCGGGCTTACGCCTCCGCCTCCTCCTTGTACGCATCAATCGGGATGCACGCACACATCACGTTCTTGTCGCCGTAGACGTTGTCTACGCGCGCCACCGGCGACCAGTACTTCTGCAGCTTGAGGCTGGGCAGCGGGAAGGCAGCCAGCTCGCGCGGGTAGGCGTGGGTCCACTCGGTGCCGGTGACCGCGGTGGCGGTGTGTGGCGCGTGCTTGAGCGGGTTGTCCTCGCGGTCGAGGCTACCGTTTTCGATGGCGCGGATTTCGTCACGGATCTGGATCATGGCGTCGATGAAGCGATCCAACTCGTGCTGCGATTCGCTCTCGGTCGGCTCCACCATCAGTGTGCCTGCCACCGGGAAGCTCAAGGTCGGCGCGTGGAAGCCGAAGTCGATGAGCCGCTTGGCCACGTCTTCGGCGCTGATGCCGGTGCCGTCCTTGATCGGGCGCAGGTCGAGGATGCACTCATGCGCCACCAGCCCGTTGCGGCCGGTGTAGAGCGTTTCGTAGTGCGGTGCCAGGCGCTTGGCGATGTAGTTGGCGTTGAGCAGTGCCACCTGGGTTGCTTTGCGCAGGCCCTGCTGGCCCATCATGGTGATGTACATCCAGCTGATCGGCAGGATGCTGGCGCTGCCGAAGCTGGCGGCGCTAACCATGCCGACCTTGCCTTCGCCGCCGAGCGTGCGCGGCAGGAACGGTGCCAGATGCGACTTCACTGCGCACGGGCCGACGCCTGGGCCGCCGCCGCCGTGCGGAATGCAGAAGGTCTTGTGCAGGTTGAGGTGCGAGACGTCCGAACCCCACTTGCCCGGCTTGGCCACGCCGACCAGCGCATTCATGTTGGCGCCGTCGGTGTACACCTGACCGCCGTGCTTATGCACGATGTCGCAGATGGCGACGATGTCTTCCTCGAACACGCCGTGCGTGGACGGGTAGGTGATCATCAGCGCGGCGAGGCGGTCGCTGTACTTTTCGGCGGCGCGGCGGATGTCGTCCACGTCCACGTTGCCGTTGCTGTCGCACTTGGTCACCACCACGGTCATGCCGCACATCTGCGCAGAGGCCGGGTTGGTGCCGTGGGCGGACTCGGGGATCAGGCAGATGTCGCGATGGCCTTCGTTGCGCGAGCGGTGGTACGCGCGGATCGCGAGCAGGCCGGCGTATTCGCCCTGTGCGCCGGAGTTGGGCTGCAGGCTGACAGCGTCGTAGCCGGTGCATTCCACCAGCATGGCTTCCAGCTCGTCGATCAGCTGCTTGTAGCCGCGTGTTTGGTCGGCGGGAGCGAGCGGATGGATGTTGCCGAACTCCGGCCACGTCACCGGGATCATCTCGGCGGTGGCATTGAGCTTCATGGTGCAGGAGCCGAGCGGGATCATGGTGCGATCCATCGCCAGATCCTTGTCGGCCAGCGAGCGCATGTAACGCAGCAACTCGTGTTCGCTGTGGTGCGTATTGAACACCGGATGGGTGAGGAACTCGCCCTGGCGGCGCAGGCTGGCGGGCAGCGCGTCGGCGGTGGCGGCATCCAGTTCGTCGATATCGTCGATGCAGGCACCGAACAGCGTGGCGAGCGCGATCACGTCGGCGCGCGTGGTGGTCTCGTCGAGGCTGATGCCCACGCTCTGGCCGTGGATCTGACGCAGGTTAAGGCCAGCGGCCTCGGCCTTGGCGCGGATCGCATCGGCGTCGACGTTGGTGACATGTAGCGTGTCAAAGAAATCCGCGTCGACGGTGTGGCCGGCCTGACGCAGCGATGCGGCAAGAATCGAAGCGAGACGATGCGTACGGCGCGCGATACGGGCCAGGCCCTCCGGGCCGTGGTACACGGCATACATGCTCGCCATCACGGCCAGCAGCACCTGCGCGGTACAGATGTTGGAGGTGGCCTTCTCGCGGCGGATGTGCTGCTCGCGAGTCTGCAGGGTAAGGCGGTAAGCCGGCTTGCCTTCCGCATCCACCGACACGCCGATCAGGCGGCCCGGCATGGAGCGCTTGTAGGCGTCGCGGCAGGCGAGGTAGGCGGCGTGCGGGCCGCCGAAACCGAACGGCACGCCGAAGCGCTGGCTGTTGCCGATCACGATGTCCGCACCCCACGAACCCGGCGAGGCGATCAGGGTCAGCGCGAGCAGATCGGTGGCGACTGAGACCAGGCCGCCACGCGCATGCACGGCATCGGCCACGGCCTTGTAGTCGTGGATCTGGCCGTAGGTGTTGGGGTACTGCAGCAGCACGCCGAAGCTGTCGACGGTGACGGCGTCAGCGGCGGGGCCGACATGCAGTTCGATGCCCACGCCGTCGGCGCGGGTGTGCAGCACTTCCAGGGTCTGCGGGTTCACGTCGTCGGCGACGAAGAACACGTTGCTCTTGGACTTGGCCGAGCGCTTGGCCAGCGTCATCGCCTCGCCTGCGGCGGTGGCTTCGTCCAGCAGCGAGGCGTTGGAGATGTCCATCCCGGTGAGGTCGGTCACCATGGTCTGGAAGTTGATCAGGGCTTCCATGCGGCCCTGCGAGATCTCCGCCTGGTACGGCGTATACGCCGTGTACCACGCCGGGTTCTCCAGGATGTTGCGCAGGATGACGTTCGGCGTATGGGTACCGTAGTAGCCCTGGCCGATGAAGCTCTTGAACACTTTGTTCTTGCCGGCGATGGCGCGGATCTTGGCCAGCGCTTCCACTTCCGTGATGGCGGTGGGCAGGGCCAGCGGCGCGGCGGATTTGATCGAGCCGGGTACGATGGCGTCGGTCATTGCTTCGAGCGAGCCGTGGCCGATGACGTGCAGCATCTGCGCGATCTCGGCGTCGTTGGGGCCGATGTGGCGCTCGATGAAAGCGTCGTGATGCTCAAGGTCGCGCAGCGAAGGGGAGGTGTTCTGACTCATGGCAAGGGGCGTCCAAAAATGGCCGACAAGGCCGGACGTGCGTGCCGCACGTGGGGCGCCCCTCTGTCCTTTTGCCTGAGAGTTTGGAAGCGGGTGTGCTCGCTTCGTGCACCTTCGGCGCCGGATCCAACCGGTCTCTCCAGAGTGTTAGCTCGCGGTGGTATGGGAGCCTGAGCGATTACGGGCGTTGCGCCTTCGGCAGCGGGCCATGCCCGTCAAGGCTGGCCCGCTTCTCCCACCACGTGCTGTAAGCGGCGGATTATACCCCGGCCAACCGGGGATGTGCCCGGCCCGGGCGGGTAGGGTAGGCTCGGCGCCTGCGCTGGTTACCCCCTCGTTCTGGCGCGATTTCTCATTCCCCATGCGACGCCGCCCATGACCAAGATTCCCTTCAAGCTCCGCCAGCTCGACCATATCGTCCTGCGCGTGCATGACGTGGCCGCCATGCAGGCCTTCTATTGCGACGTGCTCGGCTGCACCGAAGAGCGCCGGCAGGACGAGATCGGCCTGGTGCAGCTGCGCGCCGGCGCCTCGCTGATTGATCTGGTCGCCATCGACAGCAAGCTTGGCCGCATGGGCGGTGCCGCTCCCGGCAAGGAAGGACACAATCTGGATCACCTGTGCCTGGCCGTAGAGGGCTACGACGAGGCGGCTATCCGCGCCCATCTGGCGTCGCACGGTGTGCGAGTTGGCGAAGCGGGTTCGCGCTATGGCGCGGAGGGCGAAGGGCCGTCGCTGTACCTGTACGATCCGCAGGGCAACATGATCGAGCTGAAAGGTCCGCCTGCGCTCTGAGTACGTCAAACGGCAGGCGGTCGATGTCCCCGTCACCTCAGGAGAGGTCGTTCATGCCGTCGAGCACCTGTCATCCGCATGCACCGCACACCAAGCTGAAAGTCCCCGACTGGTACGTCTCCGCGCTGATGCTGGACCGCGCGCTGGACGCCATCCTGCGCCGGGTGAAGAAGTTCGACCGCAATCACGACATTCCCTACCTTGCTGGCTACAGCAAGGACGGCAAGACCATCTACATCGACCGACACCTGCCGAAGAGTTTCACTTTCCGCGGGCGCAAGGTGGAAGTGGATCGCTTCCTGATCCTGCATGAGGAGGTGGAGAAGACCCTGATCGATCAGCTGGGCCTGCATTACCTGCATGCGCATCAGATCGCGACGCGTGCGGAAGAGGCGGCCGTCAACGCCGAGCGTGTCACCTGGGCGGCGTATGACCGCTTCATGCAGAAGTACGTCAAATCCATCGGTGACGAACGCCTGGCCAAGGTACCCGCCGATCTCGACCTCAAGCCCTACCGCGACTATCACGACTACGAGTTGATGCAGCGGATGATCCAGAGCATCGGCAAGGGCGAGCTGAAAAGCGGAGCGAAGTTGCAGGCGGAATTGAAGGATTACGCGGATGCATTCCGCGAAGAGCGGCGGCTGGACCGGCGACGCCTGGCTACCCAGGGCGCAAAGACGACGCGCACCCGGGCGTTGACCGGGAAGGCAGCGCCGAAGAAGGCATCGCGTAGCAGGAAAACGGCAACGGAGTGAACATCGCGGCGTCCTGCAGGGTGCAGGATGGAGCGATGTTTCCGCGACCGTAATGCCGACAGGCATCCGGTCGCTTCCGGTAGTGCTTATGTGAGTGGGATATCGGCATGCGTCATGTCGAAAAGCGTGTAATTGGAGCGCTTGCAGCGGCGGCATCGGCCAAGGGGGTGGCGTGCCGGCTACTGGGTTGCGTAATGATCCTGGCGCTGGTTGCCTGTGAGGCGGTGCGGCCACCGGTGACGACTGCCAGTAACGGCGCCCTCTTGTGCGACAGCGGCTGCAGCGCTCGGGCCGGCGCTCATGACGCAACGCTGGCGCAGGCTCGGGCGCGGGTGACCGAGGCGCTGCACACACCGGATCGTGAGCGCGCCGCGCGCGCCTGGTTGCGCTGCGCAGCGACTGCCTACCGTGTGGCAGCGACGAATGGCGATCAGGCGGACGAGGCGGCATCGCTCGATACGCAATGCACCGGCAAAGTGTTGGATTACGTGCTGTCGGCGGAAGCTCCGCGCTGGACTGCGAAGACGCTGGATCTTGCCGGCGACGCGCTGGTAGTTGAATTGCGCGAACTGTCGCCGGGCCTGAGTGGCCCGCCGACGTTTGTCCGTGCCGATGAAGTGCCGATATCGACCTTGCTGTTTGGGCAGCGCTTCGCCACCAATGGCTTTGGTGTGTCGATGGTGGCGGGCACGCCGCGCTGCAAAGGGGCACCGCGCTGTCAGTTGTTTCCGCAGGAAGGCGTGACTCGCACCGCCGTCGCCTGGATTGAATGGCGCGCCGGTGAAGTTTATCCGCATCTGGTATTCGCCAACCCGATGGCGCATCCCACAGAGCGCATCGGCGCGCGCGATTACATTCTGTCGGTCGACACTACGGCGCCCTACGCCGCACTGGCCAGCATCACCCAACTCAAGCAGCTGGCGATACGCGGGTTGATCGGCGGGCAGGACATCGGTCTGCGCAAGGGCGTGTATCTGTTGGAAGACTACGATCCGCACAAGATACCGATCGTGATGCTGCACGGACTGGCGGCGAGTCCGTTGATCTGGGCGCGCCTGACCAATCGTATCCAGGGCACGCCGACGCTGCGGTCGCGCTATCAGGTATGGCATGTGATTTACCCGACCGACGCGCCGGTGCTGCTTTCGCGGTTGCGCGTGAAGGAGTTTCTGGATCGTGCGTGGGCCGAGCTTGATCCCTCCGGACATGATCCGTCGCGTGAGCGCATGGTGCTGGTGGGGCACAGCATGGGCGGGATGATCGCGCGTCTGCTAGCGGCCGACAGCGGCGACACGGTATGGCAGGCGGCACTCGCCGTTCCGGTCACGCAGCTGCATGGCAACGCGGACGATCTGGCGATACTCGATCACATCATGCGTTTCACGCCGTATCCCGGCGTGGATACCGCCTTCTTCCTCGCCACGCCGCATCATGGCAGTCCGGTCACAGCGGATTTCGTGGGGCGACTCGCCTTGTGGCTGGTCAAGCCGCATAGCTCGGAGCTTGATGCGCTCAAGCGTTTGATCAAGGCCAATCCCGACGGCTTCCGGCCGGAGCTGCTGGCGAACTATCGCGAGCACGGCCTGAGCAGCATCAGCACGCTGAGCATGGAGCAGCCGGTGAGTCGCGCCGCTTCCACGCTGATGCCGGTAAGTGGCGTGCGCTACTACACCATTGCCGGCAGCCTGCCGGGCGAGGCGGTGCCGGGCGACGGCATCGTGCCTTTGGAGAGCACTTTTCTGCCCGGCGCGGTGTCGACCGTCACCGTGAAGTCAGGGCATCGCGTTTACCGCAACGACGATGCTCTGAACCTCATTGTAAAAGTGCTCGGTGAATCGCCCGACTGCGTCGAGGTTCCTAAGACGTTGCTGGCGTCTTGCGGAAAGCCACCGCAAACCGATTCCATCCATTGATCGCCACGACCAGCAGGGTGAGGTCGGTCAGTTCCTCTGGCGAAAAATGCGGTTGTACCGCAGCCCAGACTTCATCCGGCACGTGGCCGTCGGCGACCAGCGTCAGTGCTTCAGTCCACAGCAGGGCGGCGCGCTCGCGCTCGGTGAAGAAAGGGGTTTCGCGCCACACACTGACCGCGGCGAGACGCCGGTCGTCTTCGCCGGCTTTGCGCGCGTCACGGTTGTGCAGGTCCACGCAATAGGCACAACCATTGATCAGCGATGCGCGCAGACGTACCAACTCCATCAGTGGTTTCTCCAGGCTGCTTTTGCCGATGCGCTGTTCCAGACCGACCATGGCTTTGATGGCGTCGGGGCTGGCGGCGTAGTAGTCCATGCGCTGATTCATAGTGGTGTCCTTGAAAGTGGGAAATGCTTGCCCTGTGGCAGAGGGTAAATGATGGCTTACAGCTGGCTCATGCCGCCATCGACGATGATCTCAGTGCCGACGATGAAGGCGGACTCCCTGGCTGACAGATGCAGGATGGTCGAGGCCAGTTCGTCAGCAGTGCCAAAGCGCCCCAGCGGTACCTGGCTTTGAATCTGCGCGGTGGTCGCTTCCAGCGTGGCCGTGTCCATGCCCAGCTTGCCGTATAGCGGCGTGCTGATCGGGCCGGGGCTGACCACGTTGACGCGGATGCCCTGCGGCAGCAGTTCACCGGACAGCGTTTTCGCCAGTGAAATCAGCGCCGCCTTGCTTGCCGCATAGACCGAGGAAGCCGGCATGCCGATATGCGCGTTGATCGAACCGTTGAGCACGATGGATGCGCCGGGATTGAGTAGCGGCAGCAGGGCCTGGATCTGGAAGTACGCGCCCTTGACGTTGATGTCGAACATCTCGTCCCAGAAGCGCTCTTGCACTTCCGCGAAGTTGGCGAAGCGGGCGATGCCGGCGTTGATGAATACGGCGTCCAGTTTGATCTGCTGGGCAGTCAGGGTATCGGCGAGCGCTTTGGCTGCTGCGACATCGCTGGTGTCATTGCGCACCGTCAGTGTATGGGGGCCGATGGCATTGCCGGCTTTTGCCAGCGTTGCGGCATCGCGGCCAGTAATGACAACGCGTGCGCCTTCGGTGGCGAATGCCTGCGCAGTCGCCAGGCCGATGCCGCTGCTGCCGCCGGTGACCAGTACGGTTTTGCCTTCGAAACGGTTCATGGTGGTTCTCCAGGTGATGGGTGTTTGACCTGGGGGAGATGCTGCGCTTCGGTGCAGCGGATGCCATGCCACGTCATCGTCGGGAACGTTCGAAAGTTTCGAATGTGTTGACCAACCGCCGGTGGCGGCTTGCAGCCTATGATGTGCGGCGGATGGGCAGCCCCGCAGGCTTGCCGTAGGATCGCTTTCCGTATCCACCCATTCGATGGAGCAGGGCATGCTGTCAGAAGACGAACTGGCCTTGCTGGAAGCCATCCGGGAAAGCGGCAGCCTGTCGCGCGCGGCGGCCCGCTTGGGCAAGGCGCCGTCCACGATTTCCCATGCGGCGCGGCAACTGGAGGCGCGCTTTGACGCGCTGCTGTTCGACCGCCGCCGCTATCGCCTGCAACTCACCCCGGCCGGACAACTGTTGGCGCAAGAAGCGTCGCGCCTGGTGCAGGACGTATCGCGCCTGACCCGGCGCGTGAAGCAGATCGCTGGCGGCTGGGAAGATCGCCTGTGGATCGTCACCGATGAGCTGCTGGAGTTCGACACGCTGCTGCCGGTGATCCGTGCTTTCGATGGTCTGCAATCAGGCGTCAATCTGCGAGTGACGCATGAAGTGCTGGGTGGCACCTGGGAGGCGTTGCGCGACGGTCGTGCGGATCTGGTGATCGGGGCGACCAACGAACCGCCATCGATGCCGCATCTGCGCTGGGCAGAACTGGGTGTGCTCGAATGGGTATTTGCAGTATCGCCGCGCCATCCCTTGGCTAAGGCGAAAGAACCTTTGGAGCGCGACGCGATCGCCGCGCATCGTTCCGTGGTGGTGGCCGATTCCTCGCGGGTCACGCAGGGGCGTGGCTACGGCGTGCTGGGTGGGCAGGCGACGCTTGCGGTGCCGAGCATGCGCGCGAAGATCCTGGCGCAGCGCGAGGCGCTGGGGATCGGCTGGTTGCCGTGCCATCGCGTGAGTTCGTTATTGAAACGTCGCGAACTGGTGGAGAAGCGCACCGCCGATCCACGCGAACCGAACGTGCTTTACGTGGCGTGGCGCGGCGATCACGAAGGACGCGCGCTGGCGTGGTGGCTAGAGCAGCTCAGGCAGCCGCGCCTGGCGAAGCGGCTGGTCGACGGCGTGGATGCGTTCGGCGTATGAGCGGCGCGCGGAGCCGGAAACGACGAAGCCCGCCTTGCGGCGGGCTTCGTCTACAATTGGTGCCCAGGAGAGGACTCGAACCTCCACGGTTTTACCCGCTAGTACCTGAAACTAGTGCGTCTACCAATTCCGCCACCTGGGCAGGTGTCGCGCATCGCTATGCGAAATGCGTGAGCCGCGTAGATTAGGCATGGAGCTAAGAGTTGTCAACTATATCTTTCACCGAATTTTCATTGTGCTGCGGCGGAACTGTCGCGGCACCTCTATCAAGGCTGATAAGTGATCAGAAAAAACAAGGATAAACGCGTTGGTGAGGGCAAAGCCGCCCACCCGGACGCGTCCAAGAAGGCCACGGCTACGGCGGGTAAGCGCCCGGCGTTGCCTGCCTTGCCGGCGCTCAAGTCGCCGAAGGCCTCTAAGGCGGCCAAGACGCCGAAAGCGTCGAACGCGCAGGACCCCCACGCCGAGCGTGAAGCCCAGCGCTACGAGCGCCCCATTCCCAGCCGCGAGGCGATTCTTGCACTGCTCACTGAGCGCGGCGAATTGCTGACCGAGGCGCGCATCGCCGAGGCGATGCAGCTGTATGACGAATACGACCTCAATGCCCTGCGCAAGCGCCTGGGCGCGATGGTGCGCGACGGCCAGCTGCTGCTCGGCCGCCGCGGCGGCTACGCGCCGAGCAACAAGCTCGACCTGATTCCGGGACTGGTCCTGGCCAATGCCGAGGGCTACGGCTTCCTGCGCCCGGACGACGGTGGCGAGGATCTTTATCTGTCGCCGCAGCAAATGCGTGTGGTGCTGCACGGCGACCGCGTGCTGGCCAGCGTGGTGGGCATGGATCGCCGCGGGCGCAAGCAGGGTGCCATTGTCGAAGTGCTGCAGCGGCGTTCGCCGCGCCTGGTCGGCCGCGTAGTGGTGGAGAACGGCGTGACCTTGGTGGCGCCGGACGACCGCCGCCTGCATCAGGACATCATGATCGCCCCCGGCAAGGAGATGGGGGCGCGCAGCGGCCAGATTGTGGTGGCTGAAATTACCGACCCACCGACGCCGCATCGCGGTCCGATGGGGGCGATCCGTGCCGTGCTTGGCGAGCGTTTGCAGCCTTCTCTGCTGGTGGAGATGGCGATCGCCAGCCACAACCTGCCGCACGAATGGCCGGTCGAAGTGGAGCGCGAGGCGGATGAGATCGAGCCGCTGGTCACCGCCGCCGAGCGCGAGGGCAGGGTGGATCTGCGCAAGTTGCCGCTAGTGACCATCGACGGCGCCGACGCGCGCGATTTCGACGATGCGGTATATGCCGAGCCGCGACGCGGCGGCGGATACCGTCTGGTGGTCGCGATTGCCGATGTCTCGCATTACGTGCCGATCGGTGACGCGCTGGATCGCGAAGCTTACGAGCGCAGTACCTCCACCTATTTCCCCGGCTTTGTGGTGCCGATGCTGCCGGAGACGCTGTCCAACGGCATCTGCTCGCTGAACCCCAAGGTGGAACGCCTGTGCATGGTCTGCGACATGCAGGTCAGCCCGGAAGGCGAGGTCGTCAAATCCAAGTTCTACGAAGCGGTGATGTATTCGCATGCGCGGCTCACCTATGACCGCGTGTGGCAGGCCATTGGCCTCAACGACGCGGATGCGCGCCACGAGCTGGCCGACGTGCTGCCGCAGGTCGAGCATTTGCATAGCCTCTATCAATTGATGGCGGCGCAGCGTAAGCGGCGCGGTGCGATCGATTTCGAGACGCCGGAAGTGAAATTCCGCCTCGACAATACCGGCGATGTGGTGGCGATGGGCGCCACTGAGCGCAATGACGCGCACAAGCTGATCGAGGAATGCATGATCGCCGCCAACGTGCAGGCGGCGTTGTTCCTGGAGAAGCGCAAGATTCCCGCATTGTTCCGTGCGCACGAGCCGCCGCCAGAAGAGAAGTACGAGGACCTGCAGCAGTTCCTGCGTGAATTCAAGCTGCGCATGCCGCCGATAAGCGAAGTGACACCGGGTGATTACGCCGACGTGCTGCGGATGGTGAAGGATCGCCCCGAGAAGGAGCTGATCCAGTCGGTGCTGTTGCGTTCGCAGAGCATGGCGACTTACCAGCCCGAGAATCGCGGTCACTTCGGCCTGGCACTGGAGGCCTATGCGCACTTCACCTCGCCGATCCGTCGCTATCCCGATCTGCTGGTGCATCGCGCGATCCGTTATGCGCTGACCGGTGGCAAGCCAACCGATTACGCCTACACCCCGGCACAGATGGCGACCATGGCGTTGCATTGCTCGCAGCGCGAGCGCCGTGCGGAAGAGGCCGAGCGCGATGTGGACGAGCGCTTCAAGTGCGCGTGGATGTCCAAGCACGTGGGCAGCGAGTTCGATGGCACCGTTACTGGTGTCACTTCGTTCGGCCTGTTCGTGGAGCTGGATGAGTCGAAGGTGTCGGGGCTGGTGCATATCAGCCAGTTGTCCAACGACTACTACCACTTCGATCCGATCCGCCATTTGTTGAAGGGCGAACGCAGTGGTGCGCAGTTCCGTCTGGGTGACAAGCTGCGCATCCAGGTGCTGCGCGCCAGCCTGGAGGATCGCAAGATCGATTTCCGCTTGGTAACGAAGGGCGAGGCTTCCGCACAACCGCCGCCGCGCGCTGCGCGCGCGTACGATTACGCCAATGCGGGCGAGCGTTATTCGCTGCCGGCTGGCCGCAAGGCGACGGCGGGTGCCACGCCGCGCGATAATGCGCGTCCGGAGGCGCGGCCATTCCGCGAAGCCAAGGCGGCCGGCAAAGCCGGATCCAAGGCATCGCCGAAGGCCGCGGCGAATAAGAACAAGGCGGCCAAGCCGAGTAAGTCGGCGCGGCCCGCGAAACCAAAAGGCAAGTGATGAGCGAGAGTTGGATCGTCGGGATCAACCCGGTCGAAGGCGCGTTAAGCAACGACGCAGAGCGCGTGCGCGAGCTGCTGATCGAGAACGGCCAGCGCAATGCGCGCGTGCATGAACTGGCGGAACGCGCGAAAGCGCTGAATATTCCGGTGCATCACCGTCCGCGCGAGCAGCTGGAAAAAGTTGCCGGCGAAGCGCGGCACCAGGGTGTGGTGGCACGTTACGAAGCGCCGCCGATGGCGGGTGAGAACGATCTGCCGGACCTGCTGGAAAAGGCCGGTGCCGATGCGTTGGTGCTGGTGCTCGATGGCGTCACCGATCCGCACAATCTTGGGGCCTGCTTGCGCAGTGCGGCAGCGGCCAAGGTGACGGCCGTCATCGTTCCCAAGGATCGCGCGGTGGGTCTGACCCCGGTGGTGCGGCGCGCGTCGGCGGGTGGTGCAGATCGCGTGCCGCTGGTCGCGGCGACCAATCTGGCGCGTGCGTTGCGCACTTTGAAGGACGCCGGTGTGTGGATCACCGGCCTGGCCGGCGATACTGAGACGTCGATCTACAGCGTTGACCTGAAAGGGCCGGTGGCGCTGGTGCTGGGTAGCGAAGGGGAGGGCATGCGTCGCCTCACGCGCGAGACCTGCGATTTCGTCGCCAAGATTCCGATGCCCGGCACGATGGAGAGCCTGAACGTTTCGGTGGCGACGGGTGTCGTACTGTTCGAGGCGTTGCGCCAAAGGAGTAACAAGCGATGAGCACCGTTTTATGGCATGACTGGGCCGGCTATATCGGTGTAGTGCTGGTGCTGCTGGCCTTTCTGCTGTTGCAGGCGCGCAAGTTGCACGGCAATGGGCTGGTGTATCAGCTGATGAACGTGCTCGGCGCGGTCGGTGTGATGCTGTCGCTGCTGTTTGGCAGCTTCAATACGCCGGCCTTTGTGATGCAGGTGGCATGGCTGCTGATCGGCATCTACGGCATCGCCAACAGCGCGCGCGTGCGCCGTGAGCTCCGCGATGTGGAGAGCAAGATCAGCTCCTGAATAGCGGGTCAGGCTCGGGGCGCTCCGCTTGGGTAGAATAGGCACTCCGGCATCGCATGCCGGCGTGCCGGGACGACTCGGATACGTATCGCGTTCGCGGGGACGGCCCTGCTCTTCAACCGAGAGCCGTCCGCATTCCAGGTATTAAGCGTCGACCGGCTCCAAGGAGTTTTGTCATGCCCTGGATCTATCTGGTACTCGCCGGCCTGTTCGAGATCGGCTGGGCCATCGGCCTGAAATACACCGACGGTTTCTCGCGTCTGTGGCCGACCGTCGGCACAGTGTCGGCGATGATCGTGAGCATCGTATTGCTCGCGATGGCGGTGAAAACACTGCCGATCGGAACGGCTTATGCGATCTGGACTGGTATTGGCGCGCTGGGCGCGGTGATTCTCGGCATCGTGCTGTTCGGCGATTCCGCGTCGCCGGCACGTCTGATCTGCGTGGCGCTGGTGCTCACGGGAATTATCGGGCTCAAGCTCACCAGTGGGGCGCATTAGCGCGCTGCACGACCACACGGATTTTCTAGTTGGTGTAGGAGCCCTCCCTGTGGGCGACCGAGTGAAATGATCGCTCTGCAGGGAGGGATGTCGCGCGTAGGCTGCGCTCCTACAACGGTTGTTGCGCTTCAGTCCGGCTTGGTGCCCAGCTTGGTCATTTCCGGGCTGGAGGTGAAGTCGCGCTTGCTGCGCTGCGTATTCAGCGGCTCGCCATGCACCTGGTACCAGATGTTCTCGGCGATGTTGGTGGCATGGTCACCGACGCGCTCGATGTTCTTGGCCATGAACAGCAGGTGTGTGCACGGCGTAATGTTGCGCGGGTCTTCCATCATGTAGGTGAGCAGCTGGCGGAAGTAGCCGGTATAGGCCTCGTCCAGATCAGCGTCGTCCTTCCATACCTGGTAGGCGCGTTCGGCATCGCGGTCGCGGTAGGCGAGCAGCACTTCACGCACTTCGGTAGCGGCCAGCTCGGCGAGGTAGCCCAGGCCGTTGGTCGGTGCGATCGGCGCCACCATCGACAGCGGAATGGAGCGCTTAGCGACGTTGGCGGCATAGTCGCCGATACGCTCGATATCGGCCGCGATGCGCAGTGCGGCGAATACGTTGCGCAGGTCGCTGGCGATCGGTGCGCGCAGGGCAAGCAGGCGCACTACGTCGTGGCTGATTTCTTGCTCCAGCAGATCGATGGCGTCGTCGTTGGCGACCACGCGCTGGGCGGCGCGTTCATCGCGGCGTTCCACCACGTCGATGGCCGACTCCAGCTGGCTCACCGCCAGTTCGCCCATACGGACGATCTCGCCGGTGAGACGGGCCAGCTCGTCGTCGTAGCTCTTGATGATGTGTTCCTTGCTGCTGCCGCTCATGGTTTGGTCTCGTTTGAGTCAGGTAGGGCAGGTTGTCGCGAGTACCCGCCCCTCACCCCAACCCTCTCCCCGGAAGGGAGAGGGGGCAAAAATGTTTAGCCGAAGCGCCCGGTGATGTAATCCTCGGTCTGCTTCTTGCTCGGCTTGGTGAAGATCTGTTCGGTACGGTCGAACTCGATCAGCTCGCCCAGGTACATGAAGGCAGTGAGGTCGGAACAGCGCGCCGCCTGCTGCATGTTGTGGGTGACGATGACGATGGTGTACTCGCTTTTCAGCTCTTCCACCAGCTGCTCGATGCGGCTGGTGGCGATCGGGTCCAGCGCCGAGGTCGGCTCGTCGAGCAGCAGCACTTCGGGCTTCAGCGCGATGCCGCGCGCAATGCACAGGCGCTGCTGCTGGCCACCGGAAAGACCGAGCGCATTCTGCTTGAGCTTGTCCTTCACTTCGTCCCACAGGGCGGCGCTACGCAGCGCCTGCTCCACACGGATATCCATGTCGGCGCGCGACAGGCGCTCGTGATGGCGGATGCCGTAGGCTACGTTCTCGAAGATGGTCATCGGGAACGGCACCGGCTTCTGGAACACCATGCCAACCTTGCTGCGCAACTTGTTCATCGAGTAGCGCGTGTCGAGGATGTTCTCTTCGTCCAGGATGATCTCGCCCTTGGCTTCCAGCTTCGGGTAGATCGCGTAGATGCGGTTGAAGATGCGCAGCAGGGTGGACTTGCCGCAACCGGAGGGGCCGATGATCGCAGTGACCTTCTTCTCCGGGATGTCCATGTTGATGCCTTTCAGCGCATGGAACCCGTTGTAATAGAAGTGCAGGTCGCGCACCTGGATCTTGGTCGGCGCGATGGGGGCAGACGCGGCCGTGGCCTGCGGGTGGATGCCTGCGGCGGCGGACTCAGTCATGGGACACCTTGTTGCGAGAAAGGATCAAGCGGGCGAGCAGGCTCAGGATCAGCACGAACATCGTGATGATGAAGGCGCCGGCCCAGGCGAGTGCATGGATGCTGTCGCCAGCCTGGTTGGCGTACTCGTAGATGACCTGGGGCAGGCTGGCCATCTTGTCCATCGGATTGACGGTCGTATAGAGATTGCCGAATGCGGTGAACAGCAGCGGCGCCGTTTCGCCACTGATGCGCGCCAGTGCAAGCAGGATGCCGGTGATGATGCCCGAGCGCGCCGAGCGCATCAGCACCTGCATGGTCAGCTTCCACTGCGGCACGCCCAGCGACAGCGCGGCTTCGCGCAGCGTGGAAGGCACCAGACGCAGCATTTCGTCGGTGGTGCGCACGATCACCGGTAGGGCGATCAAGGCCAGCGCGATGCCGCCGGCGAGTCCCGAATACGTGGTGGAACCGTCAGTGAGCGTCTTGGACGGCAGCACCACGATGGTGTAAACGAACATGCCAAGCACGATCGACGGCGCCGACAGCAGGATGTCGTTGAGGAAGCGGATCGTCTCGCCCAGCTTGGTGCGGTTGGCGTACTCGGCCAGCCACGTACCCGCCAGCACGCCGATCGGCGTGGCGATGCCGATGCCGATGAAGTTGATCACCAGGCTGCCGACCATCGCGTTGAGCAGGCCGCCATCCTCGCCGTAGGCGGTGATCTTGGTGAACAGATTGAGGTTGATCGCGGAGACGCCCTGCCGCAGGGTTTCCCACAGGATCCACGCCAGGAAGGCGAGGCCGATCAGGGTGGCGAAGGTGCTGAGGCCGAGCGCGAGCGCGTTGGTGATGCGGCGGCGCAAATAGAGCGTGTCGTTGTTCATCAGCGGCCTTCCTTCTGGGCCAGGCGGCGCAGCATCAGGCGCGCGATCAGCAACACGATGAAGGTCACCACGAACAACAGGAAGGCCAGCGCCATCAGCGAGGATTTTTGCAGGCCCCCCGCCTCACCGAACTGGTTGGCGATGGTCGATGCGATGGAGGCGCCCGGATCGAGCAGCGACGGCGACAGCTGCATCTTGTTGCCGATGATGAAGGTCACCGCCATGGTCTCGCCGAGTGCGCGGCCCAGGCCGAGGAAAACGCCGCCGATCACCGCGGTGCGCGTATACGGCAGCACGATATCCCAGGAGACTTCCCACGTGCTGGAGCCCAGCGCATAGGCCGACTCCTTGAGTCGCGTCGGCACCGTCTGGAACACCTCGCGCATCACCGAGGAAATGAACGGGATGATCATCACCGCTAGCACGATGCCCGCGGTGAGCACGCTGCCGCCGAAGAGGTTTTCGCTGTTGAACAGCTTGCCCATGAAGGGCAGGTGCTGGGCGATCCAGGAGACATGCTCCGTGCCTGGCGTGTCGCCTGCCTCCCTGCCGAGGTAGCGGATCAGCAAAGGCTTGATGTGGTCGGAGAAGAACGGCACGAAGACGAACAAGCCCCACATGCCGTAGATGATCGAAGGAATGCCGGCCAGCAGTTCGATAGCCGAGGCCACCGGCGTGCGCAGCCACGGCGGAGCCACTTCCGACAGGTACAGCGCGATGCCGAAGCTCACCGGTACGGCGATCAGCAGCGCAATGAAAGAGGTGATGATGGTGCCGAAGACGGGCACCAGGGCGCCGTAGACGTCGTCGGTCGGGTTCCACTCGGCGCTGGTCAGGAAGCGCCAGCCGAATGTGGCGAAGGCATCGCGACCGCCCCATAGCGTGGCGCCAGCGGCGCCGATCAGGCAGACCAGCACCAGCAGGGCGCAGCCCATGAGCAACCAGCTGAATAGCCGGTCGTCGCGCGCATCGCGATGGGCGCGTTGTTCCTGGGCGATGGCAGGCGCTGTGGCAGCCTCGTTCGCTTGCATGTGATTCGATCCCTCAGGTGTCAGCGGATCCGGCCGGCGCGAGGGCCTGTCCGGTCGGTATTCGGGCGTACGAAACGCCTTTCAGCAACAAGCCGCCCATCCTTTTGAGAGGGGCGGCCCGGGTCATACCCCAGCCTCCGTGCCGGAGGCGGCCGCCCTCGACGAGCGCGGCCGCGGTGCTGTCCTTAGTGCTTGTACTCGGAGCCCCAGTACGCCTCGATCTTCTTGACCAGGGTGTCCGGCAGGGCGACGTAGTCGAGCGAGGCCGCCTGCTGCTGGCCGTTCTCGAGCGCCCACTTGAAGAAGTCGAAGGTCACCTTGGTGTGCTCGGCGTTCTTCGGCTTCTTGTACATCACCACCCAGGTGGTGGCGGTGATCGGCCACGCCTGCGCGCCCGACGCATTCGTCATGATCACGTTGAAGTCCTTGGCGCTGGTCCAGTCCGCGGTGGCGGCGGCAGCGGCGAAGGCTTCGGCGCTCGGCGAGATGAAGTTGCCGGCGGCGTTCTTCATGTCGACCCAGCTGATCTTGTTCTTCACGGCATAGGCGTATTCGACGTAGCCTATCGAACCCTTGATCTGCTTCACGTACTGCGACACGCCTTCATTGCCCTTGCCGCCCACGCCGGTCGGCCATTCCACGGCGGTGCCGAACTTGACCTTGTCGGCCCAGTCCTTGTTCACCTTGGACAGGAAGTTGGTGAAGTTGAACGAGGTGCCCGAACCGTCGGAACGATGCACCACGGTGATCTTGCCGGCCGGCAGGGCCAGACCCGCATTCAGCGCGGCGATCTTGGGGTCGTTCCAGTTGGTGATCTTGCCGAGGAAGATGTCGGCCAGGGTGGTGCCGTCCAGCTTCAGCTTGCCGGCGTCGATGCCGCTGATGTTGATCACCGGCACGATGCCGCCGACCACGACCGGGAACTGGCCCAGGCCGAACTTCTCAAGGTCTTCGGCCTTGAGGGGCGCGTCAGTGGCGCCGAAGTCGATGGTGCCTTCCTTGATCTGCGCTACGCCGGCGCCCGAGCCCACGGACTGGTAGTTGAGCTTGTTGCCGGTCTTTTCGGCGTAAGCGGCGGACCACTTCGAGAGCACCGGGTAGACGAAGCTCGAACCGGCGCCCGTGATATCTGTGGCGTGGGCCGACATGCCGAACAACGACGCAGCGGCGAACACCGCAGTCGTGCCGATGCGAGACAGAGATTTGGTTGAGGTCAACACGGTGACTCCTTAGTGATAAGGGTTTCGGGGGATTCCCGCCCGCTCCCTATTTCATGCGTGCCGTGTTGCAATGAAATGAGTTGAATGTTTCAGATAGATGACAATTCGAACGAACTTGTCATGGAGAGCCGGGCGCGGGCGAGCGGCGCGGGCCAAAATTTGTAGGCTGGCCGTAAGCTTGCGGCATACATAGGTGAAGCTGCCGCAGGTGCGGCGTGGCCTTCAGTATTTCGCGATGAGCGGGCTTGCGCCCCGGTACCCAGGCCTTTAGAGCACATCCAGCCCGATGTGCTCGCGCTCGAACGTCTCCAGCCGGCGCCAGCGATTGACGATGGTGCAGAACAATTCGGCGGTGCGCTCGGCATCATAGATAGCGGAGTGCGCTTCGCGCGTATCGAACACGTGCCCGGCCGCCTGCACCGACTTGCTGAGCACGGTCTGCCCATAGGCCAGCCCGCCCAGGGTGGCCGTGTCGAAACAGCTGAAGGGGTGGAACGGATTGCGCTTGTGTCCGACCCGGCGCACGGCCGCATTGACGAAGCCCAGGTCGAATGCCGCGTTATGGCCGACCAGGACGGCGCGCTGGCAATCGTTGTCGCGCATCGACTCACGCACCGCCTTGAAGACGTGGTCCAGCGCCAGGCGTTCGGCGAGGGCGCCGCGCAGCGGATTGTCCGGATCGATGCCGGTGATCTCTAGCGCGCGGGGATCGATATTGGCGCCCGGAAAGGGCTCTACATGAGCCGCAACGGCCGGCCGAGGGCGCAGATAGCCTTCGGCATCCATGTCCAGGGTGACGGCGGCGATTTCCAGCAGGGCGTCGCGCTCGGCGTCGAAGCCGCCGGTTTCCACATCCACGACCACCGGCAGAAAGCCGCGAAAGCGCTCGGCCATGCGGCTGGCCATGCTGTTGCTGAGATTCTCCATTAGAGAAGCATATCAGCCGTTTCGCATCCCCAGCGAACCTGGGAGGCCCCGTAGGCGCCCGTACGCACGGGTTCGGAGGCGCGCCTGGCCGAAGCGAATGTTGCAGTTGATGGTGTGGCTGTCTTCATTTTGTCACGCAAACAGCACGGAATCGTAAACAGGCGACCGCATTCTGCGACCCGTTCCTACTGGGCGCCAGACTGATCTAGGGGGCGGTCCAGGTGATTCCTACCAACATGCGGAGAACATCCATGCGTTCCAAGTTGCTCGCGGTGGCGATTGCTGCCGGTTTGGGCGTAGCCAGCTTCCACGTTGCTGCCGAGCCGGCGACGAAAGCCAAGGCGACCCACAAGCAGACGACCACCAGCCAGGATTCGTCGGCGTCCAAGAATGCCGAGATCGAGTTGCTGAAGGCCCAGCTCGCCGAGCTGCAGGCCAAGGTGGCGTCGCTGGAGGAGCGCACGGATGCGCAGTCTGACATCAACGTCAGCACCGGCCAGAATGTCGAAGCCGTGCAGAAGGCACAGGCTGTCTCCGACAAGAAGGTCGCCACGTACGACAAGCTGGTCAACAACACCAAGATCGGCGCCACCATGTTCTTCGACATGACCGACGTCAATCACAAGGAAGCCGGCAAGACCGGTGGCTTCGTGAAGAAGGACGGCCATGGCTCGACCAATGGCACCGGTTTCGACGTCAAGCGCTTCTACCTGGTCGTCGACCACAAGTTCGACGATGTGTGGTCTGCCAACCTCACCACCGACTTCAACTATCAGTCGACGCTGGGCCAGACCAGCCTGTTCGTGAAGAAGGCCTACGTGCAGGGCACGTTCGATCCGCTCTTCGCCGTGCGCTTCGGTGCGGCTGACATGCCGTGGATTCCGTTCGTCGAGAAGTGGTACGGCTACCGCTTCCTCGAGAACACCATCACCGACCGCTCGATCGATGGCGGCCGCGGCACCGCAGGTACCGCCGCGCAGGGTGTGGGCTCGTTCGGCAACTCGTCCGACTGGGGTATCCATGCACTGGGTGCCACCACCGGCGACAACTCCATCAACTACCAGCTGTCGGCCGTCACCGGTCGCGGCTACAAGAACCCGTCGCGCTCCAACGGCATCGATGTCGAAGGCCGTTTCGGCTACTCGCCGATCGAGCAGATGGTCATCGCCGTGGGCGGTTACGACGGCAAGCGCGGCAACAAGGTGCAGAACGGTGCGCCGACCCAGAACGCTACCCGTGGCGACGCCTTGGTGGCCTACCGCGACAAGACCTTCGGCGTGGGTGCCGAGTACTTCACCGCGAAGAACTGGGACGACGTGCTGAAGATCGCTGGTCCGCTGCCGGGTCCGGCCGCGGTGCGCGACAAGGCCAATGGTTACTCGCTGTTCGGCGACTGGACCTTCATGCCGCAGTGGGCTGTGTTCGCTCGTTACGACCGCGTGGACTACAAGTACTGGGGCCTCACCGGTCCGCAGAACAAGCTGAAGGACACCTACTACAACGCCGGCGTCTCCTACGACGTGCTGAAGAACCTGCGCCTGGCGTTCGCGTGGAAGTACGACAAGCTGGAAGGCCCGATCAAGGCGTTCCAGTACAAGACCAACGAAATCGGCTTTTGGGGCCTCCTGTCCTACTGATTTCACGGTTATCGGAAGGGAGTTCGACCCAAGGACGGAAAAACGGCGGGCTTAGCCCGCCGTTTTGCTTTTCTGGGTTTGGAAAACGCAACCTGTAGGAGCGCACCCTGTGCGCGCTCCTACAGCAGATGCCGTCCGCTATCAGTCCGCGACCGTCTTGTCCTTGTAACGACACAAGTCGCGGATGACGCACTGCGGGCAGTCAGGCTTGCGCGCCTTGCACACGTAGCGGCCATGCAGGATCAGCCAATGATGGGCGTCCTGCTTGAACTCGGCCGGTACGACCTTCTCTAGCTTGTCTTCCACCGCGCGCACGTCTTTGCCTGGAGCAAGGCCGGTGCGGTTCGAGACGCGGAAGATATGGGTATCTACCGCAATGGTCGCGTGCCCGAAGGCGGTGTTGAGTACCACGTTGGCCGTCTTGCGGCCCACGCCCGGCAATGCCTCCAGTGCTTCCCGCGTGCGCGGCACCTCGCTGTCGTACTGCTCGACCAGGATGCGGGATAGCGCGATCACGTTCTTGGCTTTGCCGTTGAACAGACCAATGGTGCTGATGTAGCCCTTCAGCTTCTCTTCGCCCAGATCCAGCATGGCCTGAGGCGTATTGGCGACAGGAAAGAGTTTCTTGGTGGCCTTGTTGACGCCGACATCGGTCGCCTGCGCCGACAGCACCACGGCAACCAGCAGTTCGAACGGCGTGGAGTAGTCCAGCTCCGTGGTGGGATGCGGATCGATTTCGCGCAGGCGGGAAAACAGCTCGACGACGTCGGCTCGCTTCACGGTTTGGGTCCCTGCTGTTTGGCTTTGGCGCGGGCCAGCGCGGCCAGCACCGGATTCTCACTGATCGCCGCGCCTACCTGCGCCTTGCGCGCCG
This sequence comes from Dyella sp. OK004, assembly GCF_900114495.1. Taxonomy (GTDB): domain Bacteria; phylum Pseudomonadota; class Gammaproteobacteria; order Xanthomonadales; family Rhodanobacteraceae; genus Dyella_D. The sequence continues at coordinate 391,589 of NZ_FOZI01000002.1, read as the reverse complement.
TCAGTTCTTGTTCGCGTTGCGCTTGCTCGTGCGCGAGCCGAGCTTCGCGGCGTTGAAAGTGCTGGCGCGCCGCGTCGGCATGCGCCATGTCTTCAACCTGTGCGAGAGGCATCGGCTCCAGCACGATGCAATCCACCGGGCAGGCCGGTACGCAAAGTTCGCAGCCGGTGCAGTCGTCGCTGATGACGGTGTGCATCAGTTTGGCCGCGCCCACGATGGCGTCCACCGGACAGACCTGGGTGCACTTGGTGCAGCCGATGCAATCGGCCTCGATGATGCGCGCCAGCGTGCGTGGCTTTTCCACGCCATGCTCAAGGTTGAGCGGCAGCGTCGCGCGCTCCAGCAGCGCAGCCAGCTTGGCGATGCCTGCGGCACCGCCGGGCGGGCATTGATTGATCTCAGCTTCGCCGCGCGCGATCGCCTCCGCATAGGGGCGGCAGCCGTGATAGCCGCATTGCTCGCACTGCGTCTGCGGCAGCAGGGCATCAATGCGATCAGCGAGGGTGCTCATAACTCCGTAGGCGGCGGCGCGCTGGCTTCAGCGAACCGTCGCGCCCGGCTTCGCTCCCTGGTCCGCATCCAGCAGGAACAGATCGCTGCCGCCGTCGCCGGCGGAAAGGATCATGCCTTCGGAAAGACCAAAGCGCATTTTTCGCGGTGCGAGATTGGCGATGAACACCACGTTGCGGCCGATTAGCTTCTCCGGCTCGCCGTAGGCGGCGCGGATGCCGGAGAATATCTGGCGAGTGCCGAGCTGACCCGCATCGAGTTCGAAGCGCAGCAGTTTGTCGGAGCCGTCCACGAATTCACAGGCGGTGACCTTGCCAATGCGCAGGTCGAGCCTGGCGAAGTCGTCGATACCGATGATGGCGGCGCCGTCGACGGCAATGTTGCTGATCTCACTCATGGTCTTGCTGGGTTCCTTCGGTTTCTTGGCTGGCGCGAGTTTGCTCTCGGCGACAGGGGCGCCGAGCGACTCCTTCGAAGCCTCGACCATCGCCTCGATGTGCTTGGGGTCGATGCGGGCGAGCAGGGGCTCGAACGCATTGACGGTGTGGCTGTGCAGCTCGGCACGCGCATCCTCGAAGCCGGTGATTGGCGCTGCGAGGAACTGCTCCGCGGCGGCCACCGTGGCCGGCAGCACTGGCTTGAGTACGCCGGCGAGCAGACGAAATGCAGCCAGCGCGAACGAGCAGACCTGGTGCAGTTCTTCGCGGCGGGTATTGTCTTTGGCGATCGCCCACGGTGCCTTGGCGGCGATATGGCCATTCACCAGGTCCGCCATCAGGACGAACTTGCGCATGACCTCGGCGAACTCGCCGTCGCGGTACAACACAGGTACGTCACCGTAGTGCGAGACCAGCACGCGCCACAGTTCGGCTTCTTCCTCGCCGAATGCTGGTGCAAGGCGACCGTCGAAGAACTTCTGCACAAAGCCTGCGGTGCGGCTGGCGATGTTCACCCACTTGCCGACCAGATGTGAGTTAACACGCTCCTCGAACGACTTGAGGTCGAGGTCCACGTCCACCGGCGTGTCGCTGAGCATGGTGGCGAAGTAGTAGCGCAGGAATTCCGGATGCAGTCCGGCATCCAGATAGGTGCGGGCCTTGATAAAGGTGCCGCGCGATTTGGACATCTTCGCGCCGTTCACCGTCAGGTAGCCATTGACGTGCAGTGCCGTCGGCGTGCGGAAGTTCGCGCCGTGCAGCATCGCCGGCCAGAACAGACCGTGGAAATTGATGATGTCCTTGCCGATGAAGTGATGCATCTCGGCCTTGCTGTCCGGCGCGAGGAAATCCTCGAAGCGGATGCCGATCTTGTCGCACAGGGCCTTGAAGCTGGCGAGGTAACCTACCGGCGCGTCCAGCCACACATAGAAGAACTTGCCCGGCGCATCCGGGATGGGAAAGCCGAAGTAGGGTGCGTCGCGCGAGATGTCCCAATCTTTCAGGCCACCGTCCAGCCACTCGCGCAGCTTGGCGACGACGCCGCTGTTGGCTACCGGTGCGCCGCCGGTCAGTTTGCCGGCGAACCAGTCGCGCAAAAGCTGCTCAAACTTGCCCAGTTCGAAGAAGTAGTGCTCGGAATCGCGCAGCACCGGTGTGGCGCCGGACATCACCGAATACGGGTTGATCAGATCGGTGGGCGCGTAGGTGGCACCGCAGTTTTCGCAGTTGTCGCCGTACTGGTCCGGCGTGCCGCAGTTGGGGCAGACGCCTTTGATATAGCGGTCCGGCAGGAACATCTGCTTTTCGGGATCGAACAGCTGCTGGATATCGCGGCGCGCGATATAGCCGCCGTCGCGCAGGCGCGTATAGATCAGCGAGGCCAGCGTGCGGTTCTCTTCCGAATGGGTGGAGTGGTAGTGGTCGAAGGTCACGCCGAACGCGGCGAAATCCGTCTCGTGTCCGACACGGATGCCATCGATGTAGGCCTCTGGTTCCAGCCCAGCCTTTTCCGCCGCCAGCATGATCGGCGTGCCGTGCGCGTCGTCGGCGCAGACGTAGAAGGTCTCGTTGCCTTGCATACGCTGCGCCCGCACCCAGATGTCGGCCTGGATGTAGCCCAGCATGTGGCCGAGGTGCAGGGGGCCGTTGGCGTAGGGCAGGGCGTTGGTAACGAGGAGTCGGCGGGACATGGTTGCTTGGTTGAATTTATGAGTTGGGCATTATGGCATGGGTATTCGGGGCGTTTTTGAAGGCTCACTACACCGCATCTACGTTCGTTATCCCTGCGCAGGCAGGGATCCAGTAGTGAAGTGCTTCGATGGTCGCGTCTGCGTGCTCTGGCTCGCCTGCCGCGGGCTTCCGAACCGCTGCCGCGGTCCGGGTCACTTTCTCTTTGCTGGCCCAAAGAGAAAGTAACCAAAGAGAAATGGCCTGAAGAGCAGGCGGTGTGCTTTGTAGCCACGCCCTTTCCAGTGTCAGGCGTCGGGATGGCTTTCTTCTCAGCCTGATCGTCTAAGTCTCATCGCCACACCGGGGCCATTACCGGTCCGGCTTCGCATCGCCTAGTGCAGCACTTCTCCCTCTCCCCTCCGGGGAGAGGGTTGGGGTGAGGGGTGGGTGCTCGGTGTGTTGTTGCTAGTGGTGTTTTGCAGGTTGCCTGATTCGGCTGACGCCAAATAGCTCTTTGCATGTTTGTGCATGATTGTTTACATTTATGCGCAATATCCATGCAAGGTTTTGGCAATGAGAGTCACCAGCGAACCCGTGAGCACTAGCCGCGAACCTGTGACGGCGGCGATTCGCGCCACGCGTTTGATCTTCCTGGTGTCGGGGATCGGTATGGCGGCGTGGGCGCCGATGGTGCCGTATGCCAAGGCGCGGCTTGGGCTGGACGATGCGCAGTTGGGGCTGATCTTGTTGGCCTTTGGTGGTGGCTCGATGGTTTCGATGCCGTTTGTGGGGTGGTTGAGTCATCGCTTCGGCAATCGACGGGTGATTGTGGCGTCGGGTTTGTTGCTGTGTCTGGCGCTGCCGGTGTTGGCGCTTGCACCCAGTGCGGCGGTGCTCACGGCGGCGTTGTTGTATTTCGGCGTGATGCTGGGCGCGGTGGATGTCGCCATGAATGCGCATGCGGTGGAGGTGGAGCGGCGCGACGGGCGTGTGCTGATGTCGGGCTTCCATGGGCTTTTCAGTGTCGGTGGCCTGGCTGGCGCGGCGGGTATGAGTGCGCTGCTGGCGTTGGGTTTGCCGTTGCCGGTGTCGGCTTTGGCGGTGTCGGTTTTGCTGGCTGCGCTGGTGTTGTATCTGCGCAACGGGCTGTTGTCTGAAGTGGATGATGCGGAGACGGGGCACGCACCATTCCGCATGCCGCGCGGCGTAGTGCTGTTGCTGGGCCTGTTGTGCTTCGTAAGTTTCATGGCCGAGGGTTCGATGCTGGATTGGAGCGCGGTATTCCTGCGCGATTTCCGCGGTTTCGAGCCGAGTTCGGCGGGTATCGGTTATGCGTGTTTCTCGATAGCGATGGCGCTCGGTCGTCTTACCGGTGATCGTCTGATCCAGCGGCTTGGTACGGTATGGGCGGTGCGCGCGGGTGCTGGGTTGGCTGCCCTTGGATTTGTGTTGGCGGCGAGCGTGTCGTGGCCGCCGGCTTCGTTGTGTGGCTTCGTGCTGATCGGTCTGGGCGCTTCGAATATCGTGCCGGTGATGTTCAGTGCGGCCGGTCGTCTGCCAGGGACGTCGCCGGCGATTTCCATCGCCGCGGTGACCACGCTCGGTTATGCGGGCCTGCTTAGCGGGCCTGCATTGATCGGCTTTATTTCCAAGCTCAGCAGTCTGCCGCTCGCGATGGTGGTGGTGGCGGGCTTGTTGTTGATGGTGGCGGCGTCCGCAAGGATCGTGCGGCGATGAACGGGGCTGGCAACATGATCGATACGGTGGTGTTCGACCTCGGCGGTGTGCTGATCGACTGGAATCCGCGCTATCTCTATCGCCAGCTGTTCGATGATGACGCGGCAATGGAGCGCTTTCTTTCGGAGATCTGCACCGGCCCCTGGAACGAACAGCAGGATGCGGGGCGTCCCTGGCACGAAGCGATCGCCAGCCTCAGCGCCGAGCATCCGGCGCAGGCGTCGCTTATCGCGGCCTACAGGCAGCGCTGGGAAGACATGCTGGGTGGCGTGATCCAGGAGACGGTCGATCTACTGGCCGAACTGAAGGCGCGCGGCGTGCGTCTGTATGCGTTGACCAACTGGTCGCACGAAACCTTTCCGCGCGCGCTGGAGCTTTTCGATTTCCTGCACTGGTTCGAGGGCATCGTGGTCTCCGGCGAAGAACGCCTGATTAAGCCGGACCCGCGCATCTATCAGCGGCTATTCGAGCGCTATGCGATCGATCCGGTACGCGCGCTTTACATCGACGACGCGCGACGCAATGTGGATGCCGCCGCCGCGCAGGGTATGCAAGCGTGGTGGTTCCGCGATCCGGCAGGCCTGCGTGCGTGGCTGGCTTCGCATGGGCTGGTTTCCGCGGAGGTGTCGGCATGAGCAAGTCGCGCGCGGCAGCGCCGATTCCATTGGGTGAAGCGATGCCGCAGGAGCGGCAGCAATGGATTCTGCAACGCCTGCGCAGCCATGGACGCGTGGTGGCGGCGGAGCTGGCGGCGGAATTCGAGGTCTCCGAAGACTCTATCCGACGCGATCTGCGTGAACTGGCGGGGCAGGGCTTGTGCAAGCGTGTCTATGGCGGTGCCTTGCCTTTGTCTGTTGCGGTGTCGCCGCTGAAGCAGCGGCGCGTCGAGCACACCGGCCGCAAGCAGGCGCTGGCACGCAAGGCGGTCACGCTGGTGCGGCAGGGACAGATCCTGATGATCGACGCGGGCTCGACCAACACGGCGATTGCTGCGGCCTTGCCCGAGCGCTTCGGCCTGACCGTGGTTACCAATGCGCCAGATGTCGCACTGGCACTGATGGATCGCGAGGGCTTCGAGATCCTGTTGATCGGCGGCCGCGTCGATCCGCGCATCGGTGGCGCGGTGGGCGCGCAGGCGGTGAAGGAGTTGCAGCGGATCCGCGCGGATCTTTGCTTCCCCGGCGCCTGTGCGGTCGATGTGGAAGGCGGCCTGTGGGGTTTCGATAGCGAAGAAGTGCTGTTCAAACGCGCGATGGTGGAGGCCAGCGGCGAAACCGCGGTGGTGGTCACCAGCGACAAGCTCGGCACGGTGGCGACGCATCGCGTGGCGGAACTAGCCGAGGTGCAGCATCTGGTCGTGGAGCATGACGTGGACAAAGCCACGCGCACGGCCTACACGGCACGCGGCGTGACCGTGCATCGCGCCGACGCCGCGGGCGGCGAGTAGGGCGCATAAAAAAACGCGGGCCAATGGCCCGCGTCTTGTCCAGCCGATGCCAACGCCAGGACTTATTCCTGGCGTTCCCACACCTGGCTGCGGCCGAGCAGCGAGAAGCCGATGTAGCCGTGCACATCCAGCTTGGTGCCGTTCTCGATGGTCTTGAGCTTGACCTTGTAGGTCTTGCCGTTTTTGGGGTCGAGGATTTTGCCGCCATCCCACTCGTCACCATCGGGCTTTACGCCCCACATGATGACCATGCCCTCGACGGGTTTGTCCTTGCGGTCGCCATCGCACTCCTTGCAGACCGGGTGCGGGCCTTCGTCGGACTGCAGCACCTGCAGCACCTTGCCCTGCAGCTCGCCGTTGACCTCGGTGATCTGCACGATGGACTTGGCCTGGTGGGTCTTGTCGTCGATGGTCTTCCAGGTGCCCACTGGCGAGTTGCTGGCGGCAAAGGCAGCGCCGGTGCCGAGCAGCAGGCCGGTCGCGACAGCGAGGCGAATCAGTGGCTTCATGTAACCCTCCCGTACGAAACAGTATGGACGGAGCCTGACGAGCGCGCGGCAGGGCGTCAAGCTGCAACGCGCAAGCTCTCTCGGAGCCGGGAAAGTCGGCGGACTGGCATAATGGAAGCCTTCTTCTCCCCCAATGCCCGATCCCATGACGCAAGCAAGCGAAGCCCTGGTCCGCCGCATTCTTGGCGAGCTGATCGACACCCACACCGGCGCCCCGCTGGCCGACAGCCTGCGCGCGGTGGGTGTGGACGGCGCGCGTGTATCGGTGGATCTGCAACTGGGCTATCCGGCAGGCACCGCCATGGCGGAACTGACGGCACGCGTGAAGCAGGCGCTGGAAGCGGACGCGGCGATCGAGGCGGCTTCGGTGTCGATCACCACCCGCATCTACGCGCATAAGGTGCAGGGCACGCTGGCGCCGCAGCCTAACGTGAAGAACATCATCGTGGTGGCCTCCGGCAAGGGTGGCGTGGGCAAGTCCACGGTGTCGGCCAATCTGGCGCTGGCACTGGCGGCGGAGGGCGCCAAGGTCGGCGTGCTGGATGCGGACATTTACGGTCCCAGTCAGCCACGCATGCTCGGCATCAGCGGCAGGCCGGACTCCCCGGACGGCAAGTCCATTACGCCGATGCAGGCACATGGCCTGCAGGCGATGTCGATCGGTTTCCTGGTGGACGAGGAAACGCCGATGATCTGGCGTGGCCCGATGGTCACCCAGGCGATGATGCAACTGCTCAACGACAGCCGCTGGGAGCAGCTCGACTATCTGATCGTGGATCTGCCGCCGGGTACTGGCGACATCCAGCTCACGCTGTCGCAGAAGGTACCGGTAGCTGGCGCGGTGATCGTCACCACGCCGCAAGACATCGCCCTGCTCGACGCGCGCAAGGCGCTCAAGATGTTCGAGAAGGTCGAGGTGCCGGTGCTTGGCGTCGTGGAGAACATGGCCACCCACGTGTGCTCGAACTGCGGGCACGAGGAGCACATCTTCGGCGAAGGCGGTGGCGCGCGCATGGCCGAGCAATACCACGTGGCTTATCTCGGCTCGCTGCCGCTGGATATCCGCATCCGCGAACAGGCGGACAGCGGTACGCCCACGGTGGCGGCGATACCCGATTCCGATCTCGCCGCGCGCTATCGCGAGATTGCGCGCAATACGGCCGGGCGCCTGTCGCGCCAGCCGCGCAACAAGTCGCTGGGGCTGGGCAAGATCGTGGTGCAGGGTGCGCCGTCGGCATGACGGCGGGCGCGCGGTTTCGCGTGCTGTGCCTGTCCGGCAGCCTCCGTGGCGTGTCGGGTAATACGGCATTGCTGCGCGCGGCGCGTACTTTGGCGCCGATAGAACTCGAGCTGTCGCTGTACGAGAGCATGGGCGCGCTGCCGCTGTTCAATCCCGATCTTGATGTGGAGCCGTTGCCCGAGACGGTGATCGCCCTGCGCCGTGCTATCGGTGCGAGCGATGCGCTGATCGTGGCATGCCCGGAATATGCGCACGGCATCCCCGGCCCGTTCAAGAATCTGCTCGACTGGCTGGTCGGCAGCTTGGAATTTCCTGGCAAACCGGTGGCCCAGTGGAATGCATCGGGCCGCGGCTCGCATCACGCGCAGGCGGCGCTGCGCGAAGTGCTGCAGACCATGTCGGCGCAGGTGCTGGACAGCGCAACGGCCGAAGTGCCACTGCCTGGGGCGGGATGCACGGTCGAGTCCTTGCTGGAGCAAGCGGAGCAGACGGCGCGGATCGGGGATGCGCTGGGCCGACTGCTGCAGGCATTACATGAATTGGCTGCCCTGGAAGCCGGCCGCGTCTGACCGCAAGGCGCTGTCCAAATATGCCGCGCCTTCATGGGCTTACCCTTCGATGCTTGAGGCGGCCTCATGAAAAGCGCAGGGAGACGCCGATGACCTCGACTGGCGGGGTACCGGCCGATCCGTTATTTTTCCGCATCTTGTGCCCGGCGCCTGGCGCCGACGCACCCACGAACGCAACGGGAGCCTGAGTGAGCATCAAATCCGACAAGTGGATCCGGCGCATGGCCGAGCAGCAGGGCATGATCGAGCCGTTCGAGCCGGGCCAGGTGAAAATGCGGGATGGCAACAAGCTGGTTTCCTACGGCACCTCCAGCTACGGCTACGACGTGCGTTGCGCGCGCGAGTTCAAGATTTTCACCAATATCAACTCCACCATTGTCGACCCCAAGGCGTTCGATCCGACCAGCTTTGTCGACGTGGAAGCGGATGTCTGCATCATCCCGCCCAACTCGTTCGCGCTGGCGCGCACCGTCGAGTACTTCCGCATTCCGCGCCAGGTGCTGACCATCTGCCTGGGCAAGAGCACGTATGCGCGCTGCGGCATCATCGTCAACGTGACGCCGCTGGAGCCGGAGTGGGAAGGCCACGTCACGCTGGAGTTCTCTAACACCACGCCGCTGCCCGCAAAGATTTACGCGAACGAGGGTGTGGCGCAGATGCTGTTCCTCGAATCGGACGAGGAATGCGAGACCAGCTACCGCGACCGCGGCGGCAAATATCAGGGCCAGCAAGGCGTGACCTTGCCGCGCACCTGAGTCGGCGCAGGTTCCTGTGTCCGCGTATCACGGGCGTGTGCGTTGCAGCTGAATGGCCGCCGTCCGAATGCGATGCGGCGCCAGCGCGCGGCGCTACACTCCCCACGTTGTTCTCATTGATCGAATGTCGGAGATACACATGATTCGTTTATCCACGCTGCTGAGCCGCACCGCTGCCGCCATCCTCCTGGGCAGCCTGCTGGTGCTGGCCGGTTGCCATCGCGGCGACACCAAGGGCGAGGCCATCAAGACCGAGCAGATGCAGGGCAAGTTCGACGCCACGGTAGAGGCGTACAAGAGCGGCCAGTTCGTGGTCGATGGTGCGGTGCTCTCGGCACTCGATACCGGCAGCCACTTTGCCTACCTCAAGGATCAGGGCAAGCTGCCCAAGACCGTGCTGCTGATGCGCAGCGACGAGTCGAAGATCCGCAAGCAGCACCTGGAATTCATGGCGCGCATGCAGCTCGACTACGGCTTTGTCGTGTACTACGACGACGGCGGCACGCTGAAGAAGATCAATGCGATCGAAACCAAGGCGCGCGATCTCGAGGATTACCACGCACCGGTCAAGATGAACGACGAGATGAAGGGCAAGTCGGCCAGCGACAGCGGCTACGATCCTTCGCGGCGCTGATTCGTTCCGCTCACCAAAAAAGCCCGCGGTTTCGATCGCGGGCTTTTTCTTTGCGCGCTCGCTAGGCCGATGTTGCTTGGGTTTCGAGCGCAGCGCGCAAGCGTCCGATCAAATCTTCCAGCGCATCCGGTGCATAGGCTTCGGCGTGGCCGCTGCCCCACACGGGGCCAGGCCAGGCTGCATCGCCCTCGCAGCGCGCGACCACATGCACGTGCAGCTGCCGCACGATATTGCCCAGCGCACCGAGATTGAGCTTGTCGCAGGGTGCGTTGGCGCGCAGTGCGGCGGCGGCGCGGCTCACTTCCTGCCATAGCGTCGCCTGGGCTTCCCCCGGCAAGTCGGCGATCTCGACCAGGCCAGGGCGATGCGGCACCAGGATCACCCACGGGAAGCGCGCGTCGTTCATCAGCAGCACGTCGCACAAGGGCAGCGAGGTGATGCGACGCGTATCAGCTTCCAGCCGCGCGTCGAGAATGAAACTGGCGCCTCTCATGCAGCCGCCAGTTGCTTGTCGAAGAAAGCCATAGTGCGCTCCCATGCCAGCTTGGCGCTGGCCTCGTGGTACTGCGGGCCGACATCGCGATTGAACGCGTGATCGGCCGGATACGTGAAGACCTCCATCTGCGGCAGCATCTCGCGGTGCTTGGCTACGGCCTCCGGCGGGATGCTCTTGTCCAGCTCGCCGAAGTGGAACATCACCGGGGCCGCGGGCTTCTCGCCGAGGAAGGGCAGGTTACGCGCGCCGTAGTAGCTCACGGCCGGCAAACCCAGACGTATTGCGGAAAGCATTGCGACGGTGCCACCCCAGCAGAAACCGATCACACCGATCTTGCCGGCCGATGCGATGGACTCGGCGGCGCTGGCGACGTCTTCCAGTGCGCGATCCAGTCCCAGCTCCGTCACCAGGGCTTTGCCGCGCGTGGCGCTGGCTGAGTCGTAATCCATCTCCAGGCCGGTCTCCAGGTGATCGAAGACGCTGGGAGCGATGGCGGTGTAACCCGCGGCGGCGAGGCGGTCCGCGACGCTTCGGATATGGGCGTTGACGCCGAAAATCTCCTGCACCACCACGATGCCGCCCTTCGGTTTTCCGGCAGGTTGGGCGAGATACGCGCCAATGCACTGCATGCGGGTGGTGTTGAGGTGGATCGTCTGGCCCATGGCGGGATCCTTTCGCGGTGGCAAAGCGCAATTCTAGCCAGCCGGGCGGAAGGGCCGGGCTGGCGTATAATTGACCGTTTCCCGCACGTTTACGGTAGCCCTGCCATGTCCCAGGCGTCCCACAAGATCGGTTTCGTCAGCCTCGGCTGCCCCAAGGCGCTGGTCGACTCCGAGCGCATCCTCACCCAGCTCAAGGTTGAGGGCTATGAGATCGTGCCGCGTTATGACGCCGCCGATGCCGTGGTGGTGAACACCTGCGGCTTCATCGATGCGGCTGTGCAGGAATCGCTGGACGCGATTGGCGAAGCGCTGCACGAAAACGGCAAGGTGATCGTCACCGGTTGCCTGGGCAAGCGTTCGGAGCTGATCCGCGAGGCGTATCCGGATGTGCTGGCGATCACTGGCCCGCAGGACTACAGCAGCGTAATGAACGCAGTGCACAGCGCACTGCCGCCGAAGCGCAACCCGCTGCTGGATATCATTCCTGACACCGGCGTCAAGCTGACGCCGAAGCACTACGCGTATCTGAAGATTTCCGAAGGCTGCAACCACCGTTGCAGCTTCTGCATCATTCCGTCGATGCGCGGCGACCTGGTGTCGCGTCCGGTCGACGAAGTGCTGATCGAAGCCGAGAAGCTGGTGAAGGGCGGCGTGAAGGAACTGCTGGTGATTTCGCAGGACACCAGCGCCTACGGTGTGGACCTGAAGTACGCCGAACGCCAGTGGCGCGACAAGAGCTACCGCACGCGCATGACTGAGCTGTGCGAAGGCCTGTCCGAACTGGGCGTGTGGACGCGCCTGCACTACGTCTACCCGTACCCGCACGTGGATGAGGTGATGTCGCTGATGGCCGACGGCAAGCTGCTGCCGTACCTCGACATCCCGTTCCAGCATGCGAGCCCGCGCATCCTCAAGCTGATGAAGCGCCCCGGCAACATCGATAAGACGCTGGAGCGCGTGCGCAATTGGCGCAAGGCGGTGCCCGATCTCACCATCCGCAGCACGTTCATCGTCGGCTTCCCCGGCGAGACCGATGCGGAGTTCGAGGAGCTGCTGGACTTCCTGCGCGAAGCCGAACTGGATCGCGTCGGTGCGTTTGCCTATTCGCCGGTGGACGGCGCCAAGGCCAATGAGTTGCCGAACCCGGTGTCCGAAGAGTTGAAGGAAGATCGCCTCGAACAATTCATGGCGGTGCAGGCGGAAATTTCCGCGGCCAAACTGCAGCGCAAGATCGGCCGCACCATCAAGGTGCTGGTGGACGAGGCCGGTGCCGCAGGCGCGGTCGCGCGTTCGGCTGCCGACGCGCCCGAGATTGACGGTTTGGTGCATATCGCCAACGGTCAGCTGCTCAAGCCGGGCCAGTTCGTCGACGTGGTGGTCGAATCCGCCGACGAGCACGACCTGCACGCCCGCCTCGCGGGCTGAGGTTTCGCACCATGCGCTACGTGGCACCTGCGCGCGACTCGATCGACGCGTCGGTGTTTCGCCAGCTGCCGTTGGCCGCGTGGCGCGACTATGCCGACCTGCTGGAAGGCGATGCGTGGCCGTCGATCGATGCGCTCAACGCACGTTTGCCCGCAGATGCGCGCGAGCGCTTCGTGGCGCAGACGCCGGAACTGCTCGCCGATGGCATGCATTACGAACAGCGCATTGCCGAATGCGGCGAGATCGCCACGCGCCTGTCTAACTGGCATGACCTGTTCAATGCACTGATTTGGTTGCGCTACCCGGCGATCAAGCGGGCGCTGAATGCTCGGCAGATGGCGGAGATCACGCATATGGGGACGCGTGAGCGTTCGCGGCCGCAGTATGCGCAGACGCATTTCGATGAGGCTGGGGTGATCGTCGGTGTAAGCGATGCGTCGCTCCTTGCGCTGTGGGATGCGCATGACTGGCATGGTCTGTTCTGGCGTCGCCGTGAGGCGTGGCTGGATGGGTCGATTCGTGTGCGGGTGTTTGGGCATGCGTTGCTGGAGCATGCGTTGACTGCCGGGAAGTTGTTGGTGGGCAAGGCGGTGGTGTTTTTGGTGCCGCACGGTGGAGAGGTGGATCTGGTGGCGGGATGCGCGCGGGAGATCGCGAAGGGGGAGCTATTGCGCGATCCGCTTGAATTGCGGCCGTTGCCGATGTCGGGGGCGCCGGGGTGGCATGTCGATAATGGGCGGGAGATGTTTCATCGGGAGGCGGCTTGTTATCAGCCGTTGAGGGTGGGGCGGTGTTATCCGGTTCCGCTCGATGGCTCCTCTCTTCTTTGAGTTGCTCTCTTCTTTGAGTTGAGAGGCGACTCCTAATTTCGTCATTCCGGCGCAGGCCGGAGGCGTTTTTCAACAGCGAAGCTGGTCATCCAGTGCCTTATCGCTCGGTTTTAGCGTCTGCGTGGGCTGGCTCGCCTGCCGCGGGCTTCCGAACCGCTGCCGCGGCTCGGGTCACTTTCTCTTTGCTGGCCTAAAGAGAAAGTAACCAAAGAGAAATGGCCTGAAGAGCAGGCGGCGGGCTTTGTAGATGCGCCTTTTCCAGTGTCAGGCGTCGGGATGGCGTTCTTCGGCTTGATGGTCTGTCCCGCCTTGAAGCGCAACATCTCCCTCTCCCCTTCGGGGAGAGGGTTGGGGTGAGGGGTGGGTGCTCGGGATGACGCTTCTACTTGGTTGGCCCGGTTTTCAATTGCGAAAGCAAAAGCAAGCCAAAGCAAAGACCTTTGTCTTCCTCTCGCGATTGCTCCGGTAGGCAATCGCGGCTATACACCCTTCAGGGGCTGGTCGGGGGCGATCGCTATGGGTTGGATGGTGTTGTGGCGGCGGCCGTGGGGTGGTTATAGCCGGTGGCTGCTGGCGTTGGTTTGCTGCCTGTCTGTGGGTGGCACGGGGGCGGCTGGGGCGAATCCTGAGCCGGAGGCGGCGACGATCCGCTTTGGCATTTTGCCGATTGGCAGTGCGTCGGAGTCGCGGGAGCAGTGGCGGCCGTTGCTGGCGGATCTGGAGAAGCGGCTGGGGCATCCGGTGACGACGGTGTCGGTGAGCAGCTATGCCGGTCTTTCCGGTGCGATCGGGGAGCAGCGGGTGGATATCGCGTTTCTCTCCGGTAAGCTGGCGATCGATGCGGTGTTGAAGCAGCGCATGAGTGTGATTGCGCAGTTTGTTCGTAGCGATGGAGCCAAGGGTAACGTGGGGTACCTGATCGTCCGCGTGGATGGTCCTATCCATGATTTGCCGGGGCTGCTGGCGCATCCGGGGCGCTGGCGCTATGCGCGCGGTGAGCCGCTGTCAGTGACGGGATATGTCGCGCCGGAGGCTGAGGTATTTGCGCCGCGTGGGCTGAATTCAGACACATTCTTTGCCTCGGTGCATGTGGGCAATCACCAGAACAATGCGCTGGCGGTGGTGAATGGCGAAGCGGATGTAGCCAGCAGTAATAACCCGGATCTGGATCTGTTCCGGCGCAACTTTCCGCAGGAGGCGGCGCAGCTGAAGGTGATCTGGCATTCGAGCCTGATTCCTTCCGGCGTGCTGGTAGTGCGCGACGAGATGGAGGAGCCGCTGCGCAGTCAGCTGATCGCTTTCATGCGCGGCTACGGCAAGAGCAGTGGCGTCAGTGGCGAGCGCGAGCGCGCCAATCTGGCGCGTGTTCCCGATCTGGCGGGATTTGCGCCGGCCGACAGTCTGGTGCTGCAGCCCTTTATCGATATGGAGTACACCTTGCAGCGTCAGCAAGTGCAGCATGGGCGCTGGGTGAGTGAGGCCGCACAGGCCGCACGTTTGCGACAAGTGGAGATTGACCATCAGAAAACGTTGCGCCTACTGCAGCCCCACTAACATTCATCGAATGTTTCGGGCAGGCGATATTCATCTCGGCTTGCGTAGGGTTTCGACTGTTGCAGCTTGCATGCCGCGATGCTGTGGCGCTCAACGGCTCACGGAGAACCCCATGACGATATCGAATCCGCGCAAATTTCGCGCTTCATCCACCTGGCTGTTTGCCGTGTGGCTGGCTTTCGCAGCGCTGCTGCCGCATGCCGCGGCTGCGCAGTCGGCGGCGCAGGGTCTGTCCGATGCGGATAAGAAGCAGATCAAGGACTACAACCTCAATGAGGATGTGTTCGGCCGCCTGTTGGCCGCGACGAAAGAGGCACGTACGCAGGGCATCCACTCGCAGGCGAATCCGGACCCTTCCAAGGTGCACAGCCTGGATGATCTCGCCGCGCAGGCGCTGGCCGGCGATCCGCGTATCGCGCCGCTGATCAAGAAATACGATTTCACCCCGCGCGAATTCATGCTGGCCAATATCGCGCTGGTGAACGCAGCGATTGTGGTGCAGTCGCGCAACGACCCGGAGATGGCCAAATCCGTCGATCAGTCCAAGGTCAACATGGCCAATGTGGCGTTCTACGAATCGCATCAGGCGCAGATCGCCGCCCTGATGCGCGGCGACAAATAACGCCTGGCCGTACTTGTAGGAGCGCACCCTGTGCGCTCCTACAGAAGTTGCGTTCAGTAAGTGACGCCGACGATAACGAAGCGCGTGCGTCCGCTGGGCAGTTCGGCTTCGAACTCATCGTCCAGCCGCTTCTTCAACACGGCGCGCGCCATCGGCGAGTCGATGCTGATCCAGCCTTGTTTGGCATCGGTTTCGTCGGGCCCGACGATGCGGTAGGTGAGGGCTTCGCCGGTGCCGATGTTTTCCAGTTCGATGACCGCGCCGAAAAACACTGCTTCGCGATCCGCCGGCACGCCCTCGGCTACCTTCAGTGATGGAATGCGCTTGCTGAGATAACGCACGCGCCGGTCGATCTCACCCAGCTGCTTTTTGCGATAGGTGTATTCGGCGTTCTCCGAGCGGTCGCCTTCAGCCGCGGCAGCAGCCAGCGCCTTGACCACTTCAGGGCGCAGCGTGTGCCACAGGTGATCCAGCTCAGCCTTGAGCCTTTCGAAACCTTCACGGGTGATGATCGCCGTGGAGGAGGGGGAGGGTGGACGCCAGCGGCTCATCGGGAGGTTCGCGTGTCTTGCAGTTGTTGTTTGAGCGAAAGCATCTCGGCATGCAATGCATGCTCAGGCCAAGCCGCGGTGAGTTTCCCCAGCAGCACCAGCGCTTCGGCCGATTGTTCGAGTTGCGTTCCGAGCTGCCGGGCGGCTAGCAGGCCGTAGTGAGGCACTGCTGGCGAGCTGGGCCAGGTGGACAGGTAGCCACGGCAAAGTTTCACCGCGAGACGGCTCATGCCCAGGCGAGTCGCCAGTTCGGCCAGGGTACCGGTGTTATTTGGGTCGTCAGGAAGAAACGCGGGATCGATGTCGATGCATTCCTGTAACAGGCCTAGTGCGCGCTTTGGCTCGTTGTTAGCGAGCAGCGCAGCTATCCAGATCTGTCCATGGGTCAGCAAGCCATCGCGCAGACCCTGCTGCCGCAGTAGTTGACGATAGGCTTGATGCAGTGGTGTGGGGGCGCTGCGGTCTTGCATGCGGGCAACCAGCATGGCGATGGCCATTTGCGGATCGCGCGTGGATTCTTCACGCACCGCTTCCAGTAATTGCTCGTCCGCATCCTGATGGTTTTCCCGTGCCAGCGCCTCGGCTTCGGGCGCCATGCCAAAGCGTTCGTGACGCTCATGGATCATGGCGCCCATCAGGTGGAAGCCAAGGATGATCAGGTAGGTATAGGCGAAGGCATAGAGCGGCAACGCCAGCAGCTTTGGCAGGAAGCCGGTGGCGAGGGAGGCAAGTGCGATCAGCAGGCCGATCAGCAGGTTGATCGCAACGGGGATCAGGTAAGCCGTGCCAAAGCCGGTGACGATTCGCCAGGTATGAGCTGGATTCAAGGCCGCAGCGAGATTGCCGTCGAACGCTAGCGACATGTCGATCGCCGGCAGCGCAAGTGCGGATAGGATCAGCACGGGCCAGAGCGCTTTGGGAAAAAACACGATGGCGACCACACATAAGGCGACGATCAGCAAATGGATGGCGATCAATGCCCAGCCTGCGGATTCATTGCCGCCCAGACTCACGTCCGGTGGATCGGCATAGCCGTGTGCGGTGTGCAGCATGCAGTCGGCTGCGTAGTGCCAAGTGGCGGCCCACACCATCAGGCTAGCGAAAAACCCGACGAACGACGGCAGCAATCCGACATAGTGCAGTAGCGCCAAGCCAACGCAGCTGGCAAGTGCGGCACCACGTAGCGGGTAGCCAAATGCTCTGGGCAAGCGTTCCGAGAAAGGGGTGCCGGTGGCGACAATGGCTATCCGTGGCATGGTGTCTCGCTCAACGCTTGCCGCCGAAGATGCTGCCCAGCACGCCGCGCACAATCTTCTGGCCGATGCTCGAACCAATGCTGCGGCTGGCGGATTTAGCCATCGCTTCGATCACGCCCTGGCGGCGGCCGCTGCCGAGCAGCACATCGCGAACCGTGCCGCTCCAGTCGCTTCCTTCAGCACCCGATGCGGTGCTCGCGGGCGCATGCTTGGTTGCCGGCGGTGCGCCGGCTTTCTCGTTGGCGCGTGCCGCGAGTATTTCAGCAGCGGATTCGCGGTTCACTGCCATGTCGTATTTGCCGCCGACAGGCGAGCGCTGGCGGACGGTGCTGCGCTCCGCATCCGTGATGGCACCGATGCGCGCGGAGGGCGAGGTCACCAGGACCTGTTCCACCGGCGTGGGTACGCCACCGTCGCGCAGCGTGGAAGCCAGTGCTTCGCCGACAGCCAGCTGGGTGATCGCTTCACTGACATTAAGCTTGGGATTGGCGACGAAAGTCTCGGCGGCGGCTTTCACCGCT
Organism: Dyella sp. OK004; assembly: GCF_900114495.1. GTDB lineage: Bacteria > Pseudomonadota > Gammaproteobacteria > Xanthomonadales > Rhodanobacteraceae > Dyella_D. The sequence goes on along the minus strand of NZ_FOZI01000002.1, from coordinate 374,163 downwards.
TTCTGGTCGCGCGGCGTGAAGGCGCGCAGTGCGTGCTGGATGCGGTTGCCGAGCTGGCCGAGGATATTCCCCGGCACGTCGTCCGGATTCTGCGAGCAGAAGTACACACCCACGCCCTTGGAGCGGATCAGGCGCACCACCTGTTCCACCCGCTGCAACAGAGCAGACGGCGCATCGTCGAACAGCAGATGGGCTTCGTCGAAGAAGAACACCATCTTCGGCTGGTCCAGATCGCCCACTTCCGGTAACTGCTCGAACAATTCGGACAGCAGCCACAGTAGGAAGGTCGAATACAGACGCGGCTTCAGGATCAGCTGGTCGGCGGCGAGGATGTTGATCACGCCACGGCCGCTCATGTCCTGGCGCATCAGGTCGGCGAGTTCCAGCGCCGGCTCGCCGAAGAACTGATCGGCGCCATCCTGTTCCAGCTTCAGCACCGAGCGCTGGATCGCCGCGACGCTCTGCGTGCTGATCAGGCCGTACTTGCTGGAGATGTCCTTGGCGTTCTCAGACGCAAACGTGAGCATGGCGCGCAGATCGGGCAGATCGAGCAGCAGCCAGCCGTTGTCGTCGGCGACTTTGAAGATTACTTCGAGCACGCCTTCCTGGGTGTCATTCAATTCCAGGATGCGGCCGAGCAGGGTGGGACCCATCTCGCTGATGGTGGCGCGCACGGGGTGGCCGAGCTTGCCGTAGATGTCCCAGAAGATCACCGGATTAGCCTGCGGCTTCCAGTCGTTGAGGCCGAGCTTGGCCAGGCGCGCTTTCAGCTTGTCGCCCGGTTCGCTGGCGGCCATCGAGAGGCCGGCAAGATCGCCTTTGGCGTCGGCCAGGAAGCACGGCACGCCGAGTTTGGAGAACCCTTCGGCCAGCACCATCAGCGACACCGATTTACCGGTGCCGGTGGCGCCGGCGATCATGCCGTGGCGATTGCCGTAGTGCGGGTCCAGGTTGACGCTGGCGCTGTCGTTGCGGCCGATCAGAATGTCAGTCATGAGGTTCCGTCCGAGAGTGGCTCAGCGATTGTAGCCAAGACGCCTGCGTCATCGCGGCCTTATCGCGGCATGGCACTTAGGCAGTTTCCTGTTGAGTCAGGGCCTTGCGGAGGCTATTGTCCGTGCTTTCGAATTGTGAAGCCTGTCATGTCGGTATCTCTCTCCGCCCGCTCCCTGCGCCTGGTTCCTTTGTATACGGCGCTGGCGGCGCTTGGTGCCTGTGCCAGCACCGGCGGCGCAGCGCCCACGCCGCAGGTGAATGCGCTCTACGGCCAGCTCGATCAGGCCAGCAAGAGTTATGAAAAGGCCTTGCAGCAGGCGCGCGAGGGCGACAGCCAGGGTTCGCAGCAAACGCTGTCGTCAGCGCTGGAGCAGTTGAAGCGCGCTTCCGCGCAATGTGGCAACAGCCCGGGCTGCGATCCGCAGCGGTTCTTCTCGGTGTATGACCGCCTGCTGCGTCTGAAGGATGGCAGTTTCTCGCTCGGCGACGATGTGGAAGTGAGCGGTGAGCAGGTGCCGGAGGGCGGCAACGCCGGCAGGACCGGTGCGGCCAGCCTGCCGCAGGCGCAGCGCAGCGTGACCTTGCTGCACGGCCAGCAGCTGTCCGAGTTGATCGCGATGAACGGCCCGGTGAAGGCCGCGCTGGAGATGTGGCTGACGCAGTGGCGTCCGAACCTGATGGATGCCTACATCAACTATCAGTACCTGCGTTTCCAGATGTGGCCGCAATACCAGAACCGCGATCTGCCGGAGGCGGTGCTGTTCGGCATCCTGGCCAAGGAGTCGGGTGGCAAGGTGCATGCGGTGTCGCGTTCGGGTGCGTCAGGCCCGTTGCAGTTTATGTATGCCACTGGCTTGCGCTTCGGCTTGAGTAGCGACGGCGGCTTCGATGAGCGCTTCGATCCCGCGCAGTCCGCCCGCGCGAATGCCGAGTACCTCGACGAACAGTTGAAGATCTTCAACAACAATCTCGAACTGACGCTGGCTGCGTACAACGGCGGCGAAGGCCGCATGCGCCGCCTGGTCGGCGATGAGACCTCCACCAGCTTCTACGACCCGCGCATCTACAACCAGCTTTCACAGGAAACCCGCGATTACGTGCCGGCGGTGCTGGCGGCGGCGTGGCTGTTCCTGCATCCCGACAGCTACAACCTGCGCTTCCCAAAAGTGGATGGTGCGCCCGGCAACATTACGCTGACACGCGGTGCCTCGCTGACCGAACTGACGGTGTGCCTCGGCTCCGCCGGTGGCATGAGCGACGGCTGGTTCCGTACGCTGCGCAATCTCAATCCGCGACTCGACCCGCAGGTGACGCTGCCCAGCGGCACGCGTCTGAATGTGCCCAAGCTGCTCGAGAAGCCCTACACCGCGCGCTGTACTGATGGCCCGTGGCCGATTCTCGCCACTGACCTGCATACGGCCGTGGTGCCCGTGGCTCCATCTCCGTCGCCGGCCGCGCCCGCGCCGCGTCCATCAGCGCCGGCGAAGGCGCGCAGCTATGTGGTGAAGCGGGGCGATACGCTGGTTGGCATCGTGCGCAAGGTGGGCTGCACGGATGTGCAGGAAGTGGCGCAGTTGAACGGCATCAAGCACGAACACATTCGCCCGGGGCAGACGATCAAGCTGCCCGCTTGCCGCTGAGGCAAAAGATCGAGTGGGGGCGTTGTTACGCCCCTGAGGTCATGCGGCGGCGGCGGTTCCCATCAGGCTGTTGCCGGGGCGGGGCTGCTCCGCGCTGCGGTGAACTTCCTTTAGCTCGCGCAGCACGCGCATCAAGTGGCGATGCTGAAGCTGCAGTTTCAGATGCGGCGAATCCTTGGTCTCGTGATAGGCGACAGCGAGCCACAGTGCTATGCCGCGCATCGAGATCTCCGGATTATCCGAGCGCGCCCGCGAGTAACCGATATCGGTACCTTCGCCCCAAGGCAGGTAGCGCTGTTCGGGCGAGGTGCCATACAGGTGCGGAAACTCGCTGCGCGATGCCTGGCCGATCTCACGCAAGGTCAGCATGCCCAGCTGGGCGCGGCCGCGGCGGGGCAGGTTCTGGATATGGCGCTCGACCTCGCGGAACTGCCGGCTCAACTGACGGGCCCGGCTGATCGCGATGATCTGGCTGACGATGCGCATGGCGGTCTCCTCGGAACACAAAGGGGCGGTGCGAAGACGCACCATGAATTCCGGGAAGCATAGTCATGTGCGTGGTCGTCTTGCGCCAAAAAGGTCACAAAACGACAACGGGCGTCAGCTTGTGGCGTGAGGCGCGCGAGGTTCTGGTCAAATATTCGCCAACGACTGTGCTGTCACCAGCTTTGCGCCGGCGGCGGCGAAGGCGCTGTTGTGCCGGGCGATGATCTCGTCGGCGCTCTCGTTGCCGCTGTCCCAGGTGCCATGAGCATCGGACACCACCGTCACTTTGAAGCCGGTGTCGATGGCGCCTTGCACCGTGGCCGCGACGCAACACTCGGTCTGGGCGCCGAGCAGGATCACCTCATCGGCGCCCTGGTCTGTGACCCATGCCGCGAGTGCGGGGTTGCTGAAGGCATTGCCGACGTTCTTGGCGAAGGTCGGTTCGTCGTTGGCCTGGCCCAGCGCAGGCCACACCGGCCAGCCGGGAGCGCCCGGCGTCAGTGGGTCGCCTGCCGGTCCGTCGTGACGGATGAAGGCGATATGGCGCCCGGAACGTCTTGCCCAGGCCAGCACCGCCCGCGCGCGCTCGACCAGCGTGCCGGCGTCATGGATCGGCGGTTCCAGCACGCCATCAAACATGCCTATCTGAAGATCGATAACGATGACGGGTGCTGCGGGCGAGTGCGTATTCATGGCGGGAAGGTACTCAGCGCCTCGTTTGCAGTCCCAGTCGCTGGCCCACCTTCACGGCCTGCTGTGGCTGAAGTGCATCCAGTTCGGTCATGCCCTCGGGCAACAGCAGGATCACTGTCGAGCCCATATTGAAGCGCGCCATTTCGGCAAAGCGCTCCAGCGTAATGTTCTGGCCGGCGAAGGACTTGCGGCGGATCGACGAGGCGTAAGGCGGGATCACCAGGCCATCCCATACCGTGGCGACCGACGAAACCAGGATCGCGCCGACCATCACCACCACGAACGGACCGTGCTCGCCCTCGAAGTGGCAGACCAGGCGTTCGTTACGCGCGAACAGGCGCGGAATCGCTTCCACCGCGAACGGGGCCACGCTGAAGATGCGTCCCGGCACGTGCACGGTTTCCTTCAGCGTGCCGGCCAGCGGCATATGCACGCGGTGATAGTCGCGCGGCGACAGATAGACGGTGACGAAGCGGCCGTTGCGGTAGGGCGCGGCGGCAGCCTCGTCGCCCAGCAGCTCGGCGGCGGTGTACTCCTGGCCCTTGGCCTGGAAGATGCGCCCATCCACGATCGGGCCGGACTGGCTGATCTTGCCGTCGGCCGGGCTGATCAACGCAGTCGGGTCGCCATCCGCGCGGCGCGCATCCGGGCGCAGCTTGCGGGTGAAGAAGGCATTGAAGTGCTGGTACGCCAGAGCGTCTGGCTGTGCCGCCTCGGCCATGTTCACCTGATAGCGCTGCACGATCTGGCTGATCAGGAAATTTTTCCAGGGCGCAAACGTCCAGCGCGTGGCCCAATAGACCACCCGCGACAGGGCGCGGTGGGGCAGGATGTATTGCAGGAGTACGTTGAAGGTCATCCAGCCAGTATACGGTGGAGGTTGCGCTTTCCGTTCCTGCGAAGGAGTGTTCCATGCACGACAGGCTGACCCCGGCCGCCGCATTGGCCGCGCTCGAGAAAGTGGATACCCCGTTCGTCAAGGTATTCCAGCACGGTTCGCTGGAAGTGGAGATCTACCGGCCAATAGGTGTGGACCGGCAGACACCGCATCGTCGCGATGAGCTGTATGCGGTGGTCGCGGGCCGCGGGCAATTCTTCTGCGGCGGCGAGCGCCGCCCCTTCGAGCCGGGTGAGGTGCTGTTCGTGCCGGCAGGCGCGGAGCACCGCTTTGAGGATTTCAGCGAGGACTTCTGCACCTGGGTGTTCTTCTACGGCCCGGACGGCGGGGAGGCCGGCTGACCCACCGGGTATACTTCGCAACCCTCTTTACGATCCCTGGCCGCCGTGACTGCTGAACTCGCCTCCATCATCGACTTCATCCGCTATGGCGCCAGCCGCTTCTCGGCCGCCGGGCTGACCTTCGGCCATAGCCACGACAATCCGATCGACGAGGCCACGCATCTGGTGCTGGCCAGCCTGCACCTGCCGCCGGATATCCCGCCGGCTTATGGCGCCGGCAAGCTCACCCGCGAAGAGCGCGAGCGCGTGCTGGCGCTGATCGAGCGTCGCGTCAGCGAGCGCCTACCGGTGGCTTACCTGGTGGGCGAAACCTGGTTCGCCGGCCTCAAGTTCAAGAGCGATCACCGCGCGCTGGTGCCGCGCTCGCCGATCGCCGAGCTGATCGAATCCGGCTTCACGCCGTGGCTGGATCACCGCCATGTGGAGCGCGCGCTGGATCTGTGCACCGGCTCCGGCTGCATCGGCATCGCCATGGCCGAGTACCACCCTTCCTGGCAGGTGGACATCGTCGACATCAGCGACGAGGCGTTGTCGCTGGCGCGCGAGAACATCGTGTTCCAGCACGTCGAGGGCCGCGTCGAGGCGATCAAATCCGATTTGTTCAGCGGCTTGAAAGGCCGTCGCTACGACCTGATCGTGTCCAACCCGCCGTACGTCACCGAAGACGAGTACGCCGCACTGCCGGGTGAATACAGTCACGAGCCGAAGCTGGGCCTGACCTCGGGCGAAGACGGCCTCGACATCTGCGTGCGCATGCTCGACGAAGCGGCCGACTACCTCGCCGATGACGGCTTGCTGATCGTCGAAGTGGGCGAGAGCGAGCACGCATTGGCCGAGCTGCTGCCGGAAGTCCCGTTCGTGTGGATCGAGTTCAAGGTGGGCGCAATGGGTGTGTTCGCGCTGGAGCGCCGCGATCTGATCGAACACGCCGGCACGATTCGCGCTGCGGCGAAAGCGCGCCGGCCGTAAGGCATGCACCTCGACACGCAACGGCTGCACATCGGTGCCTTGCGTGACAAGGATGCCGCGGCGCTGTTCGCTTATCGCGGCGATCCCGTGGTGGCCCGCTATCAGGGATGGTGGCCGGCGTCGTTGGCGGAGACGGAGGAATGGATCGGTGGCCAGGCGACCATGCCAGCGCCAGGGCACTGGTACCAGCGCGCCATTCGCCTGGCGGGTGATGATCGGCTGATCGGCGATATGGGCGTGCGCCTGCCTGTGGCCGACGAGGCTGCCGAATTCGGCATCAGCATCGCGCCGCTCCATCAAGGGTGGGGCTATGCCCGTGAAGCCGTACGAGCCCTGCTGGGCTGGCTTTTCAGCGAGATGAAGCAGCGCCGCGTGTGCGCTTCGGTCGATCCGCGCAACCAGGCGAGCATGGCCTTGCTGCGCTCGCTGGGGCTGCGCCAGGAGGCGCATTTCCGGCAAAGCCTGCAGGTGCGCGGTGAATGGGTGGACGACGTGGTGTTTGCCCTGCTGGCCACGGAATGGCCATCCGCTGCGCCTTGAAGCGAGACCCCGGGGTATTCACGCGCTAAGCTGTGGAAGTTCTCATCCGGACGTCCATTCCCCGTGTCCAGCAATTCCTTCGGCAAGCTCTTCACTGTCACGACGTTCGGCGAAAGCCATGGTCCCGCCATCGGCTGCGTGATCGATGGCTGCCCGCCGGGGCTGGCGATCGACGAAAGCGAATTCCGTACTGATCTCGACCGCCGCGCCACCGGCAAGAGCCGGCATACCTCGCAGCGTCGCGAAGCCGATGACGTCGAGATTCTCTCCGGTGTGTACGAAGGCAAGACCACCGGTACGCCGATCGCGCTGCTGATCCGCAATACCGATCAGCGCAGCAAGGACTACGGCGACATCGCCAGCACCTTCCGTCCCGGTCATGCCGATTACACCTATTGGCAGAAGTACGGCATCCGCGATCCGCGTGGCGGCGGTCGTTCGTCCGCACGTGAGACCACTATGCGCGTGGCGGCGGCGGTGATCGCCAAGAAGTGGCTGGCCGAACGCTACGGCGTGCGTGTGCGCGGCTATCTCGCGCAGCTTGGCGAGATAGCGCCGGAAGGTTTCGATTGGGAAGCGGTGGAGCAGAACCCGTTCTTCTGGCCGCACGCCGCGCAGGTGCCGCAGCTTGAAAAGGCGATGGACGCGCTGCGCAAATCCGGCGACTCGGTAGGTGCACGCGTCAACGTGGTGGCCGATGGCGTACCGCCAGGCTGGGGCGAACCGATCTACGGCAAGCTCGATGGCGATCTCGCTTCGGCGCTGATGTCGATCAACGCGGTGAAGGGTGTGGAGATCGGTGATGGTTTCGCCGCCGTCGCCCAGCACGGCAGCCAGCATCGCGACGAGATGAGCGCCGACGGCTTTGCGTCCAATCACGCGGGCGGCATTCTCGGCGGCATCAGCACCGGGCAGGCGGTGATTGCCTCCATGGCACTCAAGCCGACCTCGAGCATTCTGATTCCCGGCCACAGCGTGAACCTGGCCGGCGAGCCGGTCGAGGTCGTGACCAAGGGTCGCCACGATCCCTGCGTGGGTATCCGCGCCACGCCCATCGCCGAGGCAATGATGGCGCTGGTGCTGATAGATCATGCCCTGCGCCATCGCGCTCAGTGCGGAGATGTGGGCGAGGTGAAACCACGGTTGCCCTGACCGTGGCGGCGCGGTTGTCGACGCGCCTTCGTTCCCTAAGCAGTGCGTTGATGGCACCTTTGAGAAGTGCGGGATGACTGCCAAACAGAAAGTCTGGGTTTCGCGTCCGCTGTTCCCCGAAGTGCTGGCGAAACTGTCCGAACACTTTGACGTGCAGGCCGAGGCGATCGAGCGCAAGCACACTTCGGAACAGCTGCGCGAGCGCTTGCGTCAGGTGGATGGTGCCCTGGTCGGTCTCAGTGACCGGGTGGATGCCGCCGTGCTGGAGGGCAACGAGCGCCTGCGTGTGATCGCCAACCTGGCCGTGGGCTACAACAACTTCGACCTGCCGGCGATAACCCGCGCCGGCATACTCGCGTGTAATACGCCCGATGTGCTCAACGAAACCGTGGCTGATTACGCCTGGGCACTGATGCTTGCCGCCTCCCGCCGCATCGGTGCCGCCGAACGCTGGTTGCGCGCGGGGCAGTGGGGCAGTCAGCAGCGCTTTGACGACTGGCTCGGCGTGGATGTGCACGGCAAGACCCTGGGCATTCTGGGCATGGGGCGCATCGGCCAGGCTATTGCGCGTCGCGCCGCCGGCTTCGATATGCGGGTGCTTTATCACAACCGCTCGCGCCTGCCGGAGCCGATCGAGCGCGAGTGCCGCGCCACCCTGGTGGGCAAGGACGAGCTGCTGAAGCAAGCCGATCACTTGATCCTGGTACTGCCCTATAGCAAGGCCAGTCACCATGCGATCGGCGCGCCCGAGCTGGCTTTGATGAAGCGCACGGCGGTGCTGGTGAACGTGGCTCGCGGCGGCATCGTGGATGACGTGGCGTTGGCCGCGGCCTTGCGCGAAGGGCGACTGGCGGCGGCGGGGCTGGACGTGTTCGAGGGCGAGCCGGCGGTGCATCCGGACTTGCTGGCGCTCGACAACGCCTTGCTCAGTCCACACATCGCCAGCGCCAGCGAAGATACGCGCCGCGCCATGGCCAGCCTCGCAGCTGATAATGTGCTGGCTGCGCTGGGTTACGGGCCGCATGCCGGCCGGCCGGCGACACCCCTGAATCCCGAAGTGATGACGCGCTGGTCCAGGCGTTAGCGCCAAAGCGTGATGCCATTCACGTCCAGGCAGATCGCGTATTGTTTTGCAGGCGACCCCGGCTAGATTTCCGCAAGTGCGGATATCGGCCCCGTACGGACGGTTCTCCGATTTCCTCAACTGATACCGGAACATGAGCAAGAAGAGCAGCTACAAGGTGGCGATGGTCGGCGCAACAGGCGCTGTGGGCGAAGCCCTGCTGGCCATCCTGGCCGAGCGCGAATTCCCGATCAGCGAGCTGGTGCCGCTGGCCAGCGAGCGTTCGGCGGGCGGCAAAGTGGAGTTCGCCGGCAAATCGATCACCGTGCGCAATCTTGCCGACTACGATTTCGACGGCGTGGACATCGCCTTCTTCTCGGCTGGCGGTTCGGTCAGCCGAGAACACGCGCCGCGCGCGGCCGCCGCTGGCGCGGTGGTGATCGATAACACCTCCGAGTTCCGCTACCAGGACGACATTCCGCTGGTGGTGAGCGAGGTGAATCCGCACGCCATTGCGCACTACACCAACCGCGGCATCATCGCCAACCCGAACTGCTCGACCATGGGCATGCTCGTGGCGCTGGCGCCGATCCACCGCGCGGTGGGCATTGAGCGCATCAACGTGGCTACTTACCAGTCCGTCTCCGGCGCCGGCCGCTCCGGCATGGAAGAGCTGGGCAAGCAGACCGCCGCACTGCTGAGCTTCCAAGAAGCGGAGCCGGCCAAGTTCTCCAAGCAGATCGCGTTCAACGTGATCCCGCACATCGACGACTTCCAGCCCAACGGCTACACCAAGGAAGAAATGAAGATGGTGTGGGAGACGCGGAAAATCCTGGAGGACGACAGCATCCAGGTGAACCCGACCGCGGTGCGTGTACCGGTGTTCTACGGCCACTCCGAAGCGGTGCATATCGAAACGCGCGAGAAGATCGGCGCCGATGAGGCACGCGCGCTGCTCGAGAAGGCCGCGGGCGTGGTGGTGGTGGATGAGCGCAAGGCTGGCGGCTATCCCACGCCGGTGAGCGACGCCGCCGGCAAGGACCCGGTGTTCGTCGGACGCATTCGCGAGGACATCTCGCACGAGCGCGGCCTGGATCTGTGGATCGTGGCCGACAATATTCGCAAGGGTGCCGCGCTGAACGCGGTGCAGATCGCTGAACTCCTGATCGAGGATTATCTTTAATGCGTCAAATGTGGTTCGGTCTGGGCCTGTGCGCCCTGGTGGTGATGGTCCCGGGCTGGGCGGCGGATGCGGGCAACGGGGCGAAAGCCGTCCCCGCTGCTGGCATTGAGCAGCGCATTTCCAAGCAGCGGGCCGAGCTCGAAGGTCTGCAGCACGACGTGGCGGCGCAAGAAGCCAAGAGCAAACAGGCCGACCAGAAGATGCAGGAGCAGGACAAGACCATTGCCGACCTGCAGCGGCAATTGAAGGAAGTGAAAGCGGCGCCGACGGGTTCAGCAACCCAGCACTGAATCGGGCAAAATCAAGAACAGACCGCAGCAATGCGTTGTAAATATCGGCCGCAGCTATTGTTGTCTGGCCTTTGTCTAACTTAAAGTGGCGCCTCGTTAATGGGCAGTCGCCGCTGTGATGCGGCGACCCAATAAGAAACGTCACGGGGTCGTTCGGGGGAACACGCGATGAATCGTTCGTTGAAACTGTCGGTACTGCTGGCGCTTGCCGTGGGCAGTGGCCAGGCAGCCGCGCTTGAGCTGGGCCAGATCCAGGTCAAGTCGGCACTGGGTCAGCCCTTGCTGGCCGAGATACCGCTGAACCCTGAGCACCCGTCGGAACTGCAGAATCTTTCCGCCAAGCTGGCTTCCAGCGATGAATTCGCTCGCGCCGGCATCAGTGGCGGGGCACCCAATCTCCCGCTGCAGTTCAGCGTGGTTGATGGCGGCAATGGCCGCAAGTTCATTCGGATCACCAGCAGCGCGCCGGTGAACGATCCCTACCTAGATCTGCTGGTTGAAGTGGATAGCGCCAGCGGCAAGAGCGTACGCGAGTTCACCATCCTGCTCGACCCGCCGAACGCACCGGCCGCCGCGCCGGTGACCCGCGCGCCGACCCAGGCGCCGGCCACCTCGTCCAAACCTTCGCGCCGTGCCGCCGCGCCGGTTCCGGCCGCCGATGAGCAGGCCGCTGCGCCCAAACCCGCTCCCAAGCCCGTCAGGCAGGCCGCACCGGCCGCAACGCAGGCGGGTCCGGGCCAGTTCGGTCCGGTCGAGCGCGGCCAGACCTTGTCCGGTATTGCCAAGCAGACCGCGCCGGCCGGCGTCGATATCAACCAGATGCTGGTGGCGCTGAAGCAGGCCAACCCCGACGCCTTCTATCGCGACAACATCAACGCGCTGAAGAGCGGTGCAGTGCTGCGCGTGCCCTCGCGTGAAGACGCGCAGGCCATGGCCGCTGCTGCTGCGGTGGCCGAAGTGCGCCGCCAGAACAGCGACTGGCGCTCCGGCGCCGCGCGCACGCCTACCAGTGTGGCCGATGCAGGCACGCGCGCTTCCGCCTCCACCGCACCGAGCTCGGCGAAGAGCGACAACGGCGACCGCCTGGCCCTAGTGCCGTCGAAGGACGGGCAGGGCAGCGAAGCTGGCGCCGGCAAGGGCGACAAGGGCGGCAAAGGCATGGCCGGCCTGCACCAGGATCTGCTGCGTAGCCAGGAGGCCCTGGCTTCGTTGGAGCAGCAGGGCGACGAGTTGAAGTCGCGCCTCAAAGACCTGGAAGACATCAATACCAAGAACGCCAAGCTGCTCTCGCTCAAGGACAACGAAATCGCCGAGTTGCAGGGCAAGCTGTCCGAGGCCCGCAAGTCCGCCGGCAAGCCAGCTGAGCCGGTCGCCGCGGCGAAGTCTGCAGCGTCCGAAACGGCCGAGATCAAGCCGGCCGCAGCGGCCAGTGCCGCCAAGGCGGCACCGAGCGCTGAGCCGACCCTCGCGGTAACGCCGGCAGGTGCCAGCACCGCGGCGGCAGGCAACGCGCCGGCCCATGCCGGTACCGTGGTTACTGCCCCGCTGGCCAGCACACCGGTGGCCGAACCCGCCAAGCCTGCGGTGAAGCCCCCTGTGGCGAAGCCGGCACCTGCACCGGCACCGGAAGAGCCGTGGTACACGCAGACCTGGGCTCTCGCCGCTGGCGGTGGTGCCGCCGTGCTGCTGCTCCTGGGCGCTCTGCTGGGTCGCCGTCGTAAGGCCGCCCCGGCGGTCGCCGCGGCTGCCTCGTCGTCTTCGCTGGCCGACCGTTTTGGCGCGACGCCGGCGATGGGCAATATCGATCCGGACCAGGACGAGTTACTCGACCAGCTCGCCGAGCATCCGGATGACGTCGGCCTGCATCTGGAACTGGTGAGCCTCTACTACAGCCGCCGCGACGTGGACCATTTCGAGGCCGCGGCCGAAGCCATGCACGCCCATATCAGCGGTCCGGACCAGCCGGAATGGCAGGATGTGGTGCACATGGGCGAAGACCTGGTGCCGGGCCATCCGCTGTTTGCGCGTGAGGGCTTGTCGCCGCTGCCGCCGCAGAACGAGGACGAGCACGAAGCGCTCGACCATTTCGATCTGGGCCACTACGCCGGTGATGGTTCGGACATCCCGCCGATTCCGGCGGCCCCGGTGCCGTCCAAGAGCCAGAAGGTCAGCGAGTACCACTTCGACTTCGACCTTACGCCGCGCCCGCTCAACGGCAACGCAAATGCGTCGGCATCGGTCGCCGAGCCGGAACATCACGAGTCCGCCACCAGCTGGCAGTTCGCCGATCTGGAAGACGAGCGGCCAGCCGAGCCCGCACACGATCACGTTGGCGAGCATCTGCACGACACTGGCGAGTTCAGTGACGACCCGGCTGACACCAAGCTCGACCTGGCCCGCGCCTACCTCGATATGGGCGATCCGGATGGCGCGCGCGCCATGCTGGAAGAAGTCCTGCACGAAGGCAGCCAGATGCAGAAGGAAGTGGCGAAGAAGCTGTTGGAGAGCATTCGCTAAACCGCCTTCTGTTGCGTGTCGTATCGAAAGGGCCGGCCTAGCCGGCCCTTTTCGTTTGTGTAGGAGCCCACCTTGTGGGCGGCCGGTGCTCGGATCGACGGCCCAGTTCGCGCACAGGGTGCGCTCCTACTAATCTGTGTGCTTCGCTTAGCGGAACTTGCCTTTCTTCATGCGCATCGCCCTGGGTATCGAATACGACGGCACCGATTTCCTCGGCTGGCAGCGGCTGACCCATGGCGCCACCGTGCAGGGTGCGCTGGAGCGGGCACTGTCGTTCGTGGCGGCGCATCCGGTGGACGTCACTTGCGCCGGTCGTACCGACGCTGGCGTGCATGGGCGCTGCCAGGTGGTGCATTTCGATACGGAGGTTCAGCGCGATTTGCGCGGCTGGATTCTCGGCGCCTGTTCCAACTTGCCGGTCGGCGTGGCGGTGTTGTGGGCGCAGGTGGTGCCGGATGATTTCCATGCGCGCTTCTCCGCGCGCAGCCGGCGCTATCGCTACCGCATCCTCAATCGCCCGGTACGCGCCGCGCTGGATGCTCGCTACGTGACCTGGGAGCGTCATCCGCTCGACGCCGCGCGCATGCACGAGGCCGCGCAGGTGCTGATCGGCGAGCATGATTTCAGCGCCTTCCGCGCCGTGTCCTGCCAGGCCGCGCACGCGCGTCGCGCAGTGTTGGCGGTGAGCGTGCGGCGCGAAGACGAGCAGGTGATCCTGGAGATCGAAGCGAACGCCTTCCTGCATCACATGGTGCGCAACATCGTCGGCTCGCTGCTGCCGGTGGGGCGTGGCGAACAGCCGGTGGCCTGGGTGGGCGAATTGCTGGCTGGCCGCGACCGTGAAGTGGCCGGCCCGACGGCGCCGTCTTCCGGCCTGACCTTTATCGGTCCACGTTACGAAGCGCATTGGGGTCTGCCAGCGGAGGTGAGCCAGTGACGCGTATCAAATGCTGCGGCATGACCCGTATCGAGGACGCCATGCTCGCGGCGCAACTTGGCGCCGATGCCATCGGCGTGATCTTCACCGCGCGCAGCAAGCGGCGCGTGGATATTGCTCAGGCACGGGCGATCCGCGCCGCGCTCCCGCCCTTCGTCAGCACCGTGGTGTTGTTCATGGACGACGAAGCCGCGCTGGTGCGCGAAGTGATCGATGCCGTGCAGCCGGACTTACTGCAGTTCCACGGCAACGAAAGCGATGCCTGGTGCGCGCAGTTCGGGCATCGCTATCTCAAGGCGATAGCGATGGGCGATGGCGCCGCCGCATTGCCACGCCTGCATGACTATCCGGGCGCTGCCGCATTGCTGTTGGATGGGCACGGATTGGGCGAAGCGGGCGGCAGCGGCAAGGCGTTCGATTGGTCGTTGATGCCGGCGGACCTCAAGCAGCCCTTGATCCTCGCTGGCGGACTTACCGCCGATAACGTCGCCGCCGCTGTGCGTATTGCGCGGCCGTGGGCGGTGGATGTCTCCAGCGGCATCGAATCGGCGCCGGGGATCAAGGACCCCGCCAAGATGGCGGCTTTCGTGCAGGCCGTGCGCGCGGCGAGCTAGCATGCGCCATCACCACTGATCGCTCCGGATAAACGCCATGCCAGTCCCCATGGAGGAGTTCGTCGTCGATGGCCGCGACGATGTGCTCGATGCCATCGTCGGCAGCGAACGTCCTCTGGTCATGCGCGGTCTGGTGAAGCACTGGCCCATCGTGGCGGCGGCCCGCGAATCCGAATTGGCTTTTGTGGCGCGGTTGTCGGGGTTCGATAACGGCACGCCCGTCGACGCGCTGCTGATGCCGCCCGGCGAAGACGGCGTGGTGGGCTATAGCGCCGACCTGCAGAACTTCAATTTCCGGCACCAGCGCGTTTCCGTCTCGCAAGGGCTGCAGCATATGCAGCAGTTCAACCTGCAGGAGTCGCCGCCGGCGCTGGCGATGCAGAGCGCGCCGATCGCTGCGTGCCTGCCGGGCTTTTTGGCGGAGCACGCGGTGCCGTTCCTGGATCAGACCATCCAGCCGCGCATCTGGATCGGCAACAAGGTGACTACGCCGGCGCATTTCGACGAGTTCCACAACATCGCCTGCGTGGTCAGCGGCTCGCGTCGCTTCACGCTGTTTCCGCCTGAGCAGGTGCGCAATCTCTATATCGGTCCGCTGGATTTCGCGCCCACCGGCGCGGCCATCAGTGTCGCGCGGCTCGATCAACCTGACGATCCGCGTTATCCGCGCCTCAAGCTGGCATTGGAAAACGCGTTAGTGGCGGAGCTGCAACCGGGCGACGCCATCTACATGCCGCCGATGTGGTGGCATCACGTCGCTTCACTGGGCAGCATCAACGCGCTGGTGAATTACTGGTGGAAGCCGGGGCTGGGCAGTGGCCTGGTGCCGCAAACCCTGCTGGGTTGCCTGCTGCATTGCGTGCTCGGCTTCAAATCGCTGCCGCCGGCCGAGCGCAAGGCGTGGCGCGAACTGCTCGACCACTACGTGTTCAGCGATGAAGATCCAGCCGCGCATATTCCGCCGTCGCGCCGCGGTGTGCTGGGGCCGCTGGATGCGCAACAAGTCGCCAAGCTGCGCGAAACGGTGTTGCGTTACCTCTGAACGGCAAACGCCTGCCTTAGCCAGTCCGCCAGCCCCATCAGTCGCGCTGCCGGTGCGCGCGATGGCGCTACCAGCACCCATTGTGCCGCCGTGTCCTGAAACCCCCACGGTGCCAACAGGCGTCCACTGGCTAGGTCGTCGGCGACCAGTTGTTCCGGTGCGATCGCCACACCGCGTCCCGCCACGGCCGCTTCGAGCAGGTGATAGAGGTGCGGGAAGCTCTGGCCGGACGGCAGCTGCGTTGCCGGCAGGCTCTGGCCTTGGGCCCATGCCTGCCACGCCTGCGGGCGCGAGGTGGTGTGCAGTAGTGGCTGCTCGAGCAAGGTGGATGGCGCGCTGCTCAACAGCCCGTGTTGCTCGGCGAAATGCGGGCTGACCACTGGCCCGACGCGCTCACGTGCCAGCTCATGCACCTGCCATCCCGCTGGCCAGGGCGCTTCGCCGGCGAGCAGGGCGGCGTCCAGTCCGGTCAGCGCCTCATCGAACGGCAGCTCTTGCGGACGCAGATGCAAAGTGAGTCCGGGCAGCTCGGCCATCAGCCGTTCCAGCCGCGGAATCATCCAGCGCGCCAGCAGGCTGACCGGGCAGCCCAGCACCAGTGGCGTCTGCGCGGTATGGCCACGCAATTGATCG
This sequence comes from Dyella sp. OK004, assembly GCF_900114495.1. Taxonomy (GTDB): domain Bacteria; phylum Pseudomonadota; class Gammaproteobacteria; order Xanthomonadales; family Rhodanobacteraceae; genus Dyella_D. The sequence goes on along the minus strand of NZ_FOZI01000002.1, from coordinate 358,169 downwards.
CAGGCTTCGCGTAGTTGGGTGAAGGCCGCCGCGCTGGCGTCGCGCAGGCGCTGGCCGGCCGCGGTCAGGCTGAGGCCGCGGCCCTGGCGCTGGAACAGTGGCGTGCCCAGGTCGTCTTCCAGCGCGCGGATCTGGCGGCTCACCGCGCCGTGGGTCACATGCAGTTCCTGTGCGGCGCGGCTGACACCGCCCAGACGTGCGGTGGCCTCGAAGGCGCGCAGGGCATTCAGCGAGGGCATCGGGCGGGATGTCGGATAGGTGAGTTTTTCTGACATATGGCGGCGATCTTATCGCTTTCGCCGATGCCCGTGCTGCGCTAGGGTGGCGCTCCCGTGGCGGCTGCCGCCATGTGCGTTTTCCGCAAGTGAGACAGGCTTATGACCGCGATCCAGGATTTCCATCAATGGCCCGATGAGCGCGGCCGCTTTGGCGCTTTCGGCGGCCAATTTGTCGCCGAGACCCTGATGGCGCCGCTGGCCGAGCTGACCGAGGCCTACCTGCGCCTGCGCGAAGATCCCGAGTTTCTCGCCGAGCTGGACCGCGACCTGAAGTACTACGTCGGCCGCCCCAGCCCGATCTACCACGCCGAGCGGCTGTCGAAGCATGTCGGCGGTGCGCAGATCCTGCTCAAGCGCGAGGACCTGAACCACACCGGCGCGCACAAGATCAACAACACCATCGGCCAGGCGCTGGTCGCCAAGCGCATGGGCAAGCCGCGTGTGATCGCCGAGACCGGCGCCGGCCAGCACGGCGTGGCCAGTGCGACGGTGGCGGCGCGCTTCGGCCTGAAGTGTGTGGTCTACATGGGCGCGGTGGATATCGAGCGGCAGAAGATCAACGTCTACCGCATGAAGCTGCTTGGCGCCGACGTGGTGCCGGTGACCTCCGGCTCGAAGACGCTGAAGGATGCGCTCAACGAGGCGATGCGCGACTGGGTCACCAACGTCGCCGACACCTTCTACATCATCGGCACGGTCGCCGGCCCCCATCCGTATCCGATGATGGTGCGCGACTTCAATGCCATTGTCGGCCGCGAAGCACGCGAGCAGATGTTGGCGCAGTACGGTCGTTTGCCGGATGTGCTCACCGCTTGTGTCGGCGGCGGTTCGAATGCGATCGGCCTGTTCCACGCCTTCCTCAACGACGCCAACGTGCGCATGGTCGGCGCGGAGGCAGCGGGCGAGGGCATTGCCACCGGGCATCACGCCGCGTCGCTCGCGGCGGGCCGTCCCGGCGTGCTGCACGGCAACCGCACGTATGTGCTGTGCGACGACAACGGCCAGATCACCGAGACGCATTCGGTGTCGGCCGGCCTCGACTATCCGGGTGTCGGCCCCGAGCACGCCTTCCTCAAAGATGCCGGCCGCGCCGAGTACGTCGGTGTCACCGACGACGAGGCGCTGGAGGCCTTCCATCTACTGGCACGCACCGAGGGCATCCTTGCCGCGCTGGAATCCAGCCATGCCGTAGCGCAGGCGATGAAGCTGGCGCGTGAGATGCCGAAGGATCAGCTGGTGCTGTGCAACCTGTCTGGTCGCGGCGACAAGGACGTACACACCATTGCCGCGCGCGAAGGAGTGCAGGTATGAGCCGCATCGATCAACGCTTCGCCGCGCTGAAGAACGCCGGCCGCACCGGCCTGATTCCCTTCGTCACCGCCGGCGATCCCGTGCCCGAGCACACTGTGGCGCTGATGCACGCGCTGGTGGACGCTGGCGCCGACCTGATCGAGCTGGGCGTGCCGTTCTCCGATCCGATGGCGGATGGTCCAGTGATCCAGCACGCCAGCGAGCGCGCCATCGCCAAAGGCGTCGGCCTCGACGACGTGTTGCGCTGGGTGGCCGAGTTCCGCCAGCGCGATGCGGCAACGCCGGTGGTGTTGATGGGTTACCTCAACCCGGTGGAAATCCACGGTTACAAGCGCTTCGCGCAAGAAGCGGTAAAAGCGGGCGTGGACGGCGTGCTGCTGGTCGATTGCCCGCTGGAGGAGTCCGCCGTGCTGGCGCCGCTGAAGGCCGCGGGCCTGCAGCAGATCCTGCTGGCCGCACCCACCACCGCACCCGCGCGTATGGCGCAGTTGTGCGGGATGGCGGAGGGTTTCCTGTACTATGTGTCGTTTGCCGGCATCACCGGTGCGGGGCGTTTGAGCACCTCGGATATCGCGGCCCGCGTGGCCGACATCCGGGCCCGCGCCAAGGCGCCGGTGGCAGTGGGTTTCGGCGTGCGCGATGCGCACAGTGCGAAAGCCATCGCCGGGTTTGCCGATGCGGTAGTCATCGGCAGTGCGCTGGTCGAACGGCTGGCGGGGGCGGCGCAGGCCGGCGAGATCGCCGAACGTGCGCGGGAGTTCCTGCAACCGATACGGGCCGCGCTCGACGCACACTGAAGCAGCTTCTGGCCGCTTCGGTCAGGAACGTTTGAGGTGTTGCGATGAACTGGCTGCAGAAAATCATGACCCCGCGTGCGCGCACGCAGAGCTCCAACGGCGGCAAGGGCAAGGTGCCCGAAGGCGTGTGGGAGAAGTGCGGCGGCTGCGGCACGGTGCTGTACCGGCCTGAGCTGGAACGCAACCTGATGGTCTGCCCCAAGTGTGGCTACCACCACAATATCGAGGCGCGCGCGCGCCTCGAGGCCTTTCTCGATGAAGGCTCGACGCAGGAACTGTGGGCCAGCATGGAGCCCACCGATCCGCTGAAGTTCCGCGATTCAAAGAAGTACCGCGACCGCATCGTCGCCGCGCAGAAGTCCACCGGCGAGAAAGACGCGCTGCTGGCCATGAGCGGCAAGCTCAAGGGCCGCCCGCTGATGGCGGTGGCGTTCGAGTTCGCCTACATGGGCGGCTCGATGGGCTCGGTAGTGGGCGAGAAATTCACCCGTGCCGCCGAGAAGGCGCTGGCCGACAAGAGTGCGCTGGTGTGCTTCTCCGCCACCGGCGGCGCACGCATGCAGGAAGCCCTGTTCTCGCTGATGCAGATGGCCAAGACCTCGGCCGCGCTGGCGCGCCTGCGCGATGCCGGCGTGCCGTACATCAGCGTGTTGACGCATCCCACCACCGGCGGTGTATCCGCCAGCCTGGGCATGCTGGGCGACATCAACGTTGCCGAACCGAAGGCGCTGATTGGCTTTGCCGGCCCGCGCGTGATCGAGCAAACCGTGCGCGAGACTTTGCCGGAAGGCTTCCAGCGTTCGGAGTTCCTGGTCGAGCACGGCGCCATCGATCTGATCGTGGACCGCCGCGAGATGCGCGACAAACTGGCCGAGCTGCTCGGCATTTTGATGAAGGCACCGCGCGCCGCGTAAACGCTTCGATCAAGCGATCATGATGATGCCGCCGCAAGGCGGCATCATCGTTTCCGGACTCCGCGGCAAGGTTGTCCACAGCCACTGTGGACACTGTTCGGCTAAGCCTGTGGAAAAGCACTGCAAGTGCTTGTGCTGTCGATGCTTCGCACACGCTGCGAACATTTTCGTCATCGCGCGGTAAACCGCATCGTGTTTTCCACAGCGCCTGTGGATGTCGTATGAGCAAGTCTGTGGACAAGCGCATTGCGATGCTTTGCCAACAAGCACTTGCTACGCCATGACGAAGTTTTCGCCAGCGTGTCGAACAGGGTTTTCCACAGCCACTGTGGATGTCACCGGGGTAAGCCTGTGGACAACACGCATCAGTGCCTTTGCCAACAGTGACTTGCTACGCGCTGTCGATGTTTTGCTCAACAAGCGCGCGGGAAAAGCATGGTTTTCCACAGCGATTGTGGAATGCATGCGGTGAAACCTGTGGATAGGTGCTCTATCTGTCTGATCGCAAAGACAGGAAGTACGCACTGCTTATGAAATGCGCAGCGTGATGCTCAATGCATCCAATGCGTCATCGGCATCAGCCACAACGAGAGCGCGCCGAGCGCACTGCCGATCACCGTGGCCGCGAGTACATCGCTCGGATAGTGCAGGCCAAGAATGACGCGCGACGCACCGATCAGCGTGGTGAAGGTCAGCAGCAGCGGCGCCAGCAGCGGATACCAGGCGAGTGCCACGACGGTGAAGCTCACCGCCTGCAGTGTGTGGCCGGAGGGAAAACTGAATTCGTCCAGCGGCGGCACGTGTGCGATCACACCAGGACAGGCGCGGAACGGACGTGGCCGGCGCGTCCAGCGCTTGAGCAGGCGATAAAGAAGCAGGGCGGTAAGGCCGGTGATCGCCATCTGCGCGGCGGCGAGCAGGCCGCGCCGGCCATCGAGCAGCGCCAGCGCCAGCATCAGCGAGTACCAGAACACGCCATCGCCGAGCCGGCTGACGATGCTGAAGAACAAGCCGACGGCGCGGCGCGCGCCCCAGTGATTCGCGGCGACGCAGAGCCGTCGGTCGAAAGCGAAGCGGGGACCTGCGGAAAGGTCAGGCGTGTGCAGCGGCGGCAGAGTGTTCATCGCTGTGCTCCTTAGCCAGTTCGCTCAACAGGTTTTCGAATTCGCGGATGACCGCGTCCGGTGAGAGGGTGGCGATGCTGGCCTGCGCGGCGCGACCCATATGGCGGATCAGGCTCGCGTTGCTGGCCAGTGTCGTTGCCGATTCGATAAAGGCAGCTTCGTTGCCGGCATCGATGCGATAGCCGTTGATGCCGGTGGCGAGGTGTTCGCGCGCGGCACCTTCCTCATACGCGATCACCGGCAGGCCGGCGGCCAGCGCTTCCAGGATCACATTGCCAAAGGTTTCGCTGAGGCTGGGGAAGGGGAACAGGTCGGCGCTGGCGTAGTGCCGCGCCAGCGCTTCGCCGCGCTGCATGCCGGCGAAGATGAAATCGGGGTGGGCCGCCTGCAATGCGGCGCGGGCCGGGCCGTCGCCGACCCACACATAGCGCGCCTTGGGTACTTTCTGTTGAATCGCGCGGAAGGTGCGTACCGCGAGGTCGAGGTTTTTCTCCGGCGCGATGCGGCCGACATAGAGCACTACCGGCGTGTTGCCGTCCACGTTCCAGCTGGCGCGCAAAGCCAAGTCGCGGTAGCGCGGATGGAACAATTGCGTATCCACCGCCCGGCGCAGCAGGCGCGCAGTATCCACGCCCAATGCGCTGAGTTCGCTCGCCAGGGCGTCGGTAGGCACCAGCGTCGCGGCAGCGCGGTTATGGAAGCGGCGCAGGTAGCGGCGCACTACCGGCGTGAGAAAGCCCACGCCGTAATGATTGGCATAGGCGTCAAAGCGTGTGTGGAATCCGGTCGCCGCAGGGATGCCCAGCTTGTTGGCGGCGCGTACCGCCGACCAGCCCAGGGGGCCTTCCGTGGCCACATAGATGGCGTCCGGCCGTAGACGAGTCCAGCGTTCACGCAGCGTGCGTCCGGCGGGGAGTCCGAAGCGCAGGCCGGGATAGCGCGGCAGCGAGGCACCGCGCATCTCCATCGCCACAATGCCGGGTTCGTCGGCAAACGGCTGTGCCTGGCGCGGGCGGATCAGGTCGACGGTGTGTCCGCGCGACGCGAGTCCGGCGGCAAGGCTATGCACGGTGAGTGCAACGCCGTTGATTTCTGGCGGGTATGTCTCGGTGACAATGCCGATGCGCATGGGAATACCTGTGCTGGCCCGGCGTAGGTTCCGCTGGCGGCGTTGCGGGGGCGTGGCGCGTTCATGACGCCTGCGTGACGCCTGCGTGGAACAAGTCAGGGCAGCCAAGTCCAAATCGGCGGATTTATTGGCGCTTTCTGAATGACCGTGCGCTTACACTGGCCTTTCTTGTCCCCATGGAGAACCGACGATGAAGCGCATCCTGCTCGCTCTGGCCCTGGCTACCGTGACCGGGGCGGTGTTCGCTGCCGACACTCCCACGCTGCCGGTGACCAAGTCGCCCGCCGGGGCCGAGGTCTACATCATCTCGCCCAAGGACGGCGCCACGGTGGGGCAGGAAGTCACCGTGAGCTTCGGCCTGAAAGGCATGGGCGTGGCCCCGGCCGGCGTGAAGAAGGAAGGCACCGGCCACCATCATCTGTTGATCGACGTGACGGATCTGCCGGTAGCCGGCCAGCCGATTCCGAAGGACGACACGCATGTCCACTTCGGCAACGGCCAGACCGAAACCACTGTCAAGTTGAAGCCCGGTACGCATACCTTGCAGCTGGAACTGGCCGACGAGAACCACATTCCGTTCGACCCGGCGCTGGCGTCGAAGAAGATCACCGTGCACGTGAAGTAAGTCCCTCGCGAAGCGGTCCCGCGTTGGCGGGGTCGCTTCGGATGCGCCGCATGTTCAGCGGCCGAAGAACATCGCCACGCCTACGCCGGCTTCCCACTCCGCGGCCTGTCCGCCGAGGCGGTGCCGGAACCAGGTATCGAACTGCAGATTCGTCAGCGGCTGCCAGACCAGGCCGCCGCCGGCCTGCGTGCCGTTGCGGTGATCCGCATCGCGCAGCAGGGCGGTTTCGAGATAGAAGCCCCAGTGATCGTTGAGCTGGTAGTTGTAGTCGGGCGCCAGCAGATAGTTGTCCCGCCCGCCGCTGCGCTGCCATTGCGCGAAGTAGCTGATGTCCACCTGTTCGCCGATCTTCTGGTCCGCCACCACACCTACGGTGTAGACGCGGCGGTCGCTGCGGAAATCGCGGGCGCCGTCGGTGAACTCCACGTTGCCCAGTACCCCCCAGTTCCAGATATCGCTCGACGGCGAGGGCGCCCATTTCAGGCCAAGGATGGTATCGCCATGACCATGGCTGATCTGCGACGCGCCGTCCGCGGTCTGGCGCAAGCGGTTGTAGGGCGAGCCGCCTAGCTGCAGCTCCAGCTCATCTCCCAAGCCAAACCGGAGCAGAGTGTCGTAAGTCGCCAGATCGGTAGTGACGCCGCTGTCGCGATGACGGCTCCAGTCGGGCAGGCCTTGCTCGTAGGCGAACTGGCCGGCATGCAGCGCATTCGTGGCGAAGCCGAGGCCAGGGCGGTCGAAGCCCGGAGTGTCGTCCGCCCATGCCGGAGCGGTGCCGATGAGTAGCAGAACGGCTGCAAAGGCGCGGAGCCACCGGCCAGATCGGCTAAAATCCATCGCTTCGCTCCGCATCCCTTAAGAAAACCTCGATGACCGTCCGCACTCGCTTCGCCCCCAGTCCCACCGGCTTCCTGCATATCGGCGGCGCCCGCACCGCGCTGTATTGCTGGCTGGAAGCGCGCCGCCGCGGCGGCCAGTTCGTGCTGCGCATTGAGGATACCGACCGCGAGCGTTCAACGGACGTCGCCGTGCAAGCCATTCTCGACGGCATGCAGTGGCTGGGTCTGGTGCATGACGAGGGTCCGATTTACCAGACCCACCGCCTGGAGCGCTACAAGCAGGTGGCCGACGAGCTGCTGAAGGCCGGCAAGGCCTACTACGCCTACGAGAGCAAGGAAGCGATCGAGGCAATGCGCGAGGCCGCCATGGCCAAGGGCGAGAAGCCCCGCTACAACGGCTACTACCGCGACCGCAACGAGGCGTATCGCGACGATCCGAACCGCGTGATCCGCTTCAAGAATCCTACCGAAGGCTCGGTGGTGTTCGACGATAAGGTGAAGGGCCGCGTGGAGTGGGCCAATGCCGAGCTGGACGATCTGGTGATCTTCCGCTCCGACGGCTGGCCGACCTACAACTTCGCCGTGGTGGTCGACGACATCGACATGGGCATCACCGAAGTGATCCGCGGCGATGACCACGTCAACAACACCCCGCGCCAGATCAACATCTATCACGCGCTGGGCGCGCCGGTGCCGGAGTTCGCGCACCTGCCGATGATCCTCGGTCCGGATGGGCAGAAGCTCAGCAAGCGCCACGGCGCGGTCAGCGTGATGCAGTACCGCGATGACGGCTTCCTGCCGCACGCGCTGCTCAATTACCTGGTGCGCCTCGGCTGGTCGCATGGCGACCAGGAGATTTTCTCGCCGCAGGAAATGATCCAGCTGTTCGACATCGCCGACGTCAACAAGGCAGCGTCGCGCTTCGACGTCACCAAGCTGTCCTGGCTCAACCAGCATTACCTGAAGAGCGAAGACCCGCAGTCACTGGCGCCGGAGTTCGAGTGGCATCTGCAACAGGCAGGTATCGACTACAGCAAGGGGCCGGCGCCGGCCGACGTGATCGTGGCACTGCGCGATCGCGTGCAGACGCTGAAGGAAATGACCGAGCGCGCAAAGATCTGGTACGGCCCGATCGTCGAGTGGGACGACAAGGCCGTGGCCAAGCACCTGCAGAACGACAGCGCGGTGGCTGTGCTCGAAGCGGCCAAGGTGCTGCTGGTCGACTGCGCATGGCAGCCGGAGCCGATCCATCAGGTGATCGAGCAGGTGGCCACCAAGCTGGAGCTGGGTATGGGCAAGATTGCCCAGCCGCTACGCGTGGCGATGACTGGCACGCAGGTCTCGCCGTCGATCGATCACACCATCTATCTGGCGGGGCGCGATGAGGCGATCAAGCGCATCGACGCCGCGATCACCAAAGCAAAGGGCTGACGCTCCTACCGTTATTGCGGTGGCTGCCAGCCGCCACCGAGAGCCAGCATCAGCGCCGCGGTATCGCTATACCGCGCCGCCTGCGCCTGCACGCGCGCGATGGCGGTCTGCTGGTAGGCCGTTTGTGCGTTGAGCAGGGCGAGGCCGTTGACCTGGCCTAGCTCGAGTTGTTTGCGGGTCAGATCCAAGGTCTTGCGTGCGGACGTTTCGGCTTGCATGGCGGCATCGAGCGCGCGGGCATCGGCATCCAGTGCATAGAGCGCATCGGCGACGTTCTGGAACGCAACGAGCACCGCGTCCCGATATTGCGCCATCGACTGTTGCAGTGCCGCCTCGGCAGCGCGTTGCCGGTGTTTGAGTGTGCCGAAGTCGAAGACCGTCTCGGCCACGTTGCCGGTCAAGCCCCAGAACTTGTTGCCGCTCGCGAACATGTCGCTGAAGTGCGTGGAGCTGCCGCCGTACAACGCAGAGATGGAGAACTGTGGCAGGCGATTGGCCAGCGCCACACCTACCTGTGCGCTTGCGGCCTGAACCTGGGCTTCGGCGGCACGCACATCCGGGCGCTGTTCGACCAGTTGGGACGGCAACGTCACCGGAATGATCCGGGGCAGCTGAAAGCGGGCCAGATCGAAAGGCGCTTCGTTGCCCTGCGAAGGCAGCTTGCCGGTAAGTACGGCGATCAGATTGCGCGTCTGTTCGAGCTGTTTCTGCAACGGGGGCAGCGCCTGCCTGGCCTGCGCCAATGCCGTTTCCTGCGCGGCTACATCAAGACCCGAGGCATAGCCCAGGGCAGCCTGCTTGCGCAGGATCGCCAGCGAACGCGTGTCGGCGTCGATGATGTCCGTCGTCGCGTCGATCTGCGCGCGCAACGCGCCTTCCTGGATGGCGGCTGCGATGACGTTCGAAGCCAGAGTCTGGTACGCCGCTTCGAGCTGGAACTGTTGGCTCTCTGCCTGTGCAGACAGTGATTCGACGGTGCGGCGATTGAGCCCGAAGACGTCCGGCACATACGAAATGTTGAGCTGGGCCGTATGCAGCGTGTAGAGCGCCTGGCCAGAAGTGAGCGTCGGCGAGATCGTGCCGACGGCATTCTTCTGGCGGGTGGCTGAATAGTCGAGCTGGACGGTAGGCAAATACGCGCCGCGCTGCGCCGCCACGTTTTCCTGCGCCTGCCGCAATGCGGCTTGCGCGCTTTCGATGGACGGGTTGTGCGCAAACGCTTCATGCACCAGCGCGTCGAGCTGGGGCGAGCCGAATGCGCTCCACCATTCGCGCGCGATTTTCTCGCTGGGCTGAAGCTGCTGTTCGTCGTGGCTGGCGCCCGCTGTGCCGACTGTTTGCGGCAGCGGTTGACGGGTATAGCTGTCCGTCGATGGCAGAGGGGGGCGATGGTAATCGGGTCCTACCGCGCAGCCTGTGCAGATCAGGGCGGAGGCCATCAGCGACAGCTGGAGGTGCTTTGTGCGGGATGTCTTGGACCAAGCCATCACAGGCCTCCCGCCTCGGTGGGGCGATGAGCGCGACGATGCTTACGCCCTTGCGACCATTCCACCACTAGCACCTGCAATGCCGGTGCGACGATCAACAACATGATTGGCCCAAGCAACATGCCGCCTACCACGACGGTCGCCAGGGGACGCTGTACCTGGCTGCCGATACCAGTGGACAGCGCCGCAGGCAACAGGCCGATGCATGCAGACAACGCAGTCATCAGCATGGGGCGCATGCGTTGTTCGGCGGCAAGGTACATCGCTTCCAAGGGCGATTTACCCTCGAAGACCAGATGATTGAAGTAGGTGATCACGAGGATGCCGTTCATCACCGACACGCCGAACAGCGAGACGAAACCAATCGCGGCCGAGACGCTCAGGTTCAGGCCCGACAGATACAAGGCGATGATGCCGCCGGCAATCGAGAACGGAATCGCCGCCAGAGTCAGCAGACTGTCGCGGAACGAATTGAACAGCGTGAACAGCAGCGCCAGGATCAGGCCGATGGCGATCGGCAGCACGATGGCGAGGCGATCCTTGGCCTGCTGCATATCCTCGAACTCGCCGGCCCAGACCAGGTGATAGCCATTTGGCAGCGTGACGTGCTGGGCGATGCGCTGCTGTGCTTCGGCCACCGTGCCGCCCAGGTCGCGGCCGCGCACGCTGAATTTCACTGGGATAAAGCGCTCATTGCGCTCGTGGTAGATATAGGAGGCACCGGTGTCGAGGGTGATGCTTGCCAGTTCGCGCAGCGGGACGTATGCCGTCGCGCCGCCCGGTGTGGCGTAGCCGACCTTGATATTGCCGATCGCCTGCAGGTCGGAGCGATAGGCGGGTGCCAGCCGTACCACTAGCGAGAACTGGCGATCGCCCTCGAGTACGGTGGTGGCCTGCGTGCCGCCGGCTGCCGCCTGTACCGCGCTGTTGATATCGCCCGTGTTGAGGCCATAGCGCGCGGCTCTGGCGCGATCGATGGTGATGTTGAGGTTGGGCTGGCCCAGCACATGGAATGCATCGAGGTCTTCCACGCCCTTGACCTGACGCATCTCATGCAACACCTGATCGGCCAGTTTTTCCAATATCGGCAGTTCGGGGCCGACGATCTTCACCGAGTTGGCGCCTTTGACGCCGGACAGACCTTCCTCGATGTTGTCCTGGATGTACTGCGAGAAATTGAATTCGATGCCGGGGAATTCGTTGCTGAACTCCTGCTGCAACTTCTTCACCAGCTTGTCCTTGGTTTCGCCGCGCGGCCACTCGCTGATCGGTTTTAGCGGAACGAACAGCTCCGCGTTATAGAAACCCGAGGCATCGCTGCCGTCGTCGGGACGGCCATGCTGCGACACGACGGTGATCACTTCCGCATGCGTCTTGATGATCTGGCGCATGCGGTTGACCTTGCCCATGCCGGCTTCCAGTGAAATGGTGGCTGGCAAGGTGGCACGGATCCACAGGTTGCCTTCCTCCAGCGCGGGCAGGAACTCGGTGCCGATGCGAGGTAGCAGCAGGCCGGCCAGTAACAGGAAGCCCACGCCGATCAGCACCGTGAGCTTGCGCCGCTGCAACGCCCAATGCAGCACTGGCGAGTAGACCCGGCGGATCGATCGCACGAACAGCGTTTCGGTTTCCTTGATGTGCTTGGGAAGAAGCAACGAGGCCAGCACGGGCGTCACCGTGAAGGTGGCAATCAGCGCACCGGTGAGCGCATAAGCGTAAGTGCGCGCCATCGGATTGAAGATCTGGCCTTCGACGCCCTGCATGGTGAACAGCGGGATGAAGGCGGCAACCGTGATCGCAGAGGAGAACAGCACCGCACGATCTACCTGTGTGGTGCTGATGAACAACAAGCGCATGCGCTCGGTCCAGCCATGGGCTGCGCGCCCTTTGGCGTACATCGCGAACTCACTTTGCGCCTGCTCATGCAACAACTCTTGCCGTTCTTCCTTGTTCTTCTGGAAGTTTCGGAAAATGTTCTCAATCAGGATCACCGCCGAGTCGACGATGATGCCGAAATCCACGGCGCCCACCGATAGCAGATTGGCTGAGTCGCCCAGCAATACCAGGATGATGATGCTGAAGAAAAGCGCCACCGGAATGTTGGCGCTCACGATGATCGCGCTGCGCAGATCACCCAGGAATATCCACTGGATGAAGAACACCAGTAAACACCCGAAGAGCAGGTTGTGCAGCACCGTATGCGTGGTGACATTCACCAGGGTGGAGCGATCGTAGATGGGGGCCAGCTTCACACCGGCGGGAAGGGTGCCGTCGCTGTTGAGTTTCGCTACTTCGGCCTTGACGCGCGCGAGCACCTCATTGGTCTGCAGCGTGCGGTTCATCACCACGATGCCAGTCACCACGTCGTTCTGATCGTCGCGTCCGGCCTTCCCCAGGCGCGGCACGTTGCCGATGGAGATCTTTGCGACGTCCTTCACCAGTACTGGCGTGCCATTGTTTTGCGACAGCACGATGTTGCCGACGTCGCCGATGTCCTTGATCAGACCCACACCGCGAATGTTCACTGATTGCTGGCCGATATTGATGGTGCGACCGCCCACGTTGGTGTTGGCGTTGCCGATGGCGGCGATCAACTGAGGCAGGGTTACACCGTAGCCTTCCAGTTTGCTCAGGTCAGCGTTGACGTCGTATTCCTTGGTGGTGCCGCCCCAGGTCACCACCTGGGCGACGCCGGGTACTGACAGCAATCGGCGGGTCACCACCCAGTCCTGCAAGGTGCGCAGGTTGGTCAGGCCGTAGTGCGGCGGCCCCACCAGCTGATAACGCAGGATTTCGCCCACCAGGCTGGAAGCCTGGATTTGTGGCTGCACACCGCCGGGCAAACTCACGTTCTGCTGCAGGTTCAACGCCGCCTGTGTATAGGCCTGGTAGTAGTCGACACCGTATTTGAAGGTGACGCGCACGAAAGACAGGCCGTAGAACGAGGTGGAGCGAATGTTGTCGACGCCCGGCGTGGTGGCCAGGCCGACTTCCATCGGGCGTGTGTACGAGCGCTCCATTTCCTCCGCGGACAGGCCGGGCGATTGCGCGGTGATTTCGAGGATCACCGGCGCCGGGTTTGGATAGGCCTCGATATTGAGCTTGGCATACGCCACCAGTCCGGCAACGACAAAGGATGCCAGGGCCATGATCACGATGGACCAGCGGGTGAGCGCGAACGCGACGATGCCTCTGAGCACGATCTGGCCTTTTGGTTTCTATCCGTTGACTGGCGGCGTTACTGCGACTGCAACGCCAGGGCATTGCTGAGGAACAGCGCGCCATCGCCGGCGACGCGTTCGCCGGCTGCGAGGCCTTCGGTGATCTGGTCGAAACCGTCTTGCTGCAGCCCGAGCTTCACTGGCCGCCGCGTGAAGCGTCGTCCATCCCCGGTGGTGTAGACGGTCAGCGTGCCGTCGCCTTCGCGCACGACGGCGTTGGCGGGCACGGCCACCGAATGCTGTGGTTCGCCGGTCAGGATCACAAAGGTCGCCAGCATCTGCGGGCGCAGTTCGTGGCGCGGATCGGCGATGGCCGAGCGCACCTGCACGCGATGGGTAGCCGGGTCCACGCTGCTGCCGACCACGTCGATCACGCCATGCACTAAGTGCCCCGGCAGCGCGTTGACGCTGACGTTCACCGTCTGGCCGGGGTGCAGCACCATGGCATCGTCTTCCGCGACGTTGGCGATCATCCAGAGCTTGTCGATGTCGGCCACGGTGAACGGCGCCGCGGAGCTGCCGGGCTGCACGAAGTCGCCGGGGGCCACGGTGCGTGCGGTGACGCGCCCGGCCATGGGGCTGAGTACGCGCAGTACGCCATCCACTTTGCGTGCGGCCACGATGCGATCGATTTCGGCATCCGTTACACCCTGCATGCGCAGCACGTTACGCGCCGAGCGATAGCTGCCTTCGGCCGCCTGTTGATCGGAGATGGCCTGCTCGACGTCTTTCTGCGCGCTGGCTTGCACGTCGAGCATCTGGCGCGCGCGAGCGAGCGTGCGCGTGGTGAGTTCGCGTTGTCCGGCGGCGGCGATCAGGCCGGACTCTGCCTGCGCCAGATCGGGACTGTCGATGGTAAACAGCAGCTGGCCCTTGGCCACGCTATCGCCAAGCTTTGCCTGCACCTGGCGCACGCGTCCCTGGTATGCCGGGAAGACCTGGGCCAGCTGGTCCAGGTTGAAGTCGATATAGCCGACGGCGTCGCGGCGCTGTTCGAAGTTGCGCCATTGCGCCGGCTCCACCGTGACGTGCTGCGCCTGCTGGTCGTTGATGGTGACGCTGTCGTTCGCGGCCGGCGTGGTTTGCGCGGCATGGTCGGCGGGATCCTTACTGCAGCCGGCCAGCATGGCTGCGCCGAGGCACAGACCCAGGGCACGCCGCATGGCGGCGCGTCGCGACGGCGAACCGTAAATCTTCTGCATGCGCACTCCATGGTCGGGAATCGGCACGGGCATGCAGCGCGGCCCGATGCCCGGCCGCCACCTTAGTGGCCGGTTCTGGCAGGCAACAGTTACGGTTTGGAAAGGTTGCGCAATTCAGCTGCGCGGCAGCGCAATGACCACCCGCAGCCCTGGGCGGGCGTCTTCCAGAGCGAGCGTGCCATGGTGCAGGGCGACCACGGCGGCCACGATGGAAAGCCCCAGGCCGTTGCCACGCAGATGGCGGCTGGCGTCGAGGCGGAAGAAGCGTTCGGTGGCGCGCTCGATGGCATGGGGCGGAATGCCAGGGCCGTTGTCGGTCACTTCGATATGGACGTGATCCTGGTTGCCGCGAACAGCAACCTGCACGCTGGCGCCGTGGCCGGCGTACTTGAGTGCGTTGTCGAGCAGGTTGGCCATGATGCTGGCGAGCAGATCGCGGTCGGCAGAGACGGTGGGTTCGCCATCGATGCTCAGCGACAAGTTCATGCCTTCGTTCTCGGCGGCTGGCTGATACAGCTCCACGATATCGCCGACGACTTCGCGCAGCGGCAGCACATCGAAGCGCTGGCGGCGCAGGCCGGATTCGGCCTCGGCGATCTGCAGCAGTTTGTCGAACAGCGTGATCAGCGTATCGATTTCGTCGATGGCGTATTGCGCGCTGCCCTGCAGGCGATCCAGCGGATGTTGCGAGCGCAGGGCATCTTCCAGTGCAGCACGGATACGCCCCAGCGGTGTGCGCAGGTCGTGCGCGATGGCGTTGGAGACGTTGCGGGCGGTATCCATCAGGCGCTCGATCTCGTCGAGCATTCGGTTGACGTCGTTGGCCACTACGGCGAACTCATCGCGCGAGCGGCCCACGGCAATGCGGCGATCGAGCTGGCCGGCGGCGACTTCGCTGGTGGTGCGATGGATCGCCTGGAGCTGGCGTTGCAGTTGCGCGCGAAACAGCAGCGCGCCGCCGGCGGCCAGCACCAATGCGATCAGGCCGCCGGCGGCGAGCGCGGTAAGGATCATGCGTTCCAGGTCGCGTTGATCCTGCAGGTCGCGGCCGACCACCAGCACGGCACCGTCGGGAAAACGGTGGATCAGCAGGCGGGCGAGCGTGTCGCGTCCGAGGCGCCGGACATGGCGTTCCACGCGCGCATCGCTTTCGCCCACGGGCCAGGTCCAGGCCGTGAGGTTGCCGACCAGCTGTCGGCCGTCCGCGGCGGTGAGCTGGTAGATCTCGGTGTTCACATCCTGATCGTCGGTGAGCAGGGTATGCACTTCCTGCTGCAGCGCGGCGATGCCCTGGTGGTCGTGCAGTTGGATCAGGCGCCGCGAGGTGAGCGACAGTTGCTTGTCGATATTGCGCGCCAGCAGTCCGGCAGTGCCGACATAGAAAATGGCAGACACCACGCCGACCGAAAGCAGCAACAGCAGTCCGTAGCCCGCCGCCATGCGGAACACGACGGAATGGCGGAAGCCGGCCAGCATACTCATGGCGCCTGCAGGGTGTAGCCCACGCCGCGCACGGTCTGGATCAGCGCAGTGGGGAAATCTTTGTCGACCTTGTTGCGCAGGCGACTCATCTGCACGTCGATGACATTGGTCTCCGGGTCGAAGTGATAGCCCCACACCGCGGCGAGCAGCATCTTGCGCGTCACCACCTTGCCCTGGTGCCGAGCCAGGTATTCCAGCAGCTGGTATTCGCGCGGCTGCAGCGCGATCGGCTGCTGCCCGCGAAAGACACGGCGACTGCGCGTATCGAGGCGCAGGTCGCCCACGATGAGTTGATCCAGGTCGCCGTGGCGGGCGGCGCGACGGGTCAGCGCTTCGATCCGCGCCAGCAGTTCGTCGAACGCGAATGGCTTGCTCAGATAGTCGTCGCCGCCGGCGCGCAACCCGCGCACGCGCTCATCGAGACTCGACAAGGCGCTGAGCACGATCACTGGCGTATCGATGCCATGGCTGCGCACCGCTGAGAGGATGTCGAGCCCGTCGATATCGCCGGGCAGCAGGCGGTCGAGCACGATCACTTCCCACGGGCCGGCAGTAGCCTGTTGCAGGCCGCTGGCGCCGTCGCGGCAGGTTTCCACCTCGTAGCCGCTGCGCTCCAGCCCGTGGCAGATCAGTTCCGAGGTGGTGAGGTCATCCTCGATCAACAGACAACGCATGGGCGGCGGCTCGACTGGGTGAAAGCATGGTGTGGTGGTCGGGAAGCTTGCATCATGCAGGGCAGCGACGTACACATCATGCGCCGTATCCTGATTGTCTAGCGAGGCGCGCTTGGACGAGTTACTGAGCAAGGCTACCCAGGGCGTTGACCTCGACGCACCGGATGCGTTCTGGCACATCTTCTGGAACCTGATGGCGCTGGTGCCGTGGGCGGCGATGTTGTGGTGGAGCCTGTTGTTCCTGGTGGTCGGCGCGGTGCTGGGGTGGTGGCGCGGGCGCCTGTGGGAAGGGGTGGTATGGGCCGCCGTGCTGGGGCCGATCGGCTGGATAGTGATCCTCACGCGTCCTCGGCCGGTATCGCGTGCACAACCGCCACCACTGCCACCCAGAGGGCGTTAGCCGCCGGGGGTGTATTATCGGCATCGAGGTGACCCCCGTGAGCCAGACCGCTACCGACAAAACGCATGAGCATCATCATCACGACGACGCCAAGGGCTTCGTGCGTGCGGTGGAGCATGCCAGCGAAGAGCGCGGCCTGCGCCTGACGCCGCTGCGCAAGGAAGTGCTTGAGCTGGTGGCTGCCGCCGGCAAGCCGGTGAAGGCGTACGACCTGCTCGACCATCTGCGCGAGCGCCATGGCAACGCGGCGCCGCCCACGGTGTACCGCGCGCTGGATTTCCTGCTCGAACACGGCTTCATCCACAAGCTGGAATCGATCAACGCCTTTGTGTCCTGCCATCACCCGGCCGAGGCGCATCAGGTGCCGTTCCTGATCTGCGACGTCTGTTCCAGCGCGCAGGAAGTATGCGACGAGCGCGTGGCCGAGCTGATCGAGGCGCAGGCCAAGGCTTTCGGCTTCCGCCCGCAGGCGCAGACGCTGGAAGTGCACGGGATCTGCAAGAACTGCCGCAAGGGGTGAAGGTTTCGTTGCACGGGATAAAGACGCGGGGCGCGATGTCATGCATCGCGCCCCGCTTGTTTCGGCCCCGATCGGGGGGAGGGAGTAAGTCTCGGGGCCGAGAACGCTGGAACGATCAGAAGAACGCGCGCACGCCCACCGACACGCTGCGGCCCGGCATCAGCACGCTGTCCTTGAACAGCGAGGTGGCGAGGCGGGCCTTGCGGTTGGTCAGGTTGCTGCCGTCGAGGAAGGCTTCCCACTGGCTGCGCTCGCCGTTGTGGAAAGTCCATGCCGCATGCGCATTAACCAAGGTGTAGCCGGCGGTGCGTGTTTCGAATTCGGCGGTTTTGTTCTGCGCGAGGTACTTCACCGCACCGATGCTGGCGCGTAGATCGTTGCGGCTCCAGCTCAATTGGCTGCCAAGGCGGCCGGCGGGAATGCGCGGCAGGTTGCCGCCGTCGTCGGAGAGTGAGGCGCGCACGGTGTCGCCATAGACGCGCAGATCCCATGCGCCGCTGGTGTTCTTTGCCAGATGAAAAGTGGCCTCGGCTTCGGCGCCGCGGAACTTCGCATTGCGCTGCGACCACCGGCGCAGCGGCATGCCGTCTTCGACGTCGCCGGTGTCGGCGAGATAGATGAAGTCGTTGTATCGGTTTGCGTAAACGGCGGCTTTGCCTTCGACAAAATCGCCGTGGTGGTGCAGGGCGAGTTCGGCCTGGTTGGCGGTTTCCTTTTTGAGATTGGGGTTGCCGATCTCGAAGCTGTTGGAAGCGGCGTGCGGGCCATGCGAGAAGAGTTCTTCTTCGGCGGGTGCGCGCTGCGCACGATCCAGGTTCAGGCTCAGGTGCCACTGTTCGGCGAAACGCCAGGAGGCGCCGGCGGAGAAGCTGGACGGAGAGAAGCGGCGGCGTGCCTGATCGTTCGGCGTCACGGTTTGCCTATCCGTACGCGCGCCCAGTTCGAGTTTGATCGGGCCGAAGTGGCGTTGCTCCGTGAGGAATGCACCCCAGGCCTTGGTGGTGGTGGCCGGCACGAAGGTCTCTTCGCCGATCGCAGCGAAATCGCGATGGATGTATTGCACGCCGAACGCACCTTCCCAGCCGGCGAGTGGCTCGTGGGTGAACAGCAGACGTCCTTCGTTGGCCTTGGTGGTGAAGGTGGTGGCGGGATGCTCACCTTCGTATTCGACATGCTGGTAGTCGTTGTGGCCGAAGCTCACTTCGGCCTTGGCGATGCCGGGCAGCGGCTGGTTGAAACCGCCTTTGAGGTCGTAGCGCGTCTGCGCCAGCTTGATGGTCGCGGGTTCGGAGCCGTGGTCGTGACCGTGATCATGGTCGCCATGATCTTCCTCGCCCGGTTCGGCAGGGCTGCCGTACTTGTCCATGTAGCGCGACACTGACATGCCGAGGTAACCCCAATCGCCCAGCAGCGAGGCGCCGACCGCGCCGGAGGTCGTCTTCACCTGGCTGTTGGCCTGGGTACCGCCGGGGATGTCATAGCTGCCGTCATCGCGGCGCATGCCATCCACATGCAAGGCGAACTGCTGGTTGCCGGCGTCGGCGCGGAACAGGCCGGTCTTACCCTGCGTGCCCGAGTCGTAGCGGCCTTCGGCGCGACCGCTGAAACCGTTCTGTGGTGCGCTCATCGGAATGCGGCCATCGACCACATTCACTACGCCGCCGATGGCACCGGAACCATAGAGCAAGGTGGAGGGGCCTTTCAGCACTTCGATCTGGTCGGCCAGGAACGGCTCGACGGAGGTGGCGTGGTCCTGGCTGATGTTGGAGACGTCCTGCGCACCCATGCCGTTTTCCAGCACGGCCACACGCGGGCCATCCATGCCGCGGATGACCGGGCGGCCCACGGCCTTGCCGAGACCGGTGGTCTGCACGCCAGGGATGCCTGACACGGTTTCACCCAGGGTGCCGGCTTTGGCCTCGTCCAGTGCGGAACCTGCCAGCACCGCGACCGGGGCCACGATCTGGTCCGCCTGTTGGTTGAGCGGCACGGCGTTCACGGTGATCGCGTCCAGATTCTTGGCCTTGTGGCTTTCCTTATCAGTGGAGGCATCGGCCAGGGCTTCGGCATCGGCGGCCTGCAGCGGCAGGGCGGTGGCGCTGAGACTGGCGGCCAGGGCGAGGGCGATCACGGACTTACGCATCAGGGGACAACTCCTTGGGGTGGATTCTTGTTACGTTATAAAGTAACATTGCTTGCCAGTGCTAAGGCAAGAAGTCACGCTTCGTGTTCCGGACAGACCGATGGATTCAGGGCAAGTGAGCAAATCCCGCTGGTGGCAGGTCGCCGATCGCGTCGGCGCCACAGCTTCCTTCCTGTGTGCGATCCACTGCGCGGCGTTGCCGTTCGTGCTCGCTTTGCTGCCGCTGCTCGGTCTGGGTTTTCTCGCCGACCATCGTTTCGAGCGTGGCTTTGTGATCTTTGCCTGCGTGCTGGCCTTGATCAGTCTGCTCAATGGTTATCGCCGTCATCACCGCAGCCTGCCGCTGCGTCTGGCGATGCCGGGGCTTGCGTTGTTGCTGATTGGTGTGACGTTCGCCGAGCGCTATTCAATCGGCCTACACAGCGCGCTGGTCACCTGCGGTGGCTTGCTGGTGGCGTCGGCGCATTTCGTGAACCTGCGTGCGGATCGCCAACAGGGCCATGTGCATAGCGTGGATTGCGCGCATTGATCCGCGAGCTAACGCAGCCTCGTGATTGTGTAACGGCGTACGCGCTTCCTAGCATGCGCACATGAGCAGCACGCACACCCATTCCCACGATCATCATCACGACCACGCGCATGGTCACGATCATGCGCGCGAAAACGTCGCCGGCATGTCGGGCCGCGAGCGCAAGCTGGCATTCGCGTTTGCGCTGACCACGGTGATGATGGTTGCCGAAGTCTTCGGTGGCCTATGGTCCGGTTCGCTCGCACTGCTTGCCGATGCCGGCCACATGATGGTCGATTCGCTGGCGCTGCTACTTGCAGTGATTGGCGCGTGGATGGCACGGCGACCGGCGGATGCGCGGCGTAGCTACGGTTATGGGCGCGTTGAAGTGCTGGCGGGTTTTCTCAATGCGCTGACCCAGTTCGCGCTGGTGGGTTTTATCGCTTACGAAGCCATCGAGCGTCTGTTCACACCGAGCCCGATTCTTTCCGGCGTGATGTTGATCGTCGCGTCGATCGGTCTGGTAGTGAATCTGGTGGTGCTGCGTACGCTGCATGGTCACGACCATGACGACGTCAATGTGGCCGGTGCCGCGCTGCATGTGCTGGGCGATCTGCTCGGCTCGGTCGCGGCGGTGCTGGCCGCGCTCGCGGTGCGCTGGATGGGTTGGCTGTGGGCCGACCCGGTATTGTCGCTGCTGGTCTCGCTGCTGATCCTCAACAGCGCGTGGCAACTGCTGCGCCGTTCCGCGCACATTCTGCTGGAAGGCGTGCCCGAAGGTCTGGATACCGGCGAAGTGGAGTCGGCGCTGCGCACGGCCGATGCCTCCATCAGTGATGTGCATCATCTGCATGTGTGGCAGCTCGCTTCAGGCTCGCGCATGGCGACGGTTCATGCGGAACTGCACGAGGAAGGCGACAGTGCGATCGCCATCCTCGCCATCAACCGCGTGCTCGCCGAGCGTTTCGGCATTCGCCACGTCACGGTGCAGATCGACCCCGGGCATTGCCCCGACCCTGCGCATGGTTGTGCCGGCGGTGCCCGCTCGCACTGACCCGGCCTATTGCGCTTTGGGCGGCCGCTGATACGATGATCGGCCGTCCAACTTACGTCGAATCAAGGAGTTTCCCATGGGCAAGGGCGATCGCAAGACCCGTCGTGGCAAGACTTATCGCGGCAGCTATGGCAACACCCGTGTGCACGGCGCGCAGCCGGCCGTGGTCGGCGCCAAGGAGACCGTGACCAAGCCGGCCGCCGCCAAGAAGGCAGCGCCGAAGAAGAAATCGGCCTAAGCCGCTTTTTTCCGCTGGATCCAGGCCCCCGCTTATGCGGGGGCTTTTTTTATGGCTGCCTGGATTACAGCTCGTGGCGCGCTTCCAGCTCGAAACGGCCCTCCACCGGCGAGGCGATCACGTTCTGCGATACGCAGCCCGGGAAGATATTGCCGGGGTGCTCGGCGTAATTGTCCGGGTTGTACAGATAGGGCACATGCGACCAGCAGCGATAGCCCAGGTCCTTGAGTACCTGGATCTCGGCTTCGGCCAGCTCCAGGCCCGCCATGCGCGCATAGATCATCGGGCGATACTTGCGGATCGTCTCGGCCGCGCCGGAGAGCAGGTCGATCAGCGTGCCTGGCAGGTTCACTTTGATCAGGTGCAGCGCATCGAGTCCCAGGTCGTCGATGGTGAGCGTATTGACGATCTCATCGTCGCCGGATTTTTTTGTCGGATTGCCGGGCAGGGATGACAGCGCTGACTGACCCTTGCTGCGACCCAGCCAGCGCGCATGCGTGTACACATTGGTGAGCCCGTTGATGGCAACGTTCGCACAAGTCTGCTGGAACAGCAGGCGCCGCGGCTCGGCCACATGCACCTGGCCGCGCTCACCGACGGCCTGCGCCAGCCACAGCGCGTGCGCGCCGTAGTCGCCGCCGAATTCGAGCACGCTCTGGCCATCCTGGATCAGGCCGCTCAGCAGGTCGATTTCCTGCTCGGCCCATTCGCCGTAGAGCTGCAGCGAGCGCGAGGCGGGACAGTCGAGCGGCACGACAGCGGTGAGGCCGTAGCGGGTATTCCAGAGTCGCGGATTCTGATCGGTACTGATCGTCTTGTTGTTCATGGCGAAAAACCTTGTCGTCTAAAGTTGGAAATGTTCAGTGGCTATGGGCGGCGTTGCGTCGCAGTCGCTCGCTGGCTTGCCAGGCTTTGTCCTGGGTGGATTGCGGCAATGCCGCCGCCCACTGCCTGCTAGCTTCCTGCCAGGTGTCCATCAATGCGGATGCAGGCGTTCCGCTGCGCCACGCTTCCTCGCAGAGCTGGCAGGCGCGGGCGAAATCCGCATGGCGCAGATAGGTCTGCGCCATGCGGTGAAGCGTCTCCGGCCGGGCAACGGAGATAACTTCGAGACGGCTGGTGAGGTCGAGGGCGACCCGGCCCTGGACAGGCATGTCCGGCAGCGCTTCATAGGCGAGCTGGATGGCGAGCCGGCATTGCAGGCTCTCTGCCCGCCAGCGCGGATGACTGTCGGCAAGAAAGGCGTGCATGAGCGCGTGCGAATACGCTTGCTTGGCCTGCTCGGTCGACAGCGTCATGGCTCTGGCCAGTGATGTAGTCGCTACGGCGATGGCGATCTCCGCGGTGGGCAGGCGCGCGAACAACTCGTCGATAAGCGCTTGTGCGGCGTCGAGACTTTGGGCACGAACGCCGCCTTGTTCCACCGCCGCGCGCTGGACTAGCACTTTGACGTGGAGCCGTTGCGCCTCATCGGCGTAACCGGGTGCCGCTTCGAGCTGCCGGCATATCGCTTCGGTTTCGGTGTACTTGCTCAGTGCGCCATCGCCGATCTGACACTGCGCCCAGTACAGCAGCGCGCCGATCCAGGCTTGCAGCACCGCGCCATCGCCGTGCTGGATCACCATGGCATAACGCGCCTGCAGATTGCGCAGGCCAAGCAGGCGGGTGGCGCCTTTCTGGCGGGCAAGGCCGGCGAGTTCGAGATCGATCAAGCGCGCTTGCCAGCGCGTCTTTTCGTCGCCCTCCGTGCGGTCCATGCTGTGCCGGGTCAGCTCAACAGCCATCGCGTAGATCGAATCGGCTTCTGCCTTGCTGACTAACGCCATGCGCATCATCAGTATTTGGACGAGTAACCACTCGGCACGGGGTTCGCGCTGCCGCATTGCATCGAGAAGTATGACTTCCAGTTCATCCAGTAGTGGCTGGGGCAGCGCGGCCGGACAGGCGATGCCAGGCAAGGATTCGGTGCCCTCGATAAAGAAGGCTGGCTGCGATTCGTAGCCAGCCAAAGCCAGGGACTCAAGCCTGTCGAGGAGCGTGTCCACCCTTGTTTCTTCAATCGCAATGGCGATCGGTGTTGGCAAGGTGGATGCAGGCGGTGCGGGCTCTTCGGGATGCATGATCGCGGGCGGGGATGGGTCAAACGACTTATGCGCAACCGCCATGCTCTGGGATAGCACGCCAGGCCGCTCCTCCCAAACCGTGCGGATGGTTTTAGTCTCGCCATATTTCAAAACGAACGGAATCAGCGAAGGCGAGACATCACCCGCGGTGATGAAGTACCAGCCGTGCCACTGATCAAAATTCTGCTTTTCATTCGACCAGGCCAATAAGGGTTGAGATTCGCTCTTAGGCGCAGCGACTGGCACGACGGCGGCCACGGGTATGGATGCAGCGATAGGTGCCGGTGTCTCTTCATTCACCGCAGTCGCGAGTGTGATCTTCGGCATACGGTGGTGCGAAACGACGGTGTGTTGTCGGTTGCGACGGCGTGTCATCCATCGCAGCAGGAGTATGACGAGCAAAGTCAGCAAAAGCGGGATCAGCCAAAGGACAAATGATTTGCCCCATACGATGGCGTCATGCCAAAGCTTGACGGCGAAACTCGTCGGCTGTGCGGGAGAGAGGGGTATTTCTCCCGCTCTGTCTAGTGTTCCCGCCGCCGTCGTGAAATCCATGGATGGTGGTGGCAAAACGTTCGCTGTTTCGTTTCCAGATTCGGCGGCGCCTTCGGCCGATGAGTCCGACTTAGAAAGATCATCGGCAGGATCGCTGCCGGACAGAAAACCGACGGTATGCTCTGCTGATTGTTTGCCTGGCGCATCATGCTTCGATGCCGCATGTCGTTTTGCCTGCGTCGCATACGGGGGGGGAGGTGAGACATCGTTCGATGATGATGGCTCCACCGACTCGCTGGCTCGCTCCGTCGAGCGTGCAATCTGTCGCACCGGTGTTTGGTCGGTTTTGTCGGCGCCATCAGGCCGATACGCGCAAGCGGCAAGAAACAGGCTAAAGAAAATCGCCGAGCGGAGAGCGCGCCAGTTCACGCTCGATAGGAGGCCGCGCACCAGAATGCTCGAGTCGCGACCATGCCTGGACTCCCGTCCTTGCGGACAGAGTGCCGAGCTTTGTCCATGCTGGAATGTTTGAAACCTCACTATCGCTCCTCAAAGACGCACCACCCCGCAAAGGGGCAGGGTGATTCGAATGGGCGTGTTGTGCGGGAAGCGTTAGCACGCCGCGCGACCGATGGCAGCCATGGCCGAAGTCGCTGTGTTGGCGTGCGATGCTTGAAAGGATGCCTGCGATGCTCCGCGGCGAGCCCAGTCGGAGCATGGTATTTGCATTGTCCTTCGGAATGTTCCGAAACTATCTAGTAAACCAAGGGCTTAGATGACGCCCATAGATGGCTTAGCGGCGGTCGATGGGATGGCCCGCGACATAAATGGTGTGGACGAGATCACCACCGATCCAATAGCAAAGCTCTGCTGGCTGATCCACATTCCATACGACGAGATCCGCGCGCTGCCCCGCGGCCAGCGTGCCCCGATCACTCAGGCCCAATGCTCCTGCCGCATGGTGAGTAACACCACGCAAGGCTTCTTCCGGCGTAAGTCGGAACAAGGTGCAAGCCATGCCAGCGGCGAGGCGCAGCGACAGCAAGGGCGATGTGCCCGGATTGCAATCGGTGGCGATGGCCATGGCGACGCCGTGCTCGCGCAGGCTGGCGATGGGCGGCAGTTTCGTTTCGCGCAGTGCGTAGAACGCACCGGGCAATAGCACGGCCGTTGTGCCTGCCGCGGCCATGGCGCGGATGCTGGATTCGCTCAGGTACTCCAGGTGGTCGGCCGACAAACCGCCGTATTCGGCGACCAGGGCGGCACCCTCCAGATCGGAAAGCTGCTCCGCATGAAGTTTCACCGGCAGGCCGAGCGATCGCGCGCACTCAAACACACGTCGTGTTTCCGCCGGCGCAAAACCGATGTTTTCGCAGAAGGCATCTACGGCATCGACGAGGTCCTCGGCAGCGAGAGCGGGCAGCACCTCGTCGCAGATCAGGGCGACGTAATCGTCGCGGCGTTCCTTGTATTCCGGTGGCAAGGCATGCAGGCCAAGAAATGTGGTGCGTACGGTGACGCCCAGCGTTTCGCCGATACGTCGTGCCACGCGCAGCATGCGGCGTTCGCTTTCGAGGTTCAGGCCATAACCGGATTTGATTTCGACCGTCGTCACCCCATCGGCGAGCAGAGCACGCGCGCGCGGAAGCGATTGCGCCAGCAGCTCGTCTTCGCTTGCGGCACGCGTGGCTTTGACGGTCGAGACAATGCCACCGCCTGCCCGCGCGATCGCTTCGTAGCTGGCGCCATTGAGGCGCAGATCGAATTCATGAGCGCGGTCGCCGCCGAAGACCAGATGGGTGTGGCAGTCGATCAGGCCAGGTGTGATCAGCGCGCCGCCGACACGCTCGACGATGCCAGCGTCGCGTTCCGCGTTGGCCGGCAGATCGCTGCGGCGCCCGACCCAGGCAATGCGGCCTTCGTGCAATGCGATGGCGCCATTCGCTATCAGGCCGTAAGGCTCGTCGCCGGTAAAGGTCGCCAGCGTGGCGTCGATCAACAGACGGTCCCAGGAAGTGGTGCTCATGTCGGCTCGCGTGATTCGGGTGGGATGGGCGTAGCCGGATCTTCCACGATGGTCTCCGCGTCGGCCTCGCTCTCGTTGTCTTCTTGCGCCTTGCGCTGCGCGACTTCCTGCTCGTAGCTCTCGATCAGCCGGTCCGCCAGGGCGCGATATACCGGTTTGCGGCACAGCAAGGAGGAGGCCGCGCGCGCTAACAGGCACGTGGCCATGATCGGTATCGCCATCTGCTGGTTGGCGGTGAGTTCCATCGAGATCACCGTGGCGGTGAGCGGTGCCTGCGTGACGCCGGAGAGATACGCCGCCATCGCCAGCAGCACGACCGCGGAAGCATCGGCGCCAGGCACCAGTGCGCTGATGTTGTTGCCGAGCCCGGCGCCGACCGCCAGCGCGGGCGAGAAGATACCGCCCGGAATGCCGGCCCAGAACGAGGCGATATTGCCGAAGAACTTGAGCACGCCGAAACCAACCGTGGTGTCGGTGTGTCCTTCGAGAATCGCCCTGGCCTGCGCGTAGCCCGTGCCATACAGACCGGTATGCGTGAGCTGGCTCAGCAGTACCAATGCCAGGCCACAACAGGCGGCGAAGATCACCGGCTGGCGTCCGCGCAGGCGGCCGATAAAGCCGCGCACGCCGTGGTCATGCGGCAGGATCAGGCGCGCAAACAGTCCGCCCGCCAGGCCGCAGATCAGGCCGGTGGCGAGCACCGCCCACCATGCCTTTCCCAGCGGCAGGCCGATGTCCATGCGTCCGAAATAGGCGTAGTTGCCGAGAATGCCGAGCGACACCACACCAGCGATGATCACCGCCGTCAGCAGGATGCCGCTCATGCGATGCTCGAAGGCGCCGCTCATTTCCTCGATGGCGAACACTACCCCAGCCAGCGGCGTATTGAACGCGGCTGCAAGGCCGGCGGCGGAGCCGGCGAGAATGAAGCGACCCGCTGCCGCCGAATCGGCGAAACCGAAACGACGGCCAAGCGAATACAGCAGGCCAGCACCCACATGCACCGTGGGGCCTTCGCGTCCTACCGATGCACCGCCAAGCAACGCGGCCAGTGTCAGCGTCATCTTGCCAATCGCAACACGCAACGACAGAAGGCTCTGACGAAAACCTTCGTCTTCCACTTTCAGCGCAGCGATCGCCTGCGGAATACCCGAGCCACGCGTGGGCTTGAGCGCACCCTGGGTCAACCAGGCGAGCAGGGCGAACATCAGCGGCGTGATCACAAACGCCCACCAGCGGCTATGCGTTACCACTGCATGAAACAGTCCGAACACAAAGTCGGCGGCCTGCGCGAAGCCGACCGCGGCTAGGCCGACCAGGACTGCGCCGCTCCAGAACAGCACACGGCGGCGCCATTGCACCGGCGAGAACAGTTCGGAATCGGCCAGTCGTTGAAAGCGTCCGCGCGGTTCGGGCGAGGTATCGCGAGCGTCGTCCGGCTCGCTCATGACTGGCCGTCACGCTTGGACGTCCAACGGGTTTCGTACAGGTCGAAACGGCGATCTTTCAGGTTCTGCACCGCGCCCGCGTTACGCGCGCGGGCGAGGCTCTCCAGGCGCAGGTCGGCAAACAGCACGGTCTCAATGTTCGGCTGCGAATCTGCCGCGATGCCGTCGCGCGCGAACGGGAAATCGCTCGGGGTGAGAATGCAGCTCTGGCCGTACTGGATGTCGAAGTTGTTCACGCCCGGCAGATTGCCGACATTGCCGGACAACACCACATAGCACTGGTTTTCGATGGCGCGCGCCTGCGAGCAATAGCGCACGCGCAGATAACCTTCGCGCACATCGGTGCAGAACGGCACGAACAG
Organism: Dyella sp. OK004; assembly: GCF_900114495.1. Classification (GTDB taxonomy): domain Bacteria; phylum Pseudomonadota; class Gammaproteobacteria; order Xanthomonadales; family Rhodanobacteraceae; genus Dyella_D. Next base: position 330,338 of record NZ_FOZI01000002.1, on the reverse strand, counting down.
AATCAGCGCACCCTGGTCGGTGAGGTGACGCGCGACTTCGGGGAACTCGGAGTCGTAGCAGATCATCACGCCGATCGGTCCGCAGTCAGTCTGCACGGTCGCCGCACTGTCGCCGCCGATAATGTTCCACACCGTGCGCTCGCTCGGCGTGGGGTGGAGTTTTTCGCGCTCGTGGATCGAGCCATCGCGCAGGCACACATAGCAGACGTTATGGATATCGCCGTTGATCTGCTCGGTGGGGTGCGAGCCCGCAATGATGTTGATGTTGTAATGCACCGCCAGCCGGCTGAAGAGTTCCTTCACCTGCGGCGTGTACTGGCTGAGCTTGCGGATGGATTCCACCGGCGACAGCTCTGCGTTTTCTATCGAGAGCAATTGCAGCGTGATCAGTTCCGGAAAGGTCACGAAGTCCGCGCTGTAATCCGCCGCGATATCGGTGAAGTACTCCACCTGCGTGGCGAACTCGTCGAACGATTTGATCCGGCGCTGCAGGTATTGCACGGATGCCACGCGCACCGAATCGGGCAGGCGCTGCGGTGTCGGGATGGAAGGAATGTCCGGCTGGTTGAGCAGCCGCGGGTTGCGCCACACCAGGTGCGCCGCATAGCCGAGCGACTCGTAGTCCGACGGCACGTAGCCGCGGAGCACGCCGATCACCTCGAAATCGTTACTCAGCTGGAAGCTCAACGTGAGGTCGCGCCGCTTGCCTTCCACCACGGCCTGCACGTAGGCCTCGGCGCTGCCGTAGCGCTGCATGTTCTTGGCCAGGCCCGGGATGCGTCCGCCGAACACGATGCCGCGCAGCTTCAGGTCGCTGCATAGCCGCTTGCGCGCGTGATACAGGCGCTGACCGATGCGCATGCCGCGATAGTCCGGGTGCACCACCACTTCCATGCCGTACAGCCAATTGCCATCCGGCTTGTGGCGCGAGGCCATGCCGCCGCCGGTGATCTGCATCCAGGTGTGCGGCGCCAGCGCAGTGGCTTCGTCGATGCGGAAAGTGGCGCAGTAGCCGACGATCCGGCCCTCGTACTCGACCACGAACTGGCCTTCGGGGAAGTGTGTCTGCTGGGAGCGCAGCATTTCCGCCCCATGGCCCCACTCGGGCGTGTACACACGGGCGGTGAGGTCGACCAGGGCCGGTACGTCGGCAGGTGTCGCCTGGCGCACCAGCAGCTTGGGGGTGTGCTCGTTGGTCTTCTTGGCCATCCCGGCATTATGCCGTAGCGAAGTCGATGCCCGATGAACCTCGCGGTCATCCACCCCGGCTACACTCCCGCCATTCGCATGGGAGCCACACGATGAGCGACACCACCCGCACCTACAGCGCCGACCAGCTTTGGCTGGGCGAGGGATGGAGCGCCGACGGCGCTTTTGCCGTCGATGCGAGCGGGCATGTGGCGCCATCGATAGGCAGTGCGGAGCGGCTGGGCGCCTGGGTGCTACCGGGTATGCCCAACCTGCATTCACACGCCTTCCAGCGCGCCATGGCCGGCCTCGCCGAGCGCAAGGGCAAGAGCGACGACAGCTTCTGGACCTGGCGCGAAACCATGTATGCGTTCGCCGCCAAGGTCGGGCCCGACGAATTGAAGGCGATCGCCGCGCAACTGTATGTCGAGATGCTCAAGGCTGGTTATACCCAGGTCTGCGAATTCCACTATCTGCATCACCAACCCGACGGCACCCCATACGCGCAGCCGGAGGCGATGTCGCTGGCGTTGATCGAGGCCGCGCGCGAAGCCGGCATCGCGCTGACCCTGCTGCCGGTGCTGTATATGACCGGCGGTTTTGATGGACGCCCGCTCACGGCGCGCCAGCGCCGCTTCGGTCACGACCTCTCGGCCTATGTGCGCCTGCTGGAAATCCTGCGCAGTCATGAGCGCGACGACCTTCGCGTCGGCATCGCCCTGCATTCACTGCGCGCCGTGCCGGAAGAAGCGATGCGTAGCCTGCTGGCGACCACCGCGGCGAAGGATGTACCCATCCATATCCATATCGCGGAACAGATTGGCGAAGTGCAGGACTGCCTCGCCACGCGCGGCGCGCGCCCGGTCGAATGGCTGCTGGATCATGCCGAGGTGAACGGGCGCTGGACCTTGGTGCATGCCACACATCTGACCGGCCACGAAACCTCGCGGCTGGCGCGCAGTGACGCTATCGCCGGTTTGTGTCCAACCACCGAAGCGAATCTCGGCGATGGTCTGTTCCCGCTGGCCGACTATCTCGATGCGCACGGCACGCTGGGCATCGGTTCCGATTCGCATATCTCGATTTCGCCGGTGGAAGAGTTGCGCTGGCTGGAGTACGGCCAGCGTTTGTCCACGCGTCATCGCAACATCGCCGCGCGCCGCGAAGGCGACAGCGTCGGCGAAACGCTATGGCGCGCCGCCCTGCGTGGCGGTGCGCAGGCGGCTGCGCTGCCGGTGGGCGAGCTGCGCACGGCCGCGCGCGCAGATCTGCTGGTGCTGGACGACGAGTCGCCGCTGCTGGCCGCGCGCGACGCTCGCTCGCTGATCGATAGTTTTCTGTTTGCCGGCAATACGCCGCTGGTGCGTCACGTGATGTGCGGCGGGCGCTGGGTGGTGCGTGATTTCCATCATCACGACGAAGCTGGTATCGCCGCGCGCTATCGCGCGGTGGTCGAGCGGTTGGCACGGGGTTGACCGCTGGAATCAGCGGCTGAACGCCAAGCATCCGTACTTATTTGCGACGTCAGCGCGCTGCGTGATGCGGCGTTTTTCGGGACACCTCCCCACTTTGGAGCGTCCCCATGTCACGCCTCAGAACCGTTTTCCTGTTAGCCGCCGCATCTGTCGTTGCCTGCCTGTCGCTGAGCGGTTGTGTCGTGGTGGCGCCGCGCCACGGCGGTGTCTGGGTGCCCGGTTATTGGGGGCCGCCGCATGTGTGGGTGGAGGGGCATTGGCGCTATCGCTGATCGCCTGCTCAAAAGCACTGATTCTGTATCGATATGCCCCTCCCCCTGCTTGGGGACTCCCTTCGATCGCAAGGGGGGCATCGCCTCTACTTCGTCATTCCGGCGCAGGCCGGAGGCGCTTCACAACAGCGAAGCTGGTCATCCAGTGCCTTATCGCTCGGTTTTAGCGTCTGCGTGCCCTGGCTCGCCTGCCGCGGGCTTCCGAACCGCTGCCGCGGTCCGGGTCACTTTCTCTTTGCTGGCCCAAAGAGAAAGTAACCAAAGAGAAATGGCCTGAAGAGCAGGCGGTGCGCTCTGTAGCTGCGCCTTTTCCAGTGTCAGACGTTTGGAGGGTTTTTCTTTTTGCTCCTCTCCCTCTGGGGAGCGGGTTGGGGTGAGGGGCGGGTGCTCGCGACGGCGTTGCTAGTAGCCACGTCGCGATAAGCCGACACCCAAAGTAGGGAGCCGCGAACCAAGGGTTTACCCCTCCCCAGCCCTCCCCTGTCCCACGGGACTAGCTTCGCGTCGCAAGCAGGGGAGGGAGAAAGAGCAAACCCGACGCCTGACACTGGAAGATGCGCAGCTACAAAGCACGCCGCGCTCTTCCCGACCATTTCTCTTTGGTTACTTTCTCTTTGGGTCAGCAAAGAGAAAGTGACTCGGGCGCCGGCAGGCGTCCGAAATGCCCGCTGCATAAGCGGCCAGGTCGCGATAACCCAACGATTGTCGCGAACACAAAGCAAACCTCTCGGCACCGCTCCATATCTTCCGGCTCAGAGGTTTAGAACAGCCCCGAAGTGCCAGCTATTTTCGGGTCGCACCCTGCGCGGGTTGCATTCGCTCGCGCAGAAAATCCATCAGCGCGCGCAGCTTCGGCGGCACCTGGAAGCGGCTGGGATAGTAGAGATAGAAGCCTTCGTACGGCGGCAGCCAGGTATCCAGTACGGTTTCGAGCCGGCCGGCGGCGATAGGTTCGCGCACGGCCGGTTCCACCGTATGTGACAGGCCCAGGCCGTCCAGCGCGGCACGAATGGCGAGCGCGGGGTCGTTGACGATCAGCGGCCCATCCACGTCGATCTCGAACCAGCGGCTGCGCTGCGCGAATTCCCAACGATAGATGGCGCCGCTGCTGATGTAGCGATTGCGGATGCACACATGCTCTTGCAGATCGCGCGGATGCTGCGGGCGTCCATGCTGTTTGAGATAGCCGGGCGAACCCACCACCACCGAGCGCACAGGGCCACCTACCGGCACCGCCACCATGTCGCGCGCCAGTCGTTCGCCGAGCCGGATGCCGGCGTCGTAACCACCGGCGACCAGATCGACGAGCCCGCCGTTCACGTCGATATCCAAGGTGATTTCCGGCCACGCGCGCAGAAAGTCGGCCTGCATCGGCGCGATCAGCCAGTCCAGCACGATCTGCGGCACGGTGATGCGCAAGGTGCCGGCGGGGCGGTCGCCGTGTTGACGCAGTTCGTCCAAGGCGCTGTCGATCACCGCGAGTGCCGGCGTGATGCGTTCGAGAAACTGCCGGCCCGCTTCGGTCAGGCCGACCTTGCGCGTGGTCCGCTGCAACAGGCGCACGCCGATGCGCTGTTCCAGCTGGCGCATGGTCTGGCTGAGCGCGGATGCGGTCACCTCCAGCTCCGCGGCGGCGCGGGTGAAGCTGCCGTGCCGGGCGATCAGGTGGAAGGCGCGCAAGGCGGGGGTGTGGTCGTCTCTCATTAATTAGCGTTCCTTAATAACGCATCAAGAGAATCCCTATTTTTCTTGCTAATCGCAAGCGGCAAACTGTGCCCATCCCAACCGGAGGACACCGCCATGTCGCTCGACCAGTACTACACCCTCGGCCGTTCCGGCCTTCGCGTCAGCCGCCTCACCCTGGGCACCATGACTTTCGGTGACGACTGGGGCTGGGGCGCGGCGGAAGACACCGCCCGCGCCATGTTCGACCGCTATCTCGCCGCCGGCGGCAACTTCATCGACACCGCTGACATGTACACCGAAGGCACCAGCGAAACGATGCTGGGCAAGTTCGTGGAGCAGGCGGGTGCGCGCGACCGCGTGGTGATCTCCACCAAGTTCACCTACAACGCGCAGCCCGGTAATCCCAATGCTGGTGGCAATGGCCGCAAGAACATCATGCGTGCGATAGAAGGTTCACTGCGCCGTCTGCGCACCGACTACATCGATCTCTATCTGCTGCACACCTGGGACCGCATCACACCGGCTGAGGAAGTGGTGCGCACGCTGGACGATCTGGTGCGCGCCGGCAAGATCCGTTACGCCGGTCTGTCCGACGTGCCAGCGTGGTACGCCGCCCGCGCACAGACCTTCGCCGAGGCGCATGCACTGACGCCGCTGGTGAATCTGCAACTGGAGTACTCGCTGATCGAGCGCCACATCGAGCACGAATACGTGTCGCTGGCGACGCAGCTGGGCATGGGCATCACCGCATGGAGTCCGCTCGGCATGGGCATGCTCTCCGGCAAATACCGGCCCAGCCAGGAGGGCGGCGCAGGCGAGGGCCGTCTGGCCAAAGTCACTGCGGCGCCGGGCTTCGAGCGCTTCACCGAGCGCAACTGGCAGATCGTGGCGGCGCTGGAGCAGGTGGCACGCGAGAGCGGGCACAGCATGGCGCAGGTCGCGTTGAACTGGGCCGCCAACCAGCCCGGCATCGCGTCGCTGATCGTGGGCGCCACCAAGCTGGCGCAGCTCGACGACAACCTGGCTGCGCTCGATTTCACTCTGCCGGATGAACTGCGCGTACGACTGGATCAGGCCAGCGCACCGTACGCACCGTTCCCGTACTACATGTTTACCGACCGTCAGCAGACGCGCATTCACGGCGGCGTTGCGGTAGGCGACAAACCGGCCAGCTACGCGCCACCGGTATTCGTGGACGCTGTCGAAGCGCGCGATGTGCGCGCCAGCCGCTGAGTCGAGGAGCTACTTTCATGTCACGCACATCAACGCGTCGCAAGGAACTCACCGCGCCGCATGCGCGCTGGGTCGAGGTCAACGGTGCGCATTTGCATACCGAGCTGGCCGGGCAGGGCGAGGCCATCACCATGCTGCATGGCTTCCTGGTCGACAGCGGGCAATGGGACGGCGAATTCGCGGATTTTGCGCAGACGCATCGCGTACTTCGGTATGACTTGCGTGGGTTCGGTCGCTCCTCCATGCCGGAGGCGCCGTTCTCGCATCATCAGGATCTCGCTGCCGTGCTCGATGCCAGCGGCATCGAACGCACTGCGCTTCTCGCCTGCTCGGGTGGCGCGGCGACGGCGCTCGATTTCGCGCTGGAACATCCGCAGCGGGTCACTTCGCTGGTCCTTGTCGGCCCGGGTTATTGGGGGCGGTTCGCCAATCGCACGCCTGAGGCGCGGGCGTTTGTAGCTGCCATACAGAGTGGTGATGCGGAAGCGATGCTGGAGCCATCCCTGCGTGCCTTCGTCGACGGTCCGCGTCGTTCGCCCGAACAAAGCAATGCCGTGGCGCGCGAACGCATTCGTGCGATGAGCGCGTGGAACTTCGGTCGCGAAGACGGCTACTGGCGCCATGCGCAGTGGCAGCGCGATCCGCAGCCGTCGGCGCTGGAGCGCCTTGGCGAGCTGTCGATGCCGGTGCTGGTGATTGTCGGCGAAGAGGATCAGGCCGAGGTGATCGAGCTCTCGCAACAATTGGTCGAAGGGCTGCCGAATGCGCGGCTGGCATTGATTCCGGATGCGGGGCATCAGACCAATATGGAGGCGCCTGATGTGGTGATGCCGCTGCTGCGCGACGTCTTTGCTCGGCCCGTCGCGCGCGGTGTTGTATGAGTGTTCTGATGAAATATGGTTCGCCGATCACCTTGGATGAAGCCGCCAGGGCGATGGCTGCGGCGGAGGACGAGGCGCGTGGTCACGGTTGGCCGATGGTGATCGCTATTGTTGGCAGTGGTGGGCATCTGGTGATGTTGCATGCGTTGGACGATGCACAGCATGGCAGTGTGATGGTGGCGCAGGGCAAGGCGGAGACTGCAGTGAATTTCCGGCGCCCGTCGAAGCTGTTTGAGGATGCGGTGAGGGAAGGTGGGCTCGGGCTGCGCTTGCTGGGGATGTCTAATTTGTTGCCGCTTGATGGTGGGTTGCCGCTGTATCGCGATGGGCGGGTGATCGGCGCTATTGGTGTGTCGGGGATGCAGTCTGTGCAGGATGCGCAGGTGGCTGCGGCAGGGGCTTCTGTGATCAATGGTGCGTGAGCGCTTTAGCCTCCTCTCCCCTTCGGGGAGAGGACTGAGGTGAGGGTGGGTGCTTGCGACACCCTTTCCTACTCGTCATTCCGGCGTAGGCCGGAATCCAGTGGCGTTGTCGCTCGGTTGTCGCGTCTGCGTGCCCTGGCTCGCCTGCCGCGGGCTTCCGAACCGCTGCCGCGGCTCGGGTCACTTTCTCTTTGCTGGCCCAAAGAGAAAGTAACCAAAGAGAAATGGCCTGAAGAGCAGGCGGTGTGCTCTGTGGCCGCGCCCTTTCCAGTGTCAGGCGCCGGGAAGGTTTCTTCTTGGCTTGATCGTCCGGTCCTCACCGCTGCACAGGGGAGGTTCGCGGCCAACATCAAAAGCGGCAGCTTCGCCCACAAAAAAACGGCGCCCGTGTTGCCACGGGCGCCGTCCCACCGGGGTGCTACTTGTCGGGTTGGAGAGCTTACTGAGCGGACGTCGTACCCGACGGCGACGACACGGGGTGCTGGGACTTGAACTGTTCCCACTGTTGCTTGCGTTCCTGGCGCTCGGCCTTCAGCGAGGCGAGCTGGGTTTTCTGCGCAGGGGTCAGCAGGGCGTAGATCTGCGTGCGCAGGGCGGCGCGTTGCTGGATGCGTGCCTGCAGGGCGCTGGCTTCCGCCTGGGCGAAGGTGGCGGCGGCGGACTGGTAGCCGACCTGGTCCGGCGTCATCGCTTCGAACGCTTCGCGCTGCTGGCGCAGGTTCTGACGCTGTGACTTGTTCTGCTCGAAGCTGCTCTTCACCAGCTGCTTGATGCTGGTGCGCTGGGCGTCGGTCAGGTTGAGCTTGTCCATGCCTGCGAGCATGGCGTGGCCGCGGTGGCCGTGACCGTGGTCGCCACGGAAGCCGCCATCCTGGCCGGCAGCGACGGCAACGGTGGTGAGAGTCATGGCCGAAGCCAGAGCCAGGCCAAGGAGGAGATTCTTGCGCATAGGTCGTGCCTTTCGTGGTTGGGGGACTTGCGGAGTATTTGACGACACCCCGGCGTGTATGTTCTTTGCGGAAAGGTAAAGATGCGTAAAGCCTGGGGCATGGCTGCCATCGCAAGTTCTGACAGGTTCTAATAGCGCATGTCCAGAATCCTGCTCGTTGACGACGACCGCGCCCTGACCGATCTGTTGGCCGAATACCTGCGGCGCGAGGGCTTTACCGTGGATGTCGCGCATGACGGCGATGCCGCCCTGACGCTGCTGCGCAATCCGTCGCAGCGCCCTGACTTGTTGGTCCTCGATGTGATGATGCCCGGCCGCGATGGGCTGGAAACCCTGCGCGAGCTGCGCCTGCAGCATCGTCTGCCGGTGATCATGCTGTCCGCGCGCGGCGAGCCGGTGGATCGGGTGATCGGTCTTGAACTGGGCGCGGACGACTATCTGTCGAAACCCTGCCTCCCACGCGAGTTGCTGGCGCGCGTGCGTGCGCAACTGCGTCGCAATGCTCCCGCCGCGACGGGTACGGTGGAGGTAGGTGTGTTGCGCCTGCTGCCGGGCGAACGCCGCGCTTATGCCGCAGACAACGAGCTGAGCCTGACAGGCGCCGAGTTCATGCTGTTGCTCGCACTGGCGCAGCGTGCGGGCGAACTGGTGGACAAGGCCTCGCTGACACGCCTTGCTCTCGGGCGTGAGCTGGAGCGTTTCGACCGCAGCGTGGATGTGCATATCAGCCGGTTGCGGCACAAGCTGGCCGAAGCATCGGAGAAGTCGCCACGCATTGAGTCCGTGCGCGGCGCGGGTTATGTACTGGTGACCGGAGCTGTGGCGTGAATCCCTTCAAGAGTTCGCTCTATGGACGCCTGCTGCTGTGGTTCTTCGTAGTCAATCTACTAGTGCTGGTGCTCGGTGGCTTTCTTACGCGTCGTTTCATCGAGTACACCACCGAGGTCGAGATCAACTGGTCCGCGCTGGCGCAGAGTGCGGGAGAGGCATACGACAGTGGCGGCGTGCCGGCTCTGCAGGCATGGGCTGCGGCGCAGCGTCAGGAAGGCATCGACGCCACGTTGTTCGAGAACGGCCAACCGCTGACGCCGATGCGTTCGCCGTCCGCGTTGCGCCAATCGATGACCGATGCGCTGGCCGAAGGGCGCGACATGGTGATGCAGCCGTATCCGCGCGTGTACCTTGCCGTGCAGCAAGTTGCTGGTGGCGACGGCAAAGTGCGGCAACTGGTGGCGCTGAGCCGCACCCACGTGCGCATGAATAGGGAAACGCGGGATCAGATTTTCCTGGCGTTTCAGTTTGGCCTGTCTTTGTTGCTGATCGGTCTAGCGAGCTGGTGGGTGGCGCGCAGCGTCGCAAAGCCGGTGGAAGCATTGCGCGATGCGACCCGGCGCATGGCATCCGGTGAGCTGTCCACGCGGGTCGGACCGGAGGGGCGCAAAGGACCAGGCGAGTTGTCCCTGCTTGCGCATGACTTTGATGCTATGGCCGAACGCATCGAGGCGCTGGTATCGCATGACCGCGGCGTGCTGCAGGATCTCTCGCACGAACTGCGCTCACCGCTGGCGCGCCTGCATCTGATCCTGGATCTTGCCCAGCGCAGCGACGCGGCCCAGGCGGCGGCGTATTTTCGCCAAGCCGAACAGGAGATCGGCCGGCTCGACCGCATGACCGGCGAGATGCTGGCGCTGTCGCGGCTGGAGGGTGGACTCCCCGGCATGGAGCGCGAACGCGTGGATCTGGCCGAAGTCGTGCGCGATGGCATAGCGCAGGTCGAGCTGGAGGCCGCCGCACGCGGGGTGCAGCTGCAACCGGCGATTGAAAGTGCCGTGATCGTATCGGGCAACGCACAACTCCTGGAGCGTGCGCTGGACAACCTGCTGGCCAACGCGATCAAGTTCAGTCCCGAGGGCGGGCGCATCGAGCTTGGTGTGCGCACGGTGGAGGGCATGGCGGAGCTGACCGTTCGCGACCATGGCCCGGGCGCACCGGAAGAAGAGCTGGAGCAATTGTTCCGCCCGTTCTTCCGCGGCAGCAATGCGGCGTGCGCGGAGGGACACGGGCTGGGACTTGCCATCGTGCGACGTGTGACCCAGGTGCATGGCGGTGACATCCATGCGCGCAATGCCGACGGCGGCGGATTGGAAGTCCGGCTGCGTCTGCCGCTGATCGCCCTGTAGGAGCGCACCCTGTGCGCGAAGGCCCTTCGCGCACAGGGTGCGCTCCTACAATGGGTCTGGATGATTAGGCAGCGGGAATTGTGGCCGCCATACTAGTCACGTCTTCTTGGTTCGCAGGATCCCGATGCGCTCTCATGCACCCGCCGCCGTAGGGCTCGCGCTGTGTTCGGCGTTGTTCTTCACGCTCACCTATGTACTTAACCGCAGCCTGGTGGCGGGCGGTGGGCATTGGGTGTGGGCGGGCATCCTGCGCTATCTGATCACCTTGCCGCTGCTCGCGCTGGTGTTGCCCTGGCAGGGTGGCACCGGCACGCTGCCGCAAGAACTACGGCGCCATCCGCGCACCTGGCTGCTGTGGAGCAGTGTGGGTTTTGTACTGTTTGGCGTGCCGCTGACCTGGGCGGCGAGCAGTGGGCCGTCATGGCTGATCGCAGGCAGTTTCCAGACCACGGTGCTGGCGGGACCGCTGATGGCGCCGCTGATCTATCGCGATCATCGGCGCCAGCTTGCATGGCGCAGTCTCGCCATTGGCTTGTTGATCGTGCTGGGCGTGTTTGCGCTGCAATGGGGACATGCGCAGGGACAACTGCATGCCAGCGACTGGCTGGCGATCGCTGCGGTGGTGGTGTCGGCCTTCGCGTATCCGCTAGGCAATCGCATGCTGCTGTTGCATATGGAGCGCGAAGGTACGCAGCTGACGGCGGTGCAGCGCGTGTTCGGCATGACCTTGTGCAGCTGGCCGTTGTGGTGGTTGCTCGCCGTGGTTGCGTGGTTCACTGTCGGACCGCCCGGCTGGCGAGAAGTATGGCTGGCCGGTGGTGTGGCGCTTTCGTCGGGTGTGATCGCCACCGTGCTGTTCTTTCGCGCGACCGATATGGTGCGCAGCGAACCCACCGCACTGGCTGCCGTGGAATCCATGCAGGCGGCGGAGTTGTTGTTCGCTACCGTGCTGGGCGCGGTTTTTCTTGGCGAGGTGTGGCCTCACGGTTTCTCTGCGTTCGGCGCACTGCTGATTATCGTCGGCATTGCACTGTTTGGCTGGATCAGCGGTCGCTCCGCCGCGGGCCATGATGAGGACGTGCGCACACTTCGCACAGATCGTGGCGCGTGATTTAGACGTCTGGAACTTGCCCCTGAGTGCCAAACCGGGTTAAACACATCGACTTTCGTCATGTCGTGATGAGGTCGCAATGAATAACCGGTGCTGTGCGTGGATGGTGGTAGGCGCGTTGCTGGGAGCCGCTCCCGCTGTAATGGCCACACCAACGGCCTCCATGCCAGTGTTGCGCTGGGATGCCTCGAAGTTCGGCAATCATCGCTATCTCGTGCAGGTAGACGCGGCGGCGCCGGCGGTGCGTGTGGATATTCCATGGCGTCGGCGTGATGCACATCCGGAGCAGGCGGCGGTAATTGTCACGGGGCCTGACGGCGATGTGGTTGCCAACGTGCAGCGCGGCACGATCGATCAGGCTCACGGCGAACTGGCGTTCCAGGCGGCCAAGGCCGGTACCTATGCGATCTATTACCAGCCTTATCTCAGCAACGGCCGCAGCAACTACCCGACGGTGGCCTACGCGACACCGAAAGACGGTGCCGATGCCGGCTGGGCGCACAAGCTCGGCAAGGACTGGCAGAAACTGCCGTCGGCGAAAGTGCTGCGCTATGAGGCTGTCGATGATTTCGACGCTTATACCGAGATGGAGCGCACCGCCACGCCCGCGGAGCTGCAGTCGCTGCTCGCGGCACACAAGGATGCGCCCTGGCTACTGTTTCCCGAGACACGCGCGTTTCCCGCGCGTATGTTCGATGCGCTTCCCGAACGCTGGGCCCAGCGCGGTCCGGGCGGTGAGTTGAGCGATAGTGCGCTGCGCGGCGAATATCTGAGTTTCCAGGTCGGCGTGTGGGCGCCAAACCAAGCTATCCGCCAGGTGCAGGTGGCTTTCGCGGACTTGCATGGCCCGGATGGCGCGGTGATTCCCGCCACGGCGCTGACCTGTTTCAACCTCGGCGGCACCGACTTCACCGGCAAGCCTTTCACCACACCGGTGGAGGTGGCCAAGGGACGCGTGCAGCCGCTATGGATGGGGCTCGACATTCCTGCCGACGCCAAGCCTGGCATCTACCGTGGCGAAGTTACCGTGAGCGCGGAAGGCGTGCCCGCGCAGAAGGTGCCGCTGGTGATCACGGTGGGCCAGGATGCCGCCGTCGCGCATGGCGATGACGATCCGTTCAAGCTCACCCGCCTGCGTTGGCTCAACTCCACGATGGCGCAGGACGACGCACTGGTGAAGCCGTTCACGGCGATCACGGTGAAGGGTTCGACGCTGGGGATTCTTGGACGCGAAGTGAAGCTGGGGCGCAACGGCCTGCCAGCGCAGATCGAGAGCCGCTTCGACGAGAAGATGACGGGCTTTGCCGCGCAGCCGCGCGCCGTGCTCGCGGCACCAATGCAGTTGATCGTGCAGGACGCCAGCGGTGCGCATGCATGGGAGGCCAAAGGCACGCCCGGCGTGCAGAAGGATGGCCCCGGCAAAGTGCATTGGACGGTCGCTGGCAACGCGGGTCCTTTGCAGGGTGAGGTCAAGGCTTCGCTGGAGGCCGACGGTACGTTGACTTATGCCGTGGCATTGACCGCTACCAAGGCCACCACGCTCAGCGATATTCGTCTGGAGATGCCGCTGCGTAACGACGTCGCTCAGTTCCAGCTCGGTCTCGGCCGCACCGGCGCGGCCGCACCGGCCGACTTCAGCTGGAAATGGAATGTGCAGAACAACCAGGACGGCGCCTGGATCGGTGCGGTCAATGCAGGTGTGGAATTCCACCTGCGCGACGAGCACTACCTGCGCCCGCTCAACACGAATTTCTATCACCAGCAGCCATTGCGCATGCCGGCGTCGTGGGATAACGGTGGCCAGGGCGGCGTCACCTTGCACCGCGACGATACGCGTTACCTGGTCAAGGCTTTCAGCGGTCCACGCAGCATGCAGGCTGGCGAAACGCTGCGCTACGACCTGGTGATGCGCGTAACGCCGTTCAAGACGATCAACCCCGCGCAGCATTTCAGCGAACGCTTCTTTCACAAATATGGCGATCTGGACGCGATCAAGGCCGATGGCGCGAATGTGGTGAATATCCACCACGCCACACCGATCAATCCGTGGATCAACTATCCCTTCCTCGAATCGAAGGCAATGCGCGCGTATGTCGACGCGGCGCATCAGCGCGGCATGAAGGTGAAGATCTACGACACCGTGCGCGAAGTCTCCGACCGCGCGCCCGAACTGCCAATGCTGGAGTCGCTGGGCCATGAGGTGATCAGCGCCGGCAAGGGCGGTGGTTTCTCCTGGCTGCAAGAACATATGGACGGCGACTACATCGCCGCCTGGCATGTGCCGGAGAACCGCGACGCGGCGGTGATCAACGCAGGCCAGAGCCGCTGGCACAACTACTACATCGAAGGGCTGGATTGGCTCGCGCGCAACGTGGGTATCGATGGCCTGTATCTGGACGACGTCGCCTACGACCGCACCACCATGAAGCGCGTGCGCAAAGTGTTGCAAGCCCATCGTCCGAATCCGTTGATCGACCTGCACTCGGCCAGCCAGTACAACCCGCGCGATGGCTATATCAACAGCGCATTGCTCTACATGGAGCTGTTTCCGTACATCGACCGTCTGTGGTTCGGCGAGGAATTCGATTACGAAAAGACCTCGCCCGATTACTGGCTCACCGAGATCTCCGGCATCCCCTATGGCCTGATGGGCGAGATGCTGCAGCACGACGGCAACCCGTGGCGCGGCATGGTGTTCGGCATGACCAATCGCCTTGGCTGGTCGCCGGACAGCGATCCGCGCGGGCTGTGGAAGCTGTGGGATGAGTTCGGTATTACCAAGGCCGACATGATCGGCTGGTGGGTACATGACACGCCGGTAAAAACCGGGCGCGACGATGTACTGGCCACCAGTTATGTGCGCAAAGGGCAGGGCACGTTGATCGCTATCGCTTCCTGGGCGCCTGAGAAGACGGACATGAAGCTCAGCATCGACTGGAAGGCGCTTGGCCTCGATCCGCGCAAGGCGAAACTGGTGGCAACTGCCGTGCAGGGCTTCCAGCCGGCCGCGACATTCGCGCCCGGCGATGCGATTCCGGTCGAGCCTGGCAAGGGCTGGCTGCTGCGCTTGGAATAAGTGCAGGCAGCGACAGATACCTTCCGCCGAGGTCGATGCACCGGGCGGAAGGTTTTATCCTAGGCGGGATGCGCCGATGATTCGGCGCGATGCCAAGGCTCAGCATGCAGGCGAACAACGCACCGGTGGTGGATGATTACATCCGTCACGGCACCCCGATCTTCCGGCGCACCAACCTAGCGTTGTTCGCCGCCGGCATCGCCACCTTCGGCCTGCTCTATTGCATCCAGCCGCTGATGCCGGAATTCAGTAAGGACTTCCAGGTCAGCGCCGCCACCAGCGCGCTCTCGCTGTCGCTGACCACCGGTGTGCTCGCCGTCGCCATGCTGTTCGCCGGTGCGGTGTCCGATGCGTGGGGGCGCAAGTCGGTGATGACGATGTCGCTGCTTTCTTCGTCCGTGCTGGTGCTGGCGACCGCGCTGGTGTCGGACTGGCACATGCTGCTGATCCTGCGCACGCTGCTGGGCCTGACCCTGAGTGGATTGCCGGCGGTGGCGATGACCTATCTCAGCGAAGAGATGCATCCCGATTCCATTGGCCTGGGCATGGGGCTGTATATCAGCGGCAATGCCATCGGCGGCATGGGCGGGCGTCTGGTCGCTGGTGTGCTGGCGGATTTCGTCGGCTGGCGTGCCGGCGTGGCGACGGTCGGCGTGATCGGCCTGATATCGGGGCTGGTGTTCTGGAGCAGCCTGCCTCCATCGCGGCATTTCACCGTCCAGCCGTTGAACTGGCGCACCTTGCATGCCCGCTTCACCGGTGCGTTCCGCGACGCGGGCCTGCCGTGGCTGTTTGCCGAAGGCTTCCTGCTGCTCGGCGCCTTCGTCACGGTCTACAACTACATCGGCTATCGCCTGTTGGCAGCGCCCTACCATTTGAGCCAGGCCGTCGTCGGCCTGATTTTCAGCGTGTATCTGATCGGCACCTTCAGCTCAACCTGGATGGGCCATCTCGCCGGCAAGCTGGGCCGACGCAAGGTGCTGTGGACCGCCTTCGCGCTGATGTTCTGTGGTGTGTTGCTGACCATGACCCAGCCGCTGATGTTGATTGTGCTGGGCATCGTGGCGATCACCTTCGGCTTCTTTGGCGGACATTCCATCGCCAGCAGCTGGGTGGGCCGACGCGCCGGCGCGGCCAAGGCACAGGCTTCATCGATGTATCTGTTCTCGTACTACATGGGCTCGAGTCTGGCTGGCGTGGGCGGCGGCTTTTTCTATGCCTCGCATGGATGGCAAGGCGTGGCGATATTCGTCGGCGCGCTGGTATTGGCTGGTTTGCTGATTGCGTGGCGGCTGTACAAGTTGGCGCCGCTGCCGGGGCCGCCGTCGCCCGGTACCGAGCCACCGCTGGCGGAGATGTAATCCATGAAGATCGAATCGCTCGATCATCTCGTACTCACCGTGACCGACATCGAAGCCAGTTGCGCGTTCTACACGCGTGTACTCGGCATGCAGGAAGTGAAGTTCGGCGCAGGGCGTAAGGCGCTGGGCTTCGGCGTGCAGAAGATCAATCTGCACCGGCATGGCCACGAATTCGAACCGAAGGCGCATCGGCCCACGCCGGGTTCGGCCGATCTGTGCCTGATCACCCGGGCAACGATGGATGAGGTGCTTGTGCAGCTGACGCAATGCGGCGTCGCGGTGGAGCAAGGGCCGGTGGCCCGCACGGGTGCGCGTGGGCCGATCGAATCGGTGTATTTCCGCGATCCCGACGGCAACCTGATCGAGGTCAGCCGTTATCCCGAATGAGCCATCGCCCGCTGAGCGGGCGATGGCCAGAGGTTCGGATTACTGCAGTTCGGGCTTCAGCGCGTCTTTCACGGCGTTGTAGTCACCGTCGTTCTTCGCCGGCGTCAGATTCAGCAGATGGGTCATCAGCGGATAGACGTCCACATTGGGGAATGCGGGAATCTGCACGCCCTCGCGGAACGCAGGGCCATGGGCGACGAACACGGCTTTCATGCGCGGGTCGGCGTTGTCATAGCCATGCTCGCCAAGGCTCAGCTTGCCGTCCTTGTGTTTCTTGGCCTGGTAAGCGCTGGTGGTGATGCGCCAGCCAACGTCCGCCAGGCAAATCAATTGCGGCACGCGCGGATTGCTGCCGTAAACGAAGCGCTCCGGCACGCGGGTCTTGTCCCAGCACTGCATATGCTTCTGCGGCTTCTCCAGCTTGGCTTCGATCTTGGCGAAGTCGAAGCCGGGCTTGGGATTGAACCCGGCAAGCACGCCCATGCTGACGGTCTGCACGTGATCCAGCGGGATCAGCTTTTCGATCATCACGCTGTTCTTGGCCGGCACGCTGGCCATGCCGTGATCAGAGACCACGATCAGGTTGATGCGGTCGAACAGCTGGCGTTGCTTGAGGCCATCCACCAGATGGGCAAGCGCAATGTCGACTTTGCCCAAGGCGGCATTGACCTGCCGCGAATCCGGGCCGTGCTCGTGGCCGGCGTGGTCGACGTCGTCGAAGTAAAGGGTGAGGAAGCTGGGGCGCTGGTCGGCGGGCAGGTCCAGCCAGGCCAGTACCTGATCGACGCGCTGCTCGGGTGTGACCGAGCCGTCGTAGGGCTGCCAGTGATCCGGGCGGTAGTCGTGGATGGGCGCTTCGGAGCCGGGCCAGAACATGGTGGCGGTGTTCAAGCCGCTGCGGCCCGCGGTTTCCCAGATCGGCGTGCCCTGCGCCCACCAGCGGCCGTCGGCGCCGGCCTTGCGGTTGCTCAGGGTGAACTCGCCCAGCTCAGGGTCGAACATGGTGTTGTTGACCATGCCGTGATGGTCCGGGCGCAGACCCGTGACGATGGTGTAGTGATTGGGGAAGGTCAGCGACGGAAACGAGGGCTGCATCGATTCAGCCGTTACACCGCCTTTGGCCAGCGCGGACAAAGTGGGGCTAAGGCCGCGGCCGATGTAGTCGGCGCGATAGCCGTCGATGGAGATCAGCAGCAGCGGCGCCGGAGCGGGTTTGGCCGCGGCTGTTGCTGGCGCGGCGGGCGGCTGTGTGGCACACCCGGCGCTGAACGCCACAACGGAACATAACAACAGGCGAAACGGGAATTTCATGCGTGATTCCATACTATTTCTTCAGGCAATCCGCACATGATGGCGTAGTCATATGACCAATACATCTCTTTCCCTCGCTCGCCGGATTGCAGTGCCATTTCTAGGTGTTTCCCTGCTGCTTTCCGCCGGTGCAGTCATGGCCTGGCAGCAACAGCGTCCGCCCACGTCGCAGCCACCGACGATGAGCGCTTCGGCGATCCAGGCGCAGCAGGCCAATCAGCAGGCGCTGTTGATGGATCAGGTGCAGAAGAACCGGGTGCAGGAGGAGCAGCGCCAGCGCAATGCGGCGGCGATCCGCCGGCCGTTTGCCAATGACAGGGCGGCGACGGGAGCGCTGGATAGCAGTGATCAGGCGCAGCGTGATCAGTACAACGCCAGGCAGCAGGATTTGTTGAATCGGTATCGGGCGGCATCTTCGGTGAATCCGGTGGTGTTGCCGCAGCAGGTGCCGCCGCCGAAGCAGAAGGTGCAGCCGCAGGGAGCGGGGCAGCAGCCTGCGCGGTGAGGGTTCGGCCCTTGCGATACCCCTCCTAACTCGTCATTCCGGCGTAGGCTGGACGAGCGCATAGCGCGAAGAACGTCCGCAGGACGGCCCCGAAGGGGTGAGCGAAGCGAATCATCCAGTGTCTTGTCGCTCGATTGTCGCGCTATCTCAGTCGGGTCCGCCTGCGGCGGGCTTTCGAACCGCTGCCGCGGTCCGAGTCACTTTCTCTTGCTTGCCCAAGAGAAAGTAACCAAAGAGAAAGGCACCCCTCTTGCGCGCCCTCTGGCTTCGCCTGCGGGTCCGTGCACGGCTCGCTTCGCATCGCCCTGCAAAGATAAAGAAAGAGCAGCTCCCTCTCCCCTCCGGGGAGAGGGTTGGGGTGAGGGGCGGGTGCTCGGTATGACGCTGCTATTGGAGGCTTTCAGCCCGGCATCGCAAACAAATCCCCGTGCACCACACGATCTTCCATCGACAGCAGGAATCGCTTGGTTGGCAGGCCGCCGCCGAAGCCGGTGAGGCTGCCGTTGCTGCCGATGACGCGATGGCAGGGGAGGACGATGGGTAGGGGGTTGCGTCCGTTGGCGGCGCCGACGGCGCGCACGGCCAGGGGTTGGTCGATGCGGCGGGCGAGTTCGCCGTAGCTGATGGTGACGCCGTAGGGGATGCGGCCGAGTTCGTGCCATACCTGCAATTGGAAGGGCGTGCCCAGGGGATGCAGTTTCAGGGTGAAGTGCTGGCGTTCGCCGGCGAAATATTCCTCGAGTTGGCGGCGCGCTTCGGCGACAGGTTCGGCGGCGCGGATCCAACTGGAATCGGCGGCTTTCTGGTGGCGGCCGGTTTCGAACCAGATTTCGCGCAGGCCTTCGGTATCGGCGACGAGGCGGAGTCGGCCGATCGGGGTGGGCATGTCATCGAACCAGACAGGGTGGGTGGCTTTCATGGTGTCGGTCCCTTGGTCTTGGCGCGTGCGCTGGCAGCATCGCTCGCGCTGCGCCACAGGTGCATCACGGCGTAGGCGCGCCATGGGCGCCAGGTTTCCGCGAGGGAGGTGAGGGCTTTGGTGCTCAGCTCGATGCCGTCGCTTGCGGCCGCGCGGCGCAGGATCAGGTCGGCGGCGGGGAACGCGTCGGGATGGCTGAGGGCGCGCATGGCCATGTAGTGGGCGGTCCATTCGCCGATACCGGCCAGTTCCACCCAGCGAGCGACGAATTCGTCGAGGGGCTGTTCGCTGCGGAAGTCGATGCGGCCGTCGAGCAGGGCTTGCGCCACGCCGCGTACGGTGGCGGCACGCGCCGTGGTAAGGCCGACTTCGCGCAGATCGGCATCGGCCAGAATGTCAGGGTCGGGGAACAGCCGCTCCAGGCCTGTGGGGAGCGGCGCGCTCACCGTCGCGCCGTAGCGCTGCACGATGCGCGTTGCCAATGTGCGTGCCGCGGCGACGCTGATTTGCTGGCCAAGAATGGCGCGCACAGCGATTTCGAAACCATCCCAGCCGCCAGGCAGGCGCAAGCCGGGGCGGCGGCGGTGCATGGGTTTCAGCACTTTGCTGGCGTGCAGGACCTCGCCAATGGATTGAGGGTCGGCGTCGAGATCGAACATGCGTCGCAGTTTTGCCACTACGCCGAGCATCTGCGCTGGCTGTGGGCAATGCAGTTGCAATTGCAGCGCATGCTCGTCGCCAGGCCACGCACTGAGACGCAGCCAGCTTGGTGCGTCGGCGGCACCGAACACGCGCGCATAACTGTGTTCATCCACTTGCTCCACGCCGGGCAGTGCGCGGGTGCGCAGGAAGCTCAGGATCGCCTCGAAGTCGTACGGTGGGCGATAGCCAAGCCGCAGTGTGAGTGCATCGCCAGTGCTCTTGCCCGGATGCCGGCGCAGTTCGCGCGGCGGAATGCGGTTCGCCTGCTGGAATGCGGCATTGAAGCGGCGCAGGCTGCGGAAACCGGAGGCCATCGCCACGTCGGTGACCGGCATGGTGGTTTCAGTCAGCAACTGCTTGGCGAACAGCAGCCGGCGCGTGATGTGCACGCTGATCGGCGGTGCGCCGAGACGCTCGACAAACAGGCGCCGCAACTGGCGCGCGCCGATGCCGACGCGTTGCGCAATCTGTTCCAGGGAGTTGTCCTCGAGCGCCCCTTGCTCCATCAGTTTCAGCGTACGTGCGATGACATGGTCACCGCGCTGCCACGCGTCGTTGCCCGGCGCCAGTTCCGGCCGGCAACGCAGGCAAGGGCGAAAACCCGCCGCCTCGGCCGCTGCGGCCGTCGCGTAATAGCGGATGTTTTCCGGTTTCGGCGACGGCGCAGGGCACACTGGCCGGCAGTAGATCCGTGTGCTGGTGACGGCGGTGAAGAACAGGCCGTCGAAGCGCGCGTCGCGGCTCTGGCGAGCCTGGTCGCAGATGCGCCAATCGGGGAGATGGGGAGCGTTCGATTCCTGCATAGATGCAGGCTAGCACCGTCAGCGAGTGCCGACTCGCCGTTTTCGGACATCAATACCCGGCTGGCCGGCGCGGCGGCGCCGGCAGGTGGCGGTGCTGCAAGCTCCCGTTTATTTCACAGGTGCCATCAGGTGCTGGTAGGGCGTGCCGGCCCACATCACATAGGGCATGGACGTATCCGGTTCCGCGTTCTTCGGATACATGTCGTAGAACGCCGGATCGGCGCCGACGACCATGAAATGCGGCCCGGTCTTGATCCAGTGATTGCCCGCCTCGGGCTTCTGCGCGTATGGATCAGTGTTGCTCGCATCCGTACCGCCTTCGAGCATGTACATCACGCCGATCTTGCCGGCCGGTGGCGGCTTGTGCGCCATGTATGCCTGCACCCATTCCATCGCATTCTTGTCCATGCACATAGAGTCGGGCCCAGGTGTGGTCGGGTTGTCCGGCATGCAGGTGTAGTCATTGCTGCCCTTGCGCAGCGTGCGCATCTTGCCGTCTGCCTCCATGGCGATGATGGTGGCGCCTTTCGCGACGCCCGCCGGTGCCGCGCGCATCGCGCTCGCGATCAATTCGGCATCCGTGGGCGCATGTTTTTCCGCAGCCGGCACACCGCCCGCCAAGGCGAGCAGGACAGCGACGGCAACGGTCCGGTACATCGAGCCTTGGGTATTCATCTAGCCTCCCCATCAAGGTCGTCCCGGGATTCCCGCCTTTGAGTCTGGGCCGCCGCCAGGGGGCGGACAATCAGCCAAACGGACAGGCCGGGCACGGTTTTGCCGCAGTGCAGTTGGCGATGGCAAAACCGCGCGCCCATAATCGTGATTTCCCCCTCCGCAGTTCAGGATTTCCGATGAATGCCCCGACGCGTATCGACACCACCCGCACCATCCGCGCCCCGCGCGGCAGCGAACTGAGCTGCAAGAGCTGGCTCACCGAGGCGCCGTTCCGCATGCTGCAGAACAACCTCGACCCGGAAGTGGCGGAGAACCCGGCCGAGCTGGTGGTGTATGGCGGTATCGGTCGCGCCGCGCGCAACTGGGAATGCTTCGACGCGATCCTGCGCGCGTTGCGCGAACTCAACGACAACGAAACCCTGCTGATCCAGTCCGGCAAGCCGGTCGGCGTATTTCCCACTCATGCCGACGCGCCGCGCGTGCTGTTGGCCAATTCCAACCTGGTGCCGGCCTGGGCGAACTGGGAGCACTTCAACGAGCTCGATAAAAAGGGCCTCATGATGTACGGCCAGATGACGGCCGGCTCGTGGATCTATATCGGCTCGCAGGGCATCGTGCAGGGCACCTACGAAACCTTTGTCGAGATGGGTCGCCAGCATTACGGCGGCAGCCTCAAGGGCAAGTGGATTCTCACCGCAGGCCTTGGCGGCATGGGTGGCGCCCAGCCGCTCGCGGCGACCTTGGCCGGTGCTTGTTCGCTGAATATCGAATGCCAGCAGAAGAGTATCGATTTCCGCCTCAAGACGCGTTACGTCGATGAGCAGGCGACCGATCTCGACGACGCGCTCGCACGCATCGCGAAATACACCGCCGCCGGCGAAGCGAAATCCATCGCGCTGCTGGGCAACGCGGCCGATGTGCTGCCGGAACTGGTGCGCCGCGGCGTGAGGCCGGATGCGGTCACCGACCAGACCAGCGCACACGATCCGGTCAACGGCTATCTGCCCAGCGGCTGGACCGTGGAGCAGTGGTTCGAGCGCCGCAAGATCGATCCGGCCGGCACGGCAAAAGCCGCCAAGCAATCCATGCGTACGCATGTGGAAGCGATGCTCGCGTTCCACGCGCAGGGCATCCCCACCTTCGATTACGGCAACAACATCCGCCAGATGGCGAAAGACGAAGGGCTGGCGAACGCGTTCGCGTTCCCCGGCTTTGTGCCTGCTTTCGTGCGTCCGCTGTTCTGCCGCGGCGTCGGCCCGTTCCGCTGGGTCGCACTGTCCGGCGATCCGGAGGACATCTACAAGACCGACCAGAAAGTGAAGGAGCTGATCCCCGACGATCCGCACCTGCACCGCTGGCTGGATATGGCCAAGGAGCGCATCAGCTTCCAGGGCCTGCCGGCGCGCATCTGCTGGGTCGGCCTGGGCCTGCGCCACAAGCTCGGCCTGGCCTTCAATGAGATGGTGCGCAAGGGCGAGCTGAAGGCACCGGTGGTGATCGGCCGCGACCATCTCGACTCCGGCTCCGTCGCCAGCCCCAATCGAGAGACCGAGGCCATGAAGGACGGCAGCGATGCCGTGTCCGACTGGCCGTTGCTTAACGCCATGCTCAACGTGGCCGGTGGTGCGACCTGGGTGTCGCTGCACCATGGCGGCGGTGTAGGCATGGGCTACTCGCAGCACTCCGGCGTGGTGATTGTGTGCGACGGCACCGAGGCCGCCGACAAGCGCATTGCGCGCGTGCTGTGGAACGATCCGGGCACTGGCGTGATGCGTCATGCCGATGCGGGGTACGACATCGCGGTGCAGTGCGCAAAAGAGCAGGGTTTGAAGCTGCCGATGGTGTAAAGGCTGCCACCCGTTATCAGGTTCCATTACGCCCTCTTTTGAGGGCGTAATGCTTCATGGGGTCGGTGAAATGGGTCATGGCTGCCCCCGGGACAAGCGGCACTGGATATTGGGGCGCGGATCGACTCATCATCAGACGCCCTGTCCCCAAAGCGTTCCAACGGGCTCCCCTGATTTAACGGTCCAAGATTCCGGGCATGCAGGTGCAGTGACATTCCTTGCGAGTGATGCGTGGCGTGCGTGCCCGAGTTTTCGTGTCGGTACACAACAGGAGGTGTGCGATGGTCAGGTTTCTTGTTTCAAGCGCAGTGGTTCTGATGCTTGCCGGGTGTGCGACGGCAGGCACCCAATACAGCAAAGTGGATCAAGCGACGGTCGACTCGTTCAAGCCGGGAGAGACCACGGTCGCGCAGGTCGAGGCAGCGTTGGGCCAGCCGTTCCAGTCGAACCGCCTGCCTGACGGTTCCGAGCAGTTGCAGTACATATCCAAGGTGCGCGATCTGGCCGTCGACGACACCCCGACGACGGGCTCGGCGATTCCCAAGAAGGTGGACAAGGTGGTGTCGACCATGTTGAGTTTCGACAAGAGCGGGCATTTCGTCCGCTCCTGGAGCACCGCGAAAGCCGGCGTAGACAAGTGGCCCAGCGACCTGGGCAGGATGCAGGGCACCGATATCGAGCGGGGGCCGACACACCAGCAACAATGACGGTGTGGACTGCTGGCTATGAATATGCCCCTGGCTACGGCCGGGGGCATTCGGGATGTTCATGAATCTGTTTTATTGGGTCCTGTTTTTCGCAGCCAGCTCAGTCTTTGTGCTTTGGGTGATGCGCTGGGGCGGCGCCGAATGGATGGAAGGCTGGCGCTCTCTGTTCTTCATCGACTGGCTGCATGCGTCGCTGTGGAATGCCGAGCAGATCAAACTGTATTTTCTGCTGCTGTGGGTGGTTCACGCGGCCTGGTTTGTGATCGGGATTTTTGCTCCAGGGGCGCGTGCATGGTCGTGAGTGTCGGCGCCTGTGCGCCCGACACTGCCCCATCCATCACGCGTTGCTGTAGAGCCCCATGTCGGCGCGTACGCCGAGTTTCTGCATGAATGCCGCAGGGTCGAAACCTTCTTTCGCGTACGCTGCCTGGATCGTGGTCTTGGCAGCGGCGATCGCTTCGGCACCGCTCCATTCGACCACGGTGATGACGTTGCACTCGCCCGTGTCATCGATTCGATTCAGCACCAGGTTCTGCTTGCAGCCGGGAACGGTATCCAGCGTCTGCTGGCTGATGCGTACGCGCTCCATGAAGGCCGGCATGGCCTCGGCCGGCACAACGAAGCGGTCGATACGAAAGACGGAGGCATGGTTGGCTGACGAGGAAGCGTTCATGGCGGGAAACTCCTGTGAGGGTCGGGTTTGAGCCGGGATAGGCGCGCACTGTAAAACCTCATGTAAAGTTGAGGTCAAGAGGTGACGCATGAAAACCAGACTGGAACAGGCCGGTATCCCATCGACCCTGTCCGTGGGCGACGTGGCGCGACGCGCGGGCGTATCCGTGTCGGCGCTGCATTTCTACGAAGCCAAGGGCTTGATCAGCAGTGACCGCACCGAAGGCAACCAGCGGCGTTACTCGCGGGATGTGCTGCGTCGCGTCGCGTTTATCCGCGTGGCACAGCGGGTTGGGATTGCCTTGACAGACATCGCATCTGCGTTGGCTGGCTTGCCCGCGACCGCCGCCCCCACTCGCGCGGACTGGGCGCGTTTGTCCGCCGCGTGGCGAGCCGATCTGGACGAGCGGATGGCACAGTTGAAGAAGCTGCGCGACACCCTCGATGACTGCATCGGTTGCGGCTGCCTGTCGATTGACCGCTGCCGGCTGCGCAATCCTCTCGACAAGCTTGCC
Organism: Dyella sp. OK004; assembly: GCF_900114495.1. Classification (GTDB taxonomy): domain Bacteria; phylum Pseudomonadota; class Gammaproteobacteria; order Xanthomonadales; family Rhodanobacteraceae; genus Dyella_D. Next base: position 305,461 of record NZ_FOZI01000002.1, on the reverse strand, counting down.
GAGCAGGGCGCAGGGCCTCAGCGCCTGTGGGTCGGTCGCCGATCTGCTGACTGAATACCCCTGCGCACGAATAACGGCACATGATCCGTCCACATCCACCCGGGGAGGGGCGTCATGGCGATTGAGCTGAAGGTGTTGGCGTGGGCCGTGGTACTTGGACTGGTTTATGTGCTGCTGGCCGCGACGCTATCAACGCAACAACGCGGCATCACGTGGAATGCCAGCAGCCGTGATAGCGAGCCCAAGCCGTTGACCGGCGTCGCTGCCCGCGCTGACCGGGCGAGCCGCAATTTTCTGGAGACGTTCGTGTTCTTCGCCGCCGCCGTGCTGGCGGTGGTTCTGGCGCAGCGGAACACGACGAGCACGGCACTGGGCGCGGAGATCTATGTGTGGGCGCGGGTTGCTTATTTGCCGGTCTACCTCGCGGGTATTCCCTATTTGCGCACGCTGATCTGGGCGGTCTCGCTATGGGGGCTAATACAGGTACTTGCCGGTCTGCTTTGACGTTCCTCCACGATACCTTGGTTCTTTGACGAGGGACGAGATGTCGGTCGGCCGGCGTGTGCGCGTGGGTTATGCTTTTTGCCTATGCTCACCTACAGCGCTTATCTCGCCCGCATCAACCGCGTGTTCGACTACATCGACACGCATCTGTCCGAGCCGCTCGATCTCGATGCGGTGGCCAGGGTGGCGCATTTCTCGCCGTATCACTTCCATCGCATCTTCAAGGCCATGGCCGGCGAGACGCTGGCCGAGCGCGTGCGCCGGCGGCGGGTGGAAGTGGCGGCGACGCGGCTGGTGGCGACGCGCGATGTCACGGCGTCGAAGATTGCGCTGGATGTGGGCTTCACCTCGCCGGAGGTGTTCACGCGCGCATTCCGCGGCTATTTCGGCATGACGCCCACACAGTGGCGCGGTGGCGGTCACTTGTCCTGGGGCGTGGCGCGTCGCGAAGCGCTTAGCAAGATTCATCAAGACGAAAGCAAGAAGCATCAAGTCGTTCTCGAGGCGATCCGCAAGGATGTAGGCATATGGCCGCACGGCCATGTTCCCGCCACTGGAGATGCCCCTATGCACGTCGAAATCAACAACCTTCCCGATGCCCGCGTTGCCTATATGCGCCACGTGGGTCCTTATGGCAGCGCCGGCATCACGGCGATGTGGCAGCGCTTCGGCGGCTGGTGCCGCGATCAGGGGCTGATACCCCCGCCGCGCATCATGTACGGGGTGTGCATGGACAACCCCGGCATGACTCCTGCCGACAAGCTTCGCTACGACGCTTGCGTCGAGGTCAGTACGGATTTCAAACCGCAGGGTGAAATCGGCGTGACGACGCTGAAGGGCGGTCGTTACGCATGTGCGTCATTTGCTGGCACAGCTGCGCAGATCGCGGGTGCCTGGGGCCGCTTTGTATCGGACTGGCTGCCGGGCAGCGGCTATGCCATCGACACCAGCGACGAGGCGCGTTGTGCCGTCGAGCTGTACGGCACGGACTTCAAAATGGACAAGGACACTGGCGTGTTCAACTGCAAGCTGTGCCTGCCGGTACGGCACGCCTAATCAGCTCCGGAGTGCCCACGCCGGATCGCCTGCCGATCCGGCGCTGGATGCAACTACAGCTGCACGATCGGCTTGAACCCGCCCCAGAACATGCGCATGCCGTCGAACGGCAGCGTCTTGGGATCCATGCCGGACAGGCGCGGATCCTCCATCACTTTCTTGTTGATGCGGTCGCGCTGGGCGCGCGATTTGAAGACGATCCATGAGAACACCACTACCTCGTCCGGCTTGAGTTTGACGGCCTGGGGGAACGAGGTCTGCTTGCCGGGCTTCACATCGTCGGCCAGGCATTCGATGTATTCCAGCGCGCCATGTTCGCGCCAGATGCTGCCCGCCTTGCGGGCCAGGCGGCGGTACGCCGCGAGGTTTTTCCTGGGTACGGGTACCACGAAACCATCGACGTAACTCATACGGGTTCTCCGTTGGGCGACGGGGGAGGGAGCGCCTTCACACACGCGCCGGTGCGGTGCGGGCGCCTTGGGATCATGCGCCGGTTTGCTGGCGGTGGCGAGTCGCCGCGCGCCGTTCCGGCGGGTGGCAGGGACAAGGAGCGGACTCCGAAACTGGCCGATGTCGCCAAGGCTCCCGTGGGCGAAGACTATGAGGTTCCGGTGCCGCGATGGCACCGGCGCGCCGGCCATGTGCGCCGGCGATGACCTGAAAGCCAACACTGGAGAAGCAACATGAACACGCACTTCGAACGCACTGGCGCGCTGACTGAACTAACCAGCTACCCGCATTGGGCGCAGGACATGGTCGCCGCCTGCGAGGACGCGAAACGGGGGGTGGTGGACCACGAGCTGTGGTCGGTTATGAAGGAGGTTCGTCTTGACGCCACCTCCAACCGCCATTTTATGGTCGGCGTCTGGCCGGTCATTGAGCGTTTCCCGGCCTACATGGCACTAAACCTGCTTAAAACTCAGTACGGCAGGAGCGCCGGGGAGAACATGGCCCGGCGCTGGCTGGTCCGCAATATCCGCGTGGAGCAGAACCATGCTGACTATTGGATCAATTGGGCGGAAGGCGCCGGCGTCAGCCGGGACGAGGTCCTGCATGGGCAGCCCCCCCACGGCACGCAGGCCTTGGCGGATTGGTGTGAGCAAGTCAGCAGCAAGGCATCGCTGGCGGCCGGCATAATTGCCACCAACTACGCGGTAGAAGGGGCGACCGGGGACTGGTCGCAGATTGTCTACGAGAGCACGGCCTATGCGGAGAGTTTCCCCAAGGACAAGCGTGCCAACAGCCTGCGCTGGCTACAGCTGCATGCCGCGTATGACGATACCCATCCATGGGAAGCGCTGGAGATAGTCTGTACGCTTATGGGCACGGCACCGACGCCGGCCGAGGTCGCGTATCTGGGTGAATGTGTGCGGCGCAGTTACGTCAGCATGCACATCACGCTGGATCGTTGCCTGGATGTGCGTCAAGGTCCGTGGGCAGTCAGTGAAGCCGCAGCCTGAGTAACGTGATCGCCGGGCGATACGTATCCACAGGCAGCGGATGTCGTCGAAGGGGATACAGGACAAGATGCGTATCGCTCGTACTGGCTTGCGTAGACCCCTGTTGCAGCGACTGATGCCGCTGGCGTACGCGCTGGCGGCCATGATCGGGTTGATCCTCGCCCTTACCTGGGGCGCCTTGCAGGTCCAGGTGACTCTCGCCGGTTTTCTCAACGGTGAGAGTCTTTGGTCCAAGGCGCAGAAGCAGGCGGTGATCGATCTCGATAACTATGCCGTCAAGGGCAACGCGGCCGACCTCGCGAGCTTCAGGAAAAACTATTTGGTGGTGAAGTCGGATCGCTGGGCGCGCGATGCCATCGACAGCGGCCACTACGACTCGCAGCAGGTCGACCAGGCGTTCCGCCGCGGCGGGGTGATTCCGTCGGCGATCCCGGGCATGGTGTTCATGCTGCAGTATTTCTCCGGCGCCCCCAACATGCGCGAGGCGATCGAGGCCTGGCATTCGGTGGACGGCCAGATCGCCGAGCTCGATACCATCGCCGGCGAACTCGAAGAGGCTTATACGCACGGCGAGTTGTCCAGCCAGGAGCTGCTGCGCCAGCGCGACCGCATCAACACACTCAATAATTTCATCGAGCCGCGCAGTAACCGTTTCTCGCTATATATCGCCAAGGGCGCCACCTGGCTCGGCCGCGTACTGTTCGCCAGCGTGTTCCTCATTGCGCTGATCGCTGCGCTGCTATGGCTGCGCATGGGACGGCGCATCCTGGCTGGTATCCGCGGTACGGAGGAGCGCTATCGCTTGCTGTTCGACAGTGCGTCCTCGGCCATCGTGATGGTCGACGAAGCCAGCGGCCGCATCCTCGATGCCAACCGCATGGCCGGCCACTGGACTGGGCGCGAACCCGGCGAGCTGGTCGGCGATGTGTTTGCGCACCTGTTCGCCCGCATTGGCCTGCCGCAGGAGGGCGGGGTAAGTCTGCTGCGCGGTACCGATGGCGATCATCGTCCGGTGGAAATGCGCAGTGCGCTGGCCATGTGGGGCGAGCGTTTCGTGCGGCAGGCCATCATTAGCGACATCTCCGAGCGAGTGTCGATGGAGCAGGAGCGCCGCATCGCCTCCGAGGCGCTGGCCGGTATCGCCGAAGGCGTGATCATCGCCGACGCCGATCGCCTGGTGACCACGGTCAACGCCGCCTACACCCGCATCACTGGCTATGACGCCACCACGCTGCGCCTTTGCCGTTTCGATGAAACGCGCAGCCTGCCTAATGGCTCTCCGCTGTCCGCGTCGGTGTGGGACACGGTGGCCAGCGGCGGTAACTGGAAAGGCGAGGTGCTGAGCCGGCGCAAGGACGGTAGTACCTATCCCGAGCTGCTCAGCGTCAGCGCCATCCGCGACACTTATGGCCGCGTGCAGCACTACGTGGCGGTGTGTACCGACATCACCGCGACCAAGGCCGATCGCCTGCGCCTGGAACATCTCGCCACGCACGATCCGCTGACTGGCCTGGTCAACCGCGCCGAATTCGAACGCCTGTGCGAGCACGCCATTCTCAATGCCACGCACGAGCGCAATGCGGTGGCGGTGCTGTTCGTCGACCTCGATGCGTTCAAGGTCGTCAACGACAGCTACAGTCATGCGATCGGCGACAACCTGCTGGCGAAGGTGGCCGAGCGCATCGACAAGATCATGGGCAAGCACGATGTAGCCGGCCGTATCGGCGGCGACGAGTTCACCGTGCTATTGAGCCGCCTGAGTGCGCGTGAAGATGCGCGCGGCATCGCCAATCGCCTGCTGGCCGCGCTGGCGGAGCCGGTGATGGTGGGCGATTACGAAATCGCGCTCAGCGCCAGCATCGGCATCGCCGGCTATCCGCTGGACGGCGGCGATGCGAACACGCTGATCACCAACGCCGACGCTGCGATGTATGTGGCCAAGACCGAGGAGCGCAACGCCTACCGTTTCTACACACCGCTGATGCATGCCGATGCGCGACGCCGCTTGATGCTCGGTTCGGATCTGCGCCAGGCGCTGGCCAGGAGCGAATTCCATCTCGTCTATCAGCCCAATATCGAACTGCGCACCGGCCGCATTGTGGCGGTGGAGGCACTGTTGCGCTGGCACCACCCCGAACGCGGGCTGCTGCTGCCGGACGAGTTCATCCCGATGGCGGAAAGCCTCGGTCTGATCCGCCAGATCGACGAATGGGTGATGCGCGAGGCCAGCTCGCAATTGCGACGCTGGGACGACGCACGCATGCCGCAGTTGCGCATGGCGATCAATGTGTCGGCCAGTACCTTCGGGCATCGTTCCTTTATCGACAAGCTGAGTTCCGCGCTGGATGCTGTGCAGTTGCCCGGCCAGCGCCTGCTGATCGAAATCACCGAGAGCGCGATCCTGCGCCTGGGCGAGCAGACCGACCGCACCATGCACGCCTTGCATGCGCTGGGCGTCGGTGTGGCTATCGACGATTTCGGTACGGGCTATTCCTCGCTGGCCTACCTCAAACTGTCAGCGATTGCTTTCCTCAAGATCGATCGCTCGTTTATCTCCGGCCTGCCGGCGGACACCAATAACCTGGCGATCACCGAGGCGATGCTGGCCATCGCGCGCAGCCTCGGGCTGCGGCCCATCGCTGAGGGCATCGAAACGCAGGAGCAGCACGAATTCCTGCTGCGCGCGGGTTGTGCGGAGGGCCAGGGTTTCTACTACGCGCGTCCGCAGGCCGCCGAGGACATCGAACGCCTGCTGCGGCCCAGTTCCCGCCATGCGCATTCGCGGCTACGCCTGGTACCGCCAAAGCACTCGTAGGAGCCCACAGGGTGGGCTCCTACAGCAATCAGTGAAGCTGTACGTCGACGACAGTTTCTTCGGCCTTGTACACGTTGGGGAACAGCTGTTTCAGGTTCCTTACTTTCGGTGCGTCGTTGAACACGATGTACGGCTGGTTGGGGTGCAGCCGCGCATAGTCCTGGTGATACGCCTCGGCGACATAAAACGCCTTGAGCGGCACTACCTGGGTAACGATGGGATCGCCGAAAGCCTTGGCCTGGGTGAGCTGGTCGATATACGCCGTGGCGATGCGTTTCTGCTCATCGTTGCCGTAGAACACCACGGAGCGGTACTGCGTGCCGACATCCGGACCCTGGCGGTTGAGCTCGGTCGGGTCCGCAGCCACCGAGAAGAACACCTGCAATAGCTGGCCATAGCTGACCTGCGCGGGGTCGTACAGGATCTTCACCGATTCGGCGTGGCCGGTATTGCCGTCGCTGACCAGGTCGTAATGCGCCGTGTCGGCGTTGCCGCCGGCATAGCCCGACCAGACTTTCTTCACGCCTTTGACGTGTTCGAACACGGACTCCACCCCCCAGAAGCAGCCGCCGGCCAGCACGGCGACCTGTTCGCTGTGGGTGGTGGCGAGCGGCGCGTCCAGCTTGGGCGACGGCAAGGCGCTGGCCGCATTGGCGACCGGCAGGCTGCATGCGCTGGTGCCGGCCAGGATCAGTAGGCTGGCGAGCGCGTGGATCGAACGGCGACGGATGACAGTCATGGCAATGCTCCTGGAGGTTGCATGTTCCACAGCTGATTCGCTGGCGAGGCGGGCAGGGTTACTTCCCGCACCATTCACCTCGATAGTGCGGTGTTATCGTGCGGACCCCACATCTTCCCCGATGCCCACATGACCTACCGCTTCGACCTTGCCGCCTATTTGCGCCGCATTGACTACCAGGCGCCAGTGCAGCCGGACCTCGCGACCCTGCGCGCACTGGTGGCGGCGCATGTCGCCGCCATCCCGTTCGAAAACCTCGATCCACTGCTGCGCGTGCCGGTGGTGATCGAGCCGGAGGCGATCGAGCGGAAGCTGGTACATGCTGGCCGTGGCGGTTACTGCTTTGAACAGAACCATCTGTTCCGCGCTGCACTGAGCGCCATCGGCTATGAGGTCACGGGCCTGATAGCGCGCGTGCTCTGGGGGCGCGAGGAAGATGCGATCACCGCGCAAAGCCACATGCTGTTGCGTGTGGTGCTGGATGGCGAGAGCTGGCTAGTGGACGTCGGTTTTGGTGGCCAGACACTCACTGGTGCCTTGCGGCTGGAAGCGGACACGGTGCAGCCGAGCGCGCACGAACCGTATCGCCTGCTGCACACCGACGGCATGTGGCGCATGCAGACCCTGGTGCGCGATACCTGGGGCACGTTGTACCGCTTCGATCTGCAGCCGCGCTATCCGATCGACTACGTGGTGGCCAACCACTACACCTCGACCTATCCGGAATCGCACTTCCTGCACAGTCTGGTGGTGGCGCGCAGCCTGCCGGGGCGCCGCCTGAATCTGCGCAACCGCGACTTTGTCATCCATCATCTCGGCGGCGAATCCGTGCGGCGCACGCTGCAGAACGTGGCGGAGATCCGCGACGTGCTGCAGCGTGAGTTCTCGATCCGCCTGCCGGAACATCCGGAGCTGGATCAACGCCTCGAGGCGCTGCCGTTCCCGGAATAAGCGTTGCTCAGCCCGCGGCGAAGACGTGAATCGTCACGTCTTCCAGCTGCACGACCTGGCCCGCGTGGATCTTGCAGGTCTTGCGCAGCTCCTGCTGCCCGTCGACATACACCGCGCCGCTGGCGACGATCGCCTTGCCGGCGCCACCGCTGTCGCACAAGCCCACTAGCTTGAGCAGCTGGTTGAGTTCTACGTGGTCGCGGTCGAGTTCAAAATCCAGTTCTTGCATGCGGCTTAGTCATCCGTATCGTTGAAGGCGCTTTCCGGTAGCGCGAAGAAGGCGAAGAAAGGCACGCCATCGTCCAGCCAGCCCTCGGCCGCCTCGTCGAGGATATCGAGCAAGGTGTCGAAGTCGTCCTCGTTGGCGTTGCGCAAATCGTCGGCGTGGTCGAACAGCAGCAGATAACCTTGCGCTTTCAGCCAGGCAAAATCGCGCACACAGTCGGCGAGTGCATCCCAGTTATCACCGAATGTTGCCGGTAGCTGCCACGACGCGGCGAGGCGGCGCAGCAGTTCCTCCTTGCTATCGCAGCCCTTGAGGCTGGTGCGGCCGATGAACATCGACTGGGGATCGGCTGATGCGGCAAGGGGATCCAGATCTTCTTCGATCACGAAAAAGACGCCGCCGCGGGCCGGGTCGGTCAGGTCGATAATATCGGTGTCGTGCGCGCTCATCGGTTCACCTGAAAGCTTTGGAAAGTGCGGTAGTGGTCGTCGGTGTAGTAGTAGATCACCGGCGGATTACCGCCAGTGATGATGCGTCGCGCACCGCGGTAATCGAGCCCGGGCGTCTCCACGGTGTACTCGTGGTAGTAGCCGTTGGGCTGCGAGGGCAGGCGGCCTTCGCGGTTGCCGAAGACGGTACCGTCCTGGCGGTGGGCGAAGGGGCCGCCGCGCTGGATGAGCTGGATGACGTCACGCGCTTCCGGCGGGAGGAAGCTGGGGAATGCTGTGGTGGCTGGCGCTGTGTTGGGTGCGGTTGTCGGTGTGGCCGCGCTGGTGGGCGGCGGGGTGGGGTGCCGGTTCCAGAGGAGGGCGGCGACGGCCAGGATGATGATGAGGATGGCGGGTTTTAGGGGGCGCATGTTTGTGTGCGGGTGGAGGGTGGGGGCAGCTTATCAGGGGTGTTGTGACGCTCGTTGTTGATCCGCTCGCTGGTGCGCTTTAGCTCAGTGGGTTCGATTCTTGTGGCACCCCTTTCCTACTTCGTCATTCCGGCGCAGGCCGGAGGCGCTTCACAACAGCGAAGCTGGTCATCCAGTGGCATTATCGCTTCGGTTGTCGCGTCTGCGTACTCTGGCTCGCCTGCCGCGGGCTTCCGAACCGCTGCCGCGGCTCGGGTCACTTTCTCTTTGCTGGCCCAAAGAGAAAGTAACCAAAGAGAAATGGCCTGAGAGCAGGCGGTATGCTCTGTAGCTACGCCTTTTCCGGTGTCAGGCGTCGAGATGGTTTTCTTCGGGGACTGGTCGCCCGTCCCTCATCGAAGCGTCACATCTCCCTCTCCCCTCCGGGGAGAGGGTCGGGGTGAGGGGTGGGTGCTCGAGCGGTGGCTGCTATGGGCCGGCCCCATTTGGCTCCCGCAAGAACTTGCGGCAAACTCGGTGGTTTCGCCTGTCAGGAGCGTCCATGAGCGCTGCCAAGCCTACCGAGCGCGGTCGTTTGCCGCGGCAGATTCCTTTCATCATCGGTAACGAGGGGTGTGAGCGGTTTTCGTTTTATGGGATGCGCAACATCCTTACGCCGTTTTTGATCACGTCGTTGTTGATGTATTTGCCGGAGTCGGAGCGGCCGGGGGCGGCGAAGGATGTGTTTCATACCTTCGTGATCGGGGTGTATTTCTTTCCGCTGCTGGGTGGTTGGTTGGCGGACCGGTTTTTCGGCAAGTACCAGACGGTGTTGTGGATGAGTCTGGTGTATTGCCTGGGGCATTTGTGTCTGGCGCTGTTCGAACACCATCCCACGGGTTTCTATGTGGGGCTTGGGTTGATTGCGTTGGGGGCGGGTGGGATCAAGCCGTTGGTGGCGTCGTTTGTGGGCGATCAGTTTGATCAGTCGAACAAGCATTGGGCGAAGCTGGTGTTCGATGCGTTTTACTGGATCATCAATTTCGGTTCGTTCTTCGCTTCGTTGCTGATGCCGATTTTTCTGCGGCAGTTCGGTGCGGCGGTGGCGTTTGGTATTCCCGGTGCGCTGATGTTGCTGGCGACGGTGGTGTTCTGGCTGGGGCGCAAGCAGTACGTGATGGTGCCGCCATCGCCGCCGGATCCGGATGCGTTTTCGCGCGTGTTGCGCAGTGCATTGTTGGCGAAGCGTGCGGGGCAGGGGCGGCCCGGGTTGTGGGTGGCGGGAGCGGGCGTGTTGGCTGCATTCGCTGCGCTGGCGTCGTCGCCTGCCTTGGGTTTTGTGATTGCCGCGTGTCTGGCGCTGGTGGCGCTGATTGGTGGCGTGGGCGGCGGCGCGTGGCTGCAGATGGAGCGTGCGCGCGGGCTGCATCCGGATGCGGCGGTGGATGGCGCGCGCAATGTGTTGCGGGTGCTGGTGATCTTCGCGCTGACTACGCCGTTCTTCTCGCTGTTCGATCAGAAGGCGTCGACGTGGGTGTTGCAGGGGAATGAGATGGGTGCGCCGGACTGGTTTCATCCGGCGCAGATGCAGGCGCTGAATCCCTTGCTGGTGATGCTGCTGATTCCGTTCAACAACCTGGTGCTGTATCCGCTGCTGCGCCGCCGCGGCTACGAGCCGACGGCGCTGCGCCGGATGACGGCGGGTATCGCTTTCAGCGGTCTGGCCTGGATCGTGGTGGGCGGCTATCAGCTGGTGATCGATGGTGGCGATGCACTATCAATCGTGTGGCAGATCGCGCCGTATGCGCTGCTTACTTTCGGCGAGGTGCTGGTTTCCGCCACGGGCCTGGAGTTCGCCTATAGCCAGGCGCCGGCCTCAATGAAAAGTGTGGTGATGAGTTTCTGGAACCTCACCACCACCATCGGCAACTTGTGGGTGTTGATCGCCAATGCCGCGGTGCGCAGCGAGATGGTAACTGGCCATATTGCAGTGACCGGGCTCAGCGTGACGGCATTCCAGATGTTTTTCTTCGCCACATTCGCGCTGTTGGCAGCGCTGGCGTTCGGTGCGTATGCGCGACGTTATCGCGAGGTGGACAACTACCGCACCGTGTAGTGGTTGGCGCTCTTGCTGCCGTACGCCCATTGCAGGAACGGCGGCAGCATCATCGCCCACGACGCCTGGTTGTGCTTGCCTTCGTCCAGTAGGTAGAAGGCCACGTTCGCTTGACGCGAAGGGTGCTGCGCGTAGTCCATGTTCACCCGATAACCGAGCTGGCGCAGGCCGCGCAGGTGACCGCCGCCGGGGATGCGATAGCCCTCGATCAGGTCACGCACGTCGCCGACCGCATCGATCACGCCATCATGGTCGCGGTCGTCAGTCTCTTCCGCGCTGCCCACCGAGAACCATAGCTTGAGCTGCGGACGTTTACGGCTGGCGTCGACCATGCGCTGGGCAAATCGTGTGCGATCGATGCTGAGGCCGTCGCTGCGATCCTTGGCAAGCCAGAACGACGGTGAGAACGCGCCGACGCGGCCAAATATTTCCGGGTACTGCCAGGCCAGGTTGAAGGCATGCAGCCCGCCCAGCGACCAGCCCAGCACGGTGCGGCCCTCGGGTGTGCGCTGGGTGCGGAAGCGCGCATCGATGGCGGGCACCAGTCGCGTGACAAACCATTGCGTGTAGTCCTGCGCGTGCGTGCCGATCGGGCCGAAGCGAGAATCGCCGATCACGCTGCGCGCCTGCTTGCGGTCGGAAAGACCATAAGCGCCGGTGCGGTCGGGCGGCATGTCCACCGCCACCACGATCACCGGTTCGATCAATCGGTCCCGGTACAACGTCTCCAGGGAGCCGAGCAGGCCGACAGCGCTCATGTCCTGTCCATCGTTGGCATACAGCACCGGATAGTGACGGCCTGTGCGGGCGCCATAGCCCGGCGGCAGATAGACACTGATGTGCAGCGGCTGGGGCGAAACGCCAGGGGCGTCGAGATGGAGCTCGGCGACCTCAATCGAAGGCGTGTTTTCTTGCACGCTGGTGCGTTCTTCCGGGTGGCCCGGCCATCGCGCGGTGGCGGTGCCGGAGGCAACCAGGAGGGAAAGGACCAGCCAGAAGCGAAAGCGCATACGACACGACTCGGTGTAAAGCGGCAGCCTCAGCATCCTGCCATGAGTTCGCATCGGCGCGTTGAGGTTGGGGTGTGGCGGGCAGATGTTGCGAACAGGCACACAATGACAGCCTTTCAGCGTTGCTCCCCCCGCAGGGCGCCTGTACAGTCCAACGCTTTGTCATGGGGGGAAACCATGTTCAAGCAAGTGTTGACGATGGGGGCGATGGCCCTGGTGCTGTGCGCCTGCGGGAGCCAGAAGACGCGCGAGACGGTGCCGCTGGATGCGCTGGTGGTGCCGGCTTCGGCACCGTGGATCAGTGTGGAGCCATCGCAGGGCGATCTGCTGGTGCGCGGGCTGGATCAGAAAGTGATCCTGACGCCGTCGCGTCCGGTGTCCGACGTGCTGCAGGCGCAACTGCGCCAGGCTTTGCAGCCGGCCTATATTTCCAACCTCACCGTGACCTGTGAGCGCGTGAAGACGGACATGCGCGTGAAGCACGAAGACGACGCGCCGAGCACGGCGACGCTGGATATCTCCATGCGCTGCACCACCAATGCACGCGGCTTTGTGACCCGCAGCGAGCTGCGTTCGCAGCCGTCGGCGCCGGTGTCCACGCAGACCGACTACGCCAAGCTGTTCGTGGTGCTGCTCGACGGTGTGTCGAAGGAAATGGCCGGCAAGGTGCAGGCCGACATCGACACCAGCAAGAGCAACCTCAAGTAAGTCACCGCCCGGCAACGGCCGGGCCAACAGCGGTCAGCGCTTTAGCCACGCCGCCGCGCCTTGGCCGGCGATGTGTCCGCTGGCGTAGCAGGCAGTGAGCAGGTAGCCGCCGGTTGGCGCTTCCCAGTCCAGCATTTCGCCCGCGCAGAACACGCCGGGCAGGGCGCTGAGCATCAGCGCATCGTCCATCGATTCCAGCCGCACGCCGCCGCTGCTGCTGATCGCCTCGGCGATCGGTCGTGGCTGTTTGAGATGCAGCGGCAGGCGCTTGATGGTGTTAGCAAGCACGGAGCTGTCGTGGAGCTGTTCCGCGTTCAACACTTCGCGCAGCAGCGCCGCCTTGACGCCGGTGATGCCTGCCTGCCGCCGCAGATGCTCGCTGAGCGAGCGGCTGCCACGCGGCTTGGCGAGGTCGCGCTGCAGGCGTTCCAGTGTGCGGTCAGGTGCCAGATCCAGTTGCAGGGTGGTGTGTCCGTGCCTGGCGATGGCGTCGCGCAAGGTGGCGGAGAGCGCATAGATGAGACTGCCCTCGATGCCGGTTTCGGTGATCACGCATTCGCCCTGGCGCTGATGACCCTGGCCATGCGCATCGCGCCAATGCGCGACCACCGGCTTCAGCGGTGCGCCGGCATGGCGGCTGGCGAGCAGTTCGCTCCAGCCGATATCGAAGCCGCAATTGGATGGCTGTAGCGGCGCCACATCCACGCCGCGCGCCGCCAGCCACGATTGCCACACGCCATCCGAACCCAGCTGCGGCCAGCTGCCACCACCTAGCGCCAGCACGGTCGCGCTCGCTTGTACGGCGCGTTCGCCATCGGGTGTGTCGAAGCGCAGTGCGCCCTGTTGATCCCAGCCTAGCCAGCGGTAATGCACATGAAAGCGCACGCCGCTTTCGCGCAGGCGGTGCACCCAGCCGCGCAGCAGCGGTGCAGCCTTGAGATCGCTGGGAAACACGCGGCCGGAACTGCCGACGAAAGTCTCCACGCCAAGGCAGCGCGCCCATGCGCGCAAGTCATCGGCGTCGAAGGTTTCCAGCCATCGGCCGACTTCTTTCGCACGGGCGCCGTAGCGCTGCACGAAATCGGCCTTGGCTTCGCCGTGGGTGAGGTTCATGCCGCCTTTGCCGGCGAGCAGAAATTTACGTCCGACGGAACCCTTGCCTTCGTAGACATCCACCTCGACACCCGCTGCGCGCGCGCTTTCGGCCGCCATCAGGCCGGCCGGACCGCCGCCGATGATCACCAGCCCGGGTGCGGTGCCGGCGGACATAGCTCAGGCGTTGCCCATGCGGCGCGTGGGTTCGATCGACACCGCAGTGGTGTCGCTCATCATCTGCAGCTGCGCGTCCTGGATCAGGCATTGCAGACGCATGCCGCGCTGGGTGAGTTCAAGCAGCGCTTCGACGGTGGCGGTGGGAATGTCGAGTACGGTGAGGTTGTTGTGGCGCGCCAGTGTGGAGCCGGCCTTGTCCCACCAGATGTCGGCCGTGCGCCCGCCGTAGTTGATCACCACCACCTGCTGCGCGCGGCCGCAGGCTTTGCGGATGCGCGCTTCGTCGGGCTGGCCCAGTTCGATCCATTGCTCGATTTCGCCGGTGTAGGCCTTGCGCCACAGGTCAGGTTCGTCGTCGGTGCTGAGGCCCTTGCCGAACTCCAGGCGCTCGTCGGCATGCAGAGCGAAAGCGAGCAGGCGCACCATCAGGCGCTCTTCGGTTTCGGAGGGGTGCCGGGCGAGGGTGAGGGCATGGGTGGCGTAGTAGTGCCGGTCCATGTCGCTGATTTGCAGCTCGGCTTTGTAGATGGTGGCGTTTAGGGCCATGGGTGGGGGTCTGGTGGAGGTAGCCCTCTATTGTAGGGCACGCGCGTGCCCTCACCCTGCTGGAGAGGGTTCGGTTCTTGTAATACCCCTTCTACTTTGTCATCCCTGCGTAGGCAGGGATCCAGTGGCGTTGTCGCCTGGTTGTCGCGTTGTCGCGACCGGGCTCGCCTGCCGCGGGCTTCCGAACCGCTGCCGCGGTCCGGGTCACTTTCTCTTTGCTGGCCCAAAGAGAAAGTAACCAAAGAGAAATGGCCTGAAGAGCAGGCGGTGTGCTCTGTAGCTGTGCCTTTTCCAGTGTCAGGCGTCGGGATGGTTTCTTCTCGGCCTGATCGTCCTCCACTCACCGCCGCACCAAGCTTTGCTCCCTCCCCTGCTTGCGACGCGCAGCTAGTCCCGTGGGACAGGGGAGGGCTGGGGAGGGGTTTGGGTGCTCGCGATGGCGTCGCTACTTGGCGGCACTGATTCATCCCGCCGGTGGCGTCTTCGGCAATACCTCCAGCAACGGTCTGATCATGTCCAGCGGTAGCGGAAAGACGATGGTGGAGGTGTTGCCGCTGCTGGACATGTCGGCGAGGGTTTGCAGGTAGCGGAGTTGCAGGGCCTGGGGTTGTTGGGAGAGGGTGGCGGCGGCGTCGCGGAGTTTTTCGGCGGCCTGGAGTTCGCCTTCGGCGTGGATGACTTTGGCGCGGCGGACGCGTTCGGCTTCGGCCTGGCGGGCGATGGCGCGGATCATGGTTTCGTTGAGGTCGACGTCTTTCAGTTCGACGTTGCTGACTTTGATGCCCCAGGCGTCGGTGGCTTCGTCGAGGATGGTTTGCAGGATGCGGTTGATGGAGTCGCGCTGGGAGAGGATTTCGTCCAGTTCGTGCTGGCCGAGTACAGAGCGCAGGCGGGTCTGGGCGAGCTGACTGGTGGCTTGCAGGAAGTCGGCGACTTTCAGCATGGATTTGTCAGGCTCGACGACGCGGAAGTACACCACCGCGTTGACGCGCACGGAGACGTTGTCGCGGGAGATCACATCTTGTGGCGGCACGTCCATCACCGTCACGCGCAGGTCGACGCGCATCATGCGTTGCACGACGGGTACCAGGATCACCAGACCGGGGCCTTTGGTGCCGGTGTAGCGGCCAAGCGTCAGCACCACGCCGCGCTGATATTCCGGCAGCACCTTGATCGACATGAAGAGCAGGGCGGCGGCAAGTACCACCACGACACCAGCAAATCCGAACATGGGAATCTCCATAGTGTTCACCTAGAGAGGGGTCACCCAAAGCTGCAAGCCTTCGCGGCGCAATACCCGCACGCGCGCACCGGCAGGGAGGGATGTATCGCAATGCACACGCCAGCGTTCGCCGCCGACCAGCGCCCAACTTTCGCTGTCGGGTTGCACGGCTTGCAGCAGTTCGCCGGTGGCTTGTAGGACTTGTTCGTCGCCGCTGAAGGGACGGGTACGGCGCGCGCGCATCACCAGGCGCAGAATCAGCGCGAGCAGGGCGATGGCGCAGAAGGCGATGCCGGCGATCACACCGATATTCACCGCGTAGCCGGGTACGCCAGTATTGAACAGCATGATCGAGCCGATCACGAAAGCGATCACTCCACCTACACCAACGGCACCGACGGTGGGCGTGAGTGCTTCGGTCAGCAGGAGGGCGACGCCGAGCGCCATCAAAGTTAACCCGGCGTAATTCACCGGCAGCAATTGCAGGGCGTAAAGGCCGATCAGCAGACAGATGCCGCCGACGATGCCGGGCAACCATGCGCCTGGATGAAACGCTTCCAGCACCAGCCCGTAGATACCGGCGAGCAACAATACATAGGCAATGGTGGGGTTGGTGATGATGCCGAGGAAGCGCGTGCGCCAGTTCGGCGCGTAGTCGCGCAACGGCAGACCGGTGAGTTGCAGCACCTGCACTTGACCGGCGATCTGCACCTTGCGGCCGTTCGATTGCACAAGCAGTGCATTGGCATCGGTGGCGACAAAATCGACCACATGCTTCGTCACCGCTTCGTTCGCGGTGAGCGTGGCGGCGCCGCGCACCGCCTGCTCCGCCCACGCCGCGTCGCGACCGCGCAGCTGTGCAAGCGAACGGATATAGGCGATGGCATCGTTGAGCACCTTGTTAGCTTCCGCATCGCGTGTGGCGTCATTGCCGGCGGCGGGTTTCTCCGCACTCCCCGCTGGCGCAGGTGCTCCCAGCGGCGACGGCATCGGCGTACCGCCACCGAGACTCACCGGCGTCGCCGCACCCAGATGCGTTGCCGGCGCCATCGCCGCGACGTGACAGGCATAGAGAATGTAAGTGCCGGCAGACGCGGCGCGCGCACCATCCGGCGCCACATAACCAATCACCGGTAGTCGTGAAGCGAGAATGCCGCTGACAATCTGCCGCATCGACTCCGCCAGCCCACCCGGCGTATCCAGCCGCAACACCACCGCCACTGCCCCTTCGCGTGAAGCGCGCTGCATGGCATCGTCGAAATACTCCGCCGCCGCCGGACCAATAGCACCGTCCAGCTCAATGCGCGCCACAAATGGCGAACTTCTCTCAGGCGCCGGCTGCGCCAACGCCATAGCACCCAGCGCCAGACTAAACAGCGCGACCCACAAAACCCACATGCTTCGCGACATCGTGCCGTCTCCCGCATGCCTGCAACACCACATTGCGCCGATGAATGTTGTGCGGATGTGGAAGTTGTCTTTATCAGGCGGGTGGAGAAGTGATTCTGGTATTCGCAGTAGCAGCTCGATCCCGAGCACCCGAACCCCTCCCCAACCCTCCCCTGTCCCACGGGACTAGCTTCGCGTCGCAAGCAGGGGAGGGAGCAAAAGCGCGGTGCGGTGCGAGTTGGACGATCAGGCCCCAAGAAAACCATCCCGACGCCTGACACTGGAACAGGCGCAGCTACAAAGTCGGCCGCTAGCTCTTCAGGCCATTTCTCTTTGGTTACTTTCTCTTTGGGCCAGCAAAGAGAAAGTGACCCGGGCCGCGGCAGCGGTTCGGAAGCCCGCGGCAGGCGAGCCCGATCGCGATAACGCGACAACCGAGCGACAACACCACTGGATCCCTGCCTACGCAGGGATGACGAGTAGGAAGGCGAGTCACAAGAACCGAACCCCAACCCCTCCCGCAGGGACTACCTTTGGGCCGCCGAAGGAGGGGGACTAACCGCGAAGTAGATGGCGATCACCCGAGCCCTACAATCCATACCCCAATGACCAACATCGCCCCCAGCACCCTCCATCTCCGCCCAGGTCCCTGGATCACCATCCTCGACTGCCTCTGCGCACACTTCACAACCATCCCCCGCGAAACATGGCTCGACCGCATGACACGCGGCCGCGTAATTGACGCCGACGGTATGCCACTCGATCCACAGACGCCTCACCGCGTCGGCCTATGCGTCCGTTACTACCGCGAAGTAGCGGTCGAAACACCGATCCCGTTCTGCGAACACTTGCTACATGTCGACGAACACCTCGTAGTCGCCGACAAGCCACATTTTCTTCCAGTCACCCCGGCTGGAGGTTTCGTGCAAGAAACGCTGCTGCATCGCCTGATCCAGCGCCTGGGTAATCCGGATCTGGTGCCGCTGCATCGGATCGATCGCGCCACCGCCGGCTTGGTGATGTTCTCCGCCAACCCGGCGAGCCGCTCGGCGTATCAGGCGTTGTTTCGCGAGCGGCGCATCGACAAGCAGTACCTCGCCCTTGCACCAGCATTGCCGGCCACGGATTTTCCGCTGGTGCGGCGCTCGCGCATCGTTACCGGCGAACCGTTCTTCCGCATGGGCGAAGTGCCAGGCGAAGCGAACAGCGAAAGCCGTATCGATGTGTACGAGCGTGGTGGCGACTACTGGTGCTACACCTTGCAACCGGTCACCGGGCGCAAGCATCAGCTGCGCGTGCATATGGCAGCGCTTGGTGCGCCGATCCTCAACGATGGGTTCTATCCGGTGCTGACTGAGCGCGCCGAGGACGACTATGCGAAGCCACTGCAGTTGCTGGCGAAGTCGTTGTCTTTCATCGATCCGCTCAGTGGTTTGCAACGTTCTTTCGAAAGCAGTTTGCGTTTGCACGCACCGCATTGAATCGCCACGTGGAGCGGCATGGCCGCTCCACGTGGCGTGCATCACACGTCGGCGACGCGTACCACCAGCTTGCCGAAGTTGCGGCCTTCGAGCAGGCCGATGAACGCATTGGGTGCATGCTCCAGTCCATCCACCACATCTTCGCGCAGCTTCACGCGGCCAGCGGCGATCCATTCGCTCATGTCGCGACGGAAATCGTCGAAGCGGTCGCCGTAGTGGTCGAGGATGATGAAGCCTTCCATGCGGATACGCTTTTGCAACAGCGTCGACATGGTCTTCGGCAAACGGTCTGGACCCGCAGGCGCGTCGTCTTCGTTGTAGTGGGCAATCACGCCGCATACCGGCACGCGCGCGCCGTTGTTGAGCAGTGGCAGCACCGCGTCGAACACAGCGCCGCCGACGTTTTCGAAATAGACGTCGATACCGTCCGGGCAGGCGGCGGCGAGATGTTCGGCCAGCTGCGGATCGCGACGATCCAGGCAGAGGTCGAAGCCAAGTTCCTCGACGGCGTAGCGGCGTTTGTCGGCACCGCCGGCGATACCGATCACGCGCGCGCCCTTGAGCTTGGCGATCTGCCCGACCACCGAACCTACCGCGCCAGTGGCGGCGGCAACGACTACGGTTTCGCCCGGCTTGGGCTGGCCGATATCGAGCAGGCCGACGTAGGCGGTGAACGCGGGCATGCCCAGTCCGCCCAACGCCAACGACGGCTGCGCCATGTCGCCGAGCGGGATCAGATCCTTGCCGTCCGACAGCGTGTAGTCCTGCCAGCCGGCGTTGCCGAGCACCAGGTCGCCATCGCGGAAGTGCGGATGGCGGGAGGCGACCACGCGATTGACGGTACCGCCCACGATGGGCGCGCCCACCGGCACAGGCGGCGCGTAGCTGGTGCCCGCTTCGTCCATCAGATTGCGCATGTAGGGGTCGAGCGACAGATACAGCGTGCGCAGCAGCAGCTGGCCTTCGTCGGGTGTCGGGACGACGGTCTGGTCGAGGTGGAAATCCTGCGGCGTCGGCAGGCCGCGCGGACGGGTGGCGAGTACGACGCGGCGATTGACGGTATCCGTGGGTGACATCGACTTACTCCTGTGGGGTGGGGTGATTAGATATGGATTGATTAGACCGGTCGTCTAGAAGACGGGCGAAAAAAGCGGAAGCGTATAAGCTGCGCCCGCCTCAGGCATGTTGCGCCAGGCTCAGCTGCTGCCGTGTGTTGGCCATGGCGATGTCCAGCGGCGCGCGATCGCGGCTGATCTTGGCCAGCAAGCTGGCGCCGAACCAGCTCTGGTAAAGCGTTTGCGCGAGCATGGGCGCGTCGGTCGCGGCCGGCAGCGAGCCATCCGCCTTGGCTGCTTCGACACAGCGCGTAAGGCGTTCGGCCACTCCGCGGGTGCCGCGTGCCAGCGCCGTGCGCATGCTCTCCGACAGATCGCAGACCTCCGCGCCAAGCTTCACCGCCAGGCAGCGGCTTTGCGCCTCGTTGCCGGTCTGAGAATCGAGCCAGTCATCGAAGAAGCGGAGCAGCGCCTGCGCGGCGGTGCCGGGTGCCGCCATCAGCGCGTCCACGCGCGTCAGGTAAGCGGTGAAATAGGCATCGAGCACAGCCTCGCCAAAGGCCTCTTTGGAGCCGAAGTAGTGATAGAACGAGCCTTTCGGCACCTGTGCCGCCGCCAGTATTTCGGACAGCCCGACTGCGGTGAAGCCCTTGCGCAGCATCAGCGGGTGGGCCACGTCGAGGATGTGCTGGCGGACGTCGGAGGAGGGAGCGGTCGCGTTCATGAGGCGGCACTTTAGTTGCTATTAGACCAGTCGTCTAGTGGCTGTCGGCCGCCTGCGCATGCAGCCGTCGGAAGCGCGCCGGCGTCATCCCGCTGTACTGGCGGAAGGCTTTGCCGAACGCGGCCTCGGATTGATAACCCACGTCCTGCCCGATATCGCCGGTGCGGCGCCGCGTCTGCATCAGCAGGTCGCTGGCGATCTGCATACGCAGGCGAGTCAGGCATTCCCACGGTGTCATGCCGGCGCGATCGCTGAAATGGCGCGCGAAGCTGGCGCGGGACATCGCGGCGACGCGGCCGAGATCTTCCAGGGTCCACGCGCGGGCGGGCTCGGCCAGCATCGCGCGCACGGCGGCGCCCAATCGCGGCTCCGCCAGCAAAGCAAGCAGGCCGCTTTGCTGCGGTCTGCTGCTGTAACTACGCAATGTCATCGCGAACAAGGCATGGGTCAGCGCGGTGACGATCGCCAGAGCGCCGGCCTGACGCTGGCTTGCTTCGCTGCGCATCAGCTCGACCAGCGCGTGCAGGCTCGCTGCCGTGCCGCTCTCGTGTAGCGAGACCCGCAAGGTGGCGGGCAGGCCAGCCAGCAGCAGCGACGCGGAGTTCGGTGCGTAGTGGAAGCGGCCGCACAGCAGGTCCAGTTCCACCGTGTTTTCGACGTTGCGACGTAGCGGCAGCATGCCGTCGTGTTCGTGTCGGATCGGCGCAGGCGGCACACCGTTGTCACTGCCGCGGATCCAGTGCCCTGCGCCGCGCGGAAACAGCACCAGGTCACCGGCCATCAGCGTCAGTGGCGCTTCGCCGGCCGGCTCGACCGTGCAGTGTCCGTCCAGCACCAGATGGAACAGCGCCACGCCGGCTTCCGCCGGTGCGTGGTCGACGGCGAAGGCGCCGGCGAACTGGCAGCGCAGGTCGAGGCTGCCTTGCAGGCGGGCGAGCTGGATCAGGCGACTCAAAGCATCCATGAGACGATCGCGCTAGAAATAGAGCGGATGGAGTATTCGTCGTAAACCTGGGCGGAGCAACACTACGCAGCACGGCGGACACCTTGCCCGCCTCTCTTGAAGGAGATGCGTCATGCTCGATTGGGTTGCTTATCGCAAAGAACTGCTGGGCCGTATCGGTGAGATCGGCAAGCTGAGTCCCGACACTGTGGCCGGCTACCAGACGTTGTCCAACGCCGGCCAGAAAACCGGCCACCTCGACGCCAAGACACACGAGCTGATTGCGCTCGCCGTGGCGGTGACCACTCGCTGCGATGGCTGTATCACCGTGCATGCCGCGCAAGCCCTGAAGAATGGTGCCAGCCGCGAGGAAATCGCCGAAGCACTGGGCGTGGCGATTGCGTTGAATGCCGGTGCGGCGCTGGTTTATTCAGCGCGCGTGATGGACGCCGTCTACGCACACAGCGCAGCGTAAAATTTGCGGGTAGGAGCGCACCCTGTGCGTTCCTACGGGGCTTAGCGATTCTTAGCCGTGGCTTGCCGCCGATAGCTGCCGGACAAAGTCTCGCCGTCGTGGCAGAAATAGGTGAGGCTGAAGCGGTCGTCTTCCTGTTCGCTCAATACATCGACGCCGCCCTGGACGGCGTGCCGCACGGTGAGCAGGGCACCGGCTTTCCAGTCTTGCAGCGATACCTGTAACTGCTCGCCGATCAGAATGGCGGGGCCTTCAAACTCGCATGAGCCCGTACTTTCGATATGCAGCCAGTAACCATCGTCGCGCCGCGTGATGTGCAGGTGCTTGGCGTTGTGGATGTACTCGCCGGCAAAGTCGGGCGGTGGCGCGGCGGGCGCGGCATGGGTCGATGGCTGCCTCGATTCACAGCCGGCCAGTGCGCCGGCCAGCGCGAACAGGGCCACGGGCAGGGCTAGAGAGCGCCGCATGGCGCGACAGTAGCGCAAGCCGCGTAAAATGGTGCTGATTTCCCTTCGATAAGGTCGGCGAGTGGGTGCTGCCGCGTTGTCCTCCGCCGATACGGCTTTGGAGGCTTTGTTCGTTCCGTTGGCTACTGGTGCCCTGGCGCTGCCGGCGGACGGTCGCGTGTTGTTTCTGCGCGCGCGCGATGGTTTTCGCCTGCGCGAAATGGCGCGGTCCGGCTGGGTATGCGAGCAAAGCTTCAAGCCATTTGCCGATGCCTTGATGCGCAGTGGCCTGCAGGTGGCGGAACCGTCACCGCAGGAACGCTTTGCATTGGTGCTGGTATTGCCGCCGCGGCAACGCGACGAAGCGCGCGCCTTGTTCGCGCGCGCGGTGCAACATGCGCAGCCCGGCGGGATCGTGCTGGCCTGCATTCCTAATGCGGAAGGCGCGAAGTCCGGTGAGGGCGACCTGGCCCGGCTGGCCGGTCCGCTGGCGCATCTGTCCAAGCACAAATGCCGCGTGTTCTGGAGCGCGCCGCTGGACGAACAAGTCGACGCTGCCTTGCTCGACGAGTGGCTGGCGCTGGATACGCCGCGCGCCAATGCGGCCGGCTACGCCAGTCGTCCCGGCCTGTTCGCCTGGGATCGGGTGGACGTGGCTTCCGCGCTGCTGGCCGGGCATCTGCCGGCCGATCTGCACGGACGCGTGGCTGACCTCGGCGCCGGTTATGGCTATCTCTCCGCGCAGGTGCTGGCGCGTTGCCCCAAGGTCGAGGCGCTTGATCTCTACGAGGCGGAGGCGCGTGCGCTGGAGCCGGCGCGCATCAATCTGGCCGCGGCGCAGCGTGCTTGTAGACGCGAGCTTGCGGTGGCGGTGCATTGGCACGATGTCGCCACCGGTCTGCCGCAGCGCTACGACGCCATCGTCAGCAATCCGCCGTTCCATCAGGGACGCGAGGATCTGCCGGCGCTGGGCCGCGCCTTTATCCAGACCGCCGCCGATGCGCTGCTACCCCATGGCCGGTTGTGGCTGGTGGCCAATCGCCATTTACCCTATGAAGCGACCTTAGCGTCGCGATTCAACGATGTGCGCACGGTAGTGACGCAAGAAGGATTCAAAGTGATCGAAGCTCGGGGCGTTCGCGCATGAAACTGGTCAAACTGATCGCCAATCTCGGCTATGGCAGCCGCAAGGACGTGGCGCTGATGTTCCGCGAAGGACGCATCACCGATCCCGATGGCGAAGTGCTGTACGCCGACGACAAAGTGCCGCACGAACATATCCGCGTCGACGACGAGCCGCTCGATCCACCAACCGGTCTGGCGCTGATGATGAACAAACCGCTGGGCGCTACCTGCTCGCGCAAGGATCCGGGCCGCGTGGTGTACGACTTGCTGCCGCAGCGCTACCGCATGCGCGATCCGGCGCTGTCCACGGTGGGGCGGCTCGACCGCGATACCTCGGGGTTATTGCTATTCACTGACGACGGCGCGCTCTTGCACAAGATCATCTCGCCGCGCGCGCAGGTGGCCAAGGTGTACGAGGCGGTGCTGGCGCACGATCTGCGCGGCGACGAGGCTGCGCTGTTCGCCAGTGGCGACATGATGCTGGAGTCGGAGAAGGAGCCATTGGCGCCAGCGCAGCTGGAAGTGATCGAGCCGCGGCGGGCGCGCCTCGCCATCACCGAGGGCCGTTATCACCAGGTGCGCCGCATGTTCGCCGCGGTGGGTAACCACGTTGAGGCGTTGCATCGGGTATCGGTCGGCGGTCTGACGCTGGGCGACCTGCCCGCCGGTGAATGGCGGGCGCTGTCAGTAGACGACGTGGCGCGGATCTTCGGCGCCTGACGACGATCAGGATTCGATGGGCGTGAGCAGGTGTTGTTGCTCGCGACATCGTGCCAGCTCGTCTTCCCGGCGGGAGCGAGCTCCTTGGTGCCAGGAAACCAGCTGGAAGTGCGTTTCGGTGTTCTTTGCGGGTTTGGCGTCCAGCCCCGCTTTCGCGATGAGCATCCCTGCAACCCGCTGCATTCCGCGCCCTAGGGCGGAACCAGCAAGAGGCATGTGCATGGTCTCTACTCCCGGCTGCCCCTGTGCAGCCGTGAATCCATAGTAAACAGAAATTCCTGCGAATGTGTGAAGTGTGACACTGGTCATGCGCCTCCTGCTTGCGTTTTTCCCGACATCACAACTGACGGTTGGCGTCGCCGGAATTTGCAAGCCTTGCGAAGGGCAACAGGCGGCCGGATATAGGTAAACCGCCGCCCGCTTCCGGATGTCACCGCTCCATGTACAAGCTCCGTTTCGACAACGCCTTCGTCCGCGACCTGCCCGGCGACCCGGTGCAGGTCGCCGGTATCCGGCAAGTGGAGGGAGCGCTGTATTCGCTGGTCGAGCCGACGCCGGTCGCGGCGCCGAAGCTGATCGCCTGGTCGGCGGAAATGGCCGCGCAGCTCGGCTTGAGCGAAGCGGATCTGGCACGGCCGGAATTCGCCCAGGTGTTCGGCGGCAACGCGCTGCTGCCGGGTATGGAAGCCTGGGCCGCCAACTATGGTGGCCATCAGTTCGGCGTGTGGGCCGGGCAGTTGGGCGACGGGCGGGCGATCTCGCTGGGCGAGCTGGTCAACCACGAAAGCCAGCGCCTGGAATTGCAGCTCAAGGGCGCCGGACCCACGCCGTATTCGCGTGGCGCCGATGGCCGCGCCGTACTGCGTTCGTCCATCCGCGAATTCCTGTGTAGCGAGGCCATGCACCATCTGGGCGTGCCGACCACGCGCGCGCTGAGCCTGGTGCTGACCGGCGACACGGTGGTGCGCGACATGTTCTACGACGGCCACCCGCAGGCCGAGCCCGGCGCCATTGTGTGTCGTGTGGCGCCGTCGTTCATCCGCTTTGGCAACTTCGAGTTGCCGGGTTCGCGCGGCGACGTCGCGCTGCTGCGTCAGCTGGTGGATTTCACCATCCGTCGCGACTTCCCCGAGCTGCACGGCGAGGGCGAATCGCTGTACGCCGAGTGGTTCGGCCAGGTGTGCGAACGCACCGCGGTGATGGTGGCGCACTGGATGCGCGTGGGTTTTGTGCACGGTGTGATGAATACCGACAACATGTCCATCCTCGGTCTCACGATCGACTACGGCCCGTACGGCTGGATCGACGGCTTCGATCCCGACTGGACGCCGAATACCACCGACGCCGGCCGCCGCCGCTATCGCTTCGGCCAGCAGCCCAACGTCGCCTGGTGGAATTTGAGTCGCCTGGCTGGCGCGCTGGCGCCGCTGTTCACCAGCGTCGAGCCGTTGCAGAAAGGGCTGGATCGCTACGCCGCCACTTACGCTGCTGCCGACCGGCTTGCGACCGCGGCGAAACTCGGTCTGGCGGAATGCCGCGATGAAGATATGGAGCTGATGCAGTCGCTGCACACGTTGTTGCAGGAAGGCGAGGTGGACATGACATTGTTCTTCCGCGCGCTATCCGATGTGGATCCTTATGCGCCTTCGCTGGATCCGTTCCGCCATGCTTTCTATGACGAAGCGAAGATGTGGAAGGTGGAGGCGGATTTTGAGGCGTGGCTGGCGCGTTATACGGCGCGCCTGATCGAGGATCCGCTTTCGCCCGATGCGCGGCGCGCGCGGATGCATGCGGTGAATCCGTGCTATGTGCTGCGCAATTATCTGGCGCAGGAGGCGATTGACCGGGCGGAGCAGGGGGATTACGCGGGCATCCATGAGTTGTTGGATGTGATGCGCCATCCCTACGAGGAGCAGCCTGGGAGGGAGCGGTTTGGTGGGAAGAGGCCGGAGTGGGCTCGGGTGAAGGCGGGGTGTTCGATGTTGTCCTGCAGCTCCTGATTTTCTTTCTCTTTTCGCAACTGAATCCCCTCTACTTCGTCATTCCGGCGAAGGCCGGAATCCAGTGGCGTTGTCGCTCGGTTTTAGCGTCTGCGTGCTCTGGCTCGCCTGCCGCGGGCTTCCGAACCGCTGCCGCGGTCCGGGTCACTTTCTCTTTGCTGGCCCAAAGAGAAAGTAACCAAAGAGAAATGGCCTGAAGAGCGGGCGGTGTGCTTCGTAGCTACGCCTTTTCCAGTGTCAGGCGTCGGGATGGTTTCCTTCGAGGACTGGTCTCGTCCAGCTCTCACCACTTCCGCTCCTGAGCTCGCTTGCGCATCGCCTAGTGCGGCACTTCTCCCTCCCCTGCTTGCAGGGGAGGGGTGATGGGTGCTCGGGGTGACGTTGCTACGTAGCGTTGTGAGTTCGGTGTTTGTCGACAGCTTTGATCTGCGCGCCGTCATCTTTCAGCGCAGCGCCCCATCAACAAACTGCCGCAACTGCCCCGCACTAAGCGCTCCTGCTTGCCGCGCAATTTCCTTCCCACCACGCAAT
Source organism: Dyella sp. OK004 (assembly GCF_900114495.1). Taxonomy (GTDB): domain Bacteria; phylum Pseudomonadota; class Gammaproteobacteria; order Xanthomonadales; family Rhodanobacteraceae; genus Dyella_D. Next base: position 279,109 of record NZ_FOZI01000002.1, on the reverse strand, counting down.
AACAGCAAGGTCGGAATGCTGCGAATCGCATATCGCTGCGCAAGTGTGGGTTGTGCATCAGTGTCGACTTTGGCGAAGCGCAGTTTGGGTTCCATAGTGCGTGCGGCGTCGGTGAAGATGGGGGCGAAGCTTCGGCAGGGGCCGCACCAGGTGGCCCAGAAATCGACGAGGACGGGTAGGTCGCCGCGGCCGGCGATGGGGTCGAAGTTGGCGGCGGTGAGGTCGATGGGATGGCCTTGGAATAGGCGTTGCTTGCAGCGACCACAGACGGGGTGTTCGCCGAGGCGTTCGGCGGGGACGCGGTTGAGTGCGCCGCAGTGGGGGCAGGGGACACTCAGTGGGGTGGACATGGCAGACTCTGGCGGCGAAGGCTCGATGCCGCATCAGATGGTGCTGGCGGCTATGGGAAACAAGGCGCGGATGCGTGGGAGTCCGGTGATGAGCGACGAACTTGGCGGCGTACGCAAGGTTTCCGTGTCTATGCGTCTGTTGTGTGCGGCGGGTATCTGCTGGACGTTGCCGAACAGTTTTCTGGGGCTGGTCGTCGGTGTGGTGTGCATGGCGCTCGGCGCGCGTCCGCAGTGGCGGCGGCGCGATCTGGCGCTGGTGTTCCGGCATGTGCCATGGCGCGGCAGTGGCGGCGGAGCGATCACGCTGGGCAACGTGATTCTGTATACCGGCAGCGAACTGGATACGCCGTGTCTCACCTATGCGCATCGCGCTGGACAGTGCAGAGAGTTGCCGGTTTCTTTGGCCGACCATGAGCGGGCGCACGTCTACCAGTACATGGTGCTAGGGCCGTTGTTTCTGCCGCTGTATGCCTTGTGCGGTGGAGTGAGTGTGCGCAACCCGTTTGAGCGCGCGGCGGATCGTTATGCGCAGTCGGGGCGTGGTTGGTGGCCGCTGAATATGTAGAGCCTGTTCAAAATTTCTACGCGGGAATATGTGGAGCTGGCGCTGAGGGGGGCTTTGTGTTCTGTTCGCGACAATCGACGCGTTACTGCGGCCTGGCCGCTTATGCAGCGGGCATTCCGCCTCGCTGCCGCGAGCCGGGTCACTTTCTCTTTGCTGGCCCAAAGAGAAAGTAACCAAAGAGAAATGGCCTGAAGAGCAGGCGGTGTGCTCTGTAGCTACGCCTTTTCCAGTGTCAGACGTCTGGAGGACTTCTCTTCTTGCGCTCTCTCCTCTGGATCTGATTAGCGTCGAGTTAGAGCCACGCGTGCTTTTCTCCTCCCCCTGCTCGCAGGGGGAGGCCGGGAGGGGGTAAGCCCTTGTGAAAACCTCTCCCGATACGCTTTCTCAAGTACTCACCCCTCCCCAACCCTCCCCTGCAAGCAGGGGAGGGAGCAAGGCGAAAAACCATTCCGACGTCTGACACTGGAAAAGGCGCAGCTACGAAGCACGCCGCGCTCTTTAGACCATTTCTCTTTGGTTACTTTCTCTCTAGGCCCCCTTGGGGGGGTTGGGTCAGCAAAGAGAAAGTGACTCGGGCGCCGGCAGGCGTCCGAAATGCCCGCTGCATAAGCGGCCAGGTCGCGATAACCCAACATCAAAGTAAAAGTAGGAAACCGCAAAACAGACCTTAGAGCGGGTAGCGCACCACCAGGTTCACGCTGTTGTTCCAGTAGCCGGAACCGCCGTTGCTGGCAGAGGCGGCCGAGCTGCGGCCGAGTTGCAGTTCCAATCTGCCGTTGCCAGGCAGGCGGCCGTTGAGCGAAACGCCGAGGGTGTAGACACTCGCACTCGCACCGTCGATCACCTGGCGGCCGACGGCGGCCAGCGCACGCAGTTTCCATTCGGGACTGAAGCTATACACGCCGACCAGGCCGAACTGGGCGGTGCGGTAGTTGGCGGGATTGAAATACACGCCATGACTGGGTTGGCTGCTGTGGAAGATGCGTGCGGAGAACTCGCCGCCGATCGCCATGCGCGTGTCCGCGATGTCGTAAGGGCTCAGCAGCACGCGCAGGCTGCCACCGTTGCGGTGATTACCGTCGTTGAAGTTCTGCCGGTAGTAGGTGGGCAGCACATACCAGCGCGCGTCGGGCCGGAAGTTCGCACCCACGCTATAGAGGTTGTAGATCAGGCGATGCTCGATAGCGGTGTCGGTGGGCACGGGTGCGCGCTCGGCACCGGCGGATAGGCCGAAGCGATCGCCGGGCTGCCAGTTCCAGTGTGCTGTGCCTTGCCAGTAGTGCCAATTGCCGCTGCGGCCGGGCCCCAGGTCGAGATCGATGCTGTGGTGATCGCCGATGCTCAGTTGCCCCAGCAGCGACAGGTCGTCGAGATGGCGTGTCTGTTGGCCATCATCCACGCGCGTGGTGTTGGCGGCGACACCCCAGCGCTGCACCCAGTCGCCACGGCGGAACGGCGCGAAGCGATAGGCCGCACCGACGTGCAAAGTATCCAGGCCGTCGCTGTCGTGGCTGTAGCCGAAGTCGCCTTCGACTTGCGGTGCGAGTGCGAAGCGCAGGTCGTCTTTCAGCAAGCGGTATGACGTGCCCAGGTAACCCTGCGCCGGCGGTGGCGGCGCCGCATCGAGATAGCTGGCGGCGCGATCCTGCCAGCCGAGTGATTGCGCGGCACGCAGCAGTTCGACGGTGGGCTTGGTCTGGCTCTGAGCATACGGCGCGACCAGTGCGTATGCGGCACGCGGATAGTCCTGCGCGTTGAGCGCCTGCGCGAGGCCGGTGTCCGCCGCCTGTTGTGCGGTCGCATCGCCGGTCGTGTCGCGCGCCGTGCGGAACGCGGTTGCCGCCGTGGGGTAGTCACCCAGCCACAGCGCGGATTGGCCAAGGCCCATCGCTGCCGCATAACGGTCTTCGCGTGCGCTGCCGGATTGCGCTAGCGCCGCGGCGAATAGTGCGCGCGCTTGAGCGGGATGGCTGTCGGCCAGCGCCGCGCGGCCCGCGCGAATATCGTTCGCCACTACGTTTGTTTGCGCGTGTACCGCAGGCATCAACAGCAACGCGAGTAAAGGCCCGCGCGTTTTCATTTTGTTCCCCAGCGCTTGCGCAGCTTGAGCAACTCGGCGAAGTAGCCCATCACGCAGCCGGGTTGCAGCACGATGCCGTAGAACAGGGTGTAGATCACCAGGCCCATCGCGTTGTGACGCACCTGGAGTCCTTGCGCGCGAAACATGCGCGACTGGATGACGTACATCAGGTAATTCACCAGAAACGCCATCGGCAGCACCAGCAGCGTCATCGGCCCGGCCAGCCAGTAGATGCCGAAGCAGGCAAGCAGCAGGCCCGGGATGAAGACCAGCGTGTAGATCAGATCCATGTACGGGAACAGCAGGTTCCACCAGATAAACAGCGTGCTCATGCGGCGCTGGAACAGCAGCCCTCCGTGTGTCTTGAACGCTTCGATCAATCCGCGCGACCAGCGCTGCCGCTGGCGAATGAACTGATGAAATGTGGTGGGCGCGTTGGTAAAGGTGATCGCGTCTTCGCAGTAGCCCACGCGATAGCCGCGCCGCAGGATCGCCCAGGTCAGCACGATGTCTTCGCCCACGCTGTCTGGCCAGCCGCCCACGCTGCGCAGCACATCCGTGCGATACAGCGAGAACGCGCCCTGTGCCACCAGCGTGCCCTGGAACAGACTCTGCAGGCGCTTCACCGCGGCGATGCCGTGGAAGTAATCCCACTCTTGCATGCGTGTGATGAGGTTGAGGCGCGAGTTGCGCACCAGCACCGCACCGGCTACCGCCGCGGTGTCGGGCGGGTCGCTGAGGAAGCGTTCCACCAGTCGGCGCAGTGCCTCGGAATACAGATAAGAGTCGGCATCCAGCGTGACGGTGAGCGGGTAGGTGGCGTGACGCAGGCCTACGTTCAGCGCATTCGCCTTGCCGCCGTTGCAGCGCAAGTCGATCACGTGCAGCCACGGATAGGAGACACTGCGCAGCCGTTCCATAGTGCCATCAGTGGAACCGTCGTTGATCACGATTACTTCGACTGGCGACGGATAATCCTGGCGATCCAGGCTGGCCAGCGTGGAGAGAATGGATTCCTCTTCGTTGTAAGCAGCAACCAGCACGGTGACGCTGGGCAGATCGCTATCGGCGAAATGGCGGCGCGGCGGCCGCCGGTCAAGCAGCAGGCCCACGACCAGGAAGGCGTTCATGAAGCCGGGCAGGATGGCGATGCCGAAGATCATCAGGTCCGCCAGCGCGCGGCCTTCCATCGACGAGAGATCGTGGATCCAGCGACGGGCCAGGCTATAGGAGAACACCGCCCAGGCCAGCGAGAGCAGCAAGGTGAGTACGAACTTGTAGCGCACCGACAGGTAATGGCGACGATGTGCGTCGCTGTCGACGGATGGCGCCCGCCATGACGACGTGTACTTCGGCCAATCCTGCGCGTGGATGCTCATGGGAGGTTCCCGTGGTGCGGCGCGGGGCGATATCGGGACGAGCGCTTCCGGCCCCGCCGGTGCTGGATGCCGGAGGGAGCAGCGTTTTCGCGGTGGTATCGAACGGCGACCCTGGTGGTGCGGATGCGTAATGTGTTGATTGAAAAAGCTGGGCCTTGCATTAAGTAATGGGGCAAGAGCCGTGCCAGGGGCTGGTTTTTTGTTTTTATCTACAAATCAATACATTGCATATTCGCAGGTGACGTAAATCACGTTTTAGACGCAGCTGCGGGACGCTTCGAGGCACAAACTGACTGGGTGCGTGCGGGGCCGGCGAAGCCACTAACGACAAACGCCACGGCGAGCCGTGGCGTTTGTGTGATGCGAACGGCAGGGATCAGTTGCCGTTGGTGTTGGTAGGCAGCGGACGCGTTTGCGGTCTCGGCGCCGGCTTTTGGCCGTTGCCCGGAGCCGGTGGGCGCGTACCGCCACCCGATCCATTGCCGGGTCGCGGCGGACGTGTTCCACCACCTGACCCATTGCCGGGATTGGGTGGACGTGTTCCACCGCCCGGGCCACCACCGTTGCCAGGATTGGGTGGGCGTGTGCCACCACCGTTACCGGGATTCGGCGGGCGCGTGCCGCCCGATCCACCATGGCCGGGCCTCGGTGGACGCGTGCCGTTACCGGGGTTCGGACGATGTCCTCCGCTCCAGCTGGGCGGGCGTGGGCGCACCGGTGGGCGATGGTGCGACGGCCAGGGGCGGTGATACCAGTAGTCGCGCTGGCGATAGAACGGACGATCCTGGTAGTAGCTGCCCCAGTAGCTGCCGATCACGAATGAGATGACCGGAATGCCGATGCGTGCGCCATAGTCCTGCACCACCACGCGCTGGTCCTGATAGGTGTACTGGATATAGCCGCCGGAGACCCATCCGCGTGTGCCCATGGTGACCACGTCGCACCAGGCAAAACCTTCCGTGCAACCCTGGATGGAGACGTTGGTGCCGAGCGGTACGACCGTGATGATCGGGTATTCCGTATCCGGACCGGCGCGCAGATTCACGTTGCCGGTGACAAAGCCGTCGGCCGCCATGGCCGGCACGGCGATGCATGCGAACAGAGCAAAGGCGTACTGCAGGAGACGTCTCATCGCTAACTCCCGGGCAGTCAGATGGAGGGGGCCAGCAGCGTGGCCGGCCGGCGCACTGTGGCGCTTCGCACGAGTCCGCGCAAGCGAGTGCAGGCTTCAGGATTTGCGTGCTGATCGTTGCAGCAATTGCCGCCGCTGCCACAGGAATACCGGCAGGCCGAGCAGCAATAACACCGCACCCCACAACAAGGCTTCGGTCCCCGTACCGATCAGCGCCCACAGGCTATAGGCGAGCGCGAGTACTGCCACCGTCTTGCGCATGACGCTTGCGCCGGCATCGATGCGCCACCAGGCCAGCACGCTCAGCACATAGGGCAGCAGCGTGGCCGCCGTGGAAAGCAGGATGGCCAGCGTAAACAGCGCCACCAGTGACTTGCTGCCATTAGCAACGATCAGCACGCTCGCCAGCACACTGCTGAGCAGCAGGCCGAACCAAGGTGTGCCGCGCGCATCGATACGCGCGAATGGCGCGGGAAACAAACCGTCCTGCGCGGCGGCGTAAGGCGTTTGCCCTTGTAACAACACCCAGCCGTTCAAGGCGCCGAGACACGATACGGTAGCGACCAGCCCGATCATCCAGCCGGCCGCATGCCCCCACGCACGCGTCGCTGCCTCGGCCATCGGTGCGGCAGAGGTCTGCGCTACGCCGGGCGGCAGCATGCCGATCACCACGGTGCAGGCGAGCATGGTGGCGATGCCGGCGATCAGCATGCCAGCGATGGTGGCGCGCGGCACGGTGCGTTGCGGATCGCGTACCACGCCAGTGGGTACGGTCGCCGCCTCGAGTCCGAGAAAGGCCCACAAGGTCAGCGAAGCCGTGGCCGTCGTCACGCTCAACAAGGATTGCCCGCTCGGGTTGAAGGGCCGATACGCATCGCCGTGCACCAGGCCGAGTGCGAACAGGCCGAACACCAGCAGTGGAATCACCTTCAGCGCTGTAGTCACCAGTTGCATGCGGCCCGCTTCGCGCACGCCGGCGGCATTGATCGCCGTGCATAGCCACAACACGGCCAGCGCACTGCATGTGCTACGCCATGGTGTTGATGCGGCCGCGGGCCAGATCGCGCCAAGGCTGCCAGCGAACGCCACCGCGATGGCCGCATTGGCCGTCCAGACGCAGATCCAGTAACTCCACGCGGCGACGAAACCTATCGCATCACCGAAAGCGAGTCGCGCATACGCATAGGCGCCGCCGTGGTTGGCCACGATCTGCGACAGCCATGCGTGTACCAAAGCCAGCAGCAACGCGCCGGCCAAGGTGAAGCCCCAACCGAGCAGGCTGGCTGCGCCATATGGCGCCAATGCGGCTGGCAGCACGAACACGCCGGAGCCGATCATGTTGCCCACCACCAGGGCGGTAAGCATCCATGGGCCCAGCAGCCGGGCCGGATTCTTCATGCGTGTTCGCTGGCGGAAGCGTTGCGGTAGGCGCGGCGCAGCAGTTCGTGGAAATGGTGGACGGCGTTTTCGCGCAGCGGATTGAGCCGCCCAGCTTCATAGGAGCCAGAGGCGAGGCCGCGTTGCACGTCTTCGCAGATGGTTACATCTTCCACCTGCACTTCATCGCTGAATTCGACATCGCGCGCGCGGCGCAGCAGAGCCTGTTCGCTGGTATCCGGCGCGTAGTAGAAGTCGAACTTCACGCGGCAGCGATCCACGCCCAGCGGCAGCACGCGATTGGTCTGGAGGCGGCCGGGCAGGATGTTGAGCATGGTGTTCGGGTAAAGGAAGTAATACAGCGCTTCGCCACTGCCGTAGAGATCGGACGCGCTTTCCAGCGGACTGTATTGATACGAATACCACTCGGCCGTCTCGGTGATGTAGCTGCGATAGTCGAGCAGGCTGTTCAATCCCGGGTGGATGTGCGGTACGTGGTAACCCTCCAGGTAATTGTCCACGTACACCTTCCAGTTGCATGCCACGTCGTAGCTGGAGCGGTGATGAAATTCGAAGTTGGCCAGTGAGCGTTCTGCGCCGAGGCGTGCGTCGATGCCGGCGACGAAGTCGGCGAACGGCGCGGCGTCGCCGGTGGCGACAAACACCAATCCCTGCCACAGCTGCACATGCACTTCGGGCAGCCGGATGTCTGCAGGATCGAAGTCCGGCGTGCGGCCCATCTCCGGCGCGCCGCGCAGGACGCCATCGAGGCCGTAGGTCCAGCCGTGATAGCGGCAACGCAATGCCTTCGCGCTGCGGCCGTCGCAGCTGGCGATCGGGCCGGCGCGGTGGCGACACACGTTGTGGAAGGCGCGGATGGTGGTTTCATCGCTGCGCACGACCAGCAGTGGCAGGCCGGCGATCGTGGTGACGACGTGATCGCCGACACCGGTGAGTTGCGATTGGTGGCAGACGAGTTGCCAGCTGCGGCGGAATACGGCGTGCGCATCGAGCGCAGGCATACGTGGGTCGGTGTAGTAGCGCGCGGGTAGAGCTAGTGCGTGGTCTAGTGGTTGGGGGGCGAGGGTGCGGGCTTCGAGCAGGTCGGGCATGGGCGGCGAGCCGGCTGAGGGTGTGAGGGGAGTATTGATCGCTTTGGGAGGGGTGGGAAGAGGTGTGTTTTTGCTCCCTCTCCCTCTGTGAGGGGTTCGACCCTTGCGACATTCCTTCCTACTTCGTCATTCCGGCGTAGGCCGGAGGCGCTTCACAACAGCGAAGCTGGTCATCCAGTGCCTTATCGCTCGGTTGTCGCGTCTGCGTGCACTGGCTCGCCTGCCGCGGGCTTCCGAACCGCTGCCGCGGTCCGGGTTACTTTCTCTTTGCTGGCCCAAAGAGAAAGTAACCAAAGAGAAATGGCCTGAAGAGCAGGCGGCGTGCTCTGTAGTGGCGTCTTTTCCAGTGTCAGGCGTCGGGATGGTTTGCTTCGAGGCATTTCGTCCTGCCTCGCCGCGTTCAGGCCATCGCCCCCAACTGCCCCTGCACGTCATTGATCGAGTTGCGGATGCGTGCGCTGAAGACGGAGTCGGCATGGTGGATCATGACGAGGCGTTCGGTGGCTCGGGTCATGGCGACGTAGAGGAGGCGTGCTTCTTCGGGCTCGTCTTTGCCGGGCATGGGAAGTGAGCCGAGGCCGGGGATGATGACCAGTGGGAATTCCAGGCCTTTGCTGGAGTGCATGGTGACGAGTTTGACGGTGTCGTCGGCGACGAAGAGTGTGCTTTTGCCGTTGCCTTCGGCGAGGCGGCTGGGGATGCCGGCGCGCTGCAAGGCCTCATGCAATTTCTCGCCTTCCCATTTATTGCGGAAGATCACGGCCATGTCGGATAGCGGACGGCCCAGCGTTTGCTCGTCGCGCAGGCGGTCGATGATGGCGGGGAGCTGATCTTCGGTGCGTTCGACGCGGATCAGTTCCGGCAGTGCGCCGCGGCGGCCGGCGCTTTCGGGAGAGATCAGGGGCACGCCGTCGTCTTCCTCGTCGCGGCCGAGCAGCAGTTCGTTGGCGAAGCCGCGGGCGACGGAGAGGATTTCTAGCGTGTTGCGGTAGTTGAGCTTGAGGATGGTGGTGCGGCCTTGCGCCTGCACGCCCAGGCTTTTCCAGCTGAGCTGCTTGCGGGTGGCCTTGCCGTAGATGTTCTGAGCGTCGTCGTACAACACCAGCAGCGAATTGGTGTTGGGGTCGATCATCTGCACGATCAGCTTGTACCAGTCTGGTTCGAAATCGTGGCCTTCGTCGATCAGCACAGCGCCGTACTGGAAGCGCGGGATCTGGCCCTTGTCCACGCCTTCGATCACCGCGGGCGGCAGCGCATCGAAAAAGTCCCGGCCCTCGGGTGGTAGCGGTACGTGATAAGCGGTGAGCATGCTGCGGCACCACTTGTGGAAGTTGTACACCTGTACTTTGTCGCTGAGGCCGCGTTCGCCCATCAGCTGGTCCAGTCGCGCGGCGAGCGTCTTGTTGTAGCAGAGCACCAGGATCGGCTTATTCAAGGCGCGCGCCAGCGCCATGGCACGGAAACCGAGGATCATGGTTTTGCCGGAGCCGGCGACGCCGTGGATGATGCGGTGCTCGTCGCCGAGCGAACGAGCGAGTTGCTCCTGCTGCGCGTCCATCACCTTGATCAGGTCGGGAATCTCCACCTTGTTCACCGCGCCGCTGGTGGAGCGGTCGAACAGGCCGAACTGGCCGGAGCCGGGTTCAACGCGGATTTCGGGGAACAGGTGCCAGCGCACGCGATCGATCTGCGGCAAGGTGAGCGCGGTGGGGAACACTTGCGGGTACATCGCCCACAGCCGTTCCTGGAAATCCTCGGCTTCGACCGACTCGTACATCTCGTCCTGGCAGATCACCAGATGCGGCGGGATCACTGCTTCCAGCCCGCCCGCCACGTAGTTCTTGCGACTGATATTGGAGAGCACCACGCCGTAGCCCCACGGCATCAGCAGCTTGCCCTCGTAGTGATGGCCGGGCGGATGGCGCAGCGCCGGGTCATGCTGCAGGACCTTGTAAACCTCGCTGGCGCAATCGCGTGCCTGCATCAGCGGGTTGTGCTCCTTCACGCTGCTGCGGCCGGTGAGCAGGGTAAACAGGGTGGGGTCGGCCTGCTGGATGGTGTCCGGCTTCCAATCCTTCACTTCCAGCACCAACAGGCCGCGGCGCGGGTGGAACACGATGAAGTCGGGGCGGCGCTGCTTGGGGCCGACCGGCACGTCGTACCACAGCAGGTAGTCGTCTTCGAGCTTCTGCTCCAGGCGCTCGGAGAAGCGTTTTTCGCCGCTGGTCATCCGCGACAGGCAGCTGTTTCGGGTTGGAATAAGCGTCGCCACCGGGGCCTCCTTGCGGGATGCGGCGACGTTAACGGATCGCCGGGCGGTGTCAATCCGCGCTGCGACGGGCTTTCACTCGGATTTTCTACAAGACGGCGTTTGCTGGCGGGTGCAGCATGGCCGTCGATCCCTCACTACGGAGTGCTTGTCATGGATACCCAAGCCGCATCCACGGTCCACGAAGTGTTTCCTTATCTACGCGTCAAAAACGCCGCCGCGGCGCTGGCGTACTACCAGCAGGCCTTCGGCGCCAAACTGCGCTATCAGCTCAACGAGCCGGGTACCGGCCGCATCGGCCATGCCGAACTGGAGCTGGGGCCGGCGGTGATCATGGTGTCGGACGAGTATCCGGAGTGCGGCATCGTGGGACCGCAGAGCATTGGCGGGACCAGTGTGTCGATCCATCTGCATGTCGATAACGCGGACGTGATGCTGGCGCGGGCGGTGAAGGCGGGCGGGACCTTGGTGCGGCCGGCGGCGGATGCGTTTTATGGGGAGCGTGGCGGGACGGTGCGCGATCCGTTTGGGCATGAGTGGTTGATTGGGCACAGCATTGAGAAGGTTAGTCCGGAGGAGATGCAGCGGCGGTATGACGCGATGATGGGGGAGGGGTGATTTGGCTTTGGCTCCCTCTTCGCTCGACGGCCCGAAAGTATTCCCTGTGGGAGAGAGGGCTGGGGGGAGGGTTCGGCCCTTGCGATATCCCTTCCTACTCCGTCATTCCGGCGTAGGCCGGAGGCGCTTTTCAACAGCGAAGCTGGTCATCCAGTGGCGTTATCGCTTGGTTGTCGCGTTGTCGCGACTGGGCTCGCCTGCCGCGGGCTTCCGAACCGCTGCCGCGGCTCGGGTCACTTTCTCTTTGCTGGCCCAAAGAGAAAGTAACCAAAGAGAAATGGCCTGAGAGCTGGCGGTGTGCTCTGTAGCTGCGCTTTTTCCAGTGTCAGGCGTCGGATGGTTTTCTTCGGGCCTGATCGCCGACCACAGACTGACGGCACATAGCTTTTGCTCCCTCTCCCCTCCGGGGAGAGGGTTGGGGTGAGGGGTGGGTGCTTGGGATAACGCTTCAGTGGTTGGCTTTATGCCCAGCTCTGCAAGCTCTCGCTCGTAACGCTCACTCGCGCGCATGCGCGACTCGCGATGCCATCCTTCAACGCTGCACGGAACACCGGAGACACTGACCACAAGGCACGCGCTGCGAGTCGCGCTTGCGCTCGTTGCAGTGGTGTCCGTTGCAGCATGCGTTCCGCCCATTCCGGTAACAGGGCGGCACCGGCCAGCAGGAAGACGTTGCGGGAGAGGCCGGCGATGGGTACTGGCAGGCGTACGCGGGAGAGTATGTCGAGTACGACGCGGGAGCGTTCGCTGTAGATCAGTTCGGAACGCATATGGCGGAAATAGGCGGTGACTTCCGCTTCGGAAGCGGGGACGTCGCGGGCGCCGAGGGCTTCGGCGATGCGTCGCACTTCGTCGTAGTAGCGGTCGGCGGCGCCTGCGGGCAGCGTGATATGGCTGAAGCGGCGATAGCCCTGCAGGAAGCTGTGGGCTTCGGTGACGTGGACCCAAGTGAGCAGGTGGGGATCGTCGGCGGCGTAGGGGCGCCCGTCTTCGCCGTGGCCGATGACCTGGGCGTGGATGTGTTTGACGCGTTCGATCAGTTGCTGCGCCTGTTCGTGTGGGGCGTAGGTGGTGCCGCCGACGAAGGCGGTGGTGCGGCGCAGGCGGCCGAGCAGGTCGTCGCGGAAGTTGGAGTGGTCCCATACGCCGGCCAGGGCCAGCGGGTGCAGGGTTTGCAGCATCAGCGCGGCGAGGCCGCCGGCGAGCATGCCGGGAAAGTCGGAGTGGATGCGCCAGGTGGCGCTGTCGGGTCCGAATAGCCCGGGGTCGCCGATGGGGTGGTCATAGTCGATGGTGCCGCCGCCATTGCGGGGAAAGGCACTCAATACCCAGCGGCGGATGGGTTCGCGGGCGGGGTGGGTCAGCAGATGGAGTGGGGAGGGCATGGCGGGATTCTATCGTCGAGTGACGTACCGTCCGGTGGTTTCAATGGATACTGATTTGGAAGGCTAAATGCCGCGGCGGGGTTTGCATCGCACCTACTCTGTGTTATCACTACGCGTCATGATCCTCACCTCCACCCGCTATTACTTTTGGTTTTACGGCTATCCGATGCCGTTGGCGGAAGTAGGGGCGCGATCGTAAGTAAAGAAGATCGAACCAAATCCCTGAAAGCCGCCAGCCTCCACTGGCGGTTTTTTTTTGGCCGCCGCTGGAACCCCACCAGGAGCAAGCCGTGACCCGACAGACCACCGACGACCTGCGCATCCGCGCCATCACCACGCTGAGTACGCCAGCGCAGGTGATGCGCGATTGCGCGGCCACTGAAAGCGCCGCCGACACCGTGGCCCACGCACGCGAGGCCGTGCACAGCATCCTTGCTGGACAGGACGATCGGCTGGTGGTGGTGATCGGGCCGTGCTCGATCCACGACACCGCGGCCGCGCTGGAGTACGCAGGCCGGCTGGCGGCGCAGCGCGAGCGCTTCGCCGATACGCTGGAAATCGTCATGCGTGTGTATTTTGAGAAACCGCGCACCACGGTGGGTTGGAAAGGACTGATCAATGATCCCGATCTCGATGGCAGTTTCCAGATCGACAAGGGGCTGCGTCTTGCGCGCAAGCTACTGTGCGACATCAACGATCTGGGCGTGCCGGCGGGTTGCGAGTTTCTCGACATGATCACGCCGCAGTACATCGCTGATCTGGTGGCCTGGGGTGCGATCGGTGCGCGTACCACGGAGAGTCAGGTGCATCGCGAGCTGGCTTCCGGTTTGTCCTGCCCGGTGGGTTTCAAGAACGGCACCGACGGCAACGTGAAGATCGCGGTGGATGCGGTGCAGGCGGCGTCGCAGCCGCATCATTTCATGGCAGTGACCAAGGACGGCCAGACGGCGATCGCCAGCACGACCGGCAACGGCGATTGTCACGTGATTCTGCGCGGTGGCAAGTTGCCGAACTACAACGCGGCGAGCGTCGATGCCGCTTGCGATGCGGTAGTGCGCGCGGGGCTGCCGGCGCGGGTGATGATCGACGCCAGCCACGCCAACAGCGCCAAGCAGCCGGAGAATCAGCCGCGCGTGATCGACGACATCGCGGAGCAGATCGAGGCCGACGAGCGGCGCATCATTGGTGTGATGGTGGAGAGTCATCTGGTCGGCGGACGCCAGGATCTGGTGGAAGGCCAGCCGTTGCGTTATGGCCAGAGCATCACCGATGGTTGCATCGATTGGGAAAGTTCATTGCGCGTGCTGGAGCGATTGGCCGATGCGGTACGTCGTCGCCGCGCCGGCTCGGGCGTGGCGGTTCGGTTGCAGCAAGCGGTGGGCTGTTAGTTCAGGAGCCTTCGCGGCTTTGCTGCGTCGGATCGATGGCGAGCGTAAGCCGGGCGATGCGTGGCACATCGCCGTTCGTCGGCATTAGTGTGGCGATGGATTGCTCGCCATGCTGGGTGGTGTAGACGTTGTCCCGTTCCAGCGTCATGCGTTCGAGGCCGTGACGTTGATAGGCGGGTAGCACCATTGCCGCAAGACTGTCCGCTTCAGTGAAGAACAGTTGCCCGGTATGCACGGTATGGCCACCGCGATAGTGGCCGTCCGCGGTCTGCCCGCCGACATGCAGTTTCAGGTGGATGTGGTTGCAGCGGCCGGCGTAATAGCCCGGAAAAATACTGCGGAAGGTCACGTGGCCGCGCGCATTGGCAATCTGCACGCCGCGCAGGAAAGTAAGTTGATCGGTCGGATGCGACATCGGCGGATGTCCTCCAGGGCTGCGATCGCCGCGCGGCGGAGGCCCGTGCGGTGCGTCACCGGGTGGCGGTCCCAGCGGTGGCGGCATGCCGGGTCCGCCCATACCGCCGAAGCCGGAATACGCGCCTTGCGCATCGCAATGCCAGATTTCCAGCGCGGCGCCGGCAAGCGGCCGGCAGGTGCGCGCATCCAGCACTTCAAACTGCAAACTCAGGGGCAGGCCAGGCTTGCCTTCGGTGATGTCCTGTCGCAGCAAGGCGCGATCGAGGTAGTACGGGCCTTCCGTCTGTTCCGCGCTGAGGCGGCAGGCGCTGCGGCCATCGGGCAGGGCGCGCACCCGGGAAACTTGCAGGGCGGCAAACGCACCGAGGCAGGCTTGAACAAACTGGCGGCGGTTCCATGCAGGCATCGATCAATACTCGGTTCTGACGAAGATGCGTGCGATAGCCGGCACGCCGGGAAGGGAACGCGCCGGCACGGAAGTGGATGACGCGCTCAGTTATCCAGCGCGGCATCCAGGCTTATCTTGGCTTTGAGTACTTTCGATACGGGGCAGCCGAGCTTGGTGGCCTGCGCGATCTGATCGAAAGCGGCGGTATCGATCTTCGGCACCCTGGCGCGGCAGGTGAGTTCGACGGTAGTGATGGCAAAACCGTCGCCCTCTTTGTCCAGTGTGACCACGGCGCGCGTGTCGATATGGTCGGCGGTGAAGCCGGCCTGGCCGAGGCCGGCGGCAAGCGCCATGGTGTAGCAACCGGCATGGGCGGCGCCGAGCAGTTCTTCGGGATTGGTGCCGGGGCCATCTTCGAAGCGGGCGCGGAAACCGTAGGGCGCATCGTGCAGCACGCCGGTTTCGGTGGAGATCTGGCCTTTGCCGTTCTTGAGGTCGCCGCTCCAGGCGGCGGAAGCAGAGCGTTTCATGGGCGGGTGTCCTGCGTGGGGAAGCGTGCAGTGTGCGCAACGCGGCATGCAGGGAATGCGAATGCTCCGTCGAGAGGGCACGCGGCCGCTTAACACACCGGAGCCCGGCTCATGACCTATGCTGACGGCTTTGCGCCGCTCGTGGAGCCGTCATGACCCTCGATATCCGCCACCAACCCGCCGAACACCGCTTCGAGACCGAGGTTGAGGGTTTGCTCTGTGTAGTCGACTACAGCCTGGCGCACGGCGTGATGACCATCACCCACACCTTGGTACCCGAGGCGGTCGGTGGTCGCGGCATTGCGGCGAGCCTGGTGAAGACCGCGCTGGAGCATGCGCGGCGTGAGCACTGGAAAGTGGTGCCCGCATGTTCCTACGCGGAGGCGTGGATGCGGCGCCATCCCGAGTACGACGATCTGCGCGTCGGCTAAGACCATAGTGGCTATCATCCCCCGCATTGACGGACTGAATCGGGAGATCTAGCCATGTGTGTCGTTGAGTCCAGGGAGCAGGCATGAATAGCGCAAGCCACGACACGCCGACCGAGCGTTCGCATCGCCGCTTCCATAATTTGAGAGCGCGGCCGCGCCTGATGGCGGCGACGGTCGTCTTTGTACTGGCCGTGGCGGCGCTGTATGCCAGCGGCGTGCATCCTTGGATGGCTTTGCTGCTCGGCTTCGACCTGGCCGCATTGGTCTATCTGATCATGCTTGCCGTGCTGTTCAATCGTGCCTCGCCGGCGCTGATGCGTTGCCAGGCGCGCGCGCAGGATGCGGGGCGCTGGGGTTTCCTGTGGAGCGGTATCGTGCTGACCGCAGTGGTGATGGTGGCGCTGAATGCCGAGCTGCACAGCGGCAAGGGCAGCGGCGTGTCGAGCATCGTGCTGGCGGCAATCAGCATCGTGCTGTCATGGCTGTTCATGAACACCATGTTCGCCATGCACTATGCCCATGGCTATTACGGCGATTTCGGCAAAAATCACGAAGGGCTGCAGTTTCCTGACACGCCGCAGCCGGACTATTGGGATTTCGCGTATTTCGCCATCGTGATCGGCATGACCTTCCAGGTCTCCGATGTGCAGATCACCAGCCGCTATCTGCGCCGCGTGGCGCTGCTGCATAGCGTGATCGCGTTCTTCTTCAACGTGTTCATCATTGCGTTGAGCGTGAACGTGGTGGCCGGGCAGGCCTGAGCTTTTCTCCCTCCCCCGTTTGGAGGGGAGGGTTGGGGCGGAGCAAGAAGTTCAATCGCGGAAGTTATCGAACTGCAGCGGCAGTTCGATATCGGCCTTGCGCAGCACGGCCATGGCCAGCTGCAGGTCGTCGCGCTTCTTGCCGGTGACGCGCAGCTTGTCGCCGTTGATCTGCGCCTCGACCTTGAGCTTGGCTTCTTTCAGTGCAGCTACCAGCTTCTTCGCTACCGGCTGTTCGATGCCCTGTTTGACGGTGACTTTCTGGCGCGCACCGCCGAGGTTGGTTTCCGGATCGGCGATGTCGAGCGCGCGGATATCGATCTTCCGCGAGGTCAGGCGGCCGCGCAGGATGTCCAGCATCTGCTGCAGCTGGAACTCGCTGGGCGCGGTCTGAGTGATCTCGAACTTGTCCAGTTCGAACTTCGCGTCGGTGCCCTTGAAGTCGAAGCGGCTGGTCAGTTCGCGGTTGGCCTGGTCGACGGCATTGGTCAGCTCGTGCTTGTCGACTTCGGAAACAACGTCGAAGGAAGGCATGGCGTCTCTCGATTAGGAAGGCGGATGGGCAAGTGTAAGCGATGTAACTGGGGGATAATCCGCCCTCATGTTTTCGGGATGGCGGCTGGAATGGGTATGCGGGTGATGGCGTGAAGGTAGATGTACTGGTGATCGGCGCGGGCGCGGCCGGGCTGATGTGCGCCATCGCGGCCGGGCAGCGCGGGCGGCAGGTGCTGGTGGTGGACCATGCCAACAAGGTCGGCAAGAAGATCCTGATGTCGGGTGGCGGCCGCTGCAATTTCACCAATACTGGCGTGACGCCGGCCAGCTATCTGTCGGCCAATCCTCATTTCGCCAAGTCCGCGCTGGCGCGCTACACGCCGGCGGACTTCATTGAGTTGGTAGAAAAGCATCGCATCGCTTATCACGAGAAAGAACTCGGCCAGCTGTTCTGCGACGAGTCCTCGAAATTGATTGTGCGCATGTTGCTGGACGAGTGCACGCAGGCCGGCGTGCGCATCGAGACCAGTTGCGGCGTGGAGCGGGTGAGCAAGAGCGAAGAAGGTTTCAGCGTGCGCACGGCCCGCGGCGAAGTGCACGCCGCATCGCTGGTGGTCGCGACCGGTGGTCTGTCGATTCCCAGCATGGGCGCCACTGGCTTCGGCTACGAACTGGCGCGGCAGTTCGGGCATCAGGTGTTGCCTACGCGTGCGGGGTTGGTGCCGCTGACCTTGAGCGGCAAGCATCAGGAGCGTTACCAGGATCTCGCCGGTGTGGCGTTGCCGCAGGTGTCGGCACGCGTAGGCAAGCATTCGTTCCGCGCCGGCCTGTTGTTCACGCATCGTGGCGTCAGCGGGCCGTCAATTCTGCAGATTTCCTCGTACTGGCAGCCGGGCGATGACCTGCGTATCGATCTGCTGCCCGAGCTGGATATGGCCGACTGGCTCAACGCACAACGCGCCGCACGGCCGGCGATGGAGCTGAAGAACGTGTTGGCCGATGCCTTGCCCAAGCGGCTCGCGCAGCGTTTGTGCGAGCTGTGGTTCGAGAGCCGGCCGATGAAGCAGTACCGCGACGCGGAACTCAACCAGATCGCCGCGCAATTGCATGACTGGCCGATCGTCGCCAGCGGCACCGAAGGCTATCGCACAGCAGAGGTCACGCTGGGTGGCATCGATACCGACGGACTGTCGTCGAGCACGATGCAGTCGAAGTTGGTGCCCGGTTTGTATTTCATCGGCGAAGTAGTGGATGTCACCGGCTGGCTCGGCGGCTACAACTTCCAATGGGCATGGGCTTCGGGGCAGG
This sequence comes from Dyella sp. OK004, assembly GCF_900114495.1. Lineage (GTDB taxonomy): Bacteria > Pseudomonadota > Gammaproteobacteria > Xanthomonadales > Rhodanobacteraceae > Dyella_D. The sequence goes on along the minus strand of NZ_FOZI01000002.1, from coordinate 261,124 downwards.
CGGCGGGGCAGGTGGTTTGAATCCACGTGCCATGCACCCCAGGTAGAGCACCATGATGTGCTTGGCGACGAACGAGGTATGCGCATGAAAGTCGGATTCATCGGTCTTGGCGCCATGGGTAGTGCCATGGCCAGCAACCTGATCAAGGCGGGACATGCGGTGACGGTGTGGAACCGTTCGCCGCAGGCCGCCGAATCGCTGGTGTCGCTGGGCGCGAAGCTGGCCCGTACGCCCGATCGTGCTGCGCAAGGCGACGTGCTTTTCAGCATGCTGGCGAATGATCGCGCGGTGCGTGAGGTGATACTTGATAGCGGCTTGCTCGACGCGATGGATCGCGGTGCCGTGCACGTGAATCACGCGACGGTGTCTGTGGCGCTGGCGAAAGAGTTGGCGGCAGCGCATGCGGAGCGCGGCCTGGATTATCTCGCCGCGCCGGTGTTTGGCCGTCCGGATGTGGCTGCGGCCGGCAAGTTGAATATCGTGGTAGGTGGCAAGGCGGCCGTGCTCGAACGCGTGCGTCCGTTGTTGGAGGCGATGGCCGGCGGCATCTGGCCGATGGGCGAGGAGCCCGAGCGCGCCAACGTAGTGAAGATCGCTGGCAACTTCATGATCGGCGCCGCCATCGAAAGCATGGCCGAGGCGGTGGCGCTGACCCGTGCGCATGGCGTCGAGGCGGCGGACTTCCTTGGGCTGATGACGGGTACGTTGTTTGCCACCCCGGTTTACAAGGGTTACGGACAGCTGATTGCCGAGCAGCGCTTCAAGCCGGCGGGTTTCGCGTTGCCACTGGGCTACAAGGACATCAATCTGGCGCTTGCGGCTGGCGATGCCGCGCGCGTGCCGTTGCCATTCGCCAGCGTGCTGCGGGACAGCCTGCTGGAGACCCTGGCGGCCGGCGATGAAGACGTGGATTGGGCAGCACTGGCGACTGTCGCCGCGCGTCGCGCCGGCCTGGATCGCTGAGCGCTTTGTAGGAGCGCACCCTGTGCGCGAAACGACTCGCAAGGGTCGCGCGTTTCTTCGCGTCATCGCAAAAACCATCGCGCACAGGGTGCGCTCCTACAGGTTTTCTTCAGGCCTTGCGCGCCTGACGCAAGCGGGCGAGCCAGCTGTCGAGCTGATTGGCGAAGGCCTGCTTGTCGCGCGCATGGAAGGCCGCGGGTCCACCGGTATCTACGCCGGCGCCGCGCAGTTCTTCCATAAAGTTACGCATGCCCAGTCGCTGGGCAATGGTGTCGCGCGTGTACAGCTCGCCGCGCGGATGCATGGCGAGTGCACCCTTGGCGATCACCTGCGCGGCTAGCGGAATATCCTGGGTGATCACCAGGTCGTCCGCCGTGACGCGCTGGGCGATCTCGTTATCCGCCACGTCGAAACCGCCGGGCACTTGCAGCGAGCGGACAAAACGCGAGGGCGGTGTGCGCAGGAACTGGTTGGCGACCAGGGTGACCGAAACCTGCTCGCGCTCGGCGGCGCGGAACAGGATTTCCTTGATCGCCACCGGGCAGGCGTCGGCGTCGACCCAGATCTGCGCACCGGCGTTCAAGCGTCGCCGTTCCAGTTCAGGCGGCCGTCGATCACGGTATGCGTGCGTCCGCCGATCCACACCACGCCATCGATGATGTGCACCAGCAGGCTGGCGTCGTGGCCTATCTCGCGGCCCTGGCTCACGGTGTAGCCGGCAGCGAGCGGACCTTGCGGCTCGGCGTGCGCGATATAAGCCGCGATCAGGCCGTTGGCGGCACCGGAGGCGGGATCTTCCACAATGCCGACGCCGGCCGGGAAGGCGCGCACCACGAGCTGGTAATCCGCGTGGCTGCTGCGTGCGAAGGCGCACAGGCCCAGGCTGTCGGTGGCCCTGGCCAGGGCGCCGATGGCGGCATGGTCGGGCTGCCAGGCGCGCAGGCTGGCCTCGTCGGCGCATTCGGCCAGCCACCAGTGGCGGCCGCCGGCGACGTAGGCCGGCGGCAATTTGCCTAGCTCGATACCGGACAGGGCCGCGCCGAGCAGGGGATGTGCATCCGAGCCGGTCTTTTCCACCGTGGCTTTGGGCGATTGCAGCAACAGCTGGCGTGTCGCGCCCTCACCCTCGATGCGGATCGGCAGCACACCGGCGCCGCACTCCTGCCACAGCAGGCCGTCGCGCGGGGTGGCCAGGCCGCATTCGAGCACCGCGTGTGCGCTGCCGATGCTGGGATGGCCGGCGAAGGGAATTTCCTTCTGCGGCGTGAAGATACGCACGCAATAGCTGGCCTTGGGGTCGCTTGGCGGCAGCAGGAAGGTGGTTTCGACCAGGTCGGCCCAGCGGGCGAAGCGCTGCATTTGCGCGTCGCTCCAGCCGGTGGCGTCGGTCACGACGCCGAGATGATTGCCGCCGCCGTAAGAAGCGGCAAAGACGTCCAGATGCAAATAGCGAATGGGGGGCATGGAAGCGGTGATAGTCGCGGGGGAAAGCGCGGAAGCCGCGCATCATACTCGGCTTGGTGACGGCGGTGAGGTCGACAAGCGCAGGCCGTGCGGCCAAGATGCCCGCCTGCCTTACAGGGGAAACGTACATGCTGATCACCTTGCTCATCATCGCCATCACCTGCATCGTCTCGTTCATGGCGTTCAACAATCGCCGCCTGATGGACGACCTGATCCTGTGGCCGCCCGCGATCGAGAAGCAGCGCGAATACCACCGGCTGGTGACCTACGGGCTGATCCACGCGGATTTCGGGCACTTGCTGTTCAATATGATCACGCTGTTTTTCTTTGGGCGCGTGATGGAGGGGTTTTACAGCACGCAGCTGGGCACCATGGGTTTTGCGCTGTTCTATATCGGCGCGCTGGTCATATCGATCCTGCCGACCTATTTGCAGAACCGACATAACCCGAACTACCGCAGCCTGGGTGCTTCCGGAGCGGTGTCGGCGGTGCTGTTTGCCTACATCCTGCTGGCGCCGTGGTCGCGCATCATCGTCTTTGTGATCCCCATGCCGGCGATCATCTATGCGGTGCTTTACGTGGCCTATTCGATCTACATGGACCGCCAGGCGCGTGACAACGTCAATCACAGTGCGCATTTGTGGGGAGCGGCGTTCGGTATTGCGTTTACCGTGATAATCCGCCCGGACATTATTTCGCACTTCCTGGCCCAGCTTTCGCAGCCGCGCTTCTGATCCAGGCAACGAGATGGCTGGCGAGTAAATGCCCGCCGGCCGGTAAGTTTGCACTCAGTGCGCATTCAACGCGCCGGGCCTAGCGTGATGACGTGATCCCAACTGGGGTGTGTCATGAAACGTCTGCTTGCCGGCCTGACTCTGGTTGTCGCCACCGCGGCGCTGTCGGGCTGTTATTACGATCCGGGCTACAGCTACGTCCGCAGCTCCACCTATGCGGGCGATGCCTATTACGGCAGCCGATCCACCGTGGTGTATGACGACGGTTATTACGCGCCGGGCTACTACGGTGGTTACTACGGCTGCTGTTACGGGCCGCCGGTGACGGTAGGTATCGGTGGCGCGTGGTACGGCGGATCGCGCTGGCGCGACGGTGACCGTCATTGGGATCGCGGCGGCTGGCGAGGCGGTAATGGCGGCTGGCGCGGCCGGGGCGACGGTGGTCACCGGGGCAACTGGAGTGGCGGTCGCGACGGGCATGGTGGGCATGACGGGCACTGGGGTGACCGCGGGCACTGAGGCCGGCACAATCGCGGCATGGTTCTTCCCATGCCGCTACAAGGGCTCGCAAGGCTCATCGCTGTCACGGCGGTGAGCCTTTTGCTATCCGGGTGTTATTACGCGCATGTGGCGCGCGGGCAGAGCGAGCTGGTGTTGCGGCAACGCTCGGTGGAGAAGGTGGTGGCAGACCCGGTCACCGATCAAAAGCTGGCGGGTCGTCTTGAGTTGTCGCAGCAGGCAAGGCGTTTCGCCTCGCGGGAACTCGGGCTGCCGGACAACCGCAGCTATACCCGCTATGTCGACTTGCACCGTCCTTACGTGGTGTGGAACGTATTTGCCACGCCGCGCTATTCGGTGGAGGCGGTGCGGCATTGTTTCCCCGTCGCCGGTTGCGTGGCCTACCGGGGCTATTTCGATGAAGCCAAGGCAAGGGCCGAAGCGGCGCGGCTGAAGGCCGGTGGCGACGATGTCTACGTGGGCGGCGTGTCAGCGTATTCCACCCTGGGCTGGTTCGCCGACCCGATCCTCAGCAGCATGCTGCGCTGGGACGACGACGAACTGGCCGGCACGATCTTCCACGAGCTGGCCCATCAGCTGATCTACGTGAAGGACGACAGCGCCTTCAACGAATCTTTCGCCAGCTTCGTACAGGAGCAGGGCCTGCGCGAATGGCGCACGTCGCGCGGGTTGCCGCCGCAGGATGGCGAGGCTCAGGCGATGGACGATGCTTTCACCCAGCTGGTGCTGGACCTGCGCGACCGGCTCAAGAAGCGGTATGCCGGCGGGGGCGACGAAGCAGCCATGGAGGCGGGCAAGCAGCGTGAGATCGCCGATTTCCGCCAGCGCTACGAGGTGTGGCGCGATCAGGGGTGGCCGAAGCAGCATCGCTATGACGCGTGGGTGGCTGCCCCGATCAATAACGCACGGCTGCTGCCGTTTGGTCTCTACGATCAATGGAAGCCCGCGTTCGCCGCGTTGTTCTGCCAGGGCGGCGGGCAGTGGCCAGTGTTCTACGCCGGGGTGCGTCGGCTCGGGCAGCTGCCTAAGTCGCAGCGGGATCAGGCCCTTAAGCGGTTGGCAGCCGGGGCCGATGTCGCCCGTCGCGGCGATTGATCGTTCGCCTTCGCGAACGCTGTGTTGCGATTTAGCCGTATGGACGGCTGTTCCCGGTGTAAGGTCGGAGCCTTTCGCGCGGTTGGAGCAGGGCAGTGAGGCTGGTTTCCTGGTGGCTAGGCATTCGTTTCTGGAAGCGTGTGCTTGCGGGCTTCGTGCTGGGCGCGCTGGTGGGCTGGTTGTGCGGACCGTCGTCGGTGACCTGGTTCCAGCCGCTGGGCGATGTGTATATCGCGCTGATCAAGATGATCGCCGTACCGCTGGTGTTCTTCGCCGTGGTCAACAGTGTGGCCAGCTTGCATGGCGTGCAGCGCATGGCTGCGCTGGGTGGGCGCACCTTTCTTTGGTTCGCGATCACCGCGACGCTGGCGGTAGGCGTGGGCTTGCTGGTGGCGCATCTCACCAATCCCGGTCTGGGCGTGGGTGAGCTGGCGATGGCAAGCGACTACAAGGTGAAAGAAGTGCCTTCACCGGTGAAGGTGCTGCTCGACGTGGTGCCAACCAATCCGTTCAAGGCGCTGACCGAAGGCAAGATTCTGCAGGTGATTTTCTTTGCCGGCCTACTGGGCCTGGCCCTGGTGAAGATCGGTGAGAAGTCCGCGCGCCTGCGCGCACTGCTGGGTGAAGCCAACGACGCGATGATCCAGGTCACGCGCTTCGTGCTGGAAGTGACGCCGATCGGTACCTTCGGCTTGATTGCGGCGTTGGTGGGTGGCTACGGTTTCGAGAAGCTGTTGCCGCTGGGCAAGTTTGTGCTGGCGCTGTATCTCGCCTGCGGCGTGCAGATCCTGCTGGTTTATGGCGGCCTGCTACTGACGCACGGTTTGAGTCCGCGCCGGTTTTTCCGCGGCGTGCTGCCGGCGATGCAAGTGGCCTTTACCTCGTCATCCAGTTTCGCCTCGATGCCGGTGGCGCTGCGTAGCGTGACGCAGAATCTGGGCGTGGCGCCTGAATACGCCGCCTTTGCCGTGCCTCTCGGCGCGAGCATCAAGATGGATGGCTGCGGCGCGATCTATCCTGCGATCAGCTCGATCTTCGTGGCGCAGTATTTCGGCCTGCATCTGGAGCCCACGCAGTATTTCGTGATTCTGCTGGCTTCGGTGCTGGGTTCGTTCGGCACGGCGGGCGTGCCGGGTACCGCGACCGTGATGGTGACGCTGGTGCTGAGTTCGGCGGGCCTGCCGGTGGAAGGTATCGGCTATCTGGTGGCGATCGATCGCGTACTCGACATGATGCGCACCATGACCAATGTCACCGGCCAGATGCTGGTGCCGGTGCTGGTGGCGCGCGAGCAGGGGCTGCTGGATATGGAGGTCTACAACCGTGGTGCCGACCTGTTGCAGGTAGGAGCCCAGGCTGTGGGCGACACGGCGCGTTAGCGTCATCTCAAGGACGGTCGCGCACAGAGCCTGCCCCGGCTCGATCCGGGGTGCGCTCCTACGGGGTGTGTTTGCGGTCGGACATGTGGCGCAGATAGTCCAGCAGGGCATCCAGGTCGCTCTCACTCAGCACGCTGGTGCTGAAACCCGGCATCTTGGCCTGCGGCCAATGGCGCAGTGACTGCGGATCGCGCACATAGGCGCGCAGCAGATCGGCGCGCAGGTACTCGGTGGGATTGTGCGGGATATTCAGATCCGGTCCGAGCCGTGCATCGCCTTCGCCGTTGAGGGTGTGGCAGGCGAAGCAGTTGCGCTGGAATACTTCAAAGCCATGACGGACCGGGCTGTTCGCCGGCAGCGATGCCGCGGGCACGATGGCCGGAAAACGTGCGGCGATGTCTTCCTGCTTGCGGATCGCTGCGAGCTGATAAGGCCATTGTTCCGGGCCGATGCCGTTGGCTTCCGGCCGTATCCACACGACATAGAACGGACCGGCGCTGACATTTTTTCCGGGCAGAATCGGCCAGAGGTGGGTTGGGTCTTCCATGGCCAGCCAGGCTTCGGCGCCATGCGCATTGAGGATCAGCGCGGCCGGGATTTCCGCGGCGAAGCCGTCGTTGGCGACGAACTGCAGGTGGTCGTTCGGGTCGATGCCGGCAAGCAGCGTTTTCAGCGGCACCGCGCGATAGGTCATGGCGCGGTGATAGGCAACGTCGTCGGGAATGGCGATGTTACGGGCGTCTTTGCGGGCGGTTAATTGCGCGCTATCGAGCGTCTTCGCGCCATGCCCGAGATCAAGCTTGAGTTCGGCGGCGCCGGCGGGCAGGGCGACCATCAGGATGATCAGGCATAGACAACGCAGCAGGGGCATGGCGGACTCCGGCGGAAACCGCGGCATTGTAAGTGGCGATGAGCCAAGCTGGCAGAAAGCTGAACCGTTCCGGGACGCCCTTGAACTTGTATCGCGGCGACCACACTAACTACCCGTATCGCCGTGAGGCGACATGAGATGACGTAGTTGTTTCGCGTTGTCGGGGGCCGCCCCCTTTTCTCCCCCTCTTTGTGGGGGACGGCCTGACAGAACCCCGGTAGCTACTCCCCTGGCTACCGGGGTTTTTACTTTTTCGGGCTCGCGTAAACAGGCATGGCACGCGGATAATCAATGGAACACACCATGGCGTGTGCTTCCCTCCCGCGTGAGTCACCGATGATCATCACTTCGCTGCTCGACACCGACCTGTACAAGTTCTCGATGATGCAGGTGGTGCTGCACCACTATCCGGCCGCGCAGGTCGAGTACCGTTTCAAGTGCCGCAACCCCGGCGTGAATCTGGTGCCTTACATCGATGAGATTCGCGCCGAGCTGGATGCCTTGTGCCGTCTGCGCTTTACGCCGGAGGAGCTGGACTATCTGCGCAGCTGGCGTTTCATCAAGAGCGATTTCGTCGACTTTCTCGGGCTGTTCCAGCTCAATGCCAAGTATGTGGAGATCACGCCTGCGGTAAGCGGCAACGGCGAGATCGAGATACGCATCGTCGGGCCATGGCTGCACACCATTCTGTTCGAGGTGCCGCTGCTTTCCATTGTCAACGAGGTGTACTTCCGCAACACCCAGCCGGGGCTGGATATGGCGGAAGGGCGGCGGCGCCTGAAGGACAAGATCGCCTTGCTGCGCGACACGCCCGGCTACGAGGGTTGCAGGGTCGCCGATTACGGTTCGCGCCGGCGTTTCTCGCGCCTGTGGCATCAGGAAGTGGCGACCACCCTGCGCGATACGCTCGGGCCGCAGCTCGCCGGCACCAGCAACGTATGGCTGGCATGGAAGCTGGGCCTGACGCCGCTGGGTACGCTGGCGCACGAATATCTGCAGGCACATCAGGCGCTGGGTCCGCGCCTGCGCGATTCGCAGGTGGCGGCGTTGGAAACCTGGGCCAAGGAATACCGCGGCGACCTCGGTATCGCGCTATCTGACGTGTATGGCCTGAGCGCCTTTCTGCGCGATTTCGATATGTATTTCTGCAAGCTGTTCGACGGCACCCGGCATGATTCGGGCGATCCCTTCGCCTGGGGTGAGCGCGTGCTGGCGCACTATCGTTCGAACCGCGTCGACCCGCGCAGCAAGGTATTGGTGTTCAGCGATGGCCTGGACATTCCCAAGGTGATGCAGCTGTACACGCACTTCCGCGAGCGCTGCCTGCTGGCTTTCGGCGTGGGCACTAATCTCACTAATGACGTGGGGCCGACGCCGCTCAACATCGTCATCAAGATGGTCCGTTGCAACGGCCAGCCGGTGGCGAAGATCAGCGACTCACCCGGAAAGAACATGTGCGAGGACAAGGCTTACGTAACCTACCTGCGGCAGGTGTTCGAAATTCCCCAGCCGGTGGACGAAGCCGCCTGACAGGTAAACAAAAACGCCGGGCAATGCCCGGCGTTTTTTTCTGCATGCGCTGATGGAATTCAGAACGCCGGCAGCACGGCACCCTGGTATTTCTGCTCGATGAAAGCCTTCACTTCCGGGCTGGTCAGCGCCTTGGCCAGCTTCTGTACGCGCGGGTCGTCCTTGTTGTCGGGACGGCCGACCAGATAGTTCACGTAGGGCGAGTCCTTGCCTTCGATCAACAGTGCGTCCTTGGTCGGGTTGAGTCCGGCGGCCAGCGCGTAGTTGGTGTTGATCAAAGCCAGGTCCACTTCGTCCAGCGTGCGCGGCAGCATGGCGGCTTCCAGTTCGCGGAACTTGAAATGCTTCGGGTTGGCGGTGATGTCCTTCTGCGTCGCCAGCTCGTCGTTCGGATCCTTGAGCGTGATCAGGCCGTGGCGCGCCAACAGGAGCAGGGCGCGGCTGTTGTTGCTCGGGTCGTTGGGCAAGGTGACGGTGGCGCCGTCCGGCAACTGGTCGATGCTCTTGAGTTTGCGCGAGTACGCGCCGAACGGCTCGATATGCACGCCGGTGATGATGGTCAGCTGGGTACCGCGCTGGCGATTGAATTCGTCCAGATAGGGCTTGGTTTGAAAGTAGTTGAGGTCGATCGCCTTCTCGGCCACCTGCGTGTTCGGCTGCACGTAATCAGCGAAGACCTTGATCTCCAGATCTATGCCTTCCTTTGCCAGCAGCGGCTTGACCTGCTTGAGAATCTCCGCGTGGGGTACGGCGGTGGCGGCCACCACGAGTTTCTGGCTGTCGCTGCTGCTGCCGGAGTTGGAGGACGAGCAGCCGGCCAGCGCAAACAGGGCGGCGAGAGCAACGAGCAGCTTCTTCATGGCGACGGGCCTTGGTGCGGTGCGCCAGAATAGCCATCCATACCGCCGGATGCAAAACAAGGCGTCTGCTTGATGGTAGGAGCCCACAGGGTGGGCTCCTACAGGGGGCTTTAATGCCGGGTATAGCGCGCCACGATGCGGTCGCCGAGCATTTGCAGCAGCTGTACCAGCACGATCAGCAAGACGACTGTGACCAACATGTAGTCGGACTTGTAGCTGAGATAGCCGTAGCGGTAGGCCAGGTCGCCCAGGCCGCCCGCACCGATGGCGCCACCCATGGCGGTATAGCCGACCAGTGCGATGGCAGTGACGGTGGTGCCGGCGATCAAACCGCCGCGTGCCTCGGGCAGCAGTACATGGCGCACGATCTGCCAGGTGCTGGCGCCCATCGCCTGGCTTGCTTCGATCACGCCTTGCTGCACTTCGCGCAAGGCGGTTTCCACCAGGCGAGCGAAGAACGGCGCGGCACCGATCACCAGGGGCGGAATGGCACCGCGGATGCCGAGCTTGGTGCCAACCAGGATATAGGTCAGCGGCATCAGCACGATCATCAGAATGATGAAGGGAATCGAGCGCAACACATTCACCACCAGCGACAGCGCGGCGTACAACTTCGGCATCGCGCGCAGCTGCCCCCTGCCGGTGAGATAGAGCAGCACGCCGAGCGGCAGGCCGATCAGTACGGTAAGCAGCAGCGATCCGCCGAGCATGAGCAGAGTATCGATGCAGGCATGGCCGATCTCCGCCCAGTCATCGATGTTGGGAAATAGGTTTTGCAGGAAAGGGGCGGTCATCGCGCAAGCTCCTCGATTTCGATGCCGGCTTCGCGCAGCGTGGCGAGCGCGGCGTCCACGCCATCGCCCTGCATGGCGAGGGTGAGCTGGCCATAGGGCAGGTCCTTGATGCGGTCGACGCGGCCGGCAAGGATGTTGAAATCCACACCGGTTTCGCGTGCCACGCGACCCAGCGCAGGCGTCCAGGTGGCTTCGCCGCGGAACGACAGGCGCAGGATGCGGCCGGGGATGTGCGCATACAACGCGTGCTCGCCGGCTGCTTCTTCCGGCAATGCTTCGTTGACGAAGCGTCGCGTGGTGGGATGCGTGGGATGCAGGAACACGTCGGCCACCGAGCCATGCTCGACGATGCGGCCCGCGTCCAGCACCGCCACGCGGTCGCACACGCGGCGCACCACGTCCATCTCATGCGTGATCAGGACGATGGTCAGTTTCAGTTCGCGGTTGATCTCGGCCAGCAGTTCCAGCACCGAGGCGGTGGTCTGTGGATCGAGTGCGCTGGTGGCTTCGTCGCACAGCAGAATGGACGGCCGATTGGCAAGCGCGCGGGCGATGCCCACGCGCTGCTTCTGGCCACCCGAAAGCTGCGACGGGTGCTTGTTGACATGCTCGGTCAGGCCGACACGTTGCAGCAGTTCATCCACGCGGGTGCGGATCTTTGCCGCGTCGCGCTCGCCGGCCAGGCGCAGCGGGAAAGCGATGTTGTCGGCGACCGTCTGCGAGGACAGCAAGTTGAAGTGTTGGAAGATCATGCCGATGCGCAGGCGCTGTGCGCGCAGCTCGGCATCGCCCAGCGCAGTCATGTCGGTCTCGCCGATCAGGATGCGGCCGCCGCTGGGGCGCTCCAGCAGGTTGATCAAACGGATCAGCGTGGACTTGCCCGCGCCGGAATGCCCGATGATGCCGAACACCTCGCCATCGGCGATGTCCAGGCTGAAGGGCTGCAGAGCGGGAAGGTCCTTGCCGTCGACGCGGTAGGACTTGTGGACATCGACAAAGCGGATCACGACGGGCCTTGGACAGTGACCGGGACGGGCATTCTATGCCAGGTTCCCTTGCCCTTGGCGTAGACTCGTCAGCCGACCAACAGCGGAGCTCGGCCATGACCACGGTCTACGATTTCAGTGCAAAGGATATCGACGGCAACGAGCGCTCGCTCAGCGAATGGCGTGGCAAGGCCATGCTGATCGTCAACGTCGCCTCCAAGTGCGGCTTCACCCCGCAGTACACCGGCCTGGAAGCCTTGTGGCGCGCCCAGAAGGATCAGGGTCTGGTGGTGCTCGGTTTCCCCTGCGACCAGTTCGGCCATCAGGAGCCGGGCGACGAGGCCGAGATCAAGAACTTCTGCAGCACCAGCTATGACGTCAGCTTCCCGGTCTTCTCCAAGATCGAGGTGAACGGCGACAAGGCCCACCCGCTCTACAAGTGGTTGAAGAGCGAGGGCAAGGGCATCCTGGGCAGCGAGTCGATCAAGTGGAACTTCACCAAGTTCCTGGTCAACCGCGAGGGCGAAGTGGTAAAGCGCTATGCGCCCACTGATACACCCGAAAAGATCGGCAAGGATCTGGCCGCTCAGTTGACCGGCTGATTGGCGCTGGCCTGCGCTGCCGCCGGCTGCGGTGCGCCGGTGCGCAGGCCGGCCAGCATCACGGCGATGGCGTCGATGTCGCGACTCGCGCCGGGTGAGCCCGGCGGTGGGTCGTAGTTGTTGAGCATGATGGCGAAGGCCAGCCGCTCGCCGCCCGCGGTGGTGACATAGCCGGCGAGGCTATGCACCAGGTTCATACTGCCGGTCTTGGCCTGTACGTTGTTTTCGGCCGGGGTATTGCGCATACGCCATTGCAGGGTGCCGTCGACGCCGGCCAGGGGTAGCGCCTGGCGCAGGGTGGTGGCATAGGACTGCGAGGCGAGGAAGGTCAGCAGACGCGCCATCGCATTCGGCGTGCTCAGATCGCGGCGCGACAGGCCGGTGCCTTCCTCGATGAGTGTGGCCGTGGGTGCGACGCCCATGCGCTCGAGCAGTTGGCGCAGGCCGCGGATGCCCCAGTTCTCGGTGGTGAGAAAGCCACTGGGTGGTGATGGTCCTTGCATGGCATCGGTCTGCGCGCGCACGCCGGCAATCAGCAGCAGGTTTTGCAGATAGAGGTTTTGCGAGCGCTTGAGGCCACGTTGCAGAATCTCGGCTACTGGTGGCGACAGTACTTCGGCGACCGTCGACGTGTTCGCGTGCAGGCTCTCGCTGCTCTGCGGCCAGTGCAATGCGCGAAGCCGGCCTTGAATGCGGACACCATGTCGCGCCAGCGCTTTCAGCAATTGATCGCCTGCGAGCAGGGCGGGATCGAACGACGCCAGCTTGAAGCGTTGCGCAGGCGCGCGCGCAGCGATGCTGCCAAAGGCATACAGCGTGTTGTCGCCGGGCGCGCGATAAAGATTGATGTCGTTGCGCAGCTGCGGTGCGCCCGTGGTCATGCGGTTCACCACGCTCGGCACGGCGCCGGTTGGATCCAGCGCCACGATGGCGGGGCGGCCTTCACGCGCTGCCGGCGTGATCGTCACATCGACCTGGTTCTCCTGCACGCTCAGTGCGGAAGTAGGTACGGCGAACCAGCTTTGCAGATCGATCGCCTCCCAGCCGGAGCCCATTGGCGGACTGGCGAAATAGCTGTCGTCGGCGATCAGGTCGCCTTTGACGCGCTGGATGCCATGTTCGGCGACTTGCTTCGCCAGCTGGTCGGCCCAGTTCGCGGTGGAGGCATCCGCACCCAGCGTGGGGTCACCCATGCCGTAGAGAATCAGCGGACCGTCCAGCGTGCCGCTGCGTAGTTTGTCACTGGCCAGTACGCGCGTGGGAATGCGGTAATCGGCACCGACTTCGCTCAGCGTCAGCGCGGCGGTGAACAGCTTTGCCGTGGAGGCGGGCTGAAATAACTGATCCGCGTTGTGCGCGTAGAGCGTACGGCCATTGTCCAGCGACACCACGGCGATGCCCCAACTGGCACCTGAAAAGCGCGGCTGGCGGATGTGCGCGTCGATCCGTGTAGCCAGATCCTGTGCGCTCTGTACCGGCGCATCTTGCGCGGCCAGTGCTGCGATCGGCAGCGACAGTGCGGCTGCGGCAAGCAGCAGGCAACGGCGTCCCAGCGGCATGACTTTCATGGTGGCAGTATGGCGTGAACGCTTTCCGGCAGCCACGCCTGTCGCTGGCGCAGGCGCCAGCCGATCAGGCCAAGACTCAGGCCGCGCATCGCCATGAAGGCGAGAAACGCCAGCCACAAACCATGGTTGCCCCAGCCGCGCGCGAGCCACGCCAGCAGTACGAATAGCAGCACCGATAACAGCATGCCGTCGCGCATCTCGCGTGCCCGCGTGGCGCCGATGAACAAACCATCCAGCAGATAGCTCCACACCGCGACCACGGGTAATACGGATAGCCAGGGCAGGTAGCGGTAGGCGGTTTCGCGCACTTCGGGCAGGCTGGTTTGCAGATTGATGAACCAGTGTCCTGCAAGCGCGAAGAGCAATGCATAGCCGATACTGCCGAACAAAGACCAGCCGCCCGCCACCACTAGTGCTCGTCGTAACGCCAGGCGGTCGCGCGCGCCGATGGCGTGTCCGCACAGGGCTTCCACGGCATTGGCGAGTCCGTCCAGGCCGAACGCGGTGAGCATCAGGCCGTTCAACAGCAAGGCGTTGGCGGCGACGGTGGCATCGCCCAGTCGCGCACCCAGCAGGGACAGGCTGAAGAACACGCCTTCCAGCGCCAGCGTGCGCAGAAAGATGTCGCGATTCACCATCAGCAGCGGACGCCAGTGGGCGAAGCCGCGCATGGCGCGCCAGTCGATCTGTCCGGCCAGGCCACGCACTGCGCGTCGCGCGCACCACAAGCCATAGATGGCACCGAGCCATTCGCCGCAGGCCGAAGCCAGCGCGATACCCGGCACGCCCCAGCCAAGGCCGAGCACAAAACCGAGGTTGAGTGCGATGTTGGCGACGTTGGTGACCAGCAGCAAAGCCAGCGTGGTGCGGGCGTGCTGCGCACCGATAAACCAGCCGGCCAGTGCGTAATTGAGCAAGGCTGCGGGCAATCCCAGCAAGCGGATATGCAGGTAATCCAGGCTGCGTGCGGCGAGCGATGGCGTGGAATGCATCTGCCCGATCAGCCATGACAGCAGTGGCAGCATCAGGGCGCCGACCACCGCGCCGAGCACGGCGGCCAGCAACAACGCCTGTGCCTGCACAGTGCGCAGGGCCGCGCTATCGCCCGCTCCGCTGGCCTGGGCCGCAAAGCCGGTGGTGCCCATGCGTAGAAACCCCAGGCTCCATACTGGCAGGGCGTAGATCGCGCTGCCCACGGCTACGGCGCCGAGGTCCTGGGTCTGCGGCAAATGACCCGCCACCGCGCTGTCGACCAGTGCCACCAGCGGCACAGTCAGGTTGGACAGAATCATCGGCACGGCCATCGCCCAGACCCGCTGATGGGTAGGCCGATGGCGCCAGGCGTCGAGTATCGGAGACATGGGCGTGGACGGTGAAAGGCGGGCCATTCTGGCACGGCGCATGGCGCCGACTCTTCGGCAACGCTTGCCATGGATGTTAGGCTTGTAGCCACACGCCGGCGTCGGCCGGTCCCACCCGTACTTGCGAGAAGATCATGCAGATTGCCGAGCGCTCCGTCGCCTCTTTCCACTACACGCTGACCGACGACCAGGGTCAGGTCCTCGATAGCTCTGAGGGTCGTGAGCCGCTGACCTACTTGCATGGCACCGGTCAGATCGTGCCCGGTCTGGAGAAGGCGATGGAAGGCCGTCAGGCCGGCGACCAGTTCAAGGTAGACGTGGTGCCTGAAGAGGGTTACGGCGTGCATCACGCCGAGCTGATGCAAGAAGTGCCACGCGATGCCTTCCAGGGCGTGGACGATATCCAGCCGGGCATGCAGTTCCAGGGCCGCGGCCCGCAGGGCGTCATCAATGTCACGGTGACCAAGGTCGATGCCGACAAGGTGTATATCGACGGCAATCACCCGCTGGCCGGCAAGACCCTGCACTTCGCCATCGAAGTGACCGAAGTGCGTGACGCCAGCGAAGAAGAAATCGAGCACGGCCACGTGCACGGCGAAGGTGGCCATCACCACTGAGGCCGCTGATCGCGCCGGTCCGACCGGATCGGCGCGACACCCACGTTAAGCGGCTCCCGCGGAGTCGCCACTCAAGGATCGAGCCGCCATCATGCGGGAACGCTTGCGCATAGCCATCGTGGGGTATGGCGCCGCCGGTCAGGCGGCCGCCCTGTTTCTTTCCGGGCAAGGCCACGCGTTGAGCGTGTATGAGCAAGCCGCCGCACCGGGGCCGGTGGGCGCGGGATTTCTGCTGCAACCGACGGGGCTGGGCGTGCTGGCCCGGCTGGGGTTGCACGAGCAGGCGCTGGTGCGGGGCCAGCGCATCGAACGTCTGCATGGTGTCAATCGCCACAGTAGGCGCGTGATGGATATGCGCTATGCCGATCACGCACCGGATTGTTTTGGCCTTGGGCTGACGCGCGGCAGTCTGTTCACCCTGTTGCGCGACGCCTATGTCGATGCCTCGCGCATCCATACCGGCATCTGCATCGAATCGTTAGCTGAGGATGGCACATGCCTGCGTGACAGCCAGGGCGGTCTGCATGGACCGTTCGATCTAATCGTGGCGGCCGATGGCGCGCATTCGCGCCTGCGTCAGAGCATGCCGCAGCAGGTACGCCGCCAGACTGTGTATCCCTGGGGTGCGTTGTGGTGTCTGTTGCCGGCCGAAGATTGGCTACATCGCACTGAGCTGCGCCAACGCTATGGCGGTACCCGCGAAATGATCGGGCTGCTGCCAGTGGGGCAGCGAGCAGATCGCGAAGGCCAATGGCTTACCTTTTATTTCAGCCTGCCGGGCGAGCAGGTCGATGCTTTCGACGCGGCCGGACTGTCACGCTTGCGTGAGCGTGTCGCGGCGTTATGGCCCGAAGCCATGCCGCTGCTGGAGCACGTTACAGCGCACGATCAATTGCATCGCGCGCGTTATCGCGACGTGGTACTGCGCACGCCCATCCATGGCCGATTGGTATTTCTCGGTGATGCGGCGCATGCGATGAGCCCGCAACTGGGGCAGGGCGTGAACATGGCGCTGCTGGACGCCGAGGCCTTGTCGGATGCGCTTACGATCAGCCCGAGTGTGGATATCGCGCTACAGGATTATCGCCGTCGCCGTCGCGATCATCTGGCGGTCTATCAAAGGATGAGCCGCTGGCTGACGCCGTTGTTCCAATCCGATCGCGATGACCTGGCACGGTTGCGTGATGCGATGTTTCATCCGTTGAGTCGTTTGCCGCTGGCGCGCGGGCAGACGCTCAGGATTCTGACCGGCACAAAAAAAGCCTGGTGGCGCTAAGCACCAGGCTTTGTTGCGTTGCGAAGATCAATACCAATCGAGCAGCGAGACGCCGATGCCGAGGTAAGTGGCGTTGTGGTTGTAGTCGATCAGGCTTTCGCCGTAACCCTTGTACAGCTCCATGTAGCCGCGCAGGTTGCCTGATATCGGGAAGGCCCAGGTGAACTGGCCGGCACCGTGGCTGCGGCTGCCGCCACGCAACGAGTGACGCAACATCAGACCGAACTCCTGGCCGTTCCATTCGCGCACGATCTGCATATCGGCGCGGCCGACGTAATCGGTAATGTCCGGGTTGTTGTCGTCTTTGCCGCTTTCGGGAACACGCCACCAGGGGCGCAGCATGACTGTCCAGCCGTCGCGCTCCAGACCGATATTGGCAATCACACGGTTCCAGCTGCGCGAGAGAGGGTCGCCGCGGCCATTGGACTGATGGTTGAAGCCGATGCCAAGCAGTCGGCCGTTCCAGCCAGCGATCTGGTAGTTGGTGTTGAACACCAGCAGGGCCTCGGGTTCGTAGTTGGTTTCTCGAAACGGGCTGGAGTGCTTGCTGTTGTAGGCCTGCCAGCGCGAGGACTGGGTATAGCCGACCCACAGATCGCCCGCGTCGCCGAACACGCCCTGCCAGATTTTAGTCTTCAGGCTGAGCTGGAATTTCGTTTCGATGTTCTGCAGTGGCTGCGGCGTGGTGACGGTATTCAACGGATTGGGGCTGTGCGGCATGTCGTTCTGATTGCTGGTGGCAAATATCGGCATGACGTACAGCGGTTTATAGCCGCGCAGGTTGTAAGTGCCCAGCTTGCTCTCGGGCGACAGTTCCCAGCGAGAGTCGAGCAACGAAAGCGGGCGCGACACGTCGGGATTGCCGACCTGCGCGGTTTCGTGCGTGTCCTTCTCTTTGGCAAATACGCTCGGCGTCGTAGCCGTTGCATCTGTTCTCTTCCGCGCTGCGGGCAGATTGACCCGGCCGGTAGCGTGGTCGTAGCAGGCCAGGCGTTGTGCGTCGGTTTCGATCGCGGTACACGCGCGGATATCCATCGGGTCCGGATTCTGGGCGTGGCTGAGGGTGCTGGCGAAAGCCATCGCGAGCACGGCCGTCGTCGGCAGGATCGGTCGCGTCATTGCGTACTCCACGTTGCGCCCATCCGGGCGGTATGAATCGGCGCGTACGAAACACCGCACACGAAAACGCCGGCCGCGGCGAACCGCGGCCGGCGTCAAAGGTGCCGCAAGCTTAGCGCTGCTTCAACCAGCGGGCATAGGCGGCCTTGCTCAGATGCTTGCTGCCACCAGACGCATGCAGGAAGTCATTGGCCAGTGGCGGGTAAGCCGATGCTTCGTCTTCCGTGATGTAACCCTTGCCGCCCGACAGCTGCGCGAAGTCCGGTGGCGGGCCGGCATCCTTCACCGGCGGGACACTGGAGTTGATGGTGACCTGGGCCTGCTGCGGGCTGGCGCTGGCCTGGCCAGTCGGTGCTGGCGCGGTCATCGGAGCCTGCTGTGTCGGCGGAGGCGGCGTGTTCTGCGTGGGCGGCGGCGGTGGAGGCGGTGACATCGGCTGGTTCTGCGCCAGCAGCGTACCGGCGAACAACAGCGAGCCGGAGACGAGAAGGGTCAACAGTGGTTTGCGGGATTTCATCATCGATACTCCATGCCAGAATGACTGGCTCGAGGACGGAAGGCGTGGGAATCGAAAGCGGCTAGAGCCGCGGTACATCCCGCGCTGTGGACACGCTAACAAAGGCTGGGTAAATGCCTGCACAACATTTGCGCCCTGATGACGTGAAGACTTTGTCATCGTTGTCTCTCGCTTCATCTCCAACGATCAGTCTTAGCCTGTCGCAGGCACAGCGTATGCAACTGGCGGCGCAAGGTTTGCTGCGTGCGCCGCGCAAGCGCGCGAAGCGTGCCGATGTAGTGGATGCGATCGCGCGCATGCGGCTGTTGCAGATCGATACCATTCATGTCGTGGCGCGTAGTCCTTATCTGGTACTGCATTCGCGCCTGGGAGATTACGAGCCGGTGTGGCTGGATGAGGCACTGGCGCAAGGACGGCTGGCGGAATGCTGGGCGCATGAAGCCTGCTTTGTCACCGCCACCGACTATGCCTGGCATCGCGCATGGCGCGGACAGCGTGAAGGACATTGGGCACACCGCCATGCGGCGCGCATGCATCGCGAACAGCGTGAAGGCATGGATGGATTGCTGAAGCGCATTCGCGACTCCGGTCCGGCGCGCGCCGCCGATTTCGCGAGTGAGGGTCGTGGCACCAGTGGCTGGTGGTCGTGGAAGCCGGAGAAGCGCTGGCTGGAAGCGTGGTTCGCGCTGGGCGATTTGATGGTGGCGCGACGCGAGCGCTTCCAGCGCGTGTATGACCTGGCGGAGAACGTCATCGCCCGGCTCGATCCGCCGCTGGACGAAGCAGCGGTGGTGCTGGATCACGTCGCACTACGTCGCCACTTCATTCTCGACAGTGTGCGTGCGCTGGGTATCACGCAAGCGCGCTGGATCGCCGACTACTACCGGCTGAAACCTATGGTGACCGAGCAGGAGCTGGCGCCGCTGGTCGCCTCAGGCGAGTTGCTCAAGGTGTCGGTGCATGGCTGGAAGGTACCGGCCTATGTACATGCCGATCATGCGGACCTGTTGCAGCAGGCTACCCAGGGCCGGCTTCGCGCGACGCATACCACGTTGCTGTCCCCGTTCGACCCGCTGGTATGGGATCGCGCACGTGTGCAGGCGATGTTCGGCTTCGAATACACCATTGAGTGCTACGTGCCGGCACCCAAGCGGCGCTATGGTTATTACGTCCTGCCGATTCTGCATTGCGGCAGCCTGGTGGGGCGTCTCGATGCCAAGGCGCATCGGATAGAAGGTGTGTTCGAAGTGAAGTCACTGCACCTGGAAGTCGGCGTGGAGCCGTCGCCGTCGCTGCTGGCATCCCTGGCCGAGGCCATCGCCGCTACCGCGCAGTGGCACGGCACCCCGAAGGTCCGCCTGGGCCGATGCCAGCCTTCCGGCATTGCATCGGCCCTGCGGGCGCTATGGCGGGGTTAGCGGCTCAGGGTTGCGCGCTGCTGGTTGCTGTCGCGGGGCCGGCCGCGCAGGCCTTGCCATGTAGGGCCTGGTGCAGCTGACTGGCCAGCGAGGTGCAGCGGCGTTCAAGTTGCGGACGGATTGTCGGGTCCAGCGAGTCCTTTAGCAGACTATTGCGCATGGCCTCGTAGCGACCCTCGATCTGGTCGGGGGCGTAAATGCCTGCGGCCTGGTGACAGGCCATGTAGGAGGCAAGGTAGTCGTCGCAGGCCTGGACGCCGGTGTTGTCAGGCAGGGCCTGTGTGGCGGCCTTGGCCGGGCGTGGCTTGCTGACGGCGGTGCCGCTGCTGCGGGTAGTGGTGCCCTGGGTGGTGGTGGTCGAGGAACTGCCGCTCGTGGCCGAGGTGGTGGTCGGGCGCGTCGTCTTGTCGGCGCAGCCGGCCAGGACAAGCCCACCGGACAGGATGATCAAAGCAAGGCGTGAAGGCAGGCTGGACATGGTGGATCTCCTCGACTGGCGGGCCCGGGACGGGCATGTCCGCATGGATTGGGGCAGCCTTGTCGGGCTGCGTGAAAGCAGGCGCAATAGACAATGCGACGCGTAAAGAAAAGCTGAATCGAGTGCCGGTAAAGGGAAATAAAGGATGTCGGGGCTGCTTTTTTTGAACGCCGCCGGTAAACCCATTCAGCAGGGGAAAACCCCAGAATCGCCTTTCCACAGGGATGCGGGTATCATTCCCGCACTGTGTTTGCCGGGGTCACCAGAGTTTTGTGACCCGATGCCGCTGATCAGCGATCTGCTACATCGCCTCACCCCTAGGGTTTCCTTGCACACCAGTAAGCCGGCTATCCCGGTTGGGCTGGCCGAGTCTCATTAAAAACCTTATGGAGTGATTTACATGTCTGATCGTCAGATCGGTACCGTCAAGTGGTTCAACGACGCCAAGGGCTTCGGCTTCATCAGCCGTGACAACGGCCCCGACGTCTTCGTGCATTTTCGTGCTATCCAGGGCAATGGCTTCAAGAGCCTCCAGGAAGGCCAGAAGGTGAGCTTCAAGGTTGTGCAGGGCCAGAAGGGTCTGCAGGCTGACGAGGTTCAGGCGGCCTGATTTAATCCGCCGATGTACGTAAAAAAGCCAGGCAGCAATGCCTGGCTTTTTTTATGCAAGGCGGCGGCCGCATTAACTGTGACCATTAGCTACTTGCATTTAAGAAAATCCGCTATGCTCATTCCACTGTGTTTGTCAGGTCACGTGCGTGCCCCGGTGTCCGGCTCCAAGAGTCCCGCATCGCCTCACCCGATTCCCTGCATGCCCAGTAAGTCGTCGGCCAAAGGGGAGGCTGATTTGTCTCAGTATCGAGTCAATCGGAGTGAGTCATGTCGGATCGTGAAACAGGCACTGTCAAATGGTTCAACGACGCCAAAGGTTTTGGCTTCATTAGCAGGGAGAGTGGCCCGGATGTGTTCGTGCATTTCCGTGCCATCCAGGGTAGTGGCTTCAAGAGTTTGAAAGAGGGGCAGAAGGTCACCTTCAAGGTGGTCAACGGCCAAAAAGGCCTGCAGGCCGATGAAGTCGTGCCAGCCTGAATTCAGAACATAGTTTGGCAAAAAGGGTCGGCGCAAGCCGGCCCTTTTTCTTGTGGTGTGTAGCTGGCTTGAATCAACTTCGCTAGCCTGTGGGTTATCTCATTTGCTTGGAAATGTCCGGTGCAGGAATCACAGGCGTCCGTCTTCGGCCCACGGGTTTCCGCGATACTTCCGGTGATTGCCGCGGATGGCGCGAAAGCCGATTTGCTGCTGGTAACACCTTTGCATGCGCCAGCAGGGCTGCTTTATTGGCTACCGGCAATGGGCATTGCCGCGAAACACTACCTGCCCTTGGCTGAGGCGCTGGCTGCACGTGGTATCGCTGTGACACTGCATGAATGGCGCGGTATTGGCTCGAGCGATCAACGGGCGGGGCGGAATAACGACTGGGCGTATCGCGAACTGCTGCAGGCCGATTTGCCGGCGGGCATCGCCGCCGCTCGCGAGCGTTTTGTGGGGCTGCCGTGCTGGCTTGGCGGCCACAGTCTGGGCGGTCAGCTCGCGTCGCTTTATGCCAGCCTATATCCGCATGAACATGCCGGTATCGCGTTGGTAGCGAGTGGTTCGCCATATTGGCGGCGTTTTCGTCAGGCTTATCTGATTGGGCTTTCCTATGTACTCGCGCCGTGGCTGGCCCGTCTCATGGGTTATTTGCCGGGGCGACGGATCGGTTTCGGCGGCAACGAGGCACGCAGCGTGATTGCTGATTGGGCGCGCAGCGGCCGTACCGGTCGCTATGCGGCAGCTGGTGTGTCAGTGGATTTCGAGGCGCGCCTCTCCGAACTTGATCTGCCGCTGCTGGCTTTGCGTCTGCGCGACGACTGGTTGGGACCCGAAGCCTCGCTGGCCTGGCTGCTAGGGAAGATGCCTCGTGTCCATGCCGAGCGTGAGGTACTGACACCACAGGATCTGGATGGCACGCCAGCCGACCACTTTGCCTGGATGAAATCGTCGGAAGCGGTCGCCGCGCGCATCGCTCGCTGGATGGCGGCCACGACGAAGACGAACGCACGGAGTGCTGCCACCTCTTGAAGCCGGGCCTGCGTGCCGGCATCTGCAATATAGTTTTCTTCAAGGCAGCCCTGATGAATCTCTATACCCCGCTGACCCAGCGCAACCTCACCTTGCGCAATCGCTTGGCGGTCGCGCCGATGTGCCAGTACTCCGCCGTCGATGGTCTGCCGGACGATTGGCATCTCGTCCATCTCGGTAGCCGCGCAGTCGGTGGCGCAGCCGTAGTGATCGCTGAGGCTACGGCGATCTCTGCCCAAGGCCGCATTTCGCCTGCGGATGTGGGCTTGTGGAACGATGCTCAGCGCGATGCGTGGCGACCGATCACGCGCTTCATTGCAGCTCAGGGCGCCATCCCGGGCGTGCAGTTGGCGCATGCAGGGCGCAAGGCGAGCGTGCATCGGCCGTGGGAAGGCGGCGGTCCCTTGAATGCGGAGCAGGACGCCTGGACCACGGTGGCGCCGTCGGCGATTCCCTTTGATCAGGGGTGGCACACGCCGCAGGCCTTGGATGCCGAAGGTTTGCGCACAGTGGTGGCAGACTTCCGCACAGCCGCTGAGCGCGCGCTCGCGGCCGGTTTTCAGCTGGTGGAACTGCATGCGGCCCATGGCTATTTACTGCACCAATTTCTCTCGTCGCTCAGCAACCATCGTGACGATGCTTACGGCGGCAGCTTCGAAAATCGCACCCGCCTGTTGCGCGAAGTGATCGCTGCAGTACGCAAGGTATGGCCGGTCGAGTTGCCGTTGTGGGTGCGCATCTCCGCTACCGACTGGCATGAGGGTGGCTGGGATATCGAGCAGAGCGTGCGCTTGGCCCGAGAGTTGAAGGCATTGGATGTGGACTTGATCGATGTATCCAGCGGCGGCTTGGTGCCGCACGTGAAAATCCCGCTGGGGCCTGGCTATCAAGTGCCTTTCGCGGCGCGCATCCGCCGCGAAGCAGGCATCGCCACCGGTGCTGTGGGCCTGATCACCGAGGCCGGCCACGCGGCCGACATCATCAACGACGAAGATGCGGATGTGGTGCTGATCGCCCGCGAGAGTCTGCGCGACCCGTATTTCCCGCGCCGCGCGGCGCAGGAGCTGGGTGCGAAGATCGAAGCGCCGGCGCAATATCAGCGAGCCTGGTAAACCACGCCCGACAAACCAAGGAATCTTCATGGAACAGACCCCGACCCTGATCGAAGGACGCCTGCATGACCTCGGCGATGGCTTCACCGTGCGCCGCCTGCTGCCGGTGTTGCTGGCGCGGCACGTGGGGCCGTTCGTGTTCTTCGATTTGATGGGGCCTGTGGATTTTGCGCCGGGACGCGGCATGGATGTGCGGCCGCATCCGCATATCGGTCTGGCCACGGTGACCTGGCTGTTCGATGGCGCCATTCGCCATCGCGATACCGTGGGCAGCGAGGCGGATATCCGTCCGGGCGAAGTGAATTGGATGACGGCGGGGCGGGGCATTGCGCATTCGGAGCGCACGCCACCCGATGAGCGTCGCGACGGCCAGCGCATGCATGGTGTGCAGGTGTGGGTGGCATTGCCGCAGAAAGACGAAGAGGTCGATCCGGAGTTCCATCATCACGCCGCCGATACTTTGCCGCGTATCCGCCGGCCGGGCGCCGAACTGGTGCTGATCGCCGGTACGGGCTACGGCGAGCGCTCGCCGGTAAAGGTATTTGCGTCGATGTTTTTCGTGGAAGCAACCCTGGACACAGGAGCGGAGCTGGCCTGGCCAGAGAAACACATCGAGCGCGGACTCTGTGTGATCGAAGGTGAGGTGAGCTGGGATGGTCTGACCGTTCCAGCTGCGCAAGCCGCAGCACAGACCGGCGCCACCGCGGCACCGATCAAAGCCACCAAGGCCAGTCGCGTGATGCTGTTTGGCGGCGCACCGCTGGATGGCGAGCGGCATCTGTGGTGGAACTTCGTGTCGAGCCGCAAGGAGCGCATCGAACAGGCCAAGCTCGAATGGCAGGAGCAGCGCTATGGCAAAGTGGCGGGCGACGAGGTGGAATTCATTCCGTTACCCACGCGCTGATGCTGCGGGTGCGCATGCAATGGCATGGGCGGCGGATTACGCTCGCCGCCATGGCATTACGGGGATAACGCATGTCCGGGTTCGCTAGTTTTCGTGATTTCTATCCGTACTACCTGACCGAACACAGCGATCGCAATTGCCGGCGCATGCACTTCGTTGGCAGCACGCTGGTAGTGCTCGTAGTACTGCTGGCCATCGTTACGGGGCGCCTGGCCTGGTTGTGGCTGACGCCGGTGGCCGGTTATGGCTTTGCCTGGTTGGGGCACTTCGTGTTCGAGAAAAACCGGCCAGCCACATTCAGCCATCCGCTCTACAGCCTGCTGGGCGATTGGGTGATGTACTGGCAGATCCTGCGCGGCAAAGTGCGGATCTGAAGGCTTCTGGCGTAGTGCGTAGGAGCGCATCCTGTGCGTGTAGCTGGGCCAGCTCTCCCGAATGAAAAAGTGCGGCTCTTAGGGGCCGTTTCATTCGGGCCAGCCATGGCCCTCACCCTTCGGGCGGCTTCGCCGTGCAAACCGGCAGTCCCGACGGTTTGTCGCCCACAGGGCGGGCTTCTACATCAGAGCGGCGCGCTCAGCGGTATTTCTGATGACAGGACTGGCAGGTTTCGCCCACCGGCTTGAGGGCAGCGGTCAGCGCGGCGCAATCCGCCGGTGCGGCCTGTACGGCGGCCTGGATCTGGCTGTGCAGATGCTGCGCTTCGTCGGTAAAGCCCTGCTCCACGCCGGGAAAGGCCGCGGCGATATCCGTGGAGATGGCCAGCAGTCGGCCCAGCTGTTCCTGGTTTTGCGTGGCCTCGCAACGCTGGGCCTTCACGGCATTGCGCAGGTCGCCCACGTGATGTGCCATCACCACCATCACCGCGTGCGGGAACGGGTTGCGCTGCTTGATCGCATTCATGCTGAAGACCGTGCCGATGATGCCGATGGCGAGTCCGAGAACGATCAATAGCGCTGCACGCATGCGTGAAACTCCAAGCCGGTGTGGAAAGGCGGGGAGGGTAACACGTGCTCTGCGGGCGCTCATTCTGCGGCGCGGATAGAATGGCGCGTCCTGCAAACCCCTGGAGTACGTTCGTGATGTCCGGCCTTCGATTTCATTCCGCCAGCTGCCGCGCTGTGGTGAACGCATGAGTGCGATCGCGTTTCCGGCGGAGCGCTTTCAGGGCGTCGAGCGCTTGTATGGCGTCGGCAGTGTTGACCGGCTGCAGCAGGGGCATGTCTGCGTGATCGGCATCGGCGGCGTCGGCTCGTGGGCGGCCGAGGCGTTGGCGCGCAGTGGTGTAGGCAAGCTCACGCTGATCGATGCGGATGAGGTCTGCGTTTCCAACACCAATCGCCAGTTGCACGCATTGGATGGTGAGTACGGCAAGACCAAGGTCGGGGTGATCGCGGCACGTGCGAAGGCGATCAATCCGGCGATCCAGGTCGACGCGATCGAACGCTTCCTGACGCCCGCCACCCTGGATGAGTTGCTCGATCGGGGCTACGACGTTGTGCTCGACGCCTGCGACGCCTTTCGCGTGAAACTCGAAGCTATCGCCTGGTGCCGCCGCCGCAAGCTGCCGATAGTGACAGTGGGCTCGGCGGGCGGGCGCACCGATCCCACGCAGATTCGTGTGCGCGATCTGTCGCGCACGGAACACGACGCGATGTTCAGTCTGGTCCGGAAAAAGCTTCGCCAGGATTTCGGCTTCCCGCGCAATCCCGATCGTTATTTCGGCGTATCCGCCGTGTATTCGCTACAGAACGTGCAATACCCGCAGCCCGACGGCACCGTGTGCGGTACGCGTCCGCCAGGCGGCGATGCGCTCAATCTGGCTTGCGGTGGTGGCCTGGGTGCAGCCACGCATGTCACGGGGGCATTCGCTTTCGCGGCGGTGGGGAAAGTGATGGAAAAGCTGCTGGAGCCCCGGAAGTAGAGTCGGCGTTGCCGCCGACTCTTGTCATTACCAGCCGCTGTACTTACCAGCCTCGGCGCTTACCAATCCCTGCACTTACCAACCCCTGCACTTACCAGCCCATGTAGTGACCGCCATTGATGGCAAGGTTGGTTCCGGTGATCCAGGCTGCTTCCTCGCCCGTGAGGAAGGCCACCGCGTGTGCGATCTCCTCCGGCTTGCCGAGGCGGCCGACCGGGATCTGCGCCACGATTTTTTCGCGCACTTCTTCCGGCACAGCCATCACCATATCGGTGCCGACATAGCCGGGCGATACGGTGTTTACGGTGATGCCGAACTTGGCGTTTTCCTGCGCCAGCGAAATGGTGAAGCCATGCATGCCGGCCTTGGCGGCGGCGTAATTGGCCTGACCGTACTGACCCTTCTGGCCGTTGATCGAGCTGATCTGCACGATACGGCCCCATTTGTGCGAACGCATGCTCTCAATCACCTGGCGGGTGACGTTGAAGCAGGCGTTGAGGTTGGTGTTCACCACGTCCATCCACTGCTGGTAGGTCATCTTGTGGAAGGTGGTGTCGCGGGTGATGCCGGCGTTGTTGATCAGAATCTCGACCGGGCCCAGCTTGGCCTCGATCTCGCGCATCATGTTTTCGCACGACGCCGGATCGGAGACGTCGCCCTGCGCCAGGAATACCTCGATGCCTTCCTGCGCCATCGCCTGGCGCCACGCTTCGGCCTTGGCGGCATCCCGATAATTAGTGGCGACGCGGTGCCCTTGCCGGGCCAGATATCGAACGATGGCAGTGCCGATACCACCCGTGCCACCCGTGACCAATGCCGTGCGCTGCGTCATGCCTTGCCTCCAGAAGTCCACTGATAACGATGACCCGGTCGTGCTACCGGGCCGCACGCCATGTATATCGTTTCAACATGGCAAATCGTCTACGGGAGGCACGCTGCCGGTCGCGCGGTGCGACGGGTCGTGGCAGCCGTTTCTTTATAGCGGTTTATGCGGCCGAACGTTCGCTGCAGTGCGGCAAAAACGTGGGGTCGAAGCGTGCGAGTGCGTAGGCCAACAGCGCTTCGGCGTTCATGGCCTCGCCGGCGCAGGGCAAATCGAGAAAAGCCAGCGCGCGGCGCAATGCCGGCAACGGGTCATTCGGATCCACCGGATGGGCGTGTTCTGACTTGGACAATTTGCGGCCGCTGGCATCCAGCGCCAGCGGCAGATGGAGGTAAGCCGGCGTCGGCAGTCCCAGGCACTGCTGCAGCCAAATCTGCCGCGAAGTCGAATCGAGCAGATCGTTGCCGCGTACCACCTGGGTGACGCCCTGCCAAGCGTCGTCCACCACGCAGGCCAGCTGGTAGGCGTAAAAGCCCTCGACCCGCTTGATCACAAAATCGCCAGCGGATTCGCGCAGGTTTTGCCTTTGCGGCCCCTGCAGGGCGTCGTCGAAGCGAACCTCCCGATCTGGTGTGCGCAGGCGCCAGGCCGGCACCCGGTCGGGATCGGACCTGGCAACACAAGGGTCGTCGCGATGCAGGCCGCCCTGGTCCGCCAGATCCTGGCGGCTGCACCAGCAGGGGAAGACCTGATCGGCCGCGCGAAGCTGCTCGAAGGCCGCGTCATAGGCCGCAATGCGCTGTGACTGGTAAAGCACCGGCTCGTCGGCGACCAGGCCAAAGGCGGGCAGGGCAGCCAGGATGCTGTGCGCCGAGCCGGGCACCTCGCGGGGCGGGTCGATATCCTCCATCCGCAGCAACCATTGGCCGCCGGCATGCCGCGCGCAGAGCCAGCTCGCCACGGCGGCGACCAGGGAACCGAAGTGAAGATGGCCGGTCGGAGAGGGGGCGAAGCGTCCGCGATAGTTCATCGGTTTAGTTTACGGTGACGTCGAACCGTTCTTGCTCTTGAAACTGTGCCGTTTCGCCACGATTCTTTATCCGTGGCCGAGGCCGCATCCCTTTTCATGACTGCCCGAGAGACAGCCATGCGTCGCATCGCACTGTTCCTGCTTACCAATATCGCCGTCCTTCTTCTGCTCAGCATCGTATGCCGCATTTTCGGCATCGATCAGTGGGCCGCCGCCCGTGGTTATGGCGGCATGGGAGGTCTGCTCGTCTACGCCGCCGTGTTCGGCATGGGCGGCGCCTTCATCTCGCTGGCCATGTCCAAGTGGATGGCGAAGATGTCCACCGGCGCCCGCGTGATCGAACAGCCGCAGAACGAGACTGAGCGCTGGCTGGTCGACACCGTGCGCCGCCATGCCCAGAACGCGGGCATTGGTATGCCTGAGGTGGCCGTCTACGACGCACCGGAAATGAACGCGTTCGCCACTGGCATGACCAAGAACAGCTCGCTGGTGGCGGTGAGCACCGGCCTGTTGCAGCAGATGGACCGCGAGCAGGTTTCTGCTGTGCTCGGCCACGAGATCGGTCACGTCGCCAATGGCGACATGGTGACGCTGACCTTGATCCAGGGCGTGCTCAACACGCTGGTGATCGTGGCCGCGCGCATCGTTGGCCGGCTGGTGGACAGCTGGCTCTCTGGCGGCCGCGAGCGCGGTGGTGGCGGTATCGGTTACTTCGTGTCGGTGATGGTGCTACAGCTGGTGTTCGGCCTGTTCGCCTCGATGATCGTGATGGCCTTCTCGCGCTGGCGCGAGTTCCACGCCGACGCAGCGGGCGCCAAGCTGGCCGGCCGCGGTTCGATGATCTCGGCGCTGCAGCGCCTGCAGGCCAACCACGGCGAGAGCACCTTGCCGCAGACCATGGCAGCGTTCGGTATCTCCGGCCATCTGGCCACGGGCTTCAAGCGCCTGTTCATGAGCCACCCGCCGCTGGAAGAGCGCATCGCCGCGCTGCAGAACGCGTCGCCGCACGCCTGATGCATACGGCCGGCTTGATAGCCGGCCGTGTCGAAAACTCTCTGTCATCCCGGTCCGCCGGGATGATGTCTTTTGAACGAAGCAAACTCACGCAAGTCCGGATACGTCACCTATGAACGCACCCGCTGAAACCCGCAAATTCGAAGCCGAAGTCGCCCAGGTGCTGCACCTGGTCACTCACTCGCTGTATTCGCACAAGGAAATCTTCCTGCGCGAACTGATCTCCAACGCCTCCGACGCCTGCGACAAGCTGCGTTTCGAGTCGATCGCCAAGCCCGAACTACTGGCTGGCGACGGTGAACTGCGCATCGACGTGAGCTGGGACCCGGATGCGCGCACCATCACCGTGCGCGACAACGGCGTAGGCATGAGCCGCGACGAAGTGGTCGCCAATAT
The DNA here is from genome assembly GCF_900114495.1 of Dyella sp. OK004. Taxonomy (GTDB): domain Bacteria; phylum Pseudomonadota; class Gammaproteobacteria; order Xanthomonadales; family Rhodanobacteraceae; genus Dyella_D. The sequence continues at coordinate 231,652 of NZ_FOZI01000002.1, read as the reverse complement.
CGGCACTATCGCCAGCTCCGGTACGCGTCGCTTTCTGGAAGCGATGAGCGCCGAGCAGAAGACCGACGCGCGCCTGATCGGCCAGTTCGGCGTGGGCTTCTACTCCGCCTTTGTGGTGGCCGATCGAGTTACTGTGCTCAGCCGCCGCGCCGATCTGCCGGCCAGCGAGGGCGTGAAGTGGGAAAGCGATGGCAAGGGCGAGTACTCGCTGGAGCAGGTCGATCTGGCCGAGCGTGGCACGGCTGTGATCCTGCACTTGAAGGCCGATGAGGATGAATTCCTCAAGCCGTGGACGCTCAAGTCGCTGATCACGCGCTATTCCGATCACGTGGCTTTCCCGATTCGCCTGCCGCTGGAAAAGGACGGCAAGCCAGGCGACGAGTGGGAGACGGTGAACGCGGCTTCCGCGCTGTGGACCAAGCCCAAGTCCGAGATCAGCGACGAGGATTACCAGAGCTTCTACAAATCCCTCGGTCACGATTTCAACGATGCGCTGGCCTGGACCCACAACCGCGTGGAAGGCAGCCAGAGCTTCACCACGCTGCTGTACATCCCGGCGCAGCCGCCATTCGACCTGATGATGGGCGGGCGCGACGAGCGCAAGGGGCTCAAGCTCTACATCAAGCGCGTTTTCATCATGGACGCCGCGGAAGAATTGCTGCCCAACTACCTGCGTTTTGTGCGCGGCGTGGTCGATGCGGACGATCTGCCACTCAACGTCAGCCGCGAAATCCTGCAGCAGAACCGCCAGTTGGAGCGCATCAAGGCCGCCTGCGTCAAACGCGTGCTGGATCTGATCGAAAAACTGGCGCGCGACGAACCCGAGAAGTTCACCACGTTCTACAAAGCCTTCGGCAACACGTTGAAGGAAGGCATCGCCGAGGACGCTACCAATCGCGAGCGCATCGCCAAGCTGCTGCGTTTCGCCTCGACCAAGGGCGAAGGCAGCGCGCAGAGCGTGTCGTTTGACGACTATATCGGTCGCATGGCGGTAGGCCAGGACACCATTTGGTACATCACTGCCGACAGTCACGCCGCGGCTATTGGCAGTCCGCAACTCGAAGCGTTCAAGGCCAAGGGCATCGAAGTGCTGTTGATGTCCGACCGCATCGACGAGTGGATGCTCGGCAGCCTCAATGAGTACGCCGGCAAGAAGCTGAAGAACGTCGCCAAAGGTGAGTTGGCGCTGGACGAGGCCGACAAGAAACAGCAGGAAGAGGCCAGCAAGGCAGCCGAGCCGCTGCTCAAAAAGCTGAAGGAGCTGCTGGGCGACCGCGTGTCCGACGTGCGTGTCTCCGCGCGCCTCACCGACTCGCCTTCCTGTCTGGCACTGTCCGACTATGAAATGGCGCCGCATCTCGCACGCTTGCTACGCGAAGCCGGCCACGACATGCCGGAGAGCAAGCCGACGCTGGAGATCAATCCGCAGCACACCTTGCTCAAGCGCGTCGAAGCCGAGGCCGATCTGGGCAAGGCCGGCGATCTTGCCAATCTGCTGCTGGAGCAGGCGGAGATCGCGGCTGGCGCGCCATTGCCGGACCCGGCTGCTTTCGTGCAGCGAATGAATCGGGTGTTGTTGGGTTGAACGACCGCCTGGCATCAGCGTGATTCATGCATGCGTTAGGTCGAAGACCTAACGCATGCGCGAAAGCCGGGTCGCTCAGCCAACCAGCGCCCTTGCCAGCCGTGCAATCCGTCTGGCCTCGATGCCGATCTCGCGCAGCTGTCCCGTCGGTGAGGGATGTTGTCCGCAGAAGAACAAGCCCGTGGCACCGCTGGGTTGGCCAGTGACCCGGGGCCGGCCTTGCGCATCGAGTGTGTCAGGCGCGTCTGGTAGCAACGGATGCAGGTCGGGTCGAAAGCCGGTGGCGAGGATCACGGCATCGAAAGGTTCGGCGGCGGGTTCGCCCGCCGGTTGAGGTGAAGTGGCGAACACCACGCCTTCGCGGGTGAAGCGCTCGATGCCGCCGCGCACCTTGATGCTGCCGTCGCGGATACGCGCCACTGTGCCAATGTCGAGCAGGGGAATCTTGCCGTCTTCGGCAATCATCTGGCGCGGGCCCTTGGGAGAGATGGTCAGGCCCAGGTCCCGGGTGGAACCCACGGCGAGGCGAATGGCTGGTGCGTTGAGTGTGTCGGCCAGGCGCGGCGGCAGCCACGCCTGCGCAATGGCCCAGGTCAGTAGCGGAAGGCCGAGCAAATCGCGTGGCAGGATGCGCACGGCTCCTCGCACCGCCATCGTCACATCAACGCCCGCCTCGGCCAAGTCGAGGGCGATCTCTCCGCCGGAGTTGCCGAAGCCCACTACCAATACGCGCTGGCCCGCATAGGGCGTTGCGTTGCGGTAATCGGCGCTGTGGATCACTTCACCGGTGTAGTCATCTTGTCCTGGCCAGGCTGGCGCGTGCGGGAAATCCGCCCAGCCGGTGGCGACCACCACGATGGGCGCCGCCCACGCGCGTGCATCGGTGTCCACGCGCCAGCCGTTGCCAAGGCGGCGAATGGTTCGTGCCGCACAGCCGAATTCCGGCCGCAACTCGAAATGCGCGGCGTAACTTTCCAGATAAGCGACTACTTGCGCGCGCGCGGGATAGCGTGGGTAGTCGCGCGGCATCGGTAAACCGGGCAGCCCCGAGTGGCTGCGGTCCGTATGCAGATGCAGGCGATCGTAGTGTCGCCGCCAGACCGCTCCCACGGTGTCGGCTTTCTCCAGGATGGTTGCGCGCAGGCCTTGTCGGCTCAGCATCGCCGCGCAAGCCAGGCCTGCGGGACCTGCGCCGATCACCACGGCGTCCGTGTCGCTCATGACGTGAACCTCATCCTGTGCGGTGTGGCGGATTATGGCCGTCTTTATCGCGAGAGGCGGCGAGGTGGCATGCGTTTGCACTTGCGCCCCCGGATTTCGCCGGCTATGCATGCGGCTCCGGCATAGGGGAAGCATCATGGTGCGCCAAGGCACTTCGGGGGTGGGGCTGTTTCTGCTGCTGACGTTTGCGCTGAGCAGCGTGTTCTACGCGCTGATCATCGCTACAGGGCATCTGGGCGGCGCGAAAGGCATGTACGTGACCGGCCTGATGTGGTGCCCCGGTGTCGCTGCGCTGCTCACCTGTCGCCTGCGCGGCGAAGGGCCGGCGCGATTGGGATGGCGCTGGGGTGAGTGGCGTTGGCCGTGGCTGGCTTACGTGGTACCGCTCGGTTACGCCGCGGTGGCCTACGTGATCATCTGGAGCACTGGGCTTGGCGGCTTCGGTAACACCGAGTTCGTGTCGTCGATGGGTAAGGCGCTGGGTTGGGCCAGTGTGCCGGTGTGGCTGAACACAGTGGGATATTTTGTGTTGCTGGGCACGGCCGGCATGGTGCGCAGCATGTCTACCGCGCTGGGAGAGGAGATTGGCTGGCGTGGCTTCCTGGCCCCCGCGCTGGTGGCGCGGCTCGGCTTCACCGGTGGCGCACTAGCGACCGGAGCCATCTGGGGTGTGTGGCATTTGCCGATCCTGTTGTTCGCCGACTACAACGCCGGCACGCCGTGGTGGTTCGCCATGTCGTGCTTCATGGTGTTGGTGCTGAGCAGCAGCATGATGATGACCTGGCTTCGCCTGCGCTCGGGCAGTCTGTGGCCAGCGGTAGTCATGCACGCGAGCCACAACCTCTTCATCCAGTCCTTCTTCACGCCGATCACCGAAAGTCGCGGTGCGATCACACCCTATGCCATCGACGAATTTGGTTTCGTGGTGCCGCTGGCGATGGCGGTCGTAGCGGTGATGTTCTGGCTGAAGCGGGATGCCGCAGACAAGGACGGAGCGATGGTGCTGGGCTGAGACATGCCCGCGCCGCAGCTTTTCCCCACATCCATGCTCACCCCACCGACCATCCGATGACTGCTTTATTACTGTTGTTCGTCTGCCTCTTGCTTGGAATGTTGGTGCGGCGCTTCGCATCTCCTCCGGCGGGGACGGTGCATGGCATCAACTGGTGGGTGATCAACATAGCGTTGCCTGCGCTGGTGCTAGAGCAGATTCCCAAGGTCAGGATGGATCCGCAGTTGTGGTTTCCCGTTGCTGCAATGTGGATAACCTTCTTCGGCGCATGGGCACTGTTTGCACTGCTTGGACGCCGTTTGAACTGGTCGCGCGGCCGGATCGGTGCGCTGACCGTAGTCTGCGGCCTGGGCAATACCTCGTTCATGGGGTATCCCATGATGCAGGCCTTGCACGGCAAGGATGGTTTGGCGCTGGCCGTGGTGGCCGATCAGCTCGGCTGTTTTCCGCTGCTGGCCTCAGCCGGCATCGTGGTGGCTTCGCTGTATGCCGGGCGGGAACCGCAACCGCGCGCCATCGTGAAGCGCATTCTGACCTTTCCCGCGTTTGTTGCCCTGGTACTCGGCGGCATCGCTGGACTGCTTGGAGGATGGCCGCGCTTGGCCGAGGACGTACTCGATCCGATCGGTGCCACGCTGACGCCGCTGGCCCTGTTCTCAGTGGGCCTGCAGTTCAAGTTCCATCTCGGCGAACGCCAGGCGATTGCGCTGGGGCTTGGCCTGGGCTGGAAACTCGTATTAGCGCCGCTGCTGTGTCTGGCTCTGGGCATTGCAACCGGTATCGGCGGGCTGGTGTTGACCGTGGGTGTCTTGCAAGCGGCGATGGCGCCGATGATTTCGGCGGCGATCCTGGCCGATGAATACGGCCTGGAACCGCCGCTGGCGAATACCGTGCTAGGTGCCGGGATCGTGCTGTCGTTGTTGACTGTGCCGCTGGGCAACATCCTGCTCGGATCTGGAAGCGGCTGACGAACGCAGATATTCCAGGAGTGCGCGGTGCCATTTGGTGGCGCCGCGCGAAGATGCTCATCAGCGCCGGTACCTGACATAAGCCCGCTTGGCCAGGTACAGCAAGTGGCCGGTAAGGCCGCGATCCTGCGCTTTGCGCAATGCGGTGTTCTCGCCGTACAGCATGCTGATATGGCCGTCCCGTGCCTCCAGCAGCTGCTTGATATTCGCCACATCGTTGCGCGAGAGCGTATGTCCTTCCTGGATATGTTCGGGTAGCTGCCGGTTAACGTAGAACGTGGTGTGGCGTGCTGCGGTTTCCTCCGCAGGGCGGTCCTTGGTGTAGAAGTAGAGTGCAATCGATCGACGCGACAGGTCCTGTTGCTCCGCAGGCAGGCGGATTTGGTCAAACGCGTGCCAGGACTTCTCGGAAGTCTCGAAGATGACGCACCGGTTATAGGAGGGGCCGATCGAACGTGACGGCCGCGGATCCACGTGCGGATCGCGGAACAGTTCAAGGCAGCCGCCCCACTGATCGGCCCACCCGGGATTGAGGTAGATGATCAGGTTCAACCGTCGATGCCAGCGCTCGCTGGGGTGGTAGTTGAAGTCGACGTGCGGGTCGAGCGCCATGCCGTTGCGGTTCTCGTGCGTTCCGCCGCCGAGATACCACGGGTCATAGATCAGTCCATCGATGCCGGTCAGTGCGCCTACGGCCTTCAGAAATTCCGGACTCTTGATGGCATCGTCCAGTTGTTCATAGGCCGGGCCGAGCTGGCGTACCTTGTCCACCGTCGATTTGCCACCCAGCTCGCCGCTATCACCGACGGTATTGCCGCGCTCGAAAGCCGGGAACGTGTCGAGCAGCGCCTGCGCAAATGCCGGCGTCAGGAAATTGTCGATGGCCAGGTGAGGGAAGGGCGTCGCCGAGACAAACTCATTCTGGTAGTCGGATGCCTGCTCCAGAACGGCGGGATTGATGATGGAGACTCCTGAAGAGCGCTGCATGAATCGAGGGCATCCTGCGTGGGTTGGCGGCGAATTGTAGCGGCAGATTTCAATGCCGGTATGGGCTATTCGTCGGTATGGCAGAGGTGGCTCTGCGTCCGCGCCCCGGAGGTAATCGCGGCCCCGGTGTCGGCCCTGCCGGGTCCGGTATGGCTAAGTATTAGGGGGTGATATCCAGCCGTGCCGCACGCGCCTGGATCGCGGTTTTCGCTTCTTTGAGGTCACAGCCTGTCCGCTGTCGATAGAGCTTGATCGCTTCGATCGTCTGCCTTGAGCGTAGGGCGGCGTCTATCTCGCTGTCGCTGATGTCCCGTCGTGGCGCGGCGTGAGTATCGGTGCGCCGGTAAATCATTCGCGCCAGTAGAAATCCGGCCGCAAAGGCGAGTACAGGCCATGCCCATGGATAAGTGGTGAGATCCATCATGAGTGTCTCCTCAACAAGACTTGGTGCTGGTGGATAATACGCGCATGCCATCCCCGCACACCCCCGATGTGAGCGAGGTCCGCGCCGATATCTGGCTGTGGGCCGCACGCTTCTTCAAGACCCGCAGCCTCGCCAAGCAGGCTATCGACGGCGGCAAGATCGACGTGAATGGAGCTGGCTGCAAGCCGGCCAAGGCACTGCGTGTCGGTGACATGCTGAAGATCACGCGTGGGGAGGAGCGTCTGGAAGTCGAGGTGCTCACGCTGTCCGAGCGGCGCGGGCCGGCGAGCGTGGCGCAAACGCTCTATCGCGAGACCGAGGTCAGCCGAGGGGCGCGCGAAGCGGCCCGTGAGCAGCGCCGCCTCATCGGTGCGAACGCACCCGCGCGGCGTCCGGACAAGCAGGATCGAAGGGAATTGCGGCGTTTGAAGGACTCCAGTTGAGCAACGCTTCGCAGTTTGCCGCGACAATCTAGGGGAGCATCAGCACATAAGAAGCGGTAACACGATGTACCGCCTGTGCAAGCGCACCTGGGGAGTACGCCATGACTGGAATGGGTTTCTTGAAACGCCTGCTCGGCGGCTCGAGTGTGCAAGAGCACGCTGCTGTGGCGCACAAGCTGCAAGCACCGGAAGGCACGCGAGTGCTGATGGTCGACGACTCACCCACCTTGCTGGCCGTGCTGGGAAAGATGCTGGACCAGGAAGGCTATGCGCCGATCAAGGCAGCCGACGGGGAAACTGCGCTGGAGTTGGCTCGCGAGGAGCAGCCATCGCTGATCTTCCTGGACATTGTGCTGCCGGGCATCAACGGCTTCGCGGTATTGCGTGCGCTGCGCCACGATCCGGCGACGCGGGATATCCCGATCGTGATGATCAGCGGCAATCAGCAGGCGACGGAACAGTTCTATGTTCAGCGCTTTGGCGCGGACGATTTCATCAAGAAGCCGTTCGGCCGCGCGGAAGTCACCGCCTGCGTCCACAAGCTGGTGCTATCGGGGAGGTTGGCCGCGCGGGATATCGTGCGGCCAGTCGCCATGCCGGTACCGGAGGAGATCGTCGTGCAGGAAGCGATTGCCAGTATCGCTGCCTGAAGGCTCCCGCGAGGTCATCGGGAGCGGTCTCCGCCACGACGCCGGCGGCCTGGTTGGCGGGCCGCCGGCGTTTTCTTGTCTAAAGCTAAAGATCAGCGCTTGATGCCAAGCGCTTTGGCCAGGTCCGCCGCATAGGCCTGGCCGAACTTGAGGGCCATGCCTGCTGGCGGCAAATCGTATGATTCCAGACGGAAGCGCCGCAGCGCGGGAAACGCTGCGGCGCTTTTTTTGTTCCCTTATCGGGAACGGGATCACGCCAGTTCGAAGCGATCCAGGTTCATCACTTTGTTCCAAACCGCCACAAAATCGCGGACGAATTTCGTCTGTGCGTCGGAGCTTCCATACACTTCCGCCAGGGCGCGAAGCTGGGAGTTCGAACCGAAGACGAGGTCGGCGCGTGTGCCGGTCCATTTCAATTCACCGGTTTTGCGGTCGCGTGCCTCGAACACGTCCTGGGCAGCCGAGGTGGCTTTCCATTCCGTGCCCATGTCGAGCAGGTTCACGAAGAAGTCGTTGGTCAGCGTCTCCGGCCGCTGGGTGAAGACGCCGTGCCGAGTGTGGCCGACGTTGGTGTTGAGTACACGCATACCGCCGACCAACACGGTCATCTCGGGTGCGCTCAGCGTGAGCAACTGCGCCTTGTCGACCAGCAATACTTCGGCCGGCACGCTGTACTTGCCCTTGTGGTAGTTGCGGAAGCCATCGGCCACCGGTTCGAGAACGGCAAAGGATTCCGCGTCGGTCTGCACTTGCGACGCATCCATCCGGCCCGGCGCGAAGGGCACCGTCACGTTGACGCCAGCCTTCTTGGCAGCCTGTTCGACGCCTGCGCAACCGCCAAGCACGATCAGGTCGGCGAGCGAGACCTTCTTGCCGTCGGACTGCGCACTGTTGAAGGCTTGCTGGATACCTTCGAGCGCTTTCAGCACCTTCGCCAATGGCTCCGGCTGGTTGGCTTCCCAGTTCTTTTGTGGGGCGAGGCGGATACGGGCTCCGTTCGCGCCGCCGCGCTTGTCGGAGCCGCGGAACGTAGATGCCGACGCCCAGGCGGTTGAAACCAGCTCCGATACGGACAGGCCAGAGGCCAGGATCTTGTCCTTGAGCGCGGCGGCGTCCTGTTCGTTGATCAGCTTGTGATCGACGGCGGGAATCGGGTCCTGCCAGATCAGCTCTTCGGCAGGAACCTCCGGGCCGAGATATCGCGCTCGCGGCCCCATGTCACGGTGAGTCAGCTTGAACCACGCGCGGGCGAAGGCGTTGGCGAGTTGGTCCGGGTGCTCGTGGAAACGCCTGGAGATCTTTTCGTAGGCAGGGTCGAGGCGCAGGGAGAGGTCGGTAGTCAGCATCGACGGAGCGCGATGCTTCGACGGGTCCTGCGGATCCGGAATCGTGCCGGCGCCGGCATCGCCTTTGGGCTTCCATTGATGCGCACCGGCCGGGCTCTTGGTCAGTTCCCACTCATAGCCGAACAGATTGTCGAAGAATCCGTTGCCCCACTTGGTCGGCGTGCTTGTCCAGGTGACTTCCAGGCCGCTGGTGATGGCGTCGCGGCCTTTGCCGGTGCCATAGCTGCTCTTCCAGCCCAGGCCCATTTCTTCGAGACCGGCTGCTTCCGGCTCAGCACCTACGTGGGACGCGGGGCCGGCGCCGTGGGTCTTGCCGAAGGTGTGGCCGCCGGCGATCAGGGCGACGGTTTCCTCGTCATCCATGGCCATGCGCGCGAATGTCTCGCGAATATCCTTGGCCGCCGCGAGTGGGTCAGGCTTGCCCTCCGGACCTTCCGGGTTCACGTAGATCAAGCCCATCTGCACGGCAGCGAGCGGATTGGCGAGATCGCGCTCGCCGGAGTAGCGCTTGTTGCCGCCCAGCCAAGTTGTTTCGGAACCCCAGTAGACGTCTTCTTCCGGCTCCCATACGTCTTCGCGTCCTCCGCCAAAGCCGAAGGTCTTGAATCCCATCGATTCCAGTGCGACGTTGCCAGCCAGAATCATCAGGTCGGCCCAGGAAATATTCCTGCCGTACTTCTGCTTGATCGGCCAGAGTAGCCGGCGCGCCTTATCCAGATTGCCGTTGTCCGGCCAGCTGTTGAGCGGAGCGAATCGCTGCTGCCCGGCACCGGCTCCGCCGCGGCCGTCGCCGGTGCGATAGGTGCCGGCGCTGTGCCAGGCCATACGGATGAACAAGGGGCCGTAGTGGCCGAAGTCCGCCGGCCACCAGTCCTGCGAGTCGGTCATCAATGCGCGCAGATCCTGCTTCACTGCCTCGAGATCGAGGCTCTTGAACGCCTTCGCGTAGTCGAAATCTCTGTCCATGGGATCGGACAGCGAAGAGTGTTGATGAAGAATCTTCAGATTCAGCTGGTTCGGCCACCAGTCACTGTTCGTCGTACCACTGCTGCCGGCGGAGTGATGAAAGGGGCACTTCGATTCGCTGGGAGTCGTTGCGTTGCGATCTTGATTCATGGAGAAATTCCTTTCTGGTCGGAGTGGCTGGCGTCTGCTGGCTGACGGCTCAAATCTACGCAGATGGACTTCTTAGGTGAATTCGATTGTTTTGATTCCAACCATAGCCTATGGCTATGAAGAAGGACGTTGGCTTGGCAATTTTTGAGGTTGCTACAACACCTGGCGTGGCATTTCTGTGATCCGAAAGATGGACGACTCTAATGCTCCCCGGCTCCGATCAGTTCCAGCGCCATCGCGCGAGCCGCGAGCCGCACTTCGTCGCCGAATGCCGGGTCGTCGACGGTGCGCGCCAGCACCATGCCGCCTACGCAGAGTGCGGCCATCGCGAGTCCGCGTTGCCGCCGGTCGGCACCATCCGGCAGCGACATGCCCTCCGCGAGAAGGCCGGCCATGCGCTCCAGCAGATCCCGGTACGCCTGCTTGACCCGCGGGCTCGCGCGGGCGGTGTCGGAGGGCAGGGCGATCATCGGGCAGTGGCCTTCGATGTCTTCCAGGTGCGCGTTAGACAGATAGGCGTTTACCAGTTGCCGCGCATGCGTGGCGCCGCAGTCGCCGTTGTCGAAATCGAATTCTTTCCAGCGTTGCGCGGGGTTGAAGTTCTGATAGGCCGCAATGGCCTCGGCGAACAGTTCTTCCTTGGCCTTGAAGTGGTTGTAGAAGCCACCGCGCGTCAGCCCCGCGCGCTGCATGATTTCGTCGATGGAAACCTCGGCGAAACCGCGGCGATTGAACAGCTCGCGAGCGCATTCGACGATGCGTTCGCGCGTCTTCTGTTTATGCTCGGTGGAGTAGGGCATGGCGGTGGACCCCGGGGCGGGCGGAGACGGCAAAAGCCTACTCCGGTGCCTGAATATGTTCTTGAACATATGTTGTTCTTTGCCAGACTGCCGGGCATTCCCCACCCTGGCTAGGAGGCAGTGAGATGAAGCTGTACTACGCAGAGACAATGAACCCGCGCAAAGCCTGTGCCGTCGCGAAATACCTGGGCTTGCCGATGGAATACATCCGGATCGATCTGAGCAAGGGCGAGCAACTCAAGCCCGAATTTCTGGCTGAAAACCCCAATGGGAAAGTGCCGCTGCTGGTAGATGGCGATCTGCGGCTGTGGGAGAGCACGGCGATCATGGCGCATCTGGCGGTGAAGGCCGGTTCGGACCTGTGGCCGGGCGAACCGGAGCGGCAGGTGGAAGTGCTGCGCTGGCTGTCCTGGGATATCTCCCACTTCTCGCGCCACGGCGGCACGTTGTATTTCGAGAATCGCATCAAGTCATTCCTCGGCCTGGGCGAGCCCAACCCCGCCGCGGTCGAAGAGGCGGCCAAGTTCTACAAGCGCTTCGCTGCTGTACTCGATGCGCATCTTGCCAACCGCACCTATCTAGTTGGCGATCGCCTGAGCATCGCGGACTTCGGCGCCGGCACGCTGTTGCCGTGGGCCAAGGAATCGCATCTGCCGCTTGAAGGATTCAGCAACATTGCGCGCTGGCATGAGCGCTTGATGGAGATTCCGGCGTGGCGTGATCCGTTCCCGGAGCCGATGCCGAAGGCGGCGTAATGTTTGGGTGATCCGGAAGGGAGTGGTTGTCGCGAGGAGGTATTCCTCGCGACAGGCATCGATTAGTCAGCTCAGAGCAGTGTCTTGAGCCGGTAGACCACTTCCAGCGCTTCGCGTGGCGTCAGAGCATCCGGGTCCACCGCCTCTAGCGCACGTTCCGCAGCAGAGGGCGCTGGTGGTGCGAACAAACCCAGTTGCGGCGAGTGGTCCATCTTCGGCGCCGCCGCCGAGGCTTGCTGATGCATGCCGCGTTCGAGCTCGGTCAGCGTGCGCCGTGCATCGGCGATCACCGACTTGGGCAAGCCAGCCAGCGCAGCCACTTGCAGACCGAAGCTGCGGTTGGCGGGGCCTTCTTTCACTGCATGCATGAACACCAACTGGTCGCCGTATTCGACGGCATCCAGATGCACGTTGGCAATGGTCGGGTATTCGTTGGCCAGCTCGGTCAGTTCGAAGTAGTGCGTGGCGAACAGCGTGTAGGCGCGGCTACTTGCGGCCAGATGGACCGCGGCGGCGCGCGCGAGCGCCAGGCCGTCGTAGGTGCTGGTGCCGCGGCCGACCTCATCCATCAGCACCAGGCTGAACTCGGTGGCGTTGTGCAGGATGTTGGCGGTCTCGCTCATCTCCACCATGAAAGTGGATTGGCCGCGCGACAGGTCGTCGCCCGCGCCGATGCGGGTGAAGATGCGATCGATCGGGCCGATCTCCGCACGGCTCGCCGGCACGTAGCTGCCGATATGCGCGAGTAGCACGATCAGCGCGTTCTGGCGCATGTAGGTGGATTTACCGCCCATGTTCGGGCCGGTGATCACCAGCATGCGGCGCGCATCGTCGAGCTTTACGTCGTTGGGCTCGAACGGCTCGGCACGGACTTTCTCCACCACCGGGTGGCGGCCGCGTTCGATGGTGATGCCGGTTTCGTCGCTCAGTACTGGTTCGCTCCAGTCGAGTGCGACGGCGCGTTCGGCCAGGGTGGTGAGCACATCCAGTTCGGCCATCGCGGTGGCTGCGGCTTTCAGCGCTTCGAGCTTTTCGGTGAGCGTGTCGAGCAAGGCTTCGTACAGAGCACGCTCGCGCATCAGCGAGCGCTCCTTGGCGGAGAGTACCTTGTCTTCGAAGGTTTTCAGTTCTTCGGTGATGTAGCGCTCGGCATTCTTGGTAGTCTGGCGGCGCGTGTAGTGCGTGGGCGCCTTATCCGCCTGGCCCTTACTGATTTCGATGTAATAGCCATGCACGCGGTTGTAGCCGACCTTGAGCGTGCTGATGCCGCTGGCGGCCTTCTCGCGCTCTTCCATTTCGACCAGGTACTGGTCGGCATGCGTAGCGAGGCGGCGCAGTTCATCCAGCTCGGCATCGTAACCATCGGCGACAACGCCCCCGTCGCGTTGTAGCACTGGCGGCTGTGGCACGATGGCGCGGACAAGCAGGGCCGCGTTGTCAGCGTGGTCACCGATGCGTTCGACCAGGGCATGCAGCAAGGGACTATCGAGTGTGGCGATCTCTTCGCGCAGAGCAGGTGCGGCGGCAAGGCCGTCGCGCAGGGTCGACAAGTCGCGTGGGCGCGCCGAGCGCAGAGCGACGCGCGCCAGGATGCGTTCCAGGTCGCCGATGCCGCGCAGTTGTTCGCGCAGGCCTTCGTAGCGGCGGCTGTCGATCAGCGCGCCGATGGCCTGGTGCCGATAACGCAGCAGTTCACGCGAACGCAGCGGGCGATTCAACCAACGGCGCAGCAGGCGCGCGCCCATAGGTGTCACGCTTTCGTCGAGCACGCCTAGCAGTGTGTGCTCGGTGCGGCCGCTGGGGTGCGTATCCAGTTCCAGGTTGCGGCGCGTGGCGGCATCCAATGCGATGGTTTCGCTGGCACTTTCCACTGCCATGCCCGACAGATGTGGCAGCGCGCTCTTCTGGGTTTCTTCGACATAGCCAAGCAGGCAGCCGGCCGCGGCGATTGCCAGCGGCAGACTTTCCACGCCGAAGCCGCCGAGATCGCGCGTGCCGAAGAAACGGTTCAATTCGCGGCGCGCGGCGTCGCTGTCGAAATGCCATGGTTGCCGCTTACGCAGGCCGGGCAGGGTGCTGACCAGGCGAGGCCAGGCGATACTTTCGTCGACGAGGGTTTCCGCCGGTTGCAGGCGAGCCAGTTCAGCAGCGAGCGCCTCGGCGCTGGGCACTTCGCTCAACAGGAAGCGACCGCTGGCAAGGTCTACCCATGCGAGGCCATAAGCGCCCTGCGGACCGGCCGCGATGGAGAGCAGCAGATTGTCACGGCGTTCTTCCAACAGGGCGGCATCGGTCACCGTGCCCGGGGTGACGATGCGCACCACCTTGCGTTCCACGATGCCCTTGGCCAGTGCCGGGTCGCCGATCTGCTCGCAGAGGGCGACCGATTCGCCTAGTCGCACTAGGCGGGCCAGATAATTTTCAACAGCGTGATAGGGCACCCCGGCCATCGGGATCGGCTGTCCGGCCGACTGACCACGCTGGGTCAGCGTAATGTCAAGCAATCGCGATGCCTTGCGGGCGTCATCGTAAAAGAGCTCGTAGAAGTCGCCCATGCGGAAGAACAACAGCACTTCCGGATGCTCGGCCTTAGCCGACAGGTATTGGCGCATCAACGGAGTGTGCAGAGAAAGATCGTCAGCAGTCATGCAGTCAAGTCTTGGCCTTGCGGCATTTAAGGGGTAGAACGGGCAGCTTCGCGCACTGGCGCGCCGCGATGTTCGAGGGCGGGAGTCTCGCATGGAGTTGTTGTCTGTTCCTACCGATGCCGAGCTGCTGACGCTCGCCGGCGAGGTCGCCGAGGCCGTGCAGGCGGCCAAGCTGATGCTGGTGACGGCCGAGTCGTGCACCGGTGGCTGGATCGCCAAGGCCTTGACCGATCTGGCCGGCAGCTCGGCATGGTTCGATGCTGGCGTGGTCACTTATAGCTACGAGGCGAAAGAAGCCTTGCTCGGCGTCAATCCGCGTACGCTGGAACAGACCGGCGCCGTCAGCGAGGAAACCGTGCTGGAAATGGTCTCCGGCGCGCTGGCGCGCTTTGGTGCCGGCGTCGCGGTGGCGGTGACCGGTATCGCCGGCCCCAGCGGCGGCACGCCGGACAAGCCGGTCGGCACCGTGTGGATCGGCTGGAAGCGGCGCGGCGGCTACGCGCATGCGCGGCAGTTCCATTTCGACGGCGACCGGGAAGCGATCCGACGCCAGACCGTGGCCGCGGCGCTCGTCGGCGTGCGGAAAGCGCTGACGGAGTAGCTGCCTTTCGCCACAAGACGGGCTTGACCGTTGTGGGATACTGACCCATCTATCTGATCGCAGTCCCTGAGACGGGGCCGGCGCATCATGCTCGCCACACGACAGCTAGCCATACCCAACCCTTACAGCAATCGGGATACAAGACGATGGATGACAACAAGCGCAAGGCGCTCGCCTCCGCCCTCGGCCAGATCGAAAAGCAATTCGGCAAGGGCGCGGTCATGCGCATGGGCGATCGCACTGACGACGTCATCGACACCGTGTCCACGGGTTCGTTGGGTCTGGATATCGCTCTGGGCGTCGGCGGCCTGCCGCGTGGCCGCGTGGTCGAGATCTACGGTCCGGAATCCTCGGGCAAAACCACGCTGACCCTGCAGGTGATCGCCAGCTGCCAGAAGAACGGCGGCACGGCGGCCTTCGTCGACGCCGAGCACGCGCTGGATCCGGGCTACGCCGCAAAATTGGGCGTCAACGTGGACGATCTGCTGGTCTCGCAGCCGGACACCGGTGAGCAGGCGCTGGAAATTGCCGACATGCTGGTGCGCTCCGGCGCGGTGGACGTGGTGGTGGTCGACTCGGTCGCCGCGCTTACGCCCAAGGCCGAAATCGAAGGCGAGATGGGCGACTCCCACGTCGGCCTGCACGCCCGCCTGATGAGCCAGGCGCTGCGCAAGCTCACCGCCAACATCAAGAAGTCGAACTGCCTGGTGATCTTCATCAACCAGATCCGTATGAAGATCGGCGTGATGTTCGGCAGCCCCGAGACCACCACCGGCGGCAACGCGCTGAAGTTCTACGCCTCGGTGCGCCTGGATATCCGCCGCATCGGCGCGGTGAAGAAGGGCGAGGAAGTGATCGGCTCCGAGACCCGCGTCAAGGTGGTCAAGAACAAAGTGGCGCCGCCGTTCCGCCAGGCCGAATTCGAGATTCTCTACGGCGAAGGTACCTCGCGCGAAGGCGAGATCATCGAGCTGGGCGTGGCGCAGAACCTGATCGACAAGTCCGGCGCCTGGTACAGCTACAAGGGCGACCGCATCGGCCAGGGCAAAGAGAACGTCCGTCAGTTCCTGCGCGACAATCCGGCCATCGGCAACGAGATCGACAAGGAGTTGCGTGCGCGACTGCTGGTGAGTGCAGGCGCCGGCAAGGCAACGCCGGCCTCCGAGGAAGCGCTCGAGGAAGCCTGAGTTTTTCGGGTTAAGCGCACTGCGTCCTCCCCTGGTGTACGGGGGAGGGCTGGGGAAAGTAGATCCCCGTACGTATTTCCAAGACGGCCTTGCACATGAGCCGTAATCGCGACAAGTCCGAAGACAAACCCAAGCGCAGCGCCTATGACAAGGCGCTGGGCTTGCTTGCGCGTCGCGAGCACTCGCGCAGAGAGCTCCAGCTGAAGCTGCGCCAGGGCGGTTACGTGGGCGACGAAGCCAGCAGCGCGCTCGACCGTCTGGGCGAGCAGAATTACCAGGACGACGACCGTTTCGGAGAAATGCTGGTGCGCAGTCGTGCCAGCCAGGGCTATGGCCCGTTGCGCCTGCGTGCTGAGCTGAAGAGTCACGGTCTGTCCGACGCGCGCATCCGTCAGTTGCTGGATGAAGCCGATGTGGACTGGGTCGCGTCCGCGGTTACCCAGTTGCGCCGCCGCTATGGCGCCAAGGCCGTGACGGATCCCGCCGAACGGGTCCGCCGGGCGCAATTTCTCTTGCGCCGAGGCTTTCCCGCCGCCACAGTAAGAGATCTTACCCACGCCGAAGTGGACGAGTTGGCCGACGAAAGCGACTGATCGTGCCAACACGGCCGTGGCGTGGCCTACGCATACGCAGCTTGCCGCCACGAACCGATGAAAACCGCCGAAATCCGCTCCGCTTTCCTCGAATACTTCCGCTCCAAGGATCACACCATCGTGCCCTCCAGCTCACTGGTGCCGGCCAGTGATCCCACCCTGCTGTTCACCAACTCGGGGATGGTGCCGTTCAAGAACGTGTTCCTGGGCAGCGAAAAGCTTCCCTACGTGCGTGCAGCCGACGTGCAACGCTGCCTGCGTGCGGGCGGTAAGCACAACGATCTGGATTCGGTGGGCTATACCGCGCGTCACCACACCTTCTTCGAGATGCTGGGCAACTGGTCGTTCGGCGACTACTTCAAGCGCGATGCCATTCGTTACGCGTGGGAGCTGCTGACCGGGGTCTTTAAGCTGTCCAAGGAGAAGCTGTGGGTCACCGTCTATCACACCGACGATGAGGCCTACGGCATCTGGCACGACGAAATGGGCGTGCCGGCCGAGCGCATCATCCGCATCGGCGACAACAAGGGCGCTCCATACGCTTCCGACAATTTCTGGCAGATGGCCGACACCGGTCCCTGCGGCCCCTGCACCGAAATTTTCTACGACCATGGCGAAGAGATCGCCGGCGGTCCACCCGGCTCGCCCGATGAAGATGGCGACCGCTATATCGAGATCTGGAACCTGGTGTTCATGCAGTTCGACCGCGCGCCTGACGGCACGCTGTCGCCGCTGCCGGCGCCGTGCGTGGATACCGGCATGGGCCTGGAGCGCCTGGCCGCCGTGCTGCAGCACGTGCACTCGAATTACGAGATCGATCTGTTCGCGCACCTGATCAAGGTGGCGGGACAGCTCACCAAGACGCCGGATCTCGGCAACAAGTCGTTGCGTGTGATCGCCGACCATATCCGCGCCTGTTCCTTCCTGATCGTCGATGGCGTGCTGCCGTCGAATGAAGGCCGCGGCTATGTGCTGCGCCGGATCATTCGCCGCGCCTTGCGCCACGGCTGGATGCTCGGCGTGCGCGGTGACTTTTTCTGGAAGATGGTGCAGCCGCTGGTCGAGGAGATGGGTACGGCTTATCCCGAGCTGGCGGCCAAACAGGCGTTTGTTGAGGACGCGCTGCGAATGGAAGAACAGCGTTTCGGCGAGACGCTGGAGCACGGCATGCGCTTGTTTGACGAAGTGGCGGCCAAGTCGGGCAAGATCGTCCCGGGCGAAGACGCATTCCGTCTGTACGACACCTACGGCTTCCCTGTCGACCTGACCGCCGACATCGCACGTGAGCGCGGACTCAGCGTGGACATGGCCGGCTTCGAACAGGCCATGGAGCAGCAGCGCGAACGCGCCCGTGCCGCCAGCCGCTTCGAGGCCAAGGGCCTGATGCCGGCTGAGCTGGCCAGCCAGCTCAAGCCCACCGAATTCCTCGGTTACGAAGCGATCTCGGCCAAGGGCAGCAAGGTGGTTGGCATCGTGCGCGCCGGCAAGCAGATCGATCAGCTTGCCGAAGGCGAAGAGGGTCTCGTCATTCTGGACCGCACGCCGTTCTATGCCGAATCCGGTGGCCAGGTTGGCGATACCGGCACCCTGGCAAATGGCGCTGGCCGCTTCGAGGTGGTCGACACGCTCAAGATGGGCGGGGTGTTCTTCGGGCACGCCGGCCGCTGGCACGGCCCGCGGCCGCTGCGTACCGGCGACACTCTGGATGCCCTGGTCGATGGCGCGCGCCGTCAGGCCATCGTGCTCAACCATTCGGCCACCCATCTGCTGCACGCTGCCTTGCGCAAAGTACTGGGCGAGCATGTGACGCAGAAGGGTTCGCTGGTGGCGCCGGAGCGCCTGCGCTTCGACTTCTCCCACTTCAAGCCGGTGAGCCGCGAGGAACTCGCGCGCATCGAGGATCTGGTGAATGCCGAGGTGCGCCGCAATGCGCAGGCCGAAGTGCATCAAATGGGTTACAACGAAGCGATCGACTTCGGCGCTATGGCGCTGTTCGGCGAAAAGTACGGCGACGAAGTGCGTGTGCTGAAGATGGGCGAGTTCTCCACCGAGCTATGCGGTGGTACACACGTCGGCCGCACCGGTGACATAGGTCTGTTCAAGATCGTCAGTGAGGCCGGTGTAGCTTCCGGTGTGCGCCGCATTGAAGCAGTGACCGGTTCCGGCGCGCTGAGCTACGTGGCGAACGAAGAGCAGCGCCTGGGAGAGCTTTCGCAGCTGCTCTCCACCAGTGGCGACGACGTGGTGGAAAAGCTGCGGCAATTACTGGACAAGCAGAAGAAGCTTGAACGCGAGCTGGAATCCCTGCGCGCCAAGGCCGCTGGTTCGGCCACGGCCGATCTGGCGTCCTCTGCACATGAGGTGGATGGCATCAAGGTGGTGGCTGCCCGTCTGGAAGGCCTCGACGCCAAGGCCTTGCGCGATAGCGTCGACCAGCTCAAACAGCAGCTAGCCGACTGTGTGGTGCTGCTGGCTGGCGCGGCCGACGGTCGCGTGTCTCTGGTAGCCGGTGTGCACGGCAAGGCGCTGGGCCGCGTCAAGGCCGGCGACGTTGTCGCCCACATCGCCAGCCAGATCGACGGCAAGGGCGGCGGACGCCCCGACATGGCCCAGGGCGGCGGTGCCGATGCGGCGCAGCTTCCGGCGCTGCTGGCCGCGTTGCCGGGTTGGATCGGCGGCCGTCTGGCCAGCTAAAACCAAGGTGAATGAGCCCCGCACGGCTGGCTGAGCGCATTGCGCAGTGCGCGGGCGCTCGGCTAGTATCGGACGAATGTCGGCTACGCTCGTTGCGGGCGTAGTCAGGCCAAGGAACCTTCCGGGACCTTGCAGTTGAGCCGGGGAAGGCGGTAGGGCCTTCGATGGACAGTTCGTCGAACTACAGATGGTGTAGCTCAGGGGTGAGGTTTCATCATCTGCTGGCCTGTGACCACATAGCTTTCATGGAGTGGCAAACATGTTGATTCTGACCCGCAGGGTCGGTGAAACCCTGATGATCGGCGACGAGGTGACCGTCACCGTCCTGGGCGTGAAGGGCAACCAGGTGCGTATCGGCATCAATGCACCGAAAAACGTAGCCGTGCATCGCGAAGAGATCTATCAGCGGATCAAGAACGAGCACGAACCGGATGGCGGTACTTCCGGCGGCTCGGGCGATCACTGACAGGCAAAAGACTTTACGAGAGTCGCGCCGGTCAGTATCCTTGCCGGCTCCGCAGCGATGCGGCATAAAAAACGGAGAGATGCCCGAGAGGCCGAAGGGGCTCCCCTGCTAAGGGAGTATAGGGTCAAAAGCCTTATCGAGGGTTCGAATCCCTCTCTCTCCGCCAGATACGCAAAACGCCCCTTCGGGGCGTTTTGCGTATCTGGCGGAGAGAGAGGTGTGGACGAAACCTCCGTTCGACAAATTTGCCGGGAGCAAATTTGGACGGCCGAAGGCCGGCCCCGAAGCGCGCCAGCGCGTAGGGGTTCGCCCCATGGATGGGGCGAACCCCTACGCGCTGGCGCGCTAACGCGCACTCCATCGAAATCATGAGTGTTTTGCGTATTTGTCGGAGAAGGAAGTGCGGACGAAACTTCCGGTAACCCGGAACTCCTGTGCGTCTGAAACCAGGAAGGTTTCGCGCACCAACTTAGGCGTTCTCGGTCTGCGCCGGAGCGATGCGCGCGCTTAGCGAGTCAGCGGCGAAGACACGCCTGAAATATCTCTCGCCGCGTGAACTCAGCCCACCGCCAACCCGCGCAACTCCACCCCATCCGGCGTCACCTTCAACACCGACCCGTGCTCATACCAATCCCCGAGCACGATGCGCTCCGCCGGTTGACCACCCAGTTCGAGGCGATGCACCGCAGGCCGATGCGTATGCCCATGGATCAAGCGGGTCACGCTCGCCTTGTCCATCGTCTCCGCCATAGCGCCGGCATTCACATCCATGATGGTTTCCATGGTGCTGCCGGTATGCGCGCGGCTGTCCTCTCGCGCCTTGGCGGCAAATGCGCGGCGGGCCTCGAGCGGCATGGCGAGGATCTGCGCTTTCCATTCCGGCGTGCGCACCTGCTTGCGCACTGCCTGGTAGGCAACGTCATCGGTGCACAGCACGTCGCCGTGCATGAGCAAGGTGGGGCGGTCGTACAGGGTGTGCACGGTTCCGTCATCCAGCAGAGTGAAACCGGCGCGGCGGGCAAAGTCCTCGCCGAGCAGGAAGTCGCGGTTGCCGACCATGAAGTACACCGGCACGCCCGCGTCGCGCAGCTCTTTGGTGGCGTGCGCGATGCGTTGTGGCAGTTCGGCATCGTCGTCGTCGCCGATCCAGGCTTCGACCAGATCGCCGAGAATGTAGAGCGCATCCGCTTGACGGGCTTCATCGCTGGCGAGGTAGTCCTCGAACAGCTGGGTGATTTGCGGGCGGCTGGCGTCGAGATGCAGGTCGGCGATGAACAGGGTGTGCATCGGAGCGGTCAACCCTTGGCCTTGCTGTGCTTCTTCTCTGGCTTGGCTGCCGGCGCGGGAGCGATCGATGCGGGAGCGGGTGCGGGTGCGGCGGCACTGGCGGCGGAAGCAGGTGCTTCTTCGCCAACGACGTTGGCGACATTGATGACTACCAGCGGATTTGGGACATCGTTGGCGAACGGGCCAAGGCCACGCGTAGGCAGCGCGGCGATCTTGTCGATCACGTCCATGCCCTTCACCACTTTGCCGAATACGGCGAAGCCCCAGGTCAGGCCGCTCTGATTGCCGACATAGTCGAGGCGGCGGTTGTCGACCAGGTTGAAGAAGAACTGCGAGGTGCCGGAGTTTGGATCGGCGCCACGCGCCACGGCGATGGTGCCGCGCAGGTTTGACAGGCCATTGTCCGCTTCACTGGGCACGGCCGAGCGCGTGCGTTTGGGCTGTAGGTCGCGGGTGTAGAGGCCACCCTGGATCATGTAGCCGGCGATTACCCGGTGCAGCGCCGTGCCGTTGTAGTAGCCGTCGCGCACGTACTGCAGGAAGTTGGCGACGCTTTTGGGTGCCTTGTCGGGATACAGCTCCAGGGTGATATCGCCCATCGAGGTATGCATGACCACCTGGGGATGGGTCTGCGCAGCAGTGGCTGCGGCGGCCGGTTTGGCGGCTTGCGCAGCGAGCGTGAACGGCAAGATCAGCAGCAGGGCGGTGAGCAGGAATCGTGGCATGGCGGTTTGGGCGGCATCGGGCATCCGGGCATCATACGCGGCGGGCGTGAGGCTTGGCTTAAAGCGCCACGTACTCACACGCCGGAGAGGTTAAGGCTCAAGCCCAATTCGGACATCGGGGCCTGCTCCTGTTCGAGATCGGCTTCGGTCAAGGGATGCTGCTCCAGCCAATTGCGTGGCAGGGCCAGGCGCAGGCGCTGCGCAGTGGCGGCCAGGCGCATCTGCGGCAACGATTCGGCGCGGCGGGCGCGGCGGAACAGCACGGCCAGGCGGAGCAGGGCGGTGATCTGGCGGGCCAGGGTGCGATAGCGCTGCGGCAGTGCCGAGAACTGCGCCTTGTCCGGCTTACGGCGGTGCGACTCCACGATGGCGGCCAGCAATTGCTGCTCCTGCCGCGAGAAGCCGGCGAGGTCCGCATGGCGCAGGATGTACGCGCCGTGATGGTGATGCTGGCTATGCGCAATGGCCAGGCCGATCTCGTGGACACGCGACACCCACGACAGCCACTCGCGTGCTTCGCCATCTAGCTTCCAGGACTTGGCGACCTGGTCGAACAGCATGAGAGCGGTGGACTCGACACGGCGCGCCTGCGCGCGATCGACGCCATAGCGGGAGGCCAGCGCATCGATGCTGGCGGTACGCGGGTCGGTGCCGCCGGCGCGGCCAAGCAGGTCCCACAGCAGGCCTTCGCGCATCGAGCTTTCGCACACGCGTAGCCGCTCGATCCCCAGCGCTTCGAAAGCTGCCTCGAAGATCACCACGCCGCCGGCGATCACAGGCGCGCGGTCGTCGGCGAGACCGGGGAGCTTGAGTGCGCCGATCTGGCCTTGTTCGATCAGCGCATCGCGCAGTGCACCTAGCGAGGCCAGGGTGACGCCATGGTCGGAAAGCTTCATCGCCTGCACCACCGAGCCAATCGCCTTGGCCGTGCCGGAGGAGCCGAACGCATCCACCCAACCCGCCTCGCGGTAATCCTCAGCAAACTGTTGCAGCAACACGCCAATCTCGCTGCGGGCGCGCTGCCAGCGCTTGCGGTTGAGCTTGCCGCCGGGGAAGAAGCGCAGCGTGGAGGCGATACAGCCGGCTTGCACGCTTTCGGTATGCATCGGAGCCAGGCCACGGCCGATGATGAACTCGGTGCTGCCGCCACCCACATCGATCACCAGGCGGTTCTCACGCGAGGCTGGCAGGTCGTGCGAGGCGCCAAGGAAGATCAGACGGCCTTCCTCACGACCCGAGACGATTTCCACTGGATGCCCCAGTGCGGTTTCGGCGGCGGTGAGGAACGATTGCGGTGAAGCGAGGCGGCGCACGGTATTGGTCGCTACCGCACGCACGCGTGCTGAGGGAACGCCGGCAATACGCTGACCGAAGCGGGCCAGACAGTTCAAGGCGCGGGCGCGATGTTCCGCATCCAGGGTACCGTCGGCGCGCAGACCCGCGGCCATGCGTACGGTCTCACGCAAACGATCGATCACCCGCGGCTCACCGTGCTCCACCCGCGCCACCACCATGTGGTAGCTGTTGGAACCCATGTCCACGGCGGCGATCAGTTCGCCGTCCTTGATCTGAATCGGATCGCCTTGGCTCATGCGGGGACTCGTTTCGTGCAATGAGACGGGATTCTCGCACGCACCGAACCGGATGCGTCAGTCCAGCGCTTCAGGCAACAGTAGGACTTAGCTTGTCCAGCAAGAATTGCTGTGCTTCGTGCGGCGCGGCTCCGTCCGGCTGGGCCCGGACGTAATGGCCGTCGCTTTGCAGCAGCCACGCCTGGGTATTGTCTTCCAGGTAGTTGACCAGGGCTTCGTCGTAGACGCGTTGCGCAAGAGTGGGGTCGAGGATGGGGAAGGCCACCTCGATGCGCCGCATCAGGTTGCGCTCCATCCAGTCGGCGCTGGCGCAATAGGTTTCCGGCGTGCCGTCGTTGGCAAACCAGTACACGCGGCTGTGTTCCAGAAAACGCCCGACGATGGAGCGCACGCGGATGCGTTCGGAAATGCCTGGCAAACCGGGGCGCAACGTGCAGGCGCCGCGCACGATCAGGTCGATTTCCACCCCGGCCTGCGAGGCGCGATAAAGCGCTTCGATCACATGCGCTTCGTTCAAAGCATTGAGTTTGGCGACAATACGCGCCGGCCGTCCGGCCAATGCATGCGATGTCTCGCGCTCGATCTTGGCGACCACGCTCTTGTACAGGGTGAACGGCGAATGCAGCAGGCGCTTGAGCTGGATCATCGGCCCCAGGCCGGATAACTGCTGGAAGACCTTGTGCAGGTCTTCGCCGATTTCCGTATTGGCAGTCATCAGGCCGATATCGGTATAGGCGCGGCTGTTGGCCTGATGGTAGTTGCCGGTGGACAGGTGCACGTAGCGGCGCAGCAGCTCGCCCTCGCGGCGCACGATCAGCAGCATCTTGGCGTGGGTCTTGTAGCCCACCACGCCGTACACCACTTGCACACCGGCTTCCTGCAGACGCGTGGCGAGGCGGATATTGGCTTCCTCGTCGAAACGCGCGCGCAGCTCGATCACTACGGTCACGTCCTTGCCGTTGCGCGCGGCTTCCACCAGCAGATCGACCAGCGGCGTATCCACGCCGGCACGGTACAGAGTCTGCTTGATCGCCAGCACGTTGGCGTCCTGCGCCGCCTGGCGCAGCAGATCCACCACGGTGGCGAAGGATTCGTAGGGGTGATGCAGCAGCACGTCGCGTTCGCGCAGCACTTCGAACTTGCATTTGCTAGTGTCGAAGGCCTTGGTCAGTTGCGGGGTGAAACGCGGGAACTTCAGCTCGGGCCGGTCCAGTCCATCGTAGATAGTGCCGGCGCGGATGATGTTTACCGGACCGTTGCAGCGATAGACGTCGCTCTCTTCCAGTTCGAAATTGGCGATCAGCATGGACGCGATAGCCTTCGGGCAATCGGCGCCGATCTCCAGCCGCACCGGGCGCGCATAACCGCGACCCAGCAATTCCTCGCTGAGTGCACGGGCGAGGTTGTCCACCTCGGCCTCTTCCACCATCAGCTCGCTGTTGCGGGTGACGCGGAACTGGTACGAACCGGCCACCTTGAAGCCGGGGAACATCTGGTCAACGAAACCCTGCAGCAGCTCGGCGAGAAAGACGTAGTGATCGCCGGGGCCGCAAACCTCATCAGGCAGACGGATGATGCGCGGCAGTGAGCGTGGTGCGCGTACCAGGGCCATGTGGCCTTCGCGTCCGAACGCATCGCGGCCCTTTAACACTACGGCGAGGTTGAGGGTCTTGTTGAGGATGCGCGGAAACGGATGCGCCGGGTCCAGCCCCAGCGGCGACAGCACCGGCAACACCTCGTTCTCGAAATAGCCCTGCAGCCAGCGGCGCTGGCGATCGTCCCAGCGGTCGCGTGTAAGGAAATGGATGTTCTCGAGGCCCAGCGCCGGCTTCAGTTCGTCTTGCCAGGTGGCGTATTGCTCCGAGACCAGATTCAGCACGCGCTTGCGGATACGCGACAACAGTTCGCCGGAAGCCAGGCCGTCCGGCCCGGGGGCAGCCGAGCCGAAGCTGTGGTGATGCTTGAGCATGGCCACGCGCACTTCGAAGAACTCGTCGAGGTTGTTGGCGACGATGCTCAGGTAGCGCAGCCGTTCCAGCAGGGGCACGCGCGTATCGCGCGCCTGGGCGAGTACGCGGAAGTTGAACTCGAGGGCGGCCAGTTCGCGGCTCAGGTACAGCTCGGGGGCGGCACGGTCGATCACGGGAGACGGTGTGGAAGGTTTACGGCGCATCGGACCATTCTGGCGGATGGCGCCCGCAAGCACATGCGGCACTGCCGCGTACTGTGATGAGCGGCTCGGCGGCTGTTCATCCGGGCCGCGGGTGCGCTCCTACATGTCGTCCTGGGTACCCGGCTTGAGCAGACGTTCGTGACCGAAACAGCAGGAGAAGGTGGAGCCCTGGCCGGGTTCGCTTTCGATCTCCAGCCGTGCCTGATGCAGGTTCAGCACGTGCTTGACGATGGACAGGCCCAGGCCGGTGCCGCCGCTGTCACGCGAGCGACTGGAGGAGACGCGATAGAAACGTTCGGTCAGTCGCGCCAGATGAGTAGCCGGGATACCGAAGCCGGTATCGGTCACCGAATACGTGGCGCCTTCCGGTGTGCGCCTCCAGCGAATCGTGATGTTGCCGCCGGTGGGCGTATAGCGCACGGCATTGCTGACCAGGTTGGACAGCGCGCTGTGCAGATCCTTGGGCGAGCCGAGTAGGTCGGCTTCGGCGGTGGACTCTACCGTGATGTGGTGGCGGCCTTGGCTAAGCGCTTCGGCTTCCTTGCGGATGGTGGCCAATAGCGGCGTCATGGATACGCGCTCGTCGGTCACGTGTTCCTGCGTTTCCAGGCGTGACAGCGTTAGCAGGTCTTCCACGATCTGCCCCATGCGCTTCGATTGCGCGCGCATCTCGCCCAGTACCGGCGCCAGCTCCGGCACATCTTCCGGATCGATCAATTCGAGATAGCCGTGAATCACCGTGAGCGGTGTGCGCAATTCGTGCGACACATTGGCGACGAAATCGCGGCGGATCTGTTCAAGCCGGGTCAGATGGCTGATGTCTCGGGCCAGCAGCAAGCGTTGGCGACGGCCGAAGGGCAGCAAAGTGACATTGATGTGGCGGGCCGGATGCCCCGGTGCCACCACGTCATTGAGCGGTTCGTGCGCACCATCCTGCAGCCAGCCGGCCAGTTCGGTGGTGCCCATACGCTCGTGCAGATGGATGCCACGATCCTGCGGGCGGCGCAGGCCAAGCAGGTCTTCGGCGGCGTGGTTGAACCAACGGACGTGCTGCTCGTTATCGAGCAACACGACGGCGTCGGGCAGACTGCCGGCGGCGCTGCGCAGATCGCGCAAACTGGATGCAATGCGACGGGAACGCGTCATGAAGCGGTCATGCTGAAGGGAGCTGATAGTGGGGTTTGACGGCATGATGTGCCGTGTTACATGACGGATTCGAGTCAGCAGCAAGACGATTTCCGCGATAGCGACAAGCGCCACGCCCATAGCGATGTGGCCATCCACGAACCAGCCCAGCAGTCCGCCCGCAAGCAGGCCGGCCGCGAGTGCGGCCGGCAGTTTCCAGGAGCGGTCGAAGAACTGGAGCATCGGGAGTCAGCCATGGCGCCGAAACGGCGAGCAAGCATATCGGCAAACGCTGCCGGCCCCGCAAACCGACGATCAGACGCTGGCCGAAAACCGGTAACCGGCACCACGTACGGTCTGCACCATCTCGTCCAGCTTCCACGGTTCCAGCGTCTTGCGCAGGCGGCGGATATGCACGTCGACGGTGCGTTCCTCCACGTACACGCTGCCGCCCCATACATGGTCGAGCAGTTGCGCGCGCGAATAAACGCGTTCCGGATGAGTCATGAAGAAATACAGCAGGCGGTATTCGGTGGGGCCGATCGGCACCGCGTCTTCGCCGGCGAACACACGATGGGCAGGGCCATCGATGCGCAGGCCGCCGAGTTCGACCATGCCCGAGCCGTCGTCACCCTGGCTGCGTCGCAGCACCGCCTTGATGCGGGCGACCAGCTCACGAGTGGAGAACGGCTTGACGACGTAATCGTCGACACCGGCTTCAAGGCCGTTGACGCGATCCATTTCCTCGCCACGCGCGGTGAGCATGATGATCGGGATTTCCCGGCTCAGCTCCTCTTTGCGCAGGCGGCGGGCCAGTTCGAGGCCGCTGGTGCCGGGCAGCATCCAGTCCAGCAGAATCAGGTCGGGGACCTGCTCGGCGATGGATATCTGGGCGGCTCGTGCATCGGCAGCGTGGGCCGCGTCCATGCCGGCTTTGCGCAAGGCAAAGGCGACCATGTCGCGGATCGATGCTTCATCTTCAACGATCAGAATGCGCTTATGCACGCGATGTGGTCCGCTTGGGGTGGCCTATGACGCAATTATTGCAGCGGTCCAATGTTACGTCGCGATGACATTTCACAGGGGCGATACGAAATATCGCCTCGAATGGCACAAATAATCGGGAAAGCTGCCTAATCTGAACCGCCCATGGCGTTGAAACAGAGCCGCCCGGCGCAGTTGCCGGCGGGTTTCTGCAGCTGTTGGGAGCGGCCTTCGGGGTTGTCTTCGGTCTGTACGCGGCGTTTGCGCAGCTCCATCACCAGTGGGGTGAGGTCGCTGATGCGGGCCTGGATACGGGCACGGGCGTAGTAATCCAGGTCAGGCCGCTTGAGCAGGCGCTTGAGCTGCTCCATGGCGTCGAACGGGCGGCCGGAGAGGTAACTGGCATCGGCATAGGCCTCCCCGGCGTGCACCGGGTCACCGGCCTTGTCGCTTGCGCGGGCATAGCTGCGGTAGAGCTCCGGCTCTTCGGCGTTGTCCAGCATCGGGCGCAACATATTGGCCGCCTGGCCGGCGTCAGCGGCGGTGCCGCCCTCGGTGAGCGCGCGCGCATAGCCCAAAGCGATGGCGCGATTGTGTGGCGACTGGTGGTTGAGCTCGGCATACATGGGAAGCGCCTCGCCACGGTGACCAGCCTGGAAGGTGGCATCGGCCTGGGCGATCTGTAGCACCTGGCTGTCGGGATAGCTCTTCAGCAATGGCCGCAGCTCGTCGACGGCCTTGGCGGCACGGCCGCTGCGGAGTAGCGCCAGCGCATAACCGTAGCGGGTCGCGGGCGTATCGAAACCGTGCTGCCTTTCGAGATTGGAGGCGTAGTACGTGCTCAGCTGCAGGGCGTCTCCGGACAGCACCCGTACCCGCTCGCGCATCAGCCCATAGGTGTCGAGGCCACCCTTGCCGCTACGGGTATTGACGAGCGCCGTGGGGTCTTTCACATAGGCGATCGGTGCGGTGCTCTTTTCCCACTGGTTCTTGACCAGCGTAGGCGCGGCGGGGCGCTGCTTCTGTTCCGCCAGCAGCGTTCCGGCGCGTGATTTGGCGTCACTGATGCGCGACAGCGTCACCGGGTGGGTCTGCAGCAGTTCGGGTACGTCGCGATCACCACCGGAACCGGCGCGCAAGGTGTCCTGCATGCGCTCGAAGAAGGTGGCCATGGCGGTTGGATCGAAGCCGGCATTGGCGAGGGTCTGAATGCCGGCACGGTCAGCTTCGACCTCGTCCTTGCGGGTGAAGTTGATCTGCCGCTGCAGCATCAGGCCCTGGCCGCCCATCAGCACCGCGCCGGCAGCATCGCCTGCATGCGCGCCGGCACCAGCGGCGATGGCACCGAGCAATACCAGGGCCATCAGCGGCGCATCTTTTTTCGAGGCCTCGAAGGCGCGCTGCAAATGGTTCTGCGTGATGTGGCCGATTTCATGCGCGATGACGCCGGCCAATTCGCTTTCGCTGTTGGTGATGTCGATAAGACCGGAGTTCACCGCGATATAGCCGCCGGGTGCGGCGAAAGCGTTGATCACCGAGTCCTTCACGATGAAGAACGAGAAATGATCCTTGGGTTTGTCGCTGCTGGCGACCAGGCGGTAGCCCAGGTCGTTGATGTAGTCGTCCAGCATGGCGTCGTCCACCACCATGTCCATGGAGCGCATCTGGCGCAGCATGGCGGCGCCGTAGTCCTGGGCCTCCTGGGGCGAGACCAGGGCGTTGGCGGAACTGCCCAGATCAGGCAGGCGCACGCTGCTGTCCTGCGCGCCGGCCGCAAAGGCCAGGCTGGCGCAGATCAGGGTGGTCAGGAGGCGGGGGGCGAGGGTGCGTGGTGCCATGCGCATAGGTGAGTGACAATATCACTTGTGACCGCTATTCAGCGGTGTCGGTTCATCGAGGTATCGGCTTGTTTTTGGGGCATTTGCCCTCAGTTTGCCGGCCATGGTCGTTTTTTATTTCGGAGTGTCGTCGTGCCCAAGATCGAGGTCTATTCCACCGCCGTATGTCCTTACTGCGTCTCCGCCAAAAACCTGCTGAAGTCGAAAGGGCTGGAGTGGAGCGAGGTGCGTATCGACACCGACCCCGCGCAGCGCGAACTGATGCTGGCGCGCAGCGGCGGCCGCCGTACGGTGCCGCAGATCTTCATCAACGACCAGCATGTGGGTGGCTTTGACGATCTCGTCGCCGCCGATCGCAGCGGCAAGCTGGCCGAGCTGCTGGGCAGCGCCGCATGAGCGCCGACAAGGGCAAAGACCGCATCGCCGAATTCACCGCATTCCGCCAGCGCATGAATGAGCGGATTCTGGCTGAAGACAATCAGGTCGTGCGCCGCTTCTTTGCGCTGGACACTCAGACCTACAAGCCCGGCGCGCTGGATGTGAAGACCAAGGAGCTGTTGGGTCTGGTCGCCTCCATGGTGCTGCGCTGCGACGATTGCATCAGCTACCACGTGGCCCAGTGCAAGGAAGCCGGCGTAACCCGCGAAGAGTTCTTCGAGACCTTCAGTGTGGGCCTGGTGGTGGGCGGTTCCATCGTGATCCCGCACCTGCGCCGCGCCGTGGATTTCCTGGACCAGCTGGAGTCGGGCGAACCGGCCGCGGCCGAAGGCTGCGACAGCCATAGCTAAGGCAGGCGCGGGCCGGTGACTGCCGGCCCGCCGTGCGAGGTTATGCAACGCTCCATGCGAGTATTTGCAACGCTTCGCGCGGGTTCCGTACTGGCCGCTTCACGCGCCATCGGGGATAATTGAAAGGATTTATGGTCCGGCACCCCCGCGTCGGGCTGTTCGATTCTTTCCTCCAAGGAGTTCCCCCATGAGCAAGACCATCGCCGTAATCCCTGGTGACGGTATCGGTCCGGAGATCATGAACGCCACGCTGCGCGTGCTTGATGCGCTGGACTGCGGCCTGTCCTACGAGTTCGTCGATGCCGGCATGGTGGCGCTCGAAAAGCATGGCGACCTGCTGCCGCAGGCGACGCTGGACACCATCGCCAAGCACAAGATCGCGCTCAAGGGCCCGCTGACCACGCCGATCGGCGGTGGCTTCACTTCGATCAACGTCACCCTGCGCCGCCACTTCGATCTGTACGCGAACGTGCGTCCGGCGATCAGCTTCCCCGGTACCAAGGCACGCTTCGAGAACATCGACATCATCACGGTGCGCGAGAACACCGAGGGTGCCTATCTGTCGGAAGGCCAGACGCTGTCCGAAGATGGTGAAGTCGCCACCTCGATCGTGCGCAACACGCGCAAGGGCAGCACCCGCATCGTGCGCTATGCCTTTGAGATGGCGGTGAAGAAGGGCCGCAAGAAGATCACGGCCGTGCACAAGGCCAACATCATGAAGACAAGCTCGGGCCTGTTCCTCAACATCGCCCGCGAAGTGGCCAAGGAATACCCGCAGATCGAGTTCAACGAGATGATCGTGGACAACACCTGCATGCAGCTGGTGATGAGGCCCGAGCAGTTCGATGTGATCGTTACCACCAACCTGTTCGGCGACATCCTCTCCGACCTGTGCGCTGGCCTGGTTGGCGGCCTGGGCCTGGCCCCGGGCGACAACATTGGCGAGAGCGCGGCGATCTTCGAGGCGGTGCACGGCTCGGCGCCGGATATCGCCGGCAAGGGCGTCGCCAATCCCTGCGCGCTGCTGCTGGCCGCTGCCGACATGCTCGACCACCTCGGCATGGTGGAGAAGGGCAACAAAGTGCGTCAGGCGATCCGCGACACCATGGCGAACGACCGCGACAGCGTGACGCCGGACCTTGGTGGCAAGGGCAGCACCGCCACGTTTGGTGACGCTATCGTCAAGCGCGTCAAAGCCTGATCGGCGTTCCATTGCCAAACGAAAAGCCGCGGCATGTCCGCGGCTTTTTTTGTTTTCTGGATCGGTGCCGGGTGGGTCGCTAGGATCAGCGGTCAAACCTTTCCTGTCTCCGGTCGATCGCGCGCATGACGTTCTGGGTTTTTCTCTACCTTGCTGCCGCTTTGCAGGCCGCCTTGCTGGCGCTGGCGTTGTGGCGTCGGCCGGTCAACCGCGATGCCAACCGGCTGCTCGCGGTGTGGGTGGCGTTGACCGGCGCCGATTTAGCCGTGAAGGCGATCTACTGGCATCTGCTGTCGCCGGAATGGTTTCGCGCTTATCGCTTCGTGGCGTTATTTCCATTCCTCTACGGCAGCCTGTTCTTTCTCTACGTGCGTGCACTGACGCAGGCACGCCGGTTCCGGTGGCGCGACACGGTGCACTTGCTTGGCTTTGGCGTGATGGTGGCGCTCAACGGCTATGTGTGGGTGATGGATCACGCGCAGTTGCAGGCGTTGTCCGCGCGGTGGATTGCGGGCGAGAAGTCGGTCGGGGCGTGGTTCGACATTCCCCTGTTTATCTACAGTCTTTCCTACGTGGTGGCGGCGCTGCTGTCGGTACACCGTTATCGGCGCCGCCTGCGCGAGCGACGCTCCGATGCCGACCGCATGTCACTGCGCTGGATCGATGCGATGGCGGGGTGCCAGATCGTGATCTGGTTCATCGCCATCGTGCAGGCGGTGGTGAGCCTGCCCATCGTCAACTACGGCTTGTTGTTTGGCGCGGTGGCGGCATGGGTGTGCGTGGTGGGCTGGTTCAGTCTTGGCCAGCCACCGGTCATCGCCGAGCCCGAACCTACGCCGGTGGTCGACGAAGTCGACGCAGTGGCCCTAAGTTCCGCTCAGGACGATGCCCGCTTCACGGCGGTGGAGGCGCGGCTCGCGCAATTGATGGATGGGACAGATGCGCTGTACTTCGAACCCGCTCTGACCATCGGGCAGGTCGCCAAGCGCAGCGGCTATCCCGAATACCTGGTGTCGGCCGTGATCAACCGCCGCCTCGGCGGCAGTTTCTGGGATTACATCAACCGCCTGCGGATCGAGGCGGCGCGCGTCCGTCTGGCCGATACCAACGACACACGCACCATCCTAGATATCGCCTACGCCTGCGGCTTCACGTCGAAGTCGACCTTCAACGCCGCTTTCAAAAAGCAGGTGGGCGAGACGCCAAGTGCCTATCGCAAGGTCACTACGACGGTTGGCGGTGCAGCGCCTTGATGATGTCCGCGATCACATCGCCGATGCCGGTACTGTTCGAAAGCGTGATGCCCATGCGCACCACCACCAGCCGTTCCGACGGCACGATCACCACGTACTGCCCGAACGCGCCGCGCGCGTAGAACATATCCTTCGGCAGCTGTGGCATGCCCCAGGGCGCATCCCATACCGGCACGCTGCCTTCGTTCACCAGGTTGGTCCAGAAGCCGGCGCCGTAGCCGGTCTTGAGTGTCTGTGAGTGGCTGTAGTCCACCCAGCCTTGCGGCAGGATGCGTCGTCCGTCGATCACGCCATCGTCAAGATAGAGCTCACCAAAGCGGGCAAAATCTCTCGCGGAGGCATAGACGTTGCTCGATCCCACTGGCGTGCCTGTCGCATCGGTTTCGATCACCACGCTGCGCATCCCCAGCGGTTCGAACAGTTCGTGGCGTGCGAAGCGCTCGGTATCGACCGCGCTGCCGCCGGCCGCATCGCGGATCATGCGCGACAGCAACACATAGCTCAGGTTGCTATAGCCCCAGACTGTGCCCGGAGGATGGGCGAGTGGCGTTCGCGCGGCGTAGCCAGCCATGTCGCGTTCCAGGAACAGCATGCGCGTCATCGGGCTGAGCGGGCCGTCGGTGTTCTCGGTTTCGTCGAATGGCAGCCCGCTGTCCATGCGCAGCAGATGATCGACTGTGATGGCGCGGCGCGGGTCAGCCGGTGCACGCCAGTCGGCGATGGGGGCGGTTTGATCCAGCGTTAGCTTGCCCTCCCGCACCAGTACACCGACCAGTGCGTTGACCACCGACTTGGTCAGCGAGTGAGCGTAGATCGGCGTGTCCGGCCCGTAGCCGGGCGCGTAACGCTCGGCGATCAGCTTGCCGTCGTGCAGCACTACCATCGCCTTTGTCAGCCTTGGGTGGGCCGGGTTGGGCTCGGCGAAGGCGCGATCGAGCGCCTGACGGATGGCCGGGTCGGCCGGTTCGACCGGCGTCTGTGGGTAGGGGCTGGCGATGGGGGACGGCTCAAAACCGGCAGCTTCGGGCACCGGGCCGTCGCCATGGACGAGCAGGCAGCCCAGGCCAGGGCGGAATACGGCGCGGGCGGCAAAGCCGCCGAGCAAGGATGTGCGTACCTCGCGCTGGGCGCGATCCACGGTGTAGTGGATCGCCCAGCCGACGCTGCTCATCAGGGGCCGCTGTTCTTCGTTGAACATCTGGTTCGGGTCGAGCCCGGCGACGAATGCTGTCGCGCACAGGGATCGGCTGACCGAGCCGGTGGCGGTGTAGAGCAGGTCTTTGCCCGCCGTGTTGATGTAGACGACCGCGATCAGGACGATCGCCAGCACGGTGGCGAGGGTGATTTTCAGGATGCGCAAAGCCATGGTATCCGCCGGGTTCCAGTGAGTCGGGGTGGCCAGCTTGGGGTGCGAAGGGCCCGTCCATCGTCCGATCCGGCGGAATCGTACGGTGCAAAAACGGCGTACTGGTGCGATTCGCCCGATTCGGACGTCGCTAGGGGCGGTAGATCGCGCGCCCTCCCAAGGTGAAACCCTCTCCCGTCGGGAGAGGGTTTGGTTGAAGCAGGCGTTCCGGGGCTGGTGAACCCCTCGAGGCTCAGGCCGCGGTCTTATACATCCCCGGCCGATAGCTGCCCGCCTCGGTGCGCGCGGCGGCATTGATCCGGTTCCAGCTGTTGATCATGGTCACTAGCAGGGTCAGGTTGACCAGTTCGTTTTCATCGAACTGGGCGCGGGCCTGTTCGTACAAGGCGTCCGGCACCGCGTCGTGCGGATCGAGGTGAGTCAGCGCTTCGCACCAAGCCAGCGCGGCGCGCTCGCGTTCGTTGTACAGCGACACTTCGCGCCAGGCCGGCAGCAGGTACAGGCGCTGCTCGGTCTCGCCGGCGGCACGCGCATCCTTGCTGTGCATGTCGAGGCAGTAGGCGCAGCCGTTGAGCTGGGATGCGCGCATCAGCACCAACTCGGTCAGGGAGTTCTCCAGGCCGCTGGCGCGGATGTTGTTGCCGAGCGCGAACAGCGGCTGGAGGGCGTTGTAGTGCTTCTGGATGGCAAAACGGGACATGGGAGGCTCCTAGTAGAAAGCGGCCGGTATTGGCCGTTCAATGCAAGGACGCAGCACCCATCGATTTCGTGACAGCCTCGATGCGGGCCAGTTTGTCCGGATGCCGGATGGCGCGGATTTCAGTGATGCGATCGTTCTCGCATTCCACCCACATCACCGAGGTCAACTTGCCTTCGCTCCACAGGAACAGTGCAGGCTCGCCGTTGAGCGTGCCCAATACGCGCTGCTGCGGAATGTCCGCACCGTTGAGGGCGATCTGCAGGTACAGGCGGGCGAGACGGTCGGCGCCATGCAGCGGACGGAGCGTGGCTCTCACCACGCCGCCACCGTCGGAAAGATGCACCGCGTCCTCGGCGAACAGCGCGCGCAGTGAATCCAGTGAGGGCTGCTCCAGTGCCGCGACAAAGCGTTGCAGCATGCGCTGCTGCATCGCCGGATTGACCTGAAAGCGCGGGCGTCCGTCGCGTAGGCGCGTCTTGGCGCGATGCACACGCTGGCGGCAGGCCTCCTCGTTGATGCCCAGGATGGCGGCGGTCTCCGCGTGGCTGTAATCGAATACCTCCTTGAGCAGGAAGGCGGCGCGCTCCTCCGCGCTCAGCCGCTCGAGCAGCAGCAGGAAGGACAGGCTCAAGGTCTCGGCACGCTCGACGTGGTCCGAAGGCGCCTCCTCTTCGGTGGGCTCCAGCGGTTCGGGCAGCCACGGACCGGTGTAGTGCTCGCGCTCGGTCTTGGCGCGGCGAAGGCGATCCAGGGCGAGGCGGGTGGTGACGGTGACCAGCCAGGCCTCTGGATTGTCCAGCTTGGCGGTGTCTTGCTCATGCCAGCGCAGCCAGGTGTCGTGCAGCACGTCTTCCGCGTCGGCCGGCCGGCCCAGCATACGGTAGGCGAGGCCGAACAGGCGCTGGCGATGCTGCTGGAAGAGAGCGGTTTGTGCGTCCATCGGAGGCTCCTGGGCGGGGATAACGCCAGGACGTATCAAGCACCCGAAATGTGACTGGGCCTAACGAAAGAACGGATACGGCGCCAGGAACACCAGCCAGATCATCAGCACGATGCCGATGTATTTCAGGACGCGGAACAGTTTGGGATGCTTCTTTTTGAACGCGCGGCTGCGATCGCGGCTGCGCTGGTTCAAGGCGAATATGCGGTTGACGAAGCCGGTCTTCTCCTCCGGCGACTCGGTGTTCGGCGAGGCGGTGATCTTGCCCATAAAAGCCCCCACTCGATGGTTGATCGCGTTCATCCAACGCGTGCGCAGCGGACGCTCAACGTCGGCGAACAGGATCACGCGGGTCTGGTCGGTGCGGTTCTCCGCCCAGTGCACATAGGTTTCGTCAAACACCACGTCCTTGCCATCGCCCCAGTAATGCATTTCGCCATCGACGAAGATGCGGCAGTCCTCGGAGTTCGGCGTGATCAGGCCCAGGTGATAGCGCAGCGAACCGGCGAACGGATCGCGATGCGGATTAAGTTTGCTGCCCGGCGGCAGCAGCGCAAACATCGCCGCCTTCACGCTGGGAATGGCGTTGAGCAGCTTCACGGTTTGCGGGCACAGCGTCTCGGCGGAAGCCAGCGGTTCGCCGTACCACTTGAGATAGAAGCGCTTCCAGCCCTGCTTGAAGAAGCTGTTGAAGCTCGCGTCGTTGTGCTTTTCCGCCGCGCGGATAAAGCCTTCGTCAAACAGATGCAGCGCTTCTTCGCGGATCGCCTGCCAGTTCGCCTGCAGCAGATCGAGTTGCGGGAAGCCGCGCCGGTCAAGAATCGGGCGCGCGGGTACGGCCGAGAAGGCGTACATCAGCAAATTGTACGGCGCGAAAATCGCCGAGTGATCCACCAGCTGCCGGTCGAAGCGCAACCGGGCGCGCCCGCGCAGATGCACCACCAGTACGCAAAGAGCGAACAGTGCGAAGAGGGTCAGCAGGATCAGGCGCGGGGCAAGAATCATGTGGGACTAGGCGCTCAATGAAATCGGCGGCCATTCTACCCCCTGGCCGGCGGGCTCAATGCCTCAGCACATGAACCTCGCCGCCGCCGGGACGGTAGCTTTGCGCCAGGGCGCGATGGACATAATCCGCCGCGCGGCGCACAGCCACGCGCAGCGAGACGCCTTTTGCCAATTCGGCGGCGATGGCCGAGGCCAGTGTGCAGCCGGTGCCGTGGCCTTCCACGCGCAGACGCGGATGACGCAGCTCCAATACGCCTCGCTCGTCGTAGAGGCGATCGATCACCTCGCTGCCCTTGGCGTGGCCGCCCTTCAGCAGGACGGCGCCTGCGCCCAGTTCGAGCAGGTCTTCGCCGGCCTGGGCAAAGTCATTGGCGCTGCGGATTGGTCGGCCCAGCAACGCCTCGGCCTCCGGCAGATTGGGGGTAATGAGATCGGCGAGCGGTATCAGTTGATCGACCATCGCGCCGATCGCGTCTTCAGTCAGCAGCCGCGAGCCACTAGTGGCGATCATCACCGGATCCACCACCAGCCAGGCCGGCTTGCGCAGGCGCATCTCGCGCGCGATCAGGCGCGTGATGGCGGCATTGCCGAGCATGCCGGTCTTTACCGCGGCGATGGGGAAATCATCGAACACCGCAGCCAGCTGGCTGCGGATATGAGCGAGCGGTACGGGATGCACTGCGGTGACGCCGCGGGTGTTTTGCGACGTGATCGCGGCAATCACCGAAAGACCATGCACGCCACGCGCATGGAAGGCCTTCAGGTCGGCCTGGATGCCGGCACCACCGCCGGAGTCGGAGCCGGCGATGGTGAGGGCAATAGGAGGAGTGTTGTTTTTCGACACGTAGTTCTGGTCCGGCATTCCGGCTGGCGCCGGAATGCCGATTCTCTCAGGTTAAAACGCTTACAGCGCTTCCGACGCGAAGTCCGCCAGCCGGGACCGTTCGCCGCGCCGCAGGGTGATGTGCGCCGAGTGCTCCCAGTTCTTGAACCGGTCCACCGCGTAAGTGAGGCCGGAGGTGGTTTCGGTGAGGTAGGGCGTGTCGATCTGTTCCACGTTGCCCAGGCAGACGATCTTGGTGCCGGGACCAGCGCGGGTTATCAGGGTTTTCATCTGTTTCGGCGTCAGGTTCTGCGCCTCGTCGATGATCAGGTAGCGCGACAGGAAGGTGCGCCCGCGCATGAAGTTGAGCGAGCGGATTTTGATGCGCGATGCGAGCAGGTCGTTGGTGGCCTGGCGGCCCCAGCTACCACCTTCCTCGGGGTTGGCGAGTACTTCGAGGTTGTCGGTGAGTGCGCCCATCCACGGCGTCATCTTTTCTTCCTCGGTGCCGGGGAGGAAACCGATGTCTTCGCCGACCGATACCGTGGCGCGGGTCATGATGATTTCGCGGTAGCGCTGCTGATCCATCACCTGCGCCAGGCCGGCGGCGAGCGCCAGCAAGGTTTTACCGGTGCCGGCGGTGCCGAGCAGGGTGACGAAATCCACGTCCGGATCCATCAGCACGTTGAGCGCGAAGTTCTGTTCGCGATTGCGCGCGGCGATGCCCCAGACGCTATGGTTGGAGTGGCTGTGGTCGTCGAGCAGCACCAGTGTGGCCTGCACTTCGTCCACATGCAGCACACGCAGCTCGACGCTGTTTTCACCGGGCAGGAACAGGCACTGGTTGGGATGCCAGTCTTCGTCGTCGTGGCGATTGAGTTTGTAGAAGGTGCGGCCGCGTTCATTCCACGACTGCACTTCCGGGTGGCGATCCCAGAAACTCTCCGACAGCTCGGTGGAGCCGGTGTAGAGCAGGGCGAAGTCATCAAGCGCGCGATCGTTCTCGTAGTCCTCCGCATCGATGCCGTAGATCTTGGCCTTGATGCGCAGGTTGATGTCCTTGGTAACCAGGATCACCGCACGATCCGGATTCTGGTCGCGCAGTTCGATCACCGACGACAGGATCAGGTTGTCCGCTTTGCCGTGGCCATTCGTTGTGCGCTGCTGGAAGTACAGCCGCCCCACGGCGCCGCCGCGTTTCAGCTTGATGCCCTGCGGACTGGTCAGTTCCAGGCCGTTGCTGATGCCGTGGCCGTTGCCTTGCTCGATCAGTTCATTGAGGAAGCGGCTGACCTGGCGGCCGTTGCGCGAGACTTCCGACGCGCCTTTCTTCTTTTCGTCCAGCTCCTCCAGCACCGTCATGGGAATGAAGACGTCGTGTTCCTCGAAGCGGAACAGCGAGGTCGGATCGTGCAACAGAACATTGGTATCGAGAGCGTAAATGCGCTTGCTTCCGGTCATACGGAAGGGGCCTCGCTGGCTGGCTGGTGGATGAAACGCGGCATGGGGTATGCCGTGGGCTTCCGGTCTCCAGGACCGGAGTGCAAACGTCCTGCGCGATGGCGAGCCATCGCGGAAGGACGAATGAAGCGGGCAGGGCTCACTTGGCGGGAATAGCGTCTAGCACGGCCTGGGCGTGGCCCGGGACTTTCACGTTGCGCCATTCCTGTACCAGCCGCCCGTCGGGATCAATGAGGAAGGTACTTCGTACGACACCCATGTGACGTTTTCCATACAGCACCTTCTCGTGAATCACGTCGAAGGCCTGGCACCAGGTTTCGTCGGGGTCGGAAACCAGCGGAAACGGCAGTTCCTGCTTGGTGGTGAAGTTGGCGTGCGATTTCACTGAGTCGCGCGAGACACCGACGATCTCGGCATGTCGCTTGCGGAACTTCGGGTACAGGTCGCGGAAGTCCTTTGCTTCGTTAGTGCAACCTGGCGTGCTGTCCTTGGGATAGAAGTACACCACCACCCACTGGCCCTTGAGGCTGTCGAGCTTCAGCTCGCTACCGTCTCCGGTAAGGCCTTTGAGCTTGGGGGCTTTCTTGCCGACTTCGGGCATGGTCTCTCCTGCGGAACCGTGGTCGGTTCCGACTTGATGTCATCGGGGAAGGGAAACAAGGCGCCGGCGGACGGCGCGGAAATGACGAGGGCGGCGCGTCGTGCGATGGTCGTCGCTCGAACGGCAAGCTGCATGCGCGCGGGTCCTCCGGTGTTGCCTCGGAGCCAAGACTAGCGCTTGCGGCGACGGATAACAGCCCTTGCAAGGGCTGTGCGGGCTGGGCATGCTGGGCGTCCGTCGCGGAATCGCCGAAAACGCGGTTTTTCGGTCCCGACGAAGCCGGTTTCAGAACTTCACTGGATCCATGATGGCATCCAGGTTGAGGCCATCGCAGAATTCGAGGAAGTCGTCGCGCAAGGCGGCGATATGCGTGTCTGCGGGAATGCCCACCGTGATCTGCGCCTGGAACATCGCCGCGCCGGTCTGCATGGCCTGGTAGCGCATTGAGCTGAGCTGTTCCACCGCGATCTCGTGGCGATCGAAGAAGTCGATGATCTTCACCAGGATGCCCGGGCGATCGGCGGAAATGACTTCCACCAGATAAGGCAGCAGGCGCGAAGCCTGTTCACGCGAATCGGTGCGGTAGTGAACCAGGTGCAGGTCTTCCTCGCGGGCCAGTTTGGCCAGCGAAGATTCCAGCTTGGCGACCGCGTCCCACGCGCCGGTGGCCAGCAACGTCAGGGACGTGTCCGGGCCGATGGTGGCGACGCGCGCATCGGCCAGATTGCAGCCAGCGTCCGCGATGCGCCGGGCCAGGCTCAGCAAGGGCGTGCGGGGAGATGGCGTCAGCGTCTGGATCAGCAGCTGGTTGTCGTTGCCGGTACGCACGGAAGAACGGTTCAAGAGAATGGGCCTGTGGCGAGCCTCGCGCCGCACAGGAAGGCGGCGGGCGTCCAGGCAGCTTACTTGTGGCCCCCGCGAACCCGCAAGTAATATGCAGGGCTGGGCTTTAGGCCGGAGCATGTACTTGAATATTCGTGGAAGCATCTGCGCGCTGGTAACACCGTTCAAGGCGGATGGCGCGCTCGATCTGGATGCCTTCGGGCGCCTGCTCGATTATCAGATCGCTGGCGGGACCCAGGCTGTCGTAGTCGCCGGCTCGACCGGCGAGGCGCATATGCTCGAGCATGACGAGTACGACCGCCTGCTCGCTTTCGCCGTAGAAAGAGTAGCCAAACGCATCCCGGTCATCGCCGGCACGGGCGAGGCCGCCACGGCCAAGACCGTGGCCCTGACCCGCCGTGCCCGCGCGCTCGGCGCCGATGCAGCGCTGGTCGTGGCCCCGTATTACGTGCGCCCGACCCAGGAAGGCCTGCGCCGCCATTATCTGGAAGTGGCCGAGCAGGGCGGCTTGCCGGTACTGCTCTACAACGTGCCGACCCGCACCGCATGCGACTTGCTGCCGGAGACGGTGGCCGCGCTACGCGAGCATTCGGCCATCGTGGGCATCAAGGAGGCGATCGGCAGCGACGAGCGCATTCATGCCCTCGCGGAACTTGTGCGCCCGGATTTCGTCTACCTGTCCGGTGACGACGGCACTGCCGGCAAGGCCATGTTGGCCGGTGCGGCCGGTACCATCTCGGTGGTGGCCAATCTTGCGCCCAAGGCTTTCCGCGCGCTGTGCGACGCGGCGACCAGTGGCGACAAGGCGGCCACGGCGCACAGCGACCAGGCGCTTGCTCCGCTGGTACAGGCGCTCAACTGCGCGCCGAACCCGATTGCGGTGAAAGCCGGCTTGCCGGCGCTGGGTTTGGGGACGGCTGCACTACGCTTACCCTTGGTTGAACTGCAGGAAGGCCCCGATCGCGCTCGCATCACTGATACGCTGGCGGGTCTGGCATCCTTGGCAAACGCGGCCTGAAGCGGCCGCCCGATATCTCTACGGAATCTCACTTCAATGAAGAAATCCCCGCTCGTCGTTGCCCTGCCGGTCCTGGCCCTTTCCGCCTTGTTGCTTTCCGGTTGCGGCATGTTCCGTTCGCAGAAGGCGTGGGAAGCCGCCAAGCAGGAGTCGCCGCTGGAGATCCCGCCGGGCCTTGATACACCGTCGACCAGTGCTGCGCTGGTGATTCCGGAGCCCGGTGCCAATAACCCGACCACCAACGGCGCCACCGCGCGCGTGGGCAAAGGCGGCAGCGTGATCGCTGATGGCTTCGTGCTGTCGGATAACGTGGACAACACTTACCGCCGCGTCGGCCAGGCGCTGGAGCAGGGCGATATCGGCCAGGTGATCGCGCATGACGATGCGGCGCATACCTACACGCTCAGCGTGGTCGCTTCGGCGGTGAAGGCCAGCAAACCGGGTCTGTTCAGCCGCGTGTTCGGCGGCGGCAAGAAGGATGCGCCGGCGGCGAGTTCGGCATCGGCGCCGGGTGCGTCGGCTCATCAGGTGCAGGTGACCATCGGCAACAGTGGCCAGAACGCGAGCGAAGTGCGCGCGCAGGGCGACTCCGCTGCGGTGGCCAAGGTGGTCGACACGTTGAAGTCGCGTCTCGGCGGCTAAGCATCGAGCTTCAAACCCAAATAAAACGCCGCCCGATGGGCGGCGTTTTTATAGATGATCTGGT
Source organism: Dyella sp. OK004 (assembly GCF_900114495.1). Taxonomy (GTDB): domain Bacteria; phylum Pseudomonadota; class Gammaproteobacteria; order Xanthomonadales; family Rhodanobacteraceae; genus Dyella_D. The sequence goes on along the minus strand of NZ_FOZI01000002.1, from coordinate 189,727 downwards.
GAAACTCAGCGCTTCAGGTGTTCGAGCTTGCCCGGCTTGTTTTCCCAGTCCTTCGCGTCGGGCAGGCCGTCCTTGCGCTCGGTGATCACCGGCCAGTCTTTGGCGAGTTCGGCGTTCAACGCCACGAAGCTTTCCTGCCCGGCGGGCACGTCGTCTTCGGGGTAGATCGCGTTGATCGGGCACTCCGGCTCGCACAAGGTGCAGTCGATGCACTCGTCCGGATTGATCACCAGGAAGTTCGGGCCTTCGTGAAAAGCATCGACCGGGCAGACTTCAACGCAGTCGGTGTACTTGCACTTGATGCAGTTGTCGGTGACGACAAAGGTCATGCTGTCGCGCGCCTTAAATGCCGGAAGGCCTGTTCAGGCCGGGGAAGTGGCGCTCCCTACGAGGTTCGAACTCGTGTTCCCGCCTTGAGAGGGCGGTGTCCTAGGCCACTAGACGAAGGGAGCGAAAAGCACCGGAGCGCGCTAGTATAGCGGAATTGTCTCGGGCGGCAATGCCTCCGAAACGACGGATTCATGCCTGCGGGCCGTACGCAGCCATCGACCATTTCAGGGTCGGGTGCCTGCGGGCCACGACCTCCCGGCGCCCTCTGGCTGCAAGGATTCAAACCGCTTGAACTTGAAAGCAAGGAACGACGCCACGCCATCGCTGCGCATCATTCCGCGCGAGCAGCACGTGATATCGCGCAAGAACATCAGCAAGGCCGCATTGCGCGTGCTGTACCGCCTCAACGAAGCCGGCTACACGGCCTATCTGGTCGGCGGCGCCGTGCGCGATCTGCTGCTGGGTGGGCATCCCAAGGATTTTGACGTCGCCACCAGCGCCACGCCGGAAGAGGTGAAGAAGCTTTTCCGCAACTGTCGCCTGATCGGCCGCCGTTTCCGCCTGGCCCATGTGGTGTACGGGCAGGAGATCATCGAGGTCGCTACGTTCCGCGGCACCGGTGAGGACGACGGCGACGGCGACCGGCACATCGTGGACGGACGCATCGTGCGCGACAACGTGTGGGGCACCATCGAAGAAGATGCCATCCGCCGCGACTTCCGCGTCAATGCGCTGTATTACGACATCAGTGATTTCTCGGTGCGCGACTATGTAGGCGGCATGCAGGACGTGGAAGACCGCGTGCTGCACCTGATCGGGGATCCGGCCACGCGTTACCGCGAAGATCCCGTACGCATGCTGCGCGCCGCGCGCCTTGCCGCAAAGCTCAACTTTCGTATCGACGCCGCCGCCGCGGCGCCGTTCGAAGAGTTGGGGCCGCTGCTGCTGGATGCGGCGCCGGCGCGCCTGTTCGACGAGTCGCTGAAGATGTTCCTTAGCGGGCATGGCTTGAAGAGCTTCCATATGCTCGAGCAGTGCGGTCTGCTCAAGTTTCTGTTCCCGGCCACGGCGCGTGCGCTCAAGCGCGGCGACCATGCGCTGCGCACGCTGATCGAACAGGGACTCGCCAATACCGATGCGCGCGTGGTTGAGGGCAAGTCGGTCACCCCGGCGTTTCTGTTCGCCGTGTTGCTATGGGGTGAGGTGCGCGATCTGGCCCACGCCTGGATGGTGAAGGGTGTGGAGGACAGCGTCGCCTGGACGCGTGCCGCTACGCATGTGGTGGCGGAGCAATGCCAGCGCGTGGCGATCCCGCGCCGCTTCACCATCACCATGGAAGAAATCTGGTCGCTGCAACCGCGTTTCGAACAGGTGCAGCGCAAGCGGGTCTTCCGTTTGATGACGCATCCACGCTTTCGTGCTGCGTTCGATTTCCTGCTGCTGCGTGCCGCCGAGTCGCCGGCGATCCACGAGCTGGGCGAATGGTGGGCGCATGCGCAGCAGTTGCCGCACGAAACGCTGGCCGCGGCGCTATCCGGTTCGGGCGCTGTGCCTGAGGCGCCGGTGGCGACTTCGGCGAGCGCGGCACCGCGCAAGCGTCGTCGACGCCGCAAACCGAACGGCAAATCGGGCGCCGCGTGACCACAGCCTACATTGCGCTGGGCAGCAACCTCGGTGATTCGCGTCAGTACCTGCGGGATGCCATCGAAGCACTCGCACGTCTGCCGGATACGCAGGTGATGGCTTGTTCCCGCTTCTATCGCACGCCGCCGTGGGGCGTGCTGGAGCAACCACCCTTCATCAACGCCGCAGTGCAGATCGATACTGCGATGAACGCGGATGCTTTGCTGCAGTCTTTGCTGGCGATCGAGCGCGCCGCCGGCCGCGTTCGTGATGGCGAGCGCTGGGGGCCACGTACGCTGGATCTCGATCTACTGCACATGGAAGGCGTGCAATGGCGCGATGCGCAGCTGACGCTACCGCATCCGCGCATCGCCGAGCGTGCTTTTGTCCTGTTGCCACTGCATGATCTTGCGCCCGATCTGACGATTCCAGGCCAGGGTCGTGTGACTGAGCTGCTGGCCGCGCTGGATCACAGCGAATGCGAAACGCTGCCTTGAGCCTCTCGTGTCGCGCAACGGATAATCACCGTCTGCTCTTTCCGTAAGGAATCCCCGTGTACGTGCAGAACGCCAATGCTCCCGCCCGTAAGCCCGTCACCGTGCCGGGTCTGCGCGCCATGAAGGCGGAAGGCCGTCGCATCGTGATGCTCACGGCGTATGACTACAGTTTTGCCTGGCAGTTGGACGCTGCGGGTGTCGATATCGCTCTCGTGGGCGATTCGCTGGGCATGGTGGTGCAGGGACATAGCAGCACGCTGCCGGTGACGCTGGATCACATGGTCTATCACACGGCTGCGGTGGCGCGCGGTTTGTCGGCGTCGCTGCTGGTGACCGATCTGCCGTTCATGAGTGATCGCGACGTGCCGCACGCCCTTGAGGCTGGCGCGCGCCTGGTGGGCGAAGGCGGGGCGGCCATGGTCAAGATCGAGGGCGCGTCGCCGCATATCCTCGATGTGATTCATGCGTTGACCGAACGGGTCATTCCGGTTTGCGCCCACCTCGGCCTGACGCCGCAGTCGGTGCACAAGTTCGGCGGCTTCCGTATCCAGGGCCGTGAGCAGGAAGCGGCCGAGCGCCTGCTGGTGGAGGCGAAGGCCGTCGAGGCCGCGGGAGCTGATCTGCTCGTACTGGAGGGTATTCCCACTTCGCTCGGCGAGCGCATCACCAAGGCTGTCGGCATTCCGACCATTGGTATCGGCGCCGGCCCGCATTGCGACGGCCAGGTGCTGGTATTGCAGGACATGCTAGGCATTACCCCGGGCAAGCGCCCCAAGTTCAGCAAGGATTTTCTCGCAGGACGCGACTCTGTCGCGGCGGCCATTGCCGCCTACGCCGAGGACGTGCGCAGTGGTGCATTCCCGGCTCCCGAACACTGCTTCAGCTGAGACGAGATTCCATGCAGACCGTGCAAGATGCAGCGGCGTTACGCGCCGTGATTCGCGGCTGGCGTTCCCAGGGCCAGACGGTGGGCTTCGTGCCGACCATGGGCAACCTGCACGCCGGTCACCATTCGCTGATCAAGCTGGCGCGCGCCCGCGCCGACCGCGTGGTGGCGAGCGTGTTCGTCAATCCGACGCAATTCGGGCCAAACGAGGATTTCGAACGCTACCCGCGCACGATGAGCCAGGATCAGGCCGGGCTGGCCGAGCAGGATTGCGACCTGCTATTTGCACCCGAAGTTGCCACCATGTACCCCTTCGGCGCGGTCAATAGCGTGTCGCTGCACGTACCGCAGCTGACCGAAATGCTGGAGGGCGCGCACCGTCCCGGCCATTTCGACGGTGTCGCCACGGTGGTATGCAAGCTGTTCAATCTGGTGCAACCGGATGTGGCGGTGTTTGGACAGAAGGACTTCCAGCAGCTCAAGGTGATCGAGCGCATGGTGCGCGACCTGTCGCTGCCGGTGAAGGTGATCGGTGCGGCGACCTTGCGTGCCGATGACGGTCTCGCCCTGAGCTCGCGCAATCAATATCTGTCGGTGGCCGAACGGGCGCTGGCGCCCCAGATCTACGCCACCCTGCAGCAAATGCGCGAGCTGGTGGCCAAAGGCCATGCCTGGCGCGTGGTGGAGCAGGCGGCCGCCTCCAAGCTGGCCCGCGCCGGGTTCGAACCCGACTACACCGCCATCCGCCGTGCCGAAGACCTGTCCGAGCCGGCCGATGGCGATCAGGATGGCCTGGTGGCGCTGATCGCCTCCCGCCTGGGCAGTACCAGGCTGATCGACAACTTGCCCTTCGACTGATCCGGCCCCATGTCCGCCGCACCGGCGGGCCCGATTGCGGGCACCCCGTCGGCGGCTCGATAATTACCTACTACGCAGAATCCCCTCTGCCGCTATTTCTGTTGGAAGTAACGCCATGAATCTGAACATGCTCAAGGCCAAGATCCACCGTGCCACGGTGACCCACGCCGAGCTGCACTATGAAGGCTCGATCGCGATAGATGGCCTGTTGCTCGATGCTTCCGGCATCCGTGAGTACGAGCAGATCCATGCCTGGAACATCAACAACGGCAAGCGCTTTGTCACGTACGCGCTGCGTGCCGAGGAAGGCTCCGGCATCATCTCGGTGAACGGCAGCGCCGCCCACCGTGCGCAGCCGGGCGACCTGATCATCATCGCCGCCTTCGCCCAGCTCTCCGAGGCTGAGGTGGAGCAGTTCCAGCCCACGCTCGTATATGTCGATGCCGACAACCGCATCTCGCATACCAATCGCTCGATTCCGAAGCAGATGGCGGCGGCCTGAGGCAGCCTTGGGCGCGGGATGAGTAGCGGGGCGCATTCCTTTTGGATCGTGCTACTCATCCACGGAATCTCGCTCTAAGATCGGGGTTCCGTTCCGCTACGCACGAGTGCCCATGTCGCCCCAGCGCAGTCCGTCCTTCCTGGCCGAACACGTCGAACGTCTTTCGCGCATACATCTGCGCGATTTGCTGAGGGATACGGGTCGGGGCGAACAGCTTCGCCATCGGGTAGGGCCGATCCTGCTCGATCTCAGCCGGCAGAAACTGGACGCGCGCGCGCTTGAAGCGCTGGGCGCGCATGTCGAAGCCAGCGACTGGCAGGCGGCACGCGATGCGATGTTCGCCGGCGAACCGATCAACACCTCCGAGCATCGCGCCGTACTGCATACAGCACTGCGCGCGGGTGGTTCGCATCTGCCGTCCATGGCTCCGCGCGAAGCACGTCAGGAAATCGAGCAGACCCTGCAGCGCATCGAGCGCCTGATTCAGGCGATTGAGCGCGGCGAGGCGGCCAGCATGGGCCTGCCCACCACCATTACCGACGTGGTCAATATTGGCATCGGCGGATCGGACCTCGGTCCGCGACTCGCCGTGCGTGCATTGGCGCCGTTTCATGTGCCACACATGCGCAGCCACTTCCTCACCAATGTGGATGGCCAGGCTGCGCATGAGCTGATGCGTCAGTTGGATCCCAAGCGCACGCTGGTAATCGTGGTCTCCAAGACCTTCACCACGCAGGAGACACTGCTGAACGGCAACGTCCTGCGCGACTGGATCGTGCGTGCGTACGAGGGCGATACGGGAGCGGCGACCCGTCACTTCATCGCGGTCAGCGCCAATACCGCTGAAGCGGAACGCTGGGGTGTGCCGGTGTCGAACGTGTATCCCATGTGGGACTTCGTTGGCGGCCGTTTCTCGCTGTGGTCCGCGGTGGGGTTGTCGCTGGCGCTGGCGATCGGCATGGAGCATTTCCGTGCCTTGCTGGCGGGTGCGGCACGCATCGACGATCACTTCCGCACGGCACCCTGGCAAGAGAATCTGCCAGTGCTGCTAAGCCTGGTCGAATACTGGAACCGCAACGGACTCGGCGCTACCAGCCGCGCCGTCGTGCCCTATGCGGACCTGCTCGGCGATCTCACCTCCTACCTACAGCAGCTGGAGATGGAGAGCCTCGGCAAGCAAGTGACATCGCAGGGACAGCCGGTGACGCAATCCACCTCGGCCGTGGTGTGGGGCAGCGTGGGTACGAATGCGCAGCACGCGTATTTTCAGGCGCTGCATCAGGGCACGGATGTGGTGCCGCTGGAATTCATTGGCGTGGTGCGGCCGGCGCATACGCTGCGCAGCAACCACGACGCCTTGCTGTCGAACCTGTTGGCTCAGGCGGCCGCGCTGGCGCTGGGTAAAACTTTCGACGAGGCACTAGCCGAAGTGAAAAGCGGTGACGAGGCCGCCCGCCGCGTGCTGGCCGCACAGCGCTCGTTCCCGGGCGATCGTCCGAGCACGATGATCCTGCTGGATTCGCTAACGCCTGAAAGCCTCGGCGCGTTGATCGCCTTGTACGAGCACAAGGTATTCATGCTCGGCCATCTGTGGGATATCAACGCGTTCGACCAGTGGGGCGTGGAGCTTGGCAAGGTCATCGCGCGGCAGATCCTGCCGGCATTGGACGGACAGATCGACGACCTGACCGATTTCGATTCGGCCACCCGTGCATCGATCGAGGCTATCCAGGAACGCCGCGAAGGCTAGGGTGCTTGCCGTATGTGCGCGATGGGTCTTGTGACACCCCCGTTCGCGTACAGGGTGCGCTCCTACAAAAATATGTCGTGCTGCTTGAGTGCCCAGATCACGTGTTCACGCACGATTTCCGATGAATCGGTTGCACGAGCCTGCAAAGCGGCTATCACTTCCTCTGACCTGGGCGCATTGCCAAGCCCCACGGCGATATTGCGCAGCCAACCTTCATAGCCGGTACGGCGGATCGCCATGCCTTCGGTGCGCTTGAGGAATTCCTCTTCGCTCCAGCCGAACAGCTCCACTAGCTTGGCGCCGTCGAGGCTATGGCGTGGGGCGAAGTCCGGTTCGGCGGCATCCTGCGCGAATTTATTCCACGGGCAGATCAGTTGGCAGTCGTCGCAACCGAAGATGCGGTTGCCCATCGGCGCGCGCAGTTCTTCCGGAATGCTGCCTTTCAGCTCGATGGTCAGATAGGAAATGCAGCGCCGCGCATCCAGCCGGTACGGTGCAACGATGGCCTGCGTGGGGCAGATATCGATGCAGCGCCGACAGCTGCCGCAATGCGCGCTGGCGGGTAAATCCACGGGTAGAGGCAGATCGGTGTAAAGCTCGCCGAGGAAGAAGTAGGAACCCGCGCGACGGTTGATCAGGACCGTGTGCTTGCCGATCCAGCCGAGGCCGGCGTTGCGCCCCAGCGCCTTCTCCAACACTGGCGCGGAATCGACATAGGCGCGGTAACCGAAGTCGCCGATGGCATCGTGGATGTGCTCCGCCAGTTTCTGCAGGCGATTACGCATCAGCTTGTGATAGTCACGGCCTAACGCGTAGCGCGCCACATAGGCTGCGCTAGGGTCGTTGATGACGTCCCACGCGTTGCGCGTGCCGGGTGGGATGTAATCCATGCGCACCGAGATCACACGCAGCGTGCCGGGCTCCAGTTCGGCGGGACGGCTGCGCTTGGTGCCGTGGCGCGCCATGTATTCCATCTCGCCGTGATGGCCATCATCGAGCCAGCGCTGGAGATGAAGCTCGTCCTCGCTCAGCTCGGTGTTGGCGATACCCGCATCGGCGAAGCCCAGCTCACGCGCCCAGCGCTTGATGTCGCTGGCGAGCGCGGAGTAGTCGCGGGACGGTGGGGCAAGAGAAGACATGCGCCTATTGTAGGCGCTCGTATCCGCGATACCGCAGGCAGCTCCCCCTATAATCCCGCTTCATGACTTCGCGCCCACACAGCCACGATCTGTACACCGTCGACCAAGTGCGAGCGCTGGACCGTCGCGCCGTCGAGGTGCTCGGTATCCTCGGTATCGAACTGATGCAGCGCGCTGCTGCTGCGGGTTTCGCCTGCCTGCGGCGTCGGTGGCCCTCTGCACGGCGCATCGGGGTGTATTGCGGCCCGGGCAACAACGGCGGCGATGGTTTCCTGTTGGCGGCTATGGCGCTCGATGCAGGCTGGCAGGTGGACTTGTATGCACTAAGCAACGAGATGCGCGGCGATGCGGCCAGCGCGCGCCAGCGCTTTGAGCAAGCCGGTGGTGAGCTGCGTCGATGGAACGGGGCGATGGCTATACCCGACGTCGACGTGCATGTGGATGCGCTGTACGGCACCGGTTTGACGCGCCCCCCCGAGGAGCCGGTAGCCCAACTGATCGCGCAACTCAACGCCAGCGGAAAACCATTGCTAGCGTTGGACGTGCCCTCTGGTCTGAATGCGGATACGGGGCAATGTCCCGGCCTTGCCATCGAAGCGGACGCCACCGTCACTTTCATTGCTGCCAAGCGCGGGCTGTATACCGGTCGTGCATCGGGACAGGTGGGCGAGGTGGAGCTGGACCTGTTGGATCTGCCCGAGATGCTGTGGGAAGGGATGCCACCCGATGCCACGCTGTTGCAAGTCCAGGCGTTGCCGCCGCGTTCCCGTCATGCGCACAAAGGCGACAACGGCCATGTGCTGGCGATCGGTGGAGACAGCGGTACGGCGGGTGCCATTCGGCTATGCGGAGAGGCTGCGCTGCGGGCTGGCGCCGGCTTAGTCAGCGTCGCTACCCGCGAATCGAATCTGGTGGCACTGAACAGTGCTCGCCCCGAGCTCATGGCGCACGCGGTGGACGGGCCACAGGCCCTTGAGCCCTTGCTGGATCGCGCCGATGTACTCGCCGTAGGACCTGGGCTGGGGCAGGCTGCCTGGGGTCATGCGCTATGGCTGACCGCACTGGAGGCGGGCAAGCCACTGGTACTGGATGCCGATGGCCTGAACCTGCTGGCGCGCGAGCCACGCCGTTTTTCCCAAGTTGCCGTATTGACGCCGCATCCGGGTGAAGCGGCGCGTCTGCTTCAGTGCACGATTCCCGACATCGAGGCGGATCGCTTTGCTGCCGTGCGGGCGTTGGCGATTCAGTATCACGCCGTCGTGGTATTGAAGGGCGCGGGCAGTCTGATGGCTGATCCGGATGGACGTCTAGCCGTCTGTCCATGGGGTAACCCTGGTATGGCCACGGGAGGCATGGGCGATCTGCTCACCGGTGTGATCGCGGCATTGCTTGGGCAGGGCTGTACGCCTTGGCAGGCGGCATGTCTTGGTGTGGGTCTGCATGCACGCGCCGGTGATGCTGCGGCGGCGTTTGGCGAACGTGGTCTGATGGCCAGTGATCTCTTGTTGCCATTGCGCCGCCTGCTCAATGGACTGGATGCATGAGCCATCACTGGGAACTCCCCGAAGAAGCCGCCACCAGTGCGCTCGCGGCACAGTTGGCCGCAGTGCTGGACGGAGGGCAGGTGATCTATCTGCACGGAGACCTTGGCGCGGGCAAGACCAGCTTTGCCCGTGCGCTGCTGCGCGCCCTTGGCGTCGGCGAGCGGATCAAAAGTCCCACCTACAGTCTGGTGGAGTCCTATCTCGCCGGTGACCGTGCGGCATGGCATCTCGACCTCTACCGCATTGCTGACCCTGGTGAGCTGGAATGGCTGGGGCTGGATGCACTGTCCGATCCGCAGGCAGTGGTGCTGGTGGAATGGCCGGAGCGCGGGGCGGGCGCGTTGCCGGCTGCCGATCTCATCGTGGACCTGGCTTATGCCGGGCTGGGCCGCCAAGCCACGATCACGGCGCGCTCGTCACGTGGCTCAAGCACCTTGTCGCGCTTGACGGGCAAGGCTGCTCAAACGGCCTTCCAAGCCTAAGTATCGATCCCTCCTGAGATTTTTTCTCTTGCCGGTGTGGCTGTAGAAGCCTTCCGATTGCGTGGCTTGCGGCCGATAGCTGGACCCAGCCTGACGAAACGGCTGCAGGTTATGGATATTCAAGGGAAAAGCACTTGCATTCAGGAAAGTGCTGCGCTTCAATGCCGCCCCATGAGGGGACATCCGATTCGATTCCGTTCGTTTTCCTGCCTGGCCGTACTGGTCATGGCACCTTTGTGCGCCGTAAACGCCGCTGACGTGAAGTCGGCCCGCGTCTGGGCCGGGCTGGAATACACCCGTCTGGTGCTCGATGTTTCCGGTCCGCTGGAATACAAGGTCCGCCAGGACGGCACCCAGGTCGTGATTGATCTGGATCGCAGTGCGCTGGCTGGCGACTTTGCCGCACCGGGCAAGCAAGGGCTCTACAAGGGTCTGGAAAGCAGCCAGCAAGGCGGCCGCCTGCAACTGGTTGCCAAGGTCGACGCGGCGACTCATTACAAGAGCTTCCTGCTCAAGCCGGCAGCCGATTACGGCTATCGCCTGGTGGTCGATGTCTATCCCGGTGGTGGCAGTTCTCCCGCCGCCAGCGTCGCCAGCCGCGATGCGGACGACGATGACGCGGCACCGGCAGCCCCCGCTCCCGCCCCCGCAATGGCCGCTGCGCCGGTGCCGGTGACGATCAAGACCCCGGCGGCGCCGACCAAGAACAGCATCAAGAGCACGCAGAGCGGCATGGCATCCACGCGCCAGGCTGCGGCGCTGCTCAACGGTGAGCGCAAAGTAGTGGTGGCGGTCGACGCCGGCCACGGCGGCGACGATCCCGGTGCGCACGGTCCGGGCGGCACGCTGGAAAAGAACGTGACGCTGGCAGTAGCCCGCGAGCTGGCCGAACAGATCAACAAGCAGCCCGGCATGAAGGCCGTGCTGACCCGCAGCGCGGATTTCTTCATTCCGCTGAAGCAGCGCTACCAGATTGCGCGTCAGAACAACGCTGATCTGTTCGTGTCGATCCACGCCGATGCGTTCGTGAATGGCGATGCCAAGGGCTCGTCGGTATGGGTGTTGTCGCCGCGCGGCAAGACCAGCGAGGCGGCGCGCTGGCTGGCCGATCGCGAAAACCGCGCCGACCTGATCGGCGGCGTATCGCTGGACGACAAGGACGACAGCCTGGCTGCCGTGTTGCTCGATCTGCAGCAGGGCTATGCAATGCAGGCCAGCGAATCCGTGGCCGGCAATGTGCTCAAGGCGCTGGGTAACCTGGGTCCCACCCATCGCGGCTATGTCGAGCGCGCCAACTTCGTGGTGCTGCGTTCGCCTGACGTGCCATCGATCCTGGTCGAAACCGCCTTCATCAGCAATCCGACGGAAGAGCGCAAGTTGCGTGACCCGTCGCATCAGTCGCGTCTCGCCGAGGCCGTGATGGGTGGCGTGCGCAACTATTTCGAATCCACGCCGCCGCCGGGCACCTGGTATGCCGCGCAGGCCGCGCGCCGCAATGGCACTGCCGTCGCTTCGTCCAAGAGCGACGATGACAACGGCGATACGTCGGCTGCTGCGACCAAGGCCGTGGCGCAGGCCATGACCTCCTCATCCAAGGCATCGCCGTCCACTGCAACGGTACGGGCGGACGCTGATGTGCGCGATCTGCATCGCGTGACGCGCGGCGAAAGCCTGCGCAGCATTGCCCGCCAGTACGGCGTGAGCGTGAATGCACTTAAGTCCGCCAACCGGATCAATGCCGACGCCGTGCATGCCGGTATGGTGTTGACCATTCCGGCTGGCTGATCGCGTTCATCCACCGCGTTACGCAAGCGCCACCCTGGGGTGGCGCTTTTGCTTTCGCCCCTCGGGCACAAGTCTTAAGCTTGGCGGATGTCGACCATTCGCCCGCTTCCCCCTGAACTTATCAATCAGATTGCCGCCGGTGAGGTGATTGAACGGCCTTCCTCCGTGGTCAAGGAGCTGGTCGAGAACAGTCTGGACGCCGGAGCCACTCGCGTTGAAGTGGATATCGAGCAGGGCGGGTCACGCCTGATTCGTGTGCGCGACGACGGCGGCGGCATCGCACCGGACGAATTGCAGCTCGCGGTAGCCTCACATGCCACCAGCAAGATCGGCAGCTTTGACGATCTTGAGCATGTCGCCAGCATGGGTTTCCGTGGCGAGGCGCTGGCCTCGGTGTCGTCGGTGGCGCGCTTCGCGCTGACCTCGCGCGCCCGCGGGCACGACACGGCCTTCCGCATCGAAGTGGATGGCGGCAAGGTGCAGGCGGCACGCCCCGCGCAGCATCCGCAAGGCTCCAGCGTGGAAGTGCGCGACTTGTTCTACAACGTGCCGGCGCGCCGCAAATTTCTCCGTGCCGAACGCACGGAATTTGCGCATATCGATGACCTGTTGAAGTCGCTTGCGTTGGCTCGCGGCTCGGTGGAGTTCCGTCTCACTCACAATGGCAAGCCGGTGCGCATTCTCAAGGCGGCGCGCGACGAGGTCGCCGCGCTGCAGCGTGTTGCAGAGGTGCTGGGCGAAGATTTCCCGGCACAAAGCCTGCGTATCGATCACGCCGTGGCAGGCCTGCATTTATCGGGCTGGGTCGGTTTGCCGACTGCTTCGCGCTCGCAGGCGGACTCACAATATTTCTACGTCAACGGCCGACTGGTGCGCGATCGCATCGTGGCACATGCCGTGCGGCAGGCGTATGCCGACGTGCTGTTCCATGGCCGACATCCGGCCTTTGTGCTGTACCTCGAACTGGATCCGGCGGGCGTGGATGTGAATGTGCATCCCGCCAAGCATGAAGTGCGCTTCCGTGAGCAGCGTCTGGTGCACGATTTCCTGTTCCGCACGCTACACGAGGCATTGGCGCAAACGCGAGCAGGGCAGGTGGGCTTGCCCGCGGCGCACGAAACTGGCGTGCCAATGCCGTCACCCGCGATGTATACCGCTGCTTCGCCCACATCCACGCCGGCGTGGTCGGGGCAATTCAGCCAGAGCCGGTTGAGCTTGGGCGTGCGCGACGAGCCACTGTCTGACTATGCGGCCTTGCTGGGCGAGTCGCGCCAGACCGCATCGGAATCGACTGCATCGGCGCTGGTCTACGCCGCCAACTCACCGATGCCGCCGGCGCAGGACGACGAGGCGCCACCGTTGGGTTTCGCCATCGCGCAGCTCAAGAGCATCTACATCCTGGCGGAGAATGTGCACGGTCTGGTGCTGGTCGACATGCATGCGGCACACGAGCGCATCACCTACGAAAAGCTCAAGGCGGGCCGCGCCTGCAGCAATCTTCGTTCGCAGATGATGCTGGTGCCCCTCAATGTGGCAGTGAGCGCGAAAGAGGCTGCTGCTGCGGAAGAGCACGCGGATGCGTTGGCGGAATGGGGATTGGAGCTGTCGCGCAGCGGCCCGTCCGGCGTGGTCGTGCGGCGTATCCCCGCTTTGCTGGAAGGTGCCGACGTCGCGCAGCTGTGTCGCGACGTGCTGGCCGAGCTCGCGCTGCACGGTAGTTCGCGCCGCCTGCAGGAGCTTGAAAATGAGCTGCTGTCGACCATGGCCTGTCACGGCTCGGTGCGCGCCGGCCGTCGCCTGACGGTGCCGGAGATGAACGCCTTGCTGCGCGAGATGGAGGCCACCGAGCGCTCCGGCCAGTGCAACCATGGCCGCCCCACCTGGACTCAGCTCAGTCTTGGAGAACTGGATAAATTGTTTCTGCGCGGGAGTTGAGCTATGTCCCGCGCTTGCAGCCCCGGCAAATAGACGTCCATACTCGAACCCAGTCTCCTGACGGGTCCATGCCATGTTGCGTCGCGCCGCCCTTGTTGTTGCCTTGAGCCTTGGAGTTGTCGCCGTGCAAGCCGAAACCAGCCACGCCTCCGCGCCTGGCCACTATTCGCAGGAAATCCAGCAGTGGCGCGACAAGCGCACCGCCAATCTCACCGCACCCTCCGGCTGGCTGAGCCTGATCGGGCTGGAGTGGCTGAACGAGGGTGATAACCGAGTTGGCAGTGCTGCCGACAACGACATCGTGCTCAAGGCTGGCCCCGCACATTTGGGTGTGGTGCAGTTGGGCAAGGATGGCGCGGTACATATCAAGCTCGCTGCTGACAGCGGCGCGACGGTCGACGGCAAGCCGCTGCCTGAGGCAACCCTGATCGACGATCAGCATGCCGGCCAAGCCACGCCGACCACGGTTGCGTTCGGCACGGCCAATTTTTATGTGATTGATCGTGACGGCCGTAAGGGGCTGCGCGTCAAAGATAGCGCGGCGGAGACGCGCGCGAACTTTCTCGGTATCGACTACTTCCCGATCGACCCTTCATGGCGCGTCGTTGCCGATTGGGTGCCGTTCGATCCGCCTCAGAAGCTGGAGATCGGCTCGGTGATCGGCACCATCGACAAGGTCGACGTGCCGGGCAAGGCTGTATTCAAACGCGACGGCCATACCTTCGAGTTGCTGCCGTACCAGGAAGAGCCGGGTGGCGAGCTGTTCTTCGTGCTGGCCGACCGTACCTCGGGTAAAGAAACCTACGGTGCTGCGCGCTTCCTCTATGCCGCCCTGCCGAAGGATGGCAAGGTCGTGCTCGACTTCAACAAGGCCTACAACCCGCCTTGCGCGTTCACGGCCTTTGCGACGTGTCCGCTGGCGCCGCCGGAAAACCGGCTGGATGTGGCGATCACCGCCGGCGAAAAGAAGTATCGCGGCGAGCATCACTGAGCGTGGCTGCTGCAGCGATTTCTTTCGCAGCCTTGTCCTCATCGGTACGGATAGACATGCGACGTTCGATGCTGCGCTTCACCTGCTGTACCGTCTTCGCTGCTTTGTCGTTTGCTGCGTTGCCATTCATTCCGGTACATGCCGCGGAAGTGGGTGGTGATTACGCGAAACAGGTCGCATCGGCGCGCGCTGCACGAGTTGAGGCGCTGCAGCGTCCAGACGGCTACCTCAGCCTGGTCGGCTCCTGCTGGCTGGAGCCCGGTGACAATACGGTCGGTGCTGCGGCGGACAATCATTTCCCTGTGCCTGGCGCGCCGGCGCACCTGGGGGTGCTGCATCTCGCCGCCGATGGCACGGTGAGCTTGCGAACCGTAGATGGCGTGACCGTCACGGTCGACGGCAAGTCGGCGACGGCGAGTCCGATGTCGACGCAGGGGGCGCAGGAGAAGCACACGCCGACCCGCGCCTATTTCGGTCCCGAGCGCTACCTCTACGTGGTCGAGACTGGCGCGCGGCGCGGCTTGCGGGTGAAGGACAACGCGGCGCCGTTACGCACGCATTTCCCCGGCTTCAACTACTTCCCGGTCGATCCGTCATGGAAGATCGAGGCGCAGTGGCAGCCGTTCGAGACGCCGCACACGCTCAAGCTGGTCAACGTCGCCGGCGCGGAAAGCGACGAGCCGGTGGCAGGGCAGGCGGTATTCGAGCGCGATGGCAAGCGTTACACGCTGATTCCGATGGAAGAGGACGGCCGCCTGTTCTTCGTCCTCAGCGATCGCACTGCCGGCAAGCTCACCTACGGCGGCGCGCGCTTCCTTTACGCTGCCATGCCGAAGGACGGCAAGGTCGTGCTCGACTTCAACCTGGCGGAGAACCCACCCTGCGCGATCACACCGCACGTGGTCTGTCCGCTGGCGCCGCCGGAGAACCGACTGGGCGTGGCCATCACGGCGGGTGAGAAGAAATTCGAGGGTGCGGGACACTAGCCACGGCTAGTGTCACACCCTCGTTTGTCGCGCATTACCTGCCTTTGAATTCGGCTTTGCGCTTTTCCAGGAACGCCGTGGTGCCTTCGTGCATATCCTCGGTGGAGAAGGCGAGGGCGAAGGCCTGGGTCTCGAACTCCAGGCCCTGGTCGATGCTGGTTTCGCCACCTTGCAGGACGGCGTCCAGAATGCCCGCGGCAGCCAGCGGCGCAGCAGCGGCCAACTGGTCGGCCAGCGCGTTCACCGCCTCGTCGAGCGCCTCGGGCGCGGTAACCCGCGTTACCACACCGAGTTCGTAGGCACGCTGGGCGTTGATCGGCGTGCCGGTCAGGCACAGCTCCAGCGCGGCGCCGCGACCGGCCAGACGCAACAAGCGCTGGGTGCCGCCGAAGCCGGGGATCAGGCCGAGATTGATTTCCGGTTGGCCAAATTTGGCCTTTTCGCTGGCTACGCGTAGATGACAGGCCATGGCCAGTTCCATGCCGCCGCCAAGAGCGAAGCCCTGGATGCGCGCGATCACCGGCTTGCCCAGCCGCTCGATCGAGCTCATCAGGCGCTGGCCGGCGCGGGAGAAGCCCTGGGCCTGCACCGGGGTGTAGCCGTTCATCTCGCTGATGTCGGCGCCGGCTACGAAGGCCTTTTCGCCGGCACCGGCCAGCACCACCACGCGCACGGCGTCGTCTTGCGCAGCCTGGGCGAAGGCCAGGGTCAGTTCGTTGAGGGTGTCGCGATTCAGTGCATTGAGTTTGTCCGGGCGATTCACCGTGATGGTGCGCACCGCCCCGCGGTTGCCGATTTCCAGATTGCGATAGGCCATGACAAGTTCCAGCGGATCGAAACCGCGGATAGTAGCAGCGGGAACCTTTGAGGCCTGGCACGTTCTTAGCCAGGATAAGCCGGTGCGACCGGTACCGCTGCACGCCGCCGTCAAACCACTTAGGATGTGCCGGCTCGCGCACTGCGATGGAGGAATGGCATGACACGACTGCGTTGGTTGGCCCTGGGCATGATGGTGCTCGGTACGGCGGCCACGCATGCGCAGAGTCGCGACACGACGTCCGATGCGCAGGCGACCAAGCTGGACAAGAACAAGCTGTCCTACGCGATCGGCTACCAGATCGGTAGCCAGTTCGCCAACGGTGATCCCGATGTGGACATCGTCACCATGCAGCGCGCGATCCAGGACGCCTACGGCAAGCGTCGCCCGGCTGTACCCATGCAGGACATGCACGAACAGTTGCGCCGGCTCGACAAACGCATGCACGACAAGGCGGTGTCCGAATTCCAGCGCGTGGCTGCGGCCAACGCGACCAAGAGCACGGACTACCTGGCCCGCAATCGCCAGAAGCCCGGCGTGGTGCAACTGCCGTCCGGCATCCAGTACCAGGTGCTCAAGCAGGGCGACGGCAAAGACCAGCCCAGCGCCAACAGCACGGTGACGGTGAATTTCCGCGCCATGCTGATCGACGGCACCGAGTTCGACAGCTCGTGGGCGCACGGTTCGCCGGTGAGCTTCATCGTCAACAACAAGGTCATCCCCGGCTGGCAGGACGTGATCCAGCGCATGCACACCGGTGACAAATGGCGTGTGGTGATCCCGCCGGCACTGGCTTATGGCGAGCGCGGCGATCTGCCGCGTATCGGCCCGAATGAGGCGCTGGTGTTCGACATCGAATTGCTGGAAATCAAGCAGTAACAAGAAACGCGGCGGCAGCTTTTGAACAGGCTCCGCCGCTTCGGCTAGCATGTCGGTTCCATGCCGAACGATCCCGCCGCCGTTTACCTCGCTCCCATACTCAGCCCGTGCATCGGCATCTGCCGGCTGGACGCGCGTGGCTATTGTGAGGGCTGTTTCCGCACCGGCGACGAAATCGCCCGCTGGCGCGGCATGAGCGACGCAGAGCGTGCGCGCTATATGGACGAGGTCCTGCCCGGGCGCGAGTCGCCATGACCGACAGCGACCCGCTGTCGGTACTTTTCTCGGCCCTGCGGCCCCTGTCGTCCCCACCCGAAGGCCCAGGCTGGAACCATCGCGAGATGGCGGATCTGATCGGCGCGACGCCGCGTCGTCCTGCCGCTGTGCTGCTGGGGTGGCGCGAGGGTGTGCAGCCCCGGCTGGTACTCACCGTGCGCACCGACAATCTGCAGGCGCATGCCGGGCAGGTGGCGTTCCCTGGCGGGCGCACGGATCCGGAGGATGCGGATGCGGTCGCCACGGCGTTGCGCGAGAGCGAGGAAGAGGTCGGTCTCGATCGTTCACTGGTGACGCCGGTGGGCTTTCTGGACGGCTTTGAAACGATCAGCGGCTACCGCATTACGCCCGTCGTAGCGCGCATCGCACCGCAGGCGCGGCTGTATCCGGCGCCGGCCGAAGTGGCGGAAGTATTTGAAGTACCGCTGGGCTTTTTCCTGGATCCGGCCAATATGCGCCGCTACACCATGGAGTTTCGCGGCCATCGCCGCGAGATGGTGGAATTTGTGCATGGCGGGCATCGCATCTGGGGTGCCACCGCCGCGATGCTGTTCAATCTGTTGCAGAGAATGGGGCGCACATGAGCCTGCATACGACTTTGATCACTGTCGACGAACTGACCGCCTTGCCGGCGCAGGACGTCCTGATCGTGGACTGCCGCTTCGAGCTGGCGGCGCCGGGCAGGGACAGCACGAAAGGCGAACAGGATTATCGCGAGGGCCATATTCCCGGCGCGGTTTACGCCAGCCTGGATCGCGATCTCTCCGATCTGTCACGCCAGGCCGAAGGCCTCGGACGACATCCGCTACCGCTGGAACAAGCGTTCTCCGCGGTGCTGTCCCGCTGGGGCTGGCGCCCCGGTTTACAGGTGGTGTGCTACGACACCGCGGGCGGTGCACTGGCTGCCGCACGCCTGTGGTGGTTGTTGCGTCTGGTCGGCATAAGCGATGTCGCAGTGCTCGATGGTGGTTTCCAGGCATGGCAGGCGGCCGGTTTGCCGCTGGAGTCGGGCGACGTGCAGCGCGCCGCCACTGCTGTGTCTTTGCGCTATGACGCTTCACGATTCACTACCGACCATCAGGCGGTGTTCCAGCAACCGGCGCAGTTGCTGATCGACGCACGCGCCGCGCCGCGCTATCGCGGCGAGGTGGAACCGATCGATCGCGCCGGTGGCCACGTGCCGGGGGCGGTCAATCATCCGTTCTCCGAGAATCTCGATGCGCAAGGGCGCTTCAAATCACCTGACGAGTTGCGGCGCGATTTCACCGAGCTGCTGGGCGCATTCGCACCCGCGCAGGTCGTACATATGTGCGGGTCAGGCGTGACGGCTTGTCACAATCTGCTGGCGATGGAATACGCCGGCCTGAGCGGCTCGCGCCTGTATGCACCGTCGTGGAGCGGCTGGGTCAGCGACCCGGCGCGCCCCATCGAGAAGGCATAAACGCCTACTTCTTCTTCAGGCGCGCTACCAGCTGCTGCAAGACGGCCTGGGTTTCTTCGCTGAAGAACGCATCGACGAACTGGTCAATCGGTAATGCATCCGGGTCGGCCCAGGCCGAGGTGAGATCGGCGCGTGCCAGTTTGCGCGTCGCCAGCATGGCGCCCGGCGGCAAAGCGACCAGCTCGTTGATCCAGTGCAGTGCACGCGTGGTGACCTGATCCACGGCGGTCAGCTCATCCACGAAACCGTAGGCCAGTGCCTGCCGCGATTCGATCATGGCGCCGGCTACTAGCAGGCGCTCGGCGCGATAGGTGCCCACCACCCGGCGCAGTGCCAGCTGGATGCATTCCGGCACGATCAGCCCGACCTGCACTTCGTTGAGGCCGATGCGGAACGGACCTTCCGCCATCACCCGGTAATCGCAAAACAGCGACAGCACCGCGCCGCCTGCCGGCGCATGACCGGTGAGCGAGGCGACTACCGGCACAGGTGACATGGCAAGAGCGGAGCAGGTCGCAAAGAACGTACGCCAGTACTCGCGCACTCCAGCGCGATCCTGACCCAGCAGCGCCGGCACATCGACGCCCGCCGAGAACATGCCCGGCGCACCGGACAGCACGATGCCGCGGGCACCGTCCTTCACCGCCTGCGCGATGGCGCCCTGGATGGCGTGCAGCAAGTCTAGGTTGAGCGCGTTGACCGGCGGCCGTGCGAGGTTGATCTCGGTGATCGCATCATGGGTGACGAGGTTGAGCATGGCGCCGGCCTTCGGGGAAAAGAATGCCCGCGAGAGTATCAAACTCGCGGGCAGGTACAGGGGCCAACCGGGTAGGAATTACTGCGGCTGTTCGGCCTCGGACCAGCGATAGCGCACGGCGTAGTCGAGCACGGTTTTGCCGCCTGCAGGCACTTCGATGCGGAATTCCAGCAAGTCCGGTTTCTGTTCGCTCGGCTTGCTGGAGGACGACAGCAAGTTCCATTCGCGCCAGCGGCTGGGATGTTCGCGCACCGTCACGGTACGCGCCGTGTCGCCGGCGTTGGTCAGGGTGATGCGGAAGCCTTCTTCCATGCTGCGGCCCGCCTTGTCCAGCTTGAACTCGGTACGCTCGCGCGTCGCACGCAGATCAAATGCCGTACCCAGCGTGATGCTGGCATCGCTGCCCTTGGGCGTGTCAGCGATACGGCCCTCGCCGATGAACTGCGGTGTGCCGTTGCGATCGGCCGCGAGCACGCGCAGATAGCCGGCGGGCAGGCTGTCGAAGGCGCGCAGACGCAGCGTGCTGGTCACCGTGCTGCCGCCGCCCGGGCTCCAGTCGCGGCCGATCATTGGCTGCGGCGGCGTCCAGTTGCCGCCCGTTTCGTAAAGCAGGGTGCGTTCGCAATCGATGCTGTGAGTGGTGTAGAGCGGTACCTGGCTGACGCTGCCGTCGGGCAGGTCGACGGCGCCAGGCAAGGTGTAAGTGCGGTAGTCGGCGAGGCTGGACTGTTGCGGCATGTCGGCGCTTTCCGCCGCCTTACCGCGATAGCTTGCCGCCATCATCATCGGTCGCGGAGCGGAAGCTTTGGCAAACTGCGGCTCACCCGCGACCAGGGTGAGCTGGGTGTTGCTCCAGTCGCGCCCGCTGCGGTTGGCGATGCTGGCCCGCGATTCGAACTGCAGCTTGCAGCTGTTGCCCGGCTGCAGGGTGCCCACGTAGGCCGCCCGCCAGCCGAGGCCGGCCGTCGGGTAGCTGAGCGTTGCCCTGGCCGAGCCGGCGCGCACCGCATCCACGCGCAGCTCCAGGCTGGAGCCGGTGTTGAAATTGCCGTGCGCGCGCACCGCTGCGTATTCGCGGATCAAGGTGGTGTTGCCTGCCGCATCGCTGACCAGCAGGCCGTTGCCGGCACGCAGCAAGGTACCGCTCGCCAGCGGCTGGCCGTTGTTGCCGATGACATCGATCGGCTGGCCGACAAGGCTGCCGAGCGCGGCATCCTGTCCTTGCCCCAGCCGCAGGCGCTGCGACAGCACCTTGGCCGCGCCGCCATCGACGCTCAAGGCCAGCGCTTCGGTATCGAGATAGGCGGGCAGGCCGCCCAGGCTCAGGTCCTGCACGCCAGCCTTCAGCTCCAGGCGGCGTGGCTCGCGCGCAACGGCATAGCCGGCATCCACGCTGGCGCCGTCGCCAGCGTTGAACAGCGAGGCATCATCACTGCGATAGAGCGTGAGTTCGGTGCGCTCGCCGGAGGGCGCGGCGGCAACCGTAGTAACCATGGCAGCGGCACAGGCCATGGCGAGGGTGCTAAAGGGAAACTTGCTCACGGGCGAACTCCTTTCGTTAGGCGCTGCCGATCTTACGCACCTCGTATGAAGGCGCGGCATCCGTGGTCGCGCGGTCGTTAACCCCGAATACGCCAGGCCGCGTTCAAGCCGAAAAGCCTTCTACCTAGTGCGACTGGAAGTAGCTGCGCAGCGCGTTGATGTCACGCGTCTGCGTCAGCCCGAGCGCAAGCAGGATGCGCGCCTTCTGTGGCGTGAAATCCTCGCCGGGAATGTAGCCTGCGTCACGCAGATAACGCCGGTGCGCCACGCGACCCAGCGGAGCGCGCGTGCACTGGACCACGGCGATGCCGTTGTCGATGGCAGCTTCCAGTGCCAGCTTTTCCGTGCGGGTGGTGAGACCCGGCGCGAGTCCGGCGGAGACTAGGCCACGCGCGCCTTTCGCCAGTGCCGCCTCAATGAACGTGTCGTCGGCACCGACATACGAGTAGACGATGTCCACACGCGGCAGTTGCGTACCGTCAGGCAGGTGTTTGAACGCGCCATCGGGAGCGTGGCGCCGAGCCGGCAGGCGGTAGTACTGGATGCCATCGGGATCGATCACGCCCAGCGCGCCGAAATCTGCGGAGCGGAAGGTATCGAGCCGGAGATTGGAGACTTTCACTACATCGCGTGCGGCAAGGATCGCGTCGTTGAACGTCACCAGCACGCCGCGTCCACGGGAATCCGCCGAAGCCGCTACGCGGATGGCGCCGATCAGGTTCATCGGCGCATCGGAGCCGATGGCGCTGATCGGCCGTTGTGCACCCGTCAGCACGACGGTCTGCGGGATATCCAGAGTGAGGTTGAGGAAGAACGCCGTCTCTTCCAGCGTCGCCGTGCCGTGTAGGATCACGCAGCCAGCGAGGTCCGGCTGCTCACGCGACAGACGCGCCAGCGTTGCACGCAACTCGAACCAGTCCGCATACGTGATGTTGTTGCTGCCGATGGAGCGAAACGGCACGGCGACGAGTTCAGCGGCCATGGCGGCCTCCGGCACGCGTTCCAGAATCTGCTCGACGCTGAGCTTGGTGCCGTGTTCCGGGTAGTCCATCAGATCGAGGCTGGACGTACCCAATGAAGCGATGGTGCCGCCGCAGCCAATGATGGCGACGCGTGGCCGGGACGTTTGCGTCATGGATTCCAGTCTCCTTGCGTACGCGTTGGCTCGCCTGATGCAGCGGCCGGAATCAGGCAGCCTCGACGGCGTCGCGGATAGCCTGCGGCAGCGGCACTGGTTTGCCCGTGGCCGGATTCATCCACACCATCACCACGCGACCGTCGCTGTAAAGGCGCTCGGGTTGTTCGGCGTCGACGATCCGATGGCCGATGGTGATCGAGCTGTTGCCCAGGCGTTCGCAACTGAGTTCAACGTGCAACTGCGCTGGCCATTCGATCGGCATGCGGTAGTTGATGTCGCTGGCCGCCAGCACCGGCATTGACTGCTCGTCGAACCAGGGGCCTGGCACATGCCTGAGCCACTGCAGACGGGCCTCTTCCAGATAAGTGAGGTAGTTCGAGTTGTTGACGTGATTGAACGCGTCGAGATCGCGCCAGCGCACACCGATGGAGGCGACGAACAGCGGATGGATTTCCGCTGCCGGTGTTGGCGCGGAAACCGGCGTGACTTGCTCCGCACCGGCCGCCTTGTGGCGGCCCGGAGCAGCGGGTGTATCGGTGGTGCTGGAACTCATGCCGTCTTTTTCCGTGCCGCCGTTTTTTCGCGGTTGTTGTTCTTGGCGGCCTTGGCCGGTGCGATCTTGAGATGCGGTGCGAGGAAGCGGCCAGTATGGGAGCCAGGCGCTTGCGCGACGGTCTCCGGCGTGCCGGTGACCAGAATGCGCCCGCCGCCCGCGCCGCCCTCGGGTCCGAGGTCCACGATCCAGTCGGCGGTCTTGATCACATCGAGGTTGTGTTCGATCACCACCACGGTGTTGCCCTGGTCTACCAGCTGATGCAGTACGTCGAGCAGTTGCTCGATGTCATGGAAGTGCAGGCCGGTGGTGGGCTCGTCGAGGATGTACAGCGTGCGGCCGGTATCGCGCTTGGACAGCTCCTTGGAGAGCTTCACGCGCTGCGCTTCGCCACCGGACAGCGTGGTCGCGCTCTGGCCTAGCTTGATGTAGTCCAGGCCCACGGCGCGCAGCGTGTCGAGCTTGCGTGCGATGGTCGGCACGTTCTCGAACAGCTTCAGCGCATCCTCCACCGTCATGTTGAGCACGTCGGCGATGGTGTGGCCCTTGTACAGAATTTCCAGCGTCTCGCGGTTGTAGCGCTTGCCGTGGCAGACATCGCAAGGCACGTACACGTCCGGTAGAAAATGCATTTCTACCTTGATCATGCCGTCACCTTCGCAGGCCTCGCAGCGGCCGCCGCGCACATTGAAGCTGAAGCGGCCGGCGGTGTAGCCGCGCGAGCGTGCCTCGGGCACCTGCGCAAACAGTTCGCGTAGCGGCGTAAACAGGCCCGTATAGGTGGCCGGGTTGGAACGCGGCGTGCGGCCGATCGGCGACTGGTCGATATCGACCACTTTGTCGAACAGTTCCAGGCCTTCCACTGACTTGTGCGGCGCGGGTTGTTCGCTGGAGCCATTGAGTTCGGCGGCGGCAAGGCGGAACAGTGTGTCGTTGATCAACGTCGACTTGCCCGAGCCGGAGACGCCGGTGACGCAGGTAAACAGGCCGGCCGGAATCTCCAGGTCGACGTTTTTCAGGTTGTTACCGCTGGCGCCGCGCAGATGCAGCCACGAATCCTTGTCTTCCTGCTCGCGGCGCTCGGTCGGCACTTCGATGGCGCGCCTGCCGGAGAGGAACTGGCCCGTGACGGAGCGCTTCGACGCAAGGATGTCCTTGACCGTACCCTGCGCGACGATCTCGCCACCGTGCACGCCGGCACCGGGGCCGATATCCAGCACATGGTCGGCGAGACGGATGGCATCTTCGTCATGCTCCACCACGATCACGGTGTTGCCGAGGTCGCGCAGGCGCGTGAGTGTGCCCAGCAGGCGCTCGTTGTCGCGCTGGTGCAGGCCGATCGAAGGCTCGTCTAGCACATACATCACACCGACCAGACCCGCACCGATCTGCGAGGCAAGGCGGATGCGCTGCGCCTCACCGCCGGAGAGCGAGTCAGCCTGGCGATCGAGCGTGAGGTAATTAAGGCCTACGTCGTTGAGGAACGTCAGGCGCTCGCGGATTTCCTTGACGATCTTCACCGCGATCTCGCCGCGCCAGCCGGTGAGCGTCAGCGCTTCGAAGAAGGCGAGTGCATCGTCGATCGAGCGTGAGGTGAGCGAGGGCAGGGCGTGGTCGGCGACGAACACGTTGCGCGCCGAGCGATTCAGGCGCTGGCCGTGGCAATCGGGGCAGGGTTGGTCGCTGATGTACTTCGCCAGCTCTTCGCGCACGGCGGGTGATTCGGTTTCTTTGTAGCGACGCTCCAGGTTCGGCAGGATGCCTTCGAAGCTGTGCTCGCGCGTCACTTTGCCGCCGCGTTCGGTGAGGTAGCGGAACTGGATCTTCTCGTTACCGCTGCCCTGCAGGACGGCCTTCTGCACATTGGCGGGCAGCTTCTGCCAGGGTGTATCCACGTCGAAGCCGTAGTGCGCCGCCAGCGAGAGAATCAGTTGGAAGTAATGCGCGTTGCGCCGGTCCCAGCCGCGCACCGCGCCGCCGGAGAGCGGCAGCTCGGGATGACCAACCACGCGCGAGGCATCGAATACCTGCGTCACGCCCAGGCCGTCGCAGGTCGGGCAGGCGCCTACCGGGGAGTTGAAGGAGAACAGGCGTGGTTCCAACTCAGGTAGCGAGTAATCGCAGACCGGGCAGGAATAGCGTGAGGACAGCAATTGTTCCTGCGCTTTCGGGTCGTCCATGTCGACCACGATCACCAGACCATCGCCCAGACGCAGCGCGGTCTCGAACGACTCGGCCAGACGCTGCTTGATGTCATCGCGCGGACGGAAGCGGTCGATCACCGCTTCGATGGTGTGCTTCTGGCGCAGGGTCAGCGGCGGCACGGCGTCGAGGTCGTACACGGTGCCGTCGACGCGGGCACGCACGAAACCTTGCGCACGCAGCTGCTCGAACACCTGCACATGCTCGCCCTTGCGCTCGCGGATCACCGGGGCCAGCAGCATGAAGCGCTTTTCCGGATTCAGCGCCAGGGTGGCGTCCACCATCTGGCTCACTGTCTGTGCTTCGAGCGGAATGCCATGGTCCGGGCAGCGCGGCGTACCGACGCGCGCGTAAAGCAGGCGCAGATAGTCGTAGACCTCGGTGATGGTGCCTACGGTCGAGCGCGGGTTGTGCGAAGTGGACTTCTGTTCGATCGAGATCGCCGGCGACAGGCCTTCGATATGGTCGACGTCCGGCTTCTCCATCATGGAGAGGAATTGGCGGGCGTAGGCCGACAGCGATTCCACGTAGCGGCGCTGACCTTCCGCATAGATGGTGTCGAAAGCCAGCGACGACTTGCCGGAGCCGGACAGGCCGGTGATCACGATCAGCCGGTCGCGAGGCAGGTCCAGGTCGATGTTTTTGAGATTGTGCGTGCGCGCACCGCGTATGCGGATGGTGTCCATGACGCCGGGGGATTTGGGAAAAACTGCACTATACCAAACTAATCAGGTTAGTTATTGCCTGGCCCTATGGAAAACTCGGAGCGATGGGGCATCAAAGTGTTAACAGGCAGTTTGGCTAAATACCCGTTTTGGCCGTTTTCGGCCGATCCAGCGAGAGACACAACGAATGCACAAGTGGAAAGGATGGGGGGCCGTCCTGGCACTGGCGCTGTGTGTGGGCCCGGCGACGGCCGCCACCCAGCCCAGCGAAGAGCAGGTGCGCCAGCTGATGGAAGTGGTCGGGGTGGGCAAGATGCTCAGCCAGATGAACAGCCAGGCTGTCGGGGTGATGCAGCAGTCGTTGCCCTGTGTGCCGGCCAATTACTGGCAGAACTACATCGACGCCAATGGCACCCAGCAGTTCATCGGTCGCCTGGTGCCGATCTACCAGCGCCATTTCAGTGCCGATGAGATCGAGGGGATGCTGAAGTTCTATCGCTCCCCACTGGGCCAGAAAGTGATCACCGAGATGCCCACCACCATGGGCGAGGCCAACCAGGCCGGCCTGCAGTGGAGCAAGGAGCGCAGCGACCAGCTTATCGCCGAGCTGAAACAGAAGGGTAGCCTGGACGCCAACGGACGTTGCCCGGCCACCAATAAGGCCGGGCCGGCCATCGCCGGTGGCACCTCGGCTGCCGGTCTGGCTACCGGAGCAGCAGCCGGGGGTGATGATGAGGACGAGGCCCAGGACGCCGCGCCAGCTGCCAAGCCGGCGGTAAAGAAGGCGGCCACACACACCAAGGCCAAATCCAAAACGCCAGCCAAGAGCGCGACCAAGGGCAAGAAGGCGCCAGCTAAGACCCCTGCCGCGAAGCCGCAGGCTGACAGCAAGTCGAAGCCTGCCGCCCCAGCGCCAGCCAAGCCGGCCACCTCGTCCTGAGTGAGGGGTGGTTAGGAATTGACCAGTGGCGCGGCGGCTCGCTATAATTCCGAGTTCGCCGCCCCGGAAGGGGTCAGAGCGAAACCCAAGAGAATAACGACAGAAGGGATATTCCCATGAGTTATGCAGTCATCAAGACCGGTGGCAAGCAGTACCGCGTCCAGCAGGGCGATGTCCTGCGCGTGGAGCTGCTGAACGCCGAAGAAGGCGCCGCTGTGAATTTCGACCAGGTGCTGCTGGTCGGCGCCGGCGAGACCATCACCGTCGGTGCCCCGACCGTGGCAGGCGCCACCGTCAGCGCCACCGTGCGCAAGCACGGCCGCGCCGATAAAGTCCGCATCATCAAGTTCCGCCGCCGCAAGCACCACAAGAAGCAGCAGGGACATCGTCAGCACTTCACCGAAATCGAGATCACGGGCATCAACGCCTGATCCGCCAATTCTGGAGTAATCAGTCATGGCACATAAAAAAGGCGTAGGTTCGTCCCGCAACGGTCGCGATTCGAACCCGAAGTATCTCGGCGTGAAGGTGTACGGCGGCCAGGCCATCGAGGCCGGCAATATCATCGTGCGTCAGCGCGGCACCAAGTTCCATGCCGGCACCGGCGTGGGTCTGGGTCGTGACCACACCTTGTTCGCGCTGGTCGACGGTACCGTCGAGTTCAAGACCCGCGGCGAGAACAACCGCAAGTTCGTCAACGTCGTTAAGGGTTAATTCCCTTCGGCGTTGCAGCGAAGGCCCCGCTTCGGCGGGGCTTTTCGTTTGTGAGAATAGCCTCCGCTATCCTGCCCCCGATTCCACTCTGCTCGCCGGACTCCTTATGAAATTTGTCGACGAAGCCATCATCAAGGTCCTGGCCGGTGACGGCGGCAACGGATGCATCAGCTTCCGTCGCGAAAAATTCATCCCCTTTGGCGGCCCCGATGGCGGCGATGGCGGCAGTGGCGGTTCCGTGTGGCTGGTGGCCGACGAAGGCCTCAACACGCTGATCGACTTCCGTCATCAGCGCAGCTTCAAGGCGCAGCGCGGCCAGAACGGCATGGGCAGCGACATGTATGGCAAGGGAGGCGATGACACCGAGGTCCGCGTGCCGATTGGTACGGTGGTGACCAACGTCGACACCGACGAGATCATCGGTGACCTTACCGTGCATGGTCAGCGCCTGCTGGTGGCACAGGGCGGCAAGGGCGGCCTGGGCAATATCCATTTCAAGAGCTCAGTGAACCGCGCTCCGCGCAAATCGACACCGGGCACGCCGGGCGATGCGCGCGAGTTGAAGCTGGAGCTGAAGCTGCTTGCCGATGTGGGCCTGCTGGGCTTTCCCAACGCCGGCAAGTCCACCTTCATCCGCGCCGTCTCCGCGGCGACACCGCGCGTGGCTGATTACCCGTTCACCACGCTGCATCCCAACCTGGGCGTGGTCAGCCTGGGCACCGACCAGAGCTTCGTCATCGCAGATATTCCGGGCCTGATCGAGGGCGCCGCCGAAGGCACTGGCCTAGGTATCCAGTTCCTGCGCCATGTGTCGCGCACGCGTCTGTTGCTGCATCTGGTGGACATTGCGCCGATTGACGGTTCCGACGTGGTCGAGCAGGTGCATACCATCGAGCACGAACTGGAGAAGTTCGATCCCGAACTGCTGCAGCGTCCGCGCTGGCTGGTACTGAACAAGGCCGACGTGCTGCCGGAAGACGAGCGCCAGGCGGTGGCCGAAGACATCGTCAAGCGCCTCGGCTGGACTCAGCCTTGGTTCCTGGTCTCGGCTATTGCCCGTGACAACACCATGGCCGTGTGTCAGCAGGTGCAGCGCTTCTTTGAGTCGCAGCGCGCTGAGCGCGGAGGACGCAACGACATGTTGCCGGGTGATGTGCGCCTGCGTGGGGAAGCACCGCGCGATTGAGTTCGCGGTACGCCGTTCCTTCTTTCCCGTATCGCAGGAGCATCACCCACGCATGAAGCTGCAAGCACGCGTTGCCGGCTACCGTCAGCTGCGCGATCAAGCCCTGTGGCGGCTGCTGGCCGCCGACCATGCCCCTGAACTGATCGGCTTGCTGCAGACGCTGCTGCAAGATGGCGAGCGGCGGCTTCCCGCCTCCGTTCTGCACGAACGCCTGCAGGACCATCTGGATGCGATCAACGCGTCCGATCTCCCGCGCGAGCTGCCGCGCACGGCGCCTGCCTATGTGGCGCACTGGCTCTCGCAAGGTTTCCTTGAGCGCCGGCTCCCCGAAGGTGCCAGCGAGGAAGAGTACGAGCTGTCGGCGCAGGCTGCGCAAGCGGTGCGTTTTATCGCCGGCCTGACTACGCCACGCTATGCGGCGACGGAAAGCCGCCTGTCGCTGGTGATCCAGCAACTGGTGCACCTGGCCGAGCAGACTGAATCCGATCCCGCGGCGCGCCTGGACGTGCTGCAGGCAGAACGCGACCGCCTGGATGCAGAGATCGAACGCGTCAAGAGCGGCAAAGTGGATGCCCTTGGTGGACACCGGGCGCTGGAGCGCACGCGCGAGATCATCCAGCTGGCCGACGATCTTGCGGAGGATTTCCGCCGAGTGCGCGACGATTTTGAGCGCCTCAATCGCGATTTCCGCGAACGCATCATCGACGACGAAGGCCATCGTGGCGAACTGCTCGACCGCTTGTTCGGTGGCGTGGATGTGATCGCTGAAAGCGAGGCGGGGCGAAGCTTTCAAGCGTTCTGGAAGCTGCTCAACAATATGGAGCAGAGCCATCAGTTCGATACGGCCATGGAGACGGTGCTGTCGCGCGGCTTTGCCCGCCGCCTGCAACGTGAGGAGCGTCGGCTGTTGCGTGGCTTCACCAGCGTCATGCTGGAGCGCGGCAGCCAGGTACACGACGTCATGCAGCACTTTGCCCGCAGCTTGCGCGGCTTCGTGCAGAGCCGTGGCTATCTGGAGCAGCGGCGCCTCAATCAGCTACTGAAACAGGCGCAGGCGGAGGCGCTTCAGCTGCGCGACGAAGTGAGCGCCCATCAACGCACCCCGTTTGTATTGCCTCTCACCAGTTCCCGCTTACGCTCGCTGTCACAATGGCGATTGCATGACCCGCGCCATACTTGCGTGGACGGACGCATCGATCTGAGCGGCGGCGCCGCCATTTCGCTGGACAGCGTAGGTGAGCTGGTGGCGCAGTCCGAGATCAATTTCCGCGGCCTCCGCCGCGATATCCACGAGCTGCTGCAGACATACGATCAGCTCTCCATTCGCGAAGTGCTGACGCAGCGTCCGGCCGAGCAGGGCCTGGGCAGCATCATCGGCTTCCTGTCGCTCGCGACGCGTCACGGCGTGGTCGCCGAAGGCGAGCTGGAAGAAGTCGCGTGGCAGGGCAGCGATGGCCAATGGCGCCATGCCCGTATTCCCCTCGTATGGTTCCTCAAAGAGAAGCGCGATGAACTTGCTTGAGACCGAGACACTCGGCGCCCCTCACGAATCTGCGCCCACAGGCGCAAAGGGTTTGTTCGAAGGAGATACCGGCGTGTTGCCGCTGGAGGCGCGCCGTGTGCTGTGCCAGCTGCTGGCTGGCCCTAGCGTGGACATGGGGCGCCACGGTTTGTTGTGGCCCGCGTTGCTTCGCTATGAAACGACACTGCGTTCGCAGTTGTGCGAGCTTTTCCTGGAACTGGTAGTGGATCGCGAGGCCGGCGTGGCTTTTGCGCGCCAAGCCGATACCGGTGAGCTGGATACGCCGGTACTGCTGCGTTCCTCTGCCTTGACCTTTATCGACACGGTGCTCCTGCTTCATTTGCGCCAGCAACTTGTCGAAGCCGAAGCACACGGGCTGCGTGCCGTAGTCGAAGAGGGTGCTCTGGTGGATGCGCTTTCCGTCTACGAAAAGAACCTGTCGACCGACCGCGCCGGTTTCGCCAAGCGTGTATCGGCCGCGATCGGCAAGATGAAAGACAACCACGTGCTGGATCGCCTGCGCGGCAGCGAAGACCGTTTCGAGGTTTCACCTACCTTGAAACTGCTGTTTTCGGCGGAAGACGTGCAGGCCTTGACGCAGGTCTATCGCGAACTTCGCGGCGCGGAGGCGGTGGTCGAGGAGTGCGTGGATGAGCGTTAAGAGCAAGGCTGCAAAGAAGTCGGCGAAGAGTGCAGGTAACAAGGCTGCGCCGGTGGAAGCCAAGGCATCTGGCAAAGCTGCGAAGCCGCTCAAGTCAGCGAAGCCCGCGGACGTTACGAAGAAAAGCGGGCAGGTTGTTGGCTCAGAGAAAGCATCCAGGCCGGCCAAAACGAAGGTTTCTACCAACGCAGAGGCTCCCGTAATAGCGGCATCCA
The DNA here is from genome assembly GCF_900114495.1 of Dyella sp. OK004. Classification (GTDB taxonomy): domain Bacteria; phylum Pseudomonadota; class Gammaproteobacteria; order Xanthomonadales; family Rhodanobacteraceae; genus Dyella_D. Next base: position 158,911 of record NZ_FOZI01000002.1, on the reverse strand, counting down.
CGGCTGTAACTGCCGCTCCCACTGAAACGTCTGCGCCGCTGAAGCGCGCCAAGCCAGCCAAGGCCGTTCAAGCGGCAACTCCCTCGTTGTTCCTTTCCGATCTGCCCGATCCCAGGGACGAGCAGTTCCGCATGCGTCGCCTGCAGGTTTTCAACTGGGGTACGTTCAGCGGTCTGGTCGATATCCCCATCGCCAAGCGGGGCTTCCTGTTTGTGGGTCGCTCTGGTTCCGGCAAGTCCACATTGCTCGATGCCATGTCAGCGTTGTTGGTGCCACCCAGCCTGGTGGATTTCAATGCAGCGGCGCGCGAAGCCGATCGCAGTGGCCGCGACCGCAGCCTGGCTTCCTATGTGCGTGGCGCGTGGGCTGATCAGCACGATAGCGACTCCGGCGAAATTGCCACGCAATACCTGCGTAAAGGCACGACCTGGTCCGCACTGGCGCAGGAATACCGCAATGCGCTCGGCGCCACGGTCACCTTGATTCGCCTGTTCTGGATCAGCGGCAATGGCTCGGCCGCCGCCGATGTGCGCAAGCATTACATGGTGGCTGAGCGCGCCTTCGATATCGCCAAGGATATGGACGGTTTCGATCTCGACCTGCGCCGGCTCAAGACGCGGCTAGGCGATGAGGTACATCACTTCGACGCGTTTGCCGGTTACGCGGAGCGTTTCCGACGCCTGCTCGGCATCCAGAACGAGATGGCGCTGAAGCTGCTGCACAAGACGCAGTCCGCGAAGAACTTGGGCGACCTCAATCACTTTCTGCGCAGCTTCATGCTGGACGAGCCGGAGACATTCGCCGCAGCGGATCGACTGGTGGGCGATTTTGGCGAGCTCGATGCGGCTCACAAAGCCGTGGTAGTGGCCCGCGAACAGGTCAACGTTCTCGCGCCGGCGCGTCAGGCCTATGACGAGCTGATGGATCTGCGCCGCGAGACCAGCGCCCTGCGCGAGCAACAGCAGGGTGTCGATCTGTTTCGGGAGCAACGCCGGCTTATGTTGCTGGACGGGCGTCTGGCCGAGCTGCAGGTGCAGCAGCAGGCGCTGGAAGGTGAGCTGGTGCAGCGCAAGGCGTTGCTGGACAACCACGACCAGCACCTGGCTGATCTGGAGCGGCGCCGGCGTGAGCAGGGTGGTGGCGCGATCGATCAGTTGGAGCGTGACCGCGAGCAAATGGTGCGCGAGCGCGACGAGCGTCTGCGACGACGGGGCAAGATCGAAGCTGCTTGCCAGGAGTTGGGCTGGACGCTCCCTTCAAGTGCGCGCGGCTTTGCCGAGCTGGCAGGGCAGGCGCGGGAGCTTGTCGACGGTGTGCGTGGACAAGCCTCGGCACTCGAAGAAAAAATGGATGCGCTCAAGCGCGACGGCGGTGTGGCAGCACAGCGCTTCGCGACGGTGCGAGCAGAGATTGATGCACTCAAGCGTCATCCATCCAATATCCCGGCGCCAATCCAGGCCATGCGTGCGCGTCTGTGTCAGGAGCTGGGTTGGTCGGAGAATGTTTTGCCTTTCGTGGGCGAGCTGCTTCAGGTCAAGGATGAGCATCCTGCCTGGCGCGGCGCCATCGAGCGCGTGCTGCATGGTTTCGCCTTGTCGTTGCTGGTGGATGAGCGCCAGTACAGCGAGGTCGCTGCGTGGGTCAACAAGACCCACCTGGGTGGCAAGCTGGTGTACTACCGCGTGAATCGCGTGGAGAACTTCGGCCAACGCAAACCCGAATCGCGTTCGCTGGTGCATCGGCTGGATAGTCGCGATCACGCGCATCAAACATGGCTCCAGGCCGAACTGGCGCGCCGTTTCGACTATGCCTGCGTGGATACGGCCGCGGCCTTGCGTCAGGCTGATCGCGCGATCACGCGAGAGGGCCAGGTCAAGCATCCCGGCGATCGCTATGAGAAGGACGATCGGCGCGGGGTGGATGACCGTCGGCACTGGGTGCTCGGTTTCGACAATCGCGACAAGCTGGTGTTGTTCGAGAAAGAAGGTGGCGAGCTGGCTCAGGCGATTGCGCGTAGCGGCGACGCATTGACTGCACTCAAGCAGCAGCGCGACCAGGAAGGCGATCGTCGCCTGGCCGCTGCCGCATTGCTGGGCGTGGAATGGGAAGAAATCGATGTGGCGCCCAAGCTGCAGCGTCTGGGCGATATCGAGACCCAGCTACTTCAGTTAGGCGAGGGCGATGCCAATCTGCAGGCACTGGCCCAACAGATTGAATCGGAACGCGGCCAGCGTCAGCGTTCGGCGAAGTCCTATGAAGATGTCGCTGCGGAGCGTATTGCTGCGGGGCGCGAGCACCGCGGCCTTGCGTCACAGCGTGAGGCTTGTGCGGCAAGAGCGGGAATGGCGGCGCTCACACCGGTGCAATCAGAAGGCTTGGAGGCACGGCTGCCGTCGCAGCCTGCTCTCTCCCTGGACAATATCGACAGTCAATTCCGCACACTCGAACGCGCGCTGCACGATGTGCTCAATGGGCAGGCAGCGCAGGACCATCAATGGGTGCAGGCGATAGAGGAGTGCTTCCACGCTTTCTGCCGCCGCTGGCCACAGGATGGCGCGGATTTCACGCCGACCCTTGAAGCTGCCGAAGGCTTCATGGCCCGCCTGCGACGCCTGGAGCTGGATGGCCTGCCCAAACACGAGGCGCGCTTCTTCGAGTTGCTGCAGAACCAGAGCAAACAGGATCTGCTGGTACTTCAGAAGCATATGACCGAAGCGCGCAAATCGATCGGTCAGCGCATGGAAGAGGTTAACGAGAGCCTGGAGCGTGTGCCCTTCAATCGGGGCACACTGCTGCAGATTGAGATGACGGATCGTGGCTTGCAGGAGGTGCGCGATTTCCAGGGCCAGCTACGCGATGTGCTGATGCAGAACCAGACGGAAGATCGCGAACGTGCGGAGGTGCGGTTCGCCGTGCTGCGCCAACTGGTGGCGCGCCTCGGCGCACAGGACCCGGAGCAGCGCCGCTGGCGCGAGCAGGTGCTGGACGTGCGCCAGCACGTGGAGTTTGTCGGCGTGGAAGTGGAGGTGGATACGCGCCGACAGGTAGAGGTGTATCGCAGCGGTGCTGGCAAGTCGGGCGGCCAACGCCAGAAGCTGGCGACCACCTGCCTTGCCGCCGCCTTGCGCTACCAGCTCGGCGGCGAAGATGGCCATTTGCCGCGTTATGCGCCGGTGGTGCTCGACGAGGCCTTTGACAAGGCCGATAACGAATTCACCGCGCTGGCGATGAATATCTTTGAGAACTTCGGCTTCCAGATGGTGGTGGCGACACCGTTGAAATCAGTGATGACGCTGGAGCCGTTCATTGGCGGGGCGTGCTTCGTGGATATCAACGGCCGCCATGATTCGGGCGTATTGCTGATTGAGTACGACGAGGTGAAGCAGAAGCTCGAGTTACCGGAACCTGCACGTAAGTCATAGACGGGAGCTGGGCGGTTTAGTGGTGGACTTCCCGCTATGCTAATTCCTCACCTGCGGAATAACTTGATTTTTCGGAACGGGGTTTATGGAATTCATCTATGCGTTTCTGGCCGGAATGGCGCTGCCATTGGCCATTGGATTGCCCATTGCCGCCCTACTGGGCTTCGGGCCAAATTTGCGCACGGTGGGCGTGGCTGCTGCTTGCGGTCTTTCGATCATTCTTATCGTTTGCAGGGCGATACAGATGGTTGTTCCCATAGCCCCGGCGGCACTTTGGTTGCTTCTCGCTTACGCCGTGGCACTCGTGGCGCTGTGGTCGCCTCGTCGTGTTCGTGAGACCGTTTCCATCCTTGTTCGTGAGCATGGCGCTCAGCTGGTGATACTTGGTGTCGTGATCGTGGGGATCGCCGCACTGTTGAATGCGCCCATCCTGTTTGATGGTGCAATTCAGTTCGAAGGAACGCGAAATGCCGATTCGCTGATCTTCACCAGCATTGCCAGACATATGCTCGGCCACCCCTTCAACGGGGCGCCGGACTTCAGCCCTGAGCACCCGATCTATCAGATTACTCAGGGTTACTTTGTTGTGCGCTCGGCATCGGAGGGGTTTCTTGCGTGGTTGAGCGCGCTACGGGGCATCGACCCCATGTATTTCTATAACGCCGTGCAGACGGCGGGAGTGCTCTTGGCTGGCTTGGCTGTATTGATGTTTATGCCGGTGCAGCGTATTGCGAGCACGAAAGGAAGATTCGTCATCGTAGCGCTTATTGTGTTGGCGTGCCCAACGCTGCTTTACGTCGCGATGAACTCCAATTTTCCAAATAGCCTCACGCTGGCAGCTGCAACGGGTTATGTCGGTTTGAGTGCCGTGCCACGATCCCGTTCTACATTTATCGCAGCCATACTTTTTATTGGGTGCCTTCTGTCGGGTTATCCGGAGATACTGGTTTTCGTGGGAGCTATGCGTTTCTTCGCTGTAGCGTGCGGTATGTTGAGCGTGCGACAGATGAAGGGCGGGTTGCGGGAGATCGGCATGCTGCTCGCAGAAGTGGTCGCGGCTTGTGCGCTGGTGCCGTGGAGTGCGCTGGGGACTTTTACCGTATACAAGGCCACACTTGAAGTTAGTCAGGGTGCCGCTTCGGGGCAGATTGGTTATATGTATGCTGGTCTGCCGTTGGCTGGGGCTGCTGCTCTGACTCTATTGGTGGCGTGGCGCGCATTGGCTCGAATCGATGCGTCGAACCTACGCCCACTATTTGTAGGCATTCTGATTGCGTTCGGTTTAGCGCTAGCGGCTATGGTCGTTCGCAATTATGACTACGGTGGATTCAAACTCAGCGAATACTTTGTGACCTCGTTTCAAGGCATTCTCGTTGTCTGCGTGGCTGCGTTGTTGGCAAAAGGCAACGAGCAGCCCTTACGGCTAGCGATCCGAGCGGTAATCGTGACATGCATCATTGTGGTCGTTGCTGGCATGGTGGTGCGTGACGGCAGGATGATCCGGCGCTCCTGGAGCTTCGCTGAGGAGCGGCGTGTGTCGCCGGATCTCGTGTCCATGGGGAGATGGCTGGCGAAATCACTCCCCGGTGAAGCCGTCTTGTTGGGGCAGACGCCCGCATCGTTCTATTACGGGCACTGGGTGCCGTACGTGACGGATGCTCATGTGGTTTTCGATTTCACGGATCCTGATGCGGCGGGCTACCTGTCACCGTACCTAAGAGATCAGGCTGCTGCCCATGCATCCGGTACCAATTACGTATTGACCATTGATGAAAAGCAGGTGCCTCGGTTACAGGGTGCCGCTGATGTTGTGACCTTTGGCTCAGTTCACTTGGTCAGGCGTACAGGCCTTTAAGCTTTGAGTACGGTGGAGCGATGGGTGCTGCTCTGGATTCTGGTTGGTCAGTGGTTACCTGAATAACAGAGTCAGCTTTCGCTGGCCGGGTTTTCCACAGCAAAACAAAAAGGCCGGCTTTCGCCGGCCTTTTCGCCAATTCGAATCGCGTAGGACGGCTGGCTTATGCCAGCTCGTGGATCTTCGCGTTGAGGCGGCTCTTGTGGCGAGCGGCCTTGTTCTTGTGGATCAGGCCACGCGCGGCGTAGCGATCCATCAGCGGCTGGGCAGTGGCAAAAGCTTCGACGGCGGCAGCCTTGTCCTTGGCCTCAATGGCCTTGACGACCTTCCTGAGGGCGGTGCGCACCATGGAACGGGCGCTGACATTGCGCAGGCGGCGCTGCTCGGACTGGCGCGCGCGCTTCTTCGCGGACTTGATGTTGGCCAAGGTAGAACTCCGAAATCGCTGAGTAGGGTGGAAAAAGGGGGTAATTATGCGGCCAATGCACCGCTGCGTCAACAGCTTAGCTCCGCTCCCGGGCTTGGCCGGGGAGCGATGAGGCTGAATCGGGACCGGTGGCGTCCACCGGAAAGTCGCCATTATGCCACGTCAGCGCTGTCTCTGGTCCGAAACGGCTGTCAAACTATGCGCTTTGTGGGTGCCGGATCGGCTCCACGGCTTTATTCCAGACCATAAAAACCAAGGTGCCAACGCGCGCATGAAGTCCCCCAGCATGTTCCGAGGGCTGCTCTCTTTCAGCAGCATGACCATGATTTCGCGCATCCTCGGTCTGGTCCGGGATATGTCGATCAACGCAGCCTTCGGTGCCAATGCGGCGACCGATGCGTTCTGGGTGGCCTTCCGCATTCCCAATTTCATGCGTCGGCTGTTCGCAGAAGGTTCGTTCTCCACTGCGTTCGTGCCGGTGTTCACCGAGGTCAAGGAGAAGCGCGACCACGCGGATCTGAAGGATCTGATGTCGCGCGTATCCGGCACGCTGGGCGGCGTGTTGCTGCTTGTCACCGCACTGGGTGTGATCTTCGCGCCCGAGGTCACCGCGCTGTTCTCTCCGGGAGCGATCGAGACTCCGGAGAAGTTCGCGCTGACGGTGAACCTGCTGCGACTAACCTTTCCGTTCCTTCTGTTTGTTTCCCTGACGGCGTTGTCTGGCGGCGCGCTCAACAGCTTTCATCGCTTCGGTCTGCCGGCGTTGACGCCGGTGATCCTCAACCTGTGCATGATCGCCGGTGCATTGTGGCTGGCGCCGCGCCTGCATACGCCGATCATGGCGATGGGCTGGGCGATCCTGGCCGCAGGCATCTTGCAGTTACTGTTTCAGTTGCCGGCATTACGTCAGCTCGATCTGCTGACTTTGCCGCGCTGGGGCTGGAGTCAGCCCGATGTGCGCCGGATCATGAGGTTGATGGTGCCGACGCTGTTCGGTTCATCGGTAGCGCAGATCAACCTGTTGCTGGATACGGTCATCGCCTCGCTGCTGTTCACCGGGTCGCAGAGCTGGCTTTCGCAGGCGGATCGCTTTCTGGAGTTGCCGCTCGGTGTGTTTGGCGTGGCACTGGGCACGGTGATCTTGCCATCGCTGTCGCGACATCACGTGGCGACGGACGGCGCGGGTTTCTCCAAGGCGCTGGACTGGGGCCTGCGCACGACCCTGTTGATCGCCGTGCCGGCCATGTTCGGCCTGATGCTGCTGGCCGAGCCGCTGGTAGCGACACTGTTCCAGCACGGCCGCTTTACGCCGTTCGATACGCATATGGCCACATTGTCGATTTCGGCGCTGAGTTTCGGGTTGCCGGCTTTTGCACTAGTGAAGGTGGTGCTGCCGGCGTTCTATGCGCGGCAGGACACGCGCACGCCGGTGCGTGCAGGCGTGGCCTCGCTGGTGTCCAACATGGCCTTGAATGTGGTGTTCCTGGTGCTTCTGTTCGAGCTGTGGGCGCCGACTGAACTAAAGCAGGGTTCCTGGCTGGAAGGGCTGGCCAAGGTACCGGGGTTGCATATGGCGCTGGGCATGGCGAGCGCGCTGGCCAGTTACATCAATCTCGCCTTGCTCTGGCATTGGCTGCGCAAGGCGGGGGTCTATCAGCGCCAGCCGGGCTGGGCGCGTCATCTGTTGCGCTTGGTGCTTTCCTGCGCAGTGATGATTGCCGTGCTGTTGCTCGGCTTGTGGCTGTGGCCGGATTGGACTGAGGTGTCCAAGTGGACGCGCGGCTGGCATCTGGCCGTGCTGGTTATGGCCGGAGGCGGAGCTTACGTCGCGACCCTGTTCGCCACCGGCTTCCGCCTGCGCGATCTGCGTGGTGTGTGACGAGCCGTCGCGGCGGTGGATGCAGCGCAGCCGTTATACTCACGCGATGATGAGACTTTCCAGGGATATCGCCGGTCCGTGCCTGGCGCCCGGCGGTAGCGTGGTAGCCGTTGGTGCATTTGACGGCCTGCATCTTGGCCACCAGGCACTGCTTGCCGAGGTGCGCGAGCGTGCGCAGACGCTGGGTTGTACGCCGATGGTGGTGAGCTTCGAGCCATTGCCGCGCGCCTTTTTTTCCAAGGAGCCGGTGCCGCGCCTGTCCAGCGTGCGGGAAAAGCTCCGCGGCTTCGACGCGTCGGGCATGGAGCAGGCCCTATTGCTGCGCTTTAATGCGACGCTCACCGCCATGCCCGCCGAGGATTTCGTGCGCCGCGTGCTGGTGGAGCGGCTGGCTGCGCGGGAGGTGTGGGTCGGCAGCGATTTCCGCTTCGGTCACAAGCGAGGCGGCGACGTCGCATTGTTGGAGACAATGGGCGCCAACCATGGCTTCAACGCGCGCACCATGCCGTCGGTTTTGCTGGACGGCACGAGGGTGTCCGCCAGCCGTGTACGCATGCTGCTCGCGGCCGGTGAGTTTGCCGGAGCGACGCCGTTGCTTGGCCGTCCTTTCGTGATCGAGGGCAAGGTTGAGTACGGCAATCAGCTCGGCCGCACGCTGGGCTTTCCCACGGCCAACATCCATCTGCGCGAGCGGGTAAGTCCGGTACACGGGATCTTCGCGGTGCGGGTCGGGCTGGGCGAAAGCGAATGCAGCTGGCCCGGCGTCGCCAGCCTTGGCATCCGCCCGACCGTGAACGAGGTGGCCGAGCCGCTGCTGGAAGTCCATCTGTTCGACTTCGAGGGCGATCTCTACGGTCAGCGCATGGCGGTGGAATTCGTCGCCAAACTGCGTGACGAAATGAAGTTCGACGGGCTGGATGCCCTCACCGAGCAGATGCACCGCGATGCCCGCATGGCGCGCGAAGTGCTCGGCATGAATCCACGCCTGGCCGAGGCGTAACACGCCGGAATCCGGTAACGTTCCAACTTTCGCCCGGCGCTCGGCCCGCGCCGGCAAGACCAAGACGGCGACGGCCCTGCGGCCGAGCCCTGCAACCCCGACGGCACCCAGGCAATGACTCAGGATTACAAGAGCACCATCAATCTGCCGCAGACGGATTTTCCGATGCGCGGCGACCTGCCCAAGCGCGAACCAGGTTGGTTGGCAGAGTGGGAGAAGGTCGGCCGCTACGCGCAGATCCAGGAGCACACCGCCGGCCGCGACAAAGTGTTCGTGCTGCATGACGGCCCGCCGTATGCAAACGGCGCCATTCACTTGGGCCATGCGGTGAACAAGGTGCTTAAGGATGTGGTGGTTAAGTCGCGCCTGATGGCCGGCTACCGCTCGCCTTACGTGCCTGGGTGGGATTGCCACGGCCTGCCGATCGAGATCGCGGTGGAGAAGAAGCACGGCAAGGCGGGCGACAAGCTCGACGCTGTGGCTTTCCGTCAAAAGTGCCGCGAGTATGCGCAACAGCAAATCGATCTGCAGCGTGGCGATTTCAAGCGCCTGGGCGTGCTGGGCGACTGGGAGCGTCCGTACCGCACCATGGATTACAAGTTTGAGGCCGACATGATCCGCGCGCTGGCGCGCATCGTCGCCAACGGGCATGTGGTGCGTGGCGCCAAGCCGGTGTACTGGTGTTTCGATTGCGGTTCGGCGCTAGCCGAGGCGGAGATCGAGTATGGCGACAAGACCTCGCCGGCCATCGATGTTGCCTACGACGCGGTGGACGCGAAGGCGCTGGCCGCGAAGTTTGGTGTGGATGCCGGAGATGCCATCGTTGCCGTGCCGATCTGGACCACTACGCCGTGGACGCTGCCGGAAAGCCAGGCGGTGGCATTGGGTGCGGAGCTGGAGTACGCGTTGGTCGAGGGACCGGCGCGTAACGGTCGCCGCGTGTTGTTGGTCATCGCTGCTGCCCTAGCGGAAAAAGCGTTGCATCGCTACGGCGTAGAGCAGCCGGTCGTGCTGGGCCACGCCGTCGGCCAGGCACTAGAAGGGACGTTGCTGCAGCATCCGTTCTATGCGCGGCAGGTTCCGGTGCTGCTCGGTGAGCATGTGTCGGCGGAGGATGGTACCGGCGCAGTTCACACCTCGCCCGATCATGGCGTGGAAGACTTTGTGGTCGGCCGTCGCTACGGTCTCGGCACGCTCAATTTCATCGAGTCGCGCGGCACCTATCGCGCTGACACGCCGGCGGTCGACGGCGTGCAACTGGCCGGCATGCATGTATGGAAGGCCAACGACGCCATCGTCGAACTGCTGCGCGGACGCGGCGTGTTGCTGGCCCATCACAAGATCGAGCACAGCTATCCCAATTGTTGGCGCCACAAGACGCCGGTGATCTTCCGCGCCACGCCGCAGTGGTTCATCAGCATGGAGCAGGCCAAGCTGCGCGAGACCGCGCTGGCTTCGATCAAGGATGTCCGCTGGGTGCCGGGCTGGGGAGAAGAGCGCATCGCCGGCATGGTCGGGGACCGCCCGGACTGGTGCATCTCGCGTCAGCGCACCTGGGGCGTGCCTATCGCTTTGTTCGTGCATAAGGCAACGCAGGAGCCGCATCCGGATTCTGTTGCACTGCTGGAAAAGGTAGCCAAGCACGTGGAGCAGGGCAGTATCGATGCGTGGTATGCGCTCGATCCCGCCGAGCTGCTCGGTGACCAGGCCGCAGACTACGAGAAAGTCACCGATGTGCTGGACGTGTGGTTTGACTCTGGCGTCACGCACTTCGGTGTGATCGGTCAGCGTCCGGAGCTGCAGCAGGGCGATGCCAAGTCGTACAAGGTGATGTACCTGGAAGGCTCGGACCAGCATCGCGGCTGGTTCCAGTCCTCGCTGCTTACTTCTGCCGCCATCCATGGTCGCGCGCCCTATAACGACGTGCTCACCCACGGGTTCACTGTGGACGCGCAGGGACGCAAGATGTCCAAGTCGCTGGGCAACGGTATAGAGCCGCAGGACATCATGAAGACCCTGGGCGCGGATATCTTGCGCCTGTGGATCTGCTCCACCGATTACCGCAACGAGATGTCGCTATCGGACGAGATCCTCAAGCGCGTTTCCGATATGTACCGCCGCATCCGTAATACCGCGCGCTTCTTGTTGGGCAACCTCGACGGCTTCGATCCCGCGAAGCATCTGCTGCCGGTGGAGCAGTGTCTGTTGTTAGACCAGTGGGCGGTGCAGCAGGCGTACGATGTGCAGCAGTCGGTGGCGGCAGCATATGAGCGCTACGATTTCCCGGAGATCGTGCAGCGTGTGCAGAACTACTGCACCACCGAGCTGGGTGCGCTGTATCTCGACATCACCAAGGATCGCCTCTACACCATGCCGACCGACAGCCACGGTCGACGCAGCGCGCAGAGTGCGATGTACCGCATCGCCGAGGCGTTGGTGCGCTGGCTGGCACCGGTGCTGAGCTTCACTGCCGAGGAAATCTGGAAGTCCTTGCCGGGCGAGCGCGGCGAGAGTGTGCTGTTCGAGACCTGGTACCAGGGCCTCACTGCTACTCAGAGTTCGCCGGAGCAGCGCCGCTACTGGTCGGACCTGCTGGCGATCCGCGATACCGCGTCACGCGTGCTCGAGGGCATGCGCAAGGGCGGGCAGATCGGCGCCTCGCTGGAGGCCAAGCTAGCCATCCATGCGGATCCGGCCGTGGTGTCGCGCTACGCTCCTACGGCGGAGGAGTTGCGCTTCTTCTTCATTGCTTCTGATGTGCGCCTGGACGTTGCTGGTGGTCAGCCGGAAACGGCGGTGCTTTCCGAACTTGAAGGTGCCGATGTATGGGTCTCGGCCACGGTAAGTGATGCGGCGAAGTGCGTGCGCTGCTGGCATCGTCGCGACGATGTGGGTCACCACGCCAACCATCCTGAGTTGTGTGGCCGCTGTATCAGCAACGTGGAAGGGCCGGGCGAAGATCGTCGCTGGTTCTGAGTGCCGAAGGACATCATGAGTAACTCTCCCAATGCACTCCGCTGGCTGTGGCTTTCCGCCGTGGTCATCGTGCTGGACCAGGTCAGCAAGTTCTGGGCGCTGGATGCGCTGCAGCCCGCGGGCGTGCCGCATCCAGTGATTCCGGGTTTCCTGAACTGGACGCTGGCATTCAACACCGGCGCCGCATTCAGTTTCCTCGCCAATAGCGCCGGCTGGCAGCGCTGGTTTTTCGTGCTGCTGGCGGTGGTGATCAGCGGCGTGCTGGTGGTGTGGCTCAAGCGCACCGCCCGCAGCGACTGGCGTACGGCGCTGCCGCTGGGCCTGATCGTGGGCGGCGCGCTGGGTAATTTGATCGACCGTTTGCATGCCGCGCAGGTAACGGATTTCATCCAGGTTTACTACCGCGACTGGTACTATCCGGTGTTCAACGTGGCCGACTGCGGGATTACCGTCGGTGCGGCGCTGTTGATCGCGTTTGGCCTGTTTGCCGGCAAGCCGGCTGGCACCGTGCGATAATTATGTGGTTCAGCGCCGCCCTGTCACAGGGCAGCGGCGCAGCCCTGACCGGGCACCAGACAGCCGAGGCCTCCTTTGGATATTCTGCTCGCCAACCCCCGCGGATTTTGTGCCGGCGTGGATCGCGCCATTGCCATCGTCGAGCGTGCGCTCGAATCCTATGGCGCGCCGATCTATGTGCGGCACGAAGTAGTGCATAACCGCTACGTGGTGGACAAGCTGCGTGCCGATGGCGCGGTGTTCGTCGAAGAGTTGGACGAGGTGCCGGACGGCGCCACCGTCATCTTCAGCGCACACGGTGTTTCCAAGGCGGTGCGCGAAGAAGCTGATCGCCGCCACCTCAATGTGTTCGACGCCACCTGTCCACTGGTGACCAAGGTGCACATGGAGGTCGCGCGGCTGGGTCGCACCGGTCGTAGCGTGGTGCTGATCGGCCATGCCGGACATCCAGAAGTGGAAGGCACCATGGGGCAGTGGAATCCGGTCAATGAGGGCGAGATCCTGCTAGTCGAATCGGTGGAATGCGTGCAGACGCTGCAACCGAAATTTCCGCATTCGCTTTCTTATGTCACCCAGACCACGCTGTCGGTGGATGACACCAGGGCGATCATCGCCGCGTTGCGCGAGAAATTCCCTGATGTGGAAGGGCCTCGTAAGGACGACATTTGCTACGCCACCCAGAACCGCCAGGATGCCGTGCGACGGTTAGCCGATGCAGTGGATCTGGTGCTGGTGGTCGGTTCTGTCAACAGCTCCAATTCCAATCGCCTGCGCGAGCTGGCGGAGAAGCAGGGCGTGCGTTCCTTCCTGATCGACGGCGCCGAGCATATCGAGCGCAGCTGGCTGGACGGCGTCCGGCACATCGGTTTGACCGCCGGCGCCTCCGCCCCTGAAAAACTGGTGCGTGACGTCATTGCGCGACTGCAATCCTGGGGAGCTGGCGAGGTCCGCGAGCTGGACGGCGAAGCCGAGACGATTACCTTCGCCTTGCCGAAGGAGCTGCGGATCGCCGGTAGCAGCACCCCCGCCAGTCTCTGAGGCGGGTTCAAGGCTTCAATAAGCAAAAAGCCCGCATCGCTGCGGGCTTTTTGCTTTGACTGGTGCCGGAAACAGGAGTCGAACCTGCGACCTACGCATTACGAATGCGCCGCTCTACCAACTGAGCTATTCCGGCAGAGAGCCGCGAATTCTACGTGCCGACCGTTTGCGGCGCAAGCTGTGGCGAAGCGAAGGTCGGTGTCTGGGCAGTTATTCCAAGTAACGGAAGACCCTGTCCAGCCAAGGCAAAGCGCCATGAGGTTTGAGACGTATCTGGCCGGCTTTAAGACGCATCCCATATCTTCCGCGTGTAACCAAACCCGACAATGCGCCCCTCTGGCGTCAGGGCATATGTCAGGCCTCCACCCAGGAAACCGCGCCGTTGGCGTGACGGGGCATCAGGGATCGCATACGTCCCCTGTGCCCCATTCAGGCCTCCCGCATGGGGGCTGATGGAAGAGGGAGGTGCCGGCATGCGTTTTGTGGCTTCCGGGTGGGGACGCGAGTTATGGTCCAGATGGTGGGTGGGACTGCGCGGATGGATGGGAGGCGGCCGCGGATCGGACTTCGCCACCGAACCGCCTTCGCCGAACGAGATTTGCCAAGTGATTGTGGATGCACTGCCGTATCCCGTTTTTTGCAAAGACACGCAGGGCAGTTATCTGGCGGTCAATGATGCTTACGAATCCCGGTTTGGCGTTCAGCGAGCGCAATTGCTAGGACGCAGCCTGCTGCAGACCCGGCATATCGATGTCGATTGGGAGCAGACGCATCAGGCGCACTTGCGGGTACTGAGAAGTCAGGCGGCTGAGCAGGATGAGCGCTTCCTGCCAGCCATTGACGGTGAGCGCCTTTGTCGTGTGCACCGCATACCCGTGCTGCTACCTAATGGCCAGATGGGATTGCTGGTGGCGATTGCTGACATAAGCGGGCTCGCTGCATCGAAGTCGCAGGACAGCGGCGCCGGGCCAAAACTGTCAGCCAATTGGGACTCAAATCTCCTATCGCTGATGAGCCACGAGATCCGTACACCGATGAGCGGTCTATTGGGCACCCTGGAGTTGCTCGATCATCCTCACCTGAGCGAACGCCAGCGGACACTTTTGCGGATAGCTGGTGAGGCCGCTCACTCCCTGTTGCATATCATTGATGACGTCCTGGACTTCGCCAGGATCGAAGCCGGCAAACTGGCGATTGCCTGGGAGCCATTCGATCTGCGCCGGGTGATCGGCGACGTCATGCAGGCGCGGCTATCTCAAGCGGCCATTAACGGCGTGAAGATTGACGCTAGGGTTGACTCTGGTGTGGCGAAATATTTGAGGGGTGACGGTGAACGCCTGCAGCAGTTGCTCGAAGATCTGCTCCGCCACGCATTCAAGTTCACCTTTGATGGAGATGTTCACATTGAGGTGCGAGTGACCGAGAGTGCAGAAGAGTGGCAAGACATCGAGATCGGCGTCATCGGCACTGGCAACGAGATGAGTGCGGAACACTGGGAAAATCCATCTGATCCGTCGGTGGAAATTGCCAGGTCGATCGACAAGAGCGGTGCGGCCGACGGTCTGGAATTGGTCATTGTTCATCGCCTCTGCAGGTTGATGGATTTGTCGATCAATCATCAGAGCGAGCCGGGTCAAGGTGCTCGTGTCGTGCTGCACGGCCGGTTCGCGATGACCGGGACAAGTGAAGGCGAGGATGCCGCACGTGTTCTTAGGCCTGACTCGGATACTTCAAGCTCTTCTGAAGTGCGCAGAATTCTGGTGGCTGAGGATCACGCTATCGTCCGCGAGGTTCTTCATCGGCAACTGGAAACCCTGGGCCGGTTTTGTGATGTCGTCGCCGATGGCGAGGAAGCCCTGGCTGCCCTCTCGGCGCGGCCGTACGCTTTGCTGATCACCGACTGCCATATGCCGAAGATGGATGGCTTCGAACTGACACGGCGAATACGTGCCAGCGAAACCGATAGTCGTCTCCCCGTTATTGCTTTGACCGCCAATGTCATGGCGGATCAGGAGAAGCGATGCGTGGAGGCAGGCATGGACGACATGCTCGCCAAGCCCCTGCGATTGGCGGCGCTGGCCGATAAACTCGATCACTGGATTGGCCGGTCAATGCCAGCTACTGCAAACATATCCGATGCCATCCCCCCGCAGACTGACGGCTCCGATATCGCTCAGGTGAAAGCCTGCCTGAGCAAAGTGTTTGGCGATGGCTATGTTGCATTGCTCAAGGATTATGTCGAACTCGCCCAGTCCGAGCTGGAGCGGTTGAACGCGGCATTAAGAGTCATGGACATCGATAAATTACGCGAGGTGGCGCACTCCGTACGCGGTATCGCGGCGTTCTTCGGTGCCAGTCAGCTTGCGGAGTCGGCATCATTGGTCGAGTCAGATCAGCCGACGTCGGACATGCTTCTCAATGCCCGCCAACTCGAATCCGACCTGAGCGGATTCGCACTGGCCCTGAAGCAATCTCAGTAGATGCGGCTAATTTTCCGACAAGTACGAGGCGATTTTCGGAATGTTCGTATAGATCGATGCGGGGTCGCAAGGAGAAAATCCGACTGCTGCCGTAACAGTCCGAAGGGCCCCGAGTGGTTGATGCTGCTGGTCGACGTGCTCAACCTTCATTCGCGGATAGTCATCTGCTTCGCAGTCGTCGAACCGCCGAAGCCCCTTCACGTGCGCGACAAGAGGAGATGCATCCCATGAACGCATCAGCCGATCAGAACATTCGAATCATCCTTGCGGATGACCATCCCATCATTCGCAAGGGTGTCATGGCTGTGCTCAATGGCAGCGATATCCAGATAGTTGGAGAGGCCTCTTGCCCGACCGAGCTGCTCTCGCTCGTGGAGCGTGTGGATTGCGACGTGGTGGTGACAGACTACGTCATGCCTAGCGATGGCTCGCCAGATGGCATCCGACTCATTGAGCGGTTGCGCACAAGTCACCCTGGTCTTCCAATCGTCGTGCTCACCATGCTCCGCAATGTGGGCCTGCTACAGGCGCTGCTCGCGGGAGGCGTCAAGGCCATCGTGGACAAAACTACGGCCATGGCCGAAGTCCATACTGCAGTTCGTCTCGCCATGCTCGGGCACGTTTTTGTCAGCGCCACCTTCGAGGGTCGGCTGGCTCGTTTTGGAGCCCATTCCGTTAGCAAGCTGACCGATCGCGAAGGTGAAGTCATCCGCCTTCTCGTCGCCGGCATGAGCGTCACCGAGATTGCGCGCAAACTGGAGCGCAGTGTGAAGACGGTGAGCAAGCAGAAGACGGACGCCATGAAGAAACTCGGTCTCCGTTCCGACATGGAAATCTACGCGTACGCGATGGAAGTCGGCTACTGAGCGCTTAACGTTCCACTTCTTTCGTTGCATGTCTGGAGGCATTGGAACGAAAAATGCCGACTCGTGACTTCTTCACATGGATGCAGTGTCATGTTCACCGCCGTAATCGTGGACGATCACCCCATGATCAATGGGGCGGTTCGCGCCTTGCTCGAAAGGTCAGGCGAGTTCCAGGTCCTGGCTGAATGTATCAATGGCACCATCGGACTATCGGTAACGCGCGAACTGCATCCGGACCTGCTAATCATTGATCTGGATATTCCGCAGCTGGGTGGTGTCGAAGTCATTCATCGGCTACGTCAGACCGCCGAGCCTATCGCTATTTTGATGATCTCCGCAGCCGACGAAGTCGTTGCCGGTGTGCGTGCGTTTCGCGCAGGAGCAGATGGCTTCGTGCATAAGAGTTCTGCTATGGACGATATCGTCACGGCGGCGCAGCTCGTGGTGCGTGGCAAGATCTATTTTGGCCGTGAGGTCATTGTTGCCGCTTCCAGCGTGGTCGCGACGGAACAGGACAGTCCGCTCGGCTCCCTGGGCAAGCGTGAGTTCGAAGTGTTCCGCTGTCTGGCGCTCGGCATGACCAATATCGATATCGCGCACCATATGTTGATTAGCAACAAAACCGTCAGTGCACACAAGCGCAATGTGATGGACAAGCTTGGCCTGGCCAATATCCGTGACCTGATCGAGCTGGCCCGCAACAACCGGATTATTAGCTGACGCAAGTGGTGCGGAATTCAGCGCCGCCAGCCGATCCGCTGCAATCCGGAAACGACCACCGCGCCGACTACAATCACCATCACGCTATCGACCGGCGGCCACCACCAACCCGTCCATCGCAAGAGCCCGATGCTCATAGCGAAACTGACGCAGAGTGATATCAAGGCGACCGGCCACACCCGGCGCAAGCCGGGCAAGCCATAGAGCAGCATCGGTAGAACGAGCAATGCGGCACCAAGCAGAAACTGGCTGGTAAAATTCAACGGCGTCAGGATGCTGGCGTTCTTGATGGATTCCAGCAAATTGGCCTGATATTCCACACCGGGCATACGCTCGCCACCACCGGAAGCGGATGTGTCGAGCAAATCGCCAAGGCCAGCGGCGGTAGCGCCGATCAGCACCCAGCGGCCCTTGAGTCGCGCCGCTGGCACCTGGCCTTCCAGCACATCGATATAGGAAACCTGCTCGAAGCTGCCCACAGGCCCGGCAAAGTGCAGCATGACGTAGTCGTCGCGCATCCACTCATAAGGCGATTCGGCTCCCGGGTCGGGCCGGTGCAGGCTGGGCAGCGCCGGTTCCATGGTCTTCTGCCCGATCTCGTAGACGGCGAGCGCCAGCGCAGACCATTGCGGATGTCCCAGCCCCGCCTTGAGGTAAGCGCCACGGATGACGCCATCATCATCCTTTGCCGCATCGACGTGGCCGAAGCCGGCTGCCGCGCTGGCGATCTCCGGTGTCGGCAGCATCTCTTCCAATGTGCCGCCCAATTCGGTGGCTTCGGCGAACACCGGCATGATTACGTGCCCATTACGGCGTATCGCCTGCGCCAGTGTGTGGTCATTCTCGGGGTGGTTGACGTCGGGATCTGCCATGGTGATATCGACGCCGACACCGCGGACGTCGGCGGCGGTCAGGCGATCAAGCAATTGCGCGTGCACCGTTCTTGGCCAGGGCCAGTTGCCCAACTTGGAAAGGCTCTTGGGATCGATCGCCACGATCGTCACAGCGTCACTGGTCTGGTAAGGCCAGTAACGCATGTGCAGATCATAGAAAGCATTGTCCAGCCGCGCCGCCATGCCACTGGCGAGCACCAGGGTGAGCAACGCCACTCCGATCATCCACGCCAGGGCGCGCCCGAGTATTCGTAACGGGTCAAGATGCATCATCGGTGGTCGCGCTGCCTGGGTGACCGATTCCTTTCGTCAGCGCAGCCACGGCCACCCATGGTTTCAGAGCACCAGCCAGAGCAGCGCCGCGCCGCCACCGGCGGCTGCCCAGCGACAGGCGACGCAGGAGATGCGGGTTTTCTGCACCGAACTCCACGGGCCGGCATAGCCGTCAGGTTCGATGGTCTGCACGCGCACGTACCATTTGCCCGAGGACAGCTTCTTGAGATCGAGCTCCGGCTTATCGACGGTGGCATCCACCTCCGGCTTGGCGAACGCAGGATCGCGCGCGAGCTGCACGTGATACTTCTGGCCAGGCACGCCCTCGGGCCAGCTCAAGACCAGATCACCATGCGAACGCTTCGGTTCGCCGGGCGTCGGTGAGGGCGGCTCAGCTACCAGATCGAACGGCAGTGCATGGGTGTAAGGGCCTACCTTGCCGGTCTTGTCGCGGCTGGCGACACGCCAGTAGTAGCGGCCAAGGGGCAGGGCGTGTGGAGCCCGCACGTCGCTGCCGGTGATCTGCGCCTGTTCGGACAGCAACTGCTGGAACGCCGGATCGCTGGATAGCTGCCAAGTATAGGACGCCGCCTGCTCGCTTTCGGTCCATCGGAATGACGGACGTGTATCGCGCACCTTGGTATCCGGCTGTGGCGATACGATTAAAGGTGGTTGCGGCTGGCCATTGATGGTCACTGTCGGGCAAGTAGCGTCCAGGCCTTCGAGATCACCCGCGCCAATACCGCGTACACGCACCGCATAGGTGCCATCGCTGAGTTCCGGCAGCGTCAGCTTGGTGTCATCGACCACGCGATCGAGCAACAGCGCCTCGAACTTCGCATTGGGTGCCAACTGCACACGGTAGTGCTGCGCGCCAGCCAGTGCCTGCCATTGGAAGTCATAAGGAGACTGGTTGACCGGGTCCTTCGGGCACTGCACTGCCGGCGCCGCCAGCAGCGATTGTGGCTGCCCCGGCGAGGCGCCATCGGCCGTCGCTACGCCCGAACCGGTCTTTACCAGTACATGCTTTTTGTCGTTGCCGACATCGACCTTGCCGGACGTGACTTCAGTTCGCGCAGCGCCGGCCTGCGAGTCGGCGACCACGCGGAAGTGCGTACCGCGCACGCTGGAAATGGTGCCCGGCGTCGACACGCTGAAGCGCGCGGCGCTGCCGCTCAAAGGGATGACGTCACTATTTAGCCGGCCACGTTGCAGGCGCACGCGCGTATCGACCATGCCTGTGTTGCCGTAAGCGGTGAGTCGGTCGAACGCCAGCTCGCTATTGCTCTGCACCAGGATGCGCGAACCATCTGCGAATTCCAGAGTGAGGCTCGCATCGTCCTCCGTCACTAACCGCGTGCCGTAACCAAACGTCATGCCCTGGGTGATCGGCACTGGTTGGGCGGCGTCGGGCAGCGTCGCCGAGGCCTTGCCGATAACGGCAACGACCTTGGCCTTCGCCGGTTCCAGGCGCAGCCACGCAACCGGGATGTGCAAGGTCATGCCCGGCGGCAGGTTCAACGGATCCGTGACTTTGTTGTAGTCCTGCAGCTTCTGCCAGGGAATGCCCGGCTTCATGTAGTGGCCGGCCAAATCCCAGATGGTGTCCTTGGGGCGTACCCGGTAGCTCCAGTCGGCAGACGGCGCGGCAAACGCCGGTGCGACGACCACGATAAGCAACGCAGCAAACCATTGACGGCCGAAGAAGAGCCGTCTCCATACCCTGTGTGTCATGGGAAAACCTCGACGATCCTAGTGCGCCCCCTGACGCTTATCCGCGCGATCCTTCCAGCCCCCGTTTCATCCGGATCCGATGGCCTTAGTGCGGACTACAGACAATTCCTATTGTCGCGGAGCCACAAGGAAATAGCTAATTCACCGGCTTATCAGCCGGTTGGCCGTTCAGGTTCGAGAGGAGGAGTTCTACGTCCTGGGCGAAACCGGGCAGATGGGGCAGGGTTTCCCGAGCCTGCCCGCTATGTAGGGCTTCCAGCAGCCGCCGTCCCTGGTCCAGCAGGGCGCCGTTGCTAAACAGCTGGAGGGCGCCGAGCAGGCGGTGCAGGCTCAGGGCCGCCGCCGCCGTATCGCCGCTTTCCACACAATGGCGGAGTTCGAGCAGGTCGTCATGGCTGGCGCTGGAAAAGGCCTGCAGCATCTTGTCGTACAGGCCCGGTGCCTCATCGCCGCCGACCAGGCCGGTCAACAGGCCGAGGTCTTGCAGCCCCGATGGCGGCGGGCTTGCGGAAGCCGGCTGTTCGGGCAGCCACTGGCTGATCTTCTGGCTGAGCGGCAGCAGCTGCAGTGGCTTGCTTAGTACGTCATCCATGCCAGCGTTGCGTACACGCACGGCTTCGCCAGCCAGCGCGTTGGCGGTCATCGCGATGATTGGCAGTCGCCGCGGGTTGCGGTTTTCCGCTTCGTGCTTGCGCCAGGCGGTGGCCAGTTCGTAACCGCTCATCAGCGGCATATTGCAGTCGGTGAGCAGCATGGCGTAATCGCTGCCGCTGAGGGCTTCGAAAGCATCGCGCCCATTGTCGACCACATCGCAGCTCAAGCCCAGAATCGCCAGTTGACGAAGGATCAGCTTCTGACTGACCGGGTGGTCTTCGGCCACCAGGACATGCCCGCGATGGGTGGGCAGATCCGCCAACGATGAAGGCAACGGATCGGCGTCTGTTACCGTCATTTCGGATGAGGGATGCGAACCGGGCGTCTCGGCGACATCGTCGCGCAGCTCCAGCGCATTGAGGCAAGCCCGCACCAGCGATTGCCACTTCAGAGGATTGGCACTGAGAAACAGCCGGTCCTGGCGCAGCTCGATGCCAGTGGACAGCAGGGGCTCGTCCGTCACGGCAACCACATGGGCACTGATCCGCGTTTCGCTGTCCGTATCCGCAGGTTCGACAAACAAGAGGCTCGCGGCCATGCCTTCACGCAAAGGCACGGTGCTGTCCGCCAACTCCACCGTCATGCTTAGTGATTTGAGATGTTCGCTCAGGGCAGTGCCGGTATCGGTCGAACCCAGCCGAACCACCGCGTGTCGGCCACGCAACCCAGGAGGTGCCGCGGCTTCCCGCCGTTCGACCGGAAGACGCACTTCGAAACCCACGGTAGTTCCACGCCCGGGTTCGCTGCTCAGTTCTACCGAGCCCTCCATGAGCTGCACCAAGTGACGGCAAATGGCCAACCCTAATCCGGTGCCGCCATAACGCCGGCTGGTCGACGCCTCGGCCTGGGTGAATGGGTTGAACAGAGTGGCCTGCTTTTCGCGAGGGATACCGATGCCGGTGTCACTCACACTCACGCGCAGATGCTGCTGCGCACCGTCGTCAGCCAGCACCACCACACGCACGGCAATGCTGCCGCGTTCGGTGAACTTGGTGGCATTGCTCAATAGATTCAGCAGAATTTGGCGCAAACGCACACTGTCGCCAAGCAGGCTGCCGGCAACCGTGGCATCGATAGCCACATGCACGCCCAGGCCCTTCGCCTGCGCGCGCGATGCCATCACGCTGACCACATTGTCGACCAGCACGCGCGGATCGAACGGCGTTTCGTCCAGCCGCAGATCGCCCGCCTCGAGCTTGGAGAAATCCAGGATGTCGTTGAGTATCTGCAACAACACGCTCGCCGAATCTTCGACAGCGCGCAACAACTCTCGCTGCTCCGCGTTGACCGGCGTACGGCCGAGCAATTCGAGCATGCCGATCACGCCATTCATCGGTGTGCGTATTTCATGGCTCATGGTCGCCAGGAAATCCGCCTTCGCCTTCGAGGCTCGTTCGGCAACGTCGCGTGCGATGCGCAGCGCTTCATTGCGCGCATTGAGTTCGGTGGTGTCGATGAAATAGCCGATCAGGCGCAGGCTGCCATCGGGTAGGGCTTGTGGCGTCAGCGTGCCGTGAATCCAGCGCAGTCCTTCGCGGCCGAAGGCGCGGAAATCCAGCGAGCGGGGTTTCAGGTCGGTGGTGACGGGAGAAATCAGGCGGCCGAAGGCAGCAACATCGTCGGGATGGATGCGGCCCTGCAAGGGGCGCTCCTGCAGTACATCCCCCGTGTCCAATAGATCCGTCAACTCCAGTCCGAACAAGGCGCGTATGTCACCCGCGGCAAAGGTGACATGGCGGATGCCATGCGTGTCCTTCAGGATGGAAAAGACCGCCACCGGAACGCGCTGCACGATCTCGCGCAAGCCGCGTTCGGTGACTCTGGCCGCCTGTTCGGCATCGCGAAATGCAGTGATATCGAACAGGAAACTGATCGAGCCCGTCCGTTCACCGGAGACCGCAAGCAGCGGCTGGTTCCACAGCATGCCCTGTCGAGGCATGCCGTCATCGTCGGTGTAATCGATCTCATAAGGCTGGGGCTCGCCATCATGCGCAACGGTGAGTTCGTTCGACTTGACCGCCGCGAGCATGGCTTCGGCAGCGGCCGGATGCTGGCGCCCGTAGATATTCGTATCGAGCACGTCGCCATCGGGGCCATGCATCAACACCAGCGCCGGCAACGCATCCATCGCGCTCTTTGACCAAGTGCGCTGCGCGAGCAGCTCCGCCTGAAGCCGCTTGGTCTTGCTGGCCTGCGCCTGCAGCAGCCAGGCGAGTCCTAGCGCTGCCACCGCCACCAGAATCAGCAGGGCGGCCAGCATCAAGGTGGTCGCGGAAACGGGAATCGCCTGGTTGTCGACCCAGGCCATGCCAAGCAAGGGACTCAGGGCAGCCGGCCGTAAAGACGAAGGGTGCAGCGTGGTCGGCATATCGCTCCCTGGCGATGCTGTGCTGGCAGGGCTTCTGTGCAGGCCTTGTGAGCCGCTGGCCGGCTCAGGCGCAGAGCCGCCGCAGTCAATGCCTTGTTACTCGTTCATGTTACTGTTGCCGCCGCTCCGGTACAAACCAGCCCCAGGCACGAATATCGTCGCGCCTGGGTAGGCTTGGGCGGTATGCAACGGAAGTTATGAGGTGGTGCAGTGCGGATCATTATTTCCGACGATCATCCTGTCGTCCTGATGGGCTTGAAGGCCTCTTTGCAGAGTTACGGTGACCGGTTCCGTGTGGTTGGCGAGGCGCGCAACGGCAAGGAGCTGATCCAGTTGTTGGCGCAGGAATCCTGCGATCTGCTCATCACGGATTTCTCCATGCCTGGGGACCCGCCCGCGGAAGACGGGCTGGCTATGCTCAGCCGTCTGCGGGAAAGCTATCCGCAGCTACCCATCCTTGTGCTCACCATGCTCAGCAATCCCGCCCTGGTGCAGGGCATGCTCGCGACCGGTGTGCGCGGGGTAGTCGACAAGATGTCGATGACCAAGGAATTGATGCTCGCCATCGATGTGATTCGCGCGGGCCGTACCTACCTTAGCGAGCGCACCCGCAAGCAGATCGAAAGCGTGTCGATAGCCGGCGAGGAAGTTAGCACCCTGTCGCCGCGCGAGGCTGAAGTCGTGCGTTTTCTCGCCCAGGGCCTGACCGTTTCCGAGATCGCTCGCCGCACCGAACGCAGCGTGAAAACCGTGAGCCAGCAGAAGCGCGATGCCATGCGCAAACTTGGGCTGGACGGTGACAAACAATTGTTCGAATACGCGCGTTCCAGCGGCTTGCTCTAGCCGCGTATCCAAAGATCTGACCATGGAACGGGGCCTTTTGGCCCCGTTCTGCTATCTGGCGCCCACTTCCCGGGGCGCCCCAATGGCGCTCGTTCGGCTATCACGCATATGAATCAATAAATATGCCTTGGGTCACATTTTTCGACTCATAGGACTTTTCTGATTCAAAGCGTGCTCCCCGTCACCGAAATTACGCACACCAAGCGTGACGGACATCACATTCGCTCCCCAGAGATGAGCGACCAAGCCCGCCACACGACGGTTTCCCGCATACCAAGGATGTGTATGTGTCGGCGAATAACGCTGGCGGCAGTTGAGCCCTGGCCCCCTGGGGCTTGGCTGCCGGGATCTGCTTCGAGTTGAGGGGGTGGCAGGGGGCGCCAATGGGATGTTTCGCATCCGGTCGCTAGGGCACATGCCTGGCGAATATCGATCCGAATCCATGGCACGCCCTCGTTTTGCGAGTAGGGCGTGCGTGCTCGTTTTCAGCACCAAGCCCAGGCGTATCCCTTTGGCAGTGTGAGAAACGGCGATGAACAGAATCTTCAGCAAGGTGTGGAATCGGTCGTTGGGCCAGGTCGTGGTGGCTTCCGAGCTGGCCAAACTAAACAGCGGCACCACGACGGGCAGCACGGCACCCCATGGATGGAAGCTCGGCACGCTAGCGGTGACCCTGGCCACTGCAGTGCAGTTTTGGCCTTCGGCCGCATTTGCTAATACCTATACCTCTGGTCAGAGCTGCACCACTGGCAGCAGCGGCGTAGTCGGAAGAACCAACCCGGGCGGAACTTCGGCCCAGGCGACGGACGGTAGCGGCACCTACTCCAACGTGGCTGGTTGCAATGCGGCTGGCAACGGTTACACAGGAGTGACGGTCTACGGTTCGTTCGCTCAGGCCAATGGCAATGGCGCTTCGGCTTTCGGCATCCTCAGTTCTGCGTCCACTTGGGGCACAGGTATCGGTATCGAGGCGGCAGCTTCCGGCACAGGCAGCACAGCGCTCGGCTTCGGTAGCAATGCCACCGCACTCAATACGGTAGCTATCGGCGGTGCCGGTGGCGATGGCACAACGCCACTCTCCGTGGCCAACTCCACCACCGCATCCGGTTCGGGTGCGATCGCTATTGGCAGTAACGCCACCAAGGGCGCACAGGCAACAGCCACAGATGCGATCGCTATTGGTGGTCAATCGTCCGTGTCGTCAGCCGGTACTTCCGGCATCGCGCTCGGCCGCGGCTCGACCGTTAGTGCAGCCTATGGCATCGCGCAGGGGGATGGCGCCACCTCGACCAACCAGGGGGACATCGCTATAGGTCGTCAGGCTTTGGCGAATACGCCTGCTGGTGGCTTGGTCCCGAGCATTGCCATTGGCGTTAGTGCAAAGGCAACAGGTGGAGCCGGCGACGTCGCGCTTGGTGCCTCTGCACAGGTCACTTCCACCACCGCCAATAAGAACGGTGGCGTGGCGATTGGCAATAATTCGCGGTCGATCGTCACTGGCGCCTCAGGTGCATCGCCAACCGCCATTGGCAACAACGCAAGCGCGATCGGTGCCGGTTCACAGACCGCCATTGGTGATTTCGCGAATGCCACAGGCACCGACGCGATCTCTATCGGCGGTCACGCGGGGGCATCAGGTTCGAGTGCAACCGGCAACCAGTCCACGGCGATTGGCCAGTCGGCCAATGCGGTCGGCCAATCGGCGGTGGCCATCGGCAACGGAGTTAATGCCTACAACACCGGTTCGCTGGCGCTCGGGGGTACCGCTCTGGCGGGCGTGTCCGGCTCCGGCACCGTAGCCAACGATACGGCGATCGGCAATCAGACCTCGGCAACGGGTGGCCAGTCGCAAGCGATTGGTTATAACTCCAAGGCGTCTGCCGCGAACGCGACGGCGATCGGCTCCTCAGCCACAGCCTCAGCGGCAGGCGCCACGGCGATTGGCGGTAACGCTACCGCTGGCGCCAGTGCGCAGGCTTCAGACGCGATCGCCATCGGCGGCCAGACCTCGGTTGCCTCTGCCGCGACATCGGGCGTGGCTTTTGGCCGCGGCGCCTCCGTTACGGCCGCTTTCGGCCTTGCCGCTGGCGACGCCGCCAGCGCCGCCGGCAGTGCCATCGCTATCGGCAAGAGCGCCAAGGCCACCGGTTCGCAGAGCATCAGCATCGGCACCGGTAACACGGTCAGTGGCAACAACTCGGGCGCCATAGGCGATCCCACCGTCATCACCGGCACGGGCTCCTACTCGCTGGGCAATAACAACACCATCAACGCCAACAATGCGTTCGTGGTGGGCAGCAACGTCACCGTCGCCACCGGTCTGGATGGCGCCGTCGTGCTGGGCAACAGCTCCACTGTGGCTGCATCGAACCCGACAGCCAGCACCACGATCAACGGCACGACCTACAACTTCGCTGGTGCCACACCGGCTGCTGGTGGCGTAGTGAGTGTCGGCGCCTCCGGCACGGAGCGGCAGATCACCAATGTGGCTGCGGGCCGCATCAGCGGCACCAGCACGGATGCGATCAATGGCAGCCAGCTGTATGGGACGAACCAGGCCGTTACCAGCCTCGGTACAACGGTGACCAACCTGGGTAATTCCGCCGCGAGCACCCTCGGCGGAAGCGCGGCCTACAACACCAGCACCGGCACGATCAGCGGCTTCAGTCAGCCGATCAACGGTGTCAGCACCACCGGTGCCGTGGGCAGTCCGACCACGCAGACCACGGTGGCCGGTGCTTTGAGCGCGCTCAATAACAACACCGCCAACCTCGCCAATATCGCGGTGAAATATGACGCTCCGAACGGCAACACCGTTACCTTGGGCGCGACGGGTGGTACCGGCGCTACCGGTACGGTGAAGATCACTAACCTGACTCCGGCAACGCTGAGCGCGAGCAGCACCGACGCAGTGAATGGTTCGCAGCTGTACGCAACCAATCAACAGGTCACGACGAACACCACCAACATCGCCAACAACACCACGTCGATCAACAACATCAACAACGGTACGGCCGGTCTGGTGCAGCAAGTCGGTGGCATCAGTCCCAGCAACACCAACCCGATCACGGTGGGTGCGGCCACCGGCGGCACGACGGTGAATTTTTCCAACGCCAGCGGCGGTACGCGCACGCTGACCAGCGTGTCGGCCGGTGCGCTTAACGCCACTAGTACCGATGCAGTGAATGGTTCGCAGTTGTATGCCACCAACCAGCAGGTGGCCGGCAATACCACCTCGATCACCAACCTGGGCAATCAGGTCAATAACATCTACGCGACTGGCACCAAGTACTTCCACGCCAATTCCACTGGCACGGATAGCACGGCGACCGGCGCGAACAGCGTAGCCATCGGTCAGAGCGCCGTAGCGAACAACGCCAACGACGTGGCGTTGGGTGCGAACAGCACGACGGCAGCTCCGCACGCGGGTACCACGGCGGTGTACGGCGGTACCGCGGCAGGCATCGCCAGTGCGGCCAATGGTGTGGTCTCGGTGGGTACCATGGGTACGGAACGCCAGATCCAGAACCTGGCAGCAGGCGTGATCTCCGCCAGCAGCACCGACGCGATCAACGGCTCGCAGTTGAATTCCGTAGTAACCGGTGTCAACAGCCTGGGCAGCTCCACCGCGAGCGCGCTGGGTGGCGGCGCCAGCTACAGCGCCAGCACTGGCGCGATCAGCGGCTTCAACCAGCCGATCAATGGGGTCAGCACAACGGGCGCGGTGGGCAGTCCTGCCACGCAGACCACGGTGGCCGGTGCTCTGAGCGCCCTGAACAACAATGTCGCCAACACGGCCAACATCGCGGTGAAATACGACGCTGCCGGCGGCAACACCATTACGTTGGGTGCCACGGGTGGCGCGGGCGCGCCGGCGAGCGGTGTGACCATCACCAATCTGACAGCAGGCGTAAACCCAACCGATGCGGTGAATGTCAGCCAGCTGACCACGTCGACTACGGCAGCGGCGAACAAATGGATCATCGGTAATCCCAGCACCTATACGGCACCAGTCGCCACCGGTGTGAACAGCACGGCGGTGGGTTCGGGCGCGGTGGCCGGCAAAGCCGGCGACGTGGCCTTGGGTACTGGCACAACCAGCAACGGCGCGGACGCGACCACCAACTACACCACAGCAAATGCTGTGGTGAACGGTAAGACCTTCGCTGTGAATCAGGCGTCGGCCATTGGCGCAGTGGCGGTGGGTAAGCGCCAGATCACTCAGATGGCCGACGGTGAAGTCAGCGCTACCAGCACTGACGCGGTAAACGGCAGCCAGCTCTACAACGTCGGCAATACGCTGAGCGGTCAGGTCACCAGTCTTGGCACCAGCACGGCAAGCAATTTGGGCGGTGGTTCGACCTACAACGCAGCAACGGGCACCGTCTCCGCACCGAGCTACAGCATCAATAACATCAGCACGACGGGTGCGAACACCGGCGCTACCCCACAGAACAATGCGGGTGCAGCGCTGACAGCACTGAATACTGACGTGACCAATACTGCTGCGATCGCCGTGAAGTACGACGCGGCTGGTGGCAATACCATCACGCTGGGGGCGACCGGTGGCAGTGGCGCAGCGGGTACGGTGAAGATCACCAATCTCACGCCGGCCACCTTGAATGCGACCAGCACCGACGCGGTGAACGGCTCGCAGCTGTACGCGACCAACCAACAGGTGAGCACCAACACCACTAACATCGCCAACAACACCACGTCGATCAACAACATCAACAACGGTACGGCCGGTCTAGTGCAGCAGGTGGGCGGCATCAGTCCGAGCAACACCAATCCGATCACGGTGGGCGCGGCTACTGGCGGCACCACGGTGAACTTCGCCAATGCCGGTGGTGCCACCCGCACACTGACCAGCGTATCGGCCGGCGCACTCAATGCGACCAGCACCGACGCGGTGAACGGTTCGCAGTTGTATGCGACCAATCAGCAGGTGGCGGGCAATACCACGTCGATCACCAACCTGGGTAACCAGGTCAACAACATCTACGCGACTGGCACCAAGTACTTCCACGCCAACTCCACCGGCACGGACAGCACGGCAACCGGCGCCAACAGCGTAGCCATCGGTCAGAGTGCCGTGGCGAACAATGCGAATGACGTGGCGCTGGGCGCCAACAGCACCACGTCAGCACCGCATACAGGCACGACGGCGGCCTTCGGCGGCACGGCGGCGGGTATCGCCAATGCGGCCAACGGTGTGGTTTCAGTCGGCGCGGCTGGCGCGGAACGCCAGATCCAGAACGTGGCGGCAGGTGTGATCTCGTCGGCCAGCACGGATGCGATCAATGGTTCGCAGCTGTACGCAACCAACCAGCAGGTGAGCACCAATACCACCAACATCGCCAACAACACCACGTCGATCACCAATCTCGGCACTCAAGTCACCAGCAATACCAATAACATCACGGCGCTGCAGCAAGATGCCTTGCAGTGGAATTCGTCGCTGGGCGCCTATGACGCCAGCCACGGTAGCGGCTCGGCTCAGAAGATCACCAACGTCGCTGCGGGCACGCTGTCATCGACCAGCACGGACGCGGTGAACGGTTCGCAGCTCAACGCGACCAACCAGCAGGTGGCGGGCAATACGACCTCGATCACCAACCTGGGCAATCAGGTCAACAACATCTACGCCACGGGCACCAAGTACTTCCACGCCAATTCGACCGGCACCGATTCGAGCGCCGTTGGCACCGATAGCGTGGCGATCGGCACCAGCGCCAGCTCCGGTGGTACCAACAGTGTGGCCATGGGCAATGGCGCCAAGACCACTTTCGCCAACGACGTCGCTCTGGGTGCCGGTTCGGCCGATACCCGCGGTGCGCAAAGCAACTACACGGCTTATGGCTTGACCGCACCGCAGACCTCGGCGGGCGAAGTCAACGTCGGCAATCGCCAGATCACCGGCGTGGCAGCGGGCAGTGCGGCGAGCGATGCAGTCAATGTCAGCCAGCTGCAAGCGGTGGTGGGCGCCGCGACGGGCAATGCCGTGCAGTACGACAGCAGCGCCAAGACCAGCGTGACGCTGGGTGGAGTGGGTTCGACCACGCCGGTAACGGTGACCAACCTGGCGCCGGGCAACTTGTCTTCGACCAGCACGGATGCGGTGAATGGTTCACAGCTATACGCCACCAACCAACAAGTCACGACGAACACCAACAACATCGCCAACAACACCACGTCGATTACTAACCTGGGTAGTCAGGTCAACAACATCTACGCCACCGGCACCAAGTACTTCCATGCCAATTCGACCGGCACGGACAGCACGGCGACTGGTGCGAACAGCGTAGCGATCGGCCAGAGTGCCGTGGCGAACAACGCCAACGATGTGGCTCTGGGCGCGAACTCGACCACGGCCGCCGCTGTAGGCACGGCCGGCACCACCATCAACGGCACCAGCTACAGCTTCGCGGGCACCAACCCCGGCAGCACGGTGAGCGTGGGTGCGGTGGGTAGCGAGCGCACCGTCACCAACGTTGCCGCCGGTCGTCTGAGTGGCACCAGTACTGATGCGGTGAACGGTTCGCAGCTGTATGCGACCAATCAGGCGGTGGACAGCCTCGGTACGCAGATCGGCACGCTGTCCGGTAACGCGGTGCAGTACGACAACACCGGCAAGACCAGTGTGACGCTGGGCGGCGCGGGCTCCACCACGCCGGTTAATCTGACCAACGTGGCGGCAGGCAACCTCACCTCGACCAGCACGGATGCAGTCAACGGCTCGCAGTTGTACGCGACCAATCAGCAGGTGAGCCAGAACACCACCAACATCGCCAACAACACTACGTCGATCACCAATCTGGGCAACCAGGTCAACAACATCTACGCCACAGGCACCAAGTATTTCCACGCCAACTCGACGGCGGCGGATAGCCAGCCCGTCGGCGCGGAGTCGGTGGCTGTCGGTCCGCAGTCAGTCGCCAATGGCGGGTCGTCCATCGCCATGGGCAACACCGCGACGGCCAACGACACCAATAGCGTGGCCCTGGGCGTGTTCACGAAAGCCACGGGAACCAGCAGCGTCGCTATCGGCGATTCGTCCAAGACGAATGGCGCGAACGGCGTGGCACTCGGTGCCAATACACAGGCTAATGCGGTGAGCAGCGCGGCGGTCGGCGACAAGGCCGCGGCGAGCGGCATCAACTCGGCGGCGATCGGCGCCAACACTCAGGCCACAGCCACCAGCTCCTTTGCAGCGGGTGACAGTGCGCAAGCCACAGCAGCCAATGCGACCGGCATCGGCGCCAATACCAAGGCATTGGGCGTGAGCAGCTTCGCGGGTGGCGACGGCGCCACAGCAAACGGCGCGAATGGCATCGCCATCGGTGCCAGTGCGACCACCGCAGCGGTGGATGACGCGATCGCCATCGGCAAGAAAACGCTCGCAGGCGGAGCCAACTCCATCGCCATCGGCGGCAACATCAACACCGGCGCGCAGGCCACGGGCGCCAACGCGATTGCGCTTGGTGCGACCAGCACGGCCTCGCAGACAGGTGCGATCGCCCTGGGCCAAGGTGCCACTGCTGGCGCGAGCGCCGGTGATGTGGCGCTGGGTGCGGGTTCGGCCACGGCGGCTGCCGTGGGCACCAGCGGCACCACGATCAACGGCACCAGCTACAGCTTCGCGGGCACCAGCCCGACCAGCACGGTCAGCGTAGGTACAGTGGGCGGTGAGCGCACCGTCACCAACGTCGCCGCCGGTCGTCTGAGCGGCACCAGCACCGATGCGGTGAATGGTTCGCAGCTGTACGCCACCAACCAGGCAGTGGACAGCCTCGGTACGCAGATCGGCACGCTGTCCGGTAACGCGGTGCAGTACGACAACACTGGCAAGACCAGCGTGACGCTGGGCGGTGCGGGCTCCACCACGCCGGTCAATCTGACCAACGTGGCGGCAGGCAACCTCACCTCGACCAGCACGGATGCCGTCAACGGCTCGCAGCTGTATGCCACCAACCAGCAGGTGTCCAACAACACCACGTCGATCACCAATCTCGGTAATCAGGTCACCAGCAACACCACCAACATCACAGCGCTGCAGCAGGACGCCTTGCAGTGGAACTCGTCGCTGAATGCCTATGACGCTAGCCACGGCAGCGGCTCGCCGCAGTCGATCACCAACGTCGCACCCGCCACGCTCAGCGCAACCAGCACCAATGCGGTGAACGGCTCGCAGCTGTACACCACCAACCAGCAGGTGAGCAGCAACACCACCAACATCGCCAACAACACCACGTCGATCAATAATCTGGGCAGCCAGGTCAACAACATCTACGCGACGGGTACGAAGTACTTCCACGCCAACTCGACCGGCACGGATTCCAGCGCCGTCGGTACGGACAGCGTGGCCATCGGCCAGGGTGCGGTAGCGAACAATGCCAACGATGTGGCGCTGGGTGCCAATAGCACGACCTCTGCGACCACCGCAGTAAGTGGCGCAACTATCAATGGCACCAGCTACACCTTTGCCGGCGCCACACCGACAGCAGCGCTGAGCGTAGGCGGCAGGCAGATCCAGAATGTCGCGGCGGGGCAGTTGAGCAGGACCAGCACCGATGCCGTCAATGGTTCGCAGCTGTATGCGACCAATCAGGCGGTGGATAGCCTCGGCACGCAGATCGGCACACTGTCCGGTAACGCGGTGCAGTACGACAACGCCGGCAAGACCAGCGTGACGCTGGGCGGCGCGGGTTCCACCACGCCGGTCACCCTGACCAATGTCGCGCCGGGGAATCTGTCATCCACCAGCACCGATGCGGTGAACGGTTCGCAGCTGTACACGACCAATCAGCAGGTGGCCGGCAACACCACGGCGATCACCAATCTGGGTAACCAGGTCAACAACATCTACGCCACCGGCACCAAGTACTTCCATGCCAATTCGACGGGCACGGATTCCAGCGCCGTCGGCACGGATAGCGTGGCCATCGGCCAGGGTGCGGTAGCGAACAATGCCGATGATGTGGCGCTGGGTGCGAACTCGGTGACGGCTTCGGCATCGACCGGCCCGTACACGATCAACGGCGGCACGGTTGCCGGTGCTTCGGCCAGCTCGGTGGTGTCAGTGGGCGCCGCCGGCAAGGAGCGCCAGATCACCAACGTAGCGGCCGGCACGGTTACCTCGTCTTCAACCGACGCGGTGAACGGCTCGCAGCTCTACGCGGTGGGCAATGCGCTGAACAACCTCGGCAGTTCGACCGCGACCTCGCTGGGCGGCGGCAGCAGCTATGACCCGACCACCGGCACGGTGACGACCAGCCTCAACTACGGCGGCAACACCTACAACTCCGTACAGAACGTGTTGAACCAGATCAGCGGTTCGATCAACGGCGGCGGCATCAAGTATTTCCATGCCAACTCCACATTGGCCGACAGCAATGCAGCCGGCACCGACAGCATCGCTGTGGGTCCTGCCGCGAACGCCTACGGCAACGGCTCGATCGCGCAGGGTGCGAGCGCGGTCGCTGGCGTCAGCGGCAGTCCGACGACGGCCAACGACATCGCGCTCGGTAACGGTGCGCAGGCGACGGGCGGTAACTCCATCGCGCAGGGTACCGGTGCGGTCGCCAGCTCGGCGGGCGCGGTAGCTATCGGCCAATCAGCCACGGCTACCGGCGGCAAGGCAGTGTCGATCGGTGTTGGCAATACCGCGTCGGGCGACGGCGCGGTGGCCATTGGCGATCCGAACACCGCCACCGGTACCGGTGCGGTGGCGATGGGCGCCAACAATACGGCTACCGGACAAGGTGCGGTGGCTTTGGGTAACCAGAGCACGGCCAACGGCCAGGGTGCGGTCGCGCTCGGCAATACCTCGACCGCGAACGGTGCGGGTGCGGTGGCAATGGGCGATACCGCCAGCGCGGCGGCACAGAATGCTGTGGCGCTGGGTTCGGGGGCGAAGGCCTCCAACGCAGGTGATGTGGCGCTCGGTGCGGGTTCCACGACGTCGGCGGCGGTCGCGACCACCAGTACTACGATCAATGGCACGCAGTATCAGTTCGCGGGTGCAGCGCCGACCAGCACGGTCAGCGTGGGTAGCGCCGGCAGCGAGCGTACGGTCACCAACGTAGCGGCGGGTCGGGTGAGCAGCACCAGCACCGATGCGGTGAATGGTTCGCAGCTCAATGCGACTAATCAGGCGGTGAACAACATCGGCTCGCAGGTCAATACGCTGAGCAGCAACGCCGTGCAGTACGACAACAGCGGCAAGGGCAGCGTGACACTGGGCGGCACCACCTCGACCGACGGCGGTGTGACTGGTGGCACCACCATTAGCAACGTGCATCAGGGTGCCGTCTCGGCGACCAGCACGGATGTGGTGAACGGTTCGCAGCTGTACACCACTAATCAGCAGGTGAGCCAGAACACCACCAACGTCACCAATCTGCAGAACGGCAAAGACGGCTATTTCCAGGTCAACGACACGTCGGCCAAGGGCAAGCCGCAGGCATCCGGCACGGATGCCACGGCAGGCGGTGCGGGGGCGGTGGCTTCCGGCAGCACCAGCACGGCGGTCGGTTCCGGCGCGCAGGCGACAGCCAGCAACAGCGTGGCCGTGGGCAGCGGCTCGGTGGCCGATCGTGCCAACAGTGTGTCGGTGGGTGCGGCCGGTAGCGAGCGGCAGGTCACCAATGTGGCGGCCGGCACAGCGGCCACCGATGCGGTGAACGTGAGCCAGCTCAAGGCCGCGCAGTCCGGTGTGGTGAAGTACGACACCACGGTCAACGGCAGCGCCGACTACAACAGTGTCACGTTGAATTCGGGTGGCTCGGCCACGGTAGTCCACAACGTGGCTGCGGGCACCGCCACCACGGACGCGGCGAACGTGGGGCAGTTGAACGAGGCGCTCAACCAGGCCAAGGACTGGTCCAAGAGCTACACCGATCAGCGCTTCCAGACGGTCGATAAGAACATCAACGAGATCGGCAATCGCGCCAATGCGGGCACCGCGTCGGCGATGGCCATGGCGGCACTGCCGCAGGCCTACCAGCCGAACCAGAACTCGGCGGGTGTCGCGGTGGGCAGCTTCCATGGCGAGAGCGGCGTCGCCGTCGGCGTATCGACCATCTCCGAGAGCGGTCGCTACATCTTCAAGCTCAACGCAAGCACCAACACACGCGGCGACGCTGGTGTGGGCGTGGGCGCGGCCATGGTCTGGTAAGGCAGGAGAGCAACGACATGCATAGTTCGATCAAGCAACTGCTTATGACGCTCGCCGTGCTGGGGGCACTGGGTTCGCTCAGCGCCTGCGGCAACCTCAGTCGTGGCGTGGCGCCGGATGGTCACGCCGCCGACACCCTAGTGTGGCCGGCCCCCGGCGACACCACACCGATGCACAAGGGTGGCAGTTTTCCCAACGTGAGCGATATGCGGCGGGTCAAAGCCGGACTCAACAAACAGCAGCTGGCCGCACTCGTCGGCTTCCCGCATTTCAGCGAAGGCGTGGTGGGCGTGCGCGAGTGGAACTATCTGTTCAACTTCCGCGACGCCAACAACAAAGTCAGTACCTGCCAGTTCAAGGTGCTGTTCGACCAGGACAAGCTCGCGCAGAGTTTTTATTGGAAGCCGGAGTCCTGCGCCAAATATCAGCAAGCAGATGCATTGGCTGAGAGCGCTCCGTCGAGCGAGCAATTCATCCTGTCCAGCGACGCACTCTTCACCTTCGACCGGGCCACCGTGGCGGACATCACCGACGATGGGAAAGCACAACTGGATCAGCTGGCGCGCAATCTACTGACGCATAAAACGCGCGTCGAGAACATCCACATCATGGGTTACACCGACCGGCTCGGCAGTGACACCCATAACGACAGCCTGTCGGGTCGTCGCGCGTATGCCGTGATGAATTACCTGGTGGAGCAGGGCGTGCCATCTGAGCTGATTCAGGCGGAAGGCTTGGGCAAGTCCGATGCGGTGAAAGATTGCACCGACTCGGAGCGCGACAGCCTGATCGCATGTCTCGCTCCGAATCGCCGCGTAGTGGTACTGGTGAGCCTGACCGGTATCGGCGGCGATTCTCAGCGCGGCGTGAACTGAACTACCACCACCCAGCCACTCCTATGAGCCCGCCTACTCATCGCATCTCGCCGCTCGACGTGCTGCGGCATATCGCCAGTCACGGGGGCGCTGTCCCTGCCGGCATGGATGGCTCCGCCGTCTCTGCCGCAGAGGCGAGGCAAGTTGCCATGCAGCGGGATCTCGGTGTCATGGTGTCGGCGATCGATCCGGAAGATCCGGCTTCGCTGGCCAAGGTCCGTCTGCCCTTGCTGCGCCGGATCGTTCTGGCCGAATGGGGCGAGGGTGCGCTGGGCGATCAGGCGTCGCTCGCGATGTTGCGTGCAGTGGATCGCCTGGTTGCGATCGATCCCGAGAAAAGCGACCTGTTGCGCCGGGCCGTGGCGATGTTGAAACAATCGGCCTGATACCACGTAGCAGGCACCGCATGGGTGGCGGTGCGCCGATTGCTCAGTGATGCAACGGGCTGCGCAGCAGGCAACTGCGCAGCCGAGCCATTGCGGTGCTCGTTTGCCCAGGCAAGGTACGCCGGATCAGCGGCGCCATCAGC
Organism: Dyella sp. OK004; assembly: GCF_900114495.1. Lineage (GTDB taxonomy): Bacteria > Pseudomonadota > Gammaproteobacteria > Xanthomonadales > Rhodanobacteraceae > Dyella_D. Next base: position 122,384 of record NZ_FOZI01000002.1, on the reverse strand, counting down.
CGGGTCAACCCCCTGGGTACGATGTCGATGCAATGGGTGAGGTAGGTGCCGTTGCCGTGTGGACGCATGTGGAACGCGATCTGCACAGTCATCTTGCGGCCGGTGTACCGGCAACTCAGATACTCCGCGCGGCTGCGCGCGATGATCTTTCCTTCCATCACGCCGTTGCGCAGCCCGTCCAGATACACATAGCTCAACGAGTCGCCGACTTCGTTGGGGCCGGGCTGGTGCTTCTGCACGCGAATGCATCGCTCCAGCCATCGCGGCGTGACGGAGAAATCATCGATCACATCGAAGACCTGCTCCGGCGAACGGGGCACGAACATGCTTTGTTCGAAAGAGATGCTCATGTTGGATACCGGTGGCCGGGACTTCGTCGTGCCGCCAGGAAGGATGTGAAGGAGATAGAGGGTAAGGCGGTTAGTCATCTACGTGGATGGTGTTACGTCGATGGTGTGCCCGCAGCTGACCAACTCGACCTTTGGCTCGATGCCATGGCCTTCGCGATGCTCGCGCGCCAGCAGACGTGCCAGCTTGATCGCCTGGCCTAGACGCAGTCCGGCCGATATCACCAAGTCTCCCGACCAGATCGCCCAGAGCCCGTTATGCCCCTCGCGGATGCTGTAGATCCCTGTGCTCATGCGCGTCGAGCCCGGCACCACGCACGGGAAAGCGCCGGCAAGAATGCCGGCGCTTCCGTCACCGCGTGTTGCGTCACGCTCGCTTGAACAGACGAACGACAAACAGCAACACCACTGCGCCGATGGTGGCCGTGATGATCGAGCCCAGCAGGCCGCCACCCAGGCTGAGGCCGACCATGCCAGCCAGCCAGCCGCCGATAAAGGCGCCGACGATACCGACGATGATGTCGACAATCAGTCCGAAGCCGCCCCCCTTGACCACAAGCCCAGCCAGCCAGCCGGCGACTGCGCCGATGATCAGCCATACCAAAATGCCATGTGATGCCATTGCTCGAGACTCCGTGAAGACGTTGGTGAGCCGGATCGTGACCATCAGTCACGACCTTGGGCGCCGCTAGTCTAGGCCCGCGATGGCGGCGGCTCTCTCAGACAATTCCTAGTCAAGTCACGAATCGGCCATCGCGCCCGGGAAAACAGTTGAAAAGATCAGCCATCGCATGACGGATCCTGTGCGGTTGGCACGAGGTGTGCTTTCCGTTTGGCAACCGTGGCCGGACCTTTTCCGGTGACAGTGCGCCGGTGCACGGGTTGCTGTTTGTTGTGCGCCACCTTTTTCGCCGCAGTAGCCGCATGCCGTTTGCATTGCGAGAATGGGATGCCTTCCGCCGCTGCCGGCTGGGCGCTTTGCGCTGCGGCGGCACCGATTGCTCCCGCCGCGGCCGCGGTGATTGCATCGCCAGAACGGTTTGCAGATGCCTGGCTGCCTGGCGCCATGGCCACCGCCGCCGCAGTTGCCGCCGGCGCCGCGATAGCGGTCGCCGGTTCCTCATGATGCGGACGGAAGGCGATAGGTGCTGACGGCTTGTCGAAATCCCAGCGCACGCCGAGGTTCGCGGCGTTGCTGGTGCTGCGGCTGGCAAAGTCCGCGGTGTAGTACACGTACGCGCTTGCCTGCGGTGAGATGTCGAAGCTGAAGCCGGCGCCGGCTTGCCAGTGGTTGCGCACCCCTGGCGTGCCGCTGACCGCAAAGCCCGTATCGGCCGCACCGGCGAATGCGGTGGCTGCTGACGTCGCGCTGCTCCGGGTGTTGTGCAGATAGCGCACTAGCAAAATGGGATGCAGCTGCGTGCCATCCGGATTCTTGGCGAAGTCACCGATCAGGCGGGCACCGGCACCGTATTCGAGACTGCTCGAGCGCATGCGGCCTACTTGAAGATTGGCGTCGCCTGCACCCTGTTCGGTGAAGGCGTCGTATTTGACCTTGGCGTAATAGGCGCCGACGAACGGCTCCAAATGCCACTGTCCGGTATTGAACCGATAGCCGCCTTCCAGGCCCGCGTTGAGCGTCTTGCCGTTGTAGCGCGCCGATGCACGCGAATCGAATAGCGGGCCTACCTGGATCAGGCGATCGCTGTTCGCGTGCTGCCAGCCATACGAAGCAGCGCCTTCCGCCCACCATTGCTGTTGCGGGTCGTAGAGTGCGTGCACGCCGATGGCGTACTGATCGACATCCACGGAATCGTTACGCCGATCCACCTGCGTGCGCGAGTTGGCGAAGCTGGCATGCGCACCCACGCGGAAGTCGGGCGCCACCGTGGTGTCCGCGCCCACGATCAGTCCGCGGATGCGGTAATCCGTCGCCGCCACGCCGCGTACCTCATCGAAGCTGGAGGTGTAGTTATACGGTTCGGCCCATACCGCCGGCCCTTGCTCGCCGGTGTCGCGCGCCAGCTTCAGGCGATGGAACACGGTGTCGAGGAACTGGCTCTGCCCATTCAATTCATAGCGCGCGGCGGAGGCATACGTTTCGCCGGTGAGGCTGTCGAACGCGCTGATCACCTGATCGGCGGTCAGGCCACGCGCGGCGCCGAGCAGCGTGGGTAGACGAGCGGGCGTCTGCGTCGCGATGGTCTGCAGTGCTGTCGCCATCGCGTGCTGGTTCGGGCTCAGTCCCGCGAACTGGTTGAACGGGATGCCGCCCGTGCCAGGGCCACCGCTGCCGGCCTGGGTCAGGGTGAGCAACACGTTGTTGCCTTGCGTGGTCACGCTGGCGTTGAGGAAGGGCAGCACATTCTGCGTCACACCGGCGTAGCTACCGCTGAGACCGCCCGTGGCATTGATGATGGTGTAGGTGGTGCTGGTCCCGTACGAGCCCGCTGCAGGCAGCGCTACCAACTGACCGCCCAGCGATGCGGCACCGTTGACTTGGATATGGTCGCTGGTGCCGCTGGCGGTAGTGCGGATATCCGTGGTCGATCCCGCATTGCTGGTCAGGCCACCCACGGTCAGCGTTGTGCCGGCAGTGCCGCTGCCTGCCGCGGCACCGGTAGCGCCGCTCACGCCGCTCGGTGCCAGCGTGCCGCTGACGGTAACCGGTCCCGTGATGGTGCCGCCGCCAATGAGTGCGCCGCCGCTGCCAATGGTGGCGGGACCGCCCAAGCTGCCGCTCACTACAAGGTTGCCGCCGACGTTGGTGCCACCGGTAAAGCTGGCGGAAGTGCCGCTGCCGATGGTCAGTGTGCCCGCGCCGACATTGAGGTTGGCGATGTTGGTGAACGACGCGCCGGGCAGGGTGGCTTCACCCGTTCCCGTGATGTTGAGCGTGCTGCCGCCACCCACGCCATTGACCGTACCGGTGACGCCGGGCAGTGCGCCGTAGCCGATATTCACGCTGCTACCGCTGCCCACATTCAACGTGCCGGCCAGTGCACCGTTCACGGTCGTGTTGTTGCCGCTGCCATTGAGGTTGGCCGTGGCACCGGTACCCACCGCGATGCCGCCGGTATACGGCGACGTGGCATTGAGCACCCCGGCGTCGACCGCAAGGTTGCCGTTGAAGCCGGCTAGCGAACCGCCGAGCGTCAGCGCGCCGCCGCCCTGCATGGTCACGGTGCCGCTGCCCGCGAGACTGCCATTGAGGCTGAGGTTCTGGTTGCCCTGCACGGTCAACCCGTTCGCGCCGACGCTGACGTTGTTGCCCAGCGCCACGGTGGTATCGGCCTGCAGGCTGCCACCGTTGACGGTCAGCGCACCGGTGCCAAGCGCCGTGTTGTTGCCGACGATGAGGCTACCGCCGGTGAGTGTGGTGCCGCCGCTGAACGTGCTCGCGCCGTTCAAGGTCAGCGGCGACGGGCCGCTCACCGACAAACTACCCGTGCCGGACAACGCACCGCCCAAGGTGAGCGCCTGCGCGCCGGTAGACGTGAGCGCGGCATTGAGCGTGATGTTGTTCGCCACATTGATCGGCGCCGTTGCATCCAGCGTGGTGGCGCCGGCGACCGTCAACACACCGGTGCCCAGTGCGCTACCGTTGCCCAGCAGCAGTCCGCCACCGTTCGTAGTAACGCCGCCGCTGAAGGTATTGGCACCGGTGAGTGTGAGTGTCGACGCGCCATCCTTCACCAGTGCACCGCTGCCGGCGATCGTGCCGGCAAGATCCAGCGCACCGCCGGCACCCGGCAAGGTGAGGCTGGTGCCTGCAGCGAGATTCACGTTGTTGGCCAGGGTGGCCGGACCACGGGTGTCCAGCGTGGCCGAGCCGCCTACGGTGAGTGCACCCGTGCCTAGCGCGCCGCTATTGCCAAGCACCAGACCGCCGCCGTTCACGGTGACGCCGCCGCTGAAGGTGTTGGTGCCGGTCAGCGTTAACGTCGACGCGCCATCTTTGATCAAGCCACCTGCGCCCGCGATGGTGCCGCCGAGGCTCAACGCGCCACCGGCGCCGGGCAGGGTGAGATTGGCCCCCGCGGCGAGGTTCACGTTGTTGGCGAGGCTCAGCGGTGTGGTCGCATCCAAGGTGGCCGCGCCATTTACGCTCAGCGCACCGGTGCCCAGCGCCGTATTGTTGTCGAGCAGCAGTCCGCCCGCATTCAACGCGACGCCACCACTGAAGGCGCTGCTACCGCTCAGCGTCTCGATGCCGCTGCCGGTTTTCACCAAGCCACCTGTACCGGTAATGGCACCGGCAAACGTCTGATTGGTGGCATCGCCGAAGGTCAGCGTATTCGCACCAAGATTCACGCCACCGCCGGCACCCGCGAGTGCGCCGATAGTCTGGCCGCCGCTCGCCGCCGAGAGGTCCAGTGTGCCGGACCCGCCCAGCGTCACCGCGCCGGTAGCGGAGAGACTGCCGCCCGCACCGACTGTCAGCGTGCCCGCGTTGATCGCGGTGCCACCGCTATAGGTATTGGCTCCGGTCAAGGTCAGCGTGGCATTGCCATCTTTGATCAGGCTGCCGCTACCGCTGACTGCGCCGCCGAGTGTGAGTGCGCTGCCGCCGAGCACATCGAGCGACGTGCCCGCATTCAACGCGATGGTGTTGGCGAGCGCGACCGGCCCGCTGGCGTCGAGCGTGGCGTTCGCGCCGACAGTCAACGCGCCGCTGCCCAGCGCCGTGTTGTTGCCGATCACTAAGCCGCCGCCATTCAAGGCCACGCCGCCGCTGAACGTGTTGGCGCCAGTCAGCGTCTCCACACCGCCACCGGTCTTGACCAGTCCGCCGGTGCCGCCGATGGTGCCGCCGAAGCTGGTGCTGCCCACGCCACCCAAGGTCAGCGTATTCGCACCGAGATTCACGCTGCCGGAGGCGCCGGCCAACGAACCGATAGTCTGATTGCCTGCCGCCGCGATATCGAACGCGCCGCTGCCCGTCAATGTCACCGCACCAGTCGCGGCAAGGCTGCCACCCGCGCCAAGCGCCAAACTGCCCGCGTTGATGATGGTGCCGCCAGTGAACGTGTTCGCGCCGGTCAAGGTCAAGGTGGACGCGCCATCCTTGCTCAGGCTGCCGGTGCCGGCGACTGCGCCGGACAACGTCAGCGCATTCGAGCCGAGCACATCGAGGCCGGCACTGCCGTTCAACGTGATGTTGTTGGCGAGGTTCACTGCAGCGCCTGCATCCAGCGTGGCCGCGCCGCCGACGGTGAGTGCGCCCGTGCCCAAGGCTGCGTTGTTGCCGACCATCAGGCCACCGGCGTTGAGTGCCACGCCACCACTGAATGTGCTCGCACCATTCAACGTTTGCGTACCCGCACCATCTTTGATCAGGCCGCCGGTGCCGGCGATCGCGCCGCTGAAAACCCCAGCGCCGACGCCGTTGAGCGTCAATGCATTGCCGCCGAGGTTCACCTGGCTGCCCGCAACACCGCTAAGCGCACCAATGGATTGGTTGCCACCGGCGGAAATGTCGAAACCGGTGCCTGCGTTGATGAGATTAACCGCGCCATTCGCCGACAGACTGCCACCGACACCGAGTGCCAATGTGCCCGCACTGATCGTGGTGCCGCCGGTGAACGTGTTGGCGCCGGTCAGCGTTTCGGTGCCGGTGCCTACCTTGACCAAGTTGCCGGTGCCGGCGATCGCACCACTGAAGGTGCCGTTAGTGGCTCCGCCGAGCTGGAGAGTGTTCGCCCCGAGGTTGATGGCGCCGCCGCCCAGCAGCGTGCCGAAGGTCTGCGTGCCGCTGCCTGCAGAGAGGTCGAGCGTGGCGCCGGTCGCCAAATTGACCGTGCCGCTACCCGCGAGGCTCGCGCCTGCACCGAGTGCGAGCGTGCCAGCGTTGATGTTGGTACCGCCCGTATACGTGTTCGCGCCGTTCAAGGTCAGCGTGGCCAATCCATTCTTGGTGAGGCTGCCTGCACCGGAAAGCGCACCGTTGAAAGTCAACGCGTTGGAGCCGGCCACAGTCAGGCCTGAGTTCAGAGCGATGTTGTTGGCCAGCGTAATCGCACTGTTCGAATCCAGCGTCGCATTGCCGCTTACCGTCAGCGTGCCTGTGCCTAGCGCGGCATTGTTTCCGACGACGAGCGTGCCGTTGTTCAACGTCACACCGCCGCTGAAGGTATTGGCGCCGCTCAGGATCTGAGTACCTGCGCCGGTCAAGGCAAGTCCGCCGGTGCCGCCGATCACACCGCCGAAATCGGTACTGCCTGTGTTGTTCAAGGTCAGCGTATTCGCACCGAGATTCACATTGCCCGAGGCACCCGCCAACGAGCCGATGCTTTGATTGCTGCCTGCGGAAATATCGAAGGTTCCCGTGCCGCCCAAGGCCACCGCGCCGCTCGACGCAAGACTGCCGCCGGCACCGATCGCCAGCACGCCGGACAAGATATTGGTGCCGCCGGTATAGGTGTTGGCACCGGTGAGGGTGAGCGTCGACGCGCCATTCATCGTGAGGCTGCCGCCGCCGGAAACCACGCCGCCCAGCGTGAGCGCGCCGCTGCCTTGCACGGTGAGTCCCGCGCCTGTGTTGAGGCTCACATTGTTGGCGAGCGAGACATTGCCGTTGGCGCCCAGCGTGGCGGTGCCGGTCACGTTCAATGCACCCGTACCCAGTGCGCCGTTGTTACCGACCACCAGGCCGCCTTGATTGAGCGCGACGCCACCGCTGAAAGTGTTAGCGCCGTTCAAGATCTGCGTACCCGAGCCGGTCTTGATCAAGCCGCCGGTGCCGCCGATCACACCGTCGAAGCTGGTGTTGCCCACGCCGTTCAATGTCAGCGTGTTGGCGCCGAGCGACACGAGACTGCCCGCGATGCCGTTCAATGCCCCGATGGACTGATTGCCACCCGCGGCAATATTGAAGCCCGCACCAGCACTGGTCAGATCCACCAAACCATTCGCCGACAAGCTTCCGCCTGCGCCGAGCGCCAATGTGCCGGCGTTGATGGTGGTGCCGCCGCTGAAAGTGTTGGCGCCGGTGAGGGTTTCAGTACCGCTACCTGCCTTGGTAAGGCTGCCGGTGCCGCTGATGCTGCCGCCGAAACTCAGGTTGGCGCTGCCGCCGAAGGTCAGGTTGTTTCCGCCGAGCAGGAGATTGGTACCAGCGACACCGGTGAGATCGCCGATGGTCTGCGGACCACTGGCTGCCGACAGATCGAAGGCCGCGCCGATCGCACTCAGATTCACCGCACCGGACGCGGCGAGACTGCCGCCCGCGCCTAGCGCGACCGTACCGGCCGCGATATTGAGACCGCCGGTGAAAGTATTCGCGCCAGTCAGTGTCAGTGTGGAAGCGCCGTTCTTGAGTAGCGCCCCCGTACCGGACACCACGCCGCCGAAGGTGAGTGGCTGACCGCCGAGCACATTGAGCGGCGCACCGTTCAAGTTGATGTTGTTGCTCAGGCTCAACGCCGCGCTGGCATCCAGTGTGACGGGGCCGTTGATAGTGAGTGCGCCAGTGCCAAGCGCTGCCGCATTGCCTAACAACAGTCCGCCGGCATTCGCAGTAAGTCCGCCGCTGAAGGTGTTGGCGCCATTCAAGGTGAGCAGGGAAGCACCGTTCTTCACCAGGTTGCCGCCGCCCGCAAGCACTCCATTGAAGGTGAGCGGTTGTCCGCCGGTCAGACTCAGCGATGCGCCGGCGTTGAGGTTGACGTTGTTGGCGAGATTCAGCGCCACCGTGCTGTCGAGGCTCACGGCGCCGCCGACAGTCAGCGCGCCGGTGCCCAGCGCACTCGCATTGCCCAGCGACAGGCTGCCGGCATTTGCGGTGAGTCCGCCGCTGAAGGTGTTGGCACCATTCAAGGTGAGCAGCGACGCACCGTTCTTCACCAGGCCGCCGTTGCCGGAAAGCACACCATTGACTGTCAGCGGTTGGCCGCCGAGCAGATTCAACGAGGCGCCCGCGTTGAGGTTCACGTTATTGGTGAGGGCGAGCGGCAACGTGCCATCCAGCGTGACGTTGCCGCCGACGCTCAGCGCGCCCGTGCCGAGCGCGCCGGCATTACCTAGCAGCAGTCCGCCCGCGTTGAGCGCAACACCACCGCTGAAGGTATTCGCGCCGGTAAGTGTCTCGACGCCGCTGCCGAGTTTGACGAGGCCACCGGTACCTCCGATGTTGCCGTCGAAACTCAAATTGGCGCTGCCGCCGAAACTCAGGCTATTCGCGCCAAGCGAAAGGTTGGTGCCGGCGACACCGGAGAGATCGCCGATGGTCTGATTGCCGCTGGCTGCCGACAGATCGAAGGTCGCGCCGGGTGCCGTCAGACTCACTGCGCCGTTCGCAGCGAGACTGCCACCCGCGCCCAGCGCGACGGTACCGGCAGCGATGTTGAGGCCGCCGGTGAACGTGTTTGCGCCGGTCAATGTCAGCGTAGAGGCGCCGCTCTTGAGCAGCTGTCCTGCACCCGAAAGCACACCGCCGAAGGTAAGCGGCTGTCCACCGAGCACATTGAGCGGCCCGCCGTTCAAGTTGATGTTGTTGCTCAGGCTCAATGCCGCACTGGCATCCAGCGTAAGCGGGCCACCGACGGTGAGCGCGCCAGTGCCAAGCGCGCCCGCATTACCCAGCAGCAAGCCGCCGGCATTCGCGCTAAGGCCGCCGCTGAACGTGTTGGCACCGTTCAAGGTGAGCAGTGCCGCACCGGTCTTCACGAGGCTGCCGGCGCCGGACAACACGCCGTCGAAAATCAGCGGCTGCCCGCCGAGCAGATTCAGCGATGCGCCTGCGTTGAGGTTCACGTTATTGGTGAGCGCGAGCGACAGCGTGCCATCCAGTGTGACATTGCCGCCGACGCTCAATGCGCCGGTACCGAGCGCGCCCGCGTTGCCGAGCAACAATCCACCCGCATTGAGCGCGAGACCGCCGCTGAAAATATTCGCACCGCCAAGTGTCTGGATGCCGGTGCCTAGTTTGATCAGCCCACCCGTACCCGCGATGGTGCCGCCGTAGCTGGTATTCCCCAGTCCGCCGAGCGTCAGCGTATGCGTGCCCAGGTTGACCGCACCGCCCAGGCCGGCCAGTGAGCCGACGGTCTGGTTCGCGGCACCCGAAAGATCCAGGTTGGTGCCGGCCGAAAGATTGAGCGCGCCGGTGGCCGAAAGCGTGCCGCTTGCCCCAAGTGCCAAGGTACCGCCAGCGATCGACAGATTGCCGCTTAGCGTGTTCGTGCCATTCAAGGTGAGGGTGCCTACACCGCTCTTGGTCAGATTGCCCACGCCGGAAACGCTGCCGTTGAGGCTGAGCGTATTGGTGCCTAATAGATTCAGCGTGCCGCCCGCGTTGACGGTGACATTGTTGGCGAGGCTATAAGCCCCGAGCGTATCGAGCGTGGCGGCGCCACCCACGGTCAGGTTGCCGCTGCCTAGTGCGCCGGCGTTGCCCAGCAGCAAGCCGCCCGCATTAAGCGCCACACCACCGTTGAAGGTATTGGCGCCGCTCAGCGTGATCGGCGCGGTGGTATTGACGGCAAGTCCGCCAGCGCCCGACAGCACGCCACCCAGCGCGAATGCGTTGGTGCCACCGAGCGTGAGGCTGCCGGTGTTGAGCGACACATTGTTCGCCAGCGATAACCCTATCGTCGATGCGGCGATCGCGCCGCCATTGACGTTCAGCAGGCCGCTGCCGAACACACCTGCATTGTTGAAATTGACCAGGCCGTCGTTGAGCGTGGCACTACCGCTGACCAGCGCGCCTTGCAGATTCCAGGTGCCGCTGTTGACGGTAAGGTTCTGGAAATTGAGATACGACGCGCTGCTTATCGTCGTCACCGCACCGCCGGTACCCGAGCCGGGGCCCGCCGCGGAATTCTGCAGCGCCAGGATATTGCCAACGCCCGTGCCAGCATCGACCGTACCCGCCGCGGCCAGCTTTACGCCGGTAACGCCGGTCATGACGCCGGCCGCCGCGATGCCGCCACTAGCGTTCACGCTCGAACCGGACACCGCAGTGAAGGTGTTGCCGGCGGCGGTGTCGCCGAGATGCACACTGCCGTTGATGGTGCCGGCGTTGAGAAAGGTGTTGTGGGTACCGCCAGTGCCCGATGCGGTAAAGCCGATGCGGCCGCCAATCGTGCCGCCGACCGCGTTAGTGAAATTCACCTGGCTGCCACCATAGGCCACAACGGCGGCGGCGTCGGCGGTATTGCCGACGCCCAGAAGCGACATGCCAATCGCGCCGCTGTTCTGGATCGTCGTGGTGCCGCTGGTACCGTTCTGCACCGCCAGCGCCTGGCCGCCGAAGCCGAACAGCGACGCAATATTGAACATGCCCTTGAGTGAGCCGCCGCTCAGATTGTTGACACTGATCGCATTGCCGGAGGCATTGCCAATCACCGCGCCGGCCATCACCAGACTGAGTCCGCCGCTATTGAGCGTGGGATCGATCGAGCCCTGATTGTTCAGCGTGATGCCATTGCCGCTCAGCGTCATCGCGGTGCCGCCGATAAGGGGCGGCGCGCTAACCACGGCACCGGTCTGCACATTGACGATCACGCCATTGGTGCTGTCGGCGAGATTGTTGGTGCTGGAGCCGGTGGCGCAGGTGATGGTGGTACCCGCCGTCGTACACGCCGCATGGGCGGTACCGCTTAGCAGGGACAGGGCGAGTATCGGCGCCAGGGCGAGAAAAATGCTTTTCGCCAGCGGGCGGCGATCCATACGGTCAAGACGACGCTGATGCATGACATCCTCCGGATGCGTCAGTCCGCCGGGCCTTCAGTGCTCCAGGGAAAAAGCGTGCACCCTACTAAGCCGTCGTTTCTGGACGACGGCGTCAGAAGTGCTTTTCGGAATCCCTGTAAGCGGCGTATGGCTAGCGGATGCAAACCCTTTGCACTGTGTTCAAGCCTGCCCTTTCTCACTCCTATGCGAAAAAGGGGCCCCTGTTTGCGCGCCGAGTTCTTGCGGCGGCAAATCTGTGCGATCCGTTGTCAATGGAACGCGAAGAATGGCGCCGATTAGCGAAAGCGCCGCAAAGGTCTTTGACCTGAAGGGGCGGCTGGATTGGCCCCGTGCACAACAGGTGAACGCATGACGATGCGTCGGGCGCTGCGCCCGATAAAACAAAGCCCGCCTATCGGCGGGCTTTGCAGCACATGCGCTTCGTTATCAATGCATGCCGTGATCGCCATGATTATGCTGCGGCGCGGGAGCGTGAGCTGCCGGTTGCCCCTGCGGTGCGGGTCGTCCACCGCCTTGTGGATGGTGGGGCGATGGCATCGGCGGAGCCGGTCGATAAGCAGGTCGCGGCATCGACGCATGCATGGGCGGCGCTGCGACGGTGCGGTTGCCCGCATGTCCACCTTGATAAGGATTGCGCGGACTCATCGCTTCGCCACGGTAGGTGTTTGGCTGCGGACGCGGTGCCATGTTGGATGCGTGGCTCGCGGCAGGCGAATACGCAGCGTGAGGCGCCGCCGGTGCAGCAGCGTTCGCACCCATGTTGTTATGCGGCGCGTTGTTATGCGGCGCGAAGCTGGCGGAACGCAGCGCACCGCGCTCGTTCATGGGCGAGGCTGTTGGCGCAGCGGCATGTGCCGGCCCTTGCATGGCGGCGGGGCGCGCGTTGGCGGCCATGGGCGTCGCCGCGACCACATCGTGTCCGCTGAAAACGCCGGGCTTCGGTGTGGCGGCGATGGCCGGCACACCATGATTCACCGATGCATGCATCGCACGATTCTGGCTGGCCATCGTCATCTGCTGGCGCTGCGCGGCCACCGGTCCGGCATGCTGCTCGCGCTGTGCCTGCAATTGTTGTGGCGTCGGTCGCGCCGAGATACCGCCCGGGCCACCATTGAAGCTGGTGTGGTTGATGGTGGTGTTATTGATCGTCGTGTTGTTGATCACCGTCTTGTTGTAGACGTTGGTGATGTTGTTGGTGATGTGATTGACGCTGCGGTTGTAATAGAAGCGGTCGCGGTCCCAGTAACCGCCCGCATAACCGATGCCGGTGTAGCCGAAGCCGTAGTTGATGCCGCCGTAAAAGCCGACGTGCCGACCCCAGTAACCGGTATGGAAGACGTATACGCCGTCGCCCCAGCCCCAATAACCTGGCGTCCATAGCGCGCCGGAGTAGGGCGGAAGTATCCAGGTGCCGGGCACCCAGTAATAGTCGCCGTCATCGTAGGCCCAGTAGCCGGGCACCCAGATATAGCCAGGCGCGGGAATCACGGGCTGCACGTAAACCGGCAGCGGCGGCGGCGCGACCGTCACCGAGACGAAGACACCCGCGGTGGCCGGCTGCGGCAGACCGGCGAAACCGGCCGTCAGCAACGTGATCGCGAACAGTCCGCGCACCAGTCGAGTACGCGTCTTTCTGCTTGAGGGGCGAGAGAGCAATGACATGGGGAATCCTCGTTGGTGGCGTCGGATGCCAATAACGAGAACGAGCCATGTCGGGCGTCGATGACGCAGGAAGTGTCATCGAGCAGAAGGGGTTCAGTGCGATTTCATGCTTACGCGAAGCTTGCGTTCACGTGAGTGCCGTTCGCAGAAGCCATCCGAGGCGAAGTGGGCGTCTGACTTGCCACAACCTCCCTGCCGTCAAAGGCAGGGAGGTCGCGTTTGCGAGGCTTACAGGCCGATCGCGGTTTCCGCCTTCACGTACGGCAGGTTGTGCGCCTGGGCCACCGGCTCGCAGGTCACCTGGCCTTCTGACACGTTGAGGCCGTTGCGCAGATGGACGTCCTGCGCCAGCGCCTTCTTCCAGCCGTTATTGGCCAGCGCGAGCGTGAAGGGCAGGGTCACGCTGTTCAGCGCAAAGGTCGAGGTGCGTGCCACGGCGCCCGGCATGTTGGCGACGCAGTAATGCACCACGCCGTCCACCACGTAGGTCGGATCGGAGTGCGTGGTGGCGTGCGAGGTCTCCACGCAACCGCCCTGGTCGATGGCCACGTCCACGATCACCGAACCCGGCTTCATCGTGCGCACCATGTCGTGCGTCACCAGCTTCGGCGCTGCGGCGCCCGGCACCAGCACGGTGCCAATCAGCAGGTCGGCGCGGCGCACCAGCTCTTCGATGGCCGAGCGAGTGGAGAACACGGTGGAGATCGAGGTGCCGAACTGCGTGGCAAGACGCTTGAGCGCGTCGGCCGAGCGATCCACCACGGTGACCTTGGCGCCCATGCCGACAGCAATCGTCGCCGCATGGGTGCCGGACACGCCACCACCGAGGATGACCACTTCAGCGGCCGGCACGCCCGGCACACCGCCGAGCAGCACGCCGCGGCCGCCCTGGGCCTTTTCCAGCGAATGCGCGCCGACCTGCGGAGCAAGACGGCCAGCGACTTCGGACATCGGGGTCAGCAGCGGCAGCGAACCGTTGGCGGCCGTGACCGTTTCGTACGCGATGCAGACCGCGCCGGAGGCGATCAGGTCCTTCGTCTGCTCCGCATCGGGGGCGAGATGCAGATAGGTGAAGAGGATCTGGCCCTTGCGGAGCTTCTTGCGCTCAACAGCCAGCGGCTCCTTCACCTTCACGATCATGTCGGCGTCGGCAAAGATCTGGTCGGCGTTGCCCACCATGGTGGCGCCGGCAGCAACGTAGTCAGCATCGGTGATGCCCGCACCCAGGCCAGCGCCTTCCTGCACCAGAACCTGGTGGCCGTGGTGCACCAACTCCTGCACGGACGACGGGATAAGGCCTACGCGGTACTCGTGGTTCTTGATTTCTTTCGGCACACCGATGCGCATGACTGGATTTCTCTCGCTAGTGGGAGGGTTGCAAAACCGGCGGCATAGGGTGCCGGAGACGCAGCAGTATGAACGGTGTGTTGAGCAATTTCTCGCTCATTTGGTGTCTATAGGCGCTCATGTGTAGAATTTTAACCACGACTAATCCTATTTCATTGGAATTTTATGCTGCGCGCCGATCCGTCCCTTGATGAGCGAGATCGGGCGATCCTCCAGCTGCTTCAGCAGGACGGGCGCCTGACCAATATGGAGCTTGCCCTGCAGATCAATCTGTCGCCCTCGGCCTGCCTGCGCCGGGTGAAGTTGCTCGAGGAGCGCGGCCTGATTTCGCGCTACGTGATGCTCCTGGATGAGAAGGCCGCCGGCCTGCCGGGCACCGCCTTCGTGCTGGTCACGCTGGACCAGCAAGGCCGCGCCGCACTCGACGCGTTCGAGGCGGCGATCCAGCGCCATCCTGAAGTCACCGAATGCTGTCTGCTCGCCGGTGCGGCGGATTACATGGTGCGCGTGGCCTACGCCGACTCCGCCGATTTCGAGCGCATCCACACCGACATCCTCACCCAGCTGCCTGGCGTGGTGCGCGTGCAATCGACGCTGGCGTTGCGCACGGTGAAGAAGACTACGGCGCTGCCGGTGTGAGTTTTCGGTAGCTGCTTCCCGCGATGACAGTCGCTGGTTCTACAACAGCACTTGCCGCGTTTGTTTGAGGAAGGCGTGGATCTCGTCCTCGGTCCTGGTATCGATCATGTACACCGGCCGCTTTCCATTCGGGCAAAGCAGGCGCGGCGTCGTTCCGAACAGACGGCAGATAGGCGGGCGTTCGTTGTAAACCTCGCAACCGTTCTTGCCCAGATAGGGACAACTCAGTTCGGCCAACGCCGTGGCATGTTCCTCTTCGGTTTTGATCGGCAGCCGCGCGACCTCTTCCGCGGAAGCCGTTACCGGTCCGCAACAATCGTGGCAACCGACGATGCAGGTGAATGACGGAATGCGTTGGCGCAACCTTTCAATTTTTCGATCGTAGGGGATCACAACATCCAACTCCTTTATTTACTCTCAAGATGCAAAAAGGGAATGGAGTGGACCATCCCACGCAAGGTGGCCTGGAAGTACCGTAGTTCAACGAAACCCGTCATAGATAGTCACGCGATCAGCAGCTGACACGTTTAGGGAGCGGGACGGAGGCAGTTAAATGCAATTAGCTACGTCTGGCATCGTGCTTGTTCAACTTCCCAACTAGACGCGTAGCGGAAGTGTCATCGCAAAGAAATCCGTTGCGCGTCGTACACGTGTAGGCACGAACCGGCGCTTCGGCCAGACAAGGCTGACGCCCCTGGGCTCGTTGACGAAGTCATCGAGAATCGTGATCACATCCGAATGCTGAAACTCTTTCACAAGCGAAGCCCGATGAAACATGCCGATGCCTACGCCGGCCAGTACGCCAGCCAGAATCGTTTCGACGCTGTTGGATGAAAGATTGCCGTTGACCGGCACGCTGAATCTACCTTCCGGTCCTGTGAATGGCCACTCCGTCATGTCGCCATAAACCAGGCAATTGTGATCAGCGAGTTCGGCAGGCGTCTTCGGGATGCGATGTTGCGCGAAGTAGCGGCGAGAGCCAGCGCAGACGAGTGAGGTATCGGCCACGTGCCGTACGACGGAATCGGGGTCGTTGATAGGGCTCACGCGGATGGCCAGGTCAATCCGGTCTTCCACCATGTCCCTTACGGCATCGGACAGCACCAGATCGACCCGCAGGCCGGGATGGCGCGACAACAGTTCGGGAATCAGCGGCAGCACGTGCAGGCGGCCAAACGTCGAGGGTGCAGCGATCCTGACAAGGCCCGAGACATCCAGCGTGCTGCTGGTCAGTTCGCTGTCTGCTACCTGGATCTCGTCAACCAGCGGTTTGGTGCGCTCGTAGTACCGCTGCCCCTGATCGGTAAGCGTCACTTTCCGCGTGCTGCGATGGAGCAGCGCCACCCCGAGGCGTTTTTCCAGCGCGCTCACCGCCTTGCTGACGGCAGACTGGGATTCGCCCGTTTTGCGCGCCGCCGCGGAAAAGCCGCCGGTTTCGACCACGGCAATGAAGGCGTTCAATTCGTGAAAACGATCCATTCTATTCTGGAATTAGTCTTATGAAGAATTTCATTATTATCATTCAATGACGCATTAATTAGCATCCTTCTCGCGCAAAATTTTTTCGCAAATTTTGAGAAGAATTGGTTTCATGAATTATTCGATCATCGGTTTCGGCGAAGTGGGCCAAGCCCTCGCTCGCGCCTTCGCACGTAAGGGCATCCAAGTGACCGTCGCTAGCCGGCGTCCGCCCGACGCACTGGCACCGCAAGCGCAGGCGATTGGCGAGACAGTCATCCCCAAGGCGTTGCAGGAAGCTCTCCAGGTCGACGTCATCATTCTCGCGGTGCCGTTTCGGGAACACCCAGCCGTCGCCAAGGCGCTGGCCCATTGGCAAGGCAAGACGGTCATCGACGCGACCAACGCGTATGGCGTGCCCGTCGAAGAACTGGGCGGCATGCCGTCCTCCTCCGTCATCGCCAAGGCGTTCTCTGGCGCCAAATTCGTGAAGGGCTTCAACCATCTGCCTGCTGGCTTGCTGGCCGCCGATCCGAACGTCGAAGGCGGGCGCCGCGTCGTGTTCCTCGCCAGCGACGACGACAGCGCAGTGCCGCCAGTGGCGGCTTTGGCCGAACACCTCGGCTTTGCGTCGGTATGGCTGGGCAAGCTCGCTGAAGGCGGCGCGCTCGTACAGGCACGCGGACGAAGTTGGGCGCCGCTCATTTTCCAGAATTTGGTCAAGCCCGACTAAAGCGAACCTGGCAATTCATCACACACCCTTCAAGAGAAAACCATGTACGAAACCATCAAATGGCCCGAAGCAATGAAACCTAGCCGCTCGCCGATTCACTTTACCAATGAGCTGGAAGTCGCCGCTTCGGTCGAGACGATCTGGTCGTTGCTCACCGATCCCAATGCGTGGCCGAGCTTCTATCCCGGCGTCCAGCATCTGCAGCTGCTGGACGGTCACAAGCGCTTCGGCGCAGGTACGCGCTTCGAGACGAATCTGGCAGGGCAGGACGTCTACGCATCGGTGCAGGAGTTCGAGCCGATGACGCGCATCGCCTGGGGTGGCTACCCGAAGGTCGCCGAGAACTCCAAGGCCTATCACGCCTGGATCATCACGCCCACGGCCAACGGCTGCCATCTGTGGACCGAAGAAACGATGCAAGGTCAGCACTGGATCGAATTGGCCAGGCAGGCGCCAGACATTTTCTGGCTCACTCACGAAAAGCTGCTCAAAGCCCTCTCCGAGGTTGCAGTCGCCCGCGAGAAGCCGCGCGCCTAGGTATCGGGATGATGAACATGATCGACAAAGTGATTTGGCCCGAGCGTTACGATCCGAAAATTTCGGCGATCTACGCGCTCAATGACATTGATGTGAAAGCGCCACCGGAAGTGGTGTGGAAGCTACTGGTCGATGCAGAGCGTTGGTCGCGTTACTTTCCCGCCGAAGATCAAGTGAAAATCCTGTCCGGGGAATCGGAATTGGCACTGGGCACGCGCTACCACCGAGTGACGGTCGGCTATCCCATGTCGTTGGTGGTGACCGAATGCGTACCGAATCGCCGGCTGGCGTGGACCACGACCGTCGATGGCGATGAAACCGGTTCGAGTGCCTACCATGGCTGGGTCATCACGCCCACGGACGACGGTTGCCACGTGTTGACCGAGGAAACGCAGCAAGGCGAGTTCTTTCTCGACGTGATCGGACGCCAGCATCCCGGCGCGCTGTATCGCTATCACCAAGACTGGGTTGAGCGCCTCGCCCGGGCGGCGGAAGCGCAAGCGGCGACCTGATTAGTGTCGAGTCTCAGCCGGGCGTTGTTAGCTCCTCCCCCTGCTCGCGACGCGAAGCTAGTCCCGTGGGACAGGGGGAGGTTGGGAGGGGTAAGCCCTTGCGAAAACCTCTCCTGGAAGCGCTTTCTCGCGAGCAGGGAAGGCAAGCATTCGCCCGGCTGAGACTCGACACTAATCAGGAGTGGCGAAGCAGGCGGGCTGACCATTCCTCAATCGGAGAGAAATTCCATGCATATCGAACTCAAGGGACGCAAGGCGATCGTGACGGGCTCCACCGCCGGCATTGGCCGCGCGATTGCCGAAGGGCTGGCGCGTGCAGGCGCGTCGGTGGTAGTCAACGGACGCACGCAGGAACGCGTCGATGCCGCGTTGCGCGAGATGCGCGCCTTGTTGCCGAAAGCCGAATTGACCGGCGTCGCCGCGGACGTCGCCACGGCAGAAGGCTGCGCGGCTCTGTTCGCGCAAGCGCCGGACGCGGACATTCTCGTCAACAACGCCGGCACCGCACGTCTGAACAATTTCTTTGATCAAGACGACGGCGAATGGCTCGACCTGTTCCAGCTCAATGTGATGAGTGGCGTGCGTACCGCACGCCATTACGTACCGAAAATGACGGCGAACGGCTGGGGACGCGTGGTGTTTATCAGCAGCGAATCCGGGCTGAACATCCCGAAGGAAATGATCGACTACGGCGTCACCAAGACGGCGATACTGGCCGTCTCGCGCGGGTTGGCCGAGCTCGTTGCGGGTACGGGTGTCACCGTCAATGCTGTGCTGCCGGGCCCAACCAACTCCGAGATTTTGTCCAACTGGATGAAGTCGACGGCGCAGGAGCAGGGCATCACGCAGGAGCAAGCTGAGCAACAGTTCCTGAACACCGCGCGCCCGACGACGCTGATCAACCGCTTCGCCACCACCGAAGAGGTCGCGAACATGGTGGTATATGCCTGCTCGGCACAGGCTTCTGCGACTACAGGTGCTGCACTGCGAGTCGATGGGGGCGTCGTTCGTTCGGTTGCCTGAAATACGTGGTGCGGCAACGACGTCAATGGAACTGCGTGCGCGGCCACCCTCACCCAGTCGTCTCATCCAGTTCCCGCAAGCGAATTTCGCCTTTTCATGTTCGTCTAGCCCACAGTTATCCAGGAACTGTCTCGCATCGTGACCCGGACGATACTGGTAAGGAAAGTCTGAGCAAAAGGGGGCGGAAGTAGTTAAGCGGGCGACCAGCGTTGCTTAGCTATCTATGGCGACCCGCAACTCAGCGAAACCCACGCCATAGATAGTCGCGCGATCAGCAGCTGACATGTTTTGCATATGCCATGCAGGCCAATCCCTACAGACGTCCATTTGATCTTTTGCTAGCTTCGTTCCGTTGCTTGCGGAGTCTGTTTCACGTCGACGCAAGCAACCATTGCAATGATGCAGTGTAGAAGCGCGAGCCAGAGGTGCTAGGAACACCCCTGACTCGCTAGCCAAACCAACTAACGTGGAGTTGATATGGCTAAGCCAGATCATACGGTACTTGCTCGCCCGCCAAACCCCTCGGCGGCACCCTCACCGATAAACCGGGCCGTTCGCGTTATCAGCGAACACGATTGAGGAACCGCGGCGCTGCCGTTTCCATGCGAATCCGCTGATGCCGATGCACCCGGCGCGTTGCCGTGTGCATCGATGGAAAGGGCCGTCGCTGCAATCCACTTCTTCAATCACACCGCGCCGATGCTCACGCATGAGCCGTTGGTGAGCCCTTGAGTCCTGTGATCGCCCTGCGGCACGTTGTGCGTTGCGCACGATGTGCCGCACCTGGGCGAAACGACTGTGCCTACATCGAGGAGATATCGCTATGGTCCGCACCACACGCAGCTCGCAACCCATCGCGTGGCACTACGTCCTACCCGAATCAGCGCATCACCAGTTGTGCGAGATACGTGATGCGCTACAACAGTTGGCCGATCTTGCGGCCCGTTCTGATCCGAAGGCGAAGCCGTTGAAGGTTGATCCCAAGCCTGCCTTTGCCTGCTTCGGTACTTTTGCGGGCGAGCTCACCGTCGTTATTGATAGTTGCCAGTGGCGATGGCCTGGCTGACCGAAATGCCGGAAAGCATTGCGGTCCACCAGAGATGTTCTCGGCAATCGCAACGAATGTGAGGTTAGACGTTACGTCATGAAGCAGGCGATGCGGTTGCCGGGACCACGGCGCGCCGCGATCCCGGCAAGACGGACTAGAGCGATACGGTAAAGCTGACCGGGCCGTTCAACACGCCGTAGCCATCGTTGTAGAGATACCAGGCGGTGTAGTTGCCGGGCGATAGCGCGGACGTGTCGAACGCCACGTTGCCGTTGGCGGTGGGCACGTATTGCCAGGTGATCGACGACTGCGACCCCGGCGTGTTGCCGGCGTTGTAGATGCCCACCCAGTTGGTGGTGCTTTGCTTGGCGCCGGTGGTCGCATAGTCGAACACGATGCGGCCACCTTGCGGCACGGTGACCGTCGTGGTGGACAGCGTCGGTGCCGGCGGTGGCGGTGCGGCGGGTGCAAAGGCGTCGTTGATCGGCGCGGCGTAGGTGTCGTTTGCGGTCAACGAGGCGAGACCAAGTGCCTGTTCGATGGTGCGGCCGACATGGAAGTGGTTGTAGCTGACGGAGCTGCCGTAGCCGGCTCGTACCGCGCCCCGCGAATCGACCAGGATGGTCGCGATGTGATTGCCGGAACTGTTGGACTTATCCGCGGACTCGTCCCAGGTCAGGATCAGCAGCGAACGTTGGCCGGTCCATGCCGGCGAGTTGAGAATCGGTTGCAGGGTCTGCTGCAGCCAGCCATCTTGTACTTTCAGGCTTGCCGAAGAGCCGTTGCCCGAGGCTTCGCCATCGTAATAATCATCGGCGGCCAGCCAGGCGAAGTTCGGCGTGGTTGCCGCGGTTTGCAGATCGCTGGTGAGCTGGCTCAGATCCACCAGGTGCGCCTGGCAACGCGCAGCGTCGTTGCTGATGTTGGTGAAGTTGATAAACGGTGCATCGTCGGGCGCGTAGTACGAGTCGTAGTTCTTGTTGGTATTGCACGGCGTGCCCATGCCTTGCTCGTACGCCTTCCAGGTCTTGCCCATGGCTTCCAGGCGATCGCCGAGATGCGGAGCAGCGACATGGATGTTCGGGTAATAGATCGCTCCCTGCACAAAATTATCGCCACCGGCGATGGCGAGATAGTTTTCGTCGCTGGGGTGATAGGTGCCGCTTGAATTCATAAGCAGCGTGCCGCGCTGGGCCAGGCTGTTGATGAAGGGCGCGTCGGTGGTGTCGCCGATGACCTGGCTGTAGGTGGTGTTCTCCATCATGACGATGAAGACATGGTCATACGCCGGTACGTTCGAGGCTGGAGAGGTGAGCGCCGGCGCCGGCACTGGCGTGGAAAGCGTCAATGACACGTTGTCGGCATAGCCGATGTTGTAGGAGGCGCTGGTATCCACAAAGCGCAGCAGCACAGAAATCGAACGCGTTCCTACCGGCACCGCATTGCTGATCGCTCGCTGCAAAAAGGCGTTCTTGTAACCGCGATCGGACGCCGTCACCGTGGGCACCGCTGCCGATGCGCCAATCGGCTGACCGTTGGCATCGAGAAAGGTCGCGCTCAGCACGGTATGGGCGCTGTAGATGCCGTATCCGCCCAGCCAGCCGGAAAGCGTATAGGTCGTGGTGCCCGTGTCGATCGCGGTGCTCGCGGCTGATACATCTACGCGCTGCTGCAGCGTGGAGTCGCCGTACGGACCATCGGCAAGAAAGGCCTTGCCTTGCGCCTGCGCGTTGGGCGTGGAAAAACTGGCCGCGGTGTAGCAGACAACGCTGGGGTTGCCATGAAGTACCGTCCAGCCAGGCACTGTAGTGACGGCGTTCCAGTCGGGCGAGCAGGCGGCCGCCTCGCCATCGCCACCGACGATCAGGTTCGCGCTGGTGTAGGTGGTGGCTACTGCGGCGCCCATGGGGCAGGTCGCAACAATCAGCAAAGCGGCACTCAATGCCGCGCGGTAAGTTCCCTTCATGGATGCATGGCCTGTCGGCGCCCGCCATTGGGCGCGGTGATGCTTGGCGCCTTTCATGACAGCCGTATTCGCACGGCACCGTAAAATCATGCATCTGTGATCCGTGTTGCGGTTTGCCGCACGGGTGCTCGCCGCGACATTCGAATTGCGGCTCGTGGGCAAACCCCGTCTAATGCGTCAAACCTTGCCTATGTCGCCGACATGAAATCCCCGAACCCTGTGAGTGAACGTTCGCCACCTCCACCGATCGGGGCTTTGCTCCGCGAATGGCGGGCTGCAAGGCGAATCAGCCAGCTCGAACTCGCCTTGCAGTCGGATATGTCGGCGCGGCATCTGAGCTACGTTGAAACAGGCAAGGCGCAGGCGAGCCGCGAGATGGTCTGCCGCATGGCCAAGGCGCTCAAGCTTCCGCTGCGCGAACGCAATACATTGCTGCTCGCTGGTGGCTACGCGCCCGAGTACGCCGAGAATCCGCTGGCTACGCCTGCGCTCGGCCGCATGCGGCAGGCGATTGAATTGATCCTGGCGCACCAGGAGCCGTATGCGGCCTTCGTGTTGGACCGGCACTGGAACGTGCTGATGACCAACCAGGCCGCCGTGAGGATCAACCGCCTGTTGATGCAAGGTCGCGAGAGTCCGCACGCCAATCTGCTGCATCAGGTGTTCGACCCGAAAGATTTCCGCTCCGTCATGGCCAACTGGCCGGAGGTGGCGGAGAAATTTATCCACCACCTTCATGAGCAGCTTGCTTCCGTTCCGTCCGATCAGCGGTCGCAGCAACTCTTGAACGAGATACTTCAGTATCCCGACGTACCGGCCAGCTGGCGCTTCCGCGATCTGAAGAACGAGCCCGACCCGGTGCTGACCATCGTCTTTCGCAGTGACGAAGGCGAACTGCGCTTCTTCGAAACCATCACCACATTTTCCATGCCACGCGACGTCACGCTCGACGAGTTGCGGATCGAATGCGCTTTTCCCGCGGACGACCACACCGCCGCCGTGTGTGCCCGGCTGGCGGCGTCCGAAGCCTGAGTCTTCAGTCGGTGTGCCCGGCGGCAATGCGGGCATGTTTGGTGATGTCATCGGGCAGGGCGTGGAATTCGATCAGAAGGCCAAGGTCGTCCTGCGTCGGCGCCAGGAATGAGCGGCCCAGCAATCCGTCGTACCCCGTGATGTACTTTTCGTAGCCGCGCTCGACCCATCGCTTGGCCCGGTCGATGTCCGCGACGCCAATGCTGACACCCAGCACCTGCGGCCCTCCGTTGCGCAGCGCGTCGGCAGCGCGCCCCGCGCCATCCGGTTGAAGTAGAAGGACACGCTTCTGCCCGACTGGTACCGCATACCCGCGCGCGGCTAACTGCGAGAGCCGTATCGGCGTAGCGCCCTTGAATCCCATCCGCTCGAATTGCTTGCGGTCCGCATCAGCATCCGACGACAGCAGCCAGAACTCGGATACTTCGCGCGCACTGTTGGGATGCTCGCGCAAAATCCGGTCATCTGCGATACGGGCCGGCGAGGTGGGGCTCAGCGGGTAATCGATAAAGAACAGACTGCTCGAGAGCGGCTGTTTATCGAATGCGAAAAGGCGCCAGCGCAGTGGCTTCGACGGACCTTCGCCATCGGGGTCTGTGGGCGATGACGTGAAGATGGCGGTAGGATTCAAGCCTTGTTGTTGCAGGAGCGTGCGGGCCTGTTCCAGTGTCGAGGAGCGCAGGCCAAAAGTCCGGGCACCAGGGCCGCCATGCAATGCGACCTGGTCCGCGCGGCTGCCGGGATCCATGTCGGCGTCTGGCCGAGTGATGCTTTCCAGTTCCAGATAGCTGCGGTCGGGCATCCGCACAAAACGGTTAATCACGCCAGAAGGATTTCTTCCTGGCCTGACCTGGAATCCGAGTTTGACCGCCATGACCGCCGTCGTCTGATCCATATCGCGGCCCCATAGCAGCACATGGTCGAGCGAACTGGTGGTGGCGAGTGATTCTGTGCCCGCTGCAGGCAGGCTCAGGCCGAAAGTCAGTAACAACATGGACAAAAGCATGGTCGGTCGCACAGCGCGTTTACTCCGTGGGTACATCGGGCCAGGGTGGGGCGTCGACATCAATGCATGCTTGCGTGTGCACGGCATGCGAGCAATAACCTCGGAGGTTATGGCCCGCATGCCGACGGATCAAAGGCCGGCACCGACCTTAGCGCTTATCGCCGTGTAAGTTTGGTCAAACTCGCGCCCGAGTTCGAGCAGGCCGCTCACGGCGTATTTCGAGAGCAACGCTTCTGGATCGAGCCAGCGCAAGGTGACCTTGCCCGCCTCGTCGGCCATCACGACGATCTTCAGCGGCGCCTCCAGCAAGGCTGAAGGATCGAGGCCGAGCAGCCGGACCATGTAGCGCGGATGGAAGAAGAGAATCTGCCATGTCTGATGGATCGCATAGCCGCCTTTCTTCAGCAGCATCTGCGGATCGATCTCGTGGATGATCCAAAAGTCGGCCTCCTGGAGTGCCTCGCGTACGAGCTGAAGCGTTTCCTCGAAGCCGTGGCCGGTGGTCACCGATCGCTGGAAGGCGTGGTGCTGGAGCTGGCCATAGTCAACGTCGTGCATGGTCTCTGTCGCGGTAGTCATATTGCGCCTCGGTCAGTCGAATTCACGGCGTGCCACTGGTAAAAGGCTTCACGGTACCGAACCGCCCGGCGTGATAGTCGGCGGTCACTTGTTCTATCTCGTCGTGGCTGTTCATCACGAAGGGTCCCTTCTGCACGATAGGTTCGTTGATCGCAGGACCCGCGATGGCCACGAACTTGACGCCAAGCTTCACTTCACTCGCCGAAGCGCGCACCTGCACTGTCCCTGTGCTCTCGGCCGTGATGACGGTGGCTGCGCCGGAGGGCAGCACCACTGCCTTGTCACCTTCCGCTGCGCCGAGTCCCAGCGCGGTCAGATCGCCGTCTCTGGCATACAGCCAAAGACTCCAGCCTGCTGGCAGCGGGAGATTGACGCAGGCATCGGCATCGAGCCGACCATCCACGATCAGAATGGGCTCGGGGGTCGGAAGAGGGGATGTCCTGCCACCCAGCGAGCCGGCTAGCACGCGCATGCGCACACCTGGTGCCTCGATAACGGGTACATCGTTTGCCTGTATCAACATCGTGGCGGGTTCGATGCGCTTGAGCCGTTTTGGCAGGTTGACGAACAACTGCAAGCCATCGAGTCGGGCGTGCTCGCCTTCCGGCTGCTGGGTATGCACGATGCCCTTGCCTGCCAGCGTCCAGTGCAGGTCGCCTGGCTCGATGCGGTGATCGTTATGCACGCTGTCATGGCTGCTCATCCAGCCCTGGGTTTCCTCGAACAACACGGTTACTGCCGACATGCCCGCATGCGGATGCAGCTCGAACGTCGGCCCTGTCATCACGAAATGATCGGCCAACACCAGGGGACTCATGGCCTGTCCAAAGTCGGTGTGGCGAAACTGGCGGATATGGCAGTGCGCGCCAACGGCATGCGGTTCGCGCGTCACTACGCGAGAGAACCGCAGGCCGCTTGGCGTGAGGATAGAGGTCGACATGCATTTTCCGTGAAGAGGGGATGCGGGGGAGTGGGGTGCGGAAGGTATTACGGAATGCCATGCGTCGAGCACCCAACTAAAGGCAGGGTGATGTGCGGTTCATGGTGATCGATAGCACCTGCGGCGTTGCGCATCTGCTCTTGGAATGAGGGAAATCACCGCCTCCCGATGGCGGTGATTTTTTTCGACAGGTTGAAGCAAGTCAGCGGGAGTGTGAGAAGCGCCGCAAAAATGCCTGCGCTGCTTTCCAGTCGAGATACTTCCGCTTTAATCACGACATGAGAGCTGGTAATGGCCCTCATGCAATGGCGGCGATGCGCTCAGTCCAGCGGCCGCACCCAGATATTACGGAAGCTGATGGGCTTCGAGTGGTCGCCGTGCGCCTGGAGCTTGATGGGGGCGTCGGCGTACGCCACGTATTTCGGCTTGCCGATGTAGACGGTTTCCCCGGCAAGCTCGGTATGGTTCTGTACCAGCACGCCGTTGTGGAACAGCGTCACGTAGGCTGGTGATTTCAGCGTGCCGTCGGCGGCGAACACTGGTGCCGTCCAGATCACGTCATAGGTTTGCCATTCGCCCGGCGGGCGCATGGCATTGGCCAGGGGCGGCGTCTGTTTGTAGACGCTGGCGGCCTGTCCGTTGACGTAGGTCTTGTTGTTCCACGAATCGAGAATCTGGATTTCGTAGCCTTCGTCGGCCGGCCCGGTCGATGCCGCGAACAGGCCGCTGTTGCCACGTGCCTGGCCTTCGCCGGTGATGTCCTTGGGGACCTGCCATTCCAGGTGCAGCTGATAGTTCTTGAAGCGGCGCTTGGTCTGGATGTTTCCCGTAGCCTTGTCGACCGTCACTACGCCGTCATGCACTTTCCAGCGTGCGGGCGAATGGTCCTTGGAAGCTTCCCACTGATCGAGGCCGCGACCGTCGAATAGCACGACGGCATCAGCGGGCGGCGCACCATCCTGTTTGCCCGGCATCACGACCTTGGGCACTGGCTCCCACTGTTCGGTGGCTTTGGGGTCGGTGGGTTGCGCTGCGGTGGGGGCGGTCTGTGCCCATGTGGGCAATGCGAACACGAGTGGAACAAAGGCAATCGCGATTCGTCGTTTCATAAGCATCCCCAATGAGCTGATCAGTGCGGTCTGGGTAACAAGCGATTTGCTCCTCCCCCTGCTCGCAGGGGGAGGTTGGGAGGGGGTGAGCCCTTGCGAAAAGCTCACACGGAAGCGCTGTCTCAAGTACTTACCCCTCCCCAGCCCTCCCCTGCGAGCAGGGGAGGGAGCAAACAACCGGTGTTGCTGATATCCACTAGAACATCAGACCGTGCATATCTGGAACGCCTCGGCGAAGGAGGCGAATGGATCGGGCTGTGCCGGCATGAATTCGTGCGCGATGAAGCCCTGGTAATTCAGATCCGCGATCGCCTTGGCGACGGCGTGGTAGTTGAGCTCCTGGGTACCATCGATCTCGTGTCGCCCCGGCACGCCACCCGTATGGAAGTGCCCGATCCACTGGATGTTGTCGCGGATGGTGCGGATCACGTCGCCTTCCATGATCTGCATGTGATAGATGTCGTAGAGCAGTTTGACGTTGGGCGAGCCGATGCCCTTCATCACGGCAACGCCGAACGCAGTGTGATCACCCTGGTAGCCGTGGTGGTCGACCTTGCTGTTGAGCAATTCCACACAGAGGGTGATGCCGTTCTCGGCGGCATAAGGTGCGATTTTGGAAAGCCCCGCCACGCAGTTATCGACGGCTGCGCGCTCGTCGATGCCCGCCTTGCGGTTGCCGAACATGGTGATCAGGTTGGTCACGCCGGCGCGCTTGGCGAGCGGGATGGTCGCCTCCAATTCCTTCAGCAACGTGG
The DNA here is from genome assembly GCF_900114495.1 of Dyella sp. OK004. Lineage (GTDB taxonomy): Bacteria > Pseudomonadota > Gammaproteobacteria > Xanthomonadales > Rhodanobacteraceae > Dyella_D. The sequence goes on along the minus strand of NZ_FOZI01000002.1, from coordinate 94,996 downwards.
CGTGGTTGGCCGGGTCGTTGAAGCCCATTGCGATGAAGCTCTCGCGACGATCGGGAGAGACCAGCTTGGGATAGCCCATGGAAACGGACAGGCCGCTGTCGTTCACCACCGACCATTCGTCCGGATACAGTAGGTCGACGCCGGCAAAGCCAATGGCCTGGAGGCGCTTGCATAATTCGGGAAGGGGCGCCTTGGAGGTCCAGCGGCTGAGGGATTGCTTGAGGCGGCCGGGCGTCGCCTTCGCCGATGCAGACTTGCCGGCAGTAGTTTCGGCGGACACCAGCAGCGATGTGGCGCCGAACGCTGCGGCGGCAGCGATCTGGCCAAGCGCTGCGCGGCGGGTGATGCCTCGGGAATCGGTGGACATAGTTATTCGAGCCCCAGCACTTGGCGATTGAACGTGCGATTGGAGCCGGTCGCGGCAAAATCGTCGAACGCGCGATCGGTGACCTTGATGATGTGGTCGCGGATAAAGGCCGCACCTTCTTTCGCGCCCTGCTGAGCATCCTTGATGCAGCATTCCCATTCGAGTACAGCCCAGCCCGGATAGTCGTACTGCGCCATTTTGCTGAAGACCGCGCCGAAATCGATCTGCCCGTCACCCAGTGAACGGAAGCGCCCGGGGCGGTCGATCCAGCTCTGATAGCCGCCGTAGACGCCGGAGCGTCCGTTCGGCCGGAACTCGGCGTCTTTCACGTGGAAGGCGCGGACGCGCTCGTGATAGAAGTCGATGAATTCGAGGTAGTCCAGCTGCTGGAGGACCATGTGGCTGGGGTCGTAAAGGATGTTCGCGCGCGGGTGGTGTCCGACGGCATCGAGAAAACGCTCGAAGGTAGCGCCGTCATGTAGGTCCTCACCGGGATGCAGTTCATAGCAGACATCGACACCGGCTTCGTCGAAGGCATCGAGGATCGGGCGCCAGCGTTTGCCGAGTTCGGCAAAAGCCTCTTCGATCAGCCCGGCCGGGCGTTGCGGCCAGGGGTAGAACAAGTGCCATGCCAGTGCGCCGGAGAAGGTCGCATGCGCGGACAACCCCAAATTTTTGCTCGCCGTTGCCGCAAGCTTAAGTTGCTGCACGGCCCAGGCTTGGCGTTCCTGTGTATGGCCGCGCAGCGCGGCGGGTGCAAAGCCGTCGAACAAGCGGTCATAAGCGGGGTGCGACGCTACCAACTGCCCTTGCAGATGCGTGGACAACTCAGTCACTGCGATCCCGTGTTCAGCCAGCATGCCGGCGATGTCGTCGCAATAGGTTTTGCTCGCCGCCGCCTGTTCGAGGTCGAACAGGCGCTTGTCGTTGGAGGGAATCTGCACGCCAACGAAACCCAACGACGCTGCCCAACGAGCGATGTCAGGCAGCGTGTTGAACGGCGCAGCGTCGCCCGCGTACTGGGCGAGGAAAATACCCGGCCCTTTGAGTGTCTTCATGCGTCAGATCCTCAGGACCGTTTCGACCGCCCAGGCCTTGCCGTTGCCCGCCTTCGACAGTGGAATATCGCCCTGGTAACCGCCGGGCACGGCCGCGTATTGCAGCACCTGCGTGCAGCCGGGCTCGGACATGAAGAAGCCCAGCATGGCCAGCTTCTTGGTCATCAGCACGAAGGCGGGTGCCGAGGCCGGTTCGAGATCCTTGCCCTTGGCCAGCGCCTGTTCGTGCAGTTTGACGACCAGCGCCTTGCGTCGCGCTGCATCAAGCTGGAGGAACGGCTTGCCGCTCTCCTTCTCGAATGCAGCCAGCGCGTGGAGGTAGCGCTGCTGCTCTTCGGGGGTATAGACGTCCTTGAACATCTGGTCGATGAAGCGCGGCACGCCCGCATCGACCGCGCCGGGCGTATCGGAGCGCGGGATGATGATGTCCACCACCGCGGCCACCAGGTCGCCCTGCGCTTTGCTGAAGAATTGCGGGGTGGCGCCGCCGTTCTGCGCGGCGGCGTGGGCGTCGAACACGGCCAGCAGCGACGGCGCGGCCACGGCGCCCACAGCCAGCGCGGACATGCATTTCAACCATTCGCGACGATTCATGGCGTCTCTCCTCAGATGTTGCCGCGCTTGAGTTCTTCCACGGCATGGGCGGCCGCGCGCGCGGTCATCGCCATGTAGGTGAGCGACGGGTTCTGGCAACCGGAGGAGGCCATGAACGAGCCGTCGGTGACGAAGACGTTCTTGCAGGCATGCATCTGGTTCCACCCATTGAGCACCGAGGTTTTCGGGTCGCGGCCCATGCGTGCGGTGCCCATTTCATGGATGCCGGCGCCGACGTTGGCCTCGATCTTGAACGATTTCACGTCGCGATAGCCGGCGGCGGTCAGCATCTCCATCGCATCGTTGATGATCTCCTTGCCGATCATCAGCTCATTCTCTTCATGCGCTGCGTCGAAGTTCAGCACCGGCATGCCGTATTTGTCCTTGCGGCTGGTGTCCAGGGTGACCTTGTTGCGATGGGAGGGCAGCATCTCGCCAAAGCCCATCATTGAGACGGTCCAGGGGCCGGGTGTTTGCGCGGCGCGCTTCAGCTCGTCGCCGAGCACGGGTGTATCCACCAGCCGCGTCCAGTCGCGGCGGCTCGCGCCGCCCTGATAGCCGTAGCCGCGCAGGTACTGGCGCTTATCGCCGCCGATGTTGCGGTAGCGCGGAATGTAGAAGCCGTTGGGCCTGCGGCCGGTGTAGTAGCGGTCCTCGTGGCCGTCGACCAGCGCGTGCGCACCGCTGCCGAACAGGTGGTCCATGATGTTGTGGCCGAGCTCGCCGCTGTCGTTGCCGAAGCCGTTGGGGAAGCGGCTGGAGGTGGAGTGCAGCAGGATATGCGTGCTACCGAAGGTCGACGCGCACATGAAAATGACTTTGGCGAAGTACTCGGTCTGGTGGCCGGTTTCGGCGTCCAGCACACGTACGCCAGTGGCCTTGCCTTTGGCGTTGTCGTAGATCAGCTCGTAGACGATGGCGTTGGTCACCATGGTCATGTTGCCGGTTTTCTCCGCTGCCGGCAGGGTAGAGGAGTTGCTGCTGAAGTAGGCGCCGTAGGGGCAGCCACGCATACATAGATTGCGATACTGGCAGGGCGCGCGCTGCGGGCTCTTGTCGTGCTTGAGCGGCCCGGAAAGGTTGGCTGTGCGGCCGATGATCAGCTTGCGGCCACCGAACTTGGCGGCAATCTTGTCGCGGAAATCCTTCTCTACGTTGGTCAGCTCCATCGGAGGCAGGAAATCACCATCCGGGAGCTGCGGCAGGTGTTCGATCGAGCCGCTGACGCCGATGAAGTTCTCGACGTAGTCGTACCAGGGCGCCACATCCTCGTAGCGGACGGGCCAGTCCACGCCGACGCCTTCTTTGCCGTTGGCCTCGAAATCCATCGGGCTGAGGCGATAGCTCTGCCGACCCCACATCAGCGAGCGACCGCCGACGTGATAGCCGCGGAACCAGTCGAACGGCCGGGTTTCCTCATAAGGATTATCGAGGTCGTCGACGAACCAATGCTTGGTGGACTGTGTGATGCCGTAGAAGGAGGGGCGCGTATGGATGGGGTGGCGCGCGATGTCCTCCCGCGTGGGTTCGTCGGCATAAGGCAGCTCCCACGGTGCCTTCATCGCCGTGGGGTAATCGCCGTGCTTGACCATGGGGCCGCGGTCGAGCACCAGGGTCTTGAGCCCCTTCTCGGTCAGTTCTTTAGCCGCCCAGCCGCCGCTGACGCCGGTGCCGACGACGATGGCGTCGTATGTGTTCTTTTCCATGCGGGTCCCTTGATGCAAGGTAACGATCAGTAGAAAGACGCGCCGTTCAGCGCAGTGGACGCAGGTAGGCGTAGTCGATACGCGCGGCGTCGAGCTGGCTCATGCGCGCGAAGGGGCCCTCCTGTTCGACGAAGCAGTGTTTCAGCCCGGCCTTGTCCGCCGCCGCCATGATCGGTTTGTAGTCGACCGTGCCGCGCCCGAGTTCGGCACCGGGGAAATCCTTGTCCGTATGGGAGGCCAGGAAATCCTTCGCGTGCATCAGCGGAATGCGGCCGGCATTGGCCTGGAAAATGTCGGCAGGATTCTTGCCGCCGATATGGACCCAGCCGCAATCGAGTTCGAACTTGACCAGGTGCGGATCGGTTTCCTTGAGCAGCACGTCGTAGAAGGTCTGCCCGTTGCCGACGTCGGTAAATTCCAGATGATGATTGTGGTAGGCGTACTGAAGTCCTGCCTTCTTGGCCTTCTCGCCGATCCGGTTGGCGTACTCCGCAGTGCGCTTGGCCTCGTCGAGGGAGTAGGTCGGTTCCGGTGCGTTCTGGCCCTTGGCGGCCTGCTCCTTCTGCATAATTGAAGGCAGCATGCTGCTGACGATGTACTTCGTGCCGAGCGTATGCGCGGCCTCAATGCCGGGATCGATGCCGAGGCTGTCGAAGTGCAAGCTGGGGCAGGCGAGGCCGGCGCCGTTTAATTGATCGCGCAGGGTCTTGGCCGTGCTGGTGACAATGGCTTCGATTTCCGTGTAGCCGATGGCCTTGAGCGTCTTGAGCGCGCCGTTCGGATCGTCCTGGTACGCCTTGAGCACCATATACAGCTGGATACCGAGCGGCTTGCCTTGGGCGGCGGCGGCGAGAATTTTTCCGGGCATGCTGGTGGCCAACCACGCGGCGCTGCCGCAAAGGGCGGATCGAGTCAGGAACTGCCTGCGAGTCATCATCATGTCGTTTTCTCTGGGGCGGTCAGGTTGAAGCAGGAGAAAGTTGGGATCAGTCGGTAACGGTGACGGGGTTGCCGACCGTGCCTTTGCGGTCCTTGAACATCAGTACGAACAGCACCAGGACGAGCGCGGCGCAGCCACCGGCGATCAGCCAGATCGCGTGCCAGTCGTGGGCGCCGGTCGTGGCATAGGTGTCTACAACCAACCCGGACATCCAGGAGCCGACAAACATGCCCAGGCCGTAAGTCAGGAAGGTGATCAGGCCTTGCGTCGCTGCGCGCAAAGCAGACGGCGCCTCGCGGTCGATATAGATCTGGCCGACGACGAAGAAGAAGTCGAAGCAGATGCCGTGCAGGATGATGCCTAGCCACAGCATCCACATCAGTTCGCCGGGCGCGCCGAAGGCAAACATCACATAGCGCAGCACCCAGGCCAGCATGCCGACGGCGAGCATGTACTTCACGCCCAGGCGCCGGAAGAACCAGGGGATAAGCAGCATGCAGAGAATCTCCGACATCTGCCCGCCGGTCATTTTGCCGGCGGCGTTGACCACGCCGACTTCATTGAGAAACAGATTGGTGAACGCGTAGTAGAACTGCAGCGGAATGCAGATCAGGAATGAAGCCAGGGCGAACACTGCCATCGAGCGATCGCGCAGCAGGTGCAGGGATTCGAGAGGCAGCGCATGGCGCAGTTCGAAACGCTGGTGGCGTGCGAGCGGTGGCGTCGAGGGCAGGGTGAAGCAATAGCCCGCCATAACGACCGAGAGCGCGGCGGCCAGGTGCAAGGGTGACGCGGTAGCTTCCACCCCCCAGGCACCGACGACCAGGCCCACTACGATCCAGCCGATGGTGCCGAACACGCGGATGGCGCCGAATTCTTCCTGCGGATCCTTGATGTGCCGCATCGCGAGCGAGGTGGTGAGCGCCAACGTCGGCATGTAGCAGAGGCTGTAAGCGAGCAACGCGGCATACAGCACCAGGAACGAACTTTGTTGTGCGGCGACCACCAGCAGTACGGCACCGAGGACGTGCAATGCGACCAGCACGCGGCGCGTATCAAACAGACGATCAGCGAGTAGTCCGACGAACAGCGGCGAAATCATCGCGCCGATCGCCGTGGTGCCCGCGATGGCGCCAATTTCCTGGCCGCTGAAATGCAGCGTCTTGCCCAGCCAGGTGCCGACCGTGACGTACCAGGCACCCCAGATCGCGTACTCGAACAGCATCATCAACCTAAGGCGCCATTTCATCCCCGCGTTCCCCTTTTACGTTTTGGTTCGAGCCGATTTTCGACGAGATGTTCTTCGATGCTCTGCCATACGCCGCCCGCGGCGTGACTCTTGAGCATGGCGTCGACCACAAGGCTGTTGCGATACCCGTCGGCGAAGGTCGGCAAGGCGGATGGCTTCGTCTCGGGTGTGCCGCCGTGGCGTATCCACGCATAGGCATCGGCCATCAGGTTGCGGAAGGCGTCGCTCCAGCCATCCGGATGACCGGCAGGCAGTTGCGTATAGCCGCGCACGGAGGGATCGAGCAACGCCGGATCTCTGGAAAGCAGTGTGTTCGGCTGCGCGTGATGACCGATCCACAGTTCGTTGGGTTGTTCCTGCCGCCACGCCACTGAGGCGAGGCGGCCGCTTACCTCCAGGCGCAGGTCGTTCTTGTGACCGGGCAGCACCTGCCCCACGGTGACGCAGCCACGGGCGCCGTTGTCGAAACGCAAGAGCACGCTGGCCAGATCTTCACTGGCGATCTTGACCTCGCGCCGTTGCGCCGATTTCGACTTGGCGAAGGCCTTGGTCGACTCGGCGGGCGCATGGCGGATCGGCACGGCCGTATGCAAGTCGGCCAGTACCGCCGTGATCCGTGCGCCGGTGACGTGTTCGGCAAGATCGCACCAGTGCGAGCCGATGTCGCCAAGCGCGGAACTGGCACCGCCCAGCTTCGGATCGAGGCGCCACGAATAGGTCTGCTCGTCAGTCAGCCAGTCCTGCAGATAGCAGCCATGCACGAATACCGGAGCACCGAGCTTGCCTTTGGCAATCATCGCGCGCGCTTGCTGCACAAGCGCGTGACCGCGGTAATTGAAAGTGACGACATGCGCCACGCCGGCTTCGCGTGCGGCTTCGTAGAGCTCGCGGCTTTCCTGCACGTTGCTCGCCAGCGGCTTGTCCGAAATCACGTGCTTGCCGGCACGCAGCGCCGCCAGGGAGACTTCCTTGTGCAAGTAATTGGGCGTGGTGTTGTGCACCACCTGCACGGCAGGGTCGGCGATCAGTTCCTGGTAACTCGCGTAGGCGTGGCCGGCGTTGAGTTCGCGTGCCCTTTTTTTGGCGGACGCGAGACTGGAGCCGGCGATGCCGATGATCTCGACATCACCCAGGCGGCGTACGGCATCGAGGTGATGCGCGGCGATGAAGCCGGGGCCGACGAGCCCCATGCCGAGTTTCTTCATGGACGCGTCCCCCGGAAGGGGCGCTTTGCGGAGCGTTCAAACGGGGAATACAGCGGGCCGTTGTGGCCGGGATGGAACGGAAACGCAGGTGCCGTGCGTGACGCTGCACTGACGCTGGTCGATACGGACTGGCCTGTCACTTCCCCTCCGATGCACTACTGTCATTGGAAAAATGTATTCGATTACATTCGCGTAAAAGCTGGGGTTTGCTGCTTGATCTGGAGATGGCGTGATGCCGCATGGCGATAGCCTGAGCGAATGACGCCTGAAAACGTGGCATGGTATGTAGCAGATGTACAAACGACGATGCAACGATTTCATGTAATCCATTACATTGCATTGCACAAATATGCATGGATGGACGGCCTGGAGATCTCGTTTGCAGGGCGCTTGCCGGCCGGGTGCGGGTGCTATTGTCCCGGCCACAGTAGTGATGTGGGAGGCGAAACTTGTGAGTGCGGTGGGATCCAAGGGCAAAGGGCAGGGCGCCAAAGGCAAGCGTTCTTCTAAAGACGCGCCGCAGCAGAACCGCGTCAGGACGGTCAAGGAGATTGCCGCCATCGCCAAGGTTTCGGTGGCGACTGTGTCACGTGCCTTGCAGCGGCCCGAGATCGTCAGCGAAGCGACGCGCCAACACATTCACGAGGTCGTCAAGCGCCTGGGCTACACACCCAACGCACTGGCGCGCAACTTGCGTACGGCACGTACGCGCCTGATCGTCGCCTTGCTTCCCGACATCGCCAACCCCTTCTTCTCCGAGGTGATCCGCGGCATCGAGCAGGTCGCGCACGAGAGTGGCTATTCGGTGCTGCTGGGCGAGACCCAGAGTAGTCTGGTGCGCGAGCAGGCTTACGCCGATATGGTCGCGGCGCGCCAGGCCGACGGCATCATCACCATGTCACATCGCGTACCGGCGATTCCGATCAATGGCCGTCTGCCTGTAGTCAACGCGTGCGAGTACGTCAAGGATCCGCAGATATCCAGTGTCTACGTCGACAACGTCGCCGCGGCAGGTGCCGCGGTCGACTATCTCGTCACACTGGGACATCGCGACATCGCCTTCATCGCCGGCCCGTCGTCGAGCCCGATCTGCGTGGACCGCGAACAAGGCTATCGGCTCGCCCTGCAGCGGGCGAAGATTCCCGCCAACTCCGCGCTGGCCACCGTCGGCGATTTTTCGATCGAAGCGGGTGAGCGCGCCATCGAACTGCTCCTGTCACAGGGGCAGTCGTTCAGTGCAGTGTTTTGTTCCAACGACGAAATGGCGATCGGTGCCATGCGCGCCCTGAGTTCGCATGGCTTGCGCGTGCCGGAGGATGTCTCGGTGGTCGGTTTCGACGACATCCGTTTCGCGCGCTATACGTCGCCATCGTTGACCACCATCGCCCAGCCAAAGAACGCGCTGGGGCGAGAAGCCATGACCATGCTCATCGAGCTGCTCAATGATCCGGAGGTGCCGCCGCGCAAGCGCGTGCTGTCGGCGGATCTGGTGGTGCGGGGTTCAACCGCGCCGCGTGTGTCCAGGCGTGGATAGTGAGTCTCACAGATTGCAGTTCAAAGGAGTCAGCTCCAACGGACGGTGATCGGACCTTATCGTCGAGTCGTCAAGGAAATCGTGCGATCGAGCTGCGCGTTTTGTGAAGGTGCGTCGTATCTCTCTTTAATACGGCTGAAGACCACCGCGTCCGCTCCGGCCGGTTTGCACGAGCCAGTCGATATCCACTTGAATCCGTCTCGTGGGAAAGCCCGGTCAGACGCACCGTAGCGCTTCGCTGTTGTCGCCCCCATGCAATCAACGAGCCACTCCATGCAGCGGCGATGGAGCGGATGGTCACGAAATACAGCAGCTGGCGATAGCAGAAGCGCTGTACCACAAGCCACAGCAGCAAATGCCACTGCTCTCTTTTCTCCAGCGCGAAAGCTATACCACCCGCCAACATATCGGTGGCCAGAAAGACGCCATAGAAAAGCATGATTTCGGACAACCCTTGGCTATCGAATTGATCCCGATGCGATGTGTAGTCGACCGCTGCGTTGACGATTTGCCATAGCAGAAGTACGTCAACGAGAGGTGCAAGTAGCGCAAGTCCATATTGAAATACCCACATCTGCGGCAGCGCCACCAGGCCAAGTGCTCCCTGGCTCTTTCTGAACAAAGCGTCGCGATGTTTCCATAAGCACTGCAAGGTGCCGAACGACCAACGGATCCTTTGACGGATAAGGGCACCCATGCGATCCGGCACCTCCGTCCAGGCGATCGCCTCGCTGTCGAAAAGCGCTCGGTATCCTGCCTTTTGCACAGCGATGGTCAGATCCTGGTCTTCGGCCAGCGTGTCGCAAGGAAAGCCGCCGAGCTCATTCAGTACGGATCGCCGCCACGCGCCTACAGCCCCCGGTACGACGGTAAGTGTCCCCAGCGCCGCGAGTGCGCGGCGCTCCAGATTCTGCGTCACGATGTATTCCAGTGCTTGCCATTGGGTGATGACATTGGTCCGATTGCCTACTTTGGCATTGCCGGCCACGGCACCTACCAGCGCATCGCCAAACCAGCGCACCAGACAGCTGATCGTGTTGCACTCGAACTGGGTGTCCGCATCAAGCGCAACCAAAACTTCGCCTTTCGCAAAGTGCAATCCAGCATTGAGTGCATGAGCCTTGCCGGCGTTGGGGCGGCTCATCAGAACCACTCTCGCGTCATGCGCGAAATGACGTCGAATCCTGGCGGCTGTGGCATCCGTCGAGCCGTCATCCACCACGATCACCTCGAGGGTGGCGTAGTCACTATTCAACACATGGCTAATGCAGTCGAGGACGACCTTTTCTTCGTTATAGGCAGGAATAATCACGCTTACCAGCGCATCGCCGTTTTCCATAGTTGGTGGCGATCGACGGGACTCACGAATGCGATCCACTAAGGCCAGTCCACAAAGCAGAACGACGCGGCCAATGCCAAGAAAGATCGCCAGACGGAGCAGCCAGTGCAACACGGATCCCGTCTGCTCCACGCCAAGAAAGCCTGCGCGAATGAATTTCAATGGCCAGGTGCCACCTGTCAGTTGCGGCATGCTTTGGTCGCGCGACAGGCCCGCGATGTTAGAAGATGTGACCAGCCGATAGCCTTTTGCGCGCAACGTATCGATCAATAGTGGGAGTGCGGCGACCGTCCGCGAGCGATCGCCGCCACCGTCATGCATCAGGATTACCTGTGCATGCCGGTCGGATGTGGCGGAGGAAAGTTGTTCCATGATCCTCTTTACTATCAGCGTTGGCGGAAGCTCCTCCCAGTCGTCGGAGTCCACATGCAGGCCCACGGTGAGGTACCCCAGAGACTGCGCTTGCTCCATGGGAGTCAGCTCGTCCGACGTCGTAGGCTCGGCATTGCCTAGATAGGGAGGGCGGAACAAACGCATGGAACGCCCGGTAAGCGCCTCGAACAGTCGCTGGGTCGACGCCAGCTGCCACCACATCGCTAACCCATGGCCTTCGGCATAGCCACGATGTGAGAAGGTGTGATTACCCACTTCATGACCTTCGTTCACCATGCGCTGCACGAGGCTGGGCGATGCCTGCATGTTTTGGCCAATCACGAAGAATGTCGCGGATGCCTTTTTAGCTTTAAGGATGTCGAGGACGCGAGGTGTCCACCGCACGTCGGGACCATCGTCGAAGGTGATCGCGACATTGCCGGGCGCTCCGGCGACACGCTGAATGGCATAGGGCTGGGGAAGTACGTCGTAGTGCTCGTCTTCAATTCCACCGTTCACTGTATTTACCCGTAGAGCACGGGATCCTGTCGTCGGTATGCTGGCGACTCGCAGAATCTCGCCGTCACCCAGCATCTGCACGTTCACCCCGCCATCGATCTGCCGTAAGCGTGGATTGGCGGGGGCTCCGTACTCATGCCGCATCACTGTCCAGATCGATGGATCCTCTGAGCCGATGCGCCAGACACCATAGGCGAACGGTCGATAGGCATCCGCATGACGCACCTGGTTGTAGGCTGTGACGCCGTCCAGAAACCACACTTGATGCCGGCTGCCGTCACTTTCGCTGTAAGCGAAATGAGGATTTTGCGCGGTCTTGTCGAAATTAATGGTTGCGTCTGACTGTCCTGCCCGGACCATAGTCTCCTCGAAGGTAACCGGCTTGCTGCCATGTTCTACCGACCAGTCGTAGCCATAGCTGCCGATGGCCACGATCGTATGTCTAGGATCAAGCTCGCTCATACGTCGGCGCAAAATCTCGTCATACCAGGGCATGCCGGCAACGCTTCCCGGTATCCGATCGGCCTCCGTATGCTCGTCGTAAGCCATCAAAAGTTCGAAGTCGACGACTTTCGCGTAGTCCGCATAATCCCAGTCGTCATCGTCGAATGGGACCGCCAGTACCAATCGGAGATGGTGGGGTGTCATAGAGGCCGAGAGCTCCGCTAAAAAACGGCGCAGATCGTCGTGGGCATCTTCGGGCACTCCCTCGAAATCCACGGTGACACCCTGAAATTGATTGCTTGTGAGAAACGACACGATCTGTGCGATGCGTTCGCGACGGATGGTCGGGTCCGCCAGGGCTCGGGCTAATCCTGGGCCATCCCAATGTCGCCCGGAGATGTTCTGTAGCGTGGGTAGTACGGACAGATCGGGTTTTTCACGATGGATGAGCGATACCACCTTGGCATCCACGCTCGTCTGCAAGGCCATGTCGGCGCCCTGCATGCGTAGCCAGGTCGGCATCAGCCAATCCAGTTGGGGAAGTGCATGTGAGAGACCACGGTAAGCGGTCTCGTCATCCTTGGTGAAGACGGTATAGAACCCTGCGACGAGGGGGCGGCCTGTTGTTGGAGAACTGGCTGTGGCAGTCGTTACATGAGGATCCACCAAGTTGACCACGTGGGACAGCATCGGCTCGGGCCTGGCAGCATCGTTTTTCGGGATGGACGGTGTGGCTGACTCGCGTCGATAAGGCATGTCGCGCTCCCTTAACTGCAAGGGCGGGACATAGGGACCAAGACAGAGGCTTGTTACGAAGGCGGCGAGAGAGAGCGCTGCGATGGCTGCGCAGATTCTGCCGACGCGCGATAGCCGACGTGCGCGCCGCCCCGAAGGATCGACAAACACCAGTTTCCTTTCCATGAGGCCCTCAACGCAGCGAGTCTTATCCGGCGACACCGGGCCCGCCCGGAAGGGCGGGCCCGGTCATGGATTTCCCGAAAAATGGAGAGCGTCAGAAGGCTGTAATCACTACGGAGTTTTCGTTGCCGAGGTTCCCTGGCGCTATGCCTGCCCCATAAACCCCATTGGGAGAAATGGCGTTGAACTCGCTGCTTGAGCCACCGTTATAAGTCCCGGCGTCGGTTGCTTGAGCGGCTCCAGGTGTCCAGTACGCGCCATGCTCCTCTACCAATCCGCCAACATTGATTTCGCTGTTGAAGACCACGCGGTTGGAGGTATCCGAGATATCCACTGGCCAGTCGCGCAGACCTCCACTCAACAACGGAATCGCCGTCGCCGAAGTGCTCGACGGCACCCAGTAAGCAATATTGGTAACGCCGGCCGACGTCTGGAACTCAACCAGAACATTGCCGTTGTTGTTAATACCGTCTGCCTCACTGCTCGGCGTGCCGCTTTGCCCAGTGACCGTCTGCAACAAGACCGGTTGGCTTGTCGGTGAAGCCCAGTAGGCAGCTTGCTCTTGTGCCTGTCCGACTGCCGGAGCTTGCGAGTGACAAGTACCGACTGCCTGTAGCGCATTGTTCATGGACTCCACCTCGCAATCGGCATAGCCCGCAGGAATCGGCAATACCGTTGCGTTGTAGCCGCAGAGCAGGCCCAAGGTGCACGTGTACTGGGCTACCTTGCCGTAGCTAGTGCCTGGATTGGCAGGATCGGGGCAATCCATCGCCACGTTGGGCTGGCCGCCACTGCCGTTGGAATCGGTGATGTCGACCGGATCGCAGTTGTCCCCATAGCTGGACACCTCGATCGGATTGCCGCTGCCCGCCGGCCAGATCACCACCGTGGAATCCTCGGCGCCTGCTGCACCGGTACTACCGCCCACCACAGCCCCGGACTGATTTTCACCGGCCTCGAACGTCGCTACATCGGGCGCTAGATTTAAGCCTGAAAGCAGAGGCAGCGGAGCGAGTTTAGTAGGCGCACTCGACGGACTAGCCCACGTGACCGCGTACTGCACGTCATGAGCGTCAAGGCAATAGCCGGAAATCATGCCATTGGCGGCAACGACGTCTGCCTGGCATCCCTTGTTGAGAGCTAATGGTGCCAGTTTGGTAGGTGCTCCCTGATTCAACGAGACCCACGCTACTTCCGGACCGTTGTCAGTGGCCGGAAGGCAATAACCCGCTTCTTCCCCCGAATTGTTGATGGAGTTTGTCTCACATTGCTTACCTGCCTGCGGTGCACCTGCGCTAACCCAACCTGATCCCGCCATGGCCGGCATCGTGTGCGTCATACCGACCACACCGACGACGGCGATGACCAAGGACAAGAGAGCACTGCATTTCGTATCGAATGCCATGTTGATCACCTCAATGGTCAACCACAAAGGAACGATCTGTTGGGCGTCCGCGGACATCTGGCCAACTCCGTGGGCGCGCCGACCTGCATAAAGGGCGACGTGGGAGGCAGCAACAACAGCACGATCATGTCGCGAGGAAATGAAGCGGTACGACAACGACCTGGCGTGTATTTGTCGATGGTCGAATGTCTCTTTTGAAAAAGACGTCCATCGATCTGAGGCCAGATCTTTGACGATAGATATGAAGCGTACTTTACGTGATGTGCGTCACGGTCTTATCGCAAGACGTTGCGATTGATGGATGTCCGAAAACAGTAGCGCGACAAAGACCCATCAGAGACGCGCACTTTCACTCATCGCAGACGGCACGGTCACGCACAAGCGACGTCGTGCCACCTAAGTTCACTAACGCGTTGCGCAAGGGGATGGACGGCCGGAGACATCGACGATCTATCCGCCGCGGTAGTGATCGGAATCACGCCGCTCGTCGTTGCCGTAGGTGTCGCAGTGGCGATCTGCGTCATCACATCAGGGGGCGCCATGGATGCCGCGAGGATCCAAGATGGATCGGGGGAGCGTCGAAGCAAGGCGAGGAAGCTCACGACTTCATCGCGAAAGCGATGGGATAAGGAAGAGCTTCGCTATCTGGAAGCGTGGGCCGGCGTTCGTTCAATCGCCGAACTGAGTTGGCGTATGCAGCGAACGGAGCGTGCGCTTCGCTGCAAGATGCATCGCCTGGGATTCAGCGCGAAGATCAAAGAAGGGTGGGGCCTTCAGGAACTAAAAACGTCACTGAAGCTCAGTAGGGCGGCAGTCTTGCATTACATCGAAGCAGGGCTGCTGCGGATCCACAGTGCACAGGTGTGTCTACGCCCAGGCACGTCACTGCCACCTTCTAAGAAGAACACCCTGTCGCCACTGGAGCGGATTCTACCCGCCAGGAAGTTTGCCCATGCGGCGCAGTGGTCTCTTCGACGTGTGGCGATCTATGTGCGAGAGGGGCGATACCTATTGACCCATCTTCGTTGTACCGACATCTCGGTACGGCGCATAGCCATGTTGCCGGCCAACCGTGCGCGTCTGAGTCGCGCTGTAGATTGCTGGTTGGCTAGGCCGCCCGGGGAACTGGGGCGCTCGTCAGCACCATGATGAGGCGCACGCATTAATCGAGCACGATGGCTTGTCGATGGCTGCAGGGATGATCGTTGCGATCATCCCTGCGTTATGCCTACGAGAGGCACGATTCGATTCGACGATGATTCGGACCAGGCGCTTCCTTCGTAGATACACGGTGGCGAGAAGTCCCAGAGTTAATTCGACACGTCGCTTGCCGCTTGTGTAAATCACTGCGGATTTGAGCAGCTCAAAACAAATGGGGAAGCTGCGGCAGCATATGGGAAGTAACTGTATTGGATGTCGATGATCGCGCCCGACGTAGTGACGCTGGAAATTTCAATTTGATAGTCGGAGGAGCCGCCGCCGATGAGCGTGGCGGTGCATTTAGGTGTGACTGTGAAGGCGGAATTGAATGTGACGTTGTAAATGTCATTGATATTGTCATAGCCGGCGTTACCGCTTAACGCTGACGATCCTGAGAGAGTCCCGTCGGCGTTGAATGCAGCGGTGAATACCGTTTGGCTCGGTTGACCTGGTTGAGATTTGAAGTAACCGATGGGTGGTGCGCAGGGCAGGGCAGCCTGCCAGTGAACGGAGGTCGGCAAGATAAGAGCCTCTGAGTCGACGCACGCGAAAACGGGTGGATTCGCGGGACCCTCAACGCTCGCTTGTGCATGGATGGGCATCGACATGCCGGCCATTCCCATAAGCATCGTGGCGGCAACGGAAAACCCTCTAAAAATGCGCTTCATGAAGACATTCCTCTCGATCATTTCGCCAACAACTGGTGGGCGCAGGCGCGACGACGTTTGCGGTCCCATCGAACGAGCAGCAACCTGACAACAGTCCGATCTATCGATGACGGACCGCATGGCGGTCGAACGTGGGCTACGTTATGTCGGCGCGATGGCTCCGCAAGTGGAATGGCGTATCGCTTGGGAGGAAATGACTTGTTAGTACTTGGCTTACCAGCGACGGGTGAGATGCCATATGTCTCATCGGGCTATGCGGCTCGAAACTGGCATGTCTTCGACAGGGTAGAGGCAGGTGCGGCGTCTAGTGTCGTGGTTGGCGGGGTGTACGCGCTAGCGATGGCGCGCCACGCTTGGTATGCGCTGATCGCCTGGACCACTGCGGTACCCGCTTGCCACGGTGCAGTGACCGTCCATCCATCAAAGCGAGCTTTTTGAGTTTGTGGCCTGCTTGCCATCTTGGTCAGCAAAGTCGCGGCGCAAATGCCAAATTTCATCGTGATCATGGCTTAGTGCTCTCGATGCCTTAGACTGACCTTGAAACTCCAACCTAGGCTTGTCTCATGGCAATCGATCTCAAAAACCTTTCACCGAAAGAACTCCAGGCGCTCATCGCAAACGCAAGCGCACAGATGCAGGAAGCCCATGCTGCTCAGATCCAGGCTGTCAGGCAGAAGATCGAGACCTTGTTGAGCAATAGTGGTCTCAGTTTGGAGGATATCTTTCCCTCGCGCGGTAAGAAGGCGCCGGCTAAGAAAGGCGGGGTGGGATCGGTGGCTCCCAAGTACCGCGACCCTTCCGATCCATCCCTAACCTGGTCCGGGCGCGGACGTCAGCCAGCGTGGTTTGCGAAGGCCCTTAGGCGCCGCGGTGTGACCAAGGAGGCTCTCCTGATTGGAGCCCCCGCAAAGCCCGCTGTGCCGGCTAAGAAGGCGAAGACTCTCAAGAAAGTCGCTAAGCGCGCAGGTAAAAAGGCAGTGGCGAAGAAGACGGCCTAAAGCTGGCTGGGGACCACGATGTGGCGATAGGTAAGGTATCCATCCCTTACTTTTGCTGCATCGCGGTCCTTGTAATTGGATGTGATTGATAACGCGCTCGAATGCCCAGAGAGCGCCGCGTGCAGGTTCTGGCACTGACAGATGCTGCAAGCATCACTGCAGCCGGCGCCGATGCACGCTCGGCTTTACGCCATTTCATGATCGCAGACAGTCTCTCTCAGGCTCCCGCAGGTTTGAGTCTACTCAAGGCGAACAGCGCCTTCTTCTTTGCATTCGCTATTCCGCCTTCTGGTGGGCAGGGCGATATCGTCAACAGATCGACACGTTGTCAAAAACGCAATTGCGAGATGAACGCGCGGCCAGTCGGCCCAGGCAGCAGGTCCTTTCGATAGACCACATGCATGGGGAGAAACACATCGCGCGCAACTCCCTCGACTTTGATCTTCACCAGGGTTCCCGCGTCGAGATCTTTCTTGACCATATGCAGGGGCATATGCCCCCAGCCCAATCCTGCGTTTAAAAACGCATGCTTCGCGCCAAGGTCGGCGAGACGCCATGTGAGTGGCGACAGCACGCCGAAGTTTCTGCCTTCGGACAGCGGCGTGCGATCGGTCAGCACCAGCTGTATCTGCTTCTCGACGAGCTTCTTGCTGATCGTGCCTTTGTGCTTTGCCAGCGGATGCGACGGCGCCACCACGGTGATAAAGGGAAGGTCGAGCAGCGGCTCTGATGCGATGTCGTCGGGTATCACCGGCAGCGAGCCCACGATCCCTATGCGGCACACGCCATCCATCACCGGCCGGATCACACCGCCCAGCGCTTCCACGTAGATGCGCAAGGGCGTGTTGGGGAAGAACTCGCGGCAATAGCCGGCGGCGCGTGTAAGTCCTTCCATGGGATACATCACGTCGACGGCCACGGAAAGCTCGGGCTCCAGGCCCTCTTTCATTGAGCGAGCGCGGGCCTTGAAGCCGTCCATCTGATCGGCCACGCCACGCGCTTCGGTCAACAGGGCCACGCCCGCTTCCGTCAGCTTGGGATAGCGCTCGCTGCGATCGAACAGCGTGATGCCCAATTGCGCTTCGAGATTCAGCAGCGTCTGGCTCACTACCGATTGCGCGCGATGCAGCTTTCGACCTGCCGCGGAAAAACTTCCTTCTTCCGCGGCGGCAATGAAGGTGCGGAGCTGGTCCAGGGTGACGGCGTCGAGCATATATCGTCCTAGCCGATGGATTTCATCGAAAAATATAGGCTACTCGGATGCATTGGCAAGGCCTAGCCTTTATCTATCGCAGACGAGGACGCCCCCATGAACGCAGTTGCTTCCTTCCTATCGCAGCCCGGACTGACCGCCGAGCTAGTGGCCACGCCGCGCAAGATCCGGACCGTCACCACCGGCTATCACAACGGCCCCATCACCCGCCTGGTCAGCCCTTCCGATCTCGGCCAGTGGATCAAGCCCTTTGTGTTCCTGGATGCCGGCGTGGTGCCGCCATCGAGTGAGCCCTTGTTCGGTATCCATCCGCATTCGGGCATCGCCACTTTGACGGTCGTGTTGGAAGGCCAGCTGGCCTACGAGGACACCACCGGCAAGCAAGGCGAAGTGCTGGCGGGTGGCCTGGAATGGATGAAGGCGGCGGGCGGGGTCTGGCACGACGGCTACGTCACCGGCGATACGCCCATGAAGCTTTTCCAGCTCTGGGTGGCCCTGCCGCCGGACCAGGAAAACGGCACCCCGGAAAGTCAGTACATCGCACCGGAGGATGTCCTCAGTGCGGGTCCGGCACGCGTACTGCTCGGGCACTACCAGGGCGTGAACAGCCCGATCCGCTCTCCCGCCGGCATCACCTATCTGCATGTCCAGCTTAAGGCAGGTGAGCACTGGCGCTTTCAGCCGAATCCAAACGAAACCGTGGCGTGGATGGCGTTGCACCAGGGTACGACCACGGTGCCCGAAGGCCTCAATGCCGGCGACATGGTCATCTTCGAGGAAACCGAGCACGCCATCGACATCGTGGCCCATGACGACGTGTCATTCGTACTCGGCGCCGCCGTGAAGCATCCGTATCCCTTAGTGACGGGCAAGTACTCCGTCCATACCAACGCTCACGCTCTCGCCAAAGGCGAAGCGGAGATCGCAAGCATCGGCCGCCAGCTGCGTGCAGTCGGCCGCCTGAAGTAAGTCCTACGCATCTATCCCAACCATTCCTTCCTGAAGAGAGAAACCATCATGAGCACTCAAACCCAAACCACCGCTTACACCTCGTCGATCGGCGATGCACAAGCCACATCGATCCTCACTTTCAAGAGCTCCACTGAACTGGTTGCTCGCGTACTGATCGTCAGCCTGTTCCTGCTCTCCGGCGTGGGCAAGATCGGCGCTTATACCGCCACCGCCGGTTACATGGCTTCCGTCGGTGTGCCCAGCGGTGTACTTCCGCTGGTGATCGCCACCGAAGTACTGGGTTCGCTCGCCATCATCCTTGGCTGGAAGACCCGCATCGTTTCGTTCCTGCTGGCGGGCTTCACCTTGCTGACTGGCATGCTGTTCCACAACAACTTCGCCGATCAGATGCAGATGATCATGTTCATGAAGAACGTGTCGATCGCCGGCGCCTTCCTGCTGCTGACCGTCAATGGCGCGGGCCCGATCAGCCTCGACCACAAGTCGCGCTGATCCCTCGCATCTATCCCATCGACTTTCCATCAGGAGACATGTCATGAGCTACGCCATCATTGGGTCGGGCGCCATCGGCGGCGCCCTCGCCAAACAGTTCGCCCGCAGCAAGATCAAAGCTGTCATTACCAATCGTCGCGGAGCCGCTTCGCTCGAAGATGCATCGCAAACGTTCGGCCCCACCGTGAGTGCCGCGGAAACCACCGACGCACTGAATGCGGAAGTGATCATCCTCGCCGTCCCGTTCGGGGCGGTGGAGGAGATCGCCAAGTTGCGTAGCGACTGGTCCGGCAAGATCGTGGTGGATGCCACCAACGCGATCGAGTTTCCCGCCTTCAGGCCACTGGATCTTGGAGGGCGGCCCTCCAGTCAGGTAGTGGCAGCACAGCTCAAAGGCGCCAAGATCGTCAAGGCGTTCAACACGCTGCCGGCCGCGGTACTTGCGGATGAGCCGCGCCGGAGTGAAGGCAATCGCACGATCTTCGTTTCAGGCAACCACGTTGATGCCAACGAGCAGGTGGCCAGCCTCGCCAGCTCGCTGGGCTTTGGCACCATCACCTTGGGTCGTCTGGAAGAAGGCGGTTTGCTGCAGCAGTTTGGTGGGCCGCTGGCGGTGCATAGCCTGATCAAGCAGCGCTAAGGCGGGCCGTTCCCATTCCTCACTTGGAACATGGTCATGGCGCAGCCATGGCCATCGGCTCAGCCAGCAGGACGTCTCCCAAACAAGCGCGGGTTAAACACCACATGTCCGGGAATGGCGAGCACCACGTCGGTACCGCTGGGCTCCCTGCGGCGAATGGTCAAAGTGGCGCCGAGTTTTTCCGCCCGCTCGTGCATGCCGACCAGGCCCCAGTGGCCGTCACGCCGGCCTTGCCGGATGGTGCTCGTCTGAATGCCACGGCCGTCGTCGCGAACCGCGATGCGCAAGCTTTGTGGCTGGTAGCTGATATCGATCTCGATCAACTTGGCGTTGGCATGGATGAAGGCGTTGCGCATGGCTTCGCGGACGATTTCGACCACCTCGTCGCAAGCCGGAGGGCACAGAGGTTTCTCGGTGCCGGTCATGGTCACCCGGAACGGTATGCCATAGGTGGATGCCAGCTCTTCGCCGATCGCGCGAATCGATTGGGTGAGCTGGCCCCGCACCTGGTCGGCACCGCGTAGCGCCACGATCTTGTCACGGCCTTCGACCAGCATGTCGCGCGCCTGCTCGATCGCCGCGTCCAGCGTGCCGCGCCGGTGATCGTCGGCAGGCAGTCCGGCAGCCAGCGCCTGCAGGCGAAGCAACAGGCCCTGCACACCTTGTAGCAAAGTGTCGTGCAGTTCCCGCGCAATGCGTTCGCGCTCGCGGGTGCGCTCTTCCAGTCGCAGGTGGAGTCGCTCGCTCATCAGGCGCAACCACCATAAATAGAGCGCTGCGACCAGCAGAAGGCCGGCGGCGGCGCATAGCAGGCGGAACCATGAGGTCTGATAGAACTGCGGCGCGATGCTGAAATCGATACTGGCGCCCTGATCGTTCCACACGCCGTCGTCATTCGCGGCGGTGACATGGAACTGGTACTTGCCCGGGCCGAGATTGGAATAGAACGCCTCGCGCCGGGTGCCGCTGTCCTGCCACTGCTCATCCACGCCGTCGAGCTTGTAGCGGAATCGCACACGGTCGGGAATGGCCAGGCTGGTGGCGGTGTAGTCCAGGCGCACATTGCTGGTGCGCTGGGGCAGATGCAGCGATTGCAGATCGGTATAGCGCTGGTCGCCGGCACTCAGCCCCTGGATAAATACCGATGGCGCGATGGCGTTGCGATGCAAGCTTGCGGGATCGATCCACGCAACGCCCTGATTGGTGTTGAACCAGATACGGCCCAGGGCATCCAGGATGGCGGTCGGTACCGGCGAGGCCTGCAGTGCAATGCCGGGCAAGCCGTCGTGATAGTCGAACAGCTCGTACGGCGCGCGGTAGCCACTACCGTCGAAGCCTTTATGGAACGCATCGGGATTGATATGCAGCACGCCCCGGCTGCCGTTGATCCAGACGTCGCCCTTGTCGGTGCGCACGATGCCGGATACGCCTGTCAGTACTTGCGGCTCATCAATGGCGAGCGACTCGAAGCGGCCCTCACGCAGTCGGGCGAGTCCGCCATCGCCACCCACCAGCAGGTCGCCGGCGTGGGCGTCTATCGTGGCGATATTACCGACATGCAGGCCTTGGGCCGGGCCGAACAGTTGCCGGGTCGCGCCATCGATCGACAGCACGCGGTTATCGGGATAGCCGGCCCACAAGCGGCCGCTGGCGTCGAGGGCTAGCGCGGTAGGTGTCATCGCATCCAGTTCGGAGCCCTGGTCGATGCGCGTCCAGCGATTTTGCTGCCAGTGATAGAGACCGTTGTTGGCGAGGCTGGCCCATAGCCCGCCTTGCCGGTCCGAGGCTATCGCCTGGACGATCACATGCTTGCTGGCCACCGGCAGTTCGAGCGGGACGAAGCGGCCGCTCACCATGCGGCCGAGGGAGTTGTACCCGACCACCCATAGGGTTTTGTCGGGCGCGTAGAGCGCGGCGCCGATATCGGGCAAGCCTTGTGAGACCACCTCCGCGTTTTGCGCGGCGGCACGCAAGAGCGAACCGCCGTTCGCCATCCAGACCTCGCCCAGGTCGCTGGCGGCGAGTGCCGAATTGGTCGCCGGCCCCACCTTGGTGTTGGCCGGCACCTGCACTTTGTTGAGATGAAAGCTGCTCAGCCCCAGGTTGGTGCCAGCCCATAGGTTGCCTTCGCGGCCTTCGAGCAGCGGTACGGCGACGTCGGACGGCAAGCCGTTGCCGCGATTGAACACACCATCGATGTCGGCAGGTTGCAGTGAGCGGCCATCCGCCCGTCGGGACGGGGACGACACCCGATAGACGCCGCCACGTGCGGCATCGGTACCCCACAGGTGGCCGTCGCGGTCGAACAGCAGCCGCTTGGATTGCACGAAGGATGTCTCGGCTGGCGCTTGCTTCGGATCGGCCGAAGGGTGTGCCGCGGACAGGCCGGGCAGGGCGCGGGTGCCGTGCAACCCATCCGATAACCACAGTGTGCCGTCGGGTGCCTGCGTCAGAATGGCGTCCTGATTCACGCGCTCGCCGGTGTTCTCGAAGCGGCGCGAACCTTTGCGCAGGAACAGCAACTGATCGCCGGTAGTTACCCACAGCGTGCCGTCGCGGTCGGTCATCACCCAATCGGCACGCTTCGCCGGATAGTTCCACTCACTACCTATCGTTTGCCAATGCCGACCGTCGAAGCGCGCAAGGCCGCCGCGGCTGGCCGCCCACAGGCTGCCGTCGCCGGCTTCGGCAAAGGCGATCACCATGCCGGCTGGAAGGCCGTTGCGATCGGTGTAGTGCGTCACGTGGCCGGCCTTGAGCACACTGGCGCCACCGTAGAAAAAACCGATCCACAGGGAGCCGTCGGGACGCATGGACAACGCCGTGATGTCCATGGAGCGAAAGCCTTCATCCGGCGCCGGCTCGTAGCGTTCGAATTTCACGCCGTCGAAGCGATAAAGCCCGGTGCCCGTGCCTAGCCACAGAAAACCATCATCCCCCTGAGCCAGCGCCCAGATATCCGCCGGCGCGGTGTGCTCGACGGTCCAGGAGGTCAGGCGAAACTGTTCGGTGCTACTGCTGGTTTGCGCGCCTGCGTACGAACACAGACCCAGCAGGCATACGCCCAGCAGGTTGCGCAGCGCGTTCCACTTACTCGACCTCATCCACGTTGCTCTGATAAGCGTGCCCCTGTCGCGACCTACGCCGTGTTCCGATCGGAACGGTCCTGGCGCCGGTTGTTGCTGCGCAGTGTATCGGTAACGCTCAAGCGCGTCGTGGCGGACTGACGGGTGTCTTCACCCGAATGGGCATTGAACCCTTCGCTGCCGCATCGGATAGTGCTTGGTGTGGAAAACCAGAATGGCAAGCTCAGGGTACTCATCGCCGACGACCATCCGGTCATGCGGGACGGTTTGCGTGCCGCGATCGACAGTGCCGCCGACATGACCGTGGTCGGCGAAGCGGCCGATGGCGCGCAAAGCGTGGTGCGTTTCCGCGAGCTGCAGCCTGACGTCACCTTGCTGGATCTGCAGATGCCGCAGATGGACGGCTTGCAGGCGATCGCCGCGATCCGCGCTGAATGGCCCGGCGCCCGGCTGGTGATTCTGACCACCTATCCCGGCGACGCCCGGGTGAAACAGGCGCTGGCTCTGGGCGCCACGGCCTACCTGCTCAAGACCTCCACCCGCGACGACATCCTGCAAGCGATTCGCGGCGCGGCGATAGGGCGCCGCACGATCGTCGGCGAGCTGGCCAGCGAGGTGGCCTCGCACGCCGTGGCGGACATGCTTACCGCCAAGGAGTTGAGCGCGCTGCGCCTGGTGGCCACCGGGCACGGCAACAAACGCATCGCCGAGATGCTGTGCATTTCCGAGGATACGGTGAAGGCGCGCCTCAAGAGCATCATGGCGAAGCTGGGCGCGTCGGACCGCACACATGCCGTGACCATCGCGATCCGGAGAGGCTTTCTCGACTCATAACCCCCCGCCTGTTGTAGGAGCCCCCCGGATCAAGTCCGGGGCAGGCTCTGTGGGCGATCCAGATGGGACTGCGCTTCATAGGTTTTTCGCGCACAGGGTGCGCTCCCACAGGGCTGGATGATCGGCCTGACTATCGCATCTAGCCTTTCTCCCGGACATCCCCGATCGGGTAGCCGCGACTTGCCCGTTCCGGGCTGTGCCCGGATGCGCGGCTCGGTGACATTGATGCCTTCCGCTCGCCATGCGTCCCCATCACCGGCATCGAGTCGCGGTACCCAGTCCTTCGTGAGCGTTTCACCGGATTGCTCCAGTGGTAACCGCTCCGCCTACGCCACCTCAAGGAGATCGATATGCCCATCACTGCCACGCCCACGCCCGGCAAGCTGCTACTTACGCCGAAGGATCATGCATTGATCATGATCGACTTCCAGTCACAGATGGCCTTCGCGACGCATTCCATCGACGCCATCACGCTGCGCAACAACGCCGGCCTGGTGGCGCACGCGGCGGCCAGCTTCAAGGTGCCGACGATCCTCACCACGGTGGCTGAGAAAAGTTTCTCTGGCCCGATGTTCACCGAGGTCACCGACCCGTTTCCGGGCCAAGCGCTGCTCGACCGCACTTCGATGAATACCTGGGAAGACGCCGCCGTCATCAAGAAGGTGAACGAGATCGGCAAGACGCGCCTGGTGCTGGCCGGTCTGTGGACTTCGGTCTGCATTGTTGGTCCGGCGTTGTCGGCGATCGACCAGGGCTTTGAGATCTACGTGATCACCGATGCCTGCGGCGATGTTTCGGCCGAGGCGCACCAACGCGGGGTCGAGCGTATGGTGCAGGCTGGTGCCCGTCCGATGACGGCGCTGCAGTATCTGCTTGAGCTGCAGCGCGACTGGGCGCGTACCGAGTCGTACGACAGCACCACCGGCGTCGCCAGGCAGTTCGGCGGATCGTACGGTCTAGGCATCACCTACGCCAAGTCGATGTTTGGCGCGCACGAAGGTTGAGTACCGTCATGAGTGGCGGCCAACCGCCGCCGCTTTCACGTTGTCGTTGAGTGGAGAGGCCGATGAAGCCCTATGTTTTTTCTCTCGCCGCAGGCTTGCTGGTGGGCATCGTCTACGCTTTGATCAAAGTCCGCTCACCCGCGCCACCGGTGATCGCACTAGTCGGACTCTTGGGTATTCTCGTCGGAGAACAGATTCCTCCTCTGATCAAGCATCTGCTGAACCGGGATGCCGCGGAGACCACCTGGCTCCGCGGACAGGTCAAGCCGCACGTGTTTGGCCAGTTGCCTGAGGGCAAGCACACCGCCAAGCCGGCACCGGACACGGAGGCCAACTCGTGAACTCCGCAACGGCCACTCCCGAGCTCATCCTGCATCGCGGCCAGTTCGCGACGCTCGACCGCGGCCAGCCCCATGCCTCGGCGGTGGCCATTGCCGGTGGTCGTTTCATCGCCGTGGGCAACGATGCCGAGATCATGGCGCTGGCTGGCGCCAACACGCGCGTGGTCGACCTCAAGGGCCGTCGCGTGCTGCCCGGCCTGATCGACAACCATCTGCACATCATCCGTGGTGGCCTGAACTACAACCTTGAACTGCGTTGGGATGGCGTGCGTTCGCTGTCCGATGCGATGAGCATGCTCAAGCAGCAGGTGGCGATCACGCCGCCGCCGCAATGGGTGCGCGTGGTCGGCGGGTTCACCGA
Source organism: Dyella sp. OK004 (assembly GCF_900114495.1). Classification (GTDB taxonomy): domain Bacteria; phylum Pseudomonadota; class Gammaproteobacteria; order Xanthomonadales; family Rhodanobacteraceae; genus Dyella_D. Next base: position 69,537 of record NZ_FOZI01000002.1, on the reverse strand, counting down.
ACACCAGTTCGCCGAGAAACGCTTGCCGACCATCGACGAACTCAATGCCGTTGCGCCCGACACACCGGTGTTCCTGCTGCATCTTTACGATCGCGCGATACTCAACGCGGCCGCGCTGCGCGCCGTCGGCTATACCCGCGACACAGCGGAACCGCCGGGCGGCCAGATCGTGCGCGATAGCGATGGCAACCCGACGGGTTTGCTGCTGGCCAAGCCGAATGCCTCCATTCTTTATGCAACGCTCGGGCGCGGTCCGAAGCTGCCGTTCGATTACCAGCTCAATTCCACGCGGCATTTCATGCGCGAGCTCAATCGTCTTGGCGTCACCGGTGCCATCGATGCCGGCGGCGGTTCGCAGAACTACCCGGACGACTATGCGGTGATCCAGCAGCTGGCCGACGAGGGCCAGCTGACTATCCGTCTCGCCTACAACCTGTTCACGCAGAAGCCCAAGGCGGAGAAGGACGACTTTCTCAACTGGACGCGCACGTCCAAGTACAAGCAGGGCGACGATTACTTTCGTCACAACGGTGCCGGTGAGATGCTGGTGTTCTCCGCTGCGGATTTCGAGGATTTCCGTCAGCCCCGGCCGGACATGCCGCCCGAGATGGAAGGCGACCTTGAAGGTGTGGTGCGCATTCTTGCCGAGAACCGCTGGCCGTGGCGCATGCACGCCACCTACGACGAAACCATCAGCCGCGCGCTGGATGTGTTCGAGCGGGTGAACCAGGACATCCCGCTGGAAGGGTTGAACTGGTTCTTCGACCATGCCGAGACGATCTCCGAGCAGTCGATCGACCGCATCGCGGCGCTCGGCGGCGGCATCGCCGTGCAACACCGCATGGCCTACCAGGGCGAGTACTTCGTCGAGCGCTATGGCATGGGTGCGGCGGAAGCCACGCCGCCGGTGGCAAAAATCCTGGAGAAGGGCGTGCGGGTATCGGCTGGTACCGACGCGACCCGCGTGGCTTCGTATAACCCATGGGTATCGCTGGCGTGGCTGATTACCGGCCGCACCGTGGGCGGCTTGCGGCTCTATCCGCAGCGCAACTGTCTGGATCGCGAAACCGCATTGCGCATGTGGACCGAGAACGTCACATGGTTTTCCAACGAAGTGGGCAAGAAGGGCCAGATCAAGGTCGGCCAGTTCGCCGATCTGGTGGTGCCGGATCGCGATTTCTTCGCCTGCGCGGAGAGTGAGATCGCCGACACCACTTCGGAGCTGACCATGGTCGGCGGCAAGATCGTGTACGCCGCCGGCATGTTCACCGATCTGGACGAGGCGCCGGTTCCGCCGGCCATGCCGGACTGGTCGCCGGTGCGCCGCTTCGGCGGTTATGCCGCGTGGGGCGAGAACAAGGCGGACAGCGCAGCGATACGCCAGATGGCGATGCAGTCGTGCGGTTGCGCGCATGCTTGCGGCATCCATGGGCACGATCACGCCACGGCCTGGTCGAGCAAGCTGCCGATCGCCGATCTCAAATCCTTCTGGGGCGCGCTGGGCTGCGCCTGCTGGGCGATATGACCATGCGCGATCTGCTCGGATCACCGGTCATACGTTGGGTGGCGTTGCTGCTGCTTTGTGCGGCTTATCTACAAGGCGGCTTCGACAAGGCGGTGGATTTCACTGGCGCCATCGCCGAGATGGAGCATTTCGGCCTGACGCCGCCGAGGCTGTTCGCAGCGGCAACCATTGCCATGGAGTTCGGCGCTTCGTTGCTAATCCTCACCGGCTTCTATCGCTGGCTGGGTGCGCTGGCGCTCGCGGTCTTCACTTTGATGGCGACGTTCATGGCCGCGCGTTTCTGGGAACTGCCGCCGCCACAGCGGCTACCCGCGGCCAACACATTCTTCGAGCACCTTGGTTTGGTCGGCGGGTTTCTGCTGGTGGCATGGCACGACCTGCGCGAACGTCGCGCGGCGTCGACATGACGGCACCTGCGTTCACCGGTTTTCTGTTGTCATCCTGATAGGGAGCTTCCCATGCGCATCAAGTCTCTTGTACTCGCGGCGGTCTTCGGACTCGGCGCGGTTTCGTTAGCCACCATCGCCCCGCTGGAAGCGCGCACCGCGCAGGCCATCCCTGAAGTAGCGGTGGGCTCGCAGTACGACACCACTCACGTGTATGTCGATCCCGCCGCGGTCGACACGTTCGTGCAGAGCTTCCTCGCTACCTTCGGCGGACAAAGCACCAAGCAGGTGGTGGCGACCGTAACGCCTACTGCCAGCAGCACTACCTCGCAGTTGCTGCAGACACCGGTGGGTACGGTGTCGCTGTTCGGTTTCAAGACCCCGATTCCCCATCCGTTCGGCGCGGAGCGCACCGGTTATCTGGTGAAGGATATGGACGTGGCGATCCGCGCCGCGCGCGCGGCGGGCGCTGACGTCATCGTCGAGGCCTTTCCTGATCCGATCGGCCGCGATGCCGTGATCCAGTGGCCGGGCGGCGTGAACATGCAGTTGTATTGGCACACCACCGCGCCGAACTACGCGGCATTCCAGACCGTGCCGGAGAATCGCGTTTACGTGTCCAAGGACCGCGCGAACGCGTTCATCCACAGCTTCCTCGCTTTCTCCCACGGCAAGGTGGTCTCCGACGATGCGCATGCACCCGGCGTTGAGATCGGGCGCTCGGGCGATACCTATCGCCGGGTTCGTATCGAGTCGACCTTCGGCAAGATGTCGGTACAGGTGACGGACGGGCATCTGCCGTATCCCTACGGCCATGAGCTCACCGGCTACGAAGTCGCCAATCTCGGCGATACGTTGGTGAAGGCGAAAGCCAGCGGCGCGAAGGTGTTGGTGGAGCCTTACACGGCCGATGGGCGGCAGGTCGCGATGGTGGCGTTTCCGGGCAATTACGTCGCGGAGATTCACGCGGCGGCAGGCAAGTAAGCGCGATGCGATGGATCGCCCTCGCCGGTGCTTCCGTTTTCCTGTTTGCGCATGCGGTACGTGCACAGGATGCGAACGCGGCGCCGGTGAGGCCGGTGCCGCTGTTCAATCGGTGGCAGGAGAACTGGGCGCCGCTGGCCGATCCGGCGCTGCGCACCGAGCCAGGCGATTCGCTTAAGTACATCGCGCTTTCCGCCAGCAATCCGGCCAGCTATCTCTCGCTGGGTGTGAATCTGCGCGAGCGCGTGGAGCTCAACGATGCCGCGGGCTTTGGCGTGAATGGTGGCCGCGGCGACAGCTATCTGATCCAGCGCCTGCAAGTCCACGCGGATCTCCACTTTAACGAGCACTGGCAGCTTTTCACTCAGCTGGAAGACGCTCGCGACGCCAACAAGCGCACCACCACACCAGTCGACAAGAACCCGCTCGACCTGCGGCTGGCCTTTCTTGCATACACGCATACGTTCGATACAGGCACCTTCAAGGCACGCGTTGGGCGCCAGGAATTCGCCTTCGACCTGCAGCGTTTCGTGTCCTTGCGGGATGGGCCGAACGTGCGCCAGGCCTTTGATGCCGCGTGGGCGGATTGGGAAACCGGCCGCTGGCGTTTCATCGGCTTCATCAGCCAGCCGGTGCAGTATGCGGACGGGCATCCGTTCGACGACAGCTCCAACCGCCATCTGCGTTTCAGCATGCTGCGTGTGGAGCGCATGGTGTTCGGCAATCAGGAGTTGTCGGCTTACTACTCGTTATTCGCCCGCGACAATGCGAGATATATCGATGGCAGCGGTCGCGAATTGCGCCATGTCTTCGACACCCGCTATGCGGGCGCGGCGCGCGGCTTCGACTGGGACCTCGAAGCGATGGCTCAGCGCGGCTCAGTGGGCGCCAAGGACATTCGCGCCTGGGCGATCGGCACGCGCGCGGGCTACACCTTCACATCGGTCGGCTGGCGGCCTCGCATCGGCTTGCAGGTGGATGCGGCCTCGGGCGACAAGCATCGCGGCGACAACACCCTCGGCACCTTCAATCCGCTGTTTCCGAACGGCTACTACGTCACCCTGGCCGGTTACACCGGCTACACGAACTTCATCCATGTGAAACCGTCCATCACGGTGAAGCCGTCTTCGCGCCTGACTCTCATGGGCGCGCTCGGCCTGCAATGGCGCCAGACCACGGCCGACGCGGTGTACACGCAACCCAACGTCGCGGTACCCGGCACGGCGGGGAAAGGCGGTCGCTGGACCGGCATCTACGGACAACTACGCGCCGACTACGCCGTCAATGCCAATCTCGCCGCCGCGGTGGAGATGGTGCATTTCGACATCGGCGATGCCATCCGTCGTGCGGGCGGGCACAGCAGCGACTATCTGGGCGTCGAGCTCAAGTACATGTGGTGAGCCGTGAACCTCAAGGAACCAAAGACCATGAAACTGGCGATACCGACTTTACTCAGCTTCAATGCCGGCTACGTCGACACGGCGGGTTTCATGGCCTTGCACGGCCTGTTCACCGCTCACGTTACCGGCAACTTCGTCACCATCGGCGCGGCGCTGGTACTGGGCACCTCCGGCATCGTCACCAAGCTGCTGGCGCTGCCGACGTTCTGCGCGATGGTGGTGCTGGCGCGCTTGCTGCGCTATCGCCTGATCGATCGCGGTCGGCCGGTACTCAAGACTTTGCTGGGGGTGAAGCTGGTATTGCTGACCGTGGGCGGCATCCTCGCTATTTGCTATGGGCCTTTTCCGCGCGGCGATGACGTTTCGGAGATGCTCACCGGGCTCACGCTGGTAGCCGGTATGGCTGTGCAGAACGCCTTGCAGCGCGTGCACCTGGGCAACGCACCGCCCACCACACTGATGACCGGCACCACCACCCAGATCATGATCGACCTCGGCGACCTGCTGCAGGGCGTGCCCGCCGAGCAGAAAGAGGCCATCCATGGACGCCTGGCGCGGATGGGGCAGGCGGTGCTGGCGTTTGCGCTGGGCTGCGCGCTGGCCGCCTTGCTGTATGCCGGTGTGGGTACCTGGTGTTTCGCCTTGCCACCTGTGCTGGCGCTGGCCGCCTATCTCCATCGCGACGCGAGTGCCGAAGGCTGAGTTCATTCGATCGATCGGTCATACCCCCAAAGGAGACAACGATGAAAGACAACAGCAAGGTCAAACAGCGGCGCAAGGCTCCGCTGACGACACCCAGTGCACTGGGTGAGGACGCTCGGCGCGATATCGGTGGCGAGCTCAATGCGCTGCTCGCGGATTTCTTTGCGCTCTATCTGAAAACCAAGAACTTCCACTGGCACATGTCCGGTCCGCATTTCCGCGACTATCACCTGCTGCTGGACGAGCAGGCGGACCAGATCTACGCCACGCTGGATCCCATCGCCGAACGCGCGCGCAAGATCGGCGGCACCACTTTGCGCTCCATCGGGCATATCGCCCGGCTGCAGCGTCTCAGTGACAACGATGCGGATTTCGTTTCGCCAGCCGACATGCTGGCGGAGTTGCGCGAGGACAATGCTCGTATCACTTCGACCATGCGCCAGGTGCACAGCCTTTGCGACGAATACGGCGATGTGGCTACGGCCAGCTTGCTGGAGAATTGGGTGGACGAAGCAGAACGGCGCCTGTGGTTCTTGTTCGAGTCGGGGCGGAATGTCTGAGTCGATGGGAGGTTGTCTCTCTCGGCGTGGCGATTACCCGGAAGGGTAGGTAACGGTTACCTCGATAGGTCTTCGCATCTGCCTTGAGCGGAAGACAATGTGCGGTACGCCAGCATCGTGTTAACCCGCCAGATCTTTCCACTTATGCCGCCACGCGCCGGTTGGCTCGTCGACGCATGCATGGAATGTCACGCGCATGGTTCATGGGAAGCGACAAATCGAACCAGGAGAGCCCGTATGTCGTCGAAAGATTCAAACCACGAAGTCGATCCAGCACGCCGTGCTTTTCTCAGTACCACCGCCATGGTTTCAGCGGCACTGACATTGCCCATCGCCGGATTTGCAGCCAGCTCTCCCAGCCTGGGCAAAGCTGCACCCACCTCACCTCGACATGGACACTCTGACATGACCACGATTACCGCTAAAGACGGAACGCAGATCTATTACAAGGACTGGGGCAAGGGACAGCCTGTGGTGTTCTCGCACGGTTGGCCGCTGACCGCCGATGCCTGGGATGCGCAGATGCTTTTCCTGAGCTCGCACGGCTACCGTACCATCGCGCACGACCGTCGCGGCCACGGCCGTTCGGGCCAGCCATGGGACGGCAACGACATGGATACCTATGCCGACGATCTCGCCGCGCTGATCGAAAAGCTGGACCTGAAGAACGTTGTGCTCGTCGGCCACTCCACCGGCGGCGGCGAAGTAGCGCATTACATTGGACGCCACGGCAATGCACGCGTGGCCAAGTTGGTGTTGATCGGTGCGGTGCCGCCGATCATGGTCAAGACTGCCGCCAATCCTGGCGGGCTGCCGATCGAGGTTTTCGACGATATCCGCCAGAAGACGCTGGCTGATCGTTCGCAGTTCTTCAAGGACCTCTCCGGCCCGTTCTTCGGCGCGAACCGCACGGGATCCAAGGCGACGCAGGGCATGCGCGACTCGTTCTGGATGCAGGGCATGATGGGCAGCCTCAAGGGTCAATACGACTGCATCAAGCAGTTCTCCGAAGTCGACTACACGCCGGACCTGAAGAAGGTCGAAGTGCCGACGCTGGTGATTCACGGCGACGACGACCAGATCGTGCCGATCGACGATGCGGGCCGTCTTTCGGCCAAGATCGTCAAGCACGCCACGCTGAAGGTGTATCCGGGGGCGCCCCATGGCCTGACCGCCACCCATCAGGAGCAGGTCAATAAGGACTTGCTCGAGTTCATCCGCTCCTGAGCCATCCAGGCGCCGGTCGTGGTTTCCACGACCGGCTGCTCAGATGGGTTGGTTCTATACCGTAACGCGGGTCTTCGACGCCCGGGCCGCACGTATGGCGATCACCGTGAACGCAATGAGCACGATGAGTTGTACGGCACCGAAAAACGGCTGTTGAACGTTGGGAGCCAGTGCGTTCAATGCCGGGAGCTTGGCAAAGGTCTGCGCGACAAGTACGAAGACGAGAAAGTATTCGCTGACGACGATGGCGACCGCAAATTGAGCGCCCGACCCTGCGGAAAGTGCCGTGCGGCGCTGTGCAAGGAGAGCCCATGCCAGCACGAGTAATGCGATGACTCCGACGCCGATGGCCGGCGTAAAACCGTGATAAGGGAACATGAAGCCCGTTACGGTGGTGACGATGGCGGAGACCAGGAACGTGGCCATGGCAGCGGACCGGACGCGACCTAGAAACAAGCCACGCACGGCTCCGATGCCGGCAAGAATGGCCACCACGCTGATCACGGTGTGGAAGGCGGTGAATAAGCCGAGTGCTGAATTCATTACGTGCTCCTGGGCTACGACGCATCGATCTCGCAAAGGTACGCCCAATATGAACGCGGGAGTGTGATTGCCTCAATCCACAATCGTGTAATTTTTGAATGATGGGCTGAAGACGCCGCGCCGCCTGAGCTACGGGCCTTGCGCCGTCATCAGCTCCCGCGCATACCGCGTTGGCGGCAGTCCCACGTAGCGGGTGAAGGCAACGCTGAAGGTGCTTGCTGAGCTGTAGCCGACGCGTTCCGCCACTTCGGCGATGCCGCTTTCGTTCCGTCGCAGCAGGTTCTTTGCCAACGCCATGCGCCAGGCGAGCAGGTACTCCATCGGCGCGACGCCCACGGCGCGACTGAATCGCTCGAAGAATGCCGAGCGGGAAAGGGCTGCTTCTTTCGCCAACTGCGCTACTGTCCACGACCGGGTTGGGCTTTCGTGCATGTGCCGTATCGCGACTGCGAGGCGTGTGTCGGCGAGCCCGCGCAATAGGCCTGGCGATGCTGCCGTTCCTGCCGTTGACCGAAGGGCTTCGATAAGCAGCACTTCAAGAAGCCGGGCCAGGATGACATCACGCGCGGGCCGCAGCTCGCGAGATTCTTCTCCGACAAGTTGCACGAGGATGGCCAGCCTCCGCTCGCCGCGAACGTGCACGAGTTGTGGAAGTAATGAAACCAGCAAGGCCGCGTCTGGCGAACCAAACACACAGTAGCCAACCAGCAATCGAACCTCAGGCGGGCCGCTTTGCATGCCGAGTCTGAATTCGCCGTCAGGCAATGCGGTGGGTGGCCTATCGATGTCCTCCGATGTCATCGACTCCATACTCGACATGGTGAATCCGTAGACAGAGGGGATCAGGACGAAGTCACCTGTCTGGAGCGTAATCGGCGCGTGCCCGTCGACCGTGAGGCGGCACGAACCCTCAAGGATCACGCAGTAGAAGGGCCGTCCGGCCTCCGAGCGGCGAACGTTCCAGCGGCCAGCGCCGAAGACGATCTTCGAGAACGGGGCGCCGGGCTGGAGCAGCGTGACCACTTCGGCGAGCGGATCGACCATGGCCGGACTCCTGCAAACGAAACATGGACTCCTGATGGTAGTGGGTCCGGCCGAGGCGATCTATCGTTTCGGTAACGCCAACCACCACCGGGAGTCCCCCATGAAAACCGTCCTGATCACCGGCTGCTCGTCTGGCTTCGGCCTTGAAACCGCGCGGTATTTCCTTGATCGCGATTGGAAGGTCATCGCCACTATGCGTACGCCACGCGAGGACGTGCTGCCTCGCTCCGAGCACCTGCGCGTGCTTGCCCTTGATGTCACCGATTCGGAAAGCATTCGTCAGGCCGTCGCTGACGCAGGACCGATCGACGTGCTGGTCAACAACGCGGGGATTGGCGTACTGAACGCTCTCGAAGGCACATCGATAGACATCGCACGCCAGGTCTTCGAGACGAACACGCTTGGTACGATAGCGATGACGCAGGCGGTGCTACCTCAATTCAGGCAACGGAAGGCTGGTGTCATCGTGAACGTCACATCGAGCGTGACGTTGAAGTCGCTCCCTCTGCTCTCCGTATACACCGCGAGCAAGGCGGCGGTGAATGCGTTCACTGAGTCGCTTGCGCTGGAGCTTCAGCCGTTTAACGTGCGCGTGAACCTGGTGTTGCCGGGACGGGCACCGGAGACTCGCTTTGGTGAGAATGCACAGCCTCGAATGCAGAATGGCTTCCCCGAGGCGTACACCGACTTGGCGCAGCATGTCTTCGCGGCATGGGCGCAGTCATCCGAGGTTACGCGGGCGCAGGATGTGGCAGAAGCGGTGTGGCGTGCGGCGAACGACTCGTCGTGTCCGATTCGCATGACGGCTGGCGCTGACGCTTTGGCACTGGCCTGATCACACTAAGCGCGGGGGCTATGCATCGCCCCGGCGCTTAAAAAGTCATGAGCGTCCCATCTCGGGGAGTCTTGCGAAGCGCCATCCATGGCGCGGCGTAAGCCTGCATATATCGGTTGCTGCCAGCTCAGGCACCGCCAAAGATCGCAAGCGCCTGGTCGTTGAAGCCATTGACGAGGTGATGCTCGTTCGGACCCACGTTGGAGCGGAACTGCTTGGCGGCATCGACCACGATCTCGTCCGCGTCCGCTGACCGATTTGATCGCCGAGCGCATCGATCTGGCCTTGCGCATGGGCATCAAGACAGGCAGCGGTTTTTTAAAGGTACGTCGGCTGGCACCGAATGCCATGATCATCGCGGCGAGCCATAGACTGGTCATTCAGCGGGGCGATCAAAAGAGAAGGCCCCTTACGGGGCCTTCGGCGCGCGGCGAGTACTTATTTCGAAGCAGTTCCTGCGTTCTTGGCGGCTTCTTCAATCAATGCCGCAACGACTTTCGGGTTCGACACATAGATGGCGTGGCTGCCCTTGGTGTTCATGACTGTCGCGTTTGCGCGCTTCGCCATGGCTCGTTGCGCTTCCACTGGAATCATGTGGTCGCCATCAACGACCAGATAGAAGCTCGGCTTGGATTTCCATGCCGGTGTTGAGATCGTGCCGCCAAGCGCAGCGACATTCCACGGAACCTGAGAGTCGGCCATGAATTGGGCTGTCTTTGGCGGCAGGTCACCGGCAAACGCGGCGGCGAACTTGGCGCTGTCCAGCATCAGCCAGCCGTCCTTCGGGGGAAGGATTGGCGGTACGGGTGCGCCAGGTGCCGGGTGAGAGATCAGCGTCTGCACGGATTCGCCGGCGTCAGGAGCGAACGCCGTGATGTAGACAAGTGCCTTTACGTTGTCGGCGCCGCCCGCCTCAGTGATGACGGCGCCGCCATAGGAGTGGCCCACCAACACGACCGGGCCGGTCTGCTTCTCGAGCACTCGACGGGTAAAGGCCACGTCGTCGGCAAGCGAGCTCGTCGGATTCTGCACGATGCTGACGTTATAGCCGTCCTTGGTGAGCAGGCTGTAGACCTGCTGCCAGCCGGAACCGTCGACGAAACCACCGTGGACGAGCACGACATTCTTGATGGGAGTAGAGGTCGGGGTGGGGGTGGCGGCATGAGCGGCAGAGGCCAGGGACAGGGCGGCAACCGCAGCGAACGAGAGCGTCTTCAGTTTCATGGGATTCTCCAGAAGCGGGTAGTGGTGCGGGTCGGTGTTTCGTCGGAGGGGCTGGCGGGCCAGCCTTGGAGCACAGATTGCCGTCGGCCTCTCGCGCGCACCATCGGTTGAATGACCGAGGCCCGCGCGGGAGTGGCGGCGCTAGACTCCCCCTTCCTTGTCAACAGGCCACGAAATCCATGGATGACTCCACCGTCGCCCTCCTGGATGTGATCCGGTCGCTGGCCTTCGTTGGCGATCTCGCTATGGGCCAGCCCACCGATCACTCGCCGCGGGCCGCGTGGATTGCCGGGCAACTCGCCCGTGAAGCCGGCGCGGATGACGCGACGTGCACACGCGCTACGGCGGTCGCATTGCTGCGCTGGTCGGGCTGCACCGCCAATGCGCCGGAGTTCGCCCAGTTGTTTGGCGACGACGTGAGTGGCCGCAAGGCACTGCTCGCCATCCAGTCTCCCAGCAGCGGCTTTCGTTCCGGCACCCGCGGCAAAGGATCGGCGTTCCTCTCGCTGTCGCGCATCCATTGCGAAGTGTCGGGCGACATTGCGGCACAGCTAGGGCTGGATGATGAAACCCAGTTCGCGTTGCATCATCTCTTCGAAAGCCATGACGGCACGGGCGCGCCGGATGGCCTGCGCGGCGATCAGGTTCCCGTGGCTGTCTACATGGCATCGCTTGCCGGTGATCTCGATATCTTCAACCGTCTGTACGGCATGGAGCGGGCATGCAAGCTCATCGGTGAGCGGGCGGAAGTGCTGTATCCGCGAGAGCTGGCGAACTTGTTGTTGGTGCACGCTCAGCAGTGGCTATCAGCACTCGACCAAGACCCGACGTTGTCCGGCCCGTGCTCGCTGGATGCGACGCTCGCAGGCCGCACGACTTCGCTGGAGATTCTGGCGCACGTCATCGACTTGAAGCTGCCCTGGATGACTGGGTATTCGCGAGACGTGGCGCAGATTGCGCGCCATGCCGCGCGCCAGCTGGGGCTAAACGAAGCAAGCCAACAGAAGGTGTATCGGGCCGCGCTGATCCACGGCATGGGGCGGGCCTCGGTACCTAACATGGTCTGGGACACACCGGGCCGACTGGCGGAGTCGGCGTGGGAGCGCGTGCGGCTGGTGCCGTACTGGACCGGCCGCGCCGCGCGACAGATCGGCTCGCTGGCCGGCGAAGCCGAAGTCGCGTCGTATGCCTATGAGCGGCCGGATGGATCGGGCTACTTCCGCGAGGTGAAAGAAGTCAGCATCCCTTTCGAAGGCCGCATTCTCGCAGCGGCCGCCGCGCTGGTTTCGCTTCGTGCAGCGCGGCCATGGCGCGAAGCGCACATGGAACACGCTGCAAACGAACTGCTGATGGCCGAAGCTGCTGCAGGCCGCTATGACGTTGGAGTCGTCCGTGCGCCTCTCGACAAGCCACGTTCTTCGGGTGCCAGGCTGCAGGTGGCGCCATCGGCCGGCCTGCTTACCGAGCGCGAGCGGGAAGTCCTTCGCTGCATCAGCCTGGGCGCGAGCAACAAGCTTGCCGCACAGAAGCTCTCCATCAGCCCCAGCACTGTACGCACCCACGTTGAAAGTGTGTTCCGGAAGTTGGAGTGCTCAACGCGCGCGGCAGCTACGTTGAAAGCTACTCAGTTGGGTTTGCTGTAGAGCTGGGTCGCGCACCTGCGACTCAACCGGTCTGCGGTCTTCTGGCAAAGGGATGCGCGATGCGACGCGCAGCGCTGGATAGGTTTGACCTGCGTGCCATCCAGCATTCAGAGCGATGCGAGAACGCCGTCTCTGTTGGGCAAATTCCGGCGATCCGAATTCGCCATAGCTGTAGCTGCGATGTGCGCTTCACTTTCTGAGCCATACCAATGCGGGGTGACACCGAATCGGCCGCGCATGTAGCCTGCCGCGTTGGTCAGGTGCCAGCGGCCACGCCACAGGCCACCCGCGTTTGGCCCATCGGTCGACGTCTCAATAGTGATGGATGACATGCACGTGCTCCTTGGGCGGCATGGGCGACGCTAGTCCTAACACGGGGGAGTTACAACCAGTATTGGCAGCATGAGGTGTTCCCGTGGTTTCAGGCTGAGGCCAACTGAATAAGTAACGGATGCGGTCGTATGATGGGTTTCCCATAGGGGGCTTCATATGAAGGTAAATCCCGATCCGACTGAGGAAGGTCTGCTCCGCTATCAAGCAACAAACGGATTCTTTGACCTCGCCGACTTCTTTGTAGTGCGCAAGGAAGCGATTCGACTTGTACCGTGTCGATGCAGATCCAATTGTGTCAAGCCTTGCTCGGGCAGCTGCGGCTGCCAGGCATGCGCGTGGCGCTCGGCGGCGGACGGGCGGCCAGCGAAGAGAGGCTGGTTGCAACATTGAATGATGGGACAACCGTGCCAGGCATTTCACTGGATGCCAGGCAGATGTCCTCGCTCGGGGAGTTCGATGGATGTCCGCGGTCGACCAGAAGCGGGTGTGGATGGAACCCATGCAAACTCAATGTCATCCTGCACGGCTTCGTTGACCTCTCCGGCCGGAACGCCAAGAAGTTCGTTGATGCGTCCGTGCCGCATACCGAAAAAGATACCGCTGCGTCGGTAAGTCGCGGCCCACGTGACGCGATCCGCGCCTGTGTGCTCGTAATCACCTTCGTACGTAAAGCCGTTGGTGGTCTTGCCGGAAATACTGGTCATGGTGGATTCCTTTGAAAGAGATCGCTGTCTGCGCCTCCTTCCCTTGATGGGAGCGGTGCGGACAGCGCGAGCGTTGTTGGGCCAGCGACTGCCGTCAGAAATCGCGAGGGTCAGCGTTTGGGAGGGGTGCGCCGTCGTCATCCATGCGATTGGCGTCCATGTCTTGCCGGTATCGGTCAGGTTCCGGCGGATCGACCGCAGGCATGAGCGCACTCTGCCGCAGCGGGGCATTTGCTCGCGGTGATACCACCGATACGTCGTATCCCGGGAACCAGCGATTGCGCAGCTCGCTGTCTTCAGCATCCGAAAGAGGCGTGAAATGCAGCTTATGCGGGTGAAAGTAGAGTGAGTTCGTTTGATTGGGGGTATACATGGAGTTGCCTCGAGTACTGACCTACATCCTGTAGGTCATAAGCAAGCGCTAGCCCGCGGCTCCGACCAGGGCGGAGAAAACTCAGAGGCCTTGCAAGAAAAACCATATAGAGAATCTGAGGCGTCCGAAGCGGGTCTAACGAAGCTCCGGCGCACGATCAACATGCGCTTCGTGTTGTTACGCCGCTGTAAGGTCTTGCCTGGGGCGTGATGCAAGCCTAGCTCCGGAAGAAGTTCGCCTTTCCCGATAGCACTCAGGTATCGCGATGCTTGTGATCTTTGAAGTGCGACCATGCTGGCTGCTTTGCGCTTGCGGGCCATGCCTTCGGATCACTGTCACCTAACAAGTGCAAGCGCATGCTGCTGCGGCGCCAGGAAAGAAAGTCTCCTCCTTGGCAGGCGTCTCAGTTACGCGGTCCTCTCCCTAACGCCATCTGGGTACTTCTCCGATCTGCATCGGAGTCGCGGCTTCGGTCGCTCTGGATCCGCCCCGCGGATCACTACTCAAGGCAAACTTATGTCCAATCATGATTCCAACACCTCGCGCGCCGTTGGCAAGAATATCGTCGAGACAGCCGCGGCCAACGGCTCCTTTCATACGCTGGGCAAGGCTATGGAAGTGGCCGGACTCACCAATATCTTGAAGGGCAACGGCCCCTACACCGTCTTTGCGCCGACGGATGCGGCGTTCGAGAAGCTGCCCAAGGGCACGCTGGAAAATTGGCTGAAGCCAGAGAACAAGGCGGAGTTGATCTCCGTACTGAAGTATCACGTGTTGCCGGGTCGGACATCAGCCATCGAAGTCGGAAAGCTGACCGCGCCGAAGATGATGCAAGGTCAGGCCGCGCCGATTACGAAGGACGGCGACAAGCTCCGCATCGGCAGCGCCACCATCACTGAGCCGGACATCGCCTCGAGCAACGGCATCATCCACGCGATCGATGCGGTGAACGTGCCCACTAAGCACTAACCAACAAGATCTTGTGGCGGGGCGCGCCCCGCCGCGAGACCCCATGCGCTTACCCCATCACTGCCGGATCGATACGTCTCGACGCGGCTAATGTCGAGCATGCGGACCTAGGGATTCACTGCCTCTGGTAGCGCAAATAGCTCGCTCCACATCAATGGCTGAGGCCGTGCCGTAATCCGGCCACATGAGCGGGTTCTCCGTGGGCGGCTTCGCATCCTGCAATTCAATGGATGTCGCACCCGCGAGTGACATAAGACGGCGAATATCGCTGGCAAGCATTTCATCATCCAGTTCGACCGTAACCATGGTATGGCCCATCTGTTTGGGGACTGGAGGATGGCTGGGCGATCTGAACTCCGATGCTTTCTGGCCTTCCCGATGGCCCTGGTGACTGGTGCCGGACATGACCGATGTCGGCGCGCTTGCGCTTGCGGCTGAGTTTCCTACGCTTTCATCCACGCATGACTGCACGTGCATACGTTGCATGCCCCGTGCTAACAGCTTGTCTATGACGGATGCGGCTGCAAACTGATTATCAAATTTGGCTACGATGAGATTGGACATGCTAGTAACTCCCGCGTCGGGAACGTCTATATGCATGCTACGTCGCTGCAAGGAATTTTTCCGTGAGGACTTCCTTATGCGCGCCGTCAGGTGGAAGTCTGGACTGCCCCAGCCTCGTCTCTAGAAGGCTGCCACAAAAAAGGACCAGGCTACCGGTGTCGGCCGAGAATGCGAGAATTTTGCAAGCGTGCCGCAGCGCGATCTTGCCGCGACGGGCGCGCCTTGGTTGCTGCGGGCCGGATCATCGCATTCGGCGCACGCTCTCAGGAAAGGGGCGTACGCAGAAATTCGAACAACGAACATGCGAGTACAGGGGTGGCCACGCCTAGCTCGGACGCCTCGTCGAGAATCCACTTTTCATCGGACGCGTCACCCCGGACGCCCGTCTGACGAGCCAGATCGTTGGCTGTCAGACTAAGAAGGCGCGCGAGCGCGGCATCGCTGTGGCTCCAGATCTCCGCTAGCTGAGGGAGGTCAAGATCGGGGTCCGTTTTACAGCAAAGGATCGCGATACCTTCCTTGACCATCTGCGCCATGGCCGACGCCATGGCGGCATGGATCATCCTGGCGAAATGGCCCGATCCTGCCGGGCCCACTCGGCCCCAGCCTTGAGTGCGCGTGGGACTTAGCGCCTCGAAAACCCAGCCAAGATGCTCAATGGTCGATGGATCTCCTCCGATGACCATGCCGCCACCATCCGTGGATGGCCATGCTCTGCACATACCCACGTCGATGAGCTGATAGCGAAACCGTGAGAAGACGTGCGCCCGACGCAGTGTGTCCTTGTAATAGGAGTAGCCTGCGTCAATGACCGTGTCGCCCTTGGTGAGCAATGGCAGCAGCTCGTTATAGATACGTTCGGTCTCGGTGCGGTCTGGCAATGCCATCCATAGCGTGCGCGGTGGCGGCAAGGCTATCGCTAGGTCATCGAGGCGATCGACCAATGTCAGCCCCGGATGCAAGGTTCTTTCGTGCTCATCTCGGCCCGGATCGAAGCCGACGACCTGGTATCCGGCCTCCGACCATTGCATGGCGACGTGAGCGTTGGCCGCGTTGTATCCAATCATGCCGATCTGCATCGCTTGCCTCTTCGATCCTCTACTATCAAGGAATACCGGCATCTGATCCCGAAAGTCTGATCTGGGTGCGGTTATCCCCTTGTGAGGCCCACGACGTCGCGTCGACATCCAGGTGGCCTCCCTCCGTGCCAGTCATGGCCCACCTACCTGGCACCTCTTCACGCAGCGGCCTCGCCGAGCGGCGTAAAACCGAATGTCGGGAAGCAAAAGCCGAGCGTGATCGCGTTTGAGCGCGGAAAGGACGCTACATCCACAACCTCATAACGGGATGGTCGCTTTTGAAGATAAGCAGTCCTCTGGCTTTGCTGAGCCTACGCCACCTTCGGGCCATTCTTCGCAGAGAGTCCATGTTGCGTCGTGGCAGCTTTGCGCAAGAGCCTGCCTTGCGCTCGGAGCTGTACAGCGCCGACCAGATGGAGGCATACGGCGCGGTGCTGGCAAGCCGGCATCGTTCGAGCAAGCACTCCAGGGCCAATACGTTGTTGACGCGTCTTGCCGACAACGAGGTGGTGCTCTCGCACACTTGCGAAATGCTTACGCGCGCCTTGGGAGGCGGACAACGCATCACGCCCGCGGGCGAATGGCTGCTCGACAATTTCTATTTGATCGAGGAACAGATTCGCACGGCGCAGAGGCATTTGCCCAAAGGCTACAGCCGCGAGCTTCCGCGCCTCGTTCATGGACCATCCGCGAGACTTCCGCGCGTCTATGACATCGCGCTGGAAACCATCTCGCATGGCGACGGCAGGGTGGACAGCGAGAGTCTGCGCCGCTTTGTGGCCTCCTACCAGACGGTCACCCTGCTCACGCTAGGCGAATTGTGGGCCATTCCAATCATGCTCCGCCTGGCACTGATCGAGAATCTGCGCCGCGTGGCTGCTCGCGTGATGTCCGACTGGGGCGACCGCAACCTGGCCGACGAGTGGGCGGACCAGATGACCGAGATCGCCGAAAGCGATCCCAAGAGCGTTGTGCTCGCGGTGGCCGACATGGCGCGATCGGATCCTCCGATGGCCAGTTCGTTCGTCGCCGAACTGACCCGCCGATTGCAAGGACAAAGCCCGGCATTGGCATTGCCGCTGACCTGGATTGAGCAGCGGCTCGCGGAATCGGGCCTGAGCATCGAGCATCTGGTGCAGATGGAGGCGCAGCAGCAGGCCGCCGACCAAGTGTCTATCGGCAATAGCATCGGCAGCTTGCGCATGCTGTCGGCGATGGACTGGCGCGAGTTTGTCGAAAGCACCAGTGCGGTCGAACAGGCGCTGCGCGAAGATCCTGCGGGTATCTATGCCGCCATGGATTTCGACACGCGCGATCACTATCGGCATGTCGTCGAGGCGCTGGCTAAACATTGCGGCCACGCCGAAGCGGACGTGGCCCGCGCAACGGTCGAGCTGGCACGGTCTGGAAGCGGGCAGGGGGCTGCGCCGTCGCACGTCGGCTTCTATCTGGTGGACAAGGGAGTGGTGACTCTGGAGCGAGCCATCGCTGCCCGGAGAATTTTTTCACAACGACTGCAACGGCTCGTTCTGGCGGCTCCGCTGGAAATCTACCTTGGCCTGATCGCACTGCTGACCCTGCTGCTCGCGCGTCCTTTGATGCTCGGCATCGGGCTGAATGGCATACATGGGTGGCTGGCCGCGCTGATCGCGATTCCCACGGTGCTCGTGACCAGCCAGCTGGCCATCGGTCTGGTGAACTGGCTGGCGACCATCGCCGTGACGCCCCAGATGCTGCCTCGCCTGGATTTCAGCGAGGGCGTTCCCGAGCATGCCCGGACACTGGTGGTTATTCCTACGCTGTTTTCTAGCTTGCAGGATGTCGACGAGCTGATCGAAGGTCTTGAGGTGCGCTTTCTCGCCAATCGCGACGAACACGTCCATTTTGGCCTGTTGACCGATTTCACTGATGCATCGACGGAAGTCCTGGAGCAGGACGCGTCTTTGTTGCGGCTGGCACAACAACGCATCGATGCGCTCAATGCGGCCTATCCCGATGTGCATGCTGACCGGTTCTTTCTCTTTCATCGGCCGCGCCGCTGGAATGAAGCCGACAAGGTATGGATGGGTTTCGAACGCAAGCGGGGCAAGTTGGCTGAGCTCAATGCGTTGCTGCGAGGCACGGGGCGTGACCGGTTCTCGATGATCGTCGGACGCACGGATATTTTTCCGGAGATCAGGTACGTCATCACCCTCGACGCCGATACGCAATTGCCGCGCGATTCCGCCCGGCTGTTCATCGGTGCCATGGCGCATCCGCTCAATCGCGCTGTTTATGATCCCGCCAAGCGGCGCATCGTCTCTGGTTACGCCATTCTGCAACCGCGTGTCGGCATCAGCCTGCCCAGCGCGACGCGTTCATCCTTTGCGCGACTTTTTGGCAGTGATGCCGGCGTCGACCCGTACACGCGGGCGGTGTCGGATGTCTATCAGGATCTGTTTCGTGAAGGCTCTTTCATTGGCAAAGGCATTTACGATGTCGACGCCTTTGAACAGGCCATTGCCAGGCGTTTCCCCGACAACGGCATCCTGAGCCATGACCTGCTCGAGGGTTGCTACGCCCGATCCGGATTGATCAGTGATATCCAGCTCTACGAGGAATATCCCTCGCGTTACAACGCCGATGTGAAACGGCGTCATCGCTGGGTGCGCGGCGACTGGCAACTGCTGCCATGGCTTCTCCCCTGGGTTCCCTTGCCGGGCAAGCGCCGCGAGCGCAACCCGCTTTCCGCGCTGTCGCACTGGAAGATTCTCGACAATCTCCGCCGCAGTCTGGTACCGCCGTCGCTGCTGGCGCTGCTTTTGCTCGGTTGGCTGGACGTGTCGCAAGCAGCTTCGTGGACTTTTGCCGTTCTGGCGGTTGTCCTGGTTCCGCCGGTGCTGGCCTCGTTGCTGGATCTGCTCCAAAAGCCGAGCGAGGTGGTGCTCGAACAGCACCTGGGGGGAGCGCTGCATTCGGCCGGACAGCACTTCGCCCGTGCACTGCTGGCATTGATATGGCTGCCTCACGAAGCGCTGTACAGCCTGGATGCGATCGTCCGAACACTCTGGCGTATTGCCATCAGCCGGCGACGACTTTTGCAGTGGAATCCATCCAGAGAAGTGGAGCGCGTCAGCACCAACGATCTGGCCGAACTGTTCCGATCGATGTGGATTGGCCCGCTGCTGGCCATCGTGACCTTGACAGTGTTATGGCTGCGGAGGCCAGAAGCATTGCCGGTCGCTGGGCCGTTCTTGTTGATGTGGCTCGTGTCGCCTGCGGTGGCTTGGTGGATCAGCAAGCCGCCGTTGATCAGCACGTTCAATCCGACGCCGCGAGAGCGGCGTTTCCTGCGCCGGCTGTCCCGCAGAACCTGGGCGTTCTTTGAGGCACATGTGGGACCTCAGGAGAACTGGCTTCCGCCGGACAATATGCAGGAGCAGCCGGAGGCCGTCATTGCGCATCGTACTTCCCCGACCAACATGGGATTGGCGTTGCTGGCGAACCTTGCCGCCTACGACCTTGGCTACCTGACGGCAGGGCGGCTGGCAGAGCGTACGGCCGCCACGCTGCAAACGATGGGGAACATGGAGCGGTATCGGGGGCATTTCTATAACTGGTACGACACGCTGTCATTGCAGCCGCTGCGGCCGCGATACGTATCCGCCGTGGATAGCGGCAATCTGGCTGGGCATCTGTTGACCCTTCGTCCCGGCTTGCTTGCGCTGCCGGATGATCCGGTTTTTGACGAGCGCATGTTCGAAGGCTTGCATGACACTTTGGACATCTTGCGCGAAGCCGTGACCGCGGAACGCCCGGAAGGCGTCGCGGCTCTACTGGGTGTCGAGGCTGAACTCGAGGCCGCCCTCGCCGCACCATCGGAATCGTTGGCGATCGCGCGGGATCGCATGCAGAAGGTGCTGGATCGGGCGGAGAAAGCGGCCACCGAAGTGAAGGCCGTCCTCGATGGCCATGCCGATTTCTGGCTGCAGCGGCTGCTGGAGCAGTGCCGCGATATCCAGGATTACCTGGCTTCCTTGGTTGGGCTGTCCGGTGTCGAGGGAGAGGGTAGTCGGGAGGGCATCCCAACGCTTCGGCAAGTGGCCAATATCGACATGGACGAAGCGCAGGTGGCGATGGATGCGCGACCTTCGGTCCTGGCAGCGAAGCGACGCGCGATCGAGTTGATCGACGTGCTCGTCACGTTGGCGCAGCAGGCGGCCGACCTGGCCGATATGGAATATGAATTTCTCTACGACACCCATCGCGACCTGCTGTCGATCGGATACAACGTGGAGGAACGGCGGCTCGATACCGGCTTCTACGATCTGCTGGCATCGGAAGCACGGCTCACCAGTTTTGTCGCGATTGCCCAGCAACAGCTGCCACAGGAAAGCTGGTTCACGCTCGGCCGGCTGCTGACTAGCGTGAGCGGTGAACCGGTGTTGCTATCATGGAGCGGCTCGATGTTCGAGTACCTGATGCCGATGCTGGTGATGCCGAGCTATGAGGGCACGCTGCTGCACCAGACCTGTCGCACCGCCGTCGACCGACAGATCGAGTACGGCAATCAGCTGAGCATTCCCTGGGGCGTTTCCGAGTGCGGGTATAACGCACGCGATGTCCATTTCAACTACCAATACCGGGCCTTCGGCGTTCCCGGGCTCGGCCTCAAACGCGGCCTGGGCGAGGAGCTGGTCGTTGCGCCTTATGCGTCGGCCCTGGCGCTGCTGGTGGCCCCCGAAGCCGCTTGCGCCAACTTGCAACGTCTTGCTGACGAGGGGCTGGAGGGGCGCTTCGGCTTGTATGAGGCCGTCGACTACACCCCCGCGCGTTTGCCGCGCGGGCAAAGCTCGGCGATCGTTTACTCCTTCATGGCGCATCACCAGGGTATGAGTCTGTTGGCGCTCAGCTACGTGCTACGGCCGCGCCTGATGCAGAAGCGCTTCGAATCCGAGCCAAGCTTCCAGGCCACCTTGCTGCTGCTGCAGGAGCGGGTGCCCAGGACGGCAGCGGAATATCAGCACGCCACCGGCTTCGCCTCGCTGGAAGCCCCGTCGCTGGTATCCGAAACCTTATTGCGCGTGTTTGCCGATCCGAACCGGGCGGAGCCGGCCGTGCAGCTGCTTTCCAATGGCCGCTACCACGTCATGGTGAGCAGTGCGGGCGGCGGCTATAGCCGACACCGGGATATGGCTGTGACGCGGTGGCGGGAAGACATCAGCTCCGACAACTGGGGCATGTTCTGCTATTTGCGCGATGTGGCCAGCGGCGAATTCTGGTCTAGTGCATTCCAGCCCACCTTGAAGAAAACCGAGGCCTACGAGGCGATCTTCTCTGATGCGCGCGCCGAGTTTCGCGTGCGCGAACGGGACTTCGACGCGCATACCGAAATCGTGGTGTCGCCCGAAGACGACATCGAGCTTCGTCGCATCCGCATCACGAATCGCGGGCGAGCGAAGCGGACCATTGAGATCACCAGCTATGCCGAAGTGGTCTTGGCACCACCGATGGCCGATGCGGTGCACCCCGCCTTCAGCAATCTGTTCGTGCAGACCGAACTGGTGCGCGCATTGCAGGCCATTGTATGTACGCGGCGCCCGCGCTCCAGCCAGGAGCAGGTGCCATGGATGTGCCATCTGCTGGCCGTGCACGATGCCGACATCGACGAGATTTCCTATGAGACTGACCGTGCCAGATTCATCGGCCGCGGCCGCAGCGTGGCCTCGCCGCTGGTCATGGATAGCACCATTGACCGTCTTTCGGACAGCGAAGGTTCGGTGCTTGATCCGATCGTAGCCATCCGCTGCCGCATTACGCTGCAGCCCGAGCAATCAGCACTGATCGACACGGTCACCGGTATCGGTGACAGCCGTGACGCCTGCGTGCACTTGATGGAGAAGTATCGCGACCGTCATCTGGCTGACCGCGTGTTCGACCTCGCATGGACCCACAGTCAGGTACTGCTGCGCCAGTTGAATGCGAGCCTGGCTGATGCGCAGCTGTACGAGCGCATGGCCACGTCCATCATCTATGCGAATGCCTCTCTGCGTGCCGACACCGGCATTCTTCTGGCGAATCGGCGTGGCCAGTCAGGTTTGTGGGGCCAGGCCATTTCCGGTGACCTGCCAATTGTGCTGCTGCACATCGCGGAGCTTGCCAATATCGACCTGGTACGCCAGCTGGTGCAGGCACATGCGTACTGGCGCCTCAAGGGTCTGGCGGTCGATCTGGTGATATGGAACGAGGATCACGCCGGTTATCGACAGCAATTGCAGGACATGATCATGGGCCTGATCGCCTCCGGCGTGGAGGCGAGCCTGCTGGATCGCCCGGGCGGTATCTTCGTGCGGCCGGCGCAACAGATATCCAACGAGGATCGCATCCTGGTGCAGGCCACCGCGCGCCTGATCGTCGACGACAGTCGCGGTAGCCTGACCGAACAGATCAATCGACGGCGGGTAAGAACGCAGCCGGTGCCGTTCACCGCCGTGGCGAACCGGCTTACCTCTGACGAGGTCGGCGGTCACGCCGCGTCCGAAACGCCGCCCAGGGAGCTGTCTCTAAGCAATCCCTATGGCGGATTCAGTGCTGACGGCACCGAATATGTCATTACCTTGAAGGCAGGGCAGGCGACACCCGCGCCATGGGTCAACGTGCTGGCCAATGCGCAGTTCGGCACCGTAGTTTCCGAAAGCGGCGGTGCCTATACCTGGGGCGAGAACGCGCACGAGTTCCGGCTGACGCCCTGGCAGAACGATCCAGTGACCGACGGTTGTGGCGAGGCGATGTACCTGCGCGACGACGAAACAGGCTATTACTGGTCGCCCACGCCGCTGCCGCGATGTGGCGAAGGTCCTTATGTGACCCGGCACGGCTTCGGCTATTCGGTGTTCGAACACGCGGAAGAGGGCATCAGCAGCGAGTTGTGGGTTTACGTGTCTTTGGATTCCGCGGTGAAGTTCTCCGTGCTCAGGGTGCGTAATACATCCGGACGCACACGCCGCCTTTCCGCGACGGGGTATGTCGACTGGGTACTGGGTGAATTGCGCAGCAAATCGGCGATGCACGTGGTGACCGAGTCCGATCCGATGACCGGGGCGCTCTTTGCGCGTAACGCCTACAACACGGACTTCCCGGGTAGGGTCGCCTTCTTCGATGTCGACAACCCCGCACGCACCTTCAGCTGTGACCGCAGCGAATTTCTTGGCCGCAACAGCAGCCTGCGCGCACCGGCAGCGATGGGGCACGCGCGCCTGTCGGGACGTGTCGGTGCCGGTCTGGATCCTTGTGCGGCCATCCAGCTTGCCTTCGAACTGGATGACGGCGATGAGCAGGAGATCATCTTCCGACTGGGCATGGCCGGCGACGCCAAAGCGGCCAGCGATATGGTGCAGCGATTCCGCGGTATGGGCACTGCAGCCAACACCTTGGAAGCCGTACGCACGCACTGGCGCTGGACGCTGGGCAAGGTGCAGGTGCAGACGCCCGATCCAGCGGTCAATGTGCTTACCAACGGCTGGTTGATGTACCAGGTCATCGCTTGCCGCTTCCTGGCGCGCAGCGGTTATTACCAGTCCGGCGGCGCCTACGGATTCCGCGACCAGTTGCAGGACTCCATGGCGATGATCCATGCCTCGCCCTACAGCTCGCGCCAGCATTTGTTGCTGTGTGCCGCGCACCAGTTCGTCGAGGGCGATGTGCAGCACTGGTGGCATCCGCCGCTGGATCGGGGGGTGCGCACGCGCTGTTCGGACGACTATTTGTGGCTTCCCTTGGCCACCAGTCGCTACGTACTTGCCACCGGTGACCACGGCGTGCTCGATGAGGTCGCGGGCTACCTTGAAGGACGCCAGGTCGGTCTCGATGAGGAGTCCTATTACGACCTGCCAGCGCATTCGGGTCTGCGCGAAACGCTCTATGAGCATTGCGTTCGCGCCATCGGACATAGCATGCCGCGCGGCACGCATGGACTTCCGCTGATGGGTATCGGTGACTGGAACGATGGCATGAACCGCGTCGGTGAACACGGGCACGGCGAGAGCATCTGGTTGGGTTTCTTCCTTTATGGCGTGCTGCTTCAGTTCGCGCCGGTGGCACGTCTGCGCGGTGATGAAGCGTTCGCCGCCTGCTGCGAGGTCGAGGCCGCCAAGTTGCGCACGAGCATCGAACAGCATGGCTGGGATGGTGCCTGGTACCGGCGCGCGTACTTCGACGATGGCGCGCCCTTGGGTTCGGCCACCAACGATGAGTGTCGGATCGACTCCATTGCGCAAAGCTGGTCCGTGCTGTCTGGCGCGGGTGAGGCGGCGCGCCAGCAACAGGCGATGAATTCGCTGGACCAGCACCTGGTGCGTCGCGACGTTGGATTGGTGCAACTGCTCGAACCGCCGTTCGACAAGTCCTCACTCGATCCGGGCTACATCAAGGGTTATGTGCCAGGTGTTCGTGAGAACGGAGGGCAGTACACGCACGCGGCGATCTGGGCAACGATGGCGTTTGCCGAACTTGGCGACAGCAAGCGCGCGTGGGAATTGCTGGGCATGATCAATCCGGTCAATCACAGCCTGACGGCCGAAGGCATGGAGATCTACAAGATCGAACCCTACGTCGTGGCTGCCGATGTCTATGGTGTGGCTCCACATACCGGACGGGGAGGGTGGAGCTGGTACACCGGCTCGGCCGGCTGGATGTACCGGCTGATCGTGGAGTCGCTGCTTGGCTTGCACGTGGAAGGCGAGCGCCTGCATATCAGGCCCGTGCTGCCCTCCGCATGGCGTTCTTTCAGCATGGACTACCGATATCGCGAGACGGATTACCACATCACCGTCCTGCAGGAAGCCGGACTTGAAGGCGGCGATCAGGTCAGCCTCGACGGTAAGGTGCAAGTGGAGCAGAGCATCTCCCTGGTCGATGATGGCAAGGATCATCAAGTGGAGATCCGGCATCGATCCGCGTCGCAGAGTCATCCCGGCACAGACATCACGTCATGACGAGGCTGCCGATGTCCGATCTTGACGTCCTGCTGCATCCCATGCCCTGATTCGGCAAGACCACCACCACCCTGGAATTCAAGCAATGAGTGCCACGATCCATCCGCTTGCCGGCAAGTTAGCCCCGGCGTCACTACTGGTGGATGTGCCCAAGCTGCAGAGTGCTTATGCCAGCCTGCGGCCGGACCCTGGCGTGCCGACTCAGCGTGTGGCGTTTGGTACGTCGGGACATCGCGGCAGCTCGTTCGACCGCAGCTTCAACGAATGGCATGTGCTGGCGATCACTCAGGCGATTTGCGAATACCGCAAGCGCAAGGGCATCGACGGTCCGCTGTACATTGGTTTCGACACGCACGCGCTATCTCTGCCTGCCTTTGAAAGCGCGCTGGAAGTGTTGGCAGCTCAGAGTGTGGAGACGATGATCGCCAGGGGTGACGAGTTCACCCCGACACCCGCGATTTCCCACGCGATACTGACCTACAACCGCGGCCGCACCACGGGGCTGGCCGACGGCATCGTCATCACGCCATCGCACAATCCACCGGATAGCGGCGGCTTCAAATACAACCCGCCCAATGGCGGGCCAGCCGATACCGACGTTACTGGCTGGATCCAGGGCCGCGCCAATGCGTTGCTCGAAGGCGGCCTCAAAGAGGTGCGTCGCGTACCTGTTGAGCAAGCGCGCCGTGCGGCAACAACGCATTGGCACGATTTCATCGACGCGTATGTGCGTGACCTCGTTCATGTCATCGACTTCGACGCGATCCGGGTCAGCGGTGTCCACCTGGGTGTCGATCCGCTCGGGGGCGCCGGCGTGCATTACTGGGCGCCGATTGCTGAGCGATACAAACTCGACCTGACCGTGGTCAGCGAGGTGGTCGATCCCACGTTCCGGTTCATGACGGTGGACTGGGATGGCAAGATCCGGATGGATCCCTCGTCGTCGTATGCCATGCAGCGGCTGATCGATCTCAGGGATCGTTACGACGTGGCCTTCGCCTGCGATACAGACCATGATCGCCACGGCATCGTGACCCGGAGTGGCGGCTTGCTGCTGCCGAATCATTATCTGGCGGTGCTGGTCGACCATCTCTTCCAGCAGCGGCCGGCATGGAGCGCCGCGGCGGCCGTCGGCAAGACGGTGGTGAGCACCGCATCGATCGATCGCGTGGCGAAACGATTGGGGCGACAGCTCTACGAGGTGCCGGTGGGCTTCAAGTGGTTTGTCGATGGCTTGTTCGCTGGCTCATTGGGGTTCGGCGGCGAGGAAAGTGCAGGCGCATCGTTCTTGCGTAAGGATGGTTCCGTCTGGACGACCGATAAGGATGGCATCGCCGCGGCCCTGATGTCGGCCGAGATGACCGCACGCCATGGCCGCGATCCCAGCGAGTTGTACCGCCGGCTCGCCAGCGAGCTCGGAGATCCCGTTGCGGATCGCGTCGAGGCACCGGCAGATGCCGTGCAGAAATCGAAGCTGGCCAAGCTTTCACCAACGCAGGTCAAAAGCACCGAGCTGGCCGGCGAGAAGATTGAGCGCGTGCTCGACCGTGCGCCTGGAAACGGCGCAGCCATCGGTGGGATCAAGGTGATCTCCGCCAGCGGCTGGTTCGCCGCGCGGCCGTCAGGTACGGAAGACATCTACAAGATCTACGCAGAGAGTTTTCAGGACAAAGCGCATTTGGAAGCGTTGTTGCACGAGGCGCAGCAGATCGTTGACGTTGCACTAGACGCAACGTGAATCCAAGCCCCCAACCGTTTACGAAAGTTGGGGCGTACCAGCCAAGGTTAGGGGCTGTCGACAGGCTGCCAGTCGGCTACAAGGGCTTGACTCCAGACCTGGATCAGAGGTCTCGATCATGCCCATGAACACACAATCCCCTCCCTGGCTATCGATGCCGTCGCCAAGCGCGTCGGCGTTGCTATCGAAGTTGCGGTACCGAATTCGGCCGCCCCGGTAATACGGGGCGGCCGGTTTGCAGGTTTCAACGCGCAAGTATGGCGAAGCTGTCGACGGTCAGTCGTCGAGCAAGCCAAGATCGATGGAGTCCGCCATCGCCTGGTACCCCACGTCGTTGGGATGCAAATGATCGCCGCTGTCGTACGCGGGTAACAGGTTGGTGGGATTGGCCGGGTCGCGCACGACTTGGTCGAAATCGAGCACGCCATCGGCGCCGTTCGCCGAGCGCACGAAGGCATTGATGGCTTCGCGCTTCATTTCCCCTATGGCGTCGTAGGGCGAGGACCCATTGTCCGGATGGATCGGGCTATTTCCGCGAGGTGAAAGAAGTCAGCATTCCTTTGGAAGGTCGCATTCTCGCGGCGGCCGCCGCGCTGGTTTCGCTTCGTGCAGCACGGCCCTGGCGCGAAGCGCACATGGAACACGCTGCAAACGAACTGCTGATGACCGAAGCTGCTGCAGGCCGCTATGACGTTGGAGTCGTCCGTGCGCCTCTCGACAAGCCACGTTCTTCGGGTGCCAGGCTGCAGGTGGCGCCATCGGCCGGCCTGCTTACCGAGCGCGAGCGGGAAGTCCTTCGCTGCATCAGCCTGGGCGCGAGCAACAAGCTTGCCGCACAGAAGCTCTCCATCAGCCCCAGCACTGTACGCACCCACGTTGAAAGTGTGTTCCGGAAGTTGGAGTGCTCAACGCGCGCGGCGGCTACGTTGAAAGCTACGCAGTTGGGCTTGCTGTAGAGCAGGGTTGCGCTCCCGCGGCTCAGTCGTCCGGAGGGGCGTCTTCTGGCAGAGGGATGTGCCATTGGCTGACGGGTCTCCGGCTCGTTCTCATCGCTGATGCACAACGACTCGTTGCTGACGTACTACGTATGTGGACCTTCCACGTGAAAGGTCATGCAGCTACGAGGATGAAGATCATTCTTCAAAGCAAGCCCGATGCCAGTGGTAACTGTTGATGTTTTTCAAGAATTCGCAGGTAGGGTTTTCCCCAGGTCTCCCGTTATAGAAAGGTGATTGCACGACATACATGTGCACAGGGGCGCGTACGCCGGTAGCTGGCGTTGCGGGCAATATGGCTTGCTCTGGCGCTGACGGCGAATGCTGACGAAGTAGGAGTGTCTACCTTGCATACGCAACCGCGAACAACCATGGGTACGCAGAAAACCGTGGCTACTCAGACGTCGACGGTAATCATGAAGGGGTACCCCATCGTGGATGCCGCGGAGATCATGCCGATGGAGCCGGGTAGACAGCTGAACCTCGTTGTTTATCTCAGTCAGCGCAATACGGCAAAGCTGAAAAAGTATCTGCACGACGTCAGTCAGCCGGGAAGCCCGAGCTATCAGGAGTTCCTGACGCGAGAGCAGTTCAAAGCTGAGTTCGCGCCGACGGACGCTCAGGTGCTCGCAGTGGTTGCTTATCTGGAGAATGCGGGTTTTACCGACGTCAGGGTGGCACCGAACAACATGCGCGTAAATGCTGATGGCACCGCCATGAGCGTGAACGCCGCGTTCAACGCCGATATGCAAACATTCAATCTTCGCGGAAGGCGATGTTTTGCCAATGCGTCAGATGTAACTGTGCCGCAGTTGCTGGGCGACATCGTCCAATCAGTGCTCGGCTTGCAGGACGTCGAGACGGTACACATGATGTCTCGATCCATAACCGGCAACGTCGTGGCTTCCCGGTTCGCCGCAGCCAAAGTGACCCCCAGGCCAGTTGAACTTCCAGCGGTCCGTGATGCAGGAGGTACTGCGGAAGCATCGAACGCCGACGCGAATATCCTTGATTGGTACGAGTGCGATGTTGACAGTCATTGATCTGAATTCTGGGGACGGGCTACGGTCGTGATCGCAACATAAGATGCCAGAGCGTTTGACGGTTTGAGCATCGCGTTCTGAGTTTTGGGGGGAGTCCATTGCGCAAGGACGCGCTATCTCGGAACCGCATTCGCCCATCAGTCTGGGAGACTTCGATCACTAAATTCAGGTGATATTTGCGAGTGACGCTCGATGTGATCTATCTGTTGGTTGATGGTGAGTGGGAAGCAGATAAGGCATGTGGCAATGCCTTGGTTTAGAAGTAGGGTGGGTGTTGGCGCAAACCCGCCTTTTCTCACCGACACAACTCAGCAATCGGGCGTTGTGGATGTGAACGGAAATTCGATGAAAGCCGGCGGCGGCATCGATTTTTACGCCCCCAATGGACAAGAAAACCAAAAGTGGCTGCCCATCATCGCCGTGCTCGGAAGTCACGCCGCTTATTTTGCCAACGAGCAGGATAATCAGCTGTTGGACGTAAGGGGTGATCCGGGTGCCGCGAGTACGACGACCTCTGCGCACGATCTCGATCAATGGCCGCTCGATGGCGGGATCAATCAACGGTGGTCGGTGACGGTGCAAGGCAATCACTGACTCCGTACGAGGTAAGCCGGGCTATGCCGGGACTTACTTTAGTGCCGCATATACGGAAGGAATTTCGTGAAGACGCTGCGAGGTTCACAATGACTGATGCGTCGGTGTACTTCAGTGGGTGAGTTGCTCATGCTTCGCTAGTTGAATTAGCGGATGCAGCCTCTCAGTTGCGACATCGCGCTTGATAGCATCGATTAACGCCAGTGCGGCTTGTGACAGCCTGAAATCCCGTCGGTGCATGATGAAGACTTCCCGGCATATGATCGGGTCGAGCGGTGAGAACTGCATATTCATCGCCTGTGGATGGGAGGCGCCCAGACCGGACATGACGGCGACGCCCACTCCGCCGCTAGCCATCGCCAACTGCAGGGCAAGTGTGGATACCTCGACGCCATCGCGCATCCAGCTCACGATATCTGAACCCTTGCTGCTAAGCACATGCATGATGCTCGTATCATTGCTCTCGCGTAGCAGCGGAAGCTTCTCGAGCGCGGCTATGGTGACTGATTTTGGCAAACTGAAATGCTGCGGATTCGCTAGAACTCCAAGCGGCGCGGTCAGTAATTTGTCACAGAGCAGGTGCTCCGTATCGCCGATGGGCGAACCGATACCGAAATCGACCTCGCCGTGCATGGCGCGTCGCGTGATGCCGAGGCTATTGTCGGCCACCAACTGCACGCGCACTCGAGGAAACAATTTGGCGAATCTCGCCAGTACACCAGGCAGCACGGTGCAGCCAAATGCTTCGCCGACCGCCAGGCGGACGGTGCCGCGATGGCCGATGGATTCTTCTCGAATGATGTCGACGGCCTCGTCAAGGTCGTGCAATAACCGCTCGGCAATCGGCAGAAACCGCTCCCCTTCTGACGTAAGGCAGAGCCGGCGTGTGCTGCGCGCGAATAGCACGAAGCCGAGCTGATTCTCCATTTCCTGCAGCGCTCGGGTTAGTGCGGGTTGACTGAGATGCAAGGCTTCGCTGGCGCGCGAAATGTTGCCCAGCGTGGCAGTGGTCACGAACATCCTTAGCTGGCGCTGAGTCAGATTCATAACGTCGTTCTATAAATCATGGCGATCTTTGCATTGGACCTGAAAGTGCTCTCTGCATAGCCTGGGTCTATGAGAGATCCAGTCATGTTCCGCACAATTAAGCCGCGAAGAAAGGGCTGAGCAATCAACGTATTGCGTGTGGACACGATCGACAGCCGTCGATCAGGCCCAACGTAATCCGGCAGGGCCGTGCGGTCAATTCGAGCCTTCCACTACTGTGTTTGGGTATCCGAATTGGGGAGGGTCGGGCTGGCAGAATTTCATTAGAGGCGCAACCAGGGCAAGGTGCAACGTAGCACCTTTGAGTGGACCTGGGCGATATCGCGGGGGAGCCATATCGTGCTTAGCGCTCGCCGTCATTTTGTGTAACGAGTCCAATGGTGAGGTGGGCCAGAAGCGACGGGCGTCGATCATGCCGGTTCCTTGGCGGGATATCGACAAGGAGACCACGGCAGGCATTCGGATGGACCGCGACTTGCGCAAGGCGATCGAGTGCGGCGGGAGTGATCATGAAGGTCGTTCGATATTGCAGCGAGAACAAATCCTCTGCACTTAAGCGCAGGGTCGGCTCCAGTGGACTTCCAGGCTCGCACGCCTGATGGGGTGAGTGCGGGGTGAGCGTTCGGGCGCTGGTCTGCATCAGCGGGTCATGAATATCCGAGGCGTCGCCAGAATGATGGAAGTCGCGTGGTTAAAGGATGGGTGCGGCTTGAATGAGGAAAACGAACATGAAGACGCCTCATCTGCCCTGCTTTCAAGGGTGGGATTAGAAGACGACGATGTCATAGAGCGCCGCTTTGATAGTTTCGTTCGCGAGCATTACCACAACCTGGTGCAGTACTTACGGCGACGCACCAAAGGTGAGCAGGATGCCGAGGATGCGGCTCAGGAGAGCCTGGCCAAGTTGCTGCGCTACCGCACTTCTACGCCAGCGTCCGAATGGAAACTCCTGCTGTACCGCATCGCGACCAACGTTGCCCACGACCAAAGCCGATGTCAGCTGACCCATGCCGCCAAGGATCACATCGCGCTGGAGGGACGAGACATAGCGGCACCCGACCTTACGCCAGAGGATCGCGCTGCTCACGATCAGCAACTTGCCCTTATCACTAAGGCGATCCTGGCTCTTCCGCCCAAATGCCAGCAGGTCTATTTGCTGAAGCGGGTGCACGACATGAGCCGTGCTCAAATCGCGGAACACTGCAATATTTCAGTGAAAATGGTTGAAAAGCATCTCGCGAATGCGCTGATGCTTATAAGGCGTAATGTCTTCATGGAGACGGGAGAGACGTCGCCTTTCCCGCTCCAGCGGGCGAGAAAATCACAGTAGCAATGCTACCCGTTCTTGCCATCGTTGCTGTCCTCGCAAGAGCTAGGTCGTGCTTGTCCGATATCCGTAGCATCGATGAATGCCCTTCAAAAATTCCTAGGTAGGGTTTTCCCCGTGTCGCCCGTTATAGGGAGGGTGGCGGTATGGGTGGCACGTGTACAGGGGGCATCTTGCGTGCGTCGCTGCGGGCAATCCAGACGATAGGTCGCGTGATGGGGGGCGGCGTGCGTCATGTGGCTGCATCTGTGCCATTTGTTCTGGGCGTAACGGAATTTGCTAATGTCAAACCGTATGTTTGGTGCGGCGAGTTGCAAGGCCGCATGGGCGACAGTTCTGTCGCTGGCTATGTCGCTGACGGCGAATGCCTGTGATGAAAGGGCACCTACCCGTACACATGCAGCTATACCGCAGAACGCAGCTACTCAGGCTTCGACGGTGATCATGAAGGGCTATCCTGCAGTGGATGCCACGCAGAGCATGCCGATGGAGAAGGACAGGTGGCTGCACATCGTTGTTGATCTCAATCAACGCAATACGGCACAGCTACAAAAATATCTGAAAGATGTCATCTCGCCGGGAAGCCCGGGCTATCAAAAATTCCTGACACCGGAGCAGTTTAAGGCAAAATTTTCACCGACCGACGCTCAGGTATGCGCCGTTGTCGCTTATCTGGAGAAGTCTGGCTTCACTCGTATCCAGGTGGCGCCGAACAACATGCTCGTGGGTGCCGATGGCACTGCCATGAGCGTGGACGCTGCGTTCAACGCCAACATGCATACGTTCAATATCCGCGGGAAACAGCATTTTTCCAATGCGTCGGATGTGACCGTGCCTCGGTCGCTGGGCGGCATCGTGCAGTCAGTGCTCGGCTTGCAGGATGTTGTCGCGCCGCACGTGCTGCCGACGATCGGAACCTACAATTCCGTAGGCCCGCAGGCAGGAGACGCCAACACGAATCACGAGCCGGCAGCATCTCCGGCTATTCATAGTGCGAGCAGCAGTGCCGCCGCATCGAATCCCGAAGGGGATGCCATCGACTGGTACGGCCTCGAAGATCATTGATCTGATTGATACGGAGCTCGGACTATGACGATGATGCTAAGACTAACTCCGCATGGGCGGCAAACGACGAGCAGTGTGCATGGGTGATGTCGGCAGGCGCAGCTTGAACATCGTGTTCTGAGTACTTGGGGGAATTCATTGCGCAAGGACGCGTGTTCTCAGAACGGATTTTATCCAGCTAGGGTCACAAGCTTCGGCCACCGATCCTCGCTTATTTTATAGAGTCATTCCAGAGGGCGCGCGGTCATATTGACGCTTATTTCCTTGGAGGTCTGAACAAGACTACGCGGCTGTCATGATGTGTGGGAGGTTCGCTTGGTGCGGTGCGGAGTGATGCAGGGCGAGTTGCCTTCATCGCTCTTCAGTTGGTCCACCCCCTGAACCTTCCTCTACAGCCTAGACGTGGGTCGTGCCTGGCGTCTCCCACACATCATGACGGCTGCGTAGTCTTGTTCATGGGGCCTCTCAATGCATCGTCTCTGATGCACTTGAAGGGCGGGGCGAACTAACTATCAACGATGGCAGCCAGCTATTAGAAAGTACTTGACTGCATCTTGGTCGGCGTGGCTACCATGCTCATGCTAGGTGCAGTTTGATATTGCTTCATTCGGCATGGTCATTCCCGGGGAGGGCATGCGTGCACTGTTCTTTATGCTATTCGCCATTTGAGTATGGCCGCTTAAGCTGCACGACCAGCATCGGTGGTAACCGCGATGGCTGATTGTGGCTTCATGAGTATCGGGCCATCCCATGCGCCGATGTTGCATCCTGTCGATTCACGCTGCTGTAAATATTCGACCAGCGGTGTTCGTGCCGCATCTGGTTCGCGGTAGCTATGGTGTCGAACTCGGTAGGTTTTCGGCTTCGCTCCATTGATAGCGGCGTATGCGCGAGACGGATCCATTCGTAATTCATGGCCAGGCTTTTCTATGCGTAGAACTGGGAAAGTCAGAAGAAGTAAAGAAAGGCTCCGCGTTGCTTGCATAAACAAGGGAGATGACTGCTCCGTTGGTCTTTCGCGGCGGCTATGTACCGCCATCTGTGCAACGTTGATCCGGTCCGCATTCAGGCGCCATCGAGGCCTCGCCATAACAGCAGTAATGCTGACGCTCGCTACAGCCTCTGCATGGGCATCAGGGGCAACAGATTTATCTAGACACTACGTTGTCGTCCCAGGTGGCTTGTCTGATGCGCTCGACGCGCTTGCTTTGCAAGGCGACGTACAGATCGTCTACAACCCCGAGGTAGTGCGAGGAAAGATGGCGCACGGAGTGTCCGGATTTTTTTCCGCGGCGAGCGCTCTGAAGCATTTGCTCGAAGGCACTGGTTTAGATGTGAAGATGGCGGGTGAAAGAAGTTTTGTCGTTGTCCAGGGCGTATCTCCCGAGAGCGTAGGTAGACAACCTTCAGTCACCCCCGGAGGGCGGCCTCCCTACACACTGGACACGATAACCGTCAGTGGCGCATTGATCAGCAACGCTCAGATTCAGACCGCCACGCCGACGTTCACCATGACTGCCGAGGAAATCAATGCAAGAGGCTTCAGCAGTCTTGAAGAAGCTCTGCAAAGTTCAGTGCTGGCTTTGGGTCCGACACAAGGGCCGCAGTATTCATTTTCGTTTACTCAAGGAGCCCAGACGGTAAATTTTCTGGGTCTTGGGCCGGGTTTCACTCTCATCCTTCTCGACGGCAAGCCGCTGGCCAATTTCGGCATGTTGTACAACGGCACTTACAACTTTAATAACCTTGCCAATATTCCGATGTCATGGATCGATCATATCGACATCATGCCGGGCGGCGGTTCTTCGATCTATGGTTCCCAGGCCATCGCAGGCGTTATCAATATCGTCACTCGACAGCGGATGGAGGGTGGAGAAGTTTCGCTGCATGCGAATCGATTTACGGGTTCTGGAGGCGAAGGGCAGGGAGGGGATATCAGTTTTGGCCAGAGGTACGGCAGGTTCACTGTGCTGGGTGGGCTCGCGTTTGATCGTAGTGCACCTATCTGGGGCTACCAGCGTGGGTCAATCACCCACAACGCCAATCAAGACCGTGCGGCTGCTTCGCAAGCTGTCGTAGTGGATTTCGGAGGGATCCGCGCCTTCAATGGAAGGGCAGTGGGCTATCTGAGTCCTCCCGCGGGCTGTGATCGAGGTTTGTTTGGCGGTAGTACCGCGTTGGTCAATCCTCCTTCCACCCGCACTCATGGCCAGTACTGTGGCGCATTGATACAAAATTTCTCCACTCTCGCCGATGAAGGCCGGACCTATGACGGCCTTCTGAAGGTCAAATACGACGTTAACGAAAGCACGCGTCTGTACAGCGATATGCTGGTGGATTGGCAGGAGCAGCGATGGATGGCCGGCGTCCATAGATGGAAGAGCTCAAATCTTCCGGGACTGGGCCTTGTAGATGCGGACACGGGGCATGTTCTTCTGCTGGAGAGATACTTCGCTCCGGAAGAAATGCCCGGTGGCATACGCGGACAGATGCAGCGGCAGCACGATCTGCTGTATCAGTTTGATGTCGGCGCCAACGGGCGTTTTAGCAATCCGGACTGGTCCTGGGATATCTACTATCTGCGGTCTGGCGATCGAACCACCATAGTCGACTACGACCCTATAACCGCGCGGGTCAATCAATTCTTCACTAGAGAAATACTCGGCCCCGTGGTTGGCGTAGACCCGGCGACTGGATTCAGAAGCTATCGTCCCGATTACGCCGCTTTCTTTCGCCGCATTACACCAGCGCAATATGCTTCTTTCATCGAGCCTGTAAGCGATCTAAGTCAGAGCTGGATCAATAATACGCGCGCCTCAATAAGTAACGACCGCCTCTTTCATTTGCCCGGCGGAGATGCGGGCATGGCTGCTCTGGTCGAAGGGGGCAATGAGGCTTGGTACCAGCCCATCAATCCGCTCTATCTTGACGGAAGTGTATACGACCGCACTGCGGCTAGCGGTGGCGGCCGGCGCTCGCACCTGGCTTCGGCGATGGAGTTGAATCTTCCGTTGTTGCAACGATTGACGGCGGATTTATCGGTGCGCTACGACC
Organism: Dyella sp. OK004; assembly: GCF_900114495.1. GTDB lineage: Bacteria > Pseudomonadota > Gammaproteobacteria > Xanthomonadales > Rhodanobacteraceae > Dyella_D. The sequence continues at coordinate 33,607 of NZ_FOZI01000002.1, read as the reverse complement.
GTTATGAGGTGGGTCGTGGCGGCTCAAGTCAGAAGGTTACCTACAAGGCGGGCCTGGAATGGAGGGCCTTGGACGCGTTATTGATCCGTGGCAACTATGCCACTGTCTTCAAGGCACCCGATATGTCGTCGCTCTTTCTGGGTCCGACCAGTAGCTATCAGCACGTGACTGACTATTACATATGCGCGTTGCAACATAGTCGCGATTGCAATGGCTACTCCCAATCAGTCAGAACGACGATTTCGGCCAACCCTTTCCTACGACCAGAGACAGCGAAAACCTGGACCTATGGCATCGTGTGGTCGCCTGGCGGCAACTTGAGTTTGAGTCTTGACTACCTGCATATCGCTATCCGGAACGAAGTGACTTTTCCGGACGGCAACTCCCTGATCCGCCATGAAGCATTGTGCCGGCTAGGTGAGGTGGACCCATCCTCGTCCGAATGCCGTGCATTGACCGACCCGATCAACGGACAGGTTCGCCGCGCCTCACGCGCCGACCCCGCTTACGTGCCCGGTGAGATCACGGGAATCACTGCGTACTATGCCAATCAGGCCGATGAAGTGACCGGATCCATTATCGCCAGCGCACGCTACCGCTTTGTCTGGCACGGAGTTGGTAGATTTGTGGCGCAAATGGACTACGGCGATATGCTCAAGCATACGTATCGGATGGGACCCGGCGGGCAGATGCTCAGCCGTCTTTCCGACCCGCAAAGTAGCTTCGATTTCAAGAGCGTCCTAAGCGGTTCGCTGAGCTGGGCGAGTCAAGATGGTCGCTGGAGCGGCACTCTGTATGGTCACCGTTACGGACCGACGCCCAACGCCAAGGCGATAAATCATGGTTTGACGGCGGCAGGAGCCGGGCGCACTTCCCCCTGGATCACCTATGACTGGAGCATGGCCTATATGCCTACTTCCGACCTGAAGCTATCCCTGCTTATCAACAACGTGACCGACAAGATGCCTGCAAAAGATCCGACGTACAGCGCGTTCCCGTATTTCAACGTCGATAGCTACAACGTCTACGGCCGGGAGATCATGTTGCAGGTGAAATGGCTATTCGGCCGCCATACCCATTGAGCTATCGGTCAGTCAGTTTCGGCGCAAATTTGTGCGACATCTCTGTATGGAAAGGATGGATCATGGCAATTGAAGCACTGCGGCCTTGTGATGTGGGTTGGGTCACTGTTGAAAGCCGGTGCTTGTCTAGACTCGTGAGTTGGTTGTTCTATGGGCTGGTCGAGTTCGGCGGGTAAAGGATGGGTGTGGTTTGAGTGCGGAAAACGAACGTGAAGAGGCGCCAGCCGCCCTGCATTCAACAGCGGGATTGGAAGACACCCGGGCCATAGAGCGCCGCTTCGATGGCTTTGTCCGCGATCATTACCGCAACCTGGTGCAGTTCTTACGGCGACGCACCAAAGGCGAGCAAGATGCCGAGGATGCGGCTCAAGAGAGCCTGGCCAAGTTGCTGCGCTACCGCACTTCAACGCCAGCGTCCGAATGGAAACTCCTGCTGTACCGCATCGCGACCAATGTTGCCCATGACCAAAGCCGATCTCAGCTGACCCATGCCGCCAAGGATCACGTTGCGCTGGATGGGCAGGAAATCGCGTCAATCGATCTCACGCCGGAGGAGCAGTTTGCCCGTGATCAACAACTCGCCCGGTTGACGGAGGCGATCCTGGCTCTTCCTCCCAAATGCCAGCAGGTCTATTTGCTCAAGCGGGTGCACGACATGAGTCGCGCGCAAATCGCGGAACACTGCAATATTTCGGTAAAAATGGTCGAAAAGCATCTCGCGAACGCACTGATATTGATAAGACGGAAGGTAGGCATTTCCACGATGGAAACGTTGTAATGGGCATGGACGAGGGGATGGCAGATATGGGTACGGGCTCTGGCTCGCACGAGCAGGCTGCGCATTGGTTGGCGCGTCTTCTGGATTCCGATGTCTCTGCCGAAGAACAGGCGGCATTCGAGCATTGGCGCGCGGCCAGCCCGGAAAACGACAGCGCATACCGGGAGATGGAGCGCTTGTGGGCGCAAAGTTCTGAGACGATCAAACACCCCGCCATTCTGGCGGCGGCAGATCGGGCCATGCGGTCTGATCGCCAACGGGCGCGTTTCCGCGGAAGCTGGCCGCTAAAGATTGCTCTCGCCGCGGCTGCTGTCCTGGTGGTTGGGGTATTTGCCTCACGATGGGCCGTCGTGCCCTCGGATCCTCTCGGTACGCATTACGCCTCGATGGCAGGGCAGCAGCGCACGCTGCACTTCAAGGATGGCTCGTCCGTTGTGCTCGATACGGATAGCGAAGTGGTCGAGCGCTACAGCGCGGGTACGCGCAGAGTAGACCTATTGCATGGCCGGGCGCAGTTCCAGGTCAAGGGTGATCATGCCTGGCCTTTTGTGGTGCATACCCAGGGGGGGACAGTTACTGCTGTAGGCACCCTTTTCCAGGTCCGTATGCAGGATAAGGTGGCCGCAGTGACCTTGCTTGAAGGAAGGCTGGAAGTGGTTGCGCCTCCCCGGAATGGAGCGTCGCAAACAAGATCGCTAACGGCGGGGCAGCAGGTGAAATACGATCGATCAGGGCAGATGTCAGCCGTGCATGATGCCGATCGGCCATTGGCTGAGGGCTGGACGACGGGCAGATTGGTTGTCCACGACTGGCGCCTCTCGGAACTCGTGGCAGAGATGAATCGCTACAGCGCAATGCAACTAATCGTTGCCGATCCGTCACTGGAAGACATACACATCAGTGGTAATTTTTCTGCGGGCGACCAGACGTCGTTGATCCAGATGCTGCAACAAGGTTGGCCGATAGCGGTCCATCAAGTTTCCGATAGAAAAGTGGAGTTGGTTCGACGCCACTAGACGTGTAGATGTCTTCTCTACTTGTTTCATAGAGCATCGGCATTTGTGATGTCGATCAATACTTCCAGGGTAGGGTTTTCTTTCCGCCTCTCGTTGTATAGAAGGCGCCCCCGATGCCGGTATGCCTCCCCAGTGGTCTCTCATGCACGGTATGCCGGCATCGGGCGCGCATGCGTGCGGAACTACGGTCAATTCTATTGTCGCGGCATCTCCCAACTTTCCGGTCCACTGACATTGATGACAGCCCGTTGGAGACCTCGTTCACGGTCGATGATGTGAGCTTGGACATTAAGTAAGAAGTGGCGCGACGTCGCGCTGTTGTTGTCTGGTCATACGCATCTCGTAGTGCGTATTACGATTTAGGCTCATAACGAAGCTGATCGTGCGCAAGTTTTTTTGCCGACCACTCGCGTCGGTCGAGAAGCGAGTTTCCGCCATAAAAGCGGACAAGCTGCGACGCAGCTCGACGTCTTCGCTCAGTCGGGCTGTCGCAGTCGAGCGAGGCGCGTCGGGTTGTGCATGATCACCTTCAGTCCGATCGCGATTTCAGCTCGTACGAGATGGATCGTTCGCAAATTCTTGTCACTCATCTTCGCCAGTCGAACAAAAGGTTTCCGCGCATAAGAAAGTGGATCGGACGCGACGCGGCTCGACGTTCTCGCTGCTTTGTCCACATGGCATAGGCATTGGCGGCGCCTTTCAAAAATCACCAGGTAGGGTTTTGTGTCCATCTCCCGTTGTAGGGAGGGCGACGCGAATAAATACCGATGAACACGGAATGTTGGAGGCATCGGTATCGGAGGGGTTTGAGGGTCGCTGGACCATCCTTGTGAATAAAGGACCGCACTCGCCTGCGGCAATGACTAATGCATAGGGCTTATGTGGCCACCTCGGCTTCGTTTGCCTCAATACAACATGGTGGGGAGTTCACAGATGTCAAACGTTATTCGTTCTTTGGGGAGTCGCAAGGCGTTGTTGCCGGCAGCTTTGTCGGTGGCGTTGTTGTCCATGTCAGCGCACGCCGACAATTCCTGGGTATCGACACGCACGCATGCGGGCATCAAGGACAGCACTGCAAACGCTTCTACATTGGTGATGACCGGCCATCCGTCGGTTGACGCAAGGCAGATCATGCCGCTGGAGCAGAGCAAGCCGCTGCACATCGAAGTCAGCTTGAGCCTACGCAATGCCGACCAGTTGCAGAGCTTTCTACAGTCAGTGAACCAGCCAGGCAGCGCGAGCTATCATCAGTTCCTGACGCCAGAGCAATTCAAGGCGCAGTACGCACCGACCGATGCGCAGGTGAAGGCCGTGGTGGCCCATCTGGAAGCCAGCGGCTTCCGTAACATTACGGTGGCACCGAACAACATGCTGGTGTCGGCTGACGGCCATGCCGCCAACGCCAACGCTGCGTTCAACGCCAACATGAAGACCTTCAGCTTCAAGGGCGAGCAGCGCTACGCCAATGCCGCCGATGCCACCGTGCCGCAATCTCTGGGCGGCATCGTGGAATCTGTGCTGGGCCTGCAGGATTTCGTCAGGCCGCATGTGATGTATCACAAAATGAGCAACGCTGTTGCCCAGCCGCAGGCCGGGGCCGCGGGTAGCCAGCAGGTCGGCCACAATCCGACGGATTTCGCGAAAATCTACGATGCCGGCAACACGGTTACGGCGTCCAAGACCACCGTCGGCATCATTACCTGGGGCGACATGACCCAGCCGATTGCTGACTTGAAGACCTTCACAACGAATGCCGGTATGGCGACGGTCAATACGAAGACGGTCACGGTGGGCAACGCGGGCGTCTCGGACGACGCCAATGGCGATGGCGAATGGGCATTGGATAGCCAGGACATCGTCGGCGTTTCTGGCGGCGTCAAGCAGCTGATTTTCTATGCGGCGGCCAACGGCGTCGGCAACGCCAGCCTGACCGACGCAGCCATCACCGCGGCCTATAACAAGGCGGTGACCGACAAAGTCGCCACGGTCATCAACGTGTCGCTGGGTGAAGACGAAACAGCTGCCGACAATAGCGGCACGCTGGCGGCGGACGATAAGGTATTCGCACAGGCGGTTGCACAAGGCCAGACGTTCTCAGTGTCTTCCGGTGACGCGGGCGTTTACCAGTGGTCGAACGACGGCGATCCCGGCTATGTCGCCGATGGCAACGGTGTGGTGAAGATCGACCTAACCCATTACAGCGTGAGTGAGCCCGCAACCTCGCCGAATGTCGTCGCCGTGGGCGGCACCACGCTGAGCACCGTGGGTACCACCGCGTGGTCCGGTGAAACGGTGTGGAACGAAGGGCTGGCTCCCGACAACGCTGGCAATGAGCGCCTGTGGGCGACCGGTGGTGGCGTCAGTCTGTTCGAGCCCGCACCGAAGTGGCAGACCACCGCACTGGGTGCAACGGTGACCAAGCGTCAGGTGCCGGACGTAGCGTTCGATGCCGCTCAGGTCTCCGGCGCCAAAATCGTCATTAACGGCGTCGCAGACCAGCTGGTGGGTGGCACCAGCCTTGCCTCGCCAATCTTCGTGGGCATCTGGGCGCGCATCGAGTCGGCCAACAACAACTCGCTGGGTCTGCCGACGCAGAACATGTACGCCCACTTCCCAACGGATGCCGCGCCGCTGCATGACGTGACCTCGGGCAACAACGGTTACGGCGGTCACGGTTATAGCGCCAAAGCCGGTTATGACAACTCCACCGGTTGGGGCAGCCTGGATATCGCCAAGTTCAACGCCTATGTCACCAAGTATTGGGGTGGCGGCAACGTGGGTGGTACCCCGACGGCCAATTTCAGTGCCACCACCAATGGCCTGACGGCGACCTTCACCGATAGCTCCACCGATGCGGGCGGCACGATCACCTCGCACGCGTGGACCTTCGGCGACAACGGTACTTCGACCGCCACCAGCCCGAGTCACACCTATGCGGCGGCCGGTACCTACAGCGTGACCGAGACGGTGACCGACAGCGCAAGCGGCAAGACCAGCAGCAAGACGGTATCGGTGACGGTCAGCAAGCCCGCAACGAACATCATCGCCGCCAATAGCACCTTGTGCTTGAACGTGGCCAGCAACACGTCGGGTGCGGGTGTCATCCAGTCGCCCTGCGCGGCCACCGGCAATGAGCTGTGGACGCTGGTGCCGGTGGGCAGCTACTACCACCTGGTTGCCAAGGGTAGTGGGCAGTGCCTCAACGTGCCGGGCAGCTCGACGGCTACGGGTACGCAGCTGATCCAGTACGGGTGCCAGGGTAGTAGCTCGACCAATGATCAGTGGAGCCTGGTGGCGGTGGGCAGTCGCTATCACCTTGTTTCTCGTAGCAGCGGCTTGTGCGCCAATATAAATGGTGGCTCCAACAGCGCTGGCGCCAAGGTGATTCAGTGGAGCTGCCAGTCGGCGTCCACGACGAACGATCAGTTCACGTTGTAATCGCTCGGTATGGCGGAGGCCAGTGCGAAGCTGGAGGACGCGGCGCCATCAACAACTGGAGCTTGGTGTTGATAATGTGAATGGCGTCGGATGAAAACGAAGGGCCCGACCGAGAGGTCGGGCCTTTTTTCGTCAGAACGAGAGAGAGTCGCCCGAGTGCGAATGGCTTTGTCGGCGGAATATGAGCTGCGCGGGTTTGAACCGTCTGTCTCCGCGCGCGGCACATCAATAGGGCGCCGCGATGCGCCCACTCGATGCTTGGTGAGCTATGTATATCGCTGCTTTTCTCATGGGGAGAAGATGCGCCGAGGAGTTGATCTTTCGCTGGGAGAGATGCGCATCGGCGGTGATTTCTCTGCCAGCACCCAACCATCGTTGATCTCGATGTTGTAGCAAGATTGGCCGATAGCGGCCCACCGAGTTTATGAGGAGAAAGTTAAGGCTGGTGCCACACTGCCAGGCATTTGGACGTACTTTTTTTCTCCCAGAACGCATACGCATTTGTGATCTCGTTCAATAATCTCTAGGTAGGGTTTTCTTTCCACCTCTCGTTATATAGAGGTCACCGCTACGACATGCCGTGCACAGAGAAATCGGGGGCTGGCGTGTTGGCAACGGGGCGTGGGGAAGACATGTTTGTTAGGTCAAGGGCCGCATCTCGTTGCGGCAACCAGCATGGGGTCCAGGCGGCCGCATAGGGTGCGCTTGCCTCAAAACCTAAAACCGGGAGTTCATCATGAGCGTTCGTTTGATTCAGGCAGCTACCTTCTCAGCCTTGCTTACGCTGGCTGCGAGTGCAGTCGCCACTGAAGGCAACAGCGGCAATCAGGCCGCGCAGAAAAACAGTCACGCATATCGGCACGGCGTGGTCGTTCCCGCCAACAAGGACATCATCAACTATCGCAAGAGTCATGACGGTTTGATGGTGGCCACGCCGGCCGCCAAGGCTGCGGCCGCCGCCAACCTGATGAGCTACGGTGGTGGCGATGCCAACGGTAATGGCGTCACCAGCGGCAAGCCGCGCGTCTACCTGGTGGTTTATGGCAACCAGTGGGGCAATCTCACCACCGATGCCGCCACCGGGTTGGTCTCGCTGAGCAAAGATAATGCGGGTGTGGTTCCCTACTTGCAGAAATTCTTCAAGGGTCTCGGTACCGGAGGAGAGTTATGGTCCGGCGTCATGACCCAGTACTGCGATGGCCCGAACGTTACCGCCGGTGCGACGGTATGCCCGAATAATGCGAGCTTCGTGGGCTATCCCACCGGCGGTGCCTATGCCGGTATCTGGTACGACAACGCGGCCGCTTCACCAAGTAGCGCCACGTCGGCGCAGCTGGCCGCCGAGGCAGTCGCCGCCGCCAAGCATTTTGGCAACACCACGGCCGCCTCTAATCGTTACGTGCAATACGTCATCTTGTCCCCTACGGGGAGCACTCCTGATGGGTTCAATACTCCAAACGGCACCTTTTGCGCTTATCACAGCTCAACCAGCGATGCCAACGCGGGCTCCATCGCCTACACCAATATGCCCTACGTGAACGACATCGACGCTGGTGGGCAATATACGTGCGGTGAGCACGGCGTTAATGCCGGCGCAGCAGGAACGCTCGACGGATTCTCGATTACTGAGGGCCACGAGTACGCAGAGACCATTACTGACCAGTTCTTCCCCAATGGCAACGCGGCGGGCTGGACCGACCCGAATGGCCAAGAGAACGGCGATCTTTGTGCCCTGGCCGCGGGTGGCGCCTTACAGAACATGAAGAGCGGTCAGGGCAGCTTCGCTGTCCAGGGCACGTGGTCCAACGACACGGCCAAGTGCGAATTCGTTCACGCGATCGTCGGCGCTGCTGTTGGCGGGACGCCGACGGCCAACTTCAGTGCCACCACCAATGGCCTGACGGCGACCTTCACCGATAGCTCCACCGATGCGGGTGGCACGATCACCTCGCACGCATGGACCTTTGGCGACAACGGCACTTCGACCGCCACCAGCCCAAGCCACACTTACGCGGCCGCTGGCACTTACAGCGTGACCGAGACGGTGACCGACAGCGCAAGCGGCAAGACCAGCAGCAAGACGGTATCGGTGACGGTCAGCAAGCCCGCAACGAACATCATCGCCGCCAATAGCAGCTTGTGCTTGAACGTGGCCACCAACTCGTCGGGCGCCGGCGTGATCCAGTCGCCGTGTGCGGCCACCGGCAATGAGCTGTGGACGCTGGTGCCAGTGGGTAGCTACTACCACCTGGTTGCCAAGGGCAGCGGGCTGTGCCTCAACGTGCCGGGCAGCTCGACGGCTACGGGTACGCAGCTGATCCAGTATGGGTGCCAGGGCAGTAGCTCGACCAATGATCAGTGGAGCCTGATGGCGGTGGGTGGTCGCTATCACATCGTTTCCCGTAGCAACGGCTTGTGCGTGAATATCTCGGGCAATTCCAGTAGCTCAGGCGCCAAGGTGATCCAGTGGACGTGCCAGTCGTCAACCTCGACGAACGATCAGTTCACGTTCTAATCGTTGTTGGCGACATCAGCTTGACCGTGCCGTGAGGCACTAAGGAATGCGGCAAACTGGAAGCTTGCCGGACAGGGATGGAAATGGGGCTGCGAAAGCAGCCCCATTTTTTTATTGGATCGACGATTTAAGTATGCGTTTCGTTGGGCAGGCCAATCGCTCTGTGGTGAGATTCTGAGGAAAGGCCCTGCGATTGCGGCTCAGAAATTTTATCTGGCGACAGATCAGCGCAGATGCACTAGCGCTAACATGCGCTGTGCTGCTTCAGCGCGCGGGTCTCGGCGGTCGGGAGGTAGCGCACCTTAAGCACACCGCCATGCGGTGTGATAAGGGCTTCTTCGGGGGCAGGGGGACGATGAGTAACCTTGTTGAGCATGTCCTCGCCTGTCATGCGTTATAAGCCTGCTTGTGTGAGCACGTTTCTGCCGTTATGGGTGTTCATGGTAGCCCGTGAAGGCCTTAACTCAATGGTCCGATTCAGGGCAGGCGGAACATCGATTACAGAGAGTGCTGAACACCCTGCTGGTGCTGACTTGGCCATGCGTCACAGAAATAAAAACGCCGAGAGGCGCGAGCCCCTCAGCGTTCTTGGTTCATCCCATGCAGCACGTTGCTGCTTGAAGCAATCAGTTCGACTGGGTGAACTGGATGTAAGGCGAGGTGCCGCCCATCGCGTTGCACGGACCAAGGTTCAGATTGTTGATTTCACCAGTCGAGCCGGCATTGGCCAGGCAGCTTGGAGCGTTCGTGCTGCCGTCGTTTACCTGCACGTTCACCGTGACCGGCGTGCCGGCGTTGAAGGTGGCCCCCGAACCGCCGCCGTTGCCGACGATGTTGAACTCGGACTGCTTCCACACATGGGCCATGCCGAGTGTGCTGTCGCCCTCGCTCACCGCGTAAGCATTGGCACCATTGGTGAAGGTCACCGTGTCGTTGCCGTTTGCCACAACCGAACCAGCCAGCTTCATATTCGCAAGCTGGGTCGCCGGAACGGTGACCGTATTTACGGCATTGCTGTTCTTATAGCAGCCGTTGTAGGAGGTCGTGCGGTAATGGCTCCACCCGCCCGGGCACTTGGCGTGCGCCGGGATGAACATCCAGTTCTGTATGAATACTTGCGCACCCGCCCCGGCATAGTTCGACGAGTAGATGAACTGCTCCCAGACCTGGCAGCTCGCATAGCCATAGCTTGCGCAGGCGGGCGAGGCGTTGGCCAGATTGGTATTGAGCTGCAGAGTGTAGTCGTTGCTGCCGCTCGCTCCGGTTTCACTCGTCAGCCCAGTCACGACCGGGAAGCTGCCCGTTGCCGAGCTGGTCAAATTGGCCGTGCTTGCGGCGTAGTCATTGCCATTGCCGACGGTTTCCAACGTGCTGCTGTTCACATGTGGATTGGAACGGTAGCTGGTAGCTCCACATGAAGCTCTTTCCCAGATGACGCTGGGAAACGAAGCGTGGAAACAACCCGCTGCAGGCGGGGCCATGTGCCTCATCGTTTCATGCCAGGACTTCATCGCTTGGGCTTGTGCCTCGGCAGCGATGCCGTTAGTCGAAGCTGCAGCAGGCAGGAATGACGCGGCGCCGAGAAGTCCGGCTACCGACACGATCTTGGCAATGCAACGAATGCCGAATGCGTTTTTGGACTGCATTGGTCTCCCCCATGGCAATTGATCTAAAAACCCTTTCCCCGAAAGAGCTTCAGGCGCTCATCGCAAACGCCAGCGCGCAGATGCAAGAAGCTCACGCCGCACAGGTTCAGGCTGTCAGGCAGAAGATCGAGACCTTGTTGAACAACAGTGGCCTCCGCCTGGAGGACATTTTCCCCTCGCGCGGCAAGAAGGCGCCGGCCAAAAAGGGTAGGGCAGGATCAGTAGCGCCTAAGTACCGCGATCTTTCGGACCCATCCCTGACCTGGTCGGGGCGCGGGCGTCAACCTGCGTGGTTTGCTAAGGCGCCTTAGGCGCCGCGGTGTCACCAAGGAGTCTCTACTTATTGGTGGCTCTGTAAAGCCAGCTGCGCCGGCTAAGAAGACGAAGGCTGTGAAGAAGACTTCAAAGAAAACGGTTAAGCGCGCGGGCAGAAGGGCCGTCGCGAAGAAGACGGTTTGAAGTCTGGCTATGGACCGCTATGTGGCGGCCGAAGTTGCGGTACCGAATTCGGCCGCCCCGGTTGTACGGGGCGGCCGTTTTGCACGTTTCAACGCAAGCATGGCGAAGCTGTCGACGGTCAGTCGTCGAGCAAGCCAAGATCGATGGAGTCCGCCATTGCCTGGTATCCCACGTCGTTGGGATGCAGATGATCGCCGCTGTCGTACGCGGGCAACAGGCTGGTGGGATTGGACGGGTCGCGCACGACTTGGTCGAAATCGAGCACGCCGTCGGCGCCGTTCGCCGAGCGTACGAAGGCATTGATGGCTTCGCGCTTCATTTCCCCTATGGCGTCGTAGGGCGAGGACCCGTTGTAGGGGGTCAGTGTCGCCAGGTAGATCTTGACCTTGTTGGCTTTCGCCTGGGCGATGGTGGCCTGCATGGCCGCGATGATCTGATCGGCGGATACGTCCTGTGGCGGGTAGACCCCGCCGATGATGATGTCGTTGATGCCCAGCAGGATCATCACGTGGGTTGCACCCGAAACGCCGACCACATCGTGGGAGAATCGCGTCAGGGCGGCGGGACCGACGCCATCGTAAATCCAGCGATTGCCCGCGATGGCGGCATTGACCACGCTTACATGGCCGAGGTCATCGGCGGCTTGTACGCGGTTGTCGAGGTCGTTGGACCAGCGGCGATTGGCATTCAGGGTCGAGCCGTATCCGTCGGTAATCGAATCGCCGAACGTCACGACCACCTTGAAGGGATGCGCCGCCAGGTCGGTGGCGCTGCCCCATGCGCTGGCAGTCGATACATCGACTTCACTGAGCCAGAAGTAGGTGTTCTTGGTCGTGGCACTACCCATCGTTGCGGCGCCTACCTGGTTGCCCGGCGAGAGGTAGTTGGTTTGCATGCCTATCGTGTGGGTCGTAACGATGGGCGTGTTCAGCGGAACGTACAGGCTGATCGCCAGATCCGATTGCGTCGGGACCTGCAGGTTGACCGCATCGCTCCATCGTTCTTCGCCGGGCGCGAGCGTTACGGTGCGCGCGCCGCCGAATCGGAGCCTATGATCGGTGGCGAGGTCGACGCCGCCGTTGCCCGTGCTGCGTGCAATCCGGGCTTCATCGAAGGTGACGGGCGTGGTTCCGAAGAAGTTGGACAGCTTGACGCGGATCAGGCTGCCGCCATGCGACGTGTGGACAATCTGGCGTACCGACTGGTTCGAGATCGTGAGTGGCGGAACGGTGGTGCCGGGGAAGAGGAGGTTGTAGTTCTGCGGCGCTGCATACCAGGTGGCGAACCACGGTGGTTGAACGCAGGCTGCCGACAACAGCACAACCAGTACCAGGGCGGCGATGACTTGACCGAGTGATCGAAAGGCGCGAGTGCCTCTCAGGGATACACGCTTGCTCATAACCATTTCTCCTATGGTGGTTTGCACGTGTGTTACTGAGGCTGGTTCGGCTTCGGGTCGCGGGTAAAAGGTGTCCTGCCGCCAGATCAGACGGTGGACACTCGACAAACGTTTAGTTGCTTGTGGGGAGCGTGCGGTTTACAGCCGACCGCGTTGTGATTCCGTCACGGAAGGCAGTGTTGGGCGTTAGTGGAGACGCTCGGCTTTCAATCCTGTGATAGGAGTCACTTTTTGCCACGCGAGACGCGGAGTGCGGTATCGACGCGGCGAAGTCAGGTATGCGCAATCTGATAGCGGAAGAAATGGAACTGGTGGCGGGTGGCGTCGTGCTCTTACGCCAGCGCCAACTCGTTGAGAATGAGCTGGAGGCGCTGCCGTTCGCTTTCTTCCAGCGTCCGGACTGGCAGAGGCAAGCTAGGGCGGGTGACCAACCCGAGGATTTCGGCTGCGGTGGCCGTGACCCTTAGGCTGCCGTATTGAAGGAACAGCGCCCACAAAGGTGCCAGTTTGTCGGAAAGCTGCCGGGCGCCTTGCGCGTTACCGGTTAGCGCGGCACGCGTGATGGCCAGGGCAGTTTTTGGAAACAATCCACCGATGACGGAGTACCAGGCTTCGCATCCTGCGTTGAGGCCGGTTGCCGCGAAGGCATCACCACTGACGCCGATCGTCACGTGCGAAGGAATCATCGCGCGCAGCCGTGCTGCGCGTGCTTGCGCTGCAGTGGGATCAACCGGCACACCCGGGATCTTGATCGATGCGACATGGGGGAGCTGGGCGATTCGGCTGTGCAGCTCATCGCTGAATTCGAAATGTGTCGTTGCTGGGTTGTCGTAGACACACAGCGGTACTGACAAGGAGCGGGTCACGGTTTCATAGAGACCGTAGACCTCTTCGTCGGACAGCTTTTGGTAGGACATCGGCGCAAGCAGCACGCCGCTCGCTCCAGCCTTCTGTGCGTCCTCGGCCAGATCAAGGACATCCCTTGTGCGCAGAGCGCCGATACCGATGATCACCGGGGTGTTTTCCGCGTGCCCGACGGCAAGTTGTGCGACCCGAAAGCGCTCCGCGCGCGTGAGGTAGGCATAGCTGCCGGTTGATCCCAGCGCGCCGATGGAATCAACGCCGGCACTCGCCAGCCGCTCGATTAGCCGGACGAACGTGGGCTCGTCGATGCCCACCTCGTTCAGCGGAGTCAGTGGAAATGCACTAAGGCCGGAAAACATCATTCATCTCTCCTATGTACTGATTACAGACGCATGCCGTGGCCGGTGTTTGGCGGGCGAGGCGTCACAAAGCTCATTTGGCGTACTTCTTCGCGCCGGCGACACACACCACTGCCCCCAGCGTCACTACCAACATCGCCCAGCTCACCTTCTCGTGGAGAAGCAGCGCAGCTAGGCCAAGACCCATGAAGGGCTGGAATAGTTGGAGCTGGCCCACGGCCGCGATCCCGCCCTGCGCTAGACCGCGGTACCAGAAGACAAAGCCAATCAACATGCTGAAAAGCGAGACGTAGGCGAGGCCAATCCACGCCGGGAGACCCGTGTGATCGATCGACTTTGGCATCGTCAGCAGGGTGACCATCAACATGACGGGCAGCGACAGCACCAGAGCCCAGCTAATGACCTGCCAACCTCCCAGCGTCCGGGACAGGCGCGCGCCTTCCGCATACCCCATTCCACACGCAACGATAGCGGCCAGCATTAGTAGGTCCCCTTCGAGGGAGGCCTCGACGCCGCCCATTACTGCGTAGCCAACGACGAAGGCGCTCCCTAACGCGGAGAACAACCAGAAGGCCGGTCGAGGACGCTCGCCACCACGGAGCACGGCGAAGAGCGCCGTACACAGCGGCAGCAATCCCACGAAGATAATGGAATGCGCGGAGGTCACGTGCCTCAATGCCAATGCGGTCAATAAGGGAAAGCCGATCACAACCCCTAAGGCGGTCAGCGCGAGAGAGGGTAGGTCGGTCGCTTTAGGGCGCGGCTGTCGAAGCAGAAGCAGGAGCGCCAATCCCAGAAGCGCGGCGATGGTCGCACGCGCGCAGGTCAGGAATGTCGGATCGAAATAAGCGACCGCTGCGCGCGTTGCCGGTAACGAGCCTGCGAAGATCGCCACGCCGATAAACCCATTCACCCAGCCGCTCGTTGCTTTTTCCATCGAAGACTCCTTTTTACCGATGAGCAGTAGGCATCGACAGAGCCGGGCGGCCTAGGCACAATCCAATACAGTTACTAAGAACTGTTATGTCCTTGTAGCCAGTACGGTTTGGGAGGCAAGCGTGGAGCGGAGCGGCACACGAATTCAGGCAGTGATGGCGGAAATCCAATCGAGGATCGCTGCCCGTATCTACACGCCAGGTGCCAGGCTGCCTTCCGTGCGCGCTCAGGCGCGAGCGATGCGGCTCTCTGTGTCGACCGTGCTTGAGGCCTATGAGCGACTCGTGGCGGAGGGGATCATCACATCCCGCCCCGGCTCGGGCTTCTATGTGAGCGGACCGGCTGCTCCACTCGCCCTGACCGAAATCGGCCCGAAACTCGACAGGGAAGTGGACCCATTATGGGTCTCACGCCAATCATTGGACTCCGATAGTTCGACGCTCAAGCCAGGATGCGGATGGTTGCCCCCGACATGGCTATACGAAGCGGGGGTTCGACGCGCCCTCCGAGCACAGGCCAGGGCAAACACGATCGAGTTGACCGAGTACGCCACGCCTCTGGGACATCCGGGCTTGCGCCAGTATCTCTCCCGACGGATGACCGCAGCGGGCATCGAAGCTTCGCCTGAGCGAATCATGCTTACGGAGTCGGGAACGCAGGCCATCGATCTGATCTGTCGCTTCCTGCTTGCGCCCGGCGATACCGTGTTGGTGGACGACCCTTGCTACTTCAATTTTCACGCCCTGCTCAAGGCGCATCGTGTGCAGGTGATCGGTGTGCCCTATACGCGGAATGGTCCGGATATCGATCGATTTGGCGCAGCATTGAAGGAGCATTCGCCACGCCTCTATATCACCAATTCGGGCATCCACAACCCGACAGGCGCCGTGCTTTCGCCCGTCACCGCTCACCGTTTGTTGAAGCTTGCCGATAGCTCGGATCTGATCATCGTCGAAGACGACATCTTCGCCGACTTCGAGGTCAATGCGGCGCCGAGGCTGGCCGCCTTTGATGGTCTCTCGCGAGTGATCCATATCGGCAGCTTCTCAAAGACGATTTCCGCGTCGTTGCGCTGTGGCTATATCGCAGCGCGTCCAGACTGGATCGAAAGCCTGACAGACTTAAAGATCGCTACGTCGTTTGGCGGTGGGCGATTGGCGGCAGATGTCGTGCTGACAGCACTTACCCATAGTGGCTACCGCAAGCATATGGAAGTGGTGCGGTTGCGACTGGCTGAAGAAATAGAACGCTCGGTGACTCGACTTAAAGCGATCGGTATCGAGCCCTGGCTCATTCCCCAGGCCGGTATGTTCCTCTGGTGCCGGCTACCTGAAGGAATCGACGCGATTACGATTGCGCGAGCCAGCTTGAAGGAGGGCGTAGTGCTCGCACCAGGCAACGCTTTCAGCCAGTCTCTGAGCGCCCGTGATTTCCTTCGTTTCAATGTGGCGCAATCGACAGACCCTCGTGTCTTTGATGTTCTAGGTAGAGCGCTTGCGGAAGAGGGGCTGTGTCGTTGAGGGCGATGGTCGAATTTATCCCGCCCCGGACATAAACAATTGTCGAAGGAACTTAACCCTGTCGCCTTATGAAGGCTGCTGAATATATTCGCATTTTCATCAAGGTGGCGCGCGGGATAAGCGCGCCAGTGCCATTGCTAAGGGCAGTTACGCTGACCAGGGACAGCTTTACCGGCCTGTCTGACGATGGCTCTACTGACACGTCCGGCTGTGGCTTGGTGCTGCCGCGGGGCTAGCCAAGGCCATCAGCTTCTTCAGCTCAATGGTACGCCCCCGTTTTGCCCACGTGACCCGAATTCCCAGAACTTCCTACGCCGCCTTATGTCGATGAAGGGGCCTGCCCGGCGCGCTGTCCGGGCCATCGACGGGAGACACGCCTTGAACAGGTTGTACCTGAAAGTGGGCGGCGCCCTTCTGCTAGCCGTGATGTTCGGCCAGGCCAGGGCCACCGATGCTAGCCACACCCCCACGCCGCAGCGCATACCGGACAGCTATGCGCATGCGGCGAAGCTGATCGACCTCGGTGATCGCCGCTACCTAAATCTGCGCTGTTCGGGCAGCGGAGCGCAGACCGTCATGCTGGAGGCCGGCGCGGTCGCCGATTCCTCCACGTGGTTCAAGGTGCAGCCACTCTTGGCCGCCCACGCACGCGTCTGCGCGTACGACCGAGCAGGCTTCGGCTTCAGCAGCGAGGGGCCGTTGCCGCGAAGTCTCGACGCTGACGTATCGGATCTGCACGCGCTGATCCAGAGCGCCGGCCTGGCGACCCCGCTGGTGATGGTGGGGCATTCGCTAGGCAGCAACATCGTCCGGCAGTACGCGAGTCGCTATCCGGCGGACGTGAGGGCGATAGTCCTGCTAGACCCGCCCGCGCAGGACATCGGCCGGTTTGCTTCCGGCTGGCAGAAGGATGAGGACACCCTCTCGGTACAGCGGTTCGCGTTTCTTCGCCGGTGCGAGGCTGCCGCCGAAAAGCACGAACTGCCGTCCACCGATCCGGAACTGAGCCAGTGTCTCGGCGAGGCCGATCCGCACGCCAGCGCCAAGCTCAACACGGTGAACCTCATCCTCATGTCCAAGCCTGCGTACTGGCACACCGTACTGTCGGTACTCCAAAACAATGCCGAGGTGTTCAAGCCGCCTGTGTCAAAGCAGGAGACGCACGGCTCGACACCCCTGATCGTGCTGTCTGCCGCCAACACCTATGCCGATGCGCTGCCGCGTGACCGCAAAGGGTTGGAAGAGGCCCGGGCCCATACGCAGGCGCAGATCGTCGCCACCTCCTCCGGCGGTACGCTGGTGCACGTTCCGGATACCTCGCATGACATCCAGATCGATCAGCCGGACGCGGTGGCCAAGGCGGTCATGCAGGCCCTGGGGATGGCGCAGCACACACCGAAGTAGTACCACCCAATCGAGGCCATGGGTCACAGCAGCCCGACATCTGGCCGAAGTGGATGATGCAACGTTGTGGAATGCGGTCTTCGCAGCCATTAGCGGGCTGTAAGAAGCACTGTGCCGCACCGCTCTTGATTACCACGATCTATGCATGACGGCACATGGCACGGCACCGCGACGACCATTGCCGGTATTGCGTGCGATATGCGGCGCGATCCCGCGTGTCCTCAACGCCGCGACGAAGTCCTGCGTGTTATAGCCCTTCGCGCCCAGGGTCGATCCGTGCCTGACGCCAGCCACGGCGAGCAGGTCCAAGGCACCGTCCCGTTCGCCGGTGCCGACAGCTGCGCGCCTGTTTGCCCTAGGGGCTTGACTCTAGACCTGGATCAAAGGTCTAGACTATGTCCATGACCACACAAATCCCCTCCCTGACTATCGGTGCCGTCGCCAAGCGCGTCGGCGTTGCTATCGACACCATTCGCTATTACGAGCGCGAAGGTTTGCTGCCGGAGCCGGAGCGGCGGGCCTCGGGTTATCGCAGTTATGACGAAGGCGCGGTGCGTCAGCTGCGTTTTATCCGCCGTGCGAAGGATCTGGGTTTTACGCTGGAGGAGATCCGCGATCTGCTGGCGCTGTCGGCGGATCGCCATCGCGGCGTGAAGGCGGTGAAGAAGCGTGCGCAGGAGCGGCTGGCCGCTATCGATGAGCGCATCGCCGAGTTGACGCGCGTGCGCAATGGGCTTGAGCAATTGGTGGAAGCGTGCCCGGGGCATGGCTCGCCGGAGCAGTGTCCGATTCTGCGGGCGCTGGTGGACGAGGAGCCGCAGGCATGAGCGCTGAGAAGGGATCTTGTTGCAGCGCGAATGCCGAGCCGGTGGAGCCTGAGGTGCCGGCAAGCTGTTGCGCCGGCAAGGCGGCGCATGCCGGTAGCGATACCCACGCGCACGATCATGCGCATGAGCATCATCACGACGGCGCTTCGGCGCATGGCGGTCATCATCACCATCATGTCGCGCACACGATGAAGGACCCCGTTTGCGGCATGGCTGTGGACCCGCACAGCGCCAAGTATCGCGCCGAGCACGAGGGGCACACTTATTACTTCTGTGCCGAGCGCTGTCGCACGAAATTCCTGGCGGAGCCTCAGCGTTATCTGCACGACCAGCCCGTCGCGCCTGTCGTCCCTGGCGCGATCTACACCTGTCCGATGCATCCGGAAGTGCAGCAGGTGGGGCCGGGCGACTGCCCCAAATGCGGCATGGCGCTGGAGCCGATGATGCCCAGCGCGGAAGCGGACGACGGCGGCGAGTTGCGCAGTATGTCGCGCCTTTTCTGGGCACTGGCTGCATTGACCTTGCCGGTGTTCCTGCTCGCGATGGGGCCGCATCTGTTCGGCTGGCACCTGCCGTCGCCGTGGGATCGCGCGGCGGCCTGGATCGAGATGGTGCTTTCTAGCGTCGTCGTGCTGTGGGGCGGCGCGCCGTTCTTCGCGCGTGGCTGGCGTTCGCTCAAGCCGTGGTCGCCGAACATGTACACGCTGATCGCGCTCGGTACGGGCGTGGCGTGGCTGTACAGCATGGTCGCGTTCGTTGCGCCTGATCTGTTTCCGGAAGGTTTCCGGGATATGCATGGCAGGGTAGGTGTGTATTTCGAATCCGCCGCCGTCATTGTCACGCTAGTCACGCTGGGCGATTTCCTCGAGCTGCGTGCACGCCGGCGCACCGGTGCAGCACTCAAGGCGTTGCTGGGTCTGGCACCGAAAACCGCACGGCGCCTTGCCGCCGATGGCAGCGAGCAAGATGTGCCGCTTGACGACGTCCATTCTGGCGATGTGCTGCGTGTCCGTCCCGGTGAAAAAGTGCCGGTGGACGGTGTGGTGCTGGAAGGCAGCAGCCATGTCGACGAGTCGATGCTTACCGGCGAGCCATTACCTGTGGCGAAGGTCAAGGATGACCGAGTCACTGGCGGCACAGTGAATCAGGATGGCGCGCTGACCATGCGTGCGGAGAAAGTCGGCGGCGAAACCATGCTGGCGCAGATCGTCGCGCTGGTGGCGCAGGCACAGCGCAGCAAGGCGCCGTTGCAACGGGTGGCGGATCGCGTGGCCGCCTGGTTTGTGCCAGTGGTGGTCGCGGTGGCTGTGCTCGCATTCATTGGCTGGGCCGTGTTCGGGCCAGATCCGCGGTTGGCGCATGCACTGATTGCACTGGTCTCGGTGTTGATCATCGCGTGCCCGTGCGCGCTAGGTCTTGCCACGCCGATTTCGATCATGGTCGCCAGTGGTCGTGGTGCGCAGAACGGCGTGCTTTTTAGGGATGCCAGCGCGATCGAAGCGCTGCGTGACGTCGATACGCTGGTGGTGGACAAGACCGGTACGCTAACGGAAGGCAAGCCTGCGCTGAAGGATGTGATCAGTGTCGGCGGTTTGTCATGGGATCAGCTACTGGCGTTTGCTGCCGCGCTGGAACGTCCGAGTGAGCATCCATTGGCACGCGCGATCCTGGCAGGCGCGGAGGCACGTTCGGTGAATGTGCCTGCGGTGACGGATTTCCGCACGCTGACGGGCGGCGGCGTGCAGGGGCGTGTCAATGGTCGCGATGTCGCGCTGGGCAATGTGCGTTTGTTCGAGTCGTTGAGCATCGCCATCGGTGATGACGCGCGCCAGCGTGCCGACGCGCTGCGCAAAGACGGCGCGACGGTCATGTTCCTGGCGGTCGACGGCGCGCTTGCTGGCCTGCTGGCGGTGGCCGATCGCATCAAGCCGAGTACGACGCAGGCTATCCGCGCTTTGCATGACGCCGGTTTGCGCATCGTGATGCTTACTGGCGACAACGCCGTCACGGCGCATGCGGTCGCGAAGGAGCTGGGTATCGATGCCGTGCATGCGGATGTTTCGCCGGCGGACAAGGCGGCGGTGGTCAATGCGCTGCGTGCGGAGGGGCGCCGGGTCGCGATGGCGGGTGACGGCATCAATGATGCGCCGGCGCTGGTTGCGGCGGATGTCGGTATTGCCATGGGGGGTGGTACTGACGTGGCGATGGAAAGTGCGCAGGTCACGCTGGTGAAGGGCGAGCTCACGGCCATTTTGCGTGCGCGGGCGTTGTCGCAGGCGACGGTGGCGAATATTCGGCAGAATTTGTTCTTTGCTTTTGTTTATAACGCGCTGGGGGTGCCGTTGGCGGCGGGGGTGTTGTATCCGCTGTTGGGGGTTACGTTGTCGCCGATGGTGGCGGCGTTGGCGATGAGTTTGTCGTCGGTGTCGGTGGTTACTAATGCGTTGAGGCTTAATCGGGTTGCGCTGTAGTTGAGGGCAGGACTTGCGATATCGCTTCTACTTCGTCATTCCGGCGTAGGCCGGAATCCAGTGCCTTATCGCTCGGTTGTCGAGGCTGCGTGCCTTGGCTCGCCTGCCGCGGGCTTTCGAACCGCTGCCGCGGTCCGAGTCACTTTTCTTTGCTTGCCCAAAGAAAAGTAACCAAAAGAAAAGGCACCCCTCTTACGCGCCCTCCGGCTACGCCTGCGGGTCCGTGAGGCTTGGCCGGGCTTTTCGACAGGACATCCATGTCCTGTCGAAAAGGAACCGGCATCCATGCCGGTTCCCCTACGGGCCTTTTCGTCCAACCCTCACCGCTCCACAGGGGACCCGTTACGGGCTCGCTTACGCATCGCCTTTTTGAGCAGCACTCCCTCTCCCCTCCGGGGAGAGGGTAGGGGTGAGGGGTGGGTGCTCGGGATCGCGTTTCTATCTCGCCTCACGCGACGCTCACGCTTGCAACAGGTGCCGCCCGATTTCGCGCAGTCCCTTGCCATTGAGCACTTCGATTCCTTGCCGCTCCACGCGGATCAACCGAGCGTCACGAAACCGCGCCAACAATCGGCTGACGGTTTCTGTCGCCAGGCGCAGGTGGTTGCCGATATCCGCGCGGGACATGGGTAGTGGCAGGTGGTCGGTGCGCAGGCCGAGTAGGGTGCGGCGGTCGCTGAGGTTGGTGAGGAAGGCGGCCATGCGTTCTTCGGCGGGGTAGTCGCCGCCGCTGAGGCGTTGTTGGTGGATCTGACGGCTCATGGTGTGCATGAGGTGCCATTGCACGTCGGGCTGGGTGGTGGTGAGGCAGCGCAGGCGGTCGAAGGGGAAGCGGCAGAATTGGGTGCGGCCTAGGGCGATGACGGCGTTGTCGTGGTGGCCGAGGCAGATGGCGTCTAGGGCGAACAGTTCGCCGGGGAGGTGGAAGGCGAGTACTTGTTCACGGCCGCTGCTGTCGACGGCGACGGTCTTGGCCATGCCGGACTGGACGGCGTAGAGGGCGCGAAAGGGTGTACGGGGGCGGTAGAGATATTCGCCATCGCGGAGCAGGCCGACGCGTTCCACGATGTCGCGTAGGCCAGAGAGTGTCGCTTCGCCGTAGCCGCCGGCCTGGCAGGTGGCGGCATGAGCGCAGCCGCTACAGCCGGTGTTGTGCGCGTTGCGGGTGGCAGGCCGGGTTTCCGGGGCGTGGGCGGCGTACATGCGGGTGCTCCTTGGTCATCGTGTCGAACACGTTGCTCCCGCCTTTAATGATCGGTCCGCGAAAGGCGGGAGTCGCACCCGTGCGCGGTTATGCCGCATGAATGCGAGGTGTGGCCGGCGGCGGGCAAAAGGCGGGCCGTTGCGCGGGTTGTCATGAATCGCTGCGGTGGCTTGAAGTATCCTTAGATGGTTGTCGCACCTGTGTTGCGGCCCGTTTCCGGTTGGTTTCTTCATGAACGTCAAGTCTTCTTCTTCCCCGCGTAATGCCGAGACTGGCCAGCGCCGTCCCAGCGTCGGCGTGCAGATCGGCAAGGTGATGGTGGGTAGCGGTGCGCCGATTGTGGTGCAGTCGATGACCAACACCGACACGGAAGACCCGGTCAGCACCGCCAAGCAGATCGCCGAGCTGGCGCGCGCCGGTTCCGAGCTGGTGCGCATCACGGTGAATACGCCAGCCGCCGCCGCAGCGGTACCGCGCATCCGCGAGCGGCTGGAGATGATGGGGGTGGAGGTGCCGATCATTGGCGACTTCCACTACAACGGCCATCAGCTGCTGGAAGGCGAGCCGGCCTGCGCCGAGGCGTTGGCCAAGTACCGCATCAATCCGGGCAATGTCGGTTTTGGCAAGAAGAAGGACAGCCAGTTCGCGGCGATCATCGAAAAGGCGATCCAGTACGGCAAGCCGGTGCGCATCGGTGCCAACTGGGGTTCGCTGGACCAGAGCATGGTCGCCATGTTGATGGACGAGAACCACACGCGCGCCGAGCCGTGGGATGCCGCGCATGTGGCGCGCGAGGCACTGATCCGTTCGGCGCTGGATTCCGCGCTGCGTGCCGAGGACATCGGCCTGCCGCGCGATCGCATCATTCTTTCCTGCAAGGTCTCGGGTGTGCAGGAATTGATCGCGGTCTATCGCGATATCGCAGCGCGCTGCGACTATGCGCTGCATCTCGGCCTGACCGAGGCCGGCATGGGTTCCAAGGGCATCACCGCGTCCAGCGCCGCGCTGGCGGTGCTGCTGCAGGAAGGCATCGGCGACACCATCCGCATTTCGCTGACGCCGGAGCCGGGCGCTTCGCGTACCGGTGAAGTAGTGGTGGCGCAGGAGCTGTTGCAGACCATGGGCCTGCGCGCGTTCACGCCACTGGTCACGGCTTGCCCGGGCTGCGGACGCACCACCAGCGAGTTCTTCCAGGAGCTGGCCAAGACGGTGCAGGCGCATGTGCGCGACAAGATGCCGGAGTGGCGCGTGAAGTACGACGGCGTGGAAAACCTCACCCTGGCCGTGATGGGCTGCGTGGTGAACGGGCCGGGCGAATCCAAGCATGCCAACATCGGCATCTCGTTGCCTGGTAATGGCGAGGCGCCGTCAGCGCCGGTGTTCATCGACGGCGAGAAGGCCATGACCTTGCGTGGCGAACACATCGCCGACGAGTTCGTGGGCATCCTCGACAACTACGTGGCCACGCGTTACCAGGCGCGCGGCGGCTGACCCATCGGAGCGTTGCTCTGCTCGAATGACTAGCGAAACGCTCCCTCTCGAAAACGCCATCCTCGCTGCCTGGCACCAGAACGCGCAGCCGTGGACGCAGGCGGTGCGCGAGCAGCGCATCGAAAGCCGCCGGCTGGTGACGGACCGTGCTGTGGTGGAGGCCATCATGGCCTGCGCGCCCAAGCGGGTGATCGATATTGGCTGCGGCGAAGGATGGCTGACACGTGTGCTCACGGGGCAAGGTGTCGAGGTGATTGGCGTCGACGCCGTGGCCGCCCTGATCGAGACAGCGCGAGTGCATGGGGGCGGGCGCTTTGAACATCTCTCCTATGCGCAGCTCGCCGCCGGGATGCTGGGCGAGCGAGCCGATGTCGTGGTGTGCAACTTCTCCTTGTTGGGCAAGCCGTCGGTGGAAAGCCTGCTGGCTGCCGTGCCTGGCCTGTTGAACCACGGTGGTGTGCTGGTAGTGCAGACCCTGCATCCGCTGATGGCCTGTGGTGATCAGCCTTATCGCGACGGCTGGCGCGAAGGTTCGTGGGCCGGTTGCGGCGAGGGCTTTGGCACGCCGGCACCGTGGTACTTCCGTACCCTGAGCGGCTGGCTGGATACCTTCACCGCCTGCGGCCTGCGTCTGATCCGTGTCGATGAACCGCTGCACCCAGACAGCGGCCGTCCGGCGTCCATCCTGTTTGTGCTGACGCCCGCACATAGCGCCTAAGACACGCGGTGTGCACGGGTTGGGATCGATGATCCATTAGTCATGGTCGGTCCGGTGCGCCAACGCACACCCATCTCCCCCAGTTGGGGGTAAGCTCCGCTGGTCACGCCCGCCGGGAAGGCCCCCAGCGGACGGTCAGGGGGATGGCATGAAATTGAAGCCTCAAGTCCGCACAGTGCTGTCCTACGTCATCGTGGCCAGCCTATGGATATGGTTGTCCAACCATCTATTGCTTTCCGTTGTGCGGGATGCAAAGACACTCAGCTTTCTGCAGAGCGTGAAGGGCACGTTGTTCGTGCTGATCACGGGTTGCCTGCTCTACGTCATGATCGATCGCGACCTGCGTCGCCTGGACAAGGTCAACCGCACCCTGCGCGAAGGCAACGAACAGTCGCTGCGTGTGCTGGTGTCGGCGATGGATATCCGCCACAAGGAAACCCGCGACCACTCCGAGCGCGTGATGCGCATGACCGTGGCGCTGGCGCGCCTGGCGGGCATGGAAGAAGAGGCCCTGCATCGCGTGAAGTTCGGAGCGCTGCTGCACGACATCGGCAAGCTGGCCTTGCCGGATGCGATCCTGATCAAGCCGGGCCCGCTGGATGCGGAAGAAATAAAGGTGATGCGTACACATCCGCAGATCGGCCACGATCTATTGCAGCGTGTGGATTTCCTGCGGCCGGTGATCGACATTCCGTACAACCATCACGAACGCTGGGACGGCAACGGTTACCCGCGCGGGCTGCGCGGCGAGTCGATACCGCTGGCCGCGCGCGTGTTCAGCGTGGTGGACGTGTGGGATGCGCTGAGTTTTCCGCGCGTCTACAAGCCTGCCTGGCCCGAGCAGGAAGTCATCGACTATCTGCGCAAGATTTCCGGAAGCCAGCTGGACCCGAATATGGTCAAGCTGTTTCTGGAGCATTACGACGAACTCAAGCGCATCGGCATGGACCGCCTGGACCTGCTGCAGCCACCCGAGGTCAACTCTCCCCACGTGCTGCATTGAAGGTGCGCCGGTAGTTTATCGGCGAGGTACGGAACGCACGCTGGAAATGTTGGCGCAGCGTAACCGGCGAGCCCAGGCCCACCGCGCCAGCGATGCGGTCCAGCGGCAGGCTGGTGGTTTCCAGCAAGCGCTGCGCTTCACTGAGGCGTTGGGACATCAGCCAGTCACCGAAGCTGCTGCCGGTAAGCTGGCGAAAATGTCGGGTAAAGCTGCGCCGGCTCATCGCGGTGCGCGCCGCAATCTCATCCAGGCTATGCGGATGGCGCAGCTTGCGACGGATCTCGTCGAGCAGTTTCGCCATGCGCACATCGCCGGCCATCGCCGGCACCGGCTGCTCGATGAACTGCGCTTGCCCGCCATGGCGGAACGGCGACACCACCATGCGTCGCGCGATGCGGTTGGCATGCTCGCTGCCCAGCAGCTGACGCACCAGATGCAGGCAGCAATCGATGCCCGCCGCGGCGCCGGCCGAGGTGACCACCTGGCCCGCATCCACATACAACACATCCGGGTCCACCTCGGCGGTGGGGAACAGCGCCGCCAAATCATCCGTAGCGAACCAGTGCGTGGTGGCGCGCCGGCCGTCGAGCAGGCCGGCATGGCCCAGCACGAAGGCGCCCATGCACAAACCGACGATGCGCTTGCCGCGCGCGGCGGCAAGCCGCAAGGCCTCTAGTAAAGCTTCCGGCGGTCGCTCCTCGGCGTCGCGCCAGGAGGGCACGATCACGATGTCGGCGTTGCGAAGTTCGTCCAGGCCGTAATCCGTGGCGATGGTGAAACCCGAGGCACTGCGCACGCGCTTGCCCTCGGCGGAACACACGCGCAAGCGGAACGGCGATGTCTTTTCGCGCAGCACTGCCTGGAACACACCGCAGGGCACAGAGAGATGGAAGGGAAGGATGTCGTTGAACGCCACCACGGCGATGCGGATCTTGCGCATGGGTGTATCCGGTTGGCCCGATAACATCGATCATTGTCCTTTGGGCCACTCTCGCACAAGTGCCTGGCGGCGCAGCATACGCACACCTTCCACACACCAGGAGCTGTGCCATGACTGCCAAGACCGCGCGCCGCGCGCTGATCGTGATCGACGTGCAGAACGAGTACTTCACCGGAAATTTGCAGATCGAATATCCGCCGGTGGCCGATAGTCTCGCCAACATCACCAAGGCTATGGATACCGCCACGGCGGCCGGCATTCCGGTGATTGTGATCCAGCAGAACTCACCGGCCGATGGCCCGGCCTTTGCCGAGGGCGGCGATGGCTGGCAGCTGCATCCGGAAGTGGCGCGCCGTCATCGCGATGCGCATTTCGGCAAGCCGCTGCCGAGTGCGTTCAGCGGCACGGGGCTGGCTGATTGGTTGCAGGAGCAGAAGATCGACACGCTGAGCGTGGTGGGTTACATGACGCACAACTGCAACGACACCACGATCAAGCACGCTTTCGATCGCGGAATGGCGGTGGAGTTTTTGCATGATGCGTCGGGCTCGGTGTCGTATGCGAACCGTGCGGGGTATGCGACGGCGGAGGAGATTCACCGGGTGTTTGCGGTGGTGGAGCAGTCGCGGTTTGCGGCGGTGTTGGGGACTGAGGAGTGGGTGCACTGTGTTGCTACGGGTGATGCGCCGGCGCGGGAGGATATTTTGAGTTCGTACCGGCAGGCAAAGACGTTGCGGGCTGTCAGAGCGGCCTGAGTCGAAAGCTCGTCAAGCGTGGCGCTTCCTTTTGGGACGCCACGTATACGTCCCGCGGCTATGCGAGCCGATCCGGAAAACACTTAGCAAGAACCATGTGCCGAAGGCGTGCATCGAATGCAGCCTTTTGACGTTTCGTATTTCTCGCATAGGCGCGGCATAGGCTGCTGCCTAACATTCATTGCGCTTAGACCATTGCCCTAATGAATTCAGAACGGTGGGATGGTTCCCAGCGTTCTGAAAAGTATGTGTTGCAGAACCTATTACGTAGTGATTATTGAAAATGATTTTTCATCCGAGTAATTCCAGCGGCCCAGTGCCGCGTGCGCTTCATCATGCGTTTTTTTTCGTGGCGACCGGTTTGACGCTGAGCGCGTGCTCGGCGGGACCGGGTCTTCATTTTGAGACGGCCGGATCAATGCCGCCCGTTCGCCCGATTACCGCCGAGTTGATCGATATGCAGGCCCGAGCGATGGCAGCCAGTCCGCTGGGCGCGCAGGTGCTGTCCCTGGTGGGCGAAGCCGATCCGGTGTACCGCGTCGGTCCGCGCGATACATTGGCAATCACGGTATGGAATCATCCGGAGCTCTCGGTTCCGCTGATGCCCGGCGTCGACAAATCGACTCCCGCTGCCGCGCAGCCGATGGGTTACGAGGTCGATGCGACCGGCCGATTGCACTATCCCCTGATCGGAGCAGTTGCCGTGGGTGGCAAGGATACGGCAGCAATCAGGGGCCTGTTGACCTTGGCGCTAGCGAAGTACATCCACGATCCTCAGGTCGATGTTCGCGTTGCCGGTTTTCGCAGCCGCCGAATCTTTGTGGATGGTGAAGTTCGCCTGCCGGGTGACAAGCCGATCACGGATGTACCCATGACGCTGGCGCTGGCGCTTGGCGAGGCGGGCGGCGTCACGTCGAACAGTGATCTAAGCGATGTCGTGCTCACGCGGAACGGGAAGGACATAGCGCTGGATCTTCCGCGCCTTGCTGCGGCTGGGGTGAGCGCCGATCGCATTCCTCTGCAAAACAATGATTTGGTACGCGTGTTGTCACGTGAAAATAAACAAGTGTTCGTTGCCGGCGAAGTGGGGCGTCCGAGCCCCGTGCCAATGCTTAACGGGCAGCTTAGCCTTGGCGACGCACTGGCGGCTTCCGGCTCGGTGAGCCAGACAGGCAGCAATCCCCACGGCATTTATGTGATCCGACCGCATGAGGGTCAGCCGACTGAAGTTTTTCAGCTCGATGCGAAATCCCCGGTGACGTTGGCGCTGGCCGGCCAGTTCCCATTGAGGCCTAGGGATCTGGTCTATGTGCAGACCTCGGGCTTGATGCAATGGAGCCGCATGACCAGCCTTCTGGTGCCTAGCTCGCAGGCGCTTTACAACGCACAGCGCGCTACCGGGCCATGACCATGGACAGCGTTCTCCTGGTTTGCATGGGCAACCTGTGCCGCAGCCCCATGGCACAAGCCCTGTTGGGGCGGGCCATGCCGGAGTTGCGGCTTGCCTCGGCCGGTTTGTCGGCGCGCAGTGGTATGCCCGCCGACCCTTACGCGATTCAACTTATGGCCGAGCGCGGGCTTTCCCTGTCGGCGCATCGGTCGCAACCACTCAGGGCAGGTCTGTGCGCTCGATCCGGACTGGTTCTCTGCATGAGCCACGAGCAGAAACGAATGATCGAGTTACATAACCCACGAACCAGCGGCAAGGTATTTGTCCTGGGGCACTCCGCCATTCCTGACCCGTATGGTCGTGGACTTGATGCCTTTGTCGAATCGATGCATCAGATCGAGTCGGAGCTGCACGAATGGTTG
Source organism: Dyella sp. OK004 (assembly GCF_900114495.1). Taxonomy (GTDB): domain Bacteria; phylum Pseudomonadota; class Gammaproteobacteria; order Xanthomonadales; family Rhodanobacteraceae; genus Dyella_D. Next base: position 4,970 of record NZ_FOZI01000002.1, on the reverse strand, counting down.
CCTAAACTCAGAGTGCTGATGAGTCGGGCGGAGGTTGTGGGCCCATGAGCGAGCATGATCATCGGGAGATCCGCGACAACGCACACCACAAGGAGCTGGATCTGCTTGCGCTGGTCGATATGATTTTCATCCAGTACAAGCTCATTCTTGCCAGTGTCATCGCGCTGCTCGTGTTGGGCGTGGGATATGCCTTTCTTGCCCGGCCGGTCTATCGGACCGACTTGCTAGTCCAGGTCAACCGGCCGGCTGACCGCGCGGGGCAGGGGTTGCTCGGCGAGCTGTCGTCCATTTTGGATGTGCCTTCGAGCGGCGATGCCGAGATCGAGGTCATTCGCTCGCGCCTGGTGCTGAAAGAAGCGATCGAGCACAGTCATTTCGATATTGAAGTCGCCCCCATCCGGTTTCCGTTGATCGGCGATCTGTTATCCCGCCATCAGGAGACGATCTTCAGGCCGGGTTTGTTCGGCCTGGGCGGTTACAACTGGGGCAACGAGCTGGCGACGGTGGATCGCTTCGATGTGCCACACGACCTGGAAGGGGAGAAGTTCACGCTGACCGCGCTCGATGCGGATCGTTTTCGGCTGACTACCCATCTGCTTTCACAGGCCATGGTGGGTCAGATCGGACGGCCGGTACGTTTCCCTTCTTCGATGGGCGACATTGTCATCAAGGTTTCCGGATTTCACGCCCTGCCGGGTGCGAGCTTCCAATTGCGCAAATGGTTCTGGCTGGATGTCATTGAGGATCTGCGCAAACGCATGGTTATCGCCGAGCTCGGCAAGCAGTCGGGTGTCATATCGGTGGCGTTGAACAATACCGATCCAGCGCGGGTCAGTCGTTTGTTCAACCAGGTCGGCGACGTTTATGTGCGGCAGAACCGGGACCAGAAATCGGAAGAGGCGCGCAAGTCGCTCGGCTATCTCGAACGCCAGCTGCCAGAATTGAAAAGCACGCTGAGCGATTCCGAAGAGGCCTTGTTGCGGTTCCGCAACAAGCATAAGGCCATCGATCTCAGCGAGGAGGCCCGGCTCGCATTGGGGCAGGCTGTTGCGTTGCAGACACGGATCAGCCTGCTGCAGCAAGAGCGTCTGGCCTTACTCCAGCAGTTCACCCCGTCGCACCCCAACGTAGTGGTCATTGATCGACAAATGGGAGCTGCGGGGCGCGAGCTTGGGGATATCGAGTTGCGGACCAGTGCTTTGCCGAGCGTAGAGCAGGAGTTTGTCCGCCTGACACGCGATGTCCGCGTCAATAGCGATCTGTATGTCGCACTTTCCAACAGCATGCAGCAGTTGCGTCTGGCGCAGGAGAGCGCCATCGCGAATGTCCGCATCGTGGACCGGGCTGCTGTGCAGGAAACGCCGATCGCGCCACGGCGCCTGTTGATCACGGCCGCCTCGCTGCTCGGCGGTCTGATGTTTGGCCTGTGCGTAGTGCTGGTTCGTCGCCTATTGTTCGGCGGCATCACTCAGCCGCATGACATTGAGGATGCGTTGGGTAAGCCGGTTTATGCCGCCATCCCCGTGAGCAAGCATCAGCGGCGAAACGAGAGGCTGCATGGCGGCCTGCGCAAGAATCAGGAGACGGAGTGGCCCGTATTGGCATCGCTCTATCCGCAGGATCCGGTGGTGGAGAGCCTGCGCAGTCTGCGCATGGCGTTGCAGCTTGCATTGCTCGACGCGGGGGGCAACGTTGTTGTCATCACCGGCCCTACCAAGGGCATCGGCAAGTCGTTCGTGTCCATCAATCTGGCCGGCATTTTTTCTACCAGTGGCAAACGTGTATTGCTGATTGATGGCGATCTGCGTAAAGGCAGGCTGGACCGGCGCTTCGGTTTGGGCAACGCCCTGGGTCTGGCTTCCGTCCTGGCCGGCAATGTTGCCGTCACCGAGGCTATCCAGGCCACCTCTACGCCGATGCTAGACGTGCTCACTACGGGGCCGAAGCCGGCGCGTCCGACAGAATTTCTGCAGTCGGCCAACCTGCGGGCGCTGCTGGGTGAAGTCTCGAAGATATATGACCTGGTCGTAATCGACGGTACTCCCACGCTTCCCGTGGTCGATGTCATTCCCCTGGCGGCAGCGGCCTCGCTGGTTGTACTGGTGGCGCGCTACGACGTCACCCACGAAGGCGAGTTGATGGAGGCGTGCAGGCGGCTGGAACGGGCAGGTGGGCGCGTAGGTGGTGTACTTCTCAACGCCATGCAATCGAGCGCGGTCAGCTCGCGATATGGTTACGGCAACTACGACAGTTATGCCGTTGATAACCCCGCGTCTTGAAGGGGCGGGTTATATGAGCTTATGCCCATAGCTATTGCGTGATGGCGAACTTCGAGGCCGGCAATGCCGGCCTTTTTCTTTGGTGATGAATGGCTATGCGGATTATGTGCGTAAAGCATTTAGATCTATAGATATAATCGTAGTAATCCAATATTAAGTAGACGTATAGATGTCTAAAGTTTATGGCATGCGAGTTTTCATTTTTTTGGCATGTCATGGGTTGTTATGCGACTCGCTTGATCATAGGGCGGGTGCTTGTTCGCTCTTTCATGTCTTTACCTTTTTGGTAGGTATGAATAGAGCATGCTGAATGTCCATGTCTTGCAATCGTGCGCGGTGGCCGGGTGTGCCTCTGCAACCGCCATTTTCCTTCTATATTTCATGGCGGGTTCGCTTGGTTTGATCGACCGACCTAATGAAAGGAAGCACCACATAGGCAATGTGCCTTTGATAGGAGGGCTGGCCACCTATCTCGGCGTGCTGGCGGGCGCTGCATACCATAGTCACTTCCACGTCTTCAGCCAGATGCTGCTCGGCACGGCTGGGGTGCTGGTTGTGCTCGGCGCAGTGGACGATCGGCGTGGTCTTGGCGTGCGCGTTCGCATGGCCGTGCAGGTTCTCGTGATCCTCGTCATGATCGGTGTCACGGACGTGCACATCCGGTCGCTGGGCGTGATGTTCGGGCACAACGTTGATTTGGGCATGTTTGGCGTTCCGGTAACTGTGGTCGCCATTGTCGGTCTGGTGAATGCCTTCAACATGATGGACGGCATTGATGGCCTGGTCGGTTGCCTGACCCTGGCCAGCGTGGCGTCGATCATCTTGTACGACGGCCAGGCCGATGCGCAGACCTCAAAGGTCGTTCTTCTGCTTCTCGCCGGCGCATCGCTGCCCTATCTGATTGCCAATTTCGGCATCGGAAGACACAAGGTTTTCCTCGGCGATGCGGGCAGTACCGTGATTGGCTATGTGCTTGCCTGGGTGCTAATCAGGCTCAGCCAGGATCGTGGAACGCCACTGACGCAGGTGGATACCCTGTGGTGCGTGGCGTTGCCGGTATTCGACACGATCGCCGTGTCAGTTCGCCGCGTTATCGACGGCACGTCACCTTTCAAGCCGGATCGTGGGCATATTCATCACCTGATGCTTCGTGCAGGTCTTGGCGCGCGCGCGACCCTGGCAGTGCTCATTCTTATGGCCGTCGTATTGGCGATTGTTGGCGTACTCGTTCGCTATCTGGATCCGGGCATCAACGTGCTGATGTTTGTGGCGTTGTTGGCAATCTATGTGACAGCCACCTGCATGGCTTGGCGCGCGCTGTCAGCGCGCGATTTCTCCGGCATGGGCCAGTCGTCTCAAACGCAGGTCGCACGGCCCTCATAGCCATCTTTTTATATCGTCCGGAGTCCGCGGTTTCGGCCGCGCGGGCTCCGCATCCCAGGACTATTGCATGACAATGAAAGTCACCCTATTTGGCACCGGCTATGTGGGTCTGGTGACCGGTGCCTGTCTGGCCGAGATGGGCAATCACGTGGTCTGCGTCGATATCGATGCAGTCAAGGTGGAGCGCCTGAAGCGGGGCGAGATGCCGATCTACGAGCCGGGCCTGGAGCCGATCGTCAAGCGCAATTACGCCAGCGGACAGCTGGATTTCACCACCGATGCCGCGCCCGCCATCGCGCATGGCCAGGTCCTCTTCATCGCCGTGGGCACGCCGCCGGACGAGGACGGCAGCGCCGATCTGAAGTACGTCCTGGGTGTCGCCCGCACCATCGGCCAGCATCTGGACCGGTATGCGGTGGTGGTGAACAAGTCGACCGTGCCGGTGGGGACCGCCGATCGGGTGCGCGAGGCGATTGCCGCTGAGCTCGCGACGCGCAGCGCGAACATTGAATTCGATGTGGTATCGAACCCCGAGTTCCTGAAGGAAGGCGACGCGGTGGAAGACTGCCTGCGTCCCGATCGTATCGTGATCGGCAGTTCCAGCGCGCGCGCGGTGAACGTGCTGCGTAAGCTGTATGCCCCCTTCAATCGCAATCACGACCGTACTGTCGTGATGGATGAGCGCTCCGCCGAGCTGACCAAGTACGCCGCCAACGCGATGCTGGCGACCAAGATCAGCTTCATGAACGAGATCGCCAATATCGCCGAGCGCGTGGGCGCCGATGTGGAGCTGGTGCGCCAGGGGATCGGCTCCGATCCGCGTATCGGCTATCACTTTATTTATCCGGGCGCCGGCTATGGCGGTTCGTGTTTTCCCAAGGACGTGCAGGCACTGGAGCGCACCGCGCGCGGCGTGGGGTATGAAGCCCGTCTGCTTGGGGCGGTCGAGGCCGTCAATCACGACCAGAAGACCAAGCTGTTCGAGCTGATCTCGCGCCATTTTGACGGGCAGCTCCAGGGCAAAACGGTGGCGCTGTGGGGTCTGGCGTTCAAGCCCAATACCGACGATATGCGTGAGGCGTCCAGTCGACGTTTGATGGAGGCCTTGTGGGAAGCGGGCGCTACGGTGCGTGCCTACGATCCGGAGGCGAGAGAAGAGACTCACCGCCTCTATGGCGACCGTGCGGACCTCACGCTTTGCGAGGGCGCGTATCAAGCGTTGGACGGCGCGGATGTGCTGGCGATCGTCACCGAATGGAAGGCGTTCCGTAGTCCGGACTTCGCGCGCATTCGCAGCGCACTAGCCAG
>NZ_FOZI01000006.1 GCF_900114495.1 Dyella sp. OK004 | reverse complement strand
GAGCACGCCGCCTGCTCTCAGGCCATTTCTCTTTGGTTACTTTCTCTTTGGGCCAACAAAGAGAACGTGACCCGGCTCGCGGCAGCGAGGCGGAACGCCCGCTGCGTAAGCGGCCAGGTCGATATACACCAACCTGGAGGGCTCTAAGAGCACCGCCCCACCGATGTCTCTTCGCTGACCGCAGAAACTTGCCGCGGCACCGATGCACGCCGCCACGCGGCACACTAACCACTCCCCCACGGAACGGAACGAAGCCGCATGCGACGTGTTTCCCGAAGGAAGATTGCGCTGACATTCGGCGCACTCGCGGGGTTGACCACCGTGCTCTCGATGGCCACCGCGATGTATGTGCGCCGCGACATGACACCGCCGCGCGCGGTGAGTATGTGCCAGCCAGTGGCGCCAGGTGCGGGTGAACCGAATGCTTCCGCCCGGCAGATTCTGGCCGACGCCGAAAAACATCTCGGCGACCAGCCACATCCCCTGCCCCACCTGCATACGGAAGGTACGCTGCCGCATCAGGGCATTCGCGATGAAAGCATTGCGGCGGAGAAGGATTGGCCATTGATGCGGCAGGCCGCGCTGGCGTGGCGACTAAGTGCCGACGGGCGCTATCTGCAACAGGTCGATGCCTACCTCGCGGCGTGGGCACATACGTATGAGCCCGATTTCAATCCTATCGACGAGACCAACCTGGACGGCCTGATCGATGCCTATGTGCTGACCTCGAACGGCCTGAGTCCGGCGACCCGCGATGCCACCCGTGCGCTGCTGCGCAAACTGGGCGAGGGTTATATCGCGCGCGTCCATCAGTTCCGTAGTCCTGCGCATGGCACGCAGATCAATAATTGGCAGAGCCATCGCATCAAGCTGATCACCATGACGGCGGCGGCGCTTGGCGACCCGGCGATGCTGAAGACGGCACGTGAGCTGTTCCAGAAACAGGTGGCGGACAACATCCGGCCCGATGGCACGGTGATCGATTTCCAGGAGCGCGATGCGCTGCACTATGTGGTGTACGACTTGCAGCCGCTGGTGGTGGCAGCCATCGCGGCGCAACCGTTTGATCCGGATTGGCTGCGCTACACCACACCGGAGGGGGCTTCGGTGGCCAAGGCGCTGGATTGGTTGCGGCCGTTTGCTGTTGGCGAGCGCACGCATGAGGAGTTTGTGCATACGTCGGTGAAGTTTGATCGGGATCGGGCGCAGGTTGGGGAGAAGGGGTATGGCGGCCAGTGGGACCCCAAGACCAGCAGCACGCTGTATTGGTTGGCGGCGCAGGTGGATGATCGGTATTTGCCGGTGGCTCGGCAGTTGGCGGCCTTGCCGCCGGATTGGGTGGGGGCTTGTCATTGAGCTTTTAGCTCCTCTCCCGTTGGCAACCCGAAGGTAGTCCTTGTGCGAGAGAGAGGGGGGTTGGGTGAGGTTTCGGCCCTTGCGATGCCCTCTCCTATTCGTCATTCCGGCGACGGCCGGAGGAGCTTTTCAACAGCGAAGCTGGTCATCCAGTGGCGTTGTCGCTCGGTTTTAGCATCTGCGTGCCCTGGCTCGCCTGCCGCGGGCTTTCGAACCGCTGCCGCGGTCCGAGTCACTTTCTCTTTGCTGGCCCAAAGAGAAAGTAACCAAAGAGAAATGGCCTGAAAGCAGGCGGTGCGCTCTGTAGCTACGCCTTTTCCAGTGTCAGACCTCGGGATGGTTTTCTTCGAGGCCTGATCGCCTAGCCTTTATCGAAGCGCCACATCTCCCTCTCCCCTCTGGGAGAGGGTTGGGGTGAGGGGTGGGTGCTCGGGACGAGGTTGCTATTGCATGGAAGGGTTCCCCCGTATCAGCTGCTCGCCGCCCCGGCCGATATGCCAAAAGACCTTTAAATCCGCCCCGGAATCTCTGTTACTTTGCGGATCGCGATTCACCACAGCCAGGGTCCGTCATGTCCAGATTCGCTCCGAAGTTGCTCGGCTTCTCTCTGCTTTGCGCGCTGGCTTTGCCGGCGGCGCAGGCGGATACCCCTGCTCCGGCGACGAAAACGCCGACGCCTAAGGAGTTGCTGGAGAAGTCCAGGCCGGAGGAGTGGCGCAAGCCGGATCCGAAGAATCTGCTGCAGATGCAGTTGCCGCAGGGCAAGGTGTTGATTGAGTTGGCGCCGGATTTCACGCCGTTGCATGCGGAGAACATCCGAACGCTGGTGAAGGAGCACTACTTCGACAAGCTGGCGATTGTGCGGGTGCAGGACAATTTCGTTACGCAGTGGGCGGATCCTGAGGACGACGACAAGGGCGACAAGAACAAGCTGCGTCCGCTGGGCAAGGCGAAGAAGACGTTGCCGCCGGAATACACGCGCGCCATCGATGCCAAGCTGCCGTGGACGGCGTTGCCGGATGGCGATGTATACGCACCCGAAGTGGGTTTTTCGGAGGGTTTTCCGGTGGCGCGCGACAAGGCCACCGGCCAGGAGTGGCTGACGCACTGCTATGGCATGGTCGGCGTGGCGCGCGATGTGGGGCCGGAAACGGGTAGCGGCAGTTCGCTGTATGCGGTGATCGGCCAGGCGCCGCGCGGACTGGATCGCAACCTGGCCGTGGCGGGCCGGGTGTTGCAGGGCATGGAGTTTCTCTCGGCCTTGCCGCGCGGTACGGGGCCCCTGGGTTTCTATGACAAGCCGGAGCAGCGCGTGACGATCGAGTCGGTGCGGTTGGCATCCGACTTGCCGGAAAGCGAACGCGCCAAGATCGAAGTGCTGCGCACGGATAGCACGACGTTCGCGGCATTGATCGAGGCCAAGCGCAATCGCCGCGACGACTTCTACCGGAACCCGGCGGGCAAGATCGACCTGTGCGGCATTTCCATTCCGGTACGCGAGGCCAAGGCGGCGCCCTGAGGCCGGCCCGCAAACATTTTATTCATCGACATCGGCTATACAGCTAGGCGGCGGATGGAAGCGGACGGTGTCCTTGGGCACCGCCCGGCTACCAGGTACCCCGGACGCTACTGGATACGGAACCTCGCACGATGAGCCTCACCGATAGCTTGCTGTTCTTTCGAGCCTGGCTGCGCAATCCGGCGCGGGTTGGCGCCGTGGCGCCTTCCGGCCCTGCACTGGCGCGCTTGATTACGATGGATATCGGGCCGCATAGCGGCCCGGTGATCGAGTTGGGGCCGGGCACCGGCGTGTTTACCCAGGCCTTGCTGAGCCGGGGTGTGCTGGCCCATCGGCTGGCGCTGATCGAAGCGGACCAGGGTTTTGCCGGCCAGTTGCTGCAGCGCTTTCCGCATGCACAGGTGTTGAGCATGGATGCGGCCCATCTGGGCGAGGCCGCGCCGATCTTTGGCGAGGAGCGCGCGGGTGTGGTGGTGAGCGGCCTGCCGCTGCTATCGATGCCGCGCGACAAGGCGCTGGCGATTGTCGAGGGCGCTTTCTCGCGCCAGCTGCGCAAGGACGGCGCGTTTCACCAGTTCACCTATGGCCCGCGCTGTCCCCTGCCGGCCGACGAGCTACGACACCTTGGGCTGGAGGCGATACGCATCGGCAGCGCCGTGCTGAATTTGCCGCCGGCTTCGGTCTATCGTTTCCGCCGACGCTTGTCGGTCAGCGTCGCGATATAGAAATCCGCTCCGCGATTTCCACGCTTCCGGCGAACGCTGTGCATCGTGCATGTCAGCGCCCGAGCTGAATCCATCCACTGCTATAGCGTGAATCCCTACTGAGCAGGGAAAGCCACGCATACACAATTTTTTCGCGCTTGCGGTTATCTGTCGCATTCGGAAGAACGCGCTCTGCAGCGCGCGGGAGAAAAGCATGAAGCGCAGCCGCAAGGTGTTGTTATGGATCGCCGCCGTGCCATTCATGGTGCTGGCCATCGCCGTGGTGGTGGTCGCCACTTACGACTGGAACCGCATCAAGCCGGGCATCAACGAGAAAGTGAGCCAGGCCATCGGCCGGTCTTTTGCGATCCAGGGCGATCTCTCCGTGGCATGGCGGCGCGAACCGACCGAAGGCGGACTCCGCGCGCTGGTGCCATGGCCGGAGTTCGTAGCGCGCGATATCCGCGTGGCCAACCCCGATTGGGCGAAGCAGCCACAGTTCGCGCAGCTCGATGCTGTGCGTTTCCGTCTGGCGCCCCTGCCCTTGCTCACGCATCGCATTGTGATTCCCAGCCTGCAGCTGGAGCATCCGGTGGTGGATGCCGAGCGCGATGCCAAGGGGCGTGCGAGCTGGGACTTCGCCTTGCCGCAGAGCAGCGAACCGTCCGCCTGGCAGCTTGATCTGCGTGCCATCGGTTTCGACCGCGGCCTGATCACCGTCGACGACGCGGCCAGCAAGGTCAAGCTCAAGGTAACGGTGGAGCCGTTACAACAGGCGATCCCCTTCGATCAGATCATGGCGCAGCAGGCCACCGATGCACGCGAGCAAGCCGGCCGCAGCGCGGGCAGCGCCGCGAAGAAAGCGCTGGCGAATGCCAAGGAAAAAGAGGAAGACAAACTCGGCGGCGCGGCATCGGCCACCAGCTATCTGTTCGCGTGGCAGGTAGAGGGCACTTATCAGGGCACCCCGCTGAAGGGCAACGGCAGGACCGGTGGCGTGATCGCGCTGCAGGAAGCCGACCGCCCCTTCCCGGTGCAGGCGGATGTGCACATCGGCGACAGCCATATCGCCCTGGTCGGCACGCTGACCGATCCGGTGCATCTGGGTGCGCTCGATCTGAAGCTGTGGTTCTCCGGCAGCAGTATGGCCAAGCTGTATCCGATCACCGGCCTCACCCTGCCCGACACGCCACCGTATGCCACCGAGGGCCGGCTGCAGGCGGAGCTGCATCGCAACAGCAGCCACTTCAGCTATCGCGATTTCCATGGCCGCGTCGGCGGCAGCGACCTGGCCGGCAGCCTGGAATTTGCCACCGGCGGTGACCGTCCCAAGCTGAGCGGCAAATTGCGCTCACAGCTGCTGCAGTTCGCCGACCTGGCGCCGCTGATCGGCGCCGACAGCAATGCCGAGAAGCAACAGCGCGGCGACGCCACACCACAACCGGCGGACAAAGTGCTGCCGGTGGAGCCGTTCCGTACCGAGCGCTGGAAGACCATGGATGCCGACGTGAACTTCACCGGCGCGCGCATCGTGCGCGGCAAGGATCTGCCGATCGACAGCCTCAACACGCATCTGCTGCTGGACAACGGCGTGCTGCGTCTGGATCCACTGAATTTCGGCATGGCCGGCGGCACGGTGACCAGCAATATCCAGCTTGATGGCAGCCAGGCGGCAATGCGCGGCGCGCTCAAGCTCAATGCGCGCCGGCTCAAGATCAAGCAGCTATTTCCCACCGTCGATGTGATGAACACCAGCTTCGGTGAGATCAACGGCGACGCATCCCTCGCCGCGCGCGGTAATTCGGTGGCCGCCCTGCTCGGCAGCGCCAATGGCGAACTCAAGCTGCTAATGAACGACGGCGCGATCAGCAAGAATCTGCTCGAAACCGCAGGCCTCAATGTCGGCAACATCGTCATCGGCAAACTGTTCGGCGACAAGGTGGTCAAGATCAATTGCGCCGCCGCCGACCTCGGTGCCAACAACGGCCTCTTCGACACGCGCCTGTTCGTGTTCGACACGGAAGACGCGGTGATCAATATCGAAGGCACGGTGAACTTCACCGACGAACGGCTGAATCTGGACGTGAAACCACACACCAAGGGCTTCCGCGTGTTCTCGCTGCGTTCGCCGCTGTACGTGAAGGGCACACTGAAGAATCCGGACGTAGGCGTGCAGACCGGCCCGCTGCTGCTGCGCGGCGGCGGTGCGCTGGCGCTGGGTGTGCTCGCGGCACCGGCGGCGGCCTTGCTGCCGCTGGTGGCGATGAGTCATCAGGATGCGCCGAATACCTGCACGACCGTGCTGGAGCAGATGCGGGCGCCGGCGAAAGTGGTGGCGCCGGTTAAGGGAAAAAAAGCCTGAGTATTGAGGCCGTATCGCAAGGGTTTACCCCCTCCCAACCTCCCCCTGTCCCACGGGACTAGCTTCGCGTCGCAAGCAGGGAGAGGAGCAAAAACTCCCTCCCCTGCGTGAAGCAGGGGAGGGCTGGGGTGGGGTCAAGCCCCTCAGCGATATCCCGCCGCCTGCAACTCGAACAGCTCCGCGTAGTGCCCGCTCTTCTCGATCAGTTCCTGATGGCTGCCAACTTCTTCGATCCGCCCCTGATCGAGCACGATGATGCGGTCGGCCATACGCACGGTGGAGAAGCGGTGCGAGATGATCACCGCGGTCTTGCCGTGCGATAGCTCCTTGAAGCGCTGGAACACCTCGTACTCCGAGCGCGCATCCAGCGCGGCGGTAGGCTCGTCGAGAATCAGCAGCTGGGCATCGCGCATATAGGCACGCGCGATGGCGATCTTCTGCCATTCGCCGCCCGACAGATCCACGCCGCCCTTGAACAGCTTGCCGAGCATCTGTTGATACCCCTTCGGCAGGCGGTCGATCACTTCATTCGCCATGCTGCGGCGGGCCGAGGCTTGGATGCGTGGATGATCTTCGCGCGCCTCGATGCGGCCCACTGCGATGTTGTCCGCCGCGCTGAGGTAATAGCGCACAAAGTCCTGGAAGATCACGCCGATGTTCGCGCGCAGCTCCTGCAGGTCGTATTCTGCCAGCGGATGGCCGTCGAGCAGGATGCGGCCTTCGTCGGGGTCGTACAGCCGTGACAGCAGCTTGACCAGGGTGGTCTTGCCGGCACCGTTCTCACCCACCAGGGCCAGCACTTCGCCCGCGCGCAAATGGAAATTCAGATGCCGCACCGCCCAGCGCTCCGCATCCGGATAGCGAAAGCCCACGTTCTCGAACACGAAACCTTCGCGGATCGGATGCGGGAACGGACGCGGATGCTCGGGCGTAAATATCTCTGGTTTGATCAGGAAGAACGAGAACAGGTCATCGAGATACAGCGCCTGCCCCGCGACCTGTGAGAAGCCCACCAGCAGGCCTTCCAGCAAGGTGCGCAGGCGGCGGAACGAGGCCGACAGAAAGGTAAGGTCGCCAATGCTGAAATGCCCCTGCACCGTGCGGAACGCGATGATTGCGTAGGCGGCGTAGTAGCCGATGGTGCCGATGGTGGTGAACAACCCGCCCCAGCCGGCCCGGCGCAAGGCGATAGCGCGGTTGGCGTGGTAGATCGATTTCGACAGCACGCGATAGCGATCGATCAGGAAGCGGTTGAGGCCGAAGCTCTTCACTTCCTTGGCGGTGGTGGCGCTGGCGCCGATCATGCGCAGGTAGTCCAACTCGCGGCGCTCCGGCGTCCACTGATAATTCACCGCGTAGCTCTGCGCATTGAAATGCAGCTCGCCGATAAACACCGGCACCAGCGCGACTAGCAGCAACACGATCAGCCACGGCGCATACACCGCCAAGCCCACGGCGAAGCTGATGATGGTGACGATGTCCTGCGCCTGCCCCAGCAGTTGCGACAGTAGCGAACTGCGTCCGGCTACCTGGCGGCGTGCGCGGTCGAGCCGATCCTGCAGATCGGCATCCTCGAAATCTTCCAAGTCGAGCGAAGCTGCGTGCTCCATCAGCTGCACGCTGGTGGTGTTGGCGTAAAGCTCCGACAGCAGCGAGTCGATCAGCGCCACTATGCGGCCGAGGACGTCCGCGCCCACCGCCAGCGCGAACTCCAGCAACAACAGCCCGCCCAGCCGGTTCAGATCGCCGCTGTCCCACCATGCGGAGAGGTCGCCATGAAATACGCCGGCGCGAATAAGGTGAGTCACCTCATCGATGATCAGCTTGCCGACATACAGCGTCGCCACCGGCAGCAACGCGCGCAGCAGCCGCAGCACCACGGTGCAGACGCTCAGGAACGGACTGGTCTGCCACACCCCGCGTAGGAACGGCGGCAGGTTGCGCATGGCGACGAAGCGCTCGCGCAGGCTTTGTTTGGGCGGTGACTCGGCGCGGCGGCTACTGCCGCCGCCCATGCGGTTTTCACGCGACATCGGGTGGGGTCCTTCCTTGAGCGGTGCATTGTTCTCCTCCCCATGCTTGCAGAGGAAGGATTCGGGCGCCCCGCAACGGGCACTTGTCAAAAGATATTCTTACGATATATCGTCAAATCCGTACTTACGATATATCGGAGTTACGCAAATGCATAGACATCATTTCTTTTTCCGGGCCATGCGGCAGGGTTGGCACGGCCATGGCCATGGTCCCCATCCCTTCAGGCATGACGACCCGTTTGATGGCGACGAGGGCGACCACGAACCACGCCATGCCGGGCGCGGCCATTTCGGCGGCCCTCGTGGCGGAGATTTCTTCGCTGACTGGAGCGGCTTGCGCGGTGGCGGGCGGCGCGGCGGCGGTCGCATGTTCGGCCACGGCGACCTCAAGCTACTACTGCTGGCGCTGATCGAACAGCAGCCGCGCCATGGCTACGAACTGATCCGCACTATCGAGGAGATGTTCCATGGCAACTACTCGCCCAGCCCCGGCGCGATCTACCCCACCCTGACCATGCTGGAAGAGCTGGGCTACGCCCAGGTCGAAAACGAACAGGGCGGCCGCAAGCTCTACGCGATCACCGCAGCCGGCAGCGCCTTTCTCGAGGAAAACCGGGAGGCGGTCAACGCCGTGATGAGCCGCACCGAGCAGAGCGCGCGCATGGCGGCCAAGATGGCTTTGCCGATGGCGATACGCCACACCATGCATGCGATCAAGCACGCCCTGCTGATGCGCGGCGCGGAGTGGAGCAAGGAAGAAACCCAGCGCATCGCGGCGATCCTTGAAAAGGCTGCGGCAGAGATTGCTGCGGGTCCTCGCCATAAAGAGTGACGCCCCACCGGCGTGACAGAGACATGTAGGAGCGCACCCTGTGCGCTCCTACATGGCACGGCGCGGGGGCATGGGCCCGGCTAGAATGTCAGGCCATCTTTGCGCGAACGCTCCCCATGCAAGCCGTTACCAAGGCCCGCCTGCAGATTCACTTCTGCGTCATGCTGTGGGGCTTCACCGCCATCCTCGGCAAGCTGATCACGCTGCCGGCCCTGCCGCTGGTGTGGTGGCGCATGCTGCTGGTGGCATCGGCCCTGCTGCTGGTGCCCAAGGTGTGGCGCGAACTGAAGGCCATGTCCGCGCGGCTGCGCTGGGCGTATGCGGGCATCGGCGCGCTGGTGTCGCTGCACTGGCTGACCTTCTACGCTGCGATCAAGCTGGCGAATGCTTCGGTGGCGGCGACGTGTATCGCGCTTGGGCCAGTGTTCCTCGCCCTGGTGGAGCCGTGGATCGCACGGCGCAAGTTCGATCCGCGCGAGTTGTTGATCGGCGTGGCCGTGGTACCGGGTGTAGCGATGGTTGTCGGCGGTGTGCCGAGCGACATGCGGCTCGGTATTGCGGTGGGCACGGTGTCCGCGTTGCTGGTCGCGTTGTTCGGCTCGCTCAACAAGCGCTTCGTGGAACATGCCGATCCGCTCACGGTGACGTGTATCGAACTGGGCACTGGCACGATCTTCCTTACCCTGCTCGCACCGCTGCTGCCGCATGTCGGCCCGGCGTTCGTGATCCCGAGCCTGCACGATGCCTCGTTGCTGTTGCTGCTTTCCTTCGGCTGTACTCTGCTGCCGTTCGCGCTGGCGCTGGTAGCCCTGCGCCACATGAGCGCGTTCGGCACGCAGATGGTGACCAACCTGGAGCCGGTGTACGCCATCGTGCTGGCGATCCTGATGCTCGGCGAACAGCATGAGTTGAACGGGAAGTTCTATATCGGCGTGGCCATCATCCTGGCGGCCGTGTTCATGCATCCGCTGCTCCATCGCAAGCGTGAGGAGCCCACGCAGACCGAACTGCTCGGTACCGCGGAAAGCCACAGCGTCGTGGAGTAGTGCTGAGGGTTGTTCTTTGTGTTCGCGACAATCGTTGGGGTGTCGCGACCTGGCCGCTTATGCAGCGGGCATTTCGGACGCCTGCCGGCGCCCGAGTCACTTTCTCTTTGCTGACCCAAAGAGAAAGTAACCAAAGAGAAATGGTCGGAAGAGCGCGACGTGCTTTGTAGCTACGCCTTTCCCAGTGTCAGACGTCGGGTTTGCTCTTGCCCCCTCCCCTGCTC
Source organism: Dyella sp. OK004 (assembly GCF_900114495.1). Lineage (GTDB taxonomy): Bacteria > Pseudomonadota > Gammaproteobacteria > Xanthomonadales > Rhodanobacteraceae > Dyella_D. The sequence continues at coordinate 142,292 of NZ_FOZI01000006.1, read as the reverse complement.
GCAGGGGAGGGTTGGGGAGGGGTGAGTACTTGAGAAAGCGTATCGGGAGAGGTTGTCGCAAGGGCTTACCCCCTCCCGACCTCCCCCTGCGAGCAGGGGGAGGAGAAAAGCGCGCATAGCTCTGACTCGACGCCAATCGGATCCAGAGGAGAGAGGGAGCAAGCAGAGAAATCCTCCAGACGTCTGACACTGGAAAAAGCGCATCTACAGAGCACACCGCCTGCTCTCAGGCCATTTCTCTTTGGTTACTTTCTCTTTGGGCCAGCAAAGAGAAAGTGACCCGGCTCGCGGCAGCGAGGCGGAATGCCCGCTGCATAAGCGGCCAGGTCGCGATAACCCAACCCGGAGAGCACCAATCAAGGGCCTGATCAGCGATTTTTCGCAGGATCTAAGGCGTCTTACCTTGCAAGTGGTCAATGAAAGCGCGCACTTTCGCGGGCGCCTTGCGCCCTGGATACACCGCATGGATGCCGCCTTCCGGCAGCCGGTACTGCGCCAGCAAAGCGACCAAGTGACCGGCGCGGATGTCCTCCTCCACCAAATAGTCCGGCAACACAGCCACACCGGCGCCCGCCAGCACCAGACAACGCACCGCGGCGGCGCTGTTGGCTTGTGCGGTCTGGCGCATGCGCACGGTGCGCCGCGTGCCGCCCTGTGCGGTGAAGGTCCAGCGCAGCGGCGCCGGCAGCGCCGACATGGCAATACTGCGATGTGCGGCGAGATCTTCCGGCCGGCGCGGCGTGCCCTGCTCGGCAAGATAAGCAGGCGACGCCACCAGAAGCTGACGAAAACCGCCAAGCCGCGTGGCGCGCAATGTGGAATCGCGCAGCCAGCCGCCGCGAATCGCGAGATCGAAACGCTCAGCGATCACATCGCTGATGTGATCGCTGAGCACCAGATCCACCTGCACCGCGGGATACAGCCGCATGAAGCTCGCCAGTTTGGGCGCAACCACCGCGATGCCGTAATCGAGCGAGGTAGTGAGTCGCAGCGTGCCGCGCGGCATGTCGTGGCCTTCGCCGACGCGCTCAATGGCCGCCTCAGCGTCGGCCAGGATGCGCACACAGTCGGCGTGAAAGGTGGCGCCAGCCTCAGTCAGCGACATGCGCCGCGTACTGCGCACCAGCAAGGTCACACCAAGCTCCTGCTCCAGCCGCGCCACATGCTGGCTGACCATCGCCTTGGTCATACCCAGCTGTTCGGCCGCCGCGGTGAAGGAACCCGCACGTACCAAGGCCGTAAACACCGCCAGCCGGTTGAGGTTGATCTCGTGCGCCATGGGGCAAACTCCACTGTCAATTCACACTTTACAGTGAATTCCCATTTGATACGTATATCCGTATCAATGATCAGCGCATGCTATGCCCACTTCAAAGCCCCTGGACCGAGGTCTTCCATGCGTACGCTTCGCACCGCCCTGCTGCTCTCGCTCACCCTGGCCGGCATCGCCGGCATGGCGCAGGCGAAGGAATGCGCTCCAAACCGGCCGCTCACGCTCGACGTCTACAACGCCGGCGACAAGGCGATCTTCCCGGTCACCTCGGTGCTGGTCGAAGGCGAGCACGATGCCGTGCTGATCGACGCGCAGTTCGCCCGCGGCGATGCGCAGAAGCTGGTCGACAAGATCAAGGCTTCCGGCAAGCACCTCGCCACCATCTACATCAGCCATGGCGATCCGGACTATTACTTCGGCCTCGACGTACTGCATGCTGCGTTCCCCGACGCAAAGATCGTCGCCAGCCAGCCAACGGTGGAACACATCCAGCAAACTGCGAAAGCCAAACTCGCCTATTGGGGCCCGATCCTGAAACAGGATGCGCCTGCGGCGACGGTGACGCCCGAAGTGCTCCCCGGCAACAGCCTTACGCTGGAAGGCCGCAAGCTGGACGTGATCGGTCTCGACGGCCGCACACCCGACCGCAGCTTCGTGTGGATTCCTTCGCTCAAGGCGGTGGTCGGCGGCGTGGTGGTATTCGGCAATCTGCATGTGTGGATGGCCGATACGCAGACACCGGAATCGCACAAGCAGTGGCTGGCGACACTCGACCGCATCGATGCACTGAAGCCGGTCAAGGTCGTACCCGGCCACTACCAGGCCGGCAGCGCGTTCGACCTCAGCCAGGTGCGCTACACCCGCGACTACATCAAGGCCTACGACGCCGAAGCCGCCAAGGCCAAAGATGCCCCCGCGCTGGTCGCCGCGATGGAAAAACGCTATCCGCAGGCCGGCGAGAAGTCCTCGCTGGAACTCAGCGCCAAAGTCAGCAAGGGCGAGATGAAGTGGCCTTGAGCCACGACATCACCCACTCCCACACATCCCAACCCGTTCGTCCCAGGAGATCGTCATGAAAATCGCACTGTTCGGCGCTACCGGCCACATCGGCCAAGGCATCCTCGACGAAGCACTGTCGCGCGGCTATGACGTGGTCGCCATCGTGCGCGACCCGGCCCGCCTGCCGCAGAAGAACGCCAAGCTCAAGATCGTGACCGGCGACGTCGCCAACGCTTCCACCTGGCTCGACGCGGTGCACGGCACCGACGCCGTCGTCGCCAGCCTTTCCGCCCGTCGCGACGGCAACCTCGACAGCGTGCCCGCCAACGCCAGCGTGCTGCTCGACAACCTGCCGAAAGCCGGCGTGAAGCGCCTGCTGTGGGTCGGCGGCGCCGGCACACTGGAAGTCGCCCCCGGCAAACGCGTCATCGACGACCCGCACTTCCCCGCCGAGTGGAAGCCGGAAGCTGAGGCCCAAGGCAAGGCACTGGAAGTGTTCCGCGCCAGCAAGTCCCCGGTGGAATGGACCTACATCAGCCCCGCCGCCATGATCCAGCCCGGCGACCGCACCGGCCACTACCGCGTCGGCGGCGAGCAACTGCTGGTCGATGCCGAAGGCAACAGCAAAATCTCCATCGCCGACTACGCCGTCGCCCTGCTTGATCGCATCGAGAAGCAAGACGCTGCAAATCGTCGCATTACCGTTGCTTACTAAGCGCCTATGCTGGGCGGCATCTCGCCGCCCGGTGTTCTTCCTTTCTCGAAGTTTCTAGATGCAGCGATGACGAAGGTGCAGTGAAAAAGCCTGCGAAGTAGCGACGCTGCACCGAGCACCCACCCCTCACCCCAACCCTCTTCCCGGAGGGGAGAGGGAGATGTGGCGCTTCGATGAGGGCCGACCTAGAAGAAAACCATCCCGACTTCTGACACTGGAAACAGCATGGCTACGGAGCGCACCGCCTGCTCTCAGGCCATTTCTCTTTGGTTACTTTCTCTTTGGGCCAGCAAAGAGAAAGTGACCCGAGCCGCGGCTGCGGTTCGGAAGCCCGCGGCAGGCGAGCCAGGGCACGCAGACGCTAAAACCGGAGCGCACCACTCTGGATTCCGGCCTTCGCCGGAATGACGATGTAGAAGCGATATCGCGAGGGCCTAATCTTCTCCCGGAGGGAGAGAGAAAAACCAGCGCATCAGTGCGCGTGATCAGCATCCCCATCAGGCACAGAAGCCGCCCCCGCCGGATGATCATCATCGTCATGATGCATCCCATGCCCATCATCCCCCGCCATCCCCGCCAACCCCTCAAACCCCGCCTCATCCAGTTCCGGCAACCGCTTCACAAACGCCACCATCTCCCAGATCGCCGCATCGTCATGACTGCGCCCCCACGCCGGCATCGCACTCATCTTGATACCGTGCTTGATCGCCCAGAACGCCTGCGCCGGGTCATGCACACCATGCCGTGCAAGATCCGGCGGCTGCGGATACAACCCCTCGCGCAACTCAGTGCTGCGCATACCGGGAGTGAGGTGGCAGGCCGCGCACATTTCGGCATAGCGGCGTGCGCCGCTGCGGATGCGCGCGGGATCGTCCAGGTCGGGCACCACGATGCCCGCGGATTGGCGGGCGATTGAACGATCGCGCAAAGCACCCACCAATTTCTCGGTGAGCGACCAGTGCGGTTTGTCGGCACCGATGTCATAAACTCCGGAAGCGACAAAGCCTGCAGTAACGATCAGCACCAGCAGGGCAAGAACAAGCAGCATCTTGAACGTTTTCATGATCACTCCTCAGAACCAAAGCCGGACGCCGGCAACCCAGGTGGTTTCACGTGCAGATTCATCGCCAAGCATGTCGCGACCCGTGAAGCGCCGTGTCCAGTTCACGCCGACATACGGTGCGAAGCGGCGGCTGAACTCGTAGCGAAGGCGCAGACCGGCCTCCATGTCGGACAGGCCCGAGCGAATACCGCGACGCGGGTCGTCCTTGCCGTAGAAATTCAGCTCCAGCTCCGGCGCGAGAATCAGCCGCTGAGTGAAACGCAGGTCGTAGCTGGCTTCCAGTCGCAAGGCGGTTCTGCCCTGCGGCCCGGCGTAGAACGTCGCCTGGGTTTCGAACCAGTACGGCGCCAATCCTTGCACACCGGCAGCCAGCCATTGCCGGTTCGGCCCCTGCCCGAAATCGTGGCGCACGCCGAGCTGCCAGTCCCAGAACGTACTCCAGGCGTGGCCCCATAGCACTTCGGCACGCGCATCACGCGTACCTTCGTTGCTGCGCTCGCCTTCGGTGCGCAGCCATACGCGATCGATGTCGCCGCCCCACCAGCCTTCGGCCTGCCAGGCCGTGGCGTAGTCGCCGCGGATGCTACGCGTCCGTTCGAGGCGATCGAACAGCCACATGCCGCGGTGGGCAAGATCGTCCATCTGCATCATGTCGGACATGTGCTCGGGTGACATAGCGCCCAACTGCGTCGCGGGCGGCGGTGGCGGAATGTGCCCGTTCGGCGGCAACACCGATGGAGCAGGCCTATCCATCGCATGCCCAGCGTGGTCTGCTATCGGCGCGGTAGCTTCCGGCTTCGCCTGCTCCATGCCGGGCACGCCTTGCATATCCATACCGTCGTGCGACATGTGCTCGTGCGTAGCAGTTTTCTTCTTGGCCGGCGGGGTCTCCGCGTGATGGTGCTCATGCCCCGCCATCGTGTCCTGCGCAGCAGCATGTCCTGATATGGCCAGGCACAAGGCAGCGATGCTCATGGTTATCCGGCTCATGCCACCACCACTTCGCGGAACATGCCCGCTTCCATGTGGTAGAGCAGATGGCAGTGATAGGCCCAGCGCCCCAGCGCATCGGCGCTTACCCGATAGCTGATTTGTTGCGCGGGCTGCACCACCAGCGTGTGCTTGCGCACCTGGAATTCGCCGTGCGGATTTTCCAGCTCGCTCCACATGCCATGCAGATGGATGGGGTGGGTCATCATGGTGTCATTCACCAGGGTGATCCGCACATGCTCGCCATACTTCAGCCGCAACGGTTCCGCGTTGGAGAAACGCGTGCCGTCGAAGGACCACAGATAGCGCTCCATATTGCCTGTGAGGCGTAGCGTCATATCGCGGTCCACGCGCGGAGAGATCGGCGCGTCGATGGCGTGCAGATCAGCATAGGTCAACGCGCGCCGACCGGTGTTGCGTAGGCCGACGCCGGGATCGTCGAGATTGGTGCGTGGTTGCGGCACGCGCATGTCCACTTCTACGCCAGTCTTCAGCGGCTGCATGGACGCACCCATGGTGTGCCCCATCGCCGCATGATCCATGCCGGCCATGTCATGGCCCATGCCGCCGTGCGACATCGAGCCCATCATGTCGCCCATGCTCAGCAGCGGACGTGGATCGAGCGGCGGCACCTCCGCAACCATGCCGACGCGCGGCGCCAGCGTGGCGCGTGCGTAGCCGGTGCGGTCCATGCTTTGCGCGAAGATGGTCCATGCACGGTCGGCTGAAGGCTCGACGATCACGTCATAAGTCTCTGCCGTGCCGATGCGGAACTCGTCGACGCTCACCGGCTCCACCGGCTGACCGTCCGCAGCGACCACGGTCATCTTCAAACCGGGAATGCGCACGTCGAAGAAGGTCATCGACGAGCCGTTGATAAAGCGCAGCCGCACCTTTTCGCCTGCGTTGAACAGGCCGGTCCAGTTGCCGGCCGGCGCGTGCCCGTTTGCGAGATAGGTGTAGGTCATGGCGGAGACGTCGGCCAGATCGCTCGGGTCCATGCGCATCTGCTGCCACATGCGCCGCTCGGCGAGCGCCTGCGATAAACCCTGACGCCGCGCATCGCGCAGAAAATCGCCGGCGGTCTGCTTGCCAATGTTGTAGTAGTCGCTCTGTTTCTTGAGGTTGGCGTAGATCCGCTCGGGATCGGTATCCGTCCACTCGCTCAGCAGAATCGTGTAGTCGCGTTGCGCGGGATGGCGCTCACCATCGCGTGGCTCAATCACGATGGGGCCATACAGCCCGACCTGCTCCTGGAAGCGCGAATGGCTGTGATACCAATACGTGCCCGCCTGATTCACGGTGAAGCGATAGAGATATTCGCCACCGGGCGGAATGCCTTCGAAACTCACACCCGGCACGCCATCCATATCCGCCGGCAGGATGATGCCGTGCCAATGGATGGAACTGGTTACCGCGAGACGATTGCGCACGCGCAAAGTCACCGTCTCGCCCTGGCGCCAGCGCAATAGCGGCGCCGGCAATTGACCATTAACCACGGTGGCGATGCGCTTGCGCCCGGTGTAATCCACCGGCAGCTCACCGATCTCCAGTTCAAAATGATTGCCGCTCAACTCAGCGCGTGGCGTCGCTGCTGCCTGTGCGAATGCACTGCCGCGCCACAAACCCAGCCCGGCGGCCACACCGCCCAACACCAGACCCTGCACGAACTGCCGACGCGGCAAATAGATGCCGCGGGGATCCTGCTTATTCATGAAATGACTCCGTCATGCACACACCTGCCACACGAGCAGGGGAAGACGGCCGAAACAAACCCGGCCGCAACGCTACGGAAATCAGGCGGCCGGAGGCCTTAAAGGAGGTCTGCTTGCCGGTTGCGGCATATCGTTTCGCGGCTGCGGCAATCCCTGCGCTCGCGGCAAGACCGACGAAGCAGCAAGAGCCGGCACACCAGGCAGCGTTGCCGGCGCATGCGTACAGGCGCAATCACCCGCCGCATGACTCATCGGATGATCCCCATGATGATCTATGCCATGCATGCCAGCGTGACCATCCATCGACATCACAGTCGCGCCGCCAGCCGGCTCATCACAGCAACCACCCTGCGCCCACGCCATCCCCACCAACATCAACCACGCACACAGCGCCAGCACCAAAGGCAGGCGACGGCGACGCAGATGCGGGAGGAAACGGCGGGGCATAAGGTGAGCATAGCCAGCCTGCGCCAACCCGAACAACTCTGGAGGTGGCTCCATGCGAATGCAGCGGCTTGCGTTTCACTAGAAACGGCAAGCCGAGCACCCACCACCCCTCCCCAGCCCTCCCCTGCGAGCAGGGGAGGGAGCACTGCTGCATTAGGCGATGCGAAGCTAGTCGGTAACGGGACCTATGTGCCAGCAAAGGCCCTAAAGAAAACGATCCCGACGTCTGACACTGGAAGATGCGTAGCTACAAAGCACACCGCCTGCTCTCAGGCCATTTCTCTTTGGTTACTTTCTCTTTGGGCCAGCAAAGAGAAAGTGACCCGGACCGCGGCAGCGGTTCGGAAGCCCGCGGCAGGCGAGCCAGGGCACACAGGCGCAACAACCGAGCGCACCACTACTGGATCCCTGCCTACGCAGGGATGACGAAGCACGAAAGGTCGTCTCGAGCACCCACCCCCAAACGCAACCTATAATTGCCAACCCTCCCAGGCGCAGCAGCCCCCCATGAATTACCGCCACGCCTACCACGCCGGCAACTTCGCCGACGTCCTCAAACACACCGTCCTGCTCGCGCTGATCGAAGCCCTGCAAGCCAAGCCCACCCCCTTCTGCGTGATCGACACCCACGCCGGCAGCGGCTGCTATGCACTGGACGGCGTCGAGGCCGGCAAGACCGGCGAGTACAAAGACGGCATCGTGCGGCTGCTGTTTCCCGACATGTACCAGACCGATGGCGCCCAGGCTGGCGCCCTGCCGCCGCTGCTGCGGCGCTGGCTGGACGCGATCCTCGACCTGCCCGGCAACCAGGACGGGCTGAAGCTCTATCCGGGCTCACCCTTGCAGGCAGCCAACGCCATGCGCGCGGAAGACAGTGCACAGCTATGCGAACTGCACCCCGAAGAAGCGACACGCCTGCGCGAACTGTTCCGCAACGACCAGCGAGTGCACGTGCATGAGCGCAATGGTTATGAAGCTTTGAAGGCGTTGCTGCCGCCGAAGGAAAAGCGCGGACTGGTGCTGATCGATCCGCCCTATGAAGCGCAGGAAGCGGAATACCGCGTCATCGAGCAGACCTTGAAGGCAGCGCTACTGCGCTGGCCGACGGGCGTCTACGCGGTGTGGTATCCGATCAAGCAGCGCAGCCAGGTGCAACCGTTCCTGCGCTGGGCGCAACGCTGCGGCGCGCGCCGCGTGCTGCGCGCCGAGTTGCTGGTGCATCCTGACGACTCGCCGCTGCGCCTCAACGGCTCGGGCATGGTGATTCTCAACGCGCCGTGGAAGCTGGACGAAGCATTGCGCGAACCCTTGCGCGCCATGAGTCGCCTGCTGTCGAAAGAACGTCCGGCCACCTGGCATCTGGACTGGCTCATGGCAGATTCCACCGCCAGCTGACTGATAGGTAGGAGCGCACGGGGTGCGCTCCTACAGGGCGTCTACCGCACGTGTGCGGCGGAGGCTAAGCTTTGTGTGTCGTCCCTCGATAAAGCGAACCGGAGATCGATCATGCGCGCCTTCCTTGCCAAATCACTCCTTCGCGCGGCCCTGCCCGCTTCGCTGCTGTGGCTCGCGGCTTGTGCGCCGGCGCCCATCTACAAGGCCACCGGCACCATCGCCGCCGCGCCGTTCAATGTGGCCGAGGCGCCCGAGCGTTATGCCAATGCCGATGTGGTCTGGGGCGGCCGCATCGTGTCTGTGCATACGCTGGCCGATCGCAGCGAGATCGAAATGCTGGCTTTCCCATTGGATGGCTCGCAACGGCCCAAGGCTGGCGACAGCGGCACCGGCCGCTTTATCGCGATCATGCCGGGCTTCGTCGAGCCGCTGAATTACCCGGACGGCGCCTTGATGACCGTGCAGGGCCGCCTTACCGGCAGCCGTGCGGGCAAAGTTGGCGAGGCCAGCTATGTGTTCCCGCTGGTCGGCGTGGGGCAATCGCATGTGTGGACGGCCAGCGAGATGGATAGCGGCAAGAACAATGTGCACTTCGGCGTTGGCCTGGGCGTGGGTATCCGCTGAGTCTGCCCGCCGGGCATGATTTGACACGCACTGTTTCAAGGAAAGGAACTCGATGTCCGGCCACGCCAATTCGACGAAGGCGATCCTGCTCGCGCTCGGCGCCAACTTCGCCATTTTCGTCAGCAAGCTCGCGGCGGCGATTCTCACGGGTTCCAGCGCCATGTTGGCCGAGGCGGTGCATTCGCTGGCTGATTGTGGCAATCAAGGCCTGCTGTTGTTCGGTATGCGCCAGGCACGGCGCGCGCCGACCGAGGAATACCCACTGGGATGGGGACGCGCGCTATATTTCTGGTCGTTCCTGGTGGCGATCCTGTTGTTCAGTGTGGGCGGTGTGTTCTCGATCTACGAAGGCGTGCACAAGCTCGGCTCGCCCGAGCCGTTGCAGCGGCCGTGGCTGGCGGTGGGCGTGCTGGTGTTCGGTCTCGTCATGGAAGGCATTTCCATGCGCGGCTGCATGCAGGAAGTGAACAAGGCGCGCGAAGGCCGCAGCCTGTGGCAGTGGTTCCGCGAGACGCGTTCGAGCGAACTGCTGGTGATCTTCGGCGAAGACATGGCCGCCCTGCTCGGCCTGGCCCTGGCGCTGCTCGCGGTGTTGGCAACCATCCTTACCGGCAACCTAGTGTTCGATGCGCTTGGCACGATTGCTATCGGCGTACTGCTGGTGGTGGTCGCCATCGCCGTGGCGGTGGAAGTGAAAGCACTGTTGATCGGCCAGGGCGTCGAGCCGCGCCGTCGCGAGGAGCTATTGAGCTTTCTCAACGCGCGCCCCGAGGTGGAAGTGGTACTCAACCTGATCACGTTGCAGCTGGGCCCCGACGTGATGGTGTCGGTCAAGGCCCGCATGAATCCTACGGTGGACAACCGCACGCTGATCCACAACATCAACGCAGTGGAGCGCGCGATGAAGGCGCAGTTTCCGGATGTGCTGTGGAGTTTCTTCGAGCCGGACCTGACCGACTGAATCACTTGCGCTGCAGCAAGTCCCACTTGTTGCCGTACAAGTCCTGGAACACCACCACGGTGCCATAGACCTCTTCGCGCGGTTCTTCGCAGAACACGGCGCCAGCCGCCTGCATGCGCCGGTAGTCGCGCCAGAAATCGTCGGTATGCAGGAACAGGAAGACCCGGCCACCGGCCTGGTTGCCGACGCTGGCCTGTTGCTCGGATGTGGCGGCCTTCGCCAACAGCAAGCGTGTTTCCTGCGAGCCGGGCGGTGCCAGCAGCACCCAGCGCTTGTCTTCGCCCAGCTTGGTGTCTTCCAGCAATTCAAAACCGAGTACGCGCGTGTACCAGGCGATCGCCTCGTCGTAGTCGGCCACGACCAGGGCGAGGCCGCCAATATGTTGCTTCATGAGTGCTCCGAGTTGGATTAGACCGGTGGGATCAGGTTGGCGGCAGTTGTGCCAGTTCGGCCTGCAGTTTCTTGGTGAGTTTGGAGCGCACCAGGGTGTAGGAGGCGCGGACGAGCGCCTCCAGTTCGGGCGTGTCGAAGCGCCGCGGCTCGATGACCGCGATCCAGTGCGCCCGCGCCAAGTACGGCGACGGCGCCATGCCGGGCTGGTCGGTAAGCTCCAGAAAGCGCTCGTCGGCAACCTTGAGGGAGAAGCGACCGCCTTCCGAGCCATCTGCCGGGGTGACCACGAACATCTTGCCGCCGACGCTAAACACCAGGTCTGCGCCCCACTTGATGTCGCGGGTAACCCCTGGCCAATGCCCGCAGAGCGCTTCCAGCTGCTTCACCGTGAGGCCCTTGCCTGTCTTGCCCATCGCCGTTCACTCCCTGCTGACGCCGGCCGACGGCCGGGTGGAGCATTCTGACGGCCGGGTCCGGCGCTGTCTGCCCCGGCCGGGCTGCCGAACCATGCGGGGCCGCAACATCGCGGGCACGGACTGCGTCGCAAAGCCGCATGAAATAGGGCTAAACCGTGGGGCTTCATTCATGCTGCACTGCACACAGTACGGTAAAGTATGGACATGCTCATGATCCCTCTCTCCGATCTCGCCAACGCCACCAAGCGCCCACTGCCACCGCGCAGCCGCGAGCGCTTTGGCCGGCCCCAGCTCACCACGGCCACCGCCCCGGCCAAGGGCGAGCAGGTGACGACTCGCGACGGACGCGAGTTGTGCCTGCGCACCATCGAGCCGGGTGACGTCGCCGCCCTGCAACGCTGCTTCAGGCGGCTGTCGCCTGAGGACATCCGACGCCGCTTCCTGCATGCCATGTCGGAACTGCCGGCGCCGATGGCGCAGCGCCTGTGCCGCATCGATCCGCAGATCGAGACCGCTTATGTGCTGATGGACGAGTCAGAGCGGCCGGCCGAGATGCGCGGCGTGGGCCGCATCTACGTGGATGAGGCAGCCGACAGCGCCGAGTTCTCGGTGCTGGTGGAGCAGGACTGGACCCGCCTCGGTCTGGGCGCGCTGCTACTGCAGCGCTTGGTCGACGATTGCCGCCGCCGTGGTTTGTCGGAGATCTGGGGCTATGTTCTGCAGGAAAACCGCCCGATGCTCGAGCTGTGCAAGGAGCTGGGCTTCACCCGGCGCCTGATGCCGGACGAACCCGGTACCGCGCAGATCTCGCTGCGCCTTTAACTCCTTCTGGTTTTGTATGCGCGCCGCCCCGGTCTTCCGGGGCGGTCGCGTTACACTTGCCCGCTTTCACCGGCGCGGCCTACGGCGGCGCCCCGGAACGCAGCGTTGCCCATGCCCAGCCTGATCCCGCATCCACCCCTTCCCACCACGCCCAAGCAGCGCCGTTACTGGACGCCGCCCCACGGCTCAGCCCGCGCCCTGCTGGTGGCCGAGGCAGCCCGTTCGCATAGCGGCCTGCTGGTGGCGGTGACACGCGACACCCAGCGTGCACATGCGCTGGAGGATGAGTTGCGCATCTTCGCCGGCGGCTTGCCGGTGCTGCATTTCCCGGATTGGGAAACCCTGCCCTACGACATCTTCAGTCCGCACCCGGAGATCGTCTCGCAGCGCATCGCCACCCTGTTCAGCCTGCCATCGACACAGAGCGGCGTGCTGGTGGTGCCGATCGCCACCCTGATGCAGCGCATCGCCCCGCATAGCCATATCACGGGCGCGGGACTGGTGTTGAAGAAGGGGCAGAAGCTCGATCTCTCCGCCGAGCAGCGCCGGCTGGAAGCGGCCGGCTATCGCCATGTGCCGCAGGTGGCTGAGCCGGGCGACTTCGCCGTGCGCGGCGCGCTGATCGATATTTTCCCGATGGGCACGGTCGAGCCGTACCGCATCGAGTTGTTCGACGACGAAGTCGAATCGATCCGCAGCTTCGATCCGGAAACCCAGCGCTCGCAGCATACGGTGGATCGTGTGGAGCTGTTGCCCGCACGCGAATTCCCGCTGACTGAAGAGGCCGCCAAAGAATTCCGCGGCAACCTGCGCGAGCGCTTCCCCATCGATATCCGCCGCTGTCCGCTCTACCAGGACATGAAGGAAGGCGTGACACCGGGCGGCATCGAGTATTACTTGCCGCTGTTCTTCAAGCAGACGGCCACGCTGTTCGACTACCTCGCCGACAACGCCGTGTTCGTGCTTGGCGAAGGCGCGCTGGATGCGGCCGATCAATTCTGGAACCAGACCGGCGAACGCTACGACCAGCGCGCGCACGACATCGAACGTCCGGTGCTGCCGCCCGCGGAAATCTATCTGCCACCGGAGCAGCTGCGCGAGCAGCTCAACCGGCGTCTGCGCGTGGAAATCGTGGAAAGCGGTCACGAGCATGCCGTAGCGATAGGCACACAGCCGGCGCCGGAGCTTCCGCTCAATCGCAAGGGTGAGGAACCGGGCACTTCGCTGCGGCATTTCATGGCCAGCTATCCGGGCCGCGTGCTGATTGCCGCCGATTCGGCCGGCCGGCGCGAAGCGTTGATCGAAACCCTGGCTGCCGCCGGATTGAAGCCGGACAACATCGAAGGCTGGCAAAGCTTCGTGCCGGCGAGCGGCGCGAAATTCGCCATCACTATAGCCACGCTGGAACAGGGCTTCGCACTCACGCAGCCGGCCATCACCGTACTGACCGAGCGCGAGTTGTACGGCGAGCGTGTGCGCAGCGAGCGCAAGCGGCGACGCGGCGCGGCACGTGATCCCGACAGCATCATCCGCGACCTCACCGAGCTGACCATCGGCGCGCCCATCGTGCATGTCGATCATGGCGTGGGTCGCTACCAGGGTCTGGTTTCGATGGAGCTGGGTGGGATGGAGGGCGAGTTCCTCACCATCGAATACGCCAAGGGCGACAAGCTCTACGTGCCGGTGGCGCAGCTCGGCCTGGTCAGCCGCTACACCGGCACCGCGCCGGAACTGGCGCCGCTGCATTCACTGGGTGGCGATGCGTGGGAGCGTGCGCGTAAGAAAGCGGCGGAGAAGGTGCGCGACGTTGCCGCCGAACTGCTGGCGATTTATGCGCAGCGCGAAGCACGCGGTGGCGAGTCATTGCCGATCGACCGCCAGCTGGTGGAAGAATTCGGCTCCAGCTTCCCGTTCGAAGAAACGCCAGACCAGGAACAGGCCATCGAGGCCGTGCTGGGTGACCTTGCCGCGCCACGCGCGATGGATCGTGTGATCTGCGGCGACGTGGGCTTCGGCAAGACCGAGGTAGCGCTGCGCGCCGCCTTCGCCGCGGCTACTGCTGGCAAGCAGGTCGCCGTGCTGGTGCCCACCACCCTGCTCGCTCAGCAGCACTATCGCAACTTCGCCGACCGCTTCGCCGACTGGCCGGTGCGCGTGGACGTACTCTCGCGCTTCAAATCCACCAAGGAAGTGAACGACGCGCTCAAGCGACTGGCCGATGGCCAGATCGACGTGATCATCGGCACGCACAAGCTGCTGCAGCCGGACATCAAGTTCAAGCAACTTGGTTTGGTGATCGTGGACGAAGAGCAGCGCTTCGGTGTGCGCCAGAAAGAGCAGCTGAAAAAGCTGCGCGCGGAAGTGGACCTGCTCACCATGACCGCCACGCCGATCCCGCGCACGCTCAATATGGCGATGAGCGGCCTGCGCGATCTATCGCTGATCGCCACGCCGCCCGCACACCGCATGGCCGTGCGCACCTTTGTCTCGGTGTGGGACCCGGCGACCATCCGCGAGGCATTCCAGCGCGAGCTGCAGCGCGGTGGACAGGTGTATTTCCTGCATAACGAAGTGGACAGCATCGAGCGCAGCGCGCGCGAACTGGGGGAATTGATTCCCGAAGCGCGCATCGGCATTGCCCACGGCCAGATGGCCGAGCGCGAGCTGGAACAGGTGATGGCGGACTTCCATCGCCAGCGCTTCAACGTGCTGGTGTGTACCACCATTATCGAAACCGGCATCGATATTCCGACCGCCAACACCATCGTCATCAACCGCGCCGACCGCTTCGGCCTGGCCCAGCTGCATCAGCTGCGCGGACGTGTGGGTCGCTCGCATCACCGTGCTTATGCGTATCTGGTCGTACCTGATCGCAAGGCGATGACGGCCGATGCGGAAAAGCGACTGGAAGCACTGGCTTCGCTGGAAGAACTCGGTGCGGGCTTCACGCTGGCCACGCACGATCTGGAAATCCGCGGTGCCGGCGAACTGCTGGGCGATGAGCAGTCCGGACAGATTCAGGAGATCGGCTTCGGCCTCTACACCGAATTGCTGGAACGCGCGGTGCGCGCACTCAAGTCCGGCAAGGTGCCCGATTTCGATCTCAGTTCAGAGCACGAGACCGAAGTGGAATTGCACCTCCCGGCGCTGATCCCCGACGACTACCTGCCCGACGTACACACGCGCCTGACCCTGTACAAACGCATCGCCAGCGCACGCAACCAGGATGCCCTGCGTGACCTGCAGGTGGAGATGATCGATCGCTTCGGCCTGCTGCCAGATGCCACCAAGCACCTATTCGCCGTAGCAGATCTCAAGCTGATGGCTACACCATTGGGTATTCGCAAGCTCGACTTCGGCGCCAACGGCGGCCGCATCACCTTCCGCGAGAAACCCGAGGTAGAGCCGATGGCGATCATCCGCCTGATCCAGAGCCAGCCACGCGTATACAAGCTGGACGGCCAGGACAAGCTCAGGGTGATCCTGGAACTACCCGGCGCCAGCGAGCGTATCCGCGCCGCGCAGGAAGTGCTGGTGGCGCTCGGAGCACGGCGGCCGGGCTGAAAGAAAACCATCCCAAAGCCTGACACCGGAAAAGACGTAGCTACAGAGCACACCGCCTGCACTTCAGGCCATTTCTCTTTGGTTACTTTCTCTTTACTCCGGGCATCCATGCCCTCCGCCCTTCGGGCCAGCTGCGCTGTTCGCACCCACTCCTGCGGGTGCGTGGGCCAGCAAAGAGAAAGTGACCCGAGCCGCGGCAGCGGTTCGGAAGCCCGCGGCAGGCGAGCCAGGGCACGCAGACGCGACCATCGAAGCGCTTCACTACTGGATTCCGGCCTCCGCCGGAATGACGAGTAGGAAGGAATGTCGCAGGGACCGTCGAACTACGCCTGCACCGCAGGACCCTTTCGCACCAAATACTGCACGCTGAAAAGCACCTCCGGATCGAACCAAACCTGCGCAACCTCCAGGCCGGCCTTGGCCGCTATCGCCGCAAAATCCGTAGGCGAATACTTGCAGCTGTATTCCACCAGCATCGCCTCACCTTCGGCAAAGCTGGCCTGCATGCGTCCAATGCGCACCTTCTGCTCGCACAAACTGATGATGTGCGTCTCGATGCGCCCCGCCAGCGGGTTGTAGTGCGAGCGATGGCGGAAGGCATCGAGATTGAAATTGCTGCCCAGCTCGCGATTGATTCGCGCCAGCATGTTTAGAGTGAACTCGGCGGTGACGCCGGCGCGATCGTTATAAGCCGCTTCGATCAATGCCACGTCTTTCTTTAGATCCGCGCCGACCAGGATGCCGCCGGCCATACCCATCTCGTCGCGCATCTTGCGCAGCAGCTGGATCGCGTCGCGCTGCTCGAAGTTGCCGATGGTGGAACCGGGGAAATAGACAATCGTGCGGCGCGGGGCGCGCGGCGGAATGGGCAGACGCAGCGGCCGAGTGAAGTCGGCATACAGTGGTTGCATGGGCAAGCGTGGAAACTGCTCGGCCATGCGCTCAACGCTTGCCTTCAGCGAAGCCGAGGCGATTTCCACCGGCACGTAGGACACTGGCGACGATAGATGTTCGAGCAGCAGGCGCGTCTTGATCGCGTTGCCGCTGCCGTATTCGACCAGGCGCACATCGGGGCCAAGCACGTCGGCGATCTCCGCCGCGTGCACGTCGAGCAAGGCGATCTCGGCACGCGTCAGGTAGTACTCGGGCTGTTCGCAGATCTGCTCGAACAATTGCGAGCCACGTTCGTCGTAGAACAGCCACGACGGCAGCTGTTTCAACTTGGCGCGTAGACCGCGCTGGACGATTTCCAGCAGTTCGCTGGCGGGTGGGCGACGGTCGTCGTCGCGCGGTTCAAAAGCTTGCAGACTCATCGATACGTTCTCTCACCGATCGCGGGCCAAGCGCAGGCCGGCGAACTGCCAGCGGGCCTGTGGCGGAAAAAAGTTGCGGTAGCTGGCGCGGATATGGTCATGCGGCGTGGCACAGGAGCCCCCGCGCAGGACCCACTGACCGCTCATGAACTTGCCGTTGTATTCGCCCAGCGCGCCGGGCAATGGCTTGAAGCCGGGATAGCTGACATAGGGCGAAGCGGTCCATTCCCACACGTCGCCATACATCTGCAGCAGGCCTTCGCCGGAGGCGGCGCGTGGATGATGCGGCCGCTCGTCCAACAGATGGCCGCGCACCGGCAGGTGCTCGGCAGCGCTCTCCCACTCGGCCTCGGTGGGCAGCCGTGCATCGGCCCAGCGAGCAAAGGCGTCGGCTTCGTAGTAACTGAGGTGGGCGACCGGCGCCGCCGGATCGAACGCCTGCACGCCACCCAGGGTGAAAGCGCTATCCAGGTCGTCCTGCCAGTACAGCGGCTGCCGCCAGCCTTCCGTTTGCACAGTGGCCCAGCCATCGGAGAGCCATAGCAGCGGTTCGCGGTAGCCGCCGTCCTGCACGAACATGCGGTATTCCGCGTTGCTGACCGGACGATTGGCAAGTTGGTGTGGTTGCAACAAAGTGCGGTGGCGCGGGCCCTCGTTGTCGAAGGCGAAACCATCGCCGGCGTGACCGATCTCCACGATGCCGTCGCGGCCAGCGACGTAACTCAGTGCGGCGGACGTACCTGGCGAGTTGGCCACCAGGCTGTCGTCATACGCGGGCCGCAGCGGGTTCATCCACAGCGCGTGCTTGATATCGGTAAGCAACAATTCCTGATGTTGCTGTTCGTGCTGCAGGCCGAGTTCGACGATGCCGGCCAGCGCGGGTTCGAGTTCGCGCGATAGCCGTTCCTCCATGGCTGCCTCGACCCGCTGGCGGTAGCCAAGCACCTCATCCAGGCTGGGGCGTGAGAGCAGCCCGCGCTGTGGCCGCGCGTGCATCGGGCCGACGGTCTGGTAGTAGGAGTTGAACAGGTAATGCCACTCGGGGTGGCGTGGCCGGAAAGCCGGATCCCGCCCCAGCACGAACTGTTCGAAGAACCAGGTGGTATGCGCCAGGTGCCACTTCGCCGGGCTGGCGTCGGGCATGGACTGCACCATCATGTCCTCGGCGCTGAGGCCCTGGCACAAGGCCAAGCTGCGCGCCCGCACCTGGCGGAAGCGCTGCAGCAAGCTTTCCGCCCGCAAGGCCGTATCGGAGAGGGTCACGAGCGACCTCCGTCCATCGCCTGCCGGGCCATATCGGTGAGTGGGGAAAGTCGCCGGGACCGCATGGCCGCTACCTTGCCGGAGCCCTCGTTCACATTGCGTGATACGACGATGGCAGATGCTTGACAGGCACCTGTCACACGACGCTCAAATGCGGGCGCAGTACCACAGCAGTCCATGGAGTTTCACTCAACTCACGAGGTGGTCCCATGAAAACTATCACCACCCTACTGGTCGTTGCGATAGCCGCCGCCAGTGGATGGGCGCACGCCGACAACCCGGCGGAAACGCACCAGCCCCTGCGCCCAGTCAGCGACTGCATGCGCCCGGACCGCATCAACGCGTGGTACGTCGTAGATACGCGCACCGCGATCGTCAGCAACGGCCCTAACTATTACCTGATCAAGCTGCAGTCGGAGTGCCCGCGGCTCGGCATGGGCCAGAGCCTGCGCTTCAGGGCAAACGAGTCCAATCAGGCCGCCGGCATGGGCGCGATCTGCGGCGAAACCGGCGAGACGGTGCACTCATTACCGCACCAGCCGCCGTGCGCGATCCAGTCGGTAAGCAAGATCGACAAGAGTCAGTTCAAACAACTTGAAAAGAAAGCCATCCATCACGGCAGCGGCGCCGACCAGCCTACCGTGCCGCCACCTCATCCCTGAGTGCGACGATCGTTGAGGCATAAAAAAGCCCGGCCAAAGGCCGGGCTTTTTAACGAACCTTACTGAAGATCAATAACCGTCGTCGCGGATATAGCGCGTGCTGCGGTAACCGTCGTCATACGTCACCGTACGGGTTTCCACGACGCGGCGGGTCACCACCGGCTCGTCTTCGTAGTACACCGTTGCCGGCTGGCGATAGACCACCGGGGGACCGTAGTACACCGGCGCCGGACGCAGCGCGTCAGCGACCACTCCAGCGACAACGCCGGTAACGATCGCGCCGGCCACCCAGCGACCGCCGGACCAATGCCCGCCGCCGCCGCGGTAGTAACCGCCGTGATAGCCACCGTGATAGCCGCCACGGTAACCACCGCCCCAGCCATCGTGCGCGGATGCAGCCATCGGAGCCGCTACAGCAGCTGCCATCGCCAGGCCGAGGGCCATCAGCTTGCCTGCACCACTAAAACGCTTGGTCATGACACACCTCCGTGAAGTACGACTTTATGCTGGGCCTGACGCGCTTAATGTGAACTGAAAGGTTTACTTTTTAATACGCGCGGTACTCCACGGATTCACCCCGGCGTCAGCGCGGTGAAGCCGCAGCAGCCAGCAACCGTGAATGTCGGACCGGCGGGCAAAGTCGAAGGGGATGCTGGCGGCACTCCAATCCTCGATCTGGAACCGCTCTTCCAACGCATTCCGGTCAAGTATGAAACGCCGGAAATTGTTGGAGAACACGATGATCCCGTCGCTCGTCAGCCGCTCTGCGCAGGCCATCAACAGGCGCACATGATCGCGCTGTACGTCGAAATCCTCGGCACGCTTGGAATTGGAGAACGTGGGCGGATCGACATAGATCAAGCCATAGCGTTCGCGTTCGCGCTGCAGGAATTCCATCGCATCGGACTGCATCAGCCGGTGCTTGGTACCGGTGAATCCGTTCAGGGACAGATTGCGCGAAGCCCAATCCAGATAAGTCCCGGACAAATCCACACTGGTCGTGTCACGCGCACCACCAGCGGCGGCATAGACACTAGCCGTGGCGGTGTAGGCAAACAGATTCAGGAAGCGCCGCCCGTCGGCCAGCTCGCGCAGCTTGGCTCGCACCAGTCGATGATCCAGGAATAGCCCCGTATCCAGGTAATCGGTGAGATTGACCAGGAAACCGAGCCCACCCTCTTCCACTTCGATGAACTCGCCGCGCTGGTCGAAGTGGCCGTACTTGGAACCACCCTTGCCGCGTTCGCGGGTCTTCAGCGCGACGCGGTCGCGCGACACGCCGAATACTTCGCCCGCCACGCGCACGATCTCGCGCAGACGCTGGCGCGCCGTCTCGGCGGGAATTTCCGCGGGAGCGCGGTACTCCTGGATATGCAGCCAGACGTCGCCCTTGGCGTTGCCATAGACATCGATGGCCGCCGCGTATTCGGGCATGTCCTGGTCGTAGGCGCGCCAGCAATGGATCTCTTCGCGCTCCAAACGCTTGCGCAGATGCTTGGTGTTTTTCTCCAGACGGTTCTTGAGCATCTGCGCGCCGGCCGACAGCGGCTTGGCTTCGCGCAGAGTTTCGTCGCGCGCATGCAGTTCGAACAACAACAGCACGGTTTCCAGCGCACCGTTGTAGAGCGCGTATTTCTTGTCGGCACGCAACGGCATAGCACGCCCCAGTTCGGCATCGCCCGCCAACACGGCGGCGCGCCAACCCGCGAAGCGCGCGCGCAAGGTTTCGCCCAAGGCACGGTAGAGCCGGGGCATCTCCTCGCGTTCGCCCAGGCGCTCGCCGTAAGGCGGATTGGTGATCACCAACCCGCTCGTCACGCCGGGTGGCGGCGATACGTGCAAGGCGTCGTGCTTGTCCAGGGTAAAGAAACCGGCCACGCCGGCTTCCTGCGCATTGCGTTTGGCGGTCTGCACCATGCGGGCATCGGCATCGCTGCCGAAGAAGCAGCTGCGCAAGGCGCGCAGACCTGTATCGGCACGTTGGCGAGCTTCTTCCAGCAGACCTCGCCACAAGGCAATGTCATGTTGCTGCCAGCCAAGGAAGCCGAAGTAATCGCGACGCATACCGGGCGCCACGTCAGCCACCATCAACGCGCCTTCGATCAGCAAGGTGCCGGAACCGCACATCGGATCGAGCAAGGCGCCGCCTTGTGCATACATTTCCGGCCAGCGCGCGCGCAGCAGCATGGCGGCGGCCAGATTTTCCTTCAGCGGCGCTTCGCCCTGTACTTCGCGCCAACCGCGGCGATGCAGCGGCGAACCGGCGAGGTCGAGCGACAAGGTGGCGCGGTCGCGACGAAGACGCAGGTTGATGCGCACGTCAGGCTCTTCGGTATCCACGCCCGGACGCGAGCCGTCGCGCTGGCGGAACTGGTCGACCACGGCATCTTTCACGCGCTGGGCGATGAACTGACTGTGCGTGAGTTTGCTCATCGCAGTGCCTGCATCCACGGCGAGCGTGGCATGGGCGGCGAGGTGCGTGGACCAGTCGATGTTCTGCACACCGGCGTAAAGCGCGTCATCCGTCGCGGCGTCGAACTCCGCCAGCGGCAACAACACGCGGCTGGCCAGGCGCGACCACAGACAGGCGCGATAAGCGGTTTCCAGCGTGCCGGAGAAATGCACGCCAGCCAGTACCTCGCGCACATCGGCGGCACCCAGCGCGATCAGCTCGTCGCGCAGCAGATATTCCAGGCCCTTGGGGCAGGTAGCGAAGTAGGCGCTCACGCGGCCACCGCCAACTGTTCCAGGAACATGCGGAACTGCTGCGAGATCGTGTGCACGCTGGCGCTGAGCCGATGGTCATCATCCAGTATCAGCAAGGGCAGCTGCCGGCGCCCGGCGAACTCGTACATTTCATCCAGCGGGCATACCTCGTCGCGCCAGCCGTGGATCAGCACGGTGGGCACGTCCAGGCGCAGGTCGAATGCCGATTCGAAACCAGGAATCGCCGCTGGCGTCGCCAGCAGGAACAGCCCGGCCACCGGACGCTCCAGCGAAGCCAGCCCGGACACGAAAGCACCCATGCTCGAACCCACCAGCACCGGTGGTGCCACGAGCGGCTCCATCGCGGCGCGCAGGCGGGCGATGCGCGGCGCTACCGAGCCGGCGTGCCCGTGACGGTCGTCATCGCGGTAATCGAGCCGCTGCGTGGACCAGCCCAGCGCTTCGGCCAGTGCGGCCAGCACGCTGACCTTGGTGGCATCCGGACCGGAATCCGAACCGTGGGAAAGAATGATCTGGCCGCGCATCGCGGTCTCCGGGGACAGCTACAAGGCTGCACATGATAGCTGGCCGCGTGCGAGACTCGCCCGCATGTCCACGCTCAACATCCACGACCAGCCCCTGCCCTACGTCGATTGTCTGCCCGAACGCTCCGTCGATGCGGTGGAATTGGTGGTCATTCACTGCACCGAACTCCCCGACCTAGCCACTGCCCGTGAATACGGCGAGCGCGTATTGCACCCCAGCGGCGCCGGCAATTGCGGGCATTACTACATCGATCGCGATGGCGCGGTGTACCGCTATGTGCCCGGGACGCGCGTGGCCAACCACGTACGCGGCCACAACCCGAACTCGATCGGCATCGAACTGGTGAACCTGGGGCGCTACCCGCATTGGTGGGATTCCCGCCACCAGACCATGACCGAGCCCTACCCGGCCGCTCAGATCGACGCCCTGCGGGCAGTGCTGGCACGGTTGCGCGTCGAGTTCCCCAACCTGCGCGATATCGCCGGGCATGAGGATCTGGATACGGCCCGCCTGCCGGCCAGCGACGATCCCGCGCTGGAAGTGCCGCGCAAGCTCGATCCCGGCCCGCTGTTTCCGTGGCCGGTAGTGCTGGAAGGCAATGGGCTGCATCGGCTTCCGGCCAGGCCGGCGCAAGGCTAGCGCCGGCTATAATCGCCGCCTGCCGCGCGGCCGATCGCGCCCATCACCCGGATCCCCCCGCCATGACGGAAAACCACGTCCGCGAACTGGTCGACCTGCTGCAACTCGAACGCCTGGAAGACAACCTGTTCCGCGGCCAGAGCCGTGACATCGGCACGCATTTCGTGTTCGGCGGGCAGGTGCTCGGCCAGGCCTTGTCGGCCGCCCAGCAGACCGTCGACCAGGGGCGTGCCGCGCATTCGCTGCATGCCTATTTCCTGCGTGCCGGCGATATTAACGCGCCCATCGTCTACAACGTGGAGCGCACCCGCGACGGCGGCACTTTTTCCTCGCGCCGGGTGGTGGCGATCCAACACGGCCAGCCGATCTTGAACGGCTCGGTCTCGTTCCAGATCGAGGAAGAGGGTTTCGAGCACCAGACCCCCATGCCGGAAGTGCCGGCGCCGGAAGACATCGAACCGATGCAGCCGCTGCCGCCCGAAAAGCTGGCCAAGCTGCCGGAGAAACTGCAGCGCTGGCTGGGCGTGGACGCACCCATCGAGTTCCGCCACGTGTGGCCGCAGAACAAGCTGCACCCCAGCAAGCGGCCGCCCTACCAGCACATCTGGTTCCGGCTCACCGCGCCGGTGGATGACTCGCCAGTGCTGCACCGCGCACTGCTGGCTTACGCCTCGGACTTCAACCTGATCGGTACCGCCACCCTGCCGCACGGCATCTCGTACTACACGCACAACGTGCAGATGGCGAGCCTGGACCATGCGCTGTGGTTCCACCGCCCCTTCCGCGTGGACGAATGGCTGCTGTACTCGTTCGACAGCCCGACTGCCCAGGGTTCGCGCGGGCTGGCGCGCGGCCAGATCTTCAGCCGCGACGGCCGGCTGGTGGCTTCCACCGCACAGGAAGGACTGATTCGCCTGCGCGGCTGAGCTGTTGAGCGCCAGCGGCGCTAAAATACCGCCATGCGCCAGCTCTATACATCGCCCCGCCCCGAAAACATCGACCGTGTGATCGCCCTGCTCAACGAGCACGGCATCGAAAGCACGGTCACCAACCGCTCCAACTGGAATAAACCCAGCTACGAGCGCTTCAGCTACTCGCAGCGCAAGGAAAACCGGGACCGCTGGCCGCAGGTGTGGATCACCAGGGCCGACGACTACACCCGTGCCCGCGCCCTGCTGCGCGAGCTGGGCATTGAGCCAGTGATCCGCCACGCCGAGGAACTGGCCATGGCGCGCAACCCCAGCCCGGATCTGCGCCGGCAGAGTGTGGCCGTCCGCGCCCGCCGGATAGTAATGCTGGCTGTGGCCGGGGCCTTTGTGGTCCTGATGCTGCGCTATATGGGCGTGCTCTAGCCGGCCAGGACCGTTCAAGCCGAAACGAGACGCTTGTCACAGTCGACCGTTGCGGTCATAGAATCAGCGCATGCGCTCCGACCGCGTCCGACTGTTCCAGACCTTGCCCCACGCTTGCGGCTACTTTGCCGACCGCACGGCGCAGAACCTGGTGATCGATCCGGCCGCGCCGCAGCTGGACCAGTTATATGGGCCGGCGCTGGAGCGCGGCTTCCGCCGGGCGGGCGGCCATCTGTATTTCCCATACTGCTCCAGCTGCCGTGCCTGCACGCCGTGCCGGATCGACGCCGAGCGCTTCCGTCCCGACCGCTCGCAGCGCCGCTGTCTTAAACGCAACGCCGACTTGCAAGTGATCGAATCCATGGCCGGCTACAACGCCGAGCGCCACGCGCTGTACGAACGCTACCTGCGCCATCGCCATCCCGGTGGCGGCATGGACGAAGCTGACGCCAGCGATTTCCGACGCTTCTTGACCGCGCCGTGGAGCCCCACCCTGTTCCTGGAATTCCGCCTAGGTGCGCGCCTGCTCGGCGTGGCCGTGACGGATGTCTGCCTGCACGGCCTGTCGGCGGTCTACACCTTCTTCGATCCCGACGAGACGGCGCGCAGCCTGGGCACCTTCGCCATCCTGCAGCAGGTGGAGCTGGCCCGCCGCCGAGGCCTGCCCTGGATCTATCTGGGCTTCTGGATCGAAGGCCACCCCAAGATGGACTACAAGCGCCGCTTCCAGCCGCTGCAGATCCGCACCATCGAGGGCTGGGCGGATATGCAGCAGCCCTGACGGCGTGGCTTATACCCGCGACGCGGGTGTCTGCGGATAGGGAAACAATTTCACCAGCGGCACCGACACGCCGTCGTCACCCATCACGCGGCAATGCGTGCGGTCGAGCTGGCGCGGTTCTTCCACGCCACAGCTGTGCGCGATGATGCCGACCTCCTGCATCACATTTTTGGCGTAGTGATAAACGCGCTCGCTCTTGTCAGTGACGACGAGGCCGCGCTGCAGCTTGGTGTTCTGCGTGGTGATGCCAGTGGGACAGGTATTGCGGTTGCACTGCAGCGACTGGATGCAGCCCAGCGCCAGCATGAAGCCGCGCGCGGAGTTGACGAAATCCGCGCCCATCGAGAGCGCCCACGCCACATCGTACGCCGTGATGCACTTGCCCGAGCAGATCACTTTGATGCGGTCACGCAGTCCGTGTCGAATCAATGTGTTCACCAGCGCCGGCAACGATTCGCGCAGCGGCAGGCCGACACCTTCCATCAAGGTTTGCGGCGCGGCACCGGTGCCGCCCTCAGAACCGTCGACGATGATGAAATCAGGCGCGCTCTCGATACCGCGGCGATGCACTTCCTCACACAGCTCGTCGATCCAGTCCAGGCCACCCATCACCGCCTTGAAGCCGGTGGGCTTGCCGGTGAGGTCACGAATATGACGGACCGCATTCATCAGCTCCGTTACATTGCCGATGTCGAGATGGCGGTTGGGACTCTGCGAGTCCTCGCCCACCGGGATGCCGCGGATGGCGGCGATTTCCGGCGTCACCTTGACGCCGGGCAGCAAGCCACCCATGCCCGGCTTGGCACCCTGCCCTAGTTTGATGCTGACCATCTTCACCTGCGGATGCGCACAGATCGCCAGCAGCTTCTGGTCGTCCAGCTTGCCGTCGGGCGTGCGCACACCGTACTTGGCGGTGCCAATCTCGAAAATGATGTCGCAGCCGCCTTCGAGGTGATACGGCGCAAGACCCCCCTCACCTGTATCCATCCAGATGCCGGCCTTGGCCGCACCAATGGACAGCGCACGTACCGCTGGCGCGGAGAGCGCACCGAAACTCATCGCGGAGATGTTGAAGAACGCAGCGTGGCTGTAGG
Source organism: Dyella sp. OK004 (assembly GCF_900114495.1). GTDB lineage: Bacteria > Pseudomonadota > Gammaproteobacteria > Xanthomonadales > Rhodanobacteraceae > Dyella_D. Next base: position 116,559 of record NZ_FOZI01000006.1, on the reverse strand, counting down.
GCTCGCGCGCATACGGTCCCAGCGTCACCGGCTTCGGCTTGACGTGCTGTTCGCCCAGTGAAGGGAATGGCGCGTTGACGAAGAACGGCACACCTTCCGCGCGCAGGTCGCGACTGGAACCGAAGGCATTGGTGTTATCCACATTCTTCGCCGCGCGATACACCCAGGTGCGTTGCGCGCGGTTGAATGGCATTTCTTCGCGATCGCTGGAATACAGGTACTGACGGAAGAACTCACCCAAATGCAGAAACCAGTAACGGAAGTGCCCGATGACTGGAAAGTTGCGCAACACCGAGTTGGCCGTCTGGTTGCGGTCCACCAGCCACACCACCAGCACCACCATCACCGCTACCGCAAGCAGCACCATGAAAAGTGCCGCCAGCGTTTCCACCAGGACTACCAGCCAATGCGCGAACGCCGATGTCTGCATACCTGCTCCCTGCCTATGAGCACGGATCGATCCGCGCCGTGGGTTGGATGAAGTTGTCGGTCATGCTCGCATAACCGGCAACCCTGTTTCAGAGTTCTACGCGCAACTTTCCTGCGGCGCGAATGGCCTTGGCCTTGGCCGCCTCGATGCTCTCATCGCGTGCAAGCGTCACCGCCATACGACGGCGGCCCTTGACCGCAGGCTTGCCGAAGATACGCAGCTGCGTGTCGGGTTCGGCCAGCGCTTCAGCCACACCGTGATAGCGCGGCGCTTCGCCATCGCCTTCAACCAGTACTGCGCACGATGCTGCGGGGCCCAACTGACGGATCGCCGGAATCGGCAATCCCAGAATGGCGCGCGCGTGCAATGCGAATTCCGACAGGTCCTGCGAGATCAGCGTGACCAGACCGGTATCGTGCGGACGCGGGCTGACCTCGGAGAAGATCACGCTGTCGCCCTTCACGAAGAACTCCACACCGAACACACCCCAGCCGCCCAGAGCACCGGTGATCGCCGAGGCCTGACGCTGTGCTTCGACCATCGCCTTGTCGCTCATTGGCTGCGGCTGCCACGATTCGCGATAGTCGCCGTCTTCCTGGCGATGGCCGATCGGAGCGCAGAAGCTGGTGCCACCCTTGTGCCGCACCGTGAGCAAGGTGATCTCATAATCGAAATCGACGAAGCCTTCGACGATCACCCGGCCTTTGCCGGCGCGGCCGCCGGATTGCGCGTAGTCCCAGGCATGCTGAAGTTCGGCCTCGGTGCGCACCACGCTCTGGCCTTTGCCGGAAGAGCTCATCACCGGCTTGATCACGAAAGGCAGGCCGATGGTCTTCGCCGCTTCGCGGTACTCCGCCTCATCGTCGCAGAAGCGGTAGCGCGAGGTCGGCAGGCCCAGCTCCTCCGCCGCCAGCCGGCGAATGCCTTCGCGATCCATGGTGAGCCACGCAGCGCGCGCGGTGGGGATCACTTTCAGGCCTTCCTTTTCCAGCTCCACCAGCGTGGGGGTGTGGATGGCCTCGATCTCCGGCACGACCAGATCTGGTTTTTCCTGCGCGATCAGCACGCGCAAGGCGGCGCCGTCCAGCATGTCGATCACATGGCTGCGGTGCGCCACCTGCATGGCCGGGGCATGGGCATAACGGTCGACCGCGATCACCTCAACCGCATAGCGCTGCAGCTCGATCGCCACCTCTTTACCCAGCTCGCCGGAGCCAAGCAGGAGCACGCGCAGGGTATGGTCGGAAAGGGGCGTGCCAAACGGCTTCATCAGGGGCTCCGGGGGCGGATAAAAGAGCCATTGTAAGCGGGCCGTCAGGAGGCCGGCGAAACCTCGCTGCACTGCGCATTGACGCCGGCCTTAAGTCGGCATTCACTGTGCTTGCCGTCCCCACGGATAACGCACATGCGCCGACTGATCGCCATGCTTTTGCTGGTGCTGTTGCTGTGCCCCGTCCCTTGGGCCGTGGCCAGTACGGCAGCACCCACCGTCGACACCACCTGGATGAGCGTGCTGCTCGGTGGCCGCAAGATCGGCCATCTGAAGATCGACCGCGAAAGCGGCCAAGGCATGGTGACTACCACCCAGACGCTGTCGATCATGCTCAACCGCACCGGTAGGAGCATCCCCCTCAGCAACATGATCCGCAGCGTGGAAAGCACTGACGGAGAGCCGCTGGCCTTCGCCTCGCGCACCTCGATGTCGGCCATGGACAGCGTGATCGATGGCCAGCGCCAGTCCGACGGCAGCTACAAGGTCACTACCACCGTGGGCGGCGCGACGCGGGAAAGCTCGCTGTACTGGCCCGCCGGTGCCCTGCTCAACGATGGCCAGCGGCGCGCCATGCTGGCCGCCAGCCGCCAGCCCGGCCTGCAATATCAACTGCAGATGTTCGATCCGGCCAGCCAGCAAGTCATGGATGTGGCGATCGAGGTGATCGGCAACGAACAGGTGAAGCTGCCGGGCGGCACGGAAATGCTCAACCACCAGCGCCAGCGCCTGCACCAGACGCGTGGCGACCAGATCCTGGATCTGTGGCTGGATGATCACGGCCAGGCGCGCAAAGGCATCATCTCCATGCTCGGCCGCCAGTTGGAAATGCTGGCCTGCGACCAGACCTGCGCCATGGCGCCGGTGCAGGACGTCGACATGTTTCGCGCGGCAATGGTGGATGCGCCACGACCGCTCACCCCCAACCTGCGCGAATCCTTCCTGCGCTATCGCGTGCGCATCGAAGGCAGTGGCAGCTCACAGCCGATCATCAATACCGATGAGCAGCGCGTGCGCCGGCTGGCCGACAACGAGTGGCAGATCGATATCGGTCCCGCCTATGCCGGCGGGCAGCGCCCGCCGCAGCCGGAGGATCTGCAAGCCAACTCCTGGCTGCAATCGGACGCGCCAGCCATCCGCGATCTGGCCCGGCAGGCCGTGGGCAGTGCCACTAGCAATCGCCAGAAAATCCGTCGCCTGCGCAGCTTCGTCAGCCACTACATCACCCAGCATGGCCTGGATGTCGGCTATGCCTCGGCGCTGGAAGTGGTGGGCACACGCCAGGGCGACTGCACCGAGTATTCCGTGCTGCTCGCCGCCATGGCGCGCGCCGAAGGCATTCCCGCTCGCGTGGTCACCGGCATGGTCTACGCCGACCGCTACGCCAATACGTCACGAGTGTTCGTACCGCACGCCTGGGTGCAGGCCTGGATCGATGGGCGCTGGCAGAGCTACGACGCTGCGCTGCGTCGTTTCGACAGCACCCACATCGCACTGGACAGCGGTGATGGCGACCCATGGCACTTCTTCTCCGCCACCGACCTGTTCAGCAGCATGCAGATCGAAGACGTGATGCCTTCCTGGGAGTTCATGAGTCCCGCACCGGCCGGCGCGGTTGCCCCACCCGCCTTGGGCGGAAACGGAGGCGGCTGATAGGTACTTGCATGTGATATCAGTTTGATATCCAATCCTCCCTATCTAGGGAGGTGTCGTCATGAACGAACGTCAAGGTTTTTCCGTCGCCGGTATTCCTTTCATCCTGTTCTGCCTGCTGTTGGCCGGCGGCGGCGCAGTTTTGCTGCTCTCCGCCGCGGGGCACGAGCTGCCCGCGTCGCGCTTCTTCGGCGGCCTGGTGCTGATCGCGCTCGCCGGGCTTTTCACCAAAGGCTTTTTCCAGGTCGCACCGAATGAAGGTCAGGTGGTGCAGCTCTTCGGCAAATACGCCGGCACCGTGCGCAACGAAGGCCTGCGCTGGACCAACCCCTTCTACAGCCGGCGCCGCGTGTCGCTGCGCGTGCGCAATTTCGAGAGCAGCAAGCTCAAGGTCAACGATAGCGATGGCAATCCGATCGAGATTGCCGCGGTCGTGGTGTGGCAGGTAGTGGATACCGCCGAGGCCGTGTTCTGCGTGGATGACTACGAGAACTTCGTGCATATCCAGAGCGAATCGGCGCTACGCCAGATGGCGCAGAACTATCCCTACGATGCGCACGACGACGGCAAGCCCTCGCTGCGTAGCCATGGCGAAGTGATCAACAACCATCTGCGCGACGAAATCCAGGCGCGCCTGGAAAAAGCCGGTGTCAGCGTGATCGAAGCGCGCATCAGCCATCTCGCCTACGCACAGGAAATTGCTCAGGCCATGCTGCAGCGCCAGCAGGCCAATGCCATCGTGGCCGCGCGCGAACGCATCGTGGAAGGCGCCGTCGGCATGGTGGCCATGGCGTTGGAACGGCTGCGCCAGCAAGGTGTGGTCGAGCTCGACGAGGAGCGCAAAGCGGCGATGGTGAGCAACTTGCTGGTCGTGCTGTGTGGTGACCGCGCGACGCAACCGGTGGTCAACGCCGGCACGCTCTACAGCGGCTGAGCGGTTCACGAGTGCCCGCCGAAAAGAAAGCCTATCCGCTGCGCATCAGCGCCGCCGTGCTGGAGGCGATGCAGCGCTGGGCCGATGACGAATTGCGCAGCGTGAACGCGCAGATCGAATACGTGCTGCGCGACGCGCTGCGCAAGGGCGGACGCCTCAAGCCCCGCCCCAGCGAGCCCGTCGACGATGACGAATCAACCTGATAACTAACCCAACGACTCTCAGGGGGAGTCCACATGAAACTGTTCGGACTAGCTGTCTGCCTTAGCTTGAGCGCATTCATGGGTGCCGCTCACGGCGAAACGCCTTGCGAAACCGCTTCGACGCGTCTGCTCGATGCACTGGATCGCGGCGACTACGCGGGCGCTACTGTGGACTTCGACACAACGATGAAAGCCAAGCTCAGCGCCGATACGCTGTCTCAGGTATGGCAAGCCATACCGCCGCAGTTCGGCGAACGCGGTGCACGCGAACCGGTACAGACCACTCAGCTCGGCGAGCACTCTGTCGTACTGACCCCGCTGCATTACGGCCAGCAAATGATCGACGCCCAAGTAACCTGCGCCGCGGACGGCAAGATCACCGGTTTTTTCATCAAGCCACATCATTGAGTCACAGCCATGTCCAGTCCGACCGAATCTGTCGTACGCGGCCCTCACCTCAAACTTGCACTGTGGCTTGGCGTGGCTGCGGCGCTGGCCACACCCGCGCTCTTTCCGTATCTAATCGCTATGACGCCCGCGCCGCTGCGGATACCGCTGTGGAAGGCCATCGCGATTGGGGCAGCGCAAACCGGTGTGTTGACGTGGCTGTTTGCCTGGTTGGGACTTTATCTAGGTGGCGGGCATGGTCTCGATGCCCCCTGGCTGCGCGCCTGGATCTACCGGCAACCCATGCCTGCGCGGCGGACGCACTGGATGTTGGCGGCGCTACTAGGTGTTCTGGCCGGAATAGCCGTGGCTGGCATTGAGCAGATTCAACCTCCTCCGACACCGCGCGTCCTCGATACCATCGGACAGACCTGGCGCGGCGCCCTGGCTTCGCTTTATGGAGGCACTGCCGAAGAGATCTTGTGCCGGCTGGGATCGGTCAGCCTGCTCGTATGGCTACTGGCCTGGCCCCGGAGACAGCAAGCTCGTTCATGGATGTTCATCGTCGCCATCGTGCTCGCCGCCCTGTTATTCGGCGCGGGTCACCTGCCGTTCGCTTTTTCCACCGGCATAGCGCATACGCCGTTTGCGATTGGCCAGATCATTTTTCTCAACAGTTTGGTCGGCCTGGTTTGTGGCGGGTTGTTCTGGAAGTTCGGCCTTGAGCACGCGATGCTCGCGCATTTCTGTGCAGATCTCATACTGCACGTTGCCTCCCCGCTAGTGCTGGGAACGGCCTAGCTCATGCATTGCGTCGTGCCAGCCCCAAACCCAGCGCGATCCAGCCAACGATAAAGGCTAAACCACCCAAGGGCGTGATTGCGCCGCACCAGCGCGGCGCACCAAGCGCCAGCGCATAGAGACTGCCGCTAAAGAGCACGATACCCAGCGCGAAAGCCGCCATGGCGACGCTTCGCCTACGCCCGGCAGCGGCAAAGCTTGCAAGCGCCAACGCGAGGGCATGCCAGAAGTGATAGCTCACCGCGGTATGCCACAACTCGCTGCCGCGAACGTCCAGCACATCACGCAACGCATGAGCTCCGAACGCACCCAAGGCCACTGCGCTGGCACCTGCCAGGCCCACCAGCAGGCCAGCGAAAAGACTGACAGGTTGTCGCATCGGGAACGGTTCCTCGGCGCACCGGCAGGACCGGTGTCGTATGCTGATGAAATGACCGCTCACGATTCTCGCATGAAGCCCCGCCTGACCCGCACCCTGCTCCTGCTGGCCCTGCTCGCCTGCACCACGCTGCTCGCTGCCTGCCATCGCGGCGAACCGGCCCCATGGCGCCTGACCGATGTCACCGGCCACATGCCGGATCTCGACTTCAAGCTCACCGACGATCACGGCAAGGCAGTAACGGGGGCCGACTACAAAGGCAAAGTGGTGCTGCTGTATTTCGGCTACACCCATTGCCCGGACGTATGTCCGCTCACCCTCGCCCAGCTGCATGTGGTGATGCAGCGGCTGGGGCCGTTGGCTGACGACGCGCGCATTCTGTTTGTCAGCGTCGACCCGGCACGCGACACACCCGACGTGATGCATGCCTACGTCAACGCCTTCGATCCGCGTGCCGTGGGTCTATCCGGCGAGCCGCGCGCGATCGAAGCGCTGAGCAAACGCTATCGCTCCGCCTTCACTCGCGAACCGGACAAGGGCGACGGTCAATACGAAGTCAGCCACAGCTCCGCGATCTATGTATTCGACCGCGAGGGTAAGGCCCGTCTGCTATCGACGCCCGCCAATCCGCAGGATGATCTGGTCCACGATCTGCACCTGCTGCTCAGCCCGGGAGCCAAGTCATGAATCTGCGCGCAGCTCGTCTTCCCTTGTTGATCTGCGGCCTACTGATCGCCTTCACTGCCTCCGCCAGCGATGCCGACAACGTGAAAGCTTCGCAGGCATGGATTCGCGTGATGCCGGGCGGTCTGCCATCCGGCGGTTACGTGGTGCTAGAAAATCGTGGCGAACAGACCGTCAATCTGCGCGGCGTGCGCAGCGAAACGTATGGCGAAGTGATGCTGCACAAGAGCAGCACCGAAGGCGGTATGGGCCGCATGGAGAAAGTGGATAGTCTGCCGATCCCCGCCCACGGCACAGCCGCGTTATCGCCGGGCGGCTATCACCTGATGCTGATGAAGGCGAGCAAGCCGGTGAAGGTCGGTGACAAGGTGAAGCTCAGCCTGCAATTCACTGATGGCAGCACGCTGGATACCGATTTCGACGCACGCCCAGCCAATGCCATGGACAGCGACTCCGGCATGGCCGGCATGGCCGGCATGGACCATCACAGCCACTAAGCCCCCGAGGCTTCATCCCTGGTGGCGTTCGCATCGGAAGCGGCCAGCCTGGCGGCGCGCCGTTGCGCCTCCCAACGCTTGGACTTGATGCGCCCGCTGCGCGACAGCCGCAGCCATTGCCGCATGGCCAACAAACCGCCGATGGATTCGATGATCGCCGCCGGCACCCACATGATCACGCCGCCCACCAACTGTCCGGTGAGCACGTTGAAGGTGAAGGCGCGGCCGCAGATTTCGAAGATCGGATACAGGTCAGTCTTGGAGAAGGTCACGATGGCGCCGGCCAGAATCTGCGGCGTCATGGTGATACCCGGCGACAGCACACGCAGGCCCGGCGTCATGCGGCCTGGCGGACGCGGCCGGTGGTCGAGCACCAGCCACCAATAGATCAGACCACTGAGCATCATCGACCAGTTCATGAAGCGGTAGATGCGCCAGTCCAGCATCGCCAGCGTCTGCATCGACGGGATCAGCCAGATGATGATGAAGGCGACGAACAGGATCGTCGCCAGCGCCGGATTGAGCAGCACCGCGCTCACCACACGCCACGGCCAGGAACACAGCAACGGACGCAGCGCATGGATACGCCAGGACAACGGCAGACCCGCCCGCAAGACCACGCCCGGATACGAGGCAATGATCAGCAACGGCGCCAGATGATGCAGCAGCACCTGCTGGATGCGATGCATGAAGAACTCATGCTCGGCGTAGTAATCGAAATAAGTGTGCAGCGACAGATAGACGATCGCCATGCCGACCCAGAACGCCAGCTGCCGCGCCATACTCACCCGCACACGCTGGCAGCCGCGCACATAAAGCACGGCGACAGCGACGAAGGTCAGCAGGAAGACCCAGGAGAACTCCCAGGGCACGATCCATTTGAGCAAGCTCGGCAACATCGGTCAGTTCCGGGCCGGGCAACGCCGGCAGTCGCCAAGCATAGCCCGTTCACATCCCGCCGCCCGACCGCATTCCTTGCGGCAGATTGCCGCCACGCTCACGGGCGCCGGCGGTTGCGCTGCGAACGACGCCAGCCGTAGACCAGCCCGAACAAGGTAATCAGCGCCGGCACCAACACGATATTGATGAACTTCAGGCGCATGCCGAGGGCATCGATTTCCGCGTTCAACTGATGCTGCACGTCGCGCAGCTCTTTGTTGATCGCCAGCTGGCGCTGCAGAAACTGTTCGATTTCGGTCTTTTGTTCGGCGCTGACCGTATCGCCGCGCGCTGCCTTGCCCGGCTGCAGTTCGGACAGGCGGCTACGGGTCACTGCCAGTTCGCGTTGCAGCTCCTGCTTTTTGGCCAGGAATTTCTGGTCAGCCGCGCTTTGCAGCGCCAGCACGCGAGTGAACGGCCGCTGCGAGGTAGTGCGCCCGTGGATCGACAATAGCGCCGAGGAACCACTGAGGTTATCCGCGAGATTGGTGATGAAGTCGCCGTTATTGGCCAATGCGCTGAGCTGCAACGGCCCCAGCAGGCTTTGCGAGTACGACACCCACAAGCGATCCGACAGCAGATCGGTATCCGCGATCAGGATCACTTCGGCATTATCGGCCGCCTGCGCCAGATGGCCGGGCTGCCTGGCTTTCTCCGGGAAGGCCGAAGGGAATGCACCGCGTACCCGCGCCGCGATCACGTAGCGGTTGTTGTCGGGCCGGTAGGTGTCCAGCAATACGTTGGGATCAGCAGTGGCTTCGCGCACGCGCTGCGCCGAAACCACTTCAGCATCGGTCGTGCTCTGCAGCAGCGGCATCAGGCGTGAAGTGGTTTTCTGTGCCAGGTCGAAATAACCCACACTGGACAGGTTGATGCGCTGCAGACTGGCCGTGACCACATCGTTGTGGTTGAGCTCCTGCCCGGTCAGGCCGAGCATGGCCGGATGATTGGTGGCGCTGTTGTCGGCCAGCTCGATGCGCAACGCGCGCGAGCGGTCCAGCACCACTTTCTGCGGGTCGTACTGCACACCCCAGGTCTCGAACAGGCGATGCAGGTCGGAGTTGTGATCGTCCATCACGCCGTTGCTGTCGACGAACGGTGTGGTGTCCAGCTCCGAATCGGGATCCACGAACACCACCGTATGCCCGCCGCGCAGCACGTACTGATCGATGGCGTACTGCGCCGCCTCCGGCAGCTGCTTGGGATGGATCAGCAGCAACACCTGGATATCGTCGCCAATGCGCTCAAGCTTGGTCGCATCGAGCGCCTTTACCTCGAACAGCTGGCCGAGCTGGCGGATCACCGTCCACGGCTCCTCGCCAAGCACCGGATTGCCTTGCACCGGCAGGCTGCTGATCAGGCCGATATGCGGTTTGGCGGGTTCGTTCAACTCGTAAAGCAGCTTGGCGATGTCGTATTCGAGGAAGGTCTCGCGGCCTGGATCGAACAGCGGAATCGCTAACGTCTTGCCCGTCGGATGAAGATCGTTGTCGGCTTCCACATCAGGGTTGGTCGACAAGGTGCTGCCGACAAGCCCGAAGAACACGCGCTCGCCGTTGGTACCGCCGCTGATCGGAGTGAGGCCATTGCCTTCCGCTGCGGCCTCATCGTCCGAGTACGGTACCGGATCGACTACCTGCAGGCGCAGCCGCCCATGCGAGCGCGCCACTAGTTCCTGCAGCATTTCACGCACACGCTGCTCATAACTGCGCAGCTGCGGCAGATCGCGGGTGGAGTGTTCGGAGAAATACAGGGTGAGCTTCAGCGGTGCGTGCAGCTTCTCCACGATGTGCACGGTGCCGGGTGTCAGCGTGTAGATCCGGTCGGCGGTGAGGTCGAAACGCGCCACACGCATCCAGCGGCTAGTGGCCAAAGTGACCGCCACAAAGGCGACCATCAACAGGATCAAGGTGGCGATCAGACGGGTACGACGGGTGATATGCAGACGGGCCATAGCTCAGGGCGTCCGCTTCAGGTCAAGCACGAGCACACCCGCGATCAGCCAGGTGGCGATGCTCAGCACGAAATACAACAGATCACGCAGATCGAGCACGCCGCGCGCGATCGCCTCGAAGTGACGCAGCATGCTCAGATGCGCCAGCGCGTTCAACAGCCGGCGCGGCATCGAGCCTTGCAGGAAGTCCATCACCTGCGGCTGGCCGGCGAGGATCAGCAGAAAGCACACCACCATGGTCAAAATAAAAGCCACCACCTGACTCTGCGTCACTGCCGACAGGCAGGCGCCAATAGCAAGGAAGGAACCAGCCATCAGCCAGCTACCAAGATAGCCGGCGAGGATCACGCCGTTGTCCGGCGAGCCGAGATAGTTCACGGTGATCCAGATCGGAAAGGTCAGCAGCAGGCCAAAACCCATGAACAGCCAGGCTGCGAAGAATTTGCCCAACATCGCCTGCGCCAGCGTCAGCGGCAGACTCAGCAGCAGCTCCAGCGTGCCTCCCTTGGACTCTTCCGCCCATATGCGCATCGATACCGCCGGCGCCAGCAGCAGATACAGCCAGGGATGCATCACAAAAAACGGTTGCAGGTCGGCCTGATTGCGGCCGTAAAAATCGCCGGCATAGAAAGTGAGGATGCCGGAGAGCACCAGGAAGATCACCAGGAACACATAGGCCACCGGCGTCACAAAGTAACTGCGCAGCTCGCGCCGCGTCACCGCCATCACCGGATTCACGCCCTGCCCTCCGAACCTATGGTGATTTGACGGAACACCTCGTCGAGACGGCCACGCTCGAGTTGGATCTCGGAGACTTCGAGGCCTTGCTGACGCAGCAGTGTTTCCACCGGCTCGAGAATGCGCTCGCCGGGACGTGGAAATACGGTGATGCGCCCATCCAGCGGATCGACTTCGATCGAAGCGACCTGCGGCAGGCGCCCGAGCATCTCCTGCGATACGCCGCTACCCGGCGCGCTGAAGGACACTGCGCCGTGATAGCGCGAACGCCCTTCCAGCTCGGCCGGTGTCGCATCCGCGAGTAGGCGGCCATTGGCGATGATCACCACGCGGTTGCACAGCGCGTGTACTTCTTCCAGCAAATGCGTGGAGATCAGGATGGTGCGTTCGCGCGCCATCGCATCGATCAGCTGGCGCACGGTGTGTTTCTGGTTGGGATCGAGGCCATCGGTCGGTTCGTCGAGCATCAGTACCGGTGGGTCATGCAGGATCGCCTGGGCCAGACCCACACGGCGACGCAGACCCTTGGAAAGCGTGTCGATGCAGATGTCGAGGACTTCCTCCAACTGCAGGCGGCCTACCACTTCGTCGAATCGCAAGAAGGCGCGCTCGCGTGGCAACCCACGCATGCGTGCGATAAAGGTCAGGAACTCACGCACCGTCAACTCGCCGTAACTGGGCGCGCCTTCTGGCAGATAACCCAGTGCACGCTTGGCTTTGGTCGGCTCCTTGCGCACATCGTGCCCGCATACGCGCGCTGTGCCCGATGTCGGTGCGAGGAAGCCGGCGATCATGCGCATGGCGGTGGATTTGCCGGCGCCGTTGGGACCCAGCAGGCCTAGTACCTGACCGGGTTCGGCGCGAAAGCTGAGGGCATCCACTGCGGTGAGCGTGCCATAGCGGCGGGTGAGCTGTTCGGTTTCGATCATGTCCGGTCGTGAATGGTGGGCTCGCGGCAACAGCCTCGCAGCAATGTACCCCAAGACTTCCTTGTAGAAGCGCACCTTGTGCGTGACAAATCGGCAGGATTGCCGATTTACACGGCGAAGCCGCCCGAAGAGCGAGGGCCATGGATGCCCGAGTGAAAGCCCTGCACCAGTAGGGCCGATGTTGAAGACAAAGCGCGACCCTGCGGGCCGCTTCGCGCACAAAGTGCGCCCTACAGAGGCGCCAAATGAAAAGGCCCTTCGCGATGGAAGGGCCTTTCTGTCTGCCGAAGCTGCTGGCTTACTGCGCGGTGCTTGCCGCAGAGGCCGGCGCGGCGGCGGTACCAGCGGCGGCCGGAGCCTGCTGCTGGGTACCGTCATCCAGAGTCGGCGGCTGCAGACCGGCTTCCTGCTCCGGGGTCTTCTCCGGCGCGTCGGTGATCGGCAGGTATACCGCGAATTGCGCGTAGCTGGTGACGTTGTCGCCCTGCTTCACTTCCGGCTTGACCAGGATGTCGTACGGACGGTTCACGACTTCGTCGAACTTGTAGCCGTGAGTCTGGGCGTAAGCCTTGAGCATGTCGCGGGTCTGCGGCACGCCGGCAGCGGTGCCGTTCCAGATGCCCTTGAGCGCTGCACCACCGAAGGCCAGCACGCCGCGCACGTTGTTGTCGACGATCAGGCGGCCAAAGCGATCGGTGCTGCCCGGGCTGGTGCTGTCGCTTGCGCTGGCGACATCGGCAGAGGAGCTGCTGCTGGCCGGCGCATTCAGATCCGGAGCCTTGGCAGCGGCCAGATCATGGCTCTGGCCACCAATGTTCAGGCTGGTCGCGCTGATCGGCAGGGCCACGTCAAAGCTGTAGGTCTGGTCGCCGTAGTTGGTGGTGTAGATGATGCGCGGACCCACCACGTTCACACCGAGCTTCTTGGCTGCGGCCTGGATTTCGCCCTCGGCCTTGGCCGTGGCGTCATTCAGGGCCTCGAGGCCGCCCTTGCGCTCGATCGACGTCGACACCAGCAGCACCGGCGTCTGCGGGGTCTGCTCGATATACGGAATCATCTTGCTGTAATCGATGTTCTGCACCGAGGCCAGCACGTTCTGCAGGTCGGTCAGGCTGAACTGGATGAAGGCATCCGGATCGCCATGGATATACAGGTTGGAATAACGATCGATCAGGTTGAAGCCGTAGGCGACGTCATATGACCAGGTGATCTTGGTCAGCTGACCGCGGCTGCCCTGGCGGTCGAGGTCGAGCGTGAAATGCTTGTCCTGACCGCGCCAGTCGTTGTCCACGTTCCAGACGATCTGGGCGCTCTTGGCGGTGGAATCGACCTTGTCGAATTCGGGGGTAGCAGTGGCGAGGGTCAGCTTGCCCTTGCCCACTTTCTCGTCGTTGCTGCTCCAGCTCACTTCGGCGCCAGGGCCATAGGCCTTGCCGGCGAAGGCGAACTGGGTATTGCGGTCGTACTTGCGCTGCACCGTGTAATCGGGGAAGCGACGGAAATTGGCGAGTACGTCGTACACCTGACGCATGTCCTTGCCGACTACCAGCGACCTCTCCACATGGCCACTGCCAGGCATGATCACGCCCACCACGACGCCGACTACGGCGACGATGACCAGGGCAACAATGAATTCAAGAACACGCATCATTCCAGGGTTCTCCGAACATCTCTCTAGGCGGCACAAAGGCGTCGCCGGAGACCAGTCCGCCACAGAAAAACGCCCGAAGGAATCGCGTCGTGACAGGGGGTCGGCCAACGCCGAAGCCACCGATGGTACCGGTTCACGGGCTGGAACGCTATCGGGCCGTGAAGACGTCCGAAAACCCTTGTGGCAGGGGCTTTCGCCCCTGCCGCGAAGGGCTTAAACGATGCCCAGTTCTAATGCCTTGAGCACGGCCCGGGTACGATCGCGCACGCCGAGCTTGGAGAGAATATTGGACACGTGGTTCTTCACCGTGCCCTCGGCCACCTTCAAGGAATTGGCGATTTCCTTGTTGCTGTAGCCACCGGACAACAGCCGCAGGATCTCCGTCTCGCGCTCGGTCAGCGGGTCCGGTTGTTCCAGACTGGTGAACTGATTCTGCATACGCCCCACCCCAGCCAGAAGGCGCTGGGTGACCATCGGCGCCACCAGCGAGCCGCCTGCGGAAACGGTGCGCACAGCTTCGACCAGCTGTTCCAGCGACACATCTTTAAGGAGATAGCCGCGGGCACCGGCCTTCAGCCCCTGCAGCACCAGCTGGTCGTCATCGAAGGTGGTGAGGATGATGGTGGGCGGCAACTCATTGCGCGCCGACAGCGCCTGCAGCACCTCCAGCCCGCTCATGTTGGGCATGCGCAGGTCCAGCAGCACCACATCCGGCTTGACCCGGGGAATGTCCTGCACCGCTTGCGCGCCATCCGCGCACTCGGCCACTACACGAATGTCTTCGGCCAGATCCAACAGAGAGCGAACACCCTGGCGTACCAGGTTCTGGTCGTCGACAAGACAGACGGAAATCATCGCGGATCCTCGAAACGTTTGTGGTCCCCGGCGCGACGGCCAGGGGCTACAGGGGAAACGATGCGGCTATCCAAGCCTGCGCATTCTGGCATGGTGGCGGCGTGCAGCGTAGGCAAGGGGCATCCGCTCACGAGAGGCTCAACGCGGGGGGCTCGAAGCGCGACGGCGCATGCGCCAATGCCGTCGCTTCACCCAAAGGCAGGCTCACGTTGAGCGCAAACCCCTGCCCCGACGCCGTATCCACGTTCACGGTGCCGCCGAACTCTGCCAGCCGCTCGCGCATACCCGACAGACCGTTGCCCGGCTTGAACTGGTCGGCACCCCGCCCGTCGTCGCGCGCATGCAGCTGCAGCACGCCGACCTCATCGTAGGCGAAGGTCAGCCACAGGTTGCGCGCACCCGCATGGCGCGCCGTATTAGTGATGATCTCCTGCGCACAGCGCAATAGGACCTGGGCGCGGCGCGGATCCTCCACGCTGAAGCGCGGCGGGGTCGCCACCTGCACATTCAGGCCGGGCACGCCCTCGATCAGGCTGCGCAAGGCCTGGGTCAGGTCGATCGCATCGTCCTGGCGCAGCTCACTGACCACCTCGCGCACGTCCGACAGCAAATGCTTGGCAGTGGCCTGCGCCTTGCGCACATGATCGGCCGCCGCGGGATTCGAGAGATGGCTCGCCACCTCCAGATTCAGGCTGAGCGCTGTGAGGTGGTGGCCGATCAGGTCATGCAGATCGCGCGCAATGCGCATGCGTTCGGCGATACGGGTGGATTCGGCCAGCAGGGCTCGGGTGGCGCGCAACTCGGAATTGAGCCGCCGCTGCACCTCGCGCTCTTCCGCCTGCTGGCTCGCGATCATCGAGGCGACGAAGCCCACCGCTGAGAAGCCCATATAGATGCTGGCCTGCAACAGCGCCAGCAGCAGGCTGTAGTGCAGTTCGGGGAAGGTGGAGAAGATCACCGCCAGACCCAGGTTCTGCAGCACGATCCAGATTACCCCCAGCCAGAACGGCACCAGCCAGGGCAGCACCACCGACGACACCACCATCAGGATCGCCGACAGGCCGCTATGGCTGTACCAGCCCACGGCCAGCGCCGATGCCGTGATCAGGGCCAACCCGACCAAGCGCGCACCCAGGTTGCGCCGGGAACCGAGATTGCTGGTCAGCAGCAGGTACAGCACGCCGAACAGCAGGTAGAACAAAGTCCAGAGCAACAACGCAAAATTGGGACGATGCAGCTGATCCAGGCGCTCTACCGCCCAGTTCGTGATCAAGGGCGTACCCGAACACAGGTACGCAAAGAACCCGGTGAGCCGTAGCAGCCGGATGTGGTTGAAATTGGACCATCGCATGAAGGGCATCATAGGCTCCCGCCAGCGTGGTGCAATGCGTGAGAAGTCATTGCCCTACCCCTGCCGAAAGCCATGCCACCTGGCGCTTTACAAAGCTTTTACATGGTGCGCCGTGTGATGTGCGCGCCCCGGCCACATGTCATAATGCATTCCATAACGCGGGGCCGTCAGTCGGTCTTATTCCTTCGAAACACTACTGCGGAGCAACGAATGGCCCTTGCCATCCGCGACGTGCGCGAGCACGACCTGGATGCCGTACTGGCGCTCAACAACGCCGCCGGCCGCACCATCCTCGCCCTGGACGCCGCGCAGCTGCGCTACTTCTACGAGCACGCCGACTACTTTCGCGTCGCCGAAATCGACGGTCACCTCGCCGGTTTCCTGATCGCCATGCGCGAAGGCAGCAATTACGAAAGCCCCAACTACTGCTGGTTCAGCGCTCACTATCCGCAGTTCGTCTACATCGACCGCATCGTGATCGCGAATGCCTATCGCCGCCATGGCCTGGGCCGCATCTTCTATTGCGATGTGAACAGTTACGCCGAAGTACGCGTGCCGCTGCTCACCTGCGAGGTGTTCCTGGAACCGCGCGACGACGTGGTGGTGCTGTTCCACGGCACCTACGGCTTCCAGGAAGTCGGCCAGCAGCGCATGGGTGAAAGCGGTCCGCAGGTGAGTCTGTTGGCCAAGGACCTGCCTAGCTACGCTTATGTGCGCGAAACCTACCTCGACCGCGGCGGCCTGCCCGATGTGCCGTGGCTGGCCGAGCGCCCACGCCCTTTCAATGATGACTCCCCCCAGCGCCGTCTCGCCGGAGAACGGCACTCGTGAATGCCCGAATGGATACTACTGATGCCTGCGACCTGCGCTTTGGCCAGGTCGGAATTGCCTGCGTGCGCGTGCGCCGTGTCGACGCCGCCGCGCTGGCCGAAGAGCTAGAACGTCGCGTCCGCGCCGCGCCGCAACTGTTTTCCCGCGCCGCCGTGGTGCTGGACCTGAGTCATTTGCTCGATCTGCCGGACGACGGCACGGTCGACGCCCTGCTGGAAGCCATACGCAGCGCCGGCATGCTGCCCGTAGGGCTGGCCTACGGCACCAGCGAGACTGAAGCACTGTCGCGCCGGATGGGTCTGCCGCTGATCGCCAAGTTCCGCGCGGCCTACGAGCCCGCCGATGGCGGCAGCATCGCGCCGCCGGCGCCAGCGGCGACGCCTGCTCCCGCCCCGGCAGCCGAGCCCGCAAAGCGTGCGGAGCCGATCGTGCGTGAGCCGGTGCTTGCCGACACCGCGCCCGGCAACCTGCTCGGCGCGCAGTACCACGACGGCACCGTGCGCTCCGGTCAGCAGATCTATGCGCGTGATCGCGATCTGGTGATCACCGGCGCCGTGGCCAATGGTGCGGAAGTAATCGCCGACGGCAGCATCCATATCTATGGCGGCCTGCGCGGTCGCGCCATGGCTGGCGCGCAGGGCGATACCAAGGCACGCATTTACGTATCCGATTTTCGCGCGGAGCTGGTGGCCATCGCCGGCCATTACCGCGTGTTTGAACAAATACCAAAGGACCTTGAGGGCCAGTCTGTGCAATGCTGGCTCGAAGGTGAGAAATTGCTTATTGCCAAGCTCTGATTTCTCAGAGCTCTGAACGATCACTACTACAAGAACATATGCGGAGATGAGCCCTTGACTGCTGAGATCATCGTTGTCACCTCGGGCAAAGGTGGCGTGGGCAAAACCACAACTAGTGCTTCCCTCGCCACCGGCCTGGCCATGGCTGGCAAGAAAGTCGCCGTGATCGACTTCGACGTGGGCCTGCGCAACCTCGACCTGATCATGGGTTGCGAACGCCGCGTGGTGTACGACTTCGTCAACGTCGTGCACAGCGAAGCCACGCTCAAGCAGGCGCTGATCAAGGACAAGCGCTACGAAACCCTTTATGTGCTGGCGGCCAGCCAGACCCGCGACAAGGACGCGCTGACCCAGGAAGGCGTGGAGAAAGTGCTCGACGGCCTGTCGGATGAGGGCTTCGACTACGTCGTGTGCGATTCGCCCGCCGGCATCGAGAAGGGTGCGCACCTGGCGATGTACTTCGCCGACCACGCCGTGGTGGTGGTCAACCCGGAGGTTTCCTCCGTGCGCGACTCCGACCGCATCCTCGGCCTGCTCGCCAGCAAAACCCGTCGCGCCGAGCGCGGTGACGGCGCGATCAAGCAGCACCTGCTGCTGACCCGCTACAACCCGGCCCGCGTCGCCGTGGGCGAAATGCTCAGCGTGAAGGACGTGGAAGAAATCCTCGGCATCAATGTGGTCGGCGTCATTCCGGAATCGGAAAACGTGTTGGCCGCATCCAACTCCGGCGTGCCGGTGATCCTTGACGAGAATTCCTTCGCCGGTCAGGCCTACAGCGACACCGTAGCCCGCATCCTCGGTGAAGAACGTGCCCTGCGCTTCCTTGATGTGCAGAAAAAGGGCTTCTTCCAGCGCGTATTCGGAGGTTGATCGCGATGGGTATTCTTGATTTCCTGAAGCGCAGGCCGGAACCCACCGCCACGGTCGCCAAGGAACGCCTGCGCATCATCGTGGCGCAGGAACGCTCCACCCGTGGTGCGCCGGATTACCTCCCGCTACTGCGCAATGAGCTGCTCGAAGTCATCAAGAAATACGTCCACGTCGACCTCGATGCCATCAGCATCAATCTCGAACGCGACAGTGGACATGAAGTGCTTGAACTCTCGGTCGCGCTGCCGGAGGGCAACAAGCCCGGCTCGGCGGCGCCCGCCACCAGCTGACGCCGACGGCGGGCCCAAAGCCCGCCGTCTGTTTGTTGACCCATGCAAGCACCAAGCCCCGACATCCCGCACGTCACGCGGCTGGCCGATATCGACGAAGACGCTGCACGTACCCTGCTCGCCCGCTACGGCCTGAGCCTGCAGTGCGTGCCCGATGGCCAGTCGATCCCTGGCAGTTTCTGGGGTGACGAGGAAGCCGGCATCATCGGCAGCACCGTGTACGCGCGCAGCGATACTCCCGTGCATTCCCTGCTGCACGAAGCCGGCCATCTGATCGTGCTGCCTCCGGAACGCCGCGCGGAGGTGCACACCGATGCCACCGATTCCGTCGACGAAGAAGACGCCACCTGCTATCTGCAGATCGTGCTCGCCGACGAACTGTCCGGTGTCGGCCGCGAGCGCCTGATGGCCGATATGGATGCCTGGGGCTATTCCTTCCGCCTAGGCTCCACCCGCGCCTGGTTCGACGAGGACGCGGAGAACGCCCGACACTGGCTCATCGCACGGCAAATGCTGGACGAGCAAGGTCGGCCGATCTTCGCTTGAACCTGCACTCGCTTTCGCCGCGTTAGCGCGGCTCGGCAAGCTCCGTCTCGAATGCTTCCTCTACGCCCGGCACTTCTCGTTCACGCGCCAGCGGGCGCTGTGTAGTGCGTTGATACCAGCGCCAGGCCAGCCAGCCGATCACCGTCAGCATCGTCGCCCCCAGCGCGAGGTAAAGC
The DNA here is from genome assembly GCF_900114495.1 of Dyella sp. OK004. GTDB lineage: Bacteria > Pseudomonadota > Gammaproteobacteria > Xanthomonadales > Rhodanobacteraceae > Dyella_D. Next base: position 97,394 of record NZ_FOZI01000006.1, on the reverse strand, counting down.
ATGTGGCCCGACAGCATGGGCGATAGCACGCCCGCCACAACGCTGCACAACATCAGGCTACAGAAAGCCTGCACCGATGAAGCGCCACCACGCTGGTGCGGAAAGCGATCCAGCAACAGCAGCGTCAAGGTGGGAAACGCCAGCTGCACACCAACACCATGCAGCACCAGCGGCAGCATCGACCAGGGCAGCATGGGCCGCGGCAAGACCAGCGCCAGCAACAGATGCAATGCGCAGGCAGAGAGCAACGAGGCGTAACCCAGATTCACCGTGAAGGCCACGCTGCGTCGGCTGGCCAGTCGGCCCGAAAGCCACGCCCCCACCACCAGACCGATCACCACAGGCATGAACAGCCAGGGAAATCCCTGCGCGGACAAATGCAGCAACTCGCGGATGATGTGCGGCGCCGAGGAGATGTACAGGAACAGCCCCGCGAAATTTACCGAAACAGAAATCAGCAGCGGCCAGAACGGCTTGTCGCGACCAAAACTCACATAGCCCGCCAGCAGACTGCGCGGCGCGAACACCGTGCGCTGCGCAGGCGGATGGGTCTCATCGAGATACAGGATCAGCGCGCCGCCGAGCATCAGCGTGAAGCCCATCAACACCCAGAAGATGCCGTGCCAGCCATCCAGAAACAGCATCTGCGCGCCCATCATCGGCGCGATCACCGGCGCGATGCTGAAGATCATCATCACGCGCGACATCATCTGCTGGGCCGCCGCGCCCTCCAGACTGTCGCGCACGATCGCACGCCCCACTACCAAGCCGGCGCCGGCGCAGGCACCCTGCAAGGCGCGGCAGGCGAGCAACATGGTGTAGGAGGTGGACAACGCCGCGCCCGCCGATGCCAGCGCATAGACCAGGATGCCGGTCACGATCACCGGCTTGCGGCCTATCGCGTCCGAAATGGCGCCATGGAACAGGCTCATCACCGCATAGGTCAGCAGGTACACGCTGATCAACTGCTGCAATTCGGCGCTGTCCACGCGGAAGTCGCTGCCGATCAACGGGAAGGCGGGAAACACCGCGTCGATCGAGAACGGGCCGATCATTGACAGACCGGCGAGCAGCCAGGGCAAGCTGCGCCGCACGGGGCGAAAAGAGGGCGTCATGGCGGGGCAACGGAGCGGCGCGGAGCCGCGAGTATAGAGCGCTTCTGTGGCGCAGCTCTGTGCCAGTTGGCGTGTCCACACATGCATCGGCTAGCATGGCCCGGCAGGGAGATGGCATGCCTCCCGTTCCTGGCACCACTGGAACAAACCACCTTCGGGTTGATGATGCCTGCACCACCGGTCTCGCCGGGGCGCAGGCACGTGCCTGTTTCCCACGGGGCCCGGATCCCCCTGAAAGGAGACCTTGCTCGTGGGCTATACCGGATTCCTGGTCGTCGGCATTGGCGGCGCGCTTGGCTGCTGGCTGCGCTGGCTGCTCGGCTTGCTGCTCAACCCCCTGTTCCCCACCCTGCCCCTAGGCACGCTCGCCGCCAACCTGCTCGGCGGCTTTCTGATGGGCGGCGTCCTGGGCGTGTTCGATCATTTCCAGACGCTGCCACCCGAGCTGCGCTTGTTCGTGGCCACCGGCTTTCTCGGCGGCCTCACTACGTTCTCCACCTTCTCGGCCGAATCGACCACCCTGTTACTGCGCCAGCAGTACCTGTGGTTTGCCGGCCACGTGACCTTGCATCTGGCCGGCTCCATCGCCATGACGGTAGTCGGCATCGCGATCACTCGCGTCCTGCTGCGCAGTTGAACTAAGGAAACGCCATGACCCAGGACACCATCCAACAGGGCCGTTTGCTGAGCTTCTACTGCCACTTGCGCGCCCGGCATGACGGCATGCTGGTTTCCGAATGGCTGCTGGAGCACGCCAAGAAACACGGCATTGGCGGCGGCTCGGTATTCCGTGCCATCGCCGGCTATGGCAGGCACGGCGTACTGCACGAAGAACAATTCTTCGAGCTAGCCGACGACCTGCCGGTCAAGGTGGAATTTCTGCTCAGCGAGGCGCAGGCCGCGCAACTGGTGGAGACCATGCGCACCGCCGGCGTCGACACGGTCTATGCATCCGCGCCGGCAAGCTTTGAGGTGCTCGGCAACCGCTGAGTCGTTTCAAGCCGCTACAAGAGGTACGCATGAATCGGGATTCACTGAAGCAACGCGCCACCGCCCTGCTTGAACTCGCCGGCATCCATATCGACGGCGACGCTCCCACCGATTTGCGCGTGCACGACGATCGCCTTTATGCCCGTGTTTTCGCCCACGGCTCGCTCGGCCTCGGCGAGGCCTACATGGACGGCTGGTGGGACGCCGACGACCTGCCCGGCCTGTTCACCCGCCTGCTGTCGTCGCATATCGACCAGGAACTGAAAACCCTCGATACCCTGCTGACCCATCTCAAAGCCCGCTTCGTCAATCTGCAGCGCGGCGAGCACGCCTTCGAGATCGGCCGCGCGCACTACGACCTCGGCAACGACCTGTTCCAGGCCATGCTGGGCAAGCGGCTGGTCTATTCCTGCGGTTACTGGGCGGAAGTCAAGAGTCTCGATGACGCCCAGGTCGCCAAGCTCGACCTGATCTGCCGCAAGCTGCGCCTGCGACCAGGACAGCGTGTGCTCGACATCGGCTGCGGCTGGGGCGAAGCACTCAAGTTCGCCGCCGAGCGTTATGGCATCGAAGGCGTGGGCGTCACCGTGTCGCAGGAACAGGCCGAGTTCGCGCGTGAGCTCTGCACCAGCCTGCCGATCGATATCCGCCTGCAGGATTACCGCGAGCTGGACGAACCATTCGACGCGATCTTCTCCATCGGTATGTTCGAACACGTCGGCGCACTCAATTATCGCCGCTACTTTGAAGTGGCGCGCCGGTGCCTAAAGGAAGATGGCCTGTTCGTGCTGCATAGCATCGGCAGCAACAGCACGCCGTCGCGGCCCGATCCGTGGATCGAGAAATACATTTTCCCCAACTCGATGATCCCTTCGGCGCAGCAAGTCGCCGAAGCCCTGCAGGATTTGTTCGTGGTGGAGGACTGGCACAACTTCGGCGCGGACTACGACTGCACCCTGATGGCCTGGCGCGCCAACTTCGACGCGGGCTGGCCGGCGCTGTCGGAGTGCTACGACAACCGGTTCCAGCGTATGTGGCATTTCTATCTCGGCGTGTCCGCCGCAGTATTCCGCAGCCGCCGCGACCAGCTATGGCAAATCACGCTGAGCCCATACGGCGTCCCAGGCGGTTACCGCGTGCCGCGCTGACCATGGCTTGCCGCCACCGGCTTTGCGCGGGATAGTGCGGCCGGGCCATTCGAGGGGATCGCGATGAAACGCCAGCTCGCCATGCTGTTCGCCGCAGGAGGTCTCTGCATGGCGCTATCCGCCCACGCGGACAACACTACTCGCGGCCCCAGCTACTTCGACAACCAAGGCCGCGACGACGTACTTAGCGGCGGCGTAAAGCTGATCGACATCGACACACCCAAGGGCAAGTTCCGCGTCTGGACCAAACGCGTCGGCAACAACCCCAAGCTCAAACTGCTGTTGCTGCATGGGGGCCCCGGCGCCACCCACGAATACTTCGAAGCCTTCGACAGCTACCTGCCCGCCGCGGGTATCGAGTACTACTACTACGATCAACTCGGCTCGGCCTATAGCGACCAGCCCAAGGACGACTCGCTCTGGACCACCCAGCGTTTCGTGGAAGAAGTGGAGCAGGTGCGGCAGGCGCTGCATCTGGACAAGGACAACTTCTGCCTGCTCGGCCACTCCTGGGGCGGCATCCTCGCCATGGAGTACGCGCTGAAATACCAGCAGCACCTCAAGTGCCTGGTGATCTCCAACATGGTCGACTCGATTCCGGCTTACAACGACTACGCACATAAAGTGCTGATGCCGGCCATGGACCCCAAATTGCTCGCCGAAGTGCAGCAACTGGAAGTCAGCGGACATACCAGCGATCCGCGATATATGCAGATCCTCACGCCGATGCACTATGAAAAACACGTGCTGCGCATGCCCCAGGCACAGTGGCCGGATCCAGTGCAACGCGCCTTCGGCCATATCAACGAGCAGGTCTACACCTTGATGCAGGGCCCAAGCGAACTCGGTGCCAGCGGCCGCCTGGAGCACTGGGACCGCAGCAAGGACCTGCATCGCATCACCGTGCCCACCCTGGTCATCGGCGCGCAGTACGACACCATGGACCCGACCTATATGGCCGCCATGGCCAAAAAATTGCCCCAAGGCCGTTTCCTGCTGTGCCCCAAAGGCAGCCACATGGCGATGTACGATGACCAACGCACGTACTTCGACGGTCTCACCCGCTTCCTGCTCGATGTCGAGGCAGGACGCACCGCCGCCCACTGATCCCCTACCCCAGGGAGTTTTGCGTTGAAGCTGTTCCGCCGTATCTGCGCTCTGTTCGCGCTAAGCCTGCTGCTCGCCGCACCGGTCAGCGCACGTCCTGGCCTGTGGGTCGCCAAGAATGAACACGCCACGGTTTATCTGCTCGGCACCGTCCACCTGCTGCCCAGCGATACGAATTGGTCGTCCCCCGAACTGGACAAGGCCCTCGACGCCAGCCAGCGTCTGAGCGTCGAGCTGATCGACGACGACTCCGCCAACATGCAGGCGCTGGTCCTCAAATACGGCCTGGACATGGCCCACCCGCTCTCCGACAAACTCACCCAGCACGACCGCGACCGCCTCGAACGCGCCGCGACTGCGGCCAACCTCCCGGGCGGCATGGCAACCCTGCAACCCATGCGCCCCTGGCTGGCCGCCATCACCCTGGCCGTCACCCCGCTGGTGCAGGCCGGCATGGACCCCAACCTCGGCGTCGACAAACTACTGCGCGCGCGGATGCAGAAAGCAGGCAAACCCGTCGACGGCCTGGAAACCGCAGAGCAGCAACTGCGCATGCTCGCCGACATGCCCGAGCCCATGCAGATCGACTTCCTGCGCCAGACCTTCGACGACATCGCCGAAGGCCCCGCCAAACTGCGCGACCTCATCGACGCCTGGCGCAACGGCGACACCGACACCATCGCCCACATCGAAGACGAAGACCTGCGCCAGGTCAGCCCGGAGCTGTATCAACGCATGATCGTCAAACGCAACAAAGCCTGGGCCAAAACCATCGCCGAACGCATGCAACAACCCGGCGTGAGCTTCGTCGCCGTCGGCGCCGGACACCTGGCCGGCCCGGATAGCGTGCAGAAGCAGCTGGAACAGTTGGGTATCACCGTGCAACGCAAGTAAGCCGCGCAAACACCCGGCGCGATAAAATTCGCCGCGAAGCATGCCTGCCTGGCTTCGAATCCAGAGCGCTCCCGGTGACTCTCGGCTCGACGCAGCACCGCATTGCAGAGGACCAACGGTCAGCATCGGGCAGTCGATGGTCCGTGGTCCGTTAAAGTAGACTTTGCAAACAGTCCCGAAGGATAGAATGCGGCACGGATGCACCCCGGCATGTCACGCCCGTCTTGATATGAAGCGGGTATCAATGGGATACCAAGTGAAACGCCCCACCCCTTTCGATGACTACCTGTCTCTCTTCCGTCAGCACGGCGGTACGTCCGAAGACTACTTGAAAGATCACTTCGAACGTTTCAGGAAAACGCTCGACGAGTTCAACACCTCCTGGGTCGGTGGCAAGCGCGTTCTGGATATTGGTGCGCACTGGCTCCACCAGGCAGTGATGTGGAGGCAGGGTGGATTTGAGGTGATGGCGGTGGAGTTGCCAGTCGTGTTTCAGCAAGAACCGATCCGCCGTATCGCCCATATCATGAACATACAACTTCATGAGTGTAGCGATCTTGGTTCAGCGAAGGATCTGCAGTCGATCCCCGATGACTCAGCCGACGTAGTGCTGTTCGCTGAAATTCTGGAACACATCACGTTCAACCCAATTCCGCTATGGAGCGAGGTCCATCGCATCCTTGCCCCTGGCGGAAAGATTCTGGTGACCACTCCCAACTACTATTCGTGGCGCGGCCGGGCCTGGCAGCCTCTTCGCTTTTTACTAGGCCGAGGAGGGGGCATATCCGTCGACGAAATCATCGGCACGCATACTTACGCACACCACTGGCGCGAATTCAGCCTGCGCGAGGTCGTCAACTACTTTCGCACCCTGTCTCCTGATTTTGTAGCAACGAAGGCGAAGATCCTTCCGACCTACAAGCGTTCCGTGGCGCCATGGAAAAGTGCGATCCAGGCCACGCTGGACACGGTTCCACTGCTCCGGCCGAACCTACACGTGGAAATTTCGTTGCCTGCGAAGACGCACGGCGTGACTGCCAAAGCCAGTTGGTAGCCAAATGTTTCGAAAGGGGTTGCTTGCTCCTGGACCCGGTCCGGAGTGAGCCGGAATGGACCGATGTCAGCGATATAGCAAGCGCGCAACCTACTCTCATCCGCCAATGATGGCTGGCTGCACCAACACAACAGCTGCCTCCTTCCTCCGCAAGCTGTCCCCAGCCCCTCCGTTCTGGCACCATCCCCCGGCTAACCGCGCCCCGCGCGCGCATCCTACCGACGTAACCGCATGAATCTGCAAGCCAATTACGAACAGATCCCGCTCAAGGAATACGCCGAGCGCGCCTACCTCGATTATTCGATGTACGTGGTGCTGGACCGCGCCCTGCCCTTCGTGGGCGACGGCCTCAAACCGGTGCAGCGCCGCATCATCTACGCGATGAGCGAGCTGAGCCTGGCCTCCACCGCCAAGCCCAAAAAATCCGCGCGTACTATCGGTGACGTCATCGGCAAGTTCCATCCGCACGGTGACTCCTCGTGCTACGAAGCGATGGTGCTGATGGCGCAGCCGTTCTCGTATCGCTACCCGCTGGTCGACGGCCAGGGCAACTTCGGTTCGCCGGACGACCCGAAGAGCTTCGCGGCGATGCGTTACACCGAGTCCAAGCTCAGCCCCATCGCCGAAGCGCTGTTGGGCGAGCTGGCCCATGGCACGGTGGATTGGGTACCGAACTTCGACGGTACTCTGGAAGAACCCAGCTGGCTGCCGGCGCGCGTACCTCATGTGCTGCTGAATGGCTCGATGGGCATCGCCGTGGGCATGGCCACCGACATTCCGCCGCATAACCTGCGCGAAGTGACCAGCGCATGTATCCGTCTGCTCGACGATCCGGATGCCACTGTCGCCGATCTGTGCGAACACATTCTCGGCCCGGACTACCCGACCGAGGCGGAGATCATCACTCCACGCAATGAATTGCTCTCCATCTACAAAACGGGCGTCGGTTCGTTGCGCGCCCGCGCGGTGTATCAGCGTGAGGACGGCAACACCGTTATCACGGCGCTGCCGCATCAGGTCAGCCCGTCCAAGATCCTCGAACAGATCGCCGCACAGATGCGCGCGAAGAAACTGCCGATGATCGAGGACCTGCGCGACGAGTCGGATCACGAAAATCCGATCCGCCTGGTCATCGTGCCGCGCTCCAATCGCGTCGACGCCGACGAGATGATGCAGCACCTGTTCGCCACCACCGATCTTGAGAAGAGCTTCCGCGTCAATCTCAACATGATCGGCCTGGATGGCCGTCCGCAGGTGAAGGACCTCAAGCGCATCCTCTCGGAATGGCTGAGCTTCCGCATCACCACGGTCACGCGCCGCCTGGAACACCGTCTTGCCAAGGTCGAGCGCCGCCTGCACCTGTTGGAAGGTTTGCGCATCGCCTACCTCAACCTCGATGAGGTGATTCGTATCGTCCGCACCGAGGACGAACCCAAGCCGGTGCTGATGGCGCGCTTCAAACTGAGCGAAGAGCAGACCGACTACATCCTCGAAACCAAGCTGCGCCAACTGGCGCGCCTCGAGGAGATGAAGATCAATGCCGAACGCGACCAATTGGAAGAAGAGCGCGCTCGCATCAACGTGCTGCTCAAGTCGCCGGCAAAGCTCAAAGGCCTGATCAAGGAAGAGTTGCGCGCCGACGCCATCAAATACGGCGACGACCGCCGTTCGCCGCTGGTGCAGCGCGAAGTCGCACAGGCGCTGGACGAAAGCGCGCTGGTCGCCAGCGAACCGGTGACGGTGGTGCTCAGCCAGAAGGGCTGGATCCGCGCCGCCAAGGGTCATGACATCGACGCCGAGGGCCTGAACTACCGCGAAGGCGACAGCCTGCTTGCCGCGGTGAACGCGCGCACCACGCAACAAGTCGCAGTGATCGACTCCACCGGCCGCAGCTATTCGACGCCTGCGCACACGCTGCCCTCCGCGCGCGGCAACGGCGAACCGCTCACCAGCCGCTTCAGCCCACCGGCGGGCGCCAGCTTCGATGCGGTGACCGCGGGCGACAACGACACGCGCCTGATCCTTGCCACGGATTTCGGCTACGGCTTCGTCACTCGTTTTGAGTCGCTCACCGGCCGTAACAAGGCCGGCAAGCAGATCATCAGCCTGACCGACGGCGCCAAGGTGCTGGCACCGCAGATCAGCGCCGATCCGGCGCGCGATCGTATCGTGGTGGTCACCACCGAAGGCCATCTGTTGATGTTCTCGGTGGCCGAGCTGCCTGAACTCGACAAGGGCAAGGGCAACAAGTTGATCGAGATTCCCAAGGCCAAGCTCAGCTCCGGCGACGAGCGCGTCGCGGGCGTGGCCGTGGTGACCGAGGGCAAAGGCGAGGTCACGCTGTATGCGGGGCAGCGCAAGCTCACCCTACGCTGGTTCGACCTGGTGGAGTTCGGCGGCAATCGCGCCACGCGCGGCGGCGTACTGCCGCGCGGCCTGCGCCGTGTGGAGCGGATCGAAACCACCCGTTAAGCGAACGTCGCTGCTTGCGATGAACGGCGCCCTGGCTCAGCCGGGGCGCCGTTTTCGTTTGAGCCTTGCAAAAACACTCCGCCAAGACGCGCGAAGGACTACGCTCTGGCCTCTCTCCCGAACGCGGCGAAAGCCGGGCGAGGTGCGCATGCACGGTGAATACAAAATGCCCGGCGGCAAGCTGGTGGTGATCGATCTGGAAATCCACGCCGGCCGCCTGCAACAGGTTCAGCTCAGCGGCGATTTTTTCCTGGAACCGGACAGCGCGCTGCATACGATCAATGCCGCCCTCGAAGGCCAGCCCGCCACCGCCAACGAAGCTGCGCTCGCCAACGCGATCCAGGCTTCGCTGGCTGCCGACGTGCTGATGTACGGCATCTCTCCCGAGGCCATCGCCGTGGCCGTACGCCGCGCCCTGCACGAGGGAGCGGATGCATGAGCCGCAGCGCATGGAGCGACCACTCCTGGCAGCTCATCCATACCGCGCCGCAGTCACCGGCTTTGCACATGGCGCTGGACGAAGTGCTGACTGACGAAGTCGCCGCTGGCCACCGCATGCCGACGCTGCGCGTATGGGAATGGGCAGCACCTGCGATCGTGATCGGTCGTTTCCAGTCGCTGCGCAACGAAGTGGACAGCGTGGCGGCGCGGCGCCACGGCATTGAGGTGGTACGGCGTATCAGCGGTGGCGGCGCCATGTTCATCGAACCAGGTAACACCATCACCTATTCGATCTACGCGCCACTGAGCCTGGTCGAAGACCTGTCCTTCCAGGAGGCCTACGCCCTGATGGATGCCTGGGTCATTGAAGCGTTGGCCGATCTTGGCATCAAGGCGTGGTATCAGCCGCTCAACGACATCGCTTCGGAGGCTGGCAAGATCGCCGGTGCCGCACAGGCACGTCGCGGCAACGCAGTGTTGCATCACGTCACCATGGCCTACGACATCGACGCGGCCAAGATGCTGGAGGTGTTGCGCATCGGCCGCGAAAAACTCTCCGACAAAGGTACGGCCAGCGCAGCCAAACGGGTCGACCCCCTGCGCAGCCAGACCGGCCTGCCGCGCGAAGCGGTGATCGCACGCATGATCGAAACCTTTCGGAGCCGACACGGCCTGCACCTTGACCTAATCCGCTCGAACGAAATGGAACAGGCCGAAGCACTGGTAAAGCGCAAGTTCGCCCATCAGGCGTGGACGGCCGAGGTACCCTAGAGGGAACTTAGCTTTACCAGTCGACATCGAAGCTGGTGTGCACGCCAGCCCCGGTCACTCGTTACCGGAGGCGTCCCCGGAGTCCATATGAACACCAAGCTCACTCTCGCCACGCTCGCCCTCGGCTTGCTGATGGCTACTGCCCAGGCGCAGACTGCCGCTCCGTTGAACCTCAAGCTGCCGCCCGGCAGCGTGCCGGCATCGAGCAGCAGTGCCGCTACCGCCAGCGACAGCAACAGCAACAGCAACAGCAAGAGCGATGACACGTCTCAAGCCAGCGACACCCAGGCCAAAACCAGTCCGCCGAAAGGCGTGGCTTCTTCCGGCAACCAGTCGCCGCCACGCCCCGCTCCTGGCGTCTATTACGGCGACACCAGCGGCCGCACCTCGGCCGACGATGAAGCCGATGCGCGGCCGCGCTGCGACGACGCTACCTACAACCAGCCCCAGGTCCACGGCAGCGTCGGCATGGGCGTGGTGACCGGAAACCACTGGGGTTCGGGCACCTACAACTCCGGCGCCGTGAACATCACCCAGCGCACCGGCAGCTGCGACCATCCCACCGGCGGCATCGGTCTTTCCATCGGTGTCAGCCGTTTCAACGGGCGCTGAGCAAGTCCCGACGCAATATCTCTCGACAGGCGCCGCCATAAGCCGGTCCCGCACGTAACCCTCGAAAGTTCTTAGAAAGAGTGGCCCGGCAGACTGCCGTCCATGTTGATAAACCACCCTGCCTTCCTGCGGCCCGTTGCCGCTCCGCTGAGTTTCCGCCCGTGATCCAGAATGTCGAATTCCGCTTCGAGGGCGGCCGCAGCGGCGTGCTGTTGATCCACGGCCTGACCGGTACGCCGGCCGAAATGCGCCTGGTCGGCAAGGGCCTGAACCGTGCCGGTTTCAGCGTGTATGGCATGCAGCTGGCTGGCCACTGTGGTGACGCCGATGACTTGCTCGCCACTGACTGGCTTGACTGGTACGCCAGCGTCGAAGCCGCCGCCGAGCAATACCGTAAGGAAGTCGACCACCTGTTCGTTGCCGGCCTGTCGATGGGCGCCGTGCTCGCGCTCAAGCTCGCTGCCGATCATCCGGACTGGGTGAAGGGCGTGGGCGTATATGGCGCCACCTTCCGCTACGACGGCTGGGCCACGCCGTGGTACGGCAAGTTTTCGTTCCTGCTGCCGCTGGCGAACAAGCTCGGCATCGGCAAGAAGTGGATGGTGCACGAAGCCGAACCCTACGGCCTGCGCGACGAGCGCATCCGCGCGCAGATCAGTTCGCTGATGCTGGGTGGCGACAGCGCGGCCGCCGGCCTGCCGGGCAATCCGTGGCCTTCGCTGGCCGAGATGTACAAGATGGCCGCGGCGGTTCGCCGCGACCTGCCCAAGGTGACCGCGCCCTGCCTGATCGCGCACGCCACCGAAGATGACATTGCGAGCGTGGACAATGCACGCCTGGTCGAGCGCTCGGTGTCGGGCCCGGTGGAGATGCTGCTGCTGGAAGACAGCTATCACATGATCACCATCGATCGTGAGCGTCGCACCCTGATCGACCGTTCCGCCGAATTCTTCGGCAAGGTCGCCGACACCTACGAACCCGTCGCGCGCGCCGCGGCCTGAGGAGTTTCCGTGACTCCCCTGGCTGTCTTCCTGTGGCTGTTCAACGTCACGCTCGATACCGTCGGCCAGCTCGCCTTCAAGGCTGCCGCCGGCGATCCGGCTGCGGGTGACGGCCTGGCGCGCTGGCGCTATATGGCGTCGCGACCGTGGTTGTGGGTGGGCATCGTTTCCTACGTCGCCGAGTTCCTGGTGTGGATCGCCTTTCTATCGCTGGTCGACCTGTCGGAAGGCGTGCTGCTCGGCTCGATCAATATCGTGGTGATCATGATCGCGGGACGCATTCTGTTCCGCGAAAAACTCACCCCGCTGCGCGTCACCGGCATTCTGCTGGTCACCGCCGGCGTTGCCATTGTGGGGGTGGCCGGTGGAGGCTGATCGCTCGAAGCCTGCTCGTATGGGGCGTTTCTATTTCTTCGGCTTCCTGATCCTGGTGGCGTTCGACACCGTAGTGCAGCTGAGCTTCAAATACGCCGGCAACCACGCGTTTCCGCCAGAAGCGAACTGGGCGTGGATCGTGCGCGTGTTCGGCCATCCGTGGATCTACCTTGCGGTGATCGGCTACATCGGCAACTTCTTCACCTGGATGACGTTGCTCAAGCACGCGCCGATCGGTCCGGCTTTCGCGGTGACGCATCTGGAAGTAGTCAGCGTGATGATCTTCTCGATCTGGCTGTTCAACGAGCCACTGACTTGGTCGCGGGTGATTGGCGCGCTGGTGATCGTCGCCGGCATCGTCTGTCTGGCGTTCGCTGAAACCGGCGCACATCCCGAGAACGATCCGCCTACCGAAGCGAAGGGCGCGTTGGGCGTCGCCGCGGGAGACTGAGCGCATGCGCCGCGAGCTGCCGCCCACTGCCGGCCTGCCGCTGCGCTTCCGCGATCTGCTGCCAGGCGGTACGTCATTCGCCGAACGCATGGCGTCGTGGCTCGGTGTGGCACAGGTGCAACTGGAATGCTCTGGCACCGCCGCGATGGTGGTGGCATTGACCGCCATGCACAGGCTGCAGCCGGACCGCCACGAAGTGATCGTGCCCGCCTGGACCTGCCCACTGGTGGCGTGGGCGATCCATCGCGCAGGCCTCAAGCCACGGCTCTGCGATCTCGCGCCCAATCATTTCGACATGGACGCCACACAGCTCGCCACACTCTGCGGCAACGACACGCTGGCCATCGTGCCGACGCATCTCGCTGGCCGCGTAGCCGACGTGCAACTCGCTGTGGATCTGGCCCATGGCTGCGGCGCTTATGTGCTCGAAGACGCCGCACAAGCACTGGGTGCGCAACAGGGCGGCCACAGCGTCGGCCTGCTCGGTGACGCCAGCTTCTTCAGTCTGGCCGTAGGCAAGGGGCTGACCCTGTATGAAGGCGGCGTACTGATCGCGCGCGATACGGTGCTGCGCGATGCTTTTGCACGCAGCCGCGCGGAAGTCATTCGTCCCAGTTGGCGCATGAGCCTGCAACGTGCGCTGGAGCTGATCGGCTACGCCGTGGTCTATCGCCCGTCCCTGCTTGCACTGGCCTATGGGGATCCGCTGCGCAAAGCGCTGGCGGAAGGCGACCCCGTGGCGGCTGTCGGCGACGATTTCGGCCCAGACATTCCGCTGCATCCACTGGGCAGCTGGCGCCAGACCGTCGGCACGCATGCCCTTGCGCGCTTGCCAGCCTTCATCGATACCACGCGTCAGCAAGCCATACGGCGTATCGCAAAGCTGCGTGAGTTACCGGGCGTGACGGTGTTCGGCGATGCCGAAAACACGCGGGGAGTGTGGCCCTTCCTGCTGCTTACCTTGCCCAGCGAGAAAGCACGCGAAGCGGCGCTACAGACGCTATGGACTTCGGGCCTCGGCGTCAGCCGCCTGTTTATTCACGCCCTGCCCGACTACGGCTATCTGTGCGACATCGTGCCCGACGCTGACCTGCCCAACGCCCGCGACTTCGCCGCGCGTTCGCTCACCATCACCAACAGCCCGTGGTTGCGCGATGACGAATTCGAGACCATCTGCGGCAGGCTTGAACGCGCACTAACGACTACCTGACCTCCCGCGCTTGATCTTCACGCAACGGCAGACCGCAGCTTTCTCCGCGTACTGTTGAACGCAGGCGGGCTACGCCGCTCGCCATGCGTCAAACGCTGCTTTCCGCAATGGCAGCCAGCAGCCGCGTATTCAACGCACGCTGCTGCATCTGCCACGCATCCAGCTCGCTTTGCGGGATCGGCTCCTGGCCATCCATGCCGCTGAGCAGGCGCTTCCACCAGGTGCGATAGGTGTAAGCCGAGACTTCGCCATTGATGTCGCTGGCGACAATGCGGCCGCGCAGTGCCTCGATGATGGTCATCGCGTGATGCTCTTCGATGCGCCCCTGGTCCCAGTTGGTACGCGCGGTGTCGATGCTGAAAGCGTCTTTGTCGATCGACAGATACGTAGCCTGCGGCGCACGGCGCAACTGCTGGATGAAGGCACAGGTCAGCGCATCGGGATCGTCGAAACGATGGAATGCATGCGTCAGACCCAGCCGCGCGGCCCAACCAACATCCACGTCCATGCACCAGTAGCTCAGCTTGCCCGCGCGCAATGGCTGCAGGTAGTTCTCCCAGGCGTGCTTGGCACCGATATCACCCGACGTAATGCCAACCACATGCACGTGGCTGACGTAAGGCAGCATGGCCACTTTGCGCACCCATGACCCGCAATGGATACCCCACGGGAAACGCATGTTGTCCGGATGGTTGTCGAACACCACCAGCTGGAACGGTCCACGCGCACGCTGTCGCTCCACCAACGGCCAGGTCAGGTGGTGATAGTCGCCCGACCCCATCAGCACCGTGCCGTAGTCAGCGGGTGCACTCGCGTCGAGATGGCGACGCAAGCGTTCGAAGGTGCGCAAGGTGCAGCCAAAGCGGATCGCCTCCTGCCAGTCGACCAGCGGCAGGGTCGTGGCACCGGGGATCTCGCCGACCGAGCCGTCGAAATCCAGAATCAGCGGATCACGTTTGCGCATTGCCCTGCTTCGCCCATTGACTGTCACTTTCAAAGAAACGCCCCAGCCGCCGTGCCAACATGCGCAACAACGGATTGCGCAAATAGATCGCGTGCCGGGTCAGGGTAAAACTCGCGCCGAGATAGGACTTGATTTCGGGATCGGTCCAACCGGCCACATAGTGCGTCAGCCCCTGGTCGCGTGCCCAGGCCAGATTATGGAACCAGCTGGTAAAATACAGGTTGTGCTCGCGTGCTTGCGGATAGACAAAACCCACGTATTTGTCGATCAGCTTGCCATCAACCACGAAGCACAGGTTCCAGCCGATCATCTCACCCTGGTGGTGATAGATGAACGCGACGCCTCCATGGCTGGCATCGCGAAGCACCGCGGCAAAGAAATCGCGGCTGAGCTTGTCGAAATGGATTTCGCTCTGCGCATACACGTTCTCGTAAAGACGGTAGTACGTATCCACCATCGCATCGTTCGCGAAACGTGCGTCGCCGCAGGCCACGGCCTCCACTTCTACGTCGTCGCGCTTGCGCAACTTGCGGCGAATATCCTTGCGCCGCCCCGATGACAACCGGGCGAGGTATTCATCCTCGCTGGCGAAATCGATCGGCACATATGCCAACGCCTGCCCTTCCAGCAATACAAACCCTTCGGCCTGACAGGCCGCAGCGAAACGTGCGGACCAGTCGCGACTGGAGGCATCGCACAGCGGCGAATCCTGCGGAATGTCCTTTACGATCATCAGGCGCTGCCCACGGCCGAGGCGGGCACGCAACTGACCCGGCAAACCGGTCGCGTCGGCCGCGCGAGGAAACAGCGCGTACTCCGACACCGTGGTTCCCACAAACGCGGTGCGCCAGCGCAGCAGCCGCCCCCACCATCGATAACCCGGCGCCTGCATCACCCGCTGCCGCACCTCGGCATCCGCCGTTGTAAGCAGATCGAACGACGCCACAAAGGCTGGCGTCCCCGCCGCCTCCAGCACTTGAAAACCGATGGGGGGATGCTCGACAAACCCGGCGACTAGCGCATCCGGTTCGAGCTGATTGAGATACCGCACAAAGGGATTCCGCCAAGCGTAAGCGCATAGCATACGACCCAACGGGTAAAAGCAGTGCCGGCGGCTCCTGCTTCTTCGCTTTTGACCTTGGGGGCCAGGGTTTCTATGCGGCGATGCGGGCCGGAGGAATGAGCCCGCATGGCAGAAGGGCGCCCCCCCCCTGCAACGCCCCCATAAGATTCACGAAAGGCAACCGATGCAGGATGCCCGCCGGACCCCACCCAAGCGTCGGCATTTCTGGACAAGGCGGCGACACTTCGTCAGGCTTGAAATGATCGGCCCCGGGCCGGCACCCTCACTTTTGGCGCCATGGAATCCAGGACAACAAACATGAGCAACGTACAGCAGGAAACCTTCGAGATCATCGCCAAACAGGCGAAGATCGACATCGACACCATCAAGCCCGAGTCCACGCTCAAGGAGCTGGGTGTCGCCTCGCTGGACGCCATCGAGGTGATCTTCGATATCGAGGAACACTTCGACATCCAACTGCCCAATGAAGATGCCGATTTCGACAACGGCACCGTGGGCCAGCTGGTCGCCGCCGTCGAGCGCCAGATCGCCACGAAAAAGAGCACCGAATAAGTCACATGCGCCGTCTCGTCATCACCGGCATGGGCGCCATCTGCGCGCTCGGACACGATGCGCCCTCCACCTGGAAGGCCATGACCGAGGGCCGCAGCGGTATCGGCCCGATCCATCACATCCTGCCGGGCCAGTTGCGCAACGGCGGTATCGCGGCCGAGGTCAACGACTTCGACCCGTCCAACTACTTCGACGAGTCGCGGCTCAACCAGCTCGACCCGGTGAGTCAGTACGCGCTGGTCGCGGCCCGCGAGGCGATCCGCCAATCCGGCCTGACGTTCGAGGGTGAGCGCGCGTCGCGCACGGCGGTGGTGGTGGGTACGGGTGTGGGTGGCGAGACGACACGCGACGACCAGTACGAGAAGCTTTATGGCGAGCACTCCGGGCGTTTCCATCCGCTCGGCATCATTCGCATGATGATGAACGCGCCGGCGAGCCAGATCAGCATGGTGCATGGCATCACCGGTCCGGCCTTCGCGCTGGCCAGCGCTTGCTCTTCATCCAACCATGCGTTCGCGCAGGCAGCGATGATGATCCGCGCCGGCCTGGTGGACGCGGCCGTGGTTGGCGGCACCGAGGCCTGCATCACGCTCGGCACCTTGCGCGCGTGGGAAGCTATGCGCGTGCTGGCGCCGGATACCTGCCGCCCCTTCAGCAGCGGTCGCCGCGGCATCGTGCTGGGCGAAGGCGCCGGCATGTTCGTGCTGGAAACGCTGGAGCAGGCGCAGGCGCGCGGCGCCAACATCCTGGCCGAGCTGACCGGTACCGGCATGAGTTCGGACGCGGGCGACATCGCTGCACCGTCCGAACTGGGCGCGGCCACCGCCATTGTCAATGCGTTGCGCGACAGCGAGATGTCGCCCTCCGAAGTCGACTACATCAATGCGCACGGCACCGGCACCATTGCCAACGACAGCACCGAGACGCGGGCGATCCACCGGGTGTTCGGCGAGCATGCACGTGCACTGGCGATCTCCTCCACCAAGCCTATGCACGGTCACGCCCTGGGCGCTGCCGGCGCTCTTGAATTGATTGCCGTGATCGGCGCGCTGCGCGACGGCATCGTGCCGCCAACGCTGGGCTATCTCGGCCCCGATCCGGCCTGCGATCTGGACTACGTGCCTCACGAAGCCCGTCGGATGCCGGTGCATGCGGCCATCAGCAACTCGTTTGCTTTCGGTGGACTTAACGCTGTCATAGCGCTACGCCGGGTCCCTTGATACAGGAGCCCACTCTGTGGGCAACTACGACCTCAAGCGCCGTCGGTGCCGAGTCAAACCAGCAAAGGCAATAGCTGCTCCCGGCTAAGCCGTGCGATGGGCAGTTCACCCGGCTGCGCAGGATCGATCCAGCACAGCGATTCGATCTCGGCCCGCGCTTCAAATGAGCCATCGGCTTTCACTTCGTAAATCACCGCTTCGACCGTGCAGCCTGGCTCGTTCGCTGCCGGCGCGCTGAAACGGCCGAGCAAACGGGCACCGTCGCGCTGCATGATGCAGCCCAGCTCTTCCTGCAGCTCACGAGCCAGAGTGTGCAGATCGTCGCGATCGCCCGCATCGCGCTTGCCACCGGGCTGCTGGAATACGGCCGCACCGCGCTTGCGCACCAACAGCACACGGCCTTCGTCGTCGCGGATCACCGCTGCGACGATGTCGATACGCCGCAGCGCCAGACCGTCGCTCATAGCCGCGTATAGGACCAGGACTGCATGCGGCCGTCCTTGTAAGGCATGACGCCGTGGAACGGACGCGGGTCGCCATCGAATACCAGAGGCAGGAAATGGCGATCGCCCTCCCACATCGGCAGCTCCATCAGGCGATCCACATCCACCCATTCCAGCGTGCCTTCGTGGTTGCCGGCGTGCGGCTCGCCGCTATAGCGGTCGATGATGAAGATGAAGCCGAGCCAATCCTCACCGTGCTTGCCAAAGCCGGGCCAGTTGAGCGTGCCGCGCAGTTGCATGGACTCGCAGTGGATGCCCGCCTCTTCATGAATTTCGCGGTGCATGCAAGCGGCGATGTCCTCGCCCGGCTCCATCTTGCCGCCGAGACCGTTGTATTTGCCAAGGTGCAGATCGTCCTGGCGCGCATTGCGGTGGATCATCAGTACCTGGCGGCGATCTGGCGAGAGCACATAGCCCAGCGTGGCGACAATGGGGGTGTAAGGCATGGTCTGGTGCGCAACGAAAAACAGCAGTTTACGCATTGGGACTGAATGACGCAGCCGACCGGGCTTGCGCGTATCGCACCCGGCCGGCGACCATCGGCTTATGTCAGCCCTCGCCATCCACCGCCCGCTTAGCCGCGGACTGCTCCCGTGCTGGCTCATAATCCTGGCCCTGCTGGGCGGCCTTGCCGGCTGCTCGCGCCAAGCGCAGGCGGTGGACAGCGATGATGTGGTGTTCGACAGCCAGACTTTCCGGGTGGTCAGCGTGGACCTGGACCGCGAGGCGCTGAGCCTGCACTGGAAGGACCCGGAGGGCGGCCAGCCCTATGGCGACATTGAAACCCTGCGCCAATGGGGCATTGCGCACGACCGGCGCCTGCTGTTCGCCGCCAATGCGGGTATCTACGACCGCCAGTTCGCCCCGCTGGGCCTGTATGTGGAACACGGCAAGACACTGGTGCCGCTGAACCTGGTGCGTGGCAATCCGGCGGCGGGTAATTTCTCGATCCAGCCCAACGGTGTCTTCGTGATTTATCCAGATGGCACCGCGGCTGTGCGCGCCAGCACCGACTTCAAGACGGATGCAAAAGCTGCGCAATGGGCCACCCAGTCAGGGCCGATGCTGTTAATCAACGGCCAGGTCAACGACCGCTTCGTCGACGACTCCGCCAGCCTGAAATGGCGCAGCGGCGTGTGCGCCAAAACACCGCATAAAGTGATCTTCGCGGTGAGCGAGGCGCCAGTGAATTTCCATACCTTCGCCCGCCTGTTCCGCGATGAACTCGGCTGCCGCGACGCGCTGTATCTGGATGGCACCATCTCGCAGTTCTATGTGGATGGCGACGGCTACGCCGGCGCGCCGACCTTCATGGTCAAGCCCTACGCAGGCATCTTCGCCGTCTTTACCAGCGAGAAGCCCTGACACCTACCTGTGCGCGAAACAGCCCGAGAGGGCCGCGCTTTGCAAAACCGGCCCTGCTGCGCGGGGCTTTCGCGCACAGGGTGCGCTCCTACAGCCATCGCATTGCCCTGCGTCATGGACCGGATCCGCAGCGCGGGTACACTCGCTGCACTCCCTCCAGAGGCTGCCGGTTCGATGACGACCCCACGACGCTTCCGCTGGCTGCGCCTCCTGTTCCTGACCCTGCTGATCCTGTTGATCGGCGTACTCGCGACAGGCTGGTATCTGTTGGCCGGCAGCCGCGCGAAGCTGGATGGCGCGGTGACCGACGCCGGATTGCAGGACAGCGTGAGCATCAGCCGCGACGCGCTGGGCACGGCGACGATACAGGGCAAGAACCGTGACGATGTGAGCTTCGCGCTGGGCTATGTGCATGCGCAAGAACGCTATTTTGCGATGGATCTGATGCGCCGCCTGCCCGCCGGTGAACTGGCCGAGCTGGTCGGTCCCGCCGCGGTCGACACCGACCTCAACCATCGCCGCCATCGCCTGCGCGCCACCGCCGAGGCGGCGTATGCGCAACTTCCGCCCGATCAGAAGAACGTACTGGACCGCTACACCGCCGGCGTCAATAAAGGACTGGCCGATCTGCACGTGAAGCCTTGGGAATACTTTCTACTCGGCACGCAACCACAGCCGTGGCATCCGCAGGACAGTTTTCTGGTCATCGCGGCGATGTATCTGGATTTGAACGGCGATGGGCGCAATGAGCGCGAACTCAGTTTCGCGCAAATGCGTTCCGTGCTGCCCAAGTTGCTGGTCGATTTCCTGCTTTCGCCCGACCCCGACTGGGAGGCACCGCTCAAAGGCGATCTGTCACGCCCACCGGTGATTCCGGGCGAGGATGTTTTCAATCTACGCGACCTGCCCTCCGCATCGCAGGCAGATGCGCGTGCGCTGGCCGCCGCACTGGCGCCCGCGTTGGATCAGTCGCTCCCCGGCAGCAACAACTTTGCTGTCGCTGGCAACCTTACTGAGAGCGGCGCGGCCATTCTCGCCAACGACATGCATCTAAGTCTGCGCGTGCCGAACATCTGGTTCCGCGCGCGTTTGCGTTATGCCGATTCCGCCGCGCCCAATGGGCAGCGCGATGCCGTCGGCGTCACCCTGCCCGGCACGCCCGCACTGATCGCGGGCTCCAACGGACAGGTCGCCTGGGGTTTCACCAACAGCTATGGCGACTGGCTGGATTGGGTGCGCGTACTGCGCGATCCTGATAACGCGACGCGCTACAAGGTGCCCGAAGGCTGGGCGGCCATCGAAACGCACGATGAGATCATCCGCATCAAGGGCGAGCCATCGCGAACGCTCAAGGTCGAGAGCACGCGCTGGGGACCGATCCTGGCCAAGGACGCCGACGGCACCCCGCTGGCGCTGGCATGGATCGCCGATCTGCCGCGCGCCTACAACCTGGAGATGATGCAGCTGGAACACGCCACCAGTGTTACGGCTGCGCTGGACCTCGCACCGCGCATGGGTATGCCACCGCAGAACCTGCTCGCGGCCGATAGCGCCGGCAATATCGGCTGGACCGTTACCGGCAATAGCATCCCGCTGCGCACTGGTTTCGATCCGCTACTGCCCGCTGACTGGTCGCAACCCGGCACTGGCTGGCAGGGCTGGGCAGCACCCGGGCAGTATCCGCGGATCGAGCATCCCACCGACGGGCGTCTATGGACCGCCAACAACCGCACCGTCGATGGCGCCGATCTGGAATTGCTCGGCGAAGGTGGACATGACCTCGGCGCCCGCGCTCAACAGATCCGTGACGATTTGCGTGCCCGCAACAGCTTTGCACCCGGCAACCTGCTCGACATCCAGCTCGACCATCGCGCCGTGCTGCTGACGCGCTGGCAGCGCCTGCTGCAGGACACGCTGCAGGGCACGCACGACCCCGCGTTCGAACAGTTGCGCCAGCTCACTGCATCGTGGCGCGGACGCGCGGCGATCGACAGCGTGGACTACCGCCTCGTGCGCGCCTTCCGCAGCAAAGTGCATGAAGCAGTGCTTGCGCCCTTCGTGGCGCAGGTGAAGCAGCAGCACAGCGATTTCACCTGGCCTCACCCCGGTAACCCGGAAGCAGCCGTATGGGCCATGGTGCGGGAGCGCCCTATGCATTTGCTGGACTCCCGTTACGCCGACTGGAACGTCCTGCTGCTCGATGCCGCGCATAAAGTGGTCGACGAACTCGGCCAGCAGCCTGGCGGTCTCGCCGCACGCAGTTGGGGCGAGGTGAACCGCACCTCCATCAGGCATCCCCTGTCGCGCGCACTGCCGGGCTTCGTCGGCCGCCTGCTGGATATGCCGGACGAACCGGTTGCCGGCGACGACAACATGCCGCGCGTCGCCAAGCCCGGCTTCGGCGCCTCCGAACGTATCGATGCGATGCCAGGGCACGAGGCGCAAAGCATCCTGCACATGCCGGGTGGCCAGAGCGATAACCCGCTATCGCCGTTTTACGGCGCAGGCAACGACGACTGGGTCAATGGACGCCCTACGCCGCTGTTGCCCGGACCCGGTCAGCACAGTTTGATGCTGGAGCCAGGCAAGGCGCATTGAACTTGTCGCGATCACGCGACGAACTCGGACTCATCCATGTGGAATCGTTGAATTCAGCGGTATTCGCGGCACAAATAATCATTTGGACGTCCAAAAAGGCTATCCAAAATTTTCACCAGATGATGGGATAGGTGTGCAGCAACTCGGACAGGCCATCGGGCTGCACGATCAATATGGCCTACCTTTCTTCAGGAGCATTGACATGGAAATCAACAAGACACGGTCTCGCACCATTCAAACGGCCGTCAAACGTCTCGCGCCCGCATGTGCGTTCGCCGCCCTACTGAGTGTCGGCCAAGCCCACGCGCAGCAATCAACGTCGCTGGACAGCGCCGTTACCACCGCCACCAACTGGGCGGCGCAGGCAGATCGCGACCAGGCCGATGCCATGTGGCAGGCCAGCAATCCGGCGATGCAAAAGAGCGTGAGCAAGGCGGACTGGAGCAAATACGTCGATGGCCTGAAAAAACAGTTCGGTGCCACCCAAAGCCGCACCTGGCTGCAGATCGGCCGCGTGGAGAATCCCAATGGCCTTCCGCCCGGCGAGTACTTGAACGTGGCCTTCGCCGCCAAGCACGCCACGGCGCCCACGCTGGAAACCGTCTCGCTGGCGAAGACTCCCAGCGGCTGGTCGCCGGTGGGTTATGTGGTCCGCGCTATCCCTGCCACTCCGCCACCGGCTGCGCCGGCAGGTGCTCCCGCTGGCGCCAAGCCCGCCAAATAAGGTGGGCTCTTTGCAACGGTGCACCCATAGTGCGCCGTTGCTGCGGCACTTACCCCAGCAGGCGCTCGCAGATGGCCTGATACAAGCTAGGAAGTTTTTCGAGATCGCTCACCAAAACGCACTCATCCACTTTGTGGATGGTTGCGTTGACCGGCCCCAACTCCACGACTTCGGCGCCCAGCGGAGCGATAAAGCGTCCATCCGAGGTGCCACCGCCAGTACTCTGTTCCGGCTCGATGCCGCACAGCTCGCGACACACGTCTACCACGGTGTCGCGCAGCGCGCCGCCCGCCGGGCTGAGAAAGGGCTCGCCTGAGAGATTCCAGTCGATCCGATAATCCAGGCCGTGCTTGCTTAGCATCGCCTCGGTACGCGCACGCAGATCTTCGGCACGGCTGGCCGTGCTGTAGCGGAAGTTAATCAACGCAGTGAGCGTGCCCGGAATCACATTGCTGGCGCCGGTGCCGGCATTGAGGTTGGATACCTGAAATGACGTCGACGGGAAATCCGCATTGCCTTCGTCCCAACGTTCCGCCGCCAGCTCGGCCAGCGCAGGTGCAAAGGCATGAATAGGGTTCTTCGCCTTCTCCGGATAGGCCACGTGGCCTTGCACGCCGTGCACCGTCAGGGTGCCAGAAAGCGAACCACGCCGCCCTACGCGAATCAGATCGCCCAGCGTCGTTTTCGATGAAGGCTCGCCCACCACGCACCAGTCGATGCGCTCCCCGGTGCTACGAAGATGCTCAGCAACCCGGCGTACGCCATCGAGATTGGTCGGTCCCTCTTCGTCGCTGGTCATCAGAAAGCCTACGCGCCCGCGATGATCCGGATGCGCCGTTACAAACTGCTCCAACGCCACTGCCATAGCCGCGACCGAACCTTTCATGTCAGCCGCACCGCGGCCGTAGAGGTGACCGTCGCGCACGACCGGCTCGAACGGGTCGCTTTGCCACTGACCGACGGGTCCCGTAGGAACCACGTCGGTATGACCGAGAAACATCAGCAAGGGGCCGCCTTCGCCATGTGTGGCCCACAGATTGTCGACCTCGCCGTAACGCAAGTGCTCCACGGTAAAGCCCACCCGGGCGAGCCGCTCGGCCAACAACGCCTGACAACCCACATCATCAGGCGTGACCGAAGGACGACGGATCAATTCAGCGGTGAGATCGAACACGGCAGACATGGCATTCCTTGAAGATGAAACGTTTGCGGCCCGCGTAGGCTAGGCCCCGCCGCTGAGCGCTGTCGATGCCATGGCCACGGCGTGCGGCCGGCTCACTCCGGCTCGGCTTCGCGTTGCCCAAGATAGATCAGCGCACCAAGCAACAATGCCACTAGCCGGAACGATGTCTCGATGCCGTTCCACTGCGAAGACATCCACATGCCGAACCACTCGCCGCCGATCGCCATGAAGCCCACCAACCACAGCGCCACGCCTGAGCTCAGCCCCATCACTGCCAGCCCCTTCGATCGCTGAAACAGGGCCGCTGGCGCGTGGCGGCGACGCCACATGCGCCACATCCCAACCCAGCAAAGTGCCGCTGTGATCACCTGCACGGCGATGATCAGCACATAAGCGCTGTGCTGCAGCAATGGCGAGGCGATCGCGCGATAGTGAATGCCGGAGTCCGGGAAAATCGTATCCATCGCCAGTACGTGCCGAACAAAGCTGAAATTGGTGCCGTAGTCGGTGATATTGCCGAGAGCCACCAGGCTGATCAGCAGAGCAAGTGCTGCGACCATCACGATTTTCGAGAGACGCAGCGGCACGTCAGCGCACGAACAGTTTCTTGAAGCCGTTATCGCTGAAGCCCACGCTGACCGAACCATCGGCCTGCACCACAACGGGGCGGCGGACCAACGCGGGATATTCCTTCAGCAGCAGCGTCCACTCAGGGTCGCTTTCGGGATTCTTGCGCTGTGGCAGCAGATTGCGCCAGGTAGTGCCGGCCTTGTTGACCAGCTTCTCCCAGCCGCCGAGTTGTTGCGCCCAGTCTTTCAGCGTGGCGGCGGGAACCGGGTTGGCGCGATAGTCGACAAAGGCATGCGCGACCTCGAAACGGTTGAGCCAGTTGCGCGCTTTTTTGCAGGTATCGCAGTTCGGCAGGCCGTAGAGCGTGAGGCTCATTCCGCACTCCGCAGCAGTTCATTGATGCCGGTCTTACCGCGCGTCTTCTCGTCCACCTGCTTGACGATGATGGCGGCGTAGAGACTATGCGAGCCATCCTTCGATGGCAGGCTGCCGGCCACCACTACGCTGCCCGCAGGCACGCGACCGTAGCTGACTTCGCCGGTGGCGCGGTTGTAGATGCGGGTGGACTGGCCGAGGAACACACCCATGCCGATCACACTGCCCTTCTCTACCACCACGCCCTCCACCACTTCGGAGCGCGCGCCGATGAAGCAGTTGTCTTCGATGATGGTCGGATTGGCCTGCAGCGGTTCCAGCACACCGCCGATGCCGACGCCGCCGGAAAGATGCACCCCTGCACCGATCTGCGCGCAGGAACCGACCGTGGCCCAGGTATCGACCATGGTGCCGGCGCCCACGTAGGCGCCGATATTGACGTAGCTTGGCATCAGCACTGCGTCTTTCGCCACGTGCGCGCCGCGCCTTACCAGCGCGCCAGGCACAACGCGTGCGCCCAGGCCTTGCAACTCTGAGTCGTTGCCGTGCGCGAAGCGCAGCGGCACTTTGTCGAAAGCCAGCGCCGGACCGCCATCGACCACGCGATTGCCGTTGATGCGGAAGTACAGCAACACGGCTTTCTTGATCCACTGATTCACCGTCCAGCCACCCTTGCCATCCGGCTCGGCCACGCGGCGCTCGCCGGATTCGAGCAGTTCAAGCACCTGCTCCACGGCGGGACGCAGATGGGTGTCGATTTCCGACTGGGTGAGGTCGTTGCGACGCTCGAAGGCGTCGTTGATCAGGGATTCGATGCTTTGCATGGTGGGTTCGGATATCTGACGAATAACCCGGCCATGCTAACGGGATTGGACGCCAGGAACGAGGGGCGGATAGCAAATGCCAAGGCCCCTATGACGATATGAGCCCACGAACTGGCGTCTTCGCCGCCCGTCGCTTACCCCGCGCGTTTGGCCGTCCCCAATCGCCCGAGCAACGCGTGCAGCAGGCGGTCCTGCTGCGCCAGACTCAACGGTGCATTGCGGCGGTCGCTGATTAGAAAAAAATCTTCCACGCGCTCGCCGAACGTTGCGATGCGCGCGTCGTGCACACGTACCTCGGCCTCCATCATGGCCTGGGTCACCGCCGCCAGCAGACCCGGACGATCGCTGCAGATCAGCGAGAGGCGCGTACGGTCGCCCGCGGCGCTGAAGGCGATCTTGGGCACCACCTGAAAATGCTTAAGATGGCGCGACATGTTGCGTCGGGACGGCTGGTGCGTGTGCCCGGGTTGCGACAGTGCGCGATGCAGCCGCTGCCTGAGCTCTTCGGCGCGGTCGGCGCTGGCAGGCTGCTGGCTGTCGGCCTCCAGCAGCAGGAACGTATCCAGGGCCATGCCGTTGCGGCTGTTGAGAATGCGCGCTTCCATCACCGAGAAATGCAGGCGATCGAGCATGGCCGTTACCGCGGCGAACAGGCCGTCGCGATCCGGCGTGTAAACGAATAGCTCGGTAGTGCCGCGCACTGACAGCGGATGCACTTCGATCAACGGTGTAGCACCGTGCGAACGCAAAATGGCCGCAGTCTGCCAGGCAATCTGCTCGGGGCGATGACGCAAGAAGCTTTGCTCGGGGAAATCCGTCCATACACGCAGACTGGCGGTTTCGGGAAATCCCTCGGTCAACAGCAGCGCGAGCGCCGCTTCGCGGCATTCCTTCACGCGGTCCGCGGCATCGCGCGGCAGATCGTCGTCGCTGGCCAGCGCATAGCGGGTAGCCGTATAGAGGTCCGCCAGCAGGCGATCCTTCCAGGCATTCCACAACCTGGGACTGGTACCGATGATGTCAGCGATGGTCAGCAGGTAAAGAAGATCCAGCCGCGCACGGTCGCCGACCGCCTCGGCGAAACGCTGCACCACTTCCGGGTCGGTAATGTCCTGACGCTGCGCGGTTACGCTCATCAGCAAATGCCAGCGCACCAGCCACGCGACGAGTTCAATGTCTTCGAACGGCAGCCCGAGCTTGGCGCAGAACGCGCGCGCGTCTTCCTCGCCGAGCACGGAATGATCGCCACCGCGGCCCTTGGCGATGTCGTGGAACAAGGCCGCAAGCAGCAGCAATTCCGGTTTTTCCAAGGTGGGCCAGATGCCACAGGCGATCGGGAATTCGCCACGCGCCGCCGGGTCGGCGAAGCGCGCCACGTTGCGCAAGACGCGCAGCGTGTGTTCGTCCACGGTGTAGACGTGGAACAGGTCGTACTGCATGCGCCCGAACACTTTGCCGAAAGCCGGCAGGATCGCAGCCAGCAACCCGTGCCGGTTCATTCGCCACAACGCTTCCTCGGCCTGCGCGCCCATGCGCAGCAGCTTCAGGAAGGCAGCCATGACTTCGGGATGATCCGCCAGCGAAACACCGAAGTGCGCCGTGGCCTGATGGATACGCCGCATCGTTTCGGCAGTGAAACCTACGATGCCCGATTCACCCAGGCGCAAGGTGAACACCTCCACCAGCGCTGCGGGGCGGCGCACGAACAGATCAGGATCGCGCACGGCGATGCGCGACCCGTAACGCAGGAAATCCTCACCCACCGGCTGCGGCTCGGCCGGCGGCTCCAGCATTTCCTCGAAGCGCTCGGCGATCTGTACGCCGAGGCGCTCGACCTGGCTGGCCGCACGGTAGTAGCCCTGCATGAATTGCTCGACGCCGAGATTTTTTTCGTGCTCGTCCTCGAAGCCCAGCTGCGCAGCGAGTGCGCGCTGGTAGTCAAACAGAAGGCGCTCTTCGGCACGCCCCGCTTCCAGATGCAGCGCAAAGCGATAACGGCGCAGCGTGGCTTCCGCCTCCTCCAGCGTGGAGCGCTCGGCGGGATCGAGCAGACCTTCGTCGACCATGTCGTCGAAGTCGTCTGCGTGCGCCAGGCGACGTCCCAGCCAACGCAACGCATCGAGCGTGCGCAGGCCGCCGGGGCCGTCCTTCAGATTCGGCTCCAGGTTGTACGCCGTGTCGTTGTAGCGCGCATGACGCGCGTCGCGCTCGGCCAGACGCACCGCGAGGTAGGCGGCAGGCGGCCACAGGGCAGGATCGTCGACAATCGCCTTGAGGCTTTCCTCAAGCGCCGCATCACCGACCAGTCGCCGTGCGTCGAGCAGGCTGGTGAAGACACTGGCGTCGTGTTCGGCCAGCGCGCGGCATTGCGCTGGATCGCGGACGGCGTGCCCCACTTTCAGGCCGATATCCCACAAGGTGGCGAAACATTGTTCCAGCGCGCGCAAACGGGCTGGCTCGGCCTGCTCGACCAGCGCCAGCAAATCCACATCCGAACAGGGAAACAGCAGGCCGCGACCGAAGCCGCCCACCGCAAACAACGCGGCGCCGCTCACTTCGCCCAGGCAGGCCGTCCATACATGCACCACGATGCGAGCGACCGAATCGCCGCGACGCCGCGCCAGCGCACTGGCGTCGGCTCCATCACGAAAGGCCGTGGCCAATGCGCGGTCCACATCGCCCAGCAACTGCCGCAGCGCGCGGCGGGCCTCCGTCGACACGCCCGAGCGTGGCACCGCCGTAGGCAGGCGGGGCAAGGGCGGAAGCACGATAGCGAGAGGCATGGCGAATCAGTCAGGGCTGAGTGAAGACGTAGCGCAAGTCTGCCACGCACCTTCGCCCGACGCGCCTACTCCCTTGGTTCAGGCATCCGGCCAGGGCGTCAAGATTTCAAAGCCGTCATCCGTCACCGCAATGGTGTGCTCCCACTGAGCCGACAGCGAATGGTCTTTGGTCACAACGGTCCAGCCATCCGGCAACTGACGCGTCTGCGGCTTGCCCGCATTGACCATGGGTTCGACGGTGAAGGTCATGCCCTTCTTCAGTTCCAGGCCGGTACTGGGCTTGCCGTAATGCAGGATCTGCGGTTCATCGTGGTAGACCTTGCCGATGCCATGGCCGCAGTACTCGCGTACCACCGAGAAACCGGCCGCCTCGGCATGCTTCTGGATCGCGTGGCCGATATCGCCCAGGGTCGCACCGGGGCGCACGGCCTGGATGCCCAGCATCATCGCCTCGTGGGTGGTCTCCACCAGGCGCCTGGCCAGCACCGAAGGTGTACCGACGAAGTACATGCGGCTGGTGTCGCCATGCCAGCCGTCTTTGATGACGGTGACGTCGAGATTGACGATGTCGCCTTCCTTCAGCACCTTGCCCGGGCTGGGAATGCCGTGGCAGATCACGTGGTTGACCGAGGTGCACAAGGTCTTGGGAAAGCCGTTGTAGCCGACGTTGGCCGGCGTGGCCTTCTGCACGTTGACGATGTGTTCGTAGGCGAGGCGGTCCAGGTCCTCGGTGGTGACGCCGGGCTTCACATGCTCCTTGAGCATGGCCAGCACTTCGGCAGCCAGCTTGCCGGCTACGCGCATGCCTTCGATGTCTGCGGGTGATTTCAGGGTAACGGCCATAGTTCCACTCAAATGGCGTCGCAAGCCCTGCGGTTCAACGGATCCGCCGGCTGCTTGCCGCTCAGCCGGGGTGCCGGCTATAATTTCGGAGTTTTGCTGACCGCATGTAACTGTTTTTACAGTCCCAACGGCCTTCGCAAAGCGAAAAGTGATTGTAACCGCGCTGCGGCATGATCACCCAAGTCCCTGATTGGCAACCCAATAGGGACAAACCAACGCCACACACGCGTCGACACCGCCTTCGGGGTGCCGCAGTCGTTTCCACTACGCCCCAAGGGGGCACGGAACGCCCGCGGTCGAAGCCGGGGATGCGTGGAGGTCCCAACCCCCCGGGCCACCTACACAAGGCCCAATGAAGGAGTAACACCATGGCTCAAGTCACCATGCGCCAAATGCTCGAAGCTGGCGTGCATTTCGGTCACCAGACCCGCTACTGGAATCCGAAGATGGCTCCGTACATCTTTGGCGCCCGCGGCAAGATCCACATCATCAATCTGGAAAAGACCCTCCCCCTCTTCACCGACGCGATGAATTTCCTGTCGGGCCTGGCCCAGAAGCGTGGCACCGTGCTGTTCGTCGGCACCAAGCGCTCCGCCCGCGAGGCCCTGGCCGAGGAAGCCGCACGCGCCGGCATGCCGTTCGTCACCGCCCGCTGGCTCGGCGGCATGCTGACCAACTTCCGCACCGTCAAGCAGTCCGTGGCCCGCCTCAAGGAGCTGGAAGCCGCCGAGACCGACGGCAGCTTCGACAAGCTGGTCAAGCACGAAGTGCTGGCCCGCCGTCGTGAGCGCGACAAGCTCGAGAACTCGCTGGGCGGCATCAAGGACATGAACCGTCTGCCCGACGCGCTGTTCATCATCGACATCGGCCACGAAGACATCGCCGTTCAGGAAGCCAAGAAGCTCGGCATTCCGGTGATCGCGGTTGTCGACACCAACTACAACCCGGAGCTGGTGGACTACGCCATCCCGGGCAACGACGACGCCATCCGCGCGATCCAGCTGTACGCCCGCGCTGCCGCCGACTCGATCCTCGAAGGCAAGGCTGCCGCTCCCGCCGCCGCCCAGGGTGATGCCAACGAATTCGTCGAACTCGACGAAGAAGGCAACCCGGTCGCCAAGGACGAGCGCAAGGCCGCCCCGCCGCGCCGCGACAACCGTGGCCCGGCCAAGAAGGGTGCTGGTGCTCCGCGCCGTGACGGTGGTCGTGGTGGCCGCGCCCGCCAGGACGGCGAGCCGGACAGCGAGTAAGCCATCCCTGCCCCGGCCGGCAACGGCCGGGGCGTTTCAAAGATTTTGAGGAACCCAGATGACTGCTATTACCGCAAAACTGGTTGGCGAGCTGCGTGAGCGCTCGGGCGCCGGCATGATGGATTGCAAGAAGGCGCTCACCGAGACCAATGGCGACATCGAAGCCGCCATCGAGCATCTGCGCAAGACCGGCCTGGCCAAGGCTGACAAGAAGGCCGACCGCGTAGCCGCCGAAGGCCGTGTGGCCACCGCCCAGGCCGGCGGCAAAGCCGTGCTGGTCGAGGTCAACAGCGAGACCGATTTCGCCGCCAAGAACAGCGAATTTGTCGAGTTCACCAACGCCGTCGCCGAAGCCATCCTGAAAGCCGGTGTCTCCGAGATCGAGGCCGTGAAGGCTGCCGCCATCCCGGGCCACACCAGCATCGAGGAGGCCTCCAAGGCCAAGACCGCGACCATCGGCGAGAAGATCGAAGTGCGCCGTGTGGCCCGCGTCGAGAACGACGGCCCGCTGGCCACTTACTCGCACGGCGGCAAGATCGGCGTGATCGTGGCGCTCAAGGGCGGCTCGGAAGAGCTGGCCAAGGGCATCGCCATGCACGTCGCTGCGATGAATCCGCCTTACGTCAAGGCTGAGGACGTCCCGGCCGACTTCGTAGCGAAGGAAAAGGACATCGCGCTGGCCGCCATGTCGGAGAAGGAAAAGAACAAGCCTGCTGACATCCTCGACAAGATCATCTCCGGCAAGATCAACAAGATCGTCTCGGAAGTGACCCTGGTCGGCCAGCCGTATGTGCTGGACACCAACGTCACCGTCGGCGACGCGCTGAAAAAGGAAGGAGCCGATGTTGTCGCCGTGGTCCGTCTGGCCGTGGGCGAAGGCATCGAGAAGGTGCAGGAAGACTATCTGGCCGAAGTGCAGAAGGCGATGCAGCTCTAAGCCTCGTGCTACTGCTGCCATCGAGAAAAGCCGCGGACAACCGCGGCTTTTCTTTTGCGCGATATTTTCCGCTGCATGTTTTCATGCGGAACGCAAAAACCGGGTTTGGACTGATATACGGCCCAGCCCATGACGTCGCGCATGAATACGATGCGTCTGGCGATAACTCAGGCAAGCAGTCTGAGCTTACGCATGATTCGCGCTGTCGCTACAATACGCGCGTTTTGCCACACACAATCCGGAGATCTCATGAGCGACCAGCTTAAGTACCGCCGTATCCTGCTCAAACTCTCCGGTGAAGCGCTGATGGGCGAAGCCGACTACGGCATCGACCCCAAAGTCATCGGCCGCCTGGCCGACGAAATCATTGAGATTCAGAAGGCCGGCATACAGATCGGCCTGGTCATCGGCGGCGGCAATATCTTCCGCGGCGCCGGACTCGCCGCCGCGGGCATGGACCGCGTCACCGGCGATCACATGGGCATGCTCGCTACCGTGATGAATGCACTGGCCATGCAGGACGCGATTGAGCGTCGCGGCGGCTACGCCCGGGTGATGAGCGCCATCCAGATTCACGACGTGGCCGAGGACTACATCCGCCGCCGCGCCATCCGCCATATCGAGAAAGGCCGAATCGTGCTGTTCGCCGCGGGTACCGGCAATCCGTTCTTCACCACCGACTCGGCCGCCGCGTTGCGGGCCGTGGAGGTCGGCGCAGACCTGTTGATGAAGGCCACCAAGGTCGACGGCGTGTATACCGCCGATCCGGCTCGCCATAGCGATGCCACCCGCTACGACCACCTCACCTATGACAAGGTGATCGAGCGCAAGCTGGCCGTGATGGACACCGCCGCCATTGCCCTGTGCCGGGACCATGGCATGCCGCTACGCATCTACGACATGACGGTGCCGGGCAACCTCATGCGCATCATGCGTGGCGAGCAGATCGGCACCCTGGTCTCAGACCAATAAACCGCCTCACTGAGCCCGCCGGCGTCGTCTCTGAAGGGCCGGTACCGCGGGCTTACCGCCGGCCCTCGCCTGCTATACTTGCGGGCTAGCACGCTCAAGGGTGATTTCCCATGCTTAACGACATCAAGACCGATGCCCAGACCCGCATGGGAAAGAGCATCGACTCGCTCAAGCACAGCCTGACCCGCCTACGAACCGGCCGCGCCAGCACGGCACTGGTGGATGGCATCAAGGTGCCCGCCTATGGGGTGGACACGCCACTCAATCAGGTCGCCTCGGTATCACTGGGCGACTCACGCTCGATCATCATCACGCCATTCGACAAGAGCCTCGTAGCCCCTGTCGAGAAGGCCCTGCTGGCGTCGGATATCGGCATCACGCCGACCACGGCGGGCACCGTGATCCGCCTGAACATGCCGCCGCTCACCGAAGAGCGCCGCAAGGAACTCGCCAAGCACGTGGCGCATGAAGGCGAGGACGCCAAGATTGCCATCCGCAATGTGCGCCGCGATGCGATGCAGAAGGTCAAGGACCTGCTCAAGGACAAGCAGATCACCGAGGACGATGAGCGCCGTACCGAAGACGAGATCCAGAAGTTGACCGATCGTTTCGTCAAGGACGTCGACGCTGTCGTCAAGACCAAGGAAGAGGAGCTGATGGCGCTCTGAGCGCCATCACGCTTAGCCCTATGACCGGCGCCGAGGCGGCTGCGCGGATTCCGCGCCACATCGCCATCGTGATGGATGGCAACGGCCGCTGGGCCAAGGCACGCCATCGCCCGCGCAGTTTCGGTCACAACGCCGGCCGCAAAGCCCTGCGCGAGGTGGTGGAAGGCTGCCTGCGCCAGGGCGTAGAGGCATTGACCGTGTTCGCCTTCTCCAGCGAGAACTGGCAGCGTCCACAGGACGAGGTCGGCGCATTGATGGAGCTGTTTATCCGCGCGCTGGATAAAGAGGTCGACGAGCTGCATGGCCATGGTGTGCGCATGCGCTTCGCCGGCGACCTCAGCGCTTTTGATGGCCCGCTGCGCCAGCGTATGAACCAGGCCATGGCGCATACCGCCGGCAACGACAAGCTACATCTGAACGTGGCGGTGAATTACGGCGGCCGCTGGGACATCGTGCAGGCAACGCGCAAGGCTGCGGAATCGGTGGCGCGCGGCGAATTTCGCGCCGACGAAATCGACGAAAAACTGCTTGGCCACTGGATGAGTCTGGCCGAGCTGCCGCCACTGGATCTGTTCATTCGCACTGGCGGCGAGTTGCGCATCAGCAATTTCCTGCTATGGCAGGTTGCTTACGCCGAACTCTATTTTACCGACACCCTGTGGCCAGACTTTGATCAGAGCTGCCTGCAGCAGGCGATCGAGGAATACGCCCGCCGCGAGCGCCGCTTCGGACGCACCGGCGACCAGGTCGCCCACGTCAAGGCGTAACCCAAGGACCCGCATGCTGCTCCAGCGCACCCTCACCGCACTGCTGCTCGCGCCGCTTGTGATCCTGCTGATCCTGTGGTCGCCGACCACTGTGTTCGCACTGATCGTGGCGATCGCCTTTCTGGCCGCACTGTGGGAATGGATGCGCCTGTCCGGCATCAGTAATTACCCGGTGCGCGTGGCGCTGCTGGTCGCGGCGGCGGTGGTGTTCGCCCTGCTGTGGTGGACCCGCGATAGCGTGCTGTGGCCGATACTGCTGGGTGTCGGCGTGGCATGGTGGATCGCGGTTTGCCAGTGGCTGCGCCATTTCGCCTTTGGTGCTGCACCGACACGTGAGAATCAGCTGTTCAAGCTGGGGGCCGGTGCCTTGGTTATTGTGCCGGCGTGGGTTGGCGCGATTACCCTGCACCAGGGACAGTCGCACGGACATTGGTGGATGTTCCTGGCGCTGGGTATTGTGTGGGCAGCTGACATCGGCGCTTATTTCAGCGGGCGCTTGTTCGGCAAGCGCAAGCTCGCCCCTACGATCAGTCCGGGCAAGACCTGGGCGGGTGTTTATGGCGCTTTCGTCGGCGGTGCACTGGTGGCCGGCGTAGGCGGCTCGCTGCTTGATGTTCACGGCAGCCAGTTGGTGGGGCTGATCCTGCTTTCTGCCGTTACCGTGGTTGCCTCGATCATTGGCGACCTGCTGGAAAGCCTGATGAAGCGCCACGCCGCAGTGAAGGATTCCGGCAATCTGTTCCCCGGCCACGGCGGCCTGATGGACCGGCTCGACAGTGTGTTCGCCGCCCTGCCCGTATTTGCCGCAGGCAAGCTGCTACTCGGCCTATGAGTTCGATCCGCCACATCGCTGTGCTCGGTGCCACCGGCTCCATCGGCGGCAACACGCTCAACGTGATTGCGAGGCATCCCGAGCGCTTCCGCGCTAGCGTGCTTACCGCGCACCGTCAGGTCGATGCACTCGTGGCGCTGTGCGTGCAGCATCGCCCGGCCCTGGCCGTGATCGGCGATTCGACGCTGGAGGGCGAGCTGGGCCGGAAGCTGGCCGCCGCTGGTGTCCGTTGCGACGCGGCTGCCGGCCATGACGCAATCACCGCAGCTGTCTCCGGAGACCTTTGCGACACCGTGGTCGCCGCCATCGTTGGCGCCGCCGGCCTGGATTCCACCCTCGCCGCCGCGCGCAGTGGCAAGCGACTGCTGCTGGCCAACAAGGAATCCATCGTGATGGCCGGGCCGTTGCTGCTGGCCGCACTGCAGGAGGGCGGCGGCGAGCTGATTCCGGTGGACTCGGAGCACAACGCGATCTTCCAGTGCCTGCCAGGCGGTCGCCCGGATCTTGGCAAGAGCGGTGTGCGCCGGCTGATCCTTACGGCCTCCGGCGGCCCGTTTCGTGGCCGCACACGTGCCGAGCTGTCAGCCATCACCCCGGATCAGGCCTGCAAGCACCCGAACTGGGTGATGGGCCGCAAAATTTCGGTGGACTCGGCCACCCTGATGAACAAGGGTCTCGAGGTCATCGAGGCGCACCATTTGTTCAACGCCCCAGCCGAGACGATCGAGGTGCTGGTGCACCCACAGAGCCTAGTGCATTCGCTGGTCGAATACGTCGATGGCTCGGTGCTAGCCCAGCTCGGCAACCCCGACATGCGCACCGCCATCGCCCATGCGCTGGCGTGGCCGGAGCGCGTCGATGCCGGCGTCGCGCCGCTGGACCTGGCCGCTCACGCAGCGCTGCATTTCGAGGCGCCGGATCTGTCCACCTTCCGCTGCCTCGCGCTGGCCTTCCAGGCGCTGCGCGCGGGTGGCGATGCCCCGGCGATCCTGAATGCGGCGAACGAGGTGGCGGTGGAGGCCTTTCTGACCGGCGCGCTGCCGTTCCTGTCGATCGCTGACGTCGTCGAGAGCGTACTTACGGAACTGCCGCCGCAAGCCGTGGTCGATGTCCAGTCCCTGACTGAACGCGACCGGACAGCCCGCGAGGCCGCCCGGCGCATCCTACGCAACGCATGCTGATAAGCTCTTACAGATGAATCCTTTCTTCGGCTCCGTGTTCTGGTTACTTGTCACGCTCGGCGTGCTGGTGACCTTTCACGAATTCGGCCACTACTGGGTCGCCCGCCGCTGTGGTGTGAAGGTGCTGCGCTTCTCCGTGGGCTTCGGCAAGGCGATCTGGAAGCGTGTGGGCCGCGACGGCACCGAGTACCAGATTGCTGCGATTCCGCTCGGTGGTTACGTAAAAATGCTGGATGCCCGCGAGGGCGACGTCGATCCGGCCGATCGCGGTCAGGAATTCACCGGCAAGCCGGTATGGCAGCGTATCGCCATCGTCGCGGCCGGCCCCGGCTTCAATTTCATCTTCACCATCGCCGCATTCTGGCTGATGTTTGTGGTGGGCCGTCCGGACATGGCCCCGATCGTCGCCGCCGCGCCGCAGAGCTTGGCGGCGGAAGCCGGTATCCACGCCGGTGACCGCATCCTCAGCATCGACGGCAGGCCGATGACCACGTGGAGCGACTCGATGGACGCCGTGGTCAATGCCACGCTGGGTCGCGAGCCGCTAGCCATGCAGGTGCGCGGCACCGACGGCACCGAGCGCAATGTGGTGCTTCCGCTCAACCTGCTGCCTGCCGGCCAGGACGTCGGCCAGTATCTGGACAAGCTGGGCCTGAAACTTGCTCCCCTGCCCGCGATTGCCGCGACCGTCTTGCCCGGCAAGCCAGCAGCAGCGGCCGGCATGAAGAGCGGTGACCGCATCCTTAGCGTGAACGGGCAGAACGTCGCGGATTACCCCGACTTCCAGCGACTGATTCCCCAGGAAGCAGCCAAGTCCCCCACGCTGAGCATGGTGGTCAACCGCGATGGCAAGACCTTGCCGCTGACGGTCACGGCGCGGATGGAATCCCTGGAAGGCCAGCCCACCAACTG
Source organism: Dyella sp. OK004 (assembly GCF_900114495.1). Classification (GTDB taxonomy): domain Bacteria; phylum Pseudomonadota; class Gammaproteobacteria; order Xanthomonadales; family Rhodanobacteraceae; genus Dyella_D. The sequence goes on along the minus strand of NZ_FOZI01000006.1, from coordinate 60,646 downwards.
GGTTATCGGCGTGGCCGCCTACGAGCGTGAGCCCGCGGTGCTCCGGTACGGGCCGCTCAAGGCGATCGGCGCCTCGCTGCAGGCCACCTGGAATGGCACGGCCCAGACGTTCAACCTGATCGGCAAGATGCTCAGCGGACAGGCCTCAACCAAGAACCTGTCCGGGGTGATCGGCATCGCCCAGGTCGCCAACGCGTCGGCAAACATGGGACTGGGCTGGTTCCTCAACTTCCTGGCCATGGTCTCGCTCAGCCTGGCTGTATTGAACTTGCTGCCGATTCCCGTCTTGGACGGGGGTCACCTGCTGTATTACCTTATTGAGTTGGTCAAAGGCAGCCCGTTGAGTGAGCGCGCAATGATGGCCGGGCAATACATCGGCCTGGCATTGCTGTTCACCCTGATGGGTCTGGCGTTCTACAACGACATCCATCGCGCTCTGCCCTTGTGACGTGTGCGCCCAACGCCAGCGTCGGGGAACGGTGGATCCGCTGTGATGCGGTGGTGACACAGGCTGTCGCCCCGGTCGCGGTGCAGCGCGTTGAAATGTCTTCGGCTGCACCCCTGGCGGGTACGGTTACTTCTTTGAGGCAGGGAATTTCCCAGCCTCACTCTTTGCTTGGGGTGGCCACCACGGCCGCCCTGTCGGAATAAAACAACGGAATCGACGATGAAGCGTATCGCCGCATTGATCCTGCTCGCCTCACTCTCCGCAAGAGCGCTCGCGTTCGAGCCCTTCATCGTTTCCGATATCCGTATTGACGGCCTCAGCCGCATCTCGGCGGGTACGGTGCTCAACTATCTTCCGGTGAACAAGGGCGACCGCCTCACCAATGATGCGGCCCAGCGTGCCATCCGCGCGCTGTACCAGACCAAGTTCTTCAGCGACGTCGAGATCGACCGCGAAGGCGACATCATGGTGATCAAGGTGATCGAGCGTCCGTCGATCGCCAAGCTTGCCCTGCGTGGCAACAAGGACATCAAGGAAGACGACCTGCGCAAGGGCCTGAAGGAGATCGGCCTGTCCGAAGGCGAAACCTTCGACCGCCTCTCGCTCGACCGCGTGCAGCAGGAGCTGATCCGTCAGTACTACAACCGCGGCAAGTACAACGTGTCGGTCGATCCGCACGTGACCAACCTTGACCGCAACCGCGTGGCCATCGATATCGAGATCCGCGAAGGCAAGGTCGCCAAGATCAAAGAGATCAACATCGTCGGCAACAAGGCGTTTACCGACAAGCAGATCCGCAAGGACTTCGAGTCCGACACCTCCAACTGGATGTCCTGGTATTCCAAGGACGACCAGTACTCGCGCGAAAAGCTTTCCGGTGACTTGGAGAAGCTGCAGTCGTACTACATGGACCGCGGCTACGCCGACTTCGGTGTGGACTCCACCCAGGTCACCATCGCTCCCGACAAGCGCGCGATGTACATCGCTGCCAGTGTGAAGGAAGGCGAGATCTACACGGTTTCCGACATCCACCTACTCGGCGAGCTGGTGCTGCCGGAAGAGACGCTGCGCCAGCTGGTGTTCCAGAAGAAGGATCAGACCTTCAACCGCAAGGCGATCGAGGCCAGCTCCGATGCCATCAAGAGCATCCTGGCCAGCATCGGCTACGCCTTCGCCAAGGTCACGCCGGTACCGAAGCTGGACAAAGACAAGCGCACCGTCGACCTCACCTTCTTCATCGAGCCGGGCAAGCGCGTGTACGTGCGCCGTGTGGTGTTCCAGGGCAACACCCGCACTGAAGACGATGTGATGCGCCGCCAGATGCGCCAGCTGGAAGGCAGCTGGTTCTCGCAGCCGGCCATCGATCGCTCGAAGATCCGCATGCAGCAGCTGGGTTACTTCAAGAAAGTCGACATCGACAAGAAGCTGGTACCCGGCACCGAGGATCAGGTCGACCTGACGGTGAAGGTGGAAGAGCAGTCCGCCGGCAGCCTGATGTTCGGCGTGGGCTACTCGCAGTACTCGGGCATCATCCTGTCAGCCTCGGTGTCGCAGAACAACTTCCTCGGCACCGGTGACAGCTTCTCGGTGGCGGCGCAGCGCAGCGACTACACCACCAGCATCAGCGCCAACTACTTCAACCCCTACCTCACCGACAACGGCGTGGGTATCGGTTACAACGTCGGTTATACCAAGAGCAATTACGGCGACACCAACTACAACTTCGTCAACTACGAAAGCAGCACGAAGTCGTTCTCGACCTTCCTCAGCCTGCCGATCACCGACTTCGACAACGTGCGCGTTGGCATGGGCCTGAGCAGCAACAAGATCAACCTGACCTATCAGACCCAGGACCTGAGCACCGGCCAGATCGTCACCCAGCCGCTGTCGCCGCAGGTGCTGATCGACTACCAGAACGCGATCGGCCACAAGACGATCCACTCCTGGACCGGCACGCTGGGCTGGACCCACGACACCCGCAACGGTTACTGGGCACCCACCCGTGGCGGCATGATCTCGCTGACGTCGGACATCGCCCTGCCCGGCTCTACCGTGCAGTACTACAAGCTGTTCGGTGAGGCCAACCATTACTGGCCGATCGGCGCCGGCTTCGTGCTGTACCTGGATGGCCAGGTCGGCTACGGCAAGACCTACGGTCAGAAGTACGACTTCGACGGCGGCACCACTTACACCAAGGGCCAAAGCGTCGACTTCCCGTTCTGGGAGAACTACTACGCTGGCGGCGTGCGCGACGTGCGCGGCTTCCAGGACAACACGCTGGGTCCACGCCTGTGCGTGGGCACCGACTCGAACGGCAAGCCGATCCAGCCGGACAGCAAGGGCCAGTGCAACAACAGCGTCTACAGTTACGCCCAGCCGGTCGGTGGCGCGTTCAAGGTGCTGGGCACGGCCCAGGTGTTCCTGCCGCTGCCGTTCCTCAAGGACGTCAATACCGCGCGCGTGTCCTGGTTCGTCGACGTAGGCAATGTCTACAAGGACTATTCAAGCTTCAAGGTCAGCGATCTGCGCGCGTCCACCGGTCTCTCTCTGCAGTGGCAGGCACCCATCGGTCCGCTGATCATCAACTTTGCCGTGCCGATCCGGACCAAGGAAGAAGATCGCCACTACGAAGAGCGAATCCAGTTCACCTTCGGCAGCCAGTTCTAAACCTGCGCTAAGGCATCACCCGAGAAAGCGCGGCCCGGCCGCGCTTTCTTTTGTCCGTTGACGCAACACAGACGTGGCCGGGGCCTGCGCCCTACAATGCCCCGTAACGTCCCGGAGCCCGCATGAGCACGATCCAATACACCGTGGCCGAACTGGCCGACCGATTCGGCCTCACCTTCAAGGGCGATGGCGCACGCGTCATCGATGGCGTCGGCACGCTGGCCGGTGCCGGCCCGAGTCAACTGAGCTTCCTCTCCAACAGCAAGTACAGCGCGCAACTGGCCGATTGCAGGGCCGGTGTTGTAGTGCTGCGTCAGGAGAACATCGACGACTGTCCTGCCGCCGCCCTGGTCGCCACCGACCCCTACGTGGCCTACGCAAAGATCGCCGCCCTGTTTGAACGACTGCCTGCCGCCCCGCCCGGTATCCACGTCAGCGCCGTCGTCGCGCCCAGCGCGCAGGTGTCGCCCACGGCCAGCATCGGTCCCTGCTGCGTAGTGGAAGAAGATGCCATCATCGAAGACGGTGCCGTACTCGGTCCGCATTGCATCATCGGTACCGGCTGTGTTGTCGGTGCGCAGTCGCGACTGGTGGCACGCGTCACGCTGGTGACCCGTGTAACGCTGGGCAAGCGCGTGCTGGTGCATCCCGGCGCGGTCATCGGCTCCGACGGCTTCGGCCTCGCTTTCGATCGCGACCACTGGATCAAGCTCCCGCAGCTCGGCGGTGTGCGCATCGGCGATGACTGCGAGATCGGCGCCAATACCACCATCGACCGCGGTGCGCTGGATGACACCGTGCTGGAAGAAGACGTGCGGCTGGATAACCAGATCCAGATCGCCCACAACGTCTATGTGGGCGCACATACCGCCATGGCTGGCTGCGCCGCCGTCGCCGGCAGCGCGAAAATAGGCCGCTATTGCATGATCGGCGGCAACGCCGGCGTGCTGGGCCATCTCGAACTGGCCGACCGGGTTACCATTACAGCCAAGAGCTTGGTCACGCACTCGATACGCGAGCCTGGCGAATATTCCTCGGGGGTACCGTTGCAGGACAACCGCCAGTGGCGGCGCAATGCGGCCCGTTTCAAGCACCTGGATGAATACGTGCGCCGGCTCTCGGCGCTGGAGAAGGACAGTAACAATGAGTGAGCAGACCGTGCCCCTCCACCTGCCTGTGAACGTGGAGCAGATCCAGCATCTGCTGCCGCATCGCTACCCCTTCCTGCTGGTGGACCGCGTCATTGAGCTCGATCCGGACAAGCGCGTGGTCGCACTGAAGAACGTGACTATCAATGAGCCGTTCTTCCAGGGCCACTTTCCCGGTCACCCGGTGATGCCGGGCGTACTGATCGTCGAAGCCATGGCGCAGACCGCCGGCCTGCTCACCCAGATCAGCAGCCGTCTCAAAGGCAACACCGGCAGCCCGCTGTTCTACCTCGCCAAAGTGGACAACGCCCGCTTCAGCGCCATCGTCTCCCCGGGCGACCAGCTGCGTATGGAAGTCACCCTCAAGCGCTTGCTTCGCAGCATGGGTCTATTCGAAGCGCGTGCCACGGTAGACGGCAAGGAGGTCGCCTCCTGCGAGCTGATGTGCGCGGCGAGGTCCGAAAAATGATCCATCCCACCGCGCAGATCGACCCTACCGCGAAAATTGGCGCCAACGTCAGCATCGGCGCCTATAGCGTGATCGGCGCCGAGGTGGAGATTGGCGAAGGCACGGTGATTGGTCCCCACGTGGTGATCGAAGGTCCGACCCGCATCGGCCGTGACAACCGCATCTGCCAGTTCGCCTCACTCGGCGGCGCGCCGCAAGACAAGAAGTTTGCCGGCGAGCACACCGAGCTGGTGATCGGCGACCGCAACCTGATCCGCGAATTTGTCACCATCAATCGCGGCACCGGTGACGGCGGTGGCAGTACCCGCATCGGCAACGACAACTGGCTGCTCGCCTACGTGCATGTGGCGCACGATTGCCAGATCGGCAACAACACCGTGTTCTCCAACTACTCGGCGCTGGCCGGGCATGTAGAGATCGGCGATTTCGTGATCATGTCCGGCTTTTCCGGCGTGCATCAGTTCTGCAAAGTTGGCGCCCACGCCTTTATCGGCATGGGCTGCCTGGTCGGCTCCGACGTGCCTCCGTTTGTGATGATGGCGAACGAGCAGCGTGGCCGTCCGCGCGGCATCAACAGCGAAGGCCTGAAGCGTCGCGGCTTCGAAGCGCCGCGCATCGCCGCCATCAAGCGTGCCTACCGCACGCTGTACATGGCCGGCCTCACCCTGTCCGACGCGCGCGAACAGCTCGTTACGCAGGCGGAAGAAAGCGACGACGTGCGCTCCATGCTGGATTTCCTCGATCACAGCGAACGGGCGCTGGCGCGCTGACATGCGCGCAGCGCATGCCAGCCAATCTCATATGCGCTCTGGCTTGGGCCGTTAAGCGATGTCCGATGTACTCCACGCCCCCGCACCACTGATCGCCATCCTCGCCGGCGAAGACTCCGGCGATCAGCTCGGCGCCGATCTCGTCGCGGCATTGCGTCAGCGCTATCCGCAGGCGCGCTTCATCGGCATCGGCGGCGCGCGCATGCAAGCGCAGGGTTTCGAGTCCTGGTACGACATTCGCGAGCTTTCGCTATTCGGCTTCGCCGAAGTAGTCAGCCATCTGCCTCGCCTGCTGCGCCTGCGCAAGGCATTGGTCGCACGCCTCATCGCGGCCAAACCGGCGATAGTGGTCGGCATCGATGCGCCCGACTTCAACCTCGGCGTGGAGCAACGCATGCGTGCTGCGGGCATCCGCACCGTGCACTACGTCAGCCCGTCGGTATGGGCGTGGCGCGAGAAGCGGGCGGAGAAAATCGGCCGCAGCGCCGACCGCGTGCTGTGCCTGTTCCCGATGGAGCCGGAGATCTACGCGCGGCACGGCGTGGACGCGCGCTTCGTCGGGCATCCGCTGGCCGACCGTTTCGCGCTGGTCTCTGACCGCGTCGGTGCCCGCGATTTTCTGCAGCTGCCGCAGAACGCTCCGGTACTTGCCGTGTTGCCGGGCAGCCGCCCCTCTGAAGTAAATCGCCTGGGTCGCATCTTCCTCGACGCCGCACGCCAGGTTGCCGCCCGCCTGCCTGGGTTACGCATCGTGGTCCCGGCCGCCAATACGCAGGTATACGCCAGTCTGAAGGCCATGTTCGGCGACGCGCCGCAAAACGACGACACGCCGATACTGCTGCAAGGCCACGCGCACGAAGCGATGCTCGCCGCCGACGTCGTACTGCTCGCCTCCGGTACCGCTACGTTGGAAGCGATGTTGGCCAAGCGCCCCATGGTGGTGGGCTATCGCGTATCGCCGGTGAGCTACCGCATCGCGCGCGCCTTGAAGATGCTCAAGACCGACGTATACGCCCTGCCCAACATCCTGGCGCGTGCCTGCGGCCTGGGCGAGCACGCGATGCTGGTGCCGGAATTGATGCAGGACGATTGCACACCGGACAAACTCGCTGCAGCCACCCTGTCGCTATTCCACGACAGCCAGCGCCGCGGCGACATCGTTGCTGCTTTCGAGCAGTTGCATCACGCCCTGCGTGGCGAGCTGGAAGGCCAGGCCGGCGATCACGCCGCCGACGCTATCGTCGAACTGATCGAACGTCCCCGTGACTGAGCGCCACATTGCTGGCGTCGACGAGGCCGGTCGCGGCCCACTGGCAGGTCCAGTGGTGGTCGCCGCCGTGATCCTGGATCCGGCGCGCCCCATCGCCGGGCTCAATGACTCCAAGAAGCTCAGCGAAGCAAGACGCGAAGCGCTGTATCCGCAGATCATCGAACAGGCGCTGGCCCATTGCGTGATTGCGATGAGCGTCGAGGACATCGACCGGCTGAATATCTTCCAGGCAACCATGGCCGGTATGAGCCGTGCCGTCGCCGGCCTCTTCCCGGGCGCGCACGAAGCACTGATCGACGGCAACAAGCTGCCGAAGGATCTGCCCTGCGCCGGCCGCGCCATCGTCGGCGGCGACGCGCTGGAGCCGGCCATCAGCGCGGCATCCATCCTGGCCAAGGTCACCCGCGACCGCATGATGGTTGCGATGGAAAACTTGCATCCCGGCTACGGCTTTGCAGTGCACAAAGGTTATCCCACGCCTGCGCACCTCGATGCCTTGAAGCGTCTCGGCCCCTGCACCGAACATCGGCGTAGCTTTGCCCCCGTCAAGCTACTGCTGGATCAAGGCGTGCTTTTCTGACACGGCGCGGCGCACTTCGAAAAAGACGTCCAGCCATCTATTTGTACGCAAGCACGCTCTCCCACCGCAAGCATTAACAGCGCCAAAAACACCGGGTTCTTCTCGTGCCCTTTGACATGCGCCATTCCCTGCGCAGCGGCATAAAATACGTCCATCGAAGCAAGCATGACCTTCGACAGGGTCCGCTTCCGGAGAGGAACTTAAGTCGATTACTCAGCATCTATCCACGTGGATGCACGCGATAGTTCAACCCTTCAGGTATCGCCCGCATCCTACCGATAGAGCAACGCGAAGCAGGCTGACTGCCTCGTCGACCGCAACACCGAACGCCTCGACATTGGCGGCGCGGTCACCGCTTCGCATGAAGCAAGGATGCATGGAGCAATTCCCGCATGCCTTCCGCGCAGCGGAATCCGTGCGATATACCCAGCGGCGCATCCAGGCGATCCGCAGGAGTTCCAGCCATGATGCTTCCCAACACGTCCACCATCACCTTGCCTGATGGCATGCCGACCGCGTCCGATACAGCCAGGCCCGAGACCTTAGCCGTAGCAACCGCTTCTCCCATGCCCCCCGGAGAGAACCCGCACGTCGACTACAACCTTCATCCGTTGAAGGTGGCGAGTCTCGAGCACTACATCGAGCAGCCGGACGGCGCCGAGCGGTTTCACGTTTCCTGACGGTGAAGGTTTAGGCAGTCAACGCCGCGTACGCAGCCGGCTGTGACGGAATCCGTAGCCGGCATAGATCAACATGCCGATCGCCGTCCAGCCGGCCAGCAGCAGCCAGTTGGCCGTATTCATCTGCGCAAGCAGGAAAAGACAGACCAGTACGCCCAGGCTGCACACGGCGGGCGCCGCCGGCACCCGAAAGCCACGGGGCAAGTCCGGATGGGTCCGGCGTAGCACCAACACACCGATGCATACCGTGGCGAAGGCCAGCAAGGTACCCATCGACAACAAGTCCCCCAGCAGGCTCAGCGGAAAGACCGCCGCCAGCAGACCGCCGACCATGCCCACCAGCAAGGTGGTGCGATGCGGGGTCTGGTGCTTTTCATGCACGGCCCCGAAGAAAGTGGGTAGCAGGCCATCGCCGGCCATGCTGTAGAGGATGCGCGACAACCCCAGGTGCATCACCAAGATCACCGAGGTCAGGCCCGCTACCGCACCTACCTGGGTCAGCAATTTCAGCCAGGCCAATGACGGATGCGCTGCCAGCGCGGTCGCCACCGGCTCGGCGGTGCCCAGCTGTGCATAAGGCACCAGGCCAGTCAGTACGGCCGCCACAATGATGTAGAGCACGGTGCAGATCGCTAGTGAGATCAGGATGCCCGCCGGCACGTTCCGCTGCGGGTTGCGCGTCTCCTGAGCCGCGGTCGCTACCGCATCAAAACCGATATAGGCGTAGAACACACTGGTAGCCGCGCGGAACACCCCGCTCCACCCATAGTGATCGCCGCCCTGGTTGGCCGGCACGAAGGGATGCCATAGCGCCGGGTCGACGTACTGCAGGCCCATCACCACGAACAGCACCACCACGATCACCTTGAGCGTCACCACGACGCTGGCGAAAGCGGTCGACTGCCGGGTGCCCCGATACAGCAGCGCAGTCAGCGCCGCCACCACCAGCAGGGCCGGCAGGTTCAGAAGCGCCCCGGTGGCCTCCAGCCGGCCGTCCTTGAAGCTCAGCGGCGCGTGCACCAGCGCGTCCGGCACATGGATACCCAGGCTGTTCAGCAGGCCCACGCCGTAGCCGGACCAGCCCACTGCCACCGAGGACACCGCCAGCAGGTACTCCGCCACCACGTTCCAGCCGATGAACCAAGCCAGCAGTTCGCCGAAGGTGGCGTAGGCATAGACATAGGCGCTGCCGGAAACCGGCAGCATCGCCGCGAACTCGGCATAGCTCAGCGCGGCCAGGGCCGCAGCCAAGCCGGCCAGTACGAAGGACAAAGTCAACGCCGGGCCGGCGTGCTCGGCGGCAGCCTGGCCGGTGATGACGAAAATGCCCGCGCCGATCACCGCGCCTACGCCCAGCACAATCAGCTCTTTCAGGCCCAATGTGCGGCGCAGCGAATCATCGGCGGTGAGCGAGGCCTCGACAGGCTTCACGGCGAACAACGAACGGATCAACGACATCGACGACGGCCTCGGTACTGGGCGCAAGGAGCCCGGAACCTTGCCAGCCGCTGTCGGCGGTGGCAACTGTACGCAGGCGACTTGTCAGGACGCCACCAGACTGGCAGGGCTTCCCCGTAACACTCCCGCTTTCGCTAGCATGACCCCAACGCTGCGGTCTCGGGGGACCCATGCGCTTCACCTGGCTCGCGCTCGCTCTGCTGCTCGCCCAACTGGCACTCGCGTGCCTGGGAGTCGACGCGCAGGCGGCAAGCCCCCGCTTGATCTTCATGGCGATCCAGGTGTGCGCGCTCCTGGCCATCGGCCAGCGTTACCAGTTTGATCCCTCGCCTATCGCCCCGATCTGGCTGCTGCTCGGCGCTGCGGCCGGCCTGCAGCTGGTATGGGCGGCCATCAACATGCTCGCCACGCTGACCGGCGATGAGGGGGGCTTCCTGTCCAACTTCGCGGTGGTGTTCTCCGGCCTGTACATGATCCCGTGCATGTTCCTCATCGCCCGCTCGTTCGACCGCAGCGAGCCAGCCACCGTCGTGCTGGCGGATCTGGCGATGTCGCTGATCGTGGCCGTCCTGCTCTGCACCCTTATCTTCAGCGTGATGCCCGGCGGCCCCGCCGCCACACCAGGCAGCATCATGTTGATCATCGATCACGCGGACGCCATCGATTTCTCGCTGGCCGCCATGGCAGGACTGCGCATGCTCGGCACGCGTAGCCTGCACAAACGCTTCTTCTATTACGCGGCCACGGTTTTCCTCGGCATCAATGCTATCGCCGCGGCGATCTACAACCGTCTTGAGCTGCACGGTCTGCCGCCATGGACCGTGCTGATGATCGGCCTGGCCTATGTCGCACTGATCACTGTGCTGGAGCGCCCGGTACCGCGGCTGTTGCGGCGCTATCGCCCCGCGCGCCGCATGGCCCAGACCGTGACTTCGTTCGCGCCGGTGGTGCTGTCATTGGGCGTGCTGCTGCTGGCGGTGAGCGTGTCGCGCTTCAACTACTCACTGGGGATGACCGCCGCGGGGGCTTCGGTGGTGCTGTACGCGCTGCGCGTGGCTTTTATCCAGAGCCGCAACCAGGACATCCAGCGCGCCGCCCACCTCAGCAACCAGCGACTGCAGCAACAGGTGGGGCGCGACCCGCTGACCGGCATCGCCAACCGGGCTATGCTTATTCCGCGCTTGCAGGTGGTGTGCGCCCACGACGTGCCACGGGGTACCGTCTGTTCGCTGCTGATGATCGATATCGATCACTTCAAACTCTTTAACGACCATCACGGACACCTGGCCGGCGATACCTGCCTGACCCGCGTCTCGCAGGTACTCGCGCATCACCCGCTGCCGCCGGACAGCCTGGTGGCACGCTTCGGCGGCGAAGAGTTCGCGATCGTGCTGCCGCACACCCCGCCAGAAGCCGCGCGCATCGTCGCGGAACGGCTGCTCGACGCGGTGGAACGGCTGCGCATCCCTCATGCGGATAGCGCCACGGGCTGGCTGACCGTCAGCATTGGAACCGCCACGCAACGCTGCGACGGCAGCGCTGACCCGATGCATCTGATCGAAGCCGCCGACCGTGCGCTGTACCAGGCCAAGGGCGCCGGCCGCAATCGCTGCGAGGCGGCCGCGAACATCCCGCACGCGCCCTCGCTTGACGTTTCCTGAGCACACCCATTGGCCGGAGCGGCCCCTGCCATGGCATCGCCGAAAAGCGGGATAAGTCAATCTTGCCCGTCACTGTGGCGGCGGTTAGCCTTCTCACACTCACCGCGTGAGTCTGCATGACCGTCCGCTTCGCCCACCTCCATCTGCACAGCGAATACTCGCTGGTCGATTCGACCATCCGCATCAAGGCGCTGGTCGAAGCCTGCGTGCGCGACGGCATCCCCGCCGTCGCGCTCACCGACGAGACCAACATGTTCGCGCTGGTGAAGTTCTACAAGGCCTGCAGCGCGGCCGGCATCAAACCGATCGGCGGTTGCGACCTGTGGGTAAGCATGCCCGACGATCCGCGGCCTTCGCGCCTGACCTTGATGTGCCAGAACCGAGAGGGCTACCTCAATCTCTCGCGCCTGGTCTCTCGCGCCTGGCGCGATGGCCAGCACAGCGGCCGCCCGCTGGTCGACGCCAGCTGGCTCACTGCCGATGCGACCAAAGGGTTGATCGCTCTGCTCGGCCGTGAGAGCGAAGCCGGCCGCGTGGCGGTGAACCAGGGCGCCGGTGCGGCAGCGGTGCGTTTGCGTTCGTTCGCCAGCCAGTTCGCCGATCGCCTCTATCTCGAACTCACCCGCTGCGGCCGCGAAGGCGAGGAAAACTGGAACGCCGCCGCCCTGGCGCTGGCCGCCGAGCTGAATCTGCCAGTGATCGCCAGCAACGACGTGCGCTTCCTCAAGCAGGACGACTTCGAGGCGCACGAGGCTCGCGTGTGCATCAACCAGGGGCGCGTACTCGCCGACCCCAAGCGCCCGCGCGACTACAGCAACCAGCAATACCTGAAGACGCCCGATGAAATGACCGCGCTGTTCGCGGACATCCCCGAGGCGATCGAGAACACCATCGAGCTGGCCAAGCGTTGCACGCTTGAGCTGTCGTTCGGCACCTACTACCTGCCCGACTTCCCGGTACCGGAAGGCCACGACCTGGCCAGCTACATCCGTGAGATCGCGCGCGCGGGCCTGAAGGATCGCCTCGCCGACGCGCCGCTGGCGGCAGGCCATACCCTGGCCGACTACGAAGCGCGACTGGAACGCGAGCTGGACGTCATCATCGAGATGGGCTTCCCCGGCTACTTCCTGATCGTGGCGGACTTCATCAACTGGGGTAAGCAGAACGGCATTCCGGTGGGCCCGGGCCGTGGCTCGGGCGCCGGCTCGCTGGTCGCCTGGGTACTGAAGATCACCGACCTCGATCCGCTGCAGTTCAACCTGCTGTTCGAGCGCTTCCTCAACCCCGAACGCGTGTCGATGCCCGACTTCGACATCGACTTCTGCATGGATCGCCGCGACGAGGTGATCGACTACGTTGCGCGCAAATACGGCCGCGACCATGTCAGCCAGATCATCACCTATGGCTCGATGGCCGCGAAGGCGGTGCTGCGCGACTCCGGCCGCGTGCTCGGCATGGGTTACAACCAGGTCGACCGCATCGCGAAACTGATCCCGCCGCGTCCGCTCGATCTCACGCTGTCGGATGCGCTGGGCCGCTCCGAGAAATCGAAGAAAGAGAGCGATCGCGTCGTCAAGGAGTTCTGCGATCTTTACGAGCAGGACGAAGAAGCCAAGTCGCTCATCGACCTCGCACTGAAGCTGGAAAGCCTCACCCGCAACGCCGGCAAACACGCCGGTGGCGTGGTGATCGCACCCACCCCGCTCACCGACTTCGCGCCGCTGTACTGCGAAGCGGGCGGCGGTGGCGTGGTGACGCAGTACGACAAGGACGACGTGGAAGCGGTCGGCCTGGTGAAGTTCGACTTCCTCGGCCTGCGCACGCTCACCATCATCGATTGGGCGGTAAAGGCGATCAACGCACGCCGCGCGAAGTCCGGCGAAGAACCGCTGAACATCGAGACACTGCCTCTCGACGATCCCGCGCCGTACGAGCTGCTTAAAAAAGCGCAGACGGTAGCGGTGTTCCAGCTCGAATCCACCGGCATGCAGCGCATGCTCAAGGATGCGAAGCCTGACCGCTTCGAGGACATCATCGCGCTGGTGGCGCTGTATCGCCCCGGCCCGATGGACCTGATTCCCAGCTTCGTCGCGCGTAAGCATGGCCGCGAGGAAGTGGAATACCCCGATCCGCGCGTCGAACCGATCCTGAAAGAGACCTACGGCATCATGGTCTATCAGGAGCAGGTGATGCAGATGGCGCAGATCGTGGGCGGTTACTCGCTCGGCGGCGCCGACCTGCTGCGCCGCGCGATGGGTAAAAAGAAACTCGAGGAAATGGCGAAGGAGCGCGCCAAGTTCCGCGAGGGTGCGGCCAAGGATGGGCTGACCTCCGACAAGGCCGACTCGATCTTCGACTTGATGGAGAAGTTCGCCGGCTACGGCTTCAACAAATCGCACGCGGCCGCCTATGCGCTGGTGTCGTACCAGACCGCGTGGCTGAAGGCGCACTACCCCGCCGAGTTCATGGCCGCGACGATCTCGTCGGACATGGACAACACCGACAAGGCGGTGACCTTCCTCGACGAATCGCGCGCGATCGGCCTCACCATCCTGCCGCCTGACGTCAACGCATCGGACTTCATGTTCGTCGCGGTCGAACCCCGAGTGATCCGCTACGGCTTGGGCGCGATCAAGGGCGTAGGCCAGGGCGCTTGTGAAGCTATCGTCGAGGAGTGCCGTCGCAACGGTGCCTATAAAGATCTCGCCGATTTCTGCCGCCGCGTCGATCCGACCAAGCTCAACCGCCGCGTGCTGGAAGCCTTGATCCTGTCCGGCTCACTGGATGCATTGGCGCCGAATCGCGCCAGCCTGATGCTGCAACTGCCCAACGCCATGAAGGCGGCGGAACAGCATTTGCGCGACAAGCAATCGGGCCAGAACGACATGTTCGGTGCTGCCATGGGTATGGCGGCGCCAGTGGTACAGATCGATCTGCCCACTGCGCCGGAATGGCCGCTTGAGCAGAAACTACAAGGCGAGCGCGATACGCTCGGTCACTACCTCTCGGGGCATCCCACCGATCCGTGGCGCGAAGAGCTGGCGCAGCTTTCCACCTGTCCGCTGGGCGAAATCGCCGATCGCTATCAACCGCCGAAGCCGCGCAAGAACGACGGCGACGACAATCGTTTCCGCCGCGGCCCCGATACACCATGGACCGTGGCCGGCATGGTCACCGCGATTCGCAAGCGCGGCGAGAGCGATGCCTTCGTGCGCCTGGAAGACGGCACCGGCATCATCGAAGTGAGTTTCTTCGGTGAGCTGTACCAGCAGGTCGCTCCACTACTCACGCGCGACGAAATGCTGGTAGTGGAAGGTGGCCTGCGCATCGACGATTTCTCCGGCGGCGGCTTCGCCCTGCGCGCCCGCAGCGCGTACACCCTGGGTGATGCCTGCCGCCGCTTCGCACGCGTGCTGCACTTAAAGCTGAATGGGATCACCCCCGGCTTCGTCGAACAACTGCGCCACACGCTCGCCGGCTATCGCAATGGCCGCGCTACCGTGATGCTGCACGGCTACCACAACGCCATTGCGCAGGCTGACATCGAGCTAGGCGAAGACTGGCGCGTGGAAGCCATCCCGGAATTGCTGCGCGCCGTACGCGCGGTACCCGGGGTGCAAGCGGCGCGTGTGCGCATAGTGAAGCAGTCCGACTAATCCCTGTAGGAGCCCGCCTTGTGGGCGAACCGGCCCGCCAGGGCCGAGCTTTGTCGACACTTAAAGACCAGCCCTGCCGTGCAGGGCTCTCGCGCACAGATTGCACTCCTACAGGCAGCCCATACGGGACCGTTCTCGCCTTTCCTGCCGGCCCGGTATACTGCGCCGCTTCCGTGTCACGAATTGCACCGAATGAACCCCAACTTCCTCGATTTCGAACAACCCATTGCCGAGCTGGACGCGAAGATCGAAGAGCTTCGCCACGCCAGCCACGGGCAGGCGTTCAATATCGATGAAGAGGTGAGCCGCCTGCGCGAGAAGCTGAAGGTGAAGACGGCGGAAATCTTCCGCAACCTCAGCTCCTGGCAGGTCACGCAGCTGTCGCGCCACCCGGGCCGCCCGTACACGCTCGATTACATCGGCGTGATCTGCGACGAGTTCCACGAGCTGGCTGGCGACCGCGCCTACGCGGACGACGCCGCCATCGTGGGCGGCATCGGCCGCATCAACGGCCGCCCGGTGATGATCATTGGCCATCAGAAGGCACGCGACACCAAGGGCAAAGTGCGCCGCAATTTCGGCATGCCGCGTCCGGAGGGCTACCGCAAGGCTCTGCGCCTGATGAAACTGGCCGAACGTTTCAAACTGCCACTGTTTACCCTGATCGACACTCCAGGAGCCTATCCCGGCGTGGGTGCCGAAGAACGCGGCCAGAGCGAAGCCATCGCCCGCAACCTGCTGGAGATGGCCGATCTGCGTGTACCGATCATCTGCACCGTGATCGGCGAAGGCGGTTCCGGCGGCGCGCTCGCCATCGGGGTGGGCGACCGCACCGTCATGTTGCAGTACTCGACCTATTCGGTGATCTCACCGGAAGGCTGCGCCTCGATCCTGTGGAAGAGCGCCGAGAAAGCCAAGGACGCCGCCGAGGCTCTGGGCCTTACCGCGCCGCGGCTGCTGGAACTGGGCTTGATCGACAAATTGGTACGCGAGCCGCTGGGTGGCGCACATCGCAATCCGCACTCCATGGCTGTGCGCCTCAAGGCCGTGCTGCTCAACCAGCTCGATGAGCTGGAAGCGCTGCCCGTCGATGTGCTGCTCGAACAGCGCTACCACCGCCTGCGCGGCTACGGCGCCTACAGCGAGTAAATCTCGTGACCGAAGGTGTGCGTGGCATCGACCACATCAATCTGCGCGCACCTTCCGACCTCATTGAACGGCTACGCCGTTTCTATATCGACATCGTTGGCCTGCACGAAGGCCCGCGCCCAAGTTTTCGTTCCGGTTCGCGCGGTTACTGGCTATATGCCGGCGAGCGGCCGTTGCTGCATCTGAGCATCAGCGCCGAGGGCGACGCTTCGGCGCAATCGACCGGCTGGTTCAACCATCTCGCCTTCGCCTGCACCGACCTGTCCGCCACACGCGCGCGACTCGACGCCGCCGGCCTGCCCTATCGCATCGACGTGGTCGACAGCCTCAACCAAGTCCAGCTGTTCTTGCATGATCCGGCCGGCACCGGTGTCGAACTGAATTTCAGCGACGCCAAACTGAACACCAGCACGTCGCCTTAGCAGGATCATCCGCACCGCGTTGAACCGAATGCCGCGCGCAAGGCATATACCTCTTGCGAGGCATGGAAACCTCGCCACGCCACGCCCCATCACCGCCTGGCGTGCAGATCGCTTGAGGAGCACGGCCTGCCCGGAGAGCGCTGCCGATCCGGATGCCTGAGTCTGTCCGCCAGAGACCCTGTCGCACCCGCTTGCTGACGCCCTCCGTCCTGCTTTCGCGCAATGATACGGAGGAGTTCCAGATGGCTCGCTTCCACTATCGCCTCACCGCGTCTCGGCTCGGTCTGGCCCTCACCATGCTGGCTAGCATCGTGGCCAGCGCGTTCGCCACCACTGCCGCGAATGCGCAATCCGGATTCGGCAACATCCTCATCTCGGACCAATTCAACAACCGCGTGATCGAGGTCAATCGTTACACCCACCAAGTGGTCTGGCATTTCGGCAACGGCTCGGACCTGCCCGGCCCACACAGCATCGTCGGCGTGAACGACGCCGAGCGCATCGGTCCGTTCACCCTGATGGCCGGCACCGGTACGCCACCCGGTTTGCCGGGTTGCAGCGACACTGTGAATGGCTGCCCGGACAACCGCGTCATCATCACGGACCCCTCGGGCCGGATCATCTGGCAATACGGCCAGGCCGGCGTGGCGGGCTCCGGCCCCAACCAGCTCAACACACCGGTGCATTCACTCTTCGTCAGCAATTTCCCCGGCCACCCCGGCCCGCACGTACTGATCACCGACCAGGGCAATCAGCGCATCATCCTGGTCAATCTGCGACATCAGATCGTCTGGCAATACGGCACTACCGGGGTGATCGGCAACGGCGCTAACCAGCTCAGCAATCCCAACAGTGCCGAGCTGCTGGAGAACAACCATGTGCTCATCGCCGATGAAAACAACAATCGCGTGATCGAGGTCACCACCGGTCTGAACCTCGTCAAGACGTTCACCGATCAGGGCACAGTAAGTGGAGCCGCATTCGCCAGCCGCCTTTCCAATGGCGACACCCTGATTACCGACTCCAACAACAACCGCATCGTGGAAGTGAACGGCAACGATCAGACGGTCTGGCAGTACTTCACCAACACCGACCCCGCGAGCAATCCAGCGCCACTACCCACACGCGCCGTGCGTCTGCGCAATGGACATACGCTGATCAGTGATCAGTTCAACGATCGCGTCATCGAGATCAACAAGGCAGGGAACATCGTGTTTCAGCAAGGTGCGCTCAATGTCGCGGGCAGTGGTTTCAACCAATTGAATGGCCCGTACGACGCCAAGGTCATCGGCGACTTCACCGGACAGACACCACCATTCGATTTCTGACACCTACACATTCCAAACCCATCGCCATCCATCCCTCAGCAGCCCCGGCCATAAAGCCGGGGCTGCCTGCTTTGCATGGCGTACCAAGGCGCTATCATCACCGGCGCCCATCACGCCGGAGGCCGCCATGGCCAGCGACAGCATCAAGCTCGCCGTTCTGATCGATGCCGACAACGCCCAGCCGTCGATTGCCGACGGTCTGCTCGCCGAAGTCGCGAAGTACGGTACGGCGCATGTGAAACGTGCGTACGGCGACTGGACCAGCAACCACCTCAAGGGCTGGAAGGAACAATTGCTCACGCAATCTATCCAGCCGATTCAACAGTTCGGCTACACCAGCGGCAAGAACGCCACCGACTCGGCCATGATCATCGATGCCATGGACCTGCTGTATTCGGGGCGCTTCGACGGTTTCTGCATCGTATCCAGCGACAGCGACTTCACCCGCCTGGCCGCGCGTATCCGCGAATCGGGCTTGATTGTGTACGGCTTCGGCGAACGCAAGACGCCCGATCCGTTCGTCGCGGCCTGCGACAAGTTCATCTACACCGAGATCCTGGTTGCCAAGCCGGATGAAGAGCAGCCGCTGAAGCCTCGGACGGCGGCGCAACTGAAACAGGACAGCGGCCTGGTCAACCTGTTGCGCAATGCGGTGGACGCCGCCTCCGACGACGATGGCTGGGCTGGACTCGGCGGTGTCGGCTCGATCATCACCAAACAGCGTCCCAACTTCGACGCACGCAGCTACGGTTACGGCAAGCTCAGCGAATTGATCTCCGCCACCACGCTGTTCGAGATGGATCGCCGCAGCCCCGGCGAAGGCCGGCCCAAAGTGATCTACGTGCGTAACAAGTCGAAGAAACCGGAGCCTCGTGAGTAAGCCGGAACATCTCGCCGATGTGCTGCGGCGGGCCCTGAGTAATAGACCCGACGGGCCGCTGTGCGTTGCCTTCAGCGGTGGACCCGATTCGACAGCCTTGCTGCATGCCCTTGCCCAACTGCGGGAAGCGCGCGTGCGCGAATTGCGCGCGATCCATATCGATCATGGCCTGCATGCGGACAGCGCTCATTGGGCCGAACAGGCGCGGCGCTTCTGCTCGGTACTGGAAGTGGATTGCGCGGTATTGCGCGTGCAGGTACATACCGGCAGCGGCGAAGGCCTGGAGGCTGCGGCACGACAGGCACGCTACGCGGCCCTGGCTAATGCGCTGCGGGCTGGCGAGTGGCTGCTACTCGGCCATCATCGCGATGACCAGGCCGAAACGGTGTTGCTTAAACTTTTGCGCGGCGCAGGTCCCGAGGGCCTGGGTGGTATGCGCGAGACACGCCAGCTTGGTGCGGGACAACTCTGGCGACCGCTGCTTGCGACACCGCGCGCGGTGCTGCGCAGCTATGTCGAGCAGCACCACTTGCCGGTGATCGACGATCCGTCCAATGCCGATAGCCGGCTTTCCCGCAACTATCTTCGCAACGACATCCTGCCGCGCCTGACCCAGCACTGGCCGCATGCGACGGATTCGATTCTGCATAGCGCCGCGCATTGCCGCGCCGCTGCCGACGCGTTGCGCACGCAGTGGCTGACCGAGCTCGAACGCCTGCGCGATCCTGCCACCGGCAGCCTGGATGCCACCACATGGCTGGCGCTGCCCAGCGCCATGCGCGACCCGCTGCTCGATCACTGGCTGCATGCGCGTGGCCTCAGCGCACCCACGGTGACCCAGCGCCGCGAGGTCGAACGGCAGTTGCGTGAGGCACGCGCCGAACGTCTGCCCTGCATCCACTGGCCGGGGACCGACCTGCATCTCTGGAAGGGGCGCCTGTGGGCGCGTGCGCCGCGCCCACCCGCTCCTGAAGCCTGGCAGATGCCATGGCATGGAGAACTTCTGCCGCTGCCTGGCGGCGGCAGCCTGGCCTGGTCCGGGCCACCGCTTGCCGCGCCGTTCACCATTCGCCTGCGTCGTGGTGGCGAGCGCCTGCGGCCGGCCGGCGACCGCCATACCCGCGAGCTGCGCGATCTGTTTCAGCAGGCTGTCATGCCGCCCTGGCAGCGCGAAGCCTGCCCACTGATCTACGTCGGCGAAACGCTGGTCGCGGTGGCGGATCGATGGCGCAGCGAACAAGGAGACGCCCTGTTCCGCGAGGCTGGCGGCGAACCATGCTGGCGGCCAGCTGACTGAACCCGATTAAAACCCGGAGCATTCAGCAAGAATTCTCAACATGCGGCCTAGCGTCAGTGTCGTCATCACGGGAGGCCCATGTCATGTCACACAAGACGCTCCTGAGCACTACGTTGCTGGTCCTTGGCGTTGCCTGCGCCGCCCCCGTCTGGGCCGGCGGCCCGCCGCCGTGGGCGCCGGCGCACGGCTGGCGCGCCAAGCATCACTACACCTACTACCCGGAGGGCGAGGTCTATTACGCCCCTGATACCCGCATGTGGTTCTGGCTGGATGGCGGCAGCTGGCGCAGTGGTATCAGCCTGCCGATCGATTTCCAGGGCTATGTCCGCACAGGCGGTATCAGCATCGACCTGGACGACGAGCGCCCCTACGTCGAGCATACCTATGTGGTCGAACACTACGGTGGCCGGCCGGCGCATTACCGCGATCGTGACGACCGCGATCGCGATCATGGATGGGATCGTGACCGCGGGCACGACCGGGATCGCGGCGACGACCGTGACCATGACCGCGGGCATGATCGCGACCGGCACGATAACGATCATTGAGACCCAAATAACACCCGCGCGGATTGATTCCGCGCGGGTGCTGAGTTAGTTTTGCGGGCCATGGCCAAGCCCGCTCCCGCACCTGCCGAACCCGCTCCCGCCGCCGATTTCGAACACTCGCTGGACGAACTCGAACAGTTGGTGGCACGCATGGAGGGCGGCGACCTGAGCCTCGACGAATCTCTTGCTTCGTTCGAGCGCGGCATCGGCCTCTACCGTCACTGCCAGCAGGCCCTGGAACAGGCCGAACTGCGCGTCAGGCTGCTGCTGGATCCCGAAGTCCCCGACAGCGCAGAACCGTTTGAACCCGAACTTTGAACTGAGCCCTGCTCTCCAGGCGCTGATCGCACGCGCCGAACAAGCCCTGTCGCAAGCCCTCCCTGCCGAAGACCGCTCCCCCACCGAACTGCATCGCGCCATGCGCTATGCCGTACTGGGCGGCGGCAAGCGCTTGCGTCCGTTGCTGGTCTACGCGGCCGGCCACGCCCTTGGCGAAGACAGTGAGCGCCTTGATGCGCCGGCCTGCGCCGTTGAACTGATCCATGCCTATTCGCTGGTGCACGACGACCTGCCGGCGATGGACGACGACGACCTGCGACGCGGCCGGCCGACTTGCCACATTGTGTTTGGCGAGGCCATGGCGATCCTGGCCGGTGATGCGCTGCAGGCACTGGCTTTCGAGCTGCTCGCGCACGATGCGCACGCGCGCCACAGCACCGAGATGCTGCGCGTGCTCGGCCACGCCTGCGGTGCCGAAGGCATGGCCGGCGGGCAAGCGCTGGACCTGGCCGCCGTCGGCCGTAAGCTCAGCCTGGTCGAACTCGAACATATGCACGCCTGCAAGACCGGCGCATTGATCCGCGCCTCGGTGCGCATGGGCGCCCTGGTCGCCGGCGCGGATGTCGCCACGCTCACCGCGCTGGATCGCTATGCCCATGCGGTCGGCCTGGCCTTCCAGGTGCAGGACGACATCCTGGACGTGGAAGGCGAATCCGCTGTGATCGGCAAGACCGCTGGTAAAGATGCGGCGGCCGACAAACCGACCTTCCCTTCCATCATCGGCCTAGACGCCTCCCGCGCTCGTCTGGCCGAACTCACTGCCACCGCGCTCGATGCCATCGCGCCGCTCGGCGCACGCGGCGTCCTGCTGGAAGAACTGGCCCGTTATGCGGCCCGGCGTCATCACTGACCGCTACGCATAAAAAAAGAGGCAGCCAACCGGCTGCCTCTTTTTGTCATGGCAAGACGCTGCGCTTATTTGATCAGCCGCAGGCAGAACGGGTAACGATACCGCTCTCCTTCGTTGGATTTGATCGTCGCCATGATGACCAGCACCAGCCAGGCGATGCCGATCACGATCCCGGCGGGAATGGTCAGGATGACGCCGATGCCCAGCGTCAGCAGAGTGATCAACAACAGCACCACGCTAATGATGGCCATGGTGATGTTGAAATTCAGCGCTTCCTTGGCCTGATCATCCACAAACGGCATGGTCTCTTTCTTCAGCAGCCAGATGACCAGCGGCCCAATAAAAACGCCCACGCCAAACCAGTGGCCGGTCAATAGGCAACCCAGCAAGGCAGAAAGATGCGCCAGCATCGCCCATTGCCGCTGCTCAGGGCTCGGCATATCCGCAGGCGGCGGGGTGGGTTCGCTGGACGAAGGCGGTACGGACTCGGGTGGAACGCTCATGCGTCTCTCCTGAACGTGCAAGGCGCCGGCCACGCGCCGGTGGCGTCGATGCTAGCAAGGGCTGCGGGCATTTGCCGAGTGAGCTGACGACCTAGGGGAGCAGGAAAACGCCCCTCCTCGGCTATTACTCGCCGGCAATGGTCATCCGGTCAACCAGGATCGAACCGGTCAGAAGATGCGAGCGCGGGTCCACGTCCGTGCCCACCGCCTGGATACCGGCGTACATGTCGCGCAGATTGGCAGCGATGGTGATTTCCTCCACCGGGTAGGCGATCTGGCCGTTCTCCACCCAGAAACCCGCCGCACCGCGCGAGTAGTCGCCAGTGATGGTATTCACACCCTGCCCCATCACTTCGGTCACCAGCAGGCCAGTGCCAAGGCGGCGCAGCATGCCAGCGAAATCGTCGCGTCCCTGGTCGGCGGCACCCGCTTCAACGATGAGGTTATGGATACCGCCAGCATTGCCAGTGGACTGGAGACCCAGCTTGCGCGCGGAATAGCTGCCCAGCACGTAGCGCGCCAGTACGCCGTCTTCGATAAGCGCGCTATCACGCGTCGCCACGCCTTCCGCATCGAAGGCACCGGAGCCCTGTCCCCGCTGCAATAGCGGCCGCTCCACGATCTGCATCCACGCCGGCATCACCGCCTTGCCGGCGTGATCCAGCAGGAAGCTGGCGCGTCGATACAAGGCACCGCCGCTGACCGCGCCGATCAGGTGACCGATCAAACCGCGCGCAATCTCCGGCGCGAACAGCACGGGACTCTGCCGCGTGGTCAGCTGCCGCGCGCCCATGCGCGCCAGCGTGCGTTGCGCCACCTTGTCGCCCAGGGTCTTGGCGCTGATGAAATCGTCCGCGCTGCGCACACTGTCGTACCAGTAGTCGCGCTGCATGCCGTCGTCGTCACCGGCGATCAGCGACAGCGACAGCGAATGGCGTGTACCGCGCTCGCGCCCGACAAAGCCGTGCGAGTTGGCGTACACCGACAGCCCCTCGCCCATCTGCACGCTGGCGCCGTCGGAATTGCTGATGCCGGCGTGGGCGCGACCGGCGTCCTCGATCTGCTGCCCCAGCGCGATGGCCTGTGCGGTATCGATGGCCCACGGATGCCACAGGTCGAGATCGGGAAAAACCGTCGCCATACGCGAAGCATCGGCGAGCCCTGCTGCCGGGTCTTCCTCGGTGAAGCGGGCGATGGCGCAGGCCTGATCCAGCGTGGCCTGCAGCGAATCCGGATTCAGGTCGGCCGTGCTGGCCGAGCCTTTGCGCTGGCCGAAATACACAGTGAGGCCGAAACCCCGGTCGCGGGTGTGCTCTACCGTTTCCACCTCGCCCAGGCGCACATTCACGCTCAGCCCGGTATCGATGCTGGCCGCCACTTCGGCCTGGCTGGCACCGGCGGCGCGAGCCCGGCGGATCACGTCTTCGGCCAGGTTGGCCAGGCGGTCCAGATCCTGCTGGGTACGATCGGAGGAAAGGGGAGTTACGCTCACGTGGGCTTCCTGAAGGCTGGCAGGTAGAATACGCGGTCCGAACCGCGCAACTCCTCGAAATGGGGGCGCCGCGGCCCAATGCAAAGCGTCCGCGGCGGAGATCGCATCATGTTGCCGGAGACCGGCTTCTACCGTCACTACAAGGGACAGCGCTATCGCGTGCTGGGCACCGCCCGTCACAGCGAGACGCTGGAACCGCTGGTGGTCTACCAGGCACTGTACGGCGAGCATGGCCTGTGGGTCCGCCCTGCCGCCATGTTCTGCGAAACGGTGGAAGTGGACGGCCAAACCGTTCCCCGTTTTGCGCTGGAACGTGCTGAACCCGGTTTTGCTACCGGCCCGGAAGCAGCTCGCTGAGCACGACGAACGACCTGAAGGGATATCCCTCGTGAACCGCACTTACACCGACAACCCAGAACACGATTACGGCCCGACGCGCACCCAGCAGCGACGCGACGCGCTGGCCGTGCTCGAACTCGCCAACCAGCTGGTGGAGTTGCCGGCAAGCCGCCTGGCCAAGCTGGACCTGCCCGATGACGTGCGTCGTGAAATCGACAACACGCGCAAGATCACCGCGCACATCGCGCGCAAGCGCCAGCTCGGTTTTCTCGCCAAGGTGATGCGTCGTCACGAGAACGAAGTCTTCGACGGCGTGCGCGCCGCGCTGGGCGAGAATCGCGAACGCCAGCGCCAGGAAACGGCGGCGATGCATCGCCTCGAAGCGACACGCGATCGCCTGCTCGCTGACAACGACGACAACACGCTTTCCGAACTGATCGCCAAGCATCCGCAGATCGACCGCCAACACCTGCGTTCACTGATCCGCCAGGCACGCACCGAAAAAGAGGCGAACAAGCCGCCGCGTGCGTATCGGGAAATTTTTCAGCTGCTGAAAGACCTGACTGTCAGCGAGGAATAAGCCTAGCTTGCTGTAGGAGCGCACCCTGTGCGCGATCCGACGTATCGATGACGTGATCGCGCACAGGGTGCGCTCCTACCTATATAGGGCTTAGGAAGCGGTGCCGCCTACCGTCATGCCGTCCACTTTCAGCGTCGGCTGACCCACGCCCACCGGCACGCTCTGCCCGTCCTTGCCGCACACGCCGACGCCTTCGTCCAGCGCAAGGTCGTTGCCGATCATCGACACGCGCGTGAGCACATCCGGTCCCGAGCCAATTAACGTAGCGCCCTTCACCGGTCGAGTGACTTTGCCGTCCTCGATCAGGTAAGCCTCGCTGGCGGAGAACACGAACTTGCCGTTGGTGATGTCGACCTGGCCGCCGCCGAAGTTCACTGCGTACAGGCCGCGCTTCACCGAACGGATGATCTCCTGCGGATCGTGCTGGCCGGCCAGCATGTAGGTGTTGGTCATACGCGGCATCGGCAATTGCGCGAAGGATTCGCGGCGTCCGTTGCCGGTGGGCGCCATACCCATCAGGCGCGCATTGAGCTTGTCCTGCATGTAGCCCTTGAGGATGCCGTCCTGGATCAGCGTGGTGCACTCGGTCGGCGTGCCTTCGTCGTCGATGCTGAGCGAACCGCGGCGGCCTTGCAGGGTGCCGTCATCCACCACGGTGACACCTGGAGCGCCTACACGCTGACCGATGCGGCCCGCGAAGGCGGAGCTACCCTTGCGGTTGAAGTCGCCTTCCAGACCGTGGCCGATGGCTTCGTGCAGCAGCACGCCAGGCCAGCCGGGGCCAAGCACCACGGTCATGCTGCCGGCCGGTGCATCCACAGCGTCGAGATTGACCAGCGCCTGGCGCACCGCCTCGTCAGCGAACGCCATGGCGCGGCCGTTCTCCAGCAATTCGCGATAGCCGTAACGACCGCCGCCGCCGGAGTGGCCCTGCTCACGGCGACCGTTCTGCTCGACGATCACCTGCACGTTCAGGCGCACCAGCGGGCGCACGTCAGCCGCCAGCGTGCCGTCGGAGGCGGCGATCAGCACGGTATCCATGGTGGCCGCCAGACTGACGATCACCTGCTTCACGCGCGGGTCGCGCGAACGCGCATAGGCGTCCACTTCGCGCAGCAAGGCTATCTTGTCCGGGTTGGGCAGGCTTTCCACCGGATCGATGGCCGGATACAGCTGCCTGGCACCATGCAGCGCCAGCGGCTTACCGGCGCCGTTGCCACCTTGCGCGATGGCACGCGCGGCCCTGGAGGCGTCCAGCAGCTGCGGCAGCACGATCTCGTCGGAATAGGCAAAGCCGGTCTTCTCGCCAGAGATGGCGCGCACGCCCACGCCCTGTTCGATCGAATGGCTGCCGTCCTTCACGATGCCCTCTTCCAGCACCCACGACTCGCTGCGCGAATGCTGGAAATACAGGTCGGCGGCGTCGATGGACGGCCCCATCAGCTGCGTGAAAACCCGGTCGAGGTCGGTGGAAGCCAGGCCACCCGGTGCCAGCAAGCGGCGCTCGGCCTGTGCGATCAGGGAATCCATGTGGTCATCGCCATGTGAACAAGGAACAGACTTTAGCAAGTGGGGCCGACTCCATCCCGTTTAAAGCTGCCAACCACCCGCCGCCCCGCTACCATTCGCCATCCCCGGCACGACCGGGTCCATGGCGTGAAGGACCACCGAATGAGCGATTTCTCCAAGCGCGAGCTGGCCCACAAAGTCATCGATCGCACCCTGAAGGCACCCGTCGAAGAAACTCGCGAACTGCTGCACCGCGACGGTGAACTGAAGCCTGGGCTGGGCAAGGTGAGCAGTGTGATCGCGCTGTCGCTCGGCTTCCTGAGCCTGCTCGGTGTGCTGGCCTTCCATTTCCCGCAGTACCTCACCACGCCGGACCTGCGCCACAAGTATTCGGTAGACGTGCTGCGCCAGCTGTTGCTGCTCGCGCTGCTGATCGCCGGCGGTATCTCGCTGGGCAACCTGATTCTCGGCCGCATGCGCAACATCAATCTGGTGGCGTTCGCGATGGTGATCGTCGCTACTGTGCTGGGCGGTTCCCGCGTGCCGGTGGGCAACTTTCCGGAGCACACGCCGTATATCGGCCTGGACTGGTTCATTCTCGACCTGCTCGGCTCCACCCTGATCTTTGTGGTGATCGAAAAACTGTTCCCGCTGTACAAGGGGCAGTCGCTGTTTCGCAAAGAGTGGCAGACCGATCTCAAGCATTTCACGGTGAATCACTTCATCGTCGGCCTGGCGCTGCTGGTGGTGAACTTCCTGCTGCACCATCTGTTCGGCTGGCTGGTGCGCAGCGATTTCCAGCAGGCCGTGCAGCATCTGCCCTTCATACCGCAGCTGCTGTTGTGCGTCCTGGTCGCCGACCTCGCGCAGTACTGGACCCATCGCGCGTATCACGAGGTGCCCTTCCTGTGGCGCTTCCACGCCGTGCACCACAGCGTGAAAACCATGGACTGGCTGGCCGGCTCGCGTCAGCACATGCTGGAGCTGATCGCGACCCGCGTTTGCGTGCTCGCGCCGCTGTACATTCTTGGCTTCAGCGAAGCGGTGATGAATGCATACATCATCGTGGTTGGCTTCCAGGCGGTGTTCAATCACGCCAACGTGCATTTGCCGTGGGGTCCGCTGAAGTATCTGGTGGTGACGCCGGACTTCCATCACTGGCATCACGCCTCCGATGACGAAGCCATCGACAAGAACTACGCCGCGCACTACGCGTTCCTCGACTACGTGTTCGGTACCGCGGTGAAGTCGACCAAGAAATTCCCGGAGAAGTACGGCGTGGTCGGCGACTACATGCCGGACGGTTTCGTCCGGCAGCAACTGTTTCCGTTCCGCGGCAGCACCAAGCCGACAGAATAAGCTGGCTTATCGGCCGCCACTGGTGGCGGGGGCCGGCACAACCGGCGGCCCCTGCATCGGCACGGCGAGTGCCGCCGGCACTTCGGAGGATCCCGTCTTCTCGATCACCGGCTTGTCCCACGGCCCGGTGATCCGGTAGTGCATCACCGCGACGCGGTTCAAGCCGCGCCCCAACAACCCTTGCGCGACGAAACCCGCCGCAGCACCAATCGGGCCGCCCACGACCGCCCCGACGATCGGCAGGCTGTTGCCCACGTGCGGCACCACGACCACCTGCTGGTCATAGTCCTTGGTGCGCAGGCCGGTGCGGCCCTTGATGCTGATCTCGGCGGCGGGACCGCGAATTTCCAGGTTCTGCGTGGTGGCATTGCTGCCCGCCAGCGTGAAGTCGCCGGCGATCGAATCAAAAGCGAAGCCCTTGCTGAACACGTCGCCGAAATCGAGTGTGAGCCGGCGCGGCATCTCGACCACCGAAACCAAGCCGAACAAGCGGCCCACACCGGGAGCCACTTCCGGAATGCTGCCGCTGGTCACCTGCACGGTGAGCTTGCCTTCCATATTCGCCAGCTCCATCGCGGACGGCGCACCGGGCCAGGTGGCATCGAGCAGCGTGTGTGTCTTGCCACCGTTGAACAATCCCGCGAAACCAAACGCGCCCAACATCTCGCCGAGATTCTCCGCGGCGAAATCGATGCGCAGATGCGTATGACTGTTGGTCGCCGTACCGTCCCAATCGCCGGAGGCATTGATCTGCACGCTGCGCGACAACGCGCGCAA
Organism: Dyella sp. OK004; assembly: GCF_900114495.1. GTDB lineage: Bacteria > Pseudomonadota > Gammaproteobacteria > Xanthomonadales > Rhodanobacteraceae > Dyella_D. Next base: position 32,467 of record NZ_FOZI01000006.1, on the reverse strand, counting down.
CTGGTCGATATGCATGCCGCGATCGGTGGGCCAGGTTTCCAGGCGTGCCTCGCCGAGCTTCGATTCACCGAATCGCAAATCGCCAACCCATAGGTGGAACGGCGGCAGCGCCGACGGTGTCACGCCGGTATTGGCAGGATTCCCCACCGGCACGTTCACGCCAGGCTTGTTGTCGGGCGTGGTGCTCTTGGGCCAATGCAGCCGCTCCAGACGCGCCGTAACGCCACGCTTGTTCAAGTCAGCCGAGGGCACGGTGAAACGGCCGGCAATATCCGCGCTGTCCACGTCCACATTCAGCTCATCTGCCTGCGGTGTGGCCTGGATGCGCATGGAAGGAAAAGTGTGGCCGAACACTTCCGCCTGATCGACATTGACGTCAATACTTTCAAGGCCTGGGCCACTACTGCCGCTAGTGGCCACCGTGCGTTGTACCCATCCCGTTACGTCGAGCTTCGATGCGCGACCACGGATGCGGATGCCCTTGTCGGGCACCGTGTCGGGCATACGTGTGCCGAAGTTGAACGTCGCCCCGAGTGGATGACTATCGCCATCGGAAAGGCGAAAGCGCTGACGCACGATCTGGCCCAGTGATATCTGCAGATCGCTGCCATGCACCGGCAAGCTCATGCTCAGATGCAAGGGAAGACTCGCCTCCGCCGGCTTCTTCATCGGCGTCGGCGCATCCAGAGTCATGCCTGCCAGGGTCGAGTCGAGCGTCAGTATCTGCGAGGTATTCGCCACGGTCTCCGGGCGCACGATGTCGAAGCCGACGGTGAAATCGCTGCGTCCGGTTGCGATTTCTTTCAGCCAGTCCAGCTCCGAAAAGCCCTGCACCAGCTCGGCCACGCCATAACGGCCAGTGAGGCGCGCGGAGAACATCGTGTCCGGCCGGCCCGTGGCACCCGCGATGGCCATATCCAGTTTGGACGGCTGCCCGCGAAAACCGGTATCGAGCGGACCGGCATGAAAGCCATGCCCGTCAAACGTGGCCGGACCGTTGATTTTGTCCAGCTTGAGGTTCCAGTCGGGTGCGTTGAGATCGGCGTCCTTAAGCTGGGCGGTGCCGGCCAGGGTGAAGTCCTTGGCGTCCTTCACCGGCAGCACCAGATGGAAATCGAAATTGCCCGTGCCACCCAGGCTCAGCTTGGCCAGCGCGTCGGCCTGATGAATGCCGATTGGACTGCGGCGCACGAAATCCATCAGGCTGGCACCGGTGCCTGAGCCACGGACATTGAGATCGAGTGTGCTGTTGGCGAAATCAGGGATCAGCGCCACCGCCCGTTCTGTTTTGACGCCCAGCGACTGCCCCCCGCTCGCTTCCACCAACATGCCGTTATTGACGAAGTTGGCGACTGCTGAAACGCCTTCGGCGCGCGGCCAATCCTTGCCGTATTCCAGGGTGAGATCACTGATCTCGGTGCGCGCCTCGAAGCGGCCTTCGTTATGCAGGAAAGGCCAGTCCGCCAGATCACCGTGCACCACCACCGAACCATTGTCGATCTTGCCCACTATCAGGGCACGATCCAGCCAGTCGATCGCTGCCGGCGACATGGAATCGATCGGCCAGAACAGCTTGGCCGCCTCCACATCCGCGTGACTCAGCGCGGCATAGATATCGAGGAAGGGACGCCCGCCCGCATCGTGCAGCGCGATCTCGCCACGCACCTGGCCGCCGTAGCCCACTCCCTGGAAGTCCAGCGGCGCGATGCCGATATGCCAGTCGCCATCCGCATGCCAGAACGCGAACGTGCCGCCCAATTGCGACATCACGAACGGCTTGCGGAAGGTATGCGGAAAATTCAGCACCGTTGCCTGAGTAGGCAGCTCGAGCGAGAGCGCTTGTGCGTCGCCGCGCAATTCGCCATCCAGCCGCTCGATACCGGGCAGCTTGCCGGCCGCATCGATACCGACACTGTTGAAGCCCGCATCAATGAATTCGATGCCCTGAGCCCGCGTCCAGCGCAGGGCCGCATGGCTCAGCTTGCCGCGTGGCTTGCCTGCACCGACCCATTGCGCCAGCCCCGGCGAAAGCTCCGGCTTGAGCGCCAGCCATGGCAGCAGCGGCCCCAGTTGCAGATCGCGCGCGGCGACATCGACCCGCGCCTGTTCGCCATCCAGCTGATGCAGATCGGCGGCGAGAGCGCTCCCATCATCCGTCGCCCAGCGCAACTGGAAGCCATCCTGTCCTTTGCGCAGCTCCGCCAGCGTATGCAGCGAGGACACGTGCGCTTTGTTGCCCTCCGGGCTCACCAGCACCACGTCACTCAGATCGAACCGAGTCAGGCTACGCACCACCTTCGCGTCGCGCCAGTCCAGCCAGCTGGCGAAGGTGCCGTGCCCGCTTTCGGCCGTATAGCCGCCCATATCGACGCCGGCGGTCAAGGCAGGCAGATCGATGTTGCTGCCCCCCAACCACAGGCGCCCATCCGCGCCGTCCTCGCGGAAACTGCCCGCACCACGCAACTCGCCGGCTGTGCCTTCGCGCTGCAGGATGGCGCCGACGCGTATGCGTCCGCCCTGCTTGCTCATACGCAATTGCCTGGCGAGCAGCGCGTAATGTTTGTTGACGCGCGCGTCGGTGATATCCAGCCGCAGGTCACTCAGCCGCAGCTCCACCGACAGGCCCCGGAAGGAAGCACTCTGCCGGTCCTGACCACCGGCCATGCCGATGCCGTTGATGTGCCAGGTGCCATCGGCGTCGCGGCTGAGGTCCAGCTGGAGGCCACGCGCATGCAGATTGAGCAGATGACGTGACGGCAGAAGCCAGCCCCCAAGATCAAGCTTGAGCTCGGTCTCGGGAATATGCAGCGGACTGCCCGACTCGCCCGGACCGATGGTGACGTCGCGCATGATGAACAGCGGGCCGGAAGCCTCCCAACGCCCCTCCATCGAGGCGAACGACACCGGCCGGTGCAGCTGCTGGCTAAGCTGCGCGGCTACCCATTGCGGATGATTGGCCAGCGTCGGCAGCAACAGCTGGATCAGGCCAGCCAGCACCGCGAGGCTGATCACGGCCACGCCCGCGATCCAGCCCGCCGCGCGGGCAATAAAGTGCATGCGCTGGCGCCAAACCACGTTCACTGGCAGCTCTTGCCGCGCAGCGAATCACAAAAGAACGACATCGAACTGTTCCTGCGAATAATGCTCTTCGGCCTGAAAGCGTATGCTTTTGGAGATGAACTCTTCCAATTCCGCCACTGCAGTGGACTCTTCTTCCAGGATGCGCCCCACCACTTTCGGGCTGGCCATCACCAACAACTTCTCCGCATTGAACTGACGTACCGCACGGGTGATCTCGCGGAAGATTTCATAGGTCACCGTCTCCGCCGTCTTCACCGCGCCACGACCAGAGCAAGCCGGACAGGGTTCGCACAGCTGGCGTTCCAGGCTCTCGGTGGTGCGCTTGCGCGTCATCTCCACCAGCCCCAAGGCTGACATCGGGTACACCGTGGTCTTGGCGTGGTCGCGCAACAAGCCCTTCTCCAGCATGCGCAGCACCTGACGCTTGTGCTCCTCGTCGGTCATGTCGATGAAGTCGATGATGATGATGCCGCCGAGATTGCGCAGCCGCAGCTGTCGGGCTGCGGCCTGCGCCGCTTCCAGGTTGGTGCGATAAACGGTTTCCTCGAGATTGCGTGTACCGAGATAGCCACCGGTGTTGACGTCGATAGTGGTCATTGCCTCGGTCTGATCGACGATCAAGTAGCCGCCGGACTTGAGCGGCACCTCCTTTTTCAGCGCACGCTGGATTTCGTCCTCGACACCGTACAGATCGAAGATCGGCCGCTCGCCGGCATAGTGCTCGATGCGATCGTCCAGGCTGGGCATGAACTTGTGCACGAACTTGACGACCTTCTCGTAGGTCTCGCGCGAATCCACCCGCACCTTTTCGATGTCGTCGTTGAGCATGTCGCGCAGACTGCGAAGCGGCAACGAGAGTTCCTCGTACACGCGTTCGCCGACCTTGGACTTGGCGATGTTTTCCTGCACCACACGCCACACCTTGCCGAGATAGGTCACGTCGAAGGCCAGCGACTCCGCGGTTTGTTCCTCGGCGTTGGTGCGCACGATGTAGCCGAGTGGGTTCTCGCCGATCAGCGAGGTCATTACCTCTTTCAGACGCTGGCGCTCGGCTTCGTCCTCGATGCGCGCGGAAATGCCCATCGTGCGCGCGTGCGGCAGCAGCACCAGATAGCGTGAGGGAATCGACAGGTGCGTGGACAGACGCGCGCCTTTGGTGCCGATCGGGTCCTTCACCACCTGCACCACGATCTCCTGGCCCTCGTGCACCAGTTCGCTGATCGACGGCGTGTTGCCGTTGCCCGCCGGCACCACCTCGGCACCGTCCACTGACGCCGGCAGGGTCGGACGCACGATGTCCGAGGCGTGCAGGAACGCCGCGCGCTCCAGGCCGATCTCCACGAATACCGCCTGCATGCCCGGCATCACCCGCTGCACGCGGCCCTTGTACACATTGCCCACATAACCGCGGCGGGAGGCTCGCTCGACATGCACTTCCTGCAGCATGCCGTTTTCGACCACGCCGACGCGGGTTTCGCGCGGCGTTACATTGATCAGGATTTCTTCACTCACCGAACACTCCCCTTACGAAAAGTCTTTATAGCGGCTGCGGGCGCAGGCGTCGATGCGCCAGCACACACCCCCAAGCAACGACTCAGTCGGGTCCGCTAAGGCAACACTGAATAGGTATCGCCGTCGTCATGACACCTGGAAGGCCCGCAGGCGGTGCTGCGTGGCGCCGGGAAGACTGGCCGTCTTTTCAAGCCGCGCGGTACCGCCTGCGGGCCTTCCAGGTGTCACCCCATCAACTTGAAATCATGTGGGGCCCGCCCTGTCTGCTCGCAGGCCTTCGGTCCGCCGTCTCGACAGACAGCCAGTCTGCCTTCGCCGACGGCCCTGCGGCCAGCGAACAGACAGGGCGGGTGACGACGGCGATACCTATTCAGTGTTGCCTTATGCTCGGGACTTTGGATGTCACGGAGGTGCCATGAAGCTGCTACTGGTCGAAGACTCCGAACGTCTGCGCCAGACGCTCAGACACGGCCTGCAGGGCGCAGGTTTCACCGTGGACGCCGCGCAGGACGGCGTAGAAGCCAAAGGCTTTCTGAGCAGCTACGACTACGAACTGGTGGTGCTGGACCTGATGCTGCCGCGGCTCGACGGCATTGCTGTACTGCGCAGTCTGCCATCTGGCGGACGACGCCCCCGCGTGCTCGTGCTCTCCGCGCGCGACCAGGTGTCCGACCGCATCGAGGCGCTGAACGCCGGCGCCGACGACTATCTGGTCAAGCCGTTTGCGTTCGATGAACTGATAGCTCGCCTGCACGCGCTGTCACGCCGGCCACAGCAGGCGCAGCCGGTGGTGCTGACCCATGGCGCGCTGTCCTGGGACCCGCTTTCGCAAAGCGCGACCGTGGATGGTCATCCGCTGGGGCTCACCCCACGCGAATTTGCGGTACTCGGCCTGCTGTTGCGCCATCGCGGCCGCGCCTTCACCCGCCTGGAGATTCTGGAGCGCACCGCTGGCAGCGACACCGAGGTCTCCGACCGCAGCGTGGAAGTGCTGGTCTTCGGTCTGCGCCGCAAGCTCGATGCCGCCGGGCTACAAGGCATCATCGAAACCCGCCGCGGGGCCGGCTACCTGATCCCATGAAACCAGCCTCACTCTCCGCCCGCATCACCCTGCTGCTGCTGGTGACCAGCCTGGCTTTGCTGGGCGGCGGCGCGCTGGTGATGGACTGGCGCATCGACCGCGAGATGGAAGCCCGCTACCGGCAGACCCTGCTGACCCAGGCGCGCGCCGTGGCGGCGATGACCGAGCTGGAGCAGGACGTGGCGAGCACTGCCGACGGCATGCGTCTGCAAGCTGGCCTGTTCGGTGGAGAGGGACCGGTTTTTTATGAGCTGCGCTGCACGGGCCTGCCGCCTGTGCGCAGCGATCCTCCTCCGCCCGTGGCGCCGCCGGGCTGGCCCGTGGCCGCCGGGGTGGAACCGCAGTTCAGCCGCCTGAAATTCCATGGCAAGCGCATGGGCACGGTGATGTTCGCGTTCCATGCGGCTGGTGAGGCACATGAGAAGGGCGAAGCATCGAACCTATCTACCGGAAGCGGGGAAAGAGATTGCGTACTGTTCTTCCAGCAGGATCGGCGCCCGTTTGAGCAGATCGCACTGGCCCTCGACTGGATTCTGGCACTGGGCCCGATCCTCGCCCTGGGTATCGCCCTGGTCGCGGTGCCACTGATCGTGCGCCGCGGCCTGCGTCCGGTGCGCTTCCTGGTAGCCCGCATGGGCGATATCGGCCCCAATGCCCCGGGCGAACGCCTGGACCCCAGTGGCCTACGCGAGCTCGACCCGCTGATCCGCCGCTTCAACGGCGTGTTGGACCGGATGGACGAAGGCCTGGCCCGCGAGCGCCAGTTCGCCAGTGGCCTGGCCCACGAAACCCGCACGCGCCTGGCCGAACTGCGGGCCCTGGCGGAAGTCGAGGTCCGCTACCCCAGCGGCCGCAGCTTGCCGCAGCTGATGGGCGAGGTCGGCAACATCAGCGCTGAGCTGGAAGGGACCGTCACTGCCCTGCTGTTACTGACTCGCCTGCAGGGCGGCCTGGAGCGCCCGCACCCCCAACCGCTGGCCCTGGATCCCTGGCTGGAGAAAGCCGCACAGCGCTTTCGCTACAGCGCCAGTGAGCGACATGTCGCCCTGGAGCTGCATAGCGGAAGCAACACCGTTCTCGATACCGACCCCGCCTTGCTTGAGGTCGTGATCGGTAACCTGCTGGGCAATGCGTGTGCTTACGCTCCCGCAGGCGACACCGTGCATGTGGGTGTCGAAACTCACGCTGTCCACATCCATAACGCAGCGCCCAATCTTCACCCTGACGACATCTCCCGCCTGGGGCAGCGCTTCTGGCGCAAACAGACCGAGCACGCGGGACATGCGGGATTGGGCCTGGCATTGGCCTATGCCGCTGCCACCGCGCTAGGGATGAAACTCGAACACCGTCTCGATGAGGCGCGCCGACTGCATGCCCGGCTGACGTGGCCAACGAACGCGGAATGAGCTGATAGCCCGTGCCGGGCGGTGTCGAGGCGACACGTGAAATCACGCTGCGTCTTCACGCACACCGCGTGCCAGCCGCATCACCGGCAGATACTCCGGATACTCTCGCTGCACGAATCCGATCAGCCCTTCGCGAATCCGGCACCGCAAATCCCAGCCCTGTCCGGAGTCCGCCGAGCTGACCAGCGCGCGCAGTTGCATCGCGTGCTCGCCCGCCTCCACCACCTGCAATACGCAAACGCGCCCATCCCATTCCGGTGCTTCGCGGCATAGCCGCTCCAGTTCGGTACGTAGTGGCGCCAGCGGCAGCCGGTAATCCACCCAAAGGAACACGGTGCCGATCAGCCGTGCCGTACGCCGCGTCCAGTTCTCAAATGGGTTTTCGATGAAGTAATTCAGCGGCACCACCAGCCGGCGCTCGTCCCAGATGCGCACCACGACGTAGGTGCCGGTGATCTCTTCAATGCGGCCCCATTCGCCTTTGATGATCACCACGTCATCCAGCCGGATCGGCTGCGTCAGTGCGATTTGCAGACCCGCGATCAGATTGCTGAGCACCGGCTTGGCAGCGATGCCGATGGCCAATCCCGCCAGACCGGCCGAGGCCAGCAGACTGGCACCGAACTGGCGCACGCCGGGAATCGTCATCAACACCGCCGCCAGACCGGCGAGTACCACGATCACCATGCCGGTACGGCTGAGCACCCGAACTTGGGTGACGACACTACGGGCACGCAGATTGTCGGCGCCGTCGGTGGGATATAACCGAATGGCCAGATCCTCCAGCGCACCGATGCAACGCAACGCAAGCCAGGTGCATACGGCAATCAGCGCCACCAGCAAAAGATGATTGAAGCTCTCCAACCCGTGCAGAGATTCCAGATCCGGCACCGCCCGCAGCGCGACGGCTACGGTAAGCAACGGCAGCAGCCATTCCATCGGCGCATTCGCGCGACTGAGCATGCTGGCGATCACCGGATGGCCGCGCGCCAGCCGGCGCACCGCAACATAGGCGGTACTGCGGACGATAAAAGCGACCCCAAGGGCAACGGCGATAGTCAGCCCTAATCGGCCCCACAGGTGATCGCTCCAGAAACTGGCGAAATCGGTAAGCATGACCAGACATATCCACAACGCGGCCTACCCTGCCGCACACGATGTCCATGCCACGTGGTCATTGCATGAACTTCGCTTAAAGTAGGCCCATGCAACCTGTCCCGATCCTGCTGGCGTGGAGTGGTGGCAAGGACTGCCTGATGGCGCTGCAGCGTCTGCTGCACGATCCGCGCTGGCAGCCCGTGGGCCTGCTCACCACAGTCAATCGCACCTACCAGCGTGTCGCCATGCACGGCACGCGGCACGAGGTGCTGCTGGCGCAGGCCGATGCGCTCGGACTGCCCTTGCTTGAAGTGATGCTGGATTGGCCCGACGGCAACGAGGCCTATGAGGAAGCGCATGCCAAAGCTCTGGCGGAAGCACGCATGCGCTGGCCGGGTCTGCGTCATTGCGCGTTCGGCGATCTGTTTCTGGAGGATGTGCGCGATTACCGCGTGCGACAGCTGGGTCGTGAAGGCTGGCGAGCGGTATTCCCGTTATGGGGTGAAGACACATCGGTGCTGGCGCGACGATTCGTTGGCGAAGGACATCGCGCGGCGCTGTGCTGCGTGGACACCCAGCAGCTTGATGCCAGCTACTGCGGCCGTCCTTTCGACAACGCACTGCTCGATGGCTTGCCCACTGGCGTCGATCCATGCGGCGAACGCGGTGAGTTCCACACACTGTGTCATGCCAGCCCGCTGTTCCGGCAACCGCTCGCGCTGCGCCGCGGTGAATCGACCCTGCGCGATGGCCGCTTCCAATACACCGACTTTCTGCTGAGCCGCGATGCAGTCTGAATTACCGCATATTCTTCCCGACGTCCTGCAGCCCGGTCTTTCGCTGGTGTTTTGCGGCACTGCCGCCGGCAAGCGCTCCGCGGTCGAGCGTGCCTATTACGCGCATCCCGGCAACATGTTCTGGCGTGCACTGCATGCATCCGGGTTGACGCCGCGTTTGCTGGCACCCGCTGAATTCCCGATGCTCCTTCAATACGGCATCGGCCTCACCGATCTGGCCAAGCGGCACTCGGGCAATGATGACGAGCTGCCTCGCGATGCATTTGATGTACCGGCGCTTCGGACAAAACTCGAACGCTTCATGCCTGGCCTGATTGCTTTCACCAGCAAAACCGCGGCGCGCGCAGCCTTGGATTATGCAGCCGATTACGGCCTTCAGCCGGAGCCCATCGGCCAGACCCGTGTCTACGTGTTGCCGTCGCCATCAGGACAGGCTCGGGGGCATTGGGATCTGGCGCCATGGCAGGCGCTCGCCACCGATGTCATGTCAGGGCATCGAAACCGCAGCGCTTTATGATGACCCTTCTACCCGTCTCGCTACTGGAGTAAGGCCCATGCTCAAGGGAAGTTGTCATTGCGGCCAGATCACCTTCGAGGTGGAAGGCGCTCCGTCGCAAGTCATCGAATGCAATTGCTCGCATTGCAGCCGCAAGGGCTATCTGTTGTGGTTCGTGCCGCGCGGGCAGGTGCGGCTTCATGCGGATGAGAGTGCGCTAGCGACCTACCACTTCAACAAGCACGTCATCGATCATCACTTTTGCGCGCAGTGTGGATGCGCTACTCTCGGCTTCGGCACGGGTCCGGATGGTGCCGCCATGGCGGCGGTGAACGTGCGTTGCCTGGAAGACATCGACCTCGCCACGATCAAGCGCATTCCGTTCGACGGTCGCGCCCGCTGAATGGATCGCGTCAAGTGATCCGCCTGAGCGGATCGGCGCCGGCGCCGCTGGGCCGGCGTGCACTCAACCGCGCCACACTCGCTCGTCAGCTGCTGCTGCGCCGCGATGAACGGAGCGCATGGCAGGCCATCGAACATCTGGCCGGCTTGCAGGCGCAGGCACCCAATCCACCGTACATCGCCTTGTGGACACGATTGCAGGATTTTCGCTTCGAGACACTCACCCGGCATATGCGCGAGCGTGAGGTGGTGCGCTGTGCCGCGATGCGCTCGACCCTGCATTTGCTGTCCGCCGTGGACTTGCTCGCGTTTCGCCCGCTGCTGCAACCCGTGCATGTGCGAGGCGTGCAGGCCGCTTACGGACGCAAGCTGGCTGGAGTGGACCTTGCATCGTTGGCGCGTGCCGGCTGCGATCTACTCGATGAGCAAACGTTGACGGGCGCCGAGCTGGGCCGTCGATTAGCCGAACGTTGGTCGGACAGCGATCCTCAGGCCCTGGCGCAAGCCGTGCGCTGCCACGCGACCTTGATTCATGTTCCACCTGCGGGCACCTGGGATTCCCATCGCCCAGCAACGCTGGCGACAGCGGAACGCTGGTTGGGGTCACAGGCTATTGAAGCCGCTACGCCGGAGACGCTGATTCGTCGCTACCTGGCCGCATTCGGGCCGGCCAGCGCCAAGGATATCTCCGTATGGTCCGGCCTAACCGGCTTCGCCAGCGTCGTGAAACGCATGCCAGATCTGATCACTTTTTCGGACGAGGACGGTGTGGTGTTGTTCGATCTGCCCGACGCTCCGCGCCCCGGGCCTGACGAACCAGCGCCAGTGCGTTTGCTGCCCGAGTACGACAATCTCCTGCTCGCCCACGCCGATCGCAGGCGCGTGATCGCAGACGCATATCGCGCGAGGGTCTATACCAACAACGGCATCATCCGCGCTTGTGTGCTGATCGATGGCTTTGTCGCCGGCATCTGGAAACTGATTGCCACGGATGACGTTGCCCAGGTGCGCATCGAGCTCTTCGAGGGCGCCCGAAAACAAGATCGCCTCGACCTTGAGGCCGAGGCGATGTCCCTGCTCATGGCGGCCGCTCCATCTGCGCAGACGCACGCAGTGGTGTTCGGCACATGGTCTTCGTAAAGCGGCCCTATCGCTGCGTGCGTCCGGCGCGACGGTTCAATCGACCGGCGTCTGGCGATACTTGATGACATCGCGCTCTTGCACCAGCGCTGCCTTGTTGCCCCAGGCCTGGCGAATATAGGTGACCGCCGCGGCGACATCGCTGTCGCTCAGCTGCTGCGCGAACGGCGGCATCGAGTAAGGGCGAGGATTGCCCTTGGTCACTGGCGGAAAGCCACCGAGCAGCACTACACGAATGGCGTTGATACCGGTGGGCTCGTTGACGGAGGAATTGCCATTGAGCGGCGGATAGACACCGGCCACGCCATTGCCGTCCTTGCCGTGGCAGTCAGCGCAGCGCTCGCCGTAAATCTTCGCGCCCTGATTGACCATGCTGGTGGTGTCGAGCGGCGATTTCTCGAAGGCCACCTGCGGGCGGGCCGGCAGCGACTGCAGATACGTTGCGATGGCCTGCAGATCGTCATCGGTCATGTGCTGCGTGCTTTGCGCCACGACCTCGGCCATCGGGCCGAAGGCGGTGCCCTTGGCAGACTGGCCTGTCTTGAGCAGGTCGACAATATCCTGCCCGGCCCAGCCTTCCAGCCCGCCGTTGGCCTGCGTGCTCAGATCGGGCGCGTACCAGTTCTGCACCGGAATCTGCCCGCCGGACAGCGCCTGGTCGCCGCGCATCCCACCGAGCGAATCGCGTGCGATATGACACTCGTTACAGTGACCGAGGCCTTGCACGAGATAAGCGCCACGGTTCCATGCAGCCGACTTGGCCGGGTCCGCCTGATACTCGCCTTCCTTGAAGTACAACGCGCGCCACGCCTTCAGGCTGTTGCGGACGTTGTAGGGAAATTCCAGACCCAGCGGCTTGGACGTCTGATGCACCGGCGCCAGCGATTGCAGGTAAGCGAAAATCGCCAGCGCATCGTCGTGGCTGACTTTGGTGTACGAGGTGTAGGAGAACGCAGGATAAAGCAGCTCACCCTTGCGCCCGATGCCCGCATGCAATGCCTGCCAGAAGGCTTCGAAACTCCAATCGCCCAGCCCTGTCTCGCGATCCGGCGTGAGGTTGGGTGCGGGGATGTCGCCGAACGGCGTGCCTACTACGCGGCCGCCGGCAAAACGCGCACCGCCTTGCGCGGTGTGGCAGGCCGCACAATCGCCCACGGTGGTGAGGTACTGGCCCTTGGCGATCAGCACAGGATCTTTCAGCGAGGCGGCATCGATTTTGCTCGCCTCGCGCGACACCGGCGGCGTTCCGCTGTTGCGCAGGAACAACCAGGCGCCCAACGCGATACCAAGCAGCACCACGACGATCACGACACGACGCAGCGTCTTCATGCGCCATCTCCCGTAGCGCCGAGTACACCGCAATGCAGTGGCGGCGTAATGGTGCCGGCGGGCTGTGCGTGCATGTCCGACGGCAACTCACGCCCCGCCAGCCACGCAGACACCGCACTGATGTCCGATGCGCTGAGGCGATTCGCGATCTCCGCCATGCAGTCCGGTGCCACCGTGGCGCGCGTCTTGGTGCGCCAAGAGCCGAGCTGCGAACTGAGATAGTCGTACGGCAGACCGACCAGCCCGGGAACGTTCGGCTGTACGCCCGTCAGCTCAGTGCCGTGGCAGGCGATGCAGGCTGGGACCTCGCGCGACGGATCGCCCTTGGTGGCCAGCTCCTCGCCGCGCTTGAGCGCTTCCGGCGAAACGCGCGGCAGGGGCGAGCGTGCGTACGGCACTTCCTGTGCGGCAAAGTAGTCAGCGATCTCGTGCATGTATTCCGGACTCAGATGACGCACGGTGTATTCCATCGGGCCGTATTTGCGCAGGCCGTCCTGGAAGTCCTTCAACTGACGCGCCAGATAGCCAGCCGGCTTGCCGGCCAAGCGCGGAAAGAAACCGCTTTCTGGAGTGCCCTCGCCGTGCACACCATGGCAACCCGTGCAGGAGGCGATGCGTTGCTGGAGGGTGTTAGGCACCTTCGGCGCGCCGGTTTCCTGGGCGCGTGCCGCGCTGCCAGCTGTGATCAGAGCGAACAACAGGACGGCGGAAAACACACGCCTGGCCTGGCACAGCTTGGCTATCGTATCCATGCCGCGATTATAGGCGCGCCCCTGCGTCACGCCGGCGTGGAAGCGGCTAAGCTGCGGCTTCGCGACATCATGCCGCACGCCTTCGGAGACCCTCGTGAACCGCCTGCCGCTCTCGCTCTCCCTGCTTGCCGTCGCCCTGTTCGCCAGCATCGCCCTGCCCGCCAAGGACGCCGATCCGGCGCTGGCCTGGGCCTCGATCAAGGAGATCCATCAGCGCATGGATGCCGGTCAGCTCAGCAGCGAAATACTGGCCGCGCAGTTCCTTGAACGGATCAAGCAGGTCGATCAAGCAGGCCCGAGTTTGAAGGCGGTACTCGAAACCAATCCCGATGCGTTGAAGCTTGCCGCCGAACTGGATCACAAGCGCGTGGATGGTCCGTTGCACGGCATTCCGGTGTTGCTGAAAGACAACATCGACACCGGCGACCGCATGCTCACGACGGCCGGTTCACTGGCCCTTGCCGATGCACCGCCCGCGCCGCGTGATGCGGGCCTGGTCGCACGCCTGCGCAAAAGCGGCGCACTGATTCTCGGCAAGACCAACCTTAGCGAGTGGGCCAACATGCGCTCCAACCACGCCAGCAGCGGGTGGAGTGCGCGTGGCGGACAGACGCGCAATCCGTACGTGCTTGATCGCAATCCTTGCGGCTCCAGCGCGGGCTCCGGCGCTGCCGTGGCTGCCGGCCTCGCCACCGTGGCGATCGGCTCGGAAACCGACGGCTCCATCATCTGCCCGGCCGCCGCCAATGGCATTGTCGGCATCAAGCCTACGCTGGGCCTGGTCAGCCGCAGCGGCATTGTGCCGATCAGTCACAACCAGGACACCGCCGGCCCGATGGCGCGCAACGTCGCCGATGCCGCCACCGTACTCAGCGTGATCGCCGGCAGCGACCCGCGCGACCCGGCCACGCTCGAAGCCGACAAGCACGCCACCGACTACACGCGCTTCCTCGATCCGAATGGGCTCAAGGGCAAGCGCATCGGCGTCGTGCGCCAGCTAGCTGGTGCCGAGCCCAATGCCGACCGCGTACTGGAACAATCGATCGCGCTGATGAAAGCGCAAGGCGCCATCATCGTGGACCCGGTGGAGATTCCGCATTTGAAGGAGCTTGGCGATATAGAGCTCACTGTTCTGCTCTACGACCTCAAGCACGATATGCAGGCTTACCTCGCCACACGCCCCGGCTCGAAGGTGAAAACACTGGCCGACCTGATTGTGTTCAACCGGCGTGAGGCGCAACGCGAAATGCCCTGGTTCGGGCAAGAGCTGTTCGAACAGGCCGAAGCCAAGGGACCGTTGACCGACAAGGCTTACCTGGAAGCGCAGGCCAAGGCCAAGCGCCTATCCGGCCCCGAGGGCATCGACGCGGCACTGGCCAAGCAGCATCTGGATGCGCTGCTCGCGCCCTCGTGGGGACCCACCTTCGTCACCGATCTGGTGCTTGGCGATCATGTGGTCAGTGGCGACCCGACAGTAGGTGGCGCATCGCAACCAGCGGCGGTGGCCGGCTATCCGTCGATCACGGTCCCTGCGGGTTTTGCGCACGATCTGCCGGTAGGCATCGTGTTGTTCGGGGCGAAATGGAGCGAGCCGACGCTGATTTCCATCGCCTATGGCTTCGAGCAACATGTGAAGGCATGGCAGCCGCCGAAGTTTTTGGAGACGGTGGGTGGCAAGCCGGTGCCGGCTTCGCCTTGAGCGACTGGTGATGCCGTGAGGGAATGAGTATTTGCTCATCCCCCTCACCAACCTTATCCCTGACCGCCCACCGATTTGCGCACGATCAGCATCGCCAGTTCGAGCGATTGCTCGTAGTTGAGACGCGGATCCACCATCGACTTGTACGCGCGATCGAGATCGGCTTCGCTGAGGTCGCGTGCGCCACCCATGCATTCCGTGACGTCTTCGCCGGTGAGTTCGAGATGCACGCCACCAAGGCGCGTGCCGGCCGCAGCGTGGATATCGAAAGCCTGATCCAGCTCGCCGCGAATATTGTCGAAGCGGCGCGTCTTGTAACCGTTGGAGGTGCTTTCGGTATTCCCGTGCATCGGATCCGCAACCCATAGCACGCGACGCCCCTCGCGTTTCACGGCTTCAAGCAGTGATGGTAGCGCCGTGCCGATCTGGCCGTTGCCCATGCGGTGAATCAAGGTGAGGCGGCCCGGCTCATCCTGCGGGTTCAGCGCTTCGATCAACGGCAGCAGCTGGTCTGGTTTGACCGAAGGACCGACTTTGACCGCGATGGGATTGCGGATACCACGGAAGTACTCCACATGCGCGCCGTCCAATGCGGCGGTGCGCATACCGATCCACGGGAAATGCGTGGACAGGTTGAACCAGCCGCGATGGCGCGGCACCTGGCGGGTCAGCGCTTCCTCGTAATGCAGCAGCAGGGCTTCGTGCGAGGTGAAGAAATCCACGCGGGTGAAGCCTGCGATCGGGCCGGCCAGTGTTTCCATGAAGCGCAGCGAATCACCGATGCCCGCCACCATGCGGCGGTATTCGGCTGCCAACGGCGAGTGTTCCACCCAGGCCAGGTCCCAATACTCGGGATGATGCAGGTCAGCAAAACCACCATCGATCAGTGCACGCACGAAGTTCATGGTCAGCGCGGAATGCGCATGCGCCTGAATCAGTCGCTGCGGGTCGGCACGCCGCGCTTCCGGGGTGAATGCCGGACCGTTGACCACATCACCGCGGAAGCTGGGGAGTGTTACGCCATCACGCGTTTCGGTATCGGCCGAGCGCGGCTTGGCGTACTGGCCGGCGAAGCGGCCCACACGCAGCACCGGCTTCTTCAGCCCGTGCACCAGCACCAGACTCATCTGCAGCAGCACCTTGAGTCGGTTCGAAATAACCGGGCTGGTACAGTCGGCGAAACTCTCCGCGCAATCGCCGCCTTGCAGCAGGAAGCGCTGGCCCTCCTGAGCCTCGGCCAGCGCCTGTTTCAGCGCCAGCACTTCCCAGGACGTCACCAACGGGGGCAATTGGGCGAGATGCGTGGTGGCTTGGGCCAGTTCTACGCCGTTCTCGTACAACGGTTGCTGCAGAGCAACGCGCTGCTGCCAGGAGTCAGGCGTCCAGTTGGCGGATTCAACAGGTACGGAAGCGTTGACGTTCATAGTGACGGCACCCCATCGGGCCGTAAGTGTTCCCGTGGTCATCCCGACTCAGCTCCGCCGACTGGCTGCGGCGCGAATCGCCAGCACGGCCAACAGCACGAACCACAACAGGGTCCAGGCCGGCATCGGCATGCCCAGGATCGGCTCGATCTTGGCGCACTCGCCCGAACCGGTGAAGACCATCTTGAGCACCTTCGCCATCGGGAAGGCATCCATCATGTAACCGAGATTGGGGCCGCAGGAAGGCACCTGATCGGCCGGCAGGGTCTGCAACCACAAGTGGCGCGCCGCGGTAGCCATACCCGCCAGTGCACCCAGGGTGACGCCTGCCGTATAGAACCAGCGACCGCCTTTGCCGCGCGGACCATGGATCGCGCCAACGAGGAAAAACGCCGCCATAAACAGGAACGCGATGCGCTGGAAGACGCACAGCGGGCAAGGAATCATCGCGAGCACGTGCTCGGCATATAGCGCGAAGCCCAGCAGGCCCACACAGATCAGGAAGCCGACGAGGTAGGTGACTCGGTATGACCAGCGGAATGGGTTCATGGCTCAGTTGCTGCGTTGCGGAACCGGGACATTACCCGCTCGCCGGAGCGCTGTCAGCACGCGGCAGGTTGCCGCGGCCCGTTTCGAGCAAAATCGGGAAGCATTCGACCGGCCTGATCGCGACACCCCTCGATGCACCCTGAAAAAGCAAAACCCCAGCAGGTCGCCCGGCCGGGGTTTTGTATTTCAGCGAGATGGACGCTTATTCGGCGTCGACAGCCTCGACCTGCGGACGATCCACCAGCTCGACATAAGCCATCGGGGCGTTGTCGCCCGGACGGAAGCCGCACTTGAGGATGCGCAGGTAGCCGCCGGGACGCTCGCGGTAACGCGGGCCCAGCTCAACGAACAGCTTACCCACGGCCTGTTTGTCGCGCAGACGCGCGAAAGCGAGGCGGCGATTGGCAACACCATCGGTCTTGGCGAGCGTGATCAGCGGCTCGGCCACGCGACGGAGTTCCTTCGCCTTGGGCAACGTGGTACGGATCAGCTCATGCTTGATCAGCGACGCAGCCATGTTCTTGAACATCGCTTCGCGATGGCTGCTCGTGCGGTTGAGCTTGCGACCGGATTTCTGGTGGCGCATGGTAATTACTCTCTAGTCTGTTGTTATGAAAAGCCGGTCACTTTGATCCGACTTCCCGCGGTTACCCGCTATTCAAGGCTCTAAGAACGCCTTGTTATCAAGAGTGCGACCTCTATGGGCCGCATCTGCCAACCGGGGAAACGCGCTGCATTTCCACCAGGTTATTCAACGTTGAGGGCGATCGAAGCCGATCGCCCTCGGTACATCAGCCCAGCTGCATGCCGTGCGACAAGCCCGGCGGCGGCCAGTTCTCAAGCTTCATGCCGAGTGCGAGACCACGCCCGCCCAGGACATCCTTGATTTCGGTAAGCGACTTCTTGCCCAGGTTCGGGGTCTTAAGCAGCTCAACCTCGGTCTTCTGCACCAGATCGCCGATGTAGTAGATGCTCTCGGCCTTCAGGCAGTTCGCCGAACGCACGGTAAGCTCCAGATCGTCGATCGGACGCAGCAGCAGCGGGTCGAAACCGCCCTTCTCCGCCTTGTCCGTGGCGCTCTCGCGACGCGAGAAGTCACCGAACACCGACAGCTGGTCGTTGAGGATTTCGGCGGCCTTGCGAACCGCATCTTCCGCACCGATGGTGCCGTTGGTCTCGATGTCCAGCACGAGCTTGTCGAGGTTGGTGCGCTGCTCAACACGAGCCGCGTCCACTTCGTAAGCCACGCGCAGCACCGGCGCAAACGAGGCATCGAGCTGCAGGCGACCGATCGGACGAGCTTCCTCGTCCGGATGCTGACGCGAGCTGGCCGGCTGGTAGCCGACGCCGCGACGCACCTTCAGGCGCATGTTGAGCGCGATGTCCTTGGTCAGGTGGCAGATCACATGCTCGGGGTTGATGATTTCCACCGAGTGGTCGACGGCGATATCGCCGGCGGTGACCACGCCCTTGCCCTTCTTGGACAAGGTCAGGGTGACTTCATCACCCGTGTGCTGACGAATCGCCACGTCCTTGAGGTTCAGCAGGACTTCGATCACGTCCTCCTGCAGGCCTTCCAAAGTGGTGTACTCGTGAAGCACGCCATCGATCTCGACCTCGACAATGGCACTGCCGGGGATCGAAGAGAGCAGCACGCGGCGCAGCGCGTTGCCCAGGGTGTGGCCGAAACCACGCTCGAGCGGCTCCACCACCACTTTGGCGCGGTTGGATCCGAGCTGCTCGACGCTGAGGCCGCGAGGCCGCAGCACGCTAGTTGACGAAACTGCCATGCAGGGCTCCGGTAGATTACTTCGAGTAAAGCTCGACGATCAGGCTCTCATTGATATCGGACGGCAGATCACCGCGATCCGGCACCGACTTGAACGTACCCTCGAACTTCTTGGCATCGACTTCCACCCACTGCGGGCGAAGGTCCATGGTGTCGAACACGGTCGCCGCTTCCTGCACGCGCAGCTGGGTGCGGGCGCGCTCGGTCAGGGCGATCGCATCGCCCGGGCGAACCTGGTACGACGGGATGTTCACTTTCTTGCCATTGACCAGTACAGCCTTGTGGCTGACCAGCTGACGGGCCTGGGCGCGGGTGACCGCAAAACCCATGCGATAGACGACATTGTCCAGACGGCTTTCAAGCAGACGCAGCAGGTTCTCGCCGGTGTTGCCCTTGAGGGTCGACGCCTTGGCGTAGTAGTTGCTGAACTGACGCTCGAGCACACCGTAGATGCGCTTCACCTTCTGCTTTTCACGCAGCTGGTTGGCGTAATCGGACATGCGCATGCGCTTGTTGGCGCCATGCTGGCCGGGCTTGTTTTCCAGCTTGCACTTGGAGTCGATGGCGCGAGCCGGACTCTTCAGGCTGAGATCTGCACCCTCACGACGGGCGAGTTTGCAGGTAGCTCCACGATAACGGGCCATGGGTATGCTCCTTAGACTCGACGCTTCTTGGGGGGACGGCAGCCGTTATGCGGGATCGGCGTGACATCGATGATGTTGAGCACCTTGTAGCCCAGCGCGTTCAGCGAACGCACGGCGGACTCACGACCCGGACCCGGGCCCTTGATGCGCACTTCCACGGTCTTCACGCCGTAGTCGCCAGCGGCACGGCCAGCCTTTTCGGCGGCAACCTGTGCAGCGAACGGCGTGGACTTGCGCGAGCCGCGGAAACCCGCGCCGCCTGCAGTTGCCCACGACAGAGCGTTGCCCTGACGGTCGGTGATGGTGACGATGGTATTGTTGAAGGAGGCCTGCACGTGGGCCACGGCATCCGTGACAACGCGCTTGATCTTCTTCTTGGTCTTAACCGGCTTAGCCATAAGTGGAATCCGTTACTTCTTGATCGCGCGACGGGGACCCTTGCGGGTACGTGCGTTGGTACGCGTGCGCTGGCCGCGCACCGGCAGGCCACGGCGGTGGCGCAGACCGCGGTAGCAACCCAGATCCATCAGACGCTTGATGGCGATACCGACTTCACGGCGCAGGTCGCCTTCGACGACGTACTTACCGATCTCGTGGCGGAGCTTCTCCACCTCGCCTTCACTGAGGGACTTGATCTGGGTGGTGGGAACCACGCCAGCGTCCGCACAGACCTTCTTGGCCCGGCTGCGACCGATACCGAAAATGCTTTGCAGGCCAACCCAGACATGCTTCTGGACCGGCAAATTGACACCCGCGATGCGCGCCATGATGTACTTTCTCCGATGCGTTTCGTGCGCGGTAAACGCGCAATTTTAACCTGAATTATCCCAACAGGAAAGCCCTGCGGCACCTTGTGCCGCCGCTCCCCGATCTAAAGACCCATCTCCAGCGCCCCAGCAGCCATCAGTTGCGGCGGAGATTGGCCTTCTTGAGCAGACTTTCATATTGGTGACTGACCAAGTGCGCTTGCACCTGAGCAGTGAAGTCCATCACCACGACCACAACGATCAGCAGAGAGGTGCCGCCGAAGTAGAACGGTACATGCCAAGCTTTTTGCATAAACGACGGCACCAGACAGACCAGCACCAGGTACAGAGCGCCGACACCGGTCAAACGGGTCATCACACTGTCGATGTAGTCAGCCGTCGAACGGCCCGGACGAATACCCGGAATCAGGGCACCCGACCGCTTGAGGTTGTCCGCAGTTTCCTGCGAGTTGAACACGATCGCCGTGTAGAAGAAGGCGAAGGTGATCACCAGCACTGCAAAAACGATGTCGTACAGCGGCTCGCCCGGTGTCAACGCCTGAGTCAACTCCTGCAGCCAGCGCGACTGGTTGCCAGCGCTGAACCAGGTCGCCGCCGTTGCCGGGAACATCAGCAGACTCGAGGCGAAGATCGGAGGGATTACGCCCGACATGTTGATCTTCAGCGGCAGATGCGAGGTCTGGTTCATATAGGCCCGCTGCCCGCCGGAGCGTCGCGCGTAGTTCACGGTAATGCGCCGCTGAGCGCGCTCCATGAAGACCACGAACGCCGTCACCGCCAGGATCAAGCCCACCACCATGATCATCTTGATCACGCTGAGCTCGCCATTGCTTGCCATGGTCAGCGTGTGAGCCACCGCACCCGGCAAACCGGCCACGATACCCGCGAAGATCAGCAGCGAAATACCGTTACCGATACCACGCTCGGTGATCTGCTCGCCCAACCACATCAGGAACATCGTGCCGGCAGTGAGGCCGACGATCGATGCCATGACGAAACCCATGCCTGGCGTATAGACCACCGGCGCGCCACCCGCAGCCACCTGCTTTTGCAGCGCCACCGCGATACCGAACGCCTGAAATGCTGCCAGCCCCACCGTACCGAAGCGGGTATAGGTGGTCATCTTGCGACGACCCGCCTCACCTTCCTTGCGCAATGCCTGCAGGCTCGGAATGACCGACCCCATCATCTGCACCACGATCGAGGCGGAGATGTAAGGCACCACACCAAGCGCGAACACCGAGAAACGAGCCAGCGAGCCACCCGAGAACATGTTGAACATGTTCATCAAGCCACCACCCTGCTCGATCAGGCTGGTCATCGCTTCCGGGTTGACGCCCGGAACTGGAATGAAGGAACCGAGACGGAAAACGATCAACGCACCAATCACAAAGAAGATGCGCTGACGCAATTCCGTCAGCTTGCCGAGCGATCCAAGCGATGAGCCCTGGGCTGACGCCACGTGATTACTCCACGCTGCCGCCGGCAGCTTCGATAGCTGCCTTGGCGCCGGCCGTGGCCAGCAGGCCCGACAGCTTCACCGCACGGCCGATCTCGCCCTTGGCGACGACCTTGACCTTCTTGGCGCGACTATCGATCAGACCTGCCTGATGCAGCACGATCGCATCGATCACGTCCGCCTTCAGGCTGGCCAGCTGATACAAGAACACTTCCTGGCTCTCGGCCTTCTTCAGCGAGCGAAAGCCGACCTTCGGCAGACGACGCTGCAGCGGCATCTGGCCGCCCTCAAAACCGTACTTATGAGTACCGCCCGCGCGAGCGTGCTGACCCTTGTGACCGCGGCCAGCGGTCTTGCCCAGGCCCGAACCGATACCGCGACCGACGCGAAGACGCGTCTTGCGCGAGCCGGCGGCCGGCTTGATGTCGTTAAGACGCATGATGCTTACTCCTCAACCCGCACGAGGTAATAGACCGTGTTGATCAAGCCACGCACCTGCGGGCTGTCCTTCAATTCACGGACGTCGTTAAGCTTGCTCAGGCCGAGCGCCTTCACGCTCAGGCGATGACGGCTCTGCACGCCGCGCAGGCCCTTGACCAGGCGGACGCGGACGGTCTTCTCGTTATTAGCCATTGCCCAGCACCTCATCCACGGTCTTGCCGCGCTTGGCAGCGATCTGCTTCGGCGAGGCGACGGCCTGAAGGCCCTTGATGGTGGCGCGAACCAGATTGATCGGGTTACGCGAACCCACAGCCTTGGCCAGCACGTTCTTGACACCAACCACTTCGAGCACGGCACGCATGGCACCGCCGGCAATCACGCCAGTACCCTCGGAAGCGGGCTGCATGAACACGCGAGCTGCGCCATGGTTAGCCTTGATGGCGTACCACAGCGTGCCGTTATTCAGATCGATACTTACCATCTGACGGCGGGCGCGCTCCATCGCCTTGGAGATGGCAACCGGCACTTCACGCGCCTTGCCATAACCAAAACCTACACGGCCCTCGCCGTCGCCAACCACGGTCAGCGCGGTGAAGCTCATCTGACGGCCACCCTTGACGGTCTTGGCCACGCGGTTGACGGCGATCAGCTTTTCGAGCAGGCCGTCTGAATTTTCGCGATCGTTAGAAGACATGTTCTTTTCCGTATGCCCGGACTATCCGGGACTTTGCTTGCGGCTGAGCCGCTTGGAGTTGTAGGTACTACATAGTGAATCAAATACCGGCCATGCCGGCACTTGATTCCAAAGCCTTAGAACTTCAGGCCAGCTTCGCGAGCCGCATCGGCCAAAGCCTTGATGCGACCGTGGTAACGGAAACCGGAACGGTCGAATGCAACCGACTCAATACCCGCCGCCTTGGCGCGCTCGGCGACAGCCTTGCCGACAGCCGCAGCCGCCTCGAGGTTCTTTGTGCTCTTCAGACCTTCGGCGATCGACTTTTGCACGGTGGAAGCCGCAGCCACCACATTCGTACCCGAAGCGTCGAACACCTGCGCATACAGATGCTGACCCGTGCGGTGCACGGACAAACGGGCTACTGCCAGCTTGCGAATGTGGGCGCGAGTGGATTTGGCGCGGCGTAGACGTGATTCGTTCTTGTTCATCGTGTTCTCTCCAGGAAGCGGATAGGCCGATTAGGCCTTCTTGGCTTCCTTCAACGTGATCTTCTCGCCGGAATAACGCACGCCCTTGCCCTTATAGGGTTCCGGCGGACGGTAGCCACGGATCTTGGCGGCAACCTCACCCACCAACTGCTTGTCCGAACCCTTCACCAGGATCTCGGTCTGCGTGGGAGTCTCGAGGCTGATGCCTTCCGGTGCGTTGAAGACCACCGGGTGGGAGAAGCCGAGGCTCAGGTTCAGCGCCTTGCCGGACATGGATGCGCGGTAACCCACGCCGACCAGCTCCAGCTTGCGCTCATAACCGTCGGAAACACCCTTGACCATATTGGCCAGCAGCGCGCGCAGCGTACCGCCGAACTTGTCGTCAGCGCCCTCAGCCACCTGGACTGTAGCTACGCCGTTGTCGACGACCACAGAAGCGCCCGGAAGCGCATGGGTCGACAGGGTGCCCTTGGCGCCCTTCACGGTAATGCCGTTGGCATCAACCTTGAGCTCCACGCCCTTCGGCAGAGAAATCGGTTTCTTGGCAACACGGGACATCGTCGACTCCTTATGCCACTTGGCCGATGACTTCGCCGCCCAGACCCTGCTTGCGGGCCTGCGCGTCGGTCAGCAGACCGGCGGAAGTCGAAATGATCGAGATACCCAGGCCACCGAGGACCTTCGGCAGCTCGTCCTTGCCGCGATAGACGCGGAGACCGGAGCGGCTGACGCGGGAAATGCTTTCGATGGCCGGACGGCCTTCGAAATACTTGAGCTTAATCTCGAGCACCGGCTTGCCCTCCTGGGTGGAGGTCTTGGCGTCGAGGATGTAGCCCTCGTTCTTGAGAAGATCGGCAATCGCCACCTTCAGCTTCGACGACGGCATGCTTACGGCCTGCTTGCCCGTGAGCTGGGCATTGCGGATGCGCGTAAACAGATCGGCGATGGGATCAGTCATGCTCATGAAAACATCCTTCAGAGTGCACCGATATCCGATAAAACCGGAAATCAATTAGATTGTGAGCCGGCATAACCACCGACCTGCTTTGCGCAGACCGCCGACTATAGCAGCTTTTTCCAGCTTTGCGAATATCGATGCGTGTTTCGCATCGGCGGCAGCAGGTTCCCCTGCCCCCGGGACGGACAAGCCGCCGGGTCACGACCCAGCGGCTGCCTTGTACTTGGTCTTACCAGCTGGCCTTACGCAGACCCGGCACGTCACCACGCATGGTGGCTTCGCGCAACTTGTTGCGACCGAGACCGAACTTCTGGTACACGGCGCGCGGACGACCGGTCAGCGCGCAGCGCGTACGCTGACGGCTCGGGCTCGCATCACGCGGCAGCTTCTGCAGCTTGGTCTGAGCTTCCATCTTCTCCTCGTAGGAGGCCTTGGGGCTCAGCACGATAGCCTTCAGTTCGGCGCGCTTGGCGGCGTACTTCTTGACGAGCTTGGTCCGCTTGATATCGCGGTTAACCATTGAGGTCTTAGCCATGGATTCTCTCGCGTATCAGTTGCGGAACGGGAAGCTGAAAGCTTCCAGCAGCGCCTTAGCTTCTTCGTCGGTCTTGGCGGTGGTGGTGATGGAGATGTCCATGCCACGCATCGCGTCGATCGCGTCGAAGTCGATTTCAGGGAAGATGATCTGTTCTTTGATGCCGAAGTTGTAGTTACCACGGCCATCGAAGGCACGACCCGATACACCACGGAAGTCGCGCGTACGCGGCAGCGAGATGTTGATCAGGCGATCGAGGAATTCCCACATCTGAGCACGGCGCAAGGTGACCTTGCAGCCGATCGGCCAGCCGTCGCGGATCTTGAACGAGGCAACGGACACGCGCGCCTTGGTCTGGATCGGCTTCTGGCCGGAGATCTTGGCCATATCGGCCACGGCGTTCTCGAGCACTTTCTTATTGCCCGCAGCTTCGCCCACGCCCATGTTCAGCGTGATCTTGGTGATGCGGGGAACCTGCATCACGTTCTGGTAACCAAAACGCTCGGTGAGCTTTTTGATGACCTGCTCTTTATAAAATGATTCAAGGCGCGTCATGACTTGTGTTCCTTACGCGTCCACGACCTCGCCAGAACGGAACACGCGGACCTTGCGCCCATCTTCGAGCGTCTTGAAGCCCACGCGTTCACCCTTGTTCTTGGCGGGGTTGAACAGCTGCACATTAGAGATATGAATCGAAGCCTCACGCTCGACGATGCCGCCGGCCTGGTTGGCCTGAGGATTCGGCTTGGTGTGACGCTTGATCAGGTTCACGTTGGAGACGAACACGCGATCGCCATCAACGCGCAGCACGTCGCCGCGCTGACCCTTGTTTTTGCCGGTGATCACGAGGACCTGATCACCCTTGCGGATATGGTTCATGGTCTGGACTCCGCTCAGAGCACTTCGGGCGCGAGAGAGACGATCTTCATGAACTTCTCGCTGCGCAGCTCGCGGGTAACCGGCCCGAAAATACGGGTACCGATCGGCTCGAGCTTGTTGTTGAGGAGCACCGCTGCATTGCCGTCGAAACGGATCAGCGAGCCATCGGGACGACGCACGCCCTTGGCAGTACGCACCACCACGGCATTATAGACCTCGCCCTTCTTTACCTTGCCACGCGGAATGGCATCTTTCACGGTGACTTTGATCACGTCACCGATCGCGGCGTAACGACGCTTAGAGCCGCCGAGCACCTTGATGCACATCAGTTCCTTCGCGCCGCTGTTGTCCGCCGCGGAAAGCGTGCTTTGCATCTGGATCATGTCTGCACCCTCCCTTAGCCGTTGGCGCGCGTGACGATTTCGACCACGCGGTGATGTTTGGTCTTGGACAGCGGGCGGCACTCCGCGATGCGCACGAGGTCACCCTCGTTGGCGCCCACGTCGTTCTGCGCGTGCAGCTTGGTCGACCGGCGGATGATCTTGCCCAGCAGGCCGTGCTGCACCTGGCGCTCGATCAGGACGGTAACCGTCTTGTCCATCTTGTTGCTGATGACGCGGCCCTCGAGGGTACGCGTCTGCTTTTGGTTGTCGCTCATATCCGCCGTCCTTACTTCTTGCCGCCGAGCACGAACTTCGTGCGGGCGATGTCGCGCCGAACGCGGCGCAGCTGGTGCGGCTGGTTGAGCTGGCCGGTGCCCTTCTGCATGCGCAGGTTGAACTGCTCCTTGCGCAGGTCCAGCAGATGCTGCTTCAGCTCGTCGGCCGTCTTGGTAGTCAGATCATTCATGGCCATCACATCACCGCTCGGGAAACGAACTGGGTCTGCACCGACAGCTTGGCGGCGGCCAGGCGGAACGCCTCGCGTGCCGTTGCTTCGTCGACGCCCTCGATTTCATAGAGCATGCGGCCGGGCTGGATCGGAGCAACCCAGAATTCGACGCCACCCTTACCGGCGCCCATTCGGACTTCGATCGGCTTCTTGGTGATCGGCTTGTCCGGGAACACGCGGATCCACAGCTTGCCGCCGCGCTTCACGAAACGAGTGATGCAACGACGTGCGGCTTCGATCTGGCGGGCGGTCAGCGCGCCGTGAGTGGTGGCCTTGAGGCCGTACTCACCGAAGCTCACGAGGTTGGAGCTGAAAGCCAGGCCGTCGTTACGGCCCTTGAACTGCTTACGGAATTTGGTTCGCTTAGGTTGCAACATGGCAACTCTCCTTACTTCGCCGTCCGCTCGCGACGGCCTTCGCCATCACGACGCGATTCACGATCACGACGGCCCTCGCCACCTTCGCGGCGCGGCTGCGACGACTGCTCTTCCTTCGACTCCTGGCCGATCTGGGACAGGTCGAAAATCTCGCCCTTGTAGACCCACACCTTGATGCCAATGATGCCGTAGGTGGTCTTCGCTTCGGCAAAGCCGTAGTCGATGTCCGCACGAAGGGTGTGCAACGGCACGCGACCTTCGCGGCTCCACTCGGAGCGAGCAATCTCGGCGCCGTTCAGACGACCGGAAACGTTGATCTTGATACCCAGGGCACCCAGGCGCATGGCATTGCCCACAGCGCGCTTCATAGCGCGACGGAACATGATGCGGCGCTCGAGCTGCTGCGCGATCGACTCGGCAACCAGCTGCGCGTCCAGCTCGGGCTTGCGCACCTCGCTGACGTTGATGTGCGCCGGAACGCCCATCAGCTGACTGACTTCCTTGCGCAGCTTCTCGATGTCCTCGCCCTTCTTGCCGATCACCACGCCCGGACGGGCGGTGTGAATCGTCACGCGCGCGGTCTTGGCCGGACGCTCGATCAGGATCTTCGAGATGCCGGCAGCGGCCAGCTTCTTGCGCAGCATCTCACGGACCTTCAGATCGGCCGCGAGGTACTGGGCGTACTCGCCCTTATTGGCGTACCACTTCGAGTTCCAGTCCTTGGCAATGCCGAGGCGGATACCGGTGGGATGAACTTTATGACCCATCGTCTATATCCCCAGTCAGTTGCCAACGACCACAGTGATGTGGCTGGTGCGCTTCAGGATGCGCGAACCGCGGCCTTTGGCGCGGGCATACATACGCTTCATCGCCGGACCTTCGTCCACGAAAATGCTCGAGACCTTCAGCTCGTCGACGTCAGCGCCAAGATTGTTCTCGGCGTTGGCGACGGCCGACAGCAGCACCTTGCGGACAAGGTGTGCGGCCTTCTTGTTGGTGAACTGGAGCACGTCGCTGGCTCGGCCCACGGGCATGCCGCGGACCAGGTCAGCCACCAGGCGTGCCTTCTGCGCCGAGATGCGGGCGCTACGCAGGATCGCTTTGGCTTCGGTGCTCATCACTTGCCCTTCTTATCGCCGCCATGGCCCTTGAAAGTGCGGGTCACCGCGAACTCGCCGAGCTTATGCCCGACCATGTTCTCGTTGACGAGCACCGGCACGTGCTGGCGACCGTTATGGATGGCGATGGTCAATCCCACCATTTCCGGCAGGATCATGGAGCGGCGCGACCAGGTCTTGATCGGACGCTTGTTGTTAGTGGAAACCGCAGCTTCCACCTTCTTTACGAGGTGAAGGTCGACGAAGGGACCTTTCTTCAGAGAACGCGGCATGACGGCTTCCTGTTACTTGCGACGACGCACGATGAACTGCTGCGTGCGCTTGTTGTTACGGGTCTTGTAGCCCTTGGCCGGCGTGCCCCATGGGCTGACCGGATGACGGCCGCCGGAGGTCTTGCCTTCACCACCGCCGTGCGGATGGTCGACCGGGTTCATCGCCACACCGCGAACGGTCGGACGAATACCCTGCCAACGCTTGGCGCCCGCCTTGCCGAGCTTCTTCAGACTGTGTTCGCTATTGCCCACTTCACCGATGGTGGCGCGGCAATCGATCGGCACACGACGCATTTCGCCGGAGCGCAAACGCAACGTGGCGTAGCCGGATTCGCGAGCCACCAACTGAACCGAGGCACCAGCGCTGCGAGCGATCTGCGCGCCCTTGCCGGGCTTCATCTCGATGCAATGCACGGTGGAGCCGACCGGAATGCTCCGCAACGGCAGGCTGTTGCCAGCCTTGATCGGTGCATCAGTACCCGAGACCAAGCGGTCGCCAGCCTGCACGCCCTTCGGCGCGATGATGTAACGACGCTCGCCATCGGCGTAGCACAACAGCGCGATATGCGCAGTGCGGTTCGGATCGTACTCAATGCGCTCGACGCGGGCGGCGATGCCTTCCTTGTCACGCTTAAAGTCAATGATGCGGTAACGCTGTTTGTGACCGCCGCCCTGATGACGAACGGTAATGCGACCGTAGTGGTTACGACCGCCCGTCTTGGTCTTTGCCTCGGTCAACGCCGCGTACGGCGCGCCCTTGTGCAGACCCGGCGTATGCACGCTTACTGCGTCGCGGCGCCCGGGGGAGGTCGGCTTGTGAGTGATCAGTGCCATCTCAATTCAACTCCTGGCTCAGGCCTTGACCGACACGTCGATGGTTTGACCATCGGCAAGTCGCACATAGGCCTTGCGCTTGCCCTGGCGGCTGCCAGCGCGGAAACGGAAGGACTTGACCTTGCCCTTGGCATTGACGAGGTTCACCTGCTCGACCTTGACGTCGAACATCTTCTCCACCGCTGCGCGGACATCGGCCTTGGTTGCCTCGGGGGCAACCACGAATACGTACTGGTTCTTCTCGGCCAGGCGCGCGGCCTTTTCCGAGATGTGCGGCGCACGCAGCGTATTCAGAATGCGTTCGTTGCTCATGCCAGCCACTCCTCGATCTTCTTCACCGCATCGACGGTCATGACGATGTGGTCCGAACCGACCAGGCTGACCGGATTCAGTGCCAGCACGTCCACGACGTGGATGTACGGGATATTGCGTGCGGCCAGGAAGGTTGCCTCGTTGGCATCTTCCGATACCAGCAGCACGCGACCCGACACCTGCAGCTCAGCCAGCTTGGCGACCATCGCCTTGGTCTTCGGGGAGTCGATGCCGAAGCTCTCGACAACCTTCAGGCGGTCCTGACGGATCAGCTCCGAAAGGATCGAGCGAATGGCAACGCGATACGACTTGCGGTTGACCTTCTGCTCATAGCTGCGCGGCTTGGCAGCAAACGTACGGCCACCACCGACGAAAATCGGTGCGCGGTAATCGCCGTGACGAGCGCCGCCGCCCTTCTGCTTCTTGAATTTCTTGGTGGTACCGGACATCTCGCCGCGCGAAAGCTGCGACTGGGTACCGGCACGACCGCCTGCCTGATAGGCAACAACAACCTGGTGAATTAGGGCCTGCTTGAGCTCACCACCGAACACTTCGTCCGACACGTTGAGCGGCTTGGCGCCAATGACATTAAGTTCCATGGCGTTCTCCTCAACCCTTGGTCGTCGGACGGATGACTACGTCGCCACCGGTTGCACCCGGTACCGCGCCCTTCACCGCGATCAGATGACGCTCGGCGTCAACCTTGACCACTTCCAGACCCTGCTGCGTGCGGTTCA
Source organism: Dyella sp. OK004 (assembly GCF_900114495.1). Classification (GTDB taxonomy): domain Bacteria; phylum Pseudomonadota; class Gammaproteobacteria; order Xanthomonadales; family Rhodanobacteraceae; genus Dyella_D. Next base: position 2,524 of record NZ_FOZI01000006.1, on the reverse strand, counting down.
CCGCACCCATGTGGCCGGACATCTTCTTGCCGGGGAACACACGACCCGGAGTCTGACGCTGACCGATAGAACCCGGTGAGCGATGCGACAGCGAGTTACCGTGGGTAGCGTCACCCATCGTGAAGTTGTGGCGCTTGATCGTGCCCTGGAAGCCCTTACCCTTCGACACGCCGGCGACGTCAACAATCTGACCCACCTGGAACACGTCGTCAGCCTTGATCTCGGCGCCCACGCTGTACTTGCCGAGGTCTTCGGCAGACACGCGGAACTCCCACAGACCACGACCCGGCTCAACCTTCGCCTTGGCGTAGTGCCCCTTCAGCGGCTGGGTCAGCAGGCTGGCGCGCTTGACGCCCGCCGCGACCTGCACAGCGCTGTAACCATCATTATCTTCCGTCTTCAACTGGGTAACGCGATTCGGGGTGGCTTCAATCAGCGTCACCGGAATCGAGCGTCCATCTTCAGTGAAGAGTCGGCTCATGCCGCATTTGCGGCCAACCAGTCCGATACTCATCTTCGTATCCTGTCTATCGCTCAACCGAGCTTGATCTGAACGTCAACGCCAGCGGCGAGATCAAGCTTCATGAGCGCGTCCACGGTCTTGTCGTTGGGGTCAACGATATCGAGCACACGCTTGTGAGTACGGGTTTCGTACTGGTCGCGGGCATCTTTGTCGACGTGCGGCGACACCAGAATGGTGTAGCGCTCGATCTTGGTCGGGAGCGGAATCGGACCGAGAACCGTAGCGCCGGTGCGCTTGGCCGTCTCGACGATTTCGCTGGCCGAACGGTCGATCAGACGATGATCGAACGCCTTGAGCCGAATGCGAATCTTTTGGTTCGCCATAACCGTGTCCTGTTATCTAAAGAACAAAACTGTGAATCGAGGTGGCTTCTCACCGCCTCGCACAACCCATTTCTACTACTTGGCACCACTTGGACCAGGGAGCACCGGGCAATAACTCGCCACTAGAGCCTGACCCTAAAAGACCGGGCAGACCGACGGTATCGGCCTGCCCAGACGAAAAAGTATAAAACGCGTAAATGCAAAGATCAACAGAGCTTACGCCCCGCCTTTCATGCAATCCCGCCACCATCCATGTGAGCGAACTCGAAGCACGTCCTGCGCCTCATTTCGCGGTAGGTTGCCTAGCAACTCGGCCAAGCAACAGGGTTAACTTTTCGACTATAGCCTAGCGACGAGAAAAAGGGAAGTCTTTTGAGAAAAAATTCTCAGACCGACATCGCTATCCTGATCTGGCAAAAACAAAGGGCGGAAGCTCGCGCTCCCGCCCTTGTCTTTATCCAGCTTTCGCACCCCGAAGGGCCGCTATTTACTTGATGACCTTGGAGACCACACCGGCGCCGACGGTACGACCGCCCTCGCGGATCGCGAAGCGCAGACCTTCGTCCATCGCGATCGGGTGGATCAGGACTGCCTTGATCTTAATGTTGTCGCCCGGCATCACCATCTCCACGCCCTCAGGCAGTTCGATGGCACCCGTCACGTCCGTGGTACGGAAGTAGAACTGCGGACGGTAGCCCTTGAAGAACGGCGTGTGACGACCACCCTCGTCCTTCGACAGCACGTAGATCTCGCCTTCAAACTCGGTGTGCGGGGTGATCGAACCCGGCTTGGCCAGCACCTGGCCACGCTCCACGTCGTCACGCTTCAGACCGCGCAGCAGCAGACCGGCGTTGTCGCCCGCCTGGCCCTGATCCAGCAGCTTGCGGAACATTTCCACGCCGGTCACGGTGGTCTTCTGGGTCGGACGGATACCGACCACTTCGATTTCGTCACCGACCTTGATGATGCCGCGCTCGATACGACCAGTCACCACGGTACCGCGGCCCGAGATCGAGAACACGTCTTCCACCGGCATCAGGAACGGCTTGTCGATCGCACGCTCCGGCTGCGGAATGTAGCTGTCCAGCGCTTCCACCAGCTTGATGATCGCCGGCACGCCAATCTCCGACTGGTCGCCTTCCAGCGCCAGACGGGCCGAGCCGTGGATGATCGGGGTGTCGTCGCCCGGGAACTCGTACTTCGACAGCAGCTCGCGCACTTCCATCTCAACCAGCTCGAGCAGCTCGGCGTCGTCCACCATGTCGGCCTTGTTCAGGAACACGACGATGTACGGCACGCCCACCTGGCGCGACAGCAGGATGTGTTCGCGGGTCTGCGGCATCGGGCCGTCAGCGGCCGAGCACACCAGGATCGCACCGTCCATCTGCGCCGCACCCGTGATCATGTTCTTCACGTAGTCGGCGTGGCCCGGGCAGTCCACGTGGGCGTAGTGGCGGTTCGGCGATTCGTATTCGACGTGCGCGGTCGAGATCGTGATGCCACGGGCCTTCTCTTCCGGCGCCGCATCAATCGCGTCATATGCCTTGAACTCGCCACCAAAACGCTCTGCACCCACCTTCGTCAGCGCGGCCGTCAGCGTCGTCTTGCCGTGGTCCACGTGACCGATCGTGCCGACGTTGACGTGCGGCTTCGTGCGCTCGAATTTACCCTTTGCCAT
>NZ_FOZI01000008.1 GCF_900114495.1 Dyella sp. OK004 | reverse complement strand
AGCGCGGCCGTCAGCGTCGTCTTGCCGTGGTCCACGTGACCGATCGTGCCGACGTTGACGTGCGGCTTCGTGCGCTCGAATTTACCCTTTGCCATGACTCAAAACCTCTAAAAGAACTGTGTTATTGGGGAACGAGGAAGACCTTATCAGGCCTTCTTCATGACCTGCTCGGCGATGTTGTTCGGCGCCTCTGCGTAATGGTCGAACTCCATCGTGAAGGTAGCGCGACCCTGGGTCAGCGAACGAATGGTCGTCGCGTAACCAAACATTTCGCCCAGCGGGACCATCGCATTGATGGTCTTGCCCGACGGCGTGTCGTCCTGGCCCTGGAGCAGGCCGCGGCGGCGGCTCATGTCGCCCATGACGTCACCGACGTAATCTTCCGGCGTCACGACTTCGACCTTCATGATCGGCTCGAGCAGCACTGGCGACGCCTTGGCGAAACCCTGCTTGAACGCCATCGATGCCGCGAGCTTGAACGCCATTTCAGACGAGTCAACGTCATGGTAGGAGCCGAACACCAGCTTCACCTTCACATTGACGACCGGGAAGCCAGCCAGCGGACCGCTGGTGATGGTTTCGCGCAGGCCCTTTTCGACCGACGGGATGAATTCCTTCGGAATCACGCCACCAGTAATGTCGTTGATGAAGAGGAAGTCGTCCTTGATAGCCGCAGCGACCTTCTCGTCCGCACGATCAGCCTCGCTGATCGGCGACAACTCGATCACAACGTGACCGTACTGACCCTTACCACCCGACTGCTTGGCGTGCTTGTAGTCCGACTTCACGTCCGACGAGCGAATGGTCTCGCGATAAGCCACCTGCGGCTTGCCGACGTTGGCCTCGACGTTGAACTCGCGACGCATGCGATCCACCAGGATATCCAGGTGAAGTTCGCCCATGCCCGAGATGATCGTCTGACCCGACTCTTCGTCCGTACGCACGCGGAACGACGGATCCTCCGCAGCCAGACGGCCGAGGGCAATACCCATCTTTTCCTGGTCGGACTTGGTCTTCGGCTCAACCGCCATCGAGATCACCGGCTCCGGGAACGTCATGCGCTCCAGAGTGATGATGTGATCCTGCGCGCACAGCGTGTCACCCGTCGTCACATCCTTCAGGCCGACCGCAGCGGCGATATCGCCTGCGCGGACTTCCTTCAGCTCCTGACGCTCGTTCGCGTGCATCTGCAGAATGCGACCGATGCGCTCTTTCTTGCTCTTGACTGGATTGTAGACAGCGTCACCGGAATTCAACGTGCCCGAATAGACACGGAAGAACGTCAGCGAGCCGACGAATGGGTCGGTCATAATCTTGAACGCAAGCGCCGAGAACGGTGCGCCGTCGTCAGCCTTGCGGGTATCCGGCTTGTCGTTGTCGTCAATACCCTCGACCGGCGGACGATCGACCGGCGACGGCAACAGATTGACGACCGCGTCGAGCATCGCCTGGACGCCCTTGTTCTTGAACGCGGTACCGCAGAAGACCGGAATGATCTCGCTGCGCAGCGTGCGCTGACGCAAGCCTTCGATGATTTCAGCCTCGGACAGCTCTTCGCCGCCCAAGTACTTGTCCATCAGCTCTTCCGTGGCCTCTGCCGCAGCTTCGACCATCGCCGTGCGGGCGACCGCAGCCTTCTCGGCGAGATTCGCCGGGATGTCCTGGTATTCGAACTTCATACCCTGGGACTCCATGTCCCAGATGATCGACTTCATCTTGAGCAGATCAACGACGCCCTCAAAGTTGTCCTCGGCACCGATCGGAACCTGCATCTCGACCGGATTCGCGCCGAGGCGAGCCTTCAGCTGCTCAACGACCTTGTAGAAGTTCGCGCCGGTGCGGTCCATCTTGTTGACGAACGCAAGGCGCGGCACCTTGTATTTGTTGGCCTGACGCCACACGGTTTCCGACTGCGGCTGCACACCACCCACGGCGCAGAGCACAAACACCGCACCGTCGAGCACGCGCAGCGAGCGCTCCACCTCGATGGTGAAGTCCACGTGTCCAGGGGTGTCGATGATGTTGAAGCGGTGCTCGGGCAAGGAACGATCCATGCCCTTCCAGAACGCGGTCGTTGCCGCCGACGTAATGGTGATGCCGCGCTCCTGCTCCTGCTCCATCCAGTCCATCGTTGCGGCACCGTCATGCACCTCGCCAATCTTGTGACTGACGCCGGTGTAGAACAGGATGCGCTCCGTGGTGGTGGTCTTGCCGGCATCGATGTGGGCCATGATGCCGAAGTTGCGGTAGCGCTCGATGGGAGTGGTGCGTGCCACGGTAGTAACCTCGAAAATTACTTTCTACGGGAATCCATTCCCGGGAAAAGCGGCCATCCTGGCCGCGGGGAATCCATGCTTACCAGCGGTAATGCGAGAAGGCCTTGTTGGCTTCCGCCATGCGATGGGTTTCTTCGCGCTTCTTGATCGCGCCACCGCGATTCTCGGAAGCTTCAAGCAGCTCGGCAGCCAGCTTGCGCGGCATCGAGGTCTCGCCACGCTTGCGGGCGGACTCGATAGCCCAGCGCATGGCGAGCGCCATGCGGCGACCCGAACGCACTTCGACCGGCACCTGATAGGTAGCACCACCGACGCGGCGAGACTTAACCTCGACGGCCGGAGCAATGTTGTTCAGGGCCTTCTCAACCAGAGCCACCGGCTCGGCATTCTTTTCACCCAGATGAACCAGGGCACCGTAGACGATGCTCTCGGCGACGGACTTCTTACCGCTCTTCATCACCATGTTGATGAAGCGGGCAATCAGCTGGCTGCCATGCTTGGGGTCCGGCAGAACCAGACGGGCGGGATGTGAACCTTTACGCGACATGTTTCGTGTCCTTTAGCTCTTAGCTCTTCGGGCGCTTGGCGCCGTACTTCGAGCGCGACTGACGGCGCTTGGTGACGCCGGCGCAGTCGAGGCTGCCGCGCACCGTGTGGTAACGCACACCCGGCAGATCCTTGACGCGACCGCCACGGATCAGCACCACCGAGTGCTCCTGCAGGTTGTGACCTTCGCCACCGATGTAGCTGATGACCTCATAGCCGTTCGTGAGGCGCACTTTGGCAACCTTACGCAGGGCCGAGTTCGGCTTTTTCGGGGTGGTCGTGTAGACGCGCGTGCAGACGCCGCGACGCTGCGGACTGTTCTGCAGAGCCGGAGAAGCACTCTTGTAGCTCTTCGGGCTGCGGGACTTGCGCACCAACTGGTTGATAGTCGACATGCGAAACTTTTCCTGAGAAACATAAAGGCAGACCGAATCAGCTCGGTCTGCCAAGAAGCGGGAATTTAACATGGGCAGCTTGTCACAGACAAGCTGACGCCCTGCCCTCCCTGACTCGAACACGAGGCGCTATCCGTGCGCCTCATTTCGTATGTTAGCGAGCAGTCCGCGGAACGGACTTACTCCACACCATTGTCGCTACCGACGGTGGCTTCCGCGAAGGAGACCGAGGCGGAACCGGAAAGGGTTTCCAGCTCCGAGGCGGTCAGACCGCCCTGGCGACGACGCTGCGCGTGGTACGCCAGACCCGTACCTGCCGGGATGAGACGGCCGACGATAACATTTTCCTTCAGGCCACGCAAGGTATCGCGCGTGCCACGGACCGCCGCTTCGGTAAGGACGCGGGTGGTCTCCTGGAACGAAGCCGCCGAGATGAACGACTCGGTGGCCAGCGAGGCCTTGGTGATACCCAGCAGCACCGACTGGTACTCCGCCGGACGCTCGTTGCGGCTAACCGCACGATCGTTTTCGGCGTTGATACGCACGCGCTCGACCTGTTCACCGCGCAGGTAATGACTCTCGCCCGGCTCGGTGATTTCGACCTTGCGCAGCATCTGGCGAATGATCGCTTCGATGTGCTTATCGTTGATCTTCACGCCCTGCAGACGGTAGACGTCCTGAATTTCCTTGACCAGGTACGAAGCCAACGGCTCGACACCCAGCAAGCGAAGGATGTCGTGCGGACTCGGCTCGCCGTCCACCACGGTCTCGCCCTTCTCCACGTGCTCGCCTTCGAACACGATGACCTGACGCCATTTCGGAATCAGCTCTTCGTGCTCGTTGCCGTCCACGTCCTTGATGATCAGGCGCTGCTTGCCCTTGGTGTCCTTGCCGAAGCTGATCACACCCGAACGCTCGGCGAGAATGGCCGGCTCCTTCGGCTTGCGGGCTTCGAACAAGTCCGCCACGCGCGGCAGACCACCGGTGATGTCGCGGGTCTTCGACGTTTCCTGCGGGATACGGGCAACCACGTCACCCACGCCCACTGCCACGCCATTCTGGATCGACACGATCGCACCGGCCGGCAGCATGTACTGCGCAGGCACGTCGGTACCCGGCAGCTTGAGCTCGCGGCCCTTGCTGTCTTCCAGACGCACGATCGGGCGCAGATCCTTGGCCGCGGTACCGCGACGCTTCGGATCGGTCACCACCGCCGACTCCAGGCCGGTCAGCTCGTCGGTCTGGCTCTGCACGGTCACGCCATCGATGAAGTCGATGAAGCGCACAGTACCGGCCACTTCCGACACGATCGGATGGGTATGCGGATCCCAGTTGGCCACGGTCTGTCCGGCCTTGACCGCCGCACCGTCCTTGACCGCGATGGTGGCGCCGTACGGCACCTTATAGCGCTCGCGCTCGCGGCCGTTGGCGTCGATGACCGACACTTCGCCCGAACGCGACACCGCCACCAGATGACCCTGGTTGTGCTGCACGGTCTTGAGGTTGTTGAACTTCAGCGTGCCGGTAGTCTTCACCGTCACGTTGTCCACTGCTGCCGCACGCGACGCCGCACCACCAATGTGGAACGTACGCATGGTCAGCTGGGTACCCGGCTCACCGATCGACTGCGCGGCGACCACACCCACGGCCTCGCCCATGTTGACCAGATGGCCACGGGCCAGATCGCGGCCGTAGCACAGGGCGCACACACCGTGGCTGGCCTGGCAGGTGATCGGCGAACGCACCTTGATCGACTGCACGCCAGCCTTGTCGAGCTTCTCGACCAGAGCCTCGTCCAGCAAGGTATCGCGCGTGACGATCGCCTGATCGTCTTCGCCAGGACCATAAACATCCTCGACCACCACGCGACCGAGCACGCGCTCGCGCAACGGCTCGACCACGTCGCCGCCTTCCACGATCGGCTGCATGATCACGCCGTCTTCGGTGCCGCAATCGTGCGAGGTGATGACCACGTCCTGCGCCACGTCGACGAGACGACGGGTCAGGTAACCGGAGTTCGCGGTCTTCAACGCCGTATCCGCCAGGCCCTTACGAGCACCGTGGGTGGAGTTGAAGTACTGCAGCACGTTCAGGCCTTCGCGGAAGTTGGCCTTGATCGGGGTCTCGATGATCGAGCCGTCCGGGCGGGCCATCAGGCCGCGCATACCGGCCAGCTGGCGAATCTGGGCCACCGAACCACGGGCGCCCGAGTCGGCCATGATGTACAGCGAGTTCATCGACTTCTGGTTGACCGTCTTGCCTTCAGCGTCAGTGACCTTCTCGGTACCGATACCGTCGATCATCGCCTTGGCGACTAGTTCGTTGGTGCGCGACCAGATGTCGACCACCTTGTTGTAGCGCTCGCCGGCGGTGACCAGACCCGACTGGTACTGCTCCTGGATCTCGACCACTTCCTTCTCGGCCTCTTCCAGGATCGGCTTCTTCTCGTCCGGGATGATCATGTCATCGATGCCGATCGAGATACCCGCACGGGTGGCGAAGCGGAAGCCGGTGTACATCAGCTTATCGGCGAACACCACGGTCTCTTTCAGACCGAGCAGACGGTAGCTGGAGTTGATCAGGCGCGAGATGGCCTTCTTGGTCAGCTCGGTATTGGCCAGCGCAAATGGCAGGCCTTCCGGCAGGATCTCGGCCAGCAGCGTGCGGCCCACGGTGGTTTCTACCAGGGACACGGAACTGGTGCGTTCGCCGTTTTCATCAACGTGCACCTGCTTCAGGCGCACCTTGATCTTGGCGTGCAGCTCGACGGCGCGGTTGTCGTATGCACGACGCACTTCGCTGATCCCGGAGAACACCATGCCGGTGCCCTTCACGTTCACCAACTCGCGAGTCATGTAGTACAGGCCCAGCACCACGTCCTGGGTCGGCACGATGATCGGCTCACCGTTGGCCGGCGACAGGATGTTGTTCGACGACATCATCAGGGCGCGCGCTTCGAGCTGCGCCTCGATCGACAGCGGCACGTGCACGGCCATCTGGTCGCCGTCGAAGTCGGCGTTGAACGCGGTACAGACCAGCGGATGCAGCTGGATCGCCTTGCCTTCGATCAGCACCGGCTCGAACGCCTGGATGCCAAGACGATGCAGGGTCGGCGCGCGGTTCAGCATCACGGGATGCTCGCGGATCACGTCCTCGAGGATGTCCCACACCTGGCCTTCTTCGCGCTCGACGAGCTTCTTGGCAGCCTTGATGGTGGTGGCTTCGCCACGGGCCTGCAGCTTGGCGAAGATGAAGGGCTTGAACAGCTCAAGCGCCATCTTCTTCGGCAGACCGCACTGGTGCAGGCGCAGAGTCGGGCCCACCACGATCACCGAACGACCGGAGTAGTCCACGCGCTTGCCGAGCAGGTTCTGGCGGAAGCGGCCCTGCTTGCCCTTGATCATGTCGGCCAGCGACTTCAGCGCGCGCTTGTTGGTGCCGGTGATGGCACGGCCGCGGCGGCCGTTGTCGAGCAGCGCATCGACCGATTCCTGCAGCATGCGCTTCTCGTTGCGCACGATGATGTCGGGCGCATTGAGCTCAAGCAGACGCTTCAGGCGGTTGTTGCGGTTGATGACGCGACGGTACAGATCGTTCAGATCGGAGGTGGCAAAGCGGCCACCGTCCAGCGGCACCAGCGGACGCAGATCCGGCGGCAACACCGGCAGCACGGTCAGCACCATCCACTCCGGCTTGTTGCCGGATTCGAGGAACGCCTCGATCAGCTTCACTCGCTTGGTGAGGCGCTTGAGCTTGGTCTCGGAGTTGGTCGAACCGATCTCTTCCTTCAGGCGCACGACTTCGCCCGGCAGGTCGAGCGACTTCAGCAGCTCGTAGACGGCCTCGGCACCCATGCGGGCGTCGAATTCGTCACCGTGCTCTTCCACCGCCTCCAGGTACTGGTCTTCGCTCAGCAGCTGGCCACGCTCGAGCGCAGTCAGACCTGGATCGATCACCACGAAGGCTTCGAAGTACAGGATGCGCTCGATGTCACGCAGCGTCATATCCAGCATCAGGCCGATGCGCGACGGCAGCGACTTGAGGAACCAGATATGCGCAGTCGGGCTGGCCAGTTCGATGTGGCCCATGCGCTCGCGGCGCACCTTGGCCAACGTGACCTCGGTGCCGCACTTCTCGCACACCACACCGCGGTGCTTCATGCGCTTGTACTTGCCGCACAGGCACTCGTAGTCCTTCACCGGACCAAAGATGGCGGCGCAGAACAGGCCGTCACGCTCCGGCTTGAAGGTGCGGTAGTTGATGGTCTCAGGCTTCTTGACTTCGCCGTAGGACCACGAGCGGATCAGTTCCGGCGACGCCAGGGCGATCTTGATCGAATCAAAATCGGGCGTCGCGCGCTGCTGATTGAACAGATTGAGCAAATCTTTCATTGCATAAGCTCCTGTAACCCGCTGGTTACTTGATCTCTTCCAGGTCGATGTCGATACCGAGCGAGCGGATTTCCTTCACCAACACGTTGAAGGATTCCGGCATGCCCGCTGCCATCTCGTGGTTGCCGTCGACAATGTTCTTGTACATCTGGTTGCGGCCCTGCACGTCGTCGGACTTCACCGTCAGCATTTCCTGCAGGGTGTAGGCCGCGCCGTAAGCTTCCAGCGCCCAGACTTCCATTTCGCCGAAGCGCTGACCACCGAACTGCGCCTTGCCGCCCAGCGGCTGCTGGGTGACGAGCGAGTACGGACCGGTCGAACGCGCGTGCATCTTGTCGTCGACAAGGTGGTTCAGCTTCAGGTAGTGCATGTAGCCGACGGTGACCGGGCGATCGAATGCCTCGCCGGTACGGCCGTCGAACAGCGTGGTCTGACCCGACTCGGGCAGATCCGCCAGCTTCAGCATTGCCTTGATCTCTTGCTCCTCGGCACCGTCGAACACTGGGGTAGCCATCGGCACGCCTTCCTGAAGGTTGGTCGCCAGCGTCAGGATTTCCTGATCGGTGAGCGACTTCAGGTCGACATGCTGCACAGCGCCAGCGACGTGGTGGTTGTAGATCTGGTCGAGGAACTCGCGGATCTTCGCGACCTTCTCCTGCGCCTCGATCATCTTCTGGATCTTCTTGCCCAGGCCCTTGGCGGCCCAGCCCAAGTGGACTTCCAGAATCTGGCCGATGTTCATACGCGAAGGCACGCCCAGCGGGTTCAACACGATGTCGACCGGCGTACCGTCAGCGGAGAACGGCATGTCCTCTACCGGCACCACGTTGGACACCACACCCTTATTACCGTGGCGACCGGCCATCTTGTCGCCCGGCTGGATGCGGCGCTTCACAGCCAGGAACACCTTGACCATCTTGAGCACGCCCGGAGCAAGGTCGTCGCCCTGGGTGATCTTGCCCTGCTTCTCCTTGAAGCGCTTGTCGAACTCTTCCTTGTGGCGCTTGATCTGGTCGGCGGCGCGCTCGAGGAACTCGGTAACGTCCTCGTCCTTCACGTTGACCTTGAACCAGTCGTCCTTCTTCAGGCCGTCCAGGTAGGCATCGGTGATTTCCACACCGCGCTTCAGACCACCCGGACCACTCATCGCGCTCTTGCCGACGAGCTGGGTGCGCATACGGTTGTAGATGGCGCCCTCCAGGATACGGAACTGGTCGTCAAGATCCTTACGGATACGCTTGACCTCCATCTCCTCGATCTGCTTCGCGCGCTTGTCCTTCTCGATACCGTCGCGGGTGAAGACCTGCACGTCGATGACGGTGCCGTCCATACCCGGCGGCACGCGCAGCGAGCTGTCCTTCACGTCGGACGCCTTCTCGCCGAAGATCGCACGCAGCAGCTTCTCTTCCGGCGTCAGCTGGCTCTCGCCCTTCGGCGTGACCTTGCCGACCATGATGTCGCCGGCCTTCACCTCGGCGCCGATGTACACGATGCCCGACTCGTCCAAACGCGCCAGCGCCTGTTCGCCCACGTTCGGGATGTCAGCGGTGATTTCCTCGGCGCCCAGCTTGGTGTCGCGCGCGATGCAGGACAGCTCCTCGATGTGGATCGAGGTGTAGCGGTCTTCCTGCACGACACGCTCGGAGAGCAGGATCGAGTCTTCGAAGTTGTAGCCGTTCCACGGCATGAAGGCGATCAGCATGTTCTGGCCGAGCGCGAGCTCGCCCAGATCGGTCGACGAACCGTCGGCCAGCGTATCGCCCTTCGCCACGATGTCACCCACGTTCACCAGCGGACGCTGGTTGAGGTTGGTGTTTTGGTTGGAGCGGGTGTACTTGGTCAGCGTGTAGATATCGACACCGGCGTCGTTGTCACCAACTTCGCTCTCGGTCACGCGCACTACGATACGGCCGGCGTCGACCTGGTCGATCACGCCGCCGCGCTTGGCGCTGACGATAACGCCCGAGTCACGCGCCACGGCGCGTTCGATGCCAGTACCCACCAGCGGGGTCTGCGAACGCAGCGTCGGCACGGCCTGGCGCTGCATGTTCGCACCCATCAGCGCGCGGTTCGCGTCATCGTGCTCAAGGAACGGCACCAGCGCCGCCGCGACCGACACGGTCTGCATTGGCGAGACGTCCATGTAGCCGACTTCGGCCGACGGACGCAGCTCGGACTCACCGCGGAAACGGCAGGACACGAAGTCTTCGACGAAGCTGCCGTCCTTGTTGAGCGGCGAGTTCGCCTGCGCGATCACGTGGTCGCCCTCTTCGATGGCCGACAGGTAATCCACCTTGTCGGTCACCTTGCCATTCACGACCTTGCGGTACGGCGTCTCGAGGAAGCCATACGTGTTGGTGCGCGCGTATACGGCGAGCGAGTTGATCAGGCCGATGTTCGGGCCTTCCGGCGTTTCGATGGTGCAGACGCGGCCGTAATGGGTCGGGTGCACGTCGCGCACCTCGAAGCCGGCGCGCTCGCGGGTCAGGCCGCCTGGGCCCAGGGCCGAGACGCGACGTTTGTGCGTCACTTCCGACAGCGGGTTGTTCTGGTCCATGAACTGGCTGAGCTGCGAGGAGCCGAAGAACTCCTTCACCGCGGCCGCAACGGGCTTGGCGTTGATCAGCTCCTGCGGGGTCAGGCCTTCGGACTCGGCCAGCGACAGGCGCTCGCGCACCGCGCGCTCGACGCGCACCAGACCGATGCGGAAGGTGTTCTCGGCCATTTCACCGACCGAGCGCACGCGACGGTTGCCAAGATGGTCGATGTCATCGACGGTGCCATGACCGTTCTTGATATCGATCAGCACCTTCAGCACGTCGAGGATGTCGGAGGTATCACCCTGCGACTTCACCAGCGTCTGCGAGTCTTCTTCCTTGCGATCCTGGAAGTACTTGTGGTCGTACAGCACGCCCGGGCCGAGGATGTCCTGGCGACCGACGCGGCGGTTGAACTTCATACGACCTACGGCCGACAGGTCGTAGCGATCGAAAGTGAAGAACAAATTGAAGAACAGGTTCTGTGCAGCGTCCTTCGTCGGCGGCTCGCCCGGACGCATCATGCGATAGATTTCCACCAGCGCTTCGAGCTGCGTCTTGGTGTTGTCGATGCGCAAGGTGTTCGAGACGTAAGCGCCACGATCCAGGTCATTGACGTACAGCGTCGGCACAGTCTCGATGCCTGCCTTGCGGAAGGCTTCGAGCTGCTCGGCGGTGATCTCGTCGTTGGCCGAAGCCAGCAGCTCACCCGTCTTGCTGTCGACAATGTCGGTGGCCAGGATGCGGCCGACCGGGTAGTCGTCCGGCACTTCCAGCGCAGTGATGTTCTCAGCGGCCAGCTGACGCACGTGACGCGCCGTGATGCGCTTGCCGGCTTCCACCAGCACCTTGTCACCGATAGTCAGATCGAAGGTCAGCGTTTCGCCGCGCAGACGCTCGGCCACCAGCTCGAGCGTGGTGCCACCCTTCTTGCCAAGGTGGAACACGTTGTGCTCGAAGAAGATGTCCAGCATCTCGACGTTGTTGTAGCCCAGCGCGCGCAGCAACACCGTCACCGGCAATTTGCGGCGACGGTCGATACGGGTGAACAGCGCATCCTTCGGGTCGAACTCGAAGTCCAGCCACGAACCGCGGTAAGGAATCACGCGAGCCGAGAACAGCAGCTTGCCCGAGCTGTGCGTCTTGCCACGATCGTGATCGAAGAACACGCCCGGCGAACGATGCAGCTGCGAGACGATGACGCGCTCGGTACCGTTGATGATGAAGGTGCCGGTGTCGGTCATGAGCGGAATCTCGCCCATGTAGACCTCCTGCTCCTTCACGTACTTCACCGCCTTCTTCGAGGCCGGGCTGTCCTTGTCATAGATGACAAGACGCACAGTCACGCGCAGCGGAGCGCCGAACGTCATGCCGCGGTTGCGGCACTCGCGCTCGTCGAACGCAGGTTCGCCGAGGCGGTAGTCGACATACTCAAGCGCTGCATTGCCGGAATAGCTGGAGATCGGGAAAACCGACTTCAGCGCGGCATGTAGACCCTTGTCGTCGCGCTGCTTGGGCGCGACATGCTCCTGCAGGAACTCCCTATAGGAATCGGTCTGGATGGTCAGCAGGTTCGGCACGCCCAATACAGGGGGACGCTTGCCGAAATCCTTGCGGATGCGCTTCTTCTCGGTAAACGAGTAGGTCATGGTGGGTACCGCCTCGGTTCGCAGTGACGCCGGTGGTGCACACACCGGCTGAATTGTGAAAGCTGTGTCTGCGTCGGTTGTCAGGATGTGCCGCCCTGACAACCGGTACGCCAAAAGGCATGAGTCAAAGGTCGAAGGCGGGCCCGCGGCCTTTCATTGCTGACTTCTGACGCCGATTAAACGTAAAACGTGATGCTTCCAAGTACGGGCGCATTCATCGCAACCGCCTGCAACAGGCAAAGCCCGGGAGCTTTCGCTCCCAGGCTTGCTTGACGCTAGATCAAACTGACGGCGCGCAAGAGCGCCGATTACTTCAGTTCGACCGTGGCGCCGGCAGCTTCGAGGTCCTTCTTGAACTTCGCAGCGTCGTCCTTCGAAGCGGCTTCCTTCACGACGCCACCGGCTTCGGTCAGGTCCTTCGCTTCCTTCAGGCCCAGGCCGGTGATGGCGCGGACGGCCTTGATCACGTCGACCTTCTTCTCGCCGGCGCTCTTCAGGATCACGTCGAACTCGGTCTGCTCTTCAGCAGCCGGGCCGGCAGCGGCCGGGCCAGCAGCGACCATCACCGGAGCGGCGGCGGTCACGCCAAACTTCTCTTCGATGGCCTTCACCAGGTCCATCACTTCCATCAGCGACTTGGCGGCAACGGCTTCAACGATCTGTTCGTTGGTCAGGGACATTTTGATTTACCTCTGGAAATTGATTCGATTTAAGTAGACGGCGAACTTAGGCGGGCTCGGCTTCGGCCGGGGCTTCGGCGGCGACTTCGCCACCACCCTGCTTGTCGGCCACAGCCTTGACGACGCGGGCAAACATGGCGGCCGGTTCGGCCAGCACACGGGCCAGCATGGCCAGGGCCTGTTCGCGGGTCGGCAGCGAGGCCAGCACTTCAACGTGCTCGGCCGGCAGCAGCTTGCCTTCCACCGAAACGACTTTCGCCTTCAGCTTGTCGTTGCTCTTGGCGAATTCCTTGATCAGGCGACCGGCAGCGCCGGGCTCCTCAGTCGAGAACGCGTACAGCAGCGGACCGGTCAGAGCGTCTTTGACGACCTCAAACTCGGTACCCACTACAGCGCGCGAAGCAAGCGTGTTCTTGACAACCTTCAGGAACACACCGGATTCACGGGCCTTCTTGCGCATCGCGGTCATCTGTTCGACCGTGGTGCCCGCGTACTCAGCTGCGACCAAGGAGTGAGCCTTCGCGGCGACTTCTGCCAGCTCGGCGACTACTTCTTGCTTCTGAGACAGATTAAGAGCCATCTTTCACTCCTCTTATGAACTCCGCTTACGGCTCCTGCCGCTTGCGGTCCTGAGCGACGCCCTCCGTGACGTCGGGGACACGAGGTGTCCCGGGTGGTGGCCTTTCCAGAACAAATCAAACGATTCCAGAAGGGGCAGCACCATCTACGCAGGCCAGATCCGCGAGGGACCCGATTAAGCGAACCCGCTAGCAACGACGGCGGTTCCTTGCCACTACGAGCTCCCTGCTCGTCGTCGTTGCGCGCTGATCGCGCCTGCGGTCTTTGACGGCGGCTCCGGCCTGCGGCCAGGGCTGCCCTCAAAAACTTGCCTGCGCTGACCTAGGTCAGCGCAGGGCTTGATGTCTTACTTGGTCGAGATCGTCAGCGACGAGGTATCGACCGGCACGCCCACGCCCATGGTGCTGGACAGGGCGACCTTCTGCAGATACTGACCCTTGGCCGTGGCCGGCTTGGCCTTCAGCAGGTCGGCAACCAGAGCATTCAGGTTGTCGGCGAGCTGGGCGGCCTCAAAGCTGGCCTTGCCGATGGTGGCGTGGATGATGCCCGCCTTGTCGTTGCGGAACTTCACCTGGCCAGCCTTGGCGTTCTTGACAGCCGTGGCGACGTCGGCGGTAACCGAGCCGTCCTTCGGGTTCGGCATCAGGCCACGCGGGCCGAGCAGCTGACCGAGCTTACCGACCACGCGCATCGCGTCCGGCGTGGCGATCACGCGACCGAAGTCGAGATCACCAGCCTGCATGCGCTCGGCCAGGTCGTCCATACCGACGGCGTCGGCACCGGCAGCCTTGGCGGCCTCGGCCTTCTCACCGGCCGGCACGAACACGGCGACCTTGACGGTCTTGCCGGTGCCGTGCGGCAGCAGCGAGGAACCACGCACACCCTGGTCGGACTTCTTGGCGTCGATGCCGAGGCGCACAGCCACGTCAACGGACTCCGAGAACTTCGCCTTGGCGTTGTTCTTGACGATGTTCAGAGCTTCTTCCAGGCCATAGAACTTGCCCGGCTGCACCGCGGCCTGAGCCGACTTCATACGCTTCGTGAGCTTTGCCATGTCTTAGCCCTCCACCACCAAGCCCATGCTGCGCGCGCTACCGGCAATGGTGCGCACTGCAGCGTCCAGATCAGCAGCCGTGAGATCCGGCTCCTTCTGCTTCGCAACGTCTTCCAGCTGCTTGCGGGTGATCTTGCCGACCTTGTCGGTGTTCGGCTTGGACGAACCCTTGGCGACGCCGGTGGCCTTCTTGATGAGGACCGTGGCGGGCGGGGTCTTGGTGATAAAAGTGAAGCTGCGGTCCGAATAGGCGGTGATGATCACCGGAATCGGCAGACCCGGCTCAATCTTTTGCGTGGCGGCATTGAACGCCTTGCAGAATTCCATAATGTTCAGGCCGCGCTGACCGAGGGCAGGACCCACCGGCGGCGACGGGTTGGCCTGACCGGCCTTGACCTGCAGCTTGATGTAACCGACGACTTTCTTTGCCATTGGATTTTCCTCGCGAGTTCAAGCGCCTTGCGGCTCCTCGCAGCACATCATTCCCTGGATGGAGGGAGGCCCGCACTCCTGCGAACCCCGAAAACACGGACACGCCGAGCGAATGCCCCGGCGTGAACCGCATAGTGTAAAGATTGAACAATTTTTAAGCAAGCCCCGTGCCGGGGCCGGGGTCAGGCCTTCTCGACCTGACCAAACTCCAGCTCGACCGGGGTCGAACGGCCGAAGATCAGCACCGCGACGCGCAGGCGACTCTTCTCGTAATTGACTTCCTCGACCACGCCGTTGAAGTCGTTGAACGGACCCTCGGTGACGCGGACCATCTCGCCGGGCTCGAACAGAACCTTGGGCTTGGGTTTTTCGACACCCTCACGCACGCGACTCAGGATGGCATCGGCCTCGCTGTCGCGAATGGGCAGCGGACGGTCGGCGGTGCCACCGATGAAACCCATGACCTTCGGGGTTTCCTTCACCAGATGCCAGCACTCGTCGTCGATGCGAGGCGCCTTGCCCTCGGTATCTGTCTCGATCTGGACCAGCACGTACCCCGGGAAGAACTTGCGATCGCTACGGCGCTTCTGCCCGCCGCGCATCTCAATCACTTCCTCCGTCGGCACCAGCACTTCGCCGAATCTCTCTTCCATACCGGCGCGCGCGATGCGTTCGACGAGCGACCGCTTAACCTGGTTCTCGAAGCCCGAATAGGCGTGCACTACATACCAACGCTTGCTCATGCCCTTTACCTCACGAACCTAGCTTGAGCAGCCAGTCGAGCACGACCGACTTAAGAATGAGATCGATCAGGCCCAACAGCAGCGAGAGAACGATCACGACGACAATGATGATACCGGTGGTCTTGAGCGTTTCGTCACGCGTCGGCCACACGACCTTGCGCATTTCGAACTGCGACTCGACCAGAAAACCGCGGACGCGGCGCCCGAGCGCCGTGGTCGCCGCGATGGCCAGTGCGACCACCAGAGCCACCAGCACGCCAATCATGCGCACGGAAGCGGGAATATTGGCGTCGGTACTGAACCAGGAATAGGCAAAGATGCCGCCAGCCAGCACCAGCACGGCCAGCACCAGCTTGCCGACATCGACCGCGTTCCCGCTCTTGGGCTGTTCTGCCTTGGTATTCATGCGCAGCGATCGGATGAGAGCCGACACCCAGGACGAAACGCCCTCGATGCCATCTACCACCCGTCATCGATCCTCGGGAAGGTGGCACGCCAGGAGGGACTCGAACCCCCAACCTGCGGTTTTGGAGACCGCTGCTCTGCCAATTGAGCTACTGGCGTACATTCTGAAATCAGTGAAGTCGCTCGCTCCGCCTGCTGTAAAGCCGCGCCACCCTGGGCGCCGCAAAGGGTAAGGCGCCAGGCGCTCACCCTTCACTCTTTACAGCCCGCGTCGCGGGCGACTTCCCATATTACAACTTACTTGATGACCTTGGAGACCACACCGGCGCCGACGGTACGACCGCCCTCGCGGATCGCGAAGCGCAGACCTTCGTCCATCGCGATCGGGTGGA
>NZ_FOZI01000003.1 GCF_900114495.1 Dyella sp. OK004 | reverse complement strand
TTTTGACGGGCAGCTCCAGGGCAAAACGGTGGCGCTGTGGGGTCTGGCGTTCAAGCCCAATACCGACGATATGCGTGAGGCGTCCAGTCGACGTTTGATGGAGGCCTTGTGGGAAGCGGGCGCTACGGTGCGTGCCTACGATCCGGAGGCGAGAGAAGAGACTCACCGCCTCTATGGCGACCGTGCGGACCTCACGCTTTGCGAGGGCGCGTATCAAGCGTTGGACGGCGCGGATGTGCTGGCGATCGTCACCGAATGGAAGGCGTTCCGTAGTCCGGACTTCGCGCGCATTCGCAGCGCACTAGCCAGTCCCGCGATTTTCGATGGGCGCAATCTTTACGACCCCGCGGCGGTCGAGGAGGCCGGGCTGGCGTACTACGGCGTAGGCCGTGGCCGTAGCCTGAGGCAGTAACGTGTCGACGCTATCGCTCGAGCAACGACTTACCGAGCTGGAAGTCCGGCTCACCTTCATCGACGATACGGTGAACGGGCTGGCTTCCATCGAGACGGAACAGGCCCAGCGAATCCTGGCGCTGGAGCAGATGATCCGCGATCTGCGCCAGGAGCTGGCTTCGGTGCGGGGCGGGCAATCGCACGACCCGCATAGCGAACCGCCGCCGCCGCATTATTAACCCACACTACGTACTACAGGTTTTCGAACATGGCCGATTCCCTGCGCGATCAGCTGCTAAAGAGCGGCATTGTCAAACAGGTCCGCGAAGAAAAGCGCCAGGCAGCGCCACAGGGTGGCAAGCCGGCGAACAAGAGCGGCGGTGCGCCACGCCACGGCGGCAACAAGCCGCAGGGGCAGCGCCACCCGCAACAGGACAAGCGTTCAGCCGAAATCGATCTGGCCAAGGCCTATGCGATTCGCAAACAGACCGAAGCCACTGAGCGCAGGCAGGTCGAGCAGGCTGCGGCTGAGCAGGCCCGGGTCAAGCGCGAGCAGAAGCAGAAGATCCAACAGCTTCTGCAAGGTCAGGCCTTGAACAAGGCTGACGGCGAGCAGGTGCGCCACTTCGAATACGGCGGGAAGATCCGCCGCGTGCACGTCGATGACGCTCAGCTGGCCGCGCTCAATGTCGGTGAACTGGGCGTGGTACAGCAGGCCGGGCGCTATTTCATTGTCACTCGCGCGATTGCTGAGCAGGTGCGGGAGATTGATGCGCAGCAGCTCGCGCTGCTGGTTGATCCGAACGAAGGTGGCGTGGGCGAGGACGGCGTGCCTGACGACCTTATGTGGTGAGTGGCGCTGAGCCAACACCGCGCTGAAAGGGCCAGTGCGATTGCACGGGCCCTTTCGGTTCAAGCCTCTGGTGGCTGGCTCAGCACCGGCAAGTCCCAGCCATTCTTCGGCGCGAAACGCTCGCCATAGCGTTGAGCCAGACGCTCCAGCTTGCCCTTGATCACGCCAGCGCCTTCGCTGCGCAGATACTGGATCGGGCCGCCGCGGAATGGTGCAAAGCCGGTACCAAAGATCACGCCGGCATCGAGCAGATCAGCGTCATCCACCACACCGTCGGCGAGGCAGGCCACGGCCTCGTTGACCATCGGCAACAGCATGCGGTCCTGCAAGTCGGCGGGCACCACATAGTCCGGATCTACTTCGGGCTTCTGCGGCTTGCCGTCCTGCCAGACATAAAGGCCCTGGCCATCCTTCTTGCCGCGCTTACCGGCGGCGAGCTTCTCGTCCAGGCCCGGCGGCAGCTCCAGGCCGAGGAAAGGGGCCAGCTCTTTGCCGACTGAAGCGCAGACGTCGAGGCCAACCGTATCGGCCAGTTCGATCGGCCCCATCGGCATGCCGAATTTCTTGGCTTCCTTGTCCAGCACCGGGCCTGGCACACCTTCGCTGTATAGGCGCATGGCCTCGAGCAGGTAAGGCATGAGGATGCGATTGACCAGAAAGCCAGGCGTGCCCTTCACCGCCACAGGCAACTTGCCGATGGCTTTGCAGAAGGCGAGCGCGCGTTTCTCCACGGCGGGGTCCAGTCCGTCGTGACGCACCACTTCCACCAGCGGCATCTGCGCCACCGGGTTGAAGAAGTGCAGGCCGAGGAAACGCTGCGGAGCCTTCAATCCCTGGCGCAACTCGTCCAGCGGAATGCTCGAGGTATTGGTGGCCAGCAGTTCATCGGCCTGGAACTGTGGCTCGATGCTGGCGTACAGGGCTTTCTTTGCCTCGGCGTTTTCGAAGATCGCTTCGATGGCCAGATCAGCCGAAGCCACGCCCTTGCCCTCGACATCGGCACGCAGACGACGCACCACGGGCTCGATCTTCTCCGGCGTCTTGAGCTTCTTTTCGTAGAGCTGGCGCGCACGATCCAGCGCGGGCTGGATGAACTTCATCTCGCGATCCTGCAGCGTGACCTGGAAACCCTTCAAGGCCGCCCAGGCGGCGATATCGCCGCCCATGACACCGGCGCCGACCACGTGCACATGCTCGATGCCGTGTTCCACACCGCTGCCTTGCCCCTTGAGGCGCTCCTGTAGCAGGAAGATGCGGATCAGATTGCGCGCCGTGCTGGTCTCGGCCAGCTTCGCCACCGAGCGGGCCTCCAGCTTCAGACGCTGCTGGATGCTGGAGCCGCCGCGTTGCCACACGCTGATCAGGGCAAACGGCGCAGGGTAGTGCTCCTTGCGCACCTTGGCGGCGGTTTGCTTGATCACCATCGGGGCAAGGATCTGGCGTGCCAGCCAGGTATTGGTGGCCCAGGCACGGGCGCGCTGGGCCAGCGGACGCACATGGGGGCGGCGCAGCAGGGCGCGCGCCTCAGCCAACAGTTCGTCCGGCGGGGCCAGTCGGTCGACCACGCCCAAGCCAAGCGCACGTTTGGCCGAGAGTGCCTTGCCGGTCAGCATCACCGGCAGGGCCTCGGGCGCGCCGATCAGGCGCGGCAGCCGCGCGGTGCCGCCCCAGCCGGGGTGAATGCCAAGCATGACTTCGGGCAGGCCGATCTTGGTCTTGTCATCGTCGGCGGCAATGCGCTGGCGGCAAGCCAGGATCAGTTCGGTGCCACCGCCCATGCAGGCGCCGTGCACGGCGGCCACGGTCGGGCAGGGCAGGCGGGCCAGGGATTCGAATACGCGCTGGCCGTTCTCGATGTTTTCCAGCACCGTGCCTTGCTTGGCGTACTCCACGAATTCCTTGATGTCGGCACCCACCGCAAAGCCACCCGGCTTGGCCGAATGGATCAGGATGCCGGCCGGCTTTTCGATCGACAGTCGTTCCACAATCTGGCCCAGCTCGTCCAGTACCTCCCGGGATAGCGCGTTGACGCTGCTGTTGGCCCGGTCGAGGGTCAGGGTGACGATGCCCTTGTCATCCAGGTTCGTCTTCCAATGGTTGAAGCGCAATCCTTCGAACATGGTGATCTGGTCCAGCTTGGAAAGCTTCGCACCATACCCTCCCGTAGCGTCGATTGCGAGATGGATGGAGAGCGTCCGGGCGACCCATGAAAATCCCGTAAAACGGCGCCTTGTGCGCTGACGCAAGAAACGCGGAAAGGATTTTGGACAGCCTGTACCAGGCGTCTAGGCGAATGTCTCGCGACCGCGTAATTTAGGTTGAAATGAACACTTCGATTGCAGCCCCCTCTGTCCAACCCGGCGTCGATGTCCTCGAGCGTATCCTGGGTGCGCGCAGCTGCCTGATCGCGCTGGAGGATGCCGACAGCGAAGCGTTGATCGGCCAGTTCCGCACCTTGGTCAGGCGCACCGGCCAGACGGTATATCTGTGGAATGCCGAGCAGGGGCTGAGCAACCTGCGTGAGGAGCATGCGGAGAACCCGGGGAGCCAGCGGATTGGGCATGTGCTGCGCTATATCCAGCAGAGCAACCACTTTGGCGTCTATCTGCTGCGGCAACTGCCGTCGCCGCTCGCTGCACCGGAAGTGGCTCTGTTGCGCCAGTTGGCGCGTACGCCGACCGGCCACGTGCGCCGGATCGTGCTGCTTGATGCACCCAAGAGCCTGGTCGATGGCCTGAGTGATGTCATCGTGCGTTTGAGTTGTCTGATCAAGCCGGCGCAGCGCCCCCGCCTGCGCGACGGTCGCTGGCTGCTCTGAAGGCCGTGCCGATGCATGCCGGAATCATGGTGGTGGCGGCACAGCGAGAAATACGCCGCGCCGTTTTCGATGCGCTCGATCACGAGGGGCATCTGGCTGTGCATTCCGCGCGGGATACCACTCACGCAGGCATCCTGCTGGAGGGACGCTCGCCGCTCACGCTGGTGGTCATGGTGTTGGATGGCGACGCCCGCGATGCCTTGGCTTCGGTGGAGCAGCTGCGGCGACTTCCCGCCTGCGCCGATACGCCTTTGATCGCCGTATTGTCGGCGGATGCATCGCTGAAGCCGGTACAGCTGCCGGCGGGCGTTTCCGACTGGCTGTACGCCTCGCAGATCCAGAGCGAGCTGATTGCCCGCTGGCATCGCCTGCAGCGCATGAGTCCGCCGATGAGGGACGCCTCAGTCGCGACTGCGACGAAGGAGGCCGGGGATTACCGCTTTGCTTTCGATGAAATGGAAAGCGAATGGCTGATCGTCGACGCGGCGCGAGGGCGCATCCTTGAATGGAGTCCGGCCCTGGTCCGGCGTAGCGGTTTGCCGGGCGATCGTTTGCTCGGACAGCCGGTGACCGAGCTGCTTTCTTTTCAGCAGACGCCGATCGAGCAGGTGATGGCTGATGGCTCGCGTCACTGGCATGCCTGCCGGCGGCGTTCCCTGCAGGGTTTCGATAGCGGTGAGGCGAGTGTGCGCCAGGTCCGGCATGGGGGGCGTGACGCCGTTGCCCTGGTGTTCCGCAGCGATCGCGCCGAGGCACGTGCCGAAGTGGCGCTTTCTCTGCTGGCCCGGTTATTCGGTACGGGTAGTGGTGATGACAGCCTCTCTACGGCAGCCAATCTGCTGCACGAAGAAATGGGGCTGGACTATCTGGCCGTCTGGTCGGCGCGGCCCGAAGACGGTGGCGCTCCGTTGCAGCTCGCTCAATGCTGGAGCGGCGACGAGCAGCTTTGGCCCGGCCCCCAATTACAGAGTTCGTTGCGCCTGGTGCTGGCTGGCCAGACCATGCTCCATCCCGGTGATGCGCGGCGTCTGGCTGCGGTAGACCCCTTGCTGGAGCAGCTCGGGCTGAGCGGCTTTGCCGGGTTGCCTTTGCTGGACGAACGCAACAGCGTGTTGGGAGCTTTGCTTGTCGGCACGCGTCAGCCGTTCGGCGAGCTGGCGATCATCGAGCCCGTGCTGCGCTGCGCCGCTGCGCGCTTCGCGCATGCGTTGGAACTGCGTCGCACCCGCGAGCAGGGGCGTGCCGAGGGTCTGCTCGATGCCCTGACCGGTCTACCCAATCGTCTGCTGTTCAATGACCGACTGGACACGATCATCCGCGAGGCCAATCGCACCGGTGAATGTTTCGCCATGCTGTTCGTCGACCTGGACCGTTTCAAGACCATCAACGACACGCTTGGCCATGCCGTGGGCGACCAGGTTCTGGTCACCACCACGCAGCGCCTGCGCACCAGTGTGCGTGCCTCCGATACGGTGGCGCGCTACGCCGGTGACGAGTTCGTGGTGATCCTGCGCCATATCGTGAAGAGCGAGGATGTACTGCGCGTCGCCGAGAAGATTGTGCAGGTGATGGAAGCCCCGTTGCGCATCGACGATGGCACCGAGTTGCAGGTCACTGCTTCGATCGGCGTCAGCTTCTTTCCGGACGACGCGCCGGACGCGGAGACCCTGCTCAAGCACGCAGATGAAGCGATGTACGCAGCCAAGAGCCTGGGTCGCAACAACTATCAGATCTACGAAGTCAGCGCTGAGCAGGCCCAGCAGCAGAACATGGCGCTCAAGTCCGGCCTGCGCCACGCCGAGCACAACGGCGAGCTGCGCGTGTTCTATCAGCCGCAGGTCGATGCGGTTACCGAAGACATCGTGGGTATGGAGGCGCTGGTGCGCTGGGAGCATCCGGAGCTGGGCTTCATCGGCCCTGGCTTCTTTATTCCCCTGGCCGAGGAAACCGGGCTGATCATCTCCATTGGCGAATGGGTGCTGCGCACCGCCTGCCGCCAGGCGCAGGAATGGGAACGCAAGTTCGGCCTGCGCCTGCGCCTGGGCGTCAATCTGTCCGCCGTGCAGCTGATGCAGCCGAACCTGCTGGAGATTGTGTCGTCGGCACTCGACGAGAGCGGGCTAGACGCCAACCTGTTGGAAATGGAAGTCACCGAAAGTATCAGCATCAAGGCGGCACCCAACCTGGTGGAGAACCTGCATGGATTGCACCGTCTCGGTTGTCGTATTGCCATCGACGATTTCGGTACGGGCGCCGCTTCGTTGGACTACCTGCGCAAATTGCCCGCCGATCGCATCAAGATCGATCAGAGCTTCGTGCGCAACATCGGTGTCGATCCCGACGACGAGGCCATCGTGCGTGCCACCATCGAGATGGCTCACCGCCTCAAGCGCGGAGTAGTGGCCGAGGGCGTGGAGATAGAGCAGCATCTGCAATTCCTGCGCGCCAACCGCTGCGATGAGCTGCAGGGGTATCTGTTCTGCCGCCCGCTGCCCGTCCCTACGTTCGAGAAGCTGCTGCTTGAGCGCCAGCGTCTGTTGTCGACAGAGGCCAGCGCCTGACGGGACCAGGCGAGCGCTTGCGGCAGGTTGGCGTGCCCCCATATCTCACACAGGGGTAGGCCGATCATTCGCTGACGCGTTGGATAGGGCGCATCCGAATCCCTCGGCGGATGCCGTTTAGCACTGGGCTGCCACCGGCTGGGCCAGCATGCTGAACTTGGCGGTGAGATCCTTGTCATAGCGGATCGACCCGAGCCGGCGGAATCCTGAAACGAGTGGCAGCAGTGACGAAGGAGACGGCCCGGATGGGCGAAAACGAACTGGACAGCGCGCTGGTCGAGCGGGTCCAAAAAGGGGACAAGCGGGCATTCGACCTGCTGGTACGCAAATACCAGCACAAGGTCATCGGCTTGGTTTCCCGTTATGTGAATAACTACGCCGAGTGTGAAGACATCGCGCAGGAGGCCTTTGTGCGCGCGTGGCGTGCGATCGGCTCCTTCCGTGGCGAAAGCGCTTTCTATACCTGGATGTACAAAATTGCCGTCAACACCGCCAAGAACCATCTGGTGGCGATGGGACGGCGTCCGCCAGCCGACGATATCGCGGTGGAGGATGCCGTTTTCGTGCCCGGGGCCGACCGCATGTACGAGAGTGCCACCCCGGAACGCGAACTGATGCGGCAGGAGATTGAACAAACGGTATTTTCCACTGTCCAAGCGCTGCCCGAGGAGCTGCGGACAGCCATTACACTGCGTGAAGTGGACGGCCTCAGCTACGAAGAAATCGCCGAGGCGATGGGCTGTCCGATCGGTACGGTGCGTTCGCGTATCTTTCGGGCACGAGAGGCAATTGATGAGAAATTGCGGCCGCTGCTGTCGGACCGCGAGGACCTGACTCCATGACTGATACCCATCGCGAAAATCTCTCCGCTGGCATGGATGGCGAGCTGACCCAGGAGGAACTGCGGTTCCTTTTGCGCCGGCTCGATCATGACTCCACCCTGCAACAGGCCTGGTCGCGCTATCACGTAGCGCGCGACGGTTTGCGCCGGCAACTGCCGCCGCCGGCTTCCAGCGGGTTCTCCACGCGAGTGATGCTGGCGATCGAGCAAGAGTCGGTAGCAGCCGAAGGTGGACGGCGCCGGCACTGGCTGCGCTGGTCGGCCGGTGGTGCCATTGCTGCGAGCGTGGCAGTGGCCGCGTTGATGGTGGCGCAACCGGTGGGACCGGGCAGCGACAGCAGTTCTGTGGCGCCGCGGGTGGCTGCGGTCAACCAGGCGCACAGTGCGTCCCGCATCGAGGCTCCCGTCGCTCATACCGCGACAACGCCTGCTGCCGCCCCAGCCTGGCTCAATCAATATGCCGGCCTGCCTTCCGAATTGACCCAACAGGCTTCGGCCACACTCGATAGCGGAGACAGCACCTTCCTGTATTCGCGCAATCGCCTGAATCCCTATCAGGTCGAACGGTATCGCGCGATCAACAATGGCGACGGCAGCTACCTGCTGTTGTTGCATCCCGAGCAGAAGCCGCAGCAGTCGCCAGCGGCGCAATGACCGAACGACGTGTTCCTGCGTCGTCGCGTCCCCGTTTCATCCCCATCGGCCACGGCCAGCCCGCTTAGCGGGCTGGTTCGTTCGTGCGCGGGGTATCCAGAGAAATCGGTAAAACCCAGGAGAACGTCAATGAATCGACCGACTTTGCGTCGCGCGATGTGCTGCGCGCTGATAAGCCTTGCCATGACTGGTGCTGCCCAGGCCCAGTCAACTCAGGCTCAGACGGCAGCCACGCCGGCAGCTCCCGCGGCGAGCCTGCCCGACTTCACCGGCATCGTGCAGAAGAATGCGCCTGCAGTCGTGCATGTCGAGGCCAAGTACACCGGCAAGCGCGCTAGCAAGAACCGTTCGGCGCAAGCGCAGGGGCGTGGTGGCATGCCGGACGACCCGCAGATGGAAATGTTCCGCCGCTTCTTCGGCATGCCGATGATGCCTTCGCCGGAAGAACAGAAGCGCACCTCACTCGGCTCGGGCTTCATCATTTCCAGTGACGGCTACATCCTTACCAATACCCATGTGGTGGACGATGCTGACGCCGTGACAGTGCGCCTGCAGGATCGCCGCACGCTTACCGCCAAAGTGATCGGCAGCGACCCGCAATATGACATTGCGTTGCTTAAAGTGGATGCGGGCGGCAGCCTGCCGACGGTAAGCATCGGTGATTCGCGCAATCTGAAGCCGGGTCAGTGGGTGTTGGCGATTGGCTCGCCATTCGGTTTCGACTACACGGTAACCCAGGGCATCGTGAGTGCAGTGGGACGCAACCTGGGTAGTCAGGACCAGCCCTATACCTCCTTTATCCAGACCGACGTGCCGATCAACCGCGGTAACTCCGGTGGTCCGTTGTTCGACCTGCAGGGTCGGGTCGTGGGCGTGAACTCGCAGATCTACTCCAACACCGGTGGCTATCTAGGTGTGGCTTTTTCCATTCCGATCGACGTGGCCATGAATGTGGTCAGTCAGATCAAGGAGAAGGGTTATGTCACGCGTGGCCAATTGGGTGTGGGCATGCAGCCGATCACTGACGAGATGGCGAAGGCTTTCAAGCTGGGCAACGCCTCTGGCGCGGCCGTCACCCAAGTCACCCCGGGTAGCGGAGCCGACAAGTCCGGCCTGCGTCCTGGCGACATCATTCTTGCCTACAACGGGCAGGCCATCAGCCAGGTCGCGGACCTGCCGCCGCTGGTCGGCATGACGCCCCCGGGCAGCAAGGCGACCCTGCAGATTCTGCGCGATGGCAAGAAGCAGGATGTCTCCGTCACCATCGGTGAGATGAAACGCGACGGCAAGGCAGCACTGGCTTCAAGTGGCGGTGGTGGCGACACGCCGGCGGTGCGAGGCGGCTCCACCGCGTTGGGTCTGGCGGTGGAAGATGTCGACAGCGATACCCGTCAGCAGCTGGGACTGAAATCCGGTGAGGGCGTGCTGATCAGCAATATCACCGGCCCGGTCGCAGCGCGTGCGGGCCTGCAACCAGGTGATGTGATCCTGATGATTAACCAGCAACGCGTGAGTAACGCCGCGGGTTTCCGCGAGGCCACCAAGAGTGTGAAGCCGGGCGACACGGTGCTGCTGCTGGTGCGCCACGGCGATCAGAGTGGTTTCGTCGGTCTGACCGTGCCCTCGGGCAAGGACGGCGACGAGGGTTGATGAAGGAGCAGGGCGGCCGCTCGGGCCGCCCTGCTGTCGTAGTTCGAGAAGCCCGCCCGGGCGCCGTTTTGACCAGACAGCCGGCGCCTTCACATTCCATGCGATAATGCCGGGTTCGTATCCCCATCCCGGAGATACGCTGCCTGCGCACGCGCAGGTGGTGAACGCAGCCAGCGTGTTCCATGGACCTGATCCGCAACTTCTCCATCATTGCCCATATCGACCACGGCAAATCGACTCTCGCCGACCGCATCATCCAGATCTGCGGTGGCTTGAGCGAGCGCGAGATGGAGGCGCAGGTACTCGACAGCAATCCGATCGAGCGCGAGCGCGGCATCACCATCAAGGCCCAATCCGTATCGTTGCCGTACACGGCGCGCGACGGCAAGACCTATCAGCTCAATTTCATCGATACGCCCGGTCACGTCGATTTCTCATACGAAGTCAGCCGCTCACTGGCCGCTTGCGAAGGCGCGTTGCTGGTGGTGGATGCCGCGCAAGGCGTGGAGGCGCAATCCGTCGCTAACTGCTACACCGCGGTGGAGATGGGCCTGGAGGTGGTGCCAGTACTCAACAAGATCGACCTGCCCACCGCCGATCCGGAAAAGGTGAAAGGCGAGATCGAAGCGGTCATTGGCATTCACGCCGAGGACGCCGTGTCGGTCAGCGCCAAGACCGGTCAGAACGTGATCGAGGTACTCGAGGCGATCGTCGCGCGTATACCGCCGCCGAAGCCGCGCGACACCGATCGCCTGCAGGCGCTGATCATCGACTCCTGGTTCGATAACTATCTTGGTGTGGTGTCGCTGGTGCGCATCATGCAGGGCGAAATCAAGCCAGGCGACAAGCTGCTGGTGATGTCCACCGGCCGCGCTCATGAAGTGGGCGAAGTCGGCGTATTCACTCCAAAGCGCAAGAAGCTCGACAAACTCGCATCGGGCGAGGTGGGCTGGATCACCGCCTCGATCAAGGACGTGCACGGCGCGCCGGTGGGCGACACGCTGACCCACGCAGGCAAGCCGGCCGACAAGCCGCTGCCCGGCTTCCAGACCATGCAGCCGCGCGTGTTCGCTGGCTTGTTCCCGGTCTCGGCGGATGACTATCCTGCGTTGCGCGAAGCGTTGGACAAGCTGCGCCTCAACGATGCCGCGCTGTTCTTCGAACCGGAAAGCTCAGAAGCGATGGGTTTTGGTTTCCGCTGCGGCTTCCTCGGCATGCTGCACATGGAAATCGTGCAGGAGCGCCTGGAGCGCGAGTACGACCTCAATCTGATCACCACCGCGCCTACCGTGGTCTACGAAGTGGTCAAGAGCGACGGTTCGGTGATGCTGCTGGACAATCCGGCCAAACTGCCGCCGTTGCCGCAGGTTGAGGAAATCCGCGAACCGATTATTGTCGCAAGCATCCTTACCCCGCCGGACTACATCGGCAACATCATCACCCTCTGCGAAGAGAAGCGCGGCGTCCAGCGCTCCATCCAGTACCTAGCTACGCAGGTGCAGATCAGCTATGAGCTGCCGCTGGCCGAAGTGGTGCTGGACTTCTTCGACCGGCTCAAGTCGGTGTCGCGCGGCTACGCCTCGATGGATTATCACTTCGAGCGCTTTGAGGCCGGCCCGTTCGCGCGCGTGGACATCCTGATCAATGGCGACCGCGTGGATGCGCTGTCGCTGATCATCCACCGCAGTCACGCGGACCGCCGCGGCCGCGATCTGGTGGAGCGCATGAAGGATCTGATCCCGCGCCAGCAGTTCGACGTGGCGATCCAGGCTGCCGTGGGCGCGCAGGTCATTGCGCGCTCGACCGTGAAAGCCCTGCGCAAGAACGTTCTGGCCAAGTGCTACGGCGGCGACGTGAGTCGCAAGAAAAAGCTGCTCGAGAAACAGAAAGAAGGCAAGAAGCGCATGAAGCAGGTGGGCCGCGTGGAAATCCCACAAGAGGCCTTCCTTGCCGTGTTGAAGGTGGATAAGTAGATATAAATGTAGAGATGGGGAACAGGGGGCAGGGAACGGGGAACGGGCAGGCAGGGCCTTACGGCTCGGCTTGATCCGTTCCCCGTTCCCTGTTTCCCTGTTCCCCGTACTCATAGGAGCAAGGCATGGATTTCGATTTTTCGGCGATTCTGCTTGGCCTCACCGTGCTGTTCGGCGTGGTGTGGGGCCTTGATCGCCTGCTGTTCTACAAGAAGCGCAAGGCCAAGGCCGACGCCGCGGGACAGGATGTGCAAGACCCGGTGCCGGTCGATTGGGCGCGCTCGCTGTTTCCGGTAGTGCTGGTGGTGTTGTTGCTGCGCTCGTTCGTGGCCGAGCCGTTTCGCATTCCGTCCGGCTCGATGATGCCGACGCTCGATGTGGGCGACTTCATCCTGGTCAACAAGTTTGCCTATGGCCTGCGTATGCCGGCCTTCAACAACAAATTCCTGAGCCTGGGCGAGCCCAAGCGCGGCGACGTGGTGGTGTTCCGCTTTCCGGGCTACCTATGCGAAGTGAATGGCAAGACGGTGCGCAGCGGCGATCAGAGCTGTGCCGATCCGCAGGCGCCGGTGCAGAGCCAGAACTGGATCAAGCGCGTGATCGGCCTGCCGGGTGACCGCATCGAGATGCACGGCGATCAGCTGCTGATCAACGGCCTGCCGGTGGCGGCTGACGAAGTGGGCCCGTATGTGGGTAACCCCAAGCGCGACGAGTCCCGCTTGATGCTGGAAATGGGCG
This sequence comes from Dyella sp. OK004, assembly GCF_900114495.1. Classification (GTDB taxonomy): domain Bacteria; phylum Pseudomonadota; class Gammaproteobacteria; order Xanthomonadales; family Rhodanobacteraceae; genus Dyella_D. The sequence goes on along the minus strand of NZ_FOZI01000003.1, from coordinate 890,626 downwards.
CTACCGTGTGGAACGAGCACCTGCCGCGCGAAGACGGCAGTGTGGTGAATCACCTCACTGCGCGCATGCCCGCCTACAACCGTCCGCCGCCGATTCCCAACGAGCGCGTGCCTTCGGTGGTGCCGCAGGGCTGCTATCTGGTGATGGGTGACAACCGCTACAACAGCACGGACAGCCGCTGGTGGGGCTGCATGCCGGAGCAGAATCTGGCCGGCAAAGCGTTCCTGATCTGGCTGAGCTGGAAGGGTATGGACGCAGGCTGGGTGGACTTCTCGCGCATCGGTCGTGTCATCCATTGAGCAAAGCGTGACGGCGGTCGGCTACGGAGGGCGTGACGGCAGGCCCGCCATAGCGCGAAAATCCGACTGGGCACGACGCCGGAATCCCGGCGTCGTGGCACCATCCACCATAAGCGGCGGGGGCGCCTTCGGGCGGCATAGCGAGGGGACTATGAAATCGAAGCAGTCGGGTATCACCCTGATCGGGTTTTTGATCGTATTGATCGTGGCCGCGTTCTTCGGCTACATGGCGATGAAGCTGGTGCCGGCCTACGCCGAGTTCATGGGCGTCAACAAAGCCATGAACCAGGTGGCCAGCGGTGGCATGGAAGGCAAGACGCTGGAGGACATCCGTCGTGACCTGATGTTCAAGATGGGCTTTCAGTACGTCGACGACGCCACCATCAAGCCCAAGGACATCACCATCGACCGCAAGAACAACGCGGCGCAATTGCATATCTCGTACGACAAGCGCATACCGTTTATGTACAACATCGACTTCCTGCTGCACTTCGAAAAGAGCGTCGCGCTGCAGGGCAATGTAGGTTATTGAGGTTTGACCAGACTGACATACCGCTTCCGCGATCCGGCGCTGGCGCAACTGGCACTGACCCATCGCAGCGCCGGCAAGCCAAACAACGAGCGGCTGGAATTCCTCGGCGACGCACTGCTAGGCGTAGTGGTCGCCGAGTTGCTTTACGAAGCTCACCCCAACGCCAGCGAAGGCGAGCTGTCGCGTCTGCGCGCACAGCTGGTAAATGGCCAGGCCTTGGCGGTGATTGCTCGCGAACTGGAGCTGGGCGACGAGTTGAAGCTCGGCTCCGGTGAACTGAAAAGCGGCGGTTACCGCCGCGAATCCATTCTTGCCGATGCCTTCGAGGCGTTGGTGGCGGCCATCTACCTGGACAGCGATTTCGCTACTTGCAGCGAGGCCGTGCGCGAACTGTTCGCCGAGCGAATCGCCGCAATCCCGCGCTCGTCGAAGGATGCCAAGACCCGTTTACAGGAATGGTTGCAGGCGCACGGCTGGCCGTTGCCGAACTATGAATTGAAAGACAGCTACGGCGAGGATCACGCTAAGACCTTCGACGTCTCTTGCGTGATCACTGAGCCGCAGCCGATCAGCGCCGAAGGCCGGGGCGGCAGCCGCCGCGCCGCCGAGCAGGACGCGGCCGAAGCCGTGCTGCGCCAATTGCAGGATTCAAAACTATGAATGACAACGACGATATCGAAACCGGCGCGCCCGCCGAACTGCCGCACGACGATTTCCGCTGTGGCCCGGTGGCTTTGCTGGGGCGCCCCAACGTGGGCAAGTCCACCTTGCTCAACGCGCTGATCGGCTTTCGCCTTTCCATCGTCAGCCCGCGTCCGCAGACCACGCGCCACCGCATCCTGGGTATTGCCACCAGCGAGGCCGGCCAGATTCTGTACGTAGATACGCCGGGCCTGCATCGCGGTGCCAAGCGCGCCATGAACCGTAGCCTCAACCGCGCCGCGCGTTCGGCCATCAGCGAAGTCGATCTCGTCGTGCAGGTCATCGAGGCAGGTCGCTGGACCGACGAGGATCAGGCCCTGTATGAAGCGCTGGTGGAACAGAAGGTGCCGCGCCTGCTGGTGATCAACAAGGTCGACCTGAGCAAGGACAAGTCGGCCATGTTGCCGTTTGTCGCCGGCTTGATGGAGCAGCACAGTTTCGACGAGGTCTACTACGTTAGCGCCCTCAAGCAGAGTGGCCTGAAGGAACTGGAGCAGGGCATCCTCAAGCGCCTGCCGGTGCAGCCGCCGGTGTATGGCGAAGATGAAATCACCGACCGCAGCGAGCGCTTCCTGGCCGCCGAAATGGTGCGCGAACAACTGATGCTGCGCCTGGATCAGGAGCTGCCCTATGCCACCACGGTCGAGATCGAGCAGTTCACGGATCGCGACGATGGAGTGGCCGAAATCCACGCCGTGATCTGGGTCGAGCGTGACGGCCAGAAAGCCATCGTGATTGGCAACGGCGGTGCCCAGCTCAAAGCCATCGGCAGCGCCGCGCGCCGCAAGATGGAAGCCCTGTTCGAGCGCAAGGTATTCCTGCGCATGTGGGTGAAGGTGCGCGAAGGCTGGGTCGACGACGAGACCATGCTGAAGAAATTCGGCTATACCGACTAAAAGGGGCCAGGAGCGAGGGCCTCTCATCTGGTCCCCGCTCCCGGTTCTCCATAGGCCATGCAACTCCTTCAGCAGCCCGCTTACGTGCTCCATGCGCGTCCCTACCGGGAAACCTCGCTGCTGCTCGAGTGCCTGACGCGCGATTACGGCCGCCTCGGCGTAGTGGCACGCGGCGTACGGCGTGAGCGGGCACGCGTACAACGAGCGCAGCTGGAGCCGTTTCAGCCACTGGCGCTCGATCTGCTCCTGCGCGGCGAACTGGCGACGCTGCAGGCCGCCGAAGGTACCGAAGCGCCGCGGCGTCTGATGGGCGATGCCGGCCTGGCTGGTCTCTATCTCAACGAACTCGTGGTGCGCCTTACCGGGCGACAGGATCCGCAGTCGGAACTGTTCGACGCCTACGCACAAACCTTGGCTCGACTCGCGGCCGGAGAGCCGTTGGCGTGGACACTACGCCGTTTCGAGCGCGATCTGCTCGATGCGATCGGTTACGCCCTGCAATTGGAATTCGATGGGGATTCGGGCGAACACGTCATCCCCGAGCAACATTATCGCTACCAGATGGAACTCGGCCCGGTCGCATGCCGGTCTGATTTGCCACATGCCTTGCGCGGCAGCGACCTGTTGGCACTGATGCAGGACACCATGCCCGATGCCGCCGGGCTGTCAGCGTTGCGCGCGCTAATGCGGGAAGTGATCCGCTTCCATCTGGGCGGCACCGAGCTGCGGGCCTGGCGCGTGCTGGCCTCGGCGATGTCGCGCCGCTGAATTTTCTTTCAGGCCGCCGCGGGGCCGAGCGCTTCGATGGTTTCCAGCAAGGTGCCGCGGAAACGCTCGCGCAGGGCCGGCGTCATCGCGTGGCCGAGCTTGAAGTGATCCTGCACTTGAGCCACGCGTGCCGTGAGGGCGGTGGCGCCGCAGAAGCCGCAAGAGGCGCGCAGGCGATGCAGCCGGTCGGTCAGGTCGCTCTCTGCGGAGGAGGTATCCAGGTCCTGATAGAGGCCGACCAGTTCGTCGCGCAGCAGGTTGCGCATGGCTTGCATGATTTGCGGGCTACCGGTGCTGGCCATGCCCTGGGCGTCATCCAGCAGCGGCAAGGTCGAGGCGTCCGGCTGTACCAGCGCCACGATGCGGCGCAGATCGGCAAGATCGCAGGGCTTCTGCAGCACCTCGCTGAAGCCACCTGAAAGCAGGCGCTGGCGTTCGCCGGCATCCATTTCCGCGCTGGTAGCCACGGCTGTGCTGTCGGCGGAAGAGGCAGCGGGGTCGTGCCGCAGCTCGCTCAGCACCTGCTGAGCGCCGGCGCCGGGCATGCGGCAGTCGAGCAACAGCAGGTCGAAAGCCTGTTCGCGGCCACGAGCGATAGCGGCCTTGCCGTCGTTGCAGGCTTCGGCGTCTAGCCCCAGCGTGCGCATGGCCTCGACCAGGAACAAGCGGCTGGCAGGGTCGTCGTCGGCGACTAGAACTCGCAGCATAACGCTGTCGGGAGAGGCAACGGGCGTGCCGGTAGAGGGGGTGTTGAACATGACCAGTCCATGTCGTTCAGCAGGTTTTGGCAGAATGGCGCGACATGCGTCCGACATCAAGCCACCTTTTGTTATATCTGTGCATCCTGTTCGGTTTCGTGCCGGCCTTGCCCGCACGGGCGGATATCGTGCTGGGCGCCAAGCTGGTGAGCGCTCCCGGGGTAAAACTGCAGGACCTGCAGCTGCGCATCGGTGAGGACGGGCAGGGCGGTTTGCGCCTTGACCTGCAGGCTGCCAAGGCTGAAGTGCCTGCTCTTGGCTGGCGGCGTATCGGGGTGAATCTGCAGGGCACCCTGCAACGCGACCCTCATCTGCGCTGGCTGTTCAATGGTGGCGTGCAACTGGCCGGTGCGCCGGGCGGCGCACTTACCGATGCCAAGCTCGCCATGGTGCTGGACGATGCCGCCAACACCTTGCAGATCGATCTTGGCCAGGGCAAGGCACAGGCCAGCACCGCGTTGCCGCTGGACCAGCCCACCCACGCCCAGATCAGCCTGAAAGGCTTGCCGGCCGGTTGGCTGCAAGGCCTGCTCGGCACCATGTGGTCGGGGCGTGCTACCGCTGGACGGGTCGATGCCGATCTGGCGCTCGACGTACAGAAGAACGGCATCCAGACCTCGGGCCAGTTCGGCTTGAGCGATGTGGGCTTTGATACCCCGTCCGGCACGCTCGCCGGGCAGCGCGTCAACGGCACCGGCCGGCTCAATGTGGATACCACCGCCGGGCCGGCGCGTATCAATCTGGATGCCAGCCTGCGCGGCGGCGAACTGTTGCTGGGACCGATCTACGCCAAGCTGCCCGATCACTCGGTGCAACTGGGTCTGGATGCCACCTCGCACAACGGCGCACTGGAATTCGGGCGGTTGCGCGTGGGCGATGCCGACGCCATGCAGCTCGAAGGCTCGCTCGCCTTCGACGCCAAGGGCGAACTGCAAAAGCTCAAGCTCGACAAATTCCAGGCCAGCTTCCCGGCGGCCTATCAACGCTACGGCCAGTCCTGGCTGGCGACGCTGGGTATGCGCAACATGCGTATGTCAGGCCAGCTGGGCGCAACACTCGATCTGGGCAGCGACGGCCTGCACAGCTTCTCGTTCGATACCGAAGGGCTCGACTTCGCCGATGGCGATGGACGCCTGGCCGTCAGCGGTCTGCGCGGCAGCATGGACTGGGCATTGCGCGGCACCCGGCCGGCTACCAGCCTGAGCTGGCGCGGCGTGCAGATGTACCGCCTTGCCAACGGTGCGGCGCAGACGAGCTGGCAAAGCCGCGACGGCGGCCTCAGCCTGCAGAAGCCGGTCGATGTGTCGTTGTTGAACGGCCATCTGCACATCGGTGACCTGGACTGGAAGCCGGCCGCCGCCAGGGGCCGGCGCCTTACGACGTCACTGGCACTGACCGGCGTGGATATGGCGGCCTTCAGCCGCGCCATGGGCTGGCCGGAATTCCCCGGCACGCTCGGTGGTGCCATTCCCGCCTTGCGATGGGTGGACGACCGTTTTGAGCTGGAAGGCGGCCTGTCGGTCAACGTGTTCGATGGCTTTGTCGACGTCACACGCCTTTCGGTGCAGGAACCGTTCGGCACCAGTCCAGTGCTGGCCGGCGACATCACCCTCCGTCAACTCGATCTGGGCGCTATGACCAGCGTGTTCGATATCGGCAGCATCACCGGCCGGATGGATGGCTCGGTGGAAAACCTGCGCCTGGTCAACTGGAGTCCGGTGGCGTTCAAGGCGCAGTTGCTGGCCGGCAGCGGCGGGCGCATCAGCCAGCGCGCGGTGAACAGCATCGTGTCGGTGGGCGGCGGCGGTATCGCAGCTGGCCTGCAGGGTGCGGTGCTGCGGCTGTTCAAGACTTTTGGCTACAAACGCATCGGTCTGAACTGCACTTTGCAGGGCACGGTCTGCCGCATGGGTGGCTTGGACAACGACGCAGACGGCTACACTATCGTCGAGGGCAGCGGTCTTCCCCGCCTGCAGGTTGTAGGCCATCAGACTCAGGTCGATTGGCCCACGCTTGTACGCCGCCTTAAAGCCGCCAGCGAAGGCGGCGGTCCTGAAATTCACTGAGTTGCCAATCCAGGGAGTTGATCATGCGCAAGCTCGTCTATCTTTTGCTGACTTCGCTGTTCGTCGCCCTGGTGGGCTGCGTCACGATCAACGTCTACTTTCCCGAAGCGGCCGCGCAAAAGGCCGCTGACCAGTTCATCGGCACGGTGCTGGACAACAGCAAGCCGGTGGCCAAACCCGATGATCAAGACGGCAAGCTCGAGCCGGCCAAGCCCGGCAAACAGCCGTCGGCGATGCTGCTGGATCTGCTGATTCCCGCCGCCTATGCCGCCGACACGCCGGACATCCGCATCCAGACCAGCACCACCGAAGCGATCCGCGCGCGCATGCAAAGCCGCTTCCAGGGCGGTATGGGCGCGCTGTTCGATAGCGGCGCCGTGGGCTTCACCAAGGATGGCCTGGTCGCTGTGCGCGACGCCTCCAAGGTGCCGCTGAACCAGCGTGCCGAGGTCAATGCCACGGTGGCCGACGAAAACCGCGACCGCAGCGCGCTGTATCGCGAAGTGGCCAACGCCAACAGCCATCCGGAATGGGAATCGCAGATCCGCGCCACCTTCGCCAAGGGCTGGATCGAGAAGGCCCGCTCCGGCTGGTATTATCAGGACGCCTCGGGCGCGTGGAAGCAGAAGTAAACCGCTGTCGCGCCTCCCTCTCACTTTCCGCGCGCCCGGACCAAGGGATGCTCTAAACAAGTCTACGTAGCCGTCATGATATGTGGGAGGCCCGCAGGGTGTGGCCCGCGGCGACGGCAAGGCTGGCTGCCTTGTCTAGACGTGGACCGCAGCCTGCGGGCCTCCCACATATCACCCTGTCATCATCAGCACGTGAGGGCCGGCTCTGTCTGCCCACAGATGCGTGGCGCGCTGACTTGAAAGACGTCCAGTCTGTCTGCGCCAACGCACCACGCATCTGTGGGCAGACAGAGCCGGTGACGGCTACGTAGACTTGTTTAGATCATCCCTGCCATCCGGGCGTGCGTCTTTTGTCAGTCGCAATGAAAGAATTCGAAGCCAGCATTACCGACCTTAGCCACGATGGCCGCGGCGTAACCCGCATCGACGGCAAGGCCGTGTTCGTTTCAGGTGCATTGCCGGGCGAGGAGGTGCTGCTGCGTATCCGCAAGCGCCATCGCCATTTCGATGAAGCCGAAGTGGTCGAATTGCGCACCCGTTCGCCGCATCGCGTCGAACCGAAGTGCCGCCATTACGGCCAGTGCAGCGGCTGCTCGCTGCAGCACCTGGATGCCGAATCGCAGATCGAGGCCAAGCAGCGCGTGCTGGCCGAGAATTTCGAGCGCATCGGCAAAGTCAGTCCCGCCTCATGGCTGCCGCCGCTGACCGACCAGCCCTGGGGCTATCGCCGCAAGGGTCGTCTGTCGGTGCGCAACGTGGTGAAGAAGGGACGCGTGCTGGTCGGCTTCCGCGAAGAAGACAATCCGCGCTTCGTCGCCGACATTGAACAATGCGAAGTGGCGCATCCGGCGCTGGGTCCCAAGATCGGGCTGCTCGCCGCACTGCTCAGCACGATGGATGCGGCCGCCGATATCGCACAGATCGAATTCGCTGCCGGTGACGACACCGTGGCCCTGGTGTTTCGTCACCTCAAACCGCTGAGCGAGCGTGATCTCGCCGCGCTGACTGCGTTCGGTCAGGAACATGGCTTCGCCATCTACCTGCAGCCCGGCGGCATCAGCAGCGTGCATCCGCTATGGCCGGAGCATCCGCGCCTGGCCTTCCGCATTGCCAGCGGTCGCGACGACGTGCAGGACGTGGAGCTGGAGTTCCGGCCGCTCGACTTTGTGCAGGTCAATGCCGGGATGAACCAGCGCATGATGGCGCGCGCCATGGAGCTGCTCGATCCACAGCCCACCGACCGCGTGCTTGATCTGTTCTGCGGTCTGGGCAACTTCACTCTGCCGATCGCGCGCCGTGTGGCCGAGATGGTCGGTGTGGAAGGCGAGCATGGCCTGGTCGAGCGTGCGGCCGAGAACGCTATGCGCAACGGCATCGGCAATGCACGCTTCGAAGTCGCCAACCTGTTCGAGGATCAACGCCATGCTGCCTGGGCCAAGCAGTCCTGGGACAAGTTGTTGCTCGATCCGCCGCGTGCAGGCGCTGACAAAGTGCTGGAATACCTGCCGCACCGCGAGACGCGCCGCATTGTCTACGTCTCCTGCCATCCGGCTTCACTGGCGCGCGATGCCGGCATCCTGGTGCAGAAGCACGGCTTCCGCCTCAGTGCGGCGGGTGTGATGGACATGTTCCCGCATACCGCGCACGTCGAATCCATCGCCCTGTTCGAGCGCGACTGAGCGATGGGCGTCGAGATCGAACGGAAGTTCCTCCTGCGCAGCGAAGCGTGGCGTCAGGCGGTTGAAGACAGCGAGCGCATCGCGCAGGGTTATTTGGTGAGCGCGGAAGCGCTGCGTGCCGGTCATGCACGCGCTTCAGTGCGGGTGCGCAGGGCGGGCGAGCTGGCGTGGCTCAATATCAAATCCGCGCAGCTCGGCATCGAGCGGGCCGAGTATGAATACCTGGTGCCGGTGGCCGACGCCGAAGCCATGCTGGCCAGCCTGTGCGACGGCGTGTTGGAAAAGTTTCGCCACATCGTCACCGTTGACGGGGTAGTGTTCGAGATCGATGAGTTCCTCGGCGACAACGCCGGACTCGTGGTGGCCGAAGTAGAACTGGACGCGCCGGACGCTGCTTTCCCTCGCCCCGCTTGGCTGGGGCGTGAAGTCAGCGCACTGGCGCGTTATTACAACGTCAACCTGATCGAGCACCCGTACGCGCACTGGGCACCGGCGGAGCGGGATGCCGACGATGTGGGAGAACAGGCCTCATGTTGATGATCGGTCTGGCCGGACTGGAACTGTCCGCCGCGGAACGGACATGGCTCACCTCGCCGGGCGTTTCCGGTGTGCTGCTGTTCGCACGCAACTTCGCCTCCCGCGAGCAAGTAACGGCGTTAATCGAGTCGATCCGCGACGTGGCCGGCGAAGATTTCCTGGTCGCCGTTGACCAGGAGGGTGGCCCAGTACAGCGCTTCCGCGACGGCTTCACGCGGCTGCCGGCCTTGGCCAGCATCGGCGAGATCTACGACCGACGTCCGGCGGAGGCCATCCGTCTGGCCGAGGAACACGCCTGGGTGATGGCGAGCGAGATGCGCGCCATCGGCGTCGATTTCAGTTTCGCGCCGGTGGTCGACCTGGCCCGTGGCAACGCGGCCATCGGCCTGCGCGCCTTCCATGCCGATCCCACTGCGGCCGCCGAACTCGGTCAGGCCTATGTGCGCGGTATGCACCTGGGTGGCATGGCGGCGGTGCTCAAGCATTTTCCCGGTCATGGCTCGGTGGAGGTCGACACGCACAAGGCGGAGGCGATCGATCCGCGCAGCCTGGACGTCATCCGCCGCAACGATCTGTATCCCTTCGCCGAATGCATCGAGGCGCGGGTCGAGGCGGTGATGATGGCGCACGTGATTTATCCCGCCGTGGATGCGCAGCCGGCCGGTTTCTCCAAGGTGTGGATCCAGCAGATCCTGCGCCAGGAACTAGGCTTTAAGGGCGCGGTGATCAGCGACGACATCAGTATGGCTGCGGCCGGCGCCGCGGGTGGCGTCGCCGCGCGTGTGCACGCGCATCTGGATGCCGGTTGCGACCTCGTGCTTGCCTGCTTCCCCGACGTGGTGGATGAAGCCATCGCCGCGGTGCAAGGGCACGCTGCCGCCGCACCTGAGCGTCTGGCGGCCCTGCGCGGTGCGCTGGGCGCCACCTGGGAAGGGCTTACCGACAACCCGCAGCGCGATCGTTTTGTCGCGCGCATCACGGCGCTGGACGCCGAGGAAGGCAACGCATGACGACACCTGTGGCTCCGACTCCCGTTCCCCCGCTCGGCGCCGCGCTGGCTTCTGCCGATCTGCTGTTCGATCGCGCCACGCTGGAAGGCGTGATCGCCGACCTGGGGCGCCGCATCGATGCCGCCCTCGATGGCGAGCGCGCGGTATTCCTCACGGTGATGAACGGTGCGCTGATCTTCGCCGGCCATTTGGCGCTGGCGATCCGCACCGATCTTGAGTTCGACTACGTGCACGCCACCCGCTACCGCGGTGCCACTTCGGGCAGCGAGCTGCACTGGTTGCGCGAGCCGCTGGTGCCGCTGGAAGGGCGCACTGTGCTACTGGTGGACGACATCCTCGACGAGGGCCACACATTGAAGGCCGTACGCGACGACTGCTTGCGCCGCGGCGCGAAGCACGTGCTGGTGGTGAGCCTGTGCACCAAGCAGCATGACCGCCTCGTCGACGGTATCAGTGCCGACTTCAATGGCGTGGAGCTGCCCGACCGCTATGTGTTCGGTTTTGGCATGGATTATCACGAGCAGGGCCGCAACCTGCCGGGCATCTACGCGCTCAAGTAAGTCTTGCCATCGGGGACTGCATGAACATCCTGGGTATCTCGGGCAGCCTGCGGGCTGCCTCGTTTAATACGGCGCTGCTGTATGCGGCGCAGGAGCTGGCTCCCGCTGGCATGAGCATCGGGATCCATCGCCTCCATGACTTGCCGTTGTTCAATCAGGACGTGGAAGAGCAGGGTGATCCGGCTCCGGTGGTAGCGCTCAAGCAGGCGATCGACGCCGCCGACGGCGTGTTGCTGGCGTGTCCTGAGTACAACGGCGGCATCACCGGTGTGCTCAAGAACGCCATCGACTGGGCCTCGCGCGCAGGCCGCGATCGCAAGACGGCGGCGCTGGCCGGCAAGCTCGTCTGCATCATGGGCGCCAGTCCCGGCATGACCGGCACCGTGCGTGCACAGGATGCGTTGCGGCTGGTGCTCCGCCGTGCCGGTGCCCAGACTGAACCGCAGGGCGAGGTGCTGGTGTTCCAGGCGCCTACCAAGATCATCGAAGGCAGGCTGGCCGATGAGCGCACCCGCGATGCGTTGGCGCGCCATCTGCAAAACTACGCTACCCGGCTCGCCTTGCTGCAGGGCTGAAATCGTTTTCTTCTGAATCTAGGACCGACCCGTGAATATCGATCTGGCTGTCATCGGCGGCAGCGGTTTGTACAGCTTCCCTGGCCTCGAGAACGCCACGCGGCATAGCGTGGACACCCCGTTCGGGCCGGCCTCGGGTGATGTAGTGATCGGTGACTTCGCCGGCAAGCGCGTCGCGTTCATGGCGCGCCACGGTGAGAGCCATACGGTGCCGCCGCACCGGGTGAACTACCGCGCCAATCTGTGGGCCTTGCACTCGCTGGGCGCACGCACCGTGATCGGCGTCAATGCCGTGGGCGGTATCCGCGCCGATATGGGGCCGCGCGTGATCGTGGTGCCCGACCAGGTCATCGACTACACCCACGGCCGCTACACCAGCTTCTGCGATGTGGAAGGTGCCGAGGTGAAGCACATCGACTTCAGCGAGCCGTACACCGAAGCGCTACGCCGCCGGCTGATCGTGGCGTCCGGGCGCGCCGGCGTGCCTGTACTCGACGGTGGCTGTTACGGCGCTACCCAGGGGCCGCGGCTGGAGACCCGCGCCGAAATTACCCGCATGCGACGCGACGGCTGCGACCTGGTCGGTATGACCGGCATGCCGGAGGCGGTGCTGGCGCGCGAGTTGGATATCGCTTACGCCTGCCTTGCCCTGGTCGCCAACTTCGCCGCCGGCTGCGGCGACGAAGCGGAAATCAGCATCGAGGAAATCTTTGCCCATCTGGCCGCCGCCACTGCCGAAGTGCCGCGCATTCTTGCGGAGCTGCTCAAAAGCTAAGCAAAGCTGCCTACCAGGTCATAGCAATACGCGGCCGGATATTGCGCTTTACCATGAAACATGTTGATACTTCCCATGTGCCAGGGGCGGCGGACCAAGGGGTTGTGGTGGTTCTATGCGAGACCATGGCGCATCCAATCCATGATTCAGAGGTTCACGCAATGCGTTTCGGTACGGTCAAGTGGTTCAACGACGCCAAGGGTTTCGGCTTCATCGCGCCTGAGGACGGTGGGGAGGACGTGTTCGTCCACTTTTCGGCGATCAACTCCAAGGGCTTTCGCAGCCTGCAGGAAGGCCAGCGCGTGAAGTTCGAAGTGACCACGGGCCCCAAGGGTGCCCAGGCTTCGGGCGTCGAAATCGCAGGTTGATTCGTCGAGCCGGCGTTGCGTCGGCCATCAAATCAAAAAAATCTCGCACCGCAAGGTGCGAGATTTTTTTATGCCGACGGTCCAGGCGCGGTGTGAAGCTCATCGCTTCGCGCCGCGAGGCGGGGCGGTGGAGCCGCGGATGACCAGCTCCGGCACAAAGCGCTCGCTGCCTGCAACGATGCCTTTCTGCAACTGATCCAGCAGGCGCGAGGCCGCATGCTTGCCGATCTCGCTGGTCGACTGGCTGGCGGTGGTGAGCGCCGGCCACGCCTGGCGCGAAAACGGGTTGTCCTCGAAGCCCGCGATGGACAGGTCCCACGGCACGTCCAACCCGGCCGAGCGCGCTGCTGCGAGTGCGCCCGCGGCGATCTCGTCGTTGCTGCCGAAGATCGCGGTCGGCGTCTCCTTGCCGGCCAGCAGCTTGCGCGCGCGGCGGAAGCCGTCCTCGTACACGTAGGTGCCTTCCAGCACGTATTTCTTTTTGATCGGTATGCCGTGCTCCTTCATCGCGTCGGCATAACCCTGATAGCGCTCCGGGCTGGAGCGATACTGAGGGTCGCCCCACAGGAAGGCGATCTCGGTGTGCCCGAGCTGGACCAAGTAGGCGGTGATGGCATACGCCGCCTTATGGTCGTCGACATACACACACGGCGCGCCGTCGCGGGGATCGTTGCGTGCGGCGATGATGCGCGCGTAATCCACCTTGTTGGCCTTGAGCTTGGCGAGCAGCCGCGGGTTCTCCGACATCGGCGGCGTCAGCACCAGGCCGGCGAGACGCGCGTTCTTGGCCAGCAGGCACAGCTCGTCCACCAGCTTCGGCGATGCCGCGTCGCAGGGATAGATCAGCAGCTCGTAGCCGCGCTCCCGGCATGCAGCAAGCACGCCGTTCTGCAGGCTGAGGATGTAGTTGGCGTTGGGGTTGTCGTCGTAGACCAGGGCGATGGTGAATGAGCGGGTGCCGCGCAGGCTGCGCGCGGTGGCGTCAGGCTGGTATTGCAGCGTGTCGATCGCGCGCCGCACTTTCTGGATGGTGTCGGCATGCACCGTGGGTTCGCGGTTGATCACCCGCGATACCGTCATCGGCGAAACGCCGGCAAGACTGGCGACATCTTTGATGGTGGGCTTGCGCAACGCAACGCGCTCCATGTCGGTGATAACGCATCCTAGCCGAAGCGACTGCTCGCGGATGCAGGTAATCACATGTTGTGGCGTGGTATCTAGGTATCGTTACCATCAGCAAGCAATACCGCGAGTTCATTGGGGCGACATATGCAGGGTTGTGTCTGGCCGTTCCATGCTATCCATCGGCCCGCGGTGGTGCAGATACACCTTATATATAAGCCTTATAACGGCGAGTCATCCCTTCCGTCCGCTTCTGTTTCGGCGCTACATAGGCTCATTTGCAACCGTTGATAACGTTACCATTCGTGGTTTAGCATCAAGCCACATGACAAGGACACGGCATATTCGTGTCCATCGCATGACTGGGGACGGCAATGCGGGATGGTGCGTGGGAGGCGGCGGCACAGGTGCCGCGGGTCGTACTGGCAGCCGATGTGGGTGGCACGCATGCGCGTGTCGGCCTTGTTGATGCTTCGTCGCATGGCCACGCGCCGGTGCTCGCGCACGAGCGCTATGCCTGCTCGGCCTGGCCAGGTCTTGCGGACATCCTTGACGATTTCCTCGCGCGGCACGGTGCGGGTCATGCCGTCGAGCAGGGTGCGCTTGCCGTCGCCGGTTATGTGCGCGACGACGAACTGGTGGCGGAGAACCTGCGTTGGCCGGTGAAGCTTTCCGGTTTGCGCCAGCGGCTCGCGCTGCGGCAGTTGGATGTGGTCAACGATTTCGAAGCGCTGGCCTACGCCACGCAATTCCTCAACGAGCGCGACAGCGTTGCGGTGATCGACGCTCCAGCGGCGCAAGGTCCGACCGTAGTGGTCGGTCCCGGCACGGGTCTGGGCTGCGCCTTATTGCTGCCGGACAAGGCGGGCGCCACTGTGCTGCCCAGCGAGGGCGGCCACGTCGCGCTGGCGCCGGGCAATGAGCGCGAGATGGATTTGCTGCAACTGCTCGCACGCGATCGCGATTACGTGCACACCGGGCATGTGCTGTCAGGCCCCGGCCTGGTCAATCTCTACCGCGCGTTGGCCGAGCTGGAGCGACAGCCGGCGATCCATGCGCAGCCCGAGCAGATCAGCGCCGCCGCCATGTCGTCGCACGACCCGTTGGCGCATGAGGCGCTACAGATGTTCTGCGCCATGCTCGGCAGTTTCGCGGGCGATCTGGCCATGCTGTTCAAGGCATCCGGTGGTGTGTTGCTCGCCGGCGGCATCCTGCCGCACATCCGCTCCTTCCTTCCGCACAGCGAGTTCCGCCAGCGCTTCTTCAACAAGGGCGTGATGCGCGAATTTCTCAGCGCTGTGCCTGTGCGCCTGATCGAACACGGTCAGCTCGGCATGGTGGGCGCCGCGGGTTTGCTGATGCGCGGCGAGACATGAAAGACATCGGCCGGGCACCGTCGGCCCGGCCACGCACGATGGTCGCATCAGGTCCTGACATGCGAAGACCGGGGGATCCTCGGCGGACATACAACATCAACAGTCATGGGTGAGGTGAGGGCATGAAGGCAATCAATCTTCGCGGACAGAGTCTGTCTCGCAACGCGCTGGCGTGGGTCGTGGGCCTGGCCTTGAGCGGTACGGTCTTTGCGCAGTCGACCACCGGCACGATCTTCGGCACGATCGGCGGCGACGCCAAAGATATGTCGGTGGTGGTGCAAGGCGACAACGGTGTATCGCGCCGTATTCCGGTCGGCGCCGATGGACGCTATCAGGCCGGCGCGCTGCCGGTGGGCGTATACACCGTGAGTCTGGAACGCCAGGGCGCGGTAGTGGCCAGCCGCGAGAAGATCGCGCTGCGCGTCAGCAGCGGTACTCAGGTGGATTTCGCTGGCACCGGCGCCAACGCCGCCGCCACCAATCTGCAGGGCGTGCAGGTCACCGCCAATGGATTACCGCCGATCGACGTCAGCAGCGTCGACTCGCGCACCGTCATCACCTCGGCCCAGCTCGATACATTACCGCTGGCACGCACCGCCGAAGACATCGCGCTGCTGGCGCCGGGCACGGTGAGTTCCGGCTCCAACTTCGGCAGCCGCATCGGCGGCGGTGGCGACCTGGTGTCGTTCGCTGGCTCTTCGGGTGCGGAGAACGCGTATTACATCAACGGTTTCAACACCACCGATCCCTACAAAGGAGAGGGCGCGTTGCAGTTGCCCTACGGTTCCATCGACCAGCAGGAGGTGCTGACCGGTGGCTATAGCGCGATGTACGGTCGCTCCGACGGCGGCGTGATCAGCCAGGTCGGCAAAAGCGGCACCAACGAGTGGCACTTCGGTGCGCAGGTGCAGTGGAGCCCGCGTTCGCTGATGTCTTCGCCAGACGACATTCTCTACGCGCGCAACCGCTATGCCGGCCGGCTGTACGACTATCGCCAGGACGACAAGAGCTGGACGACCACCTACAGCGCGTATGTGGGTGGCCCGCTGATCAAGGATCGCCTGTACTTCTTCGTGGCCGCGGAAGCCGACAAACAGCAGGGCACGCAGACCACCACCAGCGATGCCGCCAGTCCCTCGCAACAGCGCTACTCCGACACCACGCCGAAGTGGTACGCCAAGCTCAACTGGAACATCACCGAGAACCACCTGCTCGAACTCACCGGCATTTCCAGCAAGCAGAGCACCTCGGGCACCAACTACGCCTTCGACTACGCCACGCACCGCGCCGGCGCGGTGCAGTCGTACGCTGACCACACCAAGACCGGCGGCGACGGTTACATCGCCAAGTACACCGGCTACCTCACCGACAACATCACGCTGACCGCGATGTACGGCAAGATGCGCCTGCACGATTACCAAAGCCCGGTGAATTACGACCCGAGCCTGCCGTTCCTGCAGAACATCCAGGACCAGAACCTGGCCCTGACCGGTGGCCGCCCAATCGGCAACAGCCAGGCTACCTTCTCGGTGCCGTCGCCGAACCAGGGTTCGCAGAACACCAACCTGCGCATCGATCTCGAATGGCGCCTGGGCGATCACAAGATCAACCTGGGCATCGACGACCAGACGCCGCGCACCATCGATCAGGGCAGTAACAGCGTCAGCTGGACCTATGCCCACAACAACGACGCCACCGCGCCGGTCGATCCGGGCAATGGCATCGGTGCGCCCGGCGGCAACGGCTATTACGTGGTCAAGGAAGTGGTCTCCGGCGCGGCCAGCGTAAGGACCGTGGAGCACGCGCAGTACATCGAAGATACCTGGCAGATCAACGACCGCTTCCTGCTCAACGTGGGTCTGCGCAACGACGCCTTCGCCAACTACAACAACAGCGGCAAGAAATTCACCTCGCAGAACCACAACTGGTCGCCGCGTGTCGGCTTCAGCTGGGACGTGTATGGCGACGCCAGTCTCAAGGTGTACGGCAATGCCGGCCGCTACTACCTGGCGATCAACAACAATACGGCGTACGACGGCGCCACCGGTTACGCCTGGAACCGCAGCTATTTCACTTACACCGGCATCGACGCCAACGGTATGCCGACCGGCCTGAAACCGTTCGGCTACTTCGACGTCAACGGCCACACCGGCCAGGCGCCCGATCCGCGCACGGTGGCTTCCACCAATCTCGGCGCGGAGTACCAGGATGAATTCATCCTCGGCGCCACCAAGATGTTGACCCCCGAGTGGGTGGCCGGCGTCAAGGGCACTTACCGCGTGTTGCGCCAGATCTCCGACGACGTCTGCGACAGCGACAATCTGCTGATCGCCAAGACCAAGGCCATGTACGGCCTGACCGATGCTCAGATCACCGCCAACCGCGGCGCCTGCTACATCTTCAATCCCGGCAAGACCAACGACTTCCAGGTGCTGACCAACCAGGGCTACGTCAAGGTGCCGATGACCAACGGGGACTGGGGCTTTACCCAGGGTCCAAAGCGCAAGTACTACGCATTGGAAACGTTCCTGGAGCATCCGCTGGGGCAGGGTAACTGGGGTGGTCGCGTCAGCTACGTGTTCTCGCGCAGCTATGGCAACTCCGAGGGGCTGCTGCAGGTGTCGCGCGGCACCGATTCGGTCGGTGTGACCCAGGACTGGGACAACGCCTACGTGATGGACCGCGCCAACGGCGTACTCGGCAATAACCGCACACATCAGATCAAAGCCTACGGCGTGTATCGCATCTCGCCGGAGTGGATGGTGTCGGGCGTGATCAACCTCGCCTCGGGTGGCCCGCACAACTGCCTGGGCTTCTTCGGTCCCAACCAGACCCAGCCCGACGGTTACGGCTCGTACTACCACTGGTGCAACGGCAAGCCGTCGGTGCCGGGCTCGATGGGCGACCTGTCGTGGACCCATCGCGTGGATCTGAACCTGACATACCGCCCGGCCTTTGCCGACCACAAGCTGGCCTTCAACCTTAGCGTGTTCAATGCGCTGAACCAGCAGCGTCCGCTGGTGCTGTACACGCGCTACAACAGCAACAACACGCCGGACAAGCTCAACGATCTGTACGACACGGTGAAGGTGATGGAGTCGCCGCGCTACGTGCGCTTCGGCATCAGCTACGACTACTGATCCGCGCGTCCGTGACCGGCCGCTCCAATCAGGGGCGGCACCGGTTACGGGCGGCAGCCTGTAACCTGTGCCGGTTGCCGCATGATGGTTTTTCCCGAACCGATTATTTAGGAGACGCCTGATGGCCGATCGCCGTCGTTTTCTCAAGACCGCCGCGCTGGGTATGTCCGCGGCGGCGTTGTCCGCCAAGATCCTGCCGGCGCAGGCCGGCGGCAAAACTGTTGCCGGCACCGCTGGTGTCGCGCGCGTGATCTCCACCTGGGATTTCGGCATCGCCGCCAACCAGGCCGCATGGGCCGTGCTGAGCAAAGGCGGTAATGCGCTCGACGCGGTGGAGACCGGCGTGCAGGTGCCCGAAGCCGACCTGAAGAACCATAGCGTAGGTCGCGCTGGCTATCCGGATCGCGATGGCAAGGTCACACTCGACGCCAGCATCATGGATGCCGATGGCAACTGCGGTGCGGTCGCCGCGCTGGAACATATCGCGCATCCGATCCAGGTGGCGCGCCGGGTAATGGAGCGTACGCCGCACGTATTGCTGGTCGGCGATGGCGCTCTGCAATTTGCTCTGGAGCAGGGCTTCAAGAAAGAAGAACTGCTTACGCCGGAATCCCGCGAGGCCTGGCAGGAATGGCTGAAGACTGCGCATTACCAGCCCAGCGCCAACAGCGAAATACTTGATTACGGCAGGCGTGACCACGGCAAGGGCGGTCTGCCGGGCGGCAAGGACAACCACGACACCATCGGCATGCTCGCCATCGATACGCACGGCCGTCTGGCCGGCGCCTGCACCACCAGCGGCATGGCCTGGAAACTCCACGGCCGCGTCGGCGACAGCCCGATCATTGGTGCCGGTCTCTACGTGGATGGCGAGGTGGGCGCAGCCACCTCCACCGGTGTGGGCGAGGAAGTGATCCGCAATGCTGGCAGCTTCCTGGTTGTGGAACTAATGCGCCAGGGTCGCTCACCGCAAGAGGCTTGCCACGAGGCCGTGATGCGCATCGTCAAGCGCCGCCCGAACGCATCCAAGGATCTGCAGGTCGGCTTCCTCGCCATGAACCGCCACGGCGAAGTCGGCGCGTTCGCGATCCAGCCCGGCTTCTCCTACGCCGTCTGCGATGCGGCCAAGCAGGACGGACTGATTCCGGCCAAGAGCGTCTACTAATGAGCCAAGGCTTCCTGCTCGAAGTGGCAGCTAATTCCGTGGCATCGGCAGTGGCCGCGCAGGAAGGCGGCGCAGGGCGCGTCGAACTATGCACCGCGCTTGAGCTGGGTGGCCTCACGCCATCGATGGCATTGATCGCGATGGTGCGCGAGCAGCTGCATATTCCGCTGTATGTATTGATTCGCGCGCGTGCCGGCGACTTCCTCTACAACGACCTCGAATGTGAGCTGATGCGGCGCGACATCGAAACCTGCGCCGCGCTCGGTTGCGATGGTGTGGTGCTGGGCGTGCTGGATGCCGAGGGTGATATCGACAAGGCGCGTTGCAGAACGCTGATCCAGGCGGCCGGGGAGATGGGCGTAACCTTCCATCGCGCCTTCGACATGACGCGCGACCCGGAGCGGGCTCTCGACGATGTGATCGCGCTCGGCTGCGAACGTGTGCTCACCTCCGGTGCCCAGGCAAGCGCGATGGAAGGCGCTCCGTTGATCCGCCAATTGATCATGCGGGCGACGGGCCGCATCGCCGTGATGCCAGGCGCTGGCGTCACTCCACAAAATATCGTGGCGCTCGCCAAAGTCACCGGCGCAAACGAATTCCACGCCTCGGCCAAGCAACAGCTACCTTCCGGCATGCGTCATCAGCGACCGACGTTGCGTGACATGGAAGGCGGTGAGCTGCGCAGCGATGTGCACCAGATACGCGAACTGGCAGACCAACTCCGCCGCCTGTAGGAGCGCACCCTGTGCGCGAAAGCCCTGCGCAGCGGGGCTGCTTTTGCCACACGGAAAAAACACAGCCCTGCTGCGCAGGGCTTTCGCGCACAGGGTGCGCTCCTACAATCGTCACGCCACGAATTGCAGCCGCGCCAGCTCCGCATACAGCCCACCTTCGGCGAGCAGACTCTCATGCGTGCCCTGCGCCACGATCCGCCCGCCATCCATCACCACGATGCGATCGGCACGCTGCACCGTCGCGAGGCGATGAGCGATGACCAACGTAGTGCGCCCCTTCTCAAGACGTTCCAGCGCCTGCTGAATCGCCGCTTCGGATTGCGCATCGAGGGCTGAGGTCGCTTCGTCGAGCAACAGCAAGGGTGCATCGCGCAGGATCGCGCGGGCGATCGCAATGCGCTGCCGCTGACCGCCGGACAGACGCACGCCACGCTCGCCCAGCTCCGAGGCATAGCCCTCGTTCAAGGCGTTGATGAAGTCGTGCGCTTCGGCTGCGCGTGC
This sequence comes from Dyella sp. OK004, assembly GCF_900114495.1. Classification (GTDB taxonomy): domain Bacteria; phylum Pseudomonadota; class Gammaproteobacteria; order Xanthomonadales; family Rhodanobacteraceae; genus Dyella_D. The sequence continues at coordinate 870,431 of NZ_FOZI01000003.1, read as the reverse complement.
CGCGTCGCGCACTTCGTCGTCGCTGGCATCCTGACGGCCGAAGCGGATGTTGTCGGCAGCCGAGCCGCTGAAGATCACCGTTTCTTGCGGCACCAGTGCAATCGCGCCGCGCAGATCGGAAAGGGTCAAGGCGCGCAGGTCGACGCCATCGACACTGATGCGGCCGCTTTGTGGATCGTAGAAGCGCAGCAACAGCGCGAATACCGTGCTCTTGCCCGCGCCGGAGGGGCCGACCAGGGCCACCGTTTCGCCGGGATGAATCTGCAGGTCGAAATCATGCAACGCCGGTGCATCCGGGCGGGTGGGGTAATGGAAGCTCACCTGTTCGAAACGCAGCGCGCCGCTCATGGGCTTTGGCAGTGGTGTCGGCACGGCCGGGTTGGTGATCTCCGCGCGTTCCTGGAACAACTCGCCGATACGCTCCATGGCGCCGGCTGCGCGCAGCACATCGCCCCATACTTCGGAAAGGCTCGCTACCGAACCGGCCGCGAAGATCGCATACAGCACGAACTGGCTCAGCAGGCCGGCCGTGAGGTGGCCGGCCAACACGTCGCGCGCACCGATCCACAACACCAGGGTGATCGCGCCGAACATCAGCACGATTACCGTGGCGGTCAGCAAGGAGCGCGTGCCGATGCGCTTGCGCGCCGTGGCGAGCGCGCGGGCGATGGCGCCGCCATAGCGCGTGCTCTCGATGTCCTCGCGCGCATAGGCTTTCACCGCCGGTGCGGCGTTGAGGGTTTCATTGGCGATGGCCGCGGCGTCCGCGAGGCGATCCTGGCTAGCCCGCGACAACTTGCGCACGCGGCGGCCGAACAACAGGATCGGCAGCATCATCGCGGGGATCACCAGCGCGGTAAAACCGGCCAGTCGCGGAATGGTCCACACCATCGCCACCACTGCACCGATCAGCGTCACCGTACTGCGCAGCGCCACCGAGATGCCCGAGCCGATCAGCGCCTGCACCACCTCGGTATCCGTGCCCAGGCGCGAGATCAATTCACCGACACGGCTGCGTTCGAAAAAGCCAACGTCCAGCCGGATCACATGCCCGTACAGCTTGGAGCGCATCGAAGCCAGCGCCCGCTCGCCCAGCAAAGTGATGCAGAAATAGCGCGCAGCCGTGGACGCGGCCAGCACCAACGCCACGCCGAACAAGCCAAGAAAGGTGGTGTTGATGGTGGCGGCGCTCTCCGCGCCGAACCCCTGGTCGATCATGTGGCGCACCGCCATTGGCAGTACCAGGGTGGCCGCCGAGGAAATCCCCAGGAACAGCAGCCAGCCCATGGCCAGCGCGCGATGCGGCTTGAGGAATGGCCAGAGCTGGCGCAGTGCGCCGAGGCGGCGCTTGGGTGAAGTGTCGGTCGCCGGAGGTACGCTCATGAAGTTCGCCGCATGCTGGACCCGTTCCACATGGGGGTCTCGAGTGGCGATTCAATCACAGAGGCGTGCATGGGTGTTTGCATGGCACCACACGTTCTGATCCTTCTCCCTTCGGGAGAGGGTGCCGGCAGGCGGATGAGGGTTCGGGCGAAGCGAAACCTTGAAGGCTTGCTCAAGCCCCGAACCCTCACCCCAACCCCTCTCTCCCATAGGGACTACCTACGGGTCGCCGAGGGGAGAGGGGCTAAAGACTCAAGCTCCGGCCGACTTGGGTGCGAACACGGCCGGCATCGCTTCGTGCCCCGGTCGCTGTATCCGATCACGCAACCGCAGAAACGGCCTTTCCACGGTGTAGTAAAGCAACGCACCCCCGGCCAAGGTCACCACAGCATAAACCGCAAACGCCATCAGCCCCTGAATCTGCTGATGCTTGGCCAGCGCCGCTTCCACCAGATGAAACACGATCTTGTGGCTCAGATAGAGGCTGTACGAAATCAGCGCGATCCAGCCGGCGCCCGGTACACGCTTGCGACCCAGCCAGCACGATGGACTCGTTCCCGCCACGACTACCAGCGCAAGCCCCCAGGACAGTAGCGGATAGCCCACCACTGTCGCCGCCAGACCAGCGCGGTCCTGGAACAGCACCAGCGAGAGACCCACGGCAACGCAACCGGCCAGCAGCAAAACACTGGCCTTGTCCTGCAAGCGCTGCCACAGCACCGGGCGATACGTCTGGATGCTTGCCAGCACCACACCGGCCAACAGGCCATCGATGCGGTTGTAGGTGGGGAAATAGATCACTTCGACAAAGCGCCCATCCATGTGATGCCACAGATAACCGCGCAACCACATACCACCCACGATCAGTGCGACACACACGCCAACGAATTTGCCGACGGAAGGGCGCCGCACCAGCCACCAGGCCAGGAACGGAAACAGCAGATAGAAGTGTTCTTCCACACACAGCGACCACACGTGTGAGAACGCGCGGTTGTGCTCGTAGTCGATCAGGAAATTGACGGTGTAGGTAAGGAACTGCCACAGCGGCTGGATACCCTCGGCTTCCCGCGCCCAAGGCAGGGTGAAGTACACCGCCAGCACGACGAGAAACGCCGGCAGCACACGGAAGCTGCGCCGCATATAGAAGCGCCCGAACGCCAGCGGCCGCCCCTGGCTCAGTGGCTTAAGTAGCTGCGAGCCAATCAGGTAGCCGCTCAGCACAAAGAACAGATCCACCCCCATCCAGCCGTTCTTCTCAAGGAAGCTGAAGCTGTCGCCGATCCCACCCACGATGTAGGAATGGAACAGCATCACCCACACGATGGCGATGGCGCGCAACAGATCGAGGCCGGGCAGGCGCTGCATGGTTTTCCTTTTCCCTCGAGATTCCACGGATGGCGCATGGTGCAGCGCCAGCGCGCGATTGTGCGGATGCTTACGGCAATCTGCGAGGCTGCCTGCTGGCTTTTTGATGGCAGGGTTAATACCGCCCTGTAGGAGCACACTCTGTGCGCGATAAGCCTACGTAGTAGCAACGTCCGGTCGCACACAGGGTGCGCTTCTACGTCAGCACTCGTGCTTCGACACGCCCGCGTGTGATATCGGTAATGCGCGCCTGCGCATCGCCAAGCTGGCTTTCAGGCAGGCGCAACTGCAATGCCACGCCATCGACACCGAACTCTTCCTGCTCGATCTGCGCACCGAGCTCCTTCAGGCGCGCCTTGAGCAGCGCCAGCTCCGCAAATTCGCAATGCAGGCCAAGCCGCGCCATCGCGATGATCGGCAAACGCTCAGCTACGCGCAGACATTCGGCCGCTGTACCACCGTAAGCGCGAACGAGCCCGCCCGCGCCCAGCTTCACGCCACCAAACCAGCGCGTGACTACCACCACCGCGCGATCGATGCCCTGACCCTCGATCGCCTGCAGGATCGGGCGACCAGCGGTGCCGCCGGGTTCGCCGTCGTCGTTGAAGCGATAGTCGTGGCCGATGCGATACGCCCAGCAGTTGTGCGTTGCCGCCGGGTCGCTGACCTGACGCACAAAGGCCAGGGCCTGTTCCGGTGAATCCACCGGAGCCGCCTGGGCAAGGAAGCGGCTCTTCTTGATGTCCTCGGCGTGCTGGCAGGGTCCGGCGAGCGTATGTGTCGCTGCGCTCATGGCGTCAGCAGTTGCTCGCGCAGATCGTCGGGCAGCGGGTAGTCAGGGTGATCGCGATGCAGATCCGCCAGTCGCTGCCGCGCTTCGTCGCGCTGGCCGGCGGTGAGCAGGTGGCGGATCTTGTCGAGTTCCTGCGCCGGTGTGTCATGCGCATCGCGCGCCGTGTCCACGGGGGGCGCCATCGGCGGTGCGGGAGCGGGCGCTGCCGCGGCCATCGGTGCAGGCGCCGCCATCATGCGGGTTGCTGGTGCGGCCTTTGCCCGCACGGCTTCGTTGGATACCAGTGCGGCAGGATGGTCATAGGCGATCGCCTGATCCGCTGCCTGTGCCTGTGCCTGTGCCTGTGCTGGTGCTGTTTCGGCACGCGACATCGCCAGCGGCTGTTCGACCGGAGCGTAGCCAGACGCACTCTTCATGGCCGGCGCGTTGGTGTGAGCGTTGCGTCGAGCTTGCACGAGCGCAGGTGCCGGCTGCGTAGCAACCACATTCGCCTGCACCTCAGGCTGCTCGGGTGCGGCTTGTTTGGCGGCCAGCTGTTCCGCGGCGGCAGGCGCGGCACCCGCATTGGCAGCGACAGTCGGTGCGGGCTGTGCTTCCAGCGTTGTGGCGCCCGGTGCGGACGGAGCCGTCGCTACCGGCATGTCGCGCATGCGCCAGCCGAGCCCGGCGGCCAGCACCAGTACGGCCGCGCTACTCAGCGCCACCGGCCAGCGCGCACGGCGGCGGTGTGCCGGCTGCACTGCCCGTGCCGCGGCGCGCAGCACCGCGGCATCGAGCGCTGGCCCCGGCTCTTTCTGCGGCAGCTTGCGATACAGCGCCGCCAGCTCTTCCTCGCCGGGCAAACGTTCGTCGTCGGGATGATGCGTATTCATTCGGCCAGCTGGTCGCGCAGTTTGTTCATGGCATAGCGCAGTCGCGACTTCACGGTTTCGCGGCCGGCACCGGTGACTTCGGCGATCTCCTCCAGGCTCAGATCCTGCTCCAGGCGCAACAGCACCGCCGTGCGCTGCTCGTCCGGCAATTGCTCGATGGCGCGCTGCAAGCGGCGCCGCTGCTCGAATTCGGACAGTGCATGCTCCGGCTGCTCCTGCTGCGGTATCTCCACCTGCGCTAGCGCCAGCTCGGCGGCATCGCCTTCCAGCATCGGCCGCTTACGGCGATGGCTGTCGATCAGCAGGTTATGCGCGATCTGCAGTAACCACGTAGTGAACTTCGCCTGCGGCTGATAACGCCCGCGCGCCGCGATCACCCGGCTCCAGGTGTCCTGAAACAACTCCTCCGCCACCGCCTGATCACGACAGGTCCGCAGCAGAAAACGGTACAGCGTGCCGCGATGGCGCGCGTACAGTGCCTCGAATGCGCTCAGGTCACCCTGCGCATAGGCCAGCATCAGCGTTGCGTCCTCGTCCACCGTGGCATCCATGGGCGGCGAGGGTAAGCGAAATCGCCGGCGGGGGTAAGCCGGTGGGAGGGGTAGGAGTGGGGCGAGTGCGTTCATCTCGTTGGGTGAAACGCGGTGGGGTGCTGGGTGGGGTCAAGGCACTGAGGTTTTAGGCGCCGGTGGTGGAGCTGAGTATGATCGGCGGCGGGATGGCGCCCCCGCTTGCGAGCTGGGGTGGGCGTTCAAGACGTTACGAACTAGCAGCGTTTACGGGCGCTAAGGCAAGAGGTCATGGATGCTCGTCTCCTAACCCTGATCCATGAATATTTATCGGCGATCAGGTCCGCCGTAACGCTAATGGTCCAATCGGGCATCCCGTTGCCGTCCAGCAATCTGGAGTGGGCATTAAATCGGATACTCGGCGCTGGCGAGCTAGTGGGTGGTGTCCGTTATCAAAAGCATGGATACGGCTGCGAGGTATTCCTGCTCAGTGGACGTGTTGACTTCGACTTCGGTGCCAACGGTGAGTACGACGGGTTTGATCCTTGGCGCCTTAAGTCGTTCGCCGAAGGTCGGCTGGCGGAATACGGATTCTCGTCTGAGCAAGAAGTCGATGATCTATTCGGGGCGGCAGTTCAGTCTGGAGCATTGGCTTATTCCGGACGCACCCTTTACTACCTCCGGCGCATGCTCTCGTCGATCAGCTGAAACGGTGCCAAGCAGAGTATTAATCACGACGCTCGCGCGAGTTACCTCGAGCACGCTTCCTGGCACTAGCCACCCGCGGCGCATCTTTAGTCACCAAGACGCCGCCACCGCTCATCTGCTCTACCCACAACAAAGCATCGACATACGACAGGAACTGCTGGAGATAGCCCGGCGACAGCTCACGCATAAGTGTGAGCGACCGGTGTACCAGATTGCCTGAGTTGAGCGGGCCGGCATTGGTGGGCACTTGCTCCAGCGACTCCCGCAGCTGGCTCTCGGTTCGGACCTTGGACCAGATTTTCTTGAAGTCGTCGAGCGCATGCAGCTGCGGAAAGAGAGCGGGCTGGGGCGTCGCGTCATCCGCTGCGAGATCGCCGTCACGCACCGCCGCTCTGCCGGCGATGTCATCGACCAAATCGCCGAGCGCGCCGCGAGCGGGTGCGCTCAGTATTGCCGTGCTATCGGCATTGTCGACCTTGAATGCCGCTTTTTTTAGATCGTCGGCATAAGCCTCGATCAATTGGGACAGCCTGTCGTCCAGAAGGCGTCGCGCCTCACCATCGTGGCTTGCTGCGCGCCGCTCCAGCGCGTCGATGAAATGAAAGCGGATGGGATTCAGGCGATCGGCTCTTTGCTCGCGCCACACGTCGAGTATCGCTCGGGCACTTGCGCTCATGGGGGCGCCACGGTTGCCGCTTGCGGTTTCGGGATGGGGGCTATTTCCACGCGCCGGTTTTTGGCCCGTCCCTCGTCATCGGCATTCGAGCTCACCGGCTGTTCGGAGCCGAACGCGGCGGCAAATACCAGGGAGGCGGGGACGCCTTCGGCGATCAATGCGCGGGTCACGGTCAGCGCGCGCTCGGCCGATAGCTCCCAGTTGTCGGCGAACTGGCGGTTGCCGTCGCGCACCTGGCGGTCGTCGGTGAAGCCACTCACCATCAGGATTTCGTCGCGTGTCTTGAGGTAGCCGGAAAGCGGGCCGGCCAGGCTCTTCAATACTTCCCGTCCTTCGGGCTGCAGCTGAGCGGAATTCAGCGCGAACAGCACACTGCCACGAATACCGATGCGCCCATTGACCAGCGTGACCCGGCCCGCGGCCAGTGGTCCGGCCAGCGCCTGCTCCAGGGTCTGGCGGCGCTGTGCCTCGAGCTGTCGCTGCTTTACCTCTTCATCGAGTCTGTTCGAGAGTTGCAGCTGCACGCCGATCACGCCGACCAAGATCAGCACGAACGCGCCCAGCAGCACCGACATCAGGTCGCCGAAGGCGGCCCAGATCGGCGCCGTCGATTCCTCGACGCCATCCATCTCTTCGCTCATGCCACTTCGGCTCCGGCGGACGTGCGCTGGCTGGCGAGCTGTTGCAGGTCTTCGACAATCTGTTTCTGCGACAGCATGCTCAGGTCGATCACTTCCCGCGCCTGGGCCACGTAGTACGCCAGCTGCTCATCGCTGCGCGCGAGGGATTTATCCAGCGCGGTGGCGATGTGCTGCAAGCGATCCATCAGCGCTTCGTTCGAGTTGCCGTAGAGCTGCACGGCCGTACCGAACGCTTCGCTCAGGCTCGCTACCTCGACGGCTCCACCGGTGACCTGGGCGGCCACTGCGCCGAGCTTGCCGGTTTCGGCCTCGATATGGTCGGTGAACCGGGTGCTGACGCGATCGAGCAGATCCGCCGAGGTGGTGACCAGCGCGTCAACGGCGACGCGTTGCTCGGTGGACGCATGGTTCACGGCATCGAGCAGGGTTTCCACCGTGGCCAGCAAACGGCTGCGTTCTTCCAGCATGGCGGTGTCGCGCACCATGCTGTCGGAGAGTTTCTGGCGCAATTCGGCAACGACTTCGGCGGCCGCCTTGGGCGCTTCCGATGCGGCCTGCACGAGCCGGGAAATTTCGGCGATGGTGTTGCTGGCGTGCGTCTGCGTCTGGGCCGAGATGTCGCTCGCGGTCCGTGCCAGCGTGTCGCAGATCTCCTGCTGCCGGCTCGCGGCATGCGCGCCTGCTTGCTCCCAGTGCGTACCCAGCGCGGCGGTCATCGAGCCGAGCGTCTCGGTCCAGGCGGCCAAGCGCTGCTGATCCTGCGATGCCAACGCCGCCTGCAAGTCGGCGTGTGACTGGTCGACGGTGCGGACCAGCGACGCCGAATGCTGCTCGAAGCTCGCCGCGGCCGCCGTCAACGCTTGCTGATTATGGGCGGCCAGTTTTTCGTTGACGCCGTCTTGCTGCGTCAGCGCGTGCTTCCACGCATCTGCCACGCTACCCGCCGTGGTATCGAGGCGCGTGAAGACGCCTTCCAGCAGACTGATCGAGCGCTGCTCGAAGGTGTTGGTGAACTGGTCCAGCGCGCTGCGCAGGTTGTTGGCGAGCACTTCGTTCGACTGCTGTTGCGCCGTCAGTGCCTGGTTCCAGATGGCCGCCACGGTCGCGGTGGAGGTTTCGAAACCGCCCGACAATCCGTCCAGCTGCCGCTGCACGGCGTGCGTCACGGTGTCGTGCAGCGAGGTCGTCTCGCGCGCGAGACCCGCCATGGTGGCCTCCATCACCGGTTGCAGCGCCGCGCCGGCAGCGCGCGCGCTCTCGGTAACGCTGGCCTTCAACGACTGCTCCATGGAAGAGGCGAGGCGCGTGTAGGCGGCCTCGGTCTTGCCGTGGAACGCGTCCTGGCTGGCGATTTGCCGATCATTCGCGGCCACGCTCTGTTGCTCGATGGTCGCCATCATCGTCTGTAGACGATCGACCAGAGTGGGCATCAACGTCGTCTGCTGTTGCAGCAGCTTGAAGGTTTCCTCGCGCTGATGACTCTGCGAGTAGACGCGCAAGGTCGTCGCGATTTTCGCGTCCAGTCGCTGCACGGCATGGAGCCGCTCGCGCCTGCACAGCGCGGAGAGCAGTCCGAGCATCGCCGAGCTGGCCACGCCCGCGATCGAAGTACCGAACGCAAATCCCAGGCCCTTGACCGGTGCGGCGAGCGAGCCGCGCATCGCCTGCAAATCCGTCGCGCTTTCCAGCGCCAGGCCGGTGCCCCGGAGGGTCGCCATCATGCCGAGCAGCGTGCCCAGCATGCCCAGCAGTACCAGCAAGCCCACCAGATACGGCGTCAGCGCCGGTACCGGCAGGGCCATGCGCGAACCCTCGACACGCAGGCGCACCGCGTTGCGCAGGCTCGGATGCAGGCGGTCGAGCCAGCTGCCTAGGCTGGACGGCGTTGCATTCAAGTCGGCAACGGCGTGCGTCAGCGTGGCGGTGGCTTGCTGGTAGCGGTGCAGTTCTAGTCCGCCCGCCAGGTAGCAGGCGCCAATCAACATGGCGACGGCCAATCCCAGTGGATTCGATCCGAGGTAACCGGCGCCGATCCAGCACACCGCGACCAGACCCACAGCAAACACGGCGAGATTAAGAAGATTTCTAAACATGACGTCCCAGTGAGCGGGTGCGAAGTGCTGCGAGCAAGCCTTCGACCGGTTGAAAACGAACATCCAGTTCGGCGAGCAATACGCTCTGTATGTCTTTGCGAAACGTGTCCAGCCAGGCGCCAGGCGTGGCTGGTGGGGTGTCTTCCGATACCGTCGCGTCGGTCAGCGCTTTCAGCTCGGCCTGGCGCAAACGTTCGAAGTGTTCCCCGAGTAAAGCGGGCACGGCGGCCAGCAGTGTCTGCTCGCGCGGGCTCAGGGCGAGCTCCATCGCGGCATCCACCTCGGCAAGCCGGGCCATGTCGGCCGATGTCTGGGCGAGCAGGTCGCGCAGGCGGCCACGCAGATGGCCGGTGGCCGTCTGCATCGAGCGCTGTATGGCGATATAGCGCTGACGAAACACCGTGTAATCGACCGCCGCCGCACTGGCTTCCTCGGCGGGCGCCTGCTCCGATCCCTGCGGCTGTGCGGTGGCGAAGAGACGGTCGCCGGCGATGGTGTTGGCCAGCGAGGCGCGCGCACGAGTGCACTCGTCCTCTTCGGCGCTGCCAAAGGTCCGCACGCCGGGGGGGGGCACGGCGGGCCTGCCATCCAGCGCGGTGGACAGCGCAATGGCGTGGGTCCAGTCGAGCCATTGGCTCAGCCGGTCCGACAGCGCTTGTCTGGATGGGGGAACGTCGACGTCCGTCAGGCGAGCCAATAAGCGAATGAACGTCGGGCCGCGGATCGTCGTACGTAGGGGAGCTTGCACCATAACTGCTGGCGTCAAAACCACCAGTTTACACGCTGCGGGGCGGGGGCTGCTGAATGCGGGACAGGGAAAGGGGCCGGGGAGGGCGGTCCGCTGGTGTCGTCGGGATGCCCGTTCTCGGCCCAAAACGGATACGCCATACTCCAGAAGGCGACGGCGGCTACCGCCGTCAAAGTGCCTCCAGAGGATACACGTCGAATGATTCGTAGCGTCGTTGCGGCACTTTGGGTCGCCTTGTTCTGTTGCTCGCCATCCATCCACGCACAGGAAGCCCTGGCCCCGGTTGAGGCCCGCGTGCCCTTTGCGCCCACGGCGTTTGCCGGCAGCGACGGCCTGACCCATCTGGCTTACGAGCTGCATGTCACCAATTTCTACGGCGACACCGGGCCGCTGAAGCCGACGCAGCTGAAAGTCTTCGGGGACGAGGCGAAAACGCCGCTGCTCGTGCTGGATGCGAATGCGCTGTCGCCGATGATCCGGCCAGCACCGGCGGAGCATGAATCCCCATCGATCCTCCCCGGCAAACGCGCCGTGGTCTACGTGTGGATCACCTTGCCGCCGGGTACCGCGGTGCCGCATGTGTTGCGTCATCGCGTGGCGTTCGCCACCGACAAACAGACGGTGGCCCTGCTCGATGGGGCGACCGTGCGGGTGGACGATGCAAAACCCATGGTGATCGGCGCGCCTCTGCGCGGCGGTCGCTGGATAGCGCATGAGGGACCCGGCGCGGCGCAGTCGCACCACTGGGGCAGTCTGGTGGCCGTGAATGGACAGCTCACCATCCCGCAGCGCTATGCGCTGGATCTGGTGGGGCTCGACGCGCAGGGTCACGCCATGCGAGCCGGGGTGAGGGATGTCCAGAAGTCGACCTACGCCGACTGGATCGGCTATGGCGCGGACGTGCTCGCCGTCGCCGATGGCGTGGTGCGCAGCACGCGCGATGACGAGCAGGAGCACCAGCCGCTCAGCCCGCAACCCGAGCCATCCTCACTCACCACGAATGGCCTGTTCGGCAACTACGTCATGCTGGAAATCGCCCCCGGCATATTCGCCGGCTATGCGCATTTGCAGCGCGGAAGCCTCAAGGTGAAACCTGGCGACAAGGTGCATCGCGGACAGCCGTTGGCGCACCTGGGGCAGTCCGGCAACTCGGCCGCGCCGCATCTGCATTTCCAACTGGCTAACGCCGCGACGTTCGAAGGGTCGGAAGGCATTCCGTACGTGTTCGATAGCTTCGATTTCCTGGGGCCGGAGACCGAAGCCCAATTGTTCGGGCAGGGCGAGCCGTGGAAGGCGGCACCCATCGAGCACCGCCGCGCGCAGATGCCGTTGAACGACGTGGTGATCCAGTTCCCGAGCCAGTGAATCCAGCGATCCGTCGGCGGTGCTAGCCGATGACCGGCCCAGGCACCGGATCGCTGAAATCCTCCGGCGCCAGCTTCTGCGTCAGCCGGAACACGCCTTCATGGACTTTGCGCGGCAACACCACGTCGAGCACAGTGGTCTGGTGCGGTCCCCAGGCAGTGTGCAGATCGTCGCTGACATCCATCGCCGCCAGTGCGTGATGGACCAGTCCATCGAGATCGCTCGGCTGCACGCTGGCGGTATAGGGGCGGTGCCCGCTGACCGCCGCGCGCAGTGTCTTGCGGCTGTTGGTGGGGTCGGCCACACGATCGTCGCCGGTGAGCAGGGCGTGGTTGAGAAAGAACGAGATGACGTTGGCGGTGCGGCTGTTGGCCTGGCGGTCGAGCATGAAGCCTTGCGGCATCCAGTCCGGGTTCGGTGGTGTGCCGGCGGATAGCAGGAAGCGGCTGTCCAGCAGCGGCTCACTGGCTTCGTCAGCGAGGCGCACGATCAACAGGCTGCGTGGATCGTGGATATGCACGCGTGGTGAAAATGGGCCGACCGGTTCCAGCTCCACTTTGTCCGCATCGCGCTGCGCGTTCTCCGCATCGAAGCTGTTGCACAGTTGTGTATAGCTGTTGCTGTCGATGACGCGCAGGCAGCGCAATACCGCGTCCAGCGTGGTGGCCGGCGCGGCGGCCATGATGCCCTGCGTATCGCCGGAGTGCGACGCACCCGGAATGAGTTTGAACGCCGTGCGCGGCGCGCGGGTGAGATTGAGCGCCAGCGTGTCGCCGCTGACGGTGCTGGTCTTGCGCGTCAGCACCGCGTGACAGGCATTGAGATTCGCGGCGGCGATACGCACCACACCATCCGAACCGTCTTCGCCGGTGTAGCTGTTGAGATGGTCGTAGAGCGCACGGTCCGGTCGGTCGCCGGTGAGTACGAACAGAAACTGTCCTTTGTCAGCTGGGTCGGCGCCATGGATGTGGTCGATGTTCAACGACAGCGACGCCGCACTTCCCTGTTCCAGCCAATCCAGAATCCGCTGCCCCGGCTCCACCCCGTTCCACCACGAGCGCATCCGCCCCAGCACCCCTTTGCCGAGCTGCGCCAGCGCTGAGCCGAAATTCGCCGGCGCCAGCATGATCAGATGACTGAGGCGGATCGTGCTGTAGACGCCCGGCTTCTCGCGCTGGGCGCGCAGCCACTCGCGAACTACCGGCCCGCCGGTGGAGTGGGTGACGCAGGCGAAGTTGGCGCCGATCAGATGCAGATCGCGCAGTGCGTGATCGAAACCGCGTACTAGGTCGGCCATGGTTACGGCGTCATCGAAGCTCACGTATTCCGAGAGCCAGAGGTCGGTGACGTTGAGTGTCATGCCGTTGGCGGCTGCTTGTTGCTGGAGGCGTTGGGGCAGGGGGCCGTAGGTTGAGGTGTTGGTGACGCTCCAGCCGTGGACGAAAACCAATGTGGTCATGGTTTGGGCTCCGTGGGTGGGGGGAGTATCTCTGATTGGGGTGATGGGTGTGATGTCTCTGTTCGCCGGGGGTTTGTGCTTGCGACTCGGCTTCCTATTTCGTCATCCCTGCGCAGACAGGGATCCAGAGTGGTGCGCTCCGATTGTCGCGTCTGCGTGCTCTGGCTCGCCTGCCGCGGGCTTCCGAACCGCTGCCGCGGCTCGGGTCACTTTCTCTTTGCTGGCCCAAAGAGAAAGTAACCAAAGAGAAATGGCCTGAAGAGCGCGCGGCGTGCTCTGTAGCTGCGCTTTTTCCAGTGTCAGACGTCGGGACAATCTTCTTCAAGGTCCGCGTTTGCCCCACTGCGACGCGCAACATCTCCCTCTCCCCTCCGGGGAGAGGGTTGGGGTGAGGGGTGGGTGCTTGAGAAAGCGTTGGGTGCTAACGCTTTGACTGCTACCAACATCAAAGTGCCAATCGTAAGTTGGCATGATCTGCTTCATGAAAAAAGGGAGGCCTTCTCAAGCCTCCCCTTTTGCTGGTTTACCAATTCACCCGCACGCCCAGTGTCCCGCTAACAGCCTGGATGCCTTTGTTGAATCCTTTCTGGTAGCCGAGGTTGGCGTAGATGGAGGTGGTGTTGGTCAGTTGCGCATTCGCACCGGCACTCAGTTCGTACCACGAGCCTTTGAGGTTGGAGCGGAAGGGGATGAAGCCGGTGTTGGAGGAAATTTCTGTCATGGGGTTGGCGGTGAATTCGTGCCACACGTTGCCGCGTAGCCATGCGGTGACGAGTCGTGGTTTGGTGTTTTCGTCGAGTGCCCAGGTGCGTGCGACGCGTGCGCCTACGCGGCCGGCGACCGAGTTGGCGTTGCCGAAGCGGACGTCGGCGGCGCTGTCGGAGGCTTGGGCGACGCTCACGCCCTGGTAGATCAACTGTGCTTGCGGTTCCACGGTCCACTGGTTGCGCAGTTGGAACGGGTAGCCGGCTTCCACGGAGGCGGCGAAGCCGAAGGCGTTGGTTTTGAGGTCGGCGAGTTGGCCTGAGCCGGATTTGGCGTTGTACCAGGTACCTTGCATCACGCCGTCTACGTACCAGTTTCTGGCGCCGTAGTGGGTCCAGTAACCGCCGAGGGAGTACGCGTCGAATTTGTTGGTGCCGGCGCGGCTGCCGTCGTAGTGCGTCACGCTGCCGTTGCTGTGGCCGACCACACCGTACACGCCGCCGCGGTTGCGCGAGCCGTCGGCCATTTCTTCATGGAACAGATCGCCGCCGGCCTGCACCGCCACGAAGTTATTATCGAAGGAGGGGCCCTGGTTGTAGATGCCGCCGGGCCTGGCGTTCCACTTGCCGCTCTGGCCGATCACGCGTGCCCATGCGCCATTCACGCCGTCGTTGTCGGTGGGCAGTTGTGCCTGTTCGCCCATGCGCTCATGCAAGGTACCGAGGGTGGCACGGCCGAAGTTGAGCATCATCGACGACAGTGCGGTGTAGTCGGATACTTCGCGGCGATAGTCGGGGCGGGGATCTTCCGGCTCCGGCTGCGGTTCGGGCTCTGGCAGCACGTTGATGCCGTTGTCGTGGTTGTCCTTGATCTCGGTGCGCAGATACCACGCATCGGGCGTTGCGCCGTTGCGCCCGCCGCGATACAGCGAGTACTCATAAGGGCCTGCGATGGCGCGGCCGCCCAGAACGAAAGCATTGGCAGCGGAAGTGGCGCCGTTGATGGTGTTGACCACCAGGATGCCGTTGCCGGGTGTTTCCTGGCCGAGGCCGCCCACGTTGGTGATCTTGAGTGCGGACTGTCCGCTGGCGCGGCCACCGTCGATGACGAGCAGATCGGAGGGTGCATTGTCGCCGTCGAGATGCGTATTCAGCGCGAGACTGCCGTTCTGGCCCACGTAGTTGCCGACCTTCAGCGTATTGCCGATACCGGCGCCGCCGATCTGCGCGAGGCCGGTATTAGTCAGCGTGCCGTTGATGGTGAAGCCGCTTTTGGCGCTGCCGGCAAAAGCCGGTAAGGCATCGGCGACGGCGATGGTGCCGTTGTTGTTCACTGCGCCGGTGACGCTGCCGTAGCCGCCCAGGGTGCCGCTGGCTGACACCTGCACGCCGCCGCCGCCGTTCAGCGCAGCCGTCGCGTGCGAGGCGTCGCCTACGGCCAGGGCGCCGTTCGTTATCGTGGTGAGTCCGCTGTAGGTGTGGATGCCGTTGAGCACGGTGGTACCGCTGCCCAGCTGGTTGAGCGCACCCGTGCCGGATACGACGCCGTTGAAGGTCGCGGTGTCGGAACGGTTGAAAGCTAGCGTGCCGTTGTCGACCACTTCACCAACTATGCTGCCGCTGGCGCCGCCGCCGCCGAGCTGCAAGATGCCGCCGCTGATGGTGGTGCCGCCTGTATAGACATTGTTGGCAGCGAGGATGACCGTGCCGCTTTCGTTCTTGGTCAGCGCACCCGCGCCGGCGATCGCGCTGGTCAGCGTAAGTTGCGTGCCTGCCGCGGTCGCCAGCGTGCCGCCACCTGCATTGAGCGTCACCGCACGGCTGGTACTGAGATTGGTCGTGTTGCGCAGCGTGCCCTGGTCGAAGCTCAGCGCGCCAGCGGCGTCACCGAGGTTGGCATCGCTGGAAACCTGCAAGGTGCCGCCGTTGATGGCTGTGCCGCCGGTATAGGTGTTGGCCCCGCCTAGCACCAGAGTGCCTTGGTCGGTTTTCACCAGGGCGGAGTTGCCGGTGAGCACCGCGTCGATCGTCGTGGCGTAACTGGCGCCGCCGCTGGTGCCGTCACCCACGCGGATGACCGAATGCGTGGGATCGCTGGCCGTGCCCACCAACGTGATCTCATCGCCCAGGATGGTGTAACCGTTACTGGCGAACTGCATGCCGGCCACGTTGACGTTGCCCAGGCTGTTGTCCACCGTCACCGTGCCCGGTGCGGCGGTGAAGATGGCGAAAGAGCGATCCGAAAACGGAGCGTTGATCGCGCCGGTGGATTCAGTCCAGTTGTCGTTGCCCTTGAAGTTCTGCCACACGCCATCGCCGCCGTTGATGGCGCCGTTGTCTTTCGGGCCGGCCGCGCCGTCCCAGTAATTGAGGGTGAGACCGTGGGTATTGATCAGGTTGACCTGCTTGTCGACCGAGGTTTGCAGATAGAAGTCGGGCGAAGGAATCGCGCCGATGGTCAGCCCGTTGTTGGTTAGCGTGCCCTGGTAGTTGATGACCCGATAAATGCCGGCATCGAAGCTGCCGCCCGCCGGCACCTGTACATTGAGCGTGCCGGCCAGTTTGAGATCGCCGCCCACCTGGACCAGATCGTTGAGCGCGCCCCCCACCGTATTGGCCTGCCCGAAGCGATAGTTGAGCGTGGAGCCGCTGCCCAGGTTGAGGTCTTTCTGGATAGTGAGCGTGCCAGGTGCACCCAGCCCACCCGGCGACAGGGTGGCGCCATCGGCTATCAGCACCGCGCCGCCTAGCGTGCCGGTGCCACCCAGCGTAGTGCCGCTGGCAACCGAGGTGACGCCGGTGGCGGCTGCCTGGTTGCCGTTGACGTAAAGCGCACCCGCGTTGACGTTGGTGGCGCCGGTGTAGTTGTTAGCGCCGGTCAGCACGGTGGTGCCGCCGCCGATCTGATTGAGGGTGCCGCTGCCACTGATGGTGCCGTTGAAAGTGACGTTGTCCGCACGGTCGAAACTCAGCGCACCGTTATTGACCACGTTCCCGACCACGCCGCCGGTCATGCCGCCATTGCCCAGCTGCAAGGTGCCGCCGCTGATAGTGGTGCCGCCGGTGTAGTTGTTGTTGGCGGTGAGGATGGCGGTGCCGGTGTCGCTCTTGGTCAGGGCACCATTGCCGGTGATCGCGCCGTTGGCGATGAGCTGCGTGCCGGCCGCGGTCGCCAACGTGCCGCCGCCGGCGTTGAGTGTGATCGCGCGGTTGGTGTTGAGATTGGTCGTGTTGCGCAGCGTGCCCTGGTCGAAGCTCAGCGCGCCGGCGGCGTCGCCGAGGTTGGCGTCGCTGGATACCTGCACGGTGCCGCCATTGATGAGCGTGCCGCCGGTGTAGGTGTTGTTGCCGCTCAGCACGAGGGTGCCCAGGTCGGTCTTCACCAGGGCGGAGTTGCCGGTGAGCACCGAATGGACAGTGGCGGTGTAGCCCGCGCCGTCGCTGGTGCCGTCGCCCACGCGGATCACCGAATGCGCGGGATCGCTGGCGCTGCCCACCAGGGTGATCGCATCGCCCTGGATGGTGTAGCCATCGCTGGCGACCTGCATGCCGGCAATGTTGACGTTGCCCAGGCTGTTGTCCACCGTAACGGTGCCGGGCGCGGCGCTGAAGATGGCAAAGGCGCGGTCGGAGAACGGTGCGTTCGGTGTACCTGCGTTGTCCGTCCAGTTGTCGTTGCCGCTGAAGTTCTGCCAGACACCGTCGCCGCCGTTGATATGGCCATCGTTCTTGGGGCCGGCCGCACCGTCCCAGTAATTGAGGGTGAGGCCGTTGGTGTTGACCAGATTGACCTGCTTATCCACCGAGGTCTGTACGTAGAAATTTGGCGACGGAATGGTGCCAATGTTCAGGCCGTTATCGGTCAGCGTGCCGTTGTAGCTGATGACACGGTAGATACCCGTATCGAAGCTGCCGCCCGGCGGGGTCTGTACATTGAGCGTGCCGTCGAGGGTGAGGTTGCCGCTGACCTTGGTCAGATCGTTGAACGGACCTCCGACTACGCCGGCTTGGCCGAAGTTGTAATCGAGCAGGGAGCCGCTGCTCAGGTTCAGGTCTTGCTGGATGCTCAGCGTGCCCGGCATGCCGGTATTGCTGCCTGGCGACAGCGTGCCGCCGTTGGCCACTGTCATCGTGCCGCCGATGATGCCGGTGCCGCCAAGTGTGGCGCCGTTGGCCACAGTAGTAAGGCCAGTGGCGGCGGTCTGGTCGCCGTTGATATAGAGCGCACCCGCGTTGACGTTGGTCGCGCCGGTATAACTGTTGTTGGCAGTCAGTACGGTCGTGCCGGTGCCGATCTGGTTGACTGTGCCGGTACCGGAAATCAGGTTGCCCACACTCACTGTGTCGCTGCGGTTGAAGGCCAGCGTGCCGTTGTTGTTGATAGCGCCTTGCACGCTGCCGCTAGTGCCGCCCGCGCCGAGCTGCAAGGTGCCGCCGCTGATGGTGGTACCGCCGGCATAGGCGTTGTTGCCCGAAAGTGCCAGCGTGCCGGCGCCGGTCTTGCTCAACATGCCTGCGCCGGTGATCCCCTGGCTGAGCGTGCTGGTGACGCCCGCCGCCGTATCGATGGTGCCGTTGTTGGCGGTAACCGATACAGCGCGCCCGGCCGACAGATTGAAGCTGTTGGTCAGGCTCAGCGCGCCGCCGTCCAATGTGATGGCGCCGTTGCTGGCACCGATCACGTTATCCGCGCCGATGGCAATGGTGCCGCCCTTGATGGTTGTGCCGCCGGTGTAGCCATTGACACCGGTAAGCGTGAGCACGCCGCCTTGTGTCTTTTCCACCGAGCCGCTGCCATTGATGCTGCCGGCATAGGTGCCGTTGTCCGGTTGCGCGAAACGTACCAGGCCGTTGTTGGCGACTGCTGGCGGCAGACTCTGCGCGCGCGCCTCTAGCGTGCCGGCGGCGTTGACCTGGATGCTGCCGTTGAAATTGGTGTTATTGCCAGTGAGCGCCAGTGTGCCTTGCTGCACCAGCACAGACAGCGGCGTGCCGCCACCATTACTGCCGATGGCGCCGGACAGCGTCCACAGTCCCGCTCCGGTTTTGGTGAGCGTCTGGAAGTTGAGGATGTTGCCCGCCAGTGAATCGCTTGAACCCGCGCCGCCGGACAAGGTCAGTGTGTTGGTACCGCCGCCGCCGTTGAAGCTACCGGTGATGACCGAGCCCGCTTCCAGCGTGAGATTGTCATTGCCGCTGGCGAAGGAAAGGCTGCCTTCCACACGCGCGCCGGCGCGGTTGATGAAGGTGACGCTGCCCCGCCCGCTGTTGCCGATCACGTTGGCATTAGTGCCGGCCAGGCTGCGGATGGTGCCGTAGTTGTCCACCAGGTTGGACGCGCCTACCGTGCGGTCTTCGAACCAGATGGCTGCCGCGCGCGTCGCCGAAATCACGCCGCGATTGATGATCTGATTGCCCGAGCCCATCACGTTGATTGCTTCGGCGTTGCCTTGCGTGCCGGTGGCCAGCACCTGCGCGCCCTGCGCGATATTGATGATGCCGTTGGAGCCGAATTCCACCGTGTTATTACCGGCGTTCCACAGGCCGGCGCCGGAGCTCGCATTGTTCTGAACTATGGCGCCCGCGCCAAGAGTGATGTTGGCGTTGTTGGCTAGGCTGATGGCGTTGGCGTTGCCGGTGGAAATTTGCGCGCCGGGGGCAAGATTCACCGTAGCGCCGCTGGCCGTACTTGGCCCCGTCCCCACGACGGAGGTCCATGGATTGGGTGAGCTGGTATCGCAATTGGTCGTGTTGGTGCCGGTATTGGTGGCACAAGTGGCCATGCTCGGCGTGGCATGCAAGGCGCCAAAAGCGACCAAGCTGACCATAGCGGTTCTGAGTGCGGCCTGCGAAGCGTGCGATTGCTTGACGTACAACATAGAGTTTCTCCGTTTGTCGAGCGCGCCTTCCTTGTCTGCACTACGGTTGCAAGGGCGCTGCTTGTAGGTCCCGATCGAGTCCCCTGAGGTGCGCGAGGCCGCGCTGGAAAGTCACGGGTCCAAAATGTGACTTAGTTCACACGATATTAGTGAAATGGATCATGGTGTGTAGGGAGCGCGAAGGTTTCGGCGCCCGCAGTTCGGATCTCGTTGCGCGGACGGCGGGCGAACGTATACAACGCGCTCTGTCAGGAGCGTCGCTGGCCATACCTTGGTCGCGGATGGTTGTGAGGCACGGCGACCTCCGCCGCAGGAAGCAGCGGTATCAAGCCGTGCAGGGCTGGCGGCAAGCCAGTTGTCGTCCGGAAACCATCGTGAGGGTGTCCGCGGCGCGAGGCCGACAGTGGACAGGCAGGGCAGTGCGCTAAGTGATCGCGTCGCCGCCGAGCGACATCTCGTCGCCGGGTCAAACCGAGGTTCCACATGGGATGGCGCAAAGAGCCGCCATCGCAGGGACTTGCGGTCAGTATAGCTGCGCAGGCCACACGCAAAATCTTGCATACGTATGCGTGCGACGTCTCGCCACGCCTACAGGTTGGGGAGAGCGTTCGCAAAAACACTGTCGCGCGCGCCCAAAGAAACCATGCCAACGCGTGGTACTGGAAAAGGTGTAGCTACAAAGCACGCCGCCTGCTCTTCAGGCCATATTCTCTTTGGTTACTTTCTCTTGACTCCGGGTATCCATACCCTGCGCCCTTTGGGCCAGCAAAGAGAAAGTGACTCGGACCGCGGCAGCGGCTCGAAAGCCTGCGGCAGGCGAGCCTGGGCAAGTCAACGCGACGACCGAGTGATAACGCCACTGGAGCCCGGCCTACGCCGGGGTGACGACGTAGGAGGAATATTGCCAACTCTGAGTTGGCATTATTCCTTCATATCCTCCAGCTCCATGCCTTTGGTCTCGCGCACCGCGACAACCACAAACACCAGAGAGATCAGCGCAAATAGCGCATACAGCCCATAAGCAAAACTCAGCCCGATCTCCGCCAGCGAAGGGAAGCTGCTGGTAATGACGAAGTTGGCCAGCCATTGCGCCGCTGCCGCCACCGCCAACGCAATCGCGCGAATGCGGTTGGGGAACATCTCCCCCAGCAACACCCACACCATCGGTCCCCAGCTCAAGCCGAAGAACACCACATAAGCATTCGCCGCGATCAGCGCCACCATGCCCCACGGTGCCGGCAGGCTGAGGGCGGCACCGCTGCCGGTAGCCTGCGAAAAACACCAGGCCATCAGACCAAGCGTCACCGCCATGCCGGCGGAGCCAATGGTGAGCAGCGGCTTGCGGCCAATGCGATCCACCAGCGCGATGGCGACCAGGGTCACCAGCACATTCACGACGGAAGTGGCGACCGTGATGGAGAACGAATCCGCTTCGCTGAAGCCCACCGAATGCCATAGCGTGGAGGAGTAATAGAAGATCACATTGATGCCGACGAACTGCTGGAACACCGACAGCAGGATGCCGATCCACACCACCGGCAACAGGCCGGCACGCGGGCCGCGCAGATCGCGCAGGGTGGGGCGGTATTCGGAGCGTAGGCTGTGTTCGATATCGGTCAGCTTGTGGTCGAGCGCGGCCTCGTCGCGCAGATCTAGCACCTGGCGCAGCACGTCTTTGGCTTCGCTCATGCGCCCCTTGGCCACCAGGTGGCGCGGCGATTCGGGCACGCCCAGCACTAGCGAGCCGTAGATCAGCGCAGGAACCACGGCGATCAGGAACATCCAGCGCCACGCAGACAGGCCGAACCACAGCGGTTGCGAGGCGCCCCCTGCGGCACTCGCCAGCCACGCATCGCTGAGCAGCGCGGTAAAGATGCCGAGCACGATAGCCAGCTGCTGCAGCGAGCCGAGACGGCCGCGCACCTGCGCCGGCGATACTTCGGCGATATACGTTGGCGCGATCACCGAAGCCATGCCCACGCCGATACCGCCGACTACGCGCCACAGAATCAGATCCCACACACCCGAGACCAGTCCCGAGCCCAGCGCACTCAAGGCAAGTAGCACGGCGGCCACTTGCATGGCGCGCACGCGACCGAAGCGATCGGCCAGCGGGCCGGCATACCAGGCGCCGACAGCGGAGCCGAGCAGGGCACAAGAGACGGCGAAACCGATGCGTCCAGCGCCGAGTCCGAAGCTGCCGCGGATCGCATCCACCGCGCCGTTGATCACGGCGGTGTCGAAACCGAACAGGAATCCACCCAGCGCCGCGGCCGCGGCAATCAGTACCACGCGCGCCGTAGCGCGTTGCTCCGCCCCATTGCTGACGTCCACTACGCTCATCGTGTTCTCCCCGTCGACCGCGTATGAAAAGTGCGGCGATTCTGCCCCGCCGCCTTGCGCATAGTGGATGAATACGTATGCACGGGTTGGTGCTGCGCAACAGAATTGCAACCGTGCCTAGAGCGAACGCATGACTCGTGACAAGGCGCCACTCGGTTTACTCTGCGCGTATCTATTCTTGGAACGGGGCCGTCATGACCATGTCTGTCTTAGCGCTGTTGTGTCTGCTGGCGCTGGTGTTGGGCTATAGGAGGCGGCGCAAGAGCAGCCGCGTGGTCGTGGTGCTGGCCCTGCTGTGGTTCTTTGTCATCGGTTGCGGCGCAGCACCGGCCTGGATGCTGCGTGACCTGCAAGGTGACTATGCGAGCACCGTGTCCGGCGGCTGGGCGGCGCGCAGCGCGATCGTGCTGCTCGGAGCGGGTACCTTCCACGACGATCGCGCCAACCATCTGGTGCCGAGCTATTTCGCCAACGGGCGTCTGCTCACCGCTGTCACGCTATATCGGGAATGCCACGAGGCGGGTGGCGACTGCAAGGTGTTGGTGAGTGGCGGCGATCCGCAGGGGCATGGCGAAGCGGAAGCCGAAATCTATCGCAGAGCGCTGTTGCGCGCGGGCATCCCCGAGGGCGATCTGCTGATCGAAGCACACAGCCTCAGCACCTGGCAGAACGCGGAATTCAGCAAGCCGATGCTGGAAGCAGATGGCGCGGAGCGGGTGTTGCTGGTGACGTCGGGCACGCATCTGCGCCGTAGCCTGCTGTACTTCGCGCACTTCGGCCTGCATCCGCAGCCGGTGCGCGGCGATTTCGTCAAGCCGATGTGGTCGTGGTATCCGCTGGCCTGGAACTTCACCCTGGCTGACGCCGCGTTGCATGAGTACGTGGGCATTGCGCGCTATCACGTTTACAACGTGCTGGGGTTGAATGCGGCGAAGGCGGGGGCGGCTTCGGGGCAGCCTTGAAAAATCGGGCCATTCCATTCCTGGATGGCCCGATGGCGATTACGCCGCTTTCTTCAACGAAGCGATATCGATCACAAAGCGATAGCGCACATCGCTCTTGAGCATGCGCTCGTAAGCCTCGTTGATCTGCTGGATGTCGATCATCTCGACATCGCAGGTGATGCCATGCTCGGCGCAGAAATCCAGCATCTCCTGCGTCTCGGCGATGCCGCCGATGGCCGAGCCGGTGACGGAGCGGCGGCCGAGGATCACCACGCCGGCCTGCACCGGCGGATCGATCGGCTCGAGCAGGCCGACCAGGCAATGCACACCGTCAAGCTTGAGCGTGAGCAGGTATGGGTTGAGGTCGTGCTGGCTCGGCACGGTGTCCAGGATGAAGTCGAACTGGCCGGCCACCGCCGCCATCTGCTTGGGGTCGGTGGAGAGCACGACATGGTCCGCGCCCAGGCGACGCGCTTCTTCTTCCTTGCCCGGCGAGCGGGTGAACAGGGTGACGTCCGCGCCCATCGCCTTGGCGAACTTCAGGCCCATATGGCCCAGGCCGCCGAGACCGATCACCGCCACCTTGCTGCCCTTGCCGATCTTCCAGTGACGCAGTGGCGACCAGCTAGTGATGCCGGCGCATAGCAGTGGTGCAGCGGACTTCGGATCGAGCTTGTCAGAAATGCTCACAACGAACTTGTCGGACACCACGATGCGCTCGGAGTAGCCGCCGAAGGTCGGCAGCTTGTCGTGACGGTCTTTGTCGTTATAGGTCCACGTGGCGCCCTCGACGCAGTACTGCTCAAGACCCGCGCTGCAGGAGGCGCAGTGCTGGCAGGAGTCGACCATGCAGCCGACGCCGACCATGTCGCCGGCCTTGAACTTGCTGACCTTGGCGCCGACGGCACTGACTTTGCCGATGATCTCGTGGCCCGGCACCATCGGGTAGGTGCTGTTGTGCCACTCGTTGCGGGCCTGGTGAAGGTCGGAATGGCAGACGCCGCAATAAAGAATGTCGATCACCACGTCGTCCGGGCGCGGATCGCGGCGTTCAAAGGTGTGGGCAGCCAGCGGGGTGGTGGCGGCCTGGGCGGCGTAGCCGAGGATGGACAGGGCCATGCGTTTCTCCTGGATGGAAAGAGGGGAGCGGCGAACAGGACGAGTATGGGTGGGGGCTGCCGCGCACGGGTAGCCGGATCCTGCGAGATCGTTGCCCGATTCTGCAAAGCTGACGGAAGGCACTCGCCTTGGCCCGGAGGAACAGGCAATCTTTCCTCCAGGGCTTTTCGGGTCAAATGCATGAACAGCAAGCTTTCACCGGCCAATGATGACTCGCGTATCGAGAAAGATTGCGAGGAATTGACAGCCATCGTTGAACGATTCACGCCAACCGAGGGCGTGCACCCTACCGCCTGGGGCCCGCTCAGCTTCTTCCGCGCGGACTCCACCAGCATGCCCACCTGCGCGTTGTACGAGCCGAGCCTTGGTCTGGCCTTGCAGGGCGCCAAGCAGATCCTGCTGGGGCAGGAGACCCTGGTGCACGAGCCCGCCAAGTATCTGGTGACCTCGGTGGATGTGCCGGTGTCCGCGCAGATCCTGCGTGCCACGCCGGAAGAGCCTTGCCTGTGCCTGACCTTCCGTTTCGATCTGCAGCGCATCCGCGAATTCCTGCCGGATATCAAGCCGGTCCGCGCCGCCGCAACGCCTTCGCGTGGCATCGCGATCAGTCCGCTCGACGGCGATTTGCTGGACCCGTTGCTGCGCCTGGCGCGCTTGCTGGACAAGCCGCAGGACCTGCGCATGCTTGGGCCGCTGCTGGAGCGCGAGCTGATCTATCGCCTGCTGACCGGCGAGCAGGGCGCGCGCCTGGCGCAGATCGCCATCGCCGGCAGTCAGGGGCATCAGGTGTCGCGGGCGATCCGCTGGCTGCGCGAATACTTCGACCAGCCGCTGCGCATCGAGGATCTCGCGGCGCAGGTAAACATGAGTGCGTCCTCGCTGCACCACCACTTCCGCGCGATGACCGCGATGAGCCCGCTGCAGTACCAGAAGCAATTGCGCCTGCAGGAAGCACGCAAGCTACTGCTATCGGAACGTTGCGACGTGGCCACCGCCGCGCATCGGGTGGGCTACGAAAGCCCCTCGCAATTCAGCCGCGAATACAGCCGCCAATTCGGTGCGCCGCCGCTGCGGGATGTGAGCCGGCTGCGGATGGAAGGCGTGGAGTCCGTTGCTTGAGAATACCTGCTCCTCCCCCTGCAAGCAGGGGGAGGCCGGGAGGGGGTAAGCCCTTGCGATGACGTTTCATGGCTTGAGGGGCTTGACCCCACCCCAGCCCTCCCCTGCTGCACGCAGGGGAGGGGGTATTTGTCAAACCTCGCGCATCACCATCAAACGCAGCTCAGTCATGTCTTCGATCGCATAACGCACGCCTTCGCGACCGATACCGGATAGCTTCACGCCGCCGTACGGCATGTTGTCCACGCGGAAGCTGGGGATGTCGTTGACGATCACGCCGCCCTGGTCCAGTTCGTTCCATGCGCGCATGGCGTGGGCGAGGCTGTCGGTGAAGATGCCGGCCTGCAGGCCATAGTCGGAGTCGTTGACCATCGCCACGGCGTCATCGAAATCCTTGTAGCGGGCGAGCAGGGCGAACGGGCCGAACACTTCCTGCCGGTTGACCTTGGTATCGCGCGGCACGTCTTCCATCAGCGTGGCTTCCAGCATGGAGCCCTTGCGCTTGCCGCCGCACAACACCTTGCCACCGGCCTTGCGGGCTTCTTCGATCCAGCCATACAGGCGTTCGGCAGCGGCTTCATCGATCATCGGGCCGAGGAAGGTGTCTTTCTTCTTGGGATCGCCAGCTTTGAGCTTCTTCACAGCGGCGACCAGGCGCTTCTTCAGTTCGTCGTAGATCGAGTCATGCACATAGATGCGCTGCACGCTGATGCAGCTCTGGCCGGACTGGTAGAACGCGCCGAAGATCAGGCGATCGATCACGCGATCCATATGCGGCCCTTGGTCCGCATCGATGATCACCGCGGCGTTGCCGCCCAGTTCCAGCGTCACTTTCTTGTGGCCGGCGCGCGTTTTCAGATCCCAGCCGATCTGGCTGCCGGTGAAGGAGAGCAGCTTGAAGCGCGGATCTTCCACCAGCGGGCCGGCGTGTTTGCCGTCGAGGTTGAGAATGGAGAACGCGCCTTTCGGTAGATCGGTTTCCGCCAGTACTTCGCCGATGATCAGCGCGCCGATCGGCGTGCGCTCCGCCGGCTTGAGTACGAATGGGCAGCCGGCGGCGATGGCTGGCGCCACTTTGTGAGCCACCAGGTTGAGCGGGAAATTGAACGGCGTGATGAACGACACCGGCCCTAGCGGCACGCGCTTGGTGTAGCCGTGGTAACCGTCCAGGCGCTTGGCGATTTCCAGGTTGATGGTTTCGCCATTGGTGCGCACCGATTCCTCGGCGGCGATGGTGAAGGTCTCGATCAGACGGGTCACTTCGCCATCCGAATCCTTGATCGGCTTGCCGGCTTCCACGCACAGCGCATAGGCCAGTTCGTCGCGGCGCTCGATGAAGCGCTTGACGCAATGCTGCAGCACTGCCTGCCGCGCCCATGGCTTGAACTCGCGCATCGGCTCGGTGGCTTTTACCGCGGCGGCGATGGCCTGTTCCACCGCCTTGGCATCGGGCACCGCCACGCGCGTCGCTACCTTGCCGCTGTATTTGTCGACCACGTCCATCCACTCTTTCGAGGTCTGCGCTTTGTTGGCGAGGTAGTACGGATATTTCTTCTCAAGCATGGTGATGCTCCGGTTTGATCGCGGCGCTTAGCTTCTGGATCTCTTCATTGAGTATGCAGTGGTTGTCGCTGTAGTCGATGACCAGATCGATCAGGTGTACGCCGCCTTGTTCAAAGGCGCGCTGTAGGGTAGGCAGGAATTCGTCGGCGCTGGCGGGACGATGGCCGTGGGCATGGTGTGCTTCGGCAAAAGCCACGAAATCCGGATTGCTAAATTCCATGCCGTAGTCGGGGTAGCCCATCTCGGCCTGCTTCCAGCGGATCATGCCGTAGGCGTCGTCGCGCAGCAGCAGGATGACTAGATCCATCTTGAGCCGCACGGCGGTTTCCAGCTCCTGCGCATTCATCATGAAGCCGCCATCGCCGCAGATCGCCAGCACCTTGCGGTCCGGATACACCATCTTCGCCGCCATCGCCGAAGGCAGGCCGGCACCCATGGTGGCGAGCGCGTTATCGAGCAGCACCGTATTGGGCTGGCGCGCGCGGTAGTAGCGCGCGTACCAGATCTTGTACATGCCGTTGTCCAGGCACAGCACACCGTCGTCGGGCATATAGCGTCGCGTATCCGCCACCAGCCGTACCGGATGGATCGGAAAGCGCGGATCGTCGGCGTGTTCGGCCAGCTGGTGCTCGAAGGCGATGCGCACCTGGTCGAAGAATTTGAAGTTCCAGTGCGCCTGCGGTTTCAGCGCATCGGTGAGGCGCTCGACGGTATGCGCAATGTCGCCGACGACTTCAATCTGCGGGAAGTACACCGTATCCACTTCCGCTGAAGAGAAGTTGATATGGATTACTGTGCGTCGACCTTTGTGCATGAAGAACGGCGGCTTCTCCACCACGTCGTGGCCGACGTTGATGATGACGTCGGCAGCGTCGATCGCACGATGCACAAAATCGCCGTCGGACAGCGCGGCATTGCCCAGCCATAGCGGGTGATCCTCGTCGACCACGCCCTTGCCCATCTGGGTGGTAAAGAACGGCATGCCCAGCTTGTCGATGAAGTTGCGCAGCGCCACCGCCGTGCGCTGGCGGTTGGCGGCGGCGCCGATCATCAGGATGGGGTGGCGCGCGGCGGTGATGGCCTCGCCGGCCTGTACCAGTGCGGCGTCGTCCGGCGCGGGGCGGCGTGCATATTCGGTGGGCAGCAGGATCACCTCGTCCACTTCGTCGCGGGCGATGTCCTCCGGCAGTTCCAGATGCACGGCGCCGGGGCGTTCCTCCTCGGCGCGGCGGAAGGCTTCGCGCACGCGGGCGGGGATGGTCGGTGCCGACACCAACTGGCGGGTGTACTTGGTCAGTGGCTGCATCATGTCCACCACGTCGACCAGCTGGAACATGCCCTGCTTGTGCGTGCGGATGGGTTTCTGGCCGGTGATCATCAGCATCGGCATAGCGCCGAGCTGCGCATAGGCGGCGGCCGTGACCAGGTTGGTGGCGCCAGGGCCCAGCGTCGAGAGCGCCACGCCGGCCTTGCCGGTGAGCCGTCCCCAGGTGGCGGCCATGAAGCCGGCAGCTTGTTCGTGACGGGTGACGATCAGGCGGATGGAGGACTCGCGCAGGGCTTCGACCAGATCCAGGTTTTCCTCGCCGGGTACACCGAAGATGCTGTGTACGCCTTCGGCTTCCAGGGCTTTCACGAACAATGCCGCTGCCTTCATGCACTCATTCTCCAGGGATGGAAACGCATGGCCGCGAAGGATGCGGCATGGTCTGTTCATAGCACGTGAGATCGTGCCCTGCGTGTGCAACGATGGAGACCATAACCGCGTTATCAAGGTGAGTCCGCATGCACGCCGCGACGGTCATGCCTGTGCTCTTCGTCGGCCACGGTTCGCCGATGAATGCGATCGAAGACAACGCCTACCATCGCAGCTGGCGAGCGTTGGGGCAGCGCTTGCCGCGGCCGCGCGCGGTGCTATGCGTTTCCGCGCATTGGGAAACGCGCGGCGTCTATGTCACCGGCACCGACGCACCGGAAACCATCCACGACTTCTATGGGTTTCCTGCGGCCTTGTTTCAGGTGCACTATCCAGCGCCTGGCGATCCGGCGCTGGCGCGGCGGATCGCCAGTTTGTCGCAGGAATTCCACTTCCACCTCGATCCCGGCCGCGGGCTGGATCATGGTGCGTGGAGCGTGCTGCGCGCGATGTATCCCGAGGCCGATGTGCCGGTGCTGCAACTGAGCCTGGATGTGCGGCTCAGCGGACCCGAGCACTATCGATTGGCGGCCGTGCTGGCGCCGTTGCGCGAGGAGGGTGTGCTGATTCTGGCCAGCGGCAACATCGTGCATAACCTCGCGCTGTTTCGCTTCCATACCCACGAGCCATTGGCCTGGGCGTTGCGTTTTCGTACCGAAGTGAACGCCTTGATCGAGCAGCGCGATCATGCGGCCCTGTGTCGCTATGAAAGCCTGGGGCCCGATGCCGCGTTGGCGATTCCTACGCCGGAGCATTACCTGCCGTTGTTGTATGCGCTGGCGTTGCAGCGGGAAGGCGATGGCGTGGAGACATTCAATGATGAGGTGACCAGCGCGCTGTCGATGACTTCGCTGGTCATCGGTCTCCATCCGTAGGAGAGCACCTTGTGCGCGATCTGGCGCGCAGCGCCAGCCGGTGACGCCGAGGTCGCGCACAGGGTGCGCTCCTACAAAGAGTTGTCAGCCTTTGTTGGTGCGCAGCGACAGTTCGCCGTCGGCGAGGCGTGCGCGCAGCGGCGTATCCGGCGTCACGTTCAAAGCGGAGCGCAGCACATGGCCCTCCGCGTCGAACAGGATCGCGTAGCCGCGTTCCAGCGTGGCCAGCGGGCTCACGGCATGCAGCGTGCGCGCGGCCTGCTGCAGCGTGGCGCGACGGCGTTCGAGGATCTGCGCGATGGCATGGCGCAACCGCTGATCCTGTTGTGCGAGCCGGTGGCTGAGCAAGGAAAATTGCTGGCGCGGATGACGAGCTAGCAGGCGGGCATGGGTGCGTTCCAGCCGGCGGCTGCGATCGCGTTCCAGCTCGCGCACGACGGCGGTCAATCGATGCCGCAGATGTGCCAGCCGTTCGCGATCGCGGGCCAGCCGGGTTTGCGGACGTTGTGCCTGCAACCGGGCCAGGAGGTGATCGGTGCGCTGGATCAGCGCCTGCATGCGCCGCTGCTGCAATGTGCCAAGCCGTTGCTGCAACTGGCGCAGGTGTCGCGCGATGGCGGCGGCATCGGGCACCAGCAATTCGGCCGCGGCGGAAGGTGTCGGTGCGCGCAGATCGGCGACGAAGTCGGCGATGCTGAAGTCCACTTCATGCCCGACGGCCGAGACCACCGGCACCGCGCTGGCATGGATGGCGCGCGCGACCTGTTCGTTATTGAAGGCCCACAAATCTTCCAGCGAGCCGCCGCCACGGGTCAGCAGCAGCACGTCGTAGCGTCCGCTCGCCGAAGCCTTGCGCAACATGGTGACGATGGCAGGCGGTGCCTCGCGGCCCTGCACGGGCACCGGCAATACTTCCACATCGGCGAGCGGCCAGCGTCGTCCCATCACGCTGAGCACGTCGCGCACGGCGGCGCCGGTAGCGGAGGTAATCACGCCGATGCGGCGCGCGAAGGCGGGCAGGGGACGCTTGCGTGCCGGATCGAACAGGCCTTCGGCGTCGAGCTTGGCCTTGAGCTGTTCGAACTCGCGCTGCAGCGCACCTTCGCCGGCCGGCTCCATATGCTCGGCCACCAGCTGGAATTCGCCGCGCGGTTCGTACAAACCGACCTTGGCGCGCACCAGCACCTGCATGCCATCCACCGGGCGGAACTTCAGCCAGCCGCTCTTGGGCCGGAACATGGCGCAGCGCACCTGGGCGCCGCTGTCCTTCAAGGTGAAATAGAGATGCCCTGATGCCGGGCGCGCCACATTAGAGAGCTCGCCTTCGATCCACACCATCGGCAGCGCGTCTTCAAGCAGATCCCGCACCAGCCGGTTGAGCGTGCTGGGCGTCAGGATGTGGCGAGAAGGCGTAGTGGTGTCGTCGTGCGCGTGCATGGAGGCGGGAGACTAGCACGAACGATTTGAATTACATCCGCTTGCCCGTGTCTACGCAGCCTGTTTCTGAGGCAAGCGGTTCAAGCCATTGATTATGGGCCCTCTAATCGATTCCACGCAGGCGGCATGACATCCAGTAAGGGCGTTACCGCTACCGCGTGGCAAAGCGCCTGACTGGCCGTCAGGTCGAGCCGCGCGGTAGCGGTAACGCCCTTACTGGATATCACCCTGTCATCAGATTTCATAAGTGAGGGCCATGTCTGTTTGCGCGCAGCTCACCGCCACGCTGCCTCAGCAGACGTCCAGTCTGCTTTCGGCAGCGCAACGGCGATCTGCGCGCAAACAGACATGGTGACGCCTGCGTGGAATCGATTAGAGCGCCCATCGTTACTCTGCCTCATCAACGGCCTTGACCCGCCGCCAATGCCGCCGGCGCGCCCGCCAGGCGCGAATGCCGAGATTCAAGGCAAACCACAGAGCCAGTACCGCCAGCGGCCAACCCACTACCGCCGGCCAGAAAATGGCGACCACGGCGAGTGCGAGCAGCAGGGCGGTGCCCATTACTAACGGGCCGGTTTCGGTATCGCCCAACACACGCCGATCGGTTATCGCCGCGCCCACCGAATTGGCGATGCGCAAGGCACCCGCGGCGGCACGGCTGGAACTGCCGCCCATGCGGCGTGAACGTGGCGACGGTGTGCTGGCGCTCACGCGGTCGGTGTTGGGGCGATAGCGGCGCGGCGCCAGCACGATCTCCGTGGCGTTGCCCAGGTCGATTTCGTATTGAGCGGCCAGGCAGCGTGCGAACTCCGCATCCTCCACCGCCACGTCGATCTCGCGATTGCTCAGCCAGCTGGCGATATTGAGGTTGGACGAACCGACCCGCGCCCATTGCCCATCCGCCACCGCCGTTTTGGCGTGCAGCATCGAACCGTTCCACTCGAACACACGGATGCCGGCTTTGAGCAGCGGCCGGTAACCCGAGCGCGACATGCCAGACACCACTGGAATATCGCTGCTGCCAGGCACCAGCAGGCGCACATCCACACCATCCCGCGCCGCCGAAGCCAGTGCCTGCACGTAGGGCGCGACGCCAACGAAGTAGGCATCGGTCAGCCACAGCGTCTTGCGCGCCATGGCGGCGATCATCTGATCCAGCCGATACATGCCCGCCGTGGAAGGCTGCGTGGCGATCACCCGCAGCGCCACCGTGCCGGCCTCCGCGCTTGCTTCCTGTTCGAACGGCGGCAGCGGCGCACCCATGCTCGACCAGCTCTGCGCGAAGGCCGCTTCGATCTCCGTCACCGCCGGTCCATGCAAAGCCACACCGGTATCACGCCAAGGTGCAATGCCATGCTTTGCATCGCCCAGCCACTTCTGGCTGATGCAAACCCCGGAAAGAAACCCGATCCGCCCATCCACCACCAACACCTTGCGGTGATCGCGGCTGATCCATCCAAACGGCTGCCCCAACTGCGGCGGATTGAACACCCGCACCTGCCCACCGGCAGCGCGTAGCGGAGCCCAGAAACTCGAACGCGACTGCCCCAGGCAACCCATCCAGTCATACGCCACCGCAACAAACACCCCATCTTTCGCGCGCTCCACCAGCGCATCGCGGAACGCCTGCCCGACCTCATCGTCGCGGATGATGTAGTTCTCCAGCAGCACCCTTTGCTGCGCTCCGCGGATCGCGGCCAGCCACGCTTCGTAATGCGCAGCTCCATCAATCAACAACTCAATCCGATTGCCGGTAAGCAACGGCGCACCAGCGGCGCGGCTCAGTGCCTGCTCGGCGAAGAGACGGCCGGGCGAAGAGGGGAATGCAGTCCGGTTCATGGGGAGGGAGTGTAGGGGATTGTCTGTTTTGGTCGGCGGGGGTTGGGTGAGCTTGCCTCGCACTAGAAACGGCAAACCGAGCACCCACACCCCACCCCAACCCTCCCCTGCAAGCAGGGGAGGGAGAAATGCCTGATTCCTTGCGCAGTCGATCGAACCTGCAAGAAACCATCCCAACGCCTGACACTGGAAAAGGCGCAGCTACGAAGCACACCGCCTGCTTTGAGGCCATTTCTCTTTGGTTACTTTCTCTTTGGGCCAGCAAATAGAAAGTAACTCGGGCGCCGGCAGGCGTCCGAAATGCCCGCTGCATAAGCGGCCAGGGCACGCAGCCGTTAAAACCGAGCGATAACGCCACTGGACTCCAGCCTTCACTGGAATGACGAATCAGGATAGGGATCGATAGAACAAAAATTCCCTGAAGCGCCAGTCATGCACCCCCGATCACCCTTCTGTCATGATCCCCCGCATGTCGCCCGAGCAATGTCACACCGACACCGAGGCCTGTGCCCAGCACATCGCCGAACGACTGGGTCCCGACCTGCGCATGGCCGCGCCGCTCGGGTTAGGTAAACCGCATGGCCTGCTCAACGCGCTCTACCGGCTGACCAAGGCCGACACCTCGCGCTCCATGACGCTGTACACCGCGTTGTCGCTGACGCGGCCCCGGCCGAAACCGGGTCTGGAGACACGCTTCCTGCAACCCTTTCTGGACCGCCACTTCGGGCGCGATGCGGAAGACCCGCAGTACGCCGTGGACCAGGCGCGCAATGCCTTGCCGTCGAACGTGGCGGTGCATGAGTTCTATATGCAATCCGGTGCGCTACTGCATTCGGGCAGCGCGCAGCGCAACTACATCAGCCAGAACTACACCCACGTCGCGCGCGACCTGGTGGTGCAGGACATCAACCTTCTGGTGCAGTTGGTGGCGCGGCGCGAGACACCGCAGGGCGTGCGCTACAGCCTGTCGTGCAATCCCGATCTGACCCTGGATTTTCTCGACAAGGCACAAGCTGCCGGCAAGCCGCGGCCATTGTGCGTGGCGGTGGTGCACCCGGATCTGCCCTATCTCACCGGGCATGCCGAGGTAGCCCAGGACTTCTTCGATATTGAATTGCAGCCCGCAGCGATAGCGCCGCTGTTCGCCTTGCCGCGACAACCAGTGGATCTGGCCGAGTACGCGCTGGGCCTGCATGCCAGCGCGTTGGTGAAGGATGGCGGTTGCCTGCAGATCGGTATCGGCGCCTTGTCCGACGCCTTGGTGTATGCGCTGCTGTTGCGCCAGCACAACAACGTGAACTGGCGGCGCGGTCTGGTTGCCATCGATCCGCGTGGCGCTACACATGCGCTGGCGACCCGCATGGGCGGGCTCGCACCACTCGAGGCTGGTTTGTACGGCGCGAGCGAAATGGTGATGGATGGCTTCATGCATCTGCAGCGCGAGGGCATTCTCAAGCGTCGCAGCTGGGACAACCTGGCGCTTGAGCGTTCGGCGTCGACAGGGCGCCTGTCTGCCCAGGCACCTGGCGGGCACTACCTGCGCGGGGCGTTTTTTCTCGGCACGCGCGAGCTGTACCAGTGGTTGCATGAAACCGAGGCGGCCGATCCGGATGCGATCGATATGTGCCGCGTGTCCAACGTCAATCAGCTTTATGGCGACCATCAGGTGCTGGCCGGTCTGCAGCGGCGCGGCGCGCGTTTCTTCAACACCTGCATGATGGCGACCCTGTTCGGTGCGGCGGTGTCGGATGGTCTGGAAGACGGCGCCGTAGTGAGCGGCGTCGGCGGCCAGTACAACTTTGTGGCGATGGCGCATGAGTTGCCGGATGGCCGCTCCGCGCTGTTGTTGCGCGCCACCCGCAAGGTGCGCGGTACGGTGGAAACCAATATCCGCTTCAACTACGGCTACACCACCATTCCACGCCATCTGCGCGACCTGTTTGTCACCGAGTACGGGGTGGCGGATCTGCGTGGTAAGACCGACAGCGAATGCGTGGAGGCCATGCTTGCGATTTGCGACGCGCGCTTCCTCGATGCGCTCTGCGCCGAAGCCAAGGCCAACGGCAAGCTCGCGGAGGATTTCCAGATTCCCGAGAAGTGGCGCCGCAACCGACCCGAAGATCTGCGTGAAGCATTGGCGCCGCTGGAGCGCAAAGGGCTATTGCCGCGCTTCCCGTTCGGCAGCGACTTTACAGAGGTGGAGCAACGACTGCTTCCGGCCCTGAGCTGGCTGCAGTCCGCCAGCACCTCCTGGCGCGGGCGGTTCACCCTAGCGCGGGCCATGCTGCGGCGTGGCTCTGCGGTGGACGGCGAGGCGGAGGCTTTGGTGCGGATGGGGTTGCTGGGGCAGGGCTCCTTGAGCGAGCGCCTGCAGCGCAGGTTGGTGCAAGTCGCCCTGCGGCACGTAGCGCCTAAACCGTAGGAGCCCACCCGGTGGGCGATTAGCAGTACTCCGGGTCGCCCACCGGGTGGGCTCCTACATTAAGCTTCGCAGCCCATTCTCTAATCGGATGCCTTGTGATGTCGGATGCGACGGCCTTGATCGAGCGTTATTACGAGGCGTTCAACCGTGGTGACTGGGATGCGATGCTGGCCTGCCTCACTGACGACGTGGCACACGACATCAACCAGGGTGGCCGCGAAACCGGTCGCGACGCCTTCACTGCATTCCTTGGCCGCATGGAGCGGAGCTACCGCGAACAGTTGCGCGATGTCGTGGTGATGGTCAATGCCGACGGCCGGCATGCCGCGGCCGAGTACGTTGTGCATGGCGAGTATCTCGCCGATGACGAAGGCCTGCCGCCGGCCCGCGGTCAGCGCTATGTGCTGCCGGGTGGTGCCTTCTTCGCTATCCGCGATGGCCGCATCGCGCGCATCAGCAACTACTACAACCTCAACGACTGGATCGCCCAGGTCGGCGGCTGAGCGTGGCGATCCGGATCATTACCTGCAGCGGCGAGGCGGTGGCGCCTTATCTGGGCGATCTGGCGCGGCTGCGCATCGCGGTGTTTCGCGACTACCCCTATTTATATGAGGGCGATGCGGCGTACGAGCAGCGTTACCTGACGACCTATGCGCGTTCGCCGCGCAGTGTGTTCGTGCTGGCGCTGGATGGCGATGCCGTTGTGGGTGCTTCCACGGGTATGCCGCTGGCCGACGATGGCGCAGCGTTCCATCAGCCTTTCCTTGAGCGCGGCATGTCATTGGGTGACGTGTTCTACTTTGGCGAGTCGGTGCTGCTGGACGCCTATCGCGGCCAGGGGCTCGGACATCGCTTTTTCGACAAGCGGGAGGTGTACGCGCGGCGCCTGGGCGGGTTCCATTGGACGGCGTTCTGCGCGGTTGAGCGCGACCCGGACGATCCGCGGCAGCCCGAGGGTTACCGCCCCAACGATGCGTTCTGGCACAAGCGCGGCTATCAACGCCAGGACAACATGTTTTGCACGCTGGACTGGAAGGAGCGGGGCGATGATGCTCCCAGCGTCCACAGCCTGCGTTTCTGGTTGCGTCCGCTGGACGCCTGACTGTCGAGAGCGACCGCGATGTCACGCACGCTGGCCGAATGGCTGAGTTATCAGGAGCACGTCAATGTGCGCAGCATCGAGCTGGGTCTCGATCGCGTGCGTGCGGTGTGGGAGCGCATGGGCGCTGCCGCGCCGGCGCGCCACGTCATTGCCGTGGGCGGCACCAACGGCAAGGGTTCCACCGTGGCGATGCTGGAGGCCGTCTTGCAAGCGGCCGGGCGTCGCGTGGGCTGCTACACCTCGCCGCACTTGCTGCGCTACAACGAGCGCATACGCATCGATGGTCATGACGCCGACGATGAAGCGCTGATCGCCAGCTTCGAGCGGATCGAGGCGGCGCGCGGCGATCTGCCGCTGACCTATTTCGAATTCGGCACGCTGGCGGCGCTCGATCTGTTCACCCGCGCCGATCTCGATGTCGCTGTGCTCGAAGTCGGGTTGGGTGGGCGCCTGGATGCGGTGAACATCATCGACGCTGACGTCGCTGTGATCACCACGGTCGATCTGGACCATATGGATTGGCTGGGGCCCGATCGCGACAGCATTGGCCGCGAGAAGGCGGGCATTGCGCGCGCGGAGCGGCCAGCCATCGTGGGCGAACTCGATCCGCCTATTGGCCTGCTCGATGCCCTGGCTGCAAACGGCGCGCAGGTGGAGCAGGCAGGCGCGGATTTTCGCTGGGAGCGTGAGGCCGGCGGCTGGCGATGGTGGCACCGCGACGGCACCGCCTTGTCATTGCCGGATCCCACGCTTGCCGCGCCGGTGCAATACGCCAATGCGGCCGCGGCAGTGGCCGCACTGCACGCGCTGCGCAAAGCGTTGCCGATCGAGCCGACAGCGTTCGAGGCTGGTTTGCGTACCGCGTCGGTGCCCGCACGCTTGCAATCGCTGGGCGGCGAGCCAGCCCTGATCGTGGATGTCGGACACAATCCGCAGGCAGCGCGTGCGCTGGCCGAATGGCTGGACACGCGTCCGGGCGGGCGGGTGCATGCGGTCTACGGCGCGCTGGCTGACAAAGATGTGGCCGGCGTGATCAAGGCGCTCGGCGCCCGTATTCATCACTGGCATTTGGCTGGGCTTGAGCGCGATACGCCCCGTGGCCTGCCGGGTGAAGCGCTGGCGGAAGAGCTGCAGTTGGCCCTGCCGGGGGCGCGTTTCGACGTGCACGCCGATGTGCATGGCGCGTTGGAAGCTGCGCGTGGCACGGCACAGCGGGGCGATCGCATCCTTGCGTTCGGTTCGTTTTTTGTCGCTGCAGCGGTGTTGGCTGAATCCCGGTCCTGACGATTTGCCGTGATTGGTCTCCTGGGCAGGTATAATCTCGCCCGTTTCGTGTTGCGCCTGTCGCCTTGGAGTCCGTCTTGAAAACACGTCTGCTGGGTGCCGCCGTTCTGATTGCTCTGGCGGTCCTGTTCGTGCCGATGTTCTTTTCCAGTACCCCGCCGACGGCGGGTGGCGATGAAACGGTGAGTCTGGCGATTCCGCCGGCACCGGATCGCGATCTGCAGACCAAGACCATGAGTCTCACGCCGGGTGCCGCGCCGTCTTCCACGGCTGCCGCGGCGCCGAAGCCGGCCGTGAGCGGTGCCGACCAGCCTGCCGCGCCGGGTGCGGCGCCGGTCAGCTCCGACAAGCTGGCCACGGTGAACATCGGTTCCAACCGTCCGCGCGATGTGGAAACCGACCCGGGCGCCGGTCAGAAGCCGGAGGCCACCACGGTGACCAGCGGCAGTTCGCCGGCCCAGCCAGTGATCCCGGTTCAGACCAAGCCGGCGGCGACGCAGCCGGCGATTCCCGCCCAGACCAAGCCCACTGCCGACAAACCTGCCGCCACGGCAGCGACGCCCGCGCCGGCTTTGCCCGCGGCTACTGCCGCCCATGGCCCGTTCTCGCTCAATCTCAGCGCGTATGCGTCGGCGACCAGTGCGCAGAGCCTGATGCAGCGCGTGCGAGGCCTGGGTTACCCGGCCTCCAGCCGCGCGATCAACCAGGGCGGCAAGCAGCTGACCCTGGTCACGGCTGGTCCTTTTGAATCCCGCACCGCGGCGGAAGCTGCACGCCTGAAGATCACCCAGACCATCCCCGGTGCACCGGCACGCCTTGAAGGCAGTGCCAGCACGCCGACCCAGGACGACGCGCCGGCGGCCGCTCCGGCAACGGCCGCCGCCAAGCCGGCCGCGCGAGCCGGTGGCTGGGCGGTGCAGGTGGCGGCGATGGGCAGCCAGGCCGACGCCAATGCGCTGCGCGACAAGTTGCGCTCGAATGGCTTCGATGGCTACGTGGATACGGTGAACGCCAACGGCAAGCAGCTGTGGCGCGTGCGAGCGGGCCCGCAGACGCAGCGCGACGATGCGGTGCGCGTGCGTGACCAGATCAAGAGCAAGCTCGGCCTCGGCGGCAACGTCGTCAGCGCGCCCTGACCGCCTCGATGGCCACGACTGTGAACTGGGCCGACTACATCATCATCGCAGTCGTCGGCCTGTCGGTCTTGATCGGCGTATGGCGCGGCCTTATTTCTGAGGTGTTGGCGCTGGGCATCTGGATCCTCGCGTTCTGGGTGTCCTGGACCTTCGGGCCGACGGTTTCTACTTACTTCGACCATAAGATCGACCTGCCTTCGGCACGCATCGCGGTGGGCTACGGCATCTGCTTTACCGCCGTGCTGATCGCCGGCGTGCTGATCCGTTTCCTGATCGGCCGGCTGATCGAAGGTACCGGCCTGAGCGGTACCGATCGCTTGCTGGGTATGGTGTTCGGTTTTGCGCGCGGCGTGCTGCTGGTGACGCTGATGGTGTTCCTGATGGGCTTCACCGCGTTTACCCGCGATCCGTGGTACCAGCAGTCCGTGTTATTGCCGCAGTTCAAGGGAGTGGCTGCGTGGCTCGGCGAAAGGGTGCCGGACAACGTGAAGCGTTATCTGCATCCGTCCGCTGTGCTTGATCAACTGCCGTCGATGCCTGCCATGCCGTCTTTGCAGTCCTTGCCGGCTTTACCAGCCATGTTGCCAGGCGCCGCACCCGCGCCGGCACGCAGCTCCCAGGCGCCCGCGACGACCGGCGCGGCGCCAGCAACGAATCTCTAGCTATAGGCAACAACCATGTGCGGAATCATCGGCATTGTCGGTACCACCGAGGTGGCATCGGCCCTCTATGACGGCCTGACGGTGCTCCAGCACCGCGGCCAGGATGCCGCCGGCATCGCCACGGTGGATGGCGCGCGGCTGCGTCTGCACAAGGGCAACGGCCTGGTGCGCGATGTGTTCACCCAGGGCGCGATGAGCGGCCTGCGCGGCCGCATCGGCATGGGTCATTGCCGCTATCCCACCGCGGGTTCGGAAGGGTCTTCCGAGGCGCAGCCGTTCTATGTGAACTCGCCTTATGGCATCGCCTTCGCGCACAACGGCAATCTGGTCAACACCGAGACCCTGCGCCGCGAGATGTTCGAGGACGACCGCCGGCACATCAATACGGATTCCGACTCCGAGGTACTGCTCAACGTGCTCGCGCACGAGCTGCAGATCCAGGACCGGATGGCGCTGACGCCGGACCATATCTTCAAGGCCGTGGCCGGCGTGCATGCGCGCGCCCGCGGCGGCTACGCCTGCCTGGCGCTGATTCTGGGTTACGGCCTGCTGGCCTTCCGCGATCCCAACGGTATCCGCCCGCTGGTGCTGGGCGAGCGCGTGACGGCCGAGGGCCGCGAGTATGCGGTGG
Source organism: Dyella sp. OK004 (assembly GCF_900114495.1). Taxonomy (GTDB): domain Bacteria; phylum Pseudomonadota; class Gammaproteobacteria; order Xanthomonadales; family Rhodanobacteraceae; genus Dyella_D. The sequence goes on along the minus strand of NZ_FOZI01000003.1, from coordinate 831,064 downwards.
CTTCCGAGTCGGTGGCGCTGGATATCCTCGGCTTCAAGCGCCTGCGCGACGTGGCGCCGGGCGAGGCGGTGTTCATCAGCGACGACGGCCAGCTGTTCTCGCGCATGTGCGCCGAAAGCGCCGTGCACGCGCCGTGCATTTTCGAGTACGTCTACCTTGCACGGCCGGATTCGATGATCGAGAACGTCTCGGTCTACAAGGCGCGCCTGCGCATGGGCCAGAAGCTGGCCGAGAAGATCCTGCGCGAGCGGCCTGATCACGGCATCGATGCGGTGATCCCGATTCCCGACACCGCCCGCACCGCCGCCAGCGCGCTGGCCGAGGCGCTTGGTGTGCCGTTCCGCGAGGGCTTCGTCAAGAACCGCTACATCGGCCGCACCTTCATCATGCCGGGGCAGGGCGAGCGCGTGAAATCGGTGCGCCGCAAGCTCAATCCGGTGGAGCTGGAGTTCCGCAAGAAGAATGTGCTGCTGGTGGATGACTCCATCGTGCGCGGCACCACTTCGCGCCAGATCATCCAGATGGCACGCGAGGCTGGTGCAAAGAATGTGTTCTTCGCCTCCGCCGCGCCGCCGGTGCGCTATCCCAACGTGTACGGCATCGACATGCCGGCTGCGTCCGAGCTGGTCGCTTCCGGTCATAGCGAGCAGGAAGTGGAAAAGATGCTCGGCGCCGACTGGCTGATCTATCAGGATCTGCCGGATCTGATCTGGGCCGTGCAGGATGGCAACGAGCAGCTGAAGCAGTTCGACGCTTCCTGCTTCAACGGCGAATACGTTACGGGTCTGGACAAGACCTATCTCGAACAGATCGAGATGCTGCGCTCCGACGATGCCAAGGCTGCGCGCCGCAGCGCATAACTCAGTGCAGGGCCGGGAAGGGCGCGCTAGCGCTCTTCCCGATCAGCGGATGTTGTGGCCGATGTGCCACAGCACGCCGGTCGGGTCGATCAGATGAAAGTCGCGCATGCCCCATTCGCGGTCGCCGGGGGTATTCATGCGTGCGCCATGCGGGCCGTAGATGCCGAGAATATCCTTCTCGGTGAAGCGTCGATGCCACGCGTCCGCGTCGTCGACCAGCAGATGCATCATGAAGTTGTTGGCGTGCGCCTCGTTGTAGAAGTTCTGCAGTAGAAAGCTGCATTCGCCCAGCGCGAAGTACGCCACGCCCTTGAACTCCGACCGCTCCTCGAAACCCACGTCGGCGTAGAAGCGCCGCGACAGGTCGTAGTCGCGAGCCGGGATGAAAGCCTTGATCTCGACGGCGTGAAGGTCGGGCATACGTCATTCCTTTGAGAAAGCCGAGAGCGCGACTATGCGCGCCCGTCTTGGCCGCGGCAATGCGAGCCCGCGGTTCAGCTGGCGCTACACTTCACGGCATGACCGATCTCCATCAAGCCGCTAAGCGCTGCCTGGACGCCAGCGAACCGGCCGACAAGCTGCGCCTTACCCACGACACCTGGCAGGCCTTCCTCTCCGGCGAGCTTCGCCCGAGCGAAGGCGCGCCGCCGCCGGAACCCATCGCCGCACCGGGTCGCCCACTTCGGCCGCCCTTGGTGCCTTCGCGGCAAGTCCCTCATCGCGGCCTGGGTACGCCGGAAGGTCGCGCGGCGCTGGTGCATGCGGTGGCGCATATCGAGTTCAACGCGATCAACCTGGCCTGGGACGCGGTGTACCGCTTCCGCGGCGAGCCCGATGCTTATTATCGCGACTGGGCCAGCTGCGCCAATGACGAAGCACGCCATTTCGCCATGCTCTCCACGCGACTAGGTGAGCTTGGGCATGCCTACGGCAACTTCGATGCCCACAACGGTCTGTGGGAAATGGCTGAGAAAACCGCCCATCACGACACTGCGCGCATGGCCCTGGTGCCGCGCGTGCTGGAGGCGCGCGGGCTGGACGTCACGCCGGGCATGATCGAACGTTTGCGCAGCGTCGGCGACGAGCGCACGGTGGATATCCTCGAAGTCATCCTGCGCGAAGAAGTGGCCCACGTCGCCGCCGGCACGCGCTGGTTCCGCCACTGCTGCGAACGCGACGGCACCGACCCGCGCGACACTTTCCTCGACCTGCTACGTGACTATATGGGCCCCAATCTGCGCGGCCCGTTCAACCGGCCGGCGCGGCTGGAGGCAGGGTTCGACGAGGAGGAGCTGGACCGGCTCACGCAGCTGGCGCTGACGTAGGAGCACCCTGTGCGCGATGCTCTTTACGCTTCGTAGGTCTATCGCGCGCAGGGCCCGCTCCTGCGGGCCGGTCACAGGCAATAAAAAAGCCGGCGCTGGGCCGGCTTTTTTATCGAATTTTGGTCGGGGAGACAGGATTCGAACCTGCGACTTCTACGTCCCGAACGTAGCGCTCTACCAGGCTGAGCTACACCCCGTGGGAGCCGCGTATCTTAATGGCCCTTTTGAGGCTTGGCAACAGGTGCGTGTGTCTGAATCGCCCTGATCGGTCCGAGGTTCGGTGCCCTTCTGCTAACCTATGCGGCTATCGTCGCACGCCGTGCGTGCCGGCCGTTTTCTCTATTAAAGCTGAGGATTTCATGGCGCTTACCCCGGCCCGCACCATGCCCGGTGTACTCGAATTGCTTCCGCTCGATCAGATCGCTTTCCAGCGCATGCTCGACGTGATCCGCCGCAACTACGAGCGCTTTGGCTTCTTGCCGGTGGAGACGCCGGTGATCGAATACGCGGATGTGCTGCTGACCAAGACTGGCGGCGAGACCGAGCGCCAAGTGTATTTCGTGCAATCCACCGGCGCGATGGAGCAGGGCGAGAAGCCAGACATGGCGTTGCGCTTCGACCTGACCGTGCCGCTGGCCCGCTATGTGGCCGAGCACGAGCATGATCTGTCGTTCCCGTTCCGCCGCTACCAGATGCAGCGCGTGTATCGCGGCGAGCGCGCGCAGCGTGGCCGTTTTCGCGAGTTCTATCAGTGCGACATCGACGTGATCGGCAAGGACAGCCTGTCGGTGCGTTACGACGCCGAATTGCCGGCCGTCATCTATAGCGTGTTCCGCGAACTCAACATCGGCGCCTTCACCATCCAGCTCAACAACCGCAAGCTGATGCGCGGTTTCTTCGAGAGCCTGGGCGTGGCCGACGCCGAGCAGCAGACTCTGGTGTTGCGCGAGGTGGACAAGCTGGACAAGCGCGGCGCCGATTACGTGCGCGATACGCTTACCGGCGAAGCCTTCGGCCTCAGCGCGGAAGTGGCACAGAAGATCCTCGATTTCGTACAGGTGCGCTCCACCTCCTTGCAGGACGCCTTCGACAAGCTCGATGCCCTCGGCGCCGGTCCCGAGTCGATGGAGCAGGGGCGTGCCGAGCTAAGGGAAGTGCTGGGTATGATCCGCGACTTCGGTGTGCCGGAATCGCACTTCGTGCTGAATCTCTCGATCGCACGCGGCCTGGACTACTACACCGGCACCGTTTACGAGACCACGCTCAACGACTACCCGCAGATTGGCTCGATCTGCTCGGGCGGCCGCTACGAAAACCTCGCGGGCCAGTACACCAAATCGAAGCTGCCGGGCGTAGGTATTTCTATCGGTTTGACCCGCCTCTACTGGCAGCTGCGCGACGCTGGTCTGATCGGCACCGCGCAGAGCACAGTGGATGTCCTGGTAACGCAGATGGACGAGGCGCAATTGCCGGCCTACCTCGCGTTGGCCGGCGAGCTGCGCGGCGCCGGCATTGCCACCGAAGTGGTGCTGGAGGGCGGCAAGCTTGGCAAGCAGTTCAAGTACGCCGACCGCGCCGGTATCCGTTTCGTGGTGGTGCTGGGCGAGAACGAGTTGGCCAAGGGCGTGGTCACGGTCAAGGACCTGCGCCGCGAAGACCAGTTCGAAGTGGCTCGCGCTGACCTGATCAAGACGCTGCGCGTCGAATTGGCGCAGGCCGAGATCGATCGGTGATGCAGCGCTGGCTGCTGCTGTCCGCGCTGCTGTGGTTGAGTGGCTGCGCGGGCGAGCGCTGGCAGACCCATCGGTTGTCGTCGGCTCAATACGAACTGACTTACGTTGGCTGCGGCTTCAATGACGAAAGCATGGTCGGGCGGTTGCGTCCGGCATTTGAGCAGCGGGCCAAGCGCTTGTGCGGTACCCATTATTCGCTCTCCGAACCGCAAGTCACTGGCTACGGCATGCGCGGTAGCGCCGTGCTGGGCGAATGCCCTTCCGTGACCATGCGTGCTGTGGCGAGCTGCGGCTCCTCCTCATCCCTCTGATCGGCGCCATGAGCGCGGAGTTTGTATGACGGCAAAGACGATTCTCCTAGACGGCAACAGCCTGACGCGCGAACAGCTCGTTGCAGTGGCGCGTCAAGGATTGGGTGTGGAGCTGGATAAGGCGCAACTCACACGGGTACAGCGCGCGGCCGACTTCCTGGCCGACAAGGTGAGCTGCGGTGAGCCGACCTATGGCGTCACCACCGGCTTCGGCAGCAATGCCGACAAGCTGTTGGGAGCGCACCGTCTGCGTGACGAATTGCCGGGTGGTCATCCTGACAAGCCGGAAGGCACGCTTCTCGATGAGTTGCAGCACAACCTGATCATCACGCACGCGGTCTGTGTCGGTAAGCCGTTCGCCGAAGAAGTCGTGCGCGCCATGTTGGTGATCCGCATCAACACTCTGATGCGCGGTCACTCGGGCATCCGTGTGGAGACCCTGCAGGCGCTCACGGCGTTGCTCAACAGTGGCGTGGTGCCGGTGGTGCCGGAGAAGGGTTCGGTGGGCGCCAGCGGCGACCTTGCACCGCTCTCGCATCTGGCGATCGTGCTGCTGGGTGGTGGCGAAGCGTTCTATCAGGGCGAGCGGATGCCCGGCGCCGAGGCGCTGGAGCGCGCCGGCCTGTCGCCGATCCGCCTGTCCTTCAAGGAAGGCCTGGCGCTGAACAACGGCACCGCGCAGATGCTGGCCACCGCCGCGCTCGCGCTGGATTCACTGGAATACCTGCTCGACACCGCTGACCTCGCCGCCGCGATGACGCTGGATGCCTTCGCCGGTCGCAGTGGCGCGCTGCGTCCTGAGGTGCATGCGTTGCGTCCGCATCCGGGGCAGGTCGAAACGGCGGAGCATGTGCGCGAGCTGCTCGAAGAAAGCACCCTGGTCGATATCCCTTATCACCTAGTGCCGCGCTTCAAGCAATGGACCGCTGAGGCCTGGGAGCAGCCGGAAGATCAGGCGCTCAGCTTCGATATCGGTTGGGACTGGGTGCCGGCCAACCAGCGTCACGGACGCGAAGCTTTCTATAGCCGCTTCCTGCCATTCAGGGGTGGCAAGAAGCATCAGCCGCAGGATGCCTATTGCCTGCGCTGCATGCCGCAGGTGCACGGCGCGGTGCGCGATGCCTGGGCGCAGGCGTGCCGAGTGATCGACATTGAGCTCAATGCGGTCACCGACAATCCGCTGATCTTCCCGGATGCGGAAGGCGCGCAGTTCATCGAGGAGCAGGTGATCTCTGCTGGCCATTTCCACGGCATGCCGCTGGCGCTGGCGATGAGTTACGTCAAGGCCGCCATTCCGGTGTTGGCGTCTATCTCCGAGCGTCGCCTCAACAAGCTGGTCGATCCGGCGACCAACGACGGCTTGCCGGCCTTCCTCACTGGCAATGAGGACGGCACCGATTCCGGTTTCATGATCGTGCAGTACACCGCGGCAGCCCTAGTCAACGACCTGGCGACGCGCGCGCATCCGGCCAGTGTGTATTCGGTGCCGACCAGCGCGAATGCCGAGGATCATGTCTCGATGGGTGCTAACGAGGCGCGCCATGTGTTGGAGATGATGGAAGATCTCAGTCATGTGATTGCGCTGGAGTTGTATACCGCCGCGCAGGCGCTGGATTTCCGCCAGGCGATGCTCAACGCCGCTCGTCGTCTCGCTGCGCGTGGGGACTGGAAGGTGCTGGCCGGCAAGGTTGCCAATGCGCCGCGGGAGGATCATCCACATTACGCGCAGTTTGCGGCTGAGGTGCAGCAGCTCACAGAGGCGCTGGCTGGAGTGGGTGATTTCCATGCTGGCACGGCGGTGCGTAAGGCGCACGATGTGATTCGTGGGTATATCGATTTCATGTCGCGGGATCGGGCGATGGATGGGGATGTGCGGACGGTGTGTGAGTTGGTGAGTCGGCGCGCTATTCACTGATTTTGTTGGGCGTCTTCTCCCTTCGGCGATCCGAAGGGAGTGTCTGTGGGGGCGGGGAGGGCTGCTCTTGGGACACTTCTCCCTGCTTCGTCATTCCGGCGCAGGCCGGAATCCAGCGCCTTGTCGCTCGGTAGTCGCGTTTGCGTGCCCGGGCTCGCCTGCCGCGGGCTTCCGAACCGCTGCCGCGGCTCGGGTCACTTTCTCTTTGCTGGCCCAAAGAGAAAGTAACCAAAGAGAAATGGCCTGAAAGCAGGCGGCGTGCTCTGTAGCTACGTTTCTTCCAGTGTCAGACGTCGGGATAGTTCTCTTCTGGCCTGATCGCTCAGCCCTTGCCGCCTATTAGAGCAACAGCTCCCTCTCCCCTCCGGGGAGAGGGTTGGGGTGAGGGGTGGGTGCTCGAAACAACGCTGCTACGCAGTGTTGGTGGTTTGTAAGCTGGCGTAGGTGTTGGCGGTCCTCGATATCCGCGCCTACGCGAACCAGCGCACTGGCCGCTGGGCACTCCGCGCCGCCATCCACTCCATGTCCCCGATTTTTCTTGCGTTTCGGCGCCCAATCCCATGCTTGCGGCGGCGCATCATCGTGCGTATCATGCGATCCACTGTATTAACGCATTAGTACATTATGAAGCGTCGATCGCTGGATCCAGAGACCCCCGCCGAGTCTGCCGAGCTGAGCCTGTGTGAGGCTTTGCTGTCGTTGAAGAATGCGGATGAGATGAATGCTTTTCTGCACGATCTGTGCACTCCGGCGGAGCTGGAGGTGTTGGTGGATCGGTGGCGGGTGGTGCCGTATCTGCTGGATGAGGTGCCGTACCGGGAGATTCACGAGCGCACGGCGGTGAGTATCACCACCATCGGGCGGGTGGCGCGTTTTCTCAATCAGGGCAATGGTGGCTATCTCGCTGCCGCGGCCCGCGCAGCGCGTCGTCGCGCGGCGGCGAAGAAGGGTAAGTCATGAAGACACGGGACCGCTTGCGCATTGCGATGCAGAAGTCCGGGCGGCTTACCGAGCCGGCGCTGGATCTGCTCAATCGTTGCGGCCTTAGTTTTCGCCAGAGCCGCGACAAGCTGTTCTGTTTTGGCGAGGGCGAGCCGGTGGATCTGTTGCTGGTGCGCGACGATGACATCCCTGGGCTGATCGCACAGGGTGTGTGCGACCTGGGCATCGTCGGCCGCAATGTGCTGAGCGAGTATCAGCTGACGGATGGGCGTGAAGCAGAACCGCTGGCCGAATGGCGGTCACTGGGTTTTGGGCGTTGCCGTCTGTCGATCGCTGTGCCGCAGGAGATGGCCTATCAGGAGGTCGGGGAGCTGGCTGGGCGCCGTATCGCCACCTCATATCCGGGCCTGCTGCGCGAGTGGCTGCGCACGAACGGCGTGGATGCGGGCGTGGTGACGCTGGCGGGATCGGTGGAGATCGCGCCGCGGCTTGGTACGGCTGACGCGATCTGCGATCTGGTGCAGAGCGGCGGCACGCTGGTGGCTAATCACTTGCGCGAGGCTGACGTTTTGCTGGAAAGCGAGGCGGTGTTGGCCGGGCCGCAGACGCTGCCGGTGGACGAGCGTGGCGACATGATCGAGCTGCTGCTCAAGCGCCTTGACGGAGTGATGCAGGTGCGTGAGTCGCGCTTGCTGCTGCTGCAGACCTCGCGCAGTGCGCTGGAGGCGGTGACCCGCTTGCTACCGGGCGGTCCGCAGCCGACCTTGCTGCCGGTGGCAGGGCAGCCGGATCAGCTGATGTTGCAGGCCCTGTGCGCCGGCGAGGTGAGTTGGCGGCAGCTGGAAGAGATCAAGAAAGCCGGGGCGCGCGAGATGTTCGTACTGCCGGTGGAGAAGATGCTGGCATGAAGCGACTGGACTGGAATCGATTGGATGCCGCTGCCCAGCGTGACGCGTTGGCGCGACCGGCGCAGTCGCGTGCGGATGAGCTACGTCGTGGCGTGGAGCAGATCATCGCGCAGGTGCGTGCGGGTGGTGACGCGGCGCTGCGTGAGCTGAGCGCGAAGTACGACCGCTGCGCGATCGAGGCGATCGAAGTGGGTGAGGCCGAGTTTGCTGCGGCCGAAGCGGCGCTGGCGCCGGCATTGAAGGCGGCTATCGAGGAGGCCGCGTCGCGTATCGATGCTTTCCATCGCGCGGCCGCGCCGCTGCCGGTGGCGGTGGATACCGCCAAGGGCGTGCGAGTGGAACGCATGCTGCGTCCCGTAAGCAAGGTTGGCCTGTATGTGCCGGCGGGCAGTGCGCCGCTGCCGTCGACGGCGCTGATGCTGGGCGTGCCCGCACGCATCGCGGGTTGCCGCGAAGTGGTGTTGTGCTCGCCGGCGCGTGCGGACGGGCGCTGCGACGAAGCGGTGTTGTACGCGGCGCGCGTCACCGGCGTGCATAAAGTATTCAAGCTGGGCGGCGCGCAGGCGATTGCGGCGATGGCCTATGGCACGGCGTCGGTGCCTCGCTGCGACAAGCTGTTCGGCCCGGGCAATGCCTGGGTGACGGAAGCGAAGTTGCAGGTGTCGGGCGATCCCGAGGGCGCAGCGATCGATATGCCGGCCGGGCCTTCCGAAGTGCTGGTGATCGCCGACGCCGCTGCCGATCCGGTGTTTGTGGCGGCGGATCTGCTGTCGCAGGCGGAGCATGGCCCGGATTCCCAGGTGATTCTGCTCAGCCCATCGGCCGAGTTGCTCGACAAGGTCGCGGTCGAAGTCGATCGCCAGTGCGCCGAACTACCGCGCGCGTCGATTGCGGTGCAGGCATTGGCACAGAGCCGTTTGATTCTGGTCGAATCGTTGGAGCAAGCGGTGGCGGTGAGCAATCGCTATGCACCGGAGCACCTGATTCTGCAGGTCGCCGAGCCGCGCGCGTTGCTTGATGGCATTGATAGCGCCGGTTCGATTTTCCTTGGCGCCTGGACACCAGAATCCGTGGGCGACTATTGCAGCGGCAGCAACCACGTGTTGCCGACCTATGGTTATGCCCGCAGCTACAGCGGTGTGTCGGTGGCGAGCTTTCAGAAACAGATTACGGTGCAGGAAGTGAGTGCCGAGGGGCTGCGCGAGATTGGCCCGTGTACAGCGACGTTGGCTGCGGCGGAACAACTGGAGGCCCACCGGCGCGCGGTGACGCTGCGCCTTGCCGCTCTGGAGGTCAGGGCATGAGCGTTCTTGATCTGGCGCGTCCGGAAATCCGCGCCATGCAGCCGTATTCTTCCGCGCGCATGGAGGCGAGCGGCGGAAAGATTTTGCTCAATGCGAACGAGTCAGCCTGGGCACCGGTGGGTGACGCAGGCCAGGGCCGCAACCGTTATCCCGATCCGCAACCAGCGGCGTTGATCGAAGCACTGGCTGAACTCTATGGCGTGCGCAACGACCAGTTATTGGTCGGGCGCGGCAGTGACGAGGCCATCGACCTTTTGGTGCGTGCGTTCTGCCGCGCCGGGCAGGATGCCATTGCGATCCAGCCGCCGACTTTCGGTATGTATGCCGTATGCGCGCGCATCCAGAACGCCGGCGTAGTCGAAGTGCCGCTGGCGGCGAATTTCGCGCTGGACGTCGACGCCGTGCTGGCGGCGATCACGCCGGCCGTGAAGCTGGTCTTTGTGTGCACGCCGAACAACCCGACCGGACAGCCGATTCCTCACGGCGACATCGAACGTCTGGCCCAGGCATTGCGTGGCCGTGCCCTGCTGGTGGTGGATGAGGCTTATCTGGAATTCGCCGACACCGATAGCGTGGCGGGCCTGATCGATCGCTACGACAACCTCGCCGTATTGCGAACCCTGTCGAAGGCTTGGGCGCTGGCCGGCGCGCGGATCGGCAGCTTGCTAGCAAGCGCGGATGTGATTGGCCTGCTGCGCCGGATCATGCCGCCGTATCCGTTGCCTTTGCCGTGCGTTGCGGCAGCGCTCGAAGGCCTGTCGGCGCAAGGGCGAACGAGCGCCTATGAACATATCCGCGTGGTGCGCGCCGAGCGTGCGAGCATGGCGGCTGCGTTGGCGGCGTTACCCGGCGTGCGGGAAGTGCTGCCGTCGCAGGCCAATTTTCTGGCGGTGCGGTTCGACGATGCGGGGGGCGTATATCAGCGCCTGTTGGCCGAGGGAATCGTGGTGCGCGACGTGCGGCGTTATCCCAACCTGGGCGATGCTTTACGTATCACGATCGGTACGCATGAGGAAAATGCTCGGGTACTGGCGGTTTTGCAGGGAGTGACGGCATGAGTCGCAAGGTTCTGTTTGTCGACCGCGATGGCTGCCTGATCGAGGAGCCGGCGGACGAGCAAATTGATAGCTACGAGAAGCTGGCCTTGCTGCCGGGCGTGATCGCGTCGCTGCAACGCTGTGTGGCGGCAGGTTACGAACTGGTGATGGTGACCAATCAGGATGGCCTCGGCACCGAGCGCTTTCCCGAGCCACATTTCACTGGGCCGCATGAGTTGCTGATGCGCATCCTGGCCTCGCAGGGCATCCGCTTCCGCGAAGTGCTGATCGATCGCAGCTTCCCGCACGAAGGGCTGGATACGCGCAAGCCCGGCGTGGGCATGCTGCGCCATTACCTTGCGGACGACAGCTGGAGCCGTGCTGCTTCGGCCATGGTGGGCGATCGCGAGACCGATCTGCAGTTCGCTGCCAATATGGGCGTGCGCGGTTTCCGGGTCGGTCCGCAGGGCATCGCATGGGATGAGATCGCCCATCAGCTGCTCGACGCGCCGCGCACGGCGACGGTGGTGCGCAACACCAAGGAAACCCGTATCACCGTCAGCGTGGATCTGGACCGCGTTGCCGAGCCGCAGGCGCATACCGGACTGGGCTTTTTCGATCACATGCTGGAGCAGATCGGCAAGCATGGCGGCTTCGCGCTGGAGCTGCACTGTGACGGCGATACGCATATCGACGAACACCACACCATTGAAGATTGCGCGCTCGCACTGGGCCAGGCCTTGCGCCAGGCGCTGGGCGACAAGCGCGGCATCGGCCGCTACGGTTTCACGTTGCCGATGGACGAGTCACAGGCCAGTGCCGCGCTGGATCTGTCGGGCCGGCCGTACTTCGTGTTCGAGGGCAGCTTTCCGCGCGACCGGGTGGGCGAAGTGCCGACCGAGCTGGTGCCGCATTTCTTCCGCTCGCTGTGCGAGACGCTGGGCGCGAACCTGCACCTGAGTGTGCACGGCGAGAATGCGCACCACATGGTGGAGGCTTGCTTCAAAGTGGTGGCGCGCACGCTGCGCCAGGCGATCCGGCGCGAAGGCAGCGAGCTGCCGAGTACCAAGGGAGCGCTGTAATGGCGGTGGTTTTGGTCGATGCCGGCGGCACCAATATTGGCTCGGTCCGTTACGCGCTGCAGCGGCTTGGTGTGGATGCTGCGTTGACTTCGGACGCGCAGACGATCCGCGCGGCAGACAAAGTCATCCTGCCGGGCGTGGGTGCGGCCGCTCCAGGTATGGCGCGCTTGCGAGAGCTGGATCTGGTCGAGCTGATGCGTTCGCTCACCCAGCCGGTGCTCGGCGTGTGCTTGGGCATGCAGTTGCTATGCGAGCATTCGGAAGAGAGTGATACCGCCTGCCTCGGTTTGATCCCCGCCACGGTGCATCGTTTTGCCGAAGCTCCCGAGCTGCGCGTGCCGCATATGGGCTGGAACCGCCTGAAGGTGACAGCCTCGCATCCGCTGTTGAAAGGACTGGATGAGCAGAGCTGGGCGTATTTTGTGCACAGCTACGCCGTGCCGGTTGGTGATTACAGCCTGGCCGTCGCCGACTATGGTGGCGAGTTCTCTACGGTGATCGCCCGCGGCAATTTTCACGGCATGCAATTTCATCCCGAACGTTCGGCCACCGTCGGCGCGACCCTGTTGAAGAATTTCCTGGAACTATGAGCTTCACCATCATTCCCGCCATCGATCTGCGCGCTGGACGCGTAGTGCGCCTGCGCCAGGGCGATTACGAGCAGCAGACCACCTACGAATTCGAGCCGCAGGCATTGGCCCGGCGCTATGCGGATGCGGGCGCCGAGTGGCTGCATGTGGTCGATCTGGATGGCGCGCGCTCCGGTGCGCTGGACAACCTGCAGGTGATTGAGGCGATCGCCCGTACTGGCATGCAAGTACAGGCCGGCGGCGGCGTTCGCGGTGAGGGCGATCTGCAGCGTCTGTTCGACGCCGGCGTCAATCGTGTGGTGCTAGGCAGCGTGGCGATCCGCGAGCCTGCTCAGGTCGGCGCGTGGTTGGGCAAATACGGCAGCGCGCGATTGACTATTGCGCTGGACACGCGCCGCATTGACGGTCGCTGGGCGCTGCCGAGCGCCGGATGGACCGAACTGGAGGCGCGCTCGCTGGATGAACTGGCGCCCTGGTATGCCGTGCGTGGCGCGCGTCATCTGCTGTGCACGGATATCGATCGCGACGGCATGCTGGCCGGCTTCAACCTCGATCTGTACCGTCACCTTGCGGCTACCACGCCAGGACTTGAGGTGCAGGCCTCCGGCGGCGTGCGTTCGCTGGATGACATCCGCGATGCCCGCACTGCCGGTGCGTACGGTGTGATTCTTGGACGAGCCTTGCTCGAAGGCCGCTTTACCATCGAGGAAGCCCTGACATGTTGAGCCGTCGCATTATTCCCTGCCTGGACGTGCGCGACGGCAAGGTGGTCAAGGGCGTGCGTTTTCGCGATCACGTGGTGATGGGAGAGATCGTCGAGCTTGCCATGCGTTATCGCGACGAGGGCGCCGACGAGCTGGTGTTCTACGACATCACCGCCAGCCCGGAAGGGCGCAGTGTGGACCGCGGCTGGGTGGAGCGCGTGGCACGGGTGATCGATATTCCGTTCTGCGTGGCTGGCGGTATCCGCAGCGTGGATGAAGCACGCGAGGTGTTGCACGCGGGCGCCGACAAAATCTCGGTGAACTCGCCGGCATTGGAGCGCCCGGCGCTGATCGGCGAATTGGCCGATGCCTTCGGTGTGCAGTGCGTGGTGGTGGGTATCGACAGTCTGCGCGATGCAGACGGCGAATGGCGCGTGCGTCAGTACACTGGTGATCCGTCGAAGACCCAGGCATTGGCGCGGCGCACTCTGGATTGGATAGTGGAGGCGCAGCAGCTCGGTGCGGGCGAGATCGTACTCAACTGCATGGGTAGCGATGGTGTGCGTCAGGGGTACGATCTGGAGCAATTGAGCATCGCGCGTGCGATCTGCACCGTACCGTTGATCGCATCCGGTGGCGCCGGAGCGCCCGAACACTTCCGCGATGCCTTCGCACAAGCCGATGTGGACGGTGCGCTGGCGGCGAGTGTCTTTCACAGTGGCGCCATCGCCATCCCCGAGCTCAAGCGCTACCTGCGCGAGCAGGGTGTGGCGATGCGTCTTTAAGTATCGAGGCTGTTCCCATGACCGATATCAACACCGATCTTTCCCGCCTCGACTGGAGCAAGGGCGAAGGCCTGTTGCCAGCCATCGTGCAGCATTGGCGCAGCGGCGAAGTGCTGATGCTCGGTTACATGAATGCCGCAGCGTTGGAGATGACGCAGCGCGAGGGCAAGGTCACTTTCTATAGCCGAAGCAAGCAACGCCTGTGGACCAAGGGCGAAAGCTCCGGCCATGTGCTGGCGCTGAAATCGATCCGCATTGATTGCGATGCAGACACTTTGCTAGTCCAGGCCAAGCCGCAAGGGCCGACCTGCCATCTGGGCACGTCGAGTTGCTTCGGCGAGAGCGCCAGTGTGAGTTCGCCGCTTGGGTTCCTCGCCGAGCTGGATATGCTGGTCGAGCAGCGTTATGCCGAGCGGCCCGAGGGCAGCTACACCACGCGTTTGTTCGAGGGCGGCATACGTCGCATCGCGCAGAAAGTAGGTGAAGAGGGCGTCGAAACCGCGCTCGCTGCCGTAGCACAAGATGATGCGGCACTACTGGGAGAGGCGGCCGATCTGGTCTTCCATCTCATCGTGGCATTGCGTGCGCGAGGCCTTGGCCTGAGCGACGTTACGCGTTTGCTTTCCGAGCGGCATGCACAACGCTGATGCCGGTGCCCTGGACTCTGATTCAGGGGTGAATCGTGTTCCTGTCCACAAAGGCCTTATTCGCGAAGGACTTGCGTAAGGACTCGTTAACGTTAATATCCCTCCCCGTCCATGCGGGATGTTTCTAGTTGGAAATTTCCTAATTAGGCTTTAGCCGTCCAGGAGAGGGCGGCCATCCGACAGGGGGGCTCGAGCCAGAAGGCTCGTCGTCCGGATGCGTATCGATGTACGTGCAGGCTCTTTGCTGAGTGCTTGGCCGATGACCATGAGGGCATCGGTATACGTCGACGGGAACGGACATGAATACAATTTATCGTTTGGTGTGGAGCACCGCACAGGGTGCCTGGGTGGCCGTGTCGGAGCTGGCCCGGGTTCGCAGAGGTGGCGGGTTGGGGGCCAGCACACTGAGAGCGGCGGCGTTGACGCTCGCGCTATCGCTGACCGGCATCGGACCAGCACTCGCTCAGAGCGTGACGCTCGGCGTCTACGACCCCCAGATCAACGATAACAAGGTCGGCCAGCAGATCGTCGGGGCCGGCAACACCATGACCATCTCCGGGCCGCAGCAATTTCTTGCGGGCGACAGCGGCGCGCGCAACACCACGCTGGGAGCGTTGAACGGCAGCGGCAACATTGTCAGCGGTTTGCAGTGGATCGGCGCGGGGCGGCTCAATCCCGGGACTATCAACTTCGGCGTTACTGTGCCCGACCCAATCACCGGCGGCACGCGCGTGGTGTCCACTTATGCCACCGCCAACCTGACGCCACTGACGCCAGTGGATATGACGACGTCGGTGCCCGACGAGGTGAATGTCAACGGCGCGCAGTACATCGACGCCCGCGTTGGCACGGTGACCAACGCCGGTGGCGCGCTCAACGTCAATATCGGTACGGCCGGGGCGCTCTCCACCGCCAGTACCAATGGCTGGACTATGGCGGCTAAGCAGTCTTCGCTGTTCTACGCCGACGGCAGCGCGGGTGCCGCTAGCAGCATCAACTGGCAGTCAAACAATCGCATCACCTTTATCGGCGATGTCGCCGCTCCCAATCAGCCGCAGAACTATTCCGTCACTTATGTCTCGAGTTACGGCGGCAGCTTCACCGTCACCACGCTCGACGGCGTGGCCAATACGAAGACGGTGAACAATGACAGCGACCTGCGCACTTACAACGACTGGCTGATCAGCCAGATCCGTGCTGGCAACCTGGATCCAACGCAGTACACCAACGAGTTCAACAAAGCCTATACCTCGTCGACGCAGAACATCGGCTACAACATCTCCGCCAACAATCCCGCGGATGAGATCGCGCAGCCGATCGGCCTACGCGTGGTGATGCATACGATTGGCAACAACGGCAGGGCCACGGTCAACAGTGGGGCCAAGCTGGAGGTGGTGAACTCGAACGGTGGTGCGATGCGCGCGGAGAGCGGCGGCACGCTGATCAATAACGGCACGCTGGCCACTACGCATACCTCGGGCGACGGCACGGCCATGTTCATGACCGGCAGCAGCTCGGGTACCAACAACGGCGTCATCAACGGCAATTTCTTCCTCAACGCCAATGGCAGCACGGTCGATGGTGCCTACGGCTCCAACGTCGTCGACCTGGCGGCTGCCAGTGCCTTCACCAATAACGGCATCATCAATCTGGCCACTGGTGCGACCAACGGCGCGGGCGCGTCAGCGGGCATCCGGCTCAATGGCAATAGCAACGCAAACAACGCCGGCATCATCAATGTCGGTGTGACCGGCTCGAAGTCGAATGGCTCGATGACCGGCGTGCTGCTCGCCGATGGCACCGGTCAGTTCACCAATACCTCCAGCGGCACCATTTATATCGGCCGCGGGCCGCAGACCAGCGCGGGCACTACGCCCGCCGATGTCGCGGTAAACCAGGGCACGCTGACCGCCGGCATTACCGTCAACGGCAGCGCCACGGCAAACAATCAGGGCACCATCACCATCGGCAGCAAGACGCAGAACGCCGCCGGCATCGTGGTGAACAATGCGCCCAATGCCACGGTGAACAACAGCGGCACAATCAACATCAACGGCAAGGCGGCGACGGTGCCGCGCGAGAACGACGGCATCCTGGTGACCAACTCGGGTTCGGGCGGCGCCATCAGCAACTCGGGCACGATTAATCTCAACGGCGTCAACGGTGTCGGCATCAAGGTGCTGAGCACCAATGCGAGTGCCTCCACCATCAGTTCCAGCGGCACCATCAATGTGGCTGGTGGCGCTGACCCGGGCAGCGGCACGCGCAACTTTGGCGTGTGGGTGGAAGGACAGGCGTCGGGTACGGCGACGGCAAATGTCAGCGGCCCGGTGAATTTGCTGGGCGATGGCGCCATCGGCATTCATGCGCGCGGTCGCGCGACGGTCGATGTGCTGGCGGGTGCTGAGCCAACCTTCGCCAACGGCACCAAGCAGATTGCGTTCTTCGCCTATGGCACCAACGCCAAGATCAATGTTGCCAGCGATACGCTCAACGTAACGACGACCGGATCCACTTTGTTCCGCATGGAGAACGGTGCGGGCTTCGATGGCACAGGCTTGAATCTGACTGCTTCGGGGGCGAATTCAGTCGCGGTGCTGGGCACTGGCGCGCCTTCTGTGGTTAACACCAAGAACGCGCAGATCCAGGTCACTGGCGCCGGCGCCACGGGTGTAGTGATTGAAGGCGGTGCGGTGGGCACGATCGACGCCGCGACTACCATGCATCTTTCGGGTGTCGGAGCGGTGGCGGGTATCGTCGATGGCCAGAAGCACAGCCTGACCGGCGCGAATACCGGTTCGCCAGTGAGCACGACGTCGCTCACCACGGCCGCCACGCTGACCGAAAGCCAGACTGCGCTGACCGGCTATATCGCACGCAACAGCGCCAAGCTGACCAATACCGGGCACATCACGTTCTCCGGTGCGCATTCCACCGGCATCCGTGTGGAGTCGGGTGCGACTGCGACCAACAGCGGCAATATCACCGTGCAAGATGGCGGCACCGGCATCCTGGTCGATGGCAGCACGGGCAACAGTGCGACTACGGCCAATACCACGGGCATCGTCACGGCAAACGGCGGCAGCGTCGCTGATCGCACGCGCGGAGTGATCGCCACCGGCAGCAAGGCGGTGGTGAACCTGCAGAACGGTGCGCAGGTGCAGTTGAATGGCGTGGGTGCCGTCGGTGCCGAAGCGGTCAACGGCGGTACGGTGAATGTATCGGCCAGCGCGTTGCCTGTATTCGCCAATACCGACCAGATCGCGTTCCATGCGCTGGGTGCCGGTGCGCAGATCATCAGCGCCGCCAGCGCAGTGGATGCCAGCACGGCCAACTCCACGATCTATCGCATCGACGATGGGGCCACACTGGCTCTTAGCGGCTCGCCTACGTTGACAGCTTCGGGAGCCGGGGCACGCGGTATTACCGGCTCGGGCGCGGGCACCCAGGTCACCAGCGGCACGGCAACGTTCAATGTCAGCGGCGCGGGCGCTTCCGGCATCGAAGTGGATGGCGGTGCGGTGGGTACGCTCAGTGCGGGTGCCACGGTGAATCTCAGCGGTACTGGCAGCATCGGCGGCATCGTTGACGGGCAGAAGACCGATATCACTGGCGCCACTGTGGGTGCGCCGGTGGCCACGACACTGACTAACAACGGTACGGTCAGTGGCGCGGGTGCCAATGCGGTCGGTTTCATTGCCAGGAATATGGGCACGCTGGTGAACGCCAGCGCGGTCAACCTGACCGGCAGCGGCAATACCGGTGTGTGGTTGCAGAGTGCAGGCACGCTGACCAACAACAACAGCATCCACGTTGCCAACGGCACCGGCGTGCGCGTCGAAGGCGCGCAGTCGCAGATCCTCGGTCTGGGCACGGTGACGGTAGACACCGGTGTGGCTGGCATCCAGCTGCTCAATGGCGCGCAGACCTCCATCGATGGGCAGGGCGGCAGTGTGGTCACTCATGGCACGGCGCACGGCATCCTGCTCGATACGGGCGCGTCGTCGCTGAAGGCCACCAATGCCACCATCACTACCGACGGCACCGGCAATGGCATCGAGAATGCGGCGGAAATCGGCACGGTGTCGTTGAGCAACCTCACCATCAATACTGGCAACGGTGCGGGTATTCGTACCGCCACGGCGTTCGATCCGGCGTCGACGGTGACGATGAATGTCGCTGGCTCGGGTACAGGCTTCGCCTTCCGCAACGCGGACGGCTCAACGGCCAGTAGTGCGCTGAACCTGAGTCAGAACTATGTGGTGAACGCCAATGGTGTCGGTGCCACCGGTATCCAGGCGTTTACGTCAGGTGCGGTGACGACAGCGGCGACTGTCAATGTCACCAACGCAGCCGGCGGGTCTGCGCTAGTCGCGGGGACAGCTTCCAGCACATCCAACACCGGCAAACTGGTCTCGGCCAGCACGGCGTCGCCGGTGGTGGATCTGTCCAACGGCACGGGGACGAGCTTCACGAATACCGGCACGATCCAGGCCAGCAGCCCGGCCGGCCCGGCCATTCGCGGCAGTGCCGGCAACGACACGATTTCGCTCACGGGCGGATCGGTGCGAGGCGACATCGCCACTGGCAACGGCAGCGATAACTTCAGTTGGACGGCCGGCACGCTCAACGGCAGCCTGAGCATGGGCAGCGGTCCCAACAACCAGGCCTTGGTGAAAGGCGTGGACTTGTCCTCGACCTATCACCTGACTAGCGGTGTCGGCAGCGGCAATACGCTCACGCTGGACACCATCACGTCGCGAGGCGGTTCCTTTGCCGCGGACGATCTCAGCAAGGGCGTCAATCTGGGCAGCGGCTGGAACACGATCAACTTCACCAAGACCGCGTTCACGCTGACTGACAACCTCAGGCTTGCCCACAGCGACGTCAATATCGACTCAGCCTCGACACTGTTTGCTGGCGACAATGTGCATCCGGTGATTTCCGACCCGACCCCCGGCGGCGTGCATGTCACCAACGCCGGCACCATCGACTTGACCAACGGGGCAGGCTCACCGGGTAACAGCCTGACTATCGACGGCGATTACATTTCGCAGGCTGGCAAGATCAATTTGATCACTACGCTCAATCTCGGCAGCGCCCTGAGCAATCAGTTCACCGATCGCTTGCTGGTGCAGGGCAACGTCACGGTACCAGGCGGTGCGACGGTGTTGAACATCACACCATCGACAGCAAGCACGGGTGCGTTGACCGACTTCAACCACAACAGTGCGGTGGATGCGAACGAAGGTATTTCGGTGGTGCAGGTGGCGGGCAGTTCCACGCCGGACGCGTTCCGCCTGGCCGGCGGCTATCTCGCCGCAGGTCCCTGGCAGTACGGGTTGTATGCCTTCGAGCCCGGTTCGAGCTCGGCGACACAGCGCGTGGTGGCTGGCTCGGGCAATCAGTTCTGGGACTATCGCCTGGCTAACATCTACGTCTGCGAGACGGATTGCGTACCCGCCACCAAGGCCAATCCGCCGCCAACACCTCCGCCGGGCGATCCCGCGCCACCACCGCTGCCGCCGGCCACGGTGACTCCGCCACCGGCGGTCACCGAAGCGCCGAACGATGGCTGCGTGGTCAATGGCATCGATAAGTGCGCGCCGGGTCGTCCGGCGGTGACGCCGCAGGTGCCATCGTATATTTCGGCGCCGGGTGCGCTGGCGTCCTATGGGTTCCGGGTGCTCGACAACCTGCACAAGCGCCTGGGCGAGATCCGCCATGAAACCGAACTGGATGATGGCCAGGGTGGCGAAGCGTTCGCGCGCTACATCGGTGGCGACTACACCTACAAGACCGACATGCGCTTCAACGAGTTCGGCTACGACTACGACCAGCACATCAGCGCGCTGCAGGTCGGCGCCAACATCCTCAATATCGATGCCGAGAAGTCGGCGATGCGTGCCGGTGTGGCGTTTACGCATGGGCGCACGCGGGTGGAGCCAAAAGCGGTAGATGGCTATAGCCGCACCAAGTTCTACAGCAACAGCATCGCCATGTACCTGACCTGGCAGCATGTCAACGGCTTCTATGTCGACGGCGTGGTGTCGGGCGAGCGGCATCAGGGCGATGTGAGCATTGCGCGCATGCAGGATGTGGGGCATCTACGCGCCACCGGCTGGACGGCATCGGTGGAAACCGGTTATCCGTGGCGTTTCGACAACGGTTATACGCTGGAGCCGCAGCTGCAATTGGCGCGTCTGCACGAACGCATCGACACTCTGGTTGATCGCGACGGCACCCGCGTGAACTACAACGACTACGACCAGACTATCGGCCGCTTGGGCGTGCGCCTGACCCGCACCTGGGATCGCGGCAACGGCCAATTCGGCACGCCGTATGTGCGTCTTAACTACATCAAGGGCTGGGGCGGACGTGCACGGGTGAACGTGGGTGACGAGACGGCACCGTCGATCGATCAGACCTTTATCGGCGGCGCCTACGGCCAGGCGGTGGAGCTGGGACTGGGCGGGACGTATTCGCTGCGCAAACAGCTGTCGTTCTACGGTGAGGCCGACTATCAGAAAGAGATCGGAAGCGGCGGCACGCGCGGTTGGAGTTTCAATGTCGGCGCGCGCTGGGACTTCCAGTAAGGCATAGCCTGCCGGTCAATGCTGACCGGCAGGCGCAGTCTTCAGAAGACCCGCCGGGTGCGGCGGCTGGAACGCCACTACCGGGCCCGGCGTGATGCTCTTGCGCCATAGCGCGAGTTGATCGGCGATGCCGTTGCCGATGTCGATCTGCGGTTCGGAGGGTGTGAGTTCGTCTTTCTTTTCCCACTGGCCGATTTCGCCACTGGCCTGTTTGAAGGCCTCGATTAAATCCGGCGTGCGATTGAGCGCGTCGACCAGCCAGGCGCGGCCGAAGTAGGTGATGTCCGAATCGCTGCCGCAGCCAAATGAGCTGCGGTCAGTGCGTGCGGCGGTGAGCACCAGGGTGCCGGGGCCATGCAGCTTGGGTACGAAGCCGCCGGAATAGCAGGCATTGACCACGACCACTTTCCACTTGAAGTGGTGCTTGTTGAGGATGTCGGCCAGATCGGGGGCGCCGATCTGGTCCAGCGGCAATGGATCCAGGTCGACCAGCAGGTTGTGATCCTGGTCGCCGTGGCTAGTGAGGTAGAGCATCAGGATGTCTTCATCCGGCTTCATCACGCCAGCCAACGTGTCGAGACTGCTTTCCAGATTGCTCCAGGTCGCCAGTGGATGTTGCTCCAGCGTGTCCGGGTTGTTGGCTAGCACCAGCGGATGCACGGTGGCGCCGAAGCGGCTGGTGAAGAGTATGGCCGCGTACTCCGCCTCGTTGCGGAACACATCTTCGCCACCGTCGCCCGCAAACGAAACCAGGTAAAGATTGGGCTTGCCCGCGACGCGCGGGGTCAGCTTCGCCAGCGCTTCGCGCAGCAGACGCGGCTGGGTGTAGACCACCTGTTCCGGTGTGGGGCCTTGGGCGGGCCAATTGTCGAGCGCGCTGTCGTCGGGTTTGTCGCCGCCTGCCTTCTCATCGTCCGGCTCCCCGCTGCTGCCCGGCATGGCCGGCCCCGCTTGTGTGGCCGCAGTCGTTGCTGCCGGTGAATGGGTAGCTGGCGACAGGGGGGGGCGATGCGACAGCACAAGCATCAGCAGGACGCCGGCGGCGAAGGCGAGCAGGGCGGTGAGGGCGATACGCATGTCGGGGCTCGCGCGGGGATGTGAATCAGAGAGTGATGGCGTCGAAATCCGTATACGCCGGATGGTGCGGTTCGTCTGGAACGGTCAGCGGCGGGCGCAGCAGCCAGGCGGTATGGAAGCCGGCGGCCTTGGCGGCGTCGAGCTCTTCGGAGATGTCGGACAGGAACAGCAGATGCTGCGGTAGCTCGCCGATGGCTTCGGCGATCTTTTCGTAGGAGGCGCTTTCGCGCTTGGGGCCGGTCTCGGTGTCGAAATAGCCGGCGAACATCGGCGTCAGGTCGCCCGCCTCGCTGTACTGGAAGAACAGCTTCTGCGCCGGCACCGAGCCGGAGGAGTACACGTAAAGATGCAGCCCGTCGCCGCGCCAGGCATGCAGGCGTGCGGCGACTTCGGGGTAGAGGTGGGCGCGATAGTCGCCAGCTTCGTAGCCATCCTTCCAGATCATGCCCTGCAAGGCTTTCAACGCAGTCGACTTGCGGTCCTCATCGATCCAGCGCTGCAACAGTTCGATGATTTCCTGGCGGCTGGCTTCGACCAGGCCGGCTTCCTTCGCCGCCTCATGCAGCCAGTGCTGCACTTCGGGGCGGTCGACGTGAGTTTCCACGTAGGCAGGCAGGCGCTTGCGGGCATAGGGAAACAGTACGTCCTTGACGAAGCTGATCGAGCTGGTGGTGCCCTCGATATCGGTGACGATGGCGCGGATGACAGTCATGCGAGTTGCCGTGATGCGGGGGCATCAAGCTTACCCGCGGCGCGCACAGGCGCCTACCGGATTTCCGTCTTGCGGTGGGGTTTCCCCGGGCTGGTTCACATCCTGGGGAATGAGGTCAGGCGGCGGCCGTGGCCGAAGTGTGCGGGGTCATGCGCGGAAAGCGCTGGGCGATGTCTTCGCCGGTGAAGTTGGCGACCCAGCCGTCCTTGTTGGTGAACAGGCGGATGGCCACGAAGTACGGCGCCTCGCTCATATCGAACCAGTGGCGGGTGCCGTCCGGCACGCCGATCAGGTCGCCCTGTTCGCACAACACGTCGTAGACCTTGCCGTTGATGTGCAGGGTGAACTGGCCGGCGCCGGCGACGAAGAAGCGCACTTCGTCCTCGCTGTGGGTGTGCTCGCTGAGGAACTTCTGGCGCAGGGCGGCGCGTTCCGGGTGATCCGGCTTGAGGCTGATTACGTCGACGGCCTGGTAACCCTCTTCAGTCATCAGGCGATCGATGTCGGCGCGGTACGCCGCGATGACCTCGTCCTGGCTGGCGCCGGGCGCGACCGGTTGGCTGGCGTCCCATTGCTCGAAGCGCACACCGACTTGCTTCAGCTCGGCGGCGATGGCGGGGTGATCGGTATGGGCGGCAAGCGGTGCATGCGGTTGCAGTTCGTCAAAAATGCGCAGACGGCTCATGCGGACAACCTCCTCAAATCCAGTTCGCAGCCCAGCAGGAATTCCAGGGCTTCCAGGTGGCGGCGCGTCTCGGCCATGTCGCGGCCCCAGGTGTAGATGCCGTGGCCGTTGATCAGGTAGGCATGCAGCGGTTTGCCCGAATCCAGCCAGGCGTCGACCTGGGCCACCAGTTCCGGCATGTGCTGCGTGTTGGGGAATACCGGGATGAACATCTCAGCATCGTGCGTGGTCTGGCCGGCGATGGCCTTCTGCAGTTCCCAACCTTCAAGGCGTATCACACCTTCGTTGGCGAACAGGCGCGAAGCTACGCTCTGGGTGCGCGAATGAGTATGCAGCACCGCATTCATCTCGGGATAACGGCGATAGATCTGCGTATGCAGATCGGTCTCAGCACTCGGGCGCGCATCGGTGCCGACGGCCTTGCCATGCATGTCGATCAGCATGATGTCGTCGCGGCCCAGCTTGCCTTTATCGCGACCGGAGATCGTGATGGCTGCGTGGTCCGCATCCAGGCGCATCGAGAAATTGCTGCTGGTTGCGGGTGTCCAGCCGGCGGCAGCGAGTTCGCGCGCGGCGTCGGCAATCGCGTCTGCGCGCTCCGCGAACAGGGCAGGGGAAATCGTGGCGGGAAGGACCTGGCTCATGCGGAATGGACGTCCAAACGGAGTGCGACTATAACATGCCGCCCCTGGGCGGCTTTCCTCGAATGCGAGCCATTCTCGCAAGTCAGGATGAATTTTGCCGGGAGAGTTACCATGGCTGCCGGATTCGCCGCAGAGTGCGGCGAAGATGTCCCAAGACGGAGGTTTGGCCAATGTCGCAAGAAAAAGATATCGAATCGCGTCGCCGCTTTCTCAAGGCTGCCGCGGGAACGGCTGCCGCGGCGGTAGCGATCGGAACCCTGCCGCGTTTTGCGCGCGCTGCCGACCTGCCGCACGTAGCGGAGTCGGATCCGACCGCCAAGGCTTTGGGTTATGTGGAAGACGCCGGCAGCAGCAAGGATGCCAAGCACAAGCCGGGCGATACTTGCGCCAATTGCCAGTTCTACTCCGGTGGCCCCAGCGGTTACGGCCCGTGTCAGTTGTTCCCGGGCAAGTCGGTGAATGCGAAGGGCTGGTGCGTATCGCACTCGCCGAAGAAGGCCTGACGACTCTCGCTCATCGCAACACCGAAGGCCGGCTGAAATGCCGGCCTTTCTTTTTTGCGTGTTGCTTGCGCGCACGCGGACGTCGCCGATGGCGTGCGACGTGAAAGAAAGACAACCAAGAAAATCATCGGCGATCGGATGATCTGCCGGAAGGAGAAGATGCTGCCCAGACGCGTCAGGCCAAGGAGCTGACCCGCCTGACGCGCCGGGCGGCAATCCGGGGCCCACTGCCAAGTGATCAACCCACGGACTGAAGATCATACTCCCGGCAAGAGCGATTGGGGCAGCCGGTACTAAAAAAAATCCCGAAAAAGTCTCGTTAAATTCATTTAATACAATGAGTTGCACGATAATTCGTGATTCGGTGTCAACAATGAGTATGAATTGACGACTTTTGGGAATAGATGGCTATTTCGGGCTTTTTGTCCAAAAAGCCCGATTTTTACGGAAGATAACGCCAGTTCAGCGAAATTTCCCTTAGAGGCGTTGGCGCAACTTGCTGTGGCGGACGCCGTAACCGAAATAAATCACCAGGCCGATCACGGTCCAGGTGATCATCAACAGCCAGTTGAACCAGGCCATGAAGGACAGCAGGGCCACGCAACTGACCACTCCGGCGGGGCAGATGAACCACGCGGCGGGCACACGAAACAGGCGCGGTAGTTCGGGTGAGGTGTAGCGCAGGATCAGCACGCCCGCACATACCGCCACGAAAGCGATCAATGTGCCCATCGAGGTGAGGTCGGCCAGCAGATCGAGCGGAAACACCGCGGCGAGAATGGCGATGCCGGCACCGGTGATCAGTGTGTTGAGATGCGGCGTGCGGTGCTTCGGATGGATGCGGTTGAATACCGGCGGCAACAGACCATCGCGCGACATGATCATGAAGATGCGCGGCTGCGCGATGATCATCACCAGGATTACCGAGGACAGGCCGATCAGTGCGCCGATCTCCACAATCAGCCGCAGCCAGCCCAGTTCTGGATGCGCCCTGATTGCCGTCACTACCGGCTCGCTGGTACCCAGCTGGGTGTAAGAGATCAATCCGGTCAGCACGGCGGCCATCGCCAGATACAACACAGTGCAGATTACTAGCGAGACCAGAGTGCCAAAGGGCAGATCCTTCTGCGGGTTCTTGCATTCCTGCGCGGCGGTGGATGTCGCCTCGAAGCCGATGTAAGCGAAGAACACCATCGCGGCGCCGCGCATGATGCCGGACCAGCCGTACTTGCCGGGTCCTTCGGACGCCGGCACGAACGGGTGCCAGTTGGCGGGATCGACGTAGCGGTAGCCCGCGACGACCACCACGATGATCAGGCCGACCTTGAGCATCACCATCAGCACGTTGAGCCCCGACGACTCGCGGATGCCGACGTAGCAAAGCCACGTAAGCGCCAGCACGATCGCTACCGCCGGCAGATTCATGATGTGCCCGGTGCTAACCAGGTGCCCATTGCTGAAAGCCAATGGCGCTTCGGTCAGTGCGATCGGCAGATGGACGCCGACATGATCGAGCAGGCTGGTGAAGTAGCCGGTCCAGCTGGCGGCTACCGCCGAAGCGGAGATGCCGTATTCCAGCACCATGTTCCAGCCGATGAACCATGCCACCACTTCGCCGAGGGTGGCATAGGCGTAGGAGTAGGAGCTACCCGAGATCGGGATCAGCGTGGCGAATTCGGCGTAGCACAGCGCGGTGAAGCCACTGCAGATCGCCGCGAGCATGAAGGAGATCAGCACCGCCGGGCCCGCGTGCTCCGCGGCGGCCTGGCCGGTAACCACGAAGATGCCGGTGCCGATCACCGCGCCAATGCCCAGGGCTGTGACGCCCCAAGGGCCGAGCGTGCGGCGCAGGCTGGGGCCGCCGTGGCTGTCGTCAGCGTCGGAGAAATCGGTCTTGCGAGCGAGAAGCTGTTTGAGCATGGGCGAACCTGGTGGAGCGTGGTGTCGGGGCATGGGTGCCCGATAAAAGCAGAAGGCCGGCTCGAAGCCGGCCTTCTGGAGCGATTATGCGGCGGGCTTGCGCAACTTGCTGTGCGAGTAGCCGTAGAAGAAGTAGATCACCTGGCCGATCGCGATCCAGGCCAGCATCCAGCGCCAGTGCTCGACGAACGACTGCAGAAACAGCGCCATGCAAGCCAGGGCACCAAGCGGGCAGACCAGCCACGGCACCGGCACGCGGAACGCGCGAGGCAGTTCGGGGCGGGTATAGCGCAGCACCAGTACGCCGATGCACACGGTGGCGAAGGCGAGCAGGGTGCCCATGGCGACCATCTCGCCCAACACGCCGATGTTGAACATGCCACCCAGGAGAGCAGCCAGCACGCCCACCACGACGGTGCCCACATGCGGCGTGCGGAACTTCTTGTGGATGCGGCCGAAAACCGCCGGGATCAGTCCGTCGCGTGCCATCGAATAGAAGATGCGCGGCTGACCCATCAGCATCACCAGGATCACCGAGCTCAGCCCGGTTACTGCACCGATCACCACGATGATCTGCAGCCAGTGCAGGGTCGGATAGTTGTCCAGCGCCGTGGCGACAGGCTCAGGCGTGCCCAGCAGGCGGAAATCGGCGATACCGGTGAGGATGCCGGCGACGATGATGTAGAGGATGGTGCAGACCACCAGCGAGCCGAGAATACCGATGGGCATATCTCGCTGTGGATTCTTGGCCTCGGCTGCCGCGGTGGAGACCGCATCGAAGCCGATGTAGGAGAAGAACACGATGGCTGCTGCGCGACCGACGCCGCTCCAGCCGTACTTGGATGCGCCTTCGTTGGCCGGGATGAAGGGGTGCCAGTTGTCCGGGTTCACGTACTTCGCGGCGAAGGCGATGAACAGCAGGATCACCGTCACCTTGATCGCCACGATGATCGAATTGACGAAGGCCGACTGGGTGATGCCGACGTAGCACAGGCCGGTGATGGCGGCGATGATCGCCACGGCCGGCAGGTTGATCAGCATGCCTGTGGCCTGGATATGCCCATCCACCACGGTGAACGGCGCGGACGCCAGCACTTGCGGCAGGCTCACGTCATGGCCGACCCAGCCGCTTATCAGTGACAGCAGCTTGTTGAAGTAGCCTGACCAGCCGGCCGCCACGGTGGCGACGGTGAACAGGTACTCCAGTACCAGGCTCCAGCCGACGA
Source organism: Dyella sp. OK004 (assembly GCF_900114495.1). Taxonomy (GTDB): domain Bacteria; phylum Pseudomonadota; class Gammaproteobacteria; order Xanthomonadales; family Rhodanobacteraceae; genus Dyella_D. The sequence goes on along the minus strand of NZ_FOZI01000003.1, from coordinate 803,558 downwards.
ACCAGGCGACGTACTCACCCAGCGTGGCATAGGAATAGGAGTAGGCGCTGCCCGATACCGGCAGCATCGCGGCGAACTCTGCGTAGCAAAGTGCCGCCAGCGCGCAGGCGAAGCCCGCAAGCACGAAGCTGAGCACGATGGCTGGGCCGGCATGCTGAGCGGCGGCCTGGCCGGTAATCACGAAGATACCTGCGCCGATGATGGCGCCAATGCCCAGCATCACCAGGTGGCGGGCAGTCAGCGCGCGCTTGAGGGTAGCTTCGCCGTGTGCGCCGACGTCAGGAAGTTCTCCGGCGTTAGGTGATGCCGAAATCGACGTCGTCGCGAATAAATTTTTCAGCATGTCTCTCCCCCAAATTGTTGCGTTTGTTGTTCTTAGATGGCGCGGCTAAAAAGTATGTCTCAGCTTGCTTGATGCCCGCCCCTCCCACCGAGGCGATTCACCCACCATAGCCCAGCGCGGCGCGCCGGTACAAGTTGCATTGCGGCTAGGACTCCGAGACGTTTTGTGGGACGCCCATCGTGGGCAGAGGAGCGTTTTTCCATCAGAAGACCATGTTCAGCGCCACCTGAGGTTGGACAAAAGCCTGGTTGCGGCGACCAGTGAGGCTGGCTTGTACGCCTGCGATGACGCCAATGGAGTCATTGATGTTGTATTCCACTGCGGGGGCGACGCTATAGACCCAGCGCGAGGGATCGTTACGCTTCAAAGATGCGGTCGTGCCATCCATGGGAGTATAGGAGCCGTTGACGCGGGTGCTGTCGGCGTAATCCCATACGAAATCCATAGCGATACCCCAGTGCCGATCGATGCTGTACTCGAGGGAGCTGCTGACGCTCAATGATTTCCCCTGGTAGGCATGGCCGTGGAAGCCCGGTGGTGTGTCGTAGACACTGACGTCCCTCAGGTTGATCCGGCGTGGTGTGGGACTTCATGCCAGGTAGGTACGCATGCGCAGAGGGCGGCCGTTTGGCATCCATGCAACCTTCTGCGCGAAGAGCGAGAGGGTATCTACGTTGGCGCCATTGCCCGAGCCGTTCAGCGGATTCGCATCGAGATGGTCGAAGGCGCCGGTGGGAAAGCGATGGGCATAAGCTATAGAGACCGCTGGGCGCGTACCGTCATCGCTGGGCGCCAGTAGCATGTACTGCAGCTTCAGAGTGGTATCCGCAATCCTCGCGCCATTCGTATGCATGCCTGCGGACGCCGCCGATACGGCGCCTATCGTAACGGCGGCACTAAAGCGATCGGTGATTCCGATGGTGGTAGGCACGAGCCATGTCCAGGACCGCGTGCCAGAAGGTGTGGTGTGTCGATGACCATGTGCATCGTAGACAACATGATCGTCGGCATAGACGAGATAGGGCTCGACATTTATTGTTCCTGGCGGCAGGGCGACTGCGCCAGGCGTCAGCAATGGTCCGGTAAAGCTGAGATTCTCCAGCGAGTGGTCGTTGGCATACGCCGTCCCGCCGATGGCCGACAAAGCGAGGGTCGTAAAAATCGAGAATTTATATATGGCCATTTTGTTCGCATCAACGCATTCGCCGTCATGACGATTTGACGTCGATGTTAAGTTTGCATGGCCGTGCGCAATATATGGAAACGGTCCTAAATTAAGGGTGTTTTATTATGCTTGCGCAGTCTCTTTCCACTGATGAATTTTTATTGTTTTCGATATGAATGACGTTCATTTCCTGCTAGACGAATTTCACCGTTACGATCAGCGCTGGCATGAAGAGGTCAGCGCGACAAAGTTCGCCGATTTTTTGCGCTCCTCGTCGTCGGTCTTTCATCGCGAGCATCTCGTCGGTCATTTCACGGCCTCGTCCTGGCTGGTCAGCGCGGACGGCGAGCGTGTATTGCTGACGCATCACCGGAAGCTCAATCGCTGGCTGCAGCTGGGTGGTCACGCCGATGGCGACACCGATCTGGCGCGTGTGGCATTACGTGAGGCGGAGGAGGAGTCCGGACTGACGGATCTTTCCGTAGAGCCGGCACTGTTCGACCTCGATTGCCACTGGATTCCCGAGCGCGGCAGTGAACCAGGTCATTGGCATTACGACGTGCGTTACGTGGTGCGTGCGACGGGCAGCGAAGCCTTCGCGATCAGCGAGGAATCGCTGGCCCTGGCCTGGCGGCCGATCCGGGAAATCGCTGGTGACGCAAGCGCCGACGAATCGCTGCGGCGCATGGCGAGCAAGTGGCTGCAGTCTGCGTCTACGCCGATTCGTATTTAGCCGGCGCGGGGTGCAGTTGCCCGCACTGCGTGCAGGTGCGGGCGTCGGGCGAACGATAGAAGCGCTCGAACACGGGAGGAAAGTCGTTCTCGATACTCTCGAGGGTGAAGTACTCCTCATACAGCTTGTGGTTGCACTGCTGGCAGAACCACAGCAAGCCGTCCCTCTCGTTCGCCAGTCGGCGGCGTTCGATCACCAGGCCGATGGATTCCGGCATGCGTTGTGGCGAGTGAGGCACGCGTGGTGGCAAGTAGAACATCTCGCCGGCGCGGATCGGGATATCGCGCGCCACGCCTTCGTCCTGCACCTTCAGCACCATCTCGCCTTCTAGCTGGAAGAAGAACTCGGGACCTTCGTCGTAGTGGTAGTCGGTGCGCGCATTGGGGCCGCCGACGATCATCACGATGAAGTCGCCGTCCACGATGCACTTGTTGCCCACCGGCGGCTTGAGCAGGTGGCGGTGTTCGTCGATCCAGCGCTGGAGGTTGAGTGGTGGCACCAACATGCGGAGAGCCCTTGGGGGGGGGATGCGCGCTACCTTAGAGCCAGTGCTCGGGGTCTGCCTAGTCCGTACGGGTTCATTGCGCTGCGGAGGCTGCGCCGGACAGTGACTGCACCGGCAGGAATTGCAGGAACTGGCCGCCCAGAAAGCTCTGCACATAATTGATCGCCGAGCGACGGTATTTTTCTGCGGCAAACTCGGCAACCAGGTCGGTGCGGCCGATCATGGTGCCGAACAGGCGTTCGAAGCTGAGGTTGCGGCCGCTTTCGGAGAGTTCATTGGAAACCAGCAAGGGCTGGCCGTCTTTGCCTTTGCGCTGCGCAAGCATCCACATGGTGATCTCCACGTTGCGCGCGGCGTTGTATACACGTTGGGCATCTACACCATCGATCAGATAGAGACGGGTCTTGCCACCGTGGGCGGTGACAAGCATGTCGCCCAGGCCGTAGATCAAGGTGCCCACGCGGTCGCCAGCGTAGGTCGTATCGAGCGCCAGCGTCATGGCGGCAATATCGCGTTGGCCATCCAGGCCGGGCAGTGGCTGTCGCGTCTCGATGGCCTGCTTTACCCGTGCTTCGGCTCGCGCCTGCGAGGTGGCACCGCTCTTTTTCCATTGCGACGGGTTGCGCTTATAGAGCTTGTCCATCAGCTGATACAGCGTCGCCAGATTGTCCCGGATCTCCAGGTTCGCGATGCGATTGGGATCGGACTCCACCCATTGGCCCTTGGTCATTTTCGACTCGGGCACGACATGGCCGTTGACGGCCGAAGTGGGTTTGAACGCGGAGCAGCCTGCGACGCACGACAGGCAGAGGGATAGCCAGAGGCACTTCTTCATGATGGGGAAACCTTCCATGGGTGATCCCGGCGCCGTCCCCATCGCGGCGCCGGTGAAACGGGTATCGCTAGACTTCGAGCGTGGCCAGGTCGCCCTTTTCCTCGAGCCATGCCTTGCGGTCGCTGGCGCGCTTCTTGGCAAGCAGCATGTCCATCAGCTTGGCCGTACCTTCGCCGTCTTCCACCGTCAGTTGCACTAGGCGGCGGGTATCGGGGTGGATCGTAGACTCGCGCAACTGCGAAGGGTTCATTTCGCCCAGGCCCTTGAAGCGGGTGGTGCTGACCTGGCCCTTTATCTTTTCGCGCTCGATCCGTTGCAGCATCGCGACTTTTTCGTTTTCGTCGAGGCAATAGAACACCTGCTTACCCACGTCGACACGGAACAGCGGCGGCATCGCCACGAACACGTGGCCTTCGCGCACCAGTGACGGGAAATGGCGCAGGAACAGCGCGCTGAGCAGGGTGGCGATGTGCAGGCCGTCGGAGTCCGCGTCGGCGAGGATGATGACCTTGCCGTAGCGCAGGCCGCTGAGATCGTCCTTGCCTGGATCGCAGCCGATGGCGATGGCGAGGTTGTGCACTTCCTCAGAGGCGAGCACCGAGCCGGACTCCACTTCCCAGGTATTGAGGATCTTGCCGCGCAGCGGAAGGATCGCCTGGAACTCTTTGTCGCGAGCCTGCTTGGCGCTGCCGCCGGCGGAGTCGCCCTCCACCAGGAACAGTTCGGTGCGGCTGAGATCGGTAGCGGTGCAATCGGCCAGCTTGCCGGGCAGGGCGGGACCCTGGGTGATCTTTTTGCGGATGACCTGCTTGGAGGCCTTCAGGCGCGCGCTGGCGCGCTCGATGGCGAGCTGGGCGATACGTTCGCCCAGTTCCACGTTCTGGTTCAGCCACAGGCTGAAGGCGTCGTGCACCACGTTCTCAACCAAGGCGGCCGCATTACGCGAGGACAGGCGTTCTTTGGTCTGTCCGGCGAACTGCGGGTCCTGCAGCTTGGTGGAGAGCACAAAAGCCAGGCGCTCCCACACATCTTCCGGCGCCAGCTTTACGCCACGCGGCAATAGATTGCGGATGTCGCAGAACTCGCGGATGGCGTTAGTCAGGCCGCTGCGCAGGCCGTTGACGTGGGTGCCGCCTTGCGCGGTCGGAATCAGGTTGACGTAGCTCTCCTGCACCAACTCGCCTTCTGGCAGCCAGGCGAGGGCGACATCCAGGCCCTCGGTTTCACGGGCCACATGGTGCACATAGAGCTCCGACGGCAGCGCATCGGCACCTTCGAGTTCGCCGCGCAGGTAGTCGCGCAGGCCATCTTCGTAATGCCATTCGACGACTTCGCCGCTGGCTTCGTCAGTGAGCTTTACATTGAGGCCAGCGCACAGCACGGCTTTGGCGCGCAGCAGGTGCTTGAGCTTGGACAGCAAGATCTTGGGCGAATCGAAGTACTTCGCCTCTGGCCAGAAGCGTACGGTGGTGCCGGTCTTCTTCTTCGGTACGCTGCCGATGATTTCCAGCTCGCTGACGCGATCGCCGTGCTCAAAGGCCATGCGGTATTCATTGCCGTCGCGGCGGATGGTGACTTCCACCCGGTTGGACAGCGCATTCACCACGGACACGCCCACGCCATGCAGGCCACCGGAGAAGTTGTAGTTCTTGCCGGAGAATTTGCCGCCCGCATGCAGGCGCGTGAGGATCAGCTCCACGCCCGGAATGCCTTCTTCCGGATGGATGTCTACCGGCATGCCGCGGCCGTCGTCGCTGACTTCCACCGAGCCGTCGTTGTGCAGGATCACATCGATCGCGCTGGCGTGGCCGGCCAGCGCCTCGTCCACCGAGTTATCGATGACTTCCTGCGCCAGATGGTTCGGGCGGCTGGTGTCCGTGTACATGCCCGGCCGGCGCTTGACCGGGTCAAGACCGGAGAGGACTTCAATATCGGCGGCGTTGTAGCGACTGCTCATGCGGGGTGGGGGTTCTGCGGTGAAGGCGGGGGAGCATGGCCGGGCAGGGCTCGGTGGGTCAAGCGTCCATCGGTGGGTCTTTCAATAAGCCTTGCCGATGCGGTGGTTCGGAGTGAGGTAGATGCCGGAGGTGAAAGACCGGGGCTCGCCGTGTGCGCTGAGCTCGCCCCAGGGGAGTACCCAGATATCCCCGAAAGCCGGAGCATGGGGATACGTGGAGCGATCGGCCGGTCGCCCGAGCTGTGACCTGACAAAGCCCTTCAGAACCCGGATTTCGTCTTTCAGCAGCGATTCGGTGACGCGATCCCAGTCGAACGGACTCATCGGCCCATTGCTCAAAGACATCGTCAGCCGATCAACCCCTCCGGCGCAAAAAGACAGCGCGACTTTAAAGGTGAGAGAACCGGCGATCTCCTGCCAGCCATGAAAGCTCAGCAGATCGGCGACGTGCGGGTTGCGATGCAGTTGCAGGGTGCGGCAGACCGGCATGCGTTCGAATTGCTCGAGCGTGGTATCGGGGTGGAGCCCGTTGCCGTCGCCGAAGTCGAGCGTGCCGCTGAGAAGGTCGAGCATAGTCTTCGTGGGGTTTCCGGTCAGAGCGGCGCGCAGTGCCGCTCCAGCCACAGCAGATCGGCATCTTCCAGTAGTGGGCTGAGCGCGGCGCGCACGGTGGCGTGGTAGTCGTCCAGCCAGGCGCGTTCTTCGGGGTTGAGTAGGCTGGGCTCCAGCGCGCGGCGGTCAAATGGGCACAGGGTCAGCGCTTCGAAGGCGTAGAACTCACCGAATTCGGTGAGATCGGCTTCCACCACCACAGCCAGGTTTTCGTGGCGGATGCCGTGCCGGCCGGGCTTGTACAGGCCCGGCTCGATCGAAGTGATCATGCCTGGCTCCAGCGCAACCAGTGCGCCACCCGATACCGGTGGACGGATGCTCTGTGGGCCCTCATGCACATTGAGGAAGAAGCCCACACCATGACCGGTGCCATGGCCGTAGTCCATGCCGCTGGCCCATAGCGGCGCGCGCGCCAGTGCATCGAGCTGCGGACCGTTGGCACCTTTGGGAAAGCGTGCGCGGGAGAGGGCGATCAGCCCCTTCATGACCAGGGTGGCATCGCGGCGCTGTTCGGGCGTGGTCTCGCCCAGCGCCAGCACACGGGTGATATCGGTGGTCCCGCCCAGGTACTGGCCGCCAGAATCGACCAGCAGCAGTCCCTGCGGTTTAAGCGTGCTGTGGCTTTCCGGCGTGGCCCGGTAATGCGGCAGCGCGCCGTTGGCCTGGTAGCCGGCGATGGTGGCAAAGCTCTCGCCGACAAAGTCGGGCTGGGCGGAGCGTTCCTCGCGCAACAGCGTATCCACGTCCAGCTCGGTCTGGGTCATGCCGACGATCAGGCGTTCTTCCAGGCGGCGGAAGGCCCGCACCAGGGCGGCGCCGTCGCGGCGCATGACTTCGCGGATGTGATCCAGCTCCGCCTCGCCCTTGCGCGCTTTGTGCGAGGTGGAAGGATTGGCTGTCTCGATGCGCCGGACCGCCGGCGGGATCGCCGCGGCGATGGCGCTGACTACGCGGGCAGGATCCAGCAACAGGCTGTCATTCGCGCCCAGCTCGCCCAGCGCATCGGTGACTGTGGCGTAGTCGGCGAGCAGGACGCCATCGGCAGCCAAGGCGGCAACCAGGGCATCGCTCAGCTTGCCGCGACCGATGAACAAGGTGGCGCGCCCATCGGCGGCGACCAGCAGGTGCGAAAGGAAGACCGGGTTGCACTCCACATCGCTGCCGCGCAGGTTGGTCAGCCAGGCGATATCATCCAGGCTGGATATTAGATGGTGACTGGCACCGAGCTTGCGCATCGCGCTGCGCAGGCGCGTGAACTTGTCGGCGCGGGATACGCTGGCATAGCGCAGCGCGTGCTCGATGACCAGCGCGGCCGGTAAGGGCGGCCGATCAGTCCAGATGGCGCCAGGCAGATCCAGATCGGTGCGCAGGCGGGCGCCGGTCTCGATGAAACGGTGTTCGATCTGGCGCTGGGTGGTCAGCGCCAAGCTGTCACCGGCCGCGGCGAGCACCTCGCCTTCACCTACGTGTTGCTGCAGCCATTCGAGATGCTCAGGCGTATGCGCCACGCGCTGTTTCATCAACCCGATGCCGCTGTCAGCCAATTCCTTTTCGGCCTGGGCGAAGTAGCGCGAATCGGTCCACAGGCCCGCATGGCTCTGGGTCACCACCAGGATGCCGGCCGAGCCGGTAAAGCCGGACAGCCAAGCGCGTGCCTGCCAGTGCGCGGGTAGATATTCGGAAAGGTGCGGATCGGCGCTGGGGATCAGGCAGGCGGTAACGCCGTGCTGGCGCATGGTCTGCCGCAGGGCGGCGAGGCGAGAGGGAATGGCTTGGCTCATCCGTTCATGCTAGCAGTCCGCCTGCACGCGATTTTCGGGGTATTGCATGAATCCGTGTGGGAATTTTCTACGGATCACTCGCGGCACGGAGCAACCTCCGCTAAAATGCCGATTTCCAGCACGGCTGCATCCCATGACCCCCCTGATTTTCGTCACCGGCGGTGTGGTGTCCTCTCTTGGCAAGGGCATCGCCGCGGCGTCGCTGGCTTCCATTCTGGAAGCGCGTGGCCTCTCGGTCACCATGATGAAGCTCGACCCGTACATCAACGTGGATCCGGGCACCATGAGTCCCTTCCAGCACGGCGAGGTCTATGTGACCGACGACGGCGCGGAGACCGACCTGGATCTGGGTCACTACGAGCGTTTCGTCCACACCCGCCTGACCGGCAAGAACTCCATCACCACCGGCAAGATCTACGAATCGGTAATCCGCAAGGAACGCCGCGGCGATTACCTCGGCGCTACCGTGCAGGTGATCCCGCACATCACCGACGAGATCAAGCACTGCATCCACGAGGCCACTCGTGGCTTCGATGTGGCGCTGGTGGAGATCGGCGGCACGGTGGGCGATATCGAATCGCTGCCGTTCCTCGAGGCGATCCGTCAGCTGCGCATTGAGCACGGTCCGGAGAAGGTGCTGTTCATGCATCTGACCCTGGTGCCGTACATCAAGGCCGCCGGCGAGATCAAAACCAAGCCGACCCAGCATTCCGTGAAGGAACTGCGTTCCATCGGTATCCAGCCGGACGTGCTGCTGTGCCGCTGCGAGCAGCAGCTGCCGGACGGCGAGCGCCGCAAGATCGCTCTGTTCACCAACGTGCCGGAGCAGGCGGTGATCAGCGCCGCCGACGTCGACATCATCTACAAGCAGCCGCTGTGGCTACACAAGCAGGGGCTGGACGACATCGTGGTCAAGAAGCTCGGCCTCGCCGCCGGCCCGGCCGATCTCTCCGCCTGGCAGCGCACCGTGGATGCGGTGGAGCATCCGAAAGACGAGATCAACGTCGCCATCGTCGGCAAGTACGTCGAGCACAAGGACGCCTACAAGTCCCTGGGCGAGGCGCTGCGCCATGGCGGCATCAAGCAGCAGACGCGCGTGAATCTGCAGTGGGTGGATTCCGAGCAGGTCGAAGCCGAAGGCGCTGCCAAAGTGCTGGGCGGGGTCGACGCGATCCTGGTGCCGGGCGGCTTCGGCAAGCGTGGCTTCGAGGGCAAGGTGCTGGCAGCCAAATATGCGCGCGAGCATGGCGTGCCGTATTTCGGCATTTGCTATGGCATGCATGCGGCGGTGGTGGATTTCGCCCGCAATGTGGCTGGCCTTCCCGATGCCGACTCCAGCGAGAACGACCGCAATACCGGCAACCCAGTAATCGCTCTGATCACCGAATGGACCACCGCCACCGGCGAAGTGGAACAGCGCACCGAGCGCTCGGATCTGGGCGGCACCATGCGCCTGGGTGCGCAGGAGTGCCGCCTCAAGGCCGGCACCCTGGCGCGCGAGATGTACGGCCAGGAAGTGGTGCGCGAGCGCCATCGCCATCGCTACGAGTTCAACAACCGTTATCGCCAGTCGTTCGAAGACCTGGGCATGGTGGTCTCCGGCAAGTCGATGGACGATCTGCTGGTGGAGATTGTCGAACTGCCGCAGCAGAAGCACCCGTGGTTCCTCGGCTGCCAGGCGCATCCGGAATTCACCTCCACGCCACGCGATGGCCACCCGCTGTTCATCGGCTTCGTGCGCGCCGCGCGCGAGTACAAGACGGTGCGCGACGGTGAGCATCTGGCCAAGGAGTCCGTGGCATGAAGTTGTGCGGGTTCGAAGTAGGGCTGGATCAACCGTTGTTCGTGATCGCCGGCCCGTGTGTGGTTGAATCCGAACAATTGCAGCTCGATACCGCTGGCAAGTTGAAGGAAATCACCGGCAAGCTCGGCATCAATTTCATCTTCAAGTCCAGCTTCGACAAGGCCAACCGTTCCTCCGGCAATAGCTTTCGCGGGCCGGGCATGGAAGAAGGCCTGCGTATTCTTGGCGAAGTGAAGCGCCAGATCGGTGTGCCGGTGCTGACCGACGTGCACGAGTACACCCCGTTTGCCGAAGTCGCTTCGGTGGTGGACGTGCTGCAGACGCCGGCTTTCCTGTGCCGCCAGACGGATTTCATCCAGGCCGTGGCGCGTGCCGGCAAGCCGGTGAATATCAAGAAAGGCCAGTTCCTGGCGCCGTGGGATATGAAGCACGTCGTCGCGAAGGCCAAGGACGTCGGCAACGACAACATCCTGGTGTGCGAGCGCGGCGCCAGCTTTGGCTACAACAATCTGGTATCGGATATGCGCTCGCTTGCGGTGATGCGCGAGACCGGTTGCCCGGTGGTGTTCGACGCGACCCATTCGGTGCAGTTGCCGGGTGGCCAAGGCACTAGTTCAGGTGGTCAGCGTGAGTTCGTGCCGGTGCTGGCGCGCGCGGCGATTGCGGTCGGCGTGGCCGGCCTATTCGCCGAAACCCATCCGGATCCGGACAAGGCGCTCAGCGACGGTCCAAATGCCTGGCCGCTGGGCAAGATGGAGGCCTTGCTGGAAACCCTGCTCGAGTTGGATCAGGTCACGAAGCGACATGGCTTTCTAGAAAGCCAATGAATCGCGACATGGCCGAGGCGAGCATCGCGACAACCTCGTTTCCCAAGCACTCGAAGTGGGGTATAGCTTCCTTCGCGCTTGGTCTTGTTGCGCTGCTTGGTCCTCTCGTCCTGGGGTTACTTGGCCTGGCCGTGGGCTCGTCAGCATCGGACAAAAATTCGATCTACCTCCTCTTTGCAGGAGTGATGTATGGGGCACTGTTTGCCTGGCCGGCTGCGCTGCTTGGCCTCGTGCTGGGGCTGGTGGCCGGATGGCGTCCCGCGCAGCGCAAGTTTTATGCGCGCCTCGGACTGCTTTTGAATCTGCTTTTTCTTGTGCTGTTTTGCGTCCTCATCTTTATTGCGTAATTTTGCATTCCAAGGAACTCCATGAGCACTGAAATCACCCGTATTCACGCCCGTGAAATCCTCGACTCCCGCGGCAACCCTACGCTCGAAGCGGAAGTGACCCTGGCGGGCGGCGGCTTCGGTCGCGCGGCGGTGCCGAGCGGCGCCTCAACCGGCACGCGCGAGGCAGTCGAGCTGCGTGATGGCGACAAGTCGCGCTATCTCGGCAAGGGCGTGAAGAACGCGGTGGCGAACGTCAACGGTGAGATCGCCGGCGCGCTCAAGGGTTTCGATGCGGCCGACCAGACGGGCCTGGACAGTAAGCTGATTGTGCTCGACGGCACGCCGAACAAGGGCCGCCTGGGTGCGAATGCGCTGCTCGGCGTTTCGATGGCAGCGGCGCACGCCGTGGCCGCCGCGCGCGGCGAGCCGCTGTGGAAATACCTCTCCAACGGCAAGCCCGGCGCGCTGCCGGTGCCGATGATGAACATCATCAACGGCGGTGCGCACGCGGATAACAACGTCGACGTGCAGGAATTCATGGTGCTGCCGGTCGGTCTGCCGAGCTTTGCCGAGTCGCTGCGTGCCGGCACCGAAATCTTCCACGCGCTCAAGAGCGTGCTGAAGGGCAAGGGCCTGAACACGGCGGTGGGTGACGAGGGCGGCTTTGCGCCGAACCTGCGTTCCAACATCGAGGCGCTGGACACCATCCTCGAGGCGGTCAACAAGTCCGGCTACAAGATCGGCAGCGAGATTCTGCTCGGCCTCGACGTAGCCAGTTCGGAGTTCTTCAAGGACGGCAAGTACGACCTGGAAGGCGAGGGCAAGGTCTATACCCCGCCGCAGTTCGTCGACCTGCTGGCCAGCTGGTCGAAGCAGTATCCGATCGTGACCATCGAAGACGGCATGGCCGAAGGCGACTGGGATGGCTGGAAGCTGCTGACCGACGCTATCGGCAACAAGGTACAGCTGGTCGGTGACGATCTGTTCGTGACCAACCCGGCGATCTTCCGCGAAGGCATCGAGAAGAAGATCGCCAACGCGATCCTGATCAAGGTCAACCAGATCGGCACCCTGTCGGAAACGCTGGAAGCCATCGCCATGGCCGACGCTGCCAAGTACGCCGCGATCGTGTCGCATCGCTCGGGCGAGACCGAGGACACCACCATTTCCGACATCGCCGTGGCGACCACCGCGACCCAGATCAAGACGGGTTCGCTGTGCCGTACCGATCGTGTGGCCAAGTACAACCAGTTGCTGCGTATTGAAGAACAGCTCGGTGCCGCCGCGCGTTATGCCGGTCGCAACGCCTTCCCGAATCTGAGCAGCCTGCCGGGCTGATCGAGGCAACGGACGGCCCATGCTGCGCTGGATCGCCCTGATCTTGCTCCTGGTCCTGATCGGTCTACAGATCAAACTGTGGACCGGCAACGGTGGCGTGCACGAAGTGGAAACCCTACGCGCCGCGGTGAAGAAGCAGACCGAGGACAACCAGCGGCTGCTCCAGCGCAATCAGGCGCTGGGTGCGGACGTGGATGATCTCAAGCACGGCGAGCAGGCGGTGGAAGCCCGCGCACGCGCCGAGCTGGGTCTGGTCCGTCCGGGTGAGACCTTCTATCAGGTAGTCGAGAAGCCCGGCGCCGCCAGCAGCGTGGCGCCGCCAGCCAATAGCAACAACAGCGGGCAGTGAGCATGACGTCACTGTGGTGTGTGGTTCCGGCGGCCGGGCGTGGCGCCCGGGTCGGCGGGGATATTCCCAAGCAATATCTGTCACTGGCTGGCCGGCCTTTGATCCTGCATACGCTGGAGCGGCTGTCGGCGCACCCGCGCATTGCCGGCTTGATGGTGGTGCTTGGGGCGGACGATGAACTCTGGTCGGGTATCGATCAGCTTGGCGGCAAGCCGGTACGCACAACCGTCGGTGGCGCAGAGCGCTGCGATTCAGTGCTGGCTGGCGTGGAGGCATTGCCCGCGGACATTGTCGGTGATGCATTCGTACTGGTGCACGATGCAGCGCGTCCCTGCGTGCGAATGGCAGACATCAGTCGTCTTATCGAGTTGGGCACGGCAGCGGGCGGTGGCCTGTTGGGTGCGCCGTTGCGCGATACGCTGAAGCGCGCCGATGCGTCGGGCCATAGCCAGATCACCGAGCCGCGCGACGAGCGCTGGCGTGCGTTCACGCCGCAGATGTTCCGCCGCGCGGAACTGGCAGCCGCGTTGCGCGTCGCCGCTGCGCGCGGGCTGAAGGTCAGCGACGAGGCGATGGCAATGGAGCATGCAGGCTTCGCCCCATTGCTCGTCGAAGGGGCCGAGGACAATATCAAGGTGACGACGGCCAGCGATTTCGCGCTGGCCGAGTTCCTTCTGGGCAAGACGCTTTGAGGAGAGCAGGCGCATGATGCGGATCGGCCAGGGTTTCGACGTACACGCCTTCGGCGATGGTGATCACATCATGCTGGGCGGCGTGCGTGTGCCGCATAGCCATGGCGTAGTGGCGCATTCGGATGGCGATGTGGCGATCCATGCCCTGTGCGATGCGATCTTCGGTGCGCTGGCGCTGGGCGACATCGGTCGCCATTTTCCGCCGTCGCAGGAACGCTGGCGCGGTGCCGAAAGCCGGATCTTCCTGCGCCATGCGGCCACCCTGATGCGCGAGCAAGGCTACGCAATCGGTAACGCCGACATCACGGTGATCTGCGAGCTGCCGAAGGTCGGCCCGCATGCGCAGGCGATGCGCGAATGCATCGCTGAAGAGCTGGGTTGCGAAGTCGAGCGTATCAGCGTCAAAGCCACCACTACGGAGAAGCTCGGCTTTACCGGGCGTGGCGAAGGTATCGCCGCCCAGGCCTGCGTACTGCTGGTTCTGGCATGAGCGAGGCGGAGGCCCGCGGCTCCGCCCACCGGTTGCACGAGCAACTGGATGCAATCATCGATCTGCTGCGCCGGCACAAGCTGGTCGAACAGGTCGCGCATAGCCAGCATGGCCCGCACCAGGATTTGGTGGACAACCTGCTGCACCGGCAGCATCTGGCTGAATTGCAGCGGCAGCTGGATGGGCTGCATCCAGCGGACATCGCCTACATCCTGGAAGCGCTGCCGCTGGAGGATCGCCTCACCGTCTGGCAGCTGGTGAAGGCTGACCGCGACGGCGAAATCCTGCTCGAGGTTTCAGATTCGGTCCGCGAATCGCTGATCGCGGATATGGATCAGGGTGAAATCCTCGCCGCCGTGGAGCCGCTGGAAGCGGACGAGCTGGCCGACCTCGTCGAGGATCTCCCGACCGAAGTACTGCCCGAGCTGATGGCCAGTCTCGACGCGCAGCAGCGTGAACAACTGCAGTCGGCGCTGTCGTGGAAGGACGACCAAGTCGGCGCGCTGATGGATTTCGAGATGGTCACTATCCGCGAGGATGTGAGTCTCGAGACCGTGCTGCGCTACCTGCGCCGTTTTGAAGAATTGCCGGGCCAGACCGACAAGCTGTTCGTGGTGAACCACGACAACCTGCTCACCGGCGTGTTGCCGCTGCACTGGCTGCTGGTGAACTCGCCCGAGAAGATGGTGAGCGAGGTGATGGCGCCGGACGTCAACACCTTCCATCCTGGCGACGATGCCTACGAAGTGGCGCAGGCGTTCGAACGCTACGACCTGGTCACCGCGCCGGTGGTGGACGACAGGGGCCATCTGATCGGACGCATCACCATCGACTCCATGGTCGATGTGATCCGCGAAGAAGGCGAAAGCGAGGCCCTGAGTCGCGGCGGTCTGCGCGAAGAGGAAGATATCTTCGCCTCGGTGTGGAAATCGCTACGCAATCGCTGGGCCTGGCTGGCGATCAATCTGGTGACGGCGTTTATCGCCTCGCGCGTCATCGGTCTGTTTGAGGGCTCCATCCAGCAGCTGGTTGCGCTGGCCGCGCTGATGCCGATCGTCGCCGGCATCGGCGGCAACTCAGGCAACCAGACCATCACCATGATCGTGCGCGCGATGGCGCTTGATCAGATCACGCCGGATAGCGCCAAACGCTTGTGGCGCAAAGAGCTCGGTGTGTCGCTGGTCAACGGCCTGGTATGGGGCAGTGTGATCGGTATGGTGGCCTGGTTGCTTTATGGGAATCTTGCGCTGGGCGCGGTGATGACCGCAGCGATGACGCTGAATCTGTTGCTGGCTGCCTTCTGCGGGGTTGGTATTCCGATGCTGATGACGCGCTTCGGTCGCGATCCCGCGTTAGGTTCCAGTGTGTTGATCACCGCCATGACCGACAGTGGCGGTTTTTTTATTTTTCTCGGGCTTGCCACGCTGTTCCTGATGTAATGCCCTCCGGCTTTCTCCTTTTGCGGTTTCTTTATTCATGAGCGAACTCCCTTACGCCTACGGCCACCCGCCGCTTACGGCGCAGCTGCGCAGTACACCGGAAGACTTCCAGGTGGAGGAAATCCTGGGCTACGACGCTGATGGCGAAGGCGAGCACGCCTTGCTATGGGTAGAAAAGCGCGGCGCCAATACGGACTGGGTGGCGCGCGAGCTGGCTCGCTTTGCAGAGATACCGCCCCTTAATGTGGGTTATGCCGGCTTGAAGGATCGCCATGCCGTTACCCGGCAGACGTTCTCGGTGCAATTGGCCGGTAAGCCGGATCCCGACTGGTCGGCGTTTCCACATGCCGAAGTGAAGGTGCTGGCCGCGACGCGCCACAAGCGCAAGCTCAAGCGTGGCGCCTTGCGCGGCAATCGGTTTGTGCTGGTATTGCGACAGGTGCAGGGTGATCGCGAGGCGGCTGAGCAAGTGTTGAGGCAGATCGCGGATCGCGGTGTGCCGAACTACTTTGGCGAGCAGCGCTTCGGTCGCGAAGGCGGCAATGTGGCGCAGGCGCGCGCGATGTTCGGCGGGAAGCGGGTGGATCGCGACAAGCGTTCCTTCCTGTTGTCGGCGGCGCGCTCGCATATCTTCAACGCCTTGTTGTCGGCTCGCGTGGAACGCAACGCGTGGGATACACCTATGGAAGGCGAGATCTGGTCGCTGGCAGGTACGCGTTCGTGGTTCGGGCCCGAGCCGTTCGACGCGGCGCTGGCGGATCGCCTGGCGCGTGCGGATATCCATCCGTCCGGTCCGCTGTGGGGGCAGGGCGCCACGCCGGCAGGCGCAGACGTGGCAACGTTGGAAAACGAGATAGCCACCGCCAACAACGATCTGGCCGAGGGTCTCGCGGCGGCGCGCATGGACCAGGAGCGGCGTCCGCTACGCCTGATTCCCAAAGATCTGAAATGGCGATGGTTGGAAGACGATGCGCTGGAGCTGGCTTTCGAGTTGCCGGCCGGCGCTTATGCCACGGTGATCGTGCGCGAGCTCGCGCAGACATGAGTGACAGATCGGGGTGAGTGTCGTCACCCCGATCGGCCCTTTAGAGAATGCCCAGTACCGCTTCCGGTGGGCGACCCAGTGCGGCCTTGCCATGCGCGACGACAATTGGGCGTTCGATCAGGCGCGGATGGACAGTCATCGCGGCAATCAACGCGCTGTCGCTTAGTGTGGGGTCGTCCAGGCCCAGCTCGGCGTATTCCGGCTCACTTTTGCGCAGCAATTCGCGTGGCGTTATGCCGAGCTGATCGAGCAGCTCGGTGAGTTCATCCATGCTTGGCGGTGTTTCGAGGTAGTTGATGACCTCGCAGTCACAACCGCGCTCCTGTAGCAGCGCCAGTGTGGCGCGTGATTTGGAGCAGCGGTTGTTGTGGTAGATGCGGACGTGAGTCATCGGGCCGCGTCAATGCTTAGCGATTGCCGCCACGATTGCCGCCGCCGCTACGGCCACCACCACCCTGGGGGCGACCGCCACCGCCGTGCGGTCGGTTACCGCCGCCGCCACCCTGCGGTCGATTGCCACCGCGACCTTGCGGTCGGCCGCCCTGACCTTGGCCCTGACCCTGACCTTGGCGATTGCCACCACCGGGTCCGCGACTGCCGCCGCCACCAAAGCCGCCATAGGGATTGCCGCTACGGCCATCGGCCGAACGAGCGCCCGCCGGCTTGCCGCCGCCGGGGCCGCGACGATTGCCGCCAGCGCCAGCGGCGTTACCGCCGCCGAAGCCGCCACGGCCAGTACGACCGCCGCCACCGCCACCGCCGCTACTACTGCCACCGCCATCGCGGCTTTCACCGGCGAACCAGGTGCGCACGGACGGCAGCTCCTGTCCTGGTGCTACACCGCGCTTGCCCTTGTAGCGACCGGCGGCGCTCGGTGCACGCTCGGGGCGCGCCACGTTGCCATTCACTTCCTTGCCCGGGCGGCGACGCTGCTGCTTGCCGCGGGCGGGTTCTTCGCGAATGCGGTCGAAGGCGCGCAGTTCGCGGGCCTCGTCGTGATGAGCGCTGCTCCATGCGGTGCCGGTGCCGCGCTCAGGTCGATATTCAGTAACGTTGCGGGTGGCGCGACGCTGATGCAGCACAGGGCTCAAGGTGAGCACCGGCTGCGGTGCGCCGAGGCCGCTCACCTGACGCAGCTGCTTCACCGCATCTTCGCCCAGCGCTTCGCAGTCGCCACGGCGCAATGCACGCGGCAGTTCGACACTGCCGTAACGGATACGCTTGAGGCGGCTGACCAGGAAGCCTTGCGAATCCCACAGGCGGCGCACTTCGCGGTTGCGGCCTTCGCGGATCACTACGCGGAACCAGCTGTGGCTGCCGCCGCGGCTGATCACCGCGATTTCGTCGAAGCGGGCGGGGCCGTCTTCCAGTTCCACGCCGGCCTTCAGCTTTTCGATGAGCTCATCGGGCACTTCGCCGTGCACGCGGCACAGGTATTCGCGCTCGAGTCCACTACGCGGATGCATCAGTGCGTTGGCCAGTTCGCCGTCAGTGGTGAGTAGCAGCAGACCGGTGGTGTTGATGTCAAGGCGGCCCACGGCGACCCAGCGCGCGCCTTTCAGTCGCGGCAGCTGTTCGAACACGGTGGGACGGCCTTCGGGGTCTTCGCGGGTGGTCACGACGCCTTCGGGCTTGTGGTAGACCAGCACTTCGGTTTCGTCGCGATTGTCGGTGGCGACCACGAACTGCTTGCTGTCCAGCACGACGCGGTCGCCCGCGTGCACGCTGGCGCCGATGCCTGCGGGGGCGCCGTTCACTTCAACGTCGCCGGCCTGGATACGCTGCTCGAGCATGCGGCGCGAGCCCAGGCCCGCGTTGGCCAGCACTTTGTGCAGGCGCTCTTCGAGAGCGGGGGTGTTTTCATCGCGCGGTTCGCGCTTGAGGGTCAAAACGGATTTCTGTGGCGCATTCATGCGCGGTACTCCTCGGTATCTTGCGTGCCTTCGCCGTGTTCGGTGTCGGGCGGATTCGCTGCCTCGGCGGCAGTGACGGTCGGGGTCTCGACGGGCGTCGCCGCGTCGGGTTCGGAGGTGGCAGCGTCGGCGTCGGCCGGCTGCGCAGGTTCGGTGACCGGCTCGCTGGCGACATGGCTGTCGTCGTTGCCGGGTTCAGTGGGGTGTTCGTGGCCGGCGACCTGGAACTCAACGTCGTCGGCGTCTTGGTGAGCGCCTTCCCGGGCGGTATCCGCCTGGGCTTCGGTGCCTTCGGTGTTGTCTGCTTCTTCCGCCACTTCGTCCGGATCGATCGGCAGATCCTTCACGACGCGGGCGGGTATATCGTCATTGTCCAGCCGCATCTGCGGGTCTTCCATGTCGCGGATTTCGGACAGCGGTGGCAGTTCGTCCAGCGACTTCAGGTTGAAGTAGTCGAGGAAGGCGCGGGTGGTGCCGAACAGGGCCGGCTTGCCGGGCACGTCGCGGTAGCCCACCACGCGGATCCATTCTCGCTCTTCCATCGTCTTGATGATGTTGGAAGACACCACCACGCCGCGGATCTGTTCGATTTCCGGTCGCGTGATCGGCTGGCGGTACGCGATCAGCGAGAGCGTCTCCAGCAAGGCACGCGAGTAGCGGCTGGGCTTTTCCGTCCACATCCGCGAGATCCACGGATGCACGTCCTGGCGCACCTGGTAGCGGAAGCCGGAGGCGACCTCGCGCAGCTCCACGCCGCGGCCAGTGCAATCCTCGGCCAGCGCTTCCAGCGCCTTGGCGATTTGTTCGCGGTCGACTTCGTCTTCCTCGTTGAACAGGTCGCCCAGCTGCTGCACGTTCATCGGCTGGCTGGCGGCGAGCAATGCCGCCTCGATAATGTTTTTGAGTTGCTCGATCTGCATGGCCTTGATCGGATGCGGATGCTTTCAGGTACCGACTCAGTCGGCGGCGGAGGCCCGTTCGGGAGCGGCCTCTTCGATGATTTCTTCGAAGTGCGAGACTTTTGCCTTCACGTAGATCGGAGCCAGCGGCTCCTCCTGCACGATTTCCACCAGCATTTCTTTGGCCAGTTCCAGCATGGCCAGGAAGGTGACCACCACGCCGAGCCGGCCTTCGGTCGGGTCGAACAGCGTTTCGAAGCGATGGAAGCTGCTGTCGTCCAGCTTGCTCAGCAGCTCGCCCATGCGCTGGCGCACGCTGAGCGCCTCACGCTTGATCGCGTGATGCCCGAACAATTCGGCCCGGTGCATCACGTCCTTGAGGGCTAGCAGCAGCTCCTTTAGATCCAGCGGCGGCGGCAACTTGATCACGGTGCGCTCGCCCGTGTCGGCGTGCACCGCCACTGTGTCGCGCTCCATGCGGGGCAGGGCTTCGATATCCTCCGCCGCCCTCTTGAAGCGTTCGTACTCCTGCAGCCTGCGCACCAGTTCGGCGCGGGGGTCTTCCTCGAGGCCTTCTTCCACCGGCGGACGAGGCAGCAGCAGGCGCGATTTGATCTCCGCCAGGATCGCCGCCATCAACAGGTACTCGGCGGCAAGCTCCAGGCGCATCACGTCGCGCATCATGTCGATGTATTCCATGTACTGCCGGGTGATCTCGGCAATCGGAATATCGAGGATGTCCAGGTTCTGCCGGCGGATCAGGTACAGCAGGAGATCCAGCGGTCCTTCGAACGCCTCCAGGATGACTTCCAGTGCATCCGGAGGGATGTACAGGTCTTGTGGCATCTGCAACATCGGTTCACCGCGCACGATGGCTAGCGGCATTTCCTGTTGTTGCGGTACCGACGCAAAAGCGTCTTGCGGTGCTGCGACCGGCTGAGGCTCGACTGGCTCAGTGCTCATCAATACATGTCGTTGGGCCGCCGTAACGGCTTGCAGTGCGTTCAACACGTTCGGAACCCTCGGGTTCCACCGGCATTCGCTCAGGAATGTCCCCGCTTCGGGTGGTGGCCAACTGGCGAACACCCGTGAAACTCATTGCACGATGCCTAGCCGAGGCGCAGTAGGCGCCACCGTCGCGGTACCCCATGACGAAACCGCGCTACTGCAGTTTCGATCAGGCTGGCCGTGAGCAACCCTTGTGCGCTTTGATCCGGATCGGGCCGTGGCAAAAACGCAAGCCGAAACGCGTGAGAGCTGCGTCACGGGCTGTGCAAGAGGTCTGCTGAGTGCATCGGGCGGGTGCTTCTGCTGTGCCGGCCCTGACCGGCAGGCGTGCACCCTATGACCCACGCAGGTCGAAGATTAGCGGCTGGAAGACGCTAAGTCCAGTGCGCCGGATGGTATCCAGTCCAGCGCACTGCGGGCAAAATGCTGCAGCATGCCGGCCGCCGAACGCTCGATCATCCATGTTGATATGGACGCCTTCTATGCGGCGGTGGAGCAGCTCGACCGCCCGGAGCTGCGCGGCGAGGCGGTGATCGTGGGTGGTCTGGGGCCGCGCGGGGTGGTCTCTACCTGCAGCTACGAAGCCCGCCGCTACGGCGTGCGCTCGGCGATGCCTACGGTTCAGGCCCGGCGCCTGTGTCCTGACGGGATTTACTTGGTGCCCCGTCCGGCGCGCTATCAGGAACTGTCGGAACAGGTGTTTGGTGTGTTTCACGAAGTGACGCCTGAGGTCGAAGGGTTGTCGCTCGACGAGGCCTTTCTTGATGTCAGCGCCAGTCTGCGTCTGCTCGGCCCGGTCGAGGACATCGGTCGCCGCATCAAACAACGCATCCATGAACGCACCGGACTGATCGCTTCGGTCGGCATGGGACCCAACAAGCTCCTGGCTAAATTGGCCAGTGAGATCTCCAAACCTGACGGTTTTTTGCATATCAGGGCAAGCGAGGCCACCCACCGGCTGGCGCCGCTGCCGGTGGGGCGTTTGTGGACGGTCGGCAAGGTCACCGAGCAGGCACTTCATCGCATCGGCGTGCGCACTATCGGCGAATTGGCAGCATGTGACCCGGCGCGTCTAGGGCGTGCGCTCGGACGTCAGGCCGCCGTGCTGCAGGCGCTGGCGCGTGGCGAAGACGAGCGCGCGGTCGAGCCGGTGCAGGCCGAGCAGTCGATCGGGGCGGAGCACACTTTCGACCTCGATGTAGATCAGTGGGTGATGGCCGAATCCTGGTTACTGCGCCAATGCGAGCGTGTGGCAACACGCGCCAGGGCACGCGAGCTGCGTGGCACTACGGTGACGGTGAAACTACGCGAGCCGCCGTTTGTCACCTATACGCGTCAGGCGCCATTGCAGGCGCCGAGTGCGTCGGTCAGCGAGATTTATGAGGTGGCACGCCGCTTGCTTTACCTCTGGTGGCAGACGCAGTCGAGACCGCGCCTGCGCCTGCTCGGTGTGAGCCTGTCCGGTTTCGGCAGGCGAGCGCAGGAGGATATGTTCGCTGTCGGCGCGAAAGGCGCCGCGACGGATCGGGTGCAGGACGGGATCAATCGACGCTTCGGCACGGGTAGCCTGGTGCGCGCAGGAATATTGCGGACGCGCAAGCAGGATTGAAGGCCTTGGGGTGGCCGCGATGGCGGCCGTGGGACAAGGCGGGTGGGCACTGCGGGATGCAGTGCGATGGGAGGAAAGGCATGACCAAAGCCGACGGCAAACCCAGGAGCGGTTCGGATCCCGAACAACTGCGCCCTGCGCGCATGCGGATCGAGACCACCGTGCTCATGAGTCGCGGCAGCCAGTCGCAGCCGACGGAGCTGGTCGACATCTCGGCTACCGGCGCCTTGTTGCGGCGTCCGCTCGGCTGGCAGGGGGAGGTAGGGCAGAGCTGGATGCTGGACATGATCTTTGGCCATGACCTGCACATCCATCTCGAAGCACAGGTGGCGCGCATCTCCGACCGCCACATCGGTTTTGCCTACACACGTATACCGGAGGACAAGCAGGTCCCGTTGTGGAACCTGCTGGGTGGCTACGCCGACATCCTGGAGATGTGGCACGACGAGTGAATCGTCGCGACGGGGCCGTCTCATGTGCCCGCGATGGCGCGGGTCGTGGCGCCTCGAGCCTGTTCACTGCCCCGGAGTGGGCTGCCCTGAGGGGTGAGCAGGCTCAGGGACAGATGCTTTTTCTCAGGCGCTGGTCGGCGCCGCTTTCTTCTCGTCGCGCAATTCGCGGCGGAGGATCTTGCCCACGTTGCTCTTGGGCAGCGAGTCGCGGAACTCGATGATCTTGGGGCGCTTGTAGCCGGTGAGGTTTTCGCGGCAGAACTCCTTGAGCGCTTCCACGGTGAGGTTCGGGTCCTTGCGCACCACGAACAGTTTCACCACTTCGCCCGAGTGCTCGTCCGGCACACCAACGGCGGCCACCTCGGCCACGCCGGGGTGCGTCATCACGATGTCCTCGACCTCGTTCGGATACACGTTGAAGCCGGACACCAGGATCATGTCTTTCTTGCGATCAACGATATAGAAGTAGCCGTTCTCATCCATGCGCGCGATGTCGCCGGTATGCAGCCAGCCATCCGCGCCAAGCACCTTGGCAGTTTCGTCAGGACGCTGCCAGTAACCCTTCATCACCTGCGGGCCGTGGACCATCAGTTCGCCCACTTCGCCCATGGGCAGCGGCTGGCCTTCTTCAGACCAGATCGCCACGTCGGTAGACGGCACGGGCAGGCCGATGGAGCTGTTGTAATCCTTTATATCCAGCGGGTTGATGCATACCGCGGGTGAGGTTTCGGTAAGGCCGTACGCTTCGGCCAGCGGAATGCCAGTGATTTTCTTCCAGCGCTCCGCCACCGCGCGTTGCACGGCCATGCCGCCGCCGAGGGTGAGATGCAGGCGCGAGAAATCCACTTCGGCGAAGCCTGGTGTGTTGAGCAGGCCGTTGAACAGCGTGTTGACGCCAGTGAGCGCGGTGAACTTGGATTTCTTCAGCTCTTTCACGAAACCGGGCATGTCGCGCGGGTTGGTGATCAGCCAGTTGAGTCCACCCAGGCGCATGAACACCAGGCCGTTCGCCGTCAGCGAGAAGATGTGATATAGCGGCAGCGCGGTGATGATCACCTCTTCGCCGGGCTTGGTGTTGTTACCGATCCATGCGCCAGCCTGCAGCATGTTCGCGACCATGTTGCCGTGCGTGAGCATGGCACCCTTGGCTACGCCGGTAGTACCACCGGTGTACTGCAGGAAGGCGATGTCGTCATGCGTCAGCGACACCTTCGGCATCGGATGCACGGCACCTTGCGCCAACGCATCACGGAAGCGCACGGCATGCGGCAGGTTGAAGGCTGGCACCATCTTCTTGACGTGCTTCAGCACGAAGTTGATCAGCGTACCCTTCGGAAAGCCCAGCAGGTCGCCGATGCCGGTGGTGACGATGTGCTTCACCTCGGTCTTATCCACGACTTGCTGCAGCGTAGCGGCGAAATTATCCAGCACCACGATGGCCTTGGCACCGGCATCTTCCAGTTGGTGCTGAAGTTCGCGCGCCGTGTACATCGGGTTGGTGTTGACCACTACCAGGCCGGCGCGCAGCGCACCGAACAGGGCGATCGGGTACTGCAGCACGTTGGGCATCATGATCGCGATGCGATCGCCCTTGGCGAGCTTGAGTACACCGGTGAGGTAGCCAGCAAACTGGCGACTCAGCTCATCGACCTGACCATAACTGAGTTGCTTGCCGAAATTACAGAAGCCCGGGCGATCACGATAGCGCTCAAAGGATTCTTCCAGCACCGCGGCAACGGAGGCGTAGGCGTTGATGTCGATCTGCGCGGGTACGCCATCCGGATAGTGGGCCAGCCACGGACGCTCGTTGCTCATGTTTGATCCCTGCTCCTGTATCGACTGCCCGCGTCGCGGCTTGCGTGCGCATGGGGCATCATGATGACGCGGCATTGGAGCATACGCTCGCGCACAGCGGCAAGCCGCATCGCAACGAGGTTTTTGGGATGCCCCGATGAAGCGAAATGTTCTTTTGCCGGTGTTTTTCGCCGTATTCGCGCTCGTGCTCTCCGGCTGTCACCGCGAGCCGGATGAGCAGCGTATCCGGCAGGCTATCAGTGCCGCCGCCCAGGGCGCGGGGCAGGTGGATGCGGGCGCACTGGCCGGCGTGCTGACAGAGGATTTCGACGGCAATGCCGGCAGCATGAGCCGCAAGGACTTGGGCAATTTGCTGCTTGTAGCGAAGCTGCGCGGCGAAACTGTGCATGTGGTGATGGGCCCCGTGGCGATCGAGCCACGCGGCGACCGCTATGTGGCGCGTTTCACCGTCACGTTGGGTAGTGGCGGCAAGTTGTTTCCCGCTGAGTTGGGCATGTTCAACGTGGAAACAGCCTGGCGCAGGGAAGGGCGCGACTGGCGCTGCTATACGGCAACATGGACGCAATCGTTGTAGGAGCGCACCCTGGGGTGTTGATGATTCAATGAAAACGCCGCCCGGGGGCGGCGTTTTCATTTTGCGCGTTCTGATCAGGCGGCTTTCTTGCTTGCCAGCTGACGCAACACGTACTGCAGGATGCCGCCGTGGCGGAAGAACTCCCGCTCCTTCGGCGTCAGCAGCAGCACCTTTACGGTGAACTCCTTCTTGCTGCCGTCCGCGGCGGTGGCGACCACCTTGGCTTCCTTCGATTCGCCGCCTTTCAGGCCGGTGATGTCGAAGGTTTCCTTGCCGGTCAAACCGAGCGATTGTGCGTTCTGGCCATCCAGGAACTGGCAGGGCAGCACGCCCATGCCGACCAGGTTGGAGCGATGGATGCGCTCGAAGCTTTCGGCGATCACTGCCTTCACGCCCAGCAGCAAGGTGCCCTTGGCCGCCCAGTCGCGCGAGGAGCCGGTGCCGTATTCCTTGCCGGCCAGCACTACTAGCGGGGTCTTTTCCGCCTTGTACTTCATGGCGGCATCGTAGATGGCCAGTTGCTCGCCGCTAGGCACGTGCAAGGTATAGCCGCCTTCGACGCCGTTGAGCATCAGGTTCTTGATGCGGATGTTGGCGAAGGTGCCGCGCACCATCACATCGTCGTTGCCGCGACGCGAGCCATAGGAGTTGAAGTCCTTCGGATCAACACCCTTGCTGATCAGGAAACGGCCTGCCGGGCTATCCTTCTTGATCGAGCCGGCCGGCGAGATGTGGTCGGTGGTGATGGAGTCACCGAACAGGCCGAGTACGCGCGCACCATGGATATCTTCGATGGTGCCGGCTTCCTTACTCATACCGTCGAAGTACGGCGGATTCTTGATGTAGGTGGAGTCGTCCCACTTGAACAGTGCGCCGTCCGGCGAGGCGATCTTGTTCCAGCGGCTGTCGCCCTTGAACACGTCGGCGTAGTTCTTCTCGAACATGGCCGGGTTGATCGCACCGGCGATGGTGTCGGAGATCTCCTTGTTGGTCGGCCAGATGTCCTTGAGGTAGACCGGCTTGCCATCACTGCCGGTGCCGAGTGCATCCTTGGTCAGGTCGATATCCAGCGTGCCGGCGAGTGCATAGGCGACTACCAGCGGCGGCGAGGCCAGATAGTTCATTTTCACTTCCGGATGCACGCGGCCTTCGAAGTTGCGGTTGCCGGACAGCACCGAGGCAACCGCCAGATCACCTTCGGCGATGCCCTTGCTGATCTCGATCGGCAGCGGACCGGAGTTGCCGATACAAGTGGTGCAGCCATAGCCGACCACATAGAAGCCGACCTTCTCCAGTTCCTTGAGCAGGCCTGTCTTTTCGAGATAGTCGGTGACCACCAGTGAGCCCGGGCCCAGCGAAGGCTTCACCCATGGTTGTGCCTTGAGACCCTTGGCCGCTGCCTTCTTGGCCAGCAATCCGGCGCCAAGCATCACCGCCGGATTGGACGTGTTGGTGCACGAGGTGATGGCGGCGATGACCACGGCGCCATCGCCGAGCTTGAAGCTCTCGCCGTTCCGTTCGACGCGCACACCGCCATTCGTAATGGCGTTCGCCGGATTGCCGATAGCCGTCGTACCGCCCTCGCTGATGAAGTTGGAGGTTTCCTCATTACGCGGCTTGCGGTTGGCGGTCAGCGGACCCACCGCATCGTGGAAACTCTTCTGCACGCCTTCCAGCAACACGCGGTCCTGCGGGCGCTTCGGGCCAGCCAGCGAGGGCTTCACGTCGGCGAGGTTCAACTCCAGCGTGGTGGTGAACTGCGCGTGCGGGGTGTTCTCGTCGTGCCACAAGCCTTGGGCTTGCGCATAGGCCTTGACCAGTTCGATCTGATTGTCGCTACGGCCTGACAGGTGCATATAGTTCAGCGCCTCCTGGTCGACCGGGAAGATGCCGCAGGTCGCACCGTATTCCGGCGCCATATTGGCGATGGTCGCGCGATCCGCCAGCGGCAAATGCTTGAGGCCATCGCCGAAGAACTCGACGAACTTGCCCACCACGCCGAGCTTGCGCAGCATCTGGGTCACGGTAAGCACGAGGTCGGTAGCGGTAACGCCCTCCGACAGTTTGCCGGTGAGCTTGAAGCCGACCACCTGCGGAATCAGCATCGACGAGGGCTGGCCGAGCATGGCGGCTTCGGCTTCGATGCCGCCCACGCCCCAGCCCAGCACCCCGATGCCATTGATCATGGTGGTGTGCGAGTCGGTGCCGAACACGGTATCCGGGTAGGCCCACTGCTCACCGTCTTTCTCGGCGGTGAACACCACGCGGGCTAGATGCTCCAGGTTCACCTGATGCACGATGCCGGTGCGCGGTGGTACGACCTTGAAGTTATTGAAGGCCTTCTGGCCCCAGCGCAGGAAGGAGTAGCGCTCCTGGTTGCGCTCGAACTCGATCTCGACGTTTTTCTCCAGCGCCGATTCGGAACCGAACACGTCGACCTGCACCGAGTGGTCGATCACCAGCTCGGCCGGCGCCAGCGGATTGATCTGGTTGGCATCGCCACCCAGTTTCACCACGGCGTCGCGCATCGCTGCCAGGTCGACCACGCAAGGCACGCCGGTGAAGTCCTGCAGCACCACGCGGGCAGGCATGAAGGCGATCTCGGTATCCGGCTCGGCCTTGGGGTTCCATTTAGCGACTGCCTCGATTTCTTTCGAGGTCACGTTGACGCCATCCTCGTGGCGCAACAGGTTCTCCAGCAGGATCTTCATGGAGTAGGGAAGGTGCTTGAGATCGAAGCGCTGGCCGAGCTTGGTGAGGCTGGCGATCTGATACGAGCTGCCGTTGACCTTGAGGGTGTCGCGGGTGGCGAATGAATCCAGCATGGGACGAACTCCTGTTGCTTTGAGTCGGGCTGACGCGCGGGGCGTAGCAGGGGGATCCTAGAGCAGGGAACGTGAGCGTAATTGCAAAAGGCCGGTCTTCCGCGGAGGGATGCCGGCCAGTTTGGGGCAAAAGCCGATGGGTGCAAGCTACCCGTCCGGTTATGACGCGATAAGGTCATTGCAAGATTTCGAACGCTGGCGGAAACAACGTCTTGCGTTGCGGCAGATGGTGGCCGACTGGCAAAATAAGCGGCTGAAATGATCCCCGTAAATGGCTTGAGAGCTGGATTTTTGCTCCCCTGCCTGATGCGGCCGGTCGTTCTGCCCTTCGCCAATCAACGGACGAGATCACATGCTCAACGCCTATCGCCAACACGTCGCCGAACGCGCCGCCCTGGGAATTCCCGCGCTGCCGCTGTCGGCCCAGCAGACCGCCGACCTGATCGAACTGCTGAAGAACCCGCCGGCTGGCGAAGAAGCGTCCCTTGTTGATCTGATCACCCACCGTGTCCCGGCTGGCGTCGACGATGCCGCCAAGGTCAAGGCTTCATACCTGGCTGCCGTGGCGTTTGGCACCGAGAAGTGCACGCTGATCAGCCGCGATAAGGCGACCGAGTTGCTCGGTACCATGCTGGGTGGCTACAACATCCATCCGCTGGTCGAATTGCTCGATGACGCGCAGGTCAGCGGTATCGCTGCCGAGGCGCTGAAGAAGACCTTGCTGATGTTCGACGCCTTTCATGACGTCAAGGACAAGGCCGACAAGGGCAATGCCAACGCCAAGGCCGTGCTGCAGAGCTGGGCCGACGCCGAGTGGTTCACCAGCCGTCCGGAAGTGCCGCAGAGCATGACCATCACCGTGTTCAAGGTGCCGGGCGAGACCAACACCGACGACCTGTCGCCGGCTCCCGATGCCACCACGCGCCCGGATATCCCGATGCACGCGCTGGCCATGCTGAAGAACAAGCGCGACGGCGCGCCGTTCCAGCCGGAGGAAGACGGCAAGCGCGGCCCGATCCAGCAGATCCTCGACCTCAAGAACAAGGGACACCTGGTCGCTTACGTCGGCGACGTGGTCGGCACCGGCTCCAGCCGCAAGTCGGCGACCAACTCGGTGCTGTGGTGGACGGGCGAGGACATCCCCTTCATCCCGAACAAGCGCTTCGGCGGCGTGTGCCTGGGTTCGAAGATCGCGCCGATCTTCTACAACACCATGGAAGACGCCGGCGCGCTGCCGATCGAACTCGACGTCTCCCAGATGGAAATGGGCGATGTGGTCGAGCTGCGTCCGTATGAAGGCAAGGCGCTGAAGAATGGCGAAGTGATCGCCGAATTCCAGGTGAAGTCCGACGTGCTGTTCGACGAAGTGCGCGCTGGTGGCCGCATTCCGCTGATCATCGGCCGCGGCCTCACCGCCAAGGCGCGCGAGGCGCTGGGCCTGCCGGCGTCGAATCTGTTCCGCCTGCCGCAGAATCCAGTCGATACCGGCAAGGGTTACACCTTGGCGCAGAAGATGGTGGGTCGCGCCTGCGGCCTGCCGGAAGGCCAGGGCGTGCGCCCGGGTACTTATTGCGAGCCGAAGATGACCTCGGTGGGCTCACAGGACACCACCGGCCCGATGACCCGCGATGAGTTGAAGGACCTGGCGTGCCTGGGTTTTTCGGCCGATCTGGTGATGCAGTCGTTCTGCCACACCGCCGCGTATCCGAAGCCGGTCGACGTCAAGACGCATCATGAACTGCCGGCCTTCATCTCCACCCGTGGCGGCATCAGCCTGCGTCCGGGCGACGGCGTGATCCATTCCTGGCTCAACCGCATGCTGTTGCCCGACACGGTCGGCACCGGCGGCGACAGCCATACGCGTTTCCCGATCGGCATTTCGTTCCCAGCCGGCTCCGGCCTGGTTGCCTTCGCGGCAGCTACCGGCGTGATGCCGCTGGATATGCCGGAGTCGGTGCTGGTGCGCTTCAAGGGCGAGCTGCAGCCGGGCGTGACGCTGCGTGACCTGGTCAATGCGATCCCACTCTATGCGATCAAACACGACCTGCTCACCGTCGCCAAGCAGGGCAAGAAGAACATCTTCTCCGGCCGCATCCTGGAAATCGAAGGTCTGCCGAACCTGAAGGTGGAGCAGGCGTTCGAGCTCTCCGACGCTTCGGCTGAACGTTCCGCTGCGGGTTGCACCGTGCACCTCAACAAGGAACCGATCATCGAGTACCTCAACTCGAACATCACCCTGCTGAAGTACATGATCGCCCAGGGCTACCAGGACGCTCGCAGCCTGCATCGCCGTATCAAGGCGATGGAGGCTTGGCTCGCCGATCCGCAGCTGATGGATCGCGATGCGGATGCCGAGTACGCGGCGGTGATCGAGATCGATCTGGCCGATGTGCATGAGCCGATCGTGGCCTGCCCGAACGATCCGGATGATGTGAAGACCTTGTCCGACGTGGCCGGCGCCGCCATCGATGAAGTGTTCATCGGTTCGTGCATGACGAATATTGGTCATTTTCGGGCGGCATCGAAGCTGCTGGAAGGCAAGCGCGATATTCCGACCAAGCTGTGGGTGGCTCCGCCGACCAAGATGGACCAGAAGCAGCTGACCGAGGAAGGCCACTACGGCGTACTCGGCACGGCCGGCGCGCGCATGGAAATGCCGGGTTGTTCGCTGTGCATGGGCAACCAGGCACAGGTGCGCGAAGGTGCCACGGTGTTCTCTACCTCCACCCGCAACTTCCCGAACCGCCTGGGCAAGAACTCCAACGTGTACCTGGGTTCGGCCGAGCTAGCCGCGATCTGCTCGCGTCTGGGCCGCATTCCGACGAAGGCCGAGTACATGACCGACATCGGCGTGATCAACGCCAATGGTGACAAGATCTACCAGTACATGAACTTCGACCAGATCGAGGACTTCAAGCAGGTCGCCGACACTGTCGACGCCTGAGTCGTCAACCAAAGCGGAACGCGAAGCCCGGCCCTGTGCCGGGCTTCGTCGTTTATGCTTTGCGCCGCCCACACGACGGGCAGGGCAACGAGGCGACAGGCAGGATGATTTCCACCCACTTATCGGTAGTCTCGCTGCGCGACCTGACCCTGGTACAGGCCGTACGCCGGCATGGCAGCTTTAACAGCGCGGCGCGCGCGATGCATATCAGCCCTTCCGGGCTGTCGCATCAGGTGCAGAAAGTGGAGCAGGCACTCGGCGCGCCGCTGTTCGAGCGTGGCGGCCGGCGCATTGTGCCGACAGCAGGTGGGCAACGGCTGCTGGAGCAGATCGACGCGGTGCTGTTGGCCGCCGAGCATTTGCAGCAGGCGGCGCGTGCCGGCGAGGTGGCGTTCGGCGGTGAATTGCGGTTGGGCGTTCTGGCCACGCTGGGACCGTATCTGTTGCCGCATCTGATCGCACCGTTCCCCCAGCATTTTCCGGAGGCCCGTTTGAGCCTGTCCGAGGGCAAGCCGCGCGGTCTGCTGCGGCGCCTGCACGAGGGTGAACTCGACGCGGTATTGGCGCCCCCGGTGCCTGCGGTCAGCGGCATTGCCATGCGCCCGCTGTTTTTCGAGCCGTGGGAGGTGATGCTCCGCGCAGATCATCCTCTGGCCAGCCGCCGCACCGTAGCATTGGAGCAATTGGACGCCAGCGAAGCGACCCTGATGACGGAAAGCCACGCCGACGACGTGCTCGGCGGTGGCCACGTGCAGGACGTCAGTCTGGAAAGCCTGGCCGCATTGGTGGGTTTGCGCGGCGGCTATGCCCTGGTGCCGGCGCTGGCACATGAGCGCCTCGCTTCAACGCCCAATATCGCGCTGGCGAAGATCAAGGGGCAGGCGCCGGGTCGTGAGATTGCGCTGTATTGGCGTGAGGCCTCGCCGTGGGGTAGCGACTTGCAGGCTTTTGCGGATCTGCTACGCAAGCTGGCAAAGCAACGGCCGGGCCTTAGACTGATCGACGAGGTATGAAGCCACAGTAGGAGCGCACCCTGTGCGCGAAGCCAGCGAAGCTGGCGTTATCGGACGCCGGTCGCCCACTGGGTGGGCTCCTACGATGAGATGCCGGGCTTAGCCGTTATCCAGCGTCGCCCCGGTGAGCAGCCCACGCGCCAGCATGCTGCACTGGCGGCGATACAGCAGCAGCTGCCACTGACGTCCTCCAATCTGCCGCCACAGCACTGCCGAACGCACCGCTGCAAGCAGGCTGGAGCGTACTTTCTCGACCACGTTGGGTTGCTGCAGCTGCTGCGGATTGCCGGTGACCATCACGCGCGGCTTCAGCGTGGATAGCGTGGAGACATATAGCTCGGCCAAACGCTTGATGACCTGGGGCGAGTTCTGTCCGAAGTGCTCGACCTGGCGTTGCGCGGATACGATGCCCTGCTGCAAATCGTTGAGTAGCTGGTTGTGGCGAGCGAGGCTGCGCTCCAGCCGCATCACGGTCACAGCCATACGGGTAATGGCCATGTCGCGGCCGTTTTCGTCGAGCTGCGAAATCAGCTTGCGCAGGCCCAATCGCACGCCGGCGACATTGCCGTAGACGCCGGCCACCGAGGCGGCGTCAATGCGAAATACGCTGCCCAGGCTGGCTTCGAAGGCGGTTTCGTCGCAGCGTCCGTCGTTCGCCAGCTGCTGCGCCAGCGCCGTGGCCTGGAACAAGCCGGCAAGGGCGAGCACGCGTTCTTCGTTCATAGCAAAAGTTTCAAGCACGTTGGACGGACTCTTCGGTGACAGGGGCGGCGTTCCAGCCGCCGTAGGGAGCATCGGTGCGAGCGATCACGGCGCCGCCGAGGCAGGCTTCGCCGCCGTAGAACACCACGGACTGGCCGGGCGTTACCGCACGCTGGGGTTCGTCGAAGCGCACTTCCACTCCTCCTTCAAACAGATGCACGGTGCAGTGTTGGTCCTGCTGGCGGTAACGGGTCTTGGCGGTGCAGCGGAATTCGGCAGCAGGCGCCTTGCCGGCGACCCAGCTGGGGACTTCGGCGATCAGGCGTTGCGAATACAGCCAGTGGTTTTCACCACCTTGCGCAACGTACAGCACGTTGGCGGCGACATCTTTGCCCACGACATACCAGGCGTCGCCGCCAGCGCCCTGGCGTCCGCCGATACCCAGGCCGTTGCGCTGGCCCAGGGTGTAATACATCACGCCCTGATGCTCGCCGATGCGCTGGCCTTCGGGTGTGCGCATCTCGCCGGGGCGGGCAGGGATGTACTGGCTGAGGAATTCGCGGAAATCGCGCTCGCCGATAAAGCAGATGCCGGTGGAGTCTTTCTTGGCATGCGTGGGCAGCGCGGCTTCCAGCGCCATGCGACGCACTTGCGATTTCTCGATTTCGCCGATCGGGAACAGCGTGGCCGCGAGCTGTCGCTGGCCCAGCGCATGCAAGAAATAGGTCTGGTCCTTGGCGGCATCCACCGCGCGCAGCAGGCGGTAGCGGCCGTCTTTGAAATCGACGCGCGCATAGTGGCCGGTGGCGATTTTTTCCGCGCCCAGCGCGCTTGCCTCGTCCAGGAAGGTCTTGAACTTGATCTCGCGGTTGCACAGCACGTCAGGGTTCGGCGTGCGACCCGCGCGATATTCGGCCAGGAAGTGCTCGAACACCCCGTCCCAATACTCGGCGGCGAAATTGCGCGCGTGGAATGGAATGTCCAGGCGGCCGCAGACGGCCACGGCGTCCTTGCGGTCAGCGTCGGCCGTGCAAGGGCCATTGCGATCGTCCTCCTCCCAGTTCTGCATAAACAGGCCTTCGACCTGATGGCCGGCCTGTTGCAGAAGAAGGGCGGCAACCGAAGAGTCCACGCCGCCGGAAATGCCGAGCATTACCTTCACGGGTAGCGATCCTCCGGCAGCAGGCTGCCCAGCACGGTCAGCGGCACGCGCTGGCCGGCCAGCCAGGCATCGATACTTTGCAGTACCAGCGGGCTGCGCAGCTGGTCGCCCATGGCGGCGATTTCGGCACGGGTCAGCCAGAGGGCGCGACGGATACCTTTGTCCAGCGGGCGCTGCGGATCATGTGACAGGGCGCGCGCGGCAAAGCTGAAACGCACCACACTGTCGCCGTGTTCGGTGCTGCGCCATTGATGGACGCCAATCAGGTGTTCAAGAGTGACGCTCCAGCCGGTCTCCTCCAGCGTTTCGCGCACGGCGGCACTGGCCAGGCTTTCGCCGTCGTCGAGATGGCCAGCAGGCTGGTTGTAGGCAAGGCGGCCGGCGATTTCTTCCTCAACCATCAGGTAGCGATCGCCGTCGGCCACCACACAGGCGACCGTGACGCGGGGGCACCAGACGGCGGAGGGGGAGGCCTGGGTATCGTTCATGGGGATGATATGGCGCCGTTGCCAGCACTGGAAAAGGCAGCATTGTGCCATTACCTGAAGAACTCATCCGTGCCCGGAGCCCATGCGGTATCCCGGCGTTATACTCCTGACCAAGATCCGGCATCCTGAAACCATGGCGCACGAACCCGAACACGAGCAAGGCCACGAACAAGGCCTGGCGGTTGAAACCTCCCGTCCGGAGGTAGCCCGGCCGCCACTGTTTCAAGTGGTACTGCTCAATGATGATTTCACCCCGATGGATTTCGTGGTGGAGGTGTTACGCAGCTTCTTCAGCCTGGACCAGGAGCGTGCGGTGCAGGTAATGCTTCATGTGCATACCCGCGGCAAGGGTGTGTGCGGCGTGTTTACCAGGGAGGTGGCCGAGACCAAGGTGACCCAGGTGAACGAATATTCACGTGCCCATCAGCACCCGTTGTTGTGCACTATGGAAAAGCTCTGAGCGACCCCATTTCGTGGTCATCGCGGCGTCAGCCGCCCTGCCATTCAAGCGGAGAAGGTCCGGATGTTTAGCAAGGATCTCGAAGTCACCATCGGCCAGTGCTACAAGCAGGCCCGCGAGCAGCGCCACGAGTTCATGACCGTGGAGCATCTGCTGCTCGCACTCACCGAAAACCAGTCGGCCCTGGGCGCGCTGCGCGCCTGCGGTGTCGACCTGCCACGCCTGACGCACGAGCTGGAAAAGATCATCGCCGAGACCGTGCCGGTACTGCCGCACGGCGACGAACGCGATACCCAGCCCACGTTGGGCTTCCAGCGTGTGCTGCAGCGGGCGGTCTACCACGTGCAGTCCTCGGGTCGTAAGGAAGTCACTGGCGCGAACGTGCTGGTGGCTATCTTCGGCGAGAAGGATTCGCACGCGGTGTACTTCCTGCACCAGCAGGAAATTACTCGTCTCGACGTGGTCAACTACATCTCGCACGGCATTGCCAAGATCGGCGACGAGCCGTCGTCCAGCATGCCGGGTGGCGAGCGTGAGGGCGAAGAGGGCGGCGAGCCCAAGGGCAATCCGCTGAGCGAGTACGCCAGCAACCTCAACGAACTTGCGCTGGAAGGCAAGATCGATCCGCTGATCGGCCGCGAGGATGAGATCGAGCGCACCATCCAGGTGCTGTGCCGCCGCCGCAAGAACAACCCGCTGTATGTCGGCGAAGCTGGTGTCGGCAAGACCGCGCTGGCCGAAGGCCTGGCCAAGCGTATCGTCGATGGCGACGTACCGGAGGTGCTGGAAAGCGCCACCATCTGGTCGCTCGATCTCGGTGCGCTGGTGGCCGGTACCAAGTACCGTGGCGATTTCGAGAAGCGCCTGAAGGCCGTGATCTCGCAGCTCAAGAAGCAGCCAGGCTCGATCCTGTTCATCGACGAGATCCACACCATCATCGGTGCCGGTTCGGCGTCGGGTGGCACCATGGATGCGTCGAATCTGATCAAGCCCATGCTGGCCTCCGGCGAGCTGCGTTGCATCGGTTCGACGACTTTTCAGGAGTTCCGCGGCATCTTCGAGAAGGATCGCGCGCTGGCCCGTCGTTTCCAGAAGATCGACGTAGTCGAGCCGACCGTGGCCGACAGCATCGAGATTCTCAAAGGTCTGCGTTCGCGTTTCGAAGAGCACCACAACGTGGTCTATACCAACGAGTCGTTGAAGGCGGCGGTGGATCTGTCGGTGAAGCACATTCCCGACCGCCTGTTGCCGGACAAGGCTATCGACGTGATCGACGAGGCCGGTGCCCGCCAGCGCCTGCTGCCGGCCGACCAGCGCACCGGCAAAATCGATGTGCCGGAGGTGGAATACATCGTGGCCAAGATGGCGCGCATTCCGGCCAAGCAGGTCTCGGCTTCCGACCGCGACGTGCTGAGGAACCTGGAGCGCAACCTGAAAATGGTGGTGTTCGGGCAGGACGCGGCGATCGAGGCGCTCTCGGCCTCGATCAAGATGGCGCGTTCCGGTCTGGCCGACCCGTCCAAGCCCATCGGCTGCTTCCTGCTGGCCGGCCCCACCGGCGTTGGCAAGACCGAGGTCACGCGTCAGCTGGCAATGCAGCTCGGTATCGAAATGATCCGCTTCGACATGTCCGAGTACATGGAAGCGCATTCGGTGTCGCGCCTGGTCGGTGCGCCTCCGGGCTATGTCGGCTTCGATCAGGGCGGCCTGCTGACGGAGGCGGTGACCAAGCATCCGCACGCGGTGCTGTTGCTCGACGAAATCGAGAAGGCGCATCCGGATGTGTACAACATCCTGCTGCAGGTGATGGATCGCGGCGTGCTGACCGACACCAATGGCCGTGAGGCGAACTTCAAGAATGTGGTGCTGGTGATGACCACCAATGCGGGCGCGCAACAGGCGTCGCGTCGCGGCATCGGTTTCGTCAAGCAGAGCCATTCGATGGATGCGATGGAAGTGATCCGCCGCACCTTCACGCCGGAGTTCCGCAACCGTCTCGATGCGGTGATCCAGTTCAATGCGCTGGATTTCGAGCACATCCTGCGCGTGGTCGACAAGTTCCTGATCGAGCTCGAATCGCAGTTGACCGAGAAGCACGTCAGCCTGGACGTGGATGCCGATGCCCGTCGCTGGCTGGCTGAGCACGGCTTCGATCCGCAGATGGGTGCCCGCCCGATGTCCCGCGTGATCCAGGAGAAGGTCAAGCGCGCGTTGGCCGACGAGTTGCTGTTCGGCAAGTTGTCCGAAGGCGGCAAGGTCAAGCTGAGTGTGCTCGACGGCGAGCTGAAAGTGGATGCCGAGGCGGCAGAGAAGTTGCCGGCCGTGGTGTCCTGAGGCAAGACCGCGGGCGAACGAAAAAAAGGCCGCGCTACAGCGCGGCCTTTTTTTGTATCTGTAGGAGCGCACCCTGTGCGCGATCCCGGTGATTCCGCTCCGTAGGTTATTCGCGCACAGGGCGCGCTCCTACGGGTATCACTTCATGCGGTACGTGATACGACCCTTGGTCAGGTCATAGGGGGTCATCTCGACCTTGACCTTGTCGCCGGTGAGG
The DNA here is from genome assembly GCF_900114495.1 of Dyella sp. OK004. Lineage (GTDB taxonomy): Bacteria > Pseudomonadota > Gammaproteobacteria > Xanthomonadales > Rhodanobacteraceae > Dyella_D. The sequence goes on along the minus strand of NZ_FOZI01000003.1, from coordinate 766,899 downwards.
ATGCGGATGTAGTGCTTGCGCATGCGGCCGGAGATATGGGCGGTGATCACGTGCCCGTTTTCCAGCTGCACGCGGAACATGGTGTTGGGCAAGGTCTCTTGGACCGTGCCTTCCATTTCGATGACGTCGTCTTTGGCCATGCGTTCCGGTCGGTGAGGTTGCAGCCGTCATGGCCGCTTAAGCGGGCGATTATGCCATGGATACCGGCATGGTTAAAGATTCATCAGCTGAAATGCTCGTCCAGCTTGCGCCGGATCTCGTCCTCGACCATGCCTTTGAGGGGGGCCAGCATCATGCCCAGCTCGGCTTTGACCTGGATGGCCTCTTTTTCGACCGCGATGGACCCGCTCACACCCGGGCGCGAAAAGCTCAGCGTGTCGCCCTGCCATTGGCCGCTCATGCCGAACTTCTCCTGCATGCGCGTGGCGACCTTGTCGACCACAGCGCGAGCTTCGGCCATCGAAAGCTGGTGCGGGCGGCGGATATCGATCTTCGGCATAGGCGAATTCCAACTGGCAAATGAAGCATATTACGCGGTTTAGGGACCCTCTGATCTATTCCACGCAGGCGGCATGATCTCCCGAAGGCGCGCTGCGGCCACCGCGCGGCTCGACCTGACGGCCAGTCAGGCGCTTCGCCACGCGGTGGCCGCAGCGCGCCTTCGGGAGATCACCCATTCATCTAAAAACAAAGGTTGGGCCGTTGCTGTTTGCGCGCAGCTCGCCGCCGCGCTGTCTCGACAGACATCCAGTCTGCCTTCGTCAGCACAACGGCGAGCTGCGCGCAAACAACAACGGTGACGCCTGCGTGGAATAGATCAGAGGGTCCCTGACATCGGACTTGTCTCGCTCATCTGCTAGAGTCCCGCCCGTCTATCGACTGGTTCACAGATGCGCATCGAGTTTCCCAATTCGGCCCGCGAAGACTTCCGCTGGGACCAGCTGCTGCTGAGGATCGGCAGCGCGCCGGATAACGATCTCGTGCTCGCCGCCCATCAGGCTGGCAACCATCATCTACGCATCCAGCAGGATCGTCGCGGCTGGGTATTGCAAGTGCTGCCGCAGGGCAATCGTATCTATGTGAACGCAAGGCCGGTGCGCGAGCGAGCTCTGTTGCGGCCGGGCGACATCCTCAGCGTGGGTGATTGCCGCATGTTGCTGCGCTCTGACGACGAGCCGGGTGCGCGCCATCCGCTCGATGCGCCGGCGCTTGAGCGCTGCACCGTGGCCTTGCGCGCCGTGGCCGGACCGTTGTCGGGCCGCGTGCTGTCGGTGCAGGACAAGCTGGAGCTGGGGCCGCTGGGTCGCTATCCGCTGGAACTGCCGCAAGGTGAGGCCGCTTCGTTGCGTGTGTCGTGGCGGGATGGCCAGCTGTGGCTCGAAACCATCCAGTCATCGGCGCGCTACCCGTTGCGGGTCAACGGCGTCGCTGTGGAGCAAGCGGCCTTGCAGCCGGGCGACCAGATCGGTCTTGCCATGCATCGCTTCGTCATCGACGCCCCCGGCATGGAGCCGGAGCCCGAGATCGTGATGCCCGAGCCGGAGCCGGCGCATCTGCCCGAAGAGGATGCCGGGCCGCGCGGTGAAGTGTGGTGGCTGATTGTCACGGCTGCCGTGCTTGCGCTTGGTATCGCACTGATCCTGCTGGTTCGTTTCTAAGGCAACCGTTGACCTCGGGTTGCTGCGCCGCGCCATAATGCGGGGATTGCACCCCACGAGGCGTCTTTAGTGAGCAGGGTTTGGAATTTCAGTGCGGGGCCGGCCGCCATCCCCTCGGTCGTACTGGAACGCGCGCAGCGCGAGTTGCTGGACTGGAACGGCAGTGGCGCCTCGGTGATGGAGTTGTCCCATCGCGGCAAACTGTTTATCGGCCTGGCCCAGCAGGCCGAGGCAGATCTGCGCGAACTGCTCAGCATTCCGGACGATTACGCCGTGTTGTTCCTGCAAGGCGGAGCCACTCAGCATTTTGCGCAGATTCCCATGAATCTGGCCGGTGAGGGCGATAGCGCCGACTACATCGTCAACGGGCATTGGGGCGAGAAGGCGGCGAGTGAAGCTGCGCCCTATGTGCGCGTGAATATCGCGGGCAGCAGCAAGGCCGATCAGTACTTGCGCCTGCCGTCGCGCGAATCCTGGCAACTCGATCCTCGCGCGGCTTACGTGCACTACACGCCGAACGAGACCATTCATGGCGTGGAGTACCACGAGATTCCGGATGTCGGCGACGTGCCGCTGGTGGCGGACTTCTCTTCCAATATTCTGTCCGAGCCGCTCGATATCAGCCGCTTCGGGCTGATCTACGCTGGTGCGCAAAAGAACATCGGGCCGTCGGGTCTAGTGGTGATGATTGTTCGCCGCGATCTACTGCAGCGTGTTTCGCGTCCGATGGCGAAGATTTTTCGCTATGCGGAGCAGGCAGCAAACGACTCGATGCTCAACACCCCCAACACCTGGGGCTGGTATCTCGCCGGCTTGACCTTCCAGTGGCTGAAGGCCCAGGGCGGCCTGACCGCTGTGGGTAAGCGCAACCACGCCAAAGCCGAGCTGTTGTATCAGGCCATTGATGGCTCCGGTGGCTACTACCGCAATCCCGTAGAGACGAGCGCACGCTCGCGCATGAATGTGCCTTTCACCCTGCACGATAGCGCGCTCGATGCGGCCTTCCTGAAGGAATCCGAGACTGCGGGCCTGCTTGCGCTGAAGGGACACAAGGCCCTCGGCGGCATGCGTGCGTCGCTCTACAACGCGGTGCCGTTGGAGGCCGTGCAGGGCTTGGTGAGTTTTATGAAGGATTTCGCCGCTCGCCATGGATGAGCGAGCGCGCCCAGTGACCATTCCGGAAAAGAATCGGGCACTATGCACAAATCATTTGGACTTCTTTACCCCCAGACCGCCAGACCATGACCGACCAGGGAAAGCCCGACCAGACCAAGAACGATGCCGGCGGTTCGCTCACGCAAGTGCGTGAACGCATCGACAGCATCGACCGCCAGATCCAGGAGCTGATTTCCGAGCGCGCCAACTGGGCGCAGGAAGTGGCTCGCGTCAAAGGCGAGGGGCTTTCCGCCATCGACTATTACCGACCCGAGCGCGAGGCCCACGTGCTGCGCATGGTGGTGGACCGCAACCACGGTCCGTTGTCGGATACCGAGATGGTGCGGTTGTTCCGCGAGATCATGTCGTCGTGCCTCGCCCAGGAAGACCCGCTCAAGGTCGGCTTTCTCGGTCCCGAAGGCACATTCAGCGAGCAGGCGGTGCGCAAGCACTTCGGCCATGCTGCCTATGGCTTGCCACTAGGCAGCATCGAAGAAGTGTTCCAGGAAGTGGCCGCGGGCCATGCCGATTTCGGCGTGGTGCCGGTCGAGAATTCCGGCCAGGGCATGATCCAGGTCACGCTGGATATGTTCCTGACCTCCGATGCCAAGATCTGTGGCGAGGTGGAGCTGCGTGTGCATCAGTGCCTGCATTCGCAGGGTGGGCGCATGGAAGACATCAAGCGGGTCTACGCGCACGCGCAGTCGCTGCAGCAGTGCAAGACCTGGCTGCGCATCAATCTGCCGGGTGTGGAAAGCATCGCGGTGAGCAGTAATGCCGAAGCTGCGCGGCTGGCACGGCATGCCGACGATGCAGCGGCGATCGCTGGCGAAACAGCCGGTCGCGTCTACGGCCTCAAGACCCTCGCCAGCGCCATCGAAGATCGCGCCGACAACACCACGCGCTTTTTGGTGATCGGTCGCTCGCTGTTCCCGCCGTCAGGCAACGACCGCACGTCGCTGCTGATCACGGTGAACGACAAGCCGGGTGCGCTGTACGACGTGCTCAGTCCGTTCGCCAAGCATGACGTGAGCCTCAACCGCATCGAATCGCGCCCCGCGCATACGGGCAAATGGCAGTACGCGTTCTTTATCGACGTGTCCGGCCACGTGCAGGATGCGGCGATCCAGGCCGCTATGCACGAGATGGGCACGGCCGCCGCCAAAGTACGCGTGCTCGGTTCCTACCCGGTAGCGCTGCCCTGATTGATCAAGTGGCGGGCGCCAGGCGCCCGCCAGTGGAGATTGCTTCGTGAGTCGACTCGACTGGAACAGCCATCCGAGCCGGACGCTGCAGGGCAGCGTGCGCGTGCCGGGCGACAAATCCGTATCCCACCGCGCACTGATGTTTTCGGCGCTCGCCGATGGCCGCTCGCATATACGCGGCTTCCTTGAGGGTGAGGACACCCGCGCCACGGCCGCCGTGCTGCAGAAGCTGGGTGTCCACTTCGAAACGCCGGCGGATGGTGAGCGCGTCGTGCATGGCGTAGGCCTGCACGGTTTGCGCGGAACCGCCGAGGCACTGGACTGTGGCAACGCCGGCACCGGCATGCGCCTACTGTCGGGTTTGCTGGCGGGGCAGGTGTTCGATAGCACGTTGATCGGTGACGCTTCGCTGTCGAAGCGCCCCATGCGCCGTGTCACCGAGCCGCTGGCCCTGATGGGCGCGCGCATCGATACCCAGGATGGGTTGCCGCCGCTGCATGTGCGTGGCGGGCAGGCGCTGCACGGCATCAAGTACACCCTGCCAGTGGCCAGTGCGCAGGTGAAGTCGGCGCTGTTGCTGGCCGGCCTCTATGCCGAGGGTGAAACCGAGGTCATTGAGCCACATCCCACCCGTGACTACACCGAGCGCATGCTGGCCGCTTTTGGCTGGCCAATCGCATTCGAGCCCGGCCGCGCGCGTCTTTCTGGGCGGCATACGTTGAGGGCGACGGATGTGGATGTGCCGGCGGATTTCTCTTCTGCCGCGTTCTTCCTGGTGGCGGGCAGCATCGTGCCCGGCTCCGAATTACGGCTGCCTGCGGTGGGCCTGAACCCTCGTCGCACTGGCCTGTTGCAGGCGCTGCGCCTGATGGGGGCAGACATACGCATTGAGAACGAACGTGAAAGCGGCGGCGAGCCGGTCGGCGATTTGATCGTGCGCTATGCACCGCTGCATGGCATCGAGCTGCCCGAGGCACTGGTGCCGGACATGATCGACGAATTCCCTGCATTGTTTGTCGCTGCCGCGGTCGCGCAGGGACGCACCGTGGTGCGCGGCGCCGCCGAGTTGCGGGTGAAGGAGTCCGACCGTATCGCCACCATGGCGGCAGGCCTGCGTGCGATCGGAGCGGCTATCGAGGAGACGCCGGACGGCGCCATCATCGACGGCGGCGCGCTGGCTGGTGGTGATGTGGACAGTCACGGCGATCACCGTATTGCGATGAGTTTTGCCGTGGCTGGTCTGGTGTCGCAGGGCAGTATCCGTATCAACGACTGCGACAACGTGGCCACGTCGTTCCCCGGCTTTCTCGAACTCGCCAACGGCTGTGGCTTTGAGCTTTCGCGCGCGGCCTGACCGACTACTCGTCTCTGCCCTGCGTTGCGGTTAGGCTTGGCGGCCTCTGAGTCGAGGTCGCCATGTCCGCCCACGTACCGCCCTTCATTGTCGCCATTCCTGCTCGCTACGGCTCCACCCGCCTGCCGGCCAAGCCGCTGCGGGAGATCGCTGGCGTGCCGATGGTGGTGCGGGTCGCACACCGTGCATTGCAGGCCGGCGCCACTCAGGTCGTGGTGGCGGTGGATGATCAGCGCATCGCCGACGCGCTGGCTGGAAACGGCGTGGATATCTGTATGACGCGCAGCGATCACGCCTCCGGTAGCGATCGCCTGGCTGAATGCGTAGTGCACTATGGCTGGGCTGACGATGCCATCGTGGTGAACCTGCAAGGCGACGAACCATTTGCTCCCGCCGCAGGCATTCGCGAAGTGGCGCGTGCGCTGGCCGAGGACGACGCACCAGTTGCCACGCTGGCCACTCCGATCACCGACGCGCATGAGTTGTTCGATCCGAATGTGGTGAAGCTGGTACGCAGCGCGACGGGCCGCGCTCTGTATTTCAGCCGCGCGCCGCTGCCGTGGGCACGCGATGCCTTTGCCGCGAATCGCGATGTCTTGCCCGGCGACGTGCCCTTCCTGCGCCATATCGGCATCTATGCCTATCGCGCCGGTTTCCTGAAGCGCTATGCCAGCCTTAGCCGCACGCCGCTGGAGCAGGCCGAGTCGCTGGAGCAGTTGCGCGTGATGGAGCATGGCCATGCCATCGCCGTGCGCTTGACGCCGGAACCGTTCCCGCCCGGTATCGATACCAAGGTGGATCTGGAACGCGCAGAGCGGTGGCTGCGCCAGCAGACATGAGCGCGTCGCGGCTGCTGTTTGTTTGCCTGGGCAATATCTGTCGCTCGCCATTGGTCGAGGCAGTGGCACGCAGGCGTTGTGCCGAAGTAGGGCTGGACGTGATGGTCGCCTCCTGTGGCACCGGTTCCTGGCACGTGGGGAAGGGGGCGGATGCACGGATGCGTCGCGCAGCGGAGGCTGCTGGCTTCGATTTGTCTGGGCATCGTGCCCGCCAGTTTCAGCAAGGCGATCTGGAAGCATTTGATCTGGTGCTGGCGATGGATCGCGATAATCTGTATGGCGTTGAGCGCTTGGTGACTCCGCGGTCCTCGGCGGAGATCGGTCTGTTTCTGGAGTGGGCGGCCTCAGCGCCGCCTGCCGAGTTCCCTGATCCGTACTACGGCGAAGAGGAAGGTTTCACCGAAGCCGTTGCCTTGGCTGAGCGCGGCGTCGCCGGCCTGATCCGGCGGTTGCGCAGCCGATGAAGGAGCAAAACGCGAGGGCTTCGGCAACCATCGCGCAGGGGCAAACCGGCTAGAATCCTCTCCATGCTGCCCACCCCGCCGCAAGCCTTCGACGGCAAGGCTTTTGTCCGCACATTGACCACCTCGCCCGGCGTCTACCGCTATTTCGATGCGGAGGACGATCTGCTTTATGTCGGCAAGGCCGGCAACCTGAAGAAGCGCGTAGGCAGCTACTTCCTCAAGCCGAGGATGGAGCCGCGCATCGCCGCCATGGTGTCGCAGATCGCGCGCGTCGAGATCACGGTAACGCGCACCGAGGGCGAGGCGCTGCTGCTCGAATCGCAGCTGATCAAGTCGCTCAAGCCGCGCTACAACATTCTGCTGCGCGACGATAAGAGTTACCCGTACATCTACCTCTCCGGTGGCGAGGACTACCCGCGACTGGCCTTCCATCGCGGTGCGCGGAATATGCCGGGGCGTTATTTCGGGCCTTATCCCAGTACCTTCGCCGTGCGCGAAAGCCTCAACCTGATGCAGAAGCTGTTCAAGGTGCGGCAGTGCGAGGACAGCTATTTTCGCAACCGCTCGCGTCCCTGCCTGCAACACCAGATCGGCCGCTGTACGGCGCCGTGCGTGCAATTGATCACGGTGGAGGATTACCGCAACGACGTGCGTCATGCCGAGATGTTTCTGGAAGGACGCAGCAGCGCGGTGATCGATGAGCTGGCCAGCTCCATGGAGCTGGCTGCCAAGGCCCTGGAATTCGAGCGCGCGGCGGCGATGCGCGATCAAGTGGCCGCACTCCGGCGCCTACAGGCGCAGCACCACGTGCAGGGTGCCAGCGCAGACATGGACGTGATCGCCTGCCGTATCGAATCCGGCATGGCCTGCGTCAGCGTGCTGTTCTTCCGCAACGGCATCAGCCTGGGCACGCGCGACTTCTTCCCGCGCCTGCCGCTGGATGCCGAGCCGGCCGACGTGCTGGCGCAGTTCATCGCGCAGTACTACCTGGATAGGCCGGTGCCGCGCGAGTTGATCCTGGGCGAAGCCGTCGCTGACCAGGAAATTCTGGGCGAGCTGCTGACGCAGCAATCCGGGCATGCGGTGGAGTTGAAATCAAGCGTGCGCGGCGAGCGTGCGCGCTTCCTGCAGATGGCCGAGCGCAATGCGCAGGCTTCGCTCACCGCACGCTTGGCCAGCCGCCAGACCTTGGGCGCGCGCTTCGACGATCTGCAGAAGCTGCTGGAGCTGGATGAAACGCCGCGGCGCATCGAGTGCTTCGATATCAGCCACACGATGGGCGAGGCCACGGTAGCCTCGTGCGTGGTGTTTGGTCCCGAGGGGGCGGAGAAGTCCCACTACCGGCGCTTCAATATCACCGGCATTACCCCGGGCGACGACTACGCCGCCATGCATCAGGCGCTGACCCGGCGCTTCCGCAAAGTGGCGGAGGGTGAGGGCGCCCGCCCGGACGTGCTGCTGATCGACGGCGGCGGCGGTCAGGTGGCGCAGGCACTTGATGTGTTGAAGGAGCTCGGTGTGAGTGGCGTCCATGTGATCGGCGTGGCGAAGGGCCCTGGGCGCCGCGCTGGCGAAGAAACCCTGGTGTTGGCCGATTCGGGCCGTAACCTGCATCCGGGGCCGGCATCTCCTGCGCTGCATCTGGTGGCCGCCGTACGTGACGAAGCCCATCGCTTCGCCATCAGTGGACACCGCAAGCGTCGCGAGAAAGCGCGGGAGCGCAGTGTGCTGGAGGAGGTGCCGGGCATTGGCGCCCGTCGCCGTACCGCGCTGCTCAAGGCGTTTGGTGGTCTGGCGGGCGTGGAGGCGGCTGGTGTGGAAGAACTTACGCAGATCAAGGGGATTGATCGCGGCCTGGCCGAACGCATTTATGCCGCATTGCACGGCTGATCGGCAGTGGCGCTGCTGCTGACACAGGCGCGTGCGACACTGCGCGAATGAACCCGAAGGAACCTATGCACATCAATCTGCCCACCTGGCTCACCCTGTTCCGCGTAGCGTTATTGCCGGTGATGGTGGTGGTGTTCTACTGGCAATTCCCAGGGCACAACATCACAGCGGCGATCGTCTTTGTGCTTGCCGCGATCACCGACTGGCTGGACGGCTATCTGGCGCGTCGCATGAATCTGACTTCGGCCTTCGGCGCGTTTCTGGATCCAGTGGCCGACAAGCTGATGGTCGCCGTGACCTTGTTCCTGCTGGTGGAATCGCATCGTGGCGGCTGGCCGGGCGTGGTGATGGCGGTGACGGCGGCGGTGATCGTGGGGCGCGAGATCAGCGTGTCCGCCTTACGTGAATGGATGGCCGAAATCGGCATGCGTGCCACAGTGAAAGTAGCCTTCGTCGGCAAATTGAAAACGGTGATGCAGATGATCGCGCTGGTGGTGCTGATCGTGCAGCACGAGAGGAGTGCCGAAGCGTTGCGGCTCTATCACATTGGCGAGGCGCTGCTGGTGATAGCTGGTGTGCTGACGATCTGGTCGGGCCTGCATTATTTGCGTGCCGCATGGCCGATTTTGCGTGGCGAACCGCCGCGGCGCGAACCCGCCGATGAAGATGTCCAGGGCATATGACAGAGGCTTGACGATGGTTGTTTAGCCATTACAATGCGCGACTCCGATGCGGGAATAGCTCAGTTGGTAGAGCACGACCTTGCCAAGGTCGGGGTCGCGAGTTCGAGTCTCGTTTCCCGCTCCAGATTCAGTACAAAGCCCCGGCCAAGCCCGGGGCTTTGTCGTTTTGGATATAGGGCAGGGTGCTGCGCATGGTCCGTGAAGATGCATGAAACGTGAAAAATTCAGGTTCAGGCTCTTCACAAATGACGATGTTCTGCTATGATTTCTGACTCCGATGCGGGAATAGCTCAGTTGGTAGAGCACGACCTTGCCAAGGTCGGGGTCGCGAGTTCGAGTCTCGTTTCCCGCTCCAGTTTTCAGCAAAGCCTCGGGTTCCCGGGGTTTTGTTTTTTCAGCGAAGCGTGATCTTTCCGGTTACGATTCGCGAGCAATGGCCAGGTGGCAGAGTGGTCATGCAGCGGCCTGCAAAGCCGCGTACGCCGGTTCGATTCCGACCCTGGCCTCCATTGCGAAAACGGTTCTCGCGAACCACAAAAGCCCGCCTTGTTGCGGGTTTTTTGTTGGCTGCGATTTGAGGGTTTTCAGCTGCCTTGTCGGGGCGGCGAGGGCTATGGAGAGAGGCTCGCGTGCTAGGATGCGACCCCGCTTGACGATGCCTGGCGCCAGAGCCTGCAGCGCTGCGGTCCATCCGCCCGGATGGCGAAACTGGTAGACGCAAGGGACTTAAAATCCCTCAGCCGCAAGGCTATGCGGGTTCGACCCCCGCTCCGGGCACCAACACGATTTTAGCGCTGATGACGCGGCGTCTGACTGCCACCATACAGGGCTTGTCATTCAAGCGGACGCAAGTGTGCGGGCTTGTAATGACGAAGCGTAGTCTGTTGCCGACAGACCTTGGGATTGCGATCGAAGATACTGAGCGCCCGCATATTAAAGTCTGCGGGTTTACACCTACCTGTGAGCCGAAAAGAGGGGTCTTTTCTGTTCGCCTATGTTTCGCACGTTTAGCGCTTGCATTGGACAGATAGGCAGCCTAATTTCAGGTTCCACCCAGGGAGGGCGGCGTAGTGATCAATTTGGTTCTGGTTGACGATCACGAGCTCGTGCGCACGGGCTTTCGGATGATTCTGCAACAGCAGCCCGACATGCATATCTGTGGTGAAGCAGGTACGGCGGAAGAGGGTTTGCGGCTGATCAAGGCGCATGAGCCGCAGATCGCCTTGGTCGATGTCCATATGCCGGGCATGAGCGGTATCGAACTCACCGAACGGGTGGCGCGCTCCAAGCTGCCGACTAACATCATCATCATCACTGTGGTCGATGACGCGCGTTTTCCGAAGCGCCTGCTCGATGCGGGTGCGCTTGGCTATCTCACCAAGGGTTGTACCGCAGAAGAGCTGCTTATTGCCGTGCGGCAGGTGGCCGGTGGGCGTCGCTATCTCGCACCGACGGTCGCACAGCAACTGGCGCTCGCTACGCTGGACGGCGAAGGCTCGCCCTTCGATGCGCTCTCCAGCCGCGAGCTGGAAGTTGCCATGATGCTCGTGCGCGGCAAGGCGCTCACGGCGATCGGCGAACAGCTCAACTTGAGTCCGAAGACGGTGTCGACCTATAAGCAGCGCCTGATGGAGAAGCTGCAGGTGGATCACGTGGTGAGCCTGGCGCACCTGATGACCATTCATGGCCTGCTGGATACGCACAACAACCAAGTTGGCGGGTGATCGAGCCTTTACGTGCCAATAAACACGCGCCAATAAAAAAGCCGGACCAGAGTCCGGCTTTTTTATTGGCTTCATCTCAGGGCGGTATCAGCCGCCAGACGCGCTGGTCTTGTCCTCGGACGGCTTCTCTTCCGTCTTGGGCTCAACGAACGGTTCCTGCGATACCGGCGCATGCGGATGGAAGTCCGGATGATTGAGCAGGTCACCCTGCTTCGGCAGGCCGGTCACGGGCGGCAGCGGGGTCACTTCAGCAACTGGCTCGGCGAGTTCGACATGCTCGCTTGCATTAACCGGCGTGGTCACTGCCGGTGTTGGCTCGGCCACCGGTACTGGCTCAGCCGCTACGGGGGGCTCGATGTCGGCACTCTTCGTCTCGTGGACAACCACCGGCTGCGCGGGTTCTACGACCTGCGTCGCCGAGTGATCCGCAGCGTGGACTTCGCTGTCAGTGACCGGCGCATGCGGGACGGAAACCTCAGGGGCGATCGGCGCTTCATGAGAGGTCGCCGGGACGTGCGTGGCCACCGGTTCAGCGGCCATCGGCTCGCTTTCGGCAACCTCGGTCTTGACCGGGATCGGCGGAAGCGTCGGCAGATTGAATGCCATCGGCGCCGGAGCCGGGGTTTCCACCACCGGGGCTTCATGCATGACTGGCGGGATCGACGGCTGCGCGGGGGCGGTAGGTGCTTCAGTCTCGCTGATCACGACTGCGGTGGCAGTCGCAACCGCCGCGGTCGCCGCTACGGTAGCGGCCGGCGTGGCGGGATGCGATGCCGCAGCCGACTCGCGATCCTCGTCGTCCAGATCCAGTTCGTTATCCAGTTGAGTCTCGGTGCCGGCGTTCGCCTGCGTTCCGTCCTCGTGACGGCGACGGCGGCGGCCGCCGCGACGGCCACGACGACGACGTGCCTGGCTGCCTTCGGCTTCTGGGCCGGCGGCTTCGACCGTATCCGGTGCCACGGCGTCGGTTAGCGGCCTCGCTGCCAACGCGGCTTCTTGTGCGGCTTCGGGTGCCGGGGCAGCTGCCGGTCGCTGAGTCTGAGGTGCCTGCTGCTGGCGAGGCTGACGCGGTTCCTGCGCCTGCTGCGGTTTGGCCTGCTGCTCCTGGCGTGGCTGCTGGGCTTGCTGCTTGCGCTCGGCCTGTGCTGCCTGCTGTTCGGCCTTGGGCTGGCGCTGGGGCAGCTGCTGGTCCTGCTTGGGAGCCTGTGCTTGCTGCGGCTGGCGCTGCTGGCGATTGCCCTTGCCTTGCTGCTGCTGGCCACCTTGTTTGGCCTGCTGCTGCTCGCGACGCTGCGACGGCTGCTGCTGGCGACTGCCCTGTTGCGGGCGACCGCGTTCGTCGCGACGGTTGCCGCGAGACTGCGACGACGTTTCCTCGCGCTTGGTCTGCGGAGCCGGCGCGGCCGGGGCAGCGGTGCCGCGGAACCAGCCCAGCAGGCGTGCGATCACGCCGCCGCTCGGGGCAGGTGCTGCCGCTGTCGACTGACGACCTACTGGTTGTGCGGCGACCGGCGTGGCCACTTCCTCGCGCACCGGCGCGGGGGAGGCCGGCACGATGCCGCTGACGGCTGGCTGCTCACTGCTGCCAAGGGCCTGGCCCATTTTCGGAACCGGCGAGGCTTCGACGGCAGTCAGGCGCTCATAACTGGGCTTGCTGTGCTCGCCCATGTCCGCTTCGCGGATGCGCTGAATTTCGATGTGCGGTGTCTCGAGCTTGTCGTCGGCCACGATCACCACGTGCACCTTGTTGCGCAGCTCGATCTCGACCACGCTGGCACGCTTTTCGTTGAGCATGAAGTTGGCCACCGTCGGCGGGGCCTGCACCAGCACTTGGCCGGTGTTGTCCTTCATGGCGTGTTCTTCGATCAGGCGCAGGGTCGACAGCGCGAGCGATTCCACGCCGCGGATGTGGCCATGGCCTTCGCAGCGCGGGCACACGATCTGGGTGGCTTCGCCCAGGCTCGGGCGCAGGCGCTGGCGGGACATTTCCAGCAGGCCGAAGCGCGAGATGCGGCCGATCTGCACGCGGGCGCGATCCAGCTTGAGGGCGTCCTTCAGGCGCTCCTCCACTTCACGCTGATGCTTGGGGCTGTCCATGTCGATGAAATCGATCACGATCAGGCCGCCGGCATCGCGGATGCGCAGCTGGCGGGCGATTTCCACTGCCGCCTCGCAGTTGGTGTTGAACGCGGTTTCTTCGATATCGCTGCCCTTGGTGGCCTTCGACGAGTTGATGTCGATGGCGGTCAGCGCTTCGGTCTGGTCGATCACGATCGAGCCGCCGGAGGGCAGGCGAACCTGGCGATCGAACGCGCTCTCGATCTGCGTTTCGATCTGGTAGCGCGAGAACAACGGGGTCTCGTCGCGGTACATCTTGAGCTTGCGCAGAGCGTTCGGCATCACCTGCTGCACGAACTCGCGGGCGTCGTTGTACAGCGACTCCTCGTCGATCAGGATCTCGCCGATGTCATTGCGCAGGTAGTCGCGCAGGGCGCGGATGAACAGCTTGGACTCCTGATAGATCAGGAACGGCGCCTTCTGCGAGCTGGCCGCCCCAGAGATCGAGCGCCACAGCTGGAGCAGGTAGTCCAGATCCCACTGCAGCTCTTCCGCGTCGCGCCCCATGCCGGCGGTGCGCACGATCAGGCCGACGTCGTCCGGAACGGTCAGGTGCTCCAGGGCTTCCTTCAGGGCCTGCCGGTCTTCACCCTCGATCCGGCGCGAAACACCGCCGGCCTTCGGGTTGTTCGGCATCAGCACCATGTAACGGCCGGCCAGGCTGATGAAGGTGGTCAGGGCGGCGCCCTTGTTGCCACGCTCTTCCTTCTCGACCTGGACAACGACTTCCTGGCCTTCTTTGATCAGCTCGCGGATGGAGGCCTTGTTCGGATCCAGGCCCTGCGTGAAGTACTCGCGGGCAACTTCCTTGAGGGGCAGGAAGCCATGGCGCTCGGCGCCATAGTCGATAAAGCAGGCTTCGAGGGAGGGTTCGACGCGAGTGATACGGCCTTTGTAGATGTTGGCTTTTTTCTGCTCGCGGGAGGGGATTTCGATATCGAGATCGTAAAGGGTCTGGCCATCGACGATGGCCACACGCAACTCCTCACGCTGAGTTGCGTTGATCAACATACGTTTCATTGTGGTTTTTCCTTGGCTTGCCGCGCGTCGCGTGCCGCGGTGGCGCCTGAGGGGCGGCCTGCCGGGGATCGCGCCGCTGCGGTGAAGCGGCATAAAGACGGGACCGTTTCCGGTTCCGGGGTGATTCGTGGCATCACGCCAGCTGTTCCGATTCTTCTTAGTGAACCGGACAAACAGCAACCCGAACCGTTACGATGAAAGGGAGCAGCGACCGGCTGCCAAAGAGGCGGCCGGCGCTATCCTCGCCGGCGTTACGGGCGGGCGTCCTAACCCCAGCCGCAGTTTCGGCGAGTAGGACGTAGCGCTGGCCGAGTATCCTATCTAGTCAGGTTTTTTTCAATGCAGACGGTAACTTCCCACGATGCACCTCAAGGTGTGCGTCAAGTCGAGATCGGCCCCGAGCGGGACGGTCAGCGGATCGATAACGCCTTGATGACCCTGCTCAAAGGGGTGCCCAAGAGCATGATTTACCGCCTCCTGCGCACGGGCCAGGTCCGGGTCAACGGGAAGCGGGCCAAACCGGACACACGTCTCACTGCCGGCGATACGTTGCGAATTCCCCCAGTCCGGGTCGCCGAGCGTGCGCCTGATAAGGGGCCGCCAGCGGGGATGGTTTCCGCTGTTGCCGACGCGGTGATCTTCGAGGACAAGCACTTTCTGGTGATCGACAAGCCAGCTGGCATTGCCAGTCACGGTGGCAGCGGCGTTAGCCATGGCGCGATCGAGCTGTTGCGTGCCGCTCGTCCGCAGGAACACCTGGAGCTGGTCCATCGACTGGATCGAGACACCAGCGGCGTACTGGTTTTCGCCAAGACCCGGGCGGGCCTGACCGGTCTGCAGGCCGAGATCCGCGCCGGCACGGTAACCAAGCAGTACCTGTGCCTGATGGTCGGCCACCCCTCCAAAGCCAAGTTTGACGTCAATGCGCCGCTGCTGAAGTCGGTGCTTCAGGGCGGAGAACGTATGGTAAGAGTGGCCGATAACGGCAAGCCATCACTCACTTTTTTCCGTGAGATGGAGCAGTATCCGGGCGCCCGTCTGATGCAGGCTACGCTGGGAACCGGGCGCACCCATCAGATTCGTGTGCACGCTGCCCATGTCGGCCATCCGCTCGCTGGCGACGCCAAATACGGCGATAAGGAAATGAATAAGCGCTTCCGCGAGATGGGGCTGCAGCGGCTCTTCCTGCATGCGTCGCATATGAGCTTCGAGGTGGACGGGCGTGCCTACAGCTTCTCCGCGCCCATGCCAGATGACTTGAAGGATTTCCTGGATGTGCTTGCTGTAAAAGGAAAAAGGCTGCGCTATCTACAGGAAAAATCGCGCACTGACTTCTAAGGAGCGCAGCAGTCCGCCGGCGAGCCCGCTTTCGACCAACAGGGCGCATCCGGCATGAGCGAGGGCGATGGGCAGCAAGGCCCGCGATCGCATGAAGCACCAGGCCCACCACAGTTCCGCCAAAAAGCAGAGCTGCATCAGCACTCCGTTGGGGCTGTGCAGTAAGGCAAACAGGGCAGCCGTCGCCAGCCATATGACCGGGCGTGGCCAGTGCAATGATTCCAGCCGGTGCAGCACTACGGCCAGCATCAGCCACTGCTGCAGGGTGGCCCAGCCCAGGTAGATAAGCGCATGTCGCCCATCGAGCGGATGGAGGTCATGGCCGAGCCAGGCAATCAATCCCAGCGCGATGGGTAGCAGCGCTAGCGGCATGGCCCAATCCCGCCAGTTGCGGCTTAGCCAATGCCATGCGTGTGGACGTTGGCGCCATTCGATCCAGACCGCATACGACAGGGCTGCTCCAAACGCGATCACACCGGGTATTGAAAGGTGCAAACCCCATTGCAGGCCGGCCATCAACCAGAGTGGGCCGGCCATCGCAATGACGATCTCCAGCCACGAGCGCGCTTTGCCTGGTGGCGGCCAAACGGCGCAGCCGATCAGTAGCAACACGTAGGTTCCGCAAGCGAGCCAACCGAACCAGACAGGCATTGGTTCGTGCGCGTTCGCAAGGAGTTCGGCTCCGGACGGAACCAGCAAAGCCGCGGGCCAATACCCGTGCAGTCGATCGCGAAGGGCGAGCCAAGTCTCGGCCGAGGCCATCGTGGGTAGCTGAAACAGCGGGGCCCGCGATTGATAGCCGCTCTGACGTAATTGATCGATGCGTTGCCCGGCGAGCCACGGGTCAGATGGCAAGCCAATGGCCGCGCGAGTGTCGATAGCTGGGGCAGGTTGATCCGTTACCAGTGCGACTTCCCGCAGGCGCAGGCTGGCCCCGGACGGTAGTTGCGGTCTGAGGCGCAACATGTGGCGGAGGATCCCCGGGGGGGCACAAACACCTCCGTCGGCAGACCGCCATGCAAGGTTGCGTAGATCGATGGTCAGTTCGGCGATGCCCTGATGAAGTGCGGCGGCAGAGGCTGCGACACAGGTAGGACTCTCCACACTGGCCTGTACTACCAGGCCGAGTGTCCCGTCGGCGCTGCTTTCCGCACGCAGCCGGAGCAGCGGCCAATGTACAAGATCGATCGGCTGCATCACCGGTAAGCCGAGATCGTAAGCGCTGCCATCGTGGCTGGTAACAAGCAATTGGCTGCCATCACGTGCCGCTGTCGCCGCACCAAAGGGATGGCCTGCTACCAAGTCACGCGGCCGCCGCAATGACCAGCTCCATAGAGGCTCGCGGTTTTGCAGCGCGTAAAGCCTGCGCTCGGCCTCATGCTGTAGATGGGCCTGCGTCACGCGCGCGGATAGCATCTGCAGGGCCAGCATCAACAACACCACGGCCAGCGCGAAGCCGGCGGCCGTGGCAACAGGGCGCAGAAGCTCTTTCACCTCAACGGGCCAGCAAGGCCTCGACCCGTGCTGCGCAGATGAAATCGTTGAGCGACAAGCCGCCGACGTCATGCGTGGACCACAGCAGCTGGCAATGACCGTAGCCCGCCTCGACGTCCGGATGGTGATCTTCATGATTGGCCATGAAGCCCACTGCGTTGATGAAACCCAGCGTGTGGTGGAAGTTGGCGAACTTGAAATCCTTCACGATGGCCTGGCCATCCGCCGCCAGTGTCCAGCCCGGCAGCTGCGCCAGCAGGCCATGGATCTGCGCAGCATCCAGCGCGTGCTCCTTACCCTTGCGCGGGATGCAATGCTGGCTGGCGAGATCGGCGTAACTCATGGGTGTCTCCGGAAGCGATTCAAAGGCGCGAAGCGTCGAAGCTGCGCAAGAAAAAGTCAAAGCCATGCACGCGACGCAAAACAGGACTAAAATGGTGCTGTTTCCGGTGGGCGCACTTCTGGCGGCTGCCGGTGTTATCCGGAGCAGGCATGATCGACATTTCCGAACGCGCGCAGCAGCACTTTCTGCGCCTTCTTTCCCAACAAGGCATCGATGGGCTGAGCATCCGCCTGCACGTGACTTCGCCGGGCACGCCGGCGGCCAACTGCGAGCTTGAATTTTGCGAGCCGGACGAACTGACCGGGCGCGAGTGGACCATCGAGTGCGAGGGTTTCCTGTTCCATATCGATGGTGACAGCGCTTCTTGGTTGGACAGCGCCAGCATCGATTACGAACCCAATCCCACCGGCGGCCAGCTCAATATCCGTGCGCCGCGCATCAAAGGCGATCTACCCGGCATGGACGCGGGTCTGGTGGAGCGCGTGCGCTACGTGCTTGAAGCCGAAGTGAACCCGCGCATCGCCGCGCACGGTGGCCGCATCAGTCTGCTCGAGGTGAGCTCGGACGGCGTGGTAGTGCTGCAGTTCGGCGGCGGCTGCCACGGCTGCGGCATGGTGGATGTCACGCTCAAGCAGGGCGTCGAGAAGACCCTGCGCGAGCGCGTACCGGAAATCACCGAGGTGCGTGATGCTACGGATCACGCGGGCGGCAGCAATCCGTACTACCGCAAGAAGGAAGGGCAGTCGGCACTCAGCTGACTTTACTTTCCGATGAGCACAAAAAAGAAGGCCCGCCTAGGCGGGCCTTCTTGATTCCGGCATCCGGGCGAAGGAATTACTTGTCGCCCTGGATATGGCCCTGCAGGCCGTCGAGCTTGGTCGGCAGGCTGGAGAAGTAGGCGGCCACGTCCTGGATGTCCTGCTCGGAAAGCGTGGCAACGAAGCCCTTCATGATTGCGTTGTTGCGGTGGCCGTCCTTGTACTCATGCAGCACCTGCTGCAGGTACACGTTGTACTGGCCGGCGAGGCGCGGGTACTGCGGGTCGACCGCATTGCCGTCAGTGCCATGGCAGGCGAAGCACGCCGCCGCCTTCTGCTTGCCGGCATCGATGCTGGCGGCCGCGAACAGCTGAGTGGAAGCGAACGCCAGGACGGCGCCGAATGAAAGCAGGGTGAGCGCACGTTTCATGCGAATCCTTGGTCCTAGGCTACTTACTTGGCGAGGCTGGAGAGGTAGGCGGCAATGTCTTCAATGTCCTTGTCGGACAGACTCTGCGCCTGGGCCACCATGGTCGGATGGGTGCGGTCGCCGCTCTTGTAGCCGTGCAGCGCATTGATGATGTACTGCTGATTCTGGCCCGCGATCTTCGGCACGGGGTAGCGCGGGTAAGCATTCTGATAACCCGGCACGCCGTGGCAGCCGTTGCAGGTATAGATCAGTTTGCGGCCGGCGGTCTTGTCGCCCTCGGCATGCACGCTGCCGGTAGCAAAGAGTGCGGCGGCGACGGTCAGGCCAAGCAATTGCAGTCGAGTCATCGAGATCATTCCCACGATTCCGGCGGGTACATGGCGGTAAGTCGCGGAAGTATAGTGGTTGGCTTCAGGCAGGAACAACACTAGCCTGGGACGTTCTGCCAACCATCTGTCGAAGGAGCTGGGGATGCACGGGATCATGTCGAGGGGCCGCGCGGCGGCTGTCGGGGTGCTGGCGATGTTGCTGTCGCTGCCGCTAGCGGGTGAGCTGGCCGCTGCCGAAGCGTCGGCGCCATACCGTGTCGTTGGTTATGTGGCTGATGCTTCACCGCTGCCGCCGATCAATGCGAACAAGCTCGACGTGATTAATTACGCCTTCGGCACACTCGACGATCAAGGCGACATTGTGCTGAAGAGTCCGGTCGCCACCGCCTCGTTGGCTACGCTCACCGGATTGCGCAAGGTCAACCCATCTCTCAAGGTGGTGCTGTCAGTCGGCGGCTGGAGTGCCGGTCACTTTTCCGAAGCGGCATTGACCGACGCGTCGCGCCAGCGCTTCGCCGACGATGCGGCCAAGCTGATTGAGCAGCATGATCTCGACGGGCTGGATATCGATTGGGAATACCCGACGCTGCCAGGCGGCGATATCAGCCATCGTCCCGAAGACAAGCGCAACTTCAGCCTGCTGCTGGAAACCGTGCGTGCGCGTCTGGACAAGCTGGGTAAAGCGCATGGCGATCGCCACTACCTGTTGACCATCGCCGCCGCCGATGGCGAATTCGTGGCCGGCATCGAGCTGGAGCGCGCCGGGCGCTCGCTCGACTGGTTCAACCTGATGACCTACGACTTCCACAACAGCCTGACGCCGACGACCGGACATCACGCATCCTTGTATCTATCGGCGGTGACGCCGGCTAGCGATCGGTCTGGCGATAAGGCCGTGCGCCAGTTCCTTGCCGCCGGTGTGCCGGCGAAGAAGCTGGTGATTGGTGTGGCGTTCTACGGGCGTGCCTTCACTGGCGTCGATCCCGCCCACGATGGCCTGCAGCAGAAGTACGCCAAGTTCGTGGGCGCGCCGTCATGGCGCGAGTTGCTGGCGAGCTATATCGACAAGAACGGCTATGTGCGTCACTGGGACGCCCAGGCCCGGGCGCCTTTTCTATGGAATGCCAAGACACGCACCTTCGTGAGCTACGAAGATCCGCAGTCGATCCAGGCCAAGATGGATTACGTCAAAGCCAAAGGGCTCGGCGGCGCGATGTACTGGGAGCAGAGCCTGGACCAGAACGATCAGCTACTGGACGTGATCGACCGCGCTTTGCATCCGCGGAGCCTTAAAACAGGCTCTTGAAGATATGAATGCCCGCGGTGTATTCGCCAACGATGGTGCCGAGGCAGACCAGGAAGAAGTTGAGCAGGGTGCGCGCGATGCGATTCTTCCACCAGCCGCTCCAGTGGCTGATGTCGTCGCGCAGCGTGTCGAAATCGGCCACGCGCGGTTTGCGTGCCCAGGCCTCGGCCATGGCACTGATCGCACCTGAAGGGATGCCGGGGCGGAAGGGTTTGATGGGGCCGGCGATGGCAGCGGCGAGAATGCTTAGCGGGTGACCGCCAGCGATCACTGCTCCCAATACGGAAAAGCCTGCAGTGAACAGCACCCAGTCGCGCAGTGCCTGCGCGCCCAGCGAGGTGTTGCGATGGAAGGCAAAGCCAATGGCGACGAACACCGCCAGCACCAGGCCCACGGCCACCCATTTCGGCCAGTGCGATTTCGGCGGCAGCTGAGCCAGCTCAGCCGCCTTCGCTGCCGGATCTTCCTGCTGCGAACGCAGCAGTTCGCACAGGCCCTTCAGGTGGCCGGCACCGATCACCACCAGTACGCGACGAGGCTCGGCGAAGTTCGCCAGTGCGGCTTCTTCGCGCAGACGCGCGGCCATGTAGGCATCGCGCTCGCCGATCAGGCTGCGGTAGAGCGGCTGCGATTCGCTGGCGAACTCGCTGAAGGCGCTTTCCAGCATGTCGCCTTGCTTGAGCTTCTCGATCTCTTTTTCTTCGATCTGTTCACGCTCAAACACGCTGGCGAGCAAGCCGCCCATCAAGCCGAAGCGTTGCCAGAAACCCACACTGCGCCAGGCGCGCTTGAGCGTGGTGCCGACATCGCGATCCACCAGCCACACCGGTAGTCCGCGTTGCTCGGCGCCGTCCATCGCCGCCTTCATCTCGGCGCCGGGCTGGATGCCGTATTGATCAGCCAGGCGCTTCTGGAACGACGACAGCACCAGGCTGGCCGCCACCATGCCGGCCTTGCCCTGGCGGATGACCTGGAACAGGTCCATTTTCTTCATGGCGTCCGGATCGCGCATGCCTTGCGCGCGGCTCGGGCACAGCTCCACCGCCACCGCGTCGAACGACTCGCGCGCAAGCAGTTCTTCCACCGCTTCCACGCTGGCGCGGGACACGTGCGCCGTGCCGAGCACCACGTATTCCACCCCGTCACGCACCACGCGCTCGATGGGCTGGCCTTCGAGGGCGGCGGGCAGGGTGTCAGTAGTAGCTTCCAGGCTCATGCGTGTCATCGATCGTGGTGGGAATCCCTGCATGGGGATCGCCGCCGCCAGGCACAAGCCGTGCGGCGGGCCGGTGGTTCAGGCGCGCGTGCTCAATCGCGAAAGCGCCTGAGCAGGTCGCTATAGGCATCGATGCGACGGTCGCGCAGAAACGGCCAGATGCGCCGCACATGTTCGCTGCGCGCCATGTCGATCTCGGTCACCAGCAGTTCGCGCTTGTCCGTGCTGGCCTGCGCCAGAAACTCGCCCTGCGGCCCGGCGACAAAGCTGGTGCCCCAGAACTGGATACCAGCGCCGACGCCGGACGGGTCCGGCTCATAACCCGTGCGATTGCACGACAGTAGCGGCAGGCCATTAGCCACCGCATGCCCACGTTGCACCGTCACCCAGGCTTCGCGCTGGCGATCCTTTTCCGGCTGCGCATCGTTCGGATCCCAGCCGATGGCGGTGGGATACAGCAGCAGATCGGCGCCGGCCAGCGCCATCAGGCGCGCGGCTTCCGGGTACCACTGGTCCCAGCACACCAGCACGCCCAGGCGGCCTACCGAGGTGTCGATGGGATCGAAGCCGAGGTCGCCTGGCGTGAAGTAGAACTTCTCGTAGAACGCCGGATCGTCCGGGATGTGCATCTTGCGGTACTTGCCGGCAATCTTCGCCGAGCGATCGAACACCACCGCCGTGTTGTGATACAGGCCTGTCGCGCGCTTCTCGAACAGCGAGGCCACCACCACCAGCTTCAGTTCCTCGGCCAGCTTGCCAAGGCGCTCGGTGCTGGGACCCGGAATGGTTTCGGCAAGGTCGAATTCCGACACCGACTCGTGCTGGCAGAAATACGGGCCGTTGTGCAGCTCCTGCAGCAACACCAGTTCCGCACCGGCGACCGCAGCTTCGCGCAGGCCGGTTTCGATGGCGTCGAGATTGGCGTCGCGGCTGCCGCGGTGGGTTTCCTGCAGCAGCGCGACCTTGAGGGTCTTGCGGGTCATGCCGTGGTGTCCTGTCCGCCCGGATGGCGAAAAAACATAGTGTAGCGGACCCCGGCCTTCGAGCCTGTTTCAGTGCTGAAGCCCGCCTTTATCGCGTCAGTTCGCGATGCCGGCCGGCAGCTGCATGGTGATGCAGTGCAGGCTGCCGTTCTGCCAGATCAGCGGGCGGCAGGGCACCTGCACCACGACGCGGCCCGGATGCGCCTCACCGACGATGCGTGCGGCTTCATCGTCGGCCTTGTCGCCATAAGCCGGCATCAGCACGGCACCGTTGACGATCAGGTAGTTGGCGTACGACGCGGCCAGGCGGCGGCCTTCGTCGACGATGGGCTGGGCCCACGGCAACGGGTAGAGCTGGTACGGGCGGCCATCGGGGGTGCGCAGGGCGGCCAGTTCGGCGGCCATCTTCTGCAGTTCGTCGTGATGCGGATCGCTGGCGTCGTCGCAGGCCTGGAACACGATGCGGTCGCCGGGTGCGAAACGAGCCAGGGTGTCGATGTGCGCGTCGGTGTCGTCGCCTTCCAGATAGCCGTAGTCGAGCCACAGAATGCGCTTGGCGTGCAGGCTGTCGCTCAGGATGGCGCTCATCGCTTCGCGCGACTGCTCGGGGTGGCGCTGGGTCAGGCAGCGCCAGGTGGTCAGCACCGTGCCCTCGCCATCACTTTCAATGCCGCCGCCTTCCAGCGCCCAGTCGATGCGCTTGTGTGCGGCCTGGCCGAACACCCCGGCCTGCACCAAGCCGCCGATCAGTGCATCGTCCTGCTCGGCGCCGAACTTGCCGCCCCAGCCGGTAAAGCGGAAATCGGTGAGCTGGAAGGCGCCATGGCCATCCTTCAGCGTGATCGGGCCGGAATCGCGCAGCCAGGTGTCGTCATACGGCAGCTCCACGAAGCGGATGCGCGACAGATCCACGCCCGCGGTGCGCAGCTGCTGTTCCGCATGAGCGCGCAGGGCCACATCCGCGACCACGATAATCAGCGATTGAAAGCGGGTGACGGCACCGGCCAGAGCTACATACGTGGTTTCGACCTGGGCCAGGCGCTCGGCCCAATCGGTGTCGGCATGCGGCCAGGCGATCAGCACCGCTGACTGCGGCTCCCATTCCGCCGGCAGGCGCAGGGTGGAGTTGGTCATGGAGAACTCGCGCTTCAGAACGAATGAAACGCGAATTGTAGGGGAGCGGCGGCTGAGGGACGAGTTATCCCGCCCCTCAGCTTCGCGGGATCAGTTCACCGAGGCCGGATTCTTGTTGTTGCCGGCAGGCGTATTGAGCACCGAATGGATCACATGGCTGTGCTCGAAGTACACGATGAAGTTCGAGTAATCCCAGCGGTTGATCACCGGATGCTTCTGGCTGTCGCCGCCACGGGGCGAGAGCTTGCGCTGCGGAGCGCCGTATTTCTTTTCCACCTGCGCCATGCTCAGGCCGCGCTGGGGCAGGTCCATGCCCTTTTCCTGCTGCACGCGGTTGACCAGCAGGTTGTCGGCCCGCGCCGGCTGAGGCGCGGAAACACCGGCTGCGGCGAGCAGCATGATCATCGGCAGGCTGATGCTTAACTTGTACATGGTCCCCTCTCCACGCTGGCGGGGCACAGTCCAGGCTGCGCGTCCGCACGTTAACCCGGTGTGCCGGTAATGTGTCCCCAAGATCCGCGCCAGCGTACCCCGAAACAACGGTGTGCGCGGCGCAATGCGGCGTCGTTGTAGCAGAACCGGAGGGGCTATTCCACGCACAACAGCTGCGACTGCGATGGGGTAAGCATTTGCTGCGGTTATCATGTGCGGCTGCGGGCGGCTGGACGCCCGGTACGGATAGGCTTCGCCCATGATCGTTTTTCGCCATTTCGCCCTGCGCCGCGGCAGCCGGTTGCTGTTGTCCGATATTGACCTGGTCATTCAAAGTGGCTGGCGGCTAGGCGTGATCGGGCGCAACGGCTGCGGCAAGTCCAGCCTGTTCGCGGCGCTGCAGGGACAGCTGGAAGCTGATGCCGGCGATCTGGACCTGCCGGCCAAGCTGCGGCTGGCTTCGGTGGCGCAGGAAACCCCGGCGCTGCCGGACCCCGCCATCGACTATGTGATGGGCGGCGATGTGGAGCTGGCTACCGCCCTGCGCGACGAACTGGATGCCCAGGCGCGCGGCGACACAGAGGCCATGGCCAAGGCCCATCACCGTATCGAGGAGCTGCACGGTTACGACGCCCGTGCCCGCGCCGGCCGCCTGCTGCACGGTCTGGGCTTTGCGCCCGAGACGCACGAGCGCGCCGTCAAGGAATTCTCCGGCGGCTGGCGCGTGCGCCTGAACCTTGCGCGTGCGCTGATGGCGCCGTCCGAACTGCTACTGCTCGACGAGCCGACCAACCATCTCGATCTCGACGCCGTTCTGTGGCTGGAAGAGTGGCTGCGCCGCTACCAGGGCACCTTGCTGATCATTTCGCACGACCGCGAATTCCTGGACGGCGTGATCACCCACACCCTGCATCTCAACGACGGCGGCGCCAAGCTCTACAGCGGCAACTACAGCGCTTTCGAACGCTTGCGTGCCGAGCACCTGCGCCAGCAACAGATCGCGCACGAGCGCGAACAGGCCGAGCGCGCGCATCTGCAATCCTTCATCGATCGCTTCAAGGCCAAAGCGAGCAAGGCCAAGCAGGCGCAGTCGCGCGTGAAGCGGCTGGAGAAGATGGCCGGCACCGAAGCCGTGCGTGCCGAACGCCCGTTCCATTTCCAGTTCGCCGTGCCGGATCGCTTGCCCGATTCGATGCTGCAGCTGGAAGAAGTGACCGCCGGCTATACCGGTGAACAGGGCGAAGCGCCGAGCGTGATCCTGCGCGACGTGCGTTTTCGCCTCGAAGCCGGCGAACGCATAGGCCTGCTTGGCCCCAACGGCGCCGGTAAATCAACCCTGGTGAAGACCCTGGTGGGTGAGCTGGCCGTGCTCGGTGGCGAGCGCAAGGCACACAAGGATCTGAAGATCGGCTACTTCGCCCAGCACACGGTGGAAAGCCTGCACGAAGGCTCTAGTCCGTTCGATCATCTGCAGGACAAAGCACCGGGCGTTGGCGCGCAGGCGATGCGGGATTTTCTCGGCACCTGGAATTTCGCGGGCGATCGCGCTTTCGAATCTGTCGATGGCTTTTCCGGCGGCGAGCGCGCGCGTCTCGCGCTTGCGCTGATCGCCTGGGACAAACCGAACCTGCTGCTGCTTGACGAGCCGACCAACCATCTCGACCTGGACATGCGCGAAGCGCTGGCCGATGCACTGGCCGATTTCGACGGCGCGCTGGTGCTGGTCTCGCACGATCGTCATCTGCTGGGCATGGTCTGCGACAGCTTCTGGCGTGTGGCCGATGGCGTCGTCGAAGGATTCGATGGCGATCTGGACGACTATGCACGCTGGTTGCGCAGTCGCGGTTCGGCCAACAAGAAGGCTGAAAAGAAGGCAAAAGCCGCTGCTGCCAACAAGCCAGTGATGCCGACAGAGACACCCGAAGAGCGTCGTCGCAACGCCGCTGCGGACCGGGAGGGCGAGAAAGTCGCACGTCAGCGCGTCAAGAAGATCGAAACGCGCGTCGCGACCATCGAGACCGAACTCACGACGCTGGAGAGCAAGCTGGCCGATCCCTCGACCTATAACGGCTCCACCACTGAGCTGATGAAGCTCGGCCAGCGCCAGACCGAGCTGCGTCGCGAGAAGGAAACGCTCGAAGGCGAATGGCTGGAGCTCTACGAGCGGCTGGAAGCCTGAGCATGAGTGACGCGATTGCGAGGCCGCTGGTACTGTGGTTGCCGGATCTGCCTCGCTTCGAGCCGTCGCACCCCATCCGCACACTGCTGGCACGTGGCGATCGCGTCGGGGATGGACCGAAAGGTTATCTCGCTGGGCTGGCCGGATACTTCAAATGTCCGAATGGCTTCTCCGCTGCCGCACTCACCCGCGAGATGCTGGCCGGCGACGCAGCGGACGCCGCCTGGCTTTGCGCCGACCCGGCATGGATACAACCCGACCTCAACGGCGCGCGCCTTCTGGCCTGCGGGCAAATGCAGTTGAGTATCGATGAGGCCCAGGCGCTGGCGCGACCACTGAAGCCAGTCTTCGGCGATGCCGGCATGATTCTTGAGCTCAGCTCGCCGGATCGCTGGCACGTCCGCCTGCCGACCCATAGCCCGGTGCCGGATTTCGCCGCGCCGGAACAGGCGCTGGGTGAAGACCTCTACCAGCATCTGCCGCAAGGCGCGGATGGTCGTCGCTGGCGCGCGCTACTCACGGAAGTACAGGTGCTGTTGCATCAGCATCCTTTGAATGCCGAACGGCGCGAACGCGGGCTGGCGCCGGTCAATAGCTTGTGGCTATGGGGCGGTGGCCGCTTGCCGAATCGTGTGAACAGTGGGCTGGCGGCGGTGGTTGCTGACGATCTGCTGCTGGGTGCCTTGGCCAAACGAGCCAACGTCACCATGTTGCCGCGCACGCCGGCTTCGTTTCAACAACTGCGGGCGGGTTGGTTGCTGGATCTACAGGATCTCCCAGTGGACGATCTCACCCGCGAATGGTGGCCGCGCTTGCAACCGCTCGCGGCACAGCAGCCGCTAATGTTCTCTTTCGCCAGCGGCGAGCGCTGGTTGTATCGCCCCTGGCATCGCTTCCGTTTCTGGCGCGGTGGCGCACGATGAGTCAGCTGACGCTGTGCCGCCGTGCCCTGCAAGGTACGCCCAGCGGTTGGAGCGACGCCGTGCATCCGGTGCTGCAAAACATCTACGCCGCACGCGGCGTGCTGACACCCGCGCAGGCGGATCATCGGCTCGCTCAACTGCTATCGCCACAGCAATTGGGTGGCACGGAACGCGCGGTAGATCTGCTGCTCGAGGCGATCCGTGACGACTGGGCGATCCTTGTCGCTGGCGACTACGACTGCGATGGCGCCACCGGCACGGCGGTGGCCGTACGTGGCTTGCGCCTGCTTGGTGCGCGCCAGGTCAGTTACGCCATACCGAATCGCTTTGTGCACGGTTATGGCCTGAGTCCCGCATTGGTGGATTCGTTGCAGCCGAAGCCGCAATTGATCATCACCGTCGACAACGGCGTCGCCAGCGTGACGGGTGTCGCGGCCGCGCAGGCGTTGGGTATCCGTGTGATCGTCACCGACCATCATTTGCCCGGCGAGCAACTGCCTGCGGCGGATGCGATGGTGAATCCGAATCTGGCTGGCGATGGCTTTTTGAGTAAAGCCTTGGCCGGCGTTGGCGTGATGTTTTATCTGCTACTCGCCTTGCGTGCCCGCATGCGGGAGCAGGGTGCATTTGAATCAAGGCCCGAACCGGATCTGTCCGTGCTGCTGGATCTGGTGGCGCTGGGCACGGTGGCTGATCTGGTGCCACTGGATTTCAACAATCGTGTGCTGGTGGAGGCGGGCCTCAAGCGCATCCGCGGCGGACGTGCCTGTCCCGGCATCACCGCGTTGGTCGAATCGGGCAAGCGCAGCCTTGCCACCTTGTGTGCGAGCGATCTTGGTTACGCCGTCGGTCCGCGCCTGAATGCGGCCGGGCGTCTGGAAGATATGCGCCTGGGGGTGGAGTGCCTGCTGACCGACGATGCGGCCAAGGCGCGTCGCTATGCCGATCAGCTCAGCGCCATCAATCAGGAGCGCCGCGAGCTGCAGGCGACGATGGTGGCCGAAGCGGAAGTGATGGTTGGGCTCGTAGGCAGTAGCGATGCGGTGGGCGTGGCCTTGTTCGAGCCGTCCTGGCATGCGGGCGTAGTGGGCCTGGTAGCGTCCAAGTTGAAGGAGCGCCTGCATCGCCCGGTGATTGCTTTCGCGCCGGCCAGCGAAGACAACACAGAAGAACTGCGCGGTTCGGCGCGGTCCATCGCCGGCTTCCACATCCGTGATGCACTAGCAGCCATCGATGCCCGCCAGCCCGGCTTGATCGAGCGCTTCGGTGGCCATGCGATGGCTGCCGGTTTGAGCCTCAAGACCGACGACTATCCACGCTTCGCCGCAGCCTTCGATGCCATCGCCCGCGAATGGCTGGATGACGAGCGTTTGCAGGCGGTGCTCTACACCGACGGCGAATTGCCTCCCGGCAGCGCCACCCTCGAACTCGCCCGCCAGCTGCGCTACGCCGGGCCATGGGGGCAGGCCTTCCCAGAGCCGCTGTTCGACAATGAATTCGAATGTGCCAGCTGGCGTGTGATGGGCGAGAACCATCTGCGCCTCAGTCTGTGCGATCCGCGCGACGGCCACCTGCTCGATGCGGTGATGTTCAATGCCTATACCGGTCAGCCGCCGCCGTCTCGCCTGCGTGCCGCCTACGAGCTGACCATCAACGACTGGCAGGGGCGCGAAACACCGCGTTTGCTGCTGCGGCACATCGAGGCGATCTGAACATCGCTCAATGGGCGTAGTTCAGAGCGATCGCCGGCGTCACGGTGGTGGGGCTGTGACGTCCGGTGAATACGCGCACACCGATCAGCACACCTAGCTGGCTACTCCAGTTGTATTCGATGGCGGGAGCGAAGCCAAAGGTTTCGCTGGGATGAGAAGCGGAACGGATGTTCTCCTGAAATCCGCTGACAGCATCTGTGCGATAGCCGCGCACGCGCGTTTCGTCCGAGCGCCGATAGGACAGGTCAAAAGCCAGCACCCAGCGCTGCGTCAGGCTGTATTCCCATGCAGCATTGATGAAGAATGCGTTCCCCGATGAAGCGGTTCCTCGAAAACCGTCGGGTGTGCCGTAGACACTCACATCCTCGACGTGTACGTGGCGAGAGAAAGACCGGCCGACATTGAAGCGCATGCGAAGAATGCGTCCACTGGGCATCCATAAATAGGTCTGGGTGTTGATCTGTAGTGTCGTGGTGTACGCACCGGCGCCTTGCCCGTCCGCCAGCCGCTGGCCGAGTCGGTCATAGCGACCGGTGGGGAAGGTCTCCTGGATCATCAGCGCAATGGTGGGGAGGGCGCTGCCTTCGTGGAATTGGGTGAGGCCGTACTGTGCAAGCAGGCTGACGTCGCCAACACGCACACCCGAGCTCACAGGGCCATCGTTGGGCCGGTTGTAGCCGAACGTGGGAATCGCGCCGACCGTCAGGCGGTCGGTGACGCCGTACTCCATATAAGTCAGCGAACCGAAGCTGTCGCCCTGCGAGGAACGCACATCGTAGAGATAGGGCTCGATAAGGTAGTGGCCTTGCGGAAGCGTCGCGGCGTTATTCGCCATCATTGGGCCGGTCCACCACGCTTCGTCGAGTGACTGACGAACCGGGGCGGGCAATGCGACGTCCGCTTGAGGCTCAGAGACGGGTGCCGTGGCACATGCGAGTCCGGACAAGGACAACAGGCTCCAGCCGAGCATGGCCAGGTGAATGCGCCCATCACGCATTCCGATCATGCTTTGCCCTGCTGAGCGAGGTGTCGCAAGACCACGATGCAGTGCCGCCACCAAGAGCTGCTGCCGGGCGTAGTGGGTTTATCGCTTTCGAGATCCGGCGTGCTCATGCGCCCGTTGTTGGTGGTGAGCAAAATCTTGCCCTGATCACCGGCGGAGCCATCAGTGATGCTTTGCGGGCGAGCGCGCGGCACCGCGACAAGCAAAGCCACTGGGCCATCGCCCATGCCGCGATAAGTGGGATAAGCGGGCAACACACGGTTGCTGATTGTGGCATGGCTCATAACGAATCCTGGGTTTTGCGCCGCGTTTCTCGCGACGCTTCTGCCAGGACAGGAGACCACGGTGACTGGAAGTCACGCTGTCAGAATATTTAGCGATCCACCGAGCGACCGCGTGCTACGCGCGTTTCATGTGCAAGCAGCCAGCGCTTGCGTTCGATAGCGCCGCCATAGCCGGTAAGGCTGCCGTTTGCACCAATGACGCGATGGCAGGGCACGATGATCGAAATCGGATTGTGTCCGTTGGCGAGACCGACAGCGCGGGATGCCTTGGGATTCCCCAGTCGTGCAGCGAGCACGCCGTAGCTTTCCGTTCTGCCGAATGGAATGGCGTTCAGTGCCTGCCATACCGCGGTTTGGAATGAGGTGCCGCGCGGGGCGAGCGGCATCTCGAAACGATGCAGCTCGCCGGCGAAGTAGGCATCCAGCTGCGTCTTTGCCGGTTTGAGCAATCTGTCGTCGCGCCGCCATTCGCTCCCGATCTGTGGGCCGTACTTATGGTCTGGCATGTAGAGCCCGCCGAGCGCTTCGCCGTGGCTTACCAGCAACAGTTCTCCGATAGGACTTTCGTGCGTGGCGAAGTAGATGGTCATGCGCAAGACGGGATGCGAAGGGATAGGGGATTAACCCCGCTTCGCCGCTCGGAGTAAAGCGTCTTCGCTGTGATGGATGGTAGATAGCTAAAGATTCCGACAGCGACCGGCATGGCCTGATGGTTTCCTACGCATGCGTCCTTCCGTGGGATGCGATCACTCGAGGCCAAGGCGGCTATGCGCACAACGACATTCGTTCTTCTTTTGATTTTCCCGATGCTTTCGACCGCCGTGCAGGCGACGGATGCCGACAGCTCAGTGCAAGCCGCCGAGCACCTGATCCAGACTCACTATGCGCATCGCGACCGCTTGGCCACAATCCATCGTGTGCTGGGAATCGATCGGCGCCTGGGCGCCTATCGGGCGGCCGCCTCGGATGCCGAGCTGGTTGCAAGGGTCAATGCCGATCTGCGCGTCGCGTCGAAGGATGTCGACCTGCGTCTGATGCTGAAAGACACTGGAGAGGCAGCGCGGAGCGCTGAGCAGGGTGGCGAGGTGTGCAGAGGGCGCAGCAATAAGCCCTCACGCACGCCAAGGATTGCCTACTTCGACATCGACGCGCATCTCCGGCTGGCGGTGCCCACCTGCTCGCCGGCGTGAGCTTTGCGTGTGTTGTCCCGTTCTTCACGCGCCCTAGCTCTCACTGCAACAAGCGTCGCGCTTGGATGGCGCCATCTCATCCATCAGGAGAAGGCTCATGATCGTGCAGATGACTGGCTTGCCGCCGGGCGTGCTCGGCTTCACCGCCCATAACCAGGTGACCGCTGCGGACTACGAGCGGGTGATCGTGCCGGATATCGAGGCCGCGTTCGCCATCGACCCCAAACTGCGGGTGATTTTTCATATCGACGAGGACTTCACCGGCTTCGATGCCGGCGCGATGTGGGATGACGTAAAGCTGGGTTTCCGCCATTTCAGCGGCTGGGAGCGTGCCGCTCTGGTCACCGATGTCGGCTGGTTGCGTGCGTTGTCGAAAGCCCTAGGTTTCCTCACCCCGGGCCAGTTCCGCCTGTTCCAGAATACCGAGCTGCAAGAAGCCAGGAACTGGGTCAGCACGAAGTGAGTGGCCAGTGCCCGGTAGGCAAAAATTCTTGTTGCGCACCGCAGCAGAGTATGCGTAAAGTCGGCCCATGACTTCCCGTATCGCCAGCCTGCGCCTCACCGACACCGTTCCTGCGATGCGTGTTGTCGCGGTCGCGAACGGGCTGAATAACAACGCCAATAATAATCCCCGCATCGACGGGTGGGCCGGCGTGTAGACACAAAAAAAAGTCTCCAGATCACGCAAAAGGGCCCGCCAACCGCGGGCCCTTTTTTTATTTCAGCGCGCTGTATTTCGCGTTATCCAACCCTCGAGGAGTGCAAGACCATGTGTTCCATCTTCGGCATGTTCGACCTGCAGCCCGGCGACGACCTGGCCGCGCTACGCCGCCAGGCGCTGGAGCTGTCCCAGCGCCAGCGCCACCGCGGTCCCGACTGGAGCGGCGTGTTCGTGGATGCCGGGGTGATCCTGGTGCACGAGCGTCTGGCCATCGTGGATCCGGCCAGCGGTTCGCAGCCGCTGCGTTCGCGCGACGAGACGCTGGCCCTGGCGGTCAATGGCGAGATCTACAACCACCGCGAACTGCGCGCAGCCAGCGATTACGACTTCACCACCGGCTCGGACTGCGAGGTGATCAACGCGTTGTATCGCCAGCACGGTGCGGAAGGCTTTATCGAGCATGGCGTGTCACGGCTCAATGGCATCTTCGCTTTCGCCTTGTGGGACAGTGAAACGCAGCGTTACCTGATCGCGCGCGATCCCATCGGCGTGTGCCCGCTGTATTGGGGGCACGATGCAGAAGGGCGCTTGTGCGTGGCGTCGGAGATGAAGGCACTGTCCGGAGTCTGCGCCGACGTAGATACCTTTCCGCCGGGGCATATCTACGACAGTGCCAGCGGCGAGTTGCGCCGCTATTACCACAAGCCCTGGCGGGACTATGCGGTAACCCGCGGGCAGGACCTCGCGCCGGGTACGTTGCGTGAAGCCTTCGAGCAGGCCGTGCACCGGCAACTGATGACGGATGTGCCTTATGGCGTGCTGCTTTCTGGTGGCCTGGATTCTTCACTGGTGGCCGCCTGCGCTGCACGCTTCGCCCGTGAACGCATCGAGGACGACGACCGCAGCGAGGCCTGGTGGCCGCGCCTGCATTCCTTTGCGATCGGCCTGGAAGGCTCGCCCGATCTGGCCGCCGCGCAGATCGCCGCCGATGCGCTGGGCACTGTGCACCACGGCTTCATCTACACCTTCTGGGAAGGGCTGGACGCTTTGCCGGAGGTGATCCGCCATATCGAGACCTATGACGTCACCACCATCCGCGCCTCCACCCCGATGTTCTTGCTGGCCCGCCGCATCAAGGCGATGGGCGTGAAGATGGTGCTGTCGGGCGAGGGCTCGGACGAGATCTTCGGCGGCTATCTGTATTTCCACAAAGCGCCGTCGCCCGAAGCCTTCCACGAGGAAACCGTACGTAAGCTTGATGCCTTGCACAGCTTCGACTGCCTGCGCGCCAACAAGTCGATGATGGCCTGGGGTGTTGAGGCACGTGTGCCGTTTCTGGACCTTGAGTTTCTTGACGTTGCGATGGGCCTGGATGCCAAACACAAGATGGCAGGGCAGGGCCGTATCGAAAAGGCGGTACTGCGCGAAGCCTTCGAGGGTGCCTTGCCTGATTCGATCCTGTGGCGGCAGAAGGAGCAGTTCAGCGACGGCGTGGGCTACGGCTGGATCGATGGCCTGAAGGCTCATGCCGAGCAGGCGGTGAGCGATCGCGAGTTCGCCGCGGCCACCACCCGCTTCCCGCACAACCCGCCGGCCACCAAGGAGGCTTATCTCTACCGGCGCATCTTCGAGCAGCACTTTCCTGGCGCAGCCTGTGCGGCCACGGTGCCGGGCGGCAAGTCGATCGCCTGTTCCTCGCCGGCGGCGCTGGCCTGGGATCCGGCGTTTGCCGCGGCAGCCGATCCCTCGGGGCGCGCGGTACGTGGCGTGCATCAGCAGGCGCTGGCGTAAGCCGACGCAGTCAGGCAGCGCCGATCAGCCGCGAGGCATCGCGCTGCCGATGGCCCAGGCGATGACGGCCATGGCGACAATGACCAGCAAAATCACCGCGAGTCCGCCGCCGATAGCGGTATAGGCGGCCTCGCGGCGGCGCCCGCGCCGGAGCAATAAGGTGATGCGCCAGACCGCCGGAAACATCAGCAACGCCAGCGTCCATAGCACGCCGGGCGTACTGCTCAATCCACCCGTGTGCAGCGCTTCGTCCATCCATGTCAGCCATCCGAGGGCGATAGCGGCACCTGCCAGCGCCAGCGCAACGCCGATCAGCAGGCAGGCCACTCGGCGAGTCCGGAAGGGTGTTGAGGGCTGGGCGGGCAATTCGGCGGCGGTCGGCATGGGCATTGGTCGAAACAGGGTGGCGCGCAACATAACAGCGTAGCCGATGGTGACGTATCGCTGCCCCTCACCGCAGCGGCGCAACGGTCCCGTCTGCTATCCTTGCGGGTCTTTGCCCACCATCACATTCCCATGATCGAAACCAATCCGATCCTCGCGCAGATCGCGGACCTCAAGGGCCGTGTCGAGTCGCTTAGGGGGTATCTTTGACTACGCCACCAAGCGTGAGCGTCTGGAAGAAGTAAGCCGCGAACTGGAAAGCCCCACCGTGTGGGACGATCCGCCGCGTGCGCAGGAACTGGGCCGTGAGCGTGCCCGCCTGGACACCATCGTCAGCGGCATCGACTCGCTCACCTCCGGCCTCGCCGATGCCGGCGACCTGCTGGAGATGGCCGCCGCCGACAACGACGAAGAAACCGTGCAGTCCATCGTGACCGACCTCGGCAAGCTCGACGCCCAGGTGAGCAAGCTGGAATTCCAGCGCATGTTCTCCGGCAAGATGGACGCCAACAACGCCTTCGTGGACATCCAGGCCGGCGCCGGCGGTACCGAGGCGCAGGACTGGGCCGAAATCCTGCTGCGCATGTATTTGCGCTGGTGCGAATCGCGTGGCTGGAAGACCGAGCTGCTGGAAGTCAGCGGCGGCGACGTGGCTGGCATCAAGTCCGCCACCTTCCGTGTCGAGGGCGACTACGCCTACGGCTGGCTGAAGACGGAGATCGGCGTGCATCGCCTGGTGCGCAAGAGCCCGTTCGACTCCGACAACCGCCGCCACACCAGCTTCACCTCGGTGTTCGTGTCGCCGGAAGTGGATGACGACATCGATATCGACATCAATCCGGCGGACCTCAGGACTGACGTGTATCGTTCGTCCGGCGCCGGTGGTCAGCACGTCAACAAGACCGAATCGGCCGTGCGTATCACCCATATCCCGACCAATACGGTGGTGGCCTGCCAGACCGAGCGCAGCCAGCATGCCAACCGCGACCGCGCCATGAAGATGCTGGCCGCCAAGCTGTACGAGCTGGAGGTACAGAAGCGCAACGCCGAGAAGGATGCGCTGGAAGCGACCAAGTCCGACATCGGCTGGGGCAGCCAGATCCGCAACTACGTGCTCGACCAGAGCCGTATCAAGGATCTGCGCACTGGCATCGAGCGCTCGGACACGCAGAAGGTGCTGGACGGCGACCTTGACGAATTCGTCGAGGCCAGCCTGAAATCCGGTCTGGATGCGGGCGCCAAGCGCGTGGACGCGTAACCTGTCCGTCATCGTTCCTCACCAACGACGAGGTGCCCGTATGAACAGCAGCAAGATGGCCCGGATTCTGATCGCCTGCGCGACGTTCACAGCTTTCAGCGGCACGGCGGGTGCGCAGCAGGAAAACTCCTCCGGCCAGGGCATCAAGCAGGATGCAAAAGCTGCCGGCAGGGCGGTCGGCGATGCTGGCCGCGACGTCGGACATGCGACCCGGGATGTGGCCGTTAAAGTTGGGCACGGTGCGCGCGATGCAGGCGTCAAGGTTGGGCACGGTGCGCGCGACGTAGGTGTCAAGGTTGGGCATGGCGCACGCGATGCAGGTCGAGGCATCGGCCACGGCGCGCGCGAAGGCTGGGATGCTACCAAGCACGCGACCAAGAAGGTGTTCGGCAAAGACGATTGACGGGGCGTTGCGGGGAAGAGCGTTCTCTCCCGCCCGGCCATCAGATGACCCATGAAGATGCGCCCGCCATCTGCGCGAGCGTCAGCAGCTACGGAAAACCCATGAGTGAACCGACCGATATCCCGCCCATCGACGAGAACAAGCTGATCGCCGAGCGTCGCGAGAAATTGAACACGCTGCGCGGGCAGGGCATTGCCTTCCCGAACGACTTCAAGATCGACAACTTCGCTGGTGATCTGCAGAACGAGTACGCCGACAAGGATGCACATACTGCCGAAGCCATCGACGCCCTGGCGCGTCGGGTGAAGGTCGCCGGCCGCATCGTGCTCAAGCGCGTGCAGGGCAAGGTCAGTTTCGTGCAGATGCAGGACATGACCGGCCGCATCCAGCTGTTCATCCATCAGGGCACGGCAGGCGAGGCGACCTACGAGGCGTTCAAGGGTTGGGACGTAGGTGACATCGTTGGCGCCGAAGGCGTGCTGATGCGCACCAAGACCGGCGAGCTGTCGGTGAAGGTCGATGCGTTGCGCCTGCTGACCAAGAGCCTGCGTCCGTTGCCGGACAAGTTCCATGGCCTGGCTGACGTGGAGCAGCGTTATCGCCAGCGTTACGTCGACCTGATCGTCACCGAAGAAGCGCGCCGCACCTTTGCACAGCGTTCGCGCATCATCGGCTTCATCCGCAAGTGGCTGGAGGAAGAGCCGCGCCGCTTTATGGAAGTGGAAACGCCGATGATGCACATCATCCCGGGCGGCGCCACGGCCAAGCCGTTCGTCACGCATCACAACGCGCTGGATATGGATCTGTTCCTGCGCGTGGCGCCGGAGCTGTACCTCAAGCGTCTGGTGGTCGGCGGCTTCGATCGCGTGTACGAGATCAACCGCAATTTCCGCAACGAGGGCGTGTCCACCCGGCACAACCCCGAGTTCACCATGCTCGAGCTGTATCAGGCGTACGCCACCTACACCGAGATCATGGATCTGACCGAGGCGGTGATCCGCGAGTCCGCGAAGAGCGTGATCGGTACCACCCAGCTGACCTGGGACGGCGCCGAGATCGATCTTGGCCCGGCGTTCCGCCGCTGGTCGATGGAAGACGCCGTGCTGGAGCACAACCCCGACATCCGCCGCGAAGAACTGCGTGATCGTACGGCCATGGCCGCGCACGCCAAGCGTCTCGGTTGCCACGTCAAGGACAGCTACGACTGGGGCAAACTGTTGCTGGAAATCTTCGAGAAGACGGTGGAGCACACCTTGGTGCAGCCGACCTTCATCACCCAGCATCCAGTCGAAGTCTCGCCGCTGGCGCGCGAGAGCGATACCGACCCAGGCATCACCGACCGCTTCGAGCTCTTCGTCAACGGCAAGGAGCTGGCCAATGGCTTCTCCGAGTTGAACGACCCGGAGGATCAGGAAGCACGCTTCCGTGCGCAGGTAGCTGCCAAGGACGCGGGCGATGACGAAGCTATGCACTTCGACGCCGACTACATTCGTGCACTCGAAGTCGGCCTGCCGCCTACCGGTGGTCTCGGCATCGGCATCGATCGCCTGGTGATGTTGCTGACCGGTGCATCGTCGATCCGCGACGTGTTGTTGTTCCCCTACATGCGTCCAGAGGCATAAGCGATGCGCCGGTTCCTGGCCCTTGCGTTATTCGCGTTGGCCGGGCTGTCGCCGGCGCTTGCTTCAGCCAAACATCACGACGAGCGTCGGCCGGCCGATGGTCTGGTGGACGCGACCGTCATGATCATTCGTCATGCCGAAAAACCGGATGAGGGCGCCGGATTGACACCTGCGGGCGAGGCGCGCGCCCGCGCCTATGTTGACTACTTCAAGCATCTGACGCTCGGCGGGCAAGCCGCTATGCCAGATACCTTGGTGGCGACCGCCGACTCCAAGCACAGCATGCGACCACGCCTGACCATCAAACCGTTGAGCCAGGCGCTCAGCCTGCCGGTCGATAACCGCTACAGCGACGATCAAGTCAAACCGCTGGTCGAGTCGCTGCGTTCCGACACGCATGGGCGCCGCATCCTGATCTGCTGGCATCACGGGGAAATCCCCGCGTTGATCGAGGCATTCGGCGTTGATCCGAAAACGCTATTGCCCAAGGGCAAGTGGCCCGCCGATGTTTTTGGCTGGCTGGTGGTAATGCATTTCGATCATCAGGGGCGGTTGATACCGGGTGCCACCGAGCTGGTGCAGGAGCATCTGATGCCTGACGACACCTCCGCTCCGGCAAACGCCTTGTAGGAGCGCACCCTGTGCGCGAAAGCCCTGCGTTAGCGGGGCCGCTTTTGCTACACCGGAAAAGGGCATAGCCCTGCTTGCGCAGGGCTTTCGCGCGCAGGGTGCGCTCCTACAACTATGCGTTGCCGCAGCAATGGGCGCAGTCGGCTAAAATCGCCGTTTCCTCTGCGCGGAACCTTAGCCATGTGGTACGCCATCGTCGGCACCGACGTCCCCAACTCGCTGGAAGCGCGCCTGTCGGCGCGGCCGGCGCATCTCGAGCGCCTGAAGCAATTGCAGGAGCAGGGCCGCATGTTGCTGGCCGGTCCGTTCCCGGCCATCGATGCGGAAGACCCGGGTCCGGCCGGTTTCACCGGCAGCCTGATCGTGGCGGAGTTCGCCTCGCTGGCCGATGCGGAAAGCTGGGCCAAGGCCGATCCGTATGTGGCGGCCGGCGTCTACGCTAGCGTGTCGGTCAAGCCCTTCCGCAAGGTGTTGCCCTGATCATGACCACAGCCATGGTCGAGCAGATTCGCGGCCGCCTGCAGGCGGCCCTGGCGCCGCTGGAGCTGGACGTGCTGGACGAGGGCTACAAGCACGCAGGCCACGCCAATGACGGCAAGGGGCATTTCCACGTGCGCATCGTCAGCACCGCCTTCGCTGGCCAGCTGCCGCTCAAACGCCACCGCATG
Organism: Dyella sp. OK004; assembly: GCF_900114495.1. Lineage (GTDB taxonomy): Bacteria > Pseudomonadota > Gammaproteobacteria > Xanthomonadales > Rhodanobacteraceae > Dyella_D. The sequence goes on along the minus strand of NZ_FOZI01000003.1, from coordinate 728,318 downwards.
ATTTACGCGGCGCTGGAAGGGCTGATGGACAACGGCATCCACGCCCTGTCTATCGATGCTAAAGCACCTGATCAGTAAATTTGTTTAATAACATTAACATAGCGTGTATTCTTAAGATTACACCTATTGTCAAAATGCATTGCGACCCCGCTTCGCGTTTGGCACAGTGCCTTGTCGCCCACGGTTGCTGGGTCCCCTCTAGAGTTTCCGCGGATTCCGCATGCGCCTGACCACGATCAAACTCGCCGGCTTTAAGTCCTTCGTCGATCCGACCACCCTGCATCTGCCGACCAATATGACCGGCGTGGTGGGTCCGAATGGCTGCGGCAAGTCCAACATCATCGACGCCATCCGCTGGGTAATGGGCGAAAGCGCGGCCAGCCGCCTGCGTGGCGACTCGCTCACTGACGTGATCTTCTCCGGCTCCAATTCGCGCAAGCCAGTGGGCCAGGCCACGGTCGAGCTGATCTTCGACAACGGCGACGGCACCATCCAGGGCGAGTACGGGCAGTACGCCGAGATCTCGGTGAAGCGCCAGGTGACGCGCGACGGGCAGTCGGCGTACTTTCTCAATGGTGCGCGCTGTCGCCGCCGCGATATCACCGATCTGTTCCTGGGCACCGGTCTGGGGCCGCGCAGCTACTCGATCATCGAGCAGGGCATGATCAGCCAGATCGTCGAGGCTGCTCCAGACGAGCTGCGTGTGCATCTGGAAGAGGCCGCAGGCATCTCCAAGTACAAGGAGCGCCGCAAGGAAACCGAGAGCCGCATCAAGTCCACCCGCGAGAATCTGGACCGCGTGAAAGACGTGCGCGACGAAGTGGACAAGCAGCTCGAACACCTCAACCGCCAGGCCCGTGCCGCCGAGCGCTGGAAAGCCTTGAAGGAAGAGCAGACCCGCAAGGAAGCCGAGCTGCGCGCGCTGGAATACCGCGGCCTGAAGAGCCAGCACGATGGCGAAGGCGCGGGACTCTCCGCTGCCGAAACCGAGATCGAAAAACACGTGGCCGAACAGCGTCACGTCGAAGCCCAGCTGGAAAGCGTGCGCGAGCGCCACACCGCGGCCAGCGAACATTTGAACGTGGTGCAGGGCGAGGTCTACAAGGTCGGCGCCGAGATCGCCCGCGTCGAACAGCAGGTGCGCTTCAACAAGGAAACGGCCGAACGTCTGCAGCGCGCCCATGGCGACACCGAACGTGAACACGCCGAGCTGGCCGCGCACATCACCACCGACCGTGATCAGGTCGAAACGCTGCGCATGGCCCTGGCCGAAGGCGAGCCGAAGCTCGAAGCCCTGCAGCAAATGCAGGACGATACCGCCGACGCCCAGCGCGATACCGAAACCAAACTGGCCGACTGGCAGCAGCGCTGGGACAGCTACACGCGTACTGCTGGTGAAGCGAGCCGCGCGGCGGAAGTGGAGCGCACCAAGCTCGCCTACCTCGACCGCCAGGCGATCGACCTGTCCAAGCGTCGCGAGGCGCTGGACGCCGAGCAGAAGGCTACCGATGTCGCCGGTCTCGACGCCGCCTCCGAACAGTTGCATCAGGAACACGACACCCAGCGCGAGCGTGTCGAATCGCTCGGGAGCCTGCTCGACCAGCACAAGCTGAGTCACGAGAAGGTGCTGGACGAAGAGCGCCAGGTGCAGTCCGCGCTCAATGAGGCACGCCAACAACTGCAGACCGCCCGTGGCCGTCAGGCGTCGCTGGAAGCGCTGCAGCACGCTGCGTTGGGACAGGAGGAGAGTGCTGCCAGTGGTTGGCTGTCGCGTCTCGGCCTGGACAAGTCGCGCCGTCTCGGCGAGGCCTTGCAGGTGGAAGCGGGCTGGGAAACCGCCGTGGAAACGGCGCTGGCAGGTTTCCTGGATAGCGTGCTGGTCGATGGCTCGCACGCGCTCGCCAACGAGTTCGGTGGCCTCGAAAACGCTGATATCGCCTTGCTCGATGCCGCGGAAGGCGGCGTCAACACGGCCGGTACGTTGGCAGCGCACGTGCGTGGTCCGGCCGCAGCGGTCGCCATTCTCAGCCACGTGCTGACCGCCGAGAATCTGCAGGAGGCCGACCAGCGTGTCGCTTCGCTGTCCGCCTTGGCCCCGTACCAGTCGGTGATGACCCGCAGCGGCGAATGGCTGGGTCCGGGTTGGGCGCGCGTGCGTCGGGCGCAAGGCAACCAGGTGGGCATCCTGGCCCGTGAGCGCGAGATGCGGATGCTGGCCGAGCAGATCGCCACGCTGGAAGCGCACATCGAGGAAGCTACCGGCCAGCTCGACGATCTGCGCACGAACAAGTTCGAGGCTGAGCGTGCGCGCGACGACGCGCAGCGTGAGCTGTACAACGCCCATCGTCGCCAATCCGAACTGGCGGGTCAGCTGCAAAGCCATCGCGGCAAGATGGAAACCGCCCGCGCCCGTGCCGAGAAGGTGGCTGGTGAGCTGGGAGACCTGATCAACCAGCTGGACGAGTTGCAGGGCCAGACCCGCGAAGCGCGGGCGCGCCTGGACGAGTCCGTCGGCAACATGGGCGACCTGGAAGACCAGCGCCGCGAGCTTGAAAACGAACGCCGCGCCTTGCTCGAAGCGCGCGAAGAAGCCCGCATGAACGCCCGCGAGGCCGCCGACCAGGCGCATGCGCTGGCGCTGGGCATGGAATCCAAGCGTTCCGCACTGAGCTCGCTGGAGCAGTCGCTGTCGCGCATGGACGCCCAGATCCGCCAGATCGAAGCGCGCCGCACCGAGATCACCGACCAGCTGGCCGCTGGCTCCGACCCGATCGCCGAGCTGGAAGCCGAACGCCAGACCTATCTCGACCAGCGCCTGTTGGTGGATAAGCAATTGGTCGAAGCGCGTCGCGCACTGGAAGATTGCGACGCGGAATTCCGCCGCCTGGAGCAAGAGCGCCAGCGCATCGAGCAAGGCCTCAACAAGCTGCGCGAAAGCCTTTCCGAGAAGCGCCTCGCCGCGCAGGCGCTGCATCTCCGCGCCCAGCAGCTGGCCGAAGCCATCTCCGCTTCCGGTCTGGAGCTGGAGGCGCTGCTGGCCGAGCTGGCCGAAGATATTGATGCCGGCCAGTGGCGTTCGCAGCTCACCGATATCGCGCAGAAGATCCAGCGCCTGGAGCCGGTCAACCTGGCCGCGATCCAGGAGCATGCCGAGCAGAGCGAGCGCAAGAACTACCTCGACAACCAGCTAGCCGACCTCGCCAGCGCCATGGAAACGCTGGAAGGCGCGATCAAGAAGATCGACCGCGAGACGCGCCAGCGCTTCAAGGAAACCTTCGACCGCGTCAACGCCGGCGTGCAGGAGCTGTTTCCGCGCCTGTTCGGCGGCGGCCATGCCTATCTGGAATTGACCGGCGACGACCTGCTCGACACCGGCGTAGCGATCATGGCGCGCCCGCCGGGCAAGCGTGTGTCCAACATCACCCTGCTGTCCGGCGGCGAGAAGGCGCTTACCGCGGTGTCGCTGGTGTTCGCCATCTTCGGCCTCAACCCCGCGCCGTTCTGCCTGCTGGACGAGGTGGACGCGCCGCTGGACGAAGCCAACGTGGGTCGCTTCTCCAGCATGGTGCGGGAGATGAGCGAGAAGGTGCAGTTCATCTTCGTCAGCCACAACAAGGCCACCATGGAAGCGGCCTCGCAGCTCTGCGGCGTGACCATGCGTGAACCGGGCGTGTCGCGCCTGGTGCAGGTCGACCTGGCCGAAGCGGCTAAACTCGCCGGCGCAGCCTGAGGAGAATGTCTATGACCGTGCAACCCGTGCTTGCTTTTGCGTGGAATCCCGCGGTTGGTATTCCATTGTTGATCGTCGGCCTGATTGTGCTGGCGCTGATCTGGCTGTTCGGCCAGCCCAGGAAAGAGCAGGGCAAGCGCCGTGTCATGCCGGGATCGGGCAACGAGGAGCGTCGTGAGCCTACGTTCGGCGATGCCGATGTCGCTGATGGCGAGCGCCCCTTCAGTGCGCGGGACGACTTCCGCCTGGACGGTGTCGACCAACCTGCGCCAAAGCAAGGCGAGCTGGACATGGGGTTGCGCGAGGAACTCGAGCGTCTCGGCGCCACGCTCTCCGGCGAGCGGGTGGCCGCAGCCCCGCTGATCAAGCCGTCGAGCGCTGCCGCTTCCATCATCGAAACCCTGCGCGCGCCACCGGAACAGCTACTGGCCGATCCGCTGGCCAAGGTGGCCGCGCCCGAGCCATCGCTGCGTAGTACCGCGCCTGCGCCCGCACCGGCTCCGGCTCCCGCACCACGTGTGCCGCCGCGCTCCGATCTGGGCCGCCGTCCCGCGCAACTGCCCGTCGAGCGCATCGTCACCCTGTTTGTGATGGCCCGCGAAGGTGCTCCCTTCAACGGTGCCGATCTGATCGTCGCGGCGGAAAAGGCCGGCCTGGAATTCGGCGACATGGGCATTTACCACCGCTTGGTCGACGGCAAGCGCGAGCAGGGTCCGATCTTCAGCGTGGCCAACATGCTCAAGCCGGGCAACTTTGACCTGAGCCGCCTCGATGCGCTGCGCACACCGGGCCTGAGCTTCTTCATGACCCTGCCTGCGCCGATTCCTGCGCTCGATGCCTGGGACGCCATGCTGCCCACGGCGCAGCGCCTGGCCGAGCTGCTGGACGGGCAGGTGCTGGACGAAGAACGCAACGCTCTGGGTCGCCAGCGCATCGCCCATATCCGGGACGAACTGCGCGGCTGGGACCGCGATCACGAAGGCAAAGAGATCATTTTCGGCCGCTGATATCGGCCGAAATGGGTGGGGTGTCCGGGGAAATGCAAAAAAAACCCTCAAAAACCCATGTCTGAAGACATATTTGTGCACTAACGTCTTGGCGTAGTCGCTCGCTTGCCATACATTCCACCTGCCGAAAGGCACACCGGTTACCCAAACCCACCAATAACTACGGGGAATGTATGGCCAAGAAAGCCGCCAAGAAGACCACTGCCAAGGCCGCCGCCAAGCCGGCCGCGCTCAAGCCGATCAAGGATGCTCTGAGCAAGTCCGGGCTGGTCGCCCACATCGCTGAAGCCAGCGGTGTCGTGGCCAAGGACGTACGCGCTGTGCTGGCTTCGCTGGAACACGCCGTGGCTGGCTCGGTGCACAAGAAGGGCGCAGGCTCCTTCACGTTGCCGGGTCTGCTGAAGATCTCCGCGATCAGCGTTCCGGCCAAGCCGAAGCGCAAGGGCATCAACCCTTTCACCAAGGAAGAGCAGTGGTTCGCTGCCAAGCCTGCTTCGGTGAAGGTGAAGATCCGCCCGCTGAAGAAGCTGAAGGACGCCGCCGCCTAATTAGCGGTTGCGAGAAACGCGGCAGCGAAAGCTGCCGCGTTTTTTTGTGTCTTGGTGCCGGACGCCGGGTGCGATGCATTCTGTCGGTGGATGACTACATCGAATAGCGTGGCTTTCCCGCTTACGGCCGGGGAGGGTGGGCTTGTTATAGTCAAGAGCCCACGCATGGAAAGCTGAAGCGCCGCATGGAAAAAATCGTTGTCGGTACCAACGCGTCGTCGCCACGCACCTGGCGCGTCATCGTGCTTGAAGACGACGAGGTTCTGCGCGAGCACATCCTGATTCCAGGTCTTATCGATTACGGCTTCGCCGTTACCGGCGTGCGCACGTCGGCCGATCTATACCGGCATATGCTTTCCAATCAATACGACATCGCCGTACTGGATATCGGGTTACCCGGCGAAGACGGCATCACTGTGGCCCAGCATCTGCGCCAGCTGTCCTCCATGGGTATCGTCATGCTCACCGGAAACCACGAACGCAGCGATCACATTCGCTCGCTCGTGGCGGGGGCGGATACCTATCTGTCCAAGCCGGTAGATATCGAAGTGCTTGCCGCCAGCCTGCACAGCCTGGCGCGTCGTTTGCGGACACCCATCGCGGCCTGTTCTGAAGAGAAAGCTGCCTATGACTCGGTCCCCTCGCGTGCGGAGTGGCGCCTGGAAACGAACGACTGGTGTCTGGCAACACCCCGCAACGCCACCATCGCGCTGTCGGGTTCGGAGCGCTGTGCACTGCAACTGCTCATGGCGGCCAAGGGTGCAGCCGTCTCCCGTGAGGAGCTTATCGCCACGCTTTGCAACGACGTCTATGACTTCGACCCGCATCGTCTGGAAATGCTGGTGTATCGCCTACGCCGCAAGGCTCGGGAACAGAGCGAGTCGCTTCCATTGGTGACAGTGCGCGGTGTTGGCTATGCCTTCATCGTTGACCAGAACGATGCCAATGATGCGTTGATATCCGTCAGTAGCTAATTTCCAGCTCGCCGCTGCAAAGGAACCTTCAGCGTAAAGCGCGTTCCCCGCCCCGGTGCACTGTCCACTTCGATGACACCGCCACAGTCATCCATCACGCGACTTACTACGTCGAGCCCAAGCCCGGTTCCTTGATGGACTGGCTTGGTGGTGTAGAACGGCTCGAAGATGTGCTGGCGAATCTGCGGTTCCATGCCCATGCCGGTATCCGTTAGCGTCAGCACCGCATAGCCATTTGTGGCGTCACTATCTGTTGAGATGCGCAGACGGCCGCCACTCGGCATGGCATCGCGTGCATTGGCGGCGAGATTCAGCAGCATGAGCTCGAACCGGCTGCGATCCATGAGGACGGGGAGCGCCACATCGGGTGCGTGCTGTAATTCCACCCGCACCCGTGCACCGCACAATTGCTGCAGCATAGGAGCGAACTCCCGCAATACCAGGTCCGCATCGAAGTGCTCCGGTTGCCCCCTATCATCACGCGAAAACGTGAGGAGCCGGCGACTTACTGTCATGGCGCGCCGCGTCGCTTGCTCGATACCTTCCAGAGCTTCCAGCAACGCACGAGTGCCCGCGCCTGCCAGACGCTCGCGCGCAGCTGCATAGCCGAGGATCACGCTGAGAATATTGTCGAAGTCGTGGGCGATCCCTCCCGCCACGCGGCCAACGGCCTCCATCTTTTGAGCATGGAACAGTTGCGATTGCGCGCGCTCGCGTTCTGCGATCTCCGCCACCAACTGCTCGCCACGCGTCTTTGATTCCTTCAGGGCTTTGAGTAATGCATGGACACAACGATCGATGACGACCGTAATGACGAGATAGCTGAGTACGACGGATGGCGCATTGCCGAAAGCGATAGCTATTGGCTTTCCGGTCACGGCGAGGCGATGGGCGTCGACCGCCATGCCAATGCCAAAGACCACCTGCAATGTTGAAAATATCGTCCATAGCGCTTGGCGACCAAGCACCAGGCCACCAACAACCAGGCTCAGCAGAATGTGCGTCTGATCGAACATGAGCAACTGAAATCCGACTGCCAGGGCGCTGGCTGCCATGCCGAGTAGAAGCATTGAAAGAAACAGCGTGATGGCCAGGTGGAACTTGCCACAGCGAACCAGCGCAAAGGCAACTCCAGCTGATAGCGCCGTCGCCATGTCAGCGGCAAACAGCACATCGATCCCGCGGGTGGCGGGCAATCCCACTATCAGAGCGTGATAGAGCCAGTTGGCGGGAAGCATGGAAGCCATGAACAGTAGAAGGAGCTGCATGGCGCGGGCGTGGCGTCGATATAGCGGGTTGCTCTGGGGTGACATATCTAGCCAATTCGCTATCGCATCCATCCATGCTTTTGTCACCGCAAAATCCTCTGCACAAAACATCCATAGGAATGATCGGAAAGCTCGTCGACACTTCGACGAATTTTCGTTTGGACTTCCAAATGAAAACAAGTTGTCTCACCTGTTTCTCACTAAATCAAGTGAAACATCACGAGATGCCTGTGATCTTCGTTAGCTCACGGTGGAAAGCGTGCGTGACTTAGATCCAGTGGTATCGAATGCTCGAGCTGCGAGAGGCGCTCAATCAAAGAGGGATGCCTCCTCATTTGCATGAGTCATGACACACGACATGATTCACGCAGATCGGTATGGCATGGATGCCCATCATTCGGATCGGCTCCACGCCTGGCTAATGCAGTCATGGAGCACGTGAATGAACAAGATCTACAGCAAGGTATGGAACCGGTCGTTGGGTATGCTTGTCGTCGCCTCGGAGCATGCGCGAGCGAACGGCAAGGGTGGTGCATCGCGTCGGTTGCGCGCTGCTGCAGGTGCATTGACCATGGTGGTCGGTCTGGTCGCAGGCAACGCTGCATGGGCTGTCGAACATGGCGATATGTCCGAGGCCAAGACCAAGGCCGTTACCGATGCTGTGGTGAAGGGTGCGCCAAACCCCGATGGCAGCTATGCCGATGGCGGTGGCGCTGTTTCTGGCCGCAACGCCACGGCGATCGGCAGCAATGCCGAAGCTACGGCCGATGGCACCACGGCCTACGGCGCCAACGCCAAGGCCAAAAAGATCAGTGCCTCAGCCTTCGGCAACAACGCCGAAGCTACCGAAACCAACAGCACGGCGGTCGGTGCGAATGCAAAAGCATTGCAGGCAACGGCGACGGCAGTAGGATCCAACGCCCAGGCGCGCTCAAACGCAGCCACGGCAGTGGGTTATGACTCCCGTGTGCTCGATGGCGCCGTTAATGGCACTGCCCTCGGTGCGCGCAGTCAGGCACAAGCGGATAACAGTGTGGCGCTGGGCGCCGGATCCATCGCCGACCGCGTCAACAGCGTGTCGGTGGGCTCGGGTGGCATCAAGCGCCAGGTCGCTAACGTCGGCGATGCCACGGAAGACTATGACGCCGTAAACAAGCGACAGCTCGACAAAGTGAGCGAAAGCGTCAGCGACGCGCAGCACTACTTCAAGGCCAATGGCGCCAGCGACGGTAGTGACGATGCAAACGCATCCGGCGACGGTGCTGTCGCAGCGGGGCGCAGTAGCACCGCCTCGGGGAATAATTCGGTTGCCCTGGGTGCCAACAGCGAGGCTCGGGACGACAACGGCGTGGCCTTGGGTCATGGCACGGTTTCCGGCGGACGCGGGTCGATCGCCCAGGGTTATAACTCCTACGTCAACGGCAGGTCCGCGGTTGGCGTCGGTGAAAGCACAAGGGCGATCGGCGATGCGAGCGTTGCCGTTGGCGGCATCATGGTGATTGATGGCGACATCCCCATGGCGACATCGGCGTATGGCTATGCAACGAGTGCTTTTGGCGCCGCCGCTACGGCATTGGAAACCGGCGCCACGGCGATCGGTGCACGGGCTTATGCGCGGGGCGACTTCAGTACGGCGCTCGGCGCATTGAGCTCAGCTGCGGGTGCGGGTGCCACGGCATTGGGCGCGGGTTCCCGCTCGGCTGCGGAAAACGCTGTGGCAGTCGGAAGCAACAGCTCCGCGTTGGCTCAGGCATCGACCGCCGTGGGCGCTGGAGCCCGCTCATCGGCGGAGAGTGCCATGGCACTTGGCCATGACAGCTTTGCGCTGGCCAAGAACGCGGTCGCCATGGGTGACGGTGCGCGTGCCGCTGGCGAGAACAGTGTCGCACTGGGAGCAGGATCGGTTGTCGTCCGCGACAATGCGGTTTCCGTCGGTGCCGACCGGCATGAGCGCCAGATCATCAACGTCGCCGCGGGCGTTGCCGCTACCGATGCGGTGAACAAATCACAGCTGGACAGGGTGAGTGCGGGCGTCAGCGACGCAAAGCATTACTTCAAGGCCAATGGCAAAGAAGATGGCACGGATGATGCGGAGGCAACCGGCATCAATGCTGTCGCCGCCGGTTCAAACAGCAAAGCCTCGGGCGAGTTATCGGTTGCACTTGGCCATGACAGCTTTGCGATGGCCAGGAACTCGGTCGCCATTGGTGACGGCGCGCGTGCCGCTGGCAACAATAGCGTGGCGCTCGGTGCGGGATCGGTGGTCGTTCGCGACAACGCCGTTTCCGTGGGTGGCGTCCGGAACGAGCGTCAAATCATCAACGTTGCGGCAGGTGTTGCCGCCACGGATGCGGTGAACAAGTCGCAGTTGGACAGGGTGAGCGCGGGCGTCAGCGACGCAAAGCATTACTTCAAAGCCAGCGGCAAGAATGATGGTACCGACGATGCACAAGCCAATACCGATCTGACGCTGGCCGCCGGAGCCAACAGCCAGGCATCGGCATTGGCGGCCACCGCGCTCGGCACCGGGAGTATCGCTTCAGCAGTGAATGCCACTGCGGTCGGTACTTTGGCGCAAGCCTCTGGCGCGGAAAGTACGGCAGTAGGTGCCGGAGCGGTTGCTCAGGGTGATTTCAGCCTTGCGAACGGACATGCCGCTCTGACTATTGGCATGGCCTCGATCGCCGTTGGAGATTCGTCCACAGCGAAGGGAGATGGCTCGATTGCTGTTGGCAAGGAGACGATTGCCGCTGGGGAGGACTCGATCGCCCTCGGTAACCACGCGGTGACTCGAGCCGACAACGCCATTGCGCTCGGTGCGAACTCGATTGCGGATCGCAGCAATGCCATCTCCGTCGGCAGTGCCAGTAACGAGCGCCAGATCATCAACGTCGCCGATGGCACAGAAGCCCACGACGCGGTGAATAAGTCGCAGCTCGACGAGATGAGCGAGGGCATCAGCGGCGCGCAGCATTACTTCAAGGCCAGCGGCAAGGAAGACGGCAGCGATGACGCCAAGGTCACCGGCGACAATGCGGTTGCTGCGGGCGCCAACAGCGTGGCGGCAGGTGCCGCTACGGCAGTGGGTAACGCTGCGAGAGCTACCGGTGTCGGCAGCTCTGCGTTCGGAGAGAGCGCCAATGCCGAAGGCGATGCCTCGGTTGCCGTAGGTCAGAGTGCCTACTCGTCGGGTCTTGGCAATACAGCGCTTGGCGCCCATGCCGAGGCTAGCGCCGATCAGGCAGCCACGGCGCTGGGCGCGCTCAGTACAGCCTCAGGTACCGGTTCTACCGCCGTTGGCGGTAGCGCTGAAGCTGATGGCCAGGGCAGCCTGGCGGCGGGCTTCTCTTCACGTGCGCATGGCGAGGCTAGCGTGGCGAATGGCGCTTACAGCACCGCGGTCGGTGATTTCAGCATTGCCGTTGGCCACGACGCCTGGGCCGTGGGTAAAGCCTCCATTGCCATGGGCGAAGAATCCACGGCCGCCTCCAAGAATTCGATTGCCATCGGCAACACCACCACCGCAAAAGGCGAATCGAGCGTCGCGATCGGTGATAGCAACGACGTCAACGGCATTCGCTCCGTAGCGCTCGGCAGCAGTAACACGATCAATAGCGACGGCGCCGTGAGTATCGGTGCTGGCAACACCATTGGTACGAATGCCGTGGGTGGCGTCGGCATCGGTGTAGGCACCACTGTTGGCAACAACGCCAGCAACTCCATCGCGATGGGCACCTTTTCCACCATCGCCAATGACGTCAAGAACGGCATCGCGATCGGCTCGTTCTCTGAAGTTACCGGCGACGATTCCACTAGCCTTGGTGGTATCTATAACGAAGTGCTCGGGAATGGAGACGTCGTTACCCGGCACACGCTGGCTGACGGCAAGTACTCCACCGTACTGGGCTCCGGCGCCCAGGTGGACGGTGACTGGAGCACCGCCATGGGCGTAGCCAGCACCATCACAGGCAACCATGCACTGGCTGTTGGCTACAAAAGCAGGGCATTGGCGAATAACACCACGGCGATCGGCAATGAGTCGCTCGCTTTCGGTATCGGCGGCACCGCCATGGGCGACAGCAGCTTTGCCTATGGCGATGCGTCGGTTGCCGTGGGTCAAGGCAGTCAGTCGTGGGGGCTTGGCAATACCGCGCTTGGCGCTCATGCCCTTGCCGATGCCGATCAGGCGGCCACGGCGCTGGGTGCGCTGAGCACCGCCTCGGGCATTGGCTCCACTGCTGTCGGCGGTGAAGCCACCGCGGTAGGCGATGGCAGTCTGGCTGCCGGCTTCGGTGCGATCGCTCGCGGTTATGGGAGCGTCGCGACTGGCAGCTACAGCATTGCCTTGGGTAAGAATAGTGTTGCCAGTGGCCGTTACGCCTGGGCGCTCGGCGAGGCGTCCATTGCTCTTGGCGAGGATTCTACCGCGCACTCTAACAACTCGATTGCCATCGGCAGCAAGAGCATCACTCATGGTGATAACAGTGTTGCTATGGGATCCGGTGCAGAAGCGTGGGGTGCCGATTCAGCAGCAATCGGCAGCATGTCATTCGCTGATCGCGATAACAGTGTGTCCGTGGGTCGGGTCGGGCACGAGCGTCAGATCACCAATGTCGCTGATGGCACGGATGCTTACGACGCGGTGAACAAATCGCAGTTGGACAGAGTGGCGCAGAACGCAGCAGCGTCCAGCAAGTACTTCAAGGCCAACGGCAATAAAGGCCCCGGCCTCTTCGACGACGCTATTGCCGAAGGCGATTACGCCATTGCCGTAGGCAGCTCAAGTTATGCTGGCGGCTCGCATGCCACCGCAATGGGCCAGGGTGCCAGGGCAACGGGAGAGTTATCCATAGCGTTGGGTGACTCGACCGACGCTTCCGGCTACAACGCCATTGCCGTAGGTAGTTCCAGCCAAGCAAGTGGGGGAGGGGCTATCGCTATTGGTGGAAACAGTAAGGCAAATTACGCCGGAGCCATCGCTGTTGGTGACGGTGCCGAAACATCGGACAATCTGGGCAACATAGCCATCGGATGGCATGCCAAGGCGCTAGGTTTCAAAGCGACAGCGTTCGGTGCCGCATCCCTCGCCGATGGTACGAGTACTCTGGCGGTCGGCTTCGGCGCAATTGTGGCGGGAGACCGATCAACCGCGCTTGGCGCGGGCGCGGGTAGTGATCCCGCACTCAGGACGGACGAATTTGTTGCCGTTGGCTACAGCGCCAAGGCGCTCGCCCATCGCAGCATTGCCATAGGTGCTTTCAGCAGGGTTGCTGACTGGGCTGAGGGGAGTGCCGTGCTTGGTAATCGTGCTTCCAGTTTTGATGTCGGCGGTACCGCCATGGGTGAAGGCAGCACGGTGGAATATGGGGCGACCAGTGCTGTCGCGCTTGGAGCCAATTCCTATGCTGATCGTGCCAACTCGGTCTCTGTGGGTAGTGCTGGGCACGAACGCCAGATCACCAACGTCGCCAAGGGCACGGAAGACACTGACGCAGTTAATCTGAGCCAATTGAAGGACGCCACGGCAGGTTCCAGCGCCAGCAATCACTACTTCAGGGCCAGCGGCAACGGTGATGGCAGCGATGACGCCATTGCCGATGGTGATTTCACTACCGCCGCTGGTTCGGGCAGTTATGCCGCGAATACCGGTGCATCGGCGTTCGGCAGTGGTGCCAATGCGCTTGGCGAGTTCAGCACGGCGGCCGGATATGGCAGCACTGCACTCGGTAAAAATAGTCTGGCGCTCGGTGTGGGGACGCAGGCAGGTGCGGAAGGCTCCTCCGCCATTGGCATCCACTCCTCGGCAAACGGTGATTATTCGCTGGCGATGAATGGCGGTACGGTCGGCACAGGCGCCAACTTCGGCATGGCTTTTGGCTACGGAGCTTATGTCAGCGATGGCTCGCGCAGTTCGATGGCCTTCGGCCCGACCTCAGCGGTTATCAATGGTGCGCAGGGGGCCATCGCGATGGGTGTCAACGCCATCGCCAGCAGTGATTTCGCTATTGCCATGGGTGGCTACGGCGCCTTCTTTGACGAGACGGCGAACACCTTCCATCTTGGCGGTCCCCTTTCGACGGGACGTGGCGCCATTGCACTGGGAAGTGTCTCGAAGGCTACCGGTGATGAAAGCGTGGCTCTGGGTATTGGGGCGACTTCCGCTGGCAATCGTTCGGTGGCTGTTGGTGCTGGTGCCGGTACCCATGGTTTGACGGATAACAGCGTTGCCATCGGCGAGTTGACTTCGGTGACGGGTGCCAATTCAGTGGCGCTGGGCGCTCTCTCCGTAGCTAACCGTGACAATTCCGTCTCGGTGGGCAGCGTAGGTCACGAACGCCAGATCACCAACGTCGCCGACGGTACGCAAGACAAGGATGCGGTGAACCTGAGCCAGCTAAAGGAAGCAACGGCAGGCTCCAGCGCCAGCAATCACTACTTCAGGGCCAATGGCAATGGCGATGGCAGTGATGACGCCATTGCTGATGGCGAGTACGGAACGGCGGCAGGTTCGGGCAGTTATGCCGCCGGTACGGGCTCATCGGCATTCGGTAGCGGTGCCAATGCCATTGGAGAATTCAGCACGGCGGAGGGCTTCGGCAGCACAGCCATAGGTGATCATTCGATCGCGCTGGGCGCGAATTCGTTTGCCGGAGCGATGGACGGCATCGCCGTTGGTCGCGATAGTCAGGCAAATGGCGTCGGCAGTGTGGCTGTTGGCAGCGACGCTCAGGCAAATGGTTTCGGCAGTATGGCTGTCGGTAAAGCAGCCAGTGCTAGCGGCCTTGGCTCGGCGGCCATAGGAGAGCAGGCCAAGACCATTGGCGACGGGTCGGTTGCACTCGGTATCGGCGCTCTTGCAAATGGAAGTGAAGCATTGGCGCTGGGTGCGTTCTCTGAGGTGAATGGACTTGGCGCCATGGCGATCGGCGTGGAGGCGAAAGCGGGTAAATTGGGTGTCGGCATGGGCTGGCGCTCGAATGCAGGTGTCGAGGGCGTCGCATTGGGGGCTAGCAGTCAGGCTGGTAATGGCGCCGTGGCAGCAGGCTCGCGGGCCGATGCAAGTGGCGATCTCAGCCTTGCGCTCGGTACCCAGAGCCGGGCCACTGCCGAGAACAGCATTGCCCTGGGTGCCGGTTCAGTCGCCGATCGCGTGAATGCGGTGTCGGTGGGTTCGGTTGGCGATGAGCGCCAGATCACCAACCTTGCCGCCGGCACGGAAGCCACCGACGCGGTGAACAAGTCGCAGCTGGATGCAGTGGCAAACGCCGGTGCCGCTACTAACCGTTATTTCAAGGCCAACGGCAAGAACGATGGCAGTGACGATGCGGTAGCTAATGGTGCGTACTCGATTGCCGTTGGTGCGTCTGCCAAGACTATCGGAGCGGATGGGCACGACTCGATAGCGTTCGGGCACAACGCGTTGGCTTCCAGTTCCAACGCGACCGCTGTGGGTTCGGGTGCGGAGGCTTACAGCTACGGCTCGACAGCTATCGGCTCTGGCGCCGTTGCCAAGACCAAGACCAGTGCCGCCAATGCGCCGGGGGCTTTCAGCGCCACCGCTATCGGCTTCCAGTCGCAGGCGATCAACGACTATGCCGTCGCGCTCGGCATTTGGTCCAAGGCCGAGGGTAATTCGTCGACAGCTCTCGGCTCGAAGTCGCAGGCTTTGGCGGATAACTCGGTTGCACTGGGTGCGAACTCCGTGGCCAGCCGCGTCAATTCGTTGTCGGTAGGTAGCATCGGTCACGAGCGTCAGATCACCAACGTGGCTGCGGGAACCGCCGACACCGACGCTGTGAACGTGAAGCAGATGAACCAGGCCATTGGCGACATTGATGGCGATCTGGCGGGTACGGTGAAGTACGACGATGCCAGCAAGTCGTCGATCACGCTGGAAGGCCAGAACGGCACGGTGATCTCCAACGTGGCCAGCACCAAGCTGAGCGCAAACAGCACCAACGCCGTCAATGGCGGCCAGCTGTTCGACTTCGGTGATCAGGTGGCCCAGATGCTCGGTGGCGGTTCCTACATGACGGGCGCCGGGCTGGTTGCACCGAACTACGTCATCCAGGGCAATTCCTACTACAACGTAGGTGATGCACTGAGTGCGGTAGACGGCAAGCTGGGCTCGCTGGACCATCGTATGGGGCAGTTGGAAAATGGGCTTCCGCCTGCGCTGCCGTCAGTCGGCAATGAGAGCGTAGCTATCGCGCCGCCCATCACTTCGCCTGAGGTGCAGCCGGCCGGGAATCCAACGGCTCCCGCCGCCGCACCGGCCGTGGTCAGCAACGTTGCTAACGGTGTAGCACCGACCGATGCCGCCAATGTCAGCCAAGTGGACGAAGCACTGGTAACCGCTAAGTCCTACACCGACACCACGGCGCAGCAGACGCTTTCTGATGCCAAGACGTATACCGACGAGAAGACCGCCAATATGGTCAGCAACTCGGATTTCGACGCCTTTAAGTCGGATACCAACGTCCGCTTCAACAGCCTCAACACGCGACTGAATCGCGTGGGCGCCATGGGTACGGCGATGGCCGGTATGGCCGGTGCCATCGCTGCGGCACCAGGCACCGACAACCGCGTCAGCGCGGCCGTCGGCGGCTATCGCGGGCAGGGTGCTCTGGCCGTGGGTTATGCCGCGCGCATTCCGGGTAACGGTGCGGTGCTGCTCGGTGGCTCCGTCGCTGGTGGCGGTGAGTCCAGCGGCACGATCGGCGTCAGCTTCGGCTGGTGATGTAGCGCTCCCCCTCTCGCTTGCGGGAGGGGGAGTTACTCGCACATCGCCATGCCGGTTCTGGCATGGCGACCATCAGGCGGTCGCGGATCGCCCGACTATGTCCGGAGCGCGGAAGGTTCCGGTCCATCTCTGATTGAAGGATCCATGCATGAAGTCACGTCCTACTTTTTGTATCAGCGCTTTGGCTGTCGCTCTGACGATGGCGATGCCGGTGGCCCATACCGCCGATGCACTCCCGCTGATGGCGCCCAAGCTTTCTGTCACCACACCCACTCAGGAAAGCTATAGCCGTTTCATCATTTCTTATCGCGACGGTAGCGCCGAGCGTGGTAATCGCAACGCCGTGCTGCAGAACGTCAAGGCTGCGGTTGCCCGTTCGGGTCTCGATCGCGCCACGCGTTCAGCCAGTGGCGCGATCATCGCACCCTTGTCCGCGACCTATCAGCGCAAGCTCGGCACCGGCGCGGAGCTGGTGAGCACGTCGCGCAAACTTGATCAGCGCGAAGCCAATGCGCTGATGCAGCAGATTGCCGCCGATCCGGCCGTCGCACATGTCGAACCCGACGTAATGATGCAGGCAGTGCGCGATATCACGCCGTCGTCAGACACTGCGCCACAAGTCTTCACACCGGACGACCCGTACTACGCGAAGTACCAGTGGCATTTTAATAATGCCACTGGCGGCGCCAATGTCAGCAAAGCCTGGGATCTGGCTGATGGTGACGGCGTTACCGTCGCCGTGCTCGATACCGGGATCACCAATCATCCGGATATCGATCTGTCGCTGGCGGATGCTGGCTACGACTTTATTTCCGATGCCGCCATCTCCGGTCGCGCCACTGATGATCGCGTACCCGGCGGTTGGGATCTGGGCGACTGGACCACGGCGGGCCAGTGCGGCGCAGGCTCGACCGAGAGCAAGAGCAGCTGGCATGGCACACATGTGTCAGGGACCGTCGCGGAGTTGACCAACAACGGTGTTGGCATGGCCGGCGTTGCGCACAAGGCGAAGGTGCTGCCGGTGCGCGTGCTTGGCCATTGTGGCGGTTACGTCTCCGATATCGTCGACGCCATCGTCTGGGCTTCAGGCGGCCATGTGGACGGCGTGCCGGACAACGCCAATCCCGCACAGGTGATCAATATGAGTCTGGGCGCCAGCGGCGCTTGCGCAGCCGATAGCGTGACTGGCACTGCCATCTCCAGTGCAATCGGTCGCGGTACGACCGTGGTGGCCGCGGCAGGTAATAGCAACAGTAATGTGGCCAGCTTTACCCCCGCCGGTTGCCCTGGTGTGATCGCGGTGGCGTCGAACGGCATCACCGGCAAGCGCGCGTTCTATTCCAACTACGGTGCCGGTATCGCTATCTCGGCGCCGGGTGGTGGCGTCTATACCAATGACGACCCGAATACGGGCACTCAGGCGGATCCGGAAGGGTTCGTATGGTCGGCGATCAATGCGGGTTCGACGATTCCAAACGTACCAGCCTACGGTAGCTCGGCAGGTACTTCGCAGGCATCCCCACACGTGGCTGGTGTAGTAGCCATGATCCTCAGTGCCACGCAGCAGGCAGGTATGGCGCCGCCGACACCAGGTCAGGTCAGGACCATTCTTGCCAGTTCAGCGCGGCCGTTTCCGGTTGCTGTTGATCAACCGGTGGGTGCCGGCATCGTCGATGCCTATGCAGCGGTCAACAAGGCGCTGGGTAGAGGTAACGGTGCGGAAATTGTGCGGCTGCTGACGCGCAACGTGATTCTTGGCAAACAGACCGGCGGCACCGGTGCGTCGATCTTGTATGCGATCAAAGTGCCTGCTGGTGCGACCACGCTCAATATCCGCACGGTTGGCGGTTCCGGCGATGTCTCGCTGTTCGTGAGGGTGGGCAACACCCCTTCCTATGACGGCGGCAACGCAGACTTTAAGTCAGTCAAGCCAGGTAACAACGAAGCGGTAGTCGTCGCGCAACCGAAGGCGGCCACGTACTACATCCGTGTGCTGGGTGAGCAGGCCTTCGATAACGTTTCCGTACTGGCTACGTATAAGCCGTAATTCCGTTCGGGGCGAGGGGCAGAATTCCCGGCGTAAGCCGGGGGTTCTGTTTTTTTGCGAGTTCGCGAGTTCTGATCTAAGCGCGTCTATGTTCATGTATTCATAGTGCATCGTCGAAATGACATTGGTTTTCATCGAGACATCTAGACGGCCAAAGTGCATATGCATATGACCATCCATCATTTCTGTGGCCGGTAGGCAATGGGCAACCTACCTGGAAATAGACGAGCGGTGGACAGGCAAGATGTGGGTGCGATGGCGGGCGTGCAGGACATCTCGATGCGTAGGGCTGGTGGCCTGCGTGGCCAGTCTGGCCGCCTTGCCGTCGCGCGCCTCAGCCTTCGATGCCTATGATTTCTACGGCAACTGGCCGACCCACGTTGTTACCGGTGATGGCACCGATGTCGGCATCTCCGCGCTTTATCAGATCGACCTCAACCGATTCTCGCATGACGAAGGCCGTCTTCAGGATGCTCTGACCAACCGCCGCAAATACTTGGGCTTCTATGTGCGAAAGCAGGGCGTTTACGATGTGAACGTCCAATACGACTATCAGGCTAGGTTGTGGGTGGATGCATTTGTCCGGGTGCGCAGCAAAGGGCTGCTGGGTACCGATCTGGGCATCTTCCGCTTCGGCTACAGCAAAACGCCGGTCGGCTTTGAGGGAGTCACCAGCTCCGCCGCCACCACCTTTATTGAGACGGCCTTGCCTACCCAGGCATTCTGGGAAGGCCGACGTACCGGGCTGGATTGGGCGTGGGCGCGGCCTTCGTACTTGATCAATCTTGGCTACTACTTCGTGCACAAGGATCTCGATGGCAACAATCCCGGCCATTCGATGGCGGGGAGGGTGGCCTGGGTGCCGATTAATCAGGCCGGGCATGTGCTTCATCTTGGGCTATCCGCCTCGCGCGAAACGCCGGAGTGGCGCAGTGGTGTTTCGCCGGTGGCCCGGTTGCGCGCCCGTCCGGAGGATGGACTATCGGCCATTCGCCTGGTCGACACGGGCTCGCTGCCGTTTACCGATCACATTGACCGGCGCGGCGTCGAAGCGCTATGGATCGAAGGGCCATGGTCAGCGCAGGGCGAATATCTCGACGAACGTATCAAACGCGATGGTGGCCGCCCCAAGGTGGAGGGCCACGGCTACTACGTCTTCGCCACCTGGACGCTCACCGGTGAGTCGCGCTACTACAGCGATGGCAACGTAGCGGATCGCCGCTATAGCGGGCGCAACCAGGCGGTGATCCGCCCATCCCAGGCCTGGGGCGCAGTGGAGCTCGCGCTGCGCTACAGCCAGATCGATCTTGACGATGGCGCTGTACTTGGCGGCCACGAGCACAACTGGACGGTGGGCGCTAACTGGTACCTCGGCGAGCATCTGAAATTCCAGGCGAATGTCATCCGGGCGTCCACCGAGCGGCGCCACGTACGTGTAGATCCGCATATCTTCGAGATGCGCGCACAGCTGAGCTTCTAACGAGCCGACGACGTTCTTCGAATGATTGTCGTGGTAAGCGCTTAGACAAGAACCAGAGGTGCGACACCTCAGCCGGTACAATGTCCCCATGCTGAAGATCTGGAGTAGGTGAATGAAACAATTTTCTCTGACCGTGTGCTTGGCAGTCGCTGTGCTTTTCGGTGCGACGGCATCCGCGCAAGACAGCCGCCTGCTCAACGTGTCCTTCGATCCCACGCGCGAGCTCTACAAGGAGGCGGACACCGCTTTCGCCGCGGCATGGAAGAAGCAGGCCGGCAAGGACGTGCGTGTGACCACCTCCAACGGTGGCTCGGGCAAACAGTCGCGTGCCGTGCAGGACGGGCTAGAAGCGGATGTCGTGACCCTGGCGCTGGCCTGGGACATCGACGTGCTTGCCGACCGCGGCTTGCTGGCCAAGGACTGGCAGTCGCGGCTGCCCGAGCAAAGCACGCCGTACACCTCGACCGTGGTGTTCTTGGTGCGCAAAGGCAATCCCAAGAAAATCCACGATTGGCCCGACCTGATTCACGACGGCGTACAGGTGATCACGCCCAACCCGAAGACCTCTGGCGGCGCCCGCTGGAATTTCCTCGCTGCGTGGGGCTGGGCCCTGCGCCAGCCTGGCGGCAATGCGGACAAGGCACGCGCCTACGTAGGCCAGCTCTATCACCACGTACCGGTGCTCGACACCGGTGCGCGCGGCGCGACCAACACCTTTGTGCAGCGGGGCATCGGCGACGTGCTGATCGCATGGGAGAGCGAGGCGCTGCAGTCGCAGCAGGAGCTAGGCAAGGACAAGTTCGACATCGTGGTGCCGTCACTGAGCATTCTGGCCGAGCCGCCGGTGGCGGTGGTCGACAAAGTGGTCGACAAAAAAGGCACCCGCCAGTTGGCGGAGGCCTATCTGAAGTACCTGTACTCGCCGGAAGGGCAGGAGCTGGTGGCGCGTCACTTCTATCGCCCGCGCCTGCCTGCCGTCACCGCGAAATATGCGGCGCAGTTCGCACCGGTGAAGACCTTCACCCTGGCCGAGGCGTTCGGCGACTGGCGCAAGGCGCAGGCCACGTATTTCGCCGACGGCGGCGTGTACGACCAGATCAGCGAAGCGGGGCATTGAGTCGATGCGTAACCGTGCCATGCCAGGATTTGGCTTGAGCCTCGGCATTACCTTGGCCTGGCTCGGCGGCATCGTGCTGCTGCCGTTGGCAGCACTGGCGTGGAAAGCCGGCAGCATGGGGCCGACCGCATGGTGGGCGCAGATCGGTACGCGCCGCGTCCTGCATGCGCTGCAGCTCAGTTTCGGCGGGGCGTTGGCGGCGGCGGCGATCGATGTATTGCTGGGTCTGCTGTTGGCCTGGGTGCTAGTGCGCTATCGCTTCCCGTTTCGCCGCTTGTGCGACGCCCTGGTCGACCTGCCGTTCGCATTGCCGACCGCCGTTGCCGGCATTGCCCTGACGGCGCTGTATGCGCCGAACGGCTGGATCGGCAGCCTGCTGCAGCCGCTGGGGATACAGGTGGCTTACACCCGTATCGGCGTGCTGCTAGCAATGGTCTTTGTAGGCCTGCCGTTCGTGGTGCGGACCTTGCAGCCGGTACTCGAGAGCCTGGAACACGAGGTGGAGGAGGCCGCAAGGACGCTCGGCGCTACGCGCTGGCAAAGCTTCCGTCGTGTGCTACTGCCGATGCTGATGCCCACCTTGCTGACCGGTTTTGCGCTGGCTCTGGCGCGTGCGGTGGGCGAGTACGGCTCGGTGATCTATATCTCCGGCAACCTGCCGATGCGCACCGAAATCGTGCCCTTGCTGATCGTGCAGAAGATCGACACCGGCGGCGATACCGGCCCGGCCGCGGTGCTGGGCGCGGTGATGCTTGCGGCTTCGCTGCTGGTACTGCTGACGGTGAGCCTGCTGCAACGCTGGAACCGCCGCTGGACGGAGGTGGGCTGATGGTCGCCGTGATTGCCAGTCATGCCATCCATCGCTCACGCGGACTGGGCGTATCCGTGGGGCGGGGCGTGTTGATCGTGCTGGCTTTGCTCTGTGTGGCCGGCTTGCTGTTATTGCCGCTGATCGCCGTGTTTGTCGAAGCCTTGGGCAAGGGCTGGCAGGTATTCGCCACGGCCATCAGCGACCCTGATGCGCGCACCGCCGTACGCCTTACCCTGACCGTCGCCGCCATCGCTGTGCCGGCGAACATGGTGTTCGGCCTGGCCGCCGCGTGGCTGATGACGCACTACGAATTCCGTGGCAAGCAGCTGCTGGGTGCGTTGATCGATCTGCCGTTCTCGGTATCGCCGGTGGTGGCGGGCCTGGTTTATGTGCTGGTATATGGCGTGCACGGATGGTTTGGCGATTGGCTGGATGCGCACGGTGTGCGCGTGATCTTCGCCGTGCCGGGACTGGTGCTCGCCACGATCTTTGTGGCGTTCCCATTCGTCGCCCGCGAACTGATTCCGCTGATGCAGGCGCAAGGCAACGAAGAGGAACACGCCGCACGCACGCTTGGCGCCAATGGCTGGCAGATCTTCTTTCGGGTGACTTTGCCCAAGGTGCGTTGGGCGCTGCTGTACGGCGTGCTTTTGTGCAACGCGCGCAGCATGGGCGAATTCGGCGCGGTGTCGGTGGTGTCCGGTCATTTGCCCGGCCTCACCAACACGCTGCCGCTGCAGGTGGACCAGGTCTACAACGGCGGCAGCGATAGCGCGATCGCGGCGGCATTTGCATTGGCGTCCTTGCTCGCCTTGCTGACTCTATTGACCTTGCTGATCAAGCGGCTGGTCGAATGGCGGCACGGTGGTGAACTGGCGCATCCGGTACGACGGCATTGAGGCGGTGATCGCATGAGTATTTCCATCCAGGGTCTGACCCGCCGCTACGGTGCCTTCAGTGCGCTGGAGGGCGTATCGCTCGATATCGCCAAAGGCGAGTTCGTGGCGTTGTTGGGGCCGTCGGGTTCGGGCAAGAGCACGCTGCTACGCATTCTTGCCGGCCTCGATGATCCCGATCAGGGCAGCGTGCAGCGCGACGGCGAAGACCTGCTTGCGCTGGAGGCGCAGCACCGCCGTGTCGGCCTGGTGTTCCAGCACTACGCCCTGTTCGCGCACATGACCGTGAGCGAGAACGTGGCGTTCGGTTTGCGCGTGCGTCCGCGCCGGCAGCGGCCCTCACGTCGCGAGATCGCGAAGCGCGTGGAAGAATTGTTACGTCGTGTGCAACTGGAAGACATGGCGCGTCGCTACCCGGCACAACTCTCCGGTGGCCAGCGCCAGCGCGTGGCCCTGGCGCGTGCGCTGGCGGTAGAGCCTTCGCTGCTTCTGCTGGATGAGCCGTTCGGTGCGCTCGATGCGCAGGTGCGCGTGACCCTGCGCGGCTGGCTGCGCGATCTGCAGCGCTCGCTGGGTCTGACCACATTACTGGTGACGCACGATCAGGAAGAGGCGCTCGAGCTGGCCGATCGTGTAGTGGTGATGAACCAGGGACGCATCGAGCAGATCGGTACGCCGGCGGAAATCTATCGCGAACCGGCGACGCCGTTCGTCTATGGCTTCATTGGCAGGGCTAACCGCTTCGACGGGCGTATCGAAAACAACCGCCTGTGGCTGGGTACCCATGCCGTGCCGGGCGAGCTGCCAGCCACCTGGGCGCCGGGTGCCGTCAGCGTCTGGTTGCGACCCGAACACGTCACTCTTGCACCGCGTGGCGGCACCGGCTGGGCGGGACAGGTGCTGCGCGTGGTCCAGGCCGGCAGCGCGGTGCGGGTAGGCCTGCAGCTGCAAGGCTGCGAGGGCATCGAAATCGAGGCGGAATGGAGCGCCGACGAAGTGGGGCGCCGTGCCCTGGTCAGCGGCTCAGCCGTGACCGTGCAATTGCGCGAGCTGACCTTGTTCCATGCCGGTGGACTGCGCCACGTTTTCCATCCACACCAGGAAGATTGCGGTGCGAACGGCGGCGCAGTGGACATTGGCCCCTGGTTGCATCGCCGGGGCTGAGCCGACTGTCCGCGCTGCCGCCGGGGAATATCTGGCACTTCTTCGTTCCGGTACTTTCGATGTGAAGAGCTTCTTCACGCGGGGCGTTACAGTGCCATTCGCCTGGCCACCTATACCGCTACCCGCCCGTCGTCACACTTGGCACGCTTCTTTCATGCCTTTACGCATCCGACAATAGCTATAGACCGCTAACGTTGGTCATGTTGCCGTGGCAGAATGGCACCCTGATCGACCAATCACCGGCCCCGCGAACGCTCCGCGGGCTTGGCGCTTCGGGCTTGACGTGATGTGCATCACATATTTCGATGCGCACCCTCAAACCCGATCCATCGACGTAGCGCACAGGGTCATTCCGTTCGATCATTTGCAGGTCCGGGACGTCGGGGAGGCGCCCCACGCCAGGGCAAGGTCCAACCATGCAGCGAGCAGATGCCGCTGCAGGCTACGAGGGATGACGGTTACGACGGGGAGGGACGCTATGCGGGACGGAATCGCACGGTTCGGATGGGTCCGCTACCTGCTGGTAGCGATCGCCTACGCTGCCTGTTACGCGATGCTTCGCAGCGTGTCGGTCTCCAATTGGAATCTGCCGGCCAGCCTGCGGCTCGCCTGTCTGCTGTTGCTGCCGTATCGCTATTGGCCCGCGCTGATGCTGGGCGAGGCTATTCCCGTTGGCTACCAGGCCTGGAGCAGCCACGAGCTGTACGGTCTGGCATGGGCGACTTTCGCTGCATTCCCACCGATTGTGCTGTGCGCGCCAGTGGTGGCGTGGTTCCGGCGGCATACCCGCATCCTGCAAATCGACGGTCGCATCGATCTCGCGTTGCTGCTTGCCTCTGCGCTGGTCTGCGCAGTGCTTACCGCCATAGGCAACAGCTTTGCGCTGACCTCGGTGCAGATGTCCAACGGCGCGCCAGCGCCGGTATTGACCGTACAGATCGTGTTTGGCTATTTCCTTGGCAATTATCTCGGTGCACTCACGTTGACTCCGGTGGTGTTTGCTGTGCGCGGCTGGATGCGCGGTGAGTTTGCCTTGTCGCAGGTATTGCGCAGTGGCTTCCTGCGTGATGTGGCGATGGGCCTGTTGCCAGCTTTGGCCATGCTGACTTGGCTCGGTTCGATAGGGACGCACGACACCATGCAGGTGTGCCGCATCTTCATGTTCCTGCCGGTGGCGTGGCTGGCCTGGCGCCATGGCTGGCAGGGCGCGGCGATCGGCGGCGGCATCGCCAGCTGCGCGGTGGCGTTCACGTCGACCGTGGTGCGCGATCCCTCGGTGATCCAGGCGCAGGCCGTTATCGCCTTCGCCATTTCCACGCTGCTGATGTTCGGTTCGCGCATCGCACAGCCGGCGCCGCAGGGCGAGGAGAAGCGCGAGCGTGGTGACCGCGAGCACGGCCTGCTGCTGGCCCAGCAGGGGCTGTATCAGGAAGAGCTGCGCATGCGGAATGCCGCTGAAGCGCTGGAGAATGTCAGCCAATCGATGCGTGATATGCAAAATCGCGTGCTTGAAAGATTGCGCACTCTTCTACCCAATGAAGCAGCCAACGAAGAGCGCGCCTATTCGCGCCAGGCGGCGTTAGCGCAACACGAGATGCATCGTTTAACCAATGCCCTGTATCCGCGCGTGTGGCGCGAGCAAGGTGAACCATCTCCGCTGCAGGAAGGGCCCGTAGCGCTGGCCGTTGCGGCCATAGGCGCCGATTTCCATTGCCGGCTGTTAGGTGAAGAGGCTCTGAAACATCTGGCGTCTGATGTACATATGACGCTTTACCGGTTGGCCGGCGAATCATTGGTCCATGCGTTGAGTCTCCAGCCGACGCGGGACGTGAACTTGGTCGTGCGCGGTGGTCACAACCAGGGCCATCGCTGGGTCGTGATGCGCATGGATTGCCACCGCGCGGCGGCATCCGACGGCGGTACGCGACTGGCGCAGGAACAATGGAAGAAGGCGATGTCGCTGCTGGGCACCAGCGGGCAGGGCATCGACACTATTCGTGAGCGCGCGCAGATCTACGGCGGCGGTGCCCATGTGCGCGAAAGCGCCAGCGGCCTGCGCATCACCATCCTGCTGCACGACGCCTTGCGCTCCACGCGCCATTCGGCGGTGGGCCCGGAGCCACCCCGGGCCACCGCACACTGAACTAGCGCTACGCGCTCAGTTCACTCGCGAACTGCACTCAACCGGATCCTGGCACGTCACGGCCGCGGTACGGATCTGCAGGGCGCCCGTGGTTTGCGGCGCCACCTGCACCTGCACGGCATTGTCGCGATACACCGTTTCGCCCGTCTCGCTCGCCGCTGGCGGCTGCGGATCCTGCGGAGTGGCGACATGCGAAGCATCCACACCGATCGGCAACACGAGATAGTTGCCACTCGACGTAGCGAAAGCACCACGCACATTGCCATTTAGGTCATTGATCTGGATGTAGCGAACGCCGTTGCGATCGAACACATAAACGTGCCAGTTCGGGCTCGAACTCACATCCTGTGCATTCGGCCAGGACTGACCGAGACCCGCTGTGCTGTTAGCCGCCACGGCCGTCGTGGAAACCGCCATACCTGCCAGCAGCGCCACGGCCGCCAGCTTCTTCAAACCCTGTGTCGTTAGATGACGCATATCATGTCCCCTTGTAAGCCATCCGGTCTGGGCAAGATGCCGTAAGCCGGCATCTCATTACAACCCGCGCCATAGCGCGGTAACGCAGTAGGTCATGTGCGCTTACGGTCCCCATACCGCAAGTGCACGAAGCGTGAACTGCGTCAAGTTATGGATGCCCCGACTTGGTTGCCAGAGGCCGGTGCACTCAAGGCGTCACGCGCTCCTCACTTTCCACCGGCAGCACCTCATGAAATACGCCGTAGTCGATATGGCTCATGCCGTCTTCGCCGTCGCGTACCAGGTCCAGGTAACGGTGATTCCAGCGCAGTTCGCGATGGCTCCACTGGCGTCGGGCCAGCATCGGTTGCGAGGTGGTTTCGTCGACGCCTTCGATGGTCAGCAGGATCAGTGCTTCGGTGTTCTCCAGCGTTTCGGGCGTCGCGTCGTAGAGCGGGCTGGTTTCGTCGATGACATGCATCAGGCTCCAGCTCAGCGAGAACACCGGATGGCGATCGCGCATCAGCTTCAGATCATAGATGCGGCGCAGCCGGAAGCCTTCGGACGACACTTCGCGCAGCAACAGGTACAGCGTGGCCGAGGCTTCGGCGATCACGTTCTGGCGGATGTTGGCGGCGCGGATCATCAAGGTCTGTTGGCCGTTGATGTTGCGGATCACCGGATGATCTGCAAACAGCATCTTGGCGCGCGGCCGTGAGAAGCGCGAAAAGATCAGGCCGGTAACCAGCGCGATGCAACCCATGCCGGTGAAGATCTCCCCCGTTGCAACGCAATGCGCATACACAGTCTGGGGGTGCATGTCGCCATAGCCCACCGTCGCCAGCGTCTCCACGCTGAAGAAAAAAGCACCGCTGAAGCCCTTGGGAAACTGGTTGGCAATGGCGCCGTCGCCCAGTTGATAGAGCAGGGCGAAGAACGCGTTGAGCAGCAGAAAGATGGTCGCGGCCAGGCCAAAGAACACCGGCCAGCGGATGGTCAGCGCGTAGTGATAGATGTCGTCCCAGAAGCGCCGCGTCAGTCCGTGGCTGACGTACTGGCGACCGCCGATTTCCATCGTGCGCGGCTTGCGCTGAAACAGGGGAGGGCGCTTGGAGTCCATGACATGGCCATTGCGGTGCGGATGACAGCGACTTCAATACCACGCCGCCAACCCGCCGCCATAGCATCGGATACGGGCCGTACACTTTTCAGGATCGGTGAAGCGTCAGCTCCGGGCTGACGACAGGCTTGATCTTTACGAGCAGTCGATCCGCACGGACGGGCGCGTCGATGAACAAAGCGAGCAAGGGAACACACTTGTTTGACATCGCATCGACGTTGGTTGGCCTAACACGAAGATCCATCCAGCTCGTGGAGGTAGCTCATGCCCGAGGAGAAAACACGCAGAGCCGTTGCCCGTGATAAACGTCAGGGTAAGGCGCCAAGCACCCAAGCCGGTGAATTCATTCGCGAGGAGATCGAGCATGTGCGCGAAGGCAGGCACGGCGCACGCTCGGCCAGGCAAGCCATCGCCATCGGCCTTTCCAAAGCGCGCCGGGCCGGCATTAAGGTGCCGGTGAAAAAGACCGCAAGCCCGTCGATCCGCAAGAAAGCCGCCGCCGATGAGCGGGCCGCGCAGCACCCGCACGCGCCCTCTGCCCGACGCTCACGCGCGACAGAGGATGCTTTGAAGCGGGAGGGATATGCGGCGGTATCGCATAAAGCGCTCTCGGCGCAGGCGAAGCGCAGCGCGGCCGAACGCACGGCGGTATCGCGCTCCGCCGCCGCGAAAAAAGCGGCGCGTACAAAAGGTGCGGCGGGGCGTTCGGCGGCGGCTAAGAAGGCGGCCAGGACGCGCAAGGCACGAGGCCATTGAATGGCTCGCAAAGGGCGGAGCGGTCATGGGCAGTCCCGCCATAGCCCCTGCGTGAACTTACACCGGCGTCGCCTGCGGCCAGTCGCCCGTGTGAAACATCAGCGATATGGGCTGATAGGCATCTCTGGACAGCAGGGTGAACGCCCTCTCGGGCGTGAGCTGTAAATAAAGCGAAGTGGTGACCGCGCGAAGCATGGCCGGATTCTTGCGCACCCGCCGCGTGTAGGCGCGCAGATCGGCATGCTGGAAGCGCTCATCGAAATCGGGCGTGTCCATCAGCGCCTGCAGCCGGCGGAAATTGGGAATGTCGGCGGGTTCGATGCGCCAGTAACTGGGGCGATGACGGAACGACCAGATCGTGCGGTTGGAGAAGGCGGGGACGAGGTTGAGAAAGAAGTTCTCAGGACACACCTGGGACGATCTCGGCTGCAGCTCGATGGTGAGACAGGCGTGCTTGATCAATACCTCCTTGGTGGTGAGCACGCCGATGCGCAACCCGTACGGGTCGGCGCTGCAAAAGTCGTGGCGATGCATACGGCGGGTACGCCGCGTGAAAAGTTTCAGGTCGATCGTCGGCACGTTCAAGACAGGGCGCTCGTCGGGGCTATCCCACACAAGACGTCTGTGGCCGGCAGAAATGAAACCGGCATTGGGCTCTCAGAAGTTGTAGGTGCCGCTGAGCAGAAAAGTGCGCCGGCGCTGCAGCGGCACGAAACTCTCGTTGAAATTCACCCCGTGCAGGCGACGGTCAAACAGATTCCTTACGCCGAGCGTCAGGCTCCAGTCCCGCGCCTGGTACGACAGACTGGCGTCCATGCTGGCCTGACCGGGGATGTCGAAGTAATCACCGGTATTCCAGTTCATACCTACGCTGCGGCTGCGCGCAGTGATGCCGCCAGCCACGCCCCAGCCCTGCCACGCACCGGAGGGAACGCGGTAGCTGGCCCACAGGCTCAGGCGCTGGTGCGGCGCGCCGGTGGCCAGGGTGCCGTCGCGGTTGCGGATGCGTGCGTCGGTGTAGTTGGCGGTGATGTCGGTACCTGGCGCCACCTGGCCGGTGAACTCCACTTCGATGCCTTTGTTGATCTGGCCGGGGCCGGGCATGGCGAAATAGGGTGGGTCCGAGGTCACCAGGTCGGTGCTGCGGTCGAGCGTAATGCGGTACAGAGCAGCGGACAGGCGCGCGCGGCCCTGGAACAGGCTGAACTTGGTGCCGAACTCGGTCTGGCGCGACGAGGCCGGACGCAACGGTTTGCCGTTTTTGCCCAGCAAGGTGTCCGGCTGAAAGCCCGAGGCGAGGCTGCCGTAAAGCGAGACATCCGGCGTCAGCTTGTACACCACGCCGGCATTGGGTACCCAGCGCGTCTTGCGCAGGTTCTGCGGATTGCCGTCGGCATCTTCGGTGTTGAGCTGATACGACGAGCGCCGCATTGCCAACAGCACGTTCCAGTGCTCGCCGATAGCGATCTGATCCTGCAGGAACCAGCCGCAGTCGGTCGTCCATGGGTTGGAGGAGTCGCGCGTGCCACTGCTCATGTCGAGCACTGACTGCACTGACGGCAACCGCGCGCTGGTGAAGATGTTGTAAGGCGTGCCGGCGATCTGGAAAAAATCGGTGCTGCTACCGATCTTGGTGCGCGAGTAGTCGAAACCGATAACGACGGTGTGCTCGAACATGCCGTGCGAGAACACGCCGGTAAGGTCGTTCTGCAGCGTGTAGTAGTTGTCCGAGTAGCGGTAGCTCTGAGCGATAGCGGTGATATCGCCCGAAGGCATCGGCGAATCGAAGATCCAGCCCTGGATCCGCTTGGACTGATGCGCGTACTGGCCTCGGCTGCGCCACATCCATCCTGTGGCGAATCGATGCTCCAGCGAATACGTGAATCGATTGGTGCGCAGCAAAGAGTGATCGCGCGGGTTGCCCAGCAGCAGTCCGTCCGGCGAAGCCGTGGCAAGGCTATCGCCCAGCAAGACGCTGTAATCAGGCACTGGCAGACGGTGCGCGATGTATTGCAGGCCAGCGATAAAACGGGTGCTGTCGTTCTGCCAGCCGATGGATGGGGCGAAGTAGGCACGGCGGTCGCCGTGATAACCCTGCTCGGTGCGATCGGCATATTCGCCGGAAAGCACCATGCGGTAGCTCAGGTGTGGGCTCAGCGGTCCGGCCAGATCGAGGCCGGTCTGGGTATCGCCATGCGGGCCCAGCGCAAAGCTCAATTGTTGTAGCGGGCGGCTCTGCGGTTTTTTCATCACCACGTTGATCAGGCCGCCGAAATTATTGTCGACCGAGAGGTCGCCGAGGATCGATTCCGGTCCTTTCAGCACTTCGATGCGTTCCACGCCAATCAGCGGCGGAAAATCGCCCAGCCCCGACACGCTGTTGGGCATGCCGTCGGTCATGCCATTGCCGGTATAGAAACCGCGGATCTGGAACAGCGGCACGCCATCGTTACCTTCGATGCCTTGCACGCCAGCGACGTTGCGCACCGCGTCGGCCACGGAGCGGAGCTGTTGCGAGTCGATCAGGTCACGCGTAACGATGCTCACCGATTGCGGCACATCGGCCAGCGACGAGATGGTGCGCGTGGCGCTGTCGCTGATGTCGACCATATAGCCTTCGTCGCTGCCCAGTAGCGCCATCGATCGCACGGTGGAGAGCAGCTTGGCATCGCCCATGTCGGCCTTCAGCGCGGCCACGGTTTCCGGGCGCGGCGCCGGCGGGCGTACCGCCCAGCGCGGACGCACCACCACCGTGCCCGCATCGATGAACTCGTAGTCCAGATCGGTGCCTTGCAGCAGCCGGGCCAGTGCGGCGTCGACCGGCAAGGTGCCGTTGACGCCTTCCGAACGCAGGTTCGCGCTGGTGCCGCCTGCGGTCAGCAGCTGCACGTTGGCTTGCATACCGAACGCGATCAGGGCCGAGGGCAGTGGCAGCGCGGGAATCGCGAAGGCCTTGCGCGGCAGAGCGACAGCCGCACGCACTGAAGCATCCGGAGCACCCAGGGCGACCGAGGACAGCGAAAGACAGCCGCAGATGACCAGCACGACCCCACGGCTCATAACATGCACAACACCCAGGCGAAAAATCTGATTTTTGCATGGTGCTGCGACGAATGTCAGTGCTATGAGGGCGCTTTGAAAAAACCATCTTTGCTCGTCATTCCGGCGAAAGCCGGGATGACGGGCTAGGTGGCGAGTTTTTCGAAGCATCCATGCGGTGGGTGAGGTTACGTACCGGTCACCGCGAGGGTTACCCGAAACTTACGGCGAGGATTTGCCCTGCGCTCGCGACAACACGATCTGGTCTGGTGTGGCCTTCACCTGGACCGGGAGGACCTTCGGCAAGGCATTGACCCAGTTGTCGATGGCGTCGGTCTTGATACTGCCGGTGAAGGTGAGCGCTTCCAGGCTGCTATCGACGATGTGTAGCGGGCGCGGGCTGTAGCGGTTGATGTTGGCCACCACCACGTCGAGCGGTTCGTCGATGAACTCCAGGCGATCGTCGCGCCAGGCCGCGGTCTGCTCCGGCGCGATATCGCCCAGGTGCAGAGCCGCAGTGGCCGGATCGAAAAAGATCCGCTGGCCGGCGCCCGCTTCCAGCGCTTTCGGGTCGGGCCGCCTGGACGACTTGTCGCTGACCTGCACGCGCCCCTGGCTGACCGCTACGCTCACATGCTGTCCCGTGCGACGTACATCGAACGCCGTGCCGATATCGCGGATTGCCAGCGCGCCGGCCGTCACCAGGAACGGGCGCGCATCAGGCTCGATCTGGAAGAAGGCTTCGCCTTCGTTCAATTCGACCCGCCGTTCCTTGTGGCTGAAGTCGGCCGTGAGCCTGGACGCGCCGCCCAGGGTTACCTTGGTGCCGTCGGGCAGAGTGATCTCTTCCTTCTGCGCCACCGCGCTGACGTACACCTTGTTGCTCAGCTCGCCCTCGTAACGCAGGGTCCAGGCCACGTAGCCCACCAGTGCCATCAAAGCCACCGACGCCGCGGCCGTCATAGCCACCACGGCAAGTGGCCATCGGGACCGACGGCGCGGGGCCGAAACGGGGCGGGCGAATTCGCTGATGAAACGCTGCCGGGTCAGCTCATCCAGGTTGCCCAGCTGCATGCCGAGCGCGGTGACGCGCTCGAAGGCTTCCATATGCCGCGGATCCAGCAACGTCCATTCCAGCCACTGTTCGGTGACGTCGTCGCTGACGTTATCGGTGTTGTTGCCGGTATCGCGCAGGCGCGTCCACCAGTCAGCCGCGGCCAACAGGGTTTTGTCATCAAGGGGAATCGGGGTCTCGGCCATTACGGCATCTCCAGGTCGCCGACCCGCGCGCGGCAATAAGCCAGCGCATGGGTGACGTGGTAGCGCACCATGCGCTCACTCAGTTTCATGGTCTGCGCGACCACGGCGAAATCGCGTCCTTCGATCACATGCATGACGAACGCCTGGTGGGTTTTTTCCGGCAGCTCCCGCAATGCCTCACGGATACCGCGCCATTGTTCAGTGGCGTATGCGTGGCGCTCGGGCACGGGTACGCCATGCCAGATCTCTTCCGGCAGCTGTTCCCGCGCGGCATCGCTGCGCACCTTGTGCATGCGCAGCCGATCCACCGCCAGATTGGAGGCGATGCGGAACAGATAGGCGCGCAGCGAGCCGATCTGCTCGGGGCGATCCAGGGTGAGCATGCGCATGAAGGTTTCCTGCGCGACCTCCTGGGCGTCGTGTACCGAATTGAGCTTGCACTGCAGGAAGGCGATCAGCGCGCGGTTGTGCTCGCGGAACAGCTCGGCCACCTGCGCGGCATACCCGGGCGCAGCGTCGTCAATGGTTTTTTCTAGCTTGTCCACAGTGCTTCCGGACGGCTGTTGTTGAACGACCGGGGGGAGATCGGGTCATGCGCCGAAGCATACGCGCTGTGCCTGGGCGTGGCCTGGCCGAGTGCGTCGGCAAGCAGCCGTTCGGCCTCGGTACGCAGCGCTTCGCGCCGGCGGAAAGCGGAGCGATGCTGGCTGGATACTTCAGCCTCGGTCTTGCGCCCGGGCGAGGCGGGCAGAACATACCAGCCGCGCCGAACCGGCATGCCTTTCTGCTCTTGCCAGAACGCATCGTAGTCCGCCTCAAACTTGCGGCCGTTGCGGCGCAGCGGGTGCGCGGCATTACTGATGGCGCAGATCCGTTCGATGCCGTGGTGGCGTGCGAACGCGTAGGCCAGGTAAAGCAACAGTTGTTTCGGACGCAGGCCATGCAGCTGACGTGTGAGGTCGCGCACGATCTCCCGGCTGTTTTCGCCGTCCGGGCCCTGGATGCAGCCGATGGCGAGGGTGGGGCGCTCATCGATCACGGTAATGACCATGCGATACACCGGTCTGTCGTCGGCCAAGCTGAGCTGGATGCAGAGCTCGCCTTCGCAACCCATGGCGATGGGCGGGCACAGCGCGATCTTCAGCGGGCTGCCATCCTTCAGGCGGATCTCGCCGAGCGGTGCGTTGCCGCGCAGGTAGATCGCCTGGAACAGCGGCCGCGGCAACGTCGCCAGCGCGAACCGGTAGTGCTGGCGGACGGTGCGCAGGCGTTCGCGCCGGCTCCATGACAAGTTGATGTAGCGATGGAAATGCCGTTCGAGCAGGCGCGCATCGCGACTCTGGTAGGCGCGCATATCTGCGTTCTCGTAGATAAAGTCGAGGTGCCGCATGTGCTGCAGCGGCATGCAGAGCGTGCGCAGGACATATTTTGCCGACGTGAGCCGGCGATCCAGCCGCACGCCCAGCCAATCCGGTCGATGGCGCACCGAACGCAGATAGTTGGCCGCGGTACGCACCACCGGCCAGGCCAGAAAAGAGCGAAACCTTTGCGCGGCCGCTTCCTGCAAGGCGGCCGTAAAGGTGAGGTCCGTATCGATGGCCCGGATGCCAGGGCTGTGGTCGGGTCTGTTCAAGGGAGTAACGCTCGCCTGGGACTATGACCCTTTAAGACGTGCGTGAGCCCGGAAATTGAAATGGCCCGGCGCTATTGGCCCGGCCATGCGATCAAACGGGCTCGCGCGGTGCTTTCAAGGGGCTGGCCCAGGCTGCGGCGGGGCAGGGATCGGCGTAAAGTGGACGGTTCACCCCCGCACCCATCGGAGCCGGCAACAATGGCACGTCACAAACCGCTTCCGCTTTACCGCAACATCGGCATCATCGCGCACATCGATGCAGGCAAGACCACGACCACCGAGCGTGTCCTGTACTACACCGGCAAGAAGCACCAGATTGTCGACGTGCACGACACCAAGGACGGCAAAGGTTCCACCACTACCGATTACCTCGAGCAGGAGCGGAAGCGTGGCATCACCATCCAGTCGGCCGCAGTGTCGACCGAGTGGAAAGGGCATCAGATCAATGTGATCGACACGCCCGGGCACGTCGACTTCACCATTGAGGTGAACCGCAGCCTGCGCGTGCTCGACGGTGCCGTGGTGGTGTTCGACGGCGTTGCCGGCGTGGAGCCGCAGACCGAGACCAACTGGCGCCTGGCCGACCAGTACAACGTGCCGCGCCTGTGCTATGTCAACAAAATGGACCGCATCGGTGCCAACTTCGCGCATTGCGTGAAAGGCATCCGCGAACGCCTCGGCGCCAACGCACTGCTATGCCAGGTGCCGCTAGGAAGCCATGACGAATTCATTGGCATGGCCGACCTGGTGGCCGGCGTCGGTTATATCTGGCAGGGCGACGACAAGGACAGCCCATGGGAAACCGTGCCGCTGGACCAGATTGCCACCCATCCAAAGGCCCAGTTCTCTGCCGTCGCCGATCGCGAATGGGTCGCCAACCTGCCCAAACTGCGCGACGAGACCATCGAGCGTGCATTGGAAATGGATGACGTCGCGTTCGACAAGCTGCTTCACGCGGGTGACGTCGAGACCTTCGTCAACAGCAGCGACTTCAGCCTTGACCTGTTGAAGCGGTGCGTGCGCAAGGGTTGTGTATCCGGCAAACTGGTGCCGGTGTTCTGCGGCTCTTCCTACCGCAACAAAGGTGTACAGCAGCTGCTGGACGCCGTGATCGACTACATGCCGTATCCGGGCGAAAACGGCGGCATCGCGCTGGTGGACGAGGATGGCCACGTGACCGGCGAACAGGGCGTGGTGGATGAAGCGCCAGCGCGCGTGCTGGCCTTCAAGGTGATCAACGACCAGTTCGGCACGCTGACGTTCTGCCGCATCTATTCCGGCGTGATCAAGAAGGGCGATACCTTGCTCAATGTCACGCGCGGCAAGAAGGAGCGCGTGGGCCGCATCGTGGAAGTGCAGGCCAATGCCACCAAGGAAATCGACGAAGTGCGTGCCGGCGACATTTGCGCCTTCGTGTCGCTAAAGGAAACCGAGACCGGTGATTCGCTGACCGATCCGGCGCACCCCGTGTTGCTGGAGCGTATGCGCTTCCCCGACCCGGTGATCAGCGTGTCGGTAGAGCCGAAGAACCGCAATGACATCGACAAGCTTTCTACCGCGCTCTACAAAATGGCGAAGGCTGATCCCTCACTGAAGCTGGAAGTGGACAAGGAGACCGGCGAGACCGTGCTCAAAGGCATGGGCGAGTTGCATCTGGAGATCACCATCGACCGCATGCGCACCGAACTGGGTGTGGAAGCCAGCATGGGCAAGCCGCGCGTGAGCTTCCGCGAGGCGTTCGGCAAGACGGTGGAGCATACCTACACGCACAAGAAGCAGTCCGGCGGTTCGGGCCAGTTCGCGGAGGTAAAGATCATCTTCGAGCCGGGTGAGCCGGGCAGCGGCGTGGTGTTCTCCGACGAAGTCGTCGGCGGTCGTGTACCGCGCGAATATATTCCTGCCGTGGAACATGCCGTGATGGTGGAGTCGCGCGAAGGCCAGATCGCCGGCTACGAAGTGCTCGACTTCAAGGCGCGGCTGGTGGACGGCAAATACCATGACGTCGATTCGTCCGCACTCGCCTTCGAAATCGCCGCCCGTGCGTGCTTCCGTGAAGCGCAAAAGCTGTCCAATCCCAAGCTGCTGGAACCGGTCATGAAACTGGAGG
Source organism: Dyella sp. OK004 (assembly GCF_900114495.1). Lineage (GTDB taxonomy): Bacteria > Pseudomonadota > Gammaproteobacteria > Xanthomonadales > Rhodanobacteraceae > Dyella_D. Next base: position 692,019 of record NZ_FOZI01000003.1, on the reverse strand, counting down.
TGGTCACCGAAGCCGATTATCTCGGTGACGTGATCGGCGACATCAACCGCCGTCGCGGTTCGATCAGCGACCAGGGTCAGCGCGGCACCAACGCCTTCGTGCAGGGTTTCGTGCCGCTGGCGGAGATGTTTGGCTACATCAACTTCCTGCGTTCGGCCACCAGTGGTCGCGGCACCTTCACCATGGAGTTCGACCACTACGAAGAAGTGCCGGCAAGCATGGTGGCCAAGTTGATGGAGAAAGAGGGCAGCAAGTAAACGGGCGAGTCCCGCAGCGCCGGCAACCCGCAAGGGTTGCCGGCGCTTTTGTTTTAACCGGCGTCCTTTTGCGGCGCCGAACCGGCCAGGAACATCTCGACGGCGCGTTTGCACATGCGCCGGATCGTCGGCAGCGCGATGGGTGCCGGATTGCGCTGATACATGCGCGGAGTGGTTTCGGCCGTGATGAGTGCCAGCAACTGGCGAGCGCTCAGCAGAGCGTCGCCACGTTGCAGCAAGCGCAGGCCCATCGACTTCTGCAGCAATCTGGCCAGGGTCACGATGCACTCGTCCGGGCCTGCCTGATGAAACAGTTCGCCCACGTCGGAGCGCCCGGCTTCCGCAATCACCACCCGATTGATGGCGATCGCCTTCGCGTCGTTGGTCAGTACCAGCAGGATCTGCTCCGCGAAACGCAGTAAGGCCGCCTTGAGTTCCGCCTTGTCCTTGACCGTCGCCGGCAGCGCCTGCGTGGCTTCCGCGAGGTGGTCGGTGGCGAACGAGCGCACCACGGCGACGAAGAGTTCTTCCTTCGACGGAAAGTACCCGTAGAGCGTGGCTTTTGACCCGCGCAGCCGTTTAGCCAGCTCGTTCATCGACGCGCCTTCATAGCCGAATTCCTGAAACAGCGTGGCCGCCGCCTCGATGATCGCTTCGCGCTTGGCTTCGGTTCGGACTTTCATACGGGCTCCATAAGCGAACCCAACTGTACATTTTTCTTGACGGGAACGAAAATCCCTCTCTATGATTAAAACCGTACCGTACGGTTTCATTATTATGCGGTATGACCGGAGACCCGCTGGTCGTCGGGCGTTCTATCCCTCGCTATCGCGCCGCCGTTCCCGGCATCGCGGTAGCCATCGTTTCTGAAGAAAACAGCGAAGCGGCCCAGCAGCGTGTGTTGTCACGCGCTGACAGGGACGTGTTTGCCTTCACTTAGCTCAATCAATCTGGGAGCCATCGAATGAAAGCTTCAACCGCGTTGCGCCAGATGGCTACGGCAGCCATCTGTCTTGCCTTGGGGGCCTGCGCCACCACCCGTCCGGTCAATTACACCGGGCTGGAGTCCTCGCCCGAACTGCAGCCGAACCCCAGCGACTCCTCCGGTCGCGTGCCTTACGCCTATACGACCGAAGTGGATTGGCATCGCTATGACAAGGTCATTGTCGAGCCGGTGACCATCTATCGGGGCCCGGACAACCAGTTCGAAAAGGTCTCCGAGCAGGACAAGCAGGACCTGGCCGACTACATGCGTACCAAGTTTGGCGAAGCGCTGTCGTATCGCTTCAGTCTGGTGAACCGCCCGGATCCGCGAACGCTGCTAGTGAAACTCACGCTGACAGGGGCCAAGGCCACCAAGCAGTTTGTCGGCACGGTGACCAAGTTCGATCTCGCCGGCGGGCCGTACAACGTGGTGCAGTCGATTCGCGGCAAAGAAGGCGCGATGTCGGGCTCGGTGAGCTATGCGGTGGAGATCTACGACGCCTCCAGCCACCGCCTTCTTAATGCGTATATCGCAAAGCAATATCCCAATGCCATGAACGTCAAAGCCACGTTCGGTGCGCTAGGCGCGTCAAGAACCGGCATCAAGAAAGGTGCGGAAGACCTGATGGCGCGGCTGGACTGACACATCAACGTCGATGCAAAACAACGAAGGGCGCCGCATCGGCGCCCTTCGTTTGGACGTCTAACAACGATTGGATCGGATTACCGGATCAGCGCACACCGCCGCCGGCATACAGCTTCTCGCCGGTCAGCCAGTACGAGTCGTCGGAAGCCAGGAACACCGCGATCGAGGCGATGTCGTTCGGCTGGCCGATGCGGCCCAGCGGGGTCTGCGAGACGGCCCAGGTTTCGAAATCGGAACCGATAAAGCCGGCCGAGTGAGTGCCTTCGGTTTCGACCATGCCCGGGTTCAAGGCGTTCACGCGGATCTTGCGTGCGCCCAGTTCGCGCGACAGCACAGCGGTAATGGCATCCACCGCGCCCTTGGTGGCGGTGTAGACCGAGCCGCCGGTGGGCGCGATGCGCGTCACCAGCGAGCCGATGTTGATAACGCTGCCACCTTCGCCCAAATGCTTGGCCGCGGCCTGGGTGGTCAGCAGCAGGCCGAGCACGTTGACGTTGAACTGCTTGTGATAGTGCTCCTCGGTAATCTCCTCGAGCGGCGCGAACTCATACACACCCGAATTGTTGACCAGCACATCAAGCCGGCCGTACTCCTTGACCGCCGCATCGATGATGGCCTGCGCGTCGGCCGCCTTGGAGACGTCGCCCTGTACGGCGATGGCCTTGCCGCCAGCCGCGTTAATGGCGGCGACCACGCCATCGGCGCCCGCCTTGCTGGACGCGTAATTCACTACAACGGAGGCGCCTTCCGCGCCCAGCGACTTGGCGATAGCGGCGCCAATCCCCTTGGATGCGCCGGTAACGACGGCGACTTTGCCTTTGAGCTTGCTCATGACTTGTCCTGTTTGCGAGGGAGAGTAGGGAGGGTGTACTTCAGTAGTTCGCAACATATGAACTATAGAACTAAGAGTCAAGGGGCGATAACATGACGGCATGAAACCCCTGGTCCACCCATCGATCGAGGACGTCACCATGGAGGGCATCCTCCATGCGCTGTCCGACCCCGTGCGCGTGGCGATCTATGCGGAGATGGCCGGTTCGAAGTGTGCCCAGACCTGTTCTACCTTCCTGCAGATCCGCGATCGCAACATTCCCAAGTCCACGCTTTCGCAACATTTTCGCGCGCTGCGCGAGGCCGGCCTGATCCGCAGCGAACGGCACGGCGTGGAAATGCACAACACCACGCGTTGCAAGGAAATCGAGCAGCGCTTTCCCGGCCTGCTACCGGCCATCATGGGCGCGTACAAAGCGCAGTTGATGGAGCGTCAACGGGTGGCAAAACGGAGAACGGCGGCCGCGAAAACCAGGGTTGGCTGAGCAAACCGAGGAGCACACCATGGCATCGCGTCCCGAGACACCCATCTTGCCCGGTTCCGTAATGCTCCCGCTTCCATGGCGGCGGCCATGAGCCAGATCGGAAAGCCTCCCTGCGATAGCGGCGTCATCCTGCACGGCGAGGCGGCGAGGCCTTGTTCGGCGCCTTCTCGGTATTGGACGCTGGTCGCGGCGATTCTCGGTTCCAGCCTGGCGTTTATCGACGGCACGGTGGTGAATGTTGCGCTGCCGGCCATTCAACGAGAGCTGGGCGCCACCACGTCTGATGCGCAATGGATCATGGAGTCGTATGCGCTGTTCCTGGCATCGCTGCTGTTGGTGGGCGGTGTGTTGGGCGATCGCTTCGGGCGCCGGCGCATCTTCATGTTCGGCATCGGCCTGTTCACGCTGGCATCCGTGGGTTGCTCGCTATCGGCGGATGTCGGCCTGCTCATCGCGGCGCGCGCGGTGCAGGGCATCGGCGCGGCGCTATTGGTGCCCGGCAGCCTCGCGTTGATAAGCGCCACGTTTCCGCAGGCTGAGCGCGGTGCCGCGATTGGCACCTGGTCAGCCTTCAGCGGCATCACGGCGGCGATCGGGCCGGTGATCGGGGGCTTTCTGGTCGACCATTATTCGTGGATCTGGGCCTTCCTGGTAAACGTGCCTGTCGGTGCTTTGCTAATGCTGATCTGTGCGGCCAAGGTTCCCGAGAGCCGCGGAGCGGACAGCGGCGCCGTCGATGTGGCAGGTGCCGTTCTGGCGACGATCGGTCTGGCGGGCGTCGTATTTGCGCTGATCGAGGCGCCGTCCCGCGGCTGGCTCGCGACGCCGGTATGGAGCGCCGCCGCCATCGGCATCGCCGCACTGCTGATGTTTGTGCGGATAGAGGCGCGTAGTGCGGCACCTATGCTGCCGCTCGGACTGTTTCGCGAACGCAACTTCGCCGGTGCCAATGTATTGACCTTGCTGCTTTACGCGGCGCTGGGCGGAAGCCTGTTCTTCCTGCCGCTCAACCTGATCCAGGTGCAAGGTTACGGCGCTACGTCGGCCGGGGCCGCCCTGTTGCCGTTCATTGCCATCATGTTCCTGCTGTCGCGCTGGGCGGGGACGCTGGTCGATGTGTTCGGGCCGAAGCCTCCGCTTGTTATTGGTCCGGTGATCGCTGCCATCGGGTTCGCTTTGTTCGCGTGGCCATCGATCGGCAGCTCGTATTGGATGGCTTTCTTTCCCGCGATATGCGTGCTCGGGCTCGGCATGAGCATCACCGTGGCGCCGCTCACCACCACGGTGATGAATGCGGTGGGTCCCGATCTCGCCGGCACCGCGTCGGGCATCAACAATGCGGTTTCGCGCACCGCGGCGTTGCTGGCGATCGCCCTGTTCGGCGTCGTGCTGACCCGAGTCTTCGACGTGAGGCTGGCCGATGAACTCACGCGCCTGCACGCGCCTTCGGATGTACTGTCGTCGGTGATGGCGCAACGCCAGAAACTCGCAGGCATCGCGATTCCGGAAGGCTATCCGGACGGGGCCGCGGTGAAACACGCCGTTGGCCTGTCCTTCGTGGCCGGTTTCCGCTGGGTCATGCTGGTTTCCGCGGCACTCGCATTACTGAGTGCGATCAGTGCGTGGATGATGATCCAGGGAGAAATGCGCTGGCGTCCGATAAAAGGAAGGGGCCGGGCGCTTGTATCCGGCCATGCATCCGCAGGTTAGTTCAATGCCGTGGCCTTGGCGGCCAGGCCATCATTTCTGGAAGAAAGTTGCGCTGAACATCGCGGCCAGCGCGGCCTGAGCGTTCTGGTCGGGCAGCTCGTTCGGCATGCAGGCATTGAAGAAGCGCATGCCGTCGATCAGCGACATGGTGCCGAAGGCCAGGTCAGCGGCCGGAGCAGGCGGGGTCTTTTTCATCATGGCGCAGAACTGCGTGATGAAATACGCAATGACGTCGCGCTTCTCCAGGCACAGCGCATTGAAGCGCGTGCGGAACTTGGTATCGCGCAACGCGTGCAGGCGGGCCTCGGCCCATAGCGCGAAGTTGTTGTCGTCGCGATAGCACTCGGCATAGAACACCGCCAGCTGCGCCTGTGTGTCTTCGATCGATAAGCCCGCATCCAGGATCTGCTGCAGCTGATTCTGGATGTCGTCGTGGTCGCGCTTCAGCAGCTCGATGAACAGATCGGTCTTGCTGGTGAAATTCGAATAGAACGCGCCGCGGGTATAGCCGGCGCGTGCCGCGATGTCTTCCACGCTGGTCGCCGGCAAGCCCTTTTTCGCAATGATCACCGCCGCCGCGTCGAGCAGGCGCTGGCGGGTCTGGTCGCGGCTTTCCTCGCGGGTAAGTCGCTTACGGGGCAGGGTTTTACGGGACATGCGCGCATCCTAGCACGAGGTGACAAATGTCATCATTTGGATTCTTTGTTGAATTCAGATACAACTGTGTATTAGTGTTCGGCACTGAATCCCCGGCGGGTGCGCCTGCGCGCCCGTCCTCCCCAGGAGCAACCCATGACTCAGCACCATCATTCCGGCCCGGGCGGCCTGCGGCTTCGGCCGTTGCGGCTACTTGGCACGACCCTGGCGGTCGCCGTCTTGTCCGCCTGCGGTGGCAAAGCGCCCGAGACCGAAGCGGCGCGGCCGGTGATCGCGCAGCCGGTCGCCACCGCGGACAGCGCACAGGCGCTGCGCTTCCCCGGCGAAATCCACGCGCGTTACGAGATGCCGCTGTCGTTCCGCATCGGCGGTCAGTTGATCGCGCGCTACGCGCACCTGGGCGACACGGTGAAGAAAGGCCAGCCGCTGGCCCGGCTCGACGATGCCGATGCGAGCAAGACCCAGGCCTCGGCCCAGGCGGCACTCGACGCCGCCGAACATCGCCTGGTCTTCGCCACCCAGCAGCGCGACCGCGATGAAGCGCAGGCAAGGGAAAACCTGATCAGTCGGCTCCAGCTGGAACAGACCCGCGACGCCTATGCCGCCGCGCTCGCCAGCCGCGATCAGGCCAGGCAGCAGCTCGCGCTGAGCCAGAACCAGTCGCGCTACACCACCCTGGTGGCCGACCGCGACGGCAGCATCACGAGCGAGCAGGCCGAAGTCGGGCAGGTGCTTGCGGCCGGCCAGCCGGTGTTCGGCTTCGCCTGGTCGGGTGAACGCGATGTGTTCTTCGACGTGCCGGAGGATCGCTTGTCCGACGTCGCGGTAGGGCAGGTGGCCACGGTGAACGTGCTGGCCTTGTCCGGCAAGCCGATCGCCGCGCGTGTGCGCGACATCTCACCCGCCGCCGATCCGCAGGCACGCACCTATCGGGTCAAGGCATCCATCGACGAGCCTGGCGCGCAACTGCGCCTGGGCATGACCGCTGACGTGGCGCTCGCACCAGCGGCCAACCAGGGCAAGTCGGTGCGATTGCCGGCCACCGCGCTGTTCCATCAGGGCGAAAAGACCGCGGTGTGGGTCGTGCGTGCCGAAGATTCCAAGCTGGAGCTGCGCCCGGTCAGCGTGCTGCGCTATGGCGAACGCGACGTACTGGTGAGCACCGGCCTGAACGCCGGTGAGCGCGTGGTGATGCAGGGCGTACACACCGTTACCGCAGGCGAGAAAGTGCAGCCGGTGACGCCGCCGCATCCGGAGGACGCGCCGCTATGAGTTCGCCCACACAGAATTCCTCCGGGCACGAAGAAGGGCGCTTCAATCTCTCCGCCTGGGCGCTGCGCCACCAGTCGCTGGTGTTCTTCATCATGATCATGGTGGCGCTGTTCGGCATGCTGTCGTACAGCCGCCTATCGCAGTCGGAAGATCCGCCGTTCACCTTCAAGGTGATGGTGATCCAGACCATGTGGCCCGGCGCCGACGCCAAGCAGGTGCAGGAACAAGTCACCGACCGCATCTCGCGAAAACTACAGGAAACGCCGTCGATCGATTTCCTGCGCAGCTATTCGCGGCCCGGAGAATCGCTGATCTTCTTCAATATCAAGGATTCGGCGCCGGCTTCCAGCGTGCCGGATACTTGGTACCAGGTACGCAAAAAAGTCGGCGACATGGCCGCCCAGCTGCCGCAAGGCGTGCAGGGGCCGTTCTTCAATGACGAGTTCGGCGACGTCTACACCAATATCTATGCGCTGGAAGGCGACGGCTACACCCCGGCGCAATTGCACGACTACGCCGACCAGCTGCGCACTGAACTGCTGCGCGTGCCCGGCGTGGCCAAGGTCGATTACCTCGGCGACCAGAACCAGCGCATCTTTATCGAGATGCCGAATGCGCGGCTGTCCAAGCTCGGCATCAGCCCGCAGCAGATCGCCCAGGCGATCAACCAGCAGAATGCGGTCGCCGCGGCCGGTGTCATTACCACCGCCGACGATCGCGTATTCGTGCGTCCCACCGGCCAGTTCAACGATCTGGATGCGCTGAAGAACACCTTGCTGCGCATCAACAACCAGACGCTGCGCCTCGGCGACATCGCCACCATTCGCCGCGGCTACGACGATCCGCCGAGCCAGCAGATGCGCTTCATGTCGCAACACGTGCTCGGCGTCGGCATCACCATGCAGCCGGGCGGCGACGTTATCCAGCTCGGCAAAGCGCTGGACAAAGCCACCATCGATTTGCAGAAGCGCCTGCCGGCCGGCCTGAAACTGGCTGAAGTCACCAGCATGCCGCATGCGGTCTCGCATTCGGTCGACGACTTCCTGGAGTCGGTCGCCGAGGCCATCGCCATCGTGTTGCTGGTGAGCCTGCTCAGCCTGGGTTTCCGTACCGGCATGGTGGTGGTGATCTCGATTCCGTTCGTGCTGGCGGCGACCGCGCTGTGCATGGAGTTGCTCGGCATCGGCCTGCACAAGGTCTCGCTGGGCACGCTGGTGCTGGCGCTCGGCCTGCTGGTGGATGACGCGATCATCGCCGTGGAAATGATGTCGGTGAAACTGGAGCAGGGCTGGAGCCGGGTGCGCGCCGCCGCATTCGCCTATACCAGCACCGCGTTCCCGATGCTTACCGGCACCCTGGTGACCGTCTCGGGCTTCCTGCCGATCGCACTGGCCAAGTCGGGCACGGGCGAATACACGCGTTCGATCTTCGAGGTCTCCGCCATCGCACTGCTGGTGTCCTGGCTGGCGGCGGTGATTCTGATTCCGCTGCTGGGCTATTACATGCTGCCCGAGCATCACGAGCGCGCGAAGCCGGGCAAGGAATGGTGGGCTCGTGTGCTGCCTCAGCGCTGGAACGACGCGCGCGCCGCCAAGGCCGCCGCCATCGTGCATCACGAAGGCGATATCGAGATCTACGACACCACGTTCTATCGGCGTTTCCGCGGCTGGCTGGACTTCTGCCTGCGTCACCGCTTCCTGGTGCTGGCGTCGACGGTCGCGCTGTTCGTGATCTCGCTGGCTGGTTTCGGCCTGGTGCCGAAGCAGTTCTTCCCCAGCTCGGACCGCCCTGAGTTGCTGGTCGATCTGCGTCTGCCAGAAGGCGCTTCGTACGACGCTACACTGACTCAGGTAAAACGACTTGAGGCCGCGATCAAGGACCGCAAGGAAGTCGCCAACTACGTCAGCTTTGTCGGCAGCGGCGCGCCGCGTTTCTATCTGCCGCTGGACCAGCAACTGGCGCAGCCCAACTTCGCGCAGTTCGTGATCACCGCCAAGAATATCGAGCAGCGCGAGCAACTGGCGCACTATCTGGACGGCATGCTGCCGCGCGAGTTCACCGCCGTGCGCACCCGTGTGAGCCGGCTGGAGAACGGCCCGCCGGTCGGCTTCCCGGTGCAGTTCCGTATCAATGGTGACGACATCGCCACCGTGCGCGGTATCGCCGAGCAAGTTGCTGCAGTGATGCGTGCCGACTCACGCACCAAGGGCGTGCAGTTCGACTGGGACGAGCCGGCCGAGCGTTCGGTGCGCTTCGAGATCGACCAGATCAAGGCGCGCCAGCTCGGCATCAGCTCGCAGGACGTTGCCAACTTCCTTACCATGTCGCTGTCCGGCACCACCGTGAGCCAGTACCGCGAGCGCGACAAGCTAATCGCCGTCGACTTGCGTGCACCGAAGGGCGACCGCGTCCATCCCGATCAGATCGAACGGCTGGCCATACCCACGCCCAGCGGCGCCGCGATTCCGCTGGGCCAGCTCGGCAAAGTCAGCTATGGATTGGAATATGGCGTGATCTGGGAGCGCGACCGCCAGCCGTCGATCAACGTGCAGTCTGATACACGTAACGGCGCGCAGGGCCTGGACGTCACCAACACCATCGACAAGCAGCTGGACGAGGTGCGCAAGCACTTGCCAGTCGGCTATCGCATCGAAGTCGGCGGTTCAGTAGAGCAGAACCAGAAGGCGCAGGGTTCGATCAATGCGCAGATGCCGCTGATGATGATCGCCGTGCTGACCCTGCTGATGATTCAGCTGCAAAGCATCGGCCGCACCTTCATGGTGGTGCTCACCGCACCGCTGGGCCTGATCGGCGTGATCGCCTCGCTGCTGGTATTCCACCAGCCGTTCGGCTTCGTCGCCATGCTTGGCACCATCGCCATGCTCGGCATCATCATGCGTAACTCGGTGATCCTGGTGGACCAGATCGAGCAGGACATCCAGGCGGGGCATCCGCGCTGGGAAGCGATCGTCGGCGCCACCGTACGGCGTTTCCGCCCGATCACGCTCACTGCCGCGGCGGCGGTACTGGCTTTGATCCCGCTGTTGCGCAGCAACTTCTTCGGTCCGATGGCGACCTCGCTGATGGGTGGTATCACCGTCGCCACCGTGCTGACCTTGTTCTATCTGCCCGCGCTGTACGCCGCATGGTTCCGTGTGCGCGCTGACGAGCCGCGGAAGGAGATCGCCCCATGAACTACCTGAGCATGAAACATACCGCGGCGGCCGCCATGATCGCCGCGGCCCTGGCTGGCTGTTCGTTCGCGCCACCGGCCAAGCCGCCAGCTTCGCCGTCGCCGGCCAGCTACACCGTCGAGCCCGTGGCGGATCACAGCACCGAAGCAGGCGGCGTAGCGCAGCGCTTTGTCCCGGGCGCGCGCGCCGTGCCGGAGTGGTGGCGCTCGTATGGTTCGGACACGCTCAACGGCTGGGTCGACGAAGGCTTGCGCAACAACCCTTCGCTCGATGCCGCGAAGCACACCCTGGAAGCCGTGCACCAGCAATTCCGCGCCGAAGTCGGCGATGCCCTGCTGCCATCGCTGGATGTGGGCGGGCAGGGCAGTCGCCAGCGCGCGCTCGGCACGCCCGTGTTCGGGCCGCCGACCAATCTCTATAACGTGTATGCCGGACAGTTGAATCTGAGCTATAACTTCGATCTGTTCGGTGCGGCGCGCTACGGCGTGAGGGAGGCAGCGGCGCAGGTCGATCTGCAGTCGTACGAGTTCGATGCCGCGCGGCGCACCCTGGCGGCGAATATCGTGGTGACCGCGATCAATGCCTCCGCCCTGGCCGAGCAGGTCACCGCCACCGAGCGGCTGACCGCACTCGCGCGCGAACAGGCCGAGCTCACCGCACGCGCTTACAAGCTCGGTTCCGCATCGCATGACGATCTGTTGAGTGCACAGCAGAACGCGGCATCGCTTGACGCTTCACTGCCGCCGCTGCGCACCCAGGCACAGCGCGCGCGCCACGCACTGGCGACTCTGCTCGGGCGCACACCCGATCAGGCGCCCGCAGCCTTGCCCTGGTCGCAATGGCACACCCCGCCAGAAGTGCCGGTGAGTGTGCCTTCGGACTTGCTGCAACAACGCCCGGATGTCCTCGCGGCCGAAGCCAGCGTGCATGCCGCCTCCGCGCAGGTCGGTGTCGCCACCGCCAATATGTTCCCGCGTATCTCGCTGTCCGCTTCGCTGGGTACTGGCGCCTTCAAGACGGCCAACCTGTTCACTGGCGCTGGTGAGGTGTGGAGCGTCGGTGCCGCCTTCGCCCAGCCGCTCTTTCACGGCGGCGCGCTGCGCGCCCAGCGCAAGGCCGCCATCGCGAATTACGACGCTTCCGTGTCGCAGTACAAACAGACGGTGCTCAACGCTTTTCAGAACGTCGCCGACTCTCTGGTCGCACTGAACCAGGATGCGCAGGCTTTGCAGTCCGCTCAGTCTGCGGCCGCGGCCGCGCGCGAATCCTTCGACCACAGCCAGGCCCGCTACAAACTTGGCGCGGTGTCGTATCCGGTGACACTTGCCAGTGAACAGCGCTGGCAGAACACGCGGCTGTCGGATATCCAGGCCACCGCGGCGCGGCTCAGCGATACCGCTGCGCTGTTCCAGGCGATGGGCGTCCAGCCGTCCGAAACACCTTTGGCGAAGGATTGAGAACGACGACACCCATAGTCAGTTTGACGCAAGCCTGCGGCCTCTCTTTCGCCGAAAGAGAGGCCGCAATGTCAACGTGGTGTGCACGACTGGCGCTTCGCACTAGCGAGGATGGTGTAGGGGAATTCTCTAAATGATCACCAGCGCACACGTCTATAACTTTCAACCGATGGGATTGTGCGATTGCGCCGCGCATACTCCCCCGGGTCGCCGCCCAACCCCTTGATCCAACGGATATCTCACCGTCTGGTGGCGATGACCTGTCACGGCTCGATAGGCTCCAGGGAGGAGCGACGATGTCGGTCATGCTCGGCCACTCCAAAGCATTTCTGCTGATGCGTACGCAGTTGCATCGGTATGCCGGGTGCGACGTGCAAGTGCTGATCGAAGGCGAGACCGGAACCGGCAAGGAACTCGCCGCGCGCGAGATCCACTACGCCAGCGACCGGCGCGAGCGGCCCTTTGTACCGGTCAACTGCGGCGCACTGCCGGACAATCTGATCGAGAACGAACTGTTCGGTCATGAGCGCGGTGCCTACACCGACGCCAAGAGCGCGCAACCGGGCCTGATTGACCACGCGCGCGGCGGCACACTGTTTCTCGACGAAGTCGATGCGTTGTCGAGCAAGGCGCAGGTCACTCTGCTGCGCTTCCTCGAAAACAACGAATACCGGCCGGTCGGCGGCGGCGCGGCGCGCATCTCAAGTGCGCGTGTGATCGCCGCGACCAATAGTTGCCTGAATGCGCAAGTTGCCGCCGGTCTGTTCCGCCGCGACCTGCAATACCGGCTCAACGCCTTGCACGTCCGCCTGCCGCCGCTGCGCGAACGCGCGGGCGATGTGCTGATGCTCGCCGAACATTTCTTGCTGCTGGTGGCACAGCGGCTGGACGGACCCGCCAGGCAATGGACGCGCGAAGCCCTGCAGGTACTGGAAGCACACCACTGGCCAGGCAATGTGCGCGAATTGGAGAACGTGGTATTGCGCGCCTACCTCGGCACCGAAGGTGCGCTGGTCGATGCCTCGATGCTCGGCGACCTGATCGTCGCCACGGAGCCGGATGACACCCTCGAGTGTATTGACGCGTGCACCGATGATGAGGGCCTGCACTATCTGGCGGCCAAGCATCACGCCATGCATACATTCGAGCGCAGCTATCTGGTGACCTTGATGAAGCGCGCGCAAGGCAATATCAGCGCCGCGGCGCGTCTCTCCGGCACCGAGCGGCGCCAGCTCGGCAAGCTGCTCAAGAAGCACGGCATCGCTACGGCGCAGTTTCGCTTTCAGAGCTAGCTGCATCGTTGTAGCGGTGCAATGCGGGGCCTGATTGCGTCGAAGCTTAGCTACGCCTCACTGTCGTCATTCCGGCGAAGGCCGGAATCCAGTTAAGTACGCGTGCGAAGCACACGAATTCTATGTCGAGTGCTTCGCACTATTCATTGGACTGGATTCCGGCCTTCGCCGGAATGACGACAACTAGGCGCAACTCGGACCCGATGCCAATCAGCACACCGGGTACCCGCGAACCCACCCGCGCACAAGAAACCGGGTCAACTCTCACCCGGCGCCGCGCACGCATCGCGCGCAACTCCATCACTGACGCCATTCCTTCACGCACTCGCCGCTGGCACGCGTATTGCCTTAGACATCCCCGGACGTGGAGGTGTCGCATGAGTCATCAGCGGACCAACGACGAAGCCGACCGGCCGGAGGTAGAGCGCGCCGTGCTTGCGTATCTGGAGCGACATCCTGATGCGGCCGACACGCTCGACGGCATCGTCAGCTGGTGGTTGCCGCAACAGCGCTACGAGATCGAGCGCCAGCGCATCGAGCAGGCGCTTGGCCATCTGGTCGCGCTGGGTCGGCTGCGCTGCGATCGCCTTCCCGGCGGCGACGTGCTGTACGCACTGAATCGCTCCGACCCGCCGGCCGTGCATTGACCGACGCACCCTGACATTAACGAGGAAAACTGCCATGCCAGCCACCCTGAGTTATCCAGGCGTCTATATCGAGGAGATTCCCAGCGGTGTTCGCACCATCACCGGCGTGGCGACGTCGATCACCGCCTTCGTCGGCCGCGCGGCCAAAGGGCCGGGCGACGCGGACGGTCCGGTCACCATCAATAGCTATGGTGACTACGAACGCACCTTCGGTGCGCTCAATCCCGCGTACCCGATGGGTTACGCGGTGCGCGACTTCTACCTCAACGGCGGCGCGCAGGCAGTCATCGTGCGCTTGTACAAGGGCGACCCCAGCAAGGCGAAGGCGCAGTTCGCCATCACCAATCTGCCGCTGGAAGCCGCCTCGGCCGGCATTGGGGGCAATCAGTTGCGCGTGCGTGTGGACAATCACGTATCGGCCGATGTGGCCGCCTTGTACGGATTGACCGCTGCCGACCTGTTCAACGTAACCGTGCGCGACATGGCGAGCGGCACCCAGGAAAGTTTTCTCAATGTCAGCGTGAAAGAGAGCCCCCGTCGCGTCGACCGCGTACTGCTGGCCGGCTCATCGCTGATCCGCGTGGCGGCCAGTCTGAGCCTGCCAGCGAGCACGCCGCCGGCAGCGATGACCGATACGGTGCCGGCCGGCAAGACCGTGTGGGACCAGGACGGCACTTCCAGCGGTGTATCCACCAACGGCAATGACAGCGCGCCGCTCGACACCACTACCTACAACGGCGATCCGAATGCGAAGACCGGCATCTACGCCCTGAAGAAAGTGGATCTGTTCAATCTGTTGTGCATCCCGGCGGATGTACGCGGCGGCGACACCGACAATGCGGTGTACCAGACCGCGCTGGCCTTCTGTGTGGAGCGGCGGGCCTTGCTGGTCGTGGATGCACCCAGCACGTGGCTCAACCCCAGCACCATCGATGCGTCAAAGGTTTCGGGTCTCGGCCTGACCGGCACGGCCGCGCGCAACGCCGCGCTGTTCTTCCCGCGCGTGATCCAGTCGGACCCGGCGCGGCAGGGCCAGCTCGACACGTTTGTACCTTGCGGCATCGTGGCCGGCATCATGGCGCGCACCGATACGCAGCGTGGCGTGTGGAAAGCGCCGGCGGGACTGGATGCCGCGCTGAACGGCGTGCAGGGTCTCAGCGCCGTACTCACCGATGGCGAGAACGGCATGCTCAATCCGCTCGGCGTGAACTGCCTGCGCAACTTCCCGCTCAGCGGCCCGGTGGTGTGGGGCTCGCGCACCCTGCGTGGCGCCGATCTGCTCGCCGACGAATACAAATACGTGCCGGTGCGCCGCCTGGCGCTATACATCGAAGAGAGCCTGTTCCGCGGCACGCAGTGGGTGGTGTTCGAGCCCAACGACGATCCGCTGTGGGCGCAGATCCGCCTCAACGTGGGCGCCTTCATGCACAACCTGTTCCGCCAGGGCGCCTTCCAGGGCAAGACGCCGAACGATGCCTATTTTGTCAAATGCGATGGTGAGACCACCACGCAGAACGACATCAACCTGGGCATCGTCAACATCGTGGTCGGCTTCGCGCCGCTCAAGCCCGCCGAATTCGTGGTCATCCAGCTGCAGCAGATGGCCGGCCAGATCCAGACCTGAGGACAATGTCATGGCTCAATTCAGCGTCAATGCGCAGCGCTTCGATCCGTACAAGAACTTCAAGTTCCGGGTGAAGTGGGATGGCCGCTATGTGGCCGGCGTCAGTAAAGTCTCCGGCCTCAAGCGCACCACCGAAGTGGTGAAGCACCGCGAGGGCGGCGACCCCAGCAGCAGCCGCAAGTCGCCCGGCCGCACCGAGTACGAGGCGATCACCATCGAGCGCGGCGTCACCCACGACCCGGAGTTCGAGAAGTGGGCGAACAAGGTGTGGAACTACGGGGCAGGGCTGGGTGCGGAGGTGTCACTGAAGGACTTCCGCAAGGACCTGATCCTGGAGGTCTACAACGAGGCCGGGCAGCTTACGCTCGCTTACAAGCTCTATCGCTGCTGGGTGTCGGAGTATCAGGCGCTGCCGGACCTGGACGCCAACGCCAACGCCGTGGCCATCCAGCACCTCAAGCTGGAAAACGAGGGCTGGGAGCGCGACGTGGGCGTGCAGGAGCCGACCGAACCCAGCTTCACCGTGCCGGCCGGTTGAGCATGCGCACACCCAGCGCCAGCGAGTTGCTGCACGTATGGGAGCGCGGCGGCGTACAGTCCGCCGTGGCCCGCGGGCTGGCGTTGCTCGATATCTGCTGTGGCGAAAACGTGCCGGAAGCGCTGGCCGGAATGCCGCTGGGGCGGCGCGATGCCTTGCTGCTGCAGCTGCGCGCGCGCCTGTTCGGCACGCAGCTCAACGGGGTGGCGAGCTGTCCCGCCTGCGGCGCGATGGTGGAGGCCAGCTTCGATTGCGACGGCCTGCTCGCCGTGCAGGGCGACGCGGGCGATGACGCCGCGCGCATCCTCACATTGCACTCGTCCGTCGACGATATACAGGTGAGATTCCGTGTGCCCAACAGTGGTGACCTGTTGGCGCTGGAAGCTTGTGCGGATGCGTCGTTGGCGCGGCAGTTGCTGCTCGAACGCTGTCTTGTCGACGTGGAAGGCGCGGCGGATACCGAGCCGCGCTCACTGTCGCCAGAACTGCAGGCCGAGATGGTGCAGGCGATGGCGACAGCCGATCCGCAGGCCGACGTGCAACTGGCTTTCACTTGCCCCGGTTGCGAAGAGCAATGGCAACCCATGTTCGATATCGCGCGGTTCCTGTGGCAGGAGCTGCACGCCTGGTCGCTGCGCGTACTGCGTGACGTCGACACACTGGCGCGCGTCTACCACTGGAGCGAGGCGGACATCCTCGCGCTCAGTCCGCGCCGCCGCCAGGCCTACCTGGAGCAATGCGTGTCGTGAGCGACTTTCTCGACCGGCTGGCGGCAAGGGCGATCGGCAGCGATAGCGTGCTGACGCCGCGGCTGCCGTCGCTGTTCGAGCCCATGCAGCGCGTGGCGGTGATGCCGCCCGTGCAGGGTGTCCAGGTAGAGCGGGACCGTTTGCCCGTCGGCGATGAAGTTACAGAGACGCCGCCTATGCCAACGTCCAGAAGTCGGGCGGCCGATGCGGTTGATCCTGTGGAAGCGCGACGTGCTCCGCTGTCTGTGCGCGAGCAAATGGCGCCACCCGCACAGCACGAGCGCGTCGCGTTCAAGGAAGCGTCCCCGTCCGTCGCTCCGCAAACAGCGCGGCCTGCTGAAGCCACACAGCTACACACGACGATTATTCGTCACACGGAACATGACGTCGTATCACGCGACGCCGTGCGTCCACGACAGACTCGCCTGGAGCCCGCATCTACGCCCCCCATGGAACGATCCCGGGAGGATCAGGGCGTCTTGCTGCCGCCAGCGGCTCCCGTGTTCGCGACGCCGGTCGCTACCGCGGCACCGGCGCGCAGGCCGGAGTCGTCACGATCCGCTGCTGCATCCAGCGGACTTCCGCACAGCGAGACTGGTGAAACGACGGTGCACGTCAGCATCGGCCGGCTCGAAGTGCGCGCCGCACCGGCCGCGATGACGGCGGCGACACCGCGGCGTCAGGATGCGGCGCGTCCAAGCAGTCTTGACGAATACCTGCGCGAGCGGGGCAAGCAGACATCATGAGCAATGCATTGGCCATCGCCGCGACCACGCGCACGCTGCGCAATCTGCTGCAGTTGCAGATGCCCTTGGTCGACACCGATCTCAGCGATCTGGAGGTGACCTTGCAGCCTCCGGACGTCGCCCGCAAGGGCATCAGCAAGGCGCAGCTCAATTTGTTCCTTTATCAGGTCGTGGCGAACGTCGCGTGGCGCAACATGGACATGCCCGGGCAAGTACGGGCGGGCGAAAGCGCGGCGCCGGCGCTCGCCTTGAATCTGCATTACATGATTACCGCCTATGGCCGCGGTGAAACCGATCTGGATGCGATCAGTCACCGCGTGCTGGCCGCGGCGATGAGCACCTTGCACGATAGCGCGGTGCTCGATGGCAATGACATTCGCAGTGCGTTGCCAGGCAACGATCTGGCCGACCAGTTCGAGCGTGTACGCATCACGCCGTTGCCGCAAAGCGTCGAGGAACTTTCCAAGCTATGGACGGCGTACCAGACCAATTACCGTGTTTCGGCGGTGTATGAGGTCACCGTGATTCTGATCGACAGCCGCCAGGTCATGCGCTCGCCGCCGCCTGTGCTGCGGCGCGGTCCGCAGGATCGTGGTGTCAGTACGGCCGCAAGGGCCGCCGCGGTGCTCGATACACTGGCTTATCCGCGAGCCCAGGCAGCGATCCGTCTCGGTGAGGACTTGATCTTGAACGGACGTCAGCTCACGACCGAGTACACGATGGCTCGTTTCAGCAGTCTGCGCCTGGATGCGCCGGTCGAAGTAGCGCCGCAGGCCGGTGGCCGGGCGGGCAGCCTGAAGGTCCATCTGGCCGATACGGCCGAAGACGCCAATGCCGCGTCGCGCTGGGCGCCAGGCATTTATACCATCGGGCTGGTCGAACAGTCGCCGACTCTGCCGGCCTTGCTCAGTAACGAGTTGCCGCTCGCGCTGGCGCCGATCATTACGGTCAGTCCGCTAGCAGCCGCGGCGGGTGCGATCACACTGCACCTGACTTGCCTGCCACGTATCCGCGATGGCCAGCGGATTTTCCTGCTGTTCGGCGACAGGGTGGTCAGCCCGCAAAGCATGAGCAATCCCGCCGATCCGCATCAGCCCACCGACTTGGTGTTCTCTCTCTCCAGTGTGGCGGCAGGCACCTATACAGTGCGGCTGCGCGTGGATGGTGCGGACAGCGTGCCGGTAGATTTCAGCGGTAACGCACCCGTCTTCGCGACGGATCAGCAAGTGGTGGTGACATGAGCGACTACGCGCAGTGGCTCAAGACGAACGATCAGTACCTTGCCGATGCAATGGCCGATTTGCGAGCGCGTCTGCAGCGCGCGGCCGTGCAAAGCGACGCTCCCGCGGTGGTAAAGCCACAGCAGGTGCCGGCGACACCGGCTGATTTGAGCAAAGATGCTGCGGCCGCTTCCACGGAACGTCACGGCTGGCTGACGCGGCTTTTTGGCGTCCACGCCGAGCGGGCCGTTTTGTCCGCCGAGGATCTGCAAGCGCTGGAGGCGGCACGTCCCGATCCGCTCCCTATCACCGCGGGCTACCCTAGAGACACGACCGTTCAACCGCCGGCTGGCGATAGCGCGTCAACGCCTGCGCTGATGCTGCTCGCGCAACGGCTCGGCCTGTCGGATTTCGAGCGTAGCCTGTTGATGCTGTGCATCGGGATGGAGCTGGACACCGGCATGCCGGCACTCTGTGCGCAGGCCCAACATGATCCCTCCAAGCCGTGGCCGACGTTCGCGCTGGCTTTTTCGATACTCGACGCGCCGAGTTGGGATGCGTTGTCGCCGCAGCGTCCGCTGCGCTTCTGGCGCCTGCTCGATATTCATCAGCCAGGACCACAGCCGCTGGTCGGTGCGGCACTCAGCGCTGACGAACGCGTGGTGAATTTCGTGCGAGGTCTGAACCATCTCGACGATCGCCTTATGCCGTTACTCACGCCGCTCGCACAGGCGGCGCTGCCGCCTTCGCAGCAAACGGTGGTGGAGCAGGTGCTCGATGGGCTGCGTCATGTGCCGCCTGGGCAAGCGTTGCCGACAGTGCAATTGCTGGGTAGCGACAGCACCAGCAAGCAAGCCATTGCCTGGGCCATCGCTGCGGCATTCGGCGTGCAGGTGTATCGGCTCTCGGCTGAGTTGTTGCCTCACGCGGTGGGCGAACAGGAAACGCTGATCCGCCTGTGGCTGCGTGAAAGCCAGCTATTGCCGATTGCCTTGTATATCGATGCGGCCGACATCGATCACGGCGACGCAGCCTCCGCGCCGGTCAGGCGTTTTCTCGCGCGCAGTGGTGGGCTCACTTTCGTCGATACGCGCGAACCTTGGCCCGGTACCGCAGGCAGCCTGCTTAGCGCCGATATTGCCAAGCCCACACCGTTCGAGCAGCGCTCGCTCTGGCAGCGGCTGCTCGGCGAGCAGGCCGGCGGGCAACCCAAACAGTTGGCCGGGCATTTCGACTTCGGCCTGGGCAAGATCGAGCAGGTCGCGCACACCGCGCTGGCCGCCGCCGCACAGCAGCCCGAGGCGCTGGCCCAATCGTTATGGCACGGCGCGCTCGCCCGTACGCGCCCGGCGCTGGATCAGTTGGCGCAACGCATCGAACCCAAAGCGACTTGGGGTGACATCAAACTGCCCGACGCCGAGAAGAACCTGCTGCACCAGATCGCCGACCAGGTCGCCGAGCGCAGCACCGTCTACGACGACTGGGGCTTTCGCGACCGAATGAATCGCGGTCTGTCGATCAGTGCGCTGTTCTGCGGCGAAAGCGGCACCGGCAAGACGATGGCGGCCGAGGTGATCGCTAACGCGCTCGGCCTGTCGCTGTACCGCATCGACTTGTCCGCGGTGGTCAGCAAATACATTGGCGAGACCGAGAAGAATCTGCGCAAATTGTTCGATGCGGCCGAGGAAGGCGGGGCGATCCTGTTCTTCGATGAGGCCGATGCCTTGTTCGGTCGCCGCAGTGAAGTGAAGGACAGCCACGACCGCTACGCCAACATCGAAGTGAACTACCTGCTGCAGCGACTGGAGACCTTCCGCGGCCTGGCGATCCTCGCCACCAATATGAGGAGCGCACTGGACAGCGCCTTCCTCCGCCGCATCCGCTTTATCGTCAACTTTCCGTTCCCGGGCAATACCGAGCGAAAGGCGATCTGGTCCTCGGTGTTTCCACCGCAGGTCATTACCGGCGCTCTGGACTTGGAGCGCCTTGCCCGGCTGGCACTCACCGGCGGCAGCATCCAGGGAATCGCTTTGAATGCTGCGTTCATGGCCGCCAAGTCTGGTGTGCAGATCACCATGCCCCTGCTGCTGGATGCCGCGCGTAGCGAGTTCCGCAAGCTGGAGAAGCCGATCAACGAGGCGGAATTCCGCTGGCTGGAGCCGGCCGGGACGTCGCCATGAAGATTCAGCTGCATGTCGAGCGGCTGGTGCTGGACGAGGCGCTGCTGCAGGGCGAGCGGGCAGCATCGGTGCGCACGGCGCTGGAGCACGAACTGGCCGCGCTGCTGGGGCAGACCGGAACAGCGGATCCGTTCCGCCGCATCGGCATCGTCGATGCGTTGCCGACAACATCGCTGCGCGCGGCGGTCCGGCCGGGCGAACGCCTGGGGGCGCGCGTCGCCGCCGCGGTTGGCCAGGGGCTGGGTTTAAGCGGGGCCGCGCATCCGCATGCGATCGAGGGCGCGACTGGCGCCAAGGGCAAGGGCTAAGCGCATGGGCGAGCAAGCCACCACGACCGTGGCCGCCGCGCCTTCAGCGGCAACGCCAGCGGCTCCGCTGTTGCAGCGCAAGTGCGCCTGCGGCACGCACACGTCCGGCGGCGCCATGTGCGGCGAGTGCGCGCGTCGGAGCCTGTCGGGCGGTGCTACAGCAGATGCGCCTGCGTCGGCACCAGCAGGTGTGTCGCTGATTCCGCATGGCCAGGGTCGTCCGCTAGAGCCGGGGGCGCGAGCGGTACTGGAACCGGCGTTCGGCCGGGACTTCAGTACGGTCAAAGTCCATACCGATGCGCAGGCCGCGCAGACAGCGCACGCCATCCACGCCGCTGCCTATACCATCGGCGACGACATTGTGTTCGGCTCCGGGCAGTACAACCCAGGCACGGCGACTGGGACACATCTTTTGGCCCATGAGCTGGCGCACGTTGCGCAACACGCCTCTTTCGGCAGGTCGATGGGAGAGTGCGCGCCCGTGCTCAGCCGACCCGGCGATCCGGCCGAACGCGAGGCGGAACTGGCCGCGGACCGTGTCATGCAGGGCCACCCGGTGCGCATGACGCAGGCGCCGCAAGCACAGGCGCATCGCCTCAGCACGGGCGAAAGCGTCGGTATCGGTGCGGCTGTCGTGGGTGGCGGCGCGTTGTTGGGGGTAGGGATCGCGTGGCTGGCCGGCGCGTTCGATCGCTCGGTGTACACCCCTAGCGAATTGATGGCCTATCTGGATGTGCTGGCGCGCACGCGCAACATTCAGGACAACCGCGATAGCGACAACAAGGCGCGCGATCTCGTGCGCCGCTGGGTCGCGGGTGAAGTCGATTTCAATCTCGACAGCGGACACCGCACCACCGGCGGCGCCTTGTCGGGTGTAGAGCTAAAGCGGTTGCTGATCCGCGAGATGCTGTCGGGAGTGACGGGCGATGACGATGAAAGAGCGATCCTGACCATCCTGGAGCGCTCCACCACGCCCGACATCGTGCTCCTGCTCGATCCCATTCATGGCCTGTCAGTGCAGGATATCGATCACAAAGTCGGCGGCGACAATCACGACCGCTTCGAGCGGCTACTGGAAGCGCGCCTGCCGCGCGATACGGCACAGCAACGCAGAAACACTGGCCCCACATGCACCGGGCGCCAGTCTTTGATGCTGGAGTATGCGCGGCAGTCGGCGGTAGAGATGGTGGACAACGCGATCAGGCTGCTCTCGACCCAGGTCGATGCCCCGCACGTAAGACAGGTGATCGATTGCCGTTTTCACGGTGCATCGCCGGCGCAGATCGCACAGATAGTCAACGTTTTCACCCGTGTGCGTGGTGCGTTGCCTCGACGCATTTATCACTGCGGTGCGGAGGGCGGAGATGCCGAACTCGCCGGCATGACCGTGCGCGATTCGACGGGGGCGGCGCATGCCATCCCGTGCACCAGCGAATATGCGGTGACGTACGGCCAGGACGACGGAACAGGGCACGCCACCACCATTCCAGAAGTCTTCCTTTGCGCGGATTTTTTCCGTCAATCCGCCGAGGGACAAGCGATTACTGTGGTACATGAATCGGTGCACATGGCCGGCCTACTCGACGATATCCAGTATCAGCCGGGCTGCGGCATGAATCTCGACAACGCGCTGCGCAATCCCGACTCGTATGCGTATTTTGCGAGCGAATTGATCGCGCAGTTGCCCGGCACCGGCGCCGCGCCCGGCAGCGCGAATCCCGGCCCGAATCTGCCGCAGGTGACGGTGGGCCATTTCCGCAACAGCGGCGACTTGAGCGAAGAGAACACGTGTCCGGTCTGCGCTGACCTTCCCGGTCTCGGACTCGATGCGCAGACCGGCTTGAACATCATGGAGGTGCGCGGGGACATCGACGAACATCGGCGCGGGGTGGAATACGATTTCAAACGGACCAAAGAACGCGCGATCTGGCGGAGTGCCGGCGGGCAGTGGGAGCTGCTGCAGTACGACCCGCCAGGGACCGACGACGATCACACGGACCGCGACGAGTCTTTGATTCCGGTCAACAACCATATTTACGCCATCGACGGGCCGGGTTTGCCGAACTTGAACCAGCCCGGCCCAGGTGCAGCCGCGGCCGAAGAGTTCGTCTACAAAGCCAGCTTTGTCGAATTCGTCCATGCGCGCGTGCGCAATGGCCCGTGGACGCCGGTATCCAACGAATTCCGGTGGCATTCCATCACTTGGCTGGAAAAGGTCAACGGCATCTGGCGCCGCAAGCAGGGCGAGAACGAAATCGAAGCCGGGCCGAGATCCATTGGCACGGCTCTGCCGATCGGACCGGTCGATGATGTGCCGATGTCACCCCCAGGGACGGGGATCGCATGAACATCACGGCAGAGGAGTTGCGACCATGAGCTTTCGCTACTATCGCGCCGCATCCGCACGCCGCTCGATGTCCGTCGGCTCGGTCGGGCACACCATGCTGCAACGCAAATGCGAATGTGGCACGCACACCGACGGCGGCGAATGCGAAGAGTGCGCCAGCAAGAAACAGGCTTTGCAGCGCAAAGCTTCGTCTGCACATGCCGGCGATGCGCCAGCCATTGTCTACGACGTTTTACGCGGTCCCGGTCAGCCTATGGATGCCTCGTCTCAGGCCTTCATGGAAAGCCGCTTCGATCGCGATTTCTCGCACGTGCGCGTACATACCGGCGAGCAGGCCGGCCGCTCCGCGCAGGCGGTGCATGCGCAGGCCTATACGGTCGGTCGCGATATCGTGTTCGACAGCGGCATGTATGCGCCATCCAGCGAGCAGGGCCGGCGACTGCTGGCGCATGAGCTGGCCCATGTGGCACAGCAGGACGGCGCGTCATCACCGCCAGGCGGCGCGATCGCGGTGTCCGATTTGAGCGCCAGTGAAGCCCACGCGGACAGCGCCGCCGATGCTGCGTTGGCAGGCGCGCCCGCGACGGACACCGCCGCGGCCAGCGCTGGTCTGCAACGCAAGGAGGCAAAAACCGAAGCACCGGCCAATGACCCCGCAGCCGCGGCAACGGGCGCGCCGGCGGCTACCGGGCCGTGCATCGAAGAAGTGGTTGGCGAGGACATCTCGTCTCTGCTGCAGGCAGGTGCAGTGACCATCGTGGAGTTCGGCGCCGTGTGGTGCCAGGGCTGTCAGCAGAACAAGAGCGGACTCGAGGAAATCTGCGCCAAATTACGCAAGCAGCCACCGTCGGTGCCCGTGCGCTTCTACTCGGTTGATACCGATAACGATGCCAACAAGAAATCCATCGAAGGTTATGTGGATCGCCAGATACCACACTTGTACATCTATGTCGGTAACACCGAAAAAGCGCACATCAACGAGGGACTCGAATTCGATGCCTTGAATGCGCTGGTTACTGAGCAGATTGATTACGCGTCGACCTCCGGATGGTGGCGCGGTGCGAAGAAAGGCGCCCTCTGGGGATTGTTGCCAGGTGGCGTTGGCGGTCTGGCTGGGGCGATCGCGATCGGCGCTGGTGCTGGTGGCCTGAGCGGGAACGCGCAGATGGGTGCCATCCTCGGTACGCTCGCCGGCGGTGCCGCCGCGGGCATGCTGCTCGGTGGTGCGGTCGGCGCTATCGCCGGCGCGGCGACGGACGATCGTAATAAAGGGCCGCGCGATCAGAAGCGGCGCAAGCTGCAGCCGAAACAGCGCGACGCGCACAGTACCGATTCGCAGGAGCGCGAGGCCGATGAATGGGCCGAGCGGGCAGGGGGCGGCACCGCTCACGCATCGCGCGGTACGCCGGCGGCTTCTCCGGCCAAAGGGCTGCCGTCCGGCGAAGGCGGCGAACCGATGGATGGCTCGACCCTCCAAGTGATGGAAGACCGGTTCGGCCGGGATTTTTCGCGTGTGCGCCTGCATCGCGACGGCCGGGCCCAGCACCTGACCGGTGCGATGAATGCCTACGCCGTGACGAGCGGAAGCGATGTCTATCTCGCTCAGGATGCGTATGCGCCTGATACGCGTGAGGGCCGGACGATACTCGGTCACGAACTGGCGCACGTGACGCAGAATGAGTCTTCCGCGCCGGCGGCATCCGTTGCCAGCCTTGAGCGGGAGGCCGCGATAGCAGGAGCGTCCGTCGCCGATGGTCGCACGGCGCAGATCATGCATGGCTCCAAGCAGTCTTTGCTCGCGATGACCCGCGGTGAGCAGACCGCTGCCGGCATCGGTATCGGCGCCGCAACAGTGGGCGCGGCCGGTGCCCTGATCGGCCTGGGCGTGGCCGCGGCGATGCACAACCAACCGTTCGGCATGGGGGCGTTGATCGGTGGCGCGATCGGCGTCGGTGTCGGTGCGTTAGTCGGCGGTTTGATCGGTGGATTGTCCAGGAATACCACGTCGGAGACAGTGCCGGAGGCAGACATGCTCATTCGCCGCCGCTACGGCCGCTATCTGCCGGGCGGTATCCCCGCGGCATTGCGGGCAGCACGCGTGCACGCGGTGAGCAGAGCGGAGCTGTGCGAACGGCACGAATGCCGTACCCACGATCCGGACTGCGGCGGCTTGATCGGCTGGACCGATACCGGGCCCGCCGTCCAGCCGATTAGCGGACGTGCGCCAACGCCACTTCCATCGGCAACTGCCGAGCCCACTTGTCATGGCCAGCAACTCGAGCACGCGACACCGCAACAGCCCGTCATCTACTACATCCGCAGCAGCGAAACCGCAGGAACGCTGCTGCATGAGGGATTGCACGCCTATTCACACCCGGACTTCGCCTTTTTGCACAACTACGTGGTTGAGGGCACCACGGAATACTTCACGCGAAAGCTGCAGGATGAGATCAACATGCCCTACGGGTCCGGCTACGACGACCGAGTCGTCGGCGTGAATCGGCTGGTGGAGGCGGTGGGCGAGGAAACGCTCGCGCGCGCCTATTTCACCGGTGAGGTGCCGGCGCTGCATCGCGCGTTCAACGCGCGCTACGGTCGCTGCGCATTGATTACTTGGGCGTTCGCCAAGGCTCCGGGTGTGAATGCGGACAGGTTCGCTGAGGAGATTCTGGCTGGCGGTCCCCGCAACGATTACTGCCAGCAAAGCCAACTGCCGTTCGATTCGGCAGCGTTGACGCCGGGAGAGCAGGGTTATCAGCCCCCCACGCCGCCGGAGCAGCCATCGGGAGAACCGAAACCATGAGCAGCTTCCCCGGCTCGCCGCGTTTGCTCAAAGGCGGCATCGTGCTGCTCGATGCCGCTTCCGGTGCCGTGCAGCGCGTGATTGCTCTGCAATACAACCCCGATTCGGTCAGCCGCACCTTGCAAGTGCAGGGCGCCGGCGACGGCGCCGATCATTCGGAGGCGCTGCGGCTGAAAGGGCCGCCTATCGAAACCATCAAGCTCGAGGCCGAGCTCGACCTCACCGACCAGCTCGAATTTCCGGACCAGAACCAGATCGCGGTGCAATCCGGGCTTGCGCCGCAATTGGCGGCGTTGGAAATCATCGTCTATCCGACCAGTGCGCGTCTCGAAGCGAACTACACGCTCGCGCAACAAGGCGCACTCGAGATCATTCCCGCCGAGGCGCCGATGACGCTGTTCATCTGGAGCAGCAATCGCGTGCTGCCCATGCGCATCACCGAATTCAGCATCACCGAAGAAGCATTCGACACCGCGCTCAATCCGATCCGCGCCAAGATCAGTCTCGGTATGCGAGTGCTGTCAGTAACGGATCTTGGGTTCGACCATCGCGGCGGCGGCCTTTACATGGTGTTCCAGCGGCAAAAGGAGCGACTGGCCACGCAAGGGCCGGCCGGTACGCTGAACATGCTCGGAGGGGGAGGTTTGGTATGAGCGATCCCATGCAGGCGGTGCTGCAGCCGAACTTCAATGTGGCGCAGCAGTTTCCGATCACCAGTCGGTACTACGCGATCGATACCACGATATGGAGCGGGTCCGACGGCAAGTTAGTGCCCTACTTGCGGCGGCGCTTTCTGCCGTCGCCGGATCAGCTGCAGTCGATCGACTGCCACGTCGTCGCTCAGAACGAACGCCTGGACAATATCGCTGCCCAGGCCCTGGGCGACCCTCTGCAGTTCTGGCGGCTGTGCGACGCGAACAACGCGATGCGGCCCGACGCGCTGACCGAAGTCATGGGCCGCCGCCTGCGCATCACCTTGCCCGCTGGCGTCATTGGGCCGGTGGCATGACGTCATGAATCAGGGGCTCTATCTATCGCTGCGTGTCGGTTCGATGGGTGCCGATCCCGCACCGCAGCCGGTTATCGATGCCTTGTCGGAGGTGCAGGTATCCAGCACTGTCGGCGCGCAAAGCGGATTCCAGCTCAAGTTCACCCTGGGCAAGCGCTCGCTGATCGGACAGACGCTGCTGCCTTCCGGTTATTTCGATCCGCGCCGCCGGGTCATTATCACCGTCGTCGTCAATGGTTCGCCGACGGTGCTGATGGACGGCATCATCACCAAGCAGGACGTCACGCCGAGTAATACCCCGGGGCAATCCACGCTCACCGTCACCGGACTCGACATTTCCGCGCTGATGGATTTCATCGATTTGACGGGTATCCCTTATCCGGCGATGCCGTTGTTCGCGATCATCGATCTGGTGCTGGCTAAGTATCTGGCGTTCGGCGTGGTTCCGGTGGTGATACCTGACGTCATCGGCCTGGTGCAGAACCCGTTGGAGCGCTTGCAGAAGCAGCAGGGCACCGATTACCAATACGTCACTTCCCTGGCCAGGCGCTGTGGCCACGTGTTCTACATCGACCCCGGCCCTCAGCCCGGAATGAGCATTGCGTACTGGGGGCCGGAGCTCGGCGGCTTCTTTCCCACGCAATCCGCACTAGGCGTCGACCTGGACGTGGCGAGCAATGCCGAGTCGCTGAATTTTTCATACGACGGCACCGTTGCCAAGCAATACATCGTCACCATTCTGGAGCCGAATTCGAAGATTCCGATTCCGATCCCACTGCCGGACATCGATTTCCTCAAGGCCTCGCTTTCCAAGAAGGCGCCTACGCCGCTGAAGAGCGAAGTGCTGGGCGATATGGCGAACAAGAGTTTCGCCGAAGCGGCGATGATCGTGATCGGTGCCCTTGTCAGGTCCGCCGATGCAGTCAGCGCAAGCGGACAGCTGGATGTGTTGCGTTACGGACATGTACTCAAGGCGCGGCAGAAAGTTGGTGTGCGCGGCGCCGGCCCGTACTACGACGGGCTGTACAGCGTCAAAAGCGTCACCCACAACATCAAGCATGGCCAATACACGCAAAGCTTCACGCTCAAGCGTGGCGGCCTGTTCTCCTCGGTCGATACGGTGCAGCTATGACGGACGACACGCCTAAATACATGGGCATCTACCGGGGCACGGTGTGCAACTGCGTGGACCCTTTGAATCAGGGGCGCATCCAGGCTTTCGTGACGGATGTCTGCGGCGATACGCCTTCCAGCTGGGCGATGCCATGCCTGCCGATGACCGGCATTCAGGCGGGCATTTATGCCGTGCCGCCGATGGACGCCGGCGTGTGGATGATGTTCGAGGGTGGGGATGCCGACCGCCCCGTGTGGCTGGGTGGCTGGTGGGGCTCCCGTGCGGAAGTGCCGGCGCTCGCGCAGGCAGGCAATCCTTTGAGTCCGAGCATCGTGCTGCAGACCCTGGGGCAGAACGTGATTTCGATCAGCGACCTGCCAGGGCCGGCGGGCGGTCTCCTGCTGCGGAGTGGCACCTCGATGATCATGGTCAATCAAGCCGGTATCACGATCACCAATGGCCAGGGAGCCACGATTCTGATGACGGGGACCGAGGTAATGATCAACAACGGCGCACTGATGGTGTCTTAGGGAGAATGCCTAATGCCTGGTCCGCTCCTGCATGTCGGCGCTACCGTGCTTTGTTCGCACGGCGGGCAAGCGCAGCCGACCGTACCGAACCCGGTCGTCACGGTGAGCGGGCAGCCGACCGTGACCGCGGCCGCTCCGTGGCTGGTGTCCGCTTGCCCATTGCCGCCGCCGCCCGCCGGCAATGGCCCTTGCATCAGCGCGCAGTTCGTTAGCGCGGCTACGCGGGTGACGTCGAATGGGCAGCCGCTGTTGTTGCTGGATAGCCAAGCGATGTGTGCGCCCACTGGCACGCCATTGCCTGCGGTGGCCAGCCAGATGCGCGTCATCGCCATGTGAGAACGCCATGAACATCGACTTCCCATTCCATTTCGATCAACGCGGACGCACTGCCGACACCGACGATGCCGATCACGTGCGGGACATGATCGAGCAGTTGCTGTTCACTCATCCGGGCGAGCGCGTGAACCGTCCGGATTTCGGCAGCGGTTTGCTGCAGCTGGTGTTTGCGCCGAACAGCCCCGAGCTGGCCGCCGCGCTGCAGTTCACTGTGCAGGCGTCGTTGCAGCAATGGCTTGGCGATGTGATCGACGTCGGCTCACTTCAGGTGAGTAGTGTGGACTCGACCCTCAAGGTCGACCTTGCCTATACCATCCGCGCCACCGGTGAGGCGCGCAGCGAAAGTTTCGTCAGGAGCCTGCCATGAGCGCGCAGAGCCTGCGTGTGGCCGGCTGTGCGCCGCAGCCTTCGTGCAGTGTGGAGGCGCGGCGCGAACGCCTGCATCTCTCCAGCCAGCTCAACGGCATCGACTACGTGGAAGTCGGCGACGACGGCGTGACGCTGTGCATACATCTGTTCGGCGCCATCCCGGCCAGTATGGGCGTCGCCAACGTGCGCGTCAGTGGCGGCGATCGCATCACCAGTCTGCGCGTGCTTAGTGTGAGCGAAGAGAACGAGCCGGACATGCACGACGACGCCTGCCTGCGCGTGGTACTGGATCGCGAAGGCGATCACTCGACGTACTGCCTGTGTCTGGTCGACGCATCGTCCGGCACCGATCCGTCAGGCTGGATCGCCTATCCCGGTTTCGATCCGCGTTATGCCTGCGCCGCGCTGCGTTTCTGGCTGGACTGCGCCAAGGATCTCGATTGCGCGGTAGAAACACCTTGCGTGGAGGCGCCGGCGCCGCTACCGGAAATCAACTACCTGGCGAAGGACTACGCTAGTTTCCGCCAGCTGTTTCTCGATCGCATGGCGCTCGACGCGCCGACCTGGCAAGAGCGCCACGTGCCCGACATCGGCATCGCACTGGTCGAAGTATTGGCCTACACCGCCGACTATCTCAGTTATTACCAGGATGCCGTGGCCACCGAGGCTTATCTGGCGACGGCACGACAGCGCATCTCGGTGCGCCGGCATGCGCGGCTGGTGGACTACCGCATGCACGAAGGCTGCAACGCGCGCGCGTTCGTGGCGCTGTCGCTGCCAGCCGGCGAAGTGACGCTGGATCTCGCGGAGATGTTGCTGCTGGTGCCACCACCTGCGCAGGAAAACGTCAAGGCCGGCACGATTACCGCGGAAGAACTGACGCGCGTGCGCACCAACGGTGCGCTGGTGTTCGAACCGATGCCGCTGGACGGCGCGACCTCGATCACCGTGGTCGCCGCGCACAGTGCGATTCCCCTATATACCTGGGGCAATGAGCTGTGCTGCCTGCCGCGAGGCAGCACGAAGGCGGTGTTGCTCGACGCGCCGCCGCCTTCCGTTCCGACGGCGCCCAATGCCGGCGCCACGGCGGCACTGGCCATGGATGTGGCCCCCACGGCGACCGTGCAGCGCCGATTGAAGCTGCAAGTCGGCGATCTGCTGATCTTAGAAGAAGTCCTGGGGCCTGCCACCGGCAACCCGGCCGATGCGAATCCGGAACATCGCCATGCAGTGCGGTTGACCGAAGTGCTGGAGATGGTCGATCCGCTCGATGGCAGCCTGCTGCTACAGGTGAGCTGGGATGCCTGCGATGCGCTGCCGTTCGATCTGTGTCTGTCGGTGCGCAAACCGTCGCCGGATTGCGCGTGGCTGCATGACGTCAGCCTGGCGCGAGGCAATGTATTGCTGGTCGATCACGGCGACCATGTGCCGGGGCAGTGCACTTGCGACCCGATCTGCGCGCCGCCGGAATCCATCGACGATACCGACTATCCCGGCTTGAGCCAGGCGCTCGCCACGATGCCCGATGCCTGTATGCGCTGCGATGCGCTCGCTGAGGACTGCTGGCTGGTGCACGGTAGCGAGCAGTATGACTGCTGCCGTTGCGAAGGCGCGGTGCAGGATGTGTCGCGCCCACCCACGGACACCGGCCATGTGTTGCCTGGCACGCCGCTGACCTGGGCCGAACCCTTGCCTGATGGCCCCAACGCACCGGTGTGCCGATTGATGGTGCGCGATCCGCGTGCGGCGCTGCCTCAGCTCGATGTCTATGGCGGTGCGCTGGATGGCGTGTTGATCAAAGGCACGCCTGCCGCGCAGTGGCACTGGCAGGCGCGGCAGGATCTGCTGGAGAGCGGCCCGGACGATCGCGACTATGTGGTCGAGATCGACGACGACGGTGCGGCGCATCTGCGTTTCGGCGATGGCGTGCTCGGACGGCAGCCGCAGGCTGGCGATTTCTTCCGCGCGCGGACGCGCCTCGGCAACGGTACGGTCGGGAATGTCGGCCGCGAGACCATCGTGTGGCTGGCGCTGACATCGGGCGATCAACCGGATGGACTGGTTCCGCGCAATCCATTGCCGGCGAGCGGCGGCACGGCGGCGGAGACGCTGGCTGAGGTCAAGTTGTATGCGCCTGGCGCATTCCGTGCGCATCCGCTGCGCGCCATCACCGCCGACGACTACGCCATGTTCGCCGCACGCGAGCCGGCGCTGCAGGGCGCAGCCAGCACGCTGGACTGGAACGGCAGCTGGTACGAAGCGGACGTGGTGGTCGATCCGCTGGGCCGCGAGTCGCTGCCCGCCGCGCTGGCCAGACAGATCAAGCGCGACCTGCAGCCGTATCGCCGCATCGGCCACGACATCGCCGTGCGCGGCGCGTGCTATGTGCCCTTGCTGATCGAACTGATGGTCTGCGTGCTGCCGGATTTCCTGGTGGCGCATATACAGGCGGAGCTGATCGATCGCTTCAGTGCCGGTATACGCCGTGACGGCACGCCAGGTTTCTTCCATCCGGATCGCTTGCGGCTGGGTCAATCAGTCAGCGCCAGTGCGCTGATGGCCGAAGCCCAGGCCATCACCGGCGTGGCTCACGTGGAGGTGATCACACTGGCGCGCATGGATGGCGACAAGAAGGGCGATGTGCCGGATGACGGTCTGCTCGACATGGCGGCGACCGAGATCGCGCAGATGGATAACGATCCGGACCATCCCGACCACGGCAGTATCACGTTCACGATGGGAGGTGGCCGATGAGCTGCTGCAGCGCCTGCGGCCAACATGCCTGCGCTTGTGGATGCGGCGCAGGCATACGCACACCGCGTTCTCTGTACAACCGACCCGGCCTGGACAGTCTGGTCTATCGCGTCGGTACCTACGCTGATTTCCGCGCCACCATGCAGATGGATTTGAGCGATGCCGCTTTGCCGGCGCTGGCCGCGCTGCGCACGCGAGACCTGGACGATCCGTCGATGGCCTTGCTCGACGCGTGGGCGATTGGCGCCGACGTATTGAGTTTCTATCAGGAGCGCATTGCCAACGAGGGTTATCTGCGCACCGCCACCGAACGTTGCTCGGTGCTGCAGCTCGGCCGCCTGGTGGATTACCGCCTGCGGCCCGGCGTGTCGGCCAGCGTGTACCTGGCCTACACCATCGACGACAATTCGGCGCCGGTGACCATACCCAGCGGCGCCAGAGCGCAGTCCGTACCGGCCCCTGGCGAACAGATGCAGACCTTCGAAACGGCCGAGCCGCTGGAGGCACGCAGCGCATGGAATGGACTGAAGCCCCGCTTGAGCCGGCCACAGAACATCACAGTGCAGACCATTGCTGATCTTGGCGAGTTGTGGATCGCCGGCACCAACAGCAACCTCAAACAAGGTGACCGGCTGTTGTTTCTTTTCGGCGAACTCGCCACCGGCGTGCAGGCGGTGCGCGTAGTGCAGTCGGTGGACGCGCAGGCGCAGAGCAATCGCAGCAGGATCGTGCTGCGGCTGCTGGATCCGATCGCCGTAAAGATCATCCAGGCTGCGAATGCAGCTATCGATGCATTGAATGCCTCCAGTGCCGGTCCAAATCACGATGAGTGGCTGTCCGCATTGACCTGGGTGCGTAAGCTGCTGTTGTTCGGAGGTGATCAGAGCGACAGCTACGACAGCTTGATGAAGTCTCCGTTCGGCAACGACGCGCCACCGCCGGGACCGCCGCCGGTCGATGTCTTCGCGACTGCCGCGAAGGCGGCATTCGCTGGCGAATCGGATGGGTCGGGCGGTTTCCCCACGTCGTTCTCGTCCCTGTTTCAGGCCTTGATCCTGATGCCGACGGTACAGCCGGCGAACAACTTGCTGCTTCCGCGCAGTGCGACCGTTGCATTGAGTACGGCAAGCGACGCGAGGCCGCAATTGTTGTTGAACTTCGAAGCGCGGCTGGTGGATACCTTCTACGGATCATGGACGGGCGTGCCGAACGGCGCGCCGTCGCCGAAACTCAGCGGCGTATTCGCGTTGCGGCTCGCCGCACCCATGTTCGGTTACAACGCGATCGTGCCCATGGGACTCGCGCCTAACACCGATAACGCCACCAAGGCGGCCATACCGTTCGTATCAGTGCCTGGCAATGACTGGCCGCCCAGCGAGACACCCGACGTGGTGCAGCTGGATAACGCTTATGAGGGCGTGGCAGTGGAAAGCTATCTGCTGATCAAGCCACCGCGATGGAGCGACCAATTGCCGTTCGTTGCTCAGGCAAGAAGCGTGCAGTCGCATCCGCATACGGCGTATGGCATCAGTGGAAAAACCACGGAAATCGCACTCGTCGCCCAAGGCAATAGCCCGCTATGGGATCTCACCGGCGACTCGAGCATTGCCAGGCTACGCAGTACGCAGGTATTCGCGCAGAGCGATGCACTTACGCTCGCCGACCAGGCCATTACCGACGATGTTGGCAACGTCAGCACGCCGAGTGTGCCGGCCGATAGTGCAACGCGGCTCACGCTGGATGCTGTTGTAGACGGACTCAAGCCCGGCCGCTGGGTGATCGTGGAAGGCCAGCGTGCCGATGTACCGAGCGACAACGCGGTGACCTCGGCCGAACTAGTGATGCTGGCCGCGGTGGAGCAGGGCGTGGACTCGCAACTGTCCGGCGACACCGTGCACAGCACGCTGGTGTTTGCCAACAACGGTCTGGCCTATAGCTACCGGCGTGACAGCGTAAAGGTGTATGCCAACGTGGTGCGTGCCACTCATGGTGAAACCAGGAACGAGGTGCTTGGTTACGGCAACAGTGCCAAGCCGATGCAGGTCTTCGCGCTAAAACAGTCGCCGTTGACCTATGTCTCTGCTGCGACCGTCGATGGCGTGCAGAGCACGCTCGGGGTGATGGTCAACGGTGTGCAATGGCATGAACTGCGCAACCTTGCTTTCGCCGATGCGGGTAGCCGCAGTTTTGTCACCGCCACCGACGGTAGCGGCAAGACCAGCGTGACTTTCGGCGATGGCAATCACGGTGCGCGCTTGCCAACCGGTATGGAGAATGTCATCGCGATCTACCGTAACGGGATCGGTACGCCGGGCAATGTGAAGGCCGGCCAGATCAGCTTGCCGACGACCAAGCCGCTAGGCGTAAGGCAGGTGATCAACCCCTTGCGTGCCTCGGGTGGTGCCGATGCGGAAACCCGCGACCAGGCGCGTCGCAACGTACCGCTAGCGGTGCTTGCCCTTGACCGGTTGGTCTCGATTACCGATTACGCCGATTTCGCGCGCACCTTCGGCGGCGTGGGCAAGGCGGCGGCGGTCAAGCTGGGTACCCAGGTGTGCGTAACCATTGCTGGCGCGGCGGACGCGCCGGTCGACCCAACCTCCGATCTCTACCGAAACCTGCTGCAGGCATTACAGAAGTACGGCGATCCTTCGTTGCCGGTGAGCCTGGATGTGCGCGAACTGATCTCGCTCACGCTGAGCGCGAAGGTAGGGCTGGCTACCGACTATGCCTGGGAAACGGTCGAGCCGCTGGTGCGCGCGGCCTTGCTCGACCGCTTCGGTTTCGAGCGGCGCGGGCTGGCCCGCAATGTCTATCTCAGCGAGATCGTCGCCTGCATCCAGGCGGTGCGCGGCGTGGCCTGGGTCGATGTGGATGCGTTCGGTTCGATGGACGAGGCGGCCCTGCTGGAAGGGTTCGGTGCCGACGATCCGGGTGGCGACAAGAACACGGGCGAAAATACGCTTGCCGTGGCGTCGAAGCCATCCGCCGCGTCGCAACTGGGGACGATGACCCAGCGCGTGCAGGCGCTGCCCGCACGCTATGACGACAGCGGCAACCTGCTGCCGGCGCAGCTCACTTACTTCCTGCCCACCGTGCCCGACACCTTGCTGCTGCAGGAGGCCACGCCATGAGCACGAATCCGGACCGCCTCTACGACCTGATGCCGGTGGTCTACCGCATGCGCGATGCGGAGCAGGGTTACCCACTGCGCGATTTTCTGCGGGTGTTGTCGACCCAGGCCAATGTGCTGGAACAGGACATCACGCGGCTCTACAACAACTGGTTTATCGAAACCTGCGACGACTGGGTGGTGCCGTATATCGGCGACCTGCTCGGCTACGGCCTGCTGCCGGAAGCGGCCACGCTGGGCGACGATCGCGCGCATGCCGCGCGCCTTGGCCGGGTATTGGCGCCGCGTGCCGATGTCGCCAACACCATCGATGCGCGTCGTCGCAAGGGCACGCTGTCGCTGCTGGAGGATCTGGCGCGGGACAGTGCCGGATGGCCGGCGCGCGCGGTGGAGTTCTACCGTTTGCTGGGCTGGATGCAGCACCTGGATCACCAGCATCCGCATCGCGGCGGCACGGCCGATTTGCGCGATCCCGGCACGTTGCAACGCATTGGCTGGGCCAACGGCGCGTTCGATCCGTTCGCGCACAGCGTCGATGTGCGACGCATGGGAAGTCGCCATCGTCGCGGCCGTTATGGCATTCCTGACCTGGGCCTGTTCGTGTTCCGCCTGCGCAGCTATCCGGTCACGGTGACGCCAGCCTATTGCCTGGAAGAACGCGGCCCGCATTGTTTTACCTTCAGCGTGCTGGGCAACGACGCGCCATTGTTCCAACGGCCGGTGGCCGAAACCGTGCCCACGCATATCGCGCAGGAGAACAACCTGCCGGTGCCGCTGCGTCGCTACCGCTTCGCCGAGCGCGGTGCCAAGGCCGACTACGCGAACGTATCCGCCGCGTTGTATGGCGAAGGCAAGAGCGTGCTGATCTACGCACCCGACTGGCCGTCCAAAGGGCAGGGGATGCCGGTGCCGCGCGAAGCGCTGATACCGGCCGACCTCTCGGCCTGGCGCTACCAGGTGCCGCGCGGCCAGCTCGCGGTGGATCCGGAGCGCGGGCGCATGATGTTCCCGGCCAATCAGCGGCCCAAGAGCGGCGTATGGGTGTCGTACTGCTATGGCTTCGCCGCCGATCTGGGCGGCGGCGAGTACGCGCGGATCACCCCCGAGCTGGAGCACGCCACGCGCTACATCGTGCATACCGCGCTGCCCGGCAGCGATCCGGCCAAGGCCCCGTTACCTGCCGGACACTTTGCCAGCATCGCCGACGCGCTGAAGGCCTGGACCCAGGCCAAGGCGGCAGACGCGACGCTGCACGCGCTGATCATCGAGCTCGCCGAGAGCGGCGTTTATGAGGGCAGCATCGATCTGCAACTGGACGCGGGCGAGGCGATCCAGCTACGCGCGGCCGAACGCACCCGGCCCGTGCTGCGCCTGCTTGACGTGCGTGCCAGTCAGCCGGATGCGTTGAGCGTCGGCGGTGGCGCCGGCAGCCGCTTGTTGCTCGACGGTTTGCTGGTGGTGGGCCGTGGCATCGAGGTGCACGGACCGGCCGGCGATGACGGCACCACCGCGTTGCAGCAGGATCTGTGCGAGCTGGTGATTCGCCATTGCACTCTGGTGCCTGGCTGGGCCTTGCATTGTGATTGCGATCCGAAACGCCCGGGCGAGCCGAGCATTACCCTCGACAGCACGCGCGCATCGTTGCGCATCGAGCAGAGCATCGTCGGCGCCATCTCGGTGATCAGCCCGCCGCGGCGCGGTGAGCCGCCAGCACTCCAGGTATGCGACAGCATCGTGGACGCGACGGGCATCGAACGCGTGGCGCTGGGTTCGCCCGATGAAGCGGTGGCGTACGTAGAAGCAAGCTTGCGGCGCTGCACGGTGATCGGCCAGGTGCAGGTGCACAGCATCCGTCTGGCGGAGGACAGCATCTTCACCAGCGCGGTGCGCGTGCTGCGCCGGCAATCCGGCTGCGTCCGCTTCTGCTACGTGCCGCCGGGCTCGCGCACGCCACAGCGTTTCCACTGCCAGCCCGACCTGGCGCTCGCCGCGGTCACTACCGATGCGCAACGCGCGCAGGAAACGCTGCGCGTGGTGCCTCAGTTCCGCAGCCTGCGCTACACCGCACCCCATTACGCGCGCCTGGACGATAGCTGTTGCGAGGAAATCCGCAGCGGCGCTTCCGACGGTTCCGCGATGGGCGTGTACCACGACCTGTATGAGCCGCAGCGCGAGGCCAACCTTGTCTGGCGGCTGGAAGAATACGTGCCCGCGGAAACCGACGCCGGCATTCTCTACGCGAGTTAGGAGATCGACCATGAAAGGCGACTTCGCACGTGTCACGTTCGATCCGGCACGGCACTACAACCGGGTGTTCCAGCAACAGGGAAGGGTGCTGCTGGAGGCTGACTGGAACGAGCAGGCCGGTATCCAGCTGCATCTGCTGCACACCTTGATCCGCGACCTGGTGGGACCGTGCTGGGCGGTGGGCAATGGCTTTGCGATGACGCCGCAGCCGCATCTGGCGGACTGGCAATTGCAGGCAGGGCATTTCTATGTCGACGGCATCCTTTGCGAAAACGATGCGATGTGTACGCCGGCCACCCAGCCCTACGCGCCCGCGCCGCCCGACGGCGGCGGCGACTGGAGCAATCCTCCGGCGAGTTTCGCGTTGTGGCTGGATGTTTGGGAGCGGCATCTTTCCGCTGTCGAGGCGCCGGGCATCGCCGACATCGCCTTGAACGGCATCGACACCGCGACGCGCGCACAGACGGTGTGGCAGCTGCGCCTGCTGGATCTCGATACGGCCCACGAGACGGCGCCACTGGATGCCGCTACGGCGGCGCTCAATCTTCGCTTGCAGGCGGCGACGACCGATGCGGAAAAAGCCGCGATCAAGCAGCAGCTCGACGCGATTACCCAGCTGCGCAACAGCCTCGCCGCCGGCGCAGCCGGAAACAACAATGATCCTTGCAGCGCATTGCGCCAGATCCTGGGCACGCGGGCTACCTATGCATGGCCACGCCTGCGCGCTCAGCTCGGCCCGGTGGCCTCGGACAGCGATCCCTGTGTAATCG
Source organism: Dyella sp. OK004 (assembly GCF_900114495.1). Taxonomy (GTDB): domain Bacteria; phylum Pseudomonadota; class Gammaproteobacteria; order Xanthomonadales; family Rhodanobacteraceae; genus Dyella_D. The sequence continues at coordinate 653,810 of NZ_FOZI01000003.1, read as the reverse complement.
CCGCCGATGCGCGCTATCGCGGTTGCGAGAATCAGCTGTATCGCGTGGAAGTGCATCAGGGCGGCATGGCCAGCAGCGCGAATGCCGCCACTACCACCGACTTCAAATGGTCGCGCGAGAACGGCTCGGTGATCTTCCCGATCCTCAATGCAGCGAGCAATCCGCAGAGCGACGGCAGCGCGCAGCTTGCGGTGTCGCTGGCCAACCTGGGCCGCGACCAGCGGCTGGGTCTGGCTGTGAACGACTGGGTGGAACTGGTCGACGACGACTACACGCTGGCACAGCGCGCCTCCCCTCTGCTGCAGGTGATCGCCATCGATATCGCCCAGCGCCTGGTGACACTGGCCGTGCCGAAGAATGTCACCGCCTATGCCGTCAGCAACGATCCGAAAAAACATCCCTTGTTGCGCCGCTGGGACCAGAGCCAGGGCCTGGATGCGCAAGGCTGCGTGTCGCTGGTGGAGGGCGAGTTCATTGATCTGGAGGATGGTGTGCAGATCCGCTTTGAACCCGGTGGCATCTATGCCACCGGCGACTATTGGCTGATCCCCGCGCGTGTCGCCGGCAACGGCACGCTGGACTGGCCGCAGGCGGCGGATGGCTCGGCCGCCGCGGTGACATCGCGCGGCATGCATCATCAGGCGGTACTCGGCATCTTCGGGGCGCAAGGCGCCTACACCGAATGCTGCTGCCGCTTCGATTCGTTGTGTGCCTTGATGAGGAACACGATGAACCGGCAGCCAGTCAACAACCTGCTTGATCTGCAGCCCGCAACACCGGCGCCAGCGACCAAAAACGCCGTAAACGCGCCGGCCAAGACGGCGACCAAGAAGGGCACGGGCAAGACCGGACCTTCCGGCTAGGCCCAGCGCCGGTCATCGGCTGGCGGGGCATGCCAGCCGGGGGCCAGGGGGAGGGTGACCAACGGCAGAGGCATCTCCGGCCTCTTAGGTACACTATTGGCTCATCCGTAACTAACTGTTGCGGTGGCCTTTTTGCCCCCGTGCCTTTAGTTTGGTTGATTATTCCTACGATTCGGTTCAATAATGAGAATGATCATTCATTCTTTGCCTTTCGCTATCCCCGAGCGATCTGGATCGAGGTTTCGCATGTCTTCCCCACATAAGTTGTCCCGCCTGATGTTGGTGGGCGTTTTGACTGCCGGCGCACTGGCTCTGGCTGGTTGCAAAGGTGGTCCCGCCGAACAGCAGCAGGGCGGTCCGACCGAAGTCACCGTGGTGACGCTCAAGCCGCAGCTGGTTACGGTGACCCGCGAGTTGCCGGGGCGTACCAGTGCCTATCTGATCGCCGAAGTGCGGCCGCAGGTGAACGGCATCATCAAACAGCGTCTGTTTACCGAGGGCGCGATGGTGAAGGCGGGGCAGCCGCTGTATCAGCTGGACGACGCGACCTATCGCGCCGATCACAACAACGCCAAGGCCAGCCTGGCGAAGGCGAAGGCCACGCAGTACTCGGCGCAGCTCAACGCGAAGCGCACCAGCGAACTCGCGCGCATTGATGCGGTGAGCAAGCAGGACGACGAGAGCGCCACCGCCAGCTGGCGTCAGGCCGAGGCCGACGTGGCCGCGGCGCAGGCATCGGTGGAAAGCACCGGCGTCACGCTCGGTTTCGCGCGTATCGTGTCGCCGATCAGTGGCCGCATCGGCAAGTCCAGCGTGACGCAGGGTGCGCTGGTCACCGCCAATCAGGCCGACCCGATGGCGCGGGTGCAACAGCTCGATCCGATCTACGTCGACGTCACGCAATCCAGCGGCGAGTTGCTTCAACTGCGCAAGCAGCTGGCTGCGGGCACGCTGAAGGAAAGCGACGGCACGCCGGTCAAGATTCTGTTGGAAGACGGCAGCCGCTATCCGCACGACGGCAAGCTGGAGTTCGCCGATGTCAGCGTGGATCCGACCACCGGCAGTTTCGCGCTGCGCGTGATCGTGCCCAACCCCGAGCACGCGCTATTGCCCGGCATGTACGTGCGCGCCGTGCTCGACAAGGGCACCAGCCCGCAGGCGTTATTGGTGCCGCAGGCTGGTATCGCACGCGATCCCAAGGGCACCGCCACTGCATTCGTGGTGGATAAGGACGGCAAGGCCGCGCTGCGCGACGTGCAGGCGAGCCGCACCATCGGCGACCAGTGGCTGGTGGAAAGCGGCCTGTCGGCCGGCGACAAAGTGATCGTGGAAGGGCTGCAGATGGTCCAGCCCGGCGCGCCGGTGCATGCCACCGAAACGGGTACTCACGTCGCGGCGGCAACGCCAGCGACCAAGGCCCACTAAGGAATAGTCATGGCAAGGTTCTTTATCGATCGCCCCATCTTCGCGTGGGTGATCGCCATCATCATCATGCTGGCCGGCGCACTGTCGCTGGGCCGCCTGCCGGTGTCGCAGTATCCGGCGATCGCGCCGCCGCAAGTGTCGATCAACGCCAGCTACCCCGGTGCTTCCGCGCAAACTGTCGAAAACTCGGTGACACAGATCATCGAGCAGAACATGAAAGGCCTCGATGGCCTGCTCTACATGTCCGCCACCAGCGACTCCGATGGCAACGTGCAGGTCACTCTCTCGTTCGAGAACGGTACCAATCCCGACATCGCGCAGGTGCAGGTGCAGAACAAGCTGCAGCTCGCCACACCGCTGCTGCCGCAGATCGTGCAGCAGCAGGGCCTCAACGTCGTCAAGTCCAGCTCGGGCTTTCTGATGGTGGTGGCGTTCGTGTCGGAAGATGGCCGGCTGAACGGCGATGACATCTCCGACTTTGTCACCGCGCATCTGGTCGATCCGCTCAGCCGCGTGGCCGGTGTCGGCAATATCGAAGTGTTCGGTTCCAAGTACGCCATGCGCATCTGGTTTGATCCGAACAAGCTCGACACCTACAAGCTCACGCCCGCCGAAGTGGTAGCGGCACTGAAGGCGCAGAACCAGCAGGTGGCGGTGGGCCAGATCGGCGGCAACCCGTCGGTGAAGGGTCAGCAGATCAACGCCACAGTGGTTGCGCAGCAGCGCCTGCAGACGCCGGAGCAGTTCCGCAACATCGTGATCCGCAGCGGCACCGATGGCTCGGTGCTGACCCTTGGCGATGTCGCGCGGGTCGAGCTTGGCTTGCAGGATTACGGCTTCACCAGCAAGTACAACGGCAAATCGGCCACCGGCATCGCCATCTCGCTGACCTCTGGCGCCAACGCGCTGGCGACGGCCGAGCGGGTGCAGGCGGCGCTGAAACAGTTGCAGCCTTCCTTCCCGCGTGGCGTGAAGTCGGTGATTGCGTTCGACACCACGCCGTTCGTGAAGGTGTCGATCCAGGGTGTGATCAAAACCCTGCTCGAAGCGATCGTGCTGGTGTTTCTGGTGATGTACCTGTTCCTGCAGAACTTCCGCGCCACCCTGATTCCGACGATTGCGGTGCCGGTGGTGCTGCTGGGTACCTTCGGCGTGCTCGCGGCGATGGGCTACTCCATCAACATGCTCACCATGTTCGCCATGGTGCTGGCCATCGGCCTGCTGGTGGACGATGCCATCGTGGTGGTAGAGAACGTCGAGCGCATCATGAGCGAAGAGGGTCTGTCGCCGCTCGAAGCTACGCGCAAATCGATGACGCAGATCACCGGCGCGCTGGTCGGTATCGCCATGGTGTTGTCGGCGGTGTTCGTGCCGATGGCCTTCCTGAGCGGATCGACCGGTGTGATCTATCGGCAGTTCTCGGTGACTATCGTGTCGTCCATGGCCTTGTCGGTGCTGGTGGCGATCGTGCTCACGCCGGCTTTGTGCGCCACCATGCTCAAGCCGATCGCCAAGGGCCATCACGCCTCCGAGCGCGGTTTCTTCGGCTGGTTCAACCGCCGCTTTGATCAGGGCACGCTGAAGTATCAGGGTGCCGTGCGCGGGATCATCGGGCGCAGTCGGCGCTTCCTGCTGGCCTTCGTGGCGATGAGTGTGGCGATGGCGGTGTTGTTCCTGCGCCTGCCCACTTCGTTCCTGCCGCTGGAAGACCAGGGCTTTGTATTCACCATGGTGCAAGCGCCGGTCGGCGCCACCACCGAGCGTACGGCCAAGGTGATCGACAAAGTGGAAAAGCACTATCTGGCCGACCCGGCTGTGGATTCGCTATTCACCGTACAGGGTTTCAGCTTCGCTGGCGGCGGGCAGAGCGCGGCGATGGGCTTCGTGCAATTGAAAGACTGGAAGCTGCGGCATAGCGCGGACTTGAGCCTGAATGCGGTCACCGGTCGTGCGATGGGTACCTTCAGTCAGATCAAGGAGGCCATGGTATTCGCCTTCGCGCCGCCGGCGGTGCCGGAGCTGGGCAACTCGGCGGGTTTCGATTTCTATCTGAAAGACAACGCCGGCCTGGGCCACGAAGCGCTGGTGAAGGCGCGCAATCAATTCCTGGAGGCGGCGAACAAGAGCAAGCTGCTCGCCAACGTGCGCGCCAACGGCATGGAAGACACGCCGCAGTTCCGCATCGATGTGGACTACAAGAAAGCCGCTGCGCAGGGGCTTTCGATTGCCGACGTCAATGACACCTTGACGATGGCCTGGGGCGGTCAGTACATCGACGACTTCATGGACCGCGGCCGGGTGAAGCGCGTGTTCGTACAGGCCGATGCACCGTTCCGCATGGCGCCGGAAGACTTCGATAAGTGGGCCGTGCGCAACACCAGCGGCGCCATGGTGCCGTTCCGCGCCTTCGCCAGCACGCATTGGGATTACGGTTCGCCGCGACTAGAGCGCTACAACGGCGTCTCTGCCATGCAGATCAATGGCGAGGCCGCGCCGGGTGTCAGTTCGGGCGACGCCATGGCGGAAGTCGAGAAACTGGTGGGGCAGTTGCCGCTAGGCATCGGCCTGGAATGGACCGGCCAGTCGTATCAGGAACGCGAAGCAGGCGCACAGGCGCCATTGCTGTACACCTTGTCGGTGCTGGTGGTGTTCCTCTGTCTCGCCGCGCTGTACGAGAGCTGGTCGATTCCCACCGCCGTATTGCTGGTAGTGCCGCTGGGCATTCTCGGCACAGTGACGGCGGCCTTCCTGCGTGGACTGGATCGCGACGTGTATTTCCAGGTGGCGATGCTCACCACGGTGGGCCTGTCCAGCAAGAATGCGATCCTGATCGTGGAATTCGCCAAGGAGAACATCGAGAAAGGCATGGAGCTGATCGCTGCGACCATGCTGGCGGTGCGCACGCGGCTGCGTCCGATCCTGATGACCTCGCTAGCCTTCGGTCTCGGCGTGTTGCCGCTGGCGATCGCGACCGGTGCCGGCTCAGGTGCGCAGCGCGCCATCGGCACCGGCGTACTCGGCGGCATGCTGGCAGGTACCGCGCTGGGCATCTTCTTTGTGCCGCTGTTCTTTGTGACGGTGCAGCGTTGGTTCGGAAAGAAAAAAGCCGCTTCAACGCAAGCCCCGGCGGCGGGAGAGCTGTCCCATGAATAAGTTCTTGATTGCCGCATGCAGCGCCGCCATCGCGCTGGTCCTGGGCGGTTGCGTCAGCCTCGCGCCGAAAGTGCCTGTGGCCCAGCCGGACATTCCGGCCGCGTGGCCGCTGCCGGAAGCCACGGCCGCCGCCGCGCAGGGCAGGGCGGCGGACATCGGTTGGCGGGAGTTCTTCGCCGATCCGCGGCTGGTGAAGCTGATTGAGCAGGCATTGCAGAACAACCGTGATCTGCGTGTGGCGGTGTTGAATGTGGAGAAGGCGCGCGCGCAGTACCGCATCCAGCGCGCCGACCGCATGCCCTCGATCAACGGCACGGCGTCACTCACGCGTACCGGTGTCAGCGGTTCGCCGGTGACCCAGCAATATCTCGCCAACCTCGGCACCACCGATTTCGAGCTGGATCTGTTCGGCCGCGTGCATTCGCTCAGCACCAGTGCGCTGGAGCGCTACCTCGCGCAAGGCGAAGCGCAACGCAGTGCGCAGCTGAGCCTGATCGCGGAAGTGGCGAATGCTTATCTCACCCTCGCTGCGGACCAGGAGTCGCTGCAGATCGCGAAGGCCACACGCGACAACCAGGAATCCTCGTTCGACCTGACCCGGCAGCGGCATGCACTTGGTGCTGCCTCCAGTCTCGACCTGAGCCAGGCGCAGACCACGGTGGAAACCGCACGCGCCGATGTGGCCCGCTTTGGCGGCCTGGTCGCGCAGGACACCAATGCGCTCAATCTACTTGTGGGCGGGCAAGCCGAAGACACGCTGTTGCCGACAGGGATGAGCGACCACACCACCATGATCGCCGCCCTGCCAGCCGGCTTACCATCCGATGTATTGCTGCGCCGTCCGGATATCCTGCAAGCGGAGCATCTGCTGCGCGCGGCGAATGCGGATATCGGTGCGGCGCGCGCAGCGTTCTTCCCAACCATCAGCCTCACCGGCAGCGTTGGGACGGCGAGCAATGAGCTCTCCGGCCTGTTCAAGAGTGGTAGCGGCACCTGGACCTTCATGCCGCAGATCACCTTGCCGATCTTCCAGGGCGGTCGCCTCATGGCGCAGCTGGCGGGTGCCAAGGCTGATCAGCAGATCGCCCTGGCCCAGTACGAGAAAGCCATCCAGTCCGGCTTCCGCGAAGTAGCCGATGCACTGGCGTTGACGCGCACCCTGGACGAACAACGTACCGCTCAACAGGCCCTGGTAGGTGCGGCGAGCAGGGCGGACGAGCTGTCGCGCGCACGCTATCGAGCAGGGCGCGACAGCTACCTCGTGTCGCTGGACTCGCAACGGGCGCTCTATAGCGCGCAACAGCAGCTCATCGCCACACGCCTCGCCGAGCAGACCAACCGGGTCACTTTGTATAAAGTGCTTGGAGGCGGCTGGAGCGAACGCACACCATGAGAAAACACGGGAAATCCATCGAAGAAACAGCGCTGAGTCGGCGCGCCAGGGAGCAACGCGAGCGCATCCTGGCCGCCGCGCAGCAATGTTTCGTCAAGTATGGGTTTCACGCGGCGAGCATGGCGAACATCGCCGAAGCGGCCGAGATGAGCGCGGGCCTGATCTACCGCTATTTTCCCAACAAGAGCGCCATCGTCCTCGCCATCATCGAGCGACAGACCGAGATCGAGCTGGAGGACATTCGCGCGCTGAGTGCCTCCACCGATTTCACCGAAGCCTTGATAGAGGCCTTCGTTATCTGGAGCAAGCCCACGCCGGACATGCGCATGATGAATGCCGCGCTGTTTCTGGAGACCAGCGCCGAAGCCACACGCGACAAACAGGTCGCCGCGGCCATTCATCACGCTGACGATCTGTGTTTCGCCGAATTTCTCGCCTGGCTGACGCGCCCGCGGGAAGAAGGCGGTCTGGGCATGACCTCCGCTCTCAGCGAGCGCCGCTCTCTGGTTTTCCTGTGCATCATCGAGGGCCTGGCCGTGCGTGCCGCACGTGACCCGAAGATGGATCTGGATCTGCTGCGGAGTGCGTTGGCTGAAGTGATGCCGCGGCTGGTCGCGGAATAAGCGCCTAGTCCGCGCTCTTCGCGGGCACCTTGCACCAGCGCATAAGGCGTCCCCAAGCGGACACGAACAAGTTGGTCAGTACCAGGATGACGAACAGGCCCACCACGCCGACCACATCGCCGGTCCATGCCCAGTCCGGGCCGCTTGGCAAGGAGGGCGGATGGAACATCGCGGACAGCATCCGCGACAGGGCGATCATGAGCGCCGTAAAGACGAACCACCCCGCTAGCAGCCAGCGATTCCTGCGGTCAAGCACCGCGCTTACGCTGAGACGATAAGTGATTCGCGCGACGTAGTAGGCCATGACCAGCGCAAGCACCATCAACAACAGATGGGCCCAGGTCATTTCCCGGGTGAACGTCTCGTCGACCCAGCCGATGCCACTCGTGTTCGGCCAGCGCACCGTCACCGGGTGATCGAACTCGACCCACAGCGGAATGCCCAGCCATGCAGCCAAACTCATCAGGCCGAAGCGAAAGCCCCACACGGAGGCCACGGTCACGACCCCCGCCAGATAAAAACGCAGCCGTTCATAACGCATCGGTTCGTCCATGAGCAAGCAAGATCTGGCGCCGGCCGGGACGGCATAAGTGGGCAATGATAAACGCAGCGCATCCTTTGGGCAGTCTGGATCGTTGTTGGGGCTCACCCTTCCGAAGGAGCGACTCCCATGCAAGATCTCAAAGACCAGCGTGTCATCGTCACTGGCGGCAGCAGCGGCCTTGGCCTCGGTGTCGTGGAAGCCCTCGCGGCACACGGCGCAAACATCACCGTGGTGGCACGTGATGCCCAGCGCCTGGCCGAGGTGGCAACCCGGCTGGGTGTGAACAGCGCACCGGGCGACGTTACCGATCGCGCCCTGGCCACTTCTCTGTTGCGGGAAATCCGGCCCACCATTCTCGTGCTCAATGCGGGTTCCAGGCCGCCGATGGGGCCGCTGCACGAGCAAAGCTGGGAAGGCTTCAGCGAGCCCTGGAACAGCGACGTCAAAGCCGGCTTTCATTGGATCCAGGAAGCGCTGCGCCTGCCGCTGGAGCGCGGCAGCCGCGTACTCGTGGTTTCCAGCGGCGCGGCCGTCAACGGTTCCCCGATGTCCGGTGGCTATGCCGGCGCCAAGCGTATGCTGTGGATCATGGCCTCTTACGCGAATGGTGTATCGGCGGAGCTCGATCTGGGCATCCGCTTCCAGGCAGTGGTACCGCGTCAAATGACGGCGGCCGGCGGTGTGGGGCGCATGGCCTCCGAGTACTACTCGAACCGCAAGGGCATCACTCAGGAGCAGTTCCTCGCCGGATTCGGCAAACCGCTATCGGCACAGGACTTCGGTGACTACGTCGTGCGCATCCTCACCGAAGCTCAGTATGAAGAAGAGCCTGCCCTGGGCATCAAGGCCGATTACGGCATCGAGGCACTGGGAGCCTGAGCGTGACCGACGACTCGCTACTCGCTACCCAGCACGAAGGCCGCCGCCGCTTCCTCGAACTGGTAGCGGACCTGCGGCCGGAGCTGCATCGCTATTGCGCACGCATGACCGGCTCCATCGCCGATGGTGAGGACATCGTGCAGGACACGCTGGCCCGGGCCTACTACCTGTTGCCGGATATGGGAGACATGCCGGCGTTCCGCCCCTGGCTGTTCCGTATCGCCCACAACCGCGCGCTGGATCACCTGCGCCGGTACGAAGCGCGTATGAGCGAGTCGCTAGATGCCGTGCATGACACCATCAGCGACCCGGCACCGGACCCTGGTGATGTGATCGCGCATCAGCAAGCGGTGCGGCTGGCGGTGTCGCGTTTCGTCGGACTACCGCCGGCGCAGCGTAGTTGCGTCATCCTCAAGGACGTACTGGGCCATTCGCTGGAGGAGATCGGTGCGCTGCTGGAGCTGAGCGTGCCGGCGGTGAAGGCGGCACTGCACCGCGGCCGGCTGCGATTACGCGAACTGGCGGAGGTGTCGCCGGCGAACCCTTCGCCGCGCGAAACCTCCCCAGCCGTGGCCCGTTACGCCGCACTGTTCAACGCACGCGACTGGGACGGCGTGCGCGCCATGCTGGCCGAAGACGTCAGGCTCGATCTGCTCTCACGCGCTCAGCGTGCCGGGCGCGCCGTCGGCGACTACATGAGCAACTACCAGCGCTACAACGACTGGCGCCTGGTGCCAGCCTGGCTGCAGGGGCGCGAAGTGATCGCGGTGTTCCGCGCACCCGCAGACACGCAGCCGGGCTATTTCATCGAGCTGACCGTAGAGCAGGGAAAGGTGCGCTTCATCCGCGACTTTCGCTACGTGCCGTATGTGTTGCAGGACGCTTTGGTGGCTGGCCTGGTCGTTGCCGGGGAAGTCATGTGATCGAGACGCGGCATGGCGCTCTACTTTCGAGCGGCCTGTCATGCGAATGCTCAGCGCTGCTGGGTCGCCACCTTCAATCCAAGCGAGATGAAGATCACGCCGACGATCTTCCCTTGCCAGCGCTTTAGCCACGACAGACGGTGGGTGAGCAGGCCCAGCCATCGGATCGAGCAGGCCAGGAGCGTCGTATAGACCGAGCTGAGTGCGACGAGAATCAGGCCAAGTACGGCGAACTGCACAAACGTCGATCCCCGTTCGGGGTGGACGAACTGCGGCATGAAAGCAAGGAAGAAAAGAGCCGCTTTTGGATTCAGTACTTCGGCCGGTATCGCGTGCAGGAACGCTTTCGCGGGCGTGATCGGCGAAACCTTGGGAAGCGACGGGTTATGCGGCTTCTCCAACCATGCGCGGACGCCGAGATAGATCAGATACGCGGCACCCACGAGCTTGACGACGTTGAAGGCCAGCGCCGACGTCATCAACACCGCGGATAAGCCGACTGCCGCGAACAAGGTGTGGACGAAATCACCCGTGGCGATGCCAAGGCCAGTCAGGATGCCGATCTTCCGTCCGCCTTGTGCGGTCCGGCTCAACACCAGCAGCACGGCCGGCCCGGGAATGAGGAACAGGCCAAGAACGACCGCGACAAACGTGCTCAGCGTGGAGAGATCGAACATGGCTGCTCCTGGAGCGCAGGGACGAGAGGTGCCTGGCGTAGCTATCGATTGATTCTAACGCGGTCGATGGCTACCCATCCTGGACCGTACAGGGCTTGGTGCGGCGATCCATATCCACTTAGTGTTAACGCACCGGATGCCAGTTTGCCCGGACATCCTTTTGATAGGCGACCTGCATCGCATGCGCGCACCACTGCCATTGACGAGACCGACATGACGACCATAGCCGAACGACTGGTAGAAACCCTTGAAGCGGCCGGCGTGCAGCGCATCTATGGCCTGGTGGGCGATTCGCTCAACGGCATCACCGATTCACTGCGGGCGCACAAGAAGACCGAATGGATTTCGGTCCGCCATGAGGAGGTCGCCGCGTTCGCGGCTGGTGCCGACGCCGAGCTCACCGGAAAACTGGCGGTATGCGCCGGTAGCTGCGGGCCCGGCAACCTGCATTTGATCAACGGTCTGTTCGACTGCCATCGCAACCGGGTGCCGGTACTGGCCATCGCCGCACAGATACCCGGCACGGAAATCGGCTCGGGCTACTTCCAGGAAACCCATCCGCAATTCCTGTTCAAGGAATGCAGCCACTACGCTGAGCTGATCACTGACCCGGATCATGTGCCGCGCATTGTGGAGACGGCCATCCGCGAAGCCATCACCAAGCAGGGCGTGGCCGTCATCGTGATACCCGGCGATGTGGCCCTGCGCGCGGCCGGACCGCGCAAGCCATCCGCACAGCTCATTCCGCGATTGCCCGATGTCGTCGCCGCGGAAGCCGATATCGATGCACTCGCCGCGCTGTTGAACAGCGGCAAGCGCATCACGCTGATGTGTGGTGCGGGATGCGCCGGCGCGCACGATGAAGTGGTGGCATTGGCGGCGAAACTGAAAGCGCCCGTGGTTCATGCGTTGCGCGGCAAGGAGCATGTCGAATGGGACAACCCGTTCGATGTCGGCATGACCGGGTTGATCGGCTTCTCCTCCGGCTATCACGCGATGGAGGCGTGCGACACCTTGCTCCTGCTCGGCACGGATTTTCCGTACCGGCAGTTCTATCCGGACCATGCCCGTATCGCGCAGGTCGACATCCGCGGCGAGAATCTTGGCAAGCGCTGCCGGCTGGATCTTGGGGTGATTGGCAATGTGCCCGACGTGATCCGGCGACTGCTCCAGCGGATCGATGAAAAGAGGGATAGCGCTCATCTGGACCGCGCGGTGGCGCATTACAAAAAGGCGCGCGCCGAACTGGACGCCCTGGCGGTCGGTAATGCCTCGCAGCGGCCGATCCATCCGCAATATCTGGCCAAGGTGGTCAGTGATCTTGCCGACGAAGACGCGATCGTGACCTGCGATGTGGGTGAGCCAACGGTATGGGCGGCGCGCTATCTGCGTATGAACGGCAAGCGCCGGTTATTGGGATCGTTCCTGCACGGCTCGATGGCCAACGCCATGCCGCAGGCTATTGGCGCGCAGGTGTCCCATCCGGGGCGGCAGGTGATTTCCATGTCGGGCGATGGCGGCTTCAGCATGCTGATGGGCGACGTGCTGACGCTGCGGCAGTCCAAGCTGCCGATCAAGATCGTGGTGTTCAACAACGGCCTGCTCGGTTTTGTGGATATCGAAATGAAGGCCGCCGGATTCCTGCCGACCGGCACACGATTGGAGAATCCCGACTTTGCCAAGGTGGCCGAAGCGGTGGGCATCTATGGCGTGCGCGTGGAAGATCCCGCGCAGCTCCCCGATGCAGTCAAGCGCGCCTTCGCCCATGACGGCCCGGCCCTGATCGATGTGGTCACCAATCCGGTCGAGCTGATCATGCCGCCCAAGGTGACGCTGGAGCAGGCCAAGGGTTTCAGCATCTGGATGATGAAGGCCGTACTCAACGGGCGGGCCAACGAGGTCGTCGACGTGGCACGGACCGCCTTCGATCGCTGACCGTCGTACCTATTTGCGCGTCTTGCCGACAAAGCCGAGCGCCTTCACCCATTCGCTGTCGCGCTTGAGTGTTTCGACGCGTTGCCGCCGGTAGTGGCGTTCGGCGCGGTCTTGCACACGGGTGACCCAGCGGCGGAACCAGCGCCGGCTCTGCCGTATGTCGGTGACCAGCCAGCGCATCACGCGACGGCCGAGAGCAGGGGCGAAGCGATGAAACAGATCGTCATCGATACACACGATGGCTTCGGTAGTGCCGGGGTCGCCCTGGCGCGCGCAGCGTCCGAACAGCTGACGGTCCACGCGGGCGGATTCGTGAAACTCGGTGAGGATGACATGCAGGCCGCCCGCGCTTTCCACGTCGGCACTGAGCTTGATGTCGGTGCCGCGCCCGGCCATGTTGGTGGCAACAGTAATGCGGCCAGGTTGTCCGGCCACCGACACCGTATCGGCCTCGGTCTTGTCCTGCCGCGCGTTGAGTACGGTGTGTTCGATGCCATCGCGCTCCAGCAGTTGCCCAAGTAGTTCCGAGGCTTCCACCGAACGCGTGCCGATCAGCACGGAGCGCCCCTGCGCCGCGATTTCGGCGGCGCGCCGCACCACTTCGCTCCAGCGTTCGGTGCTGCTGTTGCAAATGCGATCGGCGAGACGGTGGCGACGGCTGGGTTTGTGCGTGGGGATGCGGGTGACCGGCAAGCCATAGGTCTGCTTGACCTCGGTGGCCACCTCTTGCGCGGTGCCAGTCATGCCGCACAACAGCAGGTAACGGCCAAAGAAGCGCTGATAAGTGATCTGCGCCAGCGTGCGGCGCTGGCCGGTGATCTCGCAGCTTTCTTTCGATTCGATCATCTGATGCAGACCGCGCTCCCAGGTACGGTCCGGCATCACGCGACCAGTCGACTCGTCGACGATCTGCACTTTGTCTTCGGCCAGGATGTAGTGCTGGTCGCGCTGGAAGCAGTGCACGGCCGAGAGCGCTTTCTGCACGAACTCGTCCCGCCACAGGGACGAGCGCCACAAGCCGCCGAAGTCCGCCGTGGCGTCGCGAACATGCTGTTTGCCGGCCGGGGTCAGCCAGATATCACGATGCTGGCCTTTGACATAGTGTGTAGTCAGTTCGAGCGATCGGGCGAGCGTGATGGACTGGGTGTAGATCGACGGATCGAGATCGTCTGGGAGCGTTTCGGAAATGATCAGCGGCGTGCTCGCCTCGTCAATCAGTACGCTGTCCGCTTCGTCGATGATGGCGATGTGCAGGCCACGCAAAATCGGTGGCTCGCCAGAACGCGCGCCTGCGAGCAGGCGCAGGCGTTGCTGGGTGAGGGAGGCCTCGCCCATGGCAATGCAGTCCTTGAGATAGTCGAACGTCAGCTCTTTATTCGATACATAAGTGATGTTGCAGGCATAGGCGGTACGTCGCTTGTCGACGGCCATGTCTTGTAAGACGACGCCGACGCTCAGCTCGAGGAAGTCGAACAGCGGCCGGTTGTGCTCAGCATCGCGCTCGGCGAGATAGTCGTTCACCGTCACCACATGCACGGCGGCACCAGTGACTGCTGCGGTACAGGCGGCGAGGGTCGCGGCCAGGGTCTTGCCTTCGCCCGTCGCCATTTCGGCCAGCCGCCCTTGCAACAAGGCGCGGCCGGCGAGCAGCTGCACATCGTGGTGCCGCATACCCAGCGTGCGGCGCGAGGCTTCGCGGATCAGCGCAAAAACCTCGGCCAGCCGCTGATCGGTAAAACCTTCGCGCAGCAGATGCCGGGTGACTTCGTGCAGCTGCGCGCGCAGCGCCGCATCCCTCAGCGCCATGGCTGCAGGTTCTCGTGCCGACGCGGCCTGCAGGAAGCGGCGGGTGCGATAGCCATCCAAGCGTGGCAATTTGCCCAGCCATGCGCGCAGGCGGTCTTCCCAGGGCGAGCGCTTGGCGTCGAGACGTTCCAGGTAAGGGCCGTCGCCCAGCTTGAGCGAACGGCCGGCGAGCAGGGCGCGTACATCAGACACTGAAGTGACTCAGAAACACTTGGCGCAAGCGACGCAACATCTGGAAGGCGAGCGGTTCGCTGCCGTGTTCAAAGCGTACATGCACACGCTCGCCGAACGATGGCGACGTATCGCGGGGCAACGCCAGGTCGAGTACGAAGACGCGCTGCAGCGCTTTCACGCCGTTGGTATCGTTGGGATTGGTGGGGATGGTGCCGCCACCGTTGAGGCCGAGCGCTGCCGTCGGCAGCTCATCGACCGCGCCGGGAAAGCTGCGTACGACGTGGGATGCGTAGACATTCCCGAGTGAATCGGCCAGCCGTAGCGATACACCATGGAGGCGTTGGTGGACGAGATCGATATCGTCCTGCTGCACCACGACCCGCACCATTAGCTCGTCGCGCGCGAGCACGTAGCCGAGCAGATCGCCCTTCTTGTAGTAGCGGCCGGGCATGTCCTGCGCGGTGGCCACAATGAGATGGCCGTCGGTTTCAGCCTGCCCGGCGAGACGCGCCGCGCGCGTCTGCGCACGCTCGACCACTTCGCGCGCTTCCTGCAACTGCCGGCCAGATACCCCGGCCTTCACCGGGTCAGTGAATTGTTCGGCGTCGTAGCGCGCTTGCGCCTGTTCGAGCTTGGCCTGATCCACGGCTAGCTCGGCCTGCAGTTGCGGATTGTCCAGCAGGTACAGGGGGTCGCCGTGGTGTATCGCCTGCTCGGGCGCACTGAGCCAGTGATTGAAAAAGCCATTCTCCCTAGCGTGCAGCATGGCGTGGTCAGGCAACCACACCACGCCTTCGGCATGGGTGCGCAAGGGCAGGGGGACGAACAGCAACAAGGCCGCGACCAGCCCGATCGCGATCGCCGTACGGCGTATCGCCTGCTCGCGGCAGCGGTGCAGCGCTGCGCTTTGGCGAAGATGCTTCCAGCCTTTGCGCCAGGGCATCACGAACAGGCTGAAAGCGCTCCAGCAGGCCATGATCACGCCCACGATGAAAAACTTGCCGGCGACCAGAAAGATCACCGAGAGCGTCACAAAGGTGCGATAGCACCAGGCCAGCGGCGTATAGAAAAACAGCCAGCGTTGTTCGGCCGGCGACTCGTCAGGCTTGACCGCATCGGTGGAACCGAAGGCGTAGCGATCGATGAGCCAGGCCCACCACGCCTGCCCGCGCTGCGCGAGATTGGGCATCTCGATCAGGTCGGACAGGATGTAGTAACCGTCATAGCGCAGCAGCGGATTGCCGTTGACCAGCAAGGTGGAAACGCCACCGATCACCATCACGTTGAACGCCACGCCGCGTACCACACCGGGCTCAGCGAGCAGCCATACATAGAGCGCAAGCGCCGCCAGGAACAACTCCACCAGCATGCCGGCGGCCGCCACCAGGGCGCGTTTGTATTTGGAAGGAAAGGCCGCCGAAGAAGAAGCTTCGACATAAGGCACGGGCGCAAAAATCAAGAACATCAACCCCAGCTCGCGCACCGCACCACCCCAGCGTTTCACCGCAAAGCCGTGCCCTAATTCGTGCAGTAGCTTGACGACCGGATAGACGGCCAGCATCACCATTAGGTTGCTGGCCGACAGCACGCGGTCGGAAAGATTGTGGGTCAGTTCGCTCCAGTGCTGCGCGGCCAGCGCCAACGCGGGCAGCATGACGATTAGCCAGAGCAGAGCGCCGATCGTGCCGAAACACCAATTCACGTACGGCGACAGTCGCGTGAGCAGGCGGTCGGGGTTGTACAGCGGCAGCTTCAGGCTCATGGGATTGAGCAGCCACTGCCGGAGGGTTTCCGAGCGCTTGCGGCGATGACGATCCAGCGCATCGCCCGAGTCCGGCGCGACATCGGTCTGCAGCAGGTCGGCCGCATGCAGCTGGACCAGCAGATCCACCACTTCGGGTTGCGTGCAGGCATCGCGCGAGTCGGAGGTATTGGCGCGCTCCCACAGGGCTTGCACGGTCTGGTGTCCGTCCATGCCCGCGATCAGCGCGTAGGCGGCCGTGGACAGGCGATAGACGCGGCCGCCGGTCTGATCCTGCACCACGTACCAGGGCTTGCCGCGAAACACTACGCGTTGCACTACCGCGTAAGGCATCAGTCGCGGCCGCAATGACGCCACGCTGTGCCAGGACGGGCTGAACGGGCTACGCGACATACCGGGTCTTCATCCTTACAAGCCCCAGTTCCACAGACTCAGGCGCAGCCAGTCGAACAGACTGTGCAGCAACACCCAGCCCAGCTTGCGTCGACCCGCGCCGATCTTGCCAACGCCTTCCATGCCCGGCAGCAGCAGCGGCGAGTCATGCGGGAGTCTGGCTTCGACGCGATAGAAGTTCTTGCCATCCTGCGCGGTTGCCACCGGCATGATGCGGGCGACCGTGAACGGCATGGGTTTGCCGGCCAGACCGCTGATCACCAGTTCACCCGGCTGGCCGGCCTGCACCTGGCCGATATC
Source organism: Dyella sp. OK004 (assembly GCF_900114495.1). Taxonomy (GTDB): domain Bacteria; phylum Pseudomonadota; class Gammaproteobacteria; order Xanthomonadales; family Rhodanobacteraceae; genus Dyella_D. The sequence goes on along the minus strand of NZ_FOZI01000003.1, from coordinate 636,960 downwards.
GCGCTCGTCCACCTGAAGAATGATGCGATAGCTGTGCAGCGGGGCAATCTCGAACAACTTCTTGCCCGCTTCTACCGGCGTGCCCACTTGCTGGCTCAGATCGCCGCTGACGATCACGCCATCGTAGGGCGCGACGATGTTCACGCGGGACAGCTTGTCATCCAGCAGGTCGAGCTGGGCCTGCGCCTCCTTGAGCTGCGCGCTGACCACCTGGATCGCGGTGAGATCATGCTCGGCCATCGCTTCGCGCAGTTTGTTGTCGTACTGATCGCGCTCGCTCGACCACTTGGCACGCTCCACGCGAAGTTCGTGGTCGTCGAGTTGGGCCAGGGTCTGACCCTTGGTGACCACATCACCGGCGCGCACCAATCCGGTGGCCAGGAAACCTTCGAACGGCGCGGCGGCGACACGCTGTAGTTCGCCCTCGGTGACCGTTTTGGCCGAGACGCGATAGGAGACCGGCAGGAAAACCAGCAGCGCGAGCACCAGCACGGCGAGCAGGCTGCAGGCTTTCCAGATCAGATGGCGTGGCCCCATGACGGCACCAAGGCTTCGGCGGGTTTCATCACGCAGGCGCTGCAGCGAATGCCGTTCGGCATCGCTGCGTTGTTCGACCACAGGGGCGAGCAGGGCGGCGAAGGTATCGAGCCAGCGGCGTTCCTCCTCGCTCCAGGCCTCGCCGTGATCGCGTTCGAGGGTAATGACCGCCAATGCGCGTGCCTGCTGCGATATCGGCAGCGACATCACGCGACTGGCACCGGAGCGCTGGAGCAAGGCCAGGTGCGCGCGGTAGGCCGGCAACAGCGGGTCGACCGGGAACGTGGTGTCGACGGTCTGCGCCAGATCGCAGCATTCCCCCATGGCGGCAACGTAAGCCTGTACCAGCGGCGAGGATTTCTCGAAGCTCGCTGCTTCCGACAACGCCGCGAGCCGTACATGCCCGCCACGAATCAGCCCGATGGCGACGCGCGAGGCGCCGAAGCGGCGGCGCAGATCGTTGCTGACATCAAACAAGGCCTGCTGGAAACGCTCGTGCCGCAGCGACGTGGCGACGGCTTCCAGCACGCTCAGCGAACGCTCGGCCGACTGGCGCGCATCGTCGTGTTCGCGCTTGCCGAGCAGATTGCTGAGCCAGGCGCTGCCCCAATGCAATTCGCGCAGCAGCGCTGGCATGCTGCCTTCGCTGAGCGCGGCTTCGATAACGACCGTGCCCGCGATACGCTCGTGAACGGCGATGGGTGTGGCGACATGCCACAAGCCCGCTGGTTCTTCACACGGTTGCACGATGACGCGGCGTTCCACCATCGCGCGCTGCGCGGCACCGCCCATGCGTGCCATGTCAGTGTTGGCCGCGGGCCAGACAGCAATCGGCACGAAACTCTGGCCGTCGTTCGATTCGACCAGGATGGCTGCCTGCGCGATGTCCGGAAATTTTTCCCGGATCAAGGCCAGCCAGCCGTCGCAGAACTCGGCGGAGGTGCGCGCGCCGGTGAAACGCTGCCACGCACCTGCCAACAACGTGGTGGCGTCGGCAGTCATGTCGCCGGCGCGAGGCAAGGCGTTCATGGCGCACTCCCGTCATGCAACGCAGCGGTGGATGGCATGTCCGTCAGCTGCGCCACGAAACATTGATCGAGCTCGTCGATATCGACCCGGCTCAGATCGCCGAGGGTCGCCTTCAACTTGATGTACGACGTGAGCTGCTGATAGCGCCCCTTTCGCATGTCGCGGCGTGATGCGGCGATCTGCTGGCGGGCAGCCAGTACGTCGGCCTCGGTCTTCAGACCACGTGCACTGCCGCGTTCGGCGACGGCCAGTGCTTTCTCGGCGGCGCTGATGGCGATCTTCGACGCGCGAGCCTTGGCCAGGCCCGCGCGCCAGCTAAAGAAAGCTGTCTTCACGCCAACCGTGGCTTGTCGTCGCGCCGCTTCGAGATCGTCCCTGGCCTTGTCGCGCAGCGCGATCGCCTCGGCCACCTTGGCCGACTGAGTGCCGCCCGAATACAGCGGCACGTTGAGCTGTAACCCGACGGTGAGTGTGCGGATGTGATAGCCCGGCTGGCCGGGAAAGTTGCCGACGTTCTGGTCGTTGTTGCCATAGCTGGCCACCATGTCCAGCGTGGGCTGATGACCGGCGCGCTGCTTGCTCACTTCCTCATCCGCCGCCGCCACCGCACGAGCGGCGGCGCGCAGGGCGGGGCTATGCGTGTCGATCATGGTCATCCATGGCTCAAGATCGTCGCCGAGCAGATTGGGCAATTCCATGTTGTCGATGAGATGGGGCTGCTTTAGATCTTCGGCCGGCCCGACCCATTGCTCGAGCGCCGCGAGCTTGGTGGCCAGGTCGAGTTCGGCCGAGGCTTCGTCGGCGCTGGCTTCTTCGTACTTGGCGCGCGCATCGTCGGCCTGCGGTTCGCCTTGCGCACCGAGCTCGGCGCCGCGCCGGGCGATGTCCCATTGCGCATGCAAGGCGTCGCGCTGCGCGGTGGTGAACTCCACTGCGTCACGCGCTTCCATCAGGTCGAACCACGCCGTTGCCAGCTTCTGATAAAGCTGTTGTTCGGCATCTTCCAGCTGGTATTGCGCTTGCTGCGCTGACTCGTGCGCCTGGCGCAGGCTGGCCACGTTCGCCGCACGCCAGATCGGCTGGGTAAGACTGAGCTGATCGGTGGTGCCGTGATAACGGTCGTGCATGGTGCGCGTGATGCGATCCAACGACTCGTAGCGGCGGCGATTGCCATTGGTGCTGGCGGTTGCGGAAACCTGCGGCAGCATGGCGCCGAACGCCTGCCGTGTGCGTGCGCGCGAAGCATCCAGATTGGCCCTGGCCGCTTTGTAGCCCGGCTCGCTTTCGTGCGCGATGCTGAAAAGTTCGCCGAGCGAATTCACCGCAGTGCTCGCCAATGCGGGCATCGCAACGAACAGACATGTGCATGCCAGGGCAGCTCGCAAGCAGAGTGATGCGCGCGCGGGAAGGGGCGGGTCGAACCGGACCGCATCCCTGTCGTTGACGTAAGTAACTTCGCGTCGCACCTCAAATCCCTTCGCTGTGTCCGAGGGAGAGGCGGACCCGTCATGGGCCGCAACAACGAACCGGACAGCGCGCAGGCGCGATGCCCTGAATCGTCATTGGTTCAGTAAATCCCCCTGAAGCAACGTCATTCTGGCACCGTCCCGCAGACCCTGCCAAGGGACGGCGAAGGCAAGTCTGGCGTAAGTTTTTGCGTCCGGCTTGGAGGGTCTGGACGTCACATGTTTGCGCTACCATCAGGACTGTTCGCCAGCGCTCGGCGTATCGTTCGCCAGTCTCAGGGGGAGTCATGAAGCGCATCATGGGAGCGGCCGTACTGGCGGTCGCCTTGGCCGGCTGTCACACCACCGGCCAGAAAATCACCACACTCGATCCGGGCAGTAGCCGGGAACAGGTTATCGCCACACTTGGACGTCCCGATGCCGTCCGCACCGTCGGTGACTTTGAGGTCTACACCTACCTGGCCCGGCATCGCTCGCGCCTGTCCGTCACACACACCGATTACACGGTGGTGATGAAGGACGGGCACGTGATGCAGTTCGGTCCGGGACTCGCGCAGCGGGAAGGGCTGCATGGCGTGATGATCGTGCCGCCGGAGTCGTAGGGCGGCACGCGACACTCCTTACGGGTGATAGTTGGGAAAACCGCTGAGTCCTTGCGTGTCGGGCGGCAGTGCCACGCCCAGGAATTTCGGATCGTCCAGCATGCCGGAGTGGGTGCGCCCACTGCGGTCGCATATCCGTCTGGCCACGATCTTTCCCTTGCTTTCGACGATGACACCGCTCGTTTCGTGGGCATCCTCACCGCTGTAGGTGGGGGCGACGGCCTCGAAGTAGACCGAATAGGTGGTGTCACCATTGCGCAAATGCAGATAACTGAGCATTCCGCGAAAGCCGTCACCCAACCGATTTCCCGAAGCATAGGAAGCGAGAGGGGCAGGGTGCTTGGGAAACTCAAGTTCTATCCGGTCGTCGCTACCAAAGCGATAGCGTAGTTCGCCAAACGGAGAGTCACTGTTTGCACGGGCGCATACAGCGATCTTCTTTTGCGCTGAATTGCAGGAAAACATGACGGTTTCGCCGGCCTGGCAAAGCGTGCCCTCGATGCGATTCCCGAAGTACGTCTGCGCGTGCAGCCCCGGATGGACCATCAGTGCGCATGCGAGCGGGGCCACTTTCAGCAAGGACGTCTTTCGCAGTTTCGACCTCGTACTGTGGTCTCGTCTTTCCATAAGGTCGATTGCCTCTGCGATTGTTTCATCGACTTTCGGAGATGAGTAAGTACGGCCTGCCGTGCTCCAGCTGGATCGTGCCCGTCCACCACGCGAAGGGCTTCTGGTGGCAAAGCGCCTCGACCTGCACCGGCTCCAGCACGGCGAAACGCACCGGCAGGCTGGCGCCCTTGTGTTGAATGTGGCCATCGAGCGACGCCGTATGGCGGTTGTCGCAAGCATCCAGTAGCAGGGAGCCGACGGCCTTGACCTTGTGTCCTTCGTAAGACGCGGCGAACTGGTCGACGTACGCCGGCTCGACGAAGCGATAGCTCGCGACAGTGGTCATCAACGCTTCGTGGGTGGGGGCCAGGTGCTCGAGCAGGTTGGCCCTTTCCTCCATGCGGTTGGCGAGGCAACTGCTGACATCCGGAAACTCGCCCGTCGCCTTGGCATTGGTGCAGTTGTTGCGCTCGATCAGCCAGAGCTTCTGGCCGGCGACGAAGCTGGCGGCGTCCTCGCCCTGGAAGGCCGCGCGCAGGTGGCCGAAGGCGACGGCGATACGCTTGTCCGCTTCCAGCAATTCGGGATGCTCGCAGATCGATGCTTCCACGCCCTGGCCCGCACGCGCGCAGGCGATGCCGGCAGGCGCTTCGGCGGCGGCCACCGGCAGTGTTGCGAGCAATAGGTGGAGCGCGAAGGCCACCCATAACGAGGTGGCGATGGACAGAGGGTTCGATCGGAGCATGGGCAAGCAAGATTCCTGATTGAGTCGGTGTGCCAGATCAGTGTGCGTAACCCACGGGCAGGCCGTGAGCGGGCTGCGGATTATCCGGCCCATAGCCCGGATAGCCCAGACGCTTCAGGCCTTCCGGCGTCAGCTGCTCGATGGAGAGCTGCGGGGCCGGCGTTTCGTCGTTCTCCGGCATGCCCAGGTCGAGATGCCCATCGAGCCGGTTGATGACGTACACGCCGTCCTCGACATGCAGCAGCGCATTTGGTGCGGAGACGCCGGTTGCCGGACTGCGCAGCCTGCGTCCGCCCTCCGTGCCGTCATCCATGATCCACGCGTTGGCCCGCACGGTCGCCGGACAGTCGCCCTGGGTAACGCCCGGCAGCAGCACATTGGCCCATAGCTTCACGAAGATCAGCCGCCGCTTGTCGTCCACGCGGGCGAGCTGCCACATCCGGGCGACGTCGGCACCGCTGCGGGCATAGTCTTCCAGGGGCGCCTTCGACAGGTCGGCGATAGGGGCGAACTGCACGTCGCGACCGGACAAGCCCGGCTGCTTGCATTGCTGTTCGTAGGCGGCACGCGCCAAAGCATCCGCCAGCTGCGCGCGCGTCTGGTCCACCAGGGCCTGGCGGACCGTCGGCCACAGACGATGTCGCAGGGCGGCGACCTGGTTGCCCGGCATCAGATCTTCCAGCGGCTGGAAGGCTTGGACGCTGGCATGCGTCGAGGTGCTGACGGGAATCGCCGGGTCGCCCGAAAAACCCGAGGTGATGAGCTTGCCGCAGTCGACGGTGGTCGCCGCCAGCGACAGCTCGCGCACCGGCACCTCGGTAGGTACGCCATCCGCGCTGTCCTGGAATGCGGCCGTAGCATCGCGCGTGTCGATCCGGCCGGCGCCGCAGTACCACGTCAGGTCGCGCAGTTCCTGTGTGTGGAATCCAAGCTTGCCTTCAGCGACCGCAAGGCGGCATGCGGCGCGTGTGTCCGGCTTGTCCGCGGCACAGCGCAAAAGCGCTTTGCCGTAGGCATCCATGGCCGTGCCGCGCAGCGGCGCGCCGACGCCGACGAACTGCCCTCCACGAAGAAAACCCCAAGGCCGCAGTGCGGACAGCGGCTGTGTAGCGCGCGCGCCCGGCCCAGGCGGATCCTGGCTGTCGCTGAAGGGCATGCCGGAACGCAGGCGCGCCGGATAGGCGCTAGGAATGTATTCGCCCAGCCAGATTGCACCGTCCCCGATTGGCGTGGCCGGAGGTGATTGCGCGGCGGCGGTGGCCGCGGCAAGGACGAGCATGCAGGCCAGTATCGGTCGATTCATTCGAGACTCGTTGCAGGTGTGGTGTGGATCCGCATGGACAGACGGCCCCAGCGATCGCGTGGATCGCCGGGGCCGTTCGCTCAGTTCAGCCGCTTCACCACCAGACCGCTCTGCGCCGCCAGATCATCCGACGTCGGCAGCGGCTCGGCCACCAGGGCGTCCCACCAGGCGCCGCCGACGTTCGCCGAGCTGCCGATGGCCGAGCTGGCATCGCCCTGCCAATCGATCGCCTGCGCGGTATCGCTGTCGGTGTTGGCGCGCCGGACCACGATATAGCCGCTGCTGCTCGCCGACCATCCATAGGTTTGCGCACTTGCGGCCACCATCACGCTTTGCCCGTTCCAGCAACCGCCATTGGCGATCACGTTGAGGCTGATGGTGGCGGTGGCACTGAGCTTGCCGTCACTGACGGTGTACGCGAACCCGTCGGTGCCCGTGTAGCCATAGGCGGGCCGATAGGTGTACGTGCCGTCGTAGTTGCGGCTCAGGCTGCCGTGTGCAGCCTTGCCCGGGCTCAGCGTCAGGCAGTCGTCATCCACGTCGTCGATCAGGCAGCTGAAGTCGATGCGCACACTGCCGTCCCTCTGCACCTGGAAGCTGGCGTTGCGTGCCGTCGGTGCGTGGTTGACCGGCAAGACCGAGATGCAAACCATCGCCACATTCGAATCAGCCTGACCATCGCTGTCGCGATAGCTGAAGCTGTCGGTGCCATACCAGCCCTTGTTCGGCGTGTAGGTGTAGGTGCCGTCGCTGTTGAGGCTGAGCACACCGTGGCAGGGGCTGCAGACGATGCGGGACGTCAGCTTGTCGCCATCCGCGTCGGTGTCATTGCCGAGCACGTTGATGCGTACCGGCGTGCCGGCGTTGGTGGTGGCCTGGTCGTTCTTGGCGACTGGTGCATGGTTGGGAGCAAGCACGGTGAGGGTGACCGTGGCGGGCGCGGACTTCAGTTCACCGTCGTCGGCGACGTAGACAAAGCTGTCCGTGCCTACGAAGCCAGCCTGCGCGGTGTAGCTGAAGCTACCGTCGCAGTTGAGCGTCAGCGTGCCGTGCTTGGGTGCATTGACGACGGTGGCATCGAGATCGTCGCCATCCTCATCCGTGTCGTTCGCCAGCACATCGATACGGGTCGGCTGGCCGGCACGAACGGTGAAGGCGTCGTTGTTGGCGACCGGTGGCTGATCGACGTGCGCCACGCGGATCCACACCGTTGCCGGGTTGGAATCAAACTGGCCGTCGTTGGCCGCATAGACGAAGCCATCGAGGCCGTACCAGTTCGCGTCCGGCGTATAGGTGTAGGTGCCATCGCCGTTGAGCGACAGGGTACCGTGGCTCGGTCCGCACAGGAGGTGTGCGGTGAGCTTGTCTCCGTTTGGATCCCAGTCGTTGGCAACCGGATTGATCTTCACCGACCCGTTTTCGTTCACGTACGCCGCATCGTCGAATGCCAGCGGCGGCAGGTTGGGGCCAAGCACAGTAATCGTCACCGTGGCCAGGTTGGAATCCACCTTGCCGTCGTTGGCGACGTAGGTGAACGTGTCGGTACCCATGTAGCCACACTGCGCCGTGTAGCTGAAGCTGCCATCGGCGTTGTGCGTCACTGTGCCGTGCTTCGGTCCACCGACCAGGCGCGAAGTCAGTGCATCGCCATCGGGGTCCGTGTCGTTGGCCAGCACACGGATTACCGCGGTCTGGTTGTTGTGTACGGACGCACTGTCGTTAGCGGCCACCGGAGGCTGGTTGGCGGAGGCGATGATCAGACGTACCGTCGCCACGTTGGATAGCGATTTACCGTCGCTGGCCTGGTAGGTGAGGGTGTCGGTGCCATACCAGTTGGTGGTGGGCGTGTAGCTCAGGCTGCCGTCGCTGTTGCGCGTCAGCTGGCCATGGGTCGGGCCGGACACGATGACCAGCGACAGCGGATCGCCGTCGGCGTCTGTGTCGTTCGTCAGCGGGTTGAAGCTCAGTGCCTGGCCCTGCTTGCCATTGAACACATCGTCATTCGCCACCGGCACATGGTTGGTCGCGCGCACCGTGATGGTGACCGAGGCAAGCGCCGAGTCCAGCTGGCCGTCGTTGGCGACATAGCTGAAGCTGTCGTTGCCACTGAACGCTGCCTTTGGCGTGTAAGTGATGGTGCCGTCCGCGTTCATCGTGAGCGTGCCGTTGGCCGGCTGGCTGATGACGCGCGCTGTCAGGCCCGCGTTGGCTGCACGGCCAGAGCCAGCGTTCACGCCGGTGCTGTTGTCGATGTCACTGTCATTGGCGAGCACGTTGACGACCACCGGCACACCCTGGTCGGTCGCAGCCGTGTCGTTCACCGCCACCGGTGCGTGATCGACCGGTGTGACAGTGAGCACGATGGTGGCGACGTTGGAATCCACCGTGCCGTCGTTCACCTTATAGGTGAAGCTGTCATTGCCGGCGTAGTACGTGGTCGGCGTATAGCTGTAGCTGCCGTCCGTATTGCGCACCAGCGTGCCGTGAGTCGGACCGCTGACGATGACCACCGACAGCGGGTCGCCATCCACATCGCTCGCATTCGCGCGAGGATCGACCGACACCGCGCCGTCCTCCGCCACGCTCGCGCTGCCGTCCTTCGCCACCGGTGCATGGTTCACCGGTGTGACGGTCAGCATGATGGTGGCGATGTTGGAGTCGGTCGTACCGTCGTTGACCTTGTAGCTGAAGCTATCCGTGCCCCGGTACAGCGCATTGGGCACGTAGGTGAAGCTGCCGTCCGCATTCTGGGTGAGGGTGCCGTGGCTCGGGCCGTTGACGATGATCGCGGTCAGCGAATCACCATCCACGTCGTTGGCATCGGTGCGTGGATCCAGCGTGAGATTGCCGTCCTCGGGCAGCGTTGCATTCGCGTTGCTTGCGGTCGGGGCATGGTTGATCGGCGTCACGGAGATCTTCACGGTGGCGACGTTCGAATCCAGCGCGCCGTCGTTGACCTTGTAGGTGAAGCTGTCGTCGCCACGGTAAAGCGCGTTGGGCGCGTACTGATAGGTGCCGTCCGCGAGGCGGGTCAGTGTGCCGTGCTGCGGGCCGCTGACTATCACCGTGTTCAGTGCATCGCCGTCGATATCGCTGGCACCGCTGCGTGGATCGATCGACAGCACGCCTTCCTCGGCCACCGTGGTGGCGACATCGTTCGCCACCGGTGCGTGGTTCACCGGATCCATGGTGATGGTGACCGTGGCGACGCCCGAACTCAGCTGACCGTCGCTCAGCTGGTAGCTGAAGCTGTCGGTGCCGCGATACAGCGAGCCAGGCGTGTAGGTGAAGCTGCCGTCCGCGTTGAAGGTGAGCGTGCCGTGCTGCGGTCCGTTCACCAGGGTGGCGGTCAGCGGATCGCCATCCACGTCAGTGCCGTAGTTCATGACCTGGCCGGCAAGTGCCTGGTCCTCCAGGGTGTGCACCTGGGCATTGACGGCGATCGGCGCGTGGTTGACGTGGATCACCACCAGGCTGACGGTGGCTGTCGGCGAGTCGGTGGTGCCGTCGTTGGCCACATAGGTGAAGTTGTCGTCGCCGTAGAACAGCGAGCTGGGCACATAGGTGAAGGTGCCGTCTGCGTTCTGCGTCAGCGAGCCGTGTTGTGGCTGGTTGACGATGCGGTAGGTGAGGGCATCGCCATCCACATCCGAGGTCAGCTGGTGCAGGTCGACGATGGCGGTGCCGTCCTCTTGCAGCGTCACCGTCAGGTTGTTCGCGTTCGGTGCATGGTTCACATGCGCGATAGCGAGATTGACGGTGGCAACGTTGGACTGCGCCTTACCGTTGTTGAGCAGGTAAGTGAAGCTGTCGTTGCCGTAGTACAGCGCGTCCGGCGTATAGGTGAAGCTGCCGTCGGCGTTGAGCGCCAGCGTGCCGTGCGCAGGCCCGGTAACGATGGTGGGCGTGGCGCCGGTCGCGTTCGCGTCGTTGCCGAGTACGTTGACGTTGACGGCGCTGTCTTCCTGTCCCTTGATCAGATCGTCGTTGGCCTGCGGCAGCCCCATGAGGGCGACGTCGCTGACAGTGACGTGGCTGCCGGCGGGGCCGAAGCCGATCAGGTCGAAGGACAGATTGACTGCGGTGCCAGCGGCGATGCCGCGCAGGTCGACCAGGTAGGTGCGGCTGCCGTCGGTATTCGTGACGTAACTGACGCCCTGGCCCAGATGCGCGCTGCCATCGCCTTGCAGATTGAGCATGGCGTCGGTGCGGTTCAGGTCGATGGCGCCACCCAGCGACGCGCCCGTCACCGCATCCAGCAGCGCGGCTTCGAAGGCGTCCTCGGGCATGTCGCCCGGGTTCTGCAGGGCCACACCGCCCACGGTAAAGCGCAGGAAGCGGTCGTTGGCACCGACCACGAAGGCCTGGGTCAGGCGGGCCTGCTGATGGGTCGATTCGCCGAGCACGGCGGTGCCGTCGGCGATGCTCACCGCACCGCTGGTGGTCCAGCCCGCGACGCTGGAGAAGTCACCATGCTCCAGTGTCGGGTTGGCTGCCACTTGAGCCTGCGCGGTGGTGGTGGCAGGCGTCGAGGCGTTGGTGCCGCTCGTCACCACGATGGCCTGGCCGCCGACCATGCCGGTGCCGGATGCCGCCGGCATCGCCGCACGCACCATAGCCAGCAGGGCGGCGACGTCGGCCGAGGACGGCACGCGGCGCACGCCCGGGGTCAGTACGGCGTTCATCAGGTCGCTAGAGGCAGCGCTGTGATCGAGGCCGAGCGCGTGACCGTACTCGTGCAACAGCACCGTGAGCATGTCGAGCTTGCCTTCGGCCGCGCTGCCGGGACGCGCGATCCATACGTTCGGATCGGCGGTGGGCAGGAAGTCGTCGTTGCTTGCGTTGATGTACCAGCCATGCCCGGCGGCATCCACGTCGAGCGTGGTGACGCCACCCGCGGTCTCGCCGGCTTCACCGGTCTGCAACTGCGCCGTGGCGGTCTGCCAGACCTGCAGCCACTGGCCGGATACGCCGCCGGTCAGTGCGTTCCACACCGCGACCACGGTGGGCGCCAGTGCGCTGACCGACTGCTGGGTGCTGGCGGTGGCGGCCGGGTCGGCTGCTGCCGGGGCGGTGCCGTCGACGGTGTCCTGGTGCGCGGGCGGCGGCGCGATCTTGATCGCTGTCGGCGGCTTCAGGTTGATATGGAAGTGCCGGTCGTGCGGCGCCACAAAGCGTCCATAGCGAGCCGCGTCGGCGGCACCCAGGGCGGCGGCCACGGAATTGAGCGCGCGGCGATCGTCGGTGTAGTTCCCCGACGTGGTACCCACGTAGATGAATTGCGTGAGGTTGCCGAACAGCGCGGCACGCGTGGCGTCGAGCGAGCTTGCGCCGCCCTGGCCCGGCACCGCGTTGACCACCGGGATCGCACTGAAGATCGAGTTGCCCTGTGCCTGGTGGGTCAGCATCAGCATCGCCAGCAGGTTCTGCTCGAGAATGCGCAGGCCGCTGTTGAGGCGCTGGTCGTCCGGCGGCAGGGTGACACCCGCGATAGCGGTATTGCCGGCCCAGAAGTTGACGAGCTGGTCGGGCGTCAGGCCCGCCGGCGGAGCAGCCAGGTTGGGGTTGTGAGTGTTGATGTTGCTGGAAGCACTGGGGTCGATACCGATGTCCAGCGCCATGCCGACGTCGTGGGTCTTGTGGTCGTTGGAGGTGAGGATGAAGTCCTCGTCGCTGATGCCGTTGAGCGAGAGTTGCGTGGCCGTGCCCAGACCGATCGCGCTGCGCGCCGAGGCGGTCAGCTCCCAGGCCATCAGCAGGTCGCGCGCCCAGCTCGTACCGTAGTGCTCGACGTCAGACTCCGTGCCGTCCTTCAGCCACACGCTGCCGTTGGTGCCGCTGACAGTGCCGTGCGCGGTGTCATTGGCGCCGCCCAGCGAGCGCCACACGTTCACCCAGTGCGGGGCGTTCCATGCGCTCAAGTAGTTGAGCATGGGGCCCGTGGCCTGCACAGTGAAGGCTTGCGCGGCCGACAGCAGGTTCGGCATGGTGTGCGCCGCATCGTGCTTGTCGTGCGGAATCAACTGGAGAGTGCCGGGCGCGCTGCCGTAGATCACCACGTGATCGAACAGGAAGGCAGCGTAGGAGTCCGCCACATCCCATACGCCATCGACCTTGAACTCGCGCAGCGTGGTGTTGGACTGGCCATCGCCATAGACGCCGTAAGCCGGATAGCCCAGGTACTTCAGGCGCTGCTCCAGCTTGTACACGTCGAGCGTGCCCTTGGCGCCGACGGATACCGGACCGGACAGCTTCATATCGGAGTAGCCGGGATTGCTGGCAGGGCGGTCACCGAACAGCTGCGGGTTATTCGAGTTGTCGTAATCGGCGATCTTAATCACGATGTCGAAGCCCGGCGCCGCCTGGCCGTTCACCGATACACCCGACACATGCAGGGTGATGGTGCGATTGGCGAGGTGACCGCCGTTGCGCAGCAGGTTGACGTCAGCCTGCGACAGCGTCGGCAGCAGGAACAGCACGCCCGAGGTGGCGAACTGGCCCGCCGGGTAGTTGGCGAGCGTGGCCCCGGCCGCCCCTGAGTGGGTCTGGTCGGTATCGGTCGCCGCGCTGATCAGTTTGCCGTTGGCGTCCTTGGCCAGAATGGCGTCGTCCGCGTTCACTTGCACGCCGCTGGCGGTGAAGTTGATGACGCTGCTGGCGTACTGCGGCGCGTACTTCTTGATCAGGGCCAGCAGGTCGATGCGCGATACGTCGCCGTAGCGCAGGGTATCGCTCACGTTGACCGTGACGTTCTGGCCGGCCGAGGCCATGCCGAACAGCCAGCCGGTGTCGACCTTGACCGGCGTCACCGTCTGCGTGTTGCCGTTCGTGCCGCGCTTTTCGTCGACCGGGATCGGCCGCGGGTTGCCCTGCTTGGCGATGGAGTTGTCTATCGCCGCCTGCAACAGGTCCTGCAGCTTCCAGATCAGCACGCCGTTCGGCGGCGGGCTGTTGTTGTCGCCGATCGGCCAGTTGCGCACGTCCGCCCACAGCTGCGTGCCGGTCGGATCGAGCATCAGCGAGTTGATCGAGGCGTCGATGATCGGCGTGGTGGCGCCCAGGTATTCCGGATGCGCGCCGAACGGGTCCTTGATGATGCCGATCTTGCCGCCGGCCTGCTTGTTGTTGATAGCGCCGGTCGAATAGCCCGGATCGTTGAAGACCACGTAGTAGTCCGCGACGATCGCGTACTCGGTGCCCTGGTAGTTGACCAGCAGAGGACTCTGCGCGCGCTGGATGTTGAGCTGGTACTTGTCATTGAAGCGCGAGACCGAGGCCTGACCGTCGGGTACGCCGGTCATCCACACCTTGGCGGTATTGACCGCGCTCATGGCACCATCCGGCCCCACATCGATGCTGAGCGTGGACAGGCCGGCGTCGTAGTCGAACGAATCACTCAGCAGGAAGCGCACCTGAGTGATTACCGCTACGCCGTTCTGCTGGGTGACCACGCTGGATACCGCGGTCAGGTACTGCGGCCCCTTGCCGGTGTTGGTGCCGAAGCTGACTACGCGCAGGCCGCCGTCACCGATCTTGGCCGCGCCGTGGTCGGGCGAGTCGTTATCGAGCAAGTTCAGGTCGATGATGAAGACGTCGCCAGACACGCCGTGTCCGGTCGCGATGATACCCAGTGGGTACTTCGCCGTCGCCACAGCCAGGTACGAGTGCGCGCCATTGACCACGGCTAGGTCGACGTAGCCGAACGCTTCGTTGGCACCGCTCAGTGCGTCGGGCAGCTGGATCTGCTGGGTCTTCAGGAAGTCGGCCGAGGTCTCGTCAATATTGACGCGCAGCAGACGGTGATTGCCATTGCCGGCCGCAAACGAGCCACCTTCGGCCACGTACATCCAGTCGCCGGAGACGGCGAGGCTGGACAGGTTGTCGTGCGAGCCGGGCAGGTGGAAGACCTGCACGATCTTCATCACGGAGGTATCGACGATGTAGATCTGCCCGGCGTTGCCGGACACGAACATCAAAGTCTGGTCACCGTTGAAGACAATCTGGTGCGACTTGCCGCCGCCGACGAAGGTCGGCTGCCCGTTGTCGTCCAGGAATGGCAGCTGATTGACCACTTTGCCGTCGCGGATGATCTGGATCTGCGAGCTGGTAGTGATCGCGCTGTAGTTGCTTTGTGGATTGATGGTCGCGGCGGCGGGATCGCCATCGGTGACCCATGCCGCCGCGCCGGGCGAATCCGGCGTGGAAGGCGCCTGCACCATGCGCTCGGCGGTGACCTCGTGCAGGCTCAGCGCGATACCGGCCGGCAGGTCGACGGTGAAGGTCTGCGTGTCGGACAGGATGTCGAAGTCGCCCAGGCTCAGCCAGGCACGAATGCCTTGCTGCTGTGTCGCCTGGCCGTTCCAGTTGTCGGACTTGGCATTGCCCTGCGCGTCGATCTCCAGATCATCAGGCGACAGCCACAGGCGGATTTTCGCCGGTAGGCCGGCCGTGGGGCCGCCGGCCGGACCGCGCAGGCCGCTCATCTGGATCAGCAGCTTGCCGTTGGCGATCTGCATGCCGGTCACCTGCAGCACACCCGGCGTGACCGGGGTGCGCGGCGTGGTCGCCACGTGGTTGGGCTGGCCGTTGCTCATCGTGCCCGGGATCAACCCGCTGTCGATGTCGGCCTGGATCAGCGCCTGCTCGCGATGTCGCCGTGTCGGGTAGGCGTCGTGGAAGTTCTTGAGTTCGGCCACCGCGGCATCCCAGTTGCCGCTGGTGATGTCCGCCAAGAAGCTGGGTGTCTTGTTCGGCAGGCTCTGGTACTGGTACATCAGGTCCATGATCGCCGTCTGCGTATTGCCCGGCAGTGAGTGGAACGGCGTGGAGCTGGCCGGGTCGAAATCCTGCTGCAGGCGCCTGGCCATATCGTTAAACACGGCATCGTCGATGGCCGTTTCGTCCGGCGTACTCAGCACCAGCGGATGCGCGGCCAGATAGGTCGCCGCCGCGTTGCGCTGCAGGCCCAGATAGGGAGCCAGGCGGGTGATCAGGTCGGGGGCCAGGCCGAGGCTTACCAAGTCGTGGTTGTTGCGCGCGCCGAGGTCGAAGCCGTGCGCCACCGTGACACCGCTGGTGCCGCTGGCCGGGACGCTGACCGCATCGTCGGTTGCGTTGCGCTCCGACTGGTAAATGAACTGGCGGTCTACGTTCAGCCCGCCGGTATTGCTGCCACCGCCGCCGCCCGGCTGCGTGCCGCCACCACCGCTGCCGGTGCTGGAGCTCACGCTGAGCGTCAGGTTGCCGCTGGAGTCGATATTGGTCTGGATCGCGCCGATGTCGTTGTAGGCGCCGTCGAACGACCAGTTCACCGCGTACAGCGGCATCGCTTGCGTGGCGAGGATGCCGATGATCTCGGTGGCCGCCGCCGCGCCGGCCAGCATGCCGCCCATGCCCATCGCGGCACCGGTGGCGAAGGCCAGCGGACCGGCCCATAGCGCGTACATGTTGACGCCCGCGCCCTGCACGGTGACCGCGCCGGTGTGCGCGTCCACCTTGGTGTTGCGCACGATGATGTAGTCGCCGGTGGCCGACACGCCCGAGTAGGGCGGCGAGGCCGTATGCGCGGCACCGTCGGCGCCGATGTGGCCGTTGTCGACCACCCACCACACGTCGTGCACTACGCCGATGGCGTCAGTGATGATGCCGCGGCGCAGGAACAGCACTTCGTCGCCGACGTTCCAGCCGGCCGTGGTCTGCAGCGGAATGCTCAGCTGCAGCGGGGCATTGGTGGTCTGCGCGCCGATGTCCAGATGGAAAGCTGCCATTGTGTCCAGCGTGTCCGGCAGGGGCGGTGCCATGCCGGTGCGGTCGGTGACGTCCGCCACGTTGACGCGGCTGATCGACACCGGCGTGTCGCTCTTGAGCACGCCGGCACCGATCATCACCGTCTCGCCAGTGGCATCGGCCACGGCACCGCCGGTGTCGTGCGCAACGACCACGCTCGCCGGCGTACCCGGCGTGCCCGCATCACCCACCTGCGCAGGCGGCTGCACGTTGAGTTCGACGTCGGTCTGGCCGATGTACTGCATGGAGCTGCTGCCGCCGGCATCGATCAGTTCTTGCAGGTGCACCACCGAGATCACCACGTGACCCGCCTTCAGTGCGGTGATCACGCCATCGGCGCTGACCGTGGCGATGCTCTCGTCGCTGGAGTAGTAGCGCGTGCCGGTATGCGCCGACTGCGAGGCCTGGCTGACGTCGACGGGCTGCCCGTTGTCGTCAGCCAGGGTCACCTTGAGCTGGCGCGTGCCGCCCGGAGTCAGCGTCAGCGAACCCGGATAGACGTCCGGCGCAGCGTTCGGAATGTTGGGATCGCTCATGTCCTCGCCGCCGGCCAGCGCGCCGTCGTCGGGGAGATAAACGTTGATCGCCTGCACCGTGCGCACGACGTGTCCGTCGGTATCGGTGCGGGTAGCGACGAGCAGGGCCGGGCCGGCGCCGATGCAGCGCAGGATGCCGGTGGCCGGATCGATCTGTACCGGTGCGTTGTCAGTCAGCGCGAGCCCGCCGAGGTCGGCGATCTCCAGGTGCAGGTAGCCGGGCGCGGCGCTGACGTCGACGCCTTGCTGATCCTCGAAGTCCACTGTCGCAACGATCGGCGCGGACTGGCCGGCACCCAGGTCGGGCAGCGGCTGCAGATGGATGCCGGTGATCTTCGCGCCGCTGACGTTGATGTTGAGCTGGATCGGGGCACTGGCCCCGAAGCCGTCATCGGCGATCACGTACACGCTGACCGGGCCGGTGTAGCCGGCATCAGGCGAGAAGATCACCGACAAGCCGTCGCCACTCAGCCTGGCCGTGCCATGGGTGGCGTTGAGCACGCGCCAGTACAGCGCATCGCCCTCGCCATCGAGCGCGATCGCGGACAGCGGGATACCCACGTCCAGCCCGGCGTGAGTCAGCGTGGGCGCCGCCACCACCGCTGTTGGCGGCAGGTTGGCGCGCCAGCCGTAGTTGGCGTAGAGCAACTGGCGGTCGCTGGCGTCGATCACGCCGTCGCCGTTGAGGTCGCCCGTGGCCGCCGCCGCTGCGGCGTCCTGGTTCCACGCGGCGCTGTCTGCGCCGTCGATCCGTCCGTCGCGATTGAGATCGCCCACTACGGACACGCTGATGTTCGCGCTGCCCGTGCCGCTCAGGCGGATCAGCTTCATGCCGGCCTCGGTCACGCGCACCAGCACGGTACGCACGCCGTTGTGCAGGGTGCTGCCCAGCACTTCGCCGCCGACTATCTGCAGGTCTGACGAAGCGTCGCCGAACTGCACGCTGATCGCCAACAAGATGGCGCCCTGGCCACCCGGCACTTTGATTGTCGAAGCCAGTTCGCTGTCGCGCACCTGGAAGGCCAGCGTGGTGGTCTGTCCCGTCGCCAGGCTGCCGCTCCACTGATTGGCACTGCTGTTGCCGAGCCAATCGGCCGCGGTGCCGAGGTTGGCGCTTATCGTGTCCTGATAAGGCTGTCCGCTGCCGTCGTAGCCATAGGGTGTGCCCATGGCGTTGTCGTCCAGCGCGCGCGCCAGGATCAGGCGGTTCTGCGCGTCGTAGCGGTAGACGATGCTGCGCGTGTTGGCGCTGGCGTCGAGAGGGCCAGTGATGCGGACGATGCGTCCCTGCGTGTCGCGCACGATGTCAACGCGATCGCTGGCGCGGCCGCCGACCAGGGCGACGCCCGCGTCGGAGACCAGCCACTGCGTGCCATCGGCGAAGGCCACGCCAGTGAGCTTGCCCTGCGCATCAAGGCTGTAGTGCGTGCTATCGGGCGCGGTGAGCACATAACCGCCCGGCACCCACGGCAGGCCGGTGAGCTGGTCGTACAGGTGGCTGCCCTGGCGCTGCAGGTTGCTGCCATTGATCGCTTGCAGCTGCCAGCCCTGGTCGCTGCCGAAGCTGGTCTGGTAGACCACCGGTGCGCCGGCGCCGCCGGGCAGGGTGGTCGCGCTGGTGCCGAGGGTGAAGCTGAGATTGCAGATCGCAGCGTTGGCGTCGCCCAGGTTGTCGGGCATGCGCAGCCACACGCGCGAGCCGATCGTCCACGCGGCGATGGCGCCAGTGGCGGTGGTGGGCAACTGGTCGCTACTCAGGCCAGTGTCGAAACCGCTCAGCCCCCAGTTGCCGAAGGCCGCGCCCGGATCACTGCCGAGCCCGCGATTGACGGTGAAGGCATGACCGCCGAGCTGGAACGTGGCATCAGCCGCGTTCTGCTGGGCGAAGCTCTTCTGCTCGGTGTCGACAATTACGCGCGCATCGATCTCGCTGGTGCGGCCGCTGAGATCCCACGCGGTGAGGCGCAACTGATACGCGCCGTTGCGCAGCAGCGCCGGATCCAGCGTGGCCAGCGTGAGCGCCTGATTGACGCTAACGGCAGCATCGTTCTGCTGCGCCAGTGTCTGCCATTGATCGCTGCCGGCGGCGGCGATCTCAAGGCGATAGCCCATCAACTGCAGTTCCTGCAGCGAGGCCTGCAGCGTGGTCGGCACGTCCATTTCCACCGGCTGGCCGGCCACGGTGGCGCCGGCGAGGGCGCCGAGCCACTGGAGCGCGGGCGCCTGGGTATCGGCCGGATCGCGCACGCGCAACTGGCCGAGCTGCGTGCCGCTGAAACCGTCGGCATCGGTGGCAGTCACGCGCACGTCGATCAGGCCTGGCTGTGTCGCCTGCAGGTGGAAGCGGCCGCTGGCATCCAGCGCCACGGTCTGCCACTGGTCACTGCCGAGCGCCGCACCGCGCACCTGCACCACCGTGTTGGCGATCGGACTGAAGCCGCTCGCGCGCACGGTGACCAGCACAGTCTGGCCGGGCAGGGCCGGCGTGCTGGGCACGCTGTCGATCAGGATGGCCGGCGCGTTGGCCGAAGCGTCAGCCACCACGCGCACGGTGAAGGTCTTGCGCACCGTGGATTGCCCATCGCTTACCTGGGCGGTGATCACGAAGTCGCCAACCTGGCCGGGGCCAGGCGTCCAGTTCAGGCGGCTGGCCTGGGCGTCGTAGCTGGCGCCCTCGGGCAGGCCGCTGAAGCTCACCGTCAGCGCGGCGGTCTGCGCCGCGCCGTCCGGATCGCTGGCGTAGATGCCGCCGGCGCCGCTACCGCCCAGTTGCACCGGCAGGCTCAGGGTCTGGCCCACTGTCACAGCGTGGCTGCTCACTGCGAGCGTGGGCGCGCGGTTCGCATCGAGCACTCGCACGGTGACGGTCTGCGTACTGCTCAGCGAGCCGTCGGTGACCTTGAAGGTGAAGCTGAAATCGCGCGTGCTGGTGACGGCGTTGTCGACCACGCCATAGTCCGGCGTCCATTCAAATGCACCGGTGACATTGTTGAACGACACGCCGGCGGGTGTGTTGTCGTCGTACACCAGGCTCATGTGCAGCGGGTCGCCGTTGGCGTCGGCACTGCGCAGGTTGAACGACAGCGTGCTGCCTTCGTTCACCAGCTGAATCGGCATCGGCAGGATCACCGGTGCCACGTTCACGTGGGCCACATGCACCTCGAAGCTGCGCACGAAGCTGGCTGCCCCATCGCTACCAGTGACAGTGAAGCGATAGACGCCGGGGCTGCTGCCGCCGACGTTATCGCTGCTGGCGGCGAACATACCGGGCGTCCAGCGCAGTGTGGCCTGATTGCCGCTGCCGGCGGCAGGCACGTCGAGCGCCATGCCCGGCGGCAGGCCGGTCACGCTCCAGTTGAGCAAATCGGCATCCGGGTCCCTCGCGAACAGGTCCAGCCTGAGCGGATTGCTCTCGCTGCCAGCCAGCACGATCGGCACCGAAGCGTCGCCGCTGTCGGTGACGGCATTGCCATTGAGCTGCACGCCGAGCAACTGCGGCGCGACATTTGCGGCGCGCACTACCACGCGGATGGTGTGGCTAACCACGTTAGGCACCGGGTTGGCGGGATTGGTGTAGCCCTGATCCTGCGGCGGCAGGCCGCTGTCGGTGACGGTGAAGGTGATGTCGTGCGGGCCGATGTCGTCGGCGCTCGGCGTCCAGGTCAGCAGCAGCTGACCGTACTGGGCCAGCGCGGTGACCTGCGCGCCCAGCGGCAGGCCGATGGTGCTCAGGTGCAGCCCATCCTGGTCCGCATCGCTGATGGAAATCGGCAGGCTGATCGGCTGGCCGGCCACCGCCACGATCTGCTGCGGTAGGCTGAATACCGGCGGCTCGGTCAGGCTGCGCGCGGTCACCACGAAGCTCACCGCGGTGGCCTGGGCCTGGTTCGGCGTGCTGCCGCCGGTGTCCTGCGCGGTCAGGGTGATGGTGTAGTCGCCGCGGTCGCCGTCACCCGGCGTGAAGTGAATGGTGCCGGTGATGTGGCCGTTCGCGCTGGGCGGATTCTGGGTGTAACTGGCGAAGCGCGGCAGACCGCTCAGGCTCACCACGATCGGGTTGCCGTCCACGTTGGTGATGTCGAACGGAATGTCCAGCGTGGCGCCCTTGTCCACGAAGGCGTTGCCGATCGCCGCGACCAACGGCGCGCGCGTGGTGTTGCCGACCACGACCGGAATGGTCACCTGTGCCGAGGCCGGCACGCCGGTGCCGTCACCGTCGTTGGTGGCGATCACTGTGACGTGATAGGTGCCGGCCTGGTCGTAGCCAGGCGTCCAGTGGATATCCAGCGTATCCGGATCGAAAGTCGCGCCCGGCGGCAGGCCGAGCACCTGGTAGGTGATCGTGGCCGGCGTGCTGCCGCCGCCGTTCTGGTCAACCAGCGGACCGCCTGGCTGCAGGCGCACCTTGGGTATGTATCCCGGGTTGTTGGGATCGAACGCGAACACGTTGATGTTCAGCGGCTGGCCTTCCAGCGTGTTCCAGGTTTGGCCCACCGTCGGATCGAACTGCGGCGCACCGTTGACGTTGAGCACGTTGAGCTGGATGGTCTGCTGCACGCTGGTCTTGCGCGTGCTGCCATCGGGCTGGGTGATGGTGGCGAGCAGGGTCACCGTCACGTTGTAGTTGCCGTGCTGGGCATAACCCGGCGTCCAGCTCAGCCAGCCGGTATCGCTGTTGAGCTGCATGCCGCCGGGCAGAACGGCCGCGGCGTAGCTGAGTTTGATCGTGGTGCCATCGGGCCGCGCCAGTCCGCCCGGCATGCTGCCGGCCAGCTGCAGCGCGAAGGCGTCGCCCTCGCGCAGGGTCTGCGCCGGCACCGCGAGCAGCACGGGCTGCGCGAAGGCCTGCTGCACCACGATGTCGAACTGCTCGCTGACGGTGGTCTTGCCGTCGCTCACACGCACGGTGACGTTGCGGTAGGTACCGGCCTGGTCGTAGCTCGGGGTCCAGGTCAGCACGCCGGTGCGCGCATCGAACACCGCACCGGGCGGCAGGTTGCTGATGCTGAAAGTCAGCGTATCGCCGTCGGCATCAGCCGCGGTCAGTGGCAGCGTGAGCGTCTGGCCTTCGACGATGGTCAGGTTGCCCTGCGTGGACAACGCCGGCGTGTGGTTGCCATTGGCAACCGGCACATGCAGCGTGCGCAGCGCGACGCCGCCACGGCTGTCCTGCACGCGCAGCACGATCACGGTGTCGGCCATGGCGTTGGCGCCCGGCGTCCAGCTGAGCGTGGCGGTGGAGTGATAGTTGCCGTCCGCGCCGACCGTGTAGCCGGCCGGCGGCGTCAGCACCAGGCCCGCCGGGGCCTGCACCACCTGCCAGTAGAACATCGTGCCGTCGCTGTCGATGGCGTCGACCGTGGCGCTCCAGGACTGACCGATAGTTGCCGGCTGGGCGAACACGTCCGGGATGTCCGCATTGGTGTTCACCGGCGCGATGGTCGGCGGCAGGTTGGCCTGCGGTACGGCGTAGATGCCATGCCCCAGGTTGAACTTCGCCAGATCCGCCAGGCCGCCGGTGAAGTGGCTCGCCGGCACCACACTGATGGTCTGGTTGGCGAGCGTGGCGCCCACCGCCAGCTTGCCGCCCAGTGCCTGCAGCGCCGAGGTGAGATCCAGCACCCACAGGTCGGACTGGTCGCCGGTGCCTTGCGTGGCGCCGCCGATGTTCATGCCGAAGTACGCGCCCGGATCGAGCAGCAACATCAGCGGTCCATGCAGATCGTCGGTACCGATGTTCTTCAGGCTGACGTCATAGCTCACCGCGCCGGTGCTTTGATCGGAGCGCGTATTGCTGAAAGTCAGCTGCACCTGCGTGCTCATATCGAACAGCGCGGTGAAGCCGCTGATGGTGTCTTGCCCGATACGCAGCTGCGATGTGCTGCGCAGGTTGCCACTGATGGTGAGCTGGTAGTGCCCGGCGGGCAGCCCGGTCACGTCCAGGTAGGCGGTGTGCGTGGCGGCATCCCAGCGCACGCTGTTGGGCGTGATGGTAGTGGCGCCGATCAGCTGGAAGTTGCCGGCATTGAGCACGCTCGATCCGTCCGTGAGTGCCGATTGCGGATCGCTGCCAAGCCACATGTCCTGGTCGAACTGCACCGCGATCTGGCCCACCGGCAGCGGGATCAACGCACCATCTGGCACGCTGGTGGCGATCACCTTCGGCGCGCGCGCCGGGGCGATTTCGTCGATGTGGTGGGTTTCGGCGACCAGGATGCGGCCGTCGGCGGTGGTGAGGATGGCCTCACCCTGGGTGCCGCCGCCAGCGAGCTGCAGCACGCGGCGCGACGCCAGTTCGATCGTCCACACCGACGAACCGGTGGTGGTATCCGCTATGCCCGCGACCTGTACATGCTGGGGCAGGGCGCCGGAGGCGATCAACAGGCCGGCCAGCGACGTACCTTGCGCACCGAAGGCGATGCTGTCGACCACACCGTTGATGCGGTATTCCAGCTCTGCACGACCCAGCGTGATGCCGCTCATCGGGAAGCTGATGATGTCGGTGCTGCCGTTGGGATCGGCGGCGGTGATGTCGCTACCAGTCCAGCGCACGCCCCACAGGCGTCCATCCGGACCGAAGGCGAGATCGCCTACGCGGGTGTTGCTGAAGTGCTGCCAGGCTTTGTTCGGATCTGTTTCGTTCGAATGGAAGATCTCGATGCCGTCGCCGTCGGAGACATAGATGTCACCGGTGCCGGGCTTGATCGCCAGCGCGTGGGTCAGCGGCTGCTGACTCGGTCCCTGCATGCGGCGCACTATGGCGCCGCTGCCGGCATCCACCTGCAACAGTTCGTTGCCGGTCATCACCCACAGCTGGCCGAGCGCGTCGACAGCCATGTCGAGCACAGGTTGATCAAGTACGAACAACGGTGTGGTGCTGTGACCGCCGTCCTTGCCGTAATGATAGACCTCGTTGCGCTGCTGGCCGGCGCTGACCAGGATGGATCCATCCGGCAACTGCACCATGGCCATCGCACCGATGTCGGCCGCGCCGGTGGAGAAGCCGTCGGCGAAACCGCGCGCAGCGAATGGTGCAAGCACGTTATGCAAGTCGCCCGCGTTCACGCTGGCTACTGAGCCCGGCAGCATCTGCGTGGCTTGCTGGAACAGTGGATTGCTGTCGTACTGGCGATCAGGCGCGGCCTGCGGTACCGGCGCGGTCTGATCCACGCCCGGTGTGACACCGAGGCCATCGAGCACCTTCTGGCGTGCACCATCGTCGGGCAGTACGGCGTTGCTGACCGAGGCGGCTTCGCGGTTGCCCGCAAGGTCGGTAGCGACGGCAAGGAACTCGTAATGGTTGCCGGCTTCGCCGGTGAACACGGCATCGCTCACGCTCGGATCGACCTGGCGCTGCCAGATCTTGAAGTCGCCGCCGTTGGTGGCGACATACACCGTGACGAAGCGGATGCCGCTGGCATCGTCCTGCGCGTTCCACTTCACGTCGTAGGTCGGCGCGCCCTGGGCGTTATTGCCCAGCGAAGTGACCGTCACCGTGGTGGTAGGCGCCTTGGTGTCCAGCGTGACGTTGAGTGCGGCACTGTCGATCGGCGGCGTCTGGTCAAAGAACACGCGCGCCTGCGTTGCGATCTTCGCGCCCGACACAGCGCCCTGTGCGGTCGAGATGGTGAAGCTGACGAATCCGCCTTGCGGCGTAGTGTTGCCCTGCGCCGAGGCGAGTGGTGCCAGCAGTCCGCGGGTAACGTCCTGCATCACCTCACCGGTGATCGGGTCGATCGCCTGCAGCAGCCAGGTGGCGATGCGCGTTTCCGCATCGATGCCCGCGCTCACGCGCAGGATGAAACCCTTGCTGCCGGTGAAGTCGAAATCGCCCTGGAAGTTGGCGCGGTCGGCCGGAATGTGGATGTTGATGTCGCCGATCTTCAGATCGCCCAGACGCAGCGAGCGCGGATCGAGATTGGCGTCGAGCTGCGACACGATGCGGATCTGGCCAACGCCCTGGCCGGTCGGGTTGCTGAAGGCAAACGTGTAGGGCAGCGGTGTGGCCGCCGGCACATAGACGCTACCATCGGTCGCCGTGGCGCTGCCCTGCGGGCCTTGCACGCTGATCGCGGCATTGGCCACGCCTGCCTGCTGTGCCACCAGTTGCAGGTATTGAGTGAGGTTGAGGCTCTTGCCCGGCAGCGGATTGAATTTCTCATCCAGCAAGCCCTGTGCGCGCAGGTACTCCAGCTCCGACTGACTGCCGACGAAGATCTGGAAGTTCTCGAACTGCAGCGTGCGGCCGGCGTGCTGGTCGTAGTCGGCCGGGTTGGCCAGTGCGGGCACCGGCACTTCGATGGTGTCGCCCTCGTCGTCCTGGCGGGTTTCGTAGTGATCGATCGGGCCCTTGGCCGCGTTCGGATCACCCGCATACGTCGCGGTGTCGCCGTACCACTGCTGCACCTTGGCGAAGAAGCCGAGGATGTCGGCCTGCGTGCGGTAGTTGTCGCCACCCTTGGACATCAGGATGCCGGCCGCGAGCGTGGCGTTGAGGCTGACCACTTGCGGATTGGTGGTGATCGGCGGTGCCTGGTCGGCCGGCAGCAGCATGCCCGAGCTTTCCAGCGCGGCCAGCCAGCCGTTGACCCATTGCGAGGCATCGGCGGCGAGGGTGGCGAGGTTGCTCGGCGCGCCGGCATCGGCCAGTACAGCCGTGCGCAGACGCAGCGCATAGGCGGTCTGTTCGGCGATGAATTCATCGCGGGTGAGCGCGGTAGCGGCGGCTACCACGTTCAACTGGAACGACTCGGAGAGCGCCTCGATCTTGTAGATGATGTCTTGCGGATCGGTCGACAGGAAGCGTGCCGTCAGGCCCTGCGAGATCTTGTCCAGACCACTTACACCAGCATCGAGCAGGCCCTGCGCCTTCCAGTCCGGGTGCGTCGCATACAGAGCGTCGCGCAGGCCGCTGAAGTCGCGGTTGATCCACGCGGTAAGGCCAGGATACGTCTGCAGGCGGAAGCTCATGCCGACGAAGCCATGCGCGGCCACGTCGAAGGCGTAGCCCGGCGCCAGGTTGTAGCCGCTGGTGTTGAGCGTGCCGTCCAGCGAAGCCCACGGAATATCCGTGCGCGCCTGCGTCGATGGGGTCTGGCCGTAGGCCTGCGTGTTGGCGGGCGCGCCTGCGATGTTGCCGTAGGGCGAGCCTCCGACGTTGGAGCCGAAGATGGCATAGGGCAGGTTGAGGCCGCCCAGCAGGTATTGGTTGTAGCCCATCTCTACCGCGCCGATGTCGAAGCGCACATACGGCGTGTCGACATTGGTCAGGCTCTGCAGCGAGACCGAATAGGTCGCCGCGTCGCCCGGATTGAGATTGCGCGGGCCGCCGATACCGATAGTGACGTCGTCCTGGATACCGCGTTCCACCAGGTAGCGATTCGCCTCGGTCACGCTCTGGCCGTTGGGGTTGATGACGGTGACGTCATACAGGCCAAGCGGGAAGGCGCGCGTGTCGAAGATGGCGCGGATATGCGTGGCGTCGAGCACCTGCCAGCGATCCGGCTCGGCTTCGTACACACCGGGACGCGTGAGCTTGACGATGGCGCCCGCCTGGAAGGCGGAGCCATAGATATCCAGCGTGACCCAGCGGTGCGCGTCGTCGCTCACGCCGCCGTTATCCGGCGTCACTTTGGTGATCGACAACGGCAACAGATCGGCACGCAAAGTGACCGGCACGGCGTTACCGCTGCGCGCGCGCACCAGGATGTAGTAGTCGCCGGCCAGTGTTGATGGGATCAGCGCCTGCTGGTCCGCCGCCGAGGCGTTGCTGTACGCCGCGTCGTACGCGTACGTGGTCGGGATGTCGCCATAGCGGATATACAGCTCGTTATCACCGCTGGCGGCGGTGGAGTCGAGCAGTACGCGCAGCGTCTGGCCGGCCGCAACGCTGACCTTGTACAGCTGCACGTCGCCGCTGGAGAGCGTGGTCTGCAGTGGACTGGCGATCGCCAGCGGCGGCACCTGGGTCTGGATGGTGGCGGCGGATGCGGTGAGGTTGTTGGCCTCGCCCGGCGCCATCACCAGCCCGTTCGGGCCGTAGCTGATGGCGCCTTCGTACACCTCGTTGTACAGGTCGGGGCGCACGATGATGCGCCAGTTGCCGTCCTTCAGCGGCGGCAGGTTGGCGGTGAGCTTGCCGCTGTAACTGGCGCCACCGGCTAGATCGCCGCTGTGGCTGACCTTGCCGAGCAGGATATCGTCCAGGCCCCAGACGTTGTCCATCGACAGATAGATGGCATCCGTCCACTGACCGTAAGCGGGGTTGGTGGAGTCGTTGATAATGGTGTAATTCACCGTCACCGCGTCGCCCACCTTGGCCTGCGGCGGCACGGTGACGTCGGTGACCTTGAGGTCGGCCGGGGGCGGCGTTTGCACCAGCATCGGCTGCACGGCAGCGGTGGCGTTGTTCTGATCGTTGCCGAATTCCAGCACCTTGCCGTAGGGGCCGGCGCCGAAGGCGCGTGCCGGGTCGGTGATGACGAACACGTAGTACGGGCCGTCGAGGTCGCGTGGTGCGGTAACGGTGAAACGACCGTCGTAGCCGCCACCTGCGGTCAGACCGCCGCTGTGCGAGAGATAACCGAGGTAGCGATCCTGGTTGACGTCCAGGAAGCGGTCGCGCGAGAGATAGACCAGGTCGTTCCACTGACTCTGATCGCTCGGCGTATCGCCGCCAGCGTTGGTGACGTGATAGTCCACCGTGAAGCTCTGGCCGGCCACCACCGTGGTCGGCGCGGTGACCACGCTGACTTGCAGGTCGGGCGGCGTGGCCAGCGTGATCGGCAGCGGGATGGACGAGACGTTGTTGCCTTCGTTCTGGAATTCGAGCACGGAGCCGGGGCCACTGCCCCAGACCACATCGAGCCCGTCGCGGATCGAGCTGGGCTGGCTGAAGTACCAGTCCTTCACCGTCGCCGTATCGGCCTTGACGATGATGTTGAAGTTGCCGCTGATAGATTGCGGCAGATGGAACGTGGCCGACTGCGTATACGACTCGCCCGGCTGCAGGAAGCGCGGCTCGCCGTTGGCATCCACCAGCGAGATGGCTTGCACGCGTCCCGGGTTGTCGTAGAGCGAGCCCTCCACCAGCGGATAGTCGGTGGGGTCCAGCGAGCTATCATTGGACAAATACACGCCGTCGTTCCACTGGCTGACGCGCGTGGCGCGGTTGCCCTGGTTGGTGACGGTCCAGGTGACGGTGATCAGGTCGCCGGACTTCGGCGCCGGATTGGAGACCTGGATGCTGCCGATCTGCAGGTCGGCTTCGCGGTAGGTGATGTCCAGCGGGCTGCTGCCGACGTTGTTGGTGTTGGCGCTGCCTTCGTAGACCGAAGTCGCGTAGAGGTTGAGCGGCCAGTTGTTGTCGCCGCCGCTGAGAATCTCGTCGGCGGCGCGCGGCGGCAGGCCGTAGCTGTCGGGACGGGCGCTGTCGGTGATGACGTAGACGTAGTAACGCCCGTTGGTGCCCGGCGGCAACGCCACGTTGACCGTGGTGGTGTAGCTGGCGCCGGCCACGAGGCCGTTGGTGTTCTGGTGCTCGAACCGGCCCAGCGCGATGGCGCGGCTGGGGATGAAGGTCGGATCGGTGCTGATGAACACTGAGTCCTGCCAGCTCACGGTACCGGACCACACGGCCTGGCCGAAGTTGGTGACGGTCCAGCTGATCGGGGTCAGTTCGCCGGAGTAGTTCTGCGGCTGCACCTGCACCGCCGTCACCTGCAGGTCGGCCGGATGCGGGATGACCGCCGCCGCGTATGGCGTGACGTTGTTGTTCTCGTTGAGCTCGCGTACCTGATTGAGCGCGTCGGTCTTGACGATGATGTAGCTGCCGACGATATCGGGCGCCAGCTGCACCGTCTGGTTGACCGTGTACTTCTCGCCGTTGTTGAGCGTGCGGCTCTGCGTATAGCTGCCGAGGGTCCAGACGCGGGTGGCCTTGCTCAGGTCCGCATTGTCGGCCACGTAGATGGTGTCGGTCCAGCCGCCGGTGAACAGGTCGCCCTGGTTCTGCACGGTGTAGCTGAAGCTGAGCGGGCCGCCGGCGTCGATCGTCGCCGGCGCGTTCACCTGGGTCACCACCAGATCGGGCGGCGTGATGCCCAGCACGCTGATGGCACGGCCCTTGTAATCGTTGTTGTCGATCTGCGTCGGGTCGTCCCCATTGATGTTGGACGCCAGCGTGTCTTCCAGGATGGTGCTGTAGGTGTTGGTCCAGACGGTGATGTAGTACTGCCCGCTGAGCGTGCCGTCCGGAATGGCGACCTGCATGTCGCCCAGATAGTCCTCGCCCACGGCGAGGTTGCCGGTATGCACCATCGAGCCCAGCAGCACGTCGCCCTTATTGGCGCCTGGGCGTTTCGGATCCTTGGCCAGCCACACCGTGTCGGTCCAGCTGTTGACGTCCGCGGTAAGACCGCGCGTGGTAGCGCTGCCGAGGTTGGCGACCTTGTAGCGCACGTCGATCGTGCCGCCGTGCACGGCCTGGTCGGGCGCAGTGACGCCGCTGGTGACCAGATCGGAGAACGGCACCGGGTCGATGTAGAAGTGCACCGCCTTGACGTTGTTGTTGTCGTTCGGGTACTCGTCGACGTTGTTGTCGGCGTCGGCCACCACGATCAGGTACGCGTCGCCAGGGAACCGGATCGGGATGCTGATGCTGCCGGTGATATTGGAGTAGCTCTCGGTCGGCGCCAGCGCGCTGCCGTTGTCGAAAACGCCGACCAGCTGGTCATCGCCGCTGAGCGTGCCGTCGTGTGACAGGTAGACCTTGTCGCGCCAGTGGCCGCTGGCGGGCACCGAGCCCAGGTTGGTGACGGTGTACTGGATGCCGACGTTGGTGCCGGCGGTGACGTGGTCGGGGATGGTGACTGCCCCGACCTGAAGATCCGGGCGTGGCTGCAGACTGATCTGCGCCGGGTTGCTGGCAATGAACACGTCGTTGCTGGCGGCCGCGCCGTACTCGTACACCTGCGCACCGCTGCCGCCGAAGTTGGCGTTGGTGGTGATCTGCAGGCGATACAAACCCTCGATCCTGGAAGGCAGGCGCAACTGTTCGGTACGCGTGTAACTGATGCCGGCGCCGAGCGGGCGGTCATAGGTGAAGCTGCCCAGCACAATGGGCGCGCCAGTGCCGCTGACCGGAATCAACTTGACCGTATCGACCCACGGGCCGATGGCATCGGCCTGGCCCTGATTGCTGACGGTCCACGCCACATCGACCACGGTGCCTTCAAGCAGACTGCCATCGGGTGCCGTGCTGCCATTGGCGGTGGCGGCAATGCTCGCCGCCTGTACCACCAGATCGGGTGAAGGTGACAGGGTGACCGGCACGGCTGCACTGTGGCCGGTGTCATCGTTGCCGAAGATGAATTCGAACGGACCTCCGGTACGGACATTGACGTAGTAATTGCCCGAGATGCCGTTGGGCATGGTCACGTTGATGCTGCGGGTATAGGTATCGCCCACCGCAAGCTGACCAATGTGATTGGCGCTGCCGAACTGCGCGATGACGCCGCTGCCATCCGGGTTGCTGCTCAGCCACACCTGGTCGGACCACTGAGAGCTGTCGGTGATACCGATACCGTTGTTGGCGATGGTCCAGGTGATCTGCAGCGGCTGGCCGCTGACCGGCGTGCCCTGCGTGGTGACGGATTGCACCTGCAGATCGGCATACGGCTTGGGCATGATGTCGACGTTGTGGTCGAGCATTACGGTGTCGTCGGCAATCGCGCCATTCTCGAACACCTGCCGTGTGGCATCCGACACTACAAACAGCTTGTAGCGACCGGTGGTACCCGGCGGCAGCATCACGCTGAGCTGGCCGTTGTAGCTGGCACCTGCGCTGAGTGCGCCGTTGTGCACGACTTCACCCAGCACGAGATCGTCGCCATTGCCGAGCACGCCATCGGTGGAAAGGATCACGCGATCCACCCACTGCGAGGTGATACCCGCGCCGGTGCCGTTGTTGGTCACCGTCCAGCTCACGTTCAACGTGGCTGGATCGGCGATCACGGTGGCCGGCGCCTGCACGGCGCTCACTGCAAGGTCGGCGTAGGGCGCCAGTTGCACGGTCAGCGCCTGCTGGCCGCTGTTGTTGCTGCGCGAGTGATCGTCCAGCACGCGAGCCGCGTCGGTGATCACCACGAACTGATAATCGCCGCTGGCATCCAGCGGCAGCTGGATATCGGCAAACGAGTCATAGCTGCCGTTGGTGGCAAGCGGGCCGCCATGGGCAACTTCGGCAACCTTTTGCATCGTGCCGTTATGTGACAGGAATACCTGGTCGACCCAGTTGCCCGTGGCGATGCCGCCCAGGTTGGCGACCGTCCACTGCACGTGAGCGGTGCTGCCGGACAGCACCAGCGTCGGTCCACTGACCGCACTGACCGAAAGATCCGGGCGTGCCACGACCACGCTGGCGGTGGCCGAGGTGACGTTGTCGTTCTCGCCGTTGCGCTCGTAAATGGTGTCGTCCGCATCGGTGCGCACAACGAAGGTGTAGCTGCCTTCAGTGAAGTTCGAGGGCAGGGTGAAGCTGATCGTGCGCGTCACGATGCCGCCGGCCACAAGACCGTCGGTGTAGAACTGGCTGCCTACTTCGATCAGGTTGCCCTTGCCATCGTCGAGGTAGACGCGGTCGCGCCATGCCGCCGTGACATTGGCCGTGCCGATGTTGTGCGACATGTAGCTGACGCTGACTGCATCGCCCGGCCGTATCGTGGCGGGGCCGCTGACGTCGCTCACCGTGAGGTTGGCCGACGGTGCCAGCGTGATGTGCAACACCGTTGCCGTCACGCCAGTGTTGTTGCCGGTGTGGCCGTTCTCGGTGACGGTGTTGTTGAGGTTGGTATAGACCAGCAGGTAGTAGTCACCCACCAGATCGCGCGGCAAGGTAAGCGTGGCGTTGGCCGTATAGCTGTCGCCATTGGCCAAGATGCCCGCATGCGTCACCGAACCAGCCAGCACGATGTCGTCGGCCGAAGGCACGCCGGTGCGCGACAACACGACGCGGTCATTCCACAGGGCAAGATTGGTCGGCGCATTGCCGGTGTTGTTGACCGTCCAGCTGACGTTGACGTTCTCGCCGCTGAGCGCGTTGGTCGGCGCGCTGACCGACACCACGCCAAGGTCGGCATAGGCAGCCGCCACGTTGATCGGCTGCCCGGCACTGGCGTTGTTGCCGCGGGTATCCGGTTCCAGCACTTCGCTGTCGGCGTCGCTGCGCACGGCAATGTAGTAGTGCCCGTCTGGCAGGTTGGGCAGATTGACCGTGGCGCTTTGCGCGTAGCTCTGGCCGACCGCCAGTGCGCCCGTGTGGCGCACGGTGCCGATGATGATGTCGTCGCCGTTGCCGATGATGGCGTCGGTGCTGAGCACGATGACGTCGTTCCACGCATCGCTGGTAGCGGCCTGACCATGGTTGGCGACGGTCCAGTTCACCGTGACCGGCTGGCCGCCGATGCCGGCAGGCGGCACGCTCACGCTGTCCACGCGCAGGTCGGCATACGGCACGGCCGCGGAGATCACCGCAGTGGCGGCGGTGTTGTTGCTCTCCGCGTCGTGCGTCAGGTTGGTTTCGTACAGCACGCCGATACCGGCGGCGTTCTGGTCGGTGGTGACCAGGATGTTGATATTGCCGGTGCCTTTGAGTCCATCTGGCAGGCGGAAGGTATAGCTGCGCAGGCGATGGCCGCCCGGGCCGATGGCGCCGTTGGCTTGTCCGTTGGTGATCGCGGCCGGGTCGTAGACGATGCTCGTATCGAGCAGGATCAAGCCGGAGTCGGCGCGCTTGAGGGTGATGCGGTCGTTGAACGCGGTGCCGGTAGCGCTGGCACCCTGGTTCCAGTCCTCCCAGGTGATGGTGACCAGGCCGCCGGCTTGCACGCCGGTGCTGGTGACCTGCAGGTTTTTCACCAGCATGTCCGGGCCCACCGCCTGGTCGATCTCGGCGATGTTGTTGCTCTCGCCGGTGCCCTGCGCGTTGGATTCGGGAATTTCGCCGAGGCTGTCGGCAATGACGCGGATGGCGAAGTTGCCTGAAGCGTCTACACCATCGGGCCAGGTGAAGCTGGTCGCGCGCTGGCGGCTTGCGCCGGCAGCCAGCGCACCCTGGTCGAGCGCATCGCGCAGTACCACGGTGGCGACCACCTTGCCGGTGGAAAGATTGCGCACCTCGAGCGTTTCGCTCCAGGCGTGGGCGACATCGACATTGCCCTGGTTGCTCGTGGTCCAGCTGACGTTGACCGTCTGGCCGGGCTGGAAAGCACTGGCCGGTTGCAGCGCCAGGTTCTGCACGGTCAGGTCGGCATACGGCGACAGCTGCACCGTGACATGCGTGGTGAATGCGTTGTTGCCCTCGGCCGTGCCGCTGGCGTTGCTTTCCTTGATGACGTTGTCGGCATCGGTGATGACCGTGATGCTGACATCGCCGGCTGCATAAGCACCGTCGGGCAGGCGGATTTGCTGATGACGTGTGCGTGCGTCGCCATTGGCGATGGCACCGTTGGCGGCGTCGCTGGCGTCATACGGCACCGTGACGTCGGCCAGGATCACGCCGGTAGCGGTGTTGCGCACCACGATGCGGTCGTTCCAGCTGCCGTTGGTGGGCAGGATGCCCTGGTTGGCGACGACCCATTGCACGTCGATGGTCTGTCCGGTTTGCAAGGTACCGGATGGAGTGATGGCAACGCTGGTGACGGTGAGATCAGGCGCCGGGTTGACCACCAGCGTGTCGAGGATCACTGGTGGCTTCTCGGGCACCGTGACCAGGCTGAAGCTCATGTTCGCCGGCGTGTTGAAGTTGTTGTTGGGCATGCCCAGCACGAGCGTGTACTGGCCCGATTCGGCCAGCGCGCCCAGATCGATGCCGGTGCCGTTGAACTGGTAGACGTAGCGGCTTTGCGTGCTGTCCCACACCGAGCCGATCGAGCCGGCCGACTGCGCGTTGAACACCGCGCGGCCCAGCGGATCGAGCAGCGTCCACTGCGGTGGATAGCTGTAGTTGGACGAGGTGAGGCCCGGCAACGCGTCCAGGAAATAATGCACGCCAGCCTGGGCGTTGAAGCGGAACAGCTGCATGCCACCCGGCTTATCGATGGCGGTATTCACCGGCGTATCGGCCGTGACCAGCGTCGCCTGCGACGGATCGATCACGCGGAAACTGAAAGGCGCGGCCGAGGTGCTGTTGTTGTAGACCGTCAGCTCGTAGTCGCCCGCCGCCAGCAGACCGGTGAAGTCGTACAGGTAGTAGTTGTCGTAGTAGCCACCGCCGTTGAGATTGGTGTCGAACACCCGCGTGCCGCCGGGGCCATCCAGCCGCCAGCTAGCCCCGCTGCCAGCGCCGAGACTGTCGAACGTATACACGCCACTCGCGCCCACGTGCAGGCTGTAGTGCAGCGGTGCGCCCGCCACCGGCATGCTGCCGCTGATCACGGTATTGAGTGGCAACGTCACCGGCTGGGTGTTGATGGCAAAGCTGTAGGCGATGGTGCCGCTGAGGTAGTAGCCCGGCTGGTCGATCACCAGCGTGTAGCTGCCGGCGGCCAGCGCCAGTGCGCCGGTGGTTGTATTGAGAGTTCCGGTAGCCACGACGTTGCCGTATGCGGAGACCAGATGCCAGCGCAGATAGTTGGTGTAGTAGTTGTTGCCGAGATTGGTGAATGAGAACGTGCCGGCCTGGGCAACGTTGATGTGATACGCCTTCATGCCGACCGACGTATCGAAATTGTCGCTGGCTACCGTATCAGCACCAAGCACCGGCGCCGCTGCCAGGTCGCTTAGCAGGAAATTAAAGTTGCGCGCGTAGGTCGACCCGTTCACATCGGTCAGGCGCAGCGTGTAGGTGCCGGCACCGGGCAGGATCAGCGCGTAATTGGCCTGGCTCGGGTTGAACGAATAGAGCAAGGTCCCCTGACTGTCGTACAGATCGACCCTTACCTGCGGATCGCCGGTGGCGGCACTGGCAAACCACAGACTGCTGGCCTGGGTGACTTGCAGCTGGAACGCTGCCGAGCCGTTCTGGATGTTCGCCGTGGTGATCTGCCCGATGGTGAGCGACGGCAGGCTGTGCGAAAGATTCAAAGTAAAGGTGAATGACTGCGCCGCGCCGATGGTGTCGGCCGAGGTGTCGCGCACGAGATAGTAACGACCGGTACGCGGAAGATTATTGAGCGAACCACCGGCGGCGATTTGTTGCAGCTGCCGGCCGAAAGCGTCGTAAAGCATCCACGTTGAGGCGCTGTCGGTAGTCACCAGCGATACGGTGTCGCCCTGGCTCGCATCGAACGCGTAAAGACTGGCGGCGCCCGGCGTGGCGCTGTCCGTGGTAAGCGTGCCACTGGTCAATACAGCGGCCTTGCTCAAGTCGAGCAGGCGCACGCTCATGTTGGCGTAGCCGTAGGGCGCGTAGCCAAGCACCAGCTGGTAGTCGCCCGGCTCGAGCTGGAAGATATTGCTGCCCGACGCACCGGCATTAGCGCTGGTGCTGTAAACCACCTGGCCATACTGGAGGATCTGGTAGTTCACATAGCCACCCGACGCGATGAAGCCGGCGTCGAACATCAGGCGTGTGGTCTGGTCCAGGTGGAAGGCGTAGGGAGTGCTCGGCTGCGGCGAGAGCCAGCTGCCGATATCGAACCGGGTCGTCGGCGTGTTGAGGGTGAACTGGAACGACACCGGTGTGGTGTCGGTGGCTGCCGCGGCATCCCACACCAGCAGATAGCGGCCGGTCGACAGATAGAAGTCGCTGGCATTGGTCAGAGAGCCGCTGCTGATCCGGTTGCCGTTGTTGTCGAGCAGGGTCCAGTTGCCGCTCAGCGTGCTGCTGGCCGGCGGTGTGAGGTGAATCTGTTGGTTAGTGCCGTCGATGGCATAGATCAACTGCTGGCCCGGAGCGAGGCTGGCCGATACCGCTTGGTCCATCGTCACCACTGGCACCTGCGCCACGTCGCTGAGCAGTAGCGACAAATGGCTGGCATTGCTGCCTTGCGCACGCACGCTCAACTCGTACGTGCCCGCTTGAAGCTGGATGGCGGAAGGATTGAAATTGCCGGCGCTGAAGTTGCCACCACCGAACCAGGTATCGAGTTGGGTCAGCTGCCAGTTGAAACCGTCGCCGCTGTTGTCCAGTGCGTTGATGAGAACACGCGTGTCCTGGGTCAGCGTAAAGGTGTAGACATGCGTGCTCGCCGGGCCGGAGGTGTCGAGCAGCAGCGGCTGTTCCAGCACCACGCTGCCCGCAGGCTGGGGCGCGGTAGTGCTCAGGGTGTAGTTGAAAGTGGTTGGATCGGAAGCGTTCGACGACCACACCAGGTAATACGTACCGTCAGCGGCAAAGGCGGGCAGCGTGTCCTGTGCATCGGATACGTCGCTGTACACATTGTTGCCATTGGCGTCGTACAGATCCCAGTAGCCGTTGGTCGGCACGCCGTCCTGCGGCTGGAAATACAGGCGCTGACCCGCCTGCACATTCAACTGGAACGCTTTGACTTCACCGGGATTGAGGCTGACCGAAAGTGCAGTGTCCGCGGTGATGGATGGCGCGCTGGCCAGGGTGCTGAACAACAGACTGAAAGGCACATCCGGCGAGGTGGCGCTCCCGCCGCCCTGGTTATAGCCAGTCACCGTGACGCGATAGGTGCCAGGTGCGAGGAGCATCACCTGGTAACCGTTACCCAGATTCACACCCTGCACACCCGGGCCGCTGAGCGTTGCCTGCATGCCACCCTGGACAGGCATCTGGATGTACACCAACTGCGGCTGATCGATCGTGAGCGAATACACGCGCGCGCCGCCGGTGGCAGGCATCGCTGCCTGCAATTCCTGATTCAGGCTGAGCGAGACGGCCGCAGCAACGTGGAGTATGGAATCGGTCGGACCATTGCCGCCCGATGCGACGATGTACCAGATCTCGTCGGTGTTGGCGTGCTGAACGAAGATGTTGTCCGAGCTATAGATCGAGCCGTTGTTCAACGTAGTGATGTCAGGGCGATAGATCGTATAACTGACGTAGGACTGGCCGGTGATGAAGTAGTCCTTGCCAGCCTGCACGTGGAGGGCATAGATACCCTGCGTGCTGGGTACGTCGACTGCATCCTGCGCGGCATTCGCCTGTGCCTGGGTGATCACGCTGAAATCGACGTTGGCCGTGCCATCGACCGATGCCGTCAGTTCCAGCGTGTAGTCGCCAGCACCGAGCACCGTGCTGTTGAACTGATCATTACCCGGATAGAGCCCGCCGTTGAGCCACTGCCCGGCGGCATTGCGCAGCACCCAGTTCACGCCGTAACCGTCGCTATGCCCGTGCAACCCCAGCAGGGACGTGTTGTCGAGATGGAAGGTATAGATGTGTTGGTCAGTGCCGCTGAAGGGCACGGCGTAGTCCTGCCCCAATACCAGCGCCTCGGGCGTGACCACGGGCTGGTTGCCCTGACTGACCAACGATGTGGTGAAAGTCGCAGTGAGCGCCGCGCTTGCGTTGATGACCACCAGGACGTAGTGCCCACCCTGGGTAAAGGTGACCGACTGCGTAGCACCTGCCTGGTTGAAATAGCTGGACGCGATCTGGTTGTTGTCCGGATCGAGGATGTACCAGTACGCCTGCGACGAAGCACCGCCGGCGATGGCGGTCAACGCGCTCAGATTGAGTACGTCACCGGCGCTGGCATTGATGCTGGCGGTCTGCACATCCCGGTTGCTGGCCAGATTCAGCGACACCGTATGGCCGGCCGAGAGGTCCGCACCCTGGTCCAGGTTGACTAGGGTGAATGCGGCGTCGACCGCGGATGTCGCACTGCTGCCACCACTACTGCCGACAGCGGCCATCACGGCGAAGGCACCGCCGCCGCCGTGGTTAAAGTTTGCCTGTTTGAACAAATGCAGGGTGAAGCTGCCCGAAGGAAGCTGCAGGACGTAGTTGTTGCCGTTGCCCAGGCCACCCTGCGCCCAGGTATAACCTTGCGCGTCGGTGATGGTGTACGAAATGCCGTCGCCGCCATTGGCCGGCGATACCAGCATGTAGCGCCCAGCGGTGGTCACGTTGAAGGTGAGGTCGGCCAGATAGCCGCTGTCCGCCTGCAGCGAAACACTCTGTTGCTGACCAAGGGCAAGCGCGCTCGTCGGCACCGTGGCCGCGGTGGCCGCGACGCTGTAGCTGACGGTGTCGCTGCCCGGCATGGGGCGATAGAGCACCAGGGTGTAGTTGTCAGCCGGCCAGATCTGCGTGGGACTGTTGCCGTTGATCTGCGAGGCGACCACATCACCGCGGCTGTCGTAGACCATCCAGTTCAGCGCATCGGTACCGGTCGACAGCGCCAGCGGCGCGTGTCCGTCGCTGCTGAAATGGAAACTGCTTGTGGACTGCGTGGAGGCAAGCTGGCCTTGCAGTGTGGTGCCAACCGTCAGGGCCTGCGCGGTGCTGTCGTCCACCAGCATGAACTGATAGTTGGCGCCGGCCTGCCAGCCGTTGACGCGAATATCGTAAGTACCAGCCTGCAACGAATACCGGTCGCCGGTACGCCCCGGATAGTAGAGCTGCCCATCGCGATAGAACGCGAAGTTCACGTTGTTCTGCGTGGTCAGCTGGCTCAGCAGCAGGGACGTATCGGCGGTTACCTCCAACCGATAGCTTTGCGGCTTGTTTGGGTTGTCGCCGAGTGTTCCCTGTACGACATCGCCGAGTTGGACTACCGGCGGCGTGTACAGCGCGGTGGTGACGTCATACGCGACCGGGGCGGCGCTGGAACTTACCGCCTTCAGCACGAGGGTGTAGGTGCCCGGCGGCAACGTATCGACATTGGCATCACTGGTATCGATGCCCTGGGCGACCACGGAGCCGTCTTGATTGAGCAGGCTCCAGCTGACATCGCTGCTGCTCGGCACACCAAACGAGAAGTGATATGCCGACGCCGTCGGAACCGACAGGCGCAGCATCGCGGCGGAACTGCCATCGGCGAGCGCACCCTTGGTGTCGGGCGCGCTCAGGTCGGGAGCGAGTGCGGCATTGAGTAGCTGGAAGGCGAATTGCCCGCCATTGGCTGGACCGCGAACCCACAATTGATAGCTGCCAGCATCGTACGCACGAGTGGCGGGGTAACCGTTCTCGGGATCGTTTTGTCCCTGTTGGCCCGTTGTGACGTTGTACCAGTTGGGCATCTGGCCGACAGGCACAATGCTCCACTGCAAGCCCGGCACTGTGCTGAGGTTGTGCAACTGGAGCACGGTCCGTGCCGTGAGGTCGAAGCGATAGCCGGCGATCGTCGCCGCTGACGACAAGGTGCCGCTGAAGTGGTCGTCGAACGGCACCACGGGCAAGGGCAGGGCCTGCACATTCAGGCCGAACGCCGCGGCGGCGCCAAGCTGGCTGTGATCCACCATCAAGGTGTAGGTGCCGGCGATGAGCACTGGTGTATCGGTGCCATTGCTGGCATCGACAACGCGACGGCCCTGCGCATCGAACAAGGTCCAGCCGAAATCCGTTGCGCCCTGGGCGTCGAGCAGAACATGCAAGGCGCTCGGCGATGACAACTCGTAGCGATACAGGGCAGCGCCCTGACCAACAGCCATCATGCCTTGCACCGGCGCGCCCAGCACCGGTGCGCCGGCAGTGTCGAGGGTTTGCAGCGCATAGCTGGCGTTGTCGGCGGTCGCCGCAATGCTCAGTACATAGTCGCCGGCCTGCGGCAGGTTGTCGTAGTAGCTGCTGTTCTGATCCTGCCACGGCGCGTTGTCGCCGCTGTCGGCACGCACGATGCGCCAGTGAATGCCTTGCGAGCCCAGATCATGCAGCAGTTCGTTGAAACTCATCGTCTGGGTGAAATTCATGGCGAGGCGATAGCTGGCCACGTCGCCGGCGAGCGTGAACGAACCACTGAGCGTGGCGCCCCAGTTGAGCAAGGCCGGCGGTGGCGCGGCGACTTCGCTCGGCGTCAGCGTGAAGCTGGCCGGCGTACTGCCGTCGATCACGATGTAGCGGCCGACGCCGGCACGCACGCTGGCTGCCACAACACTCGATGCCATCGCGCCACTGGTGGACAACACCAGCTGACCCGCGGCATCGAACACGCGCACGATGGCGCCGGCCGCGGCGGCCGTATCCACCTGCAGGCTCAGCGATGATTGATCGAGGGTCGCTGCAATGTGATAGATCAGCGCAAGGTTGTCAGTGACGGACACCGTCGTGGCCTGACCCATGGACAGCTCGGTGGCGGTGGCGACATCGACGATACGCACGCCATATGCGCCCAGCGAACTGCTGTCGCTGGCCTGGATTTCCAGGGTATAGGCACCCGGCCCCAGACGGATGGGCGCAGCGACACCGAGCTGACCTGACTGCATGGCGGCACCGCTGGCATCGCGCACCAGCCAGTGCGCATTTCCGGCCAGGCCATCCACCACAAACATGGTAGGTGCCGCGACCGAGATAGCGTAGATATCCGGTACGCCGACGATGGCGAGATTGCCCTGTGCATCGACGCCCGCGCTCAGCGGCGCGGTGACCGGCGTGACGATACTGGCGTCATAGGTCAGATCAACGGCTGAGGTATTGGTGTTGTCGCCATCGAATAGCAGCGTGTAGCGGCCGTCGTTCGGCAGCTTCAGGGCGAAATCAGCACCGCCCGCCAACGCGGAGGAGGGCAGGATCACATTGCCGTTGGCATCGAGCACACGCACGCGCACCACGCCGCCCTGCGGCGCCTGCACGTGCAGCTTCAAATAATCACCGGTATGTGCCTGGATGGCATAGGCCATCGACGCACTGCCGGTGGCCATGTGCAGTGTCTGTCCATTGCCAGAGGTCAGCGCGCTGATGGCGCCAAGATCCAGCAGGTTGAAGGCATAGGCACCCGTGGCCGCACCCTCGGGCACCACCGTCAGCCGGTAGTGGCCGGCTGCGAGCAGCGCGATGAACGGATTGCCGGCGCTGCCCTCGGCCTGGGTGAGCGACTGCCGATTGATGATCTGGCCGGTCGGCCCGACCAGCTGCCAATCAATGTCGGAGCGATTGCCGAGCGCGTCGAACAGTACCTGCGTGGGCGTGGTCAGGTCGAAGTTGTACTCGTAGCGTCGCGCGATTGCGTCGATCGTCCCGGTCACCGGTGTGCCGGGCGTCATGCTGAGCGCCGTGGTGATCACCTGGCGCAGCGTGAAATTGCAGGTGCTATCGGGCTGGCCCGAGTACGGGTTGTTCCAAGTCAGCACATAGGTGCCGGCCAGCAAATGGAACGGATCGGCCGCGACGTTGTTACTGCCGCCGCTGGCGACCACCGTGCCCTGCAAATTCTGCAGGCGCCACTGGCTGTACTGCTGGTTCGGCGGTACCTCCATGGTGTAGTCGCCGTCCGCGCTAGCGGTAAAGGTGTATGGCGTGGATTGACCGTTCTGATAAACCGCGGCGGTGGATGCCTGATCGGCGGCCAGCGTCGTCATCGAACCGGTATTGATCAAGCCGAAATGGAAATTGCCAGTAGAGAGATCGGTGTAGGCGACCGTGAGCACATAGGTACCCACCGGCAACGACAGCAGGTTGCTATAGCTGTTGCCGAAACTGCGCTGCGATGCCTCCTGTCCGCGCGGGCCGGTCAGGCTCCACTGCAGGTTGGATTGCGCGAGCGGCGTGTTCATCAGCAGGGTGCCGGGCGCATCCAGGGTGAAGCTGTAGGAGATGGTCTGGCCTGGCTGCGTGATGGTTCCGGCGATATCGCTGCCCAGGGTAAGCGGCGCAGACAGCGTGCTGCGCTTGCCCAGGGTGAAGGTCAGCGACTGGGTGAGCGGCGGGCTGTAGGAATTCTGGTAGGGCGAAAAGACCAGCAGGTATTCGCCGGAGTAAGTCGCAAGGATGTCGCTGGTGTCGTAATAGTTATAGGCCGAGCCTTGGGCGACGACCGTGCCTTGCGGACCGAACAACTGCCAGTTGGCGTTGTAGTTGACGCCACTGCGGTCGGCGGCGAAGTACAGATGGTCGCCGGCATTCGCGTTGAAACGGTAGATGGTGGTCTTGTCGCTGGTGAGGCTGGTCTGCGTGGTCGTGCCTACGCTCAGATCCTGCGCCACATCGCGGTTGAGCAAGCGGAAGCCATAGCTGGTGGGCGTGTCCTGCATGTTGCGCAGGAACACCGTGTACCGGCCAGGCGGAAAGAGCACGCCCGATGCCGTGTCATAGGACATCTGCTGCCAGTTAGTGAACGTGCCCGCGGCCGAACGCACCAGCCACTGCACATTGCTGGGCACGCCACTGGTGCCGGCGAGGCTGTCGAACATCAGCACCTGCGGGTGATCGACCGTGAAGGTGTACTGGGCCAGGCTCTGGCGCCCGGTGAGCGTGCCGGTGGCTACGTCGTTGACGTTCAGCGGCGTAGTGATGACGTCCTGCTTGCTCAGGGTGAAGGTGTCGCTCGACGACGCGGAGCTGTCGTAATACTGCCCCGTGTCCAGCAGGGTGTAGGTGCCATCGGCCGGAATGGCGAACTGATAACCCGGATTGTCGCCCGATTGCGTATTGATGACCTGGCCTTGCGGACCGATCAGGCGCCAGGTGGGCTGGTAGTAGCTGGTAATACGGTCCACGTTGAGCACCAACGTCGAACCGGCGGTGGCCTGCACGCGATAACCCACTGTCGCATTCGCTGGCGTGCGGTTCGCCACAGTCGACTGACCCAGTTGCAGCGGGGGCAGGGTGGACAAGTCGGTGACGCGGAACGCGTAGGCGCCATTGCCCACGCCATAGCCCTGCGGCGCACCTTGCACGGTCAGTGCGTAGTCGCCCGCGGGCAGGGTGAATACGTTGTCGTTGCTATTGGACAGGTACGCCTGGTTGAACTCCGTGCCACGCGGACCGCGCAGTGTCCAAATGGCGTTGTTGCCGCTGGTCTGGCTGTCGAACAGAAGCTGGGTGTCTCCGGTGAGCGTGAAGCGATAGGTCTTGGTGGCGTCCCAGGTCGCCAGCGTGCCGGCAGTGGTGCTGCCGAGGCCTAGCGGATCGCCCGCGGGCAGCGGTGTGGGAGCGGTGTTGCTGACGTGATCGACACGCTCCTGGAAATTCACCGCGGCGGTGTTGGACACATCACCTTCCACCAGCAAGGTGTAGTTGCCGCCCACGGCCAGCGAAAGGTTGCCGCTGTCGTTGGCCAGCGAGGCAGCCCCGGCCACCACGCGGCCAAAACTATCGTAGAGACGCCAGGTGGCCGAACCACCGGTGACACCCATGGCGTGCAGGTTGACGCTGTCGCCGGCCACCGCGCTGAACTGGAAGGCCATGCTCGAATTGCCCGGTGTCAGCGTGCCGCTGAAAGCCGTGTCCTGCGTTGCCGCGACCGCCTGCGACAGATCGAGCAAGTTGAACCCATACGCCCCCGTGGCCGTGCCGTTGCCTTGCACGGTGAGCGTGTAGTCGCCCGCCGGAAGCACCATCAGACTGTTGTTGTAGTAACCCTCCGAATAGGCCATCGAGCGGCCATTGACTTCCTGCCCGCGCGGACCGCTCAACGACCACAGCACATCATTGCGCGAGGTCAGCGAGTCGAATGCCAACTGTGTTGCCGCAGCCAGGTGGAAGCTGTAGATGGTCGATTGGCCGGCCAGCCCGATGTTGCCGCTGACTGCCGTACCGACAGTCAGCGAGGCCGCGATATCAGGAACGAGATTGAGCTGGAATCCGTAGCTGACGGTAGCCGTGGCGCTATTGTTGTCCGCGCCGTCGAGCACCAGCCAGTAATCGCCGCTGGTGGGTACCGCATACGTGTTGCCAGCCTGTCCTAGCGTGCCATTGCTCACCTGTGCGCCATAGGGATCGAGCAGGCGCCAGTTGACCGCACCACCCGATGGCGAAGTGCTGCTCAGGCACACCTTCTGGCCTTGCGATAGCGAGACCTTGTACAGCGCCGATCCGCCGGCAACGTCGAGGCTGCCGGTGACGGCACTGTTGGTGGAGAGCGCTTGCGTGGATGCCCCGGTAATCAAGCGGAACGGCACACTGCCGAGCGCGCCGTTGTCCATGTTGATCGCCAGCGTGTAATGGCCGGCAAGCAGATTCATGCGGTTGGGGTTTTCGCCGTAGATCGGGTTGTGACGGGAAATCACCTGTCCGTAGGGGCCGGTCAGCGACCATTCGAAGTCGGCGCTCGACAGACGATCGAAGATTGCAGGCGTGGTGGTGGACAGGTCGAAGTCGTAGTACGCCGTTTGCCCTTGCTGCGCGATGGTGGCCGTGGTGGCCTGGTCGAGCGCGAGCGTAGCGTGAGTATCGGTGACCGGGTTGAGGTTGAACGAATAGTTCAGCGGCGATGCGTTGTTGGTATCACCTTCAACGAGCAGGAGATATTCGCCACTGCTCTTGAGTGCGAAGGTGTTTTGGTCGTAAGCCAGGTTGTTGACGTTGCCTTCCTGCCGCCCATACGGATCGATCAGGCGCCAGTAGGCGTTGCCGCCGGTGGTGGGGCTGACGCCGCCGCTCTTGAAGTAGAACTGCTGGCCGGCGGTGGCGTTGAAGCGATACACGCTGGTCTCGTTGCCCTGCACGAGCGTGTCGGACACCGTGGTGCCGGGCGTGAGGTTGGCCGCGGCGCTGGCATCGACGATGCGCATCGCATAGGCGCCAACGGCGTCGTTGAGGCCGTCGACGGTTAGCGTATAGGTGCCGGCGGTGAGGTCGAACGCCGGCATACTGCCGCCGCCATCGGCGGAGAACTGTTTGCCGTTGACCACCGACCCGTTCGGACCCGAGAGCGACCAGTTGATATCGCCGCGGTTGGTCAGGCTGTCGAACACGACACGCTTGGTGTCCTGTACGGTGAACTGGTAGTGGTTCTGCTGTCCGGGTGCATCGAGCGTGCCGCTGATGGACAGCGCTGCTGGATTGACGTCGCCCGAAAGCAGGACGCGCGGCTCAAGCGCTTCGAAGCGAATGGCGGGTGTCGCCGGGGCCGAGGGCGCCGCTGTGTCAGCGCGCTCCGTCGAGAGGTTGTCCAGA
Organism: Dyella sp. OK004; assembly: GCF_900114495.1. Taxonomy (GTDB): domain Bacteria; phylum Pseudomonadota; class Gammaproteobacteria; order Xanthomonadales; family Rhodanobacteraceae; genus Dyella_D. Next base: position 592,383 of record NZ_FOZI01000003.1, on the reverse strand, counting down.
GAGACCTTGCCGTTGCTGTTGCTGTGCGACTGTTCCATGTTGCCCTCTTGGCGGGCCTTCGGCGCATCAATGGCCGGGCCCTCAGCGTTGAAAGGTGTCGAGCTTGTGTCGTTGCCTTGAAACCATCAGCGATCAGCGCAGCGGCGCTGACCGTCACATCCGTTATGTGCGAGTCACTGCTTGCCCAGGCTGGCCTTGCACTTGACGCCCGACGGGACGTCCAGCCCGGGGTTGGGCAAATCCATGAACACCACGAAGGTGCCGCTGGCCGCATCGATGATGCGATCCACGCTGGAGACCTTCGCGGTGTAGTGCTTGCCCGGCTGTATTTCGGGAACCACGTTGGCGGTCATGCCGACCGCCGCTTCGCCGAACGCGCGCATCGGCATCACCACGCGGATGCGCAGGGGATTGAGTTGGGCGAGTTTGACGATGGCGTGCTTGGTGGCGCCCGGCTCGAAGATTTCGCCGGGCCACATCATCTGGTCCACCACGACACCGTCGAAGGGACTGCGAATCGTGCGCAGGTTGAGCTGGCTCGATTGCTGGACGTACTCCAGGTGCGCCACCTCGCGGTTTTCCTTGGCTACCAGCAGTTCGGCCTGGGCTTGCTTGAGTTCACCTTCAGCGTCATCGCTGTCCTGTTTGGACATGAGTTTTTCCGCCGCCATATCGCGACGCCGGTTGTACTTGCGCTGGGAGAATTCGATCTTGCTTTGCGCCAGCTGACTCGGGCCGGCTAGTTGTGACTTATAGCGGGCAAGGTCGGACGCCGCCTGTTCGGCATGGGATTCGAGCGAGGCAAGTACCTGGCCGTGTGTCACGCGATCGCCGCGCTTGACCAGCACGCGATCGATCAGGCCTGCCACGGGTGCGCCCAGCTCCACGGTTTGCATGGGCTCGATCAGGCAGTCATAGCCTGCCGGTGCCGGCAGGGCCGACACGTATGTGTTTGCGATGGAAGCGATGGCGCCCAAGGCCAGAACGCAAATTCTTCGGGCGTGCAGCCGTGCGCCAAGACATCCCAGAACCAGTCTGGGCAGAAGAGTCATTCCATTGTCCCCTGTTACACGGTTTGCGGCGGAGCCCCCTGACTTCGCCCAGCGAAACCGCGGAGCAGAAACTATCGGTTCGGCAGATGACTCACAAGGAGTATTTTTCGCAAGTTATTGCGTTATCAGGAGGAACAACAACTTCCGATTCGCGGCTCGTGCGGCGGGTGAGCAAACGTCTAGATGAGATGCCTTCGCGGGTGGTGCGATCGACACGTGCGGAGGGGGCGACGTGTCTTGCCATGGACATGTTGTTGGCACGTTCAAGGCCGGATGGCCCGACCGCGACCGCCTTCGCTGCGATCTCGAGCGAGCTGATCCGGTCTACCATTCCTGCTAGTACGTATTGAGATTCATCGAGATGATTGTCCGCCAGCAGCCCTCTTTCAAAGACATTCTGTTTGCGATCCGCGGGTCGATCCTGCCGCGGATCGCGCGGCGCCTGGCCACGATCGCGCTACTCAGCGTTGTCGCGATTCTCGCGGCGAACGAGCATCCGGGGATCTTTGCGCGGATCAGTGCCGTTCCGTTCACCCTGATCGGTATCGCGCTGTCGGTGTTCATGAGCTTCCGCAACAACGCGTGTTACGCGCGTTGGTGGGAAGGGCGACGGCTTTGGGGCGAGCTGATCATTTCCTGTCGCTCATTCGCACGGCAGACATCGACGCTTGAGGAGAAAGACAGGCAGTACCTCTTGCGCAGCCTGTGCGGATTCACCGCCGGGCTTACCGCACGTCTTCGCGGCGATGATGAGCCGGCGGCGATCGCCCTGTGGTGTGCCATCGACAACCTGGACCAAAGCCCCAATCCCACCAACGAAGTGCTCAATCAGGTCGGCACGTACTGCCTGACGCTGATGCATCAGGAGAAGATCGGGGCGATCCACTATTCGGTGCTGGAAAAGCAACTTGCCCAGCTATCCGATGTTCAAGGCGGATGCGAGCGCATCGCCTCGACCCCGGTGCCATTCACCTATTCGCTGTTGCTGCACCGTACCGCTCTGATTTTCTGCATCGCGCTTCCTTTCGCACTCGCGGGCTCGCTGGGTTGGTGGACCCTGCTTCCGGTGCTTCTTGTCGCCTACACATTCTTTGGCCTGGATGCGCTCGGCCATCAGCTTGAAGCGCCCTTTAGCCTGGAGCCGAATGCGCTGCCGCTCTATGCGATACAGCGCATTGTCGAGCGCGAGATGCTGGGGTTGCTCGGCGAAAAGGAGCTTCCGCCGCTGCTGGAGCCGCATAATGATGTGCTGAGTTGAAACCAGTGGGCCATGCGGGTCCAAGCCACTTCTTTCCCGGAACACGTTGACTATGGCTGACAGCAAGCCCCCTCGTTACAAGACTTACAACCATCCGGCCGGTGGCTGGGGCGCTGCCGCGGCGACCGCCAAGGTGCTGCTTCAACAAAGCGTGGTCGCCAAAGGGTCGCGTGCGCTGCTCGATATGAACCAGCCGGGTGGCTTCAAGTGCCCAAGCTGCGCTTTTCCGGACGCCGCTTGCACCAAGAAGCTGGAGTTCTGCGAAAACGGGGTAAAGGCGCTGGCGTTCGAGGCGACCAAGTTCCGCATCACTCGGGAGTTCTTCGCGAAGCACACCGTCGCCGAACTGATGGAGCAGTCGGATCATTGGCTCGAGATGCAGGGCCGCCTGACTGAGCCCATGCGCTACGACGCCGCCACGGACCATTACGTGCCGTGCGATTGGGATGAGGCCTTCGCGATGATCGGCCACCATCTGCGCGCGCTCGAAAGCCCGCACCATGCGGAGTTCTATACGTCGGGCCGCACGCCCAACGAGGCGGCCTTTCTTTACTCAATTTTTGTCCGGGAATTCGGCACCAACAATTTCCCGGACTGCTCGAACATGTGCCACGAGCCCACCAGCCGCGGACTGGCGCCGGCGATTGGCGTGGGCAAGGGTACGGTCGTGCTGGAAGACTTCGAGCACACCGAAGCCATCTTCGTGATCGGCCAGAATACGGGGACTAACTCGCCGCGCATGATGACCCACCTGGTCGAGGCCCGTAAGCGCGGCGTTCCGATCGTGGCGGTGAATCCGATGCCGGAGCGGGCGCTGATTCGCTTCACGGAGCCTCAGGATGTCGTGCAGATGGCGACCTTCGGCTCCACCGCTATTGCGAGCGAATTCGTTCACATCAAGATCGGCGGTGACCTTGCTCTGCTGAAAGGCATGATGCGGGTGATCTTTGAGCGCGAGGCGCTGGGCGAGCAGGTCATCGATCACGACTTCATCCGCCAGCATACGGTGGGCCTGGAGGCGCTCCGCGACGAAGTGATGTTGCAGACGTGGGACGATATCGTACGGATCTCCGGTCTGGAGGAAGCCCAGATTCGCCGCTGCGCTGACATCTATATCCGTTCGCGCGCCACGATGATCTGCTATGGCATGGGGCTCACCCAACATCAGCAGGGTTCGCGACTGATCCAGCAAGTGGCGAACCTGTTGTTGTTGCGCGGCAACTTCGGCAAGCCGGGTGCCGGCATCGCGCCGATCCGCGGACATTCGAACGTGCAGGGGGACCGCACCGTCGGTATTGACGAGAAACCGTCCCAGGCCTACCTGGACCGCGTGCGCGATGTCTTTGGCTTTGAGCCGCCGCGCGAGCACGGCCACCATACCGTCGAGTCCATCGAGGCGATGCTGGACGGCACAGCCAAAGTCTTCATCGGCATGGGCGGCAACTTTGTCCGTGCGGTTCCGGATACCGAGCGATCCTATGCCGCGATGCGCAAGCTCGCGTTGACCGTGGGCATCGCGACCAAGCTCAACCGGGGTCATCTGGTTCACGGCAAGGACGCGCTGATCCTGCCGGTGAGTTCCCGCTCGGAGTGGATTCGCACTTCCGCGGGCGAGCAGTTCGTCACGATCGAAGACGCCATGTCCAATGTGTCGGCGTCCCGCGGCGTGCTGGATCCGCCGAGTGCAGACGTGATGCCGGAAGTGGAGATTGTCTGCCGCATGGCACGCGCCACCTTGCCGGACAGCAAGCTGCCGTGGGAAAGCTACATCTACAACTACGACTTGATCCGCGACAAGATTGCCGAGGTGTATCCCGCGATCTATAGCGAGTTCTCCGAGCGGATCAAAGACCCTAAGGGTTTCCATCTCGATGTGCCGCCGCGCCGGCTGGTCTGGCCCACCCCGAATGGCAAGGCCAATTTCCTGCCGCTGCCGGGGCTTGAGGTCAACACTCCGATTGACGATCCGTCGATGTTGCGTCTGGCGACGGTGCGTTCACACGACCAGTTCAACACCACGATCTACAGTTACAGCGATCGCTATCGTGGCGTGTATAACGACCGCATGGTGATCTTCATGAACGAACAGGATCGCGTGGCCCGTGGTCTGGAGGAGGGGGCCCGGGTGGCTCTCGAAACCATCAGCGAAGATGGCATCCAGCGGCGCGTGGAGGGGCTGACGATTCTCGATTACCCGATGTCGCGCGGCGCTATTGCGGGGTACTACCCAGAGCTCAATTCGCTGCTGCCGCTGGACTACTACGACAGGATCAGTGGCACGCCTGCGGCCAAGTCCATTCCGGTGCGCGTGGTGGCTGAGGGCCTGGCGGGTGTCTCGCATGGCGCCAAAGATCCGTAGTGGGCGCGTTGTCGCGACCTGGCCGCTTATGCAGCGGGCATTTCGGACGCCTGCCGGCGCCCGAGTCACTTTCTCTTTGCTGACCCAAAGAGAAAGTAACCAAAGAGAAATGGTCTAAAGAGCGCGGTGTGCTCTGTAGCTGCGCATCTTCCAGTGTCAGGCGTAGGGTTTGCTCTCGCTCCCTCCCCTGCTGGCAGGGGAGGGTTGGGGAGGGGTGAGTACTTGAGAAAGCGTATCGGGAGAGGTTTTCTCAAGGGCTTACCCCCTCCCGGCCTCCCCCTGCGAGCAGGGGGAGGAGAAAAACACGCGTTGCTCCGACACGACGCTAATCAGACCCAGAGGAAAGGGCAGGAAGAGAAGACAGCCCGACGCCTGACACTGGAAGAGGCTTAGCTACAAGCACATCGCCTGCTCTCAGGCCATTTCTCTTTGGTTACTTTCTCTTTGGGTCAGCAAAGAGAAAGTGACCCGGGCCGCGGCAGCGGTTCGGAAGCCCGCGGCAGGCGAGCCAGAGCACGCAGACGCCAAAACCGAACGCACCACTACTGGATCCCTGCCTACGCAGGGATGACGAAGTAGAAAGGACAATCGCGCCCCCATGCCCTGGCTGGGGAGGAATTGCCGCATTTATCGCAGCGTAAATGGATAGGATGGGAGGACAGACTTATTAAATGCCCCTTCCCGCATCCACTGGAGGCTGATTCATGTCCGAGCGCGAACCTCGCGCCAACTTTCATATGGCCGACGTACGGCGCAAGCGCATCACGGCGCGCCGCGCGGTGGCGGTAGGCGAACTCAACGCCGGTAGCGCCTATGACGCCATCGTGGAAGGGCGACTGCCCAAGGGCGACGCCATCGCCATGGCTGAAATCGCCGGGCTGCAGGGCGCAAAAAACGCCTCGCAACTGATGCCGCTGTGCCACCCGTTACCGCTGGAATACATTGAATTGCAGTGCGAGCCGGTGCCGGAACGCCAGGCCATCCGTGTCTACTGCGAGGTCGCCACCTTTGCCCGTACCGGGGTGGAGATGGAGGCCCTGGCAGGCGCCAGTGCTGCGTTGCTCACGCTCTATGACCTCACCAAGCCAGTGCAGCCGGCGCTGTCACTCGGCGCCATCCGGCTGTTATTCAAGGAGGGTGGCAAGAAGGGTTTGTGGCTGCATCCGGAAGGCATGAGCGAAGCCGAGCGGCAGCGCTACCGTCCGCGTGCGCCGGCACGGCTTGAAGGCGTCGCCGCGGCGGTGATCACGCTAAGCGACCGCGCCAGTCGCGGCGACTACGAGGACACCTCTGGGCCGTTGCTGGTGGAGCGCCTGCGTACCTTGGGCGCCGACACGGGGCCGGCCGAAGTACGTGCTGACGATGCGGAGCCTCTGGCGGCGCGCCTGCGCGAACTCGCTGCCGCCGATATCAAATTGGTGCTGTGCACGGGTGGGACGGGGCTCGGTCCGCGCGACCGCGCGCCCGAAGCGCTGGCGCTGGCGGCCGATCGTCATGTGGCCGGCATCGGCGAACTGTTCCGCAGCGAGAGCAGCCAGCACACCCCGCTGGCCTGGCTGAGTCGCGCGGATGCCGTGCTGGTGGAGGGAACGCTGGTAATCGCCCTGCCTGGCAGCGCCAAGGCGGTGGCCGAGGGCATGGACATTCTCGCGCCGATCCTCGCGCACGCCTTGAACATGGCGGCCGGCGGAGGTCACGCATGAATCACGATCTGCTGGATCCGGCCGGTGCGCAGCGCATTATTCTCGATGCTTGCAGCCAAGGGCAGCGCGAGAGCTGCCATAGCACCGCCGCGCTGGGTCGCCTGCTTGCGCACCCCGTGCTGAGTGCGAGTGCGTTGCCGCCGTTCGATAATTCGGCGATGGACGGTTACGCGCTCAGTGGCGGTGCCGAGCCCCTGCCGACCGACAGCGAATGGCCGATCGAAGGCGAGCAGGCGGCAGGTGATGGCGCGCGCAACGGTACGCGCGGCGCGTGGGAAATCATGACCGGCGCGCGCATGCCCGACGGGCTGGATCGCGTGATTCCGGTGGAGCAGGCCGAACGACTGGAGGCGCCATTGCGTATGCGCCTGCTGGCCGAAGTAGCGGCGGGACAGAACGTGCGCTTCGCCGGCTCCGACGTGGCCGCGGGCGAGACGGTGCTGACCGCAGGCAGCTTGCTGGCACCGCAGCACCTCATGCTGTTGGCGGCATTGGGCGTGGCCAGTGTCAGTGTGGCCAGCCGGCCGCGCGTGGCGGTGCTATGCACCGGCCGCGAACTAGTGGACGACCCTGACACACCGTTGGCGTCGGGGCAGATCCGCAATTCCAACGGACCCTTCCTGGCTGCGCGGATACCGCGTGCCGGCGCGGAGCTGGTGCACGCCGAAACGGTGAGCGACGACGTGGATGCGTTCCTTGCCGCGGTCGAACGGACCCGCGCCGCAGGTGCGCGCGTCGTGATCTCCACCGGCGCGGTATCCATGGGTCGCTACGATTTTGTACCAGCGGCCTTGCAGCGACTGGGCGCGGAAGTGCTGTTCCACAAGATAGCGATCCGCCCCGGCAAACCGTTGCTGTTTGCGCGCTTGCCGGATGGCACGCTGTTCTTTGGTCTGCCCGGCAATCCCATTGCGGTGGCGGTGGGGCTGCGCTTCTTTGTCGAGCCGGCGTTGCGAGCCATGTTGGGCCTGCCGCGCGAACGGCCGTGGCAGGTGCCCCTGGCTGCGGCCTTTACCAAGAAACCGCGCCTGCATTTCTATCTGAAGTCGCGCATCGAAGTGAGCGCCCAAGGGCAGTTGGCCGCCACCGCGCTGACGGGGCAGGAGTCGTACCGCATCCGGCCGCTGGCAGAAGCGAATGCCTGGATCGGCATACCGCGCGATGCCATGGAATTGCCAGTGGGAACGCTGGTGGACACTTATGGCCTGAGCCATCTGGAAAGTCCGCAATGGGACGGGAGCGGCGCATGAATGTCCGTATTGCACTGTATGGCGCGTTGCGCGAGGCCGATCCTCGCGGTTACGTCGAACTGGAGGTGCCCCCAGGCAGCACCATCGCAACGCTTCGCGAACTGCTCACCGCGCACCTGAGCGAGCATGCGCCTGCGGTGAATGTGAAGCTGGTGCGGATCTCCGCATTCGCCAGCGACGAAGAGATCCTGCACAACCATCGTACGGTGCCCGAGGATGTGGCGCTGGCCGTACTGCCACCGGTGAGTGGAGGCTGACATGGACGATATGCATGTCGCAGTGGTTGAACGCAAAGTGGCCGCGCTGGACGCGGCTGCGGCGATCGAGTTTGTGTCCGATCCGCGCTTCGGCGGCATCGCCGTCTTCGTGGGCCGTGTGCGCGATCACAACCTGGGCCGGGTCGTCACCGGGATCAGCTATGACCTTTTCGAACCGCTGGCCCTGCGTATCTTCCGCGCGATCGGCGAACGCGCGCGTGCCGAAGTGGGTGACTCGCTGAAGCTCTATATTGCCCACGCCAAAGGCGAGCTGGGCCTCGGCGATCTCGCCGTGGTGGTGGCCGCCGGAACGCCGCATCGCGATGAAGCTTTCCGCGCGTGCCGGCTGGCGATTGAAGCGGTCAAGCACGAGGCACCGATCTGGAAGCAGGAGCACTACATCGACGGCGACAGTGCCTGGAGCGAAGGCTGCTCGTTGTGCGAAGAGCAACATGAGATGCAGCGTGCCCAGGACAGCCACGGTGGAACCGCAGGCCATGGGCACGATCATTGAACCGCCGCCGTGCATCGGCGTGGTGCTGGCCGGTGGCCGGTCATCACGCATGGGGCGCGACAAAGCGTTGCTGTCATGGAAGGGGCGACCGCTGATCGAACATCAGCTTGGCCTGCTGCGCGAAGCGGGTGTCGACGATGTTCGCGTCAGCGGCCATCGTCCGGACTATCACGGCATCGCCGATGCGCTTCCTCAGGCCGGCCCGCTTAGCGGCCTGGCGGGCATCGCTGAAACGTTGGCTGATGACACCGACCTGCTGGTGATCCCGGTGGATATGCCGCTGTTACAGGCCGGACTTTTGCGACGTCTGCGCACGGAGCGATCACACGCGCACAGTTTGTGTTTCGTCGGTCATGTGCTGCCGCTGCGGTTACGGCTGGATACCCACGGCCGTGCATTGCTGCTCGAGCTATTGCGGCAGGATGATCCGCGGCAGCGCTCGCTGCGTGCCCTGCAGGCCGCCATCGGCAACGAGGAAATCTCGTTGAGCGCTGCCGAGGCGGCGCAACTCACCGACTGCAATACCGAAGCGATGTGGAGCGAGGTCAACGGATGAAGATACAACTGCAAGAGCAGTCGCTGCGCCTGCGTATCGACGAAGCGGAACTGGCGCAACTGCTCGCCGGCACCGCGGTAGGCAACCAGACACGCTGGCCCGACGGGCGGGTGGAGCATCAGCAACTGGCGTTGGGCGATCGCGATGGCTGGCAGCGCGATGGCGACGGCTGGCGGGTGACCATGAACGACACCGAGGTGCGTGCGTTCGCCGCGCGCCTGCCTAGTCGCGACGGTTTGTCACTGAGATTGCCGGTACCCGACGGAGAACCGCTGCAGCTGTTGTTCGACGTTGATGTGCGCGATAGCGTGCGCCATCGCCGCCCGAATCGTGAGGACAAGGCATGAATCGCACATCACTTCTGGCACGTTGGCTCGCGCCACTGCTGATGCTGGTCGGCATATCCGCGCTGGCCACCGATGCGCCAGTGCTGCGCGTCGCTTATGCCGGCTCAATGGGCGTGGTGATGGATCAATCGCTCGGTCCAGCCTTCGCCAATACGCATCGCGCCAGCTATGAAGGTATCGGCCAGGGTTCGTTCGCGCTGGCACGGCTGCTCGCGGCGAAACAGATGCAAGCGGATGTGTTTGTCGCCATCACGCCTAGCCCGATGAAGGTGGTGCAACAGGCTGGACTGGTGGAGCACGCCGTGCCCGTTGCCAGTACGCGGATGGTGGTGATCTACAGTCCCCGCAGTCGTTTTGCCGCCGACTTCGCTACCGCTGCGCGCGGCAAAAAATACTGGTATGACGTGCTTCGCAAACCCGGCCTTCGCCTGGGGCGCACCGACCCGGCAGTAGATCCGCAGGGCGCCAACGCCTTGCTGACTTTGCAGCTGGCCGCGCGCTATTACCAGCAGGCGGAATTGCTGCAACAAGTGGCCGGCGAACTGCAAAACCCCAGCCAGATTTTCGCAGAGCCCTCGCTGATGTCCCGGTTGGAGGCGGGCCAGATCGACGCGGCCATCGGTTACGCCAGCGCAGCGCATTCGCACCATTTGCCGACGATTGATCTGCCCAACGAAATCAACCTTGCGCAGCCCGCCATGCAGGCTTCGTGGTATGCGAAGGCAAGTTTGAATCTGCCCGGCGGCAAAGTGCTGACGGCGCAGCCGCTGGTGTTCTATGCCGCCGTGCTGAGCAATGCGAAGCAACCGGCGTTGGGCAAGGACTTCATCAGCCTGCTGCAGAGCGCCGAGGGACAGGTGATGCTGCGTGAGCGCGGTTACGATGCGCCGCACGGCGACGCTCTGTGACAATTGCCATGACCTCATCGCAACGTCCGCGATGGCCCGCACTGGCGGCGGCGCTGGCGTTGTTGTTACTAGCTACGCCCTTTGCCGGCTTGCTGTGGGTCACCGACTGGCGGCATTTCGCGTTCACGCGTGGCGATGGCGGGGCAGTGGGCGTATCGCTGGGCTACAGCCTGGTGGCTCTAGTACCGATCATCGCGCTGGGTACACCACTGGCCTGGTGGCTGGCACGGCATCGCACGCGCAGGCAATGGCTGATCGATGCGCTGCTGCTGGTATCGCTGCTCACTCCGCCGCTGGCCATGGGTTTGCTGCTGGCTGCCATGTATGGCCCTTATGGTCCTGCCGGCCGTCTGCTGGAGCGGGCAGGGCTGTTGCTTACTAACTCGGCGCCGGCCTTCGTGCTGGCACAGTTCTACGCCGCGTTGCCTTATTACGTGATGGCCGCGCGTACCGCGTTCGAGGGCGTACCGCGCGAACTGGAGCAGATCGCGTTGACTCTGGGCTACTCGCCGTGGCGCAGCTTTATTCACGTGAGTCTGCCATTGGCGCGGCTGGGTTTGGCGGCCGCCGTGGCGCTGGCCTGGGTGCGCGCACTGGGTGAGTTCGGCGCCGTGCTGATCGTCGCCTATTACCCACAAGGCATCCCGGTGAAGCTGTGGGTGAACCTGCAGAACATCGGGCTGGATGCGGTGTATCCCTTGCTATGGGTGTTCTTCCTGGTGGCACTGCCGTTGCCGCTGGCGCTGGGCATTGCCGTGCGCAGGCGCTTGTCCTGATGCGCATCGATTACCGCATCGAGCGGCCGGTGGCGCTGCATGCCTGCTTCGAGGTGGAGGGCTTCACCGTCTTGCTGGGAGCCAGCGGGGAAGGCAAGTCACTGCTGCTGTCTGCCATCGCCGGGTTGGTGCCCGCGCGTGGCGAACCGTTTGGCGGTCTGCCGCCGCAGAGTCGCGCGGTGGGCTACCTGCCACAGGGGCACGCGCTGTTCCCGCATCTGCGTGCATGGGAGAACGTGGCTTTTGCCTTGCGCGGTTCGCGCCGTCGCGAGTTGGCCATGCAATGGATGGAGCGGGTTGGCATCTCCGCGCTGGCCGAGCGCTGGCCCACGTCGCTGTCCGGCGGCCAGCAACAGCGCGTTGCGCTGGCTCGTGCGCTGGCGCGGCGTCCGCATTTGCTGCTGCTCGACGAACCTACGTCGGCGCTGGATCCGATCACTCGCGATGAAGTACTTGCCGAGCTGATTGCGGAAGTCCACGAGGCGAGCATTCCCGCGCTGGCGGTCAGCCATGATCCGGCGCTGGCCGCCATTGCTGACCGCCTGGTGCTGATGCACAACCGGCGCATCGTGCAGGTGGGTACCGCCGCGGAAGTCCATGCGCAACCAGCCAGCGGTGCGGTGGCGCGGCTGCTGGGGCTGCGCAATGTGCAGCGCGGTCAGATCGCCGGCGCTTCCGGAGAACCACAGTTGTTGTGGTCACAGGCGAATGCAGCCCTGCCGGTGCACACCACGCTGCCCCATGGCACGCCGGTCGATTGGCATATCGCCCCCAATGCAGTGAAGGTGCATGCGGCGGCCTCCGCACCTTCCGGGTCCTTGCCCGCTGTGCTCGAGCTGCGGCAAACCAGCGCGCATGGTTGTTACCTCGGCATGCGTTGCGGACAGGCGCGGCTATGGGTCGAACTGCCGCCTGGACATGAAGCGCCGGAGGCACCGATGCTGTCGCTACCGCCGAGTGCGATTCGCTGCTGGCCCGTCGCAGAGCAGGAGCATTCAACGCCATGACGCAGCATCCTCCCGGCCTGGCGCGGCGCGCCGTCATCGTCCATCAGGGCGGCACCGAACAACATGGCGAGGACTGGCTGGCCGAGGAGACTCCGGTCGAGCTGCGCTACAACGGCGAGGCCTTCGCGGTGATGATGGCCACGCCGGCGGACCTGGAGGACTTTGCTCATGGCTTTTCGTTGAGCGAGGGTCGCGTCGCTCGCGCAAGCGATATCCACAGCGTGACGGTGCACGAGCAACTGGAAGGCTACGTCGTGGACATCCAGGCCTCCGGCGTGCTGGCCGTGGACGACGACTCGGCGCGCCTGATGCCGGGGCGCAGCGGTTGCGGACTCTGCGGCAACCGTCATCTGGAAGACGTACTCGAACCCATGCCGCCGCGGGTGCCTGACGGGCCGGTGCTCGCCCCCGGAGCATTGGAGCGTGCCTTGGGAGCACTGGCGCAGCGACAGCCGCTCAACAGCTGCACCGGCGCGGTGCATGCCGCGGCCTGGGCATCGATCGAAGGCGAGATTCTGTATGTGCGCGAGGACGTAGGACGCCACAACGCCGTGGATAAATTGCTGGGAGCGTTGAGCCGCGAGGGCGCCGATATGCGCAGCGGTTTCGTGCTGGTGACCAGCCGCGCCAGCTATGAAGTGGTGACCAAGGCCGCCCGGCTCGGCGTGGGCCTGCTGGCGGCGATATCGGCTCCGACCGCGCTGGCGGTGGAGCTAGCCCGCGCCAGCAACCTGACCCTGGCTGGCTTTGTGCGCCCGGGACGGCACGTGGTGTACACCCATCCGCAACGGCTGGGCGACGGCATCGCCTGACGATCTGCTGTAGCCCCTTGAGCGCGAGGCTGCAAGCACGCCGTCTGAGCTTGTCCGTTAACCGACACAGACGCGCGCGCGACCGGCGTGCTTGGCCGCGTAGAGCATCTGATCCGCTTTCTCGATCAGCGATTCGGCCGACACTTCCAGATCCGGCACGACACTGCCAACGCCAACGGATACGGTGACTTTGTTCCCAATGCCGTGAGCGTGGGAAATGTCCAGCGCAGACACGGCCTGCTGGATCCGTTCGGCTATCTCCCTGGCTCCGCCAGGATCCAGGCCTGGCAGGATGCAGGTGAACTCTTCACCACCAGTGCGGGCCGCGATGTCGCCGGCCCGCTGCATGCAGCGATGAATCACCTGGGCCACGTTCTTCAGACAGTCATCGCCCGAAAGGTGTCCGTAGGTGTCGTTGAAGGCCTTGAAGTAATCGATATCAATCACCGCCACCGCCAGATGTATCGACTCTCGCTGACAACGCCGGAGTTCCTGCTGCATACGTTCGTCGAACTGACGCTTGTTGGGAATGCTGGTAAGTCCATCGATCCAGGCGAGGCAGCGTAATACGTCGGCCTGCCGCTTCAGAGTCAGGTGTGCGCGCACGCGATTGCGTGTGGTCTGTGGATTGATCGGCTTAGTGATGAAGTCGACGGCTCCAGCATCCCAGCAAGCACTTTCTTCCTCTGGATTGTCCTGGGCCGTGACGAATATGACGGGAATATCCGCCGTGAAAGGATTGGCTTTCAGCTCGCGACAGACCTCAAGCCCGCTGGTGCCAGGCATGACGATATCCAGCAACACCAGATCCGGTGGCGTGCGTTCACAGAACGCCACGGCATCCTTGCCATTCATGGCCATGAAGACCTCGTGGTCCTCGGAGAAAACCTGGTGCAGCGCACGGATATTGATCGGCTGGTCATCCACCACAAGCAGCCTCGGACGCGAGGTGCTATCGCCAGCTATGCTCATGCTCTGCAAGATGTCGTCGGTTTTCATCGCTGCCCCTCGCCATAGGTGTGAAGCAACAACTCGCAGACGGCAAGAGCCTTCGGGAAATCAAGCATCATGAGTGCGTCATTGAGTCTGGCACTCATCTCGGGCCGAGATATCGACAGAACCGGCCTGATCGTTTCGTAAAGCTCTACCGAGCGCATACTGGACGCGCGCAGCAACGTCGCCAGTTCCTCGATAGACGGTCGAGATACGCCGTCGCCCGCGTGGACGGCGGGTACCTCACGCTGCTCGGCCAGCCGCGCATTGGCAGTCAGAACCGCATACTCAATCAGTTGCTTCAGCTCACCTAGCGGCAGCTCTTCCCGCCACTTCAGCGGGTCGTCGAACCGACGCTCGGCGACGGCCGCGAAAGTAGCGAGCCGCAGAGCGCCCACCGTGGCGGCCACACCTTTCAACGTATGCAATGCCCGTGCGGCATCTTCCCGGCTGTCGTCCGCTACCGCCTCACCCAGCAAGGCGAGTGCCTCGCGGGCGGACCGATCGAGGCTGCGCAGCGCCGCATGGTAGGGTGCGCGCCGGCCATTGAACCGGGCCAGCGCGCCGTCGTAATCGAGCTCGACATCGGCGAATGCCTTGGCCGGTTCGCCTGGGCGCGCGTCGGAGGAGGGGACGCCACTGATGGACGCGGACCGGCCTATCCAGCGGTGAATGGTATCTACCAATACATTCAGGTCGAACGGCTTCCCCACGTGATCGTTCATGCCCGCCGCCAGGCAAGCTAGGCGGTCCGATTCCAGCACATTGGCCGTCATCGCCACGATGGGCAGGCTGGCCAGCTCGGGCATGTCACGTATATGGCGGGTCGCTGTAAAGCCGTCCATGTCGGGCATCTGGATATCCATCAGCACCAGGTGGTAAGGCTGCTTGGCCTCATCCAGCAACTGGATGGCCTGGCGTCCGCTGCTGGCCACATCCACTGAAGCCCCCTCAAGTTCCAGCAGATCCTTGGCGACCTGTTGATTGGTCAGGTTGTCCTCGACAACCAGAATGCGTATCCCGTCCAATCGCACGGCATCATTCGCGTCGATGGCGCGCCTGGTGCGCGCCTGCAGGGCTGGGTGCTGGCACGCGAGCGCATCCGCCACTGCGTCCAGCAACATGGACGCAGTGATGGGTTTGATCAGAAAACCGTCCAGCACCGAATCTGACTGCGAGTGACGATTCGCTACTGCTTCGCGCTCGTGCATGGTCACCATGACGATAAGCGGGCAGCGCTGGGGCGAGTATCGCTCCCGGATTCGGCGACTGACCTCCCAGCCATCCATGCCGGGCATGCTCCAGTCCATCAGGATGACGTCGTAGAAAGCATTCTGCATTTCCACGGAATCGATCTGCCGCAGCGCCTGTGGCCCATCTTCTACGGTGTCGCAGGTCCAGCCCAGCGAACGCACCATGTCGGCGATGACGTCGCGTGCGCTGCTGTTGTCATCCACCACAAGTACCCGGATGCCACACAGTCGTCGCATGACTTCGGCGGCATCGCGTATCGGCGGTGACGCTGTCGTTTCCAGCTCCACGGTGAAGTAGAAACAACTGCCCATGCCAGGCTCACTCTCCACGTGAAGCTCGCCGCCCATCAGGGTCACCAACTGCCGGCTGATGGCCAGGCCAAGACCGCTGCCGCCATAACGCCGGGTCGTCGATGCCTCTGCCTGGGAAAAGCCATCGAAAATGGTCGACAGCTTGTCGCCGGCAATGCCGATGCCGGTGTCCGTCACCTCAAAGCGGAGCAGTGCGTGGCCGGTCTCCAGTGATAGCAGCTTGGCTTGCAGCCTTACGTCGCCGGCCTGGGTGAACTTCACGGCATTGCCGGCCAGATTGATCAGTACTTGCCGCAAGCGCAGCGAATCACCCATCAGCCAATCGGGAATGCGGGGGTCGATGTCAAACACCACCTCGACATCCTTGTTGCCCACATTCGCACTGACGATGACCGAGATCTCACGCAACATCTGATCCAGATCGAACTCATGGATCTCCAGGGTCTGTCGCCCCGCTTCGATCTTGGAGAAGTCCAGGACGTCATTCAGCAGCGCAAGCAATGTGGTTGCTGCCGTCTCGGTCTTGCTGGTGTAGTCGCGCTGCTTGTCGTCCAGCGATGTCCGTTGCAACAGCTGGAGCATGCCGAGAACGGCATTCATCGGCGTACGAATTTCATGGCTCATATTGGCAAGGAAGTCGCTCTTGGCCTTGCTCGCCGCCTCCGCCGCCGCGATGGCCTTGACCATGGTCGCCTCCGCCAGGCGCTGGTCCGTGGTGTCCTCCACGATGGACCAGGTGCAAGGTTTGCTATCAATGCGCAGCGACACGCCATTCAGGCGTACCGGAACCCGGCTTCCATTCTTTCGGATGTAGTGCTTGTCGTAGGGTCCGTAGCGCCCGTTCAGCTCCAGCGTCATAAGCGCCGACTGCTCCTGCGCCAGGTATTCCGACGGCGTCAGGCTCCAGTAATCCATGGCGAGCAATTCGGCCTCGCTGTAGCCGGTGAGCGCGCGATAGGCTTCATTGAATTCGATCAGCCTGCCGACCTCGTCGGTCAGCGCAATACCCAGCGGCGATAGTTCGAACAGCCCGCGCAACTTGCGCTCATTGATTTCCAAGGCCGCCTCGCGCCGCTTCAACTCAACCAGACTCGCCGCGATGCCAAGATAGCCCTGGATAGTGTCGTCCTCGCGACGCAGGGCGCTTACATTCAGCAGCACGGAAATCCGTTGCGCATCCTTGCGGATATAGGTCCACTCGTTCACATCGGGTGCGTCTTGCGCCTTGGCGACGAAGACCTCGAAGTCTGGTTCGATGTTGCGCTGGAGCTCCTCAGTCAGATGCGCCGATCGCAATACCATTTCCCGTTTGTCATGGAAGAGTGCGGGCGAGTGGATGCCCACGACTTCGCTGGCCTTGTAGCCGAGCATGGCCTCCGCGGCCGGGTTGAACAGGGTGACGGTGCCCTTGGGGTCGGTCGCGATAATCGCGTAGCCTGCATTCGACAGAATGGCCTGGTGTAGGGCCGAGACCGATTGAAGTTCGGCGGTACGGCGCTGCACCTGCTCTTCTAGGGTGGCGTTGAGTTCCAGAATCTTTCGCTCGGCAAGTTTGCGCTCGGTAATGTTGCGCAACGTTTTTGCCGCGCCAACGATACGTCCATGCCCATCGCGAATGGGTGATGCCGAGATGTCGACAAACAACGTGGATCCATTTTTCTGACGCCGGACCGACTCGCTGATGGCGACATTTTCGCCCGCGAATACTCGCTCAAGAATGTCGTGGTCTTCTTTGATGTAGCGCGCGGGAACGATGAGGTCGGCAATCGTCTTGCCGATGGCCTCGCCAGCCTCATAGCCGAAATAATGGGTTGCCGCGCGGTTCCACTCGGTAACGGTGCCGTCGAGCGATGTGCCAATGATGGCGTCGTGCGAATCCTCCACAATGGTTGCCAGGCGCGCGCGCTGCGCCAGCGCGCGCCGCCGCCGCCCAGCAGTGCTGGTGGCCAGGAATACCGCCAATGCCAGCAAGCTGCCGCCGGTGGCAATCCAGATGACGGGAAGCACCGGGTCGGGGATATCCAGGCCTGCCAGGAATGTGTTGTCGGGCGCAACGATCAGGCGCCATTGTCTGCCGTAGACGGAGAACTGCCTTGTGCGATCTTCAATGGCATCGGCCTTGGCGCGCTTAGCCCGCGTTGCGTATACCTCCTGTTCCTTGCCCTGCGCGTCGATATCTGCAAGTGAAAAGGAAATATCGGCGTGTGCTCCGGCCATGGCGCCAAGAATTTCGTCGGTGACGAGCGGGGTATATGTCCACCCAAGCAGTGAGCCTGCTCTTTGGTTTTCCGGCGGGAGCTGCTCGCCCGAGTAAATCGGCAGCAAGAACAACATACTGTGGTTCACCGCTCCCGTGGCTTGGACGAGCGTGATGGGTGCGGTGAGCGTGGCTTTCCCGCTGGACATCGCTTTGACGGCCGCTTCGCGGCGGTTGCTTTCCGAAGCAATGTCCAGCCCGATAGCCGCCAGGTTGAGCGACTCCGGCTCGACGTATTTGATAACGAAATGCTCGCCATCGTTAGGCGAGAGCTCCCTGACCTGAAAGGGCGACCCACGATCGCTTTGCGCTTGCGCTACGAAGGCGGCTAGATCCGTCACCTTGACTGGAACGATGTAGCCAAATCCCCTGGAGCCGGGGAACTCCGTCGCCATATCTCTCGATCGCATGTAACGAGCAAAAGCGGCATGCGTGATGCCGGTACCGCCTGCGGCGATGACCGCGCCTCGCGCACCGCGCAAGCCATATTCGTAAGTACGGAAGCGCTCCTGCAGCTCGTTCGAAACCCTATCCGCGAGGGAGTCCAGTTGCTGGGCAACCACCTTTTTGTTGTTCTCATGGATGACCCACCCATGGAATGCTGCATAGCCGCACGAGGCAAGCAGCACCAGTAATGACCAGAACAAGGGGCTGGACCTGCGCCAGGAACCCCCTTTTTCTATGCTGTGATCCGCCGGAGCGGGCCTTGCCGGCCGAGGGCGGGACTTCTGTGCCTTGAACATCGACGTTGGGCCCTGGGCGGCAACCTGACGGAGGTTGATTTCGGCCAATATGGCATGCCGCCGGGCGCTCATACAGCGCGCAACGCCCTGTGCAACGGATGGCGCGCTGCAAGCGTGATGACCATCTCGGGCCACCGGATAGCACCCTGGTGACGCAAGCCCGATCAGTCAGTGTCTCGCCCCTGGGCCGGGCGCCTTACGAGCCACGTTTATCGCAGGGAAACCGGTGTGGCTTGGGGGCGGTGATTCGGTAAGGCATCATCGCTGGACGGTCCGGGTGAAAGCCTTCCGTTGGCAAGGGCGCCTTGCTTTAAAGAAGCACGATTCTCGCGAACCGCCTCGCGCACATGGTGCCACCCTGCATGGGCCGTAAGCCCCTCCGGGCCTGAGGGAGAACTTCAGCTCTCATCCTCAGGGTGCTAGTCAAGATGCTCGTCGCCTAGGGCATGCTTTCGCCGGACGATGTCCAGTCTCTCCTGTACGAGGCGGGCGAAGTCGTCATGGGAGGGATGGATCGATAAAGATTGATAGTTGGCTAACATGGATGGCTTTATCGTGGCTCGACCATGTTTTCGAAACCCCATCATCAGGAGTGGATAGTGCCTTCCATCATTTCGCAGTCGGTGACCTCCAAGCTCACGAGCGCGGCCATTTTTCTCGTGGTGACCTTGAAGCCCGAGACGCAAAACGAGGATGCCGTGCGTGCGCTTTGTAGCGATATGGCCTCCCTTTTGCGGGCGATCGGGTTCCGCAACCCGGATGGCCGCCTGTCGTGCGTGATGGGTTTCGGCTCAGAGGCGTGGGATCGGTTGTTCGGAGAGCCGCGACCGGCTGAGTTGCACCCGTTCCGAGAAATCAAAGGCGAGCACCACGCCGTCTCCACACCGGGGGACCTACTCTTCCATATCCGCGCGATGCGGATGGATATGTGCTTCGAGCTCGCTACCCAGATCATGTCCCGCATCGGCGACGCCGTTATGACCGAGGACGAAGTGCACGGCTTCAAGTATTTCGACGCGCGCGACCTGCTGGGTTTTGTCGATGGCACCGAGAACCCGGTGGATCAGGACGCCATTGACACCGTGACCATCGGTGACGAGGACGCCGTGTTTGCCGGCGGAAGCTATGTCATCGTCCAGAAATACCTCCACGATCTGAAGGCGTGGGACACGGTGCCTGTCGAGCAGCAGGAGCTGATCATCGGCCGCAAGAAACTCTCCGATATCGAACTGGAGGACGCTGCCAAACCGATCTACGCACACAACGTGTTGACCACTATTGAAGAAAACGGCGAGCAGCTGGAAATCCTGCGCGACAACATGCCGTTTGGCGATGTCGGCAAAGGGGAGTTCGGCACCTACTTCATCGGTTACGCCCGCTCCCCGGACCGGATCGAGAAGATGCTCACCAACATGTTCGTGGGCCGGCCGCCGGGCAACTACGACCGCCTGCTCGACTTCAGCAAAGCCGTCACCGGCTCATTGTTCTTTGTGCCCTCCGCCACCTTCCTCGCCGACGTGTCGGTAGGACCTTCCAGCCCTTCACCAGCCGCCGATGTGCCCGGCGCCGGCACATCCGATGGTTCGCTCGGTATCGGTTCGCTCAAAGGAGAAGCAGCACATGAATAATCTTCATCGTGGACTCGCGCCCATTTCCGCGGAAGCGTGGGAACAGATCGAGCAGGAAGCAGCGCGCACCCTGAAACGCCATCTGGCCGCGCGGCGGGTGGTGGATGTGGTGGGACCGAAAGGCCTCGATAGCGCGGCGGTGGGCACCGGCCACCAGGAAAAGATCCAGCCACCGGATGACGGCATCGAGGCTTCGTTGCGTGAGGCGAAGGCGTTGGTGGAGCTGCGGGTTCCCTTTGAGCTTTCGCGCAGTGCCATCGATTCGGTGGCGCGCGGGGCCAACGATCCCGATTTGCAGCCGCTCAAGGATGCCGCGCGCAAGATCGCCTTCGCCGAAGATCGTGTGGTCTTCGAAGGTTACGAAGCGGCCGGCATCCGCGGTATTCGCCGCGGCAGCAGCAACCCCGCGATCGCGCTCCCCACCGATGTGGATGGCTACCCCGCTGCAGTGGCACAAGCGATAAGCCAGCTGCGCGAAATGGGGGTCAACGGCCCTTACACGCTGTTGCTGGGCGAGCAGCCCTATACGGCGGTCAGCGGCGCCACCGAAGAAGGGTATCCGGTGATCAAGGACATCCGGAACCTGGTGGATGGCGACATCATCTGGGCGCCGGCCATCAAGGGTGGTGTCGTGCTTAGCACGCGTGGCGGCGATTTCGAGCTGCACCTTGGCCAGGACATCTCCATCGGCTACCTGAGCCATACCGAAAGTTCCGTTCGCTTGTATTTGCAGGAGACCTTCACCTTCCTGCAATTGACCGCCGAGGCCGTCGTGGTACTGGCACCCGGTGGCAAGTGAGCGATCGCGAGGCGACGTCTGCGGGAGGGCAAGTCCATGCAGGAATTTGACTTCTACATCAATCCGAAAAGACCGACGCTGGGGCTTTACATACGGAAGGGAGCAGGACTGCCGGACCTCGCCGATGCGAGCCAGTGGCAGTTGGAAGGTCACGTCTGGGCGAATGAATTGCCACCGCCGGTCCTGCAAGGACTGGAGGCCAATGGACACGCTTTCCAGGAACTTGGCAGCTGATCTGGCCTTTGCCATCAAGGCACTGGTAGCTTCCTCATCATTGAACTCAACGATATGACTGATGGAGATGCCCGGGTGTCGCAACCTCGTGACCAGCATGGACGCCCCCTGCGCGACCTTCGTATCTCGGTCATGGACCGGTGCAACTTCCGCTGCCCTTACTGCATGCCGGAGGCCACCTATGGCGAGCATTTCACCTTCCTGAGCAGCGAGCAGCGGCTCGACTTTGACGAAATCGAGCGGCTCTGCCGCCTGGCCGCACGCCTCGGGGTAAGCAAGCTGCGCCTTACCGGCGGTGAGCCGCTGCTGCGTCCGCATTTGGCTGATCTGGTTAAACGACTGCGCCAGATTCAGGGCATTACAGACCTGGCTGTCACCACCAACGGCGCGTTGCTGGCCCGTCAGGCGAGGGAGCTGCGCGAGGCCGGACTGGATCGCGTCACCATCAGCCTGGACACGATGGACCCTGAGCTGTTCCAGCGGATGTCCGGCGGGCGCGGCAAGCTCGAAGAGGTGATAGCCGGCATCGAGGCGGCGCGCGCCGAAGGTTTCCCCAAAGGGCTGAAGATCAATACGGTCGTGCAGCGTGGCGTTAACGAATCGGCCGTGCTCGAGCTGGCGGAGCATTTTCGCGGCACGGGCATCGTCGTGCGTTTTATCGAATACATGGATGTCGGCAATCGCAACCACTGGGACACCGCACAGGTGGTGCCGTCGCGCGAGCTGCTGCAGAGCATCCATGGCCGCTGGCCGCTGGATGCGCTTCCCTCCAAGTACCCGGGGGAAGTCGCGACGCGGTATCGCTATGTCGATGGGGCAGGGGAGATTGGTGTGATCTCGTCCATCAGTCAGCCATTCTGCGGAAGCTGTACCCGGGCGCGGCTGTCATCCGACGGCGTCTTGTACACCTGCCTGTTCGCCACACAGGGGAAGGATCTGCGGGCGCTATTGCGCAACGGAAGCTCTGATGAAGCTTTGCTCGAGGTGCTGCAGAACGTGTGGCGCGAGCGTACCGATCGCTATAGCGAGGAACGCGGAAAGAAGGGCGGCCTGGAGAATCACAAGATCGAGATGTACTACATCGGTGGCTGAGCGCCGTGATCCGGATGGCGCGCGATGGCGTGCCATTTTGTTCTGACCAAGAAGGATAGGGTCATGCTCAAAGGCAACCTGAAAGTCGCCGTACCCATGCCGCCGCCCCCGGGAGAGAACGATACGGCAGCCTGGGACGTTCCTGATACCACGCCTTGTGGCGTTGAAATAGCAGGCTCCGAATTCCAGCCCGTACCCGGTCAGCCCAACGTTTACATCGCCGCGGCACCGGAAAAATTCAAGCTGACAGTGACGGCCACGGTGCTTTCCAATGGGTCGATTGGATTGGCTTACTCACGTTACGTCGATGAGACCGAAAATAATCTGGCCGTCTAACTGACTGGACATCTGTGCAAACCGGCACGGTGCGGGGGAGTTCTGTTTCGATGGGTGCGCGGGCGCCAGGGTGGCGCCGTGTCCTGCTGCGTACGTGATTGTTGATTGATGGGCGGCTGTATAGCCGCCCATCCAACCTCGAGGGGAGCTGCACGATGAAGAAACCGCTGGTAGCGATGTCGCTGACCCTGGCTCTGCCCATCCTGGCCAATGCTGCGGATACCGCTAGCCCGTCCTACAACTTCAGAGACAACTGGCCTACCCACTACGTCTTCAGCGATGGCACCGACTTGGGACTGGCGGTCAAGTATCAGGACGACCTCGACAACTTCTCCAACGACGATGGACGGCTGAAAGATTCAAGCACCAATCGGCGCAAGGAATTCGGCGCTTACATCAAGAAGAAGGATGTCTACGACGCCACGGTTGTCTATGACTTTCAGGCCAAGACCTGGCTAGACGTCTTTTTTCGCCTGCAGACCAAAGCGCTGTTCGGCAACGACCTGGGCGCCGTACGCGTCGGACAGTCCAAACTCCCGGTCGGCTTCGAAGGCAACACCGGCACCGGCTCGACCACCTTCCTCGAAACCGCGCTACCCATGCAGGCCGTCTATGCCGGTCGTCGCATTGGCGTCGACTGGCAATGGCTGCGCCCGGCCTATCTGATCAACGCGGGCTACTACCAGCGCGATCTGCAAGGGGACAACCACGGCCATACCGTGGCCGCGCGTGCGGCATGGACACCCCTCAACAAGCCCGGCGATGTCGTGCATCTGGGCGTGTCGGCATCACGCGAAACGCCGGATGGGTCCACCGATGGTCGTGGCATACATACGCCGCCCAGCGCGCGCCTGCGTTCCCGCCCGGAGGCGGGGCTGACCACCGTACGATTGATCGACTCCGGCAATCTGCCCTTCACCGATTACATAGACCGGCGCGGTTTCGAGAGTCTGTGGATTCATGGGCCATGGTCACTGCAGGGCGAATATCTCGACGCCAAGGTCAAGTTCTTCAATGGCAAGCCCGCCTATCACGGCGAGGGTTTCTATGCCTTCGGCAGCTGGGTGGTGACCGGCGAATCGCGCGGTTATGCGGGCGGCAATGTCAGCGACGTGAAACCCAAGGGCGCCCTCGGGGCATTGGAACTCGCCATTCGCTACAGCCAGCTGGACCTCAACGACGGGGCGGTGCTCGGCGGCAAACAGCATGACTGGACCTTCGGCGCCAACTGGTACATCAACCGCTATCTGAAGTTGCAGGCCAACTACATCCTCGCCAAGAGCAAGAAGCGAAATGTAAGCGTCGATCCCGACGTCTTCGAAGTCCGCGCGCAAGTCATGTTCTGAGCTAGCGAAGCGGGCTGGGCCAGGTGTCGGTCGAGGGCAGGTAGGGCCATCTTGCATCGAGCATTTGAATTATGTATGATGACCGTCATATGAAACGAGCCGTCACCCGCTCCAAAGAAGCAACGCACGACAGGATTGTCGATGCCGCCGCGCGCGCCATCCGACGTAGCGGGTACAACGGCACCGGCGTTGCCGACATCATGAAGGAGGCCGGCCTGACGCATGGTGGCTTTTACGCTCATTTCCCGTCGCGCGAGGCGATGCTCGCCGAAGCCGCGGACCGCGCTGGCAGTGAAAGCGTAGCCATGATGGAGCGCATCGCTGCCGAGTCGCCGTCGCCATTGACGCTCCAGGCCATGATGCAGGCTTATCTGTCGGAAGCGCACGTCGCGGCGGTTGAGACGGGTTGCGCCACTGCCGCGCTGGGGTCGGAGATGCCGCGCCAGGCACCGGAAGTCCGGCGCGCCGCCACGCGCCGCATCAAGGAAATGATCGATCTCGTCGCCCGCCAGTCGCCTGATTGGGGGCAGCCGGGGGCACACGAGCACGCTCTTGTCACCGTGGCGACGATGGTCGGCACACTGATTCTGGCGCGGGCCGTCGATGATCCAAAACTTTCCGCTGCGTTGCGCAAGGCAACACTGAATCACCTCACTCCTGCCGGCGACTGACGTTCTATGCGCGTCAGTGCCGGTTTAAATTTCGAGTAGAAATATGATGATCATCATACACACACTAAGGCCACTCTCATGAACATCGAAAATCGTGTCGCTCTCGTCACGGGTGCCTCATCGGGCATCGGCGAGGCTACGGCGCAGCGACTCGCGAAGGCCGGCTACAAGGTCTATGGCACCAGCAGGCAAGGGGGCCAGGCGGGGCGACGAATGTTCGACATGCTGCCGCTCGACGTGACCCGTGATGAGTCAGTCGAGGCGGTAGTCAAGGAGGTGCTGCGCCGGCATGGCCGCATCGACCTGCTCGTGAATAACGCCGGTTTCGGCGTTGCGCCTGCCGGCGCGGAAGAGAGTTCGATCGAGCAAGCCAAAGCGATCTTTGAAACCAACTTCTTTGGACTTGTCCGCATGACTCGCGCCGTCGTGCCGCACATGCGGCGCCTGGGGAGTGGCCGAATCATCAACATCGGTTCGGTGCTCGGTTTTCTTCCGATGCCTTACGGAGCGCTCTATGCCGCGACGAAGCATGCGGTGGAGGGCTATTCGGAGTCACTCGATCACGAGTTGCGCACAAGAGGCATCCGGGTTTCGGTGATCGAACCGGCCTACACAAAGACAAAATTCGATGCGAACTTTCTGGCCCCCGATGCAAAGCTCGATGAGTACCTCGACGTTCGTGTACTTCTGGACAAGGTGCTCAAGGAGGTGATGGCAAGCGCGGACGAGCCGAGCGTCGTGGCTGATGTCGTGCTGGAAGCAGCTACGGCCACCCGGCCAAAACTCCGCTACACGGCCGGCGGGCTCGCGAACCGTCTGCGCTTGCTGCGCCGATTTGCGCCGGCTGGATTAGTGGACGCGGGCATTCGAAAAGATCTGCGACTCGACGCCGACGCCAAGGCATGACTGCACGCGCCATCGCCCCAGTCGACAGCACCGCACCCATAACCACCCCAGAGAAGCAAGCATGAAGGCATTCATCGTCGATCGTTACAAGAGCAAGAGCGCGTTGCGCCTCGGCGACATGCCGGAGCCGGAGGTTCGCGACCATGACGTCCTGGTCGCGATCCACGCAGCCAGTTTGAATCAGCTGGATGCCAAGATCCGGGATGGTGAATTCAAGCTCATCCTGCCTTATCGCCTGCCGTTGATCCTGGGCAACGATGTCGCCGGTGTGGTCGTCCGCGTCGGCTCCAAGGTGCAACGGTTCAAACCGGGCGATGAAGTTTATGCGCGACCCCGCCAGGACCGGATCGGGACGCTCGCGGAGTTCATCGCCATGAACGAGGCCGACGTGGCGTTGAAGCCGACCAACCTCACGATGGAAGAGGCTGCCTCTATCCCTCTAGTGGGCTTGACGGCCTGGCAGGTATTGATCGAGCGCGCCCAGCTGAAGAGGGGGCAAAAAGTTCTGATCCACGCCGGTTCCGGCGGCTTCGGCAGCTTTGCCATCCAACTGGCAAAGCACATCGGTGCAACCGTGGCAGCGACGACCAGCACGGCGAATGTCGACCTGGTCAAAAGCCTCGGCGCGGATGTGGTGATCGACTACAAGAAAGAGGATTTCTCGCAGGTCCTGAACGGCTATGACGTTGTCGTCAACAGTCTGGACAAGAGTACGCTTGAAAAATCCCTCAAGGTGCTGAAGCCCAGCGGGAAACTCATCTCCATCTCTGGTCCGCCGGATGCGGCCTTCGCCAAGGAGAGTGGCTTGAATGGGTTCCTGCAGCAGGTCATGCGCCTGCTGAGTTTCGGTATCCGCAAGCAGGCCAGGCGCCACGGGGTCAGCTACTCGTTTGTATTCATGCGCGCTAACGGAGAGCAGCTGAGCGGAATCACGTCGCTCGTCGAGGCTGGCGCCATCCGCCCGGTCGTGGATCGAATCTTTTCCTTCCAGGCAACCAACGAAGCGATGGAATATCTCGCGACCGGGCGTGCCAAGGGCAAGATCGTGATCAAGGTGAGGTGAGGGCACGAGCAACGCCGCGCGACGTTCCCCGGGATGGGCCTACAAGCTTAGCCAGGACCGCCAAGTCCAGAGATTTATGCTACTTTTCGGCCAAGCAACGGGATCACTCCCGTCGCCTTCAGGAGATATTCGAGCCACGTCCACCGCCCATCCAGCGGGCGGTATGTCTAGCCAGATTTCCCGGGAGCGCAAGCGATGGCAATGACTCGCCGCGAGTTCATCAAGTTCACCGGCCTGGGCTTGGCAGCATCGAGCTTAGGCATGCTCGGCTTCGGGGCCTCCGGGGAGGCGCAAGCCGCCGCCGTGCGGCCCTTCAAGCTCACCCACGCGACTGAAACGCGCAATACCTGCACCTACTGCTCGGTCGCCTGCGGCATTCTGATCTACAGCATGGGTGACCGTGCCAAGAATGCGCGCTCCAATATCATCCATATCGAAGGCGACCCGGATCATCCGGTGAACCGCGGCACCTTGTGCCCGAAGGGCTCGGCGCTGCTCGATATCGTGCATGCGCCCACCCGCCTGAAGGCACCGCGCTACCGGCCGCCGGGTGGCACCGAGTTCAAGGAAGTCTCCTGGGACTTCGCTCTCGACCGCATCGCCACGTTGATGAAGGAAGATCGCGACAAGCACTTCATCGCGAAGAACGCCGCCGGCACCACGGTCAATCGCTGGACCAGCACCGGCATGCTGGCCGCCTCGGCATCGTCCAACGAAACCGCCTACCTCACGTGGAAGGTGGCCCGCTCGCTCGGCATGGTGGTGTTCGACAACCAGGCGCGCGTCTGACACGGACCGACGGTGGCCAGTCTGGCCCCATCATTCGGTCGCGGTGCCATGACCAACACCTGGCAGGACATCAAGAACGCCAATGTCGTCGTCGTCATGGGTGGCAATGCCGCCGAGGCGCATCCGTGCGGTTTCAAATGGGTGATCGAGGCGAAGATCGAGAACGGCGCCAAGTTGATCGTGGTCGACCCGCGCTTTACCCGCACGGCCTCGGTAGCCGACTACTACGCGCCGATCCGTCCGGGCACGGACATCGCGTTCCTCAACGGCCTGATCCGCTATCTGCTGGAGAAGGACGCCATCCAGCACGAGTACGTGCGCGCGTACACCAACGCCGGCCTGATCGTGAAGGATGGTTTCGCTTTCGCGGATGGCCTGTTCAGCGGCTACAACGAGGAAACCCATAGCTACGACAAGTCGAGCTGGGACTACGAGCTGGACAAGGATGGCTTCGCCAAGTCCGACGACACCTGGCAAGACCCGCGCTGCGTGATCAACCTGCTCAAGCAACACGTCTCCCGCTACACGCCGGAGATGGTCTCGCGCATCAGCGGCACGCCACAGGACAAGTTCCTGCACATCTGCGATCTGATCGCCGGCACGGCCGCACCGGACAAGGCCATGACCAGCCTGTTCGCGCTGGGCTGGACCCAGCATTCGGTGGGCTCGCAAAACATCCGCACCATGGCGATGGTCCAGCTGCTGCTAGGCAATATCGGTGTGGCCGGTGGTGGCATGAACGCCTTGCGCGGGCATTCCAATATCCAGGGCCTGACCGACATCGGCCTGCTTTCCAACCTGATGCCGGGCTACCTGAATCTGCCCACCGACAAGGAACCCAGCTTCGACGACTACATGAAGACGAAGCTGTACAAGCCTCTGCGCCCGGGCCAGACCAGCTACTGGCAGAACTACCGTAAGTTCGTAGTCAGCCTGCAGAAGGCGATCTACGGCGATGCCGCCACCAAGGACAACAACTGGGCCTACGACTGGCTGCCCAAGCTCGACGTACCGTTGTACGACATCATCAAAGCGTTCGAGATGATGAACAACGATCAGATGACCGGCTATATCTGCCAGGGCTTCAACCCGCTGCAGGCGTTTCCGGATCGCGGCAAGATCCGCCGTGGCCTGAGCAAGCTGAAGTTCCTGGTCACCATGGATCCGCTGGACACCGAGACCTCGCGTTTCTGGCAGGACTTCGGCCCGCAGAACCCGGCCAAGTCCACCGAGATCCAGACCGAAGTGTTCCAGCTGCCGACCACCTGCTTCGCTGAGGAAAACGGCTCGCTGGTCAATTCGGCGCGCTGGCTGCAATGGCACTGGAAGGCGGCCGATGGTCCGGGCGAAGCCCAGTCCGACATCTGGATCATGAGTGGCATCTTCCATCGCCTGCGCGAGATGTATCGCAAGGAAGGCGGCGCCTTCCCCGACCCGATCCTCAACGTGACGTGGAAGTACACCGACCCAATCAGCCCCGATCCGGAAGAGCTCGCCAAGGAAATGAACGGCCGCGCGCTGGCCGATCTCACTGATGCGACCACCGGTGCAGTGACCAAGGCCGGCACGCTGCTGGACGGCTTCGCCCAGCTGCACGATGACGGCACCACCGCCTCGGGCTGCTGGATTTTCGCGGGCTCCTTTACCGAGAAGGGCAACCAGATGGCCCGCCGCGACGCCACCGATCCGCGCGAGCAGGGCATCGCGCCGAACTGGGCATGGGCGTGGCCGGCCAACCGGCGCATTCTCTACAACCGCGCCAGCGCCGATCCGGAGGGTAAACCGTGGAACCCGGCCAAGCCGGTTATTTCCTGGAACGGCACGCGCTGGGTAGGCATCGATGTGCCCGACTACGGTCCCACCGTAAAGCCGTCCGATGGCGTTGGCCCGTTCATCATGAATGCGGAAGGCATGGGCCGCTTGTTCGCCCGCGACATGATGGCCGACGGTCCGTTCCCCGAGCACTACGAGCCGCTGGAATCGCCGGTAGAGAACGTGCTGCATCCCAAGGTAAGCGCCAATCCGGTGGCTCGCGTGTTTGCGGATGACAGGTCCGCGTTCGGCAGTCCGAAGAACTTCCCGTATGTGGCGACCACCTACCGTCTCACCGAGCACTTCCACTACTGGACCAAGCATGCACTGATCAACGCGATCCTCCAGCCGGAGGAGTTTGTCGAGATCGGTGAGGTGTTGGCCAAGGAGAAGGGCATCGAGCAGGGCGGTTGGGTGAAGGTGTCTTCCAAGCGCGGCGAGGTAGTGTGCAAGGCCTATGTGACCAAGCGCATCAAGCCGCTCACAGTCGACGGCAAGCCGACGCACGTGATCGGCGTACCGATCCATTGGGGTTTCACCGGGCAAGCCAGGAAGGGCTACGGCGCCAACACGCTGACACCGTCCGTCGGCGACGCCAATACACAGACACCTGAGTTCAAAGCATTCCTCGTCAACGTGGAAAAGACCAGCGCGCCTGTGGCGGCCTGAGGGGACAGTCATGTCAGATCTGCAATCGCAAGACTATGTCCGGCGCTCGGCGTCAACCATGACGCCTCCCATGGCGCGCAGCCACGAGGATCAGGTCGCCAAGCTGATCGATGTCAGCCGTTGCATTGGCTGCAAGGCCTGCCAGTCCGCGTGCATGGAGTGGAACGACCTGCGGCAGGACATCGGCCACTTCGAGGGGTCTTACGAGAACCCCATGGACCTGAGTCCCAATGTGTGGACTCTGATGAAATTCGCCGAGTACGAGAACGAGCAGGGCAATCTCGAGTGGCTGATCCGCAAAGACGGATGCATGCATTGCGAAGATCCGGGCTGCCTGAAGGCCTGCCCGGCGCCTGGCGCGATCGTGCAGTACGCCAACGGCATCGTCGACTTCATCAGCGACAAGTGCATCGGTTGCGGCTACTGCGAGAAAGGCTGTCCGTTCAATATCCCGCGGATCAGCAAGAAGGACCACAAGTCGTATAAGTGCACGCTTTGTTCCGACCGCGTGGCAGTCGGCATGGAGCCGGCCTGCGTGAAGGCATGTCCTACCGGCGCGATCATGTTCGGCTCCAAGGCCGACATGAAGCACCAGGCGGCGGAGCGCATCGTCGACCTGAAGTCACGCGGCTTCGAAAATGCCGGCCTTTACGACCCGCAGGAAGTCGGCGGTACGCACGTGATGTACGTGCTGCATCACGCGGACAAGCCATCGTTGTATTCGGGTCTGCCTGACAAGCCGCGGATCAGTCCGATGGTCGGTGCGTGGAAGGGCGTCATCAAGCCGCTGGCCCTGATGGGTATTGCGCTCGCCGCCCTGGGCGGCTTCTTCCACTGGATCACCGCCGGCCCGAACGAGGTGACCGAAGCGGACGAGGAAGAGGGCGAGCGCGTCCTGCGTGAAGGTGCGGCGCACGAACCGGAGAAGACATCATGACGCGCGAGAAGACCGTGATCGTCCGGTACACCACGCTGAACCGGGTCAACCACTGGATCACCGCCATCTGCTTCGTGCTGCTCGTGCTGTCGGGCCTGTCGATGTTCCACCCGATGCTGTTCTTCCTGTCCGAGCTGTTCGGTGGCGGACAGTGGGCGCGGGCAGCGCATCCATGGATCGGCATCGTGCTGCTGATCAGCTACCTCGGCCTGATCGTGCAGTTCTGGCGCGAGAATCTCGTGCACAAAGATGACGTCGAGTGGATGAAGTCGATCAAGTACGTGGTGACCAACGACGATCAACGCGTGCCACCGGTCGGCCGCAACAACGCCGGCCAGAAGATGGTGTTCTGGTCGATGACGCTGCTGATTCCGGTGCTGTTCTTCAGCGGACTGGTGATCTGGGAGGTTTACTTCGGTGCGGCCACGTCGATTCCGGTGCAGCGTGCGGCCGTGCTGATCCATAGTCTGGCGGCGATCGCGGCGATCCTCGTGTGGATTGTCCACGTGTACGCGGCGATCTGGATTCGCAACTCGGTGCGCTCGATGACCCAAGGCTATGTCACACCCGGATGGGCCTGGCGCCACCACCGCAAATGGCTGCAGGAGCTGGCTTCCGACCAGCATGACAAGTCTGTTTTCAGGAAGCGTCCGTGAAGCAGGCCGGAACACCACCCAGCGGTAAATGGACCGGTCCGTCCCACGCCGGCGTGAAGGCACCCGATCCGATCCTGCTAGCCGATCCGGCCAAACGCTTCGCGGCCACCGCGCAACGATTGCAACATCTCGCAGCGGGGCATCCGATGGATGCCTGGCTGTACTTCATGGCCTCACTGGCACAGGCTCAGCATGCGGTGGCGACGACGCTTGCTCCCGCTGCGGCGCTCACTCCGGACGCTGTGGCCCAGGCCACGGAAGCGCGCCTGCCACCACTGGCGGCGGATGGTCATCGTCGCGACGCGGCGTGGCGCGAAGGACTCACCTTGCTGCTCGATCATATGGATCGCAGCGAGCTGCCGCCCGCCGCATTGGATGCGATGGATCAATTGCGGTGCAGCGCCGCCGCCGCACTAGACAAACTGGCTGACCAATTTCTGCGTGGCGGGCTGGCCGCTGCCGATGCGGCAGCGGCTGTCTTTGTCGCCGCCGCCCTGCAGGTCTACTTCACCTGCTCAGCGGCGCGCCTCAAGGCCGAAGACCTGCGATTGCTCGAAGAACGCGGGCTCTGTCCGTGTTGCGGCTCGCCTTCGGTCGCCGGCCTGATCACGGCGAGCGGCGTAACGCCCGGCACCCGCTACCTGTACTGCTCGCTGTGCTCCGCCGCGTGGAACCACGTGCGCGCCGTGTGCATCACCTGCGGCGGCACGCGTCAGCTAGCCCTGCAAGGCATCGAAGGCGACGATGGCGTGGTCAAGGCCGAGACCTGCGGCGAATGCCATACCTATGCCAAACGGCTCTACCAGGCGCACGACATGCAGGTCGATCCGTACGCGGACGATCTCGCCTCGTTGGGCCTCGACTTGCTGGTGGCCGAGGCGGGCTTTGCCCGGCACGCACCCAATCCGTTGCTGCTGGTTGGCGAAAGCGAAGCGGTGGCCGAGTAAGGCCTGGCGGCTTCAGCGCATCCCCAGCAACGACGCGAGCGCTCCACCGAGGATCCCGAAGCCGACCACGGCCATGGCGATCACCACTAGCGTCCGCACGGGAAAGGAACGCGCCAACATCGCCAGCGACGGCAGACTCACCGCAGGCAAGGTGAGCAGCAAGGCGGCAGCCGGCCCGCCACCCAGTCCCAGGGCCAGCATCGCCTGCACGATCGGCACCTCGCCAGCCGTCGGAATCACAAACAGCATGCCGGCCAGCGCCAAGGCCGCGATCCAGAACCATTGGTCGCCGATTTCAGGCCCGATGTGGGGGAACATCCACGCGCGCATCGCACCCAGCAGCAATACGATCACCACGTATTCGGGAATCAGCCGCACCGTCATTCGCGCGAAGATCTGCATCCAGCACCGGCCCACCTCAGCCAGCGAGCGCGGCTCGGGCTCCATAGGTAACGATGCGGCCATCGCCGTCGGGCTTGGCCCCGTCAGCCGGTTGGCCAGGTAACCGAGCCCGAACACCATCGGCACACCCAGCAACAGACGCAGCAAGGTCCAGTGCCAGCCGAGCACGAAGCCGATAAATATCAGCGTCGCTGGATTCAACATCGTGTTACCGAGCCAGAACGCCATCGCTGCTCCGGGCGTCGCCTGGTGTTTGCGCAGGCCCACGACGACCGGTGCCGCGCAGCAGGTGCACATCATTCCAGGCACCGCCAACAGACCGCCGGCCAGCACACTGCCGAAG
Source organism: Dyella sp. OK004 (assembly GCF_900114495.1). GTDB lineage: Bacteria > Pseudomonadota > Gammaproteobacteria > Xanthomonadales > Rhodanobacteraceae > Dyella_D. Next base: position 559,396 of record NZ_FOZI01000003.1, on the reverse strand, counting down.
CCGCGGCCGCCGAGTACGCGCTGCACCCAGTTCACCGGCAGCAACGCCTGAATGCCCGATCCCAGCAACAAACCCAACACCATCGCCTGCCAGATCGCCTTGCCGTAAGCCAACGCGTAGCCAAACGCCGCGTTCCAGGACGGCGCCGGCGCGCTCGCCGCGTCGCCCATCAGGATGGAATGGCCGATGGAATGCTGAGCCGCAGCGACGAAGGCGCGGTCGTAGTACGGATGCCATTTCACGTAGAACAAGCCGGCGACCGCCAGCAGCAGGAACACGAACAGACGCACAGTACGCGCTGTTTGCAATGCGGCGGGCATCGTTCCCCCTTGCGAACCGTTTGGGATGTGACGGCCCTACAGGGCACGACATTGCCCGCCGGATGCCGCAGGCCGGGTGCGCTGCGGAGGGGCAAGACTTTTGAGCGAATACAACGGTGTCGAGCATGCTACGGCATTTGACCAAAGTCACCATGGTGCGAATCTAAGCTTTGCTCCTCCCCCTGCTTGCGACGCGAAGCTAGTCCCGTGGGACAGGGGGAGGCTGGAAGGGGGTTGGCTCTTGAGAAAACCTCTCCCGGACTCTGCCTCAAGTACTCAGCCCTCCCCAACCCTCCTCTGTCCCACGGGACTAGCTTCGCGTCGCGAGCAGGGGAGGGAGCGAAGCATTCACTTCAGTTGAAGATCTCTGCATACCCGCTGCCAGTTCACCTTGACCCTCACGCGCTCCGCGCCGCAGCATACGAACTACACTGAATCTCTGTCGCCGCGCGTCAGGCGATGTCACAGGATGAGCTGCATGGCCGAACCCGAGGCAACCTCGCTGCGCCACCTCCCTGCGGTTGCCGCCGTCCTGGCAACAGCCGAAGCGGCTGTGCTTTTGGAACGCCACGGCCGCGTCGCAACTACTGACGCCGTTCGGCAGGCCATCGACGAAGCGCGCGGGGTCTTGCGTACCGCACTCGCCGTAGCGCCCACCGCCACTGAAGTCGCGCAAATTGCACGGGGCCTGCTTGAAGCGCGCGCCCCCGCCCTGCGCCCGCTGTTCAATCTCACCGGCACCGTGCTGCACACCAATCTCGGCCGAGCAGTGCTTGCGGAGGCGGCCATCGATGCAGCGGTAGAAGCGATGCGTCACGCCGTGGCGCTGGAATACGACCTTGCCGACGGCACGCGCGGAGAGCGCGACGATCACCTGCGCGGCCTGCTCTGCGAATTGACCGGCGCGGAAGATGCCACCGTGGTCAACAACAACGCCGCCGCCGTACTGCTTTGCCTCAACACGTTCGCGCTCGGACGCGAGGCAGTGGTGTCGCGCGGTGAGCTGATCGAGATCGGCGGCGCGTTCCGCATGCCCGACATCATGGCGCGGGCCGGCGCACGCATGGTCGAAGTGGGTACCACCAACCGCACTCATCCTGCGGACTACCGTAACGCGATCAACACCGGCACCGGCCTCGTGCTCAAGGTGCATACCTCGAACTATCGTATCCAGGGCTTCACCGCGGAAGTCGGTGCGCGTGAGCTAGCCGCGATCGCCGATGCCTCTGGTGTGCCGTTGTTGAACGATCTGGGCTCCGGCAGCCTGGTTGATCTGTCGAATTACGGACTCGCCAAGGAACCGACCGTACGGCAGGCCGTGGAGGAGGGGGCGCGGCTGGTCACTTTTTCCGGTGACAAGCTGCTGGGCGGCCCGCAGGCTGGCTTCATCGTTGGCGATCGCGTGCTGATCGATCAGATCAATAGCAATCCGCTCAAGCGCGCGCTGCGCGTGGACAAGCTTCGCCTTGCCGCGATCGAAGCGACGTTGAATCTCTATCGTGACCCTGATCGCCTCGCCGAACGGCTGCCCACGCTGCGCTTCCTGGCGCGCGGCAAAGCGGACATTGAAGCTCAGGCACGCCGCCTGCAGCCAGCCGTGGCTGAGCGACTCGGCGACGCCTTCCTCGTAGAGGTTGGCGATTGCCTGAGCCAGATCGGCTCAGGCGCGCTGCCGCTGGATACGCTCGCCAGCTCCGCATTGATGGTTCGCGCGCGCGGTAGCCAGAAAGCGCTGGAGCATCTGGCCGCCGTGTTGCGCACGCTGCCGCGTCCGGTCATTGGCCGCGTCGCCGACGGTGCGCTGCAGCTGGATGTGCGCTGCCTTGCCGAAGCCGACGAAACACTGTTCCTGGCGAACCTCGCCGAGCTCAACACCGACGGCCTGGCTGCGCACACTCCATGATCGTTGGCACGGCGGGCCATATCGATCACGGCAAGACGTCGCTAGTTAAAGCCTTGACCGGTGTCGATGGTGACCGCCTGAAAGAAGAGAAGGCGCGAGGCATCACCATCGATCTGGGCTTCGCCTATCTTCCGCTGAAAGATGGCACCATCCTCGGCTTCATTGACGTGCCTGGGCATGAGCGTTTCGTGCACACCATGGTGGCCGGTGCCAGCGGCATCGACATCGCGCTGCTGACGGTGGCGGCCGATGACGGAGTGATGCCGCAGACCCTGGAACATCTGGCGATCCTGGATCTGCTGCACATCGGGCGCGGCCTTATCGCACTCACCAAAGCCGATCTGGTAACACCCGAACGGTTGGCCGAAGTGAGCGCGCAGATTCGCGAAGCGGCGGTGGGCACCGTGCTCGAGAGCGCCGACATTCTGCCGGTCTCTTCGACCACTGGTCTGGGCATTGATGCGCTGCGCGACCGGCTCGCTGCCGAAGCACACAGGCTGGGCGCGCGCGCCGATGATGGCCGTTTCCGCCTTGCCGTCGATCGCGTGTTTACCTTGCCGGGTATCGGCGTGGTGGTGACTGGCACCGTGCTTTCCGGCGTGGTGCACATCAAGGATCAAGTCTTGCTCAGCCCTTCGGGACTCACTGCACGCGTGCGCTCGCTGCATGCACAGAACCAACCGGTGGAGAGTGGCCGGGCAGGGGACCGTTGCGCACTCAACCTCACCGGCGAAGACATCGCCAAGGATGTGATCCATCGCGGCGACATGGTCGTCGATCCCTCACTGCACGCGCCTACCGACCGCATCGACGCGCGACTGCATCTTCTGCCCGGCGAGCCCAAGCCGATCGGCCAATGGTTTCCGGCGCGACTGCATCATGGTGCCGTCGATGTCGGCGCGCGCGTCGTCGTGCTCGAAGGTGAGCAATTGCGGCCAGGCGGCTTGGCCGACGTGCAACTGGTGTTGAGTCAGCCGATCGCCGCCGCAGCGCTCGACCGCTTCGTGCTGCGCGATGTCTCCGCCCAGCGTACAATCGGCGGCGGACAGTTTCTCGATCTGCACGCGCCTTCGCGACAACGCCGCACCGCCGAGCGCGAGGCCCAGCGCGCTGCGCTGACTAACGCCGATCCGCAGGAGGCCTTCGCCGCTTTGCTTGAGGCGCCGCCGTTCGCATGGGATCTCTCGGCTTTCGCGCGTGATCGCGTATTGTCCGCTGCCAAACTCGATGCCATCGTCGCCGCGCTCTCACCAGTCGTCTTCGGTATGGGCGAGGAACGCGTCGCGGTCAGCCAGGCACGCTGGCAAGGCTTCGTTGCCGGCCTGGTCGAATATCTCCAAACCTTCCACGCAAATAATCCGGATTTGCAAGGCGTGGGTCGGGAAAAACTGCGACTGGCGTTGCAACCCAAGCTGCCCGCTGCCGCTTTCGCGCTGGCGCTGCAGCACACCGACTTCGTGGGACACGTGGTCCGCGACGGCGCCTTCGTGCGACTCGCCAGCCATTCCCTGCAGCTGAGCCCGGAACGCGAAATGTTATGGCAGACGATCGCGCCACTGCTTGGCGGCGACATTCGCTTCCGTCCACCGCGGGTGCGCGATATCGCCGGGGTGCTTGCACGTCCGGAGCAGGACATCCGGCAGCTGCTGCTATTCGCGGCGCGATTGGGACTGGCCGACGAAGTGGCGCACGACCATTTCTTCCTGCGCGCGACCACGCACGAGATGGCGTTGATCGCCGCCGACCTTGCTTCACAGGCGGCCGACGGCCGGTTTACGGCGGCGCAATTTCGCGACCGTCTCGACAACGGTCGAAAAGTCGCGATCCAGATACTAGAATTCTTCGACCGGCAAGGCGTCACGCTCAATCACGGCACCTTGCGCAGGATCCAGGCGCGGTACCTCGACTTGTTCGGATCCGCCCCGCCATGATGACCGCGTTGAATGGAAGAGAATCGTCTCCGGTGGGGCGTCCGGACTTCAAATCCGGGTGAGGCAGCCAGACTGTCTCGGGTGGGTTCGACTCCCACTCTCTTCCGCCATTTCGTGGTGGCTCTCCAGGTTGGGTTGTCGCGGCTTGGCCGCTTATGAAGCGGGCGTCAATCGTTGGGTTTTCTCGACCTGGCCGCTTATGCAGCGGGCATTTCGGACGCCTGCCGGCGCCCGAGTCACTTTCTCTTTGCTGACCCAAAGAGAAAGTAACCAAAGAGAAATGGTCTAAAGAGCGCGGCGTGCTTCGTGGCTAAGCTTTTTCCAGTGTCAGGCGTCGAAATGGTTCTCTCACCTTCGCTCTTGCCCCCTCCCCTGCTCGCAGGGGAGAGTTGGGGAGGGGTGAGTACTTGAGAAAGCGTATCGGGAGAGGTTTTCACAAGGGCTTACCCCCTCCCGGCCTCCCCCTGCGAGCAGGGGGAGGAGAAAGGCGCGCTTAGCGGAGATTCGGCGCTAATCCAATCCAGAGGAGAGCGGAACAAGAAGAGAAACTATCCAGATGCCTGACACTGGAAAAAGCGCAGCTACAAAGCACACGGCCTGCTCTCAGGCCATTTCTCTTTGGTTACTTTCTCTTTGGGCCAGCAAAGAGAAAGTGACCCGGCTCGCGGCAGCGAGTCGGAATGCCCGCTGCATAAGCGGCCAGGTCGATACACCCCAACCGGGAGAGAGCGAAAGTCAGACCACCTCAATACCCGGCGTTCCCGCCATCGTCGCTCCGATGATGCTCGCACGCGGATAGCCTGCGGCCTCGATCATCGCGCGGATCGCTTCGGCCCGTTCCGGCTTGCAGGCCACCAGCAGGCCGCCCGAAGTTTGCGGATCGGTCAATAAGGCGCGGCGCCATTCGGGCAAGTCAGCGGGCAGGGCGACGCCATCGCCATAGCTGTTCCAGTTTCGTTTGGAAGCGCCTGTGATGTAGCCCGCTTCGGCCAAAGCTTCGGCCTGGGCGAAAAAGGGAATGCGCGCTTGCTCGATCTTCATTCGCACGCCGCTGCCGCGGGCCATTTCCATGCCATGTCCCAACAGGCCGAAACCGGTGACATCCGTGATCGCATGCACGTCCTCATCCTTGGCCAGCTCGTGGCCGATGCTGTTGAGCAACGTGGTCGAAGCCAGCATCTCCGCGTACGCATCCGCCGGCAGCGCCTCCTTCTTGAAGGCCGCCGAATAGATGCCGACACCAATGCCCTTGGTCAGGATCAGCGCATCGCCCGCTTGCGCAGCGGAGTTGCGGCGCACATGAGCAGGCGCGCACAGACCGATTGCCGCGAGACCGTAAATCGGCTCGGCCGAATCGATCGAGTGGCCGCCGGCAACGGGAATACCGGCCTCCGCACAGATCGCTTCGCCACCGGCAAGGATCGCGCGCACCGTCTCCACTTCCAGTTTGCCCAGCGGCATCCCCAGGATGGCCAAAGCCATGATCGGCTTGCCGCCCATCGCGTACACGTCGGACAGCGCATTGGCTGCGGCGATGCGACCGAAGTCATAAGGATCGTCGACCACCGGCATGAAGAAATCGGTAGTGGCGATCACGCAGGTGCGCTCATCCACCTGCCACACCGCCGCATCGTCACTGGACTCGGTGCCCACCAGGAGCTGCGCGAACGGCATCGCCGCCGGCTTGTTGGCGAGCAACTCTTGAAGCACGGAAGGCGCGAGCTTGCAGCCACAGCCGCCGCCATGGGCGAGGTCGGTCAAACGAACAGAAGTCATGCAAGCTCCTGTGAAAATACCGATGGCATGGAGGCCGGATTCCAGCGAGCATAGCGAAAAATGGCGGAACTTAAAGCTGGCTCAAAGCATTTATGCCCTGACAAAACAGAGAACCCTTAAAGATGATGAAGCATCTATTTTCTGCGTTCGTTGCAATGGCAATGGCCAGCCATATCGCAGATTCTCAAGCCACCGACTCAGTGGCCCCCAATGCCAGCTATCTCGACGGCAAGGGTAACGAGTACGCGGCCAGCATCAACCCGCATGGTGCGGTACTTAAATCGGCTGGGATAGCCATCTATCTGGGCCGCACGTGCGATGCCTATTCACCGCAATACGGCACTGGTTCCTGGGGTTGGGCCAACGGCGGTTTCCTGGTGACCTTCAAGTCGTTGACTATCGGCTTTCCGCATCAAGAGATAGAGGCTGGCAATCAGCACAAATGTGAGCTGTGAAGCGATACCATCATTCGAACCTTTGCTTGCAACGCTATGAAAGTTTCAGAGCTGGCGGCGCGCAAGCAACAGGCTTTCCACCGCCTGCAGCCCTGAGTACATCGACGTAGCTACGCCAAAGCCAGGAAAGGTGGTCTGGCCGGCCAGATACAAGCCGGGCAGGGCGGTGCGATGTGGAAAATAGGTATTGGGATTTGCGCCGGGCGCGATGCCGTAGAGAGCACCTTCATGCAGATGCCGCTCGCGCACGAAGGCCTGTGGGTCGAGCGTTCTCACAGTATCAATCTCCAGTGCCGGCAGATGGTTTCGCAACGCGGCCAGGTGTGTTTCGAGCGCATGCTCGGTCATAGCCGGCGTCCATGCCTCGGCGCGTTCGATACCCGACACCGGTGCGTACAGCTCGAGTACTGCTTTGCCGGCCGGGGCAAGGCCGGTCAGCACCTGGCTCGGCGACGTCCAGGAAAGCCAGCGCGGCGTATCGGTCGCGGCCAGATGCATGGCGCCCTGGCGATCCATATCAGGCACGTGATTGACGATGAAGGCGTTGGATGAGGCCTCGAACCGGCCACCCAGTTGTACGGCGATGGCCCGGTGCGAAAGTGGCGCCTTGCGCGCTGTGCGCCGCAAAGCAGGCGGCACTGCCGTGGATGGCAATAAGCGGTTGACCACGCTGAAGCCGGAACAGGTCGCGATGACGTCGCGCGCGGGAATGTGTTCGCCACCGGCCAGCGTAATGCCCGTCACACCCGCGCTAGCCACCTCGATTTGCACAACGTTGCAACCGTATCGCACGGACACGCCAAGCGTCAGGAGTGCGCGATGCAGCGCGGTAGTAATCGCGCCCATGCCGGTCTTCGGCAAGTGGAACCCTTCCTCCAGCAAGGCCAGCAGGCCGATCAGCTGGGAAGAAGGCAAGCGCCCCGGTGCCGTACCGGTGTAAAGCAACGTGGAGGCAACCGCCGCTTGCAATGCAGGGTCCGGGAAATAACGAGCGATAAGTCGATCTGCCCGGCCGCCCAGCTCCGGCAGATAACGCCAGAGTTGAGCCAGTGTCCGCGGCAGGGAAGGCTCGAACGGCAGGACACCGTCAAGCAGACGGCGGTAAATGGGTTGCCAGTTGCTTTGCAGCTTGTGTAGGCCATCGCGCAACAGTGCGGTGCGCGCCGATGCCCGGTGCCCCTCCATCCGCGCCGTGTCGAGCGCACCCAGGTGCACAACCGTGCCATCGTCGAGATGCGTCTCGTGCGGATGCTCGATAGACACCAGCGGCACCTCTACATCGAAATTCAGCCCCAGCTGATCAAAGGCTCTGCGAAGCAGCGAAGGCACGGCCACATAGACGGCGCCGTTGTTGAACGTGTAGCCATTGATCTCGTTGGTAGAGCAACAACCACCCAGGCTATCGGCAGCTTCCAGCACCACCACCTCACGGCCAGCACGAGCCAGTGCAAGCGCAGCGGAAAGGCCGGACAGGCCGGTGCCGATCACGATGACGGGAGGATGGCTGCCAGGCATGGAGGACTCTCGCGGAAGGATGGTGATGGCAGGCGCGCACGCGCCACCAGCGGCCGTTTCTGCCGTGGCGTGGTAAGCTGGCCCAACACATAATTGAACAATGTCTAATTATGAGCATTGTTCAACACAAGGCCCTGGCATGTCTACATCCACCCGCACCCATCGCAAGCGCGTCCGCACTCGTGAACATCTGTCCGCGGTGGCGCTGACCCTGTTTGAGAAGTTGGGTTACGAGGCCGTCACCATGGAGCAGATCGCCGCTGAAGCGGACGTCGCACGCGGCACGCTGTACAACCACTTTCCGGTCAAAGAGGCGGCACTCGTGCACGCCCTGCACCAGCAATTGGCCAGCGATCTCGGGCCCTTGCTGCACAAGGCCATGGCACGCCGCAGCGTGCAGGCGAGACTGACCGGGGTATTGGATGCCTCGGCGCAATGGTGGGAGGCGCACCGCGACTATGCAGCGCCCTACATCCGCTACCGCTTCCAGGCGGTCGGCGACGGGCAGGCCGGGCAGGGCGACTCCGACATGCTGACGCTGTATGCGCAGTTGATCGAACAGGCGCAAGCGAAAGGCGAAATCCGCAACGATATCGCTCCGCTCCTGTTATCCAGCCACCTGCATTTCCTTTATCTGGGTGCGGTATTGCGCTGGCTGGATCATGGCGAGGCTAGCTTGCGCGACGAGCTTGCCCAGGCGCTGGCGTTCTTCATGGCCGGCGCAAGTGCGCCGAAGTGCTGAGCTTCGCCACGCCTTTCATCTGAAATGATCCGCCAGGCGCGACGCCGGAATGATGCTTCAGTCCGCCACTGCGTACGCGCTTTTATGTAGCAGGGACGGACAGGCTGGCGGATGTCCGCCGGGTCCTCTGCATACGATGATGGCCGAAGCGGCGGCGAGTGCCGCATGATCGAAGATGTTGTTTCTGCCGAAAGCGGGTGGAGTAATGCCCATGCGGTTAAGCATCTCCCGCATGACGTGTATTTTTGCAATCCGGCGGGTAGCGTCGGTGTTGTAGGTAAAGCTGATTGTGGTGGATGCCTCGTTGCTTGTCTCGACCATATGCGGGCTGGTCAGCGGCATGTAGACACCCGTGCCGGGCTTCAATACGAAAGCATGGGCGCGGTCGCGAAACTCTTCATGCCATACGGTGCGGCTCAGGTCGTGACGCATGTGGAAGCAATCGCGTGCGCGATCGCTGACCACTACCGTGTCATCGGGATCCCACACATATATCGTCTTGGTGCCGCGCACCTGCAGCAGCACCACGTGGCTCCGGTCGATATGAAAGGGTGTGGCGGTGCGGGGTGAGGCGGAGAAGATCCAGCCGGCGCGGTAGTACAAGCCGGGATCCTTGCGCTCGATCTGCGACCGAATGGAGTTGATGACGAAGTCGACCAGCTCCTGGTAAAGCGGATCGGCCTGAATGTGCCGTAGCAGTACCCATGCATTGGCGTTGGCGATATCCCTAAGTGAATCCACCGCCGACTGGCCGCTCGGAAAGAGGCTCGCTGCGTCATCGAAGTTGGTACCAGCGCTCACGTTGCTACTGAAGGAATACCAGCGGCTCGTTCCTCGGCAACGCTTTCCCAGCGCCACCAGTTGATCGGATTGCAGCAGCGGGTGTTCCGTCAGCGTGTGCGTCAACGGCTGGATGCGCCAGGGATCGAATGCATCCCAATCCATATCGATAACGGATACAGCTTTGGCGTTCATGGCGGCCATCAGACCCCTTGGGGGCCGTGTTTCGCTTGTGAACCCATGCCCCCTTTTCGCCTTCTCTTATACGCCGACTTTTCAGACTTCGGGCATGTGCAAAAGCAATACCCCGCGAAAGAAATCATGCTCGAATTCTTGCCCTTCGCCGGCGTCGCAAGAGTTTGCCAGTGGCTCGAAAATCTTGTCGCCGAACCATGCCTAGGCGGGGTTCGGAGAGGTCGCGCGGGGCATCAACTGACGGCGCGCGCTTATGGCGACCACGCTGCGTAATCCGCCGGCGTATCAATGTCTAAAGCGGCCGATGGCAGGTCGTAGGCATCGACGCAGGTGGCGTGATGTTTCAGTAGCAAACGTGCGCCATGCGGGCCACGGAGCGCCATCAATTCGTCGAAGATGGTGCGGGGGAAGATGCAGGGCGGACCGAGGTGGTCTTCGTAGCGGGCGGCCAGAATGCGTTCCGGAGCGGAAGCGTGTGCTTCGAGCATGCCGCGCAAGTCTGCAGCGGTGATGGCGGGCTGATCCGCCAGCAGCACAAGTACGGCCTGCAGTGACGCTGCCTGTGCTGCAGCAGCGGTGACGCCGAACGCCAGCGAGGTTCCCATGCCGGAGGTCCAGTCCGGGTTGTCAGCCCGATGGACGGCCAAGCCGTCAAGGCTGCGCGCCACCGCGTCGCCATAGGCACCGGTGACCACCACGACCGGCGACAGTCCCGCCTCCAGGGCGGCCATGGCGACAAGCCGCACCATGGGCATACCCTTGATTGGCAGGGTTTGCTTGGCTGCTCCAAACCGGCTGGCGTTGCCGGCTGCAAGCACCACGGCGCCGATGTGCAGGTCGCTGCCGTTCACGGGTGGATGGGCATTTGCGAGTGAGTTAGTGGACCGCCGCTTCGCCCGTTGCGTGTCGCCAGGATTTCCGCGGCGACCGCCAGGGCGATTTCCTGCGGCGTTTCCGAACCCACGTCCAATCCCGCCGGCATGTGCAAGCGCGGATGGCCGTGGGGTAAAGCTCCCTGTATCTGCGCGGCGCGCTGGCGTGACCCGATGACGCCGAGATAGCTCACTGGCGTGTCCAGCAACGCCTCCAGGTAACCCAGGTCGCGCTCAAGGCGATGAGTCATCACGACCGCGGACGTCAGGTGGTCCAGCACCACCTGAGTCGCCAATGCCTGGGGGGAGGCGGCGATGTGCCGGATGCCGTTACTTGTTTCCGTAGTTGTCTGCGCCGGATCGACCAGCGTCGTTTGCCAGCCCAGCTGCACGGACAACTCAGCAAGCACGCGCGCGCTGACGCCGTCGCCCACGATGACCAGTGCATGTGGTGGCAGCAGCGACTCAACCAGTACTTCATAGCTCCGGCCGTCCACCGACATGCGCCGCGTGGCCGCCTTTGGCATGCTGGCATCGATCGTCGGCAGCGCGGCAGCAATCTGCTGCCGCAATGCATCGACTTCGATATCACTCCATGTAACGCCTTCGCCTTGCACCAGGCGCTGCGGTCTGGGCCCGAGCACGTCGCCATCGGCTGCGTAGACGGTCGCCATGGCACCTGGCAAACGACGCGATCGCAATTGCGCGATGGCATCGAGGAACTGCAGGTCACGCGGCACCTGCAACGGCTCGATAAGCACTTCCAGTTCGCCGCCGCAGCCGGTTTCGATCATCACGTCGTAATTTGCCTCGCGGCCATACGCGACGAGCGCCGGTTGGCCGCTGTCGATCACTTGCTGTGCGCGCCATGCAATGTCGCGCTGCGGACAGCCGCCGGAGAGCTCGCAGATCAGCCGCCCGTCACGCAGCACCAGCATGCTGGCACCAGCGCGACGGAAGGTGGAGCCCCGCGTCTGGGTAATGGTGGCCAATGCCGCGCCGTCATGGCTGTGTTCCAAGTTGAGCGCCAGGGCGGCGCGATATAGCGGATCAAACTCTTGGGCGACGTTCATGAGTCGATGTTCTGCCATAACGGCCCGTCAAAGCCAGCGACAGGCGCACTTCACCAGCAGGGCCTTGGTTGCCGCCACATCTTCACTTGTCTTTTCGTTCCCGAAGAGGAAGATTTGGCGCTGTCTTCACGGGTAGGCGGTGACCCGCCCGATGGCGACAGCGCGCACATGGCTGCTGGCATGCTTCGACGGGTCGTTGATCCTGGCGCGTGCTGTGACAACAACGCTTTGCCAGGGAGCTCCGCATGATCGTCCTTACCATCAACGGCCAGGAAACCCAGGTCGACGTACCCGATGACATGCCCCTGTTATGGGTGCTGCGCGACGTCATCGGCCTGACCGGCACCAAGTTCGGCTGCGGCATCGCCCAATGCGGCGCCTGCACTGTGCATCTCGACGGCCAAGCGGTGCGTTCCTGCGTGCTGCCGGTGGCCGGTGCGGTCGGCAAGAAAGTCACCACCATCGAAGGTGTCAGCGGCACCGATCTCGGCAAGAAGGTGCAGCAGGCCTGGCTGGGTATCGAAGTGGCGCAGTGCGGTTACTGCCAGACAGGGCAGATCATGGCGGCCACCGCCTTGCTCGCACAGAAGCCCACGCCCACCGACGCGGACATCGACACGGCCATGTCCGGCAACCTCTGCCGATGCGGCACCTATGTACGCATCCGCGCGGCCATCAAGCAGGCCGCCACGGGACAGATGACCCTGCCGCAAACCATCGCCTGAGTGAGTGGCCGGCATCTTCGCGGATGCCATCACATGTATCGGATACCGATCGAGAGGATGTCATGACCCATCGCACACACCCCGCTGAGGCCGATACCGATTTGCTGGACCCATCCCGCCGCGAGTTGCTGAAGCGTGGTGGCCTGGTGGTGGCTTTCATGTGGCTGGGCGGCGCCAGTCGCGTATGGGGATTGGCGGACAGCGCCCGCATCGACGCGGGCCATCCGCAGTTCGCGCCCAACGCGTATGTGCGCATCGGCAACGATGGCAGCGTGCAATTGGTGATGCCAAGCATCGAGATGGGGCAGGGCGCCTATACCGGCCAAGCCACCTTACTGGCCGAAGAACTGGACGTAGGCCTCGACCAGATCACCGTCGAACATGCGCCGGCCAACCGCAAGCTCTACGCCAACCCCTTGCTAGGCGAACAGGCGACGGGCGGCTCCACCACCATCCGCTATTGCTGGACCACCCTGCGCAATGCCGGCGCCGCGGCTCGCTCCATGTTGGTGAGCGCGGCCGCCCAACGCTGGAAGGTGGATGCGTCGCAATGCACGGCGTCGCGCGGCTTGGTCACTCATGCGCCGACCGGGCGCACGCTGCGCTACGCCGAACTGGCCGACGCGGCGGCGAAATTGCTACCGCCCGATAAGGCGCCGCTGAAAGACCCCAGTGATTTCCAGCTCATCGGCAAACCGATGCGTCGCGTGGATACGCCAGGGAAAGTGGATGGCACGCTGCCTTTCGGCATCGACATCCGCGTGCCCGGCATGAAGGTCGCCACCGTGCAGGCCTGTCCTACGCTTGGCGGGCGCGTGGGTGCGGTGGATGACACCCGCGCGCGCGCCATCCCCGGCGTGCTCAAGGTGGTGAAACTGGACAGCGCTGTCGCCGTAATCGGCGAACACTTCTGGGCGGCGAAGCAGGGGCTCGAAGCGTTGGACATCACCTGGAATCGCGGCGCGAATGCCAACTTCACCACGGAACAACTGTTCCAGGACATGGCGCATGCCTCCGAGCACGGCACACCCATCATGGGGCGCGAGGTCGGGCATGTCGACGGCGTGAGCGGCAAGGCGATCTCGGCCACGTATCAGTTGCCGATGCTGGCGCATACCACCATGGAACCGCTCAACACCGTGGTGCATGTGCGCCCCGATGCCTGCGAAATCTGGGTAGGCACACAGGTGCCCGCGCGCTGCGTCGACGTCGCCACCAAGATCACCGGCTTGCCGGCTGAGCGCATCATGGTGCACAACCAGTACATGGGCGGCGGCTTCGGGCGGCGCCTGTTCGAGGATTCGGTGGAGCAGGCCGTCGCCATCGCCAAGCAGGCGGACTATCCGGTGAAGGTGATCTGGACGCGCGAGGAAGACATCGCCCAGGATCGCTATCGCCCCGCCTATTACGACCGCATCTCGGCCACGCTCGATGGCCAGGGCCAACCGGTGGCCTGGACCCATCGCACGACGGGCGCCTCGGTGATGGCGGTGTTTGCGCCCGGCGCCATGGGCAAGAACGGCCTCGATCCGGACCTGGTGGAATGCGCTGCCGATCTCCCCTATGCCATACCCAACATGCGCGTGGACTGGGTGCGTCATGACATGCCTGCGGGCGTTCCGGTTGGCTGGTGGCGTGGCGTCGGCCCCACGCACAACGTCTTCGTGGTCGAGAGCTTCGTGGACGAGCTTGCTCATGCTGCTGGCAAAGACCCCGTGGCCTATCGACGCGACATGCTCGGCGACAATCCACGCGCGCGTGCCGTGCTGGAGCTGGCCGTGCAGAAGGCAGGATGGGGCCAGGGCGCATTGCCTGCGCGGCACGGACGCGGTATCGCCCTGGCCGCGCCGTTCGGCAGTTATCTCTGCGTGGTGATGGATGTGGAGGTGTCGCCGCAAGGCGAGATCCGCATGAAGCGCGCGGTGGCGGCTGTCGACTGCGGCACCGTGATCAACCCCAATACTGTGGAAGCGCAGATTCAGGGCGGCCTCGTGTTCGGCTGGAGCGCGGCGCTCTACAGCGGCATTACGCTGAAGGGCGGCGCCGTGGAGCAGCGCAACTTCAACGATTACCGCGTGCTGCGCCTCAACGAGACGCCACCGATCGAGGTCTATATCGTGCCGAGCAAGGAGCAGCCTGGCGGCATCGGTGAAACCGGCACGGTGATGGCTATGCCCAGCCTGACCAATGCCATCTTCGCCGCGACCGGCGTCCGTCTCAGAACGTTGCCGATCGATACCACCGCACTGGTGCAGGACAAGAATGCGCTGAAGGCCGTGATGTCGGCCGTGAGCGAGCCGGCGGACATCGTTGGCGACGTCGCCGCAAAAGCGAGGAGCCTCGCATGAAAATCGGACGCCTCATCGGCCGGCTCGTGGCCCTGATTCTGCTGGTGGTGATCGGTTTCAGTGCCTACGCCTTGCTTACCGTACGTCACAGTGGCGACGAAACCGCGACCCAGCCGACGGTCGCCGGCGCACCGGCCGAGCTCACGACACCACAGGCGCGCGGCGAATACCTCACGCGCGCCGCCGATTGCGCGGCCTGCCACACCGTGCCCGGTGGGCAGGCCTTCGCCGGTGGCGTGGCCTTCAAGCTGCCGATGGGCACGATCTATTCCACCAATATCACCGCCGACAAGGACACCGGCATCGGTACGTGGAGCGACGACGAGTTCGTGCGCGCGATGCATGCGGGTGTCAACAAAGAAGGCCAGCCGCTGTATCCGGCGTTTCCCTATACGTCGTACACGGCGCTCAGCCGCGATGACATTCTTGCGATCAAGGCGTATCTGTTTAGCCTTCCGGCCATCCATGCGCCGGCTCGCACGAATGAGCTGTCCTTTCCCTACAACCAGCGTTGGGCGATCAGCCTATGGAATGCGGCGTTCCTGAAAAAGCAGCGTTTCCAGCCGGAGCAGGGCAAGTCTGAAGCCTGGAATCGTGGCGCCTACCTGGCAACGGCGTTGGGGCATTGCGATGAATGCCACACGCCAAGGAATGCTGCTTTTGCGTTGAAGACCGGCCAGGCGCTGGCCGGCACCGAGCTGCAGGGCTGGAAGGCCTACAACATCACGCCGGACAAGGATCACGGCATTGGCTCCTGGACCGATCAGGAGCTGGCCAGTTATTTATCCAAGGGACATGCCGCCGGGCGGGGCACTGCGTCTGGCCCGATGGGCGAGGTCGTGGAGAACAGCCTGCAATACCTGACGCCTTCCGATATCTCGGCGCTGGTCGCCTACCTACGCGAGGTGAAGCCGCAGGCGGGCGGCATATCCGTACCACCCGCCGCCGCAACGGGCAGCGCACCGGTGGCGTCCACCGCGGGCCTGGGCGAACAACTCTTCGTTGGCGCATGCGCGGGTTGCCATCTCGATAGCGGGCAGGGGCGCCAGACCGATTACGCCTCGCTCACCGGCACGCGTTCCGTGCGCGATCCTCATGCCACCAATCTCACCCAGGTGATCCTGCATGGATCGCAGCTGCACGTAAGTGGGCAGCGCATCTTCATGCCATCGTTCGGGCACGCCTATACCGATGCTGAGATCGCCGCACTATCCAACTACGTAGTCAGCCACTTTGGCGGGCAGCAGGGCACGCTTAGCGCGGCAGAGGTGGCGCAGCGCCGGTGATGTGTTCTGCGTAGCCCGCTCCGAACTCGAACCGCTCCTGGTCAAAGGCGCGCTAGTCGCAACTCGCTTCACACAAACGCTTCACCCGCGCGATCGATCCGTGAATGAAAGTCGCGTCGCGAGCAGGGGGAGGAGAAAAGCGCGCCTAGCTGAGACTCGACGCTAATCAGGTATTGGCAAGCACATCATTGCGGGCTGACAGAAGAGCCGCGCGGGTCAGGCTGCCGCCGCAGCGCTCATACGCCAAGCGCGTCAATTTCTTGACACGCCGATGTGCGCCATGTCCGGGCATGCTGGCCCGAACTATGCATAGTGTTCCCCGGGTGTTGACGGGGAAGGTTATGAACCGGCGAATTTCCGAAGAACCAAGGTTCAAGCACCACACGCTTCTATGGGAGGCGCTGGGGTTGTTTGCCGCGATCTTTGCCGTGACCAGCTACTCGCTGGTGCTGACTAGCGCAACCAGTAGCGTGGTATCCATCTGGATCGCCAACGGAGTGGTGGTCGGCTCCCTTTTGCGCGTTTCAGGCAAGAAATGGCCTGTCTACCTGGCGGTCTCTTTAATCGCCTACCTGGCTGGCAAGGGACTGCAGAGGGCGCCGCTGCTACCCAGCCTGGCCCTGGGCCTCATCAATGGCCTGGAAACGCTGATCGTCGCCTTCGCGGTGCGCCGCGCATTCCCGCGCATTGCCGACGACACCACCTTCCTGCGCCTGGGCCGGGTGGCGTTGAGCTCGACCTTGGTCGCCAGTGCGGTCTCCGCGCTCCTGGCGGCAGGGGTTATCGCGGCGACGCACAAAGGCAGCTACTGGCCTACGGTCGACTGGTGGTTCCGCGCCCATGTCCTGGGCATGGTGATTGTGGCGACGGCGACTCTAGTGGTGCTGACGCAGCGGAGCCGTATGCTCGGCAACCCAGGGCACCGCATCGCATTCTTCCGGGATATGACGCTGGTCGCTGTGACGACCATCGGGGTATTTGTCCAATCGCGATATCCGCTGCTCTTCCTGGTCTTTGCGCCCTTGCTCTTCGCGGTGTTTCGCCATCACTTCCCTGGGCTGGTGGTTGGCGTTTTGATGGTCGCATTGATCACCAATGTGGCTACCGCCATGGGCACGGGGCCATTCGATCTCATGGTCAACGCCAGCCCGAATGCGCACGCGTTGCTGGCGCAGGTCTATCTCGGCGTGATTTGCCTGATCACGGTGCCCGTTGCGCTCACGCTGGCCGATCGTCGGCGGCTGGAGCAGCAAATTCGTGACAGCGAAATTCGTTATCGCCTGCTGGCGGATTACGCGAGCGACCTGGTCATGCGCATTTGCCGTAACGGTGAGCGACGCTATGTGTCACCTTCCATCAAAGATTTGCTGGGCTGGGAGGTGGCGGACTTCATGAAGCCTCACCCGGAACTCATTCACCCGGACGATCGGGAGCGGGTAGCCACAGCCGTCGCCGAGCTGTGGGCGTCGGGTAAATCCTCCCTGACCCAGTATCGCCTGCAGCATCGCGACGGGCACTATGTCTGGATCGAGGCCTTAGTACGCATAGCGCCAAGCCCTGACAACCCGGCCGAGTCGGAGCTGATCTACACCGGGCGTGACGTTACCGAGAGTGTGCTCGCCGAACAGGCGCTGGCTGACAGCGAGAAGCGGTTGCGCACCATCACGGACAATATTCCGGCTGTTATTGCGCATGTAGATTCCGCGGAACGCTACACCTTCATCAATGCGTACGTTCAAAAGGTCTCCGGCCAGAAGCCTCAGGACATCATCGGCCGTACCGTTCGAGAGGTTCGGGGTGCGGCTCTCTATGAGCGCTTTTACGCTCATATCGCCTGTGCGCTCGCCGGCGGAGAGGCCACCTTCTCCTACGAAATGGAAGGGAGCGATGGCCAGAACCATTACCTGCAAACCACGTATCTTCCGGCGATGTCGGCGGCGGGCGAGCGCACCGGATTCTATGCGCTGACCACCGACATCACCGACATCAAACGCGCCGAACAAGAGCTGGCCTACCTGGCCCACTACGACGCGCTTACCGGGCTCGCGAATAGGCGCTATTTCGTCGACTGTCTTCACCTGGCGCTTGAGCGCGCACGGGCTGCACGCTTTCCCTTGATGTTGCTGATCATCGATGTCGATCATTTCAAATCCATCAATGACAGCTATGGGCACGGCACGGGTGATGCGGTGCTCCGGGAAATCGCGCATCGACTCAAGAGCGTGACCCGCAAATCGGATGTGGTGGCGCGCCTGGGAGGCGATGAGTTCGTCATTCTATGCAATGACGTGGATGCCACCTATGCGGCCGAGGCCTTGGCGAAGAAGATTACCGATGCCATGTCCGAGCCAGTTCTACTGGACTCAGCCAGACTGGATGTCACCTTGAGCATCGGGGCGGCATTGTGCCGCGACGTAGGATCCGAGGACGAACTGATGCAACGCGCCGATGTGGCGCTCTATCGGGCCAAGGAGGCGGGGAGAGCGTGCTATGAGCTGGCGGTCAGCGGCTTATAGGCGTGCCAGCTGGGAAGGGGCGCTCCAAGCAACCAGCCACCCAGGTGCGACACACCGTGCTCATAACGCGATGTGTCGCGGGTGATCATTGGCCGCTAGTCGTCTGTCACTTTCCCTTGCTTAACTTTCCTGGCGTACTGCTTCAGAAAGTGAACCGCGACGAGTAATCCGCCGCTGCATTCCAGCGTCAGTGGATCGTACGTCGCTTCAGCCGGATTGCTGTGATCTTGCACACCACGAAGTTTCTCATTGCGTGCAAGCACACACGTGACCGCGTCCACCGCAATGGCGATGCCGGTGAGCTTGATGGATCGGCGCTTGCGCGCCCCTCTCGTCGCGCCTGTGGAAGGGCGCGAGCGGTCGCGTGGAGCGGTGGATTTTTCGTCGGGGGGATCCGACAGGCGAACAGGTGCCGTATGATCGGGCGTAGCCACAATCAACTCCTATCTAGTTGGTTTGGTTAGCGGGTCGTGTGAGGTCCAACGCTCCCACGATCCGCGCTTCTTCCACAGCATCGCTGCCATGGTCACCGACGTAGCCCTTTCAGAGACGGCGTCGGTGACTGACCGAACGTAGCAAAGGATGCATCGCGCGTCTGTCAGGGTTTTCTTCGTCGCGGTGTCGCGATGATGTCGGCGCGTTGAGCGAGCCTGATCGAAGCTCCGATGGCGCTCCTCCCCCTGCGAGCAGGGGGAGGCTGGGAGGGGGTAAGCCCTTAAGAAAACCTCCCCCGATGCTCTTCCTTAAGTACTCACCCCTCCCCAACCCTCCCCTGTCCCACGGGACTAGCTTCGCGTCGCGAGCAGGGGAGGGAGCCCACCATTCACGTCGCTGAGACTCATTGCTAATCGGAGGGCGCAACAAGGCAACCGTGCGGCACTGCGCAATATCCCCACGCGCCGATTCTTCTTATAGTCGGCGGCATCACCACCAGGGGAGCTCATATGTCACGCCACCATTTGGCCTCGATCGCCGCCGCCATGGCCGCCTCGTTCTGCCTCGCCTTGCCTTACACCGCGGCAGCTCAGGCCAAAGACCCGCAGGCCGAGCAGATCGCCAAGCGCAATGACACCGAGAAGGCGCTGGAGGATGTGGCGGTGATCGACCGCAAAGTGATGGTGAAGATGCGCGACGGCAAGCGCATGGCCGCCGACATTTACCGTCCGAAGAATACCAAGGGCAAGCTGCCGACGATCTTTTCGCGCACGCCGTACAACTTCAACTACTGGGACGTGAAACTCGGCGCGCCGCGCGACATGACGCGCCCGCTCGACGCGGTGAAGCATGGCTACGCCTACGTCGAGATGAACGAGCGCGGCCATTTCTTCTCCGAAGGCAACTACGACATTCTCGGCGCGCCGGTCAGCGATGGCGTGGATGCGGTGCGCTGGATTTCTTCGCAGCCATGGTCCAACGGCAAGGTGGGCACCACGGGTTGCTCGTCTACGGCTGAGTGGCAGATGGCCGTGGTATCGCAGAACGAACCGGCGCTTGCCACCTTCAATGTGCAGGGCTTCGGTGCGGGTGTGGGCCGGGTAGGGCCGTATTACGAGCAGGGCAATTGGTATCGCGGCGGCGCGGTGCAAATGTTGTTCATCGCCTGGATCTACGACTACGGCATCCAGAATCAGGTGCGGCCGATGTTCTCCGCGAACACCACGCAGGCCGAGCTGGTTAACGCCTCGCGCTTCTTTGACCTGGCGCCGCAGATGCCACCGGTGGATTGGGACAAGGCGTTCCGGCACCTGCCGGAGAAGGACCTGATCAAGGCCGTAGGCGGCCCGCCGGGCATCTTCGACACGCGCATGCCGGTCGCCACCGGCGGCAACATGATCGCGCGCACGCCCAACGACCCCGCCTGGCACAAGGGCGGCCTGTGGCACGACAACATGAAGATCGCCAAGCCGGGCCTGTGGTTCATGAGCTGGTTCGACGTATCGGTGTCGCCCAATCTCGCGGCCTATAACGAGGTGCGCCGCACCGCGCCCAAGGAGGTCGCCGACCAGCAGTACGCGGTGATCGCACCGGTGCTGCACTGCGCCTACACCCGCGCCACCGAACACACCGTAGTGGGTGACATGGACATGGGCGACGCGCGCTTCGACTACAACGCGCTGGTGTTCGGCTGGTTCGATCGCTTCCTCAAGGGCGAAGACAGCGACGTGGTGAAGAAGCAGCCCAAGGTGATGTATTACCTGATGGGCAAGAACGAGTGGAAGAAGTCGGCCACGTGGCCGCCGGCCGGTGCCACGACAAGAGAGTTCTACTTCACCAGCGAAGGCAAGGCCAACACACTCTACGGCGACGGCAAACTGATCGCTCAGCCGGACGGCGATGATCACCCCGACCAGTTCGTCTACGACCCGGCCAATCCGGTGCCCACCTACGGCGGCGGTGGCTGCTGCCAGGGCAACGCGGTGAAGTTCGGTTCGTACGATCAGCGCGAACAGGAAACCCGCAATGACGTGCTGGTGTACGACACCGAGCCGTTCGCGCAAGGCACCGAAGCCAGCGGGCCGATCACCGTCACGCTGCACGTTTCCTCCAGCGCGAAAGACACCGACTTCACCTTCAAGGTGATCGATGTATACCCGGACGGTCGCGCCTTCAACATCACCGAGAACATCCAGCGCATGCGCTATCGCAACGGCTACGACAAGCCGCTGGCGTGGATGAAGCCGGACGAGGTGGTTGCGGTGACCTTTCAGCCGATCGATACCAGCTATTACTTCAAGCCGGGCCACAAGCTGCGCATCGCCATCTCCAGCAGCAACTTCCCGCGCTTCGACCGCAACCTCAACACGGGTGGCAACAACTACGACGAGAGCGAAGGCGTGATCGCTCGCAACGCGGTACATCACAGTCGTGCTTATCCGTCCAGCGTTGTGCTCACCGTCGTGCCGACGGAGCAGCCGTCTGCGGCTGGAAAGGACTGACTAGCGTCAGCGGGTGAAACGCTCGAATAACCTCTTCTTACTCGTCATTGACCAGCTTCGCTGTTGTAAAGCGCTTCGGCGAAAGCCGGAATCCAGTGCCTTTGCTCTTCAAGAATTTAAAGTCGCTGGATCCCGGCTTTCGCCGGGATGACGAACTTGAAGGTCAGTTATTCGAGGCTCCCTTGAGCGACGAGAGAACCTTCATCTCCCGATATAGGCGGCGAGTTCGTCGGGCGTACCCAGTGGGAAGGCTTCCCTGAGATAGTCCAGGAACGCCGACACGCGAGCGCTCAGCAATCGCCGCGTGGGGTAAAGCACCCAAAGGGCGATCTCAGGCCCTTCCACGTCACCCCAATGCACCAGCGTTCCGGCGGCCAGATCCGGGATGGCCAACGACAGGGGGAGGCGCGCGGCGCCGACACCCATGCGAACGGCATCGCGAGCCATGATGAGCGATGACAGGCTGAGCACGGGCTTGGCCGCTATGGTCAATGGCCCCGAGGGCGTCGCCACCGTCCAGATTTCTGCCTGCGTCATGGGTCCGCGGGTTACGGTAGGCACCGGTCCGCCGTCGGCGGGAAGTGGCAGGTTCGGGCTCGCGACAACCACCAGCCGATCACGAAGGAAGATGCGCCCGACAAGCGTTGCATCAGGTTCCGGATTGACGCGAATGACCAGGTCATAGGCTTCTTCAATCATGTCCACGGCGCGATCTTCCGCGGTGATCTCCAACTGCACCTCCGGATACCGAAGCGCAAAACCCGCCGCCAGTTTTCCCATGGCGGCTTGCGAAAAGAGCAGCGGCGCGCTGATTCGCAATCGACCGCGGGCGGCGTGTCCACCTGAGGCGATCGCTGTGGCCGTTTCCTCAAGCTCGGTCAGCAAGAGGCCCGTTCGTTCGAACAGAGCGCGGCCCTCTTCGGTGAGCTTGAGGGATCGCGCGCCTCGCTCGAACAAGCGCAGGTCCAGGCTGGCTTCCAACTCGGCCACCCTCCGGGACAGGGTCGCCTTCGGGCGGCCGGCTTCGCGGGCGGCTCTGCCAAACCCGCCATGGCGGGCCACCAGGTTGAAGTCGGCGAGCGCGAGCAGGTCCATATGTGTCTCACCAGTGGGACGGGGCGTCTAATTTTAACGGCTATTCGCCGAAAATTGGATCAATAACATGTCGGGTGTGTTCTCAACCCAACCCGGAGTAATTCCATGACTATCCTCGTTACTGGTGCCACCGGCCGCGTCGGCCGCCATGTCGTCGACCAGCTCGTCAAGCGCGGCGCCTCGGTGCGCGTGCTCACCCGCGACCCGTCGAAGGCTCAATTCCCCGCTGGCGTCGACGTGGTCCAGGGAGACCTGCTCGACATCGATACGCTGCGCGCCGCGTTTGATGGTGTCAGCACTTTGTTTCTGCTCAATGCTGTCACCGGCGATGAATTCACCCAGGCGATCATCACGCTCAACGTTGCCCGTGAGGCGGGAGTCGAGCGTGTCGTCTATCTGTCGGTCATCCATGCGGACCGCTTCGTGAACGTGCCGCACTTCGCGGTGAAGTTCGGCGCCGAGCGGATGCTCGAACAGATGGGCTTCAGCGCCACGATCCTGCGTCCGAGCTACTTCATCGACAACGAGCACACGATCAAGGATGTGGTCCTCAATCATGGCGTCTATCCGATGCCGATCGGTAGCAAGGGCATCGCCATGGTCGATGCGCGCGATATCGCCGAAGTCGCCGCCATCGAGCTGATTCGTCGGGACCAAGCCCCCGCTACATTGCCTGTCGAAACGATCAACCTGGTCGGCCCTGACACGTTGACGGGCTCGGATGTGGCTGCGATCTGGTCGGATGTACTGGGACGTCCCGTGGCATATGGCGGCGATGATCTTGCAGGGTTCGAGCAGAACATGGCCAGCTTCATGCCGAAGTGGATGGCGTATGAGATGCGCCTGATGGCCGAGCGCTTCGTCAGCGAAGGCATGATCCCCGAAGCGGGCGATGTCGAGCGCCTGACGAACTTGTTGGGCCGGCCGCTGCATTCCTATCGTGGCTTTGCCACCGAAATCACGACAGCAGCCTGAGGCTACACACCTGTCGTCCTGATTTAGCGTCGAACCTCAGCGGCGCGAATTCTTGGCTCCCTCCCCCTGCAAGCAGGGGGAGGAGAAAAGCGCGCGCCGCTAAGGCTGGTTGCTACTGCAAATGTATCTCGCGGCGCGTAAGCCGGTAGATCTTTCTTCGTCGTGAAACAAGGTGGCCCGAGTTTCCGAGGAGCACGTACCTCGTCGCTCCCCATATGGCCCGGACGAAAGAGACGTCCAAGCTGCGGGCTTTACGGAAAGCCCATAACCAACCGAAACGATATGCCATGTCTAATCAATTCCGCAGGAAAACAATCCCCCTTGTTAGGTAAGCATCCTGCGTACTTCTCGATTCTTGCATGCTTCTCGGCGATTCTTTCCATGACCAATGCGGCGCGATTAAGTGAACGTCAGTAACGTGAAAAAAGGATGACAAGAACCACGCTACGCACTCGGTCGGTCGTGGACATGATCGCCAGCACTGCGGTGAAGCAATGAAACTTCAGCTTGCAAGTCGGCCATTCGATAGCCCGCGGATTGAATCGTATGCAGCAACGGCGAGTCGAATGGATGATCGATGACCCGCCTCAAATGATAGATATGCGTACGCAAGGTGTCTGAGTTAGGCGGCGCGTCGCCCCACACTTCGCGCTCCAGACCCTGACGAGAGACGATGTGTGGCGATTCACGCATAAGAATCGCCAGGAGCTTTAGACCAATGGGCGAAACAGTCAGCCATTGATCTCCACGCTGCAAATGCCGCGCACCCATTTCAAGGGTTAGATCACCAACCCGGAGAATCTCCGTCGACACTTGCCGCCGGTCGCGACGGATCAAGGCACGTATGCGGGCTTCCAGCTCGCGCAGGGCGAAAGGTTGGACCAGATAGTCGTCCGCGCCGGCCTCCAACCCAAGCAGTTTGTCGTCGAGCGTCCCGCAAGCGGCGAGCATAAGGATGGGCGTGGACCTCCTGGCCTCCTTGCGCAACTTGCGACAAACCTCCAGGCCATCCATGTCGGGAAGCATGCGGTCGAGCACGATGGCGTCGTAGCCGTGCGTCACAGCCAGATGTAATCCACCGATGCCGTCGTAGCTGTAATCCACGGTAAAGCCACGGATGTCGAGGAACTCGCCAATGCCTTCGGCGACATGGCGGTCGTCTTCGATGAGCAGGATCATTCCGCTGTGTTCTTCGCGCCTACGCATGGCGGTCTCCCCGCAGGGCTGGGCGCCGTAGCGTAAATAATTCGCGAATAGGGTGGGGTGACAGCGGCGTGAACCCGGATATGGCTCATGCAGCCATCGTGCAGTCTCAGATCGCGTGACGCGGCGTGGGTACGAAAAATGCAGGGAACTTCGGGATTTCATGGCCTCATGCCGAGCATGGCAGTCAGTGATGCCGCGTCATGCAGCCGCAGATACATGAAACCCGTGGTGACGTCTTCCAGTAGCAGCCATTGCCAGCGCCACCTGATGACGGCGAAGCTGCGCGATGAACTAGAAGGAAAGGGATATGTCCGGCATGCTTTTTTGTAACCTGGAGGAACCATGAGCATTGCAACGGTATTTGCACATGTGTGCTGTTCCGACTTACGCCTCAGTGCCCCCTGGTACGAAAAACTCTTCGGTCGCCGCCCCATTCGACAACCCAGCTCCACCCAAGTGGAGTTCCAGTTCAGCGACTCGGCCGAAGTACAACTCATCCAGGCATCTGAAAACGCGGGCCACACCCATCTGACCCTGGGCGTTCTGCCCATGCAGCCTGAGCGCCAACGTTTGATCGACGCAGGCCTGGAGCCAGGACCCATTGAGGAAACCCGCGGCTACTTTGTTATGTGCATTCTCGATCCCGACGGAAACAGGATCACGTTTGCCAGTGCACGGCGAAGCTAAGGCGAAACATCTGGATCCAGGCTGAGGGAACTCACTCTCAGGAGCGGTGGCATACACCTTGGCCAGCACCCATGACGTCACTCGCGCTAGTGATTAGGGAGCGTTATCGGGGCAGTCCAATCATAGGCGGGAAGTGCTTACGATCCCGGAGGGCAACACCATGCGAAAAGAGCCAAAATTTTTCCGGGCAACTTGTCGAAATCCGGCCTTGCCGTTCGTCGCTACAGTGAAGGCCAGGCAACCAGCCTGGCCGATGCCCCTATCAGGAGACCAAAATGCCGCAGTATCTGATCTCTACCTACCTCCCCGATGACTTTGACCCGTCCGTCGTCACCGAAGCGACCATCGAAGCCATCCACGCGCTCAACAAGGAAATGATCGCCGCTGGGGTCAGGAAGTTCGCGTGCGGCGTGAGCCCGAAGGCCGTGACACTGCGGTCGCAGCCCAACGGTGAGGTGCTCGTCACCGACGGGCCGTATCTGGAGACGAAAGAGTTCGTGGGCGGTCTTTCGATACTGGAAACCGAGAACCTGGACGAGGTGTTGGCGTGGATGCGCAAGGGTGCCAAGGCGCTCCATGGCGTGGTCGAGGTGCGAGAGATTTTCTTTAATCCCGCCCCCGCGGAAAACTGAGCGGTACGGCAGCAGCGAACGGGTGCTGCGCGGAGGGTCAGGCGCACGGCACGTTTCTATATGAAATAACCGATTGTGGGGAAGGACCATGCGTAAAAACGAGATTGGCGCATTCTTGATGAAGTGCTCTGTCCTGCTTATCGGGCTTGGGGCGGTACACCAGGCGATGGCACAGGATGCCGCGACACCCTATCCGAAGATGGCCCCGATCGAGCAATACCTCATGGCGGATCGGGAAGCGGAGATAGCCCTGGCACGCAGTGCGGCGCCGGCGTCCATTTCCCGTGATGCGACGATCCTGGTGCTGGGACGCAAGGGTTACGAGACAGCGGTCAAAGGCAAGAACGGGTTTGTCTGCTTGGTGGCTAGAGGTTGGTCGGGACCGTTTGACTGGCCCGAGTTCTGGAGCCCGAAAGTGAGGGCGGCCGATTGCCTGAACCCCCAAGCTGCACGTTCGATCGTGCCCATCTTCAATCTGCGCGCCAAGATGGCGATGGCTGGTCGTTCCAAGGCGGAGATGCTGTCGGCAGTCCAAGCCGCGTACGCGAATAAACAACTGCCGGACCTCGAAAGCGGCGCCATGGATTACATGATGTCGAAATCGTCGTATCTGACCGACGAAGGGGACCACAACATGCCGCATCTCATGTTCGACACCCTGGTCAAAGACGGCAAGGATTGGGGTTCAGGCGCTGAGGGCTCGCCGGTTATGTCCAGCCCGTATTGGTTCTTCTCCCCGAAAGAACAGCCCCAAATGAAAGGGCTGCCGCCGATTCTCGTGTTCTTAGTCCCAGCCCCCACTTGGTCCGACGGAACGCCTGTGGGCACGCATAATCACTGATACGGACGTCGTCTGGCGGTGTGGGCATCCTGCGCGTTAGCAGCCCTCGCATCGCCATGACTTTCTCTCGGCGGCTATGCGCTCAAATGGAGGCGTGATTCAGCTCAAGAATTGATATACGTCAATCCTTCCTTTTTTGGCTTGCCCATACTCGAGCCAGTCAGAGGAGGTCTGAATCATGATCGTCAGCGACGCCATGACCTGCCAGGTACGTACCGCTCTTGTCACCGACAGAGTGTCTCTCGTGATGCGCATCATGCTGGGAGTGAGGGTGAGCGGGCTCCCTGTCGTTGATGGTCACGGAGCCTTGATCGGCATAGTGACGGAGGGCGACTTACTGCGCCGGACGGAGATTGGAACCGAGCGTCGGCGGCCACGCTGGCTGGAAATCATTCTCGGACCTCGACGCCTGGCACAGGAGTATGTGGAGTCTCACAGTCGCCGGGTGGGGGACCTGATGACGACTAATGTGCTGACTATTGACGAGACCGCCCCTCTGGTTGATGCGGTAGACCTCATGGAAAAGCACCATATCAAGCGCTTGCCCGTGATGCATCAAGGTCGGCTCATAGGCATGCTCAGTCGGGCAGACCTTATGCGGGTGTTTCTCAACGCTATGCCTAGAGAGGAAGGCGTGGCCGACATACCGGATGCTGATATTCGGGCGCATATCTATCAAGAGATGCTGCGGCATCCATGGATCACCCATTCGGCGATCCAGGTTGAGGTGACCAAGGGCGCTGTCGATCTTCATGGTGTCGTTACAAATGACGTCATGCGTCACGCGCTGCGTGTGCTGGTGGAGAATGTTCCCGGCGTCGTAAGCGTCAAAGATAAGCTGACTAACGCCTCGCTGATCACGGGCGACATTTAAGTTCGGTCAGCAACGCTCGTGCTGCCAACGGATGTTTATTGCTGGTGCTATCTCACGGATACCCCGAGTAGATCTGCTTGCTTCGCAAGCCATCGTCGGGTGATTGGCAACGCTCGCTCTTGAGCCAAAAACGAGCGTTTCAAGCAACGTCTACAAGTCGATGACGATCCGCCCGTCGATCTTGCCGGCCTTAAGGTCCGCGAATACCTGGTTGATGTCGGTCAGCTTGGCCTTGTGAATATGGGCGCGCACCTTGCCATCGGCCGCGAAAGCCAGGGCTTCGGCAAGATCCTTGCGCGTGCCGACTATCGATCCCCGCAAGGTGATGCGCTTCAGCACAACATCGAAGATGGGGGTCGAAAAATCACCAGGAGGCAAGCCAACAAGGCTCACGGTGCCTTTGCGTCGTGCCATGTGTAGCGCCTGATTGAAGGCCGGCGGCGATACCGCGGTGACCAGCACGCCATGCGCGCCGCCACCCGTCTGCTTCACGATCTGCGCCGCGGCATCCGGCGCTTTGGCATTGACGGCGATATCCGCGCCGAGCTGCCGGGCCAGGTCGAGCTTCTCTTGGGTGACATCGAGCGCGGCGACGTACAAACCCATCGCCTTGGCATACTGGATGGCGATGTGGCCCAGACCACCAATACCGGAGATGGCAATCCATTCGCCCGGCTTTGCCTCCGTTTCCTTGATGCCTTTATAGGTGGTGACGCCTGCGCAAAGTATCGGTGCAAGCGCCGCAAAATCCGGGCTGGCCGGCAGACGGGCGACATAGGCTGCCGAACCGATAGCGTATTCCGCGAACGTGCCATTCACGCTGTAGCCGCTGTTGTGCTGCGATTCGCACAGCGTCTCCCAGCCGTCGGTGCAGTATTCGCATCCACCGCAGGCATCGTGCAGCCAGGCAATACCGACGGGGTCGCCCTCCTTGAGATGCTTCACACCCGGCCCGATTGCGGCGACAAAGCCGGCACCCTCGTGGCCCGGAACAAAAGATGGCGTTGGTTTGACCGGCCAGTCGCCGTCGGCGGCGTGAAGGTCGGTGTGGCATACGCCGGTCGAAACAATCTTGACGAGCACTTCGCCATAGCCCGGCACGGGGATCGGTATCTCATCGATCGTCAGCGGCTTGCCGAATGTGTGGACGACTGCCGCTCGCATGGTCTTCGCCATATCACTGCTCCTCGGGTTGATAGGGCGACGTTAAACAATGTGGCGGACGGTGTATTGATCTCGATCAAGCGAGCGAGAGCGGCCGGGGTTGCTGTAACAGGCAAATGGGTGGACGCAGCTCACTTCACGCGCGGTAGCGCGGTCCATATTGACGAGGATCGATTCTTTCCTGAGTTGGTCGGAGCGCGGCAACGGCGCTCAACGTTTCTGACGGAACGGACTGCGCCAACAGGTAGTCCATGGGGTAGTCGATCCACGCCTGCATGGCTGCTCGAAGCGCGAGCTGCGCTTCCGGCGACAAGATCGCCAATTCCTTGAACAAGGCCGTGAGCGCACCGTGTGCGTTGAGATGTTTGGCCAGATTGATCGCATAGCCGGACGAGCATATCGATCGGGTGGTATAGGCATCGGCGATGGTGTGGGCGTAACCATGGGCTAGCAGCGGGTCCACCGCGTCTGCGATATTGTTTGCCAGCAGGGCGATCCGTCGTTGCGGCTCGATCGTGGTCAGCCGTTGATGCCTCAACCCATGGCGTTGAACATCCCGGAGCAACTCAGCGGGCTGCGCCTGCAATTTATGCTGTTGTGCCGGACATGCCGACAGCGAATGCGCATCACCCCGGTCGCAGGCCATCCGCAGACTGCCGTGCAGGCAGCCAATGGCCAAGCTCCGGGCAACGTCATGTGCGAAACGGCGTCCTGCCGCGCTGTCGTAGGGCAACTGCAACATGGCCATGGCATCGGCCAGCCCCATCACGCCGATACGCAAATGGGTATGGGCCTGACCGCCGGACTGATCGGCCATGCAACACGCATTGTCCAGCGCGTGAACTGCCAGTGCGGCAACAGCCTCGAACGGCTCGTGTTCAAAACAGGCATCGTCCGAATACGGCGCGCATACGAAACTTGCTGCATTCAGTACCGCCGCCAATCCGTCGCCGGGCCAGTCGGGTTTCGCGGTTCCGGCGCTGACTATGATTCGCTCATCCAGCAACAAGCGCCAACTTTCGCTCGCTTCGATCATCCGACGTTCGAAGGCTGCCGCCTGATCTCGGGGTTCCGCCGTCGACAGCAACCGCGCGATGCGCGACCAGGTGTCATGGATGGAAAGGTCGCGCAGATATCCTTCTTCGCGCCAGCGAAACCAGGCATCCCAGGCTTCGACCGCGATGATGTCCTTGAAGGGCGATGAATGGCGCATGGCGACCCGCACGATGAACTTGCCTGCAAGTATTAGACGGCCGCCGGCGAGGGACTTGAGCCACATCAATTTTTTGAGCGATGGGTCGGTTACGTACTGTTACAAACCGTTTCCGGGCTGACGTCACCCTGTGACACGGCGACGCTACTTTCTGCATGTGTTTCGGGGATTCGCCAGGACTATGGGGTGTCGTCATGATCATGCAGACTACAGTTGCTTCAACCCGGGCGCCGACCGCCCGCTATCCGGCAACTGAGCATGAAGCCGGATTCACCGACATCGATATCGATCTGCTACGCAAGTACGTGCCGGTACTTCGCCACAAGCTTTCCGCCGGGCAATATCTCTATCACGCCGGCCAGCCTTTCCAGTCGCTGTACCTGATCAACTCGGGGTTCCTGAAAACGGTTGAGCTGGCGGACGACGGACGCGACCAGGTCACCGGCTTCCGTATGCGCGGCGACTTTTTGGGCGCCGAGTCCATCGGGCTGAAAACCTACGCTTGCGGTGTCGTTTCTCTGGAATCCGGCGAGGCCTGGGAACTCCCTTATCCCGCAATGCTTACTGCGTGCCGGGAGATTCCCGAGCTACAGGCACGCCTGACCGCGGCCCTGGCGCAGGAGATCCGCGACGACCACGCCTGGATGCTGGCGATTGGCACGTTGAATGCCGAGCAGCGCGTGGCGAGTTTCCTGCTCGACGTCGCCAAGCGCTATGCGCAATTGGGTTACAGCGCCCGTCATTTCATGCTGCGCATGCGCCGCACGGACATGGCGAATTTCCTGGCGCTTAAGCACGAAACCGTCAGCCGCGTCATGTCGCGGTTGGATGACCTTCGCCTGATCTCGGTCGAGCGCCGTGAAGTCCACGTACTGGACGATAGCGGCCTGAGGGCCATGGCAGGAATGCGCGCCTAGCCTTGTCCTGTCAAGCTATGGCGGCGAACGATGCTTCAACGCATCGTGCATGGCAGCGGCAAGCGCTTCCATGCGATAAGGCTTGCGCAGCAGGTTAAATCGCTTGAGTGAGGCGTCGTCGGTATCAAGCGACCAATGCTCATAGCCCGAGGTCAACAACACGGGCAGGCCGGGGCGCATCTGTTGCGCGGCCTTGGCCAGCTCCATGCCGGTCATGCCGTTGCCGAGCACGACGTCGGAGAAGAGCAGGGCGATTTCCGGATGTTGTTCAAGCTGGTCGAGTGCCTGGCTGGCATTGTCGGCCTCTCGCGTGGCGTAACCCATCGAGTGCAGGAAGGCCAGCGCAATGCCCCGCACTTCGGGCTCATCCTCCACTACCAAAATGGTTTCATGGCCTGGCGGAACCGCGCGTTTCTGCGGCACAGAACCTTCTTCGGGCGCGGGAATGGCCACTGGAAAATGCAGGTCGACGCGGGTGCCATAGCCTAGTTGGCTGTCGATGCTGAGATGTCCGCCGGACTGCTTGACGAAGCCGTACACCATGCTCAATCCGAGGCCGCTGCCTTTGCCGACTTCCTTTGTGGTGAAGAAGGGCTCCAGCGCGTGGGCCTGCACCTCGGGTGTCATCCCCATGCCGGTGTCGGCGATGCTGAAAACCACATAAGAACCCTGCGGGATCTTGATGCCCGCCTGGGTGGGGCCGATATGTTCTTCGCGTACAGTGATGGTCAGAGTTCCGCCCCGTGGCATGGCATCGCGCGCGTTGACAGCCAGATTCACCAGGGCCGCATCGAATTCGGCCGGATCGACATGGATGGGTGAAATTTCGGCCGGCCCCTCAGTTACCACCGTGATCCGCTCGCCCAGGGTGCGGCCCAGCATTTCCTTGAGGTCCGTGAGTACGTGGGTGGCATGGACCGGGCGTGGCGTGAGACGCCGGCGACTTGCGAAGGACAGCAGCTTGCTGGTCAGCGCGGCGCAACGATCCGTCGCGCGTGCCGCGCTTTCGATAATCTCCGTGGCTGACGAGTGAGTTGGCAGCGTCGCCATGAGCAACTGCAAGTTGCCCGAGATCACCGTCAGCAGATTGTTGAAGTCGTGAGCAATACCACCGGTGAGCTGGCCGATCGCATCGAGCCGTTGTGCGTGAGAGAGTTTTTCTTCGCTGCGGCTACGCTGGACCGCTGCCGCGAGCATGTTGGCGACGGATTGCAGAAAGTGGAGTTTGTCGTGATCGAAGCTGTCCTGTTCCCTGGACAGCACAAGCAGCACGCCCATCGGCTCGTAACGGTCGAACAGCGGAACCATGCCCGCCTCTCGGAAGCCGGCCTCGATCAGGGTGGCCCGCATCTGGCTGAACGTCTCACCGGTACGCGACAACATAATCGGTGCGACGTCGCGCTCAAGTACTTTCGTCATCCAGGCGCTCTGCGAAATCTGAACACAGACGGTCCGCAACAGGTCGGACGGCGCTCCAGTCGCCGCGCGGGCATGGAGATCGGTGCCGTGGGCGTCCCGAAACAGAATGGCGGTGGCATCGGTTTTCAGCGCCGCAGTGATCAGCGACGGCATGCCATCCACGGCCACGTCGTAGTTGGGCGATTCGAGCAGCAGGCGGCTCGCTTCCGCAACGAAAGCGTCATAGCGGGCACGCACCAGGGCCTGGCGGGCCCGCTGCGTTTCGGAGATGTCGCGGATCGATGCCGCAAACAACGGGCGGCCATCGACCGGAATCGGGCTGAGTCCGATTTCCACTGGAAAGGACTGGCCATTGCGGCGCACACCAGTCAGCTCGTAACCCGCGCCCATGGGACGCACGCGCGGGCTCGACATGTAGGTGGAGCGATGCACGATATGTGCGCTGCGCACCTGCTCGGGCAACAATGCCTCGACTTTCAGTCCGCGCAATTGGCCTTCGTCATAACCGAACAGGTGGTCGGCCTGCGGATTGGCCAGCACGATGCGGCCGTCATGATCGACCACGATCATCGCGTCGGGCGCGGTCTCGAAGAGCGCCTTGAACAGGTCGGCGTTGGTGGCCAGATCGGGGACCGTACTCATGCCCGCTTTACTCGTTCGGTAAACATATAGCCGGCGCCGCGGATCGACTTGAACAGGGCGGGGCGTGTCGGGTCGGCGTCGATCTTGCGACGCAGGCGGCTGATCTGCACGTCGATGGCGCGGTCAAAGGGGCCAGCGTCCCGTCCATGGATGTGAGTCATGATGTCGTTGCGCGACAACACCCGATTGGGGTGCTCCAGGAACAGCTGCAGCAGGTCGAATTCGCCGGTGGTCAGCGAGATCTCCTGGCCTTCAGGGCCGGTGAGCAGGCGCGATCCGGGGTCGAGTTGGTAGCCGGCAAAATGCAGGGCCGGCGAACCCTCCCCGGAGGGAGTTTTCGGCGGCGGCCGCCCGGCGGACCGGCGAAGCACGCTGCGTATGCGTGCCAGCAATTCGCGCAGTTCGAAGGGTTTAGTCACGTAGTCGTCGGCACCCAGCTCCAGCCCGACCACGCGATCGACCGATTCGCCACGGCCGGACACGATGATGACCGGTCCTTGCCAGTGCTCATGCAGGTAGCGGGTCAGCGCAAAGCCATCTTCACCCGGCAGGCCCAGGTCGAGCAGCACAAGATCCACGGCCGTGGCCGCCAGCGTGTTTCTCAGCATGGCGCCATTAGCCGCGACCATCACCTCAAAGCCCTGGCTGGTGAGGTAGCGATTTACCAGGGTCGAGATTTCCGGGTCGTCCTCCACCACCAGCAGGCGGGTCGGGCGTGATCCGTTGGCGGGCTCAAAGCTTTCAACCGACATGCGAGAAAACCTTTGGTTGAGCGTAGGTGCATCTTACTGACAGGTGCGTCGCCACTACCTTCAAGCCTCAGCCTTTGGCCCGACCCGCTATAAGGCGTGGTCCGGCCTGCCTGCGAAGGTATCTGCTGCGGACAGAACGATACATCCGGCGGCGTGTCGCCGGGAGAGGCGGGCACCGAGTGTGCCTGGGAAGGGTGGCGCGGTTCGCGCATCAACTGCCGTGCGTTGATGTCGGGCATGGCGCCGATGATGAAACTGGCCTCGTCGCGGATGAGGAGGGCAACTGCTTGCGCCATGCCTTCCGGCAGGCCGACAGAAGGGCCGGCGGCAATGGATGCGCGGCCTGCCTCTCGGACTTTCTCTACCTAATGACAGACCAGTACAGGGACGGACGACTCCAGCAACACCTTGGCTGTTTCGCTGCCAAGCAGCAGGCGACTGACCCCATGTCGGCCATGAGAAGCCATCACTACGAGATCGCAGCGTTGCTCGGCGGCTACCCGCACAATGGCCTGGTATGGATGGTCGTTGAATTCATGCGCGCATTCGCACGCCACGCCCGCCTGGCGACAGGCCGCGTTGATCGCTTCCAGATATCGCTCGACGCGCTGGATGGCTTCTTTGACATAGTCAGCCGGCGTCGCTTCGATCACATCGATCACCGAGGAGACCATATGGAAGGTGGGTGCGGCATAGAAGCCGCAGACGCTTGCCTTGAGACTGGCAGCGAGCTCGACGCCGAGCGCGATAGCTTTCTCAGACAAGGCCGAACCATCGGTTGGGATCATGATGCGCTTGAACATATCGACCTCTGCAATCAATGAAGCATCAGAACGGGGATCGTCGCTTGCTCCAGTACGGACCTTGTCGCTCCGCCAAGCACCCATTCGCTGAAGCGGGTGTGGCCGTAGGCGCCCATGACCAGGAGGGTGGCCCCGGCATGTCCGGCGGCGGCCAGCAAGGTAGCGCCGATGTCCCTATTACCGTCATTGAGCCGTTTGCTTTCCGCAGCGATGCCATGGCGAAGCAGGTAGCTGGCCAGATCAAATGGCGGGCGCCAGGACAGCATGCTGATGGGCTGCTGCTGTTCGCCATGCAGAATCACCACGCGCAGTGCGCGCGCGAGCAGCGGCAACGCAGCGTGCACAGCATGAAGCGCCTCGGCGGAACCGTTCCAGGCAATGGCCACGGTGTCCAGGGCGGGAAGGTTGAGCTGGCCTGGCGGAACGACAAGGCTGGGGATGCCCGAGCCCATCACGATATTGCCCACCGCCGAGAGCGAACCCCAGGGGGTGTCATTGCTGCAGTCAATCACCAGCAGGTCGTGGTAGCGGCTGGCTAGCGCCAGGGTGTCGGGTACATACCCTTCTGCTACCTGCCAGGACGTCTTGTGTACCCCCAGTTTATGCACGTAGTCCACGAACGGAGGGCCGGCGGCGAACGCCTCATCTTCAAGCTGGCGCGTGGTTTCGAATAGCAGAGCGAGCAGCTCCGGCGCTTCGAAGGCCGGGATGGCGGCGCTCGGCGACGGGCAAATCCATATGCCGGTCAAGTGAGCGTCGAAGGCCGTCGCCAGACGGGCGGCGTATTCAACGCCAGGCGACCACACTTTGTAGCTTTCGGAATAAACCAGCACATCGCGCATGACGTCTCATCCCGGCAGAGGATTGATGGCCCAATGCATGTGACTGGGCCCCCACGATTCGTAGGGGTCAGGGTAGTCAGCGATGCGATCCGCACGTTGATCTGCATCAACTGCGCATCACGGGCCTCAAGCCGTCGTACCACCGGGTCGGCGGGTCATGACGATCACGCCGGGTAGCGCCAGCGCGGAATAGCTCAGAGCATCCCTAGGGCTTGGTAAAGCCCAGATACAAGGTGATTTGATCACCAGCTTTCAACGGAGCCATCGCCGGCGGCGGGAAATGCACCCGCAAAGCCATACCTCCGGTGGTCACGTCGACGATGCCGGTGGCGGGATCGGTGGCGGTCACCGTCGCCTGCATGGTGTGTCTGCCATCGACATCGCGGACCTTCATGACCCCGACGCGATTCGCTGGCCCGACAGGTTGGCCCGTCGCCCGATCCTGCGATGCCGGTGCCGGAGGCATGCTGTCCTGTGCATGGAGCGGCGCGTTGGCGAACAGCGCCGCGGCCAGTACTCCCAATGACGCCGTGCGAGTCAGATAGGTGAGTTTCATGATGACCCCTCCGTCGGCGGGTGCCGGCGTGAAGCCCCCAGGCTGCGCCCGCTGTCGTCAAGAAGAGCTGAAGATCCGCGATGCAGCCGTCGTTGCCGGAAAGAGCGAGACAGAGCGAACGACGCGCAAGAAGTTGACCCAGGTCAATGAGCCATGTCACGCAGTACCGATACTGAGAATCTCAGCGAGGGCCGAAGCCATGAAAGTCAGCGATGCCATGACACGCCAGGTGGCGACAATCGCCCCCAGGGCCAACATCAGCGACGCCATGCGCCTGATGCTGCGGACACATATCAGTGGTCTGCCAGTGGTCGACCGCAAAGGAATGCTTGTCGGCATACTCACCGAAGGCGATCTCATGCGCCGCGGGGAACTGGGCACGGAGCAGAAACATCCTCGCTGGCTCAGCTTCCTGATGGGGCCGGGGCGCCTTGCGCGCGAGTACGTCGACTCGCACGGATGCACGGTGGAGGAAGTCATGACGCCAGAGGTGATCACCATCCACAGAGAAGCCCCGCTGGCCGAAGCGGTGAATCTGATGGAGGAGCGTCAGATCAGGCGCATCCCGGTGGTTCATCAGGGTCGGCTTGAAGGCATCCTGAGTCGTGCGGATCTGATGCGGGCCGCTCTGTCGAGAACCCCTGGGTTAGTCTCGGCCGATACTTCGGATGCCACGATCAGCGAGCGCATCGCGATGGAATTTGACTCGCAATCCTGGGCGCCACGCACCACAGCACATGCGGATGTGCGTCGCGGCGTTGTCCATCTGCACGGGGTGATCGTCAACGATGCCATGCGTGACGCATTGAGGGTGTTGGTGGAAAACATTCCAGGCGTCATCCGCGTCGAGGACGAATTGACTACGGTGGAACCCATGTCGGGCCAAATAGTGAGCTTGCCTCCGGATCGTCAGGCCGGTTTGTCATAGATTCGGCGCGAATCGCCAACCGCACCGACGCGCATCGCTAAAGCCGGCGACGGTTCCAAAGCGCGATGACAAACATCACGACATTGACCGCGCAGAGCCATTCAAGTGTCGGCTTCAGGATGGGCGTCTTGTCCAGCCCGATCAGTACGGCACATACGATGGCGAAGATGAGGAAGAGAACCGATATAGGCGAAAACGCGCGCATGGAATATCTCCTCTTTCAACGGTCGTAGCGCTCAGGACTGCCATTTCAGTGAAGGACACGCTGACTGGGGTTCGCCACATGTCGCGATATGTGGAGCCGCTGGCCGCATCGCAGCCCTCTCGAGTTCACTCGCAAAGTCGTGGATCGGCGCGAGACATTGGTCGTGAAGAACTTGGCCATGCGTGAGCGCCAGCGTAGCCACGGGTGGGTGGTT
Source organism: Dyella sp. OK004 (assembly GCF_900114495.1). GTDB lineage: Bacteria > Pseudomonadota > Gammaproteobacteria > Xanthomonadales > Rhodanobacteraceae > Dyella_D. The sequence goes on along the minus strand of NZ_FOZI01000003.1, from coordinate 522,058 downwards.
GAGCAGCTCCTGCATGTCGGCGAAAGCACGGCGGGCATCCTTGCCACCCATGGTGGTAAAGAACGCAGCCTTGCGCATCTGAGGTGCATGGTCATTGAGAAAGCGGCGCATGGGGCTGGAAAGGCGCCCCATCCAAACGGGGGTGCCAAGCACGATCAGGTCATAGCGCGACAGCGGAGTGCAGGTGGGCTCGATGGCCGGCAAGGACCGACCCATGACCTCCAGTGCGGAGCGCAAGTATCCCGACAGTCCGCGACGAGACTGTATGTCCTGAACAGCAAGGAGGTCGGCGCCCAGTTTTTCCGCCAGCTGTTTGGCGACCTGGCGCGTGGTGCCGGAGCGGCTGTAGTAAACGACCAGTATGGACGGCATGGTGTATCACCCCCGTAGTTACGTTCTCTATGCAAGGGATCCCTATCCCCCGGGACACATCCTGGCGCGTGTGCCCAGCCATCGACTTGATGCAGGTCAACCAGGGATGACCTGTCGTTACACGCGGCGCGCCTAGACGGTGAGCAAGGTGATCGCAAAGCCCGAAACCATGGCGATAACCCCGGGGATGACGCGCAGCGCATAGGAGCGGCTGCCCTTGACGAGCGCCATGGTGCATTTGAGCAACGAGTTGGTGGTGAGCGCGATCAGTACCCCCACCGCCGCTCGCTCCACATCAACCTGTCCTGTTGCGGTGGCCTGAGCGACAGAAGCCGCGGCGGCGTGAACGTCGGCCAGCCCGGAAAGCATCATCACCCAGGGCAGGCTTGCGTTGCCCAGAGCGCTGCGAATGATGGCGCTCACAAGCATGATCCCCGCCAGCACGGCAACAAATCGCAGCACAGCGGCCGGCTTGAAAGGGCGATTTCCGGCAAGCGTATCCACCGGGATGGATGAGGAGAACGTTCGCCAGCTGGACAAGACCGATGCCGCTACCGCGGTGGTGCCAGCGACCATCAGCGGCACAGCAATATGTGCCAGCAGTGCGCGTGACAACGAGCCAACCACCACCGCCAATTGCACGATGGTGCCTACGTTCGACATGACCGCGGCGCTTGCCGCCGCTGCAGTGAGTCGAGGCGCTTCCCTGGCCCGGTCCGCCATGGCGGCGACGGTCAGGGTGCTGGAAACAAAACCGCCGGCCAGACCGGCAACCGCCAATCCGAGCCGCGAACCAAACGAACGAAGGGTGAGATAACCAAGCGACGAAATCGACATCACCGCCACTACCAGAAACCAAAGCCGGTGCGGATTGATGGCGGCCCAAGGGTCGATGGTGCGATCAGGCAACATGGGAAGAATGACAAAGGCAGCAGTAGCGAGAATCAGCAGATCGTGCAGTTCCTGCGCGGTCAGCCACTGCCGGGCGAACATATGCAGTCTTCTCCGGCTCGCCAGCAGAACAGCGACGATCACGCCAATCCCGCCGGCCAGTTCAGGCATCGACATCGCCAGGATTCCCAGCAGAAAGGTCACCAGCATCGCCATCTCGGTGGTGAGGCCGGGGTCGCGCTGGCGCGTCCGCCGATAGCTGACCACCATCGCCAGCGCAATAAAGAAACTGGCGGCATAAATGCCTTTCGTGCCGATCAGGGTCGCGATAGCACCGGCGAGACCAAGCAAGGCAAAGGTGCGCACGCCGGCTTGACTACGCATCGGCCCGGTGCGTTTGTTCCGTTCCCGCTCGAGTCCTATCAGCAGGCCGACGCCAAGAGCAACGCCAAGGCCCAGCGCGCTGATGGCTATTTCACTCATGTTGGAGCCTGGCGACATAGGCCTGCCTATGAAGGGCGATCCGGCGGCAAAGACATGCCCCCGGCCACCGCCGTTGTTCTCAGAGGGGGATGGATTCGTGGATGGCGGGTATCTGGCTGGCGATGCCGCGATCAGTCAGGCATTGCTCCATGGCCTTCATGCCGCGGTTGTATTCGCCGTGTACGAGAAACACTTTGCGCGGATGGCGATGGCCCAGCCAGGCAAGCAGCGATCCCTGATCGGCATGCGCCGAGAAACCATTGATGGTCCAGATTTGCGCGCGCACGCGGATCTCATCGTTGAATATCCGGACGCTTGGCGCACCATCGATGATGCGCCGGGCGAGCGTGCCTTCGGCCGCATAGCCGACAAAGACGATGCTGCTCTTGTCACGCCACAGGTTGTGTTTGAGGTGGTGTTGGACGCGGCCGCCATTGCACATCCCCGAGCCCGCCAGAATGATGGCCCCGCCTTCGATATGGTTGATCGCCATCGATTCGGCGGACTCCCGCGTGAAGTGCAGCCCCGGCATGGCGAACGGGTCGCCGCTTTGCAGCTCCTTGACGAAGTTCTCGCCAAAACACTCCGGGTGGCGGCGAAAGATCTCGGTGGCGGAAACCGCCATCGGCGAGTCGAGGAAGATGGGGATATGCGAGGGGATGGCGCCGTCCTCTATGCCCCGGTGAAGGTAATAGAGCACGTCCTGTGCGCGTTCCAGCGCAAAGGTGGGAATGATCACGTTGCCATGGCGCTCGATGGTCTGGCGCACGGCTTGATGCAGTTCATCCACTGAATCGGGCAAGGGACGGTGCGGACGGTCGCCATAGGTCGTTTCCATCACCACGTAATCGGCGTCCGGTGCGGGCGCGGGATCGCGCAGGATGGGGCGCCCGGGGCTACCCAGGTCGCCGGAGAACACCATTCGGCAAGTGTCTTCGCCATCACCGAGTTCAAGCAGAATGGAGGCGGAGCCGAGGATATGGCCGGCGTCCAGAAACTGAGCGTGGATGCCCTGCGTGACGGCCACCCAGTCGCCGTAGCGCACGTCGCCGGTGAAGAACTCAAGCGCGTGGAAAGCGTCATCGAGTGTATACAGCGGCTCCATCTTCGGCTCGTCGCGGCGACGTGCGCTGCGTTGCTGGCGCCGTGCCGCCTCTTCCTGCAGGCCGGCGGCATCGATGAGCACGACGCGCGCCAGTTCCCGCGTTGCCGCGGTGGTGAAAATCGGCCCGCGAAACCCTTCGCGCACCAGCCGCGGAATGCGGCCGCAGTGATCCAGATGCGCGTGCGTAAGCAGAAGCGCATCGATACTGGCCGGATCGAAGCCAAAGGGCTGGTAATTGGCCCGCTCTTGCTCAGCGCCGCCCTGGAACAGTCCACAGTCGATCAATATGCGCCGTCCGTTGCAGGTGACCAGGTGGCACGAACCCGTTACCTGTTTCGCCGCACCATGGCAGCTATAAGTGATGTTCCGGGTTTTGCGGGGAGCTTCCGTTGCGTGACTCATGCGTTAGTGCTGCATCAGTAATGGAATTTTCGCGTGCTGCAGGGCGTGCCTGGTGGCGCCGCCAAGAATCCGCTCGCGTGTACGCGAATGTCCGTAGGCGCCCATCACCAGCAGGTCGGCATGCAGGTGCGCGGCCTCCTGAAGCAACTTTTCCCCGGCGAGGTGATGAGGCCCCCGGATGCAATGAGGTTGCGCGGCAACGTTATGGCGCATCAGGTAGGTAACGGGGTCAAACCGCGGCGGGTGGCCGGTGAGATCCTCGGGGTTCAGTCGTTCGCCATCGATCAGGGTGACTTCCTTGGCGGCCTCAAGGAATGGCAGCGCGGCATGCAGCGCGCGTGTGGATTCGATGCTTCCGTTCCAGGCGATCAGGATGCGTTTGAAGGCGATCCCGCCCTTCCAGTCGGGCGGCAGGATCAGGCAGGGGAGGCGGCAGCTCAGCATCGTCTCACCCAGGATGTCGAGCAAGGCATGGCCTTCCACCATGTCGCGCTCCAGTATGGCCAGGTCGTGCCAGGCGCCCAGCTGGCGCAGCGTTGGCGCCACACCGGTATGGGTGACCGCCCAGGCCGCATCGGACACTCCTGATGCGCGAGCCAGCGATTCAAAAGCGGCACGTTCGCCGTGATCCTCATCCCACGCACGCATCAAAAGGCCAAGTACCGTGGGTTCCGCGTCGGCGCCGCTGAGCGTACGCAACGACGGGTCTACGTAGCAGCCGGTCAGGCGGCTTCCCCACTGCCGGGCCAGGGCGATGCCCGCTGTGGCGGCAGGGCTCCACGGGTCGGTCGAAGTGACCAATGCCACCACATCGTTCGGCCAGTGAGGCGACGGCGCGGGATCGGCGCCCGTTGCGGCGGTCTCTGTTTCTTCGGCATACATGGACATGTTCAGTTTCCCTTTGAGCTTAGGGATCACAGATCCAGGCTATGGATGACCTGCGCGGCATCCTGCGGATCACGTTTCCGGTCGAACCCTAGATACTTCGCCAGATCGCGCATGGGCTCATTGGATGCAGCATCCATCGAGAACATCTGGCGGAATCCGTTATGGCGGGCCACGCCAATCAGGTGACGCATCAGCGCGACACCGAGACCGCGGTGCTGCCAGTCGTCGGCGACGGTTACGGCGCATTCGCAGTGCTGGTCGTCGCCGGAGGCGCTGTAGCGGCTCACGCCCACCTCGCGCAATTCGCCGTTGTCGTGCACGAGCGCTACAAACGCCATGCTCTTCTTGTAATCCACGTTGACCAACTGATCGAGCAACGCGGGATTCGCCTCCCGGATTTCACCCAGGAAGCGGAAATGCCTGGACTCCGGCGACAGCCGCTCGATGAAATGGCTCTCGCGTTCGCGATCTTCAGGCCGGATCGGCCTCACCAACACATGGCTTCCGTCGTTCAGCGTTTCGATCCAGTGCTCGCCGGTCAGCAGCGGGGTTGTGGTATCGGTGCCGGGTGGCTGGGTGGAGGGAGTGGTCATGATGCGATCTCCGGTGATCACGAAATACGGGATGGCCGGCATATATCAGCGATACCGACGATGTTGTTGTACGCCGCACCTGGCGGCATGACTTGACCAGGATCAACAAGCGGAATGATCCCGTTTCGATGTGAAGCTAGTGACACACCAGTACGGGAACATCGGTGCTCAGCATCGTCCTGTAGGTCTCGCTGCCAAGGATGAGCCGGTCCAGCCCGCTCCGGCCGTGAGACCCCATGACAATCAGGTCGCACTGGCGCTTGGTGGCCTCGCCCACGATGGCCGTGTAGGGGCGGTGGTCGAAGGTATAGTTGCCGTCGTAGGCAACGCCTGCGGCGTTGGCACGCTGGCTGACTTCTTCAAGACAGCGCTCCGCCAACTTCACCACGCCTTCGACATAAGCGGGCTCTGCAGGCGTTTGAATCACTCCAGCGAAGTAAGTCACCGCGGAAAATGGTGTTGCGACGTAAAGAGCATGCACCTGGGACCCCAGTGATTTAGCCAACGCGATACCGATATCGACGGCGCGCAATGCCAGCTCGGAACCATCGGTCGGCAACAGAATGTGCTTGAACATATCAGTGCTCCCTTCGGGGATCAGTGGCAGCTGTAGCCGCCGTCAATGACCAACTCGCTTCCCGTCACGAATTTCGATTCGTCGGAAGCCAGATAGACGACGCCCCAGGCGATGTCATCCGGTTCGCCCATGTGGCCGAGCGGATGCAATGCGCCGACGTCGCTGCGGTGCTGCTCCGGGTCTCCGCCCAGCGCGGCGAGGTGGTGCTCCACCATGGGCGTCCAGATGAAACCGGGGTGGATCGAATTCACCCGGATCCGGTCGGCGGCGTAGTACAGGGCGTCAACCTTGCTCATAAGCCGTACCGCCCCCTTGGAGGCGTGATACGGGGGGACATCGGGTGCCCCCACGAGGCCGTAGATGGACGACAGGTTGATAATGCTGCCGCCACCGGCGGCACGCATCGGCGCAATGGCGTGCTTGGTGAAAAAGAACACGCCTTTGACATTGACGGCCTGCACCTGGTCCCACTCGGCTTCAGTCAGTTCATGCGTCGGTTTATTCGCCCCCGAGATGCCTGCGTTGTTGACCAGTACGTCCAGCCGGCCAAACCGATGGACAATGTCGGCGATCACTTGTGCCACCTCGGATTCCTTCGTGACATCCGCATGAAAGTAGAGGGCACGGTCCCCCAGCTTCGCCGCCAGCTTTTGTCCCTCGTCATCGAGCAGGTCGACGATGGCCACGCGCGCGTTTGCTTCAACCAGGCGGGTGGCGCATGCAGCACCAATCCCCAGCGCGCCACCGGTTACCAGTGCGACCTTGCCATCGAGCCGCCCCATGACTGCACCCCCACAAGAATGTGGTGACAGCGTGCGCGGGCCGGGGGCAGGCGATCTTGATCGTAGTCAACTAAAGGCCCGATCGATGCCATGATTGACGAACGTCAATTTCGCGATGGCAAAAAGCGTTAGCGTGCCAGCGATTGATACCGAAACGGGGGTGGCACCTTGGCTGAGACACCTGGCATCGACCACGCAGTTGCTCCCGTTCGGGCGCCGCCCCGGCATTGGCTGCGCCGGCTTGGCGCCGGCCTCATCACCGGGGCGGCGGATGACGACCCGAGCGGCATCGCTACCTATTCGCAGGCCGGCGCTCAGTTTGGTTACACCACGCTGTGGACCACGCTATTTACGCTGCCCTTGATGATCGGCATCCAGACGATCTGTGCCCATGTGGGTCGCGTGACCGGGCGCGGATTGGCGGCCAATATGCGCCTGCATTTTCCGCAGCCCCTGGTGCTTGTATTGGTCAGCCTCTTGTTGCTGGCCAATATCATCAATCTTGCCGCGGACATTGGCGCGATGGGGGCGGCACTGACCCTTCTGGTGGGTGGGCCATCCGCCCTATACGCGCTGGGCTTCGCATTGTTGTCACTGGCGCTGGAGGTGGTGATTCCCTTTCCCCGTTATGCGCCTTTGCTCAAGTTGCTCACGCTGAGTCTGTTCGCCTATGTGCTGACCGTGTTGGTGATCGACGTGCCCTGGCGTGAGGTAGCTACCCAGTGGTGGCCATCACGTCAATCGGGGCACAACTATCTGGTGACCGTCGTTGCTGTGTTCGGCACAACCATCAGCCCGTACCTGTTCTTCTGGCAGGCGTCACAGGAAGCGGAGGAAGAAGAGAGCGCGGCGGATCAGTCACCACTGGAGGCTGCTCCCGAACAGGCCAGTGCCGCGTTTGAGCGGATCCGCTTCGATACCGACATCGGCATGTTCTATTCCAACGTGGTGGCGTTCTTCATCATGCTGACGACGGCCGTGGTACTCCATCCGCACGGCATCACCGACATCAATACCTCGGCGGAAGCAGCGCAGGCACTCAGGCCATTGGCGGGACGCTTTGCATCGTTGCTCTTTGCTGCCGGCATTGTGGGCACCGGCTTGCTGGCCGTGCCGATCCTCGCCGGATCGGCAGCTTATGCGGTTGCCGAAACATTCGACCGTCAATCCGGACTCGGGCGCAAACCGGCGGACGCCAAGCTGTTCTATCTGATCATCATCGGCGCAACGGTGTTGGGCACGTTGCTGAGTCTCTCGCCGATGGACCCCATCCGCATGCTGTTCTGGTCAGCCGTGATCAATGGCGTGATCTCTGTTCCCTTGATGGTCGGCATCATGTGGGTGGCCACCCACCGCGCTGTGATGGGACGTTTTGCCATCGATGGGGCTTTGCGCTGGCTCGGCTGGCTGGCTACGGCGGCGATGGCGATGGTGGTCATCGGCACGCTGCTTTGATGCGGGCCTGCCATGTGGTGCGCGGGTGCTGGAGGGCGCCTACAACGATTGCAGATAGGCCGCGACCTCATTCATTTCTTCCGGGGTGAGATTCTTGATGATGCCGTGCATCACTGGTGAGTTACGCAGATTCCCCTGGATCACCTTGAGCTGACGCACGATGTAGGGCGCGTGCTGCCCCGCCAGGCGAGGAAAGATGCCATTGCCTTGGGCATGGTCACCGTGGCAGCTGGCGCAAGCCACCACACGATCGCCGATGCCTTGGGTAAACAGTTTTTGCCCGGCAGCCACCAGCGCGGGATCTGAGCTGACCCCATGTGGCGGGGATTGCCTGGCGAAGTAGCGCGCAAGAGCGGCTGCCGTGTCGTCGTCGATCAGCGTGGTCATGCCGAGCATATAGTCGTGCGCCTCTTGCTCGCTGCGTCCACCGCTCTTGAACGCCTGTATCTGAGCCACGAGATAGGCTTGTTGCTGTGCGGCCAGTTTAGGGAAGGTAGGCGACACGCTATGGCCGCCGGGACCATGGCAGCTCGAACAGACCTGGCTTGCCAGCTTGGTGGCCGCGTCATCGCTGGCCGCAGTCGACTGGGCGCTGGCTGCGGTCGCGATCACACATGGCAGCAGGATGCATATCCCCAGGTGCAGCACGTTGATACGAGTCATGACGTGTCCTCGCTTGGATTTCGCATCTGAGCTGTGCATGTCAGTACACCAGCCACACATTGGCGAATACCGTGTTGTTGTCACTGGCCCGGCGCCCTGAACCATCGTAGTTGCTGCGCGAGCCGTTGAATTTCCCGTAACCGTAGTACTGCAGCATCAGGCGCAGGTTTTGCAGCGGCAGATAATCCAGCTCGACGATATAACCGTTCGTATTTGGACTGCCGTTGGCACTCCCACCTACCGAGCCTGGCCCGTATAGACCCGCATCGGTCGTTCCATGGGTTCGAAACAGCGCCAGCGATGCGCCGTACTTTCGCCTGAAGTAATAGGTGGCCTTGAATTTATCGGTGGTCAACGTGTCATGGGCATTCGCCGGCGTTGGCCCAGCGCCGATCGGCGATCCAGTCAGGGTGGCGGGATAGCTTGCGTGGTAGTCCTGTTTCTCGTGGATCCGCGTGAACTGGAAGGTGTAGGTGTGCGGATCGCTGATGTGCTGGAATTGCGCATCGACCGCGATGTCGGTGAAGCGATCGGTTGGGGTGAATGGCGTGGTGTTGTCGGGGTACAGCCGGAACTGCGCGCCATAGGCACCGACCATCAGCGAGTTGAAACCCCATTCGCGGTTATAGGCCACGCGCCAGTAAGGGTTCACGCCACTAAGGCGATGCACACCGCCCGGGGAATGAATGTCTTGGCCAGCACGCAGTGGTGAGAAGAAGCCATCGGCCGTCTGATAGCCGGTCAGCTCCACGTACACGCTGCGGTTCCAATAGACGTAGCCGCCCACACCGGCGACCTGCTGAGCCAGCGCGCCATCGAGCATGGTGGCGGCAGCTGCGCCAATGCCATTGGGCGGCACGGTGAAGGGAAAGCCGAATGCCGGCGTGCTGTTCCACACATCCTGCACGGTAGGGTTGTTGTGAATAGTGAGGCCGTAGAGCCAGCGCATATCGGTCTGGTCGGTGTTCTCCGAGCGGCCGACGATGCGCAGGTCGGTGTTGTCGATGCCGCTATGGCCTACCGTGCCGCCAGCACTATTTGTCGCGAGATTGTTATAGGTCCACTGGATCCAGCCACCGATGTTGTCGGTGATCTTGCCGGCCGCGAATACGCTCGCGGCGGAAAGCACCGGCTGGTTGGTTTTGGGAACGATCTTCTGGCCCTGGTCATCCTTGTTGTTGCTCACACTGGTGACGCCGAACTGCGCCATCATCGCCAGTGGCAGTTCCTGCCGTTTGCCGATGGTGTAGCCGCTGAGTTTGAACATGCGGCCGTAAGGCGTCAGCTCAGGAAAGCTCACGTGACAGGCCACGCAGGCTTGCCCGGTCTGCCTTGCGTAGGCCGGCAAAGCACGCGCGGTGTCGATAAGCGCGAGCCAGGTCAGCAAGCTAAAGCAGGCAACCAACCCCGCGCTATACGCAAACGCTCGGCTGTGGCGCATTGAAGTATCTCCCCACGAACATGCCCCATGCATGGAAAGAGATTCCGCTTGTGGCTAAGGCTCGAAGTTGATCGAGGTCAACTATCGGTGGGATTGTCGCGAATTCACCGGCTCAACGAGGTCGCGATCAGGAGGTGCTCGGGCAGAGGGGGCGTCGCAACAGTGCAGCTCGCCAACCAATCGGAGCGGTGATGCCCCCTTGTTCGTGGTGCTTTGTCGCCTGAAAGGAGCAAGGATCGCGGCGGGGAAGTGGACCAAGCCATCGACGGCCTGATAGCCCTGCATGCCAGCCCATAAACTCGCTGCTCGATTAGGAATGTCCGCTTGTGGTCAAGGGTGGGCGCCGGGCAGGGTGATTAGAGGGGGTTATCGAGGGTGGGCAGACTGAGCCCTCCGCGAGCGAGCCAGCGGCTAGGGTTCGCCCTAGTGGGCGGGGGTTTGCCCTGATGTTTCAATGGAGAGCGCGATCCAACCATACGGAGATGGCAGACATGATCCGTCGCGTCTCTGATGTTCCAGCGGCCTCGCCCATTCAGCACTGTGATTCACTACCGCCATCGTTGTTGGCGCGCAGTATCGAGTGCAGTGTTCGGGGCGCGCATTTTTTGATGCAAAAATGGCCCACTATCAGCTGACCAGGCCCTACCTCAGTCAGAGAGACTCAAAAGATCGCCATGATATTCCGCAAATCAGCTCTCGTTTTTGGCGCCGCCCTCTGTATCGCCGCATTTTCTGCAAGCGCACAGGAGGGTGCGGAGTTCAGCGCATGCCTGGATCAAGCAAGCGGCGTTCCCTGGAAAATGTCGGAATGCCATAAAGCTGAAATCGGCAGATGGGACCCGAGACTGAATGCGGCCTATCAGACGCTTTTGCGTCGGTTCAAGGACAAGGAGCGGGCTCAATTGCAGCAAGAACAGAGAGCATGGCTGAAGCATCACTTGAGCGAGACCCACCGTCTGGCTGCCCAACCGGATATTGGGGACGCCGCATTCGAAGTATCGGAGAGTTTTGAGTTGGATGATTTGATCAAGCGAACGTTGGCGCTTGAGAAGCTCGTCAACGAGAAGTGATCTGATGCGGGTATCCCGCCGCAGCCACCAAGCCACGGGTGTCGGTATGGAAGGCGTTCCTTTTCATGTGCTTGCTCCGGCTGGGTTGGATTAAAGGAAGCCCTGGTCATTGGCCGCCTCGGACTGAATCAAACGAATGTATCGGGGAGTGGACGGCTTATTGAGCTACAGGTGCTGCCTGGCGTAAGCGCACAGACTCAGCCAGATCCTTCGTACCGCCGCTGCGGCCATGCACGCCAACAATGTGCGCAACGACAAGCTTCTCTCGCGCAATCAATCCTGCTAATTCTTCGGCACCTTCGAACGCTGGGGGGATGGGGCCGACCTCCGGCAAATAGAACAGATCCCCCTGAAAGACCGTATGCGACTGTGGTGCATAACCAACCAGCATGGTTGAAGCATGCGTGCTGGCCAGGGGATAGATCGTGACTGTCGTCTTGCCAAGATCAAGCTCGCGAGGCTGAGCCACCTGCTGCAAATGCAGCTCTGTTTTGTCGCCAAACTGACGTCGCAGTGCGATATCCGCATCCGTTCCGGCCAGCACCTGTGCACCATCCTTGAGGTAAGCGGGCAGCCCGGCAACATGATCGCCATGGACATGCGAAACCACAACGTAGGCAATGGGCTTTCCCGGAGCGGTGCGATGAATTAGCGCGGCCACCTGATTGGCCTCATCTACACTGACAGGCGCATCGAAAACGGCTACCGAGCGTTCGCCAACCACAAAGCCAGTGTGATAGCCGGAAGTCGTGCCATCGACTCGCCAAGTCCCATGACCAAGATCCGTCGCACGCAATAGGCCGCGCAAGCCCTTTTCCTGGTAACCCGGTGGCAAATGGAATGCATCGGCTGGCAGTGTTGACTGGAGCCGAGCGCTGATAGTGTCCCACTCAGCAATCAGTTGCTCGCCCTTGAACCGCGCCATGTGTTTCGGCTGGCTCAGTTTCTGCTGTTCGCGATAGTTGGTGTACACATAGCGATCTTTGCCCACGATGGCTTCATTCACCTGTGCGCTAACAGGGTCGAGCATCAGTGTCACTGGCCGAGCAACAGCATCCTTATAGGTGATTTCTACTTTGCCGCTCTTCATTGACGCGATGGGGTGATGATCGACCGCGTCGCGCAGCAGCATCGTGGGAATCAGAAACAAGAAATCCGCATAGTCTCCACGCGCACCTTCAGCCGAGTCGCGCAAGATTTCGATGCCCTCACGCCAATGCATCGGATCCACAGTGGCCGAGCCGTTGCGAGAGCCCACAGTCATAAATCTAAACTCGATGCCGCCCGGGTAGTGGCTGTCGGTTTGCAGGCTGAAGCGGCCATCGTTAACCAGTAGCAGCGACTGCTGCGAAGCTACTTTCGCAAAGGGCTGGGTTGGGTATTGAGCCTGCTCGGGCTGGTTACGGTTACCTTGTATTTGAAGCGCGACAGCCATGTCGCCGTCGGGCACGGCCAGCTTGGCGGTAGCCCGCTCAAGTACCTGCTGCGCCGTCGGTGTCGAAGCCGCGCTGCCGGCCACGCACGAAGCACTAGCGATAACCAGCAGACCAGCAAGGCTTGTAAAAATGGAGGTGCGTGCGAACGGCTTCTGCTTCATTGCAGGGACCTCATTCTGTTGAATGGATGGAGCGAATCCGGCTGGCGATTTCATCGCGGCCATCATCGCGCGCTCTTCGAATGCAAGGTTCGCACGATCAGCAAAGCCAGCAGCGGTATTGCGATCGCATAGACATATTGCGTAAGCGTTACGCCGATGCCAAACGGAAACCAGATGGTTGGGACGCCGATCGAGCCCAGTTCGCCTGCATATTGCGACACCAGGATAGTGGCCATCGTGGCGACCGCCATTCCGCGCATCGGGCCGCTGCGAAGTATCCGCACGGCAATCAGCACGAGCAACACGAGCAGTCCGAGCCGAAAGACGTGGGTCATCGCCGCAAGCTGCATCAGGCCACTCACGATGCCCACCAGAGTAAGCAGCAGGGCGGCTCCATCGACGGCTCGCGAGGCGCGCGTGCTCCAACGGTTCCAGGCGAGCGTCCAGGCGGCAAGGCTAAAGGGCATCCAGAGTACTTTTGACAACCAGGCGTAGGTGGGCAGGCTCATCAGATCGGTCCACGAGACAATCGCGTTGTCGAGGCGCTTCACTGCCGACAGCGCGAGTGCGATGCAGACAAACGCGATGAAGCCCGGGTGGCTGCTGCGCCGCCGGACCGCAAGCGCCAGACCGATAAGCGCAAACATCGCCAGGGGCTCGACCACTTCGACGATGTAGCCTGCGATCGTGCGCCACCATTCCACCCGGTACAGCGCGTAGCTCTCCGGGCGCGGTGCCAGCGTCGGCGCGACGTGTATACCACCGCCATCGGGGTTGGCGTCGTTGCCCGGCTGCATGAACGCGCGAATGGTGAGCACCCCACGAGTACCGACCGTATCAGCGGGAAGCGCAAAAATCATCGGCCGTGTGCCGACGACTCTGGGGGATGCGCCAAGCCGCCCCGATCCGCCCAGTCGCACGCCGTTCCAATACAACTCGTAACCATCGTCGACGGCAGTGGGCCCCAGGACATCCCATGCACGGTTTCCTGCCGGTACCGTCACTGTGCGTCGATACCAGGCATACCCCTGATAACCGGGGTGGCCGTGCACCATCCAACCCCCGACATAGTTCGGCAGACCGACATCGCCATCATGGCTGCTTGCCGGTGCGCTCAGGTCCATCGTTTCCCAACCGCTATCGTCCACGTCCGCATCGGCCCAGTGCGGATCGTCGCCGATATGAAATCGCCATGCGCCATCCAGCAATGGGGCAGCGGCACGTAATGCGGATGGGTCGGGGCGGCCACCGATCGCCAGGACAGCGATCGTGCCGCCCAACGCAAGCAAGCTAACAACGACGATCCAGATCACGAAAATGCGGCGCGGTGTATCGGGCGCCATGCCAACGGGGGAAGCGGGCTCGGTGGATCCTGTTGCACTCGTCATCTGCTGATCCTGGTAGGGCGCGTCAGTGCATGTGTTTTACAAAAGCGGGGACGTACCACACATCGTTTTGTCGGACGACTCACGATGAGGTGCTTGTCGTCTCAATCTAGCCAGCATCTGTTGGAGAGTTCCACCCATCTTTCGACGCATGGTTTCGTTGATCAAACGTATCCCGTGCGCAGAATGGTAGTCAGGCGTTCCACAATAGGCGGTGCAAGGGCCAAGGCCTCGATTTTCCGGATCGTGGTATCGACGGGGTAGGGGTAGGACTTCAGGCTGAACTTGCCGCCCTCCCAGGTGGCGTAGCAGGCATCGGATCCACCGGAGCGCGGCTGCCCTAGGCTTCCGGGGTTCAGCAAGACCTTGTTGCCGATGGTTCGGACAAACGGGATGTGGGAATGACCCACCAACAGGACATCGCCGGGCGTGCTCTCGATCTCATCAAGCCAAGCATCGGCATCGGGGGCGAGCCGCCCGTACATGGGGTTAGACGGCGTGGCATGAACCATATGAAACACGGTGCCGCGCTGCTCGCGGGTTGCCTGGAGGGGAAGGTCGCGCAGAAAGTTTTTCTGTTGCGCACTGAGCACGGACGAGGTGTGTCGCCTGCTGGCCGTGGCCAGTTCACGGTAGCGCGGCGACCAGGTCGAGTCATCTTCATAAGCGACGGCTTGGTCGTGATTCCCGCGAACAATAACGTGGGCTTTGGTCATCATCTCCTCGACGATCTTCTCGGGCTCAGGACCGTAGTTGACCAAGTCCCCAAGCACCCACAGCTCATCGTAGTTCTCCTCGGGCAAGTGAGACCACGCGTCGTAGTTGCCATGGAGATCCGAGACGATCACTACTTTCATAGGCGCGTTTCCGTTCCAGCCATTGCCGTTGAATCAAGACCACGCTGGCGATAAGCAGCGCCGCACCCACCAGTCGTGCGAGATTCGCCAGGCGCCGCGATGATCGCAGGCTATTTCGGCCTGCCAGAGATGTCTGGAACGAATGTGACGCTCACGGACCAGTGCGGTAGCGGCCAGGCGCGACGCCAAAGGTCCGACGAAACAAGCGTCCAAGATGACTCTGGTCGGCAAATCCAGCCGCCGCGGCCGCATCAGCAGGGGATACTCCTGCACGAAGGAGCTTTCGCGCGCCATTTAGCCTGGCCATGATGCCGAACGTTTGCGGCGGCATCCCATGGACTCGCCGGAAGGCTCGGGAGTAGCCCTCACGGCTCATAGCGAACTCTCGCGCAGCGGCGGTCACCGATACGACCAAGTCGCTCATCAAAGGCAGGGGAGCGACGTTGTTCATAGGCACGGGGTTTATGGACCTGGGGTAGCGGTACTCGCGGACCAGACTAGCCAGCGTGTCCACTTGTAGACGCGCCTCCTGGCACCAGAGCACAGCAAGGCGATCCAGCAGGGCGCGTGTGTCGCACTCAGATGCACGCAAATAAAGATTGATGCATACCACGCCATCCGGCTCCGGCAATGAGCGATGAGGTGTCCCCGCCGGAATACAGACGCCTTGGCTCGGCCCAATGATCACCAGCTCCGTACCAATAAGGAACCGCCGATAGCCGGAGATCACGAACGTGACCTGGTCCTCGTCGTGAAAGTGGTCCGGAAGGCCGACGTCCTCGCCATGAACAAGGGCGAGCTCGACGATATCTGCGACACCCGGACGCCAGTAAGCCCATGCGTCATCAGGCAACTCGAAGGGTGCCATACCGACAATGCCAGGAGACTGGTTCAATCGAGATCCTCAAGATAATTGGCGACTGCTTTTCTCGGGCGTCGACGCCACCTGGAATCTGTGCAGCTCGCCGTGCGCAGGATACTGTTCATCCCACGCGGGATGGCGCTCGTTACTCGTTCTTGCTCTCCGTGCCCCACTTACAAAGGTGAAGCACCAACGTGGCCCCGCTCAATCCGTCACTTCCACAAACCGACTGGCTCGCTGCCACTCGGCCGCTGTAGGCCGTGATCGCGCAAATGAATCGAGAGCTGACGGCGTTAGTCATGGCAACAGCCCGACTTTACAGGGTGCCACCAGCCTCGACGCGCTGCAGAAACTCATAGCGCGCCGCGTCGCGATCAACCATCGGGTGTGTATCCGCGCCGATGACCTGACGCGACAAGCCGCCATTCTTGCTCGCCGCGACCGGCCAATGCGGCAGGCCTGGGCCATTGGGATCGCCTGTCTTGATAAAACGAGCCCAGTAACCCTGCATGATGTCCGAGACATGGTGATCGGCCACGGTCCAGGCATAGACCTCGTTACTGGATAAATTGCCCAGGGCATACTCAATTTCACCGCTGTGCACCGCGCCGGTATCCGGAGCTTTGCTGCGGTCGCGCCTGGATGGGCGCGCCTGGGTGAAATAGTAGTAGTACACCGGCGCTTGTCCGGTCTGGCGGTGCAGACGCATCCATTGCCAGGTCGAGAAAGTGATGAACTGGTCGCCCGCGAGCGCCGTGCCGGACGCCTTGACGTCGGCTTCGGTCCGGCCCGGATAGAACTTGAGGGCTTCCGTGGCGTGTTCGCCAAATCGCTTCTGCACTGCCGCACGATAGTTGTTGGGCGTCGGCGCCTGATCTTCGAACAAGCTGGTGTAACTGGCCTCCTGCGAGTTGGTGCCGAGCAGCAGAGGAATATGTGCCTGCTCGCCGGCCGCGTAGATAGCCTCGGGCGGGCGGGGGAGGAAGTAGCCATCGATGGTGGGCCGGAATTCGGGTGCATCCTTTTGGCCCGCAGCATCGAGTAGCGCCTGTGCGCTCATCGCGCGCAGCTGATCCAGTGAGCGCGCTCCAACACGCCGCTCGAACGCTTCACCTTCACGCGTCGCCTGGGCGAGTGGTGTCGGATTAAGGTTGCCGAGCATGGCGCCGCTTTCGCCTATCGCGCGATGCATCAGGCCCTTCGACAACGGAGAGGCCATGTGCGCCGATACCGACATGGACCCTGCCGACTCGCCGCCAATGGTCACCTGGTCCGGGTCGCCGCCGAATGCGGCGATATTGCGCTGAACCCACTGCAGCGCGGCTTGCTGGTCGAGCAACCCATAGTTACCAGCGGCGTGCTCGGGCGACTCGGCAACCAGGGCAGGGGATGCCAGGAAACCAAAGACGTCCAGCCGATAGTTCACTGTGACCGTCACGATCCCCCGTTGCGCCAGGCTGGCGCCGTCGTATCGCGGCTCCGAGCCGTCGCCAGCGATGAGCCCTCCGCCATAGAAATAGACCAGTACCGGGAGTTTCTTGCGCGGACTGTCCGCGGGCGTCCAGACGTTGAGATACAGGCAATCTTCGCTCATGCCGTCGGAACGAAACACCATGTCGCTGAACACGGGACGTTGCATGCAGCGCGGTCCGAAATGATCGGCTTTGCGCACACCCGTCCATGCGGCCATCGGTTGCGGCGGCTTCCACCGCAACGGACCGGCAGGTGGTGCGGCGTAAGGAATGCCCTTGAACTCGTTCAAACCGGTTTTGGCATCGCGAGTGCCGGACAAGCGACCTCCGGCAACGGTCGCTTCCGGCGTTGAGGTGGAAGCCAGAGTTGGCGCTGCGGTCATGGCGGCCATCAGACCCAGGAGGATGCGGCGCGAGAGCATGGATGCGTTGAGCAAGGTAGGTTCCCCTGGATTGACTGGCCTCGGAGCGTGGCATCGCTGTTTAGAGCAAGTCGCCTTCAGATATCCGCCGCATCGGCTTATGTTTTTGCCATGCGTTGCGACGGACCTCAAATCGAGCCCGTGTCTGGAGCCAGACTTGCCGCGTAGCGTGCCACAGCGCGTGGCTGGTCAAAATCATAAAAGGCTCCCTCTGGAAATCGCTGCCGGGGATTTGTTGAACTTCATCGCTGAGACGATCTTGAAATAGGAAACCCTATGCGCGGGAAGGCAATGGCACGGCGTCGAGGCTGGGCGGCGGCAAGTGGATTCATGTGCATGCTGGCCTGCCTGCCCCTGGCGGTTCAAGCGGGGCAGGAGGCTCGGCAGATCGCCATCGACGTGAAGGGGTCTTCGTTTCCGACGGACCGCGCTTACAACGCTTCCATTGGCTCCGATTATCCAGGCACGCTGATCCGCGATGACAACCTCGCTCAGCTCAAGACCGTGCAGGCGGAGCTCGGCTTTCGCTACATTCGGTTTCACGCGATCTTCCATGACGTGCTCGGCACTTATCGGGAAGTCGACGGAAAGCCTGTCTACGACTGGACCAAGATCGACTATCTCTACGATCGCTTGCTCGCGATGGGCATCCGGCCGTTTGTGGAGCTGGGCTTCACGCCGGAAGCGATGAAGACCTCGAATCAGAGCATTTTTTACTGGAAAGGCAACACATCCCATCCGGTGCTTTCAAAGTGGACCGCATTGGTGGATGCCTTCGTGCGTCACCTTGAGCAGCGCTATGGGCAACAGGAAATTCGCCATTGGTACTTCGAGGTCTGGAACGAACCCAACCTGGCTGGCTTCTGGGAAGGTGGCGATCAAAAGGCTTATTTCGACCTCTTCGATGCCACCGCGCGCACCATCAAGCGGATTGATCCCCAACTGAAAGTGGGTGGCCCGGCCACGGCTGGCGCCGCATGGGTGCCGGCATTGATCGAACACACCACGCAGGCGCGTACACCTCTCGATTTCGTTTCCACCCACACCTATGGTGTCGATGGGGGCTTTCTCGATGAGAAGGGTGAAAGCGACACCAAGCTCTCACCATCGCCGGATGCAATCGTCGGCGATGTCCGTAGTGTGCGCCAACAGATCGACCATTCATCGAAACCAGGACTGCCTCTCTATTTCACCGAATGGAGCACCAGCTATACGCCGCGCGACTCCGTACACGATTCGTATGTAAGTGCTGCGTACATTCTTCAAAAGCTCAAGGCTTGCGAGGGCATGGTGCAGGGCATGAGCTACTGGACCTTCAGCGATCTGTTCGAGGAACCCGGCCCACCGACTGCGCCATTCCAGGGTGGATTCGGCCTGTTGAATCCTCAAGGCATCCGAAAGCCGGCTTATTTCGCTTACAAATACTTGAATCGTCTCGGCCCGACGGAGTTAAAGACGTCGGACGCGCAAAGCCATGTCACCTGGGATGGCGGCGTACTCAAGGCGCTGGTATGGGATTTCGTACAACCCGAGCAGGACAAGAGCAACCGATCCTTCTACACCAAGCTGTTTCCGTCACAGCCACGCCGGCCGCTCAGCCTGGAACTCGAGCATATGCAGCCGGGCCAGTGGCAAGCCGCCATCTACCGTACGGGCTACGACGCCAATGATGCCTATTCGGCCTATCTGCGCATGGAATCCCCCAAGGCGCTGACAAACGATCAGCTGCGGCAATTGCAGACGATCACTGCGGACAAAGCCGAAGTGCATGTGCTCAGTGTCGACGCCCACGGACACGCCACGCTGTCTATTCCCATGCGGTCCAATGACATTGTATTGATCGAAATCACGCGACGTGGGCGAGATAAATGATCGCTTGCAGGGGCTTTGCGCTATCGATCACGCTAATGAAAGAGGCCGTCGAGCACAGCATGCGCATGTATCGCCTCTGAGTTTCAAGGCGATACGGCATTGAAACGGGTTTGCTGCGGCGGCAATCCGGGAACTTCGACTTGTACCGTGACGGCCCCGGCATGCGTCGCCGCCTTGATGGCTGCAACGACACGCCCATGAAACGTGCGTCGCTGTCCCGACTGAAAGCTGGAGGCATCATGCGGATTGCCATTGCCGATGCCCGCTAGCTGGCCGGCGCCGGCAACATGGACGGTCACTTCCCGATCATGATTTTGCGCGTAGATCGGCACGCCGCTGGCGTCGACGAGTTCCGCCGTCACATATACGAGATCTTCGCCGTTCGCTCGAAACTGCATCCGATCGAGAGATAGCCGGACAGTCGCTGGCTCGCCTTCCGTCTGCAGCTCCCAGCGTCCCGCCGCCTGGCCATCGCGATACCCAACCGCTACAAGACGCCCGGGCGCATAAGGAACTTGGTAGTTCGCCTTGTACTCGGTTGCCACATCGACCTTCTTGCGCCCGAGACTCTTGCCGTTGAGGAGAAGCTCCACCTCGGGGTACTCGGAGTAGATCACCACTTCCAGCGGTTTTCCCTCCTGTCCCGGCCAGGTCCAGCTCGGATGGACGTCGTCCAGCGACCAGTCGAGGTGTGGCGGCGTGATGGGAAACAGATGCCGATCGGGAAGGTCTTCGGTGCCAGGCGGCTGCTTGATGAAAGCCGATATCGGATCGATGCCGGTTTTCCACAGCACCTCCCGGTAATACGCCGCCGGCCGCTTGCGGCCGGTGGCATCGATCTCGCCGCAGTAGGCCAGGTGCCACGGGTAGGGCCCCAGTTTCTGCCAGTCCTGGCTGTAGCCCATCCAACCGATACCCGTTTCCCCGAGGTAGTCGACGGCAGTCCACACGAAATCACCGATCACCCAGGGCATGGTTTCCACTGCCCGCCAATACGTGAAGGCATCCTTCGGCGTGGACTCCGAGGTGAACATCACCCGTTCGGGAAACCGTCGATGGTCATCGGCAAACTCGTGCGCGTGGTAGTTGTACCCGGCCACGTCGAGCGCGGCGAACTGCCCGTCGCTCTGGGGGCTGTCGATGCTGATGGCCTGGGTGATCGGGCGGGTGGTGTCGAGGCGGCGGACGCGGGCAACCATCTGGCGTGCGGTCTCGATGCCCGGCTCAGTGCCCTGTTCGGGGATTTCGTTGCCGATGCTCCAGAACACTACGCTGGGATGATTGCGGCCACTCAGCACGAGGCTATCCAGATCGGCTTGCCAGTCCTCCTTGAAGAAGCGGGCGTAGTCCATCGCCTTCTTGTTCTTGCCCCACGCATCGAATGCCTCGTCGACGACGAGCATGCCCAACTCATCCGCGGCATCGAGCGTCGCCTGACTGGCAGGATTGTGTGCGCTGCGAATGGCGTTGTAGCCAGCGCCCTTCATCAGCGCGACCTTGCGCGCGTCGGCATCGGGGAGGCCGGCCGCGCCCAGCATGTAGTTGTCGTGGTGGATATTGCCGCCGCGTAGCACGAACTTCTTGCCGTTGATGCGCAGTCCGTTGGCCGCGTCGACAGCGATCGTGCGAATGCCGAAGCGTGTGCGGCGAATATCGGCGACGCCATCGCTGGTGCGAATGGTCTGCTCGAGTACGTACAGATTGGGTGAGTCCGGCGACCACAATGCGGGTTCGCTCAGCTCGAATGCAGTTTCGTCCGCGGTCTTGGCATGGGGCGCAAGCGTGGCCTGGCTACTTTTCTGGACCACCGTCCTTCCGGACGGCGACACGATGCGCGAGACCATTTTCACGCTCTGAGTCTTCGCCGTGCCATTGGCGATGGCTAATCGCGCAATCACTCGGCCAGCCTCGTTGGTGGCGACCGGTGTGGTCACCTGGATGCTGTCCGGCTCGATATGCACGGGAGGCAGCAGTTCCAGCGTCGCGGGGCGGATCAGGCCCGAGCCGGCATACCAGCGCGAGGACGGATCGGCGTGATCGACCCGGATGGCGAGCACATTGTCGCCGGCATGCACGTTGCCAGTCAGGTCGACGGTGAAGGCGCTATAGCCGTAATGATGCTTCTCTACGTGCTGGCCGTTGATCCACACGTCGGCGTCCATGTAGATCGCCTCGAAATGGACCAGCACGGTCTGCGCCGCAGACTGCGCATCGAGCACCAGGTGGCGCCGATACCAGCCGACGCCGCCGGGCAGATAGCCCGAATCCTGTCCACTGACCGCGTCGCGGTCGAAGGGCGGCGAACCGTCGGGCTTATCCTCGATAGACCAGTCGTGCGGCACCGACACCTGCCGCCATGCGCGATCGTCGTA
Source organism: Dyella sp. OK004 (assembly GCF_900114495.1). GTDB lineage: Bacteria > Pseudomonadota > Gammaproteobacteria > Xanthomonadales > Rhodanobacteraceae > Dyella_D. The sequence continues at coordinate 500,497 of NZ_FOZI01000003.1, read as the reverse complement.
GGTGGCCAGTTTGGCGTCCTTGCTATCGCCGCGCTGAAATCGCCAGTTCTGCGACAAGCTGCGTTGCTCGGCAGCAACCTGCGGCAAGAAAACGAGGGCGGCGATGGCTATGCAGAAAGCCCATCCATGCTTTGCGGTCATAAGCGGCTCGTAGGCGGCAACGAAGGCCGGCCCTGAGGGCAGGGCTCAGCGTCGGCCACGTTGGATCAGATCGTCTGGCGAGTCACTGGCGAAATACGGCGGAGTTCTTTACGAAATCCGCCGTTGCATCGCGACGGAATCAGCAGGTCACGAGCGCCGCCACCTGTTGATCCGAAAGCGCGCCGCGATAGCACCGGAAATCGCTTATCAGTCCATTTAAAGCGCTGGTCGCATGACCAGCAATGCACACCCGTGGGCGGGCAGGTCGACGGCCAGGCGCATGGATGCTTTCCGCCGGTGACCGCTCCAAAGGTCGCGAGCGCGATAGCTGCCGGAGTTCAAGCCGAGCGCGCTCCATGCCGTGTCCAGCGTCACGGGCTTGTCGTCCAGGTTGAATATCGCCAGATAGCGTTCGTCGCCCCGGCCTGACGCCACCCATACGCGCACGCTATCGAATCCTTTCGGCAGGCGGGTAACGGGATGATTGTCACGGCTGGTCTGGTTGATGGCGATCACCTCCTTGTTGGTGATCAACCCGCGCGTGACGTCGTCCAGCTTGGTCAGGTTGGCGCCCAGGATCAGCGGGGAACGTGCGATGGCGTGCAATGTCAGCAGCGTGCGCTGTTCATCCGGGGTCAGGCGCGATGGGCGTGGCGAGCCGAGGCCGGGGTGCGGCGCGAGCATGCCGAGCGGCAGCATGTCGGCATCGGGCCAATGGCCATCACGGGCCTGACCCACCCATAGTGGTAGGCGATCGAAAACATCGCGAACGCCCATAGGAAAATCGTCGTTAGGATGCTCATGGACGAACGACCAACCGTCCCAGACATCGTTGGAGATGCGCCACATCTGTCCGTACTGCTGAATCTCAGCGGCATGCGACAACTGGGTCGGGCCGGGCGACAAGCTGAGCACGATCGGGCGTCCGGTCTTGCCGATCGCGGCGGCAATCTGGCGAATTTCGCTGATCCGGTAGGGATGGTCAGCGATGCAGTCGACCTTGAGAAAGTCCACGCCCCAGCGAGCGTACAAGGCCAGCATGGCATCGTAGTACGCCTGCCCGGCGGGCGTGTCACGCACGCCGTAGTTGCTGTCGTCCCAGGGGCAGGTGTCCGCGGTGTCGGCGACATCCTTCGCGTGGAATCCGGAGTCGGCGATCGGCACGTCGGCCGCCACGGCCTGCTTGGGAACGCCGCGCACGATATGGATGCCGAACTTCAATCCTTGCGCATGCACCCAATCGGCCAGCGGCTTGAAGCCTTGCCCATCGGCAGCGGAGGGAAAACGGTTAAGCGCGGGGACCAGCAGGCCGTTCGCATCCAAGGCGTAGTCCCGGGCCTGCAGCTTGTCGCCGAAGGGATTGCGCATGTACCAGCCCTGGTCGATGACCGCGTAAGTCCAGCCATAGCTGTGTAATCCGGCAAGAACGCTAGCGTTCGCCTTGAAATCGGCTTCGTCGATGGTGAGTCCGAACGAGTCCCAGCTGTTCCAACCCATGGGCGGGGTAGGGCTGACTTCCTGTGCTGTCGTCGCGCCGGCGATGGTCAGCAGGAAGATCAGCAGTACGGCTTGCATGCTATTGCGCATCGACTTTGCTCCCGTGACACCTCGCTCCTTCCCTCCGCGGAAAGGAGCGAGGTGTTGCTGCATGACGCACTCAGGCGTCAGTTGGTGGACGTTCCGTAGATGATGCCGCGGCCGCTGTTCGTGCCCAGGTATACCGTACCGAAGCTGCGCGGGTCGCCGATCACGCGCGACACGCCGCCCCACTGGTGCTGCGTGTCATTGATCTGCACCCAGGTTGCACCAACGTCGATGGAGCGGAACAGACCGGTGACGCCGTTCACCGTGCCGGCGAGATAGATGGTCGGGTAGAACTTGCCGACCGCCGCCTTGCCGAAGCCAATCGAAGTGGCAGCGCTGACCGTGGTCGCATCCACTCGACTCCAGTTCCAACCGGAACTCTGGCTGCGATACAGGCCTGACTGCGTCGCAAGCCAGATATCGCCCTGCACACCGGTGACGGTGACGGCCTGGCTGGCCTGCCACGACGGCACCACGGGCAAGCCCGAAGTGGTCGACGCATACCAGCTTGCACCCTTGTCAGAGCTGCTGAAAAAGGTGCCTGTCGCCTGATTCCATGCGTAGAACAAATTGCCGTTGATACCGTCGGACAACACCTGTGCGCCGATCGGTAAGCTGGCCATGCCGTTGGCGGAAGGATAGGCGAGGGTATGCCAGGTGCTGCCGTGATCTGTGGAGGCCACTGGCGCCACATCCGACGGCGACCACACGATGGTGCCAGCGTCGGCGGAGATCGCCACCGTGCCGCTGCCCTTGGTGGAACCTGCCTGGTTGGCGAACGGCGACCAGCTCTTGCCGCCATCGGTCGACCACGCGCCGTACACGTTGTTGCTGGAGTTGCCACTGCTGCCTACGCGCACGAGCGTCAGAGGCGTGTTCTTGGCGAAATCCAGACCCGTGCCATTGCCACAGAGAGGGTTGGTGACCTGGGTGGCGGGGGCAGTGTTGAGATCGTTATGCACGAAACCGCAGACGTCGCCCAGGGCGCTGATCAAGGGTGCGCCGGCGGTGGGCGAGAGCAGCCCCAGTACCGCCGTTTCCTCGATGCCATTGGCGCCAACACTCCAGTGGGTGGGCTTGCCGGCGTCCGCCGCGGTGAGGTCGGAGCTGCTCCAGATGCCGCCGCCGAAGCCATACATCGCATGCCCTGAATCGAAGGGATCGATGACTACCTCGCCCCAGTTGCCGAACGGCGCCTGGGTCTTGCCTGGCGGCACGATCCATGGCGACACGCTGGAGTCGCGCACCGCGCTGCTGCCCACCTCCTTCCAGGTCGAACCGCCGTCGGTGCTGCGGTACATGGTGTCGTCTGGCCACCAGTGATCCATCGTCATCACCACCAGCGTGCTGGGCCGCGCCGGATCCACTGCCAGACCGCTGAAGCCTGACGGATAGTTGTAGGGATCGGTCGGCGTGATGTTCTGCCAGGTGCCGAGGCCGACGCTGTATTTCCAGACCTGTCCCGCGGACATGCCGTTGGGCCCGATGGCGTTGCCATAAGTGATGTACAGGCTGCCGTCCGGGCCGATCAGGCCGCGCTGTGGCATGAGGCCGACCGGGCCGCCGGCTATCGGTGCCCAGGTCGCGCCACCGTCGGCGCTTTTGTAGAGCGTCGCGGCTGCCGTACCGGTAGATACGCCGGCAAACAAGGTCTTGGTTGGCGAACCGCTCGTGCCGGATGGTTTGTAGAAGGCGAGGAACGCCACGCCCGCTCCGGTGCCATCGTTCGATAGGGCAGTGAACCCGCTCACCTTCGACCAGGTGCTGCCGCTGTCCGCGCTGGTCCACAAGCCGTTCGTGCTGGCCTGATTACTCTCGTTGGAGGTTCCATAGAACAGGATCGATCCCTTGTTCGGATCCACTTGTAGACGTTCGCCCACATTGCGCCCGTCCTCGTTGCCACCGATGCGGAAACTGAGCGGGTGTGCAGTGAAGTGCGCACCTTGGTCGGACGACACGAGCATCGCGCCATTGGCGCCCCAGGATGACGTATACAAACCCGTCGCCAGATAAAGCATGTTCGGATTGGAAGGGTCGATGGCGATGCTGTTGATGCCCGTCCACTGCGCATTCTCCGGCGGCGTGCCGTCGTTGAGAGGCACCCAGGTGGCGGTCTGCGAGTTGTAGCGATAGGCCCCACCAACGTCGGTGCGCGCGTAAAACAGCCCCTGCTGCTTGGGATGCGCGATGATGCCGTCGACGTAGCCGCCGGCCACGATCTGCACATTGTTCCAGGTGTAGGCCGGTGCCGATGACTGCGCGAACGCGGCGATCGATGGCAGCGCGAGCGCGCCACAGGCAAGAGCGCAGGCGACGGCCCGCGACATGAGTTTCTGCATGATTCCTCCAGGTTGATATCGGCTCGCCGCGGTGCTCCGCCGCCGCTGGTCCATCAGGGCGGGGCGCATGCCGGCGAACCATTGCGTCGCTTTGAATGCAGCGAAAGAAATCTCTCGCCATGTGCTTCGCGAAAGAGGCGGCACGTTATGCCGCGCCGCATTTCATTCCCCTGTCCGCATGGTGACGAACGAACGACATCGGGTGACAGCGAGAGATGCCGCACGCCATGCACCTGCATGAAGCTGATGAAGGATCCTGTGCATGCATCACGGCTCTCTCACGCATAGGCACTTTATGCTCATTGCGCAGCACGCGGCATTGCGAAGAACATCAATCGCAATTGCGAAAATTGAAACTGCGCAACAGCAATCCTTGTACTCGCGAAGACAATGTGATGAGCATCACCGGTCGAAGGTGAAGACGTTCCGCTTGGCGCAATTTCTCGCGTCGCGGACTCGCCCCATCGCGCGCGCAAGCGGTCATCGTGGGTGGCATCGCTGTAGTTCGGTACGCGCGAGCTGAGGGAATAGTGCGACCGCGCACCGAATCATTGCGTGATTAAAGAGCACCATCGGGGGTAGGGCGGTCAGCTTTCGAGCCGAAGCGGCACTGGCAATGCCATTAACCATCGGCGACGCAAAGGAGGATTACGAGGGCACCAAAGTTGCGGCAGTCGAATTCGTACCGCGTGCGCCTCAATCACAGCATGCGCTTGGCCACTCCGTCGCGGTTGATCACCAGATGTTTTAGTACCGCGCCGAAATGGAGAAGCAAAAGGAGGCCCAGCCCGACGACGAGACCGATATGGATTTGCCCGAACAGAACGCGCAGCGACTCGTTGGGCGCGAAGAGATCAGGCCAATGCCACAAGCCGAAGAAACTGACCGCGTGATTTCCCGCGACACGATGAGCGTAACCAGAAAGCGGTAGCGCCAACATGGCCAGATAAAGCAGTCCATGGACGCTGTGCGCCACCCACACTTGCCACGCCGGGATGCTGCCCGGCAACGGTGGCGGACGATGACCGGCACGCCAGATCATCCGCGCTACGCCCAGCCATAACACCAACGCGCCGATAGAGCCGTGCCAGAACAAGATGCCATTCCATTCCGGCGACGTATGAGCGTAACCGGGGAAATGCTCCATGCGTAGGCCAATGACGAAGTTTGTCAGGATGAAAAGCGCTACCAGCCAATGCAGGACTTTGGCGGTGCGCGTGTAGTTCGCGATAGAAAGTTTTTGAGCCGACATATGCGCAAGGACCTTGTTGAATGAACCCAACGCCAAGCCATTCGATGCGAGGCGATATCAACATAACCACGATACGGTCCGTTTTATTCCGGCGAAGAGCCGCCCCAGCCTTTTGCGCGTTTGCGCGTTTGCGCGCTTGAGGCGGGCACGTCGTGCCCAGCAAACTTTGCGATCCAGCCGATGCAACCCGTTCTGCAGACCTTTGGAGCGCGAAAGCGAGGGCGACAGGAAGCCCCTGCGCAGTTTGCGAGCCATAATCAAACGCCTGGTTAAACGACATGCGTTGTTTCCAGCAGGAGCAACGAGTTCCTGCTGGAGATGTCCGATCCCAGGGCCTTCTTGGCCAAAAGCGGCTGGTATCCCGGCATTCCAGCGCCTACGGCAAAAAAAGCAACCGCGCGCGGCGACTTTCATAAGCTGACCATGTCCTCGCACCATGCACAATCCAGCGCTTGTGGATTGAGCAAAGTGGGGCGTTGTTATGGTGGATGGTTCTCGTCGAGACGTCATCAAGTGGATGCTGGCAGGAGCGATCGCTGCGCCGTTTTCCATCGGGGATGCCATGGCTGGCCCGCAAGCCGCCCGGAAGTGTCCCCAGCAGCGCCCGAGCATTGAAGGGCAACGAACGGCCGACCTGGGTGATGGCACCTATGTGAACCCGATCGTTACCGGGGATCATCCCGATCCCACCATCCTCAAGGATGGCCGCGACCTGCGTTATGTGCAGGAGACGCGCGGCAAGGAACTCGAAGAGATGGAAGGCTGACATGCGAACCTCAAACACTGCATTGCTTAGCCTGGCCTTGTCCCTCGTCACTGCAGTTACCGCCGTCAACGCTGCGTCGGCGGCTACGCTTGACCGCCATGGCGCATGGGTAAGGATCGAAGCTTATGGCCCGAACGTTGTCCATATAACGATTGCTGCCGATAAAACCCAGGCATTGAAGGCACCCGGCTACGGGATTATTGCTGACCACGCCGATCATTCGGCGCTCCATGAGACGCACGACCCGAGCGGTGATACCTTTGCATCGCCCGAGCTGACCTTGCATGTCGATGCGGCGCCAGCACCGCACACGCCAGGCACCATGGAGCGGTACTTTGCGCCGGACCTTGCACCGGTTCGCTTGCAAGTGAAGAACGCAAAGGGTGCGACTGTCGTCAACATGACGGGTTGGGAGATGTCCCCGCATGAGGTCGCCGGCGAAGACACCTATCAGGTGGGCGCCACATTCTCGGCTCCTGTTGACGAACACTACTACGGCATGGGTCAGAATCAGGACAGCCTTGGCCCTCTCGATCTGCGCGGTCGCGTCATCGATTGCCAGCACTGGTACGACGCACCGAGTGGGGAAACCGTCTGCGTGCCCTTCATGGTGTCGTCCAAGGGTTACGGCATCATCTGGGACAACCCGTCGGATACACGATTTGTCGCCGGCGTTCGCGGCCACACGAGCTTCCAGTCGAAAGTAGGGGAGCGCATCAGCTTCTTTGTCGTGACGGGCGACACGCCCGAGGCGATTTATTCGGCCTACGCACGGGTGACGGGCAAGACACCGATCCCGCCTAAGGCTGCCTTCGGTTTGATCCAGTCCAAGGCGCGCTACGACAGCCAAGCCGAAGTGTTGCGCGTCGCGCATACGTATCGCAAAAAGAACTATCCGCTCGACGTGATGGTTGTCGACTGGTTCTATTGGACCCACATGGGGCAGCTGGACATCAATCCGGCGGAATTTCCCGACCCCGATGGCATGAACAAGCAGCTTCATGATGCGGGCATGAAGTCGATCATATCCATCTGGCCGCGGCTCGAACGATCCGGACGTTACTTCAGCGAGCTTGATGCCAAGGGTTATTTTCTGAAGGACAAGAATGGCAAGACAGTCGATGGCCTAGCGTTCCGTTCGGATCGCGCCGGCGCGTTGATCGACTCGACCAACCCCGCAGCTCGTCAGTGGTTCTGGGAACACGCCCGCGACAACATTCTCTCGCATGGCTTCGATTATCCATGGCTTGACGAAACCGAGCCGGATCTCGTGCCGGACAGCTACTTCTTCTCGATCGGCTCTGGTGATCGCTACCACAACGTCTTTCCGCTAGTGCACGTGGAGGGCGTTGCGCAGGGGATGCGCACCTGGAAGCCGGACGAACGTGTATTGATTCTCTCTCGCGCGGCCTACTTGGGTTCGCAACGCACCGGCGCGCTGTTCTGGTCGTCAGATATCGACCCCACCTGGGAGGCACTACAGCGCCAGATTCCCACCGGTCTCAACATGACCGCCTCCGGCATTGCGTACTGGGGCAACGACATCGGCGGCTGGCAATACTTGCCGCAGACCACCAGCGCCACCAAGCCCCCGCTGCTTGACCCTTCCGATGCACGCGACACGGTGGGACAGAACAACGACTATCCGGAGTTGCTCACGCGTTGGTTCGAATACGGCACCTTTCTGCCGACCTTGCGTTTGCACGGCGATCGCAAGCACACAGAAATCTGGGCATTCGGCCATCAAGCCGAAGCGATCATGGCGAAGTACGACAAACTTCGTTACCGCCTGATTCCATATATCTACAGCCAGGCCAAGAAAACCTATGACACGGGCGCGCCCTTCATGCGGCCGTTGTGGATGGATTTCCCGGGCGACGCCCAAGTCGCCAACCTGGGTACGGAATATATGTTCGGACCGGCCTTCCTGGTGGCGCCGATTACCGAGCAAGGCCAGACGGAGAAAGACGTTTATCTTCCTGCCGGCAGTGATTGGTACAACTTCTGGACCAACGAAAAGCTGACGGGCGGGCGCTGGATCAAGGTAGTCGCCCCCATCGACCAGATTCCTGTTTTCATTCGCGCTGGCTCCATCGTGCCACTGGGTTCGGACATTCAGTCGACCGCGTCGAAGCAGTCGGTCACTGAGATCCGTGTCTATCCAGGTAAAGATGCCAACTTTGCGCTCTATGACGACGATGGTACGTCGTACGGCTATGAGGAGGGCAAGAGCGTCACGACCCAACTGCATTGGAACAACGCGTCCGGTGTATTGAGTGCCACCGGCGGCGATGCGGCGTTCAACAACAAGGTCTCGGAACTTGCCAAGGTCGTGGGCAGGTAAGGGGAGTGGACCAACAAGCTGATCCATTCGATGTCGACTCGTCCCATCTGAACAGGCTTCGCCACCAATGGCCGCCTAGACCTAAGGGACATGGGCGGTGTGATTAGGGCAGGTTATCGGGGGTGTTTCGACCATCAGGAAGGGAATGAAGTTGGTTGATCATCCTGCGAAGGTGCGGGCGACTGTTGGAGTGCCCAGTTCCGCTAAGCCACCATCAAAATCTGTACGCGTCGGCGGATTACTAAGCGACAGCCCGAGGCCCTTACGCGCGGCGCTATCGTCCTTTAGCGACTGTTAGTGCCTCCGTCCTCGCATGATCGAGGACGGAGGCACCATAAGGCTATTCGACGATGTTCGCCGTAACGTGATATACGCGCCCACCCCAGCCGTCATTGGGGAAGGCATCTGACACCTTCAGGTAAATCGGCTTGGAGCCATGGGTGGCGGCGCCGAGGTACGGTGTCAGGTCGATGTTGCGGCCGGCCTTGTTTGAGCCGTCGGTGACTGGCTGGGTCTCTTGCAGCACGGTCGTCCAGTGCTCATTGTCGACGCTGACTAGCACCAGGAATTCGTTGTCGATGGTCAGGGTGACCTGCGCCGAGGTGGTATCGGCGGGGAAGGGGAATCGATAGGTGAAGTGGGCGTTGCCGTCGGCAAAGCGGTTCTGCACACCGTTGCTCTGCGAGCCATCAGGATCGAACAGCCACGGGTTTTCGTCGGCGGTGCCGGTATCGAAGTCGATCTTGTGCGCGACCAATACGTCAGCCTGGGTGGTGAAGTGCAGCCCCGCCGCTGTCACGTCCGCGGTGACCATCTGATGTCCATTCGTCGCCGTGCTCGGTACGGTGACTATCAGTGGAACGGTGCTGCTGACCGGTACGGCGATGCCGCGGGGCTGCAAGCGCACTCGGGTGGTTGGCGGGGACACGCTCCACCCGGAGGGCGCATCGATGGAGGCGCGCGCTTGCAGCGGGAAGAATCCGGTTGCCGAGACACCGAGATCGATAGCGATGGATGTGGCACCCGACGCGGGCGGCATGATCACCGGTTGCGCCGGGGACATGGTCGCAGCCAGCGACTCCTGCGGTGTCGTAGTGGGTACGTCGCCGATCAGGGCACTGAGCGCGCTAGCCTGGGTGCGCCAGTCGAAAACGTTGGGGTGTTCGTTGCTGGTGGCACCGGACCAACGGGTGCCAAGTCGGCCGGCAGCGTCGCGGTCGTTTTCCCAGATGCTTTCGGCTTGCTGATCGAGGAAGGCTGCGTACCGGCGATCATGGGTGGTGTCGACAAGGTCAGTCCAGTAGCGCATGAAGATGCCCTTGAACTGCTTGCCGTTGTCGTCGCAGGTCTGGTCCGTGGCGTCACAGGTTTCCGTCAGAATGCCATTAGTCACCAGAGCGTTCGGACCGATCGCGGCGTCAGCCAGGCGCCGCACGCTCGCGAGGATGCGTGGGTCTCCGGTAGCGCGCCACAACTCCAGGCCGCCACCTATCGCCAAGCCCTGGTTGTAGGACCACACGGTCTGGCCATTGTTGGTGCAGGTGTCGGTGAGGCCGTCGTTGACCAGGCCGTTGGCATTGATCATGCCGCTGCTCTGGAGCCACTCCCAGGCGGTACTGGATCGAGCCAACCACAACTGGTCGCCAGGGATCCGGTTATGCAATTCGGCGGTGAGCCGAATCCATAATCCGTTGGTGACAGCATTCTTGTAGGTGCGCTCGGCATTCCACCAGACGCCACCGCCGCAGGTGCTGGTGTCCCAGTAACCGTTCACGTAATTGGCAATGGTGACCGCCATGTCCAGGTACTTCGGGTTCCTGGTCAGATCATAGGCTTGCAGCCAGGTCAGGCCCCACCATTCGGAGTCGTCGATGGCTCGGCTGGTGAAGTTGCCCAGCAAGGGGTCACCCGACAATACCCCGGCTGGAAACACGCCTTTGTCTTTTTCGAAAGTGTTGTCCAATGGCCCGAGATAGCGGCCGTCGCCGGTGCGTTGCATGTAATCCCCGATGGTCTGCAGGGAGACTGCTGAGTTCCACCAGCTGGACGGAAACCAGGCCTTGCCGGGGTCGTAGGAACTCATCAATACATCTGCTGCCACCCGGGCACGGGCGACGGCTGTCGAGCCGTCGGCTCGCGGGCTGGTTGGGTAGGCTTGTTCGGCTGCCGTCGAAGGAAAGACGACGGCCAGAGCAATCAGACTGGCCACGGCCAATAGTGTCTGAACTCGTATGCGTATGGCTTCGAGATTCATGATCAGAAGCGCTCCTCTCGGATGCCCACGAAGGGATGGAGACTACGTCTCCTCACCAACCCCAGGCCGGACCGTGGGCGGTGATCCGGCACGGAAACGTGCACGCATATAGCCGTTTAGACGGCTACATCCACGCGAACCTACACAGGCACCCTGGCGGAGCCGAACCCGCCCCACATGCCCAAACCCTTACCTTGCGTTGCGTTGCGTTGCGTTGCGTCCGCCATGGTCATCTCGCACGTCAGCACCATGACCAGCGCGCGGCATACCCCCGGGTTACCGACAAGCACTGCACCATGGCCTCGCGCTCCCCAGCCGGCATGTTGCGGTCCTGAGCTTTAGATCGATCTAAATTCAATATCTAAAAAAAGGCCATGACGTAATGGACCCGATGTCCGGATGCTCAGCGATCAATGCCTGCGTTCAACTGTAACCCGCTTTCGCGGCGTGATGCTTGTTGCATTGCAAAAGGACTGAGTCGCCACGCGCCAGAATCCGCGTGAAGCTGTCCGCGCCGGCGAACAAGGGCTCCTTGCCAGGCCACGCGAACCTCGATGAGCTGCGCACGATCAATCCAGAGATGCGAATCTTTGTGGCTCACACGTAGTGGACGTAAGGTATTCGAACGCGCGTTCCGTCATTCACCTAATGACAAATTGGATTGGATTTACGCATCGTCGAAAAACCTCGATACCAAGGGCTGCTTTTGGCCGGAAGCGAACGAGGGCAGGGCGATTAGGGCAAGTTATCAAGGGTAGGAGAGGTCAACTTCCGATCTATTGCGGACACGGCCCCGTACGCGGATGTCCGCGGCCGCCAGTTGCATATAGCGGCGACAGACATCGGCCAGTGGCTGTCCTCAGTCCGCGTGACGTCCCGAACGGGTCACCTTGATCCCCTGATCTCGTTGCGGCCAGAATGCTGCGCATCGGATATCGATATCCAACCCGGGGTTGCAGCGCCCATGACGGATGAATCGAAAATCGCGAAAGAGAAGCAGAGCCATTGCGCCAGTGGAGCCTCCGGGGATACGGAGGCGAGCGGCAAGCTCTCCCGCCGCGAATTCCTCACGGGCACGGCCATCGCCGCGGCCGGGCTGATGATCGTGCCCCGCCACGTCCTGGGCGGGCCCGGCTATACGCCGCCCAGCGATCGATTGAACATTGCCGGCATCGGTGTCGGTGGCATGGGCATGCACAACATGCGCGCGCTGGCTGGCGAGAACATCGTCGCCCTGTGCGATGTGGACTGGCGCTATACGGAGAAGTCCTTTCGCGGAATGGTCGACGGGCTGGGGAAAGCGCAGGCACGCCTCGACAAGGCCCAGACCGCTAAAGAACGCCGGGAGCTGCAGGACGAGATCGAGCAGACAAGGCTGCTTTCCAGCAAGTTCAATTCGATCAAGCGCTATACCGACTACCGCCGGATGCTCGAACAGCAGAAGGACATCGACGCGGTGGTCATTGCGACGCCGGATCACCTGCATGCGGTGATCGCCAGCGCGGCGATGAGCCATGGCAAGCACGTGTATCTGCAGAAGCCACTCACCTGGTCGATTTATGAAGCTCGCGAACTGTCCAGGAAAGCGAAAGACAATCCCAGGCTCGTCACGCAGATGGGAAACCAGGGGCACTCAACCGACGATGCCCGGTTAATCAACGAGTACATCGCGGCTGGGGCGATCGGCGATGTTCGCGAGGTCCACGCCTGGACGAATCGCCCACTTGCCTACTGGCCGCAGGGAATTCCACGTCCGCAAGCCAGGTCACGGCCGGACGACGCGAGCTGGAACGAGGACGCGGTGATGGATCGGCTCGCCAATGCCATGGTCGGCAACTATCCGAAGCCGGAAGGGCTGGCATGGGATCTCTTCCTTGGCCCCGGCCCCCTCATCGACTACCACCCCCTGTATCACCCGTTCAACTGGCGCGGCTGGGTGGATTGGGGTGTGGGTGCCATCGGCGACATGGGGGCGCACCTGATCGATTCCCCGTTCTGGTCGCTGGACCTGGGTTTTCCGACGTCCGTGGAGACCGTCTCGACGCCATTCAACAAGGAGTCGTACCCCATGGCGACGATGACGCATTACGACTTCCCCGCACGCGGCAACAGGCCGCCGGTGAAGCTCACCTGGTATGACGGCGCATTGCTGCCGCCGGGGCTGAAAGCGTTGGGAGCCGGGCAGATGAGCAAGGACGGTGGTGTCCTGTACGTTGGGGACAAGGGCGAGCTGATCCACGAGACCTACGGCGCGAACCCGCGCCTGCTGCCGCAGTCGTTGCATGATTCGGTGGGCACGCCTCCTCAAACGTTCGCGCGCATCAAGACCTCGCACGAGATGAACTGGGTGGACGCCTGCATGGGGAAGGCGGAAGCGTCGTCGCCGTTCTCGTACGCCGCACGGCTGACGGAGGTCATGCTGCTGGGCGTCGTGTCCCTTCGCGCGGGCGGCAGGATCGAGTACGACGCGGCGAACATGCGCATCACCAACATGCCGGGCGCCAGCACGTTTCTGCGTCGCGAGTATCGCGAAGGGTGGGCCCTCTAAAACAACAAGACAACCCCATATTCCGCGCGGGCGATCGACACGTCGTGATCTTCTGCTCGCCATGAGCCGGGTACGGCCGTATGCCGGCGGGTAAGACCTGATGAGGAGCTGAGTGGACAATCGAAACCCTGCTCGATTAGTCGGTGTTATCGCGGGTAGGGGAGGGGGCTTTTGGCCCAAAACTACAAGCGACCCATATGCATAAGGAGTGCTCCAAGCCAGCCTTCCCCGCAGACACGAAACGCCTCATGATTCCATGCAGCGTCGCCGAGACGTCAGGGGCTGGAAGAAATTTTGAAGCAGTAAGGAGCACGATGAGCGAGACGGCGACAAGTCTTGGTATCGATGAGCTGCACACTTACTGGGCTCGCGTGTGCGCGCCAGGATCTGCTGCGCCGCTACCGCAGGATGTCGTGAAGACGTTGCTGGCCGGCTTGCGTCTTAATGTGCTGGAAACCCTGCGCTACTTGCATCAGCAGCAGCCGAGTTATGCGCAATTCGAAGCCTGGGTATGGGAGCGCAATGGCGGCGAACTGAAAGAAGTCTCGTTGAATCGCTTGCGGCGTGCACTAGCAGGCGAAGCCGTCGGCGCCGAAGTCGGTAGTCTCGAGCATGTCGAAGGCCTGACCGCCGACGACCTCGTGCACTGGCACGAGCATGGCTACGTCATCCTGCGCAACGCGATCAGCTCGGAGGCGGCGGAAATCGCAGAGATGGCCATCTACGATTTTTTAGGGATGGACCGCGACAACCCGGAGTCCTGGTATCGCGAATCGCTGGGCCATTCCATTTGGGTGCCGCTACTGCGGCATCCGGCTCTGGTCGCCAATCGTCGCGCGCCACGTATTCATAAGGCTCATGCACAATTGTGGGGGCGCGAGGATCTTTGGGTAACCATCGACCAAGGCGGGCTTAATCCACCGGAGCGCGAAAACTGGCCGTTTCCCGGACCGCATTTGCACTGGGATTCCACGCTCGCCGAACCGCACTGCCTTGAATTGCAGGGCATCCTGTATCTCGCCGACGTTGATGAGGACCAGGGAGCTTTCAGCTGCGTACCGGGCTTTCATCACACACTGAAGCAGTGGCTGAAAAGCATTCCCTCAGGCGTGAATGTGCATGACTATGCGCGGCGCACCTTGACGATGAAGCCAGTTGCCGCAAAGCGCGGCGACATGATTATCTGGCATCACCTGCTGCCGCATGGCAGCAGTCCGAACCGTGCACAGCGACCACGCGTCGTGCAATACATGTCACTGCGACCAACGCGCTTTGCCTACACCGAGGAATGGAAGTCTTGATTCGCCGGTGACGCCCGACGCCGGGCGGCCGAAATCGCTAGTTTAGAGGGCGTAGCTTCAAATAGCCGTCTGCATCCGAACGACGGACGGCTATTCATCAACAGTCGCTCATACGCCGTCGTAGACGAGCCTCGTGAACAGCTCCGGCGTAACGATGAACTTCCCCCACTTGGCGTCAAACGGCTCGGTGGGTTTGGTCGCGACAACCTCGGCTACTGTCATACCCTGATGTTTGAGTGCCGCGACGCGATCGCGGACGGCGATTAGCATGTCGCGATACTCAAGTAGCTGTTTTCGATCCGCCACCGCGCCATGCCCTGGAACGATGATCGTCTTGTCGGTAACGAATTTCAGATAGGAGTCGACCGCGGCGATGGTTCCATTAATGCCGCCGCCGTGTTCATGATCGATGAACGGGTAAATGCCGTTCCAGAACGTGTCGCCCGTCGCCAGGACATCGGCATGCTTGAAGTAGACGGAGATGTCGCCGTCGGTGTGGCTCGCCATAAGCGGATGCACCACGACAGACTCACCATTCATCGTGTAAGTCTTGTCCGTTGTTAATCGGACCGACGGCACGCCGTCCGCGGTGACGGCGGGGAAGGTATGGTCCCAATCCGAGACGCGCGATGCCTTGGTGAGATGGCTGACGGTTTGCGGTGTGGCGATGATTGTGGCGCCCGCCTCGTGAAGCCACGCATCGCCGTCCGAGTGATCCCAATGCCAATGTGTGTTCGCGACATACTTGACGGGCGCCGGGCCAAGCTTGGACAGACTCGCCTGCATGGCGGCCTTGGACAAAGCGATGCCGGCATCGACCAGAAACTTACCGTCCGGGCCGCTAAGCACGGTGATGTTGCCGCCGGACCCTTCCAGCTCCGATACGTTGGCGCGCAGTGGATGCGTGATGACGGCCCCTTTGGCGGCCTCCGCATTCACATGGTCGACGATGCCTTGTTCACTCAGGGCCGGTCCCGCCCAGGCACCGATCAGAGCCAACGAAAGGGTTCGTGCCAGGAAATGCGTGGTCTTGCTGGTCGACATGGATTGTCTCGTTTGTTGATGGAGATATGGGATAACGGGCAGGGGATACCGCTAGCTGATCGACAACACCCACCTAGCCGGTCGTGAATTCGGGACCGGATGCATCTGCAATTACTGGGTCGCCACCTACCCGATGGCAGCGCTGCGCGGTTGCGGCGGAGCGGTCAATCCATGCGGTAGACGTGATACGCATTGGCGTCGGCGAAGGTATCGGTAAACGTCGTGCCATTGACCAAGGGAATGGTACGTCCCTCATTGACGACGGTGACCTTGGTCGCGCCGGAGCTCTTTACCGTAAACGTCACCGATTGATTCGCCGGCGGCGGGGTCGCTGGCGTGCCGGAGGCGGCGAAGACGTAGAAATGGCTGCCGTCGTACTTCGCCATCGCAGCGACATTGCCCGTGTGGCTTACGTAGCTATCGGCGAATGGCGACAACAGGGCATTGTTCACGCTGCTCACCTGCTGGTTGAACGCCTTGATGTTCAACACCACGTCATGAATGGTGACGCCCGGGGTCTGCTGGCAGTTGTAATCGCCGGTGCTGGGATCCGAGCCGTCGATCAGCGTGGTGTAGTCGGTGCAAGGCCCGCTGAAGTTGTGCTGGAACCACAAGATGCCGCGCGCACCGGCGATCAGGCCGTGCATGGCCGCCGCCTTCATCGCCGGAGGAGTGATGCACTCCGTTCCGCCATAGATGGGGCAGCCCGTCTCGACATCGACCACCACCGGCTTCGACTGGTGGTTGAGCGTGCTGGACAGCGTCTGCAGTCGCGTCACGTTGAACGCATAGTTGGCAGGCAGGGCGCGCTGGATGCGGGTCAGTCCGACGGGATTCGCGCCATAGCAAATGTTTTCGCTATGGGGGAAAAACGCGCAGCCGCCCTGGGAATTCGCTTCCAGGTCGGGATCGGTCATCCAATAGCTGTCGGCCGAAAGGATGTCCGAGTAGCCCAAAAATACTGCGGCCTCGGAATCCCACATCCAGAACAGCACGCCTTTGCCGTAGCCCTGGTGCTTGGCCATGTTGTTGATGGGGTAACCCGGCGAACCATAACCGGTGGGCTGACCTGTGTAGGACCATTTCGCCACGGTGTAGCCGCACTCGCTTCCGGCCGGCAGGCAGTCGTCGAGATTGGCATTGGGCGCAGCGGGGTTCCAGCCATTGGCGCCTGCGCCGTATTGCATATCCGCCTCGTCCCAGCCGTCGTATGCCACCGTTTCGGTGCCGCTGTTGGGCGTGGTGTCCGGTGCGGAAACGTGCATGCCTGCCGCGCGGATCAGGTCATAGTCAGCGCGCCACTGCTCCGGATCGCCGGCCTTGCCGCCGAGGTTCCAATAGATGTTGTTGCCCATCGCCACGGCATAACCCACCTGAGTGGCATCAGCCGGCTGTTCCATCCATGCGCCCAGCATGATGTGGCTATCCATCCATGCACTGCGGGGATCTTTATTGGAGAAGTACTGAGGGCCGCCATCAATGTCACGCAAGGTGACGCCGACGGGAAGCATGACCATCGCCAAGGAAGCCTTGGTAGCAATCTTTGTTTTCGCCGACGGCAACACACTTACGTGCAACGAGTGAGTTGCAGCAGCTGCAGTACTGCCATATGAAGCCATCAACGAGAGCATCAGACAAAGGGGAAGCGTCCTGCGCATCATGGCTTTCATTGCGTTTCCTTGGGATGGGGTGGAACAGCTGGATCGGTACGGATCGCAAGCGTGCTATCGAACTCATCGAACGGGTGGGGCGGGCTCGCTGGGGAGGCGAGTGAGTGCGTACGCTACGACAAAAATTTCTGCATGTTGATCGAAAGATGCGCATGGGTTCCATGCATAATTGAATGGGTTGCGCGGTAGTTCATGGCGACAAATTCGTGGGGTTCGACCAGGGGTGGGCGTTGATGGAATGGGGTGATCTGCGCGTGTTTCTTGCCATTACCCGTGAGGGAACGCTGGGTGGTGCCGCGCGCAAATTAGGGCAGAGCCAGCCCACCATGGGGCGGCGATTGCAGGCACTTGAACAGGCGCTCGGACAGCAACTGCTACAGCGCACCAAGGATGGTTTCGTTCTGACCGACGAAGGCTCGCTCGTGCTCGGCCATGCCGAGCGCATGGAAGAAGAGGCGCTCGCCTTTCAGCGTCAGCTCGCCGGAAAGGGACGGCAGCTCGATGGCATGTTGCGCATCACATCGGCGGACTGGTTTGCCGAGTATGTGTTGACACCTGTCACCGCCCAGTTCTCCAGGCAGTATCCGCGCGTGAGCGTCGAGCTGCTGACCGATTCGCGGCTTTTCAGCCTGTCACGGCAGGAGGCTGACCTGGCGTTCCGCATCCAGCCGTTCGACGAGCCGGATGTCGTTTCCCGCAAACTGCTTCGCATGCCTTACGGCGTCTATGCGTCGATGGACCATCCGCGCCCAGTGCTCGGCGATGGGGAAGGCGCATCGTTACTGGTGATGAATCTTGCGTTTGGCGGCATGCCGGAAGTCACCTGGCTGCAGCGCATACTCCCGAACGCGCGCGTCGTCTTTCGTAGCAACTCGCGCTCAGTACAGGCACGTATGTGTGTCGAGGGCGTAGGGATTGCCGTGTTGCCGCGGCCGTTGGGCGACGCCATCGGGCAACTCCATCGCATCGATCTAGGCGAAGAGCCGCCTGTGCGTGATATTTGGATGGGCTATCACCGTGACATGCGTCGGCTCGCAAGACTCAGGGTGCTGTTGGATATGGTCGTCAACCAGCTGGCCAATTGACGGCGGACGCAGGAGTGTTTCCGGGAAAAATGGAAACGAGGGGCATCAATTCGCCGACTCGAAGCACGTGCGTGACATGCTGCAGCGTTCGCTGGATTGGTTCGCGAAGTACCTGGGGGCTGGTGGGTAAGGCGGCTCGCCGCAAGGCGATGCCCGTGTTATTGCCAGTAGGGCGCGATGGTACGGGGTAGATGGCTGCCGCCTGGCGGCGGCAGCGGGCTGTTACAGGCGGCCCTGCAAGTGCGGAATGTCAGTGCGTTGACTTTTCACTCGGCCTGGCTGCTTCGGCTAGCGCCGCGTGTGCCAGTTCGAGCGCCTTGTCGAGCGCAAGCTCGGGCGGGGTCGGCACATCCGGCTTCACGCCCACGCCCTGCCAGTCGGTGCCGGTGATGGGATTGATCGAGCGCATTTCCGGTAACTTGATCAGGAAATGATCGGTGAGGCGCCGACGCTCATAGGGATGCGCGCCGCCGCCACTGGCTTCGCCGACCACGGTGATGCGCTTCATGGCCTGCAGGTCGTAAGTGAACGCTTCCGCCGCGGAAAAGGTCTTGTGCGAGATAAGCACATAGACCGGCTTGGTGCCGCCGAATCGGCGGCCGGGCACCCATACCGGTGAGGTGGCACGAGTAAGCCGGTTGCTTGGGCGATCGTAGATGGAGCTCATCTCTGCCGGCTGGTCCAGTAGGTAGGCGGCCATCAGCATGTCCATGCTGCTGTCGCCGCCGCCGTTGTTGCGCAAGTCGATGATCAGGACCTTGGACTGTGCCAGCAAGGTCATCGCGGATTGCAGCATGTCGGCCGCCACGCGCGGTGGTGCGAATACGCGCAGGTCGAGGTAACCAATGTCGCCATTCAGGCGCCGCACACTCTCGAAGCCATGGTTGACCGCGGGGCCAGCCCAGCTGTCGTCGTCTTCTTCGTATTGATCGGCGGTTTGCGCGTTGGGCTCGGGCACCGGCTGCGCACTGTAGTTGATGCGAAAGTGCCCATCACCGGAAAGCTTGCGCAGCTCGACGGTCAGCGCCTGGGCGAACGCTTCGGGCTCGCGGTCGTGCTTGAACGCATCGGTGTTGGCCTGCTGGCGAATCGCTTGGGCGACTTTGCGCCCGAGCGCCGGATCCACATAGCGGGCCTGGATCACCTCGGCGGCCTGTTCGATCACTTCGCGTTGATGGTTCGCTGTGATCACCGAAGCGTCGAGGTCGGCGGCGGCTGCGCAGCAGGAGCAGAGTGCCAATGACATGGTCAGCAGGATGTGTTTCATAGAGGGGCTACGCCAAGTACTTCTGCACGTTGATTAAAAGATATGCATGGGCGCCGTGCCCATTTGCATGGGAGTAGCGGTAGTTCACAGCGAGATCCTGTGAACTCAATTGGGGATCTGCCGACGGAATGGAGTGGTGGTCGCGTATCTATTGCCGTCGCTCGCGAGGTTTCGTGCTTGCACAAGGCTGGCAGTCACGCATCGCTCGTCCGTTTCTTTTTCGCGGCGTCCTTGCCTGCGCCTGTATTGCGCTTCCTCACAGCACTCTTACTAGATAGAGGTTCCGCACTGGATAGTTGCGTGCGTGCTTTCGCTATCCGGTTGCAGAACGATTTCGCGTCCAGTGCCGCGATCGCCTCGTCGAGTAACTGCGATAGAGGGCGCGATAGCGATGCATCGAGGCTATCGGCAGCCATTTGCGTTATCTGCCAGCATTCGCGCAGTCGCGGCAGCATCGCGCGACCTCGCGGTGATAGGCGGATCAATCGCTGGCGACCATCAACCGGCCCGGGTTCGGAGGCGAGCAGCCCTTCCTTGATCATCAAGGCAACCGTCTGCGTTGCCGCAGGTTGAGTGATCTTTGCGGCCTCCGCAATCTGTCCGATCGTGGAAGGCTCGCACACCATCAAGGCACGCATTACCGGCGTGAACCGAGGTCGATAACGCAGTCCCGCCGAGGCATAGGCTTCCTCCACCGCTCCATCGAGCAGCTCAATCAAATGGCGTAATTTCGTTCCTAGCCCAGGCGTCATGTAGACAAATATATAAGTGCTTATGCAATGATGTCAAACATGGCTTCGAGAGGGTGGGCGGCTACAAATTTTGCGTAGTCAAGCAAACGATGGCGGCTTCTAGCTTGTGATCACCCACTCAATTCGTTGGCCGCACTTTTCTGCCGCAAAGAGAATTTCGTTTACAAAAATGCGCACCCTCCAGAGGGTATGAGTATGAAAAAGGATCGAGACAACCCAATCATGCCTAACGATGCATTCTTTTTCCGATCGATCATGCTTGCCCGCAAGGCATTGCCATTTGCGGCGCTGGCACTTGCATGCTCTCAAGGTGTCGCCTTAGCCAACGACGCCTCGTTAACACCACAAGCGGGGAGTCATTGGCAGAAGCTCCCGACCGAGCCATACAAAGGAAAACAGGACGATATCTATTTTGTGAACCAGGACATCGGCTTCTATGTCAATGGCAAGGGCAACATCTGGCGCAGCACCGATGGCGGCCAGCATTGGCAGAACGTACTCAAGCAGCCAGGAACCTACTTCCGCTCCATCGGCATGATCGATGCGCAGCACGGTTATGCGGGAAACATCGGCACCGGTTATTACCCTGGCGTCACGGACAGCACGCCGCTCTACGAGACGGATGATGGCGGTGACCACTGGCATGCCGTGACAAACATTCCCGGCGAACCGATGAAGGGCGTCTGTGGCATCGACATCCTTCACCCCGATAACGCCTCGCACAACAGCTCTGCCACGGTGATCCACGCGGCCGGACGAGTAAGCGGCCCCGCCCGACTGCTCAGCTCGCTGGACGGCGGGAAGACCTGGACCAACACCGACATGACGCCATGGATCGCCATGATCGTGGACGTCAAATTCTTCGATGCCAGGAACGGCGTGATCTACGGCGGCTCGGACACAGACCTGTCGAAATCGCATGCCGTCATCATCACCACCCACGATGGCGGTGCGCACTGGACGCGTGCGTACGAATCCAAACGGCCTGCGGAACTGATTTGGAAGGGCGCCTTCCCGACACGGCACGTGGGTTACGCCACCATCCAGAGCTACGACACCGATCCGAAGTCCATTCAGCGCCGTGTAGCGAAAACTACCGATGGCGGTAAGACATGGAAGGAGCTACCACTAGTCGACGACAAGGAAGTCACCGAGTTCGGCGTGGGCTTCGCCAATGCGGATCTTGGCTGGGTCGGCACCACCAAGGGCGGTTTCGAAACCAGGGATGGTGGCAAGCACTGGGAACACGTGGAGATGGGGCGCGTGACCAACAAGATCCGCGTGCTGCCCGATGGCGAGCACTTCACTGCCTATGCCATCGGCTCAGACATCTACAAGTACACCAGCGAGGATCTACCCGTCGTCCCGTCGACTACGGCAACCGTCAAGGTCGACAAGCCGTAACGCGGATTCGGACTGGAAATCGATCCTGAGCTGCGGTTTGAAAGCTGCTCGCCTTGACCACGACTCCGAAGCATTGGAGGTCGTGCAGGGGAGGGCGCTCAGGCCCTGCATTACTACTGAATTTTTCCAACCTTTGTATTTTTGCCTGAGTCGGTGGCGTCTAGCATCTCCACCCGCACAGGCTCCGACCCCACCCCAAGGAGCAAAGCGTTATGAATGACGCCACTTTCATCATCACCGGCTTCATCACCACCGGCGACGGATACCGCATGGCTTACCGCGTCGATGGCAACGAGAACAAGCCCGTGCTCGTCCTGTCAAACTCCATCGGCACGACGTTGCACATGTGGGATGGTCAAATAGCCGCACTGACCCCGCACTTTCGCGTGCTGCGCTACGACGCCCGCGGCCACGGTGAATCGGACGCTCCCGGAGGGGCCTATTCGATGGATCGACTTGGTCGCGACGTGATCGAGCTGCTCGATGCGCTCGGCATTGAACGTGCGCACTTTCTTGGCCTGTCGCTCGGCGGCCTGGTGGGGCAATGGCTGGGCATCCATACACCGGATCGCATCGACCTGCTCATCCTGAGCAATACGTCAGCCCACCTGGGTCCTGCCAACGAGTTCGATGCACGTATCGCAGCATTGCAGACAGCGCCCGACATGGCCGCCGTAGCACAGGCGTTCCTGGCCAAATGGTTCCCGGCCCACATGCTTGAAGCAAAGCACCCCGCCATTGAGCCATTCCGCGACATGCTGCTTTCCACCTCCCCACGGGGTTTGGCGGGCTCCTACGCCGCAGTGCGCGACAACGACATGCGGCGAACGATCGCACTTATCAATCGCCCCACGCTGGTGATCGCGGGCAAGGACGATACCGTCACGCTGGCAAGTTATGGTGAGCACATCGCTGCGACCGTGCCAGGGGCGCGCCTGGTGATCCTGCCGGCCGTCCATTTGCCCAACGTTGAGCATCCGGACACGTACGTATGTACGGTGCTGGATTTCCTGCTGGAAGGCGAAGCTGCCTGAGGGGCAAAAATAAAGTCAGGCTCACCTCGAGTCATTGATGAGCGAGCCTGACTTTTGTCCGGGCACTTCAAGAGTTGGCTAATTCGGCGCCGGCTGTCCGGCACGGTGCGCGGGACTTCGAAGTCGATGGCGCTTACGTGGCATTCGCGCGTTCCATGCAGCAGGGAACGCAGGAATGCACGGAGCGTGTCGGCCCAGCGCCGGATACATCTGCAATTGCGCATAATGTATATTATGTCAAATCGTGGTCGATCATGTGGTGCGCCGTTGTCGCAGTCCTCTTAATTCGGTCGCGTGTCCCGCTAACCGTGTCATGTCCCGCTTACCCGGTCATCTTTTGGCGTCAAGCTGTGTCTCGTGCTGCTGTCGAAGTCCCTGGGCTGTGTTGTTGGCTTGTTCCTGTGGCCGCTGTACAGGTTGCATCTCCTGACGGTGCGGCTTTGCTTGTGACGAGTAAGTAGCCAGGGAGCGCGATCATCGCGATGGCAATCGCCAGCCTCAGCCACAAGGTGGTCTGGCGCCACTTTTGCGCGAACCTTGCGTGTTTTGGTGTGCCATCCAGGAGCGATGCGGCAATCCACAGAGCAAAGTTAAGGGCGAAACAAATCATCATCAGCGCGGCGACCAAGATATAAAGGCCTGCCCGTGATAAGGCAGAAAGATTCTCTGGGGGTGAGGTGCTGAAAAGCTTGCCGGCAAGGGTTCCGAACATAAGGATGCCAATGCCAAAGGTGGTTAGCAGTAGATAGTTCGCAAACCTTGCGAAGTGCTCCACTCGGGGGAATAGCAGCGCCCAGCCGACAGCCATGGCTGCGATCGTGCCGATGACATTCCACAGGTGCGGCCCTATTGCTTCGGGAATCGCAGTTCTTATGTAGCTCAAGTACGAGCTGTCAGGCCATATCTGGCAAGCAATCACTACTGCAGATGATGTAACAGCCCATGCCGATGAGATGGCCAGGCCGGCTTGTAATGATGATTTCGACCCAAAGTCGTCCTTGCTGAAGTGCCCGAAGTGTTCCTCAAGAAAAACCTTGATGCTGACCATAACTCTTTGACGAAGCATTTCCATCCTTATCTGGATCGGCCTAGGGATGTAGTCGAGGGGTCACTTGGCCGGGCGAGCTGGGCCCTTCTTCCGTGGGCTGCGTTTCGCGGAGGTTGTGGCAGTCGTTGCCGGTGGATTTTGCTTAACTGAAGCCACGGAAAGCGCCTTTTCTAAGGCGGTAACCTGGCCTGCTTGGCGCGCGATCCCCTGTTCCAAGTGACGTACCCGCATGCTGGCATCGCGGTTCGAATTCTGCATGGTGGTGACAGCCTCTCGGTGTGTTCGTTCGGCCACTTCGTTGCGCTGCTGCCACTGCTTCGCGTCTTCAGGCGATCGCATTGCTGTACAAGGTCCGCCCGAAGAGCATGACTGTCCTGCAATTGGCCATCCAGGGTGGCGCAGGCGTGTTCGGCCAGATCTCGGGCTGCCTGGGCCCGGGTTTCGCCGGCGCCCAAAATGGTGTCGGCGGCCGTGTTGACCTGCTCTTGGGTGATGCCACGAGCCATGCAATGGTCTCCTCGATCGGTGCCCTGCCCTTGCCTTGACGTACTCGCGATAAGTGATGATTATCGTGGGTATACGCCCTATTTCGCGGTGCGCGAATTGCTCGCCGAAGCGGCCGCCGCGAACACCACGCGGAGTTACGCCAGCGCCCTGCGCTACTGGGCTGGTTGGCATGCAGCCCGTTACGGCGTCGACCGGCGTTGCCGGTGGCGGAAGCCACTGTGCTGCAGTTTGTGGTCGATCACGTGGCCCGCCGATCCGTCGATGGCGAACTGGCTTGGGAATTGCCGCCGGTCGTCGACCAGGCGCTGGTGGCCGCCGGCCTCAAGGCCAAGCTCGGACCGTGGACCCTGGCAACGGTCCGCCACCGGGTGGCCGTGCTGTCGACGGCACATCGCCTCAAGCATGCGGCCAACCCGTGCGAACAGCCGGCGATCCGCACGGTGCTGAGTCGCGCTGCGCGGGCGGCGGTCAAGCGCGGCGTCCGCCCGCGCAAGAAAACCGCGATCACCCTGACCGAGCTCGAGGCGATGCTGGCGACCTGCGATGAGAGTCTGGAAGGCTTGCCTGATCGCGCCCTGCTCTGCTTTGGCTTTGCCAGCGGTGGCCGTCGGCGCAGCGAGGTCGCGGCCGCGGATCTGCGCGACCTGCGCCGCATTGGCCCGCAGGGCTTCATTTATCGCTTGGAGCACAGCAAGACGCAGCAGGCGGGCGTGACAGCATCGTCGACGCCCGACAAGCCCGTTCTTGATCGGGCCACGCAAGCGCTGGAGGCTTGGTTGGTGGCCGCTGGCATCACTGAAGGGGCGATTTTTCGGCGGCTCTGGAAGCAGCGCGTGGGCCCCGCCCTCTCGTGGGCATAGCTTGCGCTCGGGCTTCGTGACCGAGGCGAGCCGTCAGGGGGGGGGCGCTACCGGCGATCATGGCGATGACCGAGCACCGCGCGGTGTCCAGCGTGATGGGGTATTTCCAAACGGGTGGCGCGGCAGACAATCCGGCAGCTCGTTTGCTTGAGGATTAGAAACGACAGGCTGCAGTTGTGCGGGTTATGCGGTAATGACTGAGCTGGACGCATAGTGGAGCGCCCGCCTCATCCATGCGACCATCGCGCCGTTGGCAGGAAAGCCGGCAGTCGAATCGCTGGTGCGCTTTATCGAAGCGATCAAGGGACAGGGGGGACGGATGACAACGTCAATCGCGAGCGGAAGCTCTGCTTTCGGAGCAGGCGATTCTGCACTGGGGTACCTATATCAGATACGCGTCGCGTTGCTGACAGCCCTTCGTCGTATAGACACCAGTTCTGACGACGGCTTCTCCGTTTATCTAGAGACCTTGGACGACGTCGTCTTCGAATCCATTGGCACGCCCTTGGAGCTATTCCAGCTCAAGCACCACACCAACAGCTTGGCCAATCTGACGGACGCATCTCCAGACATTTGGAAGTCACTTCGTATCTGGATTGAAGGCCGTGCATCCGGGGCAATTGCTTCCGGCGATCGCCTGATCCTAATGACAACGCATGGCGTTGCATCAGGGTCGATAGCCAGCCGCCTCCTAGCCGCGTCCCGAGATGAGGCTGGCGCGCTCTCCGCGATGCGCATCACTGCTCAGACTTCGACGAACTCCACGAATATCCCCGCATACACTCTCTTCCTCGCGATGCCTGAAAAGGAGCAAGCTGCTTTAGTGTCATCGATCGTCATCGCTCCGGGAGCGTCGAACATCGAGCAGGTTGGGCACGATATTCGTCACGAGATACGCTTCACCGTGAGGCGAGATCACGTTGAGTCCTTCCTATCCCGGCTTGAGGGCTGGTGGTTGACCGCCTCCCTTAGACATTTGATAGCGGGCTCGAAGTTTCCCATCAGGAGCGTCGATCTCCAGGCGCAGATGGATGATATTCGTGAGCAGTTGGTCAGCGCTCTTCCCGTTGACAACGACATCCTCGATCACGTGGTCGACATGACTGCTTATGAAAATGAAATATTCGTTCATCAGGCCAAGCTAGTTGGCATCAATGATCGCCGCGTACTTGCTGCCGTGCGCGATTACTACCGCGCTTTTGAACAGCGATCGCGCTGGGTGCGAGAGAGCCTAGTGATGGTAGGCGACCTTGATAAGTATGAGCAGAAACTTTGTGAGGAATGGGATCTCATTTTCCAGCGCGCACTTGACGATATTGGGCGGGAGCTGGCAGAGGTAGAACAGGAGCAGATGGCTAAGAGGATCTATGAGTGGGTGGAGACTTCTTGCTTTCCCATCCATAAGAACGTGGACAATCCCAGCATCTCTCGTGGCTCGCTTCATATGCTGGCTAATGATCTGAGAGTGGGTTGGCATCCCCACTTCATGTCCAAGCTGCAGCATTTGCTGGAAAGCCGGACGCAAGCCGCATGAATGAGACCATTGGGCTCCGAAAAAAGGACGCATCCTGGCACCGCCAGCCGATAGAGCAGATCCGCCTGCTGAATCCATCGTTCCTGGGCACCCTGCTTTACATGGCCGCAAAGGGGCACCAGGAGGAGCAAGACGATGAGCAGGGACTACCATACGCGCTCGCCTTCGTCGTACTTCCGGTTGTATTGCAGAAAGTGACACGTGAGGCGCTCCCTCGGCGTATCAATACGAGCCTTGTGGCGTGGCTGAGCGTTAACCCCTTCGCGCAGGTGGGGTTTCCCGATAGGGCTCGCGCCCTTGCTCCGCTGGTTCGACAAGCGATCGCCATTTCATCGGCCGGAGGCCTCATTCAACTTCAGGGCACGCATATCGCACCGCTCGCGTCACAGAGGCGGGTCAATAAATATGGTGCAGGGTTTGCGACCGCAGAAGTGATCGACTGCGCAAAGATGGCCCACTTCGTGGGTCGTTGGTTCGCGGCTTCAGGCGACTATTCCACTGTTATGGCCCTATGGGGCGTTCGTCCATGAGCATTCAAATTCTCGACATCGTCATCTACTCCGCCGGACGTTCCCCACGGATCGTTCCGTTGAAGCCCGGCAAGGTAAACATCATCACAGGCGAGTCCGGCACAGGAAAATCATCCCTGATCGATATTGTTGACTATTGCCTCGGCAGCTCAACGTGCAACATTCCACACGGCATCATGGCTCGGACTATTGACTGGTATGGACTGCGCCTAACCGACGGCAGTTCCGAACACTTCGTCGCTCGCCGCGCGCCGGACCGGGGTAAGACAACGACATCGGACGCATACTATGTCACGGGCTCGGCGCTCACTATTCCCACTTTCCAACAGCTATCAGTCACCGCGAATATTGACGCAGTGATGGCTCGAATTGAGCTGGCCATAGGCATAGGCGCGCATCGTCATACGCCACCTGAAGGTCAGACCCGCCGCGAGCTCTCGGCGGGCATTCGGCACGCGCTGGCCTACGCGTTCCAAAAGCAGACGGAGATCTCGCAGCCTGGGTTCCTGTTTCATGGCCAAAGTGATCACTGGATTGCTCAGGGGATCAAGGACACTTTCCCCTACTTTATCGGAGCCGTCGAAGACGACCACGTCGAGCTTTCCGCTCAGCTAAGGACGCTACGACGAGACCTTCGCATGAAGGAATCCGAGCTGGCGCGTTCACTATCGCTCACAAGTGAAGGGAGGGTGGACGGCCTTGTTGCCGAGGCAAAAAACGTAGGTTTGATTGCACCGGACTTCTCAGCAGCCTCTTATAGCAATGCCATAGAGTCGCTGCGTGCAGCTGGCAATGCTCCAACCGCGGAGCATCTGGAAATGGTTGCATCAGAGGTCGATCAAGCAGAGTTGGTGCGCCTCAGTAGTGAACGGATCAAGCTACGAGAAAGGCTGCATTTCATCAACGACGAGTTGCAGGCGATGACCGGGCTTCGGAAGGATGAGGGCAGTTTTGCTAACGAAACCGGCGAACAGGTCGCTAGGCTCGAAAGCATAGGCCTGCTAGGTGACGACAAGCACACCTGCCCGATTTGTATCCAGCCTTTACCAGCAACGATGCCGCTGGTGGAAGAGCTACGCTCCGAACTCGAGATGGCGAGAAGCCAACTGCAGAACGTGCTTAGGCATACCCCCGGCCTAGACACCTTGATCTCTGAAAAGACTAAAGAGCTAAACGACTTAAAAGGGTCACTTCGTAACAACTGGTCTGCTCTCGAATCGATTCGTGCTTCCGACGCGCGTCTCCAATCGATGCGCGATGCAGCATCCCGGAGGGCTCATGTCCTCGGGCGCATTAGTCTCACGCTAGAATCCCTGCCTACCGCTCAGGATAACGATAAGCTTGCCGCTGAAATTGGTGCATTGCGTGAACGAATCGCCCAACTCGATTCGTTGCTGAGCGATGATAGTGTTCGAGAACGCACTGCCTCGATTATGAGCCGACTCGGCAACCTGATGACTCGTTGGGCAAAACATCTTGAGTTGGAACACAGCGGCATTCCTTTTCGGCTCGATCCTAAGAAGTTACTAGTCGTTGCAGACGCTGATGAAGGTCCGGTTCCGATGAATCGCATGGGCAGCGGCGCCACCTGGCTTGGTTGCCACCTTATTGCACTGCTTTCGCTTCATGACTTCTTCGCACGTAAGGTCCGTCCCGTGCCTCGCTTCCTCTTTCTCGATCAGCCATCGCAGGTTTATTTCCCTGCTGAGAAAGGGAGAGATGTGAACGAGGTCGACGTGCACGATGAGGACAGATTGGCCGTGATTCGGATCTTTCAGCTCATAAAGGATGTCGTCCAGGATTTGTCTCCTCGCATGCAGGTCATCATCACTGAACACGCGGACATAATGGAGCCATGGTATCAAGAGACTATCGTCGAGCGCTGGCGAAATGGGGTGGCTCTCGTTCCCTTCGAATGGGATGAGGAGCGCGGATTAGAATCGTAGCCTACCCCCGACAGCATGGGCTAATTGCCCTCCCCTAGCGTCCGAAATCGGCCAGAAGCGGAAATCCAGGAAGCTCGATTCTGACGCACGTTTTGCTGCTCAAAAGACTAGCGCGCGGGCGTGAATCCACGACGAGCCGCAAGTAGCGCGACGTCTTTGGGATTGATCGTGCGGCGAAGATTCGCCAATACCTTCCGCTGGGTTTCCGGCGTCCAGAAGATCCGCAAGTGCTGCCGCGCCCGGGTGATCGCCGTGTAGAAAATGCTATGTGTCAGATCTTCCTCGTTGGCGTTGGTCACTACGATCTTTACCGCATCGTACTCCAGGCCTTGTGCCTTATGGATGGAGACCGCATAGGCGACTTGGAAAGGCACCACGGTATACAACGCGTCATCGTCGTCATCGCTTGTGTCCTGGTCGACAACGGTAAACCGCACCGTCGATCCGGCCACCCACTCTAACTCGGTGCCAACGACGTCGAAGGCACTGAGCGAGCGATCGACCTCGACATCGAAGCGCAACGAACCCTGCCCCTGCTCGATGGCCACGATATGACCTTTAAGATTGTTGTATAGGACCGATCGAAAACGCTCGGACTCGTTGAAAAGAATCGGGTCACCGACCTTATAGGTCGCCTCGCGCCAGAGAATAGCGGGGTTGGGGTTGCTGCTCTGAAGGAAGCGATTGACATTGTTGATGCCATACAGGCCGTCGTAGTTCAGGCACAGGATGATCTCGTCGTCGCCGACGTGCTCGAAGAGGGTCTTGTCCAGAACTCCGGAATAGCCATTCTTCGCAATCACTTCGTCGATATCGTCGTCAATGTTACGAACCTTGTTCCAGAACAGCAGCAGCGCAGGACTCTTCGTCCGGAAGGGTGTTGTCAGCTCGAAGATCGCGCTGTCGGCCAGGAACGCGCGGATGATAGAAAACCAGTTGCCGAACTGGATGGACTCAATCTGATATACATCCCCCACAAGCACTAGCAGCTTGAACGAGGTCTTCTGGAGCACTTTGAGCAGGTCTGAGTTGCCGACCGTGCTGCACTCGTCGATGATCAGCAAGTCGTATTCCGGATCGAAGCCTGTCCGATAAATGTGGCTGCTAATGGTCCGAAACGTGGCGTTCTGGGTATTGACCTTGCGCTTGAGGTTGTCGACGGCCGGATTGGTGTGCGCCAGGAAAAGCTTCGACTTGTCGTTAAAATAATTGGCGATGTGATCGACCATGGTCGACTTGCCTGTGCCCGCGGCACCATAAATCAAAGCGACTTTGGAGTCGCTGAAAAGGCGCTCGAGCGCATCCTTTTTTGCCGGGTCGTCGATCTCACGGAGCGTATGTTCCAGCCAGCGCGCCACTGCTTGAGTGTAGCCAGCGATACCGTCAGCCGCTGCCGCTTGTAAAGTCGAGACGATGGCGGCTGTCTCATCTTCGTAGCCGCGAATGAAGACGTGGTCCTTGTCCTGCTCGAGCGTTCTGTGTCCGTGCTTATGGTAAAGATTGCCGTTGAATGCCGCGATCAACGCCTTCGGGTCGCCAAAGGCTTCCAAGTCTTCAACCGGGGTGTAAAGCATGCCGTGTTGCTCGACATTGATTTGCAGCCGCCGCGCCAGCAATTCGTGCCGCCGTTGGCCCGCATCCAATGCTTCGATAAGGTCCGAAAAGCGCGGGTTGTGGTCGCGGGGCGAGGTGCAAAACGGCATCTTCTCGAATGGAATGCAGCCCAGCTGCAAGCGCAGGTTCGACAGCCACCGGCATGGGTCGGCGGCATATTGCGACTTGAGCACATGGTTGTGCATGCGGAGCATCAAGTAACGAATTAGGTTGTAGCCGTTGGCTCGGGAGCGGATGATCCGCCGCGCTTCATCCAGTATCGAGAAGATGATGGGGGCGTCACCGGCCTTGGGAACGAAGCGGGCCGATCGATAATCCTTCTCTTCCATGTCCATTAGATCCAACAAGCTTCCTGAGGTCGCTGTCAGCCCCTGCATCAGGTAGTGGAACTCGGCCGAGCTACTACGGACCTTGGTCCGGATGCCGAGCAGTCGCGCGAAATTGTCCAGTTCGCACGGTCGTATCGATACGTCCCATGCGCGGATGAGCGTGATGGGCATCGTCTGGTCGAGCACGCGGATCGCGTCGCGTTGCAGAACCAGGTAGGCCGAGTATTTGTCGGTCATGTCAATGTCGGTGAATGCGATGGCGCGATCGAACTTGCTCACCCGGTTCACAGCGCGATAAAAGGTCACCTCGTAATAGATGTGACCCTCTACGAAGAAGGGTCGGATCCTGTGGATGTAGTAGCGCGCACCAGCCTCCCGATCCAGCTTCGTGCCACGCACTGCCTCGATCCGTCGTGCGATTTTCAGGTGATACTCGCGCAGCGACGGATCCAGGTCGATTGGGAATAATTCCAGGTTGCCCAGTACGTCCATGGCGCAGGCAGTCCGGACCAGGCTGCGCAGACGGTACATGTATTCGCAGTATTTGAGCATCAGCCGCTCGGAGGCATCGCCGTCGAGGGTGTAGTGCGAGCTGCTGACTTGCAGCAAGCTATGGAAACGGCTGAGGAAGTTCAGCTTTCCCTGGCTCCGCACGTACGCCAGCGCCGGCTTGACGGCGTCGTACCCGAACTCAGCGTCGCCTGTGCCAAGATGCAGGCGCACTAGGACGCCTTCGACCAGGTTGCGAAGCTGCGCGAGCACGTTCTGAGACAGTAGCGGGCGTTGCTCGCCGAGCGCGTCGATGTTCTGGCAGATCGCTGCGTTTGCACTCCGGATTTGCTCTGCAACCAACGCCATGCCAGTGCCTCCTAGATGAAGCGGCCAGGTCTGCGACAAGATCCCCACCGACGAGTCGTGCTCACGCTATGTGCTCAATTCTAGCTGGCCACAATCGATGCTGGCGCTGGCGATGTACTAGCTGGTTGCCGTTTGCTTCCATGCAAGCCTATGGCGGCAACGGATGGGAAGCAGACGCCCACCCCTACCCCCCGATAACTTGACCTAATCCCCCTGCTCCTTTTGGCCGCCACAGACTAGCTCTGGCTTGCCAATGTCCACCCTGGTAGGCGGACATTCCCAGCTCGCCGATGACTGGCCTTAGCCGCAAGTCCGCTATCTGTCAGATAGCAGCCGGTCCGAATAGCAACCAGTGAGGGGGGGCGATCCCCGGCGCCCTCCACGCCTGCGCGCCTTTGCCTCTATGCAGGTGATGCAGGTCGCCAAACAAAAGCAGCGCAGGGCCGCCACTCACGTTGACAATCGCGCCCCAGTGCGCCCAACGTATGGCGCGGTGTTTCCACGGAGGGCTTCGACACGCTGCCAAGTCGGCCTGGCTAAGGACTCCCGCATACGTCTTGAAGAGCAATGTTCGGAAGTGGCCTCAATCCCGAACGAGTGGGATTGGCTGCCATTCAAATCCAACTCAATAGCTCAGGAGTAACGCTATGCAACAGACTGACGATATTGTTTCGGGCTGGCTTAGTGGTTCGGACAGCATTGACGGCATGGAGAATCCGGCCGGCCCACTCTACATCGAAGGTGCAGCGGCGACCGAGGCGGCACTGACCGGCTCGACCGCTGGGATGAACATGTTTACCAGCGCCACGACCGTTTCATGCGGTGGCTTCGGCGGGTGTGATTGTTGTTGAACTAAGTTTCTATCAACGCGCAGCCCGATGATGGCTGCGCGTTGATCATCGACAGTTTTGCGAACTGCCTCCTGCACTGGAAGGATTCCAAGCAAACGATGGTCGAGACAAGCACACCCGATGCTTTCGCCCGCATCATTGAGCATTTCACCGCCTCTACACGCGCAGCGTTCGCTGCCCGCCTCGCGGAACTATCAACAGAGCTCGACCTAGGCGAAGCAGCATCGATCCGCTCGGCGGCCGAAGAGGCCGTGCACAATACAGCGCGACTCAAGCTCAATCGCGTACTACTGCTGGAGCTGCATGCGGCCAAGCGAGCGGGCGAACTGACAGCCGAAGACGACGCCGGTCGCTTCGCCCAATTCGTCGAGCGCTCACTGCAACCGGAATTCGCCGAGCATCTGGATCGTCGCTACCCGCCATTGCGCAAACGCCTGCAGCGCGCACTCAGCCAGCAGCGAACATCCATCGAGACGCTACTGATGCGGTTTATCGCCGACCGTAGCGCGTTGGCGCGCCTGCTTGGCCGACCCGCTGGACGTCTGACTGCGCTGACCCTGGGGCAAGGCGACCTGCACGCAGGCGGACAAGCCGTGGCGCGGTTGTCGCTGGAAGGTGGCGAGGTAATGTACAAGCCGCGCTCACTACGCATCGACAGCGTGCTCGATGCATTTCTTGCCGGCGTTTTCGGCGCCACCGCGGATCGCATCCGCGTGCCCGAGGTGATCGACCGCGGCGACTATGGCTGGGCCGCCTACGTTGTCCAGCGCCACTGCGAAAGCGAAGACGAGCTGCGGATCTTTTATCGCGGCCTGGGACATTGGCTGGCGGTGTTGCGTTTGCTCGGTGGCACAGACATACATTTAGAGAATCTGATCGCCGCAGGTCCGGTACCGGTGGTGATCGACGTCGAGAGTCTATTCGCCGTCATCGACAAAGGCATGCCATCGCCATACGGTCAAGCTTACGATCTTGCCCAGGTGCTGATTCGCAGCTCAGTGTTGCGTACCGGCATCGTCCCATACCGCGCGCCGGCGCTAGGCT
The DNA here is from genome assembly GCF_900114495.1 of Dyella sp. OK004. Classification (GTDB taxonomy): domain Bacteria; phylum Pseudomonadota; class Gammaproteobacteria; order Xanthomonadales; family Rhodanobacteraceae; genus Dyella_D. The sequence continues at coordinate 466,591 of NZ_FOZI01000003.1, read as the reverse complement.
TTGATGGCGTCGACATTTCTGCAGCCGGCGCGTTGCCGAACCAGCAACCACAAGTGCATGCGCCGATTATCGTTGGCGAAGGCACGACGGAGGCGCGATTAAAGGTCATCAATGTCGACGTGACCCCGGCCCGGAATCATCCCGGCTCGAATCCGGACGTATCGTTGTACTGGGACCAGATAAGCGAAGGGTTTCTCGCCGCCACAGCGCAACTGCGCAAAGTCGACACCGATGGTCAATTGATGCCGTTGCTGGCCGCATTCGAGCACTGCCAGGCCCGCGACATCCGCCGACCGACCCAGGCCTATATGGAAATCGGGCGCATGCTGTGGCACCCCGCTTCGCTGCACGATGAAGCCAAGGCGATCGAGCGCGCCCGAGACTTACTCGCACGCAATGCTCTCGTGGTATCGATCGCGCCATCGGCTGCGCAGGAGATAGCGGCCGAGATCGACGATCTGCGCTACGGCGATGTGCCGGTATTCGCGGCGCCGCTGACGCGCGCGCGGATCGATGCGGCCGTGGCCGACTGGCGGGCGATGCGTATCGATCTGGAAGAACTGACCATTCGCAGTGCGCTGGTCGCGACAAAACTCAATCGAAGCGTTGACGAGCCCGTAGATAACAGGCGCCATTACTTCGCTCGTCATCCGCATACTGATCGTCTCGATGCACGCCGCCGCAAGCTTGCCCTGGAAGCGGTCGAGCGCCTGCTGCGGCTTGCGGTGCGCGGTGACGATGGCTCGGTGACCTGGATTACCCCGGAAACTACCCAAAGTGGCTGGCTGGTCCAACCGCTGCAAGCCGATGTCTACTTCGGCCTCGGTGGTGTGGTGATCGCACTGGCTGGCTACGTATGCGAGGTCGAATGCGGTCGCGCAGACATGGTGCCCGGTATCGAAGAGACACTCGACGGCGCCCTGCACATCCTGCAGACATTGGTAGCGGCCGACAAACCCAGGACGATCGGCGGCTTTAGCGGCTACGGTGCGCAGATCTGGACCTGGCTGACTTTGCATGATCTGTTGCGGCGTCCTGAGTTGATCGCGAACGCCGTGACATGTGCCGAGGCTTTGGCGCACGAAGGCTTCGACAACGATCTCTACTTTGACATCATCGACGGGGCCAGCGGCGCCATCGTGCCACTGCTACAACTGGCCGAAGCCACCGACGACGCGCGATGGCTCGCGCTCGCTGCGCGGGCGGCACGGCACTTGGAAGCCGCAGCTATCGTCGATGCGCGTGGCGCACGCTGGCGGACACCCGTGTTCGCCGAGCCGATCGGCGGATTCGCCCACGGCGCCGTCGGCATCGGCTGGTCACTGGCGCGGCTGGCGTTGACCGATGCCGGCGACGAGGCTGACCGTATGCGCTGGAGCGCGCTCGCCGACGCTGCGTTCGCGTTCCAGGATTCGCTCTACGACGAGACATTGGGCAATTGGCTCGATATGCGTCAACTGGGCGCCACCGAAACCTTCCACACCTGGTGCAACGGCAGTGTCGGGATCGGCTTGGCCGCAAGCGACCTGTACGCGCGCACGCGCGATCCGCGTCATCTGCGCACCCTGCGTCGCGCCGTTGCGGCCTCGCATGGCCAGTGGGGCTCAAGCCATACGCTTTGCCACGGTGACCTGTCGCTATGGGAGTTGTTCGTACGCGCCGCGGCATTGGATCCCGACGTCTCCACCATCGACCCGGACGAGCCGACCGCCCAGGTCATTTCGGCCATTGAGGAGCATCACGGCGTGATCGGCGGGATGACTCGCGCCGCCTTTACGCCGGGTCTGATGACTGGTCTGGCTGGCGCGATCCACAGCCTTAACCGGATGCACCCAGACTGTAGGCTGGCTTCGCCGCTGCTGCTCGAACGTCGGAGTTAAGCCGCGGGAAAAGCTACTTAGAGCTGTGCGGATGGTGCCTGCCGCCGAGCTAGGCACTGCACATCACAACCACCCTCACCCATGAACCATCACGTGTCCGCGGCGGCGTGTCCGTTCGTTCAAAACATCAAAGGACACACGCAACTCTCCCGCGCCCTGATAGCTCCGTGAGCGCTTCGCGGGCCCCTAACCTACTGCCTTTAATGCAGCTCCGAGGAAGCGTTCGACGATCTCCGGCAGCATCGGCTCGACGGGGAGCGTGTAGTGGGTGGTGTTCGGCAAGATGGCAAGCTCGTTTGCGGGTCGCAGGGAGCCATCGATCCCGGCATCGCGCTGGCCGCCTCCCAGCGCCTTCCAGAATTCGACCATGTGTTCGGGCCGGATGGCGTCAGCGTCGGCAAAGACCAGCAGTATGCGGGCCTGAAGCTTGGCGACGTCGGCGCTCCAGTCGAAGGGGCGTTTGGTCAGGTCACCGACCTTCCTGAAGAGGTTGGTCCAATCGACATCGGAATAGGCCTTCCCTAACGGCGATGCCTTGACGCCAGGGCCGAGCGTGGCAGCGTTGGCCTCCAACTGTTTGAAGGCCGCCACCACATCCGGATAAAAGCCGTCCTGCCTCATCGCCGCGGACACGAGCACGAGCCGGTCGACCACATCCGGATGGCGGATGGCGGTCTGCAGCGCGACGCTGGAGCCAAGCGAGTAGCCCATGACGTCGGCCTTGCCGAGATTCAGATGGCCGATCAGGGCGGCAACGTCATCGCCCATCGTTTCACTGCGCAGTGGCCTGTCAGTGTCCGGCGTGCGCCCATGTGCCTGGAGATGGACGGCGATCACCCTCCGGCCCTTGGCCAGTTCGGCCACATTGTTCCCGAAGCTGTCTGGGTTGATGCCACCGTGGAGAAGAATGAGCGGCTTGCCGGCGCCATGCACGCTGTAAAAGAGATGCTGGCCATTGACGTCGGCAAAATGCTCGTTCGACATGGCGAGAGTCTTCTTGGCTTGAACAGGAAGGACCGCAGTCAGCACTGCGGTCGCTATGGCAGTCTTCAGGAAATCGCGCCTGAGCATATCGTCCTCACGTGGCGCCGAACTGGCCAGCGCGGCGGTGATCGTGTGTTCATCGTCATCCCTTCCCTTCCATACGCCGGTGACCGCGGTGTGATCACGATCTGTCTGCGAGCAACTCATCCAGTTGCGCAAACTGTTCGGGCAGGCCTTCCGCCGAACCAGCGATGGCTTCGTCGCGGGCCGCTTCCGTGGGGTAGAGTTCGTGCAGGGTGACCAGCGTCTTGCCGGCGTGTTCTTCGAACGTCACCGTGGTCACCGCGCCCTGGTCGCTTTCCTCGTTCATCCACACGAGGCGTTTGTTCGGCGTCACTTCTTTGTACGTGCCGAAGAACGCCATCGGTTGATCGAAGGCCGGATGGCGGAACACGAGGCGATAGGTGCCTCCGGTGCGAATATCCATGTCGCACGAGACCAGCGACATCCCCACCGATTTCGGAACCCACCAAAGCTTGAACAATTCGGGTTTGCTCCACGCTTCGAAGACGATGTGCGCCGGGGCATCGAACGTTCGCGTCACGACGAGTTCGCAGTCGGCTTTGCGTTTCACGACGGTGCGGTTCGTGGCGGCGGGACTACCTTCTTTTTCGGTGAGCATCTGCCCTCTCCTTGCGTTTCAAGTGATCGACAATTTCGTCCAGCGCGTCGAAGCGTGCGCTCCAGAGTTCGCGGTGCCGCTCGATCCACGCGGCCTCCTCTTCCAGCCGGCGCAGTCCGAGCTTGCAGGTTCGTACGCGCCCGACCTTCTCCGTGGTCACGAGTCCCGCCTGCTCCAAGATGCTGACGTGCTTCTTCATGCCCGTGAGGGTCATGTCAAACCTTTGGGCAAGGTCGGTGATTGAGGCGTCTGAACCCCCGAGCTGCTCCAGCACGCCGCGTCGGGTGACATCGGCGAGCGCAGCGAACGTTGTGTCGAGGCGGATTTTATACTGAACCATATGGTTCACTGTAAGGCGCACATGGGTGATTTACAAGCGGATGCCCCATGGGCACAAATCGCACCTAGCTCCTCTGCCGCACAGAGCCCAAACTGCGCATGCCGAGCGCAGGCAAAGTTCCGACCGGCGGCTTTGTAGCAGCCAAATCAAGACGTCGAATGACACCTCAGGGTCGAAAAGCAGACGCTGGCCCTACCCCCGATAACACGAGCCAATCGCCCCTGCCCCGTCGCTCGTTGCGGCGATGGATGCGGCGAGGCGAGGGCTTGGGTGGCAAGCGGCATTATCCAAAGTGCGACAAGCATCGAAAACGCAAAGCGTTCTCGACGTGGTGCCGGCGTAGGAAACCACGACCGGCGCACGGAGTGACTTAGGAGCGAATGAACTCGAGCAAGTCCTTATTGACCTGCTCCTGATGGGTGGCGGTCAGGCCATGCGGCGCTCCCGGGTAGACCTTCAGCGTGGCGTGCTTAACGATCTTGGCCGACAGGCGACCTGAATCGTCGATCGGCACGATCTGGTCGTCGTCGCCGTGAATGACCAGCGTCGGCACCTCGACCTTCTTCAGGTCCGGCGTGTAGTCGACTTCGGAGAACTCCTTGATGCAGTCGTACTGCCCCTTGAGGCCGCCCATCATGCCCTGCATCCAAAAGGAGTCGCGCATACCCTGCGTCGCCTTGGATCCCGCGCGATTCGCGCCGAAGAATGGCCCGGAGAGATCCTTGAAGAATTGGGAACGGTCGGCCAGGGTCTTCTGGCGGATGTCGTTGAACACGTCAATCGGCAGTCCACCGGGGTTGCCGGCGGTCTTGACCATGATCGGCGGCACGGCCCCGATCAACACCAGCTTGGCCACGCGTGCATTGCCATGGCGGCCGATGTAATGGGCGACTTCGCCGCCACCGGTGGAGTGACCGACCAGCACCACGCTCTTCAGGTCCAGCTTCTCGATCAGCGTAGCGAGGTCGTCGGCATAGGTATCCATGTCATTGCCGTTCCATGGCTGGCCCGACCGGCCGTGACCGCGACGATCGTGAGCGATGGTGCGATAGCCGTGCGAGCTCAGGAACAGCATCTGGGCATCCCAGGCATCGGCGGTCAGCGGCCAGCCGTGCGAAAACACGACGGGCTGACCCTTGCCCCAATCCTTGTAGTAGATCTGCGTTCCGTCTTTAGCGGTAATCGTGGTCATGTCAGAGTGTCCTGGCCGAGGTGAGGTAGGTGTGGCAGCGCCGTGACTGGAAGAGCTGGCTGCAAATCCAGCCACGGGCAATGCCAGTGCTGCGGAAGCTGGCGCTTTACTTCGCCGCAGCCGCTTCCTCGATCAAGTGCGCGACTTCTTCCGCATGCGACACCATGACGACATGGGACGCGCCCTTCACCACCTTGACGTCTTTCGCGTTGGCGCGCTTGGCCATAAAAGCCATCGCCTCCTGCGGGATGTTCTTGTCCGCAGCGCCGTATATGTGCCATGAAGGAACGGCTTGCCATGCGGCTTTGCCGCTCTTTTCATTGAGCGCAGCTTCGGTGATTGGACGTTGGGTGGCTGCCATCAGAGCCGCCTGCGCCACTGGCACATCGGCTGCAAACTGCGCATGGAACTTGTCCTGCAAGATGTAGAGATCCTTGCCGCCATCCGAAAGCGGAACCGGCGGAGCAAGGGTCGGGCCGAGCGTGCTGCCCGGAAATTTATTGGCCAGATCAGCGGCGCTCTCGCCCGTTACCGGAGCGAAAGCGGCGACATACACCAGCGCCTTGACGTTTGGATGATCGTTAGCCGCTTCGGTGATAACGCTGCCGCCGTAGGAGTGCCCGACCAGCACCACCGGTTCCTTGAGACTACCCACCAGGCTCCCAATGTACTGGCCATCGCTCTTCACGCCGCGCAGCGGATTGGCGGCAGCGATGACGACATAGCCGTCCTTGCGCAGAATCTTGATAACGCCGGCCCAGCTCGAGGCATCGGCAAACGCGCCATGTACCAGCACGATGCAGGGCTTGCTGGGCTTCTGCATTTGCGCAAACGCATTCGAGCCGATGAGAGTGACCGCCGCCAGCACCAGCCCGGCGAGTATCTTTTTCATCTTGGATTTCCTTAGTGATTGGGCCGGATCAAAAGCCAGATCAGACCGGGTAATGGGACAACTAAGGTTTCAGTGGTCAGCGGCGCACCGATGGCTTTTGAGTGGAAGAGGAAGCCAGTGACGCTTGTGGCAATGGTGGTCGCGAGAAAGATCGCGATCCAAGGCCCTGATCGTTGAGTGCGCAAAAGTCCGGCCACTGCTACTTGGCCGCTAACAATCACCAGCAGGCTGATGGCGACTTGGACCGCGGTGAGGCCGCTGATTGAAAGCCTCAAGATCATCATGGGATCTCAGGTCAATGACCTTCGATGGCGAAAAGGATCTCAGCAAAGCCGGACAAGGTGGTTTCGCGATTCCAGTCTCGCTGCAGTTCGCAGATAAGTTGCACCCAGCTCGTTGGCTTGGCACCCGCCTGTAAGAGTCGGTCGAGCGCGGCATTGTGAGCTTCGAGCGAGGTGCCGCCGCAGGCATCAACAACCGGGTAGACCTCAAAGCCATCAGCGATAGCATCCAGTGCGGGATGGACGAGGCACACTTCAGTCCAGAGCGCCGCCATGATCAGCTTCTTTCGGCCCGTCGCTTTCACCGCGGCCACGAAATCCTGATCTTCCCAGGCGTTGATTGAAGTGCGGTCGATGATCGGAACGCCGTCGAGGACCTCGGTGATCTGATGGATGGTTGCCTGGTTGCGCCCCGTGGACACGTTTACCGTCGCGAGCACGACCGGTAGGTCGTAGAGCTTTGCGATGCGGGCAAGCGCGGTGACATTGGCAACCAACTGGCGCTTGTCGCGCGAGGCAATGGAACTCACCTGCACCGGCTGGAAGTCGATGATTAGGACAGCGGCGTTCTGCGGCGTGAGAAGGTGATCGGCGATCGGATCTCGGATGGTCGCGTAGGACGTCATGGCGATAAACCTTTGAGCGAAATTGTTTGGGTACGGGCGTGGCTATGGCCGCCGCGGATCGGCAGAGGCGTCGAGGTAGTGGGTGTCCGTGGGGCCAACGCCTGTGATGTAGACGACCGCGGGCTGGTCCTCCGTCCGGGCAAAGTGGGCCTGGTCACCGGGTTCGGTGTAGAAACTGCCCGGAGCAAGAGCCTTGAGCTTGTCTTTGGTGTTAACCGAGCCATAGCCGAACCACCACGTACCGGAGACCACGACCGCGGAGCGATTGTCGCGGTGCGTATGAGCGGCGATGGTTGTGTGGGCCGGCACCCGAAGTGCGATGGTGTAAGGCCCAGGGGCCGCAGGGTCGCCAAATAGAATGGTGGTCTGAATGCCGGCCACCCCAGAGGTGCCTGCCCCTGCATTGCCCTTTGAGAGGGCCGCAATATCCTTTGGGTCCAGTCGCAGTTGGTCACCGGGAGAAGCGGCCACGGCAATCGACGTCGCAACTAGCATCAAGAAAGCAACGCTTCTTGCTCTGCAGGACTGGATCTTGCCGGAGGCGCTCATCGAATGAACTCCTGGACTACGGCGATGGTGGCCTCCGGGTTCTCCTCCATCAACCAGTGGCCTGCGTTGGGAATCACAGCGCCCTGAACGTTGCTGAAGGCAGCTTTGGCCACTACTACCATCTGTGTACCGAAGGACTTATCGCCACCGATGGCCAGGACTGGCACCGACAGCGGGCCGGCGGCCACGAATTTCTGATTGTCGACGGCGTCCTGGTCGAAGGCATGGAACTGCTCGAAGCCATCGTGCATCGCGTTCGGCAGAGCGTAGAGCTTGGCGTAATGCACTCGGCTCGCTTCGTCAAAGTTCTTGGGGTTGGCTGAGAACTCGTTCCAGAAGCGGTCGAGGTAGATCCGTTCGCGTCCCTTCACCAGCCGCTCCATGTCCGGCCCGTAGAAGTGGAAGTGCCAGAGCAGTGGGTTCTTCAGAACCTGCTCCCAAGGGCCGATGCCAGGGATGGGAGCGTCCATCAAGACCAAATGTGTCACCCGCTGTGGTTGTTCGGCTACAAAGGCATAGGCGACCATGTTGCCGATGTCGTGGGCGACCACGTCGACCTTGTCCACATGCAAGGCGTCCAGCACGCCAGCGACATCGCGACCCTGGTTCTTCTTGTCGTAGCCTCCATCTGGGTGGGCGGACAAGCCCATACCCCGAAGATCGGGCACGATAACGGTGTGCGTCTTGGCGAGCGTGGCGGCGAGCGGTTGCCACATGTCGCCGGTTTCGCCATAGCCGTGCAGCATGACCACCGCCGGACCGTGGCCACCGACACGGACGAAGATCCGCGTTCCATTGACGGCGATCGTTTCGGTCTTGAAGTCGGCCGGGTACGGCTCGACCCTCGCCGCGCAGGGGGAGGCGGCAAGAATAAGGCCGCATGCGATTAAGGACGTAAGCGTTCGAAACATCGTAGAGCTCCTTTGGCATTGCCTGGAGCTGCGAACATAGGCGCTGGTCGGATGCATGGCTTGATCGGGAATGCCGGACTTGTCTATCCATGCTCTGCTATGACGCTTGCATGAGTGTCATGGGGTAGATTCATTCAAGGCGCGTCATAAGCAGGAGGCTAGGATGACCACCCTCAGACCGGTTCTGGAGCCACACGCTGTGGCTTCGCCATTGCGTTGCGTGGTCCGACAGCCGAAAACAAACTGCGTGTTGCGTGGAGCAAGTGACCCATGACAAAGCAACCAGGAACGACGCGGTGCCCTGAACCTCTCGTCGACTTTATTTCCGAGATCGCGTTGACCGACCGATCGGCGGACGTACTACGAGGACGGCATGCATGGTGACCGAGGTCCCCGGGCAACACGCGGAACATAGGGGCGCCACACTCTCCGGCGACCTTCAGTCCTGGGAAAAGAGTTTCCGCATTGCGATCGACACTATCCCGGGGTTGGCCTGGTTTGGTAGCGCCGATGGGCCTGTCGAATTCTTGAATAGACAGTGGTGCGAGTACACGGGGATACCGATGGACGACGCGCTGGGATGGGGATGGACAGCCACCATCCATCCCGACGACCTGCCCGGCCTTGAGAAGGAGTGGCGCGGGGCGATGGAGCACGGCGCGCCGGGCGAACTCGAAGCCCGAGTCCGCGGATTCGACGGCGAGTATCGTTGGTTCCTTTTTCGCTATGCCCCGCTTCTGGACGATGCGGGTCAGGTCCTCAAATGGTATGGATCCAACATCGACATCGAGGCGCGCAAACACGCCGAGAGGGCGCTGCTGGCGTCCGAGCAACTGGCACGGGGGCAAGTCAACGCTCTCAAGAGCGCTCTAGATACTCTGGCGATGGAGTCGGACCCTAATCAGCTGGTCGCACATATCCTGCGCACGCTTACCGCACAGTTCGGGGCGCACAGTGCCAGTGTCTGGCGCCGCGGCCTGGCCGACGGCACGGTAGGCATCGAATTCGTTTTCGAGGACGACCTGCTGGTACCGAAGACCGATCCCAGGTTCGCGGGGCTCGATCTCGTGCTTCCCATGGAAGACATCTGGCCTTGGCCCGAAGTTTTTCGCTCCGGGGAGCCGAGCGTGATCGAAGACATCCGCACCGTTCCGCCATTCCCCTTGCGCGACCGGCTGCTGCCGTTAGGCATCATCACGGTTCTCCTGGTGCCCATGATGATCGCTGGAAGGCTGGAAGGCGCCATTGGACTTCGCTTCAAACAGCAGCGCATCTTTCAGACTGAGCAGGTGGAGTTGGCTCAGGCACTGACCAACCAGGCCATGCTGATGATCCGGCTGGCCGAGCTGTCGGCGCAGAGCCGCGAAGCCGCCGTGGTGGGCGAGCGCAATCGTATCGCGCGCGACATCCACGACACCCTGGCGCAGGGTTTCACCGGCGTCATCGTCCAGCTGGAAGCCGCTGAAGACGCCAGTCGGCGAGGCCTTGGGCGTGAGGCAGAGCAGCATGTCATCACGGCCCGAAATCTGGCGCGCGAGAGTCTGAGCGAGGCTCGGCGCTCTGTGCAGGCCCTGCGACCACAACCCTTAGAAGAAGGAGGCATTACGAACGCACTGAGAGTCTTGTTTGAGAAGTTGACCGCGGGCGTGGCGCTCCAAGCCGAGTTCAGGCTCTTGGGCATACCCCACGCGTTGCCGCCCGAGTGGGAGGCGAATTTATTCCGGATCGCCCAGGAGGTCCTGACCAATGCGCTTCGCCATGCTCAGGCATCCCACATCGTCGCCACCATCGCCTTCGGCTCCGATGATGTTCGGCTGGAATTTATCGATGACGGCCGTGGTTTCGATCCGGCTGCGAGAAGCGAAGGCTATGGCCTTTTGGGCATGCGCGAGCGAGTCGATGCCATGAATGGCCAAATGGAAGTCAGAAGCTCGAAGGGTGGCGGCACGGAGGTTTCAATCCGCTTGCCGGCAGCTTCGCCCGATGCATCGGGACAAAGATAATGGAATCGCCGATGTCTAATACGAAACAGTCATCGCCCACAGTGATAAGGGTCCTGATCGCCGACGACCATGTCACGGTGCGGGAGGGTCTGGCAGCGATTATTGGACGGCAGTCGGACATGGTCGTGATCGCGGAAGCCGCCAATGGCCAGGACTGCGTCGATCGCTGGCTCGAATGCCGCCCCGACGTGGCCCTGCTCGATCTGCGCATGCCGATCCTCGACGGAGTCGGCGCCATCCAGGCAATCCGGCGCGAGGACCCCTCAGCCCTCCTTATCGTCCTGACCACTTTCGACACCGACCACGATATCTCTAGGGCCATCACGGCTGGCGCTAAGGGGTACATGCTCAAGGATGCCCAGCGGGAGGAACTGCTGGATTGCATCCGTGGCGTCCATGCTGGCGAAACACGTATCTCGCCATTGCTTGTGGCGAAGCTCGCCGCGGGTGTCAGTGGCGAGATGCTCACGAGCCGCGAGCTGGAGGTCCTGACCTTGCTGGCGCGGGGGCACAGCAACAAGGACATCGGCGCGCGACTGAGTATCGGGGAAACCACCGTCAAGTCTCATCTGCGCAGTATCTTCAGCAAATTACAGGTCTTGAGCCGCACGGAAGCAATCACGGTGGCGAGCCGACGCGGCCTCATCCATTTGTAGATCTGGCGTTTCCGCGGGCGTCTCCTCTGAACGGATGAGTTTTGCATCGTCCATTCGCGCTGTGAAGGCGTCCGCCAACTGATCAATAGATCACTGGCTCAATAAGCGCGATAGTTTGACTCCACGGAGGTGAAATCCGACTTCGAGGATTCATGACCATGCGCGAGTCAGTGGAAAAAGAGAAGGTCGTTTCGATTGTCACCCACCTTCTCCAGCGCGCATGTCTAGCCCTCGAGAGGGATGCCCATGGTGCGAGGCGGGAAATCCAGAAGGCTTTGGAGCTGCTCCTGGATAACGCGGTTAAGACGGAGATCCAGCCAAGGCATGTTCACCCCCGTATTCAAGGACTCGCACCTTGGCAAGCGCGACGGGTGATCGACCACATTCATGCAAATATGGAAACGCCGATTCGGGTCGAGGACATGGCGAGCCTGACGCGGCTGAGTACGAGTTATTTCTTTCGGGCCTTCAAACTCAGTTTCAGCATATCTCCACACGCTTACGTTCTCACCCTCCGGCTCGCGCGTGCGTGCGAACTGCTATCGGGAAGCGATGAGCAGATGAGCCAGATCGCCGTGGCTTGTGGCTTCGCTGATCAAGCGCATTTCTCAAGAGCCTTTCGTCGCGAAATGGGATGCGCTCCTGGACTCTGGCGGCGCGAGTGGCGCGGCCCGCTCATCACGGAAGCACCGTGACGATATCAAGCACGCGATCCCGTGCGCCGACGTTGAGGGCAGCTCGGAAGTGTTCGTTGTACCGCCGCAGTTCGGCGTCGTAGAACTCAGCGCGATTAAAAGACATCTCGGATATCCCGTGCAACATCACTCAGGCCGTTGTTGAGCTGATGATCGCGATTGGCGAGGACGTGGATCGTCGCCTGCGGAATCGCCTTTGCGTAGAGCTGTAGATGTTCGATCGGAACAATATCATCTGCCGTGCCGTGATAGAGGTGCACGGGAACGTCAGCAGGTAAACGTTGGGCGGTGACAGTGAGCGGTTCGATTTCGTCGCTCTGCCATCCGCCCCCGCCGAAGAAGGGTGCCGCGATGAGCGAAATGGCGCCCAGCATTCGCTTCGGCCGCTGCTCCACGAGAACATGGATAAGGATGGCGCCACCAAGGGAATGGCCGATGAGGATCGTGCCATCATCCAGATCATCGAACTCGTCCAGCAGCGCGGCCTTCCAACTCGAGTAGCGCGGATCGGCTTCATCCGGCATGCGGGGATAAAGAATGGTGTACTCGCGACCAAGCTCGCGCTCGAGACTTCGGACCAGCCTGTCGTCCCACGCGTCATGCACTCCCTCGCCGCCGCCTTGAACGAACAGGATCTGCTTGCTCATCCCGCAAATCTCCAAGTTGATAGACCGAGTGCATTGAGCACCATCAACGCATCCACACACAGCTCGTGATCGCCGATACGTCGTCGATCAAAGAGAAGCCCAGCCGAAAACGCATGCCCACCGGCAGGCTGGGAGCGAGCGGCTCGGCCGTTTCAGCCTCGATCGTGCCCGCACCCCCCTGAGCCCCAATGATTTTCAACGCACCGAAATCGAAGATCCGACCAACCATTGCCGCCGTGGCCTTGTAGAAGCTTTCCTTGGCGGAGAAAGCGATCGTCAGCGCCATCGGCAAGCCGAGGCTGCGCGCGAGCTCATCCAACGCGCGTCGTTCGGAGACATCAACTACCGACTGGACAATCGCGTCGAGGGCGCTTGCCGAGACTACTCGTTCGACATCGATGCCGACGCCCTGCACCGCGCCATCGCGCAAGGCCACAGCTGCCGCGATGCGGGGGGCATGTGTGATGCTGCCGATGAAGCCCGCCGGCCATACCGGTGCGCGGGAAGGTCCGATGGCGAGATCGATCACCGCACCGGCGCCAGCTTCGGCGAGCGCGGCGATGGCGGTACGCCGGCCAGCGAGGTATTCGGCCCTGCGCTTGGGCACGCTGCGGGCCAAGGATGGCGGACAGGCGATGCCAAAACGGGAAAAGTGCGCGTCGTCGCTTTCGTCGGCATCGAACGCCAACAGGAACGCATCGGGCAGGCCTCCCGGATGCCGCGCCAGCGACAGGCGTCGCAAATCAGGCCCTCACTTGCGTCAGCACGATCTCGTTCTGCCGGTGCCTCACCGCCACCCAGATCCGCCAGAAATACAGAATCCCGATGCCCGCCTCGAATGAGGAGCCGACCACCCAGGCCACGGGCAGATATTCGGCATCACCGACATGCCCCAGCGTCATCAGGTAGATCGTGGGAATGCTCAGCACCCACATCATCACGAAGCGCACCGCGAACAGAAACCGCGTAAGACCGAACGCCTCCAGCACCGCCTGCCCGGTCATCGAGAACGCGAAGGCCAGCGAATACGTCCACAGCACCTTCGAGGTCGCGACCGCCGCGTGGCGAATCTCCTGCGGCTTGTCGGCAAGCCCGAACGGATCGAGCAGCACGCCGGGCGTGACAATCTGCAGGTAGGCGGTAAACGCCACGTAGACCAGCTCGAGAGCAAGCGTGACCAGCAGAATCCTCGGCACCTGCTCGAACTCACCCTGCCCCAATGCATTTCCGCACAGCACGCTGCAGCCGATACCCAGGCCCAGCAGCGGGATCACACCGATATAGCTGACGGTGAGGTTGACGTTGTTGGCGGCCAACGCGATTGCGCCGAGCCCAGCGATGATCCAGATAAAGGCGGCATTGCCGAAATTGCCGATCCCCGCTGTCACGCCCAGCGCGATGCCCTTCCTGATCCGCGGCGCCAGGTCGCCACGATGAATTCCGCGCGCCGCCACCAGCCGCCGCACGTCGCTCCACACCTCCTTCGGCAGGTAGGCCACGTAGATCAGCGTGATCGCCAGCGTGCCGGCCAACGTGCCGAGCGCCGAGCCGCGCATGCCCAGTTCCGGCAGGCCGAAGCGGCCGAACACCAGGCCGATGGTCGCCACGATGCCCACGGCCTGCCCGACCAGCCCGGCCACCAAGGTGATGCGGGTTTTGCCGATGCCGTTGAAGTACGACGACAAGGCCATGTTGAAGGTCATCGCCGCGCCGAAGTACGCCGCCCAGTAGAGGAACTGGGACTCCAGCCGGGTGAGCGCGAGCGGCCGGTCGCTCAGCGCGGGAATCCACGCCATCAACGGCGCCAATAACAACAGCAGCACCGCGAAGACCACACCAACGACGATGCCGATGGCGGCTTGCCAGGCGGCATCCGCATGGCCCGAGCGGCCGTAGGCCTGCGCGACGCAGGAGCGCGAGAAGCCGACCACCGCCACGAAGAAGCCAACGATCGCCATCGCCGTGTAGACCGCGGGGCCAGAGGCGGCCAGCGTATCGCTGGAATATCTCGCCAGGCAGATCCGGTCGACCAGCATCATGATCAGGTTGCCGATCATGGAACCCATCAAGGGCAGCGAGACATGCAAGATCCGCCTGGCAATCTGCACGCTGGATGCGGGCACGACGGCGTTCAATGGCCCTCCCCTACTGGCGGCACGCGCAACTTCAGACGCACCGGCACCGAGCTGGGCGCCATGAAGAAATTCAGCAGCTCCTTCGCCGGCGGCGCCTTGGGATCGGGCTCGAGTTCGAAGTTGCGCATGATCATCGCGACCACAACTTTGATCTCGGTCAGCGCCAGGAAGCGTCCCGGGCACAATCGTGCGCCGCCGCCGAACGGGAACAGCTTGCGGCTGGGATCCTCCTCCTCCGGGTCGCGCATCTCCGCGATCCAACGCTCGGGTCGGAATCGCTCGTGTCCGGGGAACTGCGCCTCGTCGCGCCCCTCGCCTGCCGTCGCAACAATGATGGCCGTGTTCTTTGGAATGAAGGTATCAGCGACGACGCAATCGGCATTGGCCGTGAGCCCGAGATACGGAGCGACCGCTTTCAGCCGCTGCGTCTCGCTGTGCGCCGCCTCCAGGTAAGAGAACGCCTTCATCTGCTCCCACTCGCGCGGCAGCGGCGCGGTGCCGAGCACCTGATCCACCTCGGCGGCTAGCGCGGTGGCAGCCGCCGGGTTCTGTGCCAACAGGCAGAGCATCCAGGCGATCGAGTTGGCCGTCGTGTCCTCGCCGCCGATCACGCTGAGGATCGCGTTGGCGACCAGCTCCTCGTCTGTGAACTCGGATTCGGGATCCTCGCTGGCCGCAATCATTGCCTCCAGCATATTGGCGGGCTTGCGCTGCAGCTCCCGCTGCTGCTCCATGCGCTCGCGCGTGTGGCGGATGAACTCCACCACCCTCCCCTCGATATCGGCAAACGAGCGCTCGGCCGCACGATCCACCGGTAGCTTGAAGTAGCGCCAGTACGGGAACGCCGCGGTGGTGCGGTTGCCCAGGCGCTGGAACATATTGTCGATATCGCGCTGCAGCGGGTCGCCGTCGTGGTTCACCGCATCGATGTCGTGGCCCATAGCGATGCCGACGATAGTATCCAGCGCCATCGCCTTGAGGTCGCGGCGCAGGTCCACGGCGCGACCTTCGGCCACCGCCGCTTTCCAGCGCTCCAGCATCCGCTCGGTCAAAGTGACCATCTTCGGAAAGAAGTTGCGGATGACCTCCGCATTGAGTCCGCTCATCACCAGTTTGCGCTGCTTTCGCCACGCAGCACCCTCGGCAGTGAACACGCCACCGATGTGCAGCTCATTCATGACCTGCTTCAGGCCGCCGTTGCGCCGGAACCCATCGGGGCGTTCGCGCATCACGCCATGCGCGGTGGCAGCGTCAGAGACGATCACGATGGTGTGGCCGAACACCTGCAGCCGGAACATCGGCCCGAACTCGCGCACCCAGGCAGTGAACTTCTGGTGCATCTGCCGGCCGCTGAGCTGCAGCGCATTGCCGACGAAGGGCTGGCCTTTTGGGCCGGGCAGATCTTCGATGCGGCGCGTGTAACTCAACTCGGCCGGTGCTTCCGCAGCCAGGCCGAGTTCGTCCGAGGCGATCGTTTCGTTCATGGCATTCCCCTCTTGGGCGGTCATGTTTGATCAATCAGGGGTTGGCAGCAGTGAAAGAGAGGTTCGACGCGTAACGTCCGATCCGCTCCGAGATATCCCGCGCGAGCTTTTCGACCAGCGGCGCCTTGACCATCGACAGGTGCGAACCGCCGATCCTCGACACCTCCAGATGCCGGCCCAGCAACTCGCGCCAGCCCAACGCAACGTCCTCGCCGTCGCGCCGATCCGCCGCGAAGTACGTCACCGGCAGCTGTGCCGCGGGCGGCCGATAATCGTCGGCCGCGCGGCCGCACGCTTCGTACAGCGCCACGGTGCTCCGCACCTCCCCAGCGTCCAGTCCGGGCGGCACCAGCGCAGCGTCGAAGCACAGCGCGATCATGCCTTCGAGGTCGCCACGCAGAGCCCGCGCCATCAGTTCGGGGTACGCGGGATGGCGGCGCCAATCACCGACCAAGTTCAGATCGAGCAGCCAGTTCAGCAGCGCACGGCAGCCATCGTGCTTGACCGGATGCTCGTCGCGCTGCTTCGCGCGCACCGACGGGCCGCTGGTGTCGATCATGCCCACGAATTGCACATCCTCGCCCGCCGCCAGCAGCCGGTGGGCGATCTCATAGGCGACCATGCCGCCCAGCGACCAGCCGGCCAGCAAGTAGGGACCGGACGGCCGCACTTCGCGGATAGCATCCAGATAGGTCGACGCCATGCCATCGATGCTCGCCTGCGGCGTTTCGCCCACCGCCAGGCCATACACGGGCTGGTTGGCATCCAGGTGCTGCGACAAGTCGAAGGCGTACTGCACGCCACCGCCGATGGGGTGGATCAGAAACAGCGGCGCGGCCGAGCCCTTTGCGCGGATCGGCACCAGGTTCGGATGCAGGCTGCCCTGCTTGCGCGAATCGACAAACGCCGCCAGCGCACCCAGCGTGGCATGCGAGAACAGGTCGCGCAGCTCGATCTCGGCAACGTGGCGCTTGCGCAGCTGCGAGACCAGCTGCGTTGCCAGCAGCGAATGGCCGCCCAGTTCGAAGAAGTCGTCGGTGAGGCCGACGTTCTCCACCTTCAGCAGATCCGACCACACCACCGCGATCGCTTTCTCCATGGCGGTACGCGGTGCGATGTGCTCGGCTTCGTCGTGCGCCATCTCCGGCGCGGGCAGCGCCTTGCGGTCGACCTTGCCGTTGGAGGTGAGCGGCATCACCGGGAGCGGCACGAAGTACTCCGGCACCATATAGTCGGGCAGCGTCTGCGTCAGGGTCCGGCGCAATACGGCCGGGTCCGGCAATGCCTGGCCATCGCGAGCCACCAGGTAGGCCACCAGGCGCGGGATGCCACGCTCGTCTGGCCGAGCCAGCACCACCACATCGCGCACAGCGTCCATCGCTGCCAGCGTCGATTCGATCTCGCCGAGCTCGATGCGCAGGCCGCGGATCTTCACCTGGTGATCGCTGCGGCCGAGATACTCGATGGTGCCGTCCGGCAGGTAGCGTGCAAGGTCGCCCGACAGATACATACGCGCGCCAGCCGTCGCACTGAACGGATTGGGGATGAAGGCCTGCGCGGTCAGGTCCGGGCGATTGACGTAGCCGCGCGCCAGGCCGATGCCCGCGATAAACAGGTGGCCCACCACGCCTACCGGCACAGGATTGAGGAAGTCATCGAGGATGTGGATCTGGATGTTGGCGATCGGTTTGCCGATCGGCACGCAGTTCAGCGCGCTGTCCTTGCGGCACTGCCAGTAAGTGACGTCGACTGAGGCTTCCGTCGGGCCATACAGGTTGTGCAGCTCCACATGGTCCCAGGTAGCAAAGAAGCGCTGCTGCAGATCCATCGGCAACGCCTGCCCGCTGCACATCACCTGGCGCAGCGAACGCCCGCTACCGGGCTCCACCTCGTTGAGGAAGACCTCCAGCATCGGTGGCACGAAGTGCGTGGTGGTGATGCCTTCGGCGTCGATCAGGCCGGCCAGGTAGGCTACGTCCTGATGACCGCCGGGCCTGGCAACGACCAACGTGGCACCTTCCAGCAGCGGCCAGAAGAACTCCCACACCGAGACATCGAAGCTGAAGGGCGTCTTCTGCAGCACGCGGTCGGCGCTGGTCAGCGGATAGGCTTCCTGCATCCATTGCAGACGGTTGACGATGCCGCGGTGATCGATACCGACGCCCTTGGGCTTGCCGGTGGAACCCGAGGTGTAGATCACGTAGGCCAGGTGGCCCGGCTGCGTGGCGTTGGCGGGATTGCCCGCGTCTTCGCCGGCCCACGTCCCGGCGTCGCCGTCGAGGCAGAGCACCGGCACGCCTGACACCGACGGCGCCGCGTGGCGCAGGTGTTGCTGAGTGAGGATCGCGGCGGGAGCCGCGTCCTCCACGATGGTTGCCAGACGGTCGGCCGGATAGGTCGGGTCCAGTGGCACGTAGGCGCCGCCGGCCTTCACGATCGCGTACAGGCCCACGATCATTTCGATCGAGCGCTCGGTGCACAGACCGACCAGCACGTCGGGCCCCACGCCGAGACGGCGCAGGTGACGCGCCAGGCGGTTGGCTCGCGCATTGAGTTCGGCATAGCTCAGTGACACGCCCTCATACACTACTGCTGCATGGTCGGGGCTGCGCACCACCTGCGCCTCGAACAACTGGTGCAGCGTGTGCGTGTCCGGCCCTACCCGCGGATAGACCTTCGCAGTGTCGTTGAAACCGTAGACGAGATGCCGGCGCTCGGCCTCGCCCATCATGCTCAGCTCGCCCACGGGCCGCTCCGGCTCGGCCACAATCGCCTGCAGCAAATGGCTGAAATGACCAGCCATCCGTTCCATCGTGGCGTGATCGAACAGGTCGGTGTTGTATTCAAAGCTGCCGTACAGTCCTTGCGGGCCTTCGCTCAGCGTCAGCGTGATGTCGAACTTGGCCGTCACCGTTTCGTGCGGCACCAGCTCCAGTTCCAGCCCCGGCAACGCCAGGTTGAGCGGTGCGTTCTGCAACACGAGCATCACCTGAAACAGCGGCGAGTAACTGGTATGGCGCTCGGGCTGCACCGCGCCCACCAGCTGTTCGAACTGCACGTCCTGGTGTGCATAGGCGTCGAGCGTGGTGGCGCGCACCTGTTTGAGCAGATCAGTAAACCCGGCGCGCAGATCCACCTGAGTGCGCAGCACCAGCGTGTTGACGAAGAAGCCGATCAGGTCCTCGATCTCGCTGCGGTTGCGGTTGGCGATCGGCGTGCCGATGCAGATATCGCTCTGGCCGGAATAACGGGCCAGCAGCACATTGAAGGCGGCACAGAGCGTCATGAACAAGGTGCCCTGCGACTTCCGGCTCAGCGCATGCAGCTTCGCACCGAGCTCGGCCGGGAGGGCGTAGGCCAGCGCGGCACCATCCTGACCCTGCGTGGACGGACGCGGACGATCGGTCGGCAGGGTCAGCAGTGTCGGGCTGCCGGCGAGCTGCTGCTTCCAATAAGCCAATTGCCGCTCCAGCACCTCGCCGCTCAGCCATTCGCGCTGCCAGCGGGCAAAGTCGACGTAGCGCATCGGCAGCTCCGGCAAGCTCGCGCCTGCTGAAAAACTGCGGTTGGCATACAGCGTGCCGAGTTCGCGCACGAGAATACCCATGGACCAGCCGTCGGAGACGATGTGGTGCATGGTCAACAGCAACAGATGCTCTTCGTCGGCCAGCCGCAGCAGGCTGGCGCGCACAAGCGGGCCGCCTTGCAGGTCGAACGGTGTGCGCGCTTCGTCGAGCATCAGCCAGCGCGTCTTCGCGTCGCGTTCCTTCGACGCGATGCCACGCAGGTCGTGCAGCACCAACGGCAGATCCAGATGCGCGGCGATGTACTGCACTGGCGTGTCGTCCGCACTGCCAAAGCGGGCGCGCAAGGCGTCATGGCGAGCGACTACGTCGTTGAGCGCACCCTCCAGCGCGCCGGCGTCCAATCGGCCTTTCAGACGGACCGCGGCGGGAATGTTGTAGGTGGGACTGTGCCCTTCAAGCTGGTCGAGGAACCACAGCCGCTGCTGCGCGAACGACAGCGGAAACGCCGCGTCCTGTGCCGCGACCGGTATCGGCTGCGGCGGAATCTCCAGTCCATCCAGCGTCGGCGCGGACATGGGCAGGCGCTGGACTAGCGCGGCCACGGTGGGTGCTTCCAGGATCGTGCCCACCGGCACGTCCACACCGAACTCGTCGCGGATTCGCACGGCCAGCTGCGTCGCCAACAAGGAATGGCCGCCAAGTTCGAAGAAATCGTCGTCGAGGGCGACCGATGGACGGCCAAGCAGCTCGCACCAGATGCGCATCATCGTATGCGCAGGATCAGCCATCCTGACCACGGGCGCCGCGGCGGCGACCGTCGCGCTGTCTGCTCGCACGGCACCCGAGACGGGTAGCGCTTCGGCGGCGTCGGGATAGCGTACATCCGTCCAGCAAAGCTCGCGCGCGAACGGATACGTGGGCAGGCTGACGCGACGCGGACGTGCCCCACCCGCGTAGAGCGCGTTCCAGTCGAACGCGAACCCCTTCACCCACAGATCCAGCAACTTGCCGTACTTGCCCTTGGCCACCCAGGCCTGCACGGCGGTCTGCATGTCCTCGTCATCGGCGAGCGCGGAGAAGGCGCTACGTTTTGCTTGCCCCATGTACAAGTCGTCGACTTCCCTGCTCCCCGCCACGAACGCCGCCAGCTTCACGCGCAGGTCGTCGAGTGATTGCGCCAGCAGAGCGAGCCGCTCCTCCATCGCTTCGCGACCCACCTGCAAGGTGTATGCGACGTCCATCAGCGTGAGATCCACGGCGTGGCGCTCGGGGGCGAGCGCCGCCAGCAACCGTTCGGCTCTTGCCTTGAGGCGCTCGGCATCGCGCGCCGAGAGCACGATCATGGCCGGACCGGACGGCTGACCCGCGCGACCTGGCATCGCCGGCTCGACGTATTCCTCGATCAGCAGATGGGCATTCGCCCCGCCCGCGCCGAACGAGGAGACGCCCGCGCGCCGCGGGAACTCACGACGGTGGCCGTCAACGTCGAGCTGTGGACGCGGCCACGGTGCCAGTGCCTGCTGCACGAAGAATGGCGTATCAGCGAAACGAATTTCCGGATTGGGCGTCGCAGCGTGCAGGCTCGGCGCCAGCATCGCGTGTTTCATCTGCATCAGCACCTTGCTCACCGCGACGAAGCCGCTCGCGCTTTCGCTATGACCCACGTTCGACTTGGCCGAGCCGAGCGCGCAGAACTGCCGCTCCTGTGTCCAATGGCGGAACGCCTTCGCCAGGCCAGCCACCTCGATGGGATCACCCAGATGGCTACCCGTGCCCTGCGCCTCCACATAGCTCACGGTGCGTGCATCGATGCCGGCACGGCGCAGCGCGTCGGTCACCAGCTGCGCCTGCATATTCGGATTAGGCACCAGATAGGCATTGGTCTTGCCGCCGGAGTTGATCGCACTGCCCTTGATCACACCGTAGATGTGGTCGCCATCGGCCACGGCGCGATGCAGCGGCTTGAGCACAAAGGCGCCCACCGCCTCGGCATCGACGAAACCGTCGGCGCCGGCGGCGAACGATTTGCACTTGTCGTCGGCGGACAGCATGGTCATCGAGGCCAGATCGATCAGCTGCGTGGGCGCCACGATCAAGTTCACGCCGCCGGCGATAGCGACCTCGCTGTCGCCGCTGCGCAGGCTCTCCAACGCGAGGTGGATCGCGGTCAGCGACGACGAGCACGCGGTGTCCACCGCCAAGCTCGGACCCTGGAAGTTGCAGAGGTGCGAGATGCGGTTGGCGATAGACCAGAAGCGTGCACCAGTGGCGTAATGCTCATTGCTGACACCGACGAAGACACCGATCTTGCGGCCCACGCTGAGGTTGGCGGCGGTGTAGCCCGCGTCCTCGACGCTCGCGTGCACCTCCTGCATGAACAACCGCTCCTGCGGGCTCATCAGGCGCGCCTCGCCCGGCGCGATGTTGAAGAACAGACGGTCGAAGCCCTGCACGTCGTCGAGCAGTCCGGCCCAGCGCGCGTAGGTCTTGCCAGGTTTGCCTTTATGCTCGTCGAAGAAGCGGCTGTGGTCCCAGCGCTCCGGTGGCACTTCCGTCACGCTGTGGCGACCGGCGGCGAGGTTTTCCCAGAACTGGTGAACATCGTTCGCGCCCGGATAGCGGCCCGACATGCCGACGATCGCCACGTCGAACGGCGCGGCGTTGGCGGGAACACTGGGAATGGTGGCCTCCACCGGCAGCACGTCCCTCGCCTGTGCGCCGCTCGCGTGGACCGGCGGTGCCGCGGGAGCCGCGGTATCGAGACCCGCCCAGCGGGCCAGCGCCGCAGGATCGGCCTGCATGAAATGCTCGACCAGGCCTTCGATGTCGCGGTGTTCGAAGAACAGCGTCGCGCCGATGTTTTGTGCGCCGAACACCTCACGCAAGGCCTCGGTTAGTTCCATGACGACGATCGAGTCGAGGCCGTATTCGTCGAAGCCAACCCCCGCCTCGATCACCTCCAGCGGCAACGACACGCGCCGGCTGATCAGTTTGCGGAATTGCAGGGTGCTCTTCTCGCGCAGGACGGCGGCGGAAGGCAGCGTGTCGGCATGGCTATGGTGCGAGGTGATGCCCATTGAATCGTTCATGTCGGGTGAGTTCCGTTCGTTGTTCGTTTCACGTGGCAGCTTGGGATTGACGGTACGCAGGCTGAGCTTTTCGAGACGGACGCAGACCTCGCCGTTCGCATTGCAGAGATCGATGTCGAGTTGGCTGATGTTGCTGCCGGTCGCCGCAGCTTCGGCATGGCGAACGTAGGCCCACATCTGGGCCACGCACGGCGCGAACACCTGTACGGCGTCGACCGCGAACGGCAGGGCCAGCGCGATGCCATCCTCGCCATGCGCCGCCAGGTGCAAGCCCAGCGAGGACTGCAGGGCGGCGTCCAGCAAGCTGGGATGCAGTACGTAGTCGGGCAGCGAAGAGGCGACCGAGGCCGGCAGCGAGATTTTCGCCAGCACCTCGCCCTTGCCCACGAACAATTCGTCCACGCCACGGAAGGCTGCCCCGTACTGCAAGCCCTTACGTTCGAAGACGGCATAGCAGCGTTCATGGTCGACGTGGGCCATGGCACAGCGGGCGCGCAATGAAGCGAAGTCGTGGCGGTCCGCCGATTCCGCCGGGATAGCGTCCGACGACGCGATGCCCTGGCTGTAGACGGCCCCGCCATCACCGCGCAAGGCGAAGCGGAATGCGCCGTCCTGCTCCGGCATCAGCGTAAGGTTGAGCGACAGTCCCGCCTCATCCGCGACCGCCGGCCGCACCCACGTGACCTTCCCGAGACGAACGCGCGCCGAACCGGGCATCGCCGCCTGAGCGGCCGCGCGCACCATTTCCAGCTGCGCCACGCCGGGCAGCACGCGGCGTCCCTGCACGCGATGGTCGGCGAGGAAGAACTCTTCGCCATCGAAATGGCTGGCATAGCGCCGCGCCGATGCGTCAGAGGTGTCGCGATGGAGCATCGGGTGTGGGCGGACCGACGGCGTGACGCGTGCCTCCGTTCCCGTCCAACGCGCCATCGCGTCCGACTCGGTCGTGACGAAATGATCGGCCAGCGCGTCGATCGTCGGGTGTTCGAAGAACAGCGTCGAAGTGACCCGGTCCTCAATGCCGATGTCTTCGAACGCCGCGCGTAGGGCATGAGTCAGTTCCAGCACGAGAATCGAATCCATGCCGTAACGGTCCAGCCCCGTCGCGGTGTCGATCTCGCTGGCCGGGATCTTCAACGCCTTGCCGACCAGCTTCGCCAGCCGCGCACGGCAGCGTTCGCGCAGCGACGCTGCATCGGCGCTCGAACGCACCGGCGCCGCTGCGGCGGGATGCGAGACAGTGGCGATATCCACGCGCGCAGACACACTCGCAGCCGCACCTGCCTTCAGGAGCCGCTTCTGCAAGCTCACGCCGTCGCTCTCGGCCACGATCACCTGCTGCCCCAGGCCATGCGCCGGCTCGGCCGGGAAATGCACGTGGCGATAGCCTTCCTCGCGCAACACCGCATCCCAGCGCGCCGGCGACAGGCTCGGACAACCCGATATGCGCAGCGCCTCGTCCTCATACAGCCACCAGCCGTCGAGCAGGCCGAATGTCAGGTGCGACCACAGCTCGCAGCTGGCCAGTTCGTTGAGCATGAGCAGGCCGTTCGCGCCGAGCAGGGCCTTGGTGTTGCGCAGGCTTTCGCGGATGTCCCTGGTGGCGTGCAGTACGTTGGTGGCGATGGCGAGGTCGTAGGCCCCGACTTTGATGTCCTGCCCTTCCAGCGGGCTGCCGATGTCGAGCAGCCGGTACGCGAGATACGGGTAATGCGGGCCATATTTGCCTTCGGCATGCAGCAGGAACGCACGCGACAGGTCGGTGTAGCAGTACTCCCCGATGTGCTCCGCGTAGGGCGCCAGCCGAGCCATGACCCGTGCACTGGTGCCGCCGGTACCGGCGCCGATCTCGACGATGCGGATCCGCGCCGCCGGATCGCGCGCGACGCGTGCCGCCACGAAGGCGAGCACGGCATCGCACAGCACGTCGTTGAAGTGATCGGCCACGGCATTGCCCTGGTACACGCCCTCGACCAGCCGCATGGACGAGTCCGGGAACATCACCGCCGTAGCCTCAACACGCCCCTGCAGAATCGAGGGCAACGCGCGCAGCATTGTGTCTACCAGCGCCACCTGGGCCTGACGTACGTTGCCCGCGCCCAACCAGGCCGCCTTGCGCTCGTTCCATGCGGCCCATGCGCGCTCGAGCGACGGTGCGGCGGTGAACTCGGCCTCTGCGATCCAGCGCAGACTGTGGCGCAGCCAGCGCGCATGCCGCGACGCGACGAGCGCCGGATCCGTCAAGCCGTGCGCCTGCAGTTCACCACGCAGGATCGCGAGCGCGAGACGGTCGATCTCCCTGCCCTCCGCCGCAAGCTGTGCGGCATCGCCCGGGAAAACCGGCGCGGCGCCCTGGGCCAGCGTCTGCGCCAGCGAGTCGAAGCGGGCCGGATGCAGGCTGACTCGTGCATCGCCGACCAAGTCGAACACGCCGCCGCAGACATCCTCCCGCGTCGCCTTCAGGAACCCGAGCTGCGGCATGGGCGAACGCAACAGCCGGTCGAGCGCCCGCATACCTTCCCCAGGCTCGATCGAGCCGATGCCCTGCCGCGCCATGCGCTCGCGATAATCGTCCGAAGCGACCGCGCCGATACTGCCCCAGTAACCCCAGTTCATCACCTTCACGGGATACGGCAGGCGCTTGGCCAGATGCAGCGCGTAAGCGTCCTTGAAGGTACAGCCTGCCGCGTAGCTGCCCTGCCCCGCCGCGCGCACGAAACCAGCCAGCGACGACAAGAACAACATAAAATCCAGCGGCAAGGCGCTGTACACCTGAGCGATCCTCACGCTCGCATCGACCTTCGCCGACAGTCCCGCGCGCAGACGTTCCTCGTCCATCTGGGCCACGCTCTTGTCGAGCAAATCGATCGCCGCATGCACCACGCCATGGATCGCTCCATGGCACGCGAGCACCTCCTCGCGGACGCGCTCCAGCGCCGCGCGGTCGGAAGCGTCGGCCGCAATGTAGAGCGGCATCGGGCCGAACGCGCCCAATCGGGCCCGCGCCTGCGCGATGGTGTCGTCTTCGGGCCGACGCCCGATCCAGACGATCCGCGCGCGGTACGTGCGGATCATGTGTTCGCTCCAGGCCTGGCCGATGCCGCCCGCACCGCCGATGACGATGTAGACGCCGCCCTCGCGATACGGTGATGCGCCCTCAACGGAGGCCGCATCGATGGGCGACAGCACTTGCCTGAACCACTGGCCGCCGCGCCACGCCAGCGTGGCGCCACGCGGCTCATCGACCAGCCGGCACATCGTGTCGACGGGCCACGCGCCTTCGCGCGCCAGGTCGAGCAGGCGCAGGCGCCAGTGCGCGAATTCCTTCGCCACCGCACCTGCGAAACCGTGCACGGCGGCATGCCGCGGCGCGATGGCGTCGGACCCGTGCACGGCCTGCGTCTGCACGGTCACGATGGTCCAATCGAGCGCACGCTTGTCGAAGCCAAGTGCAAGCAGCGCCTTGATGAGACGGAAGCCGGCAATGACGCCGCGTCCCTGCGCGTCGACCAGTGACTCGTCGTCATTGGACGCGCCGGCCTCGTTGATATCCACCAGCCAGACCAGCCGGTCAAAGGAGCCGGATGCGCGCAAGCGATACTCGATCGCTGCGATATCGGCCAGCGCGGGCCATTCGAGCGCCGCCGCATCCGGCAACGCGGCGAGCAGCGCGGCCCGTTGCGTGGGTGAGCCGCCAACGATCAGGCTGCGTCCTTCCTGCGCAGACGGTGCGAGCTTCGGCTCGACGACCTGCCAGGTCGGCAGCAGCAGCCATTCGTGACCACTCGCTGCGGGCTCCGCCACTCCACCACGGCTCGGCATCGTTGCATCCGGCACCCAGTAACGGCCTCGCGCGAACGGGTACGTGGGCAGGCTGATGCGGCGCGGCGTGCGTGCCCCGTAGAGACTGCGCCAGTCGAACACCAGGCCTTGTACCCATGCATCGAGGAGCTGATCGAAATCGTGAGCCTCGACCCAAGCAGCGACCGTCCGCGCATCGTGCGTGGCATCTCGGCGTCCGCGCGATGCTGTGCCGCGATGGACGCGCCCAGCCTCTTTGCCGCCGGAGACGATCAAGCGCAACTGGTTGCGCAGCTCGTCCATGGACGTCACGACCAGCGCAAGCCGCGTCTCCATCGCCTCACGTCCCACCTGCAACGTATAGGCGAGGTCGGCCAGATCGACCACGTCGCTCGTGACGAAATCCAGCAGCAGGCGAATCTGCTCGCGCAGCCGTTCCTCGTCGCGCGCTGAAAGGAGCACTGCCACCGGCCCTTCGCTCGATGCCCTGGCCGTCACCGGCGCCAGGTACTCCTCCAGCACGACGTGCGCATTCACCCCGCCGAAGCCGAACGAACTGACGCCCGCGCGACGCGGCAGCACCTGGCCACGCGCATCACGCAATGGCGCCCATTCGCCTGCATCGCGCACCACGTAGAACGGGCTGCCGTCGAGTTCGAGATACGGATTGAGCCGGTCGCTGTGCAGGCTCTTCACCAGCATGCGGTGCTTCATCTGCAACAGCACCTTGACCACACCGGCGACGCCCGCCGCCAGTTCAAGGTGGCCGATGTTGGTTTTCACCGAACCGAGCCCGCAATACGGCGCAGCGACCGCCTCATCGCCGAACGCCGCCTTCAGCCCTTGCACCTCGACCGGATCGCCCAGTCGCGTGCCGGTGCCATGCGCTTCGACGTAGGTCACCGTGCGCGGATCGACACCGGCCTGCCGCTGCGCCTTGCGGATCACCTCGGCCTGCGCCGTGGGATTGGGTGCCGTCAGCGAATTGGCGTGGCCGCCGTGGTTTTCCGCGACGCCGCGTACGAGACCGTAGATATGGTCGCCGTCGCGCTCGGCGTCGGCGAGCTTCTTCAATACCAGCATCGCCACGCCTTCGCCGCGCACGTAGCCGTCGGCCTCGGCAGCGAAGGTCTTGCAGCGGCCGTCCGCGCTCAGCATGCCCGCCTTACTGAAGCTGATGTGCGCTTCTGGCGTCACGATGGTGTTTACGCCGCCGACTACCGCGACCGACGCATCCCCTCGTCGGATGGCGGCGACACCGCGCGCGATCGCGATCAGCGAGCTGGAGCAGGCCGTTTCCACCGGCTCGCTCGGACCATGCCAGTCGAACAAAAAGCTGATCCGATTGGGCCCAACCGAAGGCACGCCGCCGGTCGAGGCATAGGCCTCGCCACCCAGCCCCGCGCGATCGATCAGCCTGCCGTAGCCCGTGGCACCGGTGCCGATGTAGACCGCCGTATCGCTGCCCGCCAGCGCGGCACTGGCGTAACCGGCGTCTTCCAACGCCTTCCACACGTGGATCATTACCAGCCGCTGTTGCGGATCCATCAGCTCGGCTTCCTTCGGCGAGATGCCGAAGAACATGGGATCGAACTCGTCGACACCATCAATGAAGCCGCCCCAGATGATGTTGGTCCGGTGCGCTTCGCGGCCCGGATCGCCGTGAAGGCTGCGCCAGTCCCAGCGTGCGGGCGGGATCTCGTCGATGCAGTCGCGGCCGTCGCGCAGGTTCTGCCAGAACGCGTCGATGTCCGCTGCGTGGGGGAAGCGGCCGCTCATGCCGACGATCGCAATGGATTCGCCGGCGATGGGTTCGTCGATGACTGGCGCGGGCTCAGGCTCCTGCGTTGCTCTCGGCGACGGCGCACTCACCGATGCAACGGAAGCGTTCGCCACGGCGCGAGTGCGCACCGGCGACGAAGCGACCACAACACCGTGATCGCGCATGAGGTGATCGGCCAAACCGTTCAGCGTGGGATGTTCGAAGAACACCGTCGGCGTCAGCCTGAGCTGGTAATGCTGATTCAAGGCGTTGCCGAATTCGGTCAGCGAAACGGAATCGAAGCCGTATTCGCTGAAGGTCGTCTCGCCGTCGAGGTCCTCGGGCTTCACTTTAATCAGCGACGACACGAGGTTCGCCAATGACTGCCATAGCGCCTCGCGCGACGATGCTGCCGTCACCGCGATTTCTTCGTCCTCCGCCACTGCAAGGGGCCGTTCCACCGTCGTCGGCGATGCCGTGCCCAGCACGGCATCGCGGATGCGCTCCGGTTCGCCAGCTACCACCAGCAGCTGATGGGCATCGCTCGTCCACGCGTCGCGCAAGATCCGCACGCCCTCTTCCGAGGACAGCGGATGCATGCCCAACTGCTGGCGCATCATCGTCCGCGTGGCGGCATCCACCCGCATGCCTCCCTCGGCCCATAGCGGCCAATTGATCGACAGCGTGCGCCCACGGCGTTCGCCGCGGACCACCCGCTCTGCGCGCTCGTGCACGAAGGCATCCACGAACGCGTTCGCTGCTGCGTAGTCGGCCTGCCCCACGCTGCCTATCGCGCCAGCAATGGACGAGAAGCAGATGAAGGCATCCAACGCCATGTCGTGGCTTGCCCGGTCGAGGTTCAACGTGCCCGCCACCTTGGCGCGCAGCACCTGACGCAATTCCTCGTGCGTCTTCGCGACAAGGAAGCTGTCGCGCACCACGCCGGCGCTGTGCACGATGCCGTCGAGGCTTTCGAATTCCTCCGGGATGCCGCGCACCAGCGCAGCGACAGATTCGGCGTCGGCGACATCCACCGCGTGGTACCGCACGACAGCACCCAGTGCCTCGAGCTGGCGCAGCTGTTCCCGGATGGTCTCGTCCGGCGCCGAACGGCCGGTCAACACCAGCACCGGGTTGTGCACTTCGCTGGCGATCGCGCGAGCGAAGATCAGGCCCAGCCCGCCAGCGCCGCCGGTGATCAGGTAGACGCCACGGTCCTTCCATGGTGAGGCGGGATGCGTCGCGGGGCGCGCTTCCATCCAATGGATAACTTGCCGCTCGCCGCGCAGGTGGCGCACGCGCGGCGCTTCGCCGTCGTCCTGCAGCGCGCGGACCACGTCCTGTCCAACATCCACAGCGATCAGCTGGCCGATCAGGCGCGGACTCTCCAGCCGCGCTGTGCGCAGCATGCCATCCAGTCCCGCCAGCGCCTGCCGCTCGCCTTCACGCGGCACGACAATCTGGATCAAGTGGCGGCCCGCCTGGGCAGTCAATCCTTGCAGCTTTTCGAGCAACATCGCCGCCGCCGCTTCGAAAGACGCGGCAAGATCTGCTGCGGTGGGCGCGACAAGACACGTCGCCTCCGGGAACCGCTCCTGGATGCGCGCTGCTTGCCCGTCTTCCAGTCCGCACAACAGCACGAGACGCGAGGCGAAGTTGTCGCCGTCGCTGGCGGCGATCGGGCGAGCCGCCCACGCCGGCCGGAACATCAGTGTCTCGATCGGGCCGGCGGATGCCTCCGGCATGCTCGCGTGGTCGACGCTCGATGGAAGCTGTGCCGTGCCCGCCGGGAGCCAGTGACGCTCGCCCGCGAAAGGATAGGTCGGCAAGCTGACGCGGCGCGGGTGTACGTCGTCGCCACGAAGGCGTCGCCAGTCGAGATGGAGCCCCTTCGTCCACAGGTCGAGCAGGCGGTCGTATTTGCCCCGCGCGAACCAGGTCGCCACCGTGCCCGCCATATCGTCGTCGCTCGCCAGCGCAGCGAGCGCACCGGCGCTGCGCCGCGCCTGCCCAAGGTAGAGGCCCTCGACGGCGGTCTCGCCGGCAAGCCAGGCGGTCAGCTTGTCGCGCAGTTCGTCCAGCGAGTGCACGAGCAGCGCCAGGCGTTCGTCCATGGCTTCGCGCCCGACCTGCAAGGTATACGCGAGGTCCGCCAATGTGATGTCCGGCGTCGCCAAACACGCGAGCAGTTCGCGCGCCCGCTCGCGCAGGCGTTCCTTGTCGCGGGCGGAGAGCGGCACCATCGACGGACCGGCCGATACCGGCGTCACGGCGGGCGACACGTACTCCTCGACCACGACATGGGCGTTCGCCCCACCCGCGCCGAACGAGGAGATGCCCGCGATACGCGGCCGCTCGCGACCGTCGATCACCGGTCGCGGCCACTCAGCGAGTTCCTGCTGCACTACGAATGGCGTGGCATGGAAGTCGATGTTCGGATTCAGCACGGCCGAGTGCAGGCTGGGTGCCAACTGCCGATGCTTGAGCTGCAGCAGCACCTTGGTCAGCCCCGCAATGCCCGCCGCGCTTTCGGCATGGCCGATGTTCGACTTCGCCGAACCGATCGCGCAGTAGCCTCTGTCCTGCGTCCAATGACCGAATGCCTTCGACAAACCAGCGATCTCGATGGGATCGCCAAGGCTTGTGCCCGTGCCATGCGCTTCGATGTAGCTGATGTGGCGCGCATCCACGCCACCAGCGCGCAGGGCGCGCTCGATGACCTTCGCCTGCGCGTTCGGATTCGGCACCGTGTAGCCGTTGGTCTTGCCGCCGTGATTGACCGCAGTGGCCTTGATGACACCGTAAATGTGGTCGCCGTCAGCCCGCGCCTGCGCCAGCGGCTTCAACAGCACCGCACCCACACCCTCGCCCGGCACGTAACCTTCGCCACCCTCGCCGAAGCTCTCGCAGCGGCCCTTGGCGGAAATGAACTTGCCCTGGGCCAGCACGAGGTACTTGTTCGGGTGGATCGAGACGTTCACGCCACCGGCGATGGCCACGACGCAACCGCCGCGCGCCAGGCTTTCGCAGGCCAGATGGATCGCCGTCAACGACGATGAGCACATGGTGTCCAGCGCCAGGCTCGGACCGTGGAAGTCACAGAAATACGAGATCCGATTGGCGATCGACGCCGGGCTGCCCGGCGCGGCGACGAAACGGCCGCGCGCCTGTTCCTGCGCGCCGTAGAGCTGGTATTCCTCATACATCACACCGGCGAAGACACCGACGTCGCCATCCTCGGCGACGTTCTCGCGCGTGTAGCCCGCATCTTCCAGCGTGGCGTGCACGCATTCGAGAAACAGGCGCTCCTGCGGATCCATCAGTGCCGCTTCGCGCGGCGAGATGTTGAAGAAGCGCGCATCGAAGCGGTCCACGCCGTCGATGAAACCGCCCCACTTGCCGTAAGTCTTACCCGGCGCGTTGCGATCCTCGTCGAAGTAAAGGCTGTGATCCCAGCGGTCGGCCGGGATCTCGGTGATGCTATCGCGCCCCTGGCTGAGGTTGGTCCAGAACTCCTCGAGGTTGCGCGCCTGCGGGTAACGGCCGGCGACGCCGATGATGGCGATGCCGTCCTCAGGTGCGTCGGCCCGTGCGGCGAAGCGCGTGCGCAGACGGCTCGCGGCGACTGGTGCGACCGGCGCAGGCACCGTGCCAGTGGATGTAGGCGCAGTGACGGCGGAGCTTTCCCCCAGCAGCTTGGCGAGCGCCGCACGATGGTGTTGCAGGAAATAATCCGCCAGCGCGGCGATCGTCTGGTATTCGAAGAACAACGTCTTCGGCAGTGGCCCGAAGGCCTGCTCGAGCCGCGCAGTGAGATCCAGCGTCATCACCGAATCGATGCCATAGGCCTCCAGCCGTGCCTCGGCATCGATCCGCTGCGGCGGCAGCTTCAGCGTGGCCGACAGCATGCGCACCAGGTAGCGCACGCTGCGTTCGCGCAGATCCCCCGCCGTTGCGTCGAGGCTTTCCGCTTGTCGTTCCGGCGCAGGCGCGCTGCGGTGTTCGATGCGATCCGGTGTGCGCGCCTCAACCATCGGCGCCACACCCAGGACTTCCGCCCTAAGCCGTTCCGGGTCACCCGCCACGACGAGCACCTGCGGCGAATCCAGCGACCAGGCCCGGGCCAGGGCGTCGCAGCCGTCAGCCGTCGCCAGGGGCGTCATGCCCTTTTCCTGCAACAGGTGGCGCCGCGTGGCGGCATCGACCCGCATGCCGCCCTGCTCCCACAACGGCCAGTTCACCGACAGCGTGCGGCCATGGCGTTGGCCTTGCGCGACCAGCGTGTTGCGTTGGTGAGCGAAGGCGTCAATGAACGCATTCGCCGCTGCATAGTCGGCCTGCCCCACATTACCGATCGCGCCGGCGAGGGACGAGAACACAATAAAAGCGTCGAGGGCGAGTTCGCTACTCGCCTCGTCCAGGCACAAGGTGCCGGCGACCTTCGCGCGCAGCACGTCGCGCAGATCGTCATGCGTCTTGCGCAGAATGAAACCGTCGCGCAGGACACCTGCGCTGTGCACGATGCCATCCAGCCCGTCGGCGTCGGCGATCTCGCGCACGCATGCGAGCACGGCTTCGCGATCGCCCACGTCGAGCGGGCGATAACGCGCATGCACGCCGAGCGCGGCGAGCTCATCGAGGGCCGCCTGTGTCGCGCTGCTCAGCGGCGAACGGCCGGTCAACACCAGGATCGCACCCGGCGCTCGCCGCGCAATGTCGCGGGCGAAGATCAGGCCGAGGCCGCCGGCGCCGCCGGTGATGAGGTAGGTGCCGCCCACCTTCCATGGCGGCACCGCATCCAACGCTGGCGCCGCTTCCACCCACGCTGCCACCTGGCGCACGCCATCCGCGTAGCGGATCGAGACGGTGTCGTCGCCGCCGTTCTCCGTGAGCACGCGCACCACGTCCTGCCCCGCCTCGACGCGGATCACCTGGCCGCGGATACCCGGGTTCTCCAGCCGCGCTGTACGCAGCATGCCTTCCAGTCCCGCCATAAGCTGGCCGGCGCCCTGCGTGGGCACGACCACCTGCACCAGGCAGGGGCTGGGCTCGGTGGCCCAGGAGCGGAGCGTTTCGAGCAGCGCGGTTGCCGCCGTTTCGTACGCCTGCGCGGGATCGTCGCCGATAGCGACGCTCGTCGCGTCGACGAACGTCGTGCGCACCTGCTCCAGCTCCGACGGCGCGAGGCCGCAGAGCAGTACGGCATGTTTTGCGGCAGCGCTTGCCATAACGCCGGAGACCTTCCGGACCTGCCACGCAGGCGTGGCCAGGAGAACCTGCGCAGCTTCGCTCGCGGCAGGCGCCTGCCTCAGAACCAGTCCGCCGAAGCGAACGCAGATCCTGCCTGCCTCGTCGCACAGGTCGATATCGAAGGTCCGTCGTGCTGCGTCGTACTCGTCGTGCTGCGTCACCACGGCCCACATATGCGTGGCACACGCAGCATGGATGTCCAGCGAAGCGAGCGTCGCGGGCAACCAGAGCGTGTCGCCAGCGGATGATGCCAATCCGAGGGTGGACTGAAGTGCCGCGTCGAGCAGGCTCGGATGCAAGGCATAACCTTCCAGACTTATGCCGGCTGGCAGTGCGATGCGAGCCAGGGACTGCCCTGTCCCCACGAAAATCTCCGCCAAGGCTCGCAGGGAAGGTCCATAGACCAGTCCCATGCGCTCGAAGGCCTCGTGGCATTGCGCCGCATCCAGCCGCAACGCATCACATGCCTGCCGCAGGGTATCGATGTCGTATGCAGCAAGCGTTTCGCCTGCCGCGACGAGCGCAACCGAACCTTCGGCGCACACCGTTGCTTCGTCATGGAAGATCTCGAAGCGGATCGCGCCATCGTCCTGCGGCAGCAGGCCGACGTGCACTTCCAACCCATCCGCATCGACCACCACCGGCCGTTGCCACACCACGTCCACCAGCCTCAGTCGCTCGTCGCCATCCAGCGCCTCACGAGCGGCCCGAACCACCATCTCCAGTTGCGCGACACCGGGCAGCACACGGCTGCCACGCACCATATGGTCAACAAGGAAGGACTCGCGGCCCGTGAAGTGCGAGCTGAAGCGCTGCAGGGCGAACGTCGAGGTATTCCGGTGCAACAGAGGATGCAGCGCGGCGGCGGATGACGCGACCGACGGCGCCGTATCCAGCGGAAGCCAGTAGCGCTCGCGGGCGAACGGATAGGTGGGCAGGCTTACCCGGCGCGGATGACGATCGGCATGCAGGCTGCGCCAGTCGAACGCCAGACCCTTCGTCCACAGCGCGAGCAACTTGCCGTGCTTACCTTTGGCAAGCCAGGCCCGCACCGCGCCATCCATATCGTCATCGTCGGTCAGCTCGGCCAGGGCATCGCGGTTGCGCCTGGCCTGGCCCTGGTAAAACTCGTCGATAGCGGTCTCGCCGGCCAGCCAGGCCGCCAGCTTGTCGCGAAGTTCGTCCAGCGAATGCACCAGCAGCGCAAGACGCTCGTCCATCGCTTCGCGGCCGACCTGCAGCGTGTACGAGAGATCGTGCAGCGGAAGCTCCGGATTCGCCTCGATGGCCGCGAGCAACCGCTGTGCCTGTTCACGCAGCCGATCCTCGTCACGTGCCGACAGCGGCACGATCGCGGGGCCGCTTTCCTGCGCATTCGCAACCGCTTCGACGTATTCCTCGATCACGACATGGGCATTCGCACCGCCCGCACCGAAGGAGGAGATACCGGCGATGCGGGTGCGTTCGCGGCCATCGATCACCGGCCGCGGCCAGGTTGCGAGCTCCTGCTGCACCACAAACGGCGTGGTCTCGAAATCGATATTCGGATTCAACACGGCCGAATGCAGGCTGGGCGCCAACTGCCGATGCTTGAGTTGCAACAGCACCTTGGTGACGCCGGCGACACCCGCCGCGCTTTCGCAATGGCCGATGTTCGACTTCGCCGAACCAATCGCGCAGTAACCCGTATCCCGCGTCCAATGCCCGAAGGCTTTCGACAGGCCAGCGATCTCGATGGGATCGCCAAGGCTGGTGCCGGTACCATGCGCTTCGATGTAACTGATGTGGCGAGCATCCACGCCGCCCTTGCGAAGGGCGCGTTCAATGACTTCCGCCTGCGCGTTCGGATTCGGCACCGTGTAGCCGTTGGTCTTGCCGCCGTGATTGACCGCGGTGGCGCGGATCACGCCGTAGATGTGGTCACCGTCGGCCTGCGCCAGCGCCAGCGGCTTCAACAACACTGCGCCCACACCCTCACCCGGCACGTAGCCTTCGCCACCTTCGCCGAAGCTCTCGCAGCGGCCCTTGCCTGAGATAAAGCGGCCCTGGGCTAGCGTGAGGTATTTGTTCGGGTGGATCGAGACGTTTACGCCGCCCGCCAATGCCACCGCGCAGTCGCCGCGCTGGATCGCCTGGCAGGCGAGATGGATCGCCGTCAACGACGACGAGCACATCGTGTCCAGCGCCATGCTCGGACCGTTGAAGTTGCAGAAATAGGAGACGCGATTGGCGATGGACGCCGGATGGCCCGCCACTGCCAGGGGCTTGCCGCGCACCTGCTCCTGCGCGCCGTAGAGTTGGTATTCCTCGTACATCACACCGGCGAAGACGCCGACGTTGCCGCCCTCGGCCACGTTGTCGCGCGTGTAGCCCGCGTCCTCCAGCGTGGCATGCACGCATTCGAGGAACAGCCGCTCCTGCGGATCCATCAGCTCCGCTTCGCGCGGCGAAATGTTGAAGAACAGGGGATCGAAGCGGTCCACGCCGTCGATGAACCCGCCCCATTTGCCGTAGGTCTTGCCCGGCGCGTTGCGATCCTCGTCGAAGTAACGGGCGTGATCCCAACGGTCAGCAGGTATCTCGGTGATGCTGTCGATGCCTTGGCTCAGGTTCGCCCAGAACGCCGCGATATCGGCGGCCTGCGGATAGCGGCCAGCCATACCGACAATGGCGATGACACCAGCGTCTTCGCTGCCCACCTTGTCGGCACGGCTGCGCATGTCGTAACGCGCCCGGCTTGCCTGAGGCAAGGAGATCGCCTTCTCGACCTTCGTCGCGACCGCCGCCGACACGGCGGCGGCCACACTCCGCCGCTCGCCGAGCAAGGCGGCCAGCGCCTCGCGATGTTGCCGCGTGAAATAGCCGGCCAGTGCCGCCAGGGTCTGGTATTCGAAGAACAGCGTCTTCGGCAGTGGGCCGAAGGTTTTTTCCAGCGAGCGCGTCAGGTCGAGCACCATCAGCGAGTCAATACCGTAGGTCTCCATGCGCGCCCGGCGATCGATCCGGTGCAGGGGCAGCTTCAGCGCCGTCGACAGGAATCGCTCGAAGTGGCGCGTGGCGCGCTCCTGGAATACGTCATCATCCTCGGCGCTGCTCGCCATCGCGACAGCAGGCTCCGGTTCGGGAAGGATGTCGTTGACGGGATGCTCCATCGGATGATCGATCGCTGCCGGAACAGGAACGGAAACGCCCGGCTCCGCGATGCGGAAGGCGAGCTTGCGGAAGCGCAGGCACGGCACGCCATCGTCGCCGCACAGATCGATGTCCACCACACCCGTGACGTCGCCCTGACGCACCACCGCCCATATCGCATTTGCGCACGGTCCCAGCACGTCGAGCGCCGCCAGCGACACCGGCAGCATCAGCGGCGACGTGTCGCCGCCTACGCCGAGGTACAGGCCGATGGATGCCTGCAGGGCCGCATCGAGCAGACCCGGTGGCCATGCATAGGCGCCCCCTTCGGTCCGCCACGTTTCCGGCAACGCAATCCTGGCGAGCGCTACGCCGTCGCCGGCAAACAGTTCGACCAGGCCACGGAAGCCTTCGCCATAGCCGAGCCCCATCGCGTCGAACACGGCGTAGCACGCCGCGGCGTCGAAATGCCGCGATGCGCAGCGTGCGCGCAAGGCTGCGATGTCGTGGGAAGCCGGAGCCGGACCGCTGGCCATCGTGGTGACCATGCCGTGGCCGTAGACCAGGCCCGTGTCACCGTCGGCATGAAGTTCATAGGCGATGTTGCCGCCGTCTTCCGGATACAGCGACAGGTGCAGCGCCACGCCCTCGTCGCCGGCGACCACGGGTCGCATCCATGCGACATCTTTCAAATGCAGCGTGGTGCTGGACTCCATGACCGTGTCCACCGCGAAGCGCGCCATTTCCAACTGGGCCACGCCAGGCAACACCGCGCGGCCGCCGACGCGATGGTCGGCAAGCACGATCTCGTTCCCGCCGAAGCGGCTGCTGAAGCGCGGCCCGGCAAGCGTCGACGTATTGCTGTGTACGAGCGGATGCAGCATCGCCACGCGGGAGCGTGATGCGACCGCGCCCGGCGACACCCAGTACCGCTCCGTGGCGAACGGATATGTCGGCAGGCTGATGCGGCGCGGCGTGCGACCCGCGTGCAGGCGGTGCCAGTCGATGGCGTAGCCTTGCACCCACAGTCCCACCAACGCATCCAGCCGACCTTGCGCGATCCACTCCTGGATCGTGCCGTCCATGTCTTCGCCGGCGGCATCCCGCAGTTTGTCGGCCCGGCCGAGATGCGCTTCGCCGGTACCATCCAGGAAGCGCGTCAGCTTGCCATGCAGGTCGTCCAGCGAAGTGGCGACGAAGCCGAGGCGTTCCTCCATCGGCTCGCGACCGGCCTGCAAGGTGTAGCCGAGATCGGCCAGGGCGACGGGCGTCGCGGACGAGGCGACGAAATCGGCGAGAAGTTGTACCTGTTCGTGCAACCGGTCGCGATCGCGGGCGGACAGCAGCACGGCTACCGGACCCGTGGTTGTGACAGCGTCCATTGCGGGTGCCACGTACTCCTCCAGCACCACGTGCGCATTGACACCGCCGAAGCCGAACGAACTCACGCCCGCACGCCGCGGTACTGGCCGGCCCTGCGCATCGTGCAGCGCCGTCCACTCGCGTGCGCCGGTCAACACATGGAACGGGCTGCCCGCCAGATCGATATAGGGATTGAGAACCTCGGCATGCAGGCTCTTCACTAGGGTGCGGTGCTTCATCTGCAACAACACCTTCACCACACCGGCGACGCCCGCGGCGAGTTCGAGATGGCCGATATTGGTTTTCACCGAACCCAGACCGCAGTGCGCGGCAGCGACATCGCTCCCGCCGGTCGCCGCATAAAGCTCGCGGAACGCGGCCTTCAGCCCGTTCACTTCCACCGGATCGCCCAGCGGTGTGCCGGTGCCATGCGCCTCGATATAGGTCACCGTGCGCGGATCGATCCCGGCCATCTCGTGTGCGCGGCGAATCACTGCCGCTTGCGCCGCGGGATTCGGTGCCGTGAGGGAGTTGGCGCGGCCGCCGTGGTTCTCCGCGATGCCGCGCACCAAACCGTAGATATGATCGCCGTCGCGCTCGGCGTCGGAGAGCTTTTTCAGCACTAGCATCGCCACGCCTTCGCCGCGCACATAACCATTGGCGTCGGCCGAGAAGGTCTTGCAGCGGGCATCCTCGCTGAGCATGCCGGCGCGCTCGAAGCTGATATGCAATTCGGCATTGACGATGGTGTTGACGCCACCCGCAACGGCCATCGCGCAATCGCCGCGCTCGAGCGCGAGCACCGCGCGGCGCAGCGCGACCAGCGAGCTGGAACACGCGGTTTCCACCGGCTCGCTCGGTCCGTGCACGCCAAGGAAGTAGCTCATCCGGTTGGGGCCGACCGAGGCCACCGTGCCGGTTGACGAATACCCTTCAATCGCCGCGCCGGCACGGCTGGCCAGCATGGCGTATCCGCTGGGCATGGTGCCCACGTAGAGGCCCAGGTTGCTGCCCGCCAGCGCAGAGGCGGCATAGCCCGCGTCCTCCAGCGCCTTCCACACGTGGATCATCATCAACCGCTGCTGCGGATCCATCAGTTCGGCTTCCTTCGGCGAGATGCCGAAGAACGCCGGATCGAACTCGTCCACACCGTCGATGAAACCACCGCGCACGGCGCGACCGGCGCTGGCTTCCGGCGCGCGTTCGCCATGCCATGCCAGCCAGTCCGCCCGCGCAGCGGGCATCTCGCCGATGCAATCCCGGCCTTCCGCCAGGTTGCGCCAGAACGCGTCGATGTCCTCGGCCTGCGGAAAGCGGCCGCTGATGCCGACGATCGCCACTGGTTCCTTCGCCGCGGGCGACGGCGCGGATACCGCGGCGATGAAACCGCGGCGAGTACGTGCGCGCGTGGATGTGGGGATGGATTCGTGATGGAGCGCTTGCGCGACCGAAGCGGGAACGCGCGCCGCTACGACCGGCGCCGCGAAACGCGCAGCCAGCACGTCTCGATGCTCGCGCGCCAGGTACCCGGCCAGGCCATCCAGCGTGGGGTACTCGAAGAAGAGCGTCGGCATCAGCTCGAGGCCGTACTGCCGGTTCAGCGCGTTGGCGAAGCCGGTCAGCGAGATCGAATCGAAACCGTATTCGCTGAGCGAGGTATCGCCGTCGAGGTCTTCCGGCTTCACCTTGATTAGCGACGAGACCATCGCCGTGAGTGCCCGCTTGAGCGCATCGCGCAAGCCATCATTAGAGGGATGCGTGGGAGGAGTGGCCCGCTCCGGCGATGCCGCTACAACGCGCACCTCAGGCATCGCCGCCACACGCGGCGCATCGAGGAACACCTCGCGGATACGCGCGGGCTCGCCCTCGATCACCAGCACCTGGCTCAAGCCCGTCGCCAGCGCGCGGCGCAGAGCCTCCACGCCATTCGCCGTGCCCATCGCCTGCATACCCCACTGCCGCGCCAGCATGGTGCGGGTCGCCTCGTCGGCGCGCATGCCGCCCTCGGCCCACAGCGGCCAGTTCACCGACAGCGTGCGGCCGTGGCGCTCGCCGCGCGCCACCCGGTCGGCACGTTCGTGCGCGAAAGCATCCATGAAGGCGTTGGCCGCGGCGTAGTCCGCCTGCCCCACATTGCCGGCCGCACCCGCGATCGACGAGAAGCAGACGAAACAGTCGAGGGGGATGTCGCGGGTAGCGTCGTCGAGGTTCAAGGTGCCCGCCACCTTGGCGGCGAACACGTCGCGCAGGTGTTGCCGGGTCTTGCCCGCGAGGTAGCCGTCGCGCAGTACGCCCGCAGCGTGGATGACGCCGTCGAGGCTTTCGAATTCCTCAGGAATGCCACACACCACTGCGGTCAGCGCATCGACATCGGCGACGTCGATGACGTGATAGCGCACCACCGCGCCGAGTGCCTCCAGACGGTGGATCGTTGCCAGGATGCGCTCATCGGGCGTCGATCGGCCGGTCAACACCAGCACCGGGTTACGCACCTCGCGGGCGATCGCCTCGGCGAAGATCGAGCCAAGCCCGCCGGCGCCGCCGGTGACGAGATAGACGCCGTGGTCCTTCCACGGCGATACGGCTGCCGTGGGCTGACGTTCCGTCCAGCTCGCGACATGGCGCGCGCCATCGACGTAGCGCACATGGCGCGCGTCATCGTCGCGGTTTTCCAGCAGCACCGCGGCCACGCTCTGTCCGGATTCCACCGCGATCAGTTGGCCGAGGATGCGCGGGTTTTCCAACCCTGCCGTGCGCAGCATGCCGAGCAGGCCGGCCAGTGGCCGGTTGTCGCCCTGGGATGGCACCACCACCTGCACGCGGTGCATGCCACCTTGCGTCGTCAGCGACTGCAGTCGTTCGAGCAGCATGGCTGCCGACGCTTCAAAACGCGTCGCCAAGCTTCCATCCATAGGAGCAAGGACAAGCGTTGCACCAGGAAGTCCGTGCATGGCGTCGCCCATATCGACGCCACAGGCCATCACAAGATGGCTTGCGAACGGCTCACCGATAACGGCCTGCGCCGCCTTCACCGTCCATGCTTGTTCCAGCAGCATGGTACGGGGCGCGGCTGGCTCGCTCGCCACGGCGGCCATCGCGCGCAGGGCAACTTCGGTAAGGCGCACGCAGACGGCACCCTGCTCGTCGCAAAGGTCGATATCGAGTCTCGGCACGGCCTGGTCTGCGCTGCTGCCGTTGCTGTAACGAACGACGGCCCACGCGACATCCGCGCACGAACGCATCACGCGCAGACCACCAAGGGCGAAGGGTACTCGCGGCACCGCCGCCGCGGGCACGGGGAGTTGCAAGCCCAACGTGGCCTGGAACGCGGCGTCGAGCAGACTGGGATGCAACTCGTAACCATCGACCGGCGCCGCTGCGGGCACGGCGATGCGTGCGAGTACCTGTCCGGCACCGGTGTGGAGTTCGCGTACGCCCTGGAAGCTAGGGCCGTAGTTCAAGCCCATGCGCGAGAACGCGGCGTAGCACTCCGCCGTCGTATGCGTCGACGTGCACGACTGACGCAACACGGCTAGATCGTGACCGGCCACCGCTTCCGCGGCGTGCCCATCGAAGGCTGTGCCTTGCGCGTAGATGACGCCTTCGTCGCCATCGCCGTGGATCTCGAAGCCAATGGCACCGTCCGCCTCCGGATACATCGAGACATGCAGCGCGATGCTTTCGGAACCAGCGACGATGGGCCGCATCCATGACACGTTCTTCAGACGCGGCTCGAAGCCTTTACCGGCGACCTCCATAACTGCTCGCCGGGCCATCTCCAACTGAGCGACGCCCGGCAGCATGCGCGCGCCACTCACCACATGGTCGGCGAAGAAGAACTCGTGGCCACTGAAGCGCGAGCTGAAGCGCGGCCCCTCGAGGTCCGACGTGTTCTGGTGCAGCAGAGGGTGCAAGTTCGCACCGGCGGCAACCACCGGTCGCGCATCACCGGTCTGGATCCAGTAGCGCTCGCGGGCAAACGGATAGCTGGGCAGACTGACACGCCGTAGCGGCGTGTCACCACGCAGGTGCCGCCAGTCGATCGCGAGGCCTTTCACCCACAGGTCCAGCAACTTGCCGAATTTGCCACGGGCAATCCACGCATCAACGATGGCGTCCACGTCATCGTCGCCGGCGAAGGCCGACAAGGCTTCCTTGTGGCGACGGACCTGTCCGCGGTAGAGGCCGTCGATCGCCGTTTCCCCGGCGATGTGGGCGGCGAGCTTCGCGCGCAGTTCGTCCAGCGAATGCACGAGTAGCGCCAGGCGTTCATCCATCGCCTCGCGGCCGACCTGCAAGGTGTACGCGAGGTCGTGCAGCGCAAGCGCAGGGTTCGCCTCAATGACAGCAAGCAGGCGCTCGACCTGCTCGCGCAGGCGATCCTCATGGCGTGCCGAGAGCACAACGAGGGCCGGCCCCGTCGCTTGTGCAAGAACGGGCGCCGTGTATTCCTCGATCACCACGTGAGCGTTCGCGCCGCCCGCGCCGAACGAAGAGATGCCCGCGATACGCGGCCGTTCGCGACCGTCGATCACCGGTCGCGGCCACTCAGCGAGTTCCTGCTGCACTACGAAAGGTGTGGCATGGAAGTCGATGTTCGGATTCAACACGGCCGAATGCAGGCTGGGCGCCAACTGCCGATGCCTTAGTTGCAGCAGCACTTTAGTTACACCAGCGATGCCCGCCGCGCTTTCACAGTGGCCAATGTTCGATTTCGCCGAACCGATCGCGCAGTAGCCCGTCTCCCGCGTCCAATGGCGGAATGCCTTGGCGAGCCCCGCGATTTCGATCGGATCGCCGAGACTGGTACCGGTGCCGTGGGCCTCGATATAGCTGATTTCGCGCGCATCGACACCCCCCCTGCGCAGCGCACGCTCGATCACCTTCGCCTGCGCGTTCGGATTCGGCACGGTGTAGCCGTTGGTCTTGCCGCCGTGATTGACTGCGGTGGCCTTGATGACACCGTAGATGTGATCGCCGTCGGCCTGCGCCTGCGCCAGCGGCTTCAACAACACCGCACCCACGCCCTCACCCGGCACGTAGCCTTCGCCGCCTTCACCAAAGCTTTCGCAGCGGCCCTTGCCCGAGATGAAGCGGCCCTGGGCCAGCATCAGATACTTGTTCGGATGGATCGAGACGTTTACGCCGCCCGCCAACGCTACCGCGCAGTCGCCGCGCTGGATCGCCTGGCAGGCGAGATGGATCGCCGTCAGCGACGACGAGCACATGGTGTCCAGCGCCAGGCTCGGGCCGTTGAAGTTGCAGAAGTAGGAGACCCGGTTGGCCACTGACGCGGGGCTACTGAACACCGCGAGGTTGTTGCCCCGCGCCTGCTCCTGCGCGCCGTAAAGCTGGTATTCCTCGTACATCACGCCGGCGAAGACACCGACATTGCCATCCTCGGCGACGTTCTCGCGCGTGTAGCCCGCATCTTCCAGCGTGGCGTGCACGCATTCGAGAAACAGGCGCTCCTGCGGATCCATCAACTCCGCTTCGCGCGGCGAGATGTTGAAGAACAGGGGATCGAAGCGGTCCACGCCGTCGATGAAACCGCCCCACTTGCCGTAGGTCTTGCCCGGCGCGTCGCGGTCTGCGTCGTAGTAATCGCGATAGTCCCATCGTTCGGACGGAATCTCGGTAATGCTGTCTTTGCCCTGGCTCAGGTTTGCCCAGAAGGCTTCCAGGTCGACGGCCTGCGGATAGCGTCCGGCGACGCCGACAATGGCGATCTCGCCCACGGCGTCTGCGGGCGTATCCGGCACCACCTTTGCCACGTCACCGCGCGCACCCTGCTCCGCGCCGAAGCGAGGGCGGAGCGACGCCGGTGTCTGGACAGGTTCGGCGGTATTCCGCGGTGCAACTGTTACCGGCGTTTCCTGCGTGTTCTCGCCGAGCAATTCGGTCATGCGATCGCGATGCGCGTCGAGGAAATGCCCGGCAAGCTCGGCGATGGTCTGGTATTCGAACAGCAAGGTCTTGGACAAGGATCCGAAGACCTGTTCCAGTGAACGGGTCAGTTCCATCACCAAGATGGAATCGATGCCGTAGGCTTCCATCCGCGCCCGTGCATCGATGCTATCCACCGACCGCTTGAGCGTGCCGGCCAGCAGGCGAACGAAATAGCGCACGGCTTTGTCGCGCAGATCGTCGGATGGCGCGCCGGGCCCTTCGGCCGGTGCCGACGGCATGACCGGAACGTCCGCGAGCGAGGCCATGAAGCGACCAATCACACCCTCGGCGACCAGTACTTGCGGCGCATCCATCGCGAGCGCCTGTTCCAGCGCGGCGAGACCGCTGGCCGTGCGCAACGGCACCAGGCCGGTCTGCGCGGTCATGTCCACACGGGTCGCCTCGTCGACGCGCATGCCGCCCTCTTCCCATAGCGGCCAGTCCACCGACAGCGTGCGGCCTCGGCGCAGCCCTTGGGCGACAAACTCCGCCCGTTGGCGGGCGAAGGCATCCATGAAGGCGTTCGCGGCCGCGTAGTCAGCCTGCCCCACATTGCCGAGCGCACCGGAGGTCGACGCGAAGCAGAGGAAGACGTCGAGGTCCAGCTCGCGGCTGGCTTCGTCGAGATGCAGCGTACCCTCGACTTTCGCGCGCAACACGTCGCGCAGTTCGTCGCGGGTCTTGCGCACGATCAGGCTGTCGCGCAGGAGGCCCGCCGCGTGGATGATGCCGTTGAGGCCACCGGTGATCGCCGCGAGTTCGCGCACGCACGTCAGCACGGCCTCGCTATCGCCTACGTCGAGCTGGCGATAGCGCACCGTGGCGCCCGCCGCTGCGATATCGGAGAAGCTGGCTTCCAGTGCGTCAGTCCGTGGCGAGCGACCCGTGAGCACCAGCGTGGCGCCCTTCGCTACGTCGGCGATCCGGCGCGCAAGAACCCTGCCCAGGCCACCCGCGCCGCCGGTGATGAGATAGGTTCCACCCACCTTCCAGGGTGAGTTCGTGGCCAATGGCGGCGCGACTTCCGTCCAGTGCACTTCCTGTCGCACGCCTTCCACGTAACGAATGTGCGAGACA
Source organism: Dyella sp. OK004 (assembly GCF_900114495.1). Classification (GTDB taxonomy): domain Bacteria; phylum Pseudomonadota; class Gammaproteobacteria; order Xanthomonadales; family Rhodanobacteraceae; genus Dyella_D. Next base: position 421,685 of record NZ_FOZI01000003.1, on the reverse strand, counting down.
AGGCTGTCGCGGTTCTCGACGATAGCCTGGACGATGTCCTGCCCTGCTTCGACCTCGATGACCTGACCGACGATGCGCGGATTCTCTCGCTGCGCGGTGCGCAGCAGGCCACTGAGGCCGCCCATCAGCTGCCCACTGCCCGCTTGCGGCACGACGATCTGAATCAGGTGCCGCCCGGGCTGCCGGACCATGGCCTGGATGTTTTCCAGCAGCAGCGCGGCGGCGGATTCGTAGCGCCGCGCCGTATCGTCATCCTCGTCGATGTCGATGCAGGTCACGCCGTGCAGGCGCAGCGGTACGTCGGTCGACGGCGCAGCGGCGCAAAGCATGACCACGTGTTGCGCATGGCCACTGGCTCCCGCCGTCGCGGACCGCGGATGCCACGCGGGCACGAGCAACGCCGTCCGCGTCGCCTCCTCGTCCGCCTGGTGCACCGCGCGCAGGCAGAAGCCGCGAAGGCGCGCGTATACGGTACCGGCGTCGCTGCACAGATCGATCTCGAACCGGTTCAGCGCATCACCCGGGCGATGACCGGGTTCGCGGCGAATCACTGCCCACAGGTCGGCGTTGCATGGCGCCATGACTTCCAGCGATGCGAGCGCGAACGGAAGCGCGAGCCTGGTATCGGAACCTTGCTCCACGAGACAGGCGATGGTCGCTTGCAGCGCCGCGTCGAGCACGCTGGGATGCAAGCTGTAATCGCCTTGCGACGACTTCGACGTCTCGGGCAGGACGATGCGCGCCAGCGCTTCCGCCTCACCGACAAAGAGTTCGCCGAGCGAACGATGCGCGGGTCCGTAAGCAAGACCCATCCGCTCGAACCACGCGTAGTACGCGTTCGCATCGCGACGAGGACGACCGCAGCGCGCGCGTATCGACGCGAGGTCGTGGGTGACGGCGTCCGGGCCGGATGCCTGCTTCACCACCACGCCCTGGCTATAGACGGTGCCGTCGTCGACATCGTCGTAGATCTCGAAGGCGAAGCGTCCGTCGCCTTCGGGAAACAGCGCGACGTGGCATTCCCTGGGCTCGTCTCCCGCCACGAAGGGACGCAGCCACACGACGTTCTCCACGCGGCAACGGCCTGCGGTGGCGAACGCGAGTTCCGCCGCGCAGCGGACCATCTCCAACTGGGCCGCGGCCGGCAGGGTGCGTCGCGCGAGCACGACGTGGTCGGCGAGGAAGCTCTCGCGCCCCGTGAAGCGGCTGGTGAAACGAAGCCCCCCGACATTCGAGGTGTTACTGTGCAGGAGCGGGTGGATCGCCGCCTGCGCATCGGATGCGGCCTTCATCTCGACCCAGTGTTTTTCCCGCACGAACGGATAGGTCGGCAAGGCCAGGCGCCGGCGTGGGCCGGACACGTGCAGAGCGGCCCAGTCGAAGACCTGGCCATGCACCCAGCGCTGCGCCGTCGCGACGAGATCGACATCGGGTGACACCGGCGGCGCGTCGACGGCCAATGCCATCATCTCGGCCATGAGTTCGCCGATGAAGACGCTTCCGTCGTTCGTACCATCGGCAAGCCACGTCTCCAGCCGATCGCGCAGCGTCGCCACCGCATCGACCACCGTAGCCAGGCGCGCGGCCATCGCCTGCCGCCCTACCTGGAGCGTGTACGCCAGGTCGGCCAAGTCCTTCTCGCCGATGTCGCCGGAAGCGAGCGCATCGAGCAGCTGCCGCGCGCGCTCGCGCAATACCGGCGCGGTCTTCGCGGAAAGCACGATGAGCGCGGGCTCGCGCAACGACGGCGCTGCATCGGCCGGTGCGTAGCCGCCGGGGTACTCCTCGACAACGACGTGCGAATTCACACCACCGAAGCCGAAGGAACTGATGCCCGCACGGCGCGGGATCGACTGGCCATCCTCCGCGGCACCGGTCACCCAGGGCTGAGCTTCGTCGACGATGAAGAACGGACTCCCGTCCAGCGTGATGCGCGGATTGAGCTTGCGGTAGTGCACCAGGGGCGGAAACACTCCGTGCCGCATGCACAGGATGGTCTTGATCAGGCCGGCCATTCCCGCCACCGCTTCGAGGTGGCCGACGTTGGCCTTGACGCTGCCGACGCCGCAGGAGCGCTCGTCCAGCACCTCGCCGCGCTCGGCGGCGACGCGGGCGAAGGCCATCTTCAGCCCCTCGATCTCGATCGGATCGCCCTTGGGCGTGCCGGTGCCGTGCGCCTCCACGTAGCTCACCGTGCCCACTGGCACGTCGGCTTCGCGCAGGGCATGCGCGACGACATTCGACTGCGCGAGCGAACCAGGATAGGTGACCGTGCGTGCATGGCCGCCGTGGTTGATAGCCGAGCCGCGCAGCACGGCCAGGATCCGGTCATTGTCGGCAATCGCCTTCGCCAGCGGCTTGAGCAGCACCATGGCCGCACCTTCGCCGCGCACGTAACCGTTCGCACGCTCGTCGAAGGTCTTGCAACTGCCGTCCGGCGAGAGCATGCCGGTCTTGGAGAACGAGATGAAATGCGTGGGGCTGCACAGCACGCTCACTCCGCCCACCAGTGCCTGCTCGCATTCGCCGCGGCGAATAGCATGGGCGGCCTTGTGCAGCGCCACCAGCGAACTCGAACACGCGGTATCGACCGGCAGACTGGGGCCGTGCAGGTTGAGGAAATAGGAGATGCGATTGGGGATCAGGGCGGTATGCGTGCCGGTCGCGACGTGAGCCTCGATCGCATCGAGCGCGCGGCCCAGGTGGTCGCGATAGTCGAAAGTGAAGACGCCGATGTAGACGCCGGTGCGGGTACCGCTGAACGCGCGCGGATCGTAGCCGGCATCTTCCAGGCAGTGCCATGCCTGCTCGAGCATGATGCGCTGCTGCGGGTCCATCACCGCCGCCTCGCGTGCGGATATACCGAAGAAGTCGGCGTCGAAGTACTCCACGCCGTCGATGAAGCCGCCCCACTTGCTGGTCGACTTGTTCGGCTCGCGCACGTCGGCGGAGTAGAACGCATCCTTGTCCCAACGGTTCGCCGGCACCTCGCTCACGCTGGAGCGTCCCTCGCTGAGGTTGCGCCAATACTGCGCGTAGTTTTCGGCGCCCGGGAAGCGGCACGACATGCCGACGATGGCGATGTCCTCGCGTGCCGCGGTTGGCGGTGTGGACGACTGGTTTTGCGGGATCTGACCGACGTTCATGCTCGTGCCTTCCTGTACCCAGTGCCGATATCCGACTTCAGCCGCGGCGTAGCCGCGCGTAGGAACGGTTGAGATGCTCAGCTGCCGCGTCCATCACGCGGACGGCGATGTCGTCCACGTGGCGCGCGGTCCATGGCTCCAGCGCCGTTCCTTTCACCCACTGGTTGAACGAACCCAGTGCGGGGCCCGTCTGGATTTGGTAGTTGACGCGGTCGTCGCCCTTGCCCTCCATAGCGATGCGCGTGCAGTAGGCGAAGTACCAGCGGAACACCAGGGCCATCTTGTGCTTGGCGTTCGCCTCGGCCTTGGCGATCTCGTGCGGCAGGCCCGCCGAATGGAAGTAGGCGCGAGTTTCGGCCCAGATCTCGTCGAAGGTCTTCCTGAAGAACGTCGTCTCCAGCTGCCGCCGCGTGCGCTCGGGAATGTCGTCGAGGCTTTCGTGGTGGCGATAGAGCGACAGCAGCTTGTTCGCCCGCGCCGGAAAGAACACCGACTTCTTCAGCACCTGCACCTGCGCGCCAATCTCGAACATGTCGCCCGCCGGCGCGTACTCGGTGTCCTGGATGTCCATCGCCTGCAGCAGCGCCTTGCCGTCGGCGCTCATGCCCGATTCCACCGTGCACTGATTGATCGAGCCGGTCGCGATGAAATCGGCGCCGAGCAGGAAGGCTGCGGCGGCGGCTTCGGGGCCGCCGATGCCGCCGGCCAGGCCCATGCAGATCGGTTCGGCGTAGGCGTTCTCGGCCTGCAGTTCGTCGCGCAGCCGCAGCAGCGGCGGCAGCATCACCGCCGCGATGCCACCGTCCGTATGACCGCCGGAATCGGCCTCGACGCAGACGTCGTGGCTCATCGGAATCGACTTCGACCAGGCCGCCTGTTCCGCCGTGACCAGGCCGCGCTCGAGCAGACGGTCGACGATCGCTTTCGGCGGCGGACTCATAAAAGCACGCGCGACTTCAGGGCGCGACACCTTGGCGATCACGCGGTGCGTGCAGACCAGCTCGCCTTGCGCGTTGCGCTGCAGCCCCTGCAGGCGGAAGCGCACCAGAGCGGGCGTCATCTGCATGAACGCGGCGGCCTCGACGTTGCGGATGCCGTAGCGCAGGTAGAGCTCGACTACCGCCTCTTCCTGCGCGGGGTACTCGTAGTTCGCCAGCAGGTTCATGCCATAGGGCTGCCCCGCGTTCAGCTCCGCCTGAATGCGCACGATGGCCGCCTCGATCTTCGCCGGCGACAGGCCACCGGCGCCGAAGAAACTGAGGAAACCGGCCTTGCCCATCCGCACGACCAGCTCGGCCGAGGCGACGCCCCGGTACATCGCGCCTGTCATGTAGGCATAGCGCACGCCGTGGCGGCGACGGAACACGGCGCTGCCGAGAGAGGCAGCCTCGATTGCGGAGGTTGCGCCATGTTTCGTAGCGATGGTCTCCACTTGGATTCCGCTGCCATCCGCGCGGGGTACGACGGAAGGTATGGCTATGGCGATCGAGTCGTCTTCCTCGTCATCGAACTCCGCTTCGTCAAAGATCGGCGTCTGCGTGCTGCGTATCTCGTTCACCATCCTCGACAGGATCGTGGCACCCAACTCCTGGAACTCGACCTCGCCCTTGCCCATCACATAGCGGATGGAGTCCACCCAATGCACGGGGTTCGCGATCTGCCGGGCCAGCGTGTCGGCGATGCGGCTGCCGTCGTACGGTCGCGCGGTCGCGTTGGCGATCACGGTGGCCTTGGGTGCCTCGAAGGAAAACCCGCGCAGGAACTGCGCAAACTCCGCCTGCACCGGTTGCATGTGCCGCGAATGGAAGGGCGCGCTGACGTTCAATGGCACGTAGCGCAGGTTCATCTTCGAGAACAGTTGCGCCGCCGCGGCGAGCGCTTCGTGGTCGCCCGCGATCACCGTCTGCGTCGGCGTGTTGAGGTTGGCGATGTCGATGCCATCGAGGCGATGCTCATCAAGCATGCCGCGGATCTCCTGCGCCGAAATGCCCAGCACTGCGGCCATGCCGCCGCCGCTCGCGCGTCCCATCAGCTCACCGCGCTTCTGGACCAGGCGCAGGCCCGTCTCGAAGGAGAACACGCCCGCCGCATGCAGGGCGTTGTACTCGCCGAGGCTGTGGCCGGCGAAGAACATGGGGGCCTTCGCGTTGCCGCCCTCCTCCTGGGTTGCCTGCGCCCGGTAGTAATGCAGCGCGTTGACCACATACAAGGCGGGCTGCGTGTACTGGGTCTTGGACAGCAGGCCCTCGCGGTCGTTGAGGCAGAGGTCTTCCACCGAATAGCCGAGAACCTCCGAAGCGCTCCTCACCTGCTCAGGAAAGAGCGGGAACAGCTCCTTGCCCATACCTTTGAACTGGGAACCCTGACCTGGAAAGATGACTGCCTTCATGCTGCGTGACTCCGGTAGTTGTCCATTACGTACCTGTCCATTCCGCACCGGCCGCGTGGCCGTTCGCGGTGCCGCCAATGCATCGAGTCGTGCGAGATCGCCGCCGGAGGGCGACACGATCGAACGGACGTCCGTTCCCTCCGGCAACGCGTACTTCAAGAGCGTCGCCATCGTCCCGGCGGGACTGACGTCGACGTAGCGATAACCTTCCGGCGCACCGATCGCCGCCAGCGTTTCCGGCAGGCGGATGGGATCGCGCACGACGGACCAGAAATGGCCGGACGGAAAGTCGTGCAGTACATCCCTTGCCGCGCAGCAGGCGATGGGCACGCGACCGGCCTTCGTGGTCAAGCTCCGCAGGAATGCCTCGTACGGCGTCCGCGCCGCATCGATCCAGCGGGAGTGGAAGGGAAACGCAACCGGCAGCTCCTGAAATGCCATACCGCGACGGCGCAGCAGATATTCCACGGCCGCGCCGTTGGCCTCTGGCAGTGAAAGCACGGCATGCGTGGCGAAGTGACGCGCGCCGACTTCGCATAGGGCAAGCAGTTCGGCATCGAGGTAACGCCCCGGCTCGCCCACCACCGCGATCATGCGCCCCGCTTCGGCATGCGCTTCGACGGCGAGCGCCTGCTCGATCACCGCCAGCAGCGCGGCGTCCGCGTCGATGTATCCCGCCACGGCAGCTGCGGCGTAGGTTCCCAGGCTCGCGCCCAACACTAGATCGAAGCGCAGGCCGCGCTCGAGCAGCGACATCGCGAGCGCGTACTCCACCATGAAGATGGCGACATGGCTGTGCAGCAGGCGCGTCAGCGGAACGTTCGCGCTGCCGCCTTCTGCGTACAGCACCGCCAGCACGGATTCGCCGCAGCGCTCGCGCACGAGGCGGTCGGCGTGCTGCATGCTCGCGCGGAAGCATGCGTCGCCTTCAAACAATTCACGCCCCATCCCAACGTGATGAGACCCCTGTCCTGCAAACGAAAGAACGGTTTTCACGAGCGATGCATCCATACTGGCTCATGGCTCCGCATCCCGGTCGTCGATACGACCGAGTGGATCCGGAATCCATGGCTGACCCTGCAGCCAACTCCCCTCCCCTCAGGGGCATATGGACGACCCGCGACGGGGTCATCCGGAACGCAACGCGAAACGTTCGGCGACGCTAACGGCGCACGCTAGCGCCGAGTGATGTCGGACGCATGTCAGTCCACGCGGTGCCAATGAATTCGAGGCAAGCTGCCTTAGCCCCTTGCTTGCCCGCCTTGGCCCACCCTTGCGGCAATACCTTGAACACCGGCCAGGTCGAATACTGACCATCCCGGTTGACCACCACTTCGTACAACGTTTCCGACGAGCGCGAACCGGTAGACATGCGTACTCCTGTAAAAACTGAGGGACGCCGTTTCGCGAAAGCGCGAGCGGCGTGTCAAATCCTTGGAAAACGATGGCTGTTACGACGGGGCTGGCACTAAGTGCTCGCACTTCCACGTGCGGCGAACAGAACGCCCGAGATACCCCCTCCCTCATAGATTCTTTAAACAATGCATCCGACTTTGCAAGCCGCAAGTTCTTGTGGTTTCGGGCATTCGACCGAAAAACCACCCGATGCGTCGCCCCGGATGAAATTGCTAGTGCCAGTGCGCGGCGCCTGAGTCGAAATGCGAACTCGGTGCCAACTTGATATTGCTACCGAGAGTCGCGCCCGCTGAGACTCACTAATTCATTGAATTGATTTGCGAACTTTAAATCCGTGGCGCATAGGGAAATCCATGGCGCATCGAGCCACTTATAAATGATGATTTGTTGTTACCCGGTGGCACGGGTAGTTCCGACCACGTTGCTCGACGGCATCACCCCATGCAGAAACTGAGACGTGTTGCTCAACTCCACGCTGGGAGTCTGCCAAGGACCAAGGGATTAACACCAAGCGTGAGCGCACCGCTCTCAGTGTGAAGGGACGTATGCATGTAACGGGACCTGAAAGATCCGGCCATGCGTCTTTGCCCCGGAAGCTTCATCCGCTTCGAAATAGAGAGTCTTGAGGTCAGGACTGAGCCGGGACTCGAGTCCCTCAAGGTGTGGCTCGAGCGCTTGTGGCTCAGTCCACTTGCCGTTTTGCCTGAAAGCGACGAACAGCAACGACTGGTCCTTCGCTGCCGGCACACGACTGGCGGAGAAGATGAGAAACGATTCGTCGGGGGCTACGGCCACGTCGTAGCCCGGATGGGTTCCGTCGCTGATCGATAGCGGGATGGGTGCCTCGAAGCCATCACTCTTGGCTTGCGCGCGGTAAACATGACTCTTCCTGGTCACGGGGTCCGGCTGATTGAAGTAGATGCTGCCATCACCGGCGACGGCAGGCGAATAGATCGCCGAATGGCTGTTGATGATGTCAGGGAGCCGCACTGGTTCGCTCCAGCCATCACCCTTGCGGTCGACCCGCCATATATTGCCGCCCGCGCCCGGTCGCGATTGCCCGCCAAAATAGCCGGTCAGGGGCGCACCGCCTGCCTTCATTGGTCGGTTAGAGACAAAGACCAGGTAGGAGCCGTCCGGCGCCATGGCGGGTTCGATGTCGCGCCACTTGCCCGAGAACGGCGCAACTTTGGGCTTGGACCAGATGCCGTTATGCAACGTGGACATCATGATCGTGATGGCGACATCCCTATGAGTGAAGAACACGGTCCTGCCATCGGGCATGAAGGCAGGCGCTGAATCATCGCCGCCTGGCCATACGGCCTCGGGCTGAAAAAGGGTCGGCGCCGGAGTGGCTTTAGCCGTCGATTCCGTTTGCCCGGGTAGCGTTGCTGCCACCGCTGGCAAAGAGCTCAGCGCTAAGAAGAAGCAGAAGAAGATGCCTGCGATGGGAAGGTTGCGCAGGACGTCCAGATCCAATGAGCGATTTGACATGTGTGTCTTGCCTTGGATCAGCGTTGAGAAAGAAGATCGACAACAAGACCTGCGCGTTGCCGTCTCACTTTCACAAGGGACGTCCAGGGGAGCAAGAACGAAGTGACGAAGAGCCTCTGGCGTGGGATGAGCGACATCCTGCGCATGGCAAACGGCACCCGCGATAGCGCTCCCTGATCACTTTGCGCGAGTGACGTTATTGGCACCAGCCAAGATGTACGCCACCGCTCCCGAGAGTGAGTTCCCTCAGGCTGGATCTAAATGTTTTGCCTTAGCTTCGTTGTGCACTGGTAAACGTCATCATGTTCCGGCACTACGGCACCTGCGCTCACGGAGCCTCATTGACCTGCGTGAAGATCACCTGCCACTGGCCGTTGCGTTTCGCCCAGACATCGACGAAGCGGGCGCGAATCGAAAATGCCTTGCCGTGGTTGTAGCCCTTGGCATCGACCATCCCGCCGAGCACAGCACCGCCCGGCCAAACCTTGGTTACCTGCTGGCTGATGGCGACATAGCTGGTCTTGCTTCCCGGAGCCACCGCATCGGCGATGTATTCCGCCTTCGTCTGGTTCTTGCCGCTTGAGCCCGCCAGCGTGTAGTCGTCGGCCAGGAGCCGCTCGAGTTCGGGCCGATTGGATTTGAATTGCGCGAGATCATAGGCCGTCGCGGCGGCGGCAAGATCCTTTGGCAAACTTCTGTAGTCACCAACCTCTTGCCCAGCCTGTACCGGAGCTGCGATCAATGCAGCGCAAATCGCCCAATGCCAAAATGACAGCTGCATATTCCCTCCCATGCCCAATGTGCTTGCACATAACGTAGCCATGAAATCTGGCGAAGCAATAACCTGGGAGGTTATGTGCGCGCGAAAAGAACAGCTCAATCGCTATCCGAATCCGACTCCGCGTCGTAACCAAACCCTGCCTTCGATTTGAACGTGTGCTTGGTCTGCGCGAGCTTGGCCGTCGACTTGCGCACTTCCTTGGGCTGGGATTCGTAGCGGCTCTTCCAGATCTTGCCCGGTTCGTTGCCGAAATCCACGTCGTGCCCTTCGGATTTGGTATGGCTCATACGGCCGGAACAGGTCAGGCAGGGGCGCATCTTGCCTCCGATGACAGCGCGTGTCTTATGCCCACCGGTCTCCAGCAGGTCCATGAATTTCTCCTCGACATGGCGCCCCTCCTGGGTACGGTCGCTGTGTACGATGAAGACCTTACCCTTGCTTTTGAAGGCCTGCTTCACGGCCTTCTTGTCCGTCATGTCGAGGAACTCCGGCTCCTTGTCGCGCAGCAGATTGGCGGAGTACGCCGCTGCCGTGCGCGAAGCCGCATCCACGCCCTTGCCGCCCTTCACCCACTTCTTCTGCCCGCTCTTGTCGAACATGCGGGACTCCAGCTTGCTGGCATGCCGGCTGGTGATGCGTCCGCCGGCGGATTTCTTGGTGGCAAAGTAGCTCTTGTCCACCAAAGCTTTGCGCGTGGTGTCCTGATAGGAGAGCGTCTTGTGGATGGTGTGCGCGGTGTCGTCCTCGTTGCTGCCAATGAAGACATTGGTGCCGGCGCGCATCATCTGGATTTCCACCGGGTTGTCGAGACCCTTCTTTTTCGCCTTGTTCTTGGCGTGGAAATACAGCCGCGTGGAAATATGGCGGAACAGCTGCCTCTCGCGGTTAGCGCTGTAGCTTCTAGGCGCGACCGTCTTGATACCCTTCTTGGACTGGAAGCCCGCCTGTGAAGCGCCACTCCCCTTCACGTGCGGCGCGATCGCATTGTCCCAGGAAGTACTGCCTTTAATCTTGGGCATAGAAATGTCCCCGACGATGACGATTGAAACGATTGAGAGCCGTAGTCCTCAATCCTTGTAGCGCTTGATCATGTCGCTCACCGGCGTCGGTGGCTTGCCGCCTGAGAGGCTGTGCCAGGCCTTGGTCACGCCGGAGCGCTTGTCGAACAACTCGTCGACCTTCGCGACGGTTTCGCTCATTTGGCCCGGCTTGGTCTTCGAGTAATCGGTGCGCGCTGGTAACCCGTGCTCGGCACGCAGCATGTTCTCGCTCGGGTTGAACGCACCGCGTGGCGTCTTGCTCAGGCCGACAGTCTCGAACTCCTCCTGCAGATGGTTAGTGGTCTGGACTACCTCCATCAGATGCTTGCCGAATGCGACGTTCTGGCCACGCTCGACGTTGGCGCCCTGCGACGTCGGATTGGTAAACAGCGGGTGGTTGGCCTGGTTGAGCTGCGGTACGCCGACGGCTTTTCCGTAGGCCAACCTGTGCGCGTGCACCATTTCGTGGCCAAGGCCAACGAAGCGATTGGCGGTGGCCTCGTTGGGGTTAATGCGCACCTCACTACCCCAGCCCTTCCCTTCCTTGCCGTCGAAGCGATAGCCCTCTTCCACACCAGGCGTTGCGTGTGGCGCATTCATGTTCGACGCATCGCCGGGCTTGAGCGATCGGATGTAAACCTTGGCTTGGTCGCCGGCATGCGCACGGTTCTGCGTAACGCGCGCGTCGATTTCTTTCATCATCCTGTTGCCGACTGGCTGGCTCATCAACCTGTGCATGGAACTCCGCGCGTCGGCGGCTAGATCCACGAACGAACCTGCGTCCTGGCCGGCTGCGCGCTTGACGTGCACGTTGTTCAGCTCGCCATGCACGCGCACTTCCTCCACCGGCTTGAGCTTCTGCTTCTGCGCCCGCAGCAATTCCGGCGTGAAGCCGGCTTGCGGCGTTCGCGCTACGCGCGCCACCACCGGCGTCCAGCGCTTGGGAATCTCCGCGCGGTTGCCGGTCTCGTTGGCCTTGGCGAGCTTGGCCGTGACGTCGTCGACCAAGCGTTGTTCGCGCCCGCTAACCTTGGGTGCGACACCGGTGCGGTTGGCTTCGGCGAATTTGTTCGCCACCCGGGTTCTGAGACTGTCTTTGGGCATGTCTGACTCCTGTGCGCGGCGATGATCGGTCGAGCGGTGAATGTGATGTTTCCGCGGTATCCGCGCATGTCATGGACAGCGCGCGTACCTCTCACAACTTCGCGTTACTGCGGGCGATCTGGAACGCCTTGTTCTTGGCGAGGTAGACAGGCTGCAGGCGTTTCGTTCCCACCCACCGGCTCAACTCCGAGGCCGCATCGTGGTGGGCTTCGATCGCGCCGGCCTCGTCGCGTCCGAGGCTCTTCTGCGCGTTCTTTCGCGCCACAGCAAAAGCCCGGTTGCCAACAAGGCTCGCGGGCGCGGAACGCCGTGGATCAACCGCCGCGCTGAAATGGGTAGTCATGTCCCTGCGCGCCTCATAAGCGTCGCCGGCTTGCGCCATCCAGTTGAGCAAGCGCTTGTTGGCCTGGATATGGGATGCTGGAAAATCTCCGCCATAGGCCTCTGGATGCCACTGGATGCCCATCGTCGGCGCGCCGTGACGAGTCTCGAAGGCCTCGACGCTTTGCGCATGCTGCTTGCTGGTTCGGTTGATGTAGGGCGGATCGCCGGATGTACCGCCGCGCGCGCTCACTGTCAGCAACGGCTTGTGTTCGGGGCCGAGCATGGGCGTCCCTTTGAGTCGGCCGGGGCGCGACTCCTCCGCAACCGCCCAATGCGCGGTATTGACCTGGTCAGGCGTATGCCCGGCATCGTCCTTGAACGCGCTGGACAGCATGGTGTGTGGCGTTACCTCCAGGCTATGCTCTTTGGCAACCTTGGCCACCACACCCTTGGTGGTGAGGTACGGCATTTTCTTGGTCTGGTGCGTCTTCGGCTGCACCCCGAGAGTGCTTCCCCCATAAGACTCCAGTACACGCCAGGAACCGCCGCAGATCCCAAGTACCGGCCGCCCGGTCTGCTGAGCCTGCTTCAGCTGGTCCTTCTCGTGCGCAACGCGGCGACCATGGCGCTCGCTGGCGCTACCCGAGACCACATGACTGGGATTGCGCGGAGCTTCCGAATCCAGACCGTAGTTTCCGCCGGTGATCATCAGCAAGCCCTTGCCACCCCCTATGCGGGACGACGGGCTTCCACCGGGCAAGTCGCCCTTGAACTTGCCTTGCTTCTTCATGCCAGGCGCTTCGAGGGTCGGCGTCACCTCGGGATGACGGCTGATCTCCGTTGCGCGGCCGGTGGTGCTGCGCGTGGTGTAGTGATCCCAGAACGCGCCCGAGCCATACTCGTCTTCGCGATGCGTGATAGTGATGGGCTGGCGCTTGATGGGGTTGGCGGCGGTCAGCTTCGCCGACACCTCCAGGCTTTTCGCCTTGCGCCCCTCCGCGGATCGGAGCGGGCCGGGCGATACGCCTTTGCCGTGCGTGTAGCCCGGCGTGCCGTAGGGGCCGGCGACGATGCCTCCGTGGTGGAGGATGTCTGCCCCCGTGGACACCTGCTCGGGCCTGTGTCGCCTGGGTTTGAAGAATCCCGGCTCCCGGGGTTGGGGGCTTTCGTATTTTCGATGTCCCATTGGCGTAGCCCTCCTGGATTCACAACCGCGTGAACGTCAGCTTGTGGTAGCCGCGCGTGTTGTTCACCCGGTCCTTCACGCTCACCATGTAGGTACGTTGTGTCGGCCTGCCCTGCTGGTTGTAGTTCTCCCGCATCACTAGGCCACCGCGCTTGGTCGTGGGGTGTGTGTCGCCCGGCGCGGTCACTGCCTTGATCATGCGGTCGATGCGATTCTCGATGCGTTTGTGGCCGCTCAAGTTGATCGGCTTCATCTCGTTGACCAGGTTCAGCGCGCTGCTGGGACCGCCGAAGATGTCCGGCACGAGGTGCGACTTGTGTCCGCCGCCTGGCGGGTTGTGAGCGGGATTGAGTACGCCGACCGCAGCCAGGTCGGCGCGCTTCGCACGCGGCATGCGCCGACGCAACGAGGCCGACACGTAAGTCTTGCGGATACCGCCACCCTGGGCCGCCAAATAATTCTTCTGCCGCTGCCCGAAACGCGGCACGCCGCGCGTGAGGTTGGCCTTGGTCTTGAAGGCGTTGTATTCCTGCTTGGTGCTGGACGCATACTGGATACGACCCACATTGGCATTGCCATTTTTGACGAAGGCCCAGGTCCAGTTTGAATTTCGCTTCTTGGGCATGAACAACTCCTCCTGTTCGGCGTGCGACGTAATGAGTGATGGGCGCGGCTTCCCTCAATGTCCCCGACTGTTCGGCGGTGCGACTACGGGCAGCGTGCGCGCGTCGCTGAGAGAGCGCTGTCGGCGTCCCGTGGTGGTGGTCTTGGTCGCCATGTGATGCAGCGACTTGGTGGTGAGATCGCGTGTATCCGATTCGGGTGAAGTGTTGACCGACGGTTTGATCCAGGCGTTATGAAGGTCGTGGCGGAAGGCCTCCATTGCGGTATGCGGCTGGTTGCCGTGCGCATCCAGATAGCTGCGGATCGTCGGCGGCACCATGCCCTTCAGGCGGTCGTTGCCGTGCATGACCGAACCGACTTCCCACTTCTTGCGCTCGCGCTCTTCCTGCACGTGCTCGACCATGCTGTCGAAGGTAGCCGGCTGGCGCAGATCGTTGTTGCCGGTGAGGGCTGCGAAGCGCGGTCCCGGCAGCGCCTGCACGTGCGGTTTGGCCAGGGCGAGCCGCGTCGACGGCTCGGCCATGTACTTGATGGTCGCCAGCGAGCCCATCACCAACGTGTCGAGAAAGGGAGTGGGCGAGGTCGCATCCTGCCTGCTTCGATCCACCGCCAATTCACGGGTACCGTCGCGCCCACTGCCGGGCCGGCCGTTGCCATGGCCAACGGTAATCGCAGCCGCCGTTCCCCCGATCGCCGCGGACTTGATCGAGGGCGTATGCCCGGCGATCGGTTCCCAGCTTCCCGGCGCGGCTGCGGGATTCGGCGGCGGGTTGTACCAGACGAGGTCGGCAGTGCGTGAGCGAGTGTTGAATATGTCCTTGGCTTTTCTCCGGCCAATACCCGCCCAGTTGGTGCGCACCTTCAAGATACGCGTGGCGATATTCTCGTCCAGCCCAATGCCGACGAAACTCGCCACCGCTCCTGGGCGATTGGTCAGTACGTTGCTTGTCTTTACGCGGATCTTGCGCTGGTACTGGCCTCCACCTCCCTGCCTGGCCCAAGGGACCCACTGGCTGCGCAGTTGCTTCAGTTCGGTCCTGAGCGCGGGATTCAAGCCCTTTCGAGCAAGCCTCCCCAGTCGCTGCTTCTGCTTGGGAGGGCCGCCCGATACATAGAAGCGCACACTGTTGCGCACGCTCGTAAAAGCGTGGCGAAGTGTCAGTTTGTCTTTGGCAGGATGAGATGGCATAGATGCCCTACAGCATGGTTGCCCGGCATGGACGAGGCGGCGTGTCGCACGTATCAGTGCGGCCTCACATCGGGGTGAAGGTCAGCTTGTGGTACGAGCGCGTATTGGTCGTGTGGTCCTTGATGCTGGTCATGTAGGTGCGCCCGGTGGGTTGGCCGGCGTTGCTGTAATCCTCGGACACCACCAGGCCGCCGCGCGTGCGCGTGGGGCTGGTGTCGCCCGGCGCGGTCACGGTTTTCATCAGCCGATTGATGCGGTTCTCGATCTTCTTGTGGCCGCGCAGATTGATGGATGGCCGTTCATTGGCGAGGTTTTCTCGCCGGCTGGGAGCGCCGAAAACATCGGGTGCAAGGTGCGCCTTGTGCGCACCAGCCGGGTTGTAGCCGGGATTGAGCACGTTGATGCCGGCCAGGGCTACGCGTTGCGAATTTGGCATACGCCGCCGCAGCTTCATCGACACGTAAGCTTTTTTAATGCCGCCACCGGCAACGTGATTGATCTGGCGATGACCGAAGCGGTTCGTTCGTGGCGCCGCGGCCTGTGCCTTGAAGTTGCGGTAGTCCTGAGCGTTGGATGCGGCGTAGCGCACGCGCCCGACCGTGGTGTTGCCCTCCTTGACTGGCGCCCACGTCCAGTTGGAATTGTGGCTAGGCATGCGATCCCCCTTGTGATGGATGGGCCTTTGGCCGGACGTCAGGCATCGGTTTGCTCCCCAAGTAAATCGAAGACGTCGATGCGCCCTCCCCCTTTCTGAAACACCTCCCGATACAGCTCCGCTGCGTTCAACCCCCCCCACGCCACCGCGCGACGAATCAGATACGGCACCGGACTGTGCGGTTCAACTTGCATCAGGTATTCGCCGATCTCGGTCAACATTTGATAGGCGTGTTCGCGCTCGCCGAGCATGTTGGCCATGCTTCGCGGCTCGCCTTCGCTTTCACTAGTGTCTTCATCCGCATCGCCGCCGGACGCAGACGCAACGGGCGGCAACGCCGCCGGTCCACGCCGAGTCAGCTCGCCGCGCAATAGCGCTTCGATGCGTGCGAGCAGTTCGTCGAGCTTGCCTAACGAAGGTGTCTCCGCGCCCAGTCGTTCGCGTAACGCCTGCTCGAATGCGGCGATGGCGGCGCGGCCTTCGCCAACCACCGCGTGGCGTTCGCGTAGCGCCGCGGCGTCCACCCGAGCGAGCAACTCATGCAGGTCATGGAGCGTCGCGGCCTCTTGCGCCTCGTCCGGCAGGTTGCCGTTCACCGCGCGCATACGCTCGTGATAGTGGGCCAGTTCCCATTGCGACCAACTGGCGACGTGCTCGTCGTCCTCCACCAGCGGCAGCAGTGCGATGGTGTTGAGCAGCTTCTCGTTGATCCAGCGCACGATGTTGCAGCGCGCGTCGAAGCCTTCACCGTCGTCGCGTGGATGCAGTGCCTCCCACCACTCGTCGCACAGGCCGCGCAACAGCGTGAAGCATGGCGCCAGGGCGGCGTAGCCGCATTGCTGCAGCTCGGCTTCCAGCAGCCACGCGCCCAGCTGTAGATCCTTGCCGACTGTGTCGAGCGTGCCCGCAGCCAGCTGCGAAACCTTGGGCCAGTTGGCACGCCGAAGTTCGATGGCCCATGTCCCCATCGGCAGCGTGGTGTCGTCGCTTTGCCGCAGCTGCTGGATCATGCGGAACGCCATGCTGCCGCGCACCGGCACGCCAGCCGGTTGCGGGCCATCCAGCGGCGCGAGCAACCGCGCAAGGGAAAGACCGAGGCGGCGTTCGAAGTATCCGCCGTCGTCGCAGACGGTTGCGGTCGCGCTCTCCATTGGCGTGGTCTCCATCGTCTTGGCTTGCGCGTACTGGCTCATCGCTCGACTCCAGACATCATCACCACAGCACGGGCGCTTCGCGCGGGAACGCGGGCGCCTCCAACGGCACCGGCGCCTTGGTGGCCGGGTCGGTGCCAGAAAGTTTCAAGGTCAAATACAGATCGGCCTGGTCGTTCGCCTTGCCGCCATCAGACGCCGCGTTGCCGTCCAGCACGGGTACCCGGAAGCGCAACAGCCGCTGCGCCGCGTCCAGCGCGCCGCTCTCGGCCGGCATTCCGCGAGCATCCAGCCAGCGCAGCAGAGCCCACGAACCGCCGGTCTCGAATATCGCGTGGTAGCCGCTGCTGCGCAGATCCGGCTGCGCAGGATCGGGAAGCGGCATGTAGCGCGAACGGTCGGCCCATTGCAGATCCAGCGACAGCGGCGCGCCCACGCTCCACGCAAAATTGTCGTTCACACCGGGCCAGGCCGCGCCTTGGGCGCCACCGGCGTGCAACGTCCAGCCGATCAATTGATTGCTGATCGGTGAGCGATCGGGCAAGGCGCGGAAACCCACCTTCACCTGGATCGGCAGGCTTTGCGGTTGTGCGGACAAGGTACCGGCGAAGAATGTTTCCACCGCGTCGAGCTGGTCGAGGAAGGCCTTCATCTTTGCCGCGCGCGCGCCGGTCGCGTGCTCAAGCCATGTCTTGAGCTCCGGCTTCTCCTTGGCGTAGTAGGCAAAAAACGCTTTGACCACCGCCGGCGATACCTCGCGTGAATCGGTCGGCCCAAACGGATAGCGCCCCGCCAGCTGGCTGTTGAACAGCATGCCGATGCGCGCGTAGTGCAGGTCCGAGCTCGACTGACCACGCCCCGAGCAGGCGGCCTTGGTGAGCTTCTCCATCTCCCCGCGCCGCGCGGAGAACAGATCGTTGCCCGGCGATGGCGACGCGTACGCGGCCAGCGTTGCCTCGCAATTGGCATAGGTGAGATTGGCCAACTGTTTGATGAAGAAATCATTGAGATGCGCGACCTGTCCCGCCGGATCGGCGAACTGCACCGCGCGGTTCAACTCGCTGATGGTGCCACCCCAGTAGGCATCGACTTGCGTGTTGATGCGCTGGCTGTTGTCGACGCCCTGGGTCTGCCTGAGCAGCGTCACGAACGGCGCGGCGTAGCGCGACAGCACTTGCACGCGCTGCAGCTGGCGGTCGAGGTAGCCCTGCAACACCGGCACCGTGCCAAGGTCGAACAGCGGCGTGTTGTCATCGCCGCCGCTGGGCAGCGGCGGATCATATAGATGGCTGGACGAGGCCAGCGACGATGCGTCCAGCAGCATGCTGGAGGCATAGTTCTGCGCACACTGCCCTATCTCGTTCGCAAGGCTGCCGAAGCCCAGTTGGCGCATGCGCTGCTGCGACTGCAGCAGCGGGTCGATCGCCGCAGACAGGCCGGAGCTCTCCTCGGACAGCTCGCGGTCCAACTGCGAGGAGGCATCCAGGCCAGTGTCGACGACCTGCACCTGTCCGCGTTGATTGCGCGCCAGGCTGTCCTGCAGCGCTAACTGCAGTTGGGTGCGCGCCAGACGTTCGTACAGCGGCTGATCGCTGGCGACACCCACCTGCCCCAATCGCTCGCGGCTGGCGAATTCCTGGTACTCGCGCAGCTGTGCCAACACGGCGTCGAAGGTGCTTGGCCGCCATCCGCCAGCGGCACCATTGCAGCTGTATGGCAACGGTGACTTGATCTGCATGAAAGCGGTAGCGGCGAGGTCATGCAGGCCGCCGACCTCGCGCCCCAGACCCGGGCTGATGCCCTCCAGCCGATGGGTGGAGGGATTGATCACAAACAGCGAGCCGTATGGCGCCAGGGTGGCGCTGCGCAGGCTGTCCACCGCCGGCTGATAGCAGCTCTCCTGGTCGAAATAGCTCAACGTATTGCGCAGGCTCGGGTCGTAACGATGCTGTTTGATCAGATCCTCGATGCCTGGCGCGATTTCGTCGCCCATGCGTGTGCAGGGGTTGTCCACCGGCGTGCTCAGCAGCCAACGGTTGTGTACCCAACCCAGCCAGCTGTTGAAGCTGCGCAAGTTATCCAGGAGCGGCGGCTTGCCCTCCTGCAGCGATGCCAACAGGGACACACCCTCCGCGGCGCGGCGCAGCAGATCGCTCTCGGCCTGGGCGGCCATGCGCTCGAATTGCTTGCCCAGGCGTTCGCGCATTTCGACCGAGATGGACGGCAGGTCCGCGTAGTGTGCCGCCACCAGCGCATCGCCCAGCGGGCTGTCGCGCTTCACGGTATCGGCCGGCAGCGGGCTGCCGTAGAGGTATTCGGCTAGCGCACCGAAATCCACCAGCACACCGCGCCGCGCGACCATGCCGGTCTGCGCGATGCGGGCGAAACGTTGCAGGTTGTCTTCCAGCGCAGACAGCTGGTTCAACTGCTGCTTGAGCTGCTTCTGGTAATCGGCATAGACAGCGTCCGGCGCCGTCGCGTTCTCCGACAACTTGAGAGTGGCTGCTGACAGGGCGTCGATCCGCTGCGTCAGCTTGCACGCCATCGCTGGCAGGATCACCTGCTGCAGCGCATTCTTCGATATCACGTCGGTGACGCCGCTCTGGATGCGGCGGTCCACCCACGACAGCGGGATGGCCGCGTAACGCGTGTTCTCGCTCAGCAGAGTGATCTGCGCTACCAATTTGTAGATGCGTTCCTGGTCCAGGCAACCGTGCTGGGCCAGCGTCTTACTGTTGAGCGAAATATTGATGAGCGTGTCACGCAGCTCCTGCGCGTGGCGATTCACCTGCGCCGCGCTCCATGGCAGCGCGATCGCGAGAGCCACCGCGATGCCGATCAGGCACAGCTGAAGGCGCCGGATCAGCCGGTTGCGTGCCAGCAATCCCTTCTGCGTGCGCTGCGCAAGCTGCTGCTCAGCTAGCGCCTTGTCACGGATGAACCCCTCGATAAAGGACACGTCCTTGCGCGGCCCGGCCACGTCCGGCTGCTCGTTCGCGCCCACCACACCGGCGAAATAAAGGCCGCGGCAGAACGAGCGCGTCTCGTACACATTGGTCTTGAACAGCGTGGCGAGGAAATCCAGCGCCGGCACCTGCAGGCTGCGCATGTGCTGCGGGAACAGGAAGAACCCGTCGACGTCGTCGATGTGGTCTTTGCTGGTGGCTGCCTCCAGCACCAGGCTGCGCAGGCCGTCGATCACTTTGTCGAAGGCCTTGGGTACCCAGTCGGCCGGCAGGCCGTTGTCGTCGAGCGTCGAACTCGACCAACCGACGATCTGGCCGCGCAGACGCGCATCCTGCGTACGCCAGAAACCGTCGAAGCCCGGAATGGTGTCGCAATGACTGAACACCACGTACACCGGCAGCGCGTAGGCGAAAGCCTCCTGCAATTCGTGGATGCGCGCGTAGGCATAACGCCCTAGCGCCGCGCGCTGTTCCGCCGTAGCGGTGCACAGCCGTTCGGCAGAGATCACCCAGACAATGCCGTCGAGCGCGCGATCCGGGCGCAGGCTGTCGATGTCGGCCAGCATCTCGCTCCAGCGCACGTCGGCCGGGTTGGCTCCGGCGGCGCCCGCATTCGCCTTGGGCGGCTCGCCCAGTACGCTGTCCGGATCGATCAGAATGCCTCTTTCCAGGAACAGCCACTGGCTGTTGGGCACGGCTTGGCTCAGATAGGTTTCCTGTTTGGTCTCGCGTTGACGTGCGGCACGCTGCAGCTCCTCGGGCACCGAAGCAGCGAAGCTGCTTTTGCCGTCGCCGGGAAAACCCATCAATAACAACCACGAGCTGCGATAGCGCCAGTCGCGGCGCGCCCACAGATAGCGCAGCGCGCGCTCGATCACTGCGTAACGTCGCCTCACTCCATCGCGCAAACGTACCCAGCGTCCCTGCCCTTCACGGTTCCCGCTCGGACGCGTGGCGATCGCTTTCGAACGCGCCCGCCACATCAGCCAGGCGATCAGCAGGAAGGCAAGCGCGGCCAGCACCGCCAACCACAGAAACAACGGATCGGTGCCGCCGCCGGCGACGCTTGCGGTGGATGCGGCAGCTGGCGCGGCAGTCGGATTCATACCGCTCCGTTGATCGCGTCGAGCAGCGACCAGGTCAGCAGCAGCCACACCAGCGACGACAGCACCACGTAGATGATCGCGCCGTAGGCCGCGGCGCGCAGCCAGGGCGCGAGCGCGATGCGCGTGTTGTCGCGGTCGGAGACCACGGTGTAGTCGTAGGCTTGCGGGAAGGCGTGCGCCTCCACGCTGCCCAGCTTGCGCCCGCTGGCCAGCGGATACAGGCGTGCGCGGTACTGGCGCAGTTTCTGCCGTCCCTCCGGGCCGCGATGCATGCCTTGGAAGCCCAACTGCAAGGCCAGCAGCAACACGGCGGCGAGGTCCGCGTCCAGCAAAGTGCGCTCACCCGCGCCCATCAAGTCCTCGATCAGGGTGAAGAATCGGCGTCCGGCCACGCGCGTTCGCTCGACAGCGTATTCGAGCAAGTGCTCGGGCCAGTGCTCGGCGCCTGGCCAGGAGAGTTCGAGGATAAAGATCTCGTCGGCCAGCGCCACCATCGCGTAACGCGTGTTCCGGTAGGCATCCAGTTCCGCGCTCGTTGCCGCCGCCTGCACATCGCGGGACTGCCGGTCCAGCACGGTCAGCAGCCGGTGCGCGATGCGCTCGGCCATCTGGTGCGGCTCCATCTCCGCGTGCGGGTTGTCTGGCTGCAACAGCCGGACCACCTCGCCCTTGAGGATGGCGAGCTTGATCCGTGCGACTTCCTCGTAAAACGCCGCGAAGCGCCCGAGCAAAAAGTTGGAGGCGGCGGCGTTCGCGCTCATGGACGCGGCGGGGCTCCCTCGCGCGGCAGGTACAAAGTGATTGCCGCTGGTACGCGTTCGTCCGGCTCACCGAGGATGACGAAAGTGTGGCCCTCGCTGATCAGCGGCCGCGAGCTACCGTCCTCACCCTCGATCGTGGCGTTGTCCACCTCGTAGACGAACGAGCCGGCGCGAAGGTTGAGCGCGGCTACCTGCGCTGGTGTCGCTTCTTTCACTGTCGCACCGGGGTAGCGTCGACGCACCAACAGGTAAATCAGCTCCTCGTTGGCCATGCGCGAACTGCCCAGCCACTGGGTGAGCGTGGCCGCGTTCTGTCCGGCGCGCGGGGCGAGTTCGATCAGCAGCCTGCCGGTGTCGATGCCGCGCGGCAATTGGATGCGGAAGCCCGAGGCACCGACGCGCTGGAACTCCAGCACGCGATAGTTGGCGTTGAGCCGGTTCAACTGATCGCGCACGTAAGCGATGGCCCGCGTGAAGCCCGGCAGGCAGTCGTCGTGGTCATAAGCCCCCAGCACCGGCGGTGGTGGCGCGCCCGGTGTAGCGGCAACGAAACCAACCAACTGCGACAGGCCCAGGTACAGGTCCGCCGGATGCGTATTGGCTGACTGCAGCATGACATCGAAGGCCGGCAAGGCCATCACCAGATGGCGTGCCGCCTGCACCTGCGCGCTGGTCTCGCTGTCCAGGCGCGGCTGGCCGCTGTCATCCAGGCGTACGCCAAGCAGCTCGCGGTATTTCTGCCACAACAGCTCCGACAGCGCGGCCAGCGAACGTTGCAGGCTGCCCTCGCCCTGAAAACCGGAGGCGCCAACGCACAGCATCGGCGGATGAAACGGGGCCAGGTGCACGCCGCGCGAATCGCCATACAACTCCAGCAAGGGTACCGAGCAATAACTCTTGGCTACGCTGTCGCCAGCCGCCAGGCTCAGCTTCGGCCGCATGCGGTCGACCGCGATTTCGTCCTTGCCGGTGTTTTCGTCCGCCTCCAGGTTGCCGTGCTCGATGGTGTAGCGCTGCATGTCGCCAATGTCGCTGGCGGCGCCCTTGCCACGCACCGGTACGCGCAAGTGCACCCGCACCTGCTTCTGCTGATTCCAATCGTTGCCGCTCAGATCCAGCGACAGCGCGGCCGGAGCGAAATGACCGGGATAGTCGATCACCAGTCCGTCGGTCATCACGCAGCGCAGGCGCTGGAATACCACCCGCCCCTTGGTCAGCTCGGTGGGATCCAGCGCCATGTCCAGCAGGCCCCAGGCATACGGCTGCAGCATGGTCAGGCGTCGGTGCAGCAGGTTGTTCCAGTAGATATCGTTCTGCTGGAAATGATGCGGCGACAACAGCATGCCCTCCGACCAGGAGACCGGTTCGGGCAAGGTATCGGGAGCGTCGTCGAGGGCATTCATGGCATGTCCTACGGTTGTTCGGTCACGGAAATCTGGGTGGCGACAAGCCACATCACGGCACGGCGGAACTTGGTGAGGTCGGCGCGCGCCTGCCCCTCTTTCGTCAGGTAGTCCGCATAGGCATAGACGCCTACCGCCTTGCCCGCGCGCTTGGGCAGCGGCACCGGGTCAACGACCTGCGCCGGCGGCACTTCCAGGTGCACCACATCGACGGCCTGGCCCATGCCGTTGAGCAGCGCGGTCTTCTGCCCGAACCATTCCGGGCTGGTCTGGGGCAGCATCGCGGCGCTGGCGGTGTCGTACAGAAATACGATGTCCAGCTGTACCGCCGAATTGAGATTGGCGCCCGGCGGCGCGGCCACGCGCACGCTCGACAAACTTGTGGTCGGTGTACGGCCAAGCAGCTTGTTCACCGTGCCACAGCCGGCCAGCCCGGCAAGCAGAAAGGCGAGTGCCACCGCATGGGCAAAGTAGCCGCGCATCAACTCATCACCATCACGGTGACCTGTGCCGGCGTCAGCGACACGCCCACCATGTTGGGCAGCAGGCCGTTCTGACCTACCAGGCCCAGCATGTGCGTGCACGGAATGCCGCCCATGAACACCTTGAAGCTGCCCAGCAGCGAGCGGAACGGCCCCATGAACAGGTGCGAGACCACCCCGCCTTCCGCGCCGGGCTGATCGCCGTTGCTGATAACACCCACGGTGACCAGGTTTTCCGCCAGCCCGCCGCCGACAATCACCTGGAATTGCGCGGGCACATCAGCGAACGACAGCGCGATATTGGGAAACGGCATAGGTGTGGGCACGCCAAGCACCGGCACGAAGCACACGTCCGGAAACGCCAGGTTGAGCACACCGAGATTAGTGTTGACGAACATGGACTCACCCCAGACTGATGCGCTCGGCGTCGATCTTCGCGTCCTGCCGCGCGGTGATCATGGCCTGCTCGCCGTGCAGCCTTAAGAACTGCCGCGCATCGAGCAGGAACTGTTCCACCTGGGTAACGTAGGTACACGCGGTGTGCACCAACGACTCGGCGGCACTGGCAAACAGTTGCCGTGCGTTGAGCGAGAGCACCCCCTGCACTGCCGTCACTTCCACGTTGCCCGCGGCGCGCAATGCGATGCTGCGCGTGGCGGCGATATCTACCTCCGCCTGCTGAATGGACACCGCGTCTGCACCCGGCACCGCCAGCGTGGCTCGTCCGCCATCAGCGCGCGCCAATACGTGCAGCACGAAGCATTCGCCGTCGGCCATGCCCACCAACAGCACGCGGTCGCCCGGCTGCGGCATGACCAGGCAGGACACCGCTTGCCTGGCCGAACGGCCGTCGTCGAGGCGCCAGTTGTCGCGGCCGGCGGCGGCGTGAATGGTTGCCTCGAACCAGGCGGGCGAGATCGGAACAACCGCAGGTGTAGCGGATTTTGCTTGGCGGGTGGCGAACATCATGGCGTCTCCAGGGCAAGGGCGCGGGCCTCGGCGACGAGGCGAGGCGACGAGGTGCCGCGCATGCGGCGGGTGTGCGCCGCACGCAGGTCGGCATCGACGAAACGGGTGTTGTGGAAGCTGGCGTGGTCCAACCGCGCATGGCAGAAGTTGATGCGCTCGCCGACGGCGTGGTCGAAGCGCGCGTAGGTCAGCACGGCCTGGTCGAAATCCACGTCGACCAGCCGAGCGTGGTCCCACACGCTGCCGGTGGCGTGCGCGCCGGTCAGCGAAACTCTTTGCAGATCGGCAGACTGGAACAGCGCGCCCTCGCAAGCGAGGCCCGCCGCGTCCACGTCGCTCCACTGCGATTCGAGCAGCAAGGCACGATCCAGCTTCGCTTCCCGCAGGCTCGTGCGCGCCAGCACCGCCTTGCGCAGGTTGGCCTCCCGCAGATCGGTGCCGTCCAGACGCGCATCGGTGAAATCCGCCCCATCCAGAAGGCAACGCTGCAACACAAGGCCGCGCAGGTCCATGCCGTCGAAACGGCTGCCCTGCAATACAGCCGCCTGTGCAACCAGTCCGCGCACGTCGATAGTGCGGAAGTCCGCCTGCGGAATGACCGCCTGCGCCAGCGTGGCGTGGACCAACCCCAAGCCAGTCAGCTCGCACTGCGTGGCCACCGTGCGATGAAGGATCGCGTGCGCGAAGACCGCGCCGCGCAAATCCACCTGAGTGAAAGCCGACAGGGCAATCTCGGCCTTCGTCCACACTGAGGCCGACAGATCGGCCAACGCGAACGCACACTGCTGCAAAGACGCGCCCTCCCAGCAAGAGCCAGACAGCTTGCAGCGTGTAAAGCTGCACCCTTCCAGCACCGCACCGCCGAAATCCGCCTCGCGCAAATCGCAGTCGACAAACGTCACGTGCTGCAGGCGGCTGCCGAGCAGACGCGCACCGCGCCACGTCACCTGGTTGAGAAGCAGCGTGTCGAGCATGCGTCCGCTGCCGTCGAGACCACCTAGATCCACGCCGTGGAGCGGACGCCCTAAGCGTTGCAGATGGGCGACGTCGTCCCAGCTGATCGTGTCGGCGCTCACGGCAGCCTCCGGCCCGGTTCCAGGCGCACGCCGTCCAGTCGCGCGTGGTCGAAGCGCGCCTCGGCGCATTCGGCCTGCACGAAGTTCGCCTCGCGCAGGTCGGCCTCGCGAAAGTCCGCACGGCGGCACATGGCCTGGTAGAAATCCGCCGCCTCCGCATGGCAACCGGTGAGTTCGCCGCCCATGAACAGCGAGCGGTAAAACAGGGTTCGCTCCAACACAGCATGGTGCAGGCGCGCACCGCTGAAATCGCATTCGCGGAACTGCCCTTCGGCTAGGTTCGCGTCGGCCAGGTTGGCGCCGCGCCAGCTGCTTTGGTCCGCGCGCACGCGCTGTAGGTCGGCGCGCGACCAGTCCGCGCCGCCACCGCCCTGCACGCGACTGAGATCCGCACCGGCCCAGTGGCTGTCGGTCAGACGACACTCCATCAAAACGCTGCGGGACAACGCAGCTTCGCGCCAGTCGCTACTGGCGAAGCTGGAACCCAGCGCCACCGTGCGCTGCCACGCGGTATGGGCCCAGCGGCTACCGTCGGCCTTGGCATGCAACAACACGCAATCGGCGAGCGTGGTGTGTTCGAGATTGGCGCCTTCCAGCACGATGTTCGGCGCGATCCAGCGCTCGAAGCGCGCACCGGCGAGATCGGCTCCGCGCCAATCGGCTTCGCCCGCCTGCGTGCCAGCGAAGCTGGCGGCGCGGAATACGGCGTTGCGTGCCCGGGTACGGGCAAGATTGGCGCCGTCGAAACAGGCGGCGGCGCAATTGGCCGCATCCATGGCGGCGCCGGTCAGCGCCACTTCGCTGAGGTCAGCGCCATCGAGCTGGGCGCCGCGCAAGTCGGAAGCCTCCAGCAGTGCACCGCGCAAATCCGCACCGGAGAGCATGGCACCACGCAAATCCGCACCGGCGAGGTCGCAGCCGTGCAGCGAGCCTCCTTCTCGCACACGCAACAGCAACCATTGCCCGATCGCCGTAGCCACTTCCGGTTGCAGCGGAAGGCCAGACACGCTGGGTTGCGGCGAGGCCAGTCGCCCCTTGCGCTGCAACTCCTGGATCTGTTCCACCGCCACCGGTGGCACCCCTGCCAGGGCACCGAACTCGCTCATTGCGCCCATCGCGCCGGCACGACCTGCCGCACGCGCGAGCGCTTCCTCAATAGTGGTGGCCGCGGCGGGCGGCAAATCGGGCAGCTGAGCGAGCTGCTCGGCGGCCTCGTCGCGTCGCGCCTGCGCCTGTTCGCGGGCCTCACGGCCCAGACGGTCGGCAGCGTCGAGCATGCCGCCGAGATCGAAATCGCCGCGGCGAATCGCGGCTTCACCGGGGCCGGGCAATTCCATCGCCATGGGTTGCGGCGCCGGCGCGGACATGCCCGTCGACGCCTCGAACTCGGCGGCCAGACCGGCTTCGCGCGCCTCGCGCGCGGCGATGCGGCGTTCTTGTTCTTCCTGCGCCTCGGCGTGCCGCGCAGCGCGTAAGACGGCGTCGGGCTCGGGGGTCAGTTGCGCTTCGTTGAAAACGTGGCGCGCGGCCGTGTCGCGATTGAGCCGCAGCGCGAGCACCTCGCCGTAATGCGATAGCGGTTGCGGCGTATCGGCGGCGTGCTCATAGGCCACCATCAGCGCTTCCACGTCCAGCGCTAGGCTATCTTCCACCTCAATCTCGCCGCGGTGGATCGTCACGCCCAGCTCCGCGTCGGGGAAGAACCACACCGTGTCGAATAACAATGCGATTTCTTCCGCCACATCCGCTGGCTGACCAGCGCGATGGGCGAAGGCGCGCGGCCGGAACTCCGGCAGGTGGCCCTCGATCACTGGCTGCCGCGGGTGCATGCCTTCCAGGCGGTAGGGCTCGCCACCCACGAAGAAGCCGTCGATGCGTTGGTCCGTCGGCGCGGCATTGAAGAACTCCGCGTGCGTGTCATCGGCCAGGCCTGGGTACGACTCGCTGCGCCAGCGTCGCCCGTAACTGCCGATCCATTGCCGCCGTGGCATCCAGCTCACGTCCAACTGGCCAAAACCCGCCGGCGCGTAACGACGATGCGGCGCGCGCACCGGCCGGCGTAGATCCTCGATATTGGGCATATCGCCGTGGTTGCGCCCGAACAACGCCGCCAGCGCGCTGCGCGCATAGCCACGCCCTTCGGGATTAGCCGGATGACCAGCGCCGCCGTAGGCGCGACTCCAGGTCAACGGCATCTGCGTGAACGGCAGCGGCTCGGTAACTTGCAGCCAAGGCAGCATGCCGTACATCCACTGGCGGTCGCCAACCACGCGCAGCCGCTTGTCTACGCTGCCTACTGCCAGGCGCACTGTCTGTTCGGTGACTGCCAGGCCGTGCGCCGCATAGGCGCTGCCGGCGAGCAATACTTCACCGCGTGCCTTGGGCATCAACTCGTCCAGTGGTCGCCCAGGCGGCAGCGCCGACATCACCTTGCGCCATTGCAGATTGTCGCGCAGCAAAGTCTCGGGCCGCCCACCCAGCGCAAAGAAACTCAGCGTCGCTACCAGCAGGCGATCCCTGCCCTGCCAGCGATACGGGCGGTGCATCAGGCCGAGAGTCATCGGTTTGACGATCTTCATGCGCGCCTCATACGTAGATGTAGACCACGGGGATCGATACGCTCAGGCCGACGATATCCAGCGAGATGCGTGCGGCGGCGAGCGTTATCGACGTGCCCACGCCGGTGATGTCCACCGAGGTGGACGACCCGTGCACGCCCACCCGCGTTTCGTCGCCCGTCACGCTGACCTCGGTGCTGTTGCCGGTGACCGATATGCCGGTACTGCTGCCGGTGACGTTGATGCGCGTGGTGCTGCCCACCACGCCGATGTCGGTACTGACGCCGGTGACGTTGATATTGGTGCTGATGCCGGTGACACCGGTCTGGCTGTTCATGCCAGTGACATTGATCTGGCTGCTCGTACCGGTGACCGAAGTTGTGTCGCTGCTGCCGGTCGCCGAAATCTGCTGTGCGATGCCGGTTACCGAGGTGCTATCACTCATGCCGGTCACCGAGGTTTCGGTGCGCGCGCCAGTGAGCGATAGCTGGTCGGCCAGGCCGGTGAGCGAGATGCCCGCGCTACGGCCGGTGGTGGACATCGAGGTGGTCATGCCCACCGTATCCACCGCGTTGTTCATGCCGGTCGTGCTCACGCTGCTCTGCTCTGCCGTGGTGGTCACGTTGTTCACCACGTTCTGTGTGGTGATGCGCGTGGACACGCCCATCACCTCGTCCTGCGCGAAGGTGTTGCCGGTGATCGTGCTGTAGCTGGTGGTGGTGCCGATCGTGCTCTTGCTCCACGTCTCGGCCGATTCCTGCGTGTTGTAGGTGCTGCCGTAGGACTCCGAGCGGCTGAGTAGGCCATCGGCGCCATTTTCGGAAGTGGAATAGTTGTAGCTGGCACCTTGCGAATAACTGGTATCGCGGTACTGCCCGCTTTCGTAGCTGCCGTTGACGATGCCCACCGCTCGGTCGAGGTTGTAGGCCGAGTGCAAGCCGAAGCGAATGCTCTGCCCGTCGCCGTAGCTGGTGGAGTAATTGCTGCCGACGTGGGTATTGGCGGTCCAGCCCGAAGGTGTCACCACCAGGCTGCCGTTGGGCGCGATGAGCTGCTGCACCTCCGGCAGCTCCGATTCGTCACTGGCGCGCGTCACCAGCACGGTGGAGCCGATCTCCGGTACGGAGTTCATGCTCGCCGACAGCTTCACCCATATCGGATCGGCGGGCGCGCCAGGACTGGAGAACTGCACGTACACACCTTTGGCCAACAGGTTAGGCGGCGCGGCCTGTGTGTCGCGCAGCCGGCTGGTGGCGGGATCGAAATTGGCCGGCTCGTAATAGCGCCAGTCGGTCGGTCCGCGTCCGGCCATATCCACCACCTTGGCCAGGATGCCGCCCTGCTGCGTGTCCTGCACCGAGAACGCGGTGAGCATCGCCGCCGCGTCGGTGGCTTCGAACTCGTTGGTATAGCCGCCGTCCGCGCTGGCCTTATGCGTGACCTTGCTGAGCACGAAAGCCTTGTTCTCCAGCGACGGACGCACCGGCGCGGGCGACACGCCCTCGGCCATGTCGCCGCGCAGGGTGAACTGGCAGCCCACATGAAACCCTGCGCAAGTACTGGCACCAGAAAGCTGTCGCGCTGAACCCGCCATGCTCGACGCGGTGGTGCGCACGTATTCGCGCACCGTGCCGCTGCTCATGCCGTACTGGTAGGTGCGGTATTGGTTGAACGGCAGTTCGCCCGGATCAGCCGGAGTGAATGCACCGAAGGTCTGGAAGGTCGGCACCGGGTCCTCGTCCGGCGCGTTTTCCTGATGCGCGAAGCGCCCGTTCACGCCGGTGCTGGTGAGCGACTGCTGGTAGCTGTACTGAAACACCACGTCGTCCTGCTGCATGCCCAGCTCGTCGATCGCGGTGTACGTGTAGCGCAGCGGACGCCCGAAGGCCTGCGGATAAGCCGGGCGATTGGCGAACACTACCGTGTGCCCGATGCCGGTGTGCTTGAAGTAGTAATAGATGTGCGCCTTGGACATCATGCGGCGCAGGAATTCGAAATCGCTCTCGCCGGCCTGCAGCCAGTCCTGCACGCGCGCCACCGCGATGTTGTCCTCGCCGGACACCGCGTCCAGCGAATAGTCGACGTAGTGCCTGCGCATCAGATCTGCGATCACGTCGCGCACGCTCATTTGCGCGTGCACTGCGTAGCGATTGGTGAGATTCAGCCGCCACAACGCGGGCTTCATGCCGACGCGATACACGCCCGGCTCGTCCATGGCGAACGAGCTGACGATGCCGTTGTATAGCGTCATCGACGGCGCCGAACCGGTGCGCAGCGCCTGCACGAAGCGCACGGCGGCGTCCGGCGACTCGCTCACCATCGGACGGCACAAGCCGACCGTGACTGGCCGTCCGACCAGCGCGTCGAAGTTCAGAGGCGGATTAAATGTCGGTGCGGTATTGCCACGTAGCTGCAGCTGGAAGTCGAACGGTTCGGACACCGATTCCTGCCCCTCGAAGGACAACAGCCGGAAAGTCTCATCGCCCAGCCAACGATTGCCCATCATCGAGATGCCGCAATGCAGGTAAAGCAGCGGCGAATCGGACTGGCCAGCGTGCCCGATCGGCTGGATCGCGGTGCGGCCGGCGGTGTCGGTGGGTAGCGCGCTCATGCGGCCTCCTGCACATCGTCGGCACGGATGGTGAAGCGCACCGTGCGCGGCCTGCCCACACTCCCATCCAGCCACCCGGTCTGGCCCAGCCGCAGACCGTGACCGCTGCCGAAGCCCGCCAGGCGGCGCGGCCTGCCCAGCCACGTCGGTGGAATATCCGTGTCGTCCACGTCGATCGACACCACTGCGTCGACATGTCGGTCGAACAGGTAATGCACCATCGCTACCAGCCCGCGGTAGCCGTCGCCGAAATGCGTGTCGTGCGCGCCATCCGGTTGATGCGCGCGATCGGACAGCAGCAGGCATAGGCACGCGTATGACACCGGACCGATGTGCAGGCCGACCGCGGCGTGATTCACCCAGACTCGGCGTCCCAGCGGCGCGCCGTCTCCAAGGGTGCGCCGGCCCAGCAGCGTGCGGTCGCCTGCCTCAATGTCGCGCCACGCGCCCACCAGCGCTTCCACTTTCACCGGCGTCTGCAGGTATACGCTCAACACAATCTGCGCCTGCGCGGCGCTCTTGCGGCCGTTCGCCATCAGGCCCGAGAGCGCCAGTAAGGCCCGTCGCGGCAATGGCACACGGCGCGCCAGGATGGCCGCACCGTCTCCTTCGAACGCCGACAACCCCATCAACGCACCGGCCGCGTCTGCCTGGCGCGTGTCTTCCGGCCGTACCGCGTCGAAGGCCGGCACGCTGGCTGCCTTCAGTTCGTAACGCAACGTGCTGAGCCGGTGATTGAAGATGTCCAGGAATTCCGCCATCGCCGGATCGCGTTCGGCCAGCCGCTGGCGCGTCCACTCGGCGAAGCTGTCCGGCAGCGGACCAAGTACACCCGACAACGCGAAGTTAGCGACGAACAGCTCCAGGCGCGGCTGTGCCGCCGCGCGGCGGTGTTCTGTGCGCAGACGTCCACGCGATATCTCGCTGCCCGGAAACACCGGCGACATCTCACCGCGGAAACGCAGGCGCGTCGACACCGCGCGCGCGCCATCGCGACGCACGGCCGCGTCCTGCCGCGGCCACGACTGCAAGCGGACCCACTGGAAGAAGTCGAAGCTGGCCGGCCGCCGCAGCAGCCGGTCAGCTAGAGACTCACCTGTGCGCCAGTCAGGGGTGGCCATGACTTGAGCTCTCCTCGGCGGTAGGAAGATTCGAGAATCAGTTCGATAACGGTGTTGACCTCCGCATAGAGCGCGAGGAAACGGTGCAGCACGCTGCCGAACAGCACCGCGCTACCGCCCTCGAAGTGGCCCTGGTCCACTTGCAGGCGCACTTGCAGACAATCGACGAAGCCGCGCCACGCCTCGCGGCGCGGCATGCGCTTCTGCACGCGGCGGGTAGACATCGCGCGCAGTCCATCGATTTGCCGATAGCCAGTAAGGCTGGCCGGCCCCACGTGCAGGCGAAGCATGTTCTTGAGTACCGGCGGCCCGCGCTGGCCATCGACCAGCGACAGATGGTTGAGGCACAGTTGCGACACCAGCGCCCACGGCCGCTCGCCGACCATCTGCGGCGGCTGGTTGGGCGTGGGTTTGCAAGCCACACGCAGCGAAGTCACAGGACCGGCGCCTTCCAGATACAACACGGTGCCCACCAGCAGCTGCGACGGCAGCCGGCGGTTGGTGCACAGCGCGGTGCCACCGATCATCTCTTCGGCTGGCAACATCGGATCGAACTCCGGATCCAGGAAGGACACGAAGGTTTCGGTACCGTGCACGGCGCCGGTCTGGTTGACCTCGCGGCGAGTGGCGTAGAAGTAGTCGATCTTATCCAGCCGCTGCATCTCGTCCAGCGCGAAGTACGGAGCGATCGTTCGCGGGCTGCGATCCGGGCGGATCGAGATCAGTTCCTCCAGACTATAGATCTCGCAGAAACGATGATTCTGCTCGTCGGCGACCAGACGGTATTCGTATTGGCGCTGGTCGAGCACGAACGGCTCGATGCGCTGCGGAAACAGGTTGATCAGCGGTAGGCAGTTGAGTCGCAGCAGATGGCGATCGTAGTAGTGATCCTTCGACGGCGGCACGTCGAGCAGGAACAGGAGATCGAACTCCTTGTCTACGCCAGACAGGTCCATGCCGACCACGTCGAAGAACAGGAATTTCTGCGGAAACGCGAAGTATTCCTGCAGCAGCCGGTAGCCTGGATGGGTCAGCGGATTGGCGCCCAGCACGGCCTCGTTGTCGTCGAAGCCGCGCCAGCGCAACTGCCCAGCGTCGAGGTAACGCAGCTCGCCGGTGGCACGGATGCGCACGGCCATCCGCACCAGGTGCATTGCCAGCTCGTCATACAGCGCATAGGCGTGTTTGTGGTCGACATGGATGCAGAAGCGCAGGAATGGCATCTTCATGGCATGCACGGGCTCCTTGCCCATGCAATGGATGGTGGCGCTGAGGATGGACGCGGTGCGGGTATCGGCCGGGTCCAGCGGATAAGCGTTTGCCGCCATCGCTTCCACGTGAGCGACCTTCAACGGCCATAGTGGTGTGTCGTAGCAAGTGCGGAAGCGGCAGCGCACTTGCTGGCCGAACTCGTTAGTGGCCAGCGCATAGACGTAGCGGCCGCGCTCCAGTGTCGCGCCATGCGCGAAGTTGGCGCCGTCCGGGCGCACGTCGATCTCTCCCACCACCATCGACGGCAGCGGCGCCTCCAGGTGCGGATACAAAAGACCAAGCAGCGCGTTGGGCAACACAGCCTGGTCGATTTCCAACTGATAGCGCAGTCGGGCCGCCATCCAGGCGAAGGACTGCACCAGCATTTCCACATGCGGATCGCTGCTGCGCCCGCCACTGAGTTCAAGCTCTTTGGCGATGGCCGGAAAAGACGCACCGAAGTCCGCTGCCTCATCGCGCAGCGAGGCTAGCTCCTGCTCGAACCACATCTT
Source organism: Dyella sp. OK004 (assembly GCF_900114495.1). Lineage (GTDB taxonomy): Bacteria > Pseudomonadota > Gammaproteobacteria > Xanthomonadales > Rhodanobacteraceae > Dyella_D. The sequence continues at coordinate 388,370 of NZ_FOZI01000003.1, read as the reverse complement.
CAGGCGGGACGTGTCGGCATTCATGCCAGGTTATCCAGATAAGGCAACTCGAAACGGAACGCGCTGGGCTCGTCTTCAATCTGCACACTGCCGTGCACGACCAGCGCGTAAGGTCTCAGCGACTTGCCAGTCGCCAGCCATTCCAGCCGGGGCGCGCAAAGGCGCGGCTCGAAGCGAGTGATCGCGGCAAGGAGGCGCGCGCCATAACGCTCATGCTCGGTCAGGCCGATTCCGGTATCGACGATCGGCGGCATGCCGAAGTCGCACACGCGCGCAAGGCGTGCCGCCACGTAGGGCCGACATTCGACGATGCGCTGAATCTGCGCAGCCACCGCCGCGATAGGGTCGAACGCTGGGGCCTGCCCCATGTCCGGCTCGCTGCGGTTGATCAGCCGCTCCATCAGGAATTGCACGCCACCTTCTCCCCCGCGGCCACGTCCCGCTATCGACTGCTTCAGCTCGTGAACTGACCGATCGGACGATTGCGCGCGATAGACCAGCCGGATGCCAGGTTGCCCGAGGTGTTCAAGTCCGCCTCTTGCACTGTGTAGGTCCACAGCACTTCGGTGAAGTTGAGCTTGAATTGCTCGGTGGGCATGTCGTCCGGATTGGACTGGAACTGGATCTCGCTGATGATCGCGTCGCGCAGCTCGATGGTGAGGATGTTGGCGGTTTTCTCGCCGGAGTTGCGCGCGATATAGATCTTGGTCGGGTTCTTGTCGCCCTTGCCGAGCGGCATGGCGCGCAGACAGTACTCGTAGAATTTCACCGAGGTCTTGTCCACATACTTCACGCAAGTGAACTCGGTGATGATCGGGCGGCCCGAGGTACGCGCCGAATTACTCACATCGGTGGTGATCTGCTGCTTCATGCCTTGATGCACGGAGACCAGCTCCAGGCATTGCCCGAGCTTGAGCACCTCGTCGCGCCATTGGTCGTCGATCAGGCTGCCGCCGCCCTTCCAGCCGTTGGGGCCGCCGAATATCGATGAATCGCCGGGTTGCAAGAGAATGAGGTCCATGGTCGCTCCTGGTTGAGATCGGGGGCCGCGCTCGCGGCATCAGCTCGCGGGCAGATCCGCCACCAGGCGAATCGACGTGGTGAGTTCTTCCAGCTGGAAATGCGGCTTGATGAAGACCGTGGCCTTGTACGAGCCGGGCGAGCCGGGCACATCGGTCACGGTGATCTGCGCAGCACGCAGCGGGTAGCTGGCCTTTACCTCTTGTGCGGCGTTGTCGTCCAGCAGCACGTACTGCGAGATCCAGCTGTTGAGGTAGGCCTCGATATTGCCGCGGGTGAGGAACGCACCGATCTTCTTGCGCATGATCACTTTGATGTAGTGCGCAAAGCGCGACGCGGCCAGGATGTAAGGCAGCATCGCCGAGAGTTTGGCGTTCGCGTTGGCCTCGTCGCTGATGTACTGGCGCGGCAGGTTGGCGGTCTGCCCGCCGAAGAATGCTGCCTGCCCGGTACCCTTGCAGTTGCACAGCGCGATGAAGCCCAGGTCGTTGAGTTCCTTCTCGCGACGGTCGGTGATGGACACCTCGGTCGGGCAGATCATGTTCACCAGATCCGCATCGTCGTGATAGGTGAACACCGGCAACCCATCCACCAGACCGCCGCCCTCCACGCCGCGGATCGCCGCCGTCCAGTGGTACAGCGCGAACGAGTGTGTGATGCGCTCGGCCAGCGCGTAGGCGGCGTTGCCCCACAGGAAGGCGTTGTTGTCCGGACCGTCGGAGCCCGTCACCGTCTCCTCGTAGCGCAACCCCTCGGCCGGACGCGCGTCCTTGCCGTACGGCAGTCGCAGCAGAACGTGCGGCAGCGCCAGCGCCACGTAGCGCGAGTCTTCGCTGCCGCGGAATTCCATCCACTGCGCCAGCTCCGGCGACTCGAACAACTGGCTCAGGTCGCGCGGCTTGGCCAGCTTGTCGAAGCCATCCAGACCGAACAACCCCGGCGCCGCTGCCGCGAGAAATGGCGCATGCGCGGATGCGGCAATCTTGGTCATGTTCGACAGCAGTGACATGCTGGCCGGCGAGTGGTCGAACTCGTAGCCACCTAGCAGCAGACTGTATGGCGAACCGCCGTAGGTGCCGAACTCAGCCTCGTAAATCATCTTGAAGATGCAGCTCTGGTCGAATTCGGCCGCCTTCTCCAGTTCCTTGCGCAGGTCGTCCGTGCTCGCGTTGAGCACGCGCAGCTTCAGCAGCCGGCCGCTTTCGGTGCGCGACACCACGTAGTAGAGGCCGCGCCAAGTCGCTTCCAGGTCTTTGAAGGATGGGGTGTGCAGGATCGCGTCCAGCTGCCGGCCGATCTGCACGTCGATACCGCCGGCGCGCTCGTCCATCAGGCCGTTGGCGCCCAGCGCCACCTGGGTGAGGTCCTTATTGCCCAGCGGCACCAGGATCTCGTTGGTGAAGCGCCCAGCCAGGCGGCGTGCCTTGCTCAGCGGATCGATCGACAGGAACGCCTGCTGCCGTTCGGTCGCCAGCGCCGACTGGCGCTTGACCAGTTCGTCCGCGGCGCCAGATTGCGCCTGCGCCGCAAGTACCGCGGCGTCGGCGTCATTCTTGTCCTTCTGTGCTTTGACTACAGCGGCATTGGCATCAGCGGTCGCCTGGTCACCCTTGGCTTTGCCCACTGCGTCCTGCGCCTTGCCGAGCGCGGCGGTGGCGTCGGTAGCTGCCTTTTGCGCGGCGGCGAGCGCGTCCGTCGCAGTCTTGACTGCCGTCGCCGCGCTATCCGACGCCGCGGCAGCTGCATCGGCAGCCTGCTTGGCGGACGCGGCAGCCTGAACATTGCCGGCCATCTGCGCGGTAAGCAGGCTCACCAATGCCACCGGCACGTCGGCACCGGTCGCGTTCGTCGACGGGTTGTCTTGCGCGTCGATCGTGGCGGCGACCCAGGTGTCGGGCGACGTGTTGGTAAACGCCGTCTTCAGAGCGCCGATCGCGGCACCATCGAGCGTGGTGCGATCCAGCAACGCCCCCAGAGCGTCGTTGCATTCGGCCATCGACTGCAGCGAGCGCAGGTCGGCGCGCGCGTCGTAGCGCTGACGAAGGCTGGGCACCGCATTGACGATCGCCAGCGGCTCGAAGTCCGTGAGCGCATTGAAATGCAGCTCGCCGGTGAGGGTCTTGCCTTCGCCGGCGACGGTGTCCGCGATGCCGTTCAATTTGATCATGGGCGAACTGTCCGCCAGGATCTTGTCGAACGACTCGGCGTCGATGTCGCGCATGCGCCGATCCTTCAGTGCCGGCAGCGCGCTGGGATCCAGCTCGCCCGACAGGTTGGCGAACATGCCGACGATGAAGGCCAGCTCCACTTTCTCGCTCGAGCCGCCCGTCTCAACGTCGTACGTGATGCGCACGCGCGGTGGCCGCACACGCAATAGCTTCTGTTGGATGCTCTCGACAGTCATGTACAGGCCTCGTTTCTGTGGGCGGCTGCAAATCTGTGGGCGGCTGCAAAGTCCCTGCGCTTCGAACGCTGCCGCACGCGTTTCGGAACGATTGATTCAAAAGGCGTGCCAACGGTGAGAAATGGCTATGCAGCGCGATTCTTGCCGCGCCATGCATGCACGAAGGCAGATCGGTCGTGTGTTTTTTCACACGCTGGATCACACCATGCGGAATGAAGGTGCAGGTGCAATGCATTGAATCGATAGAGCGAGTGGCGTGCGGTGCACAAGTGAGAAAAAAAGATCACACCGTGTGCGGAATGACATGCCCGGTGTTATGGCGCATGTTCGAGCATCGGACGTATGGCGATGCGCATACACGGTTCGCTGCGCTCACCACCAACCTGCGCGCCACGCATGAACGACGCTGTCGCAAGATCCGCACCCTTATCTCCGACCCTCTCTCCCAAGTCTGATTAGCATCGAGTCTCAGCTGGGCGCGCTTTTCTCCTCCCCCTGCTCGCAGGGGGAGGTCGGGAGGGGGTGAGCCCTTGAGAAGACCTCTCATCGAAGCGCTTTCGCAAGTACTCACCCCACCCCAACCCTCCCCTGCGAGCAGGGGAGGGAGCACGTAGCTGAGACTCGAGTCAGGTCACGACAACCGAAGCGCACCATTCGGCACGAACAGCTTCACTGTGATGAAGTGCCTCCGAGCGGCACCAGAATGACGGCAGAGAAAAAACGCTGAGTGAGAAATAAGAGCATCACCCTTCACCGCGCCACAGGCGCCAAATCTCCCGCGCCCCTAGCAGCCGACACTCCACCACCCTTTCCTCTTCCAGCAGCCGCAATGCATCGGAAACGATCTCTAGCGGCACCTCCACGCCAGCGGGGCGAAGCCACCACTGCTGGATACCCTCGACGGAATCGGCGCAGCCCGGCCGTATCGCCAGGTGGCGGGCAATGGCATCGGCAACGATACGTACGGAATGGCCGGTCACTCGCCCGCCTCGCCGGATGGGTTCATTCGCTGGAATCTTGCTCCTGTCCGGCAACGGAAGCGAGCCTGTACTTGCTCACCAGCTTGCTGAACGCGCTGCGGTCCTGGCCCGCCATGCGTGCGGCCTTGGTGATGTTGCCGCGCGCACGCGCCATCGCCGAAGCCACGTAGCTGCGCTCGAAATCCGCGACGGCGCGCGCTTTCGCCTGCTTGAACGCGGCGGCGTCGTGGGCCGTGGCGGACGGCTCCGGCATATCCTGCGGTGGGCCGCTCTGGATCACCTGCCCTTCGCACATCAAGTACTCGCGCTGCACAAAGTGCTCTAGTTCGCGCACGTTGCCCGGCCAACTGTAGCGCTGTAGCGCGGACAGAAAATCCGGATCGAAGCACTTGGGTACCGTCTGCGTGCCGTACTGTCGGTTGAGCCGTCGCAGGAAGGCCTCGGCAAGTTCCGCGACGTCGCGGCCGCGCTCGCGCAACGGCGGCATCACCAGTGGCATCACTTTGAGCCGGTACAGCAAGTCGCGACGGAACTGCCGTGCATTGACCAGCTCGTCCAGATTGGCATTGCTCGCTGCAATCAACCGCACGTCGGTCGAACGCGTCTGCGTACCGCCGACGCGGCGGTAGGTGCCGTCCTGCAGGAAGCGCAGCAACGATGCCTGCGCCTTCAACGAAAGCGTGTCGACTTCGTCGAGGAACAGCGAGCCGCCTTCCGCTTCGCTGATCAGTCCCGGTGACGCCTGGCGCGCATCGGTAAACGCGCCACGCTCGTGCCCGAACAGCTCACTCTCCACCAGCGAGTCGGCCAGTGCGCCGCAGTTGACGGCGACGAACGGCCTCGAGGCGCGCGCACTCAGATAGTGCACCGCCCTCGCCCCCAACTCCTTACCCGTGCCAGTCTCTCCGCCGATCAGCACGGTCACGTCGAACTTTGCGATACGGCGTATCTGCGCAATGACGTGTGCGAACTGCGGCGAAGATCCAAGCAGGTTGGATTCCGCGATATCGATCATGATGCCCCCTGTGCGGGGTATCGCATCCTTTGCCTCCATGGCGATGCCCCGGACTCGTAATGTTGCCCCTCGCCTCGCGTAACCACAATATGCACACACCAGGAAAAAGCCGCATGCGCAGCGGCATGACGACGTTGAAATGTCTTTTTCATGTGAAGAGAGCGGCGAGCGCGCCCACTTCGATTCGCAACAGGGAGATCGTCAACTCATGTTCGCCAAGTTCGGCCTGATCTTGCTGATCCTGTTGTTCGGCGCGCTCGCCTTCGCTGGCGGCATGATGGCGCCCGATCACTGGCGCGCCCCTATGCTCAAGTTCGCCACGTCATGGCGCACTCATGCCGTTATCTCTGCTGTGCATGCTCCTGCGTCCGCTGCGTCCGCCACCGCGCCGACGCCATCGGCGAGCGCCGTTTCCACCAACGCGCTGCTAGTGGCCAATGACGTGATAGCGCTCGCACCGGCAGCCGGACAACCCGCCTATGCGTTGCAGTTGGGCCAGTTCGTCGTCGCCGGCGATGCGGACGCGCTGGAGCGCCAGGCGCAGGCGCTCGGCCTCCCGCTCTCGCGCATCACGGCCGTCGATCCCGACCATACGTCCTGGACCGTGCTCGCCGCAGGCCGCTTCCCCTCGCCTACCGCGGCGCAGGACGCAGCGGTGCGCGTGCAGGCCATACTTAAGCTAGCCAGCACACCGGTGATACGGTTGCCAGCGGAAGGCAAGCCGTCATCATAAGAACAGCCCTCGCCGCGCGTGCGCGGGATCGCGCCAGCCAGCCTCACCCAGCGTCGACACGAAGCAGATCTTGATCTGAGCCATCCCTTGTGAGGTGAAAAACACCCGCTTGGTGGCCGACTGCCGGTCAGGTGTGATGAACCAGCGTTCGTCGCCGACGGCCAGCCCCCAGGAGGAAACGCGACAAACCCACAGGTCAGCGTTGCCGCGGGTCTCGACGATCGCTACGCGCACCTGTGCCTCGCCCATGGTGTCCGTCACATAGATACGTGCCATGTCTCCTCCTGCCGCCTATCGGCCGGCGGCCTCCGCATGCCGATGTTGAAAGATATCTCGAGCTTGAGCTCCTTGTCCCTGCGGGAGGCGGAAATGCAAAAGCCGATGAGCGCATGACGCTCATCGGCTTCATATCTCACTTCATTACGTGATCACCGCCACCGAGGTGGCTTAGAGGCCACGCCCGTCAAGGGGTCCAAGTGGCCTTCAGGCTCACGCCCGAGAAGGCGGAGTAACCACGCAATTGCACGTAGTACTTGCCCGTCTTCGTGGTCGCGAAGCTGCAGCTTTCGTTGTTGCCGGCCTTATAGGGACGGCAGTCGTAGCTGCTCGTGCTCGGAGCTGAGCCGAACTTCACGTACAGATCCGCATCGCCACTGCCGCCCGAACTGGCAATGACCAGGTTGCGGGCACCCGCCGGAATATCGACCGTGAAGTTCAGCACGGCGCCAGAAGCACCCGACTGACCAGTGACCGCCACGCCATTCTGCAGCGAGGTGGAGCCGCCACCTCCGCTCGAGCAAGTGACACCAACACCGGTAAACGCTGCGGTCACGTCGCTCACGGAGTATGCAAGGTCGGTGGCAGCCTTCTGCACGCCACATGCACCCGAGTTGAAGGTCTCACTAGCGTTCCAATAAAGCGCATTGGCACGCTGGAAGACTTCAAACGCTTTACGCGTGCCCCAACCGCTGGTCTTGGCCAGCAGGCAGAACGCCTTGTTGTAAACGCCGCTGGAATAGTGCACATCCAGTCCGTTGTAGTAGTCCGACGCATTGCCGATCGAACCACCGTCCTGCGGCGGATTACACATATAGCGCAAAGCGTCGCCGATACCCGCACTGGTTTTGACAATGTCGGCTCCGACCAGGAAATCGTTCTGGCCGCGGTCGTAGAACTCCGCCGCTTCGCCAGCCATGTCCGAAAACGCCTCGTTCATGCCGCCGGACTGCCCGCTATAGGCCAGGTTGGAGTGCTGCTCGGTGAACCCATGGCTGATTTCATGCGAGGTCACATCCAGCGACACCAAGGGATAGAACGTGCTCGCGCCGTCACCGAAGTACATCGCGGTGCCGTCCCAGAACGCGTTCTCGTAGCTGCTGCTGTAGTGCACCCGCATCACCAGCACCTGGTTGAGCGGCGGCGCGCCGAACCATGACTGATACATGTCATGCACGACGCCGCCGAAATGATGGGCATCGTTGATGGGCGAGTAAGCGCCGTTGATGGCATCGCCTTGGCTGGTCGGGCAGATAAAGCTCCACAAGGTGCCCGCCCCGGTGCCCTGCTTCAGGTTATAGGTTTTCACATTGGCGTTCTGCGCCGTGCACGTGGTACCCGACTGCGTCACTTTGAGCGGGCCGTAATCCGTGCCGTAGGTGTATTGGCCCGTCTTCTGGTTGCCGCCCGGTCCGTTCGCATCGAAGTCGGCGTAGGCAAGTCCGTCCCACTGTTTGATCACCTCGCCGCTGTTGGCGTCGATGATCGCGGTAGGCCGCGAGGGATGGTCGCCATCGACGACATACGAGGTGAGATAGATCAGGCGTGCGCGGCCGCTGTCATCGGCATACACGTACAGATCGGCACGCTCGTTGCGCGGCGCCTGACCTGCCGTCGGCAAGAGACCCGAACGGGCACGCAGCGAAGTCACTGCCTGCGACGCGTTCAAGCGCGGCGTCACCGAACCCAGATCGACTTGCGCGTTCTGCAACAAGGGGCCGTCCGCACTCAGCGAATTGCCGCTGGCGTCCTGTTCAACTGCGATGCTGTGTCCATAGACCGGCACGCCCTTGTAGTACTGCTGCATGCGCACTACTTGCGTGCCACGTGCCGTTTTGGCCGCCTGACGCGGGACGAAACTGTTGTCGGCACTGAGCCCCAGTCGAGCAGCGAGCTGATTGCTCGGCGTCGCCCCCAGATTCTGGGCGCGTAAATGCTGTACATCAGCCGCGTGCGTGGCTGTAACGCCGGCCAAGCCCATAAGGGCCAACCAGACACTTGCACGCTTGTATCCATTCTTTGCGCTATTCATTTGCGGTGTTCTCCAAAGAGTTATGGGAAAACCACCGGGCAGCACAAAACACTCCCCTATTGCGGAGACATGAGCTCGCTTTGCGAATTAATCAGGCAAGCCATCCCCATTCCTGCCCCAAGAAATTGGCAAGAACCTACGCCGCCCCGGCGATGCAGTTATGCGCGAACGAAACTACTGAATTACTTAAGATTGCCGCCAAACCCCTTCGACGGCCGGGCGACGCTAACATGCAGGTCGGTCAAGAAAACGTGACAACCTGCGGTTTACGCAAAGAAATGCGAACTGCGTCAGCTAATGGGCCGCTGAATCGCCCAATTTAAAGAGCCTGATTTTCAACTTGCAAAATACAGGAGCAGACGCATCATCGCGCCGCGTTACGCGCCACTACTTGCAGTGGTTTCCGCAGAGATAATGCCGCTTCGGATCGAAGCGGCATCTTGAGGGCGCCTCGAATAACCTCTCCTTGATCGTCATTCCCGCGAAAGCCGGGATGACAAGCTTGATTACGAGCTATTCAAGACTCCCCTGAGCGTCATCAAGTTGCAGCCACCGTTCTGCGTGTTTGATGCGTTCGCAGGCGCTCAAGAAAGAGATAGATCACTGGCGTCGTATAGAGGGTGAGCACCTGCGATATCAGCAGTCCGCCCACGATGGCCACGCCGAGCGGGCGCCGCAACTCCGCACCCGCGCCGTGACCGAACGCCAACGGCAGCGCACCCAGCAACGCCGCCATCGTCGTCATCATGATGGGGCGAAAACGCAACAGGCAGGCTTCGTAAATAGCCTCCTCCGGCGGGAGGCCGCGTTCCTTTTCCGCGACCAGTGCGAAGTCGACCATCATGATGCCGTTCTTCTTGACGATACCGATCAGCAGGATCACGCCGATCAGCGCGATCAGTGAGAAGTCATAACCCAGCAGCATCAACGCGCCCAGCGCGCCGATACCTGCGGATGGCAGCGTGGACAGAATGGTCAGCGGGTGGATATAGCTCTCGTAGAGAATGCCCAGGACAATGAAGATGGCGAGAAGCGCGGCCGCGATCAACAAGGGCTGATTCGACAGGGATGCCTTGAACGCCTGGGCTGAGCCCTGGAACACCGCCGTCAGGCCCGCGGGTTTTCCAAGCTCCGTGCCCTTGGCGTCAATCGCCGCGATCGCTTCGCTCAATGCGTGACCGGGGGCGAGGTTGAACGACAAGGTCACCGCCGGAAACTGGCCGTCATGATTGATCGTCAGTGGCGCGGTCGAACTCTCCAGCCGAATGAATGAAGACAGCGGCACTTGTTTACCGTTCGAGGCCTTCAGATAGAGCCGGCTCAACGCGTTGGCGTCGAGCTGGTAATGCTGCCCCACCTCCAGCACCACGCGATAGACATTGAGCTGGGTATAGAACGTGGCGACCTGGCGTTGGCCGAATGCGTCGTACAGCGTGTCGTCCACCATCTGCGGCGTAATGCCGAAGCGACTCATCGTGTCGCGGTCGAGTACCGCGGTGAGTCGCGGAGCCACTGGCTCCAGGTCGCCGGCGACATCCTGGATTACCGGAATCTCGCCCAGCGCTTTGAGCATGATCGGCGCCCAGTGCCGCAGTTCTTCAAGATTGGTGTCGCGCAGGGTGTATTGAAACTGGGTCTTGCTGGTGCGCGCTCCAATCTGCAGATCCTGCCGCGCCTGCAGGTAAAGCGAAATGCCCGGCAACTTCGCCGCCTGCGGTCGCAGGCGTTTGATCACCTCGTAGACCGAGGCCGATCGCTCCCCGAACGGTTTGAGATCGATCAACACGCGGCCGATGTTGGCCGATGGATCACCTTCGACCCAGTAATAAACGTGCTGGATGTCGGGATCATTCTCGATCACCGCAGCAAGCGCATGCATGCGCTCGACCATGGCGGGATATGAAATGTCCTGCGAGGCTTCCGCCACACCACTGATCAGGCCGTTGTCCTGCTGCGGAAAGAAACCTTTGGGAATGGCGACATACATCAGCACAGTGCCGACCAGGGTCAGTCCAGCCACCAACAAGGTCAGTTTCCGGTGCAGCAAGGCTTTGCGCAGACCGCCGGCGTAAAGATCGAGCAGGCGGTTGAATACGCGCTCGGCACTCTCGTGAAAGCGGCCACGACCGTGCGCGGTCTGACGATCCAGAAAGCGCGCGCACAGGGTCGGCGTCAATGTCAGCGAGACTAGGCCAGAAATAAGAATGGCAATCCCGGCGGTCACCGCAAACTCGCGAAACAGCCGTCCCACCAGGCCGCCCATGAACAACAACGGGATGAACACGGCCACCAGCGAAACGGTCATCGACACGATGGTAAAGGCGATCTCTCGCGAGCCCTTGATGGCGGCATCGAAAGGCGATTCGCCATCCTCGATATGCCGCAGAATATTTTCCAGCATCACAATCGCATCATCGACGACAAAGCCGATCACGACAGTCAGGGCCATCAGCGAGACGTTGTCGAGGCTGTAGCCGAGCACGTCCATCGCGGCAATCGTGCCGAGCAATGACAACGGTATCGTTATTACCGGTATGAGGGTCGCGCGCACATCGCGCAGGAATGCATAAACGACCAGAACAACCAGAATCACACTGAGCAGCAGCGTGAATTGCAGGTCGACCACCGATGCGCGAATGGTCTGCGTGCGATCGCCCAGCAGGACCATGTGCATCGATGCGGGCAGGTCGTGAGTCAGGCGCGGCAGCTCCGCCTTGACCCGTTCGACCGTCTGGTTGATGTTGAATCCGATCTGCTTGTGCACATCGATCATCACCGCCTGATGACCGCCGACCCAGGCACCCTGGCGTATGTCCTCGGCGCTCGCCACCACGCTGGAAATATCGCGCAGCCGCACCGGCGCATCGTTGCGGTAGGCCACCACCAGGGCGGCGTATCCATCGGCGTCGACCACCTGGTCGGTCGCATCAAGCGTCACGGCCTGGTGTTCGCCATTGAGCGTTCCCTTAGGCGCATTGACGGTGGAAGCCGCAATCGCGGCGCGCACATCTTCGAGACTCAACCCTAGGGCGGCGATCGCCTCAGGGTTGATGCGGACGCGAACTGCCGGCTTCTGCTGGCCGTGGTAATCGACCACGCCGACGCCTTGAACGCGAGCGATTTCGGGGGCGAGATAGTTCTCCACATAGTCGTCGACTTTGCCGGGCGGCAGCACATCCGAGTAGACCGCGATGGTCATCAGCAAGGCATCGGCCGGGTTGGCCTTCTCGAAGGTCGGCGGGTGCGGCAGATTCTTCGGCAGGTCGCCCGATGCAGCATTGATGGCCGTCTGCACATCGAGCGCGGCGCTATCGACGCTGCGCGAAAGATCGAACTGCACCGCGATGGAGCTGGAGCCCAGCGAGCTGGTCGACGTCAGCGACGTCACACCCGGCAGGATGGCCAGCGCACGCTCCAGCGGAGCGGTTACCGACGAAGCCATGGTCTCCGCACTCGCACCCGGCAGCGATGCATTGATCGAAATAGTCGGAATATCGACCTGCGGCACGCCGGCGATGGGTAACTGCGTGTAGCCGATGATCCCCAGGAACAACACGCCAAGCATAAGCAACGAGGTGGCGACCGGCCGCCGTATGAACACCGCTGAGAAATTCATGTTGCCCCTACGGGTTGTGGACTCACTTCAGGGTGGGTGGCCGATCGAGCACCCGTACGGACGACCCTTGCTCAAGCTTGTATTGACCCTCGGTCACCACCCGCTCGCCCTGCGAAACACCGCGTGCGATCACACTGCGGCCGCCCTCGGCGGCCGCCACCTCGACATGGCGAAGGTCGGCGGTGTTTTTGTCGGTAACCACAAACACGTAGGCACCGTCCGTCCCCAACTGCACGGCCGTCGACGGCACCGTCAGGGCACCGCGACGAACGTCGCGTACCACCTGCAAGGCCACAAACTGACCGGGCCAGAGCAGGTTGTCGGTGTTGTCGAAAGTCGCCTTGCAATGGATCGTGCCGGTGGCGGGATCGATCTGGTTGTCGATAAGGCTGATCACGCCGTCACCGAGCGTTTGGCTGGCATCGCGGCTCAGCGCCGTGACCCGTAGCGGGGCCTTGCGCTGACTGGCTAGCAGTGCCGGCAACTCATCCTGTGGCAACGAAAAGCTGACCGTGATCGGATGGACCTGCGTAATCAGCACGATGCCTGTGCTGTCAGTGGCATGGACCATGTTTCCGGCATCGACCAGGCGAGCCCCCGTCCGGCCATCCAGCGGCGCACGAATGGTGGTGTAGCCGAGTGCGATGCGCGCATTGTCGATCTGCGCCTCGTCCATCTCAACGGTGGCCTTGAGCTGTTCGATTTGCGCATGCGTGGTATCGAGGGTCTGCGCCGGTATCGCGCCGCGATGGGCAAGATCGGAAAAACGCGCAAAGTCGCGCTCAACGTTGGCGCGCTGCGCCACATCCCTATCCTTCTGTGCCTGGGCTGCCCGCAGCTGGGCCTCGAACGGACGGGGGTCGAGCTGGGCAAGCAAGTCACCACGATGCACTTCCTGCCCCTCGACAAAGGCGATCTTGTCGAGCTGTCCATCGACGCGCGCGCGGACTGTGACGCTGTTGTACGCCTGGGCCGTTCCTATGGCGCTGATCACCGCCGGGGTGTCCTGGCGCTCGACCGTGGCCACCACGACGGGCACGGCGCTTTGCGAAACATCGGCGGCCGCGCTTGAAGCAAGCAAATGGGAATGGAGCATCCACCAAGCGGCGGTGCCGAGCCCGAGCAGCCCGACAAACAAAAGCGTCCTTTTCATGGGTGTGCCGGCCCGCCCAGGTCATGTAAGAAATCCCAAAAACCGTACGCTACCTCGCTTATGCGTCGATTAGCGTGCGAGCAGCGCTCTCACCATTTGAGATTTCGCGCCCTGCCGGGATTTTCGTTACGTGACTCTATGCCGCTGCCTGCGCGGCATACCTCCGCAACGTCATTTTCGTGACGTGACGGCCATGAGTTCTTTCAGCTCATGGCGAGCCAACTCCGCATTCCCCTGCTCCAGGAAATTCAGAGCCATTTGCACGCGCTCATGCAGCAACAGAGCGGCACTTTGGCGGCGCGCGCGAAAACGGGCCTGACGTTGTGCGCTGGTGAGCGGGCTCTCCTTGCGCGGCCGTCCGCGGGCACGCCGGAAGACCAATGGCAGATCGAGGGTTCCGGGATCGCGTGCGTCGACCATGTCTTTGCTCCGTTGGACGGGGCTTATTTTAAGTTACGTAACAATAAATGCAAGAGGTTTTTGGCAATTTTTTGAATAAAAATCAAATTTTTCATCTAAATAGATGACACACATAAAGCTATTTAGTCGCACCGATAAGCGTGATTTGCACGCCCAGCCTTCCTGCAATCGTGTTTTTCGTTACCACACGAAGTTCCAGCAGCCGGCCCCGGATATGCCGCGTCGTGAAGCGACTCGGCATTCGCCGAAGTGCTTTACAACAGCGAAGCTGGTCAATGACGCGCTTGAAGTCAGTTATTCGAGGCTCCCTATAAAGCGCGTGTCACAGCCAGAAGCAGATGACGTCGTTATAGTCGGCGAGTCATTCAGAAGGAGCCGGAACTCATGACGCGTCTGTCCCGAATTGCACTCGCCTTGGCCATCGCCGTCGTTGCCTTGCCCGCGGCTGCCGTGGACCTCAAGGTGATGACGTTCAACGTCCGCACGATGGCCGCCCAGGACGGCCCCAATGGCTGGGACAAGCGACGCGATCTCTTCGCCGACACCATTCGCCAGATGCAACCCGATGTGATCGGCACGCAGGAGCTGTACAAGCAGCAAGGCGACGACACGGTCGAACGCCTTCCGCAATACACCTGGTTTGGCCGCGATCGCTTTGGCGGGCACGGCGACGAGCACATGGGCATCTTCTATCGCAAAGACCGGCTGAAGCTCGTGGAGTCAGGCGACTTCTGGCTTTCCGATACGCCGGACAAAGTCGCCAGCATCACCTGGGGCAATGTCTTCCCACGCATGGTCAACTGGGCACTGTTCGAGCACCTGCCCGACCACAAGCGTTTCTACCTGCTCGACACCCACTTCCCTTATCGCGACCAGGATGAAGATGCCCGGTCACGCGGTGCGCGTGAGATCGCCGCGTGGATCGCCAAGCTGCCACCCAATGTCCCAGTGATCTTCACCGGCGATTTCAACACCGAGCCGCGCAGCGAAGCGCATACCGCGCTCACTGCCTCCTTGAAGGATGCGTGGGACACCGCGCCGAAGCGCGAAGGCCCCGCGAAAACCTTCCACGACTTCACTGGCAAACCGACCGTGCAGATCGACTGGATTCTTTATCGCGGCGTGCAGGCCAACGCCATTCGCACGATCACCACATCGAAGGATGGGCGCTATCCGTCCGATCACTTTCCGGTGCAGGCTGATTTCACGCTGTGAACCGGGCGGCGGTGCTTCCGAGTCCTGCAAAGAACTCAGAAGCGCCGCCGCAATTGCACCGGTGACGATGCATCGAGCTGCGGGACGGACGCGTCCGCATAGCCGCTCGCCGGTATGTGCCGGTGATTCGGCAAGATGCGAATGGCGACTGCCGTCAACGCATATCAAGCACCACTACCGATCGTGGCGGCAGCCGCAGCATCCATTCGCCGTCCTTCGAAGACGCTCCTGCAAGCGGCGCGGGTTTCACCACATCCGGATGCTCGAAGGTGTTGATCGAGGTTATTGCGGGCGCCGTGAGTATGCGCCCCTTGATGCTTTTGGCCTGCGAGCCAGACAAGCGGAGATGGAGTCGAATCGTTTTGTCGGGACTAGGGTTAACCAGACCGACATGTACGATGCCGGCCGCGTCGCGTCCTGCACTTGCTTGCACGCCAGGCACATGCACGTTGCCGAATATGTAATCCGGCGAGCGCACTTCCACCGGCAGCGAAGTGGCACCCTGAAAGACCTGATACATGTCGAACACGTGATAGGTCGGGGTCAGCACCATGCGCTTCTGGTCGGTGAGGATCATGGCCTGCAGCACGTTCACCATTTGCGCGATGTTGGCCATGCGCACACGGTCGGCATGGGCATGGAAGATGTTTAGCGTCATCGCTGCGGTGAGCGCGTCGCGCAAGCTGTTCTGCTGATAGAGCGCGGGTGCCGCGACGCCGGGTTGCGGGTCGTACCAGGTGCCCCACTCATCGACTACTAGTGCGACTCGCTTCTTGGGGTCGTATTTGTCCATGATCGCGCTGTGCATAGTCAACAACTCATCCATGCGCAACGCGCCGTGCAGCGTCGCGATCCACTCGGCCTCGCCAAAGTCGGTGGCAGAGCCTTTCTTATTCCAGTCATTCATGGGCAGCGTGTAGTAATGCACGCCATAGGCATCGATCAGTTCCGCAGCCGCCGACATCACGCCCTCGGTCCATGCGAAGTCATCGCCACTGGCGCCGCTGGCGACCCTGACAATCGGCGAAGGCTCACTGCCCGAGGGATGCACAAACGTGGCGAACTGGCGATAAAGGTCGGCGTAATACGCGGGCCGCATATGACCGCCGCAACCCCAGGCCTCATTGCCGATGCCGAGATAGCTGACTTTCCACGGCTTATCCCGGCCATTGGCGCGGCGTTCGCGAGCAATACTCGATTGGCCGTCCGCCGTCAGATATTCCAACCAGTCACTCATCTCGCGCGGCGTACCGCCACCGACGTTGACGCCAATGTAAGTCTCAGCGCCGATCAGCTCGGCGAAATCCATAAACTCATGCGTGCCGAAGGCGTTGATCTCTTCGCCACCCCAGGACAGATTCCGGCGAACCGGCCGTTGCTGGCGCGGCCCGACGCCATCGCGCCAGTGATACTCGTCGGCAAAGCAACCGCCCGGCCAGCGGATGACAGGTACGTGGATGGCTTTAAGCGCATCCACCACATCTTTGCGATAGCCCTTGATGTTGGGGATGGCTGACGCCTCACCCACCCATATGCCCTGGTCGATGCCATGACCCAGCTGTTCGGCGAATTGCCCATAGATCTCGCGCTGGATCACCGCACCCGGTCGATCCGCATGCACGATGATTTGCGCATCGATGGCTTTCGCCGTCTGCCCCACGCAGGTTCCTTCCCACGCAAGCAACAGACAAAAAGACAGACTGTGCACCGCCATCCAGCTACTGATCTTCATCGCTTGCCGCCCTTAGCTTTGTCCTGAATGCTCCTAGGGCTTCCATGATGGAAGCCCTAGCCCGCGGGCATCTTCGACTAAGCACGTGTTGCGATATTCACCGATGGCACTTACGTTTTTTTTCGCAGTTGATGCGCTGGAGCAAGGCCTCCGATCTTCCTCAAGCCATCACAGCCTCGCTCAGCGCGGGATAGTCGACATACCCCCGCGCCGTGCCGCCGAAGAACGTGGTGCGGTCCGCTTGATTCATCGGCGCATTCGCCTTGAGCCTGGCGACGAAATCCGGATTGGCCAGAATCAGCTGACCGTAAGCTTCCAGATCCGCCAGCCCCGAAGTTACGTCTGCCCCAATCTGCTCACGCGGACGACCTGCGCGATTGAGGATCAACGTCTGCTTCCAGTGCTTGCGGATATCGGCAAGCAGCGCCTCGTTGCCCTGATGCGCGATGTGCAGATAAGCGAGACCTAGCTTGTCGAGCTCGGCGACCAGATAGCGATAGAGATCCGGCCCTTCCGCGCCTTCGTCGATACCCCACAGGGTCATACCCGGCGACAGACGGATAGCCGTTCTGTCCGCACCGATCTCGTCGGCAATGGCGGTAGCCACTTCGATAGCGAAACGTGCACGATTCTCGATCGACCCGCCGTAGGCATCGGTGCGGACATTGGCGCTCGGGGCGAAGAACTGATGAACCAGGTAGGCGTTGGCGCCGTGAATCTCTACACCGTCGGCGCCGGCCTCGATGGCGCGGCGCGCCGCATGGCGAAAGTCAGCGATGGTCTGACGTACTTCGTCGGTGGTCAGGGCGCGCGGCACGGGAATGTCCTGCATGCCTTTCACCGTAAACATCGGCGCACCCGGTGCGATCGCGGAAGGCGCGACACCCTGGCGATGATGCGGTGTGTTGTCGGGATGCGACATGCGCCCGGCATGCATCAGCTGGATGAAGACACGGCCGCCCTTGGCATGCACCGCCGAGATGACTTCGCGCCACCCCGCGACGTGCGCGTCGGTGTAGATGCCTGGCGTGGTGAGGTAACCCTGCCCATCGTCCGACGGCTGCGTGCCTTCGGTAACAATCAGGCCGACGTCGGCACGCTGCGCGTAGTACTCGCCGGCCAGCGCTCCCGGCGTGCCATCGAACTCGGCGCGGCTGCGGGTCATCGGCGCCATGGCCAGGCGGTTTTGCAGGGTATAGCGGCCGACACGAACGGGGGTGAATAACTGATTCATGGCGAAATCCTCGAAGTGATGTGTTGTGGGAGCCGGTGTGCGGTCATGAGACCGCGCTCTGCTCAACATCCGGACGAGGAAATCATGGGCCCACACCATGGGTGGGATAAAGACGGTATTGTGGATAACATTGATCCACTAATGGAGCAATGCGATGGAACTCCTGAACGATATGGCCTTGTTCGTCGAGGTCGTCAAAGCCAAGGGCTTTCGTGGCGCCTCCGAGGCCACCGGCGTTCCGAACTCCACGCTCTCGCGACGCATCAGCGCGCTGGAAAAAGCCATCGGCCTGCGCCTGCTGCACCGTACGACGCGCAAGGTCGAACTGACCGAGGCAGGTCAGATCTATTTCGAGCGCTGCAAGCGCATCGTTGATGAAGCCCGACTGGCGCACGAGCAATTAGGCGAGATGCTCGCGCAACCCAGCGGCGTGTTGCGTGCATCGCTGCCCGTGGATTTCGCGATCATCTACATGGCGCCATTGATCGCCGAATTCGCGGAGCGATATCCCGGCATCACTTTCGATCTTGACCTCACACCACGGCAGGTCGATCTGGTCAGCGAACCTTTCGATATAGCGATTCGCATGGGCGAGCCAGCGAGCTCGCAACTGATCGCGCGCCCGCTGGCGTCTCTCGTGCCCCGCCTTTACGCGTCGCCACGCTACCTTGAGCGATCGGGCGAACCGAAAGAACCCGCCGACCTTGAGCGGCAAGAATGCCTGAACATCCTCAAGGCCAGTTCGTGGACGTTGTACCGGGGAAAAGAGTCGATCCAGGTCGCAACCAGCAGCCGCTTTACACTCAATAGCGTCGGCTTGATACGCCGCATGGCGGCACTCGACTCGGGCATCATTCTGGTGCCGGAAGAAGTCGTCACGGATGATCTGGCTGCTGGGCGACTGACCCGAGTGCTCAGCCACTGGCACGGCAAACCCACACCTGTTTATGCACTGACGGAAACCCGACTGCTACCGGCAAAAACGCAGCGCTTTATCGAATTTCTGCGTGAGCGGCTGGGACGAACCGGAGAGATACTCCATTGAATGAGGCCACCTCCAAAGAACTCGCAGCAAGCCTCGTTGCCATCGCTCAAGGCAATACGGGACATGCGCAAAAGTTGTTGGAAGCCACGGCAGGACAAGGCTCTCTACTGGCGCGCGCCCTTGCGGATCTGCTCGTCGAGGGAGCGCGCAGCACCGTCTACGATCAACCCGCCGCGTTCGAGGCCTTCATACGCGGCGGCGACAACGTGCCGCTCTATGCGGCGGTGAGCGCCGCGCTCGCGCATCTCTACGACTCATTCGCCGTGAACACCCTGCTCGACGTGGGCTGCGGTGATGGCATGGCCTTGATACCGGCGCTCGCTCAAAGCGGCAACATCCCCGGGCGCCTGGACCTGGTGGAGCCATCACCTGCCTTGCTCTCGCACGCCACCAAACAGCTGACTTCCTCCGCACTGCTGCAGCACGACCGCATACGAACGTGGCCGATGACGGCGCAGGCGTTCTGCGATGCGCTTGAACCAGCCATGCAATGGGATTTGGCACAGGCCAGTTTTTCGCTGCAGAACTTGCCGCCGGCGGAGCGGGAGCACACCCTGCGGCGCCTGCGTCCGCACATCCGCCGACTGGCCTTGATCGAGTTCGACGTGCCGCCGCTGGCGTATGGCACCGAGGCGTATTTCAGCTCGCTGGCCCAGCGCTATGAACGCGCCCTTCGTGGCTATGGTGACGACGCGCCACTTATCGCAGGCGGCTTCCTTGCGCCCATGCTGCTGGGTCAGGTGCGACAGACCACCAAACCTTCCAATTGGGAGCAACCCATCAGTGCGTGGGGCGAAGAACTGCGGCGTGCTGGCTACGCCGTGCTCAGTACCGAGAAGCTGTTCGACTACAGTTGGTCACCCGCAGTGTTGGTGCTCGCGGAGCCGAGCACTTCAGCCTATGGAGAGTGACGTGAGCCGGTCGCCTTCACACGATCACTGAAGACGATCGACTACTCCGCCCCGTCTTCCTGCCATCGTAAAACGCTGTATCCCAGCCCATCCCGCAGCGCCGTCAACCGGAACGTGACGATCACTCTCGCCTTCGTCCCCTGCCCATCAACCGCCGACGCGACGACTGTCCTCACCTGTCCGCCACGCCATGCACCGGCCGCCTGTCCGTTCGGCAATGTCGGCGGCGGCGTACGTGTGGACAGCAGTGCGCGTTGTGCCACGTAGCGCTCCGCTTTGGCCATATCCATCTGGGGCATACTCGCCAGCACCAGCGGTGGAGCCAGCGCTGGCGTCGGCTCCGCGCGACGCGACCATACAGTGATCGCGGGCGCAAGCTTGCGATACAGAGCCGGCGTCATACCCAGCACCGTCTGTAATTGCTCGGGCATGTCGAACTCGCGATAGCGCGGCCCGACTTCCAGCCCGGCCGCTGCGTAACGCTTCGTTCCTTCTTCGCGGAAAAGCTTCGCACCGGCGTCGCGCGTTTCCTGGATGTTCGCCGCCAGCCGCGTGGCCGACGCTTCATCCTGGCCCGCTGCCATGAACAAGCGCTGCAGCAAGCGCGGATCGGCGGCATTGATGTCCACCTTGCCAAGCTCGTCCTGGATGCGAATGTCGATGTCGTGATTCTCGATATGGAAGCTGTATGGACGACCGTCGCCGACCCAGCGTCCACCGCTCCTGCTGACGCATTCGGCCAGCGCGCGCATCGCGCCGGCCTCGGCGAGGTAACGCAACTGCACGCGACTGGAGAGATAGCGGGTCTGGATGGATTCGGTGCGCGCCAGGGTGGCGAAACCGCCGAGCAGGACCGCCAGCAGCGTGCAGGCCCATAGCACCACCAATAGCGCGATGCCGCGTTCACGGCGGCAGCCCGCGCACGACCGCGATGCTTTCATGCCACTCATGGTTTCGACCCGTCCGGCAAGGCCCTCGCCAGCGCGCCCACGTTGATCGCATAAGGATTCTGGCGGATCGGTGCCTGCAGCCATAGCCACGCCGTGGTTTTGTCGCGGTCCGGCTTTTCGCGCTCCAGCTCGACGGTCACCAGCTCGGGCATGCGCCCGGCGATGTTCCACTGGTCGCGCCATTGCGCATCCATGCCTTCACGCTCCCGGCCGTAATAGCGGAAGCGTCCACCGCTCACTCCCGCGACAAGTACCTCGGGCTCGAACCCCACGCCCGCTCCACCTGGTGCAAGCGGCGCGCTGCCCAGTTGCAGCTTCAGCTTGCCCTTGCCGTCGTCCACCAATGCCAGTGCCTGCAGCTGAGGACCCGCCCGATCGAGATAGCCCGGCAGCGGCGCGACGAAATGCATGTTCCGTGGCCCACCCTCGAACACCACGCCATTCCCTTTCGGGTCCAGCTTCCAAGGCAACGCACGCGCCTGCAACAGATCGCGGCGCAGAAACTGTTGCAACGACCTCGCCTGATCGTTGCGTTCCAGCGCGGCTGACCCCGAGTTCACCGAGCGCGTCGCGGTCTGGATGGCGTAGAAAACGCCGAGCAGGAGCATGCTGAGCAAGGCCAAGGCGCTGAGCACTTCGAGCAGAGTGAAACCTCGAGCGGGAAGACGGCCTGTCATGGCGTCGCCTTTTTTACGGTCCGCAATGTCACGTACTTCAATTCCCGCGGCCGCCGCGCATCGCCCCACAGCACATACAACTCCACGCGGTACAGCGTCAAGGTGCTGTCCGGCGGCAAGTCGTCGCCCTGCCATGGCGCCACGCGCAGGTGCCAACGGAAATCGCGATCGAACACGCCTTCGCGCTCGCCAAGGGTCAGCGGCTCGGCGATGCCCAACGCGTCGAGCTTGCCTTGCGCCAGCATGTCCGCCCGCGTCGTCTGCCCAAGTTTGTCGGCGAGATTGAGCGAGGCGCTGGCCACGCGCATCAGCGCGCCAACGGCAATGGCGAGCAGCAGGATGGCGGCGATGACTTCAAGCAGGCTGAAGCCGCGAGCGGAGGAACGAGGAACAGCGAACAGAGAACGGGTGGACGTGCGCCGCCGTAGAGCCGTTTCCCGTTCCCCGTTACCTATTCCCAGTTTCCGCTTCATCTCCCCAACCTATTCCGCCTTCATGACAGCCAAACGCGCAAAAACGCAGGAGAGGCAAGCCTCTCCTGCGCGTTCCACGGCAAGTGGAACCATCTTCGATCAGTTGATGACGCAGCCGTCGATCTGGGTCTGCGTGATCGGAGCGGTGAGGAACGCCAGACCAGTACCGGCACCGATGGTGCCAGTAGCGGAGACGATTGAACTGTTGTACGGAGCACCCAGCAGCTTGCGCACGTTAGCCGCATCTGCTCCGTTGCCTTCGCTGCTGCCCAGCAGGTAGGACACGGCAACAATCGGATAGCCCGCAGCCGGCGTGGCATAGGCATTCGGCTTCACCAGAGCGATGCAGCTGGTGGTCGGCGCACCGGAGATCGGACCGAAGGTCGGACGACCGGTGTTTGCATCCACGCCAGTGATGGCATTGTTGTAGACCACGTCGGCGCTGTTGATGGTCACCTTGTGCGTCGTCGCATCGCCGAGGTCGGCGGCTGGGTCCTTGCCGTTGACGAGCGCGATATTGCCGGCCACGGCCAGCGCGTTGGCGGCTTCGGCATAGCCGATGTAGCCATCGTCAGCGCTATTTACGATGGTGTTCACGACATTGGCGTTGCCACTCTGACCGTTCCAGGACGCGCCCGGCAAGCTGTACAGCGAGACTGCGCTGGAGAAGGCCTGGTCCGTCTTGAAGTGCGCGGCCGGCGTGCCAGAGCAGTTGGCCGACAGGAAGTTGCTGAAACCGAAGCTCGTGCCGCTACCGTCGGCACGATAGACCACTTTGATGGTGTCGCCGGCCACTGGTGCCGCAACGCCCAGCTGGCTCCACTTGGTGGTGGTGCCGTTGAAGATGCTGCACACCTGCGCCGAAGTCAGGCTCAGCTGGGTCGACAGATTGTCGTTGCGATACACGATAGCGATGCCGCCGGCTACCGCCGGGAACTGCAGCGGACGGCTGGTGCCACGATGGCCGGTGTAGTTGGTGTAGTCAGTCGTCGACAGCGGCGAATCCGAGCCGGCGAAGTTCGGCTGGGTCAGGGTGGTGCGGTTCACCAACGCGTTGGCCGCACCGAAATCGGTCGGCGACGGGCTGTCCGCGCACTGGCCCTGCACGCTGGTCACGCCAGCCAGAACGTTCTTGCCCGCGCCGCTGCCGGTCTGGCAGTAGGACGCCGGCGTGCCCGTCACGCTCTTGTAGGCACCAAGCAAGGAGTTGGCATCCGGAGATGCATTCAGGCGATGCGTCACAGTACCGACGTAGCCGACGGCCGGTAGGGTGGCACCACCGCCCACCTGGATGGCGGCGTGAGCCGAGGAGGCAACGATGGCCAATACGAGGGCGCCCGCAAGCTTGTTCATGCGGGTATTTCCATTGAACCCGAAGATCATGACATACCCCTACTTTGAGATTACCTCCGGAGTGGAGGCCTGCGATTTTTTACAGACTCGGAGTGACACACCGATTAAAAACATATGTAATTGAAAATGTCCTATCGATGACTTTAATTTTCCAAATAATCCAAATGACACACCCGAAGACTTAATAGACATAATCATCACGTCGCGCATACGAGAAAGTGTGATCAAGCACACAAATCGAATTCGCGCAGCATCGACACCACTTCGGGATCCAGCTCGCGCTCCTCGCGCAGTGCGCGCAGATCGGCACCGCCAAGTTCGCGCAAAACACTTCGTACAGACGCCCGCCGCCCCTCGCGGCACCACAAATTGAACACGCTCACCAGTAACGGCGCGGCGCTGTGCAGACCACGCTCACCCTGCGTCGTACGCCGCCGCAGACGCGTCTTCAATAGATAGGAAAGGCGCACATTGAGTGACGCTATGGGGGATTCGCTGATTTGCCGAACCAGCTCGTTGCTGCATTGATCAATCAACCGATCGGCCATTTTATCCTGACGCGCATCCAGTAATTGACGCAACGCCTCGGATAACGCGAACGCCTTGCCTCGACCAGGCTGCTGCACCGCTATTGCACTCCCTGCCGGATGGATTATCCGTATTCGCCGGATAAAATCCCACCAAGGGCGTTTCCATAATGGAAACACCCGATTATCGATGGCGATATCGATTTATTCCGCCAGCTGCTTGCGCTCTTCCGCCGTGAGCTGCTGTTTAGCCCGCGCACTCAGCACGCCGCTGCCCAGTACCTGCACCGGACTGCTCGGGTCGTAGCGCCGCGGCGCCCCCATGCCATTGTTGAGACTGGCGCTGCCATCGCCGAAACCTAGCACCTGCACCGAGATGACCGAGGGCAGCTTGCTGCGCGCGTCGTCCTGCTGCTGCCGCGCCATATCCTCGGCCGCCTTGGTTACCGCGCTAGCCGCGGCGCTCGCCGCGTTCAGCGCTCCCACATTGACCGATTGCGCCACCGGCACGCCGATCTTTTCGCCCTGCACCTGGATGTTGTCGGCGTTGGCTACCCGCGCCGCGGCCACAATCAGGTTGCCCGAGACACGGATGCCGGCATCGCCTGCATCCACCGTGCCGCGCGGCGCGATCAGATACACGCTGCCCTCCGGCGCGCCCGAAACAGTCTGCAGCGTGGCGATGCCCGCGCCGCTGACCTGCCCGCGTGCGTCGAGGCGACACCACGCGTCGATCGTGCACAGGTAGTTCGGCGGCGGGATCTCCGCCGTGGTCTTGGCGCCCTGGCCCGCATTGATGTCGCCGTTGGAACTCCATAGCACCAGGTCGCCGCCCTGTTCGGTGAACACGCGGCTCTGCGCCAGCAGCACGCTGCGGTCGGTGAACATGCGGATGGCGCCCTGCTCCAGCGTCAGCACACCCATGGTGTTGGGGCCTGCCTTCACGTTGCCCTGGCTGTCGGTGATGACCGGAGGTGCCGACGCGCTGCCCAGCAACGCCTGACCGCCGGGCCCGAGCACGGTGACGTCACCGCCCTGTTGGGTCTGGATGGTGGTGCCGCGGAGATCCAGATCGCCGGTGTCGACCGTGGTCTGCGCACCATTCAAGCCACCCTGGCCCAAACCATTGGCGGTGTAGCCGAAGCCGGCCGGGAACAGCGTGTCGATCGCCGCATAGCCGCGTGCGTACTGACTGAAGTACGGGCTGCTCTTGTCGTTGTAGTCCGCGCCCACCTTGGCGAGGATGGTGAACAGCGCCTTCGATACGAACTGCCGTTGTACGTAGTCTGGCTCCTGATTGAACAGGCGACGCGCTTCCTGCGGTGTCAGCTGGACCGTGATCTTGTCCTGCGCGTAGCCCGTATCCACCACGCGCCCAGCGACGCGACGTTCCATGAAGTCCACGAGTTCAGGCATCTGGCTGTCGACACCCGTGGCCGCGACGTCCACGTAGTGCGCCATGAAATCGGCGGTAGCCACGCCCGGACTGATCCCGTACAGCAGATTGATGTCCGCGCTTGCGTGGGGCAGATAGGGGTTGAACCGATTGCCGACCGCATCGATGCCCGTGTTCTCGGTTTTCTGCACGATCGCGGTGGCGACGGTCTCGCTCTGGCTGGTTAGCGGACCGATGTTGCGGCCTGCCTCGATCAGGAAACTGCCCGGACCGCCGAGCAGCAAGGCCGCGGCGAGCTGGTAGCTGCCGAGGTCCGTCGATCCACTCGGCAGGAAAGTCTTGTTGATCGGCAGGTCGTAAATGTCGCGACCAGCGGATACCAGCGTGACATCTGCGTCATGAGTCTGCTGCCCGAGCAGGGATAGGTTGACGATATCGCGGCCGGCCCGAACCAGCGCGGGCTTCGAGGGCGTCAACTGCAGCGAGCGGTACTGGAATCCGGCAGGCGACGGGATGCCGTCGACGATATCCCCGTGCAGCGCATACATGCGCACCGGCGCCGGATCGTCCGCGTGCAGCGGCGTCTTGGCATGAGCTAGGGTCCCAGCCACCTCGGTGCTGTCCAGATAACCCCGCAACCAGAGCCAGCCTAAGCTCGACTCCACCGACTCGTCGCCCCGCGGATGCAATGGCGAGGGCAGCAGGCTGTCTGGGGCATCGATCAGACCGAGGCCATAGGTGCTGCTGGCACCCGAGCCATCCTGCATGGTGGACACCTGCTGGCTCAACAGAACGTTCTGGTCGGCCAGCACGGTGAGGTTGCCCTGCGCCGAGGGATACAACGCACCGGCGCCGCGGATGTCCACGCTGCCCGAAGGCGCCGCCAGACTCAGCGTGGTCGGCAGGATGGCGCCGGGATTGTTGATCGTCTGGCTGCTCCCATAATCGAACAACGCACCCGGCAAGCGCAGGCTGTCGAAGACCACATTCCCACCGACGGCTTCCGCTCCAAACGAAGAGGCGGCGCTGTAGCTCTGCGCGTCGCCATGGGTGGCCGGCAAGATCGACGTGCCCGGGGAACCGCTGCGCTGATCAACAAACAGATACGACGGATTGTAGACACCGCCGATATCGGCGCCGGCGCGCGCCCGTACATCGAGCTGCGCATCCTGCAACGCGAACAGGGCGGAAACCAGCGTGGACTGGCCGGCATAGTTCGGATCGGTGGTCGGCGCCGTGTAGCGGAAATCCGCACCGATCGCACCGCCGGCCTCGACCTTGCCTTTGCCCTTGGCAACGAAATAGGTACCACTAAGGATATCGCCGCCGGCACGTACGTCGAGATTGCCGCCGCCGTAGGTGGTTACGCTCTGGCCGTCCGCGTTCGCTTTCCAAGTGGTCGGCAGCGAGACCGAGAGCTGGCGGATGTCGCCACCCGCGCTCACCGCCACATTGCCGCCGGCACTCATCACGCCCTGGCCGAAGTTGGCGAAATTGATCGACGAGGCCGAGCCGTCCGCCGCGTTGGCGGTCTGCATCCACGGCCACCAGTACTGCGAGATGTCAGTGCCGGCGGCCTTGGTAGCCGAGCCGTCCGCGTCGATCACCTGCTGGATGGCATTGATGTCGCCACGCGCGCTGAGCATCAAGTCTCCGCCATGCTCCGGATTTACCTGACCGGTGTTCAGCATGTACGGCGTGTTGGCAAGCTCGCTGATCCAGTTCGACCGGATCACCGACACGTTCGTATCCGTCGCGCTGCCCTGGGCCGGCGTTCCGGCCGTATAGACGGCCGTCGGCGCGGCTACATCCAGCCAGTTCACATTGCCACCGCTGACAATATCAATCGAGCCACTGCCGGTGCGCACCACCGCGGGCAGCAGCACGGCTTTGCCGTTGGTCTTGCTCTGTTGCCCGGTCGTGGTGTTGGGTGTGAGCGTATCAACTACGGCAAAGTGATTGTCCAGATTCACATCGCCAGCGCCGGCCACCGTACCTAACGGATCGACAGCGTCGACCTGCGCGCCCGCCACCAACCGATAGGAAGTGCTGGAACCACCAAGCAAGGTCGCTGAGGCCAGCGAGACGGGACTGCCCAGCGAAGGCATGTTGGACGGGCTGTTGTTCGCGGCGCTTGCGGGTACCGGCACGGCAGTGCCGCCCGAAGGCCTAGCTACGTCGGACTTCGGGGTGAACGGCGCATAGAACAACTGGCTGCCGAAAATCTGGTTGGCGACACTGTTGGCGACATACTTGAAGTAGTTGTTATGGCCGGTGATGTAGACCGCATAGTTCCCGGTGTACTTGGCGTAATCACTGTCCAGAGGTAGCAACAGCGGCGGCGGCGTAGTGATGCGCTTGGCGACCGGATTGGCGGCGAAGTTGGACTTCAACCAAGTCTGATACGCAGTGACATAGTCTTGATAGACCGGATAGTCCGCAGGGTTGATCTGCGTCAGGGTGCTGGGCTTGTAGACCAGAAAGCCTTTAGCCGTCGGGCCTCCGACGTTGTTGTACGCATACACCCAGGTGTTCGACTGCGTACCGTCACCCACTTCGCCGATGTAGGCCTCGTAGTTGGTGTAGTAGTCGCTCGACTGTCCCGTCAACGGTGCCTGTAGCGCCTGGTAATACGGATCGCTGGCGATACTGATGGTGCCGCCGCCGGGCGTGTAGCCCAGCGCGGCCGAACCGTCGCGCAACTTGATGGTGCCGTTCCACAAACCTTTCGCGTCAAGGAATTGCTGCGATTTCTGATAATCCGCCAAAGCCTTCGCGTAGAGCGGGTCGGTCGGATTGGCCTTGGGTGCGAACGGCGCATAGAACAACTGGGTGCCGAAGATCTGGTTGGCAACTTTGGTCAAGACATAGGTGAAATAGTTATTGTGGCCAGAAATGTAGGTCGCGTAGTCCGCCGTGTACTTCGTATAGTCGCTATCCAGCGGCAGCAGCAACGGCGGGGGCGTAGTAATGCGCTTGGCGACTGGATTGGTGGCGAAGTTGGACTTCAACCAAGTCTGATATGCAGTGACATAGTCCTGATAGACCGGATAGTCCACAGGGTTGATCTGCGTCAGGGTGCTGGGCTTGTAGACCAGAAAGCCTTTAGCCGTCGGGCCTCCGACGTTGTTGTACGCATACACCCAGGTGTTTGCCTGCGTACCGTCACCCACTTCGCCAATGTAGGCCTTGTAATTGGCGTAATAGTCGCTCGATTGTCCCATCAACGGTGCCTGCAATGCCTGGTAATACGGATCGCTGGCGATGCTGACGGTGCCGCCGCCGGGCGTGTAACCCAGCGCGGCCGAACCATCGCGCAACTTGATGGTGCCGTTCCACAAACCCTTCGCGTCAAGGAATTGCTGCGAGACGTTGTACCCGGCCAGTGCGTCGGCATAGCCATTGTCGGACACTGGCGGCGGAGGTGGTGCCGGCGGATTGGCCAGGGTCGCGCCATTGTTCTGCTGGTAGAAACCGTCGGTGATACTGGCCTGGAGATCCAGGTTGCCCGCCGCGCGCACGGTCAACATGGGCGCAAGGCCCTGGTAGCGATAGGCCAGCGCAATGCTGCCGTCAGGCTGCGTGATACCTGCGCCGAGGTTCCAGTTGGTGAGCACCGCGATGTCACCACCGCGCGTGCCGTTCGCCGGATTGACCAGCTCGATGCCCGGCCGCAGTTGCAGATTGGCGATGCTCGCGTAGCGGTTACCGAACACGTAGCCCGGCTGCTCCACGTAGCGCATCAGCGTGCCCGGACCCTTGCTCGCGTCGCCGTCGATATAGCCGTAGAAACCGGCGTGGTCGGTGTTGACCTGCTTCGGGATGAAATAGTTGTTCTGCAGGTATTGCTTCAACTGCGTAGCGTCGGCCGGCGTCGGCAGGATCTTGCCGCTGGCGTCGGTCCACGTGCCCGCAACCATGATCGGCGTACCGCCGTTGGCATTCGTGGCGTACCAGCCGGCCGGATCGATTAGGCCGTCGAAACGCTTGGACGGATCGCTCGAACCGCCCTGCGTGCTCCACCGCGCATACGGCTCCAGCGTCACCACGCGCGCGCCCTTGATGGCCGCGCCGCCGCCGTCCACCGCGATGCGCACGTCGTCATTAGCCAGCAGCGGCGCGCGCAGGCTTACCGAACCGCCCGAGAACGCGTCGGACGAACCGCCGGACACGTCGATGCGCGCCTGCGGTCCGAGATGGATATAGCCGGAGTCGGCGTACTGCACGTTCTGGTAGCCATAGTTGGCGTTGAACGTGCCATCGCCGGTGCCGCCCGTACCGATCACCACATCACCGCCGCGCTGCGCGGCGATGGCACTGGTGGCGATCAGGCTGCCCTCCACATCGACGCCGCGTTCGCCGTACAGCTCGATGCGGCTACCTGAATTGGCCGATGCATCGACGGTGCCGTCTATCGCCACCGTGCCGCCGGCTGCGCTGAGATAGACCTTCTGCGCGCGCAGCGTGTTGCCGGCCGACAGATGCAGATCACCCGTTCCGGTGGTGAGCTGGAACAAGCCAGTGGCGCCAGCAGCGGCCGCTTGCTGTGCGGTCGCGTCCAGATCCATCGCCGTACCGCTGCCCAGGGTGAGGTAGCCGCCGCGGTAACCGTCCTTGGCCTGCCCACGCAAGGTGCCAGCCAGCGAGAGCGACGCACCTGCCTCGGCATCTAGGCTGCCGGCATCGCCGCCGCCCGCCGCGCCCGAGAAATCGAGCGTAGCGCCCTGCCCGAGGCTGATGCCGCCGTGGTCGGCAATCAGCTTGAGCGCACCGCCCGCCGCATAGGTGGTGGTGTCGAAGAAAGTCTTGTTGACGCCGCCAACGGTCAGTAGCGCGCTATCGGTCACGGCCAGATCACCGCTGGTGGCGTGCACGTCGAGCTTGCCCGCAGGCGCGGCGATGGTGGTGCCGATCGACACGTTGCCGCCACTCAGGCTCAGCGCGCCGCCCATGGGTTCACCCGAGATCGCGCCGGCCGTACCGCCGACGCGCAGTGCGCCGGTGGTGATCAGTTGCGTATCCGCACCAGCGCCGGCGAGCAGCCACGGTGAGGTGAGGTTGACGTCCAGGCTGCCGAAGTCAAAGCGTCCTGTGCCCTGCCCTTGCATGCCCTGCGTCGCGGTAGCCGAGAAGCCGCCGAAGCCACGTAGGCCGATGTTGCCAGCGCCGAAGTCCACCTCATTCGCGCGCGCTGTGAATTGGCCCGTGCCGGCAACGAACGTACCGTTCGCCGCGCCCAGGTCGTTGGAGAGGCCGAGCTTGCCGGCTTCAATGTCCACCGTGCCGCCGTCGCTGGCAAAAGTGCCGGCGCTGAGATTCAGGTCGTGCGCCAAGTCGATGCGCACATCGCCGAGGAAGTTCATGTCGCCGCGGCTGCGCAGCGTGACGCTCTGCGCGCCGCGCAGCAGATCCAGCGTGTCGCGGCCGATCACAAAACCGTTCGCGCCGGCCGGTACGGTGGCGCCGTCCCCGAGGAAAGTGATGCGGTTGCTGTTGGCGTCGATGGCCTGCGCCGACAAGGCGGCGGAAGCGTCGACCGACGTGCTGCCGGTGGCATCGAGCGTAAGTGCCGCGCCGCCGTCGATGCGTGCACCTGCCCCAATCGTCAGCGCACCACCGGGGTTGGCGGAGATATTGTTGCGCACGATGCCCGCCGCGCCGTTCTGCGATACGCGCAGCAGCGCGCCGTCGCCGCTGACTGCGGCGGTCGACTGGCCGTTGGCGTCGGTGCCCGCGACGGCGCCGAACACCAGTGGCACGCTGCTCGCCCCGCTGCCTTGCCCGGTTGCCTTGAGCACGCTGCCGGATTCGAGCAACACGCCCTGCGCGCCGACTCTGGTGCCCCCATTGGCGACGAGCAGGATTTCCGCGCCCTGCAGCGGATGCGCAGCGTCGTTGGACAGCACCACGCTATCCGCCATGGTGGTGACGTGATCGCCATCGTCGCCAGTCTGGCGCGAGCCACCAAGCAGCAGGCTGCCCGCGCCCAGCGTGCTCAGGCCATCAGCCGAGAGCGTGAGGTAGCCATCGCCTGCACTCGTATCGGCGCCGACAACCTGGATGGCCTGCGCCGCGATGTCTACCTGCGAGCCACGGCCGCCCTTGGCTGGCGCCGCCGTGAGCGAAGTGCCGAGATCGAGCGTACGGGTAGCAGCGAGCGTCAGGCGGCCAGCGTCGGCAGCCACCGCCGGCGCGACCTTACCGGCCTTGTTCGCGAGACTGGTGAAGAACGTGTCCGCGTCGCTGAGGCGATATTGCGAGTACTGCTGCCACACCTTGCCCGACTGCGCCAGGAAGGTGGTGTTGCGCGCGTCGTGCGCGCCGCTCAGCGCGTCGGCGAAATAGCCGCTGACCGCCAGTGTGCCGTCCGGCTGCACCGCGTTGCTGCCTAGCACGCTATCCCTGGCGCTAGTGTCCTGTACCACGCGGAAAGCGCCAGGCAGCGTCGCGTAACGCGCCGGCAGCAGCGTGTAGTAGCCCGCCGGGAGACCGGGTGCACCGGACAGATACACCGACTGGCCCACTGCCGGGCCTGCGCCGCCCTGCTTGGCGAAGGCCGCGTCGGATGCCGCCACCGGCGCGCTGTAGCCCGGCAGGATCGCGTAGATCGCGCGGCCGTCGGCGTATTGCGGTATCTGGGTGCCGGCGGTGCTGTTCTGATAGGTGGTGCTGTATTGCGCCAGCACGTCGCGCGTGCCGCCGGTACCAGCAACCCATTCGGCCGCCTGCAGGTGACCGCCACCGGAAAGGTCAATGCCGGCGCCTGCATCGAGCGCAAGGTCGGCGCCGTTGAGGGAGATCTGCTTCGATGGTGGCGCGGTGAGGTCCGGCGCGTCGTTGAAAGGGTCGGCGCTGTAACGCCACTGCACGCCGTCGATGGTGCTGCCGTAGGGTACGGTGACACCATCCAACGAGACTGAAGTCAGGCTGCCCGGCGCCAGATGTACCGATTGCGTGGCAGTGAGCGGGAACAGCTTGGGATCGGCGCCTAACGCCGTTGCCTGCGCGGCCGCATCGGTCACGCCAATGATCAGATTGCCGGACGGCGCGCGCAGCGTGCCCTGCTGTTCGATGTGGTTTGCGCTGAGCAGCAGTGTGCCGCCCGCTGACAGCGGCGTTTGGCTGCTCCCATTGGGCAGAATGATCAGCGTGGTCTCGATCGCGTTGCCGCTCGCGTCCTTCAGGCCCGAGCCATTGGCCACGATGGCAAAGCGATAGTCCGTGGCCGGGTAGAGCTGGGCCGCCTTGAAACTCAGGTTGCCGGTACTGAACAACAGGCCTGGGCGCGGCTTGCCGTTGGCATAGGCGAGCAATGGGGGCGCCTGGAAACGGATGTCGCCTGCGGACTCAAAATCCGCTTCACCCCAGCTTTGCAGATTCAGCCAGCCGCCGATGTCGATGAAGTTCGCGTCCAGCGAAAGCTTGCCATCGCCGGCCATGGCCACGGGCGCCGCAGTCTGCACCACGCCGCCGGTGAGGCTCACATAAGGTGCCTTGATGCTGACCTGACCGTTGCCGCTGGCGTAGCCGTTCGCCGTGGAGAGTAGCGTCGTGGCTCCAGCTGGCAGCACCTGGATCGCCGGCGTATTGGCGATGAAGGCGCGCCCCAGCGAAAGGTTCACGTCACCGGCGAAACCCAGCGGCACGGCGGTGGCCAGATCGAGCGAGCCAGCCTGGGATGGATCGGGACCGATCACCAGCGTGTCGATGCCCGAACCTTTGAGGCGGTCCGCGGCGAAATGCACTACGCCGGACGGCGTTCCGGTTTCCACTCCGCTATCAGGCTGCGCATCTTGCGGCACCAGCAGACCCGACTGTTGGATCAGTACACCGCTTGCTCGTGGCGCGGTCAGCTGTCCGGGTCTTCGGCCGAGACCGAGCAGAGTAAGCGTGCCTCCTTCAGCCGCTGCCGCGCCGCCGGTCGCCTGCAATTGCCCGTCGAAGTAGAGACCCGCCGCGGCACCCAGCGTGACGTTGCCTGCGTCGCTCCATACCGGCGTACCGAGATAGCGCGTGGTGTTGCCCAGGCCGGAGGGATCCCTGATCGGCAACTCAAAGCGATCCGCCGTACCCGAAACATCGATGCGGCTGCCCTGTTGCGCGACGACGTACCCACCACTTCCCTTCAACGAGACATTGCCGCCGTCCAGCACCACGCCTGTGCGCGGCACATGTGGTGTGCCATCCGGACCGGCAACAGGAGCCGCCCAGGGATCGGTCAGCGCGATGCCGGAAGCATCCAGCAGGGCGGACTCACTCAGCCATACGCGCTGCGTCATCTGCGGCAGGCCAGACGCACGCGTCAACTGTTTGGTGGAAACGTCGATGCCACCGCCATGCGCGGTCAGTGTGCCCAGCACGGTCGTGGCCTGCGTGCCGGCCAAAGCCAGGTTGCCGCCTGCATCCACGTCGATCCCAGCGCCATTGCCGACCAGCACCGAACCGCTGACACCCACATACTGCGGTGCGCCTTTCGAAGGATCCTGGGGATTGACCAACCAGTCCAGGTACTGACCGGCGCTGAGCGAGAAACCCGTACCGGCGCTGCTGTTGCGCGTCACGTAGCGATGATAGGCATCAAGCGCACCCACGGTGGCGTACACGCCGTTCGGGTGCGTGACGTCCTTCGCATAGAGATCGCTGCCGGTCGGCGCAATCAGCAAGGCCTGGTAGTCCGGCAGGAAGTTGTTGCGCGTGACGCGCACCTGCGTGCCCGGCGCGACGATGCCGTCCGTGATGGCGGTGAGCTTGTACTGATCGAAACCCTGGCCCGAGAAGAAAGCCGGATCAAGGTACAGGCCATTGGCCATCGGCATGGCCGCGCGATCGCCACCGATCTGGATGTAGTTCGCCTGCAGCGACAGCGTGCCGCCACCGCCAAAGCCATAGCCGAGCAGCGTGCCGTCCAGACGCAGTTCGCCACCATCGAGTTGGGCAGGCTGAGGGAGCAGAGCGTTCGCGTTGCCGTAGGTAACAAGGCTGACGTCACCACCGCGGCCAGTGGGCACGCCGTTTTTCTTCTGTACCTGCGCATCGCCCCCCACGTAGCCACCGCTGGAGACATCCAGCGTACTGCCTGCTTCCAGCAGCACTGAACCGGTGAGGTCCTTGTTGCCGGCGCTATTGGCGATGTTCGTGGAAAGACTGATGCTGCCGCCGTTGATATAGCGGTCACCCACGCGCTGGTCGGCGGTCAGTCCGCTGTCGTTCACCCATAAGCCGCGCGTGCTCAGCGTGGCCCCTTTGCCAATGGTGATGTCGGGACGCAGCAGGCTGCCGTCCGCCGCCTGCATGGATGGCGTCTGCACACCCGGACCGGTTGAGGCGATGCTGATCGAACCGGCCGGCGCACGAATGTCGCCGAGCACGGTGATGCGGTTGGCACTGATGTCCACACTGCCGCCCGGCCGCAGCTCGAGTGTGCTGCCGGCCTGCTGCAGGATCTGCGAGCTGCTGTCACCCGTGGAGAGTTTCACCGTCGCGAAGCCGCCATCGCTCAGCATGCCGGTCGAGATTGGCAGCCACCAGCGTAGGTCAGCGTCGTGGCCGGTGTCTGCCGGCTGGGCGGCGATGACGGTGTCCCAGGTCGTGTCCGCGTTGAAGCCCGGCACCAGCTTGTCCAGCATCAGGGCGGATTGCTGCAGCAGGATGCCCGGCGTGTAGGTGAAGCGCACATCAGTCGCCAATGCCGACGGCAGATCGAATTCAAAATTGCCGCCAGAAGGCTGCTTGCCCTGCCCCACTTGGTTGCGACCAGCGAAGGCCTGCGCGGTCATGTCGGCGTCCAGTACCAGTGCCTTCGAGGCCTGTACTGCAAGCTTGCCGGCATCGCCGCCCGTGACAAAACCGGGATCCCATCGGCGAGTGCCGCCAAGCAGCTTGTCGTTGAAGGTCTGACTGATGCCCCAGCGCGGATGGTCCATGGTGAACTGGCCGGCGAAGCCGACGTAGGTCATGTCGGGGTCGGCCGCCGCGATGTCGTACACGCGGCCGTTGGCGCCGAGCAGATTGGGCGTTTCCACCCAGCCGGGCTGGTACGAAAGGAAACCGCCATTGAGGTTGACCTGCGAGCCGGAGCGCAGGATCACCTCGCTGCCGTACAGCGACAAGTTGCCGCCCTTGGTTATCAGCTGCTCGACGGTGCGCGGCACGTTGTCCACGTAGCCGGCCACATTGAGGATGGGGCTACCCACCCAGCCCAGGCCATCCGCACGCGTGCCGCTCTGCGTACTGTCGACCGCAACGTCTTTCTGGCGGTAGAGAAAACCGTCGCGCAGCAACGGTGAATTGGCCAGCTCGTTCTGGCCGATGCGCGATACGTTGACCAGCAGCGCCGACATCGGCAGCACGACGTCGGCAAGACCGGATACGTCGATGATCGCGCCACTGTCCACATAGACGCGTCCGGCGGTCGGGGAAGTGTCTAGCGCGTACGCATGGGCCGCGATGGCCACAGCGGCACCCGGCGCCTCCAACAACGAACCGGATTGCAAACTGACCGTGGCGCCGTCCAGCGACAGCGCGCTGCCCTTGAACGCGGCATTGGCCGCGGCGCTCGATGAGGTGGTAGTACCGTCCTTCTCCGGCAGCACCGCGGTTACCGAACCCGGGGCCAGCACCAGCGTGCCACCGCGGGTGAAGTTCAAGCTGCTCCCGTTGCCGGCCGCCTGATCGCGTGCATTGAGCTCGATGCTGCCTGGATAGGCCACGCTGGTTGACGCCAGCGCCACGCCGGCCTGTGTCACGTCGTGGCCAACCATGTGCACGCCGCCGCGGCGGGCCTGGATCAGACCCGTGTTGACGACACTGCCCATGAAGCCGTTGATGCCCTGGCCATCGTACGAGCCGGCGATCTGCAAAGTGGCGCCGCCATCGGCACCGGCCGGGTTGTAGAACGCTGTACCGCCAGCCAGGATCGCCTGCCCGTCGTCGGTCACGATGACGCCCGCATTGGACACGTGCGGCGCGGCCACCAGCGCGAAACCCTGCTTGCCGGTGGTGATGTTCGCGCCCTTCTCGATCACGACATCGTGGTTGCGTCCATCGGTGAAGACCCCATCCATCAAGAGTGAGGAAGTCGAATTCTTGTCTGCGATGCCCCCATTGAGAAAGCGCGTATTGCTCGTCGCCACGTCCCCGTTAAACAAGTTCAACGAACTCGCGAGCAACGAACGCGTATTCACCTGGCTACCTGCGCCAAACAGAATGCCGTTGCGATTGAGCAGGTAGATCGAACCCTCGGCCTTGATCTGGCCAAGGATCTGGCTGGGTACGCCGGACGGATCCTGGATGCGGTTGAGCGCGATCCAGTCGTTGGCGCCACTGGATTGATTGCCACCACTCTGGTTGAAGTACAGCGTGGTGTTGCGGCCGACGTTGAAGCTGTCCCAGGTCATGATCGCCTTGGCGGCGGTCTGCTTCACCTCGACGGTGGTCTTGCCCGCGGCGGCGGTTTGCACTGGCGCGTTGGCGTTCTGCCACAGCAAGGGATTACTGGCGAGACTGGCGGCGACTTGCAGTCCGCCGGCGGCGAGTCCGTCCGGCACCGGCGAGCTCAGTTGCTGTGCCGCTTGCTGTGCCGCCTGCTGGGCACTCAGCTGTGCCGCTACGGCTTGCGCAGCGTTGTTGAGATTGGCAATGGATTGCTGCACCACGCGCTGCTGCAGCAACTGTCCCGAGGTCTGCGCCGCAAGCCCGGTCGGTACCGGTGTGGTGACGTTACCGGTAGCCGGCGCGCCGACCTGGCCGCGCTGGCCGGCCAGCCAGGCTTGGCTCAGTGGCGGATTGCCTGCGTGAACCTGCATGGCTGCGCCCATCGCCAGGGCCGCGGCGATCCATTGGGCCAGCGGCCTGCGCCCCAGTGCGCCACGCGGTGATGCCTTGACTACGTCGACGGACTTGAGCGGCTTGATCACGAGACCCTCATCTCTTTCATTTGTTGTGAAACGCGCGATCCGCAGGGCATTCAGGCATGCGGATCGCTGTTGCAAAGGCGCAGCTTCTCGGAAGTAAAGACATCCGTTTCGCGACGCGACTGAACTGTTGTCACTAAAACTTCATGCAACTTGTTCGCTCTCTTGGGTGAAGAGAAAGAACAAAAGCCTGCAACGACGTGCCCCCTCCCCTGCGTGCAGCAGGGGAGGGTTGGGGTCAAGCCCTTCAGCATGTAACGGTGTCTCAAGGGCCTACCCCCTCCCAGCCTCCCCCTGCATGCAGGGGGAGGAGCAGAAGCATCACTGTTGTCACTAAAACTTCATGCAACTTGTTCGCTCTCCTGTATGGAGAGGAGAGATAGAAACTCGTAACTACGCGCCCCCTCCCCTGCGTGCAGCAGGAGAGGGTTGGGGTGGGGTCAAGCCCTTCAGCGTGTAACGGTGTCTCAAGGGCTTACCCCCTCCCGGCCTCCCCCTGCAAGCAGGGGAAGGAGTAAGTGCATTGCTGTGTCACGGAGTGACATCGAATCGTCATGTCCGATCGCACGCTCTCCTCAATGCCCGCCGGGTGGATGCAGCAAAGGCACCGAGGGATACGTCGGTGGTGGCCGCTGCGGTAGCACCGACTTGCCAAGGTTGGAACCCATGCGGTGACTCAGCGCGGAAAAGTTGTATTGGCCGACCTGCCGGTTGGAGGGTTCAAGTGCGACCGCATCCATCACCGGCGCTCGCGCCATCGGATTTGCCGCGGCGTTCGGAGCGAGCGCGCGGCTAAGGCAATCGAAGGCAAGCACCGAGCGCTGGTTGATGCTTACTTCAACGCAACTCGGCGGCGCGGAAGCTGGCGGCTCGCCAGCGACTGCATCGGTCAGCGGCAGCGCGCCGATACCCAGCACCATCAGCCATCGCCACGGCATCCGCACGCTATGCGTGACGGAGTGCGCCGTGGCGATGCCGCTCATGGTTGCTTGCCCTTGGCTGCGGCGGGCGCATAACGCTGTTCGTAGAGCCGGTCGCCATAGCCTTGCGCCGCGTTCTCCAGCTTGACCCTGGCGGCTGCGGCAAACGGTTGCCGCGCGGACAGCACCGTGCCCATGTCCATATGCGCGTAGGCGTCCAGGATTTCCTGGCCCACTTTGTACAACTGCTGGTTGCGCGAACCGCAGGTGTTCAGCTCGTTGGTGGCATGGGCCAGTTCGGTGCTGAGCGTGCTTTCGCGCGCCTGCTGCGTCTGTAGTTTCGCCGCGGCTTCGGTGCCCGAGCGTTGTGCCTGTTGCAACGCTTCCTCGGCCCGCTGACGTGAGCCGCGCTCGGTGGCAAGCTCGGAGCCGCCACCGGCCGTAGAAGCGCGCAACTTGCTCAACTCCGCCTGTGCCTGCGCGAGTTCTTTGCGCGCCTGATCGCGTTCGCCCTGTATGCCCTGCTTCTGCGCGTTCCACGCCACCTGCTCGCTCTGCAGATCCTGCAGCTGGCCGCGTGCTTCGCGTAGCTGGGTACGCAGTTGTTCCTCCAGGCTTTGTGCCTGTGCCGATCCCGTCGAGAATCCCATTCCGAGTACGACGGCCATGCCAAGCATGCGCTTCATAAGCAGGCTCCTAAAACTTGCTGTTGATTTCGAGCTGCAGCACGTCGATGGACAGCGGCGGCCCGAATACCTGCTTGGCGTTGAAGTAGCGCGCCGACAGCCAGGTGCGCTGGGCGATGCCGTAATCCGCACTGATGATGAAGCCCTTGGCGTTGGTGCCGCCGAGGTGGAAGTTCGGATCGGTCAGGCCGTCCAGCACCGCGTCCGGCTGCAGGTACTTGTAGCCGAAGGTGACATTCCAGTCGTTGGCCTTCATCGGGTTCGGATTACCCAGGATGCCGCGTGCCAGCCAGCCGACCGGACCGCTCTTGTACGGGCCAGTGGTGGTCGGCGAATCGCCGTTCTCGTAGTTGTTGACCGGCTGGCCCAGGCCGTTGGGATAGCGCTTGAACGCATCGCGTGCGTGATACGACATATTGCGCACGTAATCAGCCTGCAAACGCACCGGCGTTTCGCCGATCTTGAAGTCGAACTGGTTGGTCAGGTTGAGCAGGTGGTAGTCGTAGGCAAGGCCGACGAACTGCGGCTGCGCGTAATTACCCGGCGAGGACGGATCGGGCACGATATTGCGCAGCAGGAACACGCTGTTGCCCTTCTGCATGAAGGTCGGCGCGGTATCGTCGGTACTGCAGAAGTTGATGCCGGTATACAACGCGCACGGCTGCGACAGCTGGCCGCGCATGCTGTCGTAATAGTAATAGGCCAGCGCGGCGGTCCATTGCATGTCTTCGTCGAACTTCCAGCTCGCACCCAGCTGCGCGGCGGAGAGCCAGCGCTGGCTGTCGCGGTTCTTCTGGTAGCCGAAGCCCTGCGAGGGCGTGTCGTTGCCGGTGTACTGGATCGGGAACAGGCCGGCGGTGGCGAAGCCGTTGAGGCCGTCGGCCAGCGGCAATTCGGCATGGCCGGCGATGCCGTCGAAATTGAGTTCCGGCGAATAGATCAGGTCGGTGACAAAGAACGGATTGGCCATGCGGCCTGCAGTGAGCGCGCCCCACGCCACCGGCTTCCACTGCACCCATGCGCGATCCAGCCACAGGTTCTTCTTGACCAGGCCGCCGCCCAGCGCCTGTGTGGTGGACACGGGATTGTTATCGTTACCCGAGCCGATGCGGATGCCGGCGGTGATGGTGTCGCCGAGCTTCACCGACATGCCGATATGCGCCTGCAGCGAGAGCGTGTTGGTGTGGTTCTGCTGCGTATTGAGGATCGGCGGATTGACGCCCTGAGTGATCTTGTTGATGTCGAACGGACCGTTGCGGTTCAGTGCCGCGTAGTCGATGAAGTACGGCGAGTTGCTGCGGCTGAAGTAGCGCGACTCGTCGCGCACGCGCAGATCACCGGACCAGCTGATGCGGTCGAGCCATTCCGGCAACGCGTCCGGCTGCGCCCAATGTTCGGTGCGCGCCTGCGCGATCACTTCCTGCTTGACCTGATCGCGGATCTCGTTGCGCACGCTCTGCGGCACATAGGGCACGCGCACGTCGCCGGGTTGTGCGCCATCGACGGCAGCGGCAGCCACTGCGGTCGACGCCTTGCGTGCCTGCACAGCTTCGGCATTCGCTTCGGCGATCAGCCCATCCGCGTCGCCTTGCGTAATAAGCCCCTTCTTCACCATCAGGCGGATCAGGTTGATGGTGGCATTGGGTGAAGGCGCCGCGTCCTGGGCCATCGCCACGCTGCCGGCACCGGCCAGCAGCAGGCTGACAGCCAGACACAGCGCGCGCCGTCGCGGCTGGCGGTGCGAGCGGATGACGTAGGTGGACTTCATGATGTTCTCCAAAAGTGTGCGGTGCCGTCGGGTAGGAGCGCACCCAGTGCGCAACCGAGCCAACGCGGAATGTGGTGTTGAATGGAAAGGGGTCATGACGGACGGCGCCCCCGGATGGCGGCGCGTACAGGCATGCGCATGCTGGGCGGTGGCGCGCTGTCGATGCTCAGCCCTTGCAGCACTTCAACCAGCGCTTTGTCGGTGCTTTCCACGCCGCTGGGAGCGGCCAGTTCGACGCGCGTGATGCGCCCGCTGGCGTCGATCCACAGATTGGCTTTGACGTCGAAGGACAGGCGCCGCGTGCGCTCGTCGCGCTGGATTGCCTGCTGCAAGGCGTAGCCGAGGTATTGCTCGTACGACGAACCGCCGACGTCGTTGCCACCACCGCTGCCGACCATGCCGCCGCCGTCGCCCGCACCGATGTTGAAGGAGTCGTTGCCAGCCTGCGCCGGGCCATTGATGCTCACCTGCTTCGCCACATCCGGCGCCTGCTTCGGCGCCTCGACCGGTTTGGCCGGTTCGTTGGGCTTGGGCAGCACCTGCTTTTCTTCTTCGACCTTCTTTGGCTCCGGCGGCTTTTCCTTCGGCGGTGGCGGTGGCGGCGGCAAGGGTGTGATGGTGGCGATGCGCGGCGCCTCGCGGCGCACGCCCACCTGATGGCTGGCGAGTTTCCACACCAGCGCGAGTACGGCGAGGATCGCGACGGCCAGCATCAGGCGTCCGCGCCATCGCCGCCACCCGCTCCCGGTCTGCCCGGATGTCGTCATGGCAGGTCTCCGCACCGTCAGCCGCCCGGCTGCTTGCCGGTGACCAGGCCGACCTGCGACAGATCGAGCCGGCGCAGCAGATCGAGAATGTCGACCACCTTCTGGTACTGCACGCCGGCGTCGCCTTTCACGATGATCGGGAAGTCGGGCGTCACCGCCTTCTGCGTGCGCAGTCGTGCTTCCAGCTCACCGAGCGTGACCGGAAACGCATCCAGGAAGATCTGCCCGCTTTCCGACACGGTGATCGCCTTGGTCTGCGGCTTGGCCAGGCTCACCGACGCGCTGGCCTTGGGCAGGTTCACCTTCACCCCCTGCACCGAGGCGGTGGTCATGATGATGAAGATCACCAGCAGCACATACGCCAGATCCAGCATCGGCGTGATGTTGATGTCGTCGTAGGGCTTGTCGTCGTCTTGGACTTGCATGGCCGCGCCCCCTTATGGGCCGACCGTGCTGAGGTCGGCCTCCCGGTGCAGTTCGGCCAGACGCGTGACGAACTCATCCACGAACACCTGCATGTTCGCGGTGACCGCTTTGTTGCGCGTCAGCAGATAGTTGTAGCCAAACAGCGCCGGGATGGCGACGACCAGACCGGCCACAGTGGCGAGCAGCGCAGCGGCAATGCCGGGTGCGATCGCGTTGACATTGACGTCGCCGGCCGCGGCGATGGCGGCGAAGGTGATCATCACGCCGACCACGGTGCCGAGCAGGCCCAGGAACGGGCCGCCGGAGATAGCGATGGTCAGCATCACCATCGAGCGCGAGAGCTTCTGGTTCTCGCGCACCAGGGTGGAATCCATCACCGCACGGATCGCTTCGATCGACTCGGACGCGATGACCACGTGGCCGTCCTTGTTACGGCGACGCCACACTTCCTTCTTGCCTGTTTCGTACAAACGGTAGAGCGAGGAATCGGCCAGCTCGACCTTGGTGGCCGGCGATTCTTCGGCGAGACCGAGCAGGTTGCTGCCGAGATCACGGAAGCGGTCCAGGAAACGCTCGTTGGCCGAACTGACCGCGCCGACGTAGCGCGCCTTGTTCCACATCACCACCCAGGAGATCAGCGCCATCACTAGCAAGATGCCGATCACCACCCAGGCATCGGCCGTGACCGATTTGACAATGATGCCGAAGTAGCCGAAACCGAAGCCAGATTTCTTTTCGTCTTCGCCGTACTGCACCAGCTTGGATTCCGCGCCTTGCGACAGCGCATCGACCGCCAGCACGGTGGCCGGGCGCGCCACGCGGGAGATACGCAGCTCATCCATGTCGCCGATGAAATTGGCAAGCGCCGCGCCCTGCCCGTCGGCAGCCGGTGCTTCGCCGCCTACCGTCGCGGCATCGGTCAATGCCGGCACGGTGGCTGCCAAGGTCGCATAGGGCTGGCCGTTGACGTAAAGCACGGTCTTGCTGCTGTCGGCGGTGACCGCCAGATACGTCCATTGGCCAGCCTTGATCGGCTCGCCCGCTGCGCTGCGCTGCGCCTGCTCGCCGTCGATCTCGACAAACGGCGCGCCGTTGGCCAGACCGATCAGCACACCTTTGCCATCCTGGCGACGCGCATACAGTGCGGTCGGCGCGGTGGGCAATGCGTCCACTTTGATCCAGGCGCTGAAGCTGAAATTGCCGCCCGCCGTGAGGTTCAGCGAAGCCGCGGCCGGCAGCGTCAGCGTCGAGCTGCCGTCGAAGCGCGCGGCCTTGCCGACGATGCCGCCATCCACCGGGCGCAGCTGGCCCTTGGTCGCGTTGTTGCCGTACGCCGTGGCGTCCTTCGGCGATGCACCGGCGGCATCATCAAAGTGATAGACCAGGGTGTAGTCGGCATC
This sequence comes from Dyella sp. OK004, assembly GCF_900114495.1. Lineage (GTDB taxonomy): Bacteria > Pseudomonadota > Gammaproteobacteria > Xanthomonadales > Rhodanobacteraceae > Dyella_D. The sequence continues at coordinate 345,329 of NZ_FOZI01000003.1, read as the reverse complement.
GAAAGTCGCCGCACCGCTGCTCTGCGGCGGCGCCTTGGTGTTGCCGTAATACATCCACACAGTCTGCTGGCCGTTGGCCGGCATGTCGGTGGTGTCCAGCCAGATCTGGCCGACGCCCATCACCGGGTCGAAGCTTTCCACTTCATAGTTGAGCGGCGTCTTGCCGTCGGCTGCGATAAAACGGATATCCGCACCGCTCTTGGCCACACCGTCGAACTGGAAGTTGCCGGGATGCAGGCGGATCAGCAGCGGCACGCGACCCGGCGCCTGCGCGATGCCGGCACCCTTGGGGCTGGTATCCAGCGTGATGGCTTTGCGGAAGGACCAGTCGTCGTTCCACCACGAGGCATCCGCCGCCATGGCGGGGCGCGCCAGCCACGACAGGCATAGCAAACACGCGAGTATCAGGTAACGCATTGTCATAGCACCCCTATGCGGCAGAATTCGTTGGTGATGGCTGTTGGCCTGCTCACAGGCTGGCCTTCACGTTGAAAAGCAGGCGGCCGTCGTGCGCCTTGGTGCGCGCGCCGTCCTTGAGTGGATAGGCGTACTCGAGCTCGCCATTGAGGTAGCGGAACAACACGAAGCGTGTGCCCACGCCCGTGCTGAGCAAGGTGAAGCGGCCGCGCTGGTCCGGTAGCGGATCGATCAGCAGCACGCGCGAGCCGTCGATGAAGAAATGAAAGCGCCAGTCATTGACCGCGTCGCCGACCCATGACGCGATGGAGGGACTGCGCAGCTCCACCGAACCGATGGCGCCGTTGTCGCCGGTGTCTTCCGCCGACAGATAGCCACGCACGCTGCTGGCGCCGCCCGCCGCGAACTGCTCGCTGGAGATCAGCGGCGAGTCGGCGAGCTGGCCACTGGCGCGGAAGGCCAATGAGTAATCGCCCTTGAACACGCGCGTGTAGTTGAAGTCGGCGCGCAGATACGCAAAGTTCTGGCGTGCATTGAAGCGCTGGTTGTCGAATGCGTTGCGGTCACTGCCCATGCCGCGCCAACCGAAATTGCCGGCCAGCGTGAACCCAGTCGACGACTTCTCCCCTATCCGCTGCCCGTTGTAAGTAACGGCGGCCGGAAAGTAAGTGATCGGCACTTTGGAGGTCTGGCTGCCGATGCTGATGTTCTGGTCGAAATGCTTGCGGCTCACGCCGAACGACAGCGACTGGCTATAGGTGCCCAGCGTCGGCAACAACCGCGTGGCCTGCAGGCTGACGGCGTTGCCCTTGCCCAGCACCGTGGTGCCGCCCAGTGTGTTGGCGTTGCTGTTGGACTTGTAGCCCGAGCCCAACAGGCTCCAGCCGTCGCCCACCGGCGCCAGATAGGAAAGCGCGTAGACCTCGGCGGCGTTGCGATCCTGCGGCGCGACGATATAGGTGGCCGAGATCGCGTGCCCGCGTTGCCACAGGTTGTCGTAGCGGACGTTGCCGATGGTGCGCAGCACGGGCGTATCCGCACTGTGGTCGTTGTTGACTTCCAGACTGCCGTGCAGCGGATAGGTGTCGTCGACCTTGAGGGTCACATCCATGGTCTGCGGCAAGGTGCCTGGCTTCAGCAACGGCACCACCTGCTGGCCCGGCTGGCGGTTGATCGCCGTGAGCTGCTCCTGCGCCTTGGTGAAGTTGGGCACCGCGCCTTCGGCCAGCGCCGGCACCGCATCACGGATCGCCTGTGGCGAGTGGTATTTGGCACCTTCCACGCGCACGCGGCCGACGCTGTTCTCGGTCACCTGCAACAACAGCACGCCGGCCTTCACCTGCTGCGGCGGCACTTCCACCACCACCGATTGATAGCCCTTGGCCTGGTAGATCTTTTGCACGGCATCGCGAGCGGCGTGCACGTCGTCCAGGCTACGGCCAGGGCCGAGGAACGGTTCCACCGCCTGCTCGATATCCACCGCTTCGAGCAAGGTATTGCCGCGGACCAGGTACTCGTTGACATCGAAACGCGCGGGCGCCTCGCTCGGGGTGGCGCCGGCCTGCTGCGCGTGACCAGGCGCTGGCCATGCCAGCGCCATCGCGATCAGCCATGCCAGCGGCCGCCGAGCCGCGTTGCGCGCCATCCATGCGCTCATGCGTGCGCCCCGCTCACGACACACCCGCTGGCCATCCCTTCCCATATGGACGCCAAAGCTATAGCGCGCCGGATAACCAAACCGCGACAGACACATGTCCGATCCAAGGCCATCGCCGTGTCGCGCATACCCTTGCCCGCCGGCCATCTGGACGGCCAAACCACACCATGATCTATCACGCGACCACCATCCCCCGAGGACCGCACGCCGGCGGCCGCTCTCCGTTCCAAGATCGCGCCCGCCCGATGTCGCCAGGCAAACGCCAAGAATGAGAGTGGGCATCCCAGCCCGTGGATCACATCCATGCCGAGTTAGACGGCATGCCGCGCGAGGGACTGAACCGAGTCACGAAAATTTCATGTCAGCCTGTGTTTCAGGATGTTTTCCGGGGCCCCTGACATCGAACCGTCATGAATTCAGTCAGGTGAAGTGGATGCGAAGCGCAGGAGCGACCACCGTTGCGTTATCGCGGCCTGGCCGCTTATGCAGCGGGCATTTCGGACGCCTGCCGGCGCCCGAGTCACTTTCTCTTTGCTGACCCAAAGAGAAAGTGACCAAAGAGAAATGGTCTAAAGAGCACGGCGTGCTTTGTAGCCACGCCTTTTCCAGTGTCAGGCGTCGGGTTTGCTCTTGCTCCCTCCCCTGCTCGCAGGGGAGGGTTGGGGAGGGGTGAGTACTTGAGAAAGCGTATCGGGAAAGGTTTTCTCAAGGGCTTACCCCCTCCCGGCCTCCCCCTGCGAGCAGGGGAAGGAGAAAAACACGCGTCGCTCTGACACGACGCTAATCAGATCCAGAGGAGAGGGCAGGAAGAGAATCCTTCCAAACGTCTGACACTGGAAAAAGCGCAGCTACAAAGCCCACCGCCTGCTTTCAGGCCATTTCTCTTTGGTTACTTTCTCTTTGGGCCAACAAAGAGAAAGTGACCCGGCTCGCGGCAGCGAGGCGGAATGCCCGCTGCATAAGCGGCCAGGTCCCGATAACGCAACAATTGTCGCAAACACAAGTCGCGCAGGTGATCTTCGGCATCAATCAAGCCGAAAAACCGACCTCAGCTCAGCAGCACGATGCCACCCGGCAAGGTAGTGACATGAGCGCCGAAGGCGTCGTGAATCAGCGTAGCCGCATCGGCGAGCTGGTTCAGCGTGAAGCGCGCATGGACCTTGCGCGCACCCAGCGCATCGTTGGTGAGGATGAGCTTGCCCGGCCGGTAACGGTTAATCTCCACCACCACCGAAGACAGCGGCTGGTTATCAAACACCAGCACGCGACGCCGCCACGCCATCGCCGTGTCGATATCGGCCGGTGCCGGTGCGGCCATACCGCGCTGGCCGTAAAGCGCGCGTTGCGCGGTGCTGATCGATTCGGTACGCCCCTGGTATTCCAGGCGCACGGTGCCGTTGAGTCCGGTGACTTCGACATTGTCATCCAGGCAGCGCACATTGCACTGCGATCCGGACAACGCGTTGACCCTACCTTTCGAGGCGTAGATGGTGAAGGGCTCGCTAGCACCGTCGAGTGTCTGCAGCTGGATCTCGCCAGTGAGCAGTTCGATGCCTACCGGGCGACCCTCGGCGTACTTCACGTTGATCGCCGTCTGCGTGTTCATCTCGACCACCACACCCGGCGTCACCTGCACCTGGCGCTGCTCGCCGGTCGCGGTGCGGAAGTCGGCCATCATGTCGCCGACATCCGGCCACAGGCGCATGGGCGGACGCAGCAACAGGAACGCGGCCGAGGCGGCCACGGCACCGCCAAGGAAGGCGCGGCGGCTCATGCGGCGCGGATCGCGCTGCAACGCATCGGTCTTGACCTGCTCGCGTTGCGATATCGCACGCGCGGCCGTGCCCAGGTTGTCCCATAGCAAGCGGGTCTCAGCGAACGCCCGTGCGTGGGCCGCGCTCTGGCTGCACCAATGGCGGAACGCTTGCGCGTCGGCCGGGGTGGCGCGGCCGGAGGTGAGCCGCAACAACCAGTCGCGCGCCTCGCGGTGAAGCGCCGAGCCGTGGCCGGTGATGGCATCAAGGGTCTGCATACTCATCAAGACTCTTTTCCGGCCCCGGGACCGAACCGCTGCACCACCCGGCGATCGAGACGTGCGCCACAATGTTCGAGTGCGCGCTTGAGTTCCTTGCCAACCATACGCACGGAAATGCGGAAACGGTCGGCGATGTCCTGTTGCGGGACATCCTCGACCCGGGAGGCGATCAAGATCGCGCGCTGGCGCGGGGTCAGCTCCTGCATCGCCTGTTCGAGCGCCGCCACTTCGAGGCGCGCGTGCACGATCCTGGCCGGATCGAGTGCATCGTCGGCGAAATGCAGCAGCTCCTCGACTTCCTCCCCGGTGAGGTAACGGGCCTCGGCCTGGCGCTGGTCCGCCGCCACATTGAGCGCCATGCGGAACAGGTAGCCGCCCGGATTGCTCTGCGCAACCGTGCCGTCGGGCATGCGCTCGACGCGCAGATAGGTTTCCTGCAGCACATCGTTGACCAGCTCATCGGAGCCCAGGCGCCGGCGCAGACGCTTGCGCAGCTCGGTCTGCCGCTCCATGAATAACGCCAGCAACGACATCGACGACGCCGTCATCAAGCCGCCTTGTCGCGCGTGGATGCGCGACTGGCGCAACCCGGCAGTCGCGACGCGGGGCCGGGCAACAAAAGGATGGTCACGGGCTGCACCATCGCCAGCGGTGGCGGTTCCAGCCGCAGGCGCATCATCGCGGCCTTGATCGCGGCGTCGCGCTCGGCGGAACCGCTGCTGCTGATCAGGCGCATCCGTTCGACCGCGCCGGCCGTGCCGATCCACAACTGCATGACCAGCCGGTATGTGCCTAGCCGTGTGGTTTCGGAGCGGCACAACATCGTTTCGACGGTCGATTGCAGCGTCGCGCCGTAGGCTTCGGCGACCGGATCGGGCGGAGCATCGCCTTCTTGGCGATCACTGTGAGGTTCGCTGTCGCGCACCGCTCCCGTCGGCGCGGCGCCATCGGCGGGCATCAGGGTGAAGGCCTGGTCGGCGGAGTAATGCTGGACCAGCCCGGTGCCAGCGAGTAGGCGATCAAGCGCCTCTCCGGCAGTGAAGTCACCGCTCACGCCCGGGGACTCCCGGCCCGCAAGCAAGGTCTGATCGACCAGCAAAGCCTGGCCCGTTACGTCGCTGAACGCACGCACGGCGCCACTCAACGGCTGCGGGCCGATATCGAAATGAAGGCGCTGACGCGCGTCACTGCGAACGGGGACGTCATCCAACGACGGTGGCAAACCCATGGCATAGCCAGTTCCCCCCGAAAGCAAACACCCTGCGGCTAAGACCCACTTGGCGCGCGACATGACCGTTTCCTGATTGCCCGGACCGGAAAGGCCTTATGCCAAGCACAACCCCTCACACATCCGTCGGGATCGTAACTATGTCATATGTCAGTTAGGTAACCGTGGGGTGGTTGTTGTCTCGGTGACTGGCCTAGTAGTCGTAGCTGACGCTCAACCGAACGTAGCGTGGCGCCTCGCGATACAGCGCCGTGCCAAACAATGGATTGGGCGAATACGGCGCCTGCTCCGAGTTCGGCTGCAGAAAGGTCGGTCGCTGTTCGTTGAACACATTGAAGACGTTGGCACTGATGGCGAGTCGCTTGGCGGCGAACATCGGGCGATAGGTCACGCCAAGATCCAACTGGTGCAGCCAGGGCAAACGGCCGTGGCTGCCGGGCGGCGACGGTTGGCCGTTGCAGAAGTGGTAGGCGTTGCCATAGCCAACCGGGTCGGTGTGGTCGGGGCCGTAATAGCCCAGGCAGATGCGCGGGTTCCCGGATTGCACGCTGAGGTTGCCGGATACCTGCCACTCCTGATTGATCTGGTAGTAGCCGAACAGTTTCACCACGTGGGTGTGGTCGTTGTTCTGCGGCCCGTTGGTATGTTCCATGATCGCGTAGTTATCCCAGTCCTCGCTGGCGGACGCGCCACCTTGCAGAAGATCCGACCGCACCTGCCCTTCGGTGTTGCCGTAGCTGCGTGAGAACACGTAGTCGATCTTGCCGTACCAGGTGCCGTCGAACGGATGCTCAAGGAAAGTTTCCAGGCTGTAGTAGCGGCGCTTCAATCCGTTGAAGCCAAGCTCGGCATCGCTCATCGGTACGCTAACCAGGCTGCCGTTGGTGGTTACGAGATTGAAGATATTCGCGCGGCCGGGATTGATCAGATAGCAGCTATTGCTGGAGCCGATCTGATAGCCGAGCGACTGCGCCTTGTCGAGGACCCGGTTGACGTCGCAGAAATCATCGATGGCGTTGCGCAGGATGCGCTGGGTCAGCTTGGCGCCGTAGGTCCAGTTGGGGCCGGCGGTCTTGGTGAAGCCGAGGATAAATTCATCCTGGTCCTCGGCCTTCAGGTTTTTTGCCGTCACCGTGCGCGGGTCGGGCGATATACCGAAGGAGTTGTTCGCCGAGACCGGGTTGGACATCACGGTGAGGCCGGTCGGCGTGCCATCAGCAGCGATACCGCCGTAGGTGTAGTACTGCTGCGTGCTGACGTAACCTGCGGCGGCGCCGGTCGCCGGGTTGAGCGGCATGCTCAGGTAGTAGCGGCCGGCATTACCGTAGATCTTGAAACTCGAATCGCCGTTGACGTCCCAGCTGAAGCCGAGACGCGGCGCCCATTGCGGCTTGGTTTGCGAAATGAACGCCTGGCCGCCCGGGTTGTAGTCGGTGAATTGGTCGTTGCGCAGGCCGAGCGACAGCAGCCATCGGTCGCTGACCTGCCATTTGTCTTCGACATATTGCGCGCGCTGCATCGAGCGCACGCTCACCGCGTTGTTGGATATGTTCTTTTGCACATAGTAGCCATCCTGCCCGTTCGGGAAATTGGCCGGCGCGGGTACGCCGAGGCCGGACACGAGCGGCGCATTGGGGGTATTGGTGTGCCCGTAGGCCCAGACGTAGCCCGGGCCGGAATTCTTGTTGCCCTGGTTGAGCGCCTCGGACCGCTGGTTGTCGATACCGACGCTGATCATGTGATCGCCCAGGTGGTAACTGATGTCCAGGCGGGTGTTGGTGGTTTTATTGCTGCGGGCGGGGTCGTAGAGCGTCTGGATCGTCTGGTTGTTGCCGCGTGCCACGCCACCGTTCAACGCGGGGTTCTGGTTGGTGATGCCACTGACGTAGGTGAGGCTGCTGTCGTAACTGCCCGGCACGTCGTAGTCGGTGGTCTTCATCTCACCGTACATCGCGCTCACCGTGAGGTTGTCGGTGATATAGCCGGTGTACTTGGCGACATAGAGATCGCCACCTACCTTGGTGTTGTCATCGGTATTGATGAAAGCGCCCTGCTTTAGCGTGGTGTAGTCGTACTTGGAGATCGAACCATTGCCATGGCGCTTATCCGATGCGCCGGTGAGTTCGAGGATGTTGCTGTCGTTGATATTCCAGTCCAGCTTGCCGTACCAGCGTGGGCTGTCGTAGCGATAGGTTTGATAAGGCTTGCTGTTGTCGACGGCATTGACGTTGGTACCGTCCTGGCGCTCGAACTCACCCGCGATAAAGAAGAACAGCTTGTCCTTGATCAGCGGGCCGCCAACGTAAGCGCTGGCCGTGGTCGTCCAGAGCTTGTTCTTGCTCTTGGGATCGTAGAGATTGCCGGCTACCGGCGACGCCGGTATGCCATTGGCGTAATGCACATCGGTGTAGTCGCTGCGGGCGAAGGACGGCTCCCACAGGATCTGGGCGCCATAGTGCCAGCTGTTGTTGCCGCGCTTGCCGACCTGGTTGATGACGCCGCCGTCCGAGCGGCCGTACTGCGCGCTGTAGCCGCCGGTGTACACCTCCTGCTGATCGATCGCGCCATAAGGAAGCGTGATGCCGCCATGTCCATTGAGCGGATCGGTCGTATTGAATCCATTGATGTAGTAAGCGTTCTCGGTAGCGGCCGAGCCGCCGAAACTGACCAGCGGCTTGCCGGTGGCGGTGGTGAAATTGGCGCTGTTTCTGAGGACGCCTGGTGCCAGCATGGCAATGGCTTCGGCGGAACGCCCGAGAGGAAGCTTCGCCAGCTGTTCCGCCGTGATCACCGTGCGCGAGTCCACGCTGGTGACGTCGATCGCCGGCAGCGCGTTGGCGACGACGTTGACCGAACCGAGGTTGGATACGGCCTGCCCTGCTCCCGCCGCACTGACAAATGAAACGTCGGTACCCGCGCCGACGTGCAAGGCGATGTCGCTACGTGTCTCGACCGTTTTGCCATCCCGCCGCAGCGACACCGTATACGTGCCCAGCGGCAACTGTGAGGCGACATAGCGTCCGCGGGCATCGATCGGCACTTCGCGCTTGAAGCCGCTGGCGCTTTCGATCAGCACCGTTTCGCCGCCGCTGGCGGTGACCTGACCGAAGAGCGTTCCTGTGGTCGCCTGGGCGAAAACGCCGCCCGATGCACCCAAGCCCACGACCAAGGCCAAAACCAGAACACGCTGGGCTGGAGTGCGCATACCCGAAGCGCGCTTATGCAGCAGCGATTGCAACATCGTCATCATGCTCATCCCCATCGTTGGCGTTGGGCTCAGGACGAAACGACCATGCCGGCATCCGCGCACTGGCATGCGGCACGCTGAAGGAAATAGCGCGCCAAGAGGTCACGACCATCCAAAAAAGCCCGGACTGAATCGATCTAAATCATGTCCCCAATAAAGCCCGAATAGGATGCATCCGATTCGGGCTCAGCGGGAACCATGCAACGGTGTCACATGGTTGTCAACCATTTCCTAGGAAACCAACGGACACTTAGACGTCTAAATGATTTGTGCATGTGCGCCATGTTTGACGCACTTGACCGCAACACGAGCGGCTCACGCCATAACCGCCGCCCCAAAAGCAAGTGACATGCGTCTCACGAATCAAGTAACCGTGACGCCGGCGTTGTGCGTACCATCCGCCATTCATCTATCTGTCCGACAGCAACACGCCACCGCGCCAGGGAACGACACGCCATGCATCCATCCGTCAAATTGTTGATCGCGGCTGTGGCCTGCATTGGCTTCAGTGTTCACGGCGAGGACGTCCGCGCCGAGTCAGCCGTGGATGGGGCCAGTGCTGCCTATGTTGATCTGCTCGATCTGCATGGTGCGCCGCAGACGCCGACGGATCGCAGCTTCAATATCTTTTTCGACGCGGGCGCTTGGCACGGCTACAGCCTGCCACTAGCCGACGATCGGGAAACAGGTTTTTCCGGCCCCTTCGCGCACAGCTTGGCTGAGGGCCAGTGGGTCGGCGCACGCTTTGCCGCCCTGGCACTAAAGAATGTCGCGAGCCCGCAGGATATGAGCCTGGTCCCGACCGAAAGCCATGCGGCACCGGGTTATCTGGTTCGCGTTTTCTCCGGCACGGACCTGACCGTACGTCAGACCTTGTTCTTTGCCGACTCCTGGCACGCACTGGTGCGCGTGGAGCTGACCGCGGCAAAGGCGCAAGACGTGAAGCTCGCCGTGCTTGGGCGTGCAATATCGCCCGACCATCCGGCGTTCGGACGGGACGGCGATACGGTGACGCAGACCTTCGCCCATTCGAACTCGAAACTCGCTACACGGCTCCACACGGATGGCGCATCGGCGCAACAGGTCACGCTGTCGGGAACGAATTACCGGATCGCGCTGGACCAAGCGCTGCATCTGAAGCCGCATCAGACCGCCACGGTCTTTGTCGAGCAGACGTTGATCTACGACGCGCGCGCGGAGATGCCACCACCGGTCGACTACGCCACCGCTTGGACCAAGAATCGCGAGCGCTGGGCCGGCTATCTGAAGTCTGCAGCATCGAGCCACCTCCCTGGTCTGCCCGATGACGTCGCACGCCGGGTTGCCGTCAAAGCCATGATGACCTTGCTGGGCAACTGGCGCGCGGCGCGTGGCGACATACACCACGACGGCGTGATCCCCTCCTACTCCAATCCCGATTTCAACGGTTTCTGGGCCTGGGATTCGTGGAAGCATGCGGCGGCGCTGGCGCATTTTGTGCCTACGCTCGCACGCGAGCAGATACTCGCGATGTTCGACTACCAGGGCGCCGACGGCATGGTTCCGGACTGTGTCTATCTGGATAAAGCGAACAACAATTGGCGGGATAGTAAGCCGCCACTGGCGGTATGGGCGTCGCTGGAGCTCTATCGCGCCGATGGCGACAAGGCCTTTCTGGCGGACCTGTACGACAAGCTGGTGCGTTATCACCGGTGGTGGTTCACGGCGCGCGATCACGATCGCAACGGCCTGGCCGAGTTTGGCTCGACCGATGGCACCAAGATCGCCGCGGCGTGGGAAAGCGGCATGGACAATGCGGTCCGCTTCGACGCCACCCGCATGCTCAAGAATGGCGAAGGTGCCTGGTCGATGGATCAGGAGTCGGTTGATCTCAACGCGTATCTCTATCGTGAAAAACTCGACCTGGCCGAGGTCGCCGCCATCCTCGGCAAGACGCAGGATCAGCAACGCTGGCTGGCCGAAGCCGCGGCGATGAAGTCACCAATCCAGACGCGGATGTTCGACAAGGAACTGGGCTACTTCTTCGACGCCAAACTGGGCAAGGACGAGCGCGTGCGGGTGTTGGGTTCGGAAGGCTGGGCGCCGCTGTGGGCCGGCGTGGCGAGTCCCGACCAGGCGGAATCGGTGATCCGGGTAATGCTCGATCCGAAGAAATTCGCGACGCTCATGCCGTTCCCTACCCTTGCCGCCGACGACTCGAAGTTCGCGCCGATCAAAGGCTATTGGCGCGGTCCGGTATGGCTCGATCAGGCTTATTTCGGTGTCGAGGCGCTAAGGCGTTATGGCCATGACCGGCAGGCCGATGACATGGCCCGCCGCCTGGTGCGTCAGGCCAATGGGCTGACGCAGCAAGCGCCGTTCTATGAAAACTATGACCCACTGACGGGCAACGGCTACCAATCGCGCAATTTCAGTTGGTCGGCAGCCAGCTATTTGCTGTTGCTGCAACGTCCCGCGAATAGCTCTTCTCGTTAGACCGCGACACCGAGGCGGCGTGAGCCGCCACATGCACTCGCAGAATCCGCCGCAGCTCCAGAATGGCGGCTGGCGTTTCCTGCACGCTATGCCATGACGGAATGGCGAGTTCGGACTCGGCGCCGTCCAGATGCGCGCTGCGATAAGGCACCACGCCGTCGCTGCTATCGATCAGCGGTCCCGGCGGTGTGTAGACGCCAACGATGGTGTGGTAGCGCACGGCGGGTGACATCGGCAGGTTGGCGGCGGCCACGATAAAGGGATCTTTGTCACTCAGATTGTCGATGCTGTTGGGGATACGCATCGGCGTGCTGCTTTCCGAGTCGTTCTTGATCAGGTCGGAAATGCTGGCGACCTCCTTGAGGACATTGGCCGGCAGCCGGATCAGGTTGCCAAACCAGCGCGCCAGCGTGTGTTGCGCGTAAGGTGTGCCCCGCTGCGGCGAGGCGAGAAACACGGCCCGGGTGACCTGCGGCATCGGCGTGAACTGCAGATACGGGGACAGGCGTTCGCGCAGCCGCGCTTTCTTGGCCGGCGACAGATCCGCGCGGGTCGGAATCACGCTCCACAATTGATCGCCACTGGACGACACCAGCAGGCGCGCGATGACGCCGCCCATGCTGTGGCCGATCAGGACGACGTTGTTCGATGCACGGGCCTGGCCGCTGGGATCGAAGTGGCGAAACGTGGCGTCCAGTGCCTTGCGGATATTGGCGAGGTTGACCGCGATGGGCGCGTTGGTGGGGTAATAGATTTCCCACACCTGATAGTTGCGGCGCAGCTCGGCGTCGCCCATCACTTCGTTCGACACATTGATCCACGCTTCGGGGCTGCTCGCCAGACCGTGCAGCATGATCACGGTCATGCGCTTGGGGTCGTAGGGCTGCATCAGGAACACACGCGGTGTCTTGATGCCGCCTTCCCTGCCCAGCAAGGAGCGGATCGACTGGCTGGCAAAGCCCGAGCGGGCCAGCCATACGCCGTAAGCCGCGGTGAAGTTGGCCGCCAGCGGCACTTCGCGGCCGGCGACGGTAACCGAGTCGTCGCGATACGGATCTCTGACCAGCACGCGGACCTGACGCGTAGCGAGCACGTCGTTCAAGGTGGTGCCGTCGAACAACAGGGCGCCGGTCATCGACGCGTAATCGGGTTCGCGCCATGGCACGTCGTTATCGGGCTTGTCCGGCGGGGCAACGGCGACGAATTCCGAGCCGAAGCCGTCGCGCCGATAGACATTGCGCAAGCCGTTGAAACGCAGCGTGAAGGCGGAAAGCAGCTCCACCGGTTCAGCGGTACTTTCAGCCGACTGCGGGTCGACCTCGGGCCGCATGACGGTCCAGCCGGCCAGCTGCGTCTGCGTCCAATGCTTGTCCAGGCGCGGCAGTTCCTGGAAGAAACGCGTCACCGCTCGCTGCACCGAAAAATTGTAGAAGCCGATCACCTGTACCTGACGCAGCTCGAAGGCGCGTTCGGAAGGCTGGCGCTTGGTATAGAACAGGTAGGCATAGGCATAGCGCCCGGCCTGCAAGAAGGCATCGAGCGCCTGGTCGCTCATCTCCGCGTCGGTCTTCGCCCGGTCGCTGCGGATCGCCCGCGCCAGCCAGAGTTCGGAAAGCGCCGATAGCCGCTGTTCGTCGGTAAGCCCCGGCGAGTGCTGCACCGTCTCCACACAGGTGTCGAACGTACGCTCGCAGTCATCGGCGGTCAGCGCCACCACGTTGAGCGATTGCACACTGCGATCGCTCAACCGGCCGGTACCGATCACATCGCCGCGCCGCTCATTGACTGACTCGTGCAGCTTGATGCGGCTGACCCCCACCATGGCGCAGGCGTTAAGGCATATCAGCGCCACCATCAGGACGCATCGCACGATCCAGACGCACTTTCCGTGATTCATCGTGCGAGCGGTCCACTGTGGGGAGTCGAGGCTGCGATTGTAGCGATGGAGGGAAGTTGAGCGGTGCTCCCCTCCCCCTGCAAGCAGGGGGAGGTCGGGAGGGTGAGCTCTTGCGAAAACCCTTCCCGAAACGCTTCCTCAAGTACTTACCCCTCCCCAACCCTCCCCTGTCCCACGGGACTAGCTTCGCGTCGCGAGCAGGGGAGGGAGCAGTGACGATGCGTTGTCATCGAGTGGCTAAAGCTGCAGGCTTGGACCCTTGAATGGATGCCCGGCGGAAACCTGATGACCAAGAAATACCGGCAGCTCGGCCGGATCGCATTGATCGCACTGCTGGGACTCGTCACCTTTGTCTCCGGTGCATGGGGCGCCCTGGCCCTCTGGTATCGCTTGCCGGGGGGAGCTGCCATGCATGCAACGGGTAGCGTGCTGTGGTCGCTCGCCGTGATCGCGCTGATCGTGTTCGCGGTGATGCGGCACAGCTGGCTGCCGATCGGCATCTACGCCCTGATGTATGTGGCGCTGCTGGGTTGGTGGGCGACGCTTACGCCGTCCAATGACCGCCTCTGGGCTGACGACGTGTCCCATCTGCTGTCCGGCCAGGTGACCGGCAGCCTGGTCACGCTCACTAACGTGCGCAACTTCCACTGGCGCACCGACGACGACTACGACGTCCATTGGGAAACCCGCAGCTATGATCTGGATCATCTGGTGTCAGCGGACGCCGTGCTGTCGTACTGGGGCAGCCCGGCCATCGCGCACGCGATGATGTCCTTCGGCTTCGACGACGGCCGCCATGTGGTTTTCTCGGTGGAGATCCGCAAGAAGCGCGGCGAGCAGTTCTCGTCGATCGGCGGGTTCTTCCGGCAGTTCGAGACGATCCTGGTCGCGGCTGACGAAAGCGACATCATCCGGGTCCGCACCAATGTCCGCGACGAAGACGACTACCTCTACCCGCTGCGCATGGACAAGCCCACGATGCGCGCCCTGTTCCTTTCCTATGTTCAGACGGCGGACGAACTGGTCGATACCCCAAAGTTCTACAACACCATCACGTCGAACTGCACCACGCTGGTCTACAGCATGGCCAAGAAAATCGATCCGGGCCTGCCCTGGGACACCCGCCTGCTGATGACTGGCTACCTGCCGGAGTACCTGCACAAGGTCGGCGCGGTGGATCAGAGTATCCCGATCGAACAGCTTCGCCAGCGCGCGCGGATTACCGACAAAGCGAGAAACAGCCCGCCGGGGGCGGACTTCTCCAAGGCAATTCGGGCTCCCTGACTGTCCAACGTTAAGGTCATGAATCCGATAGTCCTGCCACCGCTTACGACAAGCAGCACCGATGTGCCGCCTGCGACCAGCGCCTACGATGCGGCTACGCGCATCCCTGCGCCGGAAACCGCAGAGACCCGGCATGACGATCGATATCGACCGCCCCTACCCGCTTTCCGAACGGCAGCTCGCCGAGTTTCGCCGTGATGGCTTTATCAAGCTCAAGGATGTGTTCAATGCCGACGAGCTGCGCCACTACGGCGAAGAGATCACGCGGCTCACCATCGCGCTGAATACGCAGACGCTGCCGCTGGAGCAGCGCTCGACTTATGACCGCGCTTTTCTGCAGGTGATGAACCTGTGGGAGGAAAGCGCGCGAGTTCGCGAGTTCGTGTTCGGTCAACGCCTTGCAGGACTTGCTGCTGCGCTGCTGCAAGTCGACGGCGTGCGCCTGTATCACGACCAGTCGCTCTACAAGGAACCCGGCGGCGGCATCACGCCGACGCATGCGGACCAGTATTACTGGCCGGTGGCGACCGACCGCACGATCACCGCGTGGGTGCCGTTGCAGGCAGTGCCGCAGGAGATGGGGCCGCTGGTGTTCTTCGCGGGCAGTCAGGCGGTGGAGTTCGGGCGCGACCTGGGCATTTCCGATGAGAGCGAGCGTGCCATCACTGCGCATATGGAGGCGCAGGGCTTTCGCGTGATCGACGAGCCGTTCGAACTTGGCGAAGTGAGTTTCCATCTGGGCTGGACGTTTCACCGTGCTGGGCCCAATCGCTCCGATCAGGCGCGCTCAGTGATGACGGTGATCTATATGGATGCCGATATGATCTTGAAGGCGCCGAGCAATGCCATGCAACAGGCTGACTGGGCGCGCTGGTGCCCCGACGTCGCTGTCGGCACAGTCATCGATACGCCGTGGAATCC
This sequence comes from Dyella sp. OK004, assembly GCF_900114495.1. Taxonomy (GTDB): domain Bacteria; phylum Pseudomonadota; class Gammaproteobacteria; order Xanthomonadales; family Rhodanobacteraceae; genus Dyella_D. Next base: position 330,168 of record NZ_FOZI01000003.1, on the reverse strand, counting down.
CCTGCTATTCGGGGGGAGCTACGCGTGAACACAGCATGCTTATCGACAGTGCGGCGCCTGCTGTTTCTGCTCGTTGTAGCGGCTGGTTACGCGCATGCCTCTGATGGTCCACCGCGCGCCCGCGCGCCCGATGAGGTGTTCTACCAAATCTTTGAGCGCAGCTTTTACGACAGCAACGGCGACCGCGTCGGCGACCTCAAGGGCCTAACTAGCAAGCTCGATTACCTCAAGCAGCTTGGTGTCACCTCAATCCTGCTGACGCCGCTGCAGCCCTCGCCGTATTACCACAATTACTTCGCCACTGAATTCAAGGCCATCGATCCGGCCTACGGCAGCATGGATGACTACTTCGCCTTCGTGCGGGCCGCCCATACGCGTGGCCTGAAGGTCTATCGCGATGAGGAGTTCCAGTACGTAGCGGAAGGCCATCCCTGGTGGCGCGAATCGATCGGTCAGCCAAAGAGCCGCTACGCCAGTTATCTGTTGTGGCGCGATCCCTCGCACCGTGTCGTCGAGCCGTTTATGGACAAGCCCAAGTGGGCGGCCTACGACGGCCGCGATTACGGCATCGCCATGGTCGATCTCAAGCAACCGGCGGTGAAACAGTACTTCCAGGAACTGCTGTTGTTCTGGGCCGATCCGCATGGCGACGGCAGCGGCGCGGATGGCGTGGACGGCTTCCGCATCGACCACATGATGGACGACTTGGATAACAAGGGACTGAACACGCATCTGTTCGCGGACTTCTGGACGCCGATGTTCCAGGCGCTGAAAGCGCGGCGGCCGGCGCTGCGCATCATTGCCGAGCAATCCGACTGGGGCTTCGGCCAGGACTGGCTGGTGCGCGGCCATGCGGACATGGTGTTCGCCTTTCCGTTGCGCGGTGCACTGATACAGCTCGACAAACAGGCCATCATCAAAGCGGTGCGTGACACCGCGGCGATCACGCCGGCTGGCAAGGAGCAGCTGATCTTTCTGGAGAACCACGACGTCGACCGCTTTATGTCTGCGGTTGGCGACGACCCGGCCCGGGCGCGAGCCGGTGCCGCGATCGCTCTGCTGCTGAAGGGCACGCCGCTGATCTACTACGGCCAGGAGCTGGGCATGCGCGGGCGGGCGTTCAAGAACATCCCGTTGTCCGATGGCATCCAGATTCCGTCGCGCGAAGCGTTCCGCTGGAAGGCCGATCTGATGGCTACCGGTTCTGCTATCTGGTATCAGGGCGAGCAGCCGTGGTGGACCCAGCGCTTCAGCCGCTCGCACGACGGCGTGTCGCTGGAAGAAGAACTGGCCAGGCCCGACTCACTCTATCGTTGGTATCGCCAGTTGCTGGCGTTGCGGCAAGCGCGACCCGAACTGCGCGAGGGCGATCAGCGCCTCCTCTGCGACGACCGATCGGACGTGCTCTGCCTGCTGCGCGAACAAGGTTCGCGGAAAACGCTGTTATTGGTGAACCTGGGTCGCACGGATGCAAAGCCGGCATTGCCCCCGGCGATTACCGGCATCGCATGGAGCGATCTGCTGCATAGCGGCTCAGCGCATCCAGCCGACGAGATGTTGCATCCTATGCAGGTGCGCGTGCTGGGAACGCGCTGACAGGTAAACACGAGCGATGGCCCTGCCCCATCTCGAACGCCCGATCTGCGAACCGGTGGAACTACGCCCGGGCGCACCGGTGCGCGCCGAACGAATCCGGCAGGGACAGGAGGCGGGTGCCAGCGATTCGTTCCTGCACTTCCATGATGTCTATGAGCTGGTGCTGTTTGGCCAGGTGGGCGGCGCTTTCGTCGCCGATGACCAGCGTTATGCGCTAATCCCGCACAGCATCGCCTTCGTACCTTCGATGCAGCACCACGATTTTGCGCTGGCACCGGGGCCGCGCGACTGGGTGCTGGTGCAGATCGAGGCGACGGTTGGAGATGCGCTGGCGCGCGCTCCCGGTATGGAGCGGCTCAAGCAGCCCTTCTGTGCCCGGCCGGATCATGCGCTCTATCGGCGCCTAAGGCAGATCGCGGACTGGCTCGCCGGACTCGATGCCGCCGATCCGCTTGCCCTGCCGCTGACCGAAGCCCTGTTGCGTGCGGCGGTACGCGCGCCGATCAACCGCGGCGAAAAGCTGGCCACCGATGCTGCCGGATTGCAGCGCCTGCGACCCGCCATCGAGCGCCTGCGTCGTCATCCTGCTGATGCTCCCAGTGCGGAACAGGCGGCTATTTTGTGCGCGCTGTCGCCGGCGTATTTCAGCCGGCGCTTCAAGCAACAGGTCGGCATGAACTGGAGCGATTACGTGCGCACGCACCGGTTGCATCTCGCCAGCCGGCGCTTGCTGGAAACCGACCAGCCCATCGCGACCATCGCCGACAAGCTGGGCTTTGCCACGGCCTCGCATTTTGGCGAGCTGTTCCATCGCCATTTCGGCATGACGCCGAAGGACTATCGCCGCATCGGACGTGCGCGCTACGCGAACCCGGGCCCCGTGCGCAGGCGCAGCAGCAAGGTGAGTACCACGGCGAGCATCGCCGCTACAGCAGCCAAGGCATAGACGACACCGAAGCCCATGCCGCTGGCGATCCAGCCGCCCACCGGGCCGGTGATCGCCATCGCCACATCGAGGAAGACCGAGTACACACCCAATGCGGAGCCGCGACTGTGCGCCGGAACGCGATTGACGGCCTCGACGCCGAGCGCGGGGAATACCAGCGAAAAACCCAGACCGGCGATGGCGGCGCCGACGGTCGCCATGATGGCGCCGCTGGCTTGCCACAGGATCAGCAGGCCCACCGCCTCGCAGGCGAACGACACCATCGCCACGTAATAACCGCCCCACCAATTGATGGTGCGGCTGAAGACGAAACGCACGCAGGTGAACATCACGCCGAACACACTCAGGGTCAGCGCCGCGCCTCGCCATTGATGCGCGGCATAGAACAAAGTGATGAAGGTCGCGATGCAGCCGAAGCCGACGGAACCCAGTGCGAGCCCCATGCCATAAGGCACCACGCGCGCGGCGACATGCAGAAATGGCGCACGCTCTCCTGCTGCGACAGCCGTGGCGCGCTTCCGGCGTGCCAGTGGAATGGCAATGACCATCAGCGCAAATGTCGTCGCACCGATCGCGACAAAGCCGAACAGGCCTTCCAACCACATGCCAAGCGGTGCGCCAGCGGCGAGTGCGCCGTAGGTGGCGACGCCGTTCCAGGAGATCACGCGGGCCGTGTGCTGATGGCCCACCTGCCCCATGCCCCAGGCAATGGAGCCGGTGCCCACGCAGCTTTCTGCGCAACCAAGTGCGAGGCGGCCGAGCAGGATAAGGGTGAGGCTGAGCACGGCATGCCCCGCGGCGAACGCGCCCAGCAACAGAAACACGCCGCTGACGGCACACATGATCAGACCGGTCAGCACGGTGCGTTTCGGGCCGAGGGTGTCGGCCATGCGGCCGGCGTGCGGACGGCTGATCAGCGTCGCCACGTACTGCACGCTGATGGCGAGACCGGCCAGCATCGCGCCGTAGCCGAGCTGGTTGTGCACGAAGCCCGGCAGCACGGCCAGCGAGAGGCCGATGGTCAGATAGGTGACAAAAGTGAAGGCGACGGTGCTGAGGATGGGCACCATCACGCGGGAGCGCTGGTCGCGGGTCGACTCAGCGGAAGCAACCTGGGTCATGAGTACATCGGAGATGGCGTGCGGCAGCGGCGCACCCGCCTATTGTAAACGCGGATGCTGCAGCGCGTCATGACCGTATTGCCACAGCGGTTCCTGCGTTATCGTTTGCGTTGGTTTTGAACGAACTGACGGGAAGTTTTGACGTGATTGAGCTTGTGGGTTTCGACGGCGACGACACGCTGTGGCACAGCGAGGGCTATTACCAGGAAGCGCACGCCGAGTTCGAGCAGATCGTGGGCCGCTATGTCGACCTGGGCAACCTGCGCCTGCACGATCGCCTGCTGGCCACCGAGCGGCGCAATATCAAGCTGTTCGGTTACGGCGCCAAGGGCATGACCCTGTCGTTGCTGGAAGCGGCGATCGAGATCACCGGCTCGCGCATCAGCGCCGCCGACCTGCATCGCATTATCGGCATCGGCAAGCATGTGATGTCGCATCCGGTGACGTTGCTGCCGGGTATCCGCGAAGCGGTCGAGGCGGTGGCGGCGCGATACAAGATCGTGTTGATCACCAAGGGTGACCTGTTCCATCAGGAACAGAAAGTGGAGAGCTCCGGTTTGGCCGATCTGTTCCATCGCATCGAGATCGTGTCGGAGAAAGACGAGCGCGCTTATCGCCGTGTGCTGGGCGAGTTCGGCATGGGAGCGGAGCGCTTCGCGATGGTCGGCAACTCGCTGCGTTCGGATATCGCGCCGGTCGTGACGCTGGGTGGCTGGGGCGTGTACATGCCTTACCACGTGACCTGGGCGCACGAGGCGGATACCGATTTCGCGGCTACCTCGCCGCGCGTAGTGCAGGTGCAAGGCGCTGATGGCATCGCGGCGGCCGTGGGCGAACTGGGCCCGCGGGCCGCGGCCTGAGGTGCGCTGATGGATACCGATGCGATGTCTTCATCCGCCGGCTTAGTCGATGCCACTGCGCTAGAGCAGGACCGGCAACGACTGCACGACTTCATCGAAAGTCATCGCCGACTGTTTGTGCTGACGGGTGCTGGGGTCAGTACGGATTCGGGCATTCCCGACTATCGCGATAAAGACGGCGGCTGGAAGCGTCCGCAACCGGTGACCTTCCAGGCTTTCATGGGTGAATTACGCACACGGCAGCGCTACTGGGCGCGCAGTCTGGTCGGCTGGCGGCGTTTTTCGCTCGCCCGGCCCAATGCAGCGCATCTTGCGTTGGCGAAGCTCGAAGCGGCCGGGCGCGTGGAGGTGCTGCTGACGCAGAACGTGGATCGCCTGCATCAGGCGGCGGGCAGCCAGCACGTGATCGATCTGCACGGCCGGCTGGATCAGGTGCGTTGCATGGATTGCGGGCGGCTGATGCCACGCCAGGATTTCCAGCGGGAACTGGAGCATCGCAACCCGGCCTGGGCCGCGCTGGAAGCAACCGATGCACCGGACGGCGATGCCGACCTGGACGGGCACGACTTTTCCCTGTTCGTTATCCCGCCCTGCCCGGTATGCGGCGGCATCCTCAAGCCGGACGTAGTGTTTTTCGGCGAAGGCGTGCCGCGCGAGCGGGTGGAGGCGGCCACACGTAGCCTGGCGGCGGCGGATGCGGTGCTGGTGGCTGGCTCGTCGCTGATGGTGTTTTCCGGCTTCCGTTTCGTAAACGCGGCGGCCAAGGCGGGCAAGCCGATCGCCGCCGTTAACCGGGGGCGGACCCGGGCGGACGGCCTGTTCAGCCTGAAAATCGAGCAACCCGTGGCCGAGGCCTTGGCCCTGCTGGGCTGAGGTGGCTCGCGGACTCGGTTTTTTTGTAGCAAAGTAGATGGCCCGGCTCAGGCGACTGCGCCGGTCATTGTTCGTCCTGATCTGCATCAAGAAGCGCAGGGAGCGCTTCGGTTAAAGCTAGCGGCGTGGAAGCCGCAGCCACGCCCACCCGCAGCTGTCTGAGTCGAACTTATGCACCCGACCCCGCAAGACCAGTCCGCCACGCACCCGGTTCCGCCCAAAAGACGGGCGCCTTCCGGCGAGGCTTTCGGGGCGCTGTGCCATACGTACGAGAGCTATCTGGACAAGGCGGAAACTGCCCGCACCGAACTGCTGCGGCACTACCGGCCCAAATCGTTGCATGCGTGGCGCGTTGGACTGCGCCGCATCACCGCCACGCTCGACCGCGTGGCGCAGGCGCTCGGCGGCGACGAACCGCAGGCGTTGATCGAACAACTCAAAGTCTTTCGCAACGCAACGGGCCAAGCCCGCGATATCGACATTCTGCTCGACGAAACGCTGCCCGCCTTTATCGCCCAGGGACGTTTCGATGATGCCTGGCAGCAGGCCCTGGAGACGCGCCGCGCCGAGCTGCATCAACGGGCGGTCGATGGCCTGCGGCATACGCCGCTCGCGCCATCCCTGCGTGCATTCCGCGATTGGCGCGAAGCTCGCGCCCCCATGACGGACCAGGCGCTACGCCAGCTCGGCGCCGGGTTGATCGAAGCCCGCCTCCATCAGCTGCATAAGCGCGCGGAACGATTGGAAGATGGACGCAAACACCTGCATCGCGTGCGTACCACTACCAAGAAACTGCGCTACACCATGGAACTGTTCCAGCCGCTATTCCCCCGCCATGCCACGCGTCATTGGCTGGATCAGCTGGCCGAGCTGCAGACCCACCTTGGCGAGGCGCATGACCGCATGACCGGTCGCGCGCTCTGCCGCGAATGGTTGCCGGAAGCCAAGGGACATGAAGAGCTCAAGGCGTTCCGACGCTGGGCGAAGCGCACGGCGACTGATTCCACCGCCAAGGCAGCATCATCGCTGGAACAGCTCTGGGGGCTGGAGCGCTACTGGGATCGTTGAGCGCGCAGCCTCAACGGCGCGAGCGGAAAAACTCGCGCAGCATCGTCGACGACTCGTCGGCCAGCAGCCCGCCATCGACCTGGATGCGGTGGTTGTGGCGATCTGAAATCAGGGTGTCAAACACGCTGCCGGCGGCGCCGGTCTTGGGATCGGTGGCGGCGTACACCACGCGGCCGATGCGTGCATGCACCAGGGCCATGGCGCACATGGCGCAAGGCTCCAGCGTGACGTACAGGGTGGCGCCGGTCATGCGGTAATTGGCCAGCTTCTCACCGGCCGCGCGCAGGGCCTGGATCTCAGCATGGGCGGTGGGGTCGTTGAGCGTGATGTTGCGGTTCCAGCCCAGGCCGATGACTTCGTCGCCGAGCACCAGCACCGCACCGACCGGCACTTCGTTCTCGGCATCGCGGGCATGCGCGGCCAACTGCAGGGCGTGACGCATGAAGCGCTCGTCCTGTTCGGAGAAAGCCGGCGTTGTGGACTGGATGGGTTCTTCGGTCATTTCAAGGCATTACATGACATTCATGAGAAAAGTAGCGCAGCTCGCCTTGGCTCAAGAAGTAGCCAAAGCCAAACCCAGCCTCATTCCCACTCGATAGTAGCCGGCGGCTTGCCGCTTATGTCATAAACGACACGAGAAACACCGCGTAACTCATTGATAATGCGATTCGATACCTTGCCAAGGAAATCGTATGGCAGGTGCGCCCAATGCGCGGTCATGAAGTCGATGGTTTCCACCGCGCGTAGGGCGATCACCCATTCGTAGGCGCGGGCATCGCCCACTACGCCAACGGACTTCACCGGCAGGAAGACGGCAAAGGCCTGACTGGTCTTGTCGTACAGATCCCAGCTGCGCAGCTCTTCGATGAAGATGGCGTCGGCGCGGGCCAACAGTTCAGCGTACTCGGGCTTCACCTCGCCCAGGATGCGCACGCCCAGGCCGGGGCCCGGGAACGGATGGCGGTAGACCATCTCGCGCGGCAGGCCAAGTTCGACGCCGATGCGGCGCACCTCGTCCTTGAACAGCTCGCGCAGCGGCTCGACCAGCTTGAGCTTCATGTGCTCCGGCAGGCCGCCGACGTTATGGTGGCTCTTGATGACGTGGGCCTTGCCGGTCTTGCTGCCGGCCGATTCGATCACGTCGGGGTAGATGGTGCCCTGGGCCAGCCACTTCACGTGGCCGTCGCCGGCGGCGGTGACTTTGGCCGACTCTTCGTCGAAGATCTCCACGAACAGGCGGCCGATGATCTTGCGCTTGGCTTCCGGGTCAGCCACGCCTTCCAGCGCCTTGAAGTAGCGCTCCGCGGCATTCACGCGGATCACCTTCACGCCCATGTGCTCGGCCATGGTGGCCATCACCTGGTCGCCCTCCTTCCAGCGCAGTAGGCCAGTGTCGACAAAAACGCAGGTGAGCTGCTTGCCGATGGCCTGGTGCAGCAGTGCGGCGACCACGGAGGAATCCACGCCGCCGGACAGACCCAGCAGCACATGGTCATCGCCGACCTGGGCGCGCACGCGCGCCATCTGGTCTTCGATGATGTGCGCGGCCGTCCACAGCGTCTGGCAGCCGCAGATCTCGGTGACGAAGCGCTTGAGCAGCGCATTGCCCTGCTTGGTATGGGTCACTTCGGGATGGAACTGCACGCCGTACCAGCGCTTGTCCTCGTTCTCCATCACCGCGACCGGGATGCGGTCGGTGGTGCCGGTGATCACGAAGCCGGGCGGCGCCTTGGCGACGTGGTCGCCGTGGCTCATCCATACATCCAGGCGGTGGCAGGTGTTGTGGTCGCTCAGTCCGCTGAAGAGTCGGCTGGACGTGGCGATGTCCACTTCGGCATGGCCGAACTCGCGTGCATCGGCCGCCTCGGTGGCGCCGCCCAGCTGCGCGGCCAGGGTCTGCATGCCATAGCAGATGCCAAGGATCGGCAGGCCGGAATCGAACACCTGCTGCGGCGCCGTGGGCGCACCCGGCAGCGTGGTGGATTCGGGACCGCCAGACAGGATGATGCCCTTGGCGCCGAACGCGGCGATCTCGGCCGGATCGTGATCCCAGGCCCAGATCTCGCAGTACACGCCGATCTCGCGGATGCGCCGGGCGATCAGCTGGGTGTACTGCGCGCCGAAATCGAGGATGAGGATTTTGTCGCTATGGATGTCGGTCACGGTCCGGCTCCGATGCGCGGCAGTGCCCTGCCCTGCGCCTGTGTTCTGAAAACGCTCCGCCGGCACCGTAGGCGCCGGCGGATGGAAACAAAGCGCCGGCCATGGGGCCGGCGCTGGGGATCACTTATGAGTTGAGCCGGTAATTCGGCGCTTCCTTGGTGATCTGAATGTCATGCGGGTGCGCTTCGGTGACGCCAGCGGAGGTCACTTTGACGAACTGCGCGTTGTTGCGCACATCGTCGACCGTAGCAGCGCCGAGGTAGCCCATCGAGGCACGCAGGCCACCGATCAGCTGATGGATGATGTTGCGCAGCGGACCACGATACGGCACGCGGCCTTCGATGCCTTCCGGCACCAGCTTGTCGGCGTCCGCCTCGTCCTGGAAGTAACGGTCCTTGGAACCCAGCGCCATCGCGCCAAGCGAACCCATGCCGCGGTAGCTCTTGTAGGAGCGGCCCTGGAACAGCTCGACTTCGCCGGGGGATTCCTCGGTGCCGGCGAACATCGAGCCGAGCATCACGGTGGACGCACCGGCGGCAAGCGCCTTCGGGATATCGCCGGAGTAGCGGATGCCACCATCGGCGATGAGCGGGATTTCGTCTTTCAGCGCAGTGGCGACCATGTCGATCGCGGTGATCTGCGGCACGCCGACACCGGCGACCACGCGGGTGGTGCAGATCGAACCGGGACCTACGCCGACCTTCACTGCATCGACACCGGCATGCAACAGCGCGCGCGCGGCTTCACCAGTGACGATGTTGCCCGCGATCACCTGCACCTGCGGGTAGTTCTTCTTGACCCAGGCAGCACGATCGATCACGCCCTGCGAGTGGCCATGCGCGGTGTCGACCACCACCACGTCCACACCGGCATCGATCAGCGCGGCCACGCGCTGTTCGGTATCGCCACCCACGCCGACCGCGGCGCCAACCAGCAGGCGCTCATGCGCGTCTTTGGCAGCGTGCGGGTTGTCGCGAGCTTTCTGGATGTCCTTGACGGTGATCAGGCCGCGTAGCTGGAAGTCGTCATTGACCACCAACACTTTCTCGATGCGGTTCTGATGCAGCAACTGCAGCACGTCGTCGTGGCTGGCGCCTTCGCGCACGGTCACGAGCTTCTCCTGGCGCGTCATGATGTTGCGCACCGGGTCGTCGTGCTTGCGCTCGAAGCGCAGATCGCGACTGGTGACGATGCCAACCAGCTTCTCGCCATCCACCACCGGCACGCCGGAGATGTTGTGCGCACGGGTGAGCTGCAGCACTTCGCGGATCGAGGTATTGGGACCGACGGTGATGGGGCTGCGGATCACGCCCGCTTCGAATTTCTTCACCAGGCGCACTTCGGCGGCCTGCTGATCGGCGGTCATGTTCTTGTGGATGATGCCGATGCCGCCCTGCTGGGCCATGGTGATGGCGAGCCGCGCTTCGGTCACGGTGTCCATGGCAGCGGAGATGATCGGGATATTGAGGCGGAGGTTCCGGGTCAGCCGCGTGGAGGTATCCACGTCGCGCGGCAGGATGGCCGAATGGGCCGGAACGAGATAAACATCGTCGTAGGTGAGAGCCTCGGCGAGGATGCGCATGCGATTATGTCCCGCTGCAAAGAGGGAATTATACGCATCCACCCGTGGCGCTGCCAGCGTCACGGGTGAACAGAACGTCGCACGGACGGCTACAAAAGCGCCTGATTAGGCGACCTTGTGCGTGATGCCGCGAGACTCCGCGGCTTCCAGCGTGTTCTCCAGCAACGTGGCCACCGTCATCGGGCCGACACCGCCGGGTACCGGCGTGATCCAGCTGGCGCGCTTCGCCGCAGGCTCGAATTCAACATCGCCGACCAGCCGGCCATCGTCCAGGCGGTTGATGCCGACATCGATCACCACGGCCCCTGGTTTGATCCACTCGCCCTTGATCAGGCCCGGCTTGCCCACCGCCACGATGACGATGTCAGCCTGGCGGATATGGCTTTCCAGATCGCGCGTAAAACGATGGCAGCAGGTGGTGGTGCAACCGGCGATCAGCAGCTCCAGCAGCAGCGGCCGGCCGACGTGATTGGACACGCCCACCACCACCGCGTGCTGGCCGCGCACCGGTCGGTCGGTATGGCCGAGCAAGGTCATCACGCCGCGCGGCGTGCACGGACGCAGGCCGAAACGGCGCAAGGCCAGGCGGCCGATATTCACGGCCTGGAAACCGTCAACGTCCTTGGCCGGATCGATGCGGTCGACCAGGGCGTCTTCGTCGATATGTTCCGGCAGCGGCGACTGCACCAGGATGCCGTGGATCTCGGGATCGGCGTTGAGGCGGTCGATCAGCGCGAACAGTTCTTCCTGGCCAGTGGTCGCCGGCAAGTCATACCCGAAGGAGCGGAAACCGACCTGCTGGCAGGCTTCGTGCTTCTTGCGCACGTAGACGGCGGACGCCGGATCGCTGCCCACCAGCACCACCGCCAGACCCGGCTCGGACAACCCCTGTGCTTTGCGCTCGGCGACACGCCGGCCGATACGGTCCAACAGCTCTTTGGCGATGCGTTTGCCGTCGATGATCCGCGCGCTCATGATCGTGCCTGCCTGCAAAGATGCCTATTATCCGGGCTCGTCCATACGCACACAAACGACATCGCATGTCCGGCGAAGAAAATCACTGGCCCTCCTTCCCTCTCCCCGACACCCCCGTGGTGCTGCGTCCCTGGCAGCCCGGCGACGCCGATGCGCTGTTTGAGGCGGCCAGCGAATCGGTGGAAAGCGTAGGACGTTGGCTGCCCTGGTGTCACTCCGGCTATCGGCGTGAGGAAAGCGAAGCGTGGATCGCGTTGGCCCAGGCCGGCTGGCAGCAGGGTGAGCTGTTTGCCTTTGCGCTATTCGACACCGAAAGCCACGCTGTGGTCGGAGGCATGGGTCTCAATCAGTTTGACCGGCAGCACCGCAGTGCCAATCTCGGCTACTGGGTGCGCAGCACGCGGCAAGGCAAAGGCATTGCGGCCCGCGCAGTGCCCATCGTCGCGCGCTTCGGCTTCGAAACGCTGGGCCTGGTGCGGGTCGAAATCGTCTGTGCGGAGCAGAATCTTGCGAGTCGCCGCTGCGCGGAAAAAGCAGGCGCAAGCTATGAGAGCGTGGCTCGCCATCGGCTGGTGATAGGCAACACACCGGTGGACGCGGCGGTCTATGCGCTGATCCCCTCCGACCTCGGTCAGGTTGCGCAGAGCTGAGCGATATCCTCGTAACCCGTAAAAGCCACCGAGTGCCCGCAGCCAGGGCACTCGGGATCGCGCGGCAGGCGGGCTTCGCGGAAGCGCATGCTCAGCGCGTCGACATGTAGCAAGCGACCAACCAGAGGCGCACCCAGATCAAGGATGAGCTTCAAGGCCTCCGTCGCCTGCAGCAGGCCGACCAGGCCTGGCAATACACCCAGCACACCGGCTTCGCTGCAGTTCGGTGCTTCAGCGGCCGAGGGCGGCTCGGGGAACAGGCAGCGATAACACGGCGAATCGGCGCGGCGCGGGTCGAATACGCTGACCTGGCCGGTGAAGCGCTCTACAGCGCCGTACACCATGGGCAGCCCAAGACGCTGTGTGGCGGCGGCAACCAGATAGCGGGCGGGAAAGTTGTCGGCACCATCGATCACCAGGTCGTGCCCTGACAGCAGATATTCAACGTTGTCGGCGCGCAGGCGTTCTTCTCGTGTTTCGATACGAACACGCGGATTCAGAGCAGCCAGAGTCAGACGCGCGGATTCGGTCTTGGCCATGCCTACCCGGGCATCGGCATGGATTACTTGGCGATGCAGGTTGGAGCGCTCGACCCGATCGTCATCGATCAAAGTGAGTTGGCCGATGCCTGCTGCCGCGAGATAGAGCGCAGCTGGCGCACCCAGGCCGCCGGCGCCAAGCAGGGCGATCTTCGCCGCGCCGAGTTTCGCCTGCCCTGCCTCGCCTACTTGGGGCAGGCGCAGCTGGCGCGAGTAGCGCTCGGCGGCATCGGCATCCAACGCGCCCGTGCTTATCGGCAAGCCCTCGGCCTTCCACCGGTTGAAGCCTCCGGCAACGGAAACCACCCGACGGTAGCCCAAGCGCTGCAGGGCCTCGGCAGCAAACAACGAACGCTGACCGCTGCCACACAGCGCCAGGATGGCGCGATCGCGATCCGCCTCGACCTGTTCAATGCGCAACTCCAGGAAGCCGCGCGACAAACCCAGCGCACCGGCCGGCGTGCCTTCGGCGCGCTCGTGGTCTTCGCGCACATCGATCAGCAACGCACCTTGTGCCTGACGGCTCAAAGCGTCGACCGGAGAGATCTCGGGCACCCGCTGGCGTAGCTCGGCGAGCCAGCTTTCGCGATTGAATGACTCAGTCATGGCGCGAGTTTAGGACGATCCGGGACAGGACGCCCGGCTCAGCCGGAAACGGCGAATCAGCGCTTGCGCTTCTTCATCTCGCGGACCATGCGCTGGCGCTTGCGCAGCTGGCCTTCGGTCAGCACGTTCTTCTTGCCGGCGTACGGGTTCTCGCCATCGCGGAAATCGATGCGGACGGGCGTGCCTTCGAGACGGAAGCGCTTGCGGAAGAAGTTTTCCAGATAGCGCCGATAAGCCGGTGCGATGTGCTTGGTGCGGCTACCGTGGATCACGATGGTCGGCGGATTGCTGCCACCAGGATGGGCGAAGCGAAGCTTGGGCGCATGGCCGCGCACCAGCGGGGGCTGGTAGCCCTCGTAGGCGCGTTCCAGCGTCTTGGTCAGCTCGGACGAGCTCAGTTCCTTGGTGGCTGCCGCATGCGCGCGCACTACAGCGCGCATCAGTTCGCGCAGGCCGGAACCGTGCAACGCCGAAATGAAAACATTCTTGGCCCAGTCGACGAACTGCAGTCGACGCTCGAGTGCGCGCTGGCATTGCTCGCGCTGGTATGCATCCATGCCGTCCCATTTATTGACGGCGATGACCAGCGCACGACCCTCTTCCACGGCGTGGCCAATCAGGGTCAGATCCTGGTCGGCGAGGTTCTCGCGGGCATCGATCATTACCACGACCACCTGGGCCGCAGCCATCGACTGCAGCGTCTTGATGACGCTGAATTTCTCGACCGCTTCTTCGACGCGCGCCTTGCGGCGTACGCCAGCGGTGTCGATCAGGGTGTAGCGCTTGCCATCGCGTTCCAGCGGAACGCGGATGGGATCGCGAGTGGTGCCGGCGACCTCGGACACGATCAAACGGTCTTCACCCAGCAGGCGATTGATCAGCGTGGACTTGCCTGCGTTCGGGCGGCCGACGATGGCTACGCGAATGCTGCCAGCCTCTTCCGGCGACAACTCTTCGTGAGCGTCTTCCGGCAATAGGGGCAATACCGCCGCAATCAGCTCCTCAGTGCCACGGTTGTGTGCAGCAGACAGAGGCAAGGTGGAAGCGAGGCCGAAAGCCGAGAACTCGGCAAGCGCGTTCTGCTCATCGAGGCCGTCGGTTTTGTTGACCGCGGCGATGATCGGCTTGCCGCTGCGGCGCAGCTCGTCAAGGATGGCGCGGTCCTGCGGCAGCAGGCCATCACGCGCATCGACCACGAACACCAGCACCTGGGCCTCTTCGATGGCAAAACGCACCTGTTGCGCGGTGAGCGCATCCAGGCCGTTATCGACACCGGAGAGACCTCCGGTGTCGACCACCACAAACGGTTGTGTGCCAGTACGGCATACGCCGTAGTGGCGGTCGCGAGTGACGCCCGGCATGTCAGCCACCAGGGCGTCACGGCTGCGCGTCAGCGCGTTGAACAGGGTCGATTTACCGACGTTGGGGCGACCGACCAGAGCGACGACGGGCAGCATGACAGCTCATAATTCCTTGCGATCAGTGCGTGCCGAGACGATAGGCGCCGATACGGCCCTTCACGTCTTCGACATACACAGTGTCGCCAACCACCAACGGCTGGGCGCGGATCGCCTTCTTGGACAGGCGCTCACGCGCCGCAATGGCGCCGTCGCTGCCCTGCAGCCAGTGCACGTAGCCTTCCATGTCGGCGACCACGATGTAGTTGCTCTGTACCGCCGGGCCAGTGAGCCAGCGGTACTTCAGCGCATCGCTCTTCCACATGTCGGCACCGCCGCTCTTGTCAAAGGCCCAGACCTGGGACTGGTCATTGACGCCAAAGACCGCGTTGCCGCTGATGTCCAGCGAGGTGAAGGTGGAGAACGGACGCGCCCACAACGGACGGCCGCTGGGACCATCCACCGCGGCAAGCGAGCCGTGGTAGGCAGCGCCGTACAGCGTGCTGCCGTCGAGCAGGATGCCGCCGTCGGCGTCGTTCAGGCGATCGATCTCGGTGCGGCCTTCACCGCTCGCGAGATTTTGTTCCCACAGCTTCTCGCCGTTGTCCAGACGCAGCGCGACCAGCTTGCCGTTGTCGCTGCCGAAGAAAATCACGCCATTGGCGACCAGCAGCGGGCCATTGCCACGCAGGCTGAGCAGAGGCACGCTGCCCTGGTCGTAGGCCCAGCGACGCTCGCCGGTGGTGCTGTCGAGGCCGTACAGGCGGCCATCGGCCGTACGCGCGACCACAAGGTTGTTGACGATGGCCGGCGAAGACAGCACTTCCGAACTGACGGTCGCTTCCCAACGGGGCGAACCGTCCTTCGCGTTGATGCCGTAGACGTGGCCATCGAGCGTGCCGATCACCAACAGGTCACCGGACGCGACCGGACCGCCTGCATAGAAGGCGTCTTTACGCTTCTTGTCGCCCCAGCCGAACCAGCCCTTGGTGCTGGAACTCTTGGACCACAGGGTCTTGCCGCTGGTGGCGTCCATCGCGGCGATCTTGCCGTCCGTGCTGGCGGCGTAGATCACGCCGTCGGCGAAGGCCGGACGCAAACGCACACCACTTTCACCGGCACCGTCACCAACGCTGTTGGTCCACAGGCGGCTGACCTGCGCGGTGGGCTTGAAATTCTTGTCGAGCGGCGTCGGCGGCTGGACGTTTTCTTTCTTGAACGAATGGCAGCCGGCCAGTGCAACTACCGACGTCAGCGCGAGCAACATGGCCCGCTTCATCATTCCACGCTTCATAAACCCAGCTTTCATGCACCCTGCTTCCCGGCCACGGCCAGATTGTCGAGTTTCAACTGCAAGGCGCCGCTTTGCGGCGCACCCTCGCCCAGTGCGGCCTTGGCGGCCTCATAGGCCTTGCGCGCGTCATCCGGGTGACCAAGCTTGACCTGTGCGTCGCCGCGTAGTTCCTGGCTAAGCCCCACATAACTCTTGGGACCCATGCGATCGAGTGTTGCGATGGCTTCGGCAGCCTTGTCCTGCGCCAGCTGCACCTGCGCAATGCGCAGCTGCACGAGCGACTTCAGCTCACTCGCGGAGGCGTGGCTCTCGGCCCAGTTCAGCGACACCAGCGCCTTGTCCAACTGCTTGTCGTTGACCTGACGCACTGCGCGGTCACCGGCGGCGAACACGGCGTACGGCGTGTCGGCGTAATCTTTGAGCAGCGCTTCGGTCAGCGCTTCGGCGGTATCCGTCTTGCCACTAGCCGCGGCATTCTGGATCTGCAGGTAAAGCTGCGAAGCGTCGCCCTGATGGTTGGCCTTATGCTGGTTCCACTGCTGCCAGCCAAAGATGCCGACCAGGCCGATCGCAACGCCGACGACGATGGACAGGCCATTCTGGCGCAGCCATTTCTGTACGCGTTCACTTTGTTCGTAGTCGTCGTACGCTTCAAATGCCATGCAATTACCCTTCAGGGGGAACGATGCTCGCCGAGGTTCGACCCGGCCGTTCCGTCGCAAATATGGGGCAAGCCCGCTCGCCCGCACACTAGATGCGGGCAAAGGACAAGCATAACCGATTGCAGCCAGCCTGAGGGCTGGCTGCGGGAATCACACGCCAGCCGGCGTGGCCTTGCCGTCGCGCAATTCCACCTTGAAATGCGCCACGTTGGCTCGGCGGAAGCCGTCGAGAGCGATCGGCTGGCCGTCCAGCATGACTTGCGCCCCAGCGGCATTGCCAATGCGCACCACCAGCGGCTTGTCGCTGCGGTAGGTCTTGCTGATACCAGCCTGAAGCAGGCCGTATTCGAGTCGGGAACCGTCCTGCGTCGTCACTTCGACCCAGCTGGCGCTGGGCAGGCTAAGCACTAGGGTGTGCGCACCTTCGCCGATCGACTCCGGCTTGGTGTTGTCCTTTGGCGGCGCGTTGTCGCTGTTACCCAGCGACGGGAACGGCGCCATCGACGCCAGCAGCGGCTGCTGATCCTGATCGGCGGTGGACACGGTTGGCTTGGCTGGCGGCGCCGACGGATTGGCGGCCAGCGCCTGGGCGGTCGCACCCGTACTACCGGCGACGGCCGGAGCCGTTTCGGTCTGAGCCACGGGCGCGGCATCCAGCGGGGCCAGGTGGCTCACATCGCGATCCAGCGTGCCGCGCACGCCCAACCAGATGGTCGGCACCACGATGGCAGCGGTCAGCACCACATAGGTCGCGGCGCGTGCGTAGCGCTCGAGCAGATAGCGTGAGTGCGAGATGCCGCCGGTGGCAACCAGGGTCGGCTGCGAGGGCTTGAGGTGCCCCACCTCGGCCTGGATCGCCGCTTCGTCGACACCAACATGGCGACCGTACTTGGCGAGGTAACCGGCCAGGTAAACCTGGTAGTCGATGCCTGCATAGTCGCCGCTCTCGAGCTGGCGCAGCACGCGCACCGGAAGACGCAGCGCCTGGCCGCAACTCTCGATGTCCAGGCCACGTGCCTCGCGCGCGGCGCGCAGACGCGCACCAAAATTCTCCGGTAACGAGGTTACGTTACCTGCGCTTGCGGCGCTCGCATCGAACAGATCAATTTCTCCGGCATCGTGGCCGGTAGGTTGTGACTGCTTGGATGTCATTGGCTTGCGGATGAGTCGATGGCGCGGGCCTGATCCGAGTCCGGGAACTGGCTTTGCAATCGCCTGCTATAGGTGAGGGCAGCATCCTTGTTGCCCAGACGGGATTCAATGTCGTGGCCGAGCTTGAGCCCGGCAGGAGAGGGCTGCCCCAGAGCGTCATAGCGCTGGATGAAAGCGCGCGCACGGAAGGCATCGTTCTGCAGATACAACACATTGGCGAGCTGATACAGCGCGTCCATGTTTTGCGGATCGATTGTGAGCGCCTTGCGGAAATCATCCTCGGCACCCGCATTGTCGCCATTACCGAGCAGACAGCGCCCGGCATTGGTCCAGGCCAGTGCCGGGGTCTGATAGAACGGATCGGCCACCGCCTTCTGGAAGTACGCCGCCGCTTCGCTCGCCCTGCCCGTTTTGCACAGGAAGGCGCCGAGATTGTTGTTGGCGTCGCCTTTGGAGGGCTCCAGGGCAACCGCCTTGCGATAGTGCTGCTCGGCTTCCGGCAGATTGTTGATGCGCTCGTACAGCACCGCGATCACGGTATGCGCCGGGGCATAGTTAGGGTCGAACTGCAGCGCTTTATTGAGCTTGGTCAGCGCGCCCTGCAGATCGCCGTTCTGCATATAGGTCTGCGCCAGCTCGGTGTGCACGCGGGCTCCCTCAAGAGCGGTATCGCTCTTGCTGGCGCGTGGCAACGGGTTGTCCGTACCACCCGTGGTCGTACATGCAGCCAACGATGCGGCAAGAAAGCCCGCCAATAGCATCCGTTCAAGCCGCATGACTCGCACCTTCGTCCAGACGTTTGCGAAATTCGGCCTGGCGACGCGTGCGATCCAGCACCTGCCCCTTCAACTGGCCGCAGGCCGCATCAATGTCGTCGCCGCGGGTGCGGCGCAACATGGTCAACACGCTTGCGTTGAGCAGCTGGGTCTGGAAAGCGCGAATGGTGTCGGCGTCGGAGCGCTCGAAGCGCGTGCCGGGGAATGGGTTGAAGGGAATCAGATTGACCTTGCAGTTGGGCATGCGACGCATCAGCTTGATCAGCTGACGGGCATGCTCGGGCTGGTCGTTGACGCCCTTCATCAAGGTGTATTCGAAAGTGATCGACGTGCGCGGCTTGCGTGCCAGCCAACGCTGGCAGGAGGCCATGAGTTCGGCAATCGGGTAACGCTTGTTGAGCGGCACCAGTTCGGTGCGCAGCTCGTCGTTCGCTGCGTGCAGCGACACCGCGAGCGATACATCGATGGTTTCCGACAGCTTGTCGATCATCGGCACCAGGCCGGCGGTGGACAGCGTGACGCGCTTGGCAGCCAGGCCGAAGCCCAGGTCGTCGCGCATCAGGCTCATCGCCTTGGTGACGTTGTCGAAGTTCAGCAGCGGCTCGCCCATACCCATCATCACCACGTTGGTGATGCGGCGATTTTGATGCGTGACGTTGCCGAGATATTTGGCCGCCACCCACATCTGGCCGATCACTTCGGCCGTGGACAGATTGCGGTTGAAGCCCTGCGTCGCGGTGGAGCAGAACTGGCAGTTCAGGCCACATCCCACCTGCGAGGACACGCACAGCGTGCCGCGGGTTGGCTCGGGGATGTACACCGCTTCGACAGCGTTGCCGCCATCCATGCCGAGCAGCCACTTGTGCGTGCCGTCGGCCGCGGCCTTGTCGAACATTGTTTTCGGTGGAGCGATATAGCAGGACGCTTCGAGCTTTGCCCGAAGCGCCTTGCCTACGTCCGTCATGTTTTCGAAGTTGTCTTCCAGGTGATGGTAGATCCACTTCATCACCTGCTCGGCGCGATAAGGCTTCTCGCCGATCTGCGTAAAGAAATCACGCAGACCCTGGCGATCGAAATCGAGCAGGTTGACCTTCTCAGTTGAAGTGGATGTGGCCTGGTTCATGATCTTCTAAACAGTGCGGCCATGGATGGCCGCTTTGTGATCTTTGCGCTCACGGATGAGCGCAAAAATTACCGTGAAAGAACTTCCGTCGCGGCGAAGAAGTACGCGATCTCGACCGCAGCCGTTTCGGCAGCGTCGGAACCGTGCACAGCGTTCGCATCGATGGAATCAGCAAAGTCGGCGCGGATGGTGCCCGGCGCGGCTTCCTTCGGATTGGTAGCACCCATCAGATCGCGATGCTTGAGTACAGCGTTCTCGCCTTCCAGCGCCTGGATCATCACCGGACCAGAAATCATGAACTCGACCAGCGCGTTGAAGAACGGACGCTCGCGATGCACAGCGTAGAAGCCCTCGGCTTCCTTGCGCGACAACTGCTTCATTTTGGCGGCGACAATCTTGAGGCCGGCCTTTTCGAAACGAGCATAGATTTCGCCGATCACGTTCTTGGCAACAGCGTCGGGCTTGATGATGGAAAGGGTGCGCTCCAGCGCCATGTGATGTCTGCTCCGGGAAAACTGGTATTTGAGTGGGCGGCCTGGCAACAAGCCAGCAAATTAGGCCAAATCCAGCAAAGAATCGCGGATTTAGCTCACGAAAGTCTGACAGATTCTAACTGATACGCAAGCCGGGCTCTCAGGGCGTTGTAAACGATCGTTTGACCTTTGGGATTCCTCCCACGTATGCTCAAACGATCGTTTGACTCCTGTTCGAGCCACCCGGGGACCGCCCACTTGCACAGCGCGCCACATTCGACCAAGGAACGCATCCTCAGCTCCGCCGAGGAACTCTTCGCCCGCCACGGCTTTGACGGCGCCTCGCTGCGCCAGCTGACGGCAGCCGCCGGAGTCAACCTGGCCGCGGTGAACTACCACTTCGGCTCCAAGGACCGCCTGATCGAGGAGGTCTTCCGCCGCCGCCTGGACGAGCTCAACGGCCGCCGCATGGCCGCCCTGAACCGCATCGCCGGCCAGGAGGAGACCACCCTGGAAGACGTGCTGGCGGCCTTCATCAAGCCCGCACTGGACCTGTCGCACGATGGCAACGGCTCCCTTTTCATGCGTGTGCTGGCCCGGGCCTTCGCCGAGCACGACGACACCCTGCGCAAGTTCCTGTCCGACAACTATGGCCACGTGATGCGCCAGTTCACCGCCGAGTTCGCTCGCCTGCTGCCCCACCTGAGCAAGGAGGAGCTGTATTGGCGCGTGGACCTGGTGACCGGTGCCCTGACCCACGCCATGTCCGGCTTCGGCATGATCCAGCGCAAAAGCGATGTCACAGAACACACGCATCGTGAGCAGGCCGCCGCGCACCTGATCCGCTTTGCCGCCGCCGGCCTCAGCCATCCCTGAATTCCCGAGGGCCGGCAACGGCCCCGCCATTCGTCTCAACACCCTGTGTCTGCACTTCGGAGAAGCCAATGACCGCTCCATCCTCATCGAAGCCCACACTGCGCATCCGCAAGGCCGCGGTGCTCGGCGCCGGCGTCATGGGCGCGCAGATTGCCGCGCACCTGACCAACGCCAACGTCGAGACTGTGTTGTTCGACCTGCCCGCGAAGGACGGTCCCAAGAGCGGCATCGCGCTCAAGGCCATCGACAACCTGAAAAAGCTCTCGCCCGCACCGCTGGCCGACAGCACCCGCGCCGCCGCGATCATCCCGGCCAACTACGACGATGACCTCGAGCACCTGAAGGACGTCGACCTGGTGATCGAGGCGATCGCCGAACGGATGGACTGGAAGCTGGATCTCTACAAGAAGATCGCGCCGTTCGTCTCTCCCACCGCCGTGCTGGCGAGCAACACCTCCGGCCTGTCGATCAACGGCCTCGCCGAAGCGCTGCCCGAAGAAATGCGCCACCGCTTCACCGGCGTGCACTTCTTCAACCCGCCGCGCTATATGCACCTGGTCGAGCTGATTCCGACCAAGCTCACTGACAAGACCGTGCTCGAAGGCCTTGAAGCCTTCCTCACTACTACCGTCGGCAAGGGCGTGGTCTACGCCAAGGACACGCCGAACTTCATCGGCAACCGCATCGGCGTGTTCTCGATGCTGGCCACCATGCATCACACCGAGCAGTTCAAGCTCGGCTTCGACACCGTCGATGCGCTGACCGGCCCGGCTGTAGGCCGTCCGAAGAGTGCGACCTACCGCACCGCCGACGTGGTCGGCCTGGACACCATGGCGCACGTAATCAAGACCATGGCCGATACGCTGGCTGACGATCCGTGGCACGAATACTTCAAGGCGCCGGTATGGCTGCAGGGCCTGATCGACCAGGGTGCGCTGGGCCAAAAGACCGGCGCCGGCTTCTACCGCAAGGCCGGCAAGGACATCGTGGTGCTCGACGTCGCCAAGCGCGACTACCGCGTGTCCGAGCAGAAGGCATCGGACGAAGTGTCCGCCATCCTCGCCATCAAGGATCCGGCCGAGAAGTTCGGCAAGCTCCGCGCATCAAATGACCCGCAGGCGCAGTTCCTATGGGCGACCTTCCGCGACCTGTTCCACTACACCGCGTATCACCTGGCCGACATCGCCGACACCGCGCGCGACGTCGACTTCGCCATCCGCTGGGGTTACGGCTGGAAGCTCGGTCCGTTCGAGACCTGGCAGGCTGCCGGCTGGCAGCAGGTGGCCGGCTGGATCGCCGAGGACATCGCCGCCGGCAAGGCCATGAGCAAGGCGCCGCTGCCGGCGTGGGTCACCGACGGCCGCACCGGCGTGCACAGCAAGGCTGGTTCGTACTCGGCCAGCGCGAACACCGATAAGCCGCGTTCGCAGCACCCGGTCTACCAGCGTCAACTGTTCCCCGATCCGATCCTGGGCGAGAAGTTCGACCAGGGCACCACCGTGTGGGAGAACGATGGCGTGCGCCTGTGGACGCTGGGCGACGACGGCGTCGGCATCATCTCGTTCAAGACCAAGATGAATACGGTCAACGACCAGGTGCTCGACGGCGTCCAGCAAGCCATCGACGTGGCCGAGCAGCAGCTCAAGGCCGTGGTGATCTGGCAGACCGGCGAGCCGTTCTCGGCTGGCGCGGATCTCAAGGGCGCACTCGGCCTCCTGCAGGCCGGCAAACTCGATGACTTCGAGAAGATGGTCGCTAACTTCCAGCGCACCAGCATGCGCATCAAGCATTCGCTGGTGCCGGTGGTGTCCGCTGTGCGCGGGCTCGCTCTTGGCGGCGGCTGCGAATTCCAGATGCATTCGGCGCGCACCGTCGCGGCGCTGGAAAGCTACATCGGTCTGGTCGAAGCCGGTGTGGGCCTGCTGCCCGCCGGTGGCGGCCTGCATGAGCTGGCCGTGCGTGCCGCACAGTCCAGCCCGTCCGATCCGTTCGAAGCGCTGAAGAAGGTGTTCGAGACCGTGGCGATGGCCAAGGTTTCCGGCAGCGCACTCGAAGCCAAACAGCTGGGACTGCTGCGCGACAGCGACATCGTGGTGTTCAATGCCTACGAGCTGCTCTATGTCGCCAAGCAGGTGGCTCGCGCGCTGGCCGAAAGCGGCTACCGCCCGCCGCTGCCTGCTCGCACCATCCCGGTGGCCGGCGATGTTGGCACCGCGACCTTCCGCGCGTCGCTCGCCAATCTGCAGGCCGGCTACTTCGCGTCCGAGCATGACGTGGCGATCGCCACCCGCATCGCGGACACGCTGTGCGGCGGCGCCATCGAGCGCGGCTCGCTGGTGGACGAAGAATGGCTGCTAGCGCTAGAGCGCAAGCACTTTGTGGAACTGGCGCAGACGGAGAAAACGCAGGCGCGTATTGCCCACACCATGACCACCGGCAAACCGCTCAGGAACTAACGCTCGTCGTCCCGACGAAAGCCGGGACCCAGCGACTTCGCTTTACCGCCAACGACACTGGATTCCGGCCTCCGCCGGAATGACGATCAAAAACTGAAGTGCGTCGCCGCGAACCGCGCGACGCCACGGAGCAAAGACCATGACCAAGCAAGTGCAAGACGCCTACATCGTCGCCGCCACCCGTACCCCGGTCGGCAAGGCGCCGCGCGGGATATTCCGCAACACCCGTCCAGACGACATGCTCGCCCACGTCATCCGCGCCGTGATGGCACAGGCGCCGGGCATCGACCCGCACCAGATCGGCGACGCCATCATCGGCTGCGCCATGCCTGAGGCCGAGCAAGGCATGAACGTGGCACGCATCGGCGTATTGCTCGCCGGCCTGCCCGATACCGTGCCTGGCGTCACCATCAACCGCTTCTGCTCCTCCGGCGTGCAGGCCATCGCCATGGCCGCCGACCGCATTCGTCTGGGCGAGGCCGACCTGATGATCGCCGGCGGCACCGAGAGCATGAGCATGGTGCCGATGATGGGCAACAAGATCGCCATGAACCCGGGCATCTTCGACAACGAGCACATCGGCATCGCCTACGGCATGGGCATCACCGCCGAGAACGTCGCCACGCAGTGGAAGATTTCGCGCGAAGAACAGGATGCCTTCTCTGCGCAAAGCCACGAGCGCGCGCTGGCGGCGATCAAGGCCGGCGAATTCAAGGACGAGATCACCCCGTTCCAGCTCGACGACCACTACCCCGACCTGGCCACCCGCGGCATCAAGACGGATAGCCGTCTGATCGATACCGACGAAGGCCCGCGCCCGGGCAGCACGGTGGACGTACTGGGCAAGCTCAAGCCCGTGTTCCGCAACGGCCAGTTCGGCGGCAGCGTTACTGCGGGCAACTCCTCGCAAACCTCCGACGGCGCCGGCGCGCTGCTCCTTGCCAGCGAGAAGGCCATCAAGGATTACAACCTGCAGCCGCTGGCCCGCTTCGTCGGTTTCTCCGTCGCCGGTGTGCGCCCCGACATCATGGGCATCGGCCCTAAGGAAGCGATTCCGAAGGCGTTGAAGCAGGCTGGCATGACGCAAGATCAGTTGGACTGGATCGAGCTCAATGAAGCCTTCGCTGCGCAGTCGTTGGCGGTGATCAAGGATCTCGGCCTCGACACGAGCAAGGTGAACCCGCTCGGCGGCGCCATCGCCCTCGGCCACCCGCTCGGCGCCACCGGCGCTATCCGCGCCGCCACGCTGATCCACGGCATGCGTCGTCGCAAGCAGAAGTACGGCATGGTGACGATGTGTATCGGTACGGGTATGGGTGCCGCCGGTATTTTCGAAGCGCTCTGACAGCCAAGTGACTGGCATCCGAAACGGCACCGTAGCGATACGGTGCCGTTTTCGTATCTGATCCGGGCGCCCGTGACTTCATGCACGGGCAAGCGCCTCAAGGGGCGCGCATGCTCCGCGCCATCCTTCAATGGACGGCCACGCCTATGCGATCGCTTGGTTTTTTGCTGATCTTCGCGGCACTGCATACAGCCACTGCAGCGCAGGCTGCTGAAGCGCCAAAGCCCCTACGCGATGATCTGCTGAAGATCACACAAGCCCTGGTCGATGCGATCCCCATGGGCAACAAAGCAGTCTGGGAACAGACGCTCACCGACGACGCGGTCATCATCGATGAGTTCGGTCGCATTGCGCACAAAGCCGACACACTAGCTTCGATGCACCCCTTTCCGACCGGCTTTGCGGGCAGCATCGAATTGCGCGACGCACGCGCGCTGCAGTACGGCGACACTGCGATTCTGCAGGTCGAGGAATACGAACGCGAAACCGTCTTCGGCCAACAGCTCGTAGTGCGCTACCAATCCCTGCTTACTTTCGTGAAGCAGGCGGGTGCGTGGAAACTCGCGGGTTACGAAGACGTGACCATTCCCACTGCGCCGCCAAAGCTAACTGTGCCCAGTCTTTTACCCGGCGAATACAGCGGCACCTACCGCTACGCCCCCAACCGCGCCTGGACCGTGAGCAACAAGGACGGCGTGCTCAGCTATGTCACCAAACCCGGCGGCCCGGAGCACCGGCTTGAACCCATCGCAAAAGACGTCTTCATGGGCAGCGACGACGAACGGAACCTGCTGATCTTCCGGCGCGATGAACACGGTAAGGTCAACGCGCTGATCGAGCGCCGCAAATTCAACGATCTGCGCCTGATCCGGGATACATAACGCCACATCACCACGAAAGCGGCGATCGGCGTGACTCAGACCGGCGGATCCTCCATCCCGGAATGACGCGACACGGGGAGATGCCAGCCGTGACGGATCGCCATGAAGCGCAAGCCGAAACAAAGCGCGGCGCCTGTCAACGTGGTGATCACGAGCGGCACGTGGAACTGATCGCCAAGCACCACCACGGTGGCGCCCGCCAATGCGGCTACGGCATACAGATCCGCACGCAGCACGGTTGGTATCTGCGTCACCAGCACATCGCGCAGGATGCCGCCGCCTACGCCGGTGAGCATGCCAAGCAAGGCCGCCATGACCGGGTTGAGCCCGTGCGCCAACGCCTTCTGCGCACCCGCGACCGCGAACAAAGCCAGACCTGCCGCATCGGACATCTGCACGGGATTGCGCCAGCGTTGAATGATCGAGTAGCGGTAAAACGTAATCATGCCGGCCAACACGGAGACACCGAGGTAGCGCCAATCGGCAATCGCTGCCGGTGGCGTGGCGCCGATCAGCAGATCGCGCGTGATTCCGCCGGCATTACCGGCCGCAAACGACAAGACCAGCACGCCGAACAGATCCAGTTTGCGTCGGACGCCAGTCACCGCGCCGCTGAGAGCGAACACAAAGGTGCCGATGAGATCGAGCACCAGCAGAAGCAAATGAGTCATAGGTTCCCACCCGTTACGCCGCAGGCGCATGTCTATCGTCAGCACCCACTGGCGGTCAATAGGCTCGACCATGGTGGAAGTGCCCTGCCCCTGCGCTCTTGCTACCTTTGCAGCTCCGCGATCAGGACGAGACGGATATGACTTCCCTTCACGGTATCCACACGATCGACACCGGTTTCGTGCGGCCACGCTTCGACGCCGCCTATCTTGTGGTGGAAAACGGGCACGGCGCTTTTATCGATTGCGGTACTAACTACGCCGTGCCGCACATGCTCGATGCCCTCGCCGATACCGGCCTGGAGCCGGCACAGGTCGATTGGCTGATCCTTACCCATGTGCATCTCGATCATGCCGGCGGTGCCGGTGAACTGGCAGCCAGGCTGCCACAGGCGAAGGTGGTAGTGCATCCGCGCGGCGCCCGCCACATGATCGACCCAACGCAGCTATGGGCCGGCGCCAGCGCCGTCTACGGCGAAGCGGTGATGGAACAAACCTATGGCCGCCTGCGTCCGATCCCGGCGGAGCGGGTGATCGCCGCACCGGAGGGTCACGTGGTGGACCTGCAAGGCCGCGCACTGCGTTGTCTGGATACACCGGGCCATGCCCTGCACCATCTCAGCGTCCACGACGAAAAGGCGAATGTCTGCTTCACCGGTGACACCTTTGGCCTTTCCTACCGCGAATTCGACACCGCCAAAGGCCCGTTCATCGTGCCGACCAGCTCGCCCGTACAGTTCGATCCCGGCGCCCTGCACGATTCGATCCGCCGCTTGGTCGCGCTGCATCCTGAAGCCATGTACCTCACGCATTACGATCACGTGCGCGATGTCGAGAAGCTGGCTGACGACCTGCACGCGCAGATCGATGTGATGACCGAACTGGCGCTGGTGGCGTATCGCAAACCCGATCGCCATGACTGGCTCAAGCACGCCCTCACCGATTTTTACGCCGAGCGCGCCGCCGATCACGGCTGGAACGGCAGCCGCCAGGCGCTCATCGATATCCTCAGCATGGATATCGAATTGAACGCCCAGGGCCTCGAGGTATGGCTGGATCGACAGCACCGCTGAGTGCCTGTTCAAGATCTCTGCGCCGGAAGGCGTTGAGGGTCGCTCTTTAGTATTCGCGACAATCGTTGGGTTATCGCGACCTGGCCGCTTATGCAGCGGGCATTTCGGACGCCTGCCGGCGCCCGAGTCACTTTCTCTTTGCTGACCCAAAGAGAAAGTAACCAAAGAGAAATGGTCTAAAGAGCGCGGCGTGCTTTGTAGCTGCGCATCCTCCAGTGTCAGGCGTCGGGTTTGCTCTTGCCCCCTCCCCTGCTCGCAGGGGAGGGTTGGGGAGGGGTGAGTACTTGAGAAAGCGTATCGGGAGAGGCTGTCGCAAGGGCTTACCCCCTCCCGGCCTCCCCCTGTCCCACGGGACTAGCTTCGCGTCGCGAGCAGGGGGAGGAGAAAGGCGCGCCTAGCTGAGATTCGACACCAATCAGGTCCGGGGAGCAGGGCAAAAAAAGAGAAGCCCTCCAAACGTCTGACACTGGAAGATGCGTAGCTACAAAGCGCACCGCCTGCCCTTAGGCCATTTCTCTTTGGTTACTTTCTCTTTAGGCCAGCAAAGAGAAAGTGACCCGACTCGCGGCAGCGAGGCGGAACGCCCGCTGCGTAAGCGGCCAGGTCGAAACACCCCAACCTGGAGAGCGCAAACCAAAGGCCCGCCGCCATCAACAACGAGATGAGCAAATCGACACAATCAGAAATATTGAACAGGCTCTGGTGCGACCAGCCATCAATGCTTGCCCTGCTTCTCCTGCTGCAGGCGCTTGTCCAGCTTGACACCACCGGTCGCCGCGTAGGTTTTGCACGCTTGCGCATCCACTAGCGGATTCGGCTGCTTACCCTGATCGCGCAACGCGACCTTGTCTAGAAAGTCGCTGGCATCGGGATGCGGGGTGATCAGGATGTCGCAGGGCAAGCTGGCTACATTGGCAAACGTCTTGCGGAAATCCTGCTCGCGATGCGGATGTTCTGCATTGTTGCTGTAGCGATAGGTGTCATTGCTGAAAGCCGTGATGCTGTCGGCATACACCATATGCAGGCAGCGATTTGCCTCGCACGACTGCCAGGTCCAACTGGTGCTGCCCGGCGTATGCCCCGGGGTGTAATGTGCCTGCACCGCGATATCGCCGACGCGCGCACTGCCGCCGTCCGCTACCACACCCACCTTCGCCACCGGCGGAAACTTTGGCGCCTCACCGTACTGCGGATCCTCAGGATCGTTACCGCCCAGCATCAAAGCTTTGGCACCAGCTTCGCTGGCACTTACCGATGCTCCGCTCGCGGCAGCCAGTGCCGCGATGGCCCCGGCATGATCGGAATGTGCATGTGAGTTGAGGATCAGCTTGACGTCTTTCACACGGAAGCCGAGTGCTTCGATATTGGCTTCGATCTGGCGGGCATTTTCCGGCAGGGTAGCGTCGATCAGCACATGGCCTTGAGGCGAGGTGATCAAGACGGCACCGAGACCACGAGTGCCTACGTACCAGCTGTTGCCGTAAATGCGGAACGGTTTCTGCGGTTGTGTCCATGTGGCGTCCGGCCCCGCCTGCACCCATGGTGCGCACAACGCGGCCGCTCCGCCTAGCGATGCCCAGAGCACTAACTTCTTCATAGAAACCCCTTCACTTGATTGAGATGAACATAATGAACATCCCTGCCCGGCCATACATGGCACGACGCGGGCACGGCGCGGCCACGCCCGGGGCTTTGCATCAATCGACGGCGTCCAGCGCCTTGGCATAGACATGCTGGGTCTTGCGATGCACGTAGCCCTGCCTGCGATAGAACGCATGCGAGGCATCGCGCAACACATTGGAGCGCACTACCAGTGTGGCGAAGCCCAAAGCGCGCGCCCATGCTTCGGCATCGTCGATCAGCATGCGCCCCACACCCTGCCGACGTGCCTCTTCACCTACCACCAGCCCCACGATCTCCGCGCGTTCGCCCGATTCCAGGGTCATGCGGCACTCCACAGCGATCCAGCCCAGCAGGACACCCGCCGTCTCCACCACGCTGATGCGATGCGCCGGATCGTCGAGCAGCGCCGTCAGCCGTGTCGCGATCTCCGACGCCGTGGCCGGATAGCCGAGTTCGCCGGACAAGCGAGCGATTTCGGTTG
Source organism: Dyella sp. OK004 (assembly GCF_900114495.1). Lineage (GTDB taxonomy): Bacteria > Pseudomonadota > Gammaproteobacteria > Xanthomonadales > Rhodanobacteraceae > Dyella_D. The sequence continues at coordinate 300,909 of NZ_FOZI01000003.1, read as the reverse complement.
CGTCGTCCAGGCGTGCCTCGCGCAAGCCACTCATGTCAGGCGAGCCTTGTGCCATTGGGCACCGGGCGCTCAAGGGCGGTGATCACCACACCGGCTTCGGTGGGAAAACCAGTGAGAAGAAACTGCGAGCGGAACGGCCCCACTTGCTTCTCCGGGAAGTTGATCACGCCGACGATCTGCCGGCCGACCAGATCCTCGGGCGTGTACAGCGCCGCGATCTGCGCACTGGTTTTCTTCTCGCCGTAAGGACCGAAATCCACCCACACTTTCCAGGCCGGTTTACGCGCCTCGGGGAAAGCCTCCACCCGCATCACCGTACCAGCCACCATCAGCACCTTCTCAAAATCGGACCAGCTGATCTCGGGCGTGTCTTGCGCTGTCGCTTCGCTCATCCTTCCAACCTCGTCTTGAACCAATCTCTGCTTTGCTGCCACCAATAGCTGGCCTGCGCCGCCAGATAGCCGGCAGGCCGATGCGCGCTGACCAGACCGTAATCGGCGAACTGCTTCCAGCGATCGTCACTGCCGGCAATCACAGCGGCGAGCAGATCGCCGGCCGCACACGTGGGCGCCAGACCGTGACCGCCAAACGCCTGCGCCCACCATAAGCCGTCGGCGCTCCCGCCGATCTGCGGCATCTGGTGGCGCGCGTAACTCATCAGACCCGACCACGCATAGTCGATCTTCAGACCCTTGAGCATAGGGAACACACGTTGCATGTCCTTGCTCAGCAAGCGCTGCACGGCCTGCGGCGAGCGATTACGGACAGAAATGCGCCCGCCCCACAACAGCCGCGTATCCGGCAGTGGCCGGTAGTAATCGAAAGCAAAGCGCGAGTCGTAGATAGCCGAACGTGTGCGCAGGCAATCCGCAAGGCGGTCGCCCAATGGCTCGGTCACCATCACATATGTTGCGATCGGCAGGATCGCCCGGTCGATCGGCTTGCGCAGCCCCGCCAGATAACCACCGCAAGCCAATACCACCTGATCGGCCAGCACCACGCCCTGTGCGGTTTCGAGGCGCCAGCGCAGACCTTCACGGCGCAACTGCCACACATCCGTATTCTCATGAATACGAACACCCTGCTCCACCGCCGCGCCCGCCAGGCCGATGGCGAAATTCAACGGGTGCAGATGCAGGGCATTGCGCTCGTACAATCCGTCGAAATAACGATCGGTGCGTACCCGTTCGCGTAGCTCTTCCTGCGGCATCCATTCCCACTGCACTCCGTAGTGCTCAGCCAGCAGCTGCTGCCGCTGCCGCAACACCGCAGGGTCGCGAAACCAGTTGGCCCAGATCACCCCTTCATCCACCGGATCGCACGGTATCGCATAACGTGCCACCTGCCGGCGAATGCGCTCGACCGCCGCTGTGGTCAGACCGAACAAAGCGCGAGCCTGCGCATCGCCACGCTGATCAAACAGGCTCTGCTCGCCCAGCGAATAACCGGCAAAGACAAACCCGCCATTGCGGCCGGAAGCCCCAAAGCCAATCTGCTCGCGCTCCAGCAGCACCACATCGCGCACGCCACGCTCAGCCAGCCCCAGCGCCGTGTGCAAACCCGCGTAACCGCCACCCACGATCGCCACGCGTGCGTCGGTCTTGCCATGCAGCGCAGCGTACGGCTCATAAGCCGTTGCGGTGGCGCGATAATACGAGGGTGCCGGGACGTTACTCATACGAATTTGAGGTCGCTGGCGCCGTTAGATCCGCCACACTGAAACATAGCGGCCATATCCCGACGCCGGAAGGATATCGCCGTACTCATAGCCATTCTGGTAATCAATGAGTTTGCTTGGCTTCGGTTCGATGCGCCAAATGAACATCATCGCTCCGCAGTTTGTGGTTACCTGCACGGCAGGATACGGGCTATCCGGATCGGCGACATAGGCCATTGGCTTGGCCGGCAACTCGACCCGATAGTGAACGCCGTGCGGAGAACGCACAAAGACCAATTGCGAGACGGTGGCACACGCCTTCTCCGGACCGACCGCCGACATTCCCTCCGTTTCCGCGTCGTTCAAAGCACGTCCGGGCACGAGCAAGAAGACGCTATCGTCAACGCCTGTATCGATAGCCGCCACGCCCTTGCCGAGCGGCAGATAGTTTGAAGGACCCAGCGGCAAGGAGACGCCTTGGTCCTCCAGGACGCTACCTTCGAAGGCAGGTGGTTTCAATGCCAAGTGCAGTGCACGTATGGCTTCGACTTCGGCGGCGGTCGCCGGGCGCTCCTTCCATCTGGAGGGCGTAAAGGGGCGCGTGGATATCAACAATGGCGGCGCCAACATCTCCATGGCCGGCCGCGTGGGTGATGGCGAGAGCCACAGATGAGCGATCTCTTTCCCCTCAATGGTAAGCCGCGTACAGGTATGCGGCCGATCATCCCCTTGAATCCATAAGGGCAAATGGTCACGGCATGCACCACTGACCTGTTCTATGCCTGCGAGTGGTACCTCAACGGACTTGCCATCCCTCGCCAGGCCACCGATCACCGTATGTGACATACGGCTATGGCCCTCCGGCCATTCATCGCCCGAAGCGCTTGGCATCATCACGACATAGATCCATAGACAGGAAGCGAAGAAAACGCCGTGGCGCATAGGCCCTATTCCTGGCTTCATGGTGAAGCTGCCTGTGTAAGTTTCCGTACGTCATCGAGTACTGCCACACGTCCATCGGCACCGATGAACCGCACCGCATAGAACGGCCGGTTTTCGTGCGACCGGTCCCCGTTGTTCAGCGGCCGCGGTCCGGTGTCGATATTCACATCACCGTGATTCCAGGTCTTGAGCGTCTCGACAAAAGCTTCGGGGAAATGACCGGACTGGACATCCAGCGACCACACCAGCAACTGCCGGTCGTAACGTGAGCTATTGAAAAAGTAGTGCACCACTGCGCCGATGACCATGTGCGTTTTCAGATCCACCCATATCAATCCCTGCTCGTCGCAGGAGTGGATCCGGCAGGCGTTGATGACTACATATCGTCCATCGGTCCGTTGCGGATGCCCTACGCCGACAGTCTGTTCAACGGTCTCGCGCAACGACTGCCGCGTGCCCTCCTTGCTCATGCCCCAGTAGGCAAGGTAGGTCGGCACATGGCGCGAAAGAAAATCGCTGTACTCCGGTGCCATGTCGACCTGCCAGTGCGGATGCTGTTCAGGCATTCCGGCCAGCCAGTCCAGCGATTCGCCTGTATATGGGGCCGCATGCGTGTCGACGACAGACGCATCGACCCATCCCATAGAGGTGCCGTTGGCCCCGACGTAAGCCACGTAGACGTCGTTGCCGCAACGCGAGATGACTCTTACCCGATCGCCAGCCAACAGATAGCGCGATGCCGTACAAGCATCAACACCCGCTTGTGGTTGATCCCTGCAAAAGTGCTGATGCTGCCCAACATTCCCGTTGACGGTGCCTTCGTGCTGAATGCCTTCATTGACAGGAGCATTGCGATCACACGCTCCTTCAGCCGCGCTGGCGGACAAGCTGGTCAGTCCAATCGCCACCAGCAATACGACATACCCCAGGCAACCGCCGAATCGCATTGGCACATTGAGTCTCGGCATCCCTTCTTCCCCAGGATTGGATATCTATTCGACCAAACTGACGCCCAGTGATCGCTGGTCACTCATCCCGCGATCATCGACCACACGTACTTCGTAATTTCCCGCCGTCTGTGGCTGCCAGAACAACGATTCACTAGGTGCGCTGCGCCCCACAAAGGCATCGTTAACGAACCAATACAGCGTGCGCGTTGCGGCATCGCCGTTGGCGGTAAAGGCAATACGGTTCTCGCTCTGCTGCTTCAACCGTATGGCATAGATGCTGCCGCGCAGTGGTGAGGTGATGCGCGGCGGATCACCGACGGCCATGCCGCTATTTGCGCAGGTTTCATTACGCGGCGGCGTACGGCGCGGGATGCCGGCCTGGATGAAGACCTGCTGCAACTCGGACGGCCAGAACTCATACACCTCCAGATGGGTGTGTTTCCCGTCATAGGGCGGACACGCTGGCTTGCCAGTGGCGTCATCCATCACCACCGGCCGGTGGATCTGACTGACGCGGATTGGTGACTTGCCGGGAATGAACCACGTCATGCCTTTTTGCGGACACCACTGATTCGGCAGATCACCACTGGCGAGACAGATTTCCACGCGCTTGAGGTTGGCAGGCATGCGTCGTATCGGTTCGCCAAGTCCGCGTTGCTCTGCACGCAAAGCGTCGACCATTTGGAAGAACAGCGGCGCGGCCGCCTCGGCGCCAATAAAAGCCGGATTGCTGCTGCTGTCGAAATTGCCGACCCACACCACCAGCACGTAGGGACCGAAACTGCCCGCCGTCCAGGCGTCGCGGAACGCCCAGGACGTACCGGTCTTCCAGTACACCGGCAGACGATCCGGTTGCGCGCCGGTGGTTTCGTCCGGGCGCGGATTCTGGCGCAGCATGTCCATCACCATGAAGCTGGCTTCGTCGCTGAGCAAACGCGTGCCTTTCGACGCTGGCTCATTGGCGAGTAGGCGCAAGGGCCGCAGCTCCCCGCGATTGGCGAGCATGGCGTAGAGCCCCGCCAGTTCCTGCATGGTGACTTCGCCGCCGCCGAGCACCAGTGCGAGGCCGTAGTGTTTCTCGCTAGCCAAGCGGCTGATGCCTGCGTCGCGCAGGAACTGATAGAAGCTCGGTTGGCGTAGCTGCGAAGCCACCCACACCGCAGGAATATTGCGGCTGCGTACCAGGGCTTCGGTGGCCGTCACCGGGCCGAGAAAATGGCCGTCGAAGTTCTCTGGCGTATAGGGGCCGAACGATGTCGGCACGTCGCGCAGCACCGTCTGCGGATGCAGAACACCCTGGTCAAAACCCAGTGCGTAAATGAAGGGCTTGAGAGTGGAGCCCGGCGAGCGCTTGGCCAGCGTGCCGTTCACTTGCCCCTGGATACTACTGTCGGCATAGCCGGCCGAACCCACCAGAGCCTTCACTCCCATGTCGCGCGTGTCGATAAGGATGGCTGCCGCATTGCGGATGCCACGCGCATTGTTGCGTTCGATATAGCGCGCCACCTGCCGTTCGAGACCGTGCTGCAAATCCAGATCGAGGGTTGTGGTGACGCGACTGTCCAGCGGCCCGGCTTGCAGCCGCCGCGCCGCCAGCACCTGCTCCACCGCATGCGGCGCCTCGAACGGCAGTTGCGATAGCGGCCGCAAATTGAGTGGCAAGGCGAACAGCGGTTTCAGCGAGGCATCCTGCGGGTGTGCTCGCAGCCAGCGCGCATAGAGCCGGTTGCGCGACTGGGCCAGTCGGGCATTGATGATGTCCGGCGGTGCATCACCCGTATGTGCGGCTGCCGCTTGCAGGCGACGGGTGGGATCCTGCGGCACCACCGCGAGCGTCAGCGCCTCCGGCAGGCTGAGTGCCGCAGGTGGCTTGTCGAAGTACGCCAGGCTGGCAGCGCCCACGCCCTCGACGTTGCGCCCATAAGGCGCGTAATTGAGATACGCCTCGAGAATCTGGTCCTTCGAATAGAACAGCTCCAGCTGGAGCGCGCGCCCGAGCTGATGCAGCTTGCCCAGCGGCGAGCGCGTGTTGAGCCGCCACAGCAGGCGCGCCAGCTGCATGGTGATGGTGGAGCCACCTTGCGGATTGCCATGGCGCGCATAGGTCACCCATGCGCCACGCAACAGACCGTAGGGATTAAAACCGGCGTGCCAGCGGTACCAGCGGTCTTCATGCAGCAAGACGCCCTGCACCAGTTGCGGCGAGATATCGCGCAGGGGTACCCACAGACGATAACGGTCATCACTGGCCAGGGTCAGTCGCAGCAGATGGCCCTTGCTGTCGTATACGGCGGTAGACGAGGTCTGCCATTCGCGCAGCGGCACATGCGGCCACAGGCGACAGCCGATCAGCGCCGCGATTACCAAGGCGATACCCACCAGCCAGTTCTGCCAACGACGGACCCAGCGGACGATGGCGGACAGCAATGATGGGGTGGACATGAAGCTCATCGGGTATCGACCAACCTCGCCCTCTCCTTGATGGAGAGGGCGAGGTATCCGGACTTACGGTTTGCGCACGACGGTCAAAGTAGCGCCACCCGGCGAACGCGCCTGGATTTCCCGGTTGTACATCGACTCGCCGTAGGCCGGCGGCACGATGAACTTGCCCGCGTTGGTTGCCTTGATGCGATACACGAACTCGCGCACATCCGGCGTAGCTGTGCCATAGATCACCACGCGGTCTTCGCGGATATCGGCGTACTCGGGCGTCCAGCTCGAGCTGGACAGGCCGATCGGCGAACGCCAGGCACTGGGCTTCACTTCGCTATCGCCACCCTGGTCGTTCTCTGCGCTGCCGTCCTCCTGGTGGTCAGTTACTTCCGGCGGCGGCTGGATCACCGGCTCGAAACCACCCGGCAGCAGATCCACGATCGCCACGTCGGAAACGCCGTCACCGTTGGTGGCACGGATCTTCACGTGGACGTCGATCTCCTCGCCGATGCTGATCTGATCCAGTGACTTGCCGTTGGTGTCGGTGTAGTCACGGATGATCTCGATGCCGTTCTTGATCGCCTTGTTCGGCGCATCGCGGTCGTAACCACCCTGGCTTGCCACATACCAGGCCGGCAAGGCGCCGCCATTGGTAAAGCGCAGACGGCCTGCCGCAGCGTTCCAACTGCCAGCCTGCATCAGATTGCCTTGCAAGGCGGCAATGGCTTTGACGCTGCCATCGGTGTGCACTTCGTCGATGCTGAGCTTGCTGAGATCGCCGGCCGACTGACTGGCATAGGCATCCAGCGCGAGCAGGGTCATCGACGACGACAGCGTGTTGTACCACTGGTGCGCCAGCGGATAGCTGATGTTCTCCCACACGCGCGGCGACAACGCCTTGGCCCGCTCGGGGAAATGCTTGCCGAGCAGATACAGCACGCTGGAGTCGCGAATCAGTGAGTCGTAGTAGTAGTCGTAGACGTAGCTCTTGTCTGCGTTGCTGCGCTCCAGCAGCTTCAGCGGGCCGGCCATCAACTGGCTGGCCTGCTTGTCCTGCTTCAGTAGCTGATAGGACGCCGCCAGCCAGGCCGCGGCCAGATCGTTCTTCCACTGTTCCGGATAAGCCTCTTGCAGGCGCTTCTGCACGGCCGCCAGGTCGTTGGTGGTGACGTTGCCCTGGCGCGTCAGCAGGTAGACCGCATAGGCACGCTGGCGCAGCTTGTCGAGCGAATCCATGCCGTTGTCGCTGGCGAGCTGGCGCAGATAGGTATTGCCGGCATCGAACATGTCCTTAGGTACGTTCACACCGCGGTCGCGCGCCTCGATCAAGAAGTTCATCGCATAGACCGACACGAACGGATCCGCATCCGGCGTAGCCGCCCACACCCCGAAACCACCCTGCCCGTTCTGGCGCGCGTGCAGCGCGTCGAGGAACTGGGCCAGCGCCTCATCGTTGCTCAGCTTCTTCTCGCTGAAGGCAGGTTGCAGCGCGTGCGCGAAGACCGGCACTACTGGCCATTTCGCCACGACCAGTTTGGGCATGGCCGCGCTGATCAACTGCTCGCTGCAGTAGTTCTGGTAGTTGACCAGGAAGCTGGTAAGGCCTTGGGCGAGCACGACCGGCAGCGGCGAGAACGCCGTATCGCGTGACGAGTACTCGTCGTACAGCTTACGCAGGTCGGGCAGGTCCGCCTTGCTGCCGGCGTCGACCCGACCCACGTTGACCTGGGTGCGGTAAGCCGAAGCCGGACGCACCGACACGTCGACGCTCTGCTTCGCGGACTTGCCGCCGTAGCTCGCGGTAAAGGTCAGATTGCCGGAGCCCAGTTTGTCGGTCGCCTTGACACGGAACAGCGCCACGCCCTCGCGCATCTCGCCCAGGTTGAGGCTCTGGGTCGCGCTGCCGATCGCCTGCAGTTGCGGTCCGGTCTTCAGGCTCACCGCCACCGGCACCTGTTTGCCGCCCAGGCCCGTGAGGTTATTGGCCACACCCACGCTGACTTCCAGCTCGTCACCCGGCGCCAGGGTAGTCGGCACGTTCGGCGAAAGCACGAAATCGCCACGCACGATGGTGGAACCTTCAAAGGTGCCGATGCGTTCCGGCGAGACCGAAACCGCCATCACGCGCAGCTTGCCGTTGAAGTAATCCGGCACCTGGTAGGTCAGCTCTTTCTCGCCATCCACGTCGACGATGCCGGACCAGAACGCCACCGGCTTGTCGCGCTTACGCTTGAACGGGTTGAGCTGGCGGCCGATCGCGGCGTCGGCGTCGCCGCCGGCTGCGGCCATGCTCATCAGCTTCTCGAAGTCCGGAAGGATCAGGTCGAGGATCTGTGAGGTGCTCACTTCCAGCATGCGCTTGCGGAAGAAGAACTTCAGCGGATCGCCGAGCTTGTAGCGAGCCACCTGCAGGATGCCCTCATCCACGGCGAACACTACCGCCTTGGTCGGTTGCGGTGCGCTGAGTTTGAAGGTGACCGTTTCGCCGGGTTTCACCAGCGCCGGGGATTCGACCTTTATCGGGTTGCGGCGTGCATCCAGGTTCACTGAGAACGGCACCACGCCGTAGCTCAGCGGACTCATGAAGATCTCGTCCGAGGACGGATCGCGGATGTATTGCACGTTGATGTAGCCGTTGCCCTCGAAATCCGCCGGCACGGTGATGTGCTGCACCGAGCTGGTGGTGTCGGCATGGAACCATGCGTGCGCATACACCTTGTCGCGCTCGATGGTGATCAGGCCACTACCCGCATAAGGCGCGCGGATGGCGATGTCCACCGACTCGCCCGGTGCGTAATCCTGCTTGCTGAGGTTGAGCTGGAGTTCCGCGTTGCGGTCCAACGAGCGCGACACATTGGCGGCACCAGCCACCGAGTAGTCGACGCGGTTTACTTCGGTGCGGTCATTGCCGCGCAGGATCACCAACGCATAGTTGCCCGGCTTGTCGGTCGGCAAGGCGTAGTCGAGACCCGCGGTGGGAATCGCCAGCGCCTGCTCGTTGACCGCGATTTCCTTGAGCTTGGACTGGTACTTGTAGACGCCCGAATCCTGCTTGGTCAGCACCGAGATATAGCGGCGCTCGATCAGCTGCGCGCGCAGGTCCTTCAGCTCGATCGCTTTGGCCTGACTGTTGATCGCGACCAGATGCACGCTGCGCGGTGCGTTGCGGCTGACATAGTCGAGACTGTCGGCCGCTTTGTAACCGACCAGCCAGTCGTTGCTGGAAACCAGTGTCTGCGCGGCCGCAGCTACGCTGCGCCCGCCCTCGGCCTCGTGCGCCTTGGCAAGGAAGTACAGCTGATAGGTGGCGTCGGCGTACTTCTTCAGATCCAGATCGAACTCGGCATGGCCTTTATCGTCGGTCTTGCCGTCCTGCAGGGTTTCCTCGTAACCCTCCTTGGCGCGGCGCACGTCGTAGAAGTGGTAATCCTGCCAGCTGCGGAAGGCCGGCCAGGCCGGACGCAGGGTGAGCGAGGCCTCTACGCGGCGATCCGCCGCCGGCGTACCGAACAGGTTCTGTACATCGACCAGGCCCTTCAGCTGCTCCGGCTTTACCCAGCCTTCCGGCGCCTGCTGCGACAGCTTGGCTTCCACTTTCATGCGATCGGGCAGGAATTCCTTCACCTGCACGGTGGTGCTGCCGATCTGTGCGCCGGCCTTGCCGTCCTTGACGATGTAGAGGTTTACCGTCCAGGTGCCGGTGGGCGCGGTTTCCGCTGGTGCGTATTCGAGTTCACCGAAGCCGCTGTTATCCATGCTCAACGGCAGCTGCTTTACGGTGGCGCCGCGCGGGTCGACGATCTCCGCCTGCAGCGGCACACCGGCCACGCTATGCGTCCAGCTGGCGGCACGCACAATCAGGCCGATATGGAAGGTGTCGCCCGGCCGGTAAATGCCACGGTCGGAGAACAGGTAGGAGGAAAGCTGACCCTGGTTGGTAGCGTTGCGCTCGCCGCCGATGTCGAAGCGCGAGTAGTCGAGCTGACGGTCGTAGCCACCAATCGGCAGGAATGAAAGATCGTCCGCCTTCTTCACCAGGTACATCACGGGGCGTTTTTCGCGCTCCAGTCCCTTGAAGGTCGGGAAGTGCACGGCGCCATCGGCGTTGGTGGTCTCGCTGTAAAGGGTCTGGCCGTTGAGCGCCAGCACCGACACGCTGGCACCACCCACCGGCTGACCGCTGTGAATCGATTGCACGAACACGTCCTGGCTGCCGTCCACGCCACGCTTGACCAGCATGCCGAGGTCGGTGACCACGACGAGGCGGGTGTCGACCGGTGTGGAGGAATCTTCCTCGGGCTGGCTGTTGTAGGCATTGCCCTCGCTTTCGCCTTCGTCGCCGGATTCATTCGTGCCGCTGTCCTGCCCATCGGCACGCGGCGCGGCCTGCGCCCCCTGCTCCGCCGCCGCAGCGGCGTCGGCCTTCTTCTTCTCCGCCACCGGGTCATAACTGGACAGGTGCAGCAGGAATACGCCCCGCTTGCCGTCCTTCAGATACTGGCCAAGGTCAACACCTTCGTAATGCGCCTTGCCGGGATCGCCCTTGGGGAAGGCTCGTTTCTGTTCGAAGCGCTCGACGATATGGTCTTCGCTGAAGTCGTAACTCAGCGACGGCCGGGCATAGTTGCCCTGATTGAGGCTGACCAGGTGCTGCAACTGGTCCGGCAGTACGCGTCCCACTTCCACCTTCATGCCCGGCAGGTTGCGCGACACCACGGACACGCGCTTGCTACCGCTCATCGACAGCAGCGAACCATCTGCCATGAAGCGCAGCAGCTTGGGATATTCGGGAACCGTCACCACCTCGACGCGTGGCTTGCCGAGCACGTAGCCGCCGAACGACTTAAGTCCCTTCTCCACGCGCACATAGATCTGCTGCCCGGGTTCGGCGTGGAACTTGAAGCTCTGGCCGGCCTCGTATTCGTTCTCGGTAGGCACCAATTCAAGTTTGAGCGGTTGCGACTGACGCAGCACCTCCTCGCTGACCTGGGATGCGCCCCACGCATAGGGTGGCTCGTCTTCATCCTGCTTCACCCCAGGCTTGCGTCGCGGCAGTACCCAGGCCTTGGTCAGGCCAGCAAGTTCGCTGTCGCGCACCGTGCCGCCGACGCCCATCACCAGCACTTGCTCGGGCTCGTACTTGTCGTTGTCGACCAGAGTGGGTGCGATCTCGTTGATGGTCAGGCTGTACAAGCCCGGCACGGTCACCGGATGGGTGAGCTTGTCCTTGAACGCGTCGCCGCCGCGCAGGCTGCGCACGCCCTTGTCGATGCTGTATTGCACGGCGCCGTCGTCGCGCGGCAAGGCCAGCGGCTGCGAGTGGATCCACGCGGCCAGCTTGTTGGCGTCGTAGGTCACGCTGAATTTGAGCGGAGTATCGGAGCTGCCTTTCTGCGCCAGCGCCACCTCGATCCGCTTCTCGAACTGCGCGGTGTCCACCGGGTAATTGAAGATCACCTGCTGGATGGTTTTCTTGGCCGTGGCGTCCTGCGGGTCCTGGTAGAACTCGGCGGTGCCCAACTTCACGATGAAGGGCGCCGTGTCGAAACTGAAATGGTCTTCGGCCATCAGCACATGCGGAGCGAAGGCCTTGCTGATGTCGAGGCGCACGTCGTAATGCTTGCCGACCGGCCAATCCTCGGCCGGCACAAAGTTGAGCGTGCGGTCGTCGAGCCAGGTCCACTGGCCTTTCACAGCGGGCTGCATGACGACGCCAGTCGTGACCGGCTTGCCTACCAGTTCGAGCGGCGCTGCCGAGCCAGAAAAGCGCAACGCTAGCGGATGGATCACGATCGGCTGCTTGGTGTAGTCGCTGATCGCCGGCGTCTGCACTTCAAAGGAGATGCGTGCGGGTTCGATCGGCTTGGGCCGGTTCTTGTACCACTGCCAGCCGAACCAGCCACTGGCGGCAATCGCCAGCGCGGCCACCAGTACGCTTGCGGCACGCAGCGGGCGTTGGCGGACAAAAGTGCCGGTCGCAGGCATCCAGGAGGGTGCCGACCAGGACAGTTGTCCAAAAAAGGGCCGCAGAATCAGGCCGATCCCGAGCAGCAAACCGCGCACGAGGCGCACCGGTAGCAAGAGCAGAAACCGCAGCAAATCCATAGTGCTTCCTGGCAATCATCCAATGAATAGGGACGGCGTTTAGCCGGCCTCGGGCCAATCACCGGCTGCGACAAAACCGCTCCATGGAATGGAACGGCGAATCGATCGGTTTCCCCCAAGCACATCCTGCACCATGAAAATGGCAGGATGCGGTACAGATTCTGACATGTTGCCACAGCCAGATGGCAGGGGCGCCAGCCCAGGGTTGGCCAGGGCCGGTCTGGTGCTTTAAAGCGCGCTCAACAACTCACGCACGGTCGGTGCGAGCTTGGGATCCTGCAGGGCCATGTGCATGGTCGCGCGGACCAGGCCAGCCTTATTGCCGCAATCGAAACGAGTGCCTTCGAAACGATAGGCCAGCACCTTGCCCTGCTCTTTGAGCAGCGCCTCGATGGCGTCGGTGAGCTGGATCTCGCCACCTGCACCCGGCTTGGTCTGCTCCAGCAGTTCGAAGATGCGGCCCGGCAGGACATAGCGGCCCACCACCGCGAGGTTCGACGGTGCGTCGGCCGGCTTGGGCTTTTCCACCATGTGGCGGATCTGCGCACTGCGCTCGTCTATCGGCGTGGCATCGACGATGCCGTATTTGTCGGTCTCGTTGTGCGGCACTTCTTCCACCGCGATCACCCCAGCCTGCTGGGCTTCAGCCAGCTCGGCCATCTGGCGCAGCGCACCCTTGCCCTTGTTCCAGATCAGATCGTCCGGCAGCACCACGCCGAACGGCTCATTCCCCACCACCGGCTTGGCGCACAGCACGGCATGCCCCAGGCCCAACGCTTCGGGCTGGGTCACGAAGATGGCGCGCACATTGCGCGGCAAGGTGCCCTGCACCAGAGCGAGCAGTTCGTCCTTGCCCTTCTCCTGTAGCTTGGCTTCGAGCTCGTAGGCTTTGTCGAAGTAATCGGCGATGGAGTGCTTGTAGCGGTTGGTGACGAACACCAGCGTGTCGGCACCGGCATCCACGGCTTCATCGACGGCGTACTGGATCAGCGGCTTGTCCAATACAGGCAGCATTTCCTTGGCGACCACCTTGGTGGCTGGCAGAAAACGTGTACCTAGGCCGGCCACTGGGAAGACCACCTTGCGCAACGGCTTACTCACTCACTTATCTCCAGATTCATTTCGACGGATCGACACCACATTGTCCGGTTGCGCCACGTCGCTCCAGCGGAACGAGGGCAGCAGGCTGGACACGCAGCGCCGCAGACTCTCTTCATCGAAGGCGGAGGTCGCCTCGGAAGCCTTGACCAACTGGGCCTGCAACAGCTCCCAGCTCACCTGGCGGTACTGCGCCAGGAAAATCTTGGCGTGCGCGGTAGCGCTGTAGTTTTCGAGCGGATGGAACAGCTCTTCGAACAGCTTCTCGCCCGAGCGCAGGCCGGTAAAGACAATCGGAATCTCGGTACCCGGCTTCTTGCCAGCCAGCCGGATCATCTGCTCGGCGAGATCGCGGATCTTCACCGGCTCGCCCATATCCAGCGCGAAGATCTCACCACCCTTACCCAGGCTCGCTGCCTGCAGGATCAGCTGGCAGGCCTCGGGGATAGTCATGAAGTAGCGCGAGATTTCCGGATGGGTGATGGTCACCGGGCCGCCCGCGCGGATCTGCTTGCGGAACAGCGGCACGACCGAACCGGCCGAATCCAGCACGTTGCCGAAACGCACTGTGATATAGCGCGTGTTGGAACGCGCATCGAGATTCTGGCACCAGATCTCCGCGATGCGCTTGCAGGCACCCATCACACTGGTGGGATTCACCGCCTTATCGGTAGAGATCAGCACGAAGCATTCGGCCTGATGGCGATCTGCCATGTCCGCCATGGTGCGCGATGCCAGCACATTGTTGCGGAAGGCGGATCGCAGCTGGCCCTGCAGCAAGGGCACGTGCTTGTAGGCAGCCGCATGGAACACGACTTGCGGCTTCAATTCGGAAAACAGGCGATGCGTCGCCGCTGGATCGCCGCAGTCTGCGAGAACGGCGTCGAACAGCAGCTCGGGATATTCCTGCCGCAGTTCCTGCGAAATCTGGTACAGGTTGAACTCGCTGTGATCGACCACGGTGAGCGACTGCGCACCCAGCCGCGCCACTTGCCGGCACAACTCGGAACCGATCGAACCACCGCCACCGGTCACCAGCACGCGCTTGCCGGTCAGGGTTTCCCGAATAGCCGTCCAATCGAGTTCGACGGTATCGCGGCCAAGCAAGTCCTCGATAGCAACTTCCTTGATTTCGTTGAACTGCGCACGACCGGCCACGACGTCTTCGAGCTTGGGCACCGTGCGGTATGGCAGCCCCGTCTGGTCGCACAGCTCGACCACATGCCGCATCTCTTCGGTCGACGCGCTGGGCATGGCGATCAACAACATTTGCGCGGCCACTTCACGGGCCAGTTCAGGCAATAGCTCGATGCGGCCAAGCACCGGACGTCCGTTGATGCTGGCGCCACGCAAGCTATCGCGGTCGTCGACAAAACCGACGACGGCATAGCGGCTATCGCGATGCAGGTCACGCGCCAGCGCTTCGCCGGCACGGTCGGCGCCGACAATCAGCACACGCTGCACCGGCTGCGACTGGAACATGTCGACCCGGCTGTCCTTCCAGAAGCGATAGGTCAGACGCGGTGCGCCCAACAGTAGAGACAGCACCACTGGGTAAACCAGCAGCACCGAGCGCGGCACATCGGTCAAGCGGTTATAGAGGAACAAGGTGAGACCGATGGCCAGCGCGCCGATCACTGTCGCGCGCAGGATGTTCCACAGATCAGGCAGGCTGGCGAAGCGCCAGAGGCCACGGTACAGGCCAGTCCAGTTGAGGATCAGGCCCTGGACGGCAAGAACCAGCGGAAATTCGAGCGGGTGAAAGCTGATTGCCGCATCGTCGATCAGGGCATAACGCAGCGCTTTTGCCACCCACCAGGCCACAGCCGCCATCAACAGATCGTGCATGACGACTGCCGTTCGCGGATGGATGACACCGATCAGTTTACGTAGCGACATGCTTGGCCCTGTGCTGGATGCGCCACAAACAGTAGCGTTTGGCGAGCATCCATGCTGCGCTCGCTATCAAATACGTGACAACGCAGATCGTCCACCCCAAGTCTGGACAGAACCATGACAGCCAGGCCAGAGGTGCCGCGATCAAGAGGTTCCAACCGAGGTAGCACGCGCCCCCCAGAGCGTGCGACATGCCACTGCGAACCAGCCATTGATACAGGTGCTCGCGATGGGGAGTGTACCAGCGCCGACCTCTCAGGAACCGGCTAAGGAGGGTAAGGGTAGCGTCCGTTACAAAGGATGAACTGAGGATCGCGGCCGGCCATAGCAGCTGGCTGTTCACCTTCCATAGCATGGCGGTGAAAGCGAACAGCAGGAATCCCATGGTCCCGCTACCCACATCCCCCATGAAAATAGCGGCGCGGGGGCGGTTGTAGCACCAGAACCCCAGAGCGGCGGCCGCAAGGCAAGCGGTACCGGCCGCAAGCGCAAACTGCCCTGCCCCTATCGCCAGGCCTGACAACCCCAGGGTGACGAACAAAACCTGCTGTGCGAGCAGCCCATCGATGCCGTCCATGAAGTTATGGAGATTGATGCTCCAGGCCCCGGCCAGGACCAGCAGTGGCAACCATAGCCACGACATCCCGCCAGCCGCCAATGCACACGCAAATAAAGCACAGGCTGCCAATTGAACACCCAGGCGCGGCAATACCGGCAAGGCATGGTGGTCATCCCACCACCCGATGGCCGCTACCATCAAGGTCGCGACAGCCCATACCCAGGGCATTCCACCGGTCCAGGCTTCCGGCAGCAACGACAAACACCAGGGGGCCGTAAGCAGCACGGCAATCACCATGCCGATGCCACCGCCGCGCGGTGTCGGTATGGAATGCGAGCGGCGCTGACCCGGTTGGTCCAGCATGCCGCGACGATGCGCGTAGGCAATGGCGCCGCGCACCACGAGCAAGGCAACCAGCAACGATGCCAGCACCATCCCTACGGCCAGCACGAAAGGTGACATCCCTACCTCACTCGTTCGCGACGCCGTGGATCGGCCGGATCGTGCTCCAGCTCTTGCAGCTGGGACATTGCCAGTGGTGAGCTTTGGCGCCGAATCCGCAGCGGCTGCAGCGGTACATCGCCTGTCCCTCCAGCAACTTCTTGGTGAGGTCGCGCAGGATCAGGAAATTCTCGCGCGCCTCGCCCTCGACCTTGTCCATGGTGGCATCGATCAACGCCATGAGGCCGCGCACCGAAGGGCGCTGGCGCAACTGCGAAGTAAGGAAATCAATCGCCGTGCGCTCGCCATCGCGCTGCTGATACAGGCGGGTCAGCGCCAGCACCGGCGAGATGCCGTGGTAACGCTCAAGGATGTCACGCAGGAAACTCTCAGCCCGTTCCATCTGTTGTGAGCGGGCGTAGCTGTTGAGCAACGGCGGCAGGATTTCCGGCACGAAAGCGATGTCGGCCTCAATCGCGGTCTCGTACACGTCGACCGCCTTGCCATGCTCGCCCTCTTCGGCATACAGACGTCCGGTGAGCATGAAGGCACGCACACAATCCGGCTGGCAGGCAAAAGCCTGACGCAAATACTCGCCTGCGTCCTGACGAGCACCATGCTGGCGCGCCTGATCGGCGAGCTCGCAGTAGAACTGAGCGATCATGCCGGCCTCGTCTTCCCCGGTCATTGCTTCGAGGCGTCGCGCATGTTCGATGGCTTTGTGCCAGTCGCGCTCGTGCTGGTAAATCGCGATCAGGTGACGCAGCGCCGAAGGTGCATGCGCATCCATCGCCACCAGGTCGGAGAACAGGGTTTCGGCGCGATCCAGCAGGCCCGCACGCATATAGTCTTCGCCCAATTCCAACAGGGCGACTGTCTTCATCGCATCCGACAGACCGGGGCGCGAGACCAGATGCTGATGCAGACGAATGGCGCGATCAACCTCACCACGGCGGCGAAACAGATTGCCCAGCGCTAGATGAGTCTCGACCGTGTCGCGGTTGTATTCGGCCAGGCGGAGGAAAACCTCAATCGCCTTGTCCTGCTCTTCATTGAGCAGGTAGTTGAGGCCGCGGAAGTAGTCGGAGGAAAGCTCACTGACCTGAGCGCCGGAACGGCGCACTCCCGCGCTGCGGGCGGTCCACCAGCCGCTGACAAAAGCGACTGGAATCAGCAGGGCCAACACATAGAGGGCCATCATGCGTCTGCGGGTTGCCTGGTGTTGGCATCACGCTCGGCGTGCCGGCGCTGTCGACGGTGGCGCGTACTCACGCCGAGCCAGGCAGTCAGCCCGCCCAATAACCAACCCAGCACCAGAGCCGCCAGTAGCGCCGCGCCCTTGGGCATCTGGAAATGCACGAAGGCCAGGTCGTAGTCGACCAGATCGGCATTAAGCGCCCCCAGCATCACGCCGGCGGCGACAAACAGCAGCAGGATCAGCATCACGATCAATCGCATGCCCGCGACTTTACCCGATTGCCATGAAGCGGCACAGGCATCGGCGGTTCACACGTACGCGAATTCACTCATCGGCGATGCCGCAAGAACATAGCCATGGCTGCCCTGCTTTCACGTATCGCAGACAAAAAGAAGGCAGGACCGGCTCAACGCCGCCTGCCTTCGGAAGGCTTGGAACCTTGCCTCGCCCACTCAGGTGGCCGCGGCTTGCTCCAGATCCTGGTTCACTCGCTCGCGCAATTCCTTGCCCGGCTTGAAGTGCGGCACGTGCTTGCCCGGAAGGGCTACCGCTTCGCCGGTCTTGGGATTGCGGCCCATGCGCGGCGGCCGGTAATGCAGCGCGAAGCTGCCGAAGCCGCGTACCTCTATGCGCTCACCATGGGAAAGCGCATGGCTCATCTGTTCGATCACGCTCTTGACGGCCAGCTCGACATCGCCGAACGCGAGATGGGTCTGGCGCCGTGCCAGCGC
Source organism: Dyella sp. OK004 (assembly GCF_900114495.1). Classification (GTDB taxonomy): domain Bacteria; phylum Pseudomonadota; class Gammaproteobacteria; order Xanthomonadales; family Rhodanobacteraceae; genus Dyella_D. Next base: position 282,899 of record NZ_FOZI01000003.1, on the reverse strand, counting down.
TTCGATCAATTCGGATTTGGTCATGGGTCCCCAATGTCCGTGACGTGGAACCACGGGGCGGCAACATGCCGCCCCGTGTCTTGCTTGTTGCTTTATTAGTCGGCCTTGTTCAGCTGCTCTTTCAGCAGCGCGCCGAGCTTGGTCGTACCGCCGGAAGCCGACGAATACTCCTGCATGGCGTCATGCAGCTCTTCCTCGTCCTTCGCACGGATGGAGAGCTGGAGCTGACGGCCCTTGCGGTCCATGCCGGTGAACTTGGCCTCGACCTTGTCGCCCACCTTCAGGTGCTGGGTGGCGTCGTCGATGCGCTCCTTGGCGATGTCGTTGGCGCGGAGGTAACCCTCGACACCCTCGCCCAGGTCGATCACTGCGCCCTTGGCGTCCACTTCCTTCACGACGCCATTGACGATGGTGCCGCGCGGATTGGTCGCCATGAACTGACCAAACGGATCCTGCTCCATCTGCTTGATGCCGAGGGAGATGCGCTCACGCTCCGGATCCACAGCCAGCACCACGGCCTCGATCTCGTCGCCCTTCTTGAAGTTGCGCACGAGGTCTTCGCCGGATACCTGCCAGGAGATGTCGGACAGGTGAACCAGGCCGTCGATGCCGCCGTCCAGGCCGATGAAGATGCCGAAGTCGGTGATCGACTTGATCTGGCCGGACACCTTGTCGCCCTTCTTGTGCATGGCGGCGAAAGCTTCCCACGGGTTCGAGCGGGTCTGCTTGATACCCAGCGAGATGCGGCGACGCTCTTCATCCACGTCCAGCACCATCACTTCGGTCTCGTCACCCACCTGCACAACCTTGGCCGGGTTGACGTTCTTGTTGGTCCAGTCCATCTCGGACACGTGGACCAGGCCTTCCACGCCCGGCTCGATCTCAACGAAGCAACCGTAATCGGTGACGTTGGAGACCTTGCCGAACAGGCGGCTGCCGACCGGGTAGCGGCGAGCGATGGCGACCCACGGGTCGTCGCCCAGCTGCTTCAGACCCAGCGACACGCGGTTGCGCTCGCGATCGTACTTCAGCACGCGGACGTCCAGCTCGTCGCCGACGTTGACGACTTCGGAAGGATGACGCACGCGCTTCCACGCCATGTCGGTGATGTGCAGCAGGCCGTCGATACCGCCGAGGTCCACGAACGCGCCGTAGTCGGTGAGGTTCTTGACGGTGCCCTTGACCACCGCGCCTTCGGTCAGGCGCTCAAGCAGCTTCTCGCGCTCCTCGGAGAACTCGGTCTCGACGACAGCGCGGCGGCTGACCACAACGTTATTGCGCTTGCGGTCGAGCTTGATGATCTTGAACTCGAGGTCCTTGCCTTCCAGATAAACCGGATCGCGGACCGGACGCACGTCGACCAGCGAGCCCGGCAGGAATGCGCGGACGTCCTTGATGTCGACGGTGAAACCGCCCTTGACCTTGCCGGAGATCTTGCCGGTGATGGTCTCTTCCTTGTCGAACGCCTGCTCAAGGTCGTCCCACACCATCGAACGCTTGGCCTTCTCGCGGGAGAGCTTGGTCTCGCCGAAGCCGTCTTCCAGTGCGTCGAGGGCAACCTTCACCTCGTCGCCTACCTGCACCTCGAGCGTGCCAGCTTCGTCCTTGAACTGCTCGATCGGGACGATGCCTTCGCTCTTGAGGCCGGCGTTGATCACGACGACGTCGTTGCGAATTTCCACAACGATACCCGTGACAATGGCGCCCGGCTTCAGCTTAGAGATGGCCTGTTGGCTCTGTTCAAACAGCTCGGCAAAACTTTCAGTCATGTTGATTCCAGAAATGAGAAAAGGCCGTAATCCAGTGCGCGCCGTCGGATAAATGCGCACGGATGGATCGGCCCACCGGTTGTGGGTGTCTTCGGAGAAATCCCCTAGGCACCGTTGACCAAAACCCCTGCCGCGACAGGGGCACGAACGCCGAAGTGCAACCCGATCAGGACTGCACCACAGCAAGTACTTTCGCGACGACGGCGTCGATGCCCATACCGGTGGTATCCACCAGAACCGCATCTTCGGCCGGCTTGAGCGGCGCGACCGCCCGGGATGCATCGCGGGCGTCACGCGCTTCAATTTCGCGCTGAAGGCCGCTAAGTGTAACGCTGAGACCCTTTTCCTTCAACTGCTTATAGCGCCTTTTCGCACGCTCGGCAGCACTGGCGGTCAGGAACACCTTATGGGCAGCGTCGGGGAAGATCACGGTGCCCATGTCCCGCCCGTCTGCCACCAGCCCGGGAGCCTTGCGAAAGCTCAGCTGCAGGTCAACCAAGGCCTGGCGCACCGTAGGAATGGAGGCGATCGCCGAGGCCGCCGCGCCGGCGGTCTCGGTACGCAGCTCGTCCGTGGCGTCATGACCATTAACCAGGACGCGGGTGTCCTGGCCATTGGGGACGGCATGAAAGCGGATCTTCACGTGCTGGGCGCAACGGGTGACTGCCTCGGCATCGGACAAATCCAGCCCTTCCATGCCGGCGGCATAGCCCACTGCGCGGTACAGTGCCCCTGAATCCAGCAGACGCCAACCCAGATGCTCCGCCACCAGGCGACTGATGGTGCCCTTGCCCGACCCCGAAGGCCCGTCGATAGTGAGTACAGGGACGGGGGAGGAAGGGCTCATGGCGGCTCCGGGTTGGCAGGCAAACCGCTATCTTAACGCGTTGACCCTGCCCCACACGCGTGCTATCTAGCCCGCCCACCTTACTTTTGGCGACCGCTGGCGCCTTCTCATGAGCGATCTTCAACGCGAGTTCCAGCAGGCCGCTGAGGACATCCAGGGATTAGGCAAGCGACCGGACAACGACACCTTGCTGAAGCTGTACGCGCTGTACAAGCAGGGGTCCGAGGGCGATACCCAGGACCCTCAGCCGGGCTTCTTCGACTTTATTGGCACCGCCAAATACGAAGCCTGGGCGCAACTGCGCGGCACGCCTCGCGACGAGGCCATGCGCCGCTATATCGAGCTAGTCCACCAGCTGCTGGCTTGACAGCCGGGCCAAAGTCCTTGCTTTCCTACCCTGGCACCGGGCACATTCATACGACCGTTTGAATGCCTCGGGCCATATGACCTACCCTCATCTGTTCGCTCCGCTCGACCTCGGCCACACCACCCTTCCCAACCGCATCCTGATGGGTTCGATGCATACGGGCCTGGAGGACAAGGCTGCCGACTACGACAAACTGGCCGCGTATTTCGCGGAGCGAGCCCGGGGTGGTGTAGGCCTCATGGTGACCGGCGGCATCGCGCCCAGCATCGAGGGCTGGCTCAAACCGTTCGGCGGCCGGCTTTCCATACCATGGCATGTGGCAAGGCACCGCAAACTCACCCGGGCCGTGCACGCAGAAGGCGGCAAGCTATGCATGCAGATCCTGCATGCCGGCCGCTACGGCTATCACCCGCTTTCGGTAGCGCCGTCCAAGATCAAGTCGCCCATCACGCCATTCACACCTCGCGCACTGTCATCGCGGGGCGTGGAGCGAACCATTGGTGACTTCGTTCGCTGCGCCAGACTCGCGCAAGACGCCGGCTATGACGGTGTCGAGGTGATGGGCTCGGAAGGCTATTTGATCAATCAGTTCCTGACGGCCCACACCAATCGGCGCAGCGATGCATGGGGCGGCGATGCCGCGAAACGCATGCGCCTTCCCATAGAAATCGTGCGCCGCACGCGCGAAGCAGTGGGCCGCGATTTCATCATCATCTATCGCCTCTCCATGCTCGACTTGATCGAACAAGGACAGGACTGGAACGAAATCGTCGCACTGGCGAAGGCTATCGAAACGGCCGGCGCCAGCATCATCAATACCGGTATCGGCTGGCATGAAGCGCGCATCCCCACCATCGTCACCAGCGTGCCGCGCGCCGGTTTCGTCTGGGTGACGAAGAAGCTCAAAGGCGAAGTGTCGATTCCGTTGATCACGACCAATCGCATCAACATGCCTGAGGTCGCCGAACAGGTGCTGGCAAACGGCGACGCGGACATGGTGTCGATGGCGCGCCCGCTGCTGGCCGATCCGGATTGGGCTCACAAAGCCAAAACGGGCCGCAGCGATCGCATCAACACCTGCATCGCCTGCAATCAGGCGTGTCTCGATCACGTGTTCCAGAACCGGCGCGCCAGCTGCATGGTCAATCCGCGTGCCTGTCACGAAACCGAATTGACGATCACACCCACTGCCGTCCGCAAGCGCATTGCCGTGGTCGGCGCAGGCCCCGCCGGCATGGCCTGCGCCAGCACTCTGGCGGAACGCGGCCATGAAGTGACTCTGATCGATCGGGCCAACGATATCGGTGGTCAGTTCAACTACGCAAAGCGCATTCCGGGCAAAGAAGAGTTCCACGAGACGTTGCGCTATTTCCGCCATCGCCTTGCCGACGCCGGTGTGCGTATGCAGCTCGGCAAAACAGCCGAAGCAAACACTCTGGGGGATTACGATGAAGTCGTCGTGGCGACTGGCATCACCCCGCGAAACGTGAGATTTCCGGGCAGCGACGATCCACGTGTACTGACGTATCTCGATGTGCTGGCGCACAACAAACCGGTGGGATCGCGAGTTGCCATCATCGGTGCCGGTGGCATTGGTTTCGATGTTGCCGAATTTCTGGTGGAACACGCGCCTTCGCCTACCACTGACGTAACCCGCTGGACCCGAGAATGGGGCGTTGACATGCAGCTCGCCACGCGTGGCGGATTGCAGCCACCGCAACCGGAGCGTCCCGCCCGCCAGATCTGGCTACTGCAACGAACTGAGGGCCGCCCCGGCACACGCCTGAACAAGACCACCGGCTGGGTGCATCGCGCCACGCTGAAGGCCAAGCAGGTCAGCATGCTCGGCGGCGTGAGCTATGACCGGCTGGATGAGGAAGGCATGCACATCACCATCGATGGCAAGCCGCAATTGCTGCCAGTGGACAACGTGGTGATCTGCGCCGGACAGGAGCCGCTGCGTGAGCTGGCGGATGCTCTCGCTGCCTCGGGCAAAAAGGTCCATGTCATCGGCGGCGCTGACGTGGCCGCCGAACTCGACGCCAAGCGCGCCATCGCCCAAGGGACCCAGCTCGCCGCCTCGCTCTGAGGCGGCCCTGGCCTGCGATTTTCAGGGATCCGAAAAGGAAAGCGCCCCGCTAAACGATGCGTCGATAGCGGGCCAGGGGGAGGGGCCGGGTATCGCGGGGGTAGCATCGTCGCGGGGCGAGGGTCGCCGCCACCTGGGGGGAGGGGACGGTGGCGGGACGATGAGAAGCATATGATCGACTGATTACAGAAACCAATATATATTTCGGACGAAACTTATATGTAAACCCTATATATGTTCGATTTCCGCCAGCTCCGCTATTTCGTTGCCGTTGCCGAGGAGCTGAGCTTTACCCGAGCCGCGCAACGACTGCACATCTCGCAGCCCCCACTTTCCCAGCAAATTCAGTCCCTTGAATCTGATCTTGGGGTCCGGCTACTGGACCGCGACAAGCGCAACGTAGCGCTGACCGAACCCGGACGGGTATTCCTGGAGCAGGCCCGGCAAATCCTTGCCAAAGCTGATGAAGCACGCGGCCAGGTCGTACAGGCCGCTGCCGGATTCAGCGGCCAGCTGCGGCTGGCCTATACCGTCTCAGTGACCTTTCATCCTTCCCTACCCCAGACCTTGCTGCGCTTCAGTCGCCACGCGCCGCACGTTCGCGTCATTCTCAGCGAGATGTACACCGAGCCGCAGTTCGATGCGCTCCTTGCCGGCGAACTGGACGTTGGCTTTGTCCGCGATCTGCCCAAGCACGAAGCCGATGCGCGTGCCCTGCGACTGGACGAAATCGATCGCGAACCGCTGCTGCTCGCCCTGCCCTCCGAGCACCGTCTCGCCAGTCGCAAAAAAATCTGGTTACGCGAAGCGGCCGATGAGGCCTTCGTGGTGCAACCGCGAGCCCTGGCTGCCACCCTTTACGACCGGCTGGCACATATGGCGGCCAAGGCGAACTTCCACCCGCTAATCCGCCAGCACGCCCAGCAGATCAACGGCCTGCTCATGCTGGTAGCCGCAGGCATGGGGCTGGCGCTGATCCCGGCCTCCATGTGCACGGTCAGCCTGGCCGGCGTCAGCTATGTTCAGCTTGAAGATCCGGACGCCTATATGCTGCTGGCTGTCGCCAGTCGCCGCGACGATACTTCCCCAGTGCTGGCGCAATTCCTGGCAACCCTGGCCGAAGCGAGAGCCATCCCGGCTTTGTTGTAAATCCGGACTTGTTCCAAGGCAATCAAACAGCTACACTTTCGAACTTGTCTTTTTTCGTTAAGTGTCAGGAGCTGGCCGTGAAGGTGCTTTCCTCTTTGAAGTCCGCCAAGCAGCGGCACCGTGACTGCAAGGTTGTGCGCCGTCGCGGCAAGGTGTTCGTGATCTGCAAGAGCAATCCGCGTTTCAAGGCTCGTCAGCGCTGATCTTCAGCTGCGACGCGCATGAAGAAGGGCCGCGAAAGCGGCCCTTTTTTATTGCCTGTGCGTTTCGATAACGACCGCAGGGATCATTTTGTAGGAGCGCACAGGGTGCGCTCCTACAAGTCCGGCATCAGCCGTAGCGCACGCCGGTGATCTCGTACCGCCTCACACCGTTCGGCGCTTTGAACTCAAAGCTATCTCCGGCGCTCTTGCCAATCAGCGCACGAGCGATCGGCGACGATACCGCGATCAGACGCTGTTTGATGTCTGCTTCCAGGTCGCCCACGATCTGATAGGTCACGGCTTCGCCGCTGTCCTCCTCCTCCAGATCGACGATGGCGCCGAATACGACGCGCGAACCGGCGCTCAAACGCGTGACGTCAATGACCTCGGCCGTCGACAACGCAGCTTCGAGTTCGGCGATGCGTCCCTCGATAAAGCTCTGCTGCTCGCGCGCGGCGTGATACTCCGCGTTCTCCTTGAGGTCACCGTGCGCACGCGCCTCGGCGATGGCCGCGATGATGCGCGGCCGGTCCGACGACTTCAGCTTTTCCAGTTCGCCGCGTAGGCGCTCCGATCCTGCTTTGGTGATGGGTGCACGACTCATGCGTTCAGCTCCTTGTGCAACTCCTGCAAGCTGAGCACCTCACCCGACCCATGGAAGTCCAGCGAATGCACCAGCGCACGGGCTCCGGCGACAGTGGTTGAGTAGGTGACGCGATGCTGCAAAGCCTCGCGGCGGATCGAGAACGAATCGGCGATCGCCTGCTTGCCCTCGGTGGTGTTGACGATATAGACGATCTCGCCGTTCTTGATCAGGTCGACGATATGCGGCCGGCCTTCGGCCACCTTGTTGATGCGCTCGCAAGCCACACCGTGCTCCGCCAGGTACTTCGCGGTGCCCTCAGTGGCCACCAGGCTGAAGCCCTTCGACAGTGCCTCGCGTGCCACCGGGACCAGACGATCCTTGTCAGCGTCGCGCACCGATACGAACACTTTGCCCTTCGGCGGGGTCTTGATGCCGGCGGCGTCATGACCGCGTGCGAAGGCAGCGCCGAAGCTGCGGCCCACACCCATCACCTCGCCGGTGGAGCGCATTTCCGGACCAAGGATCGGGTCCACGTTCTGGAATTTCAGGAACGGGAAGATCGCTTCCTTCACCGAGTAGTACGACGGAATCACTTCGTGCATCGCGCCTTGCGCCGGCAGCGTGCGGCCAGCCATGGCGCGGGCAGCAATCTTGGCTAGTGCCACGCCGGTCGCCTTGGACACGAACGGCACGGTACGCGAGGCACGCGGATTCACCTCGAGGATAAACACGGTGTCGCCTTGAATAGCGAACTGGGTGTTCATCAGACCGATGACCTTGAGCTCCTTCGCCATCAGAGCGACCTGGCGGCGCAGTTCGTCCTGCACTTCAGCCGTCAACGAGTACGGCGGCAGCGAGCAGGACGAGTCGCCGGAATGCACGCCGGCCTCCTCGATATGCTCCATGATGCCGCCGACCAGCACGTTGCCTTCGGCGTCGGCAATGATGTCGACGTCCACCTCGACCGCGTGATCGAGGAAGCGATCCAGCAGCACCGGCGAATCGTTCGACACTTGTACCGCTTCGCGAATGTAGCGCGAGAGGTCGGCATCGCTGTAGACGATTTCCATGGCGCGGCCACCCAGCACATAGCTCGGACGCACCACCATCGGATAACCAATCTCGCGTGCGAGCGCGAGCGCCTCGTCGGCGTTGCGCGCGGTGCGATTCGGCGGCTGCTTCAGACCGATCTTCTCGATCATCTGCTGGAAGCGCTCACGGTCTTCCGCCAGATCGATCGAATCTGGGGAGGTACCGATGATCGGCGCGCCAGCCGCTTCGAGTGCACGCGCCAGCTTGAGCGGCGTCTGGCCGCCGTACTGCACGATCACGCCCTTGGGCTTCTCGAGGTCCACGATCTCCAGCACGTCTTCCAGCGTCAGCGGCTCGAAGTACAGGCGATCGGAGGTGTCGTAATCGGTCGAGACCGTCTCAGGGTTGCAGTTGACCATGATGGTCTCGAAACCATCCTCGCGCAGAGCGATCGCCGCGTGCACACAGCAATAATCGAACTCGATGCCCTGGCCGATGCGGTTCGGACCGCCGCCCAACACGATGATCTTGTCGCGATTGGTCGGGTTGGCCTCGCACTCTTCCTCGTAGGTCGAGTACATGTAAGCCGTGGTGGTGGCGAATTCAGCCGCGCAGGAGTCCACGCGCTTGTACACCGGACGCACACCCAGCGTGCGGCGCAGGTGGCGCATGGCCGCCTCGTCGCTGCCGGTCAGCTCGGCCAGGCGAGCATCGGAGAAGCCCATGCGCTTGAGTTCGCGCATGCGCGCCTCGTCAAGTGCGCTGACGCCTTGCGCCTGCACTTCGTTCTCCATCAGCACGATGTCTTCGAACGCGGCGAGGAACCACGGATCGACGCGGCTGAGGTTATGCACCTCTTCCAGCGAGAGACCCGCGCGGAAAGCATCGGCCAGATGGAACACGCGGTCCGGGCGCGGCTCGCGCAATTCGCGCTTGAGCACTGACAGGCCATCTTCGGTGCTGATATCAAGACCGGTCGGGTTGAGACCGGTCTTGCCGATCTCGAGCCCACGCAGCGCCTTCTGCAGCGACTCGTGGAAGGTGCGGCCCATCGCCATCACCTCACCCACTGACTTCATCTGCGTGGTGAGGCGCGCATCCGCCGATGGGAATTTCTCGAAAGCGAAGCGCGGGATCTTGGTGACCACGTAATCAATGGTCGGCTCGAACGACGCCGGCGTGAGACCGCCGGTAATGTCGTTCTTGAGCTCGTCCAGGGTGTAACCCACCGCCAGCTTCGCGGCGATCTTGGCGATCGGGAACCCGGTGGCCTTGGAAGCCAGCGCCGACGAGCGCGACACGCGCGGATTCATCTCGATCACAACCACACGGCCGTTCTCGGCATTGATGCCGAACTGCACGTTGGAACCGCCGGTATCCACGCCGATCTTGCGCAGCACCGCGATGGAGGCATCGCGCAGGCGCTGGTATTCCTTGTCGGTGAGGGTTTGGGCCGGTGCAACGGTGATCGAGTCGCCGGTGTGTACGCCCATCGGATCGAGGTTTTCGATCGAGCACACGATGATGCAGTTGTCCGCCTTGTCGCGGACCACTTCCATCTCGAACTCCTTCCAGCCGAGCACGGATTCCTCGACCAGCACTTCACCTACCGGCGACAGCTCAAGACCGCGCTTGACGATTTCCTCGAACTCTTCGCGGTTGTAGGCGATACCGCCGCCCGAGCCACCGAGCGTGAAGCTGGGACGGATGATAGTCGGGTAACCCACCTTGGTCTGCGTGACGAGCGCCTGCTCGAAGGTGCGAACGACCTCCGCCTTCGGACACTCCAGGCCGATCTCGGACATCGCGACGCGGAACAGCTCGCGATCCTCGGCCATGCGGATGGCTTCGCGCGAAGCACCGATCAGCTCAACGCCGTACTTTTCCAGCACGCCGTTGTCAGCGAGATCGAGCGCGCAGTTCAGGCCGGTCTGGCCACCCATGGTAGGCAGCACCGCGTCCGGGCGCTCCTTGGCGATGATGCGCTCCACCGTCTGCCAATTGATCGGCTCGATGTAGACCGCATCGGCGGTCTCCGGGTCGGTCATGATGGTGGCGGGGTTGGAGTTCACCAGGATGACCCGGTAACCCTCTTCCTTCAGCGCCTTACATGCCTGCGCGCCCGAGTAGTCGAACTCGCAGGCCTGGCCGATGACGATCGGGCCGGCGCCGATGATGAGGATGCTCTTGATGTCGGTACGCTTGGCCATCTCAGCGGGCCTCCTGCATCAGCTTGGCAAATCGATCAAAGAGGTAACCGATGTCGTGCGGTCCGGGGCTGGCTTCCGGGTGCCCCTGGAAACAGAACGCCGGGCGGTCGGTGAGCGCGAAGCCCTGCAGCGAACCGTCGAACAGCGACGTGTGGGTAACCCGCACATTGGCCGGCAGCGTCGCAGGATCTACCGCGAAGCCGTGGTTCTGCGAAGTGATCAGCACGCGACCGTCGTCGTGGTCTTTCACCGGATGGTTCGCGCCGTGGTGGCCGAACTTCATCTTCAGCGTTTTGGCGCCGATCGCCAGACCCATGATCTGGTGACCCAGGCAGATGCCGAACAACGGGATCTTGGCGTCCAGGAACTCGCGCGTGGCGGTGACTGCGTAATCGCAGGCAGCCGGATCGCCAGGGCCATTCGACAAGAACACGCCATCAGGCTTCATCGCCAACACGTCGGCGGCTGGCGTCTGCGCCGGCACCACGGTGATATCACAGCCCTGCTCAGCGAGCAGACGCAGGATGTTGTGCTTGGCGCCGAAGTCGTAAGCCACGACCTTGAAGCGCATGGCCGGCTGGTTGAAGGCAGTGCGATCGAGATCGTAAGTGCCTTCCTTCCAGCTATAAGGCTTGGTGACGCTGACCACTTTGGCCAGGTCCATGCCGTTGAGGCCCGGGAAGGCGCGCGCTTTCGCCAGCGCGGCCTCGGCGTCCACGCTCTCGCCAGCCACGATGCAGCCGGCCAGCGCGCCCTTGTCGCGCAGGATGCGGGTCAGGCGACGGGTGTCGATGCCAGCGATGGCCACGATGCCGTGGCGCTTGAGGTAATCGGGCAGGCTTTCGCTGCTGCGCCAGTTGCTGGCACGTCGCGGCACGTCGCGCACGATCAGGCCGGCGGCATGCACAGCGGTGGACTCGGCATCTTCGGCGTTAACGCCGGTGTTGCCGATATGCGGATACGTAAGGGTGACGATCTGACGCGAGTACGAGGGATCGGTGAGGATCTCCTGGTAGCCGGTCATGGCGGTGTTGAAAACCACCTCGCCGACGGTTTCGCCAGTCGCGCCCACGGCGTGGCCGTGGAACACGCTGCCATCTTCGAGGGCAAGCAAAGCAGGAATAGGCATGGAGGCCGCCTTTTGGGTGCAGCAAAGTCCGCAAGCCGCTCAAAGCAGGCTTGTGGACCTTGGTCAAGGAAAGTCACAGGGCGGGTCGCAATGATAGGTGCGAGACAGCTCTCTGTCCACCGCGAGAAGCGTGAAAAGCGTGTCTTTGTGTCAGCCGCGAGACAAACGAAGCGTTACACTACCGCCCGTTCCGAAGGAGATGTACACGCCCATGAGCGCCGCCGTTCTGCTGGATCCTGCCCGCTTCGACCGCCCGGACACGGATATAAGGCTGGAACCGTTCCCGTTCATGATCGCGCATGGCCAGCTGCCGGACGAATTCCGCAGTGAACTGGAGCGCGATTTCCCGCGCTACACCAGCGCAGGCTTCTTCCCTTACGACCCTAGTGACTGCGGCCCCTCCGTCAATACCTTGGTGGGGCGGCTCACCGCACCGGAGTTCGCCAGCGCCATCGGCAAACGCCTCGATATCGAAAACCTCGGCCAGTATCCGACCCTGGTGACTCTGTGCCGCTCGCTCAACAAACGCCACGGCACCATCCACACGGACAGCAAGTCGAAGGTCGCCACCGCCCTGCTCTATCTCAATTCGCAATGGCCGGATACCAGCGACGGCTGCCTGCGCTTCCTCAGCAGCATCGACAACATCGACAACGTCGTCGCGCCGGAACTCAAGCCGCTGTATGGCGAGTTCGCCGTGTTCAAGCGTTGCGAAAACTCATTCCATGGCCACCTGCCTTACGAAGGTGAGCGCCGGGTGATCCAGGTTGCCTGGCTTACCAGCGAGGAAGAAAAGCTGCGCAAGACCAAGCGCGGCAAGTTCGCTCGCGCCTTCAAGAAGCTGTTCGGCTCGCTAGACCGCAAGCTGGGCGCGGACCGCGATCGCAACGCCGCACACCGGGACTAAGCCCTACCCAACCGGCTCCCTAGCTAGCGGCGCCTGTCGTAGCATTCGCTGCTTCGACCGTCTTCGAGAGAAGCCATGCCCTTCGTGCTCCTCCTGTCCCTGGCCTTGCAGGTGGCCTGCGCCATCCATGTGGTTCGCAGCGGCCGGCCGCTGTACTGGATCTGGCTGCTCCTGATCGGCTCGTACCTCGCCGTGCTGGTGTATGTGCTGGTGGCGGTCATCCCCGACCTGCGCCACGACCCGCGTGGCCGCAAGGCGGCCAGCAAGGCCATGCAGGTGATCGACCCGCAGCGCCGCCGTCGTGAATTACAGCGACAGCTCGAACTCAGCAACACCGTCGACAACCGCCGCCGGCTGGCCGATGAGTCCCTGCAGCAAGGCGACTACGCCAATGCGCAGGAGCTCTATCAAGGCCTGCTCACCGGCATGTACACCACCGATCCTGATTTCATGCTCGGACTGGCCCAGGCGCAGACAGGCAACGAACGCTACGCCGATGCACGCCAGACTCTGGAAGCCCTGATCAAGGCCAATCCCAACTACAAATCCAGCGATGGGCATCTGCTCTACGCGCGCTGCCTGGAAGAACTCGGCGAGACCGACGCTGCGCTGGAGGAATACCGCGTACTGGCCGACAGCTATCCAGGCGAGGAAGGTCGTTTCCGCTACGGCCGCCTGCTCGGCCGCACTCAGCGCCAGGCCGAAGCGCGCAACGTGCTTCACAGTCAGCTCAAGCGCGCCGAGCTGATGCCCGGCTACTACCGCCGCAAGGAGCAGGCCTGGCTCAAGGCCGCACGATTGGAGTTATCCCGGCTGGGCGAGTCCTGAAATCATGATTCCATGGATGGAAGGCCAATCATGAGTCCTGTCGCGCTACATACAGCCTTTGAAATGCTCGCGTACGCCGTGGGCTTTCGCACCTTTCTGTGGACACGCAAAAAGATCGCACCCAATGCGTTCACTCATGACGACCACGTTGCCTGGGTCGGTGTCGGCGCCATCGTCGGCGCGGCGCTAGGCGCGAAGCTGGCCTTCTGGCTGGACGACCCATTGGCCGCCTTCCGGGACTTTCCTGATCTCGCTCATCTCCTCGAAGGCAAGTCGATTATCGGCGCGCTTCTGGGCGGCGTGGCCGGCGTGGAACTATCGAAAAAGATCGCTGGTGTGCGCCAATCCACCGGCGATGCCTTTGTGCTGCCGCTGACAGTGGGCATGTGCATCGGCCGCATCGGATGCTTCATGGCCGGGCTTAGCGATCACACTTATGGCAACCCTACCGCGCTGCCATGGGCAGTGGATTTTGGTGATGGACAACCGCGTCACCCAACCCAGCTCTACGAGATCGTCTTCCTGCTTAGCCAGTACGCGCTGATCCACTTCCGCCGCACTGCCCTGGTCGAGCCAGGCGATCGCTTTCGCGCCTTCATGATCGGCTATCTGTCGTTCCGCTTGCTGGTGGAATTCATCAAGCCCCTGCCATATGCCTATCTGCATGCCTTGTCGGGTCTGCAACTGCTGTGTCTGTGCGGGCTGCTCTACTACCATCGGGACATTCCCCGCGTGCTGCGGGCGTTGTTTGCAAGGAGGCGAAACACGTGGGAGCCAAGGTAAGGCCATATCTGTTCTACGACAGCGCGGTGTCCATCTGCACCCAGTGCCTGCGCCGGGTCGAGGCGAAGATCCTGATCAAGGACGAGCGCGTCTACCTGGAAAAGTGGTGCCCGCACCATGGCCGTGAGCGCGTATTGATCGCCGACGATGCCGCGTACTACCGGCAATGCCGCGAGCTCTACATCAAGCCGCCCGAGTTGCCGATGCGTTTCAACACACCGCAGCACTTCGGCTGTCCGTATGACTGCGGCCTGTGCCCCGAGCACATGCAGCACTCCTGCCTCACCCTGGTCGAGATCACCGATCACTGCAATCTGCGCTGTCCGATCTGCTATGCCGAAAGCGGCCCCCACCGTCCGGGCTTCCGCGACCTCGCTACGGTAGAGCGCATGCTGGATGCCGTCGTGGCCAACGAAGGCGAGCCGGACGTAGTGCAACTCTCCGGTGGCGAGCCGACCTTGCATCCGGATTTCTTTGCCATTCTGGATGCCGCGAAGCGCCGGCCGATTCGCCACCTGATGGTCAATACCAACGGCCTGCGCATCGCCAAGGAACCCGACTTCGCCGCCCGGCTGGCCGACTATCAGCCTGGCTTTGAGCTTTACCTGCAGTTCGATTCGCTGCGCGATGAAGTGCACAAGGATCTGCGCGGCGCAAAACTGCGCGACGTGCGCCTGAAAGCGCTGGAACATCTCAACCGCCACGACATCTCGACCACGTTGGTCGTGACCGTCAAGAAAGGACTGAATGACGGTGAGCTCGGCGAGATCATCGATTTCGCATTGCGCCAACCTTGTGTCCGCGGCGTCACCTTTCAGCCCATTCAGGCGGCCGGCCGCCTGGAAGGCTACGACCCGGAACACAACCGACTCACGCTCAGTGAGGTGCGCCGGCGCATCCTGGAACAAAGCCCGCTGTTCCAGTCGGACGATTTGATCCCCGTGCCGTGCAACCCCGACTGCCTTGCCATGGCCTATGCGCTGAAGCTGGGCGACCAGGTATTGCCCCTGACCCGTTTCGTCTCACCGGAAACGCTGGTCAGCAAAGGACGCAATACCATCGTGGTAGAGCGCGATGAAGAACTGCGCGCTCATGTCTTCGAATTGTTCGCCACCAATCACTCTCCCGAATCACAGGCCTGTTCACTCTCAGACCTGCTGTGCTGCCTGCCACAGATACAGGCGCCGTCCGATCTGTCCTATCGCAACGTATTCCGCGTGCTGATCATGCAGTTCATCGACGCTCATGGTTTCGATCTGCGCGCCGTCAAGAAATCCTGTGTGCATATCGCCCAACCCGACGGTCGCATCGTCCCGTTCGACACGTTCAATTTGTTCTACCGCGACGACAAAGCCAAACGACTGCAAGCCTTGCGCAACGAAATCGAACAGACCCGCGCTATCGAGAGGACGCTCGCATGAGTGAGATGAGGTTGCCCGACCAGGCTCCGCTTCCGCCTAAATCGCCTGAGCCGCCACCTGGGCAGGGCTCACTGATCGCCGGCATTCTGTTGGCCTGGGTCACCTTCCTCGTGGGTGAAGCCGTATGCGCCCAGGCGGGACCCGCAGCCTGGTGCCTGCCTCCGGCAGGCATTCTGGTATGGGGCATCGTGCTGATTAACGGCAATAAACCACGCACCGGCAAAGGCCTGTTATTAGGGCTGGCATCCATCTTCGCCGTGGCATTGCTATTGGTCGCCGCTTGCTTCGGCATTCTCTCTCACAGCAGCTTCGAGTGATAAAAGACGACGTGATCTGCGTCGTCTTTTACGCTCATCGCGCTGCGAAATGCCAAACAACAAAAGCTGCAAAGACACCGTAGAGCAACCCCACCGGCACGATCCATCGCGCGTCCACGCGGCCGCGACGGAACAGCCACCACAGGTAGATCACCGCGATACCGGTAAGCACGCCAGCCACCATCAGCGGCGCATCAAACAGCCAGGGTGTGGCGAACAAGGCCAGCGAACTGGGAATGGTGGCCTGGATCATCATGGCACCGGAAATATTCGCCAACGCGAGACGCTCCTTGCCCTGCCGTACCCAGATCAACGCATTCACGGTTTCCGGCAACTCGGTCGCCACCGGACTCAACAACAGCGCGACCAGATGCGGCGACCACTGTAGAGCCACGCCGATCGCCTCGATCTGTTTGACGAAGGTATGCGAGGCGATGGCAATCACAATCAATGCCAAGGCGGTTTGCAGGAACACGCGCGACAGCGCGGGGTCCTGCGCATGCGGCTGAAACTTCAGTGGCTCGAGCTCCTCTTCTTCCGGCGCGGTGTCGTCGTCCTGCAGTTCCCGCCATACGTAGATCCCGTACGCTGCCAGGAACAGCACGCCCAGCCATGGTTTGAACGCAAAAGCCACCAGGCCCAGCCCGCACTTGACCACAAAGATCGCCAGGAACCACGCCTGATCGCGTGCCAGCCGGCCATGCTCGACCCGCACCAGGTTGTCGCGCCGCTTCAAGCGATGCCGGTTGCTCCATAGCGCGATGCCGACCACGGTGTACGCGATGGTTGCGAGCACCAGCGGCCCGCCCAGCGCAGCGCCGACGCCGATATCTTTCTGCTCCGGCGTGGCGCCAAACACCACCGCGACAAAGGTCACCGCGCTTTCCGGCAAGGCGGTACCAAACGCAGCGAGTACCGTGCCGGTCGCCGTAGCGCCCAGACTGAGCTTGCGCCCGAACCATTCAACGCCGTTCACGAAATACTCGCAGGCGAAATAAATCGCGCCGGCGGAAAGCAGAAACAGCAGAGCGGTAAGCATGTGAGATCCCACGGCCGAGCGAGCGGAAAACCATTGGCGCAACGACGCACCTCGCCCGGCCGGGTGAGCACGTCGTGGCCAAAGGTCTCGCCGGGCGGGCGCGAAGCCGACGATATCGGTTCGCGGCGCCATCCGCGCCATGAAGCCGAAGCTTCAAGTCTGTTGACGCGGATTCCTCTGGGTACGAAGGCCGTGAAGGCCCTCAGGGGTGAGGATGGCTACTCCCCAATGACAACGGGCGGAATGGTATAGGCCCGGATCGACCCGGGCAAGTCGCCCCTGCGATTGTGACGTCAGCGCGCGATGCGCTCCGTCAGCATGGCGTCCAGGTCGTACGCGCCGGCCGTGCGGCCGGCCAGCCAGTGCGCCGCCTCGATGGCGCCACGCGCAAAGATCGAACGATCGGTGGCGCGATGATTGAGCTCAATGCGCTCGCCCTGTCCCATCAAGAGCGCCTCGTGCTCGCCAACGATATCGCCGCCACGCACCGTAGCAAAACCGATCGTGCCGAACGCACGCGGCCCCGTCAGACCTTCGCGGGCATACACCGCGGCTTCGGCCAGCGTGGTACCACGCGCGGCAGCAGCTGCCTCGCCCAGAGCCAGGGCGGTACCTGAAGGCGCATCTACCTTACGGCTGTGATGCGCCTCGACGATATCCAGATCCCAGTCAGGCAAGGCCGCCGCGGCCTCGCGCAACAACCGCTTGAGTACTGCTACGCCAAGGCTGAAATTGGCGGCACGCAGCAAAGCGATACGCTGCGACACTGCGGCAAGGCGATCCTGCATGACCTTATCGAGCCCCGTGGTGCCGGTGACCAGAGCAATGCCCTGCGACTCGCAATGATCAAGCGCTTCACCGAGCCCGGCCGGACCGCTGAAATCAATCACGACGTCAAGCGAACCCGCCGCCGGCCAGTCATGGGTAAAGAGCAAACCATCCGTACCGGGATAGATCGGGGTGCCCAGTTGCGGCGCATCGGCGGCAGTAATGCCCGCAACCAGTTCGAAGCGCGCATCGTCGCGCAGCAATCCAAGCAGAGCCTGCCCCATGCGGCCAGTGGCGCCATTGACGGCAAGACGAACGGGGCGGCTCATGCAGAACTCCAGTTACAGCGGCAGCGAGGGATGGGCGATGCTAGCGCCAGCATGGGCTGGCGTACATGCCAATGGCGATCAGACCGGTGGCGATCAGAAGGTCACGCGTGACCAGAACTGCTTGACGCCATCCACCCAGGTCTTCGCACGCGGCATATGCCTGTCAGCATCGCCTTCGCTGAAAGTGGCCTCGAGCTGTTCGAGCAAATCGCGCTGCTGCTTGGTCAGGCGCACCGGCGTTTCGACCACCACATGGCAGATCAAGTCGCCGGCACGACCATTGCGCACCGATTTCACGCCACGCCCGCGCAAACGGAATTGTTGCCCGGTCTGCGTTTCGGCAGGAATCTGGATCGGCACTTCGCCTTCCAGCGTCGGCACAGCGAGCTCGGCGCCCAACGCCGCCTGTGCGAAACGAATCGGCAATTCGCAATAAAGATCATTGCCCTGGCGCTGGAAGATGGCGTGCTCGCGCACCTGCACTTCCACATATAAGTCGCCGGACTCGGCGCCGGCCGGGCCCGCTTCACCCTGCCCGGTCAGACGAATGCGGTCACCATTATCCACACCGGCAGGAATGCTCACCGACAGCGTGCGGGTCTCTTCGAGACGCCCCTCACCGCGACACTGCCTGCAGGGCTTCTCTATCGCCTGGCCGCTGCCGCCGCAATGCGGGCACGCCTGCTGAATCGAGAAAATACCGTTCTGCATGCGCACACGGCCATGGCCCTGGCAAGTCCTGCATTGCACGACCTTGCCGTCTTCCGAACCGCTGCCATTGCAATGATGGCAATTGACCTGGGTCGGTACCTCGATCTTCCTCTCGACGCCGAACACGGCTTCTTCGAGGTCAAGATCCATCAGATAGCGTAGATCCGCACCACGGCGCACGCGGCCGCGACCACCGCCCATGCCGAAGATGTCGCCAAAAATGTCCCCGAAAATATCGCCCATGTCGCCAAAGCCGGCGCCACCGCGACCACCGCCCATGCCGTGCTCGAAAGCAGAGTGGCCGTGCTGGTCGTACAGCGCGCGCTTCTGTGCGTCGGAGAGTACTTCGTAGGCCTCCTTGGCCTCCTTGAACTTCTCCTGCGCATGCGGATCGTCCGGGCAACGGTCCGGGTGGTACTTCATCGCCAGACGGCGGAAGGATTTCTTCAGTTCGACCTCAGTGACAGTGCGCTCGACACTGAGGACTTCGTAGTAATCACGCTTGCTCATTCGTGCATCCGACTCGAATCGCGTCCACATGAATCACGCGATCCATGCCCATTCAACAAACAGCCCGCGCCAAGGAAAGACCCCCGGCACGGGCTGCGTCAGATCGGCAGCGCCGACCGGCTCATATTACTTCTTGTCGTCCTTGACCTCGGTGAACTCGGCGTCGACCACGTCGTCCGGCTGCGACGAACCGTGCGGGCCCGCCTGCGCGCCGGCATCCGCCTGAGCGCCACCCTGGGCCGCGGCATACAGCGACTGCGCGGCCTGCTCCAGCTTCTCGACCTTGGCCTCAATGGCGGCCTTGTCGTCACCGTCCTTGACCTTCTCCAGCTCGGACAACGCGCCCTCGATGGTGCTGAGCTGCTCGGCCGGCACCTTGCCACCGTGCTCCTTCAGCGCGCTGCGCGTAGCGTGGACCAGCTGATCAGCCTTGTTGCGAGTGGCGACCAGCTCATGGAACTTCTTGTCTTCTTCCTTGTTGGCTTCGGCGTCCGCGACCATGCGGGCGATCTCTTCCTCGGACAGACCCGAACCAGCCTTGATCTCGATCTTCTGTTCCTTGCCGGTCTTCTTGTCCTTGGCCGACACATGCAGGATGCCGTTGGCGTCGATGTCGAAGGTGACTTCGATCTGCGGCATGCCGCGCGGCGCCGCATCGATACCTTGCAGGTCGAACTTGCCCAGCGACTTGTTGGCGCTGGCGCGCTCGCGCTCACCCTGCAGCACGTGCACGGTCACCGCAGTCTGGTTGTCATCGGCGGTAGAGAACACCTGCGAGGCCTTGGTCGGCACGGTGGTGTTCTTCTCGATCAGCTTGGTCATCACGCCGCCCATCGTCTCGATACCCAGCGACAGCGGGGTCACGTCGAGCAGCAGCACATCCTTCACGGTACCGCCCAGCACGCCGCCCTGGATCGCCGCGCCAACCGCCACAGCCTCATCCGGATTGACATCCTTGCGCGGCTCCTTGCCGAAGAAGTCCTTGACCGACTCCTGCACTTTGGGCATGCGGGTCTGACCACCGACGAGGATCACCTCGTTGATGTCGGACACGCGCAAGCCGGCGTCATTCAACGCAGTGCGGCACGGCTCGATGGTGCGCTTGATCAGCTCATCCACCAGCGCTTCCAGCTTGGCGCGGGTCAACTTGATGTTCAGATGCTTCGGACCGGAGGCGTCTGCGGTCACGTACGGCAGGTTCACGTCGGTCTGGTGGCTGGAGGACAGTTCGATCTTCGCGCGCTCGGCGGCGTCCTTCAGGCGCTGCAGCGCGAGCGGATCCTTGCGCAGATCGATGCCCTGCTCTTTCTGGAACTCTTCGATCAGGTAGTCGATGACGCGCATGTCGAAGTCTTCGCCACCCAGGAAGGTGTCGCCGTTGGTGGCCAGCACTTCGAACTGCTTCTCGCCGTCAACCTCGGCGATCTCGATGATCGAGACGTCGAAGGTGCCGCCGCCCAGGTCGTATACCGCGATCTTGCGGTCGCCACCCTTCTTGTCCAGGCCATAGGCCAGTGCGGCCGCAGTCGGCTCGTTGATGATGCGCTTGACGTCGAGGCCGGCGATGCGGCCGGCATCCTTGGTCGCCTGGCGCTGGCTGTCGTTGAAGTAGGCCGGCACGGTGATGACGGCTTCGGTGATGGTCTCGCCGAGGTAGTCTTCGGCGGTCTTCTTCATCTTCGCCAGCACCTTCGCGGAGATTTCCTGCGGCGCCATATTCGTGCCGTCAGCTTTCTGCACCCAGGCGTCGCCATTCTCGTGGGCAACGATGCCGTAGGGAACGATGTGCAGGTCTTTCTGCACTTCTTTGTCGGTGAACTTGCGGCCGATCAGGCGCTTCACCGCATAAAAGGTGTTCTTGGGATTGGTCACGCTCTGGCGCTTGGCCGATGCGCCGACCAGCACTTCGCCATCCTTGCCAAAAGCCACGATGGACGGCGTGGTGCGATCGCCCTCCGAGTTCTCGATGACCTTGACGGACGTGCCGTCCATCACGGCGACGCAGGAGTTGGTCGTGCCCAGGTCGATGCCGATGATCTTGCCCATGTCTATGCTCCGAATTTCTATGCAGCCCCGCGGCCGCGCTGTTTTGTCAGATGGGGCCCGGCCTTGGCGATTCAACGTGCCGGCGGACCTCAGTGGTAGGGGTGAAGCCGTTGTAGCGCCTGCTGTTCAGGCCGGCGCTACAGCGCAAAGCGATCTCAATCCTTGGCGACGGCCACCAGTGCAGGACGCAGCAAACGATCATTCAGCACGTAGCCCTTCTGCAGCACGCTGACGATCGTATGGGGTGCATGGCCCGGCGCCTCGACCATGCTCACGGCATGGTGGCGCTCAGGGTCCAGCGGCTGGCCTACCGGGTCGATCTGCACCAGGCCGTTGTTCTCGGCGATCTTCAGCAGGGACTTGAGGGTCAGCGCGATGCCTTCGCGCACGCTAGCCACGTCGCCGCCCTCCACCGACAGGCCGCTTTCCAGTCCGTCATAGACCGGCAGCAGCTCGCTCAGCAGCTTTTCATTGGCGAAGCGGCGTGCCTGCTCCACATCGCGATGCAGACGGCGACGCTGGTTCTCGATTTCGGCCTTCTCGCGCAGCACGGTTTCGCGCAACTCCGTGTTGCCTGCCTCCAGCTCGGCCACCCGGGCCTTCAATGCCTCGAGTTCGGCACTAGCCTGTGCGTCCGGTGCCTGAGCTTCAGGCGCCTGCGGATCGTTGTTCTGCATGAATAACTCCAAATCTCATCCGTGGCCGGCACCAGCGTGCCGACCGTCAACAAAATCTGCGGGCAGACCCCGCCTCCCGTGGGCGTTTATAAGGCCGTGGCGGCGCGATTCAAGGCGTCGCTAAGCAATCCGGCCGTGGCCTGCACCACTGGGATCACACGTTCATAGGCCATGCGGGTGGGGCCGATCACCCCAACCGCCCCCAACACGCGCCCCTGCGCGCCATAACTGGCCGTGACCACGCTGCATCCATCCAGCGCAGCAAAGCCCGATTCCTCGCCAATGAACAGCCGCACGCCGGGGGCCCGGGCACAGACTTCCATCAACTGAACCAGTTCGTTTTTCTTCTGGAAGGCCTCGAACAGCTCGCGCAAGCGGTCCAGGTTGGCCAATTCCGAGTAACCCATCAGGTTGGTCTGGCCGCTGACCAGCACGTCGTCGGCCTCGCTCTGTGGCGCGAACGAGGCCGCGGCCAGCTCGACCGCGCTAGACAGCAGCTGGTTGAGCTGGCTACTGGCTTCGCGCAATTCGCGCAGCAGGTGCTCGCGGATATCGTCCAGGCGCAGACCGGCGAAATGGGTATTGAGATAGTTGGCGGCCTGCTCCAGCTCGCGGCCATCCAGCGGCTTGCTCAGCTGTACTACGCGGTTCTGCACCTGATTGTCGGAGAACACCAGGATCACCAGCACTCGCGCATCGGGCAGCGGCACGAAATCGATATGGCGCAGGGGAAAGTCCACCTGGCGCGGCACGGTGACCACCCCGGCGAAATGGGTCATCGCCGACAACAGGGTCGACACGTTCCCCAGCAGGTCCCGGGTAGTGGTCGGCCCCGGCGGCAGTTCGCGCTGCAGGCGCGCCATTTCCTCGACGGGCAGCGGCTGCAGTTCAATCAGGCTGTCCACGAACAGGCGCAGCCCGCGCGGCGTGGGCACACGGCCCGCCGACGTATGCGGCGAGGCAACCAGGCCGGCCTCTTCCAGGTCAGCCATAATGTTGCGGATGGTGGCCGGGCTCACATCCAGACCCGACGAGCGGGATAGCGTGCGCGATCCCACCGGCTCGCCGTCGACCAGATACTGCGCAATCAGCGTGCGCAGCAGGCGTCGTGCGCGAGCATCGATGTCGTGGCCAAGTGGGTTGGGCATGCGCTGTGGCAATCCGTGAGACAGGAGAGAAATAAGGTCTACCCGCCTAGTTTGCAAGAATCCGGAAACCAAAGGGGAGCGGCGCGGCCATGAGGAATACCCGGCTCGCGGGCAGGTTCGTGCGGACCGGCTGCTACCTGTCCGTTTCTGCCCTTACAATCCTCCGACTTTCCAACGCTGCCACCCATGCTCACCTCGCTCTACGTCCGCCATTTCGCCGTCGTTGAAGAAGCCGAGATCGCCTTCGGCCCTGGCCTTACCGTGGTCAGCGGCGAGACTGGTGCTGGCAAATCGCTGCTGGTCGATGCCTTGATGCTGCTGGCCGGCGGGCGCGCGGACAGCGGCATGGTGCGTGCCGGCAGCGATCGCGCCGAACTGGCCGCCGAATTCGATCTGGCCAACCTGCCCGAAGCCCGCGACTGGCTGCGCCGCGAAGAGCTGGACGAGGAAGATGGCAGCTGCCGCCTGCGCCGCGTGCTCCGCGCCGAAGGCAGCTCGCGCGCCTGGATCAACGGACGCCCGGCCAGCGCCAGCCAGCTCGGCGAGCTGACCACGTTGCTGGTGGAAATCCACGGTCAACACGAGCATCAGGCCCTGCTCTCGCGGGCTCACCAGCTCGCCTTGCTCGACGCGTATGCCGGCCATGAGACCTTGCTTGCCCAGGTGCAGAGCCACGCCTTGCAATGGCGCGATGTCGGCGCACGCATCCGCAAGTTGAGCGGCGGCGAAGACCGCGAGGAACGCCTTGAACTACTGCGCCACGAGGCTGGCGAACTAGAGCAATGGGCGCTGCCGCCGAGCGAGCTGACCGAACTCGAAGCCAGCCACAAGCGGCTTGCCAATGCCGGGCGCCTTGCCGAGGGCGCTGCCGGCGTCGCCGAACTGATCGATGGTGACAGCGAACTGGCCCTGCGCCGCTCGCTCGCCCGCGCGCATGCCGAGCTCGACAAGCTCGCCACACTGGACGACAGGCTTGCACCGCTGCGGGAGCTGCTCGACAACGCCACCATTCAATTGGGCGAAGCTGCCGACGGTCTTGGCCGCTACGCGCAGGATGTCGATCTCGATCCCGAGCGCTACACCGAGGTGGACACCCACCTCACCCGACTGCACGAACTCTCGCGCAAGCACCGCACGCCGGTCGCCGAGCTACACGAAAAAGCCGTCGCCGTGCGCGCCGAGCTGACCGAACTGGAAGGTGCCGGCGATGCGCTGGAACGCCTCGCGGCACAACGCGATCAACTGCAGCGCGACTACGACACCGCCGCCGGCAAGCTGAGCAAGGCTCGTACAACCGCTGCTACCAAGCTCGGCAAAGAAGTCAGCAGCCTGATGGCCGAGCTCGGCATGGCTGGCGGCCTGTTGAAGATCGAACTGGAAGCCACCGCAGGCGACGAACCCGACCCGCAAGGCCGCGAACGATGCGAACTGCTGGTCAGCGCCAATCCCGGCCAACCGCCGCGCGCGCTGCGCAAGGTCGCTTCGGGCGGCGAACTGGCCCGCATCAGTCTGGCCATCGAAGTGGCCACGCTGGGCAAGGACACCGTCGGCAGCATGATCTTCGACGAAGTCGACACCGGCATCGGCGGTGCGGTGGCCGAAGTGGTGGGCCAGAAGCTGCGCGCGCTGGGCGGCCAACGTCAGGTGCTGTGCGTGACCCACCTGCCCCAGGTGGCGGCTCAGGGACATGCCCACCTGTGCGTCAGCAAGCACAGCGACGGCGCTTCCACGCATACGCGGATCGAGAAGCTCGACGCTGGCGGTCGCCGCGACGAGCTGGCACGCATGCTGGGCGGCGTCGAAATCACTCGCGAGACCCGCGCCCACGCCAAGCAGATGCTGGACCGCGCGCAGACGGCCTGATCAGACCTTGCTGTCGCGGGACGGCAGCAGGCCGCGTTCGCTGGCCATGCGGTAAAGGTCCAGTTCCGAACCGGCACCCAGCTTGCCCATCAGGCTGGCGCGGTGGATGTAGACGGTCTTCTGCCCAATCCCCAGCTCCGCGGCCACTTGCTTAGGCGCACGCCCAACTGCCAGCAGCAGGAACACTTCGCGCTCGCGCGTAGTGAGGCGATGGATCGGATCCAGCACTTCGCTGGGACGTTCCGCGCGGCGCTGGCGCAGGTCGGAGCTGAGGAAGCACTCGCCCTGCATCACCGCACGCAGGCCGGCAACCAGTTCCTCCGGCGCCACGCCCTTGGTGACATAACCGCTGGCCCCACGACGCAGGGCTTCGGAAACATAGGGTTCGCCGTCGTGCATGCTCAGCACCACGATGCGTGTTTCGTCGGCGACGCTGCGCAGATGCTCGATCAACGGCAGGCCGCTGCCGTCAGGTAGGGACAGATCCAGTGCCACCAGATCCGGGCGACGCTGGCTTACCGCCTCCACGGCATCGTCGGCGCTACGGCACTCCGCCACCACCTCGAGGTCAGGCTCCATTTCGATCAGCCGCTTGAACCCCTCGCGGACTATGGCGTGGTCGTCGACCAGGACAATGCTGTACATGCCTTCACTGTATAGCAGGGCTGCGCCGTTGCACACGGGCTGCCACGCCCTTTCCGGCCGGCGCGCCCTTAGAGATTCCCGGGGCCGCACATGTACCATCGCAACATGTTACCGAAACCCTTGTTTTTGCCCTGGACCGGCATCTTTATCTGCATCGGCTACTTCCTTTTGTGGCTGTTGCTGTGGCCCACCGAGCAGCCCTACTGGATGCTCCCCTATGGCCTCCGTTTCGGCGCCCTGCTGCTGTCGCCGATGCGTATGTGGCCGTGGCTGCTGGGTGCCGAATTTGCCGCCACCGGCCTGATCACCGTGGCCGAGGGCCTGCCGCTGGGCTGGGTGGGCTTCGTGGCCGGCGAGCTGCCCGAGCCGATCGTGGTGGTGATCTGCCTGTCATTGATGCGCCGCGCCCAGCTCCACGTGAGCATGCGCGACCCGGAAGACGTCTCGCGCCTGCTGCTTTCCGCCGCCTTCACCGTGGCGGCGACCACCGTGGTCGATGCCGCCCTGCTGAGCATGATCCACGTCATGCCCTCGTCCGATCTGCTGATGCGGGCGCTCGGCCAGGACCTGCTCGGCAACTATGTCGGCACGCTGCTGGTAGTGCCGCTGCTGATCATGTTGTTCCGCGCGCACATCAACCATCGTGCGCTGGCCAACCTGACCATGGATGGATTGCTGGTGATGTTGCCGGCGCTGGCGATTCTGCTGCTGCTCTCTTCGCACCCATCACCACAGCCTCAGTTCGCGCGCATCCTTTCGCTCGCACCGGTGCTGTTTTTCGCGTTCCGCCATGGCTGGCGCGGCGCCAGCCTGGCCATGCTGATTTCCAATCTCGGCATGACCCTGGTCGATCATTTTGTCGGTCGCCCTGCTTCCGATGCCACGGCGCAACTGTTTCTCGCCGTGGCAGGCACCGGCGCCCTGATGCTAGGTGCGGCCACCGATGCCTTGCGCCGCAGTAGCGAGCGCGTGGCCGAGCAGAACGTCTATCTGGCAGCCGTCAATCGACGCCTCGATCAACTCGCACGCCAACTGCGCGACGCGGCGCGCGGCAATCTGCAAGCCGAGGAAAACCAACGCCGCCACATGGCTGCCGAACTGCACGACGAACTCGGCCAGAACCTCACCGCCATCCACACCCATCTGAAACTTGCGCAGTCGCGTCTCGCCCAGGCGGGCATGGAAGATATCGGTACTTCGATCAGCAGCATCCTCGGCCACATGCGCCGCGCCCTGCATCGTCTATTGGATGACCTGCGTCCCGCCGTACTCGATGAATTCGGTCTGTTGCGCGCCTTGGACGAAGGCCCGATCCGCGACCTGTTGACCACCGCCGGCATGATCTATCAAACCGAATTGCACGGCGATCCGCGCCTGCTGGACGAGGACACCCGCACCGCGATCTATCGCCTGGTGCAGGAAAGCGCCACCAACGCGGTCAAGCATGCACAAGCGTCCACCTTCCAACTGCGCCTGCGTATCGGCGAGCGCCAGAGCGGCACCTTGGCCTTGTTGGATATCCGCGATGACGGCGTAGGCCTGCCCACACGCATGCCACGCGGCGGCCGCGGCTTGCAGGGCATGCGCGACCGCGTGACCTCGCTAGGTGGTCTGTTTCGCCTGCGCCCGGAATCCCAGGGCGTGCACCTGCGAATTCTGCTGCGCAGCAGCAATGCCAACGGCTTCACACCTCGCTTATAAGTTCCCCGGCATAGGAAATATTCCGATACCACCGATGTGAACGGTTCGTTAGCATCCTTCCCATCGATGTGGGGGAGCCACCATCGCAAGATGGTGAGCCATGCCAACCGTGGGGACGGTGGGCATGAAGAACGGCAGGATGCCGTTCCGCCGATACCGGTGGTAAAGCCTGACACTGCGAGCAACTCGCCCCGTCAGGAAACCAATCGGTAACGGTCAGCCGCCGGGTGGACAGGAGTCCATCCGCGGCTTTTTTTATGGGCGTGTGTTTTTGCCGATGCCGCCGCCGACCTGCCCTGCCAGCCGTCCGGCAACAAAAAAAGCCGATGGCTGCCGCCACCGGCCTCTCCATGGATCGTCCCTGCCTTATTTAGAGCGCGACTTGGGCCGCACGTAGAGCACCAGGCTGTGATCCTCGATCACGTAGCCGTGCTTGGCCGCGACTTCCTGCTGGAGGCGCTCGATCTCTTCGCTGACGAACTCGATCACTTTTCCGCTGTCCACATCGATCATGTGGTCATGATGCTTGCCGCGGTCGAGTTCGTAGACGGCCTGGCCGCCTTCGAAATTGTGCTTGACCACGATGCCGGCGGCCTCGAACTGGGTGAGTACCCGGTAGACCGTGGCCAGGCCGATGTCTTCCTGGTGGTCAAGCAGTTTCTTGTAGATGTCCTCGGCGGTGAGGTGATGGACCTCCTCCTCCTCAAGGATCTGCAGGATGCGCATGCGGGGGTGCGTGACCTTCAGCCCGGCTTTGCGCAGTTCCTTGGTTTCCTGTTCCATAGCTCACTCCCGGCTCGCTCAGTCCCGCCAAGCCGTTAGTGTATCATCCGACACCTTCACGATCCGGACGCAACACGCATGCACAAGTTGATTCGCACGCTGGGTTTCGCCTTGCTTGGCCTTTCGCTGGCCAGCTGCCGACTCATCTACACCCCCGACGTGCAGCAGGGCAACCTGCTCGACAAGAAGAATGTGGAGCAGCTCAAGCCCGGCATGACCAAGCGCCAGGTCCTGGTGTTGATGGGCTCGCCCTCAGTGGCGACGCCGTTTGACCAGAGCCGTTGGGACTACGTCTCCACCCAGCAGCATCGCGGCGGTCCGATCAAGGTTCGCACCTTGAGCCTCGCCTTCAACAACGACACGCTGGTGCGCACCGAAGGCGATTTCTTCGCGGAAGACGCCAAGAAGCTGGTCGAGCAGCAGAAGAAGTTCCGCGCCGGCTACCCGGTGGACGAGACGTCGGGCGACAAGACCAAGACGCCGGAAGAAGAGAAGAAGGACAACGACGGCAAGTAATCGCCGCTCTCAGCTTTCATGCGCGCGCCGCCGGCGCGCCTCTTTCGGATCAAGCGTGAGCGGCCGGTAGATCTCCACGCGGTCGCCATTGCTGAGTACATCGTCCGGCCCTGCTTTTCGCGAAAACACACCGAGTCGCGCCGGGTCGATCTGCAAGCCCTGCACCGCGGCCGCGATACCCGAAGCTTCGATGGCCTGCATCACCGTGCTGCCGGCAGGCAGCGAGACTTGGTGCAGCCACTGGCGCCCGGGTTCGGCGTAAACCACCTCGATGGCGATGCGCTCAACCATAAGTGCGCTCCGCCTCGCGGCAGAAATCCTCCACCATGCGGCTGGCCAAGCCCTGAAAGCCCAGTTTCAAGGCAGTGCCACCCAGCTTGCCGGCATAGTCGAAGTCGAGCGCAAAAGCGATCTTGCAGCCACTATCGCCTAGCGCCGTGAAGTCCCACACACCCTCCAGGCTCCGGAACGGCCCGTCGACCAGGCTCATTTGCAGGCGATGCGGAGGCTCAGTGGTATTGCGGGTAGTGAAACTCTGGCGGAATCCGGCAAACTTGAGATCCAACCGCGCCACCAGCATGTTGTCTCCACGCTCGAGCACATCGGCGCCGGCACACCAGGGGAAACGCTTTGGGTATGCTTCGACCGCATTGACCAGGTCGAACATTTGCGCCGGGGAATACTTCACCAGCGCGCTGCGGCGGATCTCGATCACGTCAGCCTCATCAACATCACTCAGGGTCCGGCCTATGCAGCCGGGTCAACAGCAGGGCAAGCAGCCCGAAGTTTAGCGGACATGGCCAAGGCTAAGGACAAAGACAACAAGGGTGGCGGCACCATCGCGCTCAACAAGCGCGCCCGCCACGAGTACCACATCGATCAGCGCTACGAAGCCGGCATCGCGTTGCAGGGCTGGGAGCTGAAGGCACTGCGTGCCGGGCGTATCAACTTCGGCGACGGCTACGCCATTGTCCTGAAGAACGAGCTCTATCTGATCGGTACTTCTATCCCGCCACTCATCAGCGCATCCACGCACGTCATTGCGGAAGACCGCCGTACGCGCAAACTGCTGCTGCACCGGGATGAAATTGATCAATTGATCGGCGCGGTCGAGCGCAAGGGCTACACCTTGGTGCCCATCGCGATGTACTGGAAAGGCAACAAGGTCAAGGTCGAGATCGGCCTGGCTCGCGGCAAGCAGGCACACGACAAGCGCGACACCGAGAAGGAACGCGACTGGCAGCGCGAGAAGCAGCGCACCATGCGCGCGCACAACCGCCTCGCCTGAGTCCAGGGTTTTCCATGTCGCTCAAACGAGCGACATGCTCATCGCGTCATCCGGCAAAGCACTAAAGCCCGCGCGCTCATACAAACCGCGCGCCCCGGGTGCGGCGCGCAGCGTCACCGTGTCCACGCCCTGCTCTCGCGCGGCCGAGCCGACCGCCGCGATAAGCCCGGCCCCGACGCCTTCACCCCGGTGCTTTGGCTTCACAAAAACGTTCAACAAATACCAGCCCCGTCCGGTCGGGTAGTTCGCTGAAGGCAAATGCGGAAAGGGATTGACGGCCGCGCTGCCCACGACCCGCCCTTCCTGCTCAGCCAGCCACGCGTACAGATGCTCCGTCGCGATGGCCTCTTCAATCCACGCACGCAGACGGTCCGCGAAACCGTCCGGCAAACTTTGCCCCATCTCTTCAAGAAAGGCGCAACGCAGCTCCGTGAGTAAGCCCGCGTCCCCTTGGCCAGCCAAACGAACCCTTGCCATGTCTCACCCCTGTGGTTAACGACATACGCCAACGATAAATGCTGATTCCATCCGCCACGCAAGCTTGATATAGACCACCGCGGCTCCATATACTGACGCGTTCCAGCAATCTTTTCCCCGGGGGTGTCATGGCTTCGACGGGGGTAGTGAGATAGTTTGGTGCATGCCGAGGGGGCAGCTTTCCTCGTAAATCCAGCCGCAAACTTATAGTTGCCAACGACGACAACTACAATCAGGCCCTAGCAGCCTGATTCCCGAACCCACTTGTGCCTGTGCTTGTGGATGTAGGGTCATTATCACAGGATCGCCCGAAGCTGCCGCCTGTCGGTCAGGGTTAAATCAAGCAGGCTGGTCCTTCGATGCGCTTTGCACGCTGTGCTGTCGCGGGACGAGAATCAACGGCGAGCTAAGCATGTAGTACCGGGCGTCAAGCGCCTTCGGACGCGGGTTCGACTCCCGCCACCTCCACCAATAACGAAAAAGCCCGGCGAGAGATCGCCGGGCTTTTTTTGTTTGCATGGAAGCAGGATATTCAAAAAACCGAATCTGAGCCCGTTTTTGGCCCCTCCGGAAAGCGGCCAGAGGAGCAACAGTGGAAGGCGTCTACTCAAAGCTTCATTGTCGTGCTCAGTGTTCCTTCGGTAGCCTACGCTCGGATTGTGTGGACACTCAGCGTCACGTCGGGGGCGGAGCACGTACGACTGTTGGTCGTAGATGCGCATCTAACCTCTTGGGGGAGGGGCATCGGTCAGACTTTGCCTCTGAGCAAGATAAGCCAAGAACAGGGAGCTTGATCAATGGCTGCGAGCCTATCGCGTCTTACGCTTTACGCACTCATCTCATCTGTCGAACTCGATATGCGTGACAGTCTGGCTCGATTTGCCGCGCCAGCAATATCGTCTCGGGAGCTATTTGGAAATGATCTCCTGAATACGATTCTGGCTCGCTCTGGGTTCGAGCCATCGGAAATCGGCGAAGAACTCAAGCCTGCTGACCTACTTGAGTTCACCGATTTTGGAGACCTTTACTCTCTGCTGCGACGCCACGATAAGGTGCTCCCTGAGCGCCTCAATGATCAGGCTAAGGGATTGAATGGCTCCTTTGAGCGGCTCATCGCTACCAGAAATAGAGTCATGCATGCGCGACCGTTGGAGTTCGATGACCTTGCGCGTACTTCGGAAATGGCAGAGAACCTACTTCGCGAGAAACAATTCTGGCCCAACTTGGAAAAGATGGTGTCAGAACTGGAGGGCAGCCCAGAACAAGTTTTAAGGCTCAAGATCCCCGCGTACAACGAGCCGACCAAGATACTGCATAACTTGCCTCTGCCGGACTTTGACGAAACCGGATTCATAGGAAGAAAGACGGCGCTCGCAAATCTCGTTCGAGCATGCCTGGGCGTCTACCCAGTGATTACTGTCGTCGGCGAGGGGGGCCTTGGAAAAACGTCGCTCGCCTTGAAGGCTGCGTACGAAATTCTCGATTCGAAGGATTGTCCGTTCGAAGCGATCATTTTTGTGACGGCGAAGGCAACTCAATTAACCGCGAATGAGATCTCGCGAATCAAGGGCGCAATAAATTCGTCTCTTGGCCTGATGGAAGTCGCAGTCGCGTTCTTGGGCGGCGAAGCGCATGACCCGATAGCCGAGCTCAAAGAGCTGCTTAGAACCTTCAGAATTCTTCTAATCATCGACAACCTGGAAACTGTGCTAGACCATCATCTTCGTGACGTGCTCGAAGATTTGCCGGCCGGAAGCAAGATACTAATCACCACTCGAGTGGGCCTTGGCGCCTTTGAATTTCCTGTCAAGCTGGAGGGTTTGACTGACGCCGAGGCAATTCAATTGCTTCGTGCAACCGCAGATGTCAGAAGTACGGGGCGACTTGCCAGTACTTCGAATGACAAGGTGGGGGCTTACTGCCGGCGGATGAGGAACAATCCGCTCCACATCAAATGGTTCGTTTCCGCTGTTCAAATGGGACGCCGACCTGAGGAAGTTCTCGCCGACGAGAAGATGTTCCTGAAATTTTGCCTTTCCAACGTTTTCGACCAAATATCGAGTGAAGCCCGCAGCATCGTCCGTGCGTTATTGGCCTTGGGAGGATCTTATACGGTCGCCGAACTCTCCTACCTTACGGAGATGGATGAGGACGAGCTTCTGAAAGCCGTACAAGAGCTGATGAGGACCAATATGTTCCTTATGAATAGCTCGCATCTTGGCAACACGTATGAAAGCCGATATGAGCTATCTCAGTTGGCTCGCGCCTACCTAACAAAGTTCTACCCTGCTGCAAAAGAGCTGCAGGTCAAACTTCTTTCACTCAAGAACAAACTGATTAGTGGAAGCGAAGAGCAGCTCAATGCAGCCAAGCGGAATCCACTATCCCCATACACAATACATATGCGTGGAAGAAGTGACTGGGTGATCGCCAAGCATTTGCGCGATGCACTTAGCCTGGCAAAAGATCGCGATTTCGAGGAGTCATTGAAGCTCGTCGAGAAGGCGAAGATCCTTTCACCTGACTTCTATGAGTGTTACCGAGTAGAAGGATGGATCAATGCCCTGATTGGTAACGCGAGTCAGGCGTACGACAGTTACGAACGCGCCATAGAGACAGAGCCAAAGGCGGCCAACGCGAGGACTATGTTTGCTGGGTTCCTCTTACGCGATCTGCACGATGCGGATCACGCAGCTCGCGAGCTTGAGATCGCTATGAACCTGTTGCCCGAGAATCCCGAACCCAGACTTGAATACGCTCGATGCTGCTTATACTTAGGCCGATTTGATCGGGCGGAGGAGATCCTTGCCTCCCTTGCAACCATGACGAACTGCCATGAGCGCGTTCAAACAAAAATTGTCGATCTGCAAATTCAGATTCGGTGTCGTAAAGCCGACTCCTCGGCCAACAATCAGGAGCCGATGCGGGCAATTGATTCGCTAGAATCGCTTCGCGAGTATTTTGAAAAGATCCAGAATCCTGATCAAAAAATGTTTGATAGGCTGACACGGATTAGAAGGAGTGCCGTCCAGGCTAGAAACCAGCTGGTTCCGGGAACCCAGCCCTACGCTAAGGCGGAAGCTCTCCTCAACTGGATCGACGAGACGTGTCATACGCAACAGTGCGCGAGGGATAGCTCGATCCAGAACAGCGAACTTGATCTCTGGGAGCGGGGCTACCTTGCGCGGTTCCACAGCAGTGGAAAGTTTGGATTTATCCGAACCAGTGATAGTGAGGAGTACTTCTTTCACGTTTCGAGCATCACGGACGAAGCCCTTTTGTCGGATCGATCCACCGGCATTGGCGTAAAATTCCGCCCCTCCGTCGACTACATGAATCGCTTGGTGGCAATTGACGTGCAAAGGGCAGAGCCGTCACTCCGGCCGGCTTAGCAGTCCGTCAGGTTACTGTCGCTGGGGAACAATTGACTAAAAATCAAGCGATCAGTGGTTGCCCGTGCCAGCGATGTGAGCCTAATAACGTTGCAGTCGAGGTATTCAAAAAAAACGCCGTACCGCGGGCCGGACAGCATGTCGCACATGACCACCGCCGCGTTGATCCGCGACGAGTGGAATGCGGATAGGGTGACCTACAGCGACCAGCACGCGCCCGTGGCTGTTGCCATGACATGTGCAAACCATGGAGTCCGGCAAAGCAACCATAGACGTGCTCACAAAAACACCCGGCTCAGCGGCCGGGCGAATTTGTTCGATGATGGCTAGAACGCGAGCTGAAACGACGTCAAGCGGCCGTCATTCACTCTGCCAGCGTTCCAGGACCTTCTTGTGGATGACCTCAAATACCTTGACCACCGTCTCTGCTGCTTCATCGGGCAAGCCACTTCCGATATTGCTGCTCTGACGGTTAATCATAGCTATCACAATGTCACGAGTAATCTCTGAAGGTGTAGCCGCCATTGCCATGCTCCGTGCTGGTTGATGTAGGAAAAGGCATGGAGCCATGACTATCAAGTTTCAAGCCGCCCTCCTCGCACGCCGTACAACCATCGCCGGCGCATCTTCGGCCAAACGTCAAGGGTGCGATGCCAACTGAAACCAGAGGAGTGACCGTGGTCGCGAAACAATTCGGGTTTCTATGACCGATCAAACTCAGCGCTCAAGTTACATGCCGGAACATTAAAGCCGCTATAGCAAGGCGGCAAACACCTACATACCTACTCACCACCATCTGCTAAGTTCGGCCGGTCACCAACGCCGTCTCTCGAAGGGCTACGTTGGTGACCATTGCAGCGATGCAGTGAAGAAGCGCGGACCGCATGGGGGGCAACCCATACGACCCGCTAACCAAACCAACTATTGGAGAGTTGATTGTGGCTACGCCCGATCATACGGCACGAGCACGCTCATCGGTTCCCCCCGATGACAAACCCACCAATCCCCTCGGCCATCCGTTCTTTCTAGAGGAGACGGCGGAGGAACCGCGGCAACGACTGGCCGCCAAGCACACCGGCATCGCCATGGCGATCAATACGATTTCCTGCCTGCTTGCAAACAGCGAAACGTTTCGCGAGACGCAGGCGCATGGCATGCCAACGGAACCCGGCCAGTGGCCTCTCGGTGCGTTACATACCGAAGGCTTGTTCGCCGCGATCTACTTCCTCAGTCAATACGCCGAGTCGCTCGGTCACGAGCCGTTGGTGCGACCTTAGCGCCCTGTGATCATCCCGCGGCACGCCGCGTTATGAGCACGGTGTGCCGCACCTGGATGCGAACGATAGGGACGCCATCGACATGTAAACTTCGAAAGCCCGGCATGGCTGGGCCGGACCGCGCAGGCGCGCGACTTTTTTGCAAAGGAGATGCTCATGAACAATATGACTATCGCGGGCTTTTTTGGCCTGCCACTGTTGCTAGTCGGCCACCACGCTTTCGCGCTTCCCACCCCCTCTTCTCTCAACATAAATGCCATCGTCAAGGCCGTTATGGACGATCAGTACGGCAGCCAGTACGACACCAAGCATGCCTGCTGGACCTTCGCCCATACGACTGAGCAGCGCGACGCAACGACTTATTGCATGCGCCCTAGTGCCCCTGAGGTAATCGATAGCACCAAGGGCAAGCAGCTGTATTTCTATGCCGCCAATGCGTACGACATCCGCGATGACGGCCACTATGCCTACAGCCAGAACGACCCAGGCTTGATGGGCGCCTTCAAGATCCAGCTCGACGCTAAGGGTGGCTGGACCTACCTGGCGTTGGACAACGCTATGGACTTCGGCACCGCCGGTTACTGCGGCTGCAACAAGGCCAGCTTCGTGAAGCTCAGTAATCAAGGGGACTATGGCTGGCTGTTTGTCAGCGGCGGAATCTGGCAAGGCACGGTGGTAGCCGACTACAGCATTGTGATGGCCCACAAAACCGGATTCGCCGACATCAGCAAGATTCCTCAAACCAAGGCGGCCATGCAGGACGTCAGGTACGAAGTAACGATCGCGAGCGACTACCCGGGCTCAGGTCTATTTCCGCTCGATGTCGTCAAGATCAAAGGCAGCACCCGGCTCGAAGCATTCCAGGTGAGCTTCGACAGCAAAAAATTTGCCTACTTGTTACCTAGCGGCCGTTAACTGCCAAGAGACGATCACCCTACGCCCCTATTCCTACGCCTTGGCCGCCCCCCCATACACCATTCGGCATGTGTACTCCGCCCGCGCTCCTTGCTCTAATCCGCGACTACCTTCCTGCATGAGGGCCCGGCCATGCAGCTTAAAACACCGATGCACTGCGTCAGCGGAAACTTCCGCCCCGACGGTGATGTTTACGCGAACCTCGAACACGATGCGGCGGCAGCGCACGCGATCTTTGCGGCGCTGGATCGTTCCATCGATATCGGGCTCAGTAGCGACGCCCGAATGATCATCGACGCCTATCGACGGGCGCTGATGAACAGTGCCAATGACCTGATGTGGAAGTGGGGCTATCAGTAGAAGCTATCTGCTTGTATGCGGCGTACTTGGACTTGCCGATCAAGCAGACGGCCTCTTGTTGGCCAGCTCAAGACTCCAGATGCGGTCGCATCAAAGCTCCGAACCACTCAATGAATGCATTGAGTCGGTGCGAGCGCTGCCGCCTGTGGGAATAGATCAATGACACTGGCATCGACGCTGCGCGGAAGTCTGGCATCACCTCCACCAACCGCCCTGCGTCGAGCAGATGCTGTACGTCGTAGCGGGGAATCTGGATCAGCCCCAGTCCGGCGAGGCAGCAGGCGATATAGCTCTCTGCATTGTTGACGACAACGCGGCTGGGCATGGCGTCGAGATGTTCGCCATCCGCTGCCATGTATTCCCACGGCAGCTCCCGTCCGCTGGTGGATGAGGCATAGCCGATGGCGTGATGGCCCTTGGCTAGATCCTTCGGTGTGGCGGGTATCCCGTTGTCGCGGAGGTAGGCCGGGCTGGCGCAATTGATCAGGGTGATACGACCGAGCGGGTGCACCACCAGCCGGCTGTCATGCAAGGTGCCGATGCGCACGGCGCAATCGACGCCCTCCTGCACGAGGTCGATGGCGTGGTCGGTGGAGCCGAGCATCAATTGCAGGCGCGGGTAGCGGCGCAGCAGCCCGGGCAATGCCGGCGCAATAAGCCGCCGGGCGATGCGGCTGGGCGCATCCACGTTGAGGCGCCCGACCACCTTGCGCTGATGGGCGAGAAACATCTGCTCGATGTCTTCCGCCTCCGCCAAGAGTTGCCGCGCGCGCTCCAGCAGCTGCTCGCCATCCGCTGTTACACGTACCTGACGGGTGGTTCGATGTAGCAGCCGCACACCCATGCTCGCTTCCAGTTGCTGGATAGCAGCGGACACCGAGGCACGCGGCAGTTCCAGCGCGTTGGCGGCGCGAATAAAGCTGCCCATCTCGGCAACCTGGATGAAAAGGCGGTACTGGGCGAGTCGGTCCATGGCTTCTCTTTATACCGTTGCACGCGCGAAGGGGCTGTTCGGCATGCTTCTGATCATCCCGCAAAA
Source organism: Dyella sp. OK004 (assembly GCF_900114495.1). Lineage (GTDB taxonomy): Bacteria > Pseudomonadota > Gammaproteobacteria > Xanthomonadales > Rhodanobacteraceae > Dyella_D. The sequence goes on along the minus strand of NZ_FOZI01000003.1, from coordinate 245,778 downwards.
CCGCCTTGATCGAGAAAGGCCTGCTCCTCAGGGGTGCTTGTTCGCCCCAGCAGCGGGTTGCGATGGGGAAAGCGGCCGAAGCGCCGGATGATCTCCTGATGACTCTGGGCATGCGCCAGCCATGGCTGCCCCAGTTGCGCATTGAGCGCCACCGAAAGCGCCTGATCGGCGACATCTTCCGAGTGCGCAAAAGGCAGGCAGAAAAACAGCCGCAGGTCGGGATCGACGGCGGCCATGTAGCTCCTGGCCAGAGCGGTGCGGGCAAAAGCACGCGCCAAGCCATCGGTCGCGTACATGCGGGCCGTACCGCGAAAGGCATTGCGGGGAAACTGATCGGTCAACAGAAGCAACGCCAGTGACCCAAGGGGTGATGCCTGCCAGCCATTCAGTGCGTGCCCGGCTGTGGCCTCGTAAGCACTCAGGAAGCGCTCTCGGAATCGCCGATCAAAGGCCGAGTTCTTCGCGAACCATAGCCCTGGCCCGGCGTTACGCCAGAACGTCACGACATCCGAGGGTGCAGTCCGGCAAGCGGTACCCGCCTGGAACTTCATTGCCGCCAGCATTACGAATGACCAAAGTGCCAGGCGGCCACCGCCGCTACGGCTGCAGGGATCGCAAACACGATCAGTAGAACCGGCAGCTCATCACGCACGCTATAACCGGCATGGCTCACGCCCACCCAAAGATTGACGAGGGAAACCACCAGCCACACGGGCACGAACACCTTGGCGGCCAGCGCCAGTGCAGCGGCATCGTTACCCCATAGGCTGCCAAACCATAGAAAGGTCACCAGCAACAACAGTCCGCCGCTCACCACCATGAGTGTGTGCATACCCGCTAGCTCCGCTCAGGAAAAAACACTCAAGCTCTTGGCGATGTCCTTGCCGGCATACGGCGGAAACACATCGAGCTCGACATCGGGGTTGCCGATCAACATCGCCTTGGTATTGCTCAGTGCGTCGAAACCGGCTTTGCCGTAGTACTTACCCATGCCGCTATTCCCCACCCCACCAAACGGCAAGCTGTCGATCCAGCAATGCAGGTTGGTCTGGTTCACGCAGCCGCCACCGAAAGACAGGCTGTGCAGCACATAGTCGATGTGCTCCTGGTTCTTGCTGAAGATATAGGCGGCGAGCGATTTCGGCTTGCGCTTCATGATCTCTACGATTTCGCGCAGGTCGCTGTACGGCATCACTGGCAACACTGGGCCAAACACTTCCTGTTGCAAGGCCGGATCGTCCCAGCTGGATGGATAGAGAATGGTTGGCTCGACGTAGCGCGCCTTGATGTCCGAGCGCCCGCCCAGCACGACTTTCTCCGGCAAAATATAAGAGGCCACGCGCTCGGCGTCATGCTCGCTGATCATGCGCGCGAAGTCCGGACTCTGTTGCGGGTCGGCGCCATACATCCGGATCACCGACGCCTTCAACCGCTCGAGAAAGGCTTCCGCCACGCTCTCATGCACATAGACGTAACCCGGCGCGATGCACCACTGCCCGGAGATGGCGTTGTGCCCCCACGCAATGCGGTCGGCGGCGATATCCAGATTCGCTGTTTCATCGACGATGGTCGGATTCTGCCCGCCAAGCTCGAGGATCACCGGCGTCAGGTATTCGGCTGCCGCACGCATCACCACCTTGCCTACCGCCGAACTGCCGGTGAAGAAGATGAAATCGAAACGCAGCTTCAGCAAGTCGGCAATCTCTTCGCGCCCGCCGGTCACCGCAGTCACATTTTCTGGTTTGAAGTACCGCGGCACATACTTCTGGAACAGCGCCGCGGTGGCTGGCGTGGTATTCGCTGGCTTCAGGATCACCGTATTGCCCGCCGCCAGCGCGGCGATCGCGGGATCCAGCAACAGCAGGATGGGTGCATTGAATGGGCCGATCACCAGCGTGACGCCATACGGCTCCTTCAGGATCACGCCGCGATTGCCGGTTTCTTCCAACCCTTTGGGAATCGGTACGGGCTGTGGCGCCATCAACTCCCGCAGATTGTCGCGGTAGTACTTGATGACACCGGTCGGCACCGTGATCTCGAACAGTTGCTCGAACACTGGCTTGCCGAAGTCCTGGTAGAGCGCAGCGCAGAATTCGTCCCGACGCTCCTGCAGCATGCGCTCCATGGCATCGAGCTGTTCGATGCGCCATTCGTAGGACTTGGTGATGTCACTGCGAAAGTGCGATTGCTGTACATCGAAGATCGACTGGAATCGATTGTCCATGACGATGTGCTCCGTGGATGGGAGCGCGACCTCGAATAGCTCGCGGCCGCCTCCATAACAAGCCACTACTTGGTGGTGTAGCCGCCATTGATAAGGATGGTCTGGCCAGTGATCCACCAGCCATCACTCACCAGATGGCGAATGAACGGCACCACGTCCTGGATATCGGTCAGGCCGGTTTTGCTGAAGGGCGAAAGCGCGGCGGCCGTCTTGTGATAAGCCACGGCATCCGCGCCCTCGGCCGGGTAGAAGAATGGCGTATCCATCGGCCCCGGCCCCACGGCGGTCACGGAAATACCGCGTGCGCCAAACTCTTTGGCGGCCGCGCGGGTGAAGTGCTCCACCGGCGCCTTGGTGCCGGCATAGGCGGCATAGAACGGCGTGAACGCACCAAGCAGCGAGGTCACCAGGGTCACGATCTTGCCGTTGTCGTTGAGGTGCTTGCCAGCCTCGCGCAGAAAGAAGAACGCGGATTTGGAATTCACCGCCGTCATCTCGTCGTATTCCGCTTCGCTGATTTCCGTAAACGGCTTCTTGAGCACCTTGCCGACCGTGTTGATGGCGATATCCGGCCGGCCTACGGCTGCGACGGCGTCCGCGAATAGCTTCTCGACGGCGCCCGCGGTGGTCAGGTTGGCCTGCAACGCCACTGCCTTGGCGCCTGTGGCCTGGATCGCGGCAACCGTGTCATCAGCGTCCGCCTTGCTGCCCGCGCTGTTGTAGTGGACAGCCACCGCCTTGGCGCCCTGCTGCGCCAGATCGCGGGCGATCAGCCCGCCGAGATTTTTGGCGCCACCGGCGATGAGTACGGTTTTGCCCTTGATCGAATGGTCTGCCATGACAGTCTCCTCGTATGCGTGTGGCGAAGACTCGAGTTTAGGCAGCCGGCCCCGCGTGATCAGCCGCGCCGGGCTGGATGGACTATCCAGAAAAACAGCGCAATCCCCGGCCGCATGCATCGGCTCAGCATGCGAAAACCATCAGGCCTATGCCACCTGGTCAGCCCACGCCCGCCAAGTGTCGGATGGCGCCGCCCATGGTCGTGCCGTAGTAAATGCCCCATAACCGAAGCGAAACAGGGCTATGGACATGCAGTCGACCATGCGCGCCGTGCGCGAGCACGTATCCACGCTGCCCGGTGTGCGGCATTACCTCAATGCCAGTTACAGACGGCGCTTCTTCGCACACACCTCGCTGACCCACAACATGTATCGAGGGGTCTACCCAAGCTTTGCGGAGGCCCTGTCCAGCGTGCCCACCTCCCGCGCCTCGGGCTATGACAATCCACCCTCGGCCGAGCTGTATCGGGAACGCACGCGGCGCGTCTATCTCAACGACTATCCCATCATGCTGTGGCTGTCGACCTTCTTCGAAAGCGGCAGCACTTCCGTGTTCGATCTCGGAGGGCATATCGGCATCGCCTACTACGCCTATCAACGCTATGTGCGCTACCCAGCGGCACTGCGCTGGCTAGTGCATGACGTACCCGCGGTGACTGTCGCTGGTAGAGCCTGGGCGGAAAGCAACGACGAACAGCATCGGCTCCACTTCACCGACCGCTCCGAAGAAGCGAGCGGCGCGGACATTCTGTTCGCCGCCGGATCGCTGCAATACCTCGATTACACGCTGGCGGATTTCCTCAGCAAGCTGCCGCGCGCGCCCCGTCATTTGCTGCTCAACTCCGTGCCGATCCATATGAGCGCGTCGTACTTCACCGTGCAGAACATGGGCACCGCGTGCTGCCCTTACCGCATCACCGCCGAGCGCGAGTTCATCCACAGCCTGAAGACTCTTGGTTATGGGCTAAAGGATCGCTGGGAAAATCAGCAACGCAGCTGCCTGATCCCGTTCCATCCGGATCACTCGCTCGACCGCTATTTCGGCTTCTGCTTCAGCCGCGACGAATAACTTAGATCACCGACGTCTTGCCGCCATCCATCGGAATCACCGCGCCCGTCACGTAACTGGCCAGCGACGAGGCGAGGAACAGCGCCACGTTGGCAACCTCCTCCGGCTCGGCGACACGTCCCATGGGGATGCTGGCAACCTGTGCGGATAGCAGCTCCTCCACGGCACGTCCGCTGGCGCGTGCGGAGGCCTGCAACCCTTCCTGCATGCGTCCGGTGCGAGTGATGCCAGGATTGATCACGTTAACCCGCACACCCTTGTCGGCATACGCCGAGGCATAGCCGACCGACGCCAGCATCAATGCGGCATTGGCTGCGCCGCCGCCGATGTGCACAGGATTGGCCTGGCGTCCACCCTGCCCCACCACGTTGACGATGGCGCCTTTGCCGCGCGTCGCCATGCGACGGATCACCGGATCGATCGCGTGCATGTATGTGAAGTACTTGGCCTGCATCGCGGCGTGCACTGCCTGCGCATCCAGCTCGGACGGCGGTGTCCGTCGCGCGGCGCCGGCGCAATTCACCAGCACTTCGATCGGGCCGTGATCGTCTTCAATGCGCTCCATCACCATCTGCGCCGCCACACTGTCGCTCAGGTCGGCCGGCTCCACGTGGATGTGCAGGCCCAGCGCCTGCAGCTCGTGTTTGGCCGTATGCAGATGTTCGGACGAGCGAGAGATACCGATCACGATCGCCCCCTCACGGGCGAAGGCGGCCGCGCAGGCCAGGCCGATGCCTTTGCTGGCGCCGGTGATCACCACGACACGACCGGTCAGGCCGAAATCCATGCAGTCGCTCCTTGTGAGTGAACCCGCTTATTGAAGCAGAAGCGGCGCGTTGCGGCCGTGACGAGGTGATGCCTGTCATGCGCGACAGCTGATGTGCGGCCCTGCCGGCCACTAAACCCCAGGCGCAGGATGCGCATCGAAGGCAGGACCGCCCATGGCAATGCCGCCAGGGCCGTCTCTAGCCAGGCCCGCCGCCGTATAGGCCATCAGTCATGTTGCGAATTTCCGGATCGCCTATTGACGGGCTCAACTATGGTGTTATAGTTCACTACAACACCGGTCCACGAGGTCACTACAGGAGTATCGCCATGAAAGCACCGAACCTACTCGCTCTGACTGCCGCCGCGCTGTTCACTACGGCCGGCCTGCTCGCCATCAACTCCAACGTCAAGGCCGTCCCCGTCAGTGAAATCAACGGTGCGAAGGTCATCAACCTGGCCCCGATTGAAGTGCGTCCCACTGCCGAAGACCTGCGCGCCGCCGCCCTGTTGGCCGATGCCAGCATCGCCAGCTTCGCGGTCTCCGCCGCCGCCGACAGCCGTGCCAGCCTGCTCGGTGCCCAGCTGGCCATGCCCTACTATTCGTTTGGCACCACGCTCGGCCGTATCAGCAAGGAATAACGTATGACCATTACCTGGAACGACAGCGTCCCGATCTACCGCCAACTGCGCGAGCGCGTCGTGGCGATGATCCTGGACGGCGCCTTGAACGAGGGCGACCCGCTGCCGTCAGTACGCCAGGTTGCTGCGGATTTCCAAATCAATCCGCTCACCGTGTCCAAGGCGTACCAGGAACTGGTCGACGACCAACTAGTGGAAAAAAGGAGGGGGTTGGGCATGTTTGTTATCGATGGAGCCCGCGAGGCGTTGCTGAAGTCCGAGCGCGAACGGTTTCTGCGCGAAGAGTGGCCGACCCTGTACGCCCGGCTACAACGCCTCGGCCTGGATCTGAAGACCCTCATGCGTGAAACGGAGAGCCAGTCATGAACGCGGTGGTCACAGCCAGCGGCCTGAACAAGCGCTACAAGAACACCACCGCGCTGGATCACGTCAGTTTCCAGATCCAGCCCGGCCGCATAGTGGGCCTGATCGGTCCCAACGGGGCCGGCAAGACCACCGCATTGAAGGCCATCTTGGGCCTGACCGATTTCCAGGGCCACCTGAGCGTGCTTGGCTTCGACCCGCGCACGCAGCGCGACAAGTTGATGGAGCAGGTCTGCTTTATCGCCGACGTCGCCGTGCTGCCGCGCTGGATCCGTGTACGCGAGGCGGTCGATTTCGTCGCCAACGTGCACCCGCGCTTCAACCGCGCCAAATGCGAAGCCTTCCTGGCGCGCACCAAGCTCACGCCCAACCAGCGCGTGAAGCAGATGTCCAAGGGCATGATCGTGCAACTGCACCTGGCCCTGGTAATGGCCATCGATGCCCGCCTGTTGGTGCTGGACGAACCCACGCTCGGCCTGGACATTCTCTATCGCAAGCAGTTCTACCAGAGCCTGCTTGAGGATTACTTCGACGAGAACAAGACCATCATCGTCACCACCCACCAGGTGGAAGAGATCGAACACATCCTCACCGACCTGATGTTCATTCGCGACGGCAAGATCGTGCTGGATGCGGACATGGAGGCCGTGGGTGACCGCTTTGCCGAGGTGATGGTAAGCGCGGACAAGGCTGATACCGCCCGCCAGATGAAACCTCTGGATGAGCGCCAGGTGTTCGGCAAGAGCATCTTCCTGTTCGACGGCGCGGACCGCGCGACGCTGGAGGCCATGGGCGAAGTGCGCCGCCCATCAGTCAGCGATCTGTTCGTCGCAACGATGAAAGGGACCTACGCATGAAAACCTTCTATTGGCTCGTCAAGCGCGAGTTCTGGGAAAACCGCGGTGGATTCCTGTGGGCGCCGATCGTTACCGGCGTAGTCTTTCTGGTCCTCAACATCATGGCCATCATCGCGGCCGAAGTGGTTGGCGCCCGGCATGGCGGTTTCCATATCGGCGGCAACAATCTGCAAGACCTGATCGCCAACGCCGATGCCAAGGACATGCAGCAGATCGGCGCAGGCCTGGACATCGTCATGGTGTCTGCGATGGGCCTGATCAGCTTCGTCACCGGCATCGTGGTGCTGTTCTACTGCCTCGGCTCGCTGTACGACGACCGCCGCGACCGCAGCGCGCTGTTCTGGAAGTCACTGCCGATCTCCAATACCAGCACGGTCCTTTCGAAAGTGGCGAGCGCCGTGTTCCTGGCCCCGATCATTGCCGTCGTCGTGGGTATCGTCATCGGCATCGTGCAGCTGGTGATCTTTTCCCTGGTGCTCTCCATGCACGGCGTCAACGTATGGCAGCTGCTCACGCTGGCCCATCCTTTCCGCGCCATCGGTTCGCTGCTCAGCTCGATTCCGCTCTATGCACTGTGGGCCGCGCCGGCTGTCGGCTGGCTGATGCTCTGCTCCGCCTGGGCACGCAGCAAGCCCTTCCTGTGGGCCGTGGCAGTGCCGGTGGTCGCAGGCCTGATGGTGACCTGGTTCGGCATCATGGGGGTGTTCAACCTTCCCGCCGCATGGTTCTGGATCAACATCGTGGCGCGCTCCCTGTTCAGTGTGTTCCCGGGCACGCATCTCGCCGCCGGCAATTACTCGCTAAATGCTGCCGACCTGAGCGAAGCGCATAACCCGCTGGTCCTCATCTCGCCGGCTCATACCTATACCGCGCTGGCTTCGCCCAACTTGTGGATCGGTGTTGCGGCAGGCGTCGCCCTGATCGCTGGCGCCATCTGGTTCCGCCGGGTACGCGACGACAACTGATCAGGGTTCTCTTCGTAGCGGCCACGACTATCTCATCCAGCACTGACAGGGAGGCATTCCATGAAGCACCGCTCGATCACCTTCGGCCTGCTGGCTGCGGCTCTCAGCCTATCGCTGACTGCTTGCGGCCAGCCCAATCACGCCGACACCAACACCGGAGCCACCAGCGGCGTGGCCGACGCGATGAAGGAAGTACAGCAGCAGACCTCGCCATCGGTTATCGGCGCCGAGGTGCAAAAGGGTATCGACCAGGCCAAACGCGAATTGGTCAGCAAGGACATCGACGTCAACAGCGTGCATCTCGACAACGGCCATCATCGCGACACCAGCAATCTGCCCAAGGCGGTCATCACGCCGCAGAACGACCTGGTGATCGCCGGCAAGACGGTGCCAGCCACATCCGAGCAGCACACGATGTTGGCGGACTACCGCCAGCACATCATCGGCATCGCCGAGGCCGGCATGGATATCGGCGCCAGCGGCGCCAACCTCGGCATGGCCGCCGCCAAGGAAGCGATCTGGGGAGCCCTCCTCGGCCAGAGCGACAAGGAAGTCGAGGCGCGTATCAAGCCGCAGACCGCGCAGATCAAGGCCGCCGCCCTGAAGCTCTGCAAGCGCATGCCCGACCTGCTTGCCTCACAGCAGAAGCTCGCCGCGGCGATGCCGGAGTTCCACCCCTACGCCACCATGACGCAGCAGGACGTCGACGACTGCGGCAAAAACGTCGACAAGGATTGACCAGGGACCTGACGGCGCTCAACCGCCGGCAAGCCGCGGTGACTTGCCAGCCAGCAACACCCCGTTGTGCCAGCCGGCGTCTCCGCACGGAAGCGGGACGCCGGCGCGGCCTTGCTCTATAACCGAGTGTCGTTCCGCTAGCCGTCCACCATGCACCTGGGGGTTCCATGGTTTCGTCCAGTAGGTTTTCGTCCGCTTGCAAACTGCTGCTGGGCAGCTGCCTACTCATCGCCGCCGCTCATGCCGAAGACGCGACTCCTGCCCGATTGCGCGGAGAAGCGCTGGACAAGGAAGTCACCCGCCTGATGCAAGCCGCGCACGTGCCTGGCCTGGCCCTGGCGGTGATCGAGGACGGCAAGATCGTGCACCTGCGTGCCTACGGCTTGCGCGACGTCGAGAAGCAGCTGCCGCTGACCACGGACACGGTGATGTACGCCGCCTCGATTACCAAGGCCGCCTTCAGCTACAGCGTGATGACCCTGGTCGATCAGCACCGGCTGGACCTCGATGCCTCGATCGCGAGCCTATTGCCCAAGCCGCTGCCTGAGTACGCCAAGTACGCCGATCTGGCCGACGATCCGCGCTGGCGCAAGATCACACCGCGCATGCTGCTCAGTCATAGCGCCGGCTTCGCCAACTTCCGCTACTGGCCGCCGGATGGCAGCGGCTATGACCCGAACGGCAAGCTGAAGATCTACGTAGAGCCAGGCAGCCGCTTTGCCTATTCCGGCGAAGGCATCAACCTGATGCAGTTCGTGCTGGAGAACGGTGCGGGCATCAACGTTGCCACGCTGATGCAGAAGCAACTGTTCGACCGCTTCGGCATGCGCCGCAGCAGCATGACTTGGCGCACGGACTTCGCCGACAACCTGGCGATCGGTTACGACGAGAACGGCAAAGCGCTGGGCCACAAGCAGCGAGAATCCGTACGCGCGGCCGGTTCGTTGGACACCACCATCAACGACTACGCCAAGCTGCTGGCCGGCATGGTGCGCGGCGACGGCCTCAGTGCGAAAACGCATACCGAGTGGCTGAAGCCAGAGCAGCGCATCCGTTCGGTGCAGCAGTTCCCTACCCTGGATACGGCCACGACCACCGACAACGATGGCATCAAGCTCGCCTATGCCCTTGGGGTGGCGGTCTACCAATCACCGCAGGGGCCGGCGTGGGTCAAGACCGGTCACGATGACGGCACCAACAACCTCGCACTGTGCCTGCAGAAGTCGCGCGATTGCGTGCTGATCATGAGCAACAGCTCCAACGGCGAGGGCATCTACACCTACCTGATCGATGCCGTGCTTGGGCCGACCTGCTACCCGTGGTTCTGGGAAAACGATATTCCTTATGATCATCCGGAATGGCGCAGTCCAGAGGCACGCAAGCAGCCTCATCCAGCCTGCGAAGCGCCACAGCGACAATCACCCGCCCCTTGAACACACGGAGTATCCAGGATGTCACCAACTCGCCTGATTTGCGCACTTACCCTGGTTGGCCTGGTAGCCGGCTGCGGGAATGATTCGAGCCAGTTCAACGTCAGCACCTCGGGCTTCAGCAGCATCGCCGATGGCCACATTATCGTGCGCGATGGCGTGGTGACTTTGCATCGCGACAACGCACCGAATGCGGTCATTCATGCGAACGGCGACCTGCTGATCGACGACAAGGCCGTCGCCATCGACGCGACTCAACGCGAGTTGTTGAAGCGCTACCAGCAGAACGCGGTCGCCGTGCGCGAGCACGGTGTCGCCACCGGCAAGGCGGGCGCCGCTGTCGCTGGTGCGGCGATCAAGGGTGCGGTCGATAGCGTCACCAGCGGCGACTCGAAAGAGATCGACAAGCAGGTGGATGCCCAGGCGAAACAGGTCGATCTGGAAGCGGCCAAGATCTGCGAGGACCTCAAGGGTGTCCAGCTCGCCCAAGACCAGCTCGCCGCTAGCCTCCCGGCTTTCAAACCCTATGCGGGAATCCTTCGTGAAGACGACGACGAAGATTGCAAGAAAGAAAGCAAGGACAGCTAAGCCTGATCCCTTCTCAGATTCCACTGAGCGCGGCGACAACGGCTGACGAAGCAGCCGTTGCCATCGGGATGCCAGTCAGCCCGCGTCGTGGATACCGCCTTTAGTCAGCGCCATCGGGTCCAGCAGCTTCTTCAGTTCGTCCTTCGACAAACCCGTGGTCTCAAGCGCTACATCCATGATCGGCCGCTGTTGCTTATAAGCCTGCTTCGCCGTAGCCGCACCCTTCTCGTAACCGATCACCGGATTGAGCGCGGTGACCAGGATGGGATTCTTGTCCAGCGCTTCCTTCACCCGCGCCGTGTTGACCTTGAAACCGGCGATCGCCTTGTCGGCCAGCAGGTGGCTGACGTTGGCAAGGATGTCGATGGACTGCAGCAGGTTGTGCGCGATCAGCGGCAGCATCACATTGAGCTGGAAATTGCCCGACTGGCCGCCGATGGTGATCGCCGCGTCATTGCCGATTACCTGCGCCGCCACCATCGCGGTGGCCTCCGGAATCACCGGATTCACCTTGCCCGGCATGATCGACGAGCCGGGCTGCAGCGCGGGCAATTCGATCTCGCCCAGACCAGCGAGCGGACCTGAGTTCATCCAGCGCAGATCATTGGCGATCTTCATCAAGGCCACCGCCAGCGCCTTGAGCTGACCCGATAGCTCCACCGCCGCATCCTGCCCCGCCATACCTTCGAAATAGTTGGGTGCCGAATCGAAGCGCACACCGGTGAGTTTCTTCAGTTCGCGCGCCACGGCCGGGCCGAACTTCGGATCGGCGTTGATACCCGTGCCCACAGCGGTGCCGCCTTGCGGCAGGCGACGCATCCGTTTGAGGCTGTCTTCGATGCGCTCGATGGCCGAATCGATCTGCGCCGCCCAGCCGGACAGCTCCTGACCGAACGTCACTGGCATCGCGTCCATCAGATGCGTGCGGCCGGTCTTGGGCGCGTTCTTCAGTTCGCGCGCGCGACGTTCGATGGTTTTCTTCAGATGCTTCAGCGCCGGTAGCAAGTGCTCGCTGGTGGTGAGCGTGGCGCTGACGTGAATGGCGGTGGGAATCACGTCGTTCGAGCTTTGCCCGTAGTTGACGTGATCGTTGGGATGCACCTTGGTGCCAGCCTTGGCGGCGAGGTGCGCGATCACCTCGTTCGCATTCATATTGGTGCTGGTGCCGGAGCCGGTCTGGAACACGTCGATGGGAAACTGGTCGTCGAACTGGCCGTCGGCCACCGCCAGCGCGGCCTTGCGGATGGCCGCCGCCTGCCCCTTGCGCAGATAGCCGAGGGCCAGATTGGCCTCCGCCGCCGCCGCCTTGATCAGCCCCAGCGCGCGGATAAAGGGCCGCGGCAAATGCAGGCCGGAAATGGGGAAATTGTCGACGGCGCGCTGGGTCTGCGCGCCGTACAGCGCATCGACCGGGACTTTCAGTTCGCCCATGCTGTCGTGCTCGATGCGGTACTGGCTCATGCAGGATTCCTTGGATGGTGAGACCTGCCGGCGACTATAGGCCGGCTTTCGTTAGAGTCGTGCCAAAGGCCACGCTGGCCGCGGGGTCCCGGCGCCTGTTGTAAAATGCCTGCTTTCCCTGCTCCGGAACACCTCTCGATGTCCTCCCATGCCCTGACCGCCCTGTCGCCGCTGGACGGCCGCTACGCCAGCAAGGCCGAAGCGCTGCGCCCGATCTTCAGCGAGTTCGGCCTGATGCATCGCCGCGTGCATGTGGAAATCGAGTGGTTGCTGGCGCTCGCCGCCGACAACGGCATCGCCGAGCTGCCGGCGTTCTCGCCGGCCCAGGTAGCCCAGCTCAAGGCCATCGCCGCCAACTTCAGCGTGGACGACGGTGCACGCATCAAAGCCATCGAAGCCACCACGAATCACGATGTGAAGGCGGTGGAGTACTTCATCAAGGAGCGCATCGGCAACGACGCCGCACTGGCCCAGGCCAAAGAGTTCGTACACTTCGCCTGCACTAGCGAGGACATCAACAATCTCTCGTACGCGCTGATGCTGCGCGACGCGCGCGAACAGGTGCTGTTGCCTGCGTTCGACCGCATCATCGCCAAGCTGCGCGAAATCGCCCACACCAACGCCGCGCTGCCGATGCTCTCGCGCACGCATGGCCAGACCGCCTCGCCGAGCACGCTGGGCAAGGAAATCGCCAACGTGGTGGCACGCCTGGAGCGCCAGCGCAAACAGCTCGCCGCATTGGAAGTGCCCGGCAAGATCAATGGCGCGGTCGGCAACTACAACGCGCACGCCATCACTTATCCGGAGCTGGACTGGCGCGCTTTCTCGCAGCGCTTCGTGGAAAGCCTGGGCCTGGACTACAACCCCTACACCACCCAGATCGAACCGCACGACGGCGTGGCCGAATACTGCGACGCTGTGCGCCGCGCCAACATCATCCTGATCGATCTGGCGCGCGATATCTGGGGCTATATCTCACTGGGCTATTTCAAGCAGACCTTGAAGGCCGGTGAAGTCGGCTCCTCGACCATGCCGCACAAGGTCAACCCGATCGACTTCGAGAATGCCGAAGGCAACTTTGGCCTGGCCAATGCCCTGCTCGGCCACTTCGCCGAGAAGTTGCCAATCAGCCGCTGGCAGCGCGATCTCACCGACTCCACCGTGCTGCGTGCGCTCGGCACCGCCTTCGGTCACACGCTGGTGGCATTGGAATCGCTGCAAAAAGGCCTGGGCAAGCTGACCGTCAATGCCGACCGTCTTGCCGCCGATCTCGACGCCAGCTGGGAAGTGCTGGCCGAAGCCGTGCAGACCGTGATGCGTCGTTATGGTTTGCCGGAGCCGTACGAGCAGCTCAAGGCGCTCACCCGCGGCCAGGGCATCACCAAGGATTCCATGCACCAGTTCATCACCGGGCTCGATCTGCCCGCGGATGCGAAGCAGCGTTTGCTGGAGCTCACACCGGGTGGCTACATCGGCCTGGCCGAGCCGTTGGCGCGCGATATCTGATCGCCGCCGTTTCACCACTGCAATAAAGAAGGGGCGCACAACTGGCGCCCCTTCCTGTTTTAGGCCGCTGCCTTCTTGGTCAGGCCTTCCGCTTCGAGTGCTGCCTGCACCGTGGGGCGCGCGGCGACGCGCTGCTGAAAATCCAGCAGTGCCGGGAACTCGGAAAGATCGAGTGCAACATGCTTGGCCCAGTTGGTCACGGTGAACAGGTAGGCATCGGCCACTGTGAAGTGATCGCCTATCAGCCACGGATGCTTGGCCAGGCGCTGCTCCAGCAGGCGGTAGCGCTTACGCAGGTATTCCTTGCGCTCTTCGCGCACCACGTCGGGCGTTTCTGGCTTGAACAACGGCGAATAGCTCTTGTGCAATTCGGAGTTGATATAGCCAAGCATCTCCTGCAGGCGGTAACGCGCCGACGTGCCATTCGCCGGGGCAAGCGCGCTTTCCGGCTTCAAGTCGGCGAGGTATTGCACGATGGCCGGCCCCTCCGTCAGCAGCTCGCCGTTATCGAGCGCCAAGGCCGGCACGTAACCCTTCGGGTTGATCTGCCAGTAATCCTGATCGCTGGCGGTGCGCTTGGTCTTGTTATCCACCTTCTCCAGTTCGACCGGGATACCGGCCTCCAGTGCAACGATATGTGGCGACAACGAACACGCGCCCGCGGCGTAATAAAGCTTCATGGCAATGCTCCAGGTGAGGGATGGACGGAAAGCTCCGACATGCTAGCCATGCATGGTTACTCTTGGATACCACCTAACCATGGGTAACCCGTAAAATGCAGTAACCGGTGAGTTACCGGTTTCACATCGGATCAACGTTTATGGGCCTGCCTGTACGCAAGAGCAAAGTCGCGCCACCACCCGCCTGCCCGCTCAGCGAGGTACTGAGCCTGCTGCGCGGCGCGTGGGCACCCAACGTGGTTTGGCAGTTGAGCGGCGAAGCCCGCCGCTTCGGCGAACTGCGTCATGACATGCCGAAGATTTCCGCCCGCGTATTGAGCGCACGCCTGCGCGAACTGGAATCCCGGGGCCTGGTGACGCGAAAGCTGCTGCGCACCTCACCGCCTTCGGCCGAATACACATTGACGCCTCTGGGGCGCGAGTTGCTGCCGGCTATCGACGCGCTGGCCACCGTAGGCCGGAAGCTGATCACCGAATGGGAAGCCCTGCCGCATAGGGGCAGATAGGTCCAGGGCAATCTTCGTTGCGCAGCAGCTTTGCTACGGCATCATCCCGGTGCAGACCGGGATGATGCATCTGGTATTCGTACGCACCAGGATCCAGTGCCCATCGATTCCTTATGAAAGTGCCGCCCGTCACTCCACCTCGTCCGACCCTTCGTTAACCCCTTCGAACAAGAAGGTGGACAGATAACGCTCACCGGTATCGGGCAGCATCGCCAACAATACCGAGCCTTGCTCAGCATCCTTCGCCACCTGCAAAGCGGCCGCCAGCGTCGCGCCAGCCGAAATGCCGACGAAGATGCCTTCCTTCTGCGCCAGTGCACGCGAGGTATCGCGCGCCACCACATCATCGACCGGCAGGATCTCGTCAGCCACCTTGCGATTGAGCACGGCGGGCACGAAGTCCGGCGTCCAGCCCTGGATCTTGTGCGGCTGCCATTCCTTGCCGGAGAGCAGCGCGGCGCCGGCCGGCTCGCTGGCGATGATCTTCACCTCTGGACGCGCCACTTTCAGCACTTCACCCACACCGGTCAGGGTGCCGCCGGTGCCCCAACCCGTGACGAAGTAATCGAGCCGGCGGCCGGCGAAGTCGCGCAGGATTTCCGGGGCCGTGGTGTTGCGGTGGTATTCGGGATTCGCCGGGTTCTCGAACTGCCGCGCGAGGAACCAGCCATTCTTTTCGGCCAGTTCGGCCGCCTTGCGCACCATGCCGCTGCCGCGCTCCGCTGCAGGCGTCAACAACACTTTGCCGCCGTACGCGCGGATCAGTTTGCGGCGCTCGATAGAAAAGGTCTCGGTCATCACCGCCACGAAGGGATAGCCGCGCGCCGCGCACACCGCCGCCAGCGCCACACCGGTATTACCGGAGGTCGCCTCGACCACGGTCTGGCCGGGCTTGAGCGTGCCGCGGCGTTCGGCATCCAGGATGATCGCCAGCGCAAGACGATCCTTCACCGAGCCGGCGGGATTGAAAGCCTCTACTTTCACGTAAAGCTCGACATGCTTCGGCGCCAGGCGATGCAGCTTGACGATGGGGGTGTTGCCGATGGTGTCGAGAATGCTGTTGTAGATCATGGGTCGCTCCAGGGAACCGGAAGGGGGATACCAGAAGAAAATGGGCGCGGGCGATAGTGCGCCTGCGCCGGTAAACGGATTGTTTGTCAGGCGCGGCGCGCCGTCACCCCCGCCAAGGGACGTAGCCTCACCGGCTCACGGTGAAGACGGCGACTATCCGCGGCGTCTTCCAGCGGCGGCTCGCCAAACCAGGCCAGCGACGAAGCCAGCGCCGCCACTTCACCCAGAATCAGCAAAGCTGGCGAACGTACCTGATGGGCCTCTGCGCGCTCCGCCAGATGCGCGAGCGTCCCCGTCACCACGCGCTGCTCCCTTCGCGATCCGTTCTCGACCAGGGCAAACGGCGTCGCCGCCGCGCGTCCGTGCTCCAGCAACTGCTGCTGCAGTACGCCCAACTCGCTGACGCCCATATAGACCGCCAGCGTCTGCCGCTCCTGCGCCAACGCCGCCCAATCCAGCGTGTCGTGTGAACCCCGGCAATGTGCGGTCACGAAACGCACCGACTGCGCATGCTCGCGATGGGTCAAGGGAATGCCGGCATAGGCCGCGCAAGCGAGCGCGGCAGTGATGCCGGGCACGACTTCATAAGCAATGCCATGCGCACGCAAGAATTCCAGTTCCTCGCCGCCGCGCCCGAACACGAACGGGTCGCCGCCCTTGAGGCGTATCACGCGCCGGCCTGCCTTTGCGTGTTCGAGCATCAACGCATGGATATGCTCTTGTGTCGCGTGATGATTGCCGGCCTGCTTGCCGACTTCGATGCGCTCGGCATCGCGGCGCGCCAACGCAAGCACCTCCGGACTGACCAGCCGGTCATGCAGGATCACGTCCGCCTCGTTCAAGGCGCGCAGGCCGCGCAAGGTAAGCAGACCCGGATCGCCCGGCCCAGCCCCCACCAGCACTACTGAACCGTTGACATCGGTCGCGTTCGTCGCCAGCACATGCTCCGCTTCGGCCTCGGCCAGTGCGGGCTGTCCGCGCCGCAGAAACTGCAGCACCGGCCCAGTAAACAGCCGTTCGTAGTAAGCGCGTCTGGCGCGAAGATCCGGTAACTGTTCGCGGATGCGCTTGCGCAGGCGGGACGCCAGCGTGGCCAGCGATCCCAATGCGGGATCGAGCAGTGTTTCCAGCCGCTCGCGCAGCAGACGCGCAAGCACCGGTGCATCACCGCCGCTGGAAATCGCCACCGTCACCGGCGAGCGATCCACTATGGCCGGTACATGGAAACTGGACAGCGCTGCATCGTCCACCACATTGACGAACAAACGGCGCTGTTCGCCCAGCGTTGCGATACGCCGATTGAGATCGGTATCCCCGGTGGCGGCGATCACCAGCCATGCCTCGTCCAGCCAGTGCTCCTCAAAATGGCCCTCCCTTAGAACGATGCGGCCGGCAGCGGCCAAGGCGCGCAGCGCGGGCGAAGCCGATATCGCACCGACGACAACCGACGCACCGGCCTCCAGCAGCGCAGCCGCCTTGCGCTCACCGACCGCGCCACCGCCAACCACCAGCACAGACCGTGCGGCGAGATCGGCGAACAAGGGATACAGCTTCATGGACGGGCGGACTCCAACGGGTATATGCCTTTAAGGCGGCCATCTCCACGCTAGGCAGCCCCCATGGGTCGCGCAAATGATTTATGCCCTGCCCCATATGCCGCCGGGTTATGTACCCCATCGCAAAATGCAACGAATTCCCGCGCCATCGTTGACGCGATCATTAAATGGATGTATAGACGTCTAAATCATGCCTACTGAAACGATCATCGCCCTGCGTGCAACTCCGGCCCTGCTCCAGACCAAGGCCGGCCTGCTGGCGATGAACCCGTTCTTCCAGGCACATGCCAACATGCGATGTACCCCTGCCGCGGACCCGAGCCTGACCACTACTCACGCCCGCCCACGGATGCTTTCGCATGACCCTGACTCAATTGCGCTATCTCGTCGCCATCGCCGACGCCGGCCTTAACATCACCCTCGCCGCCGAACGCGTACACGCCACCCAGCCTGGACTCAGCAAGCTGCTCAAGCAGCTCGAGGATGAACTCGGCTTCCAGCTGTTCCACCGCAAAGGCCGCAGCCTGGATTCGATCACCCACGCCGGCAGCCATGTACTGGAACGCGCCCGCGCCATCCTGGCCGAAGCCACCAACATCCGCTCCATCGCCGCCAACCTGCGCAACGAATCGCGCGGCAGCCTGCGCATCGCCACCACCCATACCCAGGCACGCTTCGCACTACCTGCGGCCGTCGCCGCGCTCAGCCGCCAGTACCCGCAAGTCAGCGTGCACCTGCAACCGTCCGCCGATGCGGAAGTGATGGGCTTGCTGGAAGGCGGCCACGTCGACCTGGCCATCGTCAGCACCGCCGGCGCCACACCACCCGCCACCGGCATCGCCCTGCCAGCCTATCGCTGGAACCGCGTGGTGCTTGCTCCCCAGCAACACCCACTCGCCAACCTCGGCCGCCCACCCAGGCTGGACGAACTCGCCGCCCAACCCCTGATCAGCTACGACTCCTCACTCAAGGCGACTTCATCGCTCAGCCGCGCCTTCCACGCCGCCAACCTGCACCCGCAGATCGCCATGACGGCCAGCGACGCCGACCTGATCAAAACCTACGTCCGCGCCGGCCTCGGCGTCGGCATCCTCGCGGAAATGGCATTGCTTCCAGCCGACAGCGCCGACCTGCGAGCACTCTCCGCCGACCACCTATTCCCACCCTGCACTACCTGGATCGTACTCAGGCGCGAAAGCGTCCTGCGCGAATACACCCTCGAATTCATCGGACTATTTGCACCCCACCTGGAACGGCGCGCAGTCAGTCGATTGCTGGCAAGCACCGGCACCTCAGCCACGCATTGGCCGGCCATACCGCATTGGCGCGAACGGGTGGCAGTGAGTGCGGATGTGGATTGAACGGTAGGAGCCCACTCTGTGGGTGATCGCTCGTCGGAATCGCCCGCGTGCATGATTCGCGCACAAGGTGCGCTCTTACCTGTTGCCGATAGCAGCGTTATCCCGAGCACCCATTACCCCTCCCCAACCCTCCCCTGCAAGCAGGGGAGGGAGCAAGAGCTTTTTTGGTGAGGAGGTGACAATCCGGCACGGAAGAACGCCGTCCCAACGCCTGACACTGGAAAAGGCGGAGCTACAAAGCACACTGCCTGCTCTTCAGGCCATTTCTCTTTGGTTACTTTCTCTTTGGGCCAGCAAAGAGAAAGTGACTCGGACCGCGGCAGCGGTTCGAAAGCCCGCCGCAGGCGAGCCAGGGCACGCAGACGCGACAACCGAGCGATAACGCCACTGGATGACCAGCTTCGCTGTTAAAAAACGCCTCCGGCCTTCGCCGGAATGACGAAGTAGGAGCGGTGAACCGAGCACCCGCCCCTCACCCCAACCCTCTCCCCAGAGGGGAGAGGGAGTGAGAGCCTGCCATGACGAGAAGGAGCAAAGAGCTCAAACCGCCAACAATCCCCGCTTCCTCAACAGATCAAGAATATGCCCCGCCAACACCGCGGGCACTGCCCCATCCCCATCCACCCGCAACTCCGGCTGCTCCGGCACCTCATACGGATCACTGATCCCAGTGAAATGCGCAATCTTCCCAGCACGCGCCTGCGCATAAAGCCCCTTGCGATCCCGCGCCTCGCACACCTCCAGCGCCGTCGCCACATGGATCTCGATGAAGTCGCCATGCGCTTCAACCAGCCCACGCGCATCCGCGCGCGCATCGGCATAAGGCGCAATCGGCGCACACACCGCAATGCCACCATGACGCACGATCTCGCTGGCGACGTAGCCGATACGCGTCACGTTGGCTGCGCGATCCTCGCGTGAAAAACCCAGGCCACGCGATAGATGCTTACGTACTTCATCACCATCCAGCACCGTCACCGCACGACTGGTGTGCTCCAGCAACTGCGCTACCAGGGCCTGAGCAATAGTGGACTTACCCGCCCCAGACAAACCGGTAAAGAACAGCGCGAAACCTCGCGGCGCCTGCGCCGGATGACGCTCGCGCAGGATTCTCACCACCTCGGGAAAAGAGAACCATGAAGGAATCTCGCTACCCTCATGCAGATGCCGGCGCAGCTGGGTGCCCGAGATATCGCGTACGTCGTCGTCGGCCGCCACTTCGGTCGCCGGCACATAGGTGTCGCGATTGGCGGCGTAAACCATGGCCGGAAACGGTACAACCTGGATGCCCAGCTCGGCCTGATAACGCTCCAGCAACTGCTGCGCCTCCAACGGACCGTAGAACGGCTTGCCACTGGAATCGTTACCGGGACCCGCATGATCGCGTCCCACGATGAAATGGCTGGCGCCGTAGTTCTTGCGGATGATCGCGTGCCATATCGCCTCGCGCGGGCCGCCCATGCGCATGGCCAGCGGCAGCAGCGACAGCTTGGCGCTGTCTGCGGGGTACTGCGGCAGGAGCGCGCGGTAGCAGCGCACGCGCGTGTAGTGATCCACATCGCCCGGCTTGGTACGGCCTACTGAGGGCTGGATCAGCAGCTTCGCACCGACCTTCTGCGCGGCACGCAAGGTCAATTCGCGGTGCGCGCGATGCATCGGGTTGCGCGTCTGGAAGGCGACGATGCGGCTCCAGCCATTCGCCTCGAACCACGCGCGCAGATTGCGCGGGGTGTCGCGTAATTCAGCGAAGTCGTAATGCACCGGCGGCTGGATGCCGCGCAGGCGGCCACCGAGATAGACCGGCCGCGTGCGCTCCAGCAACTCGGCCACGCCGGGATGCGTGTGGTCGAGCGTGCCGAAGACCTGCTGCGCCTCATGGGCAAGATCGGGACGGTAGATGTCCTGCACTTCCAACACCGCCAACGGCACACCCTGTACGTCGCGCAGAGCGATTTCACTGCCGGCCGACAACGACGCGGCGAACTCCTCGCTCACATCAAGCGTGATCGGGATGGGCCATAGCGTGCCATCGGACAGCCGTAGTTCGTCGACGACGCGACGGTAATCGGCCTCGCCAAGAAAACCCTCCAACGGTGAAAACGCGCCGTTGAGCAACAGCTCCAGATCGCATAGCTGGCGGGTGTTGAGATCGAGTGCCGGCAGGTTCGCGCTGCGCTGCTTCAGCGCGTCGGCTTCGGTTTGCGGCAGGTAGAGGTCTTTGAGCGTGCCGCCGTGAGGCGGGATCAATACGTCTTCTTCAAACGCAGGTTGGATCGGGGCGAGTGCACTCTGGCTCATGATGGTTTCTTTGTGATCGGGGTGATAGCGACAAGGGCGGCTTACGCGAGGCTGTGCAGTCCGCACTCGCGTTTGAGACCGAAGAAACGGGTGTCCTCGGCATCCATGCCGGGCTCCCAGCGACGGGTGGTATGGGTATCGCCGATGGAGATGTAGCCCTGCTCCCATAGCGGGTGGTACGGCAGGCCATGCCGTTGCAGGTACTGGCCCACGTCGCGATCGGTCCAGTCCGCGATGGGGTGGCATTTCCAGCGCTCGCCGCGGCGCTCGATGAAACCGATGCTTTCGCGGCTGCGCGATTGCTGGCGGCGCAGGCCGGCGAACCAGCTGCCGACGCCGAGCTCGGTCAGCGCGCGCTGCATCGGCTCGACCTTGCGCAACTGGTTGTAGCGATCGAGGCCGTCTACGCCCTGCTCCCACAGTCGTCCGTGACGTGATTCCATCCATGCCCGGCTCAGGGAAGCGCGGTAGACCTTGAGATTGAGCGACAGCCGCGTGGCCAATTCGTCGATGAACTGATAGGTCTCCGAAAACAGATAGCCGGTATCAATCAGCACCACCGGTATATCTGGACGCTGCTGCGTCACCAGATGTAGCGATACGGCGGACTGCGCACCGAAGCTGGAAGACAACATGTGATTGCCCGGCGTGTGTTCCAGCACCCAGGCCACACGCTGCTCCGTGCTTTGCTCACCTAGCCAAGCGTTCAACGCGGCCAGCGCCTTCGGCTCATGCTTCGCTTCCTCCAGCGTGACGTCGCTCATACGGTCACCTCGGCCGGAATGCGCCGCGACGCAACGGGTGCGACGACACCGGTACGCAACAGGAAATCGCCGAAGTGCTCGCCCTGCCCGCGCTCGCTGGCGTAACGGGCGAACAGCTGATCGAGCGTGGCTAGGATGGTGTCCTCGTCCACGTTTTCCCGATAAACCTGATTGAGCCGCTGGCCGATAAAGTCCGCGGCCAGGCGCAGGTCGTAGCGGCCCGGTCCGCGACCGACCAAGGCGATCTCGCCGAGATAGGGGCGCGAGCAGCCGTTCGGGCAACCGGAGATGCGCAGCAGGATCGGTGCATCGGACAAACCGTACTCGCCGAGCAGCGCCTCTACCTTATCCAGCAAATGCGGCAGATAGCGCTCGGCCTCGGCCATCGCAAGGCCACAGGTCGGCAAGGCGACGCAAGCCACGGCGTGGCGACGGATGCCGCTGTGCTGGCGGTAACCATCGAGGCCATGTGTGCGCACGATCTCGTCGATGCGCGCGCGTTCTTCGTCGCGCACGTTAGCCACGATCACGTTCTGGTTGCAGGTAAGGCGGAAGTCGCCCTGATGTACCGTGGCCAGCTCGCGCAAACCGGTCAGCCAGCGGCGCTCGCCGACATCGGCCAACCGACCGGACTCGATCTGCAAGGTCAGGTGCCAGCGACCGTCATGGCCCTCGGTCCAGCCGTAGCGATCGCCGTTATGGTCGAAGCGGTACGGGCGCTCGGCTTCCAGCGCGAAACCAAGTCGCGTTTCCAGCTCAGCCTTGAAAGCATCCACGCCGCGATGGTCGAGCGTGTACTTCAGGCGCGCATGCTTGCGCTCGCTGCGATTGCCCCAGTCGCGCTGCACGGCAACGATAGCCTCTGCCGTGGCGAACAGGCGCTCCGGCGGCACGAAACCGATCACTGTAGCCAGGCGCGGATACGTCGTGGGATCGCCATGCGTCGCACCCATGCCGCCGCCCACGGCGACATTGAAACCGAGCAACTCACCATGCTCGATGATCGCGATCAGACCGAGATCCTGCGCGAATACATCTACATCGTTGAGTGGCGGAATGGCCAGGCCGATCTTGAATTTGCGCGGCAGATACGTAGCGCCGTACAGCGGCTCGTGCTCAGGCTCACCGACCAGGGCTTCGCCGTCCAGCCAGATCTCGTGGTAAGCACGCGTGGTCGGCGCCAGCCCGTCGGAAAGCCTGGCCGCCCATGCGAAGGCAGCCGCATGGGCGCCGGTCTCCACCGGGTTCGGCGTGCTAACCACGTTGCGCACCACGTCTCCGCAGGCGGCGATGGTGCTGGCCAAGGCCTCGTGGATGGCGGCGATAGTCGGCTTGAGCTTGCGCTTGATGATGCCGTGCCACTGGAAGGTCTGCCGCGTGGTGATGCGCAGCGTGCCGTTGGCGTACTCACGCGCCAGGCGATCGAATACCAGCCATTGCGCAGGTGTCACCACACCGCCGGGCAGACGTGCGCGCAGCATGAAGGAGTAAGCCGGCTCCAGTTTCTGGCGGCGCCGCTCGTCGCGCAGGTCGCGGTCGTCCTGCTGATAGCTGCCGTGAAACTTGAGCAGCTTGCCGTCGTCGTCGCTGATCGCACCAGTAACCGGGTCACGCAGGCCTTCGGCAATCGTGCCGCGCAGAAAGCGGCTGTCGGCCTTGATGCGTTCGAAATCGGAAAGCGGGCTGCTCATATCAGTACACGTCTCGGGCGTAACGCCCTTGTTGCAGAAGGTCGGCGAGCCAGGCTTTGGCGTCTTCCGGGGATTGGCCGCCGTGGGTGACGGCAACGTCGATCAGCGCGGCATGCACGTCCTTGGCCATGTGGGTGGCGTCGCCGCAAACGTAGAGATGTGCGCCATCCTTGAGCCATGCATAGAGCTCGCGACCGTGTTCGCGCAGACGGTGTTGCACGTAGACCTTGTCGGCCTCGTCGCGGGAGAAGGCCAGATCCAGTCGATGCAAGGCGCCCTGTTTGATCGCGTCCTGCCACTCGAGCTGGTAGAGAAAATCCAGATTGAAATGGCGATTGCCGAAGAGCAGCCAGTTGCGCCCGCTCGCCGCGATCTCGCGACGCTCCTGGACGAAGGCGCGAAACGGCGCCACGCCGGTGCCGGGGCCGATCATGATGATGTCGCGCGAAGGATCCGCGGGCAGCCGGAAGCGCTCGTTCGGTTCGATAAAGACGGGAACGCGAGTGTCTTCATCGCTGGCGGCCAGGAAAGAAGAAGCGGCACCCCAGTGCGGCTCGCCGTGCGCGCGGTAGTCCACCGTGGCAACCGTGAGATGCACTTCCTCGCCTACCACCTTGGTACTCGACGCGATGGAATACAGACGTGGTGTAAGCGGACGCAGCGCCGCCACCAGTGCATCGGCCGTCCACGCGCCGCGATAACGGCGCAGCAAGTCGATCGGTTGGTACTCGGCGAGCAGACGGGCGAACTCCGCTGCGCGCTCCGGTTGCAGCACGTGAGTCAGATCGTCGCTGCCGCTGGTCGCGGCGTGGGCGGCGACGAAGCTACGGGTCGGGCGGGTCAGCTCGCGCTCACTGCCCAGCCAGCGTGTTAAAGGCAGGCTGCGTCCCTCGTGGCTTACTTCCGTGTCGCCATCCAGTCGCAGCACCTCCAGCCATTGCCGCACCAGGGCGGACGGGTTCTGCGGCCAAACGCCCAGTGCGTCGCCCGGCGCGTAATCCAAACCGGAGCCTTCGAGCGACAGCTCCAGATGTCGCACTTCCCGCTCGCTGTCGCGCGACACGATGCGCTGGTTGGCCAGTACCGTGGCTTCGAAGGGCTGCTCGCGCGAATGGAGGATGCGGCTGGGCACCGCCTGCAGGTTGGGCACGCGCACAGCTGGGGATGGCGCCTTTGCCACCACCTCGCCCGCACGCTCCAGCACTTTATTTGTCCACGGCGCAGCGACCGCATCGATGTCCACGTCGGCCTCGCCCAGCGCGACGAGGCGGGTGCCGCCCAGTTCCGCCAGGCGCTCGTCGAGTTGGCGGCCGATGGCGCAGAACTGCGGGTAACTGGAATCGCCCAGGCCGAGCACGGTGAACTGCAATGACGGCAGGCGCGGCGCGCGCCGTCCGGCGATGAATTCGACCAGGCCGCGCGCGTCGTCCGGCGGCTCACCCTCGCCCTGCGTACTGATCACCACCGCCAGGTAGCGCTCCTGCGCCAGCTCGCGCTGTGGGTAGGCGTCGGCGCGCACCAGGCGCACGGCCAGGCCGGCGGCTTCGAGGCGCTTGCCCAGCTGTTCGGCGATGCGTCGGGCATTGCCGGTCTGGCTGCCGTAGAGCACGGTGACCCGCTCACTGGCAGCGGTCTCGGCTTTCGGCGCGGTAGCCAGCGGCAGGCGCGCGGCCAACGCCGCGCTGTGCGCCGCGACCCAGTACAACTGATGGGGCGCCAGCCCGTCGAGCAGCCGGTCCAGTTGCCGGGCCTTATCTTCCGGCAGCGGCACGGGGGCCGGCGCGGGGGAAACGACTGCGTTCACCGATGCTTCCTTTGGACGTCTATCCGCCTATACGCCCAAAGATACGTTTATCGCTCCATGCTTATGAAAGGATGTATCGCCATATGCACATGTCCGATCCATTATTTCCAGGTTAAGCGCCCACCCTTCGCCGGGCTTGCGATATGGCCCCGAACCGCCCCAGGCGGCGGCTGCGCTTACAATGGCCGGATGACCAAAACTCGCCCCCTCCCCATCGAAGTCCGCGGCTCGGCCCGGCAGCCCCTGGGCATGAGCCCGGCACAGTTCCTCAGCGACTACTGGCAGAAACGCCCGTTGCTGATCCGTAACGCCTTCCCGGGCTTCATCCCCCCGATCGAGCCAAACGACCTGGCTGGCCTGGCCTGCGAGGAAGCGGCCCTGTCGCGCCTGATCGTCCATGACGAGAAGCGAGACCGCTGGCAGGTGAAGACCGGCCCGCTGAGCGAGGACGACTTCACCAAAACCCCCGACAGCAACTGGACCTTGCTGGTGCAGGACGTGGACAAGTGGGATGCCGACGTGGCCGCCCTGCTCGAAGCCTTCCGCTTCCTGCCCAGCTGGCGCGTGGACGACATCATGATTTCCTACGCCGAACCCGGTGGTGGCGTCGGCGCCCATGTGGACCAGTACGACGTGTTCCTGCTGCAGGGCCTGGGCCAGCGGCACTGGGGGATCAGCGACGATCCGGCCGCGCCGAAGGATTTCCGTGACGACGTGGAGCTGAAGCAGCTCAAGCACTTCGAGCCCACCCACGAATGGCTGCTGGAACCCGGCGACATGCTGTACCTGCCGCCCGGCGTGCCACATGACGGCACCGCCTTCGGTGGTCCCTGCATGACCTTCTCGGTGGGCATGCGCGCACCCTCGCGCGCCGAGCTGACCGGCGACCTGGCCGATTACCTGGCCGAACGCCTGCCGGATGAGTTGCGCTATGACGATGCCGATCTCAAGCCGGCCAAGTCCGCTGGCGAGATCGATCGCGCCGCCGTGGCCCGTCTCAAGCAGGCGCTGCCGTTCGCCGCCGCCCTGGACGACGCCCTGCTCACTGACTGGTTCGGCCGCTTCATCACCCGCTACCGCAATGCGCAGGTACCCGCGCATCCCGAAAAGCCGATGACCGAGGCCGCCCTGCGCAAGCTGCTTGACGGCGGCGCCCAACTGCTGCGCCATCCCTGGGCGCGACTGGCTTGGGCCAAGACCAAGGCGGGCGCCACGCTGTTTGTCAGCGGCCATGCCTATCCCGCGCCTGCCGCGCTGGCTGAGCAGTTGTGCGAGCAGCGCGTCGTCAGTTTCGCCAAGCTTCCCGCCGCCACTGAACTGGCCTTGCTGCTGTCGCTGGTCAACGACGGTCACTGGCTGCCGCAGAAGGCCCGCCGCCGATGAACCTGCAGGACTTCCACCTGGAACGCGCCGACTGGACCCGTGAGCGGGACCGCGAGGCTTTGCGCGAGATCCGGCTGGAAGTCTTTGTGCACGAGCAACGCGTCCCTGAAGCGCTGGAATGGGATGAGCTGGACGAGCCTTCCTCCCACGTACTGGCCCGCGATGCCTCAGGCCAGCCGATCGGCTGCGGCCGGCTGACCCCGCTGCACAAGATCGGACGCATGGCGGTGCGGCAACCCTGGCGCGGCACTGGCGTGGGCGTCGCGCTGTTGCGCGAACTGGTCGGTCGCGCCCGCGCGCTGGGCTGGACCGAGGTTTCGCTCGATGCGCAGGTGACCGCCATCGGTTTCTATGAGCGCGAAGGCTTTGTGGCGCACGGCGAGGTGTTCGACGATGCGGGCATTCCGCATCGGCACATGACCCTGGCGCTCGCCGCTGCCGAGCGCCCTGCCCAACCCGTGACGGAAAGCTTGCCCGCCAGCAATCGTAGCGAGCAGGCCGATACCCGCCTCGCCCTGCTGCGCGAGGCCAGGTACCGGCTGATGATCTACCAGCCAACTCTGCCTTCTGACATGTATAGCTCTGCCGCCGAGCTGGACCAGTTGCGGCGCATCGCCACCTCCGGCCGCGGTGCGGAAATCCGCGTACTGCTGCACGACCCAGCCGCCGCGCTGCGCGACAGCCATCGGCTGGTGGCGCTGGCGCAGCGGCTGCCCAGCGGGGTACTGGTCCGCACCCCGCTGGAAGAACTCGACCTGGCTTATGGATCGGCCTACCTGCTTACGGATAGCGGCGGCTATCTGTTTCAGCCGGACGCGGGACGGCCTCAGGGGCGCGCATCCGCCCATGACCGCGCCGGGCAGGCACCGCTGCAACAGCATTTCAATGAGGTATGGGAGCGCGCCGAGCGTGCGACCGCCTTGCAGCCGCTCGATATCTAAGAGGCGGCTGAACGCCGGATCGGTCGGCGCACACCGGTGAGCCGCTGCGAAATCCCCGGACAAACCCTGCGAATGAAGCCTCTACGACGATGGTCGGTACCCCGACTCTCGAAATATTGCGCATCAACCCCACTTCAATCGCGTTTCCTGGGTTGCCGCGTCGCAGCACCCCGGGGCTATAATTAACGGGATTTTTCCCCGCTATCCGCCTGGGTCGACACTGCCCTGGTAGATAGCTGCAGGCCTACCTTCCCTCACCGGTGGTGACGTGAGCACAAATCTGATTCGCGAGTTCTTTGATTCGTCCCAACTCGCCGGCGGCAATGCCGATTACGTCGAGCAACTGTATGAATCCTGGTTGGCCGACACTTCGTCGGTTCCCACCGAATGGAGCAAGTACTTCGAGACCTTCAAGGGCCGCGAGTCGGGGGACGTTCCCCACTCTGCGGCCATTGCGCGTATTGAGGCCGCCCAGAAGCAGCGCGGCCCCGCCGCTGGTGCTCCCGTGGACGATGCCCACGCCCGCAAGCAGGCCGCGGTGCTGCGCATCCTTACCGCCTACCGTTCGCGCGGCCACCTGGCCGCAGACCTTGATCCGCTGGGCCTGAGTGAGAAGCTGCCGGCGCCGGACCTCGGCCTGGCCTTCCATGGCCTGAGCGAGTCCGACCTCGATACCGAGTTCGACTGCGGCAACTACGCCGGCGGTGGCCAGCGCCTGAAGCTGCGCGAGCTGCTGGCCCGACTCAAGAAGGTGTACACCAACACCCTTGGCGTCGAGTTCATGCACATCAGCAACCATGAGCAGCGCAACTGGCTGTACTCGCGCCTCGAAAAAGCCAACGGCAGCGCCGGGCTGGACAAGGCCGGCAAGCAGCGCGTGCTTGCCGAGCTGACCTCCGCCGAGGGCCTGGAGCGCTACCTGCACACCAAGTACGTCGGCCAGAAGCGCTTCTCGCTGGAAGGCGGCGACAGCCTGATCCCGATGGTCGATGACGTGGTTCGCTTCGCTGGCGACAACGGCATCAAGGAAGTGGTGATCGGCATGGCCCACCGTGGCCGCCTCAATGTGCTGGTCAACATCCTGGGCAAGCCGCCGAAAACGCTGTTCAACGAATTCGAAGGCAAGTTCGAGCATCCGGACGATCCGGCGCACTCGGGCGACGTGAAGTACCACATGGGCTTCTCCGCCGACGTCAAGACGCCGAACGGCGGCACCCACGTCGCGCTGGCCTTCAACCCGTCGCATCTGGAAATCGTCAACCCGGTGGTCGCCGGCTCGGTGCATGCGCGACAAATCCGCCGCCGCGACACCGAGCGCCAGCAGTCGATGGCTGTGATTGTGCACGGCGATGCCGCGCTGGCCGGCCAGGGCGTGAACATGGAGCTGTTCAACATGTCGCAGGCGCGCGGTTTCAAGACCGGCGGCAGCCTGCACATCGTGGTGAACAACCAGGTGGGCTTCACCACGTCCAATCCGCAGGACGCCCGCTCCACGCTGTACTGCACCGACCTGGCCAAGATGGTCAATGCGCCGGTGTTCCATGTAAATGGCGATGATCCGGAAGCGGTGATCCAGGCCACCCGCCTGGCTTATGACTTCCGCAAGCAGTTCCGCAAGGACGTGGTGATCGACCTGGTCTGCTATCGCCGCCACGGCCATAACGAAGCCGACGAGCCGGCCGCGACCCAGCCGGTGATGTATCAGATCATCCGCGCCCGTCCCACCACCCGCGACCTGTACGCGCAGCAGCTGGTGAAGGAAGGCGTGATCGCCGACGGCGACGGCCAGAAGATGGTCGACGACTATCGCCAGCGTCTCGAGGCCGGCAATCCGATGACCGAGCTGACCAGTGCGCTGGTCAAGGACATCGAGGTTGACTGGAACCAGTTCATCGGCGGCAAGTTGTCCACCCAGACCGACACCGGCGTGCCGAAGGCACGGCTGGTGGAGCTGGCCAACCAGTTGCTCGATGTGCCCAAGGACATCACGCTGCAGTCGCGCGTGGCCAAGATCTATGACGACCGCCGCAAGATGGCGGCGGGCGAGCTGCCGGGTGACTGGGGCTTCGCCGAAAACCTGGCCTACGCCACGCTCATCGATCAGGACTACAACCTGCGTCTGGTCGGCCAGGACTGCGGCCGCGGCACGTTCTTCCATCGTCATGCCGTACTGCATGACCAGAAGGACGGCCGCACCTACATGCCGCTCGCCAACGTGCGCGCCAATGCCGACGTCGAAGTTATCGACTCGCTGCTCAGCGAAGAAGCGGTGATGGCATTCGAGTACGGCCACTCCACCACCGACCCGTACACCCTGCATATCTGGGAAGGCCAGTTCGGCGACTTCGCCAACGGCGCGCAGGTGGTGATCGACCAGTTCATCAGCTCGGGCGAAGCGAAGTGGAACCGCCTGTGCGGTCTCGCGCTGTTCCTGCCGCACGGTTATGAAGGCCAGGGGCCGGAGCATTCCTCCGCCCGCCTCGAGCGCTTCCTGCAGCTGTGCGCGCTGGACAACATGCAGGTCTGCGTGCCGACCACGCCGGCCCAGGCTTTCCACATGATCCGCCGCCAGATGGTGCGCCCGACGCGCAAGCCGCTGATCGTGATGACGCCGAAGTCGCTGCTGCGCCACAAGCTGGCCACCTCCACGCTGGACGAGCTCGCCACCGGCAGCTTCCAGTTGGTGATCCCGGAGCATCGCGAACTGGCGGCCAAGAAGGTCAAGCGCGTGGTGTTGTGTTCGGGCAAGGTTTACTACGACCTGCTGGAGGCCGCCGAGAAGCGTGGCCTGACCGATGTCGCCATCGTGCGCGTCGAGCAGCTGTATCCGTTCCCGCGTCCGGAAGTCACGGCCGAACTGGAGAAGTTCCCTTCCGTCAAGGAAGTGATCTGGTGCCAGGAAGAACCGATGAACCAGGGCGCCTGGTTCCAGATCCGTCATCACCTGCAGGCCTGCATCAACAGCAAGCAAAGCCTCTCCTACGCGGGGCGCGCACGCTCGCCGGCACCGGCTGCAGGGCACCTCAATACCCACGTCGCCGAACAGGCGGCGCTCGTCGAACAGGCGCTGGTCGCGCCGATCGGCACCGACCACGCGGCAGAATAAGAGATCGAAGGAAAATCTATGTCTATCGAAGTCAAAGTCCCCGTCCTGCCCGAGTCTGTCTCCGACGCCACCATCGCAACCTGGCACAAGAAAGCCGGCGATGCGGTGAAGCGCGACGAGAACCTGGTCGACCTCGAAACCGACAAGGTGGTGCTGGAAGTGCCGGCACCGGTTGACGGCGTGATCAAGGAACTGAAGTTCCAGACCGGCGACACCGTGACCAGCCAGCAGGTGATTGCGGTGATCGAGGAAGGCGCTGTTGCCGCCGCTCCGGCTCCGGCCGCGGCTGCTCCGGCCGCCGCTCCCGCTGCTGCAGCCCCGGCTCCCGCCGCTGCCACCAAGGGCAGCGAAGATCTGTCGCCCGCCGGCCTGCGTGTGGCCACCGAGCAGAACATCGACCCGTCCAAAGTCGCCGGCACCGGCCGCGATGGCCGCGTGACCAAGGAAGACCTGGTCAACTACGGCAAGGGTGGCGCCGCCGCTCCGGCCGCTGCCGCACCTGCCGTCAAGCCGACGCCGGGTTCGCGTCCGGAAGAGCGCGTGCCGATGACCCGCATCCGCGCCCGCATCGCCGAGCGCCTGATGCAGTCGAAGAACTCCATCGCCATGCTCACCTCGTTCAACGAAGTGAACCTGGCCGAGGTGGTGAAGATGCGCAAGACGCTGGGCGAGCAGTTCGAGAAGTCGAACGGCGTGAAGCTCGGCTTCATGAGCTTCTTCGTCAAGGCGGCCGCCGAGGCGCTGAAGCGCCATCCGGTGGTCAATGCCTCGGTCGACGGTAACGACATCGTCTATCACGGCTACCAGGACATCTCGATCGCCGTGTCGACTGATAAGGGTCTGGTGACGCCGGTGCTGCGCGACGTGCAGGACAAGAGTTTCGCCGATGTCGAGAAGGGCATCCTCGACTACGCCAAGAAGGCGCGCGACGGCAAGCTGGGCCTGGACGACCTGCAGGGCGGCACCTTCACCATCACCAACGGCGGCACCTTCGGCTCGCTGCTGTCGACCCCGATCGTGAACCCGCCGCAGAGCGCGATTCTCGGCATGCACGCCATCAAGGAGCGCGCCATCGTCGAGAACGGCCAGGTCATCGCCGCCCCGATGATGTACATCGCTCTGAGCTACGACCATCGCATCATCGACGGCAAGGACGCGGTGCTGTTCCTGGTGGATATCAAGAATCAGCTCGAGAATCCGCAGCGCATGCTGCTCGGTATTTGAGCGCCCCACTCAATACCAAATAGGTAACGAAAGCTCTGGCGGCGAGTGTTGAGATTTCATCAACACTCGCCGCATACCTCCCCCGCTTTACATGTGACGCGCTTCCCAAGCGAGTCACGCAGCAAGGAAAAACCATGAGCGACAAATTCGACGTCATCGTCATCGGCGCCGGCCCTGCCGGTTATGTGGCCGCGATCCGCGCCGCACAGCTGGGCCTGAAGACTGCCTGCGTGGACGCCTTCACCGGCAAGGACGGCAAGCAGGCGCTCGGCGGCACCTGCCTCAATGTGGGCTGCATTCCGTCCAAGGCGCTGCTGGATTCCTCCAAGCAGTTCCACAACCTGACGCACAACTTCGCAGTGCATGGCATCACTGCCGATAACCCGAAGATCGACGTGGCCACCTTCATCGGCCGCAAGGACAAGATCGTCAAGCAGTTCACCGGCGGTATCGGTCAGCTGTTCAAGGCCAACAAGATCACACCGTATTACGGCACCGGCAAGCTGCTGAAAGGCAACAACGTCGAGATCACCGCCGCTGACGGCAGCAAGCAGACCATCAGCGCCACCAACGTGATCCTCGCTTCCGGCTCGGTGCCGATCGAGCTGCCGTTCGCCAAGTTCGACGGCAAGATGATCGTCGACAACGCTGGAGCGCTCGACTTCACTGAAGTGCCGAAGCGCCTGGGCGTGATTGGTGCCGGTGTGATCGGTCTCGAGCTGGGCAGCGTCTGGAAGCGCCTGGGTTCGGACGTCACCATTCTCGAAGCGCTGCCGGATTTCCTTTCGGTGGCCGACGCCGACGTGGCCAAGATCGCCGCCAAGGAATTCGCCAAGCAGGGCCTGGCTATCAAGCTCGGCGCCAAGCTGACCAAGGCCGAGGTCAAGAAGAACGAAGTCGCGCTCACCTATGAAGACAAGGACGGTGCGCACGAGCTGGTGGTCGACAAGCTGCTGGTCGCCGTGGGCCGCCGCGCCTACACCGCTGGCCTGCTGGCTGACGACACCGGCGTGAAGCTGGACGAGCGCGGCCGCATTGTGGTCGACGCGCACAACCACACCGGCGTCGACGGTGTGTGGGCGATCGGTGACGCCGTGCGCGGCCCGATGCTCGCGCACAAGGGTTCCGAGGAAGGCGTGGCCGTGGCCGAGTGGATCGCCGGCAAGGCGGGACATATCAATCTCGACACCGTGCCGTGGGTGATCTACACCGAGCCGGAAATCGCCTGGGCCGGCAAGACCGAGAAGGAGCTGAAGGACGCCGGTATCCCGTACAAGGTCGGCACCTTCCCGTTCGCCGCCATCGGCCGTGCCGTAGCGATGAACGAGGCCATCGGCCAGGTGAAGATCATCGCCCACGCCGAAACCGATCGCCTGCTCGGTGCGCACATGGTTGGCCCGGGCGTGTCCGAGCTGATCGCCGAAGCCGTGGTGACGATGGAGTTCAAGGGCTCCGCCGAAGATCTGGCGCGCATCGTCCACGCGCATCCGACCCTGTCGGAAGCCGTGCACGAAGCCGCCCTGTCGGTCGACAAGCGCGCGATTCACAAGGGCAACTGATCTCAGGATCAGGCCATCGACGGCCCGCTCGTGGCGACATGGGCGGGCCGTTTTGTTTCAGCAACGAGTGAAGCCATGCCTATTCCCACCGCACTTTGCGTCTACTGCGGCTCCAGCCCCGGCGGCCATCCCGAATACGTCGAACAGGCACGCGCCTTCGGCACGGAAATGGCCAAGCGTGGCATTACGCTGATCTATGGCGGCGGCAAGGTCGGATTGATGGGCACAGTTGCCGATGCGGTGCTCGCGGGTGGCGGCAAGGTGATCGGCGTCATTCCGCGCCAATTGGTCGAGCGCGAAGTAGCGCATCCGAATCTCACCGAGATGCATGTGGTCGAGACCATGCACCAGCGCAAGACACGCATGTATGAACTCTCCGATGCCTTTGTCGCCCTGCCCGGCGGCTTCGGCACCATGGACGAGATGTTCGAAATGCTGACCTGGGCACAGCTAGGCCTGCACCAATATCCTTGCGCGTTTCTCGACGTGCGCGGCTACTACCGGCAACTGCGCGGCATGATGGATCACATGGTGGACGAGCGCTTCGTGCGTCCCGAGCAACGCGATGGCGTATGGTTCGGCGACAGCATGGAAAAGCTGTTCCACTGGATGGAGCACTACCAGGGCGAGTACACGCCGAAGTGGATCGATCGCAGCAGCGTCGAAGCCTGAGCGACTTTACTTTCCGCCGTACCGGGAACAGCCATGACCGATGCCATCGACACGATCCCTACCGACTTCCGCGCCTTTCGCATTCATAACGACGACGCCGGCTACCGCGGCGGCATCGAGACCATGAACACACAGGCGCTGAGCGCAGGCGAGGTGCTGGTGAAGGTCGCCTACTCGTCGGTCAACTACAAAGACGCGCTGGCCGGCACCGGCAAAGGCAAGATCCTTCGCCACTATCCGCTCAATGGCGGTATCGATGCTGCTGGCGTGGTGGTCGCTTCAACCGACCCAGCGTTCAAGGAAGGCGACAAGGTGCTGTGCACCGGCAGTGGCCTGTCCGAAACGCGCGATGGCGGCTACGGCCAATACATCCGCCTGCTCGCGCAGTGGACCATCCCGTTGCCGAAGGACCTGAGCCTACGCGAGAGCATGATCATCGGCACCGCCGGCTTCACCGCCGCACTGGCGCTGCTGCGCATGCAGGACAACCGGCAGACACCTGCGCTCGGTCCGATCGCCGTCAGCGGCGCCAGCGGTGGCGTGGGCATGCTGGCGATCGACATCTTCAGCCGTGCCGGTTACGAGGTGCATGCGATCAGCGGCAAGGCGGCGCACTTTGATTTCCTGCGCGACCTGGGCGCGGTGCAATGCATCGACCGTCACCAACTCGCCTTCAGCGGCAAGCCGATGGATTCGGCGCGCTTTGGCGGCGCCCTGGACAACGTCGGCGGGCCGATGCTGGCTGGCCTGCTCCCGCTGATCGAGCCGTACGGTAACGTGGCCATCTGCGGCAATGCCGGCGGCATCGGCTTCGAAAGCACGGTGATGCCCTTCATCATCCGCGGCGCCAGCCTGCTGGGCATTGCCTCGGCCGGTACCGCCCGCGACATCCGGGATCGCGTATGGGAGCACTTGGGCGGGGACTGGAAGCCCCGGCATCTCGAGCGCATCGCCACCCGCGAAGTCAGCCTAGACCAGTTGCCAGACGTTTTCGGACGCATGCTGGCCGGCGACTCGTTCGGCCGCACGGTGGTGCGGCTGGATACCTCCCACTAAATGTGAACCGACTTGGAAGCGCCGCTGTCGCGGCATAGAATCCATAGAAACAACAAGGGGACCCCCACCTTATGGCACGCATCCTGATCGTCGACGATTCGCCGTCGCAGTTGCTGGGCATCAAGCGCATCGTCGAAAAGCTCGGGCATGAGACCCTGACAGCTGAAGACGGTGCCGCCGGTGTCGAAGTCGCCAAGCGAGAGCTGCCCGATCTGATCCTGATGGACGTGGTCATGCCCAACCTCAACGGTTTCCAGGCTACCCGCACCATCAGCAAGGATCCGGCGACCGCTCATATCCCGGTGATCCTGGTGACCACCAAGGACCAGGAGACCGACAAGGTCTGGGGCCTGCGCCAGGGCGCCAAGGCCTATGTGACCAAGCCGATCAAGGAAGAAGAGCTGGTCGAGACGCTCAAGGGCCTGTTGCCGGCCTGAGCGGCGTAGGACAGCGCGATTACGAAAACGGCGCCCTCGTGCGCCGTTTTCGTTTCATGCCGCTGCCGATTCAGTGGCGCGGGTTGTAGCCAGCAAACGCCTTCTGCAACGCCTCGTAGGCTTCGCGCTGCGCATCGCCCTCAGCAGCTGGCGCGCGGATGGAGAGCTCCACCAGCTGATCGCCAGGATGCGCGCCAGGCATGCCCCGCCCTTTCAGGCGCAGCTTGCGCCCGGATTGCGAACCGGCCGGAATGCGCAGATCCACCGTGCCGGCGAGGGTCGGCACCGGTACCGAGGCACCCAGCGCCGCTTCCCACGGCGCGACCGGCAGGACGTGAACCACATTGCGGCCGTCCAGGCGGAAACGGGCATCGTCGCGGATGCCGACTTCCAGCAGCAGATCGCCATTAGGCCCACCGTTACGGCCGGGGTGCCCCTGGCCGGACAGGCGGATCACCTGCCCCGGCTGGATGCCAGCCGGAATCTTCACTTCCAGCACCCGCTCGTTGCCGTTGCCATCGTGCAGGGCCAGCCGCGTGCGACCACCGTCGAAGGCGGTCTGCAGATCGATCTGCACCTGCGCCTGCACATCGCCGCCGCGCTGGGCGCGCGGCGCACCGCGTGGACCGCCGGCGGGGCGGCCGCCGAACAGACTTTCGAAGAAATCACTGAATTCGCCGTTGCCGGCGTCGCCGAAATCGAAACCCTGTCCCTGGCCTTGCCCCCAGCCCGGCGGCGGCCGGAACTGTTCGCCGCCGCGGTAGCCGCCGGCGCGCACCTGATCGTAGGCGCGGCGCTTCTCGGCATCGCGCAGGACTTCGTTGGCCTCGTTGACGGCCTTGAACTTCTCTTCGGCGCCCGCGTCCTTGTTCTTATCCGGATGGTATTTGCGGGCCAGCTTGCGATAAGCCGTCTTGATCTCGGCTTCGCTGGCCTCGGGCTTTACGCCCAGGATGTCGTAATAGTCTTTGAATTCCACAGCCTCTCCCCGGCTACTGACCCAATCAACGCGAGCGGCCCGCTGCGGATCATCGTCCGCAGCAGGCCGCATCGCAACAAAAAGCCGAAGCTCAGTGCGTCGTGTTGATGGTAATGCGGCGCGGCGCGGTCTCCGCGCGCTTGGGTATCACCACTTCCAGCACGCCATGCTTGCCGTTGGCGGTGATGCCTTCGGCATCCGCGCTATCCGGCAGCGCGAAGCGACGGAAGAATGCGCCGTAATTGCGTTCCTGGCGGGTAAGGCGCGGACCTTGCTCCTCGCTTTCCTGCTTGCGCTCGCCCTTAATGATCAGCACGCCCTTGTCCATGCTCACTTCGATATCGGCCGGGTCGACGCCGGGGATGTCCGCGAGAATGACAAAACGCTTGTCGTCTTCCTTGATGTCCACGCGTGGCGCCCAGTGGCTTGCCGCGCTGGCCGGGCCGATTTCATCGGGATTCAACAGGCGATCAAAGGCCTCGCGGATGTCGCCCAGGTGGTTACTGCTCCAGGAAAAATTGCGACTCAGGTTCATGGAATAGCTCCTCGTCTCAATAGGGTGCGGTGCCATCACCGCCTGAGTGCTAGATAGGTGCGGCCCGTGGCGATTCAAGACGACAGACAGGCGGCGCAGGCGCTAGCATCAGTGCGCTTACCTTCCCTTAAGAGTCCCCGCCATGACGATCCAGATCGGCCAGCCCCTCCCCGACGTCGAGATCAAGACCGTCGTTGATGGTGGAACCCATCCACGCCACACCGCCGAACTGTTCGCGGGACGCAAGACCGTGCTGTTTGCCGTGCCCGGCGCGTTCACGCCCACCTGTTCCAACAAACATCTGCCCGGCTATGTGCAGCACTTTCAGGATTTCCGCGAACGCGGCATCGAGGTGATGTGCCTGGCCGTGAATGACGCCTACGTCATGCAGGCCTGGGCGCAAAGCCAGCAGGTGCCTTCGGGCATGGTGATGCTCGCCGATGGCAATGGCAGTTTTACCCGCGCGCTTGGCCTGGAACTCGACGGCACGGCTTATGGCATGGGCCTGCGTTCGCGGCGCTTCGCGTTGTATGTCGTGGATGGCGTGGTCGAGCAATTGCACATAGAGGCGCCCGGCGAATTCCGCGTCTCCAGTGCCGAAGCCATGCTTGCCGCGATCGGGAGCTGATCGACATGCACGATGCAGTGGAGATACGCGAAGGCGAACTGGATCACCCCGCGGTCATCCGCTTGCTGCAGGAACACCTGCAGAGCATGCATCTGCATTCGCCACCGGAAAGCATTCACGCGCTCGATCTCGATACCTTGCGCAAGCCAGGCATCAGCTTCTGGTCGGTATGGCAACACCAAGAGCTCCTGGGTTGCGGTGCGCTCAAGCAACTCGATGCCACGCACGGTGAACTCAAATCGATGCGCACGGCAACCAGCCATCTACGCAAAGGTGTCGCCAGCCTGTTGTTGAAGCATTTGCTGGACGAAGCCGGGCGACGCTTCTATCGCCGCCTGAGCCTGGAAACCGGCGCTATGGAGGCGTTCGCTCCGGCCCATCGCCTCTACGCCAGTTTCGGTTTCGAGGCATGTGGGCCATTTGCGGATTACATCGACGATCCCAACAGCGTATTCATGACGCGGCTGCTGTAGTTGAGACCAGTTCGTCGGCAAATGTTTCGAAACCCGTCGGCGTGATGTTGGCGGCGCTACGACCTTCCAGTGAACGGATGCGGCCTTCATTGATCGCCTGCGCCAGTTCTACATATAGATGCGCGAGATTTTCGGAGAAGCCTGCCTGACACAGGACACCGATCATCTCCTCGTAAGGTAATTGCACGTAGGCGAGATCCGGCATGCCCATGCGTTCGCCGATCAAACGTGTTGCTTCCGCATAACTGAGGTCGCGCGGGCCGAGCAATTCGCGCACGACAACGCCATTCCAGTCCCGCGCCACCAAGGCTTTGGCCGCGACGTCAGCGATGTCGCGGGTGGCAATCATCGGAATCGCCGCATCGGGGGCCATGGCGTCGCCATACATACCAAGCTGCCTGATCGTTTCTGGCGCTGCATTGAAGTTCTCGAACAAGGCACCGCTGCGCAGGATCAGAGCGTTGATGTTTCCCATCTCGCGCAGCCGCGCTTCATGCGTATGCAGGCTTGCGATGGGGCCATTGCCGGAGGGCAGATCGGCACCGACGCTGCTGTGGAAAACGACATGGCTGACAGCGGCCTTGCGCAACGCCTGCACGATCGCCCCGCCCTGCGCGTTCTGCATGGCGTGATAGTCGGGTGTCTGCATGTCATAGGCGAGCAAGGTGTAGACCGCAGTGGCACCATTGAACGCTTCCGCCAGAAAGCCCGCATCGTCAGGCTCACCGGCAAGCATCTCCGCGCCGGCCTGGGTCAGTGCCTCCAACCGCTGTTTTGAGCGCCCGAGGGCGCGGACGGACTGGCCTGCCTGCAGCAGTCGCTCGACCAGTCGGGTACCGGTATGTCCGGTGGCTCCCATTACGGTAATCATGTGGCTCTCCTCGCAAAGTGGATGACGGCAAAAGCGGCTGCCTTTGCACGATTGCCAGTCTGTGTGGAGGGTGCGGAGACCACCATGATGGCGAGTCGCCGTTTTTTGTCCGTTCGTCCACAATCAACGTTCTCGCGACGCCAGTTGGGAGGATATGCCTGCCATGAATAGCCCGGACGTCTGGACGCCCATCGACCCATTGGGCGAGGCACTGCATTTTCTTCGCATGAGCGGCACCTTCTATTGCCGTTCCGAGTTCACCGCGCCGTGGGGGCTCGATCTGCCGCCGATGCCGCAATGCCTGATGTTCCACGTCATCACCACCGGCCAGTGCTGGCTGGAGGTTGAGGGCGAAGCGCCTCAGTTATTGCAGCCCGGTGATCTGGCGCTGGTCTCGCGTGGCGAAGGGCATCGTCTGGTCAGCTCACCTGGCGCGACCGCCGCGCCGCTGTTCGATTTGCCGCGCGAGATGATCAGCGAGCGCTATGAAGTGCTTCGCCAGGGCGGTGGCGGCACCAGTACCCACCTGATCTGTGGCGCAGTGCGGTTCGACCATCCGGCAGCTCATCAACTGATCCAGCTGTTGCCCAAGGTCATCCGCATCCAGCCCCGCCCTTCGCCGCAGTCGGACTGGATCAGGGACACCTTGCGCTTCATGGCGGCCGAGGCGAAAACCTTGCGCCCGGGCGGTGAAACGGTGATCACGCGGCTTGCGGATA
This sequence comes from Dyella sp. OK004, assembly GCF_900114495.1. Taxonomy (GTDB): domain Bacteria; phylum Pseudomonadota; class Gammaproteobacteria; order Xanthomonadales; family Rhodanobacteraceae; genus Dyella_D. The sequence continues at coordinate 206,017 of NZ_FOZI01000003.1, read as the reverse complement.
TCCTGGTGATCCAGGCGATCCGTGCCTGGATCGAGCATGATCCCGCCGCACAAAGCGGATGGCTCGGTGCCTTGCAGGACAGGCAGGTCGGCCGCGCCTTGCAGCTTATCCATCGCGATCCTGCACGCGCCTGGACGCTGGCCACGCTCGCTTCCGAAGTCGCGATGTCGCGCTCGGCTTTTGCGGCGCGCTTCACCGACTTGGTTGGCACACCAGCGATGCATTACATCGGGCGTTGGCGCATGCATATGGCGCTGACCCGGCTGAAAGAAAGCCAGACCACCATTGCCGACCTGGCCAGTCAGCTGGGCTACCAATCCGAAGCGGCTTTCAACCGCGCGTTCAAACGCTATATCGGTATGCCGCCCGGCATGGCGAGACGCCAGGCCGACGCCGCCTGACCTTCAGCACTGGTGGCATGGGTACAACCAAACCAGGGTAAGCGGCAGAACATGCGGCCTCGCGCATGGGAGATGGAACCATGCTTCATCTGCCGAAAGCTGTCCGGTATCTGGCCTGCGCACTACTGCTCTGCCTTTTGGCACCGGCCATCGCTCAACAACGCGAACCGGTACTGCAATCGTTCGATTTGCAGGTGCCCTGGCATCCCGAACCGACCAACATCAATGGTAAGCAGCAACTGATTTATGAGTTGCACCTGCGCAGCTTTGCGCGGGAAGTGCTGACCTTGAAGCGATTGCGGATTATCGACCGCACTACCGGCGCCACGTTGGGTGACTTGCAAGGCGAGGCCTTGCGGGACGCCATCGGCCGGCCTGACCAGGTGACCAAGGACCAGCAACAGCTTCCGCCCGGCAGCCAGGCGGTGATCTATCTGTCGCTGCCGTTCGCCTCAAAGGACGCAGACACTCTCGCGCATATCGTCGACTTCGATGCCGGTGATGGTGCGCAGCTTCGCCATGCAAGCATCGAAGGTGCCACGGTGGTCGTACACCAACCAGCACGACCGCTGCTGTTGGGTCCTCCGTTCCGCGACGGCATGTGGGCAGCGATCTACGATGCCTCTTGGCCGCGAGGGCATCGCCGCGTGCTCTACGCGGTCGATGGCGCGGTTCACGTTCCCGGTCGCTTCGCTATCGACTGGATCAAGGTCGATCGCCAGGGAAGCTACGTCCACGGCGACGCTGACAAAGCAAAGGATTGGCTGGGCTACGGCGCGGACATACTCGCCGTGACGGACGGCGTGATCGCCTCTGCTCGTGACGATATGCGGGAGAACTCTTCGGTCCTGGCCAATGCCCGCAACAAGGTGCCGCTGGAACAGGCCAGCGGCAATTACGTTGCTATCGATCTGGGTGATGGGCACCACGTGTTCTACGAGCATCTCAAGCCCGGCAGCGTACGAGTGAAAGTGGGAGACCATGTTCGCCGCGGTCAGGTCATCGGACAGCTGGGTTACACCGGGGAATCGACCGGACCGCATTTGCACATGCATGTGGCTGATGCGAACTCGCCATTGAACGCAGAAGGCATTCCTTACGCGTTTGAACAGTTTCATGTGCTCGGCGCGTATCCATCTATCGATAGCTTCGGCAAAAGCGAGCCGTGGCAAGCCTCGTCCGACGAGGACAACCGTGCGCGGCGAGCGACATTGCCCGCACCGCTGAATGTGGTCGAGTTTTCCGCGAAACCCTGATTGACATCGGGTAAGAAATGTCTAATTGAATAGTCTTATTCAAGCGCGTACATCTGAACCCCGGCGAATTCATCACCAAGGGGTTACTTATGAAATCGCACTACACCACACTGACATTCTTCGCATTGCTCACGCTAATGGTTTTGCTGCCCGCCAACGCGGCCGCCTCGTCCGGCGTCATCCAGTTTCATGGCCTGATCTACACACCCGCTTCGGCTGCCCGAAGCTTTGCGCAAACATCGTACTCTGCCAATGAAGTGCCCCCTCACGTCGACACACAAGAATTGAGAGCGTCGCGTGCGCGGATGTCGCTGGACTTGCTGGATTACTTCGCCGGTTATGCGAGCCCCACAGCGTCCGTAGTAACGGCGCGGTACAACTAACGTCGTTCCCAAAAAGAAACCCGGCCGAAGCCGGGTTTCTTTGTCGTAGCTGAAGCGGATCAGGCCTCGTTGTCGCTAGCCTCGGCTGGAGCTGAGCTTTCCGGCGGCAAGGCCTCCGTTGCTTCACCTTCTTCGCCGTTTTCTTCATCCGCGTCCAGGCGCACCACGCTGACCAGCGATTCGTCGGCCGGCAGGCGGATCAACGTTACGCCCTGCGTGTTGCGACTCAGCTGCGAAACCTCCGCCACACGGGTACGTACCAGCGTGCCTTGGTTGGAGATCAGCATCAGCTCATGCGCCTCGGTGACCTGCACAGCCGAGACCAGCGGACCATTGCGTTCCGAGCACTGGATGCCGATCACGCCCTGGGTGCCGCGGCCCTTCTTCGGGAACTCGTCCAGCACGGTGCGCTTGCCGTAGCCACGCTCGGTGGCGGTGAGAATGTCACCTTCGGCGGCGACGATCAGCGACACCACTTCCGCCTTGTCACCCAGCTTCATGCCGCGAACGCCCGTGGCCGTACGGCCCATGGAACGTACTTCGCCTTCGTCGAAACGCACCGTCTTGCCGTTGGAGGCGAACAGCAGCACGTCGCTGTTGCCATCGGTGAGTTCGACGCCAATCAGCGCATCGCCTTCATCGAGGTTGATCGCGATCTTGCCCTTCTGCAGCTGGAACGCGAACTCGGTGAGCGGCGTCTTCTTCACGGTGCCATGCTTGGTGGCGAAGAACACGAAACGATCGTCGGTGTACTCGCGTACTGGCAGCACAGCCTGCACCTTCTCGCCCTGGCCGAGCGGCAGCAGGTTGATCATCGGCTTGCCGCGCGCATTCGGACCCGACTCCGGCATCTGATAGACCTTGAGCCAATAGACGCGACCGGTGCTGGTGAAGGTGAGCAGCGTGTCGTGGGTATTGACCACCCACAGCTGCTCGACGAAATCCTCGTCCTTCAAGGCAGAAGCCGAACGGCCCTTGCCGCCGCGACGCTGCGCACGGTAAGTGCTGGCCGGCTGACGCTTCACGTAGCCGGTATGCGACAGCGTGACTACGACATCTTCCGGCGCGATCAGGTCGAGAACGTTGAGGTCTTCCTGCGAATGCTGGATTTCGGTGCGGCGTGCATCGCCGAACTCTTCCTTGATGGCTTCCAGCTCGCCACGGATCACCGAAAGCAGACGCTCCGGATCTTCGAGAATTTCGATCAGGCCGCGAATGACCTCCAGGATCTGACGATATTCGTCGGAAAGCTTTTCCTGCTCCAGGCCGGTCAGGCGGTGCAGGCGCATCGCCAGGATTTCCTGCGCTTGGACGTCCGAGAGCTGATAGCCATCGCCCTTCAAGCCATCGCGCGGATCCATATCTTCCGGACGCGACGCTTCGGCGCCGGCGGCAGCGAGCAAGTTGGAAACCATGCCCGGCTGCCATTTGCGCGCCAGCATGCGCTCGCGCGCTTCCTGCGGCGACGCCGACGTGCGGATCAGCTCGATCATCTCCTCGATATTGGCCAGCGCGACGGTGAGACCTTCCAGGATATGCGCGCGGGCGCGAGCCTTGCGCAGTTCGAAGATGGTGCGGCGCGTGACGACTTCACGACGATGTCGAATGAATGCCTCAAGGATTTCCTTGAGGTTCAACAGCCGCGGCTGGCCATCTAGCAGCGCAACCATGTTGATGCCGAAAGTGACCTGCAACTGCGTCTGCTGGAACAGGTTGTTCAGCACCACATCGCCCATCGAATCGCGACGGATCTCGATCACCACGCGCATGCCGTCCTTGTCGGACTCATCACGCAGTTCGCTGATGCCTTCGAGCTTCTTTTCCTTTACCAGCTCGGCGATCTTCTCGATCAACCGCGCCTTGTTCACCTGATACGGCAGCTCGTGGACGATGATCGTCTCGCGGCCGTTCGACTCGGTTTCAATCTCGGCCCGGGCGCGCACGAGGATGCGGCCACGGCCAGTGCGGTAAGCCTCGATGATGCCGGAGGAACCGTTGATGATGCCTGCCGTTGGGAAGTCCGGACCCGGGATGAACTGCATCAGGTCGTCGATCGACAGCGACGGATCGTCGATCAGCCCGATCGTCGCCGAGACCACTTCGGTGAGATTGTGCGGCGGTACGTTGGTCGCCATACCCACGGCGATACCGGCAGAACCATTGATCAACAGGTTCGGCACGCGCGTCGGCAGCACCAGCGGTTCGTGCTCGCTTTCGTCGTAGTTCGGCCCGAAGTCGACAGTTTCCTTGTCGATATCAGCCAGCAGCTCTTGGGTAAGGCGCGCCATGCGCACCTCGGTGTAACGCATGGCCGCGGCGTTGTCGCCGTCGACCGAACCGAAGTTACCCTGGCCATCGACCAACATATAACGCAGCGAGAACGGCTGGGCCATGCGGACGATGGCGTCGTAGACCGACGCGTCACCATGCGGATGGTATTTACCGATGACGTCACCGACCACACGGGCCGATTTCTTATACGGCTTATTCCAGGAGTTGCTCAGTTCGTTCATCGCGAACAACACGCGACGATGTACTGGCTTCAGGCCATCGCGAACATCCGGGAGGGCGCGGCCTACGATCACGCTCATGGCGTAATCGAGGTAGCTCTGACGCATCTCGTCTTCGATATTGACGCGGATGACTTCTTTGGCGAGTTCTGCCATCAATCGGCTTCCCTGGTGAAGAAAAAAGGTCGCAACACACGCGCTTTAGTCGCGTGCGCAAACGACCCGCAGACAACGCCCGGAGTGTAACACGAACGACGTCAAAACGACAGTATTTATTTCAGTAAAATCAAAGGCTTAAACGGTGCTTTTGGAGCCTTTGAAAAGCACCCCGCGCGCTGTCGAAAAATTGACCAGCGCAGCCACCAGCGAGCCCACCGCCACGGCGATCGCCGGCCAGGGCCGCAACTGCGGAAAGACCATCAACATCAAGGCGTAGGCGGCGTAATTGATCAGCGCGCCCGCGGTCATCAACCCCATCCAGTGCAACCATTCCACGAGCAGCGAGCGACCGCTCTGGCGGTGCGCAAAGGTGTACTGCCGGTTCCACCACCACGTAGCCGTTGCCGCCAAGAGGAACGAAACGATGCGCGCCAGATAAGGGTTCCAGCCAGCCAGACCAACCAGCGCCTGTACAACGCCGGCATCGACCACCAGGCCGATGACGCCGCCTACAAAGAACAGGCCAGCCTCGCGCTGCAGCTTCATGACCCGAACAGCGCCTGCATAGCTAGGCTGGTTGGATGCTCGATCACGCCGCGTTCGGTGACAATGGCGTCAATCAATTCCGCCGGCGTCACGTCGAACACCGGATTCCAGGCTTCAGCCCCTTCCACCACTGTGCGCTGTCCGGCGACGGCCAGCAGCTCGGTGGGATCGCGCAACTCGATCTCGATATCCTCGCCCGATGCCGTCGCCATGTCGACCGTGGACGACGGCGCCACCACCATGAACTTCACGCCGTGATGGCGGGCGGCGATGGCGAGCTGATAGGTGCCGATCTTGTTGGCGGTATCGCCATTCGCGGCGATGCGGTCCGCCCCCACGATCACCCATTGCACGGTGCCCGAGCGCATCAAATGAGAAGCTGCGGAGTCGGCGATCAGCTTGGCCGGAATGCCATCGCGTACCAGCTCCCACATGGTGAGGCGGGCGCCCTGCTGCCACGGGCGCGTTTCGCCCGCGTAGACCTGATCGATGCGGCCGGCGCTGACACCGGCGCGGATCACGCCCAAGGCGGTACCAAAACCGGCCGTAGCGAGGGAGCCCGTATTGCAGTGGGTCAGCACGCCCGAGTGCGGTGCGATCAAACCGGCGCCCAGTTCGCCCATGTGTCGGTTGGCGGCCAGATCCTCGTCCTGGATCGCCTGCGCTTCGCGCTCCAGTGCCGCCGCATCGGCGCCGGCAGCGATACGCACTTTCATGCGATCCAGCGCCCACATCAGATTCACCGCGGTCGGTCGCGCGGCGCGCAACTGGGCCAGCGCCTGCTCCAGCGAAGCACCCTGCTTTGCCGCCAGCACCACGCCCCATGCAGCCGCGATACCGATCGCGGGCGCGCCGCGCACGGCCAGATCACGGATGGCCTGGGTCACTTGCCCGGCGTCACGGCAATCGATCCAGCGCTCCTCGCGCGGCAACAGGCGCTGATCAAGCAGGCGCAGGTGATCACCCTGCCATTGCACCGCGCGGATGCGGTCGTAACGGTCGTAGTCCATGGTCATGCGGGTCATTCACTCGTACAAAAAACAAAGGCCTGCGGAGTGCAATGTCCGCAGGCGGCTGGATGCAGCGTATCGCCGGACGAAGATGCTTTCAGGTCGCTTCCGGCATCACCAGCCACAGGATGATATAGAGCAAGATACCGGAGCCGCCAAGCAGGGTCAGGATGATCCACGCCACGCGCACGATGGTGGGGTCCCAGCCGTAATGCTCGGCGATACCACCACATACCCCGGCCAGCATGCGCTGGCTGCTGGAACGGCACAGTCGTTTCTCGTTGCTCATGCAGACTCCGCTGATGAATGTCAATCGCGCGACCGCAACCACTGATGGATGGCCGGCGGCACTTCGCGCTGGGCGCGGCCGGATACATAGATGCCGATATGCCCGCCCTTGAAAGCCAGCTGGGTGTAATCGGTAGTACCGACGTGCTTGCCCAGCACCCGCGAGGCGTCCGGCGGCACCAGATGATCCTGCTCGGCAAAAATGTTCAGCACCGGCTGGGTCACCATGCCCAGATCCACCGGCTTACCGCCGATGGTGAGCGTGCCCTTCACCAGCTTGTTGCCCTGGTAGAAGTCTTTGATGAATTCACGGAACGCTTCACCCGCCTGATCCGGTGAATCGAAAATCCAGCGCTCCATGCGCAGAAAATTCTCCAGCTCCTTCCGGTTGTCGAAGATGTCGACCAAGCTTATGTATTTCTGCTGATTGAGCCGTACCGGTTTGAGTGTGAGGTAAACCCAGTTCATCAGCTCAGCTGGAATGTTGCCCAGCGTGTCGACGAACAGATCCACGTCCAGACCCTGCACCCAGTGCGAGAGCATGTTGTCCGGCGTGTGGAAATCCACCGGTGTCACCATGGTGATCAGGTTCTTTACCTTTTCCGGATGCATCGCCGTGTAGCACAGCGAGAACGCGCCGCCCTGGCAGATGCCAAGCAGATTGATGGCTTCCAGACTATGGCGCTCGCGCACCACATCAACGCAGCGATCGAGATAGCCGTTGAGATAATCGTCCAGCGTCAGCCAGCGGTCGGCGCCATCCGGATAACCCCAGTCGATCAGATACACATCCTCGCCCTGCTCCAGCAGATTGCGCACCAGCGAGCGATCGGCCTGCAGGTCGGTCATCCACACCGTATTGACCAGTGCATAGACGATCAGCAGTGGCGTCTTGGAGGTCGGCTTGCCCGTACCCTTGAAATGCCAGATGGTGAGTTTGTCTTCGCGATAGACGACTTCGCGCGGCGTATTGGCGTAGTCCGGCTCATGCAGGCCGCGCAGGCTTTCCATACCAGCGGCGAGTTTGCGCTGGAAAGCAGTGATTTCGCCGAGGACCTTGGCCGGATCGATGCGTAGAGGCGTAAACATGAGAGTCCTTACTTGCGCTTGCGCGTGGTGCTACGTGCCGCGGGTCCGGTGGTGGCGCGACGGGCTGAGGCGGACTTGCGGACGCGGGCCGCATCCACATCCAGCGGCGCGGAGGCTGTTTTCTTTACCGCTACGGTCGCGGCAGCGGAACGGTCAGCCAGCTTACGCTTGAGCGCCGCCACTTCGGCACGCAAAGTGGTGACTTCATCGTTCGCGACAATCGGCGCAGTGGCATTGGCGCGCATCTCGCGCCGTAATTCTTGCAGGCGCTTGCCCAAGGCGGAGACCTCGCTACGAGTGGGCATGCCCAATTCGCGGCAAAGCGCTTCTAGCTGCTGTTGCTGCAATTGACGCACCTGCATCTGCGCGTTGACCATCGCGCCATAGGCTTCGCGGAATTCATCGGAGAGCGCGATCTCCGCATATGCCTCTTCGGCGGCATCCACCCACAGATCGTAAAGCGCCTTGAGCGATTCGACCTGCCGGCCCGGCTCCATGTGTTGCGCGAGTTTTGCCTGCAACTGCTCGAACCCTTGCGCATTGGCACGCAGGATCAGCGTTTGATAGTGCGCAGAGGTTTCCGTGTATGCGCGCATCGCCTCAGCAAGCGCCTGCTGCTGCATTTGCCGCTCTCGCGTATAGCCAAACGCAGGCATTTCACCGAAGCCTGGCAGATCACCAAAACCATGCGGCTGCATGGCTTGCAGCCAGGCTTGCCACTGTTGTGTGAAACCCTGCGCTGCTGCGTTATCGATGCCAGCGAAGGCCTGCGCGAATGGCTGGCTACCGCCAGTGAACAGATTACGCAGCGATTGCTGCCAATCCTCTTGCGCCTGTCCGACGATGCCACTGGTGGCGGCCGCCTGCAGCCAATCGGCATAACCCTTCAAACCGCCCAAGGCGCGTGACAGCAAGTCGTCGGCCGGCGAGGAGGCCACGGGTCTGAATGAATTCGGCGCACCTCCCTGCAGCGATTGCATCCAGCCGTCCCAGGATTGCTGTGCCCATGCCTGGTATTGCTTCATGAAATCAGTGCCGTGGTCGCTCATGCCTGCATCCTCGTCTTGCGCTCGGACATCCTAGCAAAAGCATGCGTGGATGAGTCCCGCACACGCACAAACGCAAAAGCCCGGCGCAAGCCGGGCTTTTGCTTGAAACAAGACCTTGTGCAAGCGATCAGACGCTGGCGCCCTCGTCCTCGGTCACGGCCTTCATGGACAGGCGGATACGGCCCTGCTTGTCCACTTCGAGCACCTTGACCTTGACGATATCGCCTTCCTTCAGCTTGTCGGAGACCTTCTCCACGCGCTCGCTGGAGATCTGCGAGACGTGAACCAGGCCGTCCTTGCCCGGCATGATGGTGACGAACGCACCGAAGTCCATCAGCTTGGCGACCTTGCCCTCGTAGATGCGGCCCGGCTCGACGTCGGAGACGATCTGCTCGATGCGCGCCTTGGCCGCATTGGCCGCCTCGCGATTCACCGAAGCGATGACCACAGTGCCGTCGTCGCTGATGTCGATGGTGGTGCCAGTCTCTTCGGTGATCGAGCGGATGGTGGCGCCGCCCTTACCGATGACTTCGCGGATCTTGTCCGGATGGATCTTGATGGTGAGCAGTCGCGGGGCGTACTCGCTCATCTCCGAACGCGGCGTGCTGATGACCTTGGCCATCTCGCCCAGGATGTGCAGACGACCACGCTTGGCCTGCTCCAGCGCCACCTTCATGATCTCTTCGGTGATGCCGTCGATCTTGATGTCCATCTGCAGCGCGGAGATACCGTCGGCGCTACCGGCCACCTTGAAGTCCATGTCGCCGAGGTGATCTTCGTCGCCCAGGATGTCGGACAGCACGACGAAGTCGTCGCCTTCCTTCACCAGGCCCATGGCAATACCGGCCACCGGCGACTTGAGCGGTACACCGGCGTCCATCATGGCCAGCGAGGAACCGCAGACCGAAGCCATCGACGAGGAGCCGTTCGACTCGGTGATCTCGGAGACCACGCGCAGCACATACGGAAATTCTTCGATGCTCGGCTTGACGGCCTGCACGCCGCGTTTGGCGAGACGGCCGTGACCGATCTCGCGACGCTTCGGCGCACCGAAGCGACCGGCTTCGCCCACCGAGAAGGGCGGGAAGTTGTAGTGGAACAGGAACGGATCCTTCGATTCGCCTTCCGGCGCGTCGATGATCTGCGCATCACGCGTAGTGCCCAGCGTGGCCACGACCAGCGCCTGCGTCTCGCCGCGGGTGAACAAGGCCGAGCCATGGGTACGCGGCAACACGCCGACACGCACAGAGATCGCGCGCACGTCGTCCAGCTTGCGGCCGTCGATACGGATCTTGGTCTTCAGCACGCTGTCGCGCATGGTGCGGTATTCGAGTTCGGCAAATTCCTTCGCCAGCTCGGCCGTCGGCCAGGCCTTCTCTTCAGCCTGCGACTTGAGCGACTCCAGCACGTCCGACTTGATCGCAGCGATCGCGTCGCGGCGCTGCAGCTTGTCGCGGACCTGGAACGCCTCTTCCAGCTTGTTGCCGACGGCGCCCTTGACGGCGGCGACCAGCACCTCGTCACGCGACGGCGGCTGCCAGTCCCACGACGGCTTGGCGGCTTCGGTGGCCAGCTCGGCAATTGCGCGGATGGCCGACTGCATCTGCTGGTGACCGAACACCACGGCGCCCAGCATCACTTCTTCGCTGAGCAGCTTGGCTTCGGACTCGACCATCAACACCGCATTGGAGGTACCGGCGACGACCAGATCCAGCTCGGAGGTCTTCAGCTCGGTGACGCTCGGGTTGAGCAGGTACTTGCCGTTGGCGTAGCCAACGCGGGCAGCGCCGACCGGACCCTTGAACGGGATACCAGCCAGGCTCAAGGCAGCGGAAGCGCCGAGCAGCGCCGGGATGTCGCCGTCAACCTCGGGGTTGAGCGAAATCACCTGGGCGATGACCTGCACTTCGTTCTTAAACTCTTCCGGGAACAGCGGGCGCACCGGACGATCGATCAGACGCGAAGTCAGCGTCTCCTTCTCGGTCGGACGGCCTTCGCGCTTGAAGAAGCCGCCCGGGATACGGCCGGCGGAGTAGAACTTTTCCACGTAGTCGACGGTGAGCGGGAAGAAGTCCTGCCCCTCGCGCGGCTTGGCGGCTGCCACAGCGGTGACCAGCACCACGGTGCCACCCATGCTGACCATGACCGCACCGGATGCCTGCCGGGCGATTTCGCCCGTCTCCAGTGTGACTTCGTAATTACCGTACTGGAATGACTTGGTTACTTTCGCCACTGTCTTTTCCTGAATTTGGAAGTGCGGCCGTAATTGGCCGCTTTTTGACGTTTGCGTTCAATGAAGAACGCAAAAGCAACCCTTAACGGCGTAGGCCGAGGCGTTCGATCAGGGCCTGATAACGGGCCTGGTCATTCTTCTTCAGATAACCCAGCAGGCTCTTGCGCTGATTGACCAGCTTGAGCAGGCCGCGGCGGGAATGGTGATCCTGCTTGTGGGTCTTGAAATGGTCGGTCAGGTGCTCGATGCGGGCCGACAGCAAGGCCACCTGGACTTCCGGCGAACCGGTGTCGTTCGGCACGCGGCCGAAATCAGCAATGATCTTGCCGGTCTGTTCTGCAGTGAGGGACATGAGTATCTCTTCCTTAAAAACGGGAGCGAAGCTTGCGCAACGTCACCGGGCGATGACGTTGCGCAAGCTTCGTCTGGATGAATGAAAGCTCTGAAACAAGCGGTGTATTGTAGCGAGCCGGAGCGCACTACAACAAGACCATGACAATCACGCCGTTAGCCCATCTTTGGCGTGTCAGGCACGGCGGAAGGCAGATTGAAGCCACGCTGGATGCGCAACTTCCCCTCGCCATCGATTTCGCACAGGGCCAGCGGACGACCGTCGAGGGCAAAGGCGGCATATCGCCCCGCCACTACCCCGGGAAGCTGAATCTGGCGTCCCTGTGAGACACCGAGACTCTGGGCGTCGTCCAGATGCAGGGCCGACCAGTCGGCCAGACCGGCCGCCAAGGGCAGCACCAGGGCATCCATGGCCGGATCGCCCTGCTCCGCAGCCTGCTGCAGCTGCTCCAGGGTGACCATGACCGGCTCGCGGAAGGGTTCGACCCACAGGCGGCGCAGTGACGTCAGGTGCGCTCCGCAGTCAAGGCTCTCGCCCAGGTCGACCGCTAGGCTCCGCACGTAAGTGCCGGAACCGCACTCCACATGAAGGCGCAGGCTGTCCGGCGTACGCGAAAGCATGTCCAGCCGATAAACCTCGACCTCACGCGGCGGCACCTGTACCGACTCGCCGCGGCGGGCCTTCACATAGAGCGGCTCGCCATCCTGCTTGAGTGCGGAATACACCGGCGGCACCTGAACGATGCGCCCGCGCAGTCTGGCCAGCGCAGCCTCAATGGTTGCGTCATCCAATGGTGGCACCGGACGCTCATGCAACACCTCACCCTCGAGATCGGCGGTGGTGGTGGTCGCACCCAGTCGGCATTCGGCGACATAAGCCTTGCGCGAGCCGAGCAGGTTGCCAGCGATCTTGGTCGCCTCACCGAAGCAGAGCGGCAGCAAGCCGGTAGCGAGCGGATCGAGGGCACCGGTATGGCCGCCCTTTTCGGCCCGAAGCAGGCGGCGAGCCGCCTGCAAAGCCTGGTTGGAACTGAGACCCAACGGCTTGTCCAGCAACAGGATGCCGTGCAGGTCGCGGAAGCGGATACGGCCCATCAGTTCTCGTCGCTTTCCTCGCGAGGCGCAAGATCGCGCGCCTGCTCTCGCAGCAAGGTGTCGATGCGCTCGCCCTTGTCCACCGAGTCGTCGTACTTGAAGCGCAGCTCCGGCACGCGGCGAAGGCGCATGCTGCGCGACAGCGAGCGGCGGAATTCGCCAGCCAGTTCATTCAGCGCTTTCACCGCCATGACGGATTGGTCAGGCAGCAAGGCCGTGACCCACACCGAGGCCCAATCCAGATCGCGGGTAACTTCCACGTCCGACACGCTGACGGACGGCAGACCATGGTCGCGCACGGCAGCATGGACCAGCAGGCCGATCTCGCGGCGCAGCTCGGCGCCGACGCGGTCGGTACGTTTGAAATCGCGTGAGGGCATGGGGAACTCCTCGACCCATCGGGCCAAAGGGCGAGCAGCGAGGGCGCCTGCATCGCGGACTACAACAAGCGGAAAAGCCCGGACCAGCTTGCCGTCCGGGCTTTCCATGATCGTGGATGCGGGATTTTCGCGCCCTCGCTACTCATCCCTCATCCCGGTGTTACAGCGTGCGAGCCACCTCGATGCGCTCGAAGCATTCGATCTGATCGCCGACCTTGACGTCGTTGTACTGCTTCACGGCGATACCGCATTCCATGCCGTTGCGCACTTCGTCGACCAGATCCTTGAAGCGGCGCAGCGATTCCAGTTCGCCCTGGAAGACCACCGTGTTGTCGCGCAGCACTCGGATCGGCTTGCTGCGCTTGACCGTGCCTTCCACCACCATGCAGCCGGCGACCGCGCCAAACTTGGAGCTGCGGAACACTTCGCGCACCTGGGCCACGCCGATGATCTCTTCGCGCACTTCCTTGCCGAGAAGACCGGAGGCCGCCTGCTTCACCTGGTCGATCACGTCATAGATGATCGAGAAGTAGCGCACGTCGAGGCCGGCGGTATCGATCACCTTGCGGGCCGAAGCGTCAGCACGCACGTTGAAGCCGATGACCAACGCCTTGGACGCCGCAGCGAGGGTCGCATCGGACTCAGTGATGCCGCCGACGCCGGCCGCGATCACATTGACCTTCACGTTCTCGTTGCCGATCTGGCTCAGCGACTCGCGCAAAGCCTGCACCGAACCTTGCACGTCGGCCTTGACCAGAATGTTGAGCGTTTGCTGCTCAGCCCCCTGACTCATCAGAGCCATGATGTCCTCAAGGCGGTTGGCCTTGCTGACCATGCGCGTTTCGCGACGCTTAAGCTGACGCTCGGCAGCCACTTCGCGAGCCAGTCGCTCGTCGGCAACCACCACGAAGTCGTCACCCGATTCCGGCACGCCCGACAAACCAAGTACCTGCACCGGAATCGACGGGCCAGCTTCCTGTACGGTCTTGCCGTTTTCGTCGACCAGTGCACGCATACGGCCGTACTCGATGCCGCAAACGACAAAGTCGCCGCGCTTGAGCGTGCCCTGCTGCACCAGCACCGTAGCCACCGGGCCGCGACCGCGATCCAGGCTGGATTCGATCACCACGCCGGAAGCGGGGCCGTCTTCGACCGCCGTCAGCTCCATCACTTCGGCCTGCACCGAAATGGCTTCGAGTAAGTCGTCGATGCCCATGCCGGTCTTGGCCGATACCGGTACGAACGGCGTGTCGCCACCCCACTCTTCCGGAATAACTTCAAGAACGCCTAGGCCCTGCTTGACGTGGTCCGGATTGGCGTCCGACTTGTCCATTTTGTTAACCGCCACAATCAGCGGCACCTTGGCGGCGCGTGCATGCTGCACGGCTTCCGCCGTCTGCGGCATCACACCGTCGTCAGCGGCGACTACCAGCACTACGATGTCGGTCGATTGCGCACCACGGGCACGCATCGAGGTAAACGCAGCATGGCCCGGGGTGTCGAGGAAGGTAATCACGCCCTTCGGCGTTTCCACATGATAGGCACCGATGTGCTGGGTGATGCCACCCGCTTCGCCCGAGGCGACCTTGGTGCGACGGATGTAGTCCAGTAGCGAGGTCTTGCCGTGGTCGACGTGGCCCATGATGGTGACCACTGGCGGACGCGGCTTCTTCTCGCCTTCCAGCTCAGCGTTCTGTGTATGTGCGGCGAGCGCAGCCTCGGCGTTGTCATTGCTGACAGCAACGGCCGTATGGCCCAGCTCCTCAACCACCAGCACCGCAGTGTCATGGTCGATGGTCTGGTTAATGGTGGCCATCACGCCCATCTTGAAGAGCGCCTTGACCACCTCTGAGCCCTTGACCGCCATTTTCTGGGCCAATTCGGCAACCACGTTGGCGTCACCCACCATGACTTCACGCACGACCGGCGCGGTCGGACGGGAGAAGCCATGCGCACCGCCGGCGGAGGCACTCGAGCCACCACGCACAGCGTCACGCTGACCGCCCCTGCCGGGCTTGCCGCGCTTGTTGGAGCGACGTGCGCGATCGGCGTCGGACAAGTGCAGTTCGCCTGCGGCGAAACGCTTGCCACCCGGGCCTTCGTCACGATCGCGGCCGCCAAAGCGCGGCGGCTTGTTGCGGTTCGCATCTGCCGACGCAGCAGGGGCCGCTGTAGCAGCAGCGGCTGGCGCTGGGGCGGCCGGTGCCGGTGCAGGTGCCGGCGCTGCAGCGGGCGGAGCTACTACCAGCTTTTCGCGGCGGCGCGGCTCGTGAATGCGCGGCAGGATCATGCCGAGCGCTTTAGGATCGATTTTCTGGACAGTCTGCTGAACTGGTGCGGCCTTTTCGCGTGGCGCGACCACTTCAACTTCGGCAACATTTTTAACCACCGCCGACGCTTCCTGTGTGGGCTCAACCACTGTAGCTTCCGCTTCGGCCCGGGCCGCTGCATCGGCCTCAGCCTGCAGGCGACGCTGCTCAGCCTCCGCCTGCTTGCGCTGCTCGGCCTCGACGCGTTGCTGCGCCTCGTCCTGGCGGCGGCGCTCGGTCTCGAGGCGCTCGTTTTCTTCATGCTCGCGCTGCTGCTGGGATTCCTGCAGCTTGCGCACGGCGTCTTCGCGCTCGACATCCGAGCCGGCTTCTTCGGCAATGACGCTGCGCTTCACGTAGGTGCGCTTGGCGCGCACTTCCACGTTCACTGTCTTTGCGCCGGTTGCGCCACGCGCACCCGGCGTGGCCACTTTCAGCTCGCTGACCTTGCGGCGCTTGAGCGTGATCTGGCGTGGCGCGCTGTCATCAGCCTCGGCCGTTTCTTCGCTTTTGCCATGGGTACGGCGCAGAAAGCCGAGCAGCTTCACCTTTTCGGTGCTGCTGATGACCTGCTCCGGATCGGAGAATTTCATGCCAGCCTCGGCCAGCTGCCCGAGGAGCTTGTCCACCGGCATGCCAAGTACCTTGGCGAGTTGTTTGATCGTTACGTCCGACATCGTGTTCTTTCTCCGCCGTTCCCGCGCTTATCGTCTGTGCGGTTGAACCTGCACAGCTACCTCCATCCCTGGTGGAAGACCCCGCAAGGTCCTCCTCGGCGCGCCCATCCAGGGCGCTACCGCCCGCGGTTAGCCACCCTTCTCCAGTCGCGCGATCATCGGCGCACGTGCGGCCATGATCAGTGCCTTGGCACGATCTTCATCCATGCCTTCAATATCGATCACATCGTCGATGGCCTGGTCGGCCAGATCGTCCACCGTCACCACGCCGCGCGAGGCGAGCGCATAGGCAGTGGACTCGTCCATACCCGGCAGCTCGAGCAGCTCTTCCGACGGCTGATGCTCGTCGATACCCTCTTCCACGGCCAAAGCCTCGGTGAGCAGCGCGTCGCGGGCACGGGCGCGCAGTTCTTCGACGATGTCCTCGTCGAAGCCCTCGACAGCCAACAGCTCGGCGCTGGGCACGTAGGCGATTTCTTCGACGCTGGAGAAGCCTTCCTGCACCAGGATGTTGGCGATCTCCTGATCCACTTCGAGCTTGTCCATGAACAGCTGACGCGCGGTTTCCTGCTCGGCCTCGCTCTTGGCGGTGACCTGGTCCTGCGTCATCACGTTGAGCTGCCAGCCAGTGAGCTTGCTGGCGAGGCGCACGTTCTGACCGCCGCGGCCGATGGCCTGGGACAGTTTGTCCTCCGCCACAGCGATGTCCATGGAGTGCTTCTCTTCGTCCATGATGATGGACTGCACTTCCGCCGGCGCCATCGCATTGATCACATACTGGGCCTGGTTCTCATGCCACAGGATGATGTCCACGCGCTCGCCGTTGAGCTCGTTCGACACTGCCTGCACGCGCGAACCACGCATGCCGATGCAAGCACCGATAGGATCGGTGCGGCTGTCGTGGGCCACCACAGCGATCTTGGCTCGGTCGCCCGGATCGCGGGCGCAGCCCTTGATTTCGACCAGACCCTGGCCGACTTCCGGCACCTCGAGCTTGAACAGCTCGATCATGAATTCCGGCGCCGCGCGCGACACAAACAGCTGCGGACCACGGACTTCGGAGCGCACCTCAAACAGGTAACCACGTACACGGTCGCCGACGCGGGCCGACTCGCGCGGGATGGTCTTGTCACGAGGAATGAAGGCCTCGGCGTTGCTGCCCAGATCCAGGTAGACGTTGCCGCGCTCAACGCGCTTGACGATGCCGGTAATCAGCTCGCCCACGCGATCCTTGAACGCGTCCACCACCTGCTGGCGCTCGGCTTCGCGCACGCGCTGCACGATGACCTGCTTGGCAGCCTGGGCAGCGATACGGCCGAACTCGGCGTTTTCGATCTGCTGCTCGATGTACTCGCCCACTTGCGAGTCATCGCGCTCATCCAGCGCATCCATCAGGCGCAGCTGGCGGAACGGGGATTCCATCTCGCCGTCGTCGGCAATCACTTCCCAGCGACGGAAGGTTTCGTATTCGCCGCTATGACGGTCGATGGAGACGCGGATATCCGGATCTTCGTCCGGATAGCGCTTCTTCGCCGCCGAGGCCAGCGCGGCCTCCATCGCCAGGAAGATCACTTCGCGCGGCACACCCTTCTCGTTGGCAACCGCGTCGACGACTAGCAGTAGTTCTTTGCTCATTGCAGCAACTCCGTAGACGCCGTCCGGCGCCCGATCGCTCAGATAAATTATTTCGTGGCCTTCTTGACCGGCTTCTTGCCCGGCTTGGGCTGCGGCACATAACCGAGCGCTGCCCAATCCGGCACTACACGCGCGCTTTCCACCGCATCGTGTTCAAACTCAAACATCTTCCCCTCGGCCTCCAGCGAGATACGCTCGCCTTCCACCGCAACCACTTTGCCGCGCAAACGACGACGACCTTCGATCGGCGCCTTCAGCAGCACCTTCACTTCCTGGCCGCTGACCTTGGCGAACTGGGCCGCCGTGAACAAGGGGCGATCCACTCCTGGGGAGGAAACCTCAAGCAGGTAATGCCCTGGAATCGGATCTTCCACGTCGAGCATGGCCGACAGTTCGCGACTGGCCGCCTCGCAATCGTCGAGGGTCACCTCGCGACCATCCACGTCCAGGTAAACACGCAGGGTACTCTGCCCTTGCGATGGGGAGAACTCCACGCCGATGCATTCCAGGCCTAGATCAGCCAGAACCTCAGTGAAGCGTTGTGCCAGTGCCTGTGTATCCATAAGTCCGTCTACCGTCGCCAGAAACAAAAAATGGGCTCAAGCGGCCCATTCCATGCTCTCTTCCGAGAGCGTCCTCGCCGATGTCCCGACCCCTCCAGGCTCTTCCCGGCAGAGCGCCACAGCAACCAGTATCAAGCGTTGTGTGACGATCGTGCGACGCATCCTTGCGCCCAACAAAAAAGCCTCACGAGGAGGCTTTCTTGTTCTAAGAAAGATCTGGTAGCGGGGGCAGGATTCGAACCTGCGACCTTCGGGTTATGAGCCCGACGAGCTGCCAGACTGCTCCACCCCGCATCAGAGTTTGAAAAGTTTAACGATATGGCCGATTTCTTGCAAGCGTTATCGTGAAATTTCTAAGACTATTTTTGAAGAAGTGATGACAAATCCTGTGGTGGCGGTAAAAAACCGCCACACGGATCAGCCCGGGAACACGCTGCGGCACCAGCCCAGCAGCGGGCCCCACGCAAAACCCAGCACCAGCAGACTCAGCGCATTGAGGGACAGCACTACACGCACCGATGGATCCTGCTGCATCTTCAGCTCGGCGCCCTCGTTCGGCTGGTCGAAGTACATCACCTTGACCACGCGCAGGTAGTAGTACAGGCCGATGATGGCGAATACCGCACCCACGATGGCCAGCCACAACATGCCGGCATGGATGGCGGCCTGGAGCACCAGCAGCTTGGCGAAGAAGCCGAACAGCGGCGGCACACCAGCCAGCGAGAACATCACCAGCATCATCAGAAACGCCATCCACGGCGAACGCTGGTTGAGGCCCTTGAGATCGTCGATCTCTTCGCACTCGAAGCCGGCACGAGCCAGCGCCAGGATCACGCCGAAGGCGGCGGTGCCCATCAGCGCATAACTGATCGCATAGAACAGCGCCGAGGCGTAACCCTCCGGACCGGCATTGACCAGGCCGAGCAGCAGGTAGCCCATGTGCGAGATGGTCGAATACGCCAGCAGGCGCTTCAGGTTGGTCTGCACGATGGCAACCAAGTTACCGATCGCCAGCGACAGCACCGCCAGCACCGCCAGCATCTGCTGCCAATGCTGCGACAGGTCACCCAGACCCGACTCCAGCAGGCGGTAAGCCATGCCGAACGCAGCCAGCTTCGGTGCGGAACCGATGAAGATGGTCACCGCCGTCGGCGAGCCCTGGTACACGTCCGGAATCCACATGTGGAACGGCGCCGCGCCGAGCTTGAAACCGATACCCACGATCATGAAGATCAGGCCGAACAGCAGCAGGTTCGGCATGCCGGTATGGGCCGCTGCCGTATGCAGACTGGCCAGATCCAGCGTAGCGGTGGCGCCGTAGACCATCGACATGCCGTACAGCAGCATGCCCGAGGCCAGCGCACCCAGCACGAAGTACTTGATCGCTG
Organism: Dyella sp. OK004; assembly: GCF_900114495.1. Classification (GTDB taxonomy): domain Bacteria; phylum Pseudomonadota; class Gammaproteobacteria; order Xanthomonadales; family Rhodanobacteraceae; genus Dyella_D. Next base: position 186,695 of record NZ_FOZI01000003.1, on the reverse strand, counting down.
CTTCCGACGACAGCGGCGAATCGCGATTCAGGGCAACCAACGCGTACGAAGACAGCGTCAGCAACTCAAGACCCAAATACACGGTAACCAGGCTGCCGGCAGACACCAGCAACATGATGCCGATCACCGCAAAGATCGTCAGCGTGTAGAACTCACCGATGAAAAGCTTGCGATCGATCAGGTACGGGCGCGCGTAGATGAAGACCAGTGCCGTGCAGAGCAGCGCGAAGACCTTAAGAATCTCCGCCACACCATCGCGCACGAACATGCCACCGAAAGCCACTACCGGTTGCGGCGGCTGCCCCGCCACCACCAGATAAATACCGACCAGCAGCACCGCCACTGAGAGCCAATGCAGCACACCGCGCTGCTCCGGCTTCATGAAAGCATCCAGCAACAGCAGAAGGCACGCCGCCACTACCAGGTACAACTCTGGCAGCATGATCAGAATGTCATTGATATTCGGCATGGTCATTCTCAGATCTTGTGGTTGCCAAGCTGCTGCACGAGCTGCGTCACCGAACTGTCCATCAAATGGATCAGCGGCTGCGGCCAGATGCCCAGGGCCAGCACGGCGGCGGCAAAGGCGCCGAGCACGAACAGTTCACGGCCGTTGATGTCCTTCATCTCGGCCACGTGCGGGTTGGTGATGTCGCCCCACAGCACACGCTTGACCATGTACAGCGTGTAGGCCGCGCCAATGATCAGGGTGAACGCCGCGAACAGCGCGATCCACGGGTTGGCCTGGAAACTGGCCAGCACCACCTGGAACTCGCCCACGAAACCGCTGGTGCCCGGCAGGCCGCTGTTGGCCATGGCGAACAGCACGTAGAAGAAGCCGAACCAAGGCATCACGTTGATGACGCCGCCGTAATCCTTGATCTGACGCGTATGCAGGCGGTCATACAGCACACCGATGCAGGAGAACATCGCGCCCGACACGAAGCCGTGCGAAATCATCTGCACCATCGCGCCCTGCATGCCGAGCTTGGCCGCATCCAGATTGCCGGCGCCACGCACCAGCATGAAGGCGATGAAGATGCCCAGGGTGACGAAGCCCATGTGGGCCACAGACGAGTACGCCACCAGCTTCTTCATATCGTCCTGCACCAGGGCGATATAGCCGATATAGACCACCGCGATCAGGCTCAGGCCGATCACCACCCAGGCATAGGCCTCGGAAGCATCCGGCACAATCGGCAGCGAGAAGCGCAGGAAACCGTAGCCACCGATCTTCAGCATCACCGCGGCCAGCACCACCGAACCACCAGTCGGCGCCTCCACGTGAGCATCCGGCAACCAGGTGTGCACCGGCACCATCGGCACCTTCACCGCGAAAGCGGCGAGGAACGCGAAGAACAGCCAGGTCTGCTCCTTCATGTCCAGCGGCAGCGCGGCCAGCGTCTGCAGATCGAACGTACCCGCCTTCAGATACAGGTAGATCAGGCCCACCAGCATGAAGATGGAGCCGAGGAAGGTGTAGATGAAAAACTTCAGCGTCGCATACACGCGGCGCGGACCACCCCAGATACCGATGAGGATGAACATCGGGATCAGCATGGCCTCGAAGAACACGTAGAACAGCAAGGCGTCGGTGGCGCAGAACACGCCAATCATCAGGCCCTCGAGCACCAGCATGGCGGCCATGTACTGATGCGGCTTGTTCTGGATGACTTCCCAGGCGCCGACGATCACCAGGATGCCGACAAAGGTGGTCAGCAGGATCAGCGCGATCGAGATACCGTCCACCGCGAGGCTGTAGTGCACACCGAGCGAGGCGATCCACAGATGATCCTCGGCCAGTTGCTTGGTGCTATCAGCCGCGTTGTATTGCGACAGCAGGTAGAGGCTGAGCACGAAGGTAAGTACGGCGACCAGCAGCGAGATCCACCGCGCAGTGTTCGGTCGGCCGGAGCCGGCCAACAGCACCGGAATGGCGCCGACGATGGGTAGCCAGATCAGCAGGCTGAGCAAGTGATTGAACATGGATCTGGGTTCCCTTATTGCCCGACCAGCCAGTACCCGCCGAGCAGCAGGATCAGGCCGAGAATCATTGCGAAGGCGTAGTGATAGAGGTAGCCGGACTGCAGCGCGCGGAACCCGCGCGCGACGCGCTGGACCAGCGAGGCCGAGCCGTCCACCAGCACACCATCGATCACCGCAGCGTCACCACCCTTCCACAAGGCACGACCCAGCGCGATGCTGCCGCGTGCGAACACGATGTAGTACACCGCGTCGAACCAGTACTTGTGGTTGAGAACGTTGTAGATCGGCTTGAGCGCGTTCTTGATGCGGTCGGCCACGCTTGGGTTAAACAGATAGATGTAGGTTGTGATCACGAAAGCCGCCAGCACCAGCCAGAACGGCAGCTGCGTGAAGCCGTGCAGCGCCATCGCCATCGCACCATGGAACTCGTGGCTCAACTCGCCCAATACATCGTTGGCTTCGTGCACCTGGATGGCACCGCCGAACCAGCCGCCGAACAGCAGTGGCTTGATTGCAAAGAAACCGATCACCAACGACGGAATCGCCAGCAGCACCAGCGGCAGGGTCACCACCCACGGCGACTCCTTCGGAGTCTCGTGCATGATGCCGGCTTCGTGATGACCGTGATCGTCCTTGTGCTCCACATGATGACCGTGGCCATGGTCGTCATGGACCACCGTGAAGCGCTCCTTGCCATGGAAGGTCAGGTACATCTGACGGAAGGTATACAGCGCCGTCACGAAAGCACCCGCCAGCACGCAGAAATAAGCGTAATCGGCACCCCAGCGATGCGACTCGCCCACCGCTTCGATGATCGCGTCCTTCGAGTAGAAGCCCGCGAAAAACGGCACACCGCACAGGGCCAGCGAGCCGATCCACATGGTGATCCAGGTAATCGGCATGTACTTGCGCAGGCCGCCCATGTAGCGCATGTCCTGCTCATGGTGCATGGCGATGATCACCGAGCCCGCGCCCAGGAACAGCAGCGCCTTGAAGAAGGCGTGGGTCATCAGATGGAACACCGCACCGGCGTAAGCCGACACGCCCAGCGCCACCGTCATGTAACCGAGCTGCGACAGCGTTGAATACGCCACCACGCGCTTGATGTCGTTCTGCACGATGCCGATCAGGCCGGTGAACAGCGCGCCGGTGGCACCGATGATCATCACGAAGCTGAGCGCGGACTCCGACAGCTCGAAGATCGGCGACATGCGGGCGACCATGAAGATGCCCGCGGTCACCATAGTGGCTGCATGAATCAGCGCGGAGATCGGGGTGGGGCCTTCCATCGAATCAGGCAGCCACACATGCAGCGGCACCTGCGCCGACTTGCCCATCGCGCCAATGAACAGCAATACGCAGATCACCGTAGCGGCATCCCAATGCGTGTTCTGGGTGATCTGCAGGGTCTTGCCAACCAGGCTGTCCGCACTGCCGAAGGCCGTGGCGTAGTCCAGCGTACCCAGGAAATACAGCACCGCCGCAATACCCAGCAGAAAGCCGAAGTCACCCACGCGATTGACCAGAAAGGCCTTGAGGTTGGCGAAGATCGCGGTCGGGCGCTTGTACCAGAAGCCAATCAGCAGGTACGACACCAGGCCCACGGCTTCCCAGCCGAAGAACAGCTGCATGAAGTTGTTGCTCATCACGAGCATCAACATCGAGAAGGTGAACAGCGAGATGTAGCTGAAGAAGCGCTGGTAGCCCGCATCCTCGTGCATGTAGCCGATGGTGTAGATATGCACCAGCAGCGACACGAAGGTCACCACCACCATCATCATGGCGGTGAGCTTGTCGATCAGGAAACCGACGCTGGCCGTGTACTTGCCGATCTCGAACCAGGTGTAGATGTTGTGGTTGTAGATCTGAGCCGCGCCGGTGCACAGCAGATACAGCACATACATCGACAGGCCGCAGGAGATCGCCACGCCCAGGATGGTTGCGGTGTGCGAGCCGGCGCGGCCGATGACCTTGCCCAGGAAGCCGGCCAGCAGGCAGCCGACGAGCGGTGCCAGCGCGATGGTCAGCAGTATGGAGGTAGACAGTTCCATCGGCTCAGCCCTTCATGCTGTCAATTTCGGCGATATTGATCGTGCTGCGATTGCGGAACAGCAACACCAGGATCGCCAGGCCGATAGCGGTTTCCGCCGCAGCCACTGTGAGAATGAAGAACACGAACACCTGCCCCGCCACGTCGCCGAGGAAACGCGAGAAGGCCACGAAGTTGATGTTCACTGCCAGCAGCATCAGCTCGATCGACATCAGCAGCACGATGACGTTCTTGCGGTTGATGAACAGGCTGGCCACCGCGATGCAGAACAGCACCGCGCCGAGCACGATGAAGTGCGAAAGCGTGATCACGGCGTGGTCTCCTGGTTCGGGGCCGGACGCTCGGCCGCCATTTTCACGATACGGATGCGATCGGCAGGCTTGATGCTGACCTGCTGTGCCGCGGTCTGGTGACGCGGGCCCTTGCGATGGCGCAGGGTCAGTGCAACCGCCGCCACCACGCCTACGGTCAGGATCAGTGCGGCAATTTCGAACGGCAGCAGGAACTGCGTGTAGAGCGCATGGCCCAGCCATTCGGTATTGGACACGCCAGCCACTGTGGCTGGATTGGGCCCCATCACCGCCATGTGCATGGCGCGCACGCCAATCAGCGCAAGCATTTCACCCAGCATGACCAGGGCGACGATGATGCCCACCGGCAGATACCGGATGAACCCTTCGCGGACATGCTCTTGCTTGATGTCGAGCATCATCACCACGAACAGGAACAGCACCATCACGGCGCCGACGTAGACCACGATCAGGGCAATAGCGAGAAACTCGGCCTCCGCCAGCAGCCAAATGCAGGCTGTGCTGAAGAAGGTAAGCACCAGCGACAGCACGGCGTGCACCGTATTGCGCAAGGTGATCACACCCAGCGCGGCACCCACGGTGACTGCCGCGAAGGCGTAGAAGCAGACGAGTTGGAACATTTGAGGATCGATCATGATGTCCCTGCCTCAGCGATACGCGGCGTCTTGCGAGCGAGCGGCGGCGATCTCATGCTCGAAGCGGTCGCCGATGGCGAGCAGCTGCGTCTTGGTCACCACGTTTTCGCCACGCTTTTCGAAGTGGTATTCGTGCACGTGCGTCTCCACGATCGAATCGACCGGGCAGCTTTCTTCGCAGAAGCCGCAGAAGATGCACTTGAACAGATCAATGTCATACCGCGTGGTGCGGCGCTGGCCGTCACTCTCGCGCGGAGCCGAATCGATGGTGATCGCCAGCGCCGGGCACACCGCCTCGCACAGCTTGCACGCGATGCAACGCTCTTCGCCGTTGGCGTAACGGCGCAGGGCATGCAGGCCGCGGAAGCGGTTGGACTTGGGGATGTGCTCCATCGGGTAGCGCATCGTGTACTTCGGGCTGAACATGTAACGCATGGTCAGGCCCATGCCTTTGAACAGCTCGATGAGCAGCAGGCTTTTGAAATAGTTGCTAATACCGGACATGATTTTCTTCAGCCTCCCGTGCCGATGCTGACCCAGCCGAAATACTTCATGCAGCCGGCGACGAGGACCCAGACGATGGTGATGGGGATAAATACCTTCCAGCCGAGACGCATGATCTGGTCATAGCGATAGCGCGGGAAGCTGGCGCGGAACCAAAGGAACATGAAGGCAAAGATGAAGGCCTTGATGAACAGCCAGATGAAACCGCCGGTCCAGATCCAGTTAATCCATGGCGACACATCGGCGGTGATCACACCCTGTAGCGGACTCATCCAGCCACCCATGAACAGCACCGAGGCCAGGAAGCTGATCAGGATCATGTTGGCGTATTCGGCCAAGAAGAAGATCGCGAACGCCGAACCGGAGTACTCCACGTGGAAGCCGGCCACAATCTCCGACTCGCCTTCCGCCACGTCGAATGGTGCTCGGTTGGTTTCGGCCACGCCGGAGATGAAATAGATCACGAACACCGGCAGTAGCGGCCACATGAACCAGTCGAAGATGCCCTTATGGCCCACCTGGGCATGCACGATGTCGGTAAGGTTCAACGAACCCGCCAGCACCAGCACGCAAACCAGGCACAAGCCCATTGCCAACTCGTACGAGATCACCTGCGCCGCCGAGCGCATGGCACCCAGCAAAGCGTAACGCGAGTTGGAAGCCCAGCCGGCGAGGATGATGCCGTAGACGCCGAGCGAGGTCATCGCCAACAGATACAGCACGCCAGCATTGGCGTTCGACAGCACCATTTTCTCGCTGAACGGAAGGACCGCCCAGGCAGCCAACGCGGGAATCAGTGCGAGCAACGGCGCAAGGTAGTACAGGAACTTGTTCGCGTTGGTCGGAAGGATCACTTCCTTGAGCAGCAACTTGACCACGTCGGCGAAGGCTTGCAGCAAGCCCAAAGGACCGATTTTGTTCGGCCCCAGGCGCACGTGCATCCAGCCGATGACTTTGCGCTCCCAGTACACAAACATCGCCACTGCAATGATCAGCGGCAGCACAATGGCTACGATGTAGAGGACCGGCAGGACAATCTGAGTCCAGATCTGTTCGCCCATGTGCTTACGCCTTGCTCAGAGTGATGGCCGCGCCGTAAGGCGGCAGCGTGGCGGTGAGATCGTGCGCAGCCTCGATCCACACGGCGCCATCCGGCACCGAAGCATCGACCACCAGCGGCAGCGAGATATTGCCGACGCGCACCGAGGCGCCATCGGCCAGGCCCTGACGCTGCGCTTCGGCAGTGTTGAGGCGCACGGCTGGCGCACGGTTCAACGGATGTGCGCTGAGTGCCGAAGCGCGACGCAGCACCGCGTCGGTGCGATAGATCGGCCAGGTAGCCAAGCGGCTGAGACCGGCAACCGCGACACGCTCAGCCAAACCTCCGCGCGACGTGGAAGCGCGGTCGACGATGCCTTCGCGCAAACCAGCCAGATCGTCGAACTCGAAACCAGCCAGCTTCAGCGCGCCACCCAGGGCACGCAGCACCTTCCAGCCCGGACGTGCATCACCCGGCGCCTTGGCGCCAGCAGCCACGCTCTGCGCGAGGCCATCGACGTTGACCAGGGTTCCGTCGATTTCCGGCAGCAGTGCGATCGGCAGGATCACATCGGCCACCTCACGCAGCGCAGAGCTGGCGTAGGCAGTGAACGCCACTACGCGCTCAGCGGCATGAAGCGCATTGATGGCAGCGGCACCATCGGCGACGTCGTGCGGCAATTCCACGCCATACAACACATAGGCCTTGCGCGGCTGAGCCAGCATGGCCTGCGCATCGAGGCCACCGTTGCCCGGCAGCACGCCGACGCGAGCCAAGCCCAGCGCATTTGCGCCGACCGGCAGCTCGTTGTAACCAGCACCCGTCGCTTCAGCGATGAACCGGGCCACAGCACGCAGCCAGGAAGCCTGCGGATGCGTGACTGCCGCCTCGCCCATGATCACCGCTGCTTTGCCCGCCTTGAGCGCGGCGATGGCGTCGCGGTCACCGGCATCGGCATTCGCACTGTTGATCGCGGCAGCCAGCGCAGCAGGTGCAATGGCACCGGCTTCGACCGCCGCCTTGGCCAGCGCCAGCAGCGCATCGACCATGGCATGCGGCGCGACGATCTCTTCGCCCGCCAGCTTGTAGTTGAAGTTGAAGCTCGCCGGATTGACGGCGTAAACCTTGGCGCCCTTCTTCACCGCCTGATGCACGCGGTGGTTCAGCAGCGGCAGCTCGTGACGCAGGTCGGAGCCGACCAGCAGCGCGGCCTTCACCTGGTCCAGCTCGGCCACCGGCAGGCCAAAGGCTTGCGCGGACGCGTTGTCGGCGAAGTCGAGCTGGCGCACGCGATGATCAACATGCGCGCTACCCAGGCCGCGGGCCAGGCGCACCAGCAGGTCGCCCTCTTCATTCGACGTGGCCGGATGCACCAGCACACCCAGTTCGCTACCCGGGGCCTTGGTCAGCGCTTCGCCGGCGACGGCAAGAGCGTCTTCCCAAGTGGTCGTCTGCCACTGGCCATTGCGCTTGACCTGCGGCGCGCTGACACGATCTGCGGCATACAAGCCCTGATGGCTGTAGCGGTCACGGTCGGACAGCCAGCACTCGTTGATCGATTCGTTGTCGCGCGGAACGGCGCGCAGCACTTCACCGCGGCGCGTATGCAGCCACAGATTGGAGCCCAGCGCGTCGTGATAGCCGATGGACGGCTTGGCGATCAGTTCCCAGGCGCGCGCCTGGAACTGGAACGGCTTGTTGGTGAGCGCACCGACCGGACAAACGTCGATGATGTTGCCCGACAGTTCCGTCTCGATCGTCTTGCCGATGTAGGTGCCGATCTGCAGGTTGTCGCCACGGCTCATGCCACCCAGCTCGTAGGTACCGGCGATCTCGCTGGTGAAGCGCACGCAGCGCGTGCACTGGATGCAGCGGGTCATTTCGGTAGCGACCAGCGGGCCGAGATTTTCATCAGCGATGGTGCGTTTGCGCTCGGTGTAGCGCGACACGCTGCGGCCGTAGCCCAAGGCCACGTCCTGCAACTCGCACTCGCCGCCCTGATCGCAGATCGGGCAGTCGAGTGGATGGTTGATCAGCAGGAACTCCATCACGTCGCGCTGATACTTCAACGCGGTGCCCGTGCGGGTCTGCACCTTCATGCCTTCGGCGACCGGCGTGGCGCAAGCTGGCTGCGGCTTGGGCATCGGCTTGCCGCCCATTTCCACTTCCACCAGGCACATGCGGCAGTTGGCGGCGATGGGAAGCTTGCGGTGATAGCAGAAGCGCGGAATCGACACGCCGATCGCATCGGCGGCTTCGATGATCATCGCGCCCTTGCGGATCTGCGTCGGCTTGCCGTCGATCTCGATGTTCAGCAGATCGGGGGCGGTGGTGTTGACGGGCTGCGCACTCATGCAGCGGCTCCCAGCTTGTCGTCGACGATGGAGCGACCGTTGACGATGTAGTACTCGAATTCATCCCAGAACTGGCGCAGGAAGCCCTGCACCGGCCACGCGGCGGCTTCGCCGAACGCGCAGATGGTGTGGCCTTCGATCTGGCCGGCGATGGCCTTCAGGCGATGCAGGTCGTCCATCGTGCCCTTGCCTTCCACGATGCGGTCCAGCACGCGGTGCATCCAGCCGGTGCCTTCGCGGCACGGCGTGCACTGTCCGCAGGATTCTTTATGGAAGAACTGCGAGATGCGGCGGGTGAAGCGCACCGTGCAGACGGTGTCGTCCAGCACCACGATGGCGCCGGAGCCGAGACCCGTCTTGAGATCGCGCAAGGTGTCGTAATCGAAAGGCAGGCCCTTCAGCTGCTCGGCGCGCAGCACCGGCATGGATACGCCACCCGGAACCGCGCCCTTCAGGGTGCGACCCGGACGCAGGCCACCGGCCATTTCCAGCAGTTCGTCAAAGGTGGTGCCGAGCGGCACTTCGAAATTGCCGCCCTTCTGCACGCAACCGGAGACCGAGAAAATCTTCGGGCCACCGTTCTTGGTCTTGCTCTGCGCCAGGAACCAATCCGCGCCCTTGCGCAGAATGGCCGGCACCGAGGCGTAGGTTTCGGTGTTGTTGATGGTCGACGGCTTACCGTACAGGCCGAAGTTGGCCGGGAACGGCGGCTTGAAGCGCGGCTGGCCCTTCTTGCCTTCCAGCGACTCCATCAGCGCGGTTTCTTCACCGCAGATGTAGGCACCGGCGCCGAGCGCACCGTAGATATCGACGTCGATACCGGTGCCCTGGATGTTCTTGCCCAGCAGGCCGGCCGCGTAAGCTTCCTTCAGCGCCTCTTCGAAGTGCTCGAAAGGCTCGTGATGGAATTCGCCTCGCAGGTAGTTGTAGGCCGCTGTGGAACCCGTGCAGTAGCACGCGATGGCCATACCCTCGATCACCGAATGCGGGTTGAAGCGCAGGATGTCGCGATCCTTGCAGGTACCCGGCTCCGACTCGTCGGAGTTGCAGAGGATGTACTTCTGCATGGTGCCCTTCGGCATGAAGGACCACTTCAGGCCAGTCGGGAAACCTGCGCCGCCGCGGCCGCGCAGGTTGCTCTTCTTGATTTCTTCGATCAGCGTGTTCGGATCGGGCTTCTCGGCGAGGATCTTCTTCCACGCTTCATAGCCACCGACCTGGGTGTAGCTGTCCATCGCCCACGGCTTGTCGAAATGCAGCGTGGTGTAGACGACCTGATGTTCCTGGGGTGCCGGACCGTATGCCATGACGCCCTGCCCTTACTTGAGACCGTCGAGGATCTCGTCGATCTTTTCGATCGACAGACGCTCGTGGTAGTGACCATTGACGGTCATCGCCGGCGCGCAGGCGCAGGCGGCGATGCATTCTTCTTCGCGCTTGAGATAGACGCGGCCATCCGGCGTACTTTCGCCGAGCTTGACGCCGAGCTTCTTCTCGCAATGCTTTACCAGATCCTCGGCGCCGTTGAGCCAGCACGAGATATTGGTGCAGATCGCCACGTTGTTGCGGCCGACCGGCTTGGTCTCCAGCATCGAGTAGAAGCTGGCGACCTCATAGGCCCACACGGCCGGCAGGTCGAGATACTTCGAGACGGCAGTAATCAGCTCGTCGGTAAGGAAGCCCTGGTTCTGCTCCTGCGCCGCGAACAACGCCTGGATCAGCGCCGAGCGCTTGCGATCCGGCGGAAACTTGGCCACCCACTCATCGATGTGATGGCGGGTGTGCTCGGTGAGTACGGCAAGCGGGTCGACGTTCTTGACCTGCTCGTAATTTCCGGTGGCTTTCATGAGTTCTTATCCTCCGGGCTCAGCGATCGACTTCGCCGAACACGAGGTCATAGGTGCCGATCATCGCCACCACGTCGGCCAGCATGTGGCCACTCACGATGGGATCGATCGACGACAGATGGGCAAAGCCCGGCGCGCGCAGATGCACGCGGAACGGCTTGTTGGCACCGTCGGAGACGAGGTAGCAGCCGAACTCGCCCTTGGGCGCCTCGACCGCAGCATAAGTCTCGCCGGCCGGCACGCCGTAGCCTTCGGTAAACAGTTTGAAGTGATGGATGAGGGCTTCCATGTCCTCCTTCATGGCCTCGCGCCTGGGCGGCGCGACCTTGAAGTTCTCCACCATCACCGGACCCGGGTTGGCTTTCAGCCACTTCACGCATTGCTGGATGATGCGGTTGGACTGGCGCATCTCTTCCACGCGCACCAGATAGCGGTCGTAGCAGTCGCCGTTGACGCCCACCGGGATGTCGAAATCCATCTCGGCGTACTTGGCGTACGGCTGCTTCTTGCGCAGATCCCAGGCCACACCCGAGCCGCGGATCATCGCGCCGGTCATACCCCACTGCTGCGCCAGCTCCGGCGAGATCACGCCGATGCCGACGGTGCGCTGCTTCCAGATACGGTTGTTGGTGAGCAGTTCCTCGTACTCGTCCACCTTCGACGGGAAGTCGGCGGTGAAGGCCTCGAGGTAGTCGAGCATGGAACCTTCGCGCCAGCTGTTGAGGCGCTTGAGGTCATTGCCCTTGTGCCACGGCGACTCGCGGTACTGCGACATCTTGCCCGGCAGATCGCGATACACGCCGCCCGGACGGTAGTACGTCGCGTGCATGCGCGCGCCCGACACCGCCTCGTAGACGTCCATCAATTCTTCGCGTTCGCGGAAGGCGTACAGGAACACCGCCATCGCACCCAGATCGAGCGCGTTCGAGCCAATCCACATCAGGTGATTCAGGATGCGGGTGATCTCGTCGAACATGGTGCGGATGTACTGCGCACGCTCCGGCGCTTCGATACCCATGAGGGTTTCGATGGCTTTCACATAAGCGTGCTCGTTGCACATCATCGACACATAGTCGAGACGATCCATGTAACCGATGGATTGGTTGAATGGCTTCGACTCGGCCAGCTTCTCGGTGCCGCGATGGAGCAGACCGACGTGCGGATCGGCACGGACAATGGTCTCGCCGTCCATCTCCAGCACCAGGCGCAGCACACCGTGCGCGGCCGGATGCTGCGGCCCGAAGTTCATCGTGTAATTGCGGATTTCCTGCATGCTCAATTCTCCCGCCAGTTATCGGCGGCTTCGGCCTTGGCCTGCACCAGGTCGGCGTCGTCACGGATCACGCGCGGCACCAGCACGCGCGGCTCGATCGACACGGGTTCGTAGACGACGCGTTTCTGCTCTGGGTCGTAGCGCACTTCGACGTTGCCGATCAGCGGGAAGTCTTTGCGGAACGGATGGCCGACGAAACCGTAGTCGGTCAGGATGCGGCGCAGGTCCGGATGGCCTTCGAAAATAATGCCGTACAGGTCGAACGCCTCGCGCTCGAACCAGTTGGAACCCGCCCACACACCGGTCACCGACGGCACCACCGGCAGCGAGTCGTCTTCGCAGAAGACCCGCAGGCGCAGGCGATGATTGTTCTCGATCGACAGCAGATGGATCACCGCCGCGAAACGACGCGGCTGATTGACGTCGCGCGGACGGTCGGCCCATTTGAAGCGGCCCATCGCCTCGCCTTCCACACCGCGCGAAAAGCCGGTGCCGGAGACAGTCTCGGTATCCCACTCGGTCTGGCCATAGCCAAGGTAATCGATGCCGCAGAGATCGACCATTTCGCCGAAGCTGAAAACCGATTCGTCACGCAGTGCCTTGGCTACTGCGATCAGATCGGCAGCGGCCACTTCGGCGGTGACTTCGTTGCGGACAGTGGAGATTTTCAGCGTGTCGCCGAATCGCGCGGATAGGCGCTCGGCCAGCGAGTTCATTTGCGTTTCGCTCATGGCTGGGCCTCAGGACCGCGCGATGGTGCTGGTGCGGCGGATCTTCTTCTGCAACTGCAGAATGCCGTGGATCAGTGCTTCGGCCGTGGGCGGGCAGCCCGGCACGTAGATGTCCACCGGCACGATGCGATCGCAGCCGCGCACCACGGAATAGGAGTAGTGGTAATAGCCGCCGCCGTTGGCGCAGCTACCCATGGAGATGACCCACTTCGGGTCGGGCATCTGGTCGTAGACCTTGCGCAGCGCCGGGGCCATTTTGTTGACCAGGGTGCCGGCCACGATCATCACGTCGGACTGGCGCGGACTCGGGCGGAAGATCACGCCATAGCGATCCAGATCCAGGCGCGCGGCGCCGGCATGCATCATCTCGACAGCGCAACAGGCCAGACCGAAGGTCATCGGCCACATCGAACCGGTACGCGCCCAATTCATCAGCGCATCGACGCTGGTGGTGGCGAAGCCGCGCTGGATGACAGGGTTGTCGCCGGCGGGACGCAGGATGTCGTCCACCAGGTTCAACGGCTGCGGGTTATGCATCACCCGATCAAGAGAGGAGATCACTCCCATTCCAGCGCTCCCTTCTTCCACACGTAAGCAAAACCGACGACCAGGAGCAGCAGGAACAGCGCCATCTCGATGAGCGCGATGATGCCGATCTTGTCGAACACCACGGCCCACGGAAACAGGAAGGCAATTTCCAGGTCGAAAATAATGAAGAGGATCGCCAGCAGGTAATAGCGCACGTCGAAGCGCATGCGCGCATCCTCGAAAGCCTCAAAGCCGCACTCATAGGGCGCGAGCTTCTCGGAATCGGGCCGGCTGGGACCGGCGAGCAGGCCGATGGCCAGCAGGACCAGACCTAAACCTGTGGCGACGCCGATAAACAGCAGAATGGGCCAGTATTCGGCAAGCACGATGTAACGTACCTCCGCGCCATCGAGGCGCATCAGTGACCGTCGGGGTAAACGGTCCGGCAACTGGGATCGGCAGGCCCACAAGGGCCATGGGCTATCCAGCCACGATCGCACGCGATGAAGCCACGAGCGTCCGACTTTCCACGATCGAATTCGGGAATCGGGACATTGTATCAGTGCGCTTAACAACAACAAGCCTTGGCTGCTATTTCGCAGCGTCCCGGCATCGAAATTGCAGCCACGGGAATGGACCTTGTCGCGCAAGGCACGACAAGGTCGCGTCAACACAACGCGTTACATGGTGTGCGTGGCACGCTCCGAGCCGGTCATGCCGGCCAGGATGTTCTCGATGCGGGCCCTTGCGACCTCACCATCGGAGGAGTCATTGAATTGCACCCCGATTCCCGCCGTGCGGTTGCCTTGGGCGCCCACTGGCGTGACCCAGACCACCTTACCCGCCACCGACAGGCGCTCGCCCTCATCGGCCAGGTTCACCAGCAATACCACTTCGTCGCCCAGCGAATAACTCTGCGCCGTAGGCGCAAACAGGCCGCCATGCTTCAGGAACGGCATGTACGCGTTATAGAGCGCGGCCGTGTCCTTGATCTTCAGCGAAATAATGCCCTGACGGGCGGCAATGGCCGGATTCATGCCTGCTCCTGCGGGCCGTGGGCGGAAACGGCCCGATGCGCGGCATCGTAACGAGCGGCGGCGCCGGGCGTAAAGCGAAAAAGGCGATGCGTGGGAGCTGCCTCACATACCGGCCCGCCTATAGCTCGCACCATCCCCAGCGGTCAAAAATCCAGGGCGACGGCAGATCCATGTGCAATTTCGCAAAACGCGGACCTTCCGGCGCCGGCAAGCGGAGCACGTACTGCCCCGCCCTGTCCCGCTCCAATGGGGCGTCACCCAAGGACCAACTATGCACTCCCCCTCGATCGGCGACGGTCAATTTGAGCCAGGGCCACAGGACTGACGAAGGCTGCCAGGGCAGGCTTTGCCTCGCAATCCCCATCTCGCGGTAGTGCTCTGGCCGGTCTGCCAAGCGGTGCATGCGCGCACCGCTGAGCGCCATCTGGCTGTGATGCTGGCGCAAAGCATCCAACTTGTTCCCATGGATATCCGCCGAGGTCTCCAGCTGGACCAGTGCGCCCTGATCCTCGGCATGACCATGAACGAGATAGCTCAGCAGCCGCGAGCTGCCGCCCTCCCATTGCGCCACGGCCAGTCGCGTCAGCACATGAGCGGCGCTGTGATCCGGGTGGCGGTCGGCCAGCGCGGGAAACACGATGAGATTGGGACGGAATGCATCCAGCCGTGCCGTCCAGTGCCGCAACATCCCCGGCAGATCGCTTCGCAGCGTACGGGTGACGCCCATGTCCGGCAAACCCAGGGCATGCATCGCCTCCTGCGGCAAGCCGAGCTGGCGCAGAGCCAGCTCCACTTCGCCACGCCGACGCAGCCCCCAGCGTTCGCGTTCAGCCGCGCCGATGCGCAGGCGCCGCTCGAGCCAGCGCTGCGGCCAGGGGTTGTTGTCGCCATCGGTGAGCAACAGGATGTTCGCAGCACCGCCCGCAGCACGGACGTGCTGGATCAGCTCACCGGTGGCGATCGACTCATCATCCGGATGGGGCGCTATCACCAGCAGGCGCGTCTGCGCGTCCAGCCTCAACGACATGCGGAGGTACTCCCCGCCTGGTATGGCGAGACAGCGACAAATCCGGAGGTCGCCCGCCGGCCTCCCCCCCATGCCTGGCGGCGGAGCGGGATCAACGGCTGTCCGATGTTCGCGTCGAGACGATGCGGTCCCACTCCACACTCCCAATGATCACCCAGGGCATCGCTGTTAAAAGTCGAACAACTGAGTCGCAGCCTCAGCGCCAGCGCGCGAGCAGCTCCAACAACAACAGATCACCGCGCAATGGGCCACGCAAGGCATCGCGCGCCCGATTGGCGGCGATATACCAATCACCGAGCGCCTCGGCGTCGAGCGTGCTGGAAAGCGGACCGCTCCCCGTGCCGGCCTGTGCCTTGGCCTCGTCTGCCGCCGCTTGAGCGGCAAACCACAAGCGCTGTCCTGGCTCGTTGTCCAGCCAGCGACGCACGACTTCCATCGCTTCGCCGCGGCCGGCGGCCAGCGCCGCGAGATCCTCGCGCACTTCCTGGCGGCGGGCGAGCGCCCCCTCTTCCGACCAAGCCTTGGCCATGCCGGGATTGCCACCCGCAGCATCGAGCGCTGTAGCGGCATCCTTCACACCCCCGGCTTGCAGCCAGGCCAGGGCCTGTTCGCGCGGTGGCAACTGGAACTCGATGCGCTGGCAGCGACTGCGGATGGTCTGCGGCAGACGCCACGGCGCGTCCGCGACCAGCAGCAGCAAGGTATTCGGCGAAGGCTCTTCCAGGGTTTTCAGCAGCGCATTGGCGGCAGCCGCATTCATCGCATCCGCCGGATCGATGCTGGCTATCTGCCAGCCGCCGAACTGGCTGGACATGGCCAGTCGCGCCGACAGACCGCGGATCTGGTCCACCACGAGCTCACTGCGCTGGACACCGTCCTTGCGCAAGCCGTAACTCAACGCGACCACATCGGGGTGAGTTCCCGCGTGGAGCAGCTGGCAGCTGCGGCAATGGCCGCAAGCGTCGCCATCCACTGGCTGCGCGCATAGCAGGCCACGCACGAAACGATGCATGAAATCGCGCTTGCCCAATCCGGCCGGACCGCAAAGCAAGAGTGCATGAGGCATTGCATCGCGCTGGCGCCGCGCTTGCAGGCGCGCCCAATGCTCGGCATGCCACGGCATTGCCGTCATGCCGCCACCTCAAACATAGGTGCCAACGCGGCAGTGGCTGCCTGCAGTACCTCTGTCGGCGTTCGGCTAGCATCGATCACCCGGAAGCGCACCGGATCCGCGGCGGCGCGCGCGCGATACGCTTCGCGCACTCGCTCGAAGAAGGCATCCGCCTCCACTTCGATGCGGTCAGCCTCGCCGCGGCCAGCAGCGCGGGCACGTCCGGTCGCTACCGGCAAATCCAGCAACAGAGTGAGATCCGGCGAAAGCCCATCGGTGGCCCAGCGCTCCAATTCGGCAATACGCTCGACCGGCTGCCCGCGGCCACCACCCTGATACGCATAGCTCGCATCGGTAAAGCGATCACACAACACCCAGCGCCCCGCCGCCAACGCGGGCTCGATCACTTCGCGCACCAGTTGCGCACGCGAGGCGAACATCAGCAGCAACTCGGCCTCAGCCACCATGCCGTGGCGCGCGGGATCCAGCACGATAGCGCGCACGGCCTCGCCCAGCTCCGTACCGCCCGGCTCGCGGGTCAGCACCAGATCCATGCCGTGCGCAACGATGTGCTCGCGCAGGCCGGCGAGCAAGGTGCTCTTGCCGGCGCCTTCGCCGCCTTCCAAGCTGATGAATTTTCCGCGCTTGTTGCTCATGGGCACCGCTTCAACTGATAGCAGGCAACGTTGTGGTTGTGTTCGTCCAGCGTGCTGGAGAACACATGGCTGCCATCGCCACGCGCAACGAAGTAAAGCTCGCTGCCTGAGGCCGGATGCAGCGCCGCCTCGATCGCCGGCTTGCCCGGCAGGGCGATCGGCGTCGGCGGCAGACCGGAACGGGTATAGGTGTTGTAAGGCGTATCGGTAGTGAGATCGCTTTTGTGGATATTGCCCGCGTAGCTCTCGCCCATGCCGTAGATCACGGTGGGATCGGTCTGCAGCAGCATGTGCGTCTGGAGGCGCCGCACGAACACACCGGCAATGCGCGGCCGCTCGTCGGCGCGACCGGTTTCCTTCTCCACAATGGAAGCGAGGATCAGCGCGTCATAGGGCGTCGCCAGCGGCAGCTTCGGATCACGCTGCGGCCAGAGAGCGTCCAGCATCTTGCCCATGGCAGTGTGAGCGCGCTTGAGAATGTCCAGATCGCTGTCGCCCTTCACATAGGCGTAGGTCTCCGGAAGGAAGCGGCCTTCCGGCACCTCGCCTTCCGCCCCGATCTTCTGCATGACCGCAACATCGTCCAGTTCCGCGCCGTCCTGGCGTAGCTTTTCCGCTTTCGCCAGCGCCTGACGCAGATCGCGGAAAGTCCAGCCATCGACGATAGTGAAATTGCGCTGCAGCACTTTGCCGGCCGCCATATCGGCAAGCAGGTCGCGCGGCGTCATGCCGGCACTAAGCGCGTATTCGCCTGCATGCAGCCGACCGGCCACGCGCAGTTGTTCGGCCAGCAGGCGCCAATACAAGGGCTGCGCAGTGCTGATGCCTTGCTGCCGCAACTGCGCCACGATGTCCTTCAAGCTGCTGCCGCGCCCGACGTCGATACTTTGTCCCGACGCAGCCACGTTGAGCGGGGACTGACTAAAACGAGCGTAGTCCCGCCACGCATAGGCCAATGCGCCGGCAATCGCCAGCAACACCAGGAGAACCACGCCACGCCACAAGGCGCGACCATGCATCGTGCGTCGACTCATGCCTGCTCCATCGGAAAACCCAGGGCGCGCCAATGCCGTTGCATGGCACGGGTGACCGGCCCGGAAACATACACGGTATCGGCCACGGCCTGAACTGGCAGGATGCCGCGAACGCTTGAACTGAGGAAGAGTTCGCTGGCGTGACGCAGCTCATCCAGAGCAATATCCCGTACCCGCACCGCGTGCGTGGCCAACACCTCGGCGCGCGCAACGCCGGCCACACCGCAGCGTTCCAGCGAAGGGGTGACCAGGCCGCCATCGATCACGGCGAACAGGTTGGCCATCGTCGTCGATACCACCCTGCCCGACGTATCGCAAAGCAGACCGTCGGCCACGGCCGGGTCGCTCCACTCAGCCCGGGCCAACACCTGCTCCAGGCGATTGAGGTGTTTCATGCCCGCCAGTCGGGGTTGCTCGGCCAGCCGGATGTTACAAACGCGCAGGCGCACGCCCTGCGCGTAGATATTTGCAGCCCATGCGGGGGCAACGAAACCGGCAACAACGCGATGAGGTTGCACGACGACCGGAAGCGCATAACCGCGCTCGCCAAGACCGCGCGTGACAGTGATGCGCACTACTGCCTGCGCCCACCCCTGTGCGACCTGCAAGGCTTCCGCCAATAGAGATTCCACATCGGGAACCGGCAGTAGCAATCGTACACAGCTGTCGCTCAGCCGCTGCATGTGCCGCGGCCATAACGGCGCTACTCCGTCCACGAAGCGAATGGTTTCAAACAGGCCATCGCCATAGGCAAGGCCGCGATCCAGCGCGGGCAATACATCGCTTGCCTGGCCGTTGACCAGCATGCGCACCTGCGGTGCGGACATCAACCAGCCACCCCAAGCGCGCGCAACAGCCCACGGGCCTTGGCGCGCGTCTCGTCCAACTCCTTCTCCGCCACCGAATCCGCCACGATGCCCGCACCAGCGCGCAGGCTCACGTCCTGACCAGCAAGGGTGAAGGTGCGAATCAGGATGTTCAAATCGAGGTCGCCATTGCGATCGAGATAACCCAGAGCGCCAGTGTAGGCGCCACGCGGGGCGTCCTCCAGCGCAGCGATGATCTCCATGCAACGCACCTTGGGGCAGCCGGTGATGGTGCCTCCCGGGAAGGTCGCGGCGATCACCTGCCCCGGCGTCACTCCCGCACGCAGCCGGCCGCGCACGTTGGAAACGATGTGGTGCACGTGAGCGTAGCTCTCCACCACCATCAGCTCGTCCACTTGCACCGTACCCGGCACGCAGACGCGGCCAAGATCGTTGCGCTCCAGATCAATCAGCATCACATGCTCAGCGCGCTCCTTGGGATGCGTGCGCAGCTCGCGGATGCGGGCCAGTTCGTCGTCCGACGGCGTACGCGGGCGCGTGCCGGCGATCGGCCGGGTCTGTGCCACACCATCGCGCACCTCCACCAGCCGCTCCGGCGAGGAACTCACTACCGCCCAAGCTGGCTGCTGCAACAAGCCAGCGAACGGCGCCGGATTCGCCTCTCGCAGCGAAGCGTAAAGCGAGGCCGGCGACGGCGATTGCGCATAGCGCGCACGCCAGGCGCGCGACAAATTGACCTGAAAGATATCGCCGGCCTGCAGATGCTCGTGAATGCGTGCCACGCCATCGAGGAAGCGTTGCGGGTCGTCCTCGCCTATCTGCACTGCCGCAGGCAAGGCAGGGATGACGGGTTCTGCGGCGATGAGATCGACTTCCAGCTGGTCGAGCAGTGCTTCGTGGCCCGGCTCGGCGATCAGCACCGTGCTTTCGTTCGTATGATCCACGATCGCCGCCACCGGGCAGCGCAATGCGAGAGCAACGGGCAATTCGTGCGGATCGCGCAAATGCAGACGTGGTTCAATTTCGCCGGCCAGCTCGTACGCGAGCAACAGCACCCAACCACCATGGAACGGCAAGCCGTCATCGGTCTCGCGCGGCAGGCGCTCGGCCTGCCAGGCGTGGTCCAGCGCATCGAGAAATTTGCCAGGGCGCTCCTGGCCTTGCCCATCAACCAGACAGCCATCCGCATGCAGCGTCAGGCTGTCCTGTGGAAACGCAAACAGGATGTCGAAGCGCGCCTGCGGCGTACCGCGCACTACGCTTTGCAACAGACAGGGATAGCGCTCTGGAAATGCAGCGGCCGGCGCGAGCAGATCGCGCCGGCCGTGCAAAGTACGACGAAGACTGGCCACCCGTCGCTCAGACGCGACGGAATGCCAGCGTGCCGTTGGTGCCGCCAAAGCCGAAGGAGTTGGAGATCACCACATCGAGCTTGGCATCGCGCGCCGTGTGCGGCACGAAGTCGAGATCGCAGCCTTCGCTCGGCTCGTCCAGGTTGATGGTCGG
Source organism: Dyella sp. OK004 (assembly GCF_900114495.1). Classification (GTDB taxonomy): domain Bacteria; phylum Pseudomonadota; class Gammaproteobacteria; order Xanthomonadales; family Rhodanobacteraceae; genus Dyella_D. Next base: position 166,239 of record NZ_FOZI01000003.1, on the reverse strand, counting down.
CGGCAGCACCTGATCGCGCAGTGCGAGGATGGAGAAAATCGCCTCCACGCCACCGGCCGCACCGAGCAGATGGCCGGTGATGGATTTGGTCGAACTCATCGCCAGTTTGTAGGCGTGATCGCCAAACACCTTCTTGGCCGCCATTACTTCACCCAGGTCACCCAGCGGCGTCGAGGTGCCGTGTGCATTGACGTACTGCACTTCGGACGGATTGATGCCGCCATCCTTGAGCGCACTTTCCATGCAACGCGCGGCACCTTCGCCACCTTCGCTGGGTGCAGTGATGTGATAAGCGTCGCCGCTCATGCCGAAGCCAATCAGTTCGGCGTAGATCTTCGCGCCGCGCGCCTTGGCGTGTTCGTACTCTTCCAGCACCAGCACGCCAGCACCATCGGAAAGCACGAAGCCATCGCGGTCCTTGTCCCACGGACGGCTGGCCTTGGTCGGCTCGTCGTTGCGGGTCGACATGGCTTTGGCCGAGCAGAAGCCCGCCATCGCCGTGCCGGTGGTAGCGAACTCGGCGCCACCGGCGACCATCACGTCGGCATCGCCGTACTGGATCATGCGCGCGGCGAGGCCGATGTTGTGCGTACCGGTGGTGCATGCGGTGACGCAGGCGATGTTCGGACCCTTCAGGCCGTACATGATCGACAGGTGGCCCGAGACCATGTTGATGATCGAGCTGGGCACGAAGAACGGCGACACGCGACGCGGGCCCTTATCGTGCAACTCGATCGAGGTGTGCTCGATGGTATGCAGGCCACCGATGCCGGCAGCGACTGCCACGCCGATGCGCGGCGCGTTGGCTTCGGTCACGTCCAGTCCGGAATCCTTGAGGGCCTGAGTGCCCGCAGCGATGCCGTAGTGGATGAACGGATCCATCTTCTTGATCTCTTTCGGGGCAATCCAGTCCGACGGCTCAAAACCGCGCACCTGACCGGCGATGCGAGTGGCATAGGTCGTGGCATCGAAATGGGTAACCTGACCGATGCCGCTGACGCCCTTGAGGATGTTGTCCCAAGCCGTAGCGATATCGTTGCCAACCGGCGAGATGATGCCGAGTCCGGTGACAACCACACGTCGTTTGCTCATGCTGATCTTCCTTCATGGTTCCGTGTATCTGCCGCGGAGGCAGCCGTCCCGCACCTGACGAGTGCGGAGACGTCGTCTTGCCCGTATGGCGTGCATCCATCGCACCATACGGGATCGGACGTTGCAAAATGCAGAAACGAAAACTGCGCCAATGTGGCGCAGCTTTCGGTATCGCATCGTGGGCGGGTGGGCTGCGCCGAACGCGCCGGCCGCCACGAATTGATCATTACTTGGCTTCGTGGGCCTTGATGTAATCGATGGCCTGCTGAACCGTGGTGATCTTCTCGGCCTCTTCGTCCGGAATCTCGCACTCGAACTCTTCCTCGAGAGCCATCACCAGTTCAACGGTGTCCAGCGAATCCGCGCCCAGATCGTCCACGAACGACGAGCCCGCCTGGACTTCATCTTCCTTCACGCCCAGCTGCTCGACGACGATTTTCTTGACGCGCTCTTCGATGGTGCTCATGTTGCCAATACCTCCCAAGGACAAAATAGCTGGCGGATTGTAGTGGCTAAGCTCAGAGCCCGCCATGGTCCGCCAACGTTGGTAAGGCGCAGGCCCTGGGGACCGGCGCGAAAGGGTAATTGTCGCCTAAAAAAGGGCCGCTGGCGACAGTCCCGACGAAACCGGTCAGCGGACCGCCGTCTCGGCCGGGGAAGTGGCCTGCCCACTCGGCGCGGCGGACCAGGCTGAAGCGGGCCGCAGGCCGACCCAGCCGTTGGCCACCCGGGTCAAATGCTGCGTTCCAGCCGGCAGCGCATGCGACGACCACACCAGCAAAAAGCCATCGGGATGCTGCCGCGCCCATTGCGGTGGATCGTCGGTGGTGGACAAGGGTTCGGGCAGACGCGCCAGGAACGTAATCAGCCCCGGCTCATTGCCGGCACGCACCAACGGCACACCCTCCTGGCGCATCTGCGCTACCGTCTGCGCGAGTCCGCGCAGATCCATCACACCCAGCGCCTGAGTACGGATCAGCGGCAACAGTGCGATGGTCAGAAACAACATCGCCCAGGCCACCCGTCGCTCCGGCATCAACTCGTTCGGCCGCAGCAACAGCAGGATCGATAGCACGACCAGCGTGGCGGTCAGCGTAAACAACGCTTTCACTACACCGGGCGAAACCGGCATTGGAGTCATATCGCCAGGGCGCAGATATGCCCATAGCAAGAGCGCCGCCACCAGCACGGAAAATGCCAACATCCGTCGCGAAGCCAGCAAGCGTGGATCGTGTCGCAACAAGGCACCCAGCCACAAACACAAGCCGGGGAACAGCGGAATCAGATAGTGCAGCTGCTTGCCGCTCACCAGACTGAAACCGATGAAGGCCGGCAGCGTAGCGCACAAGCCGAAACGCGCGGCCATGGAGGACATCGTCACTGCGTGCGCCGTCCTCAAACGACTCCAGCGCAATACCAGCGGCCACGGCAGCAGCAATGGAATCAGCCATTGCAGATACCACCATAACGCGCGGTTGTGCGCGAAACTCTCGACCACGCGCCCCGCCGTCTGCGTGACCAGTAACTCCTTCGCGTCCGCAAGACCCAGATGCTTCACGGCTGCCAGCGCCCACAACAGCACCGGCACACCGCCCAGCACCACGAACAACACCGCCACGCCAATGCGTCCCCACGAAGGACGCGACGCTTCCGACAGCACCCACCAGCGCGCCAGCACGATCGGCGGCAGCAGATGCAACAGCACCACAGGCCCCTTCGCCAGCATCCCCAGCGCACTGCCGAGGAACATCAGCCACAGGGCATGGCGTGATCCGTCGCGCATCCATTGCATAACGGCAAGAAACGCCAGCAATACACAGAAACACAACAGCACGTCGAACATCACCACGCCGGCGAACAGCTGAAAATACAGAAAGCCCAGCATCAGCCAGGGCGCCTGTCCCGCGGCATCGCGGTCGAGCCCGCGTTCAAGCTTTTGCACCACGGCAATGCAGCCGGCGGCGAACAACACCGGCAATACGCGCGCGCCCCACAGCGATACGCCAAACAGGCTCCAGTCGAGATTGAGCAGCCAGAACAACAGCGGTGGCTTGTCGAAATACGGGAAGCCGTTGAGGTGCAGCGTGATCAGCTCGCCGGACTGGCGCATTTCCCAGGCGATGCTGAGATAGCGTGTTTCGTCAATCGGCACCGGCGGCAAGATACCCAGGAAGGGCAGCAGCAAAAACATCGCCAACCACGGGTTGGCATCCAGGCTAGCTCGCAGACGTCCCAAAGCATTCATGCCATCCAGTTTCCGTGGCCCTACTTAGGCCGATCTTAGCGCTGGAGGATGACGTCGAGACGTGACGAAACACTTCACAAAAAAGGCCGGCCATGCAGGCCGGCCTTCGATCATTACGGCATGTACATGCCGCCGTTGACGTGCAGTGTTTCGCCGGTGATGTACGCCGCCGATGGTGACGCCAGGAAGGCCACTGCCTTGGCGATATCGTCCGCCTCGCCCAAACGCCCTAGAGCGATCTGCCCGAGCAGAGCCTGCTTCGATTCCTCCGGCAGCGCGCGCGTCATATCGGTATCGATAAAGCCGGGCGCCACCACATTCACGGTGATGTTGCGGCTGCCGATTTCGCGCGCCAGCGACTTGGAGAAAGCGATGATGCCAGCCTTGGCCGCGGCGTAATTGGACTGTCCCGGATTGCCGGTGAGGCCGATCACCGACGCGATCGAAATAATGCGCCCTTTGCGTGCCTTCATCATGCCGCGCATCACCGCCTTGGAGGTGCGATACACCGAGGTGAGATTGGTATCGAGAATGGCCTGCCAATCCTCGTCGCGCATACGCATCAACAATTGATCGCGGGTGATGCCGGCGTTATTGACGAGGATCGAGACCGGTCCAAACTCCTTGCCGATCGCACCGATCAACGCGTCGACGGCAGCGCCATCCACCACATTGAGTACGCGGCCGTGACCGCCATGAGGCGCCAGGCGCTCACCGATCGCTGCTGCGCCACTCTCGCTGGTGGCAGTGCCGATCACGGTGGCACCCAGTGCCGCCAGTTCGTTGGCGATGGCCGCGCCGATGCCGCGGCTGGCGCCGGTGACGAGGGCGATTTCGCCTTGCAGTGTCTTGCTCATCTGTATCGCTTCCTGAGTGAGGCTCAACGGAAAAAGTCATGCATCGCGCGGGCGATGCTTACGTCCATTCAGTGCGGGTGGCGTCAAGGTCGGCCGGCGCACCCATGGCGCGAGCGTCGACGCTCTTGTCGATGCGCTTGATCAAACCAGCCAGCACCTTGCCCGGACCACATTCGGCCACACGCGTGGCGCCACCGGCGACCAGTGCCTGCACGCATTCGGTCCAGCGCACCGGCAGATAAAGCTGACGCTGCAGCGCCGCGCGGATGTCGTCGAGATTGTCGTAACTGCGCGCCTCGGCGTTCTGCACCACCGGGATCGATGGCTGCTGCCATTGCAGTGCAGCCATGCGCTCGCCGAGCTTATCGGCGGCGCCACGCATCAGCGCGCAATGCGACGGCACCGAGACCGCCAGCTTGATCGCCTTCTTCATACCGAGCTCGGCGAGTTTCGCGAGCGCGCGATCCACCGCTTCACTGTTGCCGGCAATCACCAGCTGGCCCGGCGAATTGAAATTGGCCGGCGATACCACCTGCCCTTGCGCCACTTCTTCACACACCGCAGCGATCTGCGCATCGTCACCCCCCAGGATCGCCGCCATCGCCCCGACGCCCGGCGGCACCGCCGCCTGCATCAGGCGACCGCGCTCGGCGACCAGTGCAGCAGCGTCATGCAGCGACAAGGCGCCAGCACACACCAGCGCGCTGTACTCACCCAGGCTGTGTCCGGACAACTGCGCCGGCTGCGCACCGCCCAGTTTTTGCCATACCCGCCACACCGCCACACTCGCGGCCAGCAGTGCTGGCTGCGTGTTCTCGGTGCGGTTGAGTTGGTCTTCCGGCCCCTGCTGGCTAAGCGCCCACAGATCCACCCTGGCGCCCTGCGACGCCTCGTCGAAGGCGGCCTTCACTTCCGCGTGCTCTGCGGCCAGTTCCGCCAGCATGCCCACAGACTGGGAGCCCTGGCCGGGAAAGACAAAAGCGAGCGATGCGTTCTGGCTCATGAAAGAAAGATTTCCGTCGACGAAAAGCGGAATGGTGCCAGCAACGCCGGCCGTACGCAGCAGGATGGCCTGATTCGAGGGGCGAGCAAAGGGCTAAACGGTGAAAGTTCGCGCAGGACGCCCAACAAAAAAGCCGACGCCCACGGCACCGGCTTTTCTTTAACTTCTCTGCTCCCGGCCGCTGACCGGCAAGCGCGCCGACTTAATAGCGCAGCAGCGCCGAAGCCCAGGTAAAGCCGCCGCCGAAAGCTTCCAGCAGCAGGTTCTGGCCGCGCTGCACCTTACCGGAACGCACGGCGTAATCCAGCGCCAGCGGAACCGAGCCGGCCGAGGTGTTGGCGTGCTTGTCGACGGTAACGATCACCTGCTCCATCGGCATGTTCAGACGCTTGGCGGTGGCTTCGATAATGCGCAGGTTGGCCTGATGCGGAATCAGCCAATCCAGCTGGGACGCTTCCATGCCGGCTGCCTTCAAGGTCTCTTCGACCAGGGCGTCCAGCGTCTTCACCGCCACCTTGAATACTTCACGGCCGCTCATGTTAATGCGCACGCCGTGGTTCGGCTCGTCCCTGAAGCCCACGGAGACGCCCACCGGATTCCACAGCAGTTCTTTGTAGCCACCGTCGGCATGCAGGCAAGTGGCATAAATGCCCGGCTCGCTGGAAGCCTCAAGCACCACCGCACCGGCGCCGTCACCGAACAGCACGCAGGTTTCGCGCTCGCTCCAGTCAACCATGCGCGTGAGCGTCTCAGCACCGATCACCAGCACTTTCTTGGACTGCCCGCTGCGGATGAACTTATCGGCGATGCCCAAGGCGTAGACAAAACCGGAACAGGCCGCGTTGACGTCAAAAGCCGCGCAACCGTTGGCACCCAGGCGATGCTGCACCAGGCACGCAGTGGAGGGAAAAATGATGTCGGGCGTGGTCGTGCCCAGCACGATCAGATCCAGCTCGGACGCCTTCACGCCCGCGGCTTCCAGCGCGCGCTGGGCGGCGAGGAAAGCGAAATCACCAGTCGTCTGGCCTTCGACGGCAACGTGACGCTGACGAATGCCGGTGCGGCTCTGGATCCATTCGTCACTGGTGTCGACGAACTGCTCCAGGTCGGCGTTGGTCAGGACGCGCTCCGGCAGTGCGCTGCCGGTACCAGTGATGCGGGCGTAGATCGGGGCCATGGGCTATCCATCAGCGAATCGGCGCACACGGCACCTCATCCACATCAGGGATGACCGCCCGCACCAAGACAGCAAAGTTACGTTCGTGAGCGCCTAAACGCAAAGCGGCGCGTCGCCGCGCCGCCATGCGGAACCGTATCCCTTGCGGGAACGATCAATCCTCTTCGACCACCGAGGTGCTGGTCTCGATGACTTTCTTGCCACGGTAGTAGCCGTCCTTGGTGACGTGGTGGCGCAGATGCACCTCGCCGCTGGTCGGATCGGTGGCCAGCTGCACGGTCTTCAGCGCATCGTGCGAACGACGCATGCCGCGGGTGGACGGGGTTTTGCGGCTCTTGGCAACGGCCATGGTGACTCTCCAGCTAAGCGATTATGAAAATCGGCAGTTATTTCTTAAGTTCGCGCAGAATCGCGAACGGGTTATCGGAACGACCCTCGCCGGAAGTGGCTTCCGGCGGCGGGGCTACTACTTCGTCGGGCAGCGCGCTGTCCGGGTTGACCGGGACCAGCGGCAGCACCAACAACAATTCGTCTTCGATGACGTCCGCCAGGCTCAGCTTGCCGTCCTCGGCGACCAGCAGCGGTTCGCTACCGGGCGGCAGGGCTGACTCCTCGCGCTCGTCCCGGATCAGGCCCAGACGACTGTCCAACGTTACCGGAAGCACAAACGGCTCCAGCGAACGTTGGCAAATCAGCGTGAGCGGAGCCTGGACGCGAACGTCGAGGTACGCCGTACCGAATTCGTCACGACCGAAATCCAGCTCGAATCGGGCCTCGCCCGTGGTATCCGCAAGGACCCCACCCAGACGCTGCATGGCGGCAATGGGCAACGACCCCTGGAACGAACGCCGCGCCGAGACCATGCGCCAAGCGTCCACGGACTCTGGCAGTGTCACGGACATAATCGCGAAATCTTAGGTTTGCTGGCGTTTGAAGTCAACATATTGTTTATACCGGACTAAACACCGCGCTTAACTTTTCGCGCTCCAGCGCATTTTGCCTGAACGGCACTCATGCGGCAGACTGCCGGCTCCGCCGCCCTCGAGCCGAACCGCTCACGTGAATGCCTATCTGACGCTTGGCTCGGTTGCGCTGTTTCTCGTACTGGTCGCCGCCGTCGCCGTGACCCTATGGTATCGGCGGCGCAATGACCGCCGCTCGCACAGCCTGCACCAACTGCTGGAACTGGCCGATCGCCTGGAAGGCGACCTGAAAACCTGCCGGGCCGGCCTGCAGCAAGCACATGCCGTGATGTCACTCAATCCCGACCTGCCGGCAGCCAGCGAACAGGAGGCCCGGCACGCGATCGAGGCCGGCCTGCGCTCGCTACTGCAGCAACGCATCTGGATCCGTGACGAGGCGCCGCGCGCCAGCCAGGATCAACTCGACGGCGCCGTCTCGACCATGATCGAGACGCGTGGCCGCCTGGCACCGCTGCTGGAAGCACTCGACCAGGCCCAGCACGCCCTCGACGATGCCATGCGCGAGCACATCCAGCGGGGGCCAGAGGCATGACCCTGCCCCGCCTGATCCTGGGCTCCACTTCCCGCTATCGCGCCGAACTGCTGCGACGCCTCTATCCCGAATTCGAACAGCGTGCCCCGGGCACGGATGAAACCGCGCTGCCGGCCGAAGCACCGCAGGATCGCGCCCTGCGGCTCGCCGTGGCCAAGGCCGAAGCCGCCGCGGACGGCCTGGACAACGCTTTGGTGATCGGCTCCGACCAGGTCGCCGAACTGGACGGCACCATGCTGGACAAGCCCGGTACTGACGAACGCGCCCGAGCCCAACTAGCCGCCAGCTCCGGTCGCGCCGTGCATTTCCATACCGCGCTATGCCTGCTCGATACGCGCAGCGGCAAACGTCATACCTATGTCGATCACACCCGCGTGCGTTTCCGCTCGCTGAGTGATGACGAGATCGCCCGTTATGTTGAGCGCGAGCAACCGCTGGACTGCGCCGGCAGCTTCAAGTGCGAAGGCCTGGGCATCAGCCTGTTCGAGCGCATCGACAACGAAGATCCCAGCGCACTGATCGGCCTGCCGCTAATCGCCCTCGCCCGCCTGCTGCGCGAGGCCGGCGTGGCATTGCCCTGAGCTCGCGTTATTGAGCGTAGGCCGCTGACGCCAAACGCCAGATCGAACAACCCGCTCCTGCTATCGGCGGCTGCACACCACCCAGTGCAGGAACGCGGCCCGCATAAAAGGCGATGCGCTTGCGACCACCGAACAAATCCAGCCGTCGTAGCGGCTGCGGTTCGACGATGCGCTGACAGAGCGTGCCCAGCCAGTCGGAACGCTCACGCACGCGCAGCGACGTTTCGTCGACAGCGAGCAACATCGGCGCGCCCGTATGCGCCTCGCGCAACGAAGCCTCATCGCGATGCCAGATCGCCAACTGCGGCGCCCGCCCATGCTTGGCGTTGAGAGGGCTATCCAGCACATAGATGGGTGCGGCGCCGTCCAACTGAAAATCGATCTCGGCCGCCAGCATAAAATTGTCCGCAACCAATACCGCAGGATGTTCACGCAGAAGCTCCCCCGCTGCGACACCGCTCTCGCGCCATCCAACGAAGCGGGCCGGAAACGCCTTCATGCTTGCCAGCACCTGCGCCCCGCTTTCACTCGCTGCAAGACTGAGATACGCGAACCCACTGAGCTGGCCGACGATCGCCAGTGCGACGGCACTGCAGGTGAACCAACGCACCCAGCGAATCTGCAACCGTGAACGCAACAGCACCGGCAACACACCGAGCAAAGGCAGATATCCCGGCAGTGGCCAGTGCGCGCGAAAACGCAACTCATCGGCGAACAAGCCCAATACAAAATAGATGACGAAGAAGCACAGCGAGACGATGGCGATGACATCCCAGGGAGCCCCTTCGCCACGCCTTCGCCAACTGCGATAAGCCGCCCACAACAGCAGCAGATAAAGCAAAGGCGTGCATGCCACGGCCTGTTCCAGCGGCTGCACCAGCGCATCAGCATGGAAGCGCCAGGGATTGCGCTCCACCACCTGAAATGCCACCCCGGCGCCGCTCTGCTGCCAATTGGAAATGAGCAGAGGGATCAGACCGAGCGCCGCTACTACCATCGCCAGCCAGAAACCGCGACGGCGCCATTGCTGGCGACCGCGTGGTGTCAGCACAAATAACAACAGGCCAGCCAGCATCGGCATCACCGCGCGATAGTGCGTCAGCCAGCACATCGCCAAAGCGCCACCGAGCATCAACCAGTCGCCGAGACGGTCACTCTGCATCGCGCGCAACACAGCCACCAGCGCGAGCATGCTAGCCACCGTCAGCGGGACATCCGGCAAAGCCAGCACCCCAAGACTTCCGGCCAGCGGCAACGCGAGACAAAGCAGCCCCGCCTGCCACCCGTCACGCGCATCGAACGCCTGCCGCGCGAACGCGACCACCAGCCAGGGCAAAGCACTCCCCAACAACAGGAACGGCCAGCGCATACCCAGCAGGCCATGCCCAGCCACACTCTCGCCCAACCGGATCAGCCATGCGGTCAGAGGCGGCAGATCGCTGTAACCCCAGGCTAAGTGGCGACTCTCCTGCCAATAGAACGCCTCGTCACCAAACGGCGACAGGCTGGCGGCGATCACCAGACGACCGAGCAGCAACAAAACGAAGGCAATGAGAAACGCGGCTCGCCAGCGCGCGAGGCCGAGGGCTACACTGCGGTCATGCACGGTTCACCCCCTGCACCGCCCCCACCTGCCGCCCAGATTCCATGTCCGCCATCACTCCGCTTCATGATGATGTTCTGCGCTCACGCCTCGACGCCGCCATGGCGCAGGTCAACCAGGTCCTGTTGGGCAAGCCCCGCCAGATCAAACTGGCTTTTACTTGCCTGATCGCAGGCGGGCATCTGCTGCTGGAAGACGTGCCCGGCGTGGGCAAGACCACACTGGCCCATGCGCTGGCTGCGAGCTTTGCGCTGGACTTCCAGCGCGTGCAGTTCACCAGCGACCTGTTGCCGTCGGACATTATCGGTGTGAGCGTTTATGAGCGCGAGACTGGACAGTTCCGCTTTCATCCGGGTCCGATCTTCACCGGCTTGTTGCTTGCCGACGAAATCAATCGCGCCACGCCAAAGACTCAAAGTGCGCTGCTCGAAGCAATGGCAGAGGGCCAGGTCACCGTAGACGGCCAGACGCATATGTTGCCGCAGCCGTTCTTCGTCGTCGCCACGCAGAATCCGCTGGATCTGGCTGGCACTTTTCCGCTGCCGGACTCGCAGCTGGACCGCTTCATGCTGCGGCTGTCGCTGGACTATCCCGATGCCGCCGCCGAACGAGCCTTGCTTACCGGCAGTGATCGCCGGGACCTGCTCGCGCAGCTGGTACCTCAGCTCGACGGCGCCGGACTCACCACCCTGCATCGGCAGTCCCAGACGATCACCGCTAGCCCGGCGCTGCTGGATTATCTGCAAGCGCTGCTCAGCGCGAGCCGGCGTCATGCAGAGATACGTGTGGGCTTGTCGCCGCGCGCTGGCCTCGCCTTACTCAATGCGGCGCGCACCTGGGCGATGCTCAGCGGTCGCACTCACGTGTTGCCGGAAGATATCCAGGCATTGTTCGTACCGCTGGCTGCGCACCGCCTGGTCCCCGCACGCGGCGCTAACGGCGACACACTCGCGCGCCAGTTGCTTGCCGAGGTCGCTGTGGGTTGATGGCCATGCCACTGGCCGAGACGATCCGCCGTCTGCAACACCGGGCCGAGCGACGCCTGCCGGCACTGACCCGCTATCGCCGCCCCGAAAGCCTGCCCATCGAGCTGCATCGTCGGCGTATCTATATCGTGCCTACCGGGCTGGGCCTGGCTTTTGGTGTCCTGCTGCTAGTGATGCTGGCCGGCGCACTGAACTATGCGAACAACGCCGCCTTGTTGCTGACCTGCCTGCTCGGCGCCGCCTGCGCGGCGAGCATGCTGGTCGCCTTTCGCAGCCTGGATGGCTTGCGCCTGGCAGCCATTCAGGCGGACCACGCAATTGCTGGTCAACCGCTTGTCCTGCATCTTCACTTCGATGCCGGCGTACGCGTGCGTCAGGCCATCCGCGTCCATATGGACGGCCAAACCCAAGCCTTCGCGATCCCCTCCCGTGGCCAGCTTGTTCTGCCGCTGTCGATGGCAACCACGCGACGTGGCTGGCAAGCGCTACCGCGCATCCAGCTGTGGAGCAGCTGGCCTCTGGGTCTGTTCCGCGCATGGAGCTGGTTGTACCCGGAGCAATCCGCGCTGGTATGGCCTTGCCCCGAAACCGGCGGACCGCCGCCGCAACTCGCTGCCGACGATCCGCTGCATCATCGCCTGCATCACGGCGAAGACCTGGCTGCCTTGCGCGACTATCGCGCCGGCGATCCGCAACGCCGTATCGCATGGAAAGCCAGCGCCCGGCACGACAGTCTGCTGGTGAAGGATTTCGAACAACCCGAGCCACGCCAGGAATGGCGTCTGGATTGGCGCCAGATGCCGAGCCTCAACCACGAGGCGCGCATCGCCCGTCTCGCTCGCTGGCTGGGCGAAGCGGAAGCGCAGGGCCGGCCAAGCAGCCTGTGGTTGCCGGAAGAGGACATCGGTCATGGCTCTGGCCCCGCCCACTACGCGCGCTGCATGAGCGCACTGGCGCGACTGCCGTGATTCGCCTGCGCCGGACGTCACGCAACGAAGCACCTCTCGACGGCCGCGCCTTCGACTTACTCTGCATCACCACTGCGGTCGTGCTGGGTTTGCACGCGTCCCATCTACCGCTATGGCTGAGCGCCGCCCTGGCCGCGGTGCTGGGTCTGCGCTGGTGGCAGCGGCGACGTCAGCCGGGCCGAGCGCCGATTTACCTGAAGTTGCCACTGGTCGCGCTGCTGGCGGCCACCGTGATCTTCCACTACGGCAACATCTTCGGACGCGAACCGGGCTCAGCGTTGGCAGTGGGTCTGCTGGTACTCAAGCTGCTGGAAACCGAAACACCACGCGACGCCAAGGTCGCGGTCGGCTTTGCCTGCTTCACGCTGATGGCGGCGCTGCTATCCGATCAGGGCATGGTTGCCACCTTTATCGTGGGGCTTGGTCTGGTACCGGCGCTGGCCACCCTGCGCGCCTTGCAGCCCGCACGTGTCGCGACCAGCCTGCCACGCGAACTGCTGCCTGGCCTGAGCCTGCTCGCCGCCGCGGTTCCGCTTTCGCTGCTCGGCTTTGTGCTGGTGCCACGGCTGGATTCACCGCTGTGGGGCGCGCCGCCTTCAGCGCAGGCGCGCACCGGCCTCAGCGATCGCATGTCGCCAGGCGACTTCGTCGATCTGCTCACCGACGATCATCCTGCGATGCGCGTGAGTTTCGACCAGACTTTGCCGGCGCCAGACCAACGCTATTTCCGCGCCTACGTAATGACGCACTACGACGGCCGCCGCTGGACCACGATGCCGACCGGGCAACCACCGGCGCCGCTTGAAGCGACCGAGAGCCAGAGCTACCGCATCACTCTCGAACCCAACGGCCAGCAAGTGCTGCCTGCCCTCGACGTGCCGCTGGAAGCGCCGCCACAGGCGAGACTGGGCGCGAACCGCGAAGTGATCGGCGGCAAACCGGTGCAGGATCCTCTGACCTATTCGCTGCGTTCCGCACTGCACTATCGTTTCCAGCCCGCGCTGGATGACGCCACGCGCCGGCGCAGCCTGTTACTGCCGGCCGGCTTCAATCCTCGCAGCCTGGCGCTGGCCGCGCAGTGGCGCGAGCGCTACGGCGATCGCGACGACGCCATCGTGCAGGCCGCGCTGTCGCTATTCCACGATGGCGGCTTCAACTACACGCTGGCGCCGGCACCGCTGGGCCGCGACGCCGTGGACGATTTCCTGTTCGCCACGCATGAAGGTTTTTGCGAGCACTATTCCTCCGCGTTCACCGTGCTGATGCGCGCGGCTGGCGTTCCGGCGCGGGTGGTCACGGGTTACCAGGGCGGCTACTGGAACAAGCTAGGCCAGTACCTGCTGGTGCGGCAATCCGATGCGCATGCATGGAGTGAGGTGTGGCTGGCCGGACGCGGCTGGGTGCGCGTCGACCCTACTGCCGCCGTGCGCCCCGAACGCGTCAGCCTGGGCGCCGCCGCGGTCGCCGCCAGCCAGTCGGGATGGCAGGGTCTTAACTGGTTGCAGGACCTTCGCAATCGCTGGGATGTCGTCAACCGCTGGTGGAGTGAAGGCGTTATCGGCTTTGACGCACTAAGGCAACGCGGGCTCCTCACGCCATTCGGCGTCCGCGATACCGACACAACCACCTTGAGTGTGCTGCTGACCATCGGCAGCGTGTTGTTCGCCGCGCTCGGGCTAGCCTGGGCGCTTTGGCGCAGACACGACGCCGACCCCATGCGGGCAGCCATGCAGACACTCGAACGGAAACTGGCACGTGCCGGCATTGCACGACGGAGCAGTGAAGGCCCGCAGCATTACCTGTTGCGCGCGGCGAGGGCCCTGCCCGCCCAGCGCGCGGAGCTCGACCTATTGATGAGGAGCTACCTCGACCTGCGCTATGCCTACGCCGTACCGCCGCCCGAATCCGTTCGCGGCTTTACGCAGGCAGTGCGGGATTTCCGGCCACGACACGTGGTCAAATGAACCGAATCAGTAGATTTGCGGATATAGGATCATCCGCCTAACGATGGAGAAAGCGGTCATGTCCACCTATAAAACCCTGGCCCTTGCGGCCGTCACGGCCTCGCTGGCCGCCTGCGCGACGGTACCCCAGCCGCTGCAAGGCACTTACACCGACCTCAGCACGGCCGCGGCGCAGCAAGGCGGCGCTGGTGGCGCCAAGGTGCGCTGGGGCGGCGAGATCATCAAGACCGAACCCGGCCCGCAGGAAACCTGCTTCTACATGCTTTCGCGCCCGCTCGACGACCAAGCTCGTCCGAAGGCAGACAGCAGCAATGACACCCAGGGCCGCTTCGTCGCCTGCCGCTCCGGCTTCTACGATCCGGAAGTGTTCGCGCGCGGCCGCGAAGTGACCGTCACCGGCACCCTACATGGCACGGTCTCGCAGAAGGTTGGCGAATACGACTACGCCTACCCGCGCGTGGAAGCCGATGTGGTCTATCTGTGGCCGAAGCGCGTCGCCGTGCGCTACCCGCCGGGCTACTACGACCCGTTCTGGGGCCCGGGCTGGGGTCCGTACTGGGGCCCGTGGGGCGACCCGTTCTGGTACCAGCCGCGCGTGATCGTGGTGCCGCGTCCGGTACCGCCGCCCCGTCCGCGATAAGCACATAGAGCATCAAAGAAAACGCCGGCCTCGCGCCGGCGTTTTCGTATCGGTGAAAGCCCCCGGATCAGCCCGGCGGCCAGTGCATTCGGCGCCCGGCCAGCAAATGCACGTGCAGATGGAACACCGTCTGCCCACCGTGCTCGTTGCAGTTGATCACCGTGCGATAGCCCTGCTCGGCCAGACCCAGCTGTCGGGCATAAGCCGCAGCCGCCAGCAATAACTTGCCGAGCAGCTCCGCATCGGATGCCTTCGCTTCGTCGAGGCTGGCGATGGCACGCTTGGGCACGAACAGCACGTGCACCGGCGCCTGCGGATTCAGATCGCTGAAAGCCAGCACATCATCGTCTTCGTAAACGATGTCGGCGGGAATTTCACGGCGGATGATCTTTCCAAAAATCGTGTCGGCCATATCAAGGTTCCCTCAGGTCACAAACTCTGCCGGCTGCCGAAGGCGTGCGCCAGCGTGCCGCGATCGACGTACTCAAGCTCCCCGCCCAGCGGCACACCGTGCGCCAGCCGGGTCGGTTTGACACCGGCGGCACGCGCCAGCTGCGCGAGATAGTGCGCCGTCGCCTCGCCTTCCACGGTGGGATTGGTGGCAATGATCATCTCTTCGATCTCACCTTCCCCCAGCCGCTCGGTGAGCAAGCCGAGACCGAGCTCTTCCGGCCCCAGCCCATCCAGCGGCGACAGGCGACCGAGCAACACAAAATACTGCCCGCGATACCCGGTGGCCTGCTCGATCACTGCCAGCTCTGTCGGCGACTCCACCACGCAAAGCACGTGGCGGTCGCGGCTACTGCTGGCGCAGATCGAGCAGACCGGCTCTTCGCTGAAGTTGCGGCAGCGTGTGCAATTGCCGATGCGTTGCATGGCTTGCTCTAGCGCGCCGGCAAGTCGCAGCCCCCGCTCGCGTTCGCGCTCCAGCAGATGGAAGGCCATCCGCTGCGCGCTCTTGCCGCCTACGCCGGGCAGGCAACGCAAGGCTTCAATCAAGTCGGTGAGGAGTTTGCTCATGAATCGTATTTGGGATGTAGGAGCGCACTCTGTGCGCGATTGGCGTACCGATAACGCAGCGGTCGCCCACAGGGTGGGCTCCTACTTTCACATCAGAATGGCATCTTGAAACCGGGCGGCAAGTTCATGCCTGAGGTGACGCCACCGAGCTTGTTCTTGCTGACCTCGGCTACCTTATTGACCGCATCGTTGATGGCGGCAGCCACCAGATCCTCAGCCATCTCCGGATCGTCGGCGAACAGCTTGCGGTCGATCTGCACGCGGCGCACTTCGTGCGTGCCGCTCATGACCACGGTCACCAGGCCGCCACCCGAACTGCCGGTGACTTCAAGCTTGGCGATCTCTTCCTGCGCGCGCTTCATTTCGTCCTGCATGCGCTGCGCTTGCTGCATCAGCTGGCCGATTTGTCCTCTCATGATTCTGACTCCGAATGGTCTGGTAGTAAGGTTTACGGCTCGAAGGGCTTGACCGACTGTGGCAGCACGCGCGCGCCGAATTCGCGTCGCAACGATTGCACCAAGGGGTCTTCCTCGATCGATTGTTCCGCCGCGGACTGTGCTACTGAGCGCGCCGTGGCTGCACGCGCGGCCGGTGTTTCCACGCCACTGGCGTGATCGCCGACGAAACGGAGGCGGATGCGCTCGCCCATGGCCTGGCTGATGCGCTCTTCCATCTGGCTCACCATCGGTTCGACAGCGAGATGCATATGGATGGGTTGCAGCGCCAGCACCAGAGTTTGCCCCTCGCGCTCGCGCAAGGCGGCGTTCTGCGCCAGCTGTCCTAGCGGCCCGCGCAGGCCGGCTTGTTCAATCATCGAATCCCAGTGCGGCAGGCCATTCGCGTCCAACACTAGCGCGGCGCGCGGCGCTGCGGGGGGGGCGACGGGAGCCGGTTCCGTGCGCACTGGTGCGGGTTCCGCTGCGCGCGCGGCCGGCCGTTCAACCGCGGCTGGAGCTGGTGGCGCGACGCGTGTCGGAGCGGCGGCTGGCGTACGCGGTGCCGCACTGGCGGCAGGCCGCTCGGCGCGCGAACCGTCACCGCCATCCGCGGGCCGGAAAGCCAGCATGCGCAACAAAGCCATTTCAAAACCGGTACGCGCATCCGGCGCCAACGAGAGATCGCGGCGTCCACCGGTGGCAATCTGGTAATAGAGTTGCACGTCTTCCGCGCCGACACGCTCTGCCAGCGAAGCCAGCGCTTGTTCGTCACCGGCGTCGCCTTCCGGGCGATAACCGGGTACCAACTGGATCAGCTGGATGCGGTGCAACACGCTGGCAAGATCGTCCAGCACACCGCCGAAATCCGGCGAGAAGGAGGCGATGCGCGCGCACTCGGCCATCAACTGATCGCCGTCGCCCGCTGCAAGTGCCTCGAGCACGCCAAGCACCTGCCCGCGCGCGACACTGCCCAGCATGGCGCGCACGTCATCGACCTGCAGCGAGCCGCCGCCATAGGCGATGGCCTGGTCGAGCAGCGACAAGCCGTCACGCAGCGAGCCGTCGGCTGCACGCGCGAGCTCGCCGATTGCGGCGTCTTCATACGCGATGTTTTCGGCGCCGAGGATGTGACGCATCTGGCCGGAAATCTGCTCCGGCAACAAACGCTTGAGATTGAACTTCAGGCAACGCGACAGCACCGTCACCGGCAGCTTCTGCGGATCGGTGGTGGCAAGCAGGAACTTCACATGCGGCGGCGGCTCTTCCAACGTCTTCAGCAACGCATTGAAGGCCGGCTTGGACAGCATGTGCACCTCGTCGACCAGATACACCTTGAAGCGGCCGCGCGCCGGTGCGTACTGCGCGTTCTCGATCACCTCGCGCACATCGTCCACGCCGGTGTTGCTGGCTGCGTCGATCTCGAGCAGGTCGACAAAACGGCCGGCATCGACGGCGGTGCAAACGGCGCATTCACCACAGGGATCAGCCGACTCGCCGCGTTCGCAGTTCAGCGACTTGGCGAAGATGCGCGCGATGGTGGTCTTGCCCACGCCGCGCGTACCGGTGAACAGATAAGCGTGATGCATGCGCCCGGTATCGAGCGCATTGGTGAGCGCGCGGACCACATGCTCCTGCCCGACGAGTTCGGCGAACTTGCGGGGGCGCCATTTGCGCGCGAGTACCTGATAGGACATGCCGGTTTACCTTGGGGCGAAGTTCGATTGTGCCAAGTCGCTTGCGGCAAGTCAGCTAAGTCAGGACGACCGATGGCGATTCGCATACCCCAGAAAGGCGGCGGCCCCGCCAGCCACACCCCGGCACCCGAATCATTCGCTACCGTTGCTCCCTTCCGGGCCTGGCGGAGTTTACGAACTATCGTCGCGGGGGGACCGACGGGGCCACCATAGACGTTGGGCTCTTGCCCATGAACGGTCGTCAAGACCGTTACGCGATTTCACTCACTGGCGGAGAGGGCGGGATTCGAACCCGCGATACGGGGATAAGCCGTATACACACTTTCCAGGCGTGCTCCTTCAACCACTCGGACACCTCTCCGCGATGGTGAAATCGCCTTGCCGGTCATCAAGGCCCGGCAAAGAAGCGGAATAATACCGGCAGGCCGGAATTCAGACAAGCCGGCGCGACGGATCAGCCGGCATCGGCCCTGGGCGGCATAGGCGCTGCCAACGCAATCCGCGCACCGGCTGCGGCGATGGTATAGCCGCGCGCCGCCAGGGCTTCGCCATCCTCCACGCTGCCGTAGTGATACAGCCGCAGACGCGAGCACAGGTGTTCCGGGTATTCGCGCTCGATATCGTCGATACCGGTATGCGAAGGATTGCCGGCCAGCCCGCAATCGTGCGCGATCACCTCGGTGCTGCCCGCATACCGTTCCAGCATTTCGGGCACCGGCCTGGTATCGCCGGTATAGGCAAAACTGCCAGCCAGCGCGATACCGAACGAGGTGCCTGGCATATGGTGACGAGTGGCAAATACGTCGAACCAGCAGCCGTCGAGCCAAAATCCGCGACTGCAAGGCAGCAAACGGAAAGCTTCCCAGAAGTTGACGCCGCCCTCGGCCAACACATTGGGGTAGTCGGCCACCCGGCCCTGCAACCAGGGCATCAGCCCCGCCTGCAGGAACAGCTTGGTCTGTCCGCGCAGGTGCTCATCGAACCACAAGCGGAAGAACAAGCGCTCCAGCCCGCCCACGTGATCCATATGCGTGTGCGTGATGTAAAGCGCTCGCGGCGGCTCGCCATAGGCGGCCTGATAACGATCCAGCGTATCGGGGCCGCAGTCGATCAGCAGCATCGGTTTGCCGTCGCGCTCCAGTACCGCGGAAGACGAACCCAGCTCCACGGCATGCGCCGCGCCTACGCCGAGAAAATGCAGGGACCAAGTCATAGGCTTCGCAATCGGTTCAAGGTCGGGGGCAAGCAATGACACTCACAGCAAGCCGCCATCGCTGGTGCCGAAGCTTAGCTCGTAGCGATAGAGCAAGGGCTTCCATAGCTGCTCTTCAAACACTGTCTCGCCCTGCGTTGCGGCACCGAGCTTGATCAGCGAACGGCGCAGGCGCTGCAGATTGGCCAGCCGCCAGCCTTCGGCCGGCCGCCGCAGCTTGCCGCGATCGAAGTCGATCAGATACAGCTCGGTGGCGGTCACCAGAATGTTGTGTGCATTGAGGTCCGCGTGCCAGATGCCGACGCGATGGAAACGCGCCACCAGGGCACCGACCAGTTCGGCGAGTTCGCCGTCAAACTTCCCGGCGGCGAGACATTCGGCCAAGGTGGAGGCATCGGGAACGCGGCGAGTCATCAGGTCGGCGGTATAGAACAGGCCGTGCCGGCGATAACGCGCGGCGACCACACCAGGCACAGGCAGCCCTTGCCGGATCATGTCGGCCAGCAATCGGAACTCCGCAAAACCGCGGCTACGTTCCGCGCCTATCCATAGGTAACGATCCCCCATCCACTTCGCCACCAGACCACCCCGGCGGTAGTGGCGAAGCACACATTCGCCGGTCGGCGTATCGACGATGGCAACACCACCGCGCCCGCCCGCCTGTGTGCGCAAAGCACCGCGTTCGCGCCAGTAATCCGGTGCGAACCAGTCGTCATCGACTTGTGGCGATGCCGCCGCGTCGAACAGAATCGCTCCGGCAGTGCCCTCACGGACTTGCTCTTGCATCATCATGTCCGGCTTCACAACACCCTGTTTCGCCCAATGACCCGCGATTCTAGCCCAAGCCCCATGCCTGCTCCCGCCTCTATCTGCCTGCTGCGCACCTCCGCCATCGGCGACGTCACCCACGTCGTGCCTCTGGTGCGCACACTGCAGCGGGCCTGGCCGCAGACCCGGCTTACCTGGATCGTGGGCAAGCTGGAACGGCGTCTGGTCGGCGACCTGCCCGGCGTGGATTTCGTCACCTTCGACAAGACTGCCGGCTGGGCGGGTATGCGCGCCGTGCGGGACGCGCTACGCGGGCAAAGCTTCGATGCCCTGCTGCAGATGCAGGTGGCCATGCGCTCCAACCTGCTTAGCCTGGGCATCAAGGCCCGCCGCCGGATCGGTTACGACCCGGCGCGGGCGAAAGACCTGCACGGGCTGGTGATCAACGAACGCATCCCTGCGCGCACAGGCGAACACGTACTCGACGCGATCGGCAGTTTCTGCGAACCGCTGGGGCTGAAGCAGACCCAGGTGAGCTGGGATATTCCCATCCCCGAAGAGGCCCATGCCTGGGCGGCCGAACAGCTGCCAGGCGACACGCCGACCTTGCTGGTCAGCCCCACCTCCAGCCACACCCTGCGCAACTGGCGTCCGGAACGCTATGCCGCCGTGATGGACCACGCCGCCCAGCGCGGCTGGCGCGTCGCCTTGATCGGCGGACCGTCGCAGGACGAACGCAGCATGGCTGACGCGATACTCGCCGTGTGTCGCCATGCGCCGCTCGACCTCACCGGCAAAGACACCCTCAAGCGTCTGCTGGCCATGCTCAGCCGTGCACCACTACTACTGACGCCCGACTCCGGCCCGATGCACATGGCCAATGCGGTCGGCTGCAAGGTGCTGGGTCTGCACGCGGCCAGCAATCCGGATCGCTCCGGTCCTTATTCCGACCGGCGCTGGTGCGTCAACAAATACGATCAAGCTTCACGAAAATATTTGGGCAAGCCGGCCAATGAGATTCCGTGGGGTAGCAAGATCGAGAAACCGGGCGTGATGGACCTCATTGAGGTCAACGAGGTCATCGAACGGTTTGAAGCAGCGAGCGCGGCCATCCTGTAGGAGTGCACCCTGTGCGCGATTCGCACTTAACCAAGCGCCTATAGCGCACAGGGTGCGCTCCTACACGTGTGCTTACTTGCTCTTGTAATCCTGGTACGACTTCTCTTCGACCAGCTGCGAGCCGAGTTTGAGGTTGATCTCGCGCTTCACCGCCGCGCGGTCGTCGTTCTGGAAATACACCGCGCGGGCCAGCTCAATGAACTCCTGGTCGAACGCCTGCGCTTTCTCTTTCAGGCGGATGCGATCTTCGATATCCCATAGCGCTTCGTTCACCGCCAGCAGGCGAGCGCGCTCGGCGGCGATATCGGTCTTCGAAGCGTCGGCGTTGGCCCAGGTGGCATTGAGCATGTCCAGCTCGTTGCGCACATTGGCCAGCTTGGCCGGGTCGGTGATCTGACGCGACTTGATCTCCAGGATCGTGATCTTGTCGATCAACTCGCCGTAGGACACCGGAACTTGGATCAGGCTCATGGAAACTCCAGGGGCTAAACAGGCAGAGTGTCGACAGACGCTCCGCGGGATGCCCATGATAAAGAAATGTCTCGCCTGCCGTTCAGCCGAGCCGATTAGACTCGGCTCGCCCATCCACCTGGAGAACCCATGAGTACCAAGCGTTTTCTCGCCCTGACCGCGTCTGCCGCCCTCGCCTTCGTCAGCCTGTCGGCAACGGCCGCGACCGGCGCCAACCGACCAGCAGCACCGAACCGTCCGGTGGTGGATGCCGGCACGCTCAACGGCAACGTATTGATCCGCAACGACGGTATCTTTCTGCGCTGCAGCCAGTGCGGCACGGTGGAGTCGATCGAACACAACATGACCCAGGGCCGCGACCACGGCACGGCCGGCGCGATCATCGGCGCTGTCGCCGGCGGCGTGCTGGGCAACCAGGTCGGCAGGGGCAACGGCCGCAAACTGGCGACGGTCGCGGGTGCGGTCGGCGGCGGCTTTGCCGGCAACAAGATCGGCACCGGCGGCGGCAGCGAGAGCTGGACGCTGCGCCTGCGCATGGGCAATGGCAGCTATAGCAACGTCACCGTACCGGATGCCAGCGCCATTCGCGAAGGCGATATGGTGCAGGTCGACGGCGACGGCAACGTAACGCGCATCCAGTAAGCGAGCCGCCAGTCATCTGGCGACGCTCTCCACACAACGGCCGGCGCAAGCCGGCCGTTGTTGTATCAGCCTATTGCCGCACGGACTTTCGCTACCCGTGCGCAGACTTCCTCAAGGAACGCTTCGGGCAATACGGCGCGCACGGGTACCACCCACCCTTGGGGCAAGGCCAGCGGGCGACATTTCACCGCATCCTTCTCCGTCATCAGCACTGGCGCGCTGTCGCCAAAGGCCAGGTCGTCCGCCCGATAAGCGTGATGATCGGGAAACGGATGCTCGACCACCTCCAGCCCTCGCGCCCGCAAGCTGTCGAAGAAGCGCTGCGGGTGACCAATGCCCGCCACCGCGTGCACGCGCCGCCCGCGGAAGGCGTCCAGAGGTTGCAGATGGTCATCCGCCATGGACCTTGCCATGTCACCCTGCAGTGACATGAGTACTTCGCCGGGCTGCGTTTCACCGCCATTGCAGACACGGAAGTCCGTCTGCGCCAGGCGCGTTACCGGTTCACGCAATGGCCCCGCCGGCAACAGTGCACCATTGCCAAACCGGCGCGCACCGTCGATCACGCAAATCTCGATATCCCGTCGCAGGCGATAGTGCTGCAGACCGTCATCGGCCATCACCACATCGCAGCCCGCATCATCGATCAGCAACTGTGCCGCCGCTGGACGGTCGCGCCCCACCGCCACCGGCGTGCCGGACGCACGGATCAAACAAGGTTCGTCACCCACGCGAGCCGGATCGGGCAATTCATCCAGCAACAGCGGTCCCTGTTCGGTGCCGCCATAGCCGCGACTGACCACTCCCGGGCGATAGCCGTGGCGGCGCAGCGCCTCGGCGAGCGCCATGGCAAGCGGGGTCTTGCCGGTGCCGCCGACGCTGATATTCCCGATCACGATGACTGGCACCGACAGACGTTCGCTGCGCAGCCAGCCGTGCCGATACAGGGTCCGGCGCAAGCGGCTCACACCGCCGTACAGCACCGCCAGAGGCAAGGTCCACCACGGCCGTTTTCCCTTGCCGTACCAGGCGGCCTGGAGCGTGTCGGCCAGCGCCATAGGAGACCTCAGTCGGTAGCCTTGTCGTGAAACTGCATGCGATGCAGCACCGCGTAATGACCGCCCAGCGCGAGCAGTTCCGCATGCGTGCCGCGCTCGACAATACGCCCCTGCTCCATCACCGCGATCTGATCGGCATGCTCGATAGTGGACAGGCGATGGGCGATGACCAGGGTGGTGCGATCGCGCATCAGACGCTGTAAGGCTTGCTGGATCAGCCGCTCCGATTCGGTATCGAGCGCGCTGGTGGCTTCGTCCAATACCAGGATCGGCGCATTCTTCAGGATCGCGCGCGCAATGGCGATGCGCTGGCGCTGGCCGCCGGACAGCATGTTGCCACCCTGGCCGATTTGGCTGTGAATTCCCTTGGGCAGACGCTTGATGAACTCCATCGCATTGGCAGCCTCGGCCGCCGCGATGATGTCCTTCTCCTTGGCGTCGGCCAGTTCGCCATAGGCGATGTTGTCGGCCACGGTGCCGTCGAACAACACCACGCTCTGACCCACCCAGGCAATCTGCTTGCGCAAAGACGCCAGCGTGTAGGTGGAGTAGTCCAGGCCATCAAGGTCGATATGACCTTCGCTCGGCTCATAGAAACGCGGCAACAAACTTACCAGGCTGCTCTTGCCGCTGCCCGACCGCCCCACTAGCGCGGTAACCGTGCCCGACTGGCAATGCAGATCAACACCGCGCAGGGCTTCGAAGGCATTGCTCGCATAGGTCAGGCGCACATCCTTGAAGACGAGGTCGCCGCGCGTCTTTTCCAGCACATGCTTGCCATGATCGATTTCCGGCGGCATGTCGATGATCGCGAACAGATCCTCGCACGCGGCCACGCCGCGCTGGATGCCCGCCTGCACACCGGTCAGGCGCTTCAGCGAAGGCAGCATGGCGCCCATCGAGGTCAGCACCGTGATGAAAACACCGGGCGAAATGCTGTCGATCACGCCCGGCCGCGTGCCGAGATAGACCAACAGCGCCAGTGCAAACGCCGCGGCGGTCTGGATCGTCGCGCTCGACATCGAGCTGGTAATGGATACTTTGAGATTCAGACGCTTTGAGCGCTCGGTGACTTCTTCGAAGCGCTCCGCCTCATGCTCTTGTCCGCCATAAATGCGGACTTCCCGATGGGCTCCAACCGATTCCTCGACCGTGCCGGTCACCGAACCCATGGTGCCCTGAATGCGCTTGCTGATTTGCCGATAGCGCCGGCTGACCACCGTCACGATCAACACCACCGCCGGCACCATGATCAACAACGCCATGGTCAGGTAAGCGCTGGTCGTCAGCATCACCCACATCATGCCGATGATCATGACGCCTTCGGTCACCGCCACCTTCACCGCATCGGTGGAAGCTTGCGCCACCTGCTCGCTGGTATAGGTGATGCGGGAGACTTGCTGCCCCGAGTGCTCGGTCCCGAAGAAGGCAGCCGGCAGGCGCAGGTAGGAGCTGAACACATCGCGCCGCATTGTTTGCACGACGTTACGGCCGATATACGCGATGCCGTAATCGCTGAGGAAGATGCCGATGCCACGCAGCACGAACAGCCCGATGATCCAGATCGGCATCCAGAAAATCAGATAGGCGTCTTTCTTCGCGAACAGGTCGTCGATCAGCGGTCGCAGCAGCTTGGTAAAGGCGGCAAGGCAGCCGCTTTCCAACGCCATGCCCACCACCGCGATCAGGCCGATCGGCCAATAGCGGCCGCTGTAACCGAGCAGGCGCCTATAGATGCGCCAGGTTTCGGCGTCCCAGACGTTGACTTTCTTTTTGCTCACTTGCCGGCGTCCGCCTGGCTGGGCGTGGTCGCGATGGAAAGCTTGGTAAAGCCCAGCTGCCCCAGCGCGTCCATCGCCGTCACTACATTCTGATGCGGCGTCATGGCGTCAGCGCGGATGGTCACCTGGCGCTCGCGATCGTCGCCGGCGATGTTGGCGATGGCCTGCTTGAGCGGCTCGATGCCCTGCCCCAGCACTTCATCGCTGCCCACGTAATAGTGTCCTTCGCGGTCCACCACCACGGTGAGCGCCGGCGCCTGCATGTCACGCTCGTCGGCGCTGGCCTTTGGCAGGGTCACCTGCATCCGCGTGTGCTGGATGAAGGTAGTGGTGAGTACAAAGAACATCAGCAGGGTAAGCAGCACGTCGATCAGCGAGATTACGTTGATCTCGAAATCGTCGTGCCGACGGTCGTTGCCGATACGCATGCGGGATCAGCCTGCGCTCTGCTCAGTGGTGGCGGCAGCAGCCGTACGGCGCGGGCGCGGCGTGGCCGGCGCGGTGACAGTCAGTTCGTCCAGTAGCGCGGTGGCCTGCTTCTCCATCTCCACGCAGTAACCGGCCACCCTGGAGCGGAAGTAGCGATGCAGCACATAAGCCGGGATCGCCACCACCAGACCGGTGGCGGTGCAGATCAGCGCCTCGCCGATACCACCCGCCATCTTCATCGGGTCGCCTACGCCGCCCTTCATCACGTCGAGAAACATGCGGATCAGGCCGATCACCGTACCCAGCAGGCCGAGCAGCGGGCCGATCAATGCGATGGTGCCGAGCGTATTGAGGTAGCGCTCCATGTTGTGCACCACATGGCGGCCGGTGTCCTCGATGCGCTCCTTGATCAGTTCGCGTGGACGGTTGCGCACCGCCACCGCCGAAGCCAACAGTTCACCCAGCGGCGAACCGTTTGCCAGGGTGGCGAGATGGGCGGGATCAAGCTGGCCCGAGCGCGCCCAGGTGCGCACTTCGTCGCCCAGACCGGGCGGTAGCACCGACTTGCGGCGCAGGGTCCAGCAACGCTCGAGCACGATCGCCAGAGCGACCGCAGAACAGATCAGGATGGGCAGCATCGCCCAACCGCCAGCCATCAGGATTTCCAGCACGACTACACCCACCCATGCGATCACATGCAGGGGCGCATCATAGCAGTCCCGCCCAGCGGTTCCGCGGCACCGGTGGCAATTGCGCAAAGCGGCCTGCGTACTGGCGGGAGCCGCATTTATTCACGCCAATAACGCGCCCGATAAACGCGCCAGGTGGCGGCTACCAGCGGCGGTCCGGCTGAGGGCATATTGATCTGAATCGCACCTTGATCAGCCGTGTTCAGCAAGGGCACGCGGAGTCCGGTGTAACGCGCCACCACGGCCGGATGTGGATGGCCGAAACGGTTGCGCCAGCCAGCGGAAACCAGCGCCCATTGCGGCTTCAGTCCGCTAATGAAGGCAACACTGGAAGAGTGGCGGCTGCCATGGTGCGGAACCTGCAGGACCAGCGGCGGCCCCTGCGACACCTCCTTGGCCAAACGGGACTCGACTTGACTGTCGATATCGCCAGTAAGCAATACACGTCCGCCAGTTCCTTCCACCAACAAGACGCAGGAGCGGTCGTTGCTCTTGCCGTTAGGCTGATCCGCAGATGGACTCAACACACGAAAACGCACGCCATCCCAGTCCCAGGCCTGCCCGACCTCGCAAGCAAGCATCGGCAAAGGCATCCGCGCCGGCTCGCCGGCAAGACGCTCGGCCGCAGGAAACGCCGCAGCCACGGCCTGGGTACCACCGGCATGATCGTTGTCGGCGTGACTGACCATCAGCACATCCAGACGATCCATGCCCAGCGCACGCAACGAAGGAAGTACCGCCGCTTCACCCAGATCGAACTCCGACGGATAGCGCGCGCCGGTGTCATACACCAGCGCGTGATGACGCGTCCGCAGGATCACCGAAAGCCCCTGGCCCACGTCCAGCATCCACAACTGGAATCCCCCATTTAAAGGCCGTTCAAGAGGCGGCCACAGCAGCGGAAGAAACATCAGTCCACCCAGCCCGCGCAGCGGAACACCACGCGGCAGAAACAGCCACCAGGCTCCCAGTGTCGCCAGCACTAGTGCCCATGGCCTCACCTCCGGCAAGTACCAATGCGCGCCGGGCCAGCCAGCCATCCGTTCGAGCAGCCACCATTGCCCATGCGCAAGAGCGGCAGCCAGCCAGAACACCGGCGCAGCCAAAGGCGGACACAGACCGAGCATGAGCATGCCCAACAAAGCGAGCGGCACGATCACAAAGCTGACGAAGGGCACCGCGATCAGATTGGACAAGGCGCCGACCAGCGAAGCCTCACCAAAAAACCACAGTGTCAGTGGCAGCAAGGACAAGGTCATCACTAGCTGTCCCATTGAGAGCTCGCCCAGAAAACCCTTGAGCCCTTTACCTTGCGCACTGAGGCAGAGCATCAGGAACGCCACGCCGACAAATGAAAGCCAGAAGCCGGCGGAAAGCACCGCCAGCGGATCCATTGCGAGGATGACGATCAATGCGAGGGCGAGCGATTGCGCGCCGCCACCCTGTCGCCGCAGGCAACGCATGAGTGCCACCACGGCAATCATCAGCAGCGTGCGCACCGTCGGCAATCCGAATCCGGCCAGCGCGCTATACAACGCGGCCACCCATAACGCAGCCAAGGCCTGGGCCTGCGCGCACGGCATGCGCAAGCCGAATCCTGGCCATACCCAGTACACGCCTTGCAGCAACCAGATACCCGCTATCGCCGCTACGCCAACGTGGAATCCTGAAATTGCGATGAGATGCGAGACGCCATTGGCGCGGGCCACTTCCCAGTCGCGCTGATTGAGATCGCGCGTATCGCCCACAGCGAACGCCTTGAGCAAGGCGGCGGCGTGCACGTCGCTCACTCGGCTGGCGATATCGCGGGCGATACCGTCGCGGACGGCATTGATACACAGGCCAGGCGCTCCGATCGGGGCATTGGCGGCGTCCTCGCGCACATAGCCCGTCGCCACGATGCCGCGTTCCAGTGCGGTGCGTTCACTGTCGCCGCCACCCGGATTGACCAGGCCACGCGGGCGTTTCAAGCGCAGGCTAAGGCGCCATCGCGAGCATGACGCCATCACTGGCACGGTATTGCCCCGGGTAACGTACCAGGCAACGCGCAGTCGGCCATGAAGCATCACGCGCCGGCCATCCAGCGACACTTGCTCGGCGGTCAGCACAAATCGGGTTGCGTCTTTGCGCACCTGCGGCAGATCGCTAATCGCACCGGTCACTACGAAATCGCGCCCTTCCAGATCGCGCGGCAGTCGCGCCTGCATCGCCGTGCTGCCGCACCAGCTGGCCCAGGCCGCGCCAAGCGCTATCCACGCCAACCATCGAAAGCGTGGCCGTAGCCACAGACAGACGATGGCAATCGAACCGGCGGTTACCGATATCCAGCGTGGCGGCAGGATAGGCAGCCATTGCATGGCAAGCACACCAAACAACAACGCCACGGCGGTCAACACGATGGGGTGACTTCGCACCGGCGCATCCCTTCCCTGAGGATGCGGCCAGCCTATCGCGCCGGCTTCGGCGCGGGAGATGAATTATCGGTAGGTGAAGGCCGGCAAGTCTGTCGGCCAAAACACGAAGGGAGACCTCGTCGTGATGCAACGGCTCAGCGGTGCGGCCGTTCCTGCAACAGGCCGTTATGCAGCTCCAGCGTGCGATCCATGCGGGCCGCCAGACGGCTATCGTGCGTCACCAGGATGAAGCTGGTGCCGATCTCGCGATTCAACTCCAGCATCAGCTGATAGACCTGCTCGGCATTCCCCTCATCGAGATTGCCTGTCGGTTCGTCACCCAGCACACAGGCCGGGCGCGTCACCAGCGCACGCGCTACCGCACAGCGCTGGCGCTCGCCACCGGAAAGCTCCGCCGGCTTGTGCTCCAGACGTTTGCCCAGACCTACACGGCCCAGCAGCTCACTCGCCTGCTTCTGCGCTTCTGCAATCGGCGTGCCGCGGATCAGCAACGGCATGCACACGTTTTCCAATGCGGTGAACTCGGGCAGCAGATGATGAAACTGATAGATGAAACCCAGCGAACGATTGCGTACGCGGCCACGCTCTGCATCGGAAAGCTGCGAAAGCATTCGCCCTTCCACTTCCACTTCGCCGCGGGTCAACGTGTCCAGCCCGCCAATGATATGCAGGAGCGTGCTCTTGCCCGAGCCGGACGCACCCACGATGGCCAGCGTCTCGCCGCGTTTCAGCATGAAGCTGACATCGCTCAGCACATCGGTGTGCAGGCCGCCCTCTTCATAGGTCTTGGCGATATGGCTGGCGCGCAGCACGATGTTGTTGTCCGCAGTCATCACATTACTCATAGCGCAGCGCCTGGGCCGGCTGCGTGCGCGATGCGCGCCACGCGGGATAGAGGGTCGCCAGCAGCGAGAACAGGAAAGTCACCAGCGCCACCCAACCCACATCGGCCGCCTGCAGTTTGCTGGGCAGCTCACTGATGTAATAGACGTCGGGCGACAGGAAAGTCACGCCGAAGGCGTGCTCGATCCACTTGACCACTTGCGGCAGGCGCCAGGACAGCAGCGAGCCCAGGCCCACACCGAACCCGATACCCACAAAACCGACCAACAAACCCTGCACCATGAACATGCCCATGATGCTGAGCGGGGTGGAACCCAGGGTACGCAGAATGGCGATATCCGCCTGCTTGTCGGTCACCAGCATCATCAGCATCGAGATCAAGTTGATCACCGCCACCAGGATGATCAGGGAAAGAATGATGCCCATGACCTTCTTCTCCATCGAAATGGCGGAGAAGAAGTTGGCGTGGCTGTCCATCCAGGTTTCCACCCGATAGACCTGGCCCAGCTGATTGACCAGTTCCTGCGCCACCGGCCGCGCGTTGAACATGTCGTCCAGCCGCAGCCGGATACCGGTCGGACCATCGAGCCCGTTGAGCTTCTCGGCGTCGCTCATATTGATCAGGGCCAGGTTGGAATCGAACTCCTGCATGCCCAGTTCGAAAATCCCGACCACCTTGAAGCCACGCAAGCGCGGCACGCTACCCATCGGCGTAGCGCGAAACTCCGGCACCGCCATCGTGACCTTGTCGCCCACATTCACGCCCAGGGTCAGCGCCAATTCGCGGCCAAGCACGATGTTCCATGCGTTCGGCGCCAAGTCGGTGAGCTTGCCCTCGACCATATGCTTGTCGATGTCGGAAACCTTGGGCTCCTGCGCCGGCTCGATGCCGCGCACCAGCGCGCCACTGGGACGACGCGCCTGTAGAAAGGCCTGCGTTTCCACATAGGGTGCCGCGCCCAGTACGTGAGGGTTAGCTTCCGCGACCTGCACCGCCTTCGACCAGTTCTGCACGCTCTCGCCCGGCAGACCAGAAACTGTTGCGTGCGAAATGGCGCCGAGAATGCGCGTACGCAGTTCGTTATCGAAGCCGTTCATCACCGACATCACCGTGATCAAGGCGGTCACACTGATCGCGATGCACACGATGGAAACGGTGGAAATAAACGAGATGAATTGATTGCGTCGCTTGGCGCGCGTGTAGCGCAGGCCAACGAAAAGCTCTAGCGGTCGGAACATGGACGGGTCGCTTATGGGTTCGTGGGCGGGCCGCCCGGACATCGCGTCTTGGGACCGCGGCGCCGCGGCAGAGTGCCCCAAGCCTTGCGGTTCGGCAAGTTGGGGCTCAGAAACGAGGCGTGGCTTCTTCAGATTTCACCGTGGCCAGACGCATGCGCAGACGCCGGCGCAGATCGGCATCGCTATTGTCCGGCGCCAGCAGCAACGCCGCCTCACGCCCTTCGGTCGACCGCAGCCGCAACAGCAAGAACATGCCAAGTACCCGGAACGACAGCAGCACAGCCACCACATCCTGCCCCTGGTGCAGACGCAAGCCCCAGTTGCCATCGGCCGCCCATCCGGCAGCCCGTACCGGCTGTTGCGCCTGCGCCGCCAATACGCGGAATAGAGCGATACCAACGCCAGCGAGTAGCAAGGCTTTCAACCAAAGACCCACGCCCGCCAGGACTACGGCCAGCCCCGCTAGGCCGGCCATTGCCACCAGGCATCGGCCGAACAGGCGGGAGGGCCGGTACTCAAAGCCGATGGCGGGTGCGGATGTCATCGATGATCGCCTGCCAGTCCGCGCGCGGCGGCTGCGCGTGACCCATCACCCAATCCCACAGGTCGGGGTCCTGCACGTCGAGCAGCTCGTCAAAAGCCTGGCGTTGCGCTTCGTCAGCGGCCACAAAGCGCTCATCCAGCCAGCCGCCGAACAGAGCGTCCAGTTCGCGGGTGCCGCGACGGGTGCGCCAGCGCAGGCGTTTGATGCGGGCTTCTTCCACGTGATCCACCGAACCTCGAGTTTCCTGCGCCCTCACCCCTACGACGGGTGAAAACCAAGAGGCCGGCTTGATGCCGGCCTCTTCCATCCATCGATCAGAGCGCGCGGCGCTCGACGATCAGCTTCTTGATCTCCGCGATCGCTTTGGCAGGGTTCAGGCCTTTCGGACAGGTGCGCGCGCAGTTCATGATGGTGTGGCAGCGATACAGTTTGAACGGATCTTCCAGATCGTCCAGACGCTCACCGGTAGCTTCGTCGCGCGTGTCGACAATCCAGCGGTAGGCCTGCAGCAGGATGGCCGGGCCAAGGTACTTGTCGCCATTCCACCAGTAGCTCGGGCAGCTGGTGGAGCAGCAGGCGCACAGAATGCACTCGTACAGGCCATCGAGCTTCTTGCGATCTTCCGGCGACTGCAGGCGCTCCTTGTCGGCCGGAGCCGGACTCAGCGTACGCAGCCAGGGCTTGATCGAGGCGAACTGGGCGTAGAAATGCGTGAGATCCGGCACCAGATCTTTCACCACCGGCATGTGCGGCAACGGGTAGATCTTGACGTCGCCCGACGCGCAGTCGCTGATTGCCTTGGTGCAGGCCAGCGTGTTGGTGCCGTCGATGTTCATCGCGCAGGAACCGCAGATGCCTTCACGACACGAGCGGCGCAGCGTGAGCGTCGGATCGATTTCGTTTTTGATCTTCAGCAGCGCGTCCAGAACCATCGGGCCGCATGCGGCCATATCGACTTCGTAGGTGTCGATGCGCGGGTTCTTGCCGTCGTCCGGCGTCCAGCGATAGACGCGGAACGTGCGCGGCTTCTTCGCGTCCTTGGCCGGAAAGTGCTTGCCCGGCTGGACCTTGGAATTTTTGGGTAGCGAAAACTCTGCCACAGTCGTGTCTCCGGTCCGGGTTCTCAGTAAACGCGCTTCTTCGGCGGCACCACTTCGACCTCATCGGTCAAGGTGTACATGTGCACCGGACGGAAATCGAAGCTGGTCTTGCCGGCTTCGTCGACCTTCACCAGGGTGTGCTTCATCCACTCGGCGTCGTTGCGGTCCGGGAAATCCTCGCGCGCATGACCGCCGCGGCTCTCCTCGCGCTGTTCGGCCGAATGCATGGTGGCGACGGCCTGATCCAGCAGATTGGCCAGCTCCAACGTTTCGATCAGGTCGGAGTTCCACACCATCGAGCGGTCACTGACGTGGACATCCTTGAACGATTCGCGTGCGGCCGAGATCTTCTCCGAGCCTTCCTTCAGCGTGCTGCCGGTGCGGAATACCGCCGCGTCGCTCTGCATGATGCGCTGCATTTCGAGGCGGATCTGCGCAGTCGGCTTGCTGCCCTTGGCGTTACGCAAACCATCGAAACGGGCCAGCGCCTTGTCGAGGATGTTCGCTGGCAGATCCTTGTGCGCCGTGTCCGGTTTGATCAGTTCGGCGCAGCGATGCGAAACCGCGCGACCGAACACCACCAGATCGAGCAGCGAGTTGGAGCCGAGGCGATTCGCGCCGTGCACCGATACGCAGGCCGCTTCGCCGATAGCGAACAAGCCCGGCACGATCGCATCGACGTCATCACCCTTCTTCTGCACGACTTCGCCGTGATAGTTGGTGGGGATACCGCCCATGTTGTAGTGCACGGTCGGAATGACCGGGATGGGCTCCTTGGTCACGTCCACACCGGCAAAGATGCGCGCCGACTCGGCGATGCCCGGCAAACGCTCGTGGATCACGTCCGCGCCGAGGTGCATCAGATTGATGTGGATGTGGTCCTTGTGTTCGCCGACGCCACGGCCTTCGCGGATTTCCATGGTCATCGCGCGGCTGACCACGTCGCGCGAGGCCAGATCCTTCGCGTTCGGCGCGTAGCGCTCCATGAAGCGCTCGCCGTTCGAGTTGGTCAGGTAACCACCCTCGCCGCGCACACCTTCAGTGATCAGGCAGCCGGCGCCGTAGATACCGGTTGGATGGAACTGCACGAACTCCATGTCCTGCAACGCGAGGCCCGCGCGCAGCACCATGCCGCCACCGTCACCGGTGCAGGTATGCGCCGAGGTGGCGCTGAAATAAGCGCGGCCGTAGCCACCGGTGGCCATCACCACGGCATGGCCGCGGAAGAAATGCAGGGTGCCCTCGTTCATGTCGAGCGCGAGCACGCCACGGCAGACACCTTCGGCGTCGAAGATCAGGTCGATCGCGAAGTATTCGATAAAGAACGTGGCGTCATGCGCCAGCGCCTGCTGATACAGGGTATGTAGGATCGCGTGACCGGTGCGGTCGGCTGCGGCGCAGGTGCGCTGCGCGGTGCCCTTGCCGTAATGCGTGGTCATGCCGCCGAACGGGCGCTGATAGATCTTGCCTTCCTCAGTACGCGAGAACGGCACACCGTAGTGTTCCAGCTCAATGATCGAAGGAATGGCCTCGCGGCACATGTATTCGATCGCGTCCTGGTCGCCGAGCCAGTCGGAACCCTTGACGGTGTCGTAGAAGTGGAAGCGCCAATCGTCCTCGCCCATGTTGCCGAGCGCGGCGGAGATACCGCCCTGCGCCGCCACGGTGTGCGAGCGGGTCGGGAACACCTTGGTGATGCACGCGGCCTTGAGGCCCTTCTCGGCCAGACCGAAGGTAGCGCGCAGGCCCGCGCCACCGGCGCCGACCACGATCACGTCGTACTTATGCTGTTGGATCTTGTAGCTTTCCATCGAACTCACGCTCCCGCGTTTATCAGGTCAGCGCCACGCGCAATACGGCCAGCACGCTCGCCAGCGCGCCCAGCACCGCGAGAAACTTGATCAATGCCATCGACACCACTTCTTTCCAGCGGGTGTGGACGTAATCCTCGATAACCACCTGCAGACCGAGCACGGCATGCCAGAACGCGGTGACCAGGAAGGCGATCAGCAGAATGGCATTCCACGGCTTGGCCACGGTGGCCCTGGCGGTGGCGTAATCTGCATGCATCAGGCACAGCACGGTGATCACGAACCACAGGCCGAGGGCAACCAGGGCAGCCGCCGTCAGGCGCTGGGTCCACCAGTGGCCGACACCCGACTGGGCCGAACCCAGGCCGAGGGCGCGCTTGAGGGGATTGCGCAGCCCCTTCTCGTGAGCGCTCATGCCGCACCTCCCGTCGTCAGCACATAGGCCCAGACGATCACGGTCAACACGATGCTGCCGATCACCGACAGCCAGCTGGAGCGCACAAACTGCGGGATGGCATAACCGGCGCCGGCATCCTGGATCAGATGACGGATGCCATTGCACAGGTGATAGAAAAGTGCCCAGCTCCAGCCGAACAGCAGCACCAGCCCGATCGGGCTGCCGACGCAGGTCTTGAACTGGCTGAAGCTTGCCTCGCCGCCTGCGAGGGAAAGCACGCCCCACAGCACCAGCAAGGTGCCGACCGCGAGGGCGATGCCGGTGGCGCGATGCAGGATGGAGGTCACCATCTGCACTTGCCACTTATATACCTGTAGATGCGGAGAGAGCGGTCGTCGCGTGTCTGCCATGGCGGCTATCCTGTGTGGAATCGCTGATGCCCGAACCGTCCCCTGTCACCGCCTGAGCCGACGCATGCGCCGACGCGACGGATCAGAAGTCGATACAGCGCCCGTTCTTCTCCCAATCGCCGTAGCGGGTGGGATCAGGCGCCGGTCGTTCCGCCGGTACCTTGTCGGCCACCTTGTCGGCAGGCACGCCAACATGCTCCGCTGGAGCGGAAGCAGGCTTGGATTCGGTTTGGGAGGACGTATCGGACATGGTTTTAGTAAGCCGCCGAAGGTTAATACTTGCGTTAAGACGGCACAACCTTGACGACTGCCGCATCGTTTGACCCAAGCCACCTCCCCGCTCGACTTGCAGACCGCCCCGACCGCCCCCATCCCGCGCTCCATGCCCCGACATTACGCCGCCGAAACACTCTCGCTTGAAGGCCCGGACGCTATCGCGTTCGCGCAATCCCAATTCAGCAGCCAGGTCACCGCACTCGCCGACGGGCAGTGGCAATTCAGCGCCTGGCTCGATGCGCAAGGTCGCGTACGCGCACTATTTCATCTGGCGCGACTGGCAGAAGATCGGCTGCTGTTGTTACTGCGTGGCGGTGACGCCGCATCGTTGGCGGATGCGCTGCGTCGTTTTGTATTTCGTTCGAAAGTGATCGTGCAAGCTTTGCCACCTCGCACACTTGGAACCGGCGATGCGATGAAGACGCACGCCGTCAGCGAGACACCCGTACTGTCGTTCGGTTGCGATACGCACAGTCTGGTAATCGGCGCGCATGAAGATGACGCATGGCGCTTGTCGCAAATTCGCGCGGGCTGGCCATGGCTACCCGAGTCAGCATTGAATGCATTGCTGCCACCAGCGCTTTCGCTGGAACGTCTGCAAGGCGTGGCTTTCGATAAAGGCTGTTATCCCGGCCAGGAAATCGTGGCGCGATTGCACTATCGCGGCGGACACAAGCGACATATGCATTGCGTCGTATTGTCGCAACCAGTGAGCGCTGGCAGTGTGCTGCGCGATGGCGCGCAAGAAATCGCACATGTTCTCGATGCAGTTGCTGTCGATGCGCACTGCGAAGCGCTCGCCATCATCAGTGATGCGATGGAAGAACAGGCGAATCGTGATGTTTTGCACATTGCTGACGACAACATCGAATTGCGATTACAACAACGATGGCCTGCTTGATGAACAAGCGTTCATACAAACTCACAACACGTTCACGCGATTGCGATCATCGGGTGAACTTTGATCACCCGGCACTTGCCAGAAGCAAAACCCGCCACTAGGCTCCGCCGATCAAATTCAGTGGCACCCCCTTGCCCGTGGGTGCCGAAGTACGCGACGAACCGGAGGGGTCCGGATCGGCGCGACCCGGCAGAAACGCCGGAGAAACAACCGCCAAAGATGCGGAACAGCGTTGCAGGCCATTGGATCGATGACGATTCAAGCCACGCCTAAGCAGCAGTAACGAACGGCATCGGATCAGCCGTTCGAACGCCACAATCCCGTGGCAAACCGTCTCGGCCACAAGTTTCGGTCGCGATGTGTTCAATCCAGATGGAACGGCCTGCCCGCCCGTCCATCGCAATGGCGCACTCAGTTCAGCAGTAACGACCTGGCGCGTACAGCACGTTGGAGGCAGACAATGAAACTTTCCATGCTGTTGTGGCTTGCGTCCGTGCTGCCCCAACCCGTTGCTGACCAGACCTGCCTGGCGACGACGGTGTACCTCGAGGCCCGCAGCGAGTCGACCATCGGCCAATTTGCCGTGGCCGAAGTTGCTCTACGTCGCCGCGATCGCGGCACCTGGGGCAAGAACGTGTGCGAAGTCGTCACAGCACCGCGCCAGTTCGCTACCGGCACCACTGCAAGCAGTTTCGAGATCACCGATCTCACTGCCTGGACTAAGGCGTGGAAGGTGGCCGGCGACTCCATCGTCAACTGGAGCCTGCCGACGAACGAGCGCCTGGTCTATGTACCGCGCGCCGACCACTTCGCCACCACGTCGGTTTCGCCCTCCTGGAGCACCAGTCGTGTCGTGCGCACCATCGGCGAGCACGCGTTCTACGCAGTCAACTGATCACACATCAAAAGCAAAAGAAAAGGCCCTCTTTCGAGGGCCTTTTTTTATTTCACAAATAGACGTCTAGACGTCCATTATGTCAACGACGATAAACGCGATTTCCGCGAACCTCGACATAATCGCCACGACGCACCTGCGGATCGTCCGCCTGAGTAACGGTCGCAATGCGACCGTCATCGAGGCGAATGCTGATCTGGTACGCCGTATCCGGACCGCTGTTGCGCTTACCCACTTCGTTACCCACGGCACCACCGGCCACGGCACCTACCACAGTGGCTGCGGTGCGGCCGTTGCCCTTACCTACGGTATTGCCGAGCAGACCACCCGCCACAGCACCGATGACCATACCCAGCGGTGAAGCGCTCTTATCGACGTTGATCACCTGCACATCGTTGACCACGCCACACTGCCCGCAACGGCTGGAACCGTAACCGCCGTTGTCGTAACCGCCGCCGTAGCTGCCGCCATAGTTGCGCGGCGGCGGCGTAGCGCAGGCCGACAGCAGCGCGAAGCAGGCGGCCAAAGCGACGGTGGCCAGACGTTTGTTAAGCAATATCTTCATGGCGTGATCCTCGAATTGGGTCAATGCGCGTCGGAAACAGCCACTACACCTTCCTGCACCTGCACGCGGTCGCCCGGATCATGATCCATGCGCACCGTACGGGTCACACCGTTGTATTCGTACGCCACGTCATAGGCAACCACCTTGTCGCCCCCCTTGCCCTGCACCGTCGTGCAACGGCGCTGGGTGCTGGAGACCATATTGTTCTCCTGGCGGTTCTTCTGGATTTCGTGACCGGCATAGCCACCACCGACAGCACCGGCCACGGTGGCCAGCGTGCGTCCTTTGCCGCCGCCGATCTGGTTACCCAAGAGACCGCCGGCTACGGCACCGATGGCGGTACCAGCGATCTGATGCTGATCCTTCACCGGCGCGCGGTGCGTCACCACCTCATCGCGGCACTCCTGGTGCGCCGCACTAGCCGTGTCACGCACGGGCGTCACACTGACCACGCGGGCGAACTTGGCACCGGCCGGCGCCGACTGCGAAGCCATCCCGCCCACGCCACCGTCAGCGTTCGCGTCACGGTTACAGGCCGTCAGGCCGACCGCAAGCACGGCGCCGAGACCCAAATTCAGCGCGGAAATGACCAACCTGCTCATAATGCTCTCCTGTATGGATCACTGGCGCACCCCGCACCATTCAAAGCGATCCGTAGTGAATTCATTGAACCCTCGATCAACTGAATGCTGGCTTAGATCGAGCCGACTTATCCTAGCGCTTTGATTCTTCTCATCCTGTGATCGAGCTAACCGATAGCCACGCCCACCTCGACGACGCCGGATTCGACGGCGATCGCGCCGCCGTGCTGCGGCGCGCACGTAAGGCAGGCATACAAAATATCGTGGTCCCGGCCATTCACCGGGCCTCCTGGCCGGTCATCGACGCGCTATGCCAGGCCCATCCGGAGACACATCCGGCCTACGGTCTGCACCCGATCTATCTGGAACAGCACCGGCCGGAACACCTGGACGATCTGGTCCGCTGGCTGAATGAGCATCGCGCTGTCGCCGTCGGGGAGATCGGCCTGGACTTCTTTCTCGAGGATCTGGATCCCGAGCGTCAACGCAGCTACTTCCAGCGGCAGCTCCATATCGCGCGCAACTTCGACCTGCCTGTCGTGGTGCATGCCCGCAAGGCGATGGATGAAGTGACCTCGATTCTGCGTCGCATCGGCGGCCTGCGCGGTGTCGTGCACAGCTTCTCGGGGAGCGAGCAGCAGGCCGAGCAACTGTGGCAGCTCGGCTTCTGCATCGGCATCGGCGGCCCGGTCACGTACGAGCGTGCCCAGCGACTACGCCGCATCGTCGCCAACATGCCCATCGACCATCTGCTGCTGGAAACCGATGCACCGGACCAGCCCGGCGCCGCGCACCGAGGTCAACGCAACGAACCCGCGAGGCTGACCGAAGTGCTGGCAGTCGTGGCGCAGCTACGCGGCGCCAGTGAACAGGACATTGCGACTGCCACCACGGCCAACGCCCGAAAACTCTTTCGATTCGACTAAGCACTTGCAGCTGCAATAAATCGACTGTTACTGTGATAGTTCACTGGCGAACTATTTCTTGGTGAAATGACTCGACTGCAAGAAGCCATCGCGCATCTGGACGCAGGTATCGCACGCGCCAGCGAAACCGTACCCGGCCTCCCGGTGCGCGAGGTGGTGCTGCTTCGCCTGCTGCTGATGACGGGCTCTTCGGTACTCGAGGAAATCGAGCGCAACCTCAAGCCCTATGGCATGAGTGACAGCGATTTCCGCACGCTGATGATGATCTACAGCGCGCCCAACGGCCGCGCCTCGCCCGGCGAACTGTGCAACGCCGCGCAGCAGGGCGCCACCAATATGACCCGCATCGCCAACGTGCTGGTCAAGCTGGGCTTCGTCACGCGCGCCGCCAGCGTCGAAGATCGCCGGCGCGTCGAACTAAGTATCACGCCGGCCGGCAAGCGCTTCGCGCGCAAGCTTCTTCCCTCGCTGTTCCCGCGCGTGCACGGCGCCTTCGCCAGCCTCAGCG
Source organism: Dyella sp. OK004 (assembly GCF_900114495.1). Taxonomy (GTDB): domain Bacteria; phylum Pseudomonadota; class Gammaproteobacteria; order Xanthomonadales; family Rhodanobacteraceae; genus Dyella_D. The sequence goes on along the minus strand of NZ_FOZI01000003.1, from coordinate 126,877 downwards.
CCGCCGAGAAAAAAACGCTGGACCACCTGCTGCGCCGGGTGGCCACCAATATCGATCACCTCACTGCCACGGACTCCCGTCCATGACCGCCCTTCCCCCGCAACGCCGTTCTTTCGGGCGTCGTGTAGCCATCGTCGCGGCCGTGGCCGTGGCACTCGCCGGCTGCGCGATTCCCGCGAAACTGCAGCACCCCACTCTGCGTGACGACGTACCGCTGGCCGGTCTCGAAGCTCCCGCCCGCGCCGGCTGGCCCGACGCCGAATGGTGGCGCCAGTACAACGATCCGCAGCTCGACGATTTGATCGCCCGCGCGATGAAGGGCTCGCCCGATCTGGCCCAGGCCATGTCACGCGTGGCCTCCGCACAGCAGTCAATTCGCGTCGCTGCGGCGCAGGCCGGCCTTAGCGTCAACGGCAGTGCGCAGGTCAATCGCCAGCGAATGAGCGAGCACGGCCTGATTCCCACCCGCTTCCTGGGCTTCACCTGGTACAACCAGGCCGACCTCGGCATCCAGGCGGATTACGATTTCGACTGGTGGGGCAAGAAGCGCTCGGCCATTGAATCAGCGATCGATCAGGCGCATGCCGCTGAAGCCCAACGCAGCGCGGCCGCACTGACTATCCAGAACGCGGTAGCCGATACCTACTTCGGTTGGCTGGCCGATCAGGCCCGTATCGACCTGGCGCGCCAACAAGTCGAAACACAGAATCAGTTCACACGCGTGACTGACCTGCGCGTGCGGCAAGGCGTCGACTTGCCGGATGACGCGCAAAAAGCGCGCGCCCAGCAGGCCGCTGCGCGCGAGATGCTGGTCGCACTGGAGAGTTCGGCCAAGATCCGCCAGGCTGCGCTCGCCAGCCTGCTCGGTATCGCGCCCGCCGACATGCCCGCGCTGCAACCACGCCCCCTGCCCGCCATCGACGGCGGCCTGCCGAGCAACGTTGGTGTCGATCTGATCGCGCGCCGCCCTGATATCGCCGCCAGCCGCTGGCAGATCGAGGCCGCACTGAAACAGACCGATCTGGCGCGTGCACAGTTCTTCCCCGATATCAGTATCTCGGCCATGGCAGGCCTTTCGAGCATCGATCTGGACAAGCTGTTCAATGCCTCGAGCCGCGTTTTCGCGCTGACCCCGGCCCTGCATCTGCCGATCTTCAACAGCGGCCTGCTGCAAGCGAATTTCCGTGCCAGCAAAGCGCAGCTGGATGCCGCTGTCGCTCAATACAACAGCACCGTGCTGTCCGCCGCCCGTGACGTGTCCGTGCAAAGCCTGACGGCCCAACAGCTGGCGGCGCGCAGCAAAGAGCAGGCGGTACAGATCGCTGCCAACGAACGTCTACTGACCAATGCACAAGCGCGCGCACGGCAAGGCGTACGCGATATCCGCGAAAGCCTCGGCGCCAAGGGCCAACTGCTGCAACAACGCGATGACGCGCTCACGCTGCAAGCACAAGCGCTGTCGACCGATCTCTCGCTGATCAAGGCGCTCGGCGGCGGCTATCGCATGCCCGATAGCGTCGCCACGACCAGCAGCGACGCCCCCGCCTCTTCCACTTCTTCGCCTTCTTCTTCCGGAGCCGCCGATCATGAGCGCCACTGAATCCGCCACGCGCAAGGACGATAACGACAGCGGCTTGGCCGCCAAGGATCCGGGCAAGCGCCGCCGCGCCTTGCTGATCGTCCTGCTTATCTTCGTCGCGCTCGGTGTGGGCTGGTTCCTGCTGTGGCTGTTCGTGTTCTCTACGCGCGAGAGCACCGACAACGCCTATGTAGGTGGCAATCAGGTCGCCATCTCCGCACAGGTGTCGGGCACCGTCGTAGCCATCCTTGCGGATGACACGCAACATGTCGACGCAGGTCAGGTGCTGGTGAAGCTGGATAGCACCGATGCCGATGTGCGCCTGCGCCAGGCCAGCAGTGCGCTCGCCCAGGCTGTACGCCAAGTACGCCAGCAAACCGATTCGGCGACCGGTGCCGATGCCGCCGTTGCCGCCCGGCGCATCGATCTGAAGAAAGCCCAGGCCGATCTCAAGCGCCGCCTGCCGTTGATCGCCGAGCAAGCCGAAGCGCCGGAGACCGTGCAGCACCTGCGCGATGGTGTGGAGCAAGCTCAGGCGGCGCTGGATGCCGCAGTAGCGCAGGCGAATGCCGCGCATGCCTCGATTGAAGGCACCGAAGTCGCGCAGAACCCGGCAGTGGAACAAGCACGCGCCAATTTCCGTGCGGCATGGGTCGCCGCTCAGCGCAACGCGATTTTCGCCCCGGTCTCGGGCTACGTCGCACAACGCAGCGTGCAGCTTGGCAACAGCGTGCAGCCCGGCCAGCAGCTGATGACCGTGGTGCCACTGCACGATCTGTGGATCGACGCCAACTTCAAGGAAAGCCAACTGCGCCACATCCGCATTGGCCAGCCGACCAAGATCGTCGCCGATGTGTACGGCAGCGGCGTGGAATACCACGGCAAGGTGATCGGCCTGGGTGCCGGCACCGGCAGCGTGTTTTCCCTGCTGCCAGCCCAGAACGCCACCGGCAACTGGATCAAAGTGGTGCAGCGCGTACCCGTGCGCATCGCCATCGATAACAAAGATCTGGATCAGCATCCGCTGCGCATCGGCCTGTCCACCGAAACCACAGTAGACATCACCGACGACAAGGGTCCCGTGCTGGCACAGGTGGCACAGCAACCAGCCGCCGAAACCAATGTGTACGAGCAGATGGCGAGCAAGGCGGACGCGGAAGCCGACAAGATCATCCGTGACAACCTGAGCCGTCGCGACGCCAACTGAGCCCGAGTCGATCATGGCCGCCACGCCCAACGACACCGCACCACTCAAGCCGCTACAAGGCGGCGCCCTGGTCCTGCTGACCATCGCAGTCGCGTTCAGCACCTTCATGGAGGTGCTGGACATGACCATCGTGAACGTCGCGGTGCCCCATATCGCGGGTAGCCTCGGCGTCAGCTCCAGCGAAGGCACCTGGACCATCAGCTCTTACGCATTGGCCAGCGCGATCATGCAGCCACTGACCGGCTGGCTGGCGCGACGTTTCGGCGAGGTCAAAACTTTCATCGCCTCGGTGGGGCTTTTTGTTGTGTTCTCGATGCTGTGTGGCCTCGCCAACAGCATGCCGATGCTGGTGATCTGCCGTCTGCTGCAGGGCGCTGGCTCGGGCCCGATGGTGGCTCTGTCGCTGACCTTATTGCTGTCCAGCTATCCCAAGACCAAACAAGGTATCGCGCTCGCGCTATGGGCGATGACGGTGGTGGTAGCGCCGATCTTCGGCCCAATCCTCGGTGGCTGGCTTACCGACAATTTCTCCTGGCCATGGATTTTCTATATCAACGTACCGGTGGGAGCGCTCGCGGCGGTCATCACCTGGGCCCTGCTGCACAAGCGCGAGACCAAGATCTATCAGACTCCGATCGACATCGTCGGCCTGGTCTTGCTGGTCGTCGGGGTGGGCGCGCTGCAGTTCATGCTGGACAACGGCAACGATAACGACTGGTTCTCCTCGCCGATGATCACGGTGCTGGGCATCACGGCCCTGGTGTGCATCACGGTCCTGATCGTGTGGGAGTTGCACGCCAAGCATCCGGTGGTGGATCTGTCGCTGTTCAAGCGGCGCAACTTCACCGTGGGCGTCACCGCACTGTCGCTAGGCATGATGGCTTTCTTCGGCATCAACGTGGTGTTCCCGCTGTGGTTGCAGACCACCCTGGGCTACACCGCCACTTGGGCTGGCCTGGCGACGGCACCGGTCGGCATACTGGCCTTTCTGATGGCACCGGTGATCGGAGCGAACATCAATAGGCTGGATCTGCGTGCCGTGGTCACCGCGGCCTTTCTGATCTTCGCCGGCACCTCGTTCTGGTTTGCCAGCTTCGACAGTTCCGCGTCGTTCTCTACCCTGGTGCTGCCCCGCTTCATCATGGGCGCGGGCATTGCCTGCTTCTTCATTCCGTTGAACCAGGTGTATCTGTCGGGCTTGCCGGGCGAGGAAATCGCCAGCGCTTCGGGGCTCGCCAATTTTTGCCGCACCATGGGATCGAGCGTATCCACCGCCGTGACCGTGACGCTATGGCAGCACCGTGGCGAATTTCACCACGCGGTGCTGACCGAAAGCGTGGCCCCGGATCACCCTGCGACCACCCAGTTCCTGCAGGGTCTGAATCATGTCGGCCTGACCGGCACCAAGGGCCTGACGCTAGTCGATCAACTGCTGACCCGCGAGGCACTGACCCTGGCTGTGAACGACGTGTTCTGGCTGTGCGCGATGCTGTTCCTGGCCATGATTCCCCTGCTGTGGTTCGCCAAACCACCCTTCGGCAGCGCAGGCGGTGCGGTAGGCCATTGATAAAAAAGATCGATTCAAATTTTTGCTGCACTTTCCGGTGCAGCAAAAAAGTGCCCCTGGCGACTGGTGCGGCGCAATACGATCTGCTAGTTTCCGCCGCATGGCACAAACGATCCGCACCATCAAGAAGTATCCGAACCGTCGGCTCTACGACACGGAAATCTCCAGCTACATCACGCTGGAAGAGGTCCGTCAGCTCGTACTCGACAGCGAAACCTTCGAGGTCCGCGACGCCAAGAGCGGCGAGGATCTGACCCGCTCCGTGCTGCTGCAGATCATCTCCGAGCACGAGGAGAAGGGTCAGCCGATGCTCTCGCCGCAGTTGCTGAGCCAGATCATCCGGTTCTACGGCGACTCGCTGCAGGGCTTCATGGGCCCCTATCTGGAGCGCAGCCTGCAGGTGTTCCTAGACCAGCAGCAGCAGTTCCGCACCCAGCTCAACAGCCTGCTCGGCCAGACGCCGTGGTCGATGCTCAACGAACTGACCGAGCGCAACATGGAAGCGTGGAAATCCATGCAGCGCGGACTGGTCGATGCCGCCACCCAGGCCAATCCAGCCAACCCGGCCAATCGCGGCACCAAGAAGTAAGGCAGCGCCCTGCCTTCGGCCGGCGGCCTTCGATCGCCGGGTTTTCCTGTGGACTACCCGCTGCAGCACAACACGTGCTGCCGTGCGGCATGATTGAGCCTGTAGCTATGAAGAAGCGCGTTGCGATCGTTACCGGCGGCATCGGCGGCCTTGGCACCGAAATCTGCCGGCAGCTGGCCCTGGCCGGCCGCCAGGTGATCGCCTCCGACCTGCCCGCGCGGGCCGACCGGCTGGACGCCTTCCGCACGGAACTGGCCGATCTCGGCGACGCCATCTGCTTCGAGCCGGCCGACGTGAGCGACTACAACAGCTGCGCGGATCTGATCACGCGCGTCGAAGCCGGGCACGGCAGCGTCGATATCCTGGTCAACGCCGCCGGCATTACCCGCGATACCAGCCTGCGCAAGATGAGTCCACAGCAGTGGCATGAGCTGATGCGGGTCAATCTGGATGGCGTGTTCAATATGTGCCGCAACGTGGTCGAAGGCATGAGCACGCGCAGCTTCGGCCGCATCGTCAATCTCAGCTCGGTGAATGGGCAGACCGGTCAGTTCGGCCAGACCAACTACTCCGCGGCCAAAGCCGGCGTGCATGGCTTCGGCATGGCGCTGGCACGCGAAACAGCGCGCAAAGGCATTACCGTCAATACGGTTTCGCCCGGCTATTGCGATACGGCACTGGTGGCCGCCGTGCCGGAAGATATCCGCACCCAGATCATCGCGGACATCCCGGTGGGCCGCCTCGGCTCGCCAGCCGATATCGCGCGTGCCGTGCGCTTTCTGAGCTCGGACGACGCCGGCTATATCACCGGTGCCAACCTGCCAGTGAACGGCGGGTATTTCATGAGCTTCTAAAGCGCCAGCGGCAAGCATCGCGGGAATCACGGGAAGTCGCTACGCTTGGGGATCACGCAGTAGCCGACTTTCCCATTCACCGGTCGCTCGGCGGCCGACGTTCCCGTGGAGTTTTATGGCGCAGCAATCGATCACTCTCATCGGCGGCGGCCTGGTTGGCACCCTGCTCGCCAAGCAGCTTGCCCGGAGAGGATTTGCCGTCGATGTCTACGAAAAACGCCCCGATCCACGCCGTGCAGGCTTCATGGGCGGCCGCTCGATCAACCTCGCCCTGGCCGAACGCGGCCTGCAGGCGCTGCGTACCGCCGGACTCGCCGAGGATGTGCTGCAACGTGCGGTGATGATGCGCGGACGCATGGTGCACACGCGCGACGGCCGTTCCGGCTTGCAGCGCTATGGCGTCGACGACAGTGAAGTGATTTGGTCGGTGTCGCGCGGCGCGTTGAACATGTTGCTGCTGGATGCGGCCGAAACCGCCGGTGTGCGTTTTCATTTCGGCCAGTCGCTGGTCGCGGCGGATTTCGACGCGCGCCGCATCCGGCTTGCGGATGAGCAAGGCAACGAGCGCAGCATCGACGCCGGGGTGTTGATCGGCGCCGACGGCGCCGGCTCGGCGCTACGGGTAGCGATGCACACCTACGCCCCCTTGGGCGAACGCATCGAACCACTCGGGCATGCCTACAAAGAACTGGAAATTCCGCCAGCCGGCGCACTGCCAGCCAGCCTGCTCGGCGAAAGCGGCGGCCACGACCAGTTCGCGCTGGAGCCGCATGCACTGCATATCTGGCCGCGCGGCGGCTATATGTGTATCGCGCTGCCAAACACTGAAGGCAGCTTTACGGTGACGCTGTTCCTGCCCGGCCAGGGGCCGCACCCCAGTTTCGCCACGCTGCCGGATACAGCCGCGGCGCAAACATTCTTCCGCGAAGATTTCCCCGACCTGCTGCCGCTGATTCCCGATTTTGCGCAGGACTACGACAGCCACCCGGTCGGCACGCTGTCCACGCTTTATCTGGATCGCTGGCACCTGGATGGCCGCGCGCTGCTGATCGGCGACGCCGCACACGCCATCGTGCCGTTCCACGGCCAGGGCATGAACTGCGGTTTCGAGGACACAGTCGTCCTCGCCGCATTGCTGGCCGAATCGCCGGAAGATACTGCCGAGGTCTTCGCCGAATTCCAACGCATCCGCCAACCTAATGCCAACGCGATCGCCGCAATGGCACTGGAGAATTACATCGAGATGCGTGACTCGGTGGCCGATCCACACTACCTGGCCAAGCGCGAACTCGGTGCATTGCTGGCGGAACGTGCGCCCGGGCATTTCATGGCGCGCTATCGCATGGTCACCTTCACCCACCTGCCGTATGCCTACGTGTTCGAACGCGGACGCGCGCAGGATCAGCTTCTGCAGCAGTTGCTGCGTGGCTCGACCGATGCGGAAAGCGTCAATCTGGATGCCGCGGTAACCGCCCTAAAAGCGACCTTGCCCCCGCTACCCAGCCTGCGGCATGGATGAAAGCCTGCTAGCCGCCTACCGCGCCACCGCTTATCGGGTGCGCCTGCGGCAAGGCGGCTGGGCCACGATCCGGATCGATGCACCACTGCCAACGGCGTTGGCGACCATCGTTGGAGAGCATCCCTGGGGCTTTGTCACGGCGTGAAATCCCGTTCGCAGATGCGTAGCCTCGCATTTAACCGCGAGGCTCAGCGCCGATTACTGATCGCCCTGCGCGATCTCCCCGCCGCTAAAAGGGTGTGTGCTGGCGTAGGGATTGGCGGGGGCTGGGCAGAGGCAAGCCTGTTCGTGATCGGACCGGATACTGCGAGTCTGGACACAGTAGCCAGGAACTTCGAACAAAACGCCTATGTGCATGGTTGCGGCGGCGGCATCGCCCGGCTGCGGCGGCTGTAGAGCATGCGGCGGCGCTGCGTCGCATAGACAAGCCCGCTGGCGTTTGCGGACAATCGCCCGGATGACTGCCCCGTCCGCCCAGTCCCCGCTTCTGTTGGAAGCGCGGGCCTTGTCCTTTTATCGCCAGGACGAACCTGTGTTCGGTCCGTTGGACTTTCGCCTGCACGAGGGCGAGGTGGTGCTGGTGGAAGGCGACAACGGCAGCGGCAAGACCACCCTGCTGCGCGTTCTGGCGGGCTTGCTGCATATCGACGAAGGTGAGCTGCTGTGGCGCGGTGGGCGCTGGCTGCGCGATGCGTACCTCGGTGACACTTTGTTCCTGGGACACCACCTTGGCCTGAAGGCCGATCTCAGTGCCCGCGAGAACCTCGCCATTGCCGGTGGCCTGTATGGCACTCGCGATGGCGTCAACGCGAACCAGGTGTTGGCCGATGTCGGCCTGCCCGGCTACGAAGACGAACCGGTCCGCCGTCTCTCGGCCGGCCAGAAAAAGCGCGCCGCCCTGGCTCGGCTGTTGTTGCTGCCTGCCACGCTCTGGTTGCTGGATGAGCCCTACGCCAACCTCGACCGCACCGGCATCGAACTGGTCAACCGCCTGCTCGAACAGCACGCCACGCGTGGCGGTGCCGCGCTGGTTACCAGCCATGGCGCCGTGAGCTTCCTGAGCGGCGAGCCAAGACGCATCCGGATGCACGCATGAGCCAGGCGCCACTCGCCCCCGCTTGCGCCGCGCTGCTGCGACGCGATCTCACCCTGGCCTGGCGCCGCCGCGGCGATATAGCCATGCCGGTGCTGTATGCGCTGATCGTGGTCACCCTATTCCCGTTCGCGCTCGGACCGGAGGACGCCTTGCTGCAGCGGATCGCCGGCGGTGTCGTGCTGGTCACCGTACTTCTCGCCATGTTGCTGGCGCTGGATGCCATGTTCCGCAGCGATATCGAGGACGGCTCGCTGGAGCAACTGGTGCTGGCCCCGCAGCCGCTGGCGCTGATGCTGGGCATGAAGATCCTCGCGCATTGGCTGACTACCGCACTGCCGCTGATCGTCATCGCGCCGTTGCTCGCCGGCATGCTGCACCTGCCAGCGGCCGTCATGCCGGTGATGCTGCTGGCCTTGCTGCTTGCGACACCGCTGCTCAGTTTGCTGGGCGCCATCCTGGTGGCGCTGACGGCCGGTACCCGGCGCTCTGGTATGCTCTTGGCCTTGATGCTGCTGCCGCTTTGCGTCCCAGTGGTCATCTTTGCCGCTGGCGCGGTGGCTGCGGCTCAACAGGGGTTGCCCTGGCTCGCGCCCATCGCCTGGCTGGGCGCGGCTCTGGCTCTGGCTCTGGTACTGGCGCCGCTGGCCTGCGCCGCCGCTCTTCGCATTGCCCTGGATGCCTGAACACTCGATATGGCGAACTGGATCCCGCTCTGGTTGCACAAGCTCGGCTCGCCGCCGATCTTCTACCGCTTCGCCGGCACATTGCGGCCCTGGGCGCTGGCGCTGGCGCTGCTGCTCGGCGCGGCGGCCTTGTACGGCGGCCTGGTGCTCGCTCCGGCCGACTATCAGCAAGGCGATGCCTACCGCATCATTTTCATCCATGTGCCCAGCGCGTGGATGAGCCTGTTCGTCTATGGCGTGATGGCGGTCGCTTCGTTCATCGCCCTGGTGTGGCGCATCAAGCTGGCCGAGGTCGTGGCGATGGAATCGGCGCCGATCGGTGCAGCCTTCACCTTCATCACACTGGTCACCGGCTCGCTGTGGGGCAAGCCGATGTGGGGCACCTGGTGGACCTGGGATGCGCGCCTGACTTCCGAACTGGTGCTGCTGTTCCTGTACCTGGGTGTGATCGGCCTGTACCACTCCTTCGAGGATCGTCGCCAGGGTGCGCGCGCGGCGGCCTTCCTCGCCATCATCGGCATCATCAATGTGCCGATCGTGCATTTCTCGGTGAACTGGTGGAACACGCTGCACCAGGGTTCCACCGTGCGCATCCTCGGCCCTTCCAAGATGAGCGGCGACATGCTGTGGCCGCTGCTGACGATGATGGCGGCCACCAAGTTTTATTACATCGCCAGCCTGTTCGGTCGCGTGCGCACCGATCTGCTGGCCATGGAAAGCGGCAAGGACTGGGTGCGCCAGATCGCCGAAGAGGAGGCGAAGTCATGAGCGCATTCTTCGCCATGGGCGGTTACGGCGCCTATGTATGGCCAGCCTACGCAGTGTTCTTCATCGTACTGATCGCCGACTACCTAGCCCCCGGCCTACGCCGCCGCCGCAACCTGCGCGAACTTCGCGCCCGCCTCGCGCGCCAGAGCGCGCGGCAACAGCGCAGCCCTGCGCCGTAAGTAACCGCTGCTGAGTGACTTCATGAATCCAACCCGCAAACGCCGGCTCACCATCGTCCTTCTGGTCATCGCGGCCGCTACCGTAGCGATCGGCCTCACCGTGTTCGCGTTGCAGCAAAACATGAACTATCTGTTCACCCCGAGCCAGGTGCAGTCCGGCGAAGCCACCACCTACAAAACCTTCCGCCTCGGCGGCATGGTCAAGGCGGGTTCGATCCAGCGCGGCAGTGATTCGCTCAAAGTGACATTCACAGTGATCGACGCCAGCGGCGCGATGCCGGTGGAGTACACCGGCATCCTTCCGGACCTATTCCGCGACAACCAATCGGTGATTGCCACCGGTCACATGGACAACGCACGCTTCATCGCCACCGAAGTACTCGCCAAGCACGACGAGACCTACATGCCGAAGGAGCTGAAGGATGCGATGGCCAAGGCACACGAAGGCAAGAAGGTCGATGGGGCCGCCATGCAGGACAAGCCGCAATGACACCTGAGCTAGGCCAACTCGCACTGATCCTGGCCCTGTTGCTGGCGTTGGCGCAGGGCGTTCTTCCGTTGATCGGCGCGTGGCGTGGCAATCGTGCATTGATGGCCGTGGCGCGCCCGGCGGCAGCCGGCCAGGCGGTGTTCGTGGCGCTGGCTTTCGGCGTACTGAGCTGGGCCTTTCTGCATTTCGATTTCTCGGTGCGTTACGTCGCCGACAATTCCAACCTCGCCTTGCCTTGGTACTACCGGCTCGCTGCGGTGTGGGGTGCGCATGAAGGTTCGCTGCTGCTTTGGATCTTCATCCTCAACGTGTGGACGGTGGCGCTGGCGGCGCTGAGCCGTAATCTCCCGGAAGTATTCATCTCGCGTGTGCTGGGCGTGCTCGGCCTGGTCGCGGTGGGCTTTCTCGCTTTCATCTTGTTCACCTCGAATCCGTTCGAGCGCCTGCTGCCGATGCCGCCGGATGGTGGCGATCTGAATCCGGTGCTGCAGGATCCGGGCATGACCTTCCATCCGCCCGTGCTGTACATGGGCTATGTGGGCTTCTCGGTGGCTTTTGCGTTCTCCATTGCCGCGCTGCTCGGCGGCGAGCTGGAGCAGGCCTGGGTACGCTGGGCGCGCCCATGGACCAACGTTGCCTGGGGCTTTCTTTCTGCCGGTATCGTTGCGGGCAGCTGGTGGGCTTATGCGGAATTGGGCTGGGGTGGCTGGTGGTTCTGGGACCCGGTGGAGAACGCCAGCTTCATGCCGTGGCTGGTCGGTGCCGCGCTGATTCATGCGCAAGCGGTGACTGAGAAACGCGGCTCGCTGCGCGCATGGACCATCTTGCTGTCGATCTTCGCGTTCTCGCTGTCGCTGCTCGGTACCTTCCTGGTGCGTTCGGGCGTACTCACGTCGGTGCATGCTTTCGCGTCCGATCCGAGGCGTGGCCTGTTCATCCTGTGCTTCCTTGCCGTGGTCGTTGGCGGCTCCCTGTTGCTGTATGCGCTGCGCGCGCCGAAGGTGGCTGGCGGCAAACCCTTCCGTGTGATCTCGCGCGAAACCGCGATCCTCATCGGCAACCTGATGCTCACTGTAGCGGCGGCGATGGTGCTGCTTGGTACGTTGTTCCCGCTGATCGGCGATGCGCTGAACCTCGGCAAGATTTCAGTGGGACCGCCCTACTTCGGTTTTCTGTTCACGCTGTTGATGATGCCGGTGGTGTTGCTGTTGCCGTTCGGCCCCTATCTGCGCTGGGGTAGCAAAGGCGAGACAACGCTGCTGAAGCAGGTGCTGTGGCGCGCCGGCCTGGCAGCGGTGGCGTGCGCCATCGCTGCAGCCTTCGTAACCGGCTGGCAGATGAAGGCCATCGCAGGTACGGCTGCCGCTGTCTGGTGTGGTGTCGGCACTTTGCTTTATGTGATCAAGCGTTGGCGGGAGATGCCCGCTGGCCGCCGCTATCCGGCGGAAATGGCAGGCATGCTGCTAGCGCACTTTGGCGTCGGCGTATTCCTTGCCGGCGTACTACTGACAGAAGCGCTGAGCGTGGAGCGCGACGTGCGTATGGCACCCGGCCAGTCGCAGAGCATCGGTGGTTACGACTTCCGCTTTGACGGGGTGCATGTCACCGAAGGTCCCAACTGGCATGGCGATCAGGGCGTGGTCACGGTATCGCGCAACGGTCGCGAGATCGCCGTGATGCATCCACAGAAACGCACCTATACGCGCGGCCAGGTGCAGACCGAATCAGCCATTGACCCGGGTGTCACGCGCGACTTGTACGTTGCGCTGGGTGAGCCGATGGACCGCAAAGACCCAGAAGGCGCCTGGGCGCTGCGCCTCTATCACAAGCCGTTTGTGCGCTGGATCTGGGCCGGCGGCTTGTTGATGATGCTGGGTGGTTTCTTTAGCGCGGCCGATCGCCGCTTCCGCACGCAGCGCGTCGCTGCCACGGAGCCGGTGGCTGCGGCGGTGACTCAGGAGTCGCGTGCATGAGCCGCCTGATTCCTTTCTTTGGGTTTCTGCTGCTGGTCGCGTTATTCGGTTTTGGCATCTGGTGGAACACTCAACACGATCAGCGCGAGGTTCCCTCCCCGCTGATCAACAAGCCAGCTCCGGCGTATGCGCTGCCAAAACTGGACGATCCCGCACAAACGGTCAGCCGAGCATCGATGCTCGGCAAGCCGTATCTGATCAACGTCTTTGCCAGCTGGTGCATTGCCTGTGGCGAGGAGCATCCGATACTGATGAGCGAAGCTCAGCGCATCGGCGTGCCGCTCATTGGCTACAACTACAAGGACGAGCCAGATGATGCGAAGGCATGGCTGGCGCGCCACGGCAATCCTTACAGCCTGATCATTGCCGATCGCGAAGGCCGTACCGCCATCGATTTCGGCGTGTACGGTGCGCCCGAGAGCTTCCTGGTCGATGCCAAGGGTGTGATCCGCTACAAGCGCATCGGACCGTTGACGCCGGAAGTGATCGAGAAGGAACTGAAGCCGGCGATCGCCGTGCTGGCGAAGGAGGCGCCATGACACAGCCTCGTGGTGTTCTCCATCGCATGCGTGCGGCGTTTCTGTTGCTGCTGCTCAGCACTTCGCTGTTCGCACAGGCCATCGATCCGTTGCCGTTCAAGAGCCACGCGGAGGAGGTCCGTTTTCAGGAGCTCACCCGCCAGTTGCGCTGCCTGGTCTGTCAGAACGAAAACCTCGCCGACTCCAACGCCGACCTCGCGCGCGACCTTCGCCACGAGGTGTTTCAGCTGATGCAGTCAGGCAGGAGCGACGAGGAGATCAAGCAGTATCTGGTCGACCGCTATTCCAAGTTCGTGTTGTACGACCCACCGGTGGAACGCAGCACCTTGCTGCTGTGGTTCGGTCCGCTGCTGATCCTGCTGACCGGTGCCGGCGTGGTGATAGCGACTGTACGCAAGCGCACCCGCAATAACCCGGTGCCCGCATCGGCAAACAACGGTGCGAATGATGAAGGGGACGATTGGTGAAGCTCGCTTTCTACCTGGCCGCCGCGGCGATGATTGCTGTGGCGCTGGCCCTGCTATTGCTGCCGCTGATCCGCCAGGGGCGGCGCATGGGACGGCCGCGCGGTATCTTCGCGCTGGCGCTGGCCGTTGCGTTTGTGTTGCCGCTAGGCGCGGTAGGCATCTATCTGCTGATAGGCACGCCAGTCGCATTGAATGGCGTCGCCGCGCAGACCGAGCAACCCGTCAATATCGACCAGGCCGTCGCCGAGTTGCGCACGCACCTCGAACAGAAACCGGATGACATCCAGGGCTGGCTGCTGCTCGCGCAAACTTACAGCGCCATGCGCAAGCCCGGCGAAGCCCGCGACGCCTACGACCAGGTATTACGCCTTGATGCCAACAGCACTGCCGCGATGGTTGGCTGGGCCGAGACCGATTCGATGGTGCGCCCGGATCACCGCATCGACGGCCGCGCGCTGGAGCTGCTCGAACGCGCAGTGAAACAGGAACCGGACAATCAGCGCGGCCTCTGGCTGCTCGGCATCAGCGATTTCCAGCATGATCGTTATGCAGAAGCCGCCGCCACCTGGCGCAAGCTGCAACCGCTGCTCGAACCCGGCTCCACCGTCACCCAGGCCGTTGCCGAGCAGATCGCGGTGGCTGATGCGCGCGCGGGTGGCAAGCCGGCACAGACATCCACTGCAGAAGGTCCCGCGCTGCAGGTACAGGTGGCGCTGTCGCCGGCACTGAAGAACAAGCTCACCACCGGCGACACCCTTTTTGTTTATGCCCGTGCCGAACAGGGCCCGTCGATGCCGCTGGCCGTAGCCAAGCTCGATGCGGCCACACTACCCGCCACCATTACGCTGACGGACGCGATGGGCATGACGCCGCAACTCAAGCTGTCCACCGTGCCTCGAGTGTTTGTGGGTGCCCGCATCAGCAAGAGTGGGCAAGCCATCCCGCAGCCAGGCGATCTGGAAGGCGATGCCGGTGTGGTTGATGTGGGTACGCGAACGCCAGTCAAGATCAGCATCGACAAGGTTCATTGAATGACTCACGACGCGCGCCGCTACTTCGATCTCCCCTCTCCTTTCCCCATGAAGCGAGGCGGCGAATTGCACGGCGCCTGCGTTGCCTACGAAACCTGGGGCGAGCTGAGCGCGGCGCGCGACAATGCAGTGCTGATTCTTACTGGCCTTTCGCCGAGCGCGCATGCCGCGTCCAATGCAGTCGACCCTTCACCGGGCTGGTGGGAGGCCATGATCGGGCCAGGCAAGGCTATCGATACCTCGCACTGGTTTGTGATCTGCGTAAACTCGCTGGGCAGCGACAAGGGCTCCACCTGTCCTGCTTCGATCGACCCGGCGACCGGCCAACCGTACCGGCTGAGCTTTCCCGAGCTTGCCTTGGAAGATGTGGCCAACTCTGCCCACGCCGCTGTCAGTGGATTGGGCATCGAACAGCTCGCTTGCCTGATCGGTTGCTCGATGGGCGGCATGAGCGCGCTGGCTTACATGCTGCTGCACCCGGGCAGCGTGCGCGCGCATATCAGCGTGGACACCGCGCCGCAGGCGCAGCCTTTCGCTATCGCCATCCGCTCATTGCAGCGCGAAGCGATCCGCCTGGACCCGCACTGGAATAACGGCCAGTACGACGACCAGCACTACCCCGATACCGGGATGAGCATCGCGCGCAAGCTTGGCGTGATCACCTATCGTTCGGCGATGGAATGGAACGGCCGCTTCGCACGCATCCGCCTTGAGGCCGAACAGCGTGACGACAATCCGTTCGGTTTCGAATTCGAAGTGGAGTCGTACCTGCAGGGGCATGCGCAGCGCTTCGTGCGCACCTTCGACCCGAACAGCTACCTCTACCTCTCACGTGCCAGCGACTGGTTCGACATGGCCGAATATGGCGAAGGCAGCATCCCTGAAGGACTCAAGCGCATCCAGATCGAGCGCGCCATGGTGATCGGCGTGAGTACCGACATCCTGTTCCCGCTGGAGCAGCAGGAGCAGATCGCGGAGGGCCTGAAGGCGGCTGGGGCTGCGGTCGAGTTCGTCGCGCTGGACTCCCCGCAGGGCCATGACGCCTTCCTGGTCGATATCGAGAACTACAGCCGGGCTATTGGTGGCTTCCTCACCCGACTCTGAACGCCCTTCCTACCTCTGGCCCCAGCCGCTGCTAAGATGTTGCGGCAACAACGCTAACCGAGAACGTCATGCTCACCCTGGAATTCCCCGGCTGTCGCAAGCTCATCGACGCCATCGACGCCGCCGTCGGCAAACCCACCACGCCCGAGATCACCGACAGCCTGCGCAACAGCCTGTGCCAGCTAATCCGCGGCAACGAGGTGAAGCTGCCTGACTGTGTCTTCGAGACTGCCGAAGGACGCTATGCGCGCCGCGAGCTGTACCGCAGCGAAGACCTCGGCTACTGCGTAGTGGCCATGACCTGGGGTCCAGGTCAGGGCACACCGATCCACGACCACTGCGGCATGTGGTGCGTCGAAGGCGTATGGAGCGGTGCGCTGGAAGTGGTGCAGTACGAGCGCCTCAGCGATACGGATGGCCAGTGGCGCTTTCAGCCCGTCGGCTCGATCCAGGCCGGCCCCGGCTCCGCCGGCAGCCTGATCCCGCCGCACGAGTACCACACCATCCGCAATCCAAGCGACGATGCTGTGGCCGTCAGCCTGCACATCTACTCAGGGCAGATGACCCATTGCGCCGTCTTCAAGCCGGTCGGCGAAAATCACTGCTACGAGCGCAGCGACCGCAAGCTGGGTCTCGACCCGGTGCACTGAAACCGGCATAATGGTCAGCTGCAATGCCGGTGTGGCGGAATGGTAGACGCGGCGGACTCAAAATCCGCTTCTGGCGACAGAGTGTAGGTTCGAGTCCTATCACCGGTACCAACAGAGAGTTTCAGGACGTTCCATACAGTCCCAGAAACACAAGAAAACCCGCTAACTGGCGGGTTTTTTTATGCCTGTTTGTTCCACATCGTGCCATCACGTCCAGACGCACTCGAAGTGGGTGGCAATGTCGCGCCAATGAGACGCAAAGCTCGCGAATCACAACCATGAGACGAAACGAAGGCGCATAGATGTGCACATCTTGTAGGAATTCCCCTATACGCAGGCGCGCCATTCACCGCTACAACTTGTCTTACCTAGGAATCAGACTACTCACGTCCGGCAAGTCAGGGCTCACGAGCCGACGCCCCGGATTTAGGACATAGCGACTACGGACGGTCGCAGGCCCCAAGGATGGGGCTTTCTTTTTTTTGCGGCTTCGGTTGCCACTTAAAGGCACCATGAGAGCCCCCCTCGGCTACAGCGGCCAAAGACGGACGCCTCAGGCCCCGGGACGAGATGCGCAATCGCGTAGGTGGCCCTATCAGATTCATCTCCTCCACTTACGCGGAGGGTGTTACACCCGCTCCATAGGGATTCACCGACATCGCATTGAGCTGGCTGATCGTACTCAACGATAACGAGGGTGTGGGATTCGCTGGCGCTTGCGATACACAACCGATCGTTCCTCGCTCAGCATTCCCAGCCTTTACAGCGGCAGCTGCTTCGGCGGCGAATCCAGCAGCCTGTTTGGCAGCGTCTGCGGCAATTTGAGCCGCCTGTTCGGTTCCAGGCGTTGGCTGCCTCGCCGCCGCAGTAGCAGCCGTGTCTGCGGCATCTTGCGCTGCGTCGGCTGCTTTCTGCGCTTGCTGGGCTGCCGCCTCGGCAGCGCAACCGTCTGTCTCGGACTTAGCTCTTTTAGCTGCATCGGCAGCGTCGACAGCGCCAGAAACCGCCTTCCCCATCGCATCGATTGACGCCCTTTCGGCTGGCGTACATGACCGATTTTCCGCGGCATTTGTGCACGAACTTGGGGTGACGCTCGCCGCGTGATCCGCGGCATGCGTAGCGGCATTGCTGGCCGAGTTCGAGCCGTTTGAACCGGAAACGGAACCTACCATGGTCAAAACTCTTGTGAGACGAGCCTAGACCCTAGCCATTCCGAGAGTGTGGACACACTAGGGCGTACCCTAGGCTCGTACACCATCCAAGTTAAGTCTTGTTGCGCTCGAGAATAGCTTTCAAGTCGTCAAAGCCTATGGGTGCTGATGTGTGCTCATGGACAATCCGCCAGCTACCACCTTCCCTCGACAATCCCCATGTAAGGCGGTTCTGCATCTCCCGAAGTCTTTCGCCCGTCTGGGATATGCCGGCGTAAGTCACGATGGCGCTCAGTAGCGCCCATTCCTGCGCGCCGGTGATCCGGATCTCCTCCATGCTCACAGCCACAGACTCTTCGCCCAGCGAAGCAAACCATTGCTCGACGACTTGCCGCCAGGCCTGTGCGCCCTGATGGCACCAGATGCCCCAGGCGTCGAACACGCGCACGTTCTGGCTGTAGAGCTTGATAAAGGCATCGGCATCCTTGGCGAGGACTGCCGCCTTGTAGCCTTCGAGGACCCGCATGACCCGGTTGTCGAAATCGCTCATTGTCTTATCCCAATGCACTACTGGATTTCAGTCGATAAGTTCCGGATCGACAAGATCCAGTTGGCCTATGAAGTTTTGATGGCGAATCGCACTTGCTCCGAAGAACAAAACGCACGTATATATTTGAGCCAAAGAAAAAGCGCCCAGGTTTCCCTGAGCGCTTTTTGGTTTGGTGGGCCGTGAAGGATTCGAACCTTCGACCAATTGATTAAGAGTCAACTGCTCTACCAGCTGAGCTAACGGCCCGACTAACTTTTGAACTGGGGTGGACGATGGGATTCGAACCCACGACAACCGGAATCACAATCCGGTACTCTAACCAACTGAGCTACGCCCACCGTAAAACTTGATGTACTGGCGCGCCCGACAGGAATCGAACCTGCAACCGTCGGCTTAGAAGGCCGATGCTCTATCCGGTTGAGCTACAGGCGCAATGCACATGGTGCAAAGCAACGCTGGTCGGGGCAGAGGGATTCGAACCCACGACTTCCAGCTCCCAAAGCTGGCGCTCTACCAAGCTGAGCTATACCCCGATTTCGAACCCTCGATCGCTTACGCGAGCCGAAGCTTTGAAATGCTACGGGTGTCGCTTCGCTCAGTCAATCCGTATCGAAGCACACCGAACACATCTTTCGTCCGGTCCACATGGCGATATTTTGCCTTGCGGCACAAGCCATGATGCGAACATCATGTCCTGCGTTGTAATGGCGCGCCCGGAGAGATTCGAACTCCCGACCACCAAGTTCGTAGCCTGGTACTCTATCCAACTGAGCTACGGGCGCGTTGTAAAACCTTTACTTTGTCGCGTAACCACCTGAGTGGAAAGCGCCGAAGCGAGAAGCGGAATTATTCAGATTCGGAGCGCGGTCGTCAATACTTTTTTCAGATTTTTTTCATCGAGAGCGAAGAATATTCATTCTTGATGACGACCGGCATGACCTGAGCCGGTCATTCTAGCCGTCCAAACCAAGGACGCCTAGAGGCGATTCCCGCTTCACATACCTCCACAAGCAAAGAAGGCGACCTTTCCGGCCGCCCTCTTCTCACGATCCACGATCGCCTGTAACCACTCAGGAAAGCGGATGACGGCTTTGCGTAGCCGGGTCACCCACCTTCGCGCCCGCATCGCCACGTGGCGGCGGAGGCGGTGGCGTGGAGCCAGACGACGCCGTCTTGGACCAATCCGCCGGCGGACCCGGCGTACGGCCATTCATGATGTCCTCGATCTGGTGTGCATCGATCGTCTCGTACTGCAGCAACGCATCGGCCATGACGTGCAGCTTGTCGATGTTATTGGTCAGCAGCTGCTTGGTGCGCGCATAAGCACGGTCAAGAATCTCGCGCACTTCCTCATCGATCTTGCGCGCGGTCTCGTTGGAGACGTTCTTGTGCTGCGTCACGGCGCGGCCCAGGAACACTTCGTCCTCTTCCTCGCCGTAGGTCATCGGACCCAGCTTGTCGGACAGGCCCCACTTGGTCGCCATGTTGCGCGCCATCTTGGTGGCGCGCTCGATGTCATTGGAGGCGCCCGTGGTGACCTTGTCCTCACCGAAAATGAGCGCCTCAGCCACACGACCGCCGTAGAGCGAGCACAGCTGCGACTCGATGGCCACGCGGTTCATGCTGTACTTGTCGCCTTCCGGTAAATACATGGTGACGCCCAGCGCACGGCCGCGCGGAATGATGGTGACCTTGTAGACCGGGTCATGCTCCGGCACCAGGCGACCGACGATAGCGTGACCCGCCTCGTGATACGCGGTGAGCTTCTTCTCATCCTCGCTCATCGCCATGGAGCGGCGCTCGGTACCCATCAGGATCTTGTCGCGCGCCTTATCCATATGGCTCATGCGCACATCGCGGGCGTTCTCGCGCGCGGCGAACAACGCAGCCTCATTAACGAGGTTGGCGAGGTCAGCACCGGAGAACCCCGGCGTACCGCGCGCGATGGTCATCGGATCGACGTCGGCGGAAGTCGGCACCTTGCGCAGATGCACCTTGAGGATCTGCTCGCGGCCCTTCACGTCCGGCAGGCCGACCACTACCTGGCGGTCAAAACGGCCCGGACGCAGCAGCGCCGGATCGAGTACGTCGGGACGGTTGGTGGCAGCGATCACGATGACACCTTCGGTGCCTTCGAAACCGTCCATTTCCACCAGCAACTGATTGAGGGTTTGCTCGCGCTCGTCGTGACCGCCGCCCAGGCCTGCACCACGATGGCGGCCGACAGCGTCGATTTCGTCGATGAAGATGATGCACGGCGCGTGCTTCTTGGCCTGCTCGAACATGTCGCGCACGCGGCTGGCGCCGACACCGACAAACATCTCGACGAAATCGGAACCGGAAATCGAGAAGAACGGCACCTTGGCCTCGCCGGCAATCGCCTTGGCGAGCAGGGTCTTGCCGGTACCCGGCGGGCCCACCATCAGCACGCCGCGCGGAATTTTGCCGCCCAGCTTCTGGAATTTGCCCGGGTCGCGCAGGAATTCGACCAGCTCGCCAACTTCTTCCTTCGCTTCATCGCAGCCAGCGACATCACTGAAGTTGACCTTGATCTGGTCCTCGCCCTGCAGCTTGGCGCGCGAGCGGCCAAAGCTCATGGCGCCACGGCCACCGGCGCCGGCCTGCATCTGCCGCATGAACCAGATGAACACGCCCACGATCAGGATGATCGGCAGCCAGTTGAGCAACAAGCCCAGTAGCGAGAAGCCGTTGTTGGAGGGTTCCTGACGCACCTCCACGCCCTTGTCCTGCATCTGCTTCACCACCGAGTTGGTGGAGAAGCCCAGCACAGGGGCGACGGTGCGGAACGAGCTGCCGTCCTTCAGCTTGCCGCTGATGGAGGCCGGTTGGTCCGCACTGATCATGGCGGTGGCGACGTTGCCGTTGTCCACGCTCTGTACGAAGCTGCTGTAAGGCAGATCGGACGACGACGCGCCATGCGGGTTGAAGCTCTGGAACACGGTGAGCAACACCACGGCGATAATCAGCCAGAGCAGCAGGTTTTTAGCCATTTCGTTCATGCACGGTTCTCGCCCGGTTGACCGTCACTGACCTTTTTTCCTGTGGCCAGTGCATATACCTCACGCGAACGGGCGCGGGAGGCCTTTGGTTTACGCATAGTTACGCGCGAAAACTCCACACGCAAGCTACGTAAGTAATCGTCGAAGCCAGCTCCCTGGAACAGCTTGATCAGGAAAGAACCGCCAGGTTTCAGCCAGTGGCGACTGAAATCCAGCGCCAGCTCGGCCAAATCCATAGCGCGGATCTGATCGGCCAGCGCGACACCACTCATATTGGGGGCCATGTCGGACAGCACAAGATCGACCTTCTCCCCGCCTAAGCGCTCCTCGAGCTCGCGCAGCACTGACTCCTCGCGGAAATCACCCTGCAGGAACTCCACCCCGCCAATACCCTGCATCGGCAGGATATCCATAGCGATGATGGTGCCCTTATCGCCCATGCGCTGGCGCACCAGTTGGGACCAGCCCCCCGGAGCGGCCCCCAGATCGACCACACGCATGCCCGGTTTGAGCAGGCGGTCCCGGTCGATCAGCTCTTCCAGTTTGAAGGCCGCACGCGAACGCATCCCCTCGGCCTGGGCCTTCTTCACATAGACGTCATCGAAATGCTCCCGCAGCCAGCGGGAACTGCTTTTGCTGCGAGACATGTCGGCAACTGCCACAGATACGGGGAGAATGGTCCGCATGATACCCTTTACGGTCCATTCGCCGCGAATCCGAGACTGAACGCATGGCACTTTCCCCTTCGCAGCGCCGCTACCTGCGCAGCCTCGCCCACGACTTGAGCCCGGTGATCCTGCTCGGCGCCAAGGGCGCTACCGACGCCGTGCTCAAAGAACTGGACCAGGCCCTGTCCCATCATGAGCTCGTCAAGGTGAAGCTGTCGGGTGGCGACAAGGAAGAGCGCGACGCGCAGATCAGCTTCCTCGCCGAAGGCACTAAATCCGAGAGCGTGCAGCAGATCGGCCACATCGTGGTGCTGTTCCGCCGCAACGAAGACGAACCCAAGCTCGCCCTGCCCCGCTAAGCCGCTTATGGATCTCTCACTCGACCGTCCCGGCGAATACCTGTTCGTGCGCCGCGTCGGCGCCCGCAGCATCACCGTGGTCGACCGCGAGTTCACCCGCAGCCTGTTGCTGGCTCCGGATCGCACGATTGAAAACTGGCCGGTTACTCACGCCAGCACGCTTGACGCGGGGCACGTCGAGACCATCCTGGAGCTACAGCCTGAAGTAGTGATCCTGGGCACCGGCGAGCGCCAGGTGTTTCCGGCGGCAGCCTTTATGGCCGGCTTCCTGCGCAAGGGTGTCGGCATCGAAGTGATGGACAACGCCGCCGCTGCACGCACCTACGACCTGCTGGCCGGCGAACGCCGGCGCGTGGTCGCCGCCTTTATCCTGCCCGAGAACTGAGCTTTTTGTAGGAGCCCGCCCTATGGGCGAAAAACCTACGAAATGATATTTCTGCAGGGTCGCCCACAGGGTGGGCTCCTACCCGAAACACTCGGCGCGGTCATCGCGACGGCAGATAGCCCAGCGGATCGACCGGATTGCCGTCGCGGCGGATCTGGAACTGCAGCTCATCCCGAGTCGAGCCGGTCGAACCCATCTCGGCGATCTGCTGCCCGGCGCTCACTCGCTGCCCTTCCTTTACAAACCGCTTGCTGTTGTGCCCGTAGGCCGATAGGAAGCTGTCGTTGTGCTTGATGATGACCAGCTCGCCATAGCCCACCAGGCCGTTGCCGCTGTACACCACCACGCCGTCAGCCGCCGCGCGCACCGGATCGCCCGACTTGCCCAGAATTTCGATGCCCGGAATCGCGTCACCACTCTGGAAACGCTTGCCCAGACTGCCGTCCGCCGGCCAGCGCCAGTTGACACCACCGTTTGAGCGCGTGGCGCCAGATGCCACTGGAGCGGGCGCCGGCGTGGCTGCCGGTGGCGGAGCATGTGTCGGCGTGGGAACGCCTGCCACCGGCACGACCGACGTGGCACTCGCGGGCGCCGTGCCTGAGGTCGCTGCAGTGGCTACAACTACCGGTGCCGCAACCGCTGCAGCAACGGGCGCACTCACCGGGAGTGCGCTATGTGAACTTGCCGGCGGAGACGGCGGAACCGTCTGGAAACCCGGCGCGGTACTCGCCGCGGCCGTCGAGTGCGCCGCCACCGTTGCCTGGGAAGCCACCGTTGCCGGATGCGATGCAACCACAGGACGGCTCGCACTTGCTGCCGAAGCTGCACCTGAAGAAGAGAGCTTCAAGGTCTGGCCCGGCCAGATCGTGTAAGGCGCGGCAATGCCATTCCAGGACGCCAAGTCGCGAAAATCCACGCCCTTGCGGAATGCGATGGAGTAAAGGGTGTCGCCCTTTACTACCTGATAGGTCCCGCCCGGCGCGGCAGCGCGCGCCGCTGGGCTAACCGTTTGCCCACGTCCGCTACCGGCCGGCTCCACCACCACCGAGCTGCGGGGCGATACGCAGGCGGCCAGCGTCAGAGCGGCCGCGATGGGAGCGAGAAAACGAAGATATCCATTCATGCGCGCCAGCATACCCAGCCGTAACGGTATTTTCATGCGGGCCTTCCTTACCGTTTATACCAGTCGTTCAGCGCAGCCAGATCCACCACACCAGCAACAAGGCGAGGATCACGATCGCCGCCCAGCCAATACGCTCGATGTGCTTGTGCAGGAGGCGCTCGGCTTTCTCGCCGAACAGGCGGATTAGCAGCGCCAGCAGCCACACGCGCTTACCGCGGCCCACTGCGATGCAAACCATGAACGGAATGATCGGCACACCAACGATACCCGCCGCCCAGGTCACGAACTTCATCGGCACCACCGGCTGCAGCGCCGCCAGTGCCAGCACCACCAGCAGGCCCAGCCAATGCGTATTCATCTGCGCACGCAGGCTTTCCACACCCTGCTCGATCGGTGCCAGCAAATGCAGCGCGTCGAGTACAGGGTGCAACGCCTGAAACGCCCAATGTCCTAACGCGTAACCCACCAGCGAGCCGAGCAGCGAGAACAACAAGCTGACGTTGGCGTAGAAAAACGCCTTATGCCGCTTGCCCAGCATCATCGGCGCCAGCATCACCTCCGGCATGATCGGGAAGATGAAGGCTTCGACGAAGCTCAGGCCACACAGGTAATACACAGCCCTGGGGTGACGCGCCCAGGTAAGAGCACGGGCGTACAGCGATCCGAACAGGCGCATCAGGCGCTTCCTTGATGGAGGTGGCGCATCAACCGATGCCGCCGAGCAGCGGCACGAAACTCACCGCACCGAGTTCTTCCTGGATGAAGTCGCCCTGTCCGTCGCCGCGCATGCGAATCAACGTCTGGTGGCTCGGCGAACCCACCGGCGCGACCAATACACCCGTGGGGCTCAGCTGATCGAGCAACTGAGTCGGGATGGCATCGCCGGCCGCCGTGAGGATGATGGCGTCGAACGGTGCCTCATCGGGCCAGCCGAGCTTGCCGTCGTCATGGCGCGAACGAATATTGGTCAGCCCCAGCTGGCGGAAGCGACGGCGCGCCTGGCGCAGCAGCTCCTCAATGCGCTCCACCGTAAACACCTGCGGCACCAGCGAGGCCAGCACTACGGCCTGATAGCCAGAGCCGGTACCCACTTCGAGCACCTTCTGCGGCATGCCGAATTCAAGCAAGGCCTCGGTCATCCGCGCCACGACCCACGGCTGCGAGATGGTCTGGCCGTGGCCGATCGGTAGCGCGGTGTTCTCATAGGCGCGCGAATGCAGCGCCTGATCAATGAAATGATGGCGCGGCAGATTGCGGATTACGTCGATCACGCGCTGGTCGCGAATGCCCTCTTCCTTGAGCTTGGTCGCAAGGCGATCGCGCGCGCGTTGCGAGGTCATTCCCTCGCCTTTGAGTGCGGATGGCGGCAACGGATGCACGTTCACCTCATGCCGCCTTGTCATCGGTTTTGGTCGCCATGCCGTCGGACAACGCATGCGCCCAGCTGCTCACCTTCTCCAATGCCTGGAAACGGGTCAGATCGACATGAATCGGCGTGACGGACACATAGCCGCGCCGTACGGCGTCGAAGTCAGTGCCAGGACCGGCATCATCCACATCGCCGGCCGGGCCAATCCACCAGATGGTCTTGCCGCGCGGGTCGGTCTGCTTGATGCACGGCGCCGAGCGATGCCGCTTGCCGAGCCGGGTCACCTCGAAACCGCGGATCTCGTCCCACGGCCGGTCCGGCACATTGACGTTGAGGATAGTGTCCGCCGGCAGCGGATCGACCAACAGGCGCTCCATCAGCAACAGCACAGCCTTGGCCGCCGAGTCGTAATGCTCACCCTTGTGGTCCTTGCTGACCAAAGACACCGCGATCGCAGGAAGGCCGAGAAAGCGCCCTTCCATCGCCGCCGATACGGTGCCCGAATAGATCACGTCGTCGCCAAGATTGGCCGAGTTGTTGATGCCCGACACCACGATGTCCGGCTCGTAGTCGAGCATGCCCGCCAGCGCCAGATGCACGCAGTCGGTGGGCGTACCCGCCACGCGGTAATAACCGTTATCCATCTGCAAAGCGCGGATCGGCGCATCGAGCGTGAGCGAGTTGCTGGCCCCGGAACGGTCGCGATCGGGAGCCACCACTGTGACCTGGCCGACCGCACTGAGGCGTTCGGCGAGCACGCGGATGCCCACTGCATCCACGCCATCGTCGTTACTGACAAGAACTCGCATCATGATCCGTTCAAAGCTGATATCCGGCACGCCGCCCGCAAGCTCCCCGGTGCGCTCCGTAGATCTTGAAGTCTACCCGAGCGGGCCAACGGTTTCACGGCCGCGGTCACGCCCAAAGCAGCTCGAAACACTTCTCCACCTACTGGCTGGATACCAGGAAAGCACCAACACCGTGATCACCGAACCAGAGGCGCATCGGCGCGGTCCATCTTGGTTAGGATGCCTGCCATGAAACGCCGCCCGCCCTCTCCTGTCAGCGACGACGATACCCGCCTGTTCCGTGAGGCCATCGGCGAGGTGCGCCGGTTCGATCCGGTTGAGCCTCCACCGGCCACGCCCAAGCCGGAGCCGTATCCGCACATGCTGGAGGCCGATGAAGCGGCGGTGCCGGCCGAGCTGCTCGATATGGCCTTCGACCCCGGCGTACTGGAGGTCGGCGAAGAACTCAGTTACCTGCGCGACGGCTATCCGCCGAAGCTCCTCAAACAACTCAAGCGCGGCCAGTTCAGCGTGCAGGACGATATCGACCTGCACCAGATGAATGCCGCGGCGGCGCAGGCCACCATCGCCGACTTTCTCGCCGAGGCGCGCCATCACGGCTTGCGCTGTGTACGCATCGTGCATGGCAAGGGCTTGCGCTCAAAAGCGAGCGGGCCGGTGTTGAAGGTGCTGACCGACCGTCTGCTAAGACGGCGTGACGACGTAATCGCCTTTGCTTCGGCACGGCCAATGCAGGGCGGCACTGGCGCCGTGGTGGTCTTGTTGAAAGCGTGATCGCACATTGAGGCGAGCCCCAATCTGCCGCGCCTCACTCGATATGCAACGAAAACTCGTCTGCATCCATCCATGCCGGAAACCGCTCGCGGTGCGCCAGCAACGGTGCGGGATCGAGCGTCACCGTCACCACTTGCTCCTGCGAACCTAGTTCTACTAGCGGCTCGCCCACGGGATCGAGCACCGCGCTGTCGCCCGCATAAGGCAGATCATTGCCATCCACACCCACGCGATTCAGGCCAATCACATAGCTCAGGTTCTCGATCGCGCGCGCGCGCAACAGCGTGCGCCATGGCTGACGACGCGGCGCAGGCCAATTGGCGACGAACAGGGCAAGGTCGTAATCCATGCCACCCACCGCACTTTCCAGGCGGCGGTTGCGCAGCCACACCGGGAAGCGCAGGTCGTAGCAAACCTGCGGCAGGATGCGCCAACCCTTCAGCTCGACAATGAGACGCTCATTGCCACCGCCATAACGGGTGTGCTCACCGGCCATGCGGAACAGATGTCGCTTGTCGTACTGCGCATAGCTGCCGTCGGGCCGCACCCACAACAGCCGGTTGTACACCGTATCGCCTTCGCGAATCGCCAGACTGCCGCAGATCACGGCATCCACTTCGACGGCCAACGCACGCAGCCAAACCACGCCTTCGCCATCCATGGTCTCGGCGCTGGCATGCGTATCGTTGCTGAAGCCGGAGAGAAAAGTCTCCGGCAACACAATCAAATCACTCTGATCCGCCACGCTGCGTACCAGCGCGCCGTAGTAATCGCGATTGGCCGGTGCGTCATGCCAGCGCGTCGCGCCCTGCACCAGACTCACTTTCAGAGTTTGCATAGACGCTCCGCGGCGGCTTCCATGGTGGCATCGCTCTTGGCGAAGCACAGGCGAACCAGGCGGGTATCAGGGGCGGTCTCATAGAACGGCGCCAAAGGAATCGCGGCCACGCCGCCCTCCTTCACCAGCCACTCGCAGAACGCGACATCCGGCTCGTCACGAATCGCCGAGTAGTCCACCAACTGGAAATAACCGCCCGGCACATCCAGCAACTTCAGGCGCGTTGGCTTGAGCAACGCGCGGAAGCGGTCGCGCTTGGCCTGATAGAAAGCCGGCAGTTCCAGGTAGTGCTCCGGCGTACTCGCCATGAATTCGGCAAATGCCAGCTGCGCCGGATGGAAGGTGCAGAACGTGAGGTACTGATGCACTTTGCGAAACTCGGCCGACAGTGCTTTTGGCGCCACGGCGTAACCGAGCTTCCAGCCGGTGCAGTGGTACGTCTTGCCGAACGACGACACCACAATGCTGCGCTCAGCCAGTTCGGCATGGCGTAGCACGCTCTGATGCAGCGCGCCGTCGAACACAATGTGCTCGTACACCTCATCCGAGAGCACCACGATCTCGGTATCGCGCACGATCGCCGCCAGCGTATCGAGATCGGCCGCCGATAACACAGCGCCCGACGGGTTGTGCGGACTGTTGATCAGGATCATCCGCGTGCGCGGCGTGATCGCATCGCGCACACGCTGCCAGTCGATGCCGAAATTGGGCAAGGTCAACGGAATATGCACCGCCTTCGCGCCCTGCAAGTCAATCGCCGGCTCATAGCTGTCGTACGCCGGGTCGAACACGATCACTTCGTCGCCCGTGCGCACCACGGCTGCAATAGCGGCGAACAGGGCTTCCGTCGCGCCGGAAGTTACCGTCACATCCGTATCGGCATTGATGCGGCGCCCATACATGCGCTCAGTCTTCAGCGCGATCTGCTCACGCAGCGGCGCCAGGCCAATGCCTGGCGCGTATTGGTTGCGGCCTTCGGCCATTGCACGGGTGATGGTGTCGCGCAATGCTTCCGGCGGCTCAAAGTCCGGAAAACCCTGCCCCAGGTTGACGGCCTTATGTTCCAGCGCGAGCTGACTCATCACGCTGAAGATGGTGGTACCCACCTTCGGAAGCTTGGTTTCGATATGCATGGGCTCAGGGGTTTGGAAGGCCAAACGGAATGCTAGCACGCTCTGCCAATTACACTTCCGGCAGCGGACGCTTACTGCATTCCTCGTGCTTCTGCAGTGTGGCGGAAGGCAGCCGCTCGGCCAGGAAGTCAACAAAGGCGCGCACGCCTGGTAACAAGCCGCGGCGGCTGGGATAAACAAAGTGCATGGTGCCCTCGGGCACGCTCCAGTCAGGCAGCACCACTTCGAGTTCACCGCGGGTGATAGCCGGCGCGCACACGAATTCCGGCAACAGCGTGACGCCGATACCACGTCGCGCCGCCTCCAGCAGCACCGCAAAGTCACCGCAGATCAGGCGTGGCTGGATGTCCACTACCACGCGCTCGCCGTCGGCGCCGATCAGCTCCCAGCTCTGCGCGCCCTCGTGCTCGTTCATGGCCAGCGCCGGGATCGCCGACAGATCGGACGGCACCTGCGGGCGCCCCACCTGCTTGAGCAGCACCGGACTGGCCACCGGCAGCACGCGCGACTGGCCGAACGTGCGCATGACCATCGTCGCGTCAGTGTCCAGCTTGCTACGCACGCGGATGGCCAGATCGAAACCTTCGCCGATCAAATCCACGCGGCGGTTGGTCGCCTGCAACCGCACCTGCACCTTGGGATGTTGGGCCAGAAAGTCGGGCAGCACGTGCGCCACGATGGTCTGTGCCAACGAGTTGGGACAGCTCACACGCACCACACCGCGCGGCTCGGCGCGCAATTCGTCCACCGCATCCTGCGCGGCACGCGCCTCTTCCAGCACCGCGCGGCAATGCGTGTAGAAGCGCTCGCCAACTTCGGTCACCACAAAGCGCCGCGTGGTCCGCTGCAGCAGGCGCACGCCGAGGCGTTCTTCCAGCTGCGCGATGCGCTTGCTCAGACGTGACTTGGGGACACCCAGCGCACGACCGGCGGCGGAGAAACCGCCGTGTTCCACCACTGAGGCAAAGAAATACAGATCGTTGAGATCCTGCAGGGCGCCGTCCAGTACGATCATCACTGTTCCCATTTTCGAACAATTAGTTCAAAAAAGGCCGACTTATCGACCCACTGTTCCAAGTATATCGTTATTCCCGTCGCCGGCCAGACCGGCTCGTGATCGAGGAATCGCCATGAAACTCCTGCATATCGACGCCAGCGCCCTAGGCAACCACTCCGTTTCCCGCGGCCTGACCGCCGCCATCGTAGCCGAGCTGGTCCGCGAACAGCCGGGCCTGGAAGTCACCTATCGCGACCTGGCTGCCCAGCCGCTACCGCACTGGACCCCGGTGGCCGACGCCGCCGATCCAGCCGCCCTGCTCGGCAATGAAGTGATGGAGGAATTCCTTGCCGCAGACGTCATCGTAATCGGTGCGCCGATGTACAACTTCAGCATTCCCAGCTCGCTGAAGGCCTGGCTCGACCGTGTACTGATCGCCGGCAAGACATTCCGCTACACCGAAAACGGCCCGGAAGGCCTGGCCAAAGGCAAGCGCGTGGTCATCGCCTCCAGCCGCGGCGGCATCTATAGCGAAGGGACCAGCGGCGTGGCCGTGGATTTCCAGGAGCCCTACTTGCGCGCCGTGCTGGGCTTCATCGGCATCACCGACATCGAGTTCGTCCGCGCCGAAGGCGTCAATCTCAGCGCTGACCACAAGACCGAGGCGCTGAAGACCGCCCAGGCGTCGATCGGCGTCGTGACGACCCGCAAGGCCGCCTAAGCTACGGCTTTAACAGCCACCCCAGGCCAACGCCGCGCAGATCATCGCGCGGCGTCGGCTTTTCCTGCTGTATAGACCGCCTTGCCATCGACCCAGGTGCTCAGCGGTTTCAGGTCGGCGATCTGCCGCGGCTCGATCGTCAGCGGGTCAGCGTTAAGCAACACAAAGTCGGCGCGCATACCCGCCTTGAGCATGCCCACTTCACGCTCCATGAAACCCGCGTAAGCCGCGACGCGGGTGAAGCCCACCAGTGCCTGGATGCGACTCACCTTCTGATCCGGCAGCCAACCGCCCGGCGGCTGACCGGCCAGATCCTGACGGGTGATCGCGGCATACAGCCCCAGCATCGGATTCACGCTTTCCACTGGAAAATCCGAGCCAAACGCCAGCGGCACGCGCTCGTGCAGAAAACGCTGCCAGGCATAAGCACCCTTCAAACGCTCGGTACCCAGGCGCTGCGCGACCCACGGCATGTCGGAGGTGGCGTGAGTGGGCTGCATCGAAGCGATCAGATGCAATGTGGCGAAACGCGAGATGTCGTCCAGCGCAACGATCTGCGCATGCTCCACACGCCAGCGGTGATCCGTCGCCGCATCCTTGCCCAGCACCGCCTGATAGGTATCGAGCACCATGCGGTTGCCACGATCACCGATCGCGTGCGTCGCCACCTGCACCTTGCAACCGTGCGCCTTCTCCACCGCTACGCGGTAATCCTCCGGCGAAGTGACGAAGATGCCCTTGTTGCCATGATCGTCGCTGTAGTCGCTCAACAACGCGGCACCGCGGCTGCCCAGGGCACCATCCATATAGAGCTTCACCGTATGCATGCGCAGCCGGCCGCTCGGATCGATCCACTGCCCGCCTTGCGCGCACAGCCAATCCAGCGCCGCATGATTGCCGTCAGCCATTTCATAGAGGCGCAGCGGGATCTCGCCATCCTTCGCCATCTGCTGCAGCACCTTGAAGTCGTCCAGGCTCACGCCGGCGTCATGCACGCCGGTCAGGCCGGTTGCCACGGCGTCATCGAAAGCTTGCTTGTAAGCCTCGCGCGTTTGTGCCGGCGTCATCGGCGGAATCGCGCTCCGCACGAGTTCCTGCGCGCCATCCACCAATACACCGCTGGCACGCGTACCGACGCGCTGGATCCGGCCGCCATCCGGCTGCCAATCGCCGTCCAGCGACTTCTTCGCACGCTTGATCGCCACCGTGTTCACCCAGGACGCGTGACCATCGACGCGCTCCAGATACACCGGCCGGTCAGGGAAAGCCGCATCCAGATCCGCCGCACTGGGGAAAGCCTTCTCGGGCCACAGGTTCTGGTCCCAACCACGGCCCAGTACCCATGCGTCCTTCGGCAGCTTCGCTGCCCATGCCTGCAGGCGCTTGACCACTTCCGCCTTGGAGCGTGCGCCAACCAAATCCGCCTGGCTGCGCAGTACACCCAGCCCGAGCAGGTGTCCATGCGCGTCGATCAACCCCGGGATCACCGTGGCACCGTGCGCGTCTACCGACTTGGCGTCGCGATACTGCGCCTGCAATTCGCTGGTGGTACCCACGGCGAGCAAACGGCCGTCATCACCCCATGCCAGCGCGGTGGCCTGCGGCTTGTCCGGATCCAGCGTGTGTATGTGGGCGTTGACCAACAAAGTGGTCGCCTGCAACGGCAGCACAGCCATCACCAGTACGGCGATCAGGGCGCGGCGAATCGACATCGACATGAGCGGCATCCGTCAGAGAGATCGCCGCACTTTGCCCAGATCACTGAGGTGAAACAAGCGCCGAAGGCGGGGCATCGTCACCCGGCCTCTTTACACCGAGCCTCCGCGAGCAACGCAGGGGCTCTACCCCTTCAGGCGGCGGCGACCAGCGGAATGGGCTCCGGCCGCGCATATTGCGCGAGGCGGATCGATGATTCCGGCCCCGGCATCTCGACGCACACCGTGCGCCCGGAGCGCACGTGTTCGTCGCGCGCTACTTCGCGCGCCAGGGTAATCGCCGGTCCAAGCCGTAAATCACTGAACAGGGAAAACCCCGAGCGGCACACACTCCACTGACCATCGGGCGACTGCTTGAGCGAGTAAACGATCATCTGCGCGACCTGTGCGGTGGAAGGACGTCGGGTCATCGGAAGCTCCAGCGGGCACGGCCGCATCTTCCTGACTCGCCGACTTGGAAAGAGTGCCTTTTCCTATGGATTTCTCCTATCAGCCCCTTACGCAGGTGTTTGTAGGCGCGAGACTACTTATATGTCGGTGCGGAGCGTCGCCCGCCGCAAGATGGGTTCCTGAGGGCGCCTAGAGTCTTGCCGCCACCAGAAATTGAATCACCTCAAACAAATCAAACAATGCGTTGAATAAACTGAAGTTATTCAAAGATAACTACCAGTACCAGACGATTCGGCACCCCAGAAATAGAAAAGGCGCCCCGAACCAGGTACGGGGCGCCAAAGCCTTAGCTCAGGGGCGTGAGCCATGCAGAAGAACACCCCGGTCATCGGCTGGCGCAGGCATTTCGCCCACCGCCTGACTCACGGGGCAGAGAAAGCTTGCGCCGATCCCTTGCGACGACCTAGCGGGGATCAGCGCATCCTTCTGTAGGGGTTTTCCTATCCGATTCTTCTGACGCTTAATCCGGCTTCGCCGCCGAGGATGCTGCTGCCGGCGCCGGTCGCTGTCGCGACTGCAGATAGGCCGCTACATCCTGCTTGGACACTTTGCCGCGATGCTCGCGATCGATCTGATCGAAATGGTGCGCAATGAACGGCACGTTGCCCTTCTCGGCCTCGTCCTTGGTCAACATGCCATCGTGATCGCGATCCGCCGCATCGAAATTTTTGGACGCCATATCCAGCTTGGACGCTAGCCGCCCTACTCCCGCCTGAGCTGAAGCCCACATAGGCAGGCCGAGACCGATGGCAACAATCAATGCGGTGCGCGCAATGCGATACATGAGAACTCCTCCAACACGACGAAAACCAGGGGCTCCAATTATCTACCAAGGCCCTTCTCGGTTGAGGCATTCACGGATGGCAAATTACGTTTGTCCGAATTCCCCAGCACCGTCGCGGCGCTGATAGCGTCGTCGCGGTTTGGAAAACGTTTCGCCGTAACCCCGAAACGCCCCCGGACGGCCGCGCCATCCTGCAAGAGACGCCAGCAACCCCGCCATAGCCCCGAGGCATCCGGCCCATCAGCCCAAGCCTCGATCAAGACGAGCGGCATGTGTGTTTCCAGCGAGGCGGTAAGAATCCGACCGTAGCCCCATTCCATGACACTGGCAATCACAGCCGCCCGCCGCCCGGCATTGCAGGGACATAACAACTCGATCCGTCCGTAGGAGTAGGGTGTCAAGATACAGCTGGATCACGCCTCAGACATCGAGGCGTTGTGGTACCAGCGCATGCACAACGCACTTGAGTGCATGTACGTGTAGAAGCAAAACGGTTCGACCCACCTGTCGATTGGAGTTAGGCCGGCCACGTAACGGTTTTCCGGGCACGGCCAGCTTTCACTCTCCAGTTCGCGACGCACTCTCCCGCATTTTGGAGAGCCCGAAAACTTTCGGCCTGTCGATATGGCAGCCGATCTCAAGCGAGCCTATTCATGAATCAACCGCCCAAACCGCTTTCGCTTGCCAGCATTCACGACGTCTACAGCGGCGCCACTCACAACAAGCCCGAACGCAGCACCGAAGAAAAAGCCGCGCCGGCTTACCGCACGACCAAGCAGTTTGCGAGAGACCCTGCGCACACCGGCACTGCCCCTACACGCCCGACTGCACCCAATACGCGCATTCGCAGCAGATAAGTGCCTGGCGTCAGGCTCGCCTGGCTTTCGGCCCGCACAGGCATCCATCCGAAAGGCCATCGCAAGATGGCCTTTCTTGCGTCGGTGCCAGGCAACCTTCAAGCGGGTGTGTTTCTAGTGATCCGCCAGGATCTTCACGAACTCATCCGCAATGACGGTCGTGCTGAAGTGCTCCTGCACGTACGGCCGCGCCGCCTCGGCCATCGGCCGCCGGAACGACGCATCGCACATTTTCAGAATGGCGCTGTGCCACGCACCCGCATCACCTGGCGGCAGAAGCAACCCCGTCACATCCGGGCTCAACGTTTCCGGCACGCCACCAACGTTGCTTGCCAGCACCGGAACCCCCGACGCCTGCGCTTCGATTGAAACGCGACCAAACGTCTCCGGGGAAATCGACGGAAACGCCAGCATTGACATCGCGTTGTAGTAGGGGCTGACGTCATGCGTCCAACCAACAAAGTGATGCCGTGCCGCCGCCGGACCCGCGGTGGCACGCGCGCGCAGGTCCTGAGCTTCCGGGCCATCGCCCAGCCAAAGACAATGCAGGCGTGACTCTTCCACCATGGCCGCCGTCGCCGCTTCAAGCAAAGTGAAAATCCCCTTGCCACCGTGCATGCGGCCGGCATAACCCAGCACTATGGCTTCGTCGTCGATGCCGAGCGACAGCAGGGTCGCGCCGCGCTGACGCGCGTCTGGCCGGCATCGCGCCAGGCTGACCGGGTTATAGAGCACACGCACCAACCCGGCCGGCACACCACGATTGAGGTACGCCTGGCGGGCATAGTTGGACACCGCGAAGAAACGCTGCGCCAGGCGCGGAAGCAGGTAGCCCGACAATCGCTTCATCGGCGGCGTGCGATGACGAAACAACGCCACCGGCACGCCGAGCAAACGCCCGATGACAATCAGCGGCCAATACTCCTTACCGAAGTTGCCCACCAGCCAGTCGGGCTTCGATTGCTTTGCAGCCGCCATCACCTTGGCGTATCCACGTAGGTCGTATGCATTGCGAAACACGGCGCCATGCAGGCGGACGTCCGAATGGGCGAGCTCTTGCGCAATCAGGCCACCAGGATAAGCCACTACGTTGACCGAATGCCCCACCTCTACCAGCGCCTGCGCAAGCGCAACGAAATGCGTGGCACCGCCAGTGTTCTCGGGATTGGTGCCCACGAAAAGAAACTTCATGCGCGCCGATCCTCGTACCCGGTCAGCGTTCGCATGGCGAATTGCGGTAGAAAATGATGTCTTGCCACTTGCACCCGTGGCAGCCGCCACAGATCCGAACCGGGCACAGCACGCCCACGGCGCGTCATAGTGGCCGCCGTATAGCCTGCATCCCGGGTGGCTTCGGCGACGCGATCGTCCGCATCACCGTAGGGATAGCAAAACTGCGTGACCCCCACGCCAAGGCGATCTTCCAGATCGGCCTTGCAACCCTGAATTTCGTTGCGCAACTGATGATCGTCGCATTGGGTCAGGCGGGGATGCGTTTGCGAGTGCGCGCCAATCTCCATGCCGCCGCTGTGCCACGCTCGCAACTCCTCAACCGACATCAGGCGCTTGCGAATACCCAGGCGCTCCGCGTCCCACGCGTTGAAACGGCCAATGCTTCCGCTGACCACATAAACCGTCGCGCTGAAACCGAATCGGGACAGTACGGGCAGCGCAGCTTCAAGGTTGTCGGCATAGCCATCATCGAGCGTGATCACGGCAACGCGGCCGCGTTGCTCTCCCCGTAAGTAAGGCATGGCGGCGGACATCGACAAACCCGTATACCCCAGGCGATGCAGCAACCACATCTGGCGGGTGAACGTCTCGGGACTGACGTACAAACTGCGATAGACACGCAGATCGCGCGGCGCCCGCGCGATGTTGTGGTACATGAGGATGGGCAGTCTGTCTTTACCGCGGGATACCACTTGCTCCATGTCTCCACTCCGGAAGGCTTGCTCCGCCCGGACCCGTCGCCGTCATGCCACCGAACAGCTGCTCGGCCTGACCTCGCACAAACCATGGGACTGGATCCGGTCGACGCTTGTGGGGAAAGCCAAGCCATTCCAGCAAATCAGGCTGTCGTCGCGCTGTCGCCCGTAGCAGCCAGGGGATGGGGCGCAAGAAAAGTTTCTCCCCGAGACTTCATTCGCCTTCCAAAGCCCCGCTCTGGCGCGCATACAATGCGCCACCCTCGCCAGCGGATACGCGCACCATGCCCGAAGAGATCGAAGTCGACACCGACAAGCTGCGCGAAGCCATCGCCGAAGAAGTCGAACGCGAAGGCGGCAATTTGCTGCGCACCGTTGCGCTCAGCACGGCGGTATTCGCTGCCCTTGCCGCGATCACCTCGCTGCAGGCGGGCAGTACGGCGAACGAAGCCTTGATCCTCAAGACCGAAGCCACGGCCTTGCAGGCCAGAGCCTCGGATGTATGGGCGTACTACCAGGCCAAAGGCCTCAAGGCCGCCATAACACGTAACGCGCAAGGCGCCTGGATCGCGGCGGATAAAGCACCGCCGGCGAAGCTCGCCGAGGATGAAACCCGCTACCTCAAGGAACAGCACGAACTCGACACCCAGGCGCGCGAACTCGAACACGAACGCGACACCAAATCAGCCGAAGCCGATCACCTAATGCATCAGCACCATCGCTATGCCGAATCGGTGGCGCTATTGCAGGTAGGTATCGCACTGGGTGCGGTGGCAGCGCTTACACGCAAGCGCCCTGCCTGGTGGGCCTCTGTCGCCCTCGGGCTCGTTGGCTGCGCGTTGTTCGCCTATGCGTTCTTCAGCGGGTTCTAAGGCATCGCACAACCCGGCACCCTTGCCATGAAAAGCACCGCCACCTAACGTGTCCACCGCGCCACGTCAGGTGGAAGAAAGGATCGAAGCATGGACGCAACAAAACGCTCTCGCTGGAAAGCGGCCGCATTCGGCGCCGCCATCGGCGCTTTAATCACCCTGATCATTGCCGTCATCCTGCTTTTCAGCCTGCACTCGCCAGCCAGTGGCGGTCTTGGCGGCGCTCTGGGTCAAGCCATCTTTCTAGTCATGCTGCTGGTGGGTGGCGTCCCCCTTACCGGCATCCTGGGCGGCATCGCCGGCATGGTGCTGCTGCGCAAGAAGCGCTCCTTGCGCTACGCGCTATGGGTCATCCCGCTCACTGCCATCCTATTGCCCGCGCTGATCATTGTTGTCGGCTTTTGCGCCATCGACGGCATCCAACACAGCTTGGCGGATTACCGTTTTGACCACAGCCTGCGCGTGGCAGTGGTCAACTACGCGCCAGCGCCAGTCACCGAAGTCAATCTGGAGTTGATGAAAACGGCATACGCCGGCCGCATCAAAGAATTCCAGGAGCAGGTGTTCTATCCGAACAACCAGACAGTGACCACGCTGGACAACAACACATGGAACATTGACATCCCCCTGCCCCCGTGGAAACCGTCGTTGGCACTGGACGTTTCCTGGAAGCGCTCCACACACGACGACCAATTCCTGCACAGCTCCCCCGGCATTGTCGAAGACAGCGGCGAACTTCACGCAGTGGTCCGCGTGCCCCGCTACGAAGGCACCAGCGGCAAGGTGCTCATGATCGTTTTCCTGCCCAACGACCGGGTTCGCATGGAAGTCGTCGACTCCCAGAGTTCTCACCGCGAGGTCGCTCGAACCACCGACACCGATGCCGCGCAGGGCATCGTCAGCGGCCACTAAAACCATCGGATCAATAGCGAAGCTGCCAGGTGCGGCACACCGTGCTCATAACGCGATGTGCCGCAGGTGATCACAGGGCACTAATCGCCAGCCACTTTTCCTTGCTTCAACTTCTTCGCGTATTGATTGAGAAAGTGAACCGCGACGAGTAACCCACCCCTGCACTCCAATGCCAGCGGATCATGCATCGCACCGTCGACATGGTGTTGGCCTGCGTGCCCTCAAGCGCATCGCTGCGATGCATGCACACACGCCACCGCATCCACAGCTATAGCTGTCGCGAATCGAGTAGGCCTCTCAACAGCCTACCAAGGGACTCGGCGAACTGTTCAAGCGCCGTGAAGAAGATCCATATGTCGATTCTTCCCTCGTCTATTCGTCGAGGTGATGCTGGAAGGCGTTTTCAGGCTATCGAGGAGTGTTGACTAAGCATATCGGCCGATCGATTCGACAGCGTCTATTACGGAAGAGTCGGTGCGCTCCAAAGGTGGTCATTCATCAGTAACACCGCATTACCTCTGCGTAGTGCCGGCTATCCAAAAAGAGGCAAGGAGCGTAGCGCCGATGCTCTTGGAGTCGAAAGCAAACCATCCAGCCAAGGTGTCGCGCGCAAGCGCGGCGTTTCTTTTTGCGGTGTGTCCGCATTCTCGTTAGAGGTGCCGCGCTGCCGCTTCAGCTGAGGAGTCGAACATGTTGAATCGTCTTCGTATCAAGCTGTTGATTACCGCCATGAGTCTTGCCGCCGCCGACTCGTGGGCCGGTCCGGCGAACGATGCCGCGATGGTTAGCCTTCATCACGCCACGTTACTGCGTCAGGGCGATGCGATAATGGGACCGCTGCCCTCGTCGCAGCCCATGCATGTCGTGGTGGCGCTGAAGCCGCGCAACCAGGATCAATTGGACGCCTATATGGCGCCCCCCGGCTTCAAGCCACTAACGCCGGAACAGTACGACGCGCAATACGCGCCCACGGAAGCACAGGCCGAGGCAGTGGCCGATCATCTTCGTCGAGCTGGCTTGACCGATGTGAGAATCGGGCGCAATCGACTGATGGTGGAAGCCTCTGGCCGCGCCGATGCTCTGCAGGCGGCGTTCGCCACCCATTTGGTGCAAGTGCGAACGCATGACGGTCGTGATGCCTACGCCAACGCCAGCGATGTGCGGGTTCCCGCAGTATTGCAAGACTCCGTAGTCGCCGTGCTTGGCATGCAGAATGTGCACAGGTTGCGTACCTATGTCAGTTCTGAAGTGAGAACCGGAGACCCCGCGCCACCGGGAGTGACCTTTCCGCACAACCCTACCGATTTTCCCACCATCTACGGTGCACGTCGTCTACCCGCCGCGACCTCGGTTACGCCGGGCATCATCACCGCAGGCGATATGACAGCAGCGAAAAACCATCTAAAGCTCTTCACCGCGATAGATAGGTTGCCCAGTGTCGACGTGAAGGTGGTCGGTCCAGGTAGCAGCGATACGAGCGGTAATCCCGAGTGGGACCTGGACACTCAGGCCATCGTCGGGATGGGCGGCGTGCGGTCGCTGGTCCTGTATGACGGCGTTTCATTGAACGATCCCGATATCTACTCCGCGCTCTATCTGGCACTGACTGATCAGGTCAACGCGCCACCGATCATCAATGTGTCGCTGGGCGAATGCGAGAACGACGCTCGGGCGAGTGGCCTAGTCGCCAGCGACGCGCTCTTCCAGGCCGCGCAGAGTCAGGGCAGGACCTTCTCCGTAGCTTCCGGTGACTTTGGTGCGGATGAGTGCGGCAATGGCGGAACGACGCCTTGGTACCCGGCGAGCTCGCCCTATGTGCTCGCGGTTGGCGGTACCACGCTATCCGCCACGCCGGTGCTCAATATCTGGAGTGGCGAAACGGCATGGAAAGGCAGTGGAGGCAGTCCCAGTACGTTCGAGCTGATACCGTCGTGGCAGCGCGGTGTCGCTGGGATCACTAACCAAACGTATCGCGCTGTACCGGATATCGCCTACGACGCGGACACGAACTCCGGGGCATTGATCGTCACCGATAGTAGTGTGCTGGGAAGGCCACCGGGCACGCCGGTGATCGCCCCGCTCGCTGGCACCAGTCTCGCCTCACCGATATTCGTCGGCGGGTGGGCCCGCATCATCCAGGCCAAGGGCTACAACCCGGGCTTCGCGCCCCCCTTACTGTATGCGCTTGCGCAAAGCCGGTTCTACGCAAGGGCCTTCCACGACATTACCTCCGGCAACAACATCAGCACTTCCGGCGGCAGTAACGGCTATTTCGCCGCGCCGGGCTGGGACTACACCACGGGCTGGGGCAGCTTGGTCGCCGATAACGCGGTGAACCACATCCCCTAGCGAAGACTGTGCGATCACTCCAGCTCCTCCGCTATTTGTAAAGGGAGGGGCTGGAACTTAGCGAGCTATTCAGAGCTGCTTTCGATTCCCAACAATCATTGTCTGCGGCTCCAAGCAACCGAGTCTCTCTACTCCCGATCCGTCCCCGCCTCCTCCACCTCCCGCAACCCAAACGGATTGCATCGCAGGTGGAAGCTATCCTGCGACATGCCTTCCTCTTCCTCGGATTGCGCCACTAATTCGGCGAGGGTTTTGCGCTCATCCGGTGACCACGACGTATCGCTTGCACCACGACGCACCAG
The DNA here is from genome assembly GCF_900114495.1 of Dyella sp. OK004. Lineage (GTDB taxonomy): Bacteria > Pseudomonadota > Gammaproteobacteria > Xanthomonadales > Rhodanobacteraceae > Dyella_D. The sequence goes on along the minus strand of NZ_FOZI01000003.1, from coordinate 86,516 downwards.
TGCCTTGGCCAGGATCGAATCGCTTTCCTGTAAGGCCAGGCGCAGTGGATCACCCTCTGGGCTGGCCGGGGTGATGCTGGCGCCCATGGCGATCAAGGAATCGAGCACGCTATCCATCCGCCCGCGATAGGTCTCGGCGGCGGTCTGGTTTCCCCAATGGATCAATGCCATCCAAAGGTCATGCTGGGAAGCCGCGTCAACGTGATAGCCCTGTGTCGCCAGCCACGCCAGCGAGTGTTCCGCACCGCGCCCGGTAGCGACGAGGATCAGGCTGCCTTCTTTGGCGGATGACAGCGGTTTCGACGGATCGGCGCCTGCCTTGATCAAGGCTTGCATGCCTTCGGGATGATCGCCTGCCGCTGCGCCCCACAGTGCTGCGTGGAGATCATCGACGGTCCAGAACGGCTGCAACGCGCTGATCATCTCGGGCTGATAGCGCAAACCCGCCAGACCCGACACCGGCATGGCGATGTCGAACAGCGAGCCACCCTGGCAGCCGTGTTTGTTGCTGCGTTCGGTGTAGAGGTGCTGATACTGCGCTTTATCGAGGCTGCTCAATTGCCATGCGAGTACACGTAGCGCGCGCCGATCGACGGCCTCTTCCACCCAGGTGTCGTCAGCGCAGAGATCGCCGCACGCCTTGAGTTCGCGTTCGAAGTCCTGGGTGTCATCTTTGGTAATGGCGTCGACGATCTGGTTCTGATGCGCGCCTTGCCTCAGGCTGCGCTCGCTTTTGAGGTCTTCCAGGTAGGACCTGGCGACCGAGCCGCCGCCCACCAGCAGCACGACACTCGCCAGCCACGCATGCACCACAAACAGTTTGCGCTCCGCTCCGGCGGCTAGCCGCCAGGGACGCGCGAACACGGTGTACAACCCAAACAGCAACAGGGCGGCGCCGGCCACGGCCAGACAGGCAAGCAGCAGCAGGCCCATGGCCATCGCGGTGCCGTAATCGCCACCGCCGCGCCCCATAAAGATCAATGCAGTAACGAGGATTGAGGCCCAAAGCCCCAGGACCGAGAGGCTCAGCAGGAATCGCAGCCCGGCATTGGATCGAGTGTTGTCGCTCACGTGGCCTCCATGTCGCGTGTAAGCCAGTGCGGCTCATCAATGTGATGCACTTGGCATTTCCGTCGCCCAGGCCCGATGCCTAGGAATAGTCTGATTCTGAGTGATCGCGCGGAAAACGACCATGCCACCGGCCCTGAGGCGGGGCTTTCGACGCGCCCCCGCTCGAAAGCAATCCCCTCTCACTGGCCACTTTCCTACAAGCCAGGAGGGCGTGTACCGGCGAGCACGTCGGCGGCGACCGAGCCTACTGCTATGGCTCGGTCGCCGGGATTCTTTGAGCGATGCCCCTATCAGCCGTCATCTTCAAGCCAGTGCCACGCACCGCTCGCTTCAACGTCGACGCTTTCAACTCTGACGGATAGCTGTGCGCCATCCTTGTTGCGCCAGGTTTGCTCGCCGCGCTTTCGATCCACACCGTAAAGCGACGATCCGGATTCGACAGGACATGGGCCTGCGATTTCCCCGAGCACATACCCTTCGGCCAACTGCGCCGCGACTCGGTTCCCGTTGACCCATACTTTGGCCAGCCTCATAGCCTCCCCCTTCCCTGATGCCACCGCACCCATCCAGGGCGCGACAGCGGGGAAAGCCTACCGAAGGTGCTGTTGTGGATATAGTGGCGACCCGCTTTTGATGCCAAGGCATCCGATGAACCAGCCGCGCCCGATGCCCTCCCGCTCTCCCAGCCGACCCACTGCGGGTCCGCAGGGAACCCGACTGTTTTCTGCCGAGGAGTTGCATCGGCTCGCCAGTGAGGTCGAGGCAGGGTCAGATGGCCGGGCCAGCGTGCACGAGCCGGTGCTCCAAGGCGTGAGTGCTGGGCTCGAGCGCCGCCGCCATTCGCTGCGCTCCGGTCGCCAGACCATTGGCCGGCGCAGCGACAACGACATCGTGGTGGATGACCTGAGCGTCTCGGCGTCGCACGCGTGGATCATCAACCAGCATGGCCACTACCTGATCATGAATACGCTGTCGACTAACGGCACCTTCGTCAACGACAAGCGCGTGCATGAGGCGGTGCTCAAGCATGGCGACCGCATCCGTCTGGGTCAGGCCGAGTTTGTGTTTCGCACGCGTGAGCGTGGGCTGCCACCGCCCTCTCTTCTCCGTTATCTCGCGGCTGGTCTGATGGCGGCGATCGCCGTAGGCGTTCTGATCTGGCAGCTTGCCAAGTAACCGCCTTATGACCGACCGCTTTCCGCGGAGCGTTGGCCGCTATCGCATTGATGGCATCCTCGGTAAAGGCGCCACGGCCGTGGTCTATGCCGGGTTCGACCCGGATATCGAACGCGAGGTGGCCATCAAATGCTTGCATCGGGAAGTAGCGGACGATCCCGGCTACCGCAAGCGCTTCCAGATTGAGGCGCGAGCCGCTGGCCATCTGACGCACCCACACATCGTTACGATCTTCGAAGCCGGCGAAACTGACGATGGACGTCCGTATATCGCGATGGAACGGCTGTCCGGTGAGACTCTTGCCAGCCGCGTCGCCAGTGAAGGTTTCCCTGCGCCAGAGATAGTCATCGAGCTGGCGAGCCAGATCGCGGCAGGACTCGACTACGCGCATGCGCAGAGCATTGTCCACCACGACATCAAACCCGAGAACATCATGCTGGCCGAAGGCTGGCATTACGCGAAGATCGCGGACTTCGGTATCGCCGAGCGTCGCCGCACACGTCAGGCACCGGGCGACGCTCCCAAGGAGATCGGCGGCACACCGACCTATATGGCGATGGAGCGTCTGCGTGGCGAGCCCAGCGATGCGCGCAGCGATCTGTTCTCGTTGGGCGTGGTGTTGTTTTGGATGATCACCGGCAAGCTGCCCTGGTCGGCGACCGGCGATGTACAAGAGCTACTCAAGGAACGTCTGCGCACGCCGCTGCCTACGATCGAGCCGCGCGATCCGGCCACCCCTTCGATGCTGGTTGACGTTGCACGCACCTTGCTGGCGCCCATGCCGGATACGCGCTATCAGCGCGGTGCCGAAGTGGTCGACGATCTGCGCGCGGCGCGCCGGGAGTACGAACGACTGCACGAGAAGCCGCTGGCCGCCCGCATCATATCGCTACGCCTACGCTGGGCCGGCATGCTCGGCGCCACGCTTACCTTGGTGCTACTGCTTGGCCTGGCCGCGATCTATGCAAAGCAGAACACTGCCGTCACGGGCCTGGCCCAGGATTTCGGCCAGTCGATGGGTCGCATGATCGCCAGCGAGTCTGCTGAAAATCTGTTGCTTGGCGATCGCGCCGCTACCCGTGCGTTGGTCGAGGACGTCTCGCGCAATCGCCAGATTCATTACCTCGCCATCGCGGACCGCACCGGTCACGTGATCGCGAGCACCCGTCCGGATGAAATCAACGGCGAACTGCCCGCCCCCACCGTACCGCAGCTACAGACCTCTTCGGACGGCGGGGAAAGCTATCTTGCGAAGGACGATTCGCAGGCGGGCGAAAGCCTGCTGTTCGATGTGCCGATCCGCTATCAGACCAAGGCAGTAGGCGAGCTACGGCTAGGCATCAATACCGAACCGCTGCGCGCGGCTCAAAGAACCACGCTGGGGGTCATTGTTGCCGTGTTGTTGGTGACACTGGTCGCCGTGGTTGGCGCTGCCTACTGGCTGTTCCGTCAGCCACTGATGTTGCTGGATCTGCTGGGCGACGCCTTGCTGCGTGTATCGCGCGGCGACTTTGCCCATCGCATCCGCCTGACTCGTCGAGACGAGCTTGGGCGGCTGTTCCATACGTTCAACCTGATGAACAGCGCGCTCCAATCGCGGCAGCATCCGAGCACGCGTGCAGCCAGACCTGCGGCGGTCGAAGACGTCACTCAACCGACGCAGGTCATGCCTGCGTCACCGCCCGAAAGGGAGCCCGGCTAAAACTCAGAGTTGCGTGAGGCGCTTCTTGAGCTCCAGCGCACGTGTGCGATAGATCGTGGCCGGTTCGTAACCTGGATCGATGGCCAGCACCCGGTCCCACAACGCAATCGCCGGATCGAGTTGCTGATCGCGGTACAGCACGATGGCTCGCTGGTGATATGAGGAAAGCAACTGCGTACGCAAGGACGCAGCCTCGCTGCTGCTCGGCTTCAGCTTCGGGTCGAGGCTCAATGCATCGCCGAGATGGGCCAATGCTTGTGCTTTCTGCCCTTGACCAAGCAGAACAACGCTCTCCTTCTGCAGCCGGATAGCCTTCGTTGCGGGTGATTCGGTGTCCGGCACAGCGCCAGAACGCACCACCAGGGTGTCGGGGGATGACGCCTCCCCACCGCTGGCTGCCGCCAATCCTTGTGACATCACGCTCTTGGCCGATGCCGGTATACGCAAGGTCTGGCCGGCGCGCAGCACCGATGGCTGGGTCGAGTCGTTGTAGCGAGCGAGCACAAGAAACAAACTAGCGTCGCCGAGATAGCGTGCTGCCAGGGAGCCATAAGAGTCGCCTGTCTTCACGACATACGTTCGGGAGAGCGCGCCGAGCATTTGCACCGGATCGCCCGTGAGCTGACGCAGCATGGCCTGCGCCGCGCGATCACCGGGATGCTGTCGCAGGTACTGCCGCAAGGCTTTTTCACCCGCGGCGTAATGTCCCTGTTGCAGATCGCCACGGACGATGGCGGTGAGTGAGGTCTCCCTCACCGATTCCGTATCCGCCGTTTCGACTGGCGCCGGCGCAGGTGCTACGGAAGGAGGAGTCGTCGACGTCGGCTGTCCTCCCATCTTCGACCTGAGCGCCTTCATCTGCGCACATCCCCCCAGACCCAACATGGCCGCCAAGAAAACGGCCGCCGTGGCTGGCTTCCACTGGAAGCCATCGACCACATTCCCCTGTACTTTCATCATGCTTGAGTCATTGCTCCGCGTGAACCGACCATCAGGCTAACTCAATCAGCAGAAACGCCAATCAGCCCGTCTTTACCGCTGTACTTGCCCGGCATCCCCTAACCGAAGCCGCCGCTTACCTAGGACTATTCTGATAGATACTGGATAAGACATGCTGGAATCTTTGCTCGCCTCCAGGCACGGTCCACTGGATGGCAACGGGTAATTCGGTCCCCTGCTGATGCGCCCACTGGCCCCCGAAAGGGGGCCTTTCTCTTTCTGGGAGGTTGCTTTCCTACTCAACGCTTACTGGCTGAACGGATGGCGAGCAGCATCCTAACGACCCTTCCTAGTAGCTCAGTCGTTCAGGTGAAAACTCTTAGCCTCTTTCCTCGGAAGGGGGCTTCCGCTCCAGGCCATACGCGGTATGACCAACCAGTTCACGTCTTGGGAGATCTGATATGAAACGCTTCTTCGTCGCCGCGGCGTCGCTATCGCTGCTTGCGCTCTCCATCAGTGCGGCAGCCGCACCGTGGCAAGACAGGGATCGCGATCACGACCACGGCTGGTCTGACGATGGACACGGCCGCAGCCATGATCGCGGCCATGATGATGACGATCGCGGCCATGGCCGAGGTCATGACGACGACCGTCGTGGTTATGGGCGCGACGACGACCATCACGACAATGGCCGCCACCTCGGCTGGGACAGGCATTACGGGCGTGGCGACCGCCTGCCCGAGCGCTATCGCGTTCGCGAGTACTACGTCGACGACTACTACAGCTACCACCTGCACGAGCCGCGTCCTGGCTATCGCTGGGTTCGTGGCGACGGTGGCCAGTTCGTACTGATCGCGATCGCCACCGGCGTCATCACTGACATTGTGCTTGGCAACTAAACGGAGACAACGACCATGTTGATGCGCAATGTGCTCTTCGCAGCAATGACGACCGCAGCCGTCTTGGGCCTGTCAGCTTGCAACCGCGAGGCCAGCGCCGATGCCGGTAACGGCATGGCCGCTGCGGCACCCAGCGGTTCGCCGGGTGCTGATAACGGCGCCAAATACGCCCGCGTGATCAGCGTCGATCCGATCCGCCAGACCACCAATAATCCCAAGCAGGTCTGTCATGACGAAGTGGTCTCGCACACCGAACCGCCCAAAGATCAACATCAGATCGCGGGCATGGCGATCGGCGCCGTAGCCGGCGGCCTGCTGGGCAACCAGATCGGTGGCGGCAAGGGCCGCACACTGGCGACCGTCGCCGGTGCTGTGGGCGGTGGTTACGCCGGCAAGAGGATCGAAGAAAGCCGGCAACAGAACCAGGTGACGCAGTCCACGGAACGCCGCTGTGAAACGGTGAACAACAGCAGCAACAAAATCGTCGGCTACGACGTACGTTACGAATACAACGGTGTCACTCGCACTCAGCGCATGGATCACGATCCGGGCGATCGTGTGCTGGTGCAGGAAGGCATTACCGCCGTCTCGTCGGCACGTTAAAGCAAGCCACCGCACTATCTATTGAATCAGGGCCTGGGATTGCGCCGCGACATTGGCGACGTTCTCCCGGGCCCATTTCATTTCTGGCCGGCGCTCTACCGCCTTACTTGAATCGATGTGTGCGGATCAGGCTTCCGGCGGCGTGAGGCGATTGCTCTGAAGGATGGCGGTGATCTGGGAGCTGACCCAGTCGAAATCGTCAGGTCCAGCCGAATCGAGAATAGGGTTCGTCAGGGCAGCGAACATCGGCCAGAAGTCGTCGCGATCGCGGGATTGGCGCATAAGCCGGGGCACCTGCAGCAACAGGCGGTTAAGCGCTATCTGGAGTTCGTCATGGCTTTTGGGCATAGGGGTCGATGAAGGACGTGTGCTGATACATTGAGTGTCCACCGCTGCCACGGGCAGGGGCGGTATCTCAACGTATTAAATCAAGCCGCAGCCAGTCAGCCCCATCCACCATTTGGCCTGTGTACTCGACTTGCACGTCTTGATCTAATCCGCGTTCACCTCCTGCATGAGGGCCCGGCCATGCAGCTTAAAACACCGATGCATTGCGTCAGCGGAAACTTTCGCCCCGACGGCGACATTTACGCCAACCTCGAACACGACGCAGCTGCCGCACACGCACTTCTCGCTGCCATGGATCGGAACATTGATGCCGCACTCGGCATCGACTCGCGCTTAGTTATCGATGCCTACCGAAGGGCTCTGATGAATTGCGCCAACGACCTCATGTGGAAATGGGGTTACAAATAGAACGCAACTCATCGAACCTGATGACTTGGAAGCCGATACGCCGTGGACGATCGCGGACATGCAGGCATAAAAAAAACCCGCAGAATTTGCGGGTTTTTTTAAAGATCCCAGAATCTCCAAAGAACATCCTGGAATTACTGATTGGTGCCCAAGGGGGGACTCGAACCCCCACGACTTGCGTCGCTACCACCTCAAGGTAGTGCGTCTACCAATTCCGCCACCTGGGCAGGTGTCTTACTTAGTTTTTCTTGGCGGGTTCCGTTGCAGCAGGAACTTCGCTGGTGTTCTTGGCGCTGGCGTTCTTGGCGCTGGCGTTCTTGGCTGCGGCCGGGGCCGTAGCGGCCGGGACTTCGCCAGCGGCAGGCTTGGTGGCCTGCGGCACTTCCGCATTGGCCGGAGCCGGTGCGGAGGGCTGCGCATTTTGCGTGGCAGCCGGCGGGTTGGCAAGACCGGACATCACGCCCAGATCGCCACCGGTGTTCTGCGGCGCACCATGATGGCTCAGGTAGATACCCATGCCGAGACTGAGCAGGAAGAACAGCGCAGCCAACACGCCGGTGGCGCGCGTCATGAAGCTGGAGGAACCGCGCGCACCGAACACGGTGGCGGAAGCACCGCCGCCGAAACCGGAGCCCGCGTCGGCGCCAGCGCCGCGCTGCATCAGAATCAGCACGATCATCGCGGCGGCGATCAGAATGTAGAAGACGCTGAAAATGACGAACATGGGTTTCCGGGAGTCCGTACGCTCAGTGCGCCGCGGCGCAGATACCGAGGAAATCGGCAGAGGTCAGTGAAGCGCCTCCGATGAGTCCCCCATCCACGTCCGCTTGCGCGAACAATTCCGCGGCATTTGCCGCTTTGACGCTTCCGCCGTAAAGCAGTCGCGTCAGACCGGCAATCATAACATCCTCCTTCGCCAGTTGGCTACGGATGAACGCATGCACTTCCTGGGCCTGCTCCGGGGTGGCCGTGCGGCCGGTGCCGATGGCCCACACCGGTTCGTAGGCGATTACGGCCGTATCGAAACTGCCAATGCCGTTCAGCGCGATCACTGCCTGCAGCTGACGCGCAATCACCGCCTCCGTCTCGCCGGCCTCGCGCTGAGCCAGCGTCTCGCCGATGCAAAGGATCGGAGTGAGGCCGCCGGCACGGGCGGCAGCGAATTTACGGGCAACCAGCTCGTCGCTCTCGCCGTGATACTGGCGGCGCTCCGAATGGCCCACCAGCGCCCACTGGGCACCGCTGTCGGCCAGCATGGCTGCCGACACTTCGCCGGTATAGGCACCCTGCCCTTCATGCTCGCTTACGTCCTGCGCGCCAAAACCCAGGCCGGAACCGATGTGGCCATCCGCCAGCGCGGCGATATAGGGAAAGGGCGGGAACACAGCGACATCGATCGCGGACGGCTTGCCGGCGACGATCTCGCTCACCAGGACCTGCGCCATGGAACGGCTGCCGTGCATCTTCCAGTTACCGGCGACGAGCTTTTTGCGCATGGCCTGTGTCCCTTGCCTAAAAACGCGAAAGCTTAGCGACCCGCCCCTGGCGCGGCAACGCCGTGCCGGCTGGCGCACAACGGCGACAGCCGGCAAGATCGCCGACATTCACAGAACCACGAGAGATACATGCCGCCATCCCGTCCACTCAGCCTCATCACAGGCGCCTCCGCGGGCATCGGTGCCGCCTTTGCCCGCGACCTCGCCGCGCGTGGACATGACTTGGTACTTACCGCCCGGCGCGTCGATCGCCTGGAGACCCTTGCCGAGGAGTTGCGGCAGCAGTATCGCAGTCAGGTCACAGTACTGCCTTGCGATCTGGCCGACCCCGCCGCGCCGGAACAGCTAAGCCATGCACTGACCCAGCGCGAGCTGCATGTGGATTGGCTGATCAACAACGCCGGCTACGGCGTGCCCGGCACGTTCGAGGCGAGTGAGTGGAAGACGCATGCGGATTTCATCCAGGTGCTGATCACCGCACCGGCCGAACTTGCCTGGCGCCTGTTGCCCGGCATGCGCCAGCGCGGCTACGGGCGCATCGTCAATGTCGCCTCGCTGGCCGGCCATGTACCAGGCTCCGCCGGACACACGTTGTATGCCGCATCTAAGGCCTATCTGATCAAGTTCTCGCAGTCGCTGGCGCTGGAGAACCGGCATCTCGGCGTCAACGTATGCGCGCTTTGCCCGGGCTTCACCCGGTCGGAATTTCACGATGTCACCGGCACGCGCGATCTGGTCAACAAGATGCCCAGCTATATGTGGCAAACCGCGGAAGATGTCGTGCGCGAGAGCTACGCGGCGGTAGAGCGCGGCGAGATCGTCCATGTTACCGGCCGCTTCAATCGCTTCATCAAGAGCCTGGTAAAGCTGATGCCGGATCGCATGGCGCTGTGGCTATCGGCCCGCGAGTCGAAGCGCTACCGCCACGCCGATTAACCGCCGATCCATCGCGCAAGCAGGAAGGCGGCCGCAGATGCGATGCCGCCGACCAGCATGGTCTGCAGCGCGCCGCGTCCCATGCCGATGCCCGTGAAGCGTGCCTTGGCCGCACCGAACAGACCCAGCGCTACCAGCGTGCAGATCACTGATACTGGCAGGGCGCGCGACAGCTCGCCAATCAACATATAAGGCAGTAGCGGCACCAGACCGCCAACGACATAAGCTCCACCGATCGTCAGCGCACTGCGCAAGGCACGCCCCGGCTCCGGCTGCTCCAGCCCGAGCTCGAAACGCATCATGAAATCGACCCAGGCATCGGGGTCAGTACGGAAGTGCGCCAGGATGGGCGCACAGGCTGCGCGATCCAGGCCGTAGTGCGAAAAAATCTGCACCACTTCGTCTTCTTCGCGATGCGCCAGCTCACGCACTTCGTAGTGCTCGCGCGCCCGCTCGGAACGATAGTGATCGGCGTCGCCGCGCGCGGCCAGATAGCCGCCCAATCCCATCGCGATCGCACCGGCGGCGATCTCCGCAACGCCGGCCACTACCACCACGCGGCTCGCGGCTACTGCACCGGAAAGGCCCGCCGCCAAGGCAAACGGTACGGTGAGACCATCGGCCATGCCGATCACCAGATCGCGCACGGTATCCGACGCGGTGAAGTGTTTTTCCGTATGCGGTGTCAGCGGCATGGCGGCGCTCCGTTGGAAGACGCGCCACTTTACCCGGGACCGAAATCGACTTCTCGATTAAGAAGAAATCCACTTCTCGATTAAGAAAGCGAATTACTGGCGTTTGCAAGTCAGCGTATCGCCCACCACGAAATGCCCTTCCTTCATCACCTGCCAGTCGACTTGCAGATCGGTGCCCTTGCGCAGGTAAACGAAGCTTTGAGCCGGCTGCACATCCGGCGAAGAAGTCCAGGTGAGCGTGTCCTGCACCCAGCCTTCCGAACTGAAACGCCGCGCGCCACCAAAGTTATCCAGCACCGTCGCGTTATAGCGTTGCGCCTTGGCGTCATAGGCCCAGGCTTCCACCGCGCGATAACGCGCCGGCGCCACGTCGTCATGATGCTTGAGTACAGCATCGCCGCCGAGATCCGGCTCGAAACGCATGCTGGAATCGATGGTCTTGCCGCTGGCGGGGAACACGCCATGGCACTGCCAATGGCCGATCAGTCCATCCATGGAATGCATGGGCGCCACCGCCGACTCCGCGGCCATGGCAGCAGTGACGCAACACGAGGCAACCACCCAGGCGGATAACAGCGGAAATCGCATGACGGCGCTCCTTGAGGAAGCGCCGAGGCTAGCGGACTTCCGGCCGGCGCAAACCGACCGGAAGTCATGCCCGGCATCAGATCAGCTTGATCTCACGCAGGCGCTGCAGCAGGTACTCATGCGAGGAGATCGAGGTGTCGTAGCGGCTCGGGTTCTCCGCCGTCACGCATTGCGGCACCGGATCGAGCACCACATCCGGATTCGGATGCAGGAAGTACGGCACCGAATAACGCGGCTTGCGTGCGTTCTCGTTCTGCGGGTTCACCACGCGATGCGTGGTGGAGGGATACACGTGGTTGGTCAGACGCTGCAGCATGTCGCCGATGTTGACCACGATGGCATCGCCCTCGGTGGTGATCGGCAGCCATTCACCCTCGCGGGTCAGCACTTCCAGGCCCTCCGCGCTGGCGCCGACCAGCAGGGTGATGAAGTTGATGTCTTCATGGGCACCCGCGCGCACGTTGGGAATGTTGTCCTCGGTGATCGGCGGGTAATGGATCGGGCGCAAGATGGAGTTGCCCTGCTCGGTCTTGTCCTCGAAATAGTTCTCGGGCAAGTCGATATGCAAGGCCAACGCGCGCAGCACGCGCGTGCCGAGCTGATCCAGCGCCTCGAACAGGCCGTAGCCGTACTGCTTGAAGCTGGCCACTTCCGTCGGCCACAGGTTGGGCGGCATCACATCGGCGAAGCGGGAGTCGCGCGGAATCTCGCGCCCCACATGCCAGAACTCCTTGAGGTCGGCGTACTTGCTGTCCTTGGCGGTCTCCACCTTGAATGGCGTGTAGCCGCGCGCGCCGCCGCTGCCGGGCACGTGGTACTTCATCTTGGTTTCGGCAGGCAGCGCGAAGAACTGCTGGAAAGCGTCGTAGGCGCCATCGATCAGGTCGCGCGGAATGCCGTGCCCGCTGATGCAGCAGAAGCCGAATTCGCGGTAGGCCGCGCCCAGTTCGGCGACGAAGGCGGCGCGGTCAGTGTCGTAGCGACGGATATCCAGGGTCGGTACTTTTTTCATGTCGTGATCCACAGGTTGGCGTGCGGTCGATTCAGTCCGCCACCGCAGGGGCGGGGCACGTCGGGCCAATCCTTGGCGACCTGAGCAAGAGGCGTGCTCTTACTGGCTCACGAGCGTTCGGCGGAGGATTTTACGACCTCCGCCAGCTTCTCCGCTATCCGCTTCACCTCGGCCTCGTCAGCCGCCTCCACGGTCACCCGCACCAGCGGCTCAGTACCGGAGGCGCGCAGCACCACCCGGCCCCGGCCCAGCAAGGTCTGCTCCGCCTCGGCCAAAGCCTGTTTCACGGCCTCACTATGCAGCGCCTCGCGGGCACCATCGGCGCGGACATTGATCATGAGCTGAGGCGTCTTGTGCAGACCCTGGCGCGCATCGGCGAAATCGAGCCCGCCCAGCGCCTCCAGTACGGCCAGCGCGGAGACGATGCCGTCACCGGTGGTGGCGCGATCCAAGCACAGAATGTGACCGGAGGTTTCACCACCAAGCAGTCCGCCGTGTTGCTTGAGTTGCTGCAGCACATAACGATCGCCGACGTTGGCGCGGATCAACGGCACGCCCAGCTTGTCCAGCGCCTGCTGCAGGCCGTAGTTGCTCATCAAGGTGCCGACCACTGGTCCTTTCAGATGACCTTGCGCCTGCCAGGCGCAGGCCAGCACGTAGAGCATGTCGTCGCCATCGGCGAGCAGACCGTTGCGATCGACTATCTGCACGCGATCGCCATCACCGTCGAAGGCAATACCGAGATCCGCGTGATGCTCCAGCACCGCCAGCTGCAGCGCCTGCGGATGGGTGGAGCCCACGCCGCGATTGATATTGAACCCGTCGGGCCGGTCTCCGATGGCGATCACTTCCGCGCCCAGCTCGGAGAACACACGGGGCGCCACCTGGTAGGTCGCGCCGTTGGCGCAGTCCAGTACCAGCTTCAAACCGCGCAGGCTGAAATGCTCGTCGACCGTGGCCTTGCAGAATTCGGTGTAACGCGCGACCGCGTCATCGACGCGGGTCGCCTTGCCCAGCCGCTCGGAGGCAACAGTAGTGAAGTCGCCGTCCAATTCCTGCTCGATGGCCTCTTCCAGTTCGTCAGAGAGTTTTTCGCCGGTCGCCGAAAAGAACTTGATGCCGTTGTCCTGATGCGGATTGTGCGACGCGCTGATCACAATACCCGCTTGCGCGCGCAGCGAGCGCGTGAGGAATGCCACCGCCGGCGTCGGCATTGGGCCAAGCAGGCCCACATCCACGCCGGCAGCAACCAGGCCGGCCTCCAGCGCGGACTCGAACATATAACCGGACACGCGGGTGTCCTTGCCGATCAGCACCTTCGGCCGCGACTTCGCATTGCGCGCCAGCGCGATACCCGCCGCATGGCCCAGCCGCAGCATGAAATCCGCGCTGATCGGCCACTGGCCCACCGGGCCGCGGATGCCGTCGGTACCGAAGTATTTGCGTTCGCTCATAGGGGATCCTGTACACGCGCGCCGCGCGGGGCGCCATCGTCGTTATGTTTATTCGTCGTCTGGCCAGCGCGGCATGGCCGGACGGCTCTCACGGCGCGCCGCCGGCTCCCCTGCAGCCACGGCATGCCAAACCTTCAAAGCGTCGACCGTAGCGGCCACATCATGTACACGCACCATACGTGCGCCACGTTGCACCGCGATCACCGCGGCAGCGACCGAACCGGCCACGCGCTGCGCGGGCTCGGCCTTGCCGGTGAGCGTGCCGATCATCGACTTGCGCGACAGGCCCACGTAAGCGCCGCTGCCGAGGTTGCCGAAACGCTCCAGCGCGCGTAGCAGCGCCAGGTTGTGCTCCAGCGTCTTGCCGAAGCCAAAGCCCGGGTCAACCAACACCTGCCGCTTGTCGATGCCCGCCAGCTCGCAGGAAAACAGACGATCCGTGAGAAAGCGATGCACGTCGCCCACCACATCGTCGTAATGCGGCTCGGCCTGCATGCTGCGTGGCTCGCCCTGCATGTGCATCAGGCAGATCGCCACACGCAGCTCGGCTGCCGCATCCAGCGCCCCTTCGCGGCGCAGCGCGTAGACGTCGTTGATCATGCCCGCGCCCGCGGCTACGGCAGCGCGCATCATTTCCGGCTTGGAAGTATCGACAGCGATCGGCAGCGAAGTACGGGCCGCCAGTTGCTCGATGACCGGAATGACCCGGCGCAGCTCTTCCTCCAGCGGCACCTCGTCGGCGCCGGGGCGGGTGGATTCGCCGCCCACGTCGAGCATGTCCGCGCCCTCCTCCGCCAGACGCAGGCCATGCGTCACCGCAGCTTCGGTGCTGGCGTGGCTGCCGCCATCGGAAAACGAATCGGGGGTGACGTTGAGGATGCCCACCACGCGCGGCCGGTCCAGCCGCAGCGGGCGACCGGCGCAATCGAGGACAGGGGCGAATAATTCAGCGGACATGTTCACTCCCGGATCGCGCGGCACTCAGGCGTGTCGCGGCATGGTGATGAATCAACCGGCGCCGCCCAGCGCACCCATGTACTGACGGTAGTAACGCAGCTCGTCGATGGAGTCGCGGATATCCGACAGCGCGGTATGCGCGGACTCCTTGCTGAAGCCCTTGCCGATACTCGGCGACCAGCGGCGCGACAACTCCTTGAGTGTCGACACATCGAGGTTGCGGTAATGGAAATAACGCTCCAGACGCGGCATCTGGCGGTGCATGAAACGGCGATCCTGGCAGATCGAGTTGCCGCACATTGGCGACTTGCCGGTGGGCACCCAAGCCTTGAGGAAATCCAGCGTGGCCTGTTCGGCGGCGGCGTGGTCATCGGTGGAGGCCAGCACCTGTTCCCACAGGCCAGACCGGCGATGCTGGTTGCGGTTCCACGCATCCATCGCCTCCAACTGCTCCGTGGCGTGGCGGACGGCGAACACCGGGCCCTCGGCCAGTATGTTCAGGTCCTTGTCGGTGACGATGGTGGCGATCTCAAGAATGGAGTCGTTGTCGGTATCGAGACCGGTCATCTCCAGATCGATCCAGATCAGATTGTCGTCGTTGGCTTGATTCATGCTCCCTCCTGGGCGCGCAGTCTAGCAGCAGGCGCCACAGCCGCAGAGACCTAACCGGCGCCTGGATGCCATGCGATGATCCCGGCCATGCAGACCTTCTTCTGGCATGACTACGAGACCTCGGGTGCCGATGCCTGGCGCGACCGCCCCCTGCAGTTCGCCGGCATCCGCACCACCATGGAACTGGAAATCGTCGGCGAACCGGTGATGTTCTTCGGCAAACCGCCACGCGAAATGCCTCCTCACCCCGAGGCCTGTCTGATCACCGGCATCACCCCGCAGCACGCCGAGCGCGAAGGCGTGAGCGAGGCCGATTTCGCCGCGCGCGTGCACGAGCAGCTGGCCGCACCCGGCACCTGCGGCGTGGGCTACAACTCGCTGCGCTTCGACGATGAGTTCACCCGGCAGATGCTCTACCGCAACTTCTACGAGCCCTACGGGCGCGAGTGGGAGAACGGCAATTCGCGCTGGGACCTGATCGACCTGGTGCGTATGTGCGAAGCCCTGCGGCCCGAAGGCATCGAATGGCCCACCCGCGAGGACGGCTCGCCCAGCTTCAAACTGGAACACCTTGCCACCGCCAATCATCTCCAGCAGGAGCGCGCGCATGACGCGCTCTCCGACGTGCACGCACTGATCGATCTGGCCCGCCTGATCCGGGTGCGCCAGCCACGGCTGTGGGACTGGTACTTCGGCCTGCGCCGGAAACAGAAAGTGTTCGAGTTGCTCGATGTGGTGAACATGACGCCGGTGGTGCACGTGTCGTCGCGCTATCCGGCCAGCCGTCACTGCCTGACCCTCATCGCGCCGCTGGCTCAGCACCCGAGCCGGCCGGGCGAGGTAATCGTGTACGACCTCGCCGCCGACCCCAGTGATTTGCTGGCCTTGGATGCGGACGAAATCGCCGACCGCGTATTCACCTCGCGCGCGGATCTGCCCGAAGGCATCGAGCGCATCGCACTGCGCACCGTGCGCGCCAACCGGGCTCCGGCGCTGGCGCCGCTGTCGGTACTCAAAGGTGTCGACACCGCGCGGCTGCAGCTGGATGTCGAGCAGTGCCTCGCCCATCGCGACCTGCTCGCCAGCATCGACGGACTCGCCGCGAAACTGCGCCTGGTGTTTCAGCGCGCCGCCGAACTGCCGCCCCCGGCCGATCCCGAACTCGCCATCTACGGCGGCTTCCTGCCCGATGCCGACAAGCGTCTGCTGGCCGATGTGCGCGCCACACCGCCGGAACAGCTGGGCGCGCGCAACTTCCCCTTCCGCGATCCGCGCTATCCGGAGCTGCTCTTCCGCTATCGCGCCCGCAACTGGCCGGAGACACTTACCGCCGACGAGCGCGCGCGCTGGGAGCATTTCCGCCGCCACCGCCTGCTCAAGCCGGGTCCGCTGACCAACCTGACTATGGACGATTACTTCGCCCGCATCGCCGCGCTGCGTGTCGAACTTGCCGGAGATTCCGGCAAACTGTCCCTGCTCGATCAACTGCAACTGTGGGGCGAGCATCTGACCGCCGACCTCCTTCCCCTCACCGCCTGATCCTTGATAGCCCTATGCCGAAGAGCTACTTCTCGCCCGCCACGTTCCGCTTCCTGCGCGCGCTCGACCGCAACAACAGCCGCGAATGGTTCCAGGCGCACAAGGCCGATTACGATCGCGACGTGCGCGATCCGTTCTTGGAACTGATCACCGACCTGCAAGCCCCGCTGGCCAAGATCAGCCCGCACTACCGCGCCGACCCGCGCAAGAACGGCGGCTCGCTGTTCCGCATCTACCGCGACACGCGCTTCTCCAACAACAAGCTGCCATACAAACCATGGCAGGGCTCGCGCTTCTTCCACGAGCGGCGCCATGAGATCCCGGCGCCATCGTTCTATGTACACATCCAGCCGGGCGACTGCTTTGCCGGTGGTGGCATGTGGCATCCGGAACCCGACGCGCTCAAGCGCCTTCGCGCGTTCCTGGCCGATAACCCCACCGCCTGGAAAAAAGCCACCCAGAGCAAAACGTTCCGCGAGCACTTCACCTTCTGGGGCGAAGCGCTCAGCCGCCCGCCGCGGGGCTTTGATCCGGCACATGAACTGATCGACGACATCAAGCGCAAGGACTTCGCCGCCGGCGAAGGTTTCGACGAAAAGCTCGCCTGCTCAGCCGAGCTGTTGCCGTGGATCGTCGCCACCTTCAAGCGCATCTCGCCGATGATCGACTATCTCTGCGCCGCGCAAGAACTGGAATTCTAGGTAGGAGTGCACCACCGGATCGAGTCCGGGGGTGGGCTCCTACAGGGCCTCGCGCCTCTGCTTGAGCAAATAAACGGCCACCACGGCCGACACCACCGCGGTGATTGCTACGTAATGCGCCGGCGCCATGCGCCCCACGCGCTCGGCCAACACCTCGATCAAGGTAGCCGTACTCGCACCGAACACGGCATACGCCACGTTGTACGCAAACGACAGCCCGGAGTAGCGAATCGGTGCCGGAAAGGCCATCACCATCACCGTAGGTACTACGCCGACCGTGCCGACCAGGAAACCCACCAGCGAATACAGCACCAGAAAGTGCTGACCACCACTTGCCAGATCGCCGAACAAAACGTAGGTCCCCGCCAACAAGGCTAGTGAACCCGCAAGCAGAGCTTGGCGATCACCAATGCGATCCACCAGCCAGCCATAGCTGATGCATCCCAGGCACAGGAAAAACGCCGCGAGACTGTTGCCGAGGAACGCCACATCGGGACTCAGTCCGAACTGCTTCTGCGCCAGGTTCGGCAGCATCAGGATGAGCACCAGGATCGCCGCCGTCAGCATCCAGGTCACCAACATTGACGTCACCACCGCGCCGCGATGCGACCGCAGCACCGCGCGTAGCGGCAGCTCCCGACTCAGCTCCTTGCGCTCGCGCATCGCGGCGAACACCGGTGTCTCGCTCAGCCAGCGGCGCAACCACACGGCGATGAATCCGAACACGCCACCAAGCAGAAACGGCATACGCCAGCCCCAGGCCAGCACCTGATCGTGGCTGAGGTGATGATTGATCCACGCCGCTGTCAGCGATCCGATCAAAATGCCTACCGTCAGGCCAGAGGTAAGACTGGCGCAGGCAAAGCCCACCCTGCCCCTCGGCGCGTGCTCGGCCACGAACACCCATGCACCCGGCACTTCACCACCGATGGCAATGCCCTGCACCACGCGCAACAACAACAGCAGTACCGGTGCGAGCAGACCGACCTGCGCATGCACCGGCAGCAGGCCGATCGCCAGCGTAGGCAGGGCCATCAGGAACACGCTAAGCGTAAACATGCGCTTGCGCCCCAGCCGGTCGCCGAAATGCGCCATCACGATGCCGCCCAGCGGCCGTGCGAGATAGCCCGCCGCAAAAATGCCGTACACCTGCAGCTGCGCCAGCCATGGCGCGGTGCCCTTCGGAAAGAACAGCTCGCTGAGCGGCAACGCGAAGAACACGAACACTACAAAGTCGTAGAACTCCAGCGCACCACCCAGGGCCGCCAGGAACAGCGTGCGGAAATCGTTGCGGGTAAGCGAGGCGGACGGGTCGAGCGTGGGCACTGACGGAGCGGCTTGCATCATCGGTGGCTGCGGTGCGGGCATCGAAAGGTGGCGGGCAACATAGCACCAAACATGGAGCCTGCCGCAGGCGCTATCGGACACGCTCCCATATGCCTCGCCTGACCAGTTTGCTAGGCTAGCCCGGCGCTTGGGCAGGGAGAGCCTGGGCAGTAGGGGTAACAAACTTTTTGGATTTCCCTTCCCGCTATTCGCAAGGAGACCTACTCATGAGTATGGGCAAGCGTTTTACCGCCGAATTGTTCGGCACGTTCTGGCTGGTGTTCGGTGGTTGCGGCAGCGCTGTTCTGGCGGCCGCCTTTCCTGATTTTGGTATCGGCTTCGCGGGCGTCGCGCTCGCCTTCGGCCTCACCGTAGTGACCATGGCCTACGCGGTCGGCCACATCTCGGGCGGCCATTTCAATCCGGCAGTAACCGTGGGCCTGTGTGCCGGCGGCCGCTTCCCGGCCAAAGACGTACTGCCTTACATCGTCGCGCAGGTCATCGGCGGCATCGCGGCAGGCGCCGTGCTGTACGTGATCGCCAGCGGCAAGGCCGGTTTCGACGCCAGTGCGGGCTTCGCCTCCAACGGTTACGGCGATCACTCGCCGGGCGGCTATTCGCTGCATGCGGCCATCGTGACCGAGCTGGTGCTGACCGCGTTCTTCCTGATCGTGATCCACGGCTCCACCGACAAGCGCGCACCGGCCGGCTTCGGCCCGCTCGCCATCGGCCTCGCGCTCACGTTGATCCACCTGATCAGCATTCCGGTCACCAATACCTCGGTGAACCCGGCACGCAGCACCGGCGTGGCGCTGTTCCAGGGCAGCTGGGCGCTCCAGCAGCTGTGGGTGTTCTGGCTAATCCCGCTGATTGGCGGCGCGGTTGGCGGCCTAATCTATCGTCATCTGCTGGAAAGCAAGGACTGACGAAAGAAACGAGAGAGGGATCCGGCGAAGGCCGGATCCCTCTTTTTTTGATGCCTTTTCGACCGGCTTTCGCGCACAGGGTGCGCTCCTACAGGTAAACCGCGGCGTCAGGCTTTGGGCAGATTGCCCTTGAACAGCATGCCGACGCCCAGCGCGATCAGCGCCAGCGGCCACCAGGTCACGAACAGCTGACCCAAGTGCAGGTCGAAGCCAAGGTTGCGCATCAGGAACAGCACGCCGATCACAATCAGGATCAGGCCGGGTACGCTGGGTTTCATCGAAGCCTCACAAGTATTGGCACGCGGCCACTCTGCGTGGCTGCCGCGGGCGAGTCAATCGGAACTTTGCGGGCAATTCAGCTAGCGGCCTTGCACCGATTACTTCCTCCCCTGCGTGATGCAGCACTCCAGGCTTGCACCAATTACTCCCTCCCCTGCGTGCAGCAGGGGAGGGTTGGGGTGGGGTCAAGCCCAGCAAGCTTTGTAGCGTCGTCGCAAAGGCTCACCCCCTCCCAACCTCTCCCTGTCCCACGGACTAGCTTCGCGTCGCTAGCAGGGGGAGGGGCAGAAGCGTGCAACAAAAAATGGAGGCGCTTCAGGCATCCGCAAACGGAAAAGCCAACACATCCGCAATCGCATCCGTGCCTGCCAGACACATCAGCAACCGCTCCATACCCATAGCAACCCCGGCGCAATCGGGCATCGCATCCAGCACCGCCAGCAGATGCTCATCCAGCGGCACTTCGCGCAGGCCGCGCTCGCGACGCATCGCGTTGTCGCGCCCGAAGCGCCGACGCTGCTCAGCACCGTCGTTCAACTCGTGATAACCGTTGGCGAGTTCGTAACGCCCCAGATACAGCTCGAAGCGCTCGGCCATCGGCGGATCGCCGGGGCGGATCTTCGCCAGCGCACACTGGCTGGCCGGGTAGTCGTGAATCACCGTCACGCGGTCGCGCGGAAAGACCGGCTGCAATTTGTGCGTGATCAACAGATCGAGCCAGTCGTCGCGCCGCAGCCCCTCCGGATCAATGCCGTACTCGGCTAGCGGTGCGCGCAGCTCATCGATGCTGGCATGCAGCGGATCCAGCCCCAGCTCGTCGAGAAACAGCTGACGATAACTTTCCACCACCACTTCCGCACGCCGATGCACCAGCGCCAGCGCGGCTTCCACCAGCGCAATGCTTTCTTCCATCAGCTGACGATGATCCCAGCCGACGCGGTACCACTCGAGCATGGTGAATTCGGGATTGTGTCGCCCACCCGCCTCGCCATTGCGAAACACCCGGCCCATCTCGTAGCAGTCGCCCACGCCGGCAGCGAGCAAACGCTTGAGCGGATATTCCGGCGACGTGCGCAGCCAGCGTTCGCGCGGGCCGGCGTCCACATGACCGCTGAAGCTCGCGCTGAAGCTTTCGATATTCGGATCGGTATTGCCGGCCGCCGACAGGATCGGCGTTTCTACTTCCAATACACCGCGCTCGGCGAAGAAAGAACGGATCAACGCATTCAGGCGTGCGCGCAGTTGCAGCGGCGCGCGACGCACCAGCGGAATCACCCGATCGCCATCATGCGTGGTCATGCTCTTCCCTCGTGCTTGGCCAGCAGCGCCAGGAGCTGTGCTTCATCCCATACTTCAACGCCCAGCTCCTGCGCCTTGTCGAGCTTGGAACCGGCCGCTTCGCCCGCCACCACGAAACTGGTTTTCTTTGATACCGAGCCGGACACCTTCGCACCCAGCGCTTCTAGTCGATCCTTGGCATCGTCGCGCCCCAGCGTGGCAAGCGTGCCGGTGAGCACCACGGTCAGCCCCTCGAGTGGTGCAGTGGCAGCGCCAGCACTCGAGGGAATGGCATCGAGCAGGCGCTGCATCGCCGCCGCCGCCTCACGCAGCGGCACCAGATTCGCCTCGTCGGCCAGATAGGCTTCCAGGTTGATCGCCGCCGCCGATGGCACACCCGCGGTCACCCACTGCGCCTGCCCGGCGCGGATCAGCTGCTGCAGATTCGTATAGTGCTGGACCAACTGCTTGGTGCTCTTCGGACCCAGCTTGGACACCTTGGCCATATCCAGCAATACATCCAGACCGAGCTTGCCGCGCAGCTTGGGCGAAGGCTCGGCCTCATCGCTGAATACGATGCCGGACGCCAGCAAATCGTCCACCACTTTCTGATTGCCTTCCTGCGCAAAGAAACCCGCAATGGAACGCGCAACTTCGCCCCCAATATCCGGCAGCACCTGCAACACCGGCTCCGGTGTGGTGCGCACGTATTCCAGGCGACCCAGCCACGCGGCCAGCGTCTTCGCGGTGCTTTCGCCGATATGCATGATGCCCAGCGCAAACAGAAAACGCGGCAGGGTCGTGTGCTTGCTGGCTTCGATGCCTTCAATCAGGTTCTCGGCCCACTTGGTGGCAACCTTGCCCTGCTTCACTGTTTCCGGGGTGGTGCCGTCGCGCTCGTCGGCACGTCGCTTCATCTCCAGGAAATCGTCCAGGGTCAGGCGATACAGATCGGCCGGCGTGTGCACGTAGCCAAAGTCAACCAGCGCATCGACAAAGCGCTCGCCGATGCCTTCGATATCCATCGCACGACGCGCCGCGAAATGGATCAGAGCTTCCTTGCGCTGTGCCGCGCAGATCAGGCCGCCCGAGCAACGCCACGCCGCCTCGCCCTCCTCGCGCAATAGTGCGGATCCGCATACAGGACAGTGTGCTGGCATCGTCCAGGGCACCGTGTGCGGCGGGCGATGCTCGGGAATCACCCGCACCACTTCCGGAATCACATCACCCGCGCGGCGCACGATCACCGTGTCGCCCACGCGCACATCGAGGCGCGCTACTTGATCGGCGTTATGCAGCGTCGCGTTGGTCACCGTCACGCCAGCCACTTGCACTGGCGCCAGCCGCGCTACCGGTGTCGCCGCACCGGTGCGGCCGATCTGAATCTCGATCGCCTCCACCGTGGTGGTCTGTTCCTGCGCCGGAAATTTATGCGCGATGGCCCAACGCGGCGCGCGCGAGACAAAACCCATCTCTTGCTGGCCGGCGTAATCGTCCAGCTTGTAGACCACACCATCGATGTCGTACGGCAGTTTGTCGCGCTTCTCGCCGATGCGGTGGTAATACGCGATCAACCCCTTGAAGCCGCGTGCCGTGCCTACTTCCGGCGACACCGGAAAGCCCCACTCGCGCAGCTTCTGCAGGGTCTGCGAATGCGTCGGCGGCATCTCGCCGCCCTCCACCACGCCGATGGCGTAGGCAAAGAAACTGAGCTTGCGCTTCTTGGTGATCGCCGGATCGAGCTGGCGCAGCGAACCGGCGGCGCCATTGCGCGGATTGGCCAGGGTCTTCTCGCCCTGTGCGCGGGCACGCTCGTTGAAGGCCTCGAAATCCTTGCGCAGCATGATTACTTCACCGCGTACTTCCAGTACACGCGGCCAGCCACTTCCACGCAGGCGCAGCGGAATCGCGCCGACCGTGCGCAGGTTGGCGGTCACGTCTTCGCCGGTCTCGCCGTCGCCGCGCGTCGCGCCCTGCATGAAAACGCCGTTCTCGTAGCGCAGGCTGATCGCCAGGCCATCGAGCTTGGGCTCCACCGAGAACACCGGCTCGCGGCGATCCAGCGTCTGCTCGATGCGCCGCTCGAATTCCGCGACCTCGCGAAAGCGCTCGCGATCGCCCTCGCCTTCCTGCTCGAAAGCGTTGCCCAGCGACAACATCGGCAGCGCATGACGCACTTCGGCAAAACCGCCCTGCGCGCGAGCACCGACGCGGCGGGTCGGCGAGTCGTCGGCAGCCAGCTCCGGATGCTCGGCCTCCAGCGCTTCCAGTTCGCGCATCAGGCGGTCGTACTCGGCGTCGGTGATCTCCGGGTCGTCGAGAACGTGATAACGGTAATTGGCTTGCTCGATACGCTCGCGCAGCTCGGCGGCACGGGTCTGGATGGTGGTGGTGTGGCGTTGGTTCATTCGGGAAGTTTAGCGAGTAAGCCGCCCGAAAGCGGACGGGTCTACGGTCGCCCTCGGGTGCGGCGGCGTTCGCCTGCCGCGGGAGGACACGGCCATGCGCACGCTGCGGTTTATCCTGCTTCTGCTTGTTATCGTTCTGTGTACAACCCTGCTGCCTGAGAACGCCTGGGCGGGAGGCGGCCCTCTCGGCATCGACCACACCATTCACTACGACAACACCGGCATCTGGAAGCGCAGCAACCAGCAGGTGCTGCTCTACGGCACCGTGCTTTCCGTCGCCGGCGGCGCGTTATGGCTGGGCGACGACAACCAGCTGGGCGATACGCTGTGGCGCTCGGTGGACTCCATCGTGGTCACCAGCGTCAGCGCCCAGGCCCTGAAATGGACCTTCCAGCGCAAACGCCCCACCCAGTCGAAAAGCCCCAACCAATGGTTTCAGGGCATCCACGCACAAAGCTTCCCCAGCGGTGAGGTGTCCACCATCACCGCCGCGGTAACGCCGATCATCGCCACCTATGGCGACGAGCACCCCGCTGTTTATGCCCTGGCCCTGTTGCCGGTCTATGACGCCGTGGCGCGCATGAAGAACCATGCGCACTGGCAGACCGACGTACTGGCCGGCGCCGCGCTAGGCGTGGGCGTGGGCTTGTGGGCTGAGCACCGCAAGTCGCCGTGGATCGTGGGCTTGCTGCCTGGGGGGTTCCAGGTGGGCTTTCAAAAGAAGTGGGATTAGTGCTTTTGCTCCCTCCCCTGCTTGCGACGCGAAGCTAGTCCCGTGGGACAGGGGAGGGTTGGGGAGGGGTAAGTACTTGAGAAAGTGCTCGGGAAAGGTTGTCGCAAGAGCTACCCCCTCCCAACCTCCCCCTGTGAACAGGGAGAGGAGTAAAGCTCAACGGTGCAAATGCCCCGCCGCCTCCGGCTGATACTCGATCCCCAGCACATGCAGCCGCCGCTGCTTGCCATCGGGTGTCGGCCAGTCAATGTGCTGACCTTTGGTCAAGCCCAGCAACGCACTACCAACGGGCGCCAGGATCGACACCGTACCGGCGGCACCCGCCGCAGCCGGATACACCAAGGTCAAGGTGAGCTTTTCGCCCTGCGCCTCATCCTCGAAGGTCACGCGGGAATTCATGGTCACCACGTCGTTCGGCATGGCGGCCGGCTCCAGCACCTCCGCTCGATCCAGCTCGGCGCGCAAGGTGGCATAACCCTCCGCCTGCGCAAGCGGCATGCGCTCCAGCAAGGCTTCGATGCGCTCTAGGTCGAGACGGGAGAGAACGATGGGTGGCTTGATACTCATGACGATGTCCTATCTATAGGCGCGCTCCCGCGCCATGGGTACAAAAAGACGCGCCGAGGCGAGGACGCCCCGGCGCGGTGGTCGAAACGACATCGCATGGCGACCCCGTGTTCGATCGGATTCGTGGTGAAACTGTCCTGACTTTGGTGGCGCCCACTGCGAAAAGCAAGGTGCCATAGCAGCTATCATTGTGCAGGTCATGCCCGAACATTTCGCCGCCACGGAAGTGCCCCCACCTTCCGGCCCCACCGGTCCCGAAACCGGCACACCTCCGCCCGTTTCGTCGCGCGAACGCTACCGCGGCCTGATCTGGCTGGTCGCCGCCGCCTTCTTTATGCAGGCGCTCGACTCCACCATCGTCAACACCGCCGTGCCCGCCATGGCCGAAGCACTGGGCGTTACGCCGCTGGGCATGCGCATCGCGCTGACCAGCTACGTGCTGACCCTGGCTATTTTCATTCCTGCCAGCCCCTGGGTATGTGATCGCTTCGGCACACGGCGCGTGTTCGCCGCAGCCATCGCCGTGTTCACCATCGGCTCGCTGCTATGCGGCATGGCGCAAACGCTGCCCCAACTGGTCGCCGCACGCGTGCTGCAGGGTTTAGGTGGCGCAGCGCTGATGCCGGTGGGCCGCTATGTGCTGGTGCGCAGCATCGACAAGCGCGACTTCGTGCGCTCCATGAGCACCGTGGCCACCGTCGGTCTTTTAGGCTCCGTACTAGGCCCGCTGCTCGGTGGCCTGCTGGCGCAATACACCTCGTGGCGCCTGATCTTCCTGATCAACGTACCGGTGGGCATCATCGGTTACTGGATGAACCGGCGCGAGATGCCGGATTACCGCCTGGACGATCCGCACCGCTTCGATATGCTCGGCTTCCTGCTGTTTGCCACGGCTTCGGCGATGTTGCTGACCGCGTCGGAAGTCGCCAGCGGCGGCGGCGGGCAATGGCCCAGGATCGCTATCAGCGGCGTGCTCGCGCTGATCTTTGGCGGCATCTATGTATGGCATAGCCGTCGCACCGCCCACCCGGTCGCCGACCTCGCCCTGCTGCGCGTGCGCAGCGTATGGGTATCGCTCGCTGGCAACCTGTTCACCCGCCTCGGCGTCTCCGGCATGTTCCTATTGCTGGTGCTGTTCCTGCAGGTCGGTTGCGGCTGGTCACCCACCATGGCCGGCCTGATGATGGTGCCGCAAGCACTGGGTTCGATCTGTGCGAAGTGGGTGATCAACCGCTTACTCACGCGCATGGGCTATCGCCGCTTCCTGCTCACCAATACGCTGATCGTTGCCGTGCTGCTGGCCTCATTCGCACTATTGGGCAAGACCTCGCCGATATGGGTGATCGCGCCGATGGTGTTCGTCTACGGCGGCTTCATGGGTCTGCAGTACACCGCCATGAACACGCTGATCTACAACGACCTCGACGTGAAATACGCCTCGATGGCGTCGTCGATGGCCTCCACCGCGCAGTACCTCTCGATGAGCTTCGGCATCGCGCTGGCCTCGCTATTGATGGAGGCTCTGCTGCAAGGCCACGCGCACGACGACTACGTGGGCGCATTCCGCTGGACCGTGCTGCTGCTGGGCATCGTCACCGCCACGGCCAGCTGGGTTTTCAGCCGCCTGGGCCGCGATGCCCCCAAGCGCGCAACCGTGTAGCATCCCAGGCATATTTGCTTTCGGAAGGACCCCCGCATGCATCACGCAGCCGACATTCTGCTGACCCTTTTCATCGTCTTCGTCGCGGCGCAGATCGGTGGTGAGATCGCCCAGCGCCTGAAGCTGCCTGGTGTCGTCGGCGAGATCGCCGCGGGCTGCGTGGTCGGTCCCTCGCTGCTCGGCTGGATCACCCCCGACCAGATCGCCGTCGGCACGCCGCTGGATGTGCTGGCTGAGATCGGCGTGGTGCTGCTGTTGTTCGCAGTGGGTCTGGAAACGCGACTGGAAGATTTGAAGAAGGTCGGCAAAGTGGCCTTCCTCGTCGGCGTGCTCGGCGTCATCGTGCCGTTCGCCATGGGCGGCGTGTGGGCGCATACCAGCGGCTTCGATTGGGGCAAGTCGCTATTTGTTGCGGCCGCTTTCGTCGCTACTTCTGCTGGCATCACCGCACGCGTATTGCAGGAATTGAACGCGCTGCAGCGCACCGAGAGCAAGGTGATCCTCGGCGCTGCCGTGATCGACGACATCCTCGCCATGCTGCTACTTGGCGTGGTGGTGTCGCTGCAGGGCGGCGAAGGTTTCAACGTGATGCACCTGGTTACCACGCTGGCCGGTGCCATCGGTTTCATCGCGGTGATCGGCCTGGGCGGCGCGCGCGCCATGCGCTGGAATTCCAGCTGGCTGGACAAGCCGCATGGACAGCACTCCGCACTCGCTGTGGTGCTGGCGCTGTGCCTCGGCCTGGCTTACGTCTCCACCCTGTTCGGCCTGGCCGCCATTATCGGCGCCTTCCTCGCCGGCATGATCGCCTCGGAAACGCGCCAGCAGCACACGCTGGAGAAACAGGTGCAGCCGCTGCTCGCCCTGCTCACCCCGTTCTTCTTCGTCATCACCGGCAGCAAGATCGACCTGCACCAGCTCGGCAATGCTGATGCGCTGATCATGCTCGCCGTAGTCACCGTGATCGCGATCATCTCCAAACTCGCTGGCGGCTTTCTCGGTGCGCTCTCACTCGGCAAGCGCAGCGCCACCCTCGTCGGCTTCGGCATGGTGCCACGCGGTGAAGTGGGTGTGGTGATTGCCAGCCTCGGCCTTGCGGCTGGCGTGTTCAGCGACCGCATGTACGCCATCATTGTGGCGATGTCGCTGCTAACGGCGATGGTGACGCCGCCGGTGCTGGCCGTGCTGTTGAAGCGCGCCCCCGCCGAAGGCACGGTCGACACACCCGACGTGCGCGGCTGATCGACCCGGGCAGCGCATCGACAGATACACCGCCCGGGCCTTTCCATCCCAGCGACCTCGAATGCGACGTCGACTAGAAGGCGTAGTACATGACATGCAACCCAACGCGACCTAGCGAGGGATGCGCGAAGGCACCGGGAACGGTGCCCACGATATCGAAGCCGAGCCGACGATAGAGTTCAACAGCCGAGCGATTGGATTCAACGACCGCGTTGAATTGCATGCCCGCGTATCCGTCCGACCGTGCCCAAGCCATCGCGAACTGGCATAACGCCGTGCCCACGCCACGCCCGCGGGCATCGCCCGCGACCATGAAGCTGGCCGTCGACACATGCGATCCCGGGCCGGGGCGATTGGCTCCCATCTTGGCCGTACCGAGGACACGCTCGCCGTCTACCGCGACCACAGTCAGTCCAGGCGCCCTCTCAACCCAGATATCGTGCGCCTGCGACATGGTCATAGCGGGATCGAAGACGAACGTCTCCTGCGCCTGCACCACATCACGCACGATCGGCCAGACTTGAGGCCAGTCAGTTTCGACAAACGGTCGGATATGCATGGCGCGCACTTTAGCGGCACCATGGCATGGCGAATAGATGAGCGACTTACTGACGGCATCCATTCTCACCTAAGGACTTCAACGTCCAATCGCTGCTCCGCTGGGCGGAAGCTTTCCATTGAGCAGAGTCCCGACTAACAAAACCACAGGGGCGGTTGATATTCCCCATCATCCTTGGCTGAAAGTTGACCGTCACCTATGCTTCCCTGCTATCGGTCGCGGGGGAGAAAAGGATGGGTCACCCGACTCTATTGGTGCAGTTGCTGGTGATCCTGGTCGTATCCAGAGCCGTGTCGTGGGCGCTGCGTTGGCTGGGGCAGCCCGCCGTGGTCGGCGAAATGATCACCGGCCTGCTGCTGGGGCCGATCGTGTTCGGTGCCATCGCGCCCACCTGGCAGGGCACGCTCTTCGCACCATCGACGCTTAGTGGATTGAACAGCCTCAGCACGATCGGGCTGGTGCTTTTCATGTTCATCGTCGGCGCCGAATTGCGCTTTCCCAGCGGCGCTGGGCGGCAACTACGGGATGCCAGCTATGTGGGCGGCCTCGCCGTTCTCCTGCCCGCCGCACTCGGGCTATGCATAGGGCCCATGCTCTACGCGGGCTACGCGCCACGCGGCATTGGCTTCTGGCCGTTCGCGATGTTTATCGCCGTTTCCGTGGCGATCACGGCGCTGCCGGTGATGGCGCGCATCCTCAAAGATCGCCACCTCACGCAAAGCGAACCCGGGCAACTGGCGATCGCCGCCGCAGCGGTCACCGACGTGTTCGCTTGGATCGCGCTGGCGCTGGTGGTAGCGCTCATCTCCGCCCATGGCAACTGGGCACCGTTCTGGCGGACCTGCATCGGCCTGGCCGCTGTGTCGATCATCGGACTGGGTTTGCTGCGCCCGCTGCTCGTCCGACTACTGGCTCGCCGGGCGCCGGATGGCCGCCCTGCCAATACGCTGCTGGCGATCCTGCTCGCCGGCGCCATCGGCTTCGCTGCCATCACCGACTGGCTCGGCCTGCACGCGGTATTCGGCGCCTTCCTGTTCGGCCTCTGTCTGCCACGCGACGACCGCCTGCTTCACTCGCTGATCGAACGCATCGAACACGTCGCCGTGCTGGTACTGCTACCGATCTTCTTCGTGCTTTCCGGCCTCAACACCACACCCGACATGCTCACCGGCGGCGCCGGCCTCGCCATGGCTGCCGTGCTGGCAGTCGCGATCGTGGGCAAAGTGTTGGGCGGTGTTGCCGGCGCACGCATGGCTGGCCGTTCGTGGTGCACGAGCTTTGCGGTGGGATCGCTGATGAACGCGCGCGGTTTGATGGAGCTGATCGTCATCAAGGTCGGGCTGGATATCGGCGCCATCGATCAGCGGATGTATACGATCCTGTTGATCATGGCGATTTTGACGACGGTGATGACGACGCCGATGGTGTTGGTGTTTACACAGAAGACATGCGTAAAGAAGCCAGCGTAAGAAGGATCATGGCGAAGCTTCTGGGATCAACTAACTCCCCCACTGAATGGAACAAGACCGCTCAGACCATGCCACCATCGAGACCCACAAAGGCATGCAAGAATGCCGTTCGTCCCAAGGAGCGGAATCTCATGACGAACAGACTGATTAAAGCTTTTGGCATCGCCATCGGATACATGATCGTATCGCTGGCAACAGCCTCATCTCCCGCCAAGCATCCGATTCCGCCAATCACAAAACCTTATGCGATGGACAAGGCCGACAACGTCGCCACCATCGATTTCTGGGTGGAAAAAGGCGAGATCGATACTCGTCGCCGTCTGATGGTTGCCTTGGATTTCCCCCAGACTGAGAAAGGCGCGGTCGAAGATGCGATTCAACAGCAGAATTTGCCCATTGAAGTCCAAGTTTTCCTCGAAGAAGGTAAGCGTCGCCTCCCTGTTCCTACGGAGGACAACGACACCATCCTGGCCACTGCTTATGGGACTGCTGTAAAGGCCGACCACCCTATTGCCCATATGCACCTTTATGCCACTGATGGCAAAACTTCCAACGTCTTGATTGCAGGGTTTCGTGCCACCCGCGATGGGCATTACGTCGCAATCGTAAGAACCACCCAGGATCAACCCATCTTCAAAGACATCAAAACAATGTTGAGAGTGGATGAGTTCTATAACACCGGAGAGTGAAGGGGCATGTCATGGAAGATGAGAAGTACACCGTCACCGTCTATATCGCAGCACCCGGAACTCCGTTGGTCAAAGAAGATCCTGGAGCATCCTCTCTACCCGGTCACATGTTCTATACCACTAGCAACGGACATGTGACGCAGAGCTACGGCTTTGCACCCATCAAGCATGGGAACATCGACGGCCCGGGAGCCATCGCGAGAGACGACGTCCAGAATTACAAGGACCCGTTGTACTCAAGGACGATGGAAGTCAGCAAACAGCAGTACGACAAGCTCAACGATTTCGGCCAGCACCCCGACAAACATGGGTTCAACACCTACTACAAAGATGCTCGCCATAACTGCGTAGATTTCGCATGGTCTGCCCTCAACCACGCTGATTTGAAACGCAGCTATCTGTTGGGTGGCAAGGGAGTGGATGTAGATGGCCCGGGGGCGCTCCGACCGGCCCATAACGTCGAGGCAGAGGGCCAACAGATTCAGAACAACCACCAGCTGGATCAACAGCAGCAAACCCAAGCTGTGCAGCCACACTCACCGGTCATGAAAATAGGATGAGGCTCCTCCTTCGCGCCGTCCACTAATGGGGTTAGGTTCACCTACTCAACTTGAAAGGTGAACTTGACCTGTTTTCTTGCCACTAGCCTGAGAGCCTCCGCTCTCTGCTTTCTTACCCGCGACGCGAAGACTTTGCTGGCTTCCCACGCGAGGCTCGTGCAACGAGTGCGGTGATGGTCTCCAGCAACTCCGCCTTGGCCTGCTCGGCCGTGATGTCACCCACAGCTGCCGCGTCCGACAAAGCATCGGCCGCGCCAAGCATCGCCCACAGACTGACCGTTGGAATCTCAACTCCTTCGGCGAAGGGAGCAAGTACGCGACGGCACTTCTCGATGAAAACCGATCGGTAATCGCGTTTGATCTTCTCCAGCTCGGGCGAGCCGGCAAGTGCAGCGATCACGCCGGGAATTTCGCGCCCTTGAAGCAGCACGCACTCGACATAAGAGGACGCAATAACAGCCGCCCTGCTCGCGAGTGTTGACTTGCTCTTATCCAACGCCTCGTCCATCAATGCCGTTTGGCGCTCATCAAAATCCTGATAGAGCACTGCAAGAAGGCCTGCTCGCGTCCCGAAATGGTCATAGACAACCGGCTTGGTCACTTCCGCCCGCTCTGACAGCCTACCTAGCGAAAGTGCCTCCGTTCCCTCCTCCCTCACCAATTGCCAAGCGACTCGAACGAGTTGTTCGTATCGCTCCTGTCGCGACAACCGGCGTCTCGGCTTTGATGCCAATGGAATCAATTTCGCCAAGGCTTGACACTCCTACATACCAAAAGTAACTTACTAAAAGTATATAAGAGCCCATCCCGGCTCGCAATCGCCCAGGAGCCCCCGTGCACGCACTGATCGTCATCGCGCATCCCAACCCCCATTCGTTCACTCACGGCTTGGCCAAAGCTGTTGCCGAGGGCATTTCACAATCGGGCGAAGCTCACACCATCGAATTTGCCGATCTAGCTGCCGAAGGGTTCGACCCTCGCTTCACTGCAACCGATGTCGGTGTCCATCTTCGTGAAGCCACGATATCGACAGACGTCTCCGTTGAGCAGGCACGACTGGATCGCGCAGATGCGCTGGTGTTGGTCTACCCCGTTTACTGGTGGTCCATGCCAGCCCTGCTGAAGGGATGGATCGATCGCGTGTTCGCCAACGGCTGGGCCTATGACGAAGGCCCCGATGGCAAACTCATAAAACGACTCCAACACCTACCTGTACATCTCATTGCAAGTGCAGGCGCCAACCAAAGAACCTACGCGCGCCACGGCTACTTCGGCGCAATGAGGACTCAGATTGACCATGGCATCTTCAACTACTGCGGCGCACGCGTAGTCACGTCAGAACTCCTCATCCAACCTGAAGCATCGGACTTGAATCTGCTTCTGGATACGGCGCGGAGTATCGGTCGCAAGGTGCTGACAGGGCGCGAACAAGAGTGCATCGAGGTAGCGGCGTAGCTGCCATTACCCCAGACAGCACAAGGGCCAGCCACCACAGGTGACCGGCCCTTGAAATAACCCATCAGCCAATCAGGCTTGCGAGTCGCTAGTCTGCGTATCGCCGTCGGTCGCTTCAGCCTCGCCTTCCTTCTTCTCGACCATCGACTCGAGCGCACCCGCACCCTTGAAGCCGGCAACGGCAGCCAGGCCTTTCGTCAGAAGACCCGCGTTCGGATCAAGCTTCTCGGCGGCCTCGACGGCTGCCACTGCACCTGCAACTTCACCTAACGTATCCAGAATGCCCATGACCACCTCCGCGTTGATTGGAGCGTGGAGCATGCTGTCGTGGGAGTTACTGCCCGGTGAATCCTGGCGCATGTTTTTACGCGAGAACGAACCACTAAAAACTCTCGGACAGAACGGGAAGAAGGGGCTTGGGATTGGCTCCCAGGGTCTCTGCCTGGAGAGGGGTGCCCCCCTGCACTTCCCGGCCAGCACTTGCTTTGAGAGGCCGTGTGATTACCATCCCGCAAAGCTGTGCAGGGTATGGGACCGCGCAAGCGGCTTTATCGGTACGGGCACGAGACAGGGGTTGCGCGTGCGAAACGGTGAGCGACGCAACGCTCACATGCTTTGCCCGCCACCTCTAGTGCTCTCCGCAAATCATCCGGCGAGCCTCATGAACGACGAATCCGCGCTGCAGCAAACCGCCACGCTTACGGCCGCTGGCGCGGACGCCGAAGCGGCTCGCCGACGCATCAGGGTGGTCGATCTGCTGCGGGGCCTGGTGCTGGCGTTGATGGTGCTCGATCACACCCGCGACTTCTTTCATGTCCAGGCGTTTGAGTTCAGCCCGACGGATCCGGAAAAGACCACGCTGATGCTGTTTGCGACACGCTGGGTCACGCATCTTTGCGCGCCTACGTTCGTGTTTCTCGCGGGCACCTCCATCTATTTGCAGCGCGAGAATGGCAAAAGCCGTTCGGAGCTCGCCCGTTTCCTGCTGTCTCGCGGCCTCTGGCTGATCGCGCTGGAATTGACGGTGATCAGCTTCGCCTTCAACTTCGCGCTGCCATTCGCTTTCATGCAAGTGATATGGGCGATTGGCGGCAGCATGATGTTGATGGCGGCGCTCATCTATCTACCCGCGCGCGCGGTGTTGCTGATCGGGATGGTGATTGTCGCCGGGCACAACGCGCTGGCCTCGGTGGATGCGGCATCCTTCGGCCCATTCGCACCCGTGTGGGCGCTGCTCATGCAACTCGGCGAGCCACCGTTCGGGCCGGGACTGGTGGCTTATCCGCTGATTCCGTGGTTCGGCATCATGTGTCTTGGCTACGGGTGCGGGCATGTATTCGTGCAGACCGACGCAACACGCAGACGCACGCTTGCATTGCTTGCCGCGGCCTGCCTGCTGGTCTTTCTCGTGCTGCGCCTACTCAACGGCTACGGCGACCAGGCGCCATGGAGCCAACAGACCGACAGCGTGCACACCTTCATCTCCTTCATCAACGTTTCCAAATATCCGCCGTCACTGCTGTACGTGCTCGCCACGCTTGGCGTATCGCTGGGTCTTTCGTTGGGGCTGGAACGTTTGCGCGGCTGGCCGGAGCGCGCCCTGCTGGCCTACGGGCGCACGCCGCTATTCACCTATCTGTTGCACATCTACCTCATCCATGGGCTCGCGGTACTGGTGGGCCTGGCGCAGGGTGTACCGCCATCTGACTTCATCAACTTCCTTGGCGATACCTCACGCCTGGCCAAGGCGCATTGGGGCGTAAGCCTGCCGATGGTCTATCTGATCTGGGTGGCGATTCTGGTGGCGCTGTATCCATGCGCGCGATGGTACGCGGCGCTGAAGGTGCGGCGGCGTCACCCCTTGCTCAGCTACTTATAAGCGCTGCCGATTTGCCCCGCCCCCTGCCCGTCTCCAAAAGAACTCGCGCAGGTATCCGCCCCCCCCTGTTCGCAGGGAAAGGCGAGCTGGCAACAAAAACGGGGCGGAGATAGTTAGTTGCGCTTAGCTACCCCGCCCCGTTTCCGGCCACATCAATCTGGCCGCAACCATCAGCTTAGAAATCGACGGCAACGCTACCCATCACCGAACGCGGCGCCGCAACAATGCCGCGGATGAAGCTGTTGCCATTGACATCGGTATCGGTAAACGCCGTGTTGAGATAGCGCCGGTTGAACAGGTTGTCGATATTCAGGCCGAACTTGAGCTGCTTCACAAAGCCGGACTTGTCGAGCGCAATCGTCTTGTTCACACCGAGGTTGACCACTGCATAGGACTTGATCGTCGAGGCGGTGGGCGTGCCGGCAAACAGCTGGTCGATGTATTGCTTGTCGACGTAACGAGCGTCCGCGTTGACCCGCCAGCCATTCCATCGCCAGACGATGCCAGTGCTGATGAGGTTCTGCGGCACACCGGCAAGCGGCTGCCCCGCTGTTACCTGTCCCGCAAAATCCGAGCTAAACGACGACGTGAACTTCGCCTGGTTATGCGCATAGTTGAAATAGAGGCTCAGACCGCCAAACGCGCCGGCATCCCAGTCCTGCTTCAATTGCAACTCAACGCCCTGGTAACGCGATCTGCCGCCATTTTTGAAGGTGCTCAACAAGGTCACTGGGTCGGTCGATGTCACGAATGTATTCGTGAAGTTCTCGCGGTAGCCATTGAGCGCCGCACTGAAGCCATCGATTTGGTAGCGCGCGCCGAGTTCGAAATCCTCGACGTACTCGGGCTTGACCTTGGGCGGAACGATGGTGGGGTTGCCAGAGGCATCCGACTGGAACGCGCCGTAATAGGCGGAGATGTCGGGCAATTTGAAGTTCTTTCCGTAGCCACCGTAAACATTCAGGCCTTCCATGACCTCGTAATTCAACCCGATGGTCGGCGACAGGAAATGCTCGGTATCTTTTACTCTTCCAGCGATGGGATAGTAGATGCCAACCACATCGTGGTTCGTGGTCTTGGCATAGATGTACTTCACACCCGGCGTGATATGTAGCTTGCCATCCAGCAGCGCGATCTCGTCCTGAGCGAAAACAGATCCCAGCGTACGATGATCGTGCTCGTCCCACGTATTGTTGTAGCCATCGATCTGCGGCACCGGCTGCGAGCCGTACCAGTATTCACGCGAATGCAGCTTGCCGTAGGTGATATTGCCGCCCACAGTGATCTCGTTCTGCGGCAGGCTAAGGGTCAAGGTTGACGTGTCGCCGATACCTTCGGTGGTGTAACCATAGAAATGGTAAGCGGTGCCGTCCTGGACCGTGCCGAATACCGCCGCCGGATCGTAAGTCGGGCCGTTCGGGTTATTCAGCCAGAACGCATAGCCGCTCGGCGTATCTTCCAGGTTGTAGGGCTGCGTATCACTCTGCTGATAAGCCGGGTTCGAATACGAGTTCCGCAGGTATTCGTTTCTGCCGAAAAACAACTTACTCTCGAACCGGATGTTGTCTGCGAACTGGGATTTCCAGCCGAGCACATCCATCCAGTTCGTGTCCTTCATGTACGAGTTGGTCCAGTTCTTAGGCCATTGATAGCTATTGCCGTACTGGCGCAAGAGCGCCACCGGCATATTGAATGGCGCGTAGCCGGCATTGTTGTTGTAGAGAAAGTAGTTATAGACGTGGTTGCTGTCGTCGATGGCGTACGTCAGACCCCAGTACAAGTTGTTGTTGTGATCGTTGGTGTTCTGAATCCAGCCATGACTACCGTTCTGCTCGAACGACAGAATCTGTTTCACGCCGTTCCAATCACCGGTATCCAGCGTCGCGTGCCAGCCATAGGTATGGAAGCTGCCGTAGCTCAAACCCACTTCGCCGCCATACACATCACCCGGTTGCCGGGGAATGTAGTTCACCGTACCGCCCAACGAGTTGTACGAGTTGACCGCGGGGTTATTGATGCCGCGATACAGCTGCACCGATTGCAGGTTGTTCGGCGTGATCAGCACATTGTTGCGATTCTCGGCCTGATTCGTCACACCGCCATTGAACACGTCGTTGAGTGCCACGCCGGCGTAAGTCTCGGCGAACTGGCTCGAGTTGAACGCGCGGAAATAGATGGTGGTTTCGACACCCATCGGACCATTGGTATATGCAAAGATCGAAGGCTCCTGATTGAGCATCGTCTGCGCCGTCGTACTGGGGCCGGGCGACAGATTACGTATGGTCTCTGCGCTGATCACACTTTCGGTAAATGCCGCCGTCGGGGGCACCTGCGCCTCGGTCTGTGCCGTGACCGACACGCCATTCAAGTTGACCACCTTGTCGGACTTGCGTTTGGTTGCGTCGGTCTTGGGTCCGGTCGACTGTTGCTCATCGCCACCCGCAGAGGCTGTACCGGTACTCAGCCCATCCATGCCATAAGCACAAGCGATCGATGACCAACCGATGATGGCTAGGCCAATGGCCGAGCCGATAGCACGCTTGCGCAAGCAAGGCATGGCGGCGCGGATGCCGCGCTGATGATGATTCTTCATAGCCCCTCGCATGTAGAAACAGCCACGCCGTTTGTTAGCTCCCTGACAGTAGGGAGGCGACATGACCCACGGGCTACGGGAAACTTACTTATCCGTAAGGTAGGCGCGGTGGACGCCTACATGGTCGCCACCCTGCACTTCGACAGCCCCGACGCGATCAAGGCAGCGTTTGTGAACGAGTGTGGTAAGGCGGGCGCGGCGGACATGCAGCAACGCATCCACCCTGATCGAGATCCGCCTTGATCAAGCCATGGGGATCGGATTCGCCTCCGCGACCTGCCGTCACCCACGTGGATCGATGCTGACGTAGTACGAGCGCGGGCTAAGGCGATAGATAGGATGGCTGCATATATCAAAGTCGCGCGTAAGCACGACCCTACCGTCCATAAATACCGTGCGCAGATCGTGCAAGCAGTCGTCACTAACCTGCTCCGTACTGGCGTCGGTAATGTCGACCGTCATGGCCCTACCGTATTCCAGCGGGTTGCGGCGCATATCCAGCTTCACCCAACGCTCACTACCGGCGGGCGCGACAGCGAACGACACAACATCGCCGCGCACGCCATTGATGATCTCGACCGCATGGCCAGATTCGGTGGCCGCCGCAGACTGCAAACTCGCGAGCATGACAACAAACAATAGTGAACGCATAGGTAGGTTCCTCGCTTGAATCGGGCGCACGAAAGCACTCGCCGACATCACACGATGTCGCCGTCTCGTTGGACTGGAATGCAAAGCACGAACACGCCGACGGGCCGGGCCGCCGCGAACGGAACCGACCTAAATCAAGCAGAGTCCCGTTGATAGGGATAGATGCGGGTGAGCGCGAAATGGTTGCAACGCGCCAGCGCGGTGAGTGAATGAAATGGTTTTGTCATCCAGGACGACAAAAACGGGCGTGTTTCACTGGCATATCTACTCTCATCGACCGATGACCGCCAAAGAGATCTTGTCCGGTATTGACGAGAGAACGCTCAAGGCAGGGCCGGTAGACGACGCCAGGAAACGGGAGTTGTCCACCACGCGAGCCACCGCCCACATTCTGGGCGTGGCGGACAACGCCGTCGGGCGACAATAGTGCCGCCCACAAGGCCTATCGAGCCAGGACCTTGCTGCCACCGTCTATAGCCATCTCACCGCACTGCACGATCAACGCCTGGGTGATCCAGCGGCGAGCGTCATCATCAGTGCCTTGGCGACCGCCTATCCTTGCAAGCGATCGAGCCGCTCGTCACTGCAAAGCGATCCCCCCGATACTTATCGACTGTAGAAGTGCGGCGCGAAGCACTGCGGGCTCAAAGTCTCGAGACCCACAAGTTCCGATCGCCCCCAACACCTCGCCACGCGAGCACCAGTCGACCGCTGACATCGGTAACGCTGGGGCCAGCAGCACTCCCTACATTCGGTATGCTGATCTGGCCTTCCAGCGGAAGGTTTTTGTTGAAGCGGCTGAACCACAACGAGTCGTCGCCGGGAATACCTCGCCAGGCGAGCACGATCTCCTGGCCGTGGACGGTCGCCGATAGCTCGGACTGCGTCCCAATGCAAACCGGAGATTCGCCTGAATTCAAATTGCCCGCGTCGGTAAAGGTGACGACCTCCTGGGGGCCCCATATCTCATTGAGTTCATCGATCAGAACGGCGTGATAGACATTGCTGTCGCCATCAATGCCCTTCCAGAACATGTGGAGTTGTCCGGCATAAAAAATGAGCGTCGGTCCGCATGAGGTTCCGCGACCGGCGATTTGTTTCTGTGGCTCCCACTGGCCATTGCTGCCCCGTTTTGTCCACCAGATACTCGAATCGTTGCCTGCACCTTTCCAGGCGAGCGCTATCTGATGGTTGAATTCCACGATCGATGGCCGCGACGACGTGCCCACGTCGAGCCGTTGTTGTTCGGCCCAGCCGTCAACCTGCAGGGTGGTGTTCACCGACCACCAGATACTCGAATCGTCACCCACACCCTTCCAGGCCATGATGAGGCCGACGCGGGAATCGCCATCGGATGAAGGTGGATGGAAGGTCGCCAGCGAGGGACCGATCGACGAACCCACGCCGCTGATGGGCTGCTGCGGGCTCCACGAGAGACCATCGTTGCTGGAGGAAAAGTAGATAGACGAGTCGCCCTCGGAGCCAGTCCACACCATGAACACTTGGGTCAAACCCGAACCCGAAAGAGACGGCTCGACGACATAGGCAAGCGAAGGGCCATCCGTGGAAGCTCGATCACTCAGACATTGCTGCGGCAGCCACCCGTACATCCCCTGAAGCGCCTGGATTGTCTCCGAATCCAGGTTGCCGGACACCACCGGCCCGGACTTTGAATAGGGATACATGATCGATAGCGGATTGGTGGAATGCCCCAGTCCAAGCGTATGACCTATCTCGTGCAACACGACGGATTTCAAACCGTCGGCACTCCAGTTGATCGTCGAATCGAGATACAGATTCCCATCCGTCGGAGGCTTGCCTTTGCCGGAACCCGGGGTGCCATCCTTCCTGAAATCGATGAAGTGGGCCTTGAGGTCACTATCAATCAGGGCCGCCCGGGGTGAAGAGAAAGAACGGCTGAACATCCGCATAGGCCGCATACGCTTTATCAATGATGTCGTACGCCACGGCCGGGTCGAGACCCTGGATGCCATCCGTGTTGATGTAGTACGAGAGATTGCCGCGCGGCCATGTTCCGATGGGCGTGCCGTAGTTCAGGACATGCACACCCTGAGTCTGCGGCGGCGTGTCCGCCACACTACAAAACCGCTTGGAGGCTGCGACGATGGCGGCAACAAGGCCGGGATCCAAGGTCTGATTGAGCTTGGTGAGGCCTTGCTGTGCATCGAGCCGTTTAACCGCCGCCAGAATCTCCTGGCCACGATCATTTTGCACGGTGGCAGGAGCCAAAACTCCGAGCTGCTGTAGTGCGGCATCTGCCTTGCCCAGTTCCAACTGGGTAAGACCTAGATTTTGCTGTGCCACAGTGAATTGATTGGACATCTCATTCTCCGTGAGTATGTGAGTGTGTACACATTTGCGAGATGCCCAAACGAGCCATGGCATAGGCATCGACCCGACGTAAGACGTTGTACGTACGCCGGGCTCCGTTTTCCTGCGAGAGGAGCGCATTATTTTCTTCGCGCTATTGGCATTCGCTGACGTTTGAACGCAGCATCAAAGGCGGCCGCCCTGGTGCGGCGCGAAGATTGCGCTGGTTGATGCGGAACTTCCATTGGTCATGCGACACAATGCCTTGGTTGTAAGCGCTGGCCTACAACCTCAGGAGAAGCGGATGCGGTGTGGCGCAAGCGGCTGCCACGGGATCGGTGGCCTCAGGCGGTCACCGAGGTCGCCGAAACCTCGTCAATGGTTTTAAAAGCACTCGCGTTTATGGCGTGAAAGCGCTATCCAGACTTGGACATGCAGATCTACCACATCGAATACTTGGCGTTCCCCATCACCAGGATCTAAGCGTATGAAGCGAATCCTTGCACACGTCGGCGTGCTGGCCATCGGGCTATTCGGGGCAACCCTGGTAGTTGCGTCGCCCCGCCTTTCGGTAACTCATCAAACCAGCAGCGCCGATCGTCAATCCATTGAGCTGCTGCTGCGAACTTATACTCGCTGCGTGACGGAGCGCGACGAGGCTGGCTTTCGTGCGTTGCTTCTCGACGACAACATTCCCTTTGCGTCCGTTCAAGAGTCCACCGCACTCGACCATCCGCCAGATCTGCGTCGCTACGAAGACTTTCGGCGGGCGGTTTTCGCCAACGGCCGACGTTATCGCCAGGCCTTCTACAACATTCGCATCGAACAGGATGGCCCCCTGGCACAGGCCTCGCTCGACTTCGTTACGGAAACCGTATCCGGGAACCGCAGTTCTTCATCCGGATGGAAAGTGTTGCAACTGGTCAAAGTGGGATCGGCCTGGAAGATCGCCAGCGAGCTCTACACAGTGAAGTAAGCGGCCCCATCCAGCCACTACTTCAACGTATATGTCAGCGTGCCGTATCCAAGCTGGTCGAATCCGCCGCTATTAGGGCCGTAGTTGCCGCCACCGCCCTCAGGGCGCACTTTCTCGGCGGCCATACGGAGATAAGGGGCATTGAGTCCTTTGAGCACCACGTAGTGGTTGTAGAACAGCTCCCACACCGGGCGGGTATTGCCACGCCCCGCGCTTGAGATAGTTGGTTGCGTTACATCGCTGTTGCTGTAGGTCGTATAGGGAACGTCATAGCCGAGGTTGTATTTGGCGATGTATTCGACACCCTTGAGTGCGCGATTGTCGTCATAGCCAAACAGGTCGTCGTGTTGATTCCAGGCCATCTGGCAGAATGCGCCCAATAGCGCCACGTTGAGAGTGTTGTGCCCCTGGTCGCGCCCGCTTTCCTGGGTCTGCCCAAGGCCGTCGGGATAGATCTTCCACACTACATGTTCGATGGAGCCGTTGCCTTCACCATGCTTGAAGTATTCGATGGCCTCGTCATAGATGTCCCGACGATCCGCCAGGATGCCGATGGCTAGCATGGATGACATGTTGGCCAGGTCCCAGTTGGCCCAGTAGTGATCGATCTTTGCGCCGTTGTGATGCATCAGGAACTGATGGTTCATCGGATAGAACACGTTGAGCATCATCGTCTTGAAGCGCGCGACATCCTGCGCCGAC
This sequence comes from Dyella sp. OK004, assembly GCF_900114495.1. Taxonomy (GTDB): domain Bacteria; phylum Pseudomonadota; class Gammaproteobacteria; order Xanthomonadales; family Rhodanobacteraceae; genus Dyella_D. The sequence continues at coordinate 45,097 of NZ_FOZI01000003.1, read as the reverse complement.
CAGTGCTTGTAACTGCGCATGATCTCCGCTGCATTGGCGAGCTGGTAGCCGTAGATACCGGACGCCAGAAACTTATCGGATGTGCCGTTGATGCCGGTCAAGGTCTTGGACCACGCGTCCAGAATGGCGACGGCCTTGTCGGCATAGGCGTCATCACCACTCACCTTCCAGCGCAGGGCAAGCGCATACGCAGCCGCCGCGTCGTTGAACAGCACCGCGTAGTTCTCTGGGTGGGTGCGGTCATAACCGCGGTAGATCATGGCCTGAGGGCGCGCTGTCCAGTTCAGTGACGCATGGGAATTCTTGATCAGCACATTCCAGCCATCCGTCCAAGGTTGCGCGTGTTGCGCCACCTGAGTCTTCATACGGTCGAAATCGGCCTGGGTATGCAAGGCGCCCGGGTGAACGAAAGAATTTGCCATCACCGACGGCGCAATCAGTGCCAGCGCAACCGATAGGCCGATGGAACGGCCCAGGCCTTTGAATGAAACGTTCAACGTCTTCAACTCCGAGTGAAAGGGTTTGTCTTTACAGAACGCGCGCCATCAAGGTTCAGCCGACTTCGCGCCGCTGCGATTGATATAAGCGTGAATGGCAGAGCATTTCTGCATAGAGTCAAAGCGATGACATCGCGACGGGCATCGACGCAGTGCGGCGCAAGTCAAAAACTGAGAAAACATGAGTCACGGTGCGCGATTTCATAATGGCTGACACAGCATGACGACTCTGACTGCCTTGAGCCCGGCCTAGACGATACAAGCCGCTGAGGCGCCAAGGCCCGTGCGCGATGAAGTTCTACGGATGACGCAGACATTTGACATGACTTACCTCCGGATCACCGGAGACAAGCGAAAACCCAACGCGAACGTAAAACCGACTCGCCGCCTCACTCTCGGTGCGCAGGCGCAGTAAGTCGAACTTGCCGTGGGCATGCTTCTCGATGGCTTCGATGAGTGCCGCACCGATACCACGGCTTCGGTGCTCAGGATGGACATAGGTACGTCGCACACGGCCCACGGCGCGGCTTGATGTGTAGGGATCGACATTCAACCCGCCGATCGCCACCAGCTCGCCCGAGACACGAACTTCAAAGAGGGCTTCGCCCGGTTCGGAAAAGGTATTGGATCCTGATCGAAACTCGTCAACGAGGCGAGCGACGAATCGCAGGCCCTCGAGATTCGCCGGTGCGCTCAGCACCTCAATGTCATCAGGAAGCGTCTTTATTCGGGAAACGGTGAGCATGGTCTGCGAGCCTGACGCTTGAGTGGAGCCGAACAAAACGGGGCGGAGGTAGTTAAACGTCATCAACTAACTCCGTCCCGTTTCTCTGCTCCTTTCCCTCATGCTGAGCGGCCGCGCCAGCAAATTCAAGCTAAAGGAGGCATCGTCTGGCCGAAGCAACACGCTCAGCGCCTGACCGCCTCCGCGGCGACGGACTGACAGCAGAACGCCGTCGGTCCGTCGCGGGTAGTAAACAAACACGGCGCATCCCCGCTCAGCCATGCCGATACGCCACCATCCGTTCGTGGTGCCCCGCATGCCTCGACGCCAGACGCTGGCTATTCGTTGACCCGAACGAACGAGCAACCAACTGACACCGTGGGCCGCCCGCCCGTACGTACTGCTTGCAGTACACGTTGACGATGGCCACCGTGTTTCGGTTGGCGTCGATCAGCTGGAACTGTTTTGCCACGCCAGGGCCGGTCGAGTTGTCGACGGCCACGGCGACCAGCGGCCGCTGGGCCATACCCTGTTTCCGCAGGGCTTCCGACCGCTCAGCTGCCCGCTGCGCTTGCATGTACTGCTTGTGTGTGTTGCCGACAAAGGCTTCCAAGCCGTAACCCTTGTGCAAGTCGACAGTGTAGGTTTCGTATTGGCCTGGTGGTGCGTTGACGGTGACGTATTGCAAGTTGGTGGTGCGGATCTCGTCTTGGGCGGCACTGACGCTGCCAATGCAGGCAAGACCGAGCGCGATAGTTGTGGCAATGATCGGTCGTTTCATGAAGGCCTCCAGACGGACGCCGATGTCCGTTGCGCAGTTATGGGCTGGGCCAGAGAAACAAAACGAGACGGAAGCAGAAACAAAACGAGAAAAAAAGCGGGACAGAGGTAGTTAGATGCAATGGACTACCTCCACCTCGCTTCTCCCATGCTGAAAGTCATGCATCGAACCGTGCTGAAAGTCATGCATCGTCGCTCGTCGCCGTCGCCGTCGCCGTCGCCGCACCAGTCTCCCTTCGCGCATGCTCCAGCCAATGCCCATGAGCCTGAGCGACGGAGCGCGCGCTCATATCCATCAACACACTGACGCCATCCATCGCCAGCGACAGACGCCGCACGTTCACGGCATCCGCCTCGAACACCAACTCCGACAACAGATCGACAATGCCGCGTGCGTAGGCCATCCACTCGGTGGCGTCGTTCAATAGTTCGGCCGGCGTGGCTTGCGGGTCGGCGTAATAGCCGGCGTGGTGCAGCATCCAGCGCTCTCCCAAAACCTTGTGCATGCTTATCTCCTTGGTAGCCGCCCTTCTCGTCCCAGGTGCGGCACACCGTGCGCAACGCACGACGTGCCGCGAGGCGATCACAGGACTCAAGGGCTCACCGACGGCTCATGCGTGAGCATCGGTACGATGTGATTGAAGAAGTGGATCGCAGCGACTGCGCTTTCCATCGATGCACGCGACAACGCGCCGAGTGCAACGGCATAAGTGGATTCGCATGGAAACGGCAGCGCCGCGGTTCCTCAGTCGTGTTCGCTGATAACGCGAACCGCCCGGTTGATCGGTGAGGGTGCCGCCGAGGGGTTCGGCGGGCAAGCTTGTGCCGTATGATCTGGCTTAGCCATATCAACTCCGTTTCAGTTGGTTTGGTTAGCGAGTCAGGGGTGCTAGTAACACCTCTGGCTCGCGCTTCTACACTGCATCACTGCAATGGTTGCTTGCGTCGACGTACCACAGACTCCGCGAGCAACGGAACGAAGCTAGCAAAAGATCAGATGGACGTCTGTAGGCGTTTGCTTGCACGACACGAGCGAAGTGTGTCATCCACTGATGAGTAGTTTTAAGTGCTACCGTTTTAAGCAGTAGCGCTCAACATCGCTTCAATAGAGTGCAACCGCATGGAGCCACCGTGCGACTTTCATGTCTGGAGGACGAATCTATGAATCGGGCAACGAATGCCTGGGCGGCGCCGCTGCTTTGCTTATCCCTCTTCGGTAGCGCGCCGGCATCGACACCACAAACCACACCCAAAGCGAGCAGCGCGCAGGACCATCAAACCAAGTCCGGCGACGAGGCTGAGGTCATCAACGGCATTGGCATCATGCCCGGCGTAGAACGCCTCTCTTACATATCGCCACGGTATTACGGCATCAGGCCTAGCTACGACGCGTGCATCAAAGCCCCGCAGGGGCAAGTGGTGCTTTGGGGGGATTGTGCCGATACCGAATTTACGTATCAGGATGCGCGTTTGAACAAAGCTTACAAAGCGCTGGTGGCTGCAGTTACCGCCTTAGAAGACAAGGATGCCACTAAGGATATTCAGGCAGCACAGCGTGCATGGCTGGCCTTCTATGAAAAAGACTGCGCAGCAAGGGCTGACCGATTCGGGTCGACTCCGGGGCCGAGCACCTTGTCGACGTGCCGAATGGAGAGAGCAGCTATTCGTGCGCAAGAACTAGAAGACTGGCGTAGTAGCTATGTAGCAACGCATCAGCCTTGAATCTTCTCAAGGCAACTTATAACTGGGCCGAGCTCGCTTACTCGATTCGAAAAGTTAACCTGAGCCAGCTCCATTTCCTTCCCGTCCTGGCAAGGCACGAGTATTGGGGGGGGCGATGGCCCTATCACTCGGCATCAGCGCGGAGCTGTACAACCAACGGAGCAACATTCGCACCTGCTTGCAGACCGCGCCAGATGGAGAGCAATTCTTCGCGATGATCGGAGATGAACTCAATGACGGTAGCATTCCTATGGCGCCCAAGATCGCCCTCAAGCAAGCGTGGAACGTCTATGGCGAAGCTAGCCACATGACTGTCTCTACCGTAATCAACATGTACGTGCGGCATGGCATGCCCTTTCTCCTGGTACATCTTGATCTTCATCCGATCCATGAGCAGTAGCGATAGCTCACAAACGTCGGGACCGCCGTTTCGCGTGCGACTAAACAAGTCGGAAAGCGCGAGATCACGTTGCAGCGACTTAATAAGGGTTTCGAGGTCAGCCATACGTAAAACTCCCCGTCCTGCTCAGCGCGCTGATGGTGGCGAAGCTCACCCACACCCCTAAGGAGGGCAAATGGATCGTTATGTGACTATCTCAAAAATCGCCCAGGCATACGGTCTACCGGCGATCACCCCTCATTGAGGCCGCCTTTTGCGTAGTCGTCTTAAGGGGAGATTGAGTTGCGCATCGCCTGCTCTTCGGCGAATCAAGAAGCGGTCAAGGTCATCTCCGTCGATACTCGGCTTCTTGCTAAGGCTGTGTGGCAGCCAGTCTTTGTGCCTAGCAATGTTAGACGAAACAGCGTCCACAATCTTTACGTACCCATCCTCATAGCTTGAGGCCTGAACAACCACCGCTTCGACGCCGATAGAATCAAATAGCGAAAGCTTGGCATTCTCATGATCGGCGACGGTACCGTCGATGTTGACGATGTAAAAATAGGTCTTTCCGGTCCGTGTATATCTCCTTCGCTTGTATACGACCAGCCACCATAAATCGATCTCTGTGAAGTCGAACCCGAAGCCCACCACATGTAGGTGATCACGAAGAAAATAATCGACCCACGAATGGACGTCGTACTTCTCGAAATCATGGAGTCCGGCTCTCAGAGGCGATCTGAGTTGGCCTGTTACTCCCTCAGACGGTACGCCATTCGTCAGATAGTTGCGCATCTTCTGTAGATAGCCAGCGTAATGGTCGTAGCCCAGAAGAATGCTTTGTGGACGACTTGCTTCACCGTGGATGTGCCAGATTGTGCGTGTCCCGACCTCCATACGCCTGAACAAGCTGTACCTCGACTCGGGCAGCACTGTATTCCTCGTACGGATGCCACCCCCCAAGGATTCCTCAATGGTGAAGTCATAGTTCGTGGTAAGAATGACTTGGAATTGGCTCGCGAGGGCAACGTGCAGCGGGTGGATCGGGAAAATATCGACTAGCTCGGCGATCTGCTTCTTAACGGCATTCTCTGCATCGCGTACTTTGCCGTAGTCAGTCAGTCGAACGCAGAGCTCCTCGAAATGTAGCGAAAGAGGCTTTTGGTCGTAGATGCGGACCAGGCCGGCGAGACCGAGATCAGCCGCAAGCCTCTCAAGAAGCTCATGCCAACTCAGCGACATGGACAGGCGATTCAAGCCATTGCCTAAGAGCAAGCAGTGCATGTGCTAATCCTTGCAAGAAACCGCGCAAGAAAACGGGATGGAGGTAGTTAAACGCAATCAACCACTTCCACCCCGCTTGCTCGTCCTCGTGATTTGTATTTCTAGCCGCCAGTCGCTACCGAAAGCACGTCGTCAAGAAAGCTAACGGGGTCAGGTTCACTTAACTAACACAGAAAGTGAACCTGACCCCGTTTTCGACGTCCATCGGTAGTCGCCCGAGCCAACAAGGGCGAGTGCTCCCACGGGGATTTCCATGCCTATCGTTTCCAACCCTGATGAATGACCGGATACTTACTGGCGGACGGGCTGCGCGCAAGCGGCAGGAAGCCTCCCCCGTCTAGGTGGCATTAGCGCCACCCGCTATGCTGGGCCTGCACGGCGCGGGGGCGCCGATCTCAGGGAAAGGACACTATGACGACACGATCCAAGGGACCGTCGGCCGGTTTTGGCTGGCTGACGAACGGCATCACCGTGGCCTTCCGCCATCCGAAGCCGTTGCTAGGAGGGGCAGCTTTCCTGGTGGCGGCATGCCTGTTGCCAACGCTGATCACGCTGCCGATGCAGTTCCACGCGATGAGCACCGGCACACCGCAGAGTCCGGCAACCTTCGGTTTGATCATGGCATTCTCCATGCTGATAGGCCTGCTGATCGCGCCGCTCTATGCGGGCTACCTGCGGGTGGTTGACGCCGCTGAGCGCGGATTGCCGGCCCGCGCTCGCGACATCTTCAATCCTTATCGACAAGGCGAAGCGTTACGACTGATCGGCTACGGACTGGCGATCATGGTGGCCTACCTTGTCGTGCTCGGAATCATTATTGCAGCGACGGGAGGCAGCATCGCCAGCTGGTACATGCAAGTAGTGACTGCACAAGCTACTCATCAGCCACCGCCGGCGTTACCCCAAGGCTTCGGAATCGCCATGGCACTTTTCATGGTGCTCGGCCTTTTCATGATGGGTTTCTATGCGATCAGCCTTGGCCAGGTGGCGCTGAGTCGTCGCAGTGTGTTCGGCGCCATCGGCGATGGCGTAGTCGGCGCGCTGAAAAACCTGCTGCCGTTGATCGTGTTTGCAGTGAGCCTCGTCCTTGGCTGGATTGTCATGTCAATTGCCATCGCGATCGTGGCCCTTCTACTCGCCCTGCTCGGGAAGCTCGTCGGCACATGGCTGATGTTCGTGCTGCTCATTCCGCTCTATATCGCCATGATGCTGACGGTGTTCGCGGTGATGTTCGGGATGATGTATCACCTATGGCGTGATGTGTGTGGTGGCGACGTCGTTACCGACATGGCTCAGGCGGCGGCCTGATCAGAAAACGAAAAAAACGGGACGAAGGTAGTTAGATGCAATTAACCACCTCTGTCCCGTTTTCTCGAACCGATGTTCAATCGGGCTGAAAACCGCAAGCCTTCAGTAGCGTATTCGTAAGCTACATATCTACCGCGCCCTCGCGTAGCTTTAGGTGGTGTGGTCGATGACCGCGATTGCATCGACCTCGATCAGGTAGCCGGGGGACATCATCGCTATTCCGACCACTACGTTTGCCGGTTTGTGATCTCCGAACAGCGCTATCTGGGCCGCTTCGATGATCGGCACGTGTTCGTCGCGTCTGTAATCGACGACATAGATGGTGATCTTGCAGACTTGCTCAGGCCGGGCACCGGCAGCAGCAAGCGCACGGCCGAGATTGCTAAACGCCAGGCGCGCCTGAGCCGCAAAATCACCGTGACCAACGAGCTTGCCGTTTATGTCTTCGGGCTGCTGGCCCGAGACGAATACCAACTTACTTCCTGTCGCGACAACGACCTGGGTGTACATTTCCGGAATCGGCAGATCATCGGGATTGATGCATTCGATCGGCATGGAACGGGTCTCCTGCTGTGGGTGACAAGTAGCTTTGCGTAAACTATTGATGACTCGAAAACAAGGTCAGAGTGCAGTTCAATGTCTCTGACTGCGGACTGCCAGCCGGGTGACCGACCTTTGCCAACCCCGTTGACCAGGCTCGTCGGACAAATTGACCAGCGTCGCGACGCAGACACGCAAGCTTGCTTGGAAGCGCAGCGGTTGCAACCAAATGGCTTGCTCATGCATCTGAGTCCAGAACCCCATACTGCTACGGCGAACCTTTCATGAAGAATCACCTACGGCTGACCTGCGCAACGCTCTTGCTGTGGAGCCTGTGCGCCCAGGCTCAGTCGCCATTGGCGCCAGCTTCCGCCGAAGCGACGCCGTCCGCGCTTCAAGCGCGGATCACCAGGGTCGAGCAGGGACTGTCCACACGCGTCGTGGTCAAGGGCTCACCAGATCAGAAAATGACACTGACAGAGCGCATGGCCTTTTATCAGGTTCCTGGGGTCAGCATTGCCCTCATCAACCACGGCCGCATCGAATGGGTACGTGCCTACGGCGTGGCCGATATCGCCAGTCGGCGGCCCGCGACCACGACCACGCTGTTCCAGGCCGCTTCGGTCAGCAAAGCGGTCAGCGCCATGGGGGCCTTGCGCCTGGTTGAACAAGGCAAGCTCTCGCTGGACGGGGACGCTAATAGCCAACTCGTGTCCTGGAAGATTCCGCAGAACGAGTTCACCCGGGACAAGGCGGTCAGTCTGCGCATGCTGCTCAATCACAGCGCTGGCATAACGGTGCATGGTTTCAAGGGATATGTGCCGGGGCAAAAGCTGCCGACCTTGTTGCAGGTGCTGGACGGTACGGCGCCCGCAAACTCCGAACCAGTCCGAGTAGACATTGCCCCCGGCAGTACCTGGCGCTACTCAGGCGGTGGTTACAGCATCGTCCAGTTGATGATGAGCGAAGCCAGTGGGCAGCCGTTCGACCAGTACATGAAAGCGGCGGTCCTGGATCCGCTGGGGATGGCCCAGAGCACCTTCGCCGTGCCACTGCCAAGCATCTGGCATGACCTGGCGGCCACGGGCTACGACGGCAACGGCAAGGCCATCGCGGGTCAATGGCATAACTATCCGGAGTCCGCCGCGGCCGGTCTCTGGACCACGCCCAGCGACTTGGCGCGTGTGGTGATCGAGGTTCAACAAGCGGAATCGGGCAAGTCCGACAAAATTCTGTCGCGCAACATGACCTCGACCATGCTGACCCGCGGCTTGGGTGAGTACGGCCTGGGTTTCTTCGTCGAGAACCTGGGCGACCGCACCAGCTTCGCTCATACTGGCGGCACCGAAGGATTCCGCTCTCAGCTGTATGGCTACACCCGCTCCGGCCAGGGCGTGGTGGTGATGACCAATAGCGACAACGGCGCGGCCCTCATCGACGAGATCCTGTCCAGTATTGCCGCCGAGTACGGCTGGCCTGAGTTCCATGTAATCAAGAAGACCGCGATCGCCGGCGATGCCAATGCGAATAAACAGCTGGCAGGCGACTATCAGCTGGTGAACCTGCCCGCCCACATCGTCGCCGAAGGCGAACGCCTCTACTTCCAGAGTGAATTGTTCGGCGCCAAGCGCATGGAGCTGTTTCCGGAGTCGAAGACCGCGTTCTTCATGACGGCGCAGGACATGTCGATTCGCTTCGAACGAAGCGACGATGGTGCAATCGTCGGATTCAAGCTGGTTCGTGGGTCGAATACCTACCCGGCCACAAAGACCAGATAGAAGAAGCGCCCTCCTGAAGCGCCAGCTGCTGCTTCACATAGTGCAGTAAATCCAACAAGCCACTCCATATGACCGCTTCTGGCCGAAGTCGAACAGTCGACTAACTTCGTCAGCATTCCTGGCGAGCTTGGTCAGTTGTTCTGGCGAGGGTGGGGAGGTGACAGCTGCAGCAGCTTCGTTTCCCTTTTGCGCGTCGATGTAGACACCGCGACGCCGGGAAACTGGGCGCTCACCCCGCCGACTCCCTCCAACTCGCGATGTCGTTGCGAGCGATACGAGGTCGTGTCGGCGGGCGTGGACCCCTTTAATTTCTAATTTCTGTTTGTGGTGCCGGCGCTCAGCTGAGCTCCTGGGCGAGACCGATGAGCAGCCCTTCAGGCCCGCGGATGTAGCAAAGCCGATACGCGCCTTTATAACGCACCACTTCGCCTACGAGCTGCGCGCCGCGCTTGCGGAGCTTCTCGAGCGTCTCGTCGATGTCGTCCACGGTGAACATCACTCGTAGATAGCCCAGAGCATTCACCGGGGTGTTCCGATGATCCGCGACAACGGGCGGCGTGAGAAAGCGGGAGAGCTCGAGCCGGCTGTGACCGTCGGGAGTGCACATCATGGCAATCTCGACGCATTGATCGCCCAATCCGGTAACACGTCCGGCCCATTCGCCTTCGATGGTGGCCCGCCCTTCGAGCTCGAGGCCGAGCTCGCGAAAGAAATCAATCGTCGCTTCGAGGTCATCGACGACGATCCCTACGTTGTCCATCCGTTTAAGCGCCATATTTCGAAGCTACAAGATGTTGTCTGTTCTGACAACGGAGCGCGAAAACGGGAGCGGAAACGGGGTCTGAGTGCAGTTCTTTGACACAACCGCGGCACTTTCCGAGGCTCATGTCGGCTGGTAGACAGCCGCTACGACGCCAGAGCGGAAGGGAGTCATGCTAACTAGCCGCAGATCAACCGGGCTGTGCAATGCGGAGAACAGCGGTTGGCCTTGGCCCAGCACAACCGGATGAATGCCCAGTCGATATTCATCAATAAGGCCGGAGGCAACGAAGCTTTGGGCGAACTGGGCGCCGCCATGCGCAAGAATGTAATTGCCCGGCTGTTCCTTCAGTCGGAGAATTTCTTCCGCGAGATCGCCGCGCGCCACCGTGGGTTCGGCCCAGGACTGCAAGACCGCCTCTGTTGGCGTGACGCCATGCCCCTCCGCATTGCGCGCTTTTGCTTCGGCGAGCGCCGGCGTCGGATCCACCTGTGTGTCGCCCTTGACCCCCTTCCTCGAAAAGATGACCTTGGGGATGTCATTCATCGGCGGTGCGAACGGCATGTCCGAATAGGGCCAGAACGCCGCCATGTCGTGATAGCTACGGCTCCCCATGATGTGCACGCCGGCTCCGCTAAGCGTATTGAGCACCCACTCCGTGGAGTCGTTGCCGCCCGATGTCCGAAATACCCAGTCAGCCTCGCCATTCGGTCCGGCGACAAAGCCGTCCAGGGAAACGGACATCTTCAACACGAGCTTTCTTTTTGTTGCCGTTGCGGTAGCCATGATCTCTCCCGAGTCTTGCGATGGTTGGTAGAACCAGGATGCCAATATTTATTTTGGCCTTCGTAGAACTACGACGAACGACGGGAGCATTTTTCGACACGGTCCGAGGTACGGGCTCAGAGAACCCGCGGTGGGTCGACGTGGGGTTGCGACTCGAGTATCCAGAGTCGCGGCGCGAAGGCTTGACCTGATCGGTAGCGTCAGCCGCGCCGAGCCGCTTCGATCGCAGCGATGTCGATCTTAGTCATCCCCATCATGGCGTCGAACGCGCGCTTGGCCGCCGCTCGATCGGGGTCGGTATACGCGGCCGTCAGCGCGCGTGGCGTGATCTGCCACGACAGCCCCCACTTGTCCTTGCACCAGCCGCATGCGCTTTCCTGACCGCCGTTTCCGACAATCGCGTTCCACAGGCGGTCCGTTTCAACCTGGTCGTCGGTCGCCACCTGGAACGAGAACGCCTCGTTGTGCTTGAACACCGGCCCTCCATTCAAGCCGAGACAAGGGATGCCCATCACGGTGAACTCGACCGTCAAGACATCGCCCTGCTTGCCGTCGGGGTAGTCGCCGGGCGCGCGATGGATAGCTCCCACCGCGCTATCCGGGAACGTCTCGGCGTAGAACTTCGCAGCGTCCAACGCGGTGCCGTCGTACCAGAGACAAACAGTGTTCTTGCTGACCATGTTGGCTCTCCTAAATGGGGGACAGATACCTGCATTCAAGTTGCGTAGGCAGCCGGGCTACTTCGGCAGCTTGCGCACCATGGGGTGGCGCGCTTGCGCGATCATCCTCCAGGGTGCCGATCGAGTGAAGTCGTAACGTTACTTCTGCCTGATCGACAGCGGCAGACTGGCCGCGCGCTGCCGGTGCTGCTGATCATCGTGGCTGCCACTCGCAGTCGGTCAAAACGATCCTAGAAGTTCAGTCCCAGCGGCCGGTAGCAGTTGTATTTTTGCGCCGCTTTTTCCACGTCAGCAGGCGACAGATGTCGCTCATTCAATTCGTCCGGGGTGAGGTTTTGCCAAACTCCGACGTCGATACAGTGGCGATTCGTAACGCCAAACAGACGCTGCGTGCCGCGCATCACCGCACCGACGCCCTGGCTCATGGGATCGATCAATTCGACGCCAGGCGCGACACGTTTATCTGACCCAGGCACCCCACGGATGTCTTGGGAATGTTGGGCGTTGAGTAGCCGGCTCCGAAATCCTCTGTCGCCTGTGGAGGCTTGGTTGTTCGTGGGGGTGACGGGCGCGACAGGCGGGAGCGACAGGTTGGTGGAGTTCGCTTTGGGTGGCTGTAAGGCAACGTGCATGATGCGTTGGGCCGGTGGCGGTACCGTTTCTTTCACTAGTGCCTTCTGAGGGGCGACCCGTCGAGGTGAGGGTGATGCCGGTGGCGTAGCCGTCAGTCGCGGCAGCGAAATGAAGCGCACATCGAGCGCTGCTGTGTCGTTCTCAACCACCGAGGTCATGTCTGTGCTGGGCGCGACCGGTCGCAGCAACACCATCAGCAGGCCGAGATGGCAGCTGATCGTCACGACCATGGCCAGGATCCCGCGAGCCGATACGGAAAGGTTTCTGGATTTAACTCCTTTCACTCTCACCAGCAGCCTCCCTTTGGCAAAGCTAGGAACGCTCCGACCGCCGCAAAGTTCGGCAAGAACGATTGTTCCGGACAAATTTGTCGAACCGATGGGTTCGTCCACACCACTCTCTCCGCCAGATACGCAAAAGGCCCCGCTGGGGGGCCTTTTGCGTATCTGGCGGAGAGAGTGGATTGATATGAGTAACGTCCAGCCCGAATGCCCCCGACGCCTGGCTCATCAGTTGGGGGTTGCCTCCCTGAGTTGGCCAAGTTTCGGGAAGGCTATCGTCTTACACGTCAGTCGATCGAGGCACCCCTCGGCGATTTCCGCCTGCTTCATTGAAACGGGGTCAAGATCTCAGCCTCGTGGGCGAATAGCTGCGAGTGCGAGTGCGCCTGCATGTGCAGGTTGTATTCACAAACATCCTCGTCCGACAAATAGGAGTTGTCGGGCGGCTCTGAGGCGACCAAAACAGCCAGTTTGGGCGAAATAGGATAGTAAAGGTCTAGCTCTTGGGGAGCTTCTCCGGGAGGGGTGAGCGTGCTCCGCACATTAATTACCGGCTGATCACCGGTAATAAAACTTGCCTCTCCCTCGGGCCTAAGAAAATAGAGTTGATAAGAATATGCGATCAGGCTCTGCCCCAAGCTGGTAGCAACAATCTGTGACAGCACATTCCAAACATTCTCTGGATTGACCGCAGTAATCCGGTTCGGGCCACTCATCGCCCTTGCCTTTAAACTTTTAGTTCGCGTGTATTGAACGCACAAGAAGTATAAGAAACTAATCTTATCTTCCACGTTCTGAAAAAAAGAGGCATCACCCCTGCGTAGGAGTTGCAGATATCTCACCGCCCCCTGTTCAATCTCACCATGCAGTTTCTCAACCTCTTCGATTGCTGCCAAATCAACCGCCCTGTTGACGTGCTCAACTGAATGGCCGGCCGCGATCATTTCCCTCTGATGATCGAAGAGCTTCGTGAATAATTTTATCCATCTCAGATTTGTAGTCCGCAGCGGCTCTCGCTGCGCATTGCAGAAGGCCTCGACATACAGGATCTCTTCTTGGTTCAGATCTAGAAGCTTGTAGAAGTCACGCTCTTGGGCGACCCCTATAAGATTTGATTTGAATATCTTATTTTCGCGCAAGCAGTAGATCAGATCATCCGATGCCCACGCGCGAAGATAACCACGCCAAACGTAATGCTGCCTCCGGGTGACGCCCATGCCCACTCCACATCTGTTTACAACAAGCACCCAAGGTGAAATTAATCTCCCTATCCAGCTACTTCTCGATGGCGAACCATTCCGTACACCTGCCACCCATGAAACAACATCGGAGCACCAAGAACGATCACGCCACTGCAAATTGCCTCACGGCCCGCTCGCCTTCCGAGACGAGTTCATCGATGCGACCTGGATTCGCTGCCTGATCCGCATACCACTCGGGAGGGCGCCCTCGACTGAAGTAGTCGAACAGCATCTGAGCGATCAGTCTTGCGTCTTTCTCCGGCCACCAACGCCTTAAACCCGTGACAACGGTTTCAGGATTTTTCGGATCCTGCCCAGTCTCAAAAAGTAACCCTGCCACATGACGAGCCCCCACATCAAAACTGGCAAACAGATACCTCTTGCTCTGATCCTGCACATGCCGGGTGAAGTCGCTTAAATGGGTTAGATCCCAGGCGGCATTCCGAATACCACCGATGGCCCGCTCTCGATCCGGCGAACGAAGTGACTTAAATAGGCCACCGCGTGGCGCGGAGTTTGGCGCGAAGTAAATCGCGGCCAAAAGTGCAGCGGGACCACCCAACATGAAACCCTCATACATCCACTTGAAGAACGTGAGTACCTGGTCCAACTTTGACATGGGTGTTAGTTCGATCTCCCCGATCTTCAAGGCATGGATATAGTTCCGTTTCCATCGATGCAGCGGCCGCGCCAAGTTGCGACTGACCACGCTAGGCGGAGGAGCCTGGATATTCATCCGATCGGCGCGACTAAGCGCAACATTCAACCAATCGAGCGGTCTCGGATGATCAGCCGCACGGAACCAGGCCAGCTCTTCATGCGCAGCATCGTTCCCTTGGACGTGGGCCAACTCATGAAAAGCAATGGATGGCTCGATCTGTATGTCCAGGCACTGCGCAAACGCCATGATGGCAGCGGCCTGCCGGCGCTGGTGATCTTGACTGACTGACTTCCCTCGAATGACCTGAGCCAATCGGGATGCCACATTGCGATCTGGCAGCAAGATCGTCTCCAACCGTTCCGCGTGATGTGAGTAAAGAAATCCTTTTGGCTCATAGAGCCCAACTTCCGGAGGGATGTAGCCCGGGATAAAAATATCGGCATCGAAAAGGATCTCTGCCACTGCGTAGAGATCATCAACGGGGAAATCTGGCGGCATTTTCAAGATGAAAAGAGCCTCATCATCCAATGACATCTATCACTCCATTTCTCCACGCAATGCCAATGGTCGACCTGCTCAGCGGCCCTAAACATCTAATTGGCAAGAATTCGAGGTCAGAAGACCGCGGTCACATCCAAGAAGACAATCTCGCGCGCCTTTGCACCGTCGTCAAACGTAAACGTAAACTCTCGATTTTCATCGCGCCCAGTGATCCCGCGCACCACGCCGGCATGCCCGAAATCAAAGAACTGCACTAGCTTCCGCCGCCCCACAATCGCTTCGTCCTCTGTCGAGCAGAGCACTTCGAGCTCAGGATCAAACTCTCCAAGCTTTTTGATTAAATCCCTTACTTTCATGCCATTGTCTCCCTTGTTCCTCTCCTAACGACATTCGCAGCAAGAATCGCTTCCCACCAAGAATCAGGTCATTTCTGCTTGGGTATCATCAATGGCCTTTCGGATCACTCGATCCACCTCATCCTCGCTCTCTTCCTTCGCCGGTGGCTGCCAGACCCTGTGCTCTACCATGGTGACCAGCTGACTGAGGGCACCGATCGGCGCGATCTGCATTTGGCGGAGCCGTGACAAGAGTTCGGCAAAAACTTCCTCCTTGTGCAACGACCAAGTGGAGGCAAAGCAGCGCCAGAACGTCCACCCTGCACGCTCCAAGACGCGTTGACGGTTCATATCGTGGGCCCAACGATCGGGGCCGTGAAACTCGTCGCCGTCGAGCTCGATGGCCAACCGTTTGTCGTCAGCACCTTCCACCACCATGTCGATCCGGAAGCCGCCGACTTTGACTTGGGGGATCACGCGGAACCCCTTTTCAGTGAGCCTCGTGAATACCTCCCGCTCAAACCCCGACTCACACAGATCAATGGGGTTCTCAGTTGGTGTTTCCGGAGACACCGCAGGCTGACTGAAATGTTCGATCAAGCCTCGGCGCAAATCGACCTCGGATAAGTCGCCCAACTCCACCGAGCGCACCAAATACATGCGATCCCTGGCACGGCTGGCGGCCACGTTGAACCGTTGTTCGTGTCCCATGCGGGACAGTGCATGGTGGCGGTCGCGGTCTGCCACCATCGACAAGAACACGATGTCACGTTCACTGCCCTGGAATGCCCGGGGCTCACCGCAAGTGAACTTGCGCCGCACCAGCTCGGCTGCTGGGAAACGCCCCCGGACCAGCTCATCGATGTATTTAGCTTGCTCGATCCCCAGCAGAGACACGACACCCAACGTGCGCCCATTCAATGCAGGGTTGGCCAGGATAGTCTCGATCTCGTCGGCAATCGCCTCGGCCTCGTCACGGTTGAAATCCTTACTGTCACGACGACCACTCGGAACAAAAATATCAACCAACGGAGGATCAATCCGCTCGGATGCCAGCGGGATACGGAGCGGCCGGATGGCATTCCCGTAAAACCGGTTTGAATAGGCAATGATCGGGGCCACACAGCGGAAGTGTTCCCGGAGCATCACCTGGTGACTAGCGAACACGCGTGCCGCCAAGTCATAGAGTGATTTTTCCGGGGTCATGTCCGCGGCGAACGGCTGGTCTCCCAAGAAGCGCTGACGCAACAGCTCGATCTGTTGGGCTGCAATAAAGCCGCCGTCCGGGGACACCTGCTTATCGTCGCCCACCACCAGGATCTTCTTGCCACGCAAGATGGCCGGTAGCGCCCATAGATCCGACTGGCTGGCCTCATCCACCACCACGAGGTCAAAAGCACCAATGTCCGCCGGCATGGCTTCGGAGATGCGTGCATGCGGCATGATCCAGCAGGGCACCGCGCCTGCCGCATCGTTCATTGCATCTCGGGCATCACGCCGATACCGCGGCGCATTCGCCCCCGTGCCCTGCCCGATGCGCCGAATGGCCGTGGCATAACCGTTGAGGGCGGACATGATCTTTCCGGTGGCGTTTTGCTTGGTTGCGAGCCACGCAGACTTGGCCACTAGGTCGGAATACAGTCGTTGAAGACCTTTGGTTAGCTCCGAACGGCGATTCGCCAACTCCCGCAACTCATGGCGTGCCTCGATCTGTTCCAGATGTCCGCGGAGCCGGGCCCACGTCCAACTCTTGCGCCATTGTGTCGGTGTCACTGCGTCGTCACCGGCCTGTCCACACGGCTGCCGCTCAATCCGTTCCGCCCACCGAGGCGCACCGGTTGCCCGCAAACTCTCCGCGGCAGCAGCCACCGTGACCAGCTGTGGCCCGAGCCCAGTGATCCGCCGGAGCTCCGCCATCAAGTTCACGTATTCCGAACTCACCTGTTCAACAGTGTTGTGCGACTGCCCCAGCAAATGCAGGCCAAACTGCCGCAACTTCTCAGAGACCACGCCGGTTTTACCCGCCAGCCGCTCTTGCAATGCAGTGACCCCATGCGCTGCCCGCGCCAACTTCGAGCGTTCCAGATATTTCCTCAGGCTTTGGGTGACCTCGTGCAGCCCAGCCAACCCACCGTGGAGCTTCTGGGTTGGGGCCTCTGCGTACACAGCGGATGCCTGGTTAACCAGGACGCGATCTAGGTGCGTGCTCAGTCGATGCACCTTCCTGGCGGCCGTGGCCAAAGTTTCGATGTTCCGCAGGTCGAGCGTTCCCTCCGACAGCATCGGCAAGGAGAGGGGTTCGGCAAACGTGTTCCATCGCGCCACAAACGAGGCCAACTCCTGATGGAGAAGCACATGGCGCTGCACGTGCTGCCAAGCATCGGCATCCTGCGGTGGTAATCCGGATACCTTGACCGTTGTCAGATGCCGCTTGGCATCACCGGATCCCATCGCCAGGAGACCGAACGGCTTACCGGTTTGCGCAGCACGCGCTACCGCCTCGATGGTCTTGGGTGAACTCAGCCCCTCAGCAGGGAACACCACCGGTCGCTGCAAGAACTCCGCGCGTGCAGCCACAAGACGATCAATGTCTCCAAAGATGGCCTCGAACGCGGCACGCTCCGCGGCATAAGAACCGGCGCGGCATTTTTCGCGGAACGCCTGCCCCCAACCGGCCGCACCCGCTTCCAAGGCTTCCACTTCTCGGTGGGCCAACTCCACGCTCTTCAAGAGCTCTTGGACAGCCTGATGCATCTCAGCCGTATTGCCACTCACGGCAAGGCCGGGGACCTCAGCAATCTCATGTTCGAGGTTTTTCAAACTGATCAGCGTTTGATGCAACTCACTCACTTGGTCAGCCGTAGGCAAACCATCGGCATCAGGGAGCATCGCTCCCAGATACACGAGATCATCACCCACTTGGCGCCGCGCCAAACGCACCGCCGCCATATCATCTTCGCTAAGTTGAGGTTGATGCTCCCGAGCGAGGGTGAGCTCATCATCGAGCCAACCATGGGCTTCAGATCCACTCAACAAAAACTCCGCCGCCTTCTGCGCGCGGATTTTTTCGCCATCAACCTCGATGTCGCCCAACTGGGCCACGGCAATCGCATCCATTCGGCGCTCGATCTCGGACAACTCATGATGCGTCCGATCGATGCCGATTTTCAGGCTCTCAATCTCCCGCAGTGTTTCTCGCGGATTGAGTTGAGACACGCTGTGTTGAATCGCCTCAATAGACGCCTGGAACTGGCGCGTGCCATCCCGGTCACTGGACAACAGTGCTACGGTCAACGGGCGCACCTCGGGCGGTAGTTTCTCTTGCAGCACTTGGAGAGCGGGCTCGCCACGAGAAGTCACCAGCACCCTGCGACCAGTGGCAAGGTAATGACAGATCACGTTAGCAATAGTGTGGGTCTTGCCGGTCCCGGGCGGCCCCTGAACAGTCACGCCCGGGGCTCGCTCCAACTGCTCGATGATCGTGATCTGCTCTTCGTTGCTGGGCAGCGGGAAATACAGTTCCTCCACCTTAGCGCCGTCGCCACCCCCGACACCGCCACTGGTGGACAGTCCGCGGAAGCGCATGGGCTCGACGATAACCACCTCATTGGACGGCGGCGTCACCAGGGACAAGGGCCCACTGGGTAGCGCAGTCGCCTGCTCCACCTTGGCTTTGAGGCGCTTCAAATCTTCCAGCAGGAAGTTGTTCTGTCGCGGCCGTGCCAACAAAATCCATGCGTCGGTGACTACAAGATGCGGACCAGGCACGGACCAAGGCTCACCAGCGGCAAGCACTTCACGATAGGCCCCCTTTGCATCCAGATTGGACGCTACCAGCTTCAAGATGTGCCCGTAGGACGATGGGTCAAAGGGCGTTAGCTCGGGGGCTCCATCACGGCTCAGAAGATCCTTGGCCGTGATCTCCACCGCAGCCGCTCCGATCACCGAAGCGCTCACCAGGGCATCCATCTCCAACCGCGGCTCAACATCACGCGGCCGAACTTCAATGGCCATGGACTGCTCATCCACGACGATCTCAACCGCCTGGGTGAGCAACGGATACTCGTAGTTCAATGAGCCCTCTTCCGAGGGCAGCTTCCAAGACGCCACACCAATACCCCATACCAGCTCTTGGGGCTTGGCCGTTTCCTCGGCCTCGATTTGCTGTTTAAGGGCGAAAAACGACGTATAGAGGTCAATGGATCGACGACGCGGTTTCTCTTGCTCGGACCATCCCCACCACTCTTTGGCATAGGGATCGAACTGCCTGGACAAGTTGGCGCGGAACTCAGCGCCATCCATGTCGGGGTTCGTCGCCAAATGAGCATCCACGGCCACATCGAGAATAGCCGGCGGCTGTCCGTTCGGATCCAGCGAGGCCGAGACAAAGGAGACCAGTGGCGGTGGAACCTCCGGGGGTGGGAGCGCTTCAAGTCGCTCCATGCGCAGCCAAGCCCCCTCGCCCGCCTCGTTCACGTTGAACCGCAGGGCGGGGAGGCCGACCAGATCAAGGGGGCCATATTTGGGGCCAGCGAGCTTGGCGAGCTGGAACCCTTCCGGCTTCACCAACTTCGCCTGCTCACCAATGTAGTCGAGCAGCCCCAAAAGCAGTTGTTTGGCCTCTTTCATCCTTACGATCTTCCTGGCATTCCTAGTCGAAATACCCTAGCACGCAGCATGCCAAACCGAATTACGAAGCCCGGCTCCCTTACAGAGAAATGCCCCCGATACACCGACTACCTGATCAACATAGAAAACGGGAAGGAGGAAGTTAAATGCAATTAACCGCCTCCGTCCGGTTTCCCGTAGAAGTTCAGTCCCAGCGGCCGGTAGCAGTTGTATTTTTGCGCAGCTCTTTCCACGTCAGCAGGCGACAGATGTCGCGCATTCAATTCGTCCGAGGTGAGGTTTTGCCAAACTCTTACGTCAATACAGTGGCGATTCGTAACGCCCGAAAATATGGGGTCGAAGACATATTTCTTTGATAAATGTTCCTGCCCCCTTTTCGGAAGGTGACCGGCGCCTATCGACGCCGGTCGGAATACAGGTCACATCATGCAACGCGCGTAGGCGGTGACCGTCCCCGGCGCGAACTGCGTTACGACACCGGTAACGGTCCACCCGTCTCCAGCGTCTGTTGGGGCGCTTGAAAAGACCATGAAGATGGGCGCGGCAACCCAGGCGGTTTGGCCTGGAGCTGCGGAAACGACGGGGGTGAATCCGCCACCGTCCCCCGACACTTGACTGATCTCTTGAAATCCGCCGCCCGTGACTGCATAGCCAGGCGGGCAGATCGCCGTGATAGTGGACGGATAACTGCCAGCGGCGATGGTAATAGTTTGCTTAGCAGTGACGAAGTTCGCGGCCATTGCGCCAGTGTTGATCGTAAAGGCGAGTGCCACGAAGATGCCGAGGGCCAGGCGCTTGAGGTAAGGCTTCATGCTCATTCACTTCTCTCCATAGTTATCCTGCGACAGGGACAAACCTCCGCTCTGCTGTCGCTGGCAGAGCGGAGGGTGAAGTAAAGAAAGCTCCTCTAACGGACGAGCATTTTCGCCCTGGTCCATCGCACGGATTGCGATTGATAAGCACCAATCTCCACCCGCATAAGTGGGAAGGAGGTAGTTAAACGTAGTTAACTATTTGCGCCCCGTTTCTCAGTAATTTGCGCAAATAAGGTCCAGCTCGAAGGGTGGGATTGTTCGGCCCATCCATGGGCCTCACCCCTCCGCGCTATGCGCTCCGGGGCCAGCCTTCGGCTGTCGAACCGGTGGCTTCGTCCACACCACTCTCTCCGCCAGATACGCAAAAGGCCCCGCTGGGGGGCCTTTTGCGTATCTGGCGGAGAGAGTGGGATTCGAACCCACGGTAGGCTCACACCTACGGCAGTTTTCAAGACTGCTGCCTTAAACCACTCGGCCATCTCTCCGTATTTGTCGTCGCCCGATCGTGCATCGCGCGCCGTTTAAGCCGCGATATCTTATCAGGAATGCCCCGCCGTCCCCTGCCCCTTCTTGGACAACGCCAGCAGCGCCCACAAAATAATCCCCACCGGAATCGCCGCGCCGATCAGCGGCAACAGCAGTACCGGCTGGCGAATCACCATCGGCACCAGCTGGGTAGCGGCAGCGAAGCCGATCACCCAGAAGCGCAGTTTGCGGCTGTGGCGGGCGAACCAGAACGCGCCGAGTACCAGCACGGTGGCGATGCTGCTGAGTACCAGGTCCACGATGGGCAGCGGGAACATGCTGATCAGGCCCAGGCGGGTGAGCAGCTCGGTGGCTAGGATCACCAGCAGCGAGTAGCTGGCGATCAGTTCCACTTTGTCCCAGCGCTGGGCGCTCATGGCGGCATGGGTGCTCAGGCGAGTTTTTCCAGGCCGTGCATGTAGGGGCGCAGGGCCTCGGGCACGGTGATGGAGCCGTCGTCGTTCTGATAGTTCTCCATCACGGCGACCAGGGTGCGGCCCACGGCGAGGCCGGAGCCGTTCAAGGTGTGCACCAGCTCGGGCTTGCCGGTGGCGGGGTTGCGCCAGCGGGCTTGCATGCGGCGGGCCTGGAAATCACCGCAGTTGGAGCAGGAGGAAATCTCGCGGTAAGTGTTCTGGCTGGGCAGCCACACTTCCAGGTCGTAGGTCTTGATGGCGGCGAAGCCCATGTCACCGGTGCACAGCAGCACTTTGCGGTACGGCAGGTTGAGCAGCTGTAGCACTTTCTCGGCGTGGCCGACCATTTCTTCCAGCTGCGCGTGCGATTGCTCGGGCGAGGCGATCTGCACCATTTCGACTTTCTCGAACTGGTGCTGGCGGATCATGCCGCGGGTGTCGCGGCCGTAGCTGCCGGCTTCGGCGCGGAAGCACATGCTGTGCGCGGTGAGGCGCATGGGTAGTGCGTCGGCTTCGACGATGCTGTCGGCAACGAGGTTGGTGAGTGCGACTTCGGCGGTGGGAATCAGGTAGCGCTTGCTGTCACCCACGTGGGTGGAGAACAGGTCTTCTTCGAACTTCGGCAGCTGGCCGGTGCCCTGCATGCTTTCGGCGTTGACGATCAACGGCACGTTGCATTCGAGGTAGCCATGCTCGGTGGTTTGCAGGTTGAGCATGAACTGCGCAAGCGCGCGATGCAGTTGCGCCAGCTGGCCGCGCAGCACGGTGAAGCGCGCGCCGGAGAGCTTGGCGCCGGCGTCGGCGTCGAGCCAGCCGTGGCGGGCGCCGAGGTCGACGTGGTCTTTCACCTCAAACGCGAACGCGCGCGGGGTGCCCCAGCGCAGCTGTTCGGCGTTGTCGTTTTCGTCCTTGCCCTGCGGCACGGACTCATGCGGGATGTTGGGGATGCCCAGCGCGATGGCGGCGAGCTTGGCCTGCACGTCGGCCAGGGCGTGCTCGTTGGCTTTGAGTTTGTCGCCGATGCCGGCGACTTCGGCCATCAGCGGCGCCACATCTTCACCCTTGGCTTTGGCCTGCCCGATCGCTTTGGAGCGCGTGTTGCGCAGGTTCTGCAGCTCCTGCGTTTCGGTGGACAGGTGCTTGCGCTCGCTTTCCAGCGCGTCGACCGCGGTCACGTCGAGTTCGTAGCCTCGGGTTTCCTTGAGGCGCGCGGCGGTGTCGGCCAGGCGCGAACGCAGTAGTGCGGGGTCCAGCATGGTGGGATCCGGGTGATGACTTGAACGCGGGATTATCGCTGTGGGGGGCGGATTGCTGCAACGCGAGGTGCTGTTAGCCCCTCCCCCTGCTTGTGACGCGAAGCTAGTCCCGTCGGATAGGGGGAGGTTGGGAGGGGGTGAGTACTTGTGGCGGCGTTACGAGATGAGGGGCTTGACCCCACCCCAGCCCTCCCCTGCTGCACGCAGGGGAGGGAGTTGGCGCTTAGACCCGTGAGCGCTCGCTGCGCCCCAGCCACCAGGCCATCGCGGCGCCGGCCAGCAGCCAGCCAAGCAGTTGCTCGACCAGGGCGGCCAGGGTGAAGTCCAGCGGGAAGCGGTACCAGTTCCAGTACGGCACCATCGTGCTCAGCCAGGCGAACACGGCCAGCACCACGGCAAGGGAGAGGCGGCGGCTGAAGCTGAAGGCGGCCAGGCCCATCACAAAGGCCAGTGCCAACGAGGAGAGCGTGTCGGAGGCCCATTGCCGGCCGAGCTGCGGGCCCATCTGCATCAGGTTGTCGCTTTGCGGCATGTAGACCACCCAGGCGTACGGTGACACCTTGGTCTTTTCCGAATACGCCGTCACCACCGCCGGGTCGGACATTTTGCTCGGGTCTACTGACGGCAGGATGTACACGCCGGACTGCATGCCCAGCCCCTGGTGCAGGGTGCTCAGCACCACATCCTCATTGGCGGGCTGGTGTATGCCCAGGTTACCCAGCCCCAGCGCCATGTGCGCCACGGCGCCCCAGATAAACATCACGATGCCGCCGATCAGTCCTGCTACGAGTACGCGCATGATTCGCCCTCCCCAGTTCGAATCGTTATGGGTGCGGCGAATCTATGCCCGCACCGCGAAACGCCGCAAGGGAGAGCGCAGCAGCGCTTAGAGCCGTGAGACGCCAACCGGCAAGGTGGCAACGCGGCGCATCTCGGCCTCGTCCCACATGGCTGGATTGCGCAGATAGTCCATCGCGAATTCGTGGGCGTCGCCGCCCCAGAACAGCCGGCCGTCGATCGACAGCGTGGGCACGCCGAAGATGTTTTCCGCCATGGCCGCGTCGAAATTGGCTTTCAGCTGCGCCTTCACCGCGGGGTCGGCAACGGCGGTGGCGGGATCGGCCATGCCGAGCTGTTTGGCGACCGGCGCCAACGCTTCGATGGTGTCGGCGACCTGCCCTTGCCCCCAGATCCAGTCGAAGATCGCGTCGGTGGCGCGCACGTCGCAGCCAGCGGCGATGCACAGGCGCAACGCGGCCAGCGGGTTGAAGGGATGCTTGGGCGGAAAGCGCAGCGTCTGCCCGGTTTGCTGCGCGCGCCACAACACGTAGCGATACGAGAACTCGCGCTTGGCGGGAATCTCCGCTGGCCCTTTCTGGCCGACGCGGTCGAGCACGCCCGCGAACAGGATGGGGCGCAGTGTCACTGGCTGCGTTTGCGCCAGTTCCTTGATCTTGGGCCACTGCAGCCATGCGAATGGGGAGATGAAATCGAAGTACCAGACGATGGACATGACTTACCTCGAGTGTGTTGGGGGTACCGTTTCTGCTCCTCCCCCTGCATGCAGGGGGAGGCTGGGAGGGGATGCTCTTGAGACAAACTCGCCAGTAGCGCTTTCTCAAGTACTTACCCCTCCCCAGCCCTCCCCTGCTAGCAGGGGAGGGAGTGCGTTGCGCGGACTCGAAGTTAATCGAGTCCTCGTAGCGCTAGAAAAAAAGCCGCCTACTTTCTGTCACGCGCCTGCCGCCGCGCTTCACGCAAGCTCAGCAACTTCTCGCGCAACTTCAATTCCAACCCGCGCTCGACGGGTTCGTAGAACACGGTACCTTCGAGCGCATCCGGCAGGCATTGCTGATCGAGCGCGACGCCGCCTTCGGCATCGTGGTCGTATTGATAGCCCTTGCCGTAGCCGAGGCCTTTCATCAGTTTGGTCGGCGCGTTGCGCAGGTGCATGGGCACGTCCAGCGTGCCGCTCTCGCGGATGACGGCGCGCGCCTGGTTGTAGGCCTTGTAGGCAGCGTTACTCTTGGGTGCGATGGCCAGCCAGATCGCCAGCTGCGCCAGGCCGAGTTCGCCTTCCGGACTGCCGAGGCGCTCGTAGGTGTCCCACGCATCCAGCGCCATGCGCCACGCGCGCGGCTCGGCCAGGCCCACGTCTTCTACCGCCATGCGGGTCATGCGGCGTGCGAGGTAGAGCGGATCGACGCCACCATCCAGCATGCGGCACAGCCAATACAACGCGGCATCCGGATCGGACGACCGCACCGATTTATGCAGCGCGGAAATCTGGTCGTAGAACTGCTCGCCGCCTTTGTCGAAGCGACGCGTGCGATCGGCCAGCACTTGTTCGAGCGTGGCGTCATCGATCACACCGTCATGGGCCAGCTCGGCGGCGATCTCCAGCAGAGTCAGGCCGCGGCGCACGTCGCCATCGGCAGCGCGGGCGATGAGTTGCAGTGATGCGTCGGCCACCTGCAATTGCTCATCGCCGAGGCCGCGCTCTTTATCAGCCAGTGCGCGCTTCAGCGCAGCCACGATGTCTTCGACGGAAACGGATTCCAGCACATGCACGCGGCAGCGCGAGAGCAAGGCGGAGTTGAGTTCGAACGAAGGGTTCTCAGTCGTCGCGCCGACGAAGATGATGATGCCCTTCTCGATGTGCGGCAGAAACGCATCCTGCTGCGCTTTGTTGAAGCGATGCACCTCGTCCACGAACAACACGGTGCGCCGCCCCTGGGCAAAGTTGCCTTCGGCTTCGGCCAGCGCCTTGCGCACTTCAGGCAGGCCGGAAAGCACGGCGGAGATCGCGCGGAAATCCGCATCGGCATAACGCGCCACCAGCAGCGCCAGCGTGGTCTTGCCGCAACCCGGCGGCCCCCACAACACCATCGAATGCACCCGCCCCGCTTCCAGCGCGCGGCGCAGCGCCTTGCCCGGCGCCAGCACACGCTGCTGGCCCACGATCTCGTCGAGGCTGCGCGGACGCATGCGCTCGGCCAGCGGCTTCAGCTCATCGGACTCGGCGAATAGCCCGGGGGATGGGGACAGCTTGGACATGAGGTAACGGAAACAATCTAGGAATCAGGGGCGGGCATCGTCACGCTTGGATTGCCGCAACAAACTCAGCGCCATGCCGCCAACTGCCAGCGCGCCCGCCACCAGCACCACCCACAGCAGCGGCTTGGTCCAATCATAAGGCACCTTGGGCGCTGCCAGAGCCTGTGGGCCACCCGCATCGCTGCGCGCGCCCAGGGCGGCCAAAGGCGGCTGCCAGCCTTCGGGGTGGGTTCCGCGCAGGCTTTCCAGCGCCGCAGCTACCGGGTAGTCAGCACGCCGTGCTGCATAGCTGCCGGCCAACAGCTGATAAGGGCCGCCGCCTTCGGCGAGAAACACAAACTCATCCGGCAACCAGGCCACCGCCAGTGCAGGCGCCTGCGGCAATGGCGTATCCGTGTGCAAGCGCAAATGCTGCACGCGTTGCGGCGAGAACGAGGCATCGGCCGTGGTTTTACCCGCGACGCGCACGGCGGTAATCGAGGCCAACGGGCCCCACGATGCACTGCCACCCTCGCCTGCCTGCGCCGACAACTGGAACAGTGCAGCGGTATTGGCGTCCGGCAACGTTACTCGCACGGCCTCCAGCGGCAAGCTGGCTGGCAATGCGTAATCGTAGTCATGGCCATTGCCGGATGTGCTTGACGTGGTGGCCTGCAAGGTCTGCCACTGCAGCGACGCGGCGTGATCGGCGGCCGGGTCGGTGTAATGACCGCTAAGCTGGACAGCGGGCGTGTGCTCGCTGTCCCAGGCCGGCGCGCCATCGATGATGCGCAAGCGGTAATAGCGTGCCGGCTCGCCGCTGAGCGGGATGCTGCGCTGGTCTACGGCGTCTTCGCCGCGTTTCACGCTGACGATGGTGGCGCCTTGGTTGCGCTCACTCCATTGCTGCAAATCGTCGCTGGCTTCGACCGCCAGCTGGATCTGCATGTCGTGCTCGGAGTCCAGCGCATCGATATCGATGTGGTCGATGGCGATCGAACGGCGCGCATCGACCAGCCATTGCACCGGCATGATCGCAGCGGCCACCGCCCTCGGCTGATTGATCACGATATCGCCGTTAGCGGTGCGCTCCACCCGCACGCTGTCTTTACCATCCGCATCGCTGGTGGGCAGCGGCAGCAGCTTCGCTTTGAGCGAATACGTATGCACCTGTGGTGCGGTGGGCGGCATCGGCGCAAACGGCACCTGGCGCCCTTGCGCATTGATCACCACGATGTCGCGCAGCCCGGCATCGGGTCGCGATGCTGCATACACAGCGGGACTTAAGGCCACCCGATAAGCCTCGCTTTCGCTCTTGGTATCCAAGGCGAAACCGTAGGCATATTCAGTCACCGAACTGGCATGCGCCGCTGCCAGCGGCAGCAGCGATGCCGCCAAAACCCAACGCAGATCAAGGCGCATGTGCGGCCTCCTCTTCAGATGAAAGCGGGCGCTTGGGGGGCGCCGGCGCGAGATAACCGATCACCGTGCACAGCAAGCCATAGGCGATGAAGGAGCCGATGCCGAACAAATTGCCGAGGTGCCCGCGATCGATCAGCAGCAACTTCGCCAGCACCACACCCATCATCACCGCGCCGGCCAGCCATACCAGCCGCTGGCCACGGCGTGAGCCCCACACCCAGGCCAGCAGGCCGAGCGCGCTCCACACCACGGTCAACGACATCTGCGCGAGGCTGGAATCGCTTAGCGCGCTGTCCCAGGGCACGCCGGCCAGCTGATGCACACCGCGCAAGGTGGCGCTGGTAGTAAACAGCAGCACAAACACGCCAAGCATGATCGGACGCGCATGCTGCAATGCTGGCGACGTGGCCGGGTCGATAAGCCAACGCGCTACGCACAGGGCGATCAGCAATAGCAGCATCTCCACCGGATTGAATAGCGGCAGATAATGCAGCGGTGCTGCGTCGCCATCCTGCAGCAGTGCCCAGAGACCCAGCGCGGCCAACACCATCAGCAATGAATGCAGCAACGGCGGACGCCACTGTGGCAAAAGCTCGGACAGCGGCGAAGCGATCCACCGCGGCTGCCACAACGCCAGCGCGAGCAATAGCAACAGCGGGATAGATGCCAGCACCACGTACCAGTTGGTCGACAGCCAGCGACTGCCAGCGAAAGCCACCCCAATCGCCACTGTAAAAATCACGGCCCAACGCCATAGCCAGGCGAGCTGTGCCAGCGTCGCGGCCAACGGGTAGGCGCGCAGGCAAGCCAATGCGCGCCAGCCGAGCACGGCGGCAAACGCGACGCTGAGCAAGCGCCAGCCGACCAGCAGCTGCTCCTCCTCCACGCCGCACCGGATCAGCAGCAGAAGTATGGAGACGAACAGCGCGGGCACGGTGAAAGCGATGACTTGCCCCAGTTCGTGCGGGGGCCGGCGCTGCGCCACCTCGGCAGTGCCCCAGGCGGTGAGCGCAAGCAGCGCGATGCCCCAAGCCAACCTCATGGATGGCCCGGCGAAGTGAACGATTTCCGCGTGGCATGCCAGCAACCACCAGCACAATCCCCACCCATACAGAGCCACCGCGATGATTCGCTGCGTCAAGACATCGCTACCCCAGCGCGCATAGAACGTGCTGCCGGCAAAAGCGGCCGCAACGAGCAGCAACGCACCGACGAAATCGCCGTTGAGCAGCGGCAGCATCGTGTCGTGCGCATGTCCCGCGCGACCGATGAGCAAAGCGCCGGCCGCAAATACCTGCAAGGCCAGACCGCTCCAGCGAGACAATGCGCGCTGCTGCTTCAAACCCAGCCAGATCAGACCGGCGCCTTCCAACGCAAAGATGCTGCCGGTGACACCGGCGCTCAATGCCAAGGGCACGGCCAGCGTAGCCAAGGCCACCGCCAACACCGCCCAAGCGTCGCGCAACAATCGCAGCCCACTTCGATGGCGCACGCTGAAGGCGACCAGCACGTAAATGGCGGCAGCGATCAGCGCGGAAAATGCCATGCTCTGGCCCTGCCAACGCAGCAGCGCGCCCTGCAGCAGCAAGCTCACGATCGGATTGCCGAACAACAGGCTGCCGTCGATCACCAGGCGTCGATCCGCCGGGGCGCGCAGCACATGCAGCCACGGAATCACCAGATAGAACAGGAAATTCAGAATCAGGAACGGCTCGGTGCTGGCGAACAGTTCGTGCTGATAGCGCAACACGCCCCAGGCCGTACCGACGCCGAACGTCGCGATGAAACCCAACAGGTTCAGCACGCGCCAGGAACGCACCCACGCAATGCCCAACACCGCGATGTTCAACACCGCGTAGTAACTGAACAGCGCCACATGGCTTCCGCTGCCAGTGGAAACCAGGATCGGTGCGGCAAAACCGGCGAGCAGGCCAAGCACCGCCAGCGCCAAGGCGTCTTGCAGCACAGCCAGCACCCCGATCCCGGCGACCAGCAGCACGAGCAAGGCAAAGGCCGCGGCGGGCGGCAGCAGATCGTACAAACGAAACGCCGCGAAGATCGTTATCAACAACACGCCAATCGCACCGCCTTGCAGCGATAGCGCGAACACGCGCCGTTCGGTGCGTTGGCGCCAACCGAAACCGAGCGCCGCAATCGCCGCGACCGCCACCAAGCTGATTCGCAACCCGATCGGCACGTGCAGCAAGCCGCTGTCGGAGGCGTATTTCAACAAGGCGGCCACACCGGCAAACAACACCAACATGCCGATCTTTACCGGCACGTTGCCCTCCGTGAACCAACCCCACACGCGCTCCGGCAGCGTAGGGCCACTCGGCGGTGGCGGCGATGCGGGCACCTGAGCGCGAGGTGGCTCAGGTGTCGGCTTCGGCATGGATGACGGCGGGTTGTTTATCACCGGCAATGGCTGTGTGTCGCGAGCCGGCATGGGCGCGACGGCCACCGCGGCTGCCGGTGGCGCGACCAGCGGAAAGGGCCGACTCTCCGCCGGCTTTGGCACGGCTTTATTTCCTGCACCCAGCGCATCCAGCGTCGCGCGGGTGTCGCGCAACTCCTTGGATAGCTTCGACTGTCGCGCCCACAACAGGCCGAGCACGGTGCCGGACAGCGCGGCAAACACGCTCTGCCCGGCGATAGCGCCAAGCACGGCGCCTACAACCATCCATAGAAAATACATGTCGCGTCCCTTTCTGCCCGCCGAATGATTCGCCGGGTCCGACTCAAGGTCGTGTGGTCATCAGTCTGCCATGTTCACGGCAGGTGCCCTAGCAAATCTTAGGTCAGATGCCGGTGGCGGTAGATGGCGTAGGCGAGGCCGACGACGCCGGTGAGCACCGCGGGCAGCAACAGCGTGCGCTCGGCCAGTACGCCGAACACCAGCGCGCCGACCACACTGCCGACGAGAAAACTGCTCGCAATCACCACACAGACCTGGATGCGCAGGCTGTCCACCTCCAGCCCGCGCAGGCGCTGGCCGAGGTAAATGCCCAGGTCAGTGAAAATGCCGGAGAGATGCGTGGTGCGGAAGGTGGCGCCGCTATAGGTACTGGCCATCGCGTTCTGCAGGCCGCAAGCGATGGAGGCGAGACATAGGCCGATGTCGTTGCCGTCGTGGATCAACGGCACGGCGGCGAACAGCAGTGCGGACTCCACCATCAGCGCCACGCCGTAGCGGCGCCCCAGTTTCAGTGTGTGCTGCTGCACGATGAAACCGCTGAGCACTGCGCCGGCCAGAAACGACACGATAGCCAGTGCCCAGTGCAGCATCTCGCCGCGGTTACCCTCGGCCACCGCGGCGCCCAGCAAGGTGGTGGTGCCGGTGAGATGGGTAATCGCCTGATGGCGAAAACCCATAAAGCCGACCGCGTTGATCATGCCGGCGATAAAGGCCAGCAGGCCTCCGCCGATCCATGCCCAACGCGGCAGCTGGCGCAGCACGCTAGTGAATCAGTTCTTCAGCGGCTGGGTGGTGATCACCGGCGCGTCGCCAATCACATCGGCACCCTTCGGCGGCACAAAGTTGAAGGTGGCCGGGGGAATCGAGGCGTTGCGCTGCCAACCGGAGAAGCGGATGTCGGTGACCGCGCCGAGCTGGTCGCGGAAGGTCATGCGTGCCAGGCCGTTAGCGTCGAAGCCCAGATCGGCGTAGTCGAACTGCGGGTCCTTGCCGGTAGAGGTGAGGCGCAGCCAGTTCAGGCCGTCGTGCTCGCCCTGCTCCGCCACTTTGAAATCGCGGTCCATCTGCTTGAGGTCGGTGAGCACGGTGAGCGGGCTGTGTGCTTCTTCGGTGCTTTGTACGCGCACCGTGACCTGCTCCAGATCCGGGTCGTACAGCCACACGCGGCTGCCGTCGGCGACGATGGTCTGCTTGTACGGCGCTACCGTATCCCAGCGGAACTGGCGCGGCGCTTCGAGCGCCAGCGTGCCGGAGCTGGTCTTGCCAGCGTTGCCGGCGGCATCGGTCAGGGTCTGGGTGAACTTGCCGGTGAGTGAGTGCAGGCCGGTGGCGAAGGTGTCGAGGCGTGCGCGCGCCGGGCCAGAGGCGGCCTGGGCGGCGCCGCACAGCGACAAGGCGACGGCGGCGGTGAAAGCGATGAAGCGGTTCATGGGGTTCCCTGTTTCGTTTCCGCGATGGTGGCGAAGTTTGCGCGGGGGTCGCTTAATGGTTGGCGTTTGGGTGGGGTGTCGCAAGGGCTTTACCCTTCCCCAAGCCCCCCTCTGCGTGTAGGGGAGGGAGCACGATGTCGCAAGGTTTTAGCTCCTCCCCCCGCAAGCAGGGGGAGGCTGGGACGGGGTAAGCCCTTGGCTCACCCTTCCCAGCACAAAACCTCAATTCTTCGGCGGCGGCGGTGCCAATACTTCGCGGTTGCCATTGTGCTGCGGCGCGCTCACCACGCCATCCTGCTCCATCTGCTCGATCAGACGCGCGGCGCGGTTGTAGCCAATACGCAGATGGCGCTGCACACCGGAGATCGATGCGCGGCGCGTCTCAGTCACAATGCGCACGGCCTTGTCATACAGCTGCGTGTCGGCATCACCGCCCTCCTCGCCTTCCTGCGGCAAGCCGGAGTCGTTGATGAACTTGCCGTCGCTGGTGGCCTGCACTTCTTCCAGCACGCCTTCGATGTATTGCGGCGCGCCCTGCGACCGGAGCCAGTTCACTACGTTGTGCACTTCATGGTCGTCCACGAAGGCGCCGTGTACGCGATCCGGTGTGGCGGTGCCGGGCGGCAGATACAACATGTCGCCGTGGCCAAGCAGGGTTTCCGCGCCGGACTGATCGAGAATGGTGCGCGAGTCGATCTTGGACGACACCTGGAACGCGATGCGCGTAGGGATATTGGCCTTGATCAGACCAGTGATCACATCCACTGACGGACGCTGGGTGGCGAGCACCAGGTGCACACCCGCGGCACGCGCCTTTTGCGCCAGACGTGCGATCAGCTCTTCGACCTTCTTGCCGACGATCATCATCATGTCGGCGAATTCGTCGATGATGACCACAATGTACGGCAGCGGCTCCAGCGGCTCGGCCGCGAGATTCGGCATTTCGGGGTTCGGACGGAACAGCGGATCCAGCATCGGCTGGCCGGAGTTCTCGGCGTCGCGTACCTTCTTATTGAAGCCGGCCAGGTTGCGCACGCCGACTGCGGCCATCAGCTTGTAGCGGCGCTCCATCTCGGCGACGCACCAGCGCAGTGCGTTGGCGGCCTCCTTCATGTCGGTGACCACCGGCGCCAGCAGGTGCGGAATGCCCTCGTACACCGAGAGTTCCAGCATCTTCGGGTCGATCATGATCATGCGCACGTCTTTCGCGCTGCTCTTGTAGAGCAGGCTCAGCACCATCGCGTTGACCGCTACCGATTTGCCCGAGCCGGTGGTACCGGCCACCAGCAAGTGCGGCATCTTGGCGAGGTCGGCCACGGACGGACGGCCAGCGATGTCCTTGCCCAGCGCGAGCGCCAGCGGCGACTTCAGCTGGTCGTACTTGTCGGAGCGCAGGATCTCGGAGAGATAAACGATCTGCTTCTTGCTGTTGGGAATTTCCAGGCCGATCACGTTCTTGCCGGGAATCACGTCGACCACGCGCACACTGACCACGGAAAGGCCACGCGCGATGTCCTTGTCCAGACTGGACACCTGCGAACCGCGCACGCCGGCCGCCGGCTCCAGCTCAAAGCGCGTGATGACGGGGCCGGGATACACGCCAACCACCTTGGCTTCGATCTTGAAGTCTTTGAGCTTCAGCTCGACCTGGCGCGACAGTACTTCGAGGGTTTCTTCGGAATAGCCCGGACCCTGCGGCGGTGCTTCGTCCAGCAGCGAGAGCGGCGGCAGTTCGCCCGGCGCGGCGGCACCGGTGAACAGCGGAATCTGCGTCTCGACCTTGGCGCGCTCGCTCTTTACCACCGGCGCCGGCTGGGCTTCGATACGCACCGGTTCGCGCTTGGCCTGTTTCACCGCTTCCACTTTCTTGACCACGTCGCGCTCGGCGCGCGCCTGACGCGCGGCTAGCGCTTCCGGCGCCTCGCGCAGCTTGCCGCCGAACCAGTTGGCGACCTTGAGTACAAACTGGCCGGTCCAATCCATCAGCTTGAACCAGGACAGGCCGGTGGCCAGCGTCACTGCCACCAGGAACACCGCCAGCAACAGCAGCGGCGCGCCCTTGTCGCCGAAGGCGTGCAGCAGGCCGCTGCCCACCCATTGGCCGATGATGCCGCCCACGCCCTGCGGCAGGATCGGCTCGTCATGAAAATTGAGATACAGCAGTGCCGGCGCGGTAATAAAGAAGAACACGAAGCCGATCAGCCGCAGCGACGGCTCCCATGGCTGCACCGTGCGCTCGCCGCGATGGCGCAGCACCTGCACGCCGAGAATCAGCAGCAACAGCGGGAAGCAATACGCGACCAGCCCAAAGATGTAGCGCAGCAGGTTGGCGATGTTCGCGCCCACTTCGCCACCGAAGTTGCGCGCATGCTCCACCGTGCTGGCATGGCCCCAGCTAGGGTCCTGGTCGTTGTAACTGAACAGGCAGACCAGCAGGTACAGAGCGAGCGGCAACAGCAGCAACGCGCCGGCTTCGCGCAGACGGCGCTTCAGCTCCTCGCTGAGGCCGCTGGGCTCTTTTTGCTTCTTGACATTCGCGCTACGCGCCACCGTATTCCTTTTCCTCGGGGTGAACCAAACCTGCTTCTACTGCGTCGCAGGGGCAAAAGCCAGAACCCGCCACGCCTCTATGCTTGATCGGGTCGTGCCACTAAAAAGGCGGCCATCCTCGGCATATGCCCTTGAGTGCCGGATGAACCCGTCGATATCCCCCACCAGCTGCCCGGAACCCTGAGAGCCCCGGGACTCTGGCGTATCGCCGTTACCTACGCCTTGAATCGGTCACGCGTCTTCCCCATTCTTGCGGGCTTAGGCGACCCGGCTCCATGCCTTGAACCGGCATGAGGAAACCGCTGTAAGGGTCGGAACGAATAACGATTCAAGCTGCCAGTAGACCCCAAGGATTATAACCATGACCACCCCCAAGCACAGCCGCCTGCTGATCCTCGGCTCCGGCCCCGCCGGCTACACCGCCGCCGTGTATGCCGCCCGCGCCAATCTCAAGCCGACGCTGATCACTGGCCTGCAACAGGGCGGTCAATTGATGACCACGACCGACGTGGACAACTGGCCGGGCGACGTGGAGGGCCTGCAGGGTCCGGCGCTGATGCAGCGCATGGCCGAGCATGCCGAGCGCTTCCATACTGAAATGGTGTTTGACCATATCCATAGCGTGGACCTGAAGCAGCGCCCGTTCCGCCTCAAGGGCGACTCCGGCGAGTACACCGCCGACGCGCTGATCATTTCCACCGGCGCTACCGCCAAGTACCTGGGCATAGCTAGCGAAGAACACTTCAAGGGCAAGGGTGTGTCCGCCTGCGCCACCTGCGACGGTTTCTTCTTCCGCGAGCAGGAAGTGGTGGTGGTCGGCGGCGGCAACACCGCCGTGGAAGAGGCGCTGTACCTGTCCAACATCGCCAGCAAGGTCACCCTGGTGCATCGCCGCGACAAGCTGCGCGCCGAAAAGATCATGCAGGACAAGCTGTTCGAGAAGGCTGCCCACGGCAAGATCGAGCTGGTGTGGAATCACGCCGTCGACGAGGTGCTGGGCGACCCGTCAGGTGTGACCGGCGTGCGCGTGAAGGACGTCAACAGCGGCGCCACCCGCGATATCCCGGCCACCGGCTTCTTCGTCGCCATCGGCCACACGCCGAATACCGGCATTTTCGAAGGCCAGCTGGAGATGCACGACGGCTACATCAAGATCCGCAGCGGCCAGAACGGCATGGCCACCATGACCTCGGTGCCCGGCGTATTTGCCGCGGGCGACGTGGCCGACCATGTCTACCGCCAGGCCATCACCTCGGCCGGCTTCGGCTGCATGGCCGCGCTGGACGCCGAACGCTGGCTGGACAATCCGCAGATCGCGGAAGCCTGATGTCCGGCCACCATGCCACCCTGCATTACATCCACGATCCGTTGTGCGGCTGGTGCTATGCCGCGCAGCCGCTGGTGAGCGCGGCCGTCGACAAACTCGGCGGCCGGCTGGCCCTGCAACTGCACGGCGGCGGCCTGTTTGGCGAACCGCGCCGGCTGGATCCGGACATGGCCGAACACATCGTGCATGCCGACCAGCGCATCGCCCAGCTCAGCGGGCAGCCGTTCGGCAAGGCGTATCTGGAAGGCCTGCTGGCCGAGCAAGGTACTGTGCTGTATTCGCTGCCGCCGATCACAGCGGTGCTGGCGGCTGAAGCGATCGATCCGACCAAGGCGTACCCCATGCTGATCGCCATCCAGGATGCGCATTATCAGCGCGGCCTGCGTGTGGTGGAACCCGAGGTACTGACCGAGCTGGCGATGGAAATCGGCCTCGACGGCGAACGCTTCGCCGCCGCCTTCGCCAAGGCGCAGAGCACGCAGGTGATCGAACACGTGCAGGCTAGCCGCCGCCTGATGGAAGAAGTCGGCGGACAGGGCTTCCCTACCCTCCTGCTGGAAGTACACGACAAGCGACAGGTGCTGCCGCATCAGCACGATTACGGTAAACCGGAGGCTTTCGTCGAGCGCCTCGCTGCACGCTTGCCGGCGGTGCATTGAATGACCCGCGGCAGCCACACTCACTGTTGGTTGCCGCACACTGAGACACCGTGATCGAAGCGCGCTTTCATTCCAGAATTACCGAACTGCCGGCCGCGGACTGGAACGCGCTGCGCACGGACGACAACCCGTTCCTCTCCCACGCCTTCCTCGCCGCGCTGGAATCCACCGGCTGTATTCGCGAGGACTGGGGCTGGCGTCCGCATCATCTGGGTTTGTATGAAAACGATGCGCTGATCGCCGCCGCGCCGCTGTACCTCAAAGGCAACTCGCACGGCGAATTCGTGTTCGACTGGAGCTGGGCCGGCGCATGGGAACGTGCCGGCGGCGACTACTACCCCAAGCTGCTCAACGCCGTGCCCTATTCGCCCGTGCCGGGTGAGCGTCTGCTGGCGGGCACTCACACCAGGGCGCCACAGCGACGCCAAGCGCTGACCAGCGCGATGCAGGCGCTGGCCGACCAGTTGGGGCTGTCTTCCGTGCATGCCAACTTTCTCAGTGCCGACGATCTGCCCGCTTTCGGGCGGGATTGGCTGCACCGTACCGACGTGCAGTTCCATTGGCCCAATCGCGGCTATGCGAGCTTCGACGACTTCCTCGCTGCGTTGAATCACAAGAAGCGCAAAAACATCCGCCACGAACGCGCACAGGTGGCACGTAGCGGTCTGCGTATCGAATGGCACCGTGGCGATGCGCTGAGCCGTGAGCAATGGCGCGAGATACACCAGCTCTACACCAACACCTTTGACTCCAAGGGCAATCACGCCGCGCTGACCTCGGCCTTCTTCGCCGAACTGGGACACAGTCTGAGCACGGTCTCACACGTGGCGATGGCGCTGGATGGCGACGTCATCATCGCCATGGCGCTGTTTCTGCAAAGTAGTGCCGCGCTCTACGGGCGCTACTGGGGCAGCCGCGCCGACATACCCGGCCTACACTTCGAGCTGTGTTATTACCAGGGCATCGAACACGCGATCCGCGAAGGGTTGCAGCGCTTCGAACCCGGCGCCCAAGGCGAACACAAACTCGCGCGTGGCTTTCTGCCGGTACGCACGCACTCGCGCCACTACCTGGCCGACAAGGGCTTCCGCGCTGCCGTGCGTGCTGCGCTTGCGCGCGAGGCCGAAGGCATCGACGCTTATGCACACGATCTGTTGCAACATGATCCGTATGCCCACCGCGACGCCGAGCCATGATCCGCCTGCCTCTTCTCGACGCAGCCAAACCGGAGCTGTTCCCCGATCCCGGTCGCGCCATGACCGACCCCAACGGCTTGCTCGCGTTCGGCGGCGACCTCTCTCCGCGCCGCCTGCTCGCGGCGTACTCGCGCGGCATCTTCCCCTGGTACAACGAAGACGAACCCATCCTGTGGTGGTCGCCCGACCCACGCTGCGTCTTCCACACCAGCCGCCTCAAACCCAACCGCAGCCTGCGCCGCCAACTCGCCGGCAAACCCTGGCGCGTCACCATCGACCACGCCTTCCGCGACGTCGTCGAAGCCTGCGCCGCACCACGCCCCGGCCAGATAGGCACCTGGATCGTCCCCGCCATGATCGACGCCTACGACGGACTCCACGCCATGGGCCACGCCCACAGCGTCGAAGTCTGGGAAGGCGAAAGCCTCATCGGTGGCATCTACGGCGTCGCCGTTGGTCGTCTCTTTTGCGGCGAATCCATGTTCAGCCGCGAAAGCGGCGGCTCCAAACTCGCCCTCCTCGCCCTGGGTCAACTGCTCCAACGCTGGGACTTCCCCCTCATCGACGCCCAGGTCACCAACAACCACCTCATCAGCCTGGGCGCCGTTGAATACCCACGCGACCAGTTTCTGCGTACGGTTGAACAGCTGACACAACTGCCCGGACAACCCGGCAGCTGGGAGCGGTTTACGCCGCTGGTGGAAGAGATGCTAGCCGGTCGGCGTTGAAGCCAATCAACGAGCGTTTCGACTTCGAACTGATGCGCAGCAGGGTCACGCTGTAGAAACGCAGCAGGCCACCCTCCATTTTCTGAGAGCTTGATTGGCGCCGAATCCCATCTACGCGAGCCGTTGGCTCCCTCCCCTGCTTACAGGGGAGGACTGGGGAGGGGTGAGTGCTTGAGAGAACGCTTGCGTCGGAGGTTTCCCCAACGCTCAACATCCCCCTGTCCCACGGGACTAGCTTCGCGTCGCGAGCAGGGGGATGAGAAAAGCCTATCTAGCGGAGATTCGGTGCCAATCAACCCGGAAGGAGGAAAGAAAACCCGAGCACCATCCGTTCTCCCATTCGTATTACATCGGAACGTGGATCGGCTCGTGCGATAGCGGGAAGTGGATATTGAGCGCCTGCCCTTCCGTAGATGCATGCTGACTAGCCAGGCCTCCCAGCGGCAAGACCTGATTGACCTCAAGATCGTGCACACTCAGCGATGTGTTGTCATGCTCCGAGTGAGAGGTAAACAGATCGTCGTGTCCATCAACGAGAATGTCATGCTGTGCCAATTCCTCGGGCTGGCTGTCTTCTTGCGGGGCGGCATTGGTGTTGAAATCGAACGCCGAAGAACCGTTCTTGCCGTTGTCTGCACTCACACTCAAATGATGCGAGCCAGGATCGAGTGTCGGGGTAATGCTCCAATTTCCCTGGGCATCTGCCTTAACCGTGCCAAGTACTTTATCGCCATCCATCAGGGTCACGTAGCTACTGATAGGAGCAATGCCCGAAATTGTCGGATGCGCATCAGTGATGACAAAGCCGCCCTGGCTGTGGGATTGGTCAGTGTCATGGTCATACACGGAATTGATCTTCGGCGACCAGGTAGCGACGCCAAGATCGAACACGTTACTCACCGGGCCGGCACCCACTTGTACGGTGATATGGTGAGTCCCGTCCAGCAACGCATCCGAGAATTCGTAGGCCCATGTGCCCTGCGCACCGGCATGGGTTATACCGATCACCTTGCCATCGTCCATGATGGTGACGATAGCGTTTGCCCCAGCCTTATTGCCAAAAAGCGTTGGCCGAACATCAACCGTTGTATAGCCATAACCAGAGCCAATCAGGGAGCCATCCGCGGCAATCGCGCCCTGGATGGCCGGCTGCGTTGCGGGCATCGTCTGAACGATAAATTCGAACGAAGCCGCGCTCTCGTTGCCATGCGCTCCCGTGACGCTAAGGCCATGCTTTCCTTCACCCAGCCCCCACGCCGTGAACCACCAGTTGCCGGCACTATTCACATGCGCCGTGCCGATCGATTCGCCGTTGTCGTAGATCGTCACATCCGTACCCGGCTCGGCTGTACCTTGGATGCGTGGATTGCGCTCATCGGTCGTAGCGCCGCTGCTCAAATTGATGGGTGAATCGCCGGTCACCTCACGCACGATCGAAATTTCCGGAACGATGCTCGAGTTGTCTATCGTCAGCTTGAATGGCGAGCTTTCGTGGTCATCGGCTCCCTTTACCACTAGGTTGTGCTCACCCCCCAACAGATTCCACGCCGTGAACCACCAGTTGCCCGCAATGTTTACATGCGCCGTGCCGATCAGCTCGCCATTGTCGTAGATCGCTACATCCGTACCCGGTTCGGCCGTGCCTTGAATACGTGGATTGCGCTCATGGGTCACGTCGCCGCTGCTCAGATTGCCCGGCGAATCGCCACTCACATCGCGCACGATGGAGATCCCCGGAACGATGCCCGAGATATCCACGGTCAGCTTGAACGGCGCGCTTTCGTGGTCATCGGCACCCTTTACTACCAGGAGGTGATCGCCTCCCAACAGATTCCACACCGTGAACCACCAATTGCCGGCACTGTTCACATGCGCCGCGCCGATCAGCTCGCCGTTGTCATAGATCGCCACGTCCGTACCCGGCTCGCCCTTACCCTGGATGCGGGGATTGCGCTCATCGGTGACATCCCCACTGCTCAGATCAGCCTGCGAACCGCCAGTCACGTCTCGCACGATCTCAATGGATGGCGCCACATCAGTAGCCGGCAGCTCGCTGAAGTCAACCGCCCCGCTAGCCGGGCTATTACCTAGTTTTGCGGTGAGATGGTGTTCGCCCGGCGACAAAGCTGTTTCCAGCTGATATTCCCAGTTACCCGAGCCATCGGTGACCTGAAACTTGCCAATTTCTTTGCTGCCGTCATAGATCGTCACCCAGACATCCCCGGCCATGTCCCATAGCCAAGGGGATGCAACATCCACCTTGCCGGTAAGCACCGGATACGGGTCAGTCGTGCCGCCCTCTTCAAACGCTGATCCATCCCTACCGCTCACGCTATCGATAAATACGGGAGCGAAAACCCGCGGATCGACATCGATCTCGAAAAGTTCGCTGAATGCCTGGCCATCCGTACTGACTTGAAACAAGTTCACACTACTGGCCAGGTCCGCTTTCAGTTCAAACTCCCATTCGCCGGATGTGTTCACCTGCGCAGAGCCCACGGCGCGCTGTTGTCCGTCATAGATGGTCACCACCGTACCTGGCATGCCGCCGCCATGCAGAATCGGGGTCCGATCCACGGCGGTCTCACCGCTATGCAATTCGACTTGCGCTGCTTCGTCGTAGGCGTAAAGGATCGTAGGGATCTTGGTATCAGGCATGTCAAGAGTGTCCATTCAATAGTTAATGAAGGCTGCGTCCATCACGTGGACTCCGCAGCAATCCGAACAACGAGCATGAAACCCACGCCTCATACGTCGCTATAGAACAATTTCTAAAAACAGCGCTCGTACTTCGGCATGGATAACCGATCAACAACTCGTCGACGGAGACACCAGCGCGAAAAAAAAGCAGAACGCATACGTGGGTGCGTCCCGTTTATGAAATTGCCTTCTTGAGCCGGGCCGGCACACCGGCAAAGACACCGGCCTTATAGCAACCCTTTGGAACCACCGCGCCAGCGGCTATCACCGTACGCTCGCCGATACATGCGCCAGCCAGAATGCGAACACCGCATCCAATCCATGTATCGGACGCGATCGCAATCGGCGAAAGCGACAGGTCGTTGTACTTGATCGGTTTGGCGCGATTTGTCCATGTGTGCTCGAAGGACAAGATCGAAGTGGCATGGGCGATGGAAACGTCATTCCCCACCGACACGCCGCCGATGGCATCGACATAACTCCGCTCGTGCAATGCCACATTGTTGCCGAGCTCCAGATTTTTCCAATGCAAGATGGTGCAGGCCGGACCGATCAACACATTGTCGCCGCAAGCCTTGGCGAGCCTCCTGGCGTAGAGATATCTAATCAGCACCCCCACCTTGCCGGGCATGCTCCTGACCAGGAACCAGGTGCCCACGAAAACTACACGCGGAAATACCCGGAACAGCACACCAATAACCAACAGCAATGGCTTGGCTGTGCGAAAAAGACTCCGCCCCGTCACGATACCGGCCTCGAAGGAGCCGGCACATGGTCGCTTTCCACCCAACCTTCTGTCTGGCCGATGGTATGCATACAGGCCGCGTCCGGCTGCCACGCGTTAGCGTCGTCATTACGAAATTCGGGCAGCAATTCGGTATACACATCCATGGTCTTGCTGATGACGATCCTCTCGTCAAAATGCTTCAACGCATTCCGGCGCGCCTGAATGCCTAATTGATGTAGCAGATCGCGATCGTCGTCGAGGCGTGCAATGGCATGAGCAAGCGATTGTTCATCGCGCGGCTCCACCAGCAACCCGTCGATACCATCACGGGCCACCACTTCGCGACATCCTGGACGGTCCGTAGTGACGATGGCCAACCCGCAGGCAGCCGCCTCGATCAGACTCTTCGGCACGCCCTCGCGGTAGTAGCTGGGCAAGGCCATGACATCCGCGGACGGAAGAAACGCATGCATATCCGCCATATGCCCGAGCCAGGTCACAATGCCAGCCTCCGACCACGCCAGAATCTGTTCCGTCGTCACTGACTGAGGGTTACCCGTATCCGGCATACCAGCAATCAGGAATTCGATATCCCTCCCCTTGTCCTTCAGCAGACGCGCGGCCTCGACATATTCTCTGATGCCCTTGGCCCACAACAGACGTGCCGCGAGTAAAACCCTGAGTGGGCGTTTCGGTGACGCGCGCCGCTCGACTGGCCTGAACTGCATGGTGTTGACGCCGGAGCTGAGGATGATCCGCAGCTTCTCTTCGGGCACCAGCCCCTCATCCACGAACATCTTGGCGTCATCGGGGTTTTGCAGAATAAGTAGCGAGTGGCCCTGGCCCATGGTGACTCGCATCAGCAGCCTCACCAGCGGCCGGAGCAGTCGAGCTTTCAGGCTTTCGCTGGCAAACACGTAGCCCATGCCGGCCACCGCGTTCACCACGGCGGGTACGCCGGCCATGCGTGCCGCTATGGCGCCATAGATAGCGCTTTTGACGGTAAAGCTGTGCAACAGGCCGGGCTTCTCTTGCTTCAGCAAGGCAACCAGCGCATACACGGTACGCAGTTCACGCAAGGGATTGAGCCCGGATCGCTGCATTGGAAGTGCGATCCATCGAAGCCCATAAGATGCGAAACGGTGGCCGTAGTCGCCTGGTGGCGAGAGCAGAATCACGTCGTGCCCGCCTTGCTTCAAATGAAGCGCCGTAGACAACCGAAAGTTGTACAGATACCAATCCGTATTGGCGAAAAGAATGATCTTCATGACTCGGCTGTCTGCTGCGGATACCGGCGCGCCAACGCGATACATCGGCAAAGCATGGAAATGGCCACGGTCGCGGCCATCACCTGAGCTATCGCAATCGCACGGGAAAGGTGCAGCGCCTGGTCAGGCTCGCCGCCTGATGAGCGTATCGCCCAGTACGCCAACGAAAGATTCAAGCTGAAGCCGAAGAGCGCGCAGCTCAATGCCGTGTAGCGCCGCCCCATGGCGACAAACGCCGGAAAGACAATCCCGGATAGTCCGGCCGCGAGCATATTGCCGAGCAACTGGAACGCATACAGACGCCCATGACTGCCGATCAATGGCAACTCCATGTCGGGCATCGCCAGCACCGTGAACACCGCAAGCAGCCAGAGCACAGCCACCGGCAGGCTTCTTCTCACGATGATTCGCGCTTGATCGTCCCTGCCGGCAGCAAGCAATCGCGGCGCGAAATCCCAAGCCAGCGAAAAAACCAGCACCCAACAGCCCGGCATGATCAGATCGACACCCGAGGCATAGGTCCCCATGGCCTCGGCCGGCAGGAACCTGCTCATACTCAACTTGAGTAGTGCATCCGATACGAAGATGTAAGAGATGGAAAGCGTGATGACGACGCCTGCCGGCATCGTCCTCGCCACATTACCCAGGGAGAAGCTGAGGATGGAGGTCAGCTTGCCCCACACTTCTCTCATCTTTGATGCACACGCCAGCATGGGCGACACACTGACGACCAGAAAAGCGGCATGCGGAGCCCACGCCATGCCACGATACGGCCATAGCAAGGCGACGCCCGCCAGATTCCACATCGGCCTGGCGCAAGCCACCACGAGATACCCACGGATATCCATCGTTGAGCGCAGGTATTCGAGCTCCCGCTCCCACAGCGAGATGCAAACCAGAAACAGCATGACCTGCAGCCACAGCAGTGCATCGAAACGACCCGCACCGACCAGGCCAAGCAGCGCGAGCATCGACAACAACACACCGACGCCCCACGAGTCACCCAGATCCTCCGCACGCAGCCGCAGCAGAGACCGGTACACAATGAGATTGCGCGAGCAATGAAAGAACAGGCCGTTCAACAAAGCGCCAGTCGCCATCAGCACTGACAGCTCGCCATATCGACCCTTGCCCAACAAGGCGATCATGCCGGCGGTGACGAACACAGACATGGCCGCTGGCACAAGGCGCACCATAGATACCAGCACGCTCATGGCCCGGCACCGAGCACACGGCTACTGCGATGCGCCGGGTACATGACCCTCAACGGCGCGCACCTGCTGTCGGCACGGACGGTCGAGCAAAACAGTGCGGGGAATACCAGAAAGGGCAAAACGCCGCACAGGTACCGGATGCCGCTACCCGGGTTGTAGATACCGAAAGGCACATACGAAATCAGGATGACGACCAGCGACGGCAACCAGGCCAACATCAGGACCTTGCGCACACTTTTTGGCATCGCCCCGTTCAAGGTCAGCCATAGCTGATGCAGCAACACGCCAACGATCACCAGCCCCGAGACAAAGAACGGCAGCATCACTGGACGTGCCGCCACCTCACCTGGCGTCGGCCCCACCAGGGCCAGCGGTAAGGACCACCATAGTCCTGAAAACAGATCACCGGATGTCCTCAGCTGAATCCAGGTTCGCGTGGTGGCCGAAGTAAGGGTGAAGTAACTCTTCGCCTTCGGAAGAATGTCGTTGACAAGATAGTTATCAAGCGCCGGCCAGGCGACGATCACCAGCAAGGCCGCCAGACCCACAGCGAGCACGATATGCACACCGGCACTGAGGTTCATCCGGATCGGCAAGGTGTACATCACAAACATGATCAGAAAGATGGCCAGGCCGATGCCGTAGGCGCTTCGAACAAAAATCAGTCCTGCAAGGCACACTCCCGCCAGCAGCAGATGCCTCAAATGCTTGCA
Source organism: Dyella sp. OK004 (assembly GCF_900114495.1). GTDB lineage: Bacteria > Pseudomonadota > Gammaproteobacteria > Xanthomonadales > Rhodanobacteraceae > Dyella_D. The sequence continues at coordinate 901 of NZ_FOZI01000003.1, read as the reverse complement.
CGTGTAGTAAGCAAGCACCGCGCCCATGAAGTAGCCAAGCAAGCCCACAAAAAGGGACTCGCGACCGATGACGGAAGCCCACACGCCAAAACACGGATTAAGCATGATCGCCAGCACCGGCCAGCGATACTTGCCGTGCAAACCCGCATGTACCCATAGATAGGCCATGCCACTGGCGGCAAACATCGAAAACACCAAGTGCGCGACAAGCTCACTATTGACCAGAGACAGCAGCTTCACCGACAGCAGCGTGATGACCACCGTACGTGCCTGCCTATCCTCATCGTAGGCACCAGTCAGATACGCCTCACTATCGCCCAGCTGGCTGAAATGGCTGTAGACAAAAACGGAGAAGAACGTCCACAGAAAAAAAATAGCGATGGTTGCAAGGCGCCAGGAGCTGGCGCGGGCACTGGTTCCGGGAATCGCCTGTGCATGCCGCACCCGCGAACGGACATTCATGGGGAAGGCCCGCGTCCCGACGACCTCAAGCTGCGGCCACGGCCTACGCCGTAGTACGCCAGCCCGGCCTCCTCGACCGCCGCGGGGTCGTAAAGATTGCGCCCATCGAAAATCGCGGGACTGGCTAGTGCGCTGCGAATGCGCGCGAAGTCCGGACTACGGAACGCCTTCCATTCGGTGACGATCGCCAGCACATCCGCGCCGTCCAACGCTTGATACGCGCCCTCGCAAAGCGTGAGGTCCGCACGGTCGCCATAGAGGCGGTGAGTCTCTTCTCTCGCCTCCGGATCGTAGGCACGCACCGTAGCGCCCGCTTCCCACAAGGCCTCCATCAAACGTCGACTGGACGCCTCACGCATATCGTCGGTATTGGGCTTGAACGCCAGACCCCACAGCGCCACCGTTTTGCCCTGGAGCTGCCCGTCAAAATGGCGCGAGA
>NZ_FOZI01000005.1 GCF_900114495.1 Dyella sp. OK004 | reverse complement strand
CTGGCTAGTGCGCTGCGAATGCGCGCGAAGTCCGGACTACGGAACGCCTTCCATTCGGTGACGATCGCCAGCACATCCGCGCCGTCCAACGCTTGATACGCGCCCTCGCAAAGCGTGAGGTCCGCACGGTCGCCATAGAGGCGGTGAGTCTCTTCTCTCGCCTCCGGATCGTAGGCACGCACCGTAGCGCCCGCTTCCCACAAGGCCTCCATCAAACGTCGACTGGACGCCTCACGCATATCGTCGGTATTGGGCTTGAACGCCAGACCCCACAGCGCCACCGTTTTGCCCTGGAGCTGCCCGTCAAAATGGCGCGAGATCAGCTCGAACAGCTTGGTCTTCTGGTCGTGATTGACGGCCTCGACCGCCCCAAGCAGACGGGCTTCATACCCCACGCCGCGCGCGGTGCGCTCCAGTGCCTGCACGTCCTTGGGAAAACACGAACCGCCATAGCCGGCGCCCGGATAAATAAAGTGATAGCCGATACGCGGATCGGAGCCGATCCCCTGGCGCACCAGCTCCACATCGGCGCCCACGCGCTCGGCGATATTGGCGATCTCGTTCATGAAGCTGATCTTGGTCGCCAGCATCGCGTTGGCGGCGTACTTGGTCAGCTCGGCGGAGCGCTCATCCATCACGACAGTACGGTCGTGATTGCGATTGAAGGGGGCATACAGCTTACGCAGCACGTTCACCGCGCGCGCGCTGGAACTGCCGATCACGATACGATCGGGACGCAGGCAGTCTTCCACCGCGTCGCCTTCCTTCAGGAACTCGGGGTTCGATACCACATCGAATTCAATGTTCGCGCTGCGCGTCGCGAGCTCAGCGGCAATCGCCTCGCGCACCCGATCGGCGGTCCCCACCGGCACGGTCGACTTGTTCACCACCACCGCATACCGGTCCAGATGCTGGCCGATGGTGCGGGCGACACCCAGGACGTACTTCAGATCGGCGCTGCCGTCCTCGTCCGGCGGCGTGCCCACGGCGATGAAGAGGACCTGGCCATGCGCGATGGCGGGCGCGGCATCGGTGGTGAAATCCAGCTGTCCGCTGGCGTAATTGCGCTTGACGATCGGCTCCAGGCCCGGCTCGTAGATCGGCATCTCGCCCCGCTTCAGGCGCTCCACCTTGACTGCATCGATATCGACGCAGACCACGTGATTGCCCATCTCGGCCAGACAGGCACCGGTCACCAGACCCACATAGCCGGTGCCAAATAGGGTGACTTTCATTGTCGCGGGAATTCCGGGGAACAGAGTCCGGCAATTCTAGCAGGCCCACCCATGACGCCTGCGCCGCAGGGCCCCCAAAAGCAACGGGGCGCGAATCGCTTCGCGCCCCGTTGTTATTTCCAGCAAACGGCCGATGCTTACTTCGCGCCGCCCTGGTCGCCACCGGCCGGGGTCGGGCCAGTCTTCACCAGGGTCACGTCGAAGATGATCGCCGAGTTCGGCGGGAAGCCGTTCTGCGGCTGCGCGCCATAGGCGATGTTCGACGGAATGAACAGCTTGTAGTGGCCACCCACCTGCATCAGCTGCAGGCCTTCGCGGAAGCCCGGGATCACACCGCTCAGCGGAATCGATGCCGGACCCGGGTTGCCCTCGTGCTTGGACGAATCGTCAAACACTTCGCCATTGACGAAGGAGCCGACGTAGTTCACCTGCACGGTGTCGTTCGGACCCGGACGGGCACCGGTACCCTGGCTGATCACCTGGTACTGCAGACCCGACGCAGTGCTCTTCACGCCCGCGGCGCTCTTGTTCTTGGCAATGAAGGCGTCGCCATCGGCCTTGTTCTTGGCGGCAACCTTCTCGTATTCGGCCTTGGCCTTGGTCTGCAGGTTGGCGACGAAGGCGTCACGCACCTGCTTAGCTTCGGCTTCGCTCATGGTCGGCTTCTGGCCCGACAGGGCGGACTGGACAGCACGGCCTACCGTGGCCGGATCCACTTCCTCGCGCACGAGCGGGGGCAACTGGCTGGCCAGGTCCCAACCCACCACGTAGCTGGCCTTGGTCTTGTCGACAGCACCAGCCGGGGCGGCGGACTTGGCAGCCTGAGCGTGCACACCGGCAGTGAGGCCCAGCGCAACCGCCAAAGCGGCAGCCGTCAGCGTGGGACGCGAAAATTGCTTCATTTGAAACTCCCTCGTGTTGGATGTCTCGGTGCTCACCGGACGGGCCTCCCCGATGGAGGCAGTCCCCGCATTGTGCGGCGGCTTCCCGGTCTTAGCAACGAGCAGGGCTATGACACAGGTTCCGAATAAAGGTTCAGGTCATAAATTCTGTCGTGGCATTTTGCGAAATATCTAAAAATGCCCCCCGCCAGGACGCCCATCCCGTTCCAGCGTATCCCGCAACGCAGCTTGCAATCGGGCGTGAACCTGCACCAATACCCGCCACAACAGCCATGTCAACACCAAGCCAACCAGTAGCAAGACCAGTGCCACCTCACGCGGCGGCAGGATGGTGGAGGCCAGGGCCGCCACCAGCAGGCCCAGCACCCACATTGCGGCCAAGGGAATGATGCGTGCCAGTACGGCGCGGATGCGCACATTGTGACTGCCGCCTACTCGCTCGGGGATGCTCAGCTCAGCCAGCAACATGCCCAATGCCGCAGCCTTGCGGTAAGTCGCCACGATCATCGGCAGCGACAGCAGTGCCGCGATGGACCATGCCAACGTGCGCGACACCTGCGGCCGATCCGCGAACAGCTGCCAATGGAAGAAACCGCGGCGATACAGATAAGCCATGATCAGGAAGACCGCCACCACCAGCATCATATTGATGATCACGTGCCAGACCAGCCGGCGGATCATTTTCATCACCATCGCCCCCTGCCCGCTCAGGCTGAGGTTGCCCATCCAGTCGGTATAGGCCGTGAACATGCCGGTGAGGCCGCTGGGCAGGCGCCGCGCAAGAACACCAGCCAGAGGGTCAGCGCTGCGGATCAGATAGGGAGTAAGGAAAGTCGTGATCGCGGATACCGCGACTGCTACGGGATACAAGAAGTCGCTGGTCACTTTCAGGCTCAGGCCCAGCGAGGCGATCACGAATGAGAACTCGCCGATCTGCGACAACCCCATGCCAACCCGCAATGACGTGCGTCCATCATTGCCGGCCACGAAGGTGCCAAAGCTGCAAGTGATCACCTTGCCGAGCACTACCACCACCGTCACCACCAGAATCGGCACGGCGTACTGCGCCAGCAGCGACGGATCGATCAGCATACCGATGGCCACGAAAAAGATGGCGCTGAACATGTCGCGCACCGGCACAATGACGCGCTCGACCCGTTCGACGCTATCGGACTCACCCACGATGGCGCCGATCAAGAAAGCGCCCAGCGCGATGCTGTAACCCATTTCAGTGACCAGCAGGCAAAAGCCGAAACAGAGTCCCAGCACGGCCACCAGCAGCACATCGTCGCGACTAACCCGCGCGATGTAGTCGACCACGCGTGGCACCAGCAGCAACCCCACCACCAGCGACACCGCCAGGAACAAGGTGAGCCGTCCAATGGCCTCAACCGCTTGCCCGGCTTCCAGATCGCCGGTGCTGGCGATGCCGGTAAGCAGCGCCATCAGCACAATGGCGAGTACGTCCTCGATGATCAGGATGCCGAACATCAGCTGCGCGAATCGCTCGCGCTTGAGGTTCAGATCGTCCAGCGCCTTGAGGATGATGGTGGTCGAAGAGATCGACAGCATCGCGCCGAGGAACAGCGAATCCATCGTGCTCCAGTTGAAGAAGCGGCCGATCTCATAGCCGATCCACACCATCAACACGATTTCGCACAGCGCCGCCACCAGCGCGGCTCCACCCACCTCACGCAGCTTCTTAAGACTGAACTCGAGCCCGAGGGCGAACAGCAACAAAATCATGCCCAGTTCGGACAAGGTGCGTATGGTGCTTTCATCGTGGATGAAGACCACGGGGAAGGTGTAAGGCCCCACCAGTACGCCGGCGATGATGTAGCCAAGGACAACTGGCTGCCGCAGCCGCTGGAAAATCACGGTAGTCAGGCCGGCGACCAGCATGACCGTGGCAAGGTCCTGGATGAACTGCAGTGCGTGCATGAAGGGTCCCGCTGCGAATCGCAGCAAGACTAACAGCGGTGCGCGCATTGCCCTATGGCGACGCCGCGGAGGGGGCCAAGCCTGCAGCTGCGCTCAGAGGCTCGACACTGTCGCGCAAACGCCGACAGCCGCGAACCACTCAAACATGCCGGGCAACGGACTCCGAAGCGCTTTAGCCCGGCCCCTTCCCCGATGCCGCGCCCAGCTCTCCACGGAAGCAACATTTTTGAAAAATTTCATTCGCGAATACTTGACGAAAAGTCGAACCGTATTTATTCTTTCGGGCTCCACAGCAATATCAGTGGGGCCATAGCTCAGCTGGGAGAGCGCCTGCATGGCATGCAGGAGGTCGGCGGTTCGATCCCGCCTGGCTCCACCAAATTTAAAAGTCCCCATCGTCTAGAGGCCTAGGACATCACCCTTTCACGGTGGCGACCGGGGTTCGAATCCCCGTGGGGACGCCATCTTAACCCTGGCGCAGCGCCAGCCGACAAAAACGGCGAAGCGGTGCGATCCATAGTCGAGATGGAACATTAGCCTCTTGTTTTACCAGTTGTTGAAAATGCGGAGCGGTAGTTCAGTCGGTTAGAATGCTGGCCTGTCACGCCGGAGGTCGCGGGTTCGAGTCCCGTCCGCTCCGCCACTCATACGGAAAGCCCGCCTAGTGCGGGTTTTTTGTTGCTTGTCATTCGGCCAAAACCGCGGCGCCGCTTCTCTGCCGATACCTACAGTGGATGTCCCGGCGGCAGCGACTCGGGAACATGCTGCGACGCCGGTTCAAGCGTGCCCATGGAATGCCCCTGCTCCGCCAGATATTCCAGCCAGCGCGACAGGAACCCGTTCATGCGCAAGCGATGCTGCAGCACCGTGTGAGCTGGTGGGAATGGCCCCAGCACCTGCCATAAATGCCGCCCCGGATGGCAGTGCAACGCTTCGGCCACGTGCGCGTCGGTGTACATCCGCAGCTGCGCGGATGGCGAGGGCTGCCCCGTGTGCACATCCACAAAGTCGTAGGTCAGTTCCAGTTCCAGCGTATAGGGATGGCGTTCCTGCACCTGCAGCCGCACATCCAATCCGTCGTCCACGCTGGACACATAAAACCCCGGCGCCAGCTGCTGCGGCGCGAACAGCCGCGCCAGCCGGTGGTAGTTCTCCGCATACAAACCCATCAGGAACTCGAAGCGTCCCGGCAGCAAGGCGTTGCGACTGTCCAGCACGGCACTCATGGGTGACGGAAACTCCTCTGCTTCAGAACATGGTCCGCTCGATACCGAAGCGGTCGAAGATCTTGCTCGCGATTTCCTCTATCGACACGTGCGTGGTGTTGAGGCTGGGAATGCTCTCACGGCGCATCAGCTTGTCAGCCTGCTCCAGCTCCCACCGGCATTGCTTCAACGTAGCGTAACGGCTGCCGGCGCGCCGTTGCTCACGGATCTGCGCCAGGCGCTGGGGATCGATGGTGAGGCCAAACAGGCGGTCCCGATAGGGGCGCAAACGTACCGGCAGTTCCAGCTTGTCGAGGTCATCGTCAGTCAGCGGGTAATTGGCGGCGCTGACGCCGTAATGCAAGGCCATGTACAGGCAGGTGGGCGTTTTGCCGGAGCGGGACACCCCCACCAGGATCAGGTCGGCCTGCGCATAGTCCACGTCGATACCATCGTCATGTGACAACGCGTAGTTGGTCGCATTGATACGTGCCTCGTACTTGTCGAAATCGACCAGACCATGCGAGCGATTCACCGCCCCGGAGCGCTTCGCGCCAAGCTCATCTTCCAGCGGGCCAATAAACGGCGCAAACACGTCCAGCATCAGCGCGCCACTGGCGGCCACGATCTCGCAAAGGTCCCTCGAGGCCATGGTGTTGACCACGATCGGTCGCTCGCCGCTCTGCGCGTAACGGGTCTTGATGCGCAGCGCCGCGGCCTCCGCCTTGTGGGGGTCATCGATAAAGGGCAAGCGATGCTTTTCGAACTGCACGCCCTCAAACTGGGCAAGGATGCTGTTGCCGATCGTCTCCGCGGTAATACCAGTGGAGTCGGAGATGTAAAAAACGGTTCGCCGCATACCTGTTCCAGATGCCCTGAAGAATCTCGGGCGCCACCTTAGCGCATGCACCAGGGCCTGTCTTTGCTTGACCCGAGCCTGACTGGTAGGCAATTGGCGCGCGATTCGCTGCTAATGGTCTTCTTGTGCCGCGCACCATCGACAGCGGACAATACCAGTTCTTTGTAGCCGGCTTTTTGCAGATCGGCTCCACCCCGCATCACCCCATAGAGCTCTTGAGGAGACTCCTTTGAACGATCTGGTGCTTTGGCTCGACTCGCTGCGCATGACCGACCTGGGCAAGGTCGGTGGCAAGAATGCGTCGCTCGGCGAGATGATCGGCAACCTGGCCAAGCTCGGGGTCTCCGTGCCCGGCGGCTTCGCCACTACCGCCGATGCCTTCCAGCAGTACCTGGACAAGAGCGGCGTGGCCAAGCGCATCCAGGCGCGACTGGCCGGTCTCGATGTGGACGATGTGGACGCCCTCGTCACGGCCGGCAAGGAGATCCGCGAATGGGTCACCGAGACGCCGCTGCCGGCGGATCTGGACAAAGCCATCCGTGATGCCTATGCCAAGCTCTGCAAGGACGCCGGCGCCGAGAACATCGCCGTGGCCGTGCGTTCTTCCGCCACCGCCGAAGACCTGCCGGACGCCTCCTTCGCCGGCCAGCAGGAAACCTTCCTCAATGTGGTCGGCATCGAGGACGTGCTGCACAAGGTGAAGGAAGTTTTCGCTTCGCTGTATAACGACCGCGCCATTGCCTACCGCGTGCACCAGGGCTTTAAGCACGAGGACGTGTTTCTCTCCGCTGGCGTGCAGTTGATGGTGCGTTCGGATATCGGTGCCTCCGGCGTGCTGTTCACGCTTGACACCGAATCGGGCTTCCGCGATGTGGTCTTCGTCACCGGCTCTTATGGCCTGGGCGAGATGGTCGTACAGGGCGCGGTGAATCCCGATGAATTCTACGTATTCAAACCCACGCTCAGGCAGGGCAAGCCGGCGGTGCTCCGCCGCAACCTTGGCGCCAAGCAGCTGCGCATGATCTATTCCAGCGCTCCGGGCGAACGCGTGAAGACCGAGGACACTCCGGCCGAACTACGCAACCGCTTCTGCATCACCGATGCGGATGTAGAAGAGCTGGCCCGCCAGTCGCTGATCATTGAGCAGCACTATGGTCGCCCGATGGACATCGAGTGGGCGAAGGACGGCAACACCGGCAAGCTCTACATCGTGCAGGCCCGCCCCGAGACGGTGAAGTCGCGTGCGCACGCCACGCAGCTCGAGCGCTTCCACCTCAGCGAGAAAGGCCCAGTGCTGGCCGAGGGCCGTGCTATCGGCCAGAAGATCGGCGCCGGCAAGGCGCGCGTGATCCGTTCGCTGGCTGACATGAACAAAGTGCAGCCCGGCGACGTGCTGATTGCCGACATGACCGACCCCGACTGGGAGCCGGTGATGAAGCGCGCTTCGGCCATCGTCACCAACCGTGGCGGCCGCACTTGCCACGCCGCGATCATCGCCCGCGAGCTGGGCGTGCCGGCTGTCGTCGGCACCGGCAATGCGCTGGACAAGATTCCTGACGGCACCGACGTCACGGTGTCCTGCGCCGAGGGCGACACCGGCACCATCTATCAGGGTGTACTGAAGTTCGAGCGCGTCACCGCGGACTTGGGCGACATGCCCGAAGCACCGCTGAAGATCATGATGAACGTGGCCAATCCGGAGCGGGCCTTCGATTTCGCCATGCTGCCGAATGCGGGCATCGGCCTGGCCCGCCTGGAGATGATCATCGCCAGCCATATCGGCGTGCATCCCAAGGCTTTGCTCGAATACGGCAAACAGGACGCCGCCACCAAGGCCAAGATCGACGAGCGCATCGCCGGCTACGCCGACCCGGTGAGCTTCTACGTCGACCGTCTCGCCGAAGGCATTGCGACCATCGCGGCCTCGGTGTTCCCCAAGCCGGTGATCGTGCGCCTGTCCGACTTCAAGTCGAACGAGTACGCGAACCTGCTCGGCGGTTCGCGCTACGAGCCGCATGAAGAGAACCCGATGATCGGCTACCGCGGCGCCAGCCGTTACGTCGACGCCGGTTTCGCCGAGTGCTTTGCGCTTGAGTGCCGCGCAGTCAAGCGCGTGCGCGAAGTGATGGGTCTGGACAACGTCTGGGTAATGATCCCGTTCGTGCGCACCCTCACCGAGGGCCGCAAGGTCATCGAGGTGCTGGGCAAGAACGGCCTCAAGCAGGGCGAGCACGACCTGAAGATCATCATGATGTGCGAGGTCCCCTCCAACGCCTTGCTTGCCGCCGAGTTCCTGGAGATCTTTGACGGCTTCTCCATCGGCTCCAACGACCTTACCCAGCTCACGCTCGGCCTCGATCGCGATTCCAGCATCGTCGCCAACCTGTTCGACGAACGCGACCCGGCAGTGAAGAAGCTGCTGGCCATGGCCATCCAGACGGCCCGCGAGAAAGGCAAGTACGTGGGCATCTGCGGCCAGGGTCCGTCGGACCACCCGGACCTGGCCGAGTGGCTGATGGAACAGGGTATCGAGTCGGTGTCGCTGAACCCGGACACGGTGGTCGATACCTGGCTTCGCCTGGCCAAGAAGAAAGCCGGCTGATCTTCTAAGCAGGGTTTTACGGCAAAGGGCGGTGGCGACACCGCCCTTTTTCTTTGCCCGGATAGCGGAACTCGCTTCGCAGGGCACAGTCTCTAGCCCACGGAACGGGCACGATTTCTCGTGTTCGCCGTGAACATAGGCGGCCGCTGATGCATGCACTCAAGAACTTCCTCTCGAAGAACAAGGGCTTCATCACTTTCATGCTCTGCATGCTGGTATTCCGCAGCGCGGTGGCGGACTGGAATGTGGTGCCTACCGGCTCGATGCAACCAACCATCCGCATCGGCGATCGCATCGTGGTGGACAAGACGGCCTATGACCTGCGCCTTCCATTGACTCACCTCTCGTTGGTGCATCTGGCTGATCCAAAACGCGGCGATATTGTCGTGCTGGATTCGAAAGCCGCCGACGAAAAACTGGTGAAGCGAGTGATCGGAGTGCCTGGCGATGTAGTGGCGCTGCGCGACAACCACCTTTATGTGGATGGGCAGCCTGCCCATTATTCCCACGCCCTGGTCAGCGGCATTCGCGATGATGCGGTTGAGCCCGCCAGTTACGCGATTGAGAGTTACGACGGGATGCGTCATCTGATCCGCACTTCGTCCCCTGGTGGCTCACGCGATTTTGGGCCGGTGACGGTGCCCACTGGCGAGTATTTGCTGCTGGGTGATAACCGGGATAACAGTGCGGATTCGCGTTACTTCGGGTTCTTTCCGAGGAGCGAGATCACTGGACGGGCAACGCGGGTGGCGATGTCGCTGGATCCGGGGGATCACTATTTGCCCAGGGGTGGGCGGTTTTGGGTGAAGCTGGATTGAGCGCACAGGCCACGCACCTCGCTCTATAAAGGCGCGTGTTGCGTGAAGGGTGGGATTGTTCGGCCCATCCATGGGCCTCACCCCTCCGCGCGAAGCGCTACGGGGCCAGCCTTCGGCTGTCCAAATTCGCTCCCGGCGAATTTGTCGAACCTAGTGGGTTCGATCCAACACCCTCTCCGCCAGATACGCAAAAGGCCCCGATCGGGGCCTTTTGCGTATCTGGCGGAGAGGGTGGGATTCGAACCCACGGTACGCTTACACGTACGCCTGATTTCGAGTCAGGTACATTCGACCACTCTGCCACCTCTCCAAAGGGTCACACGGTGGTCCGCGCGAGCCGGTAATCATACGCATGACGGTTCGTCGTGACAACTCCCGGGACATGGGGCATGCTGCGCGCACACGTTTCTCCCGGCTGCCCATGATCGAATTCGGACACGGTACCCACGTTGGCCTGCGCCGTACGCGCAATGAAGACACCTATTACGCCGACGCGGGGCTGGGGTTGTTCCTGGTCGCCGATGGCATGGGTGGGCATCAGCATGGCGAGGTGGCCTCGGCTCTGGTCCGCGATGCCATGGCGGACCTGGTGACGCGCGGACATAGCCTGGTGGAGGCAGTGCGCGGAGCGGACGAGCGACTGATGGCACAGGCCAAAGGTTCGCGGGACGCCTTGCCCATGGGCACCACTATCGCAGCACTCCGGCTGGGTGCGAACAGCTACGAAGTGGCATGGGTCGGCGACAGCCGTATCTATCTGTGGCAGAACGGACTGCGCCAGATCAGCCACGACCACTCGCTGGTACAGGAACTGGTAGCCGCCGGCACCCTTGATCCCGCACAAGCAGCCCGTCACCCGCAACGCAATGTGATCACCCAGGCGCTGGGTATCACTGCTGTGGATCAACTACACATCGGCATGGCACGCGGCACCCTGGAACCGGGCATGTGCTTTTTGTTGTGCAGTGACGGGCTGACCGAAGAAGTGAGCGACGCAGGCATCGCCCGCGTCGTAGAGCGCCGTGACCTGGCCGCCCAGGAGTGTGTGGATCACCTGCTGCTAGCCGCGCTCGATGCGGGTGGCAGCGACAACATCACGGTGATCCTGGCTCGCGCTAATTGACGCGAGCCCGCAGTGCTCAGTGCACCGTCGTTTCTTCTTTGCGCCATACGCTGCTGCCACCGGCACTTTTGTCCAATGCGTCCAGCCGACGTTCGTGTGCCGCTGACTCCTCCGCATCCGCGCGCAAGACGCGAGGGCGGCGATCCAGCCTGATCGGCATCACCACCTTGCTCACGCCCTGCTCCGGTGCGCTTTCAAAACCCAGGTCCAGCACCACCTGGCCCGAGGTCATGGACAGATAGACTTCCGCCAGGAGCTGGGCGTCGATCAGGCCGCCATGCAGGTCGCGAGCAGAGTTGTCCACACCGAGTCGCTTACATAGCGCGTCCAAGCTGTTGCGCTGGCCGGGATAACGCTCTCGCGCCATCACCAGGGTATCGAGCACGGGGCAACGATCGGCAATACGACCATAGTGCTCGCCTGCCCGCGCAAGCTCGGCGTCGAGGAAGCCCACGTCGAACGTCGCGTTGTGGATGATCAGCTCGGCGCCGTCGATAAAGGCGAGAAACTCGTCAACCACGTCGGCAAAACGTGGCTTGTCGAGCAGGAACTCATCCTCGATGCCGGTGACTTGTTTTGCGCCTTCATCGATCAGGCGATCCGGATTGAGGTAGGTCTGATAGTGCCTGCCGCTCGGCCTGCGCTCGATCATCTCGACACAGGCGATTTCGATCAGGCGATGTCCCTGGCGCACTTCCAGGCCGGTGGTTTCGGTATCGAGGACAATCTGCCTCATCACTTGCTCCTGTATTGCTCGGCCTGTTCGCGCGCCGCTTCGTCGACGCGCTCGTTCTCGGCATGGCCATTATGGCCACGCACCCATTGCCAGCGCAGCTGATGCTTGGCGGTGGCGGTGGACAGGCGCTCCCACAAATCCTGGTTCTTCACCGGCTTCTTGTCAGCGGTTTTCCAGCCATTGGCACGCCACTTGGGGACCCACTGCTCGATGCCCTGCATCACGTACTTTGAATCGGTGGTGAGGGTAACCTTGCAGGCGCGCGTGAGCGCCTCGAGCGCGGCGATGGCGGCCATCAATTCCATCCGGTTGTTGGTGGTGTCTGGTTCGCCACCGGCCACCATGCGTTCGGTGCCCTTGGAGCGCAGCAAGGCTGCCCAGCCGCCCGGCCCCGGATTGCCGAGGCATGCGCCATCGGTAAAAGCTTCCACTTCAGTCATCTTTACCTGCGGATTTTCTAGATAGTCAGGGCATCAGGACGAGGCGCTGCGCCTCGCACCGGGTGCCAGATTTACATTCACCGGCGCCGATACCAGCTTGGGTTTCAGGCGCGTCGGCATTACTGCACGCCGGCGCTTGCGCGCGATCAGTACGTAACCTCCGCCAAAGGCATGGACACCGCGAGCGTCAGTACCACTATGCGGCCACACATGACCCACACGCTGCATCCGCTCGACATCCAGCTCACCCGCACGCACCCAACGCTCGAGCGTCAAGGGTGACTTCAAGGCCGGCATAACACCATCGCGCCCCTGCCAATAAAGCCAGGGCAACCAGCCACTCCATGGATGCAGGCCAGTGAGTACCAATACGCCACCGGGTGCAAGTACACGGCAGGCCTCTTGCAACAGTTCTTGCGGCGCGGGCGCCACTTCGACGGCGTGACGCAATAAGACCAGACCGAAAGCATCATCGATAAATGGCAGGGCTTCATCCGCGCGGGCACGGGCATCGCCGTGATAGCGATGGCCCACCAGGCGTAAGCGCGCCCAGTTGCCCAGCAATGGCAAGACCGGCGGACGATCATGCGACAACGCGGACACCAACAGCGCGTGCGTACCGGCGCAGCGCTGGAGATCAGGCAATAGCGCCGCGGCCTCTTCAGCCAGGAGATGGCGAAGGGGCGCACTGGCGTAAATGTCTTTGTCGCGCTGCGGCATGCGTCAACGGCCCACGGTCAAGCCGAGAGTGTAATAGCTGGCACTGGGTCGTGGCTCTCAGTCCCAGGCCGAACTGGGGCACAAGACTGAATGGGGATCCCGGCCGTTAACACCTCGCTAACGAGCGGCCACCCGCCCGGCTTTATATTCGGTCGCTTCGCGCAAGCCGGATGCCTGCGTCAGTCGATACGAATCCGCAGAGGAGTGACCCTTGCACGTCGTACCGTTACCGGCGCTTGCCGACAATTACGTCTGGATGCTCTACGACGACGCAGGTAACGCGATCGTGGTCGATCCAGGTGAAGCCGCACCGGTGGAAACCGCGCTGCAGGAGCGCCAGCTACAACTGCGCGCGATGCTCCTGACCCATCACCACAACGATCATATCGGCGGTGTAGGTGCGCTGCTCGCGCGCCATCCTGTGCCTGTCTACGCACCACACGACGAGCGTATCGGCGAAGTCACGCGGCGTGTGCGAGATGGCGATGAAGTCGAGATCGACATGCCACGCGCGCGCTTCCGCGTGATCGAAATTCCGGGCCATACACGCAGCCATATCGCTTACGTCGGTGAAGGCCTGCTGCTGTGTGGCGACACACTTTTCAGCATGGGTTGTGGCCGTCTGTTCGAAGGTACGCCGGAACAAATGCTGACTTCGCTGGACAAACTCGCTGCGCTGCCGGGCGACACCATGGTCTGCTGCGCACACGAATACACTGCGGCCAACGGCCGCTTCGCGCTCACAGTCGAACCGCACAACTCCGTACTCGCCGAGCGTGTGGAACAAGTGCGGACGTTACGCGATCGCCAGCAACCCAGCCTTCCGGTGGCACTGGAAACCGAACTGGCTACCAATCCCTTCCTGCGCGTGGATAGCGACGACATCGAAGCATGGTGTCGCCATCACGGCGCTGCTGCCGGGCGCATCGCTCGATTTGCAGCCCTGCGTGCTGCCAAGGATGTATTTCGCGGATGAAACGCTCTCTTCTTCGCCCGCTGCCTGTCGCTCTTTCCATGCTGCTTGCGGCATGCGCCAGCACACCTCCCGTCGCTCCGCATAACCCCGTCGGCACCGTCGCACCATCCGCGACGCCAACGGTTCACGACGTAACGCGCACCGTTGGCTCAGCCGCAACGCCGCAGGAAAACACCAACGTCTGGGAGCAACTGCGCGGCAGTTTCGCCATGGCCGACTGTGATGCCGATCCGGCCATCCTCGCCTGGGCGCGCCGTTATACACAAAGTCCGCAGCGCTTCGAAGCGCAGATGCGCGAAGTGATGCCGCGCCTGATCTATGTGCAACAGATCGCGGCAAAGCATGGCGTGGCCGGTGAGTTCGCCCTGTTGCCCTGGGTAGAAAGCCAATACCGACCGGTGCCAGGCAGTAAGGGCAATCCCGCCGGCATGTGGCAGATCATGCCGATCACCGCCAACGCACTCGGCATGCGCGTGGACAAGAACTATGACGGACGCCTGGACGTTCCAGCCGCCACCGATGCCATCATGGCTTTGCTACGCCGCTATCACGATGATCTTGGTGACTGGCGCATGGCGGATTACGCATTCAATGCAGGCGAGTTCGCTGTTCGCAAACTGATCGATCAGCACGGCATGCCCGCCGCCGAACCGGTGATTCCGCGTATGCCGGTCAAGCGCATCACTCGCGAGCATCTCACCAAACTTCTGGCAATCTCCTGCATCGTGCGCGAACCGGGACGCTTCAAAGTCAACCTGCCGCTACTGCCGGCCGAGCAGCGTCTGGTGTCCGTGGATATCGACAAGTCGATGCCGATCGCGCAAGCCGCCGATCACGCGGGCATGTCGGTGGATGAGCTGAAGGATCTCAACGCCGGGTTCCGCAATGGCTATATCGACAAGCGCTCGGCTTCCTACCTGTTGATGCCGCGCAGCCACGCCGAGCAATTCCGCAATGCGTTGCAGGTCAGTGGCAGCGACGCCGTCGCCTCGGCCGAGACGAACAAGCCACAACTGCCTCTGCTGGCCGATAGCGGCGACGGCCCCTCGCCCGCTACTGACTACCAAGAATCAGCGGCCGGTGCCAAGACGCACACGGTCAAGTCGGGCGATACCTTGTGGATCATTGCGCGGCGCTATTCGCTCAATATCGATCAACTCAAGCGCTGGAACCATCTGCAGGGGGCCAAGCTGCGCCTGGGCCAGATCTTGAAAGTCAGCGCACCCGGCTAAACGACCTCCCGCGCCGTACCTATCACGCCTGCTAGACTCGCGCCGCAACGCGCCGTTGCGGCGCCACTCGCTGGAGGACGCATGGGATTCCTGCACGGCAAACGCGCCCTGATTGTGGGCATCGCCAGCCAGCGCTCAATCGCCTGGGGTATCGCCAATGCCATGCATCGCGAAGGCGCGCAACTGGCCTTTACCTACCAGAACGACCGCCTGAAAGATCGTGTCGACGAAGCCGCAAACGCCTTCGGCTCCAACATCGTGCTGCCTTGCGACGTGGCGGAAGACGCCCAGGTCGACAGTCTGTTCCGCGAGCTGGGCAGACACTGGGATGGCTTCGATGTCCTGGTTCACTCTGTCGGCTTCGCACCGCGCGAAGCGTTGCAAGGCGAATTCCTGGACAATCTCACACGCGAGAACTTCAGCATCGCGCACGATATTTCAAGCTACAGCCTGGCCGCCCTGGCCAAGGCAGCCAGGCCGCTGATGGCCGGGCGCGGCGGCGCCATCCTGACGCTGACCTATCTGGGAGCGGAGCGCGTACTGTCGAATTACAACGTGATGGGCTTGGCCAAGGCCAGTCTGGAAGCTAACGTGCGTTATCTGGCCGTCAACCTTGGTCCGGAGGGCACTCGCGTCAATGCCATCTCGGCCGGACCGATCAAGACATTGGCTGCGGCGGGCATTTCCAACTTCCGCAAGATGCTCGATCACGTGGACGAGAATGCTCCGTTGCGCCGTAGCGTCACTATCGATGAAGTCGGCAATGTCGGTGCCTTCCTGTGTTCGGACCTGGCTTCTGGCATCACCGGCGAGATCACTTATGTGGATGCCGGCTACAACATCCTGGGTATGACAGGCGTCTAAGCAGTGGTGTCCCGCGAATAAAAAAGGGCGGCCGTCGGGCCGCCCTTTTTTATTCGCAACCTCGCAAAGACAACTTACATGCGGTCCTTGGCGATCTTGATCTCGGTCTTCGCTTTCAGCGCATCGATGAATTCCTGCGTCGCCGAGCCGCCATAGGCCTGCACCATCTGCTGCCGCAACCCAGTGCGCAACTCGGCCGGCGCCTTGGCCAGATCCGCATCCTGCACCTTGTCCACCGCCAGCAGCGCGTAGGAGCCGTCCTGCTCCGCCACGCTGGCGAACTGCGGCTTACCTGACGCCGGGTGCGGCAAGGTGAATGCCTCACTGATCAATGCGGGCGCAATGTCGCTCTGGCCACGCGTAATCTCGCTAGCGCTCTTGATCGCGGCTCCCACTGATGCCGCCACAGCCGTCATGTCCTCGCCCTTCTGCACGCGGGCCAGCAGCGCATCAGACTTGGCCTTGGCCGCCGCGGCAATGCGTTCATCGAGGATCTTCTGACGCACGGCGTCGTGCACCTCAGCCAGCGGCTTCGCCGCAGCAGACACGTGCTTGTCGATGTGGATGATGACGGAGTGATCGGGACCGAGTTCAATCAGGCCCGAGTTGTTGCCCTGTGCCAATACATCATCCGCGAACGCCGCCTGCACCAGCTTGGGATTGCTGGCGATGCCACTGCCGCCCTGACGCGAGAACAACTCCGTGCTCTTGATCGGCAAACCCAGCGCCTGCGCGGCGGGTTCGAGCGACGACGGGTTCTGATAGGCGCTGTCCGTCAATTTGCCGGCAAGTTCGTTGAACTTGCGGTCACGCTCACCGGTCATCACTTCCTTCGCCAACTGGTCGCGCACTTCTTCGAACGGCTTGGCCTGGCCGCTGCGGAGGTCACGCAGCCACAGTACGTGGTAACCCTCGTCGGACAGTACCGGCTTGGACACCTGACCCTTCTGCAGCGAGAACAAGGCATCGTCGAACGCGGCGTTGGCCACGCCCTTTTCCAGCCAACCGAGGTCACCGCCACTGCGCTTGGAGCCGAGATCGTCCGAAGACTGTTCGGCCAGCTTGGCGAAGTTATCTGGCTTCGCTTCCGATGCAATCTGCTCCGCCTTGGCCAATGCGGCCTTTTGCTGCTCCGGCGTCGCGTTCTTCGGCACGTTGATCAGAATGTGCGAAACCAGGCGCTGTTCCGGCTGCACGAAGCGCTGCTTCTCATCGTCGTAGCGCTTCTTGAGATCCGCATCGCTGGGCTGTGCGTCCAGCTTGAGATCGCTACCGTTCACTTCGATGTATTTCACCGAAACCTGCTCGGGATTCATGAAGTCGGCCTGATGTGCCTTGTAATAGGCATCGACCTGCGCATCGTCGACATTGCTGTCGGTCAACGCGGGGCGCGGCACGCTGAAGTAGCGCAGGTCGCGGCGCTGCATGCTCAGGTTGAGATAGCGGTTCAGTTCGGCATCGGTGACGATCGTGTTTGCGCCGATCGCACCGGGGATCTGGGTGATGCTCAGCTCGTTGCGCACTTCGCCCTCGAACTGATTCGAGGTCTTGCCCTGCCCCGCCAGCCAGGCGCGATACATCGCCGGATCGAACTTGCCATTGACCTGCACACCGGGAATGCCCGCGATGGTGTCACGCAGCGCCTGATCGGAAACACGCATGCCAAGATCGGTGGCCGCTTGCGTGAGCAGCTGCTGGTCGATCATCGCATCCAGCACGCGCTGCTTGGTCTCGGGCTTTTCGAACACGCTGGGATCGAACTGATCGCCCTGCTGCGCGCTCGTCTGCTGGCGCAGCAGGTTCAGGCGGTTCTGAAACTCTTGCTGGGAAATTTCATGCTTGCCAACCTTCGCCACAAAGGTTTCGGTCTGCGACATGAAATACGACTCGATGCCGAAGAACGAAATAGCGAAGACGCAGATGCCCAGAATGACGATGGACGGCCATCCGTGAAGCTTGGTACGTAGTGCCTGCAACATGGGAATCTTCCCGACAAGGGTTGATCGAAGCGCGATTGCGCGGTCCATAAAAAGACAAGGGCGCCACAGGGGCGCCCTTGCGAACTGTGGCGGAGCGGACGGGACTCGAACCCGCGACCTCCGGCGTGACAGGCCAGCATTCTAACCGACTGAACTACCGCTCCGCAGTTTTTGGTGGGTGCTGTAGGGATCGAACCTACGACCCTCGCCTTGTAAGGGCGACGCTCTACCGCTGAGCTAAGCACCCAAAACCAGGCGGAGAGCCGCTTAGTTTAGGGCATCCTTCAGGGTCTTGCCAGCCTTGAAGGCCGGAACCTTCGAAGCCTTGATCTTGATCGTCTCGTTGGTGCGCGGGTTGCGACCAGTGCGGGCAGCGCGCTTGCGCACAGTGAAGGTGCCAAAGCCAACCACCGACACATCGTCACCCTTCTTCAGCGCCTTCTGCACGGTCTCGAAGAAAGCCTCGAGCGCGCGACCGGCGTCAGCCTTGGTGAGTTCGGCCTTCTCGGCAATGGCATTGATCAGATCGGTTTTATTCATTGAGTCACTCCCTTAAACGATTATGCGGCCCGCGTGGTCAGTCTGGGACGAGACAACGCCGACTTAGATGGTTGGCTACCGATTGGCGCCGTCCCGCGACCCCGCATCGCTGCGCTTCCAACATCGCGCGAGGATTGCGGTGCCGCCCTTTATACCAGTGCCCTATGGGGTCCGCAATACAAGCAATACCAAGGCTTTCAGGGTTTTTGAAGCTTACGCGGAAGCACTTGCATTACATGTTATGAAACGTTACGCGATGCACTAACTGCGGACATCCATCACACAAAAAGGTGACATGCCTGCGGCATGCCACCTTCTGCTTTTGCGGAACTCAAAATGAGATCAGTGAGGACGCACCGCCGTCTCGGTTGACTCTTCGTCGATCGGCGCCTCGACCGTCTTCGTTGCCTCCTGCTTGACCTGCAGGGGCTGCAGAGGACGCTCCAGCGCGATATCCAGCACTTCGTCGATCCAGCGTACCGGATGGATATCCAGCGAGCCGGTGATATTGGCCGGGATATCCGCAAGATCCTTCTTGTTGTCTTCCGGGATGATTACGGTAGTGATGCCGCCACGGTGCGCCGCCAGCAGCTTCTCCTTGAGACCGCCGATCGGCAGCACACGGCCGCGCAGCGTTATCTCGCCGGTCATCGCCACTTCGGAGCGTACCGGCACCTTGGTCAAAGCGGAGACCAGTGCCGTGCACATGGCGATACCTGCGCTGGGGCCGTCCTTCGGCGTCGCACCCTCCGGTACGTGAATATGCAGGTCGAGCTTCTGATGGAACTCCGGATCGATACCCAGCCGTTCGGCACGAGCGCGAACCACCGTGAGCGCCGCCTGGATCGACTCCTTCATGACGTCGCCAAGCTGGCCGGTATTCACCAACCGCCCTTTGCCGGCAACCACTGAAGCCTCGATGCTGAGCAGATCGCCGCCGACCTGGGTCCAGGCCAAACCCGTGACCAGGCCAACTTCGTTCTGAAGCTCCTTGCGCCCGAAATCGAAGCGGCGAACACCCAGATAGTGCTCGAGATTGGACGAATCGACCTTGGCATGACCCGGCGCCGGCTTGGCCTTGGATTTGGCCGTCTTTGCGGCCGAAGCCTTGGCCTTCACCTTGCTCTTCTTCAGCTCGCCAAGGGTCAATTCCTTTACTACCTTACGGCAGATCTTGGATATCTCGCGCTCCAGATTACGCACACCCGATTCGCGCGTGTAATAGCGCACGATGTCGCGCACGGCATCCTCGGACACGCTCAACTCTTCCGACTTCAGCCCATTTGCCTTCAACTGTTTGGGGAGCAGGTATTTCTGCGCAATCGCCAGCTTCTCATCTTCGGTATAACCCGGGATGCGAATGACCTCCATGCGATCGAGCAACGGGCCAGGAATATTGAGCGAGTTCGCCGTAGCGATCCACATCACCTCGGACAGGTCGAGATCGACCTCCAGGTAATGGTCATTGAATGCGTGGTTCTGTTCCGGATCGAGCACCTCCAGCAATGCCGAAGACGGATCGCCGCGGAAGTCCATCGACATCTTGTCGATTTCGTCCAGCACGAACAGCGGGTTCTTGGTCCCGATCTTGTTCATGTTCTGCACGATGCGTCCCGGCATCGAACCGATATAGGTACGGCGATGGCCACGGATTTCAGCCTCGTCGCGCACACCGCCGAGGCTCATGCGGACGAATTTGCGGTTGGTTGCCTTGGCGATTGACTGACCCAGCGAAGTCTTGCCGACACCGGGCGGACCGACCAGGCAGAGGATCGGACCCTTCATGGCGTTCACACGCTGCTGCACGGCCAGGTATTCAAGGATGCGCTCCTTGACCTTCTCCAGGCCGAAGTGATCGGCGTCGAGAACGTCCTGCGCGAGCTGCAGATCCTTACGCACTTTGCTGCGCTTCTTCCACGGCACACCGACCAGCCAGTCCAGGTAGTTGCGCACCACCGTGGCCTCGGCCGACATCGGCGACATCTGGCGCAGCTTGCTGAACTCCTGGCGCGCCTTGGCCAGCACGGCCTTGGGCATGCCTGCCTGTTCAATCTTCTTCTGCAGCTCTTCGATCTCGTTCGGGCCTTCCTCGCTCTCGCCGAGCTCTTTCTGGATAGCCTTCATTTGTTCGTTGAGGTAGTACTCGCGCTGACTCTTCTCCATCTGCGACTTCACGCGACCGCGGATGCGCTTCTCTACCTGCTGCAAGTCCATCTCGCCATCGACCAGGCCGATGAGCAGCTCCAGGCGCTGACCGACATCGGAAGTCTCGAGCACTTTCTGCTTATCAGCCATGCGCACGGAAAGGTGCGCCGCGATGGAGTCCGCGACGCGCGATGGGTCGTCGATGCCCGACAAGGTCGCCAACACTTCCGGCGGCAGCTTGCGGCTTTGCTTCACCAACTGCTCGAACAGCGAGATCAACGTGCGCGATACCACATCGAGCTCACGTTCTTTGTTGCTGTAGACGGGCTCGATGACGCGCGACGTCGCCATCAGCATACCGCCGTCTTCCTGATACTTCTCAACGGAGACGCGTGCCTGACCTTCGACCAGCACCTTTACGGTGCCATCGGGCAGCTTCAGCAATTGCAGCACACCGGCGAGCGTACCGATCTCGTGCAGATCGGCCACAGCCGGATCATCGATGTCAGGGCTCTTCTGCGCTACGAGGAGGATCTGCCGCTCACCCTCCATGGCACGCTCAAGCGCGCGCATCGACTTGTCACGGCCGACGAAGAGCGGGATGACCATGTGAGGGTAGACCACCACGTCGCGCAGCGGCAGTACCGGCAGGGCGTCCAGCGCGGCTCCGCTGGCGACAGGAAGGGGGGCATTTTTTGCCATGTAAAAGGTCCCTCGGGGAGTAATGCGACTACGCCCCGACACTGCGCCGGAGGCATCTTTCCGTCAAGTGGAGGTGAGGCTGCTTCCACACAAGTGCAGATAGCTTCGCGGAAAACAAAAACGGCCCCGGCGCAATGCCGGAGCCGCTTCGTTCAGGCTATGGCCGGTTTTCAGGCGGCGTCGCCGCCCTCACCTGCTACGCGCTGCTGCAGATTGCCGCGGTAAATCAGATAAGGCTCAGCCTGACCATTGATCACCGCATCATCCACGACCACCTTGCTGACATGCTCTAGCGAGGGCAGCTCATACATGGTGTCGAGCAGCACCTGCTCCAGGATGGTGCGCAGGCCACGAGCGCCCGTCTTGCGCTTGAGTGCTTTGCGGGCGATCGCCTGCAGAGCCTCCGGACGGAACTCCAGCTCCACGCCTTCCATCTCGAACAGTTTCTTGAACTGCTTGGTGACGGCGTTCCTCGGCTCGGTCAGGATCTTGACCAGGGCCGGCTCGTCCAGCTCGTCGAGAGTAGCAACCACCGGCAGGCGGCCGACAAACTCCGGAATCAAACCGAAACGCACAAGGTCAGCAGGCTCTACATCAGCCAGCACCTTACCCAGGTTTTCGGTGCGCTCCTTGCTGCGCACTTCGGCCGAGAAGCCGATACCCGTGGTTTCGGAGCGCTGCTGAATCACCTTCTCCAGACCGGCGAATGCACCACCGCAGATGAAAAGGATGTTCTTGGTATCGACCTGCAGGAATTCCTGCTGCGGATGCTTGCGACCGCCCTGCGGCGGCACCGAGGCCAACGTGCCCTCGATCAACTTCAACAGCGCCTGCTGCACGCCTTCGCCCGACACGTCGCGAGTGATCGACGGGTTCTCGCTCTTACGCGAGATCTTGTCGATTTCGTCGATATAGACGATGCCCGACTGCGCCTTGTCGACGTCGTAGTCGCACTTCTGCAGCAACTTCTGAATGATGTTCTCGACATCCTCACCCACGTAACCAGCTTCGGTCAGCGTGGTGGCATCGGCGATGGTGAACGGCACGTTGAGCAGACGGGCCAGCGTTTCCGCCAGCAGCGTCTTGCCCGAACCGGTCGGACCGATCAGGAGAATGTTGGACTTGCCGAGCTCGATTTCGTCGCTCTTCGAGCGCGACTCCATACGCTTGTAGTGGTTGTACACCGCCACCGCCAGCGCCTTCTTGGCGCGGGTCTGGCCGACCACGTACTGGTCGAGCGTCTCCATGATCTCGCGCGGCTTGGGCAGCTGGTTTCGCCCGGAGGCGGCCTTCTCCTCCAACTCCTCGCGGATGATGTCGTTGCAAAGCTCCACGCACTCGTCGCAGATGAACACGGAAGGACCCGCGATCAGCTTGCGCACTTCATGCTGGCTCTTGCCGCAGAAGGAGCAGTAGAGAATCTTGCCGCTGTCGTTGGAACGGCCCTGCCGCTCGTCAGTCATGCTGTAACCCTGCTGTAAATCGGTTGCGAGGCGAGAATAGCACAGGGTTCCGCGTCCGATTCCAGACGCAGAACCCGGCTTTCAAGCTCTATAACGGCCGCAAATCAGGCCGACTTGACCGTCTCGACCGCCCGGCGGTCCAGCACCTGGTCGATCAGGCCGTACTCACGGGCGGCCTCGGCGCTCATGAAGCGGTCGCGCTCCATGTCCCGCTCGATCTTGTCGAGCGGCTGGCCCGTGTGTTGCACATAGATGTCGTTCAGGCGGCGACGCAGGTACAGAATTTCCTGCGCCTGGATTTCGATATCGGTCGCCTGGCCGCGGGCGCCACCCGACGGCTGATGGATCATCACGCGCGAATTTGGCAGCGAATAGCGCTTGCCCTTGGCACCAGCCATCAACAACAGCGAGGCCGCACTGCAGGCCTGGCCGATACACATGGTGCTGACGTCGGGCTTGACGAACTGCATGGTGTCGTAGATCGCCAGCCCGGCGGTGACCGCACCGCCCGGGCTGTTGATATAGAGATGTATGTCCTTGTCCGGATTTTCCGATTCAAGGAACAGCATCTGCGCGACCAGCAGGTTGGCAACCTGATCGTTGACTTCGCCGACGAGGAAGATGACACGCTCCTTCAGCAGGCGCGAGTAGATGTCATACGAGCGCTCGCCACGAGCGGTCTGCTCGACAACGATAGGTACCAGGTTGAGGTTCTGGATCTGATCCATGGCCATGCTTGTCGCTCTCCGGTTGATGGGCCTGATCTTATACGCCTCAGGCACTGACCGGGCGCATGACCTCGTCGAAGCTCAGGGTTTCGTCGGTGGTCTTGGCGTTGTCCGCCACCCACACGGCCACCTGGTCTTCCATCACGCGGTTCTGCAGCCCGGACATCAATTGGGGGTCGCCGTTATAGAGTTCAATGACCTTCTCCGGCTCCTCGTAGGTCGAGGCAATCGCGGCCAGCTGCTCGGCGACGCGGGTGCGATCGAGCTTGAGCTCCTGCTTGCGGGCGATTTCGCCCATCAGCAGGCCTGCGATAACGCGCTTGCGCGCGATCGGGGCGGCTGCCTCGACCAATTGCGGCGGCGGCTGCTGGCCACGCGGCACGCTGCCGGCAGCAAGGTTCTGGGCTTCGGACTGCACCATCACCTTCGGCACATCCAGCTCCGGATGGGCGTCGGCCAGCTTTTCGGCCACTTCTGACTTCAGGCGCGCCATCAGGGTCGCCTTCAGTTCGCGCTCGAGGTTGGCGCGCACTTCCTTGCGGAAATTGTCCAGATCGCCGTCGGTGATACCGAACAGCTTGGCGAACTCAGCGTCCACGGTCGGGAGCTTGGGCTCCTGCACCTTGACGATCTTGAAGCTGACCTGGGCGGTCTGGCCGGCCAGCTTTTCATTGCGGAAATCCGCCGGGAAAGCAATCTCGCTCTCGAAGGAGTCATCGGCCTTGCGACCGATCAGCGCCTCGTCTAGCGCCTTGAACAGGGTGCCCGAGCCCAGCACGCTACCGGCGCGCTCCAGACCTTCGGTCGGGAAACGGTAGTCACCGGCAACGGCGGCGTACTCGAACATCACGAAATCACCCTCGGCGGAGGCACGCTCCACCGGATCGAAGCTGCGGCGCTGCGCGCGCAGGGTCTCGATCATCTTCTCGATATCGGCATCGGTCACTTCAGCCACCGGGCGCTTGATCTCCAGCGCGGCCACGTCGACCTCCGGGAACTCCGGCATGATCTCGAAGGTGGCGGTATAGGTGATCTCGCCGTTCTCCGGGCGGCCGGTGGTATCCACCGACGGGTTGGCGATCGGGCGCAGCTTTTCCTGCTCCACCGCCTGACGCAGCGTGGTACCGATGAGGTCGGACAGCACTTCGCCGCGAACCTGGTCGCCAAAGCGCTGCTGGATCACCGTGGTAGGCACCTTGCCCGGACGGAAACCCTTCAGGCGCACAGTGCGGCCCATTTCTGCGATACGCGCAGTCACCTGCGTCTCGAAGCGCTCTGCGGGGAATTTCACCGTGAGCTTGCGCTCGAGCTTGCCGACGTTTTCAACCGAAACCTGCATGACGTCTCCTGGAGTACCTGAAAGTGCGCCCGTCACAGGCGCCGGCGGCCCCCGGCCGCCTGCAAAAACAAAGGGATGGTGCGAAAGGCGGGACTCGAACCCGCACGGGATTAACCGCCAGAACCTAAATCTGGTGCGTCTACCAATTCCGCCACTCTCGCATCAGCGCAACCGTGAGGAGATGCCCACAAGCCACGGATTTCAAAGGGGATTACCGCGAACATCAAGCCCGCGCTCGCCTCCCGCCCCGTATCCGAGCACCTCGCCCTAAGTCGATGATTCCCTTACACGAAAGCGGGCCATTTTACGGTTGCGTGCGGCGGCAACACAAGGGAATCCGCCACGTCCCGACTCATGCAGCGAAGGCCTTGAGCGAAAAGTATTTTTCAGCGGAAAACTCAAAGCTCCCGCAACACGCGGAAGCCGACACGGCCGTTACGCACGCTGCCGTCCGCCCCCTGACGATAGGCCGAACGCACTTGCTCAGGCGAACTTCCCCACGAGCCGCCACGCACCACACGCACTGAGCACCCGGGATTGACCCAGGCAGCACCGTCCAGCGGCGCCCGCACATAGTTGTCATGCCAGCAGTCCTGAACCCACTCGGACACGTTGCCGTCGATGTCATACAGGCCATACGGATTGGCCTCGAAACTCATCACGGGCGCGGGTCCCCAGTAACCATCGCGGTAATTGGCGAAAGCATTGCTCCAGCGCCGCCCGCTCTGCGAACGGTCACCGCTGCCGGTGAGGTTCTCCACCTTGCGCGGTGGTGTGCCGTTACCCCACCAATAACGCGTGGTCGTGCCACCACGTAGCGTGTACTCAAATTCCGCCTCGCTGGGCAAACGATAGCGCTTGCCGGTGCGCTGGCTGAGCCAGTCGGCATAAGCCTTGGCGTCGTTCCACGAGACATTCACCACTGGCAGCTTGTCATCACTGGTGTTGCGGCCGGCGTAATCGCTCTGCCAGGTAGCGTCAGGATCGTCGCGAAGCGCACCGCTGCGCTCGTCGTAAACACTGGCTCCGCCCAATTTCACTGAATCCGGCTGGTAGCTGCTGGCGCGCACGAATTCGCGGAACTGCCCGATGGTGACCTCAGCACGCGCCATGGCGAAGCCTTTGGCGATGGTCACCTGATGCTGTGGCGATTCCGAATCGCTGCGCCCCGTTTCATCGTCACGCGCTCCCATGGCGAAGTTGCCGGTGGGCACCACCACCATCGCTGGCGTCTGCCCCGGCAGATCTACGTAGCGGTCGTTGAAAACCTGCCCCGGCTTGTAGCTGGCGTACAAACGGGCATTGGTCAGCCGCTCCTGAAAATCGTTGAGCCCGGGAACATCGGCGCTGAGCTCCTTGGCCTGCTCGGCGAGCTGCTGCGCCAACGCCAGGTTGCCGGCGTCAAGCGCGGAGCGTGCCTGTGCCAACACCCCGCTGGCGCGCTGATGGCGAATCCCGTCGACACGCCCCTGCACATCCTGCAACTGCTGCGAACCGGGCAGAATCGCGCCCGCTTCGGTCAGCGCATCGCTTGCATCCTTGAATTCGTTCTGCGCCACTGCGGCCAGCGCACGATCGAGCACCGCACGCTGCACCTGGGAAATACCCTGCCCCGCCACGGCATTCTCGGGATCGAGCTGCTGGACATCCCGATACAGTTCCAGTGCGTTATTGCCCTTCGGCTGATCCACCTTGCCCTGCTGCAGCAGGCTCGCCGCCTTCGCCAGCATCGGGCGCACTTGGGCCAGGGTCTTCAGCTTGGTTTCGAGCTGGGTCACGTCATCCTGCGCATTGGGCAGCGTCTTGAGCGACCCGAGCAACTCACCGGCCGACTCGGCATCACCCACCGCGATGTCCTGACCGATCTCCGCCACTAGCCGCGCACGCACCTCATACATACCTTGCGCGGCCCGGCGGCTATCCGGCTTCAGCTTGAGCGCTTCGGCATAAAGTGCGGCGGCGCCGTCCTTGTCGCCCACCAGTTGACCGGCACGCAACGCCTTCCCGGCACGATCGAGCAGCGCCTCCACCTCCGGCGTATCGGCGCTGAGCTGCTCAGGCAGGTGCGCATTCTTGTTGCCCATGCGGGCAACGATCACATCGGTTGGCGCCAGGGTCAACGGCGGTCCCGCATCAAGCTCTGCCTGCGCACCCGCCGTCGCCTGAAGACGCGCTCCATTCGACGACGCCGACACCGGCCCCAGGTTCATCCCGCGCTGTGTCGCCACCCGCGTGGGATCGACATGAAACACGCGCGGAAAAAAGTGATAGACCAGCGCCATGCCAAGCACGACTACGCCAACCGCTCCACCCATGGTGCGCTGTCGTCGTACGGTTTCCTTGCTCGGCATGGTTGGGCGTCCTTGGGCGGCCTGCTATGGTGCTTCGCTAAACATAGGCACAAACCCCTGACAGGACAATGAGCGACATCACCTGTCAGGTATTCCAAGGAAGCTTGAATGCAACTCCCCACCACGCCGGCCGCGGACTGGATCACCAGTCGCGACGCACTCGAGCAGTGGCTCGCCGCCTTGCCCGCCCACGCCTCGCTCGATCTCGACACCGAGTTCATGCGCCGGAACACGTTCTATCCGCAGCTGGCCTTGTTGCAGCTCGGCTGGCAGGGGCGTTACGCACTGGTCGATCCGCTCGCCTTCGACATCGGCGATGCGTTACGCCCGCAACTTGGCCAGGGCGACACCATCACAGTGATGCACAGTGCCAGCGAAGATCTCGAAGCCCTGGCGCCACTGCTACCCGGCGGCCCGCGGCAATTGTTCGACACACAGATCGCCGCGGCGTTCACCGGTATGGGGTTAGGCATCAGCTACCGCGCGCTGGTCGCGGAACTGGTCGGCGCTGAACTCGACAAGGGCGAAACACGTTCTGACTGGATGCAGCGACCCCTCACCGAATCCCAGCGTGCCTACGCAACACTGGACGTGGTCTATCTCGCCCCCGTTCACGAACAGCTGGCCGAGCGATTGGTCCAGCGCGACCGCAGCGCCTGGCACGCCGAAGATTGCGAGCGCCTCAAACGCCGCGCCTGTTTCCGAGGAGGCGACCCGCAGCCGCAGCAAGGTTTTCGCGGCGCTGCCGAATGGCAGCCGGCACAACAGGCAAGGTTGCGCCGCATCCTGCAATGGCGCGACCAGACCGCACGCCAGCTCGACCGACCGCGCCCCTGGCTGCTCGAAGATGCCCTCGCCATGAACCTGGCCCAGCAGCCACCACTCAATGCCGCGGACCTCGAGCAGCGCAGCCGTGGCCAGCGTGCTTTGCGTACACCTCAACGCGGTGAACTGTTCGACTTGCTCGCCCTGCCGATCACCGACGACGACATCGCCGCTACGGCCGCCATTCCCGGCACACCGCAAGGCGATGCCAAGAAATCCCTGGCGGCCATGAAAGATCAGGTTGACGCGCTCGCCCTCGAACTCGACCTTCCCGCCGGCCTGCTCTGCCCGCGCAAAGCGCTGGAGGAATATGTGGTCACCTGCCGCTGGCCCGACTTCCTCGAAGGCTGGCGCCGCGAGCAGCTGCATGACCGCCTTGCCCGTCTGCTGCCTGGCTGAGATTCGCGCCAGACCAGGGGCTTGGCGGACACTGGACGCCGCTGCTAACATTCGCGGCTCGCGTGGGGCGGTAGCTCAGCTGGGAGAGCGCTGCGTTCGCAATGCAGAGGTCGGGAGTTCGATCCTCCTCCGCTCCACCAATCCTATCCAGCCAGAACGGCGCTCCGCTTGCGGAGCGCCGTTTTGTTTTAGGCGCTCCCTGCGTTCTCTACATCACCATGTCTATACGGCGCAGCGACAGGCCTTACCGCTCGCCTAGACATCGCCACGGCGCTGTAACGTAGCCCCCGCACCCTGCCGACATTCCCGTCGAGGACTGCCTGAGTGCGTCTTAGCTTTCCCGTTTCCGGCCAGCGTCCCCATCCTATGCTGGTCAATCTGCTGGCCGGCAGCGCGGCTTTCCTCGCTTATGCGTCGATGTATGCATTCCGCAAGCCGTTCACCGCGGCGGCATTCGAAGGCATGCACTTCGCCGGTGTCGATTACAAAGTGTGGCTGGTGATCGCACAGGTGCTGGGCTACATGCTCAGCAAATTCCGCGGCATTACCTGGATCGCTGAGATGCAGCGGCACAGCCGCGCTCGCGCGCTGGCGGGACTGATCGGTTTCGCTTGGCTGGCGCTGTTCGGTTTCGCCGTGCTGCCGGCGCCATGGAATATTGCCTGTCTGTTCCTCAACGGCCTGCCGCTGGGCATGGTGTGGGGCGTAATCTTTGGTTACCTGGAGGGACGCCGGGGTACCGAAATGATGGCGGCCTTCATGTGCGCCAGCTTTATCGTCGGCTCCGGCGTAGTGAAGTCGGTCGGCATGTGGCTGATGGTGAGCCATGGCGTGAGCGAATTCTGGATGCCCTTCGCCACCGGCATGCTGTTCGTGCCGCTGCTGTGCCTGGCCGTGTGGATGCTCGAACACCTGCCCGCCCCGGATGCCGCCGACATTGCCGCACGCCATGCGCGCGTGCCAATGGATGCCACCACGCGTCGTGCTTTTCTCGCCCGCTTCCTGCCTGGCGTCGCGATGATCGTGGTGGCTTATGTCGCGCTCACCGTGGCGCGCGACTTCCGCGACAACTTCGCGGCCGAAATCTGGACCGATCTCGGCCGCGGCGGCAACGCCTCGGTCTTCACCGAAACCGAAGTGCCGATCGCCATTGCCGTGCTGCTGATCACCGCCTGCACCATGCTCGTGCGCGACAACTTCAAGGCGCTGATGCTCAACCACCTGCTGATCTTCAGCGGCTTCGCCACGGCCGTGCTGGCCACCTGGCTCCATCGGCGCGGGCTGATCTCGCCACTGGGCTGGATCGGCGGCAGCGGCTTCGGTCTCTACTTGGCCTATGTGCCGTACAACTCCACCTTCTTCGAACGCATGCTGGCCACCTTCCGCGTCACCGGCAATGTCGGCTTCGTGATGTATATCGCCGACGCCAGCGGCTATCTGGGTAGCGTGACAGTGATCCTCGCCAAGCAATTCGGCGGCATGCATCTGTCATGGGCCGCGTTCTACGGCGATACGGTGGTGACACTGTCCACACTCGGCATGGTGGTCACGCTCACCTCGGCAGCGTATTTCCGTGCCAAGGCGCGGCGCGCGCGTTTCCCGATGGGGCTGCCTACACCAGCCTGAAGCGAATGCCTGTGGACGGCCGGCCCGATCGGCCCGCGCTCGCTCGACAAAACCCGCCCCATCACGCGGGGCTTTCGCGCACAGGGTGCGCTCCTACATGATGCAAATCCTCCCCAAGCCTGGAGTGTCCCGTGCATCGCCTCTCCGCTTTCTGCTGCGCTCTGTTTGGTTTGCTTGTTGCGTCCACAGCCTTCGCGAGCGACTCGCCTGCGGGTATCCGTCATCTCAATCCGCTCGGCCTGTCCAAACCGACGGGCTATACCCACATCGTCGAAGTCCCGAACAGCGGCCGCACCATTTATATCGCTGGCCAGATCGCGCTGGACGCGCAGGGAAAACTGGTCGGTGCCGGCGATTTCGCCGCACAGGCTGACCAGGTCTTCGCCAACCTCAAGACCGCACTGGAAGCCTCAGGCGCCAGCTTCGACAACGTCGTGAAGCTCAATATGTACGTCACTGACATGTCGAAACTGCCGGCACTGCGCGCCGCTCGCGACAAATACATCAACACGCAGCAGCCACCGGCCAGCACGCTGGTGGAAGTCAACCGACTTGCAAAAGAGGGACTGCTGCTGGAAGTGGAAGCCGTGGCTGTAGTACCGCGCTAAGACTCAAGCACGCCCTGGCGTTGCCGGATCGCTTCCAGCAACGCCGCACCCGCATCGGCGAGACTGCTTTCGTTGCGGATCACCAGCGCATCGGCCGGCACGCGATAGGCCTCGCTGCGCGCCAGTCGCGCGGCAATATCCGCCTCGCTTTCGCGCCCCCGCGCCGCAAGGCGCTTTGCCATGCAGGCGTGGCTGGCCGTGATCAATACGGGCCTGATATCTGGAAAGCGTTCGTAGGCTTCCTCATAAGCACCACGCGAACCATTAACCAGTACATCAGCGCCGCGCAGCAACCACTGCTCCACTTCACGGCCAATGCCGTAGTGCAGGCCGTGCGCCCGCCAGGTCAGCACAAACAAGCCGCGCCGCTCGCGCGACTCAAATTCCGCCTCGCTCAAAGCAACATGATTTTCCCCACCGGCATGCGCCGGCCGCGTGATATAGCGATGCGCACACAACACCCCATGCGAGATGCCGTGTTCGCGCACCCAGCCCAGCACGCTGTCCTTGCCGGCACCGGAAGGTCCCATCACGTAATACAAGCGTCCACCACTCATGCTGCCTTCGCTCCCTGCAGGGCGATCCGTTCGATCAGGTTGAAAGAAGACCCTGGTGATATCTCACCGCAGATCGCCAGTGCGTCCACTCGTGCGGCGCCGAGCGCCCCGACACGCGGAGCCAGCCATTCGCGCAGGCGTTGTTCTTCGGGCGCAGTGGCCGGCGCCGAAAGCGTCATATGAAAGCGATAGCGATCAAGCACGAAGGGATATCCGTAGCGTTGCAATAACAGGTGTTCGGTGGCGTCGATGCCCACAGCGCGACGCTGGAGTGCTTCAGCCGGCGGCGGAGCCCGTAAGGGCTCAAGCGCATGCAGGCATGCCTCCGCCAACGCATCTACCGCTGCGCTGTCGCCACGGGGGCGCAAGGCGAGAAAGCCGGCAAGCCGGTCGAGCTGAAGCGATAAATCGAAAGCCGGCATCGCCGTGGCGACCGCTGCCACTGCATCACGCAAGGCGGCGTATGACGCCCCTTCAACCAACTCAAATGGCGCCCTCAGTGTGGCGTGCCAGCCATAACGACGCACGTCGGCAAGCAACGCATCGCTGCGCTCGGCGTCCAGCACGGGCAGACCTTCTCCCGCCTGCGCCAGCCAGGCGCTGCCCAATTGCCCCAGCTCGCTGTCCTCGGCCGGGCAGTAGTAAATCGCGTAGCGCATCAATCGTCCGCCATCAGTACCAGTTGCACCCAGTCGCCGGAGAAGCGTGTGATGCCGTATTGCACCGGCACACCACGCGTATCCGCATTGATCGACAGCACATGCAGCACGGGCCGGTTGGATGGCTGCTTCATCAGCCGCGCCGTCTCCGCATCGGGCAGGCGCGCCGACACGCGCGTGTGCTTGCGCACGTAATCGCCGACGCCAAACTCGGCCAGGGTGCGCGTCACCGACTGCGTGCGCCGGTAGATCGCCGGCAGGCCGGGAAAACGCGCCGCCGGAAAATAAGCCGTGCTGTAGTCGACGATATGCCCATCCGCGTGACTCAAGGTCTCGATGCGGAACACATATTCATGGCGCCCCAGGCCCATCGCTTCGGCAACCTGGCTCGGCGCTACCTCTCGCGTATCGCTAAGGAACTCGATATCGGCCTCGATATTGAGATTGCGCATGTTCTGGGTGAAGCGCGTGCGCCGGCTGATCGCGTAATCCAGTGTCTGCTCCTGCACAAAGGTGCCGCGCCCCTGTTCCGTGCGCACCAGATTGCGCTGCTCCAGTGCGGCGATGGCGCGCCGCACCGTATGGCGGTTCACATCGAAGCGCTCCGCCAGCTCTTGCGCCGAAGGCAGTTGCTCGCCCTGGCGCACGCGCCCCTTGAGGATGTCGTCGGCGAGGATGTCGCCAATCTGGCTCCATAGCGCCACGCCTCTGCCCCGCTCGACCTCGCCCATACCACTCGCCTCGCTTGTCTATTCACCGTCACGGCAGCGGCACGTTGGCCTGCTGGAATGTTTCGCAACGGAGCCAGCCCTGCTGCGCTCCGCCCTGTCTAGATAACTAGACATTTGTGACAAACCCGGGAATAGACATGGACACCTCTCCACACCTGGCGCGCCCGCAATGGATGTCGTTGCTGGCACAAGCCGAACCGGCCGAACTGGCCGCGGCCATGGCGCCGTTCGCGCCGCCGGCCCACGCCACCTGGCTGCGCCCGCCGCAGACCGGTCTCTATATGCTGCGCGGGCGTATCGGCGGCACCGGCCCCCAGTTCAATCTGGGCGAAGTCAGCGTCACCCGCTGCAGCGTGCAGATCGATGGCCACATCGGCCACGCCTGGGTGCGCGGCGGCAACACGAAACATGCCGAACTGGCGGCCTGCGCCGATGCCTGGCTGCAGGCCAGCGACAAACATCCGCAGTTGAGTGCGCAAGTACTGGAACCATTGCGCCAGTCGCTGCAGGCGCGCCGCGAAGCAGCCAGCCGTAAGGCGGCGGCCAGCAAAGTGGAATTCTTCACCGTGGTGCGGGGCGAATGATGCTTGCCGCTTTCACTCATCCCGTCTTCGACAGTCAGCGCAACTTCCGCGAATTGCTGCAAGCCATGGCGCGCCCGGCGTCACCGCGCACCTTGCCGGTACTCGCACCCGCACCTGTCCCGGCCACACCAGCTGCCATGGCCATCCTGCTTACGCTTTGCGATACCAGCACCAGCGTGTGGCTGCAGCAGGCGGACGAAGCACTGTCCCAGCATCTGCGCTTCCACACCGGCTGCGGGCTCGTGCAGACACCGGTCGAAGCCGATTTCGCACTCATCACCGATCCCACCACGATGCCGCCGCTGGATACCTTCGCGCTGGGCGA
This sequence comes from Dyella sp. OK004, assembly GCF_900114495.1. GTDB lineage: Bacteria > Pseudomonadota > Gammaproteobacteria > Xanthomonadales > Rhodanobacteraceae > Dyella_D. The sequence goes on along the minus strand of NZ_FOZI01000005.1, from coordinate 365,145 downwards.
TCCACGCTATCCCGACCGTTCGGCCAGTCTGATCGTGCAGGTAGAAGCGTTCCATGCCAACACCGGTCCGCGCTTTGCCGGCCCTGGCATTCGCGACGTCGAGCGCGTGCGCATCGACGGCCTGCCTGAGCGTTTCTGGCGCGAACGCGTGGCGCTTGCTTCACGACTGCCGCTGGGTATCGATCTGTACTTCGTCGCTGCGCAAAACATTCTCGCGTTGCCGCGCACGACCCGTCAGCTGGAGGATTGAATGTACGTTGCCGTGAAAGGCGGCGAGCGCGCCATCGCCCGTTCGCTGGAATTGCTCGCCGAAGCGCGCCGTGGCGACACCGCCGTGCCGGAACTGGAGCTGGCGCAGATCCGTCAGCAACTGCGCCTGGGTGTGGCGCGGGTGATGCAGGAAGGTTCGCTCTACGACGAAGACCTCGCCGCACTTGCCATCCGCCAGGCCGCGGGCGACATGCAGGAAGCCATCTTCCTGTTGCGCGCCTACCGCACCACGCTGCCGCGGTTCGGCTACTCCGAACCGCTGGCGACGCAGGCTATGCGCGTACGCCGCCGTGTCTCCGGCACCTTCAAGGACGTCCCGGGCGGACAGGTGCTTGGCCCCACCTACGACTACACGCAGCGCTTGCTGGAGTTCGGCGCGTCGGCCGCAAGCAACACCGTCGAAGCCGACGAGCCTCTCGCCACCACCATGCCGCGTGTGCTCGACCTGCTCGATGCCGAAGCCTTGATCGAGCGCATCGATCCCGGCAGTGACCCGGAACCCACCGACCTCACCCGCGATCCGCTGATGTTTCCCGCCGACCGCGCCACCCGTTTGCAAAATCTTGCGCGCGGCGACGAAGGCTTCCTGCTCGGCATGGCCTACTCCACCCAGCGCGGCTATGCAGAAAGTCATCCGTTCGCCGGCGAAATCCGCATGGGCGAAGTCGACGTGCTGATCTGCCCGGAGGAACTCGGCTTCGCCATCGAGATCGGCGAAATCACTCTGACCGAGTGCCAGATGATCAATCAGTTCCACGGTGGCAACGGCGTGCCACCGCAGTTCACACGCGGCTACGGCCTGAGCATGGGCGAAGGCGAACGCAAGGCAATGGCGATGGCCCTGGTCGACCGCTCGCTGCGCTGCGATGAACTGGGCGAACCCGCCTACGCACCGGCGCAGAACCAGGAGTTCGTGCTGTCGCATTCGGACAACGTGGAAGCCTCCGGCTTCGTGCAGCACCTGAAGCTGCCGCACTACGTGGATTTTCAGGCCGAGCTGTCGCTGCTGCGCACACTGGCCGCGCAACAACGCAAGGCCGCGGGAACGGAGGCACTGGCATGAGCACGCCGTACAACTTCGCTTTTCTCGACGAAAACACCAAGCGCATGCTGCGCCGCGCCCTGCTCAAGGCCGTCGCCATTCCCGGCTACCAGGTGCCGTTCGGCAGCCGCGAAATGCCCCTGCCCTACGGCTGGGGCACCGGCGGCATCCAGGTCACGGCGGCCTTGCTCGGGCCTGACGACGTGCTGAAAGTGATCGACCAGGGTGCCGACGACACCACCAACGCGGTCAACATCCGCCGCTTCTTCGGCCGCGTGGCCGGGGTGGCCACCACCGAGCGCACCGCCGACGCCAGCGTGATCCAGACCCGCCATCGCATTCCTGAAATACCGCTGCGAGAAGATCAGCTGTTGGTATTCCAGGTGCCCGAACCCGAACCGCTGCGCACCCTGGAACCCCGCGAGGCAGAGACACGCACCATGCATGCGCTCGCCGACTATGGATTGATGCACGTGAAGCTGTACGAAGACATTGCTCAATACGGGCACATCGCCACCAGTTACGACTATCCCGTGATGGTGGACGGGCGCTATCTCACCTCGCCTTCGCCCATCCCGAAATTCGACAACCCCAAGCTGGACCGCTCGCCCGCCTTGATGCTGTTCGGCGCCGGCCGCGAAAAGCGCCTGTACGCGATCCCGCCCTACACCCGCGTGGAAAGCCTGGCCTTCGACGATCATCCGTTCGAGATTCAGCGCTGGGAACATCACTGCGCCCTGTGCGGTGCCGGCGACAGCTATCTCGACGAAGTGGTGGTGGACGATCGCGGCACGCGCATGTTCGTCTGTTCCGATACCGACTACTGCAGCCAGCGCCGCGACGACGCCACCGAGGAGGCTGCATGAGCGCCCTCCTTCAAGTGCGCGCACTGAGCCATCGCTACGGCCGCCGCATCGGCTGCGAAGACGTCAGCTTCGACCTGCATCCGGGCGAACTGCTGTGCATCGTCGGCGAATCCGGTTCGGGCAAATCGACCCTGCTCAACACCGTGGCGGCGCAACTGGCTCCCACCTCCGGCGCGGTCCGCTACCACCAAAAGAACGGCGACTGGCTCGATCTCGGCGCGCTGAGCGAAGCCGACCGCCGCCGCCTCGCTCGCGAGGAATGGGGTTTCGTCACGCAGAATCCGCGCGACGGCCTGCGCCTCAACGTCAGCGCCGGCGCCAACGTCGCCGAGCGCTTGATGGCACTGGGCCAGCGCGACTATGGCCGCCTGCGCGACATCGCACGCGGCTGGCTGGAGCGCGTGGAAATCGATCCCGCGCGTATCGATGACGCACCTACCGGCTTCTCTGGCGGCATGCAGCAGCGCCTGCAGATCGCCCGCACCCTGGTGACGCAACCGCGGCTGGTGTTCATGGACGAGCCCACGGCCGGCCTCGATGTGTCGGTGCAGGCGCGCATCCTCGACCTGCTGCGCCGGCTGGTCAACGAACTGGGGCTCGCCGCGATCATGGTCACCCACGATCTCGCTGTGGCGCGCCTACTCGCCGCACGCACGCTGGTGATGCAGGGCGGCCGCGTGGTGGAAAGCGGCCTCACCGACCAGATCCTGGACGACCCGCAGCATCCCTACACCCAATTGCTCGTTTCCTCGGTGCTCACCACATGACCGCTTCCCTCTCTTCACCGGCCATGCTCGAACTCCGCGGACTGGCCAAGTCCTTCGAACTGCATCAGCAGCACGACACCCGGCTGGATGTGCTCGATGGCATCGAGCTCACTCTGCATGCTGGCGAATGCGTGGTGCTGTCTGGTCCCTCCGGCGCCGGCAAAAGCACCTTGCTGCGGGTGATCTACGCCAACTACCGCAGCAGCCGCGGCGCGGTGCGTGTGCGCCACGCCGGCGAGTGGCTCGATCTGGCCGAGGCTACGCCGCATCAAGTCCTGGATGTGCGGCGCCGCACGCTTGGCTACGTCAGCCAGTTCCTGCGCGTGATCCCGCGCGTGCAGGCACTGGATATCGTCGCCGAACCGCTGATCGGTGCCGGCGTCGCGGTAGAAGAAGCGCGGCAGCGTGCCGGCGCACTGCTGCACCGGCTGAACGTGCCGGAGCGCCTGTGGCCGCTGCCGCCGGGCACTTTCTCCGGCGGCGAGCAGCAGCGCGTGAACATCGCGCGCGGACTGATCGTGCATCGCCCGCTGCTGCTGCTGGACGAACCCACCGCCTCACTCGACGCCGAAAACCGCCAGGTCGTCGCCCAATTGCTGGAGGAAGCTCGCCACGCCGGCGCCGCCGTGCTCGGCATCTTCCACGACGAGGACATGCGCGACCGCGTTGCCACGCGTCTATTTCCGATGCGCCCGATGGCACTGGCCTGAATCCATCCAATCGACGAACCCATACCGACGATCCCATGAACGACTTAGTCCTGACCAACGCCAACATCGTGCTCAACGACCGCGTGCTGCACGGCACGCTGATCGCCCGCAACGGCTTTATCCGCCTGATCGACGAAGGCGCCACCCAGGCGCCGGGCGCCATCGACTGCGAGGGCGACTACGTCATCCCCGGCCTGATCGAGCTGCACACCGATAACCTGGAAAAGCATCTGATGCCACGAGCGGGTGTGCTGTGGCCATCGCTGCCGGCCGTGCTCACGCACGATGCGCAAGTCGTCGCCGCCGGCATCACCACTGTGTTCGACGCGCTCTCCGTCGGCGACCTCGAAGAGGAAAGCGTGCGCATCGAAACCTTGCGCAGCACCTATGACGCCATCCTCGCCGGTCAGAACAGCGGCGCCCTGCGCGCCGACCACTGGATCCACCTGCGCTGCGAACTCGCCTACCCGCGCCTGATCGAAGCGCTGGAACCGCTGATGCGCCACAGCAGCGTACGCCTGATTTCGCTGATGGATCACACACCCGGCCAGCGCCAGTACCGCGACATCCAGCAGTACCGCAAGTACTACAGCAAGAATCACACAAGCTGGACCGAGCACGAATTTGACAACGTCGTGAAGCAGCGCGTCGAACAACAGGCCACCTACAGCGCGCGTCACGAGAAAGCCGTACTGGCGATGGTGGAAGGCCAGGACATCGTGCTCGCCAGCCACGACGACACCGACACCACCCAGGTCGAACACGCCCACCGCATCGGCGTCAGCATTTCCGAATTCCCCACCACCCGCGAAGCCGCCGACGCCGCACGCAAACTCGGCCTAACCACCGTCATGGGCGCACCCAACGTCGTACGCGGCGGCTCCCACTCCGGCAACGTCGCCGCACTGACCCTGGCCGAAGCCGGCAGCCTCGACATGCTCTCCTCCGACTACGTCCCCGCCAGCCTCCTGCACGGCGCCTTCCTGCTACACACACAAGCCGGCTGGTCCATGCCACGCGCCATCGCCACCGTCTCCTCCAACCCAGCCCGCGCGCTCGGCTTCAAAGACCGCGGCGAACTGAAAACCGGCCTGCGCGCCGACCTCGTACGCATGCATACCGTCGACGGCTTACCCATCGTGCGCAACGTGTGGGTGAGCGGCAATCGGTCGTTCTGAGTCGCTTCGCAAAAGCATCGCGCACAGGGTGCGCTCTTACCGCGCGCTGTCGATGCGAAGCGAGCCCGTAACGGGTCCTCTTTGCGGCGAGGGCTGGACGGAAAGGCTTCGAAGAAAATCATCCCGACGCCTGACACTGGAAAAGGCGTAGCTACGAAGCGCACGGTCCGCTCTTCAGGCCATTTCTCTTTGGTTACTTTCTCTTTGGGCCAGCAAAGAGAAAGTGACCCGGACCGCGGCAGCGGTTCGGAAGCCCGCCGCAGGCGAGCCCGGGCACGCAGACGCGACAACCGAGCGACAACGCCACTGGATTCCGGCCTTCGCCGGAATGACGAGTAGGGAGCATGCCCACTCTTGCCCACATGACAAGATAAGAATTATTATCATCTAGATCCAACGCACCAGCACGCCACGTCGCCCCCCCGTCGACCCAGCCGCTCCCTCCCCTTCGATGCCTCCCGCCAAGAGCCATCGCACCAAGGAAGCCCTGTGGCCGGCCACATGCCTACCCGTCGACGTTCCCGTTTTGCCCCTCAAACGCTTCATCGCAACCTGCTGGTGCTGTCGTGCCTGCTGTCGTTCTCCGCCCTCGCCACCGAGCAACCCACGGCCGAAGACAACGACGCCGTGAACAAGCACCGCAATGCGACGAAAGCGGAACACGTCACCAACCTGGAAGGCGTCGTCGCGACCGCCAACATCGATCGCAACAGCACGGAAGGCACCGGCTCGTACACCACACCGGTCGCCAGCGGCGCCACACGACTGCCACTGTCGCTACGCGAAACACCGCAATCGGTGAGCGTAATCACCCGCACACAGATGGATGACTTCGGCCTCACCAGCGTCAACGACGTGCTCGCGCGCAGCACCGGCATCAACGTGGAGAAGATCGAAACCGACCGCACCTACTACACCGCGCGCGGCTTCGACATCACCAACTTCCTCACCGACGGCCTCGGCCTGCCCTTCGCCAACGGCCAGCAGGAAGGCGATATCGATACCGCCATCTACGACCATATCGAAGTGCTGCGCGGCGCCAACGGCCTGCTCTCCTTCACGGGCAACCCGTCGGCCACCATCAACTTCGTGCGCAAGCGGCCCACGGCGGATCTGCAAGGCAGCGTGAGCGCCACGGTGGGCAGTTGGAACCATCGCCGCCTCGACGGCGATCTCTCCGGTCCGCTCAACAAGTCGGCCAGCGTTCGCGGCCGCCTGGTGCTCGCCGATCAGGACAGCGACAGCTATCTGGATCGCTACTCCATGCGCAAAAAGATCGCCGCCGGCATGCTGGAAGCGGATCTTGGCGCCAACACCTTGCTCTCCGCCGGCCTCACCTGGCAGAAGAATTCGCCGCGCAACCCGATGTGGGGCGCACTGCCGCTGTACAACACCGACGGTACGCCGACCGACTACCGGCGTTCCACCAGCACCTCGACGGATTGGGCGCACTGGAATTCCACCAACACGCAGTCGTTCCTGGCGCTGTCGCACGACTTCGGCAGCGGCTGGAATCTCAAGGCAGCGCTCAACTATCGCCGCCTCACCAACAACAGCGAACTGTTCTACGTCTACGGCACGCCCGATGTGGCGACCGGACTCGGCCTGTACAGCTATCCCTCGCGCTACACCAGCACCGAGAAGCAGTACTACGCCGACCTCTATGCCAGCGGGCCATTCACCCTCGCCGGCCGCGAACATCAGCTGGTGCTCGGTGTAAACGCGGGCAAGAGCGATGTGGATCAACTCTCCGGCTACTCCGCTGATATCGGTACGCCGTTGCCCAGCCTGTGGGCCTGGACCGGCAACTACCCCAAGCCTTCGTTCGATGCCTCGTTCCAGGGTGCGCAGTTCCATATCCGCCGCCGCAGCGCGTACGCCACTGCGCGCTGGAATCTCACCGATGAGCTCAAGCTCATCACCGGCACCAGCCTCACCCATATCCGCAGCACTGGCCAGAACTACGGTGTGCCGAGCGCCTACGAGAAAACCAAGTCCACTCCGTTCGCCGGTGCGGTGTACGACCTCAACGCGCATTACTCGCTGTACGCCAGCTACGCCAAGATCTTCAACCCGCAGACGCAGGTGGACATCAGCAATCGCGTGCTCGACCCAGTCACCGGCGACAACGTGGAGGCCGGCATCAAGGGCGCATGGATGAACCAGCGCCTCAACGCCTCGTTCGCCGTGTTCCGCTCACGCCAGAACAACTACGCCGAATCGATGGGTATCAACCCAACCACTGGGCAGAGCTACTATCGCGGCATCAATGCCACCTCCACCGGCTACGAGTTCGACGTCGCCGGCAGCCTCACACCGAACTGGGAAGCGAGTGCCGGCTACACCCAGCTGCGCATCGAAGACCCACAGGAACACAGCGTGCGCACCTATGTACCGCGCCGCACGCTGCGCCTCACCACCACCTATCGCATGCCGTGGATTCCCGGACTCAAAGTAGGCGGCACGCTGCGCTGGCAGGACCAGATCGTGCGCGACCAGGGCGTCCTGGATACGCAGGGCCGCGAGATCTATACCCGCCAGGGCAGCTACGCCCTGCTCGGGCTGATGGCGAACTACGACTTCAGCCCATCATGGAGCGCCACGCTCAACGCCGACAACCTCACCAACCGCAAATACATCACCAGTCTGTATTGGGCGCAGGGTTACTACGGCGCGCCGACGAACTGGCAATTGAACGTGACCTACCGGTTCTAAGGCGCGGATACCCATGGCCCTGCTCGCCACGCTGTTCTGCATTGCCGGCACGCTGCTGTTGTATCTCGCCAGCCCGCAGCAGCGGCTACGCACCACACCGCTGCCGGCTTATGCGCGCTGGTCGGCGGTGACATGTGTGGCGGGTGGGTTGGCCGCATGGATCGATGCGGCCGGAGTCGGTCCGGGCATCATGGCGGCGCTCACGACATTGATGATTGGCTGCGTGGTGTTGCCGTATCTGGCATGGCGCGTCCCCCCGCCACGCGAACGCGGGGCGGATCGATGATCGCGCGCTGCCTCGCCGGCACGCTGGCCGGCTTTCCGTTGTCAGGACTGCTACTGGCCCTCGTGCTGCACTGGCTTCCCGACCACGGCCAGACCTGGCTGATCCCCGTATTGCTGTTGTTTTTCCCGCTATGGGCCGGGGTGATGATCGGCAGCTATTTATTCCGCAACGGCACGCGTGCCTGGCTCACGCTGGGCGCGGCCAATGCGCTGATCTTCGCCTTGCTGTGGCTCTCGCGCCACCTCGCCGCCGGCTGAGCGCATCGATGAAATCCTCCACCATCCGCACCTTCCAGACCGTACACACCTGGACCGGCCTGCTCGCCGGTTTCGCGCTGTTCGTCGCTTTCTACGCCGGCGCACTCACCGTGTTCCATCACGACATCGCGCTATGGCAGAACCCACCCTGGCGCAGCACGCCCGCCAAAGAAGTCCCGCTGCAAACACTGATCGACCGACTGCTGCAGACCCACCCCAAGGCCGGCACGGACTTCGGCGTGGTGCTTCCGCCGCCAGTCACCTCGCAGGCGCCCTACGTGTACTGGAACGATGGCGAGGCCCACTTCGCCACTGCCGACGCACTGGAACACCCCACCGACGACGAAGGCGCCACGCGCGGCAACCTCGCGGACTTCGTCTATGCACTGCACGATTCGCTCGGCATTCCGGTGGTCGGCCTGTACCTGATGGGCATCGTCAGCGTGATCTATGGCCTCGCGTTGATATCCGGCCTGCTGATCCATCTGCCGCAATTGCTCGGCGACCTGTTCGCGCTACGCCCCGGCCGCAACCTCAAGCGGCTATGGCAAGACGCCCACAACGTCATCGGCGTACTCAGCCTGCCGTTCCACATCATCTTCGCCGTCACCGGCGCCCTGATGTGCCTGTTCGTACCGCTGTTCGCCGCCCTCAACCTGATCGCTTTCGACGGCAAGCTCAACGACGCCTTCGCCAAAGCCATCGCCACCGCTCCCATCGTCGAAGCCAGCGGCCACAGCGCACCCACGTTGCCGGTAGATGAGCTCGTCGCATGCGCCAGAGCCGCCGCCCTCGCCACCGGCGTCACCACCTTCGAACCCGACTACATCCACTTCGACCACTACGGCGATGCCAACGCCCTGGTGCAAGTGCGAGGCCTCTCCCAACACACCATCGGCACCTACGGCACCATCGCCCTGCGCGGCGCCACCGGCGAAGTGCTGGAAAAACACGTCGGCGATACCCACAGCACCAACGGCCTCACCAACGCCTCCATCTACGCCCTGCACTTCGGCAGCTTCGGCGGCCGCGCCTTGCAATGGCTCTACTTCATCCTCGGCCTCGCCTGCGCCTTCCTGTTCTACTCCGGCAACCTGCTGTGGATCGAATCGCGCCGCAAACGCAGACAGCCAGAGCAACCACTCAAGACACTGGTGATGGCCAGAGCCACACTAGGCGTGTGCATCGGCACCTGCCTCGGCATCGCCGCCGCCTTTGCCGCCACCGCCATCGCAGACAGCGCAGGCATCCATCCCGCCCCACTACAAAACGCCGCATGCTACGGCAGCGCAGCACTCGCCATCGCCTACACCTGCCTGCGCCCCATCACCCGCGCCGCCAGCGAACTGCTGCTGATCACCGCCGCCGCCTACATAGCCGTGGCCAGCTTCGACCTCATCCGCAACACAGCCGCATGGTCCACCCCATGGACACCGCAAACCCTTGCCGTATTCAGCGTAGACCTCACCGGCATCGCCCTGGGTGTCGGCTTCGCGTGGCTTGCGCGGGCAAGTAGAAAGCGTGCGTTGCAGGGAGACGCGAATAGCGTGTGGGCGGATAACACATAGCGTCGCGATGTGAGTGTCGAGGCTGGCTGACCCGACGCCTGACACTGGAAGCTGCGCAGCTACAGAGCCCACCGCCTGCTCTTCAGGCCATTTCTCTTTGGTTACTTTCTCTTTGGTTACTTTCTCTTTGGGCCAGCAAAGAGAAAGTGACCCGAGCCGCGGCAGCGGTTCGGAAGCCCGCGGCAGGCGAGCCCAGTCGCGACAACGCGACAATCGAAGCGACAACGCCACTGGATTCCGGCCTTCGCCGGAATGACGAAGTAGAGAAGTCGTCGCAAGAGCCGACCCCTCTCCCACAGGGCCGGGGAAAGGGCATGTCGTCTAGACAACCTCCCCCGCCTGTCGCCTCCCCGCAGACACCCCGCAATCACCCCTAAACCACCATGCAACCCACGTCGACTGCAATACGCATCGCGTCGTTGACGTGCGCCCGCCTCCCGCGCGCGCCACCCAAAAACATCCACCTCTAAGGCCCGACATGAAGCTGCCCCGCACTCCGCTTTGCCTTGCGCTGTTCGCTCTGTTCCCGCTGCTTGCCCACGCCACCGACGACACCAGCCCGTCTGCCGCCGATGCCAGTGCACCGGCCGCCAAGGACGCCAAGGTATTGGAGACGATCTCGGTAGTCGGCCAGAATGCCACGCGCCAGGTACAGCAGATCGACAAGACTCAGATCGACCAGGCCGTGCCGGGCACCAGCCCGATCCAGATGCTGCAGACCATGCCGGGCGTGCACTTTGCTTCCAACGATCCGTTCGGCACCGACGAATGGTCTTCGCGCATCAGTCTGCGCGGCTTCAACCACACGCAGTTGGGCTACACGCTCGACGGCATTCCGATGGGCAATACCGACTATCACTCGGGCGATGGCCTTAGCGTGACGCGCGCATGGATCAGTGAAAACCTCGCCGAGCTGGAGCTGTCGCAGGGTTCCGGCGCGCTCGGCACCGCCTCCACCAGCAATCTTGGCGGCACCGTGCAACTGTACACCGACAACCCGAGCACCACGCCGGGCGTGCGCGTCAACGCCACCGGTGGCTCTTATGGCTTCAAGCGCGGCTATATCCGCGCCGACACCGGCAGCATCGGCGGCTTCAGCGGTTATATCTCCGGCATGTACGTGGATGCACCGAAGTGGAAAGGCGACGACAGCCAGACCCAGAAGCAGCTCAATACCAAGGCCATGTACGAATGGAGCGGTGGTCGCGTCACCGGCCTGCTCGACGTAGTGCGCCGTATCGAACAGCCCTATCTCGATCTCTCGCTGGATACGCTCAAGCGCTGCGGCTACAAGTTCGACTACCTCGCGCCGGATTGGCAGCGCGCAGTGGATATCGCCAACGGCAAATACAGCGGCTGCGTGCAGACGGCGGACGATACCTATTACAACGGCAACGGTATCCGTAACGACGAGCTGGTGTCGGTGAAGGGCGAGTTCTTCCTCAACGATCGCCTTACCTTGAACGTGCAGCCGTACTACCACCACGATCTGGGCCAGGGTCACTGGTTCGCACCGCTCTCCGACCTGCCCTACACGCCTGCGCCGGGCGACGCGCCGATCGCGCTGCGCCTTTCGCATTACCTGATGACGCGCGGCGGCATGGTCAACTCGCTCTCGTACGACCTGGGCAGTCATCATCTCGAAGGTGGCTTCTGGTTTGAGGACAGCCACTACACCATCGCGCGCAGCTTCCAACCGAACCCACTGTCCGGCCTGATCGATCAGGACCAGACCTACGATACGTACTACCACGCCAAATTCCGCCAGCGCTTCAAAACGCTGACCCGCCAGTGGTACCTGCAAGACAGCTGGTCGCTGATGAATGATGCGCTGCGCATCGACTACGGCTTCAAGGGCCACAACGTCACCACCAATGCCGTGGCCCTGTTGCCCGGTCGCGCCAGCGGTGCATTGACCGCCCAGAGCGATTTTCTGCCTCAGATCGGCGCCAACTACAAATTCGGCAATGGCTGGGAAACCTTTGCGTCGTTCTCGATGAATCAGAACGCGTTCGAGCCTGGCGCCAATGGCGCATGGTCGTCGGATCAGAAAACCTTCGACAGCCTGCGTGGCACGCTGCGTCCGGAACGCTCCAGCAACAGCGAGCTGGGCCTGCGCTACGTCGACCACACCATCCAGTCCTCGCTGGCGCTGTACAACATCGACTTCAAGAACCGCCTGCTGGTAATCGTGCCCTGCGCCGGCGTGGTGAGCTGCCCCAACCAGATCGCCAACGTGGGCAAGGTCAACTCCAAGGGCGTGGAGTTCACCTTTGTGTGGCAGCCGACCGAATCGCTGCGCTGGTTCAACTCAGCCACCTACAACGATGCCAAGTACAAGGACAACTACCTCGATAACGGCGCGCTGATTCCGGCCAAGGGCAAAACCGTGGTCGACTCGCCCAAGCAGATGTTCGCCAGCGAAGTTTCGTACAAGTTCGGTGACTTTCGCGCGACCCTCGGCACCAAGTACACCGGCGCCCGCTACTACACCTTCGTCAACGACCAGCGCATCGCCGGCTTCTGGCTGTGGGACGCTGGCCTGTCGTGGGAGCGCAAGAACGTCGGCTTCGCCAAGAACCTCAAGGTGTCGTTGAACGTGAGCAACCTGCTCAACAAGAAATACATCGCCACCATCGACAGCAACGGCTTCACCAACAGCGATCCCACTGGCACGTTCCAGTCGCTGCTGGTCGGTTCGCCGCGACAGGGCTTCCTGTCGGTGGATATGGCGTTCTGACGCATCTTGCGGAGCCCCGGCGCGGCCGGGGCTCCATTGATGTCGCCTATCTTTCTTATCCATTTAATCAATTTTCAATCGCCTTTATCGAGGCATAGGCTCCGTCAGGGCGGCTTATCGAGATGAAGGGGACGCATGCGGCCGCCCATCCGGCATCCACTCATGGGAGAGCCACATGAAACGTGCAACCGTCAGACAGGGTCGGCAACTTGCGTTGTCGATGGCAGTGATGCTCGTTGTGTCCGGATCTGTGCAGGGATGGCAGGCCGATCCACCAAGCAAGAAACCACCGCCTAGTAGTTACGCCTCGGTCAATGAACCCGACTTCGCAACCACTATGTCGCGCATGTCGAACGCCAAGGCCGGCATCATGCAGCGGCAGAAGAGCTTGCTGCAGGAGCGCTACGATCTCTCCGACAAACCCGCCAAGGGCGTCACCATGTCCCGCGGCAAGCCGATCCAGGAAGGCGTGCGCGTCAAGTTGAAGTCCGGCAGCAGTTGGCAGCAACTGGCCGGGATGACGCCGGAGGAAATCAAGAACAAGGATCTGTTCCCCGCAGGCTTCATGCCGCTGCCGCATCCCAATCATCCGGAAGGCGGCATGCTGTTTCCGCACTTCGAGATCGAACGGATCAAGCAACAGGACAACCGCGACCTGACCCGCTTCGATCTGGATTTCGATCTGCCGGACCCGTTCCTGCCGGAATTCCCGCAGGGCATCTATCTCACCACCCGCCCCGACCTGGGCGATGTCTCCAAGGGCAAGCTCGTTACGCTCGACAACTACTACGAGCTGTTCAATGGCCTGCTCAATCCCAAGCAGTTGGACGGCCTGCGCCTATTACTGACGCCATTTCCGCAGCAGCAGTTCAACGCCACCGCCGATCGCCGCTCCGTACGCCCGAGCCAGGGTGTGGCCTGTTTCGACTGCCACGCCAATGGCAGCACCAACGGCGCCACGCATCTGGTTGGCGATATCCGTCCGCAGGAGTTTCGTCACCGCATTGAAACGCCCACGCTACGCGGCGTGAACATCCAGCGACTGTTCGGTTCGCAACGCGCGCTGAAAACGGTGGAAGACTTCACCGAGTTCGAGCAACGCGCCGCTTACTTCGATGGCGATCCGGTGATCGCAACCAAGAAGGGGTTGAACATTCTCGATCGCGGCAGCCAGGTACACGACATGGCCGAGTTCGAGGAGCTGCTCGATTTTCCGCCCGCACCCAAACTGGGCTGGGACGGCAAACTCGATCCCGCGAAAGCCACCGAGGAAGAAATGCGCGGACAGGCGGTGTTCTTCGGCAAGGGCCAATGCAGCAGTTGCCATACGCCGCCCTACTACACCGACAACAGCATGCATAACCTGCAGGCGGAGCGTTTCTTCAAACCGCGCATGATCAACGGCATGATGGCAACCGCCGACGGACCGATCAAAACCTTTCCACTGCGCGGCATCAAAGATACGCCGCCCTATATGCATGACGGGCGTTTGCTCACGCTCAACGACACCGTGGAGTATTTCAACCTGGTGCTCGGCACCAAACTCAGCGATCAGGAGAAGCAGGATCTGGTCGCGTTCATGCGGCAGCTCTGAAAGCCACCCTTTGTAGGAGCGCACCCTGTGCGCGATTGGGTGCTTGGCAAGGCGCCTTTCCGAGCACCCAATCGCGCACAGGGTGCGCTCCTACAAGTTCAATTCAATGTTTTGCGGCGTCTTCGGCAGGCAACGCATAAGCAACCAGCGCATCGCCCATCCTGGTTCCCAGCGAACCATGTCCACCGGCCATAATCACCACGTACTGGCGGCCGGTCTTGTCCGAGACATAACTCATCGGCGTAGCCTGCCCGCCGGCGGGGAGACGCGACTCCCACAGCTTTTTACCAGTACGCACGTCGTAAGCGCGCAGGTAGTCATCCAGCGAAGCACCCATGAAAGCAACACCGCCGCCGGTGGTGATCAACCCGCCCAGGCTGGGCACGCCGAGCGGCAAAGGGATCGGCAGCGGTGCGTTATCCACTACCGTGCCGTTCTTATGCATCCACACTTTCCGCATCATCTTCAAATCGACCGCGGCGACGTAACCCCACGGCGGCGCTTGGCAGGGAATACCTAGTGGTGAGAGCAGCGGTGTGAGTTCGACTGCAAACGGCGTGCCGGTCATCGGCTGCAAACCATGTTCGCTGCCGGTGCCTCCCTTCTTGGCCATCTTGGCCTCTTCCTGGCTGCGCGTGTACAGCTTCGACACGAACGCCATGTAGTTGGGATTGCCGATGATCAACTGCCGCGCAGGATCAACCGCAACACCGCCCCAGTCGAACACACCGTAGTTGCCCGGATACACCAGCGAGCCCTGCTCCGATGGCGGCGTAAAGATGCCGTCATAGCGCAGGCGCTTGAACTTGATCCGGCACATCAGCTGATCGAAAGGATTGGTGCCCCACATGTCGCTTTCGCGCAGGACGCGCTCCGGCTTGAAGCTCAGCTCGGAGAACGGCTGCGTCGGTGAAGTGTGGTCGCCTTCGGCAGCGCCTTGCGGCACCGGCTTCTCGGGTGCCGGCACCAGCAGCTTGCCGTCGCGGCGATCCAGCACATAGATATCGCCGCGCTTGGTCGATGCCACCAATGCCGGCGTCTTGCCGTTGGAGGTATCGATATCGACCAGGCTGGGCTGCCCGCCGATATCCATGTCCCACAGATCGTGATGCACCGTCTGATAGACCCAGCGCAGTTTGCCGGTGGCGATATCCAGCGCCACGATGGCGCTATTGAAACGCTCGCCTTCGGGATAGCGGTCGCCACCCCACATATCCGGCGTCTGGTTGCCCATCGGGATGTAGACCAGGCCCAGCTTCTCGTCGACGCTGGACACGCTCCACGAGTTGGGCGAATTGCGCTTGTAGGTTTGACCCGGCTGCAGTGGCGCGGTCTCGCTGGGAGCGGCCGCATCCCAGTTCCACAGCAACCGCCCTGTGGTGATGTCGTAACCGCGGATCACACCGGAAGGTTCGTCGGTGGAGTCGTTGTCGGTCACGCCGGCCGAGACAATCAACACATGGCGCGTCACCACCGGTGGCGACGTTGGATTGAGAAAACCACGCTGGGTCATCGACATGCCCTGGTACAGACCGATCGCGCCGTGATTGCCGAAGTCCGTGCACGGCTCGCCGTTATCGGCATTGATGGCGACGATGGTGGCATCGGCCGTCGGCGCGAAGATGCGGCGCGGACAACTGTCGAAATGGATCGACTCCGCCGCCACCGCGCCCTTCGGTGTCGGCTTGGGCGGCTCGGGCAAACTGTTCGCCGCCGAACCATCGGCCGCCGCCTTCATCGCATAGGCACCCGAGTCGTAGTAGGCGACACCGCGGCAAATCATGTGCTGATAGTTCTTCGCATCGCGGTTGATCTTCGGATCGAAGCGCCATAGCTCCTTGCCGCTATCCGGATCCAAAGCGATCACGATGTTGTGCGGCGTGCAGATATAGAGTTTGCCGTTGGCTTTGAGCGGCGTGACCTCATTGGCGATCTCGCTCGGATCATCCGGTCCCTTCAGGTCACCGGTGTGGAACGTCCAGGCCACCTGCAACTTCGCGACATTGGCCGGTGTGATCTGCGCGGCCGGTGCAAAGCGATTGCCGTAGCCGGAACGGCCATAGGCCGGCCAATCACCGGGCGGCGTACCCGTGTCATCCGACACGGCAGCGGCCGCCATGCTTGCCTCAGGCACTTCGCCCTTCAGCGTGTAGTAGTCGGTGAAGTACGCCAGCACGCCAATCACCGCGGTAACACCCATCGCGCCCCACAACAGCCACGTGCGATCCGCCCAGCGCAGCGCCGGCCGCGCATCCGTCACCACCAGGCGACGCGACACCCACGGCAGCAACAACCACAGACCCAGCGCCAGCCACACTGCCACGCGCGGCACCAGCTGCCACCAATCGAAGCGCACCTCCCACACCGACCACAGCACCGTGCCGAGCAACACCAGAGCGTAAACACCCAGCGCCAATCGCCTCCCGTGCCATGCAAGCCAGCCGGTAAACACCACGGCCAAGCCCGCCATCAGGTAGTACGGTGAACCGCCATAGCGCAGCAGCCACGCGCCACCGATCACGAGCAACAAACCCAGCAGGATGAACAATCCAGCGGTGATCCAAAGCGATGCGGCCGGCCGCGATGTGCTGCTCATAAGCTCCCTCGTCGATACTCCAGCACCATGCATGGTTGTCGACAGATTGTCGGCATTTCGTGACGCCGAGGGCCATCCGCGAAGTCTTAAACGACCGCGGGCCGGCAAAAGCCGGCCCGCGGAATTCGTCGAATGGTGCCCCCGATACGATTCGTACGTACGACCTTCCCCTTAGGAGGAACAAGGCATGGGGAGAACTGATGCGATATGTCGGCGCAAATGAGACCAACCACCTGCGCATCAGGATGCCTGACGAAGCCCTTCCATCGTGATGGTGACTGGCTCAAATGGCTTGCACTTTGCTGCCGCCCCTCGCCAGCTATGGATAGCGCGCTCCTGGTCGTCACAATATCTCAGGCCGGAAAAGAACTCGCCTGTAAAGGGCTCAGTGTCGTGGAACATCGAACACTCGAACTCCATCAACCCATGCTCACAAAGATCTGCCATGAGTAGGGCGAATGATTTTGGCGTGAACACCCAGCAATGAATATCGTGGTATGCCCCCTCACTTGACTGCTTGGCGCATACCATGGCGTGCTGAAGAGTGTGATGCCTTTCAAGATCGGCTTCTAGCAAATTGGTCGACCAGGCTTTGTAACAGTCGACCTTGGCGACGTTGACGACGTACTCGAGAACACGATGAGCCAGCGGTACACGGGCATTCATCAAGTGCGCATAAGCGACGTCCTCAATGCGCGAATCTGCGCGCAGAAAATCGAATGTGAAGCGTCTATCGGGAATGATCAGGCGTAACTCACCCATCTGATCAAGGATAGACCGAACCTCTCTTAGCCATCCGATAAGGTTTGGCACATGCTCAATAACGTGACAGGCGACCACACACTGCACTCTTTGCGGAATGATTTGTGACAGTGATTGATCGCCCCAAACGGCATCCACTTGCACAATGGCGTCGACATCAACATTGGGGTCATTGACATAATGCTTTCTTAAAGCAGCTTGGTCATCGTGATCAACATAAATGACCTGACCGTCCTCACGCTTGATCATGGGATGGCATAGAGCGCCTATTTCAACGCTCACGACATGCGCAATATCAATCCCTTGTAGCAGCTTGCCTCTTCTATCCATTGCCCGCCCCCGTGAATAAGCGGTCCCAGGGTGGGGTAACACTTACTTGCTGTCAATCAATACCCAATCTATGCCCAGGAGGACGATGCGCCCTAGGTATCTCCGGGGCTTAGATCAAATGATCCTGAAGTGAGTCTGATGTTTATGCCGTTCACAAAAATGATGCCGACGGCACCTCCTGCGACAAACGCAATTGATGAACGTATTACCGAACAGCTAGATGTGATTCCCGAAGCCAAACACCACACCGTTGAACACCTGATCGATCACGCAGTTAGTGAAAGTAGAGAAACCGGTGCCACTGCTCCGCTATTGAAGCAGCTGATCATTGCCGTGTTGAAAATGACGTAGGAAGCGCCCGAGCCGAGCACGATGAGATTGATGCCCTGGGCTGAACTGACCATTGCGAGTGTAACGCCTCGACGTGTCGGGATACGATGGGCCATGCCGACTACGCGACCACGGAGAAGTATTATGCGCAACTCACGCCAGATGACACAGGTATTGCGATCAAGGTGCTAAAAACCTCCTGTGACCGCTGTGACCATTTGCGTCCTAAACACAGCGAAATGCAGCAACCGTACGTGGCGAGAAATAAAGTAATTCATTGAAAAAAATGGTGCCCCCGATACGATTCGAACGTACGACCTTCCCCTTAGGAGGGGGACGCTCTATCCAACTGAGCTACGGGGGCGAAGCGCCTCGCTGCGCCGTGCGGCAAACGGCGAGACCGCGAAAGTATAGGCGATACGCCCCCGTGACGCTCAACTCGCCGACACCAGCTTGGTGTGCTGCGAATACCACGCATGCCAGCGCCCCTGGCTGTAGTAGAAAACATCCACCGACGTGTCCTGCGCCCCATGATGCGTTACCACCGCCGCATTGCCCTTCACGCTGAACGTCGAAGTTGGCGGCAGCGGCTGCACCGGTGTATTTGGATGCTCCACCGCAAAACGACTCGCCGCCGCAATAATCTCCGCCTTCGGCCGCGGCACACCACTCGTACTCACCGACACATAAGCCGGATCAAGCAAGTCATCCAGGGCTTTAACATCGCCAGTCACAAACGCCCGGCTCCAACCACTCTCAACATCCCGCAACGCAGCCTCCGTCGGCCCACTTTCCGCCGCACCCGCCGCCAACGACCACACACAACACACACCCGCGACCCAACCGGCAAAGACGACACGCTTCATCACCCACCTCCATCAACGCGGTACCCCTTGGACGACGACACGGAGCCATGCTCCGAATCGGCCATGTACAGCGACCTGTAGAGGACATCGAAGTTCGGTGTATAGGGAGGAAGTACTGGTTGGGCGCACAGAGCGCTGGAGGTGAGAGCCACCCAGCAATAGCAACGCGATCCCGAGCACCCGCCCCTCATCCCTACCCTCTCCCCGGAGGGGAGAGGGAGCTGTGTTTTTCTGCTCTTGCGAGGCGATGCGAAGCGAGCCCGTAAAGGGTCCCCTGTGGAGCGGTGAGGGTTGGACGAAAAGGCCCCGAAGGGGGCGCAGGCAGGGATGCCTGCGCCTTTTCGACACGACAGGGACGTCGTGTCGAAAAGCCCGTCCAACCCTCACGGACCCGCAGGCGAAGCCGGAGGGCGCGCAACCGGGGTGCCTTTTCTTTTGGTTACTTTTCTTTGGGCAAGCAAAGAAAAGTGACTCGGACCGCGGCAGCGGTTCGAAAGCCCGCGGCAGGCGAGCCAGGGCACGCAGACGCTAAAACCAAGCGATAACGCCACTGGATGACCAGCTTCGCTGTTGAAAAGCTCCTCCGGCCTACGCCGGAATGACGGAGTGAGAGGGATTTCGCAAGCTCCGAACAGAGGGGGGCGCAAACGCAACCACTTTCGCCGCAAAGCAACAAACCCCCAAACCTGCCCCCAACACCCCGCCTGCTAGAATTGCCAACTTTCATCCACCAGCGCCACACGGCGCCAAGGCTCAGGAGCACGCATGTCCCACGAAATCCTCAAAGCGCTCGGACTCGGCAACGACCACTCGGGCTCTTATCTCGGCCAGGGCGAATGGTCCAAGACCACCGACGCCGGCGCACTGCAGCCGGTGAACCCGGCCACGGGCGAGGTGATCGGCACCGTACATGCCTCCAGCACCGCCGACTACGAAATCATCGTCAAGCGCGCCCAGGAAGCCTTCAAAGTGTGGCGTACCACGCCCGCCCCGCAGCGCGGCGAAGCCGTGCGCCTGTGCGGCGAAGCGCTGCGCAAGCACAAGGACGCGCTCGGTTCGCTGGTCGCGCTGGAGATGGGCAAGATCAAGCCGGAAGGCGACGGCGAAGTACAGGAGATGATCGACATCGCCGACTTCGCAGTGGGCCAGAGCCGTATGCTCTACGGCTACACCATGCACTCGGAGCGCCCGGGCCATCGCATGTATGAGCAGTACCAGCCGATGGGTCTGGTCGGCATCATCAGCGCGTTCAACTTCCCGGTCGCGGTGTGGGCGTGGAACGCGTTCCTTGCGGCGATCTGCGGCGACATCTGCATCTGGAAGCCCTCGCCGAAAACCCCGCTCTCGGCGATCGCCACCATGAAGATCTGCAACGAGGCACTGAAGGCTGCCGGTTACCCGGATATTTTCTTCCTGTTCAACGACGCCGGCACCGATCTGTCGCAGTCCTTCGTCGACGACAAGCGCATTCCGCTGATCAGCTTCACCGGCTCCACCAAGGTGGGTCGCATGGTCGGCGAGCGCGTCGCGCAGCGCATGGGCCGTTCGCTGCTGGAACTGGGCGGCAACAATGCCATTGTGGTGGACGAGAGCGCCGATCTGAAGCTGGCGATTCCGGCCATCGTGTTCGGCGCCGTCGGCACCGCCGGTCAGCGTTGCACCACCACGCGCCGCCTGTTCGTGCACGAGTCGATCGCCGCCGACGTCACCGAGAAGCTGGTCACCGCGTACAAGCAGGTGGAAGGCAAGATCGGCGATCCGACCCTGGCTACCACGCTGATGGGTCCGCTCAACAGCCAGGACGCCGTCAGCGCCTACCTCGCCGCGGTGGAGAAGGCCAAGGCTGCCGGCGGTACGGTGCGCACTGGTGGTGCCGCGCTCAACGATCGCAAGGGCAACTTCGTGCTGCCCACCATCGTCACCGGCCTGAAGAACAGCGACGAAGTGGTGCAAACCGAAACCTTCGCGCCGATCCTCTACGTGATGACCTTCAAAACGCTCGACGAAGCGATCGAGCTGCAGAACGCCGTGCCGCAAGGCCTGTCCTCGGCCATCTTCACGCAGAATCTGAAGTCGGCCGAGCAGTATCTGTCGGCGGCCGGTTCGGATTGCGGTATCGCCAACGTCAATATCGGCACCTCGGGTGCTGAGATCGGCGGTGCGTTCGGCGGCGAAAAGGAAACCGGCGGTGGTCGCGAGTCCGGCTCGGATGCATGGAAGGTCTATATGCGCCGCCAGACCAACACCATCAACTACTCCAACTCGCTGCCGCTCGCCCAGGGCATCAAGTTCGATCTGTAAGCGCAACACCGGCGCCCCGGTTTCGGCCGGGGCGCCTGCGGTCCATCACGCCCGACCTCTTTCATCGGCAGCCGGCCTTCTCCGTGACGCAGACAACGACCGCCAAGACCCGCTTTGATCTGCACGGCTACCGGGTCGTGATTGCCGGTGGCAGCAAAGGCATCGGCCGCAGCATGGCGCTGGCCTTCGCCGAAGCCGGCGCGGCAGTGTCGATCTGCGCGCGCGGCGAACAGGCGCTGGCGGAAACGCGCGAAGCCATTGCAGCGCACGGCGTCACGGCGCATTCGAAAAGCTGCGACCTGGCCGATGCGAAGGCCATCGAAAACTATGTGCATGACGCCGCCACCGCACTCGGCGGCATCGATGTATTGGTCAACAACGCCAGCGGCTACGGTTTCAGCGAAGACGATGAGGGCTGGACCGCCGGCTTCGAAGTGGACCTGATGGCGGCGGTACGCGCTTCGCGTTTTGCCCTGCCCCATCTCAAGGCCTCGCCGCACGCCAGCATCCTGCACACCAGCTCCATCGCCGCGTTTCATCCGCGTCGGCACGGCGCGCCGTACGCGGCAGTGAAGGCAGCGCTGAGCCAATACACCACCTCGCAAGCGCTGGCTCTCGCCGAGCACCGCATCCGCGTGAATGCCATTGCGCCTGGTTCGATCGAATTCGCCGACGGCCTGTGGGACCGCCGCAAGCGCGAAGAGCCGGAGCTTTACGGCGCCACGCTGGCAAAAATTCCGTTCGGCCGCTTCGGCCAGCCGGAAGAAATCGCACACGCCGCTTTGTTCCTCGCCTCGCCATGGGGCGGCTGGATCACCGGCCAGACGCTCTGCGTCGATGGCGGCCAATCGCTGATGGGATGAATGCCATGACTGCCACGAACGACCTGCAATCCACCGAGCGCTTCAGCAACCGCGTCGAGGACTACGTCCGCTACCGGCCCGACTATCCGCACGCCTTGTTGCAATGGCTGCAGAGCGTACACGGCGTGACACCCCGCTGGCTGGTCGCCGATATCGGTGCCGGCACGGGCATCTCCAGCAAGATGTTCCTCGATGCGGACTATCACGTGATCGCCGTCGAGCCGAATGCCGCCATGCGCAGCGCCGCCGAGCAATGGCTGGGACGCGACGAGAACTTCCGCTCGCTCGATGGCCACGCCGACGCCACCGGCCTCGCCGCGCACAGTGTGGATCTGATTTCGGTGGCGCAGGCCTTTCACTGGTTCAACGAAGAAGCCACGCGCCACGAGTTCCATCGCATCCTGCGTCCGCATGGGCTGGCCGCGATCTATTGGAACAGCCGCCGGCTCACCAGCACGCCGTTCCTGGAAGGCTATGAAGCCTTGCTGCAACGCTATGGCACCGACTACACCAGCGTCGTCGAGCGCTATGCCGATGAAGCACGCATGCGCCAGTGGTTCGGCGACGGCTATCGCGGCACCGCGAGTTTCGAGCATCGCCAGTTGCTGGATTTCGACAGCCTGCGCGGCCGCCTGATGTCCTCGTCCTATGCGCCGGCGGCCGGTCACCCGATGCACGAACCGATGCTCGCGGCACTACGCGAACTGTTCGACGCCTGCGCCGAACACGGCAAGGTAAGCTTTGATTACGACACCCGCGTCTACGTGGGCCACCCGGGCTGACTATGTATAAATACCTCCGACCTTTGATGTTCGCGCTCGACGCGGAAACAGCGCATCGCGCGACCATGTATGGCCTGGATGTGGCTCATCGCAGCAACTTCCTGCACCTTGCCGCCAAGCCGCCGGCCGAGCTGCCGACCACGGTCTTCGGCATTCCATTTCCCAATCCGGTCGGCCTCGCCGCCGGCCTGGACAAGAACGCCGACCATCTCGATGCACTGGGTGCGCTGGGTTTTGGCTTTGTCGAAGTCGGCACCACCACGCCACGCCCGCAGCCCGGCAACGACAAGCCGCGCATGTTCCGCCTGCCCAACCACGAGGCGGTGATCAACCGGCTGGGCTTCAACAACGACGGCGTCGATGCGCTGGTGCGCAACGTGCAGCAGTCCAACTATCGCGGCGTGCTCGGCATCAATATCGGCAAGAACAAGGACACGCCCAATGAAAAGGCGGTGGACGACTATCTGTTCTGCCTGGAGCGCGCCTACGCGCACGCCAGCTACATTACGGTGAACATCTCGTCGCCCAACACCCAGGGCCTGCGCGACCTGCAGGAAGAGGCTACCCTGCGCCGCTTTATCGAAACCCTGCGCGAGGCGCAGGAACGTCTGGGTTCGCAAACCGGCGCACGCAAGCCGATGTTGCTGAAGATCGCGCCCGACCTCACCGAGACCGAACTCGACGCCATCGCCGATGTACTGCTGGCAGCGAAGGTCGACGGCCTGATCTGCACCAACACCACCGTTGACCACGCCGCGGTAGCCAGCGATCCGCACGGCAATGAAACCGGCGGCCTCTCCGGCAAGCCCCTGTTCGCGCGCTCTACCGCCGTGTTGCGCGGCATGCGCAAGCGGCTGGGTAATGACATCGGCATCGTCGGCGTGGGCGGCATCCTGGATGGCAGCGACGCGGCGGACAAGATCGAGGCTGGTGCCTCGCTGGTGCAGATCTACTCCGGCATGGTTTATCGCGGCCCTGAATTGATCGCCGAATGCGTCGACGAAATCCGTCGCCAGCGCGAGGACACTCATGCTGGTTGATCGCACAGACATGGGCGGCTACACGTTGATCGAAAACGCCTCACTCGCCGCGCGCAACACATTGCGCGTGGACGCGCGCGCCAAGCTTCTTGCCGAAGTGCGCGACGCCACCAAGCTACCCGAACTGTTGGACTTCCCCGCCGTGCGCCACGGCAAAGTGCTCGTGCTCGGTGAGGGCAGCAACCTGTTGTTCACCGGCGACTTCGACGGCACCGTGGTGGCTATGGCCACACGTGGCGTGCATGTGGAACAGGATGGCGACGTCGCCCGCATCGCCGTTGCCGCTGGCGAACGCTGGGACGACTTCGTCCGCTGGACCCTCGGCCAGGGCTACGCCGGCCTGGAAAACCTGATCCTGATTCCCGGCACCGTCGGCGCCGCACCGATCCAGAACATCGGCGCCTACGGCACCGAAGTCGCCGAATTCATCGAAAGCGTCGAAGCCTGGGACACCGTCGAACGCCGCGTTGCCACGCTCGACCGCAACGCCTGCGCCTTCGCCTATCGCGACTCCGTGTTCAAACACGTACCCGGCCGCTACATCGTCACCGCCGTCCGCTTCGCCCTGCCCCGCACCCGCGAACTGCGCCTCGACTACGCCGGCATCCGCGAAGAACTTGCACGCATGGGCATCGACAAACCCGCCCCCTTCCACGTCGCCGAAGCCGTCATCCACTTGCGCACCAGAAAACTCCCCGACCCCGCCGTGATCGGCAACGCCGGCAGCTTCTTCAAAAATCCCATCGTCGACGCCACCATCGGCGAAACCCTGAAACGCGAACATCCCGAACTCGCCGCCTGGCCAAGCAACGACAGCCGCTGGAAACTCTCCGCCGCCTGGCTGATCGAAGCCTCAGGCTTCAAAGGCGAGCGCGAAGGCGACGCCGGCATCTCCAACCGCCACGCCCTGGTACTAGTCAACCACGGCCACGCCACCGGCCCACAACTGTGGGCGTTCGCGCAACGCGTCATCGAAGGCGTACACGCCAAGTTCGGCGTAAAACTCGAACCCGAACCCGTCGTTATCAGCGCCGCCTAATCCGTTGCAGGAGCGCACCCTGTGCACGGCCGGCAAAGTGCGTCGCGCACAGAGTGCGCTCCTACAGCAGCGTTATCTCGAGCCCCCCCCTCACCCCAACCCTCTCCGCGGAGGGGAGAGGGAGATGTTGTGCTTCGAGGCGGACAGACCTGGAAGAAAACCATCCCGACGCCTGACACTGGAAGATGCGTAGCTACAGGGCACACCGCCTGCTCTCAGGCCATTTCTCTTTGGTTACTTTCTCTTTGGGCCAGCAAAGAGAAAGTGACCCGGGCCGCGGCAGCGGTTCGGAAGCCCGCGGCAGGCGAGCCAGGGCACGCAGACGCCAAAACCGAGCGCACCACTACTGGATGATTCGCTTCGCTCACCCCTTCAGGGCCGCCCATTCGGGCGTTCTTCGCGCTACGCGCTCGTCCTGCCTGCGCAGGGACGACGAAGTAGGAGGAAATGGCTCAAGGGCTCAATCCTCTTCCGAAGGGAGAGGGAGCAAAGCTCACGCAGCCTGACGACGCGACCGCTCAAGACCAGGCAAAAACACCGTAATCATCCCCAGCAACGGCAAATACGCACACAACTGATACACATAGTCGATGCCACGCGCATCCGCCACCCGCCCCAACACCGCCGCACCAATACCGCCCATCCCAAACGCAAACCCAAAGAACAGCCCAGAAATCATCCCCACCCGCCCCGGAATCAACTCCTGCGCATAAACCAGAATCGCCGAAAACGCCGACGACAGAATCAAACCAATCACCACCGTCAGCACACCCGTCCAGAACAAATCCGCGTGCGGCAGCATCAGCGAAAACGGCGCCACACCCAGAATCGACACCCAGATCACCCACTTGCGCCCGATGCGGTCGCCCACCGGACCACCGATCAGCGAACCCGCCGCCACCGCAAACAGAAACACAAACAAATGCGTCTGCGCGTTCTGCACCGACACACCGAATTTGTGGATCAGATAGAAGGTGTAATAGCTGCTGATGCTCGCCATGTAGAAATACTTGGAGAAGATCAGCAGACCGAGGATCAGCAGCGATCCCGCCACCTGCTCGCGCGTCAGCTTTAGCTCCAGCGCGTGACGCGGCTTGGCCTTGCCGCGCACCGCATGGTGGTCGCGGTACCAGCGGCTCACCTGCAGCAACACCACGATGGCGAGCAAGGCGGCGAGCGAGAACCAGGCTACGCTGCCGCGTCCATTCGGCACGATGATCCACGCCGCCAGCAGCGGCCCCAGCGAAGCGCCGGTATTGCCGCCGACCTGGAACAGCGATTGCGCCAGCCCGTGCCGCCCACCCGATGCCATGCGCGCCACGCGCGAGGATTCGGGATGGAACACCGAGGAACCCGTACCCACCAGCGCCGCCGCCAGCAGCAGCACCGGGAAGTTCGGCGCGGTCGCCAGCAACAGCAAGCCGCACAAGGTGAAGCCCATGCCGACCGGGAGCGAATACGGCATCGGCTTGCGGTCGGTGATCATCCCCACCATCGGCTGCAGCAGCGACGCCGTGACCTGATATGTCAGCGTGATCAGACCCACCTGCGCAAAATTCAGGTGGAAGCCAGCCTTGAGGATCGGGTAGATCGCCAGGATCAGCGACTGGATCATGTCGTTGAGCAGATGCGAAAAGCTGATCGCGCCCAGGATGCCGAATTCGGTGGCTTGCTCTGGGTGGGTAGGATCGGCGGGCAATGGCGAGGGCAAGGTTTCTTCGGCGGGGGATCGCATGGGGACTCGGGGAGTGTTGTGGCGGTATGTCGCGCACCTTAGAGCGACGGCCGGCGGCCCGCATGCGGTATTGGGTCAATAGATATAGAATTCGGGCCAATCATGCGCCAGACCCGCGTCACTCAATACGAAGACACGCCCCGCGATGTGGTCGCGACGGGCAACGACTACCCCGGGCGCTTCGTACTTCCGCCCCATACGCACAAGCGCCATCAGCTGCTGTACGCCGCCACCGGCGTGGTCAAAGCCATCACCTCGGAAGGCAGCTGGGTGGTGCCGCCGCGACGGGCCCTGTGGATTCCCGCAGGCGTCATGCACGAAGTACATATGGATGGCACGGTCAGCACGCGCAGCGCGTATATCCGGCAAGAAGCGGCAGCAGCAGCTGGACTCTGGACGCATTGCCAAGTCATTGCCGTATCGCCGCTGCTGCACGAGTTGCTGCAGGAAGCGGTGGACCTGCCGGCCGAATACGACCTAGACGGTCGCGATGGCCGCATCATGGCGCTGCTGGTGGACGAAGTCCGCGCCATGCAACCCCTCGCGCTCAACACGCCGCTGCCCAGTGATCCACGGCTGCGCCGCCTGTGTCGCGTCATCCTCGATGCACCGGCACTGGAGATCGACATCGATGCGATGGCCGATAAAGCCGGCATGAGCCGGCGTAGTTTTACCCGCACCTTCCGCGAGGAAACCGGCATGAGCTTCGCGGCATGGCGGCAGCAGGCCTGTTTGTTGAACGCGCTTACCCGGCTGGGACGCGGCGAATCCATCACCCAGGTCGCGATTGAACTGGGTTACGGCAGCACCAGCGCTTTCACCGCAGCGTTTCGGCGCGTGCTCGGCGCACCGCCGAGCCGCTATCTCGCTGGTGATCAGCATCCGCGCGAGAAAACACCGCCGCAGTAAGCAATGGATGGCTTCCTATCAAGCCGCTGACGCAAACTCACGCGTCGCTGGCAAACTGCCCGCCCCTTCCAAGGTGCAGCGGATCGCCTGCTCGATCGGTGTGTAGGGCGACTTGCCCAGAAAGGCCCGCAGTCGCGTGTCATCCAGTTGTACCGGCGTGCGCCACAGGTAGCGCATCTTGCGCATCTCGCGCAGCGTCTCCACGAACGGCGAGGCCAGGGTCACCAGCCACCAGGGGAAACGGCCGGCCACGATGTCCGGGTTATCTGCGGCACGACGGACCGCTTCCACCATCCCGCGTCCATCCAGCCAGTAACCACCGAAGTGATAGCGCGCAAAGTCGGCCAGTTCATCGCCACGATCGAGCAGCGTCGCCAGCGTTTCGGCCACATCGGGCAAGTAGGCCCAGGCGTGGCCGATATCGAGCGCGCCTGGATAACTGACCTTGCGCACCGGCATGCCGGGCTTGGTCAGGCCTTGCGAGAACCAGCTGTTGGCCGTACTGCGCGGGCCAAAGAAATCGCCGCAACGCAGGATCAGTACCGGCGTTCCTTCCTGGGCAGCCTGCTCCAATCGCTGTTCCATCGCTACGCGCAGTTCGCCCTTGCGCGTCTGCGGATGCTGCGGCGAGTCTTCACGCAGCAGCGGAAAAGCATCGGGGCCGTAGTTGTAGACCGTGCCGGGCAGCACGATGCGCGCACCCACGGCGCGGGCGGCGGCGATGCTGTTGTCCAGCATCGGCAGCACTACCTTGCCCCAGCCGCGATAGCCCGGCGGGTTCACCGCATGCACGATCACCTGCACACCTTGCGCGGCACGCAGCACATCGGCCGCCACCATCGCGTCGCCGCGCACCCATTCCACGCCGTCCAGCGCATCCGTCTTCGGTGCGCGCGCCATGGCGCGTACCTGCCAGCCATGCCGGCGCAGGGCCAGGCAGGTTTCGCTGCCAACGCCGCCATTGGCGCCGACGACCAGGGCTGTTTTCGATGTCTTCATGGCGGTGTCCTCGTTAGGGTGTGGATGTAGCTTGGCCTCGCCGGGCATCAAAGAAAATTGGCGATACACGAACATCTGCTATACAAATATGCATGGCTAACCCCGACCCGCAATGGAACCTCTACCGCTCGTTCCTCGCTGTCATGAGCGAGGGCAGCCTGTCCGCCGCCGCGCGCGAGCTGGACATGACCCAGCCCAGCCTGGGCCGGCATATCCGCGATCTGGAGGCCGCCCTGGGCGTCGACCTGTTCACGCGCTCGCCGCAGGGGCTGGTGCCGACCGACATGGCCTACGCCCTGCAACCCCACGCACAGGCCATGGCCGCCGCCACTGCGGCACTGCGCCGCGCGGCTACCGCACAGGACGGCAAGACCCGCGGCGTAGTGCGGATCACCGCCAGCGAAATCATCAGCGTGGAAGTGTTGCCACCCATGCTCGCCGCGTTCCGCAAGGCGCAGCCGGAGGTGGTGATCGAACTGTCTGTGTCCAACCAGACCGAAGACCTGCTGCGCAAAGACGCCGACATCGCCATCCGCATGGCGCGTCCCACCCAGCAGGCGCTGGTTACCCGTCATATCGGGCGCATCGAACTGGGCGCTTATGCACACAAACGCTACCTGCGTTCGCATGGCCGGCCGGAGACAGTAGAGGCATTGCGGGAGCACAGCCTGATCGGCTTCGACCGCGAGACACCCTACCTTCGCAACCTGCGCCCCAAGGACCTGCCCTACACGCGCGAGCTGTTCGCGCTGCGTACCGATAATGACCTGGCTGCGTTGGCGGCAATCCGCGCCGGCTACGGCATCGGCTTCTGTCAGGTACCACTCGCCGCGCGCGAACCGCAACTGGTACGGCTGCTGCCGGAGAAACTGGCGCTGGGCATGGACACCTGGGTAGTGATGCACGAGGACATGCGTCGCCACCTCGCCGTGCGCAAGCTGTTCGACCATCTGGCGAGCGCTCTGATCGACTACGCAAACAGCCCTTGACCACCTGCCATGTCATGCCGCTGTCAGAAGACCGTAGCAATATGACCGGCCGCGAAACGGCCCCAGGTCGTAGGCCCATCAAGGACGTGCTTGCCACGGGAACGAGGTAGCATGCCTATTCCCCGTAGTGGCCCTGCCTCCAGGGGCCCAGGAAAGACATGATGTCCAGCAGTGAAAACCGCTCCACCGTTACGGTCGAAGAAAGCGCCCCTGCCCTGGACATGCCTGCCGCGAGCGCACCCGTCGCCGCAGTGCATGACCTCAACGACAGCAATCTGTATATCCACCGCGAGCTGTCGCAGCTGCAATTCAATATCCGCGTGCTGGAGCAGGCGCTGGATGAGAGCAAGCCGATCCTGGAACGGCTGAAGTTCCTGCTGATCTTCTCCAGCAACATGGACGAGTTCTACGAGATCCGCGTGGCGGGCCTGAAAAGCCAGATCGCGTTCGATCATGAAATCGTGGGGCCGGACGGCATCTCGCCCCGGCGCGTGCTGGCCGAAATCAGCGAGATCGCGCACAAGCAGATCGAGCGGCAGTACGCCATCCTCAATGAGCATGTATTGCCGCAGCTCGATCGCCAGGGCATCCGCATCGTGCGCCGCAACGAGTGGTCGCACAAACAGAAGCTATGGGTGCGCCGCTACTTCCGCCATGAAGTCGCGCCGCTGATCACGCCGATCGGCCTCGACCCGACGCACCCGTTCCCGTTACTGGTGAACAAGAGCCTCAACTTCATCGTGCAGTTGGAAGGCGTGGATGCGTTCGGCCGCGATTCCGGGCTGGCCATCGTGCCTGCGCCGCGCGTGCTGCCGCGGCTGATCCGCCTGCCGGACGAAGTGTGCGAGAGCGGCGACAACTTCGTGCTGCTGTCCTCCATCATTCACGCGCATACCGAAGAGCTGTTCCCCGGGATGTCGGTGCATGGCTGCTACCAGTTCCGTCTGACCCGCAACGCCGACCTCACCATCGACCCGGAAGACGTGGAAGATCTGGCCCGCGCGTTGCGCGGCGAGCTCTACTCACGCCGCTTCGGCGATGCGGTGCGTCTGGAGGTGGCCGACAACTGCCCCAAAGCACTCACCGATTATCTGCTCAAGCAGTTCGGCCTCGCCGCGGCCGAGATGTATGAAGTGAACGGCCCGGTAAACCTGTCGCGCCTGTTCGGCCTGATCGGCAAGACCGATGCGCCGCAACTGCTCTATCCGCCCTTTACGCCGGCGATTCCCAAGGCGCTGAAGAAAGCCGAGGATCTGTTCCAGGTGATCGGCAAGCAGGACATACTGCTGCTACACCCCTATGAGTCCTTCGCACCCGTGGTGGATCTGCTGCATCAGGCGGCGAAAGATCCGAGCGTGCTGGCGATCAAGCAGACGCTGTACCGCAGCGGTGCCAATTCCGAAATCGTCGATGCGCTGGTAGACGCGGCGCGCGCCGGCAAGGAAGTCACGGTCGTCGTCGAACTGCGTGCGCGCTTCGACGAGGAATCCAACCTGACCCTGGCTTCGCGCCTGCAACAGGCCGGCGCCATGGTGATCTACGGCGTAGTGGGTGTGAAGACACATGCCAAGCTGATGCTGATCCAGCGCCGCGAAGGCGATGAACTGGTGCGCTACGCCCACATGGGCACCGGCAACTACCACACCGGGAATGCGCGCCTGTACACCGACTACAGCCTGCTTACCTCCGATCAGGTGCTGTGCGAAGACGTGCACAAACTCTTCAGCCAGCTCACCGGCATGGGCAAAGTGCTGCGCATGAAGAAGCTGCTGCATGCGCCGTTCACGCTCAAGAAAACCCTGCTCGACCTGATCGCGCGCGAAACCGCCCACGCCACGGCCGGGCGCCCGGCGCAGATCATCGCCAAGATCAATGCCATCACTGATCCCAAGGTGATCCGCGCGCTCTACAAGGCGAGCATGGCCGGGGTGAAGATTGATCTGATCGTACGCGGCATGTGCTGCCTGCGGCCGGGCGTGCCGGGGGTGTCGCACAACATCCGCGTGCGTTCCATCGTCGGGCGTTTCCTGGAGCACAGCCGCGTGTATTGGTTCGGTAACAACGGCGACGAGCAGTTCTACCTGGCCAGCGCCGACCTGATGGAGCGCAACCTCGACCGTCGTGTGGAAACCGGCTTCCCGATCGAGAGCAAGAAACTCCAGCAGCGTTTGAAGAAGGAACTGGAGCTGTACCTCAGCGACAACTCCAGCTCCTGGCAACTGCAACCCGACGGCCAGTACGTGCGTCAGCACCCCGCGCCGGGACAGACCACGCGCAATGTGCAATTGCAGTTGCTGGAGAAAATCTGCGGCATAGGCGCCTCAACCGAAGTCTGAGACCGTTGTAGGAGCGCACCCTGTACGCGAAGCTCTACGCCAATAGGGTGTCGCGCACAGGGTGCACTCCTACATGCATCACACGAAGCGCTTGACCCAGGCTACGTAGCGATCGACAAAGCCCTGCAGGAATTTCTGCGTGCCCTCGCTGCCGATGTGGCCCTGGTCATCCAGCAGGCCTTCCTTGAAGTGAATGAACACTTCCGGCTGTGCCAGCAGAGGCACGTCGACATAGGCCAACACATTGCGCAAATGCTGCTGAGCCAGCGCCGAGCCAGTAGCGCCGATCGAAGCACCGATCACCGCCCCAGGCTTGCCAGCAAACGAATTGGTACCCCACGGACGCGATGCGATATCAATCGCGTTCTTGAGCACACCGGGCATGGAACGGTTGTACTCCGGCGTCACAAACAACAGCGCATTGGCCGCCTCGACCGTCTGCTTCAGACGCCTGCATTCCGCCGGATAATCGCCATCGAAATCCTGCGTATACAGCGGCAATCCGCCGATAGGTACATGCTCAAACACAAGCTCCTTCGGCGCCAACTGCTCTACTGCCAGAGCCAACCGCTTGTTGATCGATTCCTTACGCAAACTGCCTATGAAAACCGCAACCTTGATCGTGCTCATCGCCCGCTCCCACCGATGCCGGAGTGCCAAGCATGCCGAGGCGCGGTTAAGCGCAGGTGATGCTTCGTAAAAGCCTTGTTCGCGCCATACCGAACGCCATCGCAAGCACCCACCCCTCACCCCAACCCTCTCCCCGGAGGGGAGAGGGAGATGTGGCGCCTCGACAGGGAATAACGATCAGACCTCGAAGAGAACTATCCCGACGCCTGACACTGGAAAAGGCGCAGCTACAAAGCGCACCGCCTGCTCTTAGGCCATTTCTCTTTGGTTACTTTCTCTTTGGGCCAGCAAAGAGAAAGTGACCCGAGCCGCGGCAGCGGTTCGGAAGCCCGCGACAGGCGAGCCAGCACACGCAAACGCTAAAACCGGGCGATAAGGCACTGGATTCCGGCCTGCGCCGGAATGACGAAGTAGGAGGAAATGGCTCAAGAGCCGAGCTCTCACTCCGGCGAGTACAACTTCCTCTTCAACAAAGCCTTCACACCATCATCCGGCCCACCCAACCAACTCAACTGATCATTACTGGTATCACCCACATCCACCGGCGCCTCCCCCGTGCGCTTGGCAAACACGCCCCACAACTCATGCGTCTTCTCGTCATAAAGCACCACGATCCGCTCACTCGGACAATCGTGCGGCTTGCAGCCGCTCGCGACCAGCATGGGCTTACCACTCACCACAATGTTCTGCGCCGGCGCAGACGTACCACCCTGACGCGTCCAGTCAGGCAGATCGGACACACCGGATAATTTGGCAAAAGCCGCCGAGAAATCGGGACGCTGCAGCAGATCGAACAGATACGGCCCCTTGGCCGCCAGATCGGCATCGACGGGCGCACCATCTGCCGCACTGATGCTGCTCGCCACTTCGATCTTGTTTGTCGTGGCGCTAGCGGCCGGCGCCGATGCGGCGCCGTTCTTATCCTGCGAACAGGCCGCACAGGCGAGCGCTGCGGAAAACGCGAGCGCGATAGCGGAGAGCTTCATCGTCGGATCCTTCGTTGGCTACACCTTGCCAACTTACGCAGCGCCGACTGAATCGAAACCTTCCTCCGCCACTCAGGCCAGCTTGTCGGCGGCCGCCACGATCTCCGCCTCGCCCGGCAGCACCAGCAAAGCCGCGCCAGCCAGCGGCGTGTAGGTATCCGCACCCACTACTCGCCGTAGCGGCGTCGCACCACAACCACCTTCAACGATGGCGGTGATGATGCCCTCGCCCACACCGGCGCTCTTGCGGCCTTCGTCCAGTACGAGGATGCGCTTGGCACTGCGCGCCTGATCCGCAATGAATGCGTCGTTGAGCGGCGCCAGCCAGCGCAGATCGACCACGCGGGTCTTCCAGCCGTGATGGGCTTCGATCGTGCGCGCCGCGCGCAATGCCATAGGCACGCCGTTGCCGAAGGTAAACACCACCAGGTCGTTGGCGCTGTCGTTGTAGACGCGGCCTTCGCCCAGCGACATCGCCTGGCCCGGCGCGGGATAGGCGTACTGCCATTGGCCATCGCCCGCTTCGTACAGATCTTTGGTCATGTACAGCGCAATGGGCTCGAGGAAGGCACACACGCGGCCGTCCACTTTCGCCAGCGCCATCAGCGTACGCAGCATGGTGGCCGCATCGTCGCCGCGGCTGGGGCAGCCCACCACCAATCCGGGGATATCGCGCAGCGCTGCAATCGAGTTGTCGTTGTGGAAGTGACCGCCAAAACCCTTCTGATAGCCCAGCGAGGCCACACGCATCACCAGCGGGTTGCGGTACTGGTCGTTGGAGAAGAACTGCAGACTGCAGGCTTCGCCGCGAATCTGATCGCAGGCGTTGTGGAAGTACGCCAGATACTGGATCTCCGGCATCGGCAGCATGCCCATGTTGGCGTAGCCCTGAGCCAGGCCAAGGATCACCGTCTCATCGAGCAGCGTATTGAACACGCGGTTGCCCTTGAAGGTTTTGAACAGACCCTTGGTGACGGTATACACCCCGCCCTTCTGCGCCACGTCCTCGCCGAACAGCAGCGACTCGGGATACTTCGCCATGACATCGTGCAAGGCCTGGCCGATCTGGATAGCCAGATGGCGCGGCGGCTGTTTCTCCGGCAGCTTTTCTTCGCTGCCGAACACGGTGAGACGGCGCTCGGCGTAGTCGGCGCGTTCGGCTTCGGCCTTCACCGCCGTCGGCGTGTACGGCGCCAACGGCTTCATGACGTCTTCGAGCGACGTGATGCGCGGGCGGCGGTCGGCGTCCTCCGCCGCTTCGAAGCAGCGCTTGCGCGTGGTCTCGTAAAGTTCGAGCAGCGATGCCTTGGTGTACAGGCCGGAAGACAGTGCAATCTCGGCGGAACGCAGCAGCGGATCGCTGGATTCGAGCGCGAACAACTCTTCGACGCTGCGCCACTCGATCTCGAAATCGGTGCCAGCATGCCCCATCACGCGCGTGGTGCGCAGATGCAGGAAAGTCGGGCGCCGCGTGTCGCGGCAGTGATCCACCGCACGCTGCACTTGCGCGTAGCCCTCGGCCAGATCGAGGCCATCAGCGAAGAAATAGTCCAGGTTGGCGCGGTGCTTGAAGTTGTTGGAGATCCAACCGGTGGGCGTCTTCACCGAAATGCCGATGCCGTTGTCCTCGCACACATAGAGCACCGGTGCCGGCAGCTTCTGGTAGGCCGTCCACGCGGCGGCGTTGAAGGCCGATTGCGCGGAGGCATGATTGGACGACGCGTCGCCAAACGAGCAAACGGCAATGCTGTCATCCGGAATCGGCAATGCGTGTCCGATGCGGCGCGCCTGCTCGATCGCCACCGCTGTACCGAAGGCCTTGGGCAGATGCGAGGCGATGGTCGACGTCTGTGGCAACACCCACAACGGTTTGCTGCCCCACACTTTGTGGCGACCACCGGAAGCCGGATCGTCCTTGCTGGCGGCAAACGACAGCGCGGAGTCCATGATCGGATCCATGCCCGGCAATTTGCGGAAGCGCTCGGCCATGAAGCCGCCGGAGCGGTAATGCAGGAATGCCGGGTCGGTGTGGCGCGTGAGCCGCGCCACCATCGCATTGCCTTCGTGGCCGCTGGAGCCGATGGTGTAGAACACCTTGTTCTGTACGCGCAGCACGCGCGCCATCAGGTCGAGATGGCGCGAGATCAGCTGCGATCCCAGCAACTCGCGAAATCCACGCGCATCCAGCGCGCTGCCCAGCAGTACCGGCTCGCCGTCATCCGGTGCATGGTGCACGTCGCCTTGCCACAGCTGCACGAACTCGGTGAAGTTCTGGTCGACGATTTCGGCGCGGTTGAAGCCTTTGTGGCGGGCGCTAAGGGCAAACGGAAGAGCAATCATGATGGACAGGCAATCTCGTCGGGAGCTTATGCTCCCTCCCCTGCTTGCAGGGGAGGGTTGGGGAGGAGTAAGTGCTTGAGAAAGCGTTTCGGGAGAGGTTGTCGCAAGGGCTTTACCCCCTCCCGGCCTCCCCCTGTCCCGCGGGACTAGCTTCGCGTCGCGAGCAGGGGGAGGAGTTAAAAACCGCGCTGCTGGGATTTAGCGCGTTCAACAACGCGGCGCGCTGCAGATCCTTCGGCCGCCCGAAACTCTCGAGGATGCGGATCTGCTCCGCCACCGTGGGAATCGGTACCGTGAAGCCGGCCACGCTGACGCTGGTCGCTTCATGGACCTGTACAGGCTGCCAACCGTCGCCACGATCCAGCTCCAGGCCGCCCATTACTTCCACTGGCAGACCGGGAAAACGGAAACGCGCGAAACGCGAACGGAACAGCTCCGCACCGACTGGTGCATAGACCGGATCGCGCAGGTCGCGCCATTGGTTTTCCAGCTGCGCCGCATCGTCGGCGCTGGCAAGTACATCGAGGTCGGCCACGCTGACATCCACACCGGCCAACCAAGCCGCGGCACTGCCGATCAGATACCACGGCTCGCGACAGTGCTTCTGCAGATCAGGCAGGACATGGACGAGCGTTTGCCGCAAGGTGTCGCGCATGGTGATGCTGTCCGCGCTCATGACTGCTGCCTGCGCTGCAGCCATTCCTCGCGCGTCTGGCCCCAGATATCGATTTCCAGATCTTCAAGCGGCGCCGGCAGCCGACCGGGCCCGCGATTGCGCGACCCGAGACGGATCGCCAATGCCTGCGAGGCCTGGTTGTCACGGTCGATGCTATGGATCACGTCGTTCCAGCCAAGATGCTCGAACGCCCAGTCGATACTGGCGACGGCGCCCTCCAATGCATAACCCTTGCCCCACGCGGAACGTGCGAGACCCCAGCCGACTTCCGTACCTGGCCAACCTTCGGGCTGCCACGGACCGAGCCGGCCGACCCATTGACCCGTGCTCTTCTCGATCACCGAGAACATGCCGAAGCCCTGGATCGCCCAGGCACCGGCCATGGTGAGAAAGCCGCGCCACGCGGCAGCGCGCGGCTGATAACCACCGATGAAACGCGCAGCTTCCTCGTCGGCCATGTTGGCGGCCCAAGCGTCGAAATCCTCTTGCTGCGGTGGACGCAGAATGAGGCGTTCGGTTTCGATGCGTATGTGTTGCCAGTTCACGTCACACACCTCACACAAGCCGTCGATCGCAACGACTCTCGTCATCCCAAGCTTCGCCGGGATGACGATTCAAATAGTCGTTGCCCACCGCTCCATCAGAACGCGTTGATGCCGGTCAGCTCACGCCCCACCACCAGCTGATGCACGGTCTCGGTGCCTTCGTACGTAATCACCGATTCCAGATTCAACGCATGGCGGATCGCCGAATGCTCGGTGGTGATACCAGCGCCGCCGAGGATGTCGCGGCATTCGCGTGCGATATCGATGGCCATGCGGCAGTTGTTCCACTTGGCTAGCGAAACCTGGGTGGGCTGCATCTTGTCGGCGTCCTTCAAACGACCGAGCTGTAGCGACAACAGCTGTGCCGAGGTGATGCGACGGGCCATGTCGGCCATCTTCAGCTGCACGGCCTGATTGGAAGCGAGCGGACGGCCGAACAGGATACGCTCCTGCGTGTAGTCCAGCACTTCTTTCAAGCAAGCCTGCGCGGCACCGATCGGGCCCCAGGTGATGCCGTAGCGCGCCTGGGTAAGGCAACCGAGCGGACCCTTCAGGCCCTTCACGTTCGGCAGGCGATTGGCGTCCGGCACGCGCACGTTGTCGAAGAACAGCGCGGAGGTAACCGACGCGCGCAGGCTCATCTTCTTGTGCACTTCCTGGGCGGTGAAGCCCTTGGTGTCGGTCGGCACGATAAAGCCCTGAATGCCTTCCTCGGTCTGCGCCCACACAATGGCGATGTGCGCGAGGTTGCCGTTGGTGATCCACATCTTGGCGCCGTTGATGACCCAGTCGCCGCCGTCTTTCTTGGCGTTGGTCTTCATGTTGGCGGGATCAGAACCACCGTGCGGTTCGGTGAGGCCAAAGCAACCGATGATTTCGCCCGCCGCCATCTTCGGCAGGTAGTGCATCTTCTGTTCTTCGGTGCCGTAGGCGTAGATCGGGTACATGCACAGCGAGCTCTGTACCGAGGCGAAGCTGCGCAGGCCGGAATCGCCGCGCTCCAGCTCCTGGCAGATCAGGCCGTAGCTCACGCCGTTCATGCCGGCGCAACCGTACTTCTCGGGAAGGGTCGCGCCGAGCAGGCCGAGGTTGGCGATCTCCGGAACCAGCTCCTGCGGAAACCGCGCCTGATCGAACGCATCGCCAATGATCGGCAGCACTTTTTCATCGACGAAGCGGCCAACGGTGTCCTGCACCATGCGCTCCTCGTCGGTGAGCAGCGAGCGGACGTCATACAGGTCAAGCGGATTCAGGCGAGCGGACATGCAGGGATTCCGTACGTGGGTGGGACAAGCCCTCGATTCTAGCGGCCTCCGTCCCTCCAGGTCATGACGAGGTGCAGCACCGACGGGTAGGCGTAAGGGTCTCCCTATGGGACCATGGCCGGGCCTGCCCGCCCCCGCTTTTCCGCTGGAATCCCCATGATCAAAGGTGTACTCCTGGGCTTCGCCTGCTACGCGGCCTACGCCATCAGCGACGCCTTCGTGAAGTCCCTGCACGGCTCGCTGCCAGCCTACGAGGCGGTGTTTTTCGGCGCCGTACTGATGCTTTCGGCGCTGCCCTTTATCCGCAAGCCGCAGGACCGCTGGATCGAGGTATTCAAGGCCAACCGACCCAGCCTGTGGTGGGTGCGTGCCATCTCCGGCGCCATCTGCAATATCGCGGCCGTGATCGCGTTCACGGCGCTGCCCATGGCGGAAGCTTTTGCGCTGATCTTCCTGCTGCCGATCTTCGTGACCCTGCTCTCGGTGGTATTCCTGAAGGAGCACGTGGGCTGGCGGCGCTGGTCGGCGGTGGTGGCCGGTTTTATCGGCGTGCTGGTGGTGCTGCGGCCCGGCTTCCGCGCGCTGGGCGTAGGCCACTTGGCGGCGATGATATGTGGGCTTTCCGGGGCGCTGTCGGTAGTGGCGCTGCGCATGGCCGGTGCCCACGAGAAACGCATCAGCCTGTATGGC
Organism: Dyella sp. OK004; assembly: GCF_900114495.1. Lineage (GTDB taxonomy): Bacteria > Pseudomonadota > Gammaproteobacteria > Xanthomonadales > Rhodanobacteraceae > Dyella_D. Next base: position 326,143 of record NZ_FOZI01000005.1, on the reverse strand, counting down.
GCCGGGGTGGTCGGCCCGCTGGTAGCCGGTGGCGTGCTGATGCTTCCCCATTTCGTCTGGCCCGAGCTCTGGCAATGGGGCCTGCTGGCCGGCTACGGCCTGCTGGCCGGCCTCGCCGGGGTGCTGCTGATGTTCGCTACCCAGCACGCACCCGCCAACCGCGTGGCTCCCACCCAATACAGCCAGATGCTCTGGGCCATCGGCTTCGGCTATTGGCTGTTCGGCGACCATCTGGACTGGCCGATGCTGATCGGCATCGCGCTGATCCTCGGCTCGGGCCTGTTTACCCTGGTGCGGGAAGGCAAGGTCACCCCGTGGTGGCGGCGGGCCAAGTTGGTGTAGCAGGAGCTTGCGCAAAAGAGCTCCGTACAAATCATCAGCATAGACGGGCGTCAGCAGTCGCCAGATACCGACGCGCGAGCTATCACTTTCTCCGCGAAAAGCACCTCGATTTCCTTACGCGATATCCCGCGCAGGCCGTCTGTCGTGGACCGTTGCCGTGATGCCCAATGAGTCCTGCGTCTGGATGAGACGCCTACGGACGGAGATGGACTCATGCGCATCCGCACTTCACGCCTTTCTGCGGCGGCGACCCTGCTTACCTTGTTTCTTTGTGCTCCAGCGTTATCGCTGGCCAAGAGCAAAAGCGCGTCACGCAACACCGCAGCACCCGCCTATGTCGACATTCACGACTACCTGCCCGACTGGCAGGACCGGGATGCCTGGCTCGATATCACCTATCAGCTCAAGCTCAATTTCCTCGATGTCTGTGGTGACACGTTCTGCGAGGGCGAATACGCCAATCTCGAAGCGCTCAGCTATCGCTGCTCGGTGGAGACTGCCAGTGGCGATATTGGCGAATGCGTGTGGGTGATCGCGGCCAGCTCGGAGGACATCAATCCCAGCGATGGCAAGGTGGTGGTGTCATTGCATCAGTGGCAATGCACCAGTCCGCTCGCAGCGCATACCAGCGCGGCGCAATTGATTGCCGCGCTAAAAGGGCGCGATCCGATCCACACCACACTGCCGAATACGGACAAGTCAATCTACGAAGGACTGACCGAATGCCTCTAGTCAGTCGCCGCGCTCGCGGTTGCTGATGCCGTGCGGCACATGTCCGGTTGCGACATGCTGCCGCGCGGATTCCACATTGGCCGGTGAGTCGTCGAAAAAGATATCAGCGCCGAAGGCATCGAGGAACGGCCCCTTGTCGCGACCGCCCAGGAACAGCGCCTCATCGATACGCACACCCCAACGACGCAGGGTGAGAATCACGCGCTTGTGCGCCGGTGCCGAACGCGCGGTGACCAGCGCGGTGCGGATGGGTGAGTCTTCGGCGGGAAACGCGGCCTGCAGACGATGTACAGCTGAAAGGAAACCGCGGAACGGCCCTACAGACAGCGGCTCATCAGCCCGTTCGGTTTCGCTGCGATGGAATGCTTCCAGACCCTCTTCGCGCGATACCCGCTCGCCTTCATCGCCGAAGATCACTGCATCGCCGTCGAAGGCGATGCGTAGTTGCTCGGTGGCGCGCGGCGGCGCGGTCGACGGCAGGATGGTCGCCGCCGCCACACCAGCCATCAGAGCGCGGCCCACGTCTTCGGCATTGGCGGAAAGGAACAGATCGGCCTTGAACGGCGCGATGTAGTCGGACGTAGGCGCCCCGCTGGTGAACGCGGCCCGGCTGATTTCCAGACCGTAATGCTGGATGGCATTGAAAATACGCAGGCCAGTGTCGCCCGAATTGCGCGATAGCAGGATCACTTCAACTGGCGGCACATCGCCGGCCAGCTTGTTCAGGCCGAGCAGTTTCTGCACCAACGGAAACGCCACGCCCGGCTTGAGAATTTCGTTCTCGTGATCGATCTGGAACGCGCGATAGGCGTCCAGACCGTCACGCTCGAACAGGGCGTGGCTGTCGCCCAGATCGAACAGCGCGCGTGAGGAAATGGCAACCACCAGGCGATTGTCGGTGGCAGCGGATGGGTCGTGAGTGGTGACTGCGCGGGTCATGGAAGTGCTATGGGCGATATTGCCGTTGAATCTAGCAAAGAGCGCCAAGAAATACCTGTAGGAGCGCACCCTGTGCGCGAAACGGCCTGCATAGCAGGGCCGCCCTTTCTTTCCAATGTGGCAAAACCGGACCCGCTAACGCGGGCCCTTCGCGCACAGGGTGCGCTCCTTCCGAGCCCTTGACTCAGTCGGGGGCGAATTGCTCGTCGAGGATGCGCTGCTCCAGATTGTGTTCCGGATCAAACAGCAGGCGCACACCGGGACCTTCCGATTGCTTCACGACCACGTCGCGCACGTCGCGCACTTCATGGAAATCGGCGGTGGCGCTGACCGGTCGCTTGCCGGGATCGAGCACACGCAGCGTCACCTGGGTACGGTGCGGCAGGATGGCACCGCGCCAGCGTCGCGGGCGAAACGGGCTGATCGGGGTTAGCGCCAGCACGTTGGCATCCAGCGGCAGGATCGGGCCATGCGCGGAGAGGTTGTACGCAGTGGAACCGGCGGGCGTGGAGACCAGAATGCCGTCGCATACCAGCGCATCGAGCTTCACCGCCTCGTTGAGCTGCACTTCCAGATGCGCGGCCTGGTTGCTCTGGCGCAGCAGCGAAACTTCGTTGAACGCCAACGCCTGATGCACTTCGCCGCTGACATCCGTGACCTGCATCTCCAGCGGATACAGCACGGCCGCATGCGCACGCGTGATCCGCCCATCCAGATCGTCGATGCGATGCTTGTTCATCAGAAAGCCCACCCGTCCCAGCTTCATGCCGTACACCGGCGCCGGCAGTGCGCGATACGCATGCAGGGTGCGCAGCATGAAGCCGTCGCCACCGAGCGCCACGATCGCCTCCGCCTGTTCCGGTGGCGTGTCGCCGTAGCGGTCGACCAGTTTGCGGCGTGCCTGCTGGGCAACGCTGGTTTCACTGGCGACGAAGGCGTAGGCCATGGGGAACCGTGAGGAGGTCAGTGAATGAGGGTCTCAGTTGAGCTCAGATAGAGAAAGGGCGCAAGACCATCGCTGGTCTGCGCCCTTTCTTCAGATCGATCAGGAATCAGTGGCCTTGCGGACCGCCACTGACTCCTGACGCCTTACTGGCTTACCGGTACCTGCGCGAGCTGCGCCAGGCGACGGACGGCGACCGAGGCGATCGGGTAGTCCGCGTTCTGGGTGAGGATTTCCGCCAGCATGCTGCGCGTGTACTTGAGCGTAGCGTCGTCACGCTGCAGCCACGCCCGCACCGGCGAGACGTCCTTGCTGCCGCCGGCCAATGCCAGCACCTGCAAGGCCAGCGCGCGATGTTGGTGGTTGAGCTCGTCCAGCAGCGAACCGCGGGCCTGGGCGTGCCAGTGGCCTTCCACCGGCAGCGCCTCGATCTGGCTGCGCAGCCATTCGAGATCCAGCGATTCACCCAGCTCGTAGAACACGCCCGCCACCTTGTCGACCGGCTGACCGCTCTGCTGCGCCACTTCGACCACGTCGAGCATGGCGCGCAGTTCGGGGATGCGGGCGAGACGCACTGCCAGATCCGCCGGCAGGCCCATGCCTTCCCATTTTTCCTGGCTGGTTGAGAAGTCGGCCTTGCCGGTTTCGGTCAGCGCATCAGGCAGCGCCGCACGCAAGGCGGCGACACCGGCCTGATAGCGCTCCACGTTGGCGGCGATATCCAGCGTGCCGCCCGGACGGTTGAGTAGCCAGCGGGTCAGATGACGCAGCAGCGACCAGATCTGCATGATCGCGTCGATCTGCGTGTCCTCGGCGGCCTTGCTGTCCAGCGCCTCGATCTCCGCCCACAGCTCACGCGCGCCGAGAATTTCACGAGCGGCGGTGTAAGCCTTGGCGATCGCCGCAGGACCCTGCCCCGTGTCTTCCTGCATGCGCATCATGAAGGTGGCGCCCATGCGGTTGATGGTGGAGTTGGTGACCGCGGTGGCGATGATTTCGCGCTTCAGGCGATGACGCTGCATGTGTGCGGCGTACTTGTCGTGCAACGGCTCGGGGAAGTAGCGCACCAACTCCTTGGAGAGGTACGGATCTTCCGGCACGTCGGAGTCGAGCATCTGCTGGAACAGCTTGATCTTGTCGTACGACAGCAGCACCGACAGCTCGGGACGGGTCATGCCCTGGCCGCGCGTCTTGCGCTCGGTCAGCTCGGCTTCGCTCGGCAGGTTTTCCACCTGGCGATCGAGCAGGCCCTCGCCCTCGAGCGTGCGGATGAAGTGGGCCATCGAACCCAGGCGGCGTACCGACTGATGCTCCATCAGGGTGATCGCCTGGTTCTGGCGATAGTTGTCCCACAGCACCAGCTGGCCGACTTCGTCGGTCATCGCCGCGAGCTGCTGGTTGCGCGCGTCCACCGTCAACTCGCCGCGCTGCACGGCGTCGTCGAGCAGGATCTTGATGTTCACCTCATGGTCGGAGGTGTCCACGCCGGCCGAGTTGTCGATGAAGTCAGTGTTAAGCAGCACGCCGTGCTGGGCGGCTTCGATGCGGCCCTTCTGGGTCATGCCCAGATTGCCGCCCTCGCCCACCACCTTGCAGCGCAGCTCACCACCATTGACGCGCAGGCCGTTGTTGGCGCGATCGCCCACGTCGGCATGCGTTTCGCTGCTGGCCTTCACGTAGGTGCCGATGCCCCCGTTCCACAGCAGGTCCACCGGCGCCTTGAGGATGGCGTTGAGCAGATCAGTCGGTGCCATTTGCGTCACATCAGCCTTGATGCCGAGCGCGGCGCGCACTTCCGGCGATACCGGAATCGACTTCAGCGCGCGCGAATAGACACCGCCACCCGCCGAGATCAACGACTTGTCGTAATCCTCCCAGCTCGAGCGCGGCAGCTTGAACATGCGCTCGCGCTCGACGAAGGAACGCGCCGCATCCGGGTTCGGGTCGAGGAAGATGTGGCGGTGATCGAACGCGGCCAGCAGGCGGATGTGCTGCGACAACAGCATGCCGTTGCCGAACACATCGCCGGACATATCGCCCACGCCCACGCAGGTGAAGTCCTGCGTCTGGCTGTCGCGACCCAGCGCACGGAAGTGACGCTTGACTGACTCCCACGCACCCTTCGCAGTGATGCCCATGCCCTTGTGGTCGTAGCCGTTGGAGCCACCGGAGGCGAACGCGTCGCCCAGCCAGAAACCATGCTCCACCGAGATCGCGTTGGCGATATCGGAGAACGTGGCCGTGCCCTTGTCGGCCGCCACCACCAAGTACGGATCGTCCGCGTCATGGCGCACCACGTCATGCGGCGGTACCACCTTGCCTTCGACCAGGTTGTCGGTGATATCGAGCAGGCCGCTGATGAACATGCGGTAGCAGGCGATGCCCTCGGCCAGCTGAGCGTCGCGGTCGCCGTTCACCGGCGGACGCTTGACGAAGAAGCCGCCCTTCGAGCCGACCGGCACGATCACGGTGTTCTTCACCATCTGCGCCTTGACCAGACCCAGCACTTCGGTGCGGAAGTCTTCGCGGCGATCCGACCAGCGCAGGCCACCGCGCGCCACCGCGCCGAAGCGCAGATGGATGCCTTCCACGCGCGGCGCGGAGACGAAGATTTCGCGGTACGGCACCGGCTTCGGCAGATCCGGCACGCGATGCGAGTCGAACTTGAAGCTGATGTAGCCGCGGTAAGCACCGTCCCACTGCTGGAAGAAGCTGGTGCGCAGGGTGCCGCGCATCAACGCCATGAAACTGCGCAGGATACGGTCGTCGTCGAGACTGGAAACCGTCTCCAGCAGCACGCCGATGGTCTCTTCAATCGCCTTGACTTGCTCGTCGCGCGGCTTGGCAAGGGCGGTGACCAGACCGGCAATCAGCGCCGGGTGAGCGGTGCGCACGGTTTCCGGAATCAACGCGGTCATTTCGCCCGACAGCGCCTCGCCGGCAGCCTTCAGTTCGTCGGCCGACAGGCTCTCGCGACGCGGATCGAACTTGGCCAGGAACAGCTCCACCAGCAGGCCGGCGATGGCCGGATAGCGGTTAAAGGCGTCTTCCATATAGCTCTGCGAGAACGCCACGCCAGTCTGCAGCAAGTATTTGCAGTAGCCGCGCAGCATGGCGATCTGGCGCCAGCCGAGCTTGGCGCCGAGCACCAGGCGGTTGAAGCCGTCGTTCTCGGCATTGCCGCGCCAGATGTGCTCGAAGGCGTCTTCGAACAGCGAACCCACCTGCTCCACCGTAAAGGCGAGGTTACCAACCGGCTGCACCTCGAAGTCCTGGATAAACAGCGGCGCGCCGTCGGTCTTCATTTCGTACACGTGCTCGGTGAGCACGCGCAGACCAAGGTTTTCCAGCTGCGGCAGCACTTCGGACAGCGCGATGTCGGCACCGCTGCGGTAGACCTTGAAGCGCAGCTCTTCCGGACGCTGGGCCGGGTGATAGAACGACATGCGCACGGCATCGTCGCCCTTCAGCAGCGACAACTGGCGCACGTCCTCGGCAGCGGCCGCCGCCGACACGTCTTCGATATAACCCGCCGGTAGTGCCTTGGCATAGCGATTCGCCAGCACCACGCCGTCGTGATCGCCGAGGCGCTTGACCAGGGCGTCGCGCACATCGTCGTGCCAGTTGCGCACGATCGCGGCAACACCCTCTTCCAGCTTGGCGGCATCGAAGTTCACGTGATCGCCGATCTTGGGGCGCACCACCACATGCAGGCGGGCCAGTGCGGCCTCGCCCATCAGCACGGCCGAATCGCTCTGCTCGCCGTGCAGCGCGTCGCGCAGCAGTGCTTCGATGCGCTCGCGCACCGAGGTGTTGAAGCGCTCGCGCGGCACAAACACCAGGCAGGTGAAGAAGCGGCCGTAGCGGTCGCGGCGCACGAACAGGCGCGTGCGGGCGCGCTGGCGCAGTTCGAGGATGCCGATGGCGGTGGCGTACAGCTCGTCCTCGTTGCTCTGGAACAGCTCCTCACGCGGCAGCGTTTCCAGAATGTGGCGCAGCGACTTGCCGGAGTACGAATCGCGCTTCAGCCCCGAACGGGCCAGCACGGCTTCCACCTTGTGGCGCACCAGTGGCACGTCCTGCGGACGCGCCATATAAGCGTTGGAAGAGAAGAGGCCGAGGAAGCGCTGCTCCGCGACCGGCTTGCCGTTGGCGTCGAACTTGAGCACGCCGATGTAATCCATGTGCCCGGGACGGTGCACGTGCGAGCGCGCATTGGTCTTGGTCAGGATGATCGCGTCGGTCGAACCCGACTGCGGCAGCTCGCTGGCCACCAGCGAACGGAGCGAACGCGGCGCCATCGAGCGCTCCTGCTTGTGCAGGATACCCAGGCCCGAGCCTTCCACCGAACGCAGCACTTCATCGCCGTCGGCCTGGGTCACTTCGTATTCGCGGTAACCGAGGAAGGTAAAGTTGTCGTCAGCCACCCAACGCAGGAATTCGTTTGCCTCTTCCACCGAACTGGCGTTGACCGGCAGCTGGCGCTTGGTCAGCTCGTCGGCGATGACCAGCGCCTTGTCGCGCATCTTGGACCAGTCGTTGACCGAGGCGCGCACGTCTTCAAGCGCGGCTTCGATCTGCCCCTTCAGCTGCGCCATCTCGGCGTCGCCGGCCATGCGGTCCACTTCGAAATGCATCACCGATTCGGGCGTGCCGTTTTCCGCACCCAACTGCTGCAGGCGGCCAGCGGCATCGCGTACGGCCTTCACCACCGGATGGATCACCGCGTGGATCTGCAACTTGGCTGACACAATCATGCTCACCGTGTCGACCAGGAATGGCATGTCGTCAGTGACGATCTGCACCAGGCTGCGGCCGGCATGACCGGACTCGGGGTTGATCACGCGCACCAAAGCACGGCCGGGCTGACGCTGCTGCGTGAACTCGAGCAGGCCGGCCATCAGCGCGGCCCATTCGGCGGCGGTGTGCAACTCGAGGTCGCTGGAGGCCATGCGCGAGAAGAAGGCGCCGATAAAAAATTGCGCCTCATCAAGGCGCTGGGTAGGTAAGCCGCTTTTTTTCAGTTCTTCGAAAACAACAGCCTGGATCGGGTTATCACTGGCCGCACGAATCGCATTCATGGCATCTACTTGTCTGTGGGGACGGAATGGTGCAGAAAAGCCGCAAAAGGATACGCCTGCCCCGCATGCTTAGCCACCTGCACTGCGGCACAAACTTCAGGTCTCGATGTGTTTACCAGGCGCTCGAAAGACTCAGCACCCGCGTGTGATCGTTCGAGCTTCCGTCAGTGGAGCAACCGAATGTATACGGCCCAGTGGAAGCGTCGCGTGTATCGGTCCAGATCATCTGCGCATTCCATGCCTGCCAGTTGAATCCAATACCCGCGCGTATGTCGTAACCGCATGCGCTACGCGGCCACACGCACGTCACGGCCGTTGCGACGCAACATGCACAGGTATGAATATGAAAAAGCATGGAAGCGCGTTGACACCGGCACGGTGCGGTCATGCGCCATGACGATGACCCGTATGGAGGGACGGCAGGATCGGAATGAGGGCTCTCGAAGCGCGCCCGCTTTAGCGATGCGGCATGCCCGGCTCGACCATTCCGGTTCAAAGCCCGGTCAGTCGCGCACTTACGCACCCATCTACTGGCCGGCCCCATTCACGGGAGGAGAAAGCCCGCCGGCCGGCATCACACTCCCTTCGCGATGAAAATACGAAGAATTTGGGGCTAGACCATACGTGAAGGCAAATTGTAAACTGTACGGTATAGTCAGCCCCGATTACCCGGCTCGATGGGCTGTTCGAGCGCTTGTCCACACCCCGTTTCCGCTGTAAAGCGGGACGTCAGGCACTGGGCAGGCTGTTCGCGAGCCGTAAAGCTTGAGGTCTGGCCGCCGATCCGGGGGGTCGGCGCCACCCCTACCCCGATACTTAAAGAACGGAGTCCCCATGAAGTCCTCGTCACTGCGCACACCGATGATGTGCCTGGGCCTGCTGGCACTGGCCGCTTGCGGAGGCAAGAAGGAACAAGGTCCCCCGCAGATGCCTCCGCCCGAAGTCGGGGTGGTCAAGGCGCAGCCGCAGAGCGCGCCGCTAAGCAAGGACCTGGTGGGTCGCGTCTCCGCCTATCGCAGCGCCGACGTGCGCGCCCGCGTCTCGGGCGTGCTGCTCAAGCGCGTCTATCAGGAAGGCACCGACGTCAAGAAAGGCCAGGTGCTGTTCGAAATCGAGCCCTCGGTCTACCAGGCCGCCCTGAGTTCCGCCCAGGCCAACCTGACCTCGGCGCAGGCCACCTATACGAATGCGCACAAGGCCGCGGAGCGCTTCCGCCAATTGCGTCCGCAGGGCTTCATCTCGCAATCCGACCTCGATAGCGCCGAAGCCAACGAGCGCAGCTCAGCCGCCGCGGTGAAGCAGTCCCAGGCTGCCGTGGAAAGCGCACGTATCAATCTCGGCTTCACCCGCGTCACCTCGCCAATCGACGGCCGCGCCGGGCAGCAGCAGCTGACCGAGGGCGCCATCGTGGGTAACAGCAGCGCCGACGGCGGTGCCAATTCGACCTTGCTCACCACGATCGACCAGCTCGACCCGCTGTACGTGAACTTCACCGTGAGCGCGGCGGATCTGGATCGCCTGCGCGCAGCGCAGGCTGCAGGACACGTGGTGCTGTCGGATACGGCCAAGACCTCGGTGGAAATCACCCTGCCAGACGGCAGCAAGTACGACCAGAAGGGCATGCTCGACTTCTCCGGCGCTGCGGTCGATCCGACCACCGGCACGGTGAACCTGCGTGCGCAGCTGGCCAACCCGCAGCACCGCCTGCTGCCGGGCACCTACGTCACCATCACCGCGAACCTCGGCGAACAGGCCAATGTGTTCCTGATTCCGCAGCAGGGCGTCGCTCGCGACGTCGCCGGCGCCTACGCGCTGGTAGTCGGCCAGGACGGCAAGGTGGCGCGCAAGAACGTGGTCGCCAACAACATGGCCACCGGCAACTGGATCGTCACCAGCGGCCTGGCCGCCGGTGATGAAGTCATTGTGTCGGGACTTCAGGCCGTGCAGCCGGGTGCCCCTGCCAAAGCCACGCCTTGGCAGCCGAACAAGGACAGCAACGGTCCAGCAGGCGCACCAGGTAGCACCAAGCCTGCTGCCGGCAAGCAGTAAGGGAGCCGACCGACATGCCGAGTTTCTTCATTGACCGCCCGATTTTCGCTTGGGTGGTAGCCATCCTCATAACCATGGTCGGCACGATTGCGATGCTGAACATGGGTATTGAGTCCTATCCCAACATCGCTCCGCCGCAGGTAGTGGTGTCGGCGACCTTCCCCGGCGCCAACGCCGATACGGTGGAAAAGAACGTTACCCAGGTGATCGAGCAGCAGCTCACCGGTATCGACCACCTGCTGTATTTCAGTTCGTCCTCCAGTGCCAGCGGCACCGCTTCCATCACCCTCACCTTCGAGACCGGCACCAATCCGGATATCGCCCAGGTGCAGGTGCAGAACAAGGTTTCGCTGGCTCAGCCGCGTCTGCCTTCGGCGGTGACTCAGCAGGGTGTGGTGGTTGCCAAGAACAACCCCGACTTCCTGATGTTCGTATCGCTGGTCTCCTCCAACCCGGAGATCGACGGCAACCGTCTGGCCGACATCATCGCTTCGCAGGTGTCTGACCAGGTCGGCCGCATCCCCGGCGTAGGCAGCACCCGCGTGATCGGTGCCGAGTACGCCGTGCGCATCTGGCTGAATCCGGACAAGTTGCAGGGTTATGGCCTCTCCGCCAGCGCCGTGCGCGACGCCGTCTCCACCCAGAACGTGCAGTTCGCTGCCGGCTCGCTGGGCGCCGATCCGGCCCCTACCGACCAGGCCTTCACTGCCACGGTGTCGGCCGAAGGCCGCTTCTCCTCGCCGGAGGAGTTCAGCAACATCATCCTGCGCGCTAACAGTGACGGCACGGCAGTCAGGCTCGGCGACGTGGCCCGTGTCACGTTCGGCCCGCAGACCTACGGCCTGGTTTCGACCTGGAACGGCCAGCCAGTCGGCGGCCTCGGCGTGCAGCTGCTGCCGGGCGCCAACGCGCTCGACGTCGCCACCGCCGTGCGCGCCAAGATGGACGAACTGGCCAGGGACTTCCCGCAGGGCGTTACCTGGTTCGCGCCGTACGACACGACGCCGTTCGTGAAAGTCTCAATCAATGAAGTGGTGCACACCCTGGTCGAGGCGATCATCCTCGTGTTCCTGGTGATGCTGATCTTCCTGCAGAACATCCGCGCCACCATCATTCCCACCCTGGTGATTCCAGTGGCGCTGCTCGGCACCTTTATCGGTCTGATCTCGCTGGGCTTCACCATCAACCAGCTGACTCTGTTCGGCATGGTGTTGGCCATCGGTATCGTGGTGGACGACGCGATCGTGGTGATCGAGAACGTCGAACGCATCATGACCGAGGAACACCTCCCGCCGAAGGAGGCCACCCGCAAAGCCATGGGCCAGATCACCGGCGCGGTGGTGGCGATTACGGTGGTGCTGGCGGCGGTGTTCATTCCGTCCGCATTGCAGGCCGGTGCTTCGGGCGTGATCTACAAGCAGTTCGCGCTGACCATCGCGGTGTCGATGGGCTTCTCCGCGTTCCTCGCGCTGTCGTTCACCCCGGCGCTGTGCGCCACCATGTTGAAGCCGACCCACAACGAAAAGAAGAACGTCGTCTACCGTGGGTTCAACACGCTTTTCGACAAGGTCACGCACGTCTATAGCGGCCACATCGGCAGCGCGGCGCGTCATGCGCCACGCTGGATGATCGTGTTCGCGCTTGTCGCCGCGCTGGCCGGGTTCCTGTACACCAAACTGCCAACCAGCTTCGTGCCCAGTGAAGACCAGGGCTTCGCGCTGGCCATCGTCAACCTGCCGCCCGGAGCCACCATCAAGCGCACTGAAGCGGTGATGGGTGAGATGCGCGAGCGGCTGAAGAACAGCCCGCTGAACGATGCCATCGTCGGCATGTACCAGATCAGCGGCTTCAGCTTCGTCGGCCAGAGCGAAAGCGCGGGTATGGCCTTCATCAAGTTGAAGGACTGGAGCGAGCGCAAGATCACCGCGGACGAGCTGATCATGCAGGCCAACGGCGTGCTGCACGGCATTCGTGATGCGCAGATCTTCGTGGTGAACCTGCCGACCATCCGCGGCCTCAGCCAGTTCGGCGGCATCGACATGTATCTGCAGGCACGTGCAGGCCAGTCGCATGGCGAGCTGATGCAGGCGATGGGCATGGTGCTGGGCAAGTCCAAGGGTAATCCGGCCTTGGTCGGTACCCGCCCCAACTCACTGCCAGATGCACCGCAGTGGGACTTGAAGGTGGATCGCGTGCAGGCGGAATCGATGGGGCTTTCGGTCAGTGATGTCTATACCGCTGTCCAGCTGACCCTGGCGCCGATCTACGTCAATGACTTCATCTACGGCGGCCGCGTGAAGCGCGTGTACCTGCAGGCCGACCAGCCCTATCGCATGGGGCCCGATGCGCTGCAGCACATCTTCTCGCCCAGCGTGCTGGCAAACAGTGCGACGAGGACAGCAGCCAATCCGTACAACATGATCCCGATCTCCAGCGTGGTGCAGACCAAGTGGGATTCGGGCTCCCCGGCACTGACCCGCTACAACGGCTATTCCGCCGTGGAAATCGTGGCCAGCGAAGGCCAGGGCTACTCCACCGGCCAGGCCATGGCGGCGTTGCAGAACATCGTCGACAACGACCTGCCCAAGGGCTTCGGCGCGGACTGGACCGGTCAGTCGTATCAGGAAATCCTGGCCGGCAACTCGGCCACGCTGCTGATGGTGCTGTCGATCGTCATCGTGTTCCTGTGCCTTGCCGCACTGTACGAGAGCTGGTCGATTCCGGTCGCCGTGCTGCTGGTGGTGCCGCTGGGCCTGTTGGGCACGGTAGTGTTCTCGATGTTGCGCGGCCTGCCGAACGACATGTACTTCAAGATCGGCATGATCACGGTGATCGGCCTGGCCGCGAAGAACGCGATTCTGATCGTGGAGTTCGCGGTGGAGCAACAACAGCAAGGACACTCGCTGTTCCAGTCGGTGGTGACCGCCTCCCGCCTGCGACTGCGCCCGATCCTGATGACCTCGATGGCCTTCATCCTCGGCGTGTTCCCGCTGGCGATCTCCACCGGCGCGGGTGCGAACTCCCGCCACGCCATCGGTACCGGCGTGATTGGCGGCATGATGTTCGCCACCTTCCTCGGCTTGCTGCTGATCCCAGTGTTCTACGTGGTGGTACGCCGTGCGCTGGGCGACAAGCTCGACGAGCCGTCGAACAAGATCCCGCAAACGCATGCGCAGCTGCCCAACGAACCCGGGCAGCAGTCGTTCGATTCCGATCCGCGTCGCGGGTCGTAATCAACGACTCGGCAACACCTCAAGCCCCGGCAGCGATGCCGGGGCTTTTTTTGGGGCCGCATAAACGAAAACGCCCGGCAGGTTTCCCTGCCGGGCGTTCGTCCCAACGGAGGCATTCGACTTAGCGCAGACCCGTCTCGGCGCGAGCAATCACCATGCGCTGGATCTCGCTGGTGCCCTCGTAGATCTCAGTGATCTTGGCGTCGCGGAAGTAACGCTCCAGCGGCATTTCTTTCGAGTAACCCATGCCGCCGTGGATCTGCACTGCCTGATGCGCGATCCACATCGCCGCCTCGGAGGCGACCAGCTTGGCCACCGATGCCTCGGTGCCAAAACGGCCACCGTTCTTGTCGGTTTCGCCCTTGGTCCAGGCTGCGCGCAAGGTCAGCAGCGTGGCTGCGTCGAGCTTGCACTTCATGTCGGCGATCTTGGCCTGGGTCATCTGGAAGGTGCCGATCGGATGACCGAAAGCCTTGCGATCGCGTGACCACTGCAAGGTCGCTTCATAAGCGGCGCGCGCAATGCCGACGGCTTGCGAGGCAATGCCGATACGACCGGCGTCCAGCACGCCCATCGCGATCGAAAAGCCCTTGCCCTCTTCGCCCAGCAGGTTTTCCTTGGGGCAAATGTAGTCGGTGAACTCGATCTCGCAGGTGGCCGATGCGCGGATGCCGAGCTTCGGCTCGGTCTTGCCGGCATGGAAGCCCGGTAACTGCGTGTCGATGATGAATGCCGACACGCCCTTGGCGCCGATGCCCGGCGTGCTGATGGCGAACAGGATGATGTAGCGCGCGACAGGACCCGAAGTGATCCAGCTCTTCTTGCCGTTGATCACCCAGTCGCCGTTGGCGTTCTTGGTGGCACGCGTGTGCATGGCCGACGCATCGGAACCCGACTGCGGCTCGGTCAGCGCGTAGGCGCCAATGGCCTCGCCCTGCGCGATGGCGCGAACATACTTCTGCTTCTGCTCCTCCGTGCCGTGCTTGAGGATGCCGTTGCAGAACAGCGAATTGTTCACCGACATAATCGTGGAGGTGGCGGCATCGGCCGCAGCGATCTCGATCATCGCCAGCACATAGGCGATCGGATCCATGCCCGCGCCGCCGTACGCCTCCGGCACCTCGATGCCCATCAGGCCCAGCTGGCCCATCTCGCGAATGTTCTCCAGCGGGAATTCGCCTTTCGCATCCAGCTCGGCGGCAACCGGCACGATGCGCTTCTGGGCGAAATCGCGGGCAATGGACTGGATCGACAGCTGATCTTCGGTAAAGCGGAAATCCATGGGGAGGGCTCCAGAGTGAGGCTAGCCGCCCATTTTAGCGGGAGGGGCCGAAAACCCTTTGTGCGACCGCAGCAAGGCCGTCCGAATAGGAGCGCCCCCCGAGCCGCCCCCACAGCATCTTGACGCACTGGGCCTAGGCGCCTAGCCTTACGCATCTCTTTATCGCGATATAAGGATGCAGCGTGGATCTCGCCACCGCTTCCAGCGTCCTGCGGTTGCTGGCCGACCCCACCCGGGTGCGCCTGCTGGCCTTGCTCGAACGCGAAGAATTGACCGTCGCCGAACTGGCCTCCGTGCTGCATCTGGCACAGCCGCGCGTGTCCACCCACCTGGCCAAGCTCAAGGAAGCCGAGCTGGTGCGCGACCGCCGCGCGGGTGTCTCCGCCTACTACCGTGCCAATAGCGAAGGCGACGAACACCAGCACAGCCTGATCCGCTCGCTGCGCGACAGCATCGACGACGCCCTGCTGCGCGACGACGCCGCGCGCCTGCCCGGCGTGCTCGCCCAGCGCGCCCGCGAGGAAGGCTGGGCCGATACCGTGGCCGGCGACATGGAGCGCCACTATTCCCCCGGCCGCACCTGGGAAACCCTGGCGCGCTCGCTGCTGCAGTTACTGGAAACCGGCGACGTGCTGGATATCGCCTCCGGCGACGGCATCACCGCCGAACTGCTGGCGCCGCATGCGCGCTCGATCGTCTGCGTCGACTCCAGCGAGCGCGTGGCCGAGGCCGCCGCACAGCGCCTCAAGCCTTTCACCAATGTCGAGGTACGCCAGGGCGACATGCATGCACTCGATCTCGGCGAGCGCCGCTTCGATCTGGTGTTGATGCTGCACGCCCTTACTTATGCGGAACAGCCGGCGAAAGCCGTAGCGGAAGCCTCGCGCCTGCTGCGCCCCGGTGGCCGCCTGCTCGCCGTGACCTTGGGCAAGCACGACCACCGCGCGGTGGTAGAACCGTTCGATCACCGCAACCTGGGCTTTTCGCGCGATGAACTGGACCGCTACGCCAAGAGCGCCGGTCTCGACGTACTGAGCTGCACGCGCCTGAGCCGCGAGCGCAAGGCCCCGCATTTTGAAGTCATCAGCCTGCTCGCGCGCAAACCGTGAGGACCGAATCATGAGCACCCCCTGGCTCCACCCCGATCGCGTTGCGTTGCTTGAAAACGCATTGCGCCAACGCATCCTGATCCTCGACGGCGGCATGGGTACCATGTTGCAGGGCCATCAACTCGATGAGGACGGCTTCCGCGGCGACCGCTTCGCCGAAGGCCGCGACAGCGCGCACGAACATCACCACGACCACCCCGGCAGTTGCGACCTCAAAGGCAACAACGACCTGCTCACGCTGACCAAGCCGGAGATTATCCGCGGCGTGCACGAGGCCTATCTCGAAGCCGGTGCCGATCTGGTCGAAACCAATACTTTCAACTCCACCCGCATCAGCCAGGCCGACTATCACCTGGAACACCTTGCGTACGAGCTGAACCGCGAAGGCGCACGCCTGGCGCGCGCAGCCTGCGATGCGTACACCGCGAAGACGCCGGACAAGCCGCGCTTCGTGATCGGCGTGCTCGGTCCCACCAGCCGCACGGCTTCACTGTCGCCGGACGTCAACGACCCCGGCTTCCGCAATGTCACCTTCGAAGAACTCGCGGCCAACTACACCGAATCGGCCAATGGCCTGATCGATGGCGGCGCTGACGTCATCATGGTCGAAACCATTTTCGACACACTCAATGCCAAGGCCGCACTGTTCGCGCTGAGCGAGCTGTTCCATCAGCGCCGTGCGCGCCTGCCGGTGATGATCTCCGGCACCATCACCGACCGCTCCGGCCGCACTCTCTCCGGCCAGACCGCCGAGGCGTTCTATTACTCGGTGGCCCACGCGCGGCCCCTCACCGTCGGTCTCAATTGCGCGCTAGGCGCCGCCGATCTGCGCCCCCACGTGCAGACCCTGTCCAACGTCGCCGACTGCTTTATCAGCACGCACCCCAATGCCGGCCTGCCCAACGCCTTCGGCGAATACGACGAAACCCCGGAACAAATGGCCTCGGTGATCGGCAGCTTCGCCCGCGACGGCCTGCTCAACCTGGTCGGCGGCTGCTGCGGCACCACGCCGGCGCACATCAAAGCCATTGCTGAAGCCGTGCGGCACTGTCCGCCGCGTGCTCTTCCTGTCGCCAAACAGGAGGCCGCATGAGCGCATGCATACCCCTCCCCCTGCTCGCAGGGGGAGGCTGGGAGGGGGGAAACCCTTGCGACACCGCCGCACAGCTTGCGGGGCTTGACCCCACCCCTACCCTCCCCTGCTGCACGCAGGGGAGGGAGCACATCGTTTTGCTTGAAGGCTTCCACTGCGCATGAGCTCCATCCGCCACACCCGACTTTCCGGCCTCGAGCCGCTGGTCATCACGCCCGACCTGCTGTTCGTCAATGTCGGCGAACGCACCAATGTCACCGGCTCCGCGCAGTTCAAAAAGCTGATCAAGGAAGATCGCTACGAAGAAGCGGTCGACGTCGCCCGCCAGCAGGTTGCCAACGGCGCGCAGATCATCGACGTCAACATGGACGAAGGTCTGATCGATTCGGAGGCGGCGATGACCCGCTACCTCAATCTGATCGCTGCCGAGCCCGACATCGCCCGCGTGCCTGTGATGGTCGACTCATCCAAGTGGACCGTGATCGAAGCCGGCTTGCGCTGCCTACAGGGCAAAGGCATCGTCAACTCGATCTCGATGAAGGAAGGCGAGGAAATCTTCCTCGAACACGCGCGCAAGGTGCAGCAGTACGGCGCCGCGGTGGTGGTAATGGCCTTCGACGAGCAAGGCCAGGCCGACACCTGCGAACGCAAAGTGGAGATCTGTTCGCGCGCCTACGCGTTGCTCACTACCCGGCTCGACTTCCCGCCCGAAGACATCATCTTCGACCCCAACATCTTCGCCATCGCCACCGGCATCGAAGAACACAACAACTACGCGGTGGATTTCATCGAAGCCACGCGCGAGCTGAAAAAACGCTTCCCGGCCAGCCACATCTCCGGTGGCGTCTCCAACGTCTCGTTCTCGTTCCGCGGTAACAACACCGTGCGAGAGGCGATCCATTCCGTGTTCCTGTACCACGCCATCAAGGCCGGCATGGACATGGGCATCGTCAACGCCGGCGCGCTGATGATCTATGACGACGTGCCGGAAGAATTGCGCGAGCGCGTCGAGGATGTGGTGCTCAACCGCCGCCCCGACGCCACCGAACGCCTGCTCGAGGTCGCCGAAAAGTTCAAGGCGAAGAAAGGCGAAGTTGTCGTCGAAAACCTGGCATGGCGCGAGAAGCCCGTGCGCGACCGCCTCAGCCACGCGCTTGTGCACGGCATCGACCAATACGTCGAGGTCGACACCGAAGAAGCCCGCCAGCTGTCCAGCCGTCCGCTCGACGTGATCGAAGGTCCGCTGATGGATGGCATGAACGTGGTCGGCGACCTGTTCGGCGCCGGCAAGATGTTCCTGCCACAGGTAGTGAAATCCGCCCGCGTGATGAAGAAGGCGGTGGCCTACCTGCTGCCTTATATCGAAGAGGAAAAACTGCGCACCGGTGACGTCGGCAAGAACAACGGCACCATCGTGATGGCCACGGTGAAAGGCGACGTGCACGACATCGGCAAGAACATCGTCGGCGTGGTGCTCCGCTGCAACAATTTCGATGTGATCGACCTCGGCGTGATGGTGTCGGCGCAGAAAATCCTCGACACCGCACGCGAGCACAACGCCGACATCATCGGCCTGTCCGGCCTGATCACCCCCTCGCTGGAGGAAATGAGCCAGGTCGCGCGCGAAATGCAGCGGCAGGATTTCCAGATTCCCCTCCTGATCGGTGGCGCCACCACGTCGCGCGCGCATACCGCGCTGAAGATCGAACCGCACTACAAGTCGCCCACGGTATGGGTGAAAGACGCCTCGCGCGCCGTCGGCGTGGCGCAGTCGCTAGTCAGCAAAGAGCTGATCGACAACTTCATGGCGAAGGTCCGCGCCGAATATGCAGAAGTGCGCGAACGCCATCGCAACCGCGGCCCAGGCAAACAGCTGGTGTCGCTGGAAAAGGCGCGTGGGCAGCGTTTCACCTGCGACTGGGCCAGCTACGAACCGCCGCAGCCGAACCGGCCCGGCATCACCGTGTTCGATGCCTATGATCTGGCGGAGCTGCGCCGCTATATCGACTGGAGCCCCTTCTTCAATGCGTGGGAGCTGGCCGGCCGTTATCCGGCCATCCTGCAGGACGAGATCGTCGGCACCCAGGCCACCGAACTGTTCCGCGATGCACAGGAGATGCTCGATCGCATCGTCAAGGAAAAGTGGCTGACCGCGCGCGGCGTGATCGGCTTCTGGCCGGCCGCACAGAGCGGTGACGATACGGAAGTCTATGCCGCCGACGGCAAGAAGCTCGCCACCCTGCATCACCTGCGCCAGCAGGTCGACAAGCCAGTGGAGCGTCCCGATTTCTCGCTGGGCGATTTCATCGCACCGAAAGAGGCCGGCAAGCATGACTGGATCGGTGGCTTCGCCGTCACCTCCGGCGTCGGCATCGAGGAACACGTCGCCCGCTTTGAAGCCGCGCACGACGACTATTCATCGATCATGCTCAAGGCCCTCGCCGACCGTCTCGCCGAAGCCTTCGCCGAACGCATGCACGAGCGCGTGCGCCGCGAATTCTGGGGCTACATGCCGGACGAAACGCTGGATAACAACGCACTGATCGACGAGAAATACTGCGGCATCCGCCCCGCCCCCGGCTACCCGGCCTGCCCCGACCACACCGAGAAGGCCACGCTGTTCAAGCTGCTCGACGCCACCGCCAATACCAGCATCGAACTCACTGAAGGCTTCGCGATGTACCCCACCGCCGCCGTCTCCGGCTGGTACTTCTCACACCCGGATAGCCAGTACTTCGTAGTAGGCCGCCTCACCCGCGAACAGGTCGAGGACTATGCCAAGCGCAAGGGCTGGACGCGCGAGGAAGCGGAGCGCTGGCTGGCACCAAATCTGGATTACGACCCGGATTGATGGCTGCTTTGTTCCTCCCTCTCAGGCAGAGGGAGGAACATCACGCGCTCAGGTCTCTTCCGGACCGCCCGGACGCACCGTCTCAGGTTTGTGCTGCTTCAGATGGGCGAACACGTTGTAGATCGAAACCAGCATCGGAAACGCCGTCTGGATGATGCCAACGGAGTCGTTCTTGCCCCAGATGAAATACGCCAGCGTCAGCACACTGCCCGCCACCGAGAGGTACCAGAACGACATGGGTACCACCACCTTCTTCTGCTTCTTGGTCGCATAGAACTGCACGAACCAACGCGCGGTGAAAAGCAGTGTGCCAAGCAGGCCGATGAGCTTCCACGGCGTCAGTGTGATCATGTGCAGGTTGGCGAGGGCGTCGTGCATGAGTCGGTTCCGTTCTTGAGGCCGGCGCATTGTACCCGCCGGCTCCTTTGCTCTCACTTCCCCCACCCTGCGGCAAAAACGCCCCAGGCCAGCCTGGGCCTCACCCCAGGGCATTGACCTGAGACAAAACACCCCGTATATTTGCGCGCTCTCGGCGGGCGGTTAGCTCAGCGGTAGAGCACTGCCTTCACACGGCAGGTGTCACAAGTTCGATCCTTGTACCGCCCACCACTCAGATTAGAAAAAGGCCACCCATCGGGTGGCCTTTTTCATGCGATCAGAAGGCGCCCCGCTCTCTGCGGCGCAAGCGGACTTCGTGATAACCCACGTATACCGCCCCCACCGCCGTCATCAACGCCAGCAGATACCAGGTAATCAGATACACCAGATGATTGTTGGGAAAGCTGATCACTGTCAGCCCTCCCCGCGGCCAGCCGGCCGTATCGGCGGGATTAGCATCCGCATCCACGAAATACGGCGTGACCTTCGTGAAGCCGTGCGCAGCGGCGATGGCTTGCACGTCGCGTGCATACCAGCGTCCCTTCGCGGGATCGTTGTGCCGCAGAAAAACTTTGGTCTCCGGCATGCGCAGCAGCCCAGTCACCGTCGTCTCGCCTTCCGGCCCCAGCGCGCAGGTTGCGTTGCGGCCGCACCAGTCAGGCGGAACAAAACCGCGGTTGATCAGCACCACGGTGCCATCGGCCGTGCGCAACGGGGTCAGCAGCCAGTAGCCACTGCCGAGCGCGGTGCTCGCGGTAACAAGCGTCTGCTGATCGTGCAGGAACACGCCGCTCAAACGTACGTGCCGGTATTCGTCGGCGGTGGCGGTTACTTGCGGCCATTGAGATAGCGCGGGCGCCGCGACTGCGGTTTCGTGCACGCGCGCGTCCACGCGTGCGATGAGGTCGCGTTTCCACGCGAGGCGATGCACCTGCCAGGTGCCAAGGGCGACAAAGCCCGCAAAGGCCACCAGCGCGAACAGCGCCAATGCGGTGAGCGCCAGCGGCCCGCGCGGGCCGCGTTCCGTCGATGCTTTCGGAGCGACGCCTAGTCCAGGCATGGCCTTGTGGCTCGCACCACAGACAGGCGCCTGCTCATGGCAGGTTCCGCACGTCCTGCATCAGCGCCGGCATCATGTTGTGGTTGAGGTGGTACATCACCCAGATCGACCCACTCAGTGTGATCAGCACCAGCACGGCGGTGAAGATCAGAGCCAGCATGTTCCAGCCGCCCTCCGACTTGGTGTTCATGTGCAGGAAGTACACCATGTGCACCACGATCTGCACGGCGGCAAAGCCCAGCACCACCAGCGCGGTCGTGCTGGATGTCTTGAAGCCGCCGCTCATCACCAGCCAGAACGGAATCGCGGTGAGGATCACCGCCAGCACGAAGCCGATCATGTAACCCTTGAACGAGACGTGGGCGGCGCCCTCGTCGTGGTCATGATCATGGTCGTGGCCGCCGTGGGTGGCATGCGTATCGGCGTGTGCGCTCATGGCAGCACTCCCATCAGATAGACAAAGCTGAAGACACCGACCCACACCACGTCGAGGAAGTGCCAGAACATCGACAGGCACCACAGACGGCGCTTGTTCTCGGCGATCAAACCCTTCTTCGACACCTGCACCATCAGGGTGATCAGCCAGATGATGCCGCAGCTGACGTGCAGACCATGCGTGCCCACCAGGGTGAAGAACGACGACAGGAACGCGCTGCGCTGCGGGCCCGCGCCATCGGCGATCAAATGCGTGAACTCATACAGCTCGATGCCAATAAAGCCGGCGCCGAGCAGCCCGGTGATGGCCAGCCAGATCAGGGTTCCGCGCTGCCGGTTGCGCTGCATTTCCAGCATCGCAAAACCGTAGGTAATCGACGACAGCAGCAGCAACGAGGTATTCACTGCCACCAGCGGCAGTTCGAATATCTCGGCGCCAGTGGGGCCACCGGCATAGCTGCGGCCCAGCACGCCGTACACGGCGAACATGCAGGCGAAGATGAGGCAGTCGCTCATCAGGTACAGCCAGAAGCCCAGCAGCGTACCGTTCTGCGGATGGTGCTCGGTCTCCAGATGGAACTGGAGCGGCTCGCGCGCCTCGGCGCCCATGGCGATAGAGGTTGAATTAGACATGGCTGGCCAGCTGCTCCGTACGCGCCGCCTCGACCGCAGCCACTTCCGTGGCCGGGATGTAGAAGTCGCGCTTGTAGTTGAAGGTATGACCGATCGCCGTCGCCAGCAGCGACACGAACGCCAGCACCACCAGCGGCCACATCTGCCAGATCAGGGCAAAGCCCAGCACCGTGCTGATGCCGGCGAGGATGATGCCCGCGCCGGTGTTCTTCGGCATGTGCACGTCGATGAACCCGGACAGCGGCCGGCGATAGCCATGCTCCTTCATCTGCCACCAGGCATCGCTGTCGTGCACCTGCGGGGTGAAAGCGAAGTTGTAGGCCGGCGGCGGCGACGAAGTGGACCACTCCAGCGTGCGGCCACCCCACGGATCGCCGGTGACATCGCGCAATGCCTCGCGGCGGCGGAAGCTCACCACGAACTGAATCAGCATGCAGGCAATGCCCAATGCGATCAGCACGGCACCAAACGCGGCGATCTGGAACCAGATCTGCAGCGACGGATCCTCGAAATGATTCAGGCGGCGGGTTACACCCATCAGGCCCAGCACGTACAGCGGCATGAAGGCGAAGTAGAAACCCACCACCCACAGCCAGAACGAGCACTTGCCCCAGAACGGATCGAGCTTGAAACCGAAGGCCTTGGGGAACCAGAAGTTGATCGCGGCAAAGGCACCGAACAGCACGCCGCCAATGATCACGTTATGGAAATGCGCGATCAGGAACAGGCTGTTATGCAGCGAGAAGTCCGCCGGCGGCACCGCCAGCAGCACACCGGTCATGCCACCGATGGCGAAGGTCACCATGAAGGCCACCGTCCACATCATCGGCAGCTCGAAGGTGATGCGGCCGCGATACATGGTGAACAGCCAGTTGAAAATCTTCGCTCCCGTGGGGATCGAGATGATCATGGTGGTGATGCCGAAGAACGAGTTGACGCTGGCGCCCGAACCCATGGTGAAGAAGTGATGCAGCCACACCAGGTAGGCCAGCACGGTGATCACGATCGAGGCGTAGACCATCGAGGTGTAGCCGAACAGGCGCTTGCGGCTAAAGGTGGAGACCACTTCCGAGAACACGCCGAACATCGGCAGGATCAGGATGTAGACCTCCGGATGGCCCCAGATCCAGATCAGGTTCACGTACATCATGGCGTTGCCGCCAAGCTCGTTGGTGAACACGTGGAAGCCTAGGTAACGATCCAGCGACAGCAACGCCAGCACTGCGGTCAACACCGGGAAGGCCGCCACGATCAGCACGTTGGTGCACAGCGCGGTCCAGGTGAACACTGGCATCTGCATCAGCTTCATGCCCGGCGCGCGCATCTTGATGATGGTGACCAGCAGATTGACGCCTGATAACAGCGTTCCCACGCCGGCTATCTGCAACGCCCATATGTAGTAGTCCACACCCACATCTGGACTGGCCGCGATGCCGGACAGCGGCGGATACGCCAGCCAGCCGGTGCGCGCGAACTCGCCGACGAACAGCGACATCATCACCAGCACGGCGCCGGCCGTGGTCATCCAGAAGCTGAAATTATTGAGGAACGGGAACGCCACATCGCGCGCGCCGATCTGCAGCGGCACGATGTAGTTCATCAGGCCGGTGACGATGGGCATCGCCACGAAAAAGATCATGATCACGCCGTGCGCGGTGAAGATCTGGTCGTAGTGGTGCGGCGGCAGATAACCCGCCGAGTCGCCGAAAGCGACAGCCTGCTGCAGACGCATCATGATCGCGTCGGCAAAACCACGCAGCAGCATCACCAGGCCCAACACCATGTACATGATGCCGATCTTCTTGTGATCGATGCTGGTGAACCATTCGCGCCAGAGATAACCCCACAGGCGGAAATAGGTGATCGCGCCGAGCACCGCGATGCCGCCGAGCGCCACCGCGATAAAGGTGTACAGCAGGATCGGCTCGTGGAGCGGAATCGCCTCCCAGGTGAGGCGACCGAAAATCAGTTTGGCGAGGTCGGGATGGTCAGACATCTTGGACACCTGGGAAGGCGGTACTGCGGATAGGGCGGCTCACGGGTCAATGCTCCATGTTCGCCATGTCGTGCATGCCATGCTCGCCAGCGGCGGGCTGCCCTGCACGGGCGGCATCCTTCATCATGGTTTCGTGCATGCACGGCGTGCCGGGCTTGACGCAAAGATTGACGATCGCTTCGTAGAGATCCGGCGCCACGCTGGAGAAGCGACTCACCGGTTCGTTCTCGCTGGGCTTTTCCAGGCGCAGGTAGGCGTCGCGGTTCAGCGCACTGCCCTGCTTCGCCTGCGCCACCCACTGCGTGAACTCACTTTCGCTCACGCCATGGAACTTGAAGTGCATGCCGGAGAAACCTGCACCGCTGTAGTTGGCCGAAAAGCCCTCGTACACACCAGGCTTGTTGATCACCGCGTGCAACTTGGTCTCCATGCCGGGCATGGCGTAGATCTGGCCGGCCAGCGCGGGGATAAAGAACGAGTTCATCACGGTCGAGGCGGTGATCTTGAACTGGATCGGGCGATCGACCGGCGCGGCCAGCTCGTTCACCGTCGCAATACCTTGCTCCGGGTAGATAAACAGCCATTTCCAGTCGAGCGCCACCACTTCGACCACCAGCGGCTTGACGTCGGCCGGCACCTCGCGACCCTGCGACAGACGCTCGAGCGGACGGAACGGGTCCAGCTTGTGCGTGCTTACCCAGGTCAGTGCGCCGAGTGCGATGATGATCAGCAGCGGCGCCGACCAGATCAGCAGCTCCAGCACAGTGGAGTGATCCCAATCCGGACGATAAATAGCTTTCTTGTTAGACGCGCGGTAACGCCAGGCGAAGAACAGAGTGAGCGCGATCACCGGCACGATGATGAGCAACATCAATATCAGGGAGATGACGATCAGATCGCGCTGTTGGAGCGCCATGTCGCCGGAGGGTGACATCAGAACCGTCTGACAACCCGTCAACAGCAGGACGGCAGGCAGCAGCAGTCCGCGGAGAGCCTTGATGAACATGGCCGGGGGAGCAACCCAAAGCGTAGGGGGAGCCGGAAAATTAACCCTTTTGCTGCAATGCAGGAATAGGACACTTTGTCTCATGGCAGCGGAACCCCGTCAGTGAGATGCTTTAGCAGTCCAAGTCATTCTTTTCGAACCGAGCCATGACGATGTCGAGCACTTTTGAGCACCACCCCGATCCGTCGGCAGGCCCCCTGGCGCAAGGCGCCGCGCCGCAGCACACCGACCATTCGACGGTCGCCCCGGGCGAGATCGCCGTGGGCGTGGTCATCGGCCGCGCGTCCGAATACTTCGACTTCTTCGTATTCGGCATCGCCTCGGTGCTGGTGTTTCCGTCGGTGTTCTTCCCCTTCGAGAATCGCCTTGACGGATTGTTACTTTCCTTTGTGATTTTCGCGTTGGCGTTTGTCGCACGCCCGTTCGGCACCGCTCTGTTCATGGCGATCCAGCGCCGCTGGAGCCGCGGCACCAAGCTCACGGCGGCCCTGTTCTTGCTTGGCAGCTCTACCGTAGGTATGGCCTTCTTGCCGGGTTATGACACGCTCGGCGGCCATGCTATCGCCTTGCTGGCCTTCTTCCGCATCCTGCAGGGTATTGCCCTGGGCGGCTCGTGGGATGGCCTGCCCTCACTGCTCGCGCTCAACACCCCGCCGGGCCGTCGCGGCTGGTACGCCATGCTCGGCCAGCTCGGTGCGCCGATCGGCTTCATGCTCGCCAGCGCACTGTTCCTGTTCCTGCATGCCAACCTGTCGAACGACGATTTCCTCAACTGGGGCTGGCGCTATCCCTTCTTCGTCGCCTTCGCCATCAACGTGGTGGCGCTGTTCGCGCGCCTGCGCCTGGTGGTGACCGAGGAATACACCAAGCTGCTGGAAGAGCGCGAATTGGAACCCATCGGCATGTTCGAGATGCTGCGCAAGCAGGATCACAACATCTTCCTCGGCGCGTTCGCCGCGCTCGCGAGCTACGCTTTGTTCCACCTCGTCACCGTGTTCCCGCTGTCGTGGATCACCCTCAACGCGACGCAGTCAGTCAACAATGTGCTGATCGTGCAGGTCGTCGGTGCCGTCGTAGGCATCCTGGGCACCATCGCCTCCGGTTTCATCGCGGACCGCATCGGCCGCCGCACCACACTCGGCCTGCTCGCGATCCTGATCGGCATCTTCAGCTTCTTCGCCCCGTGGCTGCTCGGCGGCCAGCAGGCCGCGCAAGACGCCTTCATCCTGATCGGCTTCGCCCTGCTCGGCCTCTCCTACGGCCAGGCCGCCGGCACCGTCACCTCCAACTTCCCGATCCGCTTCCGCTACGCCGGCGCCGCCCTCACCTCCGACCTCGCCTGGCTCATCGGCGCCGCATTCGCACCGCTGGTAGCGTTGAGCCTGTCATCCAAATTCGGACTCGGTGCGGTAAGCCTCTACCTACTCTCCGGCGCCATCTGCACCCTAGGCGCATTGCGACTCAATCGAGCCCTCGAAGCTCGCGATTGATGAAAAAAGGCCCGGCATCGCCGGGCCTTTTTCTATTTGTGCAAGCCTTAACTGTGCGACCAACAAGTAGCAACACTATCCCGAGCACGCACCCCTCACCCCAACCCTCTCCCCGAAGGGGAGAGGGAGAAGTTGCTCTATAGCCGATGAGGACTGAGCGATCAGGCCGAGAAGAAAACCATCCCGACGCCTGACACTGGAAAAGGCGTAGCTACAGAGCACACCGCCCGCTCTTCAGGCCATTTCTCTTTGGTTACTTTCTCTTTGGGCCAGCAAAGAGAAAGTGACCCGGGCCGCGGCAGCGGTTCGGAAGCCCGCGGCAGGCGAGCCAGAGCACGCAGACGCGACAACCGAAGCGCACCACTACTGGATCCCAGCCTACGCAGGGATGACGAAGTAGAAGCGGTGAACCGAGCACCCACCCCTCACCCTAACCCTCTCCCCGAAGGGGAGAGGGAGAACATCAGTCACTCCGCAGCCGGCAACACATGCCCATGCTCAACACGAACATCCCCACCAAACCGCCGCGCCCACCGATCAAACCAAAGATAAATCGCCGGTGTCGTGTAAAGCGTCAACACCTGCGAAACCACCAGGCCACCCACGATAGAAATACCCAGCGGCACGCGCAGCTCGGCGCCAGCGCCATGCCCCAGCGCCAATGGCAACGCTCCCAGCAAGGCCGCCAATGTCGTCATCATGATGGGCCGGAAACGCAGCGCGCAGCCTTGGCGGATCGCACTCAACGGATCCAACCCCTCGCGCTCCGCCACCAAGGCAAAGTCGATCATCATGATCGCGTTCTTCTTCACAATGCCGATCAACAGAATAATGCCGATCAACCCCATCACCGACAGATCCTGCCGGCACAGGATCAGCGCCACCAGCGCGCCCATACCCGCCGACGGCAAGGTAGAGATGATGGTGAGCGGATGGATGGCGCTCTCATACAACACGCCCAGCACGATATAGACCGTCACCAAGGCAGCGAGAATCAGCCACGGCTGGCTCGCCAGCGAACTCTGGAACGCCTGCGCTGTACCCTGGAATGAACCGGTGACCGTCGCCGACATACCCATGCCCTGCTCCGCCGTGTGAATCGCGGTGACGGCATCGCCCAACGATGCACCGGGCGCAAGATTGAAAGACAGCGTTATCGCCGGGAACAGCCCTTGATGGTTCACCGTCACCGGCGACACCCCATTGTCGATCGTCGCCAGCATGCTCAGCGGCACCAGTTGCTGGGTCAGCGAAGAACGCACATACAGATGCGCCAGGGCGTCGGTGCTGAGCTGGAAGCGCGGATCGGCCTCTTCAATCACGTGGTACTGGTTGGTCTGCGTGAACAGCGTCGCCACCTGGCGCTGGCCAAACGCGTCGTACAGCACATCGTCGATGGCCTGCACGCTCACGCCGAGACGCGCCGCCGTATCCCGGTGGATATTCAATGTCGCCGTCATCGCCGAAGGCTGGCGGTCGGAGCTGATGTCGCGCAGCTGCGGCATCGCTTTCATCTTCGCAGCCAGCTCGCCGGCCCAGTGGTCCAGTGTGGTGACGTCGGCACTCTGCAAGGTGTACTGGTACTGGGCAGCACTTAAACGGCCGCCGACCTGGATGTCCTGGCGCACCTGCATCTGCAGCTGCACGCCCTCGATGTTCTTGGTGGCCTTCTTCAGGCGCGCCATCACCACGTCGGCAGGGGTCGTGCGCTGACCGAACGGCTTGAGGTTGATCATCATGCGGCCCTGGCTCAGGGTCGGGTTGGGACCAATCCAGTAATAGACGTTGTCCACGTCCGGGTCGGCCATCACTATATTGCCCAGCTGCTGAATGCGACCGGTCATAGCGTCATAGGAGATGCTGGACGAAGCCTGTGCCGTACCGATAATCAGGCCGGCATCCTCCTGCGGGAAGAAGCCCTTGGGAATGAACACGTACAGCGCGATGGTGGCGGCGAACGTGACCATGGCAATACCGAGCACCAGGCGCCGGTGATTGAGCGTCACATCCAGCGTACGCACGTAGAAACGCGTCATGCCTTCGAAGAAGTTTTCCAGCGCGGTATAGACCCGCCCATGTTTCTGGTCATGGTGCGGACGGATCAGCCATGCGCAGAGCATCGGCGTCACCGTTAGCGACACGATGCCGGAGACTACGATGGCCGCGCTCACCGTCACCGCGAACTCACGGAACAAACGGCCGACGATGCCGCCCATCAGCAGGATCGGTATGAACACCGCGATCAACGAGATGGTCATCGACACGATGGTGAAGCCCACTTCCCGCGTGCCATCGATGGCGGCCTGTACCGGCCCCTTGCCCATTTCCATATGACGCACCACGTTTTCGATCACCACGATGGCGTCGTCCACCACGAAGCCGACCGCGATGGTCAGACCCATCAGCGACAGATTGTCCAGGCTGTAATTGAGCAGGTACATCACGCCGAAGGTGGCGATCAGCGACAGCGGAATGGTGAGACTGGGGATCACCGTCGCCCATAGGTTGCGCAGGAAGCAGGCGATCACCATCACCACCAGCGCGATGGTGATCATCATGGTCAACTGCACATCTGCGACCGAAGCCTGGATGGTCTGCGTGCGGTCGCCAACCACCTGCACTTTCACCGTCGGCGGAATCGATGCAGTCAGCGCCGGCAGCCGGTCGTTGATGGCCTTGATGGTATCCACCACGTTGTAGCCGGGCTGCTTGTGCACATCCATGATGATGGCGCGCTTGCCCTCCAGCCACGCGGCTTCGCGCACGTCCTCCGCTGCCTGCACCACCTGACCGATATCGGCGACGCGGATCGCCGCGCCGTTGCGATACGCCACCACCAGGTTCGCGTAGGCATCCGGGCTCACGATCTGGTCGGTACTGTTGAGCACGATGGTCTGGTGCGTGCCATTCAAGGTGCCCTTGGGCGCATTCACCGTCTGGGTGCCCACCACCGTGCGCACTTCATCCATGGTCAGGCCCAGCCCGGCGACTTTGTCCGGATCAAGCTGGATACGCACCGACGGACGCTGTTGTCCGTGAAAATCGACCAGACCCACGCCGGGCATCTGTGACACCTGCGGCGCGATGAAATCCTCCATGTAGCGATCCAGCTCGGTCAGCGGCAGCGAGTCCGAAGTAAGCGCGATCGACATGATGGTGAAGTCCGCCGGATTCACCTTGTGATAGGTCGGCGGGTTCGGCAGGTTCTTCGGCAGCAGGCCACCGGCCGCACTGATGGCGGTCTGTACGTCCTGAGCAGCGCCATCGATATTGCGCGACAGGTCGAACTGCAACACCACCTGCGTGGTACCCAGCGAACTCGACGACGTCATCTGCGTCACGCCCGGTACGTTCGCCAGCGAACGCTCCAGCGGTGTCGCCACCGACGACGCCATGGTCTCCGCACTCGCTCCCGGCAGACTTGCGCTGACGCTGATGGTCGGAAAGTCCACCTGCGGCAGCGGCGCCACTGGCAGCATGCGGTATGCCACCAGGCCAACCAGGATCAGACCAATCGCCAGCAAGCTGCTGCCGACACGGCGGCGGATGAAGGTATCGGAAAGACTCATGAGGAAGCGCCTGCAGCCGCACCGGGCTGAACAACGTTGACCTTGGCGCCCGGCGTCAACTGCGACTGGCCGTCCAGCACCACGGTGTCGCCCACATGGATGCCCTGCTCCACCACCTGCTGGTCACCATTGGCGACACCCAGCTTCACCGGACGCGACTGCGCCGCGTGATCCGCATCCACCACGTAGACATACGCGCCGTTCTGGTCGCGCTGCACCGCACGCGACGGCACCACCACGGCCTGCGGCTGCACGCGCAGCAGCAGGCGTGCGGCAACAAACTCGCCCGGCCACAGCATGCGATTCTCATTGGTGAACTGCGCCTTCAACAGGATCTGCCCGGTACCGGCATCCACCTGGCTGTCGACAAACACCAGCTCGCCATCCGCCAAATGACGACTGCCGTCGCGCGTACTTGCCACTACCTTGGCCTGGCCTGCCGCCTGCGCCTGCATCACCTCCGGCAACACATCCTGCGGCACCTGGAAGGTCACCGTGATTGGCTGCAACTGAGTGATGGTGACCAGCCCCGTGGTATCGCTGGCATGCACCTGGCTGCCCTGATCCACCAGACGCTGGCCCACGCGTCCGCTGATCGGCGCCGTAATGCGCGTAAAGCCCATTTGCAAACGTGCGCTGTCCACCGCGCCGCGATCGCTCGCCACCGACGCCAGCAACGACTGCGCCTGCGCCTTCTGCGCATCCAGCTGCTGCTGCGGCACCACCTGCAGACTCGACAACTTGGCATACCGCTGCAGATCCAGTTCCGCATTCGCCCGCTGCGCATCGTCCCTGCGCATATTCGCCTGCGCCTGATCCAGCGCCGCCTGGAACGGCCGCGAATCGATCTGCGCCAACACATCACCCGCCTTCACCATCTGCCCTTCGGTGAACGCAACCTTGTCCAGCTGCCCATCCACCCGCGTCTTCACCGTCACCACATTCAACGGCTGCACCGTACCGATCGCACTCACCCACACCGGCACATCCCGCTGCTCCGCCTGGCCCACGCTGACCGGGATCGTCGCGACCTTCGGCGTGGTATTGGCCTCGCCACTCGAACGCGGCGCATACACAAACGCGAATACCACCACGATCAGCGCAGCCGCCGAGCCAATAAGAAGAACACGCCGGGAACGGCGCGGCCGCGAAGTAGATTCAGCAACAAGCGGAGAAGACATAACGGCAATCCATAACGAGCCCTAAGCCCTGCCGTCAAAGCATGCCGCCCCCCGCCTCCACTCCCTTTCGCCGCGACATTAAAAAGAATTAAGGCTTTCCGTTTCTTTTGCTCTGCTTGAGAGCGTGCGGAGGGTAAGGGCGAACCATCCCGACGTCTGACACTGGGAAGGGCGCAGCTACAGAGCACACCGCCTGCTCTCAGGCCATTTCTCTTTGGTTACTTTCTCTTTGGGCCAGCAAAGAGAAAGTGACCCGAGCCGCGGCAGCGGTTCGGAAGCCCGCGGCAGGCGAGCCAGCGCACGCAGACGCGACAACTGAAGCACACCACTACTGGATCCCTGCCTGCGCAGGGATGACAAAGTAGAGGCGGTGAACCGAGCACCCATCCCTCACCCCAACCCTCTCCCCGAAGGGGAGAGGGAGAAAAGCGAGCCATCCCAAAGGTCTCAGAGGGAGAGGGAGCTAAAGCCTAAAGCGCACCCAACACATACCCCACCCCCGGCAACGTCCTCAACAACACCTCCCCCTCCCCCTCCCCCTCCCCCTCCCCCTCAATCTTCCGCCGCAGCCGATGCACATGCATATCCACCACCGCCCCCTGCGGATCGAAGTCGTAATCCCACACCGCCTCCAGCAGCATCCCGCGCGTCACCACCTGCCCCGCATGCCGCATCAGATACTCCAGCAGCAGATACTCCCTGGGTTGCAGCGGAATCAGCACATCGCCGCGCCGCGCCTGCCGCGCCAAAACATCCAGCCGCAGATCACCGACCTGTAACTGCTGCGCCCCGCGCGAAGGGTCGCTGCGCCGGGCCAGCGCCTCGATCCGCGCCAACACCTCGGCGAAGGCATACGGTTTCACCAGGTAATCGTCACAACCCGCCTGCATGCCCTCCACACGATCGGCAGTGCTGGCAAGAGCGCTCAGCATCAGCACGCCTACACGCGGATCGTCGCGACGCAGCGTCCGGACCAGTTCGATGCCATCTATACCCGGCAGACCCCGGTCCACCACCAGCACGTCGTAGATCCCCTCGCGCGCCAGCGCCAGACCCAGCGCACCGTCACTGGCCACGTCCACCACATGGCCGCTTTCGGTCAGGCCGCGGGCCAGATAGCTGGCGGCGCGCTCGTCGTCCTCGATGATCAGCAGGCGCATGGAGTCGTGGCGATTCTTAAATGGAATTAATCTGCAGGCCAAAGCCGGCTACGGATGCTCCGGCGACAATAATGCCCAGAACAACCCGGAGATATCGATGTCGCGCATTCTGGTGGTCGAAGACGACGCACAGACCGCCGCCGAGATCGTCGACGCGCTGCTCGACCATGGTTTCAGCGTCGAGCACGCGGAGGACGGCCGGCAAGGCCTGGTGAAAGCCGTGGCCGGCGGCTTCGATGCTGTCGTGCTGGACCGCATGCTTCCCGGCACACCCGATGGACTCGGCGTGCTGGCGACGCTGCGCGCCACCGGCGCACAGATGCCGGTGCTGATCCTCAGCGCACTCTCCGCGCTGGACGAACGCGTGCGCGGCCTGCGCGCCGGTGGTGACGACTACCTCACCAAACCGTTCGAAGCGATCGAACTCACCGCGCGCCTCGACGCCTTGCTGCGCCGCCGCCATGTGCCCGCGCAGGAAACTACGCTGCGCGCCGGCTCGCTGGAGATCGATCTGCTGACACGCGCCGTTCGCCGCGACGGCGAAACGATCAGCCTGCTCCCGCGCGAATACAACCTGCTGGCCTTCCTGATGCACCATGCCGGCCAGGTAGTGACGCGCACCATGCTATTCGAGGAGGTATGGGGCTATCGCTCGGAAGAGCGCACCAACGTCATCGACGTACATATCAGCAAGCTACGCCAGAAGATCGACGTGGAAGGCCGTCCCTCCTTGATCCAGACCATGCGCGGCTCGGGGTACATCCTGCATGCGACTGACTGAGCTGCCACGCACCACCGGCTTCCGGCTGGCGCTGATGTTCCTGGTGTTGTTCGGCACCTGCTCGCTGCTGCTGTTCGCCTTCGTTTACTGGCAGACCGTGGGCTACATGGCGCGCGAACAGGATGGTTGGCTGCGCCGCGAGTCGGCGAATTTCAGCACGCTTTCACCCGACGACCGCCAGCTGCGCTTGCGCGAGCACACGCGCGGCGATCCCGGTGGGCGCCGGCCCTTCGGCGAATTCGATGCCGACGGCCGCTGGCTGGCCGGCAACCTCGCCAGCCTGCCTACGGAACTGCACGCCACCGATCAGCCAATCAATTTCAGTCTATTCAGCGCAGACGCGCGCACGCCGTTCCGTGGCTACGCCACGCGGCTGCCGAACGGCCACTGGCTGGTGGTCGCGCAGAACGTACAC
The DNA here is from genome assembly GCF_900114495.1 of Dyella sp. OK004. Classification (GTDB taxonomy): domain Bacteria; phylum Pseudomonadota; class Gammaproteobacteria; order Xanthomonadales; family Rhodanobacteraceae; genus Dyella_D. The sequence goes on along the minus strand of NZ_FOZI01000005.1, from coordinate 292,385 downwards.
GAGCCGCGCGAGTTCGAAGAGCTGATGGTGCGCGCCATGTTCGGCGCTGGCCTGCTCACGCTAATCTTCGGGTTCGCCGGCGCGGTAGCCGTGGGTGTCTCGTCGATGCGCCGCATTGACGCGATCACCCTGGCGATCCGGCGCATCGTCACTGGGGACCTCAGCGAGCGCCTGCCGGTCGAAAGCGGCGGCGGCGACCTGAACCGGCTCACCCACGAAGTGAACGGCATGCTCGACAACCTCGAGCGGCTGGTCCACGAAGTCAAAGGCGTCTGCGACAGCATCGCGCACGACCTGCGCACGCCGTTGACCCGTCTGCTCGGTGGGTTGGAGCGCGCCTTGCGCCGCGCCACCACGCCAGAGGAGTTCCGCAGCTCCATCGCCGACGCCATCGATGAAGTCAGCGCCCTGCTCAAGACCTTCAACGCCCTGCTGCGCATCTCGGAAATCGAGGCCGGCGCGCGCCGTGCCGGCTTCACCCAGGTGTCGCTGTCTACGGTGCTTGCGGATGTGGTCGAGTTCTACCAGCCGCTGGCGGAAGAAAAACAGCTCAGTCTGGAACTCGTCGGCGGCGCCACGCCCACCGAAGCCACCTTGCCCGGCGACCCCAGCCTGCTGTTCGACGCCATCGGCAACCTGGTCGACAACGCCATCAAATTCACGCCACCCGGCGGCAAGGTCGTGGTGCGGCTGGATGGACAGCATCATCTGCTAAGCGTGACCGACAACGGCCCCGGCATCCTGCCCAGCGAACGCAAAGCCGTACTCAACCGCTTCCACCGCAGCGAACCCAGCCGCAGCACCCCAGGCAACGGCCTCGGTCTGAGCCTGGTCGCGGTGATTGCCCACCTGCACGACATGAAAGTCGACATCACCGACGCAGCACCCGGTTGCTGCGTTTCGCTGTCATGGCCCGAAGCCAACTCAACAACCCCGTAGGAGCAGCCCCCGGATCCAGCCCAAGGTAGGCTCAGTGCGCGGCAGCGCTTAGCTAGACGCGCCCGAAGCAAGCAACAACGGACCCACGTCCCGACACCGGGCCACTTCACCGCACCCGGCCGGACGCAAGCAAGATTCCCCTTCGACATGTCATTGAATGCCCGATGACGCGCGAAAGCAGCGTGAAGCGTCGCTGTGCAAATCGCGTGATGGTCTTAGGTTGTGAATTTCGACGCTCTGTTCACGTCAGCCCGCTGCAATGACAACAGCAACAACACCACCGCCAGCACCAGATAAGCACCGGCAAATTGCCACACCACACTGCGCTCGCCGGCATCCAGCAACCAGGGCAGATACACTCCGCCCGCGGGCTCCACCGAATGGATCAGCCCGAACAGGCTGAGCGCGCCACCCAGCAAAAGAATCAACGCGCCGCGCGCCGTCTTGCCGTCGATCAGCGCTACCACGAAGCTGGCCCAGATCATCGAGGTGATGATGAAGCCGTTGCCCAGCACGGTGATCACCGCCAGTTCGGAAATGCCGTGCGCGCGGTCGTTGAACAAGGCGCCGAAATGCTCGGGCGACACGTAGGTGGGATCGCTCAGCTTGATCGTCACCATGCGCGCGATAGCCGGAAAGAAACTGAACACCACCGCAGCCGCATAACGCATCGGCGTCGCCTCGAACGCCTGCACGGTGATGCCGATGGCAACGAACACCAGGATCGGCGCCAGCACCGACAGCGGCACCAGTTCCACCAGATTGGACAGATAACCGAACACCCCGCCCAGCCCGATCACCACACCGGTCAGCAAGGTATAGCCGCTGCGCGCACCCATCGCCTTGTACGAAGGCTGGCCGATATACGGCGTGGTCTGTGCCACGCCGCCGCAAAAGCCCGCGACCAACGTCGCCAGCGCCTCCACCAGCAGAATGTCGCGGGTCGAGTAGTCATCACCCGCCGCGCGCGCACTCTCGGTGACATTGATGCCGCCCACCACCATCAGCAGACCGAACGGAAGAATCAGCGGCAGGTAAGGCACGGTATATGCAGTGCCCTGCATCCACTGCAACGTCGGCAGCGGCAACGCGAAGCGCCATTGCCATGCGGCCGGTGCGTGGTAACCCGTGCCCAGCCAACCCAGCGGCCCCAGCACGTAATACAGCAAGGCACCGATCACGAATGCCACCAGCACACCCGGCAAACCGAACGGCAGGCGACCGCGTGCCACCAGCGCATACAGCACCACACCAAGCCCGGCGAAGCCCACCACCGGCACCTTCAGAATCTCCACCAGCGGCAGGAAGCCCATCAACACCAGCGCGATGCCGGCGATCGAACCGAGCAACCCGGCGCGCGGCACGTGCCGCTGCACCGCCGCGCCAAAGAACGACAGCACGAACTTCAGCACACCCATCACCACCAGCGAGGCCATGCCCAGCTGCCAGGTCGCCACCGCCGCGACATGCTCGTCCATCCCGCCCTGCTTGAAATGCAGAAACGCCGGACCGAGTACCAGCAGCGCCATGCCGATACTGGTTGGCGCATCCAGGCCCAGCGGCATCGCCGTGACGTCATCGCGCCCAGTTCGCCGTGCCAACTTCCGCGCCATTGCGGTGTAAGCCAGGTTGCCCAGCAGCACGCCCAGCGCCGTGCCGGGGAACATGTGCAGGAACACGATATCGGCCGGGAACCCGAAGATGCCGATCAGCGCCGTGGCTAGAAACGCCATGATGGACAGGTTGTCCACCACCAGCCCGAGAAAGCCGTTGAGGTCGCCGGGAGTGAGCCAGCGACGCGAAGAAGAAGGGTTCAAAGGGAATTCCCTGTGTGATGGCGGCGTGTATGGAGGTAGTTCAAGCACATCGTTCCGGCACCGCGCCGATCAGAACGACACATCCGCCGGCTGCGTCACCCGCATCACCGACTGATCCCCCGTGCGCTGCTTCCACGCCGCGCGGATCGCCTCGATCCGTGCGCGGTTCTCCTGCGTATCCGGGTAATCGATCACTAACTGTTTCGAACGCAACCGCTCGGGCACCACCTGCTGCTTGCCCTGCCACTGCCCATACACATCCAGCACGCTCAACCCATCCGGAAAACGCGGCGTCACTTCCTTATCCAGAAACGCCCGCCACGCCTGCTCGCTCATGCCATTTACCGGATCGTCCGCCGCACCCAGACCAAAATAAAGCCGCGTCTCCACCCAACCCTGCGTCGCCGCTGGATGCGCCGCATCCCCCTGCAACGTCGAGCCCGTCGTCGTCGGCTGCACCGCACACGCCGTCATCCAACCCAGCGTCAACACGATCGGCAACACACGAAAAAATCGCATCGACATCCCCTTCCAGAATATTTGGACGTCCATCGCCGATGAACGTCAGATGCATCAAAGTATTGACATCAACCTCATGCAATGCAACAAATGCATTACTCGCGTACTAAACACACGCGGGCCCACTGCCAGTAACACCCGCAACACCCATCGCCGCATGCCAAAAGCATGCGGCGATGTTCGTTATGGCGGTGCGTTATTTGCTTATGAGCGGATGACGGCGTCGTGGATTCGAGAGCACAAAGCAACGCGCAAAGTAGCCACGCTCTACCGAGCACCCACACCCCTCCCCAACCCTCCCCTGTCCCACGGGACTAGCTGCGCGTCGCAAGCAGGGGAGGGAGCAAAGCTTGGTGCGGCGGTGAGTGGAGGACGATCAGGCCGAGAAGAAACCATCCCGACGCCTGACACTGGAAAAGGCACAGCTACAGAGCACACTGCCTGCTCTTCAGGCCATTTCTCTTTGGTTACTTTCTCTTTGGGCCAGCAAAGAGAAAGTGACCCGGACCGCGGCAGCGGTTCGGAAGCCCGCGGCAGGCGAGCCAGCGCACGCAGACGCGACAACCGAGCGATAAGGCACTGGATTCCGGCCTGCGCCGGAATGACGAAGTTTGGCGGAATCTAGTGCCCCACCACTCGCCCGCAACAACGATGTCCGCCACAATCCCCACATGAACAACCCCGCAGTCGCCCCGTGACCAGCACCCTGGCCCTCCCCTTAGAAATACCCATCGAACCGGGCCTGATGGTCATCCACGGCAACCGCCTGGAAGACCTGCGCGACCTGCTCACCGCCTGGCTCGCACGCACACCGCTGCACCCGCTCGAAGACGAACTCATGCTCGTGCAGAGCAACGGCATCGCCCAGTGGCTGAAACTCGCGCTGGCGCGTCCAGCAAACCAGGGCGGACTCGGCATCAGCGCCGCCGTACAAGTACAACTGCCAGGCCGCTTCCTGTGGGAAGCCTACCGTGCCGTACTCGGGCGAGACGCCGTGCCGCCCACCTCGCCCTTCGACAAATCGCGCCTCGCCTGGCGCCTGCTGCGCCTGATCCCACAACACCTCGACGACGCGGATTTCCGCCCGCTGCGCGACTTCCTCGGCAGCGACCCGGACTGGCGCAAGCGCTACCAACTGGCGGCGCGCGTCGCCGACCTGTTCGACCAGTATCAGGTGTACCGCGCGCACTGGCTGGCGGATTGGGAGCATGGCCGCGACGTGCTGGCCGATGACTGGCGCAGTCGAGTCACGCCGCTTTCTTCCGAGCAACGCTGGCAGGCGCAGCTATGGCGCCTGCTGTTGCAGGACGTCGGTACGGCGGAACGTCATAGCCACCGCGCCGCCGTGCATCAGGCTTTTGTCGAACGCGCGCAGGCGCTGACGACACGGCCGGAAGCATTGCCCCGCCGCATCGTGGTGTTCGGCATCTCCTCGCTGCCGCAACAGACGCTGGAAGCGCTCACCGCGCTGGCGCGGCATTGCCAGATCCTGCTGGTGGTGGCCAATCCCTGCCGCCATTACTGGGCCGACATCATCGAAGACCGCGAGCTGCTCAAGGCCCGCCAGCGGCGCCACTCCGGCAAGCCCGGCCTGCCGGACGAGCCGCGCTTCGAAGATCTGCATCTGCATGCCAACCCCCTGCTGGCCGCATGGGGCAAGCAGGGTCGCGATTACATCCGCCTGCTCGACAGCTTCGATCGCCCCGACGACTATCGCCGCCGCTTCGCCGCCTGGAGCCGCGGTATCGATCTGTTCTCCGACGTAGGTAAGGACACGCTGCTGCATCAGGTGCAGCAGGCCATACTCGATCTGGAACCGCTGCCGGCCAATCCGACCAAGCGACAGCACTGGCGCGAAGGCGATGACTCGCTGCGCTTCCACATCGCGCACAACCCACAGCGCGAAGTGGAAATCCTGCACGACCAGCTGCTTGCGCTATTCGCCCAGGCCGCCAGCGAAGACCGTCCGCTGGCGCCGCGCGACGTGATCGTGATGGTGCCGGATATCCAGACCTATGCGCCGCATGTGCAAGCCGTATTCGGGCGCATCGCGGCGGACGATCCGCGCTATCTGCCCTATTCCGTGGCCGACCAGCCCGATCGCAGCACCGCGCCGCTACTGGTGGCGCTGGAGCATCTGCTATCGCTACCGGAGTCGCGCTTCACCGTCAGCAATATCCTCGACCTGCTCGATGTGCCCGCGCTGCGCAAACGCTTCGGGTTCGACGAAGCCGGCCTGCCCACCTTGCGCCGCTGGATCGAAGGCGCCGGTATCCGCTGGGGTCTCGACGGTGCGCAGAAAGAGAGTCTCGGCTTGCCGGCGCAGGCACAGAACAGCTGGCATTTCGGCCTGCGCCGCCTGCTGCTCGGCTATGCCGTGGGCAATGGTGAAACCTGGCAGGCGATGGCGCCTTACGGCGAAGTGGGCGGTCTCGACGCCGCCCTGCTCGGCCCGCTGACTGAACTGCTCGAACAGCTCGAACAGACCTGGCAATCCCTGCGTGGCACCGCCACGCCAACGGAGTGGGTGACACGCCTGCGTGCCCTGCTGCTTGCATTCTTCGCCACCGATGACAGCGACGACGGCGACCGCCTCGGCCGCCTGGACGACGCGCTGGATGAGTGGTTGCAAGCCTGCAACGAAGCCGCCCTGGTCGAACCGCTGCCGCTCAACATCGTGCGCGAGTACTGGCTGGAGAGCATCGACGCCACGCGCCTGTCGCAACGCTTCATGGGTGGCGCGGTGAGCTTCGGCACCCTTATGCCGATGCGCGCGATTCCGTTCCGCGTGGTGTGCCTGCTCGGCATGAACGATGGCGATTACCCGCGCCACCACGCGCCTGCCGATTTCGATCTGATGGCGCTGCCCGGCCACGCCTGTCCTGGCGACCGCTCGCGCCGCGAGGATGACCGCTATTTGTTCCTCGAAGCCCTGCTCTCCGCGCGCGATGCGCTGCATGTGAGCTGGGTGGGACGCAGCGCGCGCGACAACACCACACTGCCGCCATCCGTCCTGGTCGGCCAGCTGCGCGACTATCTGGCCGCCGGCTGGCAGCATCCAGCGGAAGCCGCGAACCTGCTCGACGCGCTGACCACCGAATACCCGCTGCAACCTTTCAGCAAACGCTATTTCGGCGCCGGCCACGACCCGCGCGTCTTCACCTATGCGCACGAATGGCAGCAGGCGCACCGCGCCGCCAACCAAGACGACAGCGACAACACGCTCGCACCCTGGGAGCCCGATGCCGCGCTGAGCCTGGGCCAGCTGCAGAGCTTCCTGGCGCGACCGGTGCGCTATTTCTTCAACCAGCGCCTGAAAGTGCATTTCACCGCCGAGGATGCGGAGACAGCCGACGAAGAGCCGTTCGCGCTCGACGGCCTGGAGCGCTATGGCGCGATCCAGTCGGTGCTGCATGCTGCCCTGGCCGATCCCGCGCAGACCGGCATGCATGACGCAGTAACGGAGGCCGTGCAGCGCCTGCGCGAGCAAGGCCGGCTGCCGCCAGGCGGCTTCGGCGAACTGTGGCAGGACAACATCGCCACCGAAGCCCGCGCACTCGCGAGCCTGTGGCGAGAAGCGGAACAACGCTGGCCGCGCCTGGAAGACAAATACGAACTCCGCTATGCCGCGCATGGCGTGATGATGGAAGACTGGCTGGCCGACCTGCATGACGGTGATGGGGGCAACTATCTGCGGCTTGAGCTGATCCAGGGCCCGCTGCTGCGCCAGCGCGTATTACGTCTGGACAAGCTTATTCCGGCATGGGTGTCGCATCTGTTCGCGAATGCCAATGGCCTGCCCTTGCAGACGCGCATCGTAGGCATCGACGCCCAGCCCTGGTTGCCAGTGATGGAGCGACCACAGGCCGCGTCGCTGCTCGATGCATTGCTGCATGCCGTGATGAGCGGCATGCGCTCGCCGCTGCCGATCGCCCGCAAGACCGCCTTCGCCTGGCTGCAGGCCGAGAGCGAAGGCAAGGACACCTTCGCCGCGGCCCGGCTTTCGTATGACAGCGACGACGCCAGCCAGCGCGCAGGCGAGGTCGATGAAGATCCCTACCTGCAACGCGCATGGCCAACCTTCCAGACCATGCAACAGGCCGGCTTTGAACACTGGCTACCGCTGTATCGCTCGCTCGCCACCTACGTGCAACAGCAAGGAGAGGACGCATGAGCGCCAGCGCGCCGCTCCAACCGTTGCGCCTGCCGTTGCGCGGCGTGCAGCTGATCGAAGCCAGCGCCGGCACCGGCAAGACCTGGACCATCGCCGCGCTCTATCTGCGTCTGGTACTCGGCCACGGTACCGGCGTGCCGCTGCTGCCCGCGCAAATCCTGGTACTCACCTTCACCAAGGCCGCTACGGCGGAACTGCGCGACCGCATCCGCGCACGGCTAGCGGAAGCCGCCGGCCTGTTCCGCGGCCATGGCACGCCCGATGAATTCCTCGCCGCGCTGATCGCCGAATACCCCGACCAGCACGGCCGCGCCCTAGCCGCGCGCCAGCTGGAGCTGGCCGCGCAATGGATGGACGAAGCGGCGGTACACACCATTCACGGCTGGTCGCAACGCATGCTGGGCCAGCACGCGTTCGACAGCGGCCATCCCTTCGTCCAGGACACCGACACCGACGAAAGCGAACTGCTGGCAGAGGCGGTGCGCGACTACTGGCGACTGCAATGCCTCACCCTTGATCGCGACGGTGCCGCCCTGCTCGCACGCTGGTGGCAGACTCCGCAGGACTTGCAGCGCACACTCAAGCCGCTGCTGCGCCAGCCGGCGGATCAACTGCGCCTGCATGGCCGCCCACTGCCGGACGTCGACGACGTGCGCACTGCCCTTCAGGCGCCGCTGGCACGTTCGCAGCAGGCGCAAGCGCACGCGCGTGCGCTATGGCTGCACGACATCGTCGCGATTGAGACTGCGATTGGCGCCGCGATGAGCAAAGGAGCGCTCAACGGACGCAGCTATCCCGCCAAGCGCATGCCCGACGATCTGGCCGCCATGCGCACATGGGCTCAGGGCGAAGCCATCGATGAAGCCGTATTGCGCCGCTTCACCCAGACCAAGCTCAGCAACTCGGCCAACAAGAACAAGACGGCGCCAGCGCATGCCGCTTTCGCCGCCATCGACGAGGCCGTCGAAAGCCTGGGCGCACTCGATCAGGCCAGGCCGCTGGTGCTTGCCCACGCCGCGCCCTGGGTCGCCGCGCGACGGGACCAAGCCAAGCGACAGCGCGCGCAGCTCGGCTTTGACGACATGCTCACGCGCCTGGACGACGCTTTGCGGAGTCCCAGCGGCGAGCGGCTGGCCAACACCATCGCCACGCAGTATCCGGTGGCGCTGATCGACGAATTCCAGGACACCGACCCGCTGCAGTGGCAGATCTTCCGTCGCATCTATGCCCAGCGCGCCGACACTAGCCTGCTGTTGATCGGCGATCCCAAACAGGCCATCTACGGTTTTCGCGGCGCTGATATCCATACGTATCTGCAAGCGCGCAACACCGCCAGCCGGCCGACCTGGACACTGACCACCAATTACCGCTCCACCACCGCATTGGTCGATGCGGTGAATAGCGTCTACGAATATGCCGACTCGCACCCGCAGGGCGCCTTCGGCTTCGGTCATGGCGAACACGGCCTGCCGTTCCAGCCGGTGCTGGCTCGCGGACGCGACGACCAACTGCTGCTCGACGGCGCGCCATTGCCCGCGCTGCAATTCGCCGTGCTGGACCCGGACCAGACCGTCGGCAGCACCGCCTATCGCCTGCGCCTGTCCACGCAAGCCGCGGCCTGGCTGGTGCAGTTGCTCGACGCCGCGCAACACGGGCGCTGCGGCCTCCAGGCCAAGGACCGACCGCTGGTACCGCTGAAGCCCGGCGATATCGCCGTGCTGGTGCGCAACGGCAAAGAAGCGGCGGCGATACGTTCGGCCCTGCGCGAGCATGGACTCAAGAGCGTGTACCTGTCCGACCGCGACTCCGTCTATGCCTCATCCGAAGCGGAGGATTTGCTGCTTTGGCTGAAGGCCTGCGCCGAGCCCGGCTCCGATCGCGCCATGCGCGCGGCGCTCGCCACGCCCAGCCTCGATCAGAGCTATGCCGAACTCGACCGCCTCAACAGCGACGAGCGCTATTGGGAACAATGCGGCGAACGCTTCCGCCGTTTCCACGACACCTGGCTGCGCCACGGCGTGCTGGCGATGCTGCACGACATGCTGCATCGCTTCGACCTGCCCTCGCGCTGGATGGCGCGTGACGACGGCGAGCGCGCACTGACCAACCTGCTGCATCTGGCCGAGCTGTTGCAGCAGGCCGCCGCCATGCTGGACGGCGAACATGCGCTGATCCGCCATCTCGGCGAACAGATCGCCGCCGCCCGCGACGGTGAGGCCGACACCGCCGAGGAACAGATCGTGCGCCTGGAAAGCGAGGCGGAACTGATCAAGGTGGTGACCATCCACAAATCCAAGGGTCTGGAATATCCGCTGGTGCTGCTGCCGTTCGCGTGTAGCTTGCGCGAACTCAAACGCACTGACAGCTTTGTATGGCACGACGACGAAGGCCAGCCGCATGCAGACCTGCAACCGGATGAACACGCCTGGAGCCGCGCCGAACGCGAACGCCTGCAGGAAGATCTGCGCCTGCTCTATGTCGCGCTGACACGTGCGCGCCACGCCTGTTGGCTGGGCGTGGCCTGCGTGCGAGTGGGCAATGAGAAGGCACCATCGCTGCACAAATCCGCCTTGGGCTACCTGCTCTCCGGCGGAGAGATGATCGAACCGACTGAACTGATGCCCGTGCTGCGCGCACTGGCCAGCGATCAGCCAGCGATCCGGATCGAAGCGTTGCCCGATATGCCACAACCCTCGGTATACCGTTTGGCCATCGCCGGAACTACCGAACTGCAGCCGGCGCGCAGCTATCCCGGCCAGCCCGGCGAGCGCTGGTGGATCGCCAGCTACAGCGCCCTACGCTATGGCGAGGACAACAGCGGCGACACACCCGCCGCGCCGGAAACCGCCACGCAGGATGTACTCGCCGAGGCCAGCATCGAACAAGCGGAACCGACGATGGCTCCGGTCAGCAGCGTAGGCAGCGGCATTCATGCATTCCCTCGCGGTGCGATGGCGGGCACCTTCCTGCACGACCTGTTGGAATGGGCCGCGGAGGAAGGCTTCGCCCGCGTAGCGGAAGATCCGTCGCTGGCCATGGAGCAGATCGTGCGCCGCTGCCAGCGCCACGCCTGGCAGGATCAGGTGGAAACCCTGTCGCGCTGGCTGCCGTCACTGCTGCGCATGCCGCTGCCACTAGCCAGTGAACGTTCGCTCGCACTGGGCGACCTGAAGCGCACCACCAGCTATCGCGCCGAACTGGAATTCTGGTTCGCCGCGCACCGGGTGGACACCACCGTGCTGGATCGACTGGTCACCGCGCACACGCTGGACGCCCGCCCGCGCCTGCCGCTGTTGCGCGACCAGCTCAACGGCATGCTCAAGGGTTTTATCGATCTCCTGTTCGAACACGATGGCCGCTACTACGTGGTCGACTACAAATCGAACTGGCTGGGTCCGGACGCCAGCGCCTACACCACCGAAGCCATGCGCGACTCCGTGCTGCGCGAGCGCTACGACCTGCAGTACGCCATCTACACCCTGGCGCTGCACCGCCAGCTGCGCGTGCGCCTGCCTGACTACGACTATGACCGCCATGTCGGCGGCGTGCTGTATCTGTATCTGCGCGGCGTCGACGCGCAAGGCCATGGCGTGCATCGCGAACGTCTGCCACGCCAGCTGATCGAGGCGATGGACGTGCTGTTCGCCGAGGGGGAGCAAGCGCATGCAGCCTGATTCCCGCCTTGCCCTGCTCGCCCATGCCACCGAACAAAAGCGCCTGCGCGCGCTCGACATCGCGTTCGCGCGCTTCCTCGCCGAACAGGATGCACAAGCCGATGCCGGCTGGCTGTTGCTCGCCGCCCTGCTCAGCCGACAGCTGGCCGACGGCCATCTCTGTCTCGACCTTTCCATGTGGCGGACGCTCGCCGACGAGCAATCCTGGCCCTCGCACTGGCGCGATGCGATTGAGCGAACCTTGCAGGCACAAGTCCTGCCTGTATGGATCGGCAGCGGCGAAGGCGCCACGCCACTGGTGCTGGACGGCATACGACTGTACCTGCGGCGCTACTGGAACCATGAGCGTCAGGTGGCGCAGGCAATCAGCGAACGCTGGTCGGTAATACAGGCGGTGCCGACACACCTCGGCGAAGAACTGGCCCGCCTGTTTCCCGCCTCCGCCGCACAGCCGGACTGGCCGCGTGTCGCCTGTGCGCTAGCCGCGCATGGCGCCTTCACCGTGATCACCGGCGGCCCGGGCACCGGCAAGACCACCACCGTGGTGCGCCTGCTCGGACTGCTGCAGACCTTGCATCTGCGCGAACAGCCGCGGCCGCTGCGCATCCGTCTCGCCGCACCCACCGGCAAGGCCGCCGCGCGGCTCAACGCGTCCATCCACGGCCAGCTGGCGCGCCTTGATGTCGACGACGCCGTGCGCGCAGCCATTCCCGCCACCGTCGACACACTGCACCGCCTGCTCGGCGCGCGCCCCGACACCCGCAGCTTCCGCCACGACGCCTCGCACCCGTTGGCGCTGGACGTGCTGGTGATCGATGAAGCCTCGATGGTCGATTTGGAAATGATGTCCGCCGTGCTCACCGCGCTGCCATCGTCCGCACGGTTGATCCTGCTTGGCGACAAGGATCAGCTTTCCTCGGTGGAAGCCGGCGCCGTGCTCGGCGATCTATGCCGCCGCGCCGAAGGCGGTCACTACGAGCAGACCACGGCCGATTGGCTGCGCACGACCACCGGCGACAACGTGCAGCCATGGGTGAGCAGCGATGCCCGCGCACTGGATCAGCATGTAGTGATGCTGCGGCACAGCCATCGCTTCGACGCCGCCAGCGGCATCGGCCGCCTGGCGCAGGCCGTGAACGCGGGAGATCTCGGCAGTGTGCGCACCTTGTTTCAGTCACCGCAGATGGATATCGCCTGGATCGATGGCGTCGCGGATGCAAACGAACTTTCCACCCTCGTACTGCACGGCGGCCGCGAACACTTCGCTGTGCAGGACGGTGATGCTCCGCAGGGCTATCGCCACTATCTCGAACAGCTGCGCCGCGAACGGCCGGCCATCGATGCCGGCGACGAGGCACATGCGCAGTGGGCACGCCACGTACTCGACGCCTTTCACCGCTTCCAGCTGCTATGCGCGCTGCGCAGCGGACCTTACGGCACGGAAGGTCTCAATCAGCAGATCGCCGGCATCCTGCAACGCACCCAGCTGATCGACGCCGGCCACGACTGGTACGAAGGCCGGCCGGTATTGATGACGCGCAACGACTACAACCTCGGCCTGATGAATGGCGACGTCGGCATTGCGCTGCGCGTGCCTTCCACCGATGGCGAACCGCGTTTGCGTGTAGCGTTTTTGGTCGCCGATGGTTCGCGTGGCGGTGCGCAGACGGAACGTATCCGCTTCATCCTGCCTTCGCGGCTGGGCGAGCTGGAGACGGTGTTTGCGATGACGGTGCATAAGTCGCAGGGCTCCGAGTTCGAGCATACGGCGCTGGTGTTGCCGGAGCGGGCTAGCGGCGTGCTGACGCGGGAGCTTTTGTATACGGGGGTTACGCGGGCGCGGCGGTGGTTTACGTTGGTGGGTGGGGGAGATGTGGTGGCTGAGGCGGTGGGGAGGGTGACGTTTAGGCATTCGGGGTTGAGGGATCGGTTGCGCTGACGCTTTGCGCCCTTCTCCCTCTCCCTTCGGGAGAGGGCCGGGGTGAGGGTTCGACCCTTGCGATGTACACACCTACTCCGTCATTCCGGCGAAGGCCGGAATCCAGTGGCGTTGTCGCTCGGTTTTAGCGTCTGCGTGCGCTGGCTCGCCTGCCGCGGGCTTTCGAACCGCTGCCGCGGTCCGAGTCACTTTCTCTTTGCTGGCCCAAAGAGAAAGTAACCAAAGAGAAATGGCCTGAGAGCAGGCGGTGTGCTTTGTAGCTACACCTTTTCCAGTGTCAGGCGTCGGGATGGCTCTCTTCTCGGCCTGATCGTCCAGCACTCACTACCGTGCAGAGCTTTTGCTCCCTCCCTGCTTGCGACGCGAAGCTAGTCCCGTGGGACAGGGGAGGGTTGGGGTGGGGTGATGGGTGCTCGGGAACGCGCTGCTATCTAGCATTCTTGCTCTGCGGTCCGCAGTAGACCACCCTCAATCGAACCCACACCCTGCATCCCCCGCCAGCGTCTTGCTCCTCGCCCCGCCCGCTCCGCTCACATCAATCCGCGTGCCTGGTGCGCCGGAGGTATTGCTGGCTTGGCCGTCGCCGTTTTTGTTGCATACAACGAAGCTGAGGGATGGGCCGCCATCGCTGGGGACGGTGCGTTTGAGTTGGCCTTGTTGGCCGTAGCTGATGATCTTGTTGTCTTTGGCGATGACGCTGACGTTTTGCGGGCCAGAGGTGTTGCGTAAAAGTTGGAAGCCACTCTTTGGGTCGCTGTCGTAGACCTGGTCAGCACCGTCAGTGCCGACAGGGTAGGCGTAGATGAGCCAGCCGGTGTCGTAGGCAGTGGTGGTGGCGCAGGTTTTGCCGTCAGCGCTGGGGCAGAGGGAGACGAAGGTGCCGCGGGTGACGGCTTCGCTGCGTGCATAGGCGAAAGCGGCAAGGAGGCTGTTGGTGGCGGTGGTGATCTGGTGGCGGTGGATGAGGTTGCGGAAGTTGGGTACGGCTATCGCCGACAGAATCGCGAGCACGAAGATGGTGATCATCAGCTCGATCAGGCTCAGGCCGCGCTGGCGGGATGGAGGTCTGCGCATGGCGTTCACCAGCAGGGGCCGTTGTTGTTCGCCGTGAGGTTGCTGGCGTCGGGTTGCTTAACGCCTGCGTTGGTGATCGACAACTGCTTGCAGACATCTTTCACCTGCACGCCAGCCGGACTGGCCGTGGCGGTGTACGCCTGCGCGGCAGAGGCAGATGTCGCAATAGTCACCGAGTAGTAGCCCTTCTCCGACGGTGCCGGGTTGGTGTACCCGATATCCGTCAACGCACCGTAACGATTGAAAGTGGCGTAATAACGCTCCTGCGCATTGGCGATGCGCAGGAGCAGTTCCTTGCCGTCAACGCGGCGCGCGCGATAGGCGTAGCGGCCATAGGAAGGAATCGCGACGGCGGCGAGGATGGCGATCACCGCCACCACGATCATCAGCTCGACCAGGGTGAAGCCGTGTGCGTGCGTGTGTTTAGCGATCATTGTTGAGTGCCCTCCACGAACGCCGGCGCCACACGGTGTCGCCGAACGAGAATGTTTCCTTGGGTTCTTTGTCGACGTCGACGCCCGGCACAAAGACCTTGCCGCCGCCCATGGAGACGGTGGCCGGCAGGAAGCCGCCGGTGGGTGGATTGGTGACGCGCGCACCGGCCTGGGTGTAGCCGGCGGGCCAGCCGGCGATGGCACCGAAATCCACGCCTTGAGCCGCTCCGCCGGTAGCGGCATCGATCACCATCAGCGCGCCGCGCGGCGCAGGGTCGCAAGGGTCGTTAGTCTGCGGAATCAACGTAGTGATGATGGCGCGGCCGGAATCGAACAGCGCGGTGGCATCCACCACCACGCGCTCGCCCTTGGCGGCCGCGATATCGAGGTCGAAATACCAGCCGCGGATCGGTTTCTTGTCGGCATCGGCGGCGGGTACCGTCCGGGTGGTGAGACCGCGCACGTTGTCCGCCTCCACCAGTGTCTGCTGCACCAGCAGCGTCTTGCCCTCCACCACCACGGCCTGCCCGGCCTTGCCGCTGTCGCGGATGCCATACACCGCCTGCACGCGCGTGTTGTCGTCGACCACGTTGTCCTTGCCACCAAGGTATTTGCCGGTGCCGAACACCACGGTGAAACCGCTCGCGCCCGGTGTCGGGAACAGGCGCGGCATCACCGTCACCGGTCGGTAGCCGGGGTTCTTGGGGCGGAAGAACAGTTCGGTCGTCCAATTGGACGGATCGCCGTCGGTCAGGTCGAAGCGCCACATGTTGCCGAGCAGATCGCCAGCGAAGGCCACATCGTCAACCTGGTCGCTGTTGTAGTCGCCCATCACCGGTGTCGACAGACCATAGCTCTCGATGGCGTCCGTGATGCCAGTGACCGTGGTGGGCGTTTTCAGCTCGCGCAGCAGCTCGCCGGTCTGTGCATCCAGCACAAACAACGAGCTGAAAGCGTTCGCCGCCGCCGTCTCCGTGCTGCCTTCCGGGAAATACCCTGCCGGCACTAGCACCACCCACTTGCCGTTGGCGAGACGACCGATGTTCGGACGGCCGAAGGTGTAGCCGAGATTGGCGCCACCGGTGCTGGTGTTGTTGAACTCCCACAGCACGCGGTCGGCCGGCCCCATCACCTTGCCCGACGTGCTGCTTTCGGTGGATGCCGCCTCGGTCACGTCCAGCGCATACACACCACGACCGCCCAGACGCAGGCCCGCCACCAGGATGGTGTGCCAACCCTGCTTGCTGCCCGTCCCGAAGTACACATCGCGGGTCACCGGCGTGCCATCCACCGAGGGCATGAAGCTGAAGTCGGTCAGCGACGACCAGCCCCTGAGTCGTCCGTAGGCCGAGTACGGCACATAGGCCCAGCGCTCCTTGCCCGGGCTGGGCGTGACATCGACCTTGGTGGCATCGGTGGTCGACGTGGTCGCGTCGAAGGCGTGCAGCATGCCGTCGTTGGCGGCCACATACAGCGTGGGCGCACGCTTCAGATGATCGGCGCGGAATTGCTCATAGCTCTTCTTGGCCTCCGCACCTTTGGCCTCCGGCGAATCCTTCGGCCAGGTATTGAGATAGCCACCCGTCGGCGCAGCCAGATATACCGTCTGGCCGTTGATCACCGGGCCGAAGATCGAGCCGCGCTTGCGGAAGGTGGTTCCTTCGTTGCTGCGGTTACCACGCAGCCAGGCCAGGCGGCTCTCGCCGACGCCTTTCGCATCGAAGTTCGCATCCACCGTTTTCAGCGCCGCACTCACATTGGCCCAGGTAAAAGCCGCACCTTTGCCCGCACCTACATCCGTGCTGGTGAGGATCACGCGCGAATCCAGCGAACGCGCATCGAGCAAGCTGCGGCCATCCCACAACGCTGCGGTGCCGACAGTGCCATCCAGGCCGATGGCAAAGGCCTTGAGCGAGCCACTCCAGGTCGCCGGATCAAAACCGGCCAGATACGTGACCGACCCTGTCGTCAGCACGGCGGCATTGAGGCCGCCCGCCATCGGCGTAGTGGTCTGCAGGAGAATGCTGGAAATGATCTTCTCGAGAGCATCCACCAGCGCTGAGGGGCTGCTCACACCGAAATATTTGCCGCGGCTGTTGAGCGCGGCGTGCCACATGTCGTCGATCTTGCGGCCATCGTCGGTGCCGACGGCCGGCACCGGCCATGCCAGGCTGCCCTTCCGCAACTTTTCATAGGTGGCGTCGTTGTTGATCAGGTTTCCGGACGCACCGAAGCCGATCATGTACTGGACCAGATGCGGCCAGGTCGCCGGGTCGTTCGCCGGGTTCCAGAAAATCTCTTTGTTACTCCGCGGATCGGCACCATCAGCCAATGGCTTGCTGAACATGGTCGTGGAAAGATCGACGATATTCACCGGCACCCTCCGCCGATTGGTTTCCTTGCCGAACAGGCTTGTGGTGCTGCTGTTCAAGCCGGCCTGCAAATCCGTCGCCCAATAGTGGAAGGCGATGTCACCCATGGTGGGCGTGGTGTTGCTCGCTTCGTTCCAGACGACCTTGCTCTCTGGGTCGGTCGTGGAAAAACTCTGCACGCCATCCGGCAAACTGCGGTTCGCGGTATCCGTACCCGGAGTGGTTACACCCGTGTCGCCGTTCCACAGGCCGTCGGTCATCTGGATGTGGAAATTCTTGCGGCAGATCAGCTCCTTGTTAACATCGCGATCCCAATAAGGATTGCTGTCGTCACTGCCGCTGCGATCGGTAAAGTAGGTGCCCACGCGCTTGGCAGCCGAGCGGTTCGGCGTGCCGCCGCTGGCCGGAATGGCAAACAGCCAGTTGTAAAAGGACGTGCGTACGTTGCTGGTGACCGCGCCATCGATGAACTTGTAGATCTTGGTGGCGTTCGACAGCTCGTTGGAATTGATGTTCTGCCAAGCCACGCGCACGTTGTCCTTCAGCGGCGCGAACGCAAGCGAAATGGCGCTCACCGCCGCCATGCGTCGTGTGCGGTAGTACGAGTACCAATTGGCGAAGTTCTGCTGATCCTTGCTGTCCAGCGGAACCCAGGTCCAGTTGCCGCTCGTATAGAGCGCGGACTGGCTGCCCGTGGTCAGGCGGCCATCGGCATCCTTGCTCAACGCCGGGCCGGTGTAGCGGTAGTAGCCTGCCCCGGTCTTGCCGCAGAAGGTCGCCTTCGCCAGATCCGTTTTCGATGAATTTGAAGGGTTGGTCGGACGGTTCTGGGTAATGCCGTCGCTCCAGGCCGCAGAGAATGACGCAGCGGCAAGCGTCGTCTTACCGTCAGCCTTCAGCGGCAGCGCATAGGTATTCTTGGGATTGAAGTAGACACCGTTCATCACCCAACTGCGGGGATCTGTGGTGTCCGTGATGGTCGGATCGATGACTCCCGCACACTTCCAGCGGTCGCTGTTCCAGCCAGCGGTACCCGGTGTGCCGTTCGCGTTGAATTCGTATGGCCGGAAATCACCGACAAAGTCGGAACCCATCGACCCGGAATCATCGAAGGTCAGCACCAGGTTCGGCGCCACGGTGATTGTCGCCGCCGGTGGACCAGGGCTCAGCTCTACCGTGCCTGCCATCGATACTGCGGAATAGCCCGCCATAAGGCTCAGCAGCAGACTGCCGATTAACGCCGACAGACGCTGATGCCCTGTAACCGAAATGCGCATGTTCATGGATTCCCCCGATCCTCAATTGCCCTTAGCGGCAAATGTGCTTTCCACCATGCGCACGGTGTTCTCGTTGCCACCGGTGGCGCGCGCGGTGATGCGATAAACGTGGCGCCCCGTATTGGACGGGCCGGTGCCGGTGCTGCTGGTGACGCCCGATTCATGGCTGGGACCGGTGCCAGGCGGCAACTCCGGGCCAAGGTCTTCGATGATGTAGAGCGGGTTCTTCGCCAGCACCGCCACCTCGCGCTCGCTCGCCTTGAGCGTGCTGCTCGACAGCGTGGTGTAGTCGTAGTCGCCGCTGTTGCCCTTGTATTCGGTAGCGCCATCGGTCACCCAGCCGGTCTTGGTGCGGAACGCCACCACGGTGGTGATCGGGCTGGACGGGTCGTGTACGTAGCAATCGGTGATCACGGTGGTGCCGCAATTGACCGAACCGTCGCTGCCTGCTTTCCATAGACGCCATTCGGCGCCACGCAATGCGGTCTCGGCGGCAAGCTCGGCCTGCTGCGCATTGCGCAGGCCGCCGGCCATGCGCTCTTGCAACAGCGAGTGCCCGGAAGCGCTGATCGCCAAGATCGTCAGCAGCAGCAGGAAGATCAGCGCCACCACCAACACCACGCCGCGCTGCTGCCGCGAACGATGGGACACACGCGTGCCATACGACTTCGACATCGGAAACTCCACTCGCTAACGGGCGGGAGCGCGCAAGGCGCCCGCCTCAGGGGTTGTAATTGCGCACCGCGACCAGCGCGTTGAACTCGCGCCGCAACATGCGGTTGTCGAAACCTTGATCCGCCGGCTTGATCGCCCTGCTCGCGTCGTCCGGCAGCTGTGGCGAGCTGTTGCCGTCGATGCCGTAGGCGTAGCGCGTCTCGTTGCCGGTCAGCACGCCGTTGATCTGCTGGCCGTTCATCAGCAGATGCACTTCGATGTTCTTCACCGCACGCCACAGGCAGCCGTAGTCGTCGCCCAGCGGATTCGGTGCCGGCGGCGGGCAGGCGATGGTGCCGGCGGCACGGTCGTCGACCTGATCGGCGGTAAGGAACCGCGTTGCGCCGTTGGCATCTTCCACGCCGTAGAGGAAATCCAGCCGCTCGACGCCGCGCACGATTTCGCTGGTTTCGCCGTTGACCCGGCGCGTCAACGCACCGGTGGTGCGGCCATCGCCGAGATCGACCACACGCAGGAAGTAAGTGACCGTCTTGAAATCGCGGGTGAAGTTGAACAGGCGCGGCGCGGACAACGGTTGCTGCGCCACCGGCATCGCCAGGTTGTTGCCGGTGTCGACGGCGTCCGGATAGAACTGGTTGGTCTCTTGCAGATTAGCCGCGAAGATCTGGCCGTTCGAGCAGTCGGCCAGCATCATCAGATCGCCGGCCTGGTAGTGATCTTTGTCGATCGCCGGTTCGCCGGTACCCGGACTGATCGAGACGTGATGCACTGTCCCGTCATCATTGGCAACCATCGTGCTGCTGCCGCCCAGCGCCCAGCCACCCGATGCATCCAGATAACGCAGTGTCAGCACACCGGAACCGGCCACGCGGTCATCCACGTTCTTGCCGATAGCGGGCAGACCATCAGGCACCGTCGGCGTGCACGAGGACTTGCCGCACTGATAGCCGCGCATCGAGAGAAACGACGGGAAGCTGTACGGCTCGCTCGGTTTGGCCGGATAAGGATCCGTGCCCCACGGCGTGCTCACGTCATGCAGCGCGCCCATCAAGTTGTCAGCCTGCACCATCGGCGCACGCAACTGCGACAGATAAATGCCGCCGCCCTCCGTGTTCACGCCACCGGAATTACTGCAGTACTGCCCGTTCGCCATGCGCAGGTCCGTGACCAACCGCGTGATGGCGAAGCGGCCATCCTCCTGCAAGCGCGCCAGCTGCGTTTGCACGCGATGGCTGCTGGAAGTGGAGAGAAACACGGTGATGATGCCGGCTGCCACAATCAGCCCCAGCACCATCGCCACCATCAACTCAATCAGGGTCAGACCAGCCTGGCCGGCGCCAAGTGTACGAACGACCTTCATGGCTGGAACTCCCAGGCAAACGTCTGCTGCGCCGATTCACTGTTGGCGCCCTTGTCGCCCGCCTTGCGCTCCTGCCACTGGATACGCATCACGCAATTGCCGCCATAAGGCGGCCGCATATTGATGTGGTCGTTCGTCAGCGCGAAACCCACCGCATCACGGCCAGTGCACTGGATGGTCGCCTTGGGCCCCGGCACCGCAGCGCTCAGCAGACTGCTCCAGGCAAACTTGTCGCGCGCCGCCACTTCCGCCGGCGTACAAGCCGCGGCGGCGTCACAGCTCTTCGCCGTGGTCACCGGATAGTTGATGTCGTTGTAAGCCCCGTTCCACACCGCCACCGGATTGGCGCGCATGCGATCCGCCATGCTCCCAGCCAGAAACGTCACCTGCGTGCGCAGATACGCCGCCTGATTCGACCGCGCCGCCATCACCAGCAACCCGGCCAGCCCAATCAGACCGATGCTGAAAATCAGCACCGCCATCAACACCTCAATCAGCGAAACCCCTCGCTGCCGCGACCCGACGCGCATCCCCTGTCTCCCCTGTAAAGCTTGCGCCAACCCTACAATCGTAAGTAATTACGGCAAGGGTTTATGAGACAGGCGGCAGCAAAAACCCGACGAACGGAGAGAGAAGGCAGGGAAAATATGCGGTGAATCACAAGATTGGGAGGTGTTCACCGACGACCGGAGACGAAATCCACCTGGCGACATACGCAATTATTTGCGCTTGAGTAGGGAATGCGAAGCGAGCTCGTAGCCGCCCCTATGTGGCGACGAGGCCCGGGCGGAACGGCTCGGAGGAAAACATCCCGCCGCCTGACACTGGAAAAGGCGTAGCTACAGAGCACACCGCCTGCTCTTCAGGCCATTTCTCTTTGGTTACTTTCTCTTTGGGCCAGCAAAGAGAAAGTGACTCGGACCGCGGCAGCGGTTCGAAAGCCCGCGGCAGGCGACCCAGCGCACGCAGACGCTAGAACCGAGCGATAACGCCACTGGACCCCGGCCTACGCTGGGGTGACGAAGTAGGAGGAATGGCGCGAGACCGAACCCTCATCCGACCCTTCGGGCCACCTTCTCCCACAGGGAGAAGGATCAAGCAAAGAGCCGGAGCAAAAAGGATCAGGCGACAACTGAATCATCCTCCGCCGCCACAAACCCACCCGTCTGCCGCCTCCACAACCGCGCATACAACCCACCATGCGCAATCAACTCCGCATGCGTGCCGGTCTCCACCACATGCCCCTTGTCCATCACCACCAATCGATCCATCCGCGCAATCGTGGACAAGCGATGCGCAATCGCGATCACCGTCTTGCCGCGCATCAACAGCTCCAGGCTGTCCTGGATCGCCGCCTCGGCCTCCGAATCCAGCGCTGACGTCGCCTCGTCCAGCACCAGGATCGGTGCGTCCTTCAACAGCACGCGCGCGATGGCGATGCGCTGGCGCTGGCCGCCGCTGAGTTTCACGCCGCGCTCGCCGACGTGGGCGTCATAGCCATGGCGGCCTTCGCCATCCACCAGCTGCGGAATGAATTCGTCGGCGCGCGCCTTGCGCACCGCCTCAAGGATCTGCGCCTCGCTGGCATCCGGCCTGCCGTAGAGCAGGTTGTCGCGGATCGAACGATGCAGCAGTGAGGTGTCCTGCGTCACCACGCCAATCTGCGAGCGCAGGCTTTCCTGCGTGACGTGGGCGATGTCCTGACCATCGATCAGGATGCGTCCGTCTTCGAGGTCGTACAGACGCAACAGCACGTTCACCAGCGTCGACTTGCCCGCGCCGGACGGACCGACCAAGCCAATCTTCTCGCCCGCACGCACGGCCAGTGCCAGGCCGGCGATCACCCCGCCTTCTTTGCCGTAGTGGAAATGGATGTCGTCGAAATGCACGGCACCGTTGGTGACTTCCAGCGGCATCGCGCCTTCACTGTCCTGCACCGTGCGCGGACGCGAGATGGTCTCCATGCCGTCCTGCACCGTGCCGACATTCTCGAAGATGCCGTTGACCACCCACATGATCCAGCCAGACATGTTGTTGATGCGGATCACCAGCCCGGTGCTCAGCGCGATCGCGCCCACCGTCACCTTGCCCTGGCTCCACAGCCAGATCGCCAGCGCCGAGGTGCCGACAATCAGGAAACCGTTGAGCGTCGTGATGGTGGCATCCATCAACGTGGTCAGCCGCGTCATCGCGCGCATGCGCTTGATCTGCTCGCCCATGGCATCCGCCACATAAGACTCCTCGCGCCGCGTATGCGCGAACAGCTTGAGCGTGAGGATGTTGCTGTAACCATCGACGATGCGCCCCATCAGGCGCGAACGCGCCTCCGACTGCCGCCAGGAACGCTCCTTGGTACGTGGCACGAAAAACGCCAGCGTGGCGACATACGCCACCAACCACACCACCAACGGCGCGGCTAGCCAGAAATCCGCCTTCGCAAACATCACGATGGCGCTGCCGGTATAGATGGTGACGTACCAGATCGCATCCACAATCTGCACCGCCGACTCACGCAGCGAACCACCCGTCTGCATGATGCGATTGGCAATGCGCCCCGCGTAGTCGTTCTGGAAAAACCCCAGACTCTGGCGGATCACATAGCGATGGTTCTGCCAGCGGATACGACTGGTGAGATTCGGCACGATCGCCTGATTCACTAGCAAATCATGCAGCCCGATCAACACCGGCCGTGCGATCAGCGCCACAAGCCCCATCCACAGCAACTCATTCCCATGCTTCTGGAAGAAATCCGCCGTCGGCACCCCTTTCGCCATATCGACAATGCTGCCGATAAACCCGAACAGCGACACCTCAACAATCGCCACACCAAAACCCACCACGATCGCCGCCGCAAACACCGGCCACACCTGGCGCAGATAAAACACGTAAAAACGCCACACCGACTGCGGCGGCATCCCATCCACCGGCTCCTTGAAAGCATCGATGAGCGATTCAAACCAACGGAAAATCATCGCGGCGCTCCCGCCATGCCAAGAACGGCATGGTGCCTGAAATAGATGTCGAGGGAGAGAAAAGCTGAGGGCAAAACTAGAAGGATGCAAGAGCTCAAGCAGCGAAGTAGCAACGCATCCCCGAGCACCCACCCCTCACCCCAACCCTCTCCCCGGAGGGGAGAGGGAGATGTTGCGCTTCGATGAGGAATAACGATCAGACTTCGAAGAGAACCATCCCAACGCCTGACACTGGAAAAGGCACAGCTACAGAGCACACCGCCTGCTCTCAGGCCATTTCTCTTTGGTTACTTTCTCTTTGGGCCAGCAAAGAGAAAGTGACTCGGACCGCGGCAGCGGTTCGAAAGCCCGCGGCAGGCGAGCCAGAGCACGCAGACGCGACAACCGAAGTGCTTCACTACTGGATCCCTGCCTACGCAGGGATGACGAAGTGGGAAGGACGTCGCGAGGGCCAAGCCCTCACCCCAACCCACTCTCCCGCAGGAACTACCTATACAGATCGCCAAGCGGAAAGGAAGAAGATCGATCACGCCGCGACGCCACCCGATCCGCCCACCGCGTAGCCTCCGGTAACCGATACCGCGTACACCCAGCCAACACCAGCTCCGCCGCCCCTTCCACACTCACCCGATACCCCGGCGACACAATCAACGGCTTCACCCGATCCTTGCTGCGCAACACCGTGCCGATCACCCGCCCCTGATACACCAGGTCAGCACGATCCCCGCGCCGCTCCCCGACAGCCGCATGACTGCCAACCAAAATTGTCTTCGCCACACCAATCGTCGGCAGCCCGGTGATCACCCCAAGATGGGCCGCGATACCCAGCCCACGCGGATGCGCAATCCCCTGCCCATCCACCAACACCATATCCGGCACCTGCGGCAGCCCGGATAGCGCCTGCAACACCGCAGGCAACTCGCGGAACGACAGCAACCCAGGGATGTACGGCATGCACGTAGGCAGACGCGCCACCACCTGCGCGATCGGCACCAGCGTGCCCGCATCCAGCAATACGGCGGCGGCGCGGGTGATGGCGCCACTGTCCTCGAAGCCCACATCGACGCCGGCAATCACGCGCAGCGGCGGATAGTCATCCACCAGACTTACGCGCGCGGCCAGCTCGCTCTGCACAGCACGCGCCTCTGCCACGTCGCCGCGCCACACGGGAGCGGACTCGATCACGCTTTTCCAGTCCATCCGCTCAGGCTGAGGCCCGGCATCTGAACAAGCCGTCAAAGCCCGGGCGGTTTTGATTGACCCTGCACGGATGCGCCCGGATGATGCCGGCCATGTCTAACCTGCTTCGCTCCCTGCTGATCCTGTTGCTGGCCATTGGCTGCAGCTCTCTCGCCCTGGCCCAGGACAGTTCGGGCACGGTGCCACCGCAGCCTGCGCCGGTCAGCGTGGACCAGTTGAACAGCCAGCTCGACCAGATCAAGCAGGCGCTCACCGATACCGACAAGCTCAACGACGGTGTGCTGGTGGATCTGCACGGTAAGGTGCAGGCACTGCAGCAGCAGGCCGACCAGCTCAGCGCCAGCCTCGCACCACAGGCCGATGCGTTGAAGGCCAAGCTCGATGTGCTCGGTCCGGCACCGGAGAAAGGCGCGCCACCGGAAGCCGCCGAAGTGGTCGCCCAGCGCAAGCAGCTCAACAAGGCCAAGGCCGACCTGGATGCACAGACCAAGCAGGCGCAGACGCTCAGCCTGGAAGCGCAGCAGCTGACCACGCAGATCGCCGGCCTGCGCCGCGATCTGTTCGATGCGCAGATCAGCCAGCGCACAGCGTCACCGCTGAGCGGTACGTTCTGGAGCTCGCTGTCGCGCAGCGTGCCGGACGACCGGGCCGGATTGAAACTGCTGGGCACGGATGCGCTCGGCGCGCTGAGCCAGGCCTGGCAATCGCCCAACCGCACACCGCTGATACTTTGCCTGATCGCCGCGATCGCGCTGCTTGCGCTGGGGCGACGGCAGCTGGAGCGCGTGCTGGTGCAAGTCACCACCGATCGCATGCCGTCTGGGCATCTGCGCCGCAGCGCGCTGGCGCTGTTCATCACGCTCGGCACCACCCTCACCTATAGCGTCGCCGCCTATCTGGTCTATCTCGGCATCGACTGGAACAACACGCTGGACGACGAACTGCGCGACTTCGCGCTCGGGCTGGTGCGGCTGGCGATAGTGACGTCGTGCATGGCTGGACTCGGTCGTGCCTTGCTGAGTGCGGGGCGGCCGTCATGGCGCATGCCGGCGATCACCGATGATCTGGCGCGCCGCCTGCATCCGTTCCCGTGGCTGCTGGCCTGGTGCACCGTGTTGCTTGGCGTGGCCGAACGGGTCACCCACCATATCGGCGCCAGCCTGACCGCGACGGTGGCGGTCAATGGTCTGCTCAGCCTGTTGATCGCCGCGCTGGTCGCGGCCGCGCTGATCCGCATGGGCAGTGCGCGGCGCGCGCTGATCGCGGCGGGCGAAGCACCGGCCAAGCGCCCCTTGTGGTTCGGCCTGCTGGTAGCGGCGGCCTTCGTCGGCGTGGCGCTCTCGCTGCTCGGCCTGCTCACCGGCTATATCGCGTTTGCCTTCTTCGTGGCGCGGCAGATGGTGCGCGGCGGTTTCATCGTGGGCTCGCTGTATCTGTTGATGCATCTGGTCAACGACTTGTTCGCCACCCTGTTCTCGCCGGATTCGCGCGCGGGCAACCGTATCCAGGAAGCCTTCGGCGTGACCCCGGCACGGCTGGAGCAGGCCGCGGTGGTGCTGTCCGGCCTGTCGCGTGCCTTCCTGTTACTGATGGCGCTGCCGCTGTTGCTCGCGCCCTATGGCGCCGGTCCGGAAGAGTTGCTCACGCGCGGCGGCAAGCTGTTTGCCGTGCGCTCCATCGGCACCCTGCCCATCGTGCCGGGCAACATCCTCACCGCCTTGCTGGTGCTGCTGGTCGGCACATTGGTGATGCGCCTGATCAAGCGCTGGCTGGGCCACGAACTGTTGCCCAAGACCTCGCTGGAACCGGGCATGCAGATGTCCATCGTCACCCTGCTCGGCTATGTCGGCAGTGTGCTGGTGTTTGTGCTGGTGCTGGGCGCGCTGAAGGTGGATCTGCAGAGCATCACCTGGGTGGCCAGTGCGCTGACTGTCGGCATCGGTTTCGGTCTGCAGGCGATCGTGCAGAACTTCATCTCCGGCCTGATTCTGCTCGCCGAGCGGCCGGTGAAGGTAGGCGACTGGGTGAGCCTCAGTGGCGCCGAAGGCGATATCAAACGCATCAATGTGCGCGCCACGGAGATCCAGCAGTGGGATCGCTCCATTGTGATCGTGCCCAATTCGCAGCTGATCACCCAGAACGTGCGCAACGTCACCCAGGCTGGCGCGCTGGGGCGCGTGCAGATCCGCCTGCCGATGCCGCTGAGCACTGACGCATCGAAGACGCGGAAAATTATCTTCGACGCACTGAGTGCACATCCCAATACGTTGGAAAAGCCTTCGCCGAATGTGCAGCTCGACAACCTCGAAGGCGGCTCGATGACCTTTGTGTGCACGGCCTACGTGGGCAATCCGCGCGATGTCAGCAATGTGAAGAGTGATCTGCTGTTCGAGATCATCGATCAGCTGCGCAAGGCCGACATGCCACTGTCCACACCACAGGACATGATCGTGCGCACCATCCCCCCGTCGACCGACGCCCCCATGCCGCAGAAAACCTGACGCGGCCAAGGCACGGGACTAGACTGTTGCGGCCCGCGAGGAGCTAGCCGATGGGATACCGCACCACCCTGCCCGCACCGCCGCTCAATGCCCTGGTCGAGCGCCTGTGGGACTGGGACATGCCGCCAGCCGCGCATCATCTGGAGCGCGTGCTGCCGACGCCGGGCGCCGCGCTGATCATCAACCTCCACGAAAACGAAACCCGCGTCTACCGCGACGACGCCACACGCGCCTGCATACGCTCGCCGGCGGCGGTGATCGGTGGCCCCTGCCTGCGCAGCCAGATCATCGATACCGCCGAACAGGTACGTGTGATGGGCGTGGTGTTCCGTCCCGGCGGCGCGCATGCGCTGACCGGCGAGGATCATGGTGTTCTGATCGAGCGCGACATCGGCCTGGAGGATATGTTCGGCAGCAGCGCGCGTCAGCTGCGCGAGCGCCTGTTGCATACGCCCGACCCCGTGCAGCGACTCGGCGTGCTGGAACGCTGGCTGCGGGAGCGCATCTACCTGCCACAACTGGACCAGGCGATAGGCTATGCCTTGTCCGTACTGCATCGCGAACCGCGCGTCGCGCGCATCGGTGCCCTGGTGCGCGACACCGGTCTCTCCGACTATCGCTTCGGCCGACTGTTCCGCCGCCAGATCGGCATGGGGCCGAAGCGCTACGCGCGGCTATTGCGCTTCCGCATGGTGGTGGAGGAAGCACATCGCGTCGATACGATCGACTGGAGTCGCGTAGCCGCCGATAACGGCTACAGCGATCAGGCGCATCTGGTGCATGAGTTCCGCGAATTCGCCGGAATGACACCAATGGCATTCATGGCGGCGCGCGGACCCTATGTGAATCACCTTCCGTTGGATTGATTGAGAAATTGGGAGGGATGTCTTTCTATTCGCGACAATCGATGCGTTACTGCGGCCTGGCCGCTTATGCAGCGGGCATTCCGCCTCGCTGCCGCGAGCCGGAATGCCCGCTGCATAAGCGGCCAGGTCGCGACAACCCATCGATTGTCGCGAACACAAAAAATACCCAGCACCCCCAATCTCCCAGCGCAGAGATTTCGAACAAGCTCTATGAGAGAGGTATGTAGATGTCCGTGCGCAGCATGGCCTCGGGCGTCTGCTCCGGATCATCCAGATAGTGATGGAACAATGGCACGTCACGCAGGCCATGCCCGCTGGCCGGCAGCCACTGCGCCAACAGCACGTCGGTCGCGTCTTCGATGCCGGTGTCCACATACGACCCCAGATGGCGCAGGCGCGCCCAGCGTCCGCCGCCCAATGGCTGCATGCGCATACCTTCGCCTACGCCAACCGTGCGATCGAAAGCCAGCGCACAATCGAATTCGCAGTCCGCCGACGATGTGTCGCGCGAGTCATTCACCGGCCAGCCGTAGATACCACTGATATGCGGTACCACCCCTTGTTCGGCGGCCCACGCGAACAGGCGGCCATAAGCCTTGTCGAGGTCGGCGTAGTCGCCACGATTGCGCAACACAACCACCCGGAACGGCTCCATCGAAACCACCTCCACCTGCAACGGCGCTGGCGCCTGTACCGCATCGGCAGGCGCATGACTCATGCGTTCGATGGCCTCGGCCAGTCGCTCGTCCTGGCCGCGCCACTCGCTCGGCGTGGCATCGAAAACCTGGCGAAACGCGCGCGAGAAGGCCTGCGGCGTTTCATAGCCCACTGCCAGCGCGGCTTCGGTAATCGGCTGATCGGGATTGGCCAGCAAACGCAGCGCTCGCAGCATGCGCAGGCGCATCACCGTGCCGCCCAAGGTTTCGCCGGTCAGTGCCCGATACACGCGATGGAAGTGGAACGGCGACAGATGCGCGACTTCCGCCAGTCTGGTGGGATCGGGCAGATCGCTGCCCTGATTGACCGCCTGCTCCAGCAAGGCGATGACGCGGTCGATGCGTTGCAGATAGTCGTTGCGGGTACGGTTTTTCATGGCATGGCTCCTTGGCTCGCAAGCAGTCTGCCGCGCACCGTCAACGATGACGGTTCATTTCTTGCGCATTCGCACTGACCCGGTCGCCGTGCGCCTTTCCCCATTGCGCCAGCGCATCGAGCGCCGGACGCAGCGTGCCGCCCAGCAGGGTCAGCATATAACCCGGCGGTGCATCGCTCGCCGGCTCGCTGCGCATCACCATGCCATCGCGCTGCAGCTGTGCCAGCTGCTGGCTGAGTACCTTGTGCGCGATACCCGGCAACGCGGACTGCAACTCGCTGAAGCGCCGCGCACCGGCAGTCAGCTCCCACAGGATCGCCGGCTTCCACTTGCCCACGATCGCCTGCAGCGCCAGCTCGACCGGACATACATAGGTTGTCGCTTCATCCTGGATCATCACAGACCCCCAGTTACCAGTCGGTGCGTATCGCAAGGCACCGCTTCACGCCATGATGCTTTCCGATCCAACAACGTGCCCCGCGGAGACGCTGCATGATCGTGGAATACATCCGTTACAAATTGCCTGCGGCCGACAGCGCCGCCTTCGAGCACGATTATGCGCGCGCCGCCGCCAGCCTGGCGGCCAGCCCGTTCTGCCTGGGCTATGAGCTGAGCCGCTGCAGCGAAGAGCCCGGTGTATACGTGCTACGCATCCGCTGGACCTCAGCCGACGACCACCTGCAAGGCTTCCGCCGCAGCGAACATTTCCCCCCATTCCTGGCCGCGATCCGCCCCTACGTGCCGCAAATCGAGGAAATGCGGCATTACGAACCAACCAGGGTGGTAGGCGGCACGGTTGACTGAATGCTCTGGCCAGACGCCTGACCCTGGAAAAGGCGCGACTACAGAGCGCACCGCTTGCTCTTCAGACCATTTCTCTTTGGGCCAGCAAAGAGAAAGTGACCCGGACCGCGGCAGCGGTTCGGAAGCCCGCGGCAGGCGAGCCAGAGCACGCAGACGCTAAAACCGAGCGATAACGCCACTGGACCCCGGCCTACGCCGGGGTGACGAAGTAGAGGCGGTGAACCGAGCACCCACCCCTTACCCCAACCACCTCCCCAGAGGGGAGAGGGAGAAACACCCCCCATAGGCAGGAAGTCATGGTGGGCACCCCGCGCCAGCTCCCTTAAAGTCGAACGCTTGCAATGACGCAGCCCATTCCCACCCTGCCGCCCTGATGGACCGCCGGCGGCTCGCCTGCCCGGAGGTTCCATGCCGATCCGTCGTCCCCTGCTCGCTGCCGCCATACTCGCCGCCGCCATCGGCGCCAGCTTCGCCCAGGCGCAGACCGCCCCGCTCACGCCGGATATCCCCGCTAAGTTCACGGCGCCCACCGAGAGCAGCGACTACATCAAGCGCGAGGTGATGATCCCGATGCGCGATGGCGTGAAGCTGCACACGGTGATCGTGATTCCCAAGGGCGCCAAGCACGCGCCGATCCTGCTCACCCGCACGCCGTACAACGCCAGCGGCCGCGCGGCGCGCTCGGAGTCGCCCCACATGCTGGCGCAGCTGCCGCAGGGCGACGAGGTGTTTGTGCGCGGCGGCTATATCCGCGTATTCCAGGACATACGTGGCAAGTACGACTCGGAAGGCGACTACGTGATGACGCGCCCGCTGCGCGGCCCGCTGAATTCGAGCGAGGTCGACCACTCCACCGACGCCTACGACACCATCGACTGGCTGGTGAAGAACCTGCCTGAATCGAATGGCAGGGTCGGCATGCTCGGCTCCTCGTACGAGGGCTTCACCGTGGTGATGGCGCTGATCAATCCGCATCCCGCATTGAAGGTGGCCGCACCGGAAAGCCCGATGGTGGATGGCTGGATGGGTGACGACTGGTTCCACTACGGCGCCTACCGCCAGACCAACTTCGACTACATCCGCGGCCAGACGGCGCAGAAGGGCAAAGGCGAAGGTTCGCCGCGCGTGGGCTTCGACGATTACAGCAACTTCCTCGCCGCCGGTTCCGCCGGCGACTACGCGCGTGCCAACGGCTTCGACCAGCTGCCGTTCTGGAAAAAGCTGGACGAGCACCCGTCCTACGACGCGTTCTGGCAGGGCCAGTCGCTGGACAAAATCATGGCGCAGCAGCCGCTGAAGGTACCCACCATGTGGCTGCAAGGCCTGTGGGACCAGGAAGACATGTGGGGCGCGATTCACAGCTACGAAGCCACCGAGTCGAAGGACAAAGGCAACGACAAGAACTACTTGGTGATGGGCCCGTGGCGCCACAGCCAGGTGAACTACGACGGCAGCTCACTGGGCCCGCTGCAATGGGATGGCGACACCGCACTGCAATTCCGCCGCGACGTGCTCAAGCCCTTCTTCGACCAATACCTGGTGGACGGTGCGCCCAAGGCCAACACGCCGCCGGTCCTGATCTACAACACCGGCGAGAACCGCTGGGACCGCTACAAGGCGTGGCCGCTGAGCTGCGACAAAGGTTGCGCGAGCAAGCCGAAGGACTTGTATCTCGGCACCGATGGCGCGCTGTCGTTCACCGCACCGGGTGACGCCGCGGCGAAGTTCGACGAATACGTTTCCGATCCCGCCAAGCCGGTGCCGTATCAGCCGCGTCCGGTGCATTTCGCCGATCACGACGCGTGGACGCGCTGGCTGGTGAATGACCAGCGCTTCGTCGACGGCCGCCCCGACGTACTCACCTATGTCAGCGAACCGCTGAAAGAGCCGCTGCATATCGGCGGCGCGCCGCAGGTGAATCTGTATGCGTCCACCAGCGGCTCCGACAGCGACTGGGTGGTAAAGCTGATCGACGTGTATCCCGACACGGTCGCCTCGAATCCGTCCATGGGCGGTTACGAGCTGGCGGTGTCGCTGGATATCTTCCGCGGCCGCTATCGCACCAGCTTCGAACATCCGCAGGCGATCACGCCAGACCAGCCGCTGCTGTATAGCTTCGGCCTGCCTACCACCAACCATGTGTTCAAACCGGGGCATCGCATCATGGTGCAGGTGCAGTCCAGCCTGTTCCCACTGTACGACCGCAACCCGCAGACCTATGTGCCGAATATCTTCGACGCCAAGGCCAACGACTATAAGAAGGCGACACAGCGCGTGTGGCATACGCCGGGCACGGCGAGCTTCATCAGCCTGCCGGTGGTATCAGGCGGGAAGTAATCCTTCTGCCTGGGCACAAAAAAGGGCTGGCGAAAACGCCAGCCCTTTTTCTTTGCATCGCTATCAGCAGGTGCGCTTACGGCGAGCACTTCTTGCCATGTTCGCCATGGAAGCCCTTGGCGGTGGCATCGGCTTCGCTCATGTACTCACCCTTCTTGGTCTTGCCGTACCACTTGTCGTTCTGGCAGTGGTAGACCTTGCTGCTGGTGTTGACCCACACCATGCCCGGACCGCCACCCGGCGCGGCGGCGGCAGCCGGCTCCGGCATGCCCTTCTTCGCGGCCGGCGCGGCAGCGGCGGTCGGAGCCGCAGCAGGTGCGGCAGCCGGCGCAGTCTTCGGCGCAGCGGCGGCTGGTGCAGCCGGCGTGGCGGCCGGCGCTGCCGCCGGAGCGGCGGCAGGAGCTGTGGCAGCGGCTGCAGCTGCGGCGGCGTACCACTCCTTCACACCCTTATGACCCGCGCACGCGCCCTTCTTGCCGGCGTGGTCGGTATAGCTGCCGTCCTTGCACTGGCCGGTGGAACCCGCCGGTGCCGACGCTTGCTGAGCGAACGCTGCAGGCCCGGCCAACAGACAGGCCGCCATGATTGCGATCAAACCGTACGATTTCATTTTTGACTCCCTCCAGCGCGAATAACTTCCGTTGATCGCCGCCCGCCGGAACCGCCTTGCGGTCGTTCGCTGCGACGATGCACCCAGGCGCGCTTCCGCGGCGCCTGCGGCGGCGACTATGCATCAAAACCATGAACACGCCATGCCGCATCGCAAGGCACGTTCATCATTCATGCGGCTGTTTCGCAAGCTTTTACGGAGTGGCCACGACCTTGTGGCCACTCTTTGGATGCTTTGCCTTGGGCTGCTTTGGCTGCTCGGCCGGCGGCCGTGCCACGGCATACATCTCGCGCGTGATCTGCTTGAGCAAGGCGGAACGGTCATCGCCTTCCACGTAAAGATCGAAGTGGGTCTTGTCGGGGATAAAGCGCACTTCCGCCTTCGCGTGCAGTCCGTCCAGCACAGTCTTAAGCCGGTGCGCGGAGCCATCCAGATAGAACGTGTCGGCGGTGCCCACGATCACGTGGATCTTGCCGTCGAGATCCGGCTTGAGCTTCGGCCAATCCTCCTGCAGGCGCTTGGCGACGTCATAGTGCTCGCTCCAGTACGCCACCACGGCAGGATCAATGTCGCCGGTATCGCGATCGAACATCGGCTGCGGACGTCCATCCTTGCCGCGCGGCGAGAACACCCATTCGAACGAAGCGAGCTGGCCACCGTAGCCGCCGAGCACACGCTCCAATTGCGCGAACTGCTGGAAGGTGGCGAGCACCTTGCCCTTGTCGCGGATCAGCGGATAGGCCGAACCGTCCGGCTCGCGGTACGCGTTAGCGTTCGGTGCATACAAGTCGATGCCGGTGAAGTCGTGGAAATCGCTGGGATCGGGCGAGGTCGACCAGGTACCGCCGAACACTTTCGGATAGCGCGTCTGCAACCACAGCGTGGCCCAGCCGCCGGAGGAATGGCCGTTGAGGAAACGCCCACGCGCCTTGCCGTCCATGTGGTACTGCGATTCCAGATGCGGAATCAGTTCTTCGGTCAGCGCCTTGCCCCAGGGACCATTGTTCACCGAGTCGGCGAATTCGTGCGTGCCGGTGGGACTGGATTGATCGAGGAACACCCAGATCATCGGCGGCATCTCGCCCTTCTCCATCGCGGCGAAAGCGGTGGTCACGGGACCCGCGAAGCGCGCAAGGCCACCGCCGAAACCATGGGTGTAATACACCACCGGAAAACGCTGTTTGCCCTTCGGATCGTAACCCGGCGGTACCAGCACCAGGCCACGCATGTGGATCGGGCGGCCCCAGAACGCGGATAGCGAGGGGCTGACGAAATCGATCGACTCGGCCCGTTTCTGCGCCAGCGGCATCGCATCGCGCATGGCCTGCGGCGCGGAAGGCGGCAACGTCCAGCCATCTTTCTCCGGCAAGGTCTTGACCAATGACAACTTGGGCATGATCGCTTCAGGCAGACGCATCGGCACCACGTCGCTGATCACATCGCCCGCGCCGCGACCGGTGTAGTTGTAGCTGTGATCGGCATCGAGCACGGCCTGCACCAGGTAATCGCCCGGCGCCAGTTGCGCGACGCCGGCGGGAAACGTCATAGCGTCCGCATCCACGTCGATCGATTCACCAGGAGCCAATCGGGCAATTTCGCGCGCGGCCACCAGGGTCTGCCCGGGGTTCAGCGGATCGACGTCTACCGCCTCGACCTTGCCGTCCTTGGTCTGCGCCTTGGCCGTCTTGGCGTCGATCACGAACAGCAGCAGACGGCCGGAAACAGGAGTGGTTTCAGCGCCACCCAGTTCGACACGGAAAAAATGATGCGCACGCGGCACATCGGTGCGGGCCAGCGCGGCGCTGCACAGCAAAGCGACGCTCAGACAAAAAGCGACAACGGGACGACGACGAAGCATGACTATCTCCCCCAATCATGGAACCGGTCGCATCGGCGGTTGGTGTGGCCCCTGGCACTCCGCCGCTGCCATCAGGTGTTCTACCCGATGGCATGTCTGCGTGAGATCAACCTTCTTTGCTATCGACCTTTACAGGTGTCAGGCGCAGATCCTGAAAGTCGAAGCTGAAATCGGTCAGCGGCGAGATCGGCTGCATGCGCACTTCGCGGATCGCACCGTCCGCATCGAGCGAGAACGTGACGAAGGCATCGGCGTTCAAGGAGCGATCGTCCCAGCGCACGATAAAGGTGTCGTGCTGCCATGGCTCCATGGTGCCGACCAGCTGCGCCGTCTTGGAGAAACGCAGGCGCATCTTGCCGCCCTCCTGGCTGACCACCACGTCGCCGTACCACGGATCGCGATAGCTGCCGGCGTACTTGGCCAGCGGCAGCGACGGCTGGCTATTCTTGTCGCGCGCGGCTTCGTGCTTCTTCCAGCTGTCGTCGGCCTTGCCTTCGGACTTCTTCACCGCCGCCGCGTAAGCGGCCACCCAGTCAGTCTTATCCTTGCCCAGGTACGCGTCGAGCACACGGTACGTCACCGCGTTGAAGGCCGCGCCGGATTCCTGGTTGGTCAGTACCACCACACCCAGCTTCAGCTCAGGCACCAGCGTCAGGCGCGACACCATGCCCGGCCAGCCGCCGGTATGCCACACCAAACGCTGCCCGCGATAATCGGAAAGAAACCAGCCTTCGCCATAGCCGGCAAAGTTCGGCTTCACCGCCGCGAGTTCGGGCACGGGCGGCTCGCCGATCTTCATCGGCGTGAGCATCGACCACATCTGCTTCTGGCTCTCTTCCTTGAACAGGCGATGTTCCTTGCCATCGACATCCGGCAAGCGGCCACCGGCGAGCTGCACATTCATCCACTTGGCCAGGTCATGCGCGCTGGCGTAGATGCCGCCCGCGCCGGGGTTGTTGCTCCAGGCCATCGGCGGTACCGGCTTCAATTCCTTGAAGTTGAACTTGGCATGGCCGATCGCGGTATCCATGCCGGGCTTGAGGTAGGTCATGTCGACCAGCGACTCGTCCATGCCCACTGGCTTGAAGATGTTGTTGCGAATGAAGTCGGCGTAGCTCTGTCCCGATACCTGCTCGATCACCAGCGTCGCCACCGCGAACAGGATGTTGTCGTAGGCATACGCGCTGCGGAAGCTCGTCGCGAGCGGCACTTCGCGCAGGCGCTGCACCACTTCCTTGGTGGTGTATGAGGTGGGCGGCCAGTACAGCAGATCGCCCGCGCCAAGACCCAGGCCGCTGCGGTGCGCGAGCAAGTCGCGGATACGCATCTCGCGCGTCACGTAGGGATCGGACATCTGGAACCAGGGCAGATGATCGATCACGCGATCATCCATCTTCAGCTTGCCCTGCTCCGCCAGCATCTGCAGCGAGGCAGCAGTGAAGGCCTTGGTATTGGAAGCGATGGCGAACAGCGTGCGCGCATCCACCGGCTGCGGCTTGCCCTGCTCGCGCAGGCCGAAGCCCTGCTCCATCACCACCTTGCCGTCCTTGACGATGGCGACCGCGATGCCCGGCACGTCGAATTGCTTGCGCGCACTGTCCACGTAAGCCTGGAAATCCTGCAGCTGCGGCGGCAGCGCATCAGCCTTGGCGGTGACGGCCATTTCCGGCGCGGCGCCCGGCGGCGCTATCGGCGGCTGTGCCCATGCCGTCGAAGCAAACACGAACAAGGCCGCACAACCTGCCAGACGCGGGGACAGGATTCGCTGGGACATCATCGGCTCCACCGGCTTGAAAGCGCCCAACTATCGTGGCAAAACCAGGCTAATGCCAGCGCTGGAAGTCACAAGCCTCGACGCAGGCCCGGCGGGCAACGATCATGCCGGCCTGGCATGACTTGCGGAAACACAATGGCTTTGACGACGGACTGGATCGCGGCGCACGCACTCTCACTATGGACGGCACTGTTGCTGCTGGCCCTGCTGGCTGGCGACCTGGCCTGGCGGCGCAGCGCCAGACTGCGGGTCGCTGCGCTGGCCGGACGCCGTCAACCCGGCGTGATGCGCTGGACCACCGGTATCGCACTGGCAACACTCATGTTGATCCTGTTCGGCGGCATCGCTTTCGCCATCGGTACGGGCAGCCCAGGCAGCGTGGCGAACTTCGATGCCTCACTGGCCGAGCAGTTGCGCATGCAGATGCCACCACTCGTGCTTCAGATCATCGCCATGCTCACCCAGCTCGGCGGCACGCCATGGGTTGCCACCGCGGCCACGCTGGTGCTGCTCTGTCTGCTGCTGTGCCGTGAGTGGGCACTGGCCGGCGTATGGGCCTTTGCTGAGCTCGGCATCATGCCACTCACCAGCGGCATCAAGGCGCTGATCGAGCGCCCGCGCCCGTTACACAACCATGGCTTCGTCACCGAATCCGGCTGGAGCTTTCCCAGCGGACATGCGCTGGGTTCGATGGTGTTCTACGGCATGCTGGCCTATGTACTGCTGCGACTGCTGCCGACGCGCTGGCACCGCGCCGTGATCTTTACCACGGTGCTGCTGGTCGGCCTGATCGGGATCAGTCGCGTGCTGCTGCAGGTGCACTATCTCAGCGACGTCGTCGCCGGTTACGCCTTTGGTCTGGTGTGGTTGCTGCTATGCATCAGCATCGCCGAATGGCTGCGCCTGCGCACCGCGCACTGATCAATGCGCTGACGCGCGGTGCGCATCGAGCCACGGCGCCAGCGAGACGGACCAGATGTTCTCGCCACCGTTGTCCCAGGTCTGCATGCGCGCAAGATCGCGTTCGGCCTGCTCGCGCGTGCGCGGGTAGCTCACTCGCGTCGCACGATGGCTGCTGAAGTAAATCGTGCGGTGGTCCGGGCCAAGATGCGCGCCCCACGGATCGCCGACATTGACGGTATCGCCGAGATCGATCGGCTTGCCCCAACCCTCACCTTCGCGGAACGCGATGTACAGGCGATCCGGCCCGCTCTTGTTCGCGTCATTCGCGTCGAACACGATGAAGGATTCATCCGGCGCCACAGCGGGATCCAGTTTGTGCCCAGACGGCTCACCAAGCGCGACCGGCACCGGCGGTAGATAGGTGCCATCGCGATACTGCGAGCGATACAAGCGGAAATCGCCATCTTCACCGGGGCGCTGAAAATACACGCTGCCGTCACTGGCAACGCTGGGCGCATAGGTGCGCGTACTGCTGTTGACCGCACCGGGCAAACGCAAGGGCTCGCCCCAACCATCGCCCTTGCGGTCGACCCGCCATAGATGACCGCCGAAATCCGGATACACCTTGCCATTGGCCATCACCGCCGCGAGCGCCTTGCCGCCGGGCGCATCCGGGCGGTTCGAGGTGAATACGAGGAACGAACCATCGGGCGCCATCGCCGGATCGTGATCCTGCCACTGTCCCGAGAACGGAGCG
The DNA here is from genome assembly GCF_900114495.1 of Dyella sp. OK004. Classification (GTDB taxonomy): domain Bacteria; phylum Pseudomonadota; class Gammaproteobacteria; order Xanthomonadales; family Rhodanobacteraceae; genus Dyella_D. The sequence goes on along the minus strand of NZ_FOZI01000005.1, from coordinate 254,456 downwards.
ATGCGCGGCGTAGACCAGCTGTCACCGTTCTTGTGCGATTCCAGGATCACTGCGTTCGACCCGCTGATGCGATCGAAGAAAACGGTTTTGCCATCGGGCGCGAAAGCCACGGAGTCTTCATTGGCCGCCCCGGAAATCACGCCCGGTGCGAACACTTCCGGAATGGGCGGCTTCGGCACATCCGCTCCGGCAGGGGCGGCGACTGACAACAACAGCACCAGCGACGTGCACGCGAGCAGTTTCATGAAGCCGACCTTATAGTAGTGGTGGAACGGCGGGAAGGATGCGACTGGATACGCCTTCCACCGGGGGCCGGCGCGTGCCTGAAGTCACGAGCATGGCATCATGGCGACCCACTCTTCATCGCCTGCCCGCCATGCCCATCGATGACTTGTTCGCCACTGCGGATCATCCTGCCGCCTCGCGCATCCGCGTGGGTATCGGCGGCTGGAACTACGCACCGTGGCGCAAGAACTTCTACCCTGACGGATTGCCGCAGCGCCGCGAACTGGAATACGCCAGCCAGCACCTGCGCGCCATCGAAATCAACGGCACCTATTACGGCGCGCAAAAAGCCGAGACGTACGCGCGCTGGGCCGCGGAAACGCCATCCGGCTTCGTGTTCTCGCTCAAGGCGCCACGCTACGTCACCGAAGGCAAGCGGCTGGCGACCACCGGCAAAGGCATCAACGGTTTCGTGCACGGCGGCCTCGCCGAGATGGGTGACCGGCTGGGACCGATCCTGTGGCAACTGCCGCCGTCGCGTCCTTTCGATGCCGACGATCTCGCAGCGTTTCTGGATCTGTTGCCGCGCGAGTTAAACGGGCAGCCGCTACGCCATGTGCTGGAAGTGCGCCATCCCAGCTTCCTCAGCGAGAGCTATGTGAATCTGGTGCGGCCACATTCGGTGCCAACGGTATTCACCGATTCGCCCGACTACCCGTCGCTGGCCGACTTCACGGGTGATTTCAGTTACGCGCGCCTGATGCGCAGCGAGGATGGTGTCGCCACCGGCTATGCGGTGGATGCGCTCGACCAGTGGGCGGAGCGAGCGCGGCGCTGGTCGGCTGGTGAGGATGTGGCAGAGCTACCGCATGTGGCTGCGCCGCATGCGCCTGGCGTGGCGCGCGATGTGTTTGTGTTTTTTATCAGTGCGGCGAAACACCGGAATCCGGCGGCGGCGATCGCGTTGCAGAAACGGGTGGATAACTGAGCCGTCATTCCGGCGTAGGCCGGAATCCAGTAGCGATCGCGTTAGATGATTGGCGACGCAACAGGGCCGGGCTCTTGGCGCACCGGGCGAGAATCACACATTGTCTCTACTGGATTCCGGCCTATGCCGGAATGACGAGATAGAAACGGTGAACCGAGCACCCGGCCCCTCACCCCAACCCTCTCCCCGGCGGGGAGAGGGAGAAGGGCGTTACGCGCTGATCAGCGCTTCACGCACCTGTGCCGCCAGCTCGAATGAGCGCTTGCGCGCCTCGTGATCGAATACGTTCGCAGTGATCATCAGCTCATCAGGACGATGGCGTTCGATGAAAGTAGCCAGCCCGTCACGCACAGTGTTGATATCGCCCACCACCGCGCACGCCAGCGCGCGTTCGACACCGAACTTCTCGGTCGGCGTCCAATACGTTTCGATATCGTCGATGGGTGGCGGTATCAATCCCGGCTGGCCGCGGCGCAGATTGATGAAGCTTTGCTGCTGCGTGGTGAACAGGCGCGTCGCCTCGCGGTCGCTCTCCGCAGCCACCACGTTCACGCCCAGCATCGCGTACGGAGCGGACAGACGCGCTGACGGCTTGAAATCGCGACGATATAGCGCAAGCGCCTCGTCCATCGCGTCCGGCGCGAAGTGCGAAGCGAACGCGAACGGCAATCCCAGTGCGGCGGACAGACGCGCGCTGAACAGGCTTGAGCCCAGCAGCCACACCGGCACCTCGATACCTGCGCCCGGCACAGCGCGCACGGGCTGCCCCGGTGCAGCGGGCTCGAAGTAGGCCAACAGTTCGAGCACGTCATCGGGGAAGGTTTCGGCGCCTTCGTAATAGCGCCGCAAGGCGCGCGCCGTGGCCTGGTCGGTACCGGGTGCGCGGCCCAGGCCCAGGTCGATGCGGCCGGGATACAGCGAAGCCAAGGTGCCGAACTGCTCGGCCACCTGCAGCGGCGCATGGTTGGGCAGCATGATGCCGCCCGCACCGACGCGAATCGTCGACGTGCCGCCGGCGATATGGCCGATCAGCACCGCGGTGGCCGCGCTGGCGATGCCAGGCATGTTGTGATGCTCGGCCAGCCAGTAGCGGGTATAGCCCAGGCGCTCGGCCAGCCGCGCCAGATCCAGACTGTTGGCGAACGCCTGGGTCGGCGTGCTGCCCTGGGTGACCGGCGCGAGATCGAGTACAGAAAACGGAATCATGAGGCGTCCTCGGTAACAAGCCCTTTCATCTGGGGGCAGGTGCAGCGATTCCCAGCCCGGGCGCGCCGCACTTGGCAAATCGGTGGCGCCACCACGGGGCTGCCCTACATTTCTCCACCGCCATGCCGATAACCCCGTCGGGGAGGCCGTGTCCGCGCGGCCATGGGGGCGACACACCAATGAATTGGCTATGGCGGCGCGTCTTCGCCACCCGGCCCACGCCGGAGCGGCGTCCGCGCATCACTTTGCGCAGCTTGCCGGACGTGCAGGCCGTACCGACTGCCGGCGCCATCGAACTGCCGCTGGCACAGCTGGCCGAACGCTATCAGCGCTTCATGCTCGGCCTGCCTGATGCGGCAAGCGGCGTACTGGATCATCCGGGTGAGCCAGCCTTGTTGCGGCGGCTGCAAATTGTCAGCGAACGTTTCGACGTACGCAGCTTGCCGCGCCTTCCCGCTGTGTTGCCGCAGTTGCTGCACGCGCTGAAGAACGACAACGTGGCCGGCGCCGAACTGGCCAAATTGGTCGGGCGCGATCCGATGCTCGTGGGCGAAGTCATGCGGGTCAGCCGCAGCATCTACTACCGCACCTTGCACTCGATCCAGAGCCTGCAGCATGCCGTGGTGCTGCTCGGCCAGGATGGACTGCGCCGCGTTGCCACCCAACACATGATGAAACCGATCCTGCAGGCCAGCGCAGGTGCGCGTGGTGCAGTCGCAGGCCAGCGACTGTGGGATCACGCCGAGCGCTGCGCGCATGCCAGTGCCTTCCTCGGCAAGTACGCCGGCTGCGATGCCTTCGAGGCCTATCTCGCGGGCATCGTGTGCAACACCGGCACCGGTGCGGTGATCCATCTGCTCGACATGGAAGAAGTGGCGGCGCCGGAAATGCTCAGCGCGGGTTTTCTCGACGGCTGCGCCCAGGTCGCCGCGCAACTCACTCTGCGCGCTGCCAGGCATTGGGAACTGCCGCCGAACGTGATCCAGGCGCTGACGGAATTCGCCCAGTCCGAGATGCCGGCCACGCCGTCACCGCTAGGCAAAACCCTGCGCGCCGCGCATGTGCTGGCGATGGCGCAATTGCTCAGCGATCACCGCGTGATCGACAGCTGCCCCGACCTCAGCCAGGCGTGGCCGGAGCGCTTTGCGCCGATGCAACTAGCCCGCTGCCAACAGGATCTGCAACACCAGTTCGAGCACGCCCGCACTACCGTGTAGGAGCACACAGGGTGCGCTCCTACATTACGTGTTACGAGTCGCCGGCTTCCGGATGCCGCGCCAGCCAGGCTGCCAGCTCGACTTTGTAGCGCTCCAGCGCTTCCTCGTAGAGATCGAAGATGCAGGGCACGCAGCCCTCGCCGCAGCAGTCGCCGGCGTCCGGTTCAACCGGTCGTACCGGCCGCGGATCGCTGGAAGGCGCCGATGCGCCTTCCAGCGGCTTGTCGTCGTGCCCTTCGATCAAAACTCAACCCGGCTTGCGGAAGCGATACACGAACTGGTCGGTATGGCCGCGGATCGACTTGTCGAACACTTTGATGTTGTGCTGATCGGCCGGATTGCGCAGCACGCTGCTCTCGCCGTCGAACACAAAGCCCGCTGCCTCAACTTCCTTCTTCACGATGGCGGGATCGATGCGATGCAAAGTATCCGTATCGCGTAGGCCGGAACCCGTTTCGGCGACGTGATCCACGACCACATACAGGCCACCCGGCTTCAGCGTCGCGAACACCTGCTTGTTGAGCACGGCCGGATCCACCTTGCCCATGAACTTGTCCGGGTAGTCATGGTAGTTCTGCGAAGTGAACACCACGTCCACCGGCTGCGGCACGCTCAACTGGTTCGCCGGCTGAGTCAGTACGCTCACGTTGGCGTAATGCGGCTGTGCCACCAGCGCCTTCGAGCCGGCCACGTCGGACTCCGACTCCTTGGCGTACTCATTCGGCCACACCACGTAGACGTGACCGGCCTGCCCCACGATGGCGCTGAACACACGCGTGAAATAACCGCTGCCCGGAATCAGCTCTAGCACTTTCTGGCCGGGCTTCACTTCGGCGAAGGTCATCAGATCGGCAATCTTGCGCCGCGCATCGTTGGCAACATCGTCCTTGCGCGCGGGATCGCTGACCGCGGCGGTGACGTAGGACGAAGGCGCACTCGGCGCGGCAGACTGGGCCAGCACGGCTACGGGAAACGCAAGGGCGATCAACGCAGCAAGAACGGTCGTACGCATGACGGACTCCGTTGGGGGTGATGGGAGCGGCATTGTGCGCCCAAACCCATCAACGCGTGGCATGACTTTTGGCATCCCAATTATCTGGCCAACTCCCAGCGTTGCAGCACCTCATAGTCCTTTTGCCCCACCACGCTATGAATCAGCGCCAGCCGCTCCACCCGCCAGGGCACCGGCTCGATCGGCGTCGGCTCCAGCATGCCGCCGCGGCTGTAGCCGAGCGTGACATGTGGCGTAAACGTGCGCTCCATCTGCGCGCCCTGGCCGGCGCGGATCAGCTTTTCGCGCAGATTCTGCCATAGCTGTTGCAGCGCGTCGGGAACGATGGAGCCGCGCAAGATGAGCGGCGGTTCACGGCCGCGAAATGTCGAGGCAAGATCCAGGGACCAGTCGAACGACGACGCGACCAGCGCATCCCCGGCGGCCTTGGCCCCCTGGATCACATCCTGGCGCAGCATCGGATGGTCACCGAGAAAATGCACCGTGGCGTGATAGCGCTCCGGTGCGATCCAGCGCGTGCGCAGCGCCGCGTGACCTGCCTTCAAGGCATCCGCCGTGCGCGACAGGCTGTTGCGGGTTACTTCGTCAGGCATCAGAGCGAAGAACAGGCGATGGACTTCGGCCGGCGCCGACTGCGCGCCGCCGAGGAGGTCGAGTTGCTGAGCGTCAAAGGTGGGTCTTGAGGGCATGATCGAGTGAATAGCTTGTGGCGGTCTGCCCTGCAAAGACTACCTTCCTGACCACAACACCGTCATGCCGAATGAACCTTTGAGAAGGTATCCAGCATTAACAAGTAGGTCACACACCCGTTACAACCACAGGAAAATGATATTCCCGTAACCCCCGCCCGCCGGCCGCACCGAACGGCGCGGTCACACGCGAGGCGCGCCACGCCGGAAACGGTGGGAGTCCGCCATGAAAACCCGTTGCATCTTCAGCACCAACGATCTCGACGGCGCACGCGCCGCCATGCAGGCGGCACGCGATGCAGGCGTTGACGACTACGACATCTCGCTGGTCGCGCGCGACGACATCGAACTCGAACGCATCCCCGACCACCTCCTCACCGGCCGCACCGACTTCGCCCCCTCCGCCCTCCGCGGTGTCGCCTGCGGTGGCGGCAGTGGCCTGCTGCTCGGTCTCGTCGCCGCCGCCATACCGCCGCTGGGCGTAACACTCGCCGGCGCCGGCGCCATCACCCTCGCCGGCGCCGCCGTCGGCTGCTGGACCGGCGCCCTCATCGGAACCGAAGTCCCCGACGTCATCCACCGCAAATTCAAAAGCGAACTCGACGCCGGCCACATCCTCGTCGTCATCGACGCCAACAGAGACAAACTCGAACGCGCCGAACCAGCCGTTGCCGGCACCGGAGCGACGATGCTGCCGTTTCATGCGCGGACGGTGTTGACGTGAGACGGCGTGGATTGCCGCTCGCGTGGACGAATCAAAACGCGTGAATTAGCCAGGTTGAACCGAGCACCCACACCCCTCCCCAACCCTCCCCTGCTTGCAGGGGAGGGAGCAAAAGCTCGGAGCGGTAAAGGCCAGACGATCCAGCCCCGAAGAAAACTATCCCGACGTCTGACACTGGAAAAAGCGCAGCTACAGAGCACACCGCCTGCTCTCAGGCCATTTCTCTTTGGGCCAGCAAAGAGAAAGTGACTCGGACCGCGGCAGCGGTTCGGAAGCCCGCGGCAGGCGAGCCAGAGCACGCAGACGCGACAACCGAAGCGCACCACTACTGGATCCCTGCCTACGCAGGGATGACGAAGTAGGAAGGGATATTGCAAGGGCCGAACCCTCACCCTCCCTCTCCCGGAGGGAGAGGGAGACAAGACGTCAGTCGGCCGCCGCCGACTCCACCACCACATACCGCCGATGCCGCAACGTCACCTGAGCCAACCCCAACGCCACCACCGAACACCCGGCAATCCCCGCCACCATCGGCAACGCCGTCCCATTGAGAAAGCGGCCGATCACACCGACCACACAAGCCCCGGTAACAAACTGCATCGTGCCCAACAGCGCCGACGCCGTACCGGCAATCTTGCCGTGATCCTCCAGCGCCAACACCGCCGAACTCGGAATCACCAAGCCGAGAAAACCGTAGCCAACAAACAACAAGGCCATCAGCACGCCAAGATTGTCCACGCCAGCCAGATTCAGCCCCAGCAACACCAACATCACGACCGCATAGCCCACCACCGCCGTACGCACCAGACGCGCCAGGCCAAAGCGCGCACCCAGCTTGCCGGTGAATTGCGCCGCGCCGATAAAGGCCACCGCATTGATGGAGAACGCGAAGCTGTAAAGCGTCGGCGTCAAACCGTAGTGGTTGATCAACACGAAGGACGAGTTGGCCAGATACGCGAAGAAGCTCGCCACGCCGAACGAACAGATCAGCACCAGTCCCAGGTAATGACGATCCTTGAGCAAAGTGATGTAGGCCTGCACCGCCGAGCGCAGATTGCTGTCCACGCGCTGCTCGCGCGGGCGCGTTTCCTTCAACGCCGTAAACGCCAGGATCAGGCCCAATACCGCCGCACCCGTCACCGTCCAGAAAATCCCGCGCCAGCTCGCCAGGCGAATCACCAGACTGCCAGTGAGCGGCGCAAGGATCGGCGACACGCTGAACACCAGCATCAGCAGCGACATCAGGCGCGCGGCGTCATGACCGGTATGCATGTCGCGCACGATCGCACGCGGCACCACCATGCCGGCACACGCGCCCAGACCCTGGATGAAACGGAACACGATCAGGGTGTGGATGTCCGGCGCCATCGCGCAGCCCACGCTGCCCAGCGCGAAGATCACCAGGCCGAAATAGATTGGCGGCTTGCGCCCCACCATGTCGGACAGCGGGCCGTAGATCAGCTGGCCGATGCCAAGCGAGATAAAGAACACCATCAGGCTCATCTGCACCGTGTCCACGTCGGTGTGCAGGCTTTCTTTGATGGTGGGCAGTGCGGGCAGATACATGTCGATCGCGAACGGCCCGATCGCCGACAGCAGACCAAGAATCAACGCCGCCCCTAGAAGCCGGGATGTCATGAGTGAATGTCCTTAAATCGCGGAATACGAAACGCGGGCCTTGCGCCCGGCTCGGCCGAAGCATCCGTCGGATGCCGGGGGCATCGGGGCTTCAGCGGGAGAGGTTAATTATTAAACTAATGAGTATGACAATTCAAGCCTGCTGACGAGGTGCATCGATAGGCACCTCCGGCGCAGGCATCCGACGATCGAAGTCGACACGCAGATGTCCGCTACCGATACCGACGCGCAGGCCATGGTACCTGACCAGATAACGCACCCCGACCAGCATGGCGGCAAAACCGGATGCCGCACCGACACCCAGCGCCCAGCGCGGCCCGAATGTATCGGCCACCCAGCCCACCAGCGGCGCCCCGATCGGCGTGCCGCCCAGTGCGACGGCGAGCAGGATGGCGACCACCCGGCCGCGCATCGCAGGCGCGGTGGATAACTGCACCAGGCTGTTCGTGCTGGTGGTGAAGGTTTGTGCACAGGCGCCGACAAGAATGAGCGCGATGCCAAAGGGTAAAAAGCTCGGCATCACTGCAGCCAATGCCACACCAACGCCAAAGGCCCCTGCCCCGGCCAGCAACACCGCGATGCTGGGCCGCGCGCGCCCGGCGGCGAGCAGCGCACCAGCTACCGATCCCAGCGCCATGATCGAGCTCAGCAGGCCGTATTGATCCGCTCCTGCATGAAACACGCTGACCGACATAGTGGAAATGAAGATCGGGAAGTTGAGCCCGAAGGTGCCAATCAGGAACAGCATGAAAAGCAGCGCTTTCAGATCCGGCCGTTGCCACACATAACGGAAACCTTCGAGCAGGCTTCCGCGCGCTTGCAATCCCCGCAGTCCAGCGTGCAGGGCGTCACGACGCAGCAGGCATAGCGACGCGATCACCGCCGCGAACGACACCGCATTGATCAGGAATACCCAGCCGGTGCCTATCGCGGCGATCAGCACACCAGCGATGGCCGGGCCGATCATCCGCCCGGCATTGAACGAGGTGGAATTCAGCGCGACCGCATTCGACAGGTCAGCTTCGTCCACCAGCTCCGCCACGAACGTCTGTCGCGCGGGCGCATCAAACGCGGCCACGCAGCCGAGCAGCAGCGCAAACACGTACACATGCCACAGCTGCACCACGCCGGCGATGGTGAGCGCGCCCAGGCCCAGAGCCAGCACACCCATGGTCGCCTGCGTGGCGAACAGCAACTTGCGCCGGTCGAAATGATCGGCCGCGAAACCGGTCAGCGGCAGCAACAGCACCTGCGGGCCGAACTGCAGCGCCATCACCACGCCCACCGCGGTCGCGTTATGGCGCGTGAGCTGGGTCAGCACCAGCCAGTCCTGCGCGGTGCGCTGCATCCACGTACCCACATTGGACACGATCGCCCCGCTCGCCCATACGCGGTAGTTGTAATTGCGCAGCGAGCGGAACATGCCGCTCATCGCATTGCCTGCCCATCTCCGCGCTTCATCATTACCGTATTCACGCGCGGGTGCCGTCGAGGCAATCGAGAATTTCCTTCGTCGTGCCAGTTTCACCCAGCCGCGGGAAGATGCGCGTTACGCTGTTGAGATGGGCATCCACATGTCTGTCGGTGATGGCATCGAGAGCGAGCGTGACATGGAAGCCATGCTCATGCGCCTGTCGCGCAGTCGACTCGACACCGATGCTGGTGGAAATGCCGGCAATCACCACTTGCGTGATGCCTTGTGCCTTCAGATAGGCGTCGAGGTCGGTGTGGCTGAAAGCACCCCAGGTGCGCTTGGTCACCGTGTGGTCCTGCGGCTGCCGATTCAATTCGGGCACAAGCTCGGCCCAATCGGCGGGCAGTTCACCACTCATGCCACGCTGTTCCACACGACCCGGCGCCCCGCCGGTGACATTGACTAATACCACCGGCAAACCATGCTGGCGAAAACTGGCGGCCAGTTCGCTGGCGTGTTTTACCACGTCGCTGGCCGGATGCATGGTGGGAACAGCGACGATGCCTTTCTGCAGATCGATGACGATCAGGGCAGTTTTCGGGTCTAGCGTAGTGATAGCCACGATGTGGGTTCTCTGTAGAAATGGATGAGTGACATCCGGCTGCGCGGCACGATGCTCCGAACAGCAATGGATGCTTGATGGTTCGATAAATCCGGTTAGGCCTCGGCGATACGCTTGAGCAAAGGCGCAGCCTTCGCCAGCACATCCTGTTCCTCCGGCGTCAGTTGCGCGCGGATGGTGCGCAGCAGCCAGTCCTCGCGCGCCGCACGGCTGACCTTGACCAGATCGCGGCAACGCTGCGTGAGCGACCACAGGGTCTGTCGTCCGTCGGTAGGATGCGACGCGCCGCTCACCATACCGGCCGCCTCCAGCGCGCCGATCGTGGCGCCCATCGATTGCGGTCGCACGCCTTCGACCTGTGCGAGCGCGGTCACCGTCGCAGGTCCGTCGCGCTCCAGATGGCCGAGCACGGCGACCTGCGACCAGGTCAGGTCGCCCAGGCTCACCTCATCGCGCAGCCGCCGTCTCAGCTTGCCGATCGCTATACGCAAGTCCGCCGCTGCGACAGACAAGCGCGCTGTCCCGATTCCCGCTGGTTGTCTGCTCGCCATGAGCCTCGCCAAATATGAAGTCTAACTACAAAGTTTACCTTCATATATGGCAGAGTCAAGGCAAATCATCCATGATGGTTCAGCCATGCGCAGGTGCGTGACTGACCAGCGCCGCGCGGATCTCGCGCAACTTGGCCTTCAGCTTCGCGGCGTTTTCCGGCCCCATGCGCAGCAGCAGCTTCTGCCCGGCCGACAGCGATTGCAGCGAAGGATCGGCATAGCGGTAGTAGACGTCGGGGCGCACCAGCTCGATCGGTCCGCTCACCTGCGGCGCCATCAACATGTTGTCGATGGCCGCGACCAGTCGGTCATTGAAGTACCCACGCGGATAACCGAGGTCGCGATACGCCTGCTGAAACAGCGGGTAATAGCGCACGTACCAGGCCACCGCCTTGCTCGCATCCACCTGCTCGACCACATGCATATACGGCGCGTAGCGCTCCGCATTGCGCTGCGCCAACGTGAAGCGCCCGTCTTCCTGATTCACTGCGAACGCACCCTGCGGCGTATGCAACGGCAGGATGCGTGTCGCCACACCCTGGCGCGGCAGGGCATCCACCGTTGCCACGATGCGCGGGATGATCTGCTCGCGCAGCAGCAACCCGGCCAGTCCATCGCCGCCTAGTTGAGCGAGTGCGTTCGCGACGGTGTCATCACTGCCTTCCAGCGCGGGCAGCGGCGCCGTAGATGGCGATGCGGGCGCGGCTTCGTCTATCGGATGCCGGACTACCGGCGCTGACGAAGCTGCGGCGGGAGCAGCCGCTGTCGTACTCGCTGCAGGCGCCGCTGCCTGATCCGTACCTTGCAGGCCTTTGCGCCAGATAAACACACCCGCCGCGATCGCCGCCGCTAGCACGATCACCGCCACTACCCACATGCCAAACGAAGATTGCCGATTTTTCACTGCACTGCCCTCATCAACTTGCCTATCCGGGTTCTGACTGGCCAATGTCCCGATGGTTCAAGCCGTCGTGGCAAATCCCGCAAATCCGGGAGTAAGCTGAAGCCGCCGCTGCATCCCCCTATGGCCGCGGCATTCCCCGTTGTCCACATCGTTGCGTTCGCCCAGGAGGAAGAACCATGGCTTTCTCTGCACGTGTCGAAAGCAGTGCCATCTCGAATATCAATGTCACCCCGCTGGTGGATGTACTGCTGGTGCTGTTGATCATCTTCATGATCACGGCGCCGGTAATCACGCATAAGACCCGGATCGACCTGCCTCAGGGCAGCCACAAGACCATCGTGGATCAGGCCGACACCGTTCGCCTCACCATCCACGCAGATGGCGCGCTGTACTGGAACGACATCCCGGTGGACGAGCCGCAGCTGAAAACCCAGCTGGCTATCGCGGCGCAACAAAACTTGCAGCCGCGCCTGAGCATCGATGCCGCCGACGGCGCCGCCTATCAGGCGGTGGCCCACGTGCTGAGCGAAGCCAAGGCGCAGGGCCTGTCGCGTATCGATTTCGCCGCAAGCCATTGAGCTCCAAGGGCGATGCCGTGACGGCATCGCCCTTCCACCCGCCCTTCACACCCTCAGGGCAATGGCCCTGACAAGCTCGGACCTTGCCGCTTCGTACCTTGTCGAAACCGGCCAACCCCATTCGTCGCATCGACAAGAGCGCCGTTCGCCCTGCCATCGCATCGGCCCGACGCTCTGTCCCTAGATTCCTGACACAGCGAGGAAACACCGATGAGCACCCGATTCCAGCGCATTACCCCCTTCCTGTGGTTCAACGGCCAGGCCGAGGAAGCCGCGAAGTTCTACGTCTCTGTATTTGAGAACTCCAAGATCACCGCTACCACGCGTTACAGCAAAGAGGCCGCCCAGGCTTCAGGCCAGCCTGAAGGCACAGCTATGACGGTGGGCTTCCAGCTCGACGGACAGGACTTCACCGCACTCAACGGCGGCCCGCACTTCAAGTTCAACGAGGCCGTGTCGCTGGTCGTGCACTGCCGTTCGCAGGACGAAGTGGATCATTTCTGGAAGCTGCTCTCCGCCGGTGGCGACGAAAAGGCGCAGCAATGCGGCTGGCTGAAAGACCGCTACGGCCTGTCCTGGCAAATCGTGCCGGACCAGATGATCGAACTGCTGAGCCAGCCGGATCAGGCCAAGGCACAGAAGGCCATGGCGGCGCTGATGCAGATGAAGAAGATTGATTTGAATGTGTTGCAGAAGGCGGCGGCTTGAGAACCTGCCAACACTCACTAACCTAGTCCTCTCTCCTCGGGACCTAATTAGCGTCGAATCTCGGCTGTGCGCTGTTAGCTCCCTCCCCTGCTCGCAGGGGAGGGTTGGGGAGGGGTAGGTACTTGAGAAAGCGCTACTGGGGAGTTTGTCTCAAGGGTTCACCCCCTCCCAACATCCCCCTGCGAGCAGGGGGATGAGAACGCCGCGCATAGCTGAAACACGGCGCTAATCAGGCCCTCGGGAAAGGGGTTGGAGTGGAGGTTAGGGGCTTGTGATAGCGCCCATCGCTATCACTTCGCCGAACCCTCATCCGTTGCGACCGAAGGCAGAAAGATTGAATAACCGACGTTACGCAATCTTCCCCGCCACGTTCCCAAATGACGGCGGCCGATCCGCCGGCGCCGCACCGAACGCTTTATTCGGCGTGCTGCTCATTTGAAAACTGAGCGTGCCGCCCTTGGCCAGCTCTGCATGGCTGATCCAGCTCTTGCTCCACGGCTGGCCATTCCAACTCACCGACTGGATGTACGGCGCATCAGGCCCATTGCCATGCGTCTCCACCACCAGCCGCTTGTCGTCCATCCGAATCTCCGCACGATCGAGCAGCGGGCTGCCGAACACGTAGTGCGTACTCACCGGGTCCACCGCATACAGACCCAGTGCGCTCATCACATACCACGCGCTTATCTGTCCGCAGTCTTCGTTGCCGGCGAGGCCGTCGGGTTCGGCTTTGTACATGGTGGTGAGCAAGGAGCGCACGCGCGCCTGTGTCTTGTGGTGCGCACCGGTGTAGGCATACAGGTAGGCGACGTGATGGCTGGGTTCGTTGCCGTGCGCGTACTGGCCAACCATACCGGCGATATCCGGCGGCGCATCGGCCGGCAGTGCGGAGCTGGTGTGGAACAGCTCATCCAACTTGTGCTCGAACGCCGGCTCGCCACCAAACAGTTCCGCGTAGTGATACACGTCGTGCTGGTTGAGGAAGGTGGCCTGCCAAGCGTTGGATTCGGTGAAATCGCGCCACTGCTTGGAATGCCCCATGCCGCGCGGATCGAACGGTTCCAGCCACTTTCCATCACTGCCGCGCGGGCGAACGAAGGTCAACTTCTTGTCGAATACGTTGCGGTAGTTGCGCGAGCGCTCACGCAGTTTCTTCGCGTCCTCGGTAGCTCCGGCAGCATCTGCAAGATGCGAGAGCGCCCAGTCGTCGTAGGCGTATTCAAGTGTCTTGCTGACCGCCTCGCCTTCCTTGTCGCTGGGGATATAGCCCTGCTTCCGATAGAACGGCAGGCCGCGGTAGTCGTCTTCAAACGCACGCTTGCGGAACAGAGGCCAGGCCTGCTTGGCATCGATGCCGGGAAAGCCTTTGGCAACCGCTTCGCTGACCACCACCGCCGAGTGATAGCCGATCATGCAGCCGGTCTCCACCCCTTGCAGCGGCCATACCGGCGGGCCATCGGGGCTTTCCGCCGCCATGCGCAGCAGGCCGTTGACCAGATCGGGCACGCGTTCCGGCTGGTACAACGTGTACAGCGGATGCAGCGCGCGGTAGGTATCCCACAGCGAATAGGTGCTGTAGTTGTGCGCACCCTCGGAAAGCTGATGGACAGCCAGATCCATGCCGCGATAGCGGCCGTCCACGTCGCTGAACAAGGTCGGCGCCATCATGGTGTGATACAGCGACGAATAGAAAATCCGCCGCACATCATCCGACGGCGTTTCAATCTGGATACGGCTCAGCTCGTGCTCCCAGCTTTCCGCCGCGGCATGGCGCACGCCATCGAAGTCCCACTCCGCAATCTCGGCGTCGAGATTGCGCAGAGCACCCTCGACATCCACCGCGGAAATGCCCACCTTCACCAGCAAGGGCGCCTTGTGCGCATCCTTGAAATGCAGCACGGCCTTGAGGTCGTTGCCCTTGGCCTCGCCCGTCGCCAGCGGTGCGTCGCCGCTATAAAGCGTGGCTTGATCGAACGGCCGCGACAGCTTCATCGCGAAATAGAGGTAGCGTCCATTCGCCCACTGATGCACGCGACGGCCGCCCACCAGGGTGTCCTTCCCGACCAGCCGCAGGGTCGCGTCGCTGACCTTGGTCGGCTTGCCTGGCTCGTCACGATAGCCATGGGCGAAATCGATTAGCAGATGACCTTCGCCCTTGTTGTGGAAGGTGTAGCGATGTATGCCGGCGCGCTGGGTCGCGGTGAGCTCAGCGAGCACGCCGTAGTCCTTTAGCAGCACTCGGTAATAGCCCGGCACCGCATGTTCGTCCGCGCGGTCGTAGCGCGAACGGTAGCCACGTTCGATCGGGTTGCTCGCGGTCGGTGCGTCATTAGTCGGCGGCACGCCGTCGTAGCGCGAGCGGTAATTCACGCCTTTGTATTCGCGATCGCCGGGCTTCAGCTGCACCGGTCCGGTACCTGGCATCACCAGTACATCGAGCATGTCGCTCGCGCCGGTGCCGCTCAGATGGGTATGCGAGAAACCCATGATCGAACCGTCGCCCTCGTGATAGCCCGAGCACGCATCCCACTGCGCGTTATAGGTATCGGGACTGAGCTGCACCATGCCGAAGGGCATCGTGGCGCCCGGATAGGTATGGCCATGACCGCCGGTGCCGACGAACACATCTACGTAGCGCGACACACCCGTCACCGCATCCGCCGCGCCACCGGCGGGCGATGCGCCTGCGGCCCGCGCGGCCGGGATACCGGTGAAAGGATTGAGCCCGTTGCCCAGCAGGGCCGCGGCCACTGCGCCTTGCAGGAAACGCCTGCGTGTCACCATGGATTGCACTCCGGTAGCGAAACAAAAATAAACGTCGGCCAGAACCTCAGCCGTGCAGCAGCGCTGGCTTGCGCTCTGCCAGTCCGGCGATCAGCTCGCCGAACAAGGTATTGGCCCAGGCGAACCACACGCGGGTGAAATGCGCCGGATCGTCTTGATCGAAAGCCTCGTGCATGAAACCGGTGCCGGCATGCGTGGTCTTCAGCCAATGCAGGCACTGCCGGATCTCGGCATCGTCGCGGCTGGTGAAGGCGCGCATCATGATCGACATTGGCCAGATCATGCGCAGGCCCTCGTGTGGGCCGCCGATACCTTCAGCCGCCTTGCCGGCGAAGAAGTACGGATTGTGTGTACTCCATACCCGCGCCCGCGTGCGGCGATAGCGCGCGTCGTCCAGCGGACAGCAGCCCAGATACGCCAGGCTCAGCAGACCCGGTGCATTGGCATCGTCCATGAACAACTGATTGCCATAACCGTCGACCTCATAGGCCCAGACCTCATCGCCGTGTTCGTCGCGCATCACGCCGTGCGTCTCGGCGGCATGTTCCACCTCATCGGCCAGCGCCTTGCATTCCTCAGCGAAGGGTTTGTCGTCGAACAGTGCGAGCGTCATTGGCCCCAGTTCGCGTAGTGCGTACACGGCGAACAGGTTGCCAGGAATGAACAAGGGATACAGGCAGGCGTCGTCGGAGGGACGGAACATCGAATGGATCAGCCCCACCGGCTGCGTCGGATTGCCATAGCCGCCAAGGAACTGGCTTTCCGTCGGGATCTCCGACCGCCGCTGGAAGTGATACGGCCCCGGCCCGTGCTTGCGCTGCTGCTCGCGGAACGTCGCCACCACCAGACGCATCGCGGCGCGCCAGTCGTCGTCGAACGGCGTGCGATCGCCGGTGGCCTTCCAATAGGCCGCGGCCAGCCGCACCGGATAGCACAGCGAATCGATCTCCCATTTGCGCTCGGCCACACCGGGGCGCATGTCGGTCGCGTCGTGCTGGGCCCAGTCCAGATTGGTTTTCGCCGTCGGATCGGGCAGAAAGGCATTGGCGTAAGGATCGATGGCAATGCATACCGCCTGACGGCGGATCAGCCCGCGGAACAGGCGGCGCAGGTCTTCGTCCTGGGCCGCAAGCGGCACGTAGGGCCAGACCTGTGCGGAGGAATCCCGCAGCCACATCGCGTCGATATCGCCAGTGACCACGAAGGTATCCGGCTTGCCGCGCAGAGTGCCCAGCTCCACCGTGGTGTCGAGCGTGTTCGGAAAGCAGTTCTCGAACAGCCAGGCCAGTTCGGGATCAGCGATGCGCGCCTTGGTGCGCGCGATCAACTGCTCCACCGCCGCACTGGTGAACTTGCGCTTACCCACCGGCGGACGCTTGCTCACGAAGCGCGCGCCCGATGCGGCCCAGCCGGGTCGCGCACGACCAAGCGCCGCAGCGCCGAACGCGAAGGACATCAGCTTCAGCATGTCGCGGCGCGAGGTACTCATGGTTTTTTCTCCGTCACCGGTTGCGTCGCGCCCGCCAGCGAACGTACACGCAACGCGCCGCGCAGGGCATCGAGGTTTTCGCGGCTGTCCACGCGCAGTTCCCGCTTCTCGCCGGGCAGCAGATCGAAAGCGTTGTCTTCCACGGTGGCATCGAGCCCGCCGAAGTCCACCCACACTTCGCGCGCAAGGCGCCCGGCGCTGACTTCCAGCACCATGCCCTGCCCGTTGTCGCGCAGTTCCGCCTTCAGCTCGGGATCGGGCAGTTGCAGCGCAATCGGCGGCTGCACAAACAGCAGATGCCGCGACAACAACGTGCCCTTGCTGTCGAGCAGTTCGTAGACCGCGAAGGTCTTGCGCGGGTCAGCGCCATGCAGCAGTTCGGCGTCGGTGGGACTGGCAAGCTTGGTGCTGGCCAGCGGGGCTACCTTGATCGACTGCTTGCGCTCACGCAGCACCTTGCCTTCCATATTCATCACGCGACTGCGCAACGTGGCCTGGAACGGCTCGGTGCGGTCGGACAGCACGAACACGTCGCTATGCCCTTCGCGATGGATCGCCGCCACGCGCACCGGCGCATAGAAGCGGCGCGCATGGAACTGCAGCGCCTTCCAGCGTCCAAAGTAATCCACGCTCGACCACGAGGCGCCCGGCCACACATCGTTCAACTGCCAGTACAGCGAACCCATCGCCTGCGGCCGCGTGCTGCGCAGGTGCTCCGCCGCCAGCTCGATGCCTTCGGCCTGCATCACCTGGCTGAGGTAGACGAAGGAAGCGAAGTCCTTCGGCTCGCCGTAGTACTTGCGGATATACAACAGCAGGCGGTCGTTGCCGTCGCCATTGGCGAACTTCTGGTGCGCGCGCATCACCGGCGAATTCGGCGACATGTCTTCATCGGCGGCGAAGGCTTTGACCGTCGCCAGCACCGGAAACGACTGCAGGCCGTACTCGGACTGGAAGCGTGGCGTGCTCATGAGGTAGTCCTCGATCGGCTTCGACCCGGACCAGACGCTCCACGAGTGGTAGTCGCCGTCGGTGAGCTGGTTGGCCGGCCCCTCGTAATCGGTGCTGGGCGAGCTGGCCCAGTACGGCACATCGGGCGTGTACTGGTGCACCACGTTGCGCAGAGTTTCACCAAACAGGGTCTTCATGCCCTGCTCCACCTTTGCGCGCTCTTCGGCGGAAATCGACTGGCGGAACTTCTCGCGATCCGGCCAGGCCTCCCAGCCGGTCTGCACTTCGTTGTTGCCGCACCAGAGCACGATGCTGGGATGGTCGCGCAGCCGCGTGACCTGCTCCACCGCCTCGATGCGGGTGTTCTCGCGATAGGCCTCGTCATACGGCGGAATCGCACCGCCGAACATAAAGTCCTGCCAGATCATCAGGCCGAGCTTGTCGGCCTCCTCGTAAAAAGCGTCGCTCTGATAATGGCCGCCGCCCCACATGCGCAGCATGTTCATGTTGGCGTCGCGCGCCGAACGCAGGATCTGCGCCATACCGTCCTGCGTAACACGGGTCGGGAAGCTGTCGAACGGAATCAGGTTGGCGCCCTTGGCGAAGATCGGCACGCCGTTCACCACGAACGCGAAGCCGCGACCCCAGGCATCCTTGTCGCGACGCAGCTCCACGCTGCGCAGGCCCGTGCTGCGTTCCGCGCTGGCCAAGGTCTCGCCGTTACTACTGAGCGTAGCCTCGAAGCGATACATGTTCTGCGGGCCATAGCCCACTGGCCACCAGCGTTGCGGCTGCTCGATGCGGATCGGCAGGTTGAGCGTGTTGTCGCCCTTGCGCAGCTCGACCTCCTGCGTTGCATCGTGGCGGCTGCCGTCCGGTGCGATCCAGCTCACCGCCAGCTCAGCCTTGCCGGCCTGATCGGCCTGCACCGTCGTCTCCGCACGCAGCTCCGCCGTTTCAGCGTCAACGTGCTGTTGCGCGATATGGAAATCGGCGAGGCGTGCGCGATCCCAGCTCTCCAGCTTTACCGGCTGCCAGATGCCAAGGGTGACGTAGCGCGGGCCCCAGTCCCAGCCGTACTGGTAGTTAGCCTTGCGAAGGTAATTGGCGGTCTGCTTGCCCTTGGGCTCGTCGCCGAAGGCCGAATCAAATTCACCCGGCAGTGCATAAGGCTGCTTGAGCAGCCACGGCAGCAGGCGCGCGATGGGCGAATGCAGGCGCACTTCCAGCCGGTTGTCGCCCGCACGCAGCACGCCCTTCACCGGCACCCGCCAGCGCCGGAACATATTGTCCGCGGCAAGCAGTTTGCGGCCGTTGAGCGACATGTCGGCGAAGGTATCCAGACCGTCGAACACCAGCTCCACATGCTCATGCTTGAGCGTGGCCGCATCCACCTTGAAGCTCAGGCGATAGTCCCAGTCCGCCAGGCCAATCCATTGCAGCCGCGCCTCGTTGTCGCGATAGAACGGATCGCCGATCACCCCGGCTGCGAGCAAGTCGGTCTGCACACTGCCGGGCACCGTAGCCGCTTGCCATTCGGCGGCCTCCGGGTGGCCCTTGGCCGCAGCCGATCCCGTTGCCAGATGGAACTGCCAGCCGCTTTGCAGCACCTGGGTGGCGAGCGGCGCGGCCGTTGCGTGGCCACCGGCCAACAGAAGAGTGACCGCCAGCAGGTATTGCAGGCGCGTGATCGGATGGCTTCGCTGCATGAACATGTTCCTTGTCGTCACGATCGATACTCAGCGGGCGCGGCCGTCGAACACCTGGAATTCGCGGATGCGCGCCGTGCCCACACTGGACAGAATATGCAAGCGCACTTTCTGTGCTGTGACCGGGGCAAAGGTATCGACCTTCATATGCCCGATCGCCTCGGCATGCGCCACCGCTTTCCAGGCGTGTCCGTCCCAGATCTCCACCGCATAGTTGCGGACCTGCTGGCCGGCGTCGAGCCATTCCATGCTCAGCGTGCGGTCGAAGGTCACCGGGCGGCCAAGATCCATTTCGAGCACCGCGTGATGCGAACCTTCCGGCGCTGACCAGAACGTATCGCGGTCGCCATCAAGCGCGCGCTCCGCTTCGGGATCGGCTTTGACGTGCTTGCGTGCCAGATTGGCGGCGTCCCCATAGCGCGTTTGCACCGCCTTGCCGAATTCTTCCAACCGCTTCACGTCGGCGTCGGGCAGTAGGCCGTGGCGATCCGGCGCGATGCCCAGCATCAGCTGGCCGCCGCGCCCTATGCTGTTCTCCCAGATATCCATCAGCTCGGCGACGCTCTTCAGCGTCGCTTCGTCGTCCGGGTGCCAGAACCAGTGCAGCTTGTGCAGCGGCGTATCCACTTCCACCGGCCGCCAGCGCAAATAGCCGTGACGGTCGATCACATTCCAGTTCTCGCCACGGATGTGCCCGTCCTCGGTACCCACCCAGCGGATGTCGCCGTACTCGAACAGCGCCATATCGGCGAACACCATCGCGTTCGGCTGGTAGGTGCGCAGCTCTTCCAGATATTTGCTGAAGTCGTAGACATGACCGCCGCTGCCAGCGCCATCCAGCCACCACTCGGTCAGCGGACCATAGTGCTGCACCAGCTCGTCCATCTGCGCGAGGTAATAGGCGTCATAGGCCTTACTGTTCGCATAGCGTGGCTCGTGGCGATCCCACGGCGACAGATAGATGCCGAATTCCAGCCCTTCCGCACGCGCGGCATCGGAAGCCATGCGCACCAGATCGCCTTTGCCGTTCTGCCACGGGCTGCTTTTCACCGAATAGTTGCTTTGCTCAGTCGGGTACAGCGCGAAGCCGTCGTGATGCTTAGCGACCATCACCATGTACTTCGCACCCGCCGCACGGCTGGCGCGCGCCCATTGAGCGGCATCGACGCGATCAGGGTTGAACACTTTGGGGTCGGCCTTGCCATCGCCCCACTCGCGGTCGAGGAAGGTGTTGGTGCCGAAATGCACGATCACGCCGAATTCCAGATCCTGCCAGTGCGATTGCTGCGGCGAGGGTCGCAATTCGCCAGCCGTCTGTGCAAGCACACGACCACCTAGCACCAAAGTGAACACACACACAAACGTGAGTCGAGAAAGATGACGAAATAGCATTAATCCACCTTATTTACCGATGGGATGACCGCGCGCCTTTTACTTGGAACACGGCCATCCGCTACCACGCAGGTCACACACAAATTCAGGCTATGGGTAGACGACATCTACCGAGGGAGATACCACGGAGGCATCTCCGAAAGTCGTCACATGACAGCCCCCCGTTCCGGCAACTTGGTCAAAAGAAGCGTAGCCCCCACCCAGATTGATCATAACGGTCGCATTTGAGCAGCTGAATAAACCAGCCGAGTAGAAGACCCAGCCCTTTATCATCGCCGTGGCAGCGCCAGGCTGAGAAAGCGCATGCATTTTCCACGGAAAGTGACCTTGCGAAGACAAGGACTGCTCTATGCGATTGCACACCGGCGTGGTCCCAATAACTCTCATCGAGGTGATGTAAGCGGCCCCATTCGTTACGTTTCCTTGCATGGTTATGTTGCAGTTGTAGAAATTAGCTGCAGAGTCTGGATTCGGAAGCACAGTGATGGGCATGCCGTTGTCCGCAGGGGTGTCAACATCGCTTTGATCAGGAAAGAAGGTCTGCGGTGAACCAGGCCCCGATGATGCCCAGAAGCTCACCGTGCCAGCGATCTGGAAATTGCCATCAAGGCTTCCACCTACCGTGAAGTGCGCCGCCGAAGCGGGTGTGATGTTTAGAACTCCAGCAGCCACCAGGATCGAAACCATAAAAGCTTTTGCCATTTTCATGCTTTTCTCCTAGATAACCATCATGTGTTGAGATCACCACAACCAAATCACCAACGCTCTACACCTGCCTCCTTTCCAGGCCTTCATCCAATAGAAGAGCCAACAAAAACCTTTGAAGAACTCGGCAGCCTGTGAACTGCGCACTCGCTTCGTGATCTATACCTAGATGCCGTCTCCCGCTCACAGCGAGAGACGGCATCTAGGCTACTTCGGTCAATCAAGCTTGTACTCAAGCTGCAACGAAAGCTCACGTCCGTTGTAATTCGCCCCATTCAAGGTCGGAATGAACTCGAAGCCACCCGCGTAGTACGGGATATAGCCCACCTTGTCGAAGATGTTGGATACGGTGAAGCCAAGCTTGATGCGCTCGTTGAAGCGATACCCGATGGTGGTGCTATAGGTGATCCACGACGGGGTATGGCCCTGGTAGACCACGCAATCCGCGTCGCCTAGGCCCGGCGTGATGCCGTTGGCCAGCACTTCGCAACCACCATAGTGCGGTGCGCGCACACCGCCCTGGCGATCGCCATAAAGCGTCACGTCCCACGGGCCGTTCCGCCAATTCACCGTAGCGCGCGTCCTGGTCGCGACGCGGTCGTAGCGGGTGTTCAGCAGCGGATCGTTGGCGTACTTGCGCAGCTTGTACGAGAGGTTGTCCGTCCAGTCGAGTGCAAAGTTGAAGTTGCCCCAGTCCTGCGTCTTCAGCCGGTAAGTGATATTGGCATCCACACCGCTGACGTAGAGCTTGTTCTGGTTGATCGGACCGGTGTAGACGGCGGTGACGTTGCCGTTGGCATCGCGAATAACGTTCGCCTCCACCTGTTTGCAGTACTCCGAACCCTGCGTATGCGTGGTGTACGGCGCGCCGCCCACCTGCAAGCCGGTACGGCAACCCGCTTCGTCTTTCAGCACGGTGTCTTTGTCGACATTGTCGATCGCATTGTCGATGCCCATGTGCCAGTAGTCGGCGGATATGGCCAAGCCTTCCACCCAGTTCACATCCCATACGAAGCCGTAGCTCCAGGAATGGCCCGTTTCAGGCAACAAGTTTCTACCGCCTGCCGCATGCAACGTGTAATAGGACGGATGCTGGACAGCTTCGCAAGTGGACTGATGGTTGGCGATACATTGGTAGTAGTCGGAGTAGATGCCGACCGTGGACTGCGAATCCTGCTTGTAGATGTACTGCATGTCCGGCGCGTGGAAGTTGGTGCCGTAGGTGCCGCGCAACAACACACCGTCCAGCGGTCGCCACTCGACGGCCGCACCCCAGGTCTTCGCCAAATCCGTGCTGCTTGCATCGCGGTACTTGTCGATGCGGCCGGAAAGTGTCGCGGTCAACGTCGAGGCCAGCGGGATGCGGAACTCCGTACCCACCGAGAAGCGCGTGCGAGTACCACCACCGGCGTTGTAGTCCTGGAACGGATCACTGAAGTTGGCGTTATTACCACGCGCATCCGGGCTAAGCTTGTAACCCTCGTGATTCGCTTCCAGTACGCCAGCGAAGCCGACCGGGCCGGCCCAGGTATTGAACAGGTCGCCGGTGAGGTTCAGTGAGGCCTGATCCATCCACGATACCGCGGTGTTCTCGCCGCCCACGCCAAACGTGCGGTAGTCCGCCGGGGAGATCGGGTTCCAGAACCGATTCTGATTGACCGCATAGACGGGATAAACCGTGCCACCGACCGTGGTAGTGCCGAGCTGCTTGCCAAAGAAATAGTCGAACATGCCCTGCTCGTTCAGACCGGTATAGCTCTCATGAACGATGTACTTCGCATGGCCCAGGTTGGCATCCCAGTTGAAGCGTCCATCCAGGATCGTCCCACGCAGGCCGGCATGCAGATCCCAGTTCTGCTCGTTATCGTGCGTATTGCCGTAGGTCCCCATCTCACCCGGCGTCAGCTGTCTGAAATAGTTGCTGATGACCTGTCCTGAAGTCTGGTCATAGAACGAACCCAGCGGCCCCGGCGGACTGCCTGCGTATGGATACAGGAACGGCAGCTGCGTGTTGGACACACCCTTGGTGTCCCAGAAGCCGACCGAACCATAGGCCTGCAGGCCATTGCCGAAATCATAGTTACCAGCGATGTAGGCATCTTTGTCGTCGCGCCCCGGGGTCAGCACCCAGTTGCCAAACAGCGCGTTCTGCGCACAGTAGGAGCCGCCATCCGTGATGTTGGTGGGATCGACCGTGTGGCCGTTAGTCGCTACTGACTGCTGGTGGTACTGGCTGAAATTGTTCTTGAAACCTGCCTGCGAACAGGCACCCGCCGGCGGCGTGATGTATTTGCCGTTGGCGTCGTTCATCGACAGGCCGGTATAGCGCGGATAACCGAACATGCGCGCATTCTGGTCCCATGCACCGTAGCCAGCATCGGCATCGGAATCCGTGTAGGGACGGTCACTGCCCCACAGCGGCGTGCGATGACTGCGCTGCAAGTTGTATACGATGTTCCAGTTCTGGCCTGACTTGCCGCCGACAAAGTTGAAGTCGGCGAAGTCGCGCCCACCGCGCTTGGAGGTGCCGACCTGCACCTTGATGTCGTCGCCCTGATAGTTCTTCTTCAGGATGATGTTGATCACACCGGCGATGGCATCGGAACCGTAGATCGCCGAAGCGCCAGTCGCCAGAATCTCGACGCGATCGATCATGCCGGTCGGGATGTTGTTGTAGTTCTGGAAATTGGTCTTGCCGTTGGCCGGCATCGGGTAATCGGTCACGCGATGGCCGTCGATCAGCAGCAGACTGCGGTTCGAACCCATGTTGCGCAGGTTCAACTGACGCGCGTTGACAGAGGTGCTGCCCCAGCTCGGCGCCGTTTCGGCGATACCCGCCTGAGTGATGGAATTCATCAGCTCATAGACGGTGGTAAAGCCCTGTTTCTTGATCTCCTCACCGGTAATCATCGTCACCGGCGCAGGCCCTTCCACCTCCGCGCGCGCAATGCGCGAACCAGTCACCACGACTTTTTCCAGCGTGGCGGCTTTCTTGCTCGCCTCTGCAGGTGGTGTTTGCGCGGATGCATCCTGCGGCGCGGAAGCCGATTGCGCGTGCGCGACAAACGGCGTGAACAAAGCGACTGCCAAGGCATTGGCTAGCGCTCTTCGGCGAAATGCAACCTGTGACATGACTATCCTCCCCATGATGTTGGCCCTCCCCTGAGGGATGTAACGAACGGAACCGCGTCTGTTTAAAAACCACCACTCCTAAAAACAACCGGTACCTCAGCGCACGATCAGCTCGTCCACAAAGGTCCAGGTATGACGATCGTCCTGCGTGGGATGGCGGGTGATTTCCGCGCGGACGTAACGGGTATGGATCGGCTTGGTGGCGGTGAACGCCACGCGCTGCACATGGCTCAGACTGTCAGTGGCGACAGTCGTGACCTTCACCTCGCGCAAGGTCCTCCAGTGCTGCTGGTCGTCGGAGACCGAGAAGCGCACCTTGCGCGGCCACCAGATCCAGGAGTCAGCCTGCTGCAGCACACCGACGCTGATCTCATGGACGTCGGTGGCGTTGCCCAAGTCGACGGTGAGGCGCGGATCGGCCTCTTCCCAACCCAGCCAGGTGCCGTCCTTGAAGTTCTCGCCGCCGAGCACGCCGTCGGTGAGTGCGGCGGCACCGTGCTGGCTGTAGGTCGGGCTGGGTGCCGGGTCATAACTCGCCGCCGCACCGAAGGCCTGGCTACGCTCCAGCTGGAAACTGTGCGGATGGTCGTAGGCCTGGCCTTTGCGGAACGGCGCAACGCGCAACGTGCCGGGCGTGGACAGGTCCAACGTGTCAGTGAACGCAGGCGATGATGCTGTCGGCTCGCTGCCATCGAGCGTGTAGTGATTCTCCACGTCGGCAAAACCGCGCTGTGCTTGCAGCTGCCAGCCGTTATGCGCGGCATTGAGCGATAGCGAATACTCCGCCACGTTGCGGTCTTCCGGGCCGTAGCCGACGTGCCACGCATCGAGCCGCGGATACTGCGCCTGCAGACGCTGATGGAAATCCGCATAGCTCGCGGCGTCGGCCGTGCCGCCGCGCCACAGGCGCTCAGCGAAGGCGATCAAGCGTGGATACAGCCGTATCTCCGCATTCAACGGGTCGGCACGCTCGCTCCACAGCGGTGCTTCGGCGCCCAGTACCCGGTCACGCCGGCCCTGGCCCGACTCACCCAGCGGGTCGGTGAGATAGAGTTTTTCCACTGTGAGACGCGACAGCGGCGTATCGAGGTAATACGGGCTGGCGTTGACGATGCGGTTGCCATTGGCGAGCGCCTTGTTAGCACCTTCGTCGCCGCGCCACACCTCCACGACTACCGACGGATCGACGCCGCCTTCCAGGATCTCGTCCCAGCCGATCATGGTCTTGCCCTTGCCGGCAAGGTACACCTGCATGCGGCGCACGAAGTAGCTCTGCAGCCCCTTCTCATCGCCCAGGTCCTGCTCGCGGATCAGCTTGTCGCAGGCCTCGCAATGCGCCCACGCACCGGCCGGCACTTCGTCGCCGCCGATATGCACATAGGGCGAGGGGAACAGCGGCAGCACTTCATCCAGCACGTTCTGCAGGAAGGTGTAGACGTTCTCGTCGGCCGGGCAAAACACGTCGCTAAACACGCCCCAGCCCGACGGCACCTTGATCGGCTTCTTGGCGCAGGAGAGTTCCGGGTACGCCGCGATCGCCGCCGAGCTATGCCCTGGCATCTCGATCTCTGGAATCACCATGATGTTGCGCTGGCGCGCGTACTCCACGATCTCACGCACTTGCTCTTGCGTGTAGAAGCCGCCGTGGCGGCTGCCGTCCGGCTCGGTGCGCCAGGCCCCGACTTCGGTGAGCTTGGGGTATTGCTTGATCTCGATGCGCCAGCCCTGGTCTTCGGTGAGATGCCAGCGGAAGGTGTTGAGCTTGTAGTAGCTCATCAGGTCGAGCTGTTTCTTGATGAAGGCGACCGGGTAGAAATGCCGGCCCACGTCGAGCATGTGGCCGCGATAGACGAAGGCGGGTTCGTCTTCGATCTTCACCGCGGGGATCGATACCTTGGTCGCCTGCGCAGGCGCCACCGGCAGTAGCTGGCGCAACGTCTGCACACCCCAGAACAAGCCCTTGCCGGTAGCCGCGCTGATGGCGATGCCACGCGGCGTCACGTCGAGACGGTAAGCCTCATCGCCGGCGACAGCGGGATCGAGCTTGAGCACGATATGACGACCCTTGCGCGTCGCGTGCTCCGGCAAGTCGATACCGGCCTGCTCCGCGATGGCGTCATGCAGGAACGCGGCAATCTCTTTCGAGCGCGCATCCGTCGGCGCGTCGATGCTCACCTGCTTGTCCAGCACGAAGCTGCCCTTGCCTTCTTCGACATGGCTCGGATAGGGCACCAGCGGCAGTGCCGCCTGCGCCAGCGTGGCCCAGACCGATGCGACCACTACAAATCCCACCATCGCGATACGACGGCTCATCGCTGTGCCTCCGGCAGCTCGTCCCATACCTTCGGGTCTTCGGACCCGAGCACCCACGAGCAGAAGCCCTGCAGGCCGTATTTCTTCACTACCTCGTAGCGGTCGCGGAACGCCTGCGCATCCGGCAGGAACACCCATTCGCGCATGCCGTCGCGATAGAAGTAGAACCAGGATTCGTGCTCCACCGGGTCCCACTGCATCGTCACGCCGAACTGCTTGGCCAGCGGAAACGATTCGTCCGCATCGATGTAGCTCGCCGAGATGTTCGACGACTCCTTGCCGTCGTCCTTCACCGGGTTGCCCGCGAACCAGTGATAGCCGTAGAGCGCAATGCCGAGCGAAAGCTTTTCCTTGGGCACCACTTTCAGCGCGTACTCCAGGTGCTCCATCGTCCACGGCATGCCGGCCACCGGGCCGGGTGTGGTCCAGCGTGTGTGCTGGTCATAGGTCATCAGGCAGACCAGATCCAGCGACTGCGCCAGCGCCTTCAGGTCATATGCGCCGCGCCAGTACTCCCACATCCATTTGGAGAACGCGCCGCCGCCGGCATAGCCCGGCGCATTCGGCACGATCGCCATGGAAAGCTTCAGCCCGTGCTTGTGCAGCGCGTCGGCGGTTTCCTTGGTCATCAAGGTCAGCGCATCGCGGTCGGTCCAGGCGATGTTTTCGAAGTCGAACTGGAAGCCGGTGAACCCGTGCAGCTTCGCCTGTTCGATCAGCGACGCGATCATCGCCTTCTTCGCGGTAACGTTACCAAGCAGCTTATGAAACTTCTCGCGCTCGCCATTGGCCGACAGGATCGGCATCACCGGCACGCGATGTTCCTTAGCGATTTTCATCACGTAATCGTTAGGCTGCCCCGAGACCAGGCCGTTCTCGTCCACGCCATACCAGGTGGGCACCAGCACATCGATCTTGTCGGCATGCGCGACGAAGGAGTCGATCGATTTCTGCGACCCCATCATGTAGAACATCGCGCTCGGCGCCTTGGCGAACGCCAGCGCCGGCACGAGCAGCAACAACAGCAGCAGACGCTTCACGGAGTCACCCCCGGCGCAGCGGCGAGTTCGATGCGCAGCACATAGGCGTACTCGCCTACCGGCTTGGCCGGCAGCGTCACATGCAAGCCATCATCCTGCTGCTTCCACGCCACGGCCTTGCCATTGGCGAGCAGCCGCACCGAGCGCACGCCGTCGCTCGGCTTGAGCGAACGGATCACCGCCTTGCCATCCGCCGGCCAATCCAACTCGATTGCGTACAACGTGCCGTTGTGGGTGGTGAAGCGGAAGTCCTGAGCGGTATACGGCTTGGTCTTGGTGTCCTGGAACGGACCGTCCGCCACTTGGGTCGGGCCTTCGCCAAACTGCCGCCACGGCTTGCTGCCGTAGATCGCCTCGCCGTTGACCTTGAGCCAGCCGCCGATCTTAAGCAGCGTGTCCTGTGCCCCCTGCGGGATCACACCATCGGCACGAGGGCCGATGTTGAGCAGCAGATTGCCGTTTTTGCTCACCACATCGGCGAGCAGATGGATCAGCACCTGCGGTGACTTGTAAGTGTCATGCTCGATATAGCCCCAGGAATCGTTGCTGATCGAGGTATCGGTCTGCCAATGCGTTGGATGGATACCCGTGAGCTGGCCGCGCTCCACGTCCAGCACGCCCGCGCCATCAGCGAATTCGCCAAGCTTGTAGTTCACCACCACGCCGTGTGCCGCGCCCTGGCCGCGCCTTGCATCTTGGTTGTAGTAGTAGGCCAGCATCTTCGGCAACGAGTTGCGGAAGGTGGGATGGCCGATCCACCAGTCGAAATAGATCAGGTCCGGCTGATAGTCATCGATCAGTTCTGTGGTGCGCGCCAGCCAGTCGTCCAGCCACGCCTGCGAAACGAAGGTGAAGTCCGTGGACAGCACGTCGCTGTCCGAGCCGGCCATGCGCACCTGCGCGGGACCATAGAACTCGGCGTACTTCGGATCGTTCACGTCCGAAGCGAACTTCCGCCCGTTGCCCATGAACCAGTCGTGTTCTGCGCGATGCGAAGACAGGCCAAAGTGCAGCCCTTCCGCGCGGATCGCCTTGGACAGCTGGCCGATCACGTCACGCTTGGGACCCATCTTCACCGCGGTCCAGTCGCTCAGCTTGGAGTCGTACATGGCGAAGCCGTCGTGATGCTCGGCCACCGGTACCACGTATCGCGCGCCAGCCTCGCGGAACAATTTGGCCCACACGGCCGGGTCGAAATGCTCGGCCTTAAACTTGGGGATGAAATCCTTATAGCCGAATTCGCTTTGCGGTCCGTAAGTGGCAACGTGATGGGCGAATTCTTTGGAACCCTCCACGTACATGTTGCGCGAATACCACTCACTGCCGAACGCTGGCACCGAGTACACACCCCAGTGGATGAAGATGCCGAACTTGGCGTCGTCGTACCACGTCGGCGAGCGATACGCCTGCAACGACGCCCAGTCGGCGCGGAACGGGCCGGCGCCATCGCCCTTCTCCACTTCCGCCAGCAAGGCGCGGCGCTGCGGTTCGAACTTGGCGCTCGCCTTCTGCCATATCAGATCGTTCTGCTGCGGGCTCTGCGTTTTCGCGGTGGGCGCACTGGCCGGATCGGCGGCGAGAACGCTGCCGGCCGCAAGCAGCAACGCAACGCTCAAGGCGCGACGTATGGCTGTGTGGCGGGGCTTAGAGCAGTTCAATGCGATACGCATAAGCATGCAATCCTTTCGGTGACGTGGGCAGGCGCAGATGCAAACCATCCGCCTGCTGCTGGAAGGGAATCTCGGCGCCAGTGGCGAGCAAGGTAATGCGGCGCACTTTCAGGTCGGCGCCGATGGCATGGATCACCGCCTTTCCATCGGCGGGCCAGCCCAGCTCGATGGCGTAGAGCCGGCCATCCTTGCTGGTGAAGCGGAAATCCTGCGCGGTGTAGGGCGCGGTCTTGCTGTCCTGCATGGTGCCGGCGGCGACCTTGGTCGGACCTTCGCCGAACTGCTTCCATGGCCGCGTGCCGTAGATCGCTTCGCCGTTGGCGTGCAACCACTGGCCGATGGCCTGCAGGATGGTCTTCGCTTCGCCGGGAATGCTACCGTCGCCCTTAGGGCCGATGTTGAGCAGCAGGTTGCCGTTCTTGCTCACTACGTCCGCGAGTAGATGCACGATCTCGTCGGGATTCTTGTAGGTATCGCCCTCGGCATAGCCCCACGAATCCTGACTGACCGAGGTCTCGGTCTGCCATGGCTGCGGCCGGATGTCCGCCGCTTGCCCGCGCTCGATGTTGAGCGTGCCGCTGCCCGTGCGCATCGAGTCGAGTTTGTAATTGAGTATCGCGCCCTGTCCGCGCGTGGCGGCCTGGTTGTAGTAGAACGAAGCGAAGCGCGCGAGTGCGCCGCGGAAACGTGGCTGCCCGATCCACCAGTCGAAATACATCAGGTCCGGGTGATAGTCCTGCACGATCTCGGCGGAGCGCGCCAGCCAATCATCCAGATACGCATCGGAGACAAAGGTCCAGTCGACCTCCTTGCCGTCCTCGCCCTTGGCGCCTTGCAGCGGATGCGCCGGACCGTACAGCGCCGCATAGCGCGGATCGTTCACGTCGGAATCGAAGCGGCGGCCGTATTCGAAGAACCAATCGTGCTCGGCGCGATGCGAGGACAGACCGAGCTTCATGCCCTCCGCGCGGATCGCCTTGGCGAGCTGGCCGATCACGTCGCGCTTGGGACCCATCTTCACCGCGGTCCAGTCGCTCAGCTTCGAGTCGTACATGGCGAAGCCGTCGTGATGTTCCGCCACCGGCACCACGTAGCGCGCACCGGCCTCGTGGAACAGCTTTGCCCACGCGGCCGGATCGAAGTGCTCGGCCTTGAACTTCGGGATCAGATCCTTGTAACCCACCTGCGGCATCGGCCCGTAAGTGTCGATCTGATGCTGGTAGTAATTCGCGTACTGCCCTTCGCGTTCGTACATGTGGCGCGGATACCACTCGCCCTTGTACGCCACCACCGAGTACACGCCCCAGTGGATGAAGATGCCGAACTTGGCGTCGCGGTACCAATCGGGTGTCTTGTACTCGGCGAGCGAGGACCAGTCCGGCTGGAATGGCCCGGCCCATGCCTGCGTATCGACCTGCTTGAGCACCGCCTGCCGCGCGCCGTCATACTTGCTGTTGGCCTGTCGCCACTGCTGCTCGATGGTGCGCGCGTCCGGCGTGCCGGCCGTCGCCGCGAGCGACGCAGCCATCAGCATCCACGTGGACGTCATAGCCAAGCGATGCAGCGGACTCTTGCTCATCCGCTCAGTGCTCCACCTGACCAAGGCAAGTTCGACAGCAGGCAACGGATCGACACATGACAAAACCTCGGGCAACAGTGGTGGTGGCAAGACACGCGGCCGGAATGCCGCGCCCGGACTAGCGAAACTCGCGATCTCCTGTAGCCCGATCTCCCTTGGCGCGCGCCTGGCGATCGAGGAACCAGCTGGCCGCGCCGATCACGCCGAGCTGGCCGTGGTCTACGACGCGCACCGGGACTTTTTCCATAAAGGGGCGCATCACGCCCTTGTCGAGGAAGCGTTCGGCAAAGCTGCTGTGGCGCATGAACGCCACGATCCGCGACAGGAAACCGCCGGCAAGCCAGATGCCGCCGGTGGCCTGATAAAGCATGGCGAGATCGCCAGCGAAGGAACCCAGCCAGCCGCAGAACAACTGCAAGGTCTCCACGGCTCGCGCATCGCTGCCGTCGATAGCAGCTGCGCTGACATCGGCTGGCTCGGCGCAGGTTGGCGCCTGCCCGACTTCGGCACATAGCGCGCGATAGAGACGCAGCAGACCGGGGCCGGACAACACGTGCTCATACGACACGTGCGTATCGGGCGCGGCCAGCAGACTCAGCACCTCTAGCTCGCGACCGACGCGAGCGGCCAGCTGGATCTGCCCCGCTTCGCTCGCCAGCACGGTCGGCGGTGTACCGGGCAGACGCACCGCAGCGCCCAGCCCGGTGCCGGGCCCGACGATCACCATCGGTCCGGCCACCTGAATGTCCGAATGAGCCGGCGTATTCACCAACGGCGAACGGGCGATATCGATGTAAGCCGTGGCGTGCGCCAGCGCTTCGAAATCGTTGAGTACCAGCACGTCGTCGAGTTGCAGTGCGCTGGCGAGCGCGGCCGGCACGATCGGCCAGGGCAGGCTTTCGTTGATGACCACGCCGTTGAGTGCGCAGCCGGTGCAGGCCAGCACCAGTTGCCGCGGCGCCTCAGGCAGTTCGGCGCAGAACGCGCGCGCGATCGCGGCCATATCGGCGTAGTCGGCGCAGCGATAAACCTTGTACGCCAGCACCACAGGACCACTGGCGCGGGTGCCGGGCGTCATCAGCGCCATGCGCGCATGGGTGCCACCCACATCGGCGGCGAGGAACGGCGGACAAGTGTTGGGTGCGATCACATCCGGCGTACCGGACGACCGCACCCATGGCAGTTCGCGCACATCGACAACACCGCCGCCGATCGCTGCCGCACGGCCATTCACGACTGGCTTCCCGATACACGCCTTTCCGGCGCCGGGAAGGCGCGAGCGGACGCAAAAATCATTTCGTGTAGATACACGTTCAAGGCTCCCCGCCCCAAGACCCGATGGGTTGTACAGCGACTCGCCGCACATTTCATGGGCGAATTGATGTTTCATATTTATATAGATCGATGCAAGTTGCAGTGCAACAGGAAATTCTCGCGATCGACAGTCTCACGCAAAGATCACTTGTAAAACTATATTTCATATGTGCACACTTGCTCGGACCGGGCACGTGGCGGTTGAGCAGGCGCCCGGCATCCGCCAGAGTCCGCGCATCAGCGGGCCTGGGCGGGGTGCAAGTCGCTATCGGTATTCCAGTTCGCGGAGCTCTGGCATGGCGGAACCTGGCCTCCACAAGCAGCAAGGCGGGAGCACCCCTGACACCGGTAGACGGCTGGGGCTGACACCGCTTTCCTTCGGTGGCGC
The DNA here is from genome assembly GCF_900114495.1 of Dyella sp. OK004. Taxonomy (GTDB): domain Bacteria; phylum Pseudomonadota; class Gammaproteobacteria; order Xanthomonadales; family Rhodanobacteraceae; genus Dyella_D. Next base: position 221,514 of record NZ_FOZI01000005.1, on the reverse strand, counting down.
CCCTATCGGCAACCTGTATGCCGGCGTGGACGAGAGTGACGCCGCGCAGGCCATCGAACATGCATGGCGCCGCGGTATCCGTCATTTCGACACCGCGCCCTATTACGGCTACGGCCTCAGCGAAGAACGCCTTGGCGCCGTGCTGGCGGCCAAACCGCGCGAGAGCTACACCCTTTCCACCAAGGTCGGCCGCCTGATCGAAAGCGCCGAAGGCCGCGAGCCGCTCGCCGACGGTTTCGCCGTAAATAACCGCCAGGCGATCTTCGACTACAGCCGAGGCGGCGTGCTGCGTTCGGTCGAAAGCAGCCTGCGCCGCCTGCGTACCAACCGCATCGATCTGTTGCTGCTGCACGACATCGGCGCGCTCACGCACGGTGCGCAGCATCCGCAGATCCTGCGCCAGGCGCTGGACGAAGCCCTGCCCGCGATGGCGGAGCTGCGCGCGCAAGGCATCTGTACCGCCATCGGCCTCGGCGTCAACGAAGAAGCCATCTGCCTGGAGGTGATGCCGCGCTTCGCGCTCGACGCCATCATGCTGGCCGGCCGCTACACTTTGTTCGAGCAGCAAGACAGCGCGCGCGTCATGGACGAAGCGCTGCGCCGCGACGTCGCCATCCTCGCCGCCGCGCCCTACAACTCCGGCCTCCTTGGCGCCGCCGATGGCCCGGGTGATACCTATAACTACGCGCCGGCCGACGCGCCGACGCGTGCGCGTGCGCAGCGTTTCTACGATATCGCGGCGCAGACCGGCGCCAGCGTCGGCGCCGCCGCGCTGCAATTCCCGCTACTCCATCCGGCCGTCGCCACCGTGGTCTGTGGCATGCGCTCGGCCAGCGAAGTGCACAGCGCGGTCTCACGACTGGACACCGCGCTGCCACCCGAACTGTGGGCGCAACTGCGCGCCGCCGGCCTGCTCGCGCCGAGCGCGGTCACACCATGACCCTGATCGACGCGCATCAGCACTACTGGCAGGTCAGCCGCGGCGACTATGGCTGGCTGGCGGATGCACCCGCATCCTTGCAACGGGATTTCCTGCCGCACGAGCTCGCCCCGTTATGCGCTGCCGCACAGGTGCAGCACACCGTACTGGTGCAGGCCGCTCCCACCGAAGCGGAAACCCGTTTCCTGTTTGAACTGGCGCGCAGCAACCGGAACATCGCCGGCGTGGTTGGCTGGGTGGATTTTGAAGCGAACGATGTGGATGCACGCATCGATCGCCTGGTGCGCGATGGCCGCGGCCTGCTGCTCGGCCTGCGCCCAATGGCGCAGGACATCGCCGATCCCGACTGGCTCGCGCGCCCAGCGCTGGACAAAGCCTTCGCCAGCCTGCAGCAGCACGACTTGGCTTTCGACGCGCTGGTGCGTCCCGACCAACTGCCCTCGCTGCTCAAGCTGCTGACACGCGAACCCGGCTTGCGCGCCGTACTCGACCATGCGGGCAAGCCGGCCATCGACGGCAGCGACTCCCACGACTGGGCCGCGCATATCACCAGCCTCGCTGAGCGCACCGCGCTGTACTGCAAGTTCTCCGGCCTGCTGACCCAGCTCGCGCCGGGCCTGCCCGACGACGCCATCGCGCCTTACGTCGAACACGTCTTCGACTGTTTCGGTGCGGAGCGCCTGCTGTGGGGCAGCGATTGGCCGGTGCTGACCCTGCGCGGCGATTACGCGCATTGGCTGGCACTGGCCCGCGCACTGACCCATCGCTTCGCGCCCGGACGCGAAGCGGACATCTTCGGCGGCAACGCCGCCGCGTTCTACGGCATCGATCTCGCCGCACCTTCTTCGTCTGACAAGGAATCCCAGCCATGAACTCACGCCTGGCCGGCAAACACGCCCTGGTCACTGCCGCTGGCGCCGGCATCGGCCGCGCCACCGCCCTCGCCTTCGCCGAAGCCGGCGCGCAGGTGCTGGCGACCGATATTGACACCGCCGCGCTAGAGAGTCTCGCCGCGGTGAATCCGTCGATCCGCACGCAGCGCCTGGACGTGACCCGCCCCGACGAGATCGACACATTGGTGGCTGCCAACGACGCTTTCGACGTACTGTTCAACTGCGCCGGCTACGTGCATGCCGGCACTATCCTGGACACCGACGAGCAGGCCTGGAAGCGTTCCTTCGGCATCAACGTCGACAGCATGTTCCACCTGTGCAAGCGCGTGCTGCCCGGCATGCTCGAACGCGGACGCGGCAGCATCGTCAACATGTCATCGGTGGCGTCCAGCATCAAAGGTGTACCCAACCGCTTCGCTTACAGCACCACCAAGGCCGCGGTGATCGGCCTCACCCGCTCGATCGCCGCCGACTTTGTCGCACGCGGGGTGCGCTGCAATGCGATCTGCCCCGGCACAGTGAAAACCCCCTCGCTGGGCGAGCGCGTGCGCGCGCTGGGCGGCAATGAAGACGCCGTGTGGCGCAGCTTTATCGAGCGCCAGCCGATGGGCCGCCTCGGCACGCCGGAAGAAATCGCCGCGCTCGCGCTGTACCTCGCCTCTGACGAATCCGCATTCACTACCGGCACGATCCACGTGGTGGACGGCGGCTGGTCCAACTGAAGGAACGAACAAGATGAAACTGGTCCGCTACGGTGCGCACGGCACCGAGAAACCCGGCCTCATCGACGCCAACGGCGTGCTGCGCGATCTGTCCGACGCCGTCGCCGATATCGATCCCTCCGCACTCAGTCGCGAGAACATCAAGCGCCTCGCCAGCATCGATCCGGCCACCCTGCCTGAAGTCAAAGGCAGACCGCGCTTTGGCGCGCCGGTGTCACCCGTGGGCAAGATGATCTGCGTGGGCATGAACTACGCCAAGCACGCCGCCGAAACCGGCGCGGCCGTGCCCGAACAGCCGGTGCTGTTCATGAAGGCCACCAGCGCGATCATGGGACCCAACGACGATGTGGTAATCCCGCGCGGCTCGACGCGTACCGACTGGGAAGTGGAGCTGGGCGTGGTGATCGGCGAGACCGCGCGCGACGTACCGGTGGATGCCGCGCTGTCGCACGTCGCCGGCTACGTGGTGGTCAACGACTTGTCGGAGCGCGAATTCCAGTTCGAGCACGGCGGCCAGTGGGTGAAGGGCAAGAGTTGCGACACCTTCGGCCCGATCGGCCCCTGGCTGGTTACCGCCGACGAAGTGCCCGGTCCACAGAGCCTACGCCTGTGGCTGGAAGTGAACGGCCATCGCTACCAGGACAGCAACACCAGCGACATGGTGTTCGGCGTCGCCAAGCTAGTCAGCTACATCAGCCGCTACATGACGCTGATGCCCGGCGATGTCATCAGCACGGGCACGCCTGCCGGCGTCGGCCTGGGTCTGAAGCCACCCACCTATCTGCGCCCCGGCGACGTCATCGAACTCGGTATCGACGGGCTCGGCCGACAGCGCCAGCAAGTGCATGCGCATCCCGCCGACCAAGGCAACGCACGATGAGCCGTCCCGTCACGACATTGCTTCTCTCCGGCACAAGGAGGCCGGACGCATGGTGAAAATCACCGCACTGGATACCTACGACGTACGCTTTCCGACTTCGCGCGAGCTCGATGGCTCCGACGCGATGAATCCGGATCCGGACTACTCAGCCGCCTACGCCGTACTGCGCACCGACGATCCGCACGGCCTCGCCGGCTATGGGCTGGTCTTCACCATTGGCCGCGGCAATGACGTGCAGAAGGCCGCGCTCGATGCGTTGCGCCCCTACGTCGTCGGGTTGAGTCTCGACCAAGTGATCGGCGACCTCGGCGGCTTCGCCGCGCGCATGATCGGCGACTCGCAGCTGCGCTGGCTCGGCCCCGAGAAGGGTGTGATGCACATGGCCATCGGCGCGGTGGTCAACGCGGCGTGGGACATGGCCGCGCGTCATGCCGGCAAGCCGCTGTGGCGCTTTATCGCCGACATGACGCCGGAACAGCTGGTGAGCGTGATCGACTTCCGCTACCTCGCCGACGCGCTCTCGCCCGACGAAGCCCTGCAACTGCTGCGCACTGCCGAACGCGGCAAGGCGCAGCGCATCGAACAGCTGCTGGCCGAAGGCTATCCCGCCTACACCACCTCGCCTGGCTGGCTCGGCTATTCGGACGAAAAGATGCTGCGCCTCGCACGCGAAGCGGTGGCCAGCGGCTTCCGCACCATCAAGCTCAAGGTCGGCCACAACGTCGAGGACGATGTGCGCCGCTGCCGTCTGGCGCGCGCCGAAGTGGGGCCTGATATTTCCATCGCCGTGGATGCCAACCAGCGCTGGGATGTGCATCGCGCCATTGAATGGCTGCGCCGGCTGGCCGACGTGCAGCTGGCCTGGATCGAAGAACCGACCAGCCCCGACGACGTGCTGGGCCATGCCGCCATCCGCCGCGCCATCGCGCCCACGCCAGTCTCCACCGGTGAGCACACGCACAACCGCGTGATGTTCAAACAGCTGTTCCAGGCCGGCGCTGTCGACCTGGTGCAGATCGACGCCGCGCGTGTCGGCGGCGTCAACGAGAACCTGGCGATCCTGCTGCTGGCGGCGAAGTTTGGCGTGCGCGTATTCCCGCACGCTGGCGGCGTAGGCCTGTGCGAACTGGTGCAGCACTTGGCGATGGCCGACTTCGTGGCGATCACCGGAAAGAAAGAGGACCGCGCCATCGAATTCGTCGATCACCTGCATGAGCACTTCGTTGACCCGGTGACCATCCGCAACGGCCGCTATCTGGCGCCGACCACACCGGGCTTCTCGGCGCAGATGTTCGAAGCCTCGATTGCCGAGTTCCGCTTTCCGGACGGCCCCGCCTGGCAGGAACCCACCCAAGCCCTGAGCGCCTGAGCTGAGGAACCACCATGGCCACGCCGATCACCAACGTGCTGGATCTGCGCGAACTCGCCCGCCGCCGCGTGCCGCGGGCGTTCTTCGAATACGCCGACCGCGGCGCCTATGACGAAGTAACCTTGCGCGAGAACCGCCACGCCTTCGAGCGCATCCAGCTGCGCCAGCGCGTGATGATCGACGTCGACCAGCGTTCGCTCGCCACGGAGATCGTCGGCCAGCCGGTGTCGATGCCACTCGCCATCGCACCGACCGGGCTTACCGGATTGCAGCACGGCAGCGGTGAAATCCTCGGCGCACGCGCGGCGGAGGCAGCCGGTATTCCGTTCTGCCTGAGCACGGTGTCGATCTGCTCCATCGAGCAGGTGCGCGCCGCCGTCGACAAACCGTTCTGGTTCCAGCTCTACGTGATGCGAGACCGCGGCTTCGCACGTGAACTGATCGGCCGCGCCAAAGCGGCCGAATGCTCGGCGCTGATGCTTACTGCCGACCTCACCGTGCAGGGCCAACGCCACCGCGAGATCAAGAACGGTCTGTCGGTGCCGCCCAAACTCACTCTGCACAACCTGCTCGATATCGCCAGCAAACCACGCTGGGCGTGGAGCGTGTTGCGCGCACCGAGCCGTTCGTTCGGCAACCTGCAAGGCCGCATCGGCGGCACCGACAGCCTCACCACGCTCGCCCAATGGATCGCCAGCCAGTTCGACCCCACCATCACCTGGAAAGATCTGGATTGGATCCGCGAGCTATGGCCCGGCAAGCTGGTCCTCAAAGGCATCATGGACCCGCGCGACGCACGCCTTGCCGCGGATCACGGTGTCGACGCCATCGTCGTCTCCAACCACGGCGGTCGCCAGCTCGATGGCGCTCCCGCCACCATCGATGTGCTGCCCGCCATCGTGCAGGAAGTCGGCAACCGCCTTGAGGTGCTGTTTGATGGCGGCATTCTCAGTGGACAGGATCTGCTCAAGGCGCTGGCCAGCGGCGCACGTGCCGGGTTGATTGGCAAGGCGTTTCTTTATGGGCTTGGGGCGATGGGGGAAGCTGGGGTGACGAAGGCGATCGAGATGATTCGGCGCGAGTTGAGTGTGAGTATGGCGTTGACGGGGCAGACGGACGTGCGGGCGATTTCGCCTGAGGTGATCTGGCGACGCTGATCTCGCTTTGCGCTTTCTTGCCGCGGCCTGATTTAGGTCGAATCTTGGGGTGGTCTCGCGCCAATCCCTCCTACTTCGTCATTCCGGCGTAGGCCGGAATCCAGTGGCGTTGTCGCTTCGATTGTCGCGCTGTCGCGACCGGGCTCGCCTGCCGCGGGCTTTCGAACCGCTGCCGCGGTCCGAGTCACTTTCTCTTTGCTGGCCCAAAGAGAAAGTAACCAAAGAGAAATGGCCTGAGAGCAGGCGGTGTGCTCTGTAGCTGCGCCTTTTCCAGTGTCAGGCGTCGGGATGGGTTTCTTCAGGGCCCAATCGTCCAGCCCCCATCACTACATAGGGGCGTTGGGGATCAAGAGCAGCGCCAAGGCCATAGCAAAAGCGAAGACGCCTATCAGCTACTCTCTAATGCACTCGGCAAGAGAGAAAACCCTCTCCATCGGCACCCACTTCTGCCCCGCCTTCGCCCACGGCAGCCGCTGCTGAAACGTATTCATCAACGCCTCCCACGCTTGCACACGCGGATCGGCAGCATCGGCGGCCTGTTTGGCCGCGCCATCGAAACCGTCGGGCACATCCATCACCAACACCAGGCGATTACCGGTACGGAAGATTTCCAGATCGCTTATGCCGGCGGCGCGGATCGAGGCGACGATCTCCGGCCAGATCTGACTGGGCTGATGCCAGCGTTCGTATTCAGCTATGGCGAGCGCGTCATCGCGCAGGTCGAGGGCGAAATACTGGCGCGGCATATCAGGCTCCCGCCTGCTGGCGGCGCGCGAACAGCAGCACCACCACAAAGCTCACTGCCGGCACCGCCATTGCTCTCGCAATGCCGCCCGCATCGGATACCGCGCCCATCGCTGCGGTGAGCACTGCGCCGCCAATGATGGTCATTACCAGCAATGCGGAACCGAGCTTGCGTTCGTCGTCGCCGCGGCCTTCCACGCCCAGCGCGAAGATGGTGGGGTACATCACCGACATGAAGAAGCTGCATGCGACCAGGGCGCATGCACCCGCGTAGCCCGGCATCAGGATGGCAAACACGGTCAGTGCGATATTGATCGCCGCGAACAGAGCCAGCAGGCGGCGCGGCGCCAGATACTTCATCAGGGCGCCGCCCGCGAAACGTCCCGCCATGAAACACACCAGCGATGCGGTAAGGAAGTTCGCGGCGGCCTTGGCCGGTGTACCCGGCACGCTCGCCTGCACATAGCGGATCAGGTAGCTCCACACGCCGACCTGTGCGCCGACATAGAAGAACTGCGCCAGCATGGCCCAGGTAAAGCGGCGGTCGCGCAGCAGTCTCCGCAACGCACCCTCGCCTGCCGCCGGCTCTTCGCCCACTGCATGGACGGCGGGGAAACGCGTGAGCAGGATCAGCAATCCCCAGCCCAGCACCACCAGCCCGATCACCAGATAAGGCCACTGCACCGCGGCCGTTTCCTGCGCGAGATACGTCGCGCGGCTTGCCGCGCTCATCGCGGACAGTTCGTCGGGGGAACGTTCGATGCCGGAGAAGATAAAGTGCTGGCCGATCAGAATGCCGGTGATCGAGCCGAGCGGATTGAAAGCCTGGGCCAGATTCAACCGCTGCGCCGCCGATTCGCGCGGCCCCAGCAAGGTCACGAAGGGATTGGCTGAGGTTTCCAGGAAAGCCAGCCCACTGGCGATCACGAACAGCGCGAACAGGAAGAAGCCATACGTGCGCAGCTCCGCCGCCGGCCAGAACAGCAGCGCGCCGATGCCATACAGCGCCAACCCGAACACCACCGCGCTCTTGTAGCCGAAGCGCCGCATATACATGCCGGCCGGCATCGCTACCAGGAAATAACCCAGATAAAACGCGCTCTGCACCAGGCCAGCGCGGAAATCGTTGAGCACGAAGGCCTTCTTGAACTGGGCGATCAATACGTCATTGAGATTGTTGGCGACGCCCCACAGGAAAAACAGGCTGACGATCAGCACCAGGGGAAGCATGGAACGGCGAGAAACCTGGGCGGCCTGCGCGGTCGCCGCCGGCCGGTGCTCGGTACCCCAGCCGTTGTGTTGCATGTCCAAATCGCTGCTCCCGCTAGGCGGCGCCCGTCATGCGGGGCCAATGACAAGACTCGACTCGATGTGCAAATATGAACAATATATTCACTTGTAGCACAAGTCGCATCGCAGCATCGACGTCCAGACGTCCATCCACGCGGCAACCTTTGCGTGGCGACGTGCATCACAGTTGAGGCAAGCTTCACCATCACTCGGGGGATCCCATCGCGTTATGCCCAAGACACCACCCAAGTACCGCGCGCCGGCGCTGGACAAAGGCCTGGACATTCTCGAACTCCTTGCCGCTTCGCCGACACCGTTGACGATTGCCGAAGTGTCCGAGGGCGTGGGCCGCTCACGCGGCGAGATCTTCCGCATGCTGCAGGTGCTGGAAGAGCGCGACTACATCACCCGCGGCGAAGGTGACACCGGTTACTCGATCACGCCGCGCCTGTTCCGCCTCGGCATGGAGCAGCCGCAGCTCAAGACCGCGGTCGAAGCCGCGCTACCGGTGATGCATCGCCTCGCCGACCTGGTGGAACAGTCCTGCCATCTGGTGGTGCCCTCGCGCGAACAGATCGTGGTGATCGCCCGCATCGATCCGCCCGGCGAAATCGGCCTGGTGGTGCGCGTCGGCCATCGCCGCCCGATGTCGCAGGCCACCTCCGGCCATGTGCTGCTGGCCTATCAGAGCGACGAGATCCGCAACCTGTGGCTGGACATGATCGCCACCCACGAGCCCGACCTCGACCGCAAGAAGCTTCTCAAGCTGGTGGCGCAGGTGCGCGCCCGCGGCTACGCCAGCGCGCCCAGCCATATCGTCGACGGCGTCACCGACCTCTCCGCCCCGGTGATGGAGCACGGCCATGCGGTGTGTGCGCTCACCATTCCCTTCATCGAGCGCCGCGCCTCGTCGATCACCATGCTGCACACGCAGGCACAGTTGCGGCAGGCGGCGAGCGATATCTCGGATGCGTTGCAATATGGCGCGCCGGTGCGGAAGGAATAGGCAAACCGCCTTCCCCCACGTACACGGCCGTCTCATGGATCGGCATACCAACAAGGAAAGATCGATGCGCAGAAAACGGATCGCCTGCATCATGCTTTGCACGTTGTCTCTGCAAGCCCTTGCCTATCCCGCGGACAAGAACGATCTGGCGCACCAGCTGGATGCCATGCTTCGCAGCAGTGTCGGGAATGATGCTCCCGGGGCCAGCGTGCTCGTAGCGCAAGACGATAAGGTCATCTATCGCGGTGCCTACGGCAAGGCAAACCTCGATCTGAATGTCGCGCTCACTCCGCAGCACGTATTTCGTATTGGCAGCATCACCAAGACGTTTACGGCGGCAGCGATGGTTCGACTGAGTGCGACCCGTCAACTGTCGTTGGACGATCCACTATCGAAGTACCTGCCGGACTTTCCTAACGGCGGGCACATCACCCTCGCTCAGCTACTGAGCCATACCTCAGGCGTCAGCGACAACTGGGATGCCGATCCGGGCAAGCCGTTGGACACGCCCTCGCTGGTAAAACTGATTGCTGCGAAAGCCCCCGACTTTGAACCGGGCGCCGCCTGGTCCTACAGCAACTCGGGCTACATCCTGCTCGGCGCGGTCCTGGAGAAAGTCACCGGAAAGCCCTGGGCCGAAGCTATCCACGATCAGCTGACGGCGCGAATCGGGCTGGACCACACCGCGTTCTATGCCGATGACGCCATCGTGCCGGGGCTCGTGTCGGGCTATAGCCAGAATGAATCTGGCAAGGTCACGCAGGCACCTTACGTCACGATCAGCGGCCCTGGCGCAGCCGGCGCGCTCGTATCCACCACGGACGATCTCTTTCGATGGATGCGCGCGCTCGCTACTGACCGCGCGCTGCCCGCAGGGCTCTACCAGACCATGTCGAGTCCGAAGTCCACGGCTCGCGGCGATCCGGTGCCTTATGGATATGGTCTGATGCTGGGAACCGTGCGCGGGGAATCCATCATCGAGCACAACGGCGGCATTGACGGTTTCGCATCCCAGTTGACCTATTTCCCGACACAGCATGTCACGGTGGTGGTACTCGCCAACACCGATGCCGGCTCACCGAGCCCACGCTCACTCGCTCACCGGCTGGGAGCGCTAGCCATCGGAAAACCCTATGCCGAACTGGATGCTGCCATGGCGAGCACTGCCTATTTGCAGGGACTGAGCGGCGCCTATCGCATTGCCGAAAATGCAAAGCACATCCTTTCCATCGAACACGGAAACTTGGTCATACAACGCGACGGCGGTCCCAAGCGAGCCTTGGCTGTAGCCAAGGACGACGTACTCTTTTTCCCGTCCGACAAAACCGACCACATCAAGGTTATTCGCGATACCCGAGGTGCCGTCACCGCACTCGATTTCTATGCCGATGGCATGCCACCCGCCCGGCACGAAACCCGACTTCCATAACCTTTCCTCGACGGAGGCCGGCGGGAGCCCTCAATCCCGCTGCGACCCCGACAGCACATCCACCCACACCGCCAGCACCAGAATCGTGCCCTTCACGATGTACTGCCAGTAGGTATCCACATCCATCATCGACATGCCGTTGTCGAGGCTAGCCATCACTAGGGCGCCGATCAGCGCGCCATGCACCGTCCCCGCGCCACCGCGCATAGAGGCACCGCCGATAAAGCAGGCGGCGATGGCGTCAAGTTCGCCGTTGCTGCCTGCGGAAGGCGAGCCGGCGGCGAGGCGCGCGGTGTTGATGATGCCGGCGAAGGCGCACATCAGACCCATGATGGCGAACACTACCAACTTCACCCGCGCCACGTTCACGCCAGAGAGGCGTGTCGCTTCCAGATTGCCGCCCACGGCATAGATATGCCGGCCAAGTACCGTCTGCGTACCAAGGTAAGTGAACACCGCCAGCAGCGCGACCAGGATCATCACCGGCAGCGGCACGCCGCCGTAGCGGTTGAGCGTGACGATGAAACCAGCCAGCGCCGCGCCGATCAGGGCCAGCTTCAGCACATCGGTCCACCACGGCAATTGACGCAGTTGCAATGCCGCGCGACGGCGGCGACGCAGCACCGTGAGTGCAATCAGCACTGCGAAGATCACCATACCCAGCAGACTGGATAGCATCGGCGCGACATAGCCCTGCCCCAGGTACACCAGATCGTCCGGCACCGGCGAGATGGTGGAGCTATGCGTCACACCGAGCAATGCACCACGGAACGCCAGCATGCCGCCCAGACCCACGATGAAGGAAGGCACGCGCATGCGCGTCACCCACACGCCGTTGAACAGGCCGATCAATACGCCCAACGCCAGTACCGCCGCGATGGCCATTGGTGTGGACCATTGCAGGTTCACGGTGAGCACCGCGACCACGCCACCGAGCAGACCGAGCAGCGAACCGACTGACAGATCGATTTCGCCCGCGATGATCACGAACACCATGCCGCATGCCAACATGCCGGTGATCGCCATCTGGCGCAGCAGGTTGGACACATTACGCGGCGTGACAAAGGCACCTTCGGTAGCGATATGGAAAAAGATCCAGATCGCCGCCACTGCCAGCAACAGGGCCAGGATCTTGTAGCGCGCGAACAGTTGTTGGATGTGCTGGGCTTGCATCGCGGATTCCGTACTATTTTCAGCGAGTGAAAGGAGCCTCGAATAACCTCTCATTACTCGTCATTCCGGCGAAGGCCAGAATCCAGTGCCTTTGCGCCTCAAAGACTTAGAGTCGCTGGATCCCGGCCTTCGCCGGGATGACGAGTTTGATGGTCGATTATTCGGAGTGTCATGAATTCAGGCGGCGGCGCGTGGGCCGGCGTCGATCGCCGCAGCCAGCACCTGTTCTTGGGTAAGGCCCTGGTTGGGGAAGTTGCCGCGAAGGCGCCCCTCGCCCATCACCAGCACGCGATCCGCCAGGCCCAGCACTTCGGGTAGTTCGGACGACACCAGGATGATCGACACGCCCTGCGCGGCCAGCTCGAAGATCAGGCGATAGATCTCCGCCTTGGCGCCGATATCTACCCCGCGCGTCGGCTCGTCGAGAATCAGCACCTTCGGATTCGCCAGCAGCATCTTGGCGAGCACCGCCTTCTGCTGATTGCCGCCCGACAACCGGGCGATAGGCAGTGCCGGGCTCGCGGTCTTGACCTTGCGCTGCCCGATCTGCGCTTCCACCGTCTGCAATTCGCGCTGCCGATCGATATGCCCGGCGCGCGCGTAGTGCTGCAAAGTCGCCAGCGTGATGTTGTCGCCCACGCCGAGCATCGGCACGATGCCATGCCGCTTGCGATCCTCCGGCACCATACATAGACCGGCGCGAATTGCCTCGCCCGGCGAGCGGACTTTCAGCGGCTTGCCTTCCAGCACCAGCTCCGCCGAACTTCTACCCACATAAGCACCGAAGATTGCACTGACCAGTTCGGTGCGCCCTGCGCCCACCAGGCCGGCAATGCCGAGAATCTCTCCACGCCGCAGCTCGAACGACACATCGTCCACGCGCTTGCGCTGAGGATTGACCGGATCGAGGCAGCTGACATGGCGTGCCTCAAAGATCACTTCGCCGATAGCGTGCTCAACTTTCGGAAACAGGCTTTCCAGCTTGCGCCCCACCATCAGGGCAATGATGGCGTCGGTGTCCAGCTCGGCCATCGGCCGTGTGGCGATGTGCTTGCCGTCGCGGATCACGCTCACGGTGTCGCAGACACGCTCCACCTCGTCCAGCTTGTGCGAGATGTAGATGCAGGCCACGCCGCGGTGCTTGAGGTCTTCCACGATGCCGAGCAATACCTCGGTCTCGCGCGCGGTCAGCGACGAGGTCGGCTCGTCCAGGATCAGCAGCTTCGCGTCCTTTGCCAGCGCCTTGGCAATCTCGAACAGCTGCTGGTGGCCGCCGCCGTAATTCATCACCGGCAGCGCCACGTTTACATCGTCGAGCTTGAGTTCTTGCAGCAAAGCGCTGGCTTTGGCGTACATGGCGTCGTAGTCCATGCGTCCGCCGGGTCGGGTCAGCTCATGGCCGAGAAAAATGTTCTCCGCCACGGAGAGCTTGGGCACCAGCATCAGTTCCTGATGGATGATCACGATGCCGGCGCGCTCGCTGTCGCGCACCGAGCGTGCGCGCAGCGGTTCGCCGCGCCACAAAATCTCTCCTTCCCAGCTGCCGTGCGGATAAACGCCGGAAAGCACCTTCATCAAGGTGGACTTGCCCGCGCCGTTCTCGCCGCACAGCCCCACGCACTCGCCAGCGCGCACTTTCAGGTCGATACCATCCAGGGCTTTGACGCCGGCAAATGCCTTGATGATGCCGCGCATCTCGAACAGATAGTCGCCCTCTGCCGCCATGCCCTGCCCTTACTTGCCGTAGATCTGGGCGTGGGTATAGAAACCGTCGGTGATCACGGTATCGACGTTCTGCTTGGTCAGCAGGGTCGGCGTGAGCAGGATGGTGTCCACGTCCTTCTTGCCGTTATTCATCTTGCCGGTGAAGCCCGCTTTGTCGCCACGCACCAGCGACACCGACAACTGCGCCGCCTGCCCCGCCAGCAGCTTGATCGGCTTGTACACGGTCATCGCCTGCGTACCGGCCACCACGCGCTTCACGCCGGCAAGGTCGGCATCCTGACCCGACACCGGCACCTTGCCCGCCAGCTTCTGCGCGGCCAGCGCCTGGATCGCGCCGCCAGCGATGCCGTCATTGGAAGCGACCACGCCCTGAATGTTGTTGCCGTTGGCGGTCAGCGCGTCTTCCACGATGCGCATCGCCTTGGAGGCATCCCACTCCGGCGTCCACTGCTGGCCGACGATCTTCACCGCACCGTTGGCGATCACCGGCTGCAGCACCTTCATCTGGCCTTCGCGGATCAGCTTGGCGTTGTTATCGGTGGGCGCGCCGCCAAGCAGAAAGTAGTTGCCCTTGGGCGCGGCGTTCAAAACACCCTGCGCCTGCAGCTCGCCAACCTTCTCGTTGTCGAAGGAGATATACGCATCCACATCGGCGCCCAGGATCAGGCGGTCGTAGGACACCACCTTGATGCCGCTGCGCCTCGCCTCGGCGATCACATTGCCCAGCACCTTGGAGTTGAACGGCACGATCACCAGCACGTCGACGCCGCGCGAGATCAGGTTCTCGATCTGCGCCACCTGCCGTTCTTCGCTGGCATCGGCGGACTGCACATAGACCTTGGCGCCCAGCGCGCCGGCGGCCGCGACAAAGTAGTCGCGGTCGCGCGCCCAGCGCTCAATGCGCAGGTCGTCGATCGAAAAGCCGATCACCGGCTTGTCCTTGCTGGCATGTGCGGCCGGCACCATCGCGGCCAGCAACAGCGCCGGCAGCAGCGCCCGCGCGAACAGATTCTTCATGAGCTTCCCTCATTGTGACTGGCGGCAGAGCGCCCGGCCGGTGATCCGTCACGGCCGCTCGCTCCCGAGTACAGCGGTTGCAGTTGCCGGTACAGCTGGCGGAATAGCGGCTGGCGGCGTTCGCGATAATAGGCATGCCGCGCGGGATTTGGCTCGCGCACCGCAACAAGCGGTGGCATGGCGCACACTTCGGCGAGCGACGCGCCCGGTTCCGCCGCCAGTCGCGCCGACCGTGCCGCGCCCAATGCAGCACCCACATCGCCGCCACTGCGCAGGGTCAGCGGCCGGCCGATGATGTCGGCCAGCATCTGCGTCCAGTACGCACTGCGCGAACCGCCACCGATTACCGTGATGTCATTCGCATGCAGGCCAGCGGCATCTACCGCTTCAATACCGTCGAGCAGGCCAAGGCCCACACCTTCTAGTGTCGCGTTCGCCAGATCGGCCGCGCTGCTATCCGCGCGCAGTCCGCTGAATGCACCGCAGGCATGCACGTCGTTGTGCGGTGTGCGCTCGCCGGTGAGGTAAGGCAGGAACACCGGGCCGTCATCGCGACCGCTACTGCGCTCGGCTTCGGCCAGCATCGCGACAACACTGGGGCGGCCGGTCAACCGTGAGGTGAAATCAAGACAGCTGGCGGCATTGAGCATCACCGACATCAGATGCCAGGTGCCTGGTACGGCATGACAGAAACTGTGCACAGCCTGTTCCGGCCGCGAGAGAAACCCGTCCGACACCGCGAAATACACACCCGAAGTGCCCAGCGAAAGCATCGCCTGACCATGACCGATGATGCCGACGCCGACCGCACCCGCCGCGTTGTCGCCGCCACCGGCGGCCACCGGCACGCGGTCCATATTCCAGCGCGCCGCAAGTTCGGGCAGCAGCCGGCCGGTCGCTTCGGTACCTTCATGCAGGCGCGGCATGTTTTCCACCGACAGACCACAGGCATCGAGCATCGGCTGGCTCCAGCGGCGCCGCGGCACATCCAGCCATAGCGTGCCCGCCGCGTCCGACATATCGGTGGCGTAGTCGCCGGTGAGCCAGAGACGCAGGTAATCCTTGGGCAGCAGCACCTTGGCGACCTGATCGAAAATGCGCGGTTCGTGCTCACGCACCCAGGCCAGCTTGGGCGCAGTGAAACCCGGCATGGCGAGGTTGCCGGTGATGCCGCGGAAACCGGGAACGCGCTCCAGCTCGCGACACTGCGCATCGCTGCGCCCGTCGTTCCACAGGATCGCCGGACGCAGCACTCGATCATTCCTGTCCAGCAGGGTCGCACCGTGCATCTGCCCGCTAAGACCGATCGCCGCCACTTGTCGCGACGAGATACCTTCCGCCGCCGCGGCTGCGAGCAATTGCTCGACGGTAGACAGCGCGGCCGCCCACCATGCGGCCGGATCCTGCTCCGACCAGCGCAGTTGCGGATGCGATAGCGAGAGATGGTGCGAAGCCATCGCCCGCACCTTCCCTGCCTCATCGATCAAAACCGCTTTGACGGCCGACGTGCCCAGATCCAGGCCGAGGAACATCACCCGCTCAACCGTAGATAAAGCGGTTGACCAGATTCTCCAGCCATTCCTGCCGGCCGGAGATGTGCGACGGACGTAGATCGCGCCGGGCCGCCTCTTCCGTCAGCGTCTGCAGATTGAAGCCGCCATCCAGGATCTGTTTGCCGAACGCGCCATCCCAGCCGGCATAGCGCGCGGCCTTGAACTCCGCCAGCAGATCGCGCTCGATCATGCCCGCGGCGCGATCCAGTGCCAGCGCCAACGCATCCATCGCGCCGATATGGCCGTGGAACAGATCCGCCGCATCGCTGCTCTGGCGGCGCACCTTGGTGTCGAAATTGAAACCGCCGGTGGTGAAACCACCGTGGCGCAAGATCTCGTACGTCACCAGGGTCAGCTCTTCCACGCTGTTCGGGAACTGATCGGTGTCCCAGCCGTTCTGCGGATCGCCGCGGTTGGCGTCGATGCTGCCGAAGATGCCCAGCGAGATCGCGGTAGCCACTTCGTGATGGAACGAATGCCCGGCCAGCGTGGCGTGGTTCGCCTCCAGGTTGACCTTGACCTCGTTCTCCAGGCCAAACTCCTTGAGGAAGCTGTACACCGTGGCGCTGTCGTAGTCGTACTGGTGCTTGGTCGGCTCCTGTGGCTTTGGCTCGATCAGCAAGGTGCCGTTGAAGCCGATGCGGTGTTTGTGCTCCACCACCATCTGGAAGAAGCGGCCGAGCTGCGCGCGTTCGCGGCTCAGATCGGTATTGAGCAAGGTGTCGTAACCCTCGCGACCGCCCCACAACACATAGTTGGCGCCGCCCAGCCGCTTGGTCGCGCCCATCGCGTGAAACACCTGGCTGGCCGCATACGCAAATACTTCCGGTTGCGGGTTGCTGGCCGCGCCAGCCGCGTAGCGCGGATGGCTGAACAGGTTGGCCGTACCCCACAGCAACTTCATGCCGGTCTCGGCTTGCTTGGCTTCCAGCACATCCACCATCGTGGCGAAGTTGCGTGCGTAATCGGCGAGGTTGTCGCCCTCCGGTGCCACGTCGGTGTCGTGGAACGTGTAGAAAGGCGCACCCAGGCGGGCAAAGAAATCAAACGCCGCATCGGCCTTCACCCGAGCCTGGCGCATGGGGTCGCCAGCTTCTTGCCAGGGGCGCTGAAAGGTGCCGCTGCCGAACATGTCCGCACCCGGCCACACAAAGCTGTGCCAATAACACACCGCCAGGCGCAGATGCTCGTCCATGCGCTTGCCAAGCACCAGGCGGGATGGGTCGTAATGGCGGAATGCGAGGGAATCGGCAGCGTCGGCGCCGGCGTAGCGGATCGGCGCCACGTGATCGAAGTAGGTCATCAAACAAGCCTCCTGAATGCCCTGGATGCTGCAGTCGGGCCTATCGGGGCGCAATTGCGAAATCCGCCATCGCCTTGGTTATTTTTCCCTGTCGCGATGCGTCATGCCTGATGCCTGCGTAACTGGTAGCGTCGGAACTTCACGGCAACCGCCGTTAGTTACAGCCAGTGGTACGCCCCATGTCGCCGCATCGCATCGCCCTGCTGTTCAACGCCAATAAGGTCTATGACCGCCAGGTCATCTCCGGCATCGGTCAATACCTCAAATCTACCCGCGTCGAATGGGACCTCTTCATGGAAGAGGATTTCCGCTGCCGCACGCTGGGCATCCAGCACTGGCGCGGCGACGGCATCATCGCCGACTTCGACGACCCCGCCGTAGCTGAGACGCTTACCCATCTGCCCATGCCGGTGGTCGCGGTGGGCGGCTCTTACGCCGACGACAGCCAGTACCCGCCCAACACACCGTATGTCGCTACCGACAACACCAAGCTGGTGCGCCTCGCCTACGACCATCTGATCGCCCAGGGTCTACAGCGCTTCGCCTTCTACGGCCTGCCGCCCTCACCCGGCAACCGCTGGGCGCACGAACGCGAAACCGCCTTCCTGCAGATGATCGATGCGGACGGCCTGGAAGGCATGGTCTACCGCGGCTCGCCCACCAGCGCGGGTGGCTGGGGCCGCGCGCAGGAGGATATGGCGGCGTGGGTGAAATCGCTGCCCAAGCCGATCGGTGTCATCGCCGTTACCGATGCCCGCGCACGCCAATTGCTGCAGGCCTGTGTAGTCGCCGATGTGCCGGTTCCCGAACAGATCGCCGTGGTCGGCATCGACAACGACCCGATGGCTCAGCTGCTCAGCCGCATCCCGCTGACGTCAGTCACGCAGGGCGCCGAAGAGATGGGCCGCATGGCCGCGCAGGTGTTGCACCAGATGCTGCACGGTGGCGATTGCACCAACACGCGCGTGCTGGTGCCGCCGGTGGGTATCAACGTGCAGGCCAGCAGCCTGCATCAGCCGATGCGCAGCCCGCATGTGATGCGTGCGCGGCATTACATCCGGCAATACGCCTGCCTGGGCATCAAGACTGAGCAGGTGGCGGACTATGTGGGGATTTCGCGCACGTTGCTTGAGGAGCATTTCAAGCGCGAGTTGAAGCAGACGGTGCATCAGACGATTTTGGAGCACAAACTGGAGATGGCGCGCGCGATGCTGAAGGACAGTTCGATTCCTCTGGCTGATGTCGCGGTGCGGTGTGGGTTTACGTCGTTGCAGTATATGTATGCGGTGTTTCGGCGGGAGTTTAATTGCACGCCGCGGCAGTTTTTGGGGATGGCCCGCGCTTAGCGCTTTGCTCCCTATCCCTTCGGGAAGGGGGTTCGGTCTTGCGACTCTCCTGCCTACTCCGTCATTCCGGCGTAGGCCGGAGGAGCTCTTCAACAGCGAAGCTGGTCATCCAGTGGCGTTGTCGGTCGGTTGTCGCGTCTGCGTATTCTAGCTCGCCTGCGGCGGGCTTTCGTCCTCCTGCCGGAGGCCGAGTCACTTTTCTTTGCTTGCCCACGCACCCGCAGGAGCGGGTGCGAACAGCGCAGCTGGCCCGAAGGGCGGAGGGCATGGATGCCCGGAGTCAAGAAAAGTAACCAAAAGAAAAGGCACCCCTCTTACGCACCCTCCGGCTACGCCTGCGGGTCCGTGAGGCTTGGCCGGGCTTTTCGACAGGACATCCATGTCCTGTCGAAAAGGCATCGGCATCCGTGCCGATGCCCCCTTCGGGGCCTGATCGTCCAACCCTCACCGCTCCACAGGGGACCCGTCACGGGCTCGCTTACGCATCGCCTAGCAAGAGCAGAAAAGCGGTGCTCCCTCTCCCCTCCGGGGAGAGGGTTGGGGTGAGGGGCGGGTGCTCGGAACAGCGCCGCTACGGAACGTCTGTAGGAGCGCACCCTGTGCGCGATTCACGCAGGCAGGGCGATCGGAAACCGCGATGGGTTCCTACAAATAGCGTTGCTACTTGGTCTTCAACGCCACTTTCTGCTCTGCTCCGTCGTACTCAACGTTGATATCGCCACTCGCATCATTGCCATCGGCATTCGGCTTACCACCCTCGATCCACCGAATCACAAACTTCCGCTTCGCCGGCGCCCCACTCCCATCGCCTTCGCGCTTACCCAAGGTCAGCGTGCTGCTGCTTTCGTCATAGCTGAGCGGTATGCGCGAGTAGTGCCCCTTCTCGTAGCCGTAGTTGGTGCCTTCGTCTTCGTAGAGGGAGAACTGGCCATTGCCACCGCTGTAGATGAGCAGGGTGATGGGTGCGTCGGGTTGTTGGCCGGTGTATTGGATGGCGAGGCCGGTCGGTACGATGGCGCCGGCGCGGACGAACAGGGGCATGCGTTCCGGTGGTGCGTCGGCGGTGATGGTAGTGCCGCCGTCGTAGCGGTGGCCGCTGTGGAAGTCGTACCAGGCGGTGCCTGCGGGCAGGTAGACCTGGCGGGAGGTGGCGCGGTATTCGGTGACGGGGGCGACGAGGAAGGCGGGGCCGAAGAGGTATTCGTCGTTGATGTTGTGCACGTTGGCGTCGCCGGGGAAGTCCATCGGCAGGCCGCGCATGATGCTGCCGTCTTTCCAGTAGGTGTCGCCGGCGAGGGTGTAGATGTACGGCATGAGGCGATAGCGCAGGCGGTCGTAGTAGGCGAGCGCTTCGTACAGGGGCGTGCCGGGTGACGCGAGGTTGTAGATCTCGCGGTATGGCAATTGCCCGTGCGAGCGGAACAGCGGGCTGAAGGTGCCGAACTGGAACCAGCGCAAGTTGAGTTCGCGCCACTCGGCGAGATCGGCCGCGGTGGGGGTGGCGGTCTCGTAGCGTTTCTCCAGGGCGAAGCCGCCGATGTCGGTGGTCCAGTTGGGAATGCCGGACATGGAGAAGTTGATGCCGGCGGAAATCTGGTCGTGCAGATTGCTCCAGCGCGAGACGACGTCGCCGCTCCATGTCGCCGCGGCGTTGCGCTGCTGGCCGGCGAAGGCTGAGCGGGTCAGGATGAACACGCGGCGATCCGGATTGTTTTCGCGCGAGCCCTCATACACGCCAGTGGTGTGCATCAGCGGGTACGAGTTGAAGAACGCGGCGCCAGGGCCAAGTGCGGTCGGGCCCATGCGCAGCTTCCGCTCGGCGATGTCGACATTGGAATGGATATCAGGCTCGGAGGCGTCGAGCCACCAGCCGTCCATACCCAGCACACCGAGTTTGTCGTGGATCTGCCTCCAGTAGATCTGGCGCGCTTCCTTCGCATACGGATCGTAGAACGAATTCAGATAGCCCTTGCCAATCCAGTCCAGCTCACCCTGCTCCACGTTGCGGCGGTAGATGTAGCCCTTGGCGTCGAGTTCCTGGTAGTTCTTGGTGGTGGGATAGAACTTGGGCCACACCGAGATCATCAGCTGCATGTGCATCGCGTGCAGCTGGTCGAGCATGCCCTTGGGGTTGGGGAAACGCGCGGCGTCGAAGTCGTGCGAGCCCCAGGCGGCCTCGGGCCAGTAGCTCCAGTCTTCCACGATGTTGTCGATGGGCAGGCCCAGTTCGCGGTAGCGCTTGGCGGTATCGAGAATCTCGGCTTGCGTCTTGTAGCGTTCGCGGCTCTGCCAGAAACCGTAGGCCCAGCGCGGCAGCATGATGGCCTTGCCGGTGATCGCGCGATAGCCGGCAATGACCTGGTCGAGGTTGTCGCCCGCGACAAAGTAATAATCCACCGCATGCCCCAGCTCGGAGAACAGCGACAGCTCGCTCTGCTCGCCGCCCGTCAGCGGATCGAGATGCAGCAAGGTGAGGTAACCGCTGTCAGGCTCCCATTCGATGCGCAGACTGTGGCGGCTGCCTGCTTCCATCGGTAGGCGCAGGTTGTGGTACCAAGGATTCCAGTTCTGCCGCCAGTCGTCGTACACCGGCTTGCCGTCGAGAAAGACCTTGGCGTAACTGCTCGAATACAAGCGGAACTTGTGCTCGCCCGACACCGTCGGTTCGATGCTGCCTTCCCACACCACCTTGCTGGTGGTCTTGGCCGGCGACTCGGCGGGCCACTGTTTGAGATCCTTGATGTACTGGTAGTCCGGCTGCGTCTCGACGCGCTTCAGCTTGAGCGCATCACCCACGTAATAGCTCGCGGTAAGGCCGCCCTGCTTCCCTTCGGCGTCGTACACCTTGAGCGACTGACTCAGCGGCTGGTACTCGCGCGGATCGCCGAAACGGGTGATCGAGTTGTTGTCCCACAGCAGGCCGTAGTTGCGCGACGACACCACGAACGGAATACCTACGTCGATGTTGTGCTGGGCCAGTTCCACATCCTCGCCCTTGTAGTTCATCTGGCGATTCTGGTGCTGGCCCAGACCGTAGAACGCCTCGTCATCCGGCGAGTCGAAGCGCTGGCGGATCGCGTAGAACGGCTTGCCGTCGACCATGGTCGGCTCGAAGCTGCGTCCACCCGCGCGCTCGGCCAGCACCGGCTTGCCGGCGGCATCGAAGAAATGCACCGCGCCGTCGCGCAGCGACACCTGCGCGGACAGCTTCGCGGTCTTCAACGTCACCGCGTCTGCGCTTTCGCTGAAGGTGAAGCGCGTATCGCCACCGCTCTTCAGCGCCATCAGGCTGAATGGCAGATCGAAGTTGCCGTCGGGTGTGGCGGTGACATGCACGATGCGCTCGTCCACCAATTGCAGGCGCACCTTCTGCGGTGAACCGTCGAGGCGCACGATCACGCCGTCATCCAGCTTCTGCGCATGACTGCCGGCGGCCGCGCCTTCGGTGGAAGGCGACTTACCACAGCCCGCCAGTACGGCGAGCGCGACGGCACATAGCGGAAAGCACTTCAGCGTCGGATGGATCATGGCTGTTTCCCAAGCGTGAAATCGGCGGTAAGCGGGGTACGGTCGGAGGCATTGCCGACATAGATGCGGAAGCGGCCCGGGTCGACCTTCCAGCCGTGGCCTTTCACGTCGTAATAAGCGAACGCGCGGCGATCCAGAGTGAGCGTGACGTGCTGCGTCTGGCCAGGCGTCAGCCGCACTTTGCTGAAGGCCTTCAGCTCCATCGCTGGGCGCGGCACGGCGGCGGACGGATCACCCACATAGACCTGCGCCACTTCGGCGCCTTCACGCGCGCCGCTGTTGCGCACGTCGAACGACACCGTCACCGGTCCATCCGTGGTCGGCCTGGCCGGCGACAGTGTGAGGTTGCTGAAATCGAAGCGCGTATACGAAAGCCCATGGCCGAATGCGAACAGCGGCTGCGTCTGGTGCGGATGGCTGGTGTACCAGCGATAGCCCAGGAACACGCCTTCGCCATAACGCACCGTTGGCTGCCCGGACGCGCCTTTGGTCGCATCATAGAAATCGTGCGTGGGGTTGTCCTGCCAGCGATGCTCGAAGCTGATCGGCAACTTGCCTTCCGGCGAACGCTTGCCGAACAGCACCTCGGCAATGGCCTCGCCGCCCTCGTCGCCCGGATACCAGTTCTGAATCAGCGCCGGCACTTTGTCCAGCCAGCGATCGGTGGCGTACGCGCCGCCGGAGGTCACGGTGACGACGGTGCGTTTGTTGGCCGCTGCCACGGCTTCGATCAATGCTTCCTGCCCCCATGGCAGATCGAAGCTGCGATCGAAGGCTTCACTCTCCGAGGTAGCGTCGTAACCCACCGCGACCACGGCGGCATCAGCCATCGCCGCCATCTTGCGCGCGTCTTCCGGAATCATTTCGTCCACCGCGATGGCGCCCAAGCTCATGCGGCTGTAGCTGACGTCGGGGCGGTAGTCGAGCCGCACTTCCACTGCCTTGCCGGCCTGCAGCGACACTTCGGTGTAGTGCGGTGCCTGGCCTTCGCGCAGCGGCTGCTCGATCGCTGGCTTGCCATCGAGGTACAGCGTGTAAGTGTCATTGCTCGCCGCGGCGGTGAGGAACAGGTACTTGCCAGTCGTGCGCGGCACATAGCGGCCGCTCCAGCGAATGCTCTGGCGCTCGATGGCCGGTGTGGTCCACAGCTCCGGCTTCCACTGATCGACCTTGCCGTTCACCGTGCGATCGATCGGCTTGCCGGCGAAATCCGGATTGCCGAAAGTTTCGCGCAGCAGGCCGCCATGACCCTCGTCAGTAGTGAATCCTTCCTTCTTGAATACCTCATCGGTGCTCGGCAGGCCGCGGCTGTACAGCACCCGCACTTTTTCGCCGGCTTGATCCACCACGCCGGTGAGAATGCTCGCGGTGCGGAACGCATCGATATGTGAACTGCCGCCCGCGCTGCCGGCACCGGGATGCGCGGCCGGGCCGATCACCGCGATGGTCTTCATGCGGTTGGCGTCAAACGGCAGGGTGTCGTGCTCGTTCTTCAACAACACCAGCGCTTCGCGCGCGGAATCCAGCGCCACCTGTTGGGCCTCACGGCCGAGCAGCGGCATGCCGTAATCGCGCGACGCACGGTCGAGGAAGCCGAAACGCACCGCTGTACGCAGCAGGCGCCGCGTCTTGTCGTCGAGGTCGTCGCGCGACAGCATGCCGTTGCGCAGGCCATCCAGGATCAGCCCCGGCTTCATCGCTTCGGGCGCGGGCATTTCCAGATCCAGGCCGGCCTTGAAGGCCTTGATGCCGTCGTGTGTGGCGCCCCAGTCGGACATGAAGAGACCGTTGAAGCCCCACTCCTGTTTCAGGATGCCGTGACTGATGCCGCGGTTCTCGGCGAGATAATCCCCATTGACCAGGTTGTAGCTGCTCATCACCGCGCCCACCTGCCCTTCCTTCACCGCCATCTCGAACGCCGGCAAATAGATTTCGCGCAGGGTGCGTTCGTCGATCAGCGTGTCGAGGTGGCGGCGGTCGTACTCCGAGTTATTGGCCGCGAAGTGTTTGACGGTGGCGACCACACCTTGCCCTTGCACACCGCGAATCAACCCCACCGCGATCTTGCCCGCGAGATACGGATCTTCGCCGTAGTACTCCATGCCGCGGCCGTTCTGTGGCGCGCGATACATATTTACGCCGGGGCCAAGCAGGAAACCCACGCCGCGCGCCCGCGCATCGCGCCCCATCGAATCACCCACGCGCTTGGCCAGTGCCGGATCCCAGCTCGCGGCCAGGCCGATACCGGCAGCGTAGGCGTTGGAGGGCCCTGGCGCACGCACGCCAATGGGGCCATCGGACATGCCGATGCGTGGCAGGCCAATCGCCGGAATGTCCCGTGTAGAAAAATTGTCCACGCCGCCCAACAGCGCCACCTTCTGTTCCAGCGTGAGTTTGCCGAGCAGGCTTTCCACGCGTTGCTCCACCCTGACATCGTTCGGTGGCGGCAGCGCGAAATCGGCGGCTTGAGTGACGGTGGATACGGACGCCAATAGCGCCCATGCGAGCAAGGTCTTGCGCATGAAGTTCCTTAAGAACCGGTTCTCAACGTGGCCAGCTTCACCCGCAGCACCTGCGGCTGGCCGGTGAAATTCAAACCGTAGTCGGTCTGGTCGCCGTTCCACAGGCGACGGAAGATCCAGCGGCCATGGTCGTAATGGCCCTCTTCGACACGATCGAGCAGAAAGTGGATGTCCTTGCGTTCGCGGCCCGGAAAAAAATTCACGCGCACGTTGCGGCCGGTCACCAGATATTCGTCGGGACCGAGGCGGGCGATCAGCACGCCACCGTCGAGCTCCGCATTGCCTTGCGGCGGCTCCACACCGAACTGCAACTGGCCATAGCCGAGATGCACCTGCCAGTCGCCGAGATCCAGTGTCTGTTCGTGCGTGGCTTCCGGCTCGGCCGCGCCCCATAGCTGATTGGCGTAACCAGCGGCGGCGATCTCGCTGGCCATCGGCGCCAGCACGCGATAGTTGGCCGCGAATGCATCGAGCGTGGCGTCGTCGAGCTTGCGTGCGCCCAGCGGGTAATTCGCGTAACCGCTGTAGTCCATGCCGAAGGGTGAGAAGCCGATGGCGCGATGGCCGAGCGCGGCGTACAGGTAGCGCGCATAGACCTTGTCGTTGCCGGTCTCGGCGACCAACAGCGGATTGTCCTTGCGCGCGTAGCGCTCCAGCACGGCGGTGTATCGCGGGTAATCGCGCAGATAGATGTCGGGCGCCAGCAGATCCAGCGCGGGTGCCGCGGCTTTCCAAACATGCAGCACGTTGTCAGTAGGCCCACCGCTGGCATAGCCACCGGGAAGGCCGGGCTTGAACGGATCGCGCAGCGCCGCGTTGACGTACATTGGCAGCGGATACACCGCCTTGCCTGCAGCGGCGACCTGGCCGATGTAGTGCGCCACCGACCATGCCTGGAAATACTCAGCCGCATCCACGCCAAACACCTGGCTCCAGCTGCCTGCCGCCTTGCCGCTCGCCTGCAGCAGCGGCTCCGGCACCTTGCCGGCGAACAGCGCGTCCGCAGTGGGCGAGTGATCGCGGTCGGTGCCGTAGGTGCCGGACTCGTTCTCCACCTGCACCATGATGACGGTGTGCTGCTCGCCATCGAGCGCACGCAAATGCGTCATTAGCTGTACGAAGGCCTTGCGATCCGCCTCCAGCGTGGCCGCGGCATGCGGCGACAGCGAACCAAGCTGCTTGCCCTCGCGGCTGATCATGCGCGGAAAGCGGCGGTTATCCAGCTTCACCCACGACGGCGCATAGGCCGGCCCGTTGTTCTTCCAGGTGGCGAACCACAACAACACCAGCCGCACGCGATGCTCGCGCGCCTGCGCCACCAAAGTGTCAAGAAAACTGAAATCGAACTGCCCTTCCTTCGACTCGATCTGCTCCCACGCGATCGGCACCTGCACCGTATTGGCCTGCATCCGCTCGATCGCCGGCCACACCTCGCCGAGCATGTCCGGCCAGTTGCTGGAGTTGTTCACCTGCGCACCGAGGATCAGATACGGCTTGCCATCCACGAATAGCGCATGGCGGCCGTTATCGCTAACGACCTTCGGCAGCTCAGCCGCGAATACGGAACCCGTGAACACACAGGCGCACGCCGCGAGCAGCGCGCGCCGGATAAACGATAAGCGCATGGACAGTCCCTGGCCGAAAAAAGGTTTGATGGATTTCATGGGGACGCCTCTGCAGCCGGCTCGCCGTAGAAAATCCCACGCCCGCTGGTAGCAAAGTAAAAGCGGCCGAACACGCGCGGATCGCCAGTGAGATGACTGATGCGGCCATAGCGGTGATCCGCATCGTCGATACGCTGCCAGCTCTCGCCATCGTCGGCGGAACGGAAGATGCCCTGCGCACCATGCAGGCGACCGGCTACGAACAAAGTGGGTGCGCTTCGACCCGGCGTCGCTTTACCGAAGCCGAAAGCATCGACACCGGTCAGCCCGGGCAACCGCTTGATGACACGACCGGTGTCGTCACCGCGCAGCAGTTCGCCCTCGCGACTGGCGACATACAACTCACTGGCCCTATCCGGCGCGGCCTGCACGCGCATCTGCCCCCGCCCCTTCGCCGCCGCGCCAAGCTCGCCGCCGATGTCGGCGAAATGTGCGCCACCATCGCGGCTTGCGGCAAGGGCACCGGAGTTATGGTCGTAGGCATAGAAACGTTTCGGATCTACTCGGTCCGCCAGCACGCGCATGCCCGCGCCCAGCCCTTCCGCCACTTGCCAGTGCTGGCCGATATCGCGGGTGAGGTAAACATGCTGCGCTCGATTCGGCGCCCATAACACCGTGCCGCCGTCGGCCGCGATAGCGATGCTGCCCGCGCCCTGCCCCTCCGGCGGCTCGCTGGCGAACGCTTTCCACTGCTTGCCGCCATCCTGCGACCACGCGGCGCGGACCGCGGCGCCGAACGGCTTGCGCAGGTAGCCGCTGCGCACGATCAACGCCGGCCTCGCTGCGGCATAGTCGATGCTCTCGCTATTGGCGTAACGCGGCGGCGCGGCGAATTGCAACTGGGCCGTATCCAGATCGTCGTGGCGATACCCATCCAGATCGCCGAGCGCGCTGAGCAGGTGCGCACCTTCCGGCGGACTGATCAGACCCAGCGCCACTGTTTCCTCCAGCCCCTGGTCCTGGAACGTCCAGTGCACTGTGCCGCCGCGATCGGACGCAGTCATATCGCGCGACGACCAGATGCCGTAGCCGGTGACGAACATCACGTGATCCGCATCGAACGGATCGATGGCGATGGAGGCCAGCCAATGCGGCGTGTGCTCGCGCGTCCATACCGTGGTGCCGTGATCGAATTCAGAGTGCGGAAACACGGCACGCCAGTGAGCGCCGCCGTCGGTGCTGCGGAACAGTTCATCGTGCGGTGTGTAGCGCGAAAAAGTGGCTGCCATCACCACCTTTGGATCGCGGGGATCGACAGCTACTGCGCCCCAGCCAAAGCCTTGAGTGTCCTGCGCTGTGCGCGGCATCGGCGTCACGTCGGTCCAGCGCTGTGCGGCAGGCTCATATTTCCATACCGAGCCGGCATGCATAGCATCGGGGCCGGGCTCGTCGCCGTAGCTCAGGTAATAACTGCCGTCACCGGCGCGCACCATATGGTTGGGACGCAAGCCCGCCGGCTGGCCCGGCACGGCTTTCCAGCTGCGCCCGCCATCATTGGAGCGGAACAGGCTGGTCTCGCGGGTGGACACGCTCGCATAAAGCGTCGGCGTCGGCTTGCCCGGCTTACCGCTGGCGGGCTCGAACACCACGAACACGATGCCGATGGCCTGGCGCCGCCAGCTGTTTTCCGCGCTCGCCGCGGGCGATGTCGCCACAGCGGGGAAGCTGTCTATCCGGGCCCAGTGCGCGCCGCGATCGTCGCTGCGCCACAACCCAGCGCTGCGCGAACCGAAGAACAGCACGCGGCCATCGTGGGGGTCCACGGCCAGCCGCTCGCCATTGCCGCGCCCCAGCTCATTGCCGCCCAGCTTGAACGGCATGTCCGCACGTTCGAAATGTTTGCCGCGATCGACAGAGCGCAGGATCGCGCCGTTGCCGGCGATTTCCGTGGTGTAGGTGCCCCCGGCCAGATAGACGCGCTCCGGATCGCCGGGATCGACCGCGAAACTGTCGATCCCCAGCAGGTTCTCGTCCTTCGCTTCGATCCAGTCCGTTACCGACACCCATTGCGCCGACGAACGATCCCAGCGATAGGCCCCGCCAACATCGGTGCGCGCGTAGTACAGGCCGCGTTCCAGCGGATGGAACAGAAGTCCGCTGACAAAACCGCCACCACCGATGCGCACGCTGGCATAGCGGTAGGCGATGGTGTCGTTTGCGTGGACGGCAACGGCGATGCATAGCAGCATCGCGGCGAGTGCCAGTCTCCATGCGCAGAGCCCCTTTCCCTTCGGGAGAGGGGTTGGGGTGAGGGTTCGGGCGGAGCGCGGTAGTGAGTACATGTTCAATGTCTTCACCATCGCACTTCGCCCGAACCCTCACCCGCTGCGACCCGAAAGTAGTCCCTGTGGGACCGGCACCCTCTCCCGAAGGGAGAGGGATTTGTTGTGGGGCCTTCGTCATTCACGACGGCGCTATCACCATCAGAACGTTGCACGCATCACCAGCTCGTAGCGGCGATCGTTGATGAACCAGCCGCGGGTATACAGGCGGTGATCGACCGTGCCGTCGGCATAGCTGGTCGGCCCCATCAACACCTTGGTGGTGGCGTTGGTGAGGTTGTTGGTCTGCAGGCCGATCTGCACGTTCTTGTTGATGCGATAGAACACCGAGCCATCGAGCTGGCCAAAGTCATCCGCCCAGGTCGGCAGGTGCGTGGCCGCATCGCTGGTGGTGAGCAGGTAGCGCGAGCGCCAGTTCCAGGCAAGCCGCACCGACCATGGTCCCTGTTCGTACATGCCGACCAGGTTGTAGCTGCGCTTGGACAAACCTTCCAGCGGAAGGGTGACGCCGGTGACGGTGGTGTTGAAGTAGGGATCGGTCGCCGTGTTGGTGCCGCCCTTGCTGTCGACATAGGTGAAGTTGGCCTGCGCGCCGAAACCCTTCAGCCAGCCCGGCAGGAAGTCGAAGAACTGCGAGTAGCCGAATTCGCCGCCGCGGATCCTGCCCTTGCCCATGTTGTACGGACGCGTCACCTCGAACGGCTGGCCGTTGTATGTCTCGGTGCGCGTCTGGCTGGAGATGTAGTCGCGCACATCCTTGTAGAACAGCGTGGTGTACAGCTGGCCGGCCGGCGCGAAATACCACTCCAGCGCGGTGTCGTACTGGTTGGCGCGCATCGGCTTGAGCGACGGATTGCCAGCCGTACCATTCCATTTGGTGACGGCGGTGTTGTCCGCATTGAGTGTCGCGCTCATGTTCAGGAACGGCTGCAGCTGGGTGAAGTCGGGACGGCTCATCGCCTTGGATGCGGCCAGGCGCCACTGCAGGTTGTCGGTAAATTTGAAGCGCAGGTTGAAGCTGGGCAAGGCATTCTTGTAATGGCCACGGCCCGTCAGCGGGAAGTACGCGCCGTTGTAGATAGCCTTGAGGCTATCGGCCACGCCGCTGGTGGTCAGGTCGGGATACTGGCCAAAACCATTGGCATCCACGTCCGTGCGCACCAGGCGGACACCGATGTTGCCGTCCACCGGCACACCAAGCGCCTCATCGTTGCCGAAGTACAGCACGCCATAGACGCTCTTGGTCTTCTCGCTCTGATCGTTGATGTCCTGCTTGCGATACATGTCACGCGGACTCCAGCCCCACGGCACGCCCACCGAGTGCAATTGCTGGTAGGCGTAGTGGTAGTTGCTCACCAGGGCATAGCTGGGAAAGTAAAGCTGCGAGGGAAGCTTGGCGTTGCCGCGGAAGAAGTTTGAGTATGCATACAGTGTGGAAAGATTTGGCAGGTAGTTGGCCAGATCCGCGAACCCGCTTGGCGTATTGATCTGGGCCCAAGTGTCTGTGACCACGCCCCAGTTGTAGCCGTTGCTTTTGTTCAGCTCGCTACGGCTGGTAGCGCGCGCGCCGAATTTCACGTAGCGCAGCCACTTGTTGTCCTCGAAGTTGTATTCGAGATCCAGCCGCAGGGCGCGCTCGATGCCCTTGTTTTTCTCATGGTGGTCCATCGCCGCGTTCCAGAAATAGTTCGCCGGATTGAGCGCGTAAGACGAAGGGTTGACCGTGACGACAGGCTTGGCGCCGTTGGGTGCGCTCAGCGTGATGCCCGGCAGGTAGGTCGCGTCGAAAGCGGTGAAGTCCAGCGTCTGGCTGGTGGACTTGATGAACTGCGCATCCGCGTACAACACCATCTGGTCGCTGATGTTGTACTTAAGGCTGTTGGACCAGTCGGTGGTGATCGTGCGCTGGGTGGAGTAGCGGCGGTCAGCGCCGAAGCGCACGGTCGGCTGTCCAGCGCTGTTCGTGCCGGTCTGCAGCGCGCCGCTTTGGAACACGCCGTTGCTGTCGTAGTTGAACGTGCCGCCGTTGGCCGGCACCACGTTGTTGCTGCTGTCGCCGAAAAGGCCGCCGAACTCGTCCCAGTGCATGCGGTAGTCCGAGCGCAACACCTGGCTGGTCAGCTCCAGGTTCTTGGTCGGGCGCCATTGCAGCGCACCGGCCAGGCCGATACGGCGGCGCTGGAAGTCCAGCGAGCGCCAGTCCGAACCACCCGGCACGTAGACGCTGCTGAAGTTGGTTCCTTTCAGCACGGCGGCATCGCTGCGCTTGACGTAGGGCTCCATCTGGATGCCGTCCGAGCGCGTGGCCAGCTCGGAGTACGCCACATCGAACAGCGCGCCAAACTCACCGTGGTTCTCGGTCTTCCACACATTGCTGTAGAGGAATGACATCGACGGCTTGCTCTTCTTGGCGAAGTCGCCCTCGTTGACGCCGCCGGTAAAGCCGATCACGCGGCCCGGTGCATCGAACGGCAGGCGCGTGCGCAGATTCACCGTGCCGCCGACGCCGCCTTCAATGATTTCGGCCGACGGATTCTTGTACACGTCCACGCCAGCCATCAGCTCGGCCGGCACATCCTCGAAGCTCAGGCCGCGGCCGGAGTTGGCGCTGAACACGTCGCGGCCATTCAGCTCGCTGCGCACCTGGGTCATGCCGCGGATCATCACGCCGCTGCCTTCGGCGGAGAAATGATCCGGGTCGTTGCGTGCCATGAAGTGATCGATGGTGACGCCGCTGATGCGCTGCAGGGTCTCGGTGACGCTGCGGTCGGGCAGCGCGCCGATATCCACGGCGGTGACCGAGTCGATGATCTGGTCGGCGTTCTGCTTCAACTGCTGGGCCGACTGCAGGCTGGCGCGCACGCCGGTGACGGTGACGCCGGTGAGATTCTGCACCGGCTTCTCAGCCTCGCCCTGTTTCTTCTTGGTCTTGGTCTTGGCCGCGCTATCCGCCGGGGCAGCCGAATGGGCGCCGCCGTTGCCTGCATCCGTCTGCTGCGCATACGCCGCCGGCCCGTACATCAAGGCCAGGCCCATCGCCACCGCAACGGCCAGGCGCGCGCCGGAAAACTGCTGCTGCGCCCCGAACGGGTGACACGAAGCCCCGCCATGCACTCTTTCGATCATGGTCAATACACTCCCGGCAAATTTTTATGAGCGGTGGACGGCGTCCACCGGCTTCACTGGCCGATCCGGCTCCCCGATCCGGTGGCTGGGTCCTACGACTCCTTCAGCCATGACCGACCTATGACAGGGCGCATGCTGAGGTGCGGGACTGTGGCGCACAATTGCGAAATTAGGGGTTGGGGGTAATGTTTCTTCATTTGCGTTCGCCACATCGGGGGGCCGCCCGCCCGCGCCGGATCGGCTCGCCGATACCTCGCAAACGTCGGCGCAGCAAGGATTTCGGCAGTAAGAACGTCGGGAAAAACGCGTCGCGATGCGCCGATTAAGAAGCAGGCAGGATTATCGGTTGCCGCTTTCGCGCTGAAAGAAAGCCATGGGCAAACTTCCAGCGTCGGCGATTTCCACGGTGATGTGAACCAGCTCCTCATGTACCGCCAGGCGCCCGCGCACCGCCGCGGCAGTCAGCGGCTGCGCGCTGACCAACCCGAGAATACAGGCGAAGCGCCCTTTGCCGACCCGCCATACGTGCAGGTCGCTCACCGCGGCGTACGGGAAATGCTCTTCGACGACCTCGCGGATCTCCTGTACCACCGGCGCATCCATCTCCGCATCCAACAGGATCCTGCCGGACTGTTTGAGCAGGCTGATGGCCCAGTTGGCGACCAGGAATGCGCCGACGATACCCATTACCGGATCCAGCCAACTCGCGCCGACATACTTGCCGCCCAGCAACGCCGCGATAGCCAGCACCGAGGTCGCCGCATCGGCGATCACGTGCAGATAGGCCGAGCGCAGATTGATGTCGTGATGATGATGTCCATGGGCATGATCGTGCGAATGACCGTGTTCGTGGCCGTGATGCCCATCCTTCAGCAGCCACGCGCACAGCAGGTTCACGCCCAGGCCGATGGTCGCGATCACGATCGCTTCGTTGTAGTGAATAGGGCTGGGTGCAAACAGCCGCTCCACCGACTGGAACAACATCAGCGCCGCTACCACGCCAAGCAGTAAGGCGCTGCTGTAGCCGCCAAGCACTTCGATTTTCCAGGTACCGAAAGCGAAGCGGCCATCGTGGGCTAGTTTGCGCGCCAGTGCGTACGCACCCAACGACAATCCAAGCGCCAGCGCGTGCGAACTCATATGCCAGCCGTCGGCCAGCAAGGCCATGGAGTTCAGCAGGTAGCCGCCGGTGATCTCGACCACCATCATCACCGCGGTGATCACCGCAGCACGCAGCGTGTTCTTCTCCGCGAGCGGATTGCCATCGTTGAACTGATGGGAATGCAGGTAGGACGAGGTATCGGGTGCAGTGCTCATGGCGCCAAGGGTTTAGTATACCCCCCCATACTATATCGATACGCCCGGAGCAGGCCATGGCCCACATCGCGCAGAACAAGAAACCGCTGATTTCCCGTGTGCGCCGCATCAGTGGCCAAGTCGCTTCGCTGGAGCGCGCCATCGAAGCCGACGACGACTGCGGCGTGATCCTGCAGCAGGTGGCCTCGATCCGCGGCGCCGTGCAGGGATTGATGCTGCAGTTGATGGAGGGCCACCTGAAGGAACACGTCGCTCCCCAGGATGCGCGCAGCGATGAGCTGGAACCGGTGCTCGCGGTGCTGCGGGCTTATCTGCGCTGAGACTTAACTTCACGATCAGGCGATCTACACGCCGCCGGGCGCAGGCTTTGCGATTACAGCGGGGTCATCCACGAGGGAGATCGCCATGAGCAGCTCATATACGCGGCGCCTGTCACTGCTGGCCGCCCTGGGATTCGCATTGGCCGTTGGCGGTGCGGCGGCGCAGAACTATCCGCCGCAGGAGAAGATGGGCGGCATGCGCACCAACGTGCAGGGCCTGCATACGATGCCGGCGACGGTGACGGCGACTGATCCGAAGTCGGGGACGGTGGATGTCACGGCGGGGGGAATGGCGTTGCGGGTGCATTTTCCGCCTCCGGCGATGGCGGAGTTGAAGGCTGGGGATCAGATTACGTTGCATATGGGGTTTAGTAAGCCTTGAGGCTTTGACTCTCTTCCCACGGGGGCTGAGGTGAGAGGCCGTCCCTTGCGACACCCTTCCCTACTTCGTCATTCCGGCGAAGGCCGGAATCCAGTGGCGTTGTCGCTCGGCTTTAGCGACTGCGTGCCCTGGCTCGCCTGCCGCGGGCTTTCGAACCGCTGCCGCGGTCCGAGTCACTTTCTCTTTGCTGGCCCAAAGAGAAAGTAACCAAAGAGAAATGGCCTGAGAGCAGGCGATGTGCTTTGTAGCTACACCTTTTCCAGTGTCAGACGTCGGGATGGCGTTCTTCTCAGCCTGATCGTCCAACCCTCATCGCTGCGCCAACCTCTTGCTCCCTCCCCTGCTCGCAGGGGAGGGATGGGGAGGGGTGTGGGTGCTCGGGATGACGCTTCTATACTTGGCGCGCTTTTTTTAACGCACCACTTCCGCGAATCACCTCACATGCACCCAATGCACGTGAATCCCGTTCACCTTGTCTTCCTCGCGATACCCTTCGCGCCCTTCCACCACAGTGCCCCACACACTGCGCACGCCGGTAGGCGTGGGGCGGTCGATGCGGACGTGTTCGTTGGGTGGAATGAGGAAGTTGGTTTCGAGAACCAGGGCCTGGTCGCGCTCCCATACCAGTACGGCGTGGCGGCCGCCGCTGGCGCCCCAGCCGACATGGACCTGTACGTCTTGCGGCGAGAAGGTGCCGCGGTTGTCGAGTTTCCAGTTCTCGGACCGGCGCAGCAACGCTTCCAGATCCGGATCGCTCCAGTTGACGCGGTTGGCGGACCATTTCGAGTGCGACTTGTGAAAGGTCATGTGGCGAGACACCTTGCAGGGGAGACAACGGGCGCCTGGTTTCGCGACAAGCGAAAGCATGACGCCCCGCCGGACACGATAGTGCCCCTACTGGGGGTCGAATGCCATTGAAAGAAAAATAAGCGCACCTGGGGTATTTATCGGCCGTTTGCGCGGACGCTTGAGTGCGCCTCAGGCCTACACACCACATTCACGGAATACATTCATACCGCGCGTTAGCGTGCCGACTCTTGCGCCCATCGGGAGCTGGCCATGCATAGCCCTATGTGGAAGGCATTCTCCCTGCGCCGGCCAGTCCGGCAGCACTCGCTCTTCCTGCTAGCCCTCGCCGCACTCGCCTTGTCAGGCGCAGCGCCGCGCACGAGTGAAGCCGGCAAAGCGCACGACACCGTCACGCAGATTTTCGCGTTTGGCGACAGCTATACCGACAACGGCGTCAAGCTGAATCTGAGTGCCAAGGCGGTGGCCGCGGGTGTTCCAAATGCGGTGGTGATGCCCAATCCCAAGCTGTATTACCAGGGGCGCTATTCCAATGGCCCAGTGGCTGTCGAGGATCTTGCCGATAAGCTGCATGTGAAGTTGACCGACTATGCCGTTGGCGGCGCCATGTCTGGCGATCAGAATTACGAGTCCTGGATGGACGACTACACCGCCACCGGCCTCCAGGCCCAGGTCGCCAGTTTCCGGCACGACCTGGGTGGCCTCCGCGCTGATCCGCATGCGCTCTACG
Source organism: Dyella sp. OK004 (assembly GCF_900114495.1). Classification (GTDB taxonomy): domain Bacteria; phylum Pseudomonadota; class Gammaproteobacteria; order Xanthomonadales; family Rhodanobacteraceae; genus Dyella_D. The sequence goes on along the minus strand of NZ_FOZI01000005.1, from coordinate 186,289 downwards.
TCGTGGCGATTTCCGCCAACGACTATTTCAAGTTCGTCGACTTCGCCCAGCCGGGCACGCTGCTTGTTGGCACGCAGACACCGGCCACCATTCAGGACATGGCCGACCGCGCCGCGGAAAACACCGCGCTGGCCGTGCACCGCCTCGCCAAACTGGGTGCACGCCGCTTTCTGGTCTCCGAGTCGTTCGATCTGAAAGGCCTGCCATACATTCTCTCCGCCGGCCAGTCCAACATCGCCGATGCCTTCGCCACGCGCTACAACGCGCGCTTGCAGGAAACGCTGCATGCGACCGAAGTCACCGATGGGCTGTCGATCCGCCTGTTCGACTGGGGCGGCAAGACGCGGGAGATCATCGACAACGCCGCGCGCTACGGCATCACCAACACCACCGACGCCTGCGAAGTCACCTTTCCAGTGCCGCAGCCTGCGTGCGCCACGCCAGACGCCTATCTGTTCTGGGACGAGTACCACCCATCGCGCCGCGCGCATCAGATTCTCGCCGGCATGATGGAGCAGCTGGTACGGCATGGGTGATCGCCGCGCCGGTGGGGTGTCGATCCGCGGCACGCCCGTTCGTCTTCTATATAGGGCGGCATCCAGCATGCCTGCCTGCAGCACCGCGATCGCCACATTGCACACGCTCGCGCATTCACGGAGGAACCGCCATGCCAGTCCATACCCTGCCCGCCGCCAGCAACGGATATCTGAAACTCAACGGTGTCGATTACTACTACGAAGTCCACGGCCAGGGTGAACCCCTGCTGCTGTTGCACGGCGGACTCGGCACCGGCGACATGTTCAGCCCCGTGCTGCCAGCACTCATAGGACAGCGACAGGTAATTACGGTGGACCTGCAAGGCCACGGCCGCAGTTCGCTCGGCCACCGACCGATCCGTTGCGAAGCGATCGCCGACGACATGGCTGTGCTGCTGAACAAACTCGGCCATGTACAGGCCGATGTGCTGGGCTATTCCTTCGGCGGCAGCGTGGCGCTTCGCCTGGCCGTGCAGCATCCGGAACAGGTGCGCCGGCTAGCGCTGGTTTCCACCCCGTATGCGGACGACAGCTGGTATCCGGAAATACGCACGCAACAGGTCATGCTTTCCGCCGAAGCCGCACCGATGATGAAAAACACACCGATGTATCAGGCCTACGCGGCGGTAGCGCCGCACGTAGAAGACTTCCCACGCCTGCTCGACGCCATGGGCGACTGGATCCGCCAGCCTTATGACTGGTCCGCCGACGTCGCCAAACTGCCGATGCCGGTGATGCTGATCTTCGGCGACGGCGACATGATCCGCCTGGAACATCAGACCCGCTTCTACCAACTGCTCGGCGGCGGCCTCAAAGATGCCGGCTGGCAGCGCGAACATATGCCCCGCAATCGCCTCGCGATCCTGCCGGACCTCACCCATTACGATATTTTCGCGTCACCGCGGATGGTGGAAACGGCGGTGCCGTTCTTGAATGGGCACAGCGGTGTGACGCGTTGGGCGGAGCAGCAGAAAGCTTCCAACTGAGCCATACCCCACGCCCCGGCGCACTTGCTGGCTTCCATCGCGAAAGCGCAGACTCCGGCGTATCAACCGCCGTCATGCCAAAGGAGTGTGTATGAAAGCAAGCAAGCTTGGATTCGCCGCCTTCTCGCTCACGCTTGCCATGGGTGTTGCCCATGCGCGCGAAGAAGATGGAATCGCCGCACGGCTGGCCTCGCTGCGGAGTCAGGCGGGCGATCCCGTTGCCTCGCTGGCGATCAACGATCGCAATGCATCGTGGGAAGCCCTGAGCAATCAGGATTTGTTGGTCCACTCGCAGAACGACAACCAGACCTGGTTGCTCCACACCAGCCTCTGCCCCGGTCTGGCCAGCGTGAAAGATATCTTGGTGACCTATGCCCAGGACGCCCGCATCTATGTAGGCACGGACTACTTGAAGCGTATGAATGAAGCTGGCGGACGTTGCCAGATACTGGAGGCGCGCCCTGTCGCCAACGTACAAGTACAAGGCGTGCGCGGCTCCCTCTTCACCGGCCCCCGCGGCACGCACGAAAGCGATCTGCCCTCCTCCAAGGCACCGTGATCTTCAGGACGTAGATCTGTAGGAGCGCACCCCCGGATCAAGTCCGGGGTGCGCTCCTACAGAAAGAAAGCGTGGGGTCACGCTTTCTTGAGAAAACACACCTTCAGCACCAGCCCCTTGATCTTGTCCGAGTTGCCTTCGATGTGTTCGGCGTCGCCGTCCACCAGGCGGATGTTGCGGATCATGGTGCCCTGCTTGAGCGGGATCGAAGAGCCTTTCACCTTCAGGTCTTTGATCACTACCACCGAGTCGCCGCTGTTGAGGACGTTGCCGTTGACGTCGCGCACCACCGCGCCCTCTTCCGTCGACGCAGCAGCCACCATCGGCCATTCGTGGCCGCAGTCGGCGCAGACGTAGTTATCGCCGTCGGGGTAGGTGTTTTCCATGCCGCACTGCGGACAAGCGGGGATATCGGACATCGACGGGGCCTGCGGACTGAGTGAACCCGGAATTATAACCGCCCGCTTGCGTGCCGGCTTGGCTACCATCCGCAGCCATTGCCGCTATCACTGCGTAGAACCGTGCCGACCAACGACCGTCCCTGGTGCCTGTATTTGATCGAATGCCGCGATGGGTCGTTCTATGCCGGGATCACCAATGATCTCGACGCGCGCTATGAAGCGCATGTTGCGGGGCGTGGCGCGCGGTATACGCGCTCGCATCCGCCGTTGCGGTTGATCGGGTCGAGGACTTATATCGATCGCGCGGCGGCGTCGCGCGCGGAGTGGGAGATCAAGCAGTTGCCGAAGGGAAAGAAAGTCGCGTATTTGCTGGAGGCTGAGGCTTAGGTAGTAGCGCCCTTACCCCCTCCCCTGCTTGCAGGGGAGGGTTGGGGAGGGGTGAGTACTTGAGAAAGCGTTTTGGGAGAGGTTTTCGCAAGCCCCCTCCCAACCTCCCCCTGTCCCACGGGACTAGCTTTGCGTCGCGAGCAGGGGGGAGGAGCAAAAAAGTTCAGCGCATGATCCCCGTATGCCCCAGCGAATAACGCCCCGGCTGCGGCCACACCGCCAGGCCGTGCGGCTCGGCGCCGACCTTGATCTTGCGCACGGCACCCGTCGCGGTGTCGAAGGCATACACCAGATCGTCATAACGGCCCGACAGCCACAGCACCTTACCGTCCGCACTGACGTTACCCATGTCGGGGCTACCACCACCGGGGATCGGCCAGTTGGCGACAACCGTGCGCGTAGCGAAATCGATCACCGACACGCTGCCCTTATTAATGCCCTTGTTCTTGCCGCGACGCTCGCCATGCACATGGTTGGAGCCGCGGTTGGCGACGTACAGCTTGGTGGCATCGCGGCTGGGATACAGGCCGTGCGTGCCGATGCCGGTCTTGATGAAGCCGATCTTGGTGAAGCTGGCGCCGTCCACCACGTACACGCCATCGGCCATCATGTCGGCCACGTAGAAGATCTTGCCGTCCGGCGATACGCGGATGTCCTGCGGCATGCCCTTCTTCTCGAGCTCGAGGTAGCCGATCACCTTGCGGTTGGCCATGTCGATCTTGACCAGCTTGCCGCCGAACTCGCAGGTGAAGATGGCATAGCTGCCGTCGATGGCGAAATCAGCGTGGTTGATGCCCTTGCACTCCGGCGCCTGCAGGCTGGAATGCAGCTGCATGGTGTGCGCATCGCGGAAATCCAGGCGTGCATGCGCCTCGGCGACCACGATGGCTTCTTTGCCATCCGGCGTGAAGTACATGTTGTACGGGTCGTCGACCTCGATCGCCCTGCCCGGCTTGCCGGTCTTCGGGTCGATCGGAGTCAGGCTGCCGTTGCTCTTGCCTTCGGCATTGTTGGTAACCCACAGCGTCTGCAGGTCCCACGCCGGCACTACGTGCTGCGGGCTGCTACCTACCGGGAAGGTATCGACCACTTTGTAGGTCTTCGGATCGATCACCGACACGGTGTTGGAGCGCAGGTTCGGCACATAGATGCGCTCCAGCGCGCCCTTCACGTTGGGGCTGAAGTTGTTGACGTGCGCCTCGGTGTACATGTTGTCCGGGTTCAGCACGGCGGGCATGCCCGGCACCGTTTTGACGGCGGGCGACGCGGCCAGCGCGGCGCCGGTGAAGCAAAGCCCTGCCAGCACGGCACTCGTCAGGGAGGCGAGCCGCGAGACGCTACGGAGAGAAGACATCCGGATAGAAGACAGCATGGGGAATTCCGTTCTCGAAAATTTTGGGGGTTAGTTCAATGGGCGCGGAAACTCAGCGCCCGGCCGTGTCTTTGCGGATGGCATCCACGGTCTGCGCAACGATAGCATCGATGCCGGCCTGCCCAAGCGCCGCGCTGGAACGGCGCGGGTCGCCACCGTATACACCGTCGGCAGCCCCCAGCTTGGGGCCGCCCTTGAGCTTGTCCATCCGCACCATCTGCGGTGCCACCGCCAGTTGCAGCGAGGTATCGGCGAGCCCGGCATGAGTGCCGATTTCGTCGTCGCGGAAACCACGCTGGCGCAGCAGCTGAGCGAAACCATCCGAACTGGCCTGGTAATAAGTCGGCGGCACGAAGGCCTTGGCCGCCTTGCCAGCCCAGGCTTTGTTGAGCTGCGCCACCACCTGCTTCACATCGCTCTGGTAGCCGCCGTGGTCGCCAAGGAACACCACGTTCTTGAAGCCGTGTGCGGCAAAGCTCTGCGCGGCAGCGGTCAAAATCTGCTCGAACGCGCCATCGGGCACGCTGATGGTGCCGGGAAATTTGGCATGCCCCTGCTCCGGCGCGTAGCTCACCACCGGTGCCACCAGCGCGTTGCCCAGCTGCTCCGCGATGTGTTGCGCCAACCAGGCGGCACGCGCATTGTGCTTGCCCACCGCGATACCGGGACCGCTCTGCTCCGTGCCGCCGATGGGAATGATGATGGTGGTCTTGCCGGCGGCGACCTGGTCGCGCACTTCGGTCCAGGTGAGTTCTTCCAGCAGCACGGTCTTGGGCGTTTGCGCCCAGCTCGCCTGCGCAGCGGCGAGCATCAGGATGGCGGCAAAAACCCGCCGTAGTGAGTGATTCATGGCTTGACCAGATCAGGTGCGTCGACAGCGCGGAACGGTAACACCGTCGCGGGGCCCATGGATCGATAGCGATGTGGCGTGCGTCTGACAGCGTTAATCGTGGGTGACCGGCCTCATGCAACCAAACAGTTGCATTTAAAAAATGCCCGACCTAATATGCAACCCGGAGGTTGCCCATGAACACATCGACTGATCGCATCGAACGACAGATCCTGCTCAAGGCCCCGCGCTCGCGCGTGTGGCACGCACTGGCCGACGCCGAGTCCTTCGGCGACTGGTTCGGCCTGGCGCTCAAAGGCAAGCGTTTCGTCGCCGGCGAGTACACGCAGGGAAACATCACTTACCCCGGCTTCGAACACCTCGTGTTCGAAGCATTGGTGGAAAGCCTGAAACCCGAGCACTACTTCGCCTTCCGCTGGCATCCCTACGCCATCGATCCGAACACCGACTACTCGAAAGAGCCGACCACGCTGGTCGAGTTCACGCTGGAGGAAACCCGCGACGGCACCCTGCTGCGCGTCGTCGAATCGGGCTTCGACCAGATTCCGGTGAGCCGCCGCGACGAAGCCTATCGCATGAACAGTGGCGGCTGGGAAGAGCAGATGAAAAACATCGAGACGTATGTCGCCACGCACTAAGCCGTCCACCCGCAGCGCGGCGGAAGTCCCCGCGCTGCAGCGCTCCGCGCCGATCTTCGCCGCGTTGGGCGACGCCACACGCCTGCGCCTGGTTGCCCTGCTCTGCGCGGGCGGTGCCATGTCCATCGCGCAACTCACCACCAGCACCGACATCACCCGCCAGGCAGTGACCAAGCATCTGCAAGTCCTTGCGGACGCCGGGCTGGTGCGCGACGTCAAACTGGGGCGCGAACGCCTGTGGGAATTCGAGCCGTCGCAGCTCGAACAAGCGCGACGTTCGCTCGAAAGCATCACGCAGCAATGGGATCGCGCGTTGTTACGCTTGAAGTCGATGGTCGAGCACTGAGTCGGTTCTGCGCATTGCGCAGGCGCAAAAATCGGGCTAGCTGGATCGACCGTTTTTGAGCTGACGACAGTGGCCTAATGGCGCCCATCTAAATGGCTCTTCCCCTTGCCCGTGAGTGGGGCGCATTTTGTACCTACCCACGCCACGAGCGAGCCCCATGAGCGAGTCCATTTCCACCGCACGCCGGAAAGTGATGCTCGACGGGCTGGTCTGCGCCAGCGCGTTGAGCCTGCTCCCCATCACCAGCGCCCTGGCCGCCCACACCAAGACCCCCTCCGAAGCCTGGGCCCCACCCGGCGCCACGATACCCACCGGCGACATCCACGACTTCGACTTTTTCGTCGGCCACTGGGACTTCGTCAACCGCCGCCTGAAAAAACGCTGGGTCGACAGCGACGACTGGGACACCTTCCCCGCCTCCCTCGTCTGCGCCAACCACCTCGGCGGCGTAGTGAACATCGACGAAGGCGTCTTCCCCACCAAAGGCTGGTCCGGCATGACCGTACGCATCTTCGACCGCACCAAACGCCAATGGTCCCTGTACTGGATCAATAGCAGCACCGGCGTGCTCTATCCCCCCGTCGTCGGCGGCTTCAACGGCGACCACGGCGTGTTCTACGGCGACGACCACGACGACGACATGCCCGTCAAAATCCGCTTCCTGTGGACCCGCCTAGGACACGACAAAGCCCATTGGGAACAAGCCTTCTCCAAGGACAACGGCAAGACGTGGGAAACGAATTGGTTGATCGACCACACGCGAGCCGCGGCGTGAAACGCAAGTAAGCAGCAAAGCCACACGGTGAGGATTGGACGATCACCCCAAAGAAAACCATCCCGACGCCTGACACTGGAAAGGGCGCAGCTACAAAGCGAAACGCCTGCTCTCAGGCCATTTCTCTTTGGTTACTTTCTCTTTGGGCCAGCAAAGAGAAAGTGACCCGGACCGCGGCAGCGGTTCGGAAGCCCGCGGCAGGCGAGCCAGAGCACGCAGACGCGACAACCGAGCGATAAGGCACTGGATTCCGGCCTTCGCCGGAATGACGAAGTAGGAGGAATGGCGCGAGACCGAACCCTCACCCCAACCATCTCTCCCATGGGAACTACCTACGGGGCACCGCGGGGATGAAAGCCAACCATCGCCATCTGGTGCACCCCACCAAGAAAACACCAAAGAAAATCCCTACCATGGCCCAATGGCCAAACACGCCACCTCCGTATTCTCCGTCGACGTCACCGGCCTCAATACGGAACCCGGCCAACCCACCTACGCCCGCATCTGCGAACGCATCCGCAGCGCCATCACCAGTGGCGCGCTTGCATGCAACGCACGGCTCCCCTCCAGCCGCACACTCGCCAAAGACTTCGGCGTCGCGCGCAACACCGTCGACTGGGCCCTCGGCCAACTCGTCGCCGACGGCTACATCGTGAGACGCCGCGGCGCCGGCAGCTTCGTCGCACCTCAACTGCCCGCACGCGATGCGGCGCCACGCACACCCAAACGCCCAAGCCCGGCCACGCCCGGCCAAACAGCACCACGCCTATCGCAACGCGCCCAAGCCCTGCAAAGCTATCCGGGCCACTACCAGGCCGCATCGGCTACGTCATTCACCCCCTCGCTGCCGCCTTCCGACCTTTTCCCGCGCGACCTGTGGAATCGCCTGCTGCATCGCGAAGCGAGCCGGCCCGGCAACGACTACTGGGAATACGGCGCCAGCAACGGCCTGCCCGCGCTGCGCGAAGCCATCGCCGCGCACGCATCCGCCATGCGCGCGGTGCGCTGCTCGCCGGAGCAGGTGGTGGTGGTCACCAGCACGCAGCAAGCCGTGGAACTGGCCGGCAAGGCACTCGCCGATCCCGGCGACCAGGCCTGGGTGGAACAACCCGGCTATCAACCCGTACAACATTGCTTGCGCGCCGCCGGACTGCAGACCGTGCAGGTGCCGGTCGACAAGCACGGACTCCACGTAGAAGCCGGCCGGCAGTTGGCACCGCACGCTCGCCTCGCCTACGTCACGCCATCGCATCAATACCCCCTAGGCTACGAGATGTCGCTGCCGCGCCGAAAAGCGCTGCTCGACTGGGCGCGCGAAGCCGATGCCTACGTACTCGAAGACGACTACGACGGCGACTACCGCTACGAAGGCCGCCCCATCGCCTCGCTGCAAGGCATCGACAGCCACGGCCGCGTGATCTACATCGGCAGCTTCAACAAAATCCTATTTCCCGGTTTGCGCATCGCTTATGCCATCGTGCCGGAAGCACTGATCGCAGCCTTCGTCGACGCCAAGCACATCGCCGATGGCCATACGGCCCTGCTCACTCAAGGCGTACTCGCTGCCTTCATCAGCGAAGGACACCTGGCAAACCATCTGCGCAAAACCCGTGCGATCTACGACGAGCGGCGGCAGGCATTTCTGGAAGAAGCCAAAGTGCTGGCCGGTGTACTGGATTTCGGGCCGGCCGTGGCGGGCATGCACGTCACCGGCATCTTCAAAGAGCGTTACTCGCACCTCGACGACCGCGCCATCGCCGCGGCGTGCGTGCACGAGGGCGTCGACATCCATTCCTTGTCCAAATACGGCGCCGTCGATCGCGGCGGCCTGGTGTTCGGCTTCGCCGGTGCGTCGCGCGAAGCGTCGCAAGCTGGGCTACAGCTTGTGCGACGCGTGTTGGAAGCGGCCGCTTAGCCCCGTGGCCTAAGTCACATGAGCCGCCTTAATCGCTGCGATACCATCGGCCGCCACCCCAAGGACCCCACCCGGCGATGCGTATGAAGCGTTATCTCCCTGTCCTGCTAGCGGTACTCGCGCCCTTCTGCGCAGCGAGCGACAAGCCGCCCTCCACCGTGCATCCCTGGACACCCGTTGGCGTCTCCAGCGACCTGTTCGAATCGCATCCCGCGCTCGATCCACAAACCGGCGCGCTGTATTTTGTGCGCAGCTCCAAGAAGTTCTCCGGCTGGCGCATCCTCACCTCGCATTGCGATGGCAAGGCATGGACCACGCCAGTGGATGCGCCTTTTGCCGGCCCGGGCACCGAGGCCGATCCGTGGTTCACACCGGATGGCCGCGCCGTCTACTTCATCTCCACTCGCGCGACGGGGAGCATGAAGAGCAAGGATCTCGATATCTGGCGCGCCGAACGTGCGCCCGACGGCAGCTGGCAACCGCCCGTTCGCCTGCCGCCGCCGGTGAACTCCGACGAAGCGGAATGGTTTCCGCGTCTCGCGCCCGATGGCTGGCTCTACTTCGGTTCCAACCGCGCCGGCGGCCTGGGCAAGAACGACATCTGGCGCGCGCGTGAAAACAGCCCCGGCCAATGGACTGTGGAAAACGCCGGCCCCGCCATCAACAGCGCCGGGGATGAATACGAGCCCCTGCCCTCACCGGATGGCAAACGACTAATCGTGGAGGCCGACGGCGGACTCTACGAATCCCGCCTCGGCCCGAAAGGCTGGCTGCCGAAGGTGAAACTGGGGCCGGAGGTCAACGTCAACGGTAGCGAGATCGGCGCGATGTTCTCGCCCAGCGGCAAATCGCTGCTGTTTGCGCGCGATACCGGCGAACCGAAGTCCGGCGAGTTCTTTGTATGGCAACCGGATGGCAAGGAAGCGTGGCCGCCGATGTGCGGCGATACGGCAAGCAAGAAGAGCGCGGGCGCACCGGCAAGCCATAAATAATCAACGCGGCTATCGCAATGGCCTTATGCATAAGGCCGCGATTGGCCCTAGGTATTTGGGCAGTGCTTACCTATAAAAACGGTTTGTGCAGGCCAGCGCATAACCTGCAAATACAAGATCGAACCTGATTAGCATCGAACCTCAGCTTCTAGCTCCCTCCCCTGCTCGCGACGCGAAGCTAGTCCCGTAGGACAGGGGAGGGTTGGGGAGGGGTAAGTACTTGAGAAAGCTTTTCGGGAAAGGTTTTCTCAAGACCTCACCCCCTCCCGGCCTCCCCCTGCTAGCAGGGGGAGGAGAAAACCATGACCGGCTGAAACTCAACGCCAACTAGCCATCCACCTTTCAGCACCACTGCCGTGTGCCACACACCACGAGGGAGACAGGGTATGGAACGATCGATTCACGCCGACCGCACCGCGTTCACCAACAGCCTCTCTGCCGCCAGCAACATGAAAGCCATGCCCATGAGCCTGGCCTACGTGACGTTCGCCATCGTGATGGTCGCGCTCGGCGTCATCGGCCTGATCTACGGCGATGTCGCACTGGTATGGCAACGCATCCCCATTGAGCACCTTCCGGGCCAACAGTTGCTTGCCTACGCCTTCGCGGTGATCGAACTGGGCACCGGCATCGGCCTGCTCCTCCGCCCGCTCGCCAAGCCCGCCGCCGCCATCCTGTTCGTCTACATGGTGCTGTGGGCGGTGCTGCTGAAACTTCCGGCTGTGGTCGCCGTGCCGCAGATGGAAGCCACCTGGCTGGGCTTCGGTGAGATCGCGGTAATCCTGGCGGGCGCATGGGTAATCTACGCATGGCTCGCGGACAACCACCACAAGCCTGCCTTCCTCGCTGGCGCCAAAGGCATTCGGAACGCGCGCCTGCTGTTCGCCATCTCGCTGCCAATGATCGGCCTCTCCCACTTCTTCTACAGCCCGCAGACCGTTGAGCTTGTACCGAGCTGGCTGCCACTTCCGCTGGGCTGGGCTTATCTCACTGGTGCGGGCAGCATCGCGGCATGCATCGCGGTGTTGTTTGGCATCTTCCCGCGCCTAGCTGCGACGCTGGAGGCGGCGATGCTGTGGGTGATCACGCTGTTGGTATGGGGACCGAAGCTGTTCACGATGCCGGTAGACCGGTTGGCCCTGACAGCGTTTGTGATCTCGGCGGCGATTGCGTGTGGGGCGTGGGTGGTGGCGGAGTCTTATCGGGGCTTGCCTTGGTTGGCTACCGGCGCTCCAGCGTGGAAGGCGCTGGCGAGATAGACACCACCGTCATCTTTGCATCGTAGGGCCGGCTTGCTGCTGTACCTGCGATTGCGCCTGCTCCTGCTGCGCCTGGCCTTGTTGAAACTGCTGCATGGCGGCAGGCCACGCCGCACTGGTTTGCTCTACCGGCGTGCTCACGCCCGCGACCGTATCGACACTGGCGTGCTGATCAAAGAAATGATCGCGAACACCCGGCGGCCGTTGCACGGCCCACACACGGCTCGCGTCATCACTCAATGCCACCTGATCAATACGCTCCAGCCCCTGTGCCCGGGCTGCGACGGTCAAGGCCGCCGCCAGATTCTCGCTTTGCTGATCGGACGCGCGGCCTTGCTGGGCATCCAGTTGATGTACAGCGTTGCGTGCTTGCTGAAACAACGCGTGGTCGGGATGTCCGGGCTGATCCAGGCGAAGCACCGCCTGCCCTACGGTGATTTGCGGGGATTGCTGCTCACGGGCGCTTCTTAAAGCATTCATCGTTTTCGGACCAGCCGTGCCGTCCACCTGTAAGCCCTGGTCGCGCTGAAAGACTTCAACGGCGGCTCGTGTGCTCGGCCCAAAGTCAGCATCGGCTCTCAGGGCACGTCCCCGCGCATCGGTATACCCAAGCTCACTCAGCTGGCTCTGCATATCCCGCACATTTTCACCATGCGATCCCTGCCTCATTGCAACCGGGGTGCTCCCATGCGAATGAGTGCGCACACCATCCCCCCGATGAGACTCATGAGGTTGGTCTGTGTCGCCTCGACCGGCCTGCTGCTCAACCGCGTGAGCAGGCACCCCATTCTGAAGCCCTTCCTTCCAGCCCTCGAAGTTACGAATACCATCAGCGAGCGCGCCGAGCTCCTGCTCGCTCATGTGTTTTATCTTCTTATCACGCAAATCCACGCCGGCTTGGTCCCCAGCGGCATAGATAGCTTTTTCCTGGGCCTGATGGTGCGTACCGCCGCTGTAGTCCGCCTTCGAGTAGTTGCCCAGCATTTCCGGGACTGTCTTATCCCCCATACCCCTTAGCAGTTTGATCTTTGCTTCATGGCCTGCCTCATAAGTCTCGAATACGGCATTCCCCCATTGATCCAGCCCGACCACTCCATCGTAGTTTGACTGCGCCGAGGCGAGGGCCTGCTCTTTCGTCCTGCGCGTATGAACCGTCTTGTCGGCGCTATCGGCGTACTCAAACTTGAGATTGCCTGGATTGTTGTTTCGCCAGGAGACGGTACCTCCCGTACGCTCCACCTGTATTCCGTCGTCCATCTCAACAACGCGCTTCGTACCTTCGGCAGCGATGAGCCGCGCCACCTTCCTGTTTTCTGCCACATCTTCCATTCTCAAAACCTCCGTGTTGTTGACGGGGTCGGCTAAGCGCCCCCGTCGTCATCGTGAGCCGGTACTGCAATCATTCCTCAGCACCTCGCACGGGCTCTTCCCCTGTCCAGTGCACTGATCCAGCGCCTTACGCGAGACCGCGGCTCCGCCGCCTCGCTCTTCAAGAGTGGATGTCGCCGTAAAGAACTGACCCGAACCGCTCTTTACCAGAGCCATGCATCCATATTTCTGCTTAACCAGTACATGGCAAATGCCTTCTGACTGACAGTCCCCGTGGATGTCCTCGTCCAGGCTCTGTTCGTCAGGTTTATCGACGATGGATGAAAAGGCATGTGTCTTGTCGTTAACGACAAGCGCGTTCCAGTACTCGGGCCGGTGCCATTGAGGATCAAAATCCGTCAACAAGGTGTCGGATGGAAGCTGGAGCTTCTCTACCTTCTTCGCTCCTTCACCAGCGTCCCCAAAGCGGGTTCTGGAAGCGCTCACCACACGCCACTGCTGTGCGGCACGATCATAAACAAAGGTGTAGTCCGCCGAAGAAGGGTGATGCCCACCATGGATCTGCTCGATCTTCATATGACCCGGCGTCAAATCCACCAAATGATCCCCGAAGGGGTCATCCAGAAAGTCACCGCACGTCGAGCACGCAATGATGTTGTTGTTGCGATCCACTTCTTTGAACACCCCGTTGACCCTGCGAAACATCAACAGTGGCCGTTGACCCGAAGTGATATCCGCCTCGGACGGAATCTGCTTTTGTCGTTCAAGGACTACAACCGCATCTGATCCGTCTGTAGTCCCCGTGGCCTTATAAAAGATCACCTTGGTATCGGGCGGTACAAACGCCTTCAGTTCCGCAGGCAGTGACTGGGTGGCAACGGGGTGATAAGGGTTGTCCTGCGCGAGGGCCGCGACCGACAACAGAAGCAGTGAAGCAAACAGAAAAGTGCGCCGAAACCGATCCATGCTTCTCACTCCGTGGCTGTGGTTGCCATCTATCGCCAAACCATAGCTCGGTGTTCTTCCAAACGGCAATCCGACATTTCAGAAGTGCGATTAGGAGCATGGCTTCTCGCACCCATAAGGCGAGGCGCTGCTGGCGATCACCGCCCTTCAGCGCCAATCAGCGAGTCATGACTCAGCGTCTCCGCGTACTGATTGAGAAAGTAGACCGCCGCGAACAAGCCTTCCGTACATCCCGGCGCGAGCGGCCAGTGGCCGGGGTCGGTGGGTTCGTCATGGGCTTGTGCGTCGCGAAACGCATCGCTGTTGGCGAGCAGGCCAGTGATGACGTTGATCGCCATGGCGATGCCGGCGAGTTTGACGAGAACGTGTTGGCCCGGGTCATCCGTCGTGTCCAGATAGAACGGGCGGCTGAGTGGATTGGTGGGTTTGTTATCGGGGGAGCCCGATGGGCGAGCGGGTGCCGTATGATTTGGCTTAGCCATATCAACTCCATCGTAAGTTGGTTTGGTCAGCGGGTCGTATGAGTGACAGCTCATGCGGCCCGCGCTTCTTTCACTGCATCGCTGCAATGGCCTCCCGCGCAGCCGATGAAAGACGGCGCTGACGACTGCCCGAAAGTAGCAAAGGATGGTGCGGCGATATGTAGGGGTTTACCGCCGCAGAATATGCGGTTTGTGGCGACCACACCCATACCATCGCACCGCGGCTCATCAACGCAACAATGCGCACGAGCTGCACGCCTCCCTCGGCGCGAGCATCGCTGCGCAGGACATTTTTAACGAAGCGGGGCCGCTGGTAGCGCGGCCCCTGTCCTCTCGTTAATCCGTCAATGCAACTTCAGGCTCTTCTCGAAAGCTTTCACTTGTTTCTCGGCCTCGTCTTTGGCGACGCCATAGCGCTCTTGCACACGACCGGAAAGATATTCATGGTTGCCTTCGGCGATCTTGAGATCGTCGTCGGTCAATTTGCCCCACTGCTGTTTGATTTGCCCACCAAGCTGTTTCCACTGACCTTGAATGATGTCTTCGTTCATCAGTTATCGCCTCCGCTGGGTCTCGCTGACGCATCACGATGATGCGCTCGAACGATTCAACGCTTAGCGCGGTGAACTAAGTGTTCCAGGAATGTGTGCGGCAATTAAGGTGGTTCATGGTGGTCAATGGGGTGTCGTTATTTTGTTGGCTGGCCGGAGATGCCCCTATTGCTTGCTCAGGCATGACCTGTCCTATCCTTAAGACATGGACAAGGGGATTCATATGGAGCAGACCGAACTGACGTTCAAAACACTGAACGACCGCATCGATGCGTTGCCTGAGCGACCAGGCGCGTCTTTGCAGCTATCAAGGAAGACCAAACTGGCCTACGCCATCGGCCTCGTCGCCATGGCACTCGGCTTGCTCGCCACCAAGCTACTTCCATCAAATCAGCTATACACAGTGGTGATCGCCTTCGTCATGCTGGTCATTGAGTTGATCAGCTTCGCCATCGCGATCATTCCGCAGCTGCCACTGCGCATGCCTGGCTTTCAACGTGAGCGGCGTGAGTACGCCGAAGAGCTCGACTTTGATATGCCGCACCATCTAGGCCTAGTCCAATGGCTGAGCAATTTCTCACCTGAAGAACTACAGAGGCTCGCCGACTATGCAAACTATCGGCACGAGCGCATGAAGGAGAAGCTGCCCCTACTCACTGGCAGCCTAGAGAAGCTGGGCATACTTCCCGTTGTCATTGCGCTGTACATACAGTTCAAAGGCATGCACTGGCCGCCCCAGCCCAGTTGGCCGGAAATTGTCTTTAGCGGTGTGCTTATCTTTTGCTATTGGGCCTGCATGCTTCAGGTCAGTGTCCGTCTTCGTGTCCAGCTCTTTGAGATCTTGCTGAAGAAGGCGGCGACCAAAGCAGAGCTGCGTGTGCAACAGAACACTCAGGCCTCACCTGCTTAGAAAAGTGATGGCCGACCACCTGATCTCTGCGTCAGAAGATGAAATCCCCAACGGCCAACGCAATCACAGGAGCTACGCACATGAGTGCCGCGATTACCGCGCGACGCTTGGCTGCTGAAAAGCTATAGCCCGAAGCCCACAGTGCGCTGAAAACAATGAGCACACCGAGATAGAACAACAACATCTGCGTTAGCCGCTCTGCTTTCAGCGTAGCGACCGGAATGTCTGGATTCGGGTCGCCCATTTGGCTCGCCACACCAATGAAGCAAAGCACCCAGCCCGCCGGGGCCAGAAGTAGTGCCAAGTTTGATGCCGTTGTCTGCTTCATGCATGGACATCCAGGAAAGAGTCAGTTCGCTCATTCATTAGTAGGCGAACGACCCCTACAAGGCAACGGTGGCCCTGGCATCACACGCCATTCGGCGTAGGCTTTGGCACTTACCGCCAGGAGGTCGAACCATGCTTCGCCGCACCTGCCAACGCCTCGCCCTGCTTGCCACTGCGCTGCTGCTTCCCGCCATCGCCAACGCCGCACCCGCCGCCTCGTCCAGCGACACCACTGCGGCATTGCAGCAAGCCGTCAACGGCGCATGGCGTTCCGACGCCAACAAGGCGCGCGACCGTTACCGCCATCCCGTCGAGACCTTGCAGTTCTTCGGCATCAAGCCGGACATGACGGTGATTGAGCTGTCGCCGGGCGGCGGCTGGTACACCGAAATCCTCGCACCCTTCCTCTATGCGCACGGCCATCTAATCGAAGCCGCGCCGGCTAAGGCGGAGAAGTTCGCCGCCAAGCTCAAGGCCGAGCCGAAGGTCTACGGACACATCGCCAAAGTCATTCCGTTCTCGCCGCCGGCGCAGGTGAGCCTGGGCCCCAGCAACTCGGCCGACATGGTGCTCACCTTCCGCAACACCCACGACTGGCTGATCAACAGCCCCGACACTATCGAGGCCGTATTCAAATCCGCCTTCGACGTACTCAAGCCCGGCGGCGTACTCGGCCTCACCGAACACCGCGCCAAACCTTTCTCCGAACCCGTCACTACCGCCGGCGCGCTGCACCGTATTCCCGAGGACTACCTGATCGCGCTAGCGCTCAAGACCGGGTTTCGATTGAGCGGCGTGTCGCAGATCAACGCCAATCCTGATGACCCGGAAGACATCAACGTGCATCGACTCCCGCCTGATTTGGCGGGGCCGGAGGACGAGCACGCGAAGATGAAGGCGATCGGGGAGTCAGATCGGATGACGTTGAGGTTTGTGAAGCCGCGAGAGCAATGAACGCCCTAGTTAGGATGAAATCGAGCATCATCATTCCTGGACGGCACATAGCCACAGAAGGTGCATAGGCATTCGCCGCATGTATTTTCCTGGCAAAAGAACATAGCTCTCCTCGCCACTCGCAATCACAAAAATAGCCCAATACCTCCTAAAAGCGCGACATGCGATCTTGACGACAAATACATTGCCCGCCACACACAAATCACAATACCCCATTAAAAATCGCAGCAGCTCCAATTAATCATAATAAGCGCAACCTAGATTATTAAATGGCCAATATTTTATGATCAAGCGTGATCAATATCAGCCATTAAAAAAATATTCAAGTCACACTCTTCAGATATGACATAAGAATTGTTGTGCGCAACTTGATACTTCCTGCATCATTTGTATTTCGAGCCATCATGTCAAAATTCGACAACCCATGATCACCCGCAATACCCTCAGCCACTCGCCTTTTGTTTTCTTCGCGAATCCGATTGAATCCAATTAAGGCCTCTCGCAATCCGGCAATAGCGCCCATTCGCCTAACGATCTGATAGTAAACCGTGACTGGACCTTGAGAAGAGAGCAGGGGGTCTTTTTCAACAAAAACACTCGCCATAGCATCCAACGTCACCAACACACGACTTGCGGCCTCATCGAATCCCGGAGATTCAGCAGCAACCCCTTCATCAACTAAGCGATCAATTTGAGTTTTCTTGGTGTCCACATACGTGCCGCGAAATTCAAGTAGAAGCAACTTAGCCGCAACCGCCTTATCTTCTCCACGCTTAGTAGAAAATTTCACGCAGGCACTGAAGAACTTGTGCTTGGCAATCTCCGCAATTAGCTTCGGCACCACCCCTTTCATTGCATTCCTGAACTCAGGCGCAGTAAGCGGCTTACTCGAATTCAAACGAATGAATAAATCATTAATTTTAGCCTCATCATCAGTAATGACACTCATTACATCAAGGTTAAATTGATCCACCTTGTCAGCCACGTCCGCATGACTCTGCTTCAAATCCCTATAATAAAGTCCACCAAGCTCAAGTAGAGGATTTAACTCATATAAAAAGTCCGACCGCAGCGGAAATTTATCCGCCATAAAATCAATAATCGCCTCAAGCCTCTGCTTACCATCAATCACAGCATAGCGACGATTTATTGAATTGAGCGGGCTATTTCCAAAAGAAAAATCCGCCAAATATATCTTTGGAATATCGTAATCATTAATTATTGAATCGATAAGATATGCTTTCGCCCCCTCACCCCAGACATTACCTTTTCGTTGATAGGAGGGCGAAAAATCGATTTCATTACGCCTGGAATTCCACCAGGACACAGTCCGGCGATCATGTGCTTGAACCTTGAACATCACCTCACCTCATAACCAGTTGCGCGACGCAGCTCGCGCGCCAAACCGTCTAAATCCGGATACACAGTGGAATCAAGTATTCCAGCACCTTTAAGCTCATTAAAGACCACATCTTGATATGATCCGCGAATCTCAACCTTCATCAACGCATCCTGCTCGAATGCCCCAGATGTGTAAACTTCCTCCATAGGCTCCACTGAGCTTCCAAAGAAAGTAAAAACACCTCTTTGTGAAACTATCCGAGGGCTATTGTGAACGCCATAAACTGCAACCGGCTTCTGCATCAAAGCGGCTCCATTACCAACCTCAACATACCCGTTGGTCAAGCGCGCATCACCCACAGAAAAAGGCTCTCCACTGTAATTAATATGCGACTGGACAGTTTTATTCCATAAAATCGGCTTCAGAAGCCACACACACGACGCTCCTGTAGAGTTCCCGGCACCATCTTTCCTTGCTCCAGACAACGCAAAAAAAAGTGCAATGAAAGCGTTCTCTGACCAGTCGAGGAGCCTAGTTGGCATGCCATGGTGTTGCATCAGAAAGAGCATTTCGAGCTTATCCTCGGGAAGCGGCCGACCGATCATCGGCTGTGCCCGCTCTCGAAATCTTGTCACCAGCTGATGCTCCAGGACCAGCAGTTCCTCGGACCTGTGAGTGGTTGGATGGCGATAGAGCGAAGGAACTAACGCGTGACCCGTGTCACTCGCTCCGCGAAACCATTTCATATCTGTTGGAGCCTGAGATATCAGTTTCGCGTATCCAGCGAGGCTTCGAACCTCTGACACTATTAAGCCTGGCATTGACATTCCCTTTTTCCTACTAAAGCCGGAGCAACACTAATAGACGCCACGGCATCCAAGGCGATGACAACGGGAATCATTGGTTGACCAATCTGCTGCGACCGACACGGCGTCTTGGGGTCGCTGCCATTGATAGTGTGCAGTGGTCGTTAGCGCCTGCGTAAATCAGAGCGGCTAATAGCCAGCGCTGCATGGTCATCCATTCCCCCCGGAAAGTGTGACGAGGATAACGCAACCGTGGCGTGGCGCAATTGCTTGCGTCATCAGCCCGGATTGCCCGTTACGTCATCAAGGATCGGCCATCCCCGGCCCACCTTGAGGAAACCTACACATGTCATGGCCTAGATTCCGCCCGGCGTGAGCCGGCCTGGCCGGACTTCACCCTGGCGGCCCTGCCCTTTGCGTCGACTCCATAGCGCAAGCGACCGATGCCGGTTGGTTCGTTACGACTACCGATGCATGTGAGGAGGGTACGTTGATGACTCGCACCTCTCGTTTCCTGCGCGCTCGCCAGATCATGGTGGCGCTTCTTGCCATGGTGGTATTGGCGTCTTCTCTGCCGGTGGAGGCGCAGCGCTATCGCCCCGGTAATGGCTATCACCATGGGCGGCCGAAACCACCACCGCCGCGCTATGACAACCGCCGGCGCGGTGGCCGCGATAACAGTGGCGCGGTCATTGTTGGCGCGCTACTGGGCGTGGTGGCCGGCGCGGCCATCGCCAACTCCAGTACGCAGCCGCCGCCAGAGGTGGTGTATCGCACGGCGCCTCCGCCACCACCGCCTGGGGTGGTGTACTACGACAACAGCTATCCGTCCGGCTATTAGCAGGCGCGGTCACGCGCCCTCCCCTGATCGTCGTTGATCCGCCCTTGTGATTCGGAGCATCCCACTATGAAGCCCGTGATTCGCACTCTGGCTGTGCCCGCGCTGTTGGCCTTCGCCACGCTCGCCTCCGCCGCCTGGGCACAGACGTCGCCCGCGCCTGCCACTTCCGCCGCGGCGGCGCCCAAAGCTGCCATGACCAAGACGCGCGCTGAGAAACGCGCGGATGCCGTGGAGCAACGCATCAGCGAGATGCATGGCACCTTGAAGATCACCGACCAGCAATCGAAGCAGTGGGATGCGTTTGCGCAGACCATGCGCGACAACGCCAACCGCGCGGATCAGGCGTTTCGCGATCGTGCGCAGAAGTTAGGCACGATGAATGCGGTGGAGGCGATGAAGTCTTACGCCGATATCACCCAGTTGCATGCGGAGAACATGCAGAAGCTCTCTGCCGCGATGAGCGATCTTTATGCGGTGCTCTCTGATGATCAGAAGCACATTGCGGATGATATGTATCGCAATCAGGGTGGGCGTGGCGGCAAAGGTCGCGAGGGGCCGCGGACGCGTAAGGGCAAGGGGAAGGCACCGGCTAGTGCTTCGTCGTCGGGGGCGGCTAGCGGGGGTTGAGGTGTGTGCGGTTTTCTCCCCCCCTATCGCAGGGGGAGGTTGGGAGGGGGGGCTCTTGTGAAAACCTCTCACCGCGGCGCTTTCTCAAGTACTTACCCCTCCCCAGCCCTCCCCTGCTAGCAGGGGAGGGAGCAGGTCAGCGCTGCTTTGATTACCTGCGTTTGCTGGCCGCAGCGTGCTTCGGTCGGCGAATAGCTGTCACCTTTCCCTTGCCGCCACCCCCGCAGAAGAATTGATCGCCGCCATCGGATTCGAGGCCTGATACGTTGAGGCCGGGCGGCATTTCGATGCGCTCCAGCACTTCGCCGGTTTGCGCGTCGATGTGGCGCACGTCGCTCTCGTCGCCTTCCCAGGTGGCGTGCCAGAGTTCGCCGTCGACCCAGGTGACGCCGGTGACGAAGCGGTTGGATTCGATGGTGCGGAGCACTGCGCCCGTGGCGGGATCGATCTGGTGAATCTTGCGTTGGCGGTACTCGCCGACCCAGAGCGTGCCTTCGGCCCATGCAAGGCCCGAGTCGCCACCGCCGCCCGGTGCGGGGATGGTGGCGAGCACATGGCCGGTATCGGGATCGATTTTCTGGATGCGATCCTCGGCGATCTGGAACAGGTGCTGGCCGTCGAAGGCCGTGCCTGCGTGCGCGGCGATGTCGATGGAGCGCAGCGTCTTGCCGCTCGCGGGGTCGAGGGCGTTCAACTTGTCGCCGCTGGCGAACCAGACGTGCTGGCCGTCATAGGTGACGCCAGCCACTTGCTCCACACCCGGGAAGGGACCGTACTCTCGAATAATTTCTGCGGCTGTTGATTTCATGGCTGCATCCTAATCACTCGGTAGTGGCGCTGGGAGTAACAAAGCGGTCGCGAATCCGGGCACGTGCGGCGTCATCCAGCGACGCGCCCGCCCTTGCCCAAATGACTGCACTTTGCCGGCGGCCGCGAGCGCGTCGAGTGCCCGCTGCACGGTGCGCTGGCTGGCGCCGAGCGCCAGCGCCAGGGCGGAGCTCGACCATGATTCGCCGTCGACGAGGAAGGCGAGCACGGCCGCATGCTTCTCTTCAATCGGTCGTGCAAGCACTACAACGTCGCGTGCACTGTGCGGCGCCAGCGCAAAGCCCCGCGGGGTAGCGCTCACATCGGCCAGCGCTCGAAGCGCTTTGCGAAGCCGCCCCATTTCGACACGCAGGCGCGCGCGATGGGATTCATCGGGATGCTTCGCGCGGAAGGCTCGTGCGATGAGTACATCTCTCGGCACGTCTTCCGGCCATGCTTCGCCCAGTGCGCTGGCAAGCTCAAACAATACGGGGCGCCGTGCGAGCGAGACCACGGTGCCGGCGTTGCACACGACGTAACGGCACGCGTCGACGACCAGCGCTTTCGACGCCAGCAAGGTTTCAACGTCTTCGAGTAGAAGTAGCCGCTCCTCGCCGTGTGCCAGCAGACGCGCTGCGGGTGTATGGAGTGCGAGGGATGCGTTGTCGACTTCCGCTGTCAGCGCAGGGATGCCCGCAAGACGCGCGGCCTGCGCAGCCCGGGCAAGCGCCTCGCGCGCCGCCTTCGCGTGCAGGCGGCGCATGGCGATGCCGGCAACGGCCAGCTCGTGGGCGGCGCCCAAGACGGGCGGAAGGAGTGTGGCGTCGAGCCCGGCTAGTGTGCGCTCGGCCTGGTCGAGATGGCCGATCAAAAGCTGGCGCCGGACGTCGAGATAGCGTGCGTGCGCGGCGTTCACCCGGTCGCCGTGTGCTTCGAGTGTCATCCGCGCGGCGTCGAGCGCTTTTGCGGGCCAGCCCAGGTCGCGCGAGACCAGTGCAATCTCCGCCTCGGCAACCACACACCGCGCGCGGGCCACTGCCTCTTTGGAGCCGAAGGCGCGTGCTGCACTGCGTACCAATACTTTGGCGCGAACGAAATCGCCGAGCTGTGCCATGGCGATGCCGCGAAGCGCGAGTGCGGGGGCGTCGTCGCGCAGGGCCACCCGGTTCAGGGCGCCGAGAGGGTCCCCTGCGGCCAGCGCCCGTGCTGCCGCCGTGATCAGCGAGTCCATCGAATCGAGCTCATCTCAATCGCGCCACACTTGTCACTCCCACCCTCCGGTCGGCCGGTCGCAGTCTATCTCACGACCACTCACCCGCACGCCGTATCGACGCGGTTCGAACGGCACCAGACCCACGGAGAAAGGCCATGACCACACATACCACCGGGACTCGCAAAGAATGGCTGGCAGCGCGCATCGAGCTGCTCAAGGCCGAGAAGGAACATACGCGGCGTGGCGACGCGCTGGCGCAGCAGCGGCAGGCGTTGCCGTGGGTGCGGATCGACAAGGCGTATCAGTTCCAGACCGACGAGGGCAGCGTCTCGCTGGTCGAGCTTTTCCGGGGCTGCTCGCAGCTGATCGTCTACCACTTCATGTTCGGGCCCGACTACACGGCGGGCTGCCCTTCCTGCTCATCGATCGCGGATGGCTTCAACGGCATCGCCGTGCACCTGGCCAACCACGACGTCGCGTTCACCGCAGTATCGCGGGCGCCGCTGACCAAGCTGTGGGCATACAAGCAGCGTATGGGGTGGACGTTCCCGTGGGCGTCCTCGACCGAAAGCGACTTCAACTTTGACTTCGACGTCTCCTTCACCGAAGAGCAGCAGCGCAAGGGACTCATCGAATACAACTACGAGAGCGGTGGCCATGCGATGGATGAGGCCGAGGCGCCGGAGCCCGTCGTGCAAATGGCCGATACCTGCGGAACCGATGTGGCGACATATACGCGCGACCGGCCGGGCATGAGTGCGTTCGTGCTGAAGGATGGCGTGGTTTATCACACCTACTCCACCTACGCGCGTGGGGTGGATGGTATCTGGGGCATGTATCAGTGGCTTGATCGTGCGCCGTTGGGGCGCAATGAGACGGGGATTTGGTGGCGTAGGCATGATGAGTACACGCAGGCTTGAGGCTTAGAGCACGCTGCCTTGCTCGTCATCCCGGCGAAGGCCGGGATCCAGTCCAAACAACCGTGCGAAGCACTCAAAAGCGATTTTCGTGTGCTACGCACGCGCACTTCACTGGATCCCGGCCTCCGCCGGGATGACGGGCAAACCGAGCCACATCGTCACTCTCGTGATGCGACGCACATGACTTCCCAGCAAACCTCTCAACAAGCCTTCCTTGGCATCGCCGCCCTGCTCTTCACCACCAGCGCAGCAATCACCATCGCCTGGTGCTCTTCCATGTCAGCCATGGGCGGCATGCCAATGCCCGGCGACTGGACGATGTCGATGGCGTGGATGCCGATGTGCGGGCAGACCTGGCCCGAAGTCACGCTGACGTTTCTTGGCATGTGGGCCGTGATGATGGTGGCGATGATGCTGCCGTCGCTGGTCCCCATGCTGTGGCGCTATCGCCAGGCTGTTGGCAGTACCGGTGAGATGCGACTCGGCCAGCTCACTGCAGTCGCCGGGTTGGGTTATTTCTTCGTATGGACTGCGTTGGGCATCGCTGCGTTTCCACTAGGCGCCCTGCTTGCAGCGGCCGAGATGCAGCAGCCAGCACTCGCGCGCGCGGTGCCGATCATGGAAGGCATCGTCGTGCTGGTCGCTGGTGTACTTCAGTTCACCGCGTGGAAAGCCCACCACCTTGCGTGCTGTCGGGCGGCACCGGGACATGGCCGCCGATTGCAGGCGAACCTAAGCGCAGCATGGCGACATGGTCTGCGCCTCGGCCTTCATTGCAGTTACTGCTGTGCCGGCCTGACAGCGATCCTTCTGGTCATCGGCATCATGGATCTGCGTGCGATGGCGTTGGTGACGGCCGCCATTACCGCCGAGCGTGTCGTGCCGGGTGGCGAGCGCGTCGCGTGGACGATTGGTGCTGTTGCGATTGTGGCGGGGGTGTTTCTGATCGTGCGTGCGGTCGTGCCCGGATGAGGCATCCATCGGGTGCGTCTACGTCGATCCATGCGCCGTTTCTAATGGGTCGCAAGCCTTCAGCGCTCGGTGCCCCTAGAGATCACGAACGGAACAGCTCGACCAACCCCCAACTCACCAGCACGCCGAAGTAACCAAAAAACCGCCAAACCCCAGTTCCGAGCAAGGGCTCCCCGGTCATCTCCGAGGACGGGCTGAAACGGTTGGCAAAGAAGTCGGGGAATATAAGCAGTGCCGCACTGAGCAGCGGTGCGATCAGGACATAGACCGCGCCGCGCCCTGCACGGTAGATGCCGGACGATGCGGAAACCTCAAGTGCGGGCGTCAGGCGATGCAGATGGAACACCAGCCAGAGCCAAGCCACCAACACCATGCCACCGATGATTCGATGAATCATATGCCCCCTATGCCTCGATGATGAGCAACTGAAAAACGGGTATCTGCCTTACGTACGTGCTGCGTTCCAAGGCATGCCCTCGAAGCCTCAACCACTTCGAGGGCACGACATCAACGACTCAGCCTTCCGCACTCGCCTGCGGCTCCGCCGCCTTGCAATACGGCTTCACATCCTGCGGCCAGATGACCTTGCCGCTGCCGTCCACCAATTGATCCGCACCGCAGTCGGTGTGTTTGACGGTGAATAGCGGCTTGCCTTGCAGGTCGTATGCAGCGCGCATGACGCGCACGGCATCGTCGCCGGTGCCGCGCAGGTCGTAGCCGAGGATGATGTTGCGCTGGGTGTCGATGTGCAGCTCGTGCCACTGCGGCGCGATGAGCTGGTTGCCGTCGAGGTCGAGCAAGGCCTCATGGGGCTGTTCCTCGCCATCGTGCGCGCGCAGATAGCGGCCGCCGCTGTCGAGGCGGATGTCGGCGTACTTCTCGGGTTGCGCCAGCACTTTGCCAGTGGCATCCATCACGCCGAGTGCGGGTACCTGCGATACCTGGCCAAGAATGGAAACGCTGACCAGCGGTGCACCGCTGCCGCTGAACACGAAGCGGTCCGGTGTGAGCATGCCGACCTGCGGGTATCGCGCGGGAATAAGTTCGCGCCCCTGGTTCAGATCGAAGATGCCGGTCTGGTAGCTCAAGGGGCCGGCTTCCTTGAAGACGGAGACGTAACCCTGCTTGTAGTCGAACATGCCGAGTAGCGAGCGGCCGGCTTCGCCGACGGCGTCGTAGCTGGGCTGGACGACCCATGCGCCGCTGCGGTCGATCATGCCGAACTTGTTGTCCGGGTGATCGCCTTCGAGCTGCAGTTTGGCCAGTGCGCCCTTCTTGCCGAAGGCGCCGCATTCGATAAAGCGCGGCTCGATAACGACTTTGCCGGTGTAATCCATGTAGCCGCACGGCTGGCCGGATGTTTCGCGGAAACCGACGAGCCCTTCGCTGGGCTTGCCCATCCACTCGTACTTCATCGGGACCACCAGCGCGCCGTTGGCATCCACCAGACCGCTATGCGCGAAGTCGGGCGATGCTGCGACCATATGGCCGTCGTTGATCTCGCTGAGGCTGCTGTACTCCACCTGTTTCTGCGCGCCATCCTTGAGGTTGATGACCCACTGCTCCTTGCCGCGCTCAGCGGTGACCAGGCTGCCGCGTGTGTCCAGATCCTCGTGCACCACCATGCTGTCGTAGAGCGCATCGGTGAGCTGCTTGCCGTGGATATCGAGCACGCCGGACTTATCGCCGAGCTGGTAGCCGATGTACTGGTGCTCGCCGCCCTCGTACACCTCGTCAAAACGCGGCGCCAGCACTTCCTTGCCCTGGTAGTCCATCAGGCCGATCTTGCCGTCGCGCTCAAAGCCGAAGTAGCCCGGCGTGACGGTGTAGATATCGTTGGAAAGCGTCTTGATCGGCTGGCGCGTCTTGGCATCCAGCAGCTGCCACTGCTCGTCCTTCTGAACCAGCAGCGTGTCCTTCATCAGGAAAGGGCTGAAGTTCTGGTAGTCGTTCTTGAAGGGGATGAGCACGCTGGCGGTCTGATCGATCACGCCGCAGTCGTCGTTGACGCAAATGGCGACGTTGAACGGCGCCGGCGCGGGCGGCTTGGCCTGGGCCGCGGGCTCGGTTGCGGCGGGCTTGTCGCCGGAGGAGCCGCAGGCGCTGAGCAGCAGCGCGGCGACGCTGGCGGCGAGCAGCGAACGAGCGAAGGTGTTGCGAATCGGGGTCATGATGTGGCTCCCATGCCTTGGTTTGAAAATGCTTCCGTGGAGCCGCATGCCCAGCGCCGATAGCGCAAGCAGCGGCCATAAAAAAAGATGCCCCTGTTCCCGAACCAGCGCCGACCCATGCCTTTCCCTGTCGGTGCCGCTACCGGTCCATGAAGCTTACCGCATGATTATTCTCAAACCCTAGGCGGTACGGCTCGCGTCGATGGCGCGCTCGTTCCACGCGTGCCCGAGTGCTTCCGCCATGAAGGCTCGGATCATCTGCTCGCTGATAGGCAACGCCCGATCGACAGCGTTCTCCGCATACCGCTTGGACAAAGCCAGCGACGCCACACAACGCTCGACATCTCCGGCCAGCGCGGCGCGCAGTGCCAGACAGCGTGGCCACAGCGAGGGTGCATGCCACGCTGTCTTGGGTGGCAGCAGGTCGTCAGCCAGCACCGTAGCGTCGCGGGTCACGATGGCTTGGGAAAAAGCGATTTCCGTGCGGATGCAAGCGATGAGGTCGGCCAGTTGCGTCGTCTGTGCCCGATCCATCGACAGCAGCAGTGCCTCCAGCGCGGCCTGCTTGCCGGCGGCCGCCTGCCAATCGCCTTTGTTCTGATCGGCTTTCATCCGATACCAGAGCGCGACGAGCGGCATGGGCAATGCCTGCGCCTCCAGCGCGGCAATGTCATCGTCAGGCAAGCGATCCGCCGTGCAGCCGAAAACGGAGAGCGAAACCAGGCGTGTATAGGATGAGTTATCGATGCGATGCCTTAGCGCCCGCAGCAGCGTGAGACCATCGCTGGGAAACCCGCCCTTGCCCAATCGGGGGACGAGGTTGGCGAGGCCAAGGCAGGCATTCATCGCGGCAAAAACCATCCACGCCCAGCCCGCTCCCTGCGGCGGCGACAGCCAGCCCGCCAGCGCCAGCACGGCGGCAACGGCGAGATTCGCGCCCGGGCCGCCAACCACCAGCGCAATGATCTGCTTGCGCTTGGGTAGTCCAGGATCGGCGAAGGCCAGGACATAGCCGCCGATACGCCACTGCTTTTTTAGCGGACTCCAGCACCAGCGGAATCCCTTGCGCTGCGGGACTATTTCGATGGCGCCCAGCTGCATGCGCAACACCGCCATGCCCGCCCGCCGCGCCCCGAAGTAGTGCCCCAGTTCGTGGACGATCATCGCGGGGTAGTAGAGCGCGCTCCATAGCAGGAGGCCGCCGGCAAGCGCCCCGGCCGAATCGCTGAACGCAGCCATGCCGAAGCCAATGCCGACGATGCTGGCGGCGAGCATTACCAGGATCTGTACGCCACGAGCCAGCCAGGAGATGGCGCTGCCGCGCCATCCCGACCAGCGCAGGGAGAACACTGTCGCCACATGCGGCGGCATCGCTGCGTCGGTTTCGTCGAGCGAAGCAGAACGCTGCCGCACGCTGAGGCGTGGACGCGAAAAGACATACTGGATGATCTGTGCGAGGCGCATTGCCACGCAGCTGCACTTGCTATCCATAGCCGCCCCTTGTTGGCCCGGCGAGCTTACTGCATGTGATGCGTCCCGCTAGAACAGCGGCGGAAAGTGACGGAAATCTCATCAGGCGGCCGATGCCTCTAAAGACCCATGACCCGACTCACACGGTCAACATGGATTCGACATAATGCGCGCCTACCTTGGCGGCCTCAGGTTCCCGCAGGCCCATCCGCAGCACTCAAAGGAAGAGTAATGAACGTGATTCGACATATCTCCCTGGCCTTCCGGGGCGCCCCCGCTTTTGCACTCAGCCTGGCTCTCGGCGTGGCGGCCATGTCGCCGGCACACGCGGATGCGCCGCTGGCGCAGGCCGCTGATCAGTACGCGCAGATGTGCGCCACCCAGGGCACCAGCATTCCGGCGCCCCACGGCGAGTCGGATCTGAAGGACAACCCCAAGCTGGGCGAGTACTGCAAATGCTTCGGCGAGAAATTCGCGAAGCGCGCGCTGGCGTCCATGAACGACAAGGCGGCCCCGTCGCTGGAACAGACCGTCTCGGAAGAACAGGCCATGCGTAATGGCTGCCGCAAGCAAGTTGGCCTGCCGCTGCTGAAATTCTGAGGCGGCCACCGATGAAAAGATTCTCGCTTTGCGCACTCGCTTTCTGCGCCGCCCTGCCCGCCTGGGCCGCCGGCCCTGCGGTGCCGGCTGCCGGCACCGCGACACCGCCGGGTGGCGTGTATGTCGGTTACTACCAGGAAGACCCCGCCACCAATCCCGAAGACCCGACCATGGGCTCGGTGTATCTGAACCTGCCGGCTTCCGACAGCAGCTTCTCCGGCACCATGTACTTCACTTACTTCGGCTGCCAGAGCAGCAACGTGGGCACGGTTTCCGGCATCAAGAAAGCCGCATCGCTGAGCGGCAGCTGGAGCGGCACGCTGGACGGCACGCAACAGAAGGGTTCGCTGGAAGGCGCTTACTCCGCGGCAAAGGGTGCCTATGCAGGCACCTTTACTGTGGCTGGCGGCAAGCAGCACATCGATATTCCGTCGTGCATCAGCTACTACATCGCGCCCAAGGGCACGTTT
Source organism: Dyella sp. OK004 (assembly GCF_900114495.1). Taxonomy (GTDB): domain Bacteria; phylum Pseudomonadota; class Gammaproteobacteria; order Xanthomonadales; family Rhodanobacteraceae; genus Dyella_D. The sequence continues at coordinate 157,515 of NZ_FOZI01000005.1, read as the reverse complement.
GAGTTGTTTGCGGTAGGCCAGAACGCGCCGAGCAGTTTCTCCGTCGCCATCGACGGCCACGATGTGCGTTGGACGCCGCCGGGCGGCGCGATGATGACGCTGGTGTTTGTGCTCGATCCGGCGGTCGCCAGTTCTGGCCACGGCAATGCCACGGTGTGGCAGACACTGGTGATGGGCCCTCAGGGCTCGGCCGATTTGAGCGATGTGCAGCTGGTCAGTGGTCGCCCCTATGTGCTCGCCGTGAGCGCCGCCGATAGCAAGTTCCGGCGTCTGGGGTTTGCGAGCAAATCGTTTACTGCGCCCTGAGCGGATAGCTTTGCGGTGCCCAAACCCATCACGCCCCGGCTTGACCGGGGCGTGATGGGGGAGCGGTGGACTAACCGGACTCCGCTGCCATGCGATGAGCGCGTCTCAAATAACTCGTCATCAAGCTCGTCATTCCGGCGAAAGCCGGAGGTGCTTCACAACAGCGAAGCTGGTCATCCAGGGCCTTTGCTCTTCAAAGGCTTAAAGTCGCTGGATCCCGGCTTTCGCCGGGATGACGATCGAGGAGAGGTTATTCGAGGTTGGCGATCAATGAGCATCGCGTTCCCTGCGCACAATCGCGACGCCGTTGGTCGTAGCGCTGTTGATGGTGGCCAGCCCTTTCAAAGCGAAGTTGCCGTCGCCGTCCACATCGAAGATGGATACGTGCGAAGCGCTGCCGTTCGAGTCGATCACGGCGGCGAGTTTGCTTCGATAGGTAATGTCGGTTGGATTGCCGTTGAAGGAAGCAACGACGGCCGCGTCCTGGATGATCTTCTGCCCGTACACCGCATAGCGCGATACGGATTTGCTGGGCGAGTTCGCCGAGAACAGGAATGGCCCGTCCAGCGTCACCCAGCACGGTGCGGATTGCGTACCTGAACTCGTGGTGGTCAATACCTGATCATCGCGAACCAGACTGATCTCGTTGGCGTGGGCAATGGTCACGTAAGCGTTATCGCCACGGGTCGCCAGACCGAACGGTGCGTTGACGTTGGTCGGGATATGGGAAACCGTTTGAGTGGTACCGGTGATAGCACCCTGGCCATCCAGCTTGACGGTTTCGATGACATTGTTCTTTTCGCTCATGATCAGCTCGCCCTGAAGCGTGCCGACCTGCGCGGCGGAGCCATCGCCCAACACCAGCTTGGCCTGGCCGTCCGCGGCCCACGCAACACCGTGACGATCGATCCGGTGCGATTCGATATGCGTGGTGGTGAGGATGTAGAGATGATCATGGCCAAAGGCGACGCTTACCGGATTGGCGACAGCCGGGATGAGGTTTTCGACTCGCAACCCGCCATGCTCAAAATCATTGGCGAATACCGAGACGTTGCCCGATCCAAAATTGACGACGGCGAGCCGCTCGCGATCTTGCGCGATACCGCCCGCGTTGCCGCTGACACCACCGGCCCCGCCGGTCGGTAGTTGCCCGAGCAGATTTCCTGACGGACTGTAGATCATGAGTTTGTTTTGCGTGGTGTTCGACGCGGTTACGATCAAAGGCTGATCATCTCCGGAAAATGCTGCGCCTTGTGCGGCGACAGCGCCGGCGATAAGCAGCGAAAGCAGGCCTATGCCACATGCTGACTTTTTCATGCGTACGCCCTCGAAGCAAACAAAAAGGAATGACGACTTGGAATAAAGTCGCCGCGTGATAACCCCAGGCGACCGATGACATCGGTCTCCTATTCCTTCGTTGCGAATCGAGAGTGGTTACGTGTGTTGCGTCGATGGTTTGACGAATGATCTTGCGATCAAGGGAACGCAAGTTATGCGCACAGTCGCGCTTTCAATGCCCGAAGATCACTCTGCCGTAGCTCCTCGCGCATCTCCCGCGGCGACTTGCCCAATGCCTGCTTGAACGCATCCGTCATGTGGCTGTGGCTGCTGAAGCCCACATCGCAAGCAAGTGCGGCGAGATCTTCTTCACCTTCACCCAGACGCCCGAGTGCTGTACCGAGACGTTGCTGCAAACGGAATTGCCGCAGCGACTGACCGGTGCTTTGACGAAAGATGCGGCAGAGATGGAACGGCGAGCAGCCGGCCAGTTTCGCCAGCCCGTCAATGCCGAGGTTTTCTCCGGCATGGCCGATGATGGCTTCTTCCACCCGCGCGACTTGCCGTGCGGTGCCGGCACTCTTTCGCTTCGGGCGTGCGGGGGCATGGATTTGCAGCAGATGGTCGAGCATGCTCAGCAGCACTTCTTCGGCTTCAAGTTTGTCACCGCCGTTGCGCTGCAGGCCCACCAGCATTTCCACGTGGGTTTTCTGGAACTGCAGGTCGTGGGGGAATACGCGGGAGGACTCTGGAGAAGCGCTGGCGATGCCGAGTGCGTCCAGCATGGCGTCGTCGATCCAGATGTCGGTGCAGCAATCGCAGCCGCACATATCGGGGTGGGAAACACGGTATTCGATGTGCTTGCCCAGCAGGATGGCCTGACCGGGCCGCGCCATAAAGGTCTTGCTGCCCACGGTGATAGCGAAGGAGCCGCGCCGGGTAAAGATGAAGCGTGCGGGTTCGTCACCCTTCCCGTAGCCGCAATTGACGCGCGGGTACCTGCACACCTGGTTGAACACCACGAAGTGCGATGACTGCAAGACAGCCTGCATGATCGACATACGCGCAGCCCCCACGGAGCGCCAGTCCAGCGTCGATCATACGCCTGCCGGCAGTGACAGAACCCCGCAGCAGACGAATAGCAAGTTTCTGGAAGCGCGCAAGGCAGAACTGTGACAGGGCTCGGCGGGTAACCACCCGGCGCGCGGCAGCGAAGAAAGGACTTGCCCCCCAATGACCGCCCGGTCAGGAGCCGCTCTGTGCTCGATCCCCTGGATACACCGCCTTCGCCGCGCCTTGCCTGGCGTTGGATCACCATCGGCGTCACGGTTGGCCTGCTGGCTGCCGCCTTTGCCTATGTCGCAGGCTGGCTGACACCGCGGCGACTCACGCCGGCGCGCATCGTGAATGCCTTGCAGGACAACAGCGGCCTGCATCCGGGCTTTCGCCGCAATCACGCCAAGGGTGTCTGCGTGAGCGGGTATTTCGAGAGCACGGGTGCGGCGGCGCCATATTCCAGCGCCAGCGTGTTCGCGCCGGTGCGCACCCCGGTAGTGGGACGCTTTGCGATTCCCGGCGGCAATCCGTATGCGCCGGATGGCGGCACGCCGATCCGCAGCCTGGCGCTACGCTTCAATCTCGCCGACGGCCAGCAATGGCGCACGGGCATGAATAACTCGCCGGTGTTCGCCGTGGCGACGCCACAGGCGTTTTACGAACAGGTGCTGGCCAGCCGGCCTGACCCGGCCACCGGCAAACCCGATCCTGCAAAGCTGGCGGCGTTCTTCGCCGCGCATCCGGAGACGGCTGCGTTCCGTACCTGGGCCAAGACGGCCAAACCATCGGCGAGCTTCGGCACGGAGAATTATTACGGCCTCAACGCGTTCTACCTGATCGACACGGCTAGCCAGCGTCATGCGGTGCGTTGGCGCGTCGTGCCGGAGGCGCATGACGACAGCCCTTCCGCGCATGCCGCCGATGACAGCGATTATCTGACCCGGGATGTGCAGCAACGCCTTGCCCAAGGCCCACTGCGTTGGCATCTGCTGCTGACCCTGGCCGCACCCGGCGACCCGACCAACGATGCCACCCAGGCGTGGCCAGCGGATCGCACGAGCGTAGACGCTGGCACGCTGGTGATCGAACGCGAACAAGCGCAGGACAGCGGCGATTGCCGCGATATCAACTACGACCCGACCGTACTCCCCCACGGCATCGCGATTTCCGACGACCCGCTGCTGCCTGCCCGCTCGGCGGCGTATGCCGACTCGTATCTGCGCCGCACCAACGAAGAGGCCGGTGCGCCAGGCGCGCCGCATGTCGATGCACACTCAGCGGAGCGCAAGCCATGACCACATCCGCGACCTTCCATCCGCTTGCCCGTTTGCTGCACTGGACCATGGCGTTGCTGATCCTGGCGATGCTGTTTATCGGCGTCGGCATGGTCGGCACGGTGTCGCCGAAACACTCATGGCTGCTGGCGATCCATCGGCCGCTAGGCTTGGCGATTCTTCTGCTGGCTGTCATGCGGCTGACGATACGTTTGCGCAGACGGCCACCTGCATTGCCGGGCGACATGCCGCGCTGGCAATGCTACCTGGCGCATGCCTCGCACTGGCTGCTGTACGGCTTGATGCTGGCGATGCCGCTGATCGGCTGGGCCATGCAGTCGGCGGGCGGCTATCCCATCATGCTGGGCGACGCGTGGCGCGTGCCGGCCATCCTTCCCGAGAACGCCGCGCTGTTTGCGTGGCTGCGCGAGGCGCATCGCTATCTTGCCTATCTGTTTTTGCTGACCATCCTGGGGCATGTGGGTGCGGCGCTGTATCACGCGTTGATCCGGCGTGACGGTGTGTTTCAGAGTATGGCGTTGGGTGTGCGGGATCGTGGCCGGGTTGAGGAAGACACGGACCTGGTTGAAGAAGCCGAAGCAACGACGTCACCGCCTCGGCCTGAATAGAGTCGAATCTCAGCTGTGCGCTGTAGGCTCCCTCCCCTGCTTGCAGGGGAGGGTTGGGGAGGGGTAAGTACTTGAGAAAGCACCTCGATGTAAGGCTTTCGCAAGAGCTCACCCCCTCCCAACCTCCCCCTGCAAGCAGGAGGAGGAGAACGCCGCGCATAGTCGAGGTTCGACACTAATCAGGCGCTCGCCAAGCTTGACCTTCGAGCCTCGAGACGCACGTTTCTGGAAGCGCCCCACCCCCTCCTGACAGAAGCTTTGTCCGCCCCCTCCCGGGGCGTCCCTGCATGAGAAACCACCGTCCCCACGCCTGTGTTTCCCGCTTCTCAAACAACTATGGAGGGTTCTATGTACAAGAAGCTCTGCACTTTGCTCATCGCCTGCGGCGTAATGTCTTCGGCCTTTGCCATGCCGCCGCCCGATGCCGATCACGACGGGAATCCGATGCTTTACGGCAGGCATTCGCGCCCGTTCGACAAGAGCATCTACGGCTGGGCCGACCGCTCCATCCAGTGGCTCTATGCGCAACCGTTCGACAAGAATCCGTTCTTCGATCAGACCGGTGCCAACTGCGGTGTCGGTCAGGATGGCCCGGTGTGGTACCTCGCGCCGATCGCCTCGCCCATGATGTCCGGCAGCCTTACACGCAGCTGCACCATTCCGCGCGACAAGGCCATCCTGCTGATGGTCGGCTTCGTCAGCGATACCTACCCCTGCCCCGATCCGAACTTCGGGCCGGCACCAGGGCAATCGCTGTACGACTTTCTGGTCGCCGACAGCAAGAAGTACATGATGATGATGTCGTTGAACGTGACCCTGGACGGACGGCCGATCCACGACGCGCTGGATTACCAGTACATCTCGGAGAACGTGTTCTCGGTCAAGGGCGACCCGAGCCTGCAATCCTCGTTCGACAGCTGCATCACCACGTCATGGCAGCCGGACTTGAACAACGGCTACTACATGCTGTTCCGACCGCTGTCGCCAGGCCAGCACACCATCGTGCGCACCTCGACGGGCATGATGGGCGGCACGGGTATGATGACCATGACGTATACGTACTATCTGACGATCAAATAGAACGCAGCCACCGGTCGTGAGAGCGCCTTGCCGGTCCGGCGAGGCGCTCCTTTGTGCTGCGGACATGTCGATGCATGCCGGAATGCACTGTTGACGGCGAAGCATGGGCGCTTACCCTTCGAACACTCGACTGGGAAGATGGCCTATGAAACACGCTGCCGTTCGCGCGCTGATCGCTACATTTGCACTCACCACGACGGCCATCGCCTTTGCCGCGACCGCGCCCGATCCGCTGACCAAGCCCATCCCATCGCCCTATGCCGACAAGTGGCTTCGACCGCAGGAGCCCGTGCGCATCTACGGCAACACTTACTACGTGGGTTTTGGCGGCCTGAGCCTGGTGCTGATCAAAACGGATGCCGGCCTGATTCTGATCGATGGCGCACTGCCTCAATCGGTGTCGTCGACCGAGGCGAACATCCGTAAGCTCGGCTTTCGGGTGGAGGACATTAAGTTCATTCTCAATACCGAAGCGCATTTCGATCACTCCGGCGGCATCGCCGCACTGGCGCGCGATAGCGGTGCAACGGTAGTGACCAGCCCGCGCGGTGCGCAGGCACTGCGTGACGGCCACGTTGCCAGCGATGACCCGCAAGCGGGAGAGATCGAAGCCTTCGCTCCGGTCGCGAAGGTGCGCGGCATCGGCGACGGCGAAACCCTGCGCCTGGGCAACACGGCCGTGATCGCGCATTTCACGCCGGGGCATACGCCGGGCAGCACGAGCTGGTCGTGGACATCATGCGAAGGCGACAAATGTCTCGACGTCGTCTTCGCTGCCAGCCTCAACCCCGTCGCCGCCGATGGTTTCCGCTTCAGCGGAGATGCAACGCATGGCGATATCACCGAGGCCTACCGCAAAGGCATACGTGGCTTTGCCAACCTACCCTGCGACATCCTGATCTCGGCACACCCGGACCATTCCGGATTCGACGGTAAATTCGCGCTGCTGCAGGCGAAAACAACGCCGAACCCCTTCATCGACCCGAACGCCTGCCGCACCTACGCCGACAAGTACGAAAAAATTCTCGATGCCCGCGTGGTCAAAGAGAAGCCGGCTGCAAAGCCGGCTCTCTGAGTACACGCAGGTGAGCTACAAGCAACGCTATAGCTTGTAGTTCACGCCGAGCATTACCGTGCGGCCCCAGGTGGTGTAATCCAGCGGACGCGCTACCTGCACGTTGTTGGGCAGGCTGGAGATCTGCTGAGTCTTCTGCTCCGAGTTGGTGAGGTTGTTCACCTGCAGCAGCAGTGACAGGCCATCCCAACGGCCCTCGGAGAAGGCGTAGCCGAGCTGGAAGTCGGTCTGTTTGTCGGCCAGCACTTTGACGTAACCGAGCTGATCGAACAGCGGTACCGCTTCGCCGGTGAACGAAGAACGATAACGTTCGGCGACGCGCACCGACCAACCGTACTTCTCGTAATACACCGCCAGGTTGGCGACCTTGCGCGACAGACCGGGCAAGGTTTTCGGACCCCCGGGAATGGACGAGATCGAATTCACCGGGATCGAGCTGTTGGTCAGCGAGAAGTTGGCCTGTACGCCAAAGCCGTCCAGCACCGGAGCGACCAGCCCGCCTTCGAATGCACCTGACAGCTCGAGACCCTGCATGCGTCCGCCCGTGCCGTTCTCGGGCCGGGTGAACGAACCGATGTTGCTCGTGGGCACCAGCGAGGGGGTGTCGTTGATGAAGCCGGCCTTGGCGAAGTCGAAGTCCAGCACCGTCTTGTTGTAGATGTAATTCAACAGGTTCTTGTTGAACACCGCGACGGCCACATAGCTGGACTTGCCGAAGTACTTCTCCCACGACAGGTCCGTACCCACCGCGATATACGGCCTCAGCTGCGGATTGCCGCCACTGCCGGACCACAACACCTGCCCCGCCGCCGGGCCTTCGGTAACGCGTGCCACGGAGGCCGAGCTGGCTACCTTCTCGTCGTCGATGCGTCCGCGCGCCATGGTCTTGGCCAGACCGAAACGCAGGTATTGGCCATCGGCGATCTGCGCCACCAGGTTCAGGCTGGGCAGCACCTTGTTGTACTTGGCGCCGCCGGTGAGCCGGCCGACCAGCGTGTTGCCGTTGGTCTGCAAGGCGGTGGAGGACTGATCCGTGCGCACGAACTGCACGCCCACGTTGCCGCGCAGCGGAATGTCGGCGATGTGCGTCTCGATATTGAACTTGGCGTATGCGACCGGGACCTTCTCCGTTATCGAGTAGTTGCGGCTCCAGTCGGCCTGCCCGTTGCGCTCGGTGAGATAGAACTGGTTCGCCAGCGCATCCAGCACGTTGTAGTTGAGGATGCCCGGAATGCCGCCGTAGCCCAGCGAGGTCGGCCCGCGCAGGTACGACGAACCGATCGGCGTGCCGAAGGTGGGGTCATAAGGGCCGCGACTGCCATCGTCGCCATTGCCGTTGAGCCAGGCGAAAAACACGTCGGCCTGTTTGGTCTTTTTGCGCTCCGAATAGGCGGCACCCACATTCACACTGCTGAAGATCCAGCCCAGCGGATGGCTCACTTCCAGGCGTGCGGCGCGGATCGTGTCCTTCTGCTTGTCGAACTCCTGGCGGCCGTTGTAGCCGTAATCGTCCGGGTCGGTGAACACGACACGCGACGGATCGCTCAGGTTGACGCCGGGGCGGAAGTACGGGTAGCCATCACCTACTGGCGTGTTGAAAGACACGTCCGTGGTGGGGTTGCCCGCCAGACCGCCGAACAGATAGGCATCGCGCAGCTTTTTCTTGGCGCTGGAATACGACAGGTCGCCGGTGACGACCCAGCCGTTGCCGAAGTCGTACTGGTTGTTCCAGCCCACCGAGAACAGCTTGTCGTGTTCCTTGATGTATTCGTTCTGGAAGATGGGCGCGATGTTGCTCATCGTGCCCGAGGTAACGATGGGATATGGCAGCGCCTGTGCCAAGCCCACGTTGCTATACACCGGCACGCCGTTGTGGTTGTACGGGCTGCTCGACCACTGCACGCCGTTCTTGTATTTGCGCTCGTTGAAGGTGGAGTAGTACAGGTCGAGGGTGGAGTGGAAGTGGTCGCCGGGCGCCCATTCCAACACCGTCATCAGGCCGTTGCGCAGCTGGTTCTCCGACTGCGCGCGCAGCTGCATGCCTTCTTGCGAGAGCACGTTGTCCGGCAGGCCCGGTGTATGCGGACCGCCCCAGTTCTTCTCGATGCCAGCCGAGCCGTTGTCCACGCTCCACCACCAGGCCTGGTACTGCTTCTCCTGGATTGGCGAATCGAGCTGGGCGAAACCCACGGCCAGACCCAGCGTGTGATCGAAGAACTGATCGATGTACGAGAAGCTGGCGCGATGCCCCATGTCGCCCACGCCGGAGCCGGGGTTGAGCTTGCCGTTGCTGGTGTGCTCGCCGCGCAGGTTGATGGCGATGGCGCGCTTGGGCAGGTCCAGCGGGTGAATCGTATGCAGATCGACCGTACCGGAAAGCCCCTGCCCGATCAGACCCGCATCGGGTGTTTTGTAGACGGCCGCGCCGCTGATCAGCTCGGAAGGATACTGGTCGTACTCCACACCACGGTTTTCGCCGATGGTGGCCTGCTCGCGGCCGTTGAGCGTAGTACCGGCGAAATCCGGCGACAGACCGCGAATGGAAATGACATTGGCGCGGCCGTCGAAGCGCTGTGTGGCCAGACCCGGCAGGCGGGCCAGACTTTCGGCGATGCTCGCATCTGGCAACTTGCCGATGTCTTCCGCCGAGATCGCCTCGATGATGTTGTCGGAGTTCCGCTTGGCCTTCAGCGCGCCTTCGATACTGCCGCGGATGCCGGTGACGATGACCGCATCCAGATTGCTGACCGAGCCTTGTGGTGGCTTCTTCTCCGCTTTGGCGGGAGGCTTGGTTGCTTGCGCATCGGCCGGCTTGGCCGGTGGTGGGTTCTGCGCCTCCTGGGCCCATGCCCCACTGGAAGCTATGCCGGCCAGCAAGGCCACCGCACATGCCGCCGCCAATGGCCGACGCGACATACCTGCAAAACTTCCTGCCTTGCCCTGCAACGTGTTGCGACTACTCATGCCATCCCTCCCCAGAGAAAAAGCGCCCCTAGCGCCGGCCAGGCAACACACACCCCTGCGTGCCGCACAACACATGCGACTCGCCCCTGTCAGCGGTGTGCCTGGAAACGGCGGAGAGAATGATCGAGAGAATTTGCTGCGTCATCCTGCGACGCAACAAGAATGAAGCGTAAGGTTCAGGTGGATGAATTAAATGTGCATGCGTCAGTGCTGCAGAATGCGCAGGGAGCATGCATGCTCGGCGGCGGTATGCGTCTACGCGGGCAGCGCTTTGAGATGACGGTGAAGCACGCGAACCCTGGTCGACAAACGGTCATAAAAGGAAATTATTTTCAGCCATGCATCTGGAAGTAGCCTTCAACGAAGAACTCCAAAGGCCGATCACCGCCGAAGAAGCCTACGACCTGTTCTGGGACGGCGTGCTTTCCGACAAGCGGGCGTTTAGCTGTCCGGATGAGCAATGCACGGCGCGAGTGACCTGCGCCAACATGGACAAGCCGGAACAAAGTCTTGGTGTGCAGCCGCATTTCCGGCTGTACCCGCCCCATCGGCCCGACTGCCCTTACGATGTGGCAAAACCGTCGAGTGTGGCCTCTTCCGCCAACGTCGGATCGGACCAGGGAAACACGGTGGGTCCGGATGTTTTTGTCCTGCATCGCCCACCCAGCCATGATGTGCGCCTTGCGGGAATCGCCGACGTTCCGCCGGGAGGCGCACCGCGACGCCACAAGCAGGGGCTGTCCCGCGCCGAGGCGGCCACGACCAGCAGGCAGCTGTTTTCGGTCAGCAGCGTTATCTCCCGATGGCTGAAGTATCGAAAAGCCGATGTGGACACGACCCAGACACTGACAGTCGGCGCCGAGACCGCCATCCCGTTCAACGCCTTCTTCGAGTGCATCTACCCCAAACGCAAGGCGCCCATCGGCCAGAAGCCGAGGATCTATTGGGGCAAGGCCCAGGTTTCGGAACTGAAGCCGGGTGGCGACTATTTGTTGGCGTTTAAGTCCCCGGCCCGCCTGGCCGATGAAGAACAGAACCTGCTCGGGGAAGCGAAGCCGTCCTTCTTCATTCGCAGGGACCTCGTCGAAGGCCATCCCAGGAAAAGAATCGGGGCGCGTCTCGAACAAGCCTTGAAGGAAAGCGGCGAATGCATCGCCTTCATCTATGGCACGCCCACCCTGCGCACCCAGACCAAGGATCAAGGCACGCGCACCTTCATCAATATCGAGCTCGGCGGTATCGACATGGTCTGCCTGCACCCACCGAGCTTCTTCGAGGCCATCAAGCGGGACAAGGTCTCCCGGACTTGACGGCATTCCGTTGCGACCGGAACGCTTTCGCTACCGTGCACTTCCATCCGGCGCCTGTGGCAGGCGACTAGTGTCCGCCGGCTTTGCGACTCATCTTGATGGTCTGTGGCGCGACATCACCCATATCCCAGGTTTTTTGCCCCTGGAAGTAACCCGGCGCATCCGCAACGATCAGGTATCCGGGCTTACGCTCATGAACCAGGTCACCGGCCGTCCACAGTACCCACCGCCGAATGACCGGAATCGTGTAGTGACCGTCCGGCCCCGACTTGGTACCGCGTGACGGAAACTCGCTCAGATAGACATCCGCACCGGTCACCGGCGTCCCGTCGGTCGCATTGACGACAACACCCGACACGCTGGGTGCCACACGCATATAGGCCGGTGCGCAGCCGGCCGACAGCAGGCATGCGGCGAGCAGCAGGATCGATGGGATGAATTTCATAGGCGCTCTCTCAATGGCGGACTTCGCGTCGTAGCTGCGCTGCCACATCACAAGGGGCCTTGCGGCCCCTTGTGTTCTCACATGTTGCGGCGGTACTCACCACCCACGTCATACAGCGCATGGCTGATCTGGCCGAGTGAGTTGTACTTCACCGCTTCCATCAACTGCTCGAAGACGTTCTTGCGATCGCGCGCGGTGTTCTGCAGCACCTTGAGGCTTTCCGGTGCGAGCGCGTTGCGCGCATCGCCGTAGCCTTTGACGTTTGCGATCTGCTGACCCTTCTCTTCTTCTGTGGAGCGGATGAGTTCGATTTCGGTGGCGATTTCGCCGCCGTGGTCCTTGGGCAGGAAGGTGTTGACGCCGATCAGCGGGAGGCTGCCGTCGTGCTTCTTCTGCTCGTAATACATCGACTCTTCCTGGATCTTGCCACGCTGGTACATGGTGTCCATGGCGCCAAGCACGCCGCCGCGCTCGCTGATGGCTTCGAACTCCTTGTAGACGGCTTCTTCCACGATGTCGGTCAGGGCATCGACCACGTGGCTGCCCTGCCACGGGTTCTCGTTGAAATTGAGGCCGAGTTCCTTGTTGATGATCATCTGGATCGCCACGGCACGGCGCACGCTTTCTTCCGTCGGCGTGGTGATGGCTTCGTCGTAGGCATTGGTGTGCAGGCTGTTGCAGTTGTCGAACAGCGCGTACAGCGCCTGCAGCGTGGTGCGGATGTCGTTGAACTGGATTTCCTGCGCGTGCAGCGAACGGCCGGAGGTCTGGATGTGGTACTTCATCATCTGGCTGCGTGCGCTCGCGCCGTAGCGCTCACGCATGGCGCGGGCCCAGATGCGGCGGGCGACGCGGCCGATCACGGTGTACTCCGGGTCCATGCCGTTGGAGAAGAAGAACGACAGGTTGGGCGCGAAGTCGTCGATGTTCATGCCTCGGGCAAGGTAGTACTCGACGATGGTGAAGCCGTTGCTGAGCGTAAAAGCGAGCTGACTGATCGGATTCGCGCCGGCTTCGGCGATGTGATAGCCGGAGATGGAGACCGAATAGAAATTGCGCACCTTGTGGTCGACAAAGTACTGCTGGATGTCGCCCATCATGCGCAGCGCGAATTCGGTGCTGAAGATGCAGGTGTTCTGCGCCTGGTCTTCCTTGAGGATGTCCGCCTGCACGGTGCCGCGCACCGTCTGCAGGGTTTCTTCCTTGATGCGCGCGTAGGTTTCCGCATCAATCAGTTGGTCGCCGGTGACGCCAAGCAAGCCGAGGCCCAGACCTTCGTTGCCCTTGGGCAGCTCGCCGGAATACGTCGGGCGCTTGCCGTTGGCGAACAGTTCGGCGATGCGCTTCTCGGCGGCGGTCCAGCGTGCCGGATCTTCCTTGAGGTACTTCTCCACGTTCTGATCGATCGCGGTGTTCATGAACATCGCGAGGATGATCGGCGCGGGACCGTTAATGGTCATGGAGACCGAGCTGCTGGGCGCGCTGAGGTCGAAGCCGGAGTACAGCTTCTTCATGTCATCCAGCGAGGCGATGTTGACGCCGGAGTTGCCAATCTTGCCGTAGATATCCGGGCGCGGCGCCGGGTCTTCACCGTACAGCGTCACCGAGTCGAACGCGGTGGACAGGCGCGTGGCGGCACCGCCCTGGCTCAGGTAATGGAAGCGGCGATTGGTGCGCTCCGGCGTGCCCTCGCCCGCGAACATGCGGGTGGGATCTTCACCGGTGCGGCGATACGGATACACGCCGCCGGTGTAGGGGTAATGACCCGGCAGGTTTTCGCGCATGAGGAAGCGCAGCAGGTCGCCCCAGTCTTTGGTCTTGGGCGGTGCGACTTTTGGGATCTTCTGGTGGCTGAGCGATTCGCGGTAGTTCTCCACGCGGATCACCTTGTCACGCACCTTGTACTCGTTGACGTCGGCGGTGACGGATTTGTAGCGCGCCGGCCACTCGTGCAGCAGGTGGATGGCTTCGTGGCTGAGTTCTTTCAGCGCTTCGTTGTAGCGTTGGCGCAGCGTGAGCAGGGTGCGGTCGACACCCTCTTCATGCAACGCGGCGGATTCATAGCGCGCTAGCTCGCGCGGCAGATGCGTGTCGCCCAGATCCTTCAGCGACTCGTAGTAATGCTGCGCCTTGCTGGCAAAACCGGCTTCGCGCTCGATCTCGCTGTTGATACCGCGGCCCTGCTCCGCGATCTCGGCGAGATAGCGCACGCGGCTGCCCGGAATGAGCACCGTGGCACGCGGCTCCTTGAGCGTGGTGTCCAGCTCCGGCGTCCACTTGGGCGCGGGGAGCGTGAGCTTGTCGCGCAGCAGGCGGCACAGATTGGAGAACATCCAGGTCACGCCCGGATCGTTGAACTGGCTGGCGATGGTGGGATACACCGGCACCTGCTCGTCGGTGAGCGTGAAGGCAGTACGGTTGCGCTTCCACTGCTTGCGCACGTCGCGCAGCGCGTCTTCGGCACCGCGCTTGTCGAACTTGTTGAGCACCACGAGTTCGGCAAAATCCAGCATGTCGATTTTTTCGAGCTGGCTGGCCGCGCCGTAATCGCTAGTCATTACGTACATCGGGAAATCGACCAGATCGACGATCTCCGAATCGCTCTGGCCGATGCCGGCGGTTTCCACGATCACCAGGTCGTACGGCTGCGCCTTGAGGAAATCGATGCAGTCATGCAACACGATGCTGGTGGCGGCATGCTGGCGGCGCGTGGCCATGGAGCGCATATACACGCGATGGCTGCGCAGCGAGTTCATGCGGATGCGGTCACCCAGCAAGGCGCCACCGCTGCGACGGCGCGTCGGATCGACCGCGAGCACGGCGATGCGCATTTCGGGGAACGCGTGCAGGAAGCGCAGCAGCAGTTCGTCCACCACGGAGGACTTGCCCGCACCGCCGGTACCGGTGACGCCGAGCACCGGCGTCTGCTTGCCGGCCATCTTCCACTGCTTGCGCAGGTGCTCGAGTTCGGCCTCGCTCAGGCCGCCCTCTTCGATGGAGGAAAGCATGTGGCCGATGGAGATCTCGTCGTCGATATCCACCTGCGGCGCCGCGACGGCGCCGTTCGCGCGCTGCTCGGCGGCGGCGCGGGTGCGCTTCATCACGTCCTCGATCATCTCGGTGAGACCGAGCTTCATGCCGTCGTTGGGGTGGTAGATGCGCTCCACGCCGTAGGCCTGCAACTCACGGATTTCTTCCGGGGTGATGGTGCCGCCGCCACCACCGAACACGCGGATGTGCGCGGCGCCATGCTGCTTGAGCATGTCCACCATGTATTTGAAGTACTCGACATGACCACCCTGGTACGAGGACAGCGCGATGGCGTCGGCGTCCTCCTGCAAGGCGGCGCGCACCACGTCCTCCACCGAGCGGTTGTGGCCGAGGTGGATCACCTCCGCGCCCTGCGACTGAATGATGCGGCGCATGATATTGATCGCGGCGTCATGACCGTCGAACAAGCTGGCTGCTGTCACAAACCGCAGAGGACGGGTTTCGTGCACTGCAGCACTGGCGGGGACGTGCTGGGCGGGGGAACTCATGGGAACTCCGACATCGTGTGCTTGATCCCGACAATTCTAGTGGGGATCGCTGTTAAGCGCGCGATGGCGCCGGGCGTACCGGCGCGTACGGGGAAGTCAGCCGATGGCGCGTTGCGCCGCTTTGCGGTGACGCGTGCGCGTCCACCAGAACAGGAAACCGGTGACGGCAAAGAACGCCGGCAGTACGCCGACAACGGCGATCACGAACTGCCAAGTGGAACCGCCGACCGCCCCCGCGTGCAACGGATAGATGTTGTCGCTCCAGCGGTTGCCTCGGCCTTGCTTCTGCGCGTCCTGTACCGCCATGACGTTGGCGGAATACGGATCGACCACCACGACACTGCGGCCGACCACATTCCATTCCTCGGCGCCACGTGCGCGGATGGTCAAGGCAGCGTTCTTCGCGCTGGGCAAGGTGATGCGGTGCAGTTCCGCCTGCGGCAATGCCTCCTGTGCGGCGACGAGCGCGGCGGTCCATTGCACCGGAGCCTCGCGCGGCGCGAGCGTCGGCAACTTCGACGCCATCTGGCGATCGCCGAACAGACCGCTCAGCGCGGCGCGCGTAGTGTCCTTGTAGATCAGCGTGACGCCAGTCAGCGTGCTGAGCAGCAGCAGAGGAAAGGCGATGGCGCCCACACTCTGATGCCAGCTGCGCCAGCGCCGTATCGGCGGCTGCGCATACATGTGTACGGCATGACGCCAATGCCCCTTGCGCGGCCACCACAGCACGAGGCCGATCAGCAGCAGCGACAGCTCGACGATACTGATCACACCCAGCCACAACTCGCCGGTTTTGCCGCCGAGCAGATGCGTATGCAGATAGCGCAGCCACAGCACGGCGTCGTTGTCCGGTGAGCGCAACAGCAACGGCTTGCCGTCGATCGGATCGAGGTAAACGCGCACCTGTCCATCCAGGAACAGCTGCCACACCGGCAAGTCGGCATCCGGCAGATCGACGCTGCGCAGCGGCAAGGGCCAGCGGGTGTCTTGGATGTGTTGCAGTACCACGGCTTGTTGCTCCGCCGTGGGCAAGGCATGCCGGGTGAGTTCGGGATGCCGCCACTTCAGCAGCTCGTCCTGGTAGGCCAGCACCGTGCCAGATAGCGCGAGCACGGCGAACAGCAGACCGATGCTCAGGCCCAGCCATAGATGCAGCTTGCGCAGTACGTCGCGCAACCGCCAGCGGTGGCGGACGGGTGGATGGGAAACGGGTGTCATGCCGCGGAAACCGCGGCGGAGCAAGACCGAAAAAGCTGCATAAGGAAGCGGGCGAAGTGATGCAGGGCCGCGACCTTAGCACAGATTAATGCGAAGCATTCTCATCAAGAGGCACCCCACCTCACCTCGCCATGGCCGACCTGACCCCAACATCCGTAAGCCCCGGGTGGCGCCACATGTCATTGAGCCGTTATGGGGTTCGGCGTAGCCTCGGGCGACTTTTGCGCCCGTCCCTGCCGGGCGGCCTACCCGCATGAATGTGGTTCAACAGCATGCTTGAGCGAGGTGATCGCGATGGTGTCGTTTCAGGTTCGGGGGATTAAGGGACGGCGCACGCATCCAGTGTGGCTGATGGGGTGGCTGCTCTTTGTTTGCCATAGCGCCCTGGCCTTGCAGTCAACGAAAGAGCTTCCGTCCGGGATCTGGCAGACGCAGGGTTACGGCTCCATCTTTCAGGTCGAACCGGGACATATCTCGCTTTTTGATGTGCTCGGTTCGCAATGCCTGCTGCGAGCTCGCGTAACACCAGCGCAATTCAGCGGTGACTATGGCGACTGGATCCGCAATTCACCCGATGCCAGCGCTTCCTGGCATCTGATCGTTTCCGGCATGACCGTCGATCCGCTCGATCGCCTGCCGCCCGCTTGCGCAAACGCATCGCAGCAGCCTGACCGCGATCCGCTGAAGAACTTCGACTATCTGTGGCAGACCTTCGACACGCACTACGCGTTCTTTGGCGCTCATGGCGTGAACTGGCAGGCCGTGCGCGAACAGTACCGCCCCAAGGTGGCCGCGCTACCCAAGGACGGCGATCCCTTTCCGATCTTTGCCGAGATGCTTGCGCTTCTGAAAGACACTCATGTCCGGCTGTCTGATGGGAAGCGCGTTGCGCACGTCAAGAAATTCCCCGTGGTCATCCAAGCTGGGCCAAACGGCCCCGTGCTGCTGGATGACCATTATCTGGAGGCGGGATTGGTCGCTTACCTCAAGGGAGCTGGCACCCCGCTTGAGGCTCCCGCTAAAAGCACGGGTAACGATCAAATCGCGTACGGCCGCCTGAGGAGCAAAAGGGCGGCCGATTCAGGCTATGGGTACATAGCGATCTTCAGCATGGATTGGTTCGGCAAGGGCGAGAACGATAACGTCCCGCTCGATACCCGCGTCCAGTCGTTGCAGACCGCGATGGACGAGGCGATCGCCGCACTTCAAGGCGTCAAGGGAATCGTCGTCGATCTCCGCTACAACGGCGGTGGCGAAGATGCCATCGCGCTCGCCATTGCCGGACGCTTCACCCATGTACCGCGCCCCGCCTGGAGCAAGCGCGCCTACGAGAAAGGCAAAACGCACGCCACGTTTCATATGAGCGTGCAGCCATCGTCAGGGAAGGCATTGCCTGTACCCATCGTGTTGCTGACCAGCGACTTCACCGTAAGCGCGGCGGAAACCGCCACGATGGCGCTACGCGCCTTGCCGGCAACCCTCCAGATCGGTCAGCCAACACGGGGCGTGCTATCTGACCGCCTGGAAAAAATCCTTCCGAATGGCTGGCCGTTCTCCCTGTCCAACGAGATCTACATGGACCCTCATGGCACGGTGTTCGAAGTCAACGGCGTGCCGCCCGATATCGTGACCAAGGCACCCTCGCCCACTGCTCCCGACGAACAGCGCTTTGGTCGTGACATTGCCATGGCGGTGGACAAGCTGGACCAGATGCCGCCGGCGAAATGAATTCGCGGCGGCATCGGTTCCGGCTGCGATGCGCGATCAGGGTTGATGCTTCGCGCCGGTGGCTTTCCCTGCACCGGCATTTTCATCAATCACCGCTTCCACCTGGATGCGCAGTACCACTTCCATCTTGAAGCCGTAATCCTTGCCGGCAGTGAGGCCAAACGCGTCGCGCTGGAAACTGGCGCTGGCGTCGGCGCCGCACCAGTCGCGCTTGAACAAGGGGTGCTGGGTACATTTGAACGAGTTAATGGTGAGATCGAGCGGCCTGGTCACACCGTGCAAGGTCAGTTCGCCCACCACCTTGGTCGGTGCGCCGTTGACGAAGTTCGTGAGTTTGCCCTTGTAGAAAGCCTTGGGGTATTTGGCCACGTCGAACAGCTCCGGTCCGCGCGCCTCCTCGTTCAACTTGTCCAGGCCGAAGTCCGCGCTGGAGGCGTCCACCGTGATTTCGACGCTGCCCGTGCCGGCAGCCTTGTCGAGGATCACCTTGCCGCTGCTGCTATTGAACTTGCCGCGCCAGGTGGATATGCCGCCGAAGTGGTCAGCCTCGAAGCTGGGATAGGTATGCATGGGATCGATGGTGTAGGTGGCCGCGCTTGCATGGACACTACCCATGCTGCCCATGGCGACCGCCATGAATGACGCCATGCCGACGGTATGCAACGCGAAACAGGTTTTGGCAAACATCTTCGACTCCTTGAGCAAGGGGGTGATGGGGGCACCTGCGCCGCCTAGTGAAATGGCTGCGCGTGTCAGGGTTTGAGATGGATGTCCCGGGCAACGGCGACCGCCTTCATGGTTTAGACGAATGGGCGGGGTCGATTTCGACAGACCCTCGGGCCGCCATTTTTGCGCTAGCCACGGCAAAGGGGAGCGCGCGATACTCGGCCGTCCGCCAACACCATCACTCGACAGGGAGAGACGCCGATGAAGCGGTTATGGATAGCAGTGTTGTTTCTGGCGTTTTGCGGGCTGGCTTACGCAGACGGTGTCTATGCCGTACGCAAGCGCGTTGAAGCCAGCATGGTGGTCACCGGCACCATCGTGGTGTCACCGGATGGTGGTGTGCAGTCCTATGAGCTGGACAAGCCCGACCAGTTGCCGCCCGAAGTAGTCAGCCTGATCCGCAAGGCCGCCGCCGAATGGCGTTTCGAGCCCGTAGTGAGAGACGGCAAGGCCGTGGCCGCACGCGCCAAGATGAACCTGCGCGTGGTGGCCAAGCACGACGAAGGCAGTCAGGACTACACGGCGCGAATCGCTGGCGCCACGTTCGGCGATGGCACCTCCGATGAGCAAGTGTCGTTCAAGGACCGCCATGTCGCGCCCCGCTACCCCATCCGCGCCATCGAGGCACGGGTATCCGGCACCGTCTACCTGATCGTGCGCATCGACCGCGATGGCAAGGTAGCCGATGTCTCCGCCGAACAGGTCAATCTTGCCCTGGTCGCCAGCGACAGCGAATTGCGTCGTTGGCGCGAGATCCTTGCCGATGCCAGCATCCAGGCCGCGCGCGAATGGACCTACAACCCGCCGACATCAGGGCCGCACGCGAAAGACGAGTACTGGATCGCACGTCTGCCAGTAGCCTTCAACCTGCACCAGATCGGCAGGCCCGCTACGAACCACTACGGCCAATGGCAAGGCTATGTGCCCGGCCCCAAAGAACCCGTCCCGTGGCTGAGCAAATATCCGCTGGCCAACGACGACAAGGGCAGCGCCGCCGACGCGCTAGCCGATAACAATGTGCATATGCTCGGCAGTGGCCTGCGGCTCGTTACGCCGCTCGACCATTCCTGACGCGGTTATTGCACCAACAACACTTTTGTATCCAAGGGGGAGCAAAGATGAAACGGTTGTGGATGGCACTGCTGTGCCTGGTGTTCTGCGGGCTGGCCTTGGCCGAAGACATAAGCGAGGCGCGCAAGCGGGCGGAGGCCAGCATGCTCGTAACAGGGTGGGTCGTCGTGGGGACCGACGGCCGCGTGCAATCTCATGTACTGGACAAAGTGGAGAAAGTGCCGCCCGAAGTCGTCGACCTGATTCGTCGTGCGTCCGCCACCTGGCGTTTCGAACCAGTGATGGTCGATGGCAAGCCCGTGGTAGCCAAAGCCAAGATGAGCCTGCGCGTGGTCGCCAAAAAAGAGGACGGCAGCAGCAACAAGTTCGTCGTCCGTGTGGCGGGCGCTACTTTTGGTGAGTCGGAGGACGGAGACGACTCGGTGCGCTTTAAAGACAGAAGCGCTCCCAAGTATCCGGAACCCGCCCTCAGGGCGCGTGTATCGGGCACGGTTTATCTCCTGGTGCGTGTCGACCGCAGCGGCAAGACAGCAGACGTTGCCGCAGAGCAAGTGAATCTCGACGTGGTGGACACCGACAAGGGCATGCAGACATGGCGCCGTGTACTAGCCGAAGCCAGCATTAAAGCCGCACGTCAATGGACCTATGACGTGCCGACCTCCGGCCCACATGCCAATGATGATTACTGGATGGTACGAATACCGATCAACTTTAATATGGTGCAAGCCGGGATATCGGAAAATTACTTCTATGGCCGATGGCAGGCCTACGTGCCCGGCCCGAAAGAACCGATTCCGTGGCAGAGCAAATATCCGATAGCCAGCGACGACAAGGACGGCTCAACCGACGCGCTGGCAGACGGCGGCATTCATATGGTCGGCAGTGGCTTGCGGCTGGTTACGCCGCTCGACCATTCCTGACGAAAACCATCGACTTTATGAGCCTCGCGCCTGAAACCGCGCGAGGCCCATAAAGGTCTCGTGCTGATAACGACTCATGCGCAACTGCTCACCCGTGGTGAGCACCACCATGTGGTAACCCTTGAACCAGGGGTGGATCGCCTTGATGCGATCGATGTTGACGATGGCCGAGCGGTGTACCCGCGCAAAGTGGCGCGGGTTGAGCCGTCCCTCCAGGGCCGTCATGGTTTCCCGCAATTCGTAGACCTGCTTACCCATGTGCAGCAGCACGCTATTGCGGTTGGCTTCGATCCAGTCGATATCGGCGACATCAAGCAAGCTCACGCTGCCGTCGACCGGCACCGGAATGCGCCGCGCATAGCTCTGCTCGCGGCGCAGTTCGGCCAGGGCCTGCAGCATTTGTGCGGGCACGGCATGTGCCTCGCCTTCTCCGGCCAGCAGCCGATGCTTGGCGCGCCGCAGCGTAGTGATGAAGCGGTCGCGGCTGAATGGCTTGACCAGGTAGTCAACCGCATTAGCTTCGAAGGCGCGCACCGCGTACTGCTCATAAGCGGTGATAAAAACCGTCGCGGGCAAACGGCCCTCACCCAGGTTGGCGATCACGTCGATGCCGGTCATCTCGGGCATCTGAATGTCGAGGAACACCAGATCCGGTGCGCATCGGCGTATCGCCTCCAGCGCACTGGCTCCATCGCCGTATTCGCCCAGGATGTCGATGTCGGCGTCTTCGCGCAGCAGGCGCACCACGCTATGCCGCGCGATGGGTTCGTCGTCGACCACCAGGGTGCGGATGCTCACGCTGCCACTCCGGCCGCGAAACCGGGCCGCGCCGGCATGGCGCGGAACGGCAGCCGCACGCGACAGACCACACCCTGTGGCGTCAGGGCATCGAGATAGATTGTCGCCGTATCACCGTACAGTTCCTTCAGCCGCAGCCGCGAATTCGACAGCCCCACGCCACGCCCAAACGCCTCTTCCTGCGGCATGTCCAGCGTACTGCCGTGATTGCGCACTTCAAGATAAAGGCTGTCCGCGTCGCGATAGGCAGTGACCTCCACTTGATCGCTGCCGGCGTGCTTGCCGATGCCGTGATGGATCGCATTTTCCACCAGCGGTTGCAGGATCAGGCCGGGCACCGCGCCATCGAGCGCGGAGGCAGCGGCATCCACGCGCGTGGTGAGGCGATCCTTGAAACGGATGCGCTGGATGCCGAGGTAGAGATCAAGCAATTCCAGCTCGCTGGCGAGGGCGATCTCCTGACGGTCGTCGTCGAGATAGGCGCGTAGGAGATCACTGAGCCGCAGCAGCATGTCTTCCGCCACGGCGGCGTCTTCGCGGATCAGCGTCGAGATCGCATGCAGAGTGTTGAACAGGAAATGCGGCTGCAGCTGCATCTTCAGCACCTGCAGGCGCGATTGGGCGAGCTGTGCCTGCAACTGCGCCGACTGCACCGTGCGCCGGTTCTTTTCGCGGTAGAAGCGCCCCGCATGCCAGATGACCAGCAGCACCCAGTACACAAACAGGTCAGTGACGGCGTACTTGCTGATGAACTGCGACAGCTGTTCGGCCACCGGCGGCTGACTGGGCTCAAGGATATGCGCGACCGATGCGGCGAGCAGGACTGCGCAAGCGGTGAACGCCACGCTGGCCAGCACATGCACGGGAAGGAAACGCAAACGCCGTGAAGGTTCGATGGGATAGCGCGCCGCCAGCCAGAACACCGCCGGCGCCAACGCGGCGAGCGTGTACCACTGGATCATCGACCAGCGGATGTAGTCGCTCGCATTCCAGGTAAAGCCGCGCACCGCATCGGTCGCGTATCCCTGCAACGCGAAAAGCACCACCAGGATGGTCCATACCGCCATGTAACGCAGAAATCGCACCGGCATCCCCCAAAGGTCCAGGCCGGCGGAGAACATCGCTGCCGGCGTCCGCATCCTACACAGGCTTTCCGTGTGGCGAATAGCGTTCGTCCATGCCGGCTACGGTTCGTCCTTGGCTGGCTACGATTCGTCACGAAATGCTTTCCTGACGATGGTCGCACCCCTCCAATCCATGCATCCGCGACGTGTCGCGGACACCGTCGATCTCAGGAGGGGACCTTCATGCGTATCGCTATGCTTGTTGTGCTCGCAGCCACACCGGCGCTCGCCGTCGCGCAGACGCGTTATCTCGATCTCTACAACAACGCACCGAGCAGCCTCGCGTCGTTCGCCGTGGCGACGGCCGGCACCAACGACTTCCACGACATCGCGCTGGGAGAACGGCCATTGCCCGGCGGCGGCGATTCGACCACGATCGCGCTGGAGCATGCCGATGGCGGATGCGTTCGCGATTTCCGCATGACCTTCGCGGATGGCCGCGTATGGGTTCGCAGGGGGTTCAATGTATGCCGGTTCCGCAGCTTCCACACCGGCCGTTCCGCGCCGAAGGAATAGCCGCGGCTCAGGCCATGCCGAACGGCAGGTTCGGTGAAGCCACCACGCGTTCGCCTACGACCTCGCCACGCAGGAAAGCAAACGCTGCGTCGAGCACTTCCGGCGCATCCAGCACTTTGTGGTGGCCAAGCCCCTGCGTGGTGAGCAGCCGTGCGCCCGGCCAATAACGCGCGTAACGCTCGCCCTCTTCCCACGGCACGTCGCGATCGTCGAGGTCGTGTACAACGAGGCCCGCTTGACCCAGCGCAGGCAGATGGCGATGCACCTGCAGCTCTTTCACCTGCACGCCGGTGCGCCGCTCGTGCCACGCCAGGAATGCGCCGCGCAGATGATCGCCGAGACGCACAAAGCGCAGGAAGCGCCCAGCCGCGGCTTCCATATCGGCGGCCGGTGCGATCAGGATCAGGCGCTGGGCGAGCCAACTCTCGCTCTGCGCCAAAGCCAGCGCGGCACCGCCGAGCGAATGGCCGACGGCCAGCGCTGCATTGCCAAAGTGGCGCCCTACCGCGCGAATGGTGGTGATGAAATCCGGCAAGGTGCACAGTTTGCCGCTGCTGCGGCCGTGGCCAGGTTGATCGAAGGTGACCACGGCCAGGCCCATCTCGCGCAGCTGCTGCACCCATGGCAGAAAGCGCAGCCCGAAGCTGGACCAGCCATGCACCAGCAAGGCGTAAGGCTGCGTGGAAGGATCGCCCCACACATAGGTCGCGATGGTTTCATCGCCCACCTGCAATGCGCCCTGGCGCATGTCCTGATCCGGTCGCGCCGACTGCGCGCGAATACGGCTGCTGGCAAACGGTGTGGCGAACAGGCGCGCCGCGCGATTCACCGTGCGCTTCGGCGCGAGCCGTCCGCCAAGCGCAAAGCCGGCGCGCACAGCACTGAGTTTCAACATGGCGGTGGTGGAGTGCCGGCGATGGGTGGAGCCTTGCGTGCGCGTTGACATGGGTGTGCTCCTGGGGGATCAGGGCTGATAACTAGCAAACAGGCGATCGACGGCCGCGTCGGTGCGGCGGCGCGCTTCGTCGAAACCGAACAGGCCGGCGTCGTGATGCAGGCCGAGCATCAAGGCGTAGATTTCAAAGGCGAGCTGCGCGGAGTCGGTGTCGGCCTGCAGATGGCCTTCCGCCACGGCCAGCTCGATCGATTTCTGCAGCTCGTCGCGCCAGCCGGCTTGCTGGCGCACTACGCCGTCGTGCAGCACACCGTCGCGGCCGTCGTATTCGCTGGCGGCTGATAGCAGCACGCAGCCGCTCTGATAGACGCGCGCCCATTCGCACCAATGAGTGATCACCGCACGTAAACGCGGCAGGCCGCGCGGCTGCTTCAGCGCGGGCAGCAGCACCTTGGCCATGAAGCGGTGGGCGCCGAGCTCAAGTACGGCCAGTTGCAGGTCTTCGCGGGAACCGAAGTGGGCGAACACGCCGCTCTTGGACATCTCCACCGCCTGCGCCAGCGAGCCGATCGACAGCCCTTCCAGCCCGTCGTTGCAGGCCAGCGCATAGGCCTGGTCGAGGATCAGACGGCGCGTGGCGGCGCGTTTTCCGGTGGTGGCGGTATCGTTCATGGCCGGAAAATAGCACGACCGTTCGTTCTTTTCTATAGGCCGGCGAACACACCCCAATGGCGATCGCAAGGTTATGCTTCGCGCCACGCTTACCAGGGAGGTTTACGCATGAAATTCCGCCATGTGCTGGCGCCGGTGCTGTGCAGCCTGCTGGCCGCCTGCGCTACCTCGCCCACCGGCCGCTCGCAATTGATGATGGTGTCGGACAACGACATGAGCCAGATGGGGCTGACCGCGTTCAACGACATGCGCAAGCAGGGCAAGTTTGTCGACTCGCCGCGCGAACGCGCCTACGCCACCTGCGTTTCCAACGCGCTGATCGCGGTACTGCCGCCGCCGTGGAATACCCAGCAATGGGAAGTGCAGATCATCGACGACAACAGCGCCAATGCCTTCGCCCTGCCCGGCGGCCGCATCGGCGTGAACCGCGGCATGTTCAAGGTGGCCACGGATCAGGATCAGCTCGCCGTGGTGCTCGGCCATGAGCTGTCGCATGTGGTCTCGCGCCACGGCGCCGAGCGCATGTCGGACAACATGGCGACGCAGGCGGCCGTGCTCGCCGGCACCGCGTATGCCGCGACTCGCGGCACCAACGCCGGCTATGCCGCCGCCGCCCTGGGCGTCGGCGCGGAAGTCGGCATCTTGCTGCCGTTCTCACGCACCCAGGAAAGCGAGGCGGATACGCTGGGCCAGCGCTATATGGCGCAGGCCGGTTTCGATCCGCGCGCCGCGGCAGCGCTTTGGCAGAAGATGGGCGCGCAAGGCGGCGCCAAGCCACCCGCGTTCCTTTCCACGCACCCTTCATCGTCGGGCCGCGCACAATCGCTCAGCCAGCAGGCACAGCAGTTGATGCCGGTGTACGAACAGGCGCGCGCCAACGGACACAGCCCGAACTGCCGCCTTTGATGTCCCTGGCGGGTGCGTCACACCCGACCGGCTTCTGAACAAGCTTGCGAGGCGTCGTCAACACGCTGAGCCGCGCCTCGTTTTCTCCACCTGCTAGCCGCACATCGCGGCTGCGCTATTGAAGGAGAGTTCGATGAACCCGCTCGCACGCAAGCTTGCCGTGTTGACTGCCATAGGGCTGGCGCTGGGAAGCACTGCCTATGTACCCGAAGCCGCCGCGCGCACCAGCGTCTCCGTGCAGATCGGCGTCGCTCCACCGCCCGTACGCTACGAACGCGTGCCGCCACCGCGCCGCGGCTATGCCTGGGCTCCGGGTTACTGGCGCTGGGATCCGTATGCACGTCGCCATGTGTGGATCACTGGTCGCTGGGTGCAGGCGCGCCCGGGCTATCGCTACCGCCCTGCTGGCTGGATGCGCCATGGCAACGGCTGGCGTTTCCACGACGGCTACTGGGGCCGCTGAACGCGCAACAACCTGCGATAGATCCGCACGTTTTCCGAAGCCATCGCAAAGGCAGGATGGATGAGAGTGGCACCGCGTGAAGCGCACGCTCTCCATCCAACTATCACCACATCCATCACTGAGGCTTCTACATGTCGACCCGCATTGTTGCTCTTGCCGCACTTACCCTGCTTGCCAGTGGTTGTGTCGAGGAGCGTGTTGTCCACGATCGTCCCGTGGTGGTGGAGCGCCCGATAGTGCGGCGCGAAGTGGTGGAGGAAGTGGTGGTAGCTCCGCAGCCGCCGCCGGTGACTGTGATTGAAGAGGAGCCCATGCCTCGCCCTGGTTATATGTGGGCTCGAGGTTATTGGCGCTGGGATGGCCATGGTTATCAGCCGGTGCGCGGGCATTGGGAGGTTGTTCGTCCCGGTTATCGCTATGTGCATCCGCATTATGAGCGGAGAAATGATGGGTGGCATTTGAATGTGGGTGTGTGGGTTAACGGTTGAGTACTCACGCTCCGTTCGTTTGATGAAAAAGCCCTGCCAGTTGGCAGGGCTTTTTCTTTGCGCCCTTTCCTTCCGGCGCCTCGAAGCTAGTCTCTGTGGGAGAGATATGACTTGTAACACTTGATCTCATCCACGGCTCACCGCAAGGTCGCGTGCTCATGTCTCTTCTGCACGATCAGAGGCATCGCGTATGACGCCACGCATCTAACCAGGGATTCGTTATGCATAGAGTGATTTGGACAATCGCCGCGTTGTGCGCTCTGACCATGCTAAGTAATGCGCATGCAGCCATGGACGACAGCACCCAGCTACGTGCGCAGGTAACGCACAACTATCCCTCGCTGCGGTACGTGGAACGCTACCGCCACGACTTTCCTGAAGAGATCCAGGGCAAGGCTTTCTGGTCGATAGACGCCACCCTGCCTCCCCTTGGCGATGCCAATGCGCTCACCCGAGCGCTGACTGCGTTGCAAGACCAACACGTCGCGCTGGCCGGTACCAAGGCAGGTAAATCCGAAACGTTAGGTGTGCTGTTCCGCACGGCCAGCGACGGCAGCGTCATCATTTGGCGCTTATTCGATACGACCGCCATAAGCGGACTCGTCGCAGAGGGCGATCAGGTACTGGCTATCGATGGCCAGGACGCCCATAGCTGGCTGCAACGCGTAGCGACATTGACCTTTGGTGGCCAGCGCCGCGGTCGTTATGCAGAGGCCGCTACAGAGCTCGGGCTCGCCACGCCGGTAGTCCATCGCGTTGCCGGACTCAAGAACGCAGTCACCTTGCGCTTGCAAGACGCCAAGCACCAAACGAAAACCGTCACGTTGCACTACAAGCCAGTCGATGCGGCATTGGCCAAGTCAATGACTGCCGCGATCAATCGCTCGGACCTTCCACAGCGTTTCACGACCGAAGGTCTGCGTATCGGCACGTTGCGCCTGGGTGCGTTCGCGCCACAGTACGACGACGCCTTTGTGACTGCTTCCGACACGGCCAGCAAACAACCGGATGCCACCGACGATACGGCCATGATCGCCGGCTATTGCGCCGTGGTGCGCAACTTCATCCGCGAAGCCGACGCCGCTGCCCGCGGTGCGGACGTTCTAGTGCTGGATTTGCGCGGCAATCTCGGCGGCTTCGACCGCGAAGCCTGGTTGCTGGCCGACGCACTTCGCACCAGGCCATCGCTCTCCACACTCGACCTGTTCGCCAGCAAGGGAGCGAGCACCGTTCAACTCACGAAGGAACATACCGACCCGAGCTGCGGGCACGTCACCTCCCATGCCCCACTCGTCGTGCTTACCGATGCCGGTACGCGCTCGGCGGGAGAATTTATGGCGAGCTGGTTATGGGCCTCAGGTGCCACCGTGGTGGGGGAACGTACTGTAGGCGCTGGCGGCGGCTTCGAGTTCAATGGTGAGCCGGCCGCCCCACTGCCCGGCTCCGGCTATGCCGTGCGACTCAGCGGCAATTTTTCGGTTTTCGATCCTACGGGCACGCTTACCGATGGGGAGCACGCCGAGGGCGTACTGATCGACATGCTGGCGCAGGATCACTTTGCTCCCAGTCGCACACGGCCCTTTGCGATCCAGTCTGTGGGCTTGCGTCCTGACCGCGCGCTCAGCACCACGCTCACTGACTTGCACGATGGTGGACATGCCAGTCTCGTCAATGTGCTCGCGCAGCTGAAGGCGAAGCACCTGCTCTGATTCATGAATCCTGATCACTCAGCCTTCAGTAGTGATGATCTCGAGAGGCTATGAAGTGACTCTAATCGGCGCAGAGCGACAGATTGGCCGGCGCGTCGCTCGGTTGTTGCGTCTGCGTGCCCTGGTTCGCCTGCCGCGGGCTTCCGAACCGCTGCCGCGGTCCGGGTCACTTTCTCTTTGCTGGCCCAAAGAGAAAGTAACCAAAGAGAAATGGCCTGAAAGCAGGCGGTGGGCTCTGTAGCTACGCCTTTTCCAGTGTCAGGCGTCGGGATGGTTTTCTTCTCGGTCTGATCGTCCAGCCATCACAGCCACGCCGAGCTCTTGCTCCCTCCCCTGCTTGCGACGCGAAGCTAGTCCCGTGGGACAGGGGAGGGTTGGGGAGGGGTGAGTACTTGAGAAAGCGTTTCGGGAGAGGTTTTCTCAAGGGCTTACCCCCTCCCTGCCTCCCCTGTCCCACGGGACTAGCTTCGCGTCGCGAGCAGGGGGAGGAGAAAATCGAGCGTAGCTGAGACACGACGCTAGTCAGGACCACACAAGGGACTCGCAGATCAAAACAAAAGTATACGGAGCATCGGGCAGCGCCCTTGCTCTGGCTTAGCGTGTACTGCTTTCACGCTTTTCTTTCGTACTTGCCGTGGTCATCGCACGGTAGTCCCTTGGAGTCATGCCTACTGTTGCCTTGAATTGCCTTGCGAAGGCGCTTTGGTCGGCGAAGCCGCAGGCGAGGCCGATGGCGGCGATGCTTTGGGCGCCGGTGAGGAGGCGCATGGCGGCTTCGATGCGTAGTTTGGTCTGGACTTGTTGGGGGGTGAGTTGGAAGACGCGGCGGAAGTGGCGTTCTAACTGGGCGACGGAGACGTCGGCGAGTTCGGCGAGTTTGGCCACGCGTACGCTTTCGGCGTAGTGCTCTTGCAGGTAAGCGAGGACGCGGCGCAGGCGGACGTAGGTGGGGTGGCGGCCGTCGGGTTTGCCGAGGTCGCGGGAGATGCCGACGATGCCGCGCACTTCGCCGCGCTGGCGCAGGGGACGTTTACAGGTGAGGCACCAGCCGGCGACGCGGTTGGCGAACATATGGACTTCGAGCTGGTTTTCGATCACTTCGCCTTCCAGCACGCGGCGGTCCTGCGAGGCGTAGGATCCACCGAGTGACGCGGGAAAGAGTTCGGTGACGCTGCGGCCAATGACATCGGCGCGATGCTTGAGGCCGAGGCGGCGCACCAAGGTGAGGTTGGCATGGGTGTAGCGGCCGTTGCCGTCTTTGACGAAGAACACTACGTCGGGCAGTGCGTCGAAGAGTGCTTCGAGCTCATCGGCCGAAATCTTCATTTCCATCGAACCCCCATCGCTATGTGCCATGCCTTTTTTGCACTTGCAGCATAGGATGCGCAAGTGTTTTCGCATTGTGCCGATTTCCGCACCGCCGGATGCCAAGCGTTTCTAGACGTTCAATCGCCGGCAAAGCGAGCATAGGCGCCATGCATACCATAGACGTGATCGACTCCCATACCGGCGGCGAACCGACCCGTGTCGTCATCGCCGGCTTCCCCGACCTGGGCACCGGCAGCCTGATGGAACAGCGCGAGCGCTTCCGCCGCGAGTTCGACCGCTGGCGCAGCGCCATCGCCTGTGAGCCGCGCGGTTCGTCCACCGTGGTTGGCGCGCTGTTGCTGCCACCGCAGTCGGCGGACGCCTGCGCGGGGGTGATCTTCTTCAACAATGTCAGCTATCTCGGCATGTGCGGCCACGGCACCATCGGCGTGGTGCGCACGCTGCAACACATGGGCCGCATCGGCCCCGGCTTGCATCGCATCGAGACGCCGGTCGGCACCGTGGGCGCGGAGCTGCACGAAGACGGTCGCGTCTCCATCGACAACGTGGAGAGCTACCGCCACGCCAGCCACGTGCGCGTCGACGTACCGGGCTACGGCACGGTGCACGGCGACATCGCGTGGGGTGGCAACTGGTTCTTCATCACCAAGGACACGCCGCTGCCGCTGGAGATCCATCACCAGCGCGAGCTCACCGTCTATACCGAAGCGGTGCGGCGCGCGCTGGAAGCCCATGGCATCGCCGGCGCGGACAACGGCGAGATCGACCATATCGAGATCAATGCCGACTCGCCGGTCGCCGGTATGGACGGGCGCAACTTCGTGCTCTGCCCCGGCCTTGCCTACGACCGCTCGCCTTGCGGCACCGGCACCAGCGCCAAGCTGGCCTGCCTCGCCGCCGACGGCAAGCTGGCGCCGGGCGATACATGGCGACAGGAAAGCATTCTCGGTAGCGTGTTTGAGGGGCGCTACACGCCGGGCACACGCGGTGTGCTGCCGCGGATCACTGGCACCGCTTATGTGGTGGCGCGCTCCACGCTGTTGTTCGACGAAGCCGATGCCTTTACCTGGGGCAGCGGCGCGGAATGAAGGCGGCTGCCGCCAGCTATGACCTGATCGTGGTCGGTGCCGGCATCGTTGGCGCCGCCTGTGCCGATGCGGCGAGCGCGGACGGTTTGCGTGTCGCCATCGTGGAGCCCGGCCCGATCGGCGGCGGCGCTACGGCGGCGGCGATGGGCCATCTGGTGGCAATGGATGACGATCCGGCCGAGCTGGCGCTGTCGCGCTATTCGCTGCAGCAGTGGGAAGCTTTTGCCGATCTGAAAGAAGCGGAGTTCAGTCGCTGCGGCACGCTGTGGGTAGCGCGCGGCGACGCCGAACTGGCCGCCGCATCGACACGTGCCACCCGCCTCGCCGCGGCCGGTGTGGAAGCGCATGTGCTCGATGCCAACACCCTCTACGAACTGGAGCCGGCACTCGCGCCCGGCATGAGCGGCGGCATGCTGGTGCCGCGCGAGGCCGTGGTGTATCCGCCGCGCGTCGCTCGTTACCTGGTGCAGCGTGCGCAATCGCGTGGCGCGCAGCTTTATGCCGGCCGTCGCGTGAATGCGCTACCGCGCGGTGGCGCGCAGCTCGACGATGGCAGCACTCTCAGCGGCCCCGTGCTGGTCGCCACCGGCTGCGCCCTGCCCGCCCTGCTACCGCAGTTGCCGATGCGCGGACGCAAAGGGCATCTGGTGATCACCGAGCGTTATCCGAACCTGCTACGCCATCAATTGCTCGAACTTGGTTATGCGGACAGCGCGCACGGCGATGCCGACAGCAGCGTCGCCTTCAACGTGCAGCCACGCCCCACCGGACAGATCCTGATCGGATCGTCGCGCGAGTTCAGCGCCACCGACGCCGCGGTTTCACCAGCGATGCTGCAGCGCATGCTGGAACGCTGCTTCGCTTTCATTCCCACCCTGCGCCAGTTGCAGGCCGTGCGCGCGTGGACCGGTTTCCGTCCGACCACGCCGGATGGACGCCCTTATCTTGGTGCCGTACCTGGCGGCACCAACCAATGGGTCGCGGCCGGCCATGAAGGTCTCGGCGTGACGACCGCCCTGGGCAGCGCGCGGCTGTTGCTGGATCTGATCCAGGGCCGCGAGCCCGCGATCGATCCAACGCCCTATGCGCCATCGAGGATGGCCGCATGAGCGACATCGTTCGCCTCAGCATCGATGGGCAGGACGTAGAGGTGCCGACTGGCGCCAGCGTGGCCGCTGCCATCGCGCACGTCGGCCTGCATTTCCGCAGTTCGGTGAGTGGCGCGCCACGTGCGCCGCTATGCGGCATGGGCGTGTGCTTCGAATGCCGCGTGCGGATCGATGGCGTGATGCATGTGCGCGCATGCATGACCGTGGCATGCGAAGGCATGCAGGTGCACTGCCATGACTGAGCGCTACGACGTCCTGATCGTCGGCGCCGGCCCTGCCGGTCTTGCCGCCGCGCAGACGGCCGCCAGCCGCGGTGCACGCGTTGGCCTGATCGACGCGCAGGCGCGCGCAGGCGGACAGGTATGGCGCCATGACGTGCGCCGCACCGCACCACGTGCCGCGCGCGAGGCTATCGCGGCATTGCGTAGCGTCGAGTTGCTGACCAACCATCAAGTTGTCGCCGCCGAGCCATCCGCGCTGCGCGTGGAAACGCAACAGGGCAGCTCACTGCTTTCGTACACCTCGCTAATTCTCGCCACCGGCGCACGCGAACTGTTGCTGCCCTTCCCCGGCTGGACCTTGCCGGGCGTGACGGGTGCCGGCGGCATGCAGGCGCTGGTGAAACAGGGCTGGCCGATCGCCGGCAAGCGCGTAGTGATCGCCGGCAGCGGTCCGCTGCTGTTGGCCGCGGCAGCGACCCTGCGCGCGCACGGCGCGCGATTGCAGGGCATTTACGAACAGGCGCCAGTCGCGCGCGTGCATGCCTTTGCGCGACAGCTATTACGCTGGCCGGCTCGCGCGACTCAAGCGGTTGCGCTTCGTGCGCAACTGGCCGGCGTGCCGTATCGCTTTGGCACATTCGTCCGTAGCGCGCATGGCGAAGCCGCGTTGCGCACGGTGGATATCGAAGGGCCGCATGGCACGACCCGCCTCGACTGCGATCTGCTCGCGGTCGGCTATGGCCTAGTGCCCAATGTGGAACTGGCACAGCTGCTGGGATGCGCGACAGTGCAGCGCAGCGCGCATCCGCAGGTGCAAGTCGATCCGTCGCTGCGCACCAGCGTCGCTGGCATCTACGCCGCGGGCGAAGCCAACGGCATCGGCGGACTCGCGGTGGCACGACTGGAAGGCGCCATCGCCGGCCATATGGCTGTTGGCGATACCGCCGCGGCCAACCTGCTGTTGCCGCGCCGCGACAAGGCGCGTGGCTTCGCCGAACTGCTTGCCACCCATTTTTCGCTCGACCCGCGCCTGCATCAGCTCGCTGATGCGCAAACGCTGATCTGCCGCTGCGAAGACGTCACGCTCGGTGAGCTGGACGGCTTCAGCGATGCCCGCGCCGCCAAGCTGGCCACGCGCTGCGGCATGGGCGCATGCCAGGGCCGCATCTGCGGCACCGTGCTGGCCGAGCTCGGCCGATTCTCCCGCAGCGGCAGCCGCCCGCCCCTGTTTCCCGCACGCCTCGCCACCTTGGCGGGCGCGGCGACTTTTCCCCTTCCGACGATAAGTACCGAGGTAGCCGATCATGAGTAACGCTTCCATCTGGCGCGGTGTGATTCCCGCCATCACCACGCCGTTCACCGCCGATGGCCAGGTCGACCACGCCTTCCTCGCTGAACACGCCCGCACGCTGATCGACAGCGGCTGTACCGGCATCGTGCCGCTCGGCTCACTTGGCGAAGCGGCCACGCTGAGCTTCGATGAAAAGCTGGCGATCATCCGCACCTTGGTGAGAGCACTCGACGGCCGCGCGCCGGTGATCCCGGGCATCGCCGCACTGTCCACTGACGAAGCCGTGCGCCTGGCGCGCGAAGCGAAAGCGCTCGGCTGCTCCGGCCTGATGGTGCTGCCGCCCTACGTGTACTCCACCGACTGGCGCGAAATGGGTGCGCACCTGCGCGCGGTGATCGCCGCCACCGATCTGCCGTGCATGCTCTACAACAACCCCATCGCCTACAAGACCGATTTTTCGCCAGAGCAGATCGCCGAACTCGCGCACGAATTCCCCAATGTGCAGGCGGTGAAGGAATCCTCCGGCGATGTACGCCGTTTCGCCGCCATCCGCTCGCTGCTCGGCAATCGCCTTGAACTGCTGGTAGGCATGGACGATGCCATTGTCGAAGGCGTCGCCATGGGCGCGCGCGGCTGGATCGCCGGCCTGGTCAACGCCTATCCGAAGGAGTCGGTGAAGTTGTTCGAGCTGGCCCGCGACGGCGGCGCCGACGCGGCGGCCGAACTCTATGCATGGTTCCTGCCGCTGCTGCGCCTGGATACCGTGCCCAAGTTTGTGCAGCTGATCAAACTCGTGCAGGACAAAGTCGGCCTGGGCAACGAGCGTGTGCGCGCACCGCGCTTGGCCATCACCGGCGCCGAACGCGAGGCCGCGCTGAAAGTGATCGACCACGCCATCGCCAATACCCCGGCGCTTTGACATGGACGTGCAGCCCCTGCTGATCGAGGGCGACTGGCGCTTGCCACGCGAGCTAGTCGGGACGCTTCGCGCCGAAGATCCCAACACCGGCGAAGCGATCGGCCCGGCGTTCCCCGTGGTCGGCGCAGCCGACGTGGAAGCCGCGCTGCGCGCGGCGGTAGCGGTGGCGGATGAACTCGCCGCCACACCACCGGAGCGCATCGCCGCCTTCCTCGAAGCCTATGCCGATGGCATCGAAGCCGATGCCGAAGCGCTGGTCGCACTCGCGCATGCCGAGACGGCGCTGCCGAAACAGCCGCGCCTGGCTGCCGTGGAATTGCCGCGCACCACCGGCCAGCTGCGCCAGGCCGCCAAGGCGGTGCGCAGCTACGCGTGGACATCGCCGGTGATCGATACCGCTGCCGATCTGCGTTCGCATCACGCGCCGCTGTCCAAGCCCGTGCTGGTGTTCGGGCCGAACAATTTCCCGTTCGCCTTCAACGCCATCGCGGGCAGCGATTTCGCCTCGGCCATCGCCGCGCGCAATCCGGTGATCGCCAAGGCGCATCCCTCGCATCCCGCCACCAGCGAACGGTTGGCGCGCGTGGCGCAGGCCGCCTTGCACAAGGCCGGCCTGCCGGCTGCGTCGGTGCAGCTGCTGTATCACTTCGACCACCGCCTCGGCGCGCAACTCGCGGGCGATGCGCGCCTCGGCGCGATCGGCTTCACCGGCAGCCGTGCGGGTGGCCTCGCACTGAAAGCCGCAGCCGACGCAGCGGGTGTTCCTGCCTACGTTGAGCTGTCCAGCGTCAATCCGGTATTTCTGTTGCCCGGCGCGCTGGCCGAACGCGGCATCGCGTTGGCGCAGGAGTTCTTCGCTTCCTGCACGATGGGCAGCGGTCAGTTCTGCACCAACCCCGGCGTGGTGATCGTGCCGCGCAGCGAAACGGGCGATGCGTTCGTGGCTGCCGCCACCGCGCACTTCGCCGCCGCTGCGCCGAATGTGCTGTTCTCGCGCGGCGTGCTGGAGCATTTGCAAAACGGCATCGCCGGCCTGCGCGCTGCCGGAGCTCACGTCCTCGCTGGCGGTGAAGCCGCGACGCCGGGCTATCGCCATGCACCGACCCTGCTGAGCGTGGATGCGGAACAGTTCCTGCGCAAGCCGAACGCGTTACAGACCGAAGCCTTTGGCCCGGCCAGCCTGCTGGTGCGCGTGAACGACGTCGCGCAGATGGCGCTGGTGGCCGCGGCCTTCGAAGGCAACCTCACTGGCACGCTTTACTCCGCCACCGACGGCAGCGACGAGGAAACCTGGTCCGTGGTCGCCCATGCCCTGCGTCCGCGCGTCGGCCGCCTGATCGGCAATCGCATGCCGACCGGCGTGGCAGTGAGCCCGGCCATGAATCACGGCGGCCCTTATCCCAGCACCGGCCACCCGGGCTTTACCGCGGTCGGCATGCCGTCGGCGATCCGCCGCTTCACCGCCCTGCATTGCTATGACCACGTACCCGACCAGCAACTACCGGCGGAGCTGCGCGACCACAATCCGGGCGGCGTCGCGCGCTGCATCGACGGCTGCTGGTGCATCGACGATCTCGATCATGGAGCCAAGGCATGACATCCAGCCGGCAGATCGGCGGCCTCGATATCGCACAGGCCCAAGCCAGCCTGAAACCCTGGTCCACGCCCGCGCCAGTCATCGGCGCCGATGAATACCTGCGGCGGCTGGAACGCGCCCGCGCATTGCTGCGCGAGCAACGCGTCGACGCCGTGCTGATCACCGCCGGCACCTCGCTGCGCTATTTCACCGGTGTGGCCTGGGGCGCCAGCGAACGCCTGGTCGGCATGCTGCTCACCGCCAGCGGCGATCCGATAGTGATCTGCCCCGGCTTTGAGGCGGGCTCGCTCGCCGCCGTGCTGCGTATCCCCGCGGACGTGCGCTTGTGGGAAGAACACGAGAACCCGCAGCAACTGGTAGCCGATGCATTGCGCGAACGCGGCGCCGGCAGCCTCGCGCTCGATCCCGCCGCGCCCTATGTGGTCGCCGAGCGGCTGCGCACTGTGCTGGGCGGCAAACCGTTGAGCGATGCGAGCGCCATCGTCGATGGCTGCCGCATGTGCAAGTCGCAAAGCGAACTGGCGCTGATGAAACAGGCCACCGCGATGACCCTGCAGGTACATCGGCTGGCCGCTGGCCTCATGCGCGAAGGCATCAGCCGTACCGAGCTGGTGCGCTTCATCGACGATGCCCATCGGGCCATGGGCGCCGACAACGGCTCCACTTTTTGCATCGTGCAGTTCGGCCATGTCACTGCTTTTCCGCACGGCATCCCCGGCGAGCAGTACCTGGCCGAGAACGAGTTGGTGCTGATCGACACCGGCTGCACGGTGCAGGGTTACCACTCTGACATCACGCGCACTTATATCTTCGGCCAGGCGGATGCGGAGCAGGCACGTATCTGGGAACTGGAACAGGCGGCGCAACGCGCGGCGTTCGAAGCCATCCGCCCCGGCGTCACGTGCGAAAGCGTGGATGCCGCTGCGCGTGCCGTGGTCGAACGCGCGGGCCTGGGTCCCGACTATCGACTCCCGGGCATCCCGCATCGCACCGGCCACGGCTGCGGCCTGAGCATCCATGAAACGCCATACCTGGTGCGCGGCGACCAGACCGCGCTGCAACCCGGCATGTGCTGCAGCAACGAACCGATGATCGTGGTGCCAGATCGCTTCGGCGTGCGCCTGGAAGACCACTTCTATGTCACCGAGGACGGCGCCGCCTGGTTCACGCCGCCCTCGCCCGCCATCGACCAGCCCTTCGCCTGAGAGAACCCATGTAGGAGCCCACCGTGTGGGCGACACCTCCCCACCTCCATCGCGCACAGGGTGCGCTCCTACGCGAGATTGGACGCGCCATGAACAAGTTGATTGTCAGCCTGGGCTGTACCGCCTGCCTCGCCATCGCCTCCCTGCAGGCGCACGCAGCCGACGATGCCGGCACCCGCTTCCGCGCCGTCTATACACAGGAATGGGCATGGCGCCAGGTGCAGTTCAAAGGCGAGGATGACGAAGACAGCCAGGGCGAAGCTGCTGATCATCTGCCCAAGGTCGACGCGGCCACGCAGGCGGAACGCGAGCGCTACTGGACCGAGGTGCTGAAGAAACTCGATGCGATTTCGCCGGCCCAGCTGCATGGCGATGATCCCGTCAACTACGCGGTCTATCGGAATCAGATCGAAACCCTGCTGGCCGACCAGCACTTCCATACCTGGGAAATGCCGTTCAACAGCGACACCGCGTTCTGGACCAACCTCGGCTTCACCGCACGGCATCCGCTGCGCACTGCAGACGAATACCGGCGCTACATTCGGCAGTTGAACGATATCCCACGCTACTTCGACGAACAGATCGCGAACATGCGCGCAGGCCTCACTCGCGGCTTCAGCGTGCCGCGCGTGACGCTGACCGGCCGCGATCAATCGATTGCCGATGTGGTCGATGCCAAGGGCGACGACAACCTGTTCTACACCCCGTTCCGCCGCATGCCGGAGCAGATCCCGGCCAACGTGCAGGCGCAATTGCGCGCACAGGGCCGAGAAACGATCCAGCGTTCGGTCATACCCGCCTACGCCAAACTGCTCGACTTCATGCGTAACACCTACATGAAGCAGGCGCGCAACACCCTTGCCGCCGAATCGATGCCGGACGGCAAAGCGTTCTACCGTGCGCAGATCCGCGAGTTCACCACGCTGGATATGAGCCCCGAGGCCATCCACCAGCTCGGGCTGAAAGAAGTCGCGCGCATCCGCCAGGAGATGGACCAGACCATCCACGACAGCGGCTTCAAAGGCAGCTTCCCGGAATTCCTGCATTACCTTCGCACCGACCCGAAGTTCTATCCGAAGAGCGGCGAGGAACTACTCAAGGATGCGGCATGGATCGCCAAGCGCGTAGACGGCAAGATCGGCCGCTATATCGGCCGCCTGCCGCGCCAGCGCTTCGCGATCGAACCGGTGCCCGCGGATCTAGCGCCGTTTTATACCGGCGGCCGCGGCGGTCCCGGCATCTATCTCGTGAACACCTACGACCTGCCCTCGCGCCCGCTGTATTCGCTGACCGCGCTCACCTTGCATGAATCCGCGCCCGGCCACGCCATGCAGATGCCGCTTGCCGCCGAACACGAAGGCCTGCCCGATTTCCGTCGCTACACCTACATCTCCGCCTATGGCGAAGGTTGGGCGCTGTATGCCGAGCGCCTGGGCGTGGAGATGGAGATGTACGACACGCCGTACGACCGCTTCGGTTATCTGAGTTACCAGATGTGGCGCGCCTGCCGGCTGGTGGTGGATACCGGCATCCATCACCTCGGTTGGACGCGCGAACAGGCGCAGGCCTATATGCGCGATCACACCGCGCTGAGCGAACACGAGATCGAGACCGAAGTGGATCGCTACATCGCGTGGCCCGGCCAGGCGCTGTCCTATTACCTCGGCGAGCTGGCCATCGTCGACGCGCGCGCCAGAGCCGAAAAAGCGCTGGGCGAACGCTTCGACATCCGCGCCTTCCACGACACCGTGCTGTCGCTGGGCTCGGTGCCACTGCCGGTGTTGCAGCAACAGGTGGACAAGTTCATCGCGGATGGCGGCAAGTCGCCGTACGCGCAGGAGAAATAAGCAGCTTCAGGGAACACAACGACAAAACTACACGCTGTTCCGGGGAGGAACCGATGGGCCTGATCAACGACATGGCACGGCGCAAGCCGGTGGAAACCTTGCAGGGCGAGGCTGCGAAAGGCGGCAGCGGATTGCGCCGTGTGCTCGGCCTGTGGCAGCTCACCGCCATCGGATTGGGCGGCATTATCGGCGTCGGCATCTTCGTGCTGACCGGTACCGTCGCCGCGACGCAAGCCGGGCCAGCGGTGCTGATCTCATTCCTGATCGCCGGCATTGCCAGCGCGGCCGCCGCACTCTGCTACGCCGAGTTCGCCGGATTGATCCCGGTTTCCGGCAGTGCCTACACCTATGGCTATGCGGTGCTCGGCGAATTCGCCGGATGGATCATCGGCTGGGATCTATTGCTGGAATACGCGTTGATCGCGGCGGTGGTAGCCGTTGGCTGGTCGGGCTATGCGCAGGCGTTGCTGGATGCTTTCGGCATTCCTTTGCCGGTATGGGCGCGAGGGGCATGGGGTAGCGCGCCGG
Organism: Dyella sp. OK004; assembly: GCF_900114495.1. Taxonomy (GTDB): domain Bacteria; phylum Pseudomonadota; class Gammaproteobacteria; order Xanthomonadales; family Rhodanobacteraceae; genus Dyella_D. The sequence goes on along the minus strand of NZ_FOZI01000005.1, from coordinate 118,191 downwards.
GATGCGTGGTGAATCTGCCCGCGATCCTGATCTCGCTTGCCATTACTGCCCTGCTTGCCATGCGCATGGAATGGGGCGCGCGCTTCAACACCTTGATTGTCGCGATCAAGATCGCCGGCGCCGCACTAATCGTGATCGCTGGTGCGGCTTATGTGAAACCGGAACGCTGGCATCCCTTCATGCCGTTCGGCATGCACGGCGTGGTGACCGGCGCGGCCGTGGTGTTCTTCGCAGTGTTTGGCTACGACATGCTGACCACGGCCGCCGAGGAATCGCGCAACCCGCAGCGCGATCTGCCGCGCGCGGTGCTGCTCTCGCTGGGTATCGCCATGCTGTTGTATTTCGCCATCTGCCTGGTGCTTACCGGCATCGTGCCGTACACCACGCTGGACAATGCGGCACCGGTGGCTGGTGCCTTTATCCAGATTGGCCTGCCGTGGGTGATGGTGGTGATCTCGCTGGCTTCGGTCTGCGGTATCACCAGCGTGATCTTCGCCAATCTGATGGCGGGTGCGCGCATCGGTTTCAGTCTGGGACGTGATGGGCTGTTGCCGGCGTGGTTCGCCGGGGTGCATCCGCGCTGGCGGACGCCGCATCGTTCGACGGTGTTGCTTGGGGGAGTTACGGCGGTGGCTTCGGGGTTGTTTCCGCTGAATGAGTTGGCGAAGTTGGTGAATATCGGTGTGTTGGGGGCGTTTATCGTGATTTGTACGGCGGTGGCGGTGTTGCGGTGGCGGCAGCCGGCGTTGCATAGGCCGTTTCGGACACCTTGGGTGCCGGTGATTCCGATGATTGGGGTGGGGTTTTCGTGTTGGTTGATTTGGGGGTTGCCTACGATTACCTATGTGCGGTTTATGGTTTGGTTGTTGTTGGGGTGTGTGCTGTATTTCGCTTATGGGCGGCGTAATAGCAGGCTTGCTATCGGCACTATTTGATACGCGGTTCTTGCGACGCCACTACCTACTTCGTCATTCCGGCGCAGGCCGGAATCCAGTGCCTTATCGCTCGGTTGTCGCGTCTGCGTGCCCTGGCTCGCCTGCCGCGGGCTTTCGAACCGCTGCCGCGGTCCGAGTCACTTTCTCTTTGCTGGCCCAAAGAGAAAGTAACCAAAGAGAAATGGCCTGAGAGCAAGCGGTGCGCTTCGTAGCTGCGTCCTTTCCAGTGTCAGGCGTCGGGATCGTTTTCTTCTAGGGCTGATGGTCCAGTCCTCACCGCCACACAGGGGTCTGGAGGGCGCGTTCAAGAGTCACCGACCCCTTCACCACGACTGTGCGGGATTCCGCATGTTGGTGGTTGGATCGATGCAAGACCGCGTGTTCGCTGCGTGGGAATCTGGGCTTCGGCCCGCGTACGAAAGCCACCTCCCCCTCTTCCGCCTGTGCTTTCAGGCGCGTACGCGGGCTTTCTTCTTTGGATGTAGCGCGATGGAGCGGCGCGATCGTTACAGGGGTTATCAGCTGATGGATCGACGCCGTTTTCTGCAGGGGCTTGCCGCTACCGGCGTGATTGCCAGCGTGGTGCGTTGGACGCCAATCCAGGCTGGTGAGTTTCAGGTACCGAGGCGCGATGTACCGCTTGCCGCGCCGCCGCGGTTGCCGGTTTCTGCGATATCGACGGCTGGGCAGGTTCGCCTCGGCGGCTTCGAGATCGAGGGGGTCGGCTGGAGTGTGTTTGAGGATCTGCGCGATCCGGATGGCGCCATCACCTTGCTCGGTCCCGACGGCGGTTGTGTGCTTGGTAAGCGTACTGAGGCTTGCCACGCTTCAGATGAGCCGCCCTATCTCGGCATGACGCTGGCGCAGGTGGCGCTGGCGGATGCGGATCTGCTGGCCGACCGTCTGCTGAGTCGTGGCGAACCCGACCCAGAGCAAGTTCGTATGGCTGCGCCGCCATTGGCATCGAAGCTCGATCCCAAGGATTACGCGGGCCGGCTGCCGTGGACCACCTTCGTCGGTACGGTGCAGGCGGCGGATACGATGCCGGTGTTTCCCAATGGCCGTACGCGCACCTTCCATCCGGAACAGGACATGGCGGCGTTACGCGACGATGCGCTCGCTACACGCCGCCGTGAAGGTTTGCTCGGTGGCTGGCTGCCGGCGGTGCACAAAGTGTTCCCTTTGGGCGAGGGCCGCTGGTACGACGTGCTGGTGTTTGCCGATGTCGATGCCGGCGACCGTTTCGTGGTGCAGACCTGGCATCGCACGGCACTGATCGAACACGGCCGTGTCAGCAAGGTGCATTACGGGCATAGCTATCCGGCGTATCCGCCGCGCCGCGTGGAGCCTTCCGCCGCGACGTTCTATCGTGCACTGCTGCGCTTTCACGACAACTGGCAGCAGCATCTCGGTGATATGTGCCCCATCGCGTTGCCCGATGCCAGCTGGACGGATATGGCGCGCTTCGCGTTCGCGCGCGAGCTGGTGGTACGGCCAGGTGGCAGTTATCCGAAATATGGCGCGGTGGACCGCGACTACTACGGCAATGAGTACGACGGCTTCCAGGACACCTTCACCAGCTCGCTCTACGCCAACCTCGAATGGGGCCGCTACACGCAGGCGGCGACGGTGCTGGACGGTTACTTCACCGACTTCGTGCAGCCCGACGGCATGATCAATATGCGCGGGGCGGAAACCGGGCAGTTCGGCCTTACGCTCTCGCTGCTGGCGCGCTATCTGCAGTACACCGGCGATGTCGCTCTGCTGCGCAAGCATCGCGAAAAGATCGCCGCGACGGCGCAGATCCTGCTGGAGCTGCACGATGCCAGCCTGCAACTGCCACCCGGTAATCCGGGTTACGGCCTGATCCACGGCTGGAACGAATCCGACGCCTGCCTGTTCCCCGATCCGCAATTGTGGTGGAAGCCGTACTACGCCAATAGCGCGCTCGCTGCGCGTGGCCTGCAGGATATGGCAGTCGTGTGGCCGCAGATCGCGGATGGCGAGAACGGCACCACACGGCGCTGGCGCGAACGCGCCGAACGATTGACCACGCAAGTCGTGCGCAGCCTACGCGCCAATATCCGCCGCGATCTCAAACCGCCCTATATCGGCCCACTGCCCGGCACGAAGCTCACCTTCCGCGAATCGCTGTTGAAGGAAAAGCCCAGCGAGCAGCAATGGCCGCATCGCGCCTATGCCGAGTTGTTGCAGGCCGATGTGCTGCCGGACGATCTCGCGCATCTGGTAATCGACTGCATGCGCGGCCACGGCGCTACCAGCCTGGGCGTGGTCGCCAATGTGGCGCCACCGAGCGCGGAGAACCGGGACATCCTCGGCTTCATTTCCTATGGCTATGCGCAGCAGCTGCTGCGTCTCGGCCGTATCGACGAGTACCTGCTGTTTCTTTACGCGCATCGTTACCACGCCCATACGCCGGGCAGCTGGACCGCCGGCGAAGTCTCGGACCTCAGCGGCGGCATGCCGCTGTTCTGTATCCCGGCGCAGCTCACCATTCCACTACTGCTGCGCTGGATGCTGGTATTCGACGACAGCGCGGGCGAAACGCTCTATCTCGCCCGCGCGGTGCCGCGACGCTGGATGGCGGGTGCTGCGCCCATCGCCATCACCGATGCCCCCACGCGCTGGGGCCGCGCCAGCTTGCGATTGCAGCCCGATGGGAGTGGCAGCATCACGGCGGAGGCGGTGCTTCCGGCGACTTCCGCACCCAAGGCCGTGTGGCTCAGCCTTCGCGCGCCGGAAGGCAAACGGCTGAGCGCCGTGATGATCGACGGCGCGCCGGTCAGCATTAATGACCTGAAGGACGACGCGGTTCGCCTGCGCGGCCAACCTGGCCAGCGACTGCGCATCACCGCCAATTTCATCTGACACCGTTTCTGCCTGACACCGCTCCGACATGGTCATTGCGGGCATATAGACGTCTAAATTTTCAGTGACTGCGCGCCACGTTCATGTTGAAAACAGGCACTGTGCGGAATTCCGCATTTCATGGTCGCAAATGACACAAGACGGCTTGCTTATGTGACGGCAGGATGAAAGCGTGCATCGGGGGATGTATGTGTTGTACCAGTGCCACGCGTCGGGGACGAGGCCACACGAACGGGGAGTAAGGCATGCCGCAAGGCGTTGACCATCGCAGGCGATTTCTCAAACGCGCTACCGCCGCGCTGGCTTCGCTCACGGTCATCCCGAAAGTGTTTGCGCTGGCGCCCGACCTGGCTGATACCAGCACGCCCGCCGACACGGCGCTCGGCCTTGGCGCGCGCGAACAGCCGGTGCGTCGCATGCAGGCCTTCGCCCTGAACCAGGTGCGCTTGCTGGACAGCGACTTCTCGCGTGCCGCCGCGATCAACCTGCGTTACTTGCATAGCCTGCCGGTGGACCGCCTGGCGCACAGTTTCCGCATACAGGCCGGCGTCGCCTCCTCTGCCAAGCCGCTGGGTGGCTGGGAGAAGCCCGACTGCGAGCTGCGCGGCCATTTCAGCGGCGGCCATTATTTGTCGGCGGCAGCGCTGGCCTACGCCAGCATGGGCGACCAGGTGCTGAAGCAGCGCGGCGACGAACTGGTGGCGGCATTGGCCGCCTGCCAGCGGCCCAATGGATATCTGAGCGCCTTCCCCGAAAGCTTCTTTGATCGCCTCAGCAGCGGACAGAAGGTGTGGGCGCCGTTCTATACCATCCACAAGATTCTCGTCGGCATGCTGGATATGTATACGCATACTGGTAACGCGCAGGCGTTGCAGGTAGCGATGGGTATCGGCAACTGGACCGTGCGCTGGCTCAACGGCTTCTCCGACAGCGAGATCGCGCACATCCTGAAGACCGAGTACGGCGGCATGAACGATGCGTTGTACGAGCTCTACGCCATCACCGGCAACGAGCGCTACCGCGAGGCCGCCCACCGCTTCGACCAGGCGTCACTGTTCGAACCGCTGGCCGCGCATCGCGACGAACTGCAGGGCCTGCACAGCAATACGCAGATTCCCAAGGTGCTGGGCGCGGCGCGCCGTTATGAACTCACGGGCGAACCACGCTACCGCCGCATCAGCGAATTCTTCTGGGAAACGGTGACCGAGAACCGCACCTATGCCACCGGCGGCTCCAGTAACGACGAATTCTGGAAAACCGCACCCGGCGATCTCAAGAACCAGCTCGGCCTGTACAGCGCCGAATGCTGCGTGGCCTACAACCTGCTCAAGCTGACCCGCCACGTGTATGCGTGGAACGGCGACCCTCGTGCCTTCGACTATTACGAACGCACGCTCTACAACGCACGCCTCGGCACCCAGGACGCCGATGGCATGAAGTTGTACTACTACCCGCTGCAACCCGGCGCCGCGAAGTTCTACAACTCGCCCACCGATTCGTTCTGGTGCTGCACCGGTTCGGGCGCGGAAGAATTCGCGCGCTTCAACGACAGCATCTACTTTCGCGACGGCAGCGATCTGTACGTCAATCTATTTATTCCGTCCGAACTCGACTGGCCGCAACAGAAGCTGCAACTACGCCAGGAAACCGCGTTCCCGCGCGAAGCGCAGACCCGTTTCCGCATGAAACTCGCCGCGCCCGCGACGCTTGCCCTGAACCTACGTATTCCCCGCTGGATCGCGCCCGGTGCGCGCCTGCGCCTCAATGGCCAGACACTCGATGTGTTCGCCTCGCCTGGCAGCTACCTCACCCTGAAGCGCGAATGGCACGACGGCGACAGCGTCGAGCTTGATCTGCCGATGCAGCTCTACACCGAAACGTTGCCCGGCGATGACGATCAACGCGCCCTGCTCTATGGCCCGCTGGTACTCGCAGCACGGCTCGGCAGCCATGGCCTGACCCACGACATGCAGTACTGCGGCTATGACGCCGCACCGAAGCCCGAGCCCAAGCTACAGCCTGCGCCGCGAGTGACTGCGGCGAAGACTGCCGAACCCACGTGGCTGCGCATGCTGTCCGCGCAAGAACTCCGCTTCGAGGCCACCACCCGCGACGGCAGCGTCGCGGTGGTGCCACTGAATCAAGTGCATGGCGAACGCTACGCCGTGTACTGGCTAGTCGAACCCGGCGCGCCCAGCAGCGGCTGAGCACGCAACGTCCGTCGCCGCTGCGACGGATGCCCATGGACGGCTGCCGGCGCTCGCGCCGGCAGCCGTCACCCAGTGAACGCAAAGCCGGCCCTGGCCCGGCACGGCTCACTGTTGCCCACGGAAAGGGAAACGCCCGTCGCAGGGCTCGCTTCAACAGCAGCACCGCCCGATACCACCTGCCGCCCACGCGAGGAATCCCATGCTTCCGATATCCCGACTGTCTACCGCCTACCGATCCTGTCGACCTTCCACGCCACTTGCCCAACGCGTACTCAGCTGCACCGTTAAGCTCGCCCTGAGTTCCGCGCTGCTTGGCGCAGCCGCTCACGCCTACGCGCAGGACGCCAGCGTCAACAGCGAGGGCTCGAATCCGGAGTCCGCCAAGAATCTGGAAGGCGTCACCGTCACCGGCTCACGCATTCGCCGCGTCGATGTGGAAACCGCCAACCCGGTGGTGACCATCGACCGCGCACAGATCGCCGCCACCGGCAAAGCCGCGCTCGGCGATCTGGTACAAGACCTGCCCTCGATCGCCGGCAATGCCACTAACGCCAGCACCAACAGCGGTGGCGGCACCGGCGCGGCAACCATTTCGCTGCGCGGCCTGGGCGACAAGCGCACGTTGATCCTGGTCAACGGCGTGCGCCTTGCCTACAACGACGTCAACAGCATTCCGTCCAACATGATCGACCGCGTCGAAGTGCTGAGCGACGGCGCCTCGGCGATCTACGGCTCGGACGCCATCGGTGGCGTGGTGAACTTCATCCTGCGCGATCGTTTTGACGGTGTGCAATTCACTACCGATTTCGCCGAAAGCCGGCATGGCGACGGCTTCCGCCGCAACTTCAGCCTGACCGCGGGCCACACCGGCGCCAACGGCAGCATCGTGGCTGGCCTCAGTCATCACAGCATCGATGCGGTGCAAGCGGGCAGCCGCGATTTCTCTCGCGACGCGCTGAACCTCACCGATGGCCAGGTCGTCTACAGCGGCTCGTCGGCAAACCCGGCGGGTTCGATCACTCTGCCCAGCGCACTCGCCGGCCAGCTTGGCTGCAGTTCGCGCGTATCGCTCAACCCGGGTGTCACCGGCGCCACCTCGCTCAACGACTATCACTGCTATTCGCGTGCAGACACGTACAACTACCAGCGCGACAATATTCTGCAGACGCCGCAGCAACGCGACAATTTCTTTGTGCTCGGCAAGTACAAGGTAGCCGACCACCTCGAAGCCTACGTCAACCTCTACTACACCAAGACCCAATCGGATTCAGAACTGGCACCGATCCCGATCTTCGCCAATGGCGACAACTTCCTGGTCTCGGCGGACAACTACTACAACCCGTTCGGCGTCAACTTCGGCACCGACCGCGCCACCGGCAACAGCTACGGCAACTACAACACGCGCATCACCACGCTGGGCCGCCGCCGCTACGTCTACAAGACGTACAACACGCAGATCAATCCCGGCCTGCGCGGCAGTTTCGGCGACAGCTCATGGCAGTGGGATGCCGACATCAACTACGGCAACATGCGGCAGAAGTCGATCAACTACGGCTTTCTCGACTACGCCAAGCTGCAGCAGGCGCTGGGGCCGTCGTTCTTGAACAGTAGCGGCGTGGTGACTTGCGGTACAGCCGCCAACCCCATCACGGGTTGTACGCCGATCAACATCTTCAACGTCAACGATCCGTCGACCATCGCTGCGCTGAAAGCGACCCAGGTCAATCCGATGGCCACCACCAACTACACGGTGAAGCAGTTCGAGGCCAACGCCAACGGCGATCTGTTTGCCCTGCCCGCGGGCACGGTGAATCTGGCGGTCGGCATGTCTTACCGCAAGGAAAGCACGTCGACCCGCACCGACCCCGGCGCCGTCGCCGATCTCAACGGTCTGTGTGGCGTAGTGGAGTTCTGCACCACGGTGTTGTCCGGCAGTTTCAATGTGAAAGAAGCCTATGCCGAAACCCTGATTCCGCTGCTGGCCGACAAGCCGTGGGCGCATGCCTTGAATCTGACCATCGGCACCCGCTATTCCGACTACAGCAGCGCCGGCAACACCACCAACAGCAAAGTCGCGCTGGAATGGCGGCCGATCGAGAACCTGCTGTTGCGCGGTACGGTTTCACAAGTATTCCGCGCGCCGAATATCAATGAGCTTTACGCCGGCATCGGCGGCGATTCGCCGACGGTCAACGATCCGTGCAACTTCTACACAGGCGGTCATGCCAGCGCCTGCGCCAACGTGCCCACCAACGGCAGCTATCAACAGGCCAATCCGCAGGTCGGCGCCAAGACCTCGGGTGCGATCGCGGCCGGCTATAAGCTGAAGCCCGAAAAGGGCAAGTCGTTCGACTTCGGCGTGGTGTACGACCCACAGTGGCTACCGGGCCTGTCGCTGAGCGCGGATGTGTGGCGCATCAACCTCAACGACACGATTACCTCGATCTCGGCACAGACCGTGCTCAACCAGTGCTATGCCAACGCAGGCAGCCCGTTCTGCAGCTTTATCCATCGCCTCAACACCGGCGACATCGACTATGTCGCCGAGCCCACGGTCAACCTGGGTGCGCTGTCGACCAAGGGCGTGGACAGCAGCATTGCCTATCGCTTCGACCAGACGCGCTTCGGCCGCTTCAATGTCAGCCTCAACAATACGTACGTGGCTCGCTACGACATCAACCCCAATCCCGCCGATCCGTCCTCAGTGACCATCCACAACGCCGGCAAGTACACCTACGCCTACGGTGATTTCCCGCGCTGGCGCAGCCTGGCCACGTTGAACTGGAATCTCGGTCCGTGGAGTGCGAGCTGGCGCGTCCGCTACATCGGCCGCACCCAGATCGGCAGTGCCGACGAGAATCAGCAGCTGTCGGCCGATACGGACCGGTCGGCAGTGGTGCGCCGCATCGGCGCGTATACCTATCACAGCGTGCAGGCCGGCTATAACTTCGAGAAGTGGCATACGCGGCTGGATCTGGGCATCGACAACATTGCCGACAAGAAGCCGCCGCTGTTCTATCAGAACAACGTGACCAACTCGAACACCGACGTGGCTACCTATGACGTGATGGGTCGCTACTACTGGGTGCGCGCCACGCTCACGTTCTGAAGCCTGCCTCCGGGCCCGCACCTGGCAGGCCACGCGGCCGGCCAGGTGCGGGAGACCATCGCAGGAACTTATGGGCCGCTCCGTGGAAGTGCCCGCCCCCGCTGCGTTTGTTGCGTCGCAGTGTGGAGGTTTCCGATCAGGTACTAGACTACGCCGTCCCAATCACACCCCCGGCCCGTTCCGGGGGTGTTGATTTGAAGGTTTTTCAGTGCCTTGGCTGGGTCACTCCCCTCAACCCGGCATCCTTCCCACGGAGTCAAGCGTTCCATGATTTTCGAAACCATCGCCAATACGGGCCACGAAGAAGTCGTCTTTTGCCATAACAAAGACGCAGGCCTCAAAGCCATCATCGCGATCCACAACACGGTGCTGGGCCCGTCCCTGGGCGGCCTGCGCATGTGGCCGTACAAGACTGAGCAGGATGCCGTGAACGACGTGCTGCGCCTGTCGCGCGGCATGACCTACAAGAACGCTGTGGCCGGCCTGAACCTGGGCGGCGGCAAAGCGGTGATCATCGGCGATCCGTCGAAGGACAAGTCAGAGGCGCTGTTCCGCGCGTTCGGCCGCTTCGTCAATTCGCTCAACGGCCGCTACATCACGGCTGAGGACGTCGGCATCGACGTCAACGACATGGAATACGTGTTCCGCGAAACCGAATACGTGACCGGCGTGCACCAGGTGCACGGCGGTTCGGGCGACCCGTCGCCGTTCACCGCGTTCGGCACCCTGCAGGGCCTGATGGCCGCGCTGCAGGTCAAGCACGGCAACGAAGACGTGGGCAAGTACAGCTACGCCGTGCAGGGCTGCGGCCACGTGGGCAGCGAGTTCATCAAGCTGCTGCGCGAACAGGGCGCCAAGGTGTTCGTCACCGACATCAACAAAGATGCGGTGCAGCGCTGCGTGGACGAGTTGGGCTGCGAAGCCGTGGGCCTGGACGAGATCTACGACGTCGACGCCGACGTGTACTCGCCGTGCGCACTGGGCGGCACGCTTAACGAGCAGACCATCGACCGCATCAAGGCCAAGATCATCTGCGGCGCGGCCAACAACCAGCTGGCCACCGATTCCATCGGCGACGAGCTGACCCGTCGCGGCGTGCTGTACGCGCCGGACTATGCCGTCAACGCCGGTGGCGTGATGAACGTGTCGCTGGAAATCGACGGCTACAACCGCGAGCGCGCCATGCGCATGATGCGCACCATCTACTACAACCTGGGCCGCATCTTCGAGATCAGCAAGACCGAGAATGTGCCGACCTACAAGGCCGCCGACCGTCTGGCCGAAGAGCGCATCAGCTCGATCGGCAAGATCAAGCTGCCGCACATGGGTAACGGTGCGCCGCGTTTTGCGGGTCGCATGCGCGGTCAGTAATTGAGCGCCACCCATGCCCGCACGCAAGGCATGATGATCAGTCAGAAGCAAATAAAAAGGTCCGCCAATGGCGGACCTTTTTATTTGCAGACATAGCATTGATCGTCACCCTGAGAAATGGCGAGACCCGGGATCATCCCTTCCGACTCTTGGCCTGGCACAGTTGGGATGCCCCCTGAGGCTCCGTCACTGAGTCGATACGCAGGCGGTCGGAACCGTCACTTCCTGGGAAAAATCATCGCAATTCGTGCCGGCAGACACCGTGCCACTGATGGGCTGGTCCTCTTTTGCGCACCGAAAACAAGTTTTTATTGATACCTCGCTGACCGGCCGATACCCGACAGCACATGTCTTTACTGGCTTCTCACTTTGACAGACCAGGATGGCCCCGCCCTCATATCTGACGGTTTTCATTTTTTCTTCCATCACGCCATCCGTAGCGTGAGCAAGCATAGGCATGGGCAGCAGGGCCAGACCCAATAAAGCAACTGCCACTTTCGTCTTCATTCCACTCTCCATTGTTGAATGGTCAGGCAGGCTCTTTCAGGGGCAATGCAACTTCACCCGCCTCACCTGCCGCGCCCGTCGCTCGAAATCCTTGGCCAGCGCGGCCAGCGTAATACCCTCGAAGCGCTTGAGCAGCGAGGTCTTGGCTTCACGCAACTCGCTTTCGAGCGCGGCGTTGACGGCCTGCTCCACCAGACAGCGCGGCGTGTCCTCCGACATGCTGAGCGCGAAGATGGCCGGTTCGTCGATTGCGCGGTAAACATCGAGCAGGTTGATCTGGTCGAGGTCGCGGGTAAGGCTCCAGCCGCCGCCATGACCGCGATCGGAGCGCACGAAACCCTTGTCCCTCAGCCCCGCCATGGTCCGTCGTACCACCACCGGATTGGTGTCGAGCATCTGCGCCAGCCGCTCCGAGGTGGCCGGGCCTTCTTCCTGGCCCAGGTGGATCAGCACATGGAGCATGCGGGACAGCCGGTTGTCGCCTCTCATCGCGGGTCTCGGGCCTGGAAGGTCAATTAGTAACTTCTAATGTTGCATAGAAAGGCAGGCCACGCTACTTTGTAACTTCTAAAGATACTTAAGAGGAAACTCGGCATGTCTTACGAAGTGATCGTGGTCGGCGGCAGCTTCGCCGGCCTCGCTGCCGCACTGCAGCTCGCCCGCGCACGGCGCCGGGTGCTGGTGATCGACGCGGGTGTGCCACGCAACCGGTTCGCACGCCACGCCCATGGCTTTCTCGGTCACGACGGCAAACCGCCTAGCCAGATCACCGGCGAATCAGTGCAGCAGTTGCTGCGCTATCCCACTGCGGAGCTGCGACAGGGCCTCGCGGTTTCCGCACAGCGAGATCCCGATGGTTTTCGCCTCACGCTCGATGACGGCACGGCCGTCACCGCCCAACGCCTGTTGCTCGCCACCGGTGTGCGTGACGAATTGCCGCCGTTGCGCGGCCTGCAGGAGCGCTGGGGCGAGACCGTGATCCACTGCCCTTACTGCCACGGCTACGAGATCGACGGCGCACTGGGTGTGCTGGGCTGGCATCCGGCCGCGCTGCATCAGGCGATGCTGGTACCGGACTGGGGCCCCACCACGCTGTTCACCCAGGGCGTGCTCGAACTGGACGAAACACAGCGCGCCGATCTGGCTGCGCGCGGCGTGCAGATCGAACGCGAGCCCGTGCTCGAGCTGCTCGGCGACGCACCGCAACTGGAAGGGGTACGGCTGGCCGACGATCGCGTCGTACCTTTGGGTGGCCTGTTCGTTGCGCCAAAAACACATATGGCGAGTCCGCTGGCCGAACAGCTCGGCTGCGCTTTCGAGGAAGCTCCGCTGGGCACGGTGATCCGTGCCGACGACGTGGGGCGGACCAGCGTTCCGGGCGTGTTCGCGGCGGGCGATGCCACCACGCTCTTCACCAATGCCACGCGCGCGGCGGCCAGCGGCGTGATGGCGGGCGTCGCTGCGCATCGCTCACTTTTCATGGGCGAAGCGGCCTGACGCTTTTCCGTGTGTCACGCCCCGCATCGTATGCTGGTGGCGTGACAACGCCATCTTCTCCCCTGCTCGACCGTTGGCGCCGCCTGCGCGGCTCCGACCGCTTCGCCGAATGCCTGCGCGTCTTTCTCGCGCTGGGCGGCGTGACCCTGTATTGCCTCGCGGCAAGCCGCTTTGTCGATGCGATTCCGGCACTGCTGGGCGTGATCGCCTGCGCCCTCGCGGAAACCGAGGATCACTGGCGCAGCCGGCTGGGCACCCTGCTGATCACCCTGGTGTGCTTCACCGTTGCCGCATTCGCGGTGCAATGGCTGCTGCCGTATCCGCCGCTGTTCGCGCTGGGCCTGCCGCTGGCGACGTTCGGTATGGTCATGCTCGGCGCGGTCAGCGGCCGCTATGCGACGATTGCCGGCGCGACCCTGCTGCTTTCGGTCTACACCATGATCGGCACCGACGCCGAAACGCATCCCGGCAGCCTGCGCGAGCCGGCGCTACTGCTGGCCGGCGCCGCGTGGTACGGCGTGCTGTCGTTGCTGTGGAGCGCGCTGTCGCCGCAACATGCGGTGCGGCATGCGCTGGCACGCACCTTCGATGCGCTGGCGAACTATCTGGAAGAGAAAGCGGCGCTGTTCGCGCCGGTGCGCGGAGTCGATCGCGAGGCCCTGCAGCCCGGGCTGGCCATGCGCAACGAGAAAGTGGTGCAGGCCCTGAACGAAACGCGGCTGGTGCTGATTGACCGCATCGGTCCGCGCCGTCCGCGCGGCTCCACTGCCGCCCGGCTGCGCCTGTATTTCGCCGCGCAGGATATCCATGAGCGGGTGAGCTCCTCGCACTATCCCTACGACGCGCTCGCCGAGGCGTTCTTCCACAGCGACGTACTGTTTCGCTGCGAGCATCTGCTGCGCCTGCATGCCGGGCTGTGCCGGCGCCGCGCCGAGGCACTGCGCCAGCGCGTGCAGTTCAAGGGTGACAAAAGTGCTGGCGCGGCACTGGAAGATGTACGCACCTCGCTGGAAGCGCTGTATCGACAGGCCCAGCCACCGGCCGCGCATCTGCTGCGCTCGCTCGATGCACTGGTGCGCAACATGAGTGCGATCCAGCAACTGCTTGCACATGAGACCCCGCTGGCTGCACCGGCCGAGGGCACGGAAAGCGCTTTGCAGGATCCCGGCCCGCAACATCTGGGCGAGGCGTGGGAACGCATCCGTATCCAGTTCACCGCGCGTTCGTTCCGCTTTCGCCACGCGCTGCGCCTGGCCCTGGCGCTGCTAGCCGGCTACGGGGTGCTGCACCTGGTGCATCCGCGCAATGGCTACTGGATTCTGCTGACCACCTTGCTGGTCTGCCAACCGAGTTACGGCGCTACGCGGCGCCGGCTGCTACAACGCGTGGCCGGTACGCTGGTCGGCCTGCTCGCAGGCTGGGCGGCGCTGCGCCTGCTGCCGTTCGGCCCGGCCCAGGTGCCGTTGCTGATCGTTACCGGCGTGGGCTTCTTCGCCATGCGCCATCGCCAATACACCACTGCCACCGCCGCGATCACGCTGTTCGTGGTGCTGTGCTTCAACCAGGTCGGCCGGGGCTACGAAGTGATGTGGCCGCGCCTGCTGGATACCTTGATCGGCGCGGGCATCGCGGCGCTCGCGATCCATGTGATCCTGCCCGACTGGCAGGGACGGCGCTTCAATCAGGTGCTGGCCGACACACTGCGCTGCGACGCGCGTTACTTGGCGCGCATCCTCGATCAGTACACCAGCGGCAAGCGCGATGACCTCGATTACCGCATCGCCCGCCGCGACGCGCACAACGCCGACGCCACGCTGAGTGGCGTGCTCTCCAACATGCTGCGCGAGCCGGGGCGGCACCGCCAGGGCAGCGAAGCCTTGCTGCGTTTTCTCGGCACCGCGCACACCCTGCTCGGTCATCTCTCAGCGCTGGGCGCCAACCGGCAGGCGCTGACGCCGGGAGCGGCGCACGACGTCGTCACCCGGACCGGCGAGCAGACGATCGATGCGCTGGACCGGCTCGCACATGCCCTCGCCACGCGCGGCACCGCGATGCCGAACCAACACGAACACACCTTGGCCGAGGCATTCGGCGCCATCGACACGGACGACGAAACCGCGCGCCTGGTGCTGGGCCAGTTGGCCCTGGTGCTCGCCCAATGCGACCGCCTCGCCGCGCTGGCTAAAGAACTTCCGGCCGAATAGACACCGCACGAAAGACCCCCATTCGCCTGCGGCGATACCCAACCGATGGCCTCCCCGGGCTCGCCGGCAGCTCAGTTCTGCTAGAATCCATAAGAGAAGTTGGAAAATGTAAGGCTTTGCCTACAAAGGCAAAGTGGAACAGGGGACCCGCCTGGCGGGTAAGAGATTCAACGGGCTTTCGATCACGGCTACGTCCTGCCGGACGCCGTCGCGTCTCCGTGTTGTTCGCACAGGAGCGGCCGGCGGGGAACAGTACGACGCGACACGGACGTAGCGGGCGCACGGGACTAGGGACTTATGAGCACGACCATGGCAAGCGACATCAGCGACGAGGACATCCTGGCCCGTCTCCAGCAGGTGCTGCATGACACCTTCGAGATCGAGCCGGCCCGCGTGACACCGTCCGCCCATCTTTTTACCGACCTCGAGCTAGACAGCATCGATGCCGTCGACCTGGCTATCCAGGTGCAAGACATGACCGGCACGCGCATCAAGCCGGAAGATTTCAAGAGCGTGCGTACGGTGGGTGATGTGGTCGCCACCGTTAAAGCGCTGCTCGACCGCTGATCCGCGACTTCGCCCATGCAAACGCGTGCAGCCGCAGCCGCCGGGGCGTTCCTGCCCTGCGCGCTGATTCCCATCTATAACCATAAGGACACCATCGCGCGCACAGTGCAGTCGCTGCGCGCCCACGGCCTACCGGTGGTGATCGTCGACGACGGCAGCAACGCGGCCACGCGCGAGGTGCTCGACGCGCTCGTACTCAACCAGTCGGATCTGCGCCTACTGCGCCTGCCGCACAACCAGGGCAAAGGCCGCGCGCTCACCGCCGGGCTGCTGGCGGCCAACGAACTGGGTTACACCCACGCGCTGCAGATCGATGCCGATGGTCAGCACGATGTAGCCGACGTGCCGCGATTTCTCGCCGAGAGCCGCGCCGATCTGCGCGCACTGGTCTGCGGCAAGCCGGTCTACGACGACAGCGTACCGCGTGCGCGTTTGTATGGCCGCTACGTCACACACGTGTTCGTGTGGATCGAAACGCTGTCGCTGGCGATCCAGGATTCGATGTGCGGTTATCGCCTGTATCCGCTAGAGCCCACCTGCGCCGAGATCGCGCGCAAGCCGCTGCCGGCGCGAATGGATTTCGACACCGAGATTGCGGTGCGCCTGATTTGGCGCGGCCTGCCGGTGCGCAACCTGCCGACGCGGGTGATCTATCCAGAGAACGGGCTGTCGCATTTCCGCATGTGGCGCGACAACCTGCGCATCTCGGCGATGCATACCCGCCTGCTACTCGGCATGTTGCCGCGCATTCCATTACTGCTATGGCGCCGCCTGCATCACCGGGAGGCGCCATGCGCGATATGAATGAGGGCCGGCATCCCTGCCGGCGAAAGTCAAAAAGCGGCCATCCATGGCCGCACTTCTCAATGACTGCCCTGCTTTGTTGGATTGCACTCTGTTGTACGACGCTGGGCGCACAGGCACAGGACTCGGGCCTGCTGCAGCAGATTCTCGACGAACTGGGCGGGCATACCAGCGTGCGCGCCGCGTTTACCCAAAGCCGCGAGAATCCCGCGCTGGCGCAGCCGCAGGTAAGTCGCGGCCAGCTGCTGTTCGTGGTGGGCCGCGGCATGCTGTGGCAGGTCGACGAACCGTTTCGCGAAACGCTCGCGCTCACCGGCGGGCGCACCGCGCGGGTCGATGAGCAAGGCCACGCGCAACCGGTGCGCGGCGGCGACCGCGGCGTAGCGCAGGTCTCGCAGATGCTGCAGTCCATGCTGTCCGGCAAGCCGGAAGACGCTTTGCGCCAGTTCGATGTCCAGGCCGAAGGCAGCACCGCACGCTGGACGCTGCACTTCACACCGCGGCAGGAGCGCATGGCGCGCGTACTTCGGCGCATCGATCTGGATGGCGACCGTTTCCTGCAAGGCATCCGCGTGGAATTGCAGGGCGGTGAGAGCACGCAGATCCGGTTCGCCGACACCCGCGATGCCGGCGAGTTGAGTCCGCTGGAAAAACGCGCGCTGGGTATGCCTCCGTGAGCCGGCTCACCCCGTCTCTACGCGCTGCGCTGTTCAGTGTCTTTGCATTGCTGGTGACCGGCCTCGGCGCGTGGTTGTTGTTCGGACGCGGGACATCACCGATCCAGACCGACCTGCTGGCCATGCTGCCAGCCACCGAGCGCCATCCGCTGGCCGAGGCCGCAGTGGAACGCCTGGCGCATGCCAATGGCGATCGCATGGTGCTGCTGGTGGAGCATGCCAATGACGCCACCGCGAAAGATGCCGCACGCGAGCTGGGCAAGCGGCTCGCTGCCGATCCCGCGTTCGCCGCGGTCACCGCCGAGTTGCCGCCGTTCGATCTGGACCAGCTGATCGCGCCGTATCTCACGCATCGCTTCCATCTGCTGACCGACGCCGACCGCGCGACGCTCACTCAGACTGGCTATGACGCGGAGCAGGCATTGAAGCGCCGCCTCAACGAGCCGTTTCTCGCCGGCATTGGCGTGAAGCTGCAGGACGATCCCTTCGGCTGGCTGCAGCATTGGCTGGATCAGCAGCCGTGGAGCCGCTCACCGCTGCTGCCCGAAGATGACCTGCTTACCGCGCATCGCGACGACCGCACCTATGTGATGGTGATCGCCACCTTGCGCGGCTCTTCTTACGACGATCAGGTGCAGCGTGCCGCGCTGGCGGCGCTGGCGCGGGCCGAACAGACCGTAAAGCACGATCATCCCGGCATACAGCTGCTGCGCGCCGGTGCGGTGTTCCATGCCGCCGAGGCGCGCGCGGGCGCCGAGCGCGATGTGCACGTGGTGGGCCTCGCCTCGACGCTTGGTATCGCCGTGCTGCTGTTGTGGACCTTCCGCTCGCCGCGCCCGCTGCTGGTGGCCTTTCTCTCCACTGCGATCGGCGTGATCTGCGCGCTCACCGCTACCGTGCTGCTGTTCGGCCAGGCGTATCTGCTGACCCTGGTGTTCGGCGCGGCCCTGCTGGGCGAGGCGGTGGACTACTCCATCCAGTATCTGTGTGCGCGCGCCAACGCCGGCCCTCGCTGGCAGGCGATGCAGGGCGTGCGTCAGGTACGCCCTGCCCTGTTGCTGGCTCTGGCCACCTCGCTGCTCGGCTATGCCTTGCTCGGCCTGATGCCGTTCCCCGCATTGCGCCAGATGGCCTGCTTCGCGATGGTGGGCATGCTTGCCGCCTGCCTCAGCGTGTTCTGGCTGCTGCCCGCACTGTTGACCGCACCGGCCACGAAGCCGTTGTCGCCGATGGTGGTACGCGGCGCACTTGCTTTGCAGACCCTGGCCGGCCGCATCGGCAGCGGTCGGCGCAGCCTGCTGGCTATCGCGCTGTTGCTGCTTGTCGCGGCGCCGGGCTGGTGGCGGCTGGGCCATGACGACGACATCCATCTGCTGATCTCACCGCCGGCCGAACTGAGCCGCCAGGAAGCGCGCATCCGCGACATCGCCGGCATCGGCAACGGCAGCCAGTTCTATCTGGTGCATGGCGACGACGCCGAACAGGTGTTGCAGCGCGAGGAAGCATTGGAGACACACCTGCAATCGTTGGTGCAGAACGGACAGCTGGAAAGCTGGACCGGCGTGGCCGGCATGTTGCCCTCAGCGCAACGCCAGCAGGAGAACCACGCCGCTCTCGCGCCGCTATTCGCTTCGCGTGCGCAGCTGGAAGCACAGCTGCAGCAGGCCGGACTCCGCGCCGATGTCGCCACGGCGTATCTCGACGCCTGGCCCGGCCAGCCGCTCACGCTGGCGGCATGGTTGGCGCTGCCGGTATCTACGCCGTTCCGTTATCTATGGATGGATCAGGGCAAGGATGGCATCGGTTCGATCGTGCTGCCGCAGGGGCAGGACGATGTCGCCGTGCTGCGCGCAGCTGCCGAAGGCCTGCCCGGCGTGGAACTGGTCGACAAGCCGGCCAGCATCTCCACGCTGTTCGGCCGTTATCGCGAATACGCCAGTGTCTGGCTGCTTGCTGCGTTCGTGCTGGTCGCGCTGGTGTTTGTGTGGCGCTACGGCCGCGCCGCGCCGCGTGTCATGGCACCGCCGCTGCTGGGCATCGGCCTCACCCTCGCGGCGCTGGGCTATCTCGGCCAGCCGCTGACGCTGTTCCACTGGATGGCGCTGATGCTGGTGCTCGGCGTGGGTGCCAACTACGCGGTGTTCCTGCACGAAGGCGAACCGCACGCGGCGCATCTGCCCGGCGCGACTTACGCTGGCGTGCTGTTGTCGGCGGTCACCGCCCTGCTCTCTTTCGGTCTGCTAGCGTTGAGTTCGATGCCGGCGCTGCAACACTTTGGCATCACCTTGTTATTGGGTATCGGCTTCACGGCACTGCTGGTGCCGGCGGCGCGATCAGCTCGCGAGTATGTATCCGTATGAACATGTTTTCTTTCCCGCAGGACGCACGCCGATGAAGCGCGTCGTCGTTACCGGCATCGGCGGCGTCACGCCGCTCGGCCATGACTGGCCCACCATCGCCGCGCGTCTGCGCGAGTACCGCAATGCGGTCCGGCGCATGCCGGAGTGGGATTACTTCGACGCCCTCAACGGGCGCCTTGGCTGCCCGGTAGACGATTTCCAACTGCCGAACTGGCCGCGCAAACAGGTGCGTTCGATGGGCCGCGTAGCGCAGCTCGCCGTGGCGGCCAGCGAACGCGCGCTGCATGATGCGGGGCTGCACGGCAGCGAAGACATCCGCGACGGCCGCATGGGCGTGGCTTATGGCTCGTCCGGCGGCAGCGTGGAACCGATTCGCGCGATGGGCCACATGCTTACCACCGGCTCCATGCAGGGCGTAACCGCTACCAGCTATATCCAGATGATGGCGCACACCACGGCGGTGAATATCGGTGTGTTCTTTGGCCTCAAGGGCCGCATCGTGCCGACCTCCAGCGCCTGCACCTCGGGCAGCCAGGCCATCGGCTATGGCTATGAGGCGATCCAGCAGGGCAAGCAAACGCTGATGCTGTGCGGCGGCGCCGAAGAACTCTCCGGCCCCGGCGCAGCAGTGTTCGACACCCTGTTCGCCACCAGCACGCGCAACGACGATCCGCAGCTTACCCCGCGCCCGTTCGACCGCGCGCGCGATGGCCTGGTGGTGGGCGAAGGTGCCACCACGCTGGTGCTGGAGGAATACGAACATGCGTGCGCACGCGGTGCGCGCATCTACGCGGAGATCGTCGGCTTCGGCTGCAACTCCGACGGCAGCCACATCACCCAGCCCACCAGCGACACCATGGCGGTGGCGATGCGCATGGCCCTGAGCGATGCCACGCTGGTGCCGGAAGCGATCGGCTATGTCAGCGCGCACGGCACCGCCACTGACCGCGGCGATGTGGCCGAAAGCCATGCCACCGCCAGCGTGCTCGGCACCGGTGTACCGGTGAGTTCCATGAAGAGTTATGTCGGCCACACGCTTGGTGCCTGCGGCGCGCTGGAGTCGTGGTGGGCGATCGAGATGATGCGCGACGGCTGGTTCGCGCCCACCATCAACCTGCAGCAGCCCGATCCGGAATGCGCCGCGCTCGATTACATCGTGGGCGAAGGCCGCCACATCGACACGTCGTACGTGATGAACAACAACTTCGCGTTCGGCGGCATCAATACCTCGCTGATCTTCAAGGCCGTCACTGCATGAGCAGTGCCGGCGCATATCGCCAGCAACCGCGCGTCGTGGTGACGGGTATGGGTTCGGTGTCCTGCGTGGGCGCCGGCAACACGGCCCTGCTCGATGCGCTGCGCCACGCGCGTAGCGGCATCCGTTACATGGAAAGTCTTGCCGCGCTCGGCATGCGCTGCCAGGTTGGCGGCCCGGTGGACGCAGCCACGCTGGTGGAACCGCCGCGCAAGCTGCGCCGTTTTCTGCCGGCTACCACCTGGTATGCCTGGCAGGCCATGGGTGAAGCCATCGCACAGGCCGGACTCGCTTCCACCGATCTGCAATCGACCGGCTGCGGCCTGGTGATGGGTGGCGGTGCCGCCCTGAGCGAACACGAGATCGCGCTCGCCAGTTTTCGCGACCGCGGCGCCGGCAAGCTGTCGCCCTTCATCGTGCCGCGGGGTATGAGCAGTGCGCTCGCGGCCGGTCTAGCGCATGCCTTCGATATCGGCGGTCGCAGCCATGTGATCAGCTCGGCCTGCACCAGCGGCGCGCATGCCATCGGCCATGCGATGGAGCTGATCCAGCTGGGCAAGCAGGACGTCGTGGTCTGTGGCGGCAGCGAAGAACTGCACGACACTACCGCCTTGTGGTTCGACGCGATGGGTGCGCTGTCAGTCAACAGCAATCATCAACCGACGTCGGCCTCACGTCCCTACGACGCTCAGCGCGACGGCATCGTGCTGGCGGCTGGCGCCGGCGTGCTGGTACTCGAATCGCTGGAACACGCCCGCACACGCGGCGCGCACATCCTCGCCGAGCTGTGCGGCTATGGCGCCAGCACCGATGCACAAAGCATGGTCGGCCCCGGTGCGGCGGGCATTGCACGTTCGATGCGCCAGGCGCTGGCCGACAATGAGCACCCCGACTACATCAACGCACACGCCTGCTCCACGCCGCTGGGCGATCTCGCCGAATGGCAGGCGATCGGCACAGTGTTCGCCGAGCGTGGCGCCACACCGCCGCCGATGTCGTCGATCAAGGGACTGATCGGGCACGCGCCCGGCGCAGCTGGCGCACTGGATGCCATCGCCAGCTTGTTGATGATGGAACATAGTTTTATGGCGGCAGGCAGTGCGATCGACACTGCCGACCCCGATTTTGCCGATGCGCCGCTAGTGACTGAGCTGACCGAGCGGCGCGTCGGTAGCGTGCTCTCCAACAACTTCGGCTTCGGCGGCAGCTGCGCCTCGCTGCTGTTCCGCGCATTCGACGGAGCCCACGCATGATCAACCTGCGCATCGCTCAATGGCGTGCCTGGGCGCCCTCGCTGCACAGCTATGAAGACTGGCAGGCTTGGGCGAAATCGCCATGGACGCCGGCCGACCAGGGTGAGCAGCCTGACTGTGCCTTCCTGCCACCGATGCAGCGCCGTCGCCTGAGTCGCATGGCGCGCATGGCGATGGACGTCGCCTGGCCGCTGTGTGGCAAGGACGAACAACTACCACTGGTGTTCGCCTCCCGCCATGGCGAAATCCAGCGCACTTACGGCCTGCTCGGCGATGTCGCCGACCAGCAGCCGCTGTCGCCAACGCAATTCGGACTGTCGGTGCACAACGCCATCGCGGGCCAATGGTCGATCCTGCGCGGTCAGCGTGGGGAGGCCAGCGCGATTGCCGGCGAAGCGGACACCTTCGAACACGCGATGCTGGAAGCCGCCACCCTGCTCGATCAGGGCGCACCCGCCGTGATCATGGTGATCGCTGAGGAACGGCCGCCCTCGGCCTACGATGCATGGATTGATGACGTGCCCTTCTCCTACGCGCTGGCACTGCGCGTGGGAGAGCCACAACCGGGGCAGGATGCCTCGTCCACTTCCCGATGGCAGCTTCAACTTACTCGGAACATCGCCGATACAAACAACGCCGATAAAAGCCAGGCTTCTACTCCGCATAGCGCGTGGCCGCATGCGCTCGACTTTCTGCGCGCGCTGCACGAGCCGGGCGCGTCTCTGGAACACGCCTTTTTGGAACACGCATGGAAAACGCGTCGATGGATCTGGCAGCGACTCCCTTGAAACGTCGCCGCGGCGACGTCTATCCCTGGCGGCTGGTGGCCACCGGCCTGAGCTTTCTGTTGTTCGGCATCGGCGGCATCGTGTTGCGCGTATTGGTGTTTCCATTGCTCTCCATGCTCCCAGGCGGCAGGCTCGAGCATCGCCGCCGTGTACGTGCGGCGATCCGTCGGGCGTTCTGGCTGCATGTGCAGTTCATGTATCGCACTGGGGTGCTTACCTTCGAAGTGAACGGTGCAGAGCGCCTGGGCCAGCCCGGCCAAATGATCATCGCCAATCATCCGTCGCTGATCGACGTGGTGTTTCTGGTGTCGCAGATCCGCGATGCTAACTGCGTGGTCAAGCAAGGCTTGTGGCGCAATCCGTGCATGCGCGGACCAATCAGCACGGCCGAGTACATCAGCAATAACGGCAGCCCGGAGATGCTGGAACAGGCTGCCGATGTGCTGCGCGAAGGACAAACGCTGATCGTCTTTCCCGAAGGCACGCGCACCACGCCGGGACAGGCACCGGTGTTCCATCGCGGCGCGGCGGCCATTGCGCTGCGCGGGGCGCGCATCATCACACCCGTCTTCATCTCGGTGAAGCCGACCACCCTGACTAAGGCCGAACCCTGGTACAGCATTCCGGATCGTCGTATGCACGTGCGCCTGCGAGTAGGTCAGGATATCGACCCTGCGGCATTCAATGCCGAAGCACCGATGCCGATAGCGTCACGCCGACTCAACGAACATCTGCACCACCTCTACCTCAAGGAACTGGCTTCGTCATGAATGCACTGCAACAGGACATTGCACAACTGATCATCGATACCTTGAACCTGGAAGATCTCCAGCCCAGCGATATCCCGCCCGAGCAGCCGCTGTTTGGCCAAGGGCTGGGACTGGATTCGGTGGATGCGCTGGAGCTCGCGCTGGCATTGCAAAAGCGCTATGAGATCCAGATCGCATCCGATTCGCGCGATGCGCGCCAGCATTTCGCCACGGTGGCGAGTCTGGCTACGTTCGTTGAGGCACAACGGGCCGCATGCGCAAACTGACACCACTTCTGCTCCCGGTTATCGGACTGCTGTATCCGTTCCTTGTCTACTTTGGAATGGAACATGTGTCCACGCCGATATTCGCGCTGGTACTCGGCGCGATCTGGCTGATCCGTGCGCCAGGGTTGTTGAAACAACCCGGCGGGCGCTGGATGGTCGGCGCTGCGCTAGCCTATTGCACCCTGCTCGCCTTCAGTGGCGAAGCGGCCATGCTGCGCTGGTATCCCACCTTGATAAGCGCGCTGCTGCTATTCGTCTTCGGCATCAGCCTCAAGTACGGGCCGACGATGGTGGAACGCATCGCGCGCGTGCGCGAGCCGAACCTGCCGGCCAAAGCGATTCCCTACACGCGCAAGGTCACCTGGGTGTGGGTAGGTTTTTTTGTATTCAACGGCCTGATGTCGACCGCGCTCACGCTTTGGGCGCCATTGAGCTGGTGGACGCTCTATAACGGGCTGATCGCGTACTTCATCATGGGCGTGCTGTTCGCCGGTGAATGGCTGCTGCGCCGACGGCTGCGGATAGCATCATGAATACCTCAGCGGCATCGCCTCCCACGCATCCCGTGTTGCTGTCCGAACACGAACAAGACGGCCGCCACACGTTGTCGCTGCAGCTGCCGCTTGACCTCCACTACTTCGAGGGCCATTTCCCGCAACTACCGGTGCTGCCCGGCCTGGTGCAGATCGCGTGGGCGCTGGAGTTCGCATCAGTGCGTCTGGATACGCCGACGCACTGTCGCCGCATGGAGATGCTGAAGTTCCAGCAGTTGCTCCGTCCCGGCGATCGCATCGATCTCATCCTTGAATACGAAGCTGCGCGCAACCGGCTGCACTTTACTTACCGCCGGGATGGCGCCGATGTCTCGTCCGGCCGCATGGTCTGGGAGGGCGCGCATGACTGAGCCGCTCACCCAGGAGCGCCACTGGGCCGTGCAGAAGGAGCGCGGCAGCTTCATCCTGATGAAGTTCACCGCCACGGTGGCGCGCCGTCTTGGCCGTCGCGCGCTGGCGCCGCTGTTGTATCTGATCGTGCTGTATTTCTTCGTCTCCGGCCGCCGTGCCCGCCACAGCGTGCAGCAGTATCAGACGCGCCTGGCGGCGTGGAGCAACCGCCCCACGTTGCGCCCGCGACTACGTTCGGTATTCGGCCAGTTCATGGCCTTCGCCGACT
This sequence comes from Dyella sp. OK004, assembly GCF_900114495.1. Classification (GTDB taxonomy): domain Bacteria; phylum Pseudomonadota; class Gammaproteobacteria; order Xanthomonadales; family Rhodanobacteraceae; genus Dyella_D. The sequence continues at coordinate 93,556 of NZ_FOZI01000005.1, read as the reverse complement.
GCCTGCTCGACCGGCTGGATGTGTGGAACGGCAAGTTGCGCCTGGAGCAGGTGGAACTGCACGACCCGTCGGGTGTGCGCGAACAACTGCTGCAAAGCCAGAGCAGTGGTCGCGGGCAGATCCTGGTTTGCACGCACCTGGGCAATCTGGATGTCTGTCGCGCGATGGCCGAGTTGGGCGAACAGGTTCCGCTCAACGTCCTGGTGCATACCCATCATGTCGGCCGCTTCAATCGCCTGCTCGGCGAAGCAGGCGAACATCGCATGCGTCTGATCCAGGTCAGCGAGCTGGATACGGCGCTGATGCTGGACTTGTCGCAACGCATCGATCGCGGCGAATGGCTGGCGATTGCCGGCGACCGCGTGCCGCTGCATGGCGGACGCTGCGTCACGGTTAATTTCCTGGGCCATGCCGCACCGTTCCCGCAAGGCCCCTGGCTGATGGCCGGACTGCTGCGTTGTCCTGTGAACCTGATCTGCTGCCTGAAAGTGGATGGCAGTTACCGCATCCATCTCGAACCGTTCCTCGATACACCAACCTGGGAACGCGGACAACGCGACGCGGCCATCCAGGGTTGGGTACAGCGATACGCTGACCGGCTGGCCCAGCGTTGCCTGGAGGCGCCCCAGCAGTGGTTCAACTTCTATCCGTTCTGGCAGACACCGAACGCGGAGACTGAAGATGCGCGCTAAAGGTGTATTGAGCGTCGATACGGACGTATTGGTGCCGTTCTTCGATGTGGATTCGATGGACGTGGTCTGGCATGGGCATTACGTGAAATACCTGGAGATCGCCCGTTGCGCGCTGCTCGACGATATCGGCCACAACTACACGCAGATGAAAGCGGCCGGTTACGTGTGGCCGGTCATCGATATCCAGCTGCGCTATGTGCGTGCGGCGCGTTTCGGCCAACGACTGAACGTGCGCGCCGAACTGATCGAATGGCGCAACCGGCTCAAAGTCCATTACCTGATCAGCGATGCGCAAACCGGCGAGCGCATGACGCGTGCCAGCACCATACAAGTCGCCGTGACGACCGCCGGAGAACTGCAACTGCTTTCGCCACAGGTGTTTACCGACGCCGTGGAACAACGACTGGCGCGCCTGACCACGGCCCAGACCTTACCTGCGTCGCCGGCCAGCGCCGAGGACCTTCAACCGATGATCGTTTGCCCATGAACTACGCCAGCCCAACTTATGTGGAAGAAACACGCATCGGCTTCCAGTTCCTGCGCACGCATACCTGGCAGCACCATGTGCTGCGCGTGGCGATCAACGATCTCAAGCGGCTGATCGGCGAACCGCTGCCGCAGGGCGGCGCCTTGCTCGATGTCGGTTGCGGCCAAGGCAAATCATTCCGCCTGCTGCGCGATGCGTTCCGGTTCGATCGCCTGATTGGTCTCGATGCCGATCCGCACAGCGTGGAGCTATCGCGGGCTGAAGCGCAGCACGAACGCATCGATGCGGAACTGCTCATCGGCGATTGCGCGCAGATCGAACTGCCCGACGCCAGCGTCGATATCGTGTTCTGCCACCAGACCTTCCATCATCTGGTGGAACAGGAGCGCGCGCTGGCCGAATTCTGGCGCGTGCTGAAACCGGGTGGGCTGCTGTTGTTCGCCGAGTCGACCAAGGCGTATATCGATACCTGGGTGATCCGCTGGTTCTTCCGTCACCCGATGGAAGTGCAGAAGAGCGCGGACGAATATCTCGCGATGCTGCGCAAACAGGGTTTCGAGTTCGAGAACCGGCACGTGTCCCTGCCCTATCTGTGGTGGAGCCGCTCGCGCGACTTCGGTCTGCTGGAACGCTGGGGCCTGCGCACTCCGCCGCCGCCCGGCCAGCGCGAGGAAACCCTGGTCAACGTCGCGGCGCGCAAGCCGCTTGCAGACACATGAACACCTATCTCAACGAACTCGGCGTGGTATGCACGCTGGGCGCCGGCAAAGCCGCCGTCGCCGAGGCGCTGTTTGCCGGCGATGACAGCGGCATTCGCCAGGAGGCCGGCTGGCTGCCGGACCGCACACTGCCGCTGGGTGCGGTGCGAATGGAACTGCCGACCGTGCCTGCCACGCTGGCTGGGCATCGCGACAACCGCAACAACCGCCTGTTGCTTGCCGCCGCGCTGGAGATCGAGGCACCGATCCGCGCCGCCATCGCGCGCTATGGCAGCGAGCGTATCGGCGTGATCATCGGCACCAGTACCACCGGCATCGACGAAGCTTGCCACGGCATTGCCGCGTATCGCCGCGATGGCGTATGGCCGGCAGACTATCGCTATGCGCACCAGGAGCTGGGCGCGCCTGCCGAGTTTCTCGCCGAATGGCTGGATCTGGCCGGCCCCTGCTACGGCATCTCCACCGCCTGTACCTCTGGCGCACGCGCGCTGCTCAGTGCGCGGCGCCTGCTGCGCATGGGTGTGTGCGATGCCGTGCTGTGCGGCGGTGTCGACACGCTGGCTGGCCTGCCGACCAACGGCTTCCATGCGCTGGAGGCACTCGATAGCGAGCGTTGCCAGCCGTTCTCGCGCCATCGCCGCGGCATTAATATCGGCGAAGCGGCCGCGCTGTTCCTGATGACGCGCGAACCCGGCCCGGTGGCATTGCTGGGCGGCGGTGCCAGCTCCGACGCCTATCACATGTCATCGCCCGATCCGCAGGGACTCGGCGCGCAGCAGGCCATGCGCGAGGCATTACGCGATGCGGGATTGGATGCTGCGCAGATCGACTACCTCAACCTGCACGGCACCGCCACCGAACATAACGACGCCATGGAAAGCCAGGCCGTAGTGGCGGTGTTCGCGCAGGGCGTGCCATGTTCATCCACCAAGTCGATGACCGGCCACACGCTGGGTGCGGCCGGCGCGCTGGAAGCCGCATTCTGCTGGCTCAGCCTGCGCGACCAGGACGACGAGCGTCGCCTGCCGCCGCAGGTGTGGGATGGCGTGGCCGACCCCGCCTTGCCGGCTCTGACTTTTACCAAGACAGGCAGCCGTCTACCCAGCAGCGGTCCGCGCCGCCTGATGAGCAACTCCTTCGCTTTTGGCGGCAACAACACCTGCGTGGTGCTGGGAGACGCAACATGACCTTGCGGCCCATCGCCGAAGTGCTGCCACATACCGGTGACATGATCCTGCTCGATCGCGTGATCGAACTGGAAGCCGAACGCATCGTGTGCACGCGCACCGTGCACGCCGGGGGCGCCTTCGTCGAACACGATGGCACCTTGCCGGCATGGATCGGCATCGAGCTGATGGCGCAGACCATCGCAGCCTGGGCGGGCTGTCATGCATTGGCGGCTGGTGAACCGATCCGTCTCGGCTTTCTACTCGGCGCGCGGCAATATCAGTGCGACGTGGATGCTTTCCCTGCCGGCAGCGAGCTGCGCATCGAAGCCGTGCGCCATTTCAACGACGAGGATGGCATGGGCGTATTCGCCTGCCGTATCGACGCAACCGGCGCGCATGCCGAAGCGCGCCTCACTGTCTTCAGCCCACCGAATGCAGCTACCTTCGCCGCATCCGAAGCACAGGAATTCCGCTCATGACCGACACCATCCTGGTCACCGGCTCCAGCCGCGGCATCGGCCGCGCCATCGCCATGCGCCTGGCCGCCGCCGGCTACGACCTGGTGCTGCATTGCCGCTCGCGCCGCGACGAGGCCGAAACGGTGCAGGCCAGCATCCATGCGCTGGGCAAGCAGGCGCGCATCCTGCAATTCGACATCGCCGACCGCGCCGCCTGTGCCGCCGAGCTTGAAGCGGACGTGGGCGAGCACGGCGCGTACTACGGCGTGGTCTGCAATGCTGGCCTGACCCGCGACGGCGCCTTCCCCGCGCTTACCGGCGACGACTGGGACCAAGTGCTGCGTACCAATCTGGATGGTTTCTACAACGTGCTGCATCCGCTGATCATGCCAATGATCCGCCGCCGCGCACCGGGCCGCGTGGTGTGCATCACCTCGGTCTCCGGCCTGATCGGCAATCGCGGACAGGTGAACTACAGCGCGTCGAAAGCCGGCGTGATCGGCGCCGCCAAGGCGCTCGCGATCGAACTGGCCAAGCGCAAGATCACAGTGAACTGCGTGGCCCCCGGCCTGATCGACACCGACATGCTCGATGCCGAACTGCCGCTGGAAGAGATCCTCGCGATGATCCCGATGCAGCGCATGGGTACGCCCGATGAAGTCGCCGCCGCCGTGCAGTTCCTGGTGAGCCCGGAGGCCGGCTACATCACCCGACAAGTCTTGGCCGTGAATGGCGGCTTGTGCTGAAAGCGAAGGAACCCTCCCTCGCCGTTGTTGTTCCATCTACTCAAGGAGATCGACCCGCATGAAAGCAAAACATCTCAGCCTAAGCGCCCTGTTCCTGCTCGCCCTGCCCGCCGCGAGCATGGCGGCCGACCGCGTCGTGCACCTGCCGTTCGAGCAGGTCGTGGCCGAAGCGCAGAAGAGCGGCAAGCTCGACGGCAGCGTGAAGTTCTACCTGGCCGGCAACGCAGCAGCCAGCAAGGCGACGGTGATCAAAGATGTCGACATCAGCCGCAAGACCAATGCGTTCGGCAAGAAAGACGACGTGTCCTGCGGCTGGGTGCTGCAGACCGTGCTGATCAGCCTGCAGGACCAGGCCAAGGCGGCCGGCGCCAATGCGGTGGTGGACATTGTGAGCGACTACAACGGCGCGACCTATCGCGACAGCCAGAATTACGAATGTCACGCCGGCTTCCTGATGTCAGGTGTGGAGTTGAAGGGCAAGCTGGCGAAGCTGCCGTAAAGCCAGCTCGCTGTAGGAGCGCACCCCCGGATCGAGTCCGGGGGTGCGCTCTTACGAAAGAGGGGGAGTGGCAACGGTCACCAGTGGGTGATCGTGAATGGATGCCACTTCTGTCTCAAGAACATGTGGCCGGCGCCTCTTCATAAGGCGACTCGGGATCGAACCGCTCCGGCGTTTCATAGGAGACCTGGCAGCGGGGCGCTCCTGACGACTCAAGATAGACCGGCTTGCCAATATCGGCATTGGTCAAAATCAGGTTGCCCTCACCGATCACCGTGCCCATGAAATCACCATCGCTGTTGAGCACACTGCTGCCCACTCGGGCAAACGAGCCATTGGGCATGCGCACCTGCAGCATCAGCTGGCGAATCTCGGTGGCGCCGATCGTCTGGGTCATCACGCTGCCGCGTGCGAGGTTCAACTCGATCGCCGTTGTCTCCAGGCGATAGTTCAGCGGCAGACTCTTGCCGTCCACTTGGATACGCGAGGGGTGATAGGGATAGATAGTCGGCACCAACGCCGTGCCCCAGGCGGACGTGCGGACACCGCTACCGGACCCGGTCAATCGCAGGCCACTCAAATCCGGCACCTTGACTACAGCAAAGGTGTCGCTGACTTTGCCAGCGCCCATCGCCACCGTGCGGTCGTCTGTCACCACCATGCTGCCGGTGGCAGAGCCATACATCGAGCGCGAACCCTGACTGGATTGCGAAACACCGCCCGACCATTGGGCATAGGCAGCCTGCGCTGCCACGGAGGCGCTCAGACTCCGCTCGTTGCCGGTGCCCGACGCGTCCAGCTGATACCCCACATCGGAAGAAAGCTTGCCTTGATAATTGGCCGCCACCCTATGGGCGCCGGTGTTGCGGTGATAGAGGCGCGTACTAAGACGATCTCGGCCGAGCGGCATGGTCACGCTCAGGTAGGCCGCTTTGTAACTCTGTACGCCTTTTTGCAGTGAGAGATTGACGTGGGCTCGACCGAGCTTTCTACCGGCATTCAACGAATGCGTTATGTAACTTCCCGTCACGTCGCGCGTGTGCGACACGCTGTAACCAAAGCTGCCCCACATCATGCTTGACCAGCCAAGCGACGCGCTTAGCGATTGCAGAAACGGGGCGACATAACCCTCACCGTCATATCGGTAGATGGTGTCTTCCAGCACGGAAAATTTGCGCGTGCGCGACTGCCACGACAACCCAGCCGAGACATTGCCCCCCAGCGACGTCGAGCCCTGCACCTGCCATTCGTAACCCACTCCTTTTGGAGCAGATCGAGATACACGCAGATTGGCTCCCACCCATGCGCTACTTTCAGTAGACAGGGAAGCCTGCGCGGATAGACCCTGGTAACGCTTGGCCAGAAGTGCCGACTGGATCAAACGCAGATTGGGCCGCACATTGAAAGCGTAGTCGCCGTAAACCAGCCACGGCGCTGCCGTGATGGCCGACGCATCGTAGGCACCCAACCGATAGCGGCCCACGCCAAGATGATAGATCGGCGGCGCTGAAACGGTAGCTGCCGACATAGGGGCCGGCACGGAAAAGCGCGTTGTGCGCCCGTCCTCCTCCATGACCACCACATCGATATCGGCATGCCCCGCCACCGCACCGATATCACTGAGCGAAAACGGGCCTGGCGCCACCACGGTGCGATAGATCACCTGACCACGTTGACGCAGCTCGATCACGGCCTGGGTCTCCGCGATGCCCTGGATGGGCACGGCCAAAGCACCGGTACCTATCTGCGCATTATCGGAATAGATTTGCGCCCCGATGATCGGCATGCCGCCAAAGCCATCCGACGCCGCATTAATCTGCCCTGCCTGCAGCAGCGACTGCATGGACTCAATACCGCGCTGGACATACGCCGCTTGGTGCTGATAACCCGCACTGAACTTCGCACGCGTGTAGGTTCCCTGACTCCGAAATGCCCAGTTGTCTACATTGAGACCCGATTCCAGCTGTGCCTGAAAATAATCGCCTCCGCTGCCACCGCCCTGGAGCCGCCGCGCGAAAACACTGTAGTTGAGCAACGCCGCACGGCCGCCCCGCCGATATGCGCTTTCGCGTGCCGCGGGATCAAAGGCGTCCTCCGGTACGATCAGGTTGACCCTGGCTATGCCCGGCTTCAGATCCACCCGCATGGCCGGAAACACTTCTTTGGAATCAAGACATGCATCGCCCTCAGGCGTCTCTGGCACACGCATGCCCAACTGATGCAACAAGGCACGCTCAAAACATACCTGCCCTTCGCCATCAAAGCGTACCTCGCGAAGCTGTCCGCGGCCTGCATTGACAGTCACCGTCACCTGCTTCTGGCCAGGAAGAAAGCGCGCTTCGCGAGAGAAGAAGCGAGCAACTTCTTCTGAATAACCGCGATTGGCCAGCAGTTTGGTGTCGAACAAAATCTCTGCAGAACCGGCTGCCGTATCGACGGCCGACGCATGGATGTCGGTTCCGAACAAGCTGGCACCCAGGCCCATGCTGATACAGGCGGCCAGTGTCAGTTGTCGACAAACTCCAGACATGATGAGCCCTCCTGCGCCAACGTGAGTTGGCACATTCCGCACAGCCGTAAAATTCGAATCGATGAGAGAAGCGGGGCAGCACCAGCCGCCCCGCACAAGGAACTTAGAGTCCGAACGAATAGCTGATGACCACCTTGCCTTTCAGGTTTACATCGGAATTCACCGGGCCTCCCATCACCGCGGAACTTGCCAGGTACGGCTGAACTGTCATATCTACAACGAAGACTTTGCCAGCCATCAACGGCGAAGGCGTAACTCCCGTACCGGCCGCGGAGGTGACCCAGCCATGCGAAAAACCATGCGCCATATATTTGGCGTCCTGACCAACGCCATTGCTGTCGTTGGGCTTGCCTATGAACAAGTAGGCTCTTTGAAGCCCTTTGCCATCGCCAGCATCAACCTTGGGATTCGTCATGTAGACGGTGTAGTAGCCGATCTTGCCATTGCCGTTGATATTGCCCAGACCAAAATTGGTATCGCCGCCCAGGCTGGCTGAGTCGTGCTCTACGTCAACCGCCCCGAAGGTAAGGTACGTCAACGCATCGCACGTGACAGTCCAAGTTTTCGTCTGTGGATCTAGTGGCTTATCTCCTGTAGCTGGGATCAATGCCGACCCTAGCGCGCCGTAGTGATACTCAACATCACCGTCCGGATTGGCACCCTGCACCTGGCAACCTGGCACCGTGATTGTGCCCTTCACCGCCAGCTTCGACGGCCCCGTGATTTCCGCTGCTGCAGTTGTGCTGCCCGTAGCCAGCGCCAGCATCAAACTGGCGTATATCGTGATCTTAGTCATTGCCCCTCTCCTTACTGCAGACCTAAGGAGAAGGTCAGCGCAGCCAGACCATCGAGCTCGACGTTTGCAGTCACCGGACCACCCATGACACCACTGGTCGCCAGGTACGGTGTCACCGTCAGCTTGGCCTCGAAGTAGTCGCCAGCTGCCAATGTATTGTTCGCGGTCGCCCAGCCCATCTGGTAAGTGGCGCTGTTGTTCTTATTGAGTAACACGGTGGGCGATGCGGTAAATGTCGTGGTGGTCGTGGCGAACACATTGGTGGTGACCGGCGGCACCACCGGCGTAGCCAACAGGCTCCCCACCTTGGCGTCGGACATGTTCACCGTGTAAAAACCCAGCTTGCCGGTGCCGTTGATGTTGCCCAGACCAAAGCGTGTGCTATTGGTAATGCCGGGCACGCTCACTGTGTCATTACGCTCATCATTGATCTTGAACGTCAGGTACGTTCTGCCGGTGCAGGTGACGGTCCACGTCTTCCCTATGCCGGGCAACTCGGTCGTGTCGGTCGCGGAACTACCCGAACCCGGCTTGATCTGGTTCGGGTTGATATTGGCCGTACGGTATTCCACGGTGTCGCCGGTGGCACCTTCAGCGCTGATCGTGCAACCCGGCACTTCCAGCGAGCCGGTGACTTTCAGGTTGGCGGTGGGGAAGGCGGCATAGGCCTGACCACCGATCAGCAATGCCAATGCGCCGGCCAGGGCCGTGAGGGGGAGTTTCTTGATCATGGGGTAACTCCTTGGCTTTGGGTTGGCAACGGCCACCAAAGGCGATGGTCGCTGTATAGCCCTGACGGCGATCGTCAAGGCAGCAGCCCCACTCAGCGCGATACATCCAGCGTGGCAGTTGCCTGCACGAGGCCATAGCGGCTCAGCGGGGTGATCGTGATCTGTGTCGCTGCCGCAGCACCTTCTGCGGTAGCGCTCATGCTTTGGCCCGGCATGATGTAGGCGTGTGCAAGCGGAATCTCGACGCCGGAAGGCTGCAGCCTGATAGCGGGCCCCAGACGCACTACACGCTTGCTCGGATTGGCCAGCGTGATCTGATTGCCCTCCACGCGCACGTTGAGCGCTTTCCACGGCGTGGCATCCGCCGGCATGGACTTGGGCTGCGCAATGAAGCCAATTTCCTGCCGAATCGGCATTCGCGTGCCGCCCTTGGCTTTTTGCGTCACGCCTTCGAACGATGCTTTGAGCAGGTACTCGCGATCCAGCGAAACTCCTTTCTTCAACGCGAAGTTCACCAGCTGGCTCTGGCCCGGATCGATGCGCGTGACAGCGGGCGTAACCAGGATGCTTTTGGCGAAATCCTTATCATCGAGATCGCTCAGCTTGCTCAACAACAGGATCGGTTCTCCGCCGGTATTCTCGACATTGAAGCTAGTACGCCTGTCGCTCTCATCCATGATTACGGTGGTGCTTTGCAGTCGAAAGGTGGACGCCATCGCCGGCATTCCAGCAAAGCTCGCAAGGGCAAGACTGGTGAGGGACAAAATCCGGGTGCACGCTGCCACGCGCGGCTTCAAGCGAAGTGCGTTCATGGGAAATTCCTTATTAGATAGGCGAAGTACCAACCTAAGCGTGAGTTCACTCAGGGGAGTCGCACTGATTTTTGAAGGTGTCCTTGATGCCCGTACATCGGCAATGCGCGTACTACATAGCTCGGTCCAGAAGATTTTTGGATCAACCGAGTGGTCAAGTCGCAGCCGAATTATCCGAAGCGAGGCCGCCGCCCGCCTATAGAAGACGTCTCAAAAATTTGGCACGCGCTAAGCACACGGAGAAGGATGTCAAGGCGCGCTGGACGCAGAAACATGGCAAGAGCTACTACGGCTACACGTTGCACGCGAACACGAATCGACGCTGGATTTTCATCCGCCGTGCGCAAGTGACTGCGGCGTCCGAAGGGTGGCCCGTCGGGGCCTCCAACGTGGCAGGTTTACGCAGTTTGACGCGCCGTGTGGCCGAGATAGACCGGAAAACCACGCATGGCTTGTTCCAGCTCCTCACCGAAGCGCGTGAGCTGTCCATGCGTCACCAGGAACAATGCACTGTTACGCGTGCGGCACTCATCGGCCTGGCGTTCCGCCGCAGCAAAAATCTGCGGATCCAGCAGTACGACCGTCACCGCCGTCATGTCATCGCGCAGCGGTCGCTGCAGATACAACCCCACGCAATCGCCATCGGCGCACAGATGCAACTCGGTACGCTCGCCCGCCAGAAATGCTGGCAACTTGCCGTGCCAGGCCTGCAGATCCACCGCGGAAAGCAACGCACCCTTCGCGCGCAATTCGCGTTGCTCGGCGATGCAATGGGCATCCGCCATCAACGCATTGCGACACCAGGCATTCGACGCGGCCGGTGCATGACGCTGCAGCAGGGTCAGCCGCAGGCCACCCAGTTCAAGCGTCATCGGTAGCACGGAATCTATCCCAGGCGCCGGGCTTTGCCGTCGGCGCAGGACCATCCACACGAACAAGCCTCCGAGCAGTGCCGGAAGCACGAAAAGACCCCTCACATCCATAGCCCCCGAACTGCCCCTACCGCTTATGTGGCGCCACTTTGAGCCAGTCAGGGGCAATCCGCAATCAGACGATTTCCGACCCACCGTGATGCGCTGCGCCAAAGCCCGGCGGCCCGCCTGAGCTACCATTTTCTATTCCCCGCCCCCTTGCCCTTGCCGGAGTCTGCGATGCGCCCGTTCCCCCTCGGTGAAGATATCGACCTGTTGCGCGAAAGCGTTCATGCCTTCGCGGAAAAGGAGATCGCACCGCGCGCCACGCAGATCGATCATGAGAACGTTTTCCCCGCCGACCTGTGGCGCAAGTTTGGCGAAATGGGTCTGCTCGGCGTAACCATTCCTGAAGCTTACGGCGGCACTGGCATGGGCTTCCTGGCGCACATGGTGGCGATGGAGGAAATCTCCCGCGCCTCGGGCTCGGTGGGCCTGTCCTACGGTGCGCACTCCAATCTGTGCGTGCAGAACATCTTTCATAACGGCAACGAAGCACAGCGCCGCAAGTACATTCCCAAACTGTGCAGCGGCGAATACGTCGGTGCGCTGGCGATGAGCGAGCCCGGCGCCGGCTCCGACGTGGTCGGCTCGATGAGCTGCAAGGCCGAGCAGAAGGGCGATGTGTGGGTCGCCAACGGCTCCAAGATGTGGATCACCAACGGCCCCGACGCCGACGTGCTGCTGGTGTACATGCGCACCGCACCGCGCCCTGCCGGCAGCCGCTGCATGACCGCTTTCATCGTCGAGAAAGGCATGAAGGGTTTCAGCACCGCGCAGAAGTTGGACAAGCTCGGCATGCGCGGCTCCAACACCTGCGAGCTGGTGTTCGAGGATTGCGAGATTCCCGCCGAGAACATTGTGGGCGAAGTGAACGAAGGCGTGCGCGTGCTGATGAGCGGCCTCGACACCGAGCGCCTGGTGCTTTCCGGCGGCCCCATCGGCCTGATGCAGGCGGCGATGGATCTCACCCTGCCCTACGTACGCGAGCGCAAGCAGTTCAATGCGCCCATCGGCACCTTCGGCCTGATGCAGGGCAAGGTGGCCGACATGTATACCGCGCTGCAGTCATCGCGCGGCTTCGCTTATATGGTGGCGCAGCAGTTCGACAGCGGCTCCAAATCGCGCATCGATCCTGCCGCCTGCTTGCTCAATGCTTCGCAGAATGCGGTAAAGGTCGCCCTCGAAGCGATCCAGGCGCTGGGCGGCAACGGTTATATCAACGAGTTCCCCGCCGGCCGCCTGCTGCGCGACGCCAAGCTCTACGAGATCGGCGCGGGCACCAACGAAATCCGCCGCATGCTGATTGGCCGCGAGCTGTTTCACGGCAAGTCGTAAGACGGCACCTGCCGCGCCGGTTATTCCGGCGCGGTACCGCCTTCTTCCCCGGAAGCCGCCAGTGCAGGTGCTGGCCACACCGTCAGCCACACCCCACGAAACGGCTGAATGTAGACCGCGTTGTTGCGATCGGCAGCGGTCAGCTGACGCGGATAAGTCACGATCAACCCATCGGGATGCGCCGCGGCCCAGGCCTTGATCGCCGGCTCGCCGCGCAGCGGTGTGATGGGCCGGGTCAGACGCCCGAGGAAGTTGAACTGGCCATCGTTCGAGCCAATGTTCGCTACCGGCTGGCCGTGGCGCTCGGCGTTGCCGATCAAGGTCGCGACATGAGCAAAGTCGTACGCGGGCCACAGGGTCAGAGTGAACAGACCGTTCGCCGCGACCACGCCGATCAAGCCGGCGCAGGCAATGCGATAAAGCCCGTTCTTTCCCGGCACCAGCAAGAGTGCGCCGAGCAAAAGGTAAAGCACGCCGAAGGCGGCGCTATGCGGTGCGATCGTCGTCAGCTGGGCGTTGTTGATGGCGCCGCTCCGAACCCAGTACGGCAACAGGATCAAGGCGAGCCCGAATCCCACCCCCAGCAAACCCAACGGCCATGGTCCAAGCCATGCGCTGTCCACCCATGCTAGGTGACGCTGGCGCAGCAGCAACAACGCTGCCGCAATAAGCAGGGCGAATGCTGCGTATTCGGGCAAGAGATAGTAAGGCTGCTTGCCGCTGATGATCGAAAAACCAAGCAATACCGGCCCCAACCAGCAGAACACGAAGCGCAGGCCAGGTTCGAAGGGGCGCCGCAATATGCCCACCGCCACCCATAACCGAGGCCACAGCGCGAAGGGAAAGATAAGCACTGGCAGCAGCGGCACGTACCACCAGAATGGCGCGGCATGCGCGAAAGCATCCACCACGCGCCCGGCGGTCTGATGAAACAGCAACTGATTGCGATAGGCTTCGCCACCCACCCATGCCGCAGTCAGCGCCCAGGCCAGCAACAGGCCAAGGCCGGCCAGCATGGCCAGCGCCCCCTGCCCGTACCAGCGGCGGCGCTCGCGTTGTGCCCAATCGCTCCAAAGCGGACCAAGCAGCCAGGGAAAGGCCACATGCAGCAGCATGACCGGCCCTTTCGCCAACAAGCCCAACCCCATCGCCAACGCAAACCAGGCGAAACGAGGCGCCTCCCTGCGCGGACTCGGCACCAGAGCCAGCAGGGCAGCAAGCACACAGACCGAGAGCAACACTTCGTACATGATCTGCAGGCCGAACAGAAAGCCATAGGTCAAAGCCAGCAACACCCACGGCGTCGTGCGCGCAATCTCGGGACGCTCCGGAAACAGTCTTCGCGCCAGCGTCGCCACCAGCACGAGCTGGGTACCGCCGAGCGCCACTTCGAGCAAGCGCGGCCAGACATCGTTGACGACGCCGACCGCCCAGCCAAGATGGATCAACCAGAACAGCAAGGGCACCTTGTCGCTGTACGGTGCGCCATTGAGATAAGGCACCATGAAACTATGCCGATGCCACATCTCCCAGGCCACCGACAGTGCACGGGTGGAATGCATGGGCATTGGCCCATGCTGGAACATCGCAACCAGGGCCATCGCCACCCATAGCGGCAACCACGCCCATGTCGCGCCGAGCGTTCCGATACGACCGTGAGGAAATTGCCACCGGCGGGATTGGCTTTGCAAAAATGTCACCTGGAGAATCTCAAGCCCTTGAATGAAGGTGACACGCACGCAGGCCAGCCAGCGTTCGAACCACTCGCACCGATGGTATCCGGCGCGTCTAACGAAGACACGACTGAGCCGGTCGCAGCTCTGGTTTCAACCATCGCAACGCGCAACCAAGCCTCTGCGAGGAAGCGGGAGCCACCCCTGAAAAAAAACTTCGCGCTATCGATCACACGGGGTCGCGAATCAATGAGACTTGGTGACTTGACTGGAACACGATACCGGCCCGCCATCCGTCTGCCCAACATTATCCTTCGCATCATCGCTCGGCATCGCTACCGCCAATCCGGGCTGTGCGTCGGCAGAACCAACCAATACGTTCCGATAAACCTGCACGACACGTCCAGCTGCTTCCGCGGCTGTCAGCCCTTGGGTTAGCAGCGGGTTGTTTCCCGGACCGTAGGGCTCGTAGACCGATGCATCCGTCACGCAGAACATGCCAACGGTGGGCACCTTGGAGGCGACGGCGAGATGCATCACACCGCAGTCCGCGCTAATCATCAAATCCACACCAGCCATCACCGCCCCCATACGCCGAATGTTCGACGAGTAGTAGCCAGGCCATTCGGAGCCCAACATCGATTTCCCGTGCATGGGAATGATCTCGATGATGCGGCTATCCGGACAGGCCTCCTTGAGCGCGCGGATGAAGTCGTTCCACCATGCGGCTGGATAGCGCTTGGCGCCTGTCGCGTTGGCGAAAATACCGATCACGGGGCCCGTTTCCGCCTTGGGATACGTCGCCAACAAATCATGGAGCAGCGACCGGCCTAGCGCGCGTTCGCTGTCGGTCAGACGGATATCCAGCGGGAAGAAATGCTCCGCATCCTGCGCTTGGGGCGGCATGCCCCAGCGAAGGAGGTTTACCGGACGCTTGGCCATGTGCCGCATCGCCACTGAGTTCGACACCAGATGCGTCAAACCCGGATGCGTGACAGGATCACCAAACCCAAGCTTGTATTGTCCCTTGAAGAAGCGGGTCAGCACGCGACTGAAATTAGATCCCCCGCAGGGATCGATGATCAGGTCGTAACGCGTCCTGCGCACCTGCAGGAGCATCGACAGAAAAGACCAGGGATGTTTGAACCCGCGCTTCGGCAGGCAGTAAATGTGATTGACCCTCGGGAACGCAGAAAACACGTCGGCGGCGATACCACCTTCCGCGACGATATCGATCTCGGCGCCCCGATAAAGACTCTCGAGCTCCTCGATCAGAGGCGTAAGCAGAATGGTATTGCCCAGCCGGTGGTTCGGACGGCATACGAGGATGCGATAAATTCCTTTTCGCGGTATGGCTTCCTTGCCAGCACGATCAAAAGAGACACTCAAGAAGTCACCGGCTGTGCAATGGTTTACTAACATTGCATCCATGCACGCGGGACCCACCCAACGCTACGGGTGGTGATACATGGTAAGTATCGTCACCGCTATGTCTTTGGCGGTGCTTAGCAGCACCGCGCTCCCTTCATAAACCGCACAACAGGAATGACTCCTGTACCGATCGCATCGCTTCTTGGCGAACGAAGAACCTGGTGAATCTCACCAGGTGTATTGATAAGCCAGTGTTGCCATCTTGGCTTGATCGCGTTGACCGAAGTACTGGTCGTAACCGATCTGCAAACTGGCGCGGGACGAGAACCGCCAGTCCAGCGCCGTGCCCACGATCCCCGAGTAACGCGCCAGTCCGATGCCGCCCAGCGGCGCCCACTGGTTCAATCCGCTAAAGCTCGCATCGAACACATCGCCGCGAGTCGCAAAAGCTTGCTGCCATAGCAGCCTTGCCTGCAGGCCGATACTGCCGCCGCTCGCCAATGACCAGCGCTGCGAGGCACGCAGGCCGGCACCGGCCTGCCAGCGTTCGATGGTCTGCGCGCTGGCCTTCAGCCCAAAACCATCGCCACCCAGCTCATTGAATCCATCGCGCTGGATACGGGTGTATTGCAGATTCACGTAAGGGATCAGCTGCATGCCGCCGAGCGACCAGCGGTAACCGCTTTCGCCGTAGGCGACGCCGTAGCGTCCATGGTTGTCGCTGGCGACCGCGCTCGACTGGCTGCCAAGACGCAGATAGCGACGCATGTTCTCCTGGTAGTCGCCTACACCGAGGCGCCCCATCGCATACCACGCATTGCGGATCACACCGCCGTACGCCATGCCTTCCACCGCGCGGCTGCGTCCCTGGTCGGCGCTATCGGTGAGACGTCCGAGGCCTTGCACCTGACTTACCGCGTAGCCAGCGATGCCGTTGCCGCCCAGGCGATGATCCTGCCCCACCATCCAGCCGCTGAGATCGAGGCCGACATTGCCGTAACCGTTGCGCGCCATCGCGCCCTGATACCCCAACCCTTGCGCCCAGCCACCACCGACGGGTGCGTTAAGCAGTTGATCAAAGCGATCGGATAGCGCGCGCGTGCCGGCGTCGATCGCCTGCAACGTCATCGCCGCACTGGCCGCATGCAACTGACCCGACAGACTCTCCAGTGATTGCTGTGCTGCTGCCACCGAGGGAGATTGCTGCAACTTCGCCGCGCCTTCGATAAAGCTTGCGGATACCGGCTGGCCGCTGGCGGCCCCTTGCGTCAGCTGTGTGTTGATCTGCCCGAAGGCGGTATCGACGCGCTGCGCCGCGCCCATCGAGGCGGCGGTATAACTCATGCCCTGCACAGCCGTCACCTGCACCTGCTGCACGTTGAGCCACGCACTGCTGGCGTCGTAATTGAGTGTGGCGGTGAGGAGAACGTTGGAGGCTTTGTTCAAGGCGGAGAAAGTCCCGGTCAACCCACCGTTCGCTACCAGCACATTGGTGTGCGAGTTGACCTGGTAAGTGGAGCCCGCACCGATCACGTACAGATCGCCACCGGTAAGACTGGCCGCGCCCGTTACGCGCAGTGCCGAACCGAGTTCAAGCGCCAGCCGACCCGCGCCGTTCTGGTTGTAGTTGCCGCCCACGGCGACGTCGCCGCCACGCACTGTCAGCACACCGGCATTGCTCACGCTGCCGCCGATGCTTGGCGTATCACTCAATGTGCCGCCTGCACTGATATTGACGCTGGATGCCAGCGCCTTGGCGGTGAGCACGCCGGCCTGCACCTGAGTCAGTCCGGTAAAGCTGGCCGGCTGAGTGAGGTTGAGCGTGCCGCTACCCTGCTTGATCAGGCCGCCGGCGCCGGAGATCGCGTTGTTCCAGTTGGAGCTGCCGCTGAAGTTCACCGTGACATCGCCCCAGTCGAACTTTGCCGGGCCGTTCACCGCCTTGCCGACGTTGAGCAGGCCGTAGCCAAACACCGCATCCGGTCCGGCCGCACCGATATCGGTGGCAGTGCCGAGCAGGGTCTGCCGCACCAGGTCATTGCTGAAATACGGATAGGCCTGCCACACCAGCGCAGCTGCGCCGGAGACTTGCGGCGCCGCGAACGAGGTGCCCTTGACCACCCAGTACCGCGTGTCGGCCGGCGCGTTCTTGTCACTGACTATGACGTCGCCCGGCGCCGCCAGGCAATAGTTCATGGCGATACCACAAGCGTTGGAATAACTCGCCAGCTGACTGGGATTATTGCTGTCCACCGCGACCACGGCGAGCCAGCCACGGGCGAGGTCCGGCGCGCGGCTCGGCAAGGCGGCCACGTCGCTTGGATTGGCTTTGGAGTCGTTGCCCGCGGCGAATACCACCAGGCCGCCCCAGTTATTGATGAACTTGTTATAGGCGTCGTGGAAACTCTGAGTGGTCGCCGTGGCAGTGGCACTCCAATACAGACCGCCCCAGGAGTTGTTCATCACCTTGACGCCGTTGGCGATCAGGTCGTCATTGATCTGACCGAGCGGGTCGGCCGTGGTGACCTGGTTGCCCATGCCAGAACCATCGTCCTTCGGCGCGACGTCGCTGATGATGCGTGCCGAGATCAGGCTCGCACCGGGCGCGATGCCGCCAGAAAACTGCGCGTAGGTCTGGCCGGCGGCGATCTGGGATACCCAGGTGCCATGGCCGACTACGTCGTCGACCGCCGTATTATTGGTCGTCGGATCCACATAGATCAGATCCTTCAGCACCCGTCCGGCCAGCGCCGGGTGATTGCGCATCACGCCACTGTCGACTACGCCGATAGTGACGCCCTGCCCGGTGTAGCCCTGGTTATGCGCGGCATACGTATTAGTAAGGCTGAGCTGCGCATCGCCCGGCGGCTGCGCCGTAGTGGGCGGCGGCGGTGCTGAGGGCGTGACCGGTGGTGGAGCGGGCGACGTGCTGGCTCTGACATTGCTGTTGCCGCCACCTCCCCCGCAGGCACTCAGACTCAATGCCATGACAATGGCAACAGCCGCTTCGCGGCGCTTCAAATACAGCATCCCCGTGATCATGCTCGCATCCCCTCGCGTTGCCCGGCTCCCTGTAGATACTTGCCGGCCTCATGGGTATTTATGGTCGCACAACGCTGGCGTAACTAGCTGCGCGGTATGTCGTAAAACCTGTGCATCGCCAGCGGTTTGCCGGCAGTGGTAGGCGGCTGCGATAATCCGCCGGTTAGCTACCGGGTACCCACGCCCACAAGTCCTTTGCGGAGATCCCCATGTCGGACGTCAGTGTTGTTATCGCCGGTGCCAAGCGCACCGCCATCGGCTCTTTCCTCGGCCAGTTCACCGGTGTGCCTTCGCCCACGCTGGGCGCCACGGCCATCCGGGCGGCGCTGGAACAGGCGGGGGTCGCCGCACAGGATGTCCAGGAAGTATTGATGGGCTGCGTGCTGCCCGCCAACCTCGGCCAGGCACCGGCCCGCCAGGCCGCGTTGCAAGCCGGGCTGCCGCCCGCCGCCGGTTGCACCACTGTCAATAAGGTGTGCGGCTCGGGCATGAAGACCATCATGATCGGCCACGACCTGATCAAGGCCGGCTCGGCCGCCATCGTGGTGGCCGGCGGCATGGAGTCGATGACCAATGCACCGCACATGGTCAACGCCCGCACCGGCATCCGCTACGGCGACGGCCAGCTGGTCGACCACATGGCCTGGGACGGCCTGACCAATCCATACGACGGCAAGGCCATGGGCGTGTTCGGCGAGCTGTGCGCTGACAAGTACCACTTCACCCGCGAGGAGCAGGACGCGTTCGCCATCGAGTCGGTCAAGCGCGCCCAGGCCGCGCAGCAGAACGGTGCCTTCGCCGGCGAG
This sequence comes from Dyella sp. OK004, assembly GCF_900114495.1. GTDB lineage: Bacteria > Pseudomonadota > Gammaproteobacteria > Xanthomonadales > Rhodanobacteraceae > Dyella_D. The sequence continues at coordinate 74,716 of NZ_FOZI01000005.1, read as the reverse complement.
ATCGTTCCGGTCACCGTGGTCGGCCGCAAGGGCGAGGTGAAGGTGGATACCGACGAGCAGCCCGGCCGCTCCGACATCGCCAAGGTCCCGACGCTGAAGCCGGCCTTCCGCAAGGAGAACGGCACCATCACTGCCGCAAGTTCTTCAAGCATTTCCGACGGTGCCGCAGCTGTGGTGCTGCTCTCGGCCGACGACGCCAAAGCGCGTGGCATCAAGCCGCTGGCCCGCATCGTGGCCCACGCCACCCACTCGCAGGAACCGGAGTGGTTCACCACCGCCCCGGTCAGCGCCCTCAAGAAGGTGCTGGACAAGGCCGGCTGGAAGGTTGAGGACGTGGATCTGTTCGAGATCAACGAGGCCTTCGCCGTGGTGGCCATGGCACCGATGCGCGAGCTGGGCATCCCGCACGACAAGCTCAACGTCAACGGCGGTGCCTGCGCTCTCGGCCATCCAATCGGCGCCAGCGGCAGCCGTCTGGTGGTGACCCTGCTTAACGCCCTGAAGGTACGCGGCCTGAAGCGCGGCATCGCCTCCCTGTGCATCGGCGGCGGCGAAGCCACCGCCATCGCGGTGGAATGCATCGACTGAGAATCGTCCCAAACCGCTTATCCCCCGCCGATGAAAGGGGGATAACCGGGGGCGGCCTTGTTAAATAAAGATGTGGCGCAAATTCCGCGAAAGCGTTATTAATACGCCCGCCAAACGGCATTCCACGGCAAAGGAGATTCAACAATGAAGTTCACGCGTACCCTACTCGCCTCCGCGCTCGTCGCGCTGCTGGCGGCTTGCAGCAACGGCGCGCAGGATTCCGCGCAGGACGCCCAGAAGTCGGCTGACCAGGCTCAGCAGTCCGCTGACCAGGCTCAGAAGGCTGCTGCTGAGGCTCCGGCCGCTGCTCCGGCTTCCACCGCTGCCGCCCCGGCTGCTGCTCCGGCTTCGACCGCTGCTGCTCCGGCCTCCACCGCTGCCGCTCCGGCCAGCGCCATGGAGCAGGCCAAGGACGCTGCCACCAACGCTGCTGACGCTGCCGGTAAGGCTGCTGATTCGGCTAAGGACGCTGCTGGCGCCGCTAAGGACGCTGCAGACAAGGCCAAGGATGCGATGAAGGGTCACTAATCCCCTTCGCTGTACCTAGAAAACCGGCCGCCTCGCGCGGCCGGTTTTTTTTTCGCCCGCGGGAAATCATCCCGCACCGCACATTTCAGCGGCGATACCGTGGCCGTTATGATCACGGACTTCCCATCGACGGCAGTCCAGCCTCATGAGCGTCATCGCTTCGCAGATCGACACCCGTTCGCCCGAGTTTCAGGCCAGCAGCGCGCAGCTGCGCGGACTGGTCGATAACCTGCATCGCGAACTGGCGCGGGGCGCGGAAGGCGGCGGCGAGAAAGCGCGCGACAAGCACACTGCACGCGGCAAGCTGCTGCCACGCGAGCGTATCCGCGCCCTGCTCGACCCAGGCTCCCCCTTTCTTGAACTGTCGCCGCTCGCCGCGCACGGCATGTATGACGATGCCGCGCCCGCCGCGGGCATCATTACCGGCATTGGCCGCGTCAACGGCATCGAAGTGGTGGTGGTCGCCAACGATGCCACCGTGAAGGGCGGCACCTACTTCCCGATGACGGTGAAGAAGCATCTGCGCGCACAGGAAGTGGCACTGGAGAACCGCCTACCCTGCGTCTACCTGGTCGACTCCGGCGGTGCTTTCCTGCCGCTGCAGGACGAGGTGTTTCCGGACAAGGAGCACTTCGGCCGCATCTTCTACAACCAGGCACGCATGTCCGGCCTGGGTATTCCGCAGATCGCCGTGGTCATGGGCTCGTGCACCGCCGGCGGCGCCTACGTGCCGGCCATGAGCGATGAAACCATCATCGTGCGCGAACAGGGCACCATCTTCCTCGGCGGCCCGCCGCTGGTGAAGGCCGCCACCGGTGAGGTGGTGGATGCGGAAGCGCTGGGCGGCGCGGACGTCCATACATCCGTCTCCGGCGTGGCCGATCATTTCGCGGAAAACGACGCGCACGCGCTATCGATCGCACGCGACATCGTCGCCAGCCTTAACCGCAAGAAAGACATGCCGCTGGCACTGCGCCAGCCGTTGGAACCGCGCTACCCGGCGGAGGATTTGTACGGCGTGATCCCGCAGGACACCCGCCGGCCCTTCGACATCCGCGAAGTCATCGCACGCATCGTCGATGGCTCGGAGCTCCACGAATTCAAGGCGCGCTACGGCAAGACCCTGGTCTGCGGTTTCGCGCACATCCACGGCTACCCGGTCGGCATCATCGCCAACAACGGCATTCTGTTCTCCGAGAGCGCGCTCAAGGGCGCGCACTTCATCGAGCTGTGCAACCAGCGCAATGTGCCGCTGGTGTTCCTGCAAAACATCACCGGCTTCATGGTCGGCAAGAAGTATGAAAATGCCGGCATCGCCAAAGACGGCGCCAAGATGGTTACCGCTGTCGCCTGCTCGCACGTGCCAAAATTTACTGTGGTGATCGGCGGCAGCTTCGGCGCCGGCAACTACGCCATGTGCGGCCGCGCCTACGGCGCCCGCTTCCTGTGGATGTGGCCGAACGCGCGCATCAGCGTGATGGGCGGCGAACAGGCCGCCTCCGTGCTCGCCACCGTACGCCGCGACGGCATCGAAGCCGCCGGCAAGCAGTGGAGCGCGGAAGAGGAAGAGGCCTTCAAAGCTCCCATCCGCGACCAATACGAACACCAGGGCCACCCCTACTACGCCAGCGCGCGGCTATGGGACGACGGCATCATCGATCCGGCCGACACGCGCCGCGTGCTGGGCCTGGCCATCTCGGCCTCGCTCAATGCGCCGATCGAGCCACAACGCTATGGCGTGTTCCGTATGTAGGAGCGCACCCTGTGCGCGAAACGGCCCGACAGGGCCGTGTTCTTCAGCAAGCCAGGGAAAGCCAGCCTTGCAAGGCAGGGTCGGTGCATTTAAGACCACGGCCCTGTCGGGCCGTTTCGCGCACAAGGTGCGCTCCTACAAAGACGCCTGCTCAGCGCGAGCGCGAACGAAACTCCAGCGGCTGCACATCCCGCTTCGCCGCAGCCGGCGGTTGCGGCCCGCAACTGCCGCAGGTGCCGCAACCATCGCCGCAATTGCCGGTGGCCTGCGCAGGCTGCATCCAACGCCCCACCGCGCGCAGCCAGGGCTTGCGCCATGGCTTGTTGAGCGAAGCGGAAGCGGTCGCCATCCAGCGCGTGCTCACACCGGGCAGCAGTTTGCGAAGGGCGTAGACGGCGCTGAAAGCAACCAGCACACCGATGATCAGGCCCTGGATCAGCGCGAACGTGCTCATGTCAGTGCCACCGCGACTTGATAGGTAATCAGCGAGGCCAGATAAGCCAACCCAAACAGATAGCCCGCGGTGATCGCCACATTGCGCCACGAGTTGGTCTCGCGGCGAATCACCGCCAGCGTCGACATGCACTGCGGCGCGAACACGTACCAAGCCAGCAGCGATAGCGCGGTGGCCAGCGACCACTGATGCGCGATCACCGGACCGAGCTGGCTGGCGACTGCCTCATCCGCACCAGACATCGCATACACCGTGCCCAGCGCGGACACCGCCACTTCGCGCGCAGCCAGACCCGGAATCAGCGCGATGCAGATCTGCCAGTTGAAACCGATCGGTGCGAACACGTAGTGCAACGCGTGACCCAGGCGACCGGCCAGGCTGTAGTCGATGACCGGCTGCGTCGCGCCTGCCGGCGGTGCCGGGAAGCTGGAAAGGAACCACAACAGCACGGTGAGCGCGAGAATGATGCCGCCCACGCGCTTGAGGAAGATCTTGGCGCGCTCCCACAAACCCAGCGCCACGTCGCGCACATGCGGCAAGCGATACGACGGCAACTCCATTAGCAACGCATGCTCGCTCTTGTCCTTGCGGAAGCGCTTGATCACGAACGCCACGGTAAGCGCGCTGACGATGCCGACAACATACAGCGTGAACAGCACCACGCCCTGCAGATTGAACACGCCCCACACCGTGCGTTGCGGAATAAACGCGGCGATCAGCAGCGTATACACCGGCAGGCGCGCCGAGCAGGTCATCAGCGGCGCTACCAGAATGGTGGTGAGACGGTCGCGCGGATCGGTGATGCTGCGCGTGGCCATGATGCCGGGAATGGCGCAGGCGAAGCTCGATAGCAGCGGAATGAATGCGCGCCCGGTCAGGCCCGCCTTGAACATCAGCTTGTCCAGCAGGAACGCCGCGCGCGGCAGATAGCCGGACTCCTCAAGGATGAGGATGAACAAAAACAGGATCAGGATCTGCGGCAGAAACACCAGCACCGCGCCGAGGCCGGCGAAGATGCCGTCGTTGAGCAGGCTGTGCAGCGCGCTGTCCGCCGGCAGTGCCTGCGTCATCCATGCACCCAGTACCGTAATACCTTCCTGGATGCCGTCCATCAGCGGCTTGGCCCAGGAGAACACCGCCTGGAAGATCAGGAACATCAGCACCGCGAGAATGCCCAGGCCGAACACCGGATGCAGCGCCCAGCGATCGAGCGCATCATCGATGGCGTCGGTGCTGCGCGGCATGGTGACGGCCGCCGCAAGCAAGGCGCGCACCTCTGCGTGCAGATCGGCGCGACTGGCAGCGTCATCCGGCTGCGCTGGCGCGGCCACCGGCACTTCGCCATCCACACGTTCGATCAACGCCCTCGCACCGCCGCGCTTCACCGCGATGGTTTCCACCACGGGCAAACCGAGCCGTCGCTGCAGTTCCGGCACATCGATCACGATGCCGCGACGACGTGCGGTATCCATCATGTTCAGCGCCAGCACCACGGGGCGGCCAAGGCGCTTCACTTCCAGCACGAAACGCAGATGCAGGCGCAAGTTGGTGGCATCCGCCACGCAGACGATCAAATCAGGCGCGGGCTCACCGGGATAAATACCTTCGCAGACATCGCGGGTGATCTGTTCGTCCGGGCTGTTCGCGTCGAAACTGTAGGTGCCCGGCAGATCGAGCAGATGCAGCACGCGCCCGGAAGGTGCGGTGAAACGGCCTTCCTTGCGCTCCACCGTCACACCGGCGTAGTTCGCCACTTTCTGGCGGCCACCGGTGAGCTGATTGAACAACGCGGTCTTGCCGCAATTGGGATTGCCAACCAGGGCAATGCGCAGTGTGCTCGCGCTCATGCCACCTCCATCCGCACGGTGACGCGCTCTGCCTCGGTGCGTCGCAGGGCAAAGCGCGTGGAGCCGATCTGGATCAACAGCGGATCGGCACCCAGCGGCCCGCGGGCAACCACGCGAACCGGCTCGCCTTCAACGAAACCCAGGTCGCGCAATCGCTGCGCAATCGGGTCGGAAGCATGAGCATCGTCCACTCGGTCCACCACGGCAGGCGCCCCTTTCGGCAGGTCGGACAGTCGCACGGCAACCACTCAAATAAGAATGGTTCGCATTGTACAGTAAAGCGGTTCGATAGGTGATGCGTTAGCTAAGGAGTACCGGGGCCCCACCCGGCATCCCTTAACATGCGGCTCTCGACCGAGAGAGATCCTCATGTACGCCAGCCTCCAGATCGCCGACCGCGCCGCTGTCCGCACCATCACGCTCAATCGTCCGCAGCTGCACAACGCCTTCGACGACGGATTGATCGCCGAGCTCACCACGGCACTGGAAGAAGCCGGCAACGACGCCGCCGTGCGCGTTGTGGTGTTGACCGGCGCAGGCGCAAGTTTTTCCGCCGGCGCCGATCTCAACTGGATGCGCGGCATGGCCAAGGCCAGCGAAGCGGAAAACCGCGAAGACTCACTGCGCCTGGCGCGCCTGATGCGCACCCTGCAATTCCTGCCCAAGCCCACCGTGGCGCGTATCAACGGCGCGGCCTATGGCGGCGGCGTAGGACTGGTGGCCTGCTGCGATATCGCTATCAGCGTGGACAGCGCCAAGTTCGGACTGACCGAAGTCAAACTCGGCCTGGTACCTGCCGTGATCTCGCCCTACGTGATCCACGCCATCGGCCTGCGCCAAGCGCGCCGACTGTTTCTCACCGGCGAACTGTTCGACGCCGTAACTGCGCAACGCATCGGCCTGCTGCATCAATGCGTCGCCGCAGACGCGCTGGATGAAACCGTGGAAGCCACCGTGAGCGCACTCGCCAAAGCCGGCCCCATCGCCCAGGCCGAAGCCAAGCAACTGGCCCTGCGCGTCGCCGGCATTAACGAAGCGGAAGCCGAACAGATCGACCGCGACAACGCCGCACTGATCGCGCGCCTGCGCGTATCGGCTGAAGGCCAGGAAGGTCTCGGCGCCTTCCTCGACAAACGCACTCCCCGCTGGCACAAGCCGGCGTAATACGTTTGGTGCATGATTCCGCTCCACCTCACCGCGGAGCGGCATCATGCTCGACCATATCGGTGTACGCATTTCCGACTACGCGCTCAGCAAGGCGTTCTACACCAAGGTACTGGCTCCGCTCGGCGCCACCTTGATCATGGAAGTCACCGCCGAAGCCACCGGCGACCGCTCGCACGCAGGCTTCGGCACGGAAGGCAAACCCAGTTTCTGGATCAGCGCCGACCCGATCGCGCCACTGTCGAACATGCACGTCGCCTTCGTGGCGCCCACCCGTGCCGCAGTGAACGCCTTCCATCGCGCCGCCATCGCGGCAGGCGCCACCGACAACGGCCCACCTGGCCCGCGCCCGCACTATCACACCAACTACTACGCCGCGTTCGTGCTCGACCCCGACGGCCACAACATCGAAGCCGTCTGCCACCTGCCCGAATAAATCCAGCCAGTCCCCAAAGGACCCGCCATGCCCCACCCCATCGTCAACATCGCCGCCCTCGACCCACAGCCCCTGCCTCCCGGCTTCGCCGCATCGGGCGCCGCCGCCGAACGCTACGGCCCGCACGTGGCGCGCATCTCGCAAAACCTGGGCGCGCAGAAACTCGGCTACAACCTCACCGTGCTCCCGCCCGGCAAACGCGGCTTTCCCTTACATAACCACCGCTTCAACGAAGAAATGTTCTTCATCCTCGAAGGTGAAGGCGAAATCCGCATTGGCAACGACCGCTACCCCATCCGCACCGGCGACATCATCGCCTGCCCACCCGGCGGCCCCGAAACCGCCCACCAGATCATCAACACCAGCAACGCAGAACTGCGCTACCTCAGCATCAGCACCAAACAAACTCCGGAAGTTTGTGAGTATCCCGACAGCGGCAAATACGGCGTCATCGCGGAGTTCGCGCCAGCAGCCGACGGCACGCCGCAAGTCTTCCGCACCGTGGGGAGAAGGGGAGAGTCGGTGGATTATTGGGAAGGCGAATAAAGCGCGGAAAGCCTTAGACAAAAGCCAAGCGGCCAACGACGCTATCTCGAGCACCCACACCCCTCCCCAACCCTCCCCTGCAAGCAGGGGAGGGAGCAATGGCTCAGCGCGGCGGTGAGTACTGGACGATCAGGCCGAGAAGAAAACCATCCAGATGCCTGACCCTGGAAAAGGCGCAGCTACAAAGCACACCGCCTGCTCTCAGGCCATTTCTCTTTGGTTACTTTTCTCTTTGGGCCAGCAAAGAGAAAGTGACCCGGCTCGCGGCAGCGAGTCGGAAGCCCGCGGCAGGCGAGCCAGGGCACTCAGACGCGACAACCGAAGCGACAACGCCACTGGATGACCAGCTTCGCTGTTGAAGTGCGCCTCCGGCCTGCGCCGGAATGACGAAGTAGGTGAGTGCGTCGCAAGCACCGCCCCTCCCCTCTCCCATAGCGACTATCTACGGCTCATCAAAGGGAAAACCGAGCAAAACCCACCCCTGATTGCTGCGCCGCGCATCGGCTACACCTCCCCCATCTGCTAGCGTTATGCACTTTGCATAACACCCCCGGATCCCCCGCATGTTCAACCGCGTCCTCATAGCCAACCGAGGCGAAATCGCCTGCCGCGTGATCCGCACCTGCCGGCGCCTGGGCATCCACACCATCGCCGTCTACTCCGAAGCAGATGCCGACGCCCAACACGTGCGCCTCGCTGACGAAGCGTGGCCCATCGGTGGCGCGCGCCCGGCCGACTCCTACCTGCGCAGCGACGCCATCCTCGACGTGGCCAAACGCTCCGGCGCACAGGCCATCCATCCGGGCTACGGTTTCCTCTCCGAAAACACCGCTTTCGCACGCGCCTGCACCGAGGCCGGCATCGCCTTTATCGGCCCACGCCCGGAAAGCATCGACGCGATGGGTTCCAAGGCCGCCGCCAAGGCGCTGATGGAACAACATGCCGTGCCGCTGGTGCCCGGCTATCACGGCGAGAACCAGGACGCCGGCTTTCTCGCCGAACAGGCGCGGCACACGGGCTTCCCGCTGATGATCAAAGCGGCGGCCGGCGGCGGCGGCAAGGGCATGCGCATCGTGCGCAGCGAGAAGGAGTTCGCCGACGCACTCGCTTCCGCGCAGCGCGAAGCCGCCAATGCCTTTGGCGATACGCGAGTGATCCTGGAGCGCTACGTGGAGCATCCGCGCCACATCGAATTCCAGGTGTTCGGCGACAGCCACGGCAACATGATCCATCTCAACGAGCGCGAATGCTCGGCGCAGCGCCGCTACCAGAAGGTGCTCGAGGAAACGCCCTCGCCCTTCCTCACGCCCGAGCGGCGTAAGGCCATGGGCGACGCCGCCGTGGCGGCCGCCCAAGCGGTGAACTACGTCGGTGCCGGCACGGTGGAATTCATCGTGGCCCAGGACGGCGAATTCTTTTTTATGGAAATGAATACACGCCTGCAGGTGGAGCATCCGGTCACCGAGGAAACACTCGGCCTCGATCTGGTCGAATGGCAACTGCGTATCGCCTTCGGCGAACCGTTGCCGCTGCGACAAGAGCAGGTCCATGCCCACGGCCACGCCATCGAAGTGCGCCTCTACGCCGAGGATCCCGACCAAAACTTCCTGCCGGGCTCCGGCAAGCTGCTTCGCCTTCAACTTCCTACACCATCGCGCCACGTACGCATCGACGGTGGCGTGATCGAAGGCGACACCGTCACCATTTTCTACGATCCGATGATCGCCAAGCTCATCGTGTACGACCGGGATCGCACGCAGGCGTTGCAGCGTCTGCGCGAAGCACTGGCTGCATGCGAGATCGCCGGCCCGAAATCGAACATCGCCTTCCTCGAACGTCTTGCCAGCCATCCGGCAGTGGTCGAAGGCCGCATCGATACCGGCTACCTTGACCGTCACCTGGACGAATTCCTCGCCGGCGACGCGGCGCCGTCCAATACCGTGCTGTTCGCCGCCGCGACGGCAGCACTGCTGCATGACGAGTGCGCCGTGGTCACCGGCACCCGGCACAGCACTGACCCATTCTCTCCGTGGGGCAGCGCAGACGCATGGCGCGTCGGCCATGCCGGCAAACGCATCATCGCGTTGTCGCTGCGCGAGCAGCGCTACGAGATCGAAGCGCACGGCCATGACGGCCGCTATCAGCTGCACCATGGCGACGCCACATGTGACGTACACGGCGCACGCCACGACGGCGAAACCCTGAGCGCCCGCTTCAACGGCGAAGCCCTGCGCCTGCCACTGCATGCCGATGCCCAGCGCGTACTGCTGCATGACGCCAACGGCCATCGCCATAGCTTTGCGCGCGCCACCGCCTTCGCCTGGGAATCCAAGCAAGGCAGCGGCGGCAATCAGATCATCGCGCCCATGCCCGGACGCATCGTGCTGGTGAAAGCCAAACCCGGCGATGCAGTGGAGGAAGGCCAGGAACTGCTGGTGATGGAAGCCATGAAGATGGAGCTGGCATTGAAAGCCCCTCGCGCCGGCACCATCGAAACCGTGAGCGCGGCGCAAGGCGATTTCGTCGAGGCCGACACCGTGCTGGTGCGCTTCGCGCAATGAATTGATGCCACACGTCATATCAGGCTCGCCATCATGACCGCTACCAACAACCACGTACGTATCGTCGAAGTCGGCGCCCGCGACGGCCTGCAGAACGAAAAGACCCTGCTGCCAACCGATGTAAAGATCGCGCTGATCGACCGCCTCTCCTCTACCGGCCTGCAGACCATCGAAGCCACCAGCTTCGTCAGCCCAAAATGGGTGCCGCAACTGGCCGACGCCGCCGACGTCTTCCGCGGCATCCGCAAGGTGCCGGGCGTGAGCTACCCGGTGCTGGTGCCCAACGAGCAGGGCTACCAGCGCGCACGCGAGGTCGGCGCCAGCGAGATCGCCGTGTTCACCGCCGCGTCGGAAGCCTTCAACCGCAAGAACATCAACGCCTCGATCGACGAATCCATCGAGCGTTTCATGCCAGTGCTTGAGCGTGCGAAAACCGACGGCGTGAAAGTGCGCGGTTATGTTTCCACCGTGCTCGGCTGCCCCTATCAGGGCGAGGTCCCCGTTGCCGACGTGGTGCGCGTTGCGCATCGCCTGCATCAGCTCGGCTGCTATGAAGTTTCGCTGGGCGACACCATCGGCGTGGGCACGCCCGCCAAGGCGCGCGCCATGCTGAAGGCGGTTGCGCAGGAAGTGCCGATGAGCGCCCTCGCCGTCCACTTCCACGACACCTACGGCCAGGCCCTCGCCAACATCCTCGCCTGCCTCGAAGAAGGCGTTCGCGTTGTCGACAGTGCCGTCTCCGGCACCGGCGGCTGCCCGTATGCCAAGGGAGCCACCGGCAATGTCGCCAGCGAAGATGTGGTCTACATGCTGCACGGCATGGGCATCCATACCGGCGTCGACCTTGACCTGCTCATCGCTACCGGCGCCTGGCTCGCCGCCCAGCTGCATAAAGAGACCGCCAGCCGGGTGACCAAGGCGCGCACGGCGGTCTAATACGCAGCCGGAGTTCGCTCGCGTCGTCCCAGCGGAAACTTTCGTCGTCGCAGCCGCACCGGCTGCCATCGGCCGCTTGCTATATTCCGGGCCTTGCGCCGGCACCGCATCAGCGGCAGCCGCACTCATCATCCAAGGAAATTAGGAGTTCAAGGAATGAATCTGCCGCGCCGCATTCTGCCCGCCGCCATCCTCGCCGCCTGCACCCTGCTCGGCGCCTGCCATCGCGACAAGACTCCCAGTGCCGATGCCGGCGCGATCAGCCGCGCGCAGGAACAGCTTTCGCAACCGGCCTGGCTGCGCCAGCACCTGCCCGCGCGCACGGTAGGCTATCTGCGCATTCCCACGCCGTGGGGGCTGCTCGGCGCCGTCCCGAACGGGCGCCCGCTCGACGCTGCTTTGGCCAGCGAGCAACACCTCAAGGCAGTCGCCGCACTGCGCGAAGCCATCGCCAAGGACAAGCTGCTGGCCGATGCCGGCGCCGCGCCCTTCATGCTGGCCCTGCTGTCGGATCTGCGCGCGCCGATGGAAATCGTGGCGGTCGATCCGCTGGGCATGCCCTCGCCCGGCAGCATGCTGCTGGCCAGTACGCAACTGGAGCAGCGCGACGTCGCCAAGCTCAACGCCCGTTTCGCGCAACTCGGCAACACGCTCCGCCTGAGCACTCCGCTGGACGCCAAGGGCGATGGCGCCCTGGCCTCCGGCGAATTGCTGCATTTCGACGCTGCCAACGGCCGCTTGTTTGTGCTTATGGCGCGTTCCGCACAAAACGCCGGAGCCGTCGATCGCGGCACGCTGAACGCGCTGTTGGATGAAGTGAAGAATCCCAAGGCCGCTGATGTAGTAGCCAAGGTGGCCGAGCAGGAGCAGCAAATCGACGCGTCGGGCCAGGGCTTGTTCGGCTGGGTCAGCACGCACGGCATCGGCGGCGTCGCCGCCAGCTCGATTCCCGCCGACAACGTTGGCACTCTGCCCGGCGATTTCACCGCCAAGACCGATAGCATCGCCTTCGGCTGGGGCACGGCGGGCGGCCATGGCCAGTTGCAACTGCGTCTGCATGCGCCGCAAGCCCGCCTGCTGGGCTACCTGGCGCCGAAGCAATTCGCCCCTGACTTCAACGTCGCGGGCAAACCTTCCTGGGCGGTGAGCCTGGCTCTGCCAGGCACCGAACAGATCAAAACATTCGAAGACAACCTCACGCTGGATTTCGGCGCCGAGCGCGCTGCCGCCTACCGCAAAGCCATGGCGGAGTTCAAACAAAGCGTGGGCTTCGACTTGGCCGAGCTGAGCCAATGGGTGGGGCCCGAGCTGGTCGGTTACGAAGATGATGCCGGCACCTATACCGCCATGCGCGTGCGCGACCGCCAGGCCCTGTACACGCGGTTGCAGGAACTCGCCAAAACCAAGCACTGGGCCTACCAGGTAGCCACCATGGAAGGTGCTCAGGTGCACTCGCTGTGGATCCCCAATCAGATCGGCGAACACTTGCGCGAGAGCGCAGGCAGCCAGTCCTCGGATACCACACCGCAGCAGCGTGCCCTGCTCGAACTGCTGGGCCGCCTCGGCACGCATCTGTATTGGGTCGAGGACGGCGACTATCTGATTTTCGGCAAGCTGCCCCAGGCGCTCGCCGATCGCGCCGCCGCCAAACTGGATACGCGCATGGACACCTGGCTGAAGGCTCAGGCCCACCCTGGCGCGCAAAGCCTGCTCGGCTTCGTCTCCACCTCGCGCAACGCGCAGCGCAAGGCTTATTACAGCTACCTGCAATTGCTGCAATACCTCGACGACGCCAGCGGCGGCGCGGTAGACCTGCAGTCGTTGCCGGCAGCGCACACACTCAACCTGCCGCGCGATGGCGTGATCGGCATGAGCCTCAACGCTAGCCAGGACGATCTCTCGCTGGGCCTGACCTACGAGCAGAGTCCGCTCGAAATGCTGACCAGTGGCTCCAACAGCATGATGGCCGTCGCCACCGCCGGTGTGCTGGCCGCGGTGGCGGTTCCCGCTTACCAGGACTACAAACTGCGCAGCCAGGTCGTTCAGGCCATCGCCAGTGCGGCCCCGGCCAAGACCGCCATACTCGAATTCCATCAGCGCAAGGGCCGCTGGCCGAAGAATGACAAGGAGGCCGGGCTGGACGCGAATGGGTCCGGCACGCTGGCCATCGGCGAAGGCACGATCGAACTCAGCCTTGCCGATACAGGCAGCGCCAAACTGGCTGGCGGCACCGTGGTGCTGGCGCCCGAGCGAGCGGTCGAGGGATGGGCCTGGCGCTGCCACGCCGTGGGCGTCGAGGACAAATACCTGCCAACTGAGTGCCGGCACGGCGACGGCAAAGCCGCGGATGCTGTGGACGAGCACAAAGGCCCCGGCTATCAGGTCGAGGACGCCAAGCCGGCCAAGTAAGGGCCGCGGACAGACCGGCCAGAGACTTCCCCATCCGACCTGCCCTGCAGCGGATGGGAGTCCAGGAGCAGAAGTCGTTTCGCTCCTTTTCCACGAGAAGCCCCTGATTCAAGCAAGCTGTCACATTAATCCGTATAATCGTCCGATTCGCCCTTGAGAAAACCACGCGACGGCCCTTCGGCCGCCCGAGCCCATCCCATGTCCATCGAAAATCTGCGCAATATCGCCATCGTCGCCCACGTCGACCACGGCAAAACCACGCTCGTCGACCAGCTGCTGAAGCAGTCCGGCACGCTCTCCGAGCGCACCGTGCTGGCCGAACGCGTGATGGACAGCAATGACCAGGAAAAGGAGCGTGGCATCACGATCCTGGCCAAGAACACGGCCATCACCTGGCAGGGCAACCGCATCAACATCGTCGACACCCCCGGACACGCCGACTTCGGCGGCGAGGTGGAGCGCGTGCTGTCGATGGTGGACACCGTGCTGATCCTGGTCGACGCGATGGACGGCCCGATGCCGCAGACGCGCTTCGTGACGCAGAAGGCGTTCGCGATGGGCTTCAAGCCGATCGTCGTCATCAACAAGATCGACCGCCCGGGCGCTCGTCCGCAGTGGGTCGTCGACCAAGTGTGGGATCTGTTCGATCGCCTCGGCGCTACCGCTGAGCAGATGGACTTCCCGATCGTTTACGCCTCGGCACTGAACGGCTACGCCAGCCTCGACGACGCTGCGCGCGAAGGCGACATGACCCCGCTGTACCAGGCCATCATGGACCACGCGCCCAAGCCGGAAGTGGATCCGGATGGCCCGTTCCAGATGCGCATCAGCCAGCTGGACTACAACAACTTCGTCGGCGTCATCGGCATCGGCCGCATCCAGCGCGGCACGCTGAAGAAGAACATGCCGGTCGCGATCATCAATCGCGAAGGCAAGAAGCGCCAGGGCAAGGTGCTGCAGGTGCTTGGCTTCCTCGGTCTCGAGCGCATCGAGCAGGACAGCGCCGAAGCGGGTGACATCGTCGCCATCTCCGGCATCTCCGAGCTGACCATTTCCGACACCATCTGCTCGCTGGACACGCCGGAAGCGCTGCCGGCCCTGACCGTCGACGAACCGATGATCAGCATGACCTTCCAGGTCAACAATTCGCCGTTCGCCGGCAACAAGGACCTCTCGGGTGGCAAGTTCCTGACCAGCCGCCAGATCCGCGACCGTCTTGAGCGCGAGCAGGTGCACAACGTCGCCCTGCGCGTCGAAGAAGGCTCCGACGCCGACAAATTCCTCGTCTCGGGCCGCGGCGAACTGCATCTCTCGGTGCTGATCGAAAACATGCGCCGTGAAGGCTATGAGCTCGCCGTGTCGCGTCCGGAAGTCATCATCAAGGAGATCGAAGGCCAGAAGATGGAGCCGATCGAGCAGCTGGTGGTCGACGTCGAAGAAAATCACCAGGGTCCGGTGATGGAGCGCCTCGGCATCCGCAAGGGCCAGCTCAAGAACATGGAGCCGGACGGCAAAGGTCGCGTGCGCCTTGAGTACTTGATCCCGGCGCGCGGCCTGATCGGCTTCCAGAACCAGTTCAAGACCCTCACCCAGGGTTCGGGCCTGCTGTTCCACGTGTTCGACCATTACGGCCCGAAGGAAGATGGCCAGATCGCCAAGCGCCTCAACGGCGTGATGATCGCCAATGCCGGCGGCACCACCCCCGCCTACTCGCTCGGCCCACTGCAGGACCGCGGCAAGCTGTTCGCGGCGGAAGGCGACTCGGTCTATGAAGGCCAGCTGGTCGGCATCCACGCCAAGGACAACGACCTCACGGTCAATGCGATCAAGCCCAAGCCGCTGACCAATATGCGCGCCTCGGGCAAGGACGATGCGATCCAGCTGACCCCGGCCATCAAGTTCTCGCTGGAACAGGCACTGGACTTCATCGACGACGATGAGCTGGTCGAGATCACCCCCAAGGAGATCCGCCTGCGCAAGAAGCACCTCACCGAGAACGATCGTAAGAGGGCTTCGCGCGGCGGCTAAGCCATCGCAGCTGTCATGTGATTGAGACAAAAGGTCGCCATCGTGCGGCCTTTTGTTTGGCCAATATTAAAGTGAACCGGATGAAGAAGTTCGCCACGCTGACGTTGCCTGCCCTGCTCGCCCTGATGGGCGCGGCAAAAGCTGACGAAACGCCCTTGTTCGTGCCGCAGTGGCTGGGTGCGCAATACACCTTCGTCGACCAGCATCAAGACAGCCTGCACTCGCCCTACGCCGGCGAGCAGAGCCTGCGCGCGCGCAGCGACACAGCGCGCTCGCACACTTTCGGCGCGTACTTTGGCGTGGCGCTGCCGGCGCATCTGCAGTTCTATTTCGACGTGGAGATGTTCAAGGGCGAAGGTGTCAGCCATGCCACCGGCCTGGGTGGCCTGACCAACGGCGACGTCATTCGCTCCGGCACAGCCAGTCTCGGCAAAACACCCTACGTCGCGCGCCGCTATCTGCGCTGGGCGCTGCCGCTCGGTGATGAAACCGCCGATGTCGAGCGCGCACAGGATCAGCTGCCGGGCAAGGAGGCGTCACGCCGCATCGAAGTAAAGATCGGCAAGATGGCCGTCAACGACGACTTCGACAAGAACCGCTACGCCGACAGCACGCGCACCCAGTTCATGAACTGGGCGCTATTCAACAACACCACCTGGGACTTCGCCGCCGACACGCGCGGCTATACCGAAGGCGTGATGATTGGCTGGATCAACCCAGGCTGGAGCCTGCGCTACGGCATCTATCGCATGCCCTACGAAGCCAACGGCCAGAAGCTGGAAAGCTCGCTGCGCCACGCGCGCGGCCAGCAGATCGAACTGACCCTGCAGCCACAGGCGGACGGCTGGGCACTGCGATTGCTCGCTTTCCAGAACCAGGCGCGCATGGGCATCTACCGTGAAGCCATCGCCAAGGCCCTGGCCAGCGGCAGCCCGCCGGATATCCGCGTCGACGACCGGCCAGGCCGGCACAAATACGGCTTCGCCATCAACGGCGAACTGCCACTGGCCGATCATGGTGACACCGGCCTGTTCCTGCGCGCAGGCTGGAACGATGGACGCAATGAATCGTTTGCCTTTACCGAAGTGGATCGCACCCTGACCGGCGGCTTCCAGCTCTCCGGTGTGCACTGGGGGCGTGGCGAAGACCATCTGAGTATCGGCGTCGCGATCAACGAACTCTCCTCTGTCCACCGCGACTATCTCGCCATGGGCGGCAATGGATTCGTATTGGGCGACGGCGCACTTCGCTATGGCCGCGAGCAGATCCTGGAGGCTTATTACAGCTTCGCCGTGTGCAAACACTTCATCCTGAGCCCCGACCTCCAGCTGATACACAACCCCGGCTACAACCGTGATCGTGGCCCCGCGCGCTTCGTCGCCCTACGCGCGCACGTCGAACTGTAGGAGCGCACCCTGTGCGCGAAAGGGCTGCACAGTGGCCCCGCTTTTTGTCGCGCACAGGGTGCGTTCCTACAACGATGTGCTGTTAGCCATGTAGGTGTTCAAAGCCTCGGATCGAAGCCACCTCTGTGCGATGCAGATCGAACACCAGCACCTCATTGTCCCCCGCCTTGAACCACGACGCCGGGCAATACAAACGCTGCTGCGGGCCGATACGCCAATAGCGGCCGAGCAAATGGCCGTTGACCCACACGTAGCCCTTGTCCCAGGCGCTCATGTCGATATAGCTGTCGGCGACCCGATCCAGCGTAACCGTCGCCTTGAAGAACACGCCGGGTCGCGACGGTTTGATCTGTAGCGGTTTCAAACCCGCAACGTAATGCTCGTCCAGCGGCAGGCTGTATGCCTGCCAGTCCTGCAACTCGCGTCCTTCCAGTTGGACACCACCGACGATGCCTTTGCGGTCGGCCATTGCCTGTCCATAACCCACGTGACCGAAGCTGTCGACCAGAATGTCCAGCTCGTTCCCCGCGTCGCCCGCAGGCGCCGGCACGGCCACATGTTGCTGTTCGCGCAAACCAGGCTTGTGCACGCGCGATACGTAGTCGAGGTAACGGCCACCGCTGAACACCGTCGCGTAATCACGCACGCCATCAATGGCGAGCTTGCCGCCAGTACGCACCGTCTTCCGGTACAGCACCATGCCGTGATCCTGCGCAAACAACAGTTCGTTGGCCTGCGGCCTGGCCACCGCTTTCGCGGGAGGCAAGTTCTCCCAAAGCGACGCATATGGCCTGGCCATGGCTGCCGGAAACGCCATCAACTTCTGCGCGGCCGGCACATCCGGCAGCGGATGCGTGACATGTGCGCCAATCAGGGCGCGAAAGCGATGGTAGTCCGGCGTCGCTTCACCGGCTTCATTGATCGGCGCACCGTAGTCGTAACTGGTGATCACCGGCTCGAAGTTCGAATAGTCGCCATTGGCATTGGCGCCGGCAGTGAACCCGAAGTTGGTGCCGCCGTACACCACGTACAGATTGAACGAGCGCCCCTGCTCCAGCAGCTTGCGCAAGGTGTCGGTGTAATCGCCGCGCTGAAAATCCTTGTCACCCCAATGCGTCAGCCAGCCGGGATAGCCCTCGCCCACCCATACCGGTGCCTCGCCGGCAATCGCCTGCGCCGCGGCGAAATCCGTATCGCCGTCCAGACCCAAGACGGTGCCCGGCAGATAGGTTTTCTCTTTCTGGATCTGGCCAAGGCCGTCGGAAATGGAGAACGGCCCTTCGATCCCGCGCTCGCGCCACATCGCCTGCAACTGTTTGAGGTAGTCCAGATCGTTGCCGAACGACGCGTACTCGTTTTCCACCTGCACCATCAGGATCGGGCCGCCTTTGGCGGTCATCAGCGGTGCGATGTGCGGTGCGATGGCATCCAGATAACGTTTCACCGCCTGCATGTAGTGCGCGTCATCCTTGTGGCGCACGCGGATGTCTTTCTCGCGTAGCAGATACGGCGGCAGTCCGCCGAAATCCCATTCCGCACACACATAAGGTCCTGGCCGCAGATACACCCACATGCCCTCTTCCTGGCATAGCTGGATAAAGCGGACGAAATCGCGGCTGCCGGTCTTCAGATCGAACACGCCCGGCTCCGATTCCAGAGCGTTCCACATGATGTACACCGCGATGGTATTGAGCCCCATCGCCTTGGCCATGCGGATGCGGTGCTGCCAATACTCGTGTGGGATACGCATCGGGTGCATCTCGCCGCTGCGGATCTGGAACGGCCGGCCATCGAGCAGGAACTGCTGCGCGGAGAGCTCGAACCGATGCGCCCGGCCATCTGGCATCTTCTCCACCGGTGCAACAGCACGACCATCCGCCGCGAGCAGGCGCATGCTAGCGGCACCCAGCGGAAACAAAGCGGTCAGTCGCAGAAAATCTCGTCGCTGCACGGGGATTCCTTTGGAACAGGATCAGGGAAGTTGGACGTCCGACTGTACGGTGTCTGCGGCGCAGATACCTAGTCGCCGCGCCACGTTTTGAGCAAGTTGCCACGCGTCACCGCGCGGCTCTGTCGGCAACGCTTCGCTCGACCGCGCCCAGCCCTGCTCCAGTGCAAACCAGTCGATCGCCGCCGGCTTCCGTCCGGCCAGCGATTGTCCCAGCGATGCGAAGTAACGCTGCCAACGCTGCACATACAAACCGCCGACCAGGCCAGACCATTCGCGATTGGCGTAGTCGTGCAGGCCGCCGCCATCGGCACCGGAGCGATCGCCCCAGCTGGCCAGGATCGAACGCTGATCGTATTCAAGCTGCGCGCGCTCAACGTCATTCCCCACCGCGGCTCGCGCATTCATCAGCCAGCGGCCCAACAGGAAATGCGGATCGCTGGCGAGCAGGCGGTCGAGCGCAGCCATGTCGCCCATCCATTGCGCCGTCAATTCATGAAAGCGCGGTGCGTCCTTCGCTTCGTAGGCTGCCTTGATCTGCGGCAGCAGGCTGCGCGCGCGATTGCTGATCGCCTGCCGTGTCACATCGACCAGATCGTAACGATACGCCGATGTCCCGCGCAGTTCAGGCGCCACCTTCAGCAATGCACAAACAGCGCCGTCAAAACGCCTGGCGTCGTAGCGCATCGCCCGCGGTGACCAGGTAGCGGCTGTGCGTGCCTCCAGACTCGGCCTGGCCGCGAACAGACTGTCCTGCGCCTCCGACCACTCGCCAGAGGGCATCGCGAACGCGGTGCCGCCCAGTATCCGCCACGCCTCGGCGGCATGCGCATCGGCGCCGCCGTAGCGGCTCGCCGCATAGTCGGGCCACCAGCGATCGAGATCGAGTGCTTCGGGTCGCCATGCCAACGCGGTGAACAGCGCAAACGCGGCGGGATCGGTGCCGCTGCCCTCGGGCATATAGGCGATGCCGCGCAACTCGCTGCCCGCTTTGCTGCGCCATGCCGCAAAGCGTTGTACCCACACGGCAGTGTTCGCGCCCAGCGTGGTATGTCCGCCGAAGTTGGGAATAGTGCCGAAGGCATACGGCACGCCCGGCCAATCCTTCTCGCGATCCATGCCGTCGTAGCGGTCCGATAGCCCATCGACCACCAGCAACTTACTTCGATCCACCGCTTCGACCACCGCCCTGGGCGGATTGTGCTGCCAGCCAAGCATCACCCAGCGCGCGCCCGGATGCGCGGCCTGCAAGGCCGTCATCACGCCGCGCGCGGCATCGCCCACCGGCACCTCGCCGGCACGGCCACCTTCGTGCAGCAGATCCATCTTGAACATGGTGCTGTCGCCGAACAGCTCACGTTGATGCCGATAGAACGTCGCCGCGATCCGCGCAAACAGCGGCTCACGCGGATCGAGCCAGTCCGGCCGCTGAAAGCCGACCCACTGTCCCTGCGGCACCAAGCCGACTCCGGGATAGCGTGCGACCAGCTGCGGCGGCACCGTACCGAAGTAGCCAGGGAACACCGGCGTCATGCCCAGCTCGCGCAGGCGCGCGACGATTCTTCGGCCCAGTGCTACACGCCGCTCGAACTGATGTGCCGACACCGGTCCACCGAAAGCCGACATGTTCTGCAATAACCACCATGGCTGGTGGGCGGGCGCCGGAATCCATGCGCGCAAGGCGTCGTCGCTGTAGCCGAACTCGCGGAAGGTGCGCCGGTAAACCTCCTCCGCGCCTACCGGCATAAACACTTCATTGATACCGCGCAGCGCCAGCCGATCGAGCTTGCGCTCCCAGCCCGGCCAGTCGAGATAGGCGTCGGAATAACCGTCGTCGACGTCATTCAGGGCGAAACGATCAGGTACCGCGGCGTGGTGTTCGAGCGGCTGCGGCGGAGCCGGCAAGGTCTTGGGCAGGCGATCCAGACTGTCGCCCGGCCAGCCGATGCTCACCATGGGTACGCGTTCGAGATACGCCTCCACGCCAGTCAGCAGTACAGACGGCGAGGTGCCAGCCACTTCGATGTGCCCTGGCGTGCCGCGGACCTCGAAACGCTCGCCACCTTCGGCGCCCAGCGTCACCAGTTCGATCTGCGACTGGTGACGCGGCAGCAGACGCTTCAGCGCTTCGCGTGCGGGCGCGGTGTCAAATGTCGCCGCGGAACCGGCGAAAGCGGTGGACGGAAGCATCGGCGATAGCAACAGGCACCAGGCAACCACGCCCATGCATGCCATCGCACGATGAATATGGATGCCGGCACATTTCATGAGCTCACCCCGCTCCTCTCTCGCGTCATCACGAGAGACTACTTGCTCTTCCGCTTGATCGAGAAGGCGTCAAGCGTGCGACCGGCACGATCCACCACGATGACTTTCAGTTCCTGCTCGCTGGCTTCCACTCGAGCGATCTGGTCCTGACCCAGCGCGAGAATGGGAAAGTCATTGCCTCGGCTGCCCGGCGCAAAACGCTTGAGGTGATGCAGATGGCCGGCAATGAACAGATCCACTTTGGCCCGGTTCGCCAGTTGCATCCACGCATCGTTATGGCCATCCAGCCAACCCCATTCGGGGTCATGCCCGAGTACCACGGTGAAAGGGCCCGTACGGGTGCGCGCCTCGTCGGCGAGCGTTTGCTGGAGCCAGGCAAACTCTTCCTGACGGTAGTCACGCAGATTGTTCAGCCCGGCATAAACGTTGGTGGCATCCGGTTTGTCCTCGCCGGTGTCGACCACCACCAGATGCACCGGGCCTTGATCGCGCGTGTAGAAATACTTGCCGTTCTGCGAATGCAGATAGTCGCCGAGCGAGCGGGCAAACTCGCCCCGGTATTCGTGATTTCCTCGTACGTACAGCAACGGCAGGTGCCCCTGAAGACCCGCCGCCATCGGCTCCAGGAATTTATCCTTCAATTGATTTTCGTTGACGCCGTAATTGAGGCTGTCGCCGGTGTGCACGACAAAATCCACCGGCGTCTGCTGGACCAGCCGCATCAGCGCCTGAATGCGGCCGACGTCCTCATGCGTATCCGTCATCACCGCAAAACGAGTTGCCGGCTTCGCCGTATCGAAGGTAGTGAAGCTATCGACCGGACTTTCGACCGTGCGCCCGCGATCGGGCCAGTAGGGCTTCAAGGCAATCACCCGCCGCGACGAAACCCGATACTGATAGGTATGTCCCGGCGATAGCCCGCGAATCACAACGCGGTGCATCGTGCCGACCGGCACCAGTCCGTCCACCTGCGGCACGACTTCTTGCTCGATCTTGCCTTCGCCGTAGCTGACCTTGGCATCGCTTGGCGCATCCGTCATCCATGCGATCACCACCGAGGTGTCCGCCATGTCGAGCAGCAGCGGCCCCATGGTGATGGCGGGCGTGCTGTCGAAGGTTTTGTAGGGCGCGTTGGCGTCGTCGTCCACCGCCTGCTTGCTGGATGTTCGGGCCGCCATCGCTTGCGAGCCCATCAGTACGAGCATCAGCACCACGCACCATGCGTGACGAGTTCGCCGTTCGTTATATCGCATACCCACCCTCGAATTGCCGCCGTCCGGATACCCGGCGGCAGAAAATCACCGCTAGCGATGTATTGCCGATCTATCTCACTCAGGTACTGGCAATCGTCTCCAGACGCTGGCGATCCTCATGGATCTCCATTGCGCAAGAGTCGATTGACGGGGGCACCCATCGTTGGCTTTCTGAAAGAGGTGCCCCCTGCGCACGTCACTTCACCATGATCAGCCAGCCCTTGCCTGGCTCCACCGGAATCGCTTCGTCCGGCTTGAACGTCGCCGCCGGCTGGAAACCTTCCAGCGCTGGAGCCACCAACGTGGCCTTGGCCTGTCTGAGACCCAGCGCCTTCCAATCAATGGTCAGCTTCACCCGTGTTGGCTGCGGTGCCCACGATGCCAGCGCGATCAGTGTCGCGTCACCCTTGCGTACATAACTGGTTACCAGCACGTCGTCTCGTCCGGTCTGCACTGGCGTGTCATGCACCCACCAGCCCACCATGTCGGACTGCTCTATGCCAAAGCTGTCCCACAGTTTCCACAGGGCATGCAGATCATTGTCTTTCGCCCCACCCTCGCGCGCCCTTCGGGTCATGCCGAACAACATGCCGCGCCACGGGTTGCCATCGCTCTGCAGCATCTCCCCCATCAGGCCATACGGAATGCCCGACATCTCGGTGAGCCAGTAAGCCGGCGAGGTCTTTTCATAATCGAAGTACTCGCCAAACCACAGTCGGTCGAGGTAGGGAAACAGCTCCATGTACAGGAGTGTGCTGCTGATATGGCCATCACGCTCGTTGTACTGATTGGCGGAATGCAGGTCGATCAGCGGGTTTGGGCGATGTGCCTGCAGAACCTTGCGCACGCGCTTCATGGTGGTGCGGTCGTAGGCAACGTCGTCCAAGTACAGGCCGTCGATGCCAACGTTGCGGGCGAGCCAGTCCAACCCTTCGATGTAATAGTTGTGCCAACGACTCTGCCCTGCGTTGATCACCGCGGCATCGCGATTCTGCGGCACGTGCCAGGCAGCGATGTAGTCACCGTCCAGGTGCTCCTGCAACCACGGGAAACCACCACCCTTGCCGCTGCTGATCACCTCATGCCCAAGGCTTTCCAGCATCGGTAGTTCCGGGGCACGGTCGGAGAGCTCACGAACCGTGTCGTAAATCTTGACGCGCATGCCACGCTGGTGGGCCGCATCGACATACGCCCGCATCGCATCAACCTCCAGGAACGGATAGTTGATCCACGGGTTGATCGGTGTGGCGTGGTGGATATTCACCACACTGGCGCCATCGGCCTTGACCGCATCAACGTCCCGATACCCGTGGAAGTAGCGGTTGGCAAAGTGCTTAGCCGGTTCGATGGTCTTGAATGGCGTGACGCGCAGAACGATGTCGTAGTGCAGTGTCTCGCCAGCTTCCATCTGGCGGGGGCCGCCATAAGCCTCGACCCGATAGTCCTTGTCCTCCCGGTGCAGTCGCACGCCGCCCTGTCCGCGGTTGTCCCACGATATCGGCATGCGCAGTGGCTGCTGATGGTAGAAGTTGGTGTTGAGCGGGCGCAGGTAATGTTCATCACGCAGGTGGAATTCCAGCCCGGCATTGATCGTGCCGAGCCAGGCGCCATCCTGGTTGTTCTCGACGTTCCACTTCCACTGGAAGTCGGCGGGCGCCGCGTCACCCTCCCGTCCCAGGCCCAGCTGGTAGCGCGCGACATCGCGGGCCAGCGGCATTGTCAGGCGCACATCCTTCAATGCGGTGGTCTGCGTGGCCGTGAGTGCGATGGCATAGGTCAGCGTGCCGTCCGCCTCCAGGCTGGCCTTCACCTCGGCCTGAAGAGGGCCGGCGTTACCCGCCACTTGCCAGTGCACGCGGGCCGGCCCGTCCTGCTGCACAGCGGGGTGCCCCGTTGCCGACAACGGGTGCGTACCGGCGGCGTCCTCCACGGTGAACGCAATGGGTGCGGCCAGCACGGCGGTGGCATGATCCGCAAAGCCCGTCATGCGCTGATCGAAGCGGCTGCTGATCTGCTCAGGCAGGCCGTTGGCCGCGAGCGCGATGTCGCGCCCGAGAATACCCAGCGTGTCGCCCCGCACCGTGATGGCGGTAAACGGCTTCACCAGCTCGTCGTTCTGCGCCAAGGTGGAGTTGAGCCAGCGCAGGCGTGTGAGCTTGAACGGGTCATCATCGCCGTGGGCGACTGCCTGCCCGTTGCCCACGGTGATTTCCACAGGCAGGCGCTGCCCGGCCACGCCCGCAGCAGTCATGGTCACCTCGCCGCGATAGACCCCGGGCTTTGCCGTGGCGGGCACATCCAATCCCATCCACAGTGGCTGCACACGACCAGCAGCGACGTTGACGCGCGTAGTGAAGGGCTTGCCGGCATAGTCGATGCCGCCCAGGTTGAAACAGGTGAAGGCACTGGCAGGGAGGATGTCCCCCTGGGGATCTCGCAGGTCGCTGAAGGTCACCTGCAGATGCTCCACATCGCCCACAGGCGCCCATGCGCCAAACTGGAAACTCAGGTATTCGCCAGGCAGCGCACTGTCGCGCAAGCTGCCGCCCGGGCCACGCTTCGCCCAGGTTTCAGGCAACGCATCAAACATGCGGATGGGGTTGGCGCGGGTCTCCGGGAAGATCCATAGCCGCTGCCCGGCATGCGCCTTCAACAACGCCTGCAGCTCCGCGGGCGTCGCCGTGCGCTCCATCGGGGTGTACGCGTCGAAATCATCGACGGCCTCGTAGTTCAGCAGCTTGGCGCTGGGCAGACGCCGCCATGCACTGGCATCCGTACCCAACTTGTGCGCCCAGGCCGGGTCCGCCGTGTCACGCACTTCCGCATAGGTAACGGTTGGGTAGTTGGGTCGACCGGCGCTGACATAGGGCTGGTAATACACCGCGTAGGTACCGGCCTTGCTGGCCTGAAACACCAGTTCGCCGCTGGCACGGTCGATCGTTCCACGCCGCACATTGGCAACGGTCTGTCCATCGGGCCCTGTCACGATGACATTGACCTGTTCGGGGTGCGCATCACGGCGGCGCCATGGAATGACGACATGCACGGCATCCGCAGGCTGGGTCACCTGCACCAGATAGCGATGATTGCCCAGCTGATCAGCATTCCAGCGCAAGGTCGGCGCGGCTGCGGCTTCCGTGCCCGCGTGCGCGCCACCCCACGTCGCCACGCCGAGCAGCACGCCGGCCATGATCTTCAGTCTTTCTTCGTGCTTCATTTCCATCCTCATTGATGAAACAGGCTGCACTCAAATCGATGCACACAGCTCATGTCATGGCGCCGATACGTCAAGGAACTTTCCCGACGCGCGATCAGTGATTCCCGGTCTTCGGCTGCAGCGGAGCCGCACCCTCTTCAGCCGGGAGAAAATGCTTCTTCAATAGATCGTTGGCCTTTTCATCCTGCCCGCTTTCACGGAGCACCTTGACGTAGGCACGCGCCAGGTCGTCGGGCATGTCGGCATTGCCGGGGAAGCGTTCGAACATGGCGATTCTTTCGGCGCCGGATTTTCCAAGCGCCTGCATGGCCATGTTCATCCCCACATACAGGGCCGGGTTGGAAGGATCCACCTTGAATCCGTGCTCGAACGCCTTGGCCGCCTCGGCAGGCTGGTTCTTGATGTCCAGCAGCGCACGTCCCATATCGGCATCCAAGGTTGGCGTGTCGGGCCGGATGCTGGCCGTACGACGCCACTCTTCCAACGCTTCATCCACCCTTCCCTTGGAAAACAGCAACGTCCCCAGCAGGAAGTGTGCGGAGGCATCCGAAGGGTTGGCGGCAATCGCCGCACGCAAGACCGTCATCGATGCTCGCCTGTTCGGAAAGACATAGCCAAGCGGCATCCGGGAGGCTCCCTGCCAGTCCTTCTTTCCCGACTGTCCAAGCTGTTCTCGAACGAAACCCCTGTAGTAGGCAAGCATCGGATGCTTGCCGGGCGAGAGCTCGCCCGGCTCGCTCTGAAGCGAGGGGACATCAGGGTAGGTGCGCGACAGCAGAGCGAGCGAGTCGGCGTAGAGTCCCAGTTGGTTGTACTGGGTCACCAGCTCAAGGATCCTGTTCGGATCCGCCGACAGATGAGCATCAAGATCGGGCATCCGCGAACCCAGGTTCGACAGCTCGTTCTTCAAGAAAGCACTGGTCGGGTACTGTGCCAACGATGCCTCTGCGAGCTTCCGCGCGCGATCGGCATGGCCGTTGGTCCGTTCAAGGGCGACGCGGTCTTCCAGGCAACGTTGCACGCTCGACGGGCCCACCGGGTCAGGGCAGATCCCGGCAAGAACGTTCAGCGCATCCGACATGCCATGGTCACTCGCCAGAAGCTCGGCCAGCAGCAGGCCTCCAGACGTGCGGTAGGAAGGGTCACGATAAGCGGCTTCAAATTCGATTCTTGCTTCGCTTCGATGTCCCAGTGCTTCTTCCGCTATGCCGCGGTAATAGCGCGTCTCTCCGTCCGAGGTATCGCGATCTTCCGCCTGTTTGAGCAGACGAGAGGCTTCTTCGAAACGAAACAGGCTCACGCCAAGTCGGCCTTTGGCCTTCAGAAGCTCCACATGGTTGGGTGATGCGGCGAGCCCGTCGGTATAGATCTCCCAGGCCGCAAGCAGGTTGCCATACAGCTCCTTGTCCCTGCCCCGCTGAAGATAGCTGTCTGCGGCGGCAGCGTAAGTCGGCTGCGCGCCGACATGGACTTGATCCTTTGGCGTCCAGTCGTACTTGCCTTCGGTCTGCGTCAAGAGAACCTGATGGTCCTTGCTCTCCAGCGTGAACGTATATTTCCGGTCGGCCGACCGGACTTCAAAGGCATGCGACCAGGTCTTCGCGGGATCAAGCGATACGGGTTCGTCGAGCACGATGTCGTCACCCTCCCGAACCTTTATCCGAGCATCGGGTATCCGTGAATTGGCGTTGAGGGCAATCGTCAGGGTGTCCTTGCCGTTCTTGCCAGCTTTTCTCGCCATGGACACCACCCCGTTCAGATTCGCACGGGAAATCCCGCCGATCTGCCGCACCGGCATCCAGAACTCACTGAATCGAATGACCTGTTGCGGCTCAAGAAAACCGTAGGTTTCCTGGTTGCGGAACAGCCCGTTCTGCAACTCGATATAGCCACTGTCGTTGTCGGACAGAGCCTGGTGCCACGCAAGCCCCTTGGCATCGGCACCGAAGCTGAAGACCTTCTTGGCCGGCAGATCGGCGAACTCGGCGTAATGGACAACCCCCGCATCCGTGCGCGGGTGATAGACCCCCGTGAACGGCTCCCTGCTCGCGTGGACGAATTGCGACACCGGGCCATCCAGATGATTGCCGACGATGCTGAGATCGCGCCCTTTCTCATTGACCGGCCAGGTATCTATGTAGGTGAAACCATGACTCGCCGTGAATGGCGTGGGATAGAAAATCTTCGAATCATCCCAAACCTGGACACCGGCGTTGTTCCACCAGTAGAACCGATGCCTCACGTCGCTTGGATTTGAGAGTGTGACTTTTTCTTCGAGAACCGTGCTGCCTGGGCGGAGCACCAACTCCACACGCCACTCCATGCCATAGACCCGGTCTCGATTTCCGACAACGATCGATGCACTGCCATCCGGCCTGCTGCCGTACGAGTAATCGACCGGAGAAAGCGTGACCCAGTTATGGGACACGGGGAAATTGAACTCCACCCCGAACGTGGCCCAGACACCGCGATAGCCAATGAGGGCCTTCTTGATGGTGGGATTGGCATAGAACATCGGCTGGCCATTGATCTTGTCGATGCACGTATAGATGCGACCGCCAAGATCGGGCAGGACAGAACACTTCAGATATTCGTTTTCAAGAAAGAGCGTGCGGTAGTCATGAAGGCTCTCGGTCGCACGAACCACCCTGCGCATGGTGTATGGGTAGTTGAACCGTTCTTTGTCTTTCCCGTAGATGTCAAAAGGCGGATTTTCATCCGGCGCTCCCTCGTCTGACGTGGGAATTGACATGCTGCCTTCCCAAACCCTTACCTGGGCATGTGCGTTCAAGCCAGGCAGGAGAAGGCCCAGAAAAAGTCCAGCCAGCAAACGCATGTTCAACTCCTCATGATCCTCATGGGATCTGTTTTTTTCATGCAGGCCGTTTCGGGGCGCCGCCCGGCAGATGCCGGACGGCGCACGAATTCCCGCAAGACACCATGGCGCGTTGTCGCCTGTCGTCTCAGTAGTCGTAGGTGACGCCCAACCGCACATAGCGAGGTGGCTGCAACGTGATCGGCGTGCCATAGGCCGGGTTCATGGTGCCGGTGGTGTCGGTGTACAGCGTGCTGTTCACGCCCAGCGGCGCCTGGCTGTTGGTCACATTGAATACGTCCAGGCTGAAGCCCAACTTGTGCTTGGCAAACGCAGGGCGGTAGCGGACACCGAGATCGAGCTGCTTGATCCACGGCAGGCGACCGGCGGCTCCCGGTGCCGCGGGCCGTCCGTTGCACCAGTGATAGCCGGAGCCATAGCCATCCGGGTCGTTAGTGCCCGTGTTGTAGGGATCCGTGCCATACAGGCCATAACAGAACTTGGGGCCACCCGACATCAGGCTCAGGTTGGCGGACACCATCCACTCAGGGGTCACCTGGTAGTAGCCGAACGCCTTCAGCTGATGCGTATGGTCGTTACCCTGCGGGCCGCCGGAATACACCATCAACCCGGGATAGTCCCACTGGGAGTTCTGCGTTCCGCCCGAGCCACCCTGGCTCGATTGCCCCCAGCCCTCGGTATTGCCGTAGCTGCGCGAGAAGGTGTAATCGACCTTGCCGTACCACCGGCCATCAAAGGGATGCTCCAGATAACCCTCCAGCCCGTAGTACTTGCGCACCATGCGAGGGAAGTGCATCTCGGCGTTGGTCA
The DNA here is from genome assembly GCF_900114495.1 of Dyella sp. OK004. Lineage (GTDB taxonomy): Bacteria > Pseudomonadota > Gammaproteobacteria > Xanthomonadales > Rhodanobacteraceae > Dyella_D. The sequence goes on along the minus strand of NZ_FOZI01000005.1, from coordinate 45,728 downwards.
TGCGTACGTCGTGGAACACGCCGCTCAAATCCCGGATCGCGAAGGTATTGGCCTCACCGGGATTGATGTAGTAGCAAGAGGCGTTGTTGGTGGCATCGGCCCCCACGACGCCCAAGGCAGCCGCCTTGGCGAACACCGCGTCGGTATCGCAGTAGTCGTCGATCTGCTGACGCAGAATGCGCAGCGTGAGCTTGCCGCCATAGACCCAGTTCGGTCCTGCCGTCTTGGCGAAGCCCGCCATGAATTCATCCTGGCTCATGGCCTTGATGTTCTCCACGGTGACCGTGCGGGGATCGAACACCTGGCCATAGAAATTGTTGCTTGCCACCGGCCCTGCCACATGGGTCAGACCGGTCGGTGTGCCATCGGCGGCGATGCCGGTGTAGGTAAAGTATTCCCTGGTGCGCAGCACGCCGTTGGCGATGCCACCCGGAGACAGTGGCGACCCGAGGTTGTAACGCCCGGCATTGCCGAACACCTTGAAGCTGCCGTCACCGTTCACGTCCCAACTGAAGCCCAGGCGCGGTGCCCACTGCGGCGTGGTTTGCCGCATATAGGGCTGGCCGAGCTTGTTGTTGTTGGTAAAGCCGTCGTTGCGCAGGCCCAGCGATAGCAGCCAACGGTCGTTGACTTGCCACAGGTCTTCGACGAACTGCGCATTCTGCACAGACGTCAGATCGCCACCATCCGCATTGATGTACTTCATCGCGTAGTAGCCGCTGCCGCCGTTCGGAAACCCGATCAGCGCAGGGACACCCAGGTTGGCATTCAACGGCTTGTCGGGATGACTCGTGTAACCGTATATCCAGTTGTAGCCGGGCCCTGATGTCAGATTGATGGCCCCGTTCGCGCTTGCCCGCAAATTGTCGATGCCGGCGGTGAGGGTGTGGCTGCCCAGTACATAGGTAAGGCTGAGGCGAAAATTGCTGGTCTTGTTGTTGGCGCCTGGAGTGGGTGCGTACCTGACCGTCTGTTGACCGATGTTTGGCACACCGCCATTGAGGGCGGGATTCTGGTTGGTGGCACTCAGGATGTAAGCCAGATCCGGGTTGTAGCCCGGCACCTGGTTGTAGAGGTAAGTCGTCATCTTGCCGTACAGCGCCGTCAGGGTGAGGCTGTCGGTGAGATAACTGGTGAACTTGCCGGACCACATCTTGCCGCCGGTCTGATTGGACTGGGCCTGTCCGTTGAGGCCGGTATCACGCAGGGCGTTGTAGTCGTAGTTGTAGATCGTCCCCGACGTTTTGTAGATGTCGGAGGCACCGGTCAATTCAAGCAGGTTGCTGTCGGTGATGTTCCAGTTGATCTTGGTGTACCACTTCGGCGTTTTGTAGGTGTAGTGCGTATCGGTGCCCGCGGTGACATTGCCCACCGTGTTGCCTTGCCGCTGTTCCATCTCGGCGGAGGCGAACAGAAAGAGGCGATCCTTGATCAGCGGGCCACCCAGATAGATATCGTAGGTGGAACGCCAGAAGTTGTTCTGGTTGTTGGGGCTGTACAAGCGCCCGGCCACCGGGGAAGGCGGCAAACCGTTCGCGTAGTAGGTATTGTTCTGACCCGCGCGCAGGCCAGACGGCTCGTAAAGATACTGTCCACCGAAATGCCACACGTTGGTACCGCTCTTGCCCACCATGTTGAGCACGCCGCCATCACTGCGGCCGTACTGGGCGCTATAGCCGCCGGTGTAAACCTCTTCCTGATCGATCGAGCCATAGGGAAGCGTGATACCGCCGTTGGAGCCCATCGGATCCGTCGTGTTGAATCCGTTGATGTAGTACGCGTTCTCCGTGACCGAAGAACCACCGAAGCTGACCAGCGGCGCGCCATTGATACCCGCTGCGCCGATGGATGAGTTGACCGTTCCCGGCGCCAGCAAGGCGGCTGCCTCGGCGGTGCGCGGCAACGGCAGCCGGGCTAGCTGCTCGGACGTCACCACGGTGCGCGAATCCACCGTGCTCACGTCAATCGGCGGCAGTGCATTGGCCGACACGGAGACGCCCGCCAGCTGTTTGGCGTTCGCCGCATCGCCCGCAGCGGGCTCGCTGCCAAACGACACATCCACGCCGGCGCCCACTTTCAGCTGCACGTCATCGCGATGCTGCACCTCTTTGCCGTCATGCATCACGGTGACCGAATACGTACCGACCGGAAGCAAAGGCGCGTTGTATCGCCCCTGACTGTCGACACTGACGGTACGTGTCAGGCCTGTGCTGCTGCGGATGGTGACACTATCACCCGCCTGCGCCCGGCCAAAAATGCTGCTGGTCGTCGACTGCGCGTGCGCAGTGTTCGCGCCAAGCGCAACCAACAAGCCGATGGCGAGCATGGTTCGCCTGAAACCGACAGCGTTGCCTTCGGCAATAAAGCCACCTTTCTTTTCAATACGCATGGATTGCCTCTCCCGTGGTTCGTTATCGCGCTGCGCAGAAACGACCTCTCCCCTCTGCTACAGGCTGTTGTGGTTAACCGTGAAAACGCCTTCTGCCCACGAACTTGCTTGCCTCTTTTCCAAATTACGAGCGCAAGCGGTCGTCAGCACTCACGATGTCGGCGTCAACTCCAGCGTCAGCACCTCGAACGGCGCGAGCCGTATCGTGCCGGTGTGATCGGTATCGAGTTCCTTCGGCACAACATCGCCGCCGCTCTTCCACACATCGCGCACGCTGAAGCGCCGCGCCGCATCGGCCGGCAGCTCAAGCTGACGTGGCAGATCGATCACCGCCGTCTGCGCCTGCGCGCTCGGGTTGCGGAAGGTGACGATCGACTTCTTTGGCGACCATGCCGCCCAGCCGTACACATCCAGCCGGCCCGGATCGCCACCGATCCAGTGCGTATCGCGCAGCACGTCGGCATTGGCGCGCGACCAGCGCGCCGCTTCAGCCAGCACGTCCCAGTCCTGCGTGCTCAGCAGCGACGGGGTGATGTACATCTCCTGCAGCTGGGTGCCGGTGGCGAAGTACGAATGCACTTCGTTGGCGAAGTCATGGCCCGGATCGGTGTTGAGCTTGCGATTTTCCTTCGCGTAGATGATGCCGTGGAGCATCAGCGAGTTGAGCGGGAACAGCGGGCCCTTCACCACGATGTTGTGGTACGTCTCGCGGTCGCGGTAAGTGATCCAGCGCTCGCGCTTGCTGCCGACACCGGTCAGCTCATCGTCCTCACCGTCGCGCCAGATCGAGTCGGCGTAGCGCAGCCAGAACGGCGACGCGGTGGTACCCGTGGTGAGGTTGATGAAGAGATCCGGCTTGGCCGCGCGGATATCCTCGATCAGCTGGATTGCCGCGCCAAAGTCGCTGTCGAACACGCTGCCCGGAAACACCTTGTTGGCATTGCCGGTGCCGTCGAACTTGAACTGATTGATGCCATCCTTGTGCACCAGTTCCATCACGGCGTCGTGGAAGCGCTGGTAGTACTTCGGACCGGACAGCGCCAGGCCGCGATCAATGATTTCGTAACCCGCCTTGGCACCGTTCTCCGCACGCTCCTTGGCCGGCGGGCCATAGCCGCCCCACGGCGACAGCCACATGCCAGGCGCCGCGCCGTATTTCGCGGCGGCGTCGCGCAGCGGCAGAAAACCGTGCGGGAAGTCCTTGCTGAAATGCCAGCTTCCGCTGCGGTCGTCCCAGCCATCGTCGAACAGGAACGAATCCAGCTTCACCTTACGCTTGACGCTCAACTCCTCACCGAAGGTGTGGATGCGGTCCAGCGCCTGCGCCTCGGTGTAAGGCGTGAAGTAACCGATGTCGTACCACGAGTTGTAATGCAGGAACGGCTGGTACGGCCTTGCCCGCTCGCGCTCGATGTACTTGGCGAAGTCACGCCGCAGCTGATCGCCATGCGTGGTGCCGACCACCGCCGAATAGGTCACCGACTGCCCCTTGTGCAGCGGCAGCTCGCGATCGATCCACAGGCGCACCTGGCTGCCATGCACTTCGCTGCTCGACAGCGGATGCTCGAAGCCAAAGTAATCGTTGCCGGCGACCACCGGCGAACCCGCGACCGTGCCGACCACCTCCGCATCTGCCGCCTTGGACTGCAGCAGATCCACCCGCTTGATTGCCTCGTCCTGTTTCAGCGCGGTGATGGTGACGATTTCGCGCAGATAGTCCGAACCGTCGCGCTGCACCCACTGCCAGTCGATGCGGAAGCGGCCGGCCTCGTCGCCGAAACTCGCCTGCACCGCACTGCCGGGAAGACGCTCCGCCAGGCGCGATGCCTTCGGATCGGCCGGCAGCTTTACCTGCCTGGGCGCAGACAGCACACGCAGATCGCCTGCGCCCAGCTTGCTGCCATCCGACAAGGTCAGCGCGAACGGTGCGCTCACCGCGATGTCCTGATGGTTCAGCCCATCGGTCACCACCATGTCGCTGAGCTTGCTACCGGCCAGCTTCCACTTTGCGGCGATGCTCGCATTGCCAAACTGCTGTGCATCGCCCTGCTTGGTGAATGCGGCCGCCTGCTCATTTGGCGCGGCATTCAACAGGCTGACCATGCCGGCCGCCAACATGGCCGCAAGGAATTTGCGCTGGACGACATAGCGGCCGCGAGACGGCGTCGTGCCATGGGTGCATCGCATAGAACCTGAAATTTGTGACATGCCTGAAACCTCATCCTTGTTCGAAGTCCCCGCGATGGCCCTACACCAGCGCAGGCGAATGGAAAGAGAGGGAGCGCGGCCTGTTTGCCGCGCCCCTTCCAATGGAGCGCGTCAGAACTTCTGCTGATAGCGCAGGTACACGTAGCGGCCGATGTCGTACGAGGCGTTGTAGTTGTAGGGCGTGTCGCTGCCCGCATAGCCACCGTAGACGTATGGACCCTTGCGATTGAAGACGTTGTTCGCGCCCAGCGAGAACGTGCCATTCCACGGCGCCTTCCAGTACACCTGCGCATCGTTGAAGGTGACCGAGGCAATCTGCGTCATCGGCTGCGGGCCCGAGCCCGGCGCGTAGTAGTCCGGCAAGGAGCACGGGAACGCCGAGCGCGAATCCGGCGGCGGGAACGCGCACGGCGCCTTCAGCGGCGAGAAGTAACGCATGGTCCAGTTCGCGCCGAAGTCGTGCCACGACCAGTCGATGGTGAAATTGCCACGCAAGCGCCACACCGACATCGCAGTCTGCGACGAGGCAATGCCCGCACCATGGACCTCGGCCGACCCGAGTGTCGGCAGCATGTTGTAACTATCGACGTAGGTACCCGACAGACCCAGCTTGAACTGGCCGAACGAGTACTTGGGCAAGGCATAGGCAAACGAGAAGTCGTAACCGCTCGTCTTCTGCCAGCCCGCATTGGTTTCCAGATTCAACAGGTTGATGATCTGGTTGGAGCCCGCCTGGCGCTGGAACTGGCCGCAAGACGAGGCAATGCCGAACTGGTAGCAGTTGGCCAGCACCTGGTCATTGGTGATGCCGGTGATCAGGTTGCGGATGTTGTAGCGCCAGTAGTCGAGCGTGAAGTTGAAGCCCTGCAACCACGACGGGCTGAACACCAGGCCGACCTGTCCGTTGTACGAAGTCTCCGGCTTGAGATGCGGGTTGCCGCCGTTGAAGCTCTCGGTGATGCCGGCCGCGTCGGCCTGGGTCACCGGCAGACCCGTGAGGTCGACCTGGCGGAAGTTGGCGCCCACGCCGGGCAACCCGCCAAAACCGGTCAGGCAGCGCTGCGCCACCACCGGGCTGTAGCCGTAGCCGGCCGGCCCGTACACCGCATCGCAGGGATCGGTGAAGCCGCCCGCGTTATAGCGCCCCTGATAGAGGTCGTTGACCGTGGGTGCGCGAAAGCCCGTACCGTAGCTCGCACGCACCAGCAGGTCTTCGATCGGCTGCCAGGTCAGCTTGAACGAGCTGTTGGTGGTGCTGCCGAAGTTGCTGTAGTTCGAATAGCGGATCGCGGCGTCCAGCGACAGGCTGCGGATGCCCGGCAAGTCTTTCGCCAGCGGCGCGTTGACCTCGGCATATGCCTCGTTCAAGAAGTAGCTGCCCTTGTTCGGGCCGACCGCGCCATCGGTGGAGTAACCGGCCGCCGCGAACGAATCCGGGCTGTCGTAGCCGGATACGGTGCGATGCTGCACACCGGTGGCGAAACTGAAATCGCCGCCGGGCAGCGCGAACAGGTTGCCGCCGAAATCGGCCGTCGCTGCCTTTTCCTCGCTGCCGTAATGCTCCACGCTGTTGACCTGCAGATACTGCAGCATCTCCGATGTGAGGGTACCCAGCGCATTCACCGGCACGCAGCCGGCGATCACATTGCCCGGCGTGCCGCAGCGGACCACGCCATCGGCGCCCTTGAACGACGGCCCCAGTCCATCGCGCGCATGCAGCAGGTTGAAGTAACCCGTGCGCGTGTTAACACCGGTGATCTTGCTGTCGTAGTAGTTGACGTCCCAGTTGAACAGGTGATCGCCCATGCTGAAGTTGCCTTCCAGCCCGACGCTATAGCGATAGTTCTTGGGATTGTTGTAGCTGTTGAAGGTGATGCCGGCGAGCTTGCGGTAGAACTTCACATCCTGCGGCGTCACCCCCGGCTGGTTGTACGGGTTGTAGTAGCTGTCGGCCGATAGCAGCGACGGAAAGTCGTCATGTCCGCCCATGCCGCTGTACATGGTGCTGGTGCCCGCCGTCGCCTTCTCGTGGTCGATGTTGTAGCCGGCATTGAAGTGCGCGGTGATGTTCGAGGTGATGTTGTAGTGCGTGTCCAGATACAGGTTCTTGGTTGTATCGGCCGTGCGCAGCATGTTCTGGTGGCCGCTGAGATTGTTGTAGGTGTAGTCGCCGGCATCGGCGAGGCTGCCCACATCACCACCGTCATTGAACACACGTGGACGCACCCGGTGATAGTCGCCGAGGTTGAACGGATCGCCGCCCTGATTCAGCACCACCGCGTGATGGCTGCCGTCGGGGAACGCTGCATTGCTGATGATCGGCTGCAGACCCACATAGGTACGGCCGTAGTAAGGATGGCGGTCGGTCCACGGGTAGCTCGAAAAGTCGCGCGAGCTGGTCCAGACCGGGCGCTGGTTCTGGTAGGAGGCGCTGAACACCACGCCCCACTTGTCGGTGCTCTTGCCGAAAGTGAAGTCGTACTGGCTCTGCATGCCGTCGCCGTGCGGCGAGTAGATGCCGTTATAGGTATTGATCTCGGCACCGTTGTAATTCTTGCGGGTGATGATGTTGATCACGCCGGCAATCGCGTCGGAACCGTAGATCGCCGAAGCGCCGTTGGCTAGCACGTCGATGTGATCGATGACCGAGGCGGGGATGACGTTGACGTTGGTGTAGCCACCGTGCGCGGCACCAATGCGCTGGCCGTCCACCAACACCAGCGTGCGCGGTGCGCCAAGGCCGCGCAGGTTGATGAACTGGCCACCCTGGTTGGGGCCGAGATCGCCGGGTGCCGACATGCTGAGATCGGGCGTGGCGGCGGAAGAGATGTTCTGCAAGATCTGGCCGACCGTAGCGAAACCCTGGCGCTCGATGGCAACGCGATCAATCGTGATGACCGGCTGCGCATCCGCCACGTCGACGCTGCGGATGTTCGAGCCGGTAACGGTGACCTGCTGCAAGCGCACGGCCTTTTCGGGAGCGGCGTCCTTGTCCTGCTTCTTCGCCGGCTTCGCGGCGGCATCCGCCGGTGCGGACGTATCGACCTGCGCGAAGACAGTGCCTGCGAACGCGAGGCCGCCCAATCCCCACGCCAACTGCATGGCCATCACCGACTTGCTGATGGACGAAGCGAGCAGGTGCTTCCCCCTGCCATTGACCGTACAGCCACCGCTTTTCTTTGCACGCATGACTACCCTCTCCCGTGGTTCGCTAGCGGACTGCGCGGACACCTGTGTTGCTCCCCGTCCGGTGCAGTCGTTGATGGTTGCCCGTGGAAACTCCACCGCTCCACAAGCGTGTTTTCGTTACCTTTGAAAGCTCCCTCGCAAACAGCCGCGCCTCCCAAGGCACGGCCGCCTGCTCAACTCAGTTCCGTCCAACTCCGTTTCACCGCATCCGCCAGGCGCTGCAAGCGCACCTGTGGAAGCAGGCGCTCCACCATCTTTCGCTCGACGTAGCCGGTCTCCTCGGCAGCCGCATTGGCGGCGCCGCAGGCCACGCCCAGGCGCAACGTCTGTTCCAGCGACATCCCGCGCACGACGCCCACCGCCATACCGGCCAGCAGGCAATCGCCTGAGCCGACCGTGTTGCGGATCTCCGTCAATACAATCGAGGCGTGCCAGACACCGCTGGCGTCGACGGCGACAGCGCCCATCGCCCCCATGCTCACCACCGGCATCGCTACGCCGCGCGAATACAGTTCGAGCGCGGCATCGGCGGCCGCCGCGAGATCCTCGACGGGATGCCCCAGCAACTCGGTGATCTCGTCGCGATTCGGCTTGACCAGGAACGGCTGCGCCTGCCACGCATGCCGCATCACCGCGCCGCTCGCATCGACCATGCAGCGCTTGCCCATGGCATGCACCTGCGTGGCCAGCTCGGCATAGGTGGTCTCCGCCATGCCGCGCGGCAGGCTGCCGGAAAGAATCAGCAGATCGCTTTCATCGATGCAGCGCCGGAAGGTCAGCAGCAGATCGTCGCGTTGCGCCGCGCTGAGCTGCGGCCCCTGGCCGAGTACTTCGGTGATCTTGCCGGATGCATCCTGCACGGCCAGGCAGGTGCGGATGCTGGCCGCGATCTCGACACCATGGAACAAGGTGCCGCGCTTGCTCAGATGCTTCGCGATCAGATTGCGGTGCGCCGCGTCGACCAGGCCCACCAGCTGCACTCGCTCGCCCAGCGCGGCGATGGTCTGCGCGACGTGTAGCCCTTTTCCGCCGGGATAGACCTGCTCGTCCAGCGCGCGATTGATCTCGCCGCAACGCAAGGCGTCGACCTTGATCAGCCGGTCGATCGCCGTATTGAATCCACCGACCGTGATCATGGCGCGTTCGCCACCAGCGCATTCGCCTCTTCCGCATTGGCCTGCCGCGTAGTACCGCCAATGCCGCGCGTAGACAGGCTGCCGCATGCACTGCCCCAGCGCATGCAATTGCGCAGCGGCCACTGGCGCAGCCAGGCGTGCAGGAAGCCGGCATCGAACGAGTCGCCCGCACCGGTGCTGTCCACGGCATCGACCACATAGGCAGGGACTTCGAGCAGCTCGCCTTCATGCAAGGTGGCGCAGCCAAAGCGGCCGCGCTTGACCACCGTACGTGTGCGCCCGTTATCGAGCGCGGTCAGCGCATCGCGCACATCGTGGTACCCGGTGATCGCTTTCAGTTCCTCCTCGTTGGGCAGGAACAGATCGACTTCATGCAGGGTCTCGCTCAGATCGGAGCCCCACTGCCGCGCCGGATCGAAACCTGGATCAAGTGAGGTGCTGAGCCCCGCCGCATGCGCGCGCGCAAACAACTCGCGGCAACCGGGGCGCAGCGCCTTCTGCAGGTAGTAAGAAGACACGTGCAGGTGATCGGCTTTCGCCAGCAGCCCGGCGCTCACCTCATCCGCATGCATCGACGCGATAGCGCCGGCAAAGGTCACCAGCGAGCGGTCGCTCGGCGTGGAAAGCGACACCGTGACGCCGGTACGCAATGCGGGATCGGGCCGCAGCGACGCCACGTCGATGCCCGCGTCGCGCAAGGCACCGAGGCAGTATTCGCCCCAGGTATCGAGGCCGAGCTTGCCGTGGAATGCCACCGGATTACCCAGCCGCGCCAGCCCCATCGCACAGATCATCGAAGAGCTGCCCGGCGTCATCAGGAAATCGTCGGCCAGCACTTCCTGGCCTGGCGCCGGTGCGGCGTGCAGGCCCTTGAGCACGAGATCGACATTGATCTCGCCCACTACCAGCGCGCGCTTCACGGGGCCAGCGGCTGTCACGCGTCCGCCCCGTGCAGGGTGAAGTCCTGCACTACGCGAGTGAGCACGCCCTGCGAGGGCGTGTCCGGGCGGTCGCCCAGCTGCAGACAGCGGAACATCGCCAGCAATTGCCCCACGACCACGCCAGCCAGATGCGACGGCAGTTCGCCGTCATGGCCAAGGCCATGCAGATCGATCGCCACATCGCCCGGCGCGATCACCTCGGCGGGCAGGTTCTCGCCCACCAGCAACTTCGCCATGCCCAGTTGCTTGCGCGACAACTCGCGCAGCAGATCGAGTTCGTAACCACGCACCGCCGGATCGGGCGACAGCAGCGCCACGATCAAGGTGGACGGACGGATGCTCGACATCGGCCCGTGCCGCAGGCCGAGGAAAGTTTCAGCCATGGTGATGACCTTGCCGCCGGTCATCTCCAGCATCTTCAACGCCACCTCGCGCGCCGCGCCGATGGCGCCGCCGCTGCCGAGATACACCGCTGCTTCGACATCGCGCGACGCGAGTTGCGCCAGCGCGTCGGCCTGCTGCGCGAACACCTGCTCCACCGTCGACGCCAGGCGCGACACCGCAGCTTCGGAGAGTTCATCCTGCGTGCCGAGCAACAGGCCGCTGCCGGCCAGCAGCAAATTGGTAAAGCTACTGGTCATCACCAGGCTGCGGTCGTTGGTGCGCTCGTCCAGCACCACCACGCTGACGCGCGGGTCGTCGTTGTAGCGCGTGGCGAGTTTGCCGTTGGCGTTACAGGTGATGACCAGATGGCGCCAGTCCGGCTTGTCGGCCAACAGGCGATCCACCACACCGCCGCTCTCCGGGCTGTCGCCCGAGCGCGCCAGCGAAATCAGCAAGCCCGGCCCCGGCGGCAGCACGCTGCGCCAATGCGTGAGCAAGGTGCCAGCGGCGATCGCCTGCGTAGAAATGCCGAGCCCAGCCTGCAGCGTGGGCGCCAGACATTCGCCGATATACATGGAGCTGCCGGAACCGGTCAGCACGATGGAAGCGGGCCGCGGCGTCAGTGCCCGCGCGATGCATTCGCGCACCGCCGGCTCGCGCAACAAGGCGGCGGTGCCGCGCCAGGTCGCCGGCTGCTGAAGAATCTCGCGCAAAGTATCGGCGTAGCCCGCCGCCTGCTGCTCCGCCAGGGGGCGCGCACGCAGTTCCACGAGGGCATCATTTGCTTTCGTTTTCTTATCAAGTATTGACATTTTGCCCGATTCGCTCGAATGTGAAACCGTTCTGTCACGGAATTCAGGGTATTCGAAATGAATCAGAGCTTACAAGCCCTTTCGAAAGCTTCCGAAAAGTTTTCGAAATTGTCGCTTTCGCACGGCAAGCGCGCACGTCTGTGGCGCCTTCTCTATGGTCACGGCCCGCGTAATGGCAGCCTGCTGGTGCTGCCGCTGGACCAGGGCCTGGAACACGGCCCCACCGATTTCTTCCCCAACCCGCCGGCGATCGATCCGGAGTACCAGTTCCGCCTGGCGGTGGAAGGCAACTTCTCCGCGATCGCGCTGGGCGTGGGTCTGGCCGAGAAGTACATGGGCGATTACGCCGGCCGCATTCCGCTGATCCTCAAGCTCAACGGCAAGACCAACATCCCCAGCGATGCGGAGGCCACTTCGCCGCTGTTCGCTTCGGTGGAAGACGCCGTGCGTCTCGGTGCCGACGCGGTCGGCTACACCATGTATGTGGGTTCGCCGCGCCAGCACGACGAGTTCCGCCAGTTTGAAAAAGTGCGCCAGGATTGCGAGCGCTACGGCATGCCGCTGGTGGTGTGGTCGTATCCGCGTGGCGAGGCCGTCGAAGCCAAGGGCGGCAAGAACAGCCTGTTCGCGCAGGACTACGCCGCACGTGTCGCGGTGGAGCTGGGCGCCGACATCGTCAAGCTGCACGAGCCCAATGACAACCGCACCAACGCACCTGCCCCGTACGACAAGCTGGATGAAGACGCCAGCACGCGCAGCCAGCGTGTAGTGCGCTCGGCCGGCCGCACCATGGTGCTGTTCTCCGGCGGCGAAAAGAACGACGACGACGCGGCGGTGCTGCGCAAGGTCGAGTTCTACATGGCCTCCGGCGCGCAGGGCGTGATGTTCGGCCGCAACATGTGGCTGCGCCCGCTGGACCAGGCTGTGGCGCTGGTCAAGGAAGTGCACAAGATCATGGCGAAGTACCCGCGCTAACGCCTTTAACGCCCTCTCCCCTCCGGGGAGAGGGCTGGGGCGAGGGGTGGGTGCTCGGAATAACGCTTGCTTTTAGAGCGCTTTAGAACCAACGCCATCGCAAGCACCCGCCCCTCACCTCAATCCTCTCCCCGGAGGGGAGAGGAAGTAAGAGCAGACATCGAGACGTCTTCAATAATGAGCCAAGCCCCCTCCTGCTTCTGCTGCGCACCGCCCACCGGCGTCGGCACTGTGCGCGTCGAAGGCAGCAAGAACCAGCTCAAGACCGCACCCGATGCGAGCAAGAGCGCGCTGCGCCTATGCGACTTCAAGCCGCGCAGCATGCTGCACGTGAAGCAGACGCGGGTGGAGCGCCCGCGCTTCCCGGTGATCGACATGCATGCGCATCTCACCTGGACCGCCAACGTGCGCAACGGCGTGTCGGTGGGCGAAGAGATCACCGTATTCGCACAGCCCGAAGATCTGTTGCCGGTGATGGACCGCAAGGGTATCCGCACGCTGGTCAACCTCACCGGCGGCACCGGCAAGGGACTGGAACAAGCCATCCGCCTGTTTGACCAGGCCGCACCAGGACGCTTCCTCACCCTTACAGAGCCTTCCTTCGAATGGTTCGATCGGCCGGATTACGCGCAGTTGCAAGGCGATGCGATCGAGCATGCGCACCGCATCGGTGCGCGCGGCTTGAAGTTGCTGAAAACGCTTGGTCTCTATCTGCGTGAGCACATCGACAGTGGTCCGCTGGTGGCGGTGGACGACCGCCGCTTCGATCCGATGTGGGAAGCCTGCGCGGCCTACGGCATGCCCGTGTTCCTGCACGTGTCGGACCCGGAGGCATTCTTCCTGCCCACCGACCCCGGCAACGAACGCTACGAAGAACTCAGCCGTCATCCGGACTGGTCGTTCTACGGCCCCGAATTTCCCAGCAACGCCGAGATCCTTGCCGCACGCGACCGCATGATCGCGCGCCATCCGCGCACCACCTTCGCGCTGATGCATGTAGGCAACGGCGCGGAGAATCTGGAGGCGGTGTCCGCCTGCCTGGATCGCTACCCCAACACGGTGGTGGACATCAGCGCCCGCATCGGCGAACTCGGCCGCCAGCCGCGCACGGCGCGACGTTTCTTCGAGCGCTATCAGGACCGCATCCTGTTCGGCACCGACGCGGTGCCATCGCCCTACGGCGACGACGTACCGCAGCAACTGTTCGGCGACGCGCTGTACGAGATCTACTACCGCTTTCTGGAAACTGACGACGAGTACTTCGATTACGCGCCGGCCGAAACGCCACCGCAGGGGCGCTGGTCGATCTATGGGCTGGACCTGCCTGACGCTATCCTGCGCAAGGTATACCATGACAACGCTGCCCGACTTTTGCGCCTGCCGAGCCTCCCTGCATGAGTGAAGACCAAGCCTCCGCCCCTTCGCGTCGCCTGCTGGTGGAGGAACGCCGGCGCCTGATCGTCGAGTACGTCGAGGATCAGGGCCGCGCCACGGTAGAGGAGCTGGCCAGTCGCTTTCGCACGTCCGCCGTCACCATCCGCAACGATCTGGAAGCACTCGCGCGCAACTCGGCCATCGCGCGCTCGCACGGCGGCGCCCTGCCGGCTCCCGCGCCGAGTACGCACGACACGCCGCTGAACATCAAAGAGACGCGCTACCACGCGCAGAAGCTGCGCGTCGGCCAAGCCGCCGCGCGACTGATCAACGATGGCGAAACGATCATCCTCGACTCTGGCTCCACCACCGTGGAGATCGCGCGGCAGATCCGCCAGATGAAGTTCGAGTCGCTCACCGTCATCACCAATGCGCTCAATATCGCGTTGGAGCTGTCGGGCTTGCCGCACATCCGCGTGATGATGCTCGGCGGCCTGTTGCGCGATACCTCGTACTCGCTGGTCGGGCCGGATGCGGAGCAGGCGTTGTCGAAGCTTTCCGCGGACAAACTTTTTCTTGGTGTGGATGGTCTTGATCCCGTGGTGGGTGTGACCACGCCCGATCCGCTTGAGGCCTCGCTCAATGCGCTGATGATTCGTGTCTCGCGGGAGACTATTGCGGTGTTTGATGCGAGCAAGTTGGGGCAGCGGAGTTTGTCTGTGATTACTCCGGTGCAGCATTTGCATCGCGTTATTACTGATACCAGTGCTGAGGCGAAGGTTGTTGAGTCGCTGCGCGGGGCTGGTGTGGAAGTTACGCTGGTTTGAGTGGTTTGCTTTGCGTAGCTTTTGTTGGTCATCCCTGCGTTGGCGGGATTAGCGCGTACTGCGAAGAACGTCGCCCCGCATTACTGCTCCGACGGAGCAAACTTGCGCACACCTTCCTACTCGTCATCCCTGCGCAGGCAGGGATCCAGAGTGGTGCGCTCCGATTGTCGCGTCTGCGTGCCCTGGCTCGCCTGCCGCGGGCTTTGTAGCTGCGCCATTTCCAGTGTCAGGCGTTGGGATGGTTCTCTTCGAGGTCTGATCGTCATTTCCCGTCGAGGCGCCACATCTCCCTCTCCCCTCCGGGGAGAGGGTTGGGGTGAGGGGTGGGTGCTCGAGACAGTGCTGCTACGGAACGCATGTAGGAGCGCACCCTGTGCGCGATCCACGCACGCAGAGCGATCGGGAACGCAGGAAAGGTTGAGGTGGAAGGTAGGTGCTCGATACGGCCCCGCTTTCGCTTTCCCCACCCAGCGAAAGTATCGAATGAAAGTGTATGCACGCCACATTTCTTTCATTACTCTTCGTTTGCTATCACATGCTTTCGACATGCGATATCGGCCTGTCTGCTTTCCGCCCGTGCCGGTCTGTCTGCTTCTGCTCCGTCTCGGGCTTTCGATGCACTGCGTCCATCAACCTTGGGAGGAGTTATGCGACATCTAGCGTGCCGATTGTTTGGGCTTTTGCTTGTCACGTCCTGCGCCGTACCGGCGGCGCAGGCTGCATCGAGTACCGTGCCGCTGGGCGGCAATGCCTTCATTACCCAGGCCTCGCCCACCAAGAACGAAACCATCACCGACACCGGCCTGCATAACTGGGACTCCAACAAAGCCGTCGTCAGTGTCTACTTCGACGTGCAGCAGGCTGGCGAGCTACAACTCGCGCTGGCCGGCAGCCTCAGCGGTGCCAGCCATAGCACGGTGAAAGTTTCTATCGGCGGGCAAACGCGTCTGGTCAGTCTCTCCAGCACGACACCCGCACCCTTCTCCGCCGGCAGCTTCACCATCGACAAGCCCGGCTACGTGCGAGTGGATCTGCAAGGCGTCAGCACCGACGGCGGCTATTACGGTGACATCACCGACCTGCAGATCGACGGCAGCGCCACCGCCGCCGGCACGGTCTACGCCAATGATCCGGCCAATTTCTACTGGTCGCGGCGCGGCCCTTCGGTGCATCTCGGCTACAAGGTGCCGACGAACACGGAGTACTTCTACAGCGAAGTGACCGTGCCGGAAGGGCAGGATCCGATCGGCTCGTATTACATGGCCGACGGCTTCAACGTGGGCTACTTCGGCATGCAAGTGAACTCGGCGACTGAGCGCCGCATCCTGTTCTCTGTGTGGGATTCGCCCACCGGCAGCACCACGTTGGTGAACAAGGGTCGGGGCGTGATCACCAACGGCTTCGGCGGCGAAGGCACCGGCGGCCAGAGCCACCTGCTCTACAACTGGGTCGCCGGCCAGACCTATCGCTTCCTCACCCGCGCGCAACCCGATGGCAACGGCAATACCTTGTTCACCGCATGGTTCGCCAGCGCCGGTGCGCGCGGCAACTGCAACGCGCATAGCAGCCACGGCAACTGCGACTGGCATCTGATCGCCACCTGGAAGTACGTGGGCGACACCCACTACCTGCGTGGCATGTACTCCTTCCTCGAATCCTTCGACCCGGATCGTGGCTACATCGGCCGCCGCGCCGCTTTCGGCAACCAATGGGCCAAACCCGCCGGCGGCGACTGGGTGGAAATCACCTCCGCCTACTACGACGTCGATCCTACCGGCCTCAACAAGCAGCGCCTGGATTTCGCCGGCGGCGTGATCGGCAACCAGTTCTATCTGCGCAACGATGGCTTCTTCACCCCGTCGGTATCCTCGGGCCAGACATTTACGCGCACGGCCAACGGCGTCCCGCCGGATGTGAATCTCGACAACCTGCCCCGATAACAGCTTGCGGCATCGCAGCCGGCCGACGATCTGGCCGGCTGCGATGCACCACCAGTGTCATAGCAAGAAACGGATAGTGATGGCCCCCGTTCATGGCGACCATGTCGCCCATGCAGAACCTATCGACGCGCTACCTGCTCGGCGGTTTCATCCTGGTCGCCGCACTCGGCAACGCACGTGCGGATTGCGAGCTCCCGTTCGCGCCGAAGGAGATCCGCGCCAAGATGCTGGCTTTCCACTACCGTCACCACAACTCAGCGCAGCTGCGCCCGCTCCAGCGCCGCGATATGCCGCTCCAGCCGCGGCCCCAGATAACAGTGCGAACCGCAGGGCAGCAGCCCCACCTCGCCGAACTCCCGCAGATACCAGCTGGGCGCCCGTGAGTTAAACCCATCGTGATCGCCGGCCACGTCATCCTTGCTGGTGAACACTTCCAGAAAGGCGATACCTTCCAGCATCTCGCCGATACCGACCAGCCCCGCGCGGATTTCCGCCGGCTTGAGATAATGCAGCACGTCAGTGCAGACGATCAGGTCGAAGCGCTGATCGAAACGCAGCTCCGCCAGCTGACCGAAACGCGCCAGCCCGATGTTGCGGCTGCGCCCGTAACGCGCCACCACGTACTCGCTCGCATCCAGGCCGCGGTAGTGAATATCCGGCCGCAGCGCACGCAGCGGCGCCCGCCAAGTCGCCTCGCCGCAACCCACATCCAGCACATTGCGGACCGGCCGCGCCAGGTAGTACTCCGCCTGCGCCACCACCATCGCCACCTTGCGCCGCAACTCCGCCGGCGAAGCCACCGCGTGTTGCGGATCGCGATACCACTTGTCGAAATAGGCGCGGTCGTAGGCTTTGGTCATCATGATTCTCCAGCAGACGGCGCATGGTAGCCGAGACGCGGGATCACCTTGCGCTTACATGCACGGGCTCACCATAACGTGCGGATCCGCACCGTCCAGGAGCCCGCCATGCCCATGATCCGCATCCGCATGATCGGCAGCCGCGACCACGCCAACACCCTCATCAACGCCCTCCATGGCATCGACGGCATCGAGCACGTGGAAGAAGTCGACGACCTCATGCAAAACATGCGCGACGACTCCAGCTCCAGCGAACTCGTCGACGACGAAGGCGGCGAACTGGTCTGCGTCGAAGTCCGCGCCCCCGACGCACGACACGCCGATGCTGTGCGCGACGTAGCCGAGTTCGAAGCGCAGCTGCTGGATGTGGTGGTGGAGTTTGTCGAGGAGTTTTAGAAGTGCCTGACGATCAAACCTTCACCCATGGCGCAGCTGTCTTGAGCACCCACACCCCTCCCCAACCCTCCCCTGTCCCACGGGACTAGCTTCGCGTCGCAAGCAGGAGAGGGAGAAGTGCTGCACTAGGCAATGCGAAGCGAGCCTGAGAGCGTGAGCGGTGAGCGCTGGGCAATCAAGCCCCGAAGAAGGCCATCCCAACGCCTGACGCTGGAAAGGGCGCAGCTACAAAGCACACCGCCTGCTCTTCAGGCCATTTCTCTTTGGTTACTTTCTCTTTAGGCCAGCAAAGAGAAAGTGACCCGGACCGCGAGCGGTTCGGAAGCCCGCGGCAGGCGAGCCAGGGCACGCAGACGCGACAATCGGGCGCAACGCCACTGGATCCCTGCCTACGCAGGGATGACAAAGTAGAAGGGCCATCGCGAGCTCACACAGAACTCAGCCTCATCTTCAAAACACCCTGACGCAAATTCATACGAACCCTTAGCAAACCCTTCCCCCGAATGAATCCCTCCCGAATGCGCCCCACCCCACACAACACCCATGTCCTCCCATGACATCGTCCTGCGTTGAAATGCCAAGCCACCACCATCGTCCTTAGCCAAGGAAGCCAAGACGTATGTCACCCACCGACAGTCATCCGCTACGCCGGGCCGCCCACCGCCTGCTCCCCCTGCTCACCTTGACCCTGCTGCTCGGCCCCGCCGCCGCCATGAGCCGCAACGCCGACGCGCTCAGCGCCGAAGACATCGCATGGCTGCGCCGCGACGGCTTCGACCTCGACAGCGCCAGCGTGGCCCGCTATCGCGAACTCGGCCGCTCGCGCTATCTGGACGAGCAACTCGACAACAAAGGCGACGACCGCATGCCACCCGAGATCGCCGAACTGATCAGCGGCTACGAAGTGGTGCGCACACCACCCGATCAACTGCTGGCGTCGCTGCAACAAGAGCAACAGCGCATCAAGGACATGCCCGAGGGCGACGATAAAGTCGCGGCCAGGAAAGCCCAGCAGCAACACGCCAACGATCTGTTGCTACAGGCGCAGCAGACCGAGCTGTTACGTGCGGTATACGGCTCCAACCAACTGAAGGAACAGATGGTGTGGTTCTGGCTCAATCACTTCAGCGTCTACGGCGCTAAAGGGCGCGTGCGCTGGGTGATCGGCGAGTACTCGGAGGGCAGCATCCGGCCGCATGCGCTGGGCAAATTCAAGGATCTGGTGATGGCCACGCTGGAAAGCCCGGCCATGCTCGAATTTCTCGACAACGCGCAGAACGCCAAGGGCCACGTCAACGAAAACTACGCGCGCGAGCTGATGGAGCTGCATACACTGGGTGTGGGCTCCGGTTACACGCAGCAGGATGTGCAGCAGCTGGCACTGATCCTCACCGGCGTCGGTATCGCGCCGAAGCAGGATCGCCCGCAGAAGCTCAACCCCAAGTTCGCCTCGCTCTACGTACGCAATGGCCTGTTCGAGTTCAATCCGGCCCGCCACGACTTCGGCGACAAGGTGCTGCTGGGCCAGCACATCAAGGGCAGCGGCTTTGATGAAGTAGAGAAAGCGGTTGATCTGATCACCCGCCAGCCAGCCTGCGCGCAGTTCATCTCGACCAAGCTGGCCCGCTACTTCGTCGCCGACGATCCGCCGCCAGCACTGGTGGCGAAAATGGCCAAAACCTTCCAGCGCACCGACGGCGATATCGCCAAGGTATTGCGCACCATGCTGGAGTCGAAAGAGCTCACCGCCAGCCAGGGCAAGAAGTTCAAGGATCCGACCCAGTTCGTGGTGTCCTCGGTGCGTCTCGCCTACGACGGAAAGCCGGTGGTCAACGCGCGCCCGATGCTCAACTGGCTCAACCAGTTGGGTGAACCTATCTACGGACGCCTGACACCAGATGGCTGGCCGCTGGATGCCAGCGGCTGGGCAAGCTCCGGACAGATGGCCAAACGTTTCGAGATCGCGCGCGCCATAGGCACCGGCAACAACCGGCTGTTTGTGCCGGAGGGTAGCAACGCGACGGCACCCGGTTTCCCGATGCTGACCTCGCGGCTGTACTACGACGCGATCGATCCGCACCTTTCCACTGCGACGCGCGATGCGCTGGGCAAGGCCGCCTCGCAACAGGAATGGAACACCTTCCTGCTCTCTTCGCCCGACTTCAATTACCGCTGAGGTGGCACTTATGAACCGCCGACAATTCCTGCTCGCCGCGGCGACTGCCGCCGTCGCCGCCCCCTCCCTTTCGTTCTCCGGCCGCCTGTTCGCCGCACCTGCCAGCATGCCGCGCTTTCTGCTGGTGTTTCTGCGCGGCGGTTATGACTGCAACAACCTGCTGGTGCCTTATGGCAGCGACTTCTATTACGAGTCGCGCCCTACGCTGGCGATTGCGCGTCCCGACGCCAACAACGCGAACAGTGCGATCGCACTGGACAGCCAGTGGGGCCTGAACCCAGTGCTTCGCGACACGATCTATCCGCTATGGCAGCGCAAGCAGGTGGCCTTTGTGCCGTTTGCCGGCACCGACGACATGTCGCGCAGCCACTTCGAGACGCAGGACAATATCGAGTCCGGCCAACCGACCCAGCAGCGCAGCGACTATCGCTCCGGCTTCATGGCGCGCCTCTCCGGCGCACTCACCGACGTGCCGTCGATTGCCTTCACCGATGCCCTGCCGCTGAGTTTCCAGGGCGGCAAGAAAGACATTCCCAACATCTCTCTGCGCGGCGTAGCGAAGCCGACATTTGATGACCGGCAGTCATCCATCCTTGCCGAAATGTACAAGGGCACCTCACTCGCCGCCGCCGCGGCGGACGGACTGGAACTGCGCCAGAAGGTGTCGAAGGATCTGCAGGACGAGATGATGAAGGCCAACCGCGGCGCGGCCTCGGCCAAGAACTTCGCCGAAGAAACCCAGCGCATCGCCACGCTCATGCGCCAGCAATACCGGCTCGGCTTTGTCGACGTTGGTGGCTGGGATACGCACGTGAACCAGGGCAGCACCACCGGCCCGCTGGCGAACAACCTCACCAATCTCGGCCAGGGCCTCGCCGCTTACGCCGACGCACTCGGCGACGAATGGAACAACACCATCGTGGTGGTGGTATCCGAATTCGGCCGCACCTTCCGCGAAAACGGCAACAAGGGCACCGACCACGGCCACGGCACGGTGTACTGGGTGATGGGCGGGCGTATCAATGGCGGTCGCATCGCCGGCTCACAGGTAGCGGTGAACGCACAAAGCCTGTTGCAGAACCGCGATTACCCGGTGCTCAACAACTACCGCGATCTGCTCGGCGGTTTGTTCAACCGCACCTTGGGACTGTCCACCAGCCAGTTGCAGGCGGTGTTCCCCGGCGCGCGGCCGAAGGATTTGCAACTCGTGTAGGAGCCCACCCCCGGATCAAGTCCGGGGCAGGCTCTGGGGGCGACCCGGCCCGCAAGGGCCGGGCTTTCATCGTGTTCGGGAAAGGAGCGGTCCGGTCGCGCACAGGGTGCGCTCCTACGGGCATCGCGCTATTTGACCGAGACGACCTCGACCACACCCGCCTGCTCGCCCTGTAGCGTTTCCTGCTTCATCACCAGCGCAACATCCGGGCAATACCAGTCGGTCATCTTCGCGGTGCTTGCCGGCGGCAGCATGGTGTGGCCGGCCACGGTGACGGAGCCCATGCGCGTGATGCGTTCGTAACGTACCGGCCAACACATCAGCCGGCCGATACGCGTCTCCAGCGCCGTGCGCTCACCGACCACTTTCTCGCTCGACGTCACTTTGGCCGACGGGATCTTCACCTGTCCCGCCGGCATGCTGCTGACAGCCGTCTGTGTATCCATGCTCAGCTCGTAGTTCTCGCCCGGCAGATGCTGACCTTCGCCGGTGATCACGCCCGTATACGAAAGCGTTTCCAACCCCTTCGCACTGATGGAGCCGGCTGCGCTGGCATTGCCTGCACGCGCGGCGAGCTGACCGGCCGCGTCGTGCTTGATCACCTTGGCGCGATCCGCCTTCACTTCGACGCGGTATGCGGTGCGGGTTTCGTTCGGCACGCCAATACGGCTGGCCGATGCCAGTGTCGTGACTTCGGCATGGCAACTGCCAGGGCCGTCCTTCTTCACCTGCGCCACACTGATGGTGGCGTGGATACCCGCCGCACCTGGCACGGCCAGGCGGATTTCGCCGCCGTCGTGCATCCATGGCGCTTCGCAGACACCAGCACGCGCAGACAGCGGAAGCACGCCAGCCAGCAATACAGCCAACAAGGCGGAAGAACGAACAACCGGACGAGAGAGAACCAAGCGATCCATGCGTGCCATCTCCGGGGTGGGGAAGGCACGCATCACAACAGACAACGCAAAACCGGACAACTGCCGTTCGCCAGGTCAGGCCACGCGGCGATAGCTTCCAGTCAGCACAGGCTCCCAATGCACGCCGCCATCGAACGAGCTTTCCAGCGTGAGGCGATACGCACCCTCGCCTTCCGGTACATAAATGTGCCGGGTCTGCCCACGCGGCGAACTGCGCAGGAACACCAGGCGCTGCCCATCCCAATACCCCGGCGCCGCCGCGGCAGGCACGAAACCAAAGCTGTCGAACCAGTACAGACCAAACTGATCATGCTCCGGCCCGGCCACGATAAGAGCGTGCGCCTGTAGCGCTGGCTGCCCGTCGCGGGTTTCGCGGTAGTCGAGCACGATCGCTTTGCCGCCCAGTTCCAGACGCGCATCGACCGTTGCCGTCGCCAGCCCACCCGGCCCCCAGCGCGTGGTTGCGATCTGTTCCTCGCCCTGCCATTGGCCGATCAGAAACCCCAATGCTTCCAGCATCGCCATGCCTTTCCTCAGTGGGCGCTCAATGCGCGCCCTGGTTGGTATTGCGCAACGTCATATCGCCAGGCCGTGTGCCCTGCTCCAGCTGCCAGCCCTCCGCCAGATGCAATGTCCAGCCGGCAGCTTCGATCGTGCCCTGTTTGGCCGCCCCCTTGCCGGGAGCCGCGACGGTCAAGCGCTTCCAGTCGGACGACAGCAACGCGCCCTCGCGCACCTCGATCGAACCCCAGTCCGACAGCACCCGCATGGTGGGATACACCGTGCCAGCATCACCAAGCGGCACCAGCGTGCTCGGATTGAACATCACCTGGGGTTTCTGCAGCGGCAACACCAGCAACGCGCCATCGACGAGCGTGGCCTTGTACTGCGCCACCTGCTGCTGACGATGCTGTTCGCGCACCTGTTCCGTCGCGAGCAACGCAGCACCGTCGTATGCAACGGCACGCTGTTCCGCCTGCGCATCCGTCGCTTCTCCGGCCTTGAAGCCAAGCGCGCCGGCAAGCAGTTCGGAAAGCCCGACCTCATGCGCACGTATCTGCTTTCGCCAGTCCGGCACATAGCGATCCAGCAGCAAGCCATATCCAGGGCCAGTGGAATAAGCGAAGGAGCGCACAAAGCTCGGCAACGACACATGCGAAACCAGATCATCCTGGGTCAGCGCCAGGCGTTCCGCCGGCGACGTTGCACCCACCGCTATGCCGGTGTATTCGGCCAGACCCTCGTTGCGCTCCAGCGCACGCTCGCTTTGCGCGGCACCGGCAAAATGCTGATAGCGCACCGCACGAAACAACAACGCATCCTCCGCATGCTGGCGGCGTGTCTTGTCATCCGTCGCAGCCAGCGCCGCCGACAAGGCACGCCATTCCAATTGCATCCAATAGCGGCCTTGCAAGGTATCCAGCTGCGCGTTGCCGCCCTCGCGCGCCGGAGCCAACCCCAACTCGTCCTGCACACGATGAAAAGATTCGTGCGCCATCATCGCGCGGCGCTGACCGGCGTCGTCCGGCACCGGCCAGTTCAACTGCACCCAATGCACGCCAGCCCAGGTCACCGAGGAATTGGCAAAGGGCACGTTGTCGGGCAGCCGCCCGGTAAACACGCCCTGCTCCGGCTTCAGCAGCCCCTGCGCATCAGCCTGATTGGCGATCAGCCGGCGAGTGGACGGCTCGACGAACATCATCGGGCCGCACAGGCTCTTGCCCCAGAGTGCACCGTGATCAGCGGCGCATCGCTGATGCGCCTCATCGAACCAGCGCTTGGCCTGCACCGGATCGAAGGTGCGCGCTTCCACGGCACCAAGCAAGCCGGTGGGTATACACAGACTCAACGCAACAACCAGATACACACGCGAGCAACGCATGAAGCACCTCCGGCAGCGGATCGATGGAACGCGGGATCAAGCAGCGGTACGCGATACCAGCAGATGTTTGGCGATCAGCCCTTGCATATGGCCCAGCGCGCGCACCAGGTGCAAGGTAGCGAACAGCAATACGATGCCTGCGATGCACAACACCAAGGCATCGCCCCAGCCAGGCACATGCGCACCGATACCCCAGTTGATGGTGATGTGGTCGCTGACGTCATCGAAGAGATACGCCACTGGTGCGCCGATGAAGGCGAGCGATACCGACATCAGCGTTACCGTAATTGCGAAGTAAAATATGCCCAACGGCAACATCAGGATCATGTAGAGCAATGTGGTCCAGGTACGGCCGTCGGTGAACATGGTGCCGATGCGTTTCATCAGAGACTGCGCTGGTTGAGTGGGATACGGCGGCCGGCGCGGCATGCGCACGCCCAACATGGTTTCCACCACGCGCCCTTCCAGCAGCGACAACACCCGCACGGTGCCAAAGAACAGCACGATGAAGGGAATGCCGATGATCAGCACCGACAGCCCGGCTGACAATGCCAGACCGGTCACCACCAAGGTGAAGTAGAGAATGCCAGTCGACAGCGCCAGCAACATGTAGAACATCGCACCCCAGGTGCGCGGATCAGCGGCTACACCAAAGAAACGCCCCGCCAGCGAATGCCGTTTCGGCGGTGGCGGCGTGCGCAGTGCGCGCTGGATCTTGATCTCCTGATCGCGATAGATCTCCGCCACTTCCTCTGGTGCGCCATACGTACCGACCACGTGCGCCAGCATGTCCGCTTCGCTGCGGCCGGGCTGCTCGGCCAGTTCGGCGCGCAGATGTTCCTCGGCGTCGTACAACGCATCCTGGATCAACGCAGGGTCCGCACCGCGAAGGGCGGCGCGCAGCTGCTCCAGATACTCCGCAATGGTGCGCGGCGTGTTCATATCACCCCTCCTTGCAAAACGGTATCGACGGAATCGCGGGTCGCGCTCCAGGCGGCTACCCACTCACGCAACACTTCACGACCCAACTTCGTAATGCGGTAATACCGCCGCGGCGGCCCGCTGACCGAGGGCTCCACTTCACTGCCAAGCAGACCGGATGCCTCGAGATTGCGCAGCACCGGATACAACGCACTCTGCTTGCCCGCCAGCACCCCCTCGCCCACCTCTTCCAGACGCTTGGCGATCTGGTAGCCATACATTGGCTGCCGCGACTGACCGAGCACCGCCAGCAACACCAGCGACACGGTGCCCGCCGAGAGCTCCTTCTGGAATTTCTTCAGCAAACTGGCGCTGTCATCCATCGACATACCCTCACGGCTACTTACCCGTGAGTGAATCATAGTATTCAGTTAACACTAGTCCATGCGCCGGAAGTCATGGCTGCTGCGGGCGCCCCCGTGTGGGCATGGAACCAATGTATGTACAGGTTGTACAAACATTGGTTTCAGGGGCCATGAACAAATGAAGCGTTCTCGTTGATTCGAGCCAGATGGAAGTAGAGTTTCCCCCAAAGGAGCCTGCATGAAGAAGTCGAAATTCAGCGAAGAACAGATCGTCCGTATCCTCAAGGAGGTGGAGGCCGGCGCGAAGGTTGCCGAGACCTGCCGCAAGCACGGCATCAGCGAACCGACGTACTACGTCTGGAAGAACAAATACGCTGGCATGGAGGTGTCGCAATTGCGACACCTGAAGGATGTCGAAGTCGAGCTGGCACGTCTCAAGCGCATGTACGCGGACTTGGCACTGGAGCATCACGCTTTGAAGGATGTTCTCTCGCGAAAGCTCTGAGCCAGACTCGGCGATTAGACCTGAGTCTGGCGATGCAAACCCATCATGGCCTGAGTGCCCGGCGTGCTGATCGCACGCTGGGCCTGTCGCGCTCGGCGCGTCACTACCGGCCACGGTTGCGTGATGATGGCCCGTTGATCGCCATGATCGAGGCGCACCTGAAGGACAACCCCGGCCATGGCTTTGGCTTGCTGTTCGATCAGGCGCTTCGGCCCGCGGGCTTTGGCAAGACCCGTAGCTGGCGAGTCTATGTGGCGCTGAAATTCAACTTGCCACGGCGAGGCAAGCGACGTCTGCCCGAGCGCATTCGTGAGCCACTGGAGATCCCTGCGCAGGCCAATCACACCTGGTCGGCCGACTTCATGGCCGATGCACTGTGGTCAGGCCGACGCTTCCGCACCTTCAACGTCAATGATGACTTCAACCGTGAATCGCTACGCATCGAGATCGATACCAGCCTGCCGTCACAACGTGTCATCCGGGTCCTGGACGAACTGGTCGAGCGGCGTGGCGCACCGCGACGGTTGCGCCTGAACAACGGCCCGGAGTTCATCAGTGCAGCGCTTAAGCAGTGGGCGCGGCAGCACGGCGTCGAGTTGCTGCACATCCAGCCGGGCAAACCCACCCAGAATGCATACATCGAGCGTTTCAACCGCACTTTCCGCACCGAGGTACTCGACCGCTACGTCTTCACCACGCTCGTAGAAGTGCGTCGCATGACCGAAGACTGGCAACACCGCTACAACCATGATCGTCCGCACCGGTCGCTCGGCGGTCTCTCACCAATCCGTTGCGCCATGGCATCATCACCAACCTCTATTTCCGGATGACTCGGAAAAACGAGGACGCTTCAAGTTTACGGGGAGTCGACAGTCCCACCTGGATTGATCGAATACCAAATTCAGTAAGACAGCGACAACGAACTCATCCACGTCAAAGCTTCCGGCTGCTTCGGCGCCGGAATGGGGTTGACGGTATAGCTCAGTTGGTTGGAGAGATAAACGCCGCGCGTCACACGGTAGACATAGGACAGCGCATAGTTGCGACTGTAGTCCACAGCGGCGATCCCGCTTGCCTGTTGCATGCGCTGGGAGGAGCGGCTCAATCGATTGAAGGTATAACCCAGCGCGAGCGCGTCATCGGGCTGCCCGAAAGGACCCAGTACGTACAACGTAGCGCCGATATCTCCGGTATAGACGTTACGATCGGGTGGCGCATAGTCGGCTTTTACATTGACGTAAAATCCTCGATACGGCTTTGCCGCATCGGTCTGGAGCAACTGATAGTCGCCGACCAAGTAATAGGCATAGTTGCCATCCGCATAGCCTCCGTGGAACCTTGAAAAACGGCTTTCGTTATACATCACGCCCTGCCGCAGCCATATCATCCGATGGCTGGGAGCGGCTTCGACCTGGTAGCCCAACTCATTGATGAGGAGCGCCTTGGCACCGGGAATATGCCACTTCAGCCCCAGAAAATTATTGTGGTCCCAATCCGCTTGCGCCCCCTCAGGATCCACACTGCGGGTCACACCGATCCGCTCATAGAAATGCTTGCTGGCCGAAGCCAGGCGCAGGTTGATCTCGGGTGCCGTCTTGTTGAAGATGAAGCCGACTTCATAGGGGATGGAACTTCCGACACCTGCCGGCGACGTCGTCGAACTGGTGCCGAGTGCAAAACCATAGAACTGGTTGCCTAGCTCCTCAAAGCCATATTGCAACTGCACGCGCCCCTCGTTGAAACGCTGACTGACATAGAGGCTGTTGATGGCGAAACCGGTGGGATTTTCCCCGGCGTACGAGAACCGTTGCACGTTCGCATTGAACACAAGTTGCGAAGCGCCGGCAAAACCCACCCGGGATAGATCGTAGGTAGCGGTTACATACCCGTTAGCCCGATAAGTAGGATTTTGCCCGATGTAAAGCTGAGGATGCGCACCATGATCCAGCAGGTCGAAGGTTCCGCCCAGAGTGATGCCACCTTGAATCAGCCAGCCATGCTCGGCCGACTTTTCGCGAAACTTGCCCAAATCCGGCGACATAGTTTCACAGGTGCTGATCGCCGGATTGGTGGTGCCTTGCGGCTGCAAGCCGTCGTACCGATGGCAAGGAAGGATATCAGTAGCCATGTTGGCATCGGCGGAATCCGCCGCGACTACAAATTTAGCGTGCGCGTCATTGCAAACGGCCCATGAGACCAGCAATAGGCTTCCAGCTAACACGGGCGCAAAGCAGCGGAGTTTTTTTGACATAGCGGTTTCTCGCACCCGTGCGTGATGGGTGCAAAAGCAATAAGGGTTGCGTGGGGGAAAAGCCTGGGGTGTTCATCATAGTAGCCGCGCTAACCCTCCCCATATACAGTTCCAGAGCCAACCATTGGCACTTGCCTGACAGGCCTGCATTGACTGGTCCAGATGCCAAGTCAGTTTGCGCGTCGAGATCGCCATGATGTGCACGCCGGACGGCCACGGCCGGCTCGAGCTCTCCCGGTTTCTCACGCCGCCTGACCGGAACGCTCCGGTGAATGCTCTAGGCTACCTACGCATCATGTTCACCGTGGACGACATCGACGAGACGCTCGCGCGGCTCCACAAGCGCGGTGCGCAGCACGTGGGCGAAGTAGTTCAGTATCAAGACGCGTATCGGCTCTGCTACATCCGTGGCCCTGAAGGACTTCTCACCGGACTCGCCCAAGAACTCAGAGATGAGCGCCGACACTACAACGCAGTGCGCTGGTGACCGGCGCCAAAAAAAATTAAAGATCGTGGGAATGGGCTCGCGGCAAACGAAGCATTACGACCTTCACATGCCCCACCTAAGCCCGCTCAGGTAATTTAAACCAAGCCTTCTCGTGGATCATCCAACGGAACGACTCCAACGATCAGGTGTGAGCCAAGACGTCGCAAGAAAAAACGCTTCCCCAACAAGGAAGATAAGTACCTCGGCAGCCACCCCACTGCCTCGATTCAATTGACATCGATCGCAAACCGACTGCTACGCGAGCAGTTGATCGGTTTGCCGCGCCGCAACCTCCGAGAACCCACATGAAAACCAACAAGAAACTCTCGCCCATTGGGCACCGGCATCAAAATCGCCGCTACGCGCTCAAGTTCATGACGGCGATAGCCGTGAGCGCATTCGGCGCTATCGCACTCAACACTGCATATGCGCAGTCAACCAGCTCCAGCATTGTGGGCAAGGCCCCAACCGACAGCACCATCACGGCGCACAGCGACAAGGGCCTTACCCGCCACGGGTCCCCTAACAGCAAAGGCCGCTACAATCTTTCCGCATTGCTACCCGGAACCTACCTGGTGTCGCTGGAAAGGGACGGCAAGACGCTCGCCACGGTGCAGGGTGTTCCACTCCTTGCCGCCAGGGCATCCGAAGTGGATTTTGTTTGCGACAACGACCAGTGCACTGGATCGTTCAATCACTGATCGCGCGGACCCTTGGTGTCATGCCCCCGGGGCATGACACCAGACATCTAGCGCCCGCGCCCGGGCCACTTACAGCGAATCAGCCGCTTAGTTGAACGGCCGAATCTCGATCCGGATGTGCGCGTGCGCCACCTGACAGCGATCCACACACCTTAGTACGCTCCAGGCCACGCCCCGCATCAAGCATCAGGGCGTTTGCCTCGGGACTTATCGGCATAGTGGGCGGCAAATTTTTGCCGGCTATAGAACCGACGCTCGGTTTCGTCCCGATGATGATGGTCATCGAAATCATCGCGCTCGGCGTCGCTATTATCCCTTCCCGCCCCTGGCGGCGGCTGCCCAACTTTGCCAGAGAGCGGCATGAGTTCGCGGATCAATTGGACTTCGATAGACGTCACTACGACGAACTCATGGCGTGGCTATGCCAATTTCCAAAAGCGCAATTGGATGGGATGGCGAAGAGCGAACATGACACCGAGGCGGGACAGCTGCCCCGCTACGTCAATGCGAGAGTTCTATCCGTATTCAACGGCAAGCGGCCGACATCAGCTAGACAGCCGCCGCCGCAGCTCGCCACACCATGCACGGAGGCTCGCTACCAAGCGAGTCGTTGTTACAGGTTGAAATACGCAACTGAACCCAATGCGAGGCCAAGAGCTCCGGCCTGAAATGCAATGGATCGCGTGGTCTGTGGAAGTCGCCGCCAATTTGCCGTGATGAGGAACAGCAGAACAAAGGGTATCTGGGCAACAACCAGAAGCTGAAACGTGTGGGCCGCTGCGCCCTCATCTGTTTGGCCTCTGTCCCACCCCAATGAGACCGATGCAATGACAAGGCTCAAAGCCACCAGCGAAAGAACGACCGGCACGATTCCGGAAATACGATTGACTCTCTGACGGTTCATGCGTCGT
The DNA here is from genome assembly GCF_900114495.1 of Dyella sp. OK004. GTDB lineage: Bacteria > Pseudomonadota > Gammaproteobacteria > Xanthomonadales > Rhodanobacteraceae > Dyella_D. Next base: position 15,968 of record NZ_FOZI01000005.1, on the reverse strand, counting down.
CTCTAAGTCTGTTTGTGCAGCCGCAGCGTACTCCTACACTCCCTACAAGTCGTCAACTGCGAATGTGTCCGCCTTGGGTCATGCATTCGCCGCGCTTCGGCGCCAGCCAGCTTTGCGCGACTATCCTAAATATCTGGTGAGACGGGCGAGAGATTTGCATCCGAAAACTGTCTCAAGGGCGCCGGGGAATACCGCCATTGGGCGATATTCGGTGCTATTCCCACCAGGGGCGGGCCGATGAGGCGATCGGTCACCACGTTACCTGGCGACTAGCGTGGCCTTCCTTCCCCCGATCATCAGAAATGGCAATTCTTGTCCTGACGACATCTCGATGGTTTCGCCCGTTTCCGGAGCGACGAAGCTCAACGGACCCGTGGGCACTATTCGTACCGGGCCCAGGTCGGGAAGGACTAGCGACCAGTCGCTGCCTTGTTTCGCCAGGACAACCCTGTTCGGAAAGCGCCCTTCAAATTTTTCGTAGCGATACGACCCCAAATGTGCCGCCGCGACGTCGTGATCCACAGCGGCTGGCACGGCGTCCCTTGGGCGAAAGTCAGGCCAGTGGTACGCCATCGCCACCGCCTTGACGAACTCGCCGCCAAGGTAGGAACCGTTATCGCCATTGGTCATGACGACAACACCATTGCCGCTACCTAGAAACATCACGTAGGTACTCTTGAATCCCGCATTGCCACCGGAATGCATGAATCGACGGCGTTCTCCCTCTCCAACAACAAACACACCAAACGCGTAGTTGTTGAGTTTTGGCGTCAGCATTTCCTGCGCTGACGCCGATGACAGGAAGGGACCTCCTTCAAGGGCCGCATGCCGGATGGCAATCAGCAGATTCGCCAGATCCTCGGGTGTCGTCCAGAGTCCTGCGGCGGCCTCCTCCGGATAGACATAGGCGCCACCCTCCACTTCCGTCCCATCGAAGAAATGGCCTGACGCGTGCGCCGGAGCACTGGCAGGCAAGGGTTGCGCAAAAGTGCTGTGGTTCATGCTCAGGGGATCCAGCACCCACTGTTTCATCAATTGCTCGAAGGTCATGTCCACATGCCGTTCAAGAGCAAGTTGCAGCAAGGTATACCCGCCCCCTGAGTAGGTATATTTAGAGCCAGGCGCTGTGTCGATGGTTACAGCGGGAGTGATGGCAGGCGCTTGTCCCAGTACAACCTGGTCCGTCGTGGGGATGGCACTCCCCGGCTTATAACCGGGGAACCCTGAAACTGTCGCGCCCGCGGTATGGGACAGAAGTTTGCGCAGGGTGACTGGGTTTGCTGGCGTCTGCTTGCCTGGAGGGAGTTGCAGGGGTGCCAGATAAGCGTCGACGTTTGCATCAAGATCGACCTTGCCGGCCTGAGCCAGGCGAGCGGCAAGCAACCCCGTTACGCTCTTGCTGATCGAGGCCGCCTGAAACATGGTGCGCTCTGACATCTTGCCGGATGTGGGCGATGGCAGCTCATAGGTGGCAGTCCAGCTGACCTTCCCGTTCTGGATAACGGCAACGCTCACGGCTGGCACACGGTACCGCTTCATTCGCTCATAGACATCGAACGTTTGAGTCGGCTCGCCCTGGATGTTCGTTCTCAACATCAGGCCACCCTCGACGGATGGATGCTTCTCAGCCATATCAGCGCGTCGTGATGTCGCGCAACCAGCCAGCAAGAGAAGGGCTGGGAGCAAAGTGGCGCGCGCTACAAACCCCAGATCCATAAGCATCCCCATAGAGAAACGGCGCAGCAGGCAGCGCCGTTTCAATGCCGCTGGAGCAAAGCACACATGCCCTACCCGTTGGCATATAAACATTGACCCATGCCAAGCAACAAGATGACTAATGTCACCCGTGCGGCGCGCTCGTCACGTCATAATCCATCAAACTTTCGCCGGATCGACCTGATCAAAGTTCAGCTGACTGCGAAAGAAAACTGGAGCAACTTCAGCCTCTGAAACTCATGCATGCGCCCCATTTCGGCACCATCCAGCTTTGCGCGACTATGCTAAGAATTCAGTGAGACTTGAGGTGACGCCATGTCCGCGGATACAAAGACTCCGTTCGAACACGTCAACGACGTCCTTGCGCAACTCAAAGAGATGCGTCACTACGCGAAGAACAACGTCGAAACCCTGACGGCGCAGTGGCTGCTGTTCGACGGTGAGTTGAAGAAGCTCAAGCAGGCCGAGCCGATCGAGACGCTGATGACACGCCAAAGCGAATTGCACGACGCGCTGAACGAGCAGATCGCCGCGCTTGAGGAACTAGCAGTAACGCTGCAACCTCCTCCTGAAGAGGCCTAGTCGGGGCTCCGGCCTAACCTGCAGCCTACTGACGCAATCGCCGTGTGCTCAGCGGTGGGCTGCCTGCGCCGCGGTAACCAATTGCGCAACGCCGGACTGTATTTCAGGAAGGCCAAGGCCGCCATAGCGCAACAACAGACCATCGTCGTGCATGGGCTGGTGCCGGTAGGCACTGAGCAAATGGAGTGCCAGGCCGCTGGCGGCGGCCGTACGTTGCACCTCCAGTGCATTCGGGTGACGCAGCAAGAGTTGCACGCCTACCGTTTGCTGGTCCCAAGTCCATCCGCAGTCGGCAAGTGGAGCAAGCCCTTTTGCGAGGAAGGCGCTTTTTTCAGCATAAACACTACGCATACGGCGCATATGGGACGAAAAATGCCCTTCATCCATGAATCGACTCATGGTCAGTTGCGTCAGCGGAGCGCTGAAGGCGTCGAGCTGGGTACGGATGTTGGCAAGCTGCTCCACCATGGCCTCCGGCACCACAGCAAAAGCGAGTCTCAGCGATACAAACATAGATTTGCTGAGCGTGCCGAGGTACAGCACTCGACCATGTTGATCAAACGAATGTAGCGGCACCGCGGGCTGGCTTACGTAACAAAACTCGCCGTCATAATCGTCTTCCAACACCCAGGCATCGTGCTTTTCCGCCCAATTTAGCAGCGCGATGCGACGCTCCGGACTCAAGGCAACGCCGGTGGGAAACTGGTGCGAAGGTGTGACGCAGGCCAGCCGCGCGTTCGGTACCTGCCGCAATCCTTCATCGACGCACAGGCCCTCGCGATCGACAGCTACAGGCACTGCAGTCGCACCAGCAAGCTCCAGTGCCGCACGGACACCTGGGTAGCCGGGATCTTCCATCCACGCCGCGTCGCCGGGATTCATGAGCAGCAATGCCAGCAAGTACAAAGCCTGCTGGATGCTGTTGAAGATGATCACTTGCCTAGCCGTGCAATGCACACCGCGCAGTTGCGCAAGATGGTGCGCGACCGAGCTGCGCAGCGCCGGAAGGCCGCGCGGATCGGTGAAATTCAAATCGACGCGCCGGAGGTCACGGGCAGCGCGCGCCTGTATCCGTTGCCAGAGCTCCCAAGGAAACTCGGCGGTATCCGCAACACCCGCATTGAACGGCTTGAATTCATGCGGCACGCGACAGGCGACATTGCCAGCTAGTCGGTTACCGCGGTCCGAGAGGGGTAGACCGTGGCTGGGCGCTTCGTTTGCCAGAACGCTGGTTACTGATCGGGCAGCGATAAATGTGCCGCGGCCGACCACGCGCTCCAGCAAACCTTCTTCCACAAGTTGTGCATACACCTCTTCCAGCAGACCACGAGAAACACCATAGTCGGCCGCCGCTTTGCGACTCGATGGCATGCGTTCTCCAGAGGCAAGAACACCTCGAAGCACACCATTACGCAAGGCGAGATAGACGTCAGTGCGGCGCGGATGATTGCTGTGCACTGGGGGTAACAACGCACCTCGAGAACTGCGTGGCATAAGTCACCGATATCGGTCCGTTTTACCCATTCATTTCGGTACTGGAATGCGATCCACGCAACGGTAGCATGGCCCTCGACGCTCCCATCACGCGAGGTGCCAAATGTTTTTCAAAACGCCCACTAGTCGTTCAATGGCCTTCATTGTTACCTGCAGCTTGATGGCTGCCTTGCAACCTCTAAACGGGCTAGCGCAGACTCCAGCAGAAAGAGATGGGCAGACCGATTTCGATTTCCATCTTGGCAACTGGAAAAGCAGCATATCGCGTCTTCAACATCCACTAACGGGCTCCACGACCTGGATCCAGTGCCACGGCACCTTGGCGGCGCGTAAAGTTTGGGATGGACGCGCCCAGATGGAGGAGCTCGAGGCCGACTGCCCCGCAGGTCACATCGAAGACCTGCTGCTGTTTCTATATAACCCGCAAACCCGCCAGTGGAGCCTCAACTCCGCAGCCGTCAATGATGGCGTAATAGGCCGCCCCATGTTCGGTGAATTCAAGAACGGGCGTGGCGAGTTCTACGATCAGGAAGCCTTCAAAGGCAGAACGATCATGGTTCGACAAGTCTGGTCGGACATCACACCGACGACGCACCATTTCGAACAATCGTTCTCAGACGACGGCGGCAAAACCTGGGAGCCCAACTTCAGGGCGACGCTTACGCGAGCGGAATGAATCGTTTACGGCCCACTTCGGATCGAAAGTTGATATCTACCCGGATGCTCGATTGCAGTGGCGACAGCCACCTGATTGGGCGAGCCGGAGGCGGCCAATGGCTGGCTCTGCGCGATCGCCGCCGAGAAGGGCATAGCGGCTGCCAGGCAGCCTTACCGCACCGCAAAATTATGTGTATGGATAGTGGTTGATCTCGCCGCACGCAGTAGATATCCAGCGTTTCATCTGCAGGCCAGCGTAAGTTCGCCGCATAACGCCACAAAGCGCTATAAAGTGTCGCCATGCAGATGCGTAATTGGATCCAATCGGCACGAGTGGCGCACTACGGTGCCGGGCTGACCATTCCGCAGCACCGCCACAGCGAAGCATCGCTGTGCCTTGTGGTAAACGGCTCTTACGCGCAACGCACACGCGGCCATGAAGATATCCACCATGCCGGCCACCTATTGTTCTGCCCGGCCGATGAGCCGCATGGGCAGGTCTTTGCGCAAGGCGGCGCACTGAAAATCCTGCTATATCCCGGCCCTTCCATGCTCGAATATCTTGGACAGCGTGTGGCGCTGGGAACCGCACCCTTCACCTATGCCGAGACCCTGGTAGAACTGGCTGGGCGGCTATGCTCAGAGTTACTTCGCCCCGACGGGTGCTCGGCCTTAATCGTCGAAGAAACGGTGTTGGAAGCGGCAAACCTGCTTGGCCACGCTCCAGCAGCGGATGCCGTGCGCGCACCGTGGCTACGCAGGGCGCGTGACTATATCGAGAGCCGGGCGTTCGATGCCTTCTCCCTGGCCGACCTGGCGCATGCCGTGGACCGGCATCCGATGCATGTCGCGAGAGAATTCAAGCGCAGTTACCAGCGCACCGTCGGCGACTATGTCCGCGAGATTCGCGTGCGCCACGCGGCCGCACTATTACGTCAAGGGCGCCAGCCCCTCGCGGAGATCGCGAGTCTCTGCGGCTTCTATGATCAAGCCCACCTTACCCGTTCGTTCCGAACCATCCACGGAATCACCCCGGGCCGCTATCGCCTCGGGACTCGCCAATCGTAAGTACACGCTAATCCGGTGCAATCCTTACAGGGTTGCCGATGGCAAGCTGCCGCCCATGGCCCCTATCGATCGGAAGTTCTCGTGACAATGTCTCGTCGCGCCCATATTCAACGGTGGCGCTGGTTTCCATGGGGATTCATGGCGATCGCTGTGCTCCCTGGCTTGGCCGCGCAGACCGCCCCACCCGCGCCGACTTTCGACCGTGCCGCATGGCAGGCTGACTACGCCGCACTTAAGACGGAACTCGAGCAACGCTACGCAAACTTGGCATGGTTTGCTTCACCGCAAGGCGGCGTCGATCTGCCTGCACTCGACCGCTACACCGAAGCCACGCTGGCTATCGCCAACAACGACGGTCAGGCCGCTTCCGCCATCGGCAACTTTGTGCGCAGTTTCCACGATGATCATTTTTCAGCGTTACCCATGCTGCAGCCAGGCATCGCCGAAGCGAGTCCGCCAGCCATATCGCTGACCGGCATGGATGCCGCGGCGGGTTGCGCCGCGCTGGGTTACACCTCGGATATGCGCGTATCCTTCTCGGCGCCGTTTGAATCGCTGCCCGGTTTTCACATGACGTCGGATGGTCTGTCATCGGCGTTTCGTGCGGGCGAGATGACTCTGGACGATGGTCGGAAACTGGGTATCGTGCGTATTCATAACTTTCACCAAAACCAGTACCCCCATCTATGCCTCAGTGCCTGGAACACCTTGCAGCAGTCCAGCAAAGCGATTGACCTGGATACGCTGCAGAAAGAGGTAGAGACAAGCTGGTACATCGCGCTTGCCACGCAGCTAAAACACTTCCATGACGACGGCGTTGCGGCGGTACTGGTCGATATAGGCCAGAACAACGGCGGCAACGATAGCGGCGATGCCGCGGCGCGACTCTTTACTGCCCGCCCCGTGCGCTCATCGCTATTACTGATCAGTCAATCCGCGGAAGCCTCCGGTTATCTGGACGAACAAATCAGCGAGATGCAGACCGCATTGTCGTTGAAGCCTTCGCCGGCCATTGCATCCTTACTGCATAGCCATCTGGCGGTGTTCACGGATTCAAAGAAACAAGCCAGCCGCCCGCGCGCCATGCACTGGGTCTGGCATATCCGGCGCGACTGGAAGACCAACGCGTGCAAGCGCCTTATCCCGGCCGGCACATCCGGCGGCCCGGCTGGCTATTTGCCACCCACCCGTGACGCCGACAACGAAAGTGCACGCCGACTGCATTGGCCGCTTGCGATGCAACGTCAATGGGCGGCCTGGACCGGCCCGGTTTACGTGCTGACCGACGCAAAAACCTACTCCGCCGCGGAAATGTTCGCCGTCGTGATGCGCAACAACGGCATTGCGCGCACCGTCGGTGCGACTACGGGCGGCGCGGGTTGTGGATTCATGATCGACGCAAAGCCCGTTGTGCTTCCGCATTCGCATTTGCGCTTCCGCATACCTAACTGCATACGTTTGCGCGCAGACGATAGCGACGAAGTAGCAGGCATCGCACCAGACCTTCCCGTGTTGCCATTTGAGGGAGAAAACAAGCGCGCCTGGGCCACTCGCATTTTGCGAACGGTCGATGACGACTTGAAAATGTCGAGGTAATTACCGCCTACCCGTCTGGACAATCTGCGGACCACAAAGACGAATCGCTTTGCCCACTGCTTTGGGCATCCTTCGCGCTAAGCGCTCATCAGGCCTACACCGAAGCGCTTCACAACAGCGAAGCTGGTACCGTCAGGGCGATGGCGATCGGACCGCTTCTCCGCCATCACCCCGACACGATTCAGAAGCGCACCGACATAGCCGCAGTCAGGTCCTGATCCACGGTGTGTTGGTTGCCGGCCTGGCCGGTATAGCTCAGCGAAAACACCGCATCGGGCGCCAGAGTGAAATCCAGGCCGGCGTCTAACACGCCGACATTTCGACTCACAACCAGGCCGCGCAGGTTATAAGCATTGCCGCCAGCGCGGAACGCCAGCGCGTGATTGACGTCCACATCGCCCATGGCATGGCGCCAGCCGATGCCGGCGCGCGCGTTCACCGCCATCGTGCCGAGTTGGAAGCTGTCAGCAACGAAGTGCACACCCAGGGTGGAATAGGTCACGTCGGCTTCATGGCTGCGGCCCACGAGCGCTGCCGGGCCGCCGGATTCACGGAACGATTCGAAGTTCTGCCGCACCTGGGCCAGCTGCAGGTAGGGCTGCCATGTGTTGCCGCCCCAGCGCATGCCATAGCCGAGTTCGCCGAAGACCTGGGCGGTATGCCCGTAGTAGTCGGTACCGAGCTGGGCCGCGGCCAGTCCGGGAACCTGCACGAACCGGTCGGTGGCAATATCGTGACGCACAAAAGCCGCGCCTAGTTTGAAGGTGAGTTCGCCCCACTGCGTGCCCGCATAGGCGCCATAAGTGGTGTCGTGGGTGCTGGCGGTGGAGTAGCGGCTGTCAGCGGTGAGCGACGAATGGTCGTAGCCAAACAACAGGCCCACGCGCCAACGATTGTCGAAGATCAGCGTGTCGATGCCGCCCATCACGCCGCCCATGTCGCGCGAGAGCGAGCCGGCATTGCCGTTGCTTCCCTGGTGGCCCCAGCCGCCGGCGGCTTGTGCCCACAGATGGCTGCCGTCGGCACAGCCGGCCGCGCAGGAAAGCCTTGCAAAGGTCGCGTCGCGGGCGAAATGGCTGTCCTCGATCATCTGCGTGCCAACCGCGGCGTGGATCTCGCCGGACAGACGGTCGTATCCAGCGCGTGCATTACCCGGATCGGCGGGCCACTGGCTTTGCAGGGACGTCCGCAGCGGGCTCCGCGTCGGCAATGATTGTAAGGCGGTGGCAACCGCCATTTGATTGGGCGAACCGGAGGCGGCGAAAGGCTGGCTCTGCGCGATCACCGCCGAGAAGGGCGTGGCGACCGCCAACGCGGCCCCGATGACGAGCACGCACCTGATGCGCCGATCGTGCTGGGCGCTGGCCCCCGGCGCGCCGAAACTACGGTTGCGAATATGCATACATGGCTCTCGATAATCGCCACCGGGCGTGGCGGTTGCTAAGTATCTTCATCGCACCGCAAATTTATGTGTGCGTGGATCGGGGTCGATCTCGCCGCATACGCGGCAGAGATGTAGGTAGTACGCCCTCACCTCAGTACACACTTTGTTTGTCAAAGGTGTGTATCGTCGATGAAGCATTCCAACCAAATGCTCGATCTGTTGATCAGCGCACAAACTTTGCCGTTTGGCGACAAGCAAAGTGCGTACAGACTTCCACACCCCATCCGGCCCGTCTCGGAGATCGCCGGTGCACAGATGCTGGTCTCGCACGAGCGATTGACCCTCGTGAGCGCAAAGGCACGTCCTCCCACCAACCGCCGTATCAAGCCCGCGCGGCGCGTGGGAAACGTGGACTTAAGCAACGGTCAGCCCGATTGAACGCTCCAGATAGCGCTGCAACGCCTCCCTATCAAAGGTGGGCTCGGCAATCCCGCTGCCCTGCAGGAACTCGGTAACATTGCTGCAATCCCATTGATAGGTGTTCTGATAAAGCTCCACTGTGGACTGGCCGTCGCACATCACGTCCTTGAACAGGCTCAGCAATGGATAGAGTGGAGCTCCCGCATCGTGCTCCCACTGCCCTCGCCAGTCCGCATAAGGAATCGCTTTGAAGTGAAAGCCAAAATGCGATTCAAGCTTCTTGAAAAAAGTCAGCAGCGTAAGGTTGTTGCTGTCGGAATGGATCAGGTTGAATTTTTTGCCGAGCGCTTCCGGATTGCGTGAAATGTGGGCAATGGCACGCACCATGTAATCGACAGTGGTCAAGCCCTCGCGCAGATCATGAAGATCGGGCACCGTGCCATTCGCAATACATGTCTTGACCAGCCGCGACCACCATTGATAACTCGCGCAAACACCCGTTTTGCTGTGAAAGGTGGCGTAACCAAGCCGAAAGGTCATCAGCGGAAGACCGTGATTGGCCGCCAGGTCGGCGATTTTCTCCATCACCCACTTGCTGCGAACGTAGCCGATGTCCGTAATCACAGCGGGGAGATTCTGATCGATGTCGTCATCTTCACGCATGACGCGCTTATGGGTATGCAGATGCCCCCAGCTATACACGGAGATCGTGGAAAGCAGCGCCAGGGGCTTGAGTTTTCCGGTTGCGGCAAAGCCAACGATCTCTCGCAATCCCTGCACGTTGTCCTTGCGCATGTAGGAATACGGTTGGATAAAATTCACGGCACTGGCCGAGTGATAGATGATATCGACCGTGTTGCACAGATAACGATAGTCGTGCGATGCGAGGCCAAACTCCGGCTCCGCCAGATCGGCGGCATAAACCCGTACACGGCCGACGTCCGCCTGATCCAGTCGCACGTCGTATTTGCTCAAGGACTCCACCAGCCTGGCGTGCGCGTGTTCCTGGTCGTGCGATCGGATCGGGCAATGAATGGTTGCGTCCGTGGTGCCAAGCAATTCTTGCAAGAGGTGAATACCGACAAACCCCGTCACACCGGTGAGCAGAATCTGCCTTGGCGTCGTGATCTGCCCGGTGTGAAAACCCTGCTTGAAAGAAACATCCGCCGGCAAATAGACATCATCCAGCAAGGCGCGGATGGGCTCCCCGTCAATGACCGGCGCCGCCGCGCCTTCTCTGCGTTCCAGCTCGGCAGTCAATGTCGCGATGCTCGGGTATTCATAGATGTCGCGAATGTATGCCTTGACGCCAAGCTTGTCTGAGATAGCCGCAATCAATTCGGCAGCCAACAAGGAGTGCCCGCCGATATCGAAAAAGCTGTCATCCGGCCCAAAATCGCCATGACCCAACAGTTCACGAAAGATGCCTGCAAGCATCAGCTGCCGACCGTGATAGACCACCGCTTCCGCCGGTGTATCGACCAGTTTTTCGGCATGGAGTTGAAGCAGCGCCTGCTTGTCGATTTTGCCGTTTGCGGTGAGCGGGATAGCACTGACAAACAGGTAATGCGCCGGCAGCATGTAATCAGGAAGCATAGCCTTCAGTGCGTTCTTTATCGAAACGACCAGGCCATCCACCGGCACTTGATCGTCGTTGACCACCAGAAAGGCCGCGATCTCTTTTCGCGCCGGATCGTCTGGCGTCGTAACAATGACGGAGGCTTTCTTGATCTGAGGAAGCAGCAAAAGCTGCGCCTCGATTTCGCCAAGCTCAACGCGGTTGCCACGGATCTTGATCTGCTCGTCGCGGCGCCCGAGGAACTGCAGGCTTCCGTCAGGCAAAAATCGGGCAAGGTCCCCACTGCGATAAAGCCGCGTTTTGTCACGCGTGACGAACTTCTTGTTCGTCAGCGCTTCGTCGTTCAGATAGCCTCTCGCGAGACCCGGCCCAGCGATACACAACTCCCCCACTTCGCCAACGGCGACATCCGCCAGCGCATCGTCGAGAATCACTACGTCCGCACCGGCAACGGGCACGCCGATCGAAGAAGGCGACTTGCAAGTCGCACTGACAACGCGATGAACGGTCGCGAAAATGGTGGCCTCGGTTGGCCCGTAATAGTCGATGAGTGCATAAGTAATGCAATCGGTATCGACGGGACTGAGCTTTTCGCCAGCGGTGAACAAATACTGTAGTGCCGTCTGGACACGTGAGGTGACGGCAACGACATCGGCCACCATCACCGTAGGTACGAACGCGTGGGTAATGCCGTTACGCCCATAGAAAGCGACGAGTGCGGACGTATCAATGCGTGTCTCTTCGTCCAGTAAATACAGTGGCGCGCCAGCGCAAAGCGCGGACCATATTTCCCACTGCGACACGTCGAAACCGATCTTGGCCATCAAGGTAAGCCGGCTGTCCGGCGTCACCGAGAACTCGCGATTGTGCCAGGCGACGATGTTTTCCAGCGACTGATGCTCAATCACCACGCCTTTCGGCACACCGGTCGTACCGGAGGTGAAGATGACATAAGCAATCTGCTGCGGCGAAGGACGAATCGAGATGGGCGATGCGGGCGCAGTCACCAGTTCATGGATACTGGCGCATTCGCAATCATCCGCGACATAAGCGGTTCTCGATGTCGTAAGCGCCAGCGAGGCGCCTGTCTGCGCGACGATGAATTGTTTGCGTTGCGCCGGGTATGACATATCAATCGGCACATAGGCGGCACCTGCTTTGGCGATACCAAGCAATCCGACGATAAGTGCCGCAGAACGATCCGCCAGCAGTGGAACCAGATCGCCAGGTTGTATGCCTTTCTCGATGAGGTAGGCCGCAACGGCATCGCTCTGCCTGTCGAGCTCTTCGTAAGTCAGCGTTGTTTGCCGATCGATGACAGCCAGAGCACGAGCATGCTGATTGGCCTGACCATGAAAATGGTCAAGCACCGTAGATGTGGTTGCCCCCATGATCCATTCCTCCCTGAAAGCGCCCCGCACTCACGCGCGGCGCCTCGTCCGATGTGATTGGGATATGTGCTTGAGAAAAGCTTTGCGAAGGAGAATTCAGCGCATTCTTTCTATGCCTGACGCCGTGAATGACGGATCAAATTGCATCGTGTTTGACATGGACAAACGTGCCACTCATCACACTTATCGCGTGAGGCTTGGAAGCCGCGACTACGGCAAGTGATTGGTGGTGATCTATAGCTGGAAGCAAGGTCAGTTTTTTTAGACGACTTGTCATTTGCTAAGTTCAGACTTCGCTATCGACTGCGATCGGCTCGATCGCTCAGTAGCGATGCGGTCAAACCCTAGATAAGGCGGGACACCGCGCCGGCGCACCGCAGCAACCCCGGATCTTTGCCATAACACGTACCGCGCATGGGTCCGCATGCCTGCGCATGACCCGACGCAACCTTTCATGGCTTAGTCGGCACTCACGCGAACAAGCCCCTTCAGGCTGCGCCCAAAGAAGACCGCCTAAGACGACATGCACACCGGAGAGCAGTACCACAAGTTCATTCTGAACTCGCCGCGTGACCAGGCGGTGCGCGACCGGTTTCAGAAGATCGCGCTGGAGCTGCTGCCCGCTGGAACCGACATGCTCGACTTCGGTGCGGGCACCGGTATCGATGCAAAGGCCTATGCCGCCAGCGGACATGTCACTTTCGTGTATGAGCCCTCGGAAGCGATGCGCGGGTACCTGGCGCAGTACTGCCGCGACGAAATCGACCGCGGAACCGTTGTCACGGTCACGTCGCCCCTCGCCTGTAAGGTGCAGGGAGTCACGGCAAACTTTGCGGTGCTCAACTATTTCGCGGATCACAGCTCGCTGTTTGAAGAGTTGTCGCGCGTGATCCATCACGGCGGCTTCTTCCTGGCCAGCATGCTCAACCCCTACTACCTCGGCGATGCACGTTACCACTGGTGGCGGGCGAACGTCATGAAGCTTATGCGAAGCGGCCACTACGCCGTCCCAAGTGAAAGCGGCATCCATCGCTTTGCGCCACGTGTCGTGGCGCGGTCAGCCGCACCGCACTTCCGGCTGGAGCGCCTTATTCCGCGTGGTTTCGGAACGGCTACCCATCTCTACATGTTTTTGCTGTTCCGGCGCGCCTGACATGTGGAAGGACTGGATAAGGCCATTCCTGCGCCCCCTGCCGCAATGGTCGACGGTTGCCGTTGCTCCTCCGCAACAGATGGTCACCGCCACCTTGCGTTGGGACGGCAAATCGGCCGATGTCACGGCTGACCATACTGTGGCTTCACTCAAGCCACTGGTGATTGCGACCAGCATCGATGCCGGCCAGGGTCCCGTCATTGAGTACTGCGACAGCGCCACAGGCAGGCTACTCGGCGTTTTGCGCCTGGCGCAGAAGGCGTCAGTCATCACCGAAACCACATCGCTCACGCTCTACGACGTGGCAGCGGGTGAACACCGCTGCCTGGCCTGGCCGCGGCGCCCGTGGAATACCTGGCTGCAGAACCGCCTCATGCAGAAAAACCAATCCGCGCCGCACGCCGGGCTGGAGCCTGCCGCGGTGCAGCAGCTCATGATCGCGTATCTGTGTCCACGGCCGGTCATCCTTGTTTCGGTCGACGCGCCAGGCCATCAGAACATCTTCCCGATGGATCTGATCGGCCCACTGCAGCGGAGCGGCCTGTTTTCGCTGGCGCTACGCAGCACCAATGTTTCCATGCCGGTCATGCGCGAGATGCGCCGGGTTGTCTTGTCCAGCATCCCGGCGACGATGAAGGCGGTCGTCTACAAGCTCAGCGCGCATCACAAGCAGCCGCTTATGGACTGGAATGCGCTGCCGTTTCCCGCGCGACTGTCGCGGGAATTTGGCATTCCCGCCGTGGCAGCGGCGCTGCGCGTCCAGGAGCTGGATATCGTGCATAGCCAGGAGATCGGCTCGCACATGTTTTTTCTTGGCCGTGTCATTTCCGACGAACATCTGGCGGATGGCACCCAGCTGCATCACACCGCCGGTTTTCATCAAGCGTATCGCCGCCGGCTGGACATGCCGCTTGCAGAGGTCTAGCCAACGCATGGCGGATACAGCGTGAAACGAATCCACGAAACCAGCGAACTGACGCCCGATGTCGCGACCGACGTGCCGCCGCATCGGGGTGGCATGCTCGACTGGGTAGGCATGGACAACATCGAGGGGATGGTGCGCTTCGATGCCGGCGACGGCGACATCCAGCGTTGCAGCGCGCGTATCGGTACCTTCATCAACCTGAGTCGGCCCGACCAGCGCGGCATCCACATGTCTCGCCTGTACTTGCTGGCAGACGAGCATCTCAACGCGCATGCGCTTACGGCCTCGACGCTGAAGGACTTGATGCGTGCGTTGCTTAATTCACACTATGGCCTGGCCGATCGCGCCCGTATCACCATAAGCTTCGATCAGCTGGTCCGGCGCGCCGCGCTGCGCAGCGAACATAGCGGCTGGCGTATCTATCCCGTGTCGATCGATGCCAGCCTGGGCGCCGACGGCTTCCAGTTGGGCCTGAGCACCGAAGTGGTCTATTCCTCCACCTGCCCTGCTTCGGCAGCCTTATCGCGCCAACTTATCCAGCAACAATTCGCAAAAGATTTCGATGCCGGCGCAGTCGACCATGCGTCAGTGCTGGCGTGGCTAGGCAGCGAGAAAGGGATCATCGCCACACCCCATGCGCAACGCAGCGTTGCGCGGTTGTGGGTACGCTATGTCGATGGCGCACCGCTCAACCTGATTGCCCTGCTCGACCGCGTCGAACAATCGCTAGGTACACCGGTACAAACGGCGGTAAAACGCCAGGACGAACAGGCCTTCGCCCTCGCCAACGGCAGCAACCTGATGTTTTGTGAAGACGCCGCCCGCCGCATTCAGCGAGCACTCGATGCCGACAGCGATATCGTCGACTTCAGGATCATGGTCGAACATCAGGAAAGCCTGCACGCGCATAATGCCGTAGCGCACGCGAGCAAGGGTCAAGCTTAGCCAGCCCGTATCCTGCAAGTCATTGAGAAGTAACCGTGGTGTTTATCCATCCAGAGGACATAAAGCATGAAAAAGCGTTCTGTTGTAACGGCGACCCTTGGTTCGCTGGCGGCACTCCTGATCGCCATGCCCGCCATGGCCGCGCTCAAGCAGGGTTCGACGGCTCCCGATTTCACGCTTGAGGCCAGCCTCGCCGGAAAGGACTTCAGCTTTTCGCTCAAGGAAGCGCTCAAGAAAGGGCCGGTAGTGGTTTACTTCTACCCCTCGGCCTATACCGGTGGCTGCGATATCGAAGCGCATACCTTCGCGACAGAGAAGGAAAAATTCGATGCCGCCGGCGCCACCATCATCGGCGTCTCGGCCGATAGCATCAAACGGCTCAACCAGTTTTCGTCCGACCCGGATTACTGCGCCGGCAAGTTCCCCGTGGCCTCCGATACCGGCGGCAAGGTCGCTGCCTCCTATGACCTCAAAACGATGGAAGCACAGCCCGGCATGAAGGACGTGCGAGGCGCGGTGATCGACCATGCCTTTATCCCCCGCGTGACCTACGTGATCGGCAGCAACGGCCAGATCGTTGCCACGCTTTCTTCGGACGACGATCACCTCACGCCGAAACAGCATGTGTCGAAGTCGCTGTCGATCGTGCAGAACATCAAGGCAGGCAAGGCGCCCTGATTTCACTTAGCTTGCCAGCTCGCGGCTTCCTGCTTTGAGTGATGGGTTGTCGCGACCTGGCCGCTTATGCAGCGGGCATTTCGGACGCCTGCCGGCGCCCGAGTCACTTTCTCTTTGCTGACCCAAAGAGAAAGTAACCAAAGAGAAATGGTCGGAAGAGCGCGATGTGCTTCGTAGCTACGCCTCTTCCAGTGTCAGACGTTGGGATGGTCTTTCGCCTCGCTCCCTCCCCTGCTTGCGACGCGAAGCTAGTCCCGTGGGACAGGGGAGGGTTGGGGAGGGGTAAGCCCTTGGTTCGCGGCTTCCTACTTTGGCTGTCGGGTGATCACGACGTGATCACTAGCAACACTGTCTCGAGCACCCACCCCTCACCCCAACCC
>NZ_FOZI01000007.1:6605-121829 GCF_900114495.1 Dyella sp. OK004 | reverse complement strand
TGAGGGGTGGGTGCTCGAGACAGTGTTGCTAGTGATCACGTCGTGATCACCCGACAGCCAAAGTAGGAAGCCGCGAACCAAGGGCTTACCCCTCCCCAACCCTCCCCTGTCCCACGGGACTAGCTTCGCGTCGCAAGCAGGGGAGGGAGCGAGGCGAAAGACCATCCCAACGTCTGACACTGGAAGAGGCGTAGCTACGAAGCACATCGCGCTCTTCCGACCATTTCTCTTTGGTTACTTTCTCTTTGGGTCAGCAAAGAGAAAGTGACTCGGGCGCCGGCAGGCGTCCGAAATGCCCGCTGCATAAGCGGCCAGGCCGCAGTAACGCATCGATTGTCGCGAACACAAAGCCCCCTCAGCACCACTCCATATCAGATTTCGAGCAGCCTCTCAGGCAGGCAGCAACGGCTTCGTCGACACCGCACCAGGCTCGCTGACACGCTCCTGCAGCGCAGGAAACACCACCGTAATGCCAAAGCCACGGCCATCGATGCCTTCACCGATCTCGATCGTCGCACCATGCGATTCGGCGATGCGCGCGACCAGCGACAGGCCGATGCCGCTGCCGCGCTCGTTGCTGCCGGCAACACGAAAGAAGCGGTCGAAGATGCGTGCATGATCGTCCCGCACCACGCCGGGACCATCGTCCAGCACTTGCAGCCGCACGACCTGCGCGACGCATACGCAGCACACCGCTAGACGCCCACCCGTGCCGGTATAGCGCACGGCGTTATCGATGAGGTTGCCAATCAGGATGCCGAGATCGTCGACGTTACCTTCGATCTGGCACGGCTCGGTATCGAGCGTGATCGACTGGCACTTGGCCGTCGCCGCGGTTTCGAATTCGTGGGTGATCACCGCGACGATGTCGGCCAGTTCGATCGGGCCGCGCTCACTGATGTGGCGTTCCGCATCGAGCCGCGCCGAATCGAGCAACTGCTGCGACAGGCGGGCGCTGCGCTCGACACCGCGCACTAGTTGCTGCAGTGGCGCCTTGGCTTCATCCAGGCTCTTCGAGCGCAGCGCGACTTGCGCGTGAGTCAGCAGGGCGGCGAGCGGCGTGCGCAGTTCATGCGCGGCTTCGGCCAGGAACTGCCGCTCGTTCTGCATGGCGCGATCGAGCCGGCCGAGCAGGCGGTTGAAGGATTCGACCAGCGGGCGCACTTCATCGGGCAGGCCCTGGCTGGGCAGGGGATCGAGATCGCGCGCGTCGCGCACGGTGATCGCTTCCTGCACCTTGGTCACCGGGCGCAGTGACCAGCGGATCACCAGCTTCATTGCGATGCCAAGGATGATCAGCAGCAGCGCGGTCGTGCCCAGGCCGATACGTACCCAGCGGCGCGTTTCGGCAACCAGTTCGGAGGTCGGCTTGGCGACCTGCACCTGCACTTCGTTCTGTACATCGGAGATAGCGTAAACACGCCATTCCTGGCCGTCGATCATGCGTGTCGCGTAGCCATCGACAAAGTCCGGCTTCAATGGCCCGGGACTGGAACCCGGCGAGCGCACGACGTTGTCGCGACGCGTCTTGATCCAGACCTGAAAGCTCAAGGTCCCGTGTTTGAGCGCACGGGGCGGATTGGCTTCGGCCAGATGCAAGTTCGACGCGCCCGACAGCTGGCGTATATCGCTGGGCATCGAAAGCAGGATCTCTCGTCCGATGTCGCCCAGGCTGCGATCCCATACACCGGTGCGCTCGCGCGCGAACTGCATGCCGAGGCAGATCAAGGTGATCGCCCAGGCGATCACGAAGACGCCAAGCAGCACGACAAACAGGCGCGAACGCAGGGAGTGCATCATCGTTCCTCGCCCAGCCGGTAACCGTAGCCATGCACGGTGGCGATCACATCATCGCCGAGCTTGCGGCGCAGCTGATGCACGTAGACCGCGATGGTGTTGCTTTCGATCGAGCCGGAGCCTCCATAGATCAGGTCTTCCAGCAGGTCGCGCGCCACGGCCCGGCCTTGCCGTTCCATCAGCGCGAGCAAGGTGCGGTACTCATGTGTGCCCAGGCGCACATTGACGCCATCGCGCGTCACGGTGCGCCGCGCCGGATCGATGGTGATGCCTTTCCAGTTGAGCACGGGGGTGACACGGCCTTCGCTGCGCCGGATCACCGCGCGCAGCCGGGCCAGCAATTCGTCGATCTGGAATGGCTTGACCAGATAGTCGTCGGCACCGGCATCGAGGCCGCGGATGCGGTCGCCCAATTGATCGCGCGCGGTGATGATCAGCGCCGGCGTGGTGTCGTAGCGCTCGCGCATGGCGCGCAGCACATCGAGGCCGGAACCCTGCGGCAGGCCGAGGTCGAGCAGGGCGGCGGTATAGGCATGGTCGGTCAGCGCAATGCGTGCGGCCGCTGCGTCGCGCGCGCAGTCGACTTGCCAGCCATCCTGCTGCAGCGCCGTGGCGATGGCGTCGGCGAGCATGCGGTCGTCTTCGACTAGCAGGATGTTGGGCAAGGCGACCTCGGTGGACCAATGTGGCTGTGGATGGCGTGCAGCCTACGTTTCGCGCTTTAAAGAATTCTTAAATTCGGCCGGCCAGACTGCCGGATGCCAGGTCATGCCTGTCGTCGCGAAACCCTCCGTGCCCGGCGCATGACCGGGTGCCGCTGGACTTGGCTCCGCTAGCAGAGGCGAAACCATGAGTGCTCCCACCCACAGCAAGTCCCTTCTTGCGCCGGCTTTTTCCGGCCATTCCTCGTCCGTGGCCCCGGCACCGGAGGTGCAGCTGCGGTTCTTTCCGTCTCCCGCCGGGCACCAGCCGCAGGCCATGAGTCTAAGCGTGAATGGCCGCAACCATGTGATTCATGCCGATCCCGAGACCACGCTGCTGCGCGTATTGCGCAAGGATTTGCAACTGACCGGCACCCATTTCGCCTGCACCAACGGCCGTTGCAGCGGCTGCACGGTGCATGTGAACGACCGGCCGACGCGCTCCTGCCGGATTCCCGTACACGTGGTGCTGGGTGCTGAGATCGTCACCATTGAAGGGCTCGCCGCGCGCGAAGGGCTTTCCTCGCGCGAGCTGCATGCGGTGCAACGCGCCTGGATCGACGAAGGTGTGCCAGCGTGCCCCTGCCAGGCCGGCATGATCATGGCTGCCGCCGCTCTGCTGATGGAAAACCCCGACCCGAGCGTGGCCGATATCGAGGCTGCGATCTTCCTCGATTGCCGCTGCGGCGTCCGTCCGCACGTGCTGCGCGCGATCTTTTCGCTGGCGGAGCGCCTGAAGTCCTGGTGATCGATCGCGGGTGATCCGCAACGCGTTCCTTGTCGCACGTAGTTACCGCCGTCAGACCCTTTCCCCCTTGGAGTCGCTTTATGCATCTGGCACGTCGTGGCGCACGCATTTCCTTGTTCACCTGTCTCTCCATCACCAGTGTGGCCGCCTATGCGGACGACACCTCCACGCAAAACCAGTCCCCGAAAAACTGGGCGGACGAGGGTTGGCACGTCGTCGTCGGTGGTGGTGCGGCGGACATCCCCAAATATCCGGGCAGTTCATCACGGCGCAGCGTGGTGGTGCCTGTGGTGAGCGCGACCTATGGCCGTTATTTCCTGGGCGGTGTGCCGGGTTCCGGTTCGCCGGCGGGGCTTGGCTTCTATATGCATCAGGACAGTCACTGGCGCCTGGGCATGTCCTTCGCCTACGACTTCGTGCAGCCGCGCAAGGCTTCCGATGACGCGCGTCTGCGTGGGCTCGGCGACATCAAGCGCACCGCGCACGCCACTGCGTTCGCCAGCTACACCGCTGGCTGGCTTACGGTGCGCGGCAATGTCGCCTCGGATATCGCGGGTAATCACCAGGGCACCACGGCCTCGCTGGATCTTGAAGGCAAATATCGGGTGACCGATAAGCTCACCTTGCAGGCAGGACCCGGCGTGACTTGGGCCAACAGCCAGTACAACCAGACCTTCTTCGGCGTCGACGCGACGCAGAGCCTCCACTCGGGCTATGCCATCTACACACCCAAGTCGGGCATTCAGTCGCTGCGCTTCTCCGTCGGCGCCGACTACCGCATCAGCGACCGCTGGAGCGCTGGCGTGCGCGCCACCGCGGCCCAGCTGCAGGGCGATGCGGCCGACAGCCCCATCGTCGAGAAGAAAATGCAGAACATCTACAGCGTGTACACGTTCTATCGGTTCTGAGCCGTGGGGCGAAGCGGCAGGGTAGCGAGCTTTTTTATACCCTCGCGAATGTCCGCCACGCTCGCGCCGCCGTAGCCAAGAATCAGCCCGCCTCGCACAGGCGGGCTGTGATAGCAGATAGACAGCGGCCGCGCCGATACACCGAGCGCGGCCGCCTGCACCGACACCGCTATGTCGTCGATGCCGGGCGGCAGCAAGGCGGTGACTTGCATGCCTGCTTCCGCGCCGATCACTTCGAGTGTTTCGCGTGCGTATTGGTCGATGGCTTCCTGCAACGCCTTGCGTCGTTCCATGTAGAGCATGCGCATGCCGCGGATATGCCGCGCAAAATGGCCCTCGCGGATAAAGTCCGCCATCACCCGCTGATACAGATTGGAGGAGAAGGTATCGCTGGCATCGCGCACCGCGGCGAACAGCGGCAGTAGATCCTTCGGCACCACCACGTAGCCGATGCGCAGCGAAGGAAACATGACTTTGCTGAGCGTGCCGACGTAGATCACACGGTGATCGGTATCCAGACCCTGCAACGAGGCGAGCGGACGGCCGCCGAAACGGAATTCGCTGTCGTAGTCGTCCTCGATGATCCACGCACCGCTGCGCATCGCCCAGCTCAGCAACTGCATGCGCCGCGCCGCACTCATCGTCACACCCAACGGAAACTGATGCGAAGGCGTGATGTACGCGATGCGCGCATCCGGCGCACGGCGAATACCTTCCGCGACATCCAGCCCTTCCTGATCGACCGGCACCGGCACCTGCAAAGCGCCGACCGCCGTTAGCGCCTGTCGCGCACCGGGATACCCGGGATCCTCCACCCACGCCTGCTCACCGACATCCAGCAACACCTGCGCCGCCAGTTGCAGCCCCTGCTGCGAACCCGTGGTTACCAGAATCTGCGACGCATCGCAGCGCACCGCCCGCACTGCACCGAGGTACTCGGCAATCGCCTCGCGGAACGGCAGATAGCCCATTGGACCGCCATAGACCATCGCTTCCAGCGGCGGCTTGCGCGCATGGCGATTCACCAGCTTCGACCACGTCGCCGCAGGAAAACGATCCAGCGCCGGCAAACCAACGCGAAACGCTCCCTGATTGGCCAGCCAGGTCGGCGCAGGCTGACAAAGCGCCGTTGCACGCTGAGCAACACGACGCGGCGCATCGACCATCGCAGGCTGGGCAGACCGGCGCCGCATAGCAGCGGACGGCTTCAAGGCATCATCCGGAATAGCCTGAGCAACGCGGGTGCCCGCACCCACAAAGGTCTCCAGATAACCCTCGGCACACAACTGCTCGTAAGCACTCAACACCGGAATACGCGACACCTTCAACTCACGCGCCAGCGTACGACTCGAAGGCACCGACTGCCCCGGCCGCAACTTACCCTCGGCAATAGCGCAGCGAAACCAGTCCGACAACTGCCGATACATCGGCGTCGCACTTTCAACATCAAGCGAAATCGGCAACACAAAACCGGCAGAACTGCGGGTCATCGCGGCGGGTCCGAGTGGTTGAGCCGCATCTTAGGGCAGAGCTCGCGAGCAAAGACTGCGGGCCCTCCAATAAAGTCGAATGCTGCGCAAAATGCTGCGACAGGTCAGGTCGAGGGCACAGCGCGATGCTCCGTGCGCTCTCGATCTCCAGGCCCCAGCGCGGCGATGAGTACTGGACAATCAGGCCGGAGAGAGCCATCCCAACGCCTGACACTGGAAAAGGCGCCGCTACAGAGCACACCGCCTGCTCTTCAGGCCATTTCTCTTTGGTTACTTTCTCTTTGGGCCAGCAAAGAGAAAGTGACTCGGACCGCGGCAGCGGTTCGAAAGCCCGCGGCAGGCGAGCCAGGGCACGCAGACGCGACAACCAGGCGATAACGCAACTGGATTCCGGCCTACGCCGGAATGACGAAGTAGGGGGCACCTTCATCAGCCGACCAGCATGGGCCACAGCCCCCACCCACCTCCCTGCGGAAGCGTATGGACCCCCAACCCCATTAGAATCCCTACCCTGTTCGCATCATCAGGGATTCTTCGTGATCATCCACCCCAAGGTTCGTGGCTTCATCTGCATTACTGCGCACCCGCTCGGCTGCGAGAAAAACGTCGCCGACCAGATCGCCGTCACCCAAGCCGCCGGCGTTTCCTCCACCGGACCCAAGCGCGTGCTGGTGATTGGTGCATCCACCGGCTACGGCCTGGCCTCGCGCATCACCGCGGCCTTCGGTTACGGCGCAGCGACCCTGGGCGTGTTCTTCGAAAAACCCTCCAGCGAAGCCAAACCCGGCACCGCCGGTTGGTACAACTCCGCCGCGTTCGACAAGCTGGCCAAGCAGGCCGGCCTGTACAGCCGCTCGATCAACGGCGACGCCTTTTCCAACGAAACCCGCGCCCGCGCGATCGAGATGATCAAACAGGACATGGGCGGCCCGATTGACCTGGTCGTTTATTCGCTGGCCTCGCCGGTGCGCAAGCTGCCGGACACCGGCGAAGTGGTGCGTTCCGCGCTCAAGACCATCGGCGAAACCTTCACCGCCTCCTCGGTCGACACCAACCGCGACATGGTGGTGCAGGCCACGGTGGAGCCGGCGACCGAGCAGGAGATCAAGGACACCGTCATCGTGATGGGTGGCGAAGACTGGGCGCTGTGGATCGACGCGCTGAGCAAGGCCGGCGTGCTCGCCGAGCATGCCAAGACCGTCGCCTATAGCTATGTCGGCACCGAGATCACCTGGCCGATCTACTGGCACGGGACGCTGGGCCAGGCCAAGCAGCATCTCGACAACACCGCCACGCAGCTGCGCGTGCGCCATCCCGGTCTCGAAGCCTACGTCGGCGTGATGAAGTCGGTGGTGACCCAGGCCAGTGCCGCGATTCCGGTGATCCCGCTCTACGTCTCCATGGTGTTCCGCATCATGAAGGAGAAGGGCGTCCACGAAGGCACCATCGAACAGATCAACCGCCTGTTCCACAGCGCCCTCTACCGCGAAGACGGCAAGGCCCCGCAGACCGACGGCGAAGGCCGCCTGCGCCTGGACGACTGGGAGCTGCGCGAAGACGTGCAGCAGGGCTGCAAGGCGCTGTGGCCGACGGTGACCACCGAGAACCTGCGCGAGCTGACCGACTACGCCGGCTACAAGCATGAGTTCCTGCGCCTGTTCGGCTTCGACCGCCAGGACGTGAACTACGAGGCGGAGGTCAATCCGGACGTCCATTTCGACGTGGTCGAACCCTGAGACTGCGGGCGCATAGTCGCCTGTAGCGATGGCTGAAACTCAAGCCCGGGACCGCAAGGTCTCGGGCTTTTTCGTGCTGTGCATGGAGGAAAGAGGTTTAGGCAATTCAGCCGAGCCTTGATGAATGGGCCGGGCCGCTACACGATTTAGATGTCTAAATCGTTATGGATGTCAGCGCTGTTTCGAGACCGCGAACCCATCCATCATTCAACAAGCAGACCCTGACTCGTGGCCCTGGCATTCCTGGGGCCGACGGTGTTGTACTGCGCGCTTGGGTTTGCCAAGAGCAGACTTGTTGAAAGCGTTGGCTAGATGGTCCGCGCTCAGGGGGCTCCATTCGTGGGCCAGGTGATTGCCGTTCACCGACGTAAGGCTCTCATTTGTGATTTCTATCAAGGGCAGGTCGCTGGCCTCGCATTTGCACTCATCCGGCAGTGAGGATCGTCTGCGGGCGGCGGACGTCCGCCGATACCGGCGCTGGTGCTCCTTGCTGTTTATGGGATGGCTGTCGCTGTGCGGACTGATCGCGCCGATGCCAGGGCAGGCGGCCCAGCTTCCGCTCACGGTGTATGACCAGGGCAGTGGTCTCACCAGTCTGTCGGTCGTGCGCATCTATCAGGATCGCGAAGGTTTCGTCTGGGCCGGTACGGAGAAGGGGCTGTATCGGTTCGATGGCGTGGCCTTCAGTCAGGTTGGTGCGGAGCAGGGCTTCCAGGTGTCCGAGGTGATCAGTTTCGCCGAGGATGCGAACGGACGCCTGTGGGTGGGTTCGCGCGCGGGTCTGCAGCGGCGCGAGAACGAACGCTTTGGCTGGGTGCGCCCGGATGACAAACCCTTGCTGGCCGATCGCGGGCAGACGCTGGCCGCGGACGAAGGCGGCGGCATGTGGCTGGTGAGTGGCAACCGCCTGTTGTTGCTCACTTCGAATGCGTCGGGTCATTGGCAGGCCAGGTCGCCTTTCAGCAGCGAACAGTTGCAAGCCTTCCCCGGACTCAGCCAGGTCAGCGCGGTGTTCCATCGCCACGGCTCCACCTGGTTTGGTTGCGGTACTGAACTATGTCGCCTGCGTGGTGGACAGTTGCGTCGCTACGGTCCGGACGCGGGTATCCCGGCGGACAAGTGGCTGGGCCTTCTAGGCGCCAGCGACGGCAGCCTGTGGGCGCGCGGCATCCACGCCGTGCGGATGCGCGTGGACGGTACGGACGCCTTCGTCGCGCGCGACATGCCAGGCAACAGTGCGGACGTGGCGGCCTCCAGTATCGATATCGCGCAGGACCGCCAAGGTCGCGTACTGACGCGCAGTTCGACCGGCCTCGCGCGCTGGAACGGTCAACGCTGGGAGCTGTTCGGTACCGACGATGGCCTGCCGAAAGTGGGCGTGTCGTCGTTGATCGCCGATCAGGACGGCACGATCTGGATCGGCACCTACGGCCGCGGCCTGCTGCATTGGAGCGGCCGCGATGCCGTCGAGAACTGGACGGAAGCGCAGGGCTTGAACGGTTCATTGATATGGTCGATCACGCGCGCAAGCTCGGGCTCGGTGTGGGTGGCCGACGACTGGGGCGGCAGCGTGATCGCGCCGTCCCGGGATCGCGCGCAATCCTGGCCACTGACCGTTGCGCTGCCGCACCAGACGCGCACCGTGCTGGCCGCGGCGGACGGCTCGGTGTGGTACTTCCTGTTCGACGGCCGTGTGTTGCGCTACGAACCCGCGAGCGGCCTCACCCGCGTGATGGCGACGCTGCCTTTCCTGGTCCGGGGTGCGTTTCAGGATAGCCATGGACAGTTCTGGGCTTACACGCTGGGCGGTTTGTATCAGGTGGACGCGCAGAGTGGCCGGATAGAACGCGCCGCGCCGGGTCTGATTCCCACCGCGATGTGTTCGGATCTGGCGGAGGACACCGCCGGCCGCCTGTGGCTGGCCTGTAGCACGGGCCTGTTTCGCTATGCCGCCGGGCGATGGAGCCAGGTGCACGTTCTGCCCCAGGAAAGCCTTGGTGGATTCGAGAACGTGGAAGCCACCGCCGACGGAAGGCTGTGGTTGAGTTCGCTGCAACCGGGTTTGCTGGTCGGCAACGTAAGCGATGCGGACAGCGTAAATCTCACGCCCGTCGCCGATCCGCTGTTGGCGGATTCGCGCGTCTACTTCCTGCGCTCCGATCGCCGCGGACGTCTGTGGGTGGGTGGCAACAACGGCGTGGACGTACTGGATGGGCAACGCTGGACACGCCTGACCACGCGCGACGGTTTGCTGTGGGACGAAACCAACCACGGCGCATTTTTTGCGGACGACGACGGGTCGGTGTGGATCGGCACGCCGGTCGGTCTCTCGCATTTGCTCAAGCCGGAGGAATTGCTGGCGCCGCGCCAGATCCATCCCTGGCTTGTTTCGGCGCAGTACGACGGACACGAACTCATCGGCCAGAACGCGCCGGTGGATTTCGACCTGGCCGGCGCGCTGGTGCTTCGCTTCGCTGTGCTCGGCAACAGTTCGGGCAGCCCGGTGCGCTTTCGTTATCGCTTGTCGGATATCGACAGTCATTGGGTGGAAGCGTCGACGCGGGAGCTGCGTTACGCCTCGCTGCCGCCCGGAAGCTATCGTTTTGAATTGCAGACCATCGACGAGAATCAGCGCCGCCAGTCCGCGCCGATCAGTCTGTCCTTCACCCTGAAGCCACCGTGGTGGCGCAGCGGAGCCGCTTATGCGGCCGCCGCAGCGCTGCTGCTGGCCGCGATCGTGATGGCCTGGCGCTGGCGGGTGCGCCTGCTGGTGAAGCATGCCCAGCGGCTGGAGCAGGCGGTGGCGGTACGCACCGGGCAGCTGCAGAACGCCATGCGTGCGCGCAGCATGTTGCTGGCGCGCATCAGCCACGATCTGCGTTCGCCGCTCGCCGGGATCATCGATGGCGTGCGGCAATGGCGCGCGGGCGATCGGCAGCGCGACTATCCGGGTCTTATCGAAAGCAGCGCGCACCAGCAATTGGACCTGATCGATGAGCTACTGGAATTCTCCAGAGACGAACTCGCCGAACTGGAACTGGTCGACGCGCCCGGCTATCTGCATGCCTTTTTGCAGGGTCTGGTCGAACATGCCGCCTTGCTCGCTGAAAAACGCGGCAACCGGTTCGAATACCGTCACGCCGACGATTTACCCGCACTGGTCAAGCTGGATTTCCGGCGACTGCGCCAGGTGTTGATGAACCTGATTGGCAATGCCGCCAAGTTCACCGACGACGGCTACATCCTGTTCGCGGTGACAGCGACACCGGCGGCGCACGGAAAGGTATCGCTTCATTTCATGATCGAAGACAGCGGCATCGGCATCGAGCCGTCCGAACAGGAACGCCTGTCGCTGCCGTTCGCGCGCGGCAGCAATGCCGCGCAATACAACGGCTACGGTCTGGGGCTGGCCATCGTCACTCAGATCCTGGAACGCATGGATAGCCGCCTGAATATCGAAGCCGCTCTCAGCGGCGGCAGCCGCTTCGGTTTCGTGCTGGAAGTGTCGCTGGCCGAGGAGGACGAGCTGGAGCCGGAGCTGTTTGAAGAGGAGGGCGCCGCTGGCGAGATCAGCGGTGCGGGTCAAACCATCCTGGTGGTTGACGACCATGCGCAGAGTCGCGAGATGCTGTGCGACCTGCTCGATGGTTTTGGTTTCGAGAGTATGTCCGCCGCTGATGGCGAACAGGCGCTCGCTTTGTTGCGCGAGCACGCCGTCGGCCTGATCGTGACCGACCAGGCGATGCCTGGTATGGATGGCTGGGAGCTGTTGCTGGCGGTACGGCGCGATCATCCTCGGCTGCCGGTGATGCTCTATTCGGCACTGCCGCCACGGCGCCCGCCAGGCTTCGAAGCGCTGGAATTCAACGATGCGTTGCTCAAGCCAGCCAGCGGAAAGCAGTTGCTGGTCCGCATCGGCCGTCTGTTGGTGCAGGCAACGGAGCTGAGTACCTGACAGGCTCGTTCGGCCATGCCAACGAGCCGTCTATCCGTCTATCCCTTGTCCACCACCACGCCAGGCAACCGGGTCAGCAGCAGCTGGTCCCGGATGCTGCGGATGACGCTGCGTGTGGTTGGGGTGAGAGCCAGCCCGGAGAGGCTGAGCAGATGCAAGCGCATCGGCTCGGGCTCGTAGGGCTGGAATACTTGTTGCAGCCGTTGTGCGTCGAGATCGTCGGCGCAGGCATGCAAGGGGAGCTGGGCGACACCGGCGCCTTCGCGGGCCGCGACAAGCAAGGTCGATAAGTGGCCGGTGCTTAGCGGGTTCGCGGGTTTGCGTACGCGCGCGCCGCGGAACGTCCAGTGACGCCGTCCGTCCGGACCGAGATACCCCAGGCAATGCCGCTCTTCGAGCTGATCGGGATGGGCAGGGGAGCCCAGCTTCCGGAACAGCTGCGGGCTGGCTACCGTAACCAGGCGCACGTGGCACAGCCGGTGTGCCACGACATCGCTGCGATCCGGCAGCTTGTCGTCCATGCACAGCGCCAGGTCGACGCGTTGTGCCAAGAGCGCCTCGACACCGCCATTCATGCTTAACGAGAGGTGCAGGTGCTCATGTTGGCCGGCCGCGGCGATCAGCGCCTGCGACAGCAAGTGACCCATCAGGTCGGGGGTGTCGACGCGTATCTGGCCACCCAGGTTGCCGCCCGCATCCTGCACGACACGGATAGCCTCCTCGGCGGCCTCGCACATGATCAAGGCATGGCGATAAACCTCATTGCCGAGCGGCGTCACCGCAAAGTGACGCGCGTTGCGCAGCAGCAGTTGCGCCCCCAGGCGTTGTTCGAGGCCAACGATGCGCCGGCTCAGCAGCGAGCGGGTCATGCCAGTCTGGCGGGCGGCCGCAGCAAACCCGCCCGCTTCGATCACGCGGGTGAGCAGATAGAGGTCGCTGAGGTTGTCAGTCAGATCCATAGCGAAGGCAGGGCTTAGGCGTGCCGATATCGGCAAGACAAGAGATGCGCGGAGCATAGGCCGGCCGGGAAGGCATGACTTTTGTCCGGGCGGATAGCTGTTTTGCTGGAGCGGACGGCGATCGAAAGCAGGGTTACAATCGGGCGCTTGCAATGCCGGAGTGGCCGCAAGTTGTACGCAGCGGCGATAGCCGCGACAGGGGGAACGATGCCTGCGAAAGAATCACCGCATGTCCTGGTGATAGATGACTCGCCGGAAGAGCTTCGCGCATTGCAGAACGTGCTGCGCGGGCATGGCTATCGCGTGACACTGGCCACTGACGGGCGTCAGGGTTTTCAACGCGCGCTGGCCCTGCAGCCGGACCTGATCCTGCTGGATGTGCGCATGCCGGCGCTGGATGGCTTCGCCACCTGCCGCCTGTTGAAGGAAGCGCCGCGCACGCAGGACATTCCTGTGATTTTCCTCAGTTCGGCCGGTGCGCTGGAAGAGCGCCTGGAAGGTCTCGGCCATGGCGGTGTCGACTACGTGCTCAAGCCATGCCATCCCGATGAAGTGTTGGCCCGCGTGCGCATCCATCTGCAACTGAGGCCGCGTCCGGCGGAGCCGGCGGCTGATGAGCCGGAAGCGTTTCTGTCCCAGGACGAGATCATGTTGCGGGCGGCGGTGCGCCTGATCAGCGAGCAATTGGCGTCTTTGCCGTCGCTGGAAGATATTGCCCGCAAGGTGGGCACGCATGACAAGCGGCTTTCGGCGGTTTTTCGGCAACACATGGGTACTACTGTGTTCGCCTGGATCCGCGAGGAGCGGTTGCGGAAGGGCCGCATGTTGTTGATGGAGACCTCGCTGAGTCTGCAGGACGTTGCGGAGAGCGTGGGCTTTCGCAGCGCCTGCAATTTCATTACGGCGTTCCGGGAGCGGATGGGTGTTACGCCTAATCAGTTTCGCAAGGCGTCTAGAGCTGATGCGCTGGAGACGGTGGGCTAGCGGAGTGCGCTCCTCTCCCTACGTGCAGGGAGGCAATTGTGTTGAGAGTTTGGGTCTTGAGCCATTCCCTCCTGCTTCGTCATTCCGGCGCAGGCCGGAGGCGCTTCACAACAGCGAAGCTGGTCATCCAGTGCCTTATCGCTCGGTTTTAGCGTCTGCGTGCGCTGGCTCGCCTGCCGCGGGCTTCCGAACCGCTGCCGCGGCTCGGGTCACTTTCTCTTTGCTGGCCCACGCACCCGCAGGAGCGGGTGCGAACAGCGCAGCTGGCCCGAAGGGCGGAGGGCATGGATGCCCGGAGTAAAGAGAAAGTAACCAAAGAGAAATGGCCTGAAGAGCAGGCGGTGTGCTCTGTAGCTGCGCCTTTTCCAGTGTCAGGCGTCGGGTGTGTTCTCTTCGGGGTTTTTCGTCCAGCCCACTACGCTCGATTTTCTCCTCCCCCTGCTCGCAGGGGGAGGCTGGGAGGGGGTAAGCCCTTGAGAAAACCTTACCCGAAACGCTTTCTCAAGTACTCACCCCTTCCCAACCCTCCCCTGCGAGCAGGGGAGGGAGCGGGTCGCTGACACTCCACGCCAAGCAGATGGTGTGATGCGTTTCTCCAGTTTTGACATCCGCAATGGCGCACATGACAGCCGCCTCAGCAAAACTGCTGCGTGGTTGCACTGACGCGGCCCGGCACTGTGAAAACCGCATCCTTTCTTCTTTCCACACCTGCTTTCCGTCACACCAAAGTTTTGCCGCAGCGATGCAGCGTCCTATTTTCTGACACGCAAATTCCTGTGGCGGCGGCTTCTGTATCGCCTGAGTCACACCTACCATCCTGCCCGCCAACGACACCTCATCGGCATCGATGGGAAATGCTGACATTGGTGTGGCCTTCTACGTGATGAATCGCGAGAAGGACATGCCAAAGGGGGACGGGTGTCGTTGGCATGGCTGGTCACACTGAGGCAGTGGTAGCAGGCGCAAGGATCGTCGCCGCCACGTTCTCGCCCATCTCAAGCCTACAGAAGGGTGCATCCGTCCTGCTTTCGGGCAGCGATGGCGCAGGCGTTTTTGTCGCGTACACGCGCCTCCCTGGGAACAGGGAGGCGGGTACGGCTGCGCCCCTTTTCAGGCGATTGCACATCGCCACCGAACGGGGTCGGCCTTGTTGCAACGAGGCGGCCTCCACCGGTTGTGCCTGCGGGACGCCGGTGTCACGCGTGTGAGAGCTAGGGATATGTCTGTACTACTGGATCGTTGTCGCGGGTATTTCGGAAGCGGCGCAGGGCGAACCCACAGAAAGGTGTTCGCGCTGCTGGCCCTGTTGCTGCTGGGGCTGGTCAAGCCCGCAGTGGCGGTGGCCAATGAGTGCCGTATGGCTGACCCAAATTCCAAGGGCCAGCATGTCGACGAAATCTGCTGGCTGCAGCTCGATGGTGTGACCTTGAACGCGGACGGCTCGACGCCGCTAACGTTCTCGCTGCCGGATGGCTCGAGCATGACGTTCACCGCCCAGGTGAGCAATGTGGGCAACAGCGCCGGCCTCAAGGGTGTGCAAGCGCCGAGTTGGAGCGGTTCGCAGTTCAGCGGCAGCACCGGCTACTACACCATCTACAAGCCGAATACCGCCGCGCTGTACACCAACAACGGTTCGGACAACCACACCACGGTCACGCTGAAGGACATCCATCTGTTCGGCCCCAACGGGGTCGAGAGCACTAATCCATTTGAGATGGTGGTAGCCGACGGCGAGAGCACCAACAGCAATGAGCTGCTCGATTTCGGCGTGGTTTCCGGCGGCAGCAAATTCAACCTGGTGGAATGGCTTGGCGCCTCGTCAGGCAACAACCTTGTCTTTGGCGCGCCGGGCAGCGCCGGCGTTCCTGCGGCGCCGACCTCAGGCTGTGCCGGCATGGTCGATTGCGTTCGCCTGGTAGGCAAGAGCGGCACGGCGAATGCCGGCGTGTTTTCCACCACGCGCACGGGCAGTCCGTTTTCCGTGATGGGGCAGGTGCACACCAATGGCACCAGTCTGCAGGGCTTTGCCTTTGGCGTGCGCTGGGGCGGTGTCCGTCTGCGCAAGGCGTTGCCCGCGGGGCGCATGGATAGCAGCGACCAGTTCACCTATCGCGTGATCAACGTGAAAGGCCAGGAGATCATCAATACCTCCACCAGCGGAGCTGTCGCGGGCAATTACCCGTACATCAGCGGCCAGGCGACGATGCCGGGCAACGTGCTCACGCTCAAGGAGGAGATGGCTACCGGCAGCAAGTCCAGCCTTCAGCAATACGACAGCACGATCACCTGCACCAACGGCAATGTGGGTTCCGCCACGGTATTGCCCAACGGCGCATTCAATCCCGCCAGCCTGCCAACGGTCGACCTGCAACAGCTGGGCGACCGCGTGGACTGCACGTTGACCAACGTGCCGCGCATCGTGGATCTGAAAATGGTGAAGTCCGGCCCCGCGACCGTGCAGGCCGGCCAGCCGCTGAGCTACACGCTGGCGATCAGCAACAACGGCACGCACACGGCGACCGGCGCGGTGTTTACCGACACGATGCCGGTCGGCGTCACGGGCGTTACCGCCGGTGGAGTCACTTGTGGCAGCGCCGCCAATGGCGCGGTATGCGGCGCGCTTGGCGTGAGCGTCACCGGCAGCGACAGCGCCGGCTATACGCTGACTGGCGCGGTGCAGAGCCTGCCGGCCAACAGCAGCGTCGTGATCACGATCAACGCGGTGGCGCCGGTCAACATCGCAGGCACCATCACCAATACCGCGACGGTGAAGCTCGCCACCTCCGACACCACCGTTGGCGAGCCCACCGCCAATACGGCGGACAACACATCGACCGCGCAGACCACCGTGCAGGGCACGCCCGCGCTCCAGGTGAACAAGACCGCCACGCTCAACGACGGCAATGCCAACGGCAAGGCCGATGTGGGCGAGAGCATTGCCTACGCCATTACCGCGACCAACAGCGGCAACATCGCACTGAGCGGATTGACGGTGTCTGATCCCATGGCGGGAAGCACGCCGCTGAGCTGCACGCCGACCACACTCGATCCGGGCAAGAGCGCCAATTGCGGCAGCTTTACCTACACCGTGACCCAGGCCGATGTCGACGCCGGTGTCGCCATCCACAACACCGCAACCGTAAGCGGCACGCCGCCCAGCGGCTCGCCGATCACCGCAACGGGAACCACCGATACACCGATCGGCGATGTCGCGATCGTCGCTAAAAACGACAGCTATAACGTCCCCAACGGCGCCGCCGGCGGCAGCACCGGCAACGTGGTGGCGAACGATCAGCTGGGCACCGTGACCGGCCCCGCTATCGGTACGGGCAAGGGCAACGTCACGTTGACTTGGGGCGCCGTCAGCACGGTGCCGGCGAGCGGTGGTTTCACCCTCAATGGCGACGGCACGATCACGGTGAAGCCCGGCACACCGGCTGGCACCTACAAAATTCCCTATACCTTGTGCGATGCCGTCCATCCGACGAACTGCGCCACGACCGAAGCCACCGTCACCGTGGGTGCGGCGGCGATCGCGGCGACGCCCGATGCTTACACCGGCATCGACGGCGGCACGGGCCACGCCAACGTCGGCAATGTGCTGGACAACGACACGCTCAATGGCGTGAAGACCACCCCATCCACCGTCAACGTGACGGTCACCACGCCAGCCAGCAACCCGAACGTCACGCTCGATCCGGCCACCGGCGAAGTATCGGTTGCCGCGGGCACGCCAGCCGGTACGTACACCATCGGCTATCAGATTTGCGAAAAGCTCAACCCGGCCAATTGCGCCACAACCACCGCCAGCGTGACGGTGGTCGCCGGCAAGATCGCCGCGACCAACGACAGCTATACCGGCATCAACAGCAGCGTCGGTAATACGCAGGTCGGCAACGTACTGGACAACGACACGCTCAACGGTGTGAAGCCGACGCCGTCGACGGTCACCGTCTCCGTCACTGCGCCTGCGAGCAACCCGAATGTGAAGCTCGATCCGGCCACCGGCGAAGTGTCGGTGGCGCCGGGCACACCGGCGGGTACGTACACCATCGGCTACCAGATCTGCGAAAAGCTCAACCCGTCCAACTGCGCCACGGCCACCGCCACGGCCACCGTCGTCGCCGGACCGATTACCGCAGGCAGCGACAGTTACACCGGCGTGTACGGTGCCGGTAATCCGCTCGTCGGCAATGCGTTGGATAACGACACGGTCAATGGTGTGAAGGCCACGCCGTCCACGGTCACCGTGACGGTCACCACGCCGGCCAGCAATCCGAACGTGAAACTCGACCCTGCTACCGGCGACGTATCGGTGGCACCCGGCACGCCAGCCGGCACTTACACCATTCAGTATCAGATCTGCGAAAAGCTCAATCCGACCAACTGCGCCACGGCTCCGATCAGCGTGACGGTGGCCGCCGGCAAGATCGTCGCGACCAATGACAGCTACACCGGCATCGATGGCGGCGCGGGCAATACGCAAGTCGGCAACGTGCTGGACAACGACACGCTCAACGGCGTGAAGACCACGCCGTCCACCGTCAACGTGACGGTCACTACGCCTGCCAGCAATCCGAACGTGAAGCTCGACCCGGCGACGGGTGAGCTGTCCGTAGCACCGGGTACGCCGGCCGGCACGTACACCGTCGGCTACCAGATCTGCGAAAAGCTCAACCCGACCAACTGCGCCATGGCGATGGCCAGCGTCACGGTGATCGCCGGCAAGATCGTTGCGAGCAACGACAGCTATACCGGCATCGATGGCGGCGCCGGCAACACGCAAGTCGGCAACGTGCTGGACAACGACACGCTCAATGGCGTGAAGACCACACCGTCCAGCGTCAATGTGACGGTCACCACACCGGCCAGCAACACCAACGTGAAGCTCGATCCGACCACCGGCGAAGTGTCGGTGGCACCAGGCACGCCGGCCGGCACGTACACCGTCGGCTACCAGATCTGCGAAAAGCTCAACCCGACCAACTGCGCCACGGCCACGGCCAGCGTGACGGTGACTGCCGGCAAGATTGTCGCCAGCAACGACAACTACAGCGGCATCGATGGCGGCGCTGGCAACACGCATGCCGGCAACGTGCTGGACAACGACACGCTCAATGGCGTGAAGACCACGCCATCCACCGTCAACCTGACGGTGACCTCGCCGGCCAGCAGCACGCATGTGACGCTCGACCCGACCACCGGCGAGGTATCGGTGGCGCCGGGCACGCCGGCTGGCACCTACACCATCGGCTACCAGATCTGCGAAAAGCTCAACCCGACCAATTGCGCCACGGCGACCGTCACCGTCACGGTGGTGTCGCTGCCGCTTCAGGCCGTGGACGACGATTACCGCCAGGTGCCGGTGAACGGCGCTACCGGCGGAACGCCGGGCAAGGTGCTCGGCAACGACATGCAGGGCGGGGTGGTCATCACCGACCCGAGCCGGGTCAGCATCACGCCGGTCAACAAGGGCGGCATCAACGGTGTGACGATCGCTCCCGACGGCAGCATCATCGTGCCGGCAGGAACGAGTCGCGGCACTTACACACTGACGTATCGCATCTGCGACACGCTGGCGCCCAGCAATTGCAGCACAG
Organism: Dyella sp. OK004; assembly: GCF_900114495.1. Lineage (GTDB taxonomy): Bacteria > Pseudomonadota > Gammaproteobacteria > Xanthomonadales > Rhodanobacteraceae > Dyella_D. The sequence goes on along the minus strand of NZ_FOZI01000007.1, from coordinate 102,951 downwards.
CATCGATCACGCTGGTGGTCAGCGACGACGCCTTGCTGCACGTCACCAAACAGGTCACACCGTTGACGGCCAAGGTCGGCGATGTGGTGCGCTACACGGTGACCATCCAGAACCCGGGCCAGGCAGACGTCCATAACGCCGTGCTGGCCGATACGCCGCCGGTCGGTTTCAACCTGGTGGCGAGTTCCCTGAGCGTGAGCGCGGCCAATGGCGGCCACTTGGCCGGCAGCAGCCCGATCCGTGTTGAAGGCATCGATGTCGCCGCCGGCAAGAGCGCCACCGTGGTTTACATGATGCGTGTCGGTCCGGGCGCATCGGCACGCGGCGAATACATCAATACCGCGCAGATGCTGTTGAACGGCATCCGCACCAGCAATGTGGCGCAGGTTAGCGTGCGGCGCGATGCCGATCCGTTGTTTGAAGACAGCCGCGTGTTCGGCACCGTGTTCGACGACCGCAACGGCGATGGCTGGCAGGCCAGCGCCACCGCTCATGATCTGCACGTGCAGGGCGGTTTTGCGCCGGCTGCTTACGTGGCCGGCTCCACCACGGTGGACCGTGGGCAGGGGCCGCAACCCGAAGCCGACGCCAGTGCGCCGCTGTTGCACGGCATCGCGCTGGGCGAATTGCGTGGCCGGAATAGCGTGGCGCAGCCGGAAGACACACAGCGCATCGTGATCTCGCAGCGCCTGCGTCGTGCCGACTTCACTGGCGATCTCGTACTGACCAGTGCGGGTGGTACCTCGGTGCGCATGCGTGCCGACGGAAGCAGCGAGACGGTGCTGGCGGGCGATGCCGCCAAGGGGCAGTCCGCCGAAGCGCTGAAGGTGGAACGCCACGTATCGCCGGAAGCGGATGGTGGTCTGCGTGTCGATTACGTGGTCATCAACCGCGGCATCGACGAGCGGGGCATTCCCGGCGTACGCATCGGCACGGTTGAAGGCAATGTCATTGAGACCGACGCCTTCGGCCGCTTCCATCTCGAAGGCATCGACGTGCCAAACATGGCGCGCGGCCACAACTTCATCATGAAGGTCGACCCCGCGACCTTGCCGCCCGGCAGCACCTTCACCACGCCCAGTCCGCAGGTGAAGCGCATCACGCAAGGCGTGCCGGCGCGTTTCGACTTCGGCGTGCAGCTGCCGGTGGCGGTGATACCGGTAGAGCAACCCGTTCCGCCACGCGCGGACGCGGAGGGTGCCGCCACCCATGGCGATGCAAAGAAGGAGGTGCAGCCATGAACGCGCGCCGCTCCCTCGCTCCGACCAAGGCAATCAGCATCATGCGAATCAGGACACTGGACGCCGCCATCCTCGGCGTTCTGATGATGGGCATCGGAATGCCCGCTTACGCACAGTCAACGTCGTCGGCTACATCCGTGACGACAGCGACTCGGTCGCCAAACACCGCGACGCCAGCCAGGTACAGCGTCGACCTGCCCAACGGCGGCCTGATCTGGGCTACTGAAGATCCGACCCTGACCACGCCCTTGCTCAACGTGCAAGGCAGCGCTGTCGCGGCGTTCGAGCACGGCCAGGTCACCGAGCCCGTGCACTTCCAGATCTACAGCAACTACGACGCCTTCATCCGCAAGATGCAGGTGACCATCTATCGCGGCGACGACACCGATCTGGTCACGCCGCTGGCGGTGGTCGACGTAACGCCGGGCGCCGTGGTGCAGGCCACGTGGGATGGCAAGCTGCCGGCAGGCATTGTGCTGCAGCCGGGCCAGCAGCTCAGTTATGTGCTGCGCGCGTGGGGCGAGGACGGCAGCGTCGACGAAACCTATCCGCGCAGCTTGCAGCTGGTGCGGCCGGTGGATCGTCAGCGTTCACTGGATCAGCTCCACCAGGGCGCCACCAGCGAGTTGCGCGCGTTGAGCGCCAGCGAGCTGGAGGATCGCGAACTGCTCGACAGCACCTTCGGCAACAATGCGCTGCGCCAGCAGAACATCACCATCCGCGGCTCGCGGGTGCGCGTGTTCGGCCAGAACGTGCCGGAGCAGTACACCGTCACCATCGCCGGCCAGAGCGTGCCGGTCGACCAGCAACGCAAGTTTGTCGCCGAGTATCTGCTGCCGACGGGATCGCACACGCTCAACGTCGGCCTGCGCGGCGCGGCGGGCAAACAGGTCGACTACCCGCTGGCCGTCAATGTGCGGGCGAACTATCTGTTCGCCATCGCCATCGCGGATATCACCGCCTCGAAGAGTTCGGTGAGCGGTAATGGTGCATCCGCGCTGACAACGGATTCGCGTTACCGCGAAGGTTTCCTCGATGAAGGGCGTCTGGCCTTCTATCTGAAAGGCAAGCTGGAGGGGCGCTACCTGTTGACCGCCCAGGCCGACACAACGGAGCGCACCACCGGCAGCCTGTTCAACGGCTTCTTCAAGGCTGACCCGAAGGATGTGTTCCGCCGCCTCGACCCGAACATGTATTACCCGGTCTACGGCGACGACTCGACGACCTATCGGGATATCGATACCCAGGGCAAGCTCTACGCCCGGCTCGACTGGGACAAGAGCCAGGCCTTGTGGGGCAACTACCAGACCGGCTTCACCGGCACCCAATACGCGCAATACGTACGCAGCCTTTACGGTGCAGCGCTGGATTGGCGCAGCCGCACCAGCACGCCGCTGGGCGATCCCAACACGCTGCTGAAGGCATTTGGTTCGGAAGCACAGACGGTGCTGGGCCATACCGAGTTTCTCGGCACCGGCGGCAGTCTGTATTACCTGCGCCACACCGACATCCTGCCGGGTTCGGATCAGGTGGTGCTGGAGATTCGCGACCCGACGACGGGCAGCGTGGTGTCGCGCGTCAACCTGGTGCGCGGCATCGACTACGACATCAACGAGATGCAGGGCCGCCTTCTGCTCACTCGCCCACTGGCGCAGATCGCCCAGGGCAATACCAGCACGCTGTTCCGCGACCGTCCGCAAGGCGGCTATGAAAACCATCTGCTGGCCGATTACGAGTACGTGCCCAGCGGCTTCGACAGCAACAACGTGACCGCCGGCGTGCGCGCCAAACATTGGTTCGGTGAGCATGTAGCGGTGGGCGGCACTTATGTCGATGAAGGACGCGCCAGCGACGACTACACGCTCAAGGGTGCGGACGTCACCTTGCAGGCGGGACGCGGCACCTACCTGAAGGTGGAGCGCTCGCACAGCGATGCGGCAGTAGCGCCGATCTTCTATTCGGATAACGGTGGCCTGAGCTTCATCCGCACCAACCCCGTGACGCAGGGCGCCCGCAGCGGCAATGCGACGGCGGTCGATGCGCGCGCGAACTTCCGTGAGCTGGGCTGGACCACCAGGGATTGGACCGTCGGTGCGTGGTGGCGCGATGTCGATGCCGGCTATTCGGTGGCACGCGCGGACCAGGGTCTCGCCATCCATGAATACGGCGCGGAGTTCTCCGGGCAACTGCGCGACGACCTGAAGTTGTCGGGTCGCTACAGCTACGCGGAACAAGGCCACGACGCGCTGGAGCAGGGGCAGGCGCAGCTGGACTGGCAGATCGCCGAGAAGTCCAACCTGATCGCCGAGATCCGCCGCGTTACAGAGCAGTATCAGCTACACACCGGCACCGGCACGCTGGGCGCTTTGGGCTATACGCAGCGCATCGGCAGCTCGCTGGATGTCTACACCACCGGGCAGCTCACGTTGGCCGATGACGGTGGCGCGTATCCGAAGAACAATGCCGCCACCGTCGGCGCCAAGTACCAGTTCGGCGACCTGTCCAGTGCGGGTGCGGAAGTCACCAAGGGTTCGCGTGGCGATGCGGCGCAGGTCAACGGCGAATACCGGCTCAGCCAGGATCACTCGCTGTACGGCGCCTACACCTACTCGGTCGATTCCACCGCCTTGTACAACGACTCCCGTCTGTTGTCGCAAACGCCGGACGGCTTGACCCTGGGCCAGCGCTGGCGCGTGTCCAACCGGGCGAATGTCTACAACGAAAGCCAATGGCTGAAGTCGGGCCCCGACACCGGCATTGGCCACACCTTCGGTATGGACTTCTATCCGAGCATGGGCTGGACGCTGGGTTTCACCCTGCAGGACGGCAAGCTCAATGCGGCCAGCGGGGCAGGCAGCGTCAATCGGCATGCCGCCAGCATCAATGGCGGACTGACCAATGCGTCGACGAGTTGGTCGAGCAAGCTGGAGTATCGCCGCGACAGCGGTGCGGAACAGCGCGACCAATGGGTCACCACCCATCGGCTCAGCTACAAGATCAACGATTCCTGGCAGATCGCCGGACGTATCAATTGGTCCAGGACGCGCGACCAGGTCGATCCGAGCAACAACGCGCGCTTCAACGAAACCAATGTCGGTTTCGCATGGCGTCCGTGGAACAGCGTGCGCTGGACGGTGCTGGGCAAATACACCTACCTCTACGACCTGTCTTCGCCGGGTCAGACCGAGTCCAACAGCTACTACGACCAGCGTTCCAGCGTGTTCTCGCTGGAGGGCGTGTATCGGCTGGATACGCAGTGGGAGTTCGCGGCGAAGCTGGCGACCCGTGAAGGCGAGGCCCGTGCTGGACGTGGCAGCGGCGACTGGTACGACAACCGAGCCACCATGATCGCCGGCCAGGCACGCCGCTACGTGATGGGCGGGCTGAGCCTGATGGGCGAATACCGCGTGCTGCGCGCTTCGCAAGGCGGTACCCGCAAGGGCTGGCTGGCCAGTGTCGACTACGACGTCAGCAAGCATTTCCGCATGGGCATTGGCTACAACTTCACCGAGTTCAATGACGACATGACCAAGCTTGGCTACCGCTACAAGGGCGTGTTTCTCAATGCGGTGGGGTACTACTGAGGTCCTGATTAGCGTCGAATCTCAGCTAAGCGCGCTTTTCTCCTCCCCCTGCTCCCGACGCGAAGCTAGTCCCGTGGGACAGGGGGAAGTCGGGAGGGGGTGAGCTCTTGTGAAAACCTCTCCTGGATCAGAGCATCCCTGATGGGCGCCCGAGCAAAATCGCAGCGCAATAGCCATGCTCGGCGCCAATCAGAAAAGCTTTGGCACGTCGGCACTACGTCCTATTTTTCTGCGTGCAATGTCCTGCGTGGCCACCTTTTTCACCGCCTGGGCCACATCTACCATCCAGGAGCGCCGACGATAGTCGTCGATGATTTGTGCTCCCCGGTTGACCCATCTTTCCAGATCAGCGCGTGGTGCGCGGATTGCGCGAAGCCAATGACGACGTAATTCCTTGAGTTGCTCAAGGCGGGCGAGCTTGCGCCAAGCTTTAGGAGGTGGCCAGGAACTGAATAATGGATCGAGTGAAATGTGCGTCGCTTCACGTTATTCCCGATCTCTGCCACTAACGCATTTTTTCTTTCGATGCCATTCTTTCGCCGCGATAAAACGATTTCATCGAGGCACGGATACGTCACTCAGCAAGGAGTGCATGGTGGCATCGCAGCCTTGAAACACAGAGGTATGGCGCAACCCCGGGCGAAGCAAACAGGGCCGGCTTCCATCGTCCCGTTCGTTCGCTGAGTCCCAACCTGAAAAGAGGGTCGGCACAGGGGGCAGTAGAGGCAGGGCACATGTTGGATGAGGTTTTAAACGTTCATGCCTGGGCATGAGCGCAAGACGGTTTTGTCCTGCGCTTGAGTCTCGCGGTATGCGCGGCGGGTTGTTGCGTCAAAAAATTGACGGCAGCCGACGACATGCCAAGAGGAAGAAATGAGAGTGCTTTACGGCCTTTCAAATTTCATAACTTTGAATGGTTGATATCGCAATTCATGCGGCACGCAATCGTCTGGTTTTGCCCATGGTGTTGACGTAATGAGCATGTCGAGATCCATAGGTTTTCATTTGCGCGACATCGCAAGTGTGAGCAATGCGTCGAATAAGAGGACACAGGGGATGGCGGTTTCAGTCGCCTTAGCAGATCGCAAATTTCCTTTGCCGGGCATCCATGTCCTGGGCAGGGTGTTTGATCTGTGCAAGCTGGAAGCCGTTTCCCTGCAAGAAGGCGGCATGAGCGGCATGGTGGGCAGCCATCAGCACGGCGATGCCACGTTATGCAGCTTCGTGGTCGACTTCGCCTTTCACGGGCGCTTTGTGCTTCCTGCGGGGCGCCAGTTGATCTGTCACTTTCATCGGGTGGCGCCAGGGAGTTGGTGCGCAGGCATGCCGCTGCATGCCGACACGGTGCTGATCGTGTTGCCGGAAAGCCCTTGCGAGCTGATGCTTGGCCCAGGGTCCAGCGTCAGCATGGTGATCGCGCCATTGCAGGCGGGCGCGTTGCGGGCTATCGAGAAAAACCGCGACTCGTATGGCCCTGCCGGAAAGCAGTTCTCGCTGTTCCGGCCCGAGGGTCATGCCGGCACGTTATGGAGCGCGCGTTATGGGGCGATGTTCGAGAGCCTCGCGGGCGATCCGGGGCGCGAGGCGGCCGGATTGGTGGGAAACGGTTTCGCGGACATGCTGACCGATGAAGGCAACCTGCATGACTTGTTCGCGCATGTCGTGCCGCATGTGAGGCATGCCAGCGCCCGCCGGCCGCATTACTCCACCTTTCGCAAGACGGGGTATTTCATGCGAACCCAGTTGCAGCGCGACATCTATGTCGAGGAAGTGGCAAAAGCCGCACAGGTGAGCGATCGCACGTTGCGCCATGTGTTCGATGATTTTCTCGGCGTGTCGCCAACACGCTACCTTTCGTTGCTCCGGTTGCACGAAGCAAGTCGCCAGCTCTCCATACGCAACATGGGCAAACTCTCCATCAAGTCGGTGGCGATGAGCTGCGGCTTGTGGGATCTGTCGCGGTTCGCGGCCAGTTACCGTCGAGCGTTCGACGAACTCCCCAGCGATACGCTGATGCGCGCCAGCGGTTGCGCCGCATAAACCTTTCATTCTTTCTTCACCTTCATGCTTTCGCGCCACCTGCTTTTCCGATTTTGCGCAGAGTTTGCCGGAGACGCTTGGTCTGCTTTCCGAATTTGTGCGTCGCTTGCTGCATATGATCGCTTCAATGGAAGCGTGGAGCTGTAGGACAAAAGCTTTTATGGCTTTGTTCCAGGACGACATTGCAGGGGCGGTTAATCATGTTCATCTGTCTTCCATCGCAAGGGCTGACATCCGGCTCTCCGCAGCAAGGACTTTCGCGCGAATGCACAAGAGCGTACGTGCCGCCGCGAAGATGTAGTTAGTGACATCCCCCGGCTGATGCGGCGATTCCCCGCGTACGCACTTTCAGCCATCGATCCCTTTGAGAAGTCTTCCCGCATGTCGCAGAGGCGTGTGCTGGCGCGCTTGTGCCGGCAGTTGATGGTTTCCCCTGGAGCACCTCGCTTTGACTGTTCTCCTGCCGGGATGTCGTGGCCATCGAGCAACGTTCTTTCTTCCCCGTATTTCGAGCCCGAGCGGTTTTTTTGGAGATCCCCATGAACAGGATTTACAGCAAAGTATGGAATGCCTCGCTTAACCAACTGGTGGTCGCTTCGGAGATAGCCACATGCCATCGCAGCGGCGTGGTCGACCGACGCGGGGGACGTCATCGGCTAGCCCCGAGCCGACTCAGCCTGGGCATTTTGACCGTGCTGATGGCACTGGGTGGGGCGGGATGGGTTGAGCGGGCGGATGCGCAGGCTGTGGACTGCAGCAATACGCCCTGGAACGTCTATAACGGCACCGCTTCGTGCATGGGCCTTCAGTCTGCGGCCAGCGGTACTGGAGCCACCGCGATAGGATCGCTTGCGCACGCCAACGTACTGGGTGCATTGGCGGTGGGCTACAACTCTCTTTCCACCGGGCAGAACGGCATAGCCCTGGGTTTCCAGGCCTATACCAGCGCCATCAATTCCGTCTACCTCGGCGCGCGTACCAGTCCTTCCACGGGCGCTACCGCGGGTGGCGCGATCGGCATTGGCACGGATGTCACGGCTTCCGGTGCCAATGCCCTTGCCATGGGATCTCTTTCGATCAGTGCCAGCACCAATAGCGTTGCTTTTGCCAACACCAGTTCGGTGGACGCGAACTCGGTCAACAGCATCGCCATCGGTTATCTGACCAAGGTCACCAACTCTAATAATGCCGTTGCCATCGGCTCGGGCTCGGTCGTGAGCGGCGGAACCCACGCGACAGCCGTGGGCTGGCAAGCCAATGCGTCCGCTCTGAACGCAATCTACCTGGGCGCGCGCACTATTGGTGTAGGTGCATCCGGCGCATCGGCCGTCGCGATCGGTACGGATGTGAGCGTTGCCGGCGACGAAGGCATCGGCATGGGATTGCAGGCGAATGCGAGCACTACGGATGCGATCGCCATCGGCACGTCGTCCGCTGCTTCAGGCAGCCAGTCGACCGCGGTAGGCAGGCAGACTTCGGCCACTGCGCAGTACGGCACGGCCCTGGGTAGCAATGCGGCCGCCTCGGCCGTGGGGGCAACAGCAGTGGGTGCCAATGCCCAGGCTTCGGGCATCTCCAGCGTCGCGGCAGGCCAGAACAACGTGGCCAACGGCGACCAGTCGATCGCCATCGGTGTTTCGACCCACGCCTCGGGGACAGCTGCCATCGCTATCGGCGGCAATACGACCGGGGGCGCTACATCGTCGAGCACCAACACCATTGCCGTAGGCGCTCAATCAACAGCAACGCAAGGCAGTGCCATTGCCGTCGGTCTGCTGGCGAACGCCACCGCGACCAATGCAGTCGCGATGGGCGCTGCGGCCAATGCGTCGGCCGTCCAGGCTGTTGCGCTGGGATATGGCACTGCCGCGAGCGGCACCAATGCGGTAGCCATCGGCCTCAATGCTGCCAGTAGTGGTGCGAATGCCGTTGCGGCGGGCAATGCGTCCAAGGCGCTGGCGGCATCCACGGTGGCCTTCGGCGACAGCAATACCGTCGCCGCCGCGTCCGGAACGGGCTCCATCGCCGGCGGCCACAACTCGCAGGTGAAGGGCGGCACCGGTGCCGTTGCGCTGGGTGAAGGCCAGACCGCCAACGGCAATGGCGCGGTGGCGATTGGCGATCCGAACACCGCACTCGGCACCGGCGCGGTGGCGATGGGTGCCAACAATCTCGCCGCAGGCGATGCCGCTGGGACAACGCAGGCGAACGGCGCCGTCGCCATCGGCAACAGCAATCAGGCCATTGGTCAGGGTTCGGTCGCGCTCGGCAATGCGAGCAAGGCGTTGGCTGCCGGTGCAGTGGCCTTTGGCGACACGGCCACGGCGAACAACGCGAAGGATGTGGCGCTGGGCTCAGGCTCCACCACGGCGGTCGCCGTCGGCACGCCGAACTACACCATCGGTGGCACCACTTATGCCTTTGCCGGCACCACGCCGACCAGCACGGTGAGCGTGGGCGCATTGAATAGCGAACGCACTATCACCAATGTCGCAGCGGGACGCATCAGCGGCAGCAGCACGGATGCGATCAACGGCAGCCAGCTCTACGCGACGAATCAAGCCATCCAGGCCATCGCGGCCAGCACGCCCACGCACTACATGAGCGTCAACGATGGCGGCTCACAGCAGGCGAACTACACCAACAACGGCGCCACGTCTCCTAATGCCATCGCGATAGGCCCGGGTGCCGGCGCTTCAGGCACCTATGCCACTGCCATCGGCATGAACGCAAAGGCAGGCGGCGATTGGGCCACGGCGCTCGGCCAGAACACCACGGCTACGGTGCAACAGGCAACAGCCCTCGGTGCAGGCAGCACGGCCACCGCCGGTTTCGCGCTCGCTACCGGCTTCCAGACCACTGCGAGCGGTGTGGGCGCCTCAGCGGTGGGTTTTCATGCCAACGCATCGGGCCAGAACGCGGTGGCGATGGGCAACGGTGCTGCCTCATCGGCGGTCGACAGCATCGCCATTGGTACGAGCGCTGTTTCCACAGGGCCATTGGGAGGCGCCATCGCCATTGGACCCAACGCCAATGCGTCGGGCTCTTTCACCACGGCGATCGGTACCGGTGCAGTGGCGAATGGCGATTGGGCAACGAGTCTCGGCCAAGGAGCGAATGCGTCAGTCCAGCAGGCAACTGCCCTTGGCTCGGGCAGTAGTGCTACCGCCAATTTCGCGCTCGCTACAGGTTTTCAAGCCTCTGCCACGCAAGTCGCCGCCACGGCGCTTGGCCTTCACGCCAACGCTTCTGCGCAGAACTCCATAGCGATCGGCAATGCGGCGACTTCGTCGGCGGCCAATGCGACCGCAATCGGTAACGCCTCGCAGGCACTGGCTGCTTCCACGGTAGCCTTCGGCGACAGCAACACGGTGGCGGCGGCTGCCGGCACCGGCTCCATCGCCGGCGGTCACAACTCGCAGGTGAAGGGAGGCACCGGTGCCGTCGCGCTGGGCGAGGGGCAGACCGTCACCGGCAACGGCGCGGTGGCGATCGGCGATCCGAATACCACCAACGGCAACGGCGCTGTGACGATGGGCGCCAACAATGTCGCGGCGGGCAATGCCGCCGGCACCACGGCGGCGAACGGCGCCGTAGCGATCGGCAACACCAACCAGGCCATTGGCCAGGGCTCGGTCGCGCTGGGCAATACCAGCAAGGCGCTCGCTGCCGGTGCGGTGGCGTTCGGCAATGCGGCAACCGCCAATAATGCGAACGATGTGGCGCTGGGTTCCGGCTCGACCACAGCGACCGCTGTTGGCACACCGAACTACGTCATCGCCGGCACCACCTATAACTTCGCCGGCACCACGCCGACCAGCACGGTGAGCGTCGGTGCATTGAACACCGAGCGCACCATCACCAACGTCGCGGCGGGCCGCATCAGCGGTGGCAGTACGGATGCGATCAACGGTTCGCAGCTCTACGCGGTGACGCAGGCGGTGCAATTGCTGGCGACCAATACGCCGCTCCATTACTACAGCGTCAACGATGGCGGCACGCAGCAGGCGAACTACCTCAACAACGGCGCGACCGGTAACAACTCCATGGCAGCTGGGGTCGCAGCGAGCGCATCCGGCAACAGTGCGACTGCGGTAGGCCAAAATACTTCGGCAACGGGCGAAGATACAGTAGCAATCGGCGGCAATTCGGTAGCAGGCAGCGCTGCTAAAGCTGCCGCCATAGGTTCAGTAGCAATCGGCGGCGGCAGCATATCCAGTGGTCAAAGCGGCGCTTCCGTTACCGCCGCTGGCGAGAATGGCATTGCTATTGGCACCCTCAGCTCCGTCTCCGCCAAAGGCGGTACCGCCATTGGCCAGCAGGCTGCGGTAACCGGGAACTCCTCGGTTGCGATTGGCGACATTGTCACCGCATCAGGTGTCGGCTCAGTCGCAATCGGTCCGAATGTTGTCGCCAGTGGCTTGTTTGCGACGGCCATGGGACAGGGCGCCGCCGCCACCGCAGCAAACTCGACCGCATTGGGCAACGGCTCAACGGCCAAGGCGGCCTCCACCGTCGCCTTCGGCGACAGCAATACTGTCGCAGCCGGCGCCGGCACAGGCTCCATCGCCGGCGGCCACAACTCGCAGGTGACCGGCGGCACCGGCGCAATCGCATTGGGCGAAGGACAGACAGCCAACGGCAATGGCGCGGTGGCGATCGGCGATCCCAACTCCGCTACCGGCAATGGTGCGGTCACGGTGGGTGCGAACAACACCGCCAATGGCGACGGCGCGGTGGCCTTGGGCAATACCAACAATGCGCAGGGTTTGGGTTCTGTCGCCATCGGCAACACCAGCAGCGCACTGGCCGCTGGCGCGGTGGCTTTCGGCAACGCGGCAAAGGCGAACAACGCAAACGATGTGGCGTTAGGCTCCGGCTCGACCACTGCGGTCGCCGTCGGCACACCGAACTACACCATCGCCGGCACCACCTATAACTTCGCTGGCACCACACCGACCAGCACGGTGAGCGTCGGTGCATTGAACACCGAGCGCACCGTCACCAACGTCGCGGCCGGTCGCATCAGCGGCAGCAGCACGGATGCGATCAACGGCTCGCAGCTGTACGCCACTAACCAGGCGGTGGACAACCTGAGCAGCGTGGTAACCGCCAACGCCACGCACTACTACAGCGTGAACGACAATGGGACACACGGCGGCAACTACACCAACAACGGTGCGACCGGTATCAATGCACTGGCAGCCGGCGTGGGTGCCGTGGCAACAGCGGACAACAGTACGTCGTTGGGTCAGAACACGAACGTATCGATACTGGGTGGTGTGGCGTTGGGTTCGGGCGCGGTATCCGATCGCCCGATCGCGCCGAGTTCCGGCTCGATCCTCGTGGGCACCAATGTGATTCCGTACAACACGACGGACCGCAACCTGCTTGGCGCCGTGTCGGTAGGCAACGCTGCCGACTTCCGCCAGATCACCAATGTGGCGGACGGCACGACGGATCAGGATGCGGTGACGCTGCGTCAGCTCAAGGGTGCGATGAGCTCGTTCTCGGTCACGCCGATCAAGTATTTCCACGCCAATTCCGCCGCTACCGATTCGGCGGCGATCGGTGCGGAGTCTGTCGCCATCGGTCCGCAGACCACGGTGAACGGTGACAACGGCATCGGCATGGGCAACGGCGCGATCGTGCAGCAGACAGCGCCGGGCGGCACGGCGATTGGCCAGAACGCCACGGTGAATCTGGCCGATGGTGTAGCACTTGGCACTAACGCTACGTCCAACGGCATTCAGGCGATGGCGCTAGGTGCGGGTACGCAGGCAGCGTTTGCAGGCAGTGTGGCGCTGGGTGCGGGATCGAAAACGGATGCGGCCGTAGGTACGCCCAGCACAGTTGTCGCTGGCACCACCTACAGCTTTGCCGGCACTACGCCGGGCTCGACCGTGAGCGTGGGCGCGGTGGGTACGGAACGCACCATCACCAACGTGGCGGCGGGGCGGATCAACGGCGGCAGCACTGATGCGATCAACGGTTCGCAGTTGTTCGCCACCAATCAGGCGGTGGACAACCTGAGCAACGTCGTCACCGCTGGCGCGATCCACTACTACAGCGTCAATGATGGCGGCACGCAGCAGTCGAACTACGCCAACAACGGTGCGACGGGAGTCAACTCCCTCGCAGCCGGTCCTGGCTCCTCGGCGGCTGGCGCCGGTTCGGTCGCCATCGGCCACAACTCGAAGGTACAGGGCGGCATCGGCGCGGTAGCGATCGGCGAAGGCCAGACGGTGAACGGCGATGGCGCGGTTGCTATCGGTGATCCGAACACCGTCATCGGCACGGGTGCGGTCGGCATGGGCGCCAACAACACCGCCAACGGCAATGGCGCGCTGGCGTTGGGCAACGGCAACAACGCGCAGGGGCAGGGCTCGGTGGCGTTGGGCAATGCCAGCAGTGCGCTGGCTGCTGGTGCCGTAGCCTTCGGCAACGCGGCCGCCGCCAACAACGCGAACGATGTTGCATTGGGCTCCGGTTCCACCACGGGCACCGCCGTAGGCACCCCGAACGCCGTCATCAACGGCACCACGTATGCCTTCGCGGGCACTACGCCGACAAGCACGGTAAGCGTCGGCGCATTGAACACGGAGCGCACCATCACCAACGTGGCCGCCGGCCGCATCAATGGTGGCAGCACCGACGCGATCAACGGTTCACAGTTGTTCGCCACCAACCAGGCGGTGGGCACGGTAGGCACCATCGTCACCAAGCTGGGTGACTCCATCGCCAACAGCTACGGCGGCAGCACCACCTACGACCCAACCACCGGCACGCTCAACACCAACATCACTTACGCAGGCAATACCTACAGCTCGCTGCAGCAGATCTTCAACCAGATCAGCGGCGTAGTGGACGGCGGCGGCATCAAGTACTTCCACGCCAACTCCACCCTGGCGGACTCCAATGCGGCCGGCACCAACAGCGTGGCGATCGGTCCGGTCTCCACCGCCAGCACGACTAACGCAGTGTCGATCGGCAACGGTGCTACCGCCGGCACGAACGCCGGTGACGTGGCACTGGGTGCAGGCAGCACCACCGGCGCCGTGGTGACCACTGCCGGCGGCACCATTGATGGTCATGCCTATACCTATGCCGGCACCACGCCGACCAGCACGGTGAGCGTGGGCACGGTGGGCGGCGAGCGCACCATCACCAACGTGGCGGCAGGCCAGGTGAATGGCAACAGCACCGATGCCATCAACGGCTCGCAGCTGTTCGCCACCAACCAGGCCGTGGACAACCTGAGCAGCACCGTCACCGCCAATGCGACGCACTACTACAGCGTGAACGACAACGGCACGCACGGCGGCAACTACACCAACAACGGCGCGACCGGTATCAACGCGCTGGCGGCAGGTGTGGGTGCTACGGCGACGGCGGACAACGGTACGTCGTTGGGCCAGAACACGGGCGTCTCGATAGTGGGCGGTGTGGCGCTGGGTTCGGGCGCGGTGTCTGATCGCCCGATCGCACCGACCTCGGGTTCGATCCTCGTGGGCACCAATGTGATTCCGTACAACACGACGGATCGCAATCTGCTCGGCGCGGTCTCAGTGGGTAACGCCACCGATTTCCGCCAGATCACCAACGTCGCGGACGGCACGCTCGATCAGGACGCAGTGACCTTGCGTCAGTTGAAGGGTGCGATGAGTTCGTTCTCGGTGACGCCGATCAAGTACTTCCACGCCAACTCCACCGCATCCGATTCATTGGCGGCGGGTGCGGAGTCGGTCGCCATCGGCCCCAAGACCACCGTCAATGGCGATAACGGCATCGGCATGGGTAACGGCGCCATCGTGCAGCAGACCGCACCAGGCGGCACCGCGATTGGTCAGAACGCCACGGTGAATCTGGCCGATGGTGTGGCGATGGGCACCAACGCTACGTCCAACGGCATTCAGGCGATGGCGCTGGGTGCAGGTACGCAGGCGGCCTTCGCAGGCAGTGTGGCGTTGGGTGCGGGGTCGAAGACGGACGCGGCAGTGGGTACGGCCAACACCACCATCGCTGGTACCACCTACAACTTCGCCGGCACGACACCGGGCTCGACAGTGAGCGTGGGCGCAGTGGGTGCGGAACGCACGCTCACCAACGTGGCGGCGGGGCGGATCAGCGGTAGCAGCACCGATGCGATCAACGGCTCGCAGTTGTATGCCACCAACCAGTCGCTGTCGGCGTTGTACACGCAGTTCAACAACCTCTCCACCGTCGTCAACAATCTGCCGAAGGGCGGTGGTGGCCCCACCACCGTCAACAACAACTTCCAGACCAGCACCGACAACACGACGCAGGCGACTGCCGCGGGCAATAACTCGACCGCGGGCGGCGCCGGTTCCAACGCGTCGGGCAACAACAGCACGGCGGTCGGTGCGAACTCCAGCGCGACGGGCGACAACAGCGTGGCGATCGGTGCGGGTTCGGTAGCATCGCAGGCCAACTCAGTATCGGTAGGTTCGGCAGGCCATGAGCGCACGGTCACCAACGTGGCCGCCGGCACGGCCACCACGGATGCGGTGAATGTGGGCCAGTTGAACGATGCCATCGAGTCCGCCAAGAACTGGTCCAAGGACTACGTGGATCAGCGCTTCCAGACGGTGAACCGCGATCTCAATCGCATCGGCAATCGCGCCAACGCTGGCGTCGCCTCGGCGATGGCGATGGCGAGCCTGCCACAGGCCTACCAGCCGAATCAGAGTTCGGCGGCGGTCGCGGTGGGCAGCTTCCACGGTGAGAACGGCATCGCGGTCGGTGTGTCCACCATCACCGAAAGCGGCCGCTACGTGTTCAAGCTCAATGCCACCACCAATTCGCGCGGCGACACCGGCGGTGGCGTGGGTGCGGGTGTGGTCTGGTAATGGGCGCCGTTCAAAAGCATCAAGGAGCTATCGATATGCGTAAGTCTTGGAAACAGATCACCGTGGCGGTCGCCGTCGCACTCGCACTCACTGCTTGCGGCAATGTCAGTCGCGATGTGGCTAAGGACGGCGGCTCGGCCAGCGAACTCGTATGGCCGACGCCCGATAGCGTCACCCCCATGCACAAGGGCGGCACCTTCCCCAACCTGGCCAATCTTCGGCAGATGAGGTCGGGGCTCAACAAGCCGCAAGTCTCCGATCTGATCGGCTACCCGCATTTCAGCGAAGGCGTGTGGGGCGTGCGCGAGTGGAACTATGTGTTCAACTTCCGCAAGCCCGGCAGCGACGAAGTGACGGTGTGTCAATACAAAGTGCTGTTCGACGACAACAAGCTGGCACGCAGCTTCTATTGGAAACCCGAGTCGTGCGCGGCCTTGCTTGCCGAACCGGCACCGGCCGCACCCGCAGTGGCGCCCGCGCCGAATAAGTCGCGGGTACTTTCCGCGGATGCGTTGTTCGCCTTCGACAAAGCAACGTTGACCCCGAATGGGCATCGGGCACTGGATGACCTGGCTGCGGAGCTTCACGACCAGGGTGACAAGCTGCACAGCGTGCGCATCGCGGGTTATACCGACCGCCTTGGTAGCGAGGCGTACAACCAGAAGTTGTCGCAACGTCGCGCCGATGCGGTGATGACCTACCTGGTGGAGCAGGGCGTGCCTGCCGGACGTATCCGCGCCGAAGGCCATGGTGCTTCCGAGCCAGTGAAGGACTGCCCGGACGGCCCGCGCGCACCACTCATCGCGTGCCTGGCACCGAACCGGCGTGTGGAAGTGAAGATCGATAGCGGGGATTGAGAGAGCAGTTTTCACTTTGCGGGGAGGTCGAAATCCAACGGCCTCCCCCGACATCGTGTAGGAGCCCACCCTGTGGGCGCCTTGCCTGCGTGGATCGCGCACAGGGTGCGCTCCTACGGGCGATGCGAAGCGAGCATGCCCTTGTGGACAGAACTCCAATAGTCCGTATGTTTTCGCTACCCAAAGTTTGTGCTTAGTAGGGCGCAAGGGCACAAACTATGAGTGCGAGCGAAGCACATAAGTTTGTGCTCAACGCTGAAACTCAGTCAGTTACTGTTCCGCGCAGTATGAAATATGAAGCCAAAAAGACCCCATAGTCTGTACCTCATCCCATCAAACGCTGCGCTCGAAGATCGCGCGGGTCATTCCGCAAGCTGACAATACCCTCGCGCATCCGATCGCCAATCTGATTCAACACGTCGCCTTCTTGACATCGTTGCTCGACGGGTTTGTCAGGATGGCGCTCGCGATAAGGTGAAAAAGATGATCAGCCCGCGGCGCGAATGCGGATTGGCCGGCGAGCCAGGCGAGCGCCGACATCAGGGCGAACAGGTCGTCCCCATCCATATCGGCGCGCGCCGTTCCCTCGGCCTGAGCACGGAGCAGTAGTCGCGCGCCCACTGCGTGCACCGCTGCGCATGAGGCATAAAGCGCGGAGGCCGGGTTCGCGTGGGCGCTCGCCATCAAGTCGACAACGCCGCGATAGCTATGGACGAATGCCACCCCTTCGCGGAACCAGGACACGAGTGCCTCGTCAGGTGGCTTCGCCGCTTCGAGTTCGTCTGCCTTCTGCGCCAGTGCGTCCAGATGCCTACACATCAACGCTTCGAACAAGGCTTCTCGCGTCGGGAAATGACGAAGCAATGTAGCCAACCCAACGTCAGCTCGGCGCGCGATATCTCGCATGGACGCATCGGCACCATGCTCGGTGACGACGTCGCGCGCGACTGCAAGTAGATGGTTGTAATTTTTTCTGGCGTCGGCTCGCATGAGTTGCCTTGACAAGCGGATCAGTGATCCATATATTTGGATCAGTGGTCCGGATGCTGAGAGTCAGGATCTGGATCGGTGATCCACAAGATACAGCGCCCTTGTACCAATGGGAACAGAGACGCTGTCCGACGCGACGAAAGGTGAAAAGTCATGGGAAAGCTTGAAGGTAAGGTGGCAGTCATCACGGGTGGATCGAGCGGCATGGCGCTGGCGAGCGCCAAGCGGTTCGTTGAAGAAGGCGCGTACGTTTTCATCACGGGCCGGAGGCAGGAGGCGCTCGATGAGGCCGTCAAGCAAATTGGCCGGAACGTGACCGGCGTGCGCGGCGACGCGGCCAATCTCGACGACCTCGACCGCCTGTTCGATACGGTCAAGCGGGAAAAGGGCAAGATCGACGTCCTGTACGCGAGCGCCGGCATGGGCGAGGCCGCCCTACTGGGTGAGATTACCGAGCAGCATTTCGATGCGGCCTTCGGCCTGAATGCGCGCGGCACGCTGTTTACGGTCCAGAAGGCGTTGCCGTTGTTCAACGATGGCGGTTCGATCTTCATGACCGGGTCAGTGGCTTCGATCAAAGGGTTTCCTGGTTACAGCGTCTATGCGGCGAGCAAGGCGACGCTGCACGCATTCGCACGCGGGTGGCTCAACGAACTCAAGGGCAGGAATATCCGAGTGAACGTGCTGCACCCAGGGCCGATCGCCACACCGATGCAGGACCAAGTTCTCACCGAGGAGGCGAAGCAGATGTTCGAATCCCTGATCCCGCGGGGAAAGATGGGGCGTCCTGAGGAAATCGCGACGGTCGCGCTGTTTCTTGCTTCAGACGATTCGAGCTTCGTGAATGGGGTGGAGTTGTCTGTCGACGGCGGCTTCTCGGCCATCTGAAATCGCGCTGAAAAACGTGTGGGTGCCTGGCACTCCGGGAAGACGCTTATCTCGTCTGGATCATTCCGGGCGACCAACTTCAACACCGATCGGAAAGACAACATGAGCTACGCAATTGTAGGTTTCGGTGCGATCGGCCAAGCGCTGGCCCGCATGTTCGCCCGTAAGGGCATCGAAGTGGCTGTAGCAAGCAGGCATCCGCCTGAAGCGCTCGCACTGCAGGCAAACGCGATCGGCCCGACGATCATTCCGAAGACCTTGAAGGACGCGCTCGAGGCCGACATCGTCATGCTGGCTGTCCCGTATGGGCAGCACCAAGAGGTCGCGAAGGCACGGGCAAGCTGGGAGGGCAAGATCGTGATCGACGTGACGAACACTCTCGACGATTTGGGCGGCCTTCCTTCTTCTTCGGTCATAGCCCAGGCCCTGCCCGGCGCTCAATTGGTCAAAGCGTTTAACCATCTGCCTGCCCGCGTCCTCGCGGAAGACCCGGTCATCAACGGCGGACGACGGGTTGTATTCCTGTCGAGCGACGATGAAAGCGCGACCACAACGGTCGCCGCCCTGGCCGAGCAGCTCGGCTATGCGCCGGTTAATCTCGGCAAGATCGCGGAAGGCGGTCAGCTCGTGCAGGGGCGAAATGGGATCTGGGCGCCCCTGGTCTTCCAGGATCTGTTCAAGAAGGAGCAGTAACGGATTTACGACCCTGGCGACGGTTAAAGGAGATGGAACTCGTATCGACGAACAACGAACGAATCATTCGGTGATAGGCGCCACCGGAAGGCAAGGAGGCGCCGTCTACCAGTAGCTGCGGAAGAAAAGATTCAAGTTGCGCGCACTGGTGCGCGCCATCGCGTGACCCGTTCTCCATAGTTTGTACATGCGGTACAAACTATGGAGTTCCGTCCACTTGCTCTTGATCTTCGGGTCTCTTTAACCTCAGAACGAATACTTCGCCGTCAACAGCGTAGTCATCCCCGAATCAACCACATCGGAAATCGCCAGGTTATTCCTGCCCACATGCGACCAGTACGAGTAATTCTTGGTCAAGTTAGAGATGGACAGGTCCACCTGAATACCATGGGGAAAAGCATAGCCCGCATGCAAGTCGACACGCGCCGTCGGACGTATCCATAGATTGTCCCAGGACGCACCCTTGCCGAAGTAGTCATAGGTGGACACATAAGACCCGGCGTAGTGATAGCTCAGGTTTACCGAGAAGCCGTTCTTTTCGTAGAACAGCTCCGCGTTCGCCATCAGTTCGGGCGCGTTCTGGATGCGCTCGTGGCGGAAGCCGTCCATGCCAAGGTCCACCGAGGTCCACTGGCGTGTCGCATTGAGGCCCACGCCGAAGCCGTCGAATGGCGCCGGCATGTCCTGGAACTTCTGCCGCACCGCCGCCTCGACGCCGTAGACCTTGCCGTCGCCGCCGTTCTGCGGTTTCACGGAGCGGATCATGCCGGCGTCGCTGGTGCCCGCATTCACCGGGTTGCTGCCCGATTCGTAGATGTAGTTGGAGAGCTGCTTGTAGAAGCCGGCGAGCATGGCATGGCCGCCGTGCTGATTGCTCCACTCGCCGGAGAGATCGATGTTGAGCGACTTGATCGGCTTGAGATCGGGGTTGCCCTCAGTGATGGTGGTGAGGCCATCGGCCGAGACGCTCATCTGCGAGCCACCGCCCAATTGCACGAATGCCGGCCGGGTGTAGCTGGTCCAGATCGAGCCGCGATAGACCGCGCCGTCGCCATCGCGGTAGTTCACGAACACGCTGGGCAGTGGCTCGTCATAGTGCGTGTGGTTCTGGGCGAAGTGGCCGGGCATCTCGTTGCCGGCGGCATCCTGGGGCGTCACCCAGAATGTGTTGCGGATATCAGTGTGCTCGAAGCGCACACCCGGGATGACTTCCAGGTTGCCCCATTTGAAGGTGGCCATGGCGTAGGCCGCCGTCACTGCCTCGCGTGCGCGCTGGGTGTTGCAGTTCCAGTTGTTGACGTAGAGATTGCTACAGGTGTCGAGGTTGGCGTCGGTGACTTTCGCCGCGATCAGGCGTTTCAGCGCGCCCTGGTCGATCTGCGGCACGGTGTAGTTGTACACGCCCGGAAACACCGAGGCGTAGTTGCCATCGATCAAGCCCAGTGAGCCGAAGCTGCGGCCGTCGTTGAACTTGGCCGTAGTCCAGTCGCGATTAGTGAATTCGCGATGGCTGCCGCTGTACTTCAGGCCCATCTGCACCGAGGTCAGCGGGCCGTCCTCGAAATCGTAGCGTGCATCGAACTTGGCGCCGCCTTTCTCTTGTCCGCTGTAAGACTTGGTCAGCTGGCCTGCGCGCCGCGCATACAGCGTGGCCACGCTATTGAGCTGCGCAGTCATCGCCGGAGTCAGCATGGGGTAGGGCAGGTTATCGGAGCCGTAGCCCATCACCGTGCTCGCGCCGTAGGGGAAGTTGGCCGAGCTGTACTGATCGTTGCGCGCCGAGATCTCGACGTGGTCCGGGCGGTCGTTGTCGCCGAAGCTGTAGAACAGGCTTGGCGACAGGGTCCAGCCGCCAAGGGTTTTGTCGCCGCCGACCTGGAAGGTGGCGAGGTCGGCCTTCTCGGGATTGGTTTCGTACCAGAAGCGCGTCGCGATGCGGCCGATCACCGGCTGGTAAAGACCCGTGTTGCCGATCGGCGCATAGCTGACGTTGGCTGGAATGATCTGCAGATAGGTGGTGTTCTGCTCGGTCTTAGCGTAGCCGTAGGTGCCGCGCGCATAGAGATTGAGCGTGCTGTCGACTTTCCAGTCCAGCGACACGTTGCCGCCATAGCGGCGGGTATCGCCCGAGGATGTGCCGATATTCATGCCTGTGCTCATGAGATTGCGCGCCGAATCGTAGCCCGCCGCGTTGGCGCCGGAGGCCGTGGTGCGCGCGAACACCCATGCGCCGTCGTTCAATGCTGAGGCCGCCGCCGCGGCTTCGCTGTTCACATAGCTGCGCTTGTCGTAGTAAGCGCTGGCATAGATACCGAACTGATGGTCCTGGCCGAACTTGGTCTGGAACTCGCCGGCCAGGCCTCCGCCCAGACCATTGTCACCGTAGTCGCGGGCGCGGCTCTCCAGGCGGCCGCTGGCGGTGACGCTGCCGCTGCTCGGTGCGCTGAAGTCGAATGCCGTCGGTGTGCGGAAATCGATGGTGCCGCCAATCGCATCGCCATCCATGTCGGCAGTGGAAGTCTTGTTGAGCACAATGGTCTGCAGGCCAGACGGCGGCAGCAGGCTCAACTGCACGCCACGGCTGTAGGCCATGCCTTGCGCCACGCTGACGCCGTTGATGAGATTGACGTTGTACTCCGCGTTCAAGCCGCGCACCGAAGTGAACATGCCCTCGCCACGCGACGCACCGTCGATGCCGCCGAAGTACGACTGCCCCGTGTTGAACACATTGACGCCGGGTAGCAGGCCGAGCGCTTCCGCCACGTTGTGGACGGCGGTGTACTTGAGATCGTCCGCCGACAGCACGTTGACCGTATTGACCGCATCCATCTGGATCTGGCTGGCGTCGTAGCGGTTGGCCGCTACGGTGATCTTGGCCAGGGTAGTGGCCGGCTTGCCGGTTGACTGGTCAGCGGAGGCGCTGGTGGTGTCGTCGGCGTATGCCGCAGGGATCATCGCTAGGCCGCTGATGGCAACCGCAATGGCGTACGCCAGCCTATGGTTCTTCGTTCGGCACATCTAAACGCACTCCGTGGAAAGCTCAGCGTAGGGGAGGTGATCGATCGACCAGTCATCGGTCGGGCGTGGGAAGCCGGCGAAAGTAGTGAGGCTGCGTGAAAGTTCGATGGCAATGGCGTGAATATCGAGGCACATGTCTTCATCATTTAGACGTCTAAATTACTTCGATGATTTTCATCGCGATGTCACATGAAAGCCCTATATAGATCGATTGAAATCTGATTCCATAACGCCGGTCGAGCGCGCCTTGGCCGCATCTCAGTGCAAAGAGACCGACATGCCAGACAAGCACGCCTCGACGAAGCGCCTGTTCCTGGTGTGGGTCGCCTTGTTCGCGTCGCACGTGGCGGCTGCGGAAGTTCAGTCGCTGCGACTTAATCAGTTGCAATACATTGGCAGTCACAACAGCTATCACGCTGGATTGGCCGCTGGTGAAGCCGCGATATGGAAACGTGTCGATCCCGCCATGTTCGCCATCCTCGACTACTCGCATCCCTTGCTCACGCGGCAGCTCGACGACGGCGTGCGTCAGCTCGAACTGGATATCTATGGCGACGCCAAAGGCGGCCGTTATGCGCACCCGGCCGGCATCGAGCTCGTGCGCAAGGCTGGGTTGCCGGCCGATCCGCCGTTCGCTGATCTCAAGGTCATGCAGCGCCCGGGTTTCAAGGTGATGCATATCCAGGACCTGGACCAGCGCAGCAACTGCCAGCCACTCACCGCCTGTCTGACCGAGATCCGGGCGTGGTCGCGCGCGCATCCCGGGCATCTGCCTGTTTTCCTCCTGCTGGAGACGGTGCAGGCGCCGCTGCCTATGCCTTTTCCAACCGTTGTGCCGGAACCCTTCGATAGCAGGTCGCTCGATACGCTGGATGCGGAGATCCGTTCGGTATTTCCGCGCGGCGAATACATCAGCCCCGATGATGTGCGCGGCGATGCGTCCACGCTCAATGCGGCCATTCTCACGCGCGGCTGGCCGAGCGTTGCCAGCGCGCGCGGCAAAGTGATCTTCCTGCTCGATCAGCGCTCGGTGGGGCCGGACTATTTGAAGGGCCACCCTTCGCTGCGCGGCCGCGTGCTGTTCACCAATGCCGTGCCGGGCGATGGCGATGCGGCGTTCACCGAACTCAACGACGGCGATGCCGCCCGCATCGCCAGCCTTGTACGGCAGGGTTATCTCGTGCGCACGCGCACAGACGCCAATCTCAAGGAACCGGCGCGTAACGACACCACGCGCCGCGATGCGATGCTGGCCAGCGGTGCGCAAATCCTCAGTACCGATTACCCCGAGCGCGAGCCGGCAGCTTCGGGTTATGCGGTCGGTTTCCACGGACAGACGGCGCGCTGCAATCCGCAGTTTGCGAAGACGTCTTGTTCGGTCGCCGATCTATCGCCTTGAATGCCGTGTGCCGCGACGCCCGCACGACGCGGCGCTCATCTTATTTCGCCATCGACCAGAATTTCCTCATGCGTTTGCGTCATTGCCTGTCTGCTGCCTTGATTCTGCTCGCCATGGTTGGCATGGCTTTTTGCGCGACGGCCGCGCACGCCGCGGAAGGGATGCAACTGGAGCGCGTCGTGTTGCTGTATCGGCACGGTGTGCGTACGCCGCTACCCGGCGAAATCCAGCTCGATGAGGCATATGGCGCGGCATGGCCGTCCTGGCCGCAGCCGCCGAGTGAATTGACGCCGCACGGCGCTGTTGGCGCGCGGCTGATGGGCGGTTTTGACCGGCGTCGCCTTGCCGCTGCCGGCCTGTTTCCTGCGCGCGGTTGCCCTGGCGGAGATCAGCTGTGGTTCTGGGCCAATACCGATCAGCGCACGATCGCGAGCGCTGGCGCCTTGGCCGAGGGCTTTGCGCCTGGCTGTGCCATTGCGATCGGCCATCTTCCGCAAGGGAGCGAGGATCCGCTGTTCCATCCCATCGAAGCCGGCGCCACCGCATGGAATGCCGCAGACGCGGTTGCCGCGATCCAATCCACCACTAACGGCCCGGACGCCCTGACCGCACCGCATGCCGATGCGCTGGCTACCATGGCCGCGGTCATGGGTTGCGGCCATGACCGCGATCCCGATTGGTGCTCGCCCGATCACTGGCGCGGCAACCTGTCGCTGTCGCCGGACGAACAGCACATGGTCCTGACCGGCCCCATCGCCACGACCTCCGGCACTGCCGAAGCGATCCTGATGGCTTATGCGGAAGGACGTTCGATGCAAGACGTCGGCTGGGGTCGCGCCGATCCCTCCCGACTGGAGCAACTTTCACAGCTGCATGCACTGCTGTTCGACATTTACGCGCGTCCTGACTACATGGCCGAGCGCGTCGCCTCCGTCATGAGCCGGCGCATCATCGATCTGCTGCAGAACGCCAAGGCGCCGCGCCTCAGTGTGCTGGTAGGCAGCGACAACAACATCGTCGCGCTTGCCTCCGTGCTGGGGCTGCACTTCAAGATGCCGGGTTACGCCAAGGATGACCCGCCGATCGGCGGCGCTCTCGGCATCGAGGTATGGCGGGAACGATCGACTGGTCGACGTCAGGTGCGCGTGTTCTACCAGGCGCAAAGCCTGGATCAACTTCGTCGGCTGCAGGCGCAGGACGGATCTGCCATACCTTCTACGCTTGATCTGCCGCTCGATGGATGCGCTACCGAACGACGTGGCTTCTGCCCGTTGGAAAGCGTGATTTCCCGTTTGCGGCGGGCGTCGATGCGCGCTCAGTAATATTGTCACCACAACATAACTTCTTTTAAGCCTTATCTGGATTGCTTAGGTGGGGAAGGCATTAACGGTCTTTGCGCGGGTATGACTACAAGCAGACGTCCGAGCTTCCATGGTGATACGTCGCTCAAGTTTGGCGACCACCGGCCGATACGGAACCTGCCTTCGGCAAGGATCTCCAGTGAACATCAGCCCCAACACGGTCCCATCGACCGTGCCAGTGACGATTGGCAGCACGGTTACTGAAGCGGGCAACACCGCTTTGCAGGTACCGACGACATCCAGCGCCTCGGCGACCAAGTCGACAGGGGCGAAGGCGGGGAGCGTGAAAGCCTCGGGCGCAGCCGGTGGCGGCGCGAGCATCACCGTGCAGGTCCTGAAGCAGCAGATTGAGCGGCTGCAGAAACAACTTGCCCAACAAGAACAACAGCTGCGTGCCGCCATGTCGGGCCACAGGGGGCGAGATCCGGCCAACATCGCGCGGGTCACGGCACTGCAGTCGGCTGTGGCCACCACCATGGGCCAGCTGGCTTCCACGGTTGCGCAGCTGGTTTCTGCGTTGATGGCCGAAAGTGGCAACAGCAGCGGCACTCTCGTCAGCACGTCGGCCTGACCACCACCGCTGTCGTAGGCCCGGCCACTCTGGACATGCCTGTAGTTCGGATGGGTGACCCTGTTGCATTGCCACCGGACGAGGTGCCAGCGGCGGTATCCGTTGCCGGTACCGTTGGCGCCGGTCATGCCAATGGTGGCGACCTCGTACGCATTTTGTAGCGCTTGTCGATTTCCCGCATGCTCACTCGTCAGTAGGATGCAGCGGCAATCCTGCCGCGGCTTACATAGATAGGGTCGAGACAATGAGCAAGATGATTTTCGTTAACCTGCCAGTGACAGACCTGAAACGATCAAAGGCGTTCTACGAGGCCATTGGCGCGGCCAACAATCCAGCCTTCAGCGACGACACCGCCGCATGCATGGTGTTCTCCGATACGATTTACGCGATGCTTCTCACCCACGACAAGTGGCGCCAGTTCACGAGCAAGCGGATCGTCGATGCGCACGTGGACGCGCAGGTACTGCTGTGCCTGTCAGCGGATAGTCGCGAAGACGTATCCAGCCTGGTCGATAAGGCGAGTGGTGCCGGCGGCAAGGCGGACCCTACGCCCGTGCAGGACTTCGGCTTCATGTACGGCCGCAGCTTCGAGGACCTGGATGGTCATATTTGGGAAGTGATGTGGATGGATCCGAATGCCGTCCCGCCACATGGCTGAGTATGCCTTCAAGCGTTGCAATAGACCTCTCCAATCAGGTGGTTAAGCCAACGCGCGATCAGTGTTTGGCGTTGATTGTCCTCGCGCTCAACGGATCGCTTGTCTGGCTCCCAACCGCCGGGTCAAAGTAAGGATCGACCAATAAGAGTGCCTTGCTCCGGCGGCGGCCGAGACCGGTCGCTGCTGGAGTGGGTGATTTTCCTCGATCGCTCGGAAGAGATCGCGCGATCTACTCGATCGGGGGTATCTCTCTCCATACGCTGCGTTATCTTGAGCAAGTGCCTGATGCGATAGCGCCTCGCATCGAACATGCTCATGCCGTTTCCATCCAAGGCGCCATGGCGTTGCCCACTCGCCGGTGAGACGCACTATGCAAGACGAGACGCGCAGCGATTCGTATAACCCGGGTGATTCCGATACCCACTCGCGCGATGCCCAGCGCTTTCCGCGCCTGACCGGCGAGATGGCTGAGCGTGTCGCCGCCTACGGCAAAGTCGAGCGGGTGGCGGCGGGCACGCTGTTGTTCGAGCGCGGTCAGCGCGGCGCGGATTTTTTTCTGGTGCTGGAAGGCGGCATCGAAATCATCGATCTGGATAGTGAGGGTCTGCCGCGGACGCTCACCACTCATACACGGCATCAGTTCACCGGCGAGCTGGATCACTTCAATCAGCGCAAGATCCTGGTGTCGGGCCTGACCATGGTGGATAGCCAGCTGGTGCGGCTCAGCCGCGACCATTTCCGCCGGCTGGTGAGTGGCGAAACCGATATCGGCGAAATCATCATGCGGGCTTTCATTCTGCGCCGCGTGAGCCTGATCCAGCAGGGGATCGGTGGCGTCGTACTGGTCGGGCCCGGCCACGGTGCGGATACGCTGCGGCTGGAGCGTTTTCTGGTCCGGAACGGTTACCCGCATCGCCTGATCGATACCGATGCCGACCCGACCGCCGCTGGCTTGCTCGATACCTTCGAGATTCAGCCGCATCTCTTTCCGGTGGTGGTTTTTCCTGATCATCAGATGCTGATGAATCCCGCGACGGCAGAACTTGCCGATAGCCTGGGCCTGACCGAATCGATCGAGCCCGGCCATGTCTACGATGTCGCCGTGGTCGGCGCCGGTCCGGCGGGACTGGCCGCGGCGGTGTATGCCGCGTCGGAAGGTCTGGACACCATCGTGATCGAGGGCATGGCGCCCGGCGGCCAGGCGGGTACGTCATCCAAGATCGAAAACTATCTCGGCTTTCCCACCGGCATCTCGGGGCAAGCCCTGGCGGGTCGGGCACAGATTCAGGCGCAGAAATTCGGTGCGCATCTGGCCATCTCGCGCAATGTGACCCAACTGCACTGTGCATCGCAGCCTTACTGCCTTGAGCTGGATGGCGGACAAAGGGTGAGCGCGCGCGCCGTCGTCGTCGCCACCGGTGCCCGCTATCGCAAACTGGATGTGCCTAACTACGGCAAGTATGAAGGGCAGGGCATTCATTACGCGGCCACGCCGATGGAAGGGAAGCTGTGCGGCGGTGAGGAAGTGATCGTGGTGGGCGGCGGGAATTCTGCTGGACAGGCGGCGGTATTTCTTTCGCGCATCGCCACGCACGTGCATATGCTGGTACGCGGCACCGGGTTGGCAGCCACCATGTCCGCTTATCTGATCCACCGCATCGAGCAGTCGCCCCGCATCACCCTGCACACCGAAACTGAGATCGTGGGGCTCGACGGAGACGACCGGCTGCAACGGGTGATGTGGCGCAGCCGGCGTGATGGCGCCAGCGAAACCCACGCCATAGCCAACGTATTCGTGATGGTCGGTGCCGAGCCCAATACGGACTGGCTCCAAGGCTGCCTGGTACTGGACCCGAAGGGCTTCGTGGTCACGGGTGCCGATCTCGATGGCACGGCGGTCTCGTCGCCGTTCGCCACCAGCCGGCCTGGCATCTTTGCCGTCGGCGACGTCCGCTGCGGATCGGTAAAACGCGTAGCGTCCGGCGTCGGCGAAGGTTCGGTGGTGATCCAGGCTGTGCACCGGTTCTTAAGTCCCGATGCGGGATGATCTCCATTCCATTAGTGCCTGGATGCGAGGAGATCCCATGAACCAGCGTTTCGATGCCGTAGTGATCGGTGCCGGGCAAGCGGGGCCGCCACTCGCCGAACGGCTCGGCAAGGCCGGAAAACGCGTGGCCGTGATTGAGCGAAAGCTGGTGGGCGGCACCTGCGTGAACACTGGATGCATACCTACCAAGGCCATGGTAGCCAGTGCCTATGTGGCGCATATGGCCCGACGTGCACACGAATACGGCGTTCGGCAAACGCAGGACGCGCAAGTCGATATGCAGCGGGTGTGGGAGCGTACCCAGGCCATCTCCGGTGCGGCGCGAAACGGTGTCGATCATTGGCTGCGCAACATGCCTAACGTGACTTTGCTGGAGGGGCATGCTCGGTTTGAGTCTCCGACGAGCGTGCGGCTTGGCGATTCGCTTATCGAAGCCGAATCGTTCTTCATCAATGTCGGTGGGCGGGCGTCGGTGCCGGAGTTTCCGGGCATTCACGCCGTTCCTTTCCTGACCAATACCAGCATGATGCAGCTGCGCGAGTTGCCGGAACACCTGATGATCATCGGCGGCAGTTACATCGGCCTGGAGTTCGGGCAGATGTTCCGGCGCTTCGGTTCCAGGGTCACGATCGTCGAACGTTCGCCGCGCCTGCTGCCGCACGAGGATGAAGATGTCTCCATGGCAGTGATGGCGCTGCTTCAGAGCGAAGACATCACCGTGCATCTGGGCGCCGAATGTATTGCGCTGGAAGGCGAGGCCGGCGCGGTGCGGGTGAAAGCGCAAGGCAACACGGTCTGCGAGAAAGCGCTAGGCACCCATGTGCTGATGGCCGTGGGACGCCAACCCAATACGGACGATCTCGGTCTGGACAAGGCGGGTATCGCTGTCGACGCGCGCGGCTATATCACGGTGGACGAGCACTGCCGGAGCAACGTGCCCGGCATCTGGGCCATGGGCGACTGCAACGGCAAGGGCGCGTTTACCCATACGTCCTATAACGATTTCGAGATCGTCGCCGCGGATGTTCTGGAGCAGGGACAGCGGCGCCTTTCCGATCGCATCCTTGCCTACAGTCTGTTTACCGATCCGCCGTTGGCGCGGATCGGCATGACCGAGCAGGAGGCCCGGCAGTCAGGGCGCGAGGTGCAAGTCGGCGTGCGGCCCATGTCGCGGGTAGGACGGGCCATCGAGCGGGGCGAGACGACCGGCTTCATGAAGGTCATCGTTGACGGCGCCACGCAAGCGCTACTTGGTGCGGCCATTTTCGGCGTGAATGGCGACGAGGCTATCCATTGCCTGCTAGACACGATGTACGCCAAGGCACCCTATACCGCGGTATCCCAGGCCGTGCACATCCATCCGACCGTGGCCGAGTTGTTGCCCACGACACTGCAAAGTCTCCGGGCCGTCTGATGCCCGTCAGGAATGTCGAGGCGCGATGAGTAACCGCGATACCGAAACCGGATCGACCTGGGCGCCGTTCAAGTCGGCCATTTTTCGCTGGCTGTGGCTGGCCATGCTGGCCTCCAATATCGGCACCTGGATCAACGACACTACCTCGGGCTGGATGATGACGTCGTTGTCCGCGTCACCGTTGCTGGTGTCGCTGGTACAGACTGCTGGCTCGCTGCCGATTCTCGTGCTGGCGCTGGTGGCGGGGGCGTTGGCGGATATCGTGGACCGGCGCCGTTATCTGATCGTCACGCAATCGTGGATGCTGATCGTCGCCACGGTGCTTTCGGTTACCACTTGGCTACATCTGCTTACTCCGGAATGGCTGTTGCTGCTCACGCTCGGCCTGGGCATCGGTTCCGCCATGAGCATGCCGGCGATGTCGTCGACGACTCCGGAGATCGTGCCCCCTGCGCAGTTGCCTGCTGCTGTGGCGATGACCTCGATCGGATTCAATGCGTCGCGCGCGATCGGCCCGGCGATCGGAGGGCTCATCCTGCTCAGCCTCGGTCCCGCGTTTGCCTATGCGCTGAATGCGCTGTCCTTTCTGGCGGTGATTGGTGTGCTGCTGTGGTGGAAGCGTGAACCCGTGCGATCGGATCTTCCCGCGGAGCAGTTCGTGGGCGCCTTGCGCGCGGGCGTTCGCTACGTAGTCAACTCAGCGGATTTCCGTGGCGTATTGCTCCGGGCCGTGCTGTTTTTTCTGTTTGCGACAGCGACTTGGTCTCTGTTGCCGTTTTACGTGCGCGGTGAGCTGAAGGCGGGGCCGGCGCTTTACGGCGTGATTCTCGGAGCGGCCGGTCTTGGCGCCATCGTTGGCGGGCTCCTGCTGCCGATATGGCGGCGATGGTTCGGCCCTGAGCGGCAGGTGCTGGCCGCGAGTGTGCTTTACGCGCTCACGATGGTGTCGATGGCCTACCTGCGCAACCCGTTATTCGCGTGTGCGGCGATGCTGGTCATCGGCGCGTGCTGGATCACCGTGCTGTCCGCCTTGCAGGTGTCGGCACAGACCACGGTGCCAGCCTGGGTGCGCGCTCGCGCGCTTTCGATATACATCACCGCGTTCTCTGCCGGCCTGGTGGCCGGTAGCGCAGGATGGGGCTGGGTTGCATCCCATCATGGCATTCCCTTCGCGCTTGTCGCGGCGGCGCTCGGTCTCGCGCTCTCATCCATCGCCACCGTACGCGTCAGCTTGAAGGGAAAAACTCCGGGCGACCTCGTGCCGTCGGCGCATTGGCCGCTGCCCATTCCTTCGGAAGAGATAGCGCAGGATCGCGGTCCTGTCTTGATCACGGTCGCTTATTCGGTTCGCCCCGAGTGCCGCGCCGAATTTCTGAAGGCGCTGCATGAGCTGGGTCGGACCCGTCGTCGCGATGGCGCCATCTTCTGGGGCATTTTCCAGAACATCGAGCAATCGGAAGACTTCATCGAGAGTTTTGTCGTGCCCTCCTGGTTGGAGCACCTGCGCCAGCACGAGCGTGTGTCGCACGACGACCAACGCCTGCAGTTGGTCATTGCGGCGCTGATGAGCGAAGGGCAGGTGCCGGCGGTGCACCACTACGTGGGCGGTCGGCAGGTGCGGCCCGTGCCTTGACCTGAATCCGCCATGCCGCTGTCAGCGGCTGTCGAAGATACCGCTTTGGGTATAGGAGGAGAGGGCGAGGCTCCTTAAGCTGGCCGGTGCGCGCATGACTCAAGCAAGCGGGCATGGCTGGCTGGGAATGGCGGGAACCCGCCGGCGTCAGCGACGCGCGGCATCCTCCATCAGAAGGCAACGTCATGACCAACAAACATCCATCCGACAGTGGTCTCGATCCCGTTTTCATCGAGGCGCAGCGAAAGCGTCTTGAAGCGTTGCTCGAGCAGTTGATCGGCAGCGGCGACTACGCGGGAAGCGACGAGCAGATAGCCCAGTACGAATCCGTCGATGAAGTGCGCGACAGCGGCGATAGCGCAGAGACCTCGGCCATCAATGAAAACGACGAGGCGACGGTTCAGTACACGATCCGACGTATGGCGGACATCCGGCGCGCCCTGGAGAAGATCGAGCAGGGCACGTACGGCTTGTCGGACATCAGTGGAAAGCCGATCGGAAAGGAGAGGCTCATGGCCGTCCCCGAGGCCGTTACCGCCATCGCTGAAGCATCGGCCCGGCCGATATAGACCGATAGCCGATGGGCTCCGGTGTCCGACGCAGTTCGCTTTACCCGCGATCGAAAAAGGATTGAAACCATGACTACACCTTTGCTGACACCATCCGAATGCGTGCTCTTGCTTGTCGATCAACAGGCGGGCCTTGCGTTCGGTGTTGGCTCGATCGATCGTCAGTCGTTGCTCAACAACGTGATTGCCCTGGCCAAGACCGCCAAAGTCTTTGGCTTGCCGATCGTCGCGTCGACGTCGGCGTCGAAGGTGTATAGCGGGCCGTTGATGCCAGGCATTCAGGCCGCTATTCCGGATGTCGCGGCGATCGAGCGGCGCAACATGAATGTGTGGGAAGACACTGCCGCGAGAGAAGCCATCCAGGCAACCGGACGCAAGCGGCTGATCGTCTCAGGCCTGCTTACGGAAGCTTGCGTGTCCTTTCCGGTCATCTCGGCGCTGGCGGAGGGCTACGAGGTTTTTGTCGTTGGCGATGCATGTGGTGGTCTGACGCCTGCCAGCCACGACTTGGCGTTGCGACGGATGGAGTCCTTGGGCGCGAAGATGACCTCCTGGATCCAGCTGCTGCTCGAGCTTCAGCGAGACTGGACGCGACACGATACCTACGATGGCGCACGAGCCATTGTCGAAGCCCATGCCGGTGGCTATGGCATCGGGCTTGCCTATGCCCGCGACATGATTCATCCGAGCTGAGTCCATGGCTGCCATCGCCATGGTGGCTACGGATCAGGGCGTGACCGGCATGGACAGCGACTGCCCCAGCCTGCGCCCGTAGTCGACTATGGCGCGGCCTTGGGAAAGGCGCGCCTGTTCGTAAGCGGCCAGCGCTTCGTCCAGCGGCCGACCGACCAGTGCGTTAGCCAGTGCCATCGCATCGCCCGCCGCCTTCGCTACGCCCATCGCGGTATGGGGACGCGCCACAAAGGCAGCGTCGCCGAGCAACACGACGCGACGGTTCACCATGCGTGGACTTTCATAGTCGTAGATCGGCTGCACGAACGGTTGCGCCTCCGCGGCCACCGCAGCGGCGAATGGAGGCGGAAGTTGTGTTTGCGCATCGGCAACCAGCGCTTCGCTCACCGCGGGCGGCAACTCGCCGGGGCCGAGGGAAAGCGCACCGGTACGCTGCGCATCGCTGAGCAGTTCGCGTAGTTGTTCGGCCGGCAACTGGCGATACCACACCCAGTTGTAGCGGCGCTCGCCCATCGCAGTCTGCCCATCGGGGCCGGGCACCAGATAGCCGAGAGCCTGCTCCCCTTCGGCGAAGTGAAAGGCGAAGCGCTCGAAGAGTAGATCCGCCGCCTGTCGTGGCATGGCGTTCTCGGCCACCAGGCCGCGCCATGCCGCGTAACCGACATAGTCGGGCCGAATAATTTTCGCGGCTTCGCCATTCACGATGCTGCGCACGATCGAGCCCTGGCCATCCGCGCCAATCAGCAGATCGAACTCGAAGCGGCGGCCATCGGCCAGCGTGACGTTGACGTGCCGATCGGATGGCTCGATGTCGTTGACCGTAGCGCCAGTCAGATAAAGAGAGTCCGGTAGCAGTTGCCGGAAACCGTCGTAGAGCAGATCCCAGGACATCTGCATCTGCGGGCGGCGTTCGCGCGTCGCCACATGGCCACGCAAATCCAGCACGATGCGTTCGTTCGCCCAGACGCCGGTTTCCGCCACGCGGGGAAGCCCGACCATGCGAAGAATGCGCTCAACCTGTTCCTGCACCACAAGGCCGGCGCCGCGCCGCGCAAGACCGTGCCGGGCACGTTCCATCACGGTTACTTGATGTCCTTGCCGGGCCAGCAGGACCGCGGCAAACAGGCCACCCACCGAACCCCCGGCGATACCGATGCGAAGACTCATGATGATTTCCGGCTCATGGTGAAATACGAGCCACACGGCCGGGACGCCAATGCATCAGGCTCATCGCCAGCGCACCGATCGGCAACACGCCGCCGAGTATCGAGACGCCCATCCATCCATAGCGGTGCCAGGCCGATGCCGCCGCCAGAGAGCCGAGCGCGCCGCCGACAAACATGGTGGTCATGAACAGGGTATTGAGGCGGCTTTTGTATTCCGGATGCAGGCCGTAGATGAGGTGCTGATTAGAGACCAGCGCTATCTGTACGCCGAAGTCGAGCACGATGACGCCGACAACCAAACCCCACAGGCTCGACCACAGACCGAAGATCACCCAGGCCAGAATGGTTGCGGCTGCGCCGAGCGCAATCACAGGTGCAGGGCCTTTGCGATCCGCGATTCGTCCTGCGACCGGTGCCATGGCGACACCGACCGCGCCTACGATGCCGAACAATCCCGCCGTGGCCGCGCCGAGGTTGAGCGGCGGCTCGGCAAGACGAAGCGCCAGCGTGGTCCAGAACGCCGAGAACGAGGCGAACAGCAGCGCCTGAGTCGCCGCCGCGCGACGCAGCACCGGTTCGCCACGCCACAGCTTGCCCAGGGAGGCCAACAGCGTTTTGTATTGAATGGGCTGACGCGGATGATGAGCGGGTAGCGTACGCGCCATCAATATCGCGCCCATCGCCGCCACCGGCACGGCCAGCCAGAACATCGCACGCCAGCCGGCCACGCTGGAAATCACTCCCGCCAGGGTGCGGCTGAGCAGAATCCCTGTAAGCAGGCCGCTCATCACGCTGCCAATAGCCGCGCCGCGCTTCTCGGGCGCGGCAAGAATGGCCGCGAACGGCACGATCTGCTGAGCGACCGTGGCGGCGGCGCCAACCATGACCGAGGCGATAGCCAGCGCGGCCAGGCCCGGGGCTATCGCTGCAAGCATCAATGCCGCGGCCAGGATCAGAAACTGCACAACGATCAGGCGTCGCCGCTCCAGCATGTCGCCCAATGGCAGCAGAAACAGCAGACCGGCGGCATAACCCAGTTGAGTCAGGGTAGGGATCCAGTCGCTGACGCGCGGATCGCCCAGACTGCTGCTCATGACACCGAGCATCGGCTGGTTGTAATAGATGTTGGCAACAGCGAGTCCTGCCGCCAGGGCCATGGCGAAGAGGGTGGTCTTCGACAGATGCGACGACACGTCGTTACCAGACACAGCGAAGCTCCCGGTGGAGAAAGGTAGCGGCATCACTCGCCATCGCGCGTTTGCATGATTGCCGGCGCTTCAATCTAGGGGGTGCTCCAAGGTGGCTCCATACTCAAACGAGTATTTATGCGGCAGGCGGCAACGATCTGTGCCGTGATGCGGCGACGATTTCATTCAACCGTATTGAAGCGGCGGATCATGGCTGTGAAACGTCGCAGTTCGTCGTCACTCCAGGGGCCGGTGCGCTTGTAAAAGGCGAGGCCGCGCTGTTCGGGTGCGAGATTGAGGCGTGCACGTCCCTCACGGGTGAGCGAAAAAATCGCGCCGCGCCGGTCTTTGTCATCGGATGCGCGTGCAACAAAACCGAGCTTTTGAAGTTGCCCCAACAAACGGCTAGTTGCGCTTCGGTCCATGGCTACATGGGCGGCGATGGTGCTTGACGTTGCGGCGCCGTGCGCATGCAGCCAGCGTGCGATGTGAAACGCCGCCGGCTGTAAACCGTCATCGAAGCACGCGGCCGCCTGATTGGCGAGCGCATGGGCCGCGGTGAGCAAGATGTTGAGCTGCTCGCCAAGTTCAAGCTCAAGTGTACGACGCGGTTTTTTTGTGGCGCGCATCTCGTATTGATTGCTCGCGACCGGGCAAGGGCGGACGACACGCGTGTGCTCATCGAGGCGGCGGCTCCGCAATCCCGCGTGGATATATTTTTTGGCGATCTGTCCATGCATCGCCATCCGTCAATCTGATCTACGCCGGAATGATGCACTGCAATGGTGCAAATTCCTCCGGCATGCACTGCCTTTGGTGCACGAGAAACGGCTTTGCCAGCCGACTTTCCTTGTATTTCGCGGCCTGCGCGGGTTCCCGTGAATGGCATGCATGTTGCAAAGCAACATGTCAGGGGCGGACTAAAGGTGGGCGGTGAGCGCAGCCGGTAGGGCGTTGACCGCTTCCTCATCTTCGGGCGGAGGCGATATGTCGGGCAAAGCGACACGGATCGAATTGTTCCAGTGGCGGACGCCACCCATGCGCGCGTTTCATCTCAGCTGGCTGGCGTTCTTCGTCTGCTTTTTTGCCTGGTTCGCCGTAGCGCCGTTGATGCCGTTGGTGAAGGACGAATTCCATCTCAGTGCGGATCAGATTGCCAATATCAACATCGCCGCGGTTGCCGTCACTATTTTTGGACGGCTATTGATCGGTCCGCTATGCGACAGCCTGGGACCGCGCCGCACGTATACCGGTCTATTGCTGTTGGGATCGTTGCCCGTGTTCGGCATGTTGCTGGTGCACGACTATGCCTCCTTCCTGCTGATTCGCATGGCGATCGGCATCGTCGGTGCAGGCTTCGTGGTGACGCAGTACCACACGTCGGTGATGTTCGCGCCCAATGTGGTGGGCACGGCCAATGCGACGGCGGCTGGCTGGGGTAACGCCGGTGGTGGCGTGGCGCAGGCTGCGATGCCCTGGGTGCTTGCCGGCCTGGTGGCCCTTGGTGTGAGCAACGGCCAGGGTTGGCGGGTGGCAATGCTGGTTCCGGGTGTGCTGATGGTGGTCGTGGGCGTGCTGTACTGGAAGTACACGCAGGATGGCCCGCAAGGCGATTACCGGGAACTGCGCGCGCGCGGCGTGGCGGTGAACAGCGGCAAGGGCGGTGGCTGGAGCGCGTTCCGGCTCGCCTCGCGCAACTATCGGGTGTGGATGTTGTTCGTCACCTATGCCGGTTGTTTCGGCATCGAGCTGTTCGTACATGGCGTGGCTGCCGGCTATTACGTTGATCGCTTCGGACTGAATCTCCGTTCGGCGGGACTCGCGGTCGGCGGCTTCGGGTTGCTCGCCTTGTTCGCGCGTGCGCTGGGCGGTCTGGCGTCGGATCGCCTGGCGCGCAGACATGGCCTGCCGGCACGCGCGCGTCTGCTATGCATCCTGATGCTGGCTGAGGGATTGGGCCTGCTGTGGTTCTCGGGAGCGCAGGGCGCCGGTATCGCCGTGACCGCCATGCTTGCCTTTGGCCTGTGCACGCACATGGCTTGCGGCGCGACCTACGCGCTGGTGCCTTTCATCGATCGCAAAGCACTCGGCGGGGTGGCAGGCATCGTGGGTGCGGGCGGCAACGTGGGAGCCGTGGCCGCTGGCTTCCTGCAGAAAGCCACCGGCTCGGTGCAACACACCTTTATGTATCTGGGCGGTTTTGTGATCGCCGGTTCGCTGTGCGCGCTCGCGGTGCGCTTCAGTCATGAGCATGCGGCCCACGAAGAGCGGCTTTATCGGGAATCCTTGCAACAGGGTCGTGCCGATGCATCGGCGCCTGCTGCGCTGGCAATCGACTGACGGGGCGGGGAGGCCATCGAGATGGCGCTGAAGCTTGTCGTGATCGGCAATGGCATGGTGGGACACAAGTTGCTGGAGGAGTTGGTAGCGCTCCAGCTGCATGACCTGGACATCACCGTGTTGTGCGAGGAAAACCGCCCGGCCTATGACCGGGTGCACTTGTCGGAATTCTTTGCGGGCAAGAGCGCGGACGATCTCTCGCTGGTGGCACCCGGATTCTTCGAGCAGCCGGGCCTGCACCTGCGGCTCGCCACGCGCGCCGTGCAGATTGATCGCGCGTTCAAGCGAGTGACGACCGCCGACGGCGAAGTGATCTCTTACGACAAGCTGGTGCTGGCCACAGGCTCAACGCCGTTTGTGCCGCCGATTCCCGGCAACGACCGGCCGGGTTGCCTGGTCTACCGTACGCTCGACGATCTGGAAGCGCTGAGCCAATGGGGCACGAATGCCCGGCATGGCGTGGTGATAGGTGGCGGCCTGCTGGGGCTGGAATGCGCCAAGGCATTGCGCGACATGAGGCTCGAGACCCACGTGGTGGAATTCGCGCCGCGCCTGATGGCGGTGCAGGTGGACGACATCGGCGGGCAGATGCTGCGGCGGTCCATTGAGGACCTTGGTCTCACAGTGCATACGGGAAAGAACACGCAGGCCATCGTTGATGGCGAAACGGCGCGCCATCGCATGACGTTCGCCGATGACAGCCAACTCGAGACCGACCTGATTGTGTTCTCCGCCGGTATTCGCCCGCGCGACGACCTGGCGCGACAGAGCGAACTAGGTGTGGGCCAGCGTGGCGGCATCATGGTCGACAACTTCTGTCGCACACGCGATCGCGACGTCTACGCCATCGGCGAGTGCGCACAATGGGGCGGGAAGATCTTTGGCCTGGTAGCGCCGGGTTACGAGATGGCGCGAGTGGTAGCGAACCATTTGCATGCGTTGCTCACGCGCAAGCAGGCGCCGAGCCTGCCGGAGTTTGCCGGGGCCGACATGTCCACCAAGCTCAAGCTGATGGGCGTGGATGTGGCCAGCATCGGCGATGCCCATGGCACGACGCCGGGCAGCCGTAGCTACCAGTTCAGCGACGAGCGTCGGCAGATCTATAAGAAACTGGTGGTTTCTGGAGACGGCAAGCGGCTGCTGGGTGGCGTGCTGGTGGGCGATGCCGCCGAATACGGCACGCTGCTGCAGATGATGCTCAACGGGCTGGAGCTTCCCGAAG
Organism: Dyella sp. OK004; assembly: GCF_900114495.1. Lineage (GTDB taxonomy): Bacteria > Pseudomonadota > Gammaproteobacteria > Xanthomonadales > Rhodanobacteraceae > Dyella_D. The sequence continues at coordinate 64,510 of NZ_FOZI01000007.1, read as the reverse complement.
CGCCGGAGTTTCTCATTCTTCCTTCGTCCGACGGCAAGGCCAAGTCGGGACTCTCCATCGATGCGTTGCCGGCTTCCGCGCAAATTTGTTCGTGCAACAACGTGTCCAAGGGGCAGTTGTGCGATGCCGTCATGACCGGCGCGACTTCGGTCGGCGCCTTGAAGGCCGCGACGCGCGCGGGCACGACGTGCGGCGGCTGCGTGCCGCTGGTCACCCAGGTCATGAAGGCGGAGATGAAACGCCAAGGCTTGGCGGTCGACAACCATCTGTGCGAGCACTTCGCGTATTCGCGCCAGGAGCTGTACCACCTGGTACGCGTGGAGCGCATCCGCCGCTTCGATGAATTGCTCGCGCGCCATGGCAAGGGTTTGGGCTGCGATATCTGCAAACCCACTGCGGCGAGCATCCTGGCTTCATGCTGGAACGAGTTCGTGCTGCAGAAGGAACATGCATCGCTGCAGGATTCCAACGACTACTTCCTCGCCAATATTCAGAAGGATGGCAGCTACTCGGTAGTGCCGCGCATGCCGGGTGGGGAGGTGACGCCCGACGGGCTGATCGCTGTGGGCCAGGTGGCCAAGAAGTACGGCCTCTACACCAAGATCACTGGTGGCCAGCGCGTAGACATGTTCGGCGCGCGGTTGGAGCAGCTGCCGCTGATCTGGGAGGAGCTGATCGCCGCCGGTTTCGAATCGGGGCATGCCTATGGCAAGTCGCTGCGCACGGTGAAGTCCTGCGTGGGTTCCACCTGGTGCCGCTATGGCGTGCAGGATTCGGTAGGCACCGCGATCGATCTGGAGAACCGCTACAAGGGGTTGCGTTCGCCGCATAAGCTGAAGTTTGCCGTGTCAGGGTGCACCCGCGAGTGCGCCGAGGCGCAGGGCAAGGACGTGGGCGTGATCGCCACCGAAAAAGGCTGGAACCTCTACGTGTGCGGCAACGGCGGCATGAAGCCGCGTCACGCTGAACTATTGGCGGGCGACCTGGATACGGCCACCCTGGTGCGTTACATCGACCTCTTCCTGATGTTCTACATCAGCACGGCCGACCGGCTCCAGCGCACCAGCGTATGGCGCGACAACCTCGAAGGCGGGATGGACTATCTGCGCAGCGTCATCATCGATGACCGCCTGGGTATCGCTGCCGAGCTGGAAGCGCAGATGAAGCTCGTGGTGGATACCTACGAGTGCGAGTGGAAGCGCGCCGTGAGCGACCCGGAAACACGTCGCCGCTTCCACCACTTCGTCAATAGCGACGCCAGCGACGACAACGTCGTCTTCGTGCCGGAGCGCGGACAGATACGCCCGGCAACGGCAGAAGAGAAGCGCGGCCGGCATGCCCGCATACCGGTCACGGTGCTGGCGGAGTGACGACAATGAGCGAGCTCGGCATGAATAACGAATGGATGGCCGTTTGCGGCATCGGCGACATCGTTCCGGATACCGGCGTGTGCGCTTTGGTGGACGGCGAGCAGGTGGCGATATTCCGGGTCGGGGAGGGCGACTTCTACGCCATCGCCAATGTCGACCCGCATTCGCAGGCTGCGGTGCTGTCGCGTGGTCTGGTGGGCAGCCTGGGCGAAAGCATCGTGGTGGCGTCGCCGATCTACAAACAGCATTTCGATCTGCGCAGCGGCGAATGCCTGGAATCGCCGGAACATGCAGTGCGTACCTGGGAGGTGCGCCTGCAAGATGACCGTGTATGGGTCAGGCGCGATAGCCGATGACCGGAAGGCGGTCAAGGGCGACGCTGATGAAGTATCGCCATCGTCACCAGCCCTGTCTGTTCGCGGGCCATAGGGCCGTCGTCGAAAGCAGACTGGTGGTCTGTCGAGACGGCGGACCGAAGGCCTGCGAACAGACAGGGCTGGCCCCAGCGGATGACATTTCAAATGACGGGGTGATGCCTGGAAGGCTCGCAGGCCGCGCCGCGCGGCTTGCCAAGACGACCAGTCTTCCCTGCGCCACGCGGCGCGGCCTGCGAGCCTTCCAGGCATCATGACGATGGCGATACTTCATCAGCGTCGCCCTCGGCTGGTGGTCATCGGCAATGGCATGGCCGGCATCCGCACGGTGGAGGAGTTGTTGCAGCTCGCGCCGGATCTGTACGACATCAGCGTGTTCGGCGCCGAGCCCTACGGCAACTACAACCGCATCATGCTTTCGCTGCTGCTCAGCGGTGAGAAGCAGGCGGACGACATCATGCTCAATACGCCCGAGTGGTATGCCGCGAATGGTATTGCGCTGCACGCAGGCGACCCGGTGGTGGCGATCGATCGCGTGCGCCGGCGCGTGCGGTCGCGTGCCGGTGTCGAGCTCGCCTATGACCGCCTGCTGATCGCCACGGGTTCGCAGCCAGTGATGTTGCCGGTGCCGGGCAACGACTTGCCGGGCGTGGTCTGCTTCCGCGGCATCGACGATGTGGAACGCATGGTGGCGGCTGCCGATACCTACCAGCGTGCCGCGGTGATCGGTGGTGGCCTGCTGGGCATCGAGGCGGCCAACGGTTTGTCCCGGCGTGGCATGCAGGTGAGCCTGATCCATCGCAGCCATGTATTGCTCAACCAGCAGCTCAACGCCGACGCGGCGAAGTTGCTCGCCAGCAACCTGCAGGCGCGTGGCCTCACACTTCAGCTCGATGCGGAGACGGTTTCGCTGTATGGCCGCGAGCGCGTGCAAGGCGTCGCGCTGGCCGATGACAGTCGCATTGACGCCGACCTGGTGGTGATGGCCGTGGGGGTACGTCCCGACATGGCGCTGGCCCAGTCGAGCGGCATTTATTGCGAGCGCGGCATTGTGGTCGACGACACCTTGCAAACCTACGATCCGCTGATCTATGCGGTCGGCGAGTGCGTGCAGCATCGCAAAGCGACCTTCGGCCTGGTGGCGCCGGCGTGGGAGCAGGCGCGGGTCTGCGCGGCGCATCTGGCGCGCTTTGGGCATCGCCGCTATCGCGCAGCGGAAAGTGCTACCCGGCTGAAGGTCACCGGCATTGATCTGTATTCGGCCGGCGACTTCATCGGCGGCGCCGGCACCGAGGACCTGGTGTTGCGCGATCCGCGCCGTGGCGTCTACAAGCGGCTGGTGCTCAGGGAGAACCGTCTCGTCGGTGCGGTGCTGTATGGCGACGCGAAGGAGGGCGGCTGGTATTTCGAGTTGATACAGAACGGCACGGACATTGCGCCATGGCGCGATCGGTTGTTGTTCGGCCGCAGTTATTGCCAGACACCGGTTGCCGGAAATACCGGGATAGCCGCATGAATGGCGCAGTGGCCACCACCTGTCCGTATTGCGGCGTCGGTTGTGGCGTACTTGCGAACGTCGGCGCCGATGGTGTGGTCAACGTGACGGGCGATCCCCAGCATGGTTCCAATTTCGGCCGCCTGTGCGTGAAGGGCGCAGCGCTAGGCGAGACCATGGGCATGGAGGGACGTCTGCTCCAACCGAAACTGCGCGAGCTGGACGGGGCGCTTCGGCAAGTGGATTGGAGTGAAGCACTCGATCGTGTAGCCAGCGGTTTCCGCCAGATCATCGACAGTCATGGCCCGGATGCAGTGGCCTTCTACGTGTCTGGTCAGCTGCTGACCGAGGACTACTACGTCGTCAACAAGTTGGCCAAGGGATACATCGGTACCGCCAATATCGACACCAATTCACGCCTGTGCATGTCCTCGGCGGTAGCCGGGCACAAGCGCGCGTTCGGTGAGGACACGGTGCCGGGTTGCTATGAGGACCTGGAGCAGGCGGAGCTCATCGTGCTGGTCGGCTCGAATACGGCGTGGTGCCATCCGGTGATCTTCCAGCGCATGGTCCAGGCCAGGGAGCAGGGCAGCGGTACGCGCATCGTGGTGATCGACCCGCGCTTCACCGCGACCTGCGAGTCGGCGGACTTGCATCTGCCGGTAAGGCCGGGCACCGACGTCTGGCTGTTCAACGGCCTGCTGTCGTTTCTGTTCCGGCACGGTGCAATGGACGCCGCCTTTGTCGATGCGCACACACAGGGGCTGGCACAAGCGCTGGCGGCAGCCGATGCCGATGCGGGCGACCCTGCAGAGGTGGCGCGTATCTGTGGCGTGCAGCTGGCCGACCTGCTGACCTTCTATCGCTGGTTCGCACGCTACGAGAAAACCGTCAGCCTGTTCTCGCAAGGTGTGAACCAATCGTCCAGTGGCACGGACAAGGTCAACGGCATCATCAACTGCCATCTGCTCACCGGGCGCATCGGCAGGCCGGGCATGGGGCCGTTCTCGATCACAGGACAGCCCAATGCCATGGGTGGGCGCGAGGTGGGCGGGCTGGCCAACATGCTTGCCGCGCATATGGAGCTGCACGAGGCGGTGCATCGCGACATCGTGCAGTCGTTCTGGGATTCACCGCGCATCGCCTCCCAGCCGGGGCTGAAAGCGGTGGAGCTGTTCGACGCGGTGCTGCAGGGGCAGGTAAAAGCACTGTGGATCATGGGCACCAATCCGGTGGTGAGCCTGCCCGATGCAGACCGCGTGAAACGCGCGCTGGAAGCGTGCGAACTGGTGGTGTGCTCCGACATCGTCGAAGCGACGGACACCAATGCGTTCGCCCACGTGTTGTTACCTGCGCTTGGCTGGGGCGAGAAAAACGGCACCGTGACTAGTTCCGAACGACGCGTCTCCCGTCAACGGCCGTTCCTGCCTGCGCCGGGGGAAGCACGGGCCGACTGGCGCATGGTCTGCGACGTTGCGCAACGGCTGGGTTTCGGGCGCGGTTTCCAGTTCGACGGACCGCACGATATTTTCGTGGAGCACGCGCGGCTCACCGCCTTCCGCAATCGCGAGCCGCTCAGCGACGGTCAGCCTGCTGCGCCACGGCAGCTCAACCTGGGTGCCCTTGCGACATTGAGCCAGCAAGGCTACGACGCACTCATGCCGGTGCAGTGGCCGGTGATGGAGGATGGCAGCGGAACGCAGAGGATGTTTGCGGACGGATGCTTTGCGCACAGCGATCGCCGCGCGCGTTTTATCGCCACGCCCGGCCGCGCGCCCGTGCATGCGCCCGACGCCGAGTATCCGCTCGTGCTCAATACCGGCCGCGTGCGTGATCAATGGCACACCATGACGCGAACCGGAAAATCGCCCCGGTTAGCGGGACATATCAGCGAGCCGTACATCGACATGCACCCCCATGACGCGTTGCGCTTCGGCGTGCGCGAAGGCGAACTGGCACGGGTGCGTTCACGCTGGGGGGCGATGGTCGCGCGTGTGCGCCATGGCGGCGGCATTCTTGTCGGCCATGTGTTCGTGCCGATTCACTGGAACGACCAGTTTGCCTCCGATGCGCGTGTCGGCGGATTGGTCAATCCGGTAGTGGATCCGGTTTCCGGCGAACCGGAGTTCAAGCACACGCCGGTCTGGGTAGAGCCGTTCCCGGTGCGCTGGTATGGCTTTGCATTCGGACGACGAGCGTTTCCACCTTCCGGGCCGAGCTATTGGACGCTCATTCGCGGCGAGCGTTTTCTGCGCTACGAGATCGCCCATCGCGATCGGCTGGCGGATTGCGGCGCGTGGGCGCGCGCATGGCTCGGCGTCGACGATCCTGACGCCGACTGGCTGGAATACGAAGACCGCAGCACGGGTGTCTATCGCGCCGCGTACGTCATCGACGATCGCATCGAATCGTGCATGTTTCTTTCCGCACGTCAGGACCTGCCGGCGCGCCAATGGCTGGCGGGCCTGTTTGCGCAGGAGCGCCTCGATGAAAGTGATCGCGTGGGTCTGTTGGCCGGCGAGCCGCCCAATGCGGATGGCGACAGCGGGCCCATCGTGTGCTCGTGCTTCGGGGTGGGGCGTAACACGCTCTGTGCCGCGATTCGCGAGAAGCGACTGGAAACGCCTGCGCAAATTACCGCCAGCTTGCGCGCGGGCGGCAACTGCGGCTCTTGTGTGCCGGAGTTGCGACAACTGATTGCCGAGGTGCAAGCGGAGGCGGGCGCGTGAGGCAACGACCGAGGGGCAAATCATGAAGCTGTATCCGCTATTTGCTGACCTGAAGGGGCTGCCGGTGCTGGTGATCGGCGGTGGCGCGGTGGCTGAGCGCAAGGTCGCTGCTTTGCTCGCTACTGGTGCGAAGGTGCGGGTGGGCGCACCACAATTGAATCCCGCTCTGGCACGGCTCGCTGGCGGCGGCCAGGTAACGTGGCTGCATGATTGTTATCAGTCGGCATGGCTCGATGATGTGTGGCTGGCGATAGCTGCCACGGACGATCGCGCCCTCAATGCACAGGTTGCCGCGGACGCTGCGGCGCGGCGCCTTCTGGTGAACGTGGTCGACGATGCATCGCTGTCGCGTTTTCATGTGCCTGCAGTAGTTGATCGTTCGCCGCTGATGGTGGCCATCTCCACCGCCGGTGCGGCGCCGGCGCTGGCGCGCCGCGTGCGCGAGACGCTGGAGCGCGTGCTGGACCATGCGCTCGGGGCGCTGGTGACGCTCGCACAGCAGCATCGCAGCAGCATCGTGCATCGCTTTCCCGGGCTGGCGGAACGTCGTGGCTTCTATGACTGGCTGCATGATGGTCCGGTCCTGCCGCTGCTCCGTCGCGCCCAGCCTGCCGAGGCTGAGCACGTCATGCTGGATGCGTTGAGCGCGCTCGGTGTCGAGCCGGCCAGGGGTTCGGTGACGCTGGTCGGCGCCGGCCCAGGCGATCCCGGGCTGCTGACGCTACAGGCGCTGCGCGCACTCAACCAGGCCGACGTGATTCTCCATGACCAACTGGTCAGCGCCGACGTGCTGGCGATGGCGCGGCGCGATGCCGAATGCATCGACGTCGGCAAGCGTTGCGCCGGCCGCCATGTGCCGCAGGACCATACCCATCAACTTATGCTCGCCCATGCGCGGGCAGGCAAGCGTGTGGTGCGGCTCAAGGGTGGCGACCCGTTCGTGTTCGGCCGGGGTGGCGAGGAGATGGCCTTCCTGCGCAGGCATGGCGTCGATTGCGAGATCGTGCCCGGCATCACCGCCGCGGTGGCGTGTGCGGCCTATGCGGGCATTCCATTGACCCATCGCGACTATGCCCAGTCAGTCTGCCTGCTTACCGCGCATGGCAAGGACACGACCGATACGCTGGACTGGCATGCACTGGCCAACCACCGCCTGACCCTGGCCGTCTATATGGGCGTGGAGCGCATCGACGTATTGACCGCCAGGCTGCTCGAATACGGTCGCCGCGCAGATACGCCCTTCGCATTGATCGAGAACGGCACGCTGCCACTGCAGCGCGTGATCACTGGCGCCCTCCACGCTTTGCCGGCCCTGGCAAGGCAGCACGCAGTGGGTACGCCGGCGTTATTGATCATTGGCGAAGTGGCCGCCATGGCGCGCGATCATGCGTGGTTTGGCGAGCTCGTATCCCATCGGTCGGGCACGACGGTTACACAGGATGCGTGTGCTGAAACGGTATGAGTCTTGCCCCCAGCGCTTTCCTTGCGGGAGTGATCCATGACGCTGCCTGTCGAATCGAACCATGCCCTGGCAGGTCGGTGTATTGCGGTTCCCGAATCGCGTGAGCTGGATGTGTTTGCCTCCTTGCTGGAGCGGCGCGGGGCGGAGGTCTGGCGTTGCCCTCTGGTCGACATCCGCGATGCGCCGGACCCGGCGCCGGTGCTTGAATGGTTGCGCATGTTCAACGGTGGGGGCTGCGACGACCTGCTGCTGTTTACCGGCGAAGGATTACGTCGCCTGTTGAGCGCTATCGATCGGCACGCACCTGAGTGGCGAGAGCGTTTCATCGAACGACTCAGCGAAATACGTATCGTGGCGCGAGGCCCCAAGCCCGGGCGTGTGCTTCGCGAACTGGGGTTGCGCCCGACGCTGGTGGCCGATCCAGCAACGACGGCGGGCATGATCGTGATGCTGCGAGACCTGGATCTGCGTTATCGGCGCATCGGGGTGCAGCTCTACGGAAGCGATCCCAACACGCTGTTGATGGCGTTTCTTGACGAAGCGGGTGCGCAAGTGCTGCCAGTGGCACCTTACGTCTATGCCGACGCCGCCGACGATGCCGACGTCATGGCCATGATCGAGCGCATGCGGGGAGGCGGCATCGATGCGATTGCTTTCACCAGCCTGCAGCAGGTGGAGCGCCTGTTCCGCGTGGTTGAAGCGCAGCAGCAGAGTGCTGCATTGCAAGCGGCGCTGGCGCGGGTCGTCGTGGCCGCCGTGGGTCCATTGGTGGTCGATGCATTGGCGGCACATGGCGTGCGAGTCCAGGTGATTCCTTCGGAGAGCTACTACCTGAAGCCGCTCACCACAGCGCTGATTGGCGCCTTGGCGCGCTGAGAGACGGACGGAACCTGACTCACACACGTTTGTAAGCCGTGTCCGCCTCGGGGTGTGGACATGATCGCAGCAGGACAAGTAACGTCATGCTGAATCGGCTCCGGTCGCCACCCAGCGCGGACATTCCCGGCAGGTGCCATGACATGCCTGCAGTTGAGGGCACGGAAGCGCGAAGTGAAACTACCACTGCTGCCAGAGTCAGATATGGATAACGCCACCCCAGCCTTCTGCGCCATCTACCGTTGGCGCCTGCATCCGGGATCCGAAGAATCGTTCGTCCGAGCTTGGGCGCGAGTTACAGAGTTGCTCTTGACCGAACGTGGCTCGTTAGGCTCGCGCTTGCATCGTGGTCCCGACAATATTTGGTACAGCTATACGCAGTGGCCGTCGTTGGCGGCAAAAACGGAGGGTCTTGCTCGTCCGTCGGTCGACCCGGAAGCCTGGCAACAACTGCGAGAGGCCATCGCTGAAAGCTTGCCGGAATTGATCCTTGAGCCCGTAGCTGACTTCTTGGCTCCACTCCCACGAGATGGTTCATCGGGTAATCCGACGAACTAAGTTCTTCTGATGGACGCCCCGTGTTGCGGGTAGGATGTGCTTGATGGTCTTCTGGTTGCCACTGGCAAGTGACCATCTTTATCCGATCTACAAAACAGGGGAGGGATATGGGTTTCTGGGGTGCAATCATCATCCTTCTCGCAGTGAACGTGGTTAAGAACCTCGGCCATCCGGAGTTGGTGCTTCCCGCCATTGCCTTTGTTGTTGGCTTGCATTTTCTCCCGATGGCTTTTGCCATTCCGTTCAAGCCGTTCTATGCGCTCGGCGTTGCCTTGATCGTTGCGTCGATCATTGGCGGATTTTTGTCACCCCCACTGGGGGGCGCTTTCGCTGGGCTCGTTGCAGGGTTCTGCCTGTGGACGGCCTCCGCTCTCGCCATGCGTCGAGAAATGAGCTGGGCTCCAATGGCGGTCAAGAAATAACCGACGCATCTCCTGACCATGGCCAAGCGGATCTTTCGGCCGAGCGCTTAGGGACACGTCAGTCCGCCAACATGCCGTCAGCCGAACTGGGATACCCGCATGCCGCAACACTTCACCGACACCGTCGTCATCGACGCACCCGCTGCGGCCGTCTGGGAAAGTCTGACCCGCGTCGACAAGATGCGGGAGTGGATGGGCGAGCCCGAGATGATGATCGAGGTGGAAACGGACTGGAGGGTAGGGCGCCCGATGGTTGTTCGCGGATTTCACTACGGGCGTTTCGAGAACACCGGTGTGGTGCTCGCGTTTGAGCCGCAGAAGAGGCTCAGCTATACCCATCGCAGTTCGGTATCGCGGCTTGCTGATGAGCCGCAGAGCTACACCACCATGACCTTCGAGCTGGATGCCGCGGGCGACTGCACCGCGTTAACCCTGGTGGCTGCCAACTTCCCGACGCCGACCATCTTCAAGCACCTGGAGTTCTACTGGGCGGGGACGCTCAGGGTGCTGAAGCAGTACGCCGAGCGTGAGTGGCAGCGCGGTCTGGATGCTGATGCGCGAAGCTGAAGCCGGCGGATGGCCGATCCCGTTTTGGACGGCCATTCATTTTCCAGCCAGCTACTGAGCCTCCAAACGCGTACTCTTGCGCGGCCTCGGTTCTGAGTCGCCTTTCATGCATGACACCCCTAACGATCCGCACTCGCGTGCGGCGATTCCGCTTGCCCCTTCGCTGGATCCGGTACTGGCCGAGGCTCATATGCCACGGCGTTTCCGGCCGCTCGATCGGCGGGTGCTATGGATTTCTGCCATGGCGATCGTGCTGGGCGCGGTCATGGCCGGCGTGGCGCGCGCACTGACCGCGCTGATCGGGCTCATTACCAATCTTGCGTTCTATGGCCGCTGGAGCGATGCGTTTGTCAGTCCCGCAGGCCATGCGCTTGGACTGTGGGTCATCCTGGTGCCCGTCGTTGGCGGCCTGATTGTCGGGGTCATGGCCCGCTGGGGATCGCAGGCCATTCGTGGGCACGGGATTCCCGAGGCGATGGAGCAGGTGCTGATCAATGAGAGCCGGATCAAGCCGCGCCTCACCTGGCTCAAGCCGGTCTCCTCCGCGGTGGCCATCGGCACGGGTGGCCCGTTCGGCGCGGAAGGCCCGATCATCGCCACCGGCGGTGCGCTGGGTTCGCTGCTGGGTCAGTTCGTGCAGGTCACCGCCGATGAGCGCAAGACATTGCTCGCAGCGGGCGCGGCGGCCGGCATGGCGGCGGTGTTCTCCGCACCGGTGTCCGCGATCCTGCTGGCTATCGAGCTGTTGTTGTTCGAACGCCGCGCTCGCTCGCTGATTCCGGTGGCGCTGGCCGCCTTCATCGGCACCGGTGTGCGTTACGTCATAGAGGGCAGCGAGCCGATGTTCGCCATGCCGGCATTGAGTGCTCCCGGGTTGTCCGCGCTGGTCGTCTACGCCTTGCTCGGGCTTTTGACCGGTGTCGTCAGCGTCGGCATCACGCGGCTGACTTATGCCATCGAGGATGGTTTCGAGAAGCTCCCAATCCACTGGATGTGGTGGCCGGCGCTGGGCGGACTGGCGGTGGGCGTCGTCGGTTACATCGCACCACTGACCCTAGGTGTGGGCTATTCCAATATAGGCGCCGTGCTTTCGGGCGAACTGGGCCTGAGTGCCATGCTGGCGCTGTGCTGCTTCAAGCTGCTGTCCTGGTCGATAGCGCTCGGCAGTGGTACGTCGGGCGGTACGCTGGCACCGCTCTTCACCATCGGCGGGGCGTTGGGCGGTGTGCTCGGCGTTGGGCTGCTGCATGTGGCGCCATCGCTGCAGATCGATCCGCGCATGGCGGCGCTGGTGTGCATGGCGGCGATTTTTGCCGGAGCGTCGCGCGCCTTTCTCACTTCGATTGTCTTTGCTTTTGAAACGACCTTGCAGACCCATGCGCTGTTGCCGTTGCTCGGCGCATGCACAGCGGCTTACCTCGTTTCGGGTCTGATGATGCGGCACACGATCATGACCGAGAAGATCGCCCGGCGCGGCGTGCGCGTGCCGAGTGAGTACGCCGCCGACCATCTCGACCGCATCCTGGTGCGCGACGCCTGTAGCCGCGAAGTGGTGAGCCTGCGGGCGAATGATGCACTGGCAACGGTGCGTCAATGGATGGAAGGCGGCGGCGCCGCCACCCGGCATCAGGGTTTTCCGGTGCTGGATGAGCAGGATCGGTTGGTCGGCGTGATCACTCGGCGTGATCTGTTCGATCACCCAGTCTCCGAGACGCAGGTGGGCTCGCTGATCAAGCGACCACCGCTGGTCGTGGACGAAAGTCACTCCTTGCGCGAGGCAGCGGACCATATGGTCGAGGCCGATGTCGGGCGTCTGGTGGTGGTCGACCGTTCCAGCGCGCATCGCATGACCGGCATCATTACCCGCGGCGATCTGCTTGCAGCACACGCACGCCGGTTGCGCGAGGCGCGGGAGGTTCATCGGCACTTTGCAGGCAAGGCGCCCATCCGTCGCTGAGGCGCCTATGGAATCTATGTGCGCGGACGCCTGTGATTAGGTGGCACAATCTCATGACTCTATGAGTGGAGCTCATGAATGGCGCGCGATAATCTCAGCGATCTGCTCGCCTTTATCGCGGTGGCGCGCGAAGGCAGCTTCACCCGGGCGGCGGCGCAGCTCGGGGTATCTCAATCGGCGCTCAGCCATACCATTCGCGCGCTGGAAACCCGTCTTGGACTGCGCCTGCTGACACGCACCACGCGCAGCGTCTCGCCCACCGAAGCGGGCGAGCGCCTGCTGCTCACGGTGGCGCCGCGCTTCGAAGAAATAGATGCCGAACTGGCAGCGCTGAGCGAGTTTCGCGACAAGCCGGCCGGCACCATCCGCATTACTACTGCCGAGCATGCGGCCAATACGATGTTGTGGCCGATGCTGGAAAAAGTCCTGCCGGGTTACCCCGATATCAAGGTCGAAATCACCATCGACTACGGCTTGACCGATATCGTCGCGCAGCGCTACGACGCCGGCGTACGCCTGGGCGACCAGGTGGAGAAGGACATGATCGCCGTGCGCATCGGGCCGGATCTGCGCATGGCGGTGGTCGGTGCGCCCGCCTATTTTTCCCATCGCCCGCGGCCGAAGACGCCGCACGATCTGGCCGAGCACAGCTGCATCAATCTACGCCTGCCCACGCATGGCGGTCTCTATGCGTGGGAGTTCGAACGCAAAGGGCGCGAAGTGAAGGCGCGTGTGGAAGGTCAGCTTGTTTTCAATAGCGGCTACCAGATTCTCAGGGCGGCATTGGCCGGGTTCGGCCTGGCTTATCTGCCAGAGGACAGAGTGTTGCCGTACATCGCCGAAGCACGCCTTGTGCGCGTGCTGGAGGATTGGTGCCCGCCGTTTTCCGGTTACCACCTGTACTACCCGAGTCGCCGTCAATCATCGCGCGCGTTGGCGGTGCTGGTGGAGGCACTGCGTTATCGCGGGGCGCCGTAGACGCGCGAGTGAAGATGCACCTCGGCGTGTCCCCTGGGATTTTTGGTTGCCCGGCGCCAACGCTTGGCGCGAATTCGCACCGGGCGTTGAAGCGTGATTAAATAATCAGACGTTGACCACAGTCGCATGATGCGCGCGGTTTCAACGGCTACAGGGGAAATCAGTCATGCTGGAACGTCGCGGTCTGGGCGCGCGCTTGTCGCGCGCGTCGTTGGGTATTTGCCTGCGGGTAATCGTGTTTCTCATGGCTGCGCTAGGTTGCGGCACTGCGTTGGCCGTGCCGGTGGCGACGGTCAATGTAGTCAACAGCTCACTGAAAGCGGGCGATACCAGCACCGTCACATTTACCTTTCTCAAGGCAGTCACCGGTTTCAACAACAGTGACATCGTGGTGGCCAACGGCACGCTGAGCAATGTCAGCTCCGCGGATGGCGGTGTGACCTGGACGGCCACCTTGACGCCCGTGGACGGTATCAATGCTGTCGGCAACCTCATCACGGTGAACAACACGGGTATCAGTGATGTCGACGGTTCGGGTAGCGGGGTGAGCACCAGCAATAGCTATGCGATCAATACGGTGCGCCCCACGGCTACCGTCATCGTCGCGAACAGCAGACTGAAGATCGGGTCAACCAGCGGAGTCACCATCACGTTCTCCGAGGCAGTCGCCGGCTTCAGCAACGCCGACTTGTCCATCAGCCACGGTACCCTGACCGGCGTGAGTTCCAGCGATGGTGGCATCACCTGGACCGCCACATTCACGCCGTCCAACGGGATCGTCGCTGCCGCCAATGTCATTACGCTGGACAATTCCGGCGTCACGAATGCGGCGGGCAACACCGGTACGGGCACGACCTCAAGCAATAATTACGCGATCGACACCCAGCGGCCCACGGCGACTATCGTCGTGGCGAACGCCAATCTGGGCATAGGTGCCACCTCGCTGGTCACCATCACGTTCTCCGAGGCGGTCACCGGCTTCAGCCTCGCTGGCATGACCACCGATAACGGCACCCTGTCTAACCTGAGTACGAGCGACAACATCACCTGGACAGCCACGCTGACCCCGGTTCCGGGGCTCACCCACAGCGGCAACGTCATTGTGCTGGACAATACCGGTGTGACAGATGTAGCTGGCAACTCGGGCACGGGTACCACCAGCAGCAACAACTACACGATCGATGCCCAACGTCCCACCGCTGCCATCGTTCTATCGGACAGCGCGCTGACGACAGGCAAAACCGCGCTTGTCACCATCACGTTCTCCGAAGCGGTTAATGCTTTCAGCAACGCTGCGCTGAGCGTCTCCAACGCGACGCTTTCCGCCTTCAGTCCCGGCAACGGTGGCGTGACCTGGACGGCCACGCTGACACCGACGCCAGGGGTGTCCAGCAGCAGCAACGTGATTACGCTGAACAACACCGCCGTGACGGATCTGGCCGGCAATGCGGGCACAGGCACGACTACCAGTGCCAACTACACCGTGCAAACCGGCACGCAGACCATCACGTTCCCAAACCCCGGTGCACAAAATTTCGGTACGTCGCCCACATTGACGGCGACCACCGATGCCGGCCTGGTGCCAACGTTCACTTCGGCCACCACGGCGGTGTGCACCATTACGCCGACCGGTCAGCTCACCTTTGTCAGTGCGGGCACCTGCACCATTCATGCGGATCAGGCGGGCAACGGCACCTATCCGGCCGCACCGACGGTGACCCAATCCTTCTCCGTGAATGCCGTGGTGCCAGGCGCGCCGACCATCGGCAGCGCAACAGCGGGAAACACCCAGGCAACCGTGACGTTCACCGCGCCCGCAAGTAACGGCGGTGTTGCCATCACCGGTTATACGGCGACGGCCATGCCGGGTGGCTTCACGGGTACCAGCAGCAGCAACTCCATTACGGTGACCGGGCTCACCAACGGTACCGCCTACACCTTTACCGTGAGCGCGACGAACGGCGTGGGTACCGGCGCGGCGTCGGCCGCTTCCAACAGCGTGACGCCGATGGCCACTCAGATCATCAGCTTCGCCAACCCCGGGACTCAGTACCTGGGCACGTTGCCCGTTCTGTCGGCGACCACCGATTCGGGCCTGACGCCGACCTTCAGCTCAGGCACCACCGCGGTATGCACGATCACCGCCGGTGGCCAGCTCACCTTGGTCAGCGCGGGCAGTTGCACCATCCACGCCGACCAGCCGGGCAATGGCAACTACCTTGCCGCAGCGACAGTCAGCCAGACGTTCGGTGTCAACACGGTGGTCATCACGGTGACGCCGTCTGCACTGGCGACATCGACCGTTGGCGTGGCTTATAGCCAGCAGCTCGGCGCCAGCGGCGGCAACGGCACTTACACCTATAGCGTCACCAGTGGTGCTTTGCCGGCGGGCCTGAGCCTGAGCGCGAGTGGCGTGCTGTCGGGCACGCCCAAGACAGCAGGGCGCTTCAACGCCACCGTCACCGCCACGGACTCGCGGGGCTTCACCGGCAGCCAGGCCTTTACCTTGGTGGTGGCTGATTCGGCGCCGGTGGTGGTGAATGACACGGCGAGCACACCGGCTAATGCCGTGGCAACGATTGCGGTGACGGCCAACGACACCGGCCCGATCACCAGCATCGCGATCGCGCAGGCACCGGCGCATGGCACGGCGGTCATCAGCGGCTTGAACGTCAGCTACACGCCGGCGCATGACTACTACGGCAGCGACAGTTTCACTTACATCGCGACAGGCCCGGGCGGCAGCTCGACGCCGGCCACGGTGACGGTCAAGGTGACACCGCTGGCGGTGCCGGTGGCGCAAGCACAAAGCGTCACCGTGCTGGCCGGCAAGGCGGTGACGATCCATGGCGCACAGGGCGCCACCGGTGGTCCGTTCACAACGGTCAACGTGATTGCGCCGCCATCGACCGGCATCGTTACCGTCAGCGGCACCGATCTGATCTACACGCCTGCCGCCGATGCGACAGGCGCAGTGAGTTTCGACTACACGCTGAGCAACGCTTTTGGCAGCTCGCTGCCGGCACGCGTAAGCATCACGGTGAACCCTTTGCCGGTGGCACCGGCGCTGAGCGCTGGCGTGCTTGCAGGCTCTTCAGTGCAGGTGGACCTGACCGCCACCGCGCACGGCGGGCCTTTCACCGCGGCCAGTGTGGTGTCGATCTCGCCAGCCAATGCCGGCAGCGCCAGCATCCATGTAACGGCCAATGGTTATGCGCTGGACTTCACGGCTGCAAGCAGCTTCAGCGGTGTTGCCCAACTCAACTACACGCTCAGCAATGCGTACGCGACGTCAGCGCCTGGCGTTGTCACGCTGACGGTCACGGCGCGGCCTGATCCCTCCAAAGATGCCGAAGTGCTCGGCATCCTCAATGCGCAGGTCGACTCGGCGCGCCGCATGGCGCAGGGCCAGATCGGCAACTTCCAGCGCCGCCTGGAGAGTCTGCACAACGACAGCCGCGCCGGCGGTTTCACCAATGGCATCACGCTGACCTCCGCCAGCCAGCAGAACCGGGACCCGATGCAGCGCCTGCGTGGCGAGGGCGATACGTGGAGCCGCCGTTATCTGATGCAGCCCGATGAACCCGCTGCAGCGCCGGTCGGCGCGGCCAACGGCAGCTTGCCCGGCGGTATCACGGTATGGACCGGCGGCGCGGTGAACTTCGGCAAGACCCAGCCGGGCACCAGCAACAACGGCATTGATTTCACCACCACTGGCCTGAGCATGGGTGCGGACAAGCGCATCAACGATGCGCTGGCCGTAGGCGCAGGCCTGGGTTATGGCCATGATGCCTCGGACATTGGCCGGCACGGCAGCCGCAGTACGACGGACAGTTACAACCTGGCGTTCTATGCCAGCTACCATCCGGCCGCCAATCTCTACGTGGATGGCCTGCTTGGCTACCAGTGGCTGTCATTCGATGCGAAACGCTACGTCACGGGTGATGCGAGCCTGGTCACCGGTCAGCGGGACGGCACCCAGTGGTTCGGCTCCGTAGCACTTGGCTACGAGCACCGCAGCTCAGCGCTGCTGCTGTCGCCGTATGCCCGACTCGACGTGGCCCATGGCCGGCTCGACGGCTATACCGAATCGGGTGTCGCGGGTGACACGCTCAGCTACCAGAGCCAGACGGTGAAGACCACGACGGGCAATCTGGGTGTGCGTGCCCAGTGGACTATCAAGCGCGACTACGGCAACTGGCTGCCTACGCTGCGCGCCGAGTACGCGCACGACTTCCAGGGTTCCGGTGTGGCGGCGATGCGCTACGCGGACTTGCTCGCCGGCCCGCTGTATCAGGCATCGCTGCAAGGCCAGTCACGCAACCGCACCTTGTTGGGGGCAGGCGTGCAACTGCAGACACTGGGAGGCTGGATGCTCCGCTTCGAATACCAGAACCTGCTAGAGAACAGCAGCCGCGACAATCAATCGGTGCTGCTTGGCGTGGAGAAGAAATTCGAGCCGTAGCTATGGCTGGCGGCATCAGCGTGTTGGCATGGATGCCGCAGCTCCGTCCTCTGTTCGCCCAAAAACGTAAGCGTCGATGACAGGAATCGTAAGTCGCGCTTGGCCGAAGATGCGCGGAGATGCTGGTAGGTTTCTGCATTCGCTACAGACAAGAGAGTGCAGGCATGGTGGACAGCTCACGTCGCAACACCTTCAAGTTGCTGTTGGCCGGAGCGGTGTCCGCGCCTTTTGTCATGAACCCGGTCAAGGCTGCTCCATGCATCGGGGGTAACAGACGCCCTCTGTGGAAGCCGGGCATCGAAGGCCAACGAAAAGCCGATCTCGGCGATGGCACCTATCTGAATCCGATCATGGCTGGCGATCATCCCGATCCCACCATCCTCAAGGATGGCGACAATTACTACATGACGTTTTCGTCGTTCTACGCCTACCCGGCGGTGATCCTCTGGCACTCCACCGATCTGGTGAACTGGGCACCCATAGGCCCGGCAGTGACCAAGTCGCTCGGTCCGATCTGGGCGCTCGACCTGTGCAAGCACAATGGCCGCTACTTCATCTATATCCCTGCCAACCCGGGCGACAAGGGATGGTCGATCTTTGCGATCTGGGCCGATCGCATCGAAGGTCCGTGGAGCGATCCGGTTGATCTGAAAATCCCCGACTGCATCGATCCCGGCCACGTCGTGGGCGAGGACGGCAGACGCTATCTGTTCGTCAACGGCATACGCAAAATACGTCTTGCTGATGACGGCCTTGCCACCGATGGATCGCTGGAACCGGCCTATAAGCCGTGGCGGTATCCGGACGACTGGGTGGTAGAGAACTTCGCGCCGGAAGGGCCAAAACTGCTTCGGCATGGCGAATGGTTTTATCTGATCACCGCTGTCGGCGGCACCGCGGGTCCGCCGACAGGCCACATGGTGATCGCTGCGCGTTCCCGATCGATCCACGGTCCGTGGGAGCATTGCCCACACAATCCGCTGGTGCGCACCACGAGTGCCGATGAGCCGTGGTGGTCGCGCGGACATGCGTCGCTGGTGGAAGGCCCGGCCGGCGATTGGTGGATGGTCTACCACGGCTACGAGAACGGCTTTCGCGCGCTCGGACGCCAGACGCTTCTTGAGCCCATGGAATGGACCAGCGATGGCTGGTTCCGCGCAAAAGGCGGCGATCTCTCCAGGCCGTTACCGAAACCCAAAGGAGGGAAGGGCGGGCCGTCGGGTCATGCGCTGTCGGATGATTTCAGCACCAACAAATTCGGTGTGCAGTGGTGCTTTCACGACCCGGCGCCGGACGAGATGCAGCGGGTTATCTATGAAGCTAAAGGGCTACGCATCGCCGCCAAGGGACACTCGCCAATAGACAGCACACCACTGACCTGCATCGTCGGTGATCGCTCGTATATCGCGGAAATCACCATCGATCTCACCGGCAAGGCCGAGGGCGGACTGCTGCTTTTCTACAATCACAAAGCTTTTGTCGGCATCGGCTTCACGCCTGACGGCATGAGGACCTATGAATACGCCGAGGAACAGCCCTGGATGCGCGCCGCGATACCGACATCCAGCGTGCGGCTAAGGCTGACCAACGACGACAACGTCATCACCTTCCACTACTCGCACGATGGCGGCCGAACCTGGGTACTGCATGGACTGCGTATGGAAGTTTCCGGTATCCATCACAACGTGTTCGGTGGGTTCCTCAGCCTCAAACTGGGCATCTACAGCGCGGGCGAGGGAAGCATTCTGTTGCGGGATTTCAGTTATCGCGCGCTCGGCGAACCAAGCTAGATGATCTTCAGGGTGATGGCCTTCAGCACGGCGCGCGTTCGATCGCGCGTGTCCAGCTTGTCGAAGATATCGATGAGGTAGTTCTTGACGGTGCCTTCCGCGATATGGATGGCCTGTCCTATCTCCCGGTTGGTGTATCCGCCGGCCAGCAGGCGAAGGATGTCGACCTCGCGCTTGTTGAAGCGTCCGCTTGGCGCGTTGTCGTCGTGATAGGCATAGCGTGTGCGCAGCAGGTCGGTAGAAATGGGGGCTATCACGGTCCGCCCGCTGGCGACTTCCTCGATGGTCGCGACCAGCTCCATCGGAGAGGCATCCTTCAGCAGAAAACCATCCGCACCGCCTTCGGCGGCACGAAGGGCCATGTCCGGATCATTGAACGTGGTCAGCAGGATGACCGGCGGAGACTTCGGCAGTCGTCGCAGGCGTTCGCAGAGACCGAAGCCGTCCAATCCAGGCATGCGGATATCGGAGAGCACGACATCGACGGTCGTCTTCGTCATCTGCTCGAGCAGTGCCTCGCCGCTATCGGCCTCGATGACTACCTCGAGCTGCTCGAAGCCACCCAGTAGCGCCTTGAGGCCGCAGAGCACCAGCGCCTGGTCATCCGCCAGTGCGATGCGAAGGCGCTTGGCACCGGTCACGACCACGCTACCGGCAGCCATGCACGCAGTTGGAAGCCGGCATCGCCGGAGTGCTGGAACTCAAGATCACCGCCCAAGGCCTGAAGGCGCTCCCGCATGCCGTTGAGTCCATGCCCGGCCTGCACGGGGCCGCGCCCGCGTCCGTCGTCCCGGATCATCAGCCGCACCTGGTCGCCATCGCGGGACAACGTTGCCCAGACCTGCGTAGCGTCGCTGTGGCGCGCCGCATTGGTGAGTCCTTCCTGGAAGGTGCGCAACAGGGCCTCGGCCTGGTCGAGCCTGGCAACGCGTGCATCGTCGGCAATATCGAAAAGCACGCGGGGCCGGGGAAAGGGTTCCGCGAGCCGGCGCAGCGTGGCGCCCAGATCCAGTCCGTCATGCAGCCGCAGTTGGTGGACCATGCCGCGCAGGTCGTCGAGCAGCTCCTCGGTCAAGCGTGAGCACAAGGCGACGGTTGCTACTTGATCCAGATGACGGTTGTGGGTGATCGCGGCGAGGTTCAGGCGCAGCGCGGTGAGTTTGTGTCCCGCTACATCGTGCAACTCGCGCGACAGGCGCAGGCGTTCCTGGTGCCTGGCGGACTCGGCCAGCATGCCGCGCGTGGTGAGCAGTTCGGCATGTGCGCTCGCGAGCATATCCCGCGCCTGCTCTGCCTTCTGGGCGAAGCGCGCGACCATAACGGCGAACAACTGGAGGCTGGCATGCAGGCCGACATAAGTCAGTGGTGCGTCCATTTGCCGGAACATCAGAACGATGGTGAGTAGCAGCGCGTTCAACACCACATAGACGACTGCCAGCCTCTGAATGCTCAACAGCCGTGCGAACGTCAGCATCGGCACGATCAGCAACGCGGCGGCGGAGTTATAGCGATAGAGCGCTACCAGGGCCAGCGTGATCGCGCTGAGCGCGGCGGCTAGCGCTAGCTGGACGGCATCGTGGCCGCGTATGCCGAGCGATGCCAGGAACACCAGAAGAAATAGCGCATGCAGCGATCTCGATAAACCGTGGACCGGAAACGGTGCGCCCAGCGCAGTAGCCGCCAGCGGGCCGGACCATAACTCAAGTCCAATCGCCGCCCAAGCCACGAAGCCTGCCACCGCAATCGCCGATTGGGGAGATATCGCCAGCCTCATGCGGCTAGCATTCCGTCTGACTGGGGGAAAGGCAAGCGGAAACGGAAAGAGGTGACTTTCGTCACCCGCTCTGGTGACTTTCGATGCCTGACGGCTTCAGCGCGCTTGACCAGACTGCACGCCACATCTGGATAGAGGTCTGGCGAAATGAAGATAAAGCTGGCGCGTGTCGCGAAGATCGGTGGTCTCATGCTTTCCCTGCTGGTCGCTATCGGTTTGATAGTCACCTCGCTACCAGTCATCTCACGCGGAGAGCGCAACGCATTCGCCACCACGCTGTGGCCCGCACCCGTCAAGGACCAAAAATTCATCGAGCAGGCTTATGCCTACCTACCGCAGAAGACTCAGTTCGACGCTTTCGTCGCGCTGAAAGACGGCGGGCAGCTGGCGCAATGGGGAGAGGCGGATCTTCCGATCAACACACATTCGGTCAGGAAGAGCCTGCTCAGCGGGCTTTATGGCATCGCGATCGCGCGCGGCTACATCCGCCTCGACCAGACCCTGGGCGAACTGGGTATCGACGACAAAGTGAAACCACTCACTGCGATGGAGAAGTCGGCGACGGTGCGTGACCTGCTGATGTCCCGCTCAGGCATCTATATCGAAGCCGCCGGCGAAGCGAAGGGCATGAAGGATGGCCGCCCTCGCCGCGGCTCGCATCGGCCGGGCGAATTCTTCTACTACAACAACTGGGATTTCAACGTGCTCGGCGTGATCTTCGAACGCCGCACCGGTCTCAGCATCGGGCAGGCCTTTTACGAGTGGATTGCCAAGCCGACCGGCATGACCACCTTCAAGCCGGGGCATGTCATCTACGACCAGCCCGGTTATACCGAGCATCGCCAGTTCGTGATCTTCATGAGTGCCGCGGATCTCGCGCGATTCGGCGTGCTCTATGCCAACAACGGCACCTGGAACGGGCACCAGGTGATACCCGAGGCGTGGATTCGCGAGAGCACACAGCCGTATTCGGAGATTAAGGACATGCCGCCCTTCGACGCTTATGGCTATCTCTGGTGGCTCGATCGTCGCAACAGCGTGGTGTGGGCCGATGGGTGGGGCGGCCAGTTCATGATCGTCGATACCAAGCATCATATGGTCGTCGTCGCCCGCAACGATACGGGGCGCAGCCTGTTGCAGATGGGCCTGTTTGCTGCGTTCGGCAAAGACGGATGGCGCAGTCACTTGCAGCGGCTGCACAAGATGATGATCGAGGCGTCCGATGAGCCGATGCACCCGCGGGATACTTCAGCATTTCGCTAGGCGGCCGACGGATGAATGAATTGGCTCGAGCGCGGCATTCCTCTATTCCACAAAACCACTTTCGGCCTGGGTGGTTCTTTCCGTCCGCTGCTTCGCATGCCTCTGCCGATGCTGTCCTGGCGCCAGGCCGCGAATGCGCTTGAACGCCTTGGCGAACGCAAACTCATTTTCATAGCCGACGCGGTCGGCGACGTGCGCTATAGCGTGTCCGTCGGCGAGCAGGCCTGCCGCCACGGTCATGCGCCAGCGCGTGACGTAGCTCAACGGCGGTTCTCCCATCGCTTGCTGGAAGCGCCGGGCAAAGGCCGCTCTCGAAAGCCCGGCACGCTGCGCCAAGTTTTCGACCGTCCAGGCGTATGCGGGGTCGCCGTGTACGGCATGCACGGCAGGCCCGACAACCGGATCTTGCAGCGCGCCGAACCAGGTCTGCGGACTGCTCGCATCCTGCTGTGCGGTCCATAGCCTGAGCGCGTAGATAAACAACAGGTCGACCAGCCGGTCGATGATCAGGGCAGTGCCCGGAGCCGCGCCGTTTGCTTCTGCCGCGAGCCATTGCATTGCTGCTTCAAGCGGCGTGTTGCGCAGCTTTTCCGCGGACAGATGCAGCAACTGCGGAAGGCCGCGCAACAATGGATTGGTGCCATCCGGTGCAAACGAATAGGAACCGCACAGCACGCTGGCCGGCGCGCCGCTTCCCGCGTTCGGCAGGCTCATGCGCTGGCCCGGTGCGAGGTTGCCGACCGCTTCGTGAATCTCGATGCTGGGCGTGTCGGGCTGGTCGGCCAGTACATGTCCGGCGCCATGGGGAAACACCACGATATCGCCCGCGCCGAGTTCTACCGCATCGGTGGTGCCATCCAGCAGCACGCAGCAACGCCCCGCGGTGACCACATGAAAGCCTGCGCGCCGGTTGGTGTCGGCGAAGTGCAAAGCCCAGGGCGCACCAAGCTCGATACGCGCCGACAGGGCGCGGCCGAGGTGGGCGGCCTCAAGCACCTGGGCAAGGACATCAAAGCGAGAATCGAGACGTTCGAACATGCATTCGAGCTTTTCACCCATTCATGCGCGCGTCAAGCGGCCGTAGCCTGTCATCTCACCCACCACATCGAGATGCCCCATGACCACCACCGCGCTCGTACTCGGCGCCACCGGAAAATCCGGCCGCCGCCTTGTTCCCTTGCTTCAGGCTCGCGGCGTCACCGTGCGTGCCGCCAGTCGGCAGGCCAGTCCACATCACACGCTGTTCCACTGGGACCAGCCTGAAACGCATCAGGCCGCGCTCGACGGCGTCGATGCGGTGTATCTGATCGGCCCGGATTTTGTAGAAGACCCGTCGAACGTCATCGCCCCCTTCCTTGATCGTGCGAAGCAGCTTGGCGTCAAACGTGTCGTCGCCATTTCCTCACTTGGAGTCGACTTTCCTCACGAGCCAGCAGATTCCGGGCGGCGCAAAGTGGAGCAGTTAGTGATGGCGTCGGGTATGGAATGGACGTTGCTGCGCCCGGGTGGTTTCTCGCAGAACTTCTCCGAGTCGTTCTTTCTGCCCGGCATTCTTCACGCGGATGCCGTGGCTACGGCTACGGGCGACGGTGCGGTTGCGTTCGTCGACGCGGGGGACATTGCGGCCGTTGCTGCCGTCGCGTTGACAGAGCGCGGCCATGCGCCGGCCATCTATGACATCACCGGCCCGCAGTCGCTCACCTTCGCGCAAGCCGCCGCCATCATCAGCAAGGCAGCGGGGCGAGAGATCAGCCACCGGAAGATTTCCTCGAACGAGTTCGCCACGATCCTGCAAGGCGGCGGTGTTCCCGCCGACTACGCGGCAGTGGTAGTGCGTGACCAGGAGGCGATCCGGGATGGTGCGGGTGCTGTCGTCACGGATATCGTCGAGCGGGTGACTGGGCGTCCGCCGATGTCGTTCGAGACGTATGCGGCGAATGCAGCGGCTGCGTGGACGCGGGGGTAAGTGCTTCGTCTGGCGGAGTCATTTTTCTATCACCGAAAAATGACTCCGACTCTTTTGCCCGTTACACCGGACGCAACTGCTCACTTAACGAACGTGTCTTCTCAGTCACCACATCGCCCGTGTGCTGCGTGGTCTTGCGCTCGATCAGCATGAGCTGGCATTCGTTCTCGGCGACGGGGTTGTGCCGCACGCCTTTGGGAACCACGAACATCTCGCCTTCGCCGAGTTCCACAACACCATCATCCATTTCGATGCGCAGACGCCCCTTCAGGATGAAGAACAACTCATCCTCGCCTTCGTGGCTATGCCAGGCCAGCGAGCCCTGCACTTTGGCGACCTTGATGTAGGCATCGTCTACTTCCGCAACGACGCGTGGTGACCATAGTTCGGTAAGCGATTCGGCGATCTGCCTGGGCGATTTGACGGGTGATGACATGTTGCCTCCTGGGGAAAGGTGCCAGGTGAGCATGGCGCCAACGGGGGCCGGTTGCCAGATGTCTTATCGGCTACTCATCATGTTTTACGCCCCTCGATGGGATACCCCGGATCGGTGTAGCCCGGTGTCGAAGCATGGCCCGGCCGCACCAGGCTATCGACGAATTTCTCGTCCTCGGGACCCAGTTGCACCTTCAGGGCTTCGACGTAGCTGTCCCAATGCGCTTCGGTTCGCGGGCCGGCAATGATTGAACTGACCAAGCGGTTCCTGAGTACCCAGGCCAGGGCGAATGCGATGGTGGTGGTGCCGCGCTCGGCAGCATACGCGGCAATCGCCTGCGCGATCTTCAGCGATTCCGGGCGCCACTCGGTTTGCTGGATGCGCTTGTCGCCGCGTGCGACCCGGCTGTCGGGCGGCGGCGGTGCGTCCACTGCGTACTTGCCGCTGAGGACACCGCGCGCGAGGGGACTGTAGGGCACTACACCCAGGCCGTAGTGACCGGCCACCGGCAGCTGTTCGACTTCGGCGGTGCGGTCGACGATGTTGTAGAGCGGCTCGCTGGCGACGGGGCGATCGATGCCAAGCTGGTCAGCAAGGCGCACCACTTCGGCGATACGCCAGCCGCGGAAATTGGAGAGGCCGAAGTAACGCACTTTGCCCTGGCGGATCAGATCGCCGACAGCGCGCACGCCTTCTTCCAGCGGCTGCTCGGGTACAGCGCGATGGAAGTAGAGGATGTCGATGTAATCGGTGCCGAGCCGTTTGAGGCTCGCGTCGACCGATTGGTAAATCCACTTACGCGACTGGCCCTGTTCGTTGGGACCTGGTGTGGCGGGAAAGCCGAACTTGGTGGCGACCACCCAGTGATCGCGACGATCCGCGATGGCGCGCCCCACGACTTCTTCCGCGCGGCCGGCGTGATAGACATCCGCGGTATCGATGAAATTCACACCTTGCTCGAAGGCCTTGTCGATGATGCGCTTCGAGGTGGCTTCATCGGTTTCGCCACCGAACATCATCGTGCCTAGGCACAAGGGCGACACTTTGAGAGCGCTGCGGCCGAGATAACGGTAATCCATGGTTGCTACTCCTTCGGACTGGCATCCGCTTCGTCAAACACGCGCTGCGCAATCGGCAGCGCCGAGGCAGCGGTGGGCCAGCCTGAGTAGAAGGCGAGGTGGGTGATCGCTTCGATCAGCTCGTCCTTGCTCAGGCCGTTCTCAAGCGCCTTCTTCATATGGAAGGGGAGTTCGTTGACGCGATAGAGCGAGATCAGGCTGGCGACGGTGATCAAGCTGCGATCGCGCGGCGAAAGCCCCGGCCGTTCCCAGACATCGCCGAACAGAACATTGTCGGTGTAATCGGCAAAGGCAGGGGCGATATGGCCGAACGCTTTGCGGCCGTTGGTGGGCTTCTCGGGCATGGGGGAAATCTCCGGATGGGGCGATCGAAAGGATGCGGCAGGGATTCGACCGCAATGAGGTGTTAGCGAGCCCAGTGTTAGCGCACGGTGTAGCTGCTGTCGATGGCGAGTGCATGGACGATCGAAGAAGCGGCGGATGGGATCTCAACCACCTGCGCTCAAGGCGACGAACCGGAACGGGCAGCTCATCGACAGCATAGGTGTGGCCTGGCCTGCTGATAAAGGCCGGAAAAGCGAATGCCTCTATGAAGCGGATTCATAAATGGCGGGACCAACTACGCCTTCGCTCGTCATCGCGCACGCTGCCTCGGCGGCATACGCAAGAGCAGTTCAAGAGATGACACGCATTGCACACGCTATGCAGGTGAACACTTACAGACGAGCGTGTTCTCTTTTGCTAGTTTCGGCGCGTTGCCTGCGGAGTCGTAGAAAGTCGACGCAGGCAACCATTGCAGCGATGCAGTGTAGAAGCGCGAGCCAAGGGTGGTGACACACCCCTGACCCGCTAACCAAACCAACTTACACAGGAGTTGATATGGCTAAGCCAGATCATACGGCAGTCGCTCGCCCGCCAAACCCCTCGGCGGCACCCTCAACGATAAACCGGCCGGTTCGCGTTATCAGCGAACACGATTGAGGAACCGCGGCGCTGCCGTTTCCATGCGAATCCACTTAAGCCGTTGCACCCGGCGCATTGCCGTGTGCCGCGACGGAAAGGGTGGACGCTGCGGCCCACTTCCTCGATTACCTGTGCCGGCACTCAGTCAAGAGTCGTCGGTGAGCCTTTGAGGCCGTTGATCGTCCCGCGGCACACCGCGTGTTGAGCGCGATGTGCCGCACCTGGGCGAAAGGCCTTCGTGCAAGGAGATGTCGCCATGGCGAGCACCGCGTCCGACACAAAAACCATCGCGCTGCACTACTGCCTTCCCGAGTCCGCTCATCGCCAGTTGTGCGACATGCGTGATGCGCTTCAGCAATTGGCCGACCTAGCTGCCTGTTCCGATCCCAAGGCGAGGCCGTTGAAAGTCGACGCTCGTCCCATCTTTACCTGCTTCGCCAACTACGCGAGCGAACTCACTTCCATTCTTGATAGTGGGCAATGGCGTCGTTCTGACTGATGGTGCGTTGGTGCTTCGCGGAATCTGTAGGCAAGTCACCGATGTGCGTGCGGATCAGGATAAGGGGCTTGCCGTGATGGGTGGGCAGCCATGCTTTGGCTCCCCTTTATCATCATTCCAGCCATTTCCTTGAGCAGTTTTGCCGCCACCGTCGCAGTGAGGTTGGAGATATCGCAGCGTGGGTTGTACTCGACGATGTCGGCGGCCACGATGGGTTGGTCGATGCTTTGAATCAAGTTGATCACCTGGCGCGGAGAGAGGCCGCCGGGCTCGCGATGTGATACGCCCGGTGCATACGCGGGATCCAGTGCATCGATATCCATCGACAGGTACACCGGTGTCGTTATGTCGAGCCGGTGGCCTGCATGCCAGTCGCCAGCCGCGATCGTCTCAACACCAAAACGCCTGAACTGCTCGCGATGGTGGTCGTTGACGGTGCGCAAGCCGATTTGAATCAGGCGATCGGCCAGCTGCTCCTCCATGATCCGGGCAAATGGCGAGGCGTGCGATCTCGGGTTGCCTTGGTAGGCGTGATAGATGTCGGGGTGCGCGTCGATATGGATGATCGTGAGGCTGGCATGCCGGCGGCGTACCGCACGCATGATGGGATGAGTGATGGCGTGATCGCCGCCAAGGCAGATCAGTGGGTCGCCCGGATCCATCAGGCGGGCCACATGCTGTTCGATAAGATCCCATGCATCGTGGCTGCCATCGAACGAGATATCGCCATGGTCCACGAGCCTGCCTTCCACGCCCAGGTCGACGCCGGTCTCGCTCCATAGGCTGTACGCATCGGAGTAGAGCTCGTGGCGGATCAGCGAGGGAGCTTCCGATGCACCCTTCAAGTGCGACGAGTTGTCATCGTTGGGTATCCCCAGGAGGGAAAGTCGGGTCATGACGGTTTGCCTTGGCGATGGGTCATGCCGACTTTATGGATGACCTTTGCGCAGGTCTACTTCATGAATTTAATCATGTGTGTAAGAATTTCTTGATGATTGACCTGGCCCGTCTTCGCCTCCTTCGGGAGCTTGCCCGTCGCGGCACCATGACCGCGGTTGCGAATGCTTTTGGGCTGACGTCGTCGGCGGTGTCGCAGCAGTTCGCAACGCTGGAGCGCGAAGTGGGCGTTGTATTGCTGGAGCACATCGGACGGCGGGTGCATTTGACGCCGGAGGGTGTACGGCTGGTGGCGCACGCCGAAGTCATTCTCGAAGCAGCCGAGGAGGCCGAGCGTGATCTGCGCACGGTGAGGCGAAAGCCGCGAGGGGAGCTGGAGATCGCCTGCTTCTCGACCTTCGCCAAGGCGCATCTGCTTCCGGCCATCGTGCGAGTCCGCGAGCGTTTTCCGCTGGTGCGCATCTTTATCCGGGAACTCGAATCGCCGGATGCCATTGAGGCCGTGCGTGACGGGCGTTGCCAACTTGCACTTACATTTACCTACAACCTTGTGCCTCGGGACAGCGCTGCGGATCTCGTCTCGCAGCAGGTGCTGGAGGAGTCGATGCTATTAGCGCTCCCGGAAACGTGGCGCAGCGAGCGGGGACCGATCAGCCTGGAACGTCTGGCACGCGAAAGCTGGATTGTCGGGTCGAGACAGGCTGATGACCGGCTGCTGGCGGAGCGTGCGTGTGCCGCATTCGGTTTTGTGCCGCGAATCAATCACACCGTAGATGATTACGATCTGCTGCTTAGAATGGTGTCCGCTGGATTGGGCGTGGGGTTGGTGCCGGATCTGGGGCGGCGCTTTTCGAGTGCCAAAGTGGTGGTCCGCAAGCCGGGCGGCACAGCGCTAAGCCGTCAGGTTCATGCGCTGACGCGAGGTGCGCTCACGGGCTCACCGCTGGTACTGGCCATGACCTCGGAACTGGCGAACTTGACCTGATCCTTCCCTAGATAGCCATGCTGATCGATGTGCGGCGGCGGAAGCGATAGACCGACGCCGGTGGCAAGTTCAGAAGGGCGCTGCCCATGTGCGTTGCCTCCAGGCCCAGTTCGCTCAGCTCATCCGGTGGCAACGGACAGCGCGGTCCGTAGGTGAATTGATGGAACGTGCCGTCCTTGCGCAGTTGGCGCGAGAACAAACCTTCGACGATGGCGAGAGCTTTGTCCCGTGGCATCGATAGCAGTGGCAGTCCACTGACCACCGCGCCAGCGCGCTCACTGCCGAACAGCGGCTCGGACAGACCGAGATGGGCCGCATCCATGTTCAGCACGCGCGTCGCCGGAAAGCGCTGCGTCAGTGTGTTGGCAAACGTCGGGTCGGCTTCGATAAGGGCAAGCCGATGCGCAGGTACGCCTCGGTCAAGCAGGGTCTGGGTAAACACGCCGGTGCCGGGTCCCAGTTCGATGACGGGACCGTTGCGAGGATCAACGTCTCGGGTGATCAGCCGTGCCAGTGCGGCTCCCGATGGCGCTACGGCGCCGATCATGGACGGATCGCGCAACCAGGCGCGCAAGAACAGCAACGTATCGGTGAAGGTCATGGGGCGGAATTCCGTTGGGGATCGGGATGCCTGGTGGCCAACCATCGCCATGTGGCGACGATGAAGATTTCGCATGCCAGCAATACGACGAATGTCTGCAACGCGAGCGCGGAAGCGTTGACCGAATCCGCCCATCGCCCAGCGAGGTGGCCGATGCCGATGAACAACAGATTCCACAGCAACAGACCCGGCAGCGTGCAGGCGATGAAACCCAGGGGACGCAGGCGCAGCAGGCTGGCCATGCCCGGAGCGATCAGGCGCACCACCGGAATCAATTGAGCGATGAAGGCGTAGCGATGCTGATTCGCGCGCAAACCATGTGCGATGTTTTGCACGGAGGCGGGCGGCAATCGCATCAGTCGGGCGGAGCCGTCGATGAGTGCGGCGGCGCGATGTTGGCCCAGCATCATGCCGACCGAGTAGAACAGCAGGCATCCAGTCATGCCGCCCACGCAGGTCGCGGCCAGCGCCTCCGGCAGCGACCATTCGCCGTGCGCGGCGCCGATCCCGACGGCGACCAGCACCGCGTAGGAGGGCAGCACTGGAATTAGCCGTTCGGCGATCGCCAATGCGGCCAGCCCCAGCAAGCCGTGCATGGCGATCCATGCCATCAGTTGGCCCACGGGATCCGCGGCAAGCGTCATCATGGCGGCAGCCGCCATGAACGTTCGGTAGGCAGAACAACAACAGGCATGGTAGGGAACCTCGATGCGCAGGTGCTCGTGAATGGGCGCATCGTCGGCTACGGGTTTTAAGGCCGTCTTAATCGCGCAACGGCAAGCTGCTGGGCATTCGGCATAGACAAGGGAGGGCATGGCCGATGCAGATACTGTTGGTGGAAGACGACGCCATGCTGGCCAAGGCGGTCGGCGACGGCGTGCGCCAGCAAGGCTGGGGACTGGACTGGGTCGCCAACGCTGGCGCGGCAAAAACCGTGCTGGTCGAGCACAGCTACAGCGCGGTGCTTTTGGATCTGCATCTTCCCGGCAGTTCCGGCCTAAGCGTGCTGACAGCGCTTCGCGAACGCTACGACACCACTCCAGTACTGATCATCACCGCCCGCGACCAGTTGAGCGAACGCGTACGTGGACTCGATGCGGGTGCCGATGACTATGTCGTCAAACCGTTTCAGCTCGACGAGTTGTACGCGCGATTGCGCGCCGTGATGCGGCGAAGCCAGGGCCGGGTTGCACCGTTGTTGAGCTGCGGCGAGGTGCAGCTGGACCCAAGCCGGCGCGAAGTCACGTTCCGCGGCCAGCCAGCTGCCTTGAGTCTGCATGAGTACCGCACGCTGTTCGCGCTGATGGAGCGGAAGGGCCGCCCCGTGACGCGCAGCCAGCTGGAGGATGCGGTTTACGGCGGTAACGGCCATATCGAGAGCAACACCATCGCGGTCTACATCCACCAGCTCCGGCGCAAGTTCGGCGAAGAGCTGGTGATTACCGTGCCCGGTCTTGGCTACCGACTGGGCGAGGCCTGCACATGAACTCGTTGCGGCGGCGTTTGTTCGTCATGCTGTTGCTGTGCTTCCTGGCCTTCTGGGGCTTGTGGGTGGGGGTGTTTGGTGCGTTCTTTAGACATGAAGGCACCGGTCTATGGGACAACTCGCTGTTGACCCATGCGCAGGAGATCGTGCAGTTCATGCCGAAGGACTATCAGCTGCTGGCGATTGCGCCGGTCACGGGTCTGTCCGCCAAAACCTGGATGCGTGACGACATGAGTTACCAGGTATGGGTGGATGGACGGCTGCTGATTCGTTCGCCGGGCGCACCAGAGGTGCCATTGAAGCCGGATTTCCGCGACGGCTTCGTACGTCGTCCTGTCCAGGGTGAGCCGTGGCGGATCTACGCCTTCAGCGACAAAGCGCGGCACATCCAGGTGCAGGTAGGTAAACCGCAAAGTGACTACGAAACCATCTACCTCTGGCTGGCCGGAGTCACCTTGACCAGTCTGGTATTGATGATGGGGTTACTGGGATTGGCCGTGCGCTGGGGCATCCGCTGGTCGCTCGCGCCCGTCATGACATTGAGCAAAACCATGCAGAGTCGCGCTCCGCTCGATCTGACTCCATTGCCTGCGGCTACGTTGCCAGCAGAACTCCGTCCCTTGCTGGATGCCTTCAACGATCAGCTGGTGCAGCTGGATCGGGCCGTGCAGGCCGAGCGGCGTTTCATTGTGGATGCCGCACACGAGTTGCGCACGCCGATGGCGGTGCTGTCGGCCAATGCACAGGTCGCCCTGCACACCACCAATGTGATGCAGAAGGATGCCAGTCTGCGGCAATTGCTGGCGGGGGTGGAACGTAGCGCGCGGCTGTCGGAGCAGTTGCTTGATCTGGCGCGGCTCGACGCGACGCGGCATGCCCGCCCCCGCGTGCCGGTGGATCTGGCCGAGCTGATCACCATCGTGATTGGCGATTTTGACATCCTGGTGCAGCAGAACAATCAGCGCATCGTGTTGCAGATCGAGCCGACGCACATCGTCGGCGACGTCGATGAGCTCGGTATCCTCATGCGCAATCTGCTGGACAACGCCACTCGCTACGGCGGCAAGGGTGCGTGCATCGAAGTAGCCTGCGGACATGACGCCGACGGTACCGCACGGCTGCGCATCGCTGATGACGGTCCCGGCGTGCCGCCAGAAGAGCGCGAGCGCATCTTCGACCGTTTCTACCGCGTTGCCGGCACCGATCAGCGCGGCAGCGGCATCGGTTTGTCCCTGGCGGCGCGTATCGCGCAGTCGCATGGTGCGCGTATCGAGATGGGGGCGGGCGTGGGTATGCGGGGTCTTGGTATTACTGTCTTGTTCGGCGCCGCATAGCTTGCCGATGGCACCGACAATGAAACGGTCGCGCGATGTTGCTCACATGGCGGGGTAAGGCATACCTTGTCGCGTGCAAACCTCATCGACCATCACAGCTAGCCAGTCATCGTCTTCATGATGGGCGTTGCTGAAGACACTGGTGAAGATGCTGTCGGTCGATTGAAAGAACTTCGCGTCATTGGCATAGCGGAGTCGAAGGACGGATATAGCCGCTTCAATGCGGCTTACCGTGCCACGTAACTCTTGTCTGGACATGCTCATGGCTCTGCCTCTATCGCTAGAAAATCGCCGATGGTCTGCGGCACCGGACCCGGTGAGACCGAAATCCGAGGTGGCGCGGAAGTTCTATTGAGCGTCGCAGTGGTTCTTCCATGGATGTGATGCGGGTGACTTGTGCCACCACAGATAGCGAGTTCTTGTGGTGAGGTTTACCCCCACCACAAGGCTCTTGCCAGTTATTGCTTGGTCGGCACGATGACGGTGTCGATCGCATGGATAACGCCGTTGCTCGACGCGATATCACGCTCAGTAATGCGGGCGCCGCCGATGCTGAGCTTGTCGCCATCTTTCCTGATGGTCACTGTCTGGCCCTGCATCATTTTCGCTGCGGTCAACTTTTCGACCTCAACGGCGGGCGTCCTGCCCGGCAATACGTGGTACTTCAGTACCGAGATCAACTCCGCCTTGTTTTCCGGCTTCAGCCAGTTTTCCAGCGTGCCTTTGGGCAGCTTTTCGAATGCCGCGTCGGTAGGGGCAAAAACGGTGTAGGGGCCTGAACTTTTGAGCACGTGGGTTAGCTCGGCTGCTTCGAGAGCATTGCTTAACGTATGGAAGGAGTCGTTGGCCGCTGCTGTATCGACGAGATTCTTGGAGGACGCGCTAGAAACGTTGGAATCATGATTGGACATGGGGCTGCCTTGAGTGGTGATCCGCGTGGCGGATCTTGGGCGGACAAAACCGCAACTCCGATGCAGATCGGAGAAGTACTCAGATGGCGTTAGGGAGAGGACCGCGTGGCTGAGACGCCTGCCAAGGAGGAGACATACTTTCCTGGCGCCGTCGCAGCATGCGCTTGTAGTTGTTAGCTAGGGGTAACGTACTTGAGTATGCGGGTTATCCATATCCGGCGCTGGATTACGTGCGGGGAGGTTGCCACGTATCCTGCTTGCTGCACAGAAACGCCCACTCGTAAAACGGCCATCTCGAGAGAGATGGCCGTTTGCTTTTGTTTTCGTAGTGGCTAGCGCTGTCGAGGCAGGCTGCTACTCACCATCATGGCTGGATCGCCACGGCCGTTGGACCCCTGCCTGCGTTTACTGTGGCGATCACCTTATTGGTGAACGGGTTGATCACAGAAACGGTATTGGAGCCGACATTGGCTACATACACGCGACCGGAATGGCGGTTGACCGCTATGGCCCCTGGATATTCTCCCACCGGCACCGTGGCGATTACGGTTTTGTTGAACGGGTTGATCACGGAAACGGTGCTGTCAGTGAAATTGGCTGCATACACTGGGATGCCGATAGGGCTGATCGTTATGGCATCAGGACCGTTCCCAGCCGCCACCGTGGCAGTCACCGTGTTGGTGGACGTATCGATCACGGAGACGTCGTTGGAATCAAAACTGGCTACGTATAGACGAGCGCCCAAAGGGCCGACCACTACGCCATAAGGAGTGGCCGCCACCGGTACCGTTGCGGTCACGGCATGGGTAGCCGTGTCGATAACGGAGACGGTATTGTCACCCGCGTTGCCCGTATACACATGAACGCCATCGGGGCTGACCGCTATGGATAGAGGCACGCTCCCAACCGGCACGGTAGCGATGATGGTGTTGGTGGCCGTATCGATCACGGAGACGGTGCTGGCATTGGCATTGGCCACATACACATCAGCTCCATTAGGACTGACCACTACCGCCGCAGGGGCCTTCTCTACCGGCACCGTGGCGGTCACAGTATTGGTGGCCGCGTTGATCACGGAGACAGTGTTGGCATTGGCATTGGCAACATATACGACGCTGCCATCGGGACTGACTGCAATACCCAGAGGAACGGTCCCTACCGGCACCGTGGCAGTCACGGTATTGGTGGTCATATCGATCACGGAAACCGTGTTGCCAAATTGATTGGCCACATAAGCATTGTTGTTGTGGGCCGATGCAGGCAGTACCACCCACGCCATCAGGAAGGGAAGGGCGCAGCGAGCCGTGCGTGCGAGCCAGCGGCGTGCCGTTGGGTGCGTCTTGAACGTCAGTTGTTCAGTCGTCATGGAATACCTCAGTAGAAGATTATGGGCGCCATGGTGCGCCCGCCATGAAGCTATTTCGCTGCGACGGCATTCGAACCGTTAGACAATACTTTTCAGTATCCAGATGGCGACACCACTCGCCATCCTGCTATGCGGCCCTTAGACAATGGTTGGAACGAGGAACATCCCCTTTGGCGCGCATGCCGGCGCTCAACTTATCTCGCTTGTAATGGTGATCATTTTGCGGACAAACACCTACTGGTAGCGCATGGTAGAAGCCGACTGGCAAACGCATTTCTTGCGCCGATCTCATGCTTGCGCGCGATCATGCTATAGCTATGTCGAGCGGCGTCAAGCGCAGCGCCTCGCCCGTTCCGCAGCCGGCATCCAGTACGCGCATGCCTGGCCGTAGCTCGAGGCTGGCGATGGCGTTGCGCAGCTCGGGCTCGGCGAAGGCATTGAATAGCTGCAATTTGCGCGAGTAGTCCCGCGCGGCGCTATCGCCAAGCGGTCCGCCAGACAGCGCCGGCGCGGATCTCATGCGGAGTTCCCTTCGATATCAGGCACGACTACGGGCATGCAGTGCATGACGGTGTCAGTGCGGGCTCTTCTGTCGTGCGCGCAGCATGGCAATGGCGGCAGCTGCATTCACCTGGAGCATGTGATTGGACACCTTGCTGCTATCCAGCATCAGCTCGTGGATGGCGCGCGCATCCAGTCCAGGCGTCAACGACAACAGCAATGCAGCGATGCCGCTCACATGCGCGGCGGCCATCGACGAGCCTGAGGTGAAGTCGTAGCCGCCGTTGGGTTGCGTGGTGAGTATGTCTTTGCCGGGCGCGCTGAGAACGCCCGGCGGAGCGGTTGACGCGTTGCTTGCGCGCACCACGATGACGCCGGGTACATCGTTGGGAAAGCCGCCCGAGTCACCCTCTGGCGGCGATGCCGCAATAACGATGCGGCCCTGACGCAGCAGATGGCCGAGTAACTGGTTGAGCAGGGGATCGGCCGGACCGCCAAGACTCAGATTGACGATGCGCGCCTTGGTGTCGATCACGGCAGCCAGCGCCTTGGCGAGCGTAAAGGAGTTGCAGTGCGCGCCGCTCTGCGCAGAGGGCGGATACCAGCATGCCTTGTAGATGTTGAGTGTCGCGCCAGGTGCCATGCCAACGATGCCCTGGTGATTGTCGCCCACCGCGGCAATGATGCCGGCCACTTCCGTGCCGTGGCTGTCATGGTTGAATGCGGGGGCATCCGCGTCCACGAAGTCGCGCACTTCCCCGATGCTTCCCTGGAGGTCGGGGTGAGCGGTATTCGCACCGGTGTCGACGATCGCGATATGGACGCCGTCGCCCCGGCTAACGTTGTGGGCGACGGCCGCATCGGTTTCGACGAAGCCGTGCTGCAGATCAGCATAGGGATCGTTATAGCGATGCCCGTCTTCCTGTGTGTCGGCGTAGACGGCGTAGTCCTGCAACGGTTGCGCAAGCTGCACGCGCGCATCCTTGGCGAGCGCCGCCAGCAAGGCTTCGCGGGTCATGCCCGCCGGCGGCTCCAGCACGATGCAGTACAGATCCAGCGCCTTGATGGGCCAGCCGGTGATCTGCCGGATCCCATAAGTTTTTTTCAGTGCCGTCAGCGTGGAAACCGCGCGTTGTCCGGCGCCGTAGTTGCCGGCGGGAGCGTAACCGAGCACGCTCGAACCGGCATGCGTGGCGGGCGGCTCGAGTGGATTGGCGACGGCCAGCACGATGTCGCGTGCGGGGTCCATGGCCAGCACATGGTCGGTGCTGGATTCGACGGATGTAGGCCGTGGCGTCGTCGGACGTGGCAGCGTGCAGGCGCTCAGCGCCGCCGTCACCACGAGCATGGCGAGGACGGCCAGCTTCATGGGGGCGGGGCGACGGGTTCCGCCAGGCGGATGCCGCGACTTGCGCGCAGCTTCCGCAGCGTGTCCGGTGATGACGACGCGCCGTTGGCCGGCACGACGGTGTAGGCCCCTACAGCGTTGGGACCTCTCGTCACCTGCAATTGCAGTTCATGCAGCAGGGCGTTCCAGTCGGCCAGCTTCATCGTAGCGTCCGGCACGACATGGATTGCGCCAGGTGCTGCTGGCGGGGCGTTCTGACTGAGCGTGCGATACGGTTGATGCGCTTCCTGTTCGGACCACAGCCTGGCACCCAGCACGCCAATGCCCACCGCCTGCACCAGCACGGCAGCCACCAGCGCACGTGTCACCCAGCTAGTGGGGCGTGCACGGGTAGGCATGTCATCGGCATCCGTCGTATCAAGCCGTGACATCAAGCGCCGCAATCCAGCCTCGACATCGACCGGCACGTCCGATGGCAGCGAAATGGCCATCCGCAGCCGGCTCTGCTGCTCGAATTCCGCGCGGCAGGATTCGCACTGCGCGAGATGCTCCATCAGCCATTCGTGCTGTCCCTGCGGGTTGTTTTCCTGCAGCGCCCAGGGCATGGCCTCCCAGGCACGGGCGCAATCTTTGCCGGTGTCGATGGGCAAGTTCATGGCATGCTCTCTTTCTGTGTTTGCTCTTTCTGTATGGGCGTGTCGCCGGCAAGCGCCGGCAACGTATTGCGCAGCCTGACCCGCGCGTGGAACAGGCGTGCCTTCACCGTGCCGACCGGGCACTGCATGATCACGGCAACATCGTCCAGGCTATGACCCAGCCCATAGACAAGCTCGACGGCCAGTCGCTGGTCCGCCGAGAGACGGTTGAGTCCCTGCGCCAGCCAGTCGCGAAGCTCGCGCTCCTCGTCCGGGCAATGGGATGGATATCGCGCTTCCGACCGCGCGTCGTCCTCGAGCGGCTCGTCGCCGTGCTGGCGTAGCGCCTTGAGTCCGCAACGGTAGGCGATGCCGATGATCCAGGTGGATACGCGCGAGTCCCCGTGGAAGCTGCCGGCTTTCTGCCAGGCAATCCAGAAGCAGTCATTAATGACCTCGTCGATCACATCGGGGCGACGCGTCAGGCGGGAGAGGAACCGGCACAACCGCCCGTGGTAGCTCCGATACAGCATGGTCAAGGCGGCACGATCTCCTGCTGCCATGCGTTGAAGCAGCATGCGGTCGGTCGCGTCTGCATCAATGTCGACGTCGTTCATGGTCGTTTCTGGAGAGGTTTGGATGCCGTGAGTGCTCTGCCAACGGGAAAAGGTTGCTTCTGATTCTGTATTGATCTGTTTGGCGCCTCTGCTGGCGGGGTAAGCGTTTGGCTCGTGGCTTCTTGCTTTGATGTTGGGTTATCGCGACCTGGCCGCTTATGCAGCGGGCATTTCGAACCGCTGCCGCGGCTCGGGTCACTTTCTCTTTGCTGGCCCAAAGAGAAAGTAACCAAAGAGAAATGGCCTAAGGGCAGGCGGTGTGCTTTGTAGCTACGCATCTTCCAGTGCCAGACATCTAGATGGCTTCTCCCTTTGCTCCCTCTCCCCTTTGGGGAGAGGGTTGGGGTGAGGGGTGGGTGCTCGCGACGGCGTGGCTAGTAGCACATCGCGATAAACCAACACCCAAAGTAGGAAGTCGCGAACCAAGTACTTACCCCTCCCCAACCCTCCCCTGCGAGCAGGGGAGGGAGCAAGAGCGAAGGTGAGAGAACCATTTCGACGCCTGACACTGGAAAAAGCTTAGCCACGAAGCACGCCGCGCTCTTCGGACCATTTCTCTTTGGTTACTTTCTCTTTGGGTCAGCAAAGAGAAAGTGACTCGGGCGCCGGCAGGCGTCCGAAATGCCCGCTGCATAAGCGGCCAGGTCGCGATAACCCAGCACCCAAAGTAGGAGGCCGCGTACCAAGGACTCACTTCATATATCCCCGCACAGAGATTTTGAACAGGTTCTTAGAAAGAGAACGATACCGTCGCGACCCAGGGGGCCGTCTCGAGACTGTTCCGGGGACGCTTGAGCCCGCTCGTCAGTATGCGATCAAGTTCCAGGTGCCAGGACTCATATGTCCACATTAGGCCGACATGGCCATAGCCGTAGCTGTTCCATCGTGTGTAGGAGTAGTACGTCACCCCGTCATATTCGTATGAACTTGCGTGATCATGTTCGTAACGGCTGTGATAGGTCACCTGAGACTGGGCGATACCGGCTCCGGCTGAAACGCCGAAGTGCCCAGGCAGCGGCCAATGAAAGCCGACGTCAGCGGCGCCGCGCAGCCGGTGGTCGCCTGAGCCCACCCCATAAATCGCTGACAACCCGAAGGTGAGCACGTCCCGGTACACCCAGCTCAGACCACTTTCGACCCGGTCGTAGACGCGTGCCTCCTTGGGACCTGGGTAGTCGTAGTAGCTCAGGCTGGCTCCCATCTGCCAGTCGGGTGCGAGTGTCCAGTAGCGCGCCGCTTGCGCGAACGTTTCAGTGAGGCGATCCAGCTTCCGCGCTTCCGCGCTTGCCGACACGCGCAGCGACCAGCCCTGGGGCGACGCCCAGGATACGGCGCCCTGCACGATGGGCGTCTCGGAGGTGACAGGTAATCCCCGGTCCACCAGCTGCGAACTCAGCGCGACGGTACCGCTCAGATTCGCCGATTGGGCATGAAGCGCCATGGGCAGGCATGCACCGATGGCCAGCGATGCGCAGCCGAGACCCTGGCGAAGGATGCGCGCCCGCCGGATGCGGGTGTCTGCCATGACCGGATCAGGCATGCGCCATCTCAGCGCCGTGAGGCCCTGAAGGCATCGAAGAGGGTGTGGCCGTACCCACCGCTTAGTCATGCGTCTCGCAACATCGGCTCATCGTCTGAGTGCCCCGTAAAACTAGTGGAACGTATCCAGGTACGAGATGAGATCTTCGAGCTGCTTGGGATCGTCCAGGCCACTGTACTTCATCTTTGTGCCAGGGTTGGCCTTCCTGGCAGGCTGCGAAAGATAGCCATGGAGTTTATCGGTGGTCCATGTCCAGGGCGCCTGATGCAGGGCATCGGAGTAGTGATAGTCGGGGAGGCTGCCTGCCGCCCGCCCGACGATGCCGAACAGGCTGGGTCCTTTCTTGTTGTGCCCTTGCTTCGCGCTGTGGCACTCGGAGCACTCGCTCTTGAACACATCGGCGCCGGCCTGTGCATCGCCGGCCTGTGCATAAGGTGAGCCTGTCATCCACAGCATGAACATGCCTGCGATAGTCATGCCTCGCAGGGCCCTGGCCAAAATCAATCGGGTCACTTACTTGCTCCTGTCTGGCGCGCTGCTAGAACGCGACGCTTGCGGAAATGGAGAATTGGTCCAGATCCCGTGCGTTGGTCACAGGAACACCTAAACCAGGGGCGACGCCAAAGATGTTGTTACGGACGCCGTTGAACTTGGTAAAGCGGAACCAGGTGGCCGCAAGCTTCAGATTGGCAAAAGGCGACCAGGAGTCCTCCTTGCCAAAAGGTGCCCAGAACAGGGTGATGAGCTGGCTGGTCGTGGCCGGATCGCCGTAAGGCGGATACCGCACAGGGTCGTGCGTACCGGTACTTTTCAGGTAGGCCAGCGTGATGCCGTAGCTTTGCTTGAAGGTATAGGTCAGACCCAGTGTCTGATCGTGCGCGGCGACATGTTGCTTGGTCGATAAGCCTGGTGCGAAGGGCGCAGAGAAGGTGCTGCCATAGTCGCGCTGCTCGAGAATATTGACGTAGCTCAGTTGCAGAATGTGTTCCCGGTTGCCAATGAACTGGTAAGTGAGGTCATAGCCGAGATCGGTGATGTCGTCCTCACGCGCGTTGCGGGGAAGCTTGCGCTTGGTAGTCAGCGCGACCACGCCCGCCGAGAAGAATTGATGCTTGAATTCCTTCATATAGGCTAGGCGCAGATAACCGGTACCGCTCAGCTTGCCGGGGTCATCCGAAGGGCGATAACCGACGTCCGATAGCGTGGATCGCGGCATGGCCATGTAGGTGCCTACGGCGCCGAGCCAGCTTGAATCGAGCACACCGTAGGCCACGGCGCCGATGACGCGCGTCGCCAGTGCATTCGGGCTCGATGGGTTGAGCAGCGTGCCCGAGATGGCCGGCGGGCCGAAGTTCGACGCATTCGGCAGGGCGCCGATCGGGTCTTCGAATCCCGGGCTGTTGTTGATGCTCACGCCCAGCGTGGCGTCGCGGCCGCCAAGCTTCAGTTCCTTCGCGACATAGCGAACATCGACGTTGCTCAGCTTGGTGTGGAAGTGGTCGTTGCCGGTGTTGTCCGTTTCGACTTTGACGTAACCGCCGATGTGGTCGGTGATGCGTCCCGCCAGATAGAGATCGGCTTCGGTGAGTTGCGTCGTGTTGTTGCCACGGGTCGGCACCGTATGCGTGCCGATAAGCTGGATGG
Organism: Dyella sp. OK004; assembly: GCF_900114495.1. Lineage (GTDB taxonomy): Bacteria > Pseudomonadota > Gammaproteobacteria > Xanthomonadales > Rhodanobacteraceae > Dyella_D. The sequence goes on along the minus strand of NZ_FOZI01000007.1, from coordinate 23,622 downwards.
CCGCAGGAATGCTCGAACCCTTGCCGCCGGTGTCGGTATAGCCATTGAGCTTGAAGCGCATGCCGTAAGGCGTCAGCGCAGGACCATAGGCGCCGGCATGACAGTCCGCGCACGGCGAGCCAGTTTGCCTGGCGTAAGCGGGAGTAGCGTGCACACTATGGCTCGTCAATAGCAGAGCCATCGCCATGCCAAGCCACACGCGGATAGCCATGGGATGACGTATCGATAAGTGCCAGCGCTTCGCGAATGAAATCAGATGGGTTGGCATGGAGTGTCGTTGCCCCGATGAGATGGCATGGAAGAGAGCCATGGCCGCGTCAACCCCGGCGATGCGGCAGCATCATCCGCAGCACCCGGTCCTTGAGAATGAAGTGGTGCCACAGCGTCGCGACCACATGCAGCGTTATCAGGCCAAGCAACAGCCAGGCGACTGATGCGTGCCAGGTCGTCAGCGTGTCCGCCAGATCCTCGTCAGAGCCGACCAGCGCAGGCAGCGTGATGCCGAAGAAATGCACCGGCTTGCCCTCGGCGTTGCTGAGCGCCCAGCCAAGCAGCGGCTGGACCAGGATCAACACGTACAGCGCCAGATGCGTCATGGCGGCAGCGGCGCGCAATGGCCACGCGGTGTTGCCCTCTGACGGAAGCCGGCCCAGCCGCCAGCGAAGCACCGCGCGCACGAAAAACAGCAGCAGCACCAGCAAGCCGAAATGGCGATGACCTTCGAGCAGCCATAGACGCATGGTGCGTCCGTCGACTTGGTCGCGAATCAGGATCAAGGTCACGCCAAGCAGCAGGAAGAGTGCGGTCAGCCAGTGCAGGATCATCAAGGAACGTGGCCGCATCAACGGAAGGGATTCGTCATTGCGAACCGCGGACAGCGCGCTGCCCTGTGATGGGTCATGTCGGTCCATATCCGAATTGTTCTTGTGCCCCGCCATCGTTCCGTGGTCCCCGTGCATGGTCAGTGCCATGGCTGTGTTGCCCCGGAGGGTTGGTGCCGGCTGAGCTGTGAAAGGTTGCATACGCCGACAGCGGGGTCTCTCGACATCACCCGATTGGCGTCGACTTTGAATTGCTCCTCCCCCTGCTCGCAGGGGGAGGTTGGGAGGGGGTGAGCTCTTGCGAAAACCTCTCCTGAAAAGTTTTCTCAAGTACTTACCCCTCCCCAACCCTCCCCTGCTAGCAGGGGAGGGAGCCAACAGCTTGTGTCGCCGGAACTCGACACTTGTCAGTGCGGTGTCGGGCCATCTCGATATCACGCAACCTTTTGCCGAGCGCCCGGCACTCAGGAAACGACAACCTCATCCACCGTCCAGTGCCTGGCTGCGGACATGAAAATCGAGCGAATTCAGTTGCAGCAACATGGCGACAGCCGCGGCATGCTTATCGCCTTGGAGCAGGATCGCAACGTGCCGTTCCAGATACGGCGTGTGTATTACCTGTTTTCTACGAAGTGCGATGTGCATCGCGGCATGCACGCGCATCGCAACCTGATCCAGCTGGCCGTTCCGGTGCGTGGGCAGGTCACCTTTCTGCTGGACGACGGGGAGGGCCCGTGCGAAGTGGTGCTGGATGATCCATCGCAAGGTTTGCTGTTGCGACGCATGGTCTGGCGCGAGATGTACAACTTCAGCGAGGACTGCGTACTCATGGTCCTTGCCGATCAACTCTACGATCCCGCGGACTACATCACCGATTACGCCGCGTTCCTGCGCGATGTCCATGTCAATGGCAATGGTTACCAGGGAGACATCGCGGCATGCCTCGGCCTCTAGTGCTTATCGGCGCGGGCGAGTTTGCGCAGATAGCCCGGGAATACTTCGAACACGACAGTGATTACGACGTCGTCGCCTTCAGCGTCGAACGCAGTTACATCGATCAAACGCAGCTCAACGGTTTGCCAGTCGTCGCCTACGAGGAACTCGAGACGCTCTATCCGTCCTCAGAGGTCGAGGCCTTCGTCGCCATTCCCGCCAGCCAGCTGAACCGGCTACGCACGCGTTTCTATCTGGATGCGAAACGCCGGGGCTACCAGTGCGCCAGTTATGTGAGCACCCACGCTTTCGTATGGCGCAACGTGGAGATCGGCGAGAACAGCTTCATCTTCGAGAACAACGTGATCCAGCCGTTCGTCCGCATTGGCAACAACTGCGTCCTCTGGAGCGGCAACCATGTGGGTCACCGCACGGTGATCCGCGATAACGTGTTTATTGCTTCGCACGCGGTGATTTCCGGCTACTGCGATATCGGCGAGGGCAGTTTCATCGGGGTCAATGCGACCTTCAACGATCACGTGAAAATCGCACCGGACAGCGTCATAGGTGCCGGTGCCCTGATGACACGGGACACGGAGTCGGGACGGGTCTACGTAGGATCGCCAGCGCATCCGCTGCCCGACCGTTCCAGCTTCGACGTGAAGTTGTGAGGGCTGGATGACTGTCTGGACCAAGAAAGGCCTGGTGTTCGAGACCTCGCGGCAAGGTGTGGGCGGATGGATGGCTCATTCGGCATTGACCCCCACGCCGTACCGGATCGGTGACGATCTCATCCGGGTCTATGCCGGCTTCCGCGACGCCGACGGCGTGAGCCGGATCGGCTATGTCGATGTGCGTGCCGCCGACCCCTCGCGCGTGGTTCGCGTCAGCGCCAAGCCGGTGCTCGACATCGGCAGGGGCGGCTGCTTTGACGACAACGGCGTCATTCTTGGCGATGTCGTCGATGCACCCGGCGGCCTGCATATGTTCTACGTAGGCTTTCAGCGCGTGGCGAAGGCCAAGTTCCTCGCTTTCAGCGGTCTGGCGATTTCCCGTGACGGTGGCGATCGTTTCGTGCGTACCCAGGAAACGCCGATCCTGGATCGCGCGCCAGGGCGAAGCACGATCGGCGCGATCCATACAGCGGTGCACGAAGCGGGTCGCTGGCGGCTTTGGTATGCGGTCGGTGATGACTGGGAGCAGCTCGGCGGGCAACCCTTTCCCCGCTATCACATCCGTTATGCGGAGACGTCTGACCTCGCGGTGATACCCCGGGAAGATCACGAGTGCCTGCGTCCGCGCGGTAGCGAATACCGCATCGGGCGCCCGCGCGTGTATCGCATCGATGACGGCTACGTCATGTACTTCACGCGGGGCAACACCAACGGCGAGTACTTCCCCGGCGTGGCCTATAGCAACGACGGCCTCCATTGGGAACGTCGTGACGAGGCGCTGGGGCTTCCGCTTTCGCCCACCGGATGGGATTCGCGCCAGATCTGCTATCCCGCACTGATCCGGCAGCGCGACCGGATGCTGATGTTCTACAACGGCAACGACATGGGCGTTGATGGTTTTGGCGTGGCGGAAGCGCCGCAGGTGCAGATCAACGGTGACAGCCATGCTGGCGGTTAGGCCTTACTCGCCGGTGGATGCCGCCGCCTGGGATGCCGTGGTCGCACAGTCGAGGAGTGGCAGCCTGTTGCACCTGCGCGATTATATGGACTACCACGCCGACCGCTTCGTCGACCGGTCGCTGCTGATCGAACGCAATGGCGAGGCGGTAGCGGTCTTTCCTGCCAACCTCAAGGGAAACACCGTGGTCAGTCATGGTGGACTGACCTATGCGGGCCTGCTCAGCACGCCAGCACTGCGCACCGAATCGACGCTCGACGCGTTCGAAAAGATCGGCGCGTTCTATCGGACACTGGCGGTGGGGCGGGTGATCTACAAAGCGGTGCCGCACGTGTTCCACCGCTATCCCGCGGATGAAGACCTGTACGCACTTCACCGACTGGGCGCACGCCTGCAGCGGCGCGACATCTCCTCGGTAATCGCGCTGCGGGAACCCTTTCGATTTACGGAAGAGCGGCAGCGTGCCGTCAGCAAGGCACGGCGCCTGGGGCTGCGTGCGAAGGCCAGCAACGAGTTGGCGGATTTCCACAGCCTGCTGACCAAGGTGCTGCACAAGCACGATGCCACGCCGACACACAGTCTGGACGAACTGCAGCTATTGCAGTCGCGGTTTCCCGAACAAATTGTGCTCTATGAGGTGCGCCGCGAAGGCGAGCTGTTGGCCGGGGCCGTCATCTATGACTTTGGCCGGGTGGTGCATACGCAGTACCTGGCGGCCTCGGACGAGGGCAGGCGTCTTAACGCACTCAACTTCCTTCTGGCTGAACTGATCGACGTCTACGCCGACCGGCATTACTTCTCCTTTGGTATTTCCACCGAGCAGGAAGGCAGGTCGATCAACAGCGGCCTCGTCTCGCAAAAGGAGTACTTCGGCGCGCGCGGGGTGGTGCACGACTTCTACGAGTGGTTGCTCTGATGAACGTCCCGTTCCTCAGCCTCAAGGAAGTCAATGCGCGCTACGCCGACGAACTGAAGGCGGCGGTGGGACGCGTCATCGACTCCGGCTGGTACATCCTTGGGGAAGAGGTGGCTGCGTTCGAAAGGGAGTTCGCTGCCTATTGCGGTGCACGCCACGCCGTGGGCGTAGGCAATGGCCTGGATGCGCTGTCGCTTATCCTGCGCGGCTACAAAGAGCTCGGCGTGCTGCGCGAAGGCGACGAAGTCATTCTGCCGGGCAATACCTTTATTGCCAGCTTCCTCGCGGTGACCGAGAACCGGCTGGTGCCGGTGCCGGTAGAGCCCGATCCCTCGACCTTCAATATTGATCCGTCGCGCCTGGAAGCCGCCATTGGTCCGCGGACGCGCGCGATCATGGCGGTGCATCTGTATGGCCAGCTGGCCGACATGCCGTCGCTCGCTGCCATAGCGCGGCAGCATGGGCTGCTGTTGATCGAGGATGCCGCACAGGCCCATGGTGCGGCGATCGGGGAACGCAAGGCCGGTGTGCTCGGCGATGCGGCGGGCTTCAGCTTCTTCCCCACCAAGAACCTGGGGGCCTTGGGCGATGGCGGCGCTGTAGTCACCGATAACGCCGCCCTGGCCGAACGCGTGGCCGCCCTGCGCAACTACGGGTCGGAGGTGAAGTACCACCATCCCTTCCAGGGCGTGAATTCGCGACTCGACGAAATTCAGGCCGCGATGCTGCGCGTGAAGCTGAAGTATCTGGATGGCGAGATCGCACGGCGCCGCGAGGTGGCACAGCGCTATCGCGAGGCGATCGCGCATCCCGACATTCTGCTGCCGGGCGTGACGCAAGAAGATCAGCATGTCTGGCATCTCTTCGTGGTGCGCAGTTCGCGACGCGATGCCTTGCAGCGGCATCTTCAGGACTGCGGTGTGCAGAGTCAGGTGCACTATCCGGTGCCGCCGCACCGGCAACCGGCCTGCACCGCATTGCAGGGATGCCAGCTGCCGTTGACGGAGCAACTGCATCGCGAAGTGTTGAGCCTGCCCATGGGGCCCACGCTGCAGGCGGACGCTGTCGAGCAGGTGATTGCGGCCTGCCAGTCGTTTGGAGGCGCGCGATGAATCTGGTGCGCGCCAGTGTCTATACCGCGGCCGCGACAGCTGCCCGTCTGCTCGCCGGCCTGGTGGTGATCAAGCTGGTGGCCTGGTTCGCCGGGCCGGAGGGTGTGGGAAAGCTGGGACAGTTCATGAGTCTGATGTCGTTGCTCGCGGTACTCGCGGGCGGCGGCATCAGTGCGGGTGTAGTGAAGTATGTCGCCGAGTACCGCCACGACCCCCGGCGTCTGCGGCGCCTGCTTGGCGCGGCGCTGTGGTATGCGCTGGGCGCGTCGCTGCTGATGGGTGGATTGACGCTGGCCTTCAGCCCGCAGATCGCCTATTGGCTGCTGGGCGATCTGCGCTACACCAGCCTGATCCGCGTGCTCGCATTCGCGCAACTGGGGATCGCCCTGGCGAACTACATCCTGGCAGTGATCAACGGTTTCATGGACGTGCGCCGCTTCGCCTTGGTGCAGGTGGGCGGATCCATCCTCAACGTGGCGATGGTGGCGTGGCTTTCGCAATGGCTGCATCTGTATGGCGCATTGCTGGCCCTGGTGCTCGGCCAGGCTCTGTGGCTGGTGGTGGGATGGCCTGCGTGGAGGCGTAGTCCGTACTTCCGGCGCAGCATGCTGCGGATGCGCTTTGATCGCGAGATGGTGACGAAGCTCGCGGTGTTCTCGACCATGACGCTCACCTCTGCGCTGTTGTCACCGTTGGTCAATATTGCGATCAGGGATCACCTGGCCCTTCAGTTCGGCTGGGAGCAGGTGGGTTACTGGCAGGCGGTAAGCAAGGTGTCGGACGCGTATCTGCTGTTCATTACCACCGCCATCAGCGCCTATTACCTACCCAGACTGGCCTCGATCAACGATCGGGCGGGGCTGACGTTCGAGTTTCGCCACGCGTACCGCTTCTTCCTGCCGCTGGTGGTCGCGGTCGCTCTGGCGATCTATGTCGCGCGGGACTGGGTCACGCTGCTGCTGTTCAATGCGGACTTTGTGCCAGCCAACGGCTTGTATGGACCGCAGTTGATAGGCGATGTGATCAAGGTCGCTTCGTTCGTTCTTTCCTATCTCATGCTGGCCAAGGCGATGACGCGCTTGTTCATCATCTCCGAGTGCGTGTTCGCGGTGAGCTACGTCGCACTGGTCTACATCTTTGTCGCGCGCTTTGGTCTGGTAGGCGCGGTCTACGCATTCGCGGTCAATTACAGCTTCTACCTGGTGTTCAACATCGTTGTGGTGCGGCGCTATCTGGGAGGACTGGGACAATGGTCGGCGCAGTACCCATGAAGCCGACGGAGGCGCCGCTGGTCTCGGTGCTGATCCCGGCGTACAACCACGAGCGCTATGTGGAGCGCTGTCTGGACAGCGTGCTGGAGGACCCGTATCCGTCGAAGGAACTGATCATCATCGACGATGGTTCCACCGATAACACGGGGGAGCTGATCGCGGAGTGGATAGCGCGCCATCGCGGTGAGATACCGGTCGAGTACGTGCGCCGCGATAACCGCGGTATTGCGGCTACCTTGAACGAACTTGCCGCCCGCGCGCATGGCGAGTTTCTGCGGCTCGGCGCGAGCGACGACTATCTCTTGCCCGGCGGCCTGGACACCCAGGTGGGCTACCTGCTGGCACACCCGCGGAAGTGGGTGGTGATCGGCGACTCGATCGTGGTGGATCGCGAGGGCAGGCTGATGCACCAAAGCGGCATGCGCGACCTGCACCATGCCGATTTGCGCTTATACAGCACCGACGAAGGCATCCGCGTCGCGGTCATCAGCCAATGGGCGATCGGTGGGCCGGTGGCCCTGGTCCGGAAGCGCGCGCTTGAAACCGTAGCCGGCTGGAACGAGACCCTTTGCATCGATGACTGGGATTTCTTCCTGCGCCTTGCGGCGCACGATGCGATCGGCTTTATCGATGCACAGGTCTGCGCGTATCGCATCCACGGCGAGAACATGAGCCGGACGCGCGATAGAAAAGCCAGGATTCTCAACCTGACCGAATCGCAGGACGTTGCCTTGCGTCGGCAAGCGATGTTCAGCGAACCGTATCGCACCTTGCTGCGGGCGGAGTCGCATCACATCAGCGCCAAGATCTCGTTCCTGAAAGGCGAGCTCTGGCCGCTCATGGTCCATATGGCCGCCTATCTTTCGCTGGGCGTGGTGTCCCGATTCAAGATGCGAGCCACGACGCATGTGGTGGAGCACGCATGACAAACCTGCTGCGCCTCCCCTCGGCTTATCTGACGCTGCCGGTAGCCGTCTCCTGCGGCCTCACGTTGCTCAGCTATGACCTGCCATCCGGGTACCTGGAGGGAATCATCCTGCTGATGAGCACCTCGCTGGCGATCATGTTGTTTGACCTGGCCGCAGGGTTGCGGCTGCCGGAGCTGGCGCGGTTTCGCGCGAAGAGCTACGTCGGCACGCGGGAATCTTTCGTCGCGCTGGGCTTCGCGGCCTTCATCATCCTGTTCTGCATCTTCGACCTGGTGCTGTTCCCGATTCCGCTGATCGATGCTCCTGCGTCCTACGCCAGGATGGAAGGCGGACGCGAACACGTAAGGCATATCTCGGACATGTGCTGGGTGCTGCCGCCGATCGGCTTGCTTTGCACCAGGAACAAATGGCTTCGCGGCGCGCTGATGTTCATTGGTCTGGCCTTTCCGGTACTGGTGATCGATCGCAACCGGGTCTTTGCGGCCCTGTTCGCGACGGCGCTGGTGCTGGTGTTCCGCCGGGACGAGCGTGCGCCGCTGCCATGGAAGACGGTCGGCCTGCTAGGGATCGCGGGGGGCACCATCTTCTCGGTACTGGGCATCTTGCGTTCGGGCACGCTGGACACGGTCACGCTGCCTTTCAGCGACTTCTATCGAGCGGCGCCGGTCGGCGTCCGCTGGCTGCTGCTGTACGCCGGTGCCGGTCCGTACAACTTCGCCGCTTTGCTGGCCAAGCACTATGCCAATGCCAGCTTTCTGATCAATCAGCTGGTACCGATGGCCGGATCGATCGCGACGGCCGGCACGGATATCCCGCTCGATGCCTCGAATATCAACGTGGGTTCGGAGTTCCTGCCGTTCCTGCTCGCGTTTGGTCCCGCCGGCGCGGTGTTCTCGATGGTTGCGCTGTACGCCATGCAGCGGTGGAGCGTGCGCCGCCTTTATCCGCAGGTGTCGTTGTTCGCGCTGCTGATCTTTCTTCGCATGTCCTACGTCTGTGTGATGTCGCCGTTCGCGCCACAGGCATTTACCTGGACCAATGCCGGCTTCATCGTCCTCTGTCTACTGCTTCAGGCGCTGGCGTTGTTATTGCCCAACCGGCGCACTGGCCTGGTGGTCGAGGCGAGCCTGCGGAACCCTTCTTCGTGACACCTGGGGTGAGTCGAAATGATGGAAAGAGATGAGGTCTACCTGGTCGACATGTGGCGGATACTCCTGCGCGAGTGGCGATGGTGGCTGACGGTGCTGGTGCTGGCCCTCGCACTGACGTTCGCTTTTACGCATCTCGCCAAACGCCAGTGGGAAGCCACCGCGTGGATACAGATCGGACAGGTCGGGGCGGTACCGGGGGGACAGGATCCGAAGGTGGAGCCACTGGCCCGGGTGCTCGAGCGGTTGCAGACCGCGGCTTTCCAGAATGAGGTGATGCAGAGTCTCGGCTTCACGCCCGAGTCGCGCGAATCGCATATCTATCGTAAAAGCCTGAAGCTGGAGCCGCTGCCTTATGCGGGGCCTCTGGTGAAGCTGACAGTGCGCGGCAGTTCGCCGCCACAGGCGCGCCAGTTTGCGGAGGCCACGGTGGCCCGGCTGCACGCGATCCACCAGGGGCTGGAAGCCAAGCCACTGGCGCTGGCTCAGGCGCGACTGAATGAAGTCCAGTCGGAGTTGAGTGGCGCGGTGACCGAACGCGAGCAGTGGCTGCAGACGGCGGGTCGCAATGACGCCGCTAGCAAGGCAGGGCAGGGCATGGCGTTGACCGGTGTGCTGGCAGCCAACATGCGTAGCGAGATCTATGGGTTGACGGCGGCGAGGAGTGATCTTTCCACGCGGCTCAGTACGACGTACACCTATGAGACGTCATTGCTCTGGCCGGTTTATGTGCCTGAGCATCAGGCGTTTCCCAATCCGGTGTTGTGCTGGGGTGTCGGTATTCTGGGCGGCTTGTGCCTGGGGGTGTTCGCCGCGATGGTTAGGAATGCGATGCGGCGTCGGAACTCGCGGAAGTAGGCCTTTGGTTCGCGGCTTCTTGCTGTGATGTTGGGTTATTGCGACCTGGCCGCTTATGCAGCGGGCATTCCGCCTCGCTGCCGCGAGCCGGGTCACTTTCTCTTTGCTGGCCCAAAGAGAAAGTAACCAAAGAGAAATGGCCTGAGAGCAGGCGGTGTGCTCTGTAGATGCGCTTTTTCCAGTGTCAGACGTTTGGAGGGTTTTTCTTTTCTCCCTCTCCCCTCTGGGGAGAGGGTTGGGGTGAGGGGTGGGTGCTCGCGACGGCGTCGCTAGTGGCTGCGTCACGATCAACCGACACTCAAAATAGGAAACCGCGAACCAAGTACTTACCCCTCCCCAGCCCTCCCCTGCAAGCAGGGGAGGGAGAAAGAGCAAACCCGACGCCTGACACTGGAAAAGGCGTAGCTACAAAGTACGCCGCGCTCTTCCCGACCATTTCTCTTTGGTTACTTTCTCTTTGGGTCAGCAAAGAGAAAGTGACTCGGGCGCCGGCAGGCGTCCGAAATGCCCGCTGCATAAGCGGCCAGGTCGCGATAACCCAACGATTGTCGCAAACAACCAAAGCGCCCCAGATAGGCACTCACCGGTTACACGAAAGCAGCGCACCGATGAGGCATCGATGGATATGAGCGGACAATACGGAATCGGCCGCGATAAGCAGCGCCGGTCTTTCGGATGGGGTTCGCAGCCTCCGTACCAAAGTCCATTGGACGAGGGACAGCTGCTCGATACGCAGAAGGCATTCGACAGCGTTGCCGCCGACTACGACGGTCCGCGCGGCAACAACGAACTGATCCAGCGCATGCGCGTTGCCCTGTGGGAGACCGTGCTCAGCACGGTCCCGGTGGGATCGAGCCTGCTGGACCTGGGTTGCGGCACCGGCATCGATGCCATCGAGTTTGCCCGGTTCGGTTACCAGGTCGAAGCCACCGACTGGTCGCCGCAGATGGTTGGGCGTACCCGCTCGCGTGTCGCGGTGGCTGGCATGGAGTCCCGCGTGACGGCTACGCATCTGGGCATCCATCAGCTCGACCAGTTGCAGGGGCAGTTTGACGGCATCTATTCGAACTTCGGTCCGCTCAACTGCGTGCCGGACATGCACGTAGTCGCCAACGAGTGCGCGCGGCTACTCAAGCCCGGCGGGCATCTGGTGTTCTCGGTGATCGGCCGGATATGCCCGTGGGAGGTGGTGCATTACACACTGCGCGGCCGCTTCAAGCGGGCCGCCGTGCGTACCCGGCGCGGTGCGCTGGCGGTGGGCATGAACCGCCACACGATCTGGACCTATTACTACCTGCCACGCGAGTTCTATCGCGTTTTCGAGGAACACTTTGCGCTGCAGAGCTATCGCGCGTTGAGTCTGTTCCTGCCGCCGCCTTACCTGGTCGACTACTACCGTCGTCACCAGCGCCGGTGCGAGCGGCTCGGCTGGCTCGACGACCGCCTGGGTGGATTGCCGGTGCTGCGCAACATGGGCGATCACTTCCTGATCGTGATGCGGCGGCGTTGAATCGTGAGCGCCGTGCCGTCCACCGCGAATGTCACCCTTTGCGGCGCGGCCACGATCACATCGGCTGGCATCTCGCGCGCCCCGTTGCCGGTACGGCGCGGGCGGGTGGCTGCGTCGCCGGCAAGCCCCAACTATCGTGTCGATCTGCGCGACCATCTGATTTTCCCCGGCCTGATCAATGCGCATGACCACCTGCACGTCAATAGTGTTCCGCCCTTGCGGAACGGCGCACCGTTTTCCAACAGCTACCGGTGGATCGAAGCGTTTCAGCCGCACTTCGATCAACCGGATGTTGCCGCGGCCCTGAGCTGGCCGAAGGCACTGCGGCTGCGACATGGAGCGCTCAAAAATCTGCTGGCGGGCACCACCTGCGTGGCCCACCACGATCCTTGGGATGCGGCGCTCGATGCCGCCGACTTCCCTGTGGCGCTGCTGCGCGATTACGGCTGGAGCTATGCCTTGGGCTGGTTGAGTTATGGGCCACCGGTACGCGAGAGTTTTCTCGCGACGCCGACCGAGTGGCCCTGGCTGATTCACCTGGCCGAGGGTACCGATGCAACGACGCAAGCGGAGTTGTCGATGCTGGATCAGCTCGGCTGCCTGGCGGCCAATAGTGTGCTGATCCATGGCGTCGGTTTGAGCGAGAAGGATGTCGATCGCATCGTTGCTGCGGACGCCGCGGTGATCTGGTGTCCGGCGAGTAATCTCTCACTGCTCGGCCGCACGCTGGATCCACGCCGGCTGGCGGCGGCGGGAAGGCTTGCTTTGGGTACGGATTCGCGATTGAGCGGAGCGCGCGACCTGCTCGATGAAATGCTGGTGGCCCTGGCACTGGGCGAGCTGTCCCCTCGACAGTTGCTGGAACTGGTGACCACGCGCGCTTCGCAGATTCTCCGCTTGCCATGGCGTGGCCATCTGGCCCCTGGCGCACGCGCGGACATGGTCATCGTTGCGGATGGCGGCGGTGATGCGGCAGCCAGTCTTGTTGGTGTGAGGCGTGCCGACATCCGCGCTGTGGTTCGCGACGGTATGCCGTGTATTGCCGATCGTGATTTCGCCGATTGGTTTGCCGCGTTTGGCGTGGAGACGGTGCCGGTGACGCTCGACGGCAAGCCCAAGCTGCTGGCGTGTTCACTAGCTGACCCAGCGTTGATGGCGATGGAGCCGGGGCTGGAGCTATCCGCGCATCGCGATGTTTCTGCCGAGGCATGCCACGTATGAGCGACACACCCATCCTCGAACCTGCCGAGGCTTACACACTATGGGCGCCACACTATCCTGCGCGCGCGCACAATCCGGTGATGCAGGCGGAGCAGAACGCCATGCTGGCCCTGATGCCGGCCGAACTGGCGGGATTCAGCGTGTTCGATGCCGGATGCGGCAGCGGTCGCTATATGCGGCACGCGCTGAATCGTGGCGCGACGCGTGTCACCGGAGTAGACCCTTCGGAGGCGATGCTCGACCGCGCACGCGACGAATTGGCCGACCTCCGCAGCGACGCTTTGATCGAGCTGGTGCAGGGCAGCCTGGATGCCTTGCCGATGCCCAGTGCCTGGGCGGATCTCACGGTCTGCGGCCTGGTTCTTGGCCATCTCGATCATCTGGAACAGGCACTGGCCGAGCTGCGCCGCGTCACGCGACCGGGCGGCATGTTGTTGTGCAGTGACGTGCATCCCACCGGTCACGCGCTGGGTTGGCTGCGCGATTTCAAGGCGGGCGAAAAACGCTACGCCGTACGCCACACAGCGCATCTCTATAGCCACTGGCATGCCGCCTGCGCGGCGCTGGGCCTGGAGATTGAGCAGGTCGTCGAACCCATGCTCGATCCGGTGGACATTCCCGTAGAAGCGCGCTTCGATCCGATCGCCTTGCGGGTGCCGGTGGCACTGGTCTTCCAGCTCAGGCGCACACCCTGAATCACTTCAGCCGAATGACTGCAGGCAGAGCTTCGTATGCCCAACCCGCCCAACACCTTGCTCGTCAATCCGACCATCACCCGCCGCGCGAGCGCACGGTTTCCGCTGGCACTGCTGAACCTGTCCGCCACGCTGGATCGAAACGGCAGCAGCCGCATCATCGACGGCAATATCGACCGGCATGTCGTGGCCGCCACGCTACGTGCCCTTGAGGAGGAACGGTTCGATGCGGTGGGCATCAGCGTCATGGGCGGCCCGCAGACCGCACCAGCCATCGCTGTTTCGCAGGCGATACGCGAACGCTTTCCGGCCTTGCCGATTGTGTGGGGTGGATATTTTCCGACGCTCTATCCGGACGTGGCGTTGTCCGCCCCCTATGTCGATTACGCCATCCGGGGGCAGGGCGAGCAAACTCTGCAGGAACTCGTTACCGCGTTGAGCGCGGAATCGCCGGTGGCGCCGGCGCACATTGCCGGGCTGTCGTGGAAGCGGCAAGGTGCCGTTGTGCATAACCCTAGCCGTCGCTTCACCTTCGCCGATCCGGGGCGTGTCTTGCCCTACGACAAGCTGGGCGATCCGCGGCAATACCTGGCACGCACCTTCCTTGGCCGGCGTACCGCGGCGCACCAGGTGGCGATCGGTTGCCGGTTCCATTGCACGTTCTGCGGTGTGGCGGCGATGTTCGGCGGCACCACCATGCTGCCGGCCGCTGCGCGTCTCGAGCGCGATCTCAGCTATCTGAAATACAAGCTTGGCGCCGACTCGATCCAGTACTTCGACCATAACTTCTTCGATCGGGAAGAAGACATGCTTCCGCTGCTGGAAGTCATGGCCAAATACGCGCTGCCATGGTGGTGCTATGCTCGTGCGGATGCGCTGCTGAACCTATCGGACGACGCCTGGAAACTGGTGCGCAAGAGCCGATTGAAGATGGCCTACATCGGTGCGGAATCACCCAATGGCAAGATGCTCAAGGAAATCCGCAAGGGTACGCGGCCGGACCAGACGCTGGCGGTGGCGGAGTTGTGCCGGCGTCACGGCGTGATTCCCGAACTCTCCTTTATGGTTGCGCCGCCAGAAAATACGGAAGAAGAGACCGAGCACACTTTCGAGTTCATCCGCGAGCTGAAGCGGATCAATCCGCAGTCCGAGATCATCGTCTATGTCTACACGCCGCTGCCGGAAAGCAGCCGCAACGAGAAGGATCGCGGCCGGCGACCTGCCACGCCATTGCGTGATATCCACGGCGAGCCGGTGATTTTTCCCAGCACGCCGGAAGAGTGGACGCAGCCGCAATGGGTGAACTACGCCTGCCACGCCGACGCCCCCTGGCTCGACGACAAAATGCGCCGGCGCATTCACGATTTCGTGACCGTGCTGCGTTGCCGCTATCCCACCGTGCAGGACATGAGTTCGCCACCCTGGGCCAAGCGGGCACTTAGTGCCACGGCATCCTGGCGCTACCGCTTCCGCCGCTATGACCGTCCGTGGGAACTCAACCTGGCTAACCGGCTCGTGCGCTTGCGCATGCCCCAGGTTTCAGGCCTGTAGACGGAGGCCGCTTTGCACGTCGCGCAGATCAACTTTCTACCGTCACCGAAAGGCCAGCGGCTGGCTGAGACGCTGGAGCAGTGGCCGTCGCTGGCGGATATCGCCGAGCTGGTAGCGGGCTCCGGCACACGGGTGTCTGTAGTGCAGGTGGCAGCACACGCTGAGCGCTTGACGCGCGCGGGCGTCGACTACCATGCCATCGACTGTACCTGCGATAGAGGACATCGAGGCAAGCGGGTTGCCGGCTTGCTCGATGAGATCCAGGCCGATGTGCTTCACGTTCACGGCCTGGGCTTTGCCGAGGACATCTATACGGTGTCGCAGCATCTGCCACGACGGCCGGTGCTGCTGCAGGATCATGCCGACCGCGTGCCCGGTTACTGGCATCGCCGACAGTGGCGACGATGGTACGCGGTAGCTTCGGGTGTTGCCTTCACCGCGCCAGTATTGGCGCAGCCGTTCGTACGGGCAGGCATGTTCGCGCCTTCGGCGCGTGTGTTCGCCATACCGGAGTCGAGCTGTCGATTCACGCCGGGCAGTCGCGCCGAAGCATGCGCCGAGACCGGCCTCAACGGCAGTCCATCAGTACTGTGGGTAGGGCATTTGAGCGAAGGCAAGGATCCGCTGACCGTGCTTGACGGTATCGCGCTCGCCGCTGAGCGCCTGCCCGGATTGCAACTGTGGTGCGCGTTTGCCACATCGCCGCTGCTGGGCGCGGTGCAGCGGCGCATCGCCACCGATCCGCGGCTTGCGGGGCGCGTGCACTTGCTGGGCAAGGTCGCGCACGCGAGGGTGGAGTCGCTCATGCGGGCGTCGGATCTGTTTGTGTCTGGCAGCCTCGCGGAAAGTTGCAGCTATGCCGTGTTGGAGGCGATGGCGTGCGGCGTCACGCCGGTGATCACAGACATTCCTTCCCATCGCGCACTCGCCAGCGGTATCGGTGCGCTGTGGCCCTGCGGCGATGCCCATGCCCTGGCTGAAGCGCTGGTGCGCATGGCGGCCGATCACACGTCTTCCGAACAGGTGCGCGCTCATTTCGATGCCAACCTGTCGTTTGCAGCAGTGGGTCGGCAATGGAAAAGCGCGTATGCGCAATTGCTGGATCACCAGTACCGGGTGGCGCCATGAAGCTTGCGCTGGTGGTGCCGGGTGGTGTCGATCGATCGGGCGAGTACAGGGTGATCCCGGTGTTGCTGGCACTGATCGAGCGGCTGGCGCGGGAGCATGAGGTGCATGTGTTCGCCCTGCATCAGGAGGCGCAGCCCGCGTGCTGGCAACTTGTCGGTGCTCATATCCACAATATCGGCAATCGCCGCACGCGCCTTCGTGCCATCCAGGCAATTCGCAGCGAACACAAGCGCGAACCGTTCGACCTGATTCAGGCGTTTTTTTCGGGGTCGTGCAGCCTGATCGCGATTGTGGCGGCGGCGCTGTTGAATCTGCCCAGCCTGGTGCACATCGCCGGTGGCGAGCTGGTCGCGTTGAACGACATAGGCTACGGCGGACGGCGTTCGTGGAAGGCCCGGCTACGCGAGGCGCTGGTCTTGCGAAGTACGGATGTGATCACCGCGGCCAGCGAGCCGATGATCGATGCGGTCGAGGCACTCGGCCTGCGCGCCCGCCGGATTCCACTCGGGGTGGATCTGCGGGGATGGCCCCCGCTGGCTCCCCGCCGGCGGGGGACAGAGCGGGCACGCTTGATCCATGTCGCGAGCCTTAATCGTGTCAAGGACCAGGCCACGCTGTTGCGCGCGCTGGCGTTGCTGGTCAAGTCGGGATTGTCGTTCCAGATGGATATCGTCGGCGTCGACACACTGCAAGGCGAAGTGGAACGCCTGGTGCGCGAGCTGGGACTGGAGACGCATGTCCGCCTGCTGGGATTCAAGACCCATAGCGAGCTGCGGCCCTTGATGGAAAGCGCCGACGTACTGGTGATGTCTTCGCGACACGAGGCTGGCCCGCTGGTTGCGCTTGAAGCTGCGGTGGCGGGTGTGCCCACCGTTGGCACCGCCGTGGGGCATATCGCGGAATGGGCGCCGTGGGGGGCGCTCGCCGTCCCGGTGGGGGACCCGGAAGCATTGGCCGATGCCATTCGCGGCTTGCTTGTGGACGAGGAGTTGCGGTTGAGGCTGGCTATCTCTGCGCAGCGCAGGGCCATCGTCGAAGACGCGGACCATACCGCGCGTGCTTTCGAGGCGTTGTATTTGCAATTGCTGGCGACTGATTCGTCGCGTTGAATCGGGAGTCTGTTCGAGATCTCTACGCTGGGGGATGTGGGGCAGGCTGCCGGGGGGCTTTTGTGTTCGCAACAATCGTTGGGTTGTCGCGACCTGGCCGCTTATGCAGCGGGCATTCCGCCTCGCTGCCGCGAGCCGGGTCACTTTCTCTTTGCTGGCCCAAAGAGAAAGTAACCAAAGAGA
>NZ_FOZI01000007.1:0-6390 GCF_900114495.1 Dyella sp. OK004 | reverse complement strand
TCTCTTTGGTTACTTTCTCTTTGGGTCAGCAAAGAGAAAGTGACTCGGGCGCCGGCAGGCGTCCGAAATGCCCGCTGCATAAGCGGCCAGGTCGCAATAGCGCAACGATTGTCGCGAACAAACACAAAGGACACCCCTCAGCACCTTCGCCACATATTCCGGCGTAGAGATTCTGAAGAGGGCTCCAAGTGCGCTCTATTCGAGCGCCGCGGGATAAGCCAACGCAGCACGCACGACATAAAGAGTATCCATACGAGGCGCCCCACTGGTGAGCCACCTAAGCATGCGCCTCCCACGCGACTGCGTAACCCAGGGCTGATCCCGCAACCAAAGCTGTGTGCGCACCATGTCGCTTCGCTCCTGCATGGTCTCCTTTGAGGGCCTTACACGATTAGTGACATAGCTTTTCGCCTCGCCCAGCGAGCGAGACCATTCGACACCAGCGAATGCATGCAACCACAACTCCGAGCAGGACACCTGCGTTAAGGTCTGGTGATGCGAGATAGTGCGAAGCAATGCGGGGCATTGCGTTTCCAACGGGTCGCGCAATTTGGCAAGTACGGCATCGCCGTAATAGCGCGCCGTCAACGTCAACGGTGGCAGCGCCCACCAGGGAGTGTCGTTGCTGGCGTGGGTACCCCAAAGGGCCTCCCATTCGCTGGGCGGCACGCGCATGGCCAATAGCGCGATATCGTTCAAATGGATCAGGCGGAGCGTCCTGTTGCATATGTTCCCCGCGGCATGCAGCAGCAGGTGGCTCAACAGGGCGGCGGTTGACGGGTAGGGATTGAGTCCGGGCTGCGGCTCACTCGGATAGATGCGGTCGGTGATATCGACCGTATGCATCGGCAGCCGCTCCTGGATGTGCGTGTGCAGTTCGATGTTGATCGGTGTATCGCGGTGTTCGCCAAGTACCGCCGGTGGCGAACCTTCCAGTGGCTTGAAGACGCGGTGCTTCCATTGCGCAAAGGATTCCGCATAGCCGAGAGCCTGCAATAGGCCACCCACTTTTTCGGCATCGCGTTCGTGGACCAGCAAATCGATATCGGCCATCGGGCGGTCGCCGGGAAGGTAAAGCCCTGGCGCATGCAGCGCAGAACCTTTCAGCGGGACCACCGCTACGCCCTCGGCACACGCTGCGGCATCGATCCGTTCCAGCAGCGCGAAAATGCGCCCGCATCGATGTTCGACATGCGCGCGCTGGTCAACGAGAAACTGCGACCATGCCAGGTCATCCCAGCGGGGAAGCGTGCATAACAGTGGCGATATGCCATGCGCGGCGGCAACCGCCATCGCCGTTCGCCATTCGAGTTCGTTCCAATCAGGGGTGTCTTCACGCGGCTTCGCGAGCTGGTGGGCCAGCATTTCCGTCGTGCGCCGCAAGGTCGTCTTGAGGATTCTCAGCGGGGGCAGCATGTCGGCTAACTCATAGCCTTGGCTTTGTTCGGAGCCGCCAGAGGCAGAGGGAGCAGAGCTTGTTCCGTGCGGTGCAGGTGCTCGCGGGCGAGTAAGGCATTCCATCTCGCGTCGATCATGGCCTGTGCATGGTCATGATCTTGCTGTCGTCCATGGTTCGATGATGGCGGGCTCGGCGACTGCTGGAGCGTTACCTGCTCGTGCAGCAGGTCGCGGAAACAACGGTAGAACTCCGAGTCGTAGGCGCCGTGGAACATCATGGCGAGATCGTCGCTTTCCCGCCAATGTGTCTTGGTGCCAAGTTGGGATCTGACCTGCTCGTAGAACTTCGTGCCCGGCAACGGATAGGACACGCTGACACCGATGTCGTCGGGCGCAGCACGCACGATCAGGTCGCGTGTCGCCAGCAGGTCGACCAGTTGCTCGCCGAGATAACCCAGCTGGATGAAAAAGCCCACGCGAATACCATTTCTGCCCAGCCGCTCGCGTGCCGCGATGAGATCGGCCACCTTCGTGCCCTTGTTCATGCTGTCCAGCACGCGCTGGCTGCCACTTTCGGCACCCAGCCATACCTCGGCGCAACCCGCGCGTTTCAACGCGGCGGCCATGCGTTCGCTGATCAGGTCGGCGCGCGTCTGAATGGTGAACGGGACGGAGCCGTCGAGGTCGTCCAGATGCGTGGCGAATTCTTCCACCCAACTCACGTGGAAACCGAAGATGTCATCCGCCAGCCAGATGTGGTCAGGTTTGAAAGCCGTCTTGAGGTGAGTCATCTCTTCAGCGACATCGCGCGCGGGTCGCCGGTTGTAGTGATTGCCCCAGATGGGTTTGGCGCACCAGTTGCAGCGGAAAGGGCAGCCGCGAGACGCCGCCATGTTCAGGCTGAAGTAGCCGTGGCGCTCCTGCCACATCGCGCGATAGCGCTCGATGTCGATCAGGTCCCAGGCGGGATGCCCGGCGATGCGCGGATCGGGTGGCACGGCGCCAACGCGCGCCTGGCCGTTGGCTACGGACGCCACACCTGCGATACCGGCGGTCCACGCCGCATCTTCGATAGCGGGATCGCGCTCCAGTCGTTTCACGAGCTCGACCAATGGTGCGATGCCTTCGCCGATCAGCACGACCTGAGCGCCGGCGGCCAGGAATACGTCCGGCTGGTCGGAGGCATCGGAGCCCGCAACGATCACTCTAGCGCCGTTGGCGCGCGCTTCGCCGATCATCTGGCACGCAGCTTCACGCATGCGCGCCAGGCACATCTTGGTGAGATAGTTGAAGTTGTCCTCGTAGAGCACGACGACATCGGGGCGCAGCGAGCGCACCGCCTTTTCGTATTCGTGCATATCCTCGGCGAGCATCGAGTCGAACAAGGCCACGTCGTGTCCCAGCTGCCGCAGCATGGCGGCAACCTGGATGGTGGCTAGTGGCGGGTAGGGTTTGCCACGCTCCCACTGTTTTTTGTCGAAATGCAGATAGTAGGAGTGGCCGACCTGAATCTTTAGCATCTCTGGAGAGCCTTATCGGGACATGCGGCGGGTGCACGCGCACAACGGGACTGCCCAGTTGCTGTCCGCGCTTAACGTTCAGTTGGACGTGAGTGCCAAGTTGTCTGGCCGGGGTTGCCTTGTGGAAGAAAATTATTTGAGTGACCGCTGGCGAAGCGTTGTGCTATCACATGCGGCGATCCTTTGACCGACGCGCATGTCATCCATTTCATGCCTTCAACTTCATGCCATCCCGAGGGCGTAATGGGCGCCGATCCCTTCCTTGAGCGGGGTGACGACGGCCGCGTGTTGCGCAAGCAGTTACTCGGGGGAAGCTTTCGGTTCGAAAGTGCCAGCACGCGGTTGCTCGACCTGGTTGAAGCAGCCTATGCCGGCCTGCCGCCACATCAGCTGCCGGTCATCGCGCCGGAGTTCCATGTCGAACTGCGACTGGCGCTAGCGCGCAAGGAACCCCTGGCGGGCGAGCCGCCACCGGTGCGCATGCAATCGGGTGCCGGTTTGCTGTGCGGTGTGATGGATGCCGCCAACTATGTCGTGATGTCGCCGACGCAGGGCAGGGCGCTGGTGGTGGCCTCCGAGGACATGCTCGATCGTCCTTATTACGTGCGCTACGAGCTGATCGAGTTTGCTGTCTTTACGCTGGCGACCCGCGGTCTTGGTCTGGTCCCGCTGCATGCCGCTTGCGTCGGCAGGCATGGGCGGGGTCTGTTGCTGTTGGGTGCGAGTGGGTCGGGCAAGTCGACACTGGCGTTGCACAGCCTGCTGGGCGGGCTCGATTTTCTGGCTGAAGACGCCGTGTTCGTGGAGCCGGGCAGCATGATGGCGACTGGTGTAGCGAACTTCCTGCATGTGCAGGGTGAGGCGTTGCGTTTCATCGACGACGCAGGGATCAAAGGCTGGATCGGCGAGGCGCCGGTTATTCGCCGACGAAGCGGTGTGGAAAAGCATGAGGCCGACCTGCGGTGCGGGCATGGCCCAGTGGCCACAGCGCCGCTTGAGCTGGCAGGCGCCGTGTTTGTTTCCAGCCAGCGGGCCGACGATCCGGAGAACCTGCTGACACGCATTCCTGACGCCGATGTCGCTCCGCGGCTGATCCTCGATCAGACCTATGCATCCGGTCAGCCCGGTTGGCGGGAGTTCCAGCAGCGCCTTGCAGCACTAGGCGTGTACGAACTGCGTCGGGGTACCCATCCAGATCGTTCCGTCGACGCCTTGCAGGCCTTGCTGGGCTGACTTGTCGCATGGCCGGGATGGCCATGTCTACGCAACCTTCCTCGTGGGGTTAGGCACTCACGCGATCGAACCACGGCGGAGGGTGCGTCATTCTGCATCGACATATCAGGCTTCTGCGGCCATGGATTTCGCTGCCCTTATGGAGTGGCCTGATTAGCGTCGAATCTCAGCTGCGTGCGACTTTCTCCTCCCCTGCTCGCAGGGGGAGGCCGGGAGGGGGTAGTCCCTTGAGAAAGCCTCTCCCGAAACGCTTTCTCAAGTACTCACCCCTCCCCAGCCCTCCCCTGCTAGCAGGGGAGGGAGCCAAGAATTCGCGTAGCTGAGATTCGACGCTAATCAGGAATAGTCGAACATGGCTGATCACTCATCCCGCGCACATGACGCGCCTGACCCATGGCTGCGCGTGATGCTTCGCACGCTCACCCGCGGCGACATGGCGGAAATCGCTGTCTACCTTCTGCTGTCGCTCGGCGCGGCAGTGGCGGGTGGCTTGGCTGCGGTAAGTCTCGTGCCGCTGATCCAGCCGGGCTTGCCGCCACCGCTCGTGGGCGGTCTGCTCGATCTGCGCGGTGGGTGGGGCGCGCGGGCTTTGCTGTTCGCGGGCGTGACCGCCGTGTTCGCGTTGTTGCGCTGGCAGACAGCGCGCCTGGGCGCGCGGCTGGTCAGCCGTTACGGCGTGCGTCTTCGCCAGCAGGTTCACGCCAGATTGATTGACGCATCACTGCGCGCACTGGCGGATCTGACGTCGGCCGAAATCGCCAATGCGCTCACCCATAACGTCGAGATTGCCGTGCAGGGATTCGCGGCTTTACTGCAGTTGCTGGTGGTGGGCCTTACAAGCATGGTCAGTCTGGGGCTGGCCCTGTGGGTGTCGCCGCCTTTGGTGCTCGCGGTACCGCTGCTGGCCGTTGTTGGTCTGATGGCATCGCGCATGTTTGGCCGCGAGCAGGCGCAGGTGAGCCGACAGTATGTTGCCGATATGACCAGCCTGTTCTGGCATAGCGAGGATTTTCCCCGCCGGTTGCGTCATGTGCGTTCGTTTGGTCGCGAAGAGGCGGAGAAGGCGAGTTATGGAGAAACTTCCACGCGTCTTGGCGATGGTTATCGGCGCCAGCTGGAACTCGTGGCGTCGGGGCGCCTGGTGGTGGAAGTGCTGGCGGCGTGCGGCATCGTGCTTATCTTCGTGCTCGCCCAGCGCTGGGGCGGCGTAGAGCAGGCATCGCTTATCGCGGTGTGTTTGCTGCTCGGGCGACTGCTGCCCTATCTGGCCTCCACGCGGCAGAGTTTTCAGCAGTTGCGCACGGCCGGTTCGGCGCTCGAACTCTGGCAGCGTTTTATGGACGTGGAAGCGTCCGGTGCCCACGTAGCGGCAAGACGTCCAGTGTCCCGCGACACATTGCATATCGACACCCTGCGCGTGACGCCGCCATCCGCGGGCGTGGTAGTCAGCGGCCTGGTGCTGAAGCCTGGCGAGCTGACCCTGGTCTATGGCGATTCCGGTATCGGCAAGAGCAGTCTGACTGATGTTCTCGCCGGCATGATGGCGCCGCAGGCGTTCAGCGCGCGGGTTGCCGGGCACACCATCGACTTCGATGATTACTGCGAGCGGGTCAGGGACGGTGCGTACGTCAGCCAAAGCGTGCGCCCATGGCAGCGCACGGTGCGCGAATGTCTGCTGTGGGCCGCGCCCGAGGCGACGGAAGATCGATTGCGCAGTGTGCTCGCGGATGTCGGTCTCGATGAACGCCTGGCGCGATCGTCTGATGGGCTTGATATGGCGTTGCACGATGCGTCGAGCCGCATGTCCGGCGGCGAGCTGCAACGGCTGCTGCTGGCACAGGTGTTGTTGCGCCAGCCCTATCTGGCCTTGCTGGACGAAGCCACTAGCGCGCTCGACGCGGCGGCCGAATTGAGCGTGCTTGCTGTGCTGAAACGACGTCTTCCGCATACGATCATGGTGGTCATCTCTCATCGTCATGGGGTGATCGCTGTGGCGGATCAGCAATTGACGCTTGATGGTGGGCCGGTGGCATCGATCTATAGGGCTTCGTTATGCGCTGTGGCGTCGCGACCTTAGAGCTTGTTCCATATCGCTGATGCTGTGATGTTGGGTTATTGCGACCTGGCCGCTTATGCAGCGGGCATTCCGCCTCGCTGCCGCGAGCCGGGTCACGTTCTCTTTGTTGGCCCAAAGAGAAAGTAACCAAAGAGAAATGGCCTGAGAGCAGGCGGCGTGCTC